>CAWHVH010000018.1:0-23365 GCA_963832635.1 Terriglobia bacterium | reverse complement strand
TCGCGCACCAGGCGAAAAACGCCCGTGCCCCGTAGAACCTGCAGCGCGGCTCGCCGAATGTATTTCCGCATGTGCTGAGAAATTCTCTACCCGATCGCAGCGCCCAGTTTTTGGCGGACATCATGGTGCGCGGGAATCTCACCATCGATGAAGACACGCATCCACGTCTCCAGATTGAGCAGGCGCCATATCCGATTCCCGTGGTCACGCCGGTGTGCTCGATGTTCCGCGAACAGGCGCTTGATCGCCTCAGGCTTGAACAGATTGCGCTCCAATGTGCGGGGCTCAAGCAACATGTGTTCCAGATCATCGAGTTGCGGCCCGGCGAGCCAGTAAGCCCACGGTGTCGGGAATCCCATCTTCTTGCGATAGATAATGGAGTGCGGCAGCAGATCCTCCACCGCCGACTTCAGGATATGTTTTCCGGCAAGGCCCTCGATCGAGAACTCAGCCGGGATGCTGGCCGTGAACTCAACCAGCACGTGGTCCAGAAACGGCACCCGGCTTTCGATCGATGCAGCCATACTCATTTGATCCTGCTTCATCAGCAGTTCGACCAGGTAGGTCTTGATGTCGGTATAAAGCAGCCGGTGCAACAGATCTCCGGTCGACTGTTCCCAATAGGACATCGACCCACCATAAGCATCGTTTGCGGACTGCCGCGCGGCATCGGTGAGCAAATCAGCCGCTTCCGTTGCGGAGAATGCGGAATAGAAGTTGTCGAAGTAAAGCGACGGCCACGAAGCTCCGTCTCGAACCAGGAACGTATGTTCCAGTTTCCGGTGCAGGGTTGCGCCCAGAGGACCCGCACCGATTCCCTTGCGAATGAAATCCCGGAGAAATGCTGGCGTTACCGAACGGTACACGCCGTCCATTCGCGAGTTGATTAGAGTCCAGGCATAGCGCGTGTAGCCGGCGAGGGTTTCGTCGCTTCCCTCGCCGGTGAGCACCACGGTCACACGCTCACGCGCCAGCCTCGCGACGGAATAAAGAGAGACGCTCGAGGGCCACACAATGGGCTCGTCCTCGTGCCAGATCAGCATTGGAAGATGATCGAAGAACTCTTCTCGGCTTAAACGTACTTCGTGATGCTTCGATCCTATGTGTTCCGCAACCTGCCGGGCGAATGGCAGCTCACTAAACGCATCCTCGCCGTATCCCACGGCGAAGGTTTCGATGGGTTCCTTGCGGATTTTCGTGGTCAGAGCCGCAACCGCGCTGGAATCTAGGCCGCCACTCAAGAAGACTCCCAGCGGAACATCGCTCATCAAGTGACTCGCGACGCATTGTTCCAGTAGCTCGCGATAGGTCTTGACGTAGTAGTCGCGGGAACGGCGCACCGCACCATCGCCCGACGGCATGTCCCAGTAAGGCTGGATGGACATCTCCCCGCGTTCGTTGAGTTCCAGGGTGTGCCCGGGGAGCAACTTTCGGATCCCGCGGAACATCGTTTCCTGCCCAGCGATGTAACCGAATGCCAGGTACTCAGCCAAGGTGGCGGCGTTAAACTCCGCCTTCACCCCGGGATAGGTGAGGATGGTCTTGATCTCGGAACCAAAGAGAAATTTCTTTCCATCGAAGAAATAATAAAGAGGCTTGATTCCCAGGCGATCGCGCGCCACCAAGAGTCTGCGGCTCCGCCGATTCCAGATGGCGAAGGCAAACATGCCGCGAAGATGCTTCACGCAATCGCACCCGTATTCTTCGTACAGGTGAACGATCGTCTCGGTGTCACTCTTGGTTCGATACCGGTGGCCTTTTGTCGCAAGGCCGGCGCGGAGTTCCTGATGGTTGTAAATCTCCCCGTTGTAGACGATCCAGGCGCTTTCGTCTTCATTGCTGAGCGGTTGGTGCCCGGTTTTTACGTCAATGATGCTCAACCGACGCATGGCCAAGCCGACATTGCCCTCGACGAAGAATCCGTCATCGTCGGGTCCCCGGTGAGCGATTTGCGCGTTCATTTCCCCCAAGACGCCGCGGTCGGCACGTTCTCGCGCATCGGGATAAAAGATTCCACAAATTCCGCACATGCTAGGACACCGTTTCTCCCGCGGCTGGGACCTTCGAAGACGCACCCGACTCCCGCCACATTGCCCGGATCGAATCTTTCATGATGACTGCGTTCTCGTCAGAACAGAGAACTTCAACACCCCCATCCTTTATCAGTATCTCGCATCGCAGGATGGCGGCAGCGGAAGAAACCACTCTTTTTCCTCCTGCCCCAAGGTAGCTCGCGTTGCAGACAATCAGTCGTTGCCGATCCGCCCGCCGTCCCACATGCATGAACTCCGCATCGCTAGACCACGAACCGGCGGTCCAAGATTCCCCACCACCGCCAAAAATCAGCAGGTGCTCTTCATCCGCGGTTTCATACCGATAAGCGCGAGCCTTCGTCTCTGCCTGCCCTAAGTCCACACCAGCAAGAGTACCCGCCTTCGCTCCCGCAAGCACCGGTACCAACAAGGTTACAAATTCCGCGGGCAAGTTGGACACGGTACCGAAGTGTAAAACCGCGCCGGGTTCTTTCTTGCCGTAGACGGGAGACCACCACCCCGCCTCAACTTCGCGGCGCCAATCGTTCCCTTCGACACTTAGGATGCGCAGAATCTCCTGCCCCTGATGGTTCACGAACCCTTGATTATCTGTCGTCGACGCCTCCGGCCCGAGGTGCCAGAAAAGGTCAAGCTTATGCTTTCCTTCTCCGAGCACCAGGTCCCGCACCAGCCAGAATTCCGACTTCAGAGAGAAGACCCACCGGCGATGAAGGATCGGAGCATAACCGTCGTGGCTGCCGGCGAACAGATCGAAGGTTGGCCCTGTAATCCACCCTTCGGACCGCACGTTGGGAAGACGCACCCAGGAAAACGGCCCTTTCGGCTGTGCCTGCCCTTTGCCATCGACGACAAGCGTATTGTGGAAATGAGTGCTGCGAAAAAGCCTGCGCTCCTCCCCAACATACTCGCAGGTTCCGGGATCCATCAGGAGGGTGCAGGCATTCGCGTTGAGGCAAATGCTGAGGGCATCGGCATGGCCGTGGCCGGCAGTCGCAGCGCCTTGTGGACCCGCGTCAATCACCAATTGCTGGAGCGGACTGCTCATGAGATACAACCCTGCAGACGGCAGGACCGAGGAATTCTCGTCCGCTGGTTTCACAGGAAGGCGATCGAACTGTTCAGCGCCTTGCTTGCCCAGCAGCCAGACCGTCTCTTCGCGCAGGTTCCCCGCCAACGCCTTCAGATCGCCCCTCCCGAACAGGATCGCCCCGGTGGCCAGCGGATCAGCTAAGTGTTCTGCCCGGTTGCGCCGCGGGTCAAACAGGCGGCCCCCGTCATCGTCGCCAAAACGAGGCGGCGTTCCCGCGCGCGTCAACAAGCGTAAAGCGTCCAACATCTTTTCGAGCGTCGCGTCAAAGCTCGCTGGCACCGGCAGGTCGTTCACATTGGCCAGGATGCCCGCATGCAGAAAGAAGTCAAGGGCGTACACATGATAGTAAGTGGATTGTTCGAAATGCATGCCGTCCGCCCGCACTTGTCGCGCGGACTCGCGGGTGACAATATTCCACCCCAGCCGCCGCCACCGGTTCGCGGAACTCAATTCCGGACACATCATCCCGATGAAGAACAGCGCCACCCCTTCGCCCAGCAGATGAGTGTTGGGCGAGAAATATGTCGAGAGGTAGCATTCGATATGTCGTCCATTGATGCCGAGAGCGCGAAGCCACTGCTGACGAAAGCCCGCCGGCGCTACGCTGCAGTCGCCCAGCAAGCAATAGGTCCAGATCCAGGACAGACTTCGAAAAGCCACCTCCAAGCTGCTCGCCCAGTTGATTCCGATGGGATAGGGATTTTCGGCGTGCCAAGCCTGCCACTGCGAAAAAATCTCCCTCCCGAATTTTTCGTCGCCGCTCAGGCGATACGCCTTCGCCAGGGTCACCAAATGCTGGTGCCGGTTCAACTCCCAGGTGACCTTGCTGTCGCCAACTTCGTTGAAATCCAGATAATGGACCTGGTACCAGGGCTTCCGTGGCGCCTGCTTCTTGTGGACGAGGTCCCGATGCCAGTCAATCCGAGTCCCATAGTTCAGATCCTCGTATCCGAGCAAATCGAAACGATGTTCGCAGATGCGCTGCGCCTTCCGTAGAGTAACTTCCACTTCCGCAGGAAGACGTTCCTTGAGCAGGGCGCACAGCGAAGAGACCGAGGCGGGAGAGAAGAAGAATTTTGGCTGGGCGGCGCCGCCGGCGGCTGCGTTTTCGCCAAATTGAAATCCCGCGCGGTAACGCAGAGCATCCGCCCTCATCATGAATTGCTGGCGAGCACGGTCGGCGAACTCCGCCCGGTTCATGGAAGTCAGACGCTTCCAGCGATCGCTCCACGATGTGTGAATCGAGGGCATACGATGTGATTAGTTCTTCTCTTCCTTCCCCTGCAACAATTCGGTGTATAACCCGTCGACTTCGCGGATGAGCCGTTCGAAACTGAAATTGGCGCTCACGTACCGCTGACTGTCTTCTCCCATTCGTTTCGCCGATGCGGGATCCTTCATGAGCTGGAGAATCGCCGTTGCTAACGCGTCGGAGTTCTGTGGCGGCACCAGCAACCCGGTCTCGCCGTGGCGGACGACCTCCGCATTCCCTCCCACTGCAGTTGCAACCACAGGTAATCCTGCGCACATGTATTCCAGCACTGCGTTTGGCAATCCTTCCGCCTTCGAGGGAAGCACAGCGATATCGCAACTGCGAAGGATTTCCGGAATATCGTTCCGCCGCCCGAGAAACTGAAAGCTTTCTTTCAAACCTAAATCCCCAACCTGTCGTTCAAACTCGGGACGCATCGCGCCATCTCCTGCGAAAAGGAAGCGTACCTCGGGAAATTGCTCCACGATCTTCGGGGCGGCCGCGATCAACCAGGGATGCCCCTTGATATCGGTGTGCATGTTGCCCACCAGCACGACCAGCTTCTGTCCGCTGGATCCCGGAAACATCCTCTCGCGGCAATTGGGTACACGCGAGAATCGTTCGACATCCACCCCATTATGGATCAATCGCACTTTCTCGGGAGCAAAGCCGTCCTCGGAGATGAGCGCATCCCGAATGGGGTTCGCATTGGCCAGGACAATATGGGAAAGATTCTGTATGCGACGCAGCCAAACGCGCCGCCCACTTTCGTACCAGTCCAGATGCCCCAGGTCGCGACGGCTGGAGATGATGGCCGGAACCCTGGCGATGCGCGCTGCAGGAATTCCCATCAAGTTCGACCAGAGATCGTGGGTATGAACCACGTGAAAACGCTCACGCCGAAGGAAGGCAGCCAAACGCAATAGTTGGTAAGCTCCTCCCGCCGAATCGATCCCTCCGTTGGGATGAAACTCTTCGACGCGAACCGCCGTGCCGCGCAATTTCTCAAGCAGCGGCCCTTGAGCCAGGAGGCATCCTAGAGTGACTTCGTACTGCGCCGGAGTCAGGCGACAAGCCAACTCGACCGCTTGAGTCTCCGTGCCACCGACATTCAGCGAGTCGACGAGATAGAAGACGCGTCGGCGAGTCTTTCCGGGGAGTCCGGGAGTGCCCAGGCTTCTGACGGTTGGCCGATCTTGGCTTGCTATCTCCATTGCCCTATTCGTATGATTCTATTACGGTTACAGGATTCTCCACTTGGTCACTGTTCTCAAACCACGGCTCTAGTGTTAAATACTAACTGGTCATTCCTATCCATCCGCAAGAAACTTAGGGGCCGAATGTGCAAGCTTTTGCAGACAAACCGATATCCGGTTCAGGCCAAGTCGAGACAAACGTTGGTAATGTTCCAAACAACTGAAAACAAATGTCTAATATGGGTTGAGGATCAGGGCTCGCGTGTGTTCCGGCCCCTTGAGTGCCCCTCAAACCTGCACCGCCATTACCTTGTTCCAGAGGATAAGAGTTTCGCATGAATCGGTCTATTAGCGTATTTGGTCTCGGTTACGTTGGAACAGTCACGGCGGCTTGCCTGGCGCACCAGGGAAACTCCGTCATTGGTGTCGACCTGAGTCCCATCAAGGTTGAAGCGATGGATGCGGGGCGCAGCCCGATCGTGGAACCGCGCGTCCCAGAGTTAGTCGCAGAAGGCCATCAAGCGTGCCGGTTGCATGCCACGAGCGACTCCGAAGCGGCAGTACTGAAGACCGAAATCTCGTTCCTTTGCGTGGGGACACCCAGCTTGCGCAACGGTAAACTGGATCTCGGACACATTGAGCCCGTGTGTCGCGAGATTGGCGCCGCTCTAAAGAAGAAAAACTCCTTCCACCTTGTGGTCCTGCGCAGCACGGTGTTGCCCGGAACCGCTGAGACCATCGTGGTCCCCGCTCTCGAAAGCGCCAGCGGCAAAAAGATAGGCAAGGATTTTGGCGTCTGCGTCAATCCGGAATTCATGCGCGAGGGTACCGCCGTTGCCGACTTCCTAGAGCCGGCCATGACCATCATCGGCGCGGCCGACCCCGCGCACAGCGCTATGCTGCGTGAACTTTACGCCTGGGCGCCAGGCCGCATGTTCGAAACTTCATTCCGCTCCGCCGAAATGACCAAGTATGTCTGTAACGCCTGGCACGCGGTCAAGGTCTCTTTCGCCAACGAGGTCGGCACTCTTGCGAAGCACCTCGGCGTCGATGCCGAGTCGGTCGTCGAAATCTTCACAGCCGACACCAAGCTCAACATCTCGCCCAGCTATTTGAAACCCGGCTTCGCCTTTGGCGGATCGTGTTTGCCGAAAGACGTGCGCGCGCTCAACTATCGCGCCAAAGAACTTGACCTCAAGTTGCCTCTTTTCGAATCCATCGTGCCGAGCAACGATGAGCACCTGGAACGCGCTGTCGAGATGATCCTCGATACCGGCAAGAAGAAAATCGCGATGCTCGGATTGAGCTTCAAAGCCGCCACCGACGATCTCCGCGAGAGCCCGCAAGTGCAATTAGCGAAGCGCCTGCTTGGCGAAGGACGGCAACTCCAGATATGGGACGACAACGTCGCCCTTGGCCGTCTGATCGGTTCCAATCGCCAGTACATCGAGGACGTCATCCCCCACATTGGATCCTTGCTCTCTTCCAGTCTGGAGGAAGTGCTGAAAGACGCCGAAGTGGTCGTCGTCGGAACCCGTGGCGTTGACCGCGAGGCTCTCCGTCAGTACCTCAAACCCGGTCAGGTCGTGATTGATCTGGTAAACCTTGAGAAGGCGCGCCGGATCCTCGGCGTAGGTGCCTACGAAGGGATCTGCTGGTAAGCAACTCGAATCATGAAGATCCTGTGGGTCAAGGCCGGAAAACTTCTGCCCGTCGACACCGGCGGGAAGATCCGTTCCTACAACATTCTGGTACAGCTGGCCAAAAGTCACACGGTCACCCTGCTTTCCTACTACGGCGGGAATAAGGATCTTGCCTACGAAGCCGATATCGTTCGAAGCCTTCCCGGCTCTGAAGTAATCTACACAGCCGCACCGGACTCTACCGTTCGCCAATCTCTCGACTACCTGCTGCGTTTGCCTTCGACGGCGCCTTACGCGGTAACCAAATTTGCGCACCCGGAAGTGCGGCGAAGCGTTTCGCGATCTCTTCAGGAGCATCGTTACGATGCGGCCGTTTGTGACTTTCTTTCTGCATCACTGAACTTTCCGCGCGAGAGCCCGGTTCCTGTCGTTCTGTTCCAGCACAATGTGGAAACGTCTCTCTGGCAGCGCATGGCCGACCGCGAGACCAATCCAGTGCGCAAGCTCTCATACCGGATTGAAGCCGCCAAGATGGCGCGCTACGAACGCAGCGCGCTGGCGAATTTTGCCCACGTCATTGCCGTCTCCGATCATGACCGTAACCAGATGCTGGCGATGGATGGTAATTGCGCCATCAGCGTTGTACCCACCGGTGTGGACACCAGCCGCTATCAGCGAGTGCCCTCGGCTTCCGGCACACCACCTGTTGTTGTGTTCACCGGTTCCATGGATTGGGAGCCCAATGTCGATGCGGTGGAATATTTCTGCCGCGAGATCTGGCTCGATGTGCTCGGCGAATTCCCCGCCGCGCGCTTTGAGATCGTCGGCCGCAACCCTTCCGCTCGCGTCCAGCGTCTTGCCTCCGACAGTGTCGTTGTGACCGGAACTGTTCCGTCGGTTTCCGATCACCTGCGCAACGCAACCGTGGTTGTGGTGCCACTCAGGATCGGCGGCGGCACGCGCCTCAAGATTTTCGAAGCCATGGCCATGGGCAAGGCGATGGTGTCCACCTCCATCGGCGCCGAGGGGTTGGACGTGCAGCATGGACGCGACCTGCTGCTCGCAGACAACGCCCGGGGGTTCGCTGCAGGCATCCTGCATTTGTTGCGCGACGCCGCGCTCCGTCGTCGTTATGAAGATGCGGCAGCAAAGCTCGCTGCCCAATACGATTGGTCGCATATCGCCCGCCGCTTCGCCGAAGTATTGCAAAGCGCGTCCCAGGGAAACTCCGCTTCGCAGCGAGCCGCCAGCGCCTCTGCGGTGAGGCCATGAGAGTCATGGTCCTCGACGGCAACCAGAACCAGGCGGTCGCCTCGGTGCGTTCCCTGGCTCGCGCCGGACACCAGGTATGGGTCGGCGAATCCTCCTCATGGTCGAAGGCGAGCTGGTCGCGCTACTGTCACGGCAAATTCCAGTATCCGCGCCCGCAGCAGGGGGCCGACGCATTTGTTGCGCGTCTCGCAGAATTGGTTCGCGAACAGCCCGGCACGCTGGTCCTTCCCATGACTGAGGCGACCACTTTGCCGATTTCCGAGCAGCGCGATCTACTTGCCGCCGCCGGCGCTCGCTGGGTCCTGCCCGCTCACCGCGATCTGCTGCGTGCGTGCGACAAGGATGAGACCACCCGGCTTGCGTGTTCTCTGGGAATCAAAGTTCCCGCCACGGTGGTGATCTCGAAACCCGAGGAAGCCGCGCAGGCAGCTCCGTCTTTGCCTTATCCCGTAGTCTTAAAGCCGCGAAGCTCGGAAGAGCTCTCTGGAAGATCCGTCCGGACCACGGGCCGCCCGCGTTATGCCAGCAATGAAGGAGAATTCCACGCGGCGTATCGCGATGTCAGTCAGAGATCCAGCGTTGTGATCGTACAGCAGTTTGTCGACGGAGATGGCGCCGGTTACTTCGCGCTCATGCATAAAGGAGAGCTGCGCGCCGAGTTTGCCCACCGCCGTATTCGCGATGTCTATCCCACGGGATCGGGCAGCGCTCTGCGGGAGAGCGTGAAGCCAGCGGCCGAAATCCGCGAGGCCGGTCTCGCGATGTTGCGGGCGCTCAACTGGCACGGCGTCGCCATGGTGGAGTTTCGCCATCAACCGGGCCAAGCTCCCGTCTTCATGGAAGTCAACGGCCGCATGTGGCACTCTCTTGCCCTGGCCTGTTACGCCGGCGTCGACTTCCCAGCTCTGCTGGCGCAGATGGCCGAGCACGGAGACGTGGAACCGGTTCCCGACTACCGTGCCGGGGTGCGCTGTCGATGGTTCCTCGGCGACTTTCGTCACCTGATCGAAGTGTGGAAAGGTGCGCCCGCCGGATATCCCAGGGCATATCCTGGGAAGTTCAAGACTTTGGCCGCGGAGTTGATTCCAGTGCCTGGCACGTTCCACGACAATTTCACGTTCGATGACCCGCTGCCGGAACTGGGCGACTGGGTAAGTTTCACGCAGCGGCTGTGGAAGTCGCCAGGTGGGAGATAGGACTACGATGTTGAAGGGCGCTCTCCACGTACATAGCACCTATTCTGACGGCGAATTCACGCTCGCCGAATTGCGCGAGATTTTTCTCGCGGACGGCTGCTCCTTTGTCTGCATGACCGATCATGCGGAGCATCTTGATCCCGATGCCCTGGCTGATTATGTCGAGGAATGCCGCGCCCGCTCCGACACCAAGCTCCGTTTCGTCGCCGGCCTCGAATACGGATGCGAACGCCGCATGCATATCCTCGGCTATGGCGCCACGCAACTCGCCAGTTCTACCGATCCCCAGGAGATCATCCGCCACATCGACAGGCAAGGTGCAGTTTCAGTCATCGCGCACCCCAAGGATGAATTTTTTGAGTGGATCGAACAATTCAAAACCTTGCCCCAGGGAATAGAAACCTGGAATTCGAAGTACGACGGCCGGTACGCTCCCCGTCCGGGCACCTTCGCCTTGCTGGGCCGCGTGCAACAGCGCCAGCCTGGGATGCACGCGTTCTACGGCCAGGATCTCCACTGGAAGAAACAATTTCGTGGGCTTTTCGTGGAAGCCGATTGCGCCACCAACGAAGGCGCAGAAATCATCAATGCCCTCGCCCGGGGCGCCTTCCGCGGCCAGAAAGGCGATTTGCAACTGGCATCGAGCGGCGTGGTTCCCTCCGAACTGCTCGCGGAATTCGGCAAGGCGCACGACCGTTCGTACTCCATGTGGAGTCTGCTGAAAAACGTCAAGGGCGCTCTGGATCGCCTCGGCATACCCGTACCGCAGTCGTGGAAAGCTCACTTGCGGAGAATTTTCTGATGGCCGCCGGCAACCTGTTCCTGATGTACCACGAACTGGAGCTTCCCAAGCGTCCGCTCTGCCATGCCGAACCCGGCTACGTGCGCTATATCGTGCCCGAAGCCGATTTCCGAAGCCAGATTCGCTTTCTTCGGGATTCGAACTTGCCGGTGATGAATGTAACTCAAAGTCTCACCGCCACTGACGGCGCCGGGATTGTGCTCACCTTCGACGATGGTTGTGAGACCGATCTGCTCACGGCGGCGCCCATCCTGCGGGATGCGAGCTTTAGCGCGACGTTCTATATCACCTCGGGATTTCTTGGCACTCGCGGTTACTTGCTGCCGGGACAGGTCCGTGAATTGAGCGATGCTGGTTTTGAAATCGGCTGCCACTCGATGACTCATCCCTATCTGGATGAGCTTGCCAGCGCCGACCTCAAGAGAGAAATCGCGGATGCCAAGTCTCAACTCGAAGACATCACCGGCCGCAAGGTAGATCACTTCTCTTGCCCCGGCGGACGCTGGACTCCGCAGGTCGCCAGGATCGCTAAACAGTCCGGCTACCTTTCCGTTGCCACCAGCCGCGTTGCGCGAAATGACCCCTCATCCGACCGCTTTTCTCTGGCGCGGGTCGCCGTCATGCGCGGCTTGGCAATCTCTGCTTTTCGCGATCTCTGTCAGGGAAATGGCCTGCGCCAGTTGCAGCTGCGGGAGCAGGCCCGTGCTCTGGCCAAGCGCTTTCTCGGAAATTCTGCCTATGACAGGCTGCGCGCCGCATGGTTACGTGAAGGTCCCGGCAGCGATCGCAAAGGTTGAGCGGTACGATCCTCTTCGACCAACCTTCCACAAGCCCACTTCTCAGGCACAAGGTTCTGTACGTTCCCGTGGTTCATGTACCTACGTGTAGGTCAATGACCTACTGGTATCTGTCCCGTTTTGCACCCCCCCACTAAAGTGCCATTAAGGACGAAAGAAGTCCCCCTGATCTCGTCACGAGGATGGTGCAATGTCCCCCTTTGCAACAGCTTTTGCCGCCAACCGCCGGAATGCTTCTTCGCTCGCTTCCCAAACGTCAACCGTCGCACTGATTGCGATCGTCGTCATCTTGACGCTGCTGGCCAGTTCCTGCGGTTCGGCGTTGGGCGCCGCCCCACAGTCCGCCGCCGCAAAGAATGCGAAGGAGCCCGGCAAAGCCGCCGGCTTGGGTCACCTGACAGTTTCTGGTTCTCTTCCTGGCGCTACCATCGGGGCGGCCTATAGCGGAACGATTCAAGTCAGCGGAGGCGCTGCGCCTTATACCTTCGGCATCGCTTACGGTAACCTTCCCGCCGGTCTGTCGCTCAATTCGAAAACCGGGACCATTTCAGGGACGGCCTTAACGGTAGGCAGCTACCTATTCTCGATATCAGCAACGGACCCGAATGGCGATTATGGCGACCACCGTTTTACCGTAGCCGTCGTCAAGGGAACCGGTGGAGGCAATATCAGCGTGACGGTCTCACCGTCGAGCGCGTCGCTCACTTCGGGGACAACCCAACAATTCACCGCTACGGTGAGGGAAACCAGCATCACGGGAGTCACCTGGTCCACCTCAGCCGGGCAGATTTCGAACTCCGGTCTTTTCACCGCACCCACGGTCACCGCTCTCACTGTAGTCACCGTGACCGCGACCAGCACGGCAGACGCGACGGCCAAGGGATCAGCTACAGTGTCGGTGTCGCCGGCCAGCACTAAGGGGCTCAGCATCACCACGACTTCTCTGCCATCGGCCACAACGGGGACCGCCTATTCCGCAACTCTGGCCGCGTCCGGAGGCAAGACGCCGTACCAATGGAGCACGTCGGCGGGCACGCTGCCGCCTGGACTGCAGCTCAACACTTCAACCGGAACCATCAGTGGAACCCCATCGCAATCTGGAACCTTCCAGTTCACCGCACAAGTAAAAGACGCCTCCTCGCAAACTGCCAGCCAAGGGCTGGCGCTTCCCGTATCCACCCAGACTTCCGGCGGCTTCGATGGTCCAGCAGAACTGCCCCGGGTTTACGTACAGAGTTCCCTCGCAAATACTCCTGCCCCGGGTGGCACTACCCTGGTGAATGCAGGAGGCGACTTGCAGGGCGCTCTGAACGGCGCCAGTTGTGGAGACACAATCGAGCTTCAACCCGGAGCAACCTTCACGGGCACGTTTACTTTCCCCGCCAAGAGTTGCGACGACAGCCACTGGATCATTGTGCGGACGGCCGCTCCCGATTCCAGCCTGCCCGCGGAAGGCACTCGCTTAACCCCCTGTTACGCGGGCGTTGCCTCATTGCCGGGCCGGCCGGCCTACAGCTGCCCGTCCACCGCCAATGTTTTGCCCAAGATCATCATGAGCGCGACCACAGGTTCCGGACCGATCGTGTTCGCGACCGGCGCCACCCACTATCGATTGCTCGGGCTTGAAATCACACGCGCCGTGGGGGCACCGATCGACTACAACCTGATCTCGATGCAGAATGGCGGCCCCACCGATCACCTGATCTTTGATCGTGTATGGGTGCACGGAACTCCGCTGGATGACACAACCCGCGGCCTCGCCCTCGGCGGCAGCACCAATGTCGCGGTTGTGGATTCCTACTTTAACGACTTCCACTGCGTCTCGCTCATCAGCGCCTGCACCGATGCGCAAGACGTCAGCGGCGGACTCGGCAGCTTGCCGCAGGGACCCTACAAGATCGACGACAACTTCCTGGAGGCGGCGGCAGAATCGGTCATCTTCGGTGGTGGCGGCGCGACCGTGGCCCCTGCCGATATCGAAGTCCGGTTCAACCATATGTTCAAGCCATTGACCTGGCTCGCCGGACAACCGGGTTTCGTCGGAGTGAACTTCATCGTGAAAAATCACTTCGAACTCAAGAATGCCCAGCGTGTTCTGCTGGAAGGCAACATCATGGAGAACACGTGGGGAGGATACTCGCAGTCCGGCTTCTCGCTGCTGCTCACCCCGAAAAACCAGACGAACGGCACTAGCAACCTGTGCCCGCTGTGCCTGGTCACTGACGTGACTGTGCGTTACAACACCATCAGCCACGTTGGAGCGGGCATGCAAGTCGCCAATGGCCTGTCCGGTACGGGAGGCGCTCCGCTCGACGGAGAACGTTACAGCATTCACGACATCACCATCGACGACATCGATGCCACCAAGTACGCCGGCAACGGGGTGATGGCTCAAGTCTCGATGGGCGATGGTACTCCGGTCCTGCAGAGTGTCACCATTAACCACATCACCGGATTCGCGCCAAGCGAACTGCTAAATATTGGCGACGATACCACCGTGAATCCGCTCATGACCAACTTCATTTTCACCAACAACATCGGAAACGCAGGCACGTATCCGGTGTGGTCCACGGGTGGTACCAACAACTGCGCCTTCCACGACGTGCCGATCACGACCATGAACGCTTGCTTCACGACCTACACGTTCGCAGGCAATGCCGTCATTGCAACGCCGCCGAACTACCCCTCATCTTCGTGGCCGACCGGTAACTTCTTCCCGGCTAACGCCGCGGCGGTGCAGTTCGTGAACTACAACAACGGGAACGGAGGCGACTATCATTTGGGTGCCTCCAGCCCCTACAAGAACGCGGGAACCGACGGGAAAGATCTCGGGGCGGACATCGACATGATCCAGCAGCTGACCGCGGGAGTCTACTAGATCACTGGATCCGATCCCAGATCGTTCCGCACATGCCGGCAAGTCCCCCTTGCCGGCATTATCATCTGTGATGGCCAGCCCGGTATAATCGAGGCGGCAAGCATCCACCCAATATCCAAATGACCGAGCCATCGCCAGATGTCGAGAACAGCCGTGCAGCTTGGGAACGGGCAGAAATCGAACGCAGCGTCTCCGAGGCGGCGCGCGAAAGCGATGCGACCCTTCGGTCCTCGCCGAACCAGATTGCGAGATACATGGATCCGCCGCAGAATACGCCCTATCCTCTCGAATACGCCTATTACCTGTTAGGCGACGTTCGCGGCAAGACGGTGCTCGACTACGGTTGCGGATCTGGAGAGAACACCCTGCTTCTGGCCAAACGCGGGGCCAAGACCATCGGCCTCGACATATCGAACGCCTTGATCGGCGTTGCCCGGCGGCGATTGCGCATTAACGGTGTCACCGATGATGTCCAGTTTGTCGTTTCGTCGGGTTCGCAGCTTCCGTTGCGCGACGAATCCGTCGACGTTGTATTCGGGATCGCCATTCTTCACCATTTGGATCTAAATCTTGCGGCCCTTGAAGTCTCCAGAGTCCTGAAGCCGGGCGGACGGGCAATCTTTCAGGAACCGGTTCGCAACTCCAGGTTCCTGGGTTTTGTTCGAAATCTCATTCCCTATCGTCAAGAGGATATTTCTCCTTTTGAACACCCGCTTAAAAATACTGAGCTGGACACGATTGGCTCTCATTTTCGAGACTACCGCCGGAAATATTTCAAGCTGCCCCACCTGAAAGCGATTCAATTGCTCGGCCTCGGTTCGATAGTGCCGCGATTACAGCGGCTCGACCGGGCTTCACTTGATCGCTGGCCCGCGCTCGGTTGGTACGCGACGATCAGCGTGATCGAACTCGCAAAATAAGGGCGGCAAAGGGCTCATAACTCTCAATCCACCTTCGTCCCGCCTCCCAATCTTCATGATATGATTTTTGCTCACGGGTGCCCGCTGCATGAAAGTCCTTCGATTCATTTCTGCCCCGATTTTCGCCAGCTTGTTTTTCTCCTTTGCTTTGAGCGCGATAGCGGCTACGCCGGCTGCGCCAAAAACACCGCAAGCCGCGGCCAGCGGAAAGTTTGATGGTCCGGCCGAGCTCCCCCGCGTTTATGTGCAGAGCTCAATGGCCGACACGCCGGCGCCCGGACACAAGATCACCGTGAAGGAAGGGGACGAACTCCAGCGTGCGCTGAATGGCGCCTCATGCGGAGACACGATCGAATTACAGGCCGGCGCTACGTTCGTTGGGCTCTTCAAATTTCCCGCCAAGAAGTGCGATGACTCGCACTGGATTATCGTACGCACCACCGCCCCCGACAGCGAGCTTCCACCCGAAGGAACGCGCATTTCCCCCTGTTACTCGGGAGTCTCCTCGCTTCCCGGAAGGCCATTTCGCTGCGCATCTCCCCCAACCAAAGCGATGGCACGAATTGTTTTCAGTTCCAAGGGTGGCAGTGGTCCCATCGCTTTTCTAGACGGCGCCAACCACTACCGTCTCATCGGACTTGAGGTTACGCGGGACTCCCCCGGCGCCACCATTTACAACCTGATATCCCTCCAGCATCGGGGAGTGGCAGACCATCTCATCTTTGACCGAATGTGGATCCATGGCGTGCCCCAGGATGAAACCAACCGAGGAATCCTGCTGGGGGGCAGCCGTTTTGTCGCCGTGGTCGATTCCTTCTTCTCTGACTTCCATTGCACTGCCATCAGCGGTGCGTGCATCGATGCTCAGGCGATTGCTGGAGGTATCGGCGACCTTCCCATGGGACCGTACAAAATCGTCAACAACTTCCTGGAAGGCGCTGGAGAGAGTCTCATTTTCGGCGGCGCGCCGGCCACCGAGGTGCCTGCCGATATCGAGATCCGTCACAACCACATGTTCAAGCCGCTCGACTGGATGCCCGGTTCTCCGGATTTTGTCGGGGCTACGAACGGCCGGCCGTTCATCGTCAAGAATCTCTTCGAATTGAAAAGTGCCCAGCGCGTTTTGTTCGAAGGCAACCTCCTGGAGAATACCTGGGGCGGGTTCACCCAAACCGGCTTCGGACTTCTGCTGACACCCAAGAACCAAAGTCCCAACGTATGTCCGATTTGCGTCGTGACCGACGTCACCATTCGCTTCTGCCGCATCAGCCACGTCGGAAGCGGTTTTCAAATCGGCAACGGTCTTTCCGACACCGGCGGTGCTTCAAAAGCTGGGGAACGCTACAGTATTCACGACGTTGTCGTGGACGACATTATTGGTAAGCCGGTAAGAGGTTTTGGGGCGTTCGCCCAAGTCTCCATGGCGAGACCCACATTGCACGACGTCAAGATAGATCACATCACAGCCTTTCCGCCGGATGTGCTTTTCATCATGGGAGGGCCCGTTACCGAAGAAAAGATGTTCAATTTCAGCTTCACCAACAGTATCGTATCGGCGGGCCAGAAACAGATCGAGGGCACCGGGGGAGGGCAGCAGAACTGCTCGTTCGCCTTCGGCCGCAAGGGACCGGAAGGAGTCATCCACGACTGTTTCGCCAGCTACACTTTCCAGCATAATGTCATGATCGACGGCAGTGGCTGGCCCAAGGGCAATACCATGGTGAAGAAACCCCAGGATGTGGGGTTTGTGAACTTCAACGGCGGCAACGGCGGCGACTACCACCTTCTTTCCAGCAGCCGCTTCAGACACGCGGGAAGCGACGGCAAAGACCTGGGTGCCGATATTGATGCCATCAACGCCGCAACTGCTGGAGTTCAATAAAGCTCTGATACTCTGTTGAGGGACGATCCGAGTCGCTCGTTCCGGCGCATGGATCCATGAAGCAACTTCTTCGCAAAGGTCTGAAGGACATTGTCGTGGATGAGGTTCCCGATCCTGTCGTGGCCTCCCATCATGTACTGGTTCGTCCCATTTACTCGCTGATCAGCAGCGGCACCGAGACCGCGAGCATTCATCAGGAAGGCCTCCTTAAGGCGGTCGCCGACAACCCGTCCCAATTAACCAAAATCTGGAATGTGCTCAAAGTGCAAGGGCCGCTCAGCACCTTCGCCGAGGTCAAGGCCAAGTTCAGTGAGTACGCCGTTCTCGGCTACTCCGGCGCCGGGGTGATCGTCGAAAAGCACGCATCAGTGACCGACCTTGAACCTGGTGACCGCGTTGCGTACGGCGGAGAAGGCACCGGCCACGGCGAGACCATCCTGGTGGGCCGCAATCTGGTGGTAAAGATCCCGGACGCGGTTCCCTTCGAGCATGCTTGTTTTGCCACGCTGGGCAGCATTGCCTTGAATGGAGTACGGATCGCGAATATCTCTTTGGGCGAGAAGGTGGCGGTCATCGGACTCGGTTTGGTCGGACAGCTGATTGCTCAACTCGTCCGGTTGCAGGGCGGTTTCGTGGTCGCGACCGACTTGCGCATTGACCGTGTACAACTTGCCGGACGGCTCGGCGCGGATGCGCCGATCCCCGGTGGAGCCGGGTTCGCGGAACAAGTAGCGGCTCTGACCGATGGCCAGGGCGTTGATTGCGTCATCATTGCAGCCGCCGCCAAGTCAGACGCTCCCTGTCAACTCGCGGTGAACATCTGCCGTGATCGCGGACGCATTGTGGATGTCGGTGCCGTCGAACTGGCGTTCCCCTGGTACGAAATGTACCGCAAAGAGATTCAGCTTTTGATGGCACGCGCCTACGGTCCCGGCAGCTACGATCCTCTCTACGAACAGAAGGGTCAGGATTATCCTCTTCCCTACGTGCGCTGGACGGAGAATCGCAATATGGAGGAGTTTCTCCGCCTCGTCTCCGCCGGGCGCATGCAGATTCAGCCCCTGGTGACCCACGAGTTCCCGCTCGAAGAGGCCCCGAAAGCCTACGAGACCATCATGGCGCCCGGGAATAATAGTCTGGCAGTGCTGCTGCGCTATCCCGCTGCCGAGTCCGCCCAGCCAGTTGCCGAATTTCAGCCGGTGCGCCGAGTCGAGGTGGCGTCGGTCTCGCCCTCCACCGGGATGGGCGTGGCTCTGGTCGGCGCCGGTAATCTGGCGCGGTGGGTACATCTGCCCAATCTCAAGAAGATCGCGGGGACGCGCTTGCGCGCGATTCACTCCTCCAGCGGTGCGCGTGGCAAAAGCTATGCGTTGCGCTTCGGGGCCACCTATTGCGCCTCCGACTACGACGAGATTCTCAAAGATGCCGAAATACAGACCGTCGTGATCGTCAGTCGCAATCCTCAGCACGCCCCGCAGGCGCTCGCCGCGCTCCGCGCCGGGAAACATGTGTTCCTGGAGAAGCCGATGGCGCTGACGGAAGAGGAGTGCCGCCAGCTCTACCAGGCTGTGCAGTCGAGCGGAAAACAACTCACGGTCGGATTCAATCGGCGCTATGCGCCATCCTATCTCTTTCTCAAAAACAATTTGGCGAGGCGTTCGGGGCCAGCCGTCCTCAACTGCCGCGTGAATTCTCCCGGCATCTCCGGGACGTACTGGATGGCCGATCCCACCATTGGCGGCGCCATCCTCGGTGAAGCCTGCCACTTTGTCGATCTCATGTACTGGCTGCTCGACTCGGAACCGGTCGCGGTCTCGGCCTTTTCCCTTCCAACAGGGAAAAAAGATCCAATCGGGGAAAATAACATCGTTGCAAGTTTCCACTTTGCCGATGGGTCGATCGGCAACCTGACTTATTGCACGGTCGGGAGCCGCACTTCGGGTGGAGAACGCGTCGAAGTCTTCGCTCCCGGACTCGCCGCCATCGCAGAGGACTTTAAACAAAGCGTCTTAAAGACAAGCCTGGTTAGAAAAAACTCGACTTGGTTTGCCGAGAAAGGCTACGGCGCTCAACTGCAGTCCTTCTTCGACGCGATTCGGAAATCCAAGTCTCCGGAGGTTACGGTCCGCGATGGAGCGAGGGCGACCATCGCTTGTCTGCGCATGCTCGACTCCGCGCGCAACCTGGCGCCTTGCGCGATCGAACTGGACAGCATCCTCGCGCCCAGCTCCCAATGAGAGTGCTTCAGCTCGGCCCCTATCCGCCCCCTCACGGTGGAGTGCAAAGCAATCTGGTCGCAATCCGGAGCTTTCTGCGCAAGAATCAGGTTCCCTGTTCCGTCATCAATATCACTCGACATCGCAAGCCGGAGGCGGATGAGGTCTACTATCCGGAGAACGCGTGGCAACTCGTGGGGCTGTTACACAGCTTGCCTTACGACATCCTGCATCTTCACGTTGGCGGCATGCTCAGCCGCCGCCTGCTGGCGTTGGCACTGGTGTGTACCTGCGTACCGTCACGTAAGTCTGTCCTCTCGTTTCATTCGGGCGGATATCCTTCCACCCCGGAAGGAAGAGCAACTGGGTCCATGTCCTTTGCCGGCTTTGTGCTGCGCCGTTTCGATGCCGTGATCGGGGTCAATCCCGAGATTATGCAATTCTTCACCAAGCTGCACGTCGCTCCCAATCGCGCCCGGCTGATTTATCCTCACGCTTTTCTGGACAACCCCGTAGAGTCGCAGGAATTCCCCGAGCCCCTCAAGACTTTCTACGACCAGCATTCTCCGGTGCTGATGTCGGTCGGACTGCTGGAGCCGGAATACGATCTGCCCTTGCAAATCGAGGTGCTGGAGCAGGTTCGCTCAAGGCGGGCAAATGCAGGATTGGTCATGATCGGTTCTGGAAGTCTGGAAGAAGATTTGCGCCGCCGGATTCAAGCTAAGCCGGATGCGCAACACATCCTCTTGTGCGGAGACGTCGCCCACGCGGTCACCATGCAGGCAATCACCCGGGCCGACGCCATGCTACGCACCACGCTTTTCGATGGTGACGCCGTCTCCGTCCGCGAAGCGCTACACCTTGGAACTCCGGTCATCGCCAGTGACAACGGCATGAGGCCCGCCGGAGTACATCTCATCCCGAAGTCGAACCTGCAGGCCCTCGACCGGGCGATTGAGGAAGTGCTGTCGGCGCCGGGCGGTTGCCCTGAACCGGAATCCGCCCCCGACGAAAGCAACCTGCAAGCTGTGCTGGACTTGTATCGGGAGTTACTTGCTGCCAGGGGTTGATGCGGGGATACGTCAGCCTAGATCCACGACAAGTCACGGGTCACAAACATCTGCCCCAATGGCGTCTTCGCCTTCAGGAATAACTTACTCTCGAAATAGGCTCGGTACATCGCGCGCATCCGCCGCAGATTGGCCCGGCGCGATGACTCGGAATCCTTCGCCGCCAGGTCGTAGCCCAGTTCCTGTAAGGTCCCGCCAATCAAGCCTTCCAGTGCAGCCAGGTCTTCGGAAGAGTATCCGCTCTTCCAGCGCCCGAGCGGGCTGAACTGGTGCTGCTCCTCTCCACTCTTGAAGGAAGTATTCGGAGCGCTCACGGAACCAATCCCCACTTCCTGGATGCGCTTGTAGTCCAACTCTTGATCGATGAACTGGCCCAGTTTCGTGAGGGTCTCCTGCGGATGGGCAATCAGCTCCTCGAAATGGACCTCGATGTAGTCACCGCCCAGGTTTCTTCCATCGCTACGGCCCTTGTTCACCATCCATTCCCAATAGAGGCCCGCGGCCATGGTAGGAGAGTGGCGGTCCCACGGTAACGGCCGTATGTATCCCAACTTCTCGGTGGATAGCGCCACATCGCGTCCATCCCGGATAATGTGAATGATCAAAGCGCTCGGGATGGTCTGCTTGATGCGAGGAAGGTGGAGCAGGTGTTCCGGAGTCGTGTCGGCCCAGCGTTCCACGCCTTGCTTGCGCGCCATTTCTTCCATGATGATGCGCAAGAAGTCGCCCCCATTCCGACACTCCTCCCCGACTCGTTTTTCCAGTTCCGGCTTGTCCAGGCCCGACAACGTGTAGAGCCGGCTGTTGTACCAGGCATCCAGCAAGCGACGCTGGTTTCGGGGCACGCTCAAATCGCCAAACCGCGGCTCCAGCAGGTTGATGACATTGGACTCCACGCGGTATACGGCGAAGTTCCCCGCCGACAACAGCATGTGATAGAGCAAGGTCGTCCCCGAACGTCCGCAACCCAGCACGAATACCGGAGCCTTGCTGCGCGGGGTCACCGCTTGTTGCCTGCTCAACGCCATCGTCGTTCCTGTGCCCATGCGTCTCCCGGACCTGTGTCAGGTCGTGGTTTCGCGAGGCGCGGGGGACACCACCTCGGTTGTGGCCGGCTGATAAACCGGGCTTGTATCCGTGGAAAAGACTGCGGGAATCTCGCGCTGATTGGCCGCGCCTTCCCGCGAATCGATGAAGTTCCGCTGCCACAATTCCAGCACCAGCATTCTCCACAACAGCCCTGAACGATTGCGGCGGCCCCGCAAATGTTCGTTGACCAGGTTCCGAACCGCCGCAGGCTTGAAATACCCGCGCTGCAGCGTACGCGGCTCCAGCAAGACTCGGAAGAAATTGTCTTTGAGTTCGTTCCGCATCCAGTCCATTAACGGAAGTTGGAAACCCTGTTTCGGGCGATGTAGAAGTTCCGCAGGAATCCCCAGCCTTTCCGCCAGCTTCTTCAGAATGTACTTACGCGAGTTATTGCGGAACTTCCATGCGATCGGTAATCCGGCAGCCCATTCCACAAATTCATGGTCGAGCATGGGAACCCGCACTTCGAGCGAGGTCGCCATGCTCATCCGGTCTACTTTCGCGAGAATATCCGCGGTCAAATAGGTCTTGGTGTCGAGATACAGCAACCGGCTGAGAGGATCTTTCGCGGGAGCCCGGTCGTAATATTGCTGAAACTGCGCCAGCGGGTCAGGCAAGCGCTGTGCCTGCTCCAGAAAGTCGTCGGTGAAAAGCCTGCGCTCGCGATGAAGCGCGGGGAAAAAGGAAACATCGTCGAGGTAACGGTCGCGATCGGATAGAGAAGCGTTCCATGCCCGATTCTTGCCATACACGCCGGGTGGCACCAATTCATGCAGCTGCTCGCGATATAAGCGCCCGACCCAGCGTGGTACCGCCCGCCGCCGGTTCATGGCAACCATGTAGCGATCGTATCCGGCGAACAATTCGTCTCCACCGTCGCCCGAAAGCGCGACCGTCACATGCTGCCTTGCCATCCGCGATACGTAGTAGGTCGGCAGCATCGAGGAATCCCCAAACGGTTCCTCGAGCATGCGCGAAAGAAAATCGAGGGTCTCTTCGATGTTGGGGTCAACGATGAGCTCGTGATGCTCGGTGCCGAACTTCTGCGCTACCAGCCGCGCGTGTTCCGCTTCATTGAACTGCTTCGCCCGGAAACCGATCGAGAAGGTCTTAACCGGTCCGGCGCTTGCCCTCGCCATCAGCGCGACCACGATCGAAGAATCCACACCGCCGCTCAACAGCGCACCCAGTGGCACATCACTGATCAAGCGAATCCGTACCGCTTCTGCCAGGCGTTGTTCCAGTTGCTCGAGACATTCTTCTTCCGACTCAGGTTGGCTCACACCGTACTGGGGAAGATCCCAGAACTGCCGCACCCTGATGTTCCCGCCGGAATATTCGAGAAGACAGCCAGGAGGCAGTTTACGAATCGCCTGAAACGCGGTGAAAGGGTCGGGAATATATCCGAAATAGAAATACTGCAACAGTCCCTCTGGGTCGACTTCTGCCAATTCAGGAGCGATGGCCAGCAGGGTTTTGATCTCCGATCCGAACAGCAGGCGTCCCTCATGGAACGCGTAATACAGCGGCTTTTTCCCCAGGCGGTCGCGGGCCAACAGCAGCGATTGCTTCCGTTCGTCATACAAAGCGATGGCGAACATGCCGCGCAACTTCTTGACGCAGTCCGCGCCCATCTCTTCGTACAGGTGGACGATGACTTCGGTATCGCTGTGCGTATAGAAGTGATGGCCGCGGCCCTCGAGTTCCTGCCGCAGTTCGGGAAAGTTGTAGATCTCGCCGTTGAAGACTACCCAGACACTCTGATCTTCGTTGTGAATCGGCTGGCGTCCACCGGACAAATCAATGATGCTTAGACGCCGCATGCCGAGACCAACCGGCCCGCGGGTGTAGACTCCCTCATCATCAGGCCCGCGATGAACAATGGTCTGGCACATCGCGCGTACTCGCGCTGCGTCGACAACCTCGTCCTTCCGGCCAACCAGGCCCGCTATCCCGCACACCGTTTGACCCCCCACACTCAGAAACCGCTATGCTCGATCCGGCTTAT
>CAWHVH010000017.1:0-152149 GCA_963832635.1 Terriglobia bacterium | reverse complement strand
AATATCGCTCGAGTGGGGTACCCATGAATTTTGCGAAGGGCCCAAAACGCTTACTCAAGAAATATTCGCGAGAATCAGAATGATGCGAACACGGTTGTGTGCTCTCGCCCTATGTTTACCGCTCATGCCAATTTGCCTGACTGCATCGATGAGTGGGGCAGATTCGTGCCAGCCGGTTTTCGATGCCTTGACGAAGGTCGCAACAACTCCCAGCCATAGTTACACGATCAGTACCGATGTCAACGGTGGCAAGCCCACGGAGGCTGAGACGATATTCGCCAACGGACAGAAGTACATTCGAGCGCGCGGCAAATGGATGCGCATTCCCGTGACCTCGCAGGACGTTCTTGAGCAGGAGAAGGAGAAAGAACAGCACGGGAAGTCAACTTGCCAATTACTTCGAAGCGACTCTGTGAACGGTGAAGCCACAATGCTTTATTCCATCCACCGCGAATATGAAGAGGTCAATGAAGACGGCAAGATGTGGGTATCCAAAAGTACTGGACTGCTTTTGCGTGTCGAAGAGGATGTAGATAACAGAGGAAACAAGGCAAAGGATCACCGCTCAACGCGCTTCGAGTACGGCAACGTTCGACCCCCGATGTGATCCCGGCACATGGATCAACCTCGTCGAAGGAATTCAACAGGACAACAGGCCATGCTGGAAGTGGACATGGGCGCAAAGGGCAGGAGAAAACAAACCATGGTGTTTGACTACAAGAAGAAATAGAGGGCGAGTAACGCCAATCAACGGTTCGAAAGGAACTGTGACCGAATCACATTCAACATATGTTTCGAAACGGCGGGCGTCGCCCTGGGAAGCCGAACATCATTTGTTTGCCTGGTTGGCGGGGTCGATCGTGCTTCTTGTTTTCGTTGGTTTCGCGCGCACGTACTACCTCCACTCATTTTTCGGGATGCCGGCTCTTACAAGGTTTCTGCATCTTCACGGTGCGGTGATGACTTAGACGACTTGAAGGCCATTGCTGTACAGCGCGGGGTGAGATTTGGAAGAAAGGAAGTCGTTGTCGCCGATCCTGACCAAGTTGTGGAGGTCACCGACAGGAACCGGAAAGTCGTCATCGAACAGTTGATTGCGCGGAAATACGGTCCGGAAGTTTGGGATGCGATTGCGCAAACTGAGCCCGATCTTGCCACTCGTCTATCGCGCTCGCGTATCCAGAACGAGCGAGAGTTGGCGCTCTCCGTCTTCGACGCGCACTTGAGATCGCAGGACTGGTCTGAACCGGAATGGGAGGAGTTTTTCTGGAAAAACCAGTGGATTTTTGGATACGGCCTTCGGTATCAATTCCTCGGGCTGGAGCAGAGGCAGGCAAATTACGGTGGTGAGTCGTACAAAGGCTCCGGGAAGCAGCGCGGAGAGTTCCTTGCACGCTCGGCAGGATATGAGAGCTTCACTGTCGTGGTCGAGATCAAGAAGCCACAGACGCCTATCTTCGCAGAGCGTGAGTATCGGAGCGGCGTTCCGGGATTCTCGCCAGAGTTCATCGGAGGAGTCTCGCAGGCTCAGGTGAATAGCCGGACTTGGGACACCGAGGGTAGCCAGCGGCTGGCCGATCGCGAATTACTTGAAAAGCGGAGAATCTTCACCATTGTGCCACTGTCCATTTTGGTCATAGGGTCATTGGGTCAGCTAGAAAAAGCACATCGGAGGCAATCTTTTGAGCTGTTCCGTCGCAACGTGCACAATCCTGACATTCTCACATTTGACGAACTCTTCGAGCGGGCGAAATACATCGTTCAGGCTGAAATAGAAAGCTCAGCTGAAGAACCAGGGGATGTTCTGGACGATAACGATATACCTTTTTGATCGCGAGAAAACCGTTCCGTTCTCCTTCCCGTTGCACTGGTATCGGGTCCCCACGACCACGATCATGCCTCTCTCGGGATCTGAGCGGCAGAGCGGGGTGGTTCTCGGCCATGGGTGCGATAGAAACTTGAGAGTCCAGGGCCTTGAGGGGACGCCCGGGAACGCGATTTTGCCCTACCGTCCCCTACCGTTTTTGGGCGGAATTGGCGCTCAGATCAGGCCAAAAGGGCCCTTCGCACGATACGGAAGTTATTGATGAGGCGAAATTTCCGCATAACACTGGAAAAATTGGGTCGCCAAAAAATAAACTCCCCCTCCCGGCACCAAGTAGCAATCCATTTAAAAAAATGACCGCCCTGACAATGTTATGGCGGTCGAAGATGGGCGTCTTGTGTCCGGATCACGCTGAGCCAGAAAACGGGCTTTGTGTATCTGGCTGCTTTCGCATGGCCATCGGATGCCGAATCCAAACGATAGCCGACACCACGGATGGTCCCGAGATGGGTCGGCCGAGCTATTGCAGAACGTACAGATTCCCGTCCATGCTGCCGAAATAGACTGCTCCGTGATCTACGACCGGTGACGACACGATGGCGCCGATTGAGATGAACTTGTAGAGGTCGATGTACATGTCTTCGAAGTCGTTGAAGGTCGGGGCGAAGGAATCCTGATTCAGACTGCCGTCGGCATTGAGCACCTTGAAGGGATCTTTCTTCGAGGCTTCGGTCTGGAATTCCGATACGAGTTTGAAGGACTTTGCGTCAATGGCGTAAAGCTTGCCGTTGTGATCGCCAACATAGAGCAGGTCTCCAGCCAGGGCGGCCGAAGAGAACATAAAGGCTTTGGCGTCGAAGTTGGAGCGGAGCCGTCCCGTCTTGGCATCGAGTGCCATGAAGCGGGCGCTGTCGGAAGTGCCGACATAAACCACGCCATCACCTACGGTGGGCGTGCCTACCACCCATGACTTGCTGGTGGGATAATCCCATTTCTTGTGTCCGGTAACGGCATCGACCGCATAAACGTGAGCATCACGGCAGCCGACATAGACTGTGCCATCCACTACGGCGGGAGAGGATTGAAATCCGACCTGATTGTGGATAGTCGGATCCTCGCCTGTCTTAAAGGCCCATTTCTGCTGGCCGGAATCGGCGTCGAGCGCGTACAGATAACTGTCCCAGCTTCCGATATAGACGGTGTTATTGGCCACCGCGGGCGAGGCGTGCACGACATCTTTGGTGGCGAACTTCCACTGCAATAGCCCGGTTTGTGCGTCAGCGGCATAAACGTTGCCATCGCCGCTGCCGAAGTAAACTTTGCCGTTGTCCACGGCGGGCGAAGACGTGAAAATATCCCACGCGTCGGGAATGGTCTGGCTAGCCGAGGGATAGCCGTGCAGGTTCTTGGCTTCGAACTTTCGCTCGTACTCAGTAGGGAGGACCCACTTGGGTTTCCCACTTGCGGCGTCGAGGGCACCCAACGCGCCGGCGGACGAAACAAAGTAGAGGATTCCGCTGGCCACTGCCGGAGAAGAAGCGATCGCCATGCGCGATTTGTACTTCCATTTCTCTTTGCCAGTGGCCTGATCGATGGCATAGATGTAACCATCCATGCTACCGATGTAGACCACTCCGTCAGCGATCGCGGGCGAGGAAACGATGGGCCCGCCCGTCTTAAAGGTCCACTTAACACTGTTGAGTTGTTTAGGTCCCGCCGAAGCGTAAACGCCGGTGCGGGCAATATTGCCATGGAAAGTTGTTTGCGCCAATGCACCCACCGACAATAGCAGCCACAGCGTCAGAAGCCGGTTTATCAAGACTCCCCCAAGCGAGGACAAATCACTCAGCGCGCTGGATATCTGACGCTGGAGATCGAAAAGCGTTATCAGGAATTCCGATGTCCCGCGCGGGTGAGGCACAAGGTTCTCAGTGCCAGCCGCCCAGCAATCGCCGCAGAAGCACCAGTTCTCCGAGGTGGTAAGCGTTGTGATCGGCGGCGACCAGCGCTTGGCGCAACGCGGTTTGTCCATCTCCGTGCGGAATCCTGGCAAACAAATCGGTTGACTCGTTCGAGACAAGCTCGATGAGCGCTTGAAGGTCGGCGCGGAAGCTTTGCGCACTTTGCTCCCAGGATTTCTCGTTTGGGGGTTTCTGTGCGCTTGGCCAGTACCCGCGCGGAAACTCCGGAGATTTGTGGTTAGGATTGCGAGTGAACTCCAGTATGTCCCATTGGGCAATGCGCAAGTGCTCGAGCACCTCCCATGGGGAATGCTCGGCGCCTTGCGGTCTCTTGCCTTGAAGAGCCAAGGGAACGTCCTTGACCGCAGTTTCAAAATCGGGATGAGCGTCGCCGGTCTTCAGAAGATTGACAACGTGTTGCCGCAGAGATTCGTCATTCGCCATTTTTGTCGCTCCTGATTATCGAATTCGTGAGGCGAGGAATTCGCCTTCCAGTTTCCACGTCCGGCCGTCCGGATTTAAGGTTTCCCCGATCCAGTGGAAGGAATCGCGCGTGATTTCTGTGAACGCCCAGCGCGTCGGAGTGCCATCCAACCGGGCTCCGACCTGGACCACGTCTTTGCCACTCCAGCGGCCAATCTGTTCTTCGCGGTGTCCGGTGACCGGATTCATCCATCGGATGCGCCATCCTTTGACCTCCGGATCCCATACCCGCAGCGTCGTGCCGTACATGTTATTGGATTTGTCTATACCGGGAGTGCGCTCTACCGGTCGAGGCATGATCCAGACATCCTGGATAGCGCGGCCCTCGAGAACCCAGCCAAAGTGCGCTTCGCCTTTGACCCGTTGCGGGGAAACGTCAATACCTTTGTAGTGGAGAACTTCCAGTTCCCAACTCCCCACGAGCCAGCCATAGGCATCGGCCGACTCGGGGATTTCCGGGGAGCGGCCTGGGGCCGCCAAAAGGGAATGGAAATCTTGTTCTTGTGCTGCGGTAATTTTCATCTTCCGGACTCCAGGAATCATCCAAACATTGCGTTGTGCTGAAATGGTTATAAGGCGTGACGGGAGACCAGTTCTTGGCAAAAATTGCTGTCGAATTAGAGCGGGCTCTGGCGCGGCGCGCTGCCACCGGGGGACCGGGACGTACCGTTGGGCAGGCGCTAGCTGAGGGTGATGGCTGGACGGTGTCTGACGTGGTGTGCAGCTGCGGCCCCCAGGATCGTCCTTTCGAAGAGCAACACTCGCGGATTTCGATCGCCATCGTGCTGGCTGGGTGTTTCCGGTACCGGTCCGCGTCAGGAGGAAGAGCGAGCAGCGAATTGATGACGCCGGGTTCGCTTTTCCTGGGCAACACGGGCCAGTATTTCGAGTGCGGGCATGAACACGGCGCAGGAGACCGCTGCCTCTCGTTTCAGTATTCGCCGGATTACTTCGAGCGGCTCGCGGCCGAAGCCGGAGTGCACAGCGACGCGAAGTTTAACAGGCTGCGCGTCCCGCCTGTGCGCGACCTGTCACCGACCGTGACCCGGGCTTGCGCTGCCCTGGCCAGATTGGAGGACGGAGAGCGGCAATGTGCGTCATGGGAGGAACTCAGCATTCAACTGGCCGCTCAGGCGCTGCAGTTCGCGAACGGGCTTTCGGCAGGCGGGGATGACATCACGCAGCCCAGTGCTTTGGCCCGGGTAACGCGGGCGGTTCGAATGATTGAGGAAGGCTCCGGGTCGGAGCTGGCGCTCGGAACCCTGGCACGGAGGGCGGGTCTGAGCTCGTATCATTTTCTGCGCACGTTTCAGAAGCTGACCGGAGTGACACCACACCAATATGTGCGCCGAATGCGCTTGCGCGAGGCGGCTATACGGCTCGCGACGGAACCGGCGAAGGTGCTGGATATTGCTCTCGATTGCGGCTTTGGCGATGTTTCAAATTTTAATCGGGCATTCCGAAGCGAGTTCGGGGCGAGCCCGCTCGAGTACCGCTTGCGAGCTAAGGTTCGTGGGAGGGCACCAGCATCACAGCTGCCTGTTATCTGAATCACCGCGGGTGGCGGCCCAGAAGCGTATGGTGGGAACAGAAGCGGAGTTGATCGCAGGCAGTTCTTCGCGGAGGCCCCGTGCCGCAACGAATGCCGTCCTCGTTCCTGGTTCTGCTGTTGTTGAGCGCCGCCGTTGTTCCCATCCTCGGCCAGATCAATGACCGGCAGCCACGGCCGATTCGGCCAGTGGATGGTCCCAGAATCTTTCAGAGGTATTGCGCCGCTTGTCACGGGGTGGATGCCCGCGGCAATGGCCCGGCGGCCACCGCACTCAAACAAAGAGTTCCTGACCTCACACGACTCTCGCTGGCGAATGACGGCGTCTTTCCCGTCATTCACGTGAAGACCACGATTCTGCTGGGCTCGGATGATCTTATTCCCGCGCACGGTTCGAAGGAGATGCCGATCTGGGGACCGATCTTCCACGAGATCGAATTTGACCGTGACTTGGGGCGGGTTCGCCTCGAGAACGTGACCAAGTATCTGGAATCGATCCAGCAGAAGTGAAGCGATTCAGACAGACTTAAAGTCTCAAGCCTTATTTTCCAGCTTCCATTTTTCGCCGCGCTTCCTCGTAGGCCTGGCGGGGGTCACGACCCGTGACTTGCTTGAACCATGCGGGGTGGAACGTCCACGCCCACGCTTCGCTTACTGCGCCGCGCGTCATCGCATGGAAGGTTCCCGGCTCGCCGATCGTGCTGAGATAAATGTGAATGAAGATGCCACCCAGCATGATGAGCGCGGAAATGTCGTGGATTACGTAGCTGACGGCAACCGCAATGCCTCCGAAGGTGGAAGCGCCGATCCACATGATGATCCCGGTGACGAGGTAGGCGATAGCGCCGCCCACGATTTCCCAGAACTGCACCTTCTGCCCGGCATTGAAGAAGCCGGTCTCCGGCGGTTCGAGCTTTTCTTCACCGCTGATGACCTTCCTGATGTTTCGCATCCAGGTCGTATCGGCTTTTGTCCAAGCCATCGGTTTCAGCCAGTTCAGGACCTGCAGAGAAAAGAACAGGACAAATCCCAGGCCGAACCAGGGATGCATTTGCCGGCTGAGCGGGCCGCCGCCAAAGATCGGCGTAAACCAGCGGAAGAGCCAGGGCAGATAGATTCCGAATCCGGAGAACAAAGCGAGAAAGAAGAACAGCGCCACCATCCAATGCAAGACGCGGGTGTAGACGGGATGGCGCAGGAGTTCGCCGCGATGCACTTCGGTGCGGCCAATGGAGTCGAAGGTGCGGCGAGCCTTGTCATCGAAGCGATCAATTGCGGTGCTCATTGGCTCCCTCCTTCTCTGGCGGTTCCGGTTGCGGACGCCGCGGGCCTACGGTCACATAGTGCAGGAGCACGCCCACAAGTCCGAACAGTGCAAACGTTCCCAGCACTGGTTTCGCCAGCCATTTCCAGATGGTGTAACTCCAGGGGATGGTGGGATTTTTCGGCAGATGACCATAGCGCTCGGGATCGGTGGCATCGTGCAGCACGTAGATCACGTGGGTGCCGCCCACCGATTGCGGATCATAGACGCCCGCATTCGGCATATCGAACTCGTTGCGCAATTGTTTCACGCGTTCGTTGGCGATGAACTTCATGTCCTCTTTGGTGCCGAACTTCAGGCAGCCCGTCGGACACGCCTTGATACAGGCCGGTTCCAGACCTTGTCCCACACGGTCCGAGCATAGGGTGCACTTGTAGACCTTCTTCGTCGCGGGATTGAAGCGGGGAATATCGAACGGGCAACCGGAGACGCAGAACTCGCAGCCGATGCAATTTTCCTGGTTGAAGTCGACGATGCCGTTGGCATACTGCACGATTGCACCGTCGGCCGGACAAGCCGCCAGGCAGCCCGGATCGGCGCAGTGCATGCACTGATCTTTCCGCATCAGCCACTGGATGGTTCCATCCGGGTTCTGGTGTTCGTTGAACTTGATCAGGTTCCAGAAGTTCCAGCGGGTCTCGGGCATGGTCTGGTAGGTGTTGTCGAAAGTGGTGGGACTGAACGGCATGTCGTTCCACTCGACACAAGCCACCTCGCAAGCCTTGCATCCAATGCAAGTGGTGGTGTCCACCAGCTTGCAGACCTTCAGATCGCGCTGCATCTCAAAGCCGGCAGAAGCACCGGAGTGGCCCGAGATGCGTTCAGCTTGCAGTGTCCTGCGGTCGCTCATCTTAGTTCCACTCCTTTCTAGGCTTTTTCGATCTTGACCAGAAAGCCTTTGAATTCCGGTGTGAATGCATTCGGGTCAATGACAGTCGGAGTCAATTGATTCGCCAATGTCTTTGCAGTTCTACCTTCATCCTCGGCAATGCCGCGGAAGCCCCAGTGAATGGGAATGCCGATCTGAAACAGCTTCTTGCCATCCACGTTCATCGCGTGGATTCGGCGGGTGACCATTGCCTTGGCGATGTAGGTGGCGCGGGCGCTGGTGACTTTCACCTTCTCGCCCCCGTTCAAGCCCATGCTTTCGGCGAGTTCGTGAGGAACCTCCACGAAAGGCTCCGGCACCAGTTCCACATTCATGGGATTGTTCTTGGTCCAGTAGTGATAATGCTCGGTCAGGCGGTAGGTGGTGCAGATCACGTTGTAACCCTGCTCCACCGTTCCGTACTTATCCATGTCTGTCTTGTATTTCTTGACGACCGGATTATTGGACTGGTTGGGATGCAGCGGATTGACGATCGGACTTTCGATCGGCTCGTAGTATTCAGGGAATGGGCCGTCCTGCATTCCTCCCAGAGGAACGAACAAGCGTCCGATGCCGTCGGGATTCATGATGAACGGTCCCATATGGTCTTTAGGGTTCGAATCGGGCTTGAAGTCGGGAACGTCGTTGCCTACCCAGACCTGCTTGGCCTCATCCCACCAGACCTGGCGACGTTGCGGATCCCACGGCTTGCCGTTCAAATCGCACGAGGCCCGGTTGTAGAGCACCCGGCGGTTGGCCGGCCACGACCACGCCCAGTTGGGATAGATTCCGAGGCCTGACGGATCGTCGGTGCCGCGGCGCTGCATCATTGCCCCAGCCTCGGTCCACGATCCGCTGTAGAGCCAGTTTCCACACAGAGTGGTGCCGTCGTCTTTCAACCATGCGAAGCCCGGAAGCTGTTGTCCGGCCTTGATGGTGACGTTGGTCTTGGGATCAGTAATGTCGGCGAGTGCTTTGCCGTTGATCTCCTTGGCCACTTCCGCGAGTGAAGGTGCATACGGATTGGTGTACGGGAAGGTGGCGTGCAAGACCGGGTCCGGGAACTTCCCCCCATCTTTTTGATAAAGGTCACGAACTTTCAGGAAAATAGTTGCCAGAATGTCCTGATCGAGACGCGCCTGTCCCGGCGGCGGCACCGCGACATTTTTCCATTGCAACCAGCGCGCCGAATTGACGAAGGTCCCGTCTTTCTCGGCGAAGCCCGCTCCCGGCAATCGGTAGACCGTAGTATTGATCTTCTTCATGTCGTCGGCGGTGATGCCCGGCGCTCTCCAGAATTCGCTGGTTTCGTCGGGATAGATCTCGCAGACCACCAGCCAGTCCGCCTTTTTCAAGGCATCGATGTTTTTGTTCGAATCGGGGCCGATCATCACTCCGTTCATGCCGAAGGCGAAAAGCCCCTTGACCTTTCCCTCGTACATGTCGTTCCAGATGTTTACCCAGGAGTAGTTGCGATCGATCTTGGGAAGATGATTGAACGCGAAATCATTCTCCTTCGTCGCTGCCGGACCGTACATCGCCTTCAGGAACGAGACCGCGAACTTCGGTGTATTCGACCAGTAATTGAAGGACTCCCAGGGATCTGGTTTCGAAGGCGTTGGCGTGATGCGCTTCAGGTAGGCGGCAAGGTCGGTGTCCGCGGGGTTGGGCATTTTCAGGTAGCCCGGCAGGATGTCGAAAATCCCCGCCATGTCGGTGGCGCCCTGAATATTCGAGTGGCCGCGCAGGGCGTTAACCCCGCCGCCCGCCCGTCCCACGTTACCCAGCAACAGTTGCATCATCGCTGCGGTGCGGATGATCTGGGTGCCGAAGCTGTGCTGAGTCCAGCCGACTGCGTAAATCACGGTGGCGACTTTCTTCATGTCGCCATCTTTTCGGATTGAGGTAAATAAATCGGCTGCCTTCAGGAACTGATCCTTAGGGATACCGGTGATGCGCTCCACCATCTCGGGCGTGTAACGCTCATATTGTTTCTTCAGAAGCTGGAATACACAGCGCGGGTTCTGCAACGAAAGATCAAACGCCACCTTGGGAGGCAGCATGGGAGGCGGCGGAGGAGTCCCAGCTTTTTCTGGCGCAGCCTTCATCGGCGGTGTGGCCGCCGGCGCCTTGCCCGTCAGGTCTCCACCTTCTTCGTAATTCCAGGTGGCCTTGTCGTAGACCTTCTTCTCCGCGTCAAATCCGGAATAGAGACCGTCTTCCGGCAACTTGAAGCCGTCTTTGATGATGAACGCGGCGTTGGTGTAGTTGACGAGATAGTCTTTGGCGAAGCGGTTGTTGGCGATGGCGTAGTTGATCAGCCCGCCGAGAAAAGCGATGTCGGAGCCGGCGCGAATCTGCAGATAGAGGTCGGCGTTGGCGGCAGTGCGCGTCAAGCGCGGATCGATGACGATGGTTTTCGCGTTGCGATGGATCTTGGCCTCAACCGCCCACTTGAAGCCGCAAGGATGGTTTTCCGCTGGATTCCCGCCCATGATCAACATCATGTCGGTGTTCTTGATGTCGATCCAGCCATTGGTCATCGCCCCGCGTCCGAATGTTGGCCCCAAACTGGAGACCGTGGGGCCGTGTCAAACACGAGCCTGGTTTTCCAGGTAGCAGACCCCCAGGCTGCGCATGGTCTTGACGACCAGATAGTTGAATTCGTTAGTGTCGGTGCAGCCGCCGGTGAAGGCGATGCCTTCACAGCGATTCACGGTGCGGCCTTGCGCGTCCTTTTCAAGGAAGGTGTCGTCGCGCGTCTTTTTGACCTTCTGCGCGATCTCGCTGTAGGCCTGCTCCCAGGAAATATCTTCCCATTCGGTCGCGCCGGGGCGCCGCACTTGCGGTTTCAACAGGCGGCGATCATTCAGGATGTCTTGTTCGAGCGACGAACCCTTGGGGCAAAGCGTGCCGCGATTGATGGGATGGTCGGGATCGCCCTCGACATGCACCACCTGCGGAATCGCGTTCTTGGCTTTATCGCCCAGCGTGTAGATAAGGACGCCGCAGCTCACCGAACAATAAGGACAGGTGCTGCGGGTCTCGGTAGGCGCGGGAAATTTTCAGGCTGGCGGTTTGTGCGTAGACCGGAGTGAGATCAAACCCTAAAGTGGAAAGACCTACCCCTCCGACCAGACTACCTTTGAGAAACGTCCGGCGAGACAGTTCCATGTCACGGCCTCCGACAACTTGACAATCGGACCCTTGACTTCAACCTTCAAAAAGGTTGGGCGGAAGCAGAAAATTTTCTGCGAGACGGAAATCGCGGCTCGTGACCGTCATGCCGAGGCAGCAATCAGGTCCGGCCCCCAAAAAATTGTACCGACTATACCCCTCTGGATTGCCAACAGTCAACGCCCCATCATCGTCGATCTTTCTTGCTGTCAAAGGCGCGAAACTTTGCTCTCGAACGGACTCCAGCGGATAATCCATTCGTGGCCCAATCGGCATGGCGGCAACGGATTGCGCGTGCGGAAACCTTAACCCGGCAATATTCCTTCGCGTCTGAGATTCTCTCGTTCTATTGCGGGGTTGCCCGCTTCCAGGAAGCGTTGTACATCCAACTGGAAACGTCGTCCGCAACACCGTCCTTAGATGAGAATCCGGAACTCGACAAAAGGTACCAATCTTTTTTGGATTTGGTGGAGGAACACGGCCCGAGCCGGCTCGGCGAAGTGGCCCACTCGATGCGTAGCTGGGATGACAGTTCGACGCGGAAACTGTTGAATAACGTCTGGGCCCGCCCGGAGTTGTCACCGTCGTTGCCGCAGGAGTTTCTGGCGCGGGCCTTCTTGCAGCCTTCGGCACTGCTGGCGCGATCCCACTTTGCTGCGGATTGGAAGGGGTACACGCAATCGCTTTGCCCTTTTTGCGGCCGCAAGCCGGGAGCCGGCATTCTGCGGCAGCGAGGGGATGGCGGCAGCCGCTCGCTGCTGTGCTCGTTCTGTCTGGCGGAATGGGAATTCCGCCGCATCGTTTGCGCGGGCTGCGGCGAAGAGGACCATCGCAAGCTGCCCGTCTACACGGCAAGCGATTTCGATTACATCCGGGTGGAATGCTGCGACACCTGCAAGCAATACCTGAAGACGGTAGATCTCACCAAGAACGGCTTGGCCGACGCGGTGGTGGACGAAATCGCTGCCGCTCCTCTGGATTTGTGGGCCCGAGAGCAGGGCTATTCGAAGCTGGAACTCAATCTGGTAGGAATGTAGCCCGCTGCTAGTTACCGACGTTACACCGGTGTGACGGCCATCACCATAAAACTTCCCAACTTGTCCGATACTAAGGGAAAGGCGGAGGCTTGTCCGTGTTCCGGTTGGATTATCTTTCCTGCATTCTTACGGTTTCCTCGACCATCCTGGTCGGCAAGCGGCGTTGGGAAGGCTGGGTTCTGGCGGCGGCGAACAGCGTGGTGATCTGCTTCATCGGCTTCAAGACGGCACAGATCGGCTTGATCCCAGCGAATGTTTTCTGCATCGGTCTCTACGCTTACAACCTGCACGTCTGGCGCAAAGCGGAAGAACCGCCAGAGGCTCCAGTACCCGCCGCTACTTGCCCTGCGGCTGCTGTGGCGGCCGAGTAATCGCTCCTTCCGCCGCCGATGCGACCAGCGCAGCATACTTCGCGAATACGCCATTGCTGTAACGGGGGGCGCGGCTCTTGGTGTCTGCCATCCTTTGACGCAACGCGGTGTCGCTCAGTTCGACCTCCAGCACCCGCTGGTTAATGTCAATGTGAATCACATCTCCCTCGCGCAGGGCTGCGATGGGACCACCTAGTGCAGCCTCGGGAGCTACATGTCCCAGCATGAGTCCGCGTGTGGCTCCGCTGAACCGGCCGTCCGTCAGGAGCGCCACCGATTCACCTAAGCCTTCACCCACGATCGCCGCGGTCACGCTCAACATCTCGCGCATTCCCGGTCCACCTCTGGGACCTTCATTGCGAATCACCACCACATCGCCAGGATGAATCTGTTTGCTGGTCACGGCCGTCATCGCATCTTCTTCGGACTCGAAGATACGCGCCGGGCCGCGGTGGCTGAGACGTTCGTGACCGCTGATTTTGGCGACGCATCCTTCCGGCGCAAGATTGCCGTGCAGGATCACCAGGCCTCCGGTTTTCTTTAGCGGACGGTCGAGTGGGGCGATTACCGGTTGGCCTGGAGTTTCTCTCGCCGCGTTGGCTTCTTCCGCGAAAGTCTTTCCCGTCACCGTAAGCGTGTTGCCGTCCGCGCACTTCGCGTCCAACAGGCGTTTGGCGATGACCGGGATGCCTCCGGCCTTGTCGACATCAGCCGCGACATAGCGGCCCGCCGGCTTGAGATCGGCGAGGAGCGGAGTGCGCTCGCTTACCCTCTGGAAGTCATCGATGTTGAGCGGGACTCCCGCTTCGCGCGCGATCGCCAACAGATGCAGGACAGCATTGGTGGAACCGCCGGTCGCGGCGACTCCGGCAATTGCGTTCTCAAACGCCGGCCGGGTGAGGATCTGTTTGGGGAGAATGCCGCGCTTCAGAAGATTCATCACGACCTCACCGCAGCGAAACGCGACCTCGTCCTTGCGCGCGTCCATCGCGGGAACACCGTTGAACCCCATCGGCGAAAGTCCAATCAGTTCCATCACCGTCGACATGGTGTTCGCGGTGTATTGTCCGCCACAGGCACCCGAACTGGGGCACGCGACATTCTCAAGCTCTCGCAGTTCGGCATCGCTCATTTTTCCGGCAGCGTTGGCGCCCACGGCTTCGAAGACGTCCTGAATGGTGACGTCTTTTCCCTTGTACACGCCCGCGGCGATGGTGCCCCCGTAGAGCACCAGCCCGGGAAGATTGAGGCGAGCCAACGCCATGGCGCCCGCGGGAATCGTTTTGTCGCAACCTACCACGCACACGACGGCGTCGAACATCTGTCCGCGGCACACCAGTTCGATGGAGTCGGCGATCAGTTCGCGGCTTACCAGCGAGGCGCGCATACCTTCGGTGCCCATGGTTTCGCCATCGCTGATAGCGATGGTGTTGAACTCCATGGGGGTGCCGCCGGCGGCGCGAATCCCTTCCTTTCACCTTTGCCGAAAGCCGGCGCAGGTGGAAATTGCAGGGCATGGTTTCGATCCAGGTGTTGGCTACGCCGATGAGGGGCTTGGCAAGATCGGCCTCGGTGAAGCCGATCGCTTTGAACATGGCGCGCGACGGAGCGCGGTCCCGCCCGTCGGTGATCCCGCGGCTACGATGTTTGAGGTCCATGATGAGGAAAGGTTATGGGAACTAGAGGATGCGATGCAATCAATGTTTCCGTAGAGACGCAGCAAAGCTGCGTCTCTACGAACGGCATTAGAAACTTACGCCAACGCCGCGTTCACCCTTGCATCGTTAGAGATTATTGCCACCGTTGGCGGATGCGGCGCCGCTGTCCACGCTTGCTCCTTCAACGGCACACCAGCCAGTACGTGAATTACGTCCACAATCGCGTTCCAGTCGCGGCAAAGCTGGCCCACTTGCTTGGGATTCACCTCGAGCAGCAGCGTGATCTGATGGGTATGCTCGATGGGTTCGGCCTGCACGTAAGGAATATCGAGCCCGCGCCGCGAAGCGGCGTTCAGGATGCGCATCATCGTTCCCTGCGTGTTGCGATAGCGAATGTGAAAGGTTTGCATGTTCTTTTCCCTCAGGGCTGAAGCCCTGGACGGACGAAGGCGTCCGTCCCTACGTGAAACTTATTCTTCTTCAAACACCATCTCCGACAACGCCGCACCCGCCGGCACCATGGGGAAGACGTTGGCTTCCGGATGGCAATCGAACACCAGCAACTGCGGCTCGGATGACTGGAGGAAGCGGTCGATGGCGTCGCCGGTTGCCTTCGCAACCGGGTACTGGGCCATTTCCTCTTCACCCAGGCGTTGCGCGTGAATCTTGTAAGCCTTGGCGATCTCCACGAAGTCCGGGTTGTCGCTCAAATCGGTTTCCGCATAGTTGCGCTTGTAGAAAAGCTGCTGCCACTGTCGCACCATGCCGAGATACTTGTTGTCGACGATGACCATTTTGATCGGCAGCCCCAGCCGCTTTACGGTGGCGAATTCCTGAATGTTCATCTGGATGCCGCCGTCGCCCGAAACGCAGAGGACAGTGGTTCCCGGTTTCGCGAGTTGCACGCCGATCGCAGCCGGCAAGGCGAAGCCCATGGCTCCCAACCCGCCGGAGGTGATGAAACCTCGCGGAGAAGCCGAACGGTAGCGTTGCGCGGCCCACATCTGGTGCTGGCCCACGTCCGCCAGGATGACGTTGTCCTCAGGAAGACGGCTGAACAGCTCGTCGAGAAAGCGAATGGTCGGCTGCGACAATCCTCGCGGATCAAGTTCCGCTCGTTCCGGCCCGCAAGCTATGGCGCGCCAGTCGCTCCAATCGGGGAGGTCGATCTTGCTGACTTCTTCCGCGAAGGCCGGAATGGTCTCGGCCAGATCGCCAATCACCGGCAAGTCGCACTGCCGCACCCGGTCAAGCTGTGCCGGATCGATTTCGAAATGCACGATGCGTGCATGTGGCGCGAACCGGGTTGGTTCTCCGGTCACGCGATCATCCAGCCGCGCGCCAAACACCAGCAGCAGATCGGTTTCATGGAGCGCCATGTTGGCAGCGCGCGTTCCATGCATGCCGACCATGCCCAGGTAATACGGCGCAGTCGGCGGGACTGCACCCAAGCCGTGCACCGTTGCAAAAGTTGGGACGTTCAGCTGGTTGAGCAGGTCCCGCAGTTGAGGAACCGCGCCCGAGAGTTTGGCTCCAGCGCCAACCAGAGCCACGGGCTTTTTCGCTTGCGCAAGCAGCGCGACCAGGGTTTCACAGAAAGACGAATCGGCGTACGCCTCCGCGGGTTTCGCGTGGGGAATGAACGCCGCGGCGCGGTCGAATTCGATGCTGGCTTTCAGCAGGTCGACGGGGAAGTCGAGCACCACAGGTCCGGGACGTCCGCTCCGTGCCCAATGAAATCCCTGCGCGATGACTTCTGGAATCTCTTCGATGGAGCGCACCAGGCGGCTCCACTTGGTCAGCGAAAGAGTCAGGCCGAAAACATCGGTTTCCTGGAAAGCATCAGTACCGATCAGCGCGCTGCGCACCTGGCCGGTGATGCAAACGAGGGGAACCGAATCCATTTTGGCGTCGGCGATGCCAGTCACCAGATTCGTCGCTCCCGGACCGCTGGTCGCGATGGCGATTCCAACTTTGCCCGTGACGCGCGCGTAGCCTTCCGCAGCGAAGACAGCGCCCTGCTCGTGCCGGGTCAGAATGTGACGCACGCCGCTGCCCTCGAGCGCGTCGTAGAGCGGCATGATCGCGCCTCCGGGATATCCGAAGACCAGGTCCGCTCCTTCCGCCCGCAGACAGCGCAGAACGATTTCGGCTCCTTTAAGCATTCACGACCTGTGGTTTGGGTTGGGGCGCGGACTGCGCTTTCTTGCCTTCCTTCGGCAACCACGACATCATTCCGCGAAGATTCGCGCCCACCTCTTCGATCTGGTGACGCTTCTCGCTCTCGCGCAAGGCCGCGAAATTCTTGCCGCCCTGCTTGTTCTCTTCGATCCATTCTTTGGCGAAGGATCCATCCTGAATGCGCGCCAGCGTCTCTTTCATTGCGGCGCGGGTTTCATCTCCGACCACGCGATTACCGCGAGTGAGATCGCCGTACTCGGCTGTGTTCGAAATCGAATAGCGCATGCGGCTGAGCCCGCCTTCGTAGATCAGATCGACGATCAACTTCATCTCATGCAGGCATTCGAAGTAGGCGACTTCAGGTTGGTAACCCGCTTCCACCAGGGTTTCGAATCCCTTCTTGATCAGCGACGTCAATCCGCCGCACAGCACTGCCTGTTCGCCGAACAGATCGCTCTCGGTTTCTTCTTTAAATGTCGTTTGCAGCACTCCGGCGCGGGTCGAGCCGATTCCGTGGGCGTAGGACAGCGCGTACTCATGGGCGCGCCCGCTGGCATCCTGATGAATGGCGATGAGGGAAGGGACGCCGCGTCCTTCCGCGTACACGCGGCGCAACAAGTGTCCCGGACTCTTGGGCGCGATCATGACGACATCGACGTCCTTAGGAGGAGTGATGGTCTTGAAATGAATGCTGAAGCCATGCGAGACGCCAAGAATCTTGCCGGCCGTCAGGTGCGGCTTGATCGTCGATTCGTAGAGTTCGCCCTGAGTCTCGTCCGGTGTCAGGATCTGAATCCAGTCGGCGCGTTTAGCGGCTTCGGCCGGAGACACTACCGTCATCCCGTCGGCTTTGGCCTGTTGCGCGCTGGGACGTGTGGGGTCGAGCCCAACAATAACGTTGTATCCGCTATCGCGCAGGTTCTGCGCCTGCGCATGTCCCTGGCTTCCGTATCCCAGGACGGCGATGGTCTTGTTTTTCAGGGCTGTGGGATTTGCGTCGTGCTCGTAGAAAATGGTAGCCAAGGCAGTCTCCTAAATTTTTTGAGCAGGGAACCCGAAGATTCCCTGCTCATCTGTGGTCTGTCTCTCGCGTACAGGAACAGGACCGGACGGCTTGCAACAAACCGACCGGTCGGTTTGTTGACCAATCCTAGCTTCCCCCCTCCCCCCTGTCAAGGCTGAATTTTCTGTGGGTTGGCTTTCTGGTTTCCCGGCGTATATTCTGTGTCGGCGCATGACTCGCGACACCACCATCGACTCCCGCCAGGAGATCCTGCGCACCGCCGCCCGCCTGTTCCAGCAACAGGGGTACGACGCCACCTCGATGAACGATGTGGCGGCCGCCCTGAAGTTGAGTAAGGGCGGTCTTTACCATCACTTCCAGAGCAAAGACGAGATTCTCTTCAACCTGATGGATCATGCCATGGAGATCACGCAGGAGCGCGTGATCAATCCGGTGCGTGCGATGACCGACCCGGAAGAGGCGTTACGGACGCTGATCCGCCTGCATATAGAGGTCGTGCTCAGCGTGCGCGACCGCGAGATCACGGTCATGCTGCACGAGAACCATCCCCTGCCACCGACCCTCCGCCGGCGCATCAACTCGCGGAAGAAGGACTACATTCACTTTGTTGAAAATCTGGTGGCTGAGGCGCAAAAAAAAAGGCAATCGCGGGGGACGGTCAGCCCACGGGCGGCAGCCTTTGCCCTGCTGGGAATGATTAACTGGATCTACCAGTGGTACCGCCCCGAAGGTGCTCTGCAGGGTGAGGATCTGACGCGCCAGTACACCGAGATCTTCTTCGCCGGCGCGTTCCAATAGTTCCGAACTGCTGAGAGCTTTTACTCTTCCGTGCGGGGCCGCACCTCCACCCGCGGTTGTGCCCGGCTGACTCGGCGGCTGCTCGATCCCCCTGACCCCTGCGTCGACAGAGCCTCCAATTCGAATGGAAGCATGCTGCTGCCCAGGCTGGCCGAACCCTCGACTTCCGAGGCAAACAATTGCCCGGTTGCGGTTTGTAAGCTCGCCAAGCCATTGCCGTCAGACAAAACGACAACTTGTGACGACGAAAGGATGACCGGCATGGTGGGCGAAGTTACAACCGTGTCGCCCCATTGTTCGAGGGGGGCGTCGTTATCGGGCCGCAGGACCGCGGACTGAAAAACTACGCTTGCGCCGAGCACGGTGTCAGGAGGCGTCGCCGAGTCGGTTGCTCGCACCACGACCGGCACAAATGTTTGCCCCACGTTCACTATCTGCAGGCTGCCGCTTACCGGCTCGAGCTTCAGTTGCGATGTGGGCACCACGGTTCCGTAGAAAGTCTGGCACGGAGCATCACCCGGCTCAGCGCAGGCGGTCACCTGAACCGAATTCACGATGGAAGTGACGTGCAACGTCGTCGAAGCATAGCCGTTGGTATCACTCGTGGGCGTGGTAAGCGTCAGGTTAGCGGTTCCGGAGACGATCGTGAATTTAACGGTGGTTCCGTTCACGGGCACGCCGTTCGAGAGCACTCGCACCGACAAGGGCACGTCGGTGGTCGTGCCGGAGGCGATGAAGCGGAACGGAGTGACCATCGCGAGATCGAGCGCCGAGGATGTTCCCAGAATCGTGGTCTGTACCAGCTTCGGAGTGATATAGGACGCGGGGGCCAGGGTGGCCGTAACCGTGATGCTTCCCGTACTCAGCACCGTTACGCCTGCGAAAATTTCTCCACTGTCATCCGAGAACACCGTGCAACTGCCGGCTCCACTACAGAGGTCAAAGCTTACCGGGGGAATTGCGCTGAATTGCACACTGGCTCCGGCGACCGGAGTCGATCCGTCGGCGGTCAGAACTTTCACCCGAATCGGGTTCGGCGCCTGGCCGCCGACCGGCGTGGCTGGATTCGACCCCGAAACCAACCGGATGCTGTCCGTTGGCCCCGCGCCGTACGTTAAAACACCAGTCAAAATTGAGTTGGCTCCGGTAACCGGATCGCTCAAGGTGACGTCCCGCACTCCGTCTGCGACCGGCGGAGCGACCGCCATCATCTGGGTGGGCGCCGTCGACATCATGAGTGCGCTAGTTCCCGCCACAGCCGCCGCGTTTCCGGGACGAAAGCCAAAGCCCCGCACCATCAAGGGCGTGCCTCCGCGCACGCTGGCCCGCGCGGGTATAACACTATCGCCATAAAACACCCGCGCGTGATAGCGGTAGTCGGGCCGCCCGTCGCCGCGGAAGTCCGAGATCCCCACCCGGAAGTCTGTCGTCTGCAGCAGATTTACGTTGAGCTGCGACATCCCGAAAGCCAGACTATTGAACGCCATTGGCGTGGCGGATGGCGGGAGCGTTCCGGGAGGATCGGCGAGCGCCCACATTCCGATCACCGGCAGAGCTTTCACCTCCGAGGCTGCGCCTGTTTCGTCGAGAGCGGTGACTTCGACCGATAACGTGCGGTTCGCTTGTCCGGTAAAGCGAAAGTAGTCAGACTCGCCGTATCCGCTCAGCGAACCAATCCACTCTCCGGAAGAAGGAACGGGCGCGGGAGCGGTGAACGGCGCAGGGTCGAACGAATCCGGCACGGGAGAAGCGCTCCCCTGCATGAGGATGTCCTGCTGCATATCTCCGCCTTGGCTCACCGTCACTGTGATCGGCTGCGCCGCGCCCGAAGGCTGCACTTGCCACGGTCCGTAGGGTTGCACCGGCTGCGACCATGTGGGATCAAGTGCTTCCACGCTGAGTTGATACTGCGCACTGTTGCCGCCGTTGGGAATCTGTAGCCCGGCGAGGTCGTAGAAGCCTTCCAGTGTCGTGTCGTCCGAGCCGAAGCGGTCGAACGCTTGTCCGGTGCCGTCGAGATCTCCGTTGACCGGATTTCCCGCGTAGCCGTGGAACAGAAATCCCGAGACCGACGCGGCGGCGTAAGTGCGCGAGGGAAGCCCGGTCGAGGGATCGATCCAACGCGCCACCACATTCACTCCCTGCATCGATTGCGCAGCCAGTCCGGCGGCATCCACGAAACGCAGGCTGCCATGAAGGCGGATGGTGTTCTCAAAGAACAACTGCTTGCCGGAAAAATTTCCGATGTTCTGGCTGGTGACGGGATACAGCCGCGACAACGCCGCCTGGTCATCCATCTTCGGCACATCGGCGTTGCTATAGCAGAGCGAGATGGGCACGCAGTTGGTGCGGTCGATCGCGTGCATTACGGGGAATCCCGCGAAGTCTTCCGGGGCCGGTGGAGGGTTGCGGGTCTGCACATTCACGTTGACCTGCGACCAGTCAAGCCCGAGGATCCGGCCCAGCACCCGCACCAGCCGGTACTTCACATCCGGCAATTGGCCGGAAGTCTGCGCGCAATTTCCATTGACGATGACGAGCGCATGAAGAAAGTGGGCATCGGTGCCCAGATTGTCATTCCCGCCGAACACCGCGTTGCTGAAGCAATAGAAAGATCCCCCCGCCCCGGCGCCCAGCAGCGCGTCCGTGACTTTGCCATCGGCGTCGTACACAATTCCCAACGGCTTCGTGACCGCCGTGGGGAGAATGTCCGCTGGCATGGTGATGCTCCCGTCCGGATTCGCCACCACGTTCGTGCCATTCACATCTTCTGCCAGGACGCCCGCATCGCTGGTGGCGACAGCGGCGGTTGGAATCAAGGTCCAGCGGCTGAAGGCGTCCGCCACAAACGCATCCGCGGTCGCGTGCGGCAGCAGAGGGCTCAAATCTCCCGGATCGGTGTAGTAGTTCAGCGATCCCGCGGACCACGTCAAGGGCTGGCCTTTCACCGACGAGTCGAAGTAGCTCACGCCCGCCACGTAGGCGGGACCGCCCGCATGCGCCATCCGTACCAGCAAGAACAGCAGAAGAATCGCCAGCACCACGCCGTAGAAAACCGGCCAGAACAGACGAACCACTCGCGGCGGCTTGCGCGGATCGTGAAACTCAACCACGGGCGCGTCGACCTTGGATCCACGATGAAAATGAAAATGTTGCGCCATGTCCTTACTCCTTCGCCACGCGCCCCAGGATGCGGGCAAAATCACGCCCGCTGACTCCGCCTTTTCTCTTTAACGATGGCCCGGCCGCGGGATCGGCTGCGAGGAACTGGGCCTGCTGCGGCGGCAGCACCAGTTCTCCCTTGCCGTCGAGCGCAAACCGGCCCAGCGCGCCGCCCACCGGACTGGTCAGCCCCAGCTTGCTTGGCGGATAGAGCATCAGCACCACGCGCTCGCCCACGCGGTAACGCTCGCCCGTAGTCCACAAGCCTGCCCACTCGCGGATCACCAGCGACTGCCGCGTGCGCACGCCGCGCACTCCCTGATCTATGCGAAAAGTAATGCGGATGGTCTCGACTTCATCCGATTGCCGCGCGGCGATTCGTTCCACCGCCGTCACGGTTCCGGCAAAAATGTAGCCGGCTCGCGCCGTGATCTGCCGCAAGCTGAGCGCCGCCGGAGTTTGCGGCACAGCCGCAGGACACAGCAGGAATAGAACTGCCACAGACTTCCAGGAGAAGAACCGCATGCCAAGCCTCACACGGGAGGCCAGCCTGGGACGGGTAGATCACCATACTAGAAGATGGATTCCGGAACCACTGTGTCCGCTATCACCGAAGCTGGTGACACTTCAGTCCGCCAGCTTCTGCCGCAGGTGCAACTCGGCGGAGAGGTGCGCGCCCGTCAGCAGCAGCAGTCCGGACAAGAATGCCCAGAACATCAGGCTCACCGACAGGGCAAACGGCCCGTACACTTCCTGAAAGTTCAGGTGGGGCAGCGCGAGAATGTAGGTGTACTTCAGCGTTTCCGACAGCAGCCCCATGATCACCGCGGTGGGCAGCACCGCCCGCGCCGGCACTTTGCCGTTGGGCAGCAGCCAGTAGATGAGGAAGAAGATGGCGATGCTGGCCGTGACCGCAAAGACCTTCATGACCAGGAAGCCCACCAGCCGCACGAAGAGAACGCCGTGTCCGAGCAGCATGGTCGAGAGAAGTGAGACGTTGCCCGCGGTCATGGCCACGGACAGAAGCGCGAGCACCCCGGAGGCAAACGCCAGTCCCAGCGCGATGAGCTGATTTCCCAGATAGGACCGGTTCTGCGGAAAATGCCAGATCCGGTTCAGCGCCACCTCGAGCGGCATGAAGACTCCCGTCGAAGTCACCAGCAGGATCAACAGCGAAACCACTTGCGCGCGGTGCCGCGACTGCACCAGCGCATTCAGGTTGCGAATCACGAATTCCTGTCCCGCCGGCAAGTAGTCGCGCAGCAGTTGCACCATCACGTCATACATCACGGGAGAGTGAAACACTCTCCGGATCAACACCATCATGAGCAGCACAAACGGAAAGAACGACAGCAATGCGTTTGCGGCCACCGAGAAGGCAAACGTATGTACCTCGGTGCGTAACAGGTATTTCACCGTGGAAAAAACCAGGCCGGAATAGAGCCCGCGCTCACGCGGGCGAAGCTTGGGGAGAGGCTGCGGCGCGACCGTCGATGACTTCAGGTCATGCATGTTTTCTGTCATGTTATCAAAAGGTTGCAGTTAAATCGGTTTAACCACCGTACCGCAATCCTTACCCCGGTACTTTCCCATTGCCCTCGTAGTAACGCAAACCTATGACTCTAGAAAGGTTGTAGCCCAATTTCTCTACTTGCCAGAATTCCCATTCCTGCATATTATCTGGTGCTCGCGGAGGGAAATTCTCTTCTGCGAGTGTAAAGCAGGTTGATGTTTTGCTGGATGGAAGTCGAAACTCGGGTCACGTTAACAGGCTCCTCAGCTTTGCGCCGATTTTTCTCTGCGGCGCAAAACTCGGGAGCCTTTCTCGTGGATGTCATGGTTTCTTCACCCGCCAGCGGGCTACGACCGGCAGGACTTCCGCTTCCCTTGAGGGGGACGCTCCACTTCTAGGGCTTCGCAACGGTTGCGGAAGCAGTTCAAATAAAGTTGAAAGGAGTACTTTGTGAGAGAGAAGGGCACAGTAAAGTGGTTCAACGGGGCCAAAGGGTATGGATTTATCCAGCGCTCCACCGGGGAGGATGTTTTTGTTCATTTCTCCGCGATTCAAGAGAACGGGTATCGCACTCTCAATGAGGGCGAGACCGTGGAGTTCGATCTTTTGAAAGGCCCTAAGGGCTTCCAGGCGGGCAACGTAGTCCGCGTCTAGCCGCCGGATTGCCACACTTCTGCCGACCCTCCCGGCTTCCCCTGGGAGGGTTTCTTCTTTGGTCTCCACTCCTGGCGCCGGCCTCCCGTCTTTCCGCGATACCCGCATTTCCCTCCGCGGATGTAGACTGGCTACCCGTCGGTTTGGGGCCAAGGTCATGGGCGATTTCTAATTCTGGAGGTTTTATGCGATTCCCAAAGACCCTGAAAACATCTCTTGCTTTTGCGGCATTTACTCTCCTCTTCACCACGGCTGCGTTTGCACAGCAGTATCAAATCCTCAACGCCGACTACGGCGCCGGCAACCAGCGCGTCGACGTCACCCAGCGCCTGCAACAGATCGCGGCTTCGAACCGCACCTTCCGCATGGGCAACAGCACCTTCGGCGTCGATCCTGCGCCGGGGGTGGTGAAGACCCTGCGCATCTTCGCGCGCGACCCTCGCGGCGGCACGCGGACATTCGAATATCGCGAGGGCAGCCTGGTCGACGGTGCTTTGTTCACCGGCTGGAGCAGCGGCGGCTGGCCAGGCATCACTCCGGGACGCCCCATCTCTCCCGGCGAGCAGTATCAGATCCTGCGCGCCGACTACGGCGCCGGCCACCGCCGCGCCGATGTGACCCAGCGCCTGCAACAGATCGCGGCGTCCAACCGGACCTTCCGCATGGGCAATGACACCTTCGGCATCGATCCTGCGCCCGGAGTGGTAAAGACCCTGCGCATCTTCGGCCGCAGCCCGCGTGGCGGGAACCGCACCTTCGAATACCGGGAGGGCAGCCTGGTCGACGGCGCGCAGTTTACCGGATGGAGCGGAGGCCAGTGGGGCCCCGGTCCCGCCCCTGAGTATCAAATCCTCAATGCCGATTACGGGGCCGGAAACCGGCGCGTCGATGTGACTCAGCGCCTGCGGCAACTCGCGGCTTCCGACCGCACGTTCCGCATGGGCAATGACACCTTCGGCGTCGATCCCGCGCCGGGCACGGTGAAAACCCTGCGCATCTTTGCCCGCGGTCCCCGCGGCGACAATCGCACTTTCGAATACCAGGAAGGCAGCATCGTCGACGGCTCCCAGTTCAGCGAATGGAGCACCGGACGCTGGGGCGATCTCAAGCCGCCGGGCAGGCACTGAGGGCGGGGGGAAAGACCGGAATATTGGAAGATAGAATTAGCGGCTGTCAGGCCGACTCGGCTTGCACAGCCGCGCTGGGAGGCACTGGACTGGTTCCGCTTCGAGTGGTCTTGGCGTCGCGCTGAAGCGGTTCTTGAGTCGCAGGAATGGTTCTTCGTAATACCAGCGTGACAGATACGCGAATTCGACGCTGCAACCCGCCACCACCAGAAAGCGAAAAACCATGATTCCGAAGTGACCCTCGCCGGAGGGAAAATTCTGGAAGAAGCGGCCTCGGAAATGGTCGTACAGGTCAAAGAAGAGGATGTGTACAAGATACAATCCGTAGCTGATTTCACCGAAAAATTCCAGCACCGGCTGCCGGATGCCAAAGCGGCTTCCCACCAGCAGTGTGGCCGTGACCACACCGGCGAAGAATGCATTGATCCCGGTGACGTGCAACGACGCGTCAGCGACCACTCGCCCGATGATGCGGTCCACCAGGAAACAACCTGTGGCTAGCGCAAACGCGACACCAGCGATGCCCCACATCACGTTTCGGTTCTGACGGAAGAACCGCGTAGCAATGGCCAGCAAAGCTCCCATGGCAAGACCATCGGCCACCAGCCAGGTGTAGTAAGCAACCGGGTTGTTCCCGCGCCGGCGCCGTGATGTGGAAGGCGGATGGTCTTGCCGATTTTCTCCACGGGGCGATACGAAGTGGCCAGCGAACGCGTTGCGAGGATGACCTCGACGCGACTTGCCAACAGCAAGGCGCGCGCTGAAATCGCAAGCCTTCCATCGAGGTTGGAACGGTGTCCTCTCGAATCTGGCAACTTGCGACCTCGGCGCTGCTCCATACTGATCGTCACTCGACTGCGCTGTGACGTCTCGCCGGCATACAACTGTCCGTATCGAACAACCCCCACTAAACCTGACGATCGATGTCCTCGGATGTGACATGCGCGAGTAGCATGCCTCAAGCTGGATCTGCCTGGCACAGCAGCGTGATAGACACCGATCCGCACGACGCCGCGCTACCGCAGGCCCAGTAGATACGCCAACGCTCCCCCCACGATTGCCAGAAGGAACGAGGATGTCGACGCGGCATCGTACTTCACCGCTGGTCACGATCAGCAGCGTGACGGCACAGGATCGAGATGGTTCCTCCCCTCACGAGCCAATCTTCAGCGACCATAAACCGGCAGGAATCGAAACGCAATCCGGCTTTTTACTGCGATTCCCACCCGGAAACATCCGCGATCGTCCCCCGTCTTACAATGCCCGAGCAAATAAGTTGGCCTGCATCTGGCTGAGATCGCAGGCGATGGTCACTCCTCGTAGCAACGTGGAGCTGGTACGTCGGATCGTCCACCACCATGGCATGCGCCGCATTCCGAGGAACCGGGAAGTGCTGAACGAAGGTACGGCTGCCGGAGACAATCGCATTCTCAACTGGCCGATGGCAGCGTACCGGCCCAGACCATGGCGACACATCGCCGCCACCGCTGTCATCTTCGCGATCCAATGCTGTCGAGTTTCGCCGGCGTTTCTCTGCAGACATGAGCATCGCGCAACACCGCCGCCATGCCGCTGGTCAACTCAGCAGGTGAACTGAAGAAGCGAGCCCGGTGACGATCCCGAGAAGACGGTCATGCGCACCGTCGGCTTGTCCACCGACCGCAAAGGCAAAAAAGCACAGCGCCTGCATGGTTGCGGCGACCATGTCGGTGTAGGCCAAACCCGAGAAGGCGAGCACGTTCGGCTGCGTTGTGAACAGCGCGACCGCCATCACCGCCGCAAACTCGCCAAACTCGCGCCGGCTCCAAAAGAACACCACCGCCACTGCGATGATGAAGAAGGCTGAAGCACGCCTGAGCGGGCGAGAGCCAGGTTGCGCAGATAGTGGCCGTCGCCATAAAGCACCGCGTTGCCGATCACGTGGTAGTTGGATCTGGAGGGATCTTCGGGCGGCAACTTGGGGAAACGCTCCCCGCCAGGTAAAGCGGCAAGCCGATCGCACCGCGACCCAACGGCGGATGCATCGGGTCGACGGTGTAGGTGCCTTTATCGACCAGCTCCATGCCGGCGGCAATATGTCCACCTTCATCAAACCCCTGCGGCCGGTTCCTGTAACTGAGAACAATCCGCGAAACCCCCAGAAGGGTAAGCCCCACCACCACCCAACCTCACGAAGAAGTTACGCGTTCACGAAGTGCTCGTCCTGTTGCTGCTGACCAGTGGGCTCTCAGCGGCTCATTGATCATTTCGCAGGCCACTACAGTATGCCAGAATGATGTACCACACCGTCTTTGTGCCACGCGGAAGCGGCACCTGGTGAGTTTGTGGCGGGCCGGGTCTCTCTCAAGCTGTACCTGAGCGTCCTCCGTGCTGGAATTACCGGTTTAGCCGCTGGGCCATTCATCCCGTATCTGCTCATGGGAACCATTGGCTTTGCGGGACGCCGCAGCAGACCTTTGATGGAAATCGGTATTTTGGCAACAATGCTTTGGGGCGCGTCAGCCTGCACTTCATCTTGTTCCCACCGGATCGGTCCCCGACACCCGTTATCTCGGTGAAGCGTTCTACATCGGACGAGTCGATGGGCTTGTGTAGAAGAGCCTCGGCGGTCGCAGGTACTAGGATTGCGTCGAAGATATCCATCTTCGATAGCAATCGAAACGCAGCGTAGAGCCCCGACGTTACAAAGCAACATCGCGACGTGTCTGGGAACTCTATTCCCTGGCTACTTCCCGGGCAGGGTTTGCTCCTCAAGAAACTTCCAGACATCCGAGTTCACCTGTTCAGAGACGCGGTAATAGTTGTGATCGTGCCCGACGATCTCGACGTAGTGAACCGGAAATCCGTCCTTGCGCAGCAGGTCGCGGGTCTTGCGCACGTGGGCGACGGGGAAGAACGGATCGCTGTCCCCGATGTAGAGGGCGAGAGGGATTTTTCTCTTTGCCTGGGTCAGAATGGAGACGTAGTCATCGGCGATGTCAGAGCCGTGGATGGCGGCTGCGGCGAAGTATTCGGAATCAAACATAGCCGTATCGAAGCCGAGATATCCACCCATGGAGTGGCCGAAAAGATAAATACGCCGGGGATCGACGGGTGTCCGTTGCCTGGCGTCGTCGACGATGCAGCGGAAGACTGCGGGCGCGATGGGTTCAAACTTGATGTCCCTGGGGATTTCGGGGGCGATCAGGACGATCTTCTTTTTGTGGGCGAAGTGAGTCCAGGTGTCGATGAAATTCGCGGCGTGATCTCCGGCGCCATGAAGCAGCAAAATCGCGGGAGCCGGGGCGGTGTGGGCTCCGGAATAAAGAAGGTATTGGTAGTCGGCGTTGTCGCAGCGGACGTTCCTGGAGGTGAGATCACTAGCGCCGCAATGGATCGCGACCAGAAGCGAGAGAACAAGCGCAGGAATTCGGCTTCGATGCACGCGTGAGATGGTACAACAAAAGTCTCAGACCAGCTTCTTGCCGGCGATCTTAATGCACTTCGAGTGAGACTAAGTCCCCGTCGGATTTCCCGCCCGCTTTGTAATTCACGTCGACTCCAAGGTTTTTCCAGCCGCAGGAAAACTGATCGGCTCCAACGAGGGCGAGAGATTTGATGTCATCCGTCCGCAACCTGAGCGTCTTCTTCTTTCCCGCGGCGAAAGTGATCACGGCCGCCGGCGGGTGAGAGCAGTCAATGCCGACCAGCCTTCCTTTCAGAAACAGAACCGGCCGCGTGTCAGGCTTGGGTTCGGCCGGCGGCGGAGCTTCCGTATCGTCGGAAGAGTCATCTGGAGTGGATTCCAACTTTGCCGGAGATTGAGCGGCAAGATTGCCCGCGGGAGTATCGCTTTGGGGCAGCAGGCCGTATTTCTTGAGGGTAGGAAGGTCGTCGAGATCTTTGCGCGCGGTGTGCGCGATCTGAGCATTCTGGCTGCCCTTGAGTTGCTCGAGCAGAGCGGTGGCGTCGTCCCATTTTTTGCCCGCAATATAGATGTTCGCCATATCAAGCAGGTATTGTTCGTTGCGCGGGCTGAGTTGAATGGCGGTGCGCATGGATTCCATGGCGGAGTTGACGCCTCCACCCTCGTTGCGCGCAACGCCGAGCAGGGCGTAAGCCTCAGCAAAGGTGGGGTCCCAATCGATGACCGCGCGCAGATCGAGCATGGCATTGGCGAGACCCTGAATGGGCTGTGCGGTCACCTGCGCGCGGCGAAACTTCACCAACGCAAGGTAGTAGCGCACCCAGGGATCGTTGCGGTCAATTTGTGAGCCCTTGGCAAGTTCTTCGTTCGCAGCATCGAACTCGTTCTTGTCGAGGTGAGCCCAGGCCAGGGCGCGGTGAGCGATGGCGTTGTCGCCCTTGGGCTCGGCAATGACGGTCTGAAGATCCTGAATGGCCTGGGCGCGGTGCTCGGGTAGGCGCAGTTCCATTTCCGCGACCAGCGAGCGGGCTTCGGGTTCGGGGACATCCGCGCGGCTGGCTCCCACTTCATCCGCACTCACCGGAAGGGGAAGGGTCGAAGTTGCGCCGCCGGCGTTGATGGTGCCGGGTTGCCGGGCGGAGTCTTGCGCGAGAAACAACGGCTGCTGCGCGTGAAAGTAATCTTTCACCGCCTTGTCGAACTCCGCGGCAGTCATGCCGTAGGCTCTCTGGATGGCGTCATTGACCGGGACCTTCTGGTTCAGCACCAGATTGAGGAGAGTTCCGGTCTGGGGCAGCCGGTTGGTGTTGATCAGGAAATGCATGGTGATCCACGACTGCGCGTAGAACAGCGTGTGATGAGCGCTTTCCTGATAGCCGGAAGTGCTGTGGTGGATGGCGAACAGGTCGGGCATGGAGAGCCAGACCGGACCGCTCAGCAGGTCGGTGAGTGACTTTGGCAGATCCCGGACTTCGAGCTGGTTGCCGATCAGGTCTTGTTTCCAGGAGAGGCCGAGTTCGGGATCGGCGCCGATCTCCACAACCTTGCTGCCGGGACGCATGCTGGAGAAATATTCGGCGAAGCCTTCGTCGAACCACGCGGGCGTTGGCGGATAGTTGTAATTCAACAGGTAGTGAGCGAACTGGTGAGCGACCGCGCGCCAACTCTCATCTTCGAAAGCGTCGAGGACGATGTAGATGCGGTCGTCGCCGCCGATGAAAAAACCGGGCGCGTCGATGGGTTGGCCCTGGCGAATGGGGGCGACTCGCGAGTAATCCTTGTCGGACTTGAAGGCGATGATGTCGATCGGCTCCGACATATTGACGCGCGTGCGCGAGAGCAATTGGCTGAAGACGCCGCGCATCTGTTCGAAGCGGACGATCACCTCATGGCCCCGCTTCTCCCCGGCGTCCGTCAAGACGGAAAAGTGGTCAGAGCTGAGGCGGATCCAGGAAGACTCGTCCTTGGCAGCAGTGAAGGGAGCGATCGCGAGACACAAGAGAAGAACTTGAGCAATACGGCGCATGGGCGCAGCTCGGTAGCCTGCAAGAATCGTATCACGGGGTTGACTCCCGCTATCGGCACCAACTCGGGTAAGCTGGTTCACCATGTTTCGCCGGATCGTCCTCGGAATTCTGTCGTTATCGGTGCTCCTCTTCGCATCTACCTCGACCGCACAACATACGGCCCGCAGCGACAGCTATCAGGTGGTCCATACGTATCCGCATGATCCTGACGCCTTCACGCAAGGCTTGGTGTATGTCGATGGCCATCTCTACGAAAGCACGGGCCGCAACGGCAAGTCTTCGATACGGATGGTCGATCTCACCACGGGACGGGTGCTGCGGCAATACCCTCTGGCGGATAAATATTTCGGCGAAGGACTGACGGATTGGGCGGGCGACCTGATCCAGTTGACCTGGAGAGCTGAGCTTGGTTTCGTATACGACCGGTCGACATTCGCCTGGAAGCGAAGCTTTCACTACGACGGCGAGGGCTGGGGCCTGACGCACGATGACAAGCAGCTTCTCTTGAGCGACGGAACGTCTGTGATTCGTTTCCTCGATCCGCAATCTTTTGCAGAGACGAAGCGCATTTCCGTCACCGATGAGCAAGGGCATCCCGTCGCTGAAATTAACGAGCTCGAATATATCCACGGCGAGATCTACGCCAACATCTGGCATACGGACCAGATCGTCCGCATCTCTCCTCGGACAGGGAAGGTTGTGGGGCGAATCGACCTAACGGGAATCATCGACAAGAGCGAGCTCGTGGATCCGGATGCGGTGCTGAACGGGATCGCTTATGACGCCAAGGGCGACCGCCTCTTCGTGACCGGCAAGCTGTGGCCCAAGCTGTTCGAGATTCGCGTGGTGCACCGGGGAGAGCGGCGGCAGGGCGCAGCGAAATCCGGGCATCCCTAGATTCGGCTCGATTTCACTTCTAATTCTTCGGCTAGATTTTCGCGGCCGACGTGGTAGGAAAGGTGCGACGCGGTCTTATTTCGTGGCTGGGAAAGCCTCCGGGTCTCGACTCCCGGAGGCGCCTTCACTCTCGACGTCAAGTCAGACTCTCGTCCTACCCTCGCCAAGAGAGCTTAAGAAGGTTAGAACGGGCATGGGGCGAGATGGTTGCCTGAGGCCAGAGGGGCTCAGTCGCCTTTGTCGCGTGGCCTTGATCTTCTCGATCGCCCACTGGGCGTGCTCGGCGACAGCCGGATCCGCGTCTTTCGCCAGATCCCGCAAAGGGCGGAGGAATTTCCGGTCGTCGCTGTTGCCCATCGCCACGACTGCGTTTCTCCGCAAGCCGGTGAGCTTGGCACGGCGGATGGGTGAGCGGCGGAAGGTTTCGCGGAACTCGTCGAGGGTCATTGCCGCCAGCCAGTCCAGTGCCGGATTCACCAGCCCTTCGCTCGGTTGGAATTCCGGCGCCTGGGTGACGGGAGCTTTGCGGTTCCAGGGACAGACATCCTGGCAGATGTCGCATCCGAAGATGTGCCGGCCCATGCCCTCGCGCATTTCTTCCGGGATCGAGCCCCGTTTTTCGATGGTGAGATAGGAGATGCATTTATTCGAGTCGAGTTGGTAGGGCGCGATGAGCGCATCGGTGGGACACGCAGTGATGCAGCGCGTACAGGTGCCACAGCGGTCGGGAGCCGGAAGGTCGCCGGGGAGGTCGAGAGAGGTGAGGATCACTCCCAGAAAAAGCCATGAACCTGACTTCTGGTTCAGGATGCAGGTGTTCTTGCCGATCCATCCCACGCCCGCGTATTTCGCATAGATGCGCTCGACCAAGGGGCCGGTATCGACGTAGCAGCGGGTTTGGAGATCTTGATCCATGACCGCCGCGCGCAAATTTCCCTCGACCGCCCGTAGCTTCCTCAGCACCGCTTCGTGATAGTCCTCATGGCTCCAGGCGTAGCGGGAAATCCATCCGCGGCTGGAATCGGCCGCTTCGGTCGAATACGGTTGGGCGGTGTTGTAGTTGATGGCGCAGACGATGACGCTGCGAGCCCAGGGAACCGCGGCACGAAGCGAGGCCCGCTTCAGCTCCCCCGCGTCGTTGCGGGATTCGAGATATCTCATCTCACCGGCGTGTCCGGCGGCGATCCAGGCGGGAAAGTGCTCCAGTTCCGGGAAGTCCCGGACCGGGGAGATTCCGCAGAGTTCGAAGCCGGCGTCACGGGCGGCCTGTTTCACTAGTTCGGAGAAGGACGGCATGGCTGGGCTGCAGCCAGTGTAGAGCAATTCCACGGTCGGGGCGGTCCGCAGGCCGCAGGTCCACGGGGTTCCCCGAGGCTGGGAAGCCGCTGGTCCTTCGTCACGGCAGCGTGTGATCCATGACACAGCCAGAAGTTCGGGGAGGCGTGCATCCTGTACCTGGGTGAGACCCGGGCATGGTCGCCCTTGGGGACTCCGCGTCCGTAGTGTCGATTCAAGGAGGGGGCGCGATGATCAACCGTCGTCAGCGCTTCAAGATCGAGGCGGTGAAGCCGCCCAAGCAGGATCCGCAAGCGCGCGTACACAACTTCAACGAGGTCTCCCAGGGCTACAGTCCGGAACTGGCCATGGAACAGGCGCAGCGCTGTCTCTACTGCGACCATGCGCCCTGCAGCAAGGCCTGCCCCCTGCACAACGACATTCCGGCGGCTCTCTTTCTGCTCGGGCAGGGAGATTTCATCGGTGCGGCGCTGAAGTTCATGGAAACCTCGAATTTCCCCGATGTGTGCGGGCGCATCTGCCCGCAGGAAAAGCAGTGCGAGGGCTCCTGCGTCGTCCTACCGCGGAACCCGGCGGTGTGCATTGGCAAGCTGGAGGCCTTCGTCCTCGATTACGTCCGCCGAACCTACGGTTATCCTTTACGTGACAAAGCCGCGCCTACCGGAATGAAGGTCGCGGTCGTGGGCGCGGGTCCCGCCGGACTCGCGGTGGCGGAAGAACTGACTGTGAAAGGTCACGAAGTCACGGTTTATGACATGTGGCCGTATCCCGGAGGCCTGCTGCTCTACGGCATTCCGAATTTCAAGCTCAACAAAGAAATCGTGTTTTCGAAGGTCGAGTATCTCGAGAAGATGGGGATCCGCTTTGTGTGCAATTACCGGGTGGGGAAAGATCATCCCGTGGAAGACTTCTTCCGCCAGGGATTCCATCTGGTGTTTCTCGGCTATGGGGCGATCAAGGGCGGCGAAATGAAGGTGCCCGGCGAAGACACGCTGAAGAATGTGTATCAGGCGACGGAATATCTGGTGCGCGGAAACCTGCCGCCGGAGTTGTTGCCGGAGGTGTGGCGGAACCTGGACGATCCCAAGCCGAACCATACCGGCGTGACCATTGTCATCGGCGGTGGAGACACGGCGATGGATTGCGTGCGCACCGCGCGGCGCTTGAATCCCGAGGCCAAGGTCTATTGCGTCTACCGCCGCAGCGAAGTCGAGATGCCCGGCCGCTACGAAGAGCGCGTCAATGCGGTAGAAGAGGGCGTGCAATTCGAGTGGCTGACGGCCCCGGTTAAATTCATCGGAGATGAACAAGGCCAGGTCAAGGCTGCGGAATGCATTCGCATGAGGCTCGGGGAGCCGGACGCGAAAGGGAGACGATCGCCGGTCCCCATCGAAGGCTCGAACTTTGTCATCCCTTGTGACACCGTCGCTCTGGCGATCGGTTACAGCCCGGAGACGGACGTTCCGCAGAGCACTCCCAATCTCAAGACAACCAAGTGGGGATCGATTCTGGTGGAGACGGAAGAAATCGGCGTGACTTCACGCGAAGACCTCTATGCCGCCGGCGATAACGTGCGAGGTGCGGACCTGGTGGTGACTGCCGTCGCGTCGGCTAGGAAGGCGGCTGCGGCGATGCATCAGAAACTGCTTGCCATGAAGGATCGGGTGCCGGCGGAAAAAGTGCCCAGTACCTAGTACCCGGTACCCAGAAAAACCAAGACCGAGCCGCGAGACCCATGGCAGCGCATTACAAAGATCTGATCGCTTGGCAGAAGGCAATGGATCTGGTGGGGCGAGTCTACGAACTGACTGATCGATTTCCTAAGCGCGAAGTCTACAGCCTCACGGACCAGATCCGCAGGGCAGCAGTGTCTATCCCAAGCAACATCGCGGAGGGACAAGCGCACTTTAACAACGGTGAGTTCTTACACTTCCTTCGTCACGCGAGTGGTTCGCTGGCGGAACTTGAAACCCAACTATTGATCGCGGAAAGACAGACAATACGCTCGGCGGCGGAGGTACGAGGAGCATTGTGAAGAGCGCGAATGAACTGAGGAGAATTCTTAACGGGTTGATCAACTCGATCAAAATCAGCGGCGCGAGGCTGGGGTTTAACTGGGTACCAGGTACCGGGTACTGACAACTACATTCCGAGCTTCTTCACTTCCTCGTTGTAGTACTTGCGATAGAGGATGTCCCACTCCTGGCTGCCTTCGAGGATGGTGCGTTTCTGGTTTTCGATCTTGTGGCGGGCCGACTGGTCGATCTTTTCTTCCTGGTTGAGCAGATCTTCGAGAAACTTGCGGACTTCCAGCCGGATGGTATTGCGGTCTTCGACGAAATCCAGTTCACTCGTCTCGGCCAGAGCGTCGGTGACCACGTGAGCGACTTTGTTGACCTTGTCGCGGCTGACTCTCACAGCACCGCCTTGTATTTCCGCACCAGTTCGCTTTTCACCTTACGGAACATTTCCTGGTAGTTGGCGCCGCTTTTGCGCATCTCCTCGGAATACGCCTCCAGAATGACGCGGACCTCGTCGTTGATCCGGTCTTCCAGCGTGAACTCTTCGAGCATGGCGGCATGCACCTTCTCGGTGACCTTGGCCGGTTCCTTGGTTTCGATGAGTTCGCCGGCGATCAGTTTCTTGGTGACTTCGCGGGCCAGGTAGCCCACATATTCTTTGGAGAGCAGCATAGGGCGGATCGAATGTCCTGTGCGAAACAGATAGTTTAGCACAACGAGCACTCAGCACTCACCCGCCAGCATTCCGCCGCGCACGTTCCCTCAGCGAACCCAAAGCTCCAGACATCACAGCGGCGACCCTTGCCTCGAAAAACTAGTGCCAGCCATCTAAAAGCCTTACAATGCAATGGAAGTCATATGTCTTCCAGTGTTGATGATCTGACGGGGCTGAAGGACGACATGGTCGCCTTCATCGAGGGCCATGGCATGCGCCGCTTCCACGGCTATGTGGATTATGAAGAGGTGCAGAGCGTGCTGTGGAAGTCGGAGGATAGCGCCGACGGCTGGAAGGATTTTGTGGAGCTGGCCAAAGCCGCGGGCGCTCCCTTTCTGACCATGGATTCCTGGTCGCTGCAGCGCGAGGAACTGGACGAGTTGATCCAGCGCCTCTCCAACGCCGAATTCACCAACGACGAAGACCTCGAGGATGCCCGCTGGCTGCGCACCTACTCCGGCAAGACCGGCTTCGTGCAACTGGGCTTCGCCAACCAGGGCATCATGATGGTTTACGAAGCCTCTACCGAATGGTACGACCGCTACCAGCGCCTGGTGGAATTCACCGAAGATTTCGGCGGGATTCCCATCGATGAGCCCGACCAGGACGACGAACCCTGAGTGTATTGAGTCATTGAATCATTGAGACATTGATTCATTGGCAGGGTGCCTTGTTTTAAATGACTCAATGATTCAGTGACTCAATTTGCCTTCCATGCGCTGGACTCTCAAACCGGCTGATCCCCTACAAGTTGATTCTCTCGCCGCGGAGTTGAGAGGAAATTCCGCGCTCGACCTGGGGGATGCGAAGATTGCTTCCACGGTCGCGCGCTTGCTGGTGCAGCGCGGCATCGCCGATCCCCAGACCGCCGGGCGTTTTCTCGCGCCATCGCTTTCCCATCTGCACTCACCCTACGCAATGAGCGGCATGAAGGCCGCAGTCGATCGCCTGGATGCAGCCATCGAACGCAAAGAGGGCGTCCTGATCTACGGCGACTACGACGTCGACGGCACCACCGCCATCGTCATCCTCAAGACGGCGATCGAGCTTTGCGGAGGCGCTGCGGATTTTCATGTGCCCCACCGCATCCGCGAAGGGTATGGCATGAAAGATGACGTCATCGAGCGCGCTGCCGCCTCTGGCGTCCGTCTGATCATCAGCGTGGATACCGGGATCCGCGCCTTTGCCGCTGCCGACACGGCGCAGCGTCTGGGCGTCGACCTGATCGTGACCGATCATCACCTGCCGGGGCAGGACGGAGTTCCGACGGCGCTCGCCGTGCTCAATCCCAATCAGCCGGATTGCGGCTATCCCTGCAAGGCGCTGTGCGGCGCGGGAGTGGCGTTCAAGCTGGCGCAGGCTTTGATGGAGCGCCGGCTGGCGACTCCCGACCAGTCACGAATGCTGACCTCGTTCATGAAGGTGGTGGCGATCGCAACCGTGGCCGACGCGGTGCCGCTGACCGGCGAAAACCGCGTCTTCGCCAAGCTCGGACTCGATGCCCTGCGCGCCCCGGTGAATCCCGGGCTGCGGGCGCTGCTCGAAGTGGCGCAGGTAGGCGGCGCGCGTCCTCTGAGCTCCGGCGAAGTGGCGTTCCGCATCGCGCCTCGCCTGAATGCCGCCGGCCGCATGGACGTGGCGAAAGACGTCATTGAACTGTTCAGCGTGAAAGACCCTGCCCGCGCCCGCGACATCGCCAACCGCCTCGATCAGTTGAACGCCGAGCGACAGGAGGAAGAACGCCGCATTCTCGACGCGATCTACGCAGCGGGTAGAAGAAGAGCCGCCACTGCGCGAAGCCTTCTGCATGGTGATCGATGGCGACGGCTGGCATCGCGGCGTGATCGGCATTACCGCGACCCGCGTGGTCGAGAAGTACGGGCGTCCCGCGCTGGTGATCTCGCGCGACGGCGAAGAGGCGCACGGCTCCGGCCGTTCGATCTCGGCCTTTCATCTGTTGAATGCGCTGGAGTCCTGCGGCGACCTCTTCTCGCGTTACGGAGGCCATGCCCACGCAGTCGGCTTCGCTCTGCCCGCCTCGCGCATCGCCCAGCTTCGCTCGCATCTGGACGGCTACGCGCGCCAGCGCTTGACCCTCGCCGATTTCGAACCCAGCCTGAAGGTGGATGCCGACGTTACGCTTGATCAGGTGACTCCGGCACTCTATCAAGCGCTTTGCCGGCTGGAGCCGTTCGGCATCGGCAACCCCGAGCCGGTGTTCACTGCGCGAGGCGTGCGCCTGGTCGCGCCGCCGCGCATGATCAAAGACAAGCACGTGAAGCTGAAGCTGGCGGTCGAAACCGGTAACGGCTGGCGTCCCGCGCTTGACGCGCTGGGTTGGCACATGGGAGAAAAAATCCAGCAGGCGCAGTTACTCCCGGGCGACGCGGTGGACATAGCCTTCAGCATCGAGCACAACGATCATCCCGAGTACGGAGGCCTGGAGTTGTCGCTGCGCGACGTGGTTGTGGATAAGGAGAAGCGAGTAGTGAGTAGCGAGTAGCGGGCAGAATAACCTGCCCCAGGCACGCTCTGTCATCTCGAACGCGGGCGAGGGACCCTGTGTTCCCCCCAAGTCCAAGCGCGCCTTGGGTGGCGCGTATTCTTGTGTTTCCAAAGCACATCAAGAATCCGCAGGTGTGCCGCCCCCTCAGTTCACCGGCGGAAACAAGAAGACACCTTTCCGATACACCACACGATCGGACTGCCCATTTAACGATACCTTCACCTTCATCCACCGCAGTTTTGCCACCGGCATCGGGTGGAACCTCACCATGTAATACGAAGAGGTTCGATCCTGAGCTCGCTTCATGAGGCTGACAAGTTCCTGAGACGAAGACATCACTTCCCCAGACGTGCTCTTCGCAAATTCGTTCAGGCCGATCGTGGTCCTCTGCGAGCCGTCCAGTTGTACGGGAAAAACGCTGATTTCCGCCTCGTTCAAAAGATCGATCGTTCTCTGATAATCAATGCTGGCAGGCTTTACCGGAAAAGGGCCGGTTACCCCATACGAGTTTATGTTTACGCTATCTTCCACTTCGTTGATCTCAATTGGGAAGTAGCCGGTAAGCCAGATAACAGTCTTGCGGCCATTCGCGCCTTTCAAAGCGTTGGCCATCGCCTGAAATGCGGTGAGTTGGGTCATGATAGTTCCCATCATGTTGGCACTCTGAATGCTCCCATGACGAAACTGCCGCAATCGTTCCGCTTCCTCCGGGACCCGGCTCTTGTCTTCCCCGGACGCCCCCATCGCTTGCAGTTGATCGCGATGACTCAGAAAGCGATCCTCAGTGTCCAGTTGCAATAATGCCGAAGCCAGGACCGAATCGGGTGTGCCGATCTCGTGAACTGCCTTTAGTCCCTCGCGATCGATCTCCGAAAGAGAAATCGGATCGCCATGCTCCGCCGTATAAGCCAGCAGTTGGAGGCATTCCTTGCGCGCCTCCTCTTGCGCGTTAGAAGTGTTCCCGATCGCATCCAGAACGATGAATGCCACTTTGCTTTTAGCTTTTCCCAACAAGACTGGTGCGACCTCTGTAACTTGCTCGAGGTCGACTTTCTTTCCATCAATCGAGACTGCAAAATTGGTGAGGCCCATTCCGCTAATAGCTTTACCGTGCTGATCCGTCACACTTACTGGAATCGAAATCAGTCTCGCGGAGGACGCTTTTGCCCGTACCGACGATTGCCCGCCCGAATACACACTACTTAGCACGACCAGCATAGACAGAAAGCACCGTGCGCTCATGGACTCTGTTCTCCAAGTGGGCCGCAGCTTACCCGACCACGACTCCATGATAAACTTGGGTAGCTCTCGATATGAAGCCTCTATCAGGGTGCGCGTTTCCGGGGCGGTGCGAAGCAGCGCCTTTTTCGTCAGAGGGGTTGAGAACCAACACTCCAGGTGGCATGCGATACGGTGAGGTTTTTGGTAGCTGCGTCAGCGCTGCCACTCCCACGTCCCGCCCCCGGTTGCACGTCTTCTCCTCGCCAATCCAGTAGACTAGAGGCAAATGCCTCTGCAGATTTCACACCTGCGGCGCTGGTTTGCCATCGGCGCGATCGCCGTCGTGGTGGTGGTGTCGGGAGCGTATTTCTACGCGCGCTACCGCGTGGTCAATGCTCTGAAGCAGGTGCCGGGCAAGATCGGGCTTGAGATCCAGCAGAGCGCGCAGGGTTTCACGGTTTCAAAATCAGAGCAGGGACATACCCTCTTCCGAATCCAGGCGAGCAAAGCAGTGCAGTACAAGCAAGGTGGACGCGCCGAGCTGCACGACGTGGCCATCACCCTCTACGGCGCCGACTCCAGCCGCTATGATCAGATCTATGGAGCGGCCTTCGACTACGATCCCCAATCGGGCGACGTGACCTCCAAGGGTGAAGTGCAGATCGACCTGCAGGCGAACCCGCAGGGTGGAACGGGTCCCGACCAGGCCGCGCCCAAGGAACTGAAAAATCCCATCCACCTGCGCACCACCGATCTGGTTTTCAACCAGAAGAGTGGCGATGCCTATACCAACGCCAAGGTGGAGTTCCGGGTGCCGCAAGCCAACGGCTCAGCCGTGGGTGTGAGCTACACCGCCAAGACCGGAGTGCTCGAACTGCACTCGCAGGTGCGCGTGTTGCTGACGGGAGCCAGTCCCGCGACGCTTACCGCGGTGCATGGAACCATCACCAAGAGCTCGCGCGTGGTGGTGCTCGACCAGGCGCGCTTCTTCAACGCCACCGACAAGTCCGAGGCGCAGCAGGCGCAGTTTTATCTGCGTCCCGACAACGCACTCGATCATGTGGTCGCGACCGGCGACGTAGAGATCGACACCGCGGGCAAGCCGGAAACACATACCCGCGCCGACCAGCTGGACCTGGTCATGAGCGATGACGCGCGCGACCGAACCGTGCGCACCGCCATTCTTACGGGCAATGTTCACTCCGAGATGGCCAGCGATCAGCCCATGCGGGGCGACGCCGGCAAAGCAGTCGTGGACTTTTCCGGCAAGAACGTCGTGAGCGTGGTGCATGCCTCGGACAACGTGAAGCTCCTGGAGCATCAGAAGGCCAGCGCACAGAATGCGAATGCGCAGGACACGGAACTGGCCGCGGCGGCGGTGGATTTTTTCCTCGCCGGTGGACGCCGGCTGCAACGCGCCGAGACGCTGGGGCCGGGACAGATCACCATGCGGCCCGCGGCGGCTGCGGCGGGGCAACAGACCGTGATTACGGCAGCGAAATTCGAAGCGCGGTTCGACGATCTGGGTCAGCTCTTCTGCGGCCCACGGAGCGCCCGATGCCCGCATCGTGAGCAGCAATCCCGGGCAGCCCGACCGGGTGAGCACCAGCGATACGCTGGACGCGACGTTCCGGCCCGGCACCGGCATCGAGACCATCACCCAGCAGGGAAACGTGGCCTACGTCGACAACGACCGCAAGGCGTGGGGCGAACGCGCGCGTTACACGCCGGCGGACCAGATGCTCGTGCTGACCGGTTCGCCGCGGGTGATTGAGGGTGGAATGACCACAACTGCCAAGGTCATGCGCATCAACCGTGCCACCGGCGACGCCTTTGCCGAAGGCGAGGTGAAGAGCACCTACAGCGATCTGAAGGCGCAGCCGGATGGGGCCCTGCTGGCTTCGTCCGATCCGATTCACGTGACGTCACGAATGATGACAGCCCACCGCACTCCCGCGATCGCCGTTTATACCGGCGACGCCCGGCTGTGGCAGAACGCCAACGTGGTAGAGGCGCCGTCGATCGAGTTTGACCGCGACCGGCGGTCTGTCATCGCTCATGACTCGTCGGCGCAGCGGGTATCGACGGTGATGGTGCAGACCGAACCCGGCGGCAAGACGGCGCCCGTCGTGATCACCTCAGGGCAGCTCACTTACCAGGACAATGAGCGCAAAGCGCATTTCGAAGGCGGAGTCATCGCCAAGAGCCAGGATGCGACCATCACTTGTAACCTCATGGATGTGTTCTTGAAGCCGCGGCGCGAGGGGGGGCCTAAAGGAGACTTGCAAGGTCAGGCGGAGGCCGACAAGCTGGACCGGATCGTTGCCACCGGGCAAGTGGTGATCACGCAACCAACCCGGCGGGGGACGGGGGACACGCTGGTCTATACCGCGGATGGTGACAAATACGTTTTGACGGGGGGGCCGCCTAGCATTTTTGATGCCGAACGGGGCAAGATTACCGGGGTTTCGTTGACTTTCTTTAGGACGGATGATAGGGTGCTCGTGGAAGGCAACCAAACCTACCCCACGGTCACCCACACGCGAGTGGCACGATAAATGCACACGCTGGCCACCGACGAAATCGGCAAGTCCTACCGCGGCCGCCGGGTTGTGAACGGGGTCAGCCTGCGGGTCAATCAGGGCGAAGTTGTTGGTTTACTTGGACCTAACGGCGCGGGCAAAACCACATCCTTCTACGCCATCGTAGGCCTGATCCCCCCTGACAGCGGCCGGGTGTTAATCGACAACGATGACATCACAGACGTGCCCATGTATCTGCGGGCGCGGCAGTACGGTATCAGCTATCTGCCTCAGGAAGCGTCGGTCTTCCGCAAACTGACGGTGGAGGAAAACATCCTGGCGGTGCTTGAGGCGCAGCCGGTCTCCTGGCACGAGCGCCGGGAGAAGATGGAAAAGCTGATTGACCAGCTGGGCCTGGAGCACATTCGGCAGAATCGCGGATATGCGCTGTCCGGAGGAGAACGGCGGCGGGTGGAGATTGCCCGGGCGCTGTGCATCAGTCCCACATTTGTCTTGCTGGACGAACCGTTCTCAGGGATTGACCCGATTGCCGTGCTGGACTTGCAGAAGATAATTTCGGATTTGAAGGCGAGCGGGATCGGGGTATTGATCACGGACCACAACGTTCGCGAAACCCTCTCGGTGACGGACCGAGCCTACATCATTAATGAAGGACGGATCCTGGGACACGGCACTCCGGAGCAGCTGGGTAGTGACCCAGAAGTGCGCAGGGTGTATCTGGGTGAGAGCTTCTCGCTGGTGTGAATGGCGCCAAGGTCACTAAGGTTACCTGGCATGAACGATACTTGGTGCCAGCGGTGCTGGCGAATTGCTTTAATCAGGTTGTAATGAAGTTCTGTTCATATTGGAGCGGACGTTTTCGGCCGGCGGACTAGGCCCGTGACGCTCCCGAAGGTTGATTGGTCGAGCCATGGTGTTGTTGCAACCCAAGCTGCATCTGAAGGTTTCGCAGAGACAGATCCTGACCCCGGGCCTGGTGCAAATGGTCAGCGTTCTGGCGCTCAACAAGCTTGAGCTCCGGGACATGATCACGGCTGAGATGGTAGAGAACCCGGTGCTGGAGGAACTGGAAGATTCGGTTCCCCTGCTCGACGATGTGAACCGCCGGGAAGAAGAGCGCGAACGGCCCGTGGCCGTGGAAGAAAGCCCGGTCGTAGCGGAAGAGAAGAAAGATCCCTTCGAAGAAATCGATTTTGGCTCCTTCTTTCAGGAGTATCTAGATCCGGGCTATCGCAGTCCGGGCGAAATGGAAGAAGTGGAGCGGCCCTCGTTCGAGAACTTCCTGTCAAAGCCCGGCAACCTGACCGACCACCTGATGTGGCAGCTGGGCGCCATTTCGATGCGCACCGAAGTCCACGATGCCGCGGAGCTGGTGATTGGCAATCTGAGCGAAGACGGCTACCTGATCGCGAGCGATGAAGAACTGATGGGCGTCGAGCCTCCGGCTCCGCCGGAAGTGGACGCGACCATCGCCGAGAATGTGGTGAGAGAAGCGGTGGCGCTGGGTCTTTCGCCTACGACGGACGAGGCTGTCCCGGAGTCCGCGAACCTGGACGAGGTTGAACTGTCGCCCGACTGGGCCACTGCTGACACCGCGAGCCTGCATTTGAGCGGCGGTATGGCGGCCGCAGTGGCGCCCGCACCGGAAGCGGCGGCGCCTCCGGCCAAACAACCCGCGCGCGCACCGCAACCACAATTCCATCCGACATTTACCCTGGCTGATTTACATGAGGCGCTGGAGATTGTGCGGCAGTTGGACCCGCCTGGCGTGGGCTGCCGCGATCTGCGCGAATGTCTGCTCTACCAGTTGCGCGATCACCAGCAGCAGCATGCCTCGCACAAGAACGGGAACGGCGACACCGCGCAAGTCCTGGCGGACGCGATTGCAGTTGTCGACCAGCACCTGCGGGCGGTCCAGTTGAAGCAGTTCAAGGAAATTGGGAAAGCCATCGGGCGTCCCATCGAAGCGGTGCAGCATGCGCTGGAGTACATCCGAACCCTCGATCCCCGGCCGGGGCTGCAATATAACAAGAGCCAGCCGCGCCTGATCGAACCCGACGTGGCCTTCATAAAGCACGGCGATGAGTGGCTGGTGATGATGAACGACGAGGATGTGCCGCAGCTCCGCCTGAATCCGGCATACAAGCGGCTGCTGACCCGTGATACCAACGACAAAGATACTCGGAACTACGTGAAAGAGCGCTACAAGAGCGCCATCCAGCTGATTAAGAACATCGAGCAGCGCAAGCAGACGATCATGAAAGTCTGCTATTCGATTGTGGCGCGCCAGCAGGATTTTCTCGAAAAAGGCATCGATGAACTGAAACCCATGATGATCAAGGAGGTGGCCGAAGAAATCGGCGTGCATCCTTCCACCGTGAGCCGCGCGGTGGCCAACAAATACGCGCACACTCCACAGGGCGTATTTGAGCTACGTTATTTCTTCAGCGAGAGCGTCAACGGGCCCGAGGGCGGCAACACTTCGTTGCTGATTCTGAAGCGGCGCGTGAAGAAGCTGATCGAGGAAGAAGATCCCTCCCGGCCGTTAACGGACGAGCAGATCACCCGCATTCTGCAATCGCAGGGGATCCAGGTCACTCGCCGCACGGTTGCGAAATACCGGGAAGACATGCGCATCCCGAGTACCCACCAGCGCAGAGTGAAGAAATAAGTGCAGAAGTTAGAGGGAAGAATGCAGAAGGAAAGCATTCGGCATTCTGACTTTTGAGTGGTTCCAATGAAGTGCCCGCAACACAGAACGACAAATTTTTAGGAGGGGCGCTCATGAACGTGGAATATACCGGCAGGCACTACGAAGTTACTTCCGCTATCCGCAAAGAAGTAGAAACCGGCCTCGCGAAAATCCGCAAAATTCTAGCTGATAAATTTGAAACCAAAGTGATCCTGGCGGTGGAGAAGCACCGTCACAAAGCGGAGATTACCATCAGCCCGCGCAACGGTCCCCTGGTGGGAGTGGCGCAGGCGGGGGACATGAAATCCGCCGTAGGCGAAGCCTTGGAGCATCTGGAAAAGCAAGCGGTCCGGTACAAGACGCGCTGGAGAACCAAAAAGCGTCAAGCCGGACGCAAGTTCAACGGTAACGGGGCTGAGCCTGTCGCGGATCTGCAGCCCGCGGTCGGTATCACGGAAGACACGGCGGTACCCATCGTAGTGCACAAATATCCAGCCGTCGCGAAGACGACCGAAGTACACCTGGTGCGTTCGGATGAGGCTGTGGCAATGCGGCCCATGACGCTGGAAGAAGCCATCAAGGAAGCTCACTTCCGCGATCGCGATGTATTTGTCTTCCGCGATCCCAAGGGAAAAGTCATGGTGCTGCACCGCACGCGGGACGGGAAGATGGAGTTGATCGAAGCGCCGTAGAGGCAGTCTTCAGTCGTCAGCTTTTTGGGGCACGCTTGGCGTGCCCTTTTTTTCCGTCAGTTCTTTCTTAGCAGGGCTGCCCGGCTGCGGCGGATGGTTGGGCGATCCACCAGTTGGAACCCGGCTTGGGTGGCTTCTTTCAGTTCCGTCTCGAATTTGGCAAGCGAGACATGGCCGCCCGCGTACTCCACCGCAAGCCGACCCAGCAGTTGGGCCCTGGTCTTCGCTGCCGTGCGCTGCTTCAGGCAAAAAAACGGGCGCTGTCGGGCATTTCGGCACCATCTCGGGCGAAGCTCGGTGGAAGCCCGTGGATGTTTCGAAGCCCTCAGGTCGGAGTCGCACGGCCCCAGAACTTGCCACGAGGCCACATCTTGCCGTACCGCGGGTGTGGTAACGAAGCCATTGCTTTGCGGTCTGTAAATTCCGCGTCACGACAACAGGAAAGTCCGGTGTTTGTGCAAGGGCTTGCCTCGCTTCGTCTACCGAACCGCGAAGCAGGGCATTCGACCATTCAGTGATCGCAACTGCCTTGTAAGAACGAGCGGAAACATTCAAATGTAGGGTGGGATTTTCGACGACATCCAATTCAGCCTGCGGGCCCCCTGTAAAAAGGTAGTCCCCGCGACCGCCGCCCAGCACGAAGTCCACTTTGCCGTTCAGATCATTCAGTCCGAGCGAATCCTTGCGTGCAACCCGGGCATCGACGCGATCGAGCAGGCCGGCTTTGGCGACGCGGCGTTTGAGACCTTCGATCATCTTCGGCTGAATATCCAACGCTATGACGCGGCCCGTGCCCACCAGTCGTGCAAGTTCGACGGTAAAGAATCCCATGCCAGGACCGGGCTCGAGTACCGTCATACCCTCACGTACGTAGGGAGCCAGGAGTTGGTACGGGTCGAGCATCAACCGCCGCAGCGGCGAGGCCAGAAAGTACCCCAGCCACCAGGGACATACGCGTTCACTCATGAATTTCTCCCTGTAGTTGTCGCGACAACGAGCGCTGGAAACGCTTGATGATACGTCAGGCGAGCAATTACGTCTGTGACGCGAGAACGGAACTGCGCCGTGGAATGCGATCCAAATTGCTGATCACGGCAATCATCAAACCTTTGTTTCCGTGATCGCCACGGTCTGATATAGTTCCCGGCATTCCCCTGGAAGGTGTTTTTGTCCACAAGAGCTCCGGGCTCACCGGCTGGAACTCTCGCTGAAGCCTATGGGCCGCATCATCATTCTTTTCTTACGCCGGTTGTGGCTGCCCGTGCTGGTCTTTGCGGGCTTCAGCGCGTTGTGTGTCTTCGTGTACATGCGGTTGGAAGGCTTGCGCGCTGTCGACGCGTTTTTCTGGATCATTCATCCCCACGGCATCGACTACCGGTCGGTGCACAATAGCACGAAGATTTTTTCGATTTTTGTGTACGTAGCGGTCTTTGCCTTCCAGGTGTGGATCGCGGAGCGGGTGCTGGTGACGATCTTCAGCCGCCACGGCATGGAGGCCTGGAAATCCATGGTTAACGATATCTCGATCGATAAGCTCAAAGATCACTTCATCATCTGCGGCTACGGACAAGTCGGACGCACAGTCGTCGATCAACTGCGCAAGATGGAGGTCCCCTTCGTGCTGATTGAAACCAACGAAGGACTTTACCGGGAACTGCTGAAAGACGGCCTGCTGGTAATTCAGGGCGATGCCAAGCGCCACGACGTGTTGCAGACTGCCGGCATCGAGCGGGCGCGCGGGATCTGCATCGTCATCGACAATGACGCCGATAATCTCTACATCACCGTGACCGCGCGGTCTTTGAATCCAAAGGCGAAAATCATCACCCGGGCGGGACAGCAACGCTACGCGAATGCCATCCTGAACTCCGGAGCGGATGAAGTGGTCATCCCCGAATACGAAGGCGGGTTGATGACCGGACGCATGATTCAGAAGTACTACCCGGTGCAGACCAACTTGGAGTAGGGATCAATCGCGGTGGACGGTATCGGGCGAAAATGCCGGCAAGCAGACCGCAATGTATTCCGCGCCACCCTCGTCCGGAGTTGAATAGCGAATCCACTCGCCTTTGTGGGTGATGATCGCCTGGCCTGCGGGGACGTCTATCTTCCCATCTTTGTGTTCGACTCGCAGCATTCCTTTCAGCACGACCGTGAACTCATCAAACTCAGGAGTCTGGCCGGGCTCTTCCCAGCCTTGCGGACTGCGCATGTGAGCGACGCTGACGCCAGTGGTATGGGAATTCACCCGGCCGATGTATTCGTCGATGAGCTTCGGTTTATTTCCGGCGGCTGTGATGCGAGTGGGTTGCAGAAATCAACGTTGGCATGAGTGCTCCTCTCCGCGAAAAGAACACTCTAGCAAGGAACGGTCCTTGCCGGCAGATGTTAGACGGATGTCGCGCGGGCTCGGCCGGCCTGCGTGGCATTCAGATTTTCGACCGGCGGGTAGGAGCGAGGAACCGTGAGACTGCGCTCCGGTGGCAGCACGCCCGAGTGAACCGCTTTTACCAGTAATTCCAAGGCTTGGCCCGCATTGGCGGGCACAATGACGGTTGCGGCCAGCAACCCACTCCGAACCCAAGCTTGCCCGGTCTTGGGCATGCCGTCACAGCCGATAAACGGGAGGCTTACCCAGCGATCTCGCGCCGGGCCTTCGGGTAGTTCCTGGAAGGCTTTCTTCGCGCCCAGCGCCATCGAGTCATCCTGCGCGGCGACGACGTCAATGTGGGTCTGGTGCGAAGTCGACAGGCGCAGCCAGGAACTCACGGCGCGGTACGCGCTGATCTCGGTCCACTGTCCTTTCATGAGCTTCACTTGCACGTCGACCGGCTTGGTCTCGTACATGCCGGATGTGCGCAGCTTGGCGGCGGGATTTTCCGAAGGGCCTTGAATGTACAGGATGCAACCGCCTTTGGGAAGCAACGCGCGCAACTGGCGTCCCTGGATGCGGCCAATCTCCTCATGATCCGAAGTTACGGCGAACAAGGGCACTTTGTAGGCGCGTCGAAACTCGGCCGCGTAGTCCACATCACGATTGAGAATGACCCAGCCAATTCCAGCCGACGCGGCTGCGCGAGCTACCTGTGGTAAAGCCGTTCCACCTGCCGGTTCGAATACGATGCCGTCGGGATGAGTGCCGGAGCGCGACTGGATGATGTTCAGCAGTTGCTGGCTCTGGGTGATGGCGTCGTTACCGGCGTAAACAATCTCAAGCTCGAAACCCAGTTGCCGGGCAGCTTCCTGTGCCGACGCGGCCTGCTCAATCTGATAGTCGTTATCATCGGTAGTAAGCGACAGTAAGAATTTCAGTTTCTTCATGACCGAATTAGGCTCCAATGGCCGATCATACGCGCAGAGTCGTGACTTACGGCGGTGACTAGAGTAACCAAAGGTCGAGGGCGTTTCCCGATTTCGGCACGTCACGGGAAACTGGTGTTAGAATCCCTCGCTGGAGATGTCTCCGTGTACAAAGCATTAATCGTTTTAATAGGATTGCTCGCGCCTGTGGCGCCCATCCGGGCGCAGGTCAAGTTGTCGGCGCATTGGGAGGAACTGACGGCGGCGGACTTCCGGGAAGCCATCCACCGGTCGGGCGGTACCTGCCTTCTGCCCTTCGGGATTCTTGAGAAGCACGGTCCACACCTGCCGCTGGGCACGGACCTCTTGAACGTTCGCTATGCGGCCCTGCACGCGGCCGAGCGAGAGTACGCGGTGGTATTTCCCGAATACTACTTTGGGCAGATCTTTGAAGCGCAGCATGAACCCGGTACCGTTGCCTACAGCGGCCATCTGCAATTGGAATTATTGCAAGAGACGACGGACGAGATGGCGCGCAACGGGTGCAAAAAAGTCATCATCGTCAACGGACACGGCGGCAACGAGAATCTGCTGCCCTACTTTGCCCAGACGCAACTGGAGACGCCGCACGACTATGTCGTTTACATACTGGGAATTCCGGAAGCGCCGGCCGGTGGACCTCCCAAGAAGAGCACAGGCGTCGATTGGCATGCCGGGGAATCGGAAACTTCGAAGATGCTGATCTCGCATCCGGATCTGGTGCACATGGACCGTGCCGGCGAGGAATCGGGAGCGGATCAGGCCCGGCTTAAGTTGCCGGAGAATCTCTATACGGCCATCTGGTGGTATGCGCGTTTCCCCAACCACTACTCCGGAGACGGTTCGGTTGCGACACGCGAGCGCGGGGAATTCGAAATGAATGCGTGGGTAGACGCAATCGTCAGTTCGATCCGTGCCGTCAAGGCAGATGACGAGAGCCTGAAGTTGCAGAATGAGTTCTTTGAAAAGGCGAAACATCCGCTCGAAACCAAGCAGTAGGGAAGCTGTGCCGCCGGTCCTGGCACGCAGGGCGGCGGGCCCGCTTGGGGAAAGTCTCAGCGTCGATTGCATCAATCAATATTCAGCAAAATCAGATAGTTAGCAGGTAACTTGGGTAACGTTGGCCACCCTCTGGACGCATGCTAGGCTCGTCCTATAAGCAGGAATATCAGTAGTTTCCGAGGGATGCATGCGTCTGCTTCGCAATGGCTGCGTGCTGGTCTTGTGTTCTTGCGCCGCGGTGGCTTGCGCCGCATCAACTGCCCACGCAACCAGGCACAGGATTACCTCCTCGCGGTTGCCGGTAACGACTTCATCCGCGGTCGCGCGCAAGCGTTTTGAAAACGGCATGCAGGCTTTGGAGTTCCTGCGTCGCGCGGAGGCAGTGGATGATCTGCGCAGCGCGATCAAGGCCGACCCTAATTTTGCCCAGGCATTGATTCTGATTTCCCACCTCAGCCACGACCCCGAGGAGCAGCAAGCAGCTTTGGCCCGCGCCAAGAAGTTGGCGCCGCATGTAAGTTCCAGTGAGCGCCTGCTCATCGAGTGGCTAGGCGGAGTGCAGGAAGATAACTATGTTCCGGCCATCGCCGCGATGAATGACTTGCTGACGCGCTACCCTCGTGACAGACGCTTACTGTTTCTGGCCGGGCGCTGGCTGGTGCACCAGGAGCGCTATGCGCAAGGCATCGTGATTTTGGAACGCGCGGTCGCCCTGGACCCGGATTATCCCGCCGCGCTCAACGAACTTGGCTATGCCTATGCCTACAGCGGAGATTTTGAAAAGGGATTTGCCGCGATGGAGCGCTACGTCGCGTTAGAGCCGGATCAGCCCAACCCGCACGACTCCTACGGGGAGATACTTCGTCTGGCGGGGAAATTCGACGCCGCGTTGGAGCAGTACCGGATGAGCATCCGGGTGGATCCCAACTTCGGTTCAGAACTGGGAGTGGCCGATACTCTCGCGCTCATGGGTAAAGAACAGGAAGCGCGCGATGAGTATGACCGGGCCGTGGTGTTTGCGAGCAGCGAGACCGACCGCGTGGAATATGAGCTGCAAGCGGCAGTGACCTGGATCCGGGAGAATAATCGGAAGCAGGCGGAACACGCACTGCGGGAAGCCGGAAAGCACGCGCACGCGGCTGGGCTGACGGTGCTCGAGTCGGAGTCGCACCGTTTCCTGGCGATGTACGAGCCGGATTACAAGGCGGCAATGAAGCAGCTTCAGGCCGCCGAGAATTCCCTGGAGGAAGGACGACAGGTCTCCAAGAGCGACCGCAGCGACGAGCAGGCGCGTATTCTATGCGCCCGGGCCATGCGAGCCTCAGAGGCACAAGACATGGATGGGGCCGCCGACGCTGTGAAGCAACTCGAGGCGCTGACCGGAAGCAGCCGCAGCCAGGTCATCCAGATTTCTTACCAAGCCGCAGCCGGCGCCCTGCTGCTGGCCCAGGGAAAAGCCAGCGAGGCGATCCCTCATCTGCAGGAAGATTCGGCGAATCCCGTGTCCGTACGGTTGTTATGGAAGGCCTACACGATTACGGGAGCCAGTTCCCAAGCCAGTACCGTTGCTGCCAGGCTGGCGGGCATGAACATACCAACCCTGGAACAAGCTCTGGTTGTGCCGCCGTTCCGGACGAGCTTGAGCAGCCAAGCGGGGCAACCGTAGCGAAGAACGCCATCCATGCCTCGCATCCCTATCTTCAGACTCGGAGGTTCACCAGAGGAAGTCACGCCACCGCGGCTCGGCCGCTATACGGCATCGCTTTCTCTGGAGGGTTTGCAGCTGGGCGTCGACAACTTGCGGCACGACGTTCATCTAAGCCCGCGGTTCGTGGAGCAAACGCGATTGCAGATTGCGCGGCTGATCGCGCGCTGCGGAGACGTGGACGGGTTGCTCGCCGCCGAAACTCCCGACGCCGCGCGCGGAAACCACTTCATCGCCTCCGGCCCCATGGCGAAGAACCGGGGCAAGGCTGAACTGCAGGACCTGAAGCCGCTTCTGGCGGCCGTCCACACGGCGGCGCTCAATCGTGCCAAGTCGGATGGCAAGCTGTCGGTTGACATGCTGGCGCGAGTGGCCATCCTGAAGTTTCTCCGGGTGGAGCTGTCTTCTCAGTTTGCGCAGTTGCTGGAACGCTGCCGGGTGATGCTGAAGAGCTACGAGGGGCTGCGGCAGCAGAAGGCTATGGAATATCGCGAACGGGTGGCGGCGTTCCAGGTGGCCAAGAAAATCATTCTGCGCAAGACCGGGCAGGAGCTGTTTCGCACCCTGCGCGAAATTGAAAAAGAGACCCTGGCGCGCACCCGCCGTTCACTGTTTGGGAACCGATGGGAGGAACAGTACTCCCTGTTTCTCAATCCGCTGATCTTCACCGAAGATGGGCGCGACGCGTATCTCAACGCCGAACACTATGTCATGTTCGGGAACTTCGATCGCGATCCGGACCGTTTTGCAAATGTCTGCGAAATCGCGCGCGAGTTTCTACAGTCGTTGGACCTGGGTCCGGAATCCCGGGACGAGGCTGTGCTCGACAGCTGGCTGTGCGTTCCCGAGAACGCGCAGGAACTGGTAGCGGCGGGCACTCCTGACGAGTCTACGGTCGAAGGCCGCAGCCAAAAGGCACGGCTCACAACCTGGACGGGCATACTCGAGGACGCGCGGGTGATGGACTACATCATTGCCTCTTACGAGGTGGTGCCGCTGCTGGCCGAGTACTCGCCGCGCATTAACGCTCAACAACTGAAAAATGCGTTGATCTCGCGGGAAGAACGGGATCGCGTGGAAAAGTTGATTGCCGAACACGGACGGCTCTCGCCCGACAGCCTGTACGCAGCCGCCGGACGGGTTGCGAGTTGCCGGGCTGCGGACCGTGCCAAAGTGGCCGGACGATTCCTGCGCGACTTGTTGCGTTACCATCGCGACCTGCGGCGATTGGAAGCCCTGAATGCCGTGATGGACAGCGTCAACCTGATCGGCAACGCCAAGTTGCGCGAGCTTTCGGCAATGAACGGAACGCTGTACGATTTCCTACTGGCCGACGAGCACAAACCCGCCGAAGAAAAAGTCCTGCGCCACGTGGTCATCAAAGCCGATGTGCGCGATTCCTCGCGTCTGACCCGCTCGTTGATGGAAAAAGGCCTGAATCCTGCTTCCTACTTCAGTCTGAACTTCTATGATCCGGTCAACAAACTTCTGGCCAAGTACGGCGCCAGCAAAGTCTTCATCGAAGGAGACGCGGTCATTCTGGCGCTGGTCGAACGGGAAGGCGAGCCCAGCCTGGCGGTAAGCCGGGCCTGCGTGCTGGCGCGCGAAATGATCGAGATCGTTCGCGGCTACAACCAGTTGGTGGAACGAGCGGGACTTCCTGGCCTTGAACTGGGCGTGGGGGTCTCCTTCCAGGATTGTGCACCGCTCTATTTGATGGACGGAGAGCAACGAATCATGATCTCCGACGCCCTGAACGAAAGCGACCGGCTATCCTCCTGCAGCAAACGTCTGCGCAAGGCCATGGAACCGAAAAAGGCGCCATTTCATGTTTATGCCGTGCAGACGGTCAGCGACGCGGACGTGGGCGAGAGTACCGACGACTTCATCATGAGCTACAACCTGAACGGGATCCGCATCAGCGAAGCCGCTTTCCGCCGCTTAAAGCAGGAAATCTCTCTCGATTCCTGTGACCTGGATCTCCCGAAACTGTTCGGCTCCGAGGACTATCACCTGTTCAGCGGAATGGTGCCCGTCGGGAATGACATCTTTCGCAGAATCGTGGTGCGGGCCAGCCGCATGCCGCAGATCGATCCTCATGGTTTCTCGTTGCAACGCTGGACCGAACGCGCCTACTACGAAGTGTGCTCGAACCCTGCGATTTATGCGGCGCTCGAGAAAAAATCCGCGGCAGGGAAGTAGGTCAGGCGTCAGGCTCCCGGTAGAACTCCGATCAGAAGCCATTCTTCCAGCGCAGCGGACGGAACGGGATCATGATGACGGCCTGCAGGTCCACGGGATTGCCGTTCTTGGTTGCGGGACGAAAGCGCCAGCGGGCAACGGCGGCACGGGCATATTGGTCCAGGCGATCATCGCCGCTGCTCAGGATGCGAACTCCCTCCACTGAACCGTCGCTGCGAATCACCGCGGAAAGCGTCACGGTTCCGGCGACGTTTTCCCGCATCAGCTCTGTGGGGTATGCGGGATCGACTTTCTGCAGCGCGACGGGAGCGCTGAGTTCACCCTTCTGGCTGTCCTCTTTCAGTTCGGCAAAGTGGATGACCCAACTCCCGCCGGCCGAGTTCAGATTGGGCATGTTCAGGCTCATGGCATAAAACTTACGATCGCCAAAAACCTTTCTTTCATCGTCACTCACCTTACCAGGCGAGACTTCGGTTGCGGCTTGGTGGGGACTGCTGCTCACCCGCGGAGGTTTGGCACTGGCAAGCAGGCGAGAGTCGCCCGACGTATCGCGATCCGAGCCGTTGTCGGCACGATTGCCTGCGACCCCGGATGAATCCGCCCCTCTACCAACGTAGAGCCCCGACGGCGCGTCACCAGACTTGGCGTTGGAGCCTCCATCGCCCGAGTCGCTGCCGGAAGCTGCATCCGGCGTTCCGGGCGCTCCCGCCCTTCCTTGCGGAGTAGCGGCGAAGGTGCCCCGCCGGTTGCCCGCGGGAAGTTGAGACGCTACGGGTGCGGGGCGAACACTGAGCGCGATCAGTTGTCCGCCACCTCGCAAATCTCGCGACCCTCGAACCGATGGCGGCGGGGGCACCACCGCGGGTGAGCCCGCGAGGGACGAATTTGCCATGGCGCCCAAACGATGCTGCTCCTCCATGGGAAGCTGCGGCGCGGGCGCGACTACATCGGAGTGACCGATATCGAGATCGCCCAGCGTGCGGATTGACGCCATCTGCACGCTCGGCGGCGGCTTAATAATCCCGGCTTGTGGGGCCTCGACGGCACGGAGGCTCGAATCTACCTCGACCTCGGGCGGAGGCGCCACCACGGAAGTCGGCAACTCTGGAAGCTTCATATCCGCCGTCGAGCGTTCGGTGGCTGCCATAGGTACGGCAACTCTGGTCGGCGACCACGCGACAATGTTCGGCATGGGAACGTCGTGATCGATCTTGATTTGGGGAGGAGTCACGATCGTCTGGTGCGTATTGTCAGCGTCCGGCGGCACGGAAATGATGTCCTGCTTCGCGAACTCAGGTTCCCCTTTTCTCGGCGTGTACGAGATTTGCCGGCGGCTGTTGAGCGGGGGAAGATATTCAGATTCGGGGTAATAAATCACATCTGCGCGATTGAAAGGTATGGGAGGCACGACCCGCGGTTTTCCCCAGCCGAGTTGCAACGCTCCCCACACAGCGGCAATCACCATAAGGTGAGAAAGCGCAGAATCCAGAAACCGGCGCCAGGGCAGACCGGAGGCGACGAATACATCGGGCCAGAACTCGGCCGGTGAAGAGGAAAGTTGCAGGGGTTCCCGGCTATGAGCTCTCAGCAGGCTGGTGAGGTTCCGATGCCAGGGCTCAAGCTCGACCAGGAACTTTGGTTCCCGAATCGCGCCTGGTCTGTGGTCCACCACGGGTTGTACGCGTTCAGAGCCCGATTTCATGCACCCTGGCACCATGGCAAGAGTATCCGATTATATCTGCTGGCGAGGCTGTCCCGTAATGGGAAGTTCCCGCTCCGCGTCCGCCGTGCTTTAATAAGAGGGTGAGTCTCTAAGTACCTGAAAGCAGGAACCTCCATGCGAAAGCTCGTGCTGCCTTCTTTGGTGATGCTGCTGTGCGGCTTGGTCATGGTCGGGCAAGCCAAATCGCAGGATGCGGCAGCGGGCGCCAAATCGTCCGACGACTACTCCGGCATGTACACGTTTTTGCAGGACGGAGAATTCGTCCAGATCACGGTGGAAGATGCCGGCCGCGTGACTGGATTCGTCTCGCGCTACGGCGAGCAGGAGAGCGATCGCGGGGCCTTCCTGGACCAGTTTTTCAAGCAGGGCAAGCTGGACGGCAAGAATCTGACTTTCACCACGGAGACAGTCCATGCGGTCTGGTATGAGTTCAAGGGAACTGTCGAGCGCGGAGATGGGAAGAACCCTGGGGACGAAGCCTACTACGTACTCAAGGGCACGCTCACGCAGTACATGACCGATGTGAACAAGAAGACGACGTCCAAGGCCAGGGAAGTGGTGTTCAAGGCGTTCCCGCAGGACGAGAATCCCGCGCCAGCTGCGAAAAATTAAGAGCCGGGATCAGGCCAGTTTGGTCCCACCCGAAGTGCGCCGCGCCTCCGACAGTTTCTTTTCCAGCCAGTCGGTGTGTCCGGCTTCAAAATCCACAAATTCCCGGTAAAACGATTTCAAGTCAGCATCTTCCGTGATTTCGCTCAAGCGGCTGTAATAGCGGATCGCATTCTGCTCGGCAGCCATCGCGATTTCCAGAGCCATCTCGCGCGGGGAACGTCCGACTTTCAGCTTACTGATGGTAAAGATCTCGCCGTTTTCCAGGTGAGGGACTTCGATGAAATCAGAGATGTCTTCTTCGGTAACGGCGCAAGGGCGAGTCCCGAAGCGGTCGAAGTAACGCTTCTGCAGCATGGTGCCATGCTTGCGCTCTTCGGTCGCCATGTCCCAGAAGGCGGCGGCAATCTCCAGCGATTCGGGATCGCGGAACTCGGCGAACATTTCGGCAAACTGGTGGTAAATCTCGGCGTTGCGTTCCTCGATGAAGATGGCTACGTGCAGGGCTTCCTGGGCGCTCAGCGAGGCGAAATCGCGCTTCATAACCCCTCCAGTCATTCACCAGAGCATAGCTTTTCAGGGAGGATTTGGATAGAAACAAAGGACACTGGAGCCGTCTTTCTTCCCAAATTGGTAAACCCGGAGTAAGAATGGATCTGCGGCACGATCGCGGTTCACTTGGACTTGTTTTTCTGGGCTCTTTCGCGCTCGATACGCTGAATCGTATCCCGCAGCCAATTCTTCACCGCTTCCTCGAGTTCGACCTGGTTGCACTGCCGTTCCATGCTGTCGACCGTTTCCCCGGCTGGATTCAGAGGAATGTGGTGGCACGGGACACTTTCAGCCTGGGAACTCGAAGGGACGAGGTCCGTCAACATGCACTCGTTGCAAGGATGCGGGCGCTCGGGATCATTGAAATTGATGCAGGAGAGCGAGTCTTGAAAGATGGAAGTTGGCTTCCAAGGGGTGCGCACAGAACGGCCATACCCCCCCTGCTCGAGAAAATTCAATTCAAACTTGAGAACGTCGAGAATGTCGCGTTTGTCGCTCGACATGATGCACCTCCGCCGACTGGCGGCACCGGCAGCAGGTTTTCCCCACCCGGCCCAATGTTTATTCTCGGTCCGGGCGACCGCGCTTGCCGTGACTTCCCTCACTAGGGTCGGTGACGTCTATCACAAGCGGCCCGGAATCCGGGGGTCCCGCTCCAAGTTACGCCCGAGCAAACACTTACCGGTGATTGGACTCACAGCTTGAGAGTTCGCGTCTTGCTAACGTGAGAACAGGAGCCTGCCATGGAAAAGAAATACACTTATCACACTACCGCCCATTGGACGCTGCACAAGCGCGGGATCGTGGAAGCGGATGAATCCATCCCACGCACCATTAACTTTGCCGCGCCTCCGGAATTCGGCGGCGAGCCCGGCATGTGGACTCCCGAGCATCTGCTGTTGGCGGGCGTCTCGACCTGTTACGTGGCTACATTCCGTGGGATTGCCAAAGCGTCGAAGCTGGAATTTCATGGCCTGGAAGTGGCCGTGGAAGGAACCATCGAAAAACAGGATGGCGGTTTGCGATTTACCAGGATCGTTCTTCGCCCGCTGGTGACCATTGATCGGGAACAGGATCGGGAACTAGCGGGAAGGTTATTGGAGAAAACCGAACGCGGTTGTCTGGTCGCGCGTTCGATTCAGGCGACGTTCGTGCTGGAGCCCAAGATTCTGGTGGAAGCGCCCGTGGGCGTTTAGGCCTCAGCCTGCCTTCTATCCGGCGGCGGAGCGTGTCTCGGGTTCGTGTAGTGGCCCCGCCGCCAAGTCTATTTCCCGCTCAATAATCGTCAGCGGGCGACGCTTGACTTGTTTGTAAATCCTTCCCAGATATTCTCCGATGATTCCCAGGAATAGCGCGTTCAAACTGAGTGAAGCGAGAATCAGGACAATGACCGTGGCGAAGCCGGGAGGCCAGTTTGCGCCGAAGAACAGGCGTCCCGCGGCATATCCGATGACGGCCACGAGTGTAATCACGGAGACCGCGAGACCGAGGTAGGTGGCGATTCGCAGCGGGACTACCGAGTGATTCAGAATGCCGTCGAGTGCCAGGCCGACCAGTTCGCCAAAGGAGAATTTGCTCTCACCCCTCACTCGCTCAGAACGGTCATACGGAATGCCCACTTGACTGAATCCCAGCGCGGCCACGGTTCCGCGCAAGTAGGGCTGGTAGTCGTCCACGGTCTTCAGTTCGTCTAGAACACGCCGGTCCACCAGGCGGAAGTCGCCGGCGTCGAGCGGCAGATCGTCTTCGCTGAGAGAATCGATCAGGCGGTAGAAGATGCGGCGGGTGGTGTTCATGACCCACCCTTCCTTCCGCGAACTGCGAATTCCGTAGACCACCCGGTGACCCTCTTCCCACTTCTTCACGAACTCAAGAATGAGCTCGGGCGGATCCTGCAAATCGCAGTCGATCTGCACCGCCGCGTCTCCTCGCGCGCGCGCGTAGCCGGTGAAGATAGAGCGCTGGAACCCGAAGTTCTTGGAGAAGCGAAGGGCGCGAATGCGGGGATCGCGGGCCGCGAGACGCTCGATTGCCGGGAAAGTGGCGTCGGTCGAGTGATTGTCGGTGAAAAGGATTTCAAAGTCGTAGCGGTCCGACAGCTGGCCGAGAACGGGTTGTAACGCATCGTAGAGAGGCTCAATATTCTGTTCTTCGTTGAACACCGGCACGAGGATGGTGATCAGCTTTCGGTTTTCAGGCATGCTTCTCACCCAGCACCGCATATTGAGCGCCCAACGGCAGCCAGGACAGCGACGGTTCCAGCGCTCGAAGGCGCGACAGGATGCGCGGCATGAACACGATGTAATCGCGGCGAACGAGTTTCAGCTTCGCACTTCGCACCAGGGATTCCGCCTCCGCGGGCTTCAACAAGACTGCATCTTTGTCGAAGGGACAACGATCGACGGTGCGGCGTGTGAGGGGGTTAGCTGGATTGTGCTCAATGATCGCCAGCTTGCCGCCCGGGACGAGGCGCGCCGCAAGGTCTGCAACCGTCTTGTCCCGCTGCCGCGGCAGCACGTGGTGCAGGACATTGGCGACGACGATCACTTCGTAATCATGCGCGAGTTGGTCTTCCTCGCAGGTAAAGACTCCTTGTCCGCTGAGCGAGTGGTCGATGCGCGCGATGCTTTCGCGCGACACATCGAAGCCGTCCAGCCGTGACCGGCGCAGATGCTTTCTCAGGAAACTGGAGAGCAACCCGACACCGCAACCGAAATCGAGGATCTTTCCAGAGAAGTCCGCACCCAGAATGCGGGCTAGATAGCGAGCCTTGTATTCGGCAAAATAGCTGGAGTCTTCCCCCGAGACCGCGATGCTCTGATCGAGAACGTGCTTGTAATCGCCCGCGAATTGATCAAATTGCATTTTGGTGTTCACGATTTCGAACTGCAGCGATCATCTGCCGGATGCCTTCGGCCAGGGTCATCTTCGGGCGCCAGGACGTCGCGCCCTGAAAACGCGCCGGACTGCCAACCACCCACATGGGTTCATCGTTACGGTAAGGCAGTTTGCCCCACTGCAGCAGCTTTTTGGGTTTCCCAAGAATGTCGGCTGCCATCTCGCCAACCTGCCGTATCGTCACCGGAACGCCCGAGCACACATTGTAAGCGGAGAAGGGTTCGAGGCGCTCGGAGCAGGCTGCGGCGAACAGAGCATCGGCAACATCGTCGACGTGAAGCAGGTCGCGCCGCTGCGCGCCGCCGGTCAATTCCACGGGCTGATCGCGTTCGAGGGTGGAAATGATGGAGGGAAGCAGTCGGTGCGGTCCCTCGCCTGGCCCGAAAACGTTAAACAAGCGCAGGGTGAAAAAAGGAATCTTCAGCTGGGATGCGAGCGCATTTCCGTAGAGCTCCGCGGCTGCCTTGGCGGCCCCGTAGAGGGAAGTGGGACGCAGCGCTTGATCCTCTGAAATGAGAGCATTTTCTGCGAGCGGAAACCCGTATTCCGAGCAGCTTCCGGTGAAGATAAACCTCGCCGGCGGGCGTGCCGATACCGCTTCCAGAACTTGCGACAGGAGCTGAACGTTTCCTTCGATGAGCCGCTCGCGCTCGCGATCGCGGGCTTGCACGCCGTAAGACGCCAGATGAAAAACTACATCAAAAGATGTGTCACCCAGAGCTCTGCGGAGCGTGTCGGCCAGGAAAGACGAAACTTCAATCGCTTTCACTCCGGGCGTCGCAGGCAACCTCGACACTCCACCCGGACGAACCAGGCAACTGACCTCCACTCCTTCGGCCGCCAGGCGCTGCACAAGCGCTGAGCCGATCAGTCCGGTGCCACCCGTTACGAGAGCAGAGCGCGGGTGGCTCATACGCCGGCCACCTCCGCGTATTGCCGAATTTGCTCTGCCATGGTGGTGGACGCTGATGCCGGATCATCCTCGAACATACGGTACCAATCCGCGGTCCACGAGACCGCCTGATCAAGCGTGAGCGCGGATTGCCACTGTAGTCGAGTGCGGGCTTTCGTGGTGTTTAGTCGCAAGTAGTGTGCCTCATGCGGGGCATCGGGATCAGGCTGGATTCTCAGTTCGCCTTTACCCCAGGCGGAAACCATATGCTTCGCGAGTTCGCCCACCGGGATCGCATCTTCCTCCCGTGGTCCGAAGTTCCAAGGCTCCGCGTAGGCGCGGTCGTCCCAGAGGTGTTGCGCCAGGAGCAGGTATCCTCGGACCGGTTCCAGGACGTGCTGCCAGGGACGAACTGAGTCAGGCCGGCGAATGACAATCGGCTGATTTGACGTAATGCCGCGCACGATATCAGGCACCAGGCGATCCTCCGCCCAGTCACCTCCTCCGATCACGTTGCCCGCACGGGCTGTGGCGACCGAGGCGCTGCCTTCTTTATCGAAGAACGATCGACGATAGGCAGCCGTTACCAATTCCGCGCAGCCTTTGCTCGAGCTGTAGGGGTCGTGTCCGCCTAAAGCATCTTCTTCGCGGTATCCCCAGAACCATTCGCGGTTTTCGTAGCACTTGTCGCTGGTGACCACCACCACCGAACGCACCGAAGGGGTATGTCGAACCGCTTCGAGCACATGCACCGTGCCCATCACGTTGGTGGCGTACGTCTCCACCGGCTCGCGGTAAGAGCGCCGGACCAGAGGTTGAGCCGCGTTATGAAAAACAATCTCGGGAGAGTGCTGGCGGAAGACGGAAGAGACCACTGACAGCTCGCGGATGTCGCCCAGAATCGAAACCATCTCCCGGCCGAGACAGATCGCGTCGAACAGGTTGGGTGTGGTATCGGGCGGCAGCGCAAATCCCACCACATTTGCGCCCATCGATTTCAGCCAGGCGGTCAGCCATCCGCCTTTGAAGCCGGTGTGTCCGGTGACCAGGACCCGCTTGCCGCGATAAAAGTTCGCGAACGAATTCGGCATCACGCAGCTTTCCACGGCGCATGGCCGCCGGCCCAGAGCGACTCGAGGAGTTGCTTGTCACGGAGCGTGTCCATGGGATGCCAGAAGCCGGTGTGGCGATAGGCCATGAGCTGGCCATCCGCGGCCAGCCGCTCGAGCGGTTCGCCTTCCAGCGTGGTCTGATCGCCGGCAATGTATTCGAGCACCTTCGGCTCGAACACGAAAAAGCCGCCGTTGATCCAGCCTTCTCCGGTTTGCGGCTTTTCGGCGAACTTGGTGACGCGGTCTCCGCTGAGCGCAAGGCTGCCAAAACGCGCGACCGGAGAAACCGCGGTGACTGTGGCCAGTTTTCCATGGGCAAGGTGAAATTTCACCAAAGCCTTGAGATCAATGTCGGCAAGGCCATCGCCGTAAGTGACCAGAAACCTCTGGTTGTCGAGGAAACTTCGCAGGCGAAGCAGGCGTCCGCCCGTCAAAGTATTCAACCCGGTGTCGATGAGCCCGACTTGCCAATCGGGAACGGTGGAATTCGCGACCTTGCAGGAACCGTCCTTCAAATTGAGGAAGAGATCGCTGTTGTGGACGAGGTAATTGTGGAAATATTCCTTGATCATCTCGCCCTTGTACCCGCAGGCCACGAGAAACTCGTTGAAGCCATGGCTGGCGTAGAGGCGCATGATGTGCCACAGGATGGGCTTTCCGCCAATCTCCACCATGGGCTTCGGTCGCGCCGAGGTTTCTTCGGCCAGACGCGTGCCCAATCCTCCGGCAAGAATAATTACTTTCATAGAATAGGGGCTGGCGGCCAGCCGGAATGCATTTTGTGTTTCAATAAGTCTGGGCGTATCTTGCAGGCAATCGTACCAAAAAATCAATGATTCGAACGATTCGCTCCGTACTGGCGCTGCCACAGGCCTATCAGCTGTTCTGGAATGTGATCGGCGGGCCGGCGCGCAGCCGGACACTGGTCGCGGAATACATCCGCCCGAAAACCGGAGACCGGATTCTGGAAATCGGTTGTGGGCCGGGCACCATCGTCCCCTACCTGCCGGAGTCGGAATACGTAGGATTCGACGCCAGCGCCGAATACATCGCTCAGGCGCGGCGGCGCTTTCCGCATGCCCGGTTCGTGTGCGAGCGGGTGAGCGAATACACCTTGCCGCAGCGCTCCTATTTCGACATCGTGCTCGCGCTCGGCATCGTGCACCACCTGGATGATCCCGAGGCGAAGCAACTTTTTCAGATTGCCCACGAAGCCCTGAAACCGGGCGGGAAGCTGGTCACCCTCGACGGCGTCTGGACAAGCGGTCAGTCGTCGGCTGCCAAGGCGCTGCTGGCGCGCGATCGAGGAGAATTTGTCCGCAGCGAAGAAGCGTACGTTGGGATTGCGTCCAACGTTTTCGACGGAGTGAAGGCCAGCATCCGCCACGACCTGCTGCGGATTCCCTATACCCACATCATCCTGGAATGTATTCGTTGAGGTCGAGCACGCTCTCAAGGACGCCAGCGCACTTCAAAGCGGCCGATTTGCTTCGATTGCGGAAAGCGCGCGCGCAAAGCCTCCACGAGATTCGGGGGCAGGGGCCCGGAGAACTCCGGCTGCGAAAAAATGGCGATGGCTTGAATCTGGTGGGCGTCGACGGCTTGTAGCACTCTCGCTGCGTGGTCACTCTGGTCGTCGAAAAAATCAAACATCGTTCGCGTGGGATTGCGCTTGCCGGAGAGGAAGTAAACTTCCGGGCAGTCGGGTGCGGCGTAGATGTAGTCGCTGGCTCCCGCGTGCGCCTGAATCTCTGGGATCAACTGCTCGTACTCGACTGCCTGCGCCGGATCCACCCGTAGTCCTCCCGCGCGCGGCAACTTCAGCGGCTCGGTCTCCGGGTTGGGTTGGTAGAAATATCCCATCGAATAGAGAAACCCCGGAGTCACGCGGAGGACCGCGAACGCCAGAAAAAAGACGAACAGGAGAGCCAGGACGGGCCGCGTTGTGTGCGTGGGAATGGAGAAAAGAGTCAGCAGCGAAAGCGCCAGCAAAGGCGCGACGTAGCAGAAATAGATCCCTGCGGAAAACGGCAACTGGATGAGAGTGCAGGTGGCTGCCACCGAGAGCAATAGCATCGCTTGCTGTCGGCGCAATCCTTGCGCGTGGGAGTCTCCGAGAACAAAGATGCCGGCCAGAGAGCAGATCGGAATCAGAAGAAGCAAGGGCGCCCACGTGGCGGCATAAATCTTGGGATGAGCCTTCGAGAGAATCAAGATCGCGAAAAGCGCGAAGGCAATGGCTGCCTGTGCAAGTCTTGAGCGAAGGCGCCACCGGTAGGCCGCGATCAGCAGGCCCGTGAGAGCGACCGCGGCGAGGATTTTGTTGAGGCTGAATCCAGGCGGCCGCCGCACGGCGAACGCAAGACGACGTCCGGGGAGCAAAAAAACGCCGTTGACGAAATCCCAAACAGCACCGTCTCGAACGTAGGGAATCAAGAAAGCGATCACCGGCAAACCGGCCCCGATCGCGAATGGCAGCAGCATGCGAAACAGGGAAGCGAAGCGCCTGCCGGGGGTTGCGGGAATTCTGGCAAGTTCCCGGCCCATACACAGGACTGCGAGCGCCAGTCCCGGCGTCACGAATTCCACGACGACTACCGCTGAAGCGTCCTTTCGCACCAGAAAGATCAGCGCCACCACAAAAGCGGCGAGCCCCACCAGCACGAACGCGGAATAGAGACTTCGCTGCGGCCGTTGTCCGCGAGGGTCGCAGCGGGCCAGTTCCTGTTCGCGGAACACCAGAAACAACAGCACACCGGCAGCGAAGTAAATCCCGGAGAGCTTGAATAAAAACGAAATTCCGCAGCACAACCCGGCGACGAAAAGCCACTTGCGAGCGTTGGTATCGAGATAACGCAGCACAGCCGCGAGCCCGAACGTCGCAAAAAACAGGTTGTACCAGGAGGGCAGAGCCGCGCTGTAGTTGGGCACACTCCATGCGACTGCAAGCAGCGTGACTGCCCCTGCGCCCAAGCTATCGGTGAACTGCAAAGCGATCCGGTACACCGCTGGAACCCAGGCCAGGAAGAACAGAAACAGCATGATTCGCGGCGCCACCAGGGTTTCCCCGAAAAGACGGAACGCCAGCGCGTTGAGGTAGGTCAGGCCGCCGGTGTAAACATCCTCAAAATCACGGTGAGGAAGCTGCCCCCGAAGCACGCGCTCGGCACTCTGCCCAATCGTGCCTTCGTCATGCGGCACCCATCCCCGTTGGAGCAGGGAAGCCGCATAGATTCCGCTCAGCGTCCAAACCAGGATCAGGACGAGCCACCAAGCTCGAGACCGATGTAGGGGCATTCTGCCCTGCGCGATGGAGGGTTCGGGAATGGTGAGGGTATCCACGGGCAAGGCACTAGGATGGCAGAAATGGGATGGGTTGAACAGCTGAGGAATGCGTTACTGGCCGGCGCGCAATGGGGAAATCAGCAGACGCCGGCCCGCTTTCTCTTTGGAGTCGCCTTTGTCGTGCCGGTAGGCCAGATCGAGGGATCCTTCCGCGGTCGCGGAAGCTTCCGCCAAGGTGGCCGCCAGGGAACGGAACGAGCGGCTGATGTCTTCACTGCTCTGAAAAACCACCGGAACCCCTTTGTCGATGGCTGGGGCGATCGCCTGATAGTTGTTGGGCAGCTTCCAGAGGAGTTTGCAGTTGGTGGCGGTTTCGACATCCTCGTCGGTGAATCCTGGAATTTTCTTGTAGCGATTCAGCACAATGCGCACGCGATCCCGTCCGGTTCCTTCTTCGAGGAAGGTCCGAATCCGGCCCGCGCTCCACAGTGAGACCACATCCGTTTGAGCGACCAGTAATACCGCATTCGACAGATCGCAGAGCAGCCGCGTGGTGGCATCGGCGCGCGCCGAGCAATCCACCACGACATAGCGGAAGTTAGAAACCAGCAGATCGAAGAGCCGCGCCAGTTCGGCTGCAGCAGGGATCACCGTCGCAGGTAGCTGCGGACCAGCCAGAAGCTGCAAGCCGCCCTTACAGGGTGTCATCAATCCATCGAGCAGCGAAGCATCCAGGCGGTGCAGGTTCTGCAAGGCATCGACCACTCCGAACGACGGTCGCACGTTCAAGTGAAGCGCGGCGTGGCCCAGGGCAGCGAAGTCGACCAACAGAACTCCGCCGTGTGCCTCCTGCAGAGCCGCCGCGGTATTGACCGCCACGGTGGTGGCGCCGGCGCCCCCCTTGGCGTTGGTTACCGTGAAAACCCGGGCGCGTCCGGAAGAAGTCCTGGATTTTCCGCGCGTAGCGGTAAAGCGGGTAAGCGCATCGATAAGAGTTTCCGCAGTGGCATTGCGCTCCACATATTCACCCGCCCCGGCGCGCATCGCCCCCACGATGGTCGGAGGATGGCTCATCTCCCCGACCGCAAAGATGGCTATGTCGCTGGTGGTGACGCGGATTAGCTCGATGGCGTGGATCGCCCGCTCTACGTTCTCGGGGTCGATATCCACCAGCACAACTTCCGCTCGCACATCTTGAATCTGGCGCAGAATGGGATCGGTCGCCGCAGTGGGAAAACCGACGTGACTGAAGACATTGCGGCCCATCTCCGTGCCTTCCAGACGGTGCTGGAGCACTGAAAGACGTTCCCGGTCTTCGGTGAGAAGACTGACCGCTATGCCGTGCATGGCTGGCGCCTCATTCGCGTCCTGGTGTGAGCATGTTACGAATAGATGACTGTCGTGCCAAGTGACCTCAGTAACCTTGCTTTGGAGACACAGGCGCCCGAGTCACAAGACCGAAGCGGAGGTACGACAGAAACATACTCAGGGGGATTTTCCGGAGCGCGACCGGACTCCCGCAGGTGCAACACCATTCTACGCAAAGCCAGCCCGGTTGGAAAGTGGAAGCTACAGCAACGGTGCGCTGCGCGGGCGAAGCGCGCGGGGAGTCAATTCCAGATCATCCTCGGAATCGCGATCCTCGACAACCGGAAACCGCTCCAGAGCCGGGGCCGTCGCTTCCGGCAGAAACTCGTAACCCTCGAGTTGCACCGCCACCGCGCACTTTGAGGCCGCACCCGGGGGGCGAACTCGGACCACCTTACCGCGACACCGCACCCTCATATTCTCAGCCAAGGTGATTTCCGAAGGCATGACCAGCGTAAGTTCAATCGCGTCACCCAAGGCCAGCGGAAAATCGGTGTAGAACAGCGCACCTCGCGCGCTCAAGTCCTGGGTGAAGCCGCAACCCTCGTGCTCGGGGCTTCCCGCCAGACGCACGGAAACCGGCAAGTGGAAATCGAAACGCTGAGTCGAGCGACGTTCTAGCTGAACCTGGGTTGTGCTCATAACCTCTCCGGAAGGCGGCTTCGTTGCCGAGCGGTCGTCGGTCTCTCGGCGAAAGGTGAAACTGCATGTTCGCGAATCATCTTGTGTTCTTTCGGCTCGCGACCGTACCCTTGGTATTTCCGGCACGCAACTCTACCGCAGCTCGACCTAACTTGGAAGTTACAATTTGGTGACCGTGGAAAGTGTGTCCTTTGATGGACTTGGGCCGCAGTAGCGCACTGTCCGCGGAACGCAACGAGCGGCGAAATTATGCCGCCGGCAGGAACCGAACAGCATCTAGTGGAACGGGAAGTGAAATTGTCCGATTCGAGCAGCTCTGATTCGATCGCAACCGCCGACTCCTCGAGGCCAGCGCCCGGCCCAAATGATGGCTTGCCCGCGATTTTGCGTGCGCTCAAACACCGCAATTTTCAACTCTTCTTCAGTGGACAGCTCATTTCGCTCATCGGCACCTGGATGCAGAATGTGGCCGAGGCCTGGCTGGTGTACCGGCTGACCGGTTCTTCCCTTCTGCTGGGTGCGGCAGGATTCGCCAGCCAGATTCCGGTTTTCTTGTTTGCACCCATCGGTGGCATTGTGGCGGACCGGTTCAATCGCCAGAAGATTGTCATCGGGACACAGATTGCGGCGATGTCACTGGCGTTCATCCTTGCGGCTCTGACCCTCACCCACCTTGTACGCGTGTGGCACATCTTTGTGCTGGCCGCGCTGCTGGGCGTGGTCAACGCCTTCGACATCCCGGGACGCCAGTCCTTCCTGGTGGAAATGGTGGGCAAGGAAGACCTGATGAACGCCATCGCCCTGAACTCCTCCATGTTCAATGGGGCGCGCGTCATCGGGCCGGCGATCGCCGGAATTCTCATCGCCAAGATCGGAGAAGGCTGGTGTTTCTTTGGGAATGCCGCGAGCTATATCGCGGTCATCGCCGGCTTATTCATGATGCGGGTGCAACCCCGGAGCTACAAACCACCCTCCGGTTCGCCCTTGGCGCACATGATCGAGGCCCTCGTCTGGGTGCGCCGCACGGGGCCGATCCGCGCTCTGCTGCTTTTGCTGGGCCTGGTAAGCCTGGTGGCGATGCCGTACACCGTGCTGATGCCGGTTTTCGCTGCCAAAGTCCTCCACGGAGGCGGGCAGGAATTGACTACCTTTCTAAAGGCGAAGGACCTGGGCGCGGTGCGGCTCGGTGTGTTGATGGGGGCGACCGGCGTGGGTGCGTTGCTCGGCGCTCTCACTCTTGCTTCGCGTACCGGCGTGCGTGGGCTCGGCCGCTGGGTAGCTTACTCCTGCGGAGGGTTTGGGACTTCGCTGGTGCTCTTCTCCGCCTCGCGCTCTTTCTGGCTCTCGACCACGCTGCTGTTACCGGTGGGATTTTGCATGATGCTGCAAATGTCTTCCTCCAACACCCTGATTCAGGCGATGGTGCCCGATGCCATGCGGGGCCGCGTGATGGCGCTCTACTCGATGATGTTCATGGGCATGGCTCCCTTCGGAGCCTTAATGGGAGGCGCTTTGGCCGACCGCCTGGGTGCTCCGCTGACGGTCGCAATCGGGGCGGTAGCTTGCGTTGGAGGGGCGCTGTGGTTCGGCTCGCAGCTGCCCAAGATCCGGGTTGAAGCCCGGCGGTTGATTGTCGCGCAAGCCGTGGCCGGAGGAGACCCGTCCGAAGAAATGACCGCCAGAGTGGTGGAAGAGTAGCGCCGTCGGCGCTACTCGTGCGATAACACAACCTGGTTCTCGAGTTCGAGACTTGCGGGACTGGCTGCCGTTGCGGTACTCCCATATTCGAAGCCCCGCTCGAAGGCCTTGAGATTCAGTTCCCGGAAGCTTGCAGGCACCGAGTCGGCCACTGCTTTGCGCACGGCATCTGGTTCCAGCAGATGCGTCACCGCGGCGAAGAATCCCACCATCACGGAATTCAACACCATGCGTTTCCCCAATTCCTCGGCGATGCGCGTGGCGGGGATGCTGAAGACCTTGATCTCTCCGGGCAGGTTCGTAACCCGAACCAGATCCTGCTCGATGATCAACGTGCCCCCTTCTTTCAGTTCGGGAGCAAAGCGGCCAAACGCTTCCTGCGACATCACGACCAGAATGTCCGGCTTGGCCACGTAGGGATACAGAACTGGTTTGTCGGAAATTACCAGTTGGGCGCTGCATGCGCCGCCACGGGCTTCCGGACCAAAGCTTTGCGTCATCGTGGCGAATGCGCCCTGGAAAATCGAAGCCGCCTTGCCCAGCACGATCGCCGAGAGAATGACTCCCTGTCCGCCAAATCCCGCCAGTCGAATCTCGGTTAGCTGCATACCATTTCCGCCTGTTCCACGAAGCGATCGCCCAACGCTTCGACGAATTGTGATCGCACGATCGTTTGATAATCCAGCCGGTCGCGATCCACAAACTTCCCAACGATGATTTCCCCGGTCATGGTAAGCCCCACTTCGCTGGTCGGCGCGCCGTTTTTCACTTTGCTTTTTTCCTTGTAGTACTTCATGGTGTCGAGTCCGTCCCCCAGCTTGTTCCGCCGCTGGTAGAGCGTAGGACACGGAGAGATGACTTCGATGAACGAAAAGCCCTTCTTCTGGAAGGCTTCGCCGATGGAACGTGCCAATTGCCGGACGTGGAACGTGGTCCAGCGCGCGACATACACTGCGCCCGCAGCCTCCACCAGGTGCGGCAGATTGAACGCCGGTTCGCAGGTGCCGTACGGGTTTGTCGACGTAATCGCGTGGCCGGGCGTAGTCGGGGCGGTCTGGCCACCGGTCATGGCGTAGATCAGGTTATTCACGCAGATGACTTTCAGATCGATGTTGCGCCGCGCGGCATGGATCAGATGATTGCCGCCGATGGCTGACAAGTCGCCGTCACCTGAATAGACCACCACATTGAGCTTCGGGTTGGCGAGCTTCAAACCCGTGGCAAAAGGGATGGCGCGGCCGTGCGTGGTGTGGAAAGAATCCAGCTTCACATACCCGGCAACGCGCCCGGTGCAGCCGATGCCCGACACCAGGGCAAGCGACTCCAGATCGATCTTGGAGTCGATCAAGGCGCGCGCAAAGGAATTCACCGTAGTGCCGATGCCGCATCCTGGACACCAGATGTGTGGCATGCGGTCGGTGCGTAAGAACGATTCAACGGGATTCACCAGGTCACTCATCGGCTTGCCTCCACGATGGCTTTCAGGATCTCTTGAGGCTGATGCACGCCGCCGCCGGCGTGCGAAACAGGAAAGGTCTTCGCTTTGCCCCCCGCCGCGCGCTCCACCTCGCGTACCATCTGGCCGAGATTCAGCTCCGGCACCACAAAGGCTTTGACCCGTCCTGACAGTTCACGAATCTTGTTCTCAGGGAAGGGCCACGCTGTGATCAGTCGCAGTTTGCCGGCGCGCAGACCGCGGTCCCGAGCCATGTCGATGGCGCGCTGCGCGACGCGGGATGTGATTCCGTAGGAAACGACGACCACGTCGGCGTCGTCGAGATGCTCTTCTTCGAACATCGCAATGCGGTCGGCGGCCGCCTGAATCTTGTTTTGCAGACGCCGGACCAGCTTGTCCTGTGTCTGCGGAGTCATGTTGGGATATCCGCGCTCATCGTGAGTGAGTCCGGTGATGTGGAACTTGTAGCCCTCGCCGGCATGCGCCATCTCGGGAACCATGTCGCCGTTGGTGCCATAGGGCAGGTAATCATCCACGGACTTGCGAGTGTGGCGCCGTGGAACCACTTCGATTTCATCCGCGGGCGGGATCACGACCTTTTCGGTCATGTGTCCCACTACTTCGTCCATCATGAACATCACCGGGACGCGAAATTCTTCCGCCAGATTGAAAGCCTTGATGGTCAGATCGAAACATTCCTGTGGAGAATTGGGGCAGAGCGCGATGATCTCGTAGTCGCCATGCGACCCCCAGCGGGCCTGCATCATGTCTCCCTGAGCGGGAAGCGTGGGCAGTCCGGTGGATGGCCCACCGCGCTGGACGTCGACGAACACGCACGGGGTTTCGGTCATCGCCGCGTACCCAATGTGCTCCATCATCAGCGAGAAGCCGGGACCGGAAGTCACGGTGAATGCCTTGGCGCCGCCCCACACTGCCCCTTGCAGTGTGATCGAGGCAGCGAGTTCGTCTTCCATCTGAATGAATGTTCCTCCAACCGTCGGCACGCGCGAGGCGAAGCGTTCAACCACTTCGGTGGAAGGAGTGATGGGATAACCGGAGGCGAAACGCGCTCCCGCCGCCAGCGCGCCTTCGCAGCACGCATGGTCGCCATCGATGAAGTGAGTTCCGGTGAGCACGCCTTTGGGATCAGCCTTCACGGTCCACCTCCTTGCCCGCCACGGGTGCAACCTTATGGCCGTGGATGGCGAAATCCGGGCAATACATTCCACACAGATCGCAGCCACTGCATTTTTCGGGATTGATCACGTGCGGCGGATGGTAGCCCTTTGAGTTGAAGGCGGAAGAAAGCGCCAGGACTTTGGTGGGGCAGAACTCAACACAAAAGCCGCAGGCCTTACAACGTTCGACGACGATAGAAACGCGTCCTTTTGCCACATGACCCCCACATGCGGGAGCTTGGGAGCTCCCTTCAAGGAAAATTATGCGTCGCGGGAGTCTCACCACGGTGTGACGCCTGTCACGGACCTCGGTGAGGCGGGGCACAGGGCAAGAGCTCAGCCTAATTCCAGCTGAGCCCGGCCCCGCGGAAGGGTGTAGGGGTCAACGTCAGAATCAACAGCAGAAGGGCGAGGAGAGCAAAGATCCAGCGCGAGCCGTGAATCTCCGGATAATCCGGCGCCTGGTGTTGACGCCACGAGATGATGTTCATGGCTGCCACCAGTCCGGCCCACACGCGCCATCCCACGTACTGGCGTCCCAGGTAAAGCAGAACGATTACCGTGACCCAGGAAATGTAACGATGCGCCCGCGGCCACAGTGCGTAGACGATGTGCCCACCGTCCAGTTGGCCGCTGGGGAGCAGGTTCAGCGCCGTGGCAAACATCCCAACCCAGGCTGCCACTGCGGTCGGGTGAAGATAAACCCGATCTAGAGGCAGAGTTGAGACGCCAAGGGTGGGAGCAACCACAGCCAGTAAACGGTGTGCCAGATCGAAGATCAGCGGGTAGCCGAGATAAATATCCGACGGGCCCATCCCCGGAATCAATGGTTTCGACAGGCTTAACGAGACCAGCAGAACCGAGACTGCGACGATGAATCCCGCGATCGGTCCCGCGATTCCGATATCGAATAGCGCAGCCCGGGAACGGATCGGCGATTTGATGCGAATGACCGCTCCCAACGTGCCAATCAAAGTTGGCGCCGGGATGAAGAACGGCAGGGTCGCGTAGACGCGATAGTAGCGGCAATAGAGGTAGTGCCCCATCTCATGCGCCAGCAGGATCAGCAGCAGCGTGGCCGAGAAAGGGATTCCCAGCAAAAGCCGCGATGGCTGCGCCCACACCCATTCCACCGGAAAGAACGGCAGAAATTCGTTTCCCACCGCGAACGCCGGGAAGTTGTGCAGGAAGTTAAACTCCATGCGCGCGCCGACGATCATGGTGCTGAAGATCGTGAGCAGCAACAGCAGACCGTGCAACCAGTAACGCTGCTTTGGCGGCCGCACTACGAACACTTCCACCGGACTGTAATAGGACGTGGTCGAGGAGATCGAAGTGGTTGGATCGGACATCAGTTTCTGCAACCGAATTCACGCGCTAGGGATCCCGACTGGCTGAGGGCGGAAAGGACACACGGGCAGCGCGGCCCGGTTCTCACCAACGAGGAAGACCAGGGCTATTCGATGGACTGCAACTCCTTGCCCGGCTTGAAGCGGACGGCTTTACCCGGCGGAATCGAAACTTCCGCTCCCGTGCGCGGGTTGCGGCCAATACCGGTTTTGCGCGGCCGGACGTTGAACACGCCAAACCCGCGGAGTTCGATGCGGTCTCCCTTGGAGAGCGAGCGCTTCATGCTCTCGAAGACCGTTTCCACGGCCAGTTCGGCTTTGGTTTTGGTAATGCCGGTCTTGTTGACCACTTCGTTGATAATGTCGAGCTTAATCACAGGCGGCACCCCGCATCGAAATCGATACACTGCACCAAGTCATTGATGCTAAGGGACATAAGGGAGATTGTCAACGGCAGGTATCTCCCGTAATATGACCTCACCCTCGCTAGCATGAAAACCAGCCAAGAAATTTCACTTTGCAATTTGGCAATCGGGTAATTTGGAAATTTGAAGGCTTGTGCGCAAACTGCCAAATTACAAAATTGCCAAACTACCCGTTTTCCCCAAGGAGACCCATGCTGAAGAGCGACCGCTGGATTCGAAAGATGGCCAAAGAGCACGACATGATTAACCCCTTTTCCGAGAAACAGGTTCGGGAGGGTGTGGTCTCTTACGGGCTTTCCTCGTATGGCTATGACCTGCGCGTGGCCGACGAGTTCAAGATCTTTACCAATGTGAATTCCACCATCGTCGACCCCAAGCACTTCGACGAGAAGTCTTTTGTCACCGTGCGTACCGACGTCGCCATCGTTCCTCCCAACTCGTTCGCCCTGGCGCGCTCGGTGGAATACTTCAAGATTCCGCGCGACATTCTGACGATTTGCGTGGGCAAGTCCACTTACGCGCGCTGCGGCATCATCGTCAACGTGACTCCGTTTGAACCTGAGTGGGAGGGCTTTGTGACCCTCGAAATCTCGAACACCACCCCTCTACCCGCCAGGATTTACGCCAACGAAGGCCTTTGCCAGATTATTTTCTTTCAGGGAGACGAAGTCTGCGAAGTCAGCTATGCCGATCGCAAGGGAAAGTATCAATCGCAGAAGGGAATTGTGCTGCCGAAACTCTAGAAAGCTGTCAGTTCTCAGCCATCAGCTTTTCAATGGACGCTGCCGCAGGCTTGGAGCGCGGGAAATACAAGGGCGTGTGCGAAAGACCCGAATTCCCGCTAGTGGATCAAGCTGTTACTGATAGCTGACGGCTGAGAGCTGTCAGCTACTTCTTCGCGTTCTCGCCCTCTTTGTACATGTATTTGATCGCAGGCTTGTAGACCATGATGTTGGGTTGTCCGTTGCGGGTCAGTTTGAGACAAGCCTTGTCATACCACTCGATCGTTCCATGAAGTTGCTCGCCGTCGCGCAGCACAATCACCATCGGCGTGTGCGACTGCATCTGCTTCTGATAATAGAAATTTTCGGCGTTGGTCTGTTCCGGCGGGGCTACTTTCTTGCCCCCGCCCATGGAACGATCATTGCGCTCGGGACGGTCAGGTCGGTCGCGCCGCTCCCCGTTGGTAGCTGGAGCATGGTTATGATCCCCACGATTCAAAGACGGCCGGATTAATTTGCGGTTGGCGAAGCCTTCTGTTTCCGGTAACCGTTCGGCAGGCATCGAAATGGCATCCTTCATGGCACCACCTGTAGACACGCTTTGTGTTGCGGGCCACAATACCGCGCTGCTGTGATTGTGGTTACGAAGGCGTGAACTTTCACCTACCGTAGCACAGGAGCGCGGGGAATGACAATCCTCAACTGTCGGTGCTAAGGTGCTTACTAATTGCCACTTGCCTAGCTCTGAGGCCGATACATCGCCTCTTAGTCTCAGCACTCTCAGCCCCTCTCCAGCCCCACCGCAAACGCGTCCAACGACAGCGATCGCAACAGGTTCCGGCGCATCCCACGCTCGACTTCCGCCAATCGTTCAGAGGCATTTGCAATCCAGCCAAAGTCCGCAGCTTCTGAAAGCCGCTTTAACTCCGGCTCGATATCGGTGTTGCGGACCAGTTCCGGCGTTCCCGAGTTCAAAAAGGTCAGGTCTTGTAGCAGGGAATAGAGAGTTCGCAAAAGCCTCTCGGTTTTCTCGCGGCCTTCCGCGCCGGCGCGATAGCTTTCGGTGATCTTGAACAGCTCCGAGTGATCGCCAGAGCGCAAGGCGGCGTGAAGAACCGCCATGGCATGGGCACGAGCAGCCGTGTAAGCCGCGAGGTCAAAGCCTTGGGCGCGCCCCACGGCGCCTTCCGAAAGCCGTGCCGCCAGCGCCCGCTGTTTGGAATTCCAGTCTGGGCGGCGCTTCGCGAGGAAAGCCTCAACTTGCTCGAACGACAGCGCGGCGAGGGAGACGATCATCGATCGCGAGCGAATCGTGGGCAGCAGCTCGCCGGCATTCTCGGTGAGCAGGAATATGGTCGCGAAGTCCGGCGGCTCCTCCAGTACTTTGAGCAATGAGTTCGCCGCTTCCTTCATGAACGAAGAATCGGTGAAGACGTAGACTCTCTCTTTGGCTTCCGCGGGGCGGAAATAAATGCTCTCGATGACGCGGCGGACCTGGTCCACCTTGATCATCATCTGCGGCGGATCGGGCGGAATCACCAGAACATCAGGATGGGTTTGGACGAACAGGCGGGTTTCTTTCTTGTCCGTCTCCCGCAGATTCTCGCGTGCTTCCACCGCCTCCGCTACGCGGGCCCCGAGATCCTCTGACTGTGCGATGTGGACGCAGTTCGAGCACTTGCCGCAGAAGTCGGGGAGCCCGCCGGTCATGACCGGTGACAGGCAGTTCATGGCTTTCGCCAGCATGAGCGCGAGCGTGTACTTGCCGGAACCCTCCGGGCCCGCCAGGATCACACCCTGCGGAAAGCGGTTCCGCGCCAGCATGTCGCGCAGACGGTGGACAACTTCCGAATTGCCGTGAAAATCGCTAAATCCCATAAGAGAGCCGTCAGCACTCAGCCGTCAGCATTCAGCCAAGCAAATACGTCGTGAAACCACCCGGGATCCCTCCCGGCTGAATGCTGAGTGCTGACTGCTGAGTGCTTCATTCACGCAGTCTTCGCCAGCCTCAACTTACGCCGTACCGTTTCAACAATCTCCTTGTGGGTTTCGCCCACTGCGCCACGAGCGTCCACGACCACCACCCGGTGCCGTTCTCGCGCGGCCAAGGCCAGGTACGCCTGGTGGACGCGTCCGAAAAATGCCCGGTTTTCCTGCTCAAAACGGCCTTCGTCACTCACTCCCCGCCCGCGCGAGCGATTGCGGCGACGGGCCCTCTCCACGCTGTGAGCCACATCGGAATCCATCAGAATGGTCAGGTCGGGCTGCAGATCACCGCACAGGATGCGATGCAGTTCCAGCACCGGCTTCGAACCCAACTTGCGTCCGCCACCCTGATAAGCTTCCGTGGAATCGGTGAAACGGTCACACAACACGATCTTGCCTTCCGCCAAACCGGGGCGAATTACTTCCTTGATGTGCTGCGCCCGCGATGCGAACATAAGAGCTAGTTCCGCCATGGGAGATAACCCGGAAGTAGCTGTATCCAATAACAGCTTGCGAATTTTTTCTCCGGTTTCTGTCCCGCCCGGTTCGCGGGTCACCACCACCGAGAGACCCTGTGCGCGCAGAACGGCAGCAAGTTTTTCCAGTTGGGTGCTCTTGCCGCAGCCATCCAATCCCTCGAAAGTGATGAACCGGCCACGATGAGCGTGCGTCGTCACGGACAAGATCATAGCAGAGCATTCCCGCGAGTTCGGAGCTCCGCGCCGGCAGTCTGCCAATCCCTATTTTTTGGTTGTGACCGAGATTCCAACGTCAAGGAGATCCCATGATTTCCCCCAAGCGTGCAGTTCGAGCGCTCGTCCCGTTGTTAATCGTAGCCGCGTCTGTTGCCGTCTTCGCCGCGTCGGCTCCGCATGTAACATTGACCGTCGACGCCACTGACGCGCCTCGCAAGATTTTTCACGCGCAACTGCAAATTCCAGCCGAGCCCGGCACCCTCACTCTCTATTACCCGAAATGGATTCCCGGAGAGCACGCGCCCGATGGTCCCGTCATTGATCTGGCAGGATTGAAATTCACGGGCAACGGGCAACGATTGCAGTGGCGCCGGGACCTGCTCGATGCCTGGACCATCCACGTCGAAGTTCCCGCGGGCGTTCACCAGGTCGAAGCTTCGCTCGACTATGTTTCGCCCGCGACTCTGGCTTCCGGTTTCTCCGCCGGTTCCTCGGCAACGGACAAGCTCACCGTCATCAGTTGGAATCAGGTGCTGCTGTATCCGAAGGGCCCCGCCTCCGACGACATCACCTACAGCGCGAGTCTCCGCCTGCCGCAAGGTTGGAAGTATGGGACGGCTTTGCCCGTGGAAAGTGGCTCCGGCAACTCGGTTCAGTTCAAACCGGTGTCTTTGACGACCCTGGTGGATTCTCCGGTGATCGCGGGTGAGTATCTCAAAGTGGTTCCACTGAATCCCGGGCAGACGCCTCCTGCTGAAATGGACATTGCCGCGGACAGTGAGGCCGCTCTTGATGCTCCTCCCGAGGTTTGGAACGACTACAAGAATCTCGTCACTCAGGCTGGCGATCTGTTCGGCGCGCATCATTACCGCGACTACCACTTTCTGTTCAGTCTGAGCGATCACGTGGCGCACTTTGGCCTCGAACACCACGAATCGAACGACAGCCGCATCGACGAACGCGGCTTGGTCGACCCCGAAATTGCGATTGATTTCTTCGGGCCTGCTGCCTCACGAATACGTTCACTCCTGGAACGGAAAATATCGCCGGCCTGCGGACTTGGCTACGCGCGACTATGAAGAGCCCATGCAGGATGACCTGCTTTGGGTGTACGAGGGATTGACATCCTACCTGGGCGACATGTTGACGGCTCGCAGCGGATTGTGGACCCCCGTTCAATTCCGTGACCAACTCGCCCTGATGGCCGCAAGCCTCGATCACCTCCCGGGCCGCACCTGGCGGAACCTTCAGGACACGGCCGACTCGGCTACCCAGCTCTACTTTGCTCCGAAGGAATGGTATTCCTGGCGTCGCGGCGATGATTTCTATGACGAAGACGTCTTGAACTGGCTGTGGGTCGACACCATCATCCGGCAGCAGTCTCAGGGCAAGAAGTCCATTGACGACTTCTGCCACATCTTTCACGGTCCACCCAGTGGGCCTCCCGTGGTAAAGACCTATAACTTCGACGATGTGGTGAACGCCCTCAATCAGGTGGTTCCCTATGACTGGAAAACCTTCTGGACGGAACGCCTCGAAAACCACGGGCCCGGAGCGCCGCTGGGAGGCATCGAAGGAAGCGGTTGGAAGCTGGTGTACGACGAGCATCCCTCCCCCTATGAAGAGGCGCGCGATGATGCTCGTCATACGGTCAACGCGACGTTTTCCGTCGGCCTTCTGTTGCGGGACGATGGATCGATCATTGACACCATCGAGGGAATGCCGGCTGCACTTGCTGGGATTGGCCCCGGTATGAAGCTGATCGCCGTAAACGGAAAGCGCTTCACCCGCGACACCTTGAGCGATGCCTTGCGCGAAGGCAAGAGCAGTTCCCAGCCGCTCGAATTACTGGTGGAAAATACCGATTATTTCAAAACCTATAACGTCAATTATCACGGCGGAGAAAAGTATCCACACCTGGTGAGGGACGAAGCCAAACCGGACATGCTGAGCGACATCCTGAAGCCACGCTGAGGCAGGGAAGCGGCGGACTAGCGCAGTGCGTCAAGCAGATCGACGTTTATAGTGCGGATTGCACCGTCCTTCTTCGCGATCTTCGCGGATGTTCTTTGCGAACTTTGCGGTCAAAGGCTTTGCTTTCCCAGCGCCATCGCCACGATATAGCTAAGAGTCTTTATTTCGGCGCACTACCCTAGCTTCCACCGCTGATCCCGGCGAACAGATCGGTTTCCTGCACCACGGGGCCGGGATTCACGGATGCCGCCAGGTGGAATTTTTCTTCCGGACCGAGCCGCTTAAGGTTCTCTTCAACTCGCGCCCACAGCGGCGACTGGCTGGTGTGGGCTTTGAAGGCGTCAATCTTGGTCTGCAAGTATTTCCCGATCGCGATCGTCGCGGTTGGCGGTGGCGGGGTGATGGGCTGGCGGTCGGGCAGCACCAGGGCCGCCGTCTGGTAATAAAGTTTCTGCGGGCGATGCGCTTGCACGCCGTTGTTCAGTTGATCGGGATAGCGGTTGCTGCGGCCTGCCCATTCGAATGCCAGCGTGCCGAAGACCGAAGCCATGGAGTGATCCGTATGCCCGGTGATGCCGCCCTCCGGGCCAAACATCAGCATCACTTGTGGCCGGAAGTCGCGCACGTGATAGGTCAGGTCGCAGACGACGTGATAGAGATCCTGACGGTAGAGATTCCCGTCGGGATAGTTCAACACAATTCCGCGCGAGACTTTCAATATCTCGCACGAAGCCGCAAATTCCTTGCGGCGCATCGTAGCCAGCTCGTCGTCCGATTTCGCGCCTCCCCGGTTGGTCGCAGCTTGCCCAGGAGTGAGACAGACGACGCAGGTCTCGACCCCGCGGTCGTGATAAAGACGGAGGGAGCCGCCGAAGCCTCCCGCTTCGTCGTCAGGATGCGCAGTAATCACCATCATGCGGAGCATGCTTCGATTTTATATGCCCGCAGGAGGATCGGCGAGGCGGGAAAAGCTTTTGACCGCAAAGGACGCAAAGTCTTTCTTCGCGACCTTTGCGAATCCTTAGCGGTCTTTGCGGTAAAAAGCTTTCATACCGCTTCTTCTTCCAGCAACTCTTTCGGTTCCTCTCCCAGCATGAACGCAAGCACTTCCTGAGGGATGGGAGCGTTCCAGACGGGGGCAAACGATTGGCGATGCAAAGGGGAGGGTCCGTGCTCGCGTAACGCCGCCAGATGGCGTGGCGTACTGTATCCCTTATTGGAGGCCAGTCCGTATACCGGGAAGACGGGATCCCACTCGCGGATCATTCGATCCCGTTCGACCTTGGCAATAATAGATGCTGCGGCTATCGAGGCCGACAGCGCGTCCCCATGAATGATGGCCTGCTGCTGCAAATCACAGTCAAGCCGAACTGCATCGATCAGGAGATAATCAGGAACACTCTGAAGCCCGCGCACCGCCTCCAGCATGGCCACGCGCGAAGCTTGATAGATGTTGATCTGATCGATGCGGGCTGCATCCACCGCCGCCACTGCCCACGCCACCGCATGCTCGCGAATGCGCTCAGCCAGGATTTCGCGGCGTTCGGCTGGAAGCAGCTTCGAATCCCGCAATCCCCGAACACGATATCCGCGATCGAGAATGACAGCGGCGGCTACCACGGGACCAAACAGAGATCCGCGCCCCACTTCATCCACCCCGGCGACCAGGCTTGCACCGGATTCCCAGGCCTTTTTCTCGTAGCGCAAAGTGCAGCGCAGCGTCTTCAGTAAACGCAACTTTGCGGCTGCGGCCGAGAGCCCTTTTTCCGCGGCGGGTTTGGTTTTGGTGCGCACGAGCCGGGAGATCAACGCATCATCGCTGACAGCGTTGCCTGTGCGCAACTGTGAATCCTGTGAGTTCCCCGCAAGTCTCTGCCTTTGCAACAATTTCGGGTAACGTTACTCGTCGGTGACTCCGGTAAATTGATCCCATTTCGGCAACGCGTTACTTTCGACTGCGTTGACATTCCAAGCATTGGACGCAGCGTGACCGAAGAGCCAAACAATCTGCCCGTCGACCGCCTGAACAAGCGCATCCATGTTGCTTTGCCGATCCGGGTTACGTATTGGGATCAGGAGAACCGGCCACGCCTGGAGATGGCTTGCACCTATGACATTTCTGCCCACGGCGCCCGGGTCACCGGCCTGCGCTGCGTGAAACAGACGGGCGAGGTGGTTGTGGTCCAGCGAGGCATCAACAAGTCCTTTTGCCGTGTGGTTTGGGTGGGTGAATCCAACTCCGAACTGAACGGCCAGGTCGGCCTCCAGTGCGTGGAATCTGCCCGCCTGATGTGGGAAAACGAACTGCGCGACATGGAAGAAGTGTACGAACTGATTCACCGGGACAGCGCCCTCTACCGTTTGAACTCGGGGGCGGCAAGCCTCAATGGAAATCGTCGTCGCCACCAGCGCTTTGAAATCGAAGGGGTCGCCGAGCTACCCAAGCTCGACGTCAAGTCTCAGAGGGAAGCCGGTCTCAAGAATCTCTCGGAAGTCGGGTGCCTGCTCGAAGCCAAGCACGCCCTCGTCCCGGGAACCGATCTGAAACTGGTGCTGAACGTGTCGAATTACGACCTGAGCGTGAAGGGGAGAGTGCGCCACAGCGCCCTCGAACTGGGCGTCGGAATTGAATTCCGCGAGATTCGCAAGGGCGATCGTCAGGTGCTGCAGTACTTGCTGCGCAAGCTGGAAGAAAAGCAACAGCAGGACCACACGGAACAGAAACCCAAAGCCCGCGCGGCCGCTGTCTCTCTCTAAAACCCAAAAAACTATTTCGCCGCGACTGCTTCGGGCCGCTCCCGCTCCACGTCTTTGAGCCGGGCGGCCTTGCCACGCAGCGCGCGCAGGTAGTAGAGCTTTGCGCGGCGCACCTTGGATGACCGGATCAGCTCCACCCGGTCGATGACCCGCGAGTTGACCGGGAAAATACGTTCTACCCCGTGGCCGAAGCTCATTTTGCGCACCGTGAAGCTGGCCTGGGCCCCGCGCGATTGCGAGATCACGACGCCCTCGAACGCCTGCAAGCGTTCCTTGTCGCCTTCCTTGATTTTCACGTGCACGCGAATCGTATCGCCCGGAGCAAAAGCCGGAAGGTCGGTGCGTTTGGTTTTCGCCAGTAGTTTGTCGATGATCAGGTTGGTCATGATCTTGTCCCTTCTCAATGTCTTTTTTCGTGGCCCGTGATCTGGGCCAGCAAATCTTTATCTTTGTCGCTGAGGCCGTTCTTCTCCAGCAAGTCGGGCCGGTTGCGCAAAGTCTTTTCCAAAGCCGTACGTTTACGCCAGCGGCGGATTTCCTCGTGGTTCCCGGAAATCAGCACTTCCGGAACCGCCATGCCGCGAAACTCCGCCGGACGCGTGTAGTGCGGATAATCCAGCAATCCACCCGAACCGCAAGTCGAGTCCGGACCTTCACCGGAAATCGCTTCTACGTCCGTAAACGACTCCTGCCGGGTCGATGCCGCATTTCCCAGCGCGCCGGGGATGAGCCGCGTGACCGTATCCACGATCACCGCCGCTCCCAGTTCGCCTCCGCTGAGCACGTAGTCGCCGATCGAAAGCTCGCGGTCGGCCAGGTACTCACCCACCCGCTCGTCGACTCCCTCGTACCGGCCGCAGATCAGCACCATGCGATCGAGCGCCGCAAGTTCCGCGACTACACTCTGATCGAAGCGCCGGCCCTGCGCCGACAGCAGAATCACGCTCTGCTTTGCCCCACGCTTTTCCCGTGGAGCCACGCCGAGCGCCTCAATACATTCAAAGATCGGTTCCGGCTTCAGCACCATGCCTTCGCCGCCGCCGAACGGGCGGTCATCCACGGTCTTGTGGCGGTCGTGCGCGAACGCCCGCAGATCGTGAACTTCAATCGTCGCCAGCCCGGCTTCCCGGGCCCGCCGCACAATGCCGTAATCCAGTGGCCCGCGAAAGAAGTCGGGAAAGATCGTTACGATGTCGATCTGCATCGCGGAACCAGAAACTCATCTTGGAGGGCAGCTTTCGGGAAGGGCACGGCTTCAGCCGTGCCGTACCACGCCCAAAACCGTTTGGGCTTTAGCCCCTGAGGGCTACCCTCTCTTCTGCTGTTCCTTCTCTTCCTCGGTCAGCGGAGCATCCAGCTCCAGCAGGCCTTGGGGCAACTGCATCCAAATCTGCTTGCCCTCGAGATCCAGCTTTTTCACGTACGCTTCCGCGTAGGGAATCTCGTACTGCTTGGTTCCCGCCTGCACAATCAGCAGCGGCGCTTCGCCCGCGCCGAACGTCAAATGCCGCACCATGCCAATCTCACGCCCGCCATCGAAAACCGTGCATCCGACCAGGTCGCTGACGTAATTCCATCCCGGCCCAAGCTCGGCCCGCTCTTCCCGCGGCACCTGCAGCTCCGAGCCAATCAGGGTTTCCGCCTCCGAGATCGAATCGATCCCGGCAAACTTCAGAACCAGATGGCCTTTGTGCGGCCACAGTTCTTCAATCTTCAGCGCCCGCCGCGAGCCGTTTTCCGCAAGCGCCGAAAGCTCCATCCCTTCGCGAAACCGGTCAGGGACATCGCTATGCACCTCGACCGCGACTTCGCCGCGCCGCCCCTGGGTTTTCAGGACGCGCGCCAGGGTAATGAACTCTCCGGCTATTCCAGAATCTCCAGCGTGATGCGCTTGTGAAACTTCATGCCCGCCGCGCCCAACAGCGTCCGCATGGCGCGCGCGGTGCGTCCCTGCTTGCCGATCACCTTGCCCAGGTCGTTGGGCGCAACCGAGAGTTCGAGCACCAGTCCCTGCTCGCCCTCTACCTGGTTCACCGTGACGTGGTCGGGATCATCGACCAGCGATTTCGCGATCTGCTCGATTAAGGCCCGCATGTCCCCACTTTGCTCGCTCATGTGCGGCTCCTTGTGGGTGGGCTGAATTTTCCCGTGGTATGCACTGCGCGATTAAGCGGCGGAACCGGCTGTGGCCGGCGCCGGCTTCGACACGATCTTGCTGACCCGGTCCGACATCTGAGCGCCCTTCGACACCCAGTACTCGATGCGCTCGCGCTTCAGTTCAATGCTGGCAGGCGTGGTCCGGGGATTGTACGTCCCCACCACTTCGACCGACCGGCCGTTGCGCGCGCGTTCCTTCTCAATCACCACCACGCGGTAATGCGGTTGTTTGCGCGCACCCGTGCGCGACAGACGAATCATTAACACAGGGTTCTGCTTCCTTTCCTAAATCCTTCGGAGGGAGTAAGACAAACCATTATTTTTGCAGAATTTAGCGGGATTGGCAAGAGGGACCTCTCCCTGTCGTTTTGAGCGAAGTGGCCGCTCGCGCAGCCACGCCAGTGTCGGTCGCACCCACAGTTTCCGAGCGTGCGCTTCTAGTTGCCTCCGCCCAGTCTACGGTCTGCTAGTCTCCGCTGCCACTCTTCCGCGCTTCGTCGTCCTGGTAGTCAATCTTGTGGCCGCTGCGCGCTTCCAGGGCGGCAAGCGTTGCGCGGACAATGTCCTTGCCGAGTTCCAGCACCGCCGCCTGCTGCTGACCGTTTTCGTCTTTGTAACCGATCGTCAGGAAATGCTTGCGCTTTTTCGTGATCATCCATCGGCTGACAATCCCCCCACGTCTGCCAACCTTCTGCCCATACTCGAGGCTCTCGATTCGATCGTAAGGGATCTGGAGTTTGCTGGTGCCGTAGTCAAACAGGAAGGCCTTCTCGTCGCTGGTGGATGAGACTCCTTCGGTTTGCTCCTTGATGGAGCTGACCGTGCCTCCGACGTACATCGTCTTTTGGCTGTCCACGCCAGCGCACAGAGCCTCAAAACAGAAACACACGACGAAGACAATTGCGAGGGATCGGTTCATAGTCGTGCCTCTTAGGAATTCGAAATACTTGGGGGAGCCGATCCGATTATCTGCCGCTTCTTGCCCGGTTTACTCACCCGGAAAGAAATTTGCTTAATTTCGAGGTTCGTTTCGGGAACCAGATGGAGGCAGCTCTCGCGCTGCTTGCGCTCGGCCCAACTCGGCGGGGCGCCGTCACGGAGAAGTTGCGCTACATTCATCGCAATCCGGTGAAACGAGGTCTGGTGGAGGACGCGAGTCAGTGGAAGTGGAGCAGCTATCGTCACTGCGCGCTACGGGAAGTTGGGGCGGTGGAAATCGAATCGGAATGGACGGCCGGGTGCCCCATTTCTCGCGTTTTCTGCGAGGAGTGGGGCTTTTCTCTTAAAAGCCGCCCAGAGCGGTGCGGTCGCAGCGCAAGCGCCCAACTATCTGGACACGGCTCCGACAGCCTTCAGAGCCCAATGGACTTCGAGAGAAAGTCTGGACTAGCCTTAGCCCGTGCCATACGAACCGAGATGGCAAACCGGAGGCGTTTAATGAACCTTTCTGCATCTTGGAAACCAACTCTGCTCCTGCTTGCCTTCGCTGCTGCCGGGAGTGCGTCATGGACTGCAGCCGCGTCGGTTGATACGGCGGTGATCGCCAAAACCATTAAGGCGGACGTCGCTCAACTCGTCGCCGGTCTCAATGCCCACGACCCAGTCAAGACAACCGCTTATGACGCCCCGAATGTCATTTCCATGGAATGTGGCAGTCCCTCAACCGTTGGGATCGAAGCCGACAGAGAGGGCTTCAAGATGGGCTTTGCTCACGACCCTCTTTGGAAAGTCAGCCTCATCGACGAGACTGTAGATGTTGCGAGTAGTGGAGACTTGGCAGTCTACCGTGGCACCTATAACGAGGATAACAGTCGTGCCGGTGTGCTGATGACTCATAAAACGAACTTCCTTGCGGAGTTCAAGCGTCAGAGCGATGGATCGTGGAAGATCGTCTGGTACAGCGTCTCCAAGATGGAACAATCGCATCCGAAGTGATTGCTGCTCGAAGACAAGTTCGACAGACACGTCCGCACGGCGGGGCTGCCTACTCATCCGCGATTTGTGCGGATGAATGGGGTGCGAATCGCCCTCTACGCTGTCATCTTGAGCGAAGTGGTCGCTCGCGGAGCGGACGACCACGAAGTCGAAAAGCCTGCCCTGAGCGAAGCCGAAGGGTCCCGCGCCCGCATGCACAACCACCGGCCTAAAAGGGAATTCTCTCGGTGGCGGGTGCCCCATTTCTCGCGTTTTCTGCGAGAAGTGGGGCTTTTCTCTTAAAACCGCCCGAACCTTCATCTTCAAAACATCCCCGCGGTGGGTGGCCTGCTCATTCGCGGTTTGTGCGAGTGAGCGGGATCTGGGGAGGGCATGGCTTCAGCCATGCCAATGAGGCAGCCACGCAGACGCACGCGCCCATCGGGCGCAACCGCCACAACATCTCAAAACGAACCAAGGGCACGTCCCGATTGCAGCAAAGTGAAGTATCGCTCAAGCCGCGTTGGCATGAAGCCGGACTAAGAGACCTGGGAGACAACATCTGTGATCCACTCATCCCTAACTGCGCGAATGGATGGAAAGAGTCGGGGGCACGGAACATTCTCCAGTTTGGGCACGTACATCCCTGTGTTTGCTGCACCCGGGGGAATCTTCATGAACGATGTACAGGCCATGAAAGCAATTAAAGTTATTGCCGCCATCGCGCTCTTTGGGTTTTCGGTTTTGTCTGCCATTCCCGCGGCCGCAGACCCGACGAACGATTGTCACATCGGTTCGTATCGCCTGAGTGACGGCAGGGCTGTCGATATCGCGCCATCAGACGGCGACACATTCCGCTGGCGCACCTTCACCGGGGAAACCGGCCAGCTTCATCCACAAAAAGACGGTACATGGGCCAGCACTTATGGCTGGACGAATCGTGCCGACGGCAAGACTGTCGCGTTCTCCAGTTGCGACAAGGGCGAGATTACGTTCGGCAACGAGACCGGCAAGCGCATCGATTTCGACGTGCGCAATACAACCTTCAACAGCGACGGAGTCAAGCTGGTCGGCAGGCTGGTGCTGCCGAAAGGCAGCGGAAAGATACCCATAGTTGTGCTGGTGCACGGCTCCGAGTCTGACTCCGCCCTCGACACTTATGCGTTGCAGCGGATGTTTCCGGCGCAGGGTATTGGAGCGTTCGTTTACGACAAGCGCGGCACTGGCGTGTCTGGCGGCACATACACGCAGGATTTTGAGGTTCTCGCAGCCGATGCGGTCGCTGCGATGAAAGAAGCCAAGCGGCTCGCTGGCAGTCGCCTCGGGCGCATCGGCTACCAGGGCGGCAGCCAGGGTGGCTGGGTTGTGCCCCTGGCGGTAAACCGCGCACCCGTCGATTTTGCAATCATCAGCTTCGGGCTGGCAGTGACGGTCCTCGAGGAGGATCAGGAAAGCGTCGCGCTGGACATGCATTTCCATCATCACTCGGCGGAAGATACCAATAAGGCGTTGGCGCTGGCGCGTGCGGGTGAGCGGGTGTTCGAGAGCCGCGGCAAGGAAGGCTATGAGGCGTTTAACGCCCTACGCCAGAAATACAAATCCGAGCCCTGGTACAACGACGTGCATGGCGATTTCCTGTTCTTCATCATGCCGCTCAACCAGGAACAGATCATCGACGCAATGACCAAAGAGCTCAGTTTCTCAAAGACAACTCCCTTCCATTACGAGCCGATGCCGGCCCTCCGCGCCTCCACCACACCGCAACTTTGGGTGCTCGGAAGCGACGATCTGGAAGCGCCCAGTGCCGAGACGGCCAGGCGCATCAAATCGCTGATCGCACATGGCAAGCCCTATACCCTGGCCGTCTATCCCGGCGCCGAACACGGCATGACCGAATATGAGGTGGATGCGAAAGGCGAACGCCTCTCCACACGGTTCGCGCCCGGTTATTTTCAGATGATGGCCGACTTTATCCGCGATGGACGCATCGGCGAACATTATGGGAAGGCTGAGATCGCCCATCGCCGCGCATCGCTCACCGCAAAACCTGAATGGCTAGCTAGCCATTTGGGCAGTTCGGTGAGTCTTTAGACCCCAGACTTCTGCGCCTGGTGGAGGACTCCCCGTGCCCAGTGCCCAGGTTCGCACCCGCACTCTGGGCCCTAACCTGGGCTGAGGAACGCTCGATCCGGCCCCATCATTTTCTTAACCTTACCTCTCACGACACTCCCGCATCGACCCCCGCCATGCCAACACATTCCACGTGAAACACTCCTCGATTTTGCTTGGCTCGAAACCGAATCCGGCTAGCGCGCCCGCCGCTGGAACACCCCCCGCCGCCCGGCGAAACCCTTGTCCAGCGCCCCGAGCGGGCGAAATACGTGTATAGTTGGTTCCGCTTTTGAAGCGCCATGAGTGTCCGGGAGAATGACCCCGCACACACGCGTTTGAAAGACACCCTGGAGTCGCGATCGATGGGCTCGAGGACAGCGGCGAGGTTCTGTCGATCGCCTGGCGTTGATTCTAGAAGGGACTATGAGACCTATAACCGTTGTCGCCTTTCTCCTCGGCCTTTGTGCCTGTTGCTGCATGGCGCAGGATGGAGTAGGAACTGCCGTCCGGGCAGAACTCAATCTAAATAACGACTGGCTCTATCAACTCAATCTGACGCAAGACCAGATCCCTACCTCGGGATGGTCGACGAGGCGCATACCAGAATTGCCGATCGAGGACGGCACAACCTCAGTCTGGTACCAGCAAAATCTCAATGTCCCTTCCGCATGGGTACAGTCGGGTCGCAGATATTTCTTGCGAGTGGGAAAGGCCGGGCACTATGCAGCCGTCTATTGGAATGGCGTGCTCATGGGTGAACACTTCGGCCAATTCAGCCCGTTCGAGGTCGAGATTACGAACCTTGTCGCGGGAACCAATGTTATCGATATCTACGTTCATAAAGCGGATACCAAGTACGTTCGCCCAGGCGTCACTATCGATCAAAGCAGTTGCCCGCCCGCCGTCCCAGACTGTATAGGGAGTGCCTATCGCCCGAGTGCATTGCAAGGCGCGTTGGCGCGAAACTGGGTCGGACTGGCGGGGGACCTGACGTTCTCCTGGCGTCCAGCGCAATATCTTGGCGACGTTTTCCCCAATACCTCGGTGCGGAACAAGACGATCACGGTTTCCGTTTCCGTCAGCGGCACGGGCACAGCCACCATGGCGGAAGCCACCGTGATGGACGGATCCACTGCCGTACTGGCTATTCCTCCACAGCCGATTAGCAGCGGAACGGCTACACTTTCGTCCCCGTGGACAACCGCGGTGCTCTGGGGGCAACCGCCTTATGGACAGCCAAAACTCTACACCTTGCGCACCGATCTGCTCGACGGCAACGGCAATATCCTGGATACCCGCTTTGACCGTTTTGGCTTCCGCGAAGTCTGGGTCAGTGGCAAAGACGTGCTGCTCAACGGCATTCGACTGTGGGCCGTCGGCGAATATCCCAGTACGATAGCTCCCGTCATCTATGTGAACGACAGGCGTCCCGCAGCATTCTGGCTGCACATTTTTGAGCAGGCCGGATTCACTTCCTTGAGTGGGCATTGGGACGACCTCGACACTGCGGTGTTGGACCTTGCCGATGAGATGGGCGTTCTGGTCGTGGGATCGGTCTATTGCAGCGGCCCCGAGCAGAAATCGCAAGTGCAGGTGGATGATGTGAATGGATGGACGAACTGGATGACCTCAACCATGACGGAATGGGTGTTGGCAGTCAGGAATCATCCTTCGATCGTGATGTGGCGGCCAAGCGATCTCCTTCCACCGAAAGTTAGCCCTGCGACCGCCTGGCCCCTGTTCGCGGCTGCAGTACGCGCCGCGGATCCCGCAGCTCGCCCCATCGCCGACACCAGCGATGTGGACTGGTGGGACGAAAATTGGGGTTCAAACAAGTGCGACGATGGATCGAAATTCGCCGCTCAGCTCGCCAAAGACTCCAAACCTTTATTTACCAAAGAAGTCAGTGGGAGTCTCACCCTTTCCTGCCTTCCCAGCTTTTTCAATACCTTTTACGGACTCAGCTACGGCAGTGGATCGGGCGGTGCAGTGGGCTTCCACCTTGGGCGCCTGAATTTGTTTAACTATAAGCCCTTCCAGGTTTCATGGTTCAGCATAAGCGGTGAAGGAAACCGGCCATCCTCGAGTGGTACTCTGCCTGACTGGATTGCGCGAACGTTTAACCCCGCACCCTTCAACTCACAATTTGCCACTCTGTTCCAAACCTACACCGGATTGCCTTTACTCAACACAAGTCCCACATCCGGAGACTACCAGGCATCGGGCATCCCTTCCGGAGCCGCCACCGCGTTCTTGAGTTCAATCGATGGAACCGGTAATCCGGTGGGAGTCGAGGTTGCCGGGGATGGGAGCGGAACGGCTTGGTTCGTGGTGCCAAACCCTGGTAGTTACACCTTGAGCTATAACCCGGGGAACGGCGACGTTGATCAGAATGTGACGGTTACTGCGCCCGCTCCGTTCTGACAAGCTTGCTTCCTCCTGCGGGGGAAACGGGGGGAAGGAGAGATGGCCACGGGCGGGACATTTTCTTCGACTTGAAAGGGAACCGGGTCTGTCCCCGTGTTCCCCAATCTTTTCTTACTCTTACGTGTCATGACGCTATCGTCTAGACCTTTTCGTCTAGACCTAACCGCCACGACAATATGTTCCACGTGGAACATATCTCAGTTTTGCATGGATTGAAACCGGCGTCAGCTAGCGCGACGACCGCTTGAACATCCAGGCCCCCGCCGCTCCTGCCACACTTACTCCTGCCAGCACGTAGCTGACAGTCCTCCACGCTCCGCCCTCCAGATACAGGCTGAGCACCAGGACGCTGACGAGCGGGAAAATAATGATGACGTTGGTCGCTTTCATTTTAGGTTCGCGAGAATCTCTTCCGGTTCCGGACGCTCCATGTAATCCGGATCGGCCGAAGCATACCGCACCGCTCGGTCGCGGTCGAGGATGTACGTCGCCGGAATCGGCAGTTCCCAGCTTTCGTCTCCGTTGGCCAGCGGCAGGTTCACGAACGCACGCCGGTAAATCGCCTGCTGCTCTTCGGGGACGCGATACACCAATCCAAACTGCCACGCCACCCGGTTGCCGGCGTCGCTCAACAAAGCAAATCGCGGCTTATGCTGATCGGCCATGAAGTACGACTGCCCGCACGGTCTGCGGAGAGATCGCCACCAGCGACGCGCCGGCTTCCACGATGCGCGGCAGAACTTGATTCATCGCCTCAAGCTGTCCGCAGCAGAAGGGATCCCAACGCCCGCGCAGGAAGAAAATCACCAGCCGTCCCTTGGACAATAAGTCCGCCGACGAAACCAGCTTTCCGTTGTGATCTTTGAGTTCAAACGCAGGAGCCTTTACGCCAACCGGAAGAGCGCGCTCCATCATTCCTGATGCCTTGAGGTCGGCGACCACGCGCGCATGCACCGCCTGAATCTCCTCGGGAACGTATTGCGCAATCAACTCCCGGCGCTCGGCAAACTGTTCCCGCAGCGAGCGGGTATCGGTGCCGGGAGTGGATTCTTCGAGGCTTCGCCACTTCATAAAGCGGACCTCGGACTTCGGACCTTAGCCCTCGGACCAAAATCGATTTGCTGAGGTCCGAGGTCTGACGTCCGAGGTCCGCTACATAGGAAACTTCATCCCTGCCATGCGTCGCGCAAAGCTGGGCTTGCCCATCTGCTTGAACATTTTTCGCATCTGCGCGTACTGGCGGAGCAGGTTGTTAACTTCCTGTACGTTGGTGCCCGAGCCGCGGGCGATGCGCTTGCGGCGGCTGCCGTTGATGACTTCGTGATGCATGCGTTCGTGCGAGGTCATCGAGTTGATGATGGCTTCCACGCGATTCAGTTGCTTCTCATCGACTTTGTCGGCGTGCTTCTGCAATCCCGGCAAACGGACCGATGCTCGGCAGCATGCCCATCAGGTTCTGCAGCGATCCCATCTTCTTCACCTGTCGCAGCTGGTCGCGGAAATCTTCGAGCGAGAAGCCGTCGCCGGTCAGGGCGCGGTTGGCCATCTCCTCGGCTTTTTTCTTGTCGATCTGCGACTCGGCTTTTTCGATGAGCGAGAGGATGTCGCCCATGCCCAGGATGCGCGACACGATGCGGTCGGGATGGAAGGGTTCGAGCGCGTCGTACTTTTCACCCACGCCGATGAACTTGATGGGCTGCCCGGTGACCTGGCGAATGGAAAGCGCAGCGCCGCCGCGCGCGTCGCCATCCATCTTGGTGAGCACCACGCCGGTCAGCGTCAGCTTCTTGTGGAACTCGTCGGCCGAGTTGACCGCGTCCTGTCCAGTCATGGCGTCGGCCACGAACAGGATTTCCTGCGGATTGAGCAGCCGCTTCAGCGACTGCATCTCGTCCATCAGTTGATCGTCGATGTGCAGACGTCCGGCGGTGTCGACGATGAGCACATCGCATCCGCTGATGATGGCTTCTTTCCGCGCCTCTTTCACCAGCCGTTCGACAGTCGCGGTATTCGACTCGGTGACCTGGCCTTCGTAAATGTTCGCCTTGATGGCCTGCGCCACGACTTTCAACTGCTCGCGCGCGGCAGGACGGTATACGTCGACCGAGACCAACAGAGGCCGGTGTCCGCCATTCTTCAGCCAGTTCGCCAGCTTGCCCGAGGTAGTGGTCTTGCCGGAACCTTGCAGGCCCGCCATCAGCACGACCGTGGGAGGCTGCGAGGCGAACTTCAGCTTGGCCGTGTCTTTGCCCAGGGTTTCGACCAGTTCATCGCGGACAATCTTGATGACCTGCTCGCCGGGAGAAAGCGCGGTCAGCACCTGCTGTCCGACGGCCCGTTCCTGAATGTGGTCGATGAGCTGTTTGACGACTTTGAAGTTGACGTCGGCCTCGAGCAAGGCTAGGCGGATTTCGCGCAGGGCCTCCTGGATGTTCTCTTCCGAGAGGACAGCCTGTCCCCGCAGGCTCTTGAACGCGCGTTGCAGTTTTTCCTGAAGATTCTCGAACATAGGCGTAATTCATTATTCTAGCAGTAGGGAAGGAGCTCTCAGCATTCAGCACTCAGCATTCAGCCAAAGAATGGTTCTGCGAGGGCATGAAAACCTCAGGGGCTGAGTGCTGAATGCTGAGCGCTAAGTGCTGGTCACATCCACCCAATCCCCATCCTGCGGAATCGCCACTTGCGAGATCGCTCGCGCCGCCTCGAGCTGAAAAGCCAGATCGTTTCGCGTGAGCAGGCAATGGTTGATGGCTTCCATGTGGACGGCGATGAGCTGAGATTTCGGCGCGCTCTGGCAGGTTTTGATGACGTCGTCGGCCGTCATGGTGATGGGATCGCCTTCCAGAAACTGCGCCGCACCGGTATTCACCACGATGACAGACGGCTTATTGTCCCGCACTGCGTTCTCGACATCGCTGCACCAGATGGTGTCGCCGGCGATATAAAGCGTCGGCTGCCCCGCCGCCTGCAGCACGAAGCCGGATACCGGAGCCATCGCCTTGCCGATCTCTCCGGTGCCATGCTGCCCGCCGGTGCGCCGGATCTCGATGCCCTTCCAGTGAACCGACCCCTGAATCGATTGCACATTCGTGAATCCCTGCGAGCGGAACTTCGCTTCATCCTCGGGTTGCCCGAAGAGGGGAATCGCCTTGGGGAGAACCCGAGCCGCGGTCGCGTCCCAGTGATCGCTGTGGGTATGCGTCACCAGCACCGCGGTGACCCCTCCGATGATTTCGTTCACCGCCAAGGGCAAGCCCACCAGCGGATTGTTCCGCGGATTCGGAGAATTCTCGATCGCCCGCCGCGCTCCCAACTCGTCAAGCATGGGATCAACCAGAAACCTCTGCCCGTTGTATTCGAGCAGCAGCGTGGCGTGACGTACTAAACGCAGCTTCATGAATTCCTACCTCTGTCATCCCGAGCAGTCGAAGGACCCCGGGTACGCTTGCAGCGACGGCGGCCTGAAGAGGAATTCTCTCCCATGCTTCTCGATAGAAATTCCCTGACGAGTCTATCGTCGTCCATGACTATCCGGGCTCCTTCGACTCCGGGTCGGCTTTGCCTCCCCTGCGCTCAGGATGACAGCGTTCTTCAAGCAGCCAAATGCAAACTTCAGAGCTCAGGATGACAGCTAAGAAAATATCTCCTTCGCCGCAATTACCGTGTTGCAGTGAATCGTAACCGTGTCCTCGACCCTTTGCGCGTATCCGCCGGCGAAGGTTACCATCACTGGAATGCCGCGCGCCTTGGCCACGCGGAACATCAATTCATCGCGCCGCTTGAGTCCTTCAATGGTCAACGATAGTCCGCCGAGCTGATCTTCTTTGTAAGGGTCCGCTCCGGCCACATAGCAGATCAGTTCCGGATCGAACTGCCGCAGCCCCGAACTGAGCGCATTGTCGAGCCATGCCAGGTAGTCGTCGTCTCCAATCTCGTCCGGCAGATCGATGTCGATCGATGAAGGCGGCTTGAATGCCGGATAGTTATTTTCCTGATGCAACGAAATCGTGAACACATCGCCGGCATGGGCGGTGCGCGTTCTCGCCGGAATGGTCACGCTGCCGGGTCCTGCCGACGGCAGCGGATTACGGGGCGCCCGCGCTCCGGCGAAAATCGCCGCGGTCCCGTTTCCCTGGTGCACGTCGCAATCCACCGTCATCGCCCGCGTGATCTTGTCGTCGCGCTGCATGCGCCGGATGGCGACCGCCACGTCATGAATCATACAGAAGCCCTCGCCGTGATCGGGAAAGGCATGATGAAATCCGCCGCCGATGTTAAGCGCGACGTGCTCGTTCAAGGCGAAATCTGCCGCCAGCATCGAGCCCCCGGCCGCCAGCCAGAAGGCTCGCACCAATTCTGGCGAGTAGGGAATCTCCATCTCCAACTCTTCGCGCGCGCTGAGCGTCCCGGTCTTGAGTTTGTGTACGTACTGCGGCGTATGTACGAGTAACACATCCTCATCGGAGGCTGGTTGCGGCTTCACGAAGTCTTGCGGTCCGGCGACGCCGGTCTCCAGCAGGCGCTTATGAATCCGCGCATACTTCTCGGCGGGGAAGACATGCGAGCCGATGGGAAGATAATAGTCGTCGCTGTAGACAAGCTTGAAGGGAAGCATTCAGCACTCAGCCGTCAGCACTCAGCCAAACGCATTATCATACGCGCATTGCCGCCTTCCTAGCCCCACTCTGTCATCCTGAGCGGCTCCCTCACCCGCCCTGTCATCCTGAGCGAAGTGATCGTTCACGAAGTGGACGATCACGCAGCCGAAGGATCCCGGGGAGGCGTGCAGTCCCGGCGGCCGGAAAAGGCATTCTCTTCGATGCTCCCGTGTAGAAATTCCCTGACAGGCCTATCTTGGTTCGAACTGAAAGGGGTCCTTCGACTTCGCAGTTGCTGCGCTTCGCGCAGCAACTGCTTCGCTCAGGATGACAGACTATCTTTAAGTCTTGCGCTCCGCTCAGGATGACAGAGCTATTTAACGTTTTTTCGAGTTGGGCGTGACCGGCGTGACTGCTCCTCGGCGTACCGGCACGATCGCGCCTTTTGACGGGTCTGCCGCGGCGTTCGCGCGCGACAGCACTTCTTCCTGGATGTACTTCACGAAGTCCTGAATCTGCCGCTGCATTTCTTCCATGCGCTCGCGCATTTGCAGGATGATCGCCATCCCGCTGATATTCACGCCGAGGTCGCGGGCGAGGGAAAGAATGAACTCCAGCCGCTGCAGGTCTTCGTCGGTATAGAGCCGGGTATTGCCCTCGGTGCGCGACGGCTTGAGCAGCCCCTCGCGCTCATACAGGCGCAGCGTCTGCGGATGAATCCCATACATCTCGGCCACGGCCGAAATCATGTACGCGCCTTTGGATTTACGCTTGGTCATTGCGACTATTTATAGCAGAAACACCAAGGCCACGGATTTCGCAGATCGATCCGTGTCGATCCGCGTAAATCCGTGGCCGATGTTTCTAAACCGCTGTCTGCGGCTTCTCTTCCGCGACGGTCCAGCCCTGCGGCTTCAGCGCGTGGTTCACGAAGTACGCCACCACCCCCGCCGCAATCAGAATCATGCCGAAGGCGAATGAGCTCATGCCCAGCACGGTTTCGCTCTCGCTGCGAACCACCGAGAACCCGAGCAGCAGCATGGGAGCAATGCCCACGGCGATGGCTCCGAACAGCCCTCCCGGCACGCGGAAGGGACGCGGCAGCTCCGGCTCGCGAATCCGCAGCACGCCCAGCGCGACGAATTCGAGCATCAGGCTCGCTCCGTAGAGCAGGATGTCGATGGTCACCAGGCGTTCAAAGCCCAATCCCAGGCAGCATGCCCATCCCACCGCGCAGACCGAAATCGCCACCCAGGGCGCCCGCGTCCGCGGATGCAGCTTCCCGAAAACCTTGGGCAGCATACCGTCCTGCGCCATGGCCAGCGGCAGGCGCGAGTAGCTCATCACCAGGGCATTGAACATTCCGAAGGCGCTGATCATGCCGCCCAGCACCAGCGCGCCGCGCAGCAGCGGACCGCCCAGCAGTCCGGCGATATCCGCCCACGAACCCGTTTCCCACGCGCTCGGCGACAGACCGGTCATCCACACCGCCATCACCGGAAGCACGTAGGTCGCCGTCACCAAAGCTACCGCGGCCAGCATCGCCCGCGGATAGGTCCGCTGCGGCCGCTCCACCTCGGTCGCGATGGTGGAAGCGTTGTCCCAACCCATGTAGTTCCACATGCAGATCAGCAGTCCGCCGATCAGGTCGACCTTGGAGGTCGTCGGCGTGGTCACCGCATGAAACAGCGCCCCATACTTCAGCGGCGACAGCACCACGATGAACATGAACGGCGCCGAGAGCAGAAAGAACAGCCACAGCGATGTGGTCGAAACCACCCGCACCCCGGCGATATTCAGCAGCGCGCAGGCCGCCACAATCACCAGTCCCACGGCCAGACTGCGGTGCCCCTCCGCGAACCACGGAAACATACGGGTCAGATAAAGGATGAACAGCGTCGGATAGATTGCCATGTCGAAAATGGACGCTACCAGCGACAACCACGCTTCCTGAAATCCCCAGAAATTGCCCATGGAGCGGCGCACCCAGGCGTAATAGCCGCCTTCGTGGGGCAGCGCGCTCGAAAGCTCCCCGATCATGAAGGCAGCGGGAAGGCTCCAGAGAATGGGAGTGAGGATCAGGAACAGAACGGCTCGCCAGTACCCCGCGCCGTGCACGATGTCTTCAATGCCATAGGTTCCGCCCGACACCATAAAGAACGTCGCAGCCACCAGCGGCCACAAGGTGAGGCGAACCGATTTCTTCTTCCGGGGAGATACAGCGAAGGGCTGCAATTTAGGTTGGGTGGGTGCGGTAGATGTTGCCAATTTCTATGGCTTCCTCCTCAGGCGACTCACTCTCACCACCTCGTCTCCCTTGTGTCGAGGCTCCCGGGTTTACCGCGATTTCCCGGGCATTTCGGCGAAGTTAGTTCGCAGTTGTGAGATTACGGGAATTTTCCATAGATGCAAGAATTTTTTGAATAATTATGCAGATTTTTGGAAGCAGTCGCGGGTACGGAGGTAATCAACAAGAGGTGTCATCCTGAGCGCAGGAGCCGCGAAGGCCGCTCCGGAGTTGAAGGATCCCTATCGATGGGAATCATGACGGATGCGGCAGGGGAATTTAGGATTACTGAGCATGCGTGCAAATTCCTTTTGGGGCCGGTGGTACAGCACAGAGACGCGGGATCCTTCGACTGCGTAGTCGTCCGCTTCGCGGACGACTACTTCGCTCAGGATGACAGGGGGGTGTGAGGCGCGAAACTAGACTTTGCTCCACAGCTCCGCGCGCGGGTCTTCCGGGTTTAGCTTTGCCAGTTCCCGCAGCAACTCTTTGGTCTTCTCGTCTCGCGGCATGGGTACCGTGACTTTGACTTCGACGATCTCGTCCCCGCGAGCGCCTTCCTTGGTCGCCGACGGCACGCCCTTCTCGCGCAGCCGCAGCTTCTGGCCTGACTGCGTCCCCGGAGGAATCTTCAACAGCGTGCGCCCATCGATGGTCGGAACCTCGATCTTCCCGCCCAGGGCCGCTTCGGTGGCCGTGATCGGCACCGTGATGTAGATGTCGTCCGCGTCGCGCCGGAACACCGGATGCTGGTCCGTGCGTATGATCACGTAGAGGTCCCCCGGTGCCCCGCCCTGGCCTCCGGCGTTGCCTTTGCCGGCGATACGAATCCGCTGGCCATCGCGCGTGCCCGCCTTGATCCTGACCTCGAGCGGTTCCGTCCGCTCGACCGTCCCTTCGCCATGACACACCGGGCAGGTTGAGATGTTTTTGCCCGTCCCATGGCATCGCGGACACGCCACATTGAACTTCATCCGTCCACCCTGCTGGGTGACGGTCCCCTTGCCGCCGCATTCCGGACAGGTCCCTGGCGACTCGATGTAGCCCTTGCCACTGCAGTTCGCGCAGGTGTCGCGCCGGGTAATGTTCAGCCGCATCACGCCGCCGCGGATCGCCGTCCAGAAGGGAACGTTGACCTGATATTCCAGATCCGAGCCCGGCTCCGGCCCTTCCCGCTCAGCCTGTCCGCCGCGTCCGCCACTGAACATGTTGGAAAAAATGTCGCGGAATCCCCCACTCCCGCCGCTGCTCGAGGCTTTCTTGCCGCGCCCGCCTTCGAAGAGATCGGAGAAATCGAATCCGCCGAAGTCGAAGTGGACGTTCTGGCCCCCGGCCCCGGGCTGGCCGCCTCCGGGAAATCCCTCGAAGCCGCCGGCTCCGGGCTGCCCGCCGCCGCGCGCATAGGCTTCCGCGGTCGCCGGATCGATGTTGTCGGAGTAGAACCCCAGCTGGTCGTAAATCTTCCGCTTCTTGGGATCGCTCAGGATGTCGTTGGCCTCGGAGATCGCCTTGAACTTCTCCTCCGCCGACTTGTCGCCGGGATTGACGTCAGGATGGTACTTGCGTGCGAGCTTGCGGAAGGCTTTGCGAATCTCCTCCGCCGAAGCCGACTTCTTGATCCCAAGTGCCCCGTAATAATCTTTCGTCTGTGTCGCCAAATCTGTCCCTCAGTACTACTTACTGTCCGCGATCGGAGTGGCCTGCCAGGCGATTACTTTCCACTGCCCGTTCTCGCGCAGAAACGTTCCGGTGTTCCGATAATAACTTTTCTCGGGCTTCCCGTGATCGTCCCCTTCCACCACCAGGCGGAAATTCATCACCGCTACATCGCCCTTCTGATGGACCAGGATATCCTCAGCATCGTAATGGTCCGTGGGCTCTCCCGGCTTGGGCGCCTGAAGGTTCTTCAAAATGGCCGCCCGGTCGATGACCGCTCCCACCGCCCGCGTGTAGATCACGTCTTCATCAAAGAAGCGCTCGAAGGCAGCTTTGTCGCCCTTGGCGGCTCCATCGAGGAAGTTGTGCAGGAGGGTAGTGAGTTCCTGCTGGGTGTTGGTAGGAGCGCTCTGCGGGAAGGCAAAGGCGCTGAATAAGACCAGCAAAATGGCGATCGGCTTCATGATCTCTCACTCTCTCTGTCACCCTGAGCGCAGGGATCGTCCTACGGAGTGGACGATGCCGCAGTCGAAGGGCCCCGGGCAAGCGTGCACGACCAGCGGCCTGAAAAGGTATTTTGTCGCGAACGTTGTGATCAAAATTCCCTCACGAGTCTCTCGTTGCCTATGACTGTCCGGTGTCCTTCGACTCCGGGTCGGCTTCGCCTCCCCTGCGCTCAGGATGACAGCGGTTTTTGTTTGTTCTGTCACCCTGAGCGCAGGGATCGTCCACGAAGTGGACGATCTCGCAGTTCGAAGGGCCCCGGGCAAGCGTGCACGACCAGCGGCCTCAAAAGGCATTCTCTCGTGAACGTTGTGATCAAAATTCCCTTACGAGTCTCTCGTTGCCTATGACTGTCCGGGGTCCTTCGACTCCGGGTCGGCTTCGCCTCCCCTGCGCTCAGGATGACAGCGGTTTACTTGCTGCTGATGGACTCACCGGCAAACGCCATCGGTGCACCCCACTTCTCAGCCAGGTCTTCCCATCGTGGATTCTTTGACTCAATCAGCGCGATCTTCTTCGACCGCAGCCAGCCTTTTAGTTGCTTCTCTCGTTTGATCGCGTCTTGCACAAACTGGAAACTTTCGTAGTAGACCAACCGGTCGCAATGATACTGGTTCGCGAACCCCTCAAACTCTCGGTCCTTGTGTTCGGCGACTCGACGCTCGATGCAATTCGTCATTCCTATGTAGAGAGTTCCGGTTACGCTGGCGACGATGTAGACCCAATATTTGTGATCCATCGTCCGACTTTACTCATTTTGCCCCGTTGGTACAGTGATCACTAAACACTCTGTCGGCTCAGGATGACAGTGGTTAGTTTTGAATGTTGTGCCGATCCTTCTCCAGAATCCCGAAGCGCTCGTACTTCGGCACATCCACATACACCGGGATCGCCTGCACCCCGGTCGCGGTGGGCATCACCACAAACCACCGCCCCTGCTCTTCCGCGAAATTCAAAAAATACACCTGGCCATTCACTTCAAATTGCAATTTCAATCTCCTTTGGCCCTGAAAACAAGCGCGGGCAAAATGCCCGCGCCCATAGCCTTTACCGAAAGCTGACAGCTGATGGCTGAAAGCTTATTTCTTGTCTTCCACGTCCACGTACTCGGCGTCGATCACGCCTTCGTCTTTCTTGGGCTGACCATTGCCGCCCGGAGCTGGTCCCGCTTCAGCGGTCGGGCCTGCGCCCGGCGCGCCTTGCGGCTGCGAAGCCTTGTACATCTGCTCCGCCAGCTTGTGCGAGGCCTCGGTCAGCTTCTGCTTCGCCGAGTCCATCGCCGCCTTGTCGCCGCCTTCGAGGGCCTTCTTGGCGTCGGCCACCGCGTTTTCGACGTCGCCACGCTCCGAGCCCGAGATCTTGTCGCCGTGTTCGCGCAGCATCTTGTCCACGCTGTACACCATGGAGTCGAGCTGGTTGCGCGCCTCGATCTCTTCGCGACGAGTCTTGTCCTCGGCCGAGTGCGCATCCGCGTCCTTGGCCATGCGGTCGACCTCTTCCTTGCTCAGACCCGAAGACGACGTAATCGTGATCTTCTGGTCCTTTCCCGTGGCGTTGTCTTTCGCGGTCACGTTCAGAATGCCGTTCGCATCAATGTCGAACGTCACTTCGATCTGGGGCACTCCGCGCGGAGCCGGAGGCAATCCGGTCAAGTGGAACTTGCCCAGAGTGCGGTTCTGTGCCGCCATGGGGCGCTCGCCCTGCAGCACGTGGACCTCAACCGAGGTCTGGCTGTCGGCCGCGGTCGAGAACGTTTCCGTCTTGCGGGTCGGAATCGTCGTGTTGCGCGGAATCATCGGCGTTGCTACTCCGCCCAGCGTTTCAATCGCCAGCGTCAGTGGAGTCACGTCGAGCAGCAACAGGTCTTTCACTTCTCCACCCAGCACGCCACCCTGAATCGCCGCGCCGATCGCCACGACTTCGTCGGGATTCACGCCGCGATGCGGCTCTTTCCCGAACAGTTCCTTCACGATTGCCTGGATGCGCGGCATGCGGGTCTGTCCGCCGACCAGGACCACTTCATTGATCTTCGAAGCATCCACTCCGGCATCTTTCATGCACTGTTTGCACGGACCGACAGAGCGCTGAACAATGTCTTCCACCATCGATTCCAGCTTCGCCCGGGTGAGTTTCTTCACCAGGTGCTTCGGACCGCCGGCATCGGCCGTGATGAAGGGCAGATTGATCTCCGTCTCCATCGTGGTCGAGAGCTCGATCTTGGCGCGCTCGGCCGCGTCACGCAGACGCTGCAGGGCCATTTCGTTGCCTTTGCCGCGCAGGTCGAGACCTTCATCCTTCTTGAATTCATCGATGAGCCAATCGACAATGCGCTGGTCGAGGTTGTCGCCGCCCAGGTGGGTATCGCCGTTAGTGGCCTTGACTTCGATCACGCCTTCGCCGACTTCCAGAATCGAAATATCGAACGTGCCGCCGCCGAAGTCATAGACCGCGATGGTCTCGTCCTTCTTCTTGTCGAGTCCGTAGGCCAATGCGGCCGCTGTCGGCTCGTTGATGATGCGCTTGACGTCGAGTCCGGCAATTTTGCCGGCGTCTTTGGTCGCCTGGCGCTGCGCGTCGTTGAAGTAGGCCGGTACGGTGATGACCGCCTCGGTCACTTTCTCGCCCAAATAATCTTCCGCCGCCTTCTTCAATTTCTGAAGAATCATCGCCGACACTTGCGGCGGGGTGTATTCCTTCCCCTGTGCAAGCACGGCTACGTGATCGCCCGACTGCACGACCTTGTAAGGGACCATCTTGATTTCTTCCTGCACCTCGTCATAGCGGCGTCCCATGAACCGCTTGATCGAATAGACCGTGTTCTCCGGATTGGTGATTGCCTGCCGCTTAGCGACCTGCCCGACCAACCGTTCCCCGGTCTTGGTGAAACCGACTACCGAGGGCGTCGTCCGCCCTCCTTCTTCGTTAGGGATGACCTTGGGCTCGCCACCTTCCATTACGGCAACCACGGAGTTGGTGGTTCCCAAGTCAATTCCAATAATCTTGGCCATATCTGGCTCCTCCTGAAACTATAAGTGCTTTACAATCAGTGTGATCATGATTGCTGCAGACCGCATGATAAGACTTGAGTCAATCACTGTCAAGGTGTTAGATGTGGTTGAAACCTAGAGGGATGCAGGGAATTCAGGACTTTGCGAAGACGATAAGGCCAGTCTTTACTGCAACTTGGCCGAGGACGCATGTAAGGCGGCGGGTGCCTCAATCGTAGGCTTCGTAGATGATCGACTTTCGGTCCCAGCCCAGGCTCTTGAGCAGGTCGCGATTGGCGTTAAGCATTTTCTTCAGTCCACAAATGTAGGCGTGCATGTGGGTGCGCTGGCCGACGATAGCGGGCACATGCTCCTGCACGTACCCGCGGAGGCCTTTCCAGCTCTCGTCTCCCCGGCTGAGCGTGGGCAGGTAGTGAAAGTTGGAGTGCTCGCGCGCGAGCTGAAGAAATTCCTGGTGGTAGTAAATGTCTTTCTCGTAGCGGCTGCCGAAGACCAGCCAGACGTGGTGATTCTCGTGCCGGAATTCGCTGGCGTGAAAGAGCCACTGCAAGATCGAACGGAAGGGCGCGATGCCGGTGCCGGTGGCGATGAGAACCGTGTCGCGCATGGGAGGACGCAGAATGAAATTGCCGAACGGACCCTGGCACGCGATCTCGGCTCCTTCTTTCATGTCGCAAAGAAAGTTCGACATGAAACCATCCTGCACCCGGTTCAGACAGAGCGCGAACCGGTTCGAGTCGTCGGGAGCGGAAGCGATGGAGTAAGCCCGCGTGATCTCTTCGCCATCCGGCATGTTGGCCTTGAGAGAGAGCCACTGCCCGGCGACGAATCCGAAGCGCGAGGTGGAAGCCACCTCAAATTCCAGGTGCTTCGTGAAGTCGGAGAGGGGAAGGGAGCGGGTGAGGCGTGCCGTGTAGGTTTGAAAGGCCATCATTTAAGAGTCTAGATGACGCAGGGATGGACGAAGACGCGCGGAATTTGCCGCCTTCCGACCGCAGCAAATCGACGTAATGTTCCCGCGTGGAACATTCGTATGTGCTACTTTGTACGTACGGAAAGGCACACTTGTGATGAAAAGAAAGAAAAAAGCGAAAGCGGGCAAAATTGGCGGCTTGCGGGCAGCGGCGGACGGCAGCATACAGCAGGAATACTGGGAAAAGCTGCGCTCGCTCTACCGGCCGATCAAGCGCTCGATCACCTTGCGGCTGGATGCGGACGTGGTCGACTGGTTCAAGAAAGCCGGCCGGGGATACCAGACGCGGATCAATCGAGCGCTGCGCAACCTGATGGTCGAGGAGATGAAGAAGCGGAAGTGAGCCGGCAGGGGCAAATCCCTCACCGGCGCTATTCGCGCGACAGGCCGCGCCGCTGAAATAGCCAGACTGCCAAGAGAAAGCACACCAGTGCGTAGTCCAATCCGTAGGCCAGTGCGGTCAAATGACTCGTCCAAGGAAAAGGTTTGAGCGAAGCTCGCGTGATGGAGAGGAATCGTTGTTCCGAGAGCAAATCTGTCATCGGAAGGGACAAGTGCACCGGCTGGCGCAACCAGACAGGGATGAGGCTCGAGGGAGATTGAAAGACCGAGATCAGCGTACCCAGCACTGCCGCAATGCCGATCACGAAGATAGGGTGTACCAGCATCACCAGGCACATCGCGATCGCCGCCCAAATGGCGAAGCGCACCAGAGGGTAAGCCACCAGCGTCCAGACGGAGGTGTGAAAGCGCTGGCCTCCCAGCCAGGCTAAGAGAAATGTACCTCCCAGCATGCCGCACACATAAACGGCCATCAGCATCATAACGCCGAGATACTTGCCCGCCAGAAACTCCCAGCGGTGCAGGGGCCGGGCCATCACCGCCAGAATCGTCCCCGACTTCATTTCTCCGGCCACCGAGTCTGCGGCCGCCCATGCTGCCAGCAGGCTCCCAAATCCACTTACCAGCGACATCACCGCCGCGACTTCGCTCAAAATGAGGCCCTGCATCTGTTGCGCGTTCGAGGCCGTGGTCATCGACTTATAGGCCAGCAGCGGCGACATCATCAGCAGCACCAGGCAGACAAACAGACTGCAGAACAGAATGATCAGGCGGTTGTGCAGAAAGCTGGTGAACGTGCCGAAAGCGATCGTCCGAACCTTCACTTCCCGCCTCCTTGCCCCACCACCTTGAGGAACATCTCTTCTAGAGAGCTCTTGGTGGGAGTGAGGCTGAGCACGTCGCAGCCTCCCGCCCACAGCATCTCCGCGAGCGCGCGCTTGTCGGCCGCGTTGGCGGCAATAGAAACCCGGTTTGCTTCGCGCACTACGGATGCGCCCAGTTGTTGCACGGCCAGTTCCAGCGCCTCCGGCAGTTGGTCCACTACGATTTCCACGCGATTGCCTTCCGCCAGCATTTCCCGCAGGGCGCCTGCCCGGACCAACTGCCCCCGGTCGATGATGATGACCCGGTCGCAGATTTGCTCGACTTCCGACAGGATATGCGAACTCAAAAAGATGGTCTTACCTTCCGCCTTCAGCGCCAGAATCAGGTCACGTACCTCTTTGCGTCCGGCCGGATCAAGCCCCGAGGTCGGTTCATCCAATACGAGCAACTCGGGATCGCCCAACAGCGCTTGCGCCACCCCGAGGCGTTGGACCATGCCACGCGAATACTTCCCAATCTTCAATCCTTTAAACTCCTCGAGCTTCACCTTCGCCAACAAGCTGGCAATCAACCCTTCGGAATCGGACGTCTGGCGGCCTGAGAGCCGAAGGTGAAAGCGCAGCAGCCTCTCCGCATTCAGATAGCGGTAGAAGGCAAAGTTTTCCGGAAGAAATCCGATGCGCTGTTTGGCGCGCACATCGCCGGGGGGATAGCCGAAAACCCGAATCTGTCCCGCGTCGGCGAATGCGAAGCCCATCAGCAAGCTCATGCTGGTCGTCTTGCCGGCGCCGTTGGGGCCCAGGAAAGCGCACACCTCTCCGCGCGAGACCATGAACGATATTCCGGACAGAGCCGCGACTTCGACGCCTCGAAATCGTCGCTTGTACGCCTTGGAAACATCGGCGAATTCAATGGCCTGCGCTGCCATCCCTGTCTCCTCCAGTCTGCTTAAGGTCGATGCCCAGTTCCTTCGCCAGCACAAACTCCATGCCTGGGTTAAACCCGCTCTGCCCGTAGATCACCTTGCCCTCCTTATTGATTACGAACATCGTGGGGATGCCATCGACCTGATAGGCGCCGGCAATTTTTTGAGAAGCATCGATCAGCACGGGGAAGTTGAGCTTCTCCGCAGTCGCAAAATCCAGGGCCTCTTTAGGATCCTGGTCGATGCTGACGGCTAGAATTTCAAAGTCGCTCGCTGCGCTATGGTTATTCTGGTAGAACTTGATGAGGGCCGGCATCTCCAGCCGGCAGGGTCCGCACCAACTCGCCCAGAAAGTGACGACTATATTCTTGCGACCGTGAAAATCGGAGAGTGCGACCGTGCGTCCGTCGAGAGTGAGGGCGGAAAAGTCGGGTGCGGGTTTGTCGACTAACTCCGGACGTTCGCCTTCTTCCGCCAAAGACCTTTCCAGAAGTTCGGCCCTGTAAGTCAAAATAACCGTGAGAATTACAAGCAAGGCGATCCCGAACATCGCTGGCAATGAGAGTCCGCTCCGGCCCGTAGCAGGGATACCTTCGAGCGCATCGGCTAAGTGATCTTGGTTCAACTCACGACCTCAACGGAAGACAAGAGCGGGATATTATAGCCGCCCCGGCGTCCGCCGGACGTGATTTTAACCGGTGTTGCAGGCGTCTTATTCGACGGTAACGGATTTAGCCAGGTTGCGGGGTTGGTCTACGTCGCAGCCGCGGCGGACGGCGATGTGGTAGGCCAACAGTTGCAAGGGGACGATTTCGAGAATCGGCAGCAATTCTTCCGGATGCCGCGGGGACGTAGATCACGTGATCGGCGGCTTCCTTGATCTCTTCATCGCCTTCGGTGGCGACGGCGATGACGATTCCGGAGCGGGCTTTCACTTCCTTCAGGTTTGAACTGGTCTTCTCGTAACGGGTCATCGAAAGCTCGTCGCTCTTGTCGCGGGTGGCGATGATGACGACGGGAAGATTTTCGTCGATCAAAGCGTTGGGGCCGTGCTTCATCTCTCCAGCGGGATAGCCTTCGGCGTGGATGTAAGAGATTTCTTTTAACTTCAGCGCGCCTTCGAGGGCGATGGGATAGTGAATGCCGCGTCCGAGAAAAAGGAAGTCCTGCGAACGGACGTATTCTTTCGCGAGCCCTTCGCAAGTTTCTTCATGAGTCAATAACTGCTCGAGCTTTCCAGGGATCAGCGTGAGCTCGTGGACGGCGGCTTTTGCCTGATCGCCGGTGATGGTTCCCCGTACTTGCGCGAGGTAGAGCGCGAACAGATAGAGCGCCGTCAACTGCGCGGTGAAAGCCTTGGTGGAGGCGACGCCGATCTCCGGGCCGGCGTGCGTGTAAATGGTGCCGGCCGCTTCGCGCGTGATCATCGATCCGACGACGTTGCAGATGGCCAGCGTTTTCGAGCCCTTGGCTTTGGCTTCGCGTTGCGCGGCAATCGTATCGGCGGTTTCTCCGGACTGGGAGATCACCATGGTGATGGTGTCGGGTCCGACGATGGGATCGCGGTAGCGCCATTCGCTGGCGTAGTCGACTTCGACCGGGACGCGGGCCAGGCGTTCGATCATGAATTTTCCGGCCTGGGCGGCATGCCAACTGGTGCCGCAGGCGGCGATGTTGATTTTCTGGGCCGCGCGGAATTCGGCCTCGGTAATTTCCATTTCGTCGAGGAAGATGTGGCCGGTATCCTGCGAGATGCGTCCCAGGGTAGTGTCACGAACCGAGCGGGGCTGCTCGAAAATCTCCTTGAGCATGAAGTGCTTGAAGCCGCCCTTTTCCGCCATGATCGGATCCCAGGTAACGTGCTGCACCTGGCGGACGATGGGATTTCCGTGGAAGTCGGTGAGTTGTACGCCTTCAGAGGTGATGACCGCGAGGTCGCCATCGGCGAGGAAAAACAGATCGCGGGTGTGATAGAGGATTGCCGGCACGTCGGAGGCAACGAAGTATTCATCCTTGCCAAGGCCGATGACGGCGGGCGGTCCGTTGCGCGCGGCTACGATTTTGTTGGGGTCGTCGACGCAAATCACGCCCAGGGCGAAGACGCCGCTCAGTTCGAGGACGGTTTTACGAACCGCCTCTTCGAGGGACGGGCGGTGCCCATTGCCGCTCTGGTATAGATATCGTTCCACCAGATGGGCAATCACTTCCGTATCGGTTTCGGTGGTGAACTTGTGTCCTTCTTCAATCAGTTTCTTCTTCAGCGAAAGATAATTTTCGACAATGCCGTTGTGCACGACGACAATTTTGCCGGTGCAGTCGCGATGAGGATGCGCGTTCTCTTCCGTGGGACGGCCGTGGGTCGCCCAGCGGGTATGGCCGATACCGTAAGTGCCGTCGAGCGGCTTGAGGCGGATGACTTCTTCCAGGTTGCGCAGTTTGCCTTCTGCACGCCGAATCTGCAAGCCATCGCCGTTTCCGGCGACGGCGATACCGGCGGAGTCATAACCGCGATACTCGAGGCGACGCAAGCCCTCAATGATGACGGGGACGACACGCTTCTTGCCAACGTATCCGACGATGCCGCACATACCAATACTCTCCTGGTTCGGCGGGGGCGACCGAGTACCTGGGGCTAAAGCCCCAAGGCTCATTACCGGGCTGATGCAGGGCCAAGGCGCCTGCCACCCACTCTTCGAAGCGCGCGGTGGCCGGCGGGCCGCCGGCGCTACTTGTAACCGGCGCTACTCTTCCAGGGAAAACCGAAACTCTTCGATCACCGGATTGGTGAGCACTTCGCGGGCGATGCGCTCAACTTCGGCCTGGGCGTCGCTTCGAGTTAACCCTCCATTGAGTGTAATCTCGAAATACTTGCCCTGACGCACCTCCTGCAAACCCTGGTAACCCATTTTTTTCAAAGCGCCCTGGATGGTCTTGCCTTGCGGGTCCAGAACACTCTTCTTGAGCGAGACGTAAACGTAAGCTTTCATGGGAATTATGGTCATTATACGTCACGGGTGAAGGGCTGGGCGAAGCCCCTGGGCTAGGTCAGTTTAGATAACCGGGCGTCCAGATCGGAGAGGGCGTTTTCGAGCATGCTTCGGTGGGCGGGGTTTTTCGCGAGTTGTAACTGTTGCAGCACGCGCTGGCGGGAGAGAGTAAGCCCCTGTTTTTGCCGTTGCCTGGCTGCCTGCTCCGGGGAGACCGGTCGGTTTGTCGGAGTGCGAGCGGCGGCCGCGGCTTGCTGTTCTTCGACCGCCTTGCTTTCCCAACCACGAGCCATTGCTTTAATTATACGCGTACAGAAATCCTGACAACACGATCAGCATTCCATGATTGCGTTTGTTCGGAATCCAGAAAACGTCGCAAAATTCTCTTGACTGAGCTAGTGGCTGTCATATTATTCGGTTGTTTTTCTGGCCGAAGGGAGCGGTCTGCTTTTGAGGGGGAGCAGGCCCTGGTAGTTGTGCATGGTCCCCGACCGTCTCTCGGATTCCGACGCCGAGTTGCGTCGCTACGAAACACTTCTGGAAATGGCGGACCTGATGGTCCACCACGGCAGCCTGCCGGAGTTGTTTGAGGAACTCAGCGGGCGGCTGCGGGAAGTGACCGCATTCGACTTCGCCAACTTTTCTCTCCACGATTCCAAGAAGAACACGATGCGCTTGCACATCTGGGCGGGCGCAGAGTTGCAGACGCTGTTGTCGGAGATGCCGGTGGATGATACTGCCAGCGGGTGGGTGTGGAAGAACCAGCAACCTTTGGTTTTGCCGGACCTGAACGCGGAAAGCCGCTTCTCGACACTTTTGGATATCCTGCGCCAGAAAGGGTTGCGGTCGTACTGCGTATCTCCGCTCACCACCTCCCAAAAACGTCTAGGCGCGTTGGGGTTGGCCAGCTTTCGTCCGAGTGCATACGGGGAAAAGGATGTCCGTCTGCTGCGGCGCGTGGCGGAGATGGCTGCGTTGGCCATCGAAAATGCACTAACCCGGCAAGCGCTGGAGGAAGAGAAAGAGCGCTTGCTGGCTCTTGTAGAAGTAAACAAGACCCTGGTCGCCAACCTCGAGATCGAAGCTTTGCTATCCACAATCTCGGCCAGCGTAAGCCGGGTGGTTCCCCACGATTTCGCCGCGGCCGCCATCTACGACGCGGAAAAGGGGGGAATGAGAGGATATGTTTTGGCCGCGCCCGAAAGCCAGCTGATGATAGGGAGGGGCGAAATCATTCCACTGGGACATTCGATCTCAGCCAAGGCCTTCCTTTCGCGAAAGGCCGTACATCTCTCTGAACGGGACCTGGCGGCAACCAACAGCCGAATCGCGCGGAGCCTTCTGCGAGCAGGAATCCGGTCGATCATGTCGATGCCTTTGCTTACTTCCAGGGGTGTTCTGGGGGCGCTGAATATCGGAAGCAAACAGGAGAACGCGTTTTCTGAACGCGATCAGGCTCTCCTCATGCAGGTAGCGGCGCAAGTCGCGATCTCGCTCGATAACGCACGCGCCTACACGGAAATCGCCGAACTCAAGAACCGGCTGGCGGAAGAGAAACTGTATCTCGAAGGCGAGATCCGTTCCGAATTCAACTTCGAAGAGATTATTGGAGAGAGCGCCCCGCTGAAACGAACGCTGGCGCAAGTGAAGACCGTAGCGCCGACGGATTCGACCGTGCTTGTGCTGGGTGAGACCGGGACGGGCAAAGAGTTGGTGGCACGGGCAATCCACCGCATGAGTTCGCGCAGCCATGCCAGTTTTATCAAGCTGAATTGCGCGGCGATCCCTACCGGGTTGCTGGAAAGCGAACTGTTCGGGCACGAAAAGGGAGCATTCACGGGAGCGATCAGCCAAAAGGTTGGCCGCCTTGAACTGGCGGACAAAGGGACCCTTTTTCTGGACGAGGTCGGAGACATCCCGCTCGAACTGCAGCCGAAACTACTGCGGGTGCTGCAGGACCAGGAGTTTGAAAGGCTGGGGAGCACTCGCACCTTGAAGGTGAATGTACGCTTGATCGCGGCGACAAACTGGAACCTGGCCAAAGGCGTGGCAGACGGGCAGTTTCGTAGTGACCTGTTTTACCGGCTCAATGTCTTCCCGATCGTGGTTCCACCTCTACGGGAACGGCCGAAAGATATTCCACTGTTGGTTCGTTACTTTGTCCAGAAATTCGCACGCCGCATGAACAAGCGGATCGAGACCATTCCGACAGAGACGATGAGTGCTCTGACGAGCTGGAAGTGGGCGGGAAATGTGCGCGAACTGGAGAACTTCATCGAGCGTTCGGTGATTCTTACCGAGGACTCGGTGCTTCGGGTTCCGCTGGCGGAACTGAAGCCCTTCTACGAAATGGGGGAGGCGGAGGGGACGCTGATGCGGGTCGAGCGGGAACACATCCTGCGCATTTTGCGTGAATGCGGGGGCGTGATCGCGGGCAAGAACGGAGCGGCGGCCCGGTTGGGGATGAAACGAACCACCCTACAGTCGCGAATGACCAAGTTGGGAATCGTTCGGTCCGACTACCAGAACTGACGAAACTTCGGCATCCTGCCGGAGGCTCGGCAAAGAAATTGTATCCCTACCAAGACAGGCTCTTCCTTTTAGGCTCAAAAGTTCGACATTGGCCAGTGCTTCGCAGCCGCCGTCGTTTGGAAGCATGCCTGCTTGCACTTCTAGTTGGGCATGACCGAAATGCTCAGAAGTGAACCGAGGAGCGATGCCTGGCTGTCACGGCAGTGACGTTGGTGGACGGAGCAGGAGGGTGGTGGTTGTGCGAGATGCAAAAGGGAGGGCCGAGCCTTGGCCGAGGCCTGCAATCCTGGGCGAACGAAATGCAACGCCGGGGAAACTGAGAGCGGGTTGCTGCAAGCCCACGTTCGCAGGGGAGAGTGACGAGACTTCCCATCTTTTGTTGTGCGGGGAACGATGGCATACGGCCGGTGACGCCGAGTCGGGATGGGAATTGGTGCGCGCCTTGAAGTCTCCAAATGTCAAGACACGGGCTGCCGCCAGGGAACTGCTAGGCAAGACCAAGGATTTACGGCTTCCGGGAAGTGCAGAGATTCTGCCGGTGCTTCAGTCCGGCCACCCACGCGAGAGCGAGCAGGCCAGCGTACCGAGCTTTGCCGAGGCACAGATGAATACTCCTTATGGACTTGAGATTATCGAAAGCTGTTTGAACTGCACACTGCGGAAAGAGCATTCCTTTTGCAATATGTCGTACAGTTTGTTGAAGAGATTCAGCGCCGCCAGCCACCAGTCCACCTATCCCGGAGGCGCCGTTCTCTTCGTCGAGGGCCAAATGCCGCGTGGAGCATTCGTGCTCTGTTCGGGGAGAGTGAAGCTGTCGACGACATCGCGGGAAGGCAAAGTCCTGATCGTGAAGATGGCGAGCGCGGGAGACATGCTGGGCCTGAGCGCGGTGATTTCGGGGACTGCCTATGAAGTGACCGCGGAGACCTCGGCCCCTTGTCATGTGAATTTTGTGGAGCGCGATTCACTGATCCAGTTGATCGGAGAGAGCGGGGAACTTGGCCTGAAGGCGGCGGAAGCGCTGAGCCGTGAATTCCAGTCGGCATATCGAGACATCCACGACCTGGTGCTGGCGCGATCGTCCGCCGGTAAACTGGCGCGGTTGTTACTCTCCTGGACCGACGGGCGGGGAAAGGCGGAACGCGAGATCCGCATCCGGTCGAACCTGACGCACGAAGAGATGGCACAGATGATCGGAGCCTCGCGAGAGACCGTGACCCGGTTGCTCAGTGACCTCAAGAAAAAAGAGCTGATTCGGCTGGAGGGATCGACTCTGGTGATCCGCAATAAAGTTGCATTGGAAGCGCTGGCAGTGTGACCTGCCTCCCCCTGGCGGCCGGATGATCTCCGGCCGCCCCTGAATTTCTTCCCTAAAAGTGGAAACCGATTTCCGCCGTCAGCGCACGCGGGGTGACGTAGTGCGTCCCGCTGAAAGTGGAAAGGAAGTTGTAGAGAGCGTACTTGTTGGTGAGGTTGATGGCGGTGAGCACCAGACTCCACTTGTAACGCTCGTTGTGGAAGAGATTGTCGTCGCCCAGGGAGAGATCGAACAAGTGCCGCGGCTGAATGCGCGGAGGATTTTTGTCATCATTCTCCGTTCCCGGCGCGGGGATCTTCACCAGGTTGGAAGTCAGTTGGTTGGGGGCACAACTGGTAAAGGGAGTGGACAAAGTAGGGCGCACTCCGCCGCAAGTGAGTCCCGCCTGCAACTGCTGGTCGGCGGTGAGGCCCGTCAGATCGACCGGAGTGGTGGTGTCGGTGGCGAAAGGCACGGCGCCGGCGACCAGTCCGCTGTCATAGCGCCAGTTGAAGCCGAACCAGGGACCATTCTTCCAGGGCTGGTATTGCAGGTGAGTAGTCTGGTTGAACAGTTCGTCGTGATCGATGCGGAAGGGAACGAAGCCGCTATTGGACGCCACCGACGGAACAGCACCTGCCCCACCGATCTGCGGTGTGAAAAAGCGCGCGGAGACGCCGGAGAAAACCACGAGTGCAGAGAAGCCGTGAATCTCGGGCACGCTTACGCGAACCGCATAGCCCGGAATCTTGGAGTTGTGCCACTCAATGGGAAAGGTGATGGGCGTAGCGCCCAGCACGCTGAAATCGTAGGCGTTGTGCGTGTACTTCCAGACATAATCCGCCGCTGATGACCGCATAGCGACCGAATGCCTGCTGCAAGCCGGCATGGAATTCATTGCGGTAGCCGGGGTTGAAAGGCGTGATGCCGGGTTGCAGTACAGCCGAGGAGAGGATTCAAGACCGGGTTGCCACAACCTTCGCTGGAAAGCACCAGGTTTTCATTGAAGGGACTTTCCAAGGTGCGCGCATACGAGACGCGAAGAACGGTGTTGGTCTGCTTGATGTTGTAGGCCACGCCGAGACGGGGCTCGGCTTGACGATTGACCACGAGGCCGTTGTAGAGATCGACCGCGAATCCCAAGGTTTAAGGCCCAATTGCCCTTGGTGATGGAATCCTCGACATAGAGAGCAAGTTCTTTCACGTCGGTGTGTCCATGAAAGGCGTAGAGGCCGCTGTTGGAGTTGGGACAGTTGTCGGCAGGCGATGGCGTGGAGCGGGTGAGATCGTAGCAACCCAGCAACGGATTGAAGCCGGGATTGGCAACAAATGGGGTGGGGTAGAGGACGGGGTTGGTGGAAGAAGCGCTTCCGCAATTCCCGGGATCGTTCACTCCCGGATTGCCGACGAATACCGGCACGCCATTGGCATCAAGGCACGGAGCGTTGAGCGTCGGGTCGACGATTCCCAGGTTGAAATTCTCGGTGAGGAAGGTCTGCTGATAGGTGATTCCCGCCTTGATGTTGTGAATGCCTTTTACGTGGCTGACATCTGCGCGCAGACCGGTATTGGCGAGCGTCCGGTATTGCGAAATGGTTTCCTGCTGCAGATTCGGTGGACCGAGATCGGCGAACGGATTGCCACTGGGATAGTAGTTATAGGCGTCCCGCCGTACGAATGCGCCGAGGGTGAATGCAGTGTTGGCATCGATCACGTGGGTCCATGCTGGAGCGATATTGAAGGTCTGGATTTTCGAGCGCTGATCGGCGGGGCCGACCGGATTGCCGTTGGGATCGAGGCCGGCATTATTGACGGTCACCCCCGACCAGGGGGTGGCGTCTTGTGAGTCGAAGGAATTCGGCGTCTGAAACCAGGAACGCGAAAAGCCCAGGTTCAGATGGATGGAGTCGTCGGTGGAAGGTTGATAGTCGATACGGTCGAAGAAATTCTCTTCGTTGCCCTTGTCGTGCATGACCACGAACTCGGGCGGATCGAGGAAGCGCCCGGTATTAAGGCCGTTGGCCGAGATGAAGTTCCCCCACTTTGGACCTCCGTAAGCAAGATTGAATCCGAGATTGGAGGAGCCAAAACTGCCGTAGGAAGTGGTGACACTGCCGTGGGGCTTGGTGACGCCTTGCCCGGAGCGCGTGGTCGCCACGATCACCAGGCTGGTCTTCCCTCCGTATTCAGCGGGCGGGGCCCCGGGGATAACCTCCAGTGAAGCAATGGAATCGACGGGAATCTGGTTGGAAAAAACTTTGCTCTGCTGATCGGTGATGGGTTGGCCGTCGACCGAGAAGGAATTGGAGGCGTGGTCGCCGAGTCCGTGGAAGAGGCCGTTGGAATCGGCGGCGACTCCCGGAGACGCGAGGGTGACCAGTGAACTGACGGAAGAAGATTGGCTTTCCAGAGGGATCTTGTCGAACAACCCGCGATCTACGTCGGTGTGGCCGGTGGGATCGTTCTCGACCAGATCGCCGCCAGCCTCAACCTCAACCGTGCTGGAACTCGCAGCCACAGAAAGGCTGATTTTGACGACCGCGGGAATGGATGAGCGGATCTCGACGTCCCGGACGTTAGGCGCGAAACCGCTGGCCGTCACGGTCATGTGATAGGGGTTAAAGGGGACGTTTTCAAAGCTGAAATTTCCTTTGCTATCGGTGGTAGTTGACCGGTCAAAAGCGCTGACCGGATTATGAATCTCGACGGTGGCATCGGGAACGACAGCCCCCGAGGGGTCAACCACAGTGCCGTTCAGAGGACCCGGAACTGGATTGTGCGTAAGCCTGAATCGCCAAGGCCAAATAGAAAATGACCGCCAAAGCCGCATAGAGCGACTTCTTGCAAGAAGCCAGCATGATTCCTCCGAAAAAGAATAGGGTTCGACCAGTGACTGGACGATGAACGACTTATTTATTGGCTGACCCTAGACGGCTGGCGGAGGACGGATGTAGATGGAAGAAGAAAAGCCGGAAGACTTGGGCGCCGCTTTGGCAACGACAATGGGTAAGGTCTGAACAAAGACAGGGAGCGGGCGATATGTTGTTTGCTGCAGGACTCCGGCATGGGCTACGGCGCAGATCGAGCACTCGTGGCTGGGAATGCGCGAGTCGTCGGAGTGTACGTGATTCGCCTGGACAAACCCGATGAAGCCGACGAGCAGCACGCAGAGCAGGGCTAAGACCCTGAACCATGTGGCGCGGCTTTCTGCAGGTTTGGAGCGGATCAAGTGAAATTACCCCACAGCATTAAGCGATTTCACAACTCTAGCACGACCCGAACCTCGACTAAAAGGTTCATTGCACTTTGGATGGTTCCCTTGGCTGGTTCCACCAAGATCAGATGCCGGCCTCGGGTCCTCAGGATACATAAAAATTTCCGGACGCGGGCGACTAAAGTCCGAAAAGTTCCCGTAAACGTTTGGTCTGGGCCCGGCTGACCGGGATTTCGGTTTGCTTCTTGTCGTCCATGCGCAACTGGTAAGAACTCTTGAACCAGGGGACGACTTCCTTGATGCGGTTGATATTCACTAAATAGGAACGATGCGCCCGCCAGAACAGGTTGGGGTCAAGACTCTCCAGCAGCTCTTCGAGAGTTCGGCAATTGGACTGGCCTTCCATCCCGTTCACGCCCGAGGTCACAACCGAGATGACGCCGTCTTCGATCGACGCGAAACAGATTTCTTTCTGGTTCACCAGGAACAAACGGCCCGTAGATTTCAGTAAAACCTTGGAAGGCTGAGAGCTCTGCGACTCCAGCATGCGAACCAGGGTTTCCAGCTTTTCCGAGGATGAGCTGTTGGCTTCCACCTTGATCCTGGCCTTCTGTACCGATTGCGCGACGCGCTTCTTGTCGAAAGGCTTCAGCAGGTAGTCGATGGCGTTCACTTCGAAGGCTTTGACGGCGTACTGATCGAAGGCGGTGGCAAACACGATCTTCGGCAAAGGCACTTTCTTGTCGAGCAGCTTCTTGATGACGCCGAAACCGTCGAGTCCGGGCATTTGTACATCGAGGAAAACCAGATCGGGGTTGTGCTCACGGATCAGGTTGACGCCTTCAACGCCATTTTTGCCTTGCGCGACGACGTCGACATCGCCAATGTTCTTGAGCAAATAAGCCAGTTCATCCCGCGCTAATTGCTCATCATCGACGATTACCGCAGATAAAGACATGGAAACTCCGTTCCACACGCCGTGAAGAAAGTATAGTCACCGGTCGGAAGGAGGGTCAATTTTCGGGCGAGGGCTTGAGCCACTTGGTCATGCCACATTCTCCAGTGCCATTGCCATTCCCAGTCCACCGCTGACGCAAAGCGTGGCCACGCCGCGCTTGGTTTTGCGTTTGAGCATCTCGTGCAGCAGGGTGACAGCGATCCTGGCGCCGGTGCAGCCGATGGGATGTCCCAGCGCGATGGCGCCGCCGTTGACGTTGAGTTTTGCGCGATCGAAGTGCAGTTCGCGATCACAGGCCAGCACCTGGGCGGCGAAGGCTTCGTTCAATTCGACCAGATCAAAATCGCTGAGACGCAGTTTGTGCTTTTCTTCCATCTTGCGCATCGCCGGCACCGGACCAATGCCCATGATTTTCGGATCCACGCCCGGCTGAGGTGACCGCGAGAATTCGCGCCAGCGGTTTCAGATTGTGTTGCTTCACGAACTCTTCACCGGCGAGCACCAGGGCCGCTGCGCCATCCGTGATTCCGGACGAATTGCCCGCCGTGATGGTTCCAGTCTTTGAGAACACGGGAGACAGCTTGGCCAACTTCTCGAGGCTCGCGCCGACGAAGGGATGTTCGTCGGTACTGAACGTCTGCGTGCCTTTCTTGCTTTCGAGGGTCACGGGCACCAGTTCTTCGTTGAATCGTCCCGCAGCAATGGCCGCAGCGGCTTTCGTCTGCGAGCCTAGCGCGAACTCGTCCTGCTCATCGCGAGTAACTTTGTACTGCTCGGCCAGAACTTCCGCGGTTTCACCCATCACCATCTTCGCCAAGGGGCAGAAGAATCCGTCACGATACATGCCATCGACCAGTTCCTGGTTGCCCAGGCGGTAGCCCCACCGCGCCCCGTCGAGGTAATAGGGCAGGCGCGACATCGACTCGGTGCCTCCGGCCAGCATGCACTCGAGATTGCCCAAGACGATTTCCTGGTATCCGAGCGCGATCGATTTCATTCCCGAGGCGCAGGCTTTGTTCACCGTATAGGCGGGCACTTCCTTGGGAACACCGCTGCGAATGGAAATCTGGCGGGCAGGATTCGGTCCGCCTCCAGCCTGGCGCGCATTGCCGAAGATCGTCTCTTCGACCTGCTCGGGACGGACTCGGGCGCGCTCCATCGCCGCTTTCGCGGCGACCGTGCCCATGTCGATGGCGGACTGCGAGGCGAGAGAGCCTCCGAACTTGCCGATGGGCGTCCGCACCGCGGAAAGGATGTATACGTCGCGCAAAACTCACCCCCGAAAACCTTTTAGTCTAGCATTCACGCGGAAAGGGCGTCCCCCCGCACTCGTCCGCGGCGGCCCTGAGGCATTACACTGAAGTCTCCATGAATTACATCTACGGCATCAATGCCGTTGCCGAGGCTCTGAAGGCGCGCGGCCGGGCGTTCGAGTGGGTGGGCGTGGCCAAAGAGCGGCACGATTTGCGCCTGCAGCGCGTGGTGGACGAATGCCGCCGCAACGGCGTCGCAGTGCGCTTTCTGGGACGCGCCGAACTCGACCGCATGGCGGGAAACAACGCTCACCAGGGCGTGGTCGCCGTCACTTCCGCCAAGCAGTACAACCATCTCGACGACGTGATCGCGGCGAAACGCGGAGAGCACACTCTGCTGGTGCTGCTGGATGGAATTGAAGATCCTCACAACCTGGGCGCGGTTCTGCGCACCGCCGATGCGGCGGGAGCGGACGGCGTGGTGATTCCTGAACGGCGCGCGGTGGGAGTGACACCGACGGTGACCAAGGCGTCCGCGGGCGCGAGCGAGTATCTCCCCATCGCGAAGGTTACGAACATCGCGCGCACCGTGGATGAACTGAAAGAAAAGAATATCTGGGTGGTCGGGTTAGACGAACGTGGCACGAAGACCTACGACGAACTCGACTACAACATGGATTGCGCGATTGTGCTGGGGGCTGAGGGCAAGGGCGTGCACGAACTGGTGCGCAAGAAGTGCGACTTCCTGGTATCGATCCCGATGCTAGGCAAGATTTCGTCATTGAATGTGTCAGTCGCGGCGGGAGTGGTGCTGTATGAGATCGTGCGGCAGAGAAGGAAGAAGCTCTCGGCTGCCGGCGCCGGACTTCAGGAAGCGCCGTGAGAGGGGCAAAGGCGCTCTTGCGAAGCTTTCTCGGGCTCTGCCTGTTATGTACCGCCGCCCTGAGATGCCCGGCACTTGACCGCGAGGCCTTCACGTTCACGAACTACGACCTGAACGTAAGGGTCGAGCCGGAGCAGCAGCGACTGGGTGTGCGCGGCAAAATCACCCTGCGCAATGATTCACCTTCCCCTCAAAAGAGCATTTCTTTGCAGGTTTCCTCTTCGCTCGACTGGCGTGCGATCCGAGCGAATGGAAAAGCAGCGCAGTTTGTTTCCCAGCCGTACGTGTCGGACATCGATCACACCGGAGCCTTGTCGGAGGCGATCGTGACCCTTGCGGATGCGATTCCGCCAAAGGGGACGGTAGAACTGGAGATCGGATACGAGGGCACAATTCCGCTGAATGCGACGCGGCTGACGCGCATCGGCGTGCCCGCGAAAGCTGCCAAACACAGCGATTGGGACCAGATCAGCAAGTCGTTCACGGCGGTACGCGGCATTGGATATGTGGTGTGGTATCCGGTTGCCACCGAATCGGCGAATCTTTCGGACGAGAACAGCGTGTTTGAAACCGTGGGCCGATGGAAGGCGCGGCATTTTGACAGCACCATGTCGGTGACATTCCAGGCGACGCCGGGTGAACGCCTATGGTTCAACGGCGAACGGGAGGTGACGGGCGGAGAAGGATCAGACCAGACGAGTGGGACCTCCACCTTCCGGATCGCACGATTTGGCAACGAAGTGCCGGCGTTCGCCATCGCGCAATATGACGAGTTGCAGAACCCCGGATTCACTGCGGTGGCGTATTTACCGGGCGATGAGAAGGCGGCAAAAGACTACGCTCTGGCCGCGGACCTGGCGTCACCGTTCGTGACCGACTGGTTCGGGCCGCCTCGGGAGAAGGCGCAGGTCGTGGAACTCGCGGACCCGGATGCCGCGCCCTTCGAAGATGGCAGCGCTTTGTTGACGCCGCTCAGCGTCAAGAGCGACTCCCGGCTGGCCCAGATGACTGCCGTCCATCAGTTGACGCATGCATCGTTTCCATCCCCGCGGCTCTGGATCTACGAGGGACTCGCTCACTTCGCGCAGGCTCAGTATCGCGAGCAGCAGGCAGGCCGGGACGCGGCGATCGAATTCATGAGCCTGCACGCCGTAGGTGTCATCGCGACAGAGAAAGCGCTCTCCGCGGAAAAAGATCAGAACGCCGCCGCCGATCGTTCGTTGATCAACACGGGAATTCCGGAACTCTACCGCAGCAAAGCAATGTTTGTTTGGTGGATGCTGCGTGACATGATTGGCGAGTCGTCGCTCAAGAAGGCGCTGGCGGCCTATCGTCCTGATCAGGATAAAGACCCGGCGTATGTGCAGCACCTGATCGCAGCGCAGACCAAGCGCGATCTGGAATGGTTTTTCGACGACTGGGTCTATCGCGATCGCGGTCTGCCGGACTTTCGCGTGGAGGCTGCGTTTCCCCGGGCGACGGTCGGCGGAGGGTATGTGGTCACGGTCACGGTAGAGAATCTGGGCAATGCGGGCGCGGAAGTTCCTGTCACCCTAAAGGTGGAAGGCGGGGATGTCACGAAACGGCTGGAGGTGCGCGCGAAATCGAAAAGCTCGATTCGCATTGAGGCGCCGTCGGCCCCGCAACAAATCATCCTCAATGACGGCACGGTTCCGGAAAGCGATGTCAGCAACAACACCTTCAAGGTGGAACTGAATCACTGATTCACCGCTGGAAGATTCTGTGAGGCAACCAGCTTGGCATACATTCAATTTCTCGGTGCGGCGGGAACGGTTACCGGATCGAAGCATCTCATCAACACCACTTCGGACGCGAGTGGGAACAACGGGCGCCAAGTCCTGGTGGATTGCGGTCTGTTTCAAGGGCCCAAAGAGTGGCGGGAGCGCAACTGGCAGGATCCGCCGGTGCCGGCACAGAAGATCGACGCGGTCATTCTGACCCATGCGCATCTGGATCATTGCGGGTGGATTCCGAGACTGGTGAAGGCCGGGTTTCGCGGTCCGATTCTGGCGACGCCGCCCACGATTGACTTGTGTGGAATCCTGCTGCCCGATTCCGGGCACCTGCAGGAAGAAGACGCGGCCTTCTACAACAAGATCAAGAAGTCAAAGCACGATCCCGCCCTGCCGCTCTACACCTTCGAAGAAGCGCAGGACTCATTGCAGTATTTCCGCCCGGTGGCGTTCGAGGAGAGAATCGACCTCTTCCCCGAGATCTCGTTCCGGTTCGTGAGGGCGGCGCACATTCTGGGATCGGCGATGGCGGAAGTGACGCTTACGGTCAAAGGACAGAACCGGCGACTGCTTTTCACTGGAGATATCGGACGGGTGCGCGACCGCGATATTGCCCCGGGCAAGGTCGTGCACTCGGGGCCCACCGAGGGGGAAAGCGCCAACCTGATGGTGATGGAATCGACGTACGGAAACCGCGAGCATCCGACCGATGATCCGCGGCCTCAATTGGCGGCGTTGATCCGCAAGACGGTCGAGCGCGGTGGCAGCGTTGTAGTTCCAGCGTTCGCCGTAGAGCGGACGCAGAAGTTTCTTTTCATGCTGAAGGAACTCATCGAGTCGGGAAAGATTCCGCGTATCGCCGTATATGCGGACAGCCCGATGGCCATCAAAGCGGTGGAGATATTCCTGAAATATTCGGAAGAGTACAGCGAGGAAGCGCGGCAACTGATCAGCAAGTACGGCTCTCCCTTGGAGTGGCCGGGATTTACCTTCGCATCGACACCGGAAGAATCGAAGAAGATCAATCAGTCGCGTTATCCGTCGGTGATTGTTTCTTCGAGCGGCATGGTGACGGGCGGGCGCATCCTGCATCATCTGGCGCAAAGGCTGCCCGACCCGCGGAACACCGTCGTTTTTATCGGATTCCAGGCGCCGGGCACGCGCGGGTTCACCATCAAGAGCGGCGCTTCGGAGGTGAAAATCTTCGGAGAAATTGTGCCCATCCGCGCGCAGATCGCATCTTTAGAGCAGTTCAGCGATCACGCGGATACCCCTGAGTTGCTGCAGTGGTTGCGGACATTCAAGAAGAAACCGGGGGCGACCTACCTGGTGCACGGCGAGGGCGCAGCGTCGTCGCAATTGCGCGATAGCATTACGGCGGACCTGGGCTGGAATGTTGAAGTGGCGCAGTGGATGCAGAAGGTTGACATTCGATAGCGGAGTCGGGAGTTTCTCGTATGAATGAAACTGAGCTCAAGAAGCACCTGGAAGCGGCCGAGAAGAGTCCGAAGCAGATCGCGGCGGCGGTGTCTGGCTTGCCGGAGAAAATCCTGAACTTCAAGCCCGCGCCGGACAAGTGGTGCGTGCATGAGATTCTGGGACATCTCGCGGATATGGAACTGCTCTATGCGTATCGCATTCGCCAGATGCTGGCCGACACCAAGCCGGTGATTGCTCCCATCGATCAGGACGCTTGGGCGAAGAATCTTGGCTATTTGGAATCATCGGTCCCGGAGCTGGTCGCGCTCTACGGACTGAACCGTCATGCCACGTTGCAGTTGTTACGGCGTCTGAAGCCGGGAGAGCTGGAGAAGTCCGCCTTCCATCCGGAGTTGCAGCGCGAATTCACGGTAGCGGAGATGATTGAAAGAATGTCAGTTCATGGCGCGAATCATCTGGTGCAGATTGAGCGGCTCAAGAAAGAAGCAGCGAAATAGAGATCAAGCGTTGGTGAAGCGAACGAGTGCTTCGAGTTTTACGGCCGCAGCGCCCGAGTCGATGGACTTTGCCGCGAGTGGAAGCGCGGCGTCCAAGTGATCGGCCCTTCCCGCGGCAACCAGTGCCGCAGCGGCGTTCAGCAAGACCACATCCCGCCGGGCAGATTTCTTGCCACTTAGGACCTCACGGATAATAGCGGCATTTTCCGCCGCATCTCCACCGGAGATTTCCTCGAGAGTCGAGCGCGTCATCCCAAACTCTTCCGGGGTCACCTCGTACGTTCGGACGGCCCCCTCGCGCACTTCGGCGACGCGGGTCGGGCCGGTGATGGTGATTTCGTCCAGGCCATCAAGTCCGTGAACCACCAGGGCGCGGTGAAGTCCCAGCATGCTGAGGGCTTCGGCCAGCTTCTCGACCAGGTCCAGCGAGTAGACACCCACCACCTGTGCCGAGGCTTGCGCGGGATTCGTCAACGGGCCCAGCAGATTAAACACGGTTCGCAAGCGAAGTTCGCGCCGGACGGGTTGCACGTGCTTCATTGCGGAATGCATGGCGGGAGCAAAAAGGAATGCGATGCCGACTTCCTCGAGGCAAGCCACCATGCGGGCTGGAGGCAGGTTGATATTCACTCCCAGGGCCTCCATCACGTCCGCTGAGCCGCATTTCGAGGTCACACTGCGATTGCCGTGCTTGGCCACGCGAACTCCCGCTCCCGCGACCACCAGCGCAGTTGCCGTGGAAATATTGAACGTCCCGCTGGTATCGCCGCCGGTGCCGCAGGTGTCGACCAGGGCGTCACGCCCCGTGCCGCTCACGTAGACGCTGGAATCTTCGTGGATGGGAAGAGGAGCAGCTGCGGCGCGGATTGCCTCCGCAAAGCCGACGATCTCTTCGACCGTTTCTCCTTTCATGTGCAGCGCAACCAGCAGGGCGCCGATCTGGGCGTCCGTGCATTTGCCGGTGAGGACTTCGGACATGACCGCGCGCGCATCCTCGCGAGTCAGCGATTCGCGGTGGTTGGCAATGCGATGCAAGGCGTCGAGAATCATTCGGCCTTAGGTTAGCATCGTTTCCAACTCCGCCGCCTCTCCGAGCGAGCCGGGCAAGGCGTTCGATCACCCTTTATTGTGACGAGTTCCGTTTGCCGTATCAGAAGCGCTTCTATAGAATCAGTAGTTTGCTGCCTGCTGTCTGAAGCCGCAAGCCAGGCCCCCTCCGGGATCCGCGTTTGCTAGCCGGTTGGATTTTTTCCAGCGACTAACGACCAACAACTGAGTTTGGGAATCATTTATGAAAATTCATGAGTACCAGGGCAAAGCAATCTTAAAGAAGTATGGCGTGAATGTTCCTCGCGGGCACATGGCCGCCAGCCAGGAAGAAGCAGAAAGCGCGGCGAAGGAACTACTCTCGAACGGCGCCAGCGGCGTGGTGATCAAGGCGCAGATTCATGCCGGCGGACGTGGCAAGGGCGGAGGCGTCAAAATCGCCAAGTCAGCCACAGAAGCGGGCGAAATTGCCAGCAAGATGCTGGGCATGAAGCTGATTACGCACCAGACCGGGCCCGAAGGACGTATCGTCCGCCGCCTGCTCATCGAGGAAACGCTGCCCATCGAGAAGGAGCTTTACCTCGGAATTCTGCTTGACCGCGCGGAAGCCAAGCCAGTCTTCATGGCGTCGGCCGCGGGCGGAATGGACATCGAGCAGGTGGCCGCGGAACGGCCCGAGGCGATTTTCAAGCAGCATATCGATCCCGGCATGGGCCTCGAGCCCTTCCAGGCGCGCAAGATTGCCTTCGCACTCGGACTCAAGCCGCAGCAGATCAATCCCGCAGTCCAGTTCCTCACCGGTTTGTATCGCGCTTTCCTGGATACCGATGCCTCGCTGGTCGAGATCAATCCATTTATCAGTTGCACCGACGGCCGGCTGTTCGCGCTCGACGCCAAGATCAACTTCGATGACAACGCGCTCTTCCGCCATCCGGATATTCGCGAACTGCGCGACATCACCGAGGAAGATCCGCTCGAAGTCGAAGCCTCGAAGTACAGCCTGAACTACATCAAGCTCGACGGAAACGTCGGTTGCATGGTGAACGGCGCGGGCTTGGCGATGGCGACCATGGACATCATCAAGTACGCGGGAGGAATGCCTGCCAACTTCCTCGACGTGGGCGGAGGCGCGAACGCCGAGCAGGTGACGCATGCCTTCGAAATTCTGCTCAGCGATAAGAACGTGAAAGCGGTGCTGATTAATATTTTCGGCGGCATTCTGCGCGTCGATACGCTGGCCAACGGCATTGTGGAAGCGGCCACCAAGACGCATATCCAGTTGCCCATCGTGCTGCGGCTGGAAGGAACCAACGTGGAGAAGGGCCGCGAAATCCTGAAGGAGTCGGGCCTGAGCTTCATCGTGGCCGACACCATGAAAGATGCGGCCGAAAAAGTTGTCGCGGCGGCAAAATAATTAAGTACCGGGTACCGAGAGAGACTAAGAAGAGAGTCCTTATGGCGATTCTGGTTAATAAGAATACGAAAGTGATTGTGCAGGGACTGACGGGTCGCGAAGGCACCTTTCATGCCAAGACCTGCGCGGAGTACGGGACGAAAATCGTGGGTGGCGTGACCCCCGGCAAGGGCGGCACGACTCACGAGGGCTGGCCCATCTTCAACAGTGTGCAGGAAGCGGTGGACAAGACCGGCGCCGACGCTTCAGTCATCTTTGTTCCGCCGCCCTACGCCGCTGACGCGATCATGGAAGCGGCGGATGCCGAAATCGAACTGATTGTCTGCATCACCGAGGGCATCCCGACGCTCGACATGGTCCGTGCCTGGGAGTTCCTGCAGAACCGGCGCTCGCGGCTGATTGGGCCGAACTGCCCGGGAATTATTTCGCCGGGCAAATGCAAGATCGGCATCATGCCGGGACACATTCACCGCGAGGGTCCGGTGGGCATCGTTTCGCGCTCGGGCACGCTGACGTACGAGGCGGTGTACCAGTTGACAACCCGTGGAATTGGACAGTCGACGGCGATCGGAATCGGTGGCGATCCCATCATCGGCACGAACTTCGTGGATGCGCTTGATCTGTTCAACCGCGATCCGCAGACCGAAGCCGTCATCATGATCGGCGAAATCGGCGGCGATGCGGAGGAGACCGCGGCGGAGTTTGTGAAGTCCCACATGAAGAAGCCGGTGGTCGGATTCATCGCGGGACAAACCGCGCCTCCGGGACGCCGCATGGGTCATGCTGGCGCCATCATTTCCGGCGGCAAGGGAACCGCTGCCGAGAAGATCAAGGCTCTGGAAGCGGCCGGCATTCGCGTCGCTAAGTCACCCGCTGCGATCGGTGAGACCTGCGTGGCCGCGATGGGTGTGACGGCAAAAGCGTAAAGGCAGTTGCGAGTACCGAGTACCTAGTACCCAGAAAAAGAAAAATCAACGACCAACGACTGAGGACCAACAACCAGCATGAAGACTTTGCAACGTACTCTTACCATCGTCAAACCGGATGCAGTGAAGAAGAACGCCGTCGGCGACATCATCGAGCAGTTTGAGAAAAACCACTTCCGCATCCTCGCCATCAAGATGCTGGAAATCTCCAAACATCAGGCGGAGCAGTTCTACGCGGTGCACGCCAGCCGTCCGTTTTACAATTCGCTCACTGACTTCATGTCGAGCGGACCGATCGTCGTGCTCGCGCTGGAAAAAGAAAACGCCATTGCCGACCTGCGCAAACTGATGGGCGCCACCAATCCCGCCAATGCCGAAGAAGGCACGATCCGGAAGAAGTGGGCCAGCACCATCGAATACAACGCGATTCACGGCTCCGACGCGGAAGATACGGCGCGTTTTGAATTGAGCTTTTTCTTTGCGGGATACGAACTAGCCAAGTAGCCAGCAACTGGGAGCTTCCAATGCCTTTAGTGCAAGTGACCATGCTTCAGGGCCGGACCGCCGATCAAAAGCGCAAGCTGGCGAAGCGGATCACGGATGCAATGGTGGAAGAGGCGGGCGCCCGCCGCGAGGCGATCGTGGTGACCTTCGTAGAATTGTCGAAGGAAAGCTACGCGTCGGGCGGCGTGTTGATGGCTGACAAGACCTGACCGCCCGTCAGCCGCCAGCCAATCATCCCAGCGGTTCGTAAAGGTTACCTTCCGTTCGCTCTGCGATCTTGGGTAATTCCTTGCGCGCGAATTGCAGGAAGTGCGGCGCGGCGCGGTGTGCCTCGAGCGCGGCGTCGTCTTTATAGAGTTCGTAGATGAAGAAGCGGCGCGGCTCCGTCTTGTGACGGTGAACCTGGTAGATCACACAGCCCGGTTCTTTTCGTGATTCTTCGGTCAGCTTCGAGAAAACTCCCGCCACTTCGGTTTCGTGACCTGCCTTTGCCATCCAGGTTACCGCCAGCACTACCATCTTTCGGCTCCGTTTGGTTTTTACTTAAGCCCGCAGGTCACGATTGGTGACCTTCAGCCCATCCACAAATTCATCCGTAAACATGGTTTGTTCGCGACCGGGTCCGGTAGAAACCATGCCTATGCGCGCGCCGCTTTCCTTCTCCAGGAAAGCCAGGTACTCGCGCGCCGCTTTCGGCAGCTTCTCCATCTCCGTGATGCCCTGCGTCGATGTGCGCCAGCCCGGCATCGTCTTATAGATGCACTCGATCTGATCGTAGCCGCTCGCCTGCGCCGGAATCTCCGCGGTTTGCTTCCCGTTGATTTTGTAGGCTACGCAAATCGGAATTTCCGCCATCTCATCGAGCACATCGAGCTTGGTCACCACCAACCAGGAAATGCCGTTAATCATGCCAGCGTAGCGCAATAGAGGCAAGTCCAACCATCCGCAGCGCCGCGGACGCCCGGTAACTGCCCCGAATTCGTTCCCCCGGGCGCGCAGCTCGTCGCCGACAGCATCAAGGGCCTCGGTGGGGAAGGGGCCCCCGCCCACCCGGGTACAGTAGGCCTTGGTAATGCCAATGACGGTGTCGATCGCCGTAGGAGCCACGCCCGTGCCGGTGACGGCGCCTCCCGAGGTCGCGCTCGAAGAAGTCACAAAGGGATAGGTTCCGTGATCGATGTCAAGCATCGTGCCTTGTGCGCCTTCGAACATCACAGACTGCCCGTCGGCCAATGCCTTGTTCAGGAGCACGGCAGTATCGCAGACGAACGGCGCGATCTGCATCGAGGCCTGGGCATACTCCTGGTACATCTTGTCGGCGTCGAGCGGCTCTGTGTTAAACAATGCGTGGGCGATCATGTTCTTCTCGCGCACGGCATTTTCGATATGTGTCTTGAGCAAGCTGAGATCCAGCAGGTCGGCGACACGTAGGCCGCGCCGTCCCATCTTGTCTTCGTAAGCCGGACCAATTCCCCGCGACGTGGTGCCGATCTTGACGCGGCCCGGCGCGTTTTCGGCGGCGAGCTCGATCATGCGGTGATAGGGCAGGATCACCTGCGCGCGGTTGCTGATGAACAGATTGCCGTCGATGGCAACGCCGGCTTCGCGCAGCTTGGCGATCTCTTTCAACAGGGCGATCGGGTCGAGAACCACGCCGTTGCCGATTACGCCTCTGCACCCCGGGCGCAGGACGCCGGAAGGAATCAGTTGCAGGATGAACTTCTTGCCATGGATGATGACGGTGTGTCCGGCATTGTGACCGCCGGCATAACGGGCCACGACGGGAAAGCTTTCGGACAAAACGTCGACGATCTTGCCTTTCCCTTCGTCGCCCCACTGGGCGCCTACGATGACCGCAGTCTTACCCTTCTTCAATGCCAACTCCGAGGAACAGAATGAGCGGCCGCCCTCGGCCGTAATCCGGGTCGCACACACCCTTGCCGCAGGTAAACTGCGCATCTGCTGAATGACTGGGATAAGCGGAGAAGATGTGTACTCCAAATGATACCTTGCGAGGCTGTGGACGGGCAATCGGGGATGTGGGCGACGGCAGCGCCGAGCCTGCTGACGACGGACGACCGGCGACTGTAGACTGTTCCCTCATGCCCGAACTGCCTGAAGTAGAAACCATCGCCCGCGGGCTCGACAAACGCGTGGCCGGCGATCGCATCGAGTCGGTGTGGCTCGGATCGAAGCCTGAACCGCTGAAATCTCCTGCGCCGGAGATTGTCCGCACCCTGGAGGGGAAACGCATTGCGCGAGTGCGAAGGGTGGGCAAGCACATCGTCTTCGATCTAGAAGAAGGCAGTGTGGCGCGGGCGCCCTCGCCTGCGAAGAAGACGAACCCCAGGAGAGCCAAAGAGCAAGCATCCCCAGCCAAAGCGCAGTGGATCGTCCATCTCGGGATGACAGGCCGGGTGGTGGTTTGTGAGCCGGGAGCCGAGATCTCCAAGCACACCCACGCAACTCTGAGCCTGGCTTCGGGCAGGGAACTGCGCTTCGTGGATCCGCGCCGCTTCGGTCGGCTGAGCGTGAGCCACGGCTTCGAAGCTCCGGGGACGGAGCCGCTCCAGGTTGACCTGGAGCGCTTCGTGCAACTATTCAAGGGCCGCAAGACGCCTATCAAGAGCGCGCTGCTCAATCAAAAGCTGCTGAGCGGAGTAGGGCAATATTTATGCGGATGAGTCGTTGTTTCGTGCCGGCATTCGTCCCCGGCGCCGCGCAGCTTCGCTGACGCGCGAAGAGTTGCGGCGTCTCTACAGTGCTGTGCAGGAAGTCCTGAAAGAGGCGATCGCGCTCGGTGGCTCGTCGATCTCCGACTACGTCGATGCCGATGGGGAAGAGGGCTTTTTTCAATTGCGGCACCGGGTTTATGGGCGCGAAGGTGAGCCGTGCCTGGTATGTAAGACGCCGGTAAAGCGCGTGGTGCTGGCGGGACGCAGCAGCCATTATTGTCCCAAGTGCCAGAAATGAAATTGCAAATTGCCGATTTTCAATTGCCAATTACGCTTTCACCGTATTCCTTCGAATTGGCAATCGCCAATTGAAAATTGGAAATAGAGAAACGAATCGCATGTCCAGCTATTCCATCGGCGTCGACCTGGGCGGGACCAATCTCCGCATTGCCGCGGTAGATGACCGGGGAACGCTGCTGGAGAAGATTACCCTGGGCACGCGCACCACTCTGGGCCGCGAGGCCGTTCTCGCCGACATGTGCGATGCCATTCAGCGTCTGACCTCGAAGTACAGCAGTCAAGCATCACTGCAAGGCATGGGAATTGGCGTGCCCGGCATCATCGATATGAAAACCGGCATGCTGCGCGAGTCTCCCAACCTTCCCGGATGGGCGGATTATCCGGTGCGCGCGGAGATCGAGAAACGGTTGGGCACACGCGTCATTCTGGAAAACGACGCCAACGCCGCCGCTCTGGGAGAGCAGTGGCTTGGCGCGGCGCGCGATGTCGAAGACATGGCAATGCTCACCTTGGGCACAGGCGTAGGCAGCGCTTTGATTTTGCGCGGCAAAATCTGGCATGGGATGACCGGCATGGCAGGCGAGTTTGGGCACATGACGCTCGAACCCGACGGACTTCTCTGCAAGTGCGGCAATCGGGGATGCCTGGAGATGTACGCCTCGGCCACCGCGGTCGTGCGCATGGCGCAGGAAGCCATCACCCGCGGGACCACCTCGAACTTAGCTCGCGCCGCCCATTCCGATCCTGAGTTCAGCGCGAGAGCGGTCTACAATCTGGCGATCCAAGGGGATGAAGAAGCCCAAAAAATCTTTCGCCGTGTGGGTCGCGCTCTGGGAATTGCGATCGCGGGATTGGTGAACGCTCTGAACCTTCCCATGTACGTTGTCGGGGGAGGCGTTGCGGGCGCGTGGGAAGCGTTCTCGCCGGTAATTTTCGAGGAACTGCGCCAGCGCTCCATGGTTTACGCCGCAACGGCGCCGGCGATCCATGCGGGGGATGAAGGGGCGTCCGCCCAGGTGGAACGCGGTGGACCCACCAAGACGATTGTCACCCGGGCATTGTTGGGGAGCGACGCCGGATTGTATGGGGCCGCAAGATTGCCCGGGATGGCAACTACCGGACCGGCACTTTCTCCATGACCTTCTTGAAGGCCTTAAGAAATGTGCCGTTCTGTTCCGGTGTTCCTATGGTCACGCGAAATGCCGTGGGCGCGCCCCACGGACCGAGCGGGCGTATGATCACGCCCTCCGATTGCATGCGCTTGGCAAACACGCCCGCGTCTTCTCCGATATCGCAATAGATGAAGTTCGCCCAGGTGGGAACCGGATGGTAGCCGAGTTCCGCGATCCCGACGAGCAGGCGCTCCGCTTGTTCGGCATTGTTCTTGAGCGCCTTTCGTGTGTGATCTTCATCTTCGAGGGCCGCCAGCGCAGCCGCCTGGGCAACGACCGAGACGGAAAAAGTGGTTCGCATGCGCGCGAAATACGACATCAATTCCGTCGGTCCCAGGCCGTAACCCACGCGCACTCCTGCCAGCCCGTGCGCTTTCGAGAAGGTGCGCAGCACCACCAAGTTGCGCTGCTTCCGAACATAATCGAGCGAGTGCGAGTAGTTCACTTGCCGCGTCTCGGCCAGGTGCTGGGCGAAATCGTAGTACGCCTCGTCGAGAATCGTGATGACGTCCTCGGGCACCTTGTCGAGAAAACGGTCCAACTCATCGGCCGTGACCAGCGTACCGGTGGGATTGTTGGGATTGGCGAAGAAAACGATTCGGGTCTTGCACTGATTGCAGCGGCCACCGCGTCCAGGTCGAAGCCATTGTTTGCGGTCGGAACCTCGATCAACTCCCCGCCCGCCGCCTTGGTCGCAATCGGGTACACGATGAACGAAAGCTTGCTGGTCACCGCGTTCAGCCCGGGCGACAGCAGGGTTCGTGCGATGATCCCCAGCAAAGCCGTCGACCCGGCGGTCACGACGACCTGCTCGGGCTTTACCCCGTGGCGCGCAGCCAGCGCGTCGCGCAGTTCGCGTGCATCATTATCGGGATAGAAGTTGCATTCGGCGAGCACGGCCTGCATCGCGCGAACCGCATGGGGAGAAGGACCGAAGGGAGCCTCATTCGAGGCCATCTTGATACAGGGCACGTGGCTCTCCTGTTGCGCCTGGCGCAGCGATTTGCCGGGTGTGTACCCGCCCAATCTACGAACATGTTCGGGTACAAGCCGGCTGAAGTCGCTCATCGTGTCGTCTTTAAAGAATTATCACGTCGCTGCGAGAAGTGTCACCCGACTGATTGGTCGGTCTGGAGGGAATTTACAATTACCGATTGCCAATTTTCAATTTTGAACCGCGAGCTGAGGACGTGGCGGAAACGGCCAGGACTAGCGCCCGATCTTCGCCGCCGATTTCACTTTGGCCACTTCCTGCGGCGTTAAGCGCCGGAACTTCCCCGGATGAACGTCGAGTTCGAGTGGACCGTAGCGCACGCGCTTGATCTTTTCCACGTGATGTCCGATCTGTTCGAACATGCGCCGGATCTGGCGATTCCTGCCTTCGGTGAGCGTGACTTCGTACCAGGGATTGTTGGCTTCGCGAATCACGCGAATCCTGGCGGGCGCCGTTTTCACCCGCTTGCCGCGATCGGTGGCAATCGACACTCCGGCGCGCAATTTTGCCAGTCCTTCTGCCTCCGGAGTGCCCGCCACCTTGACCATGTAGGTCTTGGGGACGTGCGATGCCGCCTTCATGAGGAAATTCGCGAACTCGCCGTCGTTGGTGAGCAACAGCAGTCCCTCGCTGGCGTAATCAAGGCGTCCTACGGGATACACGCGGGCGCCAACGCCATGCAATAAATCCATCACCGTGGGGCGATGCTCCGGATCTTTCAGCGTGGTCACGTATCCCTTGGGCTTGTTCATCAGCAGGTAGACGTGGCGTTCGGGACCGCGCAGCAGCTTCCCATTCACCCGAATGTGGTCTTTTTCCGGATCGGCCTTGCTGCCAAGCTCCGTGACAGTCTGGCCATTCACCGACACCAATCCGCCGGTAATCAGTTCCTCGGATTTGCGGCGCGAGGCGATTCCGGCGGCGGCGATGATCTTTTGCAGGCGTTCGGCAGGCATCGATTCAGACTATCAGAAGACTCTTGACTCCGTACTTTACTACGGAGTTTAGAATCGTCGCGTTCGGGGTGAGAGAGATGAAGCGAAGAAGAACCATCAGCAAGCTGGCGAAAGAAGCCGGCGTGGGAGTGGAGACGGTGCGCTTCTACGAGCGCCGGGGCATTCTCCAGCAACCGCAGGCGCCCGGCGAAGGTTGGCGGGAATACGGCGATGACGCGCTGGAAACCATCCGCTACATAAAAATCGGACAGCAACTGGGGTTCAAGCTGTCCGAGATGCAAAGACTCCAGCAGAAGGCCGGCGGCGAACAGCGCGTATTTTGCGAATCGGTTCGCGCAGCCACTCGGGAAAAGATCAAGGCAGTCGAGGAGCAGATCGAACAGCTTCGACAAGTCCACGGAGAATTACAGAGCTTTCTCGGTCGCTGCAGCGCGAAGAAGGACGGAGAGCGCTGTCCGATCTACGAGAGTCTGGGAGCGATGAAAAAGAAGCGATAGCGCGAACAAGGAGATCCTATGCGAACGATTTTGGCAGTCCTGTTTCTAGCAGTAGTCACTTCACCGGTGTGTGCGCAGACACCCGACTCGGATGAAGCGCAGGTCCGCAATCTGATTCCAGCCTTCACTGCTGCTTGGGGGCGGGCTGACGCGCAGAGTCTTGCCGGGCTTTTCGCTCCGGACGGAGATTTGATGATCCCCACGGGCAACGTGTTCAGCGGCCGAGCCGCGATTGACGCGTTCTACTCGTCGGTGTTTGCCGAAGGCTATCGTGGCAGCAAAGGCACGGGAGAGATTGCCCGCCTGCGCTTTCTGCAACCAGACGTCGTCGTGGGCGACGGCACCTGGAGCATCATCGGGGCTCACGACAAGCAAGGCAGGGAAGCTGCCCCGGAGCGTGGAGTGTTCACGGTTGTCGCAGTGAAGCACGGAGACAAGTGGCAGATCAGCGCCCTGCGCGAGCAGACCAGCGCGACCGCTTTGAAGGCGGCCCATTAGGCTCAGGCCGCGGGATCGTTCTCCCCGGGTGCGCTGTTGTCGACCGTGGCCATGGCCGGGTCTTCTTCGGTCGCAGCGGCAGACGTTTCCGAGTCAGTTGCCTCGGAAGGCGGTTCCGCCGTTGCTACGGCGCTGTTTTCACCAACTGGCAGCAGATCGCTCTGGAACGATTCCGCGACCAGTTTCTCGAATTCCTCCATGCTGGGAAGCTCGGTGACATCCTTCAGCCCGAAGCGCAGCAGGAATTCCTTCGTGGTCTTGTAGAGAATGGGACGACCGATTACGGCCTTGCGGCCGGCGGTCGTAATCAGCTTGCGGTCGAGCAGAGTGGCAATCACGCCGCTCGAATCGACTCCGCGAATTTCGCTGATCTCGGGCACCGTCACCGGCTGCTTGTAAGCGATGACTGCGAGCGTTTCGAGCGCGGGCAGCGACAATCGGATCGGCGGCTTCAGGCTTTTCGCAAACGCTCGCACCACGTCGTGCTGTTCGGGCTTGGTTGACATGCGGTAACCGCTGGCTACCTGCCGGATTTCGATCCCGTGCTCGGCGCCGTTGTAATCGGCGACCAGTTCTTCGAGCGAGGCTCGCACGCGCGACTTGGCGTCGGCATCGTCGGCCGCACCTTCGGCAACCAGCGATTCCTTGACCAGCTGAAACATGTGGTCGAGCGTGACCGGCGTCTCCGCCGCGTAAATGATGGCTTCGAGTTTGGCTTTAAGGCTCATCGTGATAATTGGTCGTTATCTCCAGTCATCCCTCACCGCGGCCTGCTCCGCCATGACCGCTTCGAATCCCGTGTGCTTGCGCAGCAGGATTTCTCCGAACAGTCGGTCCTGCCGCAACTGGACCGCTTGCAGGCGAACCATTTCGAGCAACGCGAGGAACATGCACACCAAGGCCTGTTGCGAATTTACATTGCGAAGAAGTTGTTTCAGCCGGATCGGCCGGTCTTCGAGCGCCAGCCTCCGCCGCAGATAGTCGATCATCTGGCCGACGGTGACCGTCTCTTCGTCTACCTGAATCATGGGACGGGTGCGCGCCCGGTCCAGAATCAGCTGGAAGGTTTTGACCAGATCGATGATGTCGGCGGCCATCTCCGGCTCGGTACCTTCCGCGTCGATAAATTCCTTCAGCGCCGGATTCGACAGCACGGCTTCTTCAATCTGCTGTTTCTGCAACAGCATTTGCGCGGCCGACTTGAACTTCTCGTGCTCCAGCAGCCGGTTAACCAGTTCCGAACGCGGATCGTCTTCTCCAGCCGGCGCCAGCGGATCGCGCGGCAGCAACATCTTAGACTTGATGTGGATGAGCACTGCAGCCATGTAGATGAACTCGGCTGCGACATTCACGTCGAGTTCTTTCAGTTTTTCGACATAGGCCAGGTACTGCGCCGTGATCTTGGCGATTGGGATGTCGTAAATGTCGATGTCTTGCTTGCGAATTAGATCGAGCAGCAGGTCGAGCGGCCCCTCGTAGACGTCGCCCACGCTGACGGAGAAGGGAAAGTCGTTCTCCTCGCCTCGTTGCTTGGTATCAGCGACGGGAGGCGGCAACAACGGCCCAGGTGAGCCCGCTTCCGGGACGGTTTTTAATTCTTCCGGCATGGTTACTTCGCGCCCTTGGCAGCTTCAAACTCGAGCGACATGTGCATGGCGTCGCGAACTTCTTCCATGGTGGCGCCAGCCACCCTGCGCGCCCGCGCCGAGCCTGCCTCAAGAATATCCCAGGCGAGGCGCGGATTCTCCTCGTATTTTTTGCGGCGCTCCTGCATGGGATTCAGGATATTGACCAGAGCGTCGGCGGCCCAGCCTTTGCATTCTATGCATCCGATGCCCGCCGAACGGCAGCCCTCGTTGACCTTGGCGATGGTGGCGCTGTCGCTGAAAATCTTGTGCAAGTCCCCCACCGGACAGAGATCGGGATTCCCCGGGTCGCTGCGACGCACTCGCGCGGGATCCGTGACCATGGTCTTCAACTTCTGCCGCACCACCGGTTCGGGATCGGTGAGCAGGATCGTATTCCCGTACGACTTCGACATCTTGCGGCCGTCGGTTCCCGGCAGCTTGGCCGCGGGGGTAAGCAGAGGCTGCGGTTCGGGAAACACCGTGGCGCCGCTCTGCCGCGTATAGAACATGTTGAAGCGGCGCGCGACCTCGCGCGTCAGCTCCACGTGCGGAACCTGATCCTCTCCGACGGGGACGAAGTCTCCCTTGTAGATCAGGATGTCAGCCGCCTGCAGCAGCGGGTATCCCAGAAACCCGTACGTGCCCAGATCTTTTTCCGTGATGTTCTCGCGCTGTTCCTTGTAAGTCGGCACGCGCTCCAGCCAGCCCAGCGGAGTAATCATCGAAAACAGCAGGTGCAGTTCAGCATGTTGCGGCACGTGCGACTGGATGAACATGGTGCAGCGTTCGGGATCGAGTCCCGCCGCCAGCCAGTCGAGCAGCACTTCCACCGAATTCTCTTTCACCTTCGAGGTGTCCGCATAGTCGGTGGTCAGTGCGTGCCAGTCCGCGACGAAGAAGAAGCATTCGTACTGGTCCTGCATGCGAACCCAGTTGTCCAGAGCGCCGACAAAATTACCCAGGTGCAGTTTGCCGGTGGAGCGCATACCGCTTAGCACGCGTTTGCGATGATTGGAACGGGAAGCCATCATGCTCTCAAGAGAATGGAATTAAAGAAATTCAGGAACGGGCTGATTAGAGCGCTGAGCAATCCTCCGCCCAGGTACACCAGCGCCAGCAAGCCGATCCAGCCGGCCATGTCATAAACTTTCCCAATCGATTCCGGCAGGAAGTGTCGAATGACGTGGCTGCCGTCGAGCGGCGGAACGGGAATCAGGTTGAAAACCGCGAGCACCACATTAATGAGCAGCAGTTCGTAAATGAAAAAGCAAAAAGGCACCAGCAGGGAATCGGACTGCAGTGATACCCATCCTTGCGGCAAGCCAAAGACAACCTGCGATCCGAAGGCCGAGCTGTGCTTAATCACGATCAGTACCAGCGTGGCGCCGGCCGCGACCACAAAATTGCTGATGGGACCGACCACGGCCGTCAGAATGTCGTCGCGCACGGGATTCTTGAAATTCCGCGGATCCACGGGCGTTGGTTTTGCCCAGCCAATCACGGGGATATGAGCGATCGCCGCAATGATCGGCATCAGAATCGTACCCACGGGATCGATGTGCTTGATGGGGTTGAGAGTAATTCGCCCCAGCATGCGCGCCGTGGGGTCGCCGCAGCGGTTCGCCATCCAGGCGTGCGCCGACTCGTGGATGCTGATCGCGAACAAGAACACGATCAGCTGAAACAGAATGTCAACGTGTTGCAGGGTCATGCAAGGTTGGCTTCGATACTACCATGCAGGGCGCGGATTTCGTGAGCTTTGAGGGCGGCAGCCCGCGCATTAGGGCTTGTCCAGCGCCTTTCGCAACTCTTCCGGCGCAATCGGCTTCACCTTGATGGGTTTCGCCGGGATTCCTCCGACAATGTGGAACGGCTCGACATTTTTAGTCGCCACTCCCACGGATCCGACCAACCCGTGTTCTCCAACCTTGACCCCGCTCATCACGGTTGCGTGATAGGTGATGCGTGCCTTGGGTCCGATCTCAGTCTTCTGATTGTTCACGATCATCCCGTCGTTCAAGTCGTGCCCGTGGGAATAGACATTGGCGTAATCGGAGATGGAAGTGCCCTCGTGGATGACAATCTCTCCACGGTCATCGAGCAACACGTATTTGTGGATGGTGCAGTTGTCTTCGATGGTGAAGTTGTAGCCGAAGGAAACCTCGACGCCATGAAAAATCTTGACGTTATTTCCCAGATGCTTCAACACATGACGCGCCACCATGGCCCGCAGGCGGTATCCCAGCCAGTGATTCAGGCCGACAGGCGAGCGGTCGTACATCATCCAGAACCAGATTAACGGTTTGCGCTCGGCATATTTTGCGGCATCGACGTCGCCATAATATTCGGGTTCGAGGGTGGCGTTGCGCGGATCGAAAGAGTGCACCAGCGTTTGCTCGGCCAGCGGCGCGTTGGGATGCGGGACGCTGTATTTTCGCCCCAGGTAGAGCTCGTGAAGAGCGTTGCGAACCACGACGCTGCGATGGTTCGGGTCGCGATGCATGAACTCGCGGTCCAGAGTTTCAATCCATGCGAGAAATGTCTTTTCCGCCTCGGGAGTCGGGTTGAGAACGCGATATTCGTATCGGGGCATAATCGCCTCGCCAAAAAAGTGCCAAGAACCTAGAACATAGCACAATGAGGCGGCGCGAAGGCGTCTCGAAACCTGCGTCTTGACGCACTACATGTTCTATAATTCGCGCCATTCCTTTGATCACACTCGCCCGCAAACTCCGCGTGGTCGACTACTTCACCCTGGGATGGGGAACCATGGTGGGGGTCGGCTGGCTGGTGGTGATGGATGACTGGCTGCTGCGCGGCGGCGTGCTGGGAGGCGTGCTGGGGTTCGCTATCGGCGGCGCGCTGCTCTTGCCGATCGGATACGTGTACGGCAAACTGGTCACGGCGATGCCCGACGCGGCCAGCGAAATCGCCTACACCGCTAAAGTTTTTCCGCGCACCATCAGTTTTGCCACGGGATGGATGATGATGTTGGCCTATTTCATCGTCTGTCCGTGGGAGGCCGTGGCCCTCGGCCGCATCGCCGCCTACATTTTTCCCAGCCTCGATTCTTTCGAACTCTACCGCATCGCCGCACGCCCCGTTTACTTGCCGCATCTCGTCATAGGATTGGGATTGACCGGATTGTTGACGCTGCTGAACTACCGTGGCATCCGGCTCAGTGCAACGTTTCAGAATTGGACCGCGTTTGGCACCATCGCCCTGTTTGTCGTCTTTGTTGGATTTGGCGTGGCCAAGGGCTCGCCGCGCAACTTCCCCCCGCTGTTCACGCACACGCCGTTCGTTTCCGTCTTGCTGGTGTTGCAGATCGTTCCCTATTTCATGACGGGATATGAATCCGTGACCAAGGCCGCCGAAGAGGCCAATCCGGAGTTTCGGTCACGTGGTTTCTTCAAGGCCATCTGGATGGCCATCGTGGTGGGCATTCTTTTCTATACTACCGTGATCGCTGCCGTGGGATACGTCGCGCCCTGGAGGCAGCTCACCGGGCAAAAGTTCATGACGGCGGTCGCCTTCGAACAAGCCGTTGGATCGCGCTGGATTGTCAGCGTAATTCTGGCGGCCGCACTGCTTTCGCTCTTCAAAGTGTTTAATGGAAATTTCGTCGCGGCCAGCCGGATGTTATTTGCCATGGGCCGCCGCGGGTTGATCGATCCGCGAGTCGCGAGCGTTCATCCGCGGAATCAAACCCCCGCGCTCGCGGTAATCTGTATCGGGATTGCCACTGCTGCGTGCATGTTTCTGGGAGATGCCATCCTCGTGCCCATTTCTGAAGTGGGCTCGGTCGCTTCGGCCACCGGGTGGCTCGCAGCCTGCGCGGCGTATTACTGGATGAAGCCCGCTCCCTCCCAGCGCGTGGTCGCGGCCACGGGAGCCTTCATCGGGCTGGCGATGATTCTGATGAAAGTAGTTCCGGCGGTCCCAGGGCACTTCAGCGCTACGAATGGCTGGCGCTGGGAATCTGGAGTCTGATTGGCGCCGGCCTGGCTTGGAAAGCACGACGTACCGTGACCACGCCGTAGAGACGCAGCTCAGCTGTGTCTTGGAAGCGCGGCCACACATTCTATGGAGAGAACGAACATGCGAGAAACTCTAGAAAAACTGATCCTGGTTGTTCTGCTCCTGGTGCCGTCCGCCCTGTTGGCCCAGACGGTCAAGTTTGATCTGGTCATCACCAACGGCCACATCATCGACGGAACCGGTTCACCTTGGTATTCGGGCGACGTTGGCATCAAGGACGGCAAGATTGCGGCCATCGGCAATCTCGCTGGCGCCTCGCGCACTCGCACCATCGATGCGCAAGGCAAGGTGGTCGCCCCGGGATTTATCGACATGCTGGGACAATCAGAGATGACGATCCTGGTCGACCCCCGCCTGCCCTCGAAGATCTATCAGGGAATTACGACCGAAGTCACTGGCGAGGGTGGCTCGGCGGCGCCCCTGAACGAGACCATCATCAAAGCCGATCAGTCGGGCTACGATCACTACCACATCACTCCCGACTGGCGCACGTTTCGCCAGTACTTCGCGCGCCTCGAAAAGCAGGGGATGGGAATCAACCTGGCCTCGTACGTGGGAGCCACCCAGGTTCGCCGCATGGTTCTCGGAGACGACGACAAGCAACCCACTCCGGAGCAACTCGCGCAGATGAAAGACCTGGTGCGGCAGGCGATGCGCGATGGCACCGTAGGTCTCTCGACGGCTCTCGAATACGCGCCTGCGCCTTATGCGAAGACGGACGAACTGATTGCCCTGGCCGGAGAGGCTTCCAACTTCGGCGGCATCTATGCCACGCACATGCGCAACGAGAGCGACTCAGTGCTCGAGGCGATTGACGAAGCATTGCAAATCGGCAAACAAGCGCATATCCCGGTAGAAATCTGGCATCTCAAAGTTGCCGGCAAGAGTAATTGGGGGCGCATGCCCGAAGTCGTTGCCAGGATTGACGCCGCCCGCAAACAGGGGATAGACGTCAGCGCCAACACCTACGCCTACACCGCCTGGTTCAACAGCATGTCGGCCTTCATTCCTCCCTGGGCACACGACGGCGGAGATGCCAAGTTGATCGAGCGCCTGAAAGATCCAGCAACGCGTGCCCGTATCCGCAAAGATCTGAACACTCCTTCGAAAGATTGGGACAACGAATGGCAGGAGATTCCCGGCCCGGAAGCCGTTCTGATCGGCGTGGTTGAAAATCCCAAGCTGTTGCCGCTGCAAGGCAAGCGTCTTTCAGAAGTCGCCAAGCTGTGGAAGGAAGATCCCATGGATGCGCTCTTCGACCTGCTTATTCAGGACAACGCGGCCACTGGAGTTGCGGTCTTCGGAATGTCCGAGCCTGACGTTGTTCTTGCCTTGCAACAACCCTGGGTGTCGATTGACAACGATTCCTCGGGTACCTCTCCCGAAGGGATTCTCGGCCAGGAGCATCCGCATCCACGGGCTTACGGAACCTTCCCCCGAATTCTGCGGAAGTACGTTCGCGAGGAGCATAAGCTCACTCTGGAAGATGCGATCCGGAAATTCTCGGCCTTACCGGCGCAACGCATGCGGTTCACCGATCGCGGCGTGCTGAAAGCAGGAATGTGGGCGGACGTCGTGATCTTCGATCCCGATACTGTGAAAGATGTCGCGACCTTCGAGAACCCCAATCAACTCTCCCAGGGTATGGAGTATGTCATGGTCAACGGAGTACCGGTGATTGATCAGGGAAAGATGACGGGGGCCATGCCGGGCAAGGTTCTTCGCGGACCGGGTTACGCGCCATAACCCATCTATGGTTTGAGGGCGATTGCGGTCTCTTGCGCTGCCGCGGGAGCTACGTGCGGCCGAGTCAGCGTTCCGGTGATGTTAAACCCCTGCGCACCGCTGCGTGCCAGCTTCAGGTCCAAGGTCCGCTTCAGAGATGCGGTGCCGCTCAGCAGGTAAGTGCCGCCTGGCGTCTCCAGTTTCCCGTCGCTGATCTCAAAGGCGCTGTTGCGCAAGAGCAGCTTTGCGTCCAGGTGCCGCATGTGCAGCGGGCCCGACTGCGCGCCAAGTTCAATGTGCGGCAAGGTTCCGTCGTGCGCGTCCACCTGCACGCTTGCGTCGGCGGAAGAGAACAATTCCGAAGTCGACAGTCCCGCGGCCTTGGCCTGATAGCTTGCCGTGGCCGTACCCGTAATCCAGCCATCGTGCATCGCTTCTGACAGTTGCCCGAGCGCGATGTGCTCGAGCTTGCCACTGCCGCTGTAGGCGGGAGGCTTCGCCATAAAGTCGCCCGTCCAACTTCCGACATGTCTGCCGCCAAGCATGTCTCCCCGCAAATCAGACGCGGTCACTTTCCCATTCTCAAGGGCAACGTCGGCCGATACTTTCGCCGCCACCAGGTTGCGAATCGATATTCGATCTGCGGTAACTCTTCCCGCGGCGTGGACTCTCAGAAAATACGACGAGCTCGCTCGCGAATCGGCGGTCAAGAACCGGTACCAGGGGCGCTTCACGGTGTGAGGATTCAGCAACTGGTTGAGCTGGTCTGTCGTCAGTTGGTCGGCGTGCAGATCGAAATGGATGAAGCACAGACTGGGGAGGCCGCACGGCCGCGGGATGGTCAACGACCCGTGCCAGGACGTACTTCCCACCGCCGCGACAAGGTTCTGCACCGTAACTTCATTTGCGGCGAGAGAGAGGCTGGCTGCAGATATCTCGAGCGGCGCATTCATGCCGCGAATCTCGGCTCGAACATCTTGCAGCTGAGCCTTCCCCATGATCTTGGGCGGGGCAAAACCGGACCACGAGCCTGCGACCTGCAAATCCACGTTGGCGCTTCCATCAGCCGCAGGATGCGGCGCCGGCAACCCCAACATTCCGGCCACCTGCAACAGCCGGCGTACCTGCGTCTCTCCCGTGATTCGTAAGTCATAGCCGGACCGTGCCATCCAACCTTGCACAAGTGCCGGTGAGGGCTTTCCGAGTGGCAGTTCAAAGGGCCCGATGTCGATGCGGTTGCCGGGAGGAGCGGCCTGAGCGATCTTTTTTCGTCCTTGCGAATATCCGGTGCCGAGTTCCGGGGACGAGCCCGAAGCGAAACTAAAAGGAATGCTGTCCAGCGAGACTGTCGTATTCGCCGATGGAGATTCCACGTGGAGACCAATGGCTTGCCCATCGCCTGACCACGTGAATCCGTCTTGCCTCCCCTCAATCCGCACCACGCCGTTCAGTTGTCCTACAGCGGCCAGATCGTCGGGAACGTTCTGTTTCGTATGCCGCAGGAAAGCGGAGAGCGACTGCGCCGGTATATCCTGCGCCGTGAGTGCGAGTTGATAGTCTGACGCTCCGGTTGTGGCGTTCAGGCTTCCATTCATGGCGAGAGAGCCCTCGCCCACCGGCGCATGGCAAAGAATGTCGGACACTTGCCGGTCCGCCGAGTGGTAACGTCCATCGCACTTTGCCGCCAGTCTCAAACTCCCACCACCCAGAATGTCATACCTGCGGAAATCATCGACGGAGGCTTCCGTGTGAACGCCAAGGTCTCCGGGAGTGCCGGCGAGGGTCGCGGACCAGATTACCGAACCGCGCCAACCTTTGTCGTTACCCCGAAATCAACTTGGTCAGTTGTCCCAGCTGCGCCCGTTCCCATTCCATAGTGAACTGGAGCGGCGTCTGCCGCAGCGTGGCTGCTCGCTGCCACGTACCGTTCACCCGCAGCGTGCCGGTGTCAGACAGATTGAAATCGGTGCGCACCGGCTGCGCCTTCATTCGCATACCCCATGCGTTTTCGGATTCCTGCCAGAAACTGAAATCGGCATCGGTCAGTGCGTACGGCTTTTTCTCTGCCCCGAACTTGAAGTTGATACGGCCGCGATCCGCCTCGATGTAAGGAAACGCAGGGCGCGTTTCGTTCGTAGCCTTGCTGGTTGGGGCCACGGGTGTCTTCGCCGCGCGCTCCAGAAGATTCTCCAGGTTCCAGTGGCCTGAGCTGTTCCGCACCAGGTTGACGCTGGGTTCGGTCAGGTTGAGGCGCGCAATCTCCAGCCGTCCCCGGAATAACGAACTCACCCGCAACGCCGCCGTGACATCGTCCGAACGCAGCATGGGTTCGGCACTGAAAGCGGGATCGTCGTGCACTACGAAGTTGCCAAGATCAAAGCCTGGTTGCGGCAGAAGATGGACACTGACCGATCCAATCTCCACCTGGCGCCCGACCGCGCTGCTGATGGACCCTGCGATTCGGGAGCGCAGCCGCTCCGCTCCCGGCCGTATCAGGAACAGGGCGAGTACGACCACCACGCCAGCTACCACCAACCCGCGCCTGGACCGTAAAAAGCTCAACGAACCACCCTGAACGTTCGCCGCCAACGAGTCTCATCAAAGAAGTGAATGACCACATGTGCCAGAAAACCGAGACGCTGGCTGAATTCTTTCTGTAAGTACTGGCCCTGAGGCGTTTCAAATGACCAGTAAATAAACATGGGCCGCCCGATTACGTTCTGCCTGGGGATGAATCCCCAATAGCGGCTATCGTAACTCACATCCCGGTTATCGCCCATCGCGAAGTAACTGTCTGGGGGAACCACGATGTCATCGCCCTGGATGTACTGCTTCATGCTGTCTTCCCAGTCAGGGTAGAGATTGTTGTAGTCCGCGGGAGCGACCGCTGGAAAGTTATCCCGGTAGGGGTCGTATCTTTCCGGACCGGTGTGGATCACGTAGGGCTCATCCAGCTTTTCACCGTTCCGATATACCACGCCATCCCGAAGATGGATGTGGTCTCCGGGCGTGCCGATCACGCGTTTCACTACATATAATCCCGGTTCCGCGGGCGACAGAAAAACTACGATGTCCTGCCGGTGGACCTCGCGGTAGCGGAGCAGCGGACCCAGCCAGTGGGTCGGCGGCGCAAACTGCTCGCGGTTCACGAAAACATGGTCACCGACCAGCAGGGTATTCTCCATGGAACTGGAAGGGATTTCGAAGGCCTGCAAGATGAAGGTGATGATGAAAAGCCCGGTTACCAGTACCGCGGCGAGTGACGCCAGAAACTCAACTGTGGTTTCGCGCGGCTTTTCTGCCAGCATGATTTCTTTCTTAGCCACTAGAAGTTGTCCCGTCCCGGGCGTCTCCGCCCTTTAGTTGACTAATCGAAATGTGCGGTCCCAGCGGGTAATCTGGAACAAGTGAGTGATCGCGTAGGCGAAGTGGAAAAGTTTATCACCCGCGGCGGGCGTGCCCGGCATTTCATCTTCGAGATCGCGCACCGACCAGTAAATCAGCAGCGGGCGCCCGACGATGTTCTGCCTCGGCACAAAGCCCCAGTAGCGGCTGTCCAGGCTTTCGTCCCGATTATCTCCCATCACAAAATAATAGCCTTCGGGGACGATTAACTGGTCATCTTCGACCAGTTTGTGCATCTGCAGCCACCATTGTCCTTCCAGGCCGGGTTCGGACACGTTGAGCCGGGGAAAGTCATCCCGGAAACTGTCATGAACGAGCGAAGTGTAATGGACGTAGGGCTCTTGCAACGGCTTGCCATTGATGTACACCTGGCGGTTGATAAGCCGGATGTGGTCGCCCGGAACGCCGATCACTCGTTTTACGAAATGCTCCGTCGGGTTGATGGGGTACTTGAAAACAATGATATTTCCCCGCTCCACCGGCCGGTACGGCATCACGTGATCCCAGGCGGTGCTGCCTCCGTAGCGAAATTTGTCTACCAGAAGATAATCTCCGATCAGCAGGGTATTCTCCATCGACTCCGACGGAATCTGGAAAGCCTGGACGATGAAGGTGATCACAAAGACGGCGATAACCACAGTAGCCAGGAGGGACTGTAGAGACATCGACCAATCGGACTGCGGGTTGCTGGTTACTGCCATACGGATATCAACACGGTTCTAGATTTCCTTTATGCGTGGTTCTTGCGTTGGCCTTTGCCATTGGTGGCGGGTGGAAGAGTTGCCAGGTATTCGAGAACCTGGCGAGCGGCGCCCTGCTCCGCGGTCTTCTTCGTCGACCCTTCCGCTCGGCCCACAAACTCAGGCTTGCCCTGCGAATCGGTCACCTGCAGGCGCGCCTCGACCGTGAATGTCTTGCTGTGCTCGGGGCCCAGTTCCTTGACCAGAACGTAAAACGGCTGGGGCCGTCCCGCAGCTTGCAGAGTTTCCTGCAAGGCCGACTTATAATCCGTTACCGGCAGGCTGCTGCCGTTGGCCAACACCAGTTGCAGTTCAGGCTCCACGATCCGTCCGAGAATGAATGTCCGCACGGGATCGATTCCGCCGTCCAGGTACACCGCAGCCAGCACGGCTTCGAGCGAATCGACCAGCAAGGCTGTCTTTCCCCGCCCGCCGCTTTTTTCTTCGCCCCGTCCCAGGTGCAGGTAGGCGCCCATCTCCAATTGCTCGGCTACTCGAATCAGATGCTTCTCGCTTACCAGGTGAGCGCGCAGCTTCGAGAGTTCGCCCTCGCGAAACTGGGGGAAGCGCTGGAACAATGCCTCGGTAGTTACCAGGGAAAGTACCGCGTCGCCGAGAAATTCCAGTTGCTCATTGTCACCAATCCTGCCAGAGTCTGCCGGTTTCAGAGCTTCGAGCTCGCGCGCTTGCGAGCTGTGAGTCAAAGCCTGTTCAAGGAGTTCGCGACGCCGGAACCGGTATTCCAGGGTTTCTTCCAATAACGCAATGTCCCTTGGTTTCATGGTTGAAGACGGTGGCGAAGCCTTCTTCTTCGCCACCACAATCTTGCCGATCGCGATCCGTCTCGCCCGGCGCGCCGGATCAGGCGCGTTTCCACCGTTTCCGGCTAGTTCTTGGGGGGAGCATCTCCGGCGGGGGGTTTGGAAGGCGTAGCAGGAGCCGTTCCGCCGGTCAGCTTGGCCAGTCGGTCCCGCTCTTGCCGGGCTAGTTTCCCGATGTTCGTGCTGTCCTGGGTTAATTCTACCGCGTGATTCGCCTCTTTTAAGGCGTCCGGATACTTGTCCTGCTTGTCCAACGACAACGCCAGGCGCAGTACCGCCACGGGATCAGGCTGAGAAGGATAGGCGTCAATGGACTTGCGGTAATAGCTCTCGGCCTCCGCGTACTTCCCTTTGTTGTACTGGATCGTGCCCATGATGGAATACGCGCTGGACCGCAGGAAGCCTTTATAAGCATCAATCTTGTCGGGCGGCGTGCCCGCGGGCACCGCGATGTCGGTATCCACGGTTTCGGTCGCGTGCTGAGCCAGCTTCATGGCTTCGTCGTAGCGCTGATCCTTATCCAGGTCGGTGTCCCGGGTGCGCTCGGCGAGCACTTCCGCCACGCCCACCAGCGATTCGGGATCATCCGGATCAATCTTCAGCACCTTGCGTCCGGTCTCCATCATGTTGTCGCCGTCGTTCGCCTGCTGGAAGGCTCGCATCGACTGCTTGTAGAGGATGACGCGCAGTTCGCTGTCGGGGAACTTCGTCGCGAAATCATCGGCCGCCTTTGAAAGTGCATTTGGATCCTGGTTGGCCGCCGCCGCTTTGTAGGCGTCGAACTCCGGTTGCGTCTTGGCCTGCGGAGGACGCTTCCCTTGAGGGGGCGCTGCCGGCTGTTCGGTAGCCGGCTGGGCCGCCGGCGGGTTCTTGGTGGCGGGTTGCTGCGCGAACGCTCCGGCTGCCAGCGCCAGCACCACAATGATCATTGCTGCTCGCTTCATGAGGTCTCCTTAGTTGCGATCTTGAGATCGTAAATCAGTGTCGCTCGAACCAATCCCTACTGCGAATGGCCGGGTGGTTCGTAGGGTTTTTGCAGACCGTGTTCCGCCGCGGCTTTGGCTGCCGGCAACGATGCCCCGGCGGTCATGGCAGCCCGGTACTGGTCGAGAGCCGCGGCACGATCCTCTTGCAAATCGAAAATTCTTCCCAGATAAATATGCGACCAGGCCACCACTTTCGGCTCCTGCGTGGCCCCCAGCGCTTTTTGAAAATAAGTCCTCGCCCCCTGCATATCCCGATTCATGGTCGCGACCTGGGCCAGAATGAAGAGGGCTCGTCCGGGATCCTCGCTCTTTTCATCCAGCGCCTGCTGCGCCAGTTTTTGCGCGGTCGCGCTGTCACCCGCATAAAGCTTCTGCTCGGCTGTACTCAGTAACTTGCCTTCCAACGGCCGCGACAGGTGCAGCAGTTCCGGGTCGGCGGTCTTCGCGAATTGAACCTGCGACGCCCGCTTCTGTTCCTTCCCCAGGTCGATGTTCGTCAACATCTGGCCGTACGAGTTTCGCAGTCCCGCTGGATCTTTTTCGAACTGCTTCAGCGCATCGTAGAAGTAACGGGTCAGAACAAAGCCCTGGGCCACCGAGGTATTCACCGCCTGCTCGCGCTCGGCCTCGGTCGGCTTCCCGGTTGAGGTGCGGACTTCAATCGCGCGGATCAGACACTCGGTCAGCAACAGCGAGATGTCGTCCTTGAAACTCTCATCCATGGGAGAGTTTTTCACCGAATCGAGCAGCGGTTCCAGGCGCTTCGTACCCGTGGGATATCTCAGGGCCAGCGGATCGAGCAGGTAATGCAGGTAGGTGTGCCGGATTTCGTCCATCTTCAGCCCGGCGGATGCCCCGGGTGAAATCACCACGTAGTAGTCGGAGGCGTAATTGCGCGCGTTGGTTTCTCCCGGAGATCCCATCGGATCCAGGTACACCGTGAAACTTCGTCCCAGATAACCCGCGGAGGGCAACTTGAGATACACCTCGGTGTCAAACAGCATCTTCGCCAGCGGCGCGTGGTAGCGCTCGGTCAGCCCGTCATATTCCTGACGATGCCGCTCCCATATGTTGTTGACTCCCGCCGTTTCATAGAACTTTTGCAGCAGCGGAAGAATTCCCTGCACGTAGCTGGCATCGGGAGGAAGGTCGGCTTCTCGCACCCGGATGGTGAACGCCGGCACCGGGTTCACGTAGAGCGCAAGAGAGACGTATTGCGACAGTGTGCGCCAGGTCTCCGGTTGCTCGTGATCTTTGTAAAACTGGCACATCGCCTCGGACGCAGTTTTGGCGTCGGCCGAACTGTCTGCCGCCTTTGCGGTCTCACCCCGGATCTCTTTTCGAATAGGATCGGAAATGTTCAGGTCCCGGTCATATCCGCAAAGGTTCATGGCGCTGAACACGGTGAACAGGGTTTCGCTGGTATCGAGGGCTACTTTGGGAGTCTGCGCGCTAGACACCTGTGCCAGCAAGGCGAGCAACGCCATACCGACCGCACGTCGAAGCCTGAGAACCAGGGAAAGCCTCCTGCCAAGGCTGGGTTGAGCTGTGGATTACGGTGTCAGTTTAAGTGGTTTCCCCGCGGAGGGTCAAACCGCGACCGGGGATCTTCTAGCGGTCGAGAGCCCGGCCGCTGGAAGATCCTATCCCTTCACGTTGATCTTGGAGAACGACAGGACCGCGCGTCCCGGAGTCGGCCGTCCCATGGACGTGGCGGGCTGGAACGTGGTGAAGATCAGCATATTCTTCACCCGCGGCAGCAACTCCTTCGTTCCTTTCGCGTCCGAGAGAATGCGGTAGTCCTGGACACGGCCATTCGAATCCACATAAGCCTCAATCACCAGCGAGTCGTCGTTGATGGAATCGAGAGTCGTGCCAAAGGCGGTTTGCTGCAGTTGTGGTGCGGTGTTCAACAACAACGGCACATCATCGTGGTTGGCCTGCAAGGGCAAGGCCAGGGAGCCAATCAGAAACGCGAAAATCGCGACTGCCGCCACCAGGCCGGCGGTAACCGGAACCGCAAAGGCGTTCAACGCATTCTCCAGCCGAACCTGCAGGCCCTGCCACGAAGAGCCCCTTCGCTGCGCAACCTCCCTCGATATCGCCAGACGCAGGCTCAAAGCCAGATCCGCCGGGGCTTTCCTTCGCCCCACCTTCGCCAGCAACTGCTGGCTTCGCTGCAGCAATACGTATTCCTGATTACAAGCGTCGCAGGCTTCAAGATGCTGGGCTAGAGCATGCATCTGCGTGCCAGTCACAGCACCGTCCAGGTAGGACGAAAACAGCGACTTGGACTGTGCGCACTTCATGACATCACCTCAACTTGCCTACCATCCGAAGAACCTCGGGGGTGTTTTTGCGGCTTCTGTTTACGCTCTTCAGGAGCCTGCAATCCCCATTGCGCGCCAACCTCGCGAATATACGGCACCAGGCGCTGTTTCAGGGCTTCGCGTCCGCGCGTCAGCCGCGACTTCACCGTGCCCAGTGAAACTTCGGTGATTTCCGCAATCTCGTCATACGACATGTCTTCCAGGTCGCGCAAGATCACCGTCGTGCGATACGGTTCAGCCACTTTGCGCAGTTCCTGTTCCACGCGGGCCCGGACTTCTTCGTGGGCGGCGCAGTCGAACGGCGATTCCCCTCCATCCACCAGAAGGTTTTTCAGCCCTACACCCGTCTCCGCCTCTCCCTCACCGAGCATCGGCTCCATTGAGGTTTCACGCGACTTGTGCCGGAACCACCAGCGCCGGCGGTTCGAGGCCTCGTGGATCGCGATCCGGTAAATCCACGTCTTCAAACTGGACTGTCCGTGGAAGTGCTTCATCCCGCGGAAGACCTTCAGAAAGACTTCCTGCGTGGTGTCAGCGGCGTCCGCCGGGTCGGAGGCCATGCGATACACCAGACTGTAAATCGGCTGGTGAAACTCCCCGATCAGCCAGGCGTACGCCTCTTCTGACCCAGCCTTCAACTCGGCTACGATTGCCGACTCTTCGGCCCGAATTCCTAACGCGCTTGCGAGATCGCCCAAGGTGGTTGCTCCCGCCACAACTCTCATGGCGTCACCCTCATTATAGGTATTTTCGAGCCGCCGAGGTGTCCCAAAAATAGCCTGGGTCTGGAACCGCCCCCATCTACATAGACTCCGCCGCAGTGTCTAGGGTTCCAGAGTGGAACCAATGTGGTTTCAGGGAGTTACAGCGGCAATACAGGACAACCTGGGAGAAATACTCCGCTTTCGACCGAAATCAGAGGAAATCCCCGGAAAAGCCAGGCAGGCGCGTCCGACCACCGCCAGTCCGAAGCCTCGGGTCATTGCGGCGGTGGCTGCGACTGAGGCTCGGCCGGCTTCGTCTTGGGGACCGGCTTTTTCTTCTTGGGAGCCGTTTTCTTCGGGGGCTCGTTGTCGTCAACAATAATCTTCTTCGGCGGTGCTGAGGGCATCGCGGCCTGCGCGTTGTGAAGTTCCGTGCGCAGACGCGCGAGTTCCCCTTCTTTCGCAGTCGCAAGAGCGTCCATGCGATCGGCGAAGGCTCGCCGCGATCGCTCCAAAGCGCTCAAATCATTTTCCAGCGTCTGGAATTCATCTCTTGATCCAAAGGCTCCCGCCGACTCCACCAGCGATCCGAAGACGTCGTAGAGCGCATCCAGGTTGCGATACAGCTTGAATGTCGCTTCCAGATCTTCCGGCCCGGCACGCAGCTTCCCAATCATCTCCGGCAAAGCGTTTTGCAGGTTGCGCTGGATCGACTCGACGTTTGCAAACCCCTGCTGTTTGGTGTCGGAGTCGGCCTTCCACTTTTCGATCCGCATTTTGGAAAGATCGGCCTGCGTCGCCTGCGATGCCTGCTCTAATTGCGACAGGAGAAGGTTCAGCTGGCTCACCGATGCGTACGAAACCGGCGGAGCTGCCGCGGAACTCGCGGGTGCGGTTTGCGCCATGGCCGCTGCAATCAATATCAGCGGCGTGGCGAGGCAACGTATGTTGAGAACTGAGGTCAGCTTCATTCGATTCGCTGTCAAGAATACTGATTTTCCCATTTTTCGCAAATCCAGATGCATTTTGCGGCCTGGAGGTTTGACTATCCCACGCGGGTAGGCGAGAATTGATCTTCGAAAGAACCTTTCAAAAGTGGGCCTGTGGCGCAGCTGGGAGCGCGCTTCCATGGCATGGAAGAGGTCGTCGGTTCGATCCCGACCAGGTCCACCATATTTTCAATCACTTACCAACTTGCTGACCCATCGGTTGGCAGCATTTGGCAGCAAATTGCAGAAACATTTTCAGTTTGCCCCCTAATTTTCCGGTTTCACTCTCAACTCCTTGTGAATCGCATTCACGGTTGCGCGCACACTCTCCGGGATCTCTTGCATATACACGTCGGTGGTCGTCGCCGCGCGTGAATGTCGCAGGAGTCCCTGAACATCCTTGACCGTTCCTTTCTTCTGAGCGAGTGTTGCAATCGTCCTGCGTATCACCTGGAACGTGAGCTTCGGCAATTCGAGTTCGCGTGCCAGCTTATGCAGAACGCGTTTTCGATAATTGCCGGTGTCCATAAACCCACCCTTCGCGTCCGGAAAGATGAACGCATCGGGCGAAGCGTCCGGACACTCCTGCTTCCAGAGCCACAAGTCTTCTGCCAGCTCTTTCGGCAGGTGCACCCAACCGAGGCTTCTCTTGTTCTTGCCCCACGGCCGAATCGCGCCTTTGTAGACGGTCTCGACCACTTTCATTCTGGATTCTTCGTACTTGAAGGAGTTCCAGCGAAGGGCAAAGAGCTCGCTTGGACGCAAGGCGTTCGTCATGTCGAGTTCCAGCAAGATTCGATCACGCAGCGCGAGTGCCGCGAGCGCATCCCGCAGTTGCTCCCACGTGAGCGTGGTCTTGTCCGTCTCGCGCAAATGAGCCGGAGGGCTGATCTTGCGCGCAGGATCTTTCGTGAGGAAATCCTGTTCGACCGCCTCAGCAAAGATATCCTTCATATACGCCTTGATCTGCAGCACCCTGTCCTTCGAACGCGTGACGCCCAGCTTGTTGAGGTGCACTTGCAATGTGAACCGGTCGAAGTTCTCCAGAGGGGTGCCATCGAATGGATCGATGAGATCCTTCTGGATGATCAGCTTTTTGACTTTGGCAGTTTCGGGTCTCCACTTGGCCTCTTTCAAAGGGAAGAAGCGATTGCGGACGAACCACCCGAAGGTGACCGCGCCATCGTTCATGACACGGCCTGCCGGAGTCTGGCCGTTCTGTTTTGAGATCTCCTGTTCCAGTCGCTCCCTGGCCCGAAATTTTGTGAGCTGGGATTTCTGGCCGAGGATTACTTGAACTGTATCGATCTTCTGTTCGTTTTTGATCGGATTGAGCACCGTTCTGCGGTAGTATCCGTACCACTTCTTGCCCCGCAGTCTGACCCAACCCCTTTGGTGCGATGTTCCCATCCGTTCCTCATTCTTCTGTGGGGGAACAAGTGGGTGTCGCTATTCTACGGCTAGATCTGTTGCGGCGGACTGCAGAAAATCGCTCTTGTTCTGCGATGAATTCTTCGATCTTGCTTGCCCGGTAGCGGAGAATTCCGGACCGGCCTGGACCCTCTCCAAAGCGGATTACCGGTAGCAAGGGCATCTTCCGCGATGAGTGGTCCCAAACCCAATCGATGGACGTGTTCAACCACTTCGCAACCTGTTCCGGCGTCAGTAGCGGGTCATAAGGGACACTCTGTATTTTGCTGTCGACAATCTTTAGTTCGGCTGGCATGCGCAAACTCCTGAGCAAATAGAGAAGACGCCGGAAGAATGCGGGAGATGGGAGGCCCGTACCTGCCGGGCGAGTTCCGTCTGGCTGAAAGCAGCTTCCGCTCAGAACAACGAAGACGTGCTCGGCGAGCGCCCGTTCACCAAGGGAATCAAAGGTGATTCACAGCGCCGGTTGCGGTATGCGGCTGGTTTCGCTTAGAACTCGTGAGTCAGTTCATAGACGGGATTGCTCCACATGTCAAAAACGGAGGCGGCGAAAAAATGGCCCCACGCTGAATGCGTGGCTGCTTTCGCTGCTTCGTTTGGAAGTGGCCCGAAAAACTAGACAGGTGTACTTATTCGATGCAGCACAACAGGTTTGCTCTGTGGCTTGGGCGGCTGTTGTCTCGTGCGGCGGGATGGTTCTAGTTGCCGAGTGTCGCAGGCTGGATCAGCACTCACCGATTGCGCTTTGGCTGGAGTTCCAAGTTCCTGCCGGCCATGGTCAAAAAGGTTGGGATTACCCCAACCCTCGACAAGATAAGCTTAAACTGATACAACACAATAAGCTAATAACAACACAGCAGAATAGGCTAATTGTTGCACGGCGCAACAAGCTAACGCAGACACGACAGAAAATGGCTTCGCCATCGGAAAAACTCGCGCAGTCCTTAGAGATTCTGCACAGACTCCAAGACTCTACCGGCGCCGCCGCCATACGGGCCCGGGACATGACTCGAACCCACCGGGAGCGCTTGCTAAAAAACGGCTTTCTCCAGGAGATTATCAAGGGCTGGTACATCCCAAGTCGACCGGATGAAGTGAAAGGGGAGAGCACGGCATGGTACGCCTCGTTCTGGCGGTTCTCCGCTTCTTATCTGGAAGCGCGTTTCCGCAAGAACTGGTCTCTCTCTCCGGAGCAGTCACTTTCCCTCCACGGTGGTAACTGGACTGTCCCGAAGCAGCTTGTTGTGCGTTCGCCGCGAGCTCGCAATAAGGTCACCAAACTTCCGCACGGCACATCGTTGTTGGACCTTCGTGCTGCGCTCCCTGCGGCACGAGACAAGGAAGAAAAGGAGGGCCTGCGCGTCTTCTCAGTCGAAGCGGCCCTCATTGAGTGTTCTCCCTCAGTATTTCTCCAGTCACTCAACCGATGTAAGAGCGGTGCTGGCAATGATCGCGATGCATCTGGCCTGCTCGGCAGACTTCTGGACGGCGGGCACAGCACGATTGCCGGCCGGCTGGCGGGCGCG
>CAWHVH010000016.1:0-68214 GCA_963832635.1 Terriglobia bacterium | reverse complement strand
AGCTCTTAGCCTTTAGCGCAGCGGATCTCCGCATAGGCAATCGCCCCACCCCGAAGGGTTCTTAATAAGAATTCCCTCTGTGTCTCTGTGCCTCTGTGGTGAGGTTTTTTCTTCAACCGGAAATCCGGCAATCCGATTTGCGCTTTTCCCTGCCCGGCGACGATACTATTCAGACGAACTATGAAAACGAATCTTTCTGCCGCCAATCCGTCCGAAGTGGAAACCGATTGTCTCGCGGTCGTGGTGGTTGACCGCGGGGAAAAAGACAAAAGCGACGTGTTCGTCGATTCTTCCGATGCCGCCGTGCAGGCTGCCGCGAAAGACGTCATCGCTAGCGGTGAAGTTACCGGCAAGCCGCTTGAGACCACGCTGCTGCACAAGCCGGCCGGCATGAGAGCCAAGCGCCTGTTGCTGGTCGGTGGAGGCAAAGCCGCGAAGTTTTCCGCCGCCGAACTGCGCAAGGCTGGCCGGAGCCGCGGTGCGCTCGCTGAAGTCGCGCGGCCTGCGCAGCTTCGCCTTTGCCGCTCCGCAGAGCGTGAACGCCGAAGAGGCGGCAAAAGCCATCGTCGAAGGCGCCTTCGTCGGCAACTTTGAGCCCGACTATTACAAGAGCGACCGCAAGGATCAGAAGATCGAGGCGCTCACCGTGGTCGCCAAAGGCGATCTGCAGAAAGCGATCGACGAAGCCCGCATCGTCGGAGAATCGCAGAATTTTGTCCGCGACCTGGTGAACGAGCCTTCGAACCGCATGACGCCCACGGTGCTTGGCGAGCGCGCCAAAAAGATGGCGCAGGAAGTGGGCCTGAAGTGCGAAGTCTACGGCGCCGACAAAATCAAAGATCTGAAAATGGGAGCCTTCTGGAGCGTGGCCCAGGGATCGGATGAGCCTCCCGCGCTGATCGTTCTGAGATACGAGCCCGCGGGCGCACCCGAAAAACCCGTGCTCGGACTGGTCGGCAAAGGCGTTACGTTCGATACTGGCGGCATTTCCATCAAGCCCGCCGATGGCATGGAGAAGATGAAGTACGACATGGCCGGAGGCGCGACCATGATCGGCGTCATGCGCGCGATCGCGCTGCTCAAGCCGAAAATTAAAGTAACGGCCATTATTTGCGCTACTGAGAACATGCCTTCGGGCAAAGCGCAGAAGCCGGGCGACGTGCAGATTGCCATGTCGGGCAAATCGATTGAGATCATCAATACCGACGCCGAGGGCCGCCTGGTGCTCGCCGACGGACTCTTCTACGCCCGCCAGCTCGGCTGCACCCACCTGATCGACGCGGCGACTTTGACCGGAGCGGTCGTAGTTGCGCTGGGATATGTGAATGCGGGAATTTTCGCCAATGATGACAAGATGTACGAGCGTTTCAAGGGTGCGCTCGACAAAGCCGGCGAGAAGATGTGGCGCCTGCCGCTCGATGAAGAATACAAAGAGAGCATCAAGTCGACCATCGCCGACATCGTGAACTCCGGCGGGCGCTGGGGCGGATCGATCACCGCCGCCATGTTCCTGAAAGAATTCGCGGAAGAGACGCCGTGGATCCATCTCGACATCGCCGGCACCGCCTGGACCGAAGAAGCGAAGCCGTGGATCGCCAAGGGCCCGTCGGGGATCGCACTGCGCAGCCTGGTCGAGTTCGCCAGAAACTTCGCGGGATAGAAATACCTGGCCACGGATCGGTGCGGATTCTCACGGATAGGTCTTTAAGAATTTGAGAAATCTGTGAAGATCCGCGTTAATCCGTGGCCGCTTTGTCTTCCCAATACAGCCGATCTCCCGCTTCCGGCATCTCAAGGCTGTTCAAACTCGGGTATCACAACTTATGGCTTGGAGGCCAATCGATGAAAGCTCTATTTGGGATCGGACTGGTCATTCTGATTCTGGGCGTAATTTCTTTCTTCGTGCCCATTCCGCACACAGAAGATCATGGTGTCAAGGTAGGCGATGCCAGCATCGGCGTGCAAACCCACAGCAGCGAGCACATTTCTCCGGCACTGAGCGGCACTTTGGTTGCGGTGGGAGCGGTAATGATGATTGCCGGAGCCCGGAAAGGCTGAGACAAGTTCGCCACGGATTCGCGCGGATCTTCACACAGATATTTCTGAAGTCATAAAGATCTCTCTGTGAAAATGAATGTGATCCGCGAAGAGAGGTCCGAAAACGAAGAGCCGCGGGCTTACACGGACCATGACGGAGAGTAACGTATGAAATGAAAACTCCGCATGAATCCGCGTAAGTCCGCGGCTCTTGTTTCCGAGGCCCGTTACTTCCCTGCCAGATCCACGGCTTTCTCGAGCTGTGTCACCAGCGGTGTCTCACCCTGCTGCAAGCCGTCACGTCCCATGGCACGCCACAGGTAGGTCGATCCCTTCAGGCGCGCGTCGTAGACTGCGAGCACGTCTTCCGAAGGCCGCGACTGCACGGCAATGATCATGTCGGCCTGGTCAGGACGGTAGACCACGATGTAATGTCCCCAATGCTGAATGGCATCCTGCACCGCCGAGATCGCGTGGCGATCTTCAGGCAGCAGGTGGATGTTGAATTGTCCGCCGTCATATGCGGTTACATAGACATAGCGGGCATTGATCAGCGTCTTGGGAAACGGTTGAATCTTCGGGGCCTGGATGTCCGGGGGCGCGGCAAACGCTAGGGTTGCGGTCAAGAGCAAAAGCCCGACAACAGTGTAAAGTTTCTTCAAGCAAAACCTCACTTTCCAGTTACCTCATTAGATGTCCTGACGACGCATTTGGATGTAAGTTTGAAAGGTCGATTCCCGCCTTGGGAGTGTTGTGAAATTTAACTGTTGGCTATTTGGAAACACCACGGGGGTGCGGGAAGTTGAAACCGGACTGAAAGATCGCATGGAATGCCGTCCTAGGGCCACTAGGGTGCCCCAGGATCGACATTCGGGATCGCGGACGGCCCGGAAGCCACCTCTCGGCACGGACGCGCCACAGGGCCAGCGAGTGGCCCTGGCGTCGAACTATATCTTACAGATATTGTCACTCGTAAGACTCTTGTCCATCGCCCTCGCTGCGCTCAGAAACGGGTGAAGCATCGTCGCTGGAGGGTTGGGGTGGCTACATCACGCTGGGGACGGCGATTCCCATCACTGCGAGCGCGCGAATCAGTTCGCGGCGGACGACTGCTGCTGTCGACAGCAGAAACTTCTTTCGTCCTGCGTCGGCTTCGCTCAGGATGGGATGGCGGTGATAGAACGTATTGAACAGCTGCGCCAGCTGAAAAGCGTGCTTCGCGAGATAGGCCGGCTCCGTGGTCGCGATGCACTGGTCGACGATATAGGAAGTTTTCGATGCCGCCAGCCACAACTCCCAGATTTCGTCGTTGCCGGTCAGATACTTTGCGAAATCAACGCCTTCGGCGGAAAAGGTTTCGGGATCGAGATCTCCCTTGCGGAAGATGTTGGTGGCGCGCACCACCGCGTATTGCGCGTAGGGTCCGGTATCTCCTTCAAAGCTGAGCGCATCTTTGAAGTCGAAAGCGATCACCGAGGGCTTGGTGTACTTGAGCATGAAGTAGCGCAAGGCGCCGACGGCGATCTGGCGGGCGATTTTCTCGCGGGCGTGTTCGTGCAGCTCGGAGTTACGCGAGTCGACTTCTTTTTTGGCGGAGGCGATCAGAGTATCGAGCAGAGTCGTCGGCTTTCACGCCAAAGCCTTTGCGCCCTGAGACTTCGATGTAGGAGCGGGTCTTGTCTTCGTCGGAGAGGTGATATCCCAGTTCAGCGGCGCAGCGCGGAGTGAGCGCGACCATCTCGTAGGAAAAGTGCGTGTAATGATCGGCTTGCGCGTTGTATCCCAGGCCGCGCAGGGCTTCGATCACGGTGTTCTGCGCCTCGGACTGGCGCGCGTCGATCACGTTATAGATTTCGCTGACGTTGCCGAAGTGGGGATGCTCGGGCTCGCCTTCGACGGTCGAGATCCAGCACTCGTGCTGGTTGGGATAGCGGTAAAACTCTTTGTACTCGAAATCTTTTCCCAGCACTCCGAACTTCCACATGTGGTAAGCGATGTCTTTGCCGACGTAGCCGACGGTGCCGTTGGAACGGACGATGACTTTCTGGTCTTCTTCAGCGATTTGTTCCGGCGCCGCGGGCGAGGCGTCCGCAGCTGCCGGTTCCGCGCCGGTTCCCGCTCTGCGCATGACCCAGCAACCCTTGTTCTTGCCTCCGGTTTCGAACGTGAGCACGCCGGCGCCTTTCAGCTTTTCAAAAGCCGCGTCCCAGAAATGCAGGTGCAGGATTTCGCTCTCGCGCGGCAGGAAGTCGTATTCGATGTCGAGCCGGTCCATGGTTTCGAGATGGCGGCGCAGGACGGCGACCGAGATCAGATCGGCGATGGCGGCGGTTTCGCTGCCTCCTTTTTCAATGGCATGGAGGGTTTCGAGACGCGTCTTCAGATTCTGCTTTGTCGAGTTCGTACCATTGCGAGACGCGCGCGTAGAGATCCCAGCAGTAGTAATCGAAGCGCGGCCGGCGGCTGAGTTCTTCAATTTCGTCCCACTGCTTTTTTTCGATGTACAGGAACCCGACAATGACATCAGCCACTTGCACGCCGGTGTTGTCGATGTAGTTCTGCACATCGACGTCGCGTCCAGCGAAACGCAGCAGGCGGACGAAAGTGTCGCCGAGAATGGCATTGCGCAGGTGTCCGATATGCGCGGCTTTGTTGGGGTTGATGCTGGAATGCTCGACCAGAATTTTGCCTGCGGGAACTTCGGCCTTGGGTTTCTGGTCAGCCGCAAGGGCGGCAGCAAGGGCGGCACGGTCGACGCGGGCGTTGATGTATCCGGTGCCCGCAAGTTCCAGTTTTTCAAAGCCTTCGATCGGACCGATTCCCGCGACAATCTCTTCGGCGATCTTGCGCGGCGCCTTGCGCAGCTTCTTGGCGAGTTCAAAAGCGAGCGGGAGGGCGTATTCTCCCATCTCCACCTTGGGCGGCTGTTCGATGACGATGCGGGGCAGTTCGAGATCGTAGGTGCGGCGCAGAAATTCGCGCACCTGGCGGGCAAGACGCTGTTCGAGATGACGGTACAAGAGGGCCCTCTAAGCTGTTGAAGAAAAGAGTGATTGTAGCAGAGCGGAATGGGACGGAGGTTTGACGGGGCGTGCAGTGCTTCCCTATCATGAAGTTTCAAGTGCTCAAGTAAGGAAGATCTTCACCACCAAGGGCACGAAGGTACACGAAGGCAGGTGGGTTTGGACCTCCGTGAACCTTTGTGTCCTTTGTGGTTATCTGATGTTTCTATGCGCATTGCGTATCTCGATTGTTTTTCCGGCATGAGCGGCGACATGTTTCTGGGGGCGCTGGTGGATGCGGGCGTGTCTCCGGAACTGCTGGAGCGGACAGTCGCTGCGCTGGACATCGGCGCGAGGCTCGAAATTTCGCGCGTGGTGCGCGCCGGGATTGCGGCGACCAAAGTGGATGTCTATGCGCATGGGGAGAAGGATTTGCCGCGGGAGGAGTACTGGAGCGGACGTCAGATATCGGACCTCGGACCTCAGGAACATCCTCATGATCATGGGCATTCGCATCATCACTCCCATGAACATGATTCCGAAGGCCAGAGTTCGCGAGCGGGTACCCCTTTGGCGATCGCTCAGGGCACGGCCGCGCCCCGCGAACCTGGACACGGCCGCGGCTTGAAGGAGATTCGCTGCATTATTTCTTCATCTGCGATCAGTGAGCGGGCGAAGGCTACGGCGATTGCAATTTTTGAGAACCTGGGCGCGGCCGAGGCGAAGATTCACGACTCTTCGATCGAGAGCGTGCATTTTCACGAAGTGGGAGCGGTCGACGCCATGGTCGACATTGTTTGTGCCTCGGTGGGTGCGGAGGCGCTCGGCGTCGATGAGATTGTCTGCTCGCCTCTGAACCTCGGTGGCGGAACCGTAAAGTGTGCGCACGGGACGTTGCCGGTGCCGGCTCCGGCGACGCTCGAGTTGCTGAAAGATGCTCCGGTGTATTCGTCGGGATTGCAGGTCGAGTTGGTCACGCCCACCGGCGCGGCGATTGTGAAGACGCTGGCGCGGCGTTTTGCGGCGTTTCCGGAGATGAGAGTCGAGAAGATTGGATACGGAGCGGGAACACGGGATTTTCCCGGGCATGCCAACGTGGTGCGGTTGACGATCGGCGAGGCGCAGCCGGCGCTCGCGGCGAAAGTCTCTGAGGAAACGGTGACTGTGCTCGAGGCGAATCTCGACGATCTGAATCCGCAAGTGTTCGGGTATGTGATGGACCGGCTTCTGGAAGAGGGCGCGCTCGATGCGTTTGGTGTGCCGGTGCAGATGAAGAAGAGCCGTCCGGGGATGGTGCTGACGGTGCTGTGCCGTCCGGAGGATGCGGCGAAGCTGACGCAGTTGCTGTTCACGGAAACTTCGACGCTAGGAGTGCGGCGGCGTGACGAACGGCGGCAAGCGCTGGCGCGGAAGTGGGTGACCGTGGCGACGGAGTGGGGCGAGGTCCGGTTGAAAATTGCCAGTATGAACGGGACCGTAACCAACTACGCTCCGGAGTATGAAGACTGCCGGAGGATTGCGGCGGAGCATCGGGTGCCGTTGAAGGCGGTCATGCAGGCGGCGATGCGGAAGATTGTTGATTTGTGATTTTTCGATTGTTCACTGAAAAACCTTAAAACGCAGAGAGCGCTGAGGTTTCGCGAAGGTCGCGGAGAAAAGCTTTTAACCACAAAGGACACGAAGGGACACGAAGGATTTGAGATCAATGATTCAATGACTCAATGACTCAATGACTCAATGATCCGATGACTCAATGACTAAGTTCTACATCACGACGCCGATTTATTACGTCAACGCGCGTCCGCATATTGGGCATGCATACACGACGATTGCCTGCGATACGATCGCGCGACGGCAGCGGATGCTGGGCGTGGATACGTATTTCCTGACCGGCACGGACGAGCATGGACAGAAGATTGAGCGGGCGGCGCAGGCGGCGGGGAAAAAGCCGCAGCAGCTCACCGACGAGGTCTCGGCCGAGTTCCGGGCTTTGTGGGACCGGATGGGGCTGACCTACGACGACTACATCCGCACCACCGAAGATCGTCATAAACGCGGCGTGCAGGAACTGTTCCGCAAGATTCGCGACAACGGTTACATCTACAAAGGCACGTACACGGGGCAGTATTGCGTGTACGACGAGTTGTATGTGGATGCGACGGAGCCGGGGACGCCTTGTCCGGAGTGCGGACGGCCCACGGAAACGGTGCATGAAGAGAATTACTTCTTCAAGCTCTCGGCCTTTCAGGACAAGTTGCTGAAGCTCTATACCGGGCAGCCGGATTTCATTCGTCCCGAGACGCGGCGCAATGAAGTGATGTCGTTCGTGCGCTCGGGGCTGCGCGATCTATCGATCAGCCGCAGCACATTTTCCTGGGGCATTCCGGTGCCGGATGATCCCAAGCATGTGATCTACGTGTGGCTGGATGCGCTGGCGAATTACATTACGGCGCTGGGATACGGATCGTCCGACACTTCGAAGTTCGAGAAGTACTGGCCGGCGGATGTGCAGATGATCGGCAAGGAGATCGTGCGCTTCCACTGCGTCTACTGGCCGGCGTTTCTGATGGCGGCGGGCATTCCCCTGCCCAAGGGAATTGTGGCGCACGGCTGGCTGTTGTTCGAAGAGAACAAGATGTCGAAATCGCGCGGCAACATTGTGCGGGCGGAGACCATTCTCGAGGTGCTGGGCAACGACGCGCTGCGGTACTTCCTGCTGCGCGAGATCGTATTCGGGCAGGACGGATCGTTCTCGTTCGACGCGCTGGTGCAGCGCTACAACTCCGATCTGGCGAATGGGCTGGGAAACCTCGCGAGCCGCACGCTGACCATGATCACGCGCTATTTTGGCGGAGAGGTGCCGTATCCCTCGGCGACGGCCGGGCGCACCAAGGCGGACGAGGCGATTGCGGAGACCGCGAAGCGAGTGATTGCGGAGTTTGGCGCGGCGATCGATCACTTCCAGTTTTCCCGGGCGCTCGAGCAGGCCTGGGGACTGGTGGCGGCCGTCGATAAATACATTGTCGAGAACGAGCCCTGGGCGCTGGGCGAGAAGCAGGATGAACCGAGCCGGTCGCGTCTGGCGACGGTGCTTTACACCAGCGCCGAAGCGTTGCGCATTGTGACCGCGCTGGCGCATCCCGTGATTCCCGAGGCGACAGCGAAGATATGGACGCAGTTGGGGCTGGGCGACATCCAGAAGTTCCGGCTCACGGATCTGAAGTGGGGACAGCTGCCACTGGGAACGAAGCTGGGAAAGATTGAAGCGGTCTTCCCGCGGGCCGACAAGTCGGCGATTGAAAGGATGCAGAAGATGGAAGAGCAAGGACGGGCTCCAGCGGCGGCTGAAGCGCAAGCGGAGCAGAAGCCGGCAGTGGCGCCTGCGGCGGCAACTCAGGCGGCGGCCCCGGTAGTCGCCGATGGCAAGATCACGATTGATGACTTCGCGAAGATCGAGTTGCGCGTAGGCCAGGTGAAAGTGGCAGAGCGGGTGCCCAAGGCCGACAAACTGCTGCGGCTCGAAGTCGACTTGGGGACCGAGGTACGGCAAGTGCTGGCGGGGATTGCGGAGTCGTATGCGCCGGAGACGCTGATTGGCAGGAAAGTGGTGATCGTGGCGAATCTGGCCCCGCGCAAGCTGCGTGGATTGGAATCGAATGGGATGATCGTGGCGGCATCGCCCGAAGGCGGGAAGGCGATCCTGGCGGGGTTTCTGGAAGATGTGCCGGTGGGGACCAGACTGAAGTGAACCGGACGTCGGACGTCAGACCTCGGACTTGGGCCGGGAAGTGACGCCGCTTGCGCCGTTGGACGAGGCGTCCGTTCCTGCATGGTTCGTGGTTGGCTGACGACTGATGACTGACAACCGACGGCTGTTCGTAGATTCGCATGCGCATCTCGATGGCAAACAGTTTGACTCCGACCGCGACGCGGTGATTGCGCGGGCGCGGGACGCCGGAGTGAGCACCATTGTGGCCATCGGGAATGGCGACGGGCCGGAAGACTGCGACTGCGGCATTCGCCTGGCGGAGAAGTACGACTTCATGTACGCCACGCTGGGAATCCATCCGCACGAAGCGGCGCTGGCGACGGATGCGGTCTACGAGAAGATGCGCGAGTGGGCGAAGCATCCCAAGGTGATTGCCTGGGGCGAGATTGGGCTGGATTACTTTTACGATCATTCGCCGCGGGATGTGCAGAAACAGGTATTCGTAAAGCAGATGGAGTTGGCGCGGCAGGCGAAGTTGCCGATTGTGATTCACTGCCGGCCTTCGAATAACAGTGAAGACGCGTGGGAGGATTGTCTGCGGCTGATTCGCGAACAGTGGGCGCCGAGCGGATTGGGCGGGATTCTGCATTGTTTTACCGGGACGTGGAATCACGCGAAGCAGGCGCTCGACGTGGGATTCATGATTTCGTTTGCCGGCAATGTCACATTTCCCAAGGCGCAAACTATCCGCGATGCCGCGAAAGAGGTGCCGCTGGAGCGCATGTTGATGGAGACGGATTGCCCTTATCTGGCTCCGGTGCCCTATCGCGGGAAACGAAACGAGCCGGCGTTTGTGCGGGAAACGGCGCGCCAGTTGGGCGAATTGCGCGGGCTGGCGGCGGAAGAAGTGGGCGCGCGGACCACCGATAACTTCCAGCGCTTCTTTTCCCTTCACGAAAAGGCCGGCACCATTTAGCTTGGTATGTGCACCGTTGTTGGGGCGGGCGAATCTAACAGGTAGCGACGAAAGCTTTTACCGCAAAGATCGCGAAGGAAGACAAAATCTAAAGCGCGGAGTTCGCAGAGAAAAGCCGCGGAGGGCGCTGAGTAAGTTCCGATTCTTATGCCAGAGAATACTTTTGACATTGTGAGCAAGATCGATCCGCAGGAAGTGTCGAATGCGATCCAGCAGGCGCTGAAGGAGATTCATACGCGCTTCGATCTGAAGGATTCGAAGTCGAACATCGAACTGGAAGGCAAAGACGCCATTGTGCTGCACTCGCTCGACGAATACAAGATGAAGGCGGTCAACGAAATCTTCCAGCAGAAACTGGTGAAACGCGGCATTTCGTTGAAAGGCTTGACATACGCCAAGCTGGAAGCGGCGGCGGGCGGCACGGTAAAGCAGAAAATCACCATGCAGCAAGGGATTCCGATCGAGAAAGCGCGCGAGATCGTGAAAGTGGTCAAAGATTCGAAGAAGAAAGTACAGGCTTCGATCCAGGGAGACCTGGTACGGGTAAGCGGCAAGGATCGGGACGCGTTGCAGGAGATCATTGCCTTGCTGCGGTCGAAGGATTTCGGGATCGATATGCAGTTCACGAATTACAGAACGAATTAAGACCTTCACCACAGAGGCACAGAGAAAACCGGACAGAGAAAAATCTTAAAACGCGGAGAGCGCTGAGAACTCCGCGGAGGACACTGAGAAGATCTGAGTTGAGCACACCGGCGACCACGAACGGGAAAGAGATTTTTGAGTTGCTGCGGGAGGACCTCGCGGCGATTGAGCGGGAGTTCGGGCGCGATACCGTTTCCGGCGTCCAGGCCATCACGGAAATCGGCGAGTACCTGCGCGGAGGCGGGGGCAAACGCATCCGGCCGATGCTGTTACTGCTGGCCGCGCGACTGTTTGGCTACGAAGGGCGGGGCGCAATCCGGTTGGGCGCGGTGGTGGAGATCATTCACACAGCGACGTTGGTGCACGACGACATCATCGATGAGGCGCAGACGCGCCGAGGGCGTCCCGCGGCTAACACGCAGTGGGGGAATTCGAAGTGTGTGCTGGCCGGCGACTGGCTTTACATGGAAGCGTTCAAGGTCGCGGTGCAGGAGCGGAACTTTCACATCCTGGATACGCTGATCGATTTGACGCAGCAGATGGTCGAGGGCGAACTGCTGCAGATGGAAAAGCTCGGCCAGTTGATTACTCTCGACGAACACTTCAATCTCATCTACCGCAAGACGGCGTGCATGTTCTCGGTTTGCATGCGCATGGGAGCCATCCTGGGGAAGGCCACGCCGGAGCAGGAGGCGAGCCTGGCGCAATATGGACGCGATCTGGGGATGGCGTTTCAGATTGTGGACGATGTACTGGACCTGACGGCTTCCGAAAGCGTGCTGGGCAAGCCGGTAGCGAGTGATTTGCGCGAAGGCAAAGTCACGATGGCGGTGATCCATGCGCTGGAGCGCTGCACGCCGGCGGAGCGCAAGGCGATTGAGACCATCTTGCGGGAGCGCGCCTTTGACGGCGTCACGCACGAGGAGATTCTGGAGATTCTGAACCGCTATGGATCGCTCGAGGCGGCGAATGCGCGGGCGTTGCAGTATGCGGAACTGGCGCGGAATGCCATCTGTTCGTTTCCGGATAGCGAGTACAAGCGGGCGCTGTTGTGGGCTCCGGAATACGTGGTGGCTCGGGAGAAGTAATAAAATCTTAAATCGCAGAGGGCGCCGAGAACTGCCGCAAAGAACGCGGAGAGAGAGCCGCGCAATTCAGGCAAGGGTTACGGCATCCGTTGGCGACCCTCAATGGCAAATCTTAAATCGCAGAGGGCGCTGAGAACTGCCGCAAAGAACGCGGAGAAAACATCTTTCCTGTGACGGTTGTCACCGACTCACCTTGAAGATCCCCTTCATAGTTTTCGCATCATGCCTTCGGCTTCGATCCGACTCTCGCCACCTCACATTCCTACAAATCAACTCACTGAGAAAATAATTGGGGCCGCCATCAAGGTTCATCGCCGACTTGGTCCTGGGCTGTTGGAATCGGCTTATGAGGCTTGTCTCGCGCACGAATTGAGGAAACTTGGATTGCAGGTGGAACAGCAGAAAGCGGTTCCGGTGATCTACGAGAGTGTCAAACTGGAGTGTGGATTCCGGGCAGACTTGATCGTGGAAGGGCGCGTGGCAGTCGAGTTGAAGTGCAAAGAGGAGTTGCACCCCGTCGACCATGCGCAACTGCTGTCTCACATGCGCTTGTTGGATATCCAAGCGGGGCTTTTGATTAATTTTCATGTGGTCGTTCTCAAAGACGGAATTCGCCGCCTGGTGAACGACTATCGTGAACCCATCGAGTTTTCGCGAGATTAGGCGCTTCTCAGCGTTCTTTGCGGCATTTCTCCGCGCCCTCCGCGTTTCAAGATGTTTTCACCGCTACTCCCAGCATCTCGAACCTGCCGTTCAGCAGCAGCGGTCCTGACCCCAGGAATGCGCGCGCGGGAAATTCTCTCGAAAAGCGCTTCACGTACGCCGCATTGAACTGCTCCCACAGAGAGACATCGGGGGAATAGATTTGGACGGAGACCAGGTCGTCCATGGTCGTGCCGGCCGCGGCCAGGACGGCTTCGAAGCCGTCGAAGAGCAGGCGTAGTTCCTGATCGACGTCGGCGGCGGCGAGGCCGGTGGCGGGATCGATGCCAATGCGCCCCGAAAGATAAAGCGTATCGTTGACCAGAACGGCGTCGCTGAAAGGCAGCGATGCCGGGCGACCGGGAAGGTTAATGTAGCGGCGAGTAGACATGACACCTCGTTAGATTTCAGATTGTCGATTCTTGATTGTAGATTTAGAAACCTCTCACGGCCAACCTGCGTCAAGCGCGGCCGTTTCGCATCCAATCTGCGATCTTAACTCTACAATCTGCGATGGGGTGGACGGCGCATCCAATTCCCAGATAGTCTAGCGCGACAGCCATGAATCCTTTGCTGACCACGATCGCCCATCACGGATACCTGCTGGTGTTCGTGCTGGTGCTGGCGGAGGCGGTGGGATTGCCCGTGCCGGCGGCAGTGGCGCTGGTGGCCGGGGGAGCGGCGGCGGCGGCGCATTTTCTCAAGCTTCCCGTAGTCATGGGCCTGGCGATCCTCGCAATGTTGCTAGGGGATTCGCTGCTCTACATTCTGGGCCGGCATATGGGATGGGCGCTGCTGGGGTTTCTTTGCCGGGTTTCGACCAATCCTGAGAGTTGCATTCTGCGGTCGGCGGAGTCGTTCTATAAGCGTGGCAAGATCACGCTGGTGATCGCGAAGTTCATTCCCGGGGTGAACACCATGGCTCCGCCCCTGGCCGGGAGCATGCGGATGAAGTTCATGCAATTTCTGCGGCTGGATTTTGCGGGAGCGGCTCTCTACGCATCGGCCTACATCCTGCTGGGATTCGTCTTTCGTGATTTTCTGGTCTCGATTACCCACGGATTTCAAGTGGTGAGCCGAGCGTTCGAGGAAGTGCTGGTATTCGCGGTGATCGGGTACGTGGTCTACCGGTTATTTCTTTACCGGAAACACCGGGTCTACCGCATCGTGCCGCGGGTGCAGGTGGAGGAACTGGCGCAGAGACTGGCGGCGGGAGAATCGGACAAAGTGATGATCGTGGACGTGCGCAGCCATGGCTACTACGACGCGGGCACGGAGCGCATCCGGGGTTCGGTGAGGATCGAGCCGAACAATCTGAACGAAGAACTGCAAAGGCTTCCCAAAGATAGGGACATTTATCTGTACTGTACTTGAGCCCGCGAAGCGACCAGCGCCCGGGTGGCGCACATGCTGCGGGAAAAAGGATTCAACGCGTTTGTGATTGTCGGTGGACTGGCGGCCTGGCGCAAAGCCGGACAGCCGCTGGAGCCGGTGCCGCACGACGATCTGGTGAAATTGCCTACGTTTTCTTGAAGAAGACACAGCTGAGCTGTGTCTCTACGGAATCAGCCATGGTTTCTCCGAAAGAAATCGAAATCAAGTTTCGGGTGGAGGATGTGCGCGCACTGACTCGAAAGTTGCGCCTTGCCGGCTTTCGGTTGATCACCCGGCGCACGCACGAGATGAATACGCTTTACGATTTGCCGGGACAACCGTTGCGACGGCGAGGCGAACTGCTGCGATTGCGAAAGTACGGCACCGAGTGGGTGCTGACGCACAAATCGAAAGGCAGGGCCGGGCGTCACAAGACGCGCGTGGAGCTGGAGACGGAAGTGAGCGATGGGCCGAGGATGGATGCGATCCTGCATGCGCTGGGATACCGTCCGACCTTTCGGTACGAAAAGTTTCGAGCTGAGTGGGGCGATGGAACCGGACATGTGGTGGTGGATGAAACGCCGATCGGGAATTTCGGCGAGATTGAGGGTCCGGGACGCTGGATTGACCGGGTGGCCAAACAACTGAGGGTTGAGCCGAAGAATTACATTACCGATACGTACGCAGGACTCTTCTTTTCATGGAAACGGCGGATGCGGAGTCCGGCGAACGAGATGACTTTCGCGGCGGTCAGCAGAAAGAAAAGCGGCGGGCGCTGATTTAGGACTTTTCCCTTCACCTGAGCGATAATCTTGCCGGCAATGCAGCCAAAAGCTTCATCTGCGAATGAACGTTACGCAATCATGAGCGGGCGCACGGCCTGGCTCCTGATATTTTTGGCGTACACGGCCATCGGCTTCCTGAACTTTGCCTACCGTTATCTCGACGACCTGGCGCGCAACCATCCGCATACTCTTGGCATTCGGGTGTTCGAGGAGAGCACGGGCATCTATTCCGCGTTCGTGCTGCTGCCCGCGATGGTGTGGGCGATCCGGCGGCTGCGCATACGGCGGGACAACTGGTGGAAGATGGTGCCGCTGAATCTGCTGGCGATGATGGCCTACTCGGTTTGCGACACCACGTTGATGGCGGTCAGCCGCCGTCTGCTGGCGCCGGTATTCGGCTTCGGCAGATACGATTACGGCATCATGCTCTATCGCTATCCGATGGAGCTCGCTAATCACGTATTGTCGTTCTGGATTGTAGTGGGCGCGGTGTACGTGATTGATTCTCTCCGTGAGTCGCGGAACCGGCAGATTGCCACGGCGGAGTTGGAGGCGCGATTGGCGGAAGCGCAGCTGCAAAACTTGCGGCTGCAGTTGCAACCGCATTTCCTGTTCAACGCGCTGAATACGATTTCTTCAGTGATGCACGAAGACGTGGACCGCGCCGATGTCATGCTCACGCAACTGAGCGACCTGTTGCGGCGGACGCTGCGGGCGGCGAATTCACAGGAAGTTTCGCTCGAGGAAGAGCTGGCGATGCTGAAGAGTTACCTGGGCATCATGGAAGCACGCTTTGGCGACGATCTGCAGGTGGAGTTCGCCATCGATCCGGCAGTCTCGCAGGCCATGGTGCCGCAGCTGATTTTGCAACCGCTGGTGGAGAACTCCATTCGCCACGGCAGAGACGCGCAGTCTTCCCGCGTGGATATTCGGGTGCGCGCCGCGAATGAGAACGGACGCCTGCTGTTGCAGGTGAGCGATAACGGGCCCGGCATTCCCGAGCTGAACAAGGCGGAGTGGAAGAAAGGCATCGGGATTTCCAATACCGAAGAGCGGCTGGAGGGCCTTTACGGCGCGGAGCATGAGTTGCTGCTCGAGAACGCGAGCGGGCGCGGGCTTACGGTCACAGTCCGCCTTCCGCTGCGGCTGGCGGCGGCTCATTCGTGAGTGCGGCGGCCAAGCTGACAGTATTCGTTGTCGATGATGAAGCGCCGGCGCGGAAGAAGATCATACGTTTTCTAGAACGCGATCCCGAGGTCACTCTCGCGGGCCAGGCCGCGCACGGCAGCGAGGCCGTGACCGCTATTCGCGAAAGCCGGCCCGATCTGGTTTTTCTCGACGTACAGATGCCGGGCATGGACGGCTTCGACGTCATCCGCGCGCTTGAACCCGGTCCGCTCCCGAGATTCGTCTTTGTCACGGCACATGACGAATACGCCATCCAGGCACTCGATGTGCATGCGTTCGGATATCTGCTGAAGCCCTTTGACCAGGCACGGTTCGCCAAGGTGCTGGCCGACGCCAAGCAGCATTTGGCCAAAGATCAGGAGAGCGAGGTCAGCGCCAATCTGCGGCATCTGCTGGCCGAGGTGCAGCGCAGGCAGCAGCATCCGGCGCGGCTGCTGGTACAGCAAAAGGACCGCGCCTTCTTCCTGCCGCTGGCGAAGATTGACTGGGCAGAGTCGGAGCGCAATTACCTGAACCTGCACGTGGGGGCTCAGACTTACACCATCCGCGGAACCATCGACAGCCTGGAAGAAAAACTCGATGCCTCGCAGTTCCTGCGCCTGAACCGGTCATGCGTGGTGCGGATCGATTTCATCCGCGAGTTGCAGAACTGGTTTCACGGCGAGTACAAAGTTGTGCTGCAGTCGGGTGAGACCGCAGACCTGGACGCGGAGATACGTGAACCGGCACCCAGAGATCCTGCAGAGGTTATAGCAAAGACCTTCGCCAATTTGCGGCTGACGGACCAGGGCGGCCCGTTCGTCCCTGGATTCAGCCCGGTGGTGCCGCCTCCCGATATCCAAGTCCCAACATCGTTGCTAGCATGGGCTGGAGCCTCCGAAAATGGCACGTATCCGGAGGCTCTGTGAGCACGATCAGCTTGACTGAAATGACTCCATCCATGACACCGCAAACTCCCAAGCCGGGTGGGGCGCCGCGCCTGAACCTGGGAATTTTTGTCGGGTTTACGGGAGCGATTCTGCTTTTGCATGTGTTGCTGAGCGGGCGCTACGGCTACTTTCGCGACGAACTCTACTTCCTCGATTGCGGGCGGAACCTGGCCTGGGGATATGTCGACATGGCGCCGATGATTGCCTTCGTCGCCCGTTTCGCGCTCATGTTGGGAGGATCGCTGCACGTGCTGCGCACGATTGCCGGCATCGCGGGAGCGGGGATCGTTGCTTTCTCCATCCTCATCGCCTGGCGGCTGGGCGGCGGCAGGTTTGCGCAGGCGCTTGCCGGACTCTGCGCGTTCATCGTGCCGGAGTATCTCGGCACCGGCAGCCTGCTGACCATGAACGTGTTCGAAAAATGTTTCTGGATGGGCTGCGTTTACGTAATCATCCGCATCATTCAGACAGGAAATTCGCGCCTGTGGATCTGGTTCGGCGTGCTCGCGGGGCTGGGCCTGATGAACAAGCACTCCATGCTGTTCTTCGGATCGGCGGTGCTGGTGGGAGTGGTGCTCACCGAGCAACGAAGAGAACTGGGGCACAAGTGGATCTGGATCGGGGGCGCGATCGCGGCCCTGATTTTTCTTCCCAATGTCATCTGGCAGGTGCAGCATCACTTCCCTACCCTCGAAGACCTGCACAACGTGAAAGTAAGCGGCAAGAATGTGGTGCTGGGGCCGATGGCTTTCATCCGGGAACAGATTTTCATGATGCATCCCATCACCTTTCCGGTGTGGCTGAGCGGGCTGTGGTTCTTTTTCTTCGGCCGGGGAAAGCGCTATCGATTGCTAGGCTGGATTTACCTGGTGCTGCTGGTGGAGTTCATGGTGCTGCACGGGAAAGACTACTACCTGTCGGGAGCCTATCCGATGTTGCTGGCCGGGGGAGCGGTGGCGATCGAAAATTGGCTCGATCGCGGCAGAATGACCCACGAAAACTTGTGGCCCAAGGCGGCGATCGTGGTGGTGGTTGCGGCTCTGGGCGCAGTGATTGCGCCGCTGGCACTGCCCCTGCTGTCTCCACAAGGTTACGTCGCGTACATGGAAACACTGCACGTGAAGCCCAGCAAGACCGAGGTCAATCACAATGGACCGTTGCCGCAGTTCCTGGGAGATCAGTTTGGATGGCCGGAACTGGTGGGGCAGGTAGCCGCGATCTACAACGGGATGCCCGCCGAGCAACGCGCGAAGACCGCGATTCTGGCGGGTAATTATGGTGAGGCAGGAGCGATCGACCTATTTGGTCCGAGTTACGGTTTACCCACGGCGCTGAGCGGGCATCAGAATTATTACTTCTGGGGAACGCGGGGATTCACGGGCGATACGCTGATCACGATTCAATACGGGCCGCGTTATCTGGGGGAGATTTGCGACTCGGTGAAAGAAGCCGCGATGCACACCAGCGACTGGGGCATGGCGGAGGAAAATCACGCCATCTATGTTTGCCATTTGAAACAGCCGCTGGCACAGATCTGGGAAGACCAGAAACACTGGAATTGAGGCTATGTCTTCGGGCGTCAGGTTTCGTATGCCGGAAACCAAGAGCCCGCTTTACGCCACGGCTTCTTTGCGCAGGGCGTGTTCGTAGCCATCGGCCGCGAAATACAGGGCGCGATCGAAGAATTGATCCAAAAGCCTCAGGAGTTCCAATTCGCCGAAGACGTCCTGCGCGCCACCGTGCAGTCCTTCGCGCTCGAGGAAATCCAACAAATGTTCCTTGGTCTGAACTAGGGCCCAGATCAAGTGAGCAAGAGAAACGCCTTGTTGCGCACGGCGCGCGCCCAGTCTGGTATAGACGGTTTCGATTTCTACTTCCGTTTTGCGGAGCAGCCACTCACTGATGTTGCGATAGATTTCATGACAACGGGCGTGCAACTCCGCGGCTGGAACCTTCCGCAAGTCCTGCATGCGGTCTGAGGTGTGCAGTTTGCGAAGCAGTCCATCAGCCAGTTCGTCGGAATGCGCTTCGATGAGTCGCACCAAGCGGAGGGCAAGCATGGGGGTCCTCCTTAACTCTGACAAGGACATTGTGAGCGCAGAGGAAAAGCATGCGCAAGGAACTGGATCACAGATGCTTTGGAGCTGACCCCTTCCGGGAATCGTCTTTGCAGACTAATGAGCGGCGTGGGCCGCAGCGGACCGTGGCAAAGGGGCCACATCCTGGTAGCCTTCGGTTGCATAGCAGACGGCGCGATCGAAAAATTGATCGAGCAGCCGCAGCAATTCCATCTCACCGTAGAGTTCGATGGGACTATGGGTGAAGGCTTGGCGGTTGAGGAACTCCCATAGATGTTCCTTGGTGAGCAGGATGGCCCAGCAGAAATCGCCCATCGGAACGCCCTGCGAGGCGCGGCGCGACCCCAGTTCGCGGTAGCGAACCGCGATGTCGTGGTCGGTTTTGGTCAGAAGCCATTCGCTGAGATGGTTCAGAATTTCGTACAGGCGGTCCCGCAGCTCGTAAGGCGGAACCTTGCGCAAGCCGGCGGTGCGGGAAGAACGTTCGACTTTTGCGAGCAGCCCATCCACCAGCTCATCGGAGTGGTTTTCAATCAGACGTACCAGACGTAATGCGATCATCCATATCCCCCCACACTCTATCCGATGCAAGGAAGAGAAAGTTGGATGCAGGCCCACTTACGCGGAAGAGTTTGTACGGCAGTAATCTGTACATCGTGCAGCGATATAAGCAGGAAATGGCTTACGTGCCGTGACACTTCTTGTATTTCTTGCCCGATCCACAAGGACAGGGGTCGTTGCGTCCAATCTTGTCCCCATCGCGCACGACCTGCTGCACCGGCTGGAAGTCTCCCGAACCCGCCATGCGGGCCTGCTCGAGTTCGCGTTTTTTCTTGCGCTGGAAGCTCTCTTCGAGTTCATCCATGGAGGTGGACACCGCGCGCGGGGGGCGATGGCCGTTGCCGTCGCCGGCACGAGGGACGCGCACGCCTGCGGCCGGACCTTCGCCCTGCATTCCGGCTTCGAGTGCGGCGATTCCACCCTCGCCGTCCTCGAGCGGACGCTCCAGAATCTGCATCAGGTAGAGGTAGCGGACGGTTTCTTCCTGGAAGCGCTGCATCATGGCTTCGAACATGTCGAAGGACTCGCGCTTGTATTCGACCAGGGGATCGTGCTGGCCGTAGCCGCGCAGGCCGATGCCCTCCTTCAGGTGATCCATGCTGAGGAGGTGGTCTTTCCATTGCCCGTCGAGCACGCTGAGCATGATCATGCGCTCGTGATAGCGCATGGCATCGGGACCGATCAGCTTTTCCTTGGCGTCATAGCGGGCTTTGAGCTTGCCGAAAACCGCGTCGCCCAGCTCCTGGCGGTTGAGCGCTTCCGGCTTCACGCCTTCGGCGAGAATGTCGACGCCAAAGCGGGTGAAGACCGCGTCCTTCAGACCTTTCAGATCCCAATCTTCGGGGTGGGTTTTGATGGCGCAGAACTGATCCATCAGATCGCTGAGAATGCCGCCGACGTAATCCTCGAGGATGAGTTCTTTCTGGTCGACGCCTTCCAGTAACTGGCGGCGCAGGCCGTAGACGGCCTCGCGCTGCTTGTTCATCACGTCGTCGTATTCGAGCAAGTGTTTACGGGCTTCGAAGTTCTGCGCTTCGACGGCTTCCTGCGCTTTCTCAATGCGGCGGCTGATGAGCCGCGATTCGATGGGCACGCCCTCTTCCATGCCCAGGCGTTGCAGCAGAGTGGAGACCCACTCCTTGGCGAAGATGCGCATCAGGTCGTCTTCAAGCGACAGGTAAAAGCGCGAGGATCCAGGATCGCCCTGGCGTCCGGCGCGGCCACGAAGCTGGTTATCGATACGCCGCGACTCATGACGCTCGGTGCCGAAAATGTGCAGCCCTCCGGCCTCGATGACTTCCTTATGCTCTTTGTCGGTGGCTTGTTTGTGGCGATTGAAGATTTCATTCCACTGGGCGGTGGGAACCACGTATTCGTCGCCCGCGTAATACCAGACGGTGCTCTGGGTTTCGTCCACGTCAACCTGGATTTTGCCCTGGGCGGCGCGCAGCCGTTGCGCGATTCCCTTCTTCACGCATTCCTGCTTGGCCACGAATTCGGGATTGCCACCGAGCAGAATGTCGGTACCACGGCCGGCCATATTGGTGGCGATGGTGACCATGCCTTTGCGTCCGGCCTGGGCGACGATCTCCGCTTCGCGTTCGTGAAACTTGGCATTGAGAACCACGTGCTTGATGGTCTTCTTCTTCAGCAACTCGGAAAGGCGCTCTGATTTTTCAATCGAGGTAGTACCAACCAGCACCGGTTGCCCGGATTCATGCAGCTTCTGGATTTCGTCGGCGGCCGCGTAGTACTTCTCTTTTTCGGTGCGATAGACGGTGTCGGGATTCTCCAACCGGCGCAGCGTCATGTTGGTGGGAATCACCATGACCTCGAGCTTGTAGATGCTCTCAAACTCGGAGGCTTCGGTCTCCGCCGTACCGGTCATGCCGGCCAGCTTCTTGTACATGCGGAAGTAATTCTGGAAGGTGATGGTGGCGAGCGTCTGGTTCTCGCGCTCGATCTTGACCGCTTCTTTGGCTTCGATCGCCTGGTGCAATCCGTCAGACCAGCGGCGGCCCGGCATCATGCGGCCCGTAAACTCGTCGACGATGATGATTTCTTTTTCCCGGGGATTGTCTTCCTTGGTCTTGACCACATACTCCACGTCGCGATGGTAGAGGGCATGAGCCTTCACGGCAGTGTCGACGTGGTGCTTGAGATCCCAATTCTCGGGGTCGGCGATGTTACCGATGCCCAGCAGTTTCTCGACTTTCTCCCAGCCGATGTCAGTCACCGTGATGCTCTTGTGCTTCTCGTCGACGACGTAGTCTCCGGTGAGTTCTTTGGGCTCGCCCGGAGCCGTATCGAGTTCCTCTCCCTTTTCCAGCTTGGAGATGATGCGGTTGACGCGCTCGTACTTGTCGGTCGATTCCTCGCTGGCGCCGGAAATGATGAGCGGAGTGCGGGCTTCGTCAATCAGGATGGAGTCGACTTCGTCGACGATGGCGAAGTTGTGCACGCGCTGCACGCAATCGTGCACATCGAACTTCATGTTGTCGCGCAGGTAGTCGAATCCGAACTCGTTGTTGGTGCCGTAAGTGACGTCGGCAGCGTAGGCTTCGCGGCGCTCTTCGTCGTCCAGTTCATGCACGATCACGCCGACGCTGAGTCCCAGAAAGCGGTAGAGCTTGCCCATCCATTCGGAGTCGCGTTTGGCGAGGTAGTCATTGACGGTGACCACGTGCACCCCGCGCCCGCTAAGGGCATTCAGGTAAACCGGGAGAGTGGCGACCAGGGTTTTGCCTTCACCGGTTTTCATTTCGGCGATCTTGCCCTGGTGCAGAACCATGCCGCCGATCAACTGCACGTCGAAGTGGCGCATGTTGAGCACGCGGCGTCCGGCCTCGCGCACTACGGCGAAGGCTTCGACCAGGATTTCGTCGAGCACCTCGTTGGTGGCTTCGAGGCGCTCGTCTTCAAGCTCTTTCAGGCGCTCGGGATCGGCGTCGGGCTCGTCCGCGATGCGGCTTAAACGTTCCTTGATGCGTTGCCGGAATTCGTCGGTTTTGGCGCGCAGCTGGTCGTCCGAAAGCTTCTGCATCTCCGGCTCAAGCGCGGTAATGGCAGCCACTCGCGGCCGCAGACGCTTGATCTCGCGTTCGTTCTTGGTCCCGAAAACCTTGCCTAGTAAAGTGTTGATCAAATCGCTATTCCTTCGGAGCGCGGCCGTTGGCCGACAGGTATCCCCTAGAAGCCTAGCATATTAGATGCGGGGCGAGGAGAGTGGACGCGGGAACGGGGCAAAGGCGGTTCCGTTCGATGTTGGGCTTACGATCCCTTCCATGGGTCAATGATCTCGAGGCCGCAAGCCACGAAGTCCGCAGCATCCCGGGTAGCGAGTTTGGCGCGTCGCACCTGGGCGATGGCGGCTATCTGGGCGTCCGCCTGAGCAATGGGCTTACCCAATACACGGCGATGAGCAGCAATTCTTGAAAACGCTCGCGCCGCATCGCTCTCGAAACCAAAGACACGTCCGGCTAGATCCAATTCAAACAACTTCTCCGCGGCAGCCAGCAAGCCATCCCGGCGTTTGCCCTTGGTCAGAAGTTCGATCCCGTAAAAGATCTCCGCTTCTGTGATGGAGGTGGTGAACAGTTCTGTTGCTGGTTGCCCCCCGACCCAGGCCGCGACCCCATTATCCGGGTTGGGCTTCATTAACTCAGAGAGCACGTTGGTGTCGAGAATGATCACTCCTCAAACCTCGGTGGCTGGCGCATGGAGTCACGCCGTGGCAATTCGAGGTCGACGCCTCCAAAAGGCGCGAATCGACGGCGAATGATTTCGGCCAGATTTCCGCCCGTCAATGGAGATGTCAAAGCCGCTCGCAGAATTTCCCTCGCCTCTTCTTCCATGGAACGGCCGTGATGGGCGGCGCGAACCCGTAACCGAGTCTTGGTCTTCTCATCGAGCTGGCGGATGGTGATCGTGGCCATGCTATCAATGCTAGCATTGCTAGCACCGCAACACAACCTTAAATTCTGGATTGCTGCAATGCCCGCAAATTCAAGGAAACATGATCCCAGAAGGACCGAGTGTCGCAGTTTCCCTTGCCGCTCATGTAAGATTCCCGGCGGACCATGGCGACCTTTTACGACCTTTTTCTCGAGAGTGCCGAGCGTTATCCCTCCAACATTGCGCTGGAAATCCAGCGTGGAGACCGGGTCGAAAGCTACACCTTTGGCGAGGCGCGCAAGATGGCCGAGTCGGTGGGGCGCTGGCTCAGCGACCAGAAAATCCCGCAGGGCACGCGGGCCGCGATTGTGGCCGACAACCATCCGCGCTGGGTCACCACTTACCTGGGCATCATGACAGCGGGCTGTACGGCGGTTCCCCTCGACACGGCGTTTCATGCCGAGCAAATTGCCAAGCTCCTCAAGGACAGCGGCACCTCGCTGGTGTTTGTCGACCAGAAGCACTGGAAAGCCGTGCAAGAAGCCGCGGCGGGATTGCCGGCGCAGATGGTGCTGATGGACGGAAAGGCGTCTCCGTCGGCGAGGGCGGATCTCGATAGCATCTTCGCCGCCGGGCCGGGCTCGTTCACGCCTGTGCACCTGGAGTTAGACAGCATTGCGGGCCTGCTTTACACCTCGGGCACCACGGCCGATCCCAAGGGCGTGATGCTGACCCACGGCAACCTGATGGGCGAGGTGAATGCCGTATTCGGCTGGGTCAAACTCGGCCCGGATGACGCCCTGCTGGGCGTCCTGCCGCTGTTTCACGTGCTGTCGCAGATGGCGAACATTCTGATCCCGCTGGTGAAGGGCGCGCGGGTGGTCCATCTGGAGACGCTGAATACGACCGAGTTGCTGCGGGCGCTGCGCGAGCGCAAGATTACGGCATTTGCGGTGGTTCCGCAGTTTTTCTACCTGATTCACGAACGCATTTTCAAAGAGATTGGCAAGCGCGGAAAACTTGCGCAATCGGCAGTAAAGGCCATGATGGCCTTCACTCGCATGGTGCGCCCCTTTGGCTGGAATCCGGGAAAGCTTTTCTTTGGCAAGATTCATGACACCTTCGGCGACCGCATGCGCTACCTGGTAACCGGCGGGTCGCGCTTCGATCCGCAGATTGGACGCGACTTTTACGCCTTGGGCATCGACATTCTGCAGGCCTACGGCCTGACCGAGACCACGGCGGCGGCCTTCGCCACTTCGCCGGACAACAACGTGATCGGCTCGGTTGGCCCTCCCCTGAAAGGCGTGGAAGGAAAGATTCTCGATCCGCAGCCGCAGGAAGAGGGGCCGGCGGTGGGTGAAATCGCCATTCGCGGGCCGGTCGTGATGAAGGGCTACTGGAACCGTCCCGATGCGACCGCAGCCGTGTTCAAGGACGGATGGCTGCACACCGGCGACCTTGGCTATTTTGATGGCGGCGGCAACCTGTTCATCACCGGACGCAAGAAAGAGCTGATCGTTCTGAGCAACGGCAAGAACATTTATCCGGAAGAGATTGAAACGCACTACCTGAAGTCGCCCTATATCAAGGAAATCGCGGTGATGGCGCTGGAAGCGCGCAAGGGCGATCCGACTTCCGAACATCTGCACGCGGTGGTGGTGCCGAATTTCGAGGAACTGAAGCACCGCAAGATCGTCAATTCGAAAGAGGTGATCCGCTTCGACATCGAGGGCCTATCGGCGAACATTGCTTCGACCAAGCGCATTGGCAGTTACGAAATCTGGCAGGAAGACCTGCCGCGTACCACCACCCGCAAGCTGAAACGCTTTGAGATCGAGAAGCGTGTGCGGGCCAATCAGGGGAAAGCCGCCGAAGCGGAGATCGGCTCCGAGCAGCCATTGACGCGAAGAAGACGAGGCGTGGCTGGAGCAACCCGAGGTGCAGCGGGCGTTGCCGATTCTGCGCGAGGCGGCGACCACTCATCCCGAGAAGATTCATCCCAAAGACAACCTGGAACTCGATCTGGGGCTCGACTCGATGCAGCGGGTGGAATTGCTGGTGGCGCTGGAGAAAGAACTCGGCGGAGACGTCGAGGAGTCGCAGCTGGCAGAGATCTATAGCGTCCGCGAGCTGGTGGATACGGTGCGAGAGAGTGCGGCGTCGGGAAAATCCGCGGCAACCTCGCGCACGCAGTTTGCCGGTTGGAAGGCGGTGCTCGAGGAAGATCCCACCGATCCGGACATACTGGCGCTCGCAAAACCGAAGCCGTTTGCGGAAGCCTTCTGGTTCACGGTGAGCCGCGTGGCACAGATGATCGCCTATGACCGTTTTCATTTGAAAGTCGAGGGGCTCGAGAAGCTGCCGCTGAGAAGGGCCCGTACATTCTTTCTTCGAATCACCAGAGTTTTCTCGATCCCTTGATCCTCGCCAGCCTGGTGCCGTGGAAAGTTTTCGAGCAGCTGTTCTCGGTGGGCACGAGTGAAATCTTTGGCTCGGGATTCATGCGGCAACTGGCCAGCTGGCTGCGCGTGGTGGTGCTCGATCCCGATGCCAACCTGATCCCGGCCATGCGCGCCGGAGCCTTCGGATTGCGCCACGGACGCGTGCTGATGCTCTATCCTGAAGGCGAGCGCAGCATCGACGGCAAGCCCAGAATCTTCAAGAAGGGCGCGGCGATTCTCTCGATTCATCTGCAGGTGCCGATTGTTCCGGTGGCGATTGAAGGCTTTCACGACGCCTGGCCGCGGGGAAAATCGTTTCAGGGATTCAAGCCGCTGAAGATGAAATTCGGCGACCCGATTAATCCTCCGCCGGAGTCGGAGGCGTCGGAAGCAGCCTATGAGAAGCTGACAGCAGAGGTGAAGGGGAGGATTGCGGGGATGTGGGAGGAGTTGCGGAAGGAAGCGTAGAGTAGAGTTCCATAAGGCCATTCAATAGGCAACGACCATCCGACTCGAATAGTATTGGGTAGCGCGACCCCAGAAACGAGGTTACTCGTATGCGCTCGAAATCTTTTCACCACGTCTTTGGGTGTCTGCTGGTATTTGCCTGTCTGGGACTGGTTGAGGCGAAAAGTGCAGCCCAGCAACCGCCGACGCCTCCCGCTCCCGTCAGAATTCTTGCCAACGATAACCGCACGCCGGCGGGGACTCTTGATCACGGGGTTCTGACCCTTCATCTGGAGATTAAGTCCGGCGATTGGTATCCAGAAGCGGACGCGGGTCCCTTCATGCGAGTGGATGCGCTGGCCGAAGAGGGGAAGCTTCCGCAAATTCCCGGTCCCCAGATCCGCGTGCCGCAGGGCACGGAGATTCACGTCACTATCCACAATCTGCTGCCTGCGACTGCGGTTGTCCACGGCATGCACTCGCATCCGGGAGATGCGACGGACCTGGTGGAGGTTCCCCAGGGTGAGACTCGGGAACTGCGCTTTCCTGCCGGAACTCCCGGGACCTACCAGTATTTCGCCAGTGCGGGCGGGGAGATGAACCGGGGGCGTCCGTTCCGCGAGGATAGCCAGCTGTCGGGCGCTTTCATCGTCGATCCCCCGGGTAGCGTGGCCAGCGATCGTGTTTTCGTGATCGGAGTATGGCGAAACCGGGCAGTGCCGGCCCTCTCCAACGACGTGCTGGTCATCAATGGGAAGTCATGGCCATACACCGAACGCCTGACCTATACGGTCGGCGACACGGTACGCTGGCGCTGGATCAATGCCAGCGACGTAAACCATCCCATGCACATGCATGGCTCATATTTCCGGGTTGACAGCAGCGGTGACGGGGAGAGCGATCACAGGTTCGCGCCCGGACAGGAACGCACCGGCGTGACTGAACTGATGCCGCCCGGGTCCACCATGTCTACCACCTGGAATCCAGCCGCCGGTCGCTGGCTCTTCCACTGTCACATTCTGCCGCACATGTCACCGATCATGACGGTGGCAAACGCCGGGGCGCCGTCCAACCAAATCACGCATCCGCACGGCCCCGAGCATATGGCGGGCCTGGTGCTCGGAATTACCGTGACGGGAGAACGCCCCAAGAATGCAACGCAGGGAGGCACTCGCAAGCTGCACTTGCTGGTGGTGGAGCGACCGGCAGCGAACGGATTGCCGGCGGGCTTTGCTTATCAACTGGAGGAATCGCACCGACTGATTCCACGGGAAGCAACTCTGCCGGGACCTCCAGTGGTGCTGGAGCGCGGGCGTCCGGTGGAAATCACCGTGATCAACCGGTTGCACGAATCCACGGCCGTGCACTGGCATGGCATGGAACTGGAAAGTTATTACGACGGAGTGGCGGGTTGGGGAATGCGGGGCAACGACGTCACGCCTACCATCGAGCCTGGCCATTCGTTCCAGGTACGGTTCACTCCTCCACGCGCCGGGACTTTCATTTATCACACCCACATGGATGACGAAGCGCAGATGAGTGGCGGACTCTATGGACCGTTGATTGTCATGGAGCCGGGGACCAAGTTCGAAGCGGATGCCGAACCAATCTTCGTGGTCGGGGCAAGCGGCGGACATCGATCCACGGAACCGGACCATCCGCTGGTCGCGTTACTAAATGGCAGCGAGCAGCCAGCAACTATCCACTGGCGTACTGGAACGGCTTACCGTATACGGGTGATCAATATCAGTAACGCGTTGGTGGGTATCGTTTCCCTAACCGGACCAGGGGGTCCTGTGCAGTGGCGTGCCCGGGCGAAGGACGGAGCGGATCTGCCCGCCGGCCAGGCGATCCTGAAAGACGCGAGCCAACTGACCTCTCCGGGTGAAACCTACGACTTCGATTTTCGGCCCCAGGATCGCGGGCATCTGCGGTTGGAGTTCAAAGGTGTCGTTCTGCCCGTGAATGTGAAGCAAGAGATTGACGTCGAATAACCGATGAGACTCCTGCCCCGCGAGAGCCTGGTGAAGACCAGCCCGGTGGACGAAGCCGACTGGGTCTATCGTCCGCTGGTGGGAAGCATTGCGCGGATGCGCTTTCGCATGGTGCTGAAGTTGCTCGGCAATCAGCGCTATGGCCGCCTACTCGAAATTGGCTATGGCAGCGGTATCCTGCTGCCTGAACTCAGCCGGCGTTGCGAGGAACTGCACGGCATCGACCCTCACACCATGCCGGACGCCGTCACTCAGTCTTTGGAGCGAAATGGCGTGCGCGCTCTGCTGAAGACATCGGACGCGGAGTCTATGCCGTACCCTGACAACTTCTTTGACGCTGCAATCGCGGTCAGCGCGCTGGAGTTTGTCCATGATTTAGAGGCGGTTTGCCGCGAAGTGAAGCGTGTGCTGAAACCAGAGGGCCGATTTGTTTTTGTAACTCCCGGCACTTCTCCGATTCTAGATCTTGGGCTGAAGTTACTCACGGGCAATGACGCCAAGAAAGATTTCGGCAACCGCCGCGAGATCGTGTTGCCGGTGACGCGGAAGCATTTTGCTTTCGAGAGGACGCTGACGGCGCCGCCGCTGGTGGGATGGGTGCTGCCGTTATATTCGGCGGTGCGCGGACAACCGATATCCATCTAAGAACGGACCGACGCATCAGGGAGCAGGGACGTGCCGCCGGTCGGCCAGAAAAGCGACATTTTCCACTCCTGCGACACCAACGCCCTCCAGAACGTCACGAACCGTGCCGTAGTAAGCGCGCGCGTCGGCTCGGACATAGACCCTTCTCTCCGCGCCACGGCCGAGAGATTCACGAATGTCGGCGGGCAACTCTTCGGCGGCGACTTGAGTATTTCCGAAGTAAATCTTTCCGTCGCGCATAATGCCAATGACGATGGCACCCTCCCTCAATGCGCCAGGCATGAAATGCAACAGCCTGAGTTTAGGCAGATCGATGGAGACTCCGTCATGGGGAGGGGTCGTCATCATCGCCGTCAGCAACAGCGCAACCACGAGGACCACCATGACGCCGGCAAACGCCGTGACATCAATGACGCAGATCGGCCTTTGCGAGGTTGTCCGTTTGCGAAGCATTCAGAATGGTTAGACACCACTGGGAGCGGATTGTTCCGCTATGCTCCCGCGCCCCGCGCCTGCTCTCCAAACGCTTTTTCGAAGGCGTCCACCACCATCGAGTCATATTTCTTGCCGGAGGACTTGGTGATGATCTCTTCAGCCTGTTGCGGAGAGAGTTTGCGGCCGTCGCCGCCGCTGATCAGGGTTTCGTAGGCATCGGCCACGGCGAGCACCTGCACTTCGAGGGGTGCGTCGATCATGGTCTGGCCGGCTTTCTTGAGCTGCTGGTGAGAATTAAAGACAGGAATCGCGCGCTGCAGGGTATTTCCCACCGCCTCGGCTTTCGCGGCGTTCTTGTCGAGTTTGCCGCGCTTCGGGAGATCGTCGTGAGAAACGTTGGCGGCCTTGAACAACACCTCATGGCTGATTCCCAATTCGCTCACGTTGCGCAGCAGGGCGGCAGTACGGATGTCTTCGGTGCTCTGCGCATCGAGTCCCATCGACTCCGCGATCTTGGTGGCATACATCGAGACGCGGTAGGCGTGCGCCTCGCTGTATTTTTCGTGCGACAGCACATGCTGCAGGATGACCATCATGCTGTCGTATCCATTCTTCATTTCACGCAGCGTCTTCTGGTTGCGCTCGTAGAGCGTGCCCATGGCGTATCCGGCAACGACCAGCACGCCTCCCCACACCGTAAGGTCGAAGTAGCGGCTGTCGAAGGGCAACTCGGCCCTGCGGCTGAACATCGCGGGGTTTACGTAAGTGAGCAGGACCACCAGAACCACGCTGGCGCAGGCGGTGAGCGTGGCGTGGCGGCGCCCGAAAAAGTACGCCGAGAACATGACTGGCAGGAAATAGAAGACCAGCGCCATGCGCTCGGAGGCGGCCAGAAAATTCAGGACTGCGGCGATCAACACCAGGAACAGCAACAACCAGAGTTCGTGATTGATCTTTCGCATGGCGCCTCCTGCGGACAGTTCTCCGCAGGGAGAAAAGACACAGTCTCTCAATGGTAGGAAGGTTGGGCCATAACTCCAAATTACGGAAGTAATTGCGTCTGGACCTGCGGTTCCCGGTGGGGAAAGAAGTTACTTCGCACGGGGATGCGTCTGGTCGTAGACGGCAAGCACGTGTTTCATGGAGAGTTGCGTGTAACGCTGGGTGGTCGACAAGCGTTCGTGGCCCAGCATTTCCTGAATGGCCCGCAGGTCGGCTCCCTCTTCGAGCATGTGGGTGCCAAAGGCGTGGCGCAAGGTGTGCGGATGCACATCAGGGGAGAGGCCTTTGGCGACCGCGATTTTCTTGATGATGCGGCCCACGCTGCGGGTGGTCAGGCGGCCCCCGCGCTGGTTGATGAGAAGGGCGGGAATGTTCTTCTTTTTCTCCGATAATAAACGTTGCCGCGCGGGCAGGTAGCCGCCAAGTCCGGTGCGCACCGAGTCTCCAAAAGGCACATAGCGTTCTTTCTTGCCCTTGCCGCGAATCAGGATGGCTTCGGCGCTCAGGCGGATGTCGTCAAGATTGATGCCGACTAACTCCGAGTTGCGGATACCGCATCCGTAGAGCAGTTCGAACATCAGGCGATCGCGCTCGGGGAAGGCGGCCTCTGCGGGCATCTGGCCATCGATCACCGTGTTCATTTCCTCAATGGTGGGGACGCGGGGCAGCTTCTTGGGCAACTTGGGAGTGGAAACCAGCTTGGCGGGATTCTGATCAACCACACCCTCCTGTGCCAGCCAGCGGTAAAGCGAGCGCACGGCGGCCAGAGCGCGCGCCACCGAAGTTTTGCCCAGACCCTTCTCATAAAGATGAGAGAGAAATCCGCGGATGGTGACGTGGTCGATCGACTTCCAGCCGCGCGAGCCGATGTAACCGGCAAAATTTCCGAGATCTCCGGTGTAGGCCTTGATGGTGTGGGCGGAGGCGTTGCGCTCGCGCAGAGAGCGGAGAAAGCTGGCGACGGCTTTGTCGACGGCGGACGCTTTGGTCATTGTTGATTTAAAGGCACAGGACTCAATCGACAATCAAAAATCAATAATTCCTCATCTCGCTTTCGCTCTTGGATGGTGCTTCTGATACACGTTCTTCAACCGGTCGAGCGCCAGATGCGTGTACACCTGAGTGGTCGAGATGTCAGCGTGGCCGAGGATGGTCTGCACCGTGCGCAGGTCGGCTCCGTTTTCCACCATGTGCGTGGCGCAGCTGTGGCGCAGCATGTGCGGACTGGCTCGTCGTCCCGTAGGCGAACCGGCGGCACGAACCATCTGCCAGACGCGCTGGCGGGTCAACTGGCGGGCCCCGCGTCCGAAGAATAGGAGCGGCGAACTCTTGCCCGCGGCAAGCAGCGTTCGCGGCGTGGCCATGTACTCGGTGAGGGCATCCTGCGCTGATTTCCCCAGCGGGACGATCCTCTCTTTATCCCCTTTCCCCCGCACCAGGACATAGCCGAGATCGAGCTTCAGGTCTTCGAGTTTCACTCCGATGATCTCCGACACCCGCAGCGCGCCTGCGTAAAAGACCTCGAGCATGGCGCGGTCGCGGCTGGCGATCGCCGTGGCCTCTTTGCGGACGGAAGCCGGATGCGGGCTGCGCAGCAGAGTCTCCACTTCATCGCGCGCCAGCGACTTAGGCAAGAACTTTCCATTGCTTGGGAGAGTCGATGTTCAGCGTGGGGTCGTGCTCGATCATCTTGTCGAGCAGCAGATACTTATAAAGATGACGCAGCGCGGAGAGCTTGCGGCCCACGGAACGGCCATCAACCTGGTTGGAAAACAGCTGCTGGATGAAATCGCGCACATCGTTGCGGCGGGCGGTGATCAGGGTTCGCTTGCGCTTTTCGAGGAAGCCGGCGAATTGTCCGATGTCGGTGGTGTAGGCGGAAATGGTGAGGCGCGCCAGTCCCTTCTCGATTTTCAAGTAGTCGAGAAAGCCGGAAACGACGCGGGCGTTGATCTCGGAAGGCACAGGATGAGTATGCGCGTTATCGGACGCTGGGGAAAGTGGCGAAGCGGGTTCAAAAAGCTTTCACCACAGAGGACACGAAGGAACACAAAGGAAAAGCTATTTCACCGGAAACCTTCTTTAATACTTCCACCACATGCATGGACGCTGGGGAAAGTGACTCGGCGGGTTCAAAAAGCTTTCACCACGGAGGACACGAAGGAACACAAAGGAACACCTTCAGCCGCTGATCTCTTTCAGTACTTCGACCGCGTAGAGCGCTCCCTCGGGGGTTTCTTCGTGCTTGAAGTAGGCGTAGGCGTCGCGTCCGGCGGCGAGGTGTTCGCGCAACCGGGTGGTCATGGCTTTGCGTTCTTCGGCGGTGTAGCTCGGTTTGCGGTAGCGGTAGTAGCAGAAATCGGCGGTGACCACATCGGGCGTGACGCGTTCTTCGGTTTCGGCGATGCATAGGGCACGCTTCTGAGTTCGCAGAAGATTGAAGACTTCCTCGGTGAACCAGGAGTCGTGCCTGAATTCGAACGCCGAGGGCACTCCACGTGGAAGGATGGCGAGAAATTCCTCCAGCACCGCGAGATCGGCCTTCATGTTGGGCGGCAATTGAAACAGCACCGGCCCCAGCTTCCCTGCCTGCGCCAGCGGTTCAATCGTGGCCAGAAAGCGCGGCACGAACTCTTCCGTCTTCTTGAGCCGTTTGATGTGGGTGATGACCTGGTGGGCCTTCACGCCGAAGCGAAATCCCGCGGGCGTTTCGGCAATCCATTTCTGGACGGTGGTGTCTTTCACCAGTTGGCGAAAGGTGAAGTTGACTTCCACGGTGTTGAGCTGAGTGGAGTAGTGCTGCAGAAATTTCGCTTGCGCCAGCTTCGCGGGATAGAAGTCGGGCTTCCAACTGGGATAAGCCCATCCGGAAGTGCCGACGTAAAGTTGCGCCATAGGATTATCTTTGCAGCCTGGTGGATTATAACTACCGCGTTCACGGCTTCGAGACACGCCGCTTCTTCGCAGCCTTCTTGGGCTTGGATTTTTCCGCCTGCGCGGCGATTTCGATTCCGGTTCCCGGCTCTTGCGCTTTCAGGCCCGCGAGCTTGGGCAGTTTCTGCTTCAAAGTAAGCACGGGCTCGAACAGATCGCCCATCTTTTTGACGCGCTCCAGGACGTCTCCCGCTTCAAAAACCAGCGAGGCTGCGTCTTTTTTCTTGAGAGCCCGCTCGACTTCTTCCCACTTCACCGGCGTGGATACAGTGGGATGTTCGCGCGCCCGCAGAGAGTAGACGCCGATGGTGGTCTTGTGGCGGTCGTTCTGGCTCCAGTCGACCAGCACTTTCCCCACCCGCAACTGCTTCTTCATGTCAGAGACGACCAACTCGGGATGCTCTTGTTCGAGCAATCGCGCCAGCGCGTGCGCGAACGGCTTGGTGGCGTCGTAGCTGGTGGGCGTATGCAGGGGAACATAAATCTGCATGCCTTTCGAGCCCGAGGTTTTGGGAAAGCATAGCAATCCGAAGTGGTCGAAAATCTCGCGCAGCCAGACGCCGACCTGGGCACACTGCACGATGTTGGCAGGAGGCCCGGGATCGAGATCGAACACCATGGTCGTGGGGCCCTCGATGTCTTTGGCGAGTGAAAGTGACGGATGCAGTTCGATCGAGGCCAGGTTCGCCACCCAGATCAGCGTGGGCAGATCGTCCAGCAGAACGTAGTTGACGGTACGGTTGTTACCCTCGCTCCAGACGGGCGTGGTCTTCACCCAATCCGGGCGATGGGAGGGAGCGTTTTTCTCATAGAAGTATTCGTGATCGACGCCCTCGGGATATCGCTTCAGGGTCAACGCTCGCCCCCGGAAGTGCGGCAGCAGCACCGGCGCGATGCGGGCGTAGTAGTCGATCACCTGCCCCTTGGTGAACTTCGCAACGGGATACAAGACTTTATCGAGATTGCTCAGCGTCAGCCGCCGGCCGTCGACGTCGATTGCCTGTGAGTTCTTCACGCTTCCTCTTCCCGACGCATTCAGGTTTAGCTGCGGAAAAGAATTCCCCACGCTTCGTGGCTGTCTAGTATATTTGCGCTCCGTCATCTCGTACACCGCCGGCACTTCGATGCAGGAGATGAGAAAGAAGGCAGCATGACACAGACTCGCCGCGACTTTCTTTATGGATTGAGCGCCGTAGGGGCGGCTTCCTTCTTTTCAATCGAGCGGACTGAGCCCGAGCTCATCCTTTATAACGCCAATGTCTGGACCGTTAACGCCAGCCAGCCGCATGCCCAGGCGATAGCGATCTCCGGCGGCCGCTTCCTGGCCATTGGCTCGAATGAGGAAGTGCTGGCACTGGCCGGCGGACGAGCCCGGAAGATCGACATCGGCGGGAACACCGTGCTGCCGGGATTCATCGACGCCCATTCTCATCCCGCCGAAGCCGGACTCGATCATCTGCGCATGGTCGACTGCGATCTGCGGTCGATTGCCGAAATCGTAGCCGCTCTGCGGAAACGCGCCGCACAGACTCCCTCCGGGCAGTGGGTTCTGGGATTCAAATACGACGACACCAAGACGTCGGACGGGCGGCCCCTCTCGCTCAAAGATCTGGATGACGCCGTCCCTGACCATCCCGTATTCGTCGAGCATCGCGGCGGGCACACGGCGTGGGTTAATTCTGCCGCATTGAAGCTGGCCAAGGTTGACGACAAGACGCCGGACCCTGCTGGCGGCAAGTACGATCACGATCCGGCAACGGGCAAACTTACCGGGCGGCTGCGGGAGAACGCTAAAGAGCAATTCCAGGCGCTGATTCCGACCAACTTTACTCGCGACGATCATCGCGAGGGAGTGAAGCTGATCGCCAAGATGATGACGCGCACCGGGATCACGTCGGTGACCGACGCCCTGGGCTCGCCCGACGACTTGCGCGCCTATCAGGACGCGCACGACTCGGGAGATCTCCTGCTTCGCGTCTACTGCCACATCTATTACCAGTTCATGGACCAGATGCTGGCTGCCGGCGTCCGCACCGGCCTGGGAAACGAGTGGGTCCGGGTGGGCGCGCAGAAGATGATTTGCGACGGCTCTATCTCGGAGCGCACGGCGCGGCTGTCGCAGCCCTACGTCGGACGCCCGGATGATTTCGGTATCCTCGTCACCACGGAAGATCAGCTCTACGAATACTCCCGCAAAGCTCACCTGGCGGGATGGCAGCTTGCCACGCATGCCAACGGCGATGTTGCCATCGATATCACGATGCGGGTTTACGAGCGGCTGCAAAAAGAAGCGCCGCGGCGCGATGCGCGTTACCGTCTGGAGCATTGCACCGTGATCAACGATTCGCTGGTGGAGCGGATTCACGCACTGGGAGCGATTCCCACGCCGTTCTCGACCTACGTCTACTATCACGGCGAAAAAATGAAGGAGTACGGGCCGGAGCGCCTCAATCATATGTTCGCGCTGCGCAGCTTCATCGATGCCGGCATACGGCCCACGCAGGCTTCCGATTATCCGCCGGGGCCGTTCGAGCCCATGATGGCCTTGCAATCGGAAGTGACGCGCACCGACATGAAAGGCAACGTCTGGGGGCCGAAACAGAAGATCACCCTGGAAGAGGCGATTCGGGTGGGCACGATCAACGGCGCCTATGCTTCCTACGAAGAAAATCTCAAGGGCTCGATCGAGCCCGGAAAACTGGCGGACCTCGTCGTGCTGGGCCAAGACCCGTTCAAAGTGGATGCTTCCCAACTGATCAACATTCCGATTGAGCGCACCATGGTGGGCGGCAAGTGGGTATTTGAATCCTGAATAAAGCTGCGTTGATCGCCAAACGGGTTTGACAACTCCCTTCCCGCCACGTAATTTCGAATTTCCTATCGTGATCGCTCCAAATCATGGAGGCTCGATGAAATACCGCGCAGTTCGATGTCTTGCTGGTGTTCTTCTGCTGGTCACTTTCGCCGCCGCGCAAGACCTGGCTTCTTTCGAAAAACGCACTACCGTCAAGAAACTCGCGAACGGGTTAACAGTTGTTATCTGTGAACGTCCAGAGGCTCCGGTCTTTTCTTTCTTCACCCACGTGGACGCGGGCTCGGTGCAGGACCCGATGGGCAAGACCGGCCTGGCGCACATGTTCGAGCACATGGCGTTCAAAGGGACGGACACGATCGGCACCACCAACTACCCGGAAGAGAAGGTGGCGCTCGCCAAGGTAGAGACGGCCTACGCCGCCTATATCGCCGAGCGCGACAAGCCCGTGGGGCGGGATGAAGAGAAACTGAAGACGCTGCAAAAAGAGTGGCAGGATGACACCGCCGCCGCGCAGAAATATGTCAAGCCCAACGAGTTTACCCAGATCCTCGAAAGCAACGGCGCCGAGGGCTTGAACGCCTTCACCAATGAAGACGAGACGGCGTACCACTACTCGCTGCCGGAAAACCGGCTGGAGTTGTGGGCCTATCTGGAATCGTCGCGCTTTCTGCATCCCGTGATGCGGGAGTTTTATAAAGAGCGCAACGTGGTGATCGAAGAACGCCGCTTGCGGACCGACAGCAGCCCGGTTGGCCGCCTGCTCGAGCAGTTCACCACGGCGGCGTTCCAGGCGCACCCGTACCATCGCCCGACCATCGGCTGGATGTCGGATCTGAATTCCTTCTCGGCTACCGACGCCAAGAACTTCTTCGACAAATACTATATCCCCTCGAACATGGTGATCGCCGTGGTAGGCGATGTGAAAGCCGCCCAGGCGCTGCCGATCATCGAGAAATATTTTGGCCGGCTGCCCACCCGCCCCACGCCAGACGAACGCACCACCACCGAGCCGCCGCAGAACTCCGAGCGCCGGGTGGTGCTCGAAGACGCCTCGCAGCCCATTTATCTCGAGGGCTATCACCGCCCGAGTTTCCGCAGCCCGGATGACGCGGTGTACGACGCCATTGCCGACCTGATGTCCGACGGACGGACCTCTCGTCTCTACCGCGCGTTAGTGCGCGACAAGAAAATCGCCTCCGATTCGGCGGGATTCTCCGGCTTGCCCGGCAATAAATATCCGCACCTCTTTGCGTTCTATGCGATCCCGTTGCCCGGCCACAAACCAGAGGAGATGGCGGTCGCCATCCATGAGGAGATCGACCGGTTGAAGACCCAGGACATCAGTGACGAAGAATTGAAGATGATCAAGACGCGGGCCAAGGCCAACCTGATTCGCGGCCTGGACAATAACGAAGGATTGGCGTACCAACTCGCCATCTATCAGGCGCGCTATGACGATTGGCGCGAACTCTTCCATTCGGTCGACCGCATCGACAAAGTCACCAAAGCGGATATCCGCCGCGTGGCCAATCAGACTTTTGTTCCCACCAACCGCACCGTCGGAATTATTGAGACCAAAGCGCCGCCTGCGGGACAGAGCCAGAAAGGCGGTGCGCAATGAAACGCCATCCCTTCATTCTGATTGCAATGCTGATCGCGATCTGCCTGCCGCAAGCTGTGGCGCAAACCAGTTGGAAACAGATTCCGATTCCAAAGCTTCCCGCTTTTCATCCGCAGGAGCCCAAGCGCATTGAACTCCCGAACGGCATGGTGATCTTCCTGCAGGAAGATCACGAACTGCCGCTGATCGACGGCGTGGCGCGCATCCGCGGCGGCTCGCGTTCCGTGCCCGCCGACAAAACCGGGATGATGGACATTTACGGCGAAGTCTGGCGCACCGGTGGCACCAAGACCCAGACCGGCGATCAACTGGACGATTTTCTGGAAGTCCGTGCAGCCCGGGTGGAAACCGCCGCCATGACAGACTCCACCAACGTCTCGTGGTCGTGCCTGAAGGGCGACTTCGACGATGTATTCAAAGTCTTCACCGACCTGCTGCGCGAACCCGAATTCCGCGAGGACAAGATCGATCTTGCCAAGGGCGAAGAATTCGATGCGATTTCGCGCCGCAATGACGACGTCGGCGGAATCGCCGCCCGCGAGATGGTGAAGCTTGCCTACGGCACTGACAATCCCTACGCGCGTGTTCCGGAATACAGCACCGTCTCCACGGTTACGCGGCAGGACCTGCTCGACTGGCACAAGGCCCACGTGTATCCCAACAACATCATCCTGGGCGTGGTGGGAGATTTCGATTCCACGCAAATGGAAGCGCGGCTGCGCCAGGCTTTCGGCGACTGGTCAAAGGGTCCGGAGTGGAAGGACCCGGAGATCGAATTTCATTCCGCGAAACCTGGTTATTACCTCGTCCCCAAAGAAGATGTGAATCAGAGCAACATCCGCATGGTGGGCCTGGGCACCACGCGGTTGAATCCCGACTACTACGCCATTCAGGTGTTCAACGACGCTTTCGGCGGCGGCTTCTCTTCGCGCCTGTTTCGTAACATTCGTACCGCGAAAGGGCTCGCCTACGGGGTTGGAGGCGGGGTCGGCACTGCCTTCGATCATCCCGGCATCCTGCAAATCGCCATGGGCACCAAGAGTGGCAGCACGGTCGAGGCAATCGAGGCCATTTACAAGGAGATCGACGATCTGAAGACACACCCGCTCACCGACGCCGAGATCAAAGACTCCAAGGATTCGATCCTGAACTCCTTTGTGTTCAACTTCGATTCTCCCGACAAAGTGCTGCGCGAGCGCATGGCCTACGAGTTCTACGGATATCCGGCCGATTTTCTGGAGAAGTACCGCGCCGGCATCGAGAAGGTGCAGCCCGCCGATGTCGCCCGCGTGGCCGAGAAGTATCTGCACAAAGATCAACTGGCAGTGCTGGTGGTGGGCAACACCAAGGACTTCGACAAACCTTTGTCGTCGCTGGGGTCGGTGACCACGCTGGATATCAGCATTCCGCCGCCACCCGCGGAGAAAAGCAGGGGAACTGAGGCAGCGGCGTATTCCTCCGCGGACTCTGCGGCCTTTCTCCGCGCTCTCTGCGGTTTAAGATTTTTTTCTGCACGCGCCATGAAGGCCCTAACGACTGCCGTGCTCTTTGCCGCCATCGGCGCACAGGTGTGCGCGGCGCAAGAGATCACGGTCGCTGCCGCCTCTGACCTGCAGTTTGCCATGCCGGCGCTTGCCGCCCGCTTTCAGAAAGAGACGGGCAGGAGCCTCAAGATCGCCTACGGCTCCTCCGGAAACTTCTTCCAGCAACTGGAAAACGGCGCCCCGTTCGACATGTTCTTCTCGGCCAACCTGGATTACGCCCGTAAACTCGAAGCCGCCGGACTCACCGAACCGGGCAGCCTCTATCCCTACGCCACCGGCAAAATCGTTGTCTGGGTGCCGAACGACTCGAAGCTCGACCTCGGTTCTGGACTGCGGGCCTTGCTCGATCCGGCGGTCAAGAAGATCGCAATCGCGAACCCGCAGCACGCCCCCTACGGACAAGCCGCCGTCGCAGCATTGAAGAAAGAAGGTCTCTACGAGAAGGTTTCCGGCAAGCTGGTGCTGGGCGAAAATATATCCGAAACCGCTTCGTTCGTAGTCTCGGGCGCGGCCGACGCGGGCATCGTGGCGCTATCGCTCGCCGTGTCTCCGAATATGAAAGACAAGGGCCGCTACGCTGAGATTCCCGCCCAGCACTATCCGCCGATCGAACAAGGCTGCGTGATCCTGAAGTCGGCGAAGGACAAAGAGACGGCGCGGAAGTTTCTGGACTTTATGAAGACGCCGGAGGCGACTGAAATCCTGCGCAGCTACGGCTTCGGTGTGCCGGAGAGTTCAGCCTCGCAGTAGAAGTTCGGTTGCGAACCCCGGAGCCTGGGCAGTTTAGCAAAGCGCTGCAGGTTGACTGGGCGAAATCGGGAGATAGGGCCCCGTGAAGGACCTTTGAGTGTGGTGGCGATTTTGCAGTAGCCAGTGTGACAAGTTCGTCCGCTAGTGTAGTTTGCGCCGCATTGCCCCTAGCATCCACGACGCAAAACCTACTAGCGTCAGGATAGCGGCCTCGTAATACCAAGGCACCGAGAAATGCTCGGCGATAGCGCTGACGACGATTACGATAGGCACCAGCAGCCAAATAGCCCGCTTCGAGAGGGTGGCTTTGCGCCAAGCCGCTTGCGCTGACCTCAAACCTTCACGTGCTGTCTCCGCGGTTTCCCTCGCTAGGCTGAGGTTCTCGTTGAATTGCTTGAACAACTCTTTCCTCCAACAATGCCTGACTTCGCGTCTGCGGTTTCGACGCTATCACTTTATCCTGGATCCCGGTCAGATTCCACGATGACTGTTGTAGCCAGGGCGTTTTCACCAACTCGTGCCATTTGTTCGCCCCGGTCAAGCATGGCGCCAATCGGGATAACGGTACCCCAGTGCATACTTTATGAGCTCAGTCTAGTTCACCCCGCCTTACCACAGCACCTTCAAACCAAACTGCACCTGCCGCGCCGTGGTCGAGGTGCTGGTGATCGCTCCTGCCGTCCCGGAGACGCCTGACGGGGTAAATGTAATGAGACTGGGAGTGTTGAAGTTCGCGCGGTTCAGCAGATTAAACATCTCAGCGCGGAACTGCAGATTGACGCGCTCGTGAATGGTTGTCTCCTTCACCGCCGAGAAATCCCATGTCGCCAGACCCGGCCCAATGAGGGTGTCCCGGCCCAGGTTTCCATAGAAGCCGCTGTTCGCGGGCGGCGCGAGAAACGCCGCGGGATTGAACCATTGCGTGGGCTTGCCGAGAATCACCCGGCCGGTGAAATCAGGATTCACAAACGGCCGCACCGGATTCCGCGTGTCTCCATTGTTCGAAGGGTTGTAGCTGAGCTGCGGCGTAAACGGAAATCCGGATTGCACCGTAACGATGCTGTTCACCGACCAGCCGCTAACCAGCCGATCGCTCCAGCCCTTGAGTCCTCCACCAATCGCCTGCCCGCGGCCGAAGGGCAGTTTATAGACACTGTTGATGACAGCTACATGCCTCACATCGTAAGTGGCAAGCCCGTAATCCGCGCGCAGGTTAAACGGATTCGACACCAGTCCCGGCGCATTCCCCGCCGTAGTGCCGTTCAGCGAGTCTCCGTTATCAAGCGCTTTCGACCAGGTATAGGCCCCGCGCAGCGAGAGCCCGTGGCTGAAGCGCCGGTTCACGTCCACCTGCAGCGCGTTGTAGTTGGCGTTGCCGCGAGAGAACCACGTCCAGGTATTCGCCAGGCTCGGATTGGCCTTGGGCGTTCCGGCGGGAATGTAGAACGTCCCTGCGGGAATGGGAGCGCCCGCGAGGGGCGCAGGAAAATTGCTGGGGTAAGTTGACGGACAGGGCGACGCCGGACAAATCGTGGGAAACGGCTCGTTGGCGTCGATGCCGACCAGTTCGTGATAGCTGTGCGATCCTACATAGCCCACGGTCAGGGACGTGTTAGGCGACAGTTCCTGCTGCAAACGCAGAGACCACGAGATCAGCGTCGGCGTGTTTAAGTCCGGCTGCACTCCTCCCGGCACCAGCCTGGCGTTCGCGGGCACGGGAGCGGCCGGGTCGATCGGCAGCGACGAAACCGCGAGCGCGGGAATGCTGTAGCTGGGGTTGAACGGCGCGTTCTGGTCGGTGCGGTAGCCGAGCGCATCCTGCAGATCGTTGTACATTCCGAACCCGGCGTGGAACACGGTCTTGCTGTTGAACGGGCTCCAGGCAATCCCGATGCGCGGTTGCGGCAGAAACCGCGCGTGATTGACCGTGAAAGCAGAGTTCGCAATACGAGGCTGCGACGAAATTACTCCATTGTCGAAGGTGTAGTTCGCCGCCCGGCCGTGGGCTTCGTTCCAGCCGGTGGTGAATTCATCGCGCAGCCCCAGCGACAGAGTCAGTTTCGGTGACACGCGAATCACGTCCTGAGCATAGAGCGCGCCCAGCAGCGAACGCCAGTTCATCTCCGTCGGCGCGGGATCGTACAGCAAGCTCGAAGTGGTTCCTGCCAGAAACGTGGTGAGGCTCGAGAAGGTCGCCTGCCCGTACTGGCTCAGGGCTAGCGTTTCATTCGACTGGACGGGCTGTAGCCATACTCCCAGGCTGATCTGGTGCCGTCCGCGAATCAGCGTGGCGTGATCTTCAATCGTGTAGAGGTTCCGTGCCACACGCAGATTGCTGCCATTATTGCTGCCCGCCAAACCGATTTGCGCCTGCGGATTCGATGCCGCACTCCCGCCCACCACCACCGCGCCGACGGGATCGCCCAGCAGAAAACCCGGAACCGTGGCTGCCGGAGTCCCGGGCGTCGGCTCTCCGGTAAAGAAGTAGCCAGCGCGCGAAAAGCCCACACGGGCCACGTTGAGCGTGGAGGGAGAAAACGAATGCGTTTCCTCCAGGCTGACCACCTGTTCGCGCAGGCTGAGAATATCGGTGCTGTAGGGATTGAGCGTGGTCGCGGTTACGTCGTCGCCGTCGTCGATGGTGTAGACCGCGGCCAGCGAGTCTTGCGGAGAAAATACTTGATCGAGCCGCCCAGTACCGAAATCTTCGCGAATGGTTTGCAGCGGACTGCTGAAGACCTGCGCGATGCCGTTGAAATCGGGTGCGCCGGCTAGGCGGGACGGGCCACAAATTCAGCAAGAGGCTGCACGCTGGGCACGGCGCTGGCGCGCGAAGCGGCATCGGGAACAAACGCCGCCGAAGTCTGGTGCAGGCGCTGGCGCAAGCCTTCATAGTTGCCGAACAAGAACGTCTTGTCCGTTGCGAATCGGTCCGCCCAGGGCGGCGCCGAACTGGTTGCGCTGAAACGGCGGTGCCGAGCCCTGATCGAAATAGTTGGGCGCATCGAGCGCGTTGTTGCGCAGGAATTCGTAGACGCTGCCGTGAAGCTGGTTGGTGCCCGACTGAGTCGCGATGATCACCTGGCCGCCCGGCCGTTTGCCGTACTCGGCGCTGTAGGAGTCGCGCAGAACGTTGAACTCGCGGACAGCGTCCACTCCGAGCAGTTCCTGGCTGGCGCCGCCCGGTTGCATGTTGTTCTCGGCCGCGCCGGTGAACTCCACACCATTCAACAAAAACAAATTCTGTTGCGGACGATTTCCTGAGACCGAGAAATTGTTTCCCGTGGTCGAGTTGGAAACTCCCAAACCGCCGGTTTTCTCCCAAGTGAAGTTGACCACGCCGGGGTTGAGCGTCAGCAGCAGATCGTAACTGCGTCCGTTGAGCGGCAGGTCTTTCACTTGCCGCTCGCCCACCAGTCCTGATGAATCGCGAGTGGTCACGCTTACGATGGGCACATCTTCCTGGACCTTCACCTGCTGGCTGACCTGGCCGATCTTGAGACGGACATTGGCGATGGCGTCCTGCCCCAGAACCAGGTGAATGCCGCCGCGGACGGCCTCGGCAAAACCATCTTTCTTTACCCGTACTTCGTAGGAGCCGAGAGGAACCGCAACGAACTGATACCGGCCCGACGAATCGGTCACGCTGGTGCGCGAAACATCGGTGTCGACGTTGGTCGCAGTCACGTGGGCCGCAGCCACGGCGGCGCCCGAGGGATCGGTAACGGAACCGGACAGTGCCGCCGCCATCTGCGCGTGCAGGGCCGGGGCGATCAAAATGGCCAGCAGGCCCACGGCGAAAACTCGGGCGATCTTGATGGAAGATGACGCCAAAATACGAAGACGCGGATAGCGGGCGGTGCGGCTCATTCTCTCTTTTCTCCCCAGAAAGACAAGAAAGGAATTGCAGGACTAGAAGTGTATAGCATGTATTGATTACACGTCTAATCCTATACACTTCTAAGCTGCTTCTCTCTCACTGCCGCTATGGCGGCATCGGTTGACCGTAACCGGAGATCACGGTACGATTCCGCTCGCCATGCCCGCAAAGCGCAAACCCGCGCGCCCCAAACCAGGAGAGGCTCTGTTGAAGCTGCGCGAGGCCGCCCTGGAGCTTCGCGTCAGCTTTCCGACCATCAAGCAGTGGATTTACCGGGGAAAAATCCGCAGCGTGCAGACCGCCGGAGGCCATCACCGCATTCCGCAGAGTGAGATCGACCGTCTGCTGTTCCGCGCCCGGGGCAAGACGATTCCCGAACGCAATCTGGTCATGCGGAGAGTAAGTGGAAGAAATCAGCTAGTGGGACGAATTGACTCGGTGCGCATCAGCGGGCTGATGGCCGAAGTGAAGATTTCCATCGGCGATCAGCAGATCACGTCGATCATCACCGCCGGCTCCGCCCGCGAAATGAATCTCAAAGCCGGCCAGACCGCAGCCGCGCTGATCAAAGCGACCGAGGTCATGATTCTAAGAGTGTGAAACCAACGGAGAAGTGCGCCGATGCGCGAATTAGGACTGGGGTGAGAAGGTCAGCCTCGAGCCGGACATGATGCTGTGAACTGTACTGCGCACCAATTGTGTTCCTTGTTAAAGGCAGTTAAACGTGCGAGTTAGACGCGCTACGAGAGAATCCATAATTCGGTTGTTGAATAATGCTTAACGTGTATTATCTTCAGTCATTAGAGCAGGAAACAGCCAGTGCGCACGAGCGATTTGCCACTATCCACTCGGCTTAACTACCCAATGCCCCGGACACGGCCACCACAACCCTGCGACCTCGAACAATCCATGTCCAAATCTAAAGGCTACCCTAAGCTTCTGTGGTTTCTTGGAATTTTAGTGCTTGCGCCACTCGCCACTAGCCAGGAAACCAGACCTCTGCTGCAGATGGAACATCTGCGGACCGAGGTAGACACTCAATCGAATGCGGTGTCCAGCGGGAGGAACTCCTACGAATCAGGGTTGAACGGCTCGGACGCGATGGACGTGCGCCAATATCCCAACTCCGCCGTGTGCCTTACCGTTTACGACGATGGCAGGTATTTCTTCGAGAAAAGAGACGAACATACCGTAGGGAAACCCAAGGCAAAATCGGCTGCGGGTGTCTTGTCGGCGGATGAACTTCAGCATCTCAAGTCGATTCTCGACGACGAAGCGTTGGAAAAAATCCCCATGCCCAAGGCGCCGGAGTTGCCTTCCGATGCCGCGATACTCGAGGAAGCTGACCGCTTAGACGTACAAGTGAGTCGCGGCGCTACCTCACAAGCCTTCACGTTTATGAGAGAACGCCTGAAGACAGGAGCCCCGAGCGTAACCGGGGCTGCATCCGGCAGCATGAACGGACTGGACACTTTCCTCGACAATGGACAACCCTACAGGAAGACAGTTGCCCCCCTTTTAAAATGGTTCGACGAAATCGGAAAGAAGAATAAACTGAAGGAATCGAAACCGCAGTACTGCCAATGAGGGAGAGTCTCGTAGCGCGATGAAGCCTCTGATAGCGACGATTTGCGTTCTGTTGGGAATCACCCTGGTTTACGCAAGCGAGTCCGCACCGGGGTCTGCCCTGCGTCTTCTACTCTCGGAGGTGCAACCGGACGCGTTAGGAAGCGATCAGTACTGCATATTGGTTTTTGACGACCATCATTTCCATGCTGAAAAAGCACGTCGGACCCGGGGAAAAGATCAGGAACGCAAGGTCTATGAGGGCCAACTCTCAGAGGCCGACTGGGAAGCCCTTACCACAATTGTTGATGCCAAGCAGTTCCGCGAACTGCGCGTGCCACCGAGCACGCATGCCTTGGTCGTCCAGGATTCTCATCCTTACGCGATCAGCGTCCAGCGCCCGAATGGATTTCAGAATATGGAGTTCCTCACTAAAGAGAACCTAAAGCCCTACGAGTCAGAACTCAAGCCTCTGCTGCAATGGTGGAAATCGCTGCGTAATCTGCACAAAACAGGGTCGAACGCAGCCGCGGATAGCAGATGCACTCTCAGCGACTCCAATGGCATCTTCAACAACTGAAGCGCCTAGGGCCGGGTGCCCCAGGTTAACGCTCGTCTTTTTGGCGCCAACCCGGATTAGAAATCGGGAATCGATCTCTCGCCCATCTCCCGCTTGACAGTCCCTCTTTTCTCCGCTTACCATAGGCGAACAAAAGGCGAATATGTCCAGCCTCCCCCTCCTCCCCGATTCCGGTACCCGCCTGGTCGGCATTGCGCGGCTGGCGGCCCATGGCGAATCGGTGCGCCAGGGACACGAGGTCGAATACTTCACCCTTCCCGTCCGGTCGCTCTTGAACCGCTGCACCGGTGTGCGCATGCCCTTTACCTGGACCATCAATCCGTACCGGGGCTGCGAGTTTGCCTGCAAGTACTGCTATGCGCGCTACACCCACGAGTTCATGGAGATGCGCGACGGCATCGACTTCGAGCAGAAGATCTACATCAAGCAGCACGCCGCCAACCTGCTGCGCCAGGAACTCGAAAAAGTGAAGCCCGGCGAGGAGATTGCGCTAGGCACGGCGACCGACCCTTATCAGCCGGCGGAGCGGCGCTTCGAAGTCACGCGCGCGATTCTCGAAGAACTGTCCCGGCACAAAGGGCTGGAGTTGGGGATCGTAACCAAGTCGAACCTGGTGTTGCGCGACGCCGAGATCCTGAGAGCGATCGGCGAGAACAACCGGCTGTTTGTGAACATCACCATCACCACTTTGAATGTGGACCTGGCGCGGATTCTCGAGCCGCGGGCGCCGCGTCCTGATCTGCGCCTGGAAGCCATGCGGCAATTGAATCTCGCGGGCGTCAATGCCGGAGTGATCTGCGCCCCGGTAATGCCCGGAATCACGGACGCGCCGAAAGATCTGGAAGCGCTGGTGCGCGCGGTTGCGGAGGCCGGCGGGAAGTACATCTTCGCCAATCCGCTCTTTCTGAAGCCCTGTTCTGCGGCGGTGTTTCTTCCCTTTCTGGAGAAAGAGTTTCCCAACCTCGCGGCCAGCTACCGCGAGCGCTATAAAGATGGAGCGTTTCTGCCGAAGACCTATGGCCAGCGCATCTCACAACTCATGGCGCGGCTGCGCGAGAAGTACGGAATCCGCAACGCCTACGAGCGCTACAGCCGCAAGACGCATCCCGCGTTACAGGCCAGCACGGAACAACTCTCGCTCTTCTAAAAGAAATTCCTGCTGCAGAGACGCATCTCAGCTGCGTCTCTACGGATAATTCACAAGCCCAGGCCCTATAATTAAAGATTCACCGACGATGAACTCCCCTGCCTCCCAAACCATGCCACCCCCTCCTCCTCCCGGGACGGCTCCGGGCTTGCAGTCGAAGCTCGCGCGCTTCTGGCGGCGGGTGACGGAAGGCATGGAGCTGAATCAACTCTGGTCGCAGTTCCAGTCCGACGCGCGCGCCAGCTATCGCCTGTACTCGCGCGACGTCAAGCCCAGCGCACCGGGTGAAACCAAGGGACGCCGTTTCTTGCACACCGTCCAGCAGTTTGCCTGGGCGATTCTCGAGAAGCTGACCCCGGCGCGGCGGGTGCTTTTGCTGCTGGCGGTTGTGCTGTTTCTCATACCCGGTGGCGGCTTCCACTTTCACGGGACCAACGGCGATGTCACCCTCGGCGAGTTCGATTTCCGCTTTTACGGCGGAGTGCTGATGTTCCTGGTGCTCATGCTCGAGGTTGCCGACCGCGTGGTCATGAAGCGTGACCTGGAGATCGCCCGCGATATCCAGCGCTGGCTGCTGCCCTCGTCGCCTCCGCCGGTGCCGGGACTGGCCATCGCATTCGCCACCCGTCCTGCCAACACCGTGGCCGGCGACTACTACGACGTATTCGCGCGTCCGCCCGGAGTCGGCGGCGAAGGCCGCTTTCTGTTTGCCGTGGCCGATGTCGCGGGAAAAAGCATTCCCGCCGCGTTGCTGATGGCCACGTTTCAAGCCAGCTTGAAGACTCTGTCCTCCACTTCCGCTTCTCTCCAGGAACTGGTCGTGGCCATGAACCGTTATGCCTGCTCGAACAGCCAGGGCGGATTGCGATTCACGACGGCATTCCTCGCCGAATTTGATCCCGAGAGCCGCGCGCTCACTTACATCAATGCCGGTCACAATACTCCGGTATTGCGCCGCAGTTCGGGCGAGGTGGAACGGCTGAATGCGGGAGGCCTGCCGCTGGGCATTCAAGCCGAGGCTCCTTACGAGTCGGCTCGCATCGTGCTCGAGGTAGGAGACTGGCTGCTGGTGTTCACCGACGGCCTGGTCGAAGCGGTGAACGCGCAGGATGAGGAGTACGGTGAGCAGCGCATGCTGAACATCCTGAACGCGAGCGCCGCCGTCACGCCCGACAAGGTCTTGAGCCGGATGATGGTGGATGTGGACGCCTTCGTGGGAACCACGCCGCAGCATGATGACATTACGTGCCTGTTAGTGAAGGTGGGTTGATTTTGCAATTCGACGATATGTTCCACGTGGAACATATCGTCATGGCGGAGGCGGCTATACAGAAGCGTCATGACAGCTAAGCCCAAGAAAGCAAAAGAGCGATTTCCCGGGGAATGTTAGATAAGAGGCGGCAACCAATGGCGCGGCAGCGCACTGCTAGACGTTCGCAGCGTCGACAAGCGGCGCACCGGGACACGACTCGGGTGAACCGGGCCAATTCGATCCGCGGTATTTGCCCAGGACGCGCCCGATGAACAGAATGACAGGGAAAACGATGCGCTGAATGGCTTGGGGCGGAGTCGCAATCAACTGTGAATTGCGATGGCGCCACAGCACGTGGGCTAGATAGAAGATCGATGGCCGACCGTTCGGGCTGGCGTTGACCACCGCAAACACCCCCTGGAGGTAGCGATCCAAGTCGACCGCCGGAATTGCCTGGCCGCTGAACTCTAAGAGATCGTCGCCCGCGTTCCACCACTTGTGACGAGTGCCGGCGGCAAAAACTGCGGCCCCCCCGGCTGGCACTACTATCTTCTCTTTTCCCATTTGGGCGCCGAGTGTGCCGGCTTTCACCTGGCCCTGCTCCCGTTGATGGAAATGCACGTGAAGAGGCGGGCCGCTCGTTCCTGGCGGCAGGGACCCATCGAGGTTCAAAACGATTTGGCCCTGGGCGTCGCGCACTCGGCTCAGCCGCAGGATTTCTCCGGTGTGCCGGTTCCGGATTGTCGCGGAGTTATCCAGGAATCGTCCTCCCTTGGGCGTATCAGCTCCGAAAAAAATTCGCGCTATTTTATCATTGGGCCTCCAGCCGGCGGCGAACCGTCCGCGGAAGGTGATCCATGCTGCCCGTTAGCTAGTCCTGAATCACGGGCAAACCGGAAGTTAATGTCAATTGGCAAAGTCAGGCGTTTACACGTTTTGACCGCATGATGAGTGAAATGGCGATGTTACGCCAACTGATCCCGTCAACGACCCAATTTGCTGGCCGCTTCCCATCGTCAACAGCTTGTTAGTGGCTGACGCTGTAACTGCAATCAGGCGGTGGTATGTCAATGAGTCATTCGAGTCCAGATTCTAGACAAAGATTGTTCTAGTTTTCATTTGACATTCACAGGCAAGTACGGTTAGATTCTGCCGCATTCAGCGGGACTAACCGCTATCCTGTCCGGCAGTAAGATCCTCGATAGCGATACTTCTCGCTGCTTCCCTGTTCCCGCAGTTCGCGCCGTCTTTTACGTGCGCTCCCAGTTCAGCAGTGCCAGCAGTTCACAAACTGGAGGCGCGATTCTCCACTCGTCACTCAACAGAAGCTCACAAGGAGACCTCCCCATGTCAGACGTGATGGAAAATACCAACCTTCAGAAAGTGGAACCGCAAGTCTCATCGCCCAGCCGACGGAAATTCATTGGCGGTGTAGCGGTCGCGGCAGCCGGTGTTGGACTGCCGTCGATGCTTAGGGCCCAACCTCTCACGCCCAGCGAGAAACTTGTTCCGGCGGTGGCCTCCGCAACCGGCGGCAAGACGGCCCCGCTAAACTACGTCAGCCCAAATTCGCGGCTCGCAGGCGTCTACGCGCTGCGCTTGTTCGACGCCAGCATCGATGTCCTCAAGGGAGTTCCCACGCAAACTCCCAACGCCGACTCCACCTATCCCGACAAAGGTGGTGTTTTTACCAAATGCCTGGTGCATGACAACTACGGCCGGGTGGATCTGGTCTCGTCCTACCCGAGCTACACGAAGGCTCTCGGAAGCGGCAAACAGACCGACTTCGAGAATATCGGCCTCGGCTCCGGCGGCCGCACTCTCAACGACCCGCAAGGCGGACTGCGTTACCAGATTGAGGGCCTGGACACCGCCCAGTTCGCCTCTCCGGCGGCGCCCGCACTCAGCGGTCCGGAATTCGCCGCCGAGATGATGGAGATGTATTGGGGTTCCCTGCTGCGCGACGTGGAGTTCAACGATTATGCCAATAATGCCACCGCGCAAGCGGCGGCCGCTGAGTTGAACGCCAACCCCTACTACAACGGCCCCAGGAACTCCTCCGGCCAAGTGACCACCAACGAGCTGTTCCGAGCTGGTTATGGTCGAACGCCGAACTATTTCCCGCAGGGCAACTCCAACTACTTCCCCGGTGCAACGGCCGGACCGTACCTTTCGCAGTTCCAAACCCTGCCCACCTATCTTGGCTCGCAGCGAATCACCCAACAGTGGCAGGTCTTCCTGCCGCCCAACGCGGGCGGTGCCGACTACATGTATACGGCGCCCGCGTCGGGCGGATTCGCGGGCACGGACTGGCTGGCGGTTCAGAACGGCGCCACTCCTGGCTCACTCGCCCAACTGCAGTTCGATCCCACCGCCAGATATCCGCGCAACGGCCGCGACCTCGCTTCCAATACTCACGGTGACGTACCTCCACAGGAGGCTTTTGTGGCCTTACTGATCCTGCTCGGCATGAACGCCTCCGTGAATCCCGGCAGCCCGTACCGCACGACCCGAGCCGACAACGCGTTTGACACCTTTGGTGGCGTGGACGCTTCGTCGGTGGTCGGTCAGGTGGTCTCCCGCGCCCTGGACGTGGCCTGGTACCAGAAGTGGCAAGTTCACCTCCGCATTCGTCCTGAGGTGGTGGGCGCGTTTGCTCACTTGGCTCTCACCGGTCAGGGCTCGTACACCAACGTGGTCCTGGACAGCAGTCTGCTGCACTCGCAAGCGATGGCCAACAGCTTCTCACAGTACGGCACGTACATGCTCTCGCAGGCGTTTCCGGAAGGCTCGCCGTCCCACCCCGACTACCCCACCGGGCACGGTGCCTGGATCGGCGCCGCGGTCACCATCCTGAAGTTCTTCTTTGACGGAAACTACGTGATTCCGAACCCAATGATGGTCCAGGTGGGCTCTAACGGACTCACGCTGGTTCCGTACACCGATGGACCTCTCACCGTGAACGGCGAACTGAACAAGCTGTGCTACAACGTCAGCACGGGTCACGGCATACACGCCGGAATTCATTTCCGCAGCGCGATCGACCAGTCCATCCTGCTCGGCGAGGCTTTCGCCCTCTCCGTTCTGCAGGACATCGTTTACACGTACAACGAGAAAGTCACCATCAGCCTGCAGAAGTTCGACGGCACGACGGCGACGTTTACCAATAACGGAGGCCAACCGAGCCAGATTGGCTGAAGCGCAAACCTATGGCGAGCGGGGCGGTCGAGACCATGGGGTGCCCACACATCGCGCAGCTTGCGATGTGTGGGCTTCATCACCGTCGAACCCGCTTCTATCCTTTCAATGTGTGGGGCGCCTGCCGGTGGGGCCTGCTACCTCATCGCTTCGGCGTACATGCGGTGAAAGGCGTGCACGCCCTTCTCCTGTTTCACACTGAAACGTCCGCGCTCGTAGCTGCGGGAGCGCAGATTCTTCTGCACCCTCTCGCAGATGGCGACGTCTTCGATCTGAATCTGATCGCTGAACTCGACCGAAGCCCTGGCAGCTGCGCTCGCCAGATCCTTCTCCGGCAAATACCACTCGAAAATCGCCAGCGAACGTTCCGCGTCCAGCGGCAACACAATGTTCAAGCGAGACGTTGTCGGGATAACAGTTCAACATCCAGTTGGGAAAAACCCAGAAGTAGTCGGTTGTGAGATCCGCGCGAGCCTCCTGATAACGCCGCGGGGAAGCATCGCCGGGTTGCGCTCCGCGGATGGGGCTGAACTGCCGCACGTGCCCCGCGTATGGTTCGACCGTGTAAGCGTTGTAGTCCAGTTCGCGGTTCAACCCGGGATGCACGCTGGGCAAGTGATATCCCTCGAGATAATTGTCGACGTAGGTCTTCCAGTTGCACTTCATGTCGTAGGTGCGGCGCTCGAACAACTTCATTCCCGCGAAGTCGAAGCGCTCGGCCTGCCTGGGCATCTCACCCAGACTGTCGATCAGCGGCCGCGCATGGGGATCAAAATTGACAAAAATGAGGTTGAACCACTCTTCGGCGCGGACGGGCGCCAGGGTGAAACAGGCGGGATCGAACTGCTGCACATTCTCGAATTCGGGGGCGCTGATGAGCTTGCCTTCGAGGTCGTAGGTCCATCCATGGTAGGCGCAACGGAACAATTTGCGGGAACCACACCCTTCTGCCGGCGGGCCGGCACGGTGCCGGCAGACGTTATAGAAGCCGCGCAGCTCCCCCCCTGCACCGCGTACCAAAAGAAGGGGCTCACCCAGAAGTTCAAGGGTAAAGTAGTCGCCGGGCTGGGCCAGTTGGTCGCGATGTCCGACCACCTGCCAGGTGTGGCGGAAGATTTTCTCTTGTTCTTCGTCGAGAACGGCCCGCTCGGTGTAGAAGCGTGCAGGAATGGACCAGGCGCGGGAGATGTCAGGATCAATCTGGAGGGCAGGCAATGAGTTCGGCATGAGAGTTTCCGGCTCTTTCCTGTGGGGTACGCAAGCGCTACGCAACTTCGACGAAGCCATTGTACGGCAGGCACTTCCGAACGGTTTCGGGCGGGGAGGCCGGATCGATCGAGGCCTTTCTCACCTCAAATCTGGCGTGCAAGTTAGCTCCGAGGGTGCGTTCCAAATAGGGGCGGAAGCGCTCGTCGAGAATCCCAAAGTGACACATCTTGTCAGTCTCAGAGACAAAATCTGACACTGGCTGCGACTGGCAGGGAGGATTGCGAGTCCAGGCAAGGATCACCAAAGATTGGATAAACCCTGAAAACAAAGCGTCTTGGCGTTTTAGGGCACGCCCGATGGTAACTTCAGCTTCTGGTTAGTAAAATGCGAACATTAATCGGCAATTGGGTCTTCTTGAGACCACACTTGTACATGGAGAAGAGGGAAAACGAGATGCGGAAACAGAAAGGTTTTTCGTTAATTGAGCTGCTGATCGTGGTCGCGATCATTCTGATCATCGCTGCGATCGCCATTCCGAACCTGCTGCGGGCGCGTATTGCTGCCAACGAGTCGTCCGCGGTCAGTTCGCTCCGTACCGTCAACACTGCTGAGGTGACATATTCTACCGGCTACCCGACCGTTGGGTACTCGATCACACTTGCAGCCTTAGGGCCGGCAGCGGCTGGCGCCTGCGCCACTCCGACCTCGACCAACGCTTGCATCATCGACTTCTCGTTGGCTTCGTCCGGGGCCACTGCAAAGAGTGGATACTACTTCGAGACGCAACAGGGAACCACCGCGACTACGCCCGTTACGACCTACGTGCTGGGCGCGTCTCCGGCGGCTTATAACCAGACCGGTGTGCGTCAGTTCTGCTCGATTGAAGATGCCGTTCTGCGCCAGGATCCGAACACCGCTGGCGCGGGTGGTGCGGCGCCCTCTTTCGACACGGCTGCTTGCTCGGCGTTCACGGTACTGTAGACCTGCGGATCGTTACTTGGGCTGAGACCCGGGGAGGGTTCAAAGCCAGGAGCATCGGATGGCGACATCCGATGCTCCTTTCGTTTTTTGGGGCAGACGTCGGAGCCGACTGCGGCAAGTGCGTTGGATGTCTCAAGATGACATCCCAGGTTGCCAAGATTTGTCCCTGAGAAACGACAAATCCTGTCAGGGTCACGTGAGTCGCTCTGGACGTTGTTGCTCTCCGGAGCCAAACGATTGATTTTAATGGGGTTTTAGGGACACTCCCGTAACTTCTACCTAGCCTTAAACTGGCGAAGCAAATGCTATGTAATTACTTGAGATGAACAAGGAACCCATAGCGATGAAGTCGAATCGAGGATTTTCGCTGATCGAGTTATTGATCGTGGTCGCGATCATCTTGATCATCGCAGCGATCGCCATTCCCAACCTTCTGCGCGCCAGAATTGCGGCCAACGAAGCTTCGGCGGCGAACTCGGTGCGAAAGATCGCCACCGCCGAGGTCGCCTATGCGACCGCCTTTCCGACCAAGGGATACGCCGATGCGCTGACAAACCTGGGCGGCCCGGTAACCGGTTGCACGCCCACCGTAACCACGGCGTGCATCATTGACAGCTCGCTTTCGAGCGGCACCAAGAGCGGCTATACATTCGTGGCCTTTGGATTTGCCTCAGGAGGCAGCATCAACACCTCTTTCGTCACCGCTTCGGCGCCGCTGTCTTATAACCAGACCGGGATTCGCAATTTCTGCATTGTCACCGATGGAGTGCTGCGAATTCTGATCCCGTCTTCGTATATCGCGCCCGCGCCTGACGTGCCCACGTGTACGGCATATCCGGTGTCGCAGTAAAGCAAGTTTGGCGAGTGCCTCGGGGGAGGGGTACAGAGCCAGAGGGGCCAGGACGCGAGTCCTGGCCTTTTTACTTTGGTAATCGCCCGTACCACTGTGACCAACGCACGTCCACCCTGCCCGCGCTTATAATTTTTGAGTAACCCAACAGCTTGAGCTCCCTACATGGCTGCAATCGAGATTCTTGGTCTGGAAAAAACTTATAGCGTCGGCTTCTGGCGCAAACGACCCAAATGCGCCTTGCGGCCGCTTCATCTGCAGGTAGAAGAAGGTGAGATCTTCGGCTTCCTGGGGCCGAACGGAGCAGGCAAGACGACAACGCTGAAAATGCTGATGGGGCTGGTTTTTCCCACCAGCGGATCGGCGCGAATCCTGGGAATGGAGATCAATGATCCGCAGATGAAGGCGCAGATCGGATTTTTGCCCGAGCAACCCTACTTTTACGATTACCTCACTGCCCGCGAACTGCTGCAGTATTACGCGGGCCTCTCAGGCGTTCCTGCCAAGGAACGCGACAAGAAATCGCAGCAGATGCTGGATCGCGTGGGACTGCGCGACGCGGGCGGCATGCAGCTCAGAAAATTCTCTAAAGGCATGTTGCAACGCGTGGGCATCGCGCAGGCGATCCTGCATGAACCCAAAGTCGTGTTCTTCGACGAGCCCATGTCGGGACTTGATCCCATGGGCCGGCGCGAAGTGCGCGATCTGATGGACCAGTTGCGGCAGGAAGGAAAGACGGTTTTCTTTTCTACCCACATTCTGTCGGATGCCGAAGCGCTCTGCGACCGGGTGGCGATCATTCATCAGGGGGAATTGCGGGGCGTGGGGGCGGTGGCCGACCTGACCTCGACGGTGCAGAACAATGTCGAACTGATTTGGCAAGGCACGGTGGTGCCGGGTTCCCTGCGCGCGTTAGGCGCTGAGTGTCATATCGCTGGAGACACGGTGCGCGCCATTCTGCGTGAGGCCAATCAGGACGCGGCCATCGAGGCGCTGCGCCGTGAGCGCCTGCGATTGATCTCGGTCGTTCCCGTGCGCACGTCGTTGGAAGATTACTTTGTTCAGAAACTGAAGCCTGCCGAGGCAGCCGCCGGGGTGCAGCGATGAACTCGCGAATCGGATTGATCGCCGCCAACACCTTCCGCGAAGCCGTGCGCGACCGCGTGCTTTATAACCTGATCGCGTTTGCGCTGCTGATGTCGGGAGCCGCCATCCTGGTAGGGCAAATTTCCATCGACATTGAACGCCTGGTCGTGATCAACCTGGGACTGACCGCGGTTTCCCTGTTCGGAATTGTGATCGCCATCTTCATCGGCATCGGACTGGTGTCGAAGGAAATTGAGCGGCGGACGCTTTACACCGTCTTGTCGCGTCCGGTGCGGCGCTGGGAGTTCATCGCCGGCAAGTTCCTGGGCCTGGCAGGGACGCTTGTCGTGAACACGTTCTTCATGGCCATCGGCGTGTTCGGAGCTCTGCTCTATGTTTCGCACCACCTTCAGGGGCCGGACCGTTGGCTTCTGGTGGCCCTGTATTTCATCATCCTGCAATTCCTGATCATCACCGCCCTGGCGCTTTTCTTCTCGTCGTTCTCTTCTCCGCTGATGGCGGCGGTGTTCGCCTTCTCGCTGTTTGTGATCGGAACGTTCGCCGAAGATTTGCGGGGATTCGCGGCGATGGCCAGCGGAGCGGCGCGCTGGCTGGCTACCGGAGCGGCGTATCTGGTGCCGAACTTCTCGGCCCTGAATGTGATCACCTCGGTAGCACACCAGCAGCCAGTCTCGGGCCAACTGATTCTCTATAACACGGCTTACGCCCTGATCTACACGCTCATGGCCCTGAGTGGCGCAGTACTGATTTTCGAGCGCCGGAATTTGAAATGAAAGCCTCGCGGCAAACTACGCTGGTAGCCAGCATCCTCCTGCTTGCCTGTCTGGGAGGATCGGTGCTGCTGTTGCGGGCGCTCGACCGTGTTCGCTCGGGAGCGACTCTGGAAGAAGTTCTGTACATCCCCTCGCCCAAAGCTCTCAAACGCATGAGCCTGGGATACGACGGCCTGATGGCGGATATCTACTGGACGCGCGCGGTGCAGTACTTCGGCACCAAACACCATGTCGGCGCCAGCCAGTACGACCTGCTTGCACCCTTGTTGAACATCACGACCGCGCTTGATCCGCGGTTGATTGTCGCCTACCAATATGGGGGGAACTTTCTGGCGCCCAAACCGCCGAATGGCGCCGGCATGCCCCACGCCGCGATTGACCTGGTGCAATTCGGCATTCAGCACAACCCCGACGACTGGCACCTCTACTACCAGTTAGGCTTCATCTACTACATAGAACTGAAAGACTATGAGCATGCGGCAGACGCATTCGCTCGCGGCTCGCGAGTGCCGAATGCGCATCCCTTCCTCAAAATCATGGCCGGACTGATGGCGGAGCGCGCGGGCGACATCAACACCGCTCGCCTGATGTGGACGATGAGTTACCAAAACACGACCGACAAAGCCATCAAGGCGAATGCGGCGGCTCACCTGCGCGCGATTCAGGTAGATGAGGACGTAACCAAGCTTGAAGGCGTAGCCGAACGTTACAAGGAAAGTACCGGGCGCTTTCCCGCCAGCTTCGGCGATCTCGCCGCCGCTGGGATGCTGCGCGGAACGCCGAGAGACCCGCTGGGCAATCTCTACAAACTCACTCCCGACGGCCGGGTCGAACTGCAGTCCCCCCTGGATTTTCCCTTCGCAGAAAAAGGCCTTCCGCCCGGATACGTTCCCAACAATCATCCCAAGTTTCTGCCGGGCGACTAGAGAAGTTCTCAGCTTCACGTTCTCAAGCCTTCGTCGGCTACTATGGCGGAATGTCTCGTGAGCCCAGGCCGAGCCTGTTTCCCGCCTTCGCTGGTTGGTGGAGAGAGACGGTTGTGCGTGACGGCGTTGGAAGTGCCGCGCGGCAGCTGGCCGGGCTGTTATGGGAGTACCTGCGCGATTCCCTTCCCGACCGCCGCCGGCAGCGCTACGGAGATGCCGGCTATGACTGGGATCACCGCGTCGACACCACCAGCGCGACCGTGGGTTGGCGTGACCGGCTGCTCGGCCAGTTTCTGTCTGCTTACCAGCCCACCGATCCTGAGTTGTTTCACGAAATGCTGGGAGCGCTGAAAATCGATTTCTCCGCATTCACCTTCATCGATCTAGGCTCGGGCAAGGGACGGACACTGTTAATGGCGGCCGATTATCCTTTTCGCCGCGTACTGGGCGTCGAACTCTTGCCGGAACTGAACCGGGCCGCACAAGAGAACATCGGCAAATATCGAAAGGATTCGCAGAAGTGCTTTGCCATCGAGTCGGTTTGTGGAGACGCCCGCAACTTCGTCTTTCCTCTTGAGCCAACGGTGCTCTATCTGTTCAACCCTGTGGCGGAAGCGGGCCTACGCCAGATCATGGTCGAACTAGAGAAGTCGCTTGTGGAAAAGCCGCGGGCAGTGCAGGTCCTCTACCACAACCCATTGCTCGAGCATGTATTGGAAAAATCGGGCGCGCTGAAGAAAATATCAGGGACGCAGCAGTATTCGATCTACGAGCACAGCATCGAATAGGAATTTAACGATACTTGGCCGCATCGAATTCGAAGTCGACCAGACAGTCGCGGTAGTCGATCTTCATATCCAGGAGCTGAAGCATGACGAATCCCAAGAAATCCGATACCGCGCGAAAATCGGGAGCGCACTGGTGAAGTTTTCTCCTCTGCGCTAAACCAGTTAGAATAAGGCCAGCATTGCCTGCGGGAAGGCATCCCTCCGCATTCTCAGAAGCAAGTCATTCTCACGATACGCGGTGTCTATTTCAGAGACAGGTCGAGGGGCAGAAGGGCCACTTTTGTGAAAGCACGTTCGCGTCTGACAGGGCTCATAGTTCCAGTCTTGATGGCCACGCTGGCCGCTGCGAGTCCCGCGCCCAGTGTCCACGCCATTGCCCAGGCGGTCGACCAACGGTACAACCATTTGCACACCCTGGAAGCCCAATTCACGGAAATCTACCGGGGAGCGGGGATGGATCGTACCGAAACCGGCGTTCTTTGGCTAAAAAAACCCGGCAAGATGCGTTGGGAATACCGTTCTCCCAGGGAGAAGGTGTTCCTAAGCGATGGCAAGGACGCATGGTTCTACGTGCCTGGGGACCAGCAAGTGAGAAAGTCACCGGCAAAGAAGCTCGATGATCTGCGGTCGCCTCTGGCCTTCCTTCTCGGTAAGACACGGTTGGAAAAGGAATTGCAGGGATTGTCGATCGCTTCCGATGTCGCGCCGCTGAGCCCCGGCAACCTGGTTTTGCGAGGTGTGCCGAAGGCGATGGCGGACCAAGTCAGCGAAGTATTGCTGGAGGTCACGCCGGACAGCCGGATTGTGCGCATCGTATTGAACCAGGTGGATGGATCGGCAACCGAATATCGCTTCGCCGATCAGAAGGAAGACGTCGCGATCTCAGATGCGAACTTCCACTTCGTTCCGCCAGCTGGGGTGGAAGTGATTGACGGCGATCTCGGTCAATAAGTATTGACCTATAAGTGTCATATTTGTAGATATTTACATGGAGTCCGACGGGTTGCAGACTGGGCCAGAAAGTGGGGTTACCGGGGTTAGGTTTTGACCGGCAATTGACACAATCGTGACGACCTCGAATGCTAGACTTGGGTGGGTGGAGCGGTAAGAAGCGGCACGTAAAGCATTGGTATGCCTGAATTTCTGGTAAAAGCAGCGGACGAACGCGGTCGCCTGTTACAGCAGGTGGAGAACGGCTATTCCGAAGCCGAGGTCCGCGACCGTTTCGTGCAGCAGGGATTCCTCGTCTACTGGGTCAAGCCCCGAGGGATCTATTCCGGCGGCCAGTTGCGCCTGAACGCCGGACGCAAAGTCAGGCCGAGCCAGTTCCTGATTTTCAACCAGCAGTTTCTGACTTTAATCAAGGCCGGCCTTCCGATCTTGAACTCGCTCGACCTGCTGATCAAACGGCAGAAAGACGAACGGCTGCGGACGCTGCTCGAAAACGTGCGCGATCGCGTGAAGAGTGGCGAACTGCTCTCGGACTCTTTCGCAGCGCAAGCGGCGTTCCCCAAGATCTACACCACCACGCTGCTGGCGGGTGAGAAGAGCGGCAACATGGAAGAAGTGCTCAGCCGCTACATCGCCTTTCAACGGTTGGCGCTGACTTTCAAGAAGAAGCTGGCGGTTTCGCTGGTGTATCCCGCGCTGCTGGTGACCGTGGTGTTGTGCATGCTGATCTTCCTGGTCACTTACGTGGTGCCGCAGTTTGCCAAGCTGTTTGAGAGTCTTGACGCCAAGCTGCCCACCATTACCCTGATCATGCTGGCGGTCGGTACCAACGCGCAGAAGTATGCTCCGTATATCCTGATCGGACTGGTCGTGGTCGTCGCCTTGCTGTTGCGCTGGAAGAGTACCGACAAGGGCGCGGAACAAGTCGATCGCGTCATTTTGTCGCTTCCCCTGCTGGGCGATATCTGGCTGAAGTATCAGGTGGCAAATTTCTCGCGCATGCTGTCGACGCTGCTCGCGGGAGGCATGCCGCTGGTGCCGTCGCTCGAGACGGCTGGAGCCTCCATGAGCAGCCGGCGCATTTTGAACGGCGTCAAGGAAGCCGCAGCCCGGGTGCGGGAAGGCCGTTCGCTGGCCCGCAGCCTGGAAGAGCAGAAGATGTTTCCCGACCTTTCAGTGGAAATGATCGAAGTCGGTGAGTCCACCGGAGCGCTGCCCGCGATGTTGAATTCGGTGGCGGAATTTTATGAGGAAGACGTGCAGACTGCGCTCGGCGCAGCCATGGCACTGATTGAACCGGTCATCCTGATCATTATGGCGGTGTTTGTAGGCGGAGTGCTGATCTCGCTGTATCTGCCTATTTTCACCCTGGGATCCGGCATTCACTAACGACTCGGCCCCAGGGCCCTGCAGGTAGGCTGGAATGGCAATGGCGGAAAAGAAATCAGTGTTCGTAAATGGCGAGAACGGCGGACGAGTAACCGCCGCTCACGCCGACGATCTTGAAAAAGCGCAGGACGTGGCGCGGCGCTATCGCTGCGAGTTCGTCGACCTGCACAACTTCCAGCTGCACCACGACCTGTTCGACAAGGTCCCGGTGGAGTTGATGTTCCGCTACAACTTCGTTCCGCTCGAAGAGACGCGGGATGGAAAACTGGCCATCGCCATCGCCGACCCCAGCCAGCTGATGATGATCGATGAGATCAGCCTGCTGCTGGGCAAACGCATTATCACCAAGGTCTGCACCCTGGCGCAGATCAGCGAAATCCTCAAAAAGACCGAACAGTCCAAGCGCGTGCTGGAAGACGCCAGCGAAGGTTTCCGGCTGGACGTCATTCAGGAAGAAGAGGGGGGCGACGAGAGCATTTCGATCGACCGCCTCACCGCGCAAGGCGATATCAGCCCCATCATCCGCCTGGTCGACACCACGATTTTTACCGCTTTGCAGCGGCGAGCCAGCGATATTCACATTGAAACGCAGGACGATTCGGTGTGCATCAAGTTCCGCATCGACGGTGTGCTGACACAGGCCATGCCGCCCATCGCGAAAGAGCATCACTCGACCATCATTTCGCGTATCAAGGTCATGAGCGAACTCGACATCTCCGAGCGCCGCGTTCCGCAGGATGGCCGCTTCCGCGTGAAGTACGGACAGCCGGAACGGCCCATCGATTTCCGTGTTTCGATCATGCCTTCGATTCACGGCGAAGACGCCGTGCTGCGCGTGCTCGACAAAGAGTCGATGAGCGAGAAGTTCCACAAGCTGGTGCTCGACGTGGTCGGCTTCGACGAAGAAGATCTGCGCAAGTTCCGCCGCTACATTAAAGAACCTTACGGCATGGTGCTGGTTACCGGACCGACGGGCAGCGGGAAGACCACCACGCTTTACGCCGCCGTGAACGAAATCAAGACCGATGAAGACAAGATCATCACTATCGAAGATCCAGTCGAATACCAGATCAAGGGCATCACGCAGATTCCGGTGAACGAGAAAAAGGGCCTGACTTTCGCCCGCGGATTGCGATCGATTCTGCGTCATGATCCCGACAAGATCATGGTGGGCGAAATTCGCGACCAGGAAACGGCGCAGATCGCCATCAACTCGGCGCTCACCGGCCACCTGGTGTTTACCACGGTCCACGCGAACAACGTGGTCGACGTGATCGGGCGATTCCTGAACATGGGCGTAGAGCCGTACAATTTCGTTTCCGCCCTGAACTGCATTCTGGCGCAACGCCTGGTGCGTGTGATCTGCGACTCCTGCCGGACGCAGGTGCACTATCCGCCCGACGTGCTGGAAGCCAGCGGTCTCGATCCCAAACAGTGGGGAGAGGTTTCTTTCTACGAGGGACAAGGATGCATTGAGTGCGCAGGCACGGGATTCCGGGGCAGGAGCGCGATTCACGAACTGCTCGATCTGAGCGACCGCATCCGCGAATTGATTCTGGCCAAGAAGCCGACTTCAGAGATCCGTCGCGCCGCCCGCGAAGAGGGAATGCGCTTTCTGCGCGAGTCCGCACTGGATAAAGTCAGACATGGGGTGACGACGCTGAAGGAGATCAACAAAGTCACCTTTATTGAGAGTATGCGATAGGGCGCAGAAAGAATTGGGAGCTTCGGCCGGGAGTGCTCATCCAGCTATTGCAATTCTTCTCTCTACACGGTTTTATCTGTAGGATTAGTTTGTTCCATCTCCAACATGAGCTCTAGTTTCAAATCATCGTCGAAGCCGACGCTGGCCTGCGAGATCGCCGCCGACCGCGTGCTTGCCGGACGCATCAACGAGAGCGGCGACGCGCTCGAAACCTGCGCCTCGTACGAGTTGGCCCCGGGCAGCGTAGTGCCGGATCTGATCGAGAACAACCTGCGCCAGGGAGATACGGTGTATCACACCATCCGTGACGCGCTCGGCAGTCTGGCGGGGCGGACGCGCGACGTCATTGCCGTTTTGCCGGATGCCGCCGTCCGCGTGGCGCTCCTTGATTTTGACGCGCTTCCCGCCAAGCAGGAGGAAGCCGAGGGCGTGGTTCGGTTCCGGCTGAAGAAGTCGCTTCCGTTTGACGTGGAAAAGGCCAGGGTTTCCTATCAGGCCCAGACCTCGGGCAGCGGGATCCGGGTAGTGGCCGCGGTTGTGCTCTCGACGGTCCTGGAAGATTACGAAGCCGCGTTTCGCCAGGCCGGCTACAGCCCGGGCGTGGTGCTGCCCTCGATGCTGGCCGCGCTCGGAGCCGCGACCGCCGATCGCCCCACATTGGTGGTAAAGGTCGACGCTCGCACTGCCAGTATCGCCATCCTCGACCAGCAGCAGTTGCTCCTGTTCCGTACGCTGGAGAATACCCGCGGAGTCACCATCACCGGAGAACAGTTGGCCGAGGAGGTGTATCCCTCGATTGTGTTTTTCCAGGACACCTATCATTTGAATATTGACCGGATTTTCGTGGCAGGGCCTGCCGGATTCCGGAGGCGCTCTGCCGGCGCTGCGTGCCGCAACCGGAGCGGAGGTCATGGAGCTGGTCAGCGCCTCGCAACTGGGTTCGAGTGTCGGATCGGTTCCCCGCTGGAGGATGGCGGGAGTCGTGGGTGCCCTGCTCTCATAACCATGCGCATCGATATCAATCTCGCGACACAGGCCTACGAGGATCTCAGAAAGTTCTGGCTGCGCTGGGGTGCACCGTTGCTCGTCTTGGGGATCCTGACTCTTCTCTTGTTGTACAGCGTGATCGTGGGTCTGATTTCGGCGCGGCAGGATAGTCGTTTGATCCGCGAACGCCAGGGGCAGATCGCATCGCGAGACCGCGAAAAAACGGCGGCGGAAGCGCTCTTGAACTTGCCTCAGAATCGCACGACCCGCGACCGCGCTCAATTCCTGAACGATCTGTTCCAGCGTAAGGCCTTCTCGTGGACGCGGGTGTTTGAAGACATGGAGCAAGTCATGCCGGCCCGGCTGCATGTGGTTTCCATTAAGCCGGAAATGGGCGACGACAACCAACTCGAAATCAAGCTGGCGGTGGCGGGAGAGTCGCGAGACCGGGCTCTCGAACTAGTGCGCAGAATGGAAGCTTCCAAGCGCTTCCAGCAGACCCACATCGAGTCGGAACGGGAATTAACCGGACAGGGTGGGGACAACGTCCAGTTCGACATCACCGCGCTTTATATTCCGGACACCCCGAAAGTCACCACCGCGAGCGCGGGAGGAGCCCCCTAATGCCTGACATGAGGGATACTCGGCGGAAGGTAAAGATCGCCATCGGGGCGCTTCTGGTGACCGACGTGGTCGCGGCGGCCTTGCTGTTCTCCCCCTGGGTCGGTTCTCAGCGTTCCCGCGGCGACCAGATGCAGACTCTATGGCGAACCTTGCAGGTCAAGACGCGAGAAGTTGGGCCACTGCGAGGTCTGGACAAGAAAGTAGTGACTGCGCGCCAGCAGATCGACGACTTTTACAAAGACCGGCTGCCCTCCGAGGACTCCGCGATTGCCGACAGCCTGGGCAAGCTGGCCACGGCCAGTGGCGTGACTATCGGTGGAATCAAGTACAAGATCGAAGAGCCCGAGCCGGTGGGTTTGCGCCAGGTATTGATCGACGCGGATTTTGACGGAGATTATCTGCACCTCGTGCGCTTCATTAACGAATTGGAGCGCAGCCGCGTGTTCTTTCTGGTCGACAGCGTCAACCTGGGCGGCGACAAGGGCGGAGTGGTCAAGTTGCAGATGAAGCTGGAAACTTATCTTAAGACAGGTGCCTGAGTGAAAGTCGGAGCCGAAGACAAGAAGAAGCTGATCATCGCCGTCGTTCTGATGGTGGCGGCGCTGGCATTGATCGGCAAATTTCTGTTCGATTCCGACGGGTCGACGCCGGCGGCTTCGCAAGCTTCCTCAACCGCGAGTTCCGCTGCCCATGCAAAAGGCCGGGGGAAGAAACTGATGGCCAGCGCGCGTTCGCTGGATCCCGAACTGCGGTATGACTGGCTGAGAGCCAGCGAAGATACCAAGTACCAGGGCAATGGACGAAACATTTTCCTGGCGCAGGAAGTGTTTATCCCGAAACCTGTGGCTCCGCCGAACCGGACTCCGCCACCCGTTCCGCAGCCAACCGGGCCGCCTCCGCCTCCTCCGATCACTCTGAAGTTTTTCGGTTTCGCCAATCGCCCTGGCGAAGCGAAGAAAATCTTCCTGGAGCAAGGGGAGGACATCTTCGTCGCCTCAGAGGGCGATATCGTGGACCGGCGATTCAAGGTTCTGCACATTGCTCCCACCTCGGTAGAGATTGAAGATGTGTTGAACAACAATCGCCAGAGCATTCCGCTCACGCAAGGTTAGAGACTTATGGCAGCAACTGGAAATCTCGGACGTGGTCGCGGTCGCCGCCGAGACGGGGAGCAAGGGTACATTCTCCTCATGCTGATGCTGTTTGTCGCTCTGCTGGCCATCTTCGCCGCGTCCCTCGCGCACAACATGGCGTTTGAGATCAAGCGCGACCAGGAAGAGGAAATGATTCATCGCGGGGTCCAGTACTCCCGCGCCGTCCGGAAATACGTCAAGAAGGTGGGCCGGTATCCCACTCGCCTGGAGGATCTGGAAAACACCAGTAACATCCGCTTTCTGCGCAAGCGCTACAAAGATCCCATGACCGGCAAGGATTTCAAGCTGCTCCACCTGGGCGACGTGCAACTCGGAACTGGGGCGGCGCTGGCGGGCGCCACTTCTGCGGCGCAGCTGGCGAACGGCCTTAATACGCAAGGTGCGGCCGGGGCACAGGGGCTGATCGCGGCGCAAGGCATTGCGGCCGCGCAGGGACTCGCGGCCCAGGGACAGCAACCTCTTCAGAACCAGGATACGGAAAGCGATTCGGATTCTGCGAACGATCAGTCCGGATCGGACAAGAACGATCAGTCCGGATCGGACAAGAAAGACGCGCTCGGGAATCAGACCTTCGGTGGCGGTCCCATCGTCGGCGTCACCAGCTTCAGCAAGAAGAGAACGATTCGCGAGTTCAACAAGAAGAACCACTATAACCAGTGGCAGTTTATCTACGATCCCAGCATGGACCGCGGTGGATTGATCACGACACCCGCGCAGCCTCCGCTGCAAGTTTCCGCTCCGAATGTGAACGGAAAGCCCGGCACGGGAACCAACGGCACCAGCAGCTTCGGCGGCGGGCAATTGGGACCTGGCGGATTGCCCATCCAGCCGCAGCAGCCGTCGACGCAGCCTCCGCAGTAATTCGCCTCCGAAAAGCAAAAGCCCCACCGTCGCCGGTGAGGCTCAGCAAAACTCTTCTGCGAATGCTTCGCTTACACGCTGAACGAAGAACCGCAACCGCAAGTGCTCTTCACATTCGGGTTCTCGAACTTGAAGCCAGCGCCTTCGAGCGTCTCGACGTAGTCCACGCGGCACCCGTTCAGATACATGAGCGAAGTGGCATCGACGTAAACCTTGAGTCCGTCCATGTCGAACACCTTGTCCATCATGCCAGCGCCATTTTCAAAGGACATGGAGTAGGAGAAGCCGGAGCAGCCACCACCGACAACACCCACGCGCAGGCCGGCAGGGACGGGATTCTGTTGCGCCATGATCTCCTTAACCTTGGCGACCGCGTTCGGGGTCAGGCTGACCGGCATGGCCTTGGGCGTGATTTCAGGTGTGGTGCTCGTGGTGGTTGCCATTCGTATCTCCTTGAAACGACTATCCATGGATTATAGCAAAGCCAAGCCGAAAGAAACCCTCAAAAACAACCCCTTTCGGCTCAACCGCTAACCAGTTAGATGTCCAGCGGGTACGGATGGTCGCAATTCGGAAACAAGGCCCGGGAACTTGCCAGCGGGGCTATAATTTGCTCGGGGCCCTTACCCGATCCGGCTGCGGGGCCGATAACCTACAACCGGGTAGAGACTCGGGACCGGCTCGATATCAGTACCGAGGTGGCCTATGTCTCCTTTGGTCTGGATGGGAATCGTGTGGGGAATCGTGACCGCCGTTCTGATCATCCTCCTGATCTACCGCAGCACTCTCACCATGCATGAAGACGATCAACTGTTCCTGGACGAGGCCGAATCTCACATGGAACAGGAACAGATCCAGCTGATGCACCGGGTAGATATGATCTCACCGTATCTCAAGGTGCTGGGCGCCTTGTCTGGAGTCATGATCCTGGTCATGGCGGGCATGGCGATCTACCAAGGACTGAATCAGCCGCAATAGCTCACGCGAAAAGGAACCGAGCGGACGGAAGTGCCACGATCGCCCATGGCCTTCCTGCTCACTGACAATGAAAAGCCTCCCCGCGAGGGAGGTTTTTTGTTGCAAGCTTCATAAAGGTCACTCCCAGCGCAAATTTCGGCTGATTTTGTGCACGACGCCCGTGTCACGGCGACACCGGGCGTTTGTATAATCAGGACAGGCGCGAAAGTGGCGGAATTGGCAGACGCACCAGACTTAGGATCTGGCGGGTAAAACCGTGGGGGTTCGAGTCCCCCCTTTCGCACCAGGCACTTGCTCCGCATCCGATTTCTTGCTTCATCGCAGGCAGCGCGCTCGATCGTGTCGGCCTGAGGGTGAAGATATCGCTTTCGCTGCCGACCTGACTTTGAGGAGTTCATGGCCACCCTGATTGATGCCATCGACATCAAACGCAAGACACTGTTTGAATTTGAAAACACTCCCTTCTACTGCCTGGAAGCAGAGGTGAATACGCCTACCGCTCGTGGCGGCCAGACCCTGGTGCGCCTGAAGATGCGCAACCTTCTCAGCAACGCGGTTTTCGAGAAGACGTTCAAGGCCAGCGACAAATTTAAAGAACCGGACCTGCAGTTGGTGCCGGCCTCGTATCTTTATAGCGATAGCGATGGTTCGCACTTTCTGGACCAGGAAAGCTACGAGACGCTCACCCTGACCGAAGACATGGTCGGCAATGCGTTGGACTTCCTGATCGAAGGCGCATTGATTCAGTTGCGCAAGTACAACGGCAATCCCATCGGTTTGCAGCTGCCCATATTCGTTGAGTTGAACGTTGCTTACACGGAAGCCGGGGTCCGGGGGGATTCGTCGAGCGGCAGCGTGACCAAGTCAGCCAGACTGGAGACGGGCCTGGAGATCCGCGTTCCTCTTTTCATCAAGGTAGGGGAAAGGGTGAAGGTTTCAACCGAGAGCCGGGAGTTTGCGGGGCGGGCATGAGCGCCGCCCGGACGACTTTTTCCATGCCGGCTTTCTTGCCCACCGCGCCCCCTGGACACCCGCACACCGGGATCATTGTGAGCATGAGCGTGGGCGATTATGCCCCAGGTTTGATCAGTTGAATCACCCAAAACACCAGCGCAGAGACAGCGGCCGACGCCGGAATGGTGAGAACCCAGGCCCAGACGATTCGCCGGGCGATGCCCCAGCGTACGGCGGAGAGTCGCGTGGTCGCGCCGACGCCCACGATGGCTCCTGCAATAGTGTGCGTGGTGCTCACGGGAATTCCCGCCAGCGCCGTCGAGAACAGTGTGATGGCGCCCGCGGTTTCGGCGCAGAATCCTCCGACCGGCTTCAGCTTGGTGATACGCGATCCCATGGTGTGCACGATGCGCCATCCGCCGAAATAAGTGCCCAGCGCGATCGCGGTGTGAGCTGCCAGAATAATCGGCCAGTGAAATTTTCCCCAGTCGCCCGCCAGTTCGTTGGCCGTCAGATATTTCGCGCCGTAGAGCGCGCTGGCGACGATTCCCATGGTCTTTTGAGCATCGTTGCCGCCGTGGCCCAGGCTGTACGCCGCCGCCGAGAGGAGTTGCAACTTGCGGAACCAGACATCGATCCGCCGGGGCGCTTTGTTCTGCAGCAGCCAGAAAACCGAGACCATCAGGATTAGGCCGAGCAGCAACCCCATAATGGGAGCCACCACGATGAAGATCAGCGTCTTATACCAGCCTTCG
>CAWHVH010000015.1:0-244020 GCA_963832635.1 Terriglobia bacterium | reverse complement strand
TCATCCGTGCGTTTGCGCACGACCTCTGTCCCTGCCACTTCCAGACATCGGAGTATTGGGCGCGAGGTTCGTTGTATCGCTGTAAGTGTTGAATTCTTTGCATCAGCAGGCCAGAGAGGTAGATCGTGGCTACAAGCGTTCCCGTGACCGCCAGAAGCAACGCGACGGCGAGTACAGTGGTCTCGCTCCCGCGCAGATTGCGGCCTCTGTGTCGTTTCGGCCTGTGCGGCCATGCCAACGCAAGCCTGACAGTCGCAATTAGCGTATGCGTTATCGGAACTCTCCAGCTGGCATCAGACCATTCAGTCGCGTTCGTCGGTGAACTTTGCGTCACAGCGAGACCACTTCGCATTACGATCTTTGTCATGGTGACCTCGCTCTACGGTTCGACCTTGTACAAGGTGACCATTCCCGCGTCCATGTGGTCGTCGATGTGGCAATGGAACATCCAGATGCCCGGGTTGTCGGGAACCATGTCCACGGTTTCCATCTGCGCCTGCATCAGCGGCACAACATCGGTACGTTTGCCGTCGTGCAATACAACGTTGCCGTGCCAGTGCGGACTGTGCACACTGAACTGTTCGCCGAGAGCAACCAGGTACCAGCGGACGCGTTCGTCTTTTTTCATGGTCATCATTGGACCGGTTCCGTAGATGTAGCCGTTGATCGCGAACTTGGCGTTAGCCACGGTGAATCCTGAACCAAGACCCGAGAAATTACCTTCGTTATCTACGGGAGCGAAATCCAATTTCTTCACTCCCTTGGGATCGCTGGTGAAGGTCTGGATGTTATGGTCGATATACCAACTCACGTTCTCGTCAAAGAGTAGGTACAAACAGACAAACTCTCGATCGACATCTTTCGGTTTTCCATCTTCCGCGGCCATACCGCGACGGGTGATGATCATGGCACCTACCAGTCCGCTCTCGACATCTTTCAACTCGTTTGTGTGTGAGTGGTAAAGCCACACGATAGAACTGGGGTCGTTCGGACCCGGGCCCGCCCGCTCGGGGACTTTCCACGTATAGGTGTGGGTCTTGCCGGGCGGAACCGCATCGTCTTCTTTGTCGGCTCCAGATGTTCCGTCGTTGTAAGGCGCGCCCTCGGAGTCTTTGTCGTAGAACACGCCGTGCGGGTGCATGCTGTAGGGTCGGCTGGCATTGTTCTTGAAAAAAATGCGAATCGTGTCGCCCACTTCGGCGCGGAGAATTGGCCCAAGTATGCCCGTATGTTCCCACTCTGGAGCGCGTGGCTTGAGATGAGCGAAGGTTTCATCCGTGTACTCGCGGTAAATAGCCTTGCGGTATACGGTTCCGATCCGATGTGGCCCTCGTTCGGTAAAGACCGTCGAGTATCCCTCGAACTTCATGCCCATCATCTTGTTTACGCCGCCGGGAGCGTAGTCCCAGTCCACTTCGTCGGCCGCAATGTAGTAGGTGCGGGTCTTGGCAGGAGACTTTCCGAAAGCAGTGGTAGACAGTAGGACCAACATCGCCGCCAGTCTCAAAAACTGAGCCATCTCTCCTCCTCTTTGCATCTGCACGGACGGGCGAGTTGGGTCTCGCCAGACAAAACCTGGCTGGCGAGATCACAGCCTTATACCCGCACGCGTTTTCGGAAATGCGCGTCAGTTAATCGCGTTCACTGCGATCGCTGTCAGCTTGGCGACCCCGACTCCGTTGAACGTTCCACAAGACACAGCGATCGTCGTGCTGTCCGGGACATTCAGAGCATCAGACTCTAGTGGCATAAAAAACATGCCGCCGTTACGGTTTGCATGCCAGAACTGCTGTGCTCGTTTCATTCGTGTCTCCCTTTTGAGTTCTGAAGAAGCTGGAATCGTGCTTCCTGATTGTTTAGCCCGCTCGGTGAAGACTTTGGAGCAGCCTTCGCATTTCATGAGCATCAGTTTGTTACCGTCGTCGGGTACCTGAGCCCAATCGACTTACCCCTGAGAAATGGAACCGGAATTCACAGTCTTACGCCGGCCTGCTCCGCGGCGAATTTGCCCACGATCGGCAACCTGAAAAGTTTTTGCTGATAAGCCTGAACCATCAGGAAAATCCAAACTCCAAAGCCGGAAACAGCGAAAACCAACATCAGCGGCAGAGCAATTAAGCCGAAGACTCCGGCCGTCAAACGGGTTAGCACAGCCGAGAGAGTCATCCAGACAATCCAAAACCCGATCCATGCGATATTGAAGAAGATGGACTGGAAAGCGTGAAAGCGAATGAAGGAGTTCGACTTGTATGGATCCAGGACAAGAAAAATGATCCCGGTCAGGAATCCGGCGAGGTAGGTGAGCGCTGCCACGACGTTCGTATCCATCGTTTTTGATCCCGTCTCCCCGGGCGGAGACATGACCGCGACAGCGGCCGAACCCTCGACTGCCGTCGTAGAGACGCCTACCTTTATTTCTGTCGGTGACCCACAGGACTGACAGAAGCGAGTGCCAGCTGCTAAAGCCGCTCCGCAAGATTGACAAGAGCTCATCTCGCCCTTCGCAGAAACTTGAATTTGGTCGATGGGCTGCAACGACGGGAATTTGCTTGCAAGGGGGAGAATTAGCAAACCAACTGTAGGCAAATTGTGCTTTAACCGCTAATTCTCTATTTTCTGGGGGCTTACGAACGCTGATTAACTCGCCTTAGCTCATTTTCGTGCTAGACTCGACGCTCAAAATCTCGCCTGACGTATGAAGGCATCTGCTCCAGATCATTCTGCGGCCCCGGAAATCAGCTACCGTTTCGGGCTTTACGTGCTTGACCCGGCTAATGGCGCACTGACGCGCGATTCGGTCCGCGTGCGCTTGCAGGAACAGCCTTTCCGCCTTTTACTATTGCTTGTCGAACGCGCCGGACAGATTGTTTCGCGGGAAGAGATTCGTAATCGGCTTTGGCCGCAAAATACCTTCGTTGAATTCGACAAGAGCCTGGGAGTGGCGGTACTCAAGGTCCGGGAAGCTCTTGGGGATGAAGCCAGTAATCCCAGGTTCATCGAAACCATTCCTCGGCGGGGCTATCGGTTCATCGCGCCTGTTAAGGTCGAGACTCCGCACGCGGCGGGCTCCCCCGCTCCAACTCGTGTGGAACCGACTGTATCCGCGTCCCAACCCAGTCTGCACGCGACAAAGCACGGGTTGATTATCGCCGCTCTCGTATTGTTGTTGGTTGGCATGGCGTTTTATCTTCTCCACGCGAGGCATGGGGCCCCGCGCTCTACAGCCCAGGCCGGAACCTCAATCCCTCGAATACACGTGCGTCGCTCGGTCGCAGTGCTTGGCTTCCGCAATTTGCTTGGTCGGCCAGAGGACAATTGGCTCTCTTCCGCTTTCTGCGAAATGTTGAATACAGAACTGGCCGCAGGCGGAGAGCTCCGAATGGTTCCCGGAGAGGATGTGGCGCGCACCAAGAGTGAATTGCCACTCCGCGACGAAGATTCGCTTGGGAAATCTACCTTGCAGCGTTTGCGAACCAACCCGGGCGCGGATGTCGTCGTCGTCGGTTCATACACGATGATTCCGGCTGACCCCAAACGTAGGATTCGGCTAGACGTTCGCCTTCAGGACACCACCGGCGGAGAAACAATCGCTGAGGATTCCGTCTCGGGTGACGAGAACGACCTCTTTAACCTTGTCTCGGATTTGGGCGGAAAACTGCGACGAAGTCTCGGTGTGGCTGCACCCTCGGAGGGAATTGCAATTGCCACGCGAGCAGCTCTTCCGTCCAATGAGATGGCGGCACGCCTCTACGCCGAGGGACGAGCAAGATTGTGGGCATTCGACTATTTTGCGGCCCGCGATTTACTCGGCAAAGCAATCGCGGCGGACCCAGATTTCCCCCTCGCCCACGCGGCTCTGTCTGACGTGTGGTGGCACATCGGTTATGACGCCAAAGCTCGCGCCGAGGCACGACGGGCGCTGGAACTGTCGAATCATCTTTCCCAAGAACAGCACCTTCTGGTCGAAGGCCAATACCTGAGGACAGTCCAGGAATGGCCCAAAGCGGTCGAGACCTATCGTTCGCTGTTCCACCTTTTCCCCGACAATCTGGACTATGGTCTCTTGTTCGCCTCTGCGCAAATGCATCTCAGTGCCGCGAACTCACTGCAGACGTTAGCAGTTCTGCGGCGGCTCCCACCGCCTCTTGGTGACGACGCGCGCATTGACATGACCGAGGCTTCCGCCTGGATCAATAGAGACTTCACCAAAGCACGCGCCGCCGCGAAGCTAGCGATCGAAAAGGCGACTGCACAAGGATCACCGGTCATTGCAGGTCGAACCTACGGCATTCTTTGTCAGCAAGAGCCCGCCATAGACGCGTCCACGGAAGCCATCGATATCTGCCGAAATGCCCTTGAAGGCTCAATTGCCGCGAAAGACCCGAACGGCGAAGCCATGATGCGCACAGACCTTGCGTCTCTCTACTATCTACGGGGGGACCTCTCACAATCTGCAGAAATGCTTCAGCAGGCAGTGAAGAAATTTCGCCAGATTGGCAACATGGATGGCGTCGCCACCGCGCTCAGCAATTTTGCGGACGCTCGTCTTTCTCAAGGCGATCTGATGGAAGCGAAGAAACTGTTGGAAGAGTCCATTCCAGAATATCAAGCCGTCGATGACAAGGAAGGCGTAGTCCTTAACCTTGACAGTTTGGGAGACATCTCGAGACAGATTGGGGACCTCGACAAAGCGGAGGTAGCGTACCGGCAGGCGGAAGTGCTCGCCCGCGAGATTGATGACAAGGACGCAATTGCTTATGTGCTGAGCGGAATGGGGGATCTCGCTCTGGATCGAGGCGATCTTACCTTGGCAAGAAAGCGACATGAAGAAGCTCTTGCCCTTAGAAGTCAAGCCGGGGAGAAGCAGAATGTAGCTGAGAGCCGTGTCTCACTAGCCAAGGTCGCCATTGAAGAAGGTCACGCTTCCGACGCCGAAGCTCCGGTGCGTGCATGCATCGGGCAATTTCAAACGGAGCAACAGGCGGACGATGAACTCACTGCCAGAATTGTGCTCATCGACGCGTTACTCGCTCAGGCCAAGCCAAGGGAAGCGCAAAAGGAAATGGAAGCGGCCCAATCTCTCGGAAACAAGAGCCAGAACCGCTTTCTTCGTCTACAGTTCGAGTTGGCCTCAGGCCGGGTGCTCCTGGCGTCCGATCATCCCGAGGCATCCCGGCCACGATTTGAGCGAGTAGCGGGTGATGCACACCGTTATGGATTCGTCGGCATCGAGTTTGCAGACGACCTTGCGCTAGCAGAATTTGCAAACAAAACAAGGCACGGTTCGCAGGCCCAAATGGAGTCACGCGCTTTGCAGAAGTCGGCCAGTTCCAAAGGCTTCGGATTGATTGCACGCAAAGCACTCCATGAATCGTCGGTTCAATCTCGTCCGTAATAGTCTTGATGTCGATCTCTGCCAGCTTCCACTCTTGCCACAGCCGAGCCAGCAACCAGCGCAGACCTGGGCCCAGGTTCTGCTCGGCATCTTGCTCGACTCTGGGGAGGTTCTTACGCAGGCGAATGGGTTGCGCCGGAAAGGTGATGCCATGCTCCAACAGAAAGCCACGAATCTCGTTGATCGGTCCGGTGCGACGCTGAATGAGTCGATCCCGCAGGCGGTGCCTGCCTGCGTTTGTTGCGACGAAATGCGGAGCACACTGGCATAACCCGCCGCAGTTTGGATTCAACCCATCGACCTTTCGGATTGACGATGAGCACGGGATGATCGTGGCTCCCACTTCCATTGGACGGTTGAATCACTTCACCGTCCTGGCCGTCGCACGTGATGGCGAGTCGGTGGGCTGGAAGCAATTCCAGTTGGCGCACGCCGCGAGCGGGGACTCTCAGCGAGTGTCGCCGTCAGAGTTCGCAACCTTGGCGCGACTGCGCGACGATAATCCTCGATGAGGGCTTCCGTCCTGGAGAAGTCTTCTGTCTGCGCTGGCCCCACGTGCTACTGAATAGCGACGGCACGGGACTCATTCAAATTGTGGACGGGAAATCGAAAGCCGCCCGCCGCGTGCTGCCAATGACACCCCGTGTCCATGCGCTACTGCTCGCGCGCCACACGGAAGCCGGCAAACCAGAAGACGGATGGGTCTTCCCCAGCGGCAGCACGTGTGGGCACTTGAATGGTGATGGCGTGCGCGAACAGCACAAGAAGGCGCTGGAAGATTCTGGCGTTCAGAATTTCGTGCCCTACGTTCTGCGGCACACCGCGCTCACGCGCCTGGGCGAAAAAGCAGGCGGCAATGTTTTCGCACTGGCCTCAATCGCGGGGCACAGTTCAATTACTGTAACGCAGCGGTATATCCACCCGCAGGCCGATACCATCAACCGAATATTCACATCGCAATTTCTTGTAGGCACAAAATTGGGCACACCTAAGAAATTGCCCGCGCGGGCGCGGCAGCACGATCGGCGACGCAAGGCTGCAAGCGAATGAGTGTGTGGAGTTTAGCTTGGTGCCGGGAGGGGGAGTCGAACCCCCAAGGGCCGAAGCCCGGCGGATTTTGAGTCCGCTGCGTCTGCCAGTTCCGCCATCCCGGCTGAGGTCGTAACCTTGCGGAGAAATCAGCTTAATGGATGGCTTGGGGCTTTGCAACCTGCTCCGCTCGCACCAGCATGGCACAAGACATCCCTATGTTCGGTCCCACGTTCACCAGTCCGGTACACCTCGGCGTGGTAAAGGAAAAGGGGGAGGTTCGAAGTTCCATCAATCAGTTCGCTCCAGCCACGCGCGCAGCCGCCATGGAGAAGTTCACTCCCGGCTGATGCCCCTGGTTAGAGTCAGCGCAGAACAACAGCCCATGCACCTGGACCACTTGTCCATTCGCGATGGGCCCCGAGAGATTGAGAAGATTCGTATTCGAGAGCTGGTAAATATGAACCGGCGCAATCCCATTGTTCACTAACTGAAGATACGAACTCCCATCGGTGGGGAGCACCAGATCGAAAGTAGCAGTGTTCCCTGGGCCTGGAGTGTAGTTCGAGACCGCGCCGCTGATGGTTTGCGGCTCCAGTTCGATCGTGAAAGGGGTAATGAGTCCCGCATTGCCATCAGGATCCGACAGCGACAACGGGCTTGCAGAGTCTCCCTCGATGGCCTGCCCGGGGAAAATGTGGTCCGCATCGAAAGTGAGCGGCAGCCCCGTCAGGTCCAGTATCCCGGTATGTATGTCGTAACTAGGTGTGCCGTCCACGGTAATCTTCTGTCCGATGAGATCTGGGGTCACGCCCACGCCGATTCCATCCCGCAATACGGCGTACATGGTTCCCGACGGGTTGTATCCGGAGAGCAGTGCCTCGACATCGGCGCCAGTTTCGGACTCTAATCCCTCGACTTCATCCGCAAACAGGGTCCCGTCCGGCTGGGTCGAGCCAGCAACTTCCACCGTCGTGTTCAGCGCAGTGGCCAGCGAGACATTTTCAAATACCGTGACCAAGGGATCGGAACTGGTCATGAAAGTCAACGTCTGAGCGCTTTCTCCGACGCTGATGGTCATCGCATTCCCGTTGACCGCCATCACCTGACCGATGAAGCGATCAATTTCTCCCGTCTCCGGTTGCTCCTGGCCGCTGGACGGAATCGCCACCTGCGAAACCGTTACCGCGGGAGACGCCATGGTCCCGCTGGCCAGCGCCTTGTATTTCGAATTGGGTTTCCGGCCTGCGATCTGTGCGCCCCCCAAAGACGCCGGCACATCGACGTTAACATTCAAGATGGTCGGGTCAGTTCCAATCGTGATCGGAGACTGGCTCATATCGATGGTCTCGCTGGAAGGGGGGATCAGATTCTGCACCACCGGGGTCCCGTCCGGTTGCAAGGAAGTAACCGTGGAGCCCGAATATTCGATCACTACGCCGTCGTATGTTCCCTGCGGCACGCTTACCTGCGCCAGGGGCTCGGTCGCCGACGCGTTGTGCACCACTTCAACCGCTCCGTCGCGCAGCAGTTCCGCGGAAGTGTCCGAGACCGAATCAGTCAGTGTCACTGACGTCACCACTAGGTGAAATACGATGGTCTGTCCGTCGGAGGAGGAGGGATTGTCTCCCATCTGCAGAAGAACGGTGCTCGTCGGAGATGTTTGGCTTCCCGAGGAGCCCTGCTTCGATGCGTTCCCCGAACTCACCGCCGACATCGAAGACCCACCACATCCCACCAGGGTCCATGCCACCGCCAACACTGCCAGTAAAGAAAGGAACTTAATTTTCGAGCTATCCACATATTTGATTGGTTGGTACTTCATGACTGCCTCCAACTTGGTTTCCCTGGATGTCGCCAGGGTGATTGTCTTCTCCGCACCCTTCCAGCTTGCCAGCAGCCGTCACGATCACCGTGTGATCCCAATCACAATGCCATTCCCAAAGTAAGTCACATCTAAAATGGGAATCAGTAACTAAGACACCAATCATGACGATACGATTGGAAAGTAAGCATTGCTTATGTGTCATATACGGGGACTAGGTTAGGGATCCGTTCGCAATGTACGCTCCGGTACCTGGAAGGCCATGCCCTAAATACACGGGCTCCCCGCGTTGCGATCATCGCTTTGTGATCTCAATCACACCTGGGTGTGACTTGGAGCCTACGCGCGCCCCCGGCATTCCTGCACACTGGTCACGTTGGCCCTCCCCACAAATTCCACTATTGAGATGGAACGATGAGCACTCTTGATCTGACTATCAGGGAAGTCGACAGTGTCACGCAGGAGCAATGGGACCCTTTCGACCTCGACCGGCATCCATCCCCAGCCTGGATTTTTGATACCGACACGCTCGCGTTCCTGGCCGTCAACCAAGCGGCGGCTCATGCCTTCGGGTATTCACGGGAACAACTGCTGTCGATGACCATTCTCGACGTGCGACCCACCGAAGAAATTGTCCCAATGCTGAGGAAGGAACTCAGCCGAGGCAGGCATTCGTCAACTTTGGAGCGGCGCAGGTACCTCAAGCGGGATGGCCGCGTGGTTGATGCCGAGGTCACCAGCCGACAAGTATGCTTCAACGGGCGTTGCGCGGAAATTGTGACGGTGTGCGAACCTCCATGTAGCGGGAAGTCCGGGCCCACGGAGCAGTTATTAGAACCGGAGACCGGAAAGGAATAGATCCCTGCGCTCCCCGCCTTTCCGGTGTTAGTCATTTGCGTCCCCCGCCCGTCTCAGAGACGAAGGGTTGCGTAGACTTTATGCCGCCAGCGCGTCTTCTTGGCTTTCGCTTCGCGTCTAACAAAACAGATCCGAAACGTTTGCTTGAGGCCGGATACGGGAACCGGACGCCCTCGTTCGGAGCGGTGACCCTTCCATGGCCCTTCGGTCGCGGGTTTTTTGCAGCCATGCTACTGGCACTCAGGCGGCTGTTTAAGCGTTATGTGTGGTCCGCACGCGTGCGATCCTTACCGTCCTCGCTCCCCGCGCACTTCGATGAAACTCAGCTTTTGGCCTACCTGGACGGGGAACTAACGCGTTCCAAACGGGAGGAAGTATCGAATCATTTGCGCAGCTGCTGGACTTGCCGCGGCCGGCTGCGGGAGCGGCGCGTCGGCATCGAGGTATTTCTGGCCACACGGAACACCCGGCTACCCTGTATTTCGTCCGTTTCCGAACAACGTATCGAGGAGCTGCGTCAACGGCTGCTGCAAGTCACAGAAGCTGGAACTCCCGGCAGCGATCCTGCCGATCCTCCCGCCTATGCTTCTACGGGAGTCTCCGTTACAAACGGCAACTGAGCCTGCTGCCAGGCATCGAAGCCGCCCTGGACGTTGATCACGTTGCGATATCCGGCGCGTTGCAGCAGGCTGCAGGCGATCATGCTGCGGTAGCCACTTTTGCAGTGAACCGCGAGCGGCGCGTTTCGGTCAACGTCCGGCAGCGCAGACTGAAAGTAGTCCAGCGGAGCCCAATGCGCTCCTGCAATATGCCCTGCCTGCCACTCCCCTTCCCGGCGCACGTCGAGTACCCGAATCTTTTCTTCCCCGGCCCGCCGGCGCAGGTCCTGCACGTTCATCTGGGAAAACGATTCGGTGGGAAGGCCTGCCTGCTTCCACGCGGGAACGCCGCCCTCCAAATATCCACCGGGACCTTCAATCCCCACTCGCGCCAGGCGCAAGCGGGCTTCCGACAATTGCTCGGGAGATTCCGCGATCAAGACCGGCCGTGAGCCCACGCCGAGCAGCGTACCGGCCCAGGAGGCAAACTGGCCCGACAGAGCAATGTTGACCGAACCCGGCACGTGGGCTTCGGCAAACTGGTCACCCGGGCGGACATCAAGAGCGAGCGCGCCCTGCGCCAAAAGCGATTGCAGTTGCGTCGGGGAGACCGCCGGCAGCTGCGGCAAATCGGCCAACAGGGCAGCCCCTTCGCGATTGATCTCGGCATCTTGCAGAAAGTAGCCCGGCCGAGTCGGAAGATTGGCGGTGAGTTCCTTTATGAACTCGTCTCGGCTCTTGATCTGCAGGGCATAGTTGGTCAGCCGCTCGGTGCCGATGGTCGAGGAACGCTCCGCCCGCATATTCTTCCCGCAGAGCGATCCAGCCCCATGCGCGGGATACACCAGGACATCATCGGCCAGGGTCATTAGCTGGTTGTGCAGGCTGTCATAAAGCATGCCCGCCAGTTGCTGGGGAGTGTGTTTCTTCGACAGGTCGGGACGTCCCACATCTCCCAGAAACAGAGTATCGCCGGTCAACACCGCCCACGGGCGCGGGGACTTTTCCTCGTCATTCAGCAGAAGACAAATGCTCTCCGGCGTGTGCCCCGGAGTTTCGAGAACCCGAAGCCGAGCCTTGCCGAAGCGCAACTCGAACCCATCCTCGACATCCACATGCGGGAATGACGCTCCGGCCCGTGCGCCAATGTAAATTTTGGCCCCCGCCCGGGTAGCCAGCTCTTTGTGTCCGGAGACGAAGTCGGCATGCAAATGGGTCTCGAACACATGGCGAATCTTCAACCCGTGTTCTTCCGCCGCCTTCAGATAAATATCAACATCTCGCTGGGGATCGACCACCATCGCTTCGCCTTCCGACCCGATCATGTAGGAAGCGTGCGCCAGACATCCCAAATAAAACTGTTCAAAATACATGATGGCTGCTCCAGGACTTCGCAATTTCAACTCTCATGATACCTGTTAGCCGCGATGATGCAATCACTTGCGAGAGCCCGAGGAAATACTTCCACAGCCCCGGCACTGCCATCGAAATCCAGACGTTCCAGCGGCCAGTTCTGAGCTAGAATGGGGGCACAATTTAGCGTTCCTTCGTCTCTCGGCCAAAACAAACGACTTCAAACGCGCCCTTCCCCCAGGAGGTTGCTCGATGTACCGGCCGTACGGGAATAGTGTGCCTAACTCCAGTCCGTTGCTGGACGTGGAGTCTACGATCCGCGGTCTGACGCAGGATTACTGCACCGCCTTCAATACCGGAAATTACGATCAGTTGGCCGCGCTGTTCGCCGCTGACGGGCTCTACATGCCTCCGCACCGGGAGCCGGTGCAAGGCCCCAGAGCGATCGAGTGGCTCTTGCTTCAATATCGCGAGCAAGGGTACCAGGATCTTCGCCTGGAGACGGTTCGTGTCGATTTCGCCAGCGATATTGCGGTGGAAGTGGGCCGCTACACGGTCGCAATCCATCACCTTGATGGTACCGTCTCCCCCGATCGTGGCAAATTTGTCCACGCCTGGCGAAGACTGGGAGCGTGGCTGCTGGTAGCCGACTCGTGGAGCAGCAATCTGCCCGCAGCTCGATAAGCGCCGGTGCGTGATCGATCTGCCACTTGATTCCTGCCGGACCGTGTGACAAGCTTCTGGCCGTTATGGACGAAATTGCTCCCGCAGACCGTCGGAAAAATTGGTTCTTTTGGGGAATTCTGCTGACCGGGATCTCCTCGGTTCCGCTGGTGATTGGGATTGTCCGGACCGTCCGGGCCATGCATGAGGTTTCCGGGGATCAGGCAACTGGACTCGCGGCACTCTCTGGTGGCTTCGTGGAAGTTTATTCCATCTTTGGGCTGATTCTCGCTTTGCTCCTCCCTTTCGCGGCCATCGTCCTCTTGGCCCGGTCATTTGCCGAAGAGAGAAAGGCCCGCGCTTTTCTGGCCGTCATTTGCATCTGCTGGAGCGCGCTGATGCTCGCGATACCCGCATGGACAATGTGGTTTGTGTTAGACAAGCAACTGCTCCGCTAAGGTGGGAGAAAGGAAACACGTGGGCAACTCTGTGGAATTGAAGTCAGTCAATTCATCCGCGAATGTCGGCTCGACGAAAGGCGCAGGCGCGGGCGGCAAGACTGCTGTTTCCAATCCTTCCAGCTTTTGCCCCAACTGTTCCACGCAACTCAAGGAACACCGCTGCAAGTTGAGCTGTCCCCGCTGCGGCTTCTATCTGAGCTGCTCAGATTTTTACTAACCGAGCTGTCAGCTTTCAGCTCTTGGACAACCGCTCGACGGAACCCGTAACGGCTAAATGCTAAGCTCAACTGCCGACTGCCAAGTGCTGCCTCCCGACCTGACACCCACCCGTCCCACCATCTACAATAGATATCCAACTTCATTCTAGGAGATTCGAATGCAACGCAAGGCAAGTGCGGTCTGGAAGGGCGGCCTGAAGGATGGCAAAGGCGCAGTTTCCTCAGCCAGTGGAGTCCTGTCAAACACTCCGTATTCTTTCACGACCCGATTCGAAAATACCCCCGGGACGAACCCGGAAGAACTGATCGCCGCGGCGCACGCCGCCTGCTTTTCCATGGCTTTGTCGGCGCAGCTGGGTGGCGCGAACCTGACGCCCAGCAGCATTGAGACCAGTGCGACCCTGACCATGGAAAAACTCGAGCCCGGATGGACCATCACCGCGGTTCATCTCGACGTCGTGGCACGAGTTCCCGGCGCCGACGCTGCAACTTTCCAGAAAGTAGCCGAGGCTGCGAAATCCGGATGTCCGGTTTCGAAGGTGCTGAAAGCGAACATCACCATGGACGCCAAACTGGAAGGCTAGACTCCCGGCTCCGGGCTTTCGGCTCTCGGTGGTCCTATGTTTAGGCTTCCTGGAGCCGAAGGCCCATTTGACCGTGTTATTGTAGGATTTCGTATGTCCACTCCGCGCCAACAACTCTTGCGTCTGCTCGCGGCGAAGTCATTCCGGCTGGGCGACTTCAAGCTTTCGTCTGGCGGAAAGAGCGATTATTACATCGACTGCCGCACCACCACCCTCGACGCGAAAGGCTCGAAGCTGACCGGGCAAGTGTTTTTCGATGAGATCCGCACGCGCGGATGGAAACCGCGCGCCATCGGTGGCCTGACCATGGGTGCCGACCCGATCGTGGTCGCGGTCTCGGTAGTGAGCGGCGATATCGACGGATTCCTGGTGCGCAAGGCCGAGAAAGAACATGGTACCGGACAGCGCATTGAGGGCTTTCGCGAGAGAGGCGCACGTGTGGTGATCGTCGACGATGTGTGCACCACGGGAGCCTCCACGATTCAGGCAATCCAGGCCGCGCGCGAATTCGGATTCAACGTGGTCGGGGTAATGTGCCTGGTCGAACGCCAGGAGGCTGCCGGACGCCCGCAGGTAGAGAGCGCCGCCATGCCGGCGCCGTTTGTCTCCATTTTCACCGCGACCGAAGTGCGCAAGGAACACCTCCTGCAGAATGACGAGACCTCGCCCGGGCTGCCCGCGGTAAATGGCGACTGAACCTGTGACCAACGACCCATCATGATCCAGACTCTCGAGTGGACCGAATCCGGTGTACGCTTCATCGATCAAACGAAGCTGCCCACAGAAGAAACCTACGTCACCGCCAGAACCTACGAGCAGGTCGCGGATGTGATCCGCAATATGGTCGTCCGCGGCGCGCCAGCAATCGGCGTGGCTGCGGCCATGGGTATCGCCCTCGGCATCAAGAATTCGAAAGCTCAGTCCGGCGGCGAACTCAAGCAGGACTTCGACAAGATCTGTGACGTTATCGGCAAGACCCGCCCCACGGCGGTGAATCTGTTCTGGGCGATCCGCCGCATGCGTGACAAGTTCGAACAGCTGCGCGTGCGGCCCTTGCCGCAGCTGAAGCAGGCGCTGGTCGACGAAGCCATTCGCATGCACGCCGAAGATATCGCTGCTAACCAGGCCATGGGACGCTTCGGAGCCACCCTGATGCCGGCCAGCGGCGGCGTTCTCACCCACTGCAACGCCGGAGCGCTCGCCACCTGCGGCTACGGCACGGCTCTGGGAGTGATCCGCTCCGCCATCGAACAGGGCAAGAAGATCCACGTCTTCGCTGACGAGACACGCCCCTTCCTGCAGGGTTCGCGACTCACCGCCTGGGAGTTGATGAAAGACGGTATCCCGACGACCGTCATCTCCGACAACATGGCAGGCGCGATGATGAGTAAGGGCAAGATCGCCGCCATCGTCGTCGGCGCAGACCGCATCGCGGCCAACGGCGACGTGGCCAACAAGATCGGCACCTATACCGTCGCCATTCTTGCGAAAGAGCACGGAATCCCCTTCTACGTAGCCGCGCCGTTTTCGACCATCGACATGGAGACGCCCGACGGCAGCAAGATTCCCATCGAGCAGCGCAACCCACGCGAGGTCACGCATATCGCGGGTAAACAAATGACGCCGGATGGAGTAGAGATCGAAAACCCTGCTTTCGACGTGACTCCCGCGAAGTACGTGACCGCCATCGTGACCGAACGAGGCATCGCGCGAGCACCCTACGAAGCGGCTCTGAAAAGATTGGCGGAGGAGAATGCGGTTGTCAGCACTTAGCCTTTGGCACTTGGCATTCAGCCGGTAGAGTTTTTTTGTGAACCGCCAGGAACCGCAGGGGCCAAGTGCTAATTGCCAAGTGCTAAGTGCGCCTTATGCAGCCAGTCACCCAATCCCAAATCACCTTCGAGAGTGGCGGCAAGCCGATCCGCCTCGACTGCTTCGTGCCCGACGGCAATGGCCAGCGCTATCCCGCGGTGATCAGCCTCTACGGCTCTGGCGGCGGACATGCCGGTATGATGGATCCCGCCAGCCTGCTCGCCAGTCAGGGCTTCGCGGTGTACATCCTGCACTACTTCGACCGCACCGGAACTTCTTTCGCCGACAAAGACACCATCTTCCGCCACTTCCCCATCTGGGTGAAGACGCTTTGGGATGCGATCAGCCACGTCGAGAAGCAGCCGCACGTCGATCCCGAGCGCATCGGCTTGCTGGGGTTTTCGCTCGGCGCCTATCTGTCACTTTCCGACGCCGCCGTGGATAAGCGGGTGCGCGCCGTAGTCGAATTTTTCGGAGGACTCCCGAAAGAGATGAGATTCTTCATGCGGCGGTTCTGTCCCGTCCTTATCCTGCACGGCGAAGCGGACACGACGGTGCCGGTCGAAGAGGCCTACCATCTGCAGAAAGTCCTGGAAAAGAAGAACATCCCTTACGAGATGCAGATCTACCCCGGCGCGGGGCATGGCTTCAGCGGCGATGTGTGGCGCGACGCAGGACTGCGGTCGCTCGAGTTTCTGAAGAAGTACCTGGCGGCGTGACGGGTGAACTTTTCTTGGGCGTCCGCCGTATCTATGATTAGAAGTTGGATGGAGGTCTCATCATGTTCACTTTCCTGCTGTGGTGCCTGCTGTTCGTGATGTGCTGGCCTCTGGCGATATTCGCCCTGGTGCTCTATCCCTTCGTCTGGCTGTTGCTTTTACCCTTCCGGATTGTGGGCATCGCCGTCCACGGAGTGCTGGAGCTGATCTGGGCGGTGGTCATGCTGCCGGCTCGCCTGCTGAGCGCGCCATTCAAAGCGGTTCGAATCTGATTTGCGCCCCCTTCGCCGAAGGTAAAGACAGGCCTTCGATTGCTGGCGAAAACTCCAATGGCGCTCATCGAGCCAAGTGGGCGAACAAACGTCGCAAGGTGGCGCTAACGGCTGACTACATCAACTGAGCATGATAGCCTTGCTGCCTGATATGCCTCCCGGTAGAGCAAAATTCCAAACTGCACGAACTCGGAAGTTCAGGGCGAGTGCGTTGTCCGAAGAGGACGAGCTCACGATCAGTCACGTCGAGGAAGTTGGCTGTTCTGTTGTCAACGTAGAGCGGACGAAATACGGCCTCGGCTGGTCCTATACCGTGGGCGTTTTCGATACCAGCGGCAAACCCGAAATTATCACTGTCGGACTGTTACCAGAAACTGCACACTTCGCGTTGAACGAGGCTGCGAACCTGCTACGAGCTGGGGTCGATCTCAGTGCGGGCCGACACCGTGATTTAATCGGACAGGTGGATTGTGAGTTCCGTCCTGTTGATCGAAAGTGGGTCGAACACCTTATGGGTTGGGCGCTTTGGTACTACGATGGCGACGACTTTCCTGTAATTCAGGCTGTCTATCCTGACCTGCAGAATCGGTTCCCCGGGGACGAAGGATTTGACAAGTCGTTTGAGCAGCCTCTGATGCAGCCTGATGTTCCGATGACAGGAGCCGAAAATGATTTTTGGGCCTCAGCCGATCCGAACAGCAGCCTATTCAACTGGAAGTTCCCAGACGATCCCCACGCGAGAGTCTTTCTTTCCGAGACGGTCCACACCGGCACTGAGCCAGTCACATACGTCTCACACGACGCTGAAGACGGTGCGTGGCAGTTTTTGGGTGACAGTATGTCCGATGGAGGCGGTCCGGTAATCTCCTGCTTTCACCACCCGATCGACCGCGATCCAAGTCTCGCTGAATTGGCTGATCTGCCCTTGGGCTGGTATGCGGAGCGAGGTAGAGTCGGAGAACCGTGGACTCGAAAGAAGCACTCGAGAGACGATGCGTCAGAATAAACTATCCTGTCAATTGGCGTAACATCGCCGTACCCTTCATCGGCTGCTGTTGGCGAGTCTCCTGGTCTTGAGGATGGCTGCCCTAGGTAGTTGGTGCCGGACTGGCCTCGATCCTCTCGTAGACTTCTTCTGCGCGGCGCAACGCCGCCTGCACGTTTTCGCAGATGTTTTCCGGCCCAATCAGATCTTCGAACTCCGCCTGGTGAATCACCGCAGCGGGCTGCTCCCGGGCGCCGCACAGGATCAACGTTCGCTTGTTCTCATGCAGTTTTCTGGCGACTTCCTCCAGGGCAAACAATCCCGTTGCGTCAATAGCCGTCATGTTTCGCAAGCGAACAATTACGACCGGAGGCAGCTTGTGGATGTTTTCCAGCACCACCTGAATCTTGTCCGTCGCGCCGAAAAGAAACGGCCCGTGAATGCGGAAGATAGTCGCGTAGTAAGGAATGTCTTTGTCCTGCAGAATATGAACGCGCCCGTCTTCAACGTAGTCGTCGGTGACTTGCGAGACGGTGGTGGTGCTGGCGACGCGGCTGATGAACAGCAGCGCGGCGAGAATCATCCCGGCTTCGACAGCTACCGTAAGATCGGCGAACACCGTCAGCGCGAACGTGACCAGCCAGATGCTGATGTCGGTCTTGGTCAGCTTCAGCAATTGCGGAATCTCGCGCCACTCTCCCATGTTGTAGGAAACCACCATCAGGATTCCGGCCAGCGCCGCCATCGGCACATAACTCACCAGCGGAGCCGCGAATAACAGGATGCACAACAGCGTCAGCGAGTGAATCATCCCGGCAACCGGAGATTGCGCCCCCGAACGAATGCTGGTGGCCGTGCGCGCAATCGCGCCGGTCGCGGGCAGGCCTCCGAACATGGGAGAGACGATGTTGGCGACTCCCTGCCCGATCAGCTCCACGTTTGGATTGTGACGGTCATCGCTCATGCGATCGGAAACCACCGCCGACATGAGAGACTCAATGGCTCCGAGCATCGCCACCGTGAATGCCGGCCCTAATAGACCGTGAATCAGATCCACGCGGAAAGCCGGGATCTGCAGGTGCGGCAGCCCGCTGGGAATCCCGCCGAAGCGCGTGCCAATGGTCTCGACCGGCAGTTTGAAGAGCACCACCGCCAACGTGGAAAGTACTAAACCGACGATGGGGCCCGGGAACCCGGGGCGAGAGCACGCGGCAGAAGATCATCACCAATGCAGTCCCTACCGCAATCGCGGTAGCGGTGTAAGACAGCGTGGGCAGGTCTCTTGCCAGCGCCTCCATGCGCGCCCAGAAAACGCCCGGCACTTTATCCAGCTTCAATCCGAGAAAGTCTTTGATCTGCGTGCTGGCAATCAGGATGGCAATTCCATTCGTGAAACCGACGACCACCGGACGCGGGATGTACTTCACCGCTGTGCCCAATCCGGTTACGCCCATCACGATCAGCAGGATCCCCGCCATGACCGTGCACATGAACAGACCGCTCACGCCGTGCACCGCGACAATTCCCGCCACCACCACCACGAACGCGCCGGTAGGCCCGCCAATCTGAGTTTTGGAACCGCCGAGAAGAGAAACTAAAAAGCCGGTGACGACCGCACAGTAGATGCCTGCCTGCGGAGTAAGTCCTGAAGCAATGGAGAACGCCATCGCCAGCGGCAACGCGACCAGGCCCACCGTGACCCCGGCGATCAGATCGTGGCCGAACTTGCTCCGGTTGTAGGTCCGTAAACAGAGGACCGACTTCGGAAGCCACCGTTCATCAGGGAAAGTAATATCCATTTTGTCAGTATGACAGGGAAATGAAAATCGGGAAATGTTACCGATGGTCCCCGCGGCCTCGCGCTCTTTCCCAACTGGATGTATCATGCAGCGCAGAAACTTGCAGTGATTTCTCTCACAGAAGGAATTTCCCCATGAAACGCGCTCTTGTTCACCTCCTCGCCGTCCTCCTCGTCGTGTCGTCTTTCGCCGCTGGCGCAGCAAGCCGCCGCGCCTGCCCCAGTTCACGCGCATGCCGCCGCATCCTCTACTGGCTCGGGAGCAATCTGGGCTGGCCTCATGGCCGGGAACGCGCGTTACGTGGCCGGCCACAGCAGAGGCACGATCGATGGTGCAGTTGAGACGATCGCTGGCAAAAGAACAACATCCCAAAGTTGCGGTGCTCGCCTGTTCCGATAGTCGCGTGGCTCCGGAAACCATCTTCGACCAGAGCCTGGGCGATTTGTTTGTGGTGCGCTCCGCCGGAAACATCGCCGACTCCATCGGCCTCGGCAGCCTGGAATACGCGGTGGAACATCTGGGCAGCACCGTCGTCGTCGTGATGGGTCACACCAGCTGCGGCGCGGTCAAGGCGGCGTGTTCAGGAGACAAAATGCCGACCCCGAACCTGCAGGCCATCGTCGACCAGATCGATCCAGCGGTAACCATGGCGAAGAGCCAGGCGAAAGGAGATGACTTACTCGACGCTGCGATCCGTGAGAACGTGCATCAGAGCGCAAAAGATCTGCTGGCGCACAGCGAAGTCCTGCACCACATGGTGGATGAAGGGAAAATCACCCTCATCGAGGCGGTCTATCACCTGGATACGGGCAAGGTCGAACGGTTAGGGAAGTAAGCCGGCGTCGAACGTCAGAAGTCCATCGCGCGAACATGCGGCGCGATCATCAGCTGCGCTTCAGTAGCGGCTTGCACATCGCTCGCGGTCAAGGCCCGGGGCAATTTCATCCAGCACCAGCCCCGATGGCGTCACCTGGATAACCGCCATCTCGGTGACAATCGTATTCACCACTCCTACACCGGTCAGCGGCAGCGTACACTTCTTCAGAATTTTCGGAGCGCCATCGCGGTTGGTATGCTCCATGGCGATGATCACGCGGCGCGCTCCCGCCACCAGGTCCATCGCTCCCCCCATGCCCTTTACCATTTTGCCGGGGATCATCCAGTTGGCGAGGTTGCCTTCCTCGTCCACTTCCATCGCGCCCAGGACGCTCAGATCGATGTGCCCGCCGCGAATCATGGCGAAAGAATCGGCGCTTGAAAAATATGCCGTACCCGCCATCTCACTCACCGTCTCTTTGCCGGCGTTGATCAGGTCGGGATCGACCTGATCTTCCGGCGGATACGGCCCGATCCCCAACATGCCGTTCTCGCTCTGCAGGATCACATCCATTCCTGCCGGTACATAGTTGGCGACGAGTGTAGGCAAGCCTATCCCCAGATTCACGTAGTAGCCGTCGCGCAGTTCGCGCGCAATACGTTTCACAATCCGCTCGCGCTTCTCGATATCTTTTCCCGGCTTCGCAGAAGGAGTCATGTCAGTACTCGCTACTCCCTACTTCTTTACAGTTCTCTTCTCAATCCGCTTTTCGAACAATTCTCCCTGGAAAATGCGGTTCACGAAAACGCTGGGCGTATGCACCATATCCGGCTCCAGTTGACCGGGTTCGACCAGGTGCTCGACCTCGGCAATCGTGACCTTGGCCGCAGTCGCCATCATGGGATTAAAATTGCGCGCCGTCTTGCGGTACATCAGGTTGCCCCAGGTGTCGCCCTTCCAGGCCTTCACGAAGGCGAAATCCGCTTTCAGCGCGTGCTCCATCAAATAAAGACGTCCGTCAAACTCGCGCGTCTCCTTGTCCTTGGCCACCATGGTGCCCACGCCCGTGGGAGTAAAAAACGCCGGAATGCCGGCGCCGCCCGCCCGGATGCGCTCGGAAAACGTTCCTTGCGGAACCAGGTCGAGTTCCACGCGGCCTTCGAGAACCATCTGCTCCAGCATTTTGTTCTCGCCGACATACGTTCCAATGTGTTTGCGGATCTGTCCCGCGGCCAGCAGCAAGCCCATGCCAAAACCGTCGACGCCCACATTGTTGCTGACAGTCGTCAGATTTTTCGTGCCCTTCTTCACCAGGGCGCGAATCAGGTTCTCCGGGATACCGCACAGCCCGAAGCCGCCCACCATGATGGTGGCGCCATCAAACACATCGCGCACCGCTTCGTCGGCACTGGCCACAACCTTGTTCATAGCGCAAGCGATTGTAAACGAAATGGAAGCATTGAGTCAGTGAATCCAAGAAGGATGGATTCGTTGTTGCGATATCTCAATGACTCAATCCCTCAATCACTCAATTCTTCTTTGGTTTTCCCAGCGGACTCTTCTTCAGATGATGCGCCTGCTCAAACTCCATCGCCAATTCGCGCGTGCCCAGGTTCTCGCGGATATGGGCCAGACGTTGCTCCAGCCGGAGCAGCGCCTCCGCGATATTTTTCTTGTTGGTGATGGCGATGTCGCGCCACATCGAGTAGGGGCTCGCCGAGATTCGCGTCATCTCGCGTAAAGCCCGGCCTCCGGCCTCAAGCAGCGGAGCCTCCTGTCCGAACTCCTCGACCAGCGCCGCCGCCAGCGCGGTCGAAAGCAACTGGGGAACATGGCTGATCCAGGCACAAAGCTCGTCATGCTGCTGCGCCTCAAGGCTGGCGATGCGGGCGCCAATGTGTTCCAGCCACTCCAGAAACTCACCCTGCACTCCTTCATCCGGGTACTGGCCCGCGACCGGAGTCACAAACCACGCGGCTCCCCGGAACAAGTCGGGATCGGCGAACTCCATCCCCGATTGCTCTTTCCCCGCCATGGGATGTCCCGCCAGAAAACGGCGCCTGGCATTCCTGCCGAAGATGGATGTTGCCTTGGCAACTACCGCTGCTTTGGTGCTGCCTACGTCCGTGAGCAGAGTCTTTGGGGGAAGCACCGGGCCGATGCGTTCGATGAGTTCGAGAATCGCGCCCACCGGAGTGGCGAGCAGCACCACATCGCTTCCGCGCGCCGCATCCACAGGATGGGTGTGCCCCGCGTCGATCGCGCCTTTTCCACGCGCCCGGTCGAGCACCGGTTGCCGGTCACAACCAATGACGCGACCCTTGAATCCGTACTTCTTCAAAGCCAGGCCGAACGATCCCCCAATCAGGCCGGTGCCGACGATCGTGATCTGGCGAATGGACATGCGGGGAGATTGCCAATTGCTACGCCATCTTGCGTCCCACGACCGGCGCAATCATGCGCAACTCATCCATCAACTGGGCAAACTGCTCGGGATAGAGCGACTGCGCCCCGTCTGACAGCGCTTTGTCGGGATCATGGTGCACTTCGATCAGCAACGCATCCGCACCGGCCGCCACCGACGCTCGCGCCATGGGAGGAACCTTGTCGCGCAGTCCCGTGCCATGCGACGGATCGGACGTCATGGGCAAATGCGAAAGCTTATGAATGATGGGGATCGCGGAAATATCCAGCGTGTTTCGCGTATAGGTTTCGAAGGTGCGGATGCCGCGCTCGCACAGGATCACCTGGTAGTTCCCGCCTGCCATAATGTATTCGGCCGAGAGCAATAACTCTTCGAGCGTCGCGGCAATGCCGCGCTTCAGCAGCACCGGTTTCTTGACCTTGCCCAGTTCGCGCAGCAGGTTGAAGTTCTGCATGTTGCGCGCGCCCACCTGGAAGATGTCGATGTAGGGCAGCATGAGCGCGATCTGCGAGATTTCCATCACCTCGCTGATGACCAGCAGGTTGAAGTGATCGCCTGCCTCGCGCAACAGCTTCAATCCTTCGAGCCCCATGCCCTGGAAGGTATACGGAGAACTGCGCGGCTTGAATGCCCCGCCCCGCAGCACCCGGGCACCGGCCTTCGCCACCTGCCCGGCCACGTTGAAGATCTGTTCGCGCGATTCGACCGAGCATGGTCCGGCCATGACCACAACTTCTTCTCCGCCGATCTTCAAGCCGTTGGCAAACTCGATGATGGTCCCTTCCGGACGAAAGCTGCGCCCGGCAAGCTTGTACGGCGCGCTGATGCGATGCACCTCCTGCACGCCGGACAGCACCTCGAGATTGCGGGTATCGAAATCAATCCGCGCTCCCACGGCAGCCAGCACACTCTGCCGCGCTCCGGTCGTGCGGTGCACGGAGAAGCCCATCCGCACCAGGTGCTCAATCACCTGCTGGATCTGCTCCTCAGTCGCCGTTTCCTGCATTGCAACAATCATAGAGAATCGGCCCTCGGACCTTGGGCGTCAGACCTCGGCAAGAACTGTGACGGCTGAGGTCCGATGTCCGACGTCCGCTTTTCAGTCGTTCACATCCACATCCAATTCCGTATCGCCGGCGGAAGCATCGGTCATCTCCGGCGCGATCTCTTCCCGCTGGATCTGCCGCATGATGTCCATGATGCGTTCGTAAATGCGAATCAGATCCTGATCCGGCAGCGGGCCGTGGTTGACCTTCTTTACGTTGGCGAAAACCGTTTGTTCGCGGTCGGGTTCATAGATGGGCATGCCGGCCGCGAGTTTGAGCTTGCCGATCTCGTGCGCGGCCTGCGCCCGCTGGCTCAGCAACTCCACCAGCTTGCCGTCCAGTTCGTCGATCTTCTTTCGCCAATCGGAAATATCCATAAACAGTCGTCGGTCTTCAGTCGTCAGTCTTCAGCAAAGAGCCGGCATCAGGCCTCGGACCTCAGTTCCGCGAGCACAAACTCTCTCGTCGAATACCACTGCCGGCCTCAAGAGGTCTTGGCTGACGGCTGACGACTGACGGCTAATAGCTGTGTTATGAATTGTGCCACAGCCTCCGCTTCCTTGCCCGGATTCCGCTCAATGGTCTCGACAATCGCGCTGCCGACCACGGCAGCATCGGCGAATTTCCCCACCGCGGCAAATTGTCCCGCCGTCGAAATCCCGAACCCCACCGCGATCGGAAGCTTCGTATGTTTGCGCAGTCGGCGCACCAGTTTTTGCGCGTCCTCGGGCAATTGCTGGCGCGCGCCGGTCACCCCGGTTCGCGAAACCGCATACACGAATCCGGTAGAAGCGCGCGCAATCTCCTTCAGCCGCGCCTCTGGACTGGTGGGCGCCGCGAGAAACACCGTCGCCAGATCGTACTGCCGCATGACGTGGAGATACCCGTCCGCCTCTTCCACCGGAAGATCGGTGATCAGCGCTCCGTCGAGACCCGCGTGTCGCGCCACCTTGCAGAATTTTCCCAGGCCCATGCGCAGGATCGGATTCAGATACGAAAACACAATGAGCCCGACAGACTGCGAGTGCTGGCGAATCTCGGCGGCCAGAGTCAGCACCTGGGCCAGCGTGGTTCCCTTTGCCAAAGCGCGTTCGCTGGCCCGCTGGATGACCGGTCCGTCCGCGACCGGATCGCTGAACGGGACACCGAGTTCGATAACATCCGCGCCCGCCTCGATGGCGGCGAGCACCACGTCGCGGGTAGTCGCAAGATCAGGATCGCCGCAGGTGACGTAGGCGACGAGAGCGGGACGAGTTGGGAAAGAAAGAGGCATTTTCAATTGGCAATTGACAATTGGAAATTGAAAATTCACGAGCCCTCCAGCTTCAGGTTTTCTCGCAGGATTCCGATATCCTTGTCGCCTCGCCCCGAGACATTGACGATGACAATTTCCGATTTCTTCATCTTCGGCGCGCGCTTGACCACTTCCGCCACCGCATGCGCCGACTCCAGCGCCGGAATAATGCCTTCCGTCCGCGCCAGCAGCGTGCAAGCATCCAGCGCCTCCGCGTCGGATGCGGGAACATATTCCGCGCGCGACAGATCTTTCAACCAGGCATGCTCCGGGCCGATCGAAGGGTAATCGAGTCCCGCCGACACCGAGTGCGTGGTCGCAATCTGCCCGGCCTCATCCTGCAGCACGTACGAGTAGGTGCCCTGCAGCACGCCGGGAGATCCCCCGCGAAAACGCGCGGCATGGTCGCCCAGTCGCTCGCTGCGTCCCCCGGCCTCCACGCCAATCAGCTTTACCTTCTTGTCTTTGAGGAAGTCATAAAAAATGCCGATCGAATTCGACCCTCCGCCCACGCAGGCAATGATCGCTGCCGGCAGTTTGCCTTCGGCCTTCCGGATCTGCGCCCGCGCCTCCCGCCCAATCACTTTGTGAAAGTCGCGCACCATCGTGGGATACGGATGCGCCCCCAGCACGCTGCCTAGCAGGTAATGCGTGTTGCGGACGTTCGTCACCCAATCGCGCATCGCCTCGTTGATGGCGTCTTTCAACGTGCGCGAACCGGAGTTGACGCCGCGCACCTCCGCTCCCAGCAGACGCATGCGGAAGACGTTGAGTTCCTGCCGCCGCATGTCTTCGGTGCCCATATAGACGACACACTCGAACCCGAAGAGCGCGCACACGGTGGCGGTTGCCACGCCGTGCTGTCCGGCTCCGGTCTCGGCAATGATCCGCCGCTTCCCCATGCGCTCCGCCAGCAAAGCCTGACCCAGGCAGTTGTTGATTTTGTGCGCGCCGGTGTGAAGCAGATCTTCGCGCTTGAGATAAATCTTCGCGCCGCCTAGTTTCCTGGTCAGGCGCTGTGCGAAGAACAAAGGTGTGGGACGCCCCGCATAGGTTCGCAGCAGTTCCGTAAGACGCGCCTGAAACTTGCGGTCACGCTTGGCCTTGTCGTAAGCGCGCTCCAGCTCCTCAAGGGCCGCCATCAGCGTCTCGGGCACATAGCGCCCGCCATAAACGCCGAAACGTCCAGGAACGGTTTTCGTTTTTGCGATGGATGCGGTGGCCATGGTCTAGTGTACTTGGTCCGCCGCGCGCACGGCGGCGATGAACGCTCTTACTTTTTCCGGATCTTTCTTCCCCGGCCGCGCCTCCACGCCGGAAGCAACATCGACGCCCCAGGGACGCAGAATGCGCATGGCCTCGGTGACGTTGGCGGGATTCAAGCCGCCGGCGACGATGACCTTGATGTCTTTCTTCAACCATTCTGTAACCGCAGCCATCCTTCGCCCAGTCGAACATCTGGCCCGTTCCGCCTGGCATTTCGCGCCGCCGGAATCAAAGAGAATTCCGTCGATCATATTTCCCGGTTCCTTGAAATATCCGAAGCCTTCGAACTCTCCGGATTCCCCGAAGAGTAGCCGCGCTGGAATTGCGGCAAAGATGTTTCTTATCGAAGGAGTCCGCAGATCCCGTACGGCAGGGCGCGGCATTGTATAGCGTGCAACTGCAATCCCGTTAAGCCAGCCGCCTCGCGATTTCCCCGATACAACCGGCCGTTTCATCCACGAAAACCCCCACCTTCTCCACTCCGCTCCGGCAGCTTCGCCACAATCTCCCGCGCCGTCTCCACTTCCACTTTCCGCGGACTCTTTTCGTAAAACACGAATCCGAGCGCATCCGCTCCAGCTTCGACCGCTGTCAGCGCATCCTCGAGATTCGTAATCCCGCAGATTTTGACCCAAGTCATAAGTGAAGCCATCAGCTTTCAGCCGTCAGTCCTCGGCAAAACCGTGACCGACGGGCGCATCCTGCATGAGGAGACGCAACGCCTCTCCCGGCCGCTCCGCTCTCATCAATGACTCGCCAATCAGGAACGCCTTATATCCCGCGGCACGCAGGCGAGCAATATCGTCTCCGTTGTGAATCCCGCTCTCGGCAACACTCACCACGTCTTGAGGGATCAGCTGCGCCAGGCGAAAGGCGGTTTCCATATCCACGTTGAACGTCCGTAAATCGCGGCTGTTCACGCCGATCAGATTGCATCCCGCATCCAAGGCGCGTTTGAGTTCGGGCTCGTCGTGCGCCTCGCACAAGACATCTAATCCGAACTCGCGGCTCTTGCGAGCCAGGCTGACCAGCTCCGCCGGCGACAGAGCCGCCACGATCAGCAGGATCGCATCCGCACGATTTGCCCGCGCTTCGAGCAGTTGGAATTCGTCTACGATGAAGTCTTTTCGCAGGCATGGAAGATGACTACTCTCGGAAGCCACCCGCAGGTTCGCGAGCGATCCCTGAAAGAATTCTTCGTCAGTAAGCACTGACAACGCCGCCGCGCCGGCGGCATCGAATTCCCGCGCAAGTTGTTCAGGATGGAATTCCGCGCGTATCAGTCCACGCGAAGGAGAAGCTTTCTTGAGCTCCGCGATCACGGCCGCGCCCGACTCGGCCGTTTTTTTCAATTTCTCGCGAAAGTCGCGCGGCACGTGCTCTTCCGCCCGCCGCTCCAGCTCGCGCATATCGACCCGGCTGCGGGCTTCAGCAACCTTTCGGCGGGTCGCAGCGAGAATTTGATCCAGCGTGGTGGGCATAAAGCGGTCCCCAGATTATACGGGACCGCGCCGCGCAGCGACGCTTCGAACGACTACGAATTCCCTTCACTGTGTCCGAGTGGCAACTTCCCGCTGTCGTCTTCAACTGCGCAAACAGAAAACGGTGCCCCGCCGCTTTTTCGCGGCTGCCCTCGGGATGGTTGTAGAGCGCGGCCAACCAGCGGTGCGCGGCCAGTAAGCCCGGAGTCATGCTCAGCGCGGTCTCAAAGGCCAGAATCGCGCGCTGTCGGTGTCCCAACCGCGCCAGTGCCACTCCCAGGTAAAAGTGCCCCAGCGGCAGAAAATGCTGCAGACCAACCGCAATCAAAGCCTGTTCCGCGGCATCTTCGTTGCGGCGCTGGCGCAGGTGCACCAGAGCCAACCCCAGGTGCGCCTCCGGACTGTCTCCGTCAATCTCAAGCGCGCGCTCAAATGCACGCTCGGCATCTTCGGTGCGTTTTTTTCTGAGATACGTTTCGCCAATGCGCAAATGCAGATCGGGCAGCCGTGGATCGGCGGTCTCTGCCTTCAGCAATCGAGCCAAAGCTTCATCGGTCTCGCCTTCTTCGAAGTGAATAATGCCCATGAACAGATCTGCCCACGGACGAGGTTTCGGCGTGCTGTCGGCAGCTTCCGGAGCAGTCTCGGCCGGTTCGGCGGCAGCTTCATCTCCGGGAACATCCGGCTTCCGCGGAAGCGGTCTCTTGGGTGGATTTCGAATCAACTCCTCAAGAATTGTCTTCGCCTCCGCCCTCCGTCCCATGGCGAGATAACACTGCGCCAGATACTGCTGGAATCGGGTTTCCTCGGGCCACTTCTTCGCCAACTCCTCCAGCAGAGACAGGGCGTCTTTATAGTTGCGTGCATCCAGATACGCCCGCGCCAGGTTGTAACGCAGTTCCCGCATCGCGGTTTCCGCAGCTTTCTCCTGATTTTCGCTAGGCGGCTGGATATACCCCAACGCGACAAACTGTTTCAGAACTAACTGCGCGGCTGCGGGGTCTGTCCGCAAACCTTCCGGATGCATGCCGCATTCGCCGGGCTCATTCTCCCAACTCGGAATGCGGGTGATCTCCGGTTTCTTATCGAACGCCTGCACCAGCACGCGCCCGTCCATGTCTTCGCCCACGGGCAGCCCGAACAAAGTCAGAATCGTCGGGGTCACATCCAGGAGCGTCGCTCCATAAATTCTTTCGTCCTGCTTGATGTGCGCTCCTTTCATGCAAACGACTCCAAATGGCCGATGCTGTACCGCCGGGCCCGCCGGCTCCAGTGGAATTCCCCGCGGCCGCAAATGATCGGAATGAAACCCATGATCGGATACCAGCACCACCGTCGTCTCAGGCCCGGCAAGCTCCAGCAGGGTTTCGAGCATCATGTCGTGGAAGCGGTACGCGCCGTTGACCACGTCTTTGTAAATCTCGAACTTGTCCTCCGGAATCCCCTCCATGCGCGGCGGGTGATAATGCATGAACCCGTGGCAGAAGTGATCGATGCCGTTGTAGTACACCCCGAGGAAATCCCACTCCTGGTTCTGCAGGATCCATGTCGCGGCGTTGTGGATAGAACAGTTTTCCGCCAGAATTTTGGCGAACGACTGCAGACCTCTGTCCTTCTCCTGATCGATTTCCCCAGCTCGCGGAATCCAGGGAAGAATCGCGGCTTCCGTGACTTCGGCGGGATGCATGCGCAATCTCGCGAATGTCTCGCGCAGGTTCTCCGGATGAACCGCGCCCGGCGGCAGCGGCCACTCCTGGTCCAGCGGTCCTGCCGCATAGGGATAGAGATCAGAAACCGAAATCCCGTTGATGGGCTCCGCCGGGTGCCCCGCGAACCATCCCACTACGTGCGACTTGTATCCCCGCTGCGTCAGAATGTTCCAGATCGCCTTCACTTTTCGCGAAGTGCTGGTCACCGGACGCACGCCGCCGTTCTGCGGGTCGGGTTCCATAAAGCCGTGAATCCCGTGCTTCTCCGGCCGTTTGCCGGTCGCGATCGAGTTCCACAACATGGGCGAGAGAATCGGACGAAGAGTCGCAATGTTCCCCATCACGCCCTGATTGATGAAGCCGTCCAAGGTCGGCATCAGCCCCTGATCGACCAGCGGATTGATCACCTTCCAATCGGCAGCGTCCCAGCCGATCAACAAAACTTTCTTGGCAAGAGGGTCACTCATGGAAATCCTGGCGAGAACGGCTCAGCCCGGGGAGGGCGACACAGTCTACTACACTTTTTCCCGATCAGCGCGCTCCCTTACATCCCCGCTCGAGTGCAGATTTTTGCATCCTTTGGCGAGACCGTGATCTCTCAGCAGGGCTTATCTTCGCTGGCCAACCGTTGTCATGAAGCGTGAATGGGAACCGCCGCCGTCATCCGGGGGCCAGGGCCGTACTCACCGCCGCCGATGGCGAGATCATCGCCCAAACCGATCCTTCAGTTCCATGCCGACGATTCGGATCTCCGACTTCCCTACGTTTTCCACCGTGTGAGGCGGCAAGGGCTCCGACCACAGCACCGCGCCCACCTCGGGCGTCTTCAGGGTCCGGGAATCCAGCAACACAGTCCCGTGCTCATCGCGCCGGATGAAATCGCTCCAGCTCAGAACATGTTGCACGCTGGACCAGCAATGGGTGTGGACCGGCACGGTCTCGCCTGGAGGAATCAGGGTTTGGATCACGCGTACGCGATCGTTCTCCATCATCAACGTATGATGCTTCGCCGCCGCCACCAGGGCATCGAGCGGAGGCGGGCCACTTTTGATGGGAAATCACCTGTCTCACCCACACCTCAGAGAAAAAAATCCGACTGCTGCTTCTGGTGCCGAAGAAGGGACTCGAACTTGAGCCGTCTTGCGGGCGTGAGCGCAGCGGGAGCCCGCAGGCGAAATCCCGAGCACCGCGAGGGACCTCGATGCTTCTGGTGCCGAAGAAGGGACTCGAACCCCCACACCCTTGCGGGTACATGGACCTGAACCATGCGCGTCTGCCAATTCCGCCACTTCGGCAAAAAGTGAGCGAGGCAACTGTCTGTTGCCCTTCAGGAAAGAACTACGAGTAATATTCTACAGAGGTAGCGCTGGCTGTCAAACCAGCCAGAGCGGCAGGGAGCAAAAGCTGCAATGGATGATCCCTCCAAACTTCCGCCCGAGGTGACCCGGCGTCTGCGCATGCTGGCCCACGACCTGAGCAACTCGATGGAGACCATTCTCCAGGCGTCTTACCTGCTTAACCAGGCGAATCTGGAAACCAATGCCAGGAGGTGGGTGCAGATGATTAACGCCGCCTCGCAAGAAGCTGCTCGTATCAACCGCGAGATTCGGGAGATTCTGCGAGGACAGAGTGAAGCCTAGGTCGAGGCCGGATCACTGATTCAGCCTCTCCAAATGGCGGAACCCGTCGCTTCCGGCAAAGAGAAGCATCGAGAGTGTCCCGTTGTAAGCGATGTGAACCAGCATGCTTGACGCCACCGACTTGGTTTTGGCCCGCGTCAATGTCAGTGCCACGCCCACCAGAAACACCACCAGCACCGGACCCCAGGCACGCCCCAGTTGGGGCGCATGGATCAGTCCGAAACCAGCCGAAGTGAGCAAGACGGCAACCGGCAAGCCCCATCTTCGTGCCAGCACGGGATACAAGAATCCACGGAAAAAGAGCTCTTCCATCAGCGGCGCCATGGTCACGCCAAAAATCGACAAAACCCAGGCTTCGCTCGCCGTCTGAAAAAAGCGGTCGATGGGAAGCTCTTTCGGCATGGGAAGCAAATGAGCGACGACCTGCAATCCGATGGAGAGAACCACGCCCCCGCTCACGAAAATCCACGGATTTCGCGGCCAGTTCCAGCGAACTGCCGTCCAAAACCTCTGCCCCCGGTGACCTTCCACCACCGAGATCATGAAGATCAGCACCACCAGATACGCGAAGAGTTGAGCCACAACCGTAACCAGGGGAACCTTGGCTACGTCCATGACGGCGATCTTGGGATAGAAAATGAAGTGCGCTGCATAGGTGGTGACGATCACGAAGAAGGTAATCGAAAACACCGTCACCATCACGATCCAGAACACATCCCAGCCCGTCCACGCCGGATCTTCAATGGGCGGAGCAGAAGGTGGCGGCGCGACGCCCGTCCCGCCGGTGGTTTCAGAATCCGATAATGGGTTTTGCAGTGAAGACACGCTTCCAGTGCGTTGGCGCCGCTTCCCTTCTCAACCGCTTCGAGCCGAAAGCCACTTCGTAGGCGCATCGGGCTCGTCGCGATCAATCTTCCGGGAGGGCACAGCGTGCCAAGCTGCAGAAAGCCTTCCGAAGAAGCGCCCGGTGGGAGAGACGGCTGCAGCCCTACCGTATTTCAAGCTCGGTCATTATAAGCCGAACTACGAACTGACCGCCTTCAGCAAACTGTGACCGTTGCTGAAGTGCTGCGCCAGCGCCTGCCCGGTATAGGACTTCTTGTTGCGCGCGACTTGCTCGGGTGTTCCCTGGGCCACGATGCGGCCACCCTCTTCGCCACCTTCAGGCCCCAGGTCAATGATCCAGTCGGCATTGCGGATGACATCAAGATTATGTTCGATAATGATGATCGTATTCCCCAGGTCGGTCAGCCGGTGCAGCACGTCGAGCAACTTCTTCACATCGTCGAAGTGCAAACCGGTGGTCGGCTCATCAAGCAGGTACAGGGTTTTTCCCGTCTGCCGTTTGCTCAGTTCCCGCCCCAGTTTGATGCGCTGCGCCTCCCCGCCCGATAGCGTAACTGCCGATTGCCCCAGATGGATGTATCCCAGACCCACATCGACCAGGGTTTGCAGCTTCTGCTTCACTTGCGGAATGTTCTCCAGAATCTGCAGCGCGTCCGAAACCGGCGTCTCCAGCAGGTCCGCGATGGAATATCCCTTGTACTTCACAGCCGCCGTTTCCTGGTTATAGCGCTTGCCTCCACAGACCTCGCAAACCACGTAAACGTCCGGCAGAAAATTCATTTCAATGCGGCGTTGCCCTTCGCCCTGGCAGGCTTCACAGCGCCCGCCAGCCACGTTGAACGAGAATCGCCCCGGCTTGTACCCACGCTCGCGCGACTCCGGCAGCATGGCATAGAGATCGCGAATCTGCGCAAACACTCCGGTGTAGGTGGCTGGATTCGAACGCGGCGTCCGCCCAATCGGCGACTGGTCAATGCGGATGACTTTATCGATATTCTCCGCTCCGGAAATTGCCTTGTAGGCTCCCGCGTCCTCACGTGAGCGGTACAACGCTTTTGCCAGCGCCCGGTAGAGGATGTCATTGACCAGCGTCGATTTCCCTGAGCCCGAAACTCCCGTCACCACTGTCATCACGCCCAGGGGAAAGGTCACATCCAGATTCTTGAGATTGTTTTCCCGGGCCCCCAGAACGCTGATGCCCAGCCCGTTCGTGTGCCGGCGCTCGGGACGCATCTCGATCTGCGCTCTTCCGGAGATGTAGGCGCCGGTCAGCGACTCTGGCACCCGCACGATCTCCGCCGGCGTTCCATGTGCCACCAACTCGCCCCCGTGCCGGCCCGCGCCCGGGCCCAGGTCGATCACGTAATCCGCGCGCCGGATGGTCTCCTCGTCATGCTCCACCACCAGCACCGTGTTCCCCAGATTGCGCAGCTCTTCGAGCGCCTTCAACAAACGATCATTGTCGCGATGATGGAGTCCGATCGATGGCTCATCCAGCACGTACAACACTCCACGTAATTTCGATCCGATCTGGGTGGCCAGCCGGATCCGTTGCCCTTCGCCTCCCGAAAGCGTGGCCGCCGAGCGACTCAGCGAGATGTATCCCAAACCCACGGCATCGAGGAATTGCAGGCGCTCGACAATCTCGTGCACAATGCGTCCCGCGATGATCTCTTCCCGCCCGGTCAGTTTGATTTTGCGTGCAACCTCTAAAGACCGTGCCACCGACATGCGCCGTAAAGTCCGCGATCGACATCCCGTTCACCTTTACCGCCAGGCTTTCCGGACGCAACCGCTGGCCATGACACGTCGGGCACTCCGTCGCCGACATGTAATCGAGCAGGTAGTCACGGTACGTGTCAGACGTCGACTCTTCCAGAACCTGCTTCAGATAGCCCACCACGCCGCGAAATCCGGTCTTGCCCTTTCCCGCTTCGCCGTACATCAGCAGGTTCTGCGTCTTTTCCGGAAGCTTTTCGAAGGGAGTGCTCAGATCAATGGCGTGCGCCGCCGCCGTGATATTCAGCATGTGCACCAGATTCGACGATGCCGAACCCGGACCGAGTCCGCCCTCGAGCAGCGGCTTCGACCAGTCGGTCACGATCTTCGCGGGATCGAAATCATACTTACTGCCCAAACCGTGGCATTCGGGACACGCGCCATACGCGCTGTTGAACGAGAACGACCGCGGCTCCAGTTGCGGCACGTTGATGCCGCAATCCGGACACGCCAGCCGTTCCGAATAAAGCTGCTCTTCGCCTCCCACCACCGCCACCTGCACCAGGCCGTCGGCCAGTTTCATCGCCTGCGACACCGAGGCTTCCAGACGGCGTTCAATCCCCGCCTTCACCAGCAACCGGTCCACCACCACTTCGACGGTGTGATTCTTGCGCTTGTCGAGCTGCGGTTCATCCTCGAGGTTTACTATCTCGCCATCAATACGCGCCCGGCTGAAGCCCTGCTGCAGTAGCTTTTCCATCTCTTTCTTGAACTCGCCCTTGCGGCCCCGCACCACCGGCGCCAGAACCATGACCCGGTCCTCGGGTGTCAACGCCATCACCCGTTGGACAATCTGCTCCGCCGATTGCCGCGTAATCGCGCGCCCGCATTTGGGGCAGTGCGGCACTCCAATCGAGGCGAATAATAAACGAAGGTAATCGTAGATTTCCGTAATGGTTCCGACGGTCGACCGCGGGCTGCGGCTGGTGGTTTTTTGCTCGATCGAAATCGACGGGCTGAGGCCGTCAATGGCGTCCACATCGGGCCGTTCCATCTGATCCAGGAACTGCCGCGCATAGGCCGAAAGCGTCTCCACATAGCGCCGCTGGCCCTCGGCATAAATGGTGTCAAATGCCAGCGAAGACTTGCCCGACCCGCTTAAACCGGTAATCACCGTCAGGGTGTTACGGGGAATCTCGACGTCGATGTTTTTCAGGTTGTGCTGGCGGGCGCCGCGGACCGAGATCTTGGTGATGGCCATGAAGCTTGCTGATAATGTCCTTCCGTAATATGGACGGGTCCCCAGAAATGTTGGAGAGTGGAAGTGCGCACCTCTACTCCGTATCTTAGTTGTTAACAGGAACCAGCGTCAACGCAGGTAGAGTGGAAGTCGCACGCCGGACGAGGTCACCCCCAAGATCCAGCTGGCGATTAAAACCTGTGTAGCGGCTTTCGCACGGGAGTAAATCCCGCGACACGTTACACATAAGGGTGGGCCGAACCTTGAGCGGGCTATTGCAAGCCATCATTCTCTTCTTGACCATCGTCTCGGTAGTTGCTTTGGGAATTTTTGCGGCCTATGCCGCCGTCAACGGCATCCTGCTCGCCTTCGCCCAAGGCCGCCAGCAGAGTCAACGCACCGCCCTGCTGGTTCCAACCCAGACGCACGCCAGCGGCGACTGACCAACCGGCGGACCCCGGACCTCAGGCTTCAGCCAGCAAACTTCCAGACGTAACCCCAATCTCTCAATTGATCGCTTCGTTGGATGCCTGAAGGCCCTTCAACCCCTGAGCGTCCGAGGCCGGAAGTGGTCCCTACTGCGGCGGATTCGGCGGCCGCACTCCCGGAGGAGCCGGAGGGAATCCCTGGGGCGGCACCCCGTTTTGCTGCTGCTGTTGTTGCTGCTGCTGCAACTGTTGTTGCCGCTGCAATTCCAGCAGAAGCTGCTCGGGAGTCTTGGCATTGGGCTGGCCGATCTGTTGGCCTTGGTTTGCTTGATCCTCGCCCGTGGAATCGACCGCGTCGGCGTCGGAAGAGGCATCCGAGAAATCGTCGTTATTTGCGTCTTGGTCCGGCGCGTCTGGCTGCACATCCGGTTCCGGCTGGTTTTGCGCTACCGGTTGAGGCGTGGGAGGCGTCTCGCCGGCGCCCGTTTTCGCCGTCAAGATCAAGCGCTCCAGTTGATTGGGATTGGTTGCCGAACCCAGCATCACATAATTGAAATGAGATCCGTTCAGCAGAGTGGCCATCACATCGCGTGAAGGTCCCGGCCCGAACATTCCTACCACGCGTTCCGGCGCACTTCCCGGCAGGTCGACGTTCGCTCCGGTTTTGGTGTGCACCGCCCTCAGAATGTCGCCAAGGGTGGAGTTGCGGGCAATAATCGTCAGCTTGCCGTTCTGGTAAGTCACTTGGGGAGCTACGGCAGGCATCTGCTCTGGCCGTAGTGGCGGTGGAGGTGGCGGTGCAGGGACGACCTCCACGGTGGTCTCGGGTACTGGCGCCTTGTGCACTGGGTGTTTCCGGGTCGCCTGGGCGGAATTCACGCCCACAAAAACAAATATGGATGCAAACAGCAGCACCGCAAATTTCGACCGTCGCACCCGCATAAAAAAATCCCCGGTACCAGCGCGGAAAACCGGCGGCTGGAACGCCTCAGTGGTCTCGAAAAATTGTAGCACTCTACCGGCGCCCTTTCGTATGCCCTTTATATCCGTTCACACGGCAACATGGCTGGGGCCTGGTCCAATCCCTGACTTGGGAACGTTACCTCCGGCCCTTCTTGCACACTAAGTTCAAACCCGCCCTGAGAAAAAAGTCTTCATCCCAACCTCTTCACTTGACAGCGCAAGGCGGAAAGTAAACACTGTCGCCCACACGCTCTTCGTCTGCCTCGAAACCGGCTTCTGTCAAGCCATGAACCCAGTACCACAGCCGTAACTCTCGCACCCGAGGATATCCATGCTGCCGTTCCGCTCCGCCATCGTGTTATCGATCATCGTGACCCTTGCATTCCCCTTCGCCGGCGCCCAGGTCACCGTCGCAACCCAGCACAACGACAGTAGCCGCACCGGCCAGAACCTGAGCGAGACCATCCTGACCCCTTCCAACGTGAACGTGAACCAGTTCGGCAAACTGTTTTCGCAGACGCTCGATGGTTATGTCTATGCCCAACCCCTTTACGTCCCGAATGTCAGCATCCCCGGCCAGGGGACGCATAACGTCGTCTACGTAGTCACCGAGCATGACAGCGTCTATGCCTTTGACGCTGATGTCAGCGGATCCCCCTTGTGGCAGGTGAGCTTCATTAACGCGGCCCGGGGCGTCACCACAGTTTCCAGCAGCGACGTGGGTTGCAGTGACCTGGTGCCCGAAATCGGCGTCAGCGGCACTCCGGCGATCGACACCTCGACGGGAACCCTATACGTGGTCGCCAACACCAAGCAGAACGGCAAGTTCTATCAGCGCCTGCACGCCCTCGACATCACCACCGGCGCCGAAAAGTTCGGTGGGCCGGTGCTGATCAACGCCAAGGTCAAAGGTTCCGGCGATGGCTCGCAGAACGGTTATGTGCACTTTGATCCGTTGAAGAACAACCAGCGGCCCGGACTGCTTCTGCAGAACGGTTCGGTCTACATAAGCTGGGCATCGCACTGCGACATCGGCCCCTACCACGGATGGGTGATCAGCTACGACTCGCAAATTCTGAAACAGAATGGCGTGTGGAACTCCACTCCGAACGCGGGACTCGGCGGCTTCTGGTCCGCCGGAGCGGGAATTGCCGCCGATTCCACTTCAAACCTCTACCTGGCCAGCGGAAACGCCATGTTCGATGTGAATACCGGCGGTCGCGACTACGGCGACAGCATCATCAAACTCTCGCCCCCGACCAACACCCGCTTCAAGGCCGCGGACTACTTCACTCCCTACGATCAAATGAATCTCTACGACGGAGATGTGGACCTCGGATCCGGTGGCGTCCTGTTGTTGCCCGATCAGACCGGATCCCATCCCCACTTGCTGGTCGAGTCAGGGAAGGAAGGTACCATCTACCTGATCGACCGCGACAACATGGGCCATTACAATCCGAACAACAACAACCAGATTGTTCAGAGCTTGAACACCGCCGTAGGCGGCGTTTGGGGCGTGCCCGCGTGGTGGAACAACAACCTGTATTTCGGCGGCTCCTACGATTACATGAAGGTGTTCAGCTTCAACCCCTCGACCGAAAAGCTGTCCACCAATCCGGTCTCCGAGTCCGGCACTTACTACAACTATCCCGGACCTACTCCTTCGATCTCGGCCAACGGCACGACCAACGCTATCGTATGGACGATCCAGAGTGACGGTTCCGGACCAAACGGCGCCGCCATCCTGCACGCTTACGATGCCACCAATCTTGCCACTGAGCTTTACAACTCGACGCAAAATGCGAGCCGTGACAATCCGGGAGGTGCGGTAAAGTTCACGGTTCCGACGATTGCCAACGGGAAAGTGTACGTTCCGGCGGTGCAGCAACTCAGCGTTTACGGAATTCTGCCCGGATCGCAAGCCCGGAAAGCTCAAAGCAACTAACCCCCCACACAAATGCGGCCAAAGTCCTGGACTTTGGCCGCATCCCCGCAAATCAGCTTGATGGATGAATTTTCTACTGGCACGACTGCTGCGAAGCAAACGCCCCGTAAACATCCACTTCCCCGCCGGAGGTTGGCACGTACACCCGGCCATTGGCAATGGTTGGAGTCGTGAATTTCGTTGCCGGAGCCATCGCATCCCGCGTAGGGCAGAGATTGCTGTTGTACAACTCCGTGGAAACGTCGGTGGCGTCGTACGCATGAAGTACGCCGTTCATGGTGGGACTGCAGGAGTTGCTCAGCTGGTCGGTTCGTTCAATCGTCCAGACAATCCCACTCGTCGCACCGTTGGCTGAAACCGACGGCGTTGGGCCGGGGAATGAGTACATGCTGGGAGAAGATGTGCCCGCGCTCAACTTACCCGTGGTTGAACTCAGGCTATACATCTTCACCGGACCATTACAGGGTCCTTCGTAGATATGCTGCGTCCCGGTCGAATCGGTCCAATAGGCGGGACTGGCGTACAGGGCGTTCTTCGATGTCCCCGATACGGTCTGGACGTTCTGGTTCCGGTTCTGGTTGTAACCGCCGAAATTGTCCCGATCGACCACGTACACGTTGCCGTCTTTGCCTCCGCCAATGAGTTCGTTGGGATGCTGGCAACCCGACGTGCACTGCGCCGGCAGCAGCATCAATCCCGAGGAGCCCACGTCGAGATCGTCCGCGAACAGAATGCTCTGATTGTGCGGGGTAAAAGAATCCGCCACAGTGCAGTTCGCGGTGCTGCAATCCAGCTTCAGCACCGTGTCGCCCCAATTCATCAATCCGTCGTAGTCGCCGTCACCGGTTTCAAGGTAGACGAACCCCGCAATGTCGGCCGCAAGTCCACCTCCACTCATCCAGATTCCGCCGTGCCCGGGAAGCGATACCACGGCTGGAGCGGTGACAAAGTTTGCGGTCTGCCGCAAAGTGTTCACGTCGAAGCCTTTCAGCACGCCGCTCCCGCCCACGCCCTCCGACCACCACGCGATGTACAGAACTCCATTGCTCAAAAGAAGAGCCGACCGTTGCCCTTCGCTCGACGGAAGAAAGTTCGGGTCCGCGGGAATATCCGCCCGAAGTTTGTCAGTCCCGGTCGCGATGTCCAGTTCGTGAATCGTCTGGTAATACACCGGCGGATGGACGTTGTAGTTCACCGTTCTCGCCAGAAGGTACATGGTGCCGCTGACCGGATCGATCACCGGCGTGCCCGTGATGCCCACATCCGGACAGACCGTGCAGTTCTCCACATCGCACTGCTTCCACGACCTGCCCGCAGGGACCAGATTATCGGTCCAAACCGGCGCCGCACCCGGATGGTCCGCGTCAAAGGCGTAGACCATATCTTGCTCGGTGGCGACGTACAGCACATCTCGGGTCAATCCGTGCGTGCCCTTGGGAACATAGAGGGGTTGTGCGTACACCTGCCCCTGCACCGCGTACGATCCCACTTTCCCGAATCGAGCTATATTCGAAACGCGGGTGGGCGTGAGAAACGTTTCGAACAGGTTCTGGCCCGTGCGTGCACTGTCATTGTGCATGGTTAACACGCCGGGAAACTGCGCCCACGCGGGCTGCAGAGAGAATAGGAAAATGGTCGCAATCGACCACGCAACCAGGCCCACAGAACGCAGGCTATGAGACACGCCCCACCTCCAACAATAGTTCGTCCGGATCTGAGTGGAAAAGCAAGCGGGCAGAACCTCACCACCAACCGGACCGCGCAAATTGTCGCAACTCACTTCCCGAGTACGTTTCTATTTGGTGAGCTGCCGGCCATGAAACATCTTCGGGGGGACCGAGGAACATGGCCTCAAATTGAGGCAAGAGTATGTCCGCGTTACTTCGGGTTGTCAAGAACTCTGTACCGAAAACGCCCGCCTTTCGCGTCTGCTAAGATTATTTTTCGGACCCCCGCCGACTCACAACGGGCCAAACTTCGTGCGATTCGCAGCTTTCAACAAGTTGGGTTGGATGGTAAAACCCGGGTCCGCCGCTCACCTTCTACTCGGTGTCTTTCTTCTCTCCTGTTTTCCCCTCTTCGGTCAATCTCTGGGAGATGCAGGCTCGATCGAAGGCCGCGTTCTCGACCCGTCTAACTCCGCTGTTGTGGCAGCGACCGTCGCGCTGCACAACTCGATCGCGGGATACGATCGGTCAACGCTCACCGACAGCAAAGGCAATTTCCGCTTGACCAATATCCCCTTCAACTCATATCAACTTGTGGTTCATGCATCCGGCTTTCGGCCTTCCCAACAGAGCTTGCTCTTACGTTCTTCGGTGCCACTGGTTTTGGAAATCAGCCTGGCGCTGCCGGTGTCGCAGGAAAAAGTAGAGGTGAAGGGACTGGGCGATCTGGTGGAGACTTCACCTGCCACCCACGTCGATCTCGATGGCAGCCGGCTGGCCCGAATGCCGTTGGAAACCACATCCTCGCAATTGAGTGCCGTCCTGACGCAGGGCGTTCCTGGCGTGGCGCTAGATTCCAACGGACAATTTCACCCCGCCGGCGAAGACGGCGACACCTCGTTCGTCATTGACAATCAACCCGTGACCGATCAGCAAGGCAGAATGTTCGGCAGCCAGATTCCGCTCGAGACCGTTCAGTCCTTCGAGGTCGTGGAAGGCGTGCCCCCCGCCGAGTTCGGCGATAGAAACAGTCTCGTGGTCCGCACCCTCACCCGCTCCGGTTTGGGGCTCACCCATCCCACCGGAAGTCTGTCCGCCAGCTACGGATCGTTTGGCACCAGCACCGCCGCTGCCGCTGTCGTCGTGGGCAACCAAAGGTATGGCAACTTTGTCTTCGTCGATGGCCTCCAAACCGGACGCTTCCTCGATTCTCCCGAGTTCGTTCCTTTTCATGACAAGGGCAACGCGGAAAATTTCTTCGACGGCTTCGACTATCAGCTCAGTAGCACCGATTCGTTCCACCTGAATCTGGGATTGGCACGCTCCTGGTTTCAGGTCCCCAACACCTATCCCCAGGCCTTCGCTGGACAGGATCAACGCCAACTGCTGCGCGCCTTCAACATCGCTCCCGGATACACGCATCTTTTCAGTCCCTCCACTCTTCTCAGCGTCAATGCCTGGGTGCGGCAGCAGCGCGTGGGCTACTTCCCGACCAGCAATCCTTTCGCAGATCAGCCCGCCACACTTTCGCAAACACGCCGGCTCACGAACCTGGGCATTCGCACCGACCTCTCTTATTTGCATGGAATTCACAATCTCAAAGCCGGACTTCAGTTCCAGCACTACTTCCTCTCCGAAGCATTCACTCTCGGTCTGACCGCTCCGCTGTTCAACGCCCTGTGCGTCGACTCATCCGGTGAACCTGTCGTTGCGCCCGGGATTACCGACCCCTCCAACTGCGGACCCACTTACATCGCGAATCCCGGTTTTCTCCCCGGGTTGCTGCCTTACGACCTGACGCGCGGCGGCCAGTTGTTCGACTTCCGCGGCTCGACCGACATCAAGCAGGAAGCGATCTACGCGCAAGACACTCTCAGCCTGCGCCGGCTCACACTGATGCTCGGTCTACGCTTCGACAAGTACAACGGACTGAGCGACTCCTACGGAGTTCAGCCCAGAGCTTGGCCTTTCCTATCTGGTTAGCCGCACCCAAACCGTGTTGCGCGCCTCCTACGGACGTCTCTTTGAAACTCCATATAACGAGAACCTGATCGTCTCCAGTTCCACTGGCAGCGGCGGCCTTGCGGACAAGGTTCTTGGCGCTCCTCCGTCCCCGCCCATCACCACCGGAATTCGCAATCAATTCAATCTGGGATTCCAGCAGGCCATCGCCGGACGCCTGGTTGTCGACGCCGACTATGTCTGGAAGTTCACCACCTCGGCCTACGATTCCGACGCGTTGCTCGACACTCCTCTCGTTTTCCCGACCTCGTGGCGCAAAGCCAAGACCGACGGCGTCAACGTTCGTGTCACTTTCCCCGCCTATCGCGGATTCACCGCCTCTTCCGTCATGGGACATGTGCGCGCCCGCTTCTTCGGCCCCGAAACCGGCGGCATTTTGTTCAACACTCCGCCCAGCACCGCGCCCTTCCGGATCGATCAGGACCAGGCTTTCCAACAAGCCACACATCTGCAATATCAGTTCCGCAGGCCCGGTCCCTGGGTTGCGTTCACCTGGCGCTACGACTCCGGCATGGTGGCGAGCAGCGTTCCCACCTACGCCGACGCGCTCGCCCTCACTGCCGATCAGCAGGCGGCCATCGGTCTCTATTGCGGCAGCACTTTTGCTTCTCTCAGCGCCCCGATTCGCAGCTGTTCTTCGCCGCGTTTTGGCGCCACCCGCGTTGTCATCCCCAGACCTGGCACGGAAAATGACGACCTCAATCCGCCACGCCTTGCGCCGCGCCATGTCTTCGATCTCGGCACCGGCTTCGACAACGTCTTGCACCGCGATAAGTACGCACTGAATTTGCGCTTCAGCGTCCTCAATCTGGGAAACAAAGTCGCCCTCTATAATTTCCTCTCCGACTTCAGCGGAACGCACTTCCTGGCTCCGCGCAGCTACCAGGCCGAGGCTAAACTTTCGTTCTGACCGAAATCATGCGAACCATTCCGATCCCGACCGCAATCTTGCTCATGGCATTCTCCCTCTCCGCCCAAGACAAGCCTTGCGCTGCGAAGCACTACCGCCTGATCGCGATTGGCAGCGTTGTGCCCGCCGCCATCAACGATTCCGGCGTCATCGCCGGAACTACAGCCAAACATAAAGCCGCTTTCTGGAGTGACTTGGGCACCACGGAAATTCCTCTGCCGCCGGGCTTCCACATCGCCGAGGCCACCGGCATCAACGCTGGCGGCGACGCCGTCGGACTCGCCACCAACGACTCTTCCAGCAAGCGCCAGGCGTTTCTCTACCGCAGCGGCAAACTTCTCCTGCTTCCGGGCGGAGAATCCAAGGCCACCGCCATCAACGATGCCGGCGACATTTCGGGCGAAGCCACCCTCCACGGAAAAGAAATTTCCGCGCCGGTGATCTGGAAAAAGGAATCGCCCACAAGCCTCGGGGGATGCCGTGGAGGAACCGCCACCGGCCTCAACAATCATGGCCAAGTCGTCGGCCAGGTCTACGACGACCAGGGCCGTTACGACGCTTTTCTATGGGATAGCGCCCACGGCCTGCAGCACATCGGACCGTCCGGCACCTTCAGTTCGGCAGTCACGATCAATGACGCGGGACACGTTGTCGTCCAGGAGTTCACCCGCCATGGGGTCTTTCTCTACGCCGACGGCAAACTTACTCCCGTCGATCTCTCACCCAGGTTTCCCAGCCGTCCCCGCGCCATGAACGGTTGTGACGCCATCGTCGGCTCGTTCGGACCCTTCGCCGACGCCGAGCGCGCCTTCGTCTGGGATCCCTCCCACGGATTTCAGGATCTCAATGACCTGATTCCCCCCGGCTCAGGATGGAAGCTGGAAGCGGCAACCGGAGTGAACAACAAGGGAGAGATTGTCGGCTGGGGAGACTATAAACACCAGGACGACCAGGGCTTCCTGCTGATCCCTGAACCGTGAGGCGCCGGTTGTTTTTCTCCGCGCCCTCCGCGGCAGTTCTCAGCGACCTCTGCGTTTTAAGATTTCCTCCAAGACTTCCCCTAATTCCCGCACCCCGCGCCGAATCTCCCCTGGGTCAATCGCTGCAAAGCCCAACTGCAGTCCCTCCCGTTCGACTCGCCCCTGGGTGTAGAGGCTAATCGGGACCATCTCAACCTCTCGCTCCAGTCCCGCGCGCGCCACCTCCTCCGCCTTCCGCCCGCCCTGTAACCACCCTACCGTCTGCAATCCCGCCTCGATCTGCGAAATCTCCATCAATCCTGCGAGACTCTCCCGTGCACATTCCAGCAGCACCGACAATCGTTCCGCGTACACCTCGCGCATGCGGCGTATGTGCCTCCCAAAGTGCCCTTCGGTGATGAAATCACAAAGCACCGCCTGCTCCAGCACGGGCGCATGCCGGCTGGTAACGGATTTCGTGGCCGCGACGGAATCCACCAGGTCGGGCGGGACCACCAGGTACCCCAGCCGCAGCGACGGGAACATTACTTTGCTGAACGTCCCGGCGTAGAGCACCAGCCCGTGGCGGTCCAGTCCCTGCAGCGCCGGCACCGGGCGCCCGGCATAGCGGTACTCGCTGTCATAGTCATCTTCGAAAATCAGCGCGCGCGATTGATACGCACGCTCCAATAACTCCAGCCGCCGCGCCAGACTCATCGTGATGCCCAGCGGAAACTGATGTCCCGGCGTCACGTACACCAGCTTCGCGCCGCGTAGTTCCTTCAATGTCATGCCTTCTTCGTCCAGGCGCACCGGACAAATCTTCGCCCCCACCGCCTGAAACACGATGGTCGCGCCCACGTATCCGGGATTCTCCATGTACACCCGGTCGCCGGGATTCAGAAACAACCGCGCCACTATGTCCAGCGCTTCCTGCACGCCGGAAACGATGGCCACTTGCTCCGGCTCGCATTTCACTCCGCGCGAGGTGTTCAGGTAGTCGGCCACCGCGTCGCGGAGCGGCCGGTACCCCATGGCAGCGCATCCCAGCAGTAGATTGGTCGAGGCGCGCCGTAACCGGCGTGTCGTGAGTTGCGCCCACAAGTCCATGGGGAACAGGTCGAGCGCAGGCTGGTTGGCGCGAAAGGCGTGCGTGGGACGAATCTCCGTCACCGGAAACGGCTTTACGCGCCGCCCGTAATCCGCCAGCCTTCGTCGCGCTCTTTGCTGGGCCGGCGTCCGCTCTGGCGTCTCCCCTCTCACCTGCAGCAACTCATCCGGCAGAATCTTGCTCACATAGGTGCCCGATCCCACCGTGCCTTCCGCGTAGCCCTCGGACTTCAATTGCTCAAACGCGCTGACGATGGTTCCTCGCGACAGCCCATATTGCTTCGCCAGATCGCGAGTGGCGGGAAGGCGCGTTCCCGGGCGCAATCTTCCTTCCAGGATTTCCCCGCGTAACGATTCGTAGAGCCAGCGATAGGCGGACGTCTTCGAATCCCGCGGAGGAAGCATCAACTCGAACGGTGTGGCTCGCTTGGCCATCGAAAATGGTACAGACAGAATACCGTAAATGGACCTTCTTGGAAGGTCCACTTTGGACTACCTTCATTCCAAGGAGATGAGGATGATATCCAACATGAAGTACACGAGTCTGGCGGCCCTGATCTTCACGGCCTTGCTCATTAGCCGTGTTTCCACGGCACAGAGCACGCCGGCTCAGGTCCGCACCACCCTGTCCCATGCCCTGCCGCCACTCGACGGCAGCCACCTGCAGGTCACGGTGGTCGAGGTCGCCTATGGACCCGGAGGCTCTTCCAAACCGCACAGCCATCCTTGCCCGGTCATCGGATACGTCACCGAGGGCGCCATTCGCTTCCAGGTGAAGGGTGAACCAGAGACGATTTACAAGGCCGGAGAGAGCTTCTACGAAGCCCCCAACGGAGTTCACCAGATCTCGGCCAACGCCAGCGATAAAGAGCCTGCCAAGCTGGTCGCCTATTTCCTCTGCGATCACCCAACTCCGCTGAGCGTCGCTGCCCCTGAAACTCAAACCGGAGGAAAGTAGTCATGCCCGGCACAGCTCTCACGCAGACCGCCTCGACGTTTGAAAGCAAGGCGTGGACGCTCCCCCGCTTCGCCGCTCTCTATGCGCGCCTCGCCCTGGGGGCTTCATTCCTCTCGGGCATCGCTGACCGCTTCGGTCTCTACCAGGGCAGAAACGTCGGCTACGGAAACTTCGCGGGCTTTCTCCGCTACACCGCGAAAGTGAACTCGTTCATGCCGGCTTCGACTATTCCGTTTCTCGGCTGGTCCGCCACCTTCTTCGAATTCACCTTCGGCGTGATGCTGGTCGTGGGCCTGTGGACGCGCTGGGCGGCCCTGGGCAGTGCAGCGCTTCTCGTTCTTTTCGGCACCGCCATGGCGATTTCGTTCGGCATCAAAGCTCCACTGGATTACTCGGTGTTTTCCGCATCCGCCTGCGCTGCTTCTGCTTGCGCTTTATGAGGAGAAAAAATGAAAAAGCGACTTTCCGTCATGGCTCTTGTGACTCTCGCCCTGGTCTCCGCTGCCGTGGCACAAAACAACGGTGATGCCGCCATCCTCAAGACTCGCGAGGCGGTCTGGCGCGCCTGGTTCGCGAACGATACTGCGACCTTGCGCGAACTGGTCCCAGCCGAAGCCATCGCCATCAGTCCCAGTGAAGACGAATGGCAGACCCAGGCCGACATTCTGCGCGGAGCCGCCGAATTTCAATCGCAGGGTGGAAAGCTGGTTCGCCTCGAGTTCCCGCGCACCCGGATTCAGCGCTACGGCGACGCGGCTTTCGTCTATAGCCAGTTCGTTCTGGAGACGGAAGTGAACGGCAAACGATCCGTGTCCTCTGGCCGCGCCACCGAAATCTTCGTGCTGCGCGACGGGCGCTGGATCAATCCCGGCTGGCACACCGATTCCCACAAACCGTGAGGAGCACAATCCGTGAATCCAGCAATCGAACTGTTCATCAACCAACTGCTAGGAGGAACAATGCAATCCCGTATCAACTACGTAAAAGCTGCCCCCGGCGCCTTTCAGGCAATGGGCGCCCTGGAAAAGTATCTTGAGTCGTCAAGCATCGAGGAGCATTTGCTCCATCTCATCAAAATGCGCGCCTCGCAGATCAACGGCTGCGCGTATTGCATCGACATGCACTCGAAAGATCTGCGCGCCATCGGCGAAACCGAACAGCGCATCTATGGGCTCGACGCCTGGGAAGAAACTCCCTACTACACCGACCGCGAACGCGCTGCCCTCGCCTGGACCGAGGCGGTCACGCTCGTTGCCCATGGACACGTTCCCGATGACGTCTATGAGAAAGTCCGCCCGCATTTCACCGAAAAAGAACTCGCCGACCTGACGCTCGCCATCGCTACCATCAACGCCTGGAATCGCCTGGCCATCGCCGGCCGCGCCGTCCCCGGCCACTACCAACCCGCCAAACGCCCGGAACAGAAAAGCGCATAGGGGTCGATAAAGATCGCAAGGGCGCAAGGAGCCTTCGCGCCCTTTGCGACCTTTGCGGTTAAGAGCTCTTAACTTTCTCTTGTACAGGAACTGAATCCAGGGTCAACCCTGGTTTTTGTGGTTACTGACGCGGCGCGAAGTATCCCTTACGCGCGCGAACCTGAAGATCTTTCTTGAGGGCCGTGATTTCGATGGAGCGGTACCGCCCATCGGCATCGAAATCCGCGGGACGATAGGAAACCACGTACTGGCTGCGCAGCTCGTCTTCGATGGCGGCAAACGAGTTCTTGATGTCTTTCATCTTGAACGGGAAGAACGCCCGCCCGCCGGTCGCGTCGGCCAGCTGCTGCAGCACGCGGTCGCCGCGCAGCACCAACCCGCTGTCGTCGGTTGAGATCGCATAAACGATGACTTCCGCCCGTTGCGCCATCTCGATGGCCTGCGCCCGGGTGTATTCGCTCTGGTTATCCTCGCCGTCGCTGACGATAATGATGGCCTTACGCACCGGATGATCCGCTGCCTCTTTCGCCAGCTTGTCGCGGCAGGCATGATAGACCGCATCGTAAAGCGCGGTCCCTCCGCCATCCTTCAACCCGTGCACTCCCGTGGCCAGCAACTTGGCGCTATCGGTAAAGTCCTGGGTCAGATGGCTCTGGCTGCTAAATCCCATGACAAAGGCTTTGTCGAACCCCGGACGCAGCGTCGCCTGCAGAAAAGCTCACCGCCGCTTCCTGCTCGAAGTCGAAGCGGCTGCGCACCGAACCGCTGGTATCGACCAGCAGCCCCAGTTGCAGCGGCAAGTCCGTCTCCCGCCGAAAGCTGTCAATCGCCTGCGGAGGCTTGTGATCGTCCAGAATAGTGAAATCTTTTTCGTTCAGATTGCGCACGAACTTTCCATGCCGGTCCGTGGCGATGAACAAAACGTTAACTTCATCCACCCGCTTCTTGATGGTGAGTATGGAATCCGGCTGGTCCGCGGAGGCGCTTTCAGAAAATACTGGCACCGCCGCAACATACGAGTTCTGGGCCCACAACGGCGCCGTAGCCGTCACCAAAAGCACCGCACCGAGAAAAAAGGTAACGCGTGTGTACTTCATGCCCAGAAAGTCCAGTCTTTTCACCGCCAAACGCCGGCCAGCGGCTTCCTTCACTATATAGATGCACGTGAGGGGCCGAAAAATCCTGGCCTGGCAGCGCCGGCTTTCCCGACTCTAGGGGAGCCTCCGCCGAGTGCCAAGTTACAAAAGGAGCACACAATAGGTCATAAGGCCGCAAACTCCGCGCCTCCGCTACTTAGCCCGCGGGTCCCCTGTCCTTTTGGTTCCGGATTCTACGATTGACCCAGGCTCCCCCGGTTGGGAATTCTTGACATTCATGCTTGAATGAATCTCCATGACCAAATCCCTCTCCCGCTGCAAATGGGCCTCGAACCCCCTCGCGATCCTTTACCACGATCAGGAGTGGGGTGTCCCCTCGCACGACGACCGCCACCTTTTCGAGTTCATTCTCCTCGAGGGCGCCCAGGCCGGCCTCAGTTGGGACACCATACTCCAAAAGCGCGAAAACTACCGCGCCGCCTTCAGCCAGTTCAACCCGCAGCGCATTGCCCGCTACGATCAGAAGAAGATCGACTCGCTGATGAACAACCCCGGCATCGTCCGCAACAAACTGAAAATCCATTCCGCCATCGGAAACGCCAGAGCGTTCCTGAAAATCCGAAAAGAGTTCGGCTCGTTTGATGATTACATCTGGCAATTCGTCGACGGCAAGCCGCGCATCAATTCCATTCGAGCTCCATGAAACAACTGCCCGCCCGCACCCCGCAATCCGATGCCATGAGCAAAGACCTCAAGAAGCGCGGATTCAACTTCGTCGGCTCCACCATCTGCTACGCCTACATGCAAGCCGTGGGCATGGTGAACGATCACGTGGTCACTTGCTTCCGCTATAAGCAGCTCCTCCGAAAATAATACTCACCTGTGCCGCGGGTGCCCATCCCTTCGCGCGCACTTGCAAAGGCCCCCATTCAACAATCAACAATCAACAATCGCCCTCCTGCTAAACTCGCTTCACTCCCTGGAGACAACGTGAAACGACTTTTCATCCTGGCTCTGGCCCTGCTTCCCATGACACTCGCCGCGCAAGACCGCTCGAACGCACGCTCCATGGTCATCACCCGTTACGGCATTGTGGCGACCAGTTACGCGCAAGCTTCGCTCGCTGGAGCCCAAATCCTCGCCAAAGGCGGCTCCGCCATCGATGCCGCCATCGCCGCCAACGCCACTCTCGGTGTGACCGAGCCCATGATGAATGGCATGGGTGGTGACTTGTTCGCCATTTACTGGGACGCGAAAACCGGCAAGCTCTACGGCCTCAACTCCAGCGGGTGGGCTCCGCAAGGCCTCACTCCCGACCACCTCAAAGCCAAAGGCGCGACCACCATGCCCGAAGAAGGCATCGACACCGTCACCGTTCCCGGCGCCGTCGCCGGATGGAACGCCCTTCACCAGAAATTTGGACGCCTGCCCTGGCACGATCTCTTCCAGTCCGCCATTTTCTACGCCGATCACGGATACCCCGTCGCCGAAATCGTTCAGGACTATTGGACCGACGCGACTGCCTCCTTCGCGCACGATCCCGAAGGCCAGCGCGTCTTTCTGCCGGACGGCAAAATCCCCGCGCTCGGACAAGTCTTCCAGAACCCCGACGTCGCCAAAGCGCTTCGCCTGGTCGCCGACAAGGGCCCTGACGCTTTCTACAAAGGCGAAATCGCGCAGGCCATCCTCGCCACCTCCAAAGCCTACGGCGGCACCATGGCGGCTGACGATCTCTCGCAATTTCAGCCCGAGTGGGTCGACCCCATCTCCACCACTTATCGCGGCTGGACCGTCTACGAACTCCCGCCCAACGGACAAGGCATGGCCGCGCTCGAAATGCTCAATATCATGGAGACCACGCCCGCTTCTCCCGACGGCCCGCTCAGTGTCACCGAACTGCACAAAAAGATCGAGGCCATGAAGCTCGCCTACGCCGATCTCCATCGCTACGATGCCGACCCGCGCTTCGCCAAAGTCCCGGTGAAAGGCCTGCTTTCGAAGGACTATGCCAAAGAGCGCGCCAAGCTCATCGATCCCAACCACGCCGACTGCAAAACGCCCTACGGCATCCCTTCGAGCGACACCACGTATCTTTCCGTGGTCGATCGCGACGGCAACATCGTCTCGCTCATCCAGAGCAACTACGACACCTTCGGCTCGGGCATCGTGGTCCGCGGCATGGGGTTCGTTCTGCAGGATCGCGGCGCGCTCTTCTCTCTCGATCCCGCGTCGCCCAACGTGCTCGCCCCGCGCAAGCGGCCCTTCCACACCATCATTCCCGCCTTCATGGAACGCGGAGACCAGCACATCGGCTTCGGCATCATGGGCGGCGCCAACCAGCCGCTGGCCCACGCCCAGTTTGTTTCGAATGTTGTGGACTACGGAATGAACATCCAGGCGGCGATGGAAAACGCACGCTTTACCGTGAGTCCCAAAGGTGGATGCAACATCCTCATCGAATCGCGCGTGAAGCCTGAAGTCCGCGAAAAACTCACTGCCATGGGACACCAGCTCGAGGTCCGCAAAGAGTATTCCGCCCGCATGGGCCGCGGCCAGGCCGTACTGCACGACTCCAGCACCGGCGTAAACTACGGAGCCTCCGACGCCCGCGCCGACGGCAACGCCGAACTCGAACCCCCGCCTGTGGGCGAGAAGTAGCGCACCCTGTCAATCCGCTCAACAGGACCGCTAACGTCTTCGCGCCCTTCGCGCATCCTTCGCGAACTTTGCGGTAAAAGTTTTTCTGCGCTTTTCTCCGCGAGACCTCCGCGCGCTCGGCGCTTTAAGATTTGCCTTTCGACGAGACCCGGCAATTCTGTACGATAATCGTCCGCACTCTAACCGGGGGATAAACCGTTGATCTCAATCCGTGGAGTCGTCGCCGTCTCGCTCTGCCTGCTTCTCAGCATTTTGGCTGAAGCGCAATCCCGTCCCACGCTCGACCCCGAACAATCCCAGGCCGAGGCCGCGCAATTTCTCAAAGACCTCGTCCGCATCGATACCCAGGACCCTCCCGGCAACGAATCCAAAGTCGCCGAATACTTCCAGGGCGTCCTGAAAAAAGACGGTATCGACTCCGAAATCCTCGAGACCGTTCCCGGGCGCGCCTCGATCGTGGCCCGCCTCAAAGGCAACGGCTCGAAGAAGCCCATCCTCCTCATGGGACACGAAGACGTCGTTCCCGTCGACCGCTCACACTGGACCGTCGACCCGTTCGCCGCCCTCGAAAAAGACGGCATGATCTGGGGACGCGGCGCCTCCGACGACAAAGCCATGGACGCCGCCAATCTCGAAGTCTTCCTGCAACTCAAGCGGATGAAGATCCCACTCGCGCGCGACGTGATCTTCCTCTCCGAAGCCAGCGAAGAGGCGGACTCGCCCGCCGGCATGGCCACCATCGTCGAAAAATACTGGGATAAGATTGCCTGCGAATTCGCGCTGAACGAGGGCGGCGGCTCGCTGCTCGAAAACGGAAAGATCCAGTACATCGGTGTCTCGACCGCCGAGAAACTTCCTCGCGGGGCCAGGCTCGAAGCCACCGGCACCAGCGGACACGGCTCCGTTCCCCGCGTCGACAATGCCGTCGTTCATCTCGCCGCCGCCGTCGCCAAGGCCGGCACCTGGCAGACTCCGGCGCGCCTGAACGAAACCACCGCTGAATTCTTCAAGCGCCTGGCGACCATCTCCCCGCCGGAAGAGGCCGCCTGGTACCGCAATCCCCTCGACCCCAAAACCCAGGCGATCCTGCGGGTGAAAAAGCCGCAATACTACTCCATGCTCCGCACTTCCGTCGTTCCCACCATGCTGAAGGCCGGAATCAAGTCGAACGTGATTCCTCCCACCGCCGAAGCCACCCTCGACATCCGCGCGCTGCCCGACGAAGACCTGGTCAAGTTTCGTGACATGCTCGCCCAGGTGATTGACGACCCGCAGGTGAAAGTTGTCGCCGAAGACACCACTTACTCCATGCCCGCGGCACCCGTCACCAGCCTGAAGACGGAGATGTTCGCCGCCCTCGAACGCGCCCAGAAAGAAGTCGCGCCCGAAGCCATCACTCTGCCAGTGATGACCACCGGCGCCACTGATTCTTCATTTTTGCGGGTAAAAGGCGTGCAGGCCTACGGCATCAGCGTGCCTAAGACCGACGAAGAAAGCCGCACCGTCCACGGCAACGACGAGCGCATCGAAGTCAAGCAATTCGGCGTCTTCGTGCGTTACATCTTCAGCGCCGTAACCACGGTAGCCGCACAGTAACTAAAACACTGTCGTCCTGAGCGAAGTACCCCGTTCCTTCGCGATTTTGCGAAGGGGCAGGGTACGTGATTACGTCTCAGTGCGACCCGTAGAGACGCAGCTCAGCTCAGCTGCGTCTCCTCCAACCGAAAATCTCGGTGCCTACGCCGCCGAACCCCACCGGTTCTGCGTATCCCGCGGCAACATGTGCAGAACATTCCGCGATGCCAGCGAAATCATCAGCCACTTCACACCGCTCAACAGCAGGCTGATGCCGACAATCGTGCCGATCGCCCACACCGAACTCGATGGCCAGTGCATCCAGATCAGGCCTGCCAGGAAAATGGTGATCACTCCGTCGAACAGCATCCATCCCGCTCCTTTTTGCGCGCGGATGGCAAAGAACGAGACAATCTCCAGCACACCTTCCGCCAGAAATACTCCCGCCAGGAACAGCGTCAGCGTGGCCACGCCGATCAGCGGATGAAAGACCATGTAGCCGCCGCCCACCAGGTACACCAGTCCAACCAGTATCTCCCAGAGGACAGCCCCTGCGCCCCGCACATGGAATGCCGCCGCCAGGTGCGTCACGCCTCCAAAAATCAGCATCCAACCCACGATTGCACTTACGGCGATTCCCGCCAGGAACGGCAGCGCGATCGCCATGATGCCGAGCACGATCAGTAAAATCGACACGCCGATCGCCCAGCTGGTTGCTCTTTTCGTCAGTCCCACGGGTGAAGTAGTCATGTTTTTCACTCCCTGCGAATTTGTCAGCGAACCCGTAGCCCGGCCCATGATACTGCAAAATCCGGACCTTGGCCCGATGGCAAATTCTTCGCCCGTCGCCGCTCCTATTCGTTGTTCACTGCGTACACATAGTTCACGGGCGCGTGATCCGCCAGCTCGCGCACCGCCACATCCCCAATCCGCCACGCGTAGGCGATCAGATATTCGGCCGCCGCGATCAAACGGTCTTTCCCAATCGCCTCGTCCCCGGGGTTGAACTTCACGTTCCCCTCGCGATCGATGTATGACGGATCTCCCAATTGCCGGTATCCCAGTGATGCCGGCGGGACTCTGGTTACCAGATCGCAACAATCGACGTAGCGATGGTTCTCGACTCCGGCCAGCGAGGTTACGAACGCCGCATTCCCTACCGCCGGACATCCGAACGTGTACAGCGCATCCGGCTTCCGCAAACTCGCCAGCAACGTGGCGAGCGCCGCGCCCAGGCTGTGTCCTGTAAACAAGACCTTGCACTGCACCGACTGCAAGGCCGGATCCAGGTCGGGCAGTACTTCCGCCAGGGCGTCCGCGAAGCCCGTATGCACTTCTGCGCCCTTCCCCCACGGCATGAACCTCACGTCCATGTCGTCGCTCAAATCCGTCGGATCGTCTTTGTCGGTTCCGCGAAACGAGACCACCCCCAGATTCTTCCCTTCGTGGATCGCCAGAAAACAGTGCGTGCCGCGACCCTCGCTCTGCCCTTCGCTTTCGAAGAACTGACAACTTGTGAATCCGACGCCCCCTAATACTTTGCGAACCCGGTCGCGGTCGAAACCGAATCCCGCATCCTGCCGGCAATAGGCCAGGCGCGCCATCTCCACGCACAACCCGGCGTTCGACTTGGGCTCGCCGCCGGCGAAAAATGTCGCGTGTTTGCAGGGATAGTACAAATCATCCTGCGCCGCGCTATAAGGAATTTTGCGACTCATGGGACACTACCTCCCGAGAAGGAGAGATCTTTGCCGGGGCCGGTTACGTTTTCTTATGGCGGGGGATAACAGCAGGGGAAGAACTCACGCATCTTAGCGCAAGTCACGGTTCTTGTCGCCACCAAACCAGGGTTTTCCTTCGTGAGCCTTCGTGTCCTCTGTGGTTGGAGGATTTTTAGGTTTGCCCGGGATTTCGCTCCATCCCCGCCTGGGGTTCCGGGTAACTTGACAACTCCCAGCCCCAACGCCCAAACTTTTCATATGACTGGGCTTTCCGCCGGGTCCCAGTTCGCGGTCCTGGCGATTGTCTGTACTCTGGCCGTCTTTCTGTTTCCCGCGGTGCGCGGTCCCTACGCCGCCACCCACGGCCCGGTTACGTCCATGGAAGCCACTCGCGCCTGGCAGTGGGCCGGCCTGCTTCTCGCCCTTGCAGGTCTTTGGCACATCGCCCGCACGACACTTCCATTTCTTTCTGTGACCCTCTGCACAGCCCGCCCGGAACCCGATTGTGGCCAGCTTCCGGTTTTCGAGCGACTCTCCATTTTGCGCTGCTGAGTTTCACCCCCAATTCCATTTCTTGATCGCCTTACCGCCGCGCTTGGTTTGCGTGGCCGTACGCTTTTGCGACCCCATTTTCACGCCCCTAACCCCGACATTGGAGGAACGTATGAATCACGCCCACTACAACAAGCTTTTCCTGATCGCCCTGCTCACGGCCGTCTTCGGACTCGCCGGATGCAGCAAGAAAGTCGCCAAGGTTACGCCGCCCGCGCCGCCCGCACCGACGCCCACGGCCACCCTCGCGGCGAACCCCGCCGTCGTTCCCGTGGGACAATCCACGACCCTGACCTGGAGCACCCAGAACGCCACCGACATCACCATCGATGGCCTGGGCACCGTGCCCGCGTCCGGCACGCGCACCCTCACCCCCAGCGCTTCCACCACCTATAACCTCATGGCCAAGGGCCCCGGCGGAGCCACCGACGCCAGCGCCCGCGTCACCGTCAACCCGGCCCCCGCCACCGCAGCCAAGTCCGAGATGTCGCTCGACGATCTGTTCAGTCGCAACGTCAAGGACGTATTCTTTGACCTCGACCGCTACAACCTGCGTCCCGACGACGTCTCCGTCGCCACCTCCGATGCCGCCTTCCTCAAGCAGCATCCCGACGTGAAAATAGTGCTCGAAGGCCATTGCGACGATCGCGGCTCGGAAGAGTACAATCTCGCGCTCGGAGCCAACCGCGCCAACGCCATGAAGCAGGCCCTGGTATCGCAAGGGGTGAGCGCCGACCGTCTCAGGACCATCAGCTACGGAAAAGAAAAGCCGTTCTGTACCTCTGACGACGAAACCTGCTGGCAGCAGAACCGCCGCGACCACGTCGGCATGGGACAATAAAGGCCTCACCAAAAGCAAGAATCCCAAGGCGGCCCGCGCAGGCCGCCTTTTTTTTTGAAAAATTCTGCCTTGTCATGTTTCGTGCCAACCGGATTTGGTATGATTTCCGCCTCCGTAACTGCGCGCCCGCGCGCGCGTGACGGAGAGGCTCTGAGGATCCGCCGTTCTTCCTGAGCAACGGCGGGAGACCTTCCCCCGGCTTTCGAACTCCGCCGCCAGATCTCTCTGGCGGCATTTTTGTCCCGGCGTCGGCCAGAATCTTCGAGGAATGGGTTGGGTTCGCGACTTTCGCGCCCGTCGCTAAGGAGTGTTGCGCCCCTCTCGGGGGTGGTCAATCGTCAATCAAAAATCGGCAATCCCTGTTACCGCCCCGCTTCCAGCATCTCGCATACCCGCGCCATCGCGCTCCGCTGCTCTCCGCTGAGCGCCAGAAATTCAAATCCGTGACGCAGGCCGTCGCGATACCGCACAATGGCCCGCATGCGCATAGGCGCTGCCGACAACGGCAATGAGAGTTCCATCGATACCACTTCGCCAGGCTCGATTCCGCCGGTCAAGGTCGCGCCAATTCCATCCTGTCCTAACTCGTGTGACCGTCCCCACACCGAAATTTTCTCTCCTTCGCGCAGCACATGCACCGACAGCCGCACGTCCAGGGGAAAACGCGGATACCGTCGTCGCGCACGCGCATCCGGCTTGGGTGCCTGGCCGCTCATCGATGAATCGGATTCTCCCCTCAGATCGTCCGGCAACTCGTCTCGCTCAGTTGCCGTGCAGCGGGTAGCCGGGCTCCAGCGGCAGCTTGCCTGCTAATTTCACCACCGTCACGCCGCCGTTGATCGAGTACACATCCACCACCCCGATGGCCCCGGGAATCGACTGTACCTTATTCACCAGGTCTTCATCGGAATCGACCACCACGATCGCGGGATGGCTCGTCCTTCCATGGTTCGCCGTCACAATGATGGCCGCGACTTCTTCTTTGCTCACTCCGTAGATTTTTTCCAGGGCAATTTTCATGTCCGGCGATGCGGGATTCCGGGTGATAAACGTGATCGGCTTCCCGTCGGGCCAGCGGTTGCTCTGCCCTTTGCAGATTTTGATCAGGTCCGGCATGGTCACCGCCGTCACGCCATTGGACTTGTTCGCGATCACCGCCAGGTCTTTCCCCACGGCCGTGCTCACGCAGGCCACCACCATCAAGGCAATGAAAAGGAACCGTCTGCCAGACACCGGGCTCTCCGCTCTGCGGTCGGGAATGAGTTGCTGCTTGATTCTCTTCGAACCCCGCGCCGCACTCAATGCCGAAAAGGCCATGTACCAGCGGGGGCAACACGAAGGATTTGCAATTGCCGATTGGGTTCAATTGGCAATCGGAAATTGGAAATCCAGTCCCAGCCTGCACTTACCGTCGCCCAGGAACTTTCCCTGCCCCCACCACGTATCACATGGTAAGGGGATTTGGAGGTCTCGACCATGTTCTGCAACCAATGTGGAACGCCATTGCAGCCCGACTACAATCTTTGTCCAAAGTGTGGACAACCGGTGGTCCGCGCGACCGCGGCTCCCGTCGCACCCGGTACCCGGGAACCGGCTGAACGACCATCTCCGCACGCTCGGAGTTCTATGGATGATTGCCGGCGGGCTCTTCCTGCTCCCCGCCCTGGCTGTCACCATCTTCGGCACCGCCGCGTCCGATGTTCGTTCCCTTTCACGATGCGGTCGTCCATACCCTTGGCCCGTTTCTGGCTCTCCTGATCGGAGGCACGCTCCTCATCCTGGGCGCCGGCGGCGTCTGCGTGGGATGGGGCCTGATGCACCATCGCCCATGGGCCCGCATCGTCGCCATCATCCTGGGCGTGCTCGCCCTCTTCCATCCGCTGCTCGGCACCGCGCTCGGCATCTACACCCTTTGGGTGCTGCTCTCCCACGACGCTGAAGTCCAATACGACCGTCTCGCTCGCGTCGAATAGTTGCATCCCGATGAGATACCTTGTGATCCCGAGCGGAGTCGAGAGCCTGCCCTGAGCGAAGTCGAAGGGGACCTTGTGTTCGCATGCACGACGATCGGCGTATCGAGGAGTTCTCCCCTACGTTAAAATTCCCCCGTATGCCGAACCCGCCCAGCCTCTGGACGCGCGGAGGCCTCACCCTCTGGCAACTGGCGAAGAACGTTCTCCGCGCTATTCGCGACGACGATCTGGTCGACCGCGTGAGGTTTTCTGGCGTATGGAGGTCACCAAATTGAGATGGGAGACTTTGAGGGAGCGCTCGATACCGCTGGGCGTACTGTCGGGCTATCAACTCTTCTACGACATCGGCGATGCCCTGCGCATTCGCGGCGAGCAAGCCGTTCCCGTCACTCGCCGTCACATGCACCGGCATCGCTTCTTCTTCCTGAGTGTGCGCGATTCACTCTTTGCCCCATCCAGAAGAGGTAAGGGTGATTCGAGCGACACTGTGTGACGAAGCGTATCTAGACGCGACACGGGGAAGGTTCGCTGAGGCCGACGAGGTAATTCGCAAGAACGGGTGCTCTACGTCCCCTTCGTAGCGGCCACTTACGAGTCGCCCTCGGCGCAACGTCATCCTGCTGCAAGTCTGGCTTTCGTAAGCCGGCTTTCGGCGTGCCAGTTCCTGGGTAGCTGCGACGAGGAAATATCGTCGACGCCTTCGCTCCATCGGACGAGCGCTGAACCTCCCCGTGGCGCAAACGGTGTGAAGAAAATGGTTTTCTAAGGCTCTGTCTTTTCGCACGGCACAGGTTTCGCCGGATGGGCCGCCGCCCGTACGGGATCAACAATGAAGCGCACATCGACCGTTCGGTCCGGGCAATCTTTCACGATCTGCACGTTGGAGCGCGAAAACCCCTCCGGGAGAAGCTCTTCATGCTCCTGCAAGAACTTGTCTACGTATCCGGCATCGTACACTTTGCCTTCGCCGAGCTCCCAGGCTGTGGACAGTCGGTCAGCGCTCTCTTTTTTCGCAAACACTTCGAGCTTGCCCAGGTGATACTGCGGTCCCTCTCTCACCTCGACGGTCAGGTTGACGGCTCGAGCCGGCAAACGTCGGTGACTCGGGAATCATGACCATGTCGAGGTAGCCGTTGTGCGTTGTACAACTCCCGCATGCTCTCGAGTCCCCCGGCAATGCGCGCTCGTGCAAAAAGATCGCTTGGCTTTAATGGGAAATGCCTTGCGCAATTTCTCGTCTCCGAAATGGTGATTGCCGGTAAAAGTAATCTCTTTGCAGCCGATAGGATCTCCCCTTCTGTCACCTCGGCCTCGACCTTCACTGGCTTGGGAGTCTTCAGCGGATCGGTTGGAATGATGTCAAATGATTGGATCTCTATCCGAAAGTATCCCCGGTCTTGAAACAAGGCGCGTACGCGTTCCTCGATCTCATCGGAGTCGTCGTCATAGCAGCCGTCCAATCATCGTCCCTTCCAGCGATGACAAGTCGCCGGAGTTCAGGTTTGTGTTCCGGAGATTTCCATGTCAACGAATCTGGATGCCACCGCTGTGGCTCGCGCGGTGATCCTGTCCCTTTCCACACTCTGCGGAGAGCTATCCTGCGTAAGAAGGGACACGATCAACGCAGGGTAACCGGCCCGACTCGCGTCGCTCCTCGACGCGCCTCCGGCAAACGCAGTAAATTGCCCCCATGCTATACTCCGCCGCATGTTTGCGCCACGCCGCCACTTACTGGTTTTCGCATTGCTGCTGTTTGCGTTTGTAAGTCTCTCAGCCGACGATCGCGAGCCTGCGCCGCACTTTCGCGCCAAGGCGCTCGACGGGCAGCAGTTCAATAACGCCTCCGTCAAAGGCAAAGTGGTGCTGCTCGAGTTCTGGACCACCTGGTGTCCCTATTGCCGCGAAGAGCAGTCGCTGGTCGACCAGGTCACTCATGAATTTGCCGATAAAGGTTTGATCGTACTGGCGGTCGACGTGGGCGAATCGAAGAAGACGGTGAAGAAGTATCTGGAAGACAATCCGCGCGCGTGCCACATCGTCCTCACCGAAGATACCAACCTCGCCGCGATGTACGAGGCCAAGTCTTATCCCATCTACGTCGTCATCGACCGCGACGGCAATGTCGCCGGCATCCAACGCGGCGCGGGTGGCGAAGACGCGTTGCGCGGCCTGCTGCACAACGCCGGCCTCGGCAGCGACGACAACCAAAGCAGCACCGAATAAACGGCAGAGGGCAGACACCCTGGTAACTCCCCGAAGCCTTAGTCCATCTGCCGCGCATCTTCCCAATGTGAAACCTGCTGTTGCGAATTGCAACTGGCAGCTATATTCCGCCGAGCAGGTTCTCCTGCCCAACGCGGGGTCTGCCCATCGCGTAGAATGCCATTCTATGGCCTCTGGGAGGCCCTGGAATCGACGATGGGCCTCTGGCTACCCCAAAGGTCATCCGCGAGCCTAAAACGCGTCTGCGAGTCTCGTGGCCACCGTAGCTTTGAAATACTGCTTAAAGATATACAACTTTGCCGCTAACCTGTTGAATCTTCGCGCGGGCGATCAATCGGCGAAGGCGATCATTGATCGAAAGTGCAGTCTTTCGGTTCGCGGTCGTCGCGCAAGCCCATGAAAACCGGGGCCCTTAGCTTGGCGCTGGTGCCATCGCGCTCATGCGTCCATTCGGCAAATTTGATCTCCGCCACCAGTAATGGCTTGACCCAAAAGACTTTACGCAACGCCTCGACCTCGCCATGAAAGGGACTTCGGTTGGACTTACGAGCTTCGAGTAACTTCCAGACTTCCCTCAGCGAGTTTTCGTCGAAGCCGCTGCCCGCCTGGCCGACGTGGATGAGTTGGCCTTTCTTGTCATAGAGTCCCAGCACTACCGATCCGAAATACTGGCGGCTGCCTTCGGGTTCGGTGTAGCCTCCGATGACGCATTCCAGACTGTGCGTGATTTTGATCTTGAGCCAGTCGCGGGTGCGGCGCTCTTCGTAAATGCTGCGGCGGCGCTTGGCGAGAATGCCTTCAAGCCCCTTCTGCTTCGCCACTTCGAACAAGGCAACTCCTTGCCCGGGATAATGATCGGAGAAGCGCAGCACGTCGCCCGCGGTTACGATCTTCGCCAGTGCGGCTTTGCGCTCCTCAAGAGCGACGCGGCGCAGATCGTATCCGTCGAGATAGAGTAAGTCGAAGACGTAGTAGAGAATGGGCACATCGTGCCGCGGCGCCGTGCGCTGTCCCGGGCGGCGCAACCCGGTGCGCTGCTGCATCAGGCTGAACGACGATCGGCCTTCGTCATCGAGCGCCACCACTTCTCCGTCGAGGATGGCGCTCTTTGCCTTCACCAGCGCGGGCAGGCCTGCGAGTTCGGCGAACTGCGCGGTGAGATCGTTCTGGCTGCGCGAGACCAGGCGCAGCTTGCCATCTTCAAGAAACGCAATGGCGCGGTAGCCGTCCCACTTGATTTCGAAGAGCCACTCGGGATCGTCAAAGGGCTTATCGACCGAAGTGGCCAGCATGGGACTGATTTTCGCGGGGATGGGGGCTTTTCTTGCTCCTTCGGGAACCAAAACCGCTGGGGACGCTGGGGACGCGGAGGATTGTTTATTGTCTGCGCCCGATCGAACTACTTTTGTTTTCGAACTTTTGCCGTTTTTTTTTCCGCGGTTTCGGCAGTGGGCTTCTTTTTCTTCTTGTCGAGTTTGGCGATGGTGTCGGCGAGCCAGGCGGCTTTGACTCTGCCGCGCGTGGCGGGACGGCTGCTGGTCCATTCTTTCGATTTGGCGTCTCCGGCAATCTCGTCCATGGTGCGCTTGGTGAGCACCGAGGTGTCGTACTGCTCGATGTCGTAGCCCTTCACTTCGTAGTCATCGTGCTTCTTGATCAAGAGCCACTCGTTGCCCTTGCTGCCGGGACGGCGGGCTTTGATGTGCACCAGCGCAAAGTCTCCATTCAGCTTCTTGCCGTGCAGGCGGAACTTCAGGTCTCCCTTGGCCAGCATGGCATTGGCTTCTTTGTCGGTGGCGGGGACATACTTGCCGTCGACGGGCACAGGAGAAAGCGGCTCCCATGTGCCGACATCCCAGACCATCACCGTGCCGGCGCCATAGTTGCCTTCGGGGATGGTGCCTTCGAAATCGAAGTAGGAAACGGGATGATCCTCCACCTGCATGGCCAGGCGCTTGTCGGCGGCGTCGAGCGACGGGCCCTTGGGCACGGCCCATGACTTGAGCACGCCGTCCATCTCGAGACGGAAGTCGTAGTGCAGGCGGGTGGCGTCGTGGCACTGCACGACAAAGCGGTGCCCGGCTTTCTTCTCGATCTTCGGAGGCGGCTCGGGAGTTTCCTCGAAGCGCCGTTTGCGTTTGTATTCTTCCAGGGCCACGGGAACCATTTTAAACACAATTGCACGATTGAACGGGCGGAGGTGATTGTTGATTGTTGATTTTTGATTGTTGATTGAAAGAGAGTACCGAGTACCCAGTACCGAGTACCCGGAAAGGCAAGCAAACTTTGACGCAACGGACGTAAGGGTAGGCATCAAACCTTAGCCGCTGGTGTGAGTTCCTTCTCGGCACTCGGTACTGGGTACTAGGTACTCGGTACTGGTTCATCTACAATCGCTGCGCCTATGAAGCGCGAATATCCCGCGTCGCCTCTGGTTGGCGTGGGGGCAATCATCATCGAACAGGGCCGCGTGGTGCTGGTGAAGCGCGGGCATCCGCCGCTGCAGGGAGAGTGGTCGATTCCCGGCGGCGTTCTGGAAGTGGGCGAGATGCTGCGCGAAGCGGCGGTGCGCGAGGCGCGGGAAGAGACCGGGTTGACGGTTGAAACCCGGGATCTACTGGGAGTGTTTGACCGCGTGTTGAAAGATCCTCACGGACAGACGCTCTATCACTACGTGCTGATTGATTTCTTGTGCCAGCGAGTCTCGGGGGAGTTGAAAGGCGCCAGTGACGCGGAAGAAGCGCGCTGGTTCACCCAGGAAGAAGCCGCGCAAGTTCCGCTGGCGAAAGATACGGCCGAGGTGGTGAGGCTGGGGTTCGAGAAGGCGGGATAGAGGCTTCCGGTGACCGGTGCAGACATCGCACGGGTGCCGGTGGTAGCAGACGCCGCGGTCCCCTTCGCTACGCTCGGGATGACAGGGTGGTTGGAGACTCAGGCTTCTTCGTTTTTTGTGGAGGCGTCTTCTTCTTCAACCCACCGCCTGCCGCAGGTCATGCACTTCCAGGATTTTTGCGACATCGGGATGGGCACACCCAGCCAGGCGCTGGTGTAGGCCACTTCTTTGTTCAGGTCTTCAAAGATGATGTCGAGCGAATAGCACTTGGGGCAGCGCGGCTGCTGATAGTTGGCGTCGCCTTCGAAGCTGAATTCTTCAGGAATGGGTTGATCTGAGGACCTCGAGCGCGGAGGAGACGTCTTCGGCCTTGACCTGCAGCTTGATGCCGCCCACGAAATTGGAGATGAACCAGTCCATGCGCACGATGTTTTCGTCGGCGAGAAAGCACTCGATGCCGGCGGACTCGATGAATCCCTTGGCCAGCAAGGCTTCCGGCAGATCGCGGAACTGGCGGATGATCACGAGCTTCTGAAATTTTGGTTCTTCTTCAGCGATTGAAGTCGCTTCCGAGGGGGCAACATCGATTTCGCGGCGCTCCAGTTCCTCGTGCAGGGTCTGGCGGGCGACCGTGGTGAGCGAGTCTTCGCGGTCAATGAGGGCTTCGAGTTCCTCGTCGGTTTTCGCCGCGTAGAGTTCCGCCAAGCGGCGGCGCTCGTCGTCCCAGCCCTGGGTGCCCATGCCGGAGATGATGATAGCTGAAAATCGGGCTTCAGGCTTCAGGCAGCGGGCTTCGGGGAATCAGCACTTGGCACTTGGCCAGCCTGGTGTGGTGCGCCGAAAATAACGACTCTTCTCGAGCGTGGCGCTGGGAAAGCAAAGCCTTTGACCGCAAAGTTCGCAAAGAAGATCCGCAAAGATCGCGAAGAAGGGCCGTGCAACCTGAACTATAAACGTCGGTTTGCTTGACGCCTCGACTGGGTTGTTGCCGCTCCATGCAAGCTCTGGCAATGGCCGAGTGCTAAGCGCCAAGTGCTGATTCCTGAGGCCTGCGGTCGGCGGTCGAAACCTAACTCAAAAAGGAACGGCCCGCGGACTCTTGCGAGCCTGCGGGCCGCCCGGTGGACTGTTTGGGATTGACCAAGAGGTGGTCACTCTACGTGGCCTCTTCGGCTACTCCGGGTCCCGGCGCGACCTGCCGCCGGGCGGATGCAATCCTAAATCACCGGTAGTGTGCGGGCTGTAGCTCTTTTCGCGGCGAACCGCGTCCGGAGCCCCGCTTAGAGCGACCTGCTCTAAGTCTCAGCCACCTCACCTGGTCTATGGGTACTACATTTGCCATCTGAACTTGTCATCCGACCACCTCCTTTCCGGTGTAAACCCACATTAGAACGAAATGCCGCGCTCGTCAATCGCGGGAAACGGGGAGGTCAACGGGTCGAGGTAGAGACGTGGGGCGTCCCTCCGGCAATCTTCCCGTCCGAAAAGTTCTGCGGGTTCCCGTTGGACATGTCCGGTGGGCATCTGGGTAGTGCACTTCCGGATGTCTAGACTGAAACTCTCGCTCCCGGCGTTGCCGTAGGTGCGGAAGGGTTTGCCTGTAGCTGTTGCAAGTCACTGACCTTTCAGCCCTTCCAGCGATAGGCTTGAGGTTGCGGGAGGCCGAGATGGGCGAGCACGCGATAGCCGAATTCGCGCGCCATGACATCTAAGCTAGCCGGCCGGTTGTAGAAGGCGGGAATCAGCGGGAAGACCGTGGCGCCGGCGTCGGCGGCGCGGTACATGTTGCGGATGTGAATCTTGTTGAGCGGCGTTTCGCGGACGCACAGCACCAGCGGACGCTTCTCTTTCAGGGTGACGTCGGCGGCGCGCTCGATGAGATGGCTGGCGTCTCCCGTGGCAATGCGGGCGAGGGTGCCGACGCTGCAGGGGATGACGACCATGGCGTCGACGGGATAGGAGCCGCTGGCGATGTTGGCGCCGATGTCGGCGTTCGATTGCAGCTGAATCTTGCGCGACGGCTTGCCGAGAATCTGGCTGACCAGGTTGGCGCGTCCGCGCAGCGCGAGTTCTTCGGCCATCACGCGCAGGGCGCTGTCGGAGGCGATGAAGTTCACGGTCTGAATGCGTTTGTCGCGCTCGACGGCCAGCAGGAAGTGCTTGAGGAAGAGAGATCCGCTGGCTCCGGTGGTCGCGACAGTGAGACTTTGTGGCGGGTTGGGCAAGTAGGCTCCTGGATCGAAGTCTGAGGATAGGGACGGGGGCTTCGTGAAGTCAAGGTAACAAGGTTTTCAAGGCACTTCATGGCTTCGGCGACCGATCTACGGGCTCGGCGGAACGCGGCGCAGTTGGCGGCGCTGGCGGGAGTGGAGCGCGAAATCCGCAGCCAGGATTCGAGCGGGCAGCGCAAATATCTGAGGGACTTCACGCGCGCCTTCCGTTCCTACGCGGCGGTGATCGATGCCGAAGAGGTCAGCCGGCGGATTCGCGAGGCCGATACGATTCTGATTGGCGATTACCATGCGCTGCCGGCGTCACAGCGTTTTGCGGCCTCGCTGGTGGAACAGTGCGCAAATCCGGGAGACCGTCCCGTGGTGCTGGCGCTCGAGACCATCTTCTCGCGCGACCAGCATATTGTCGACGAATGGTGGCGGCGCGAGATTGATGAGCGGGAATTCCGCGAACGCATTCGCTTCGATCTCGACTGGGGATACGATTGGGCTCCGTTCTTCGAAATGCTGTCGACGGCGCGGGAGTGCGCGGAAGGGCTCTACGGGCTCGACTGCATGCCGCGCGAAGACTTGCGCAAGATCGGGGCGCGCGACCGGCACGCGGCCCATAAGATCGCCGAGATTCGCGAGCGTCATCCTAATGCCGTGATTCTGGTGTTGTTCGGCGAGTCGCACCTGGCGCCGCAGCATCTGCCACGGGCGCTGCAGGAGGAATTGCCCCAGAGCCGGCGGCTGACCATTCTGCAGAACGTCGACGCGCTTTACTGGCGGGCGGCGGGTGAGAAGGTGGAGCGGGTGGAAGCAGTGCGAGTGAACGATGATGTCATCTGCGTCTTCAACTCGACGCCACTCGAAAAATACGAAAACTACCGCCTGCACCTGAGCCGCTGGGGACGCACCGACGAAGAAGGTCCCGACCTGGCTCCGACCATCTACAACCTGATCGACAGCCTGCTGCGCTTTTTCCAGATCAACCGTTATTCTCCGCATAATCACACGCAGCCGAAGTTTCTGGTCGATCTGATGCCGGAGGTGTATTGCCGTTCCTCGGCAGGCCGGCTGCACGGACTGCTGACCCGCAAGGGCATTGCGGAAGAAGATTCGAAGGCGCTGCTGCAACGCGTGGAGGATCGCGGCAGCGTGTACCTGCCGCAGGTGAATGCGTTTTATGTGCGGGAATTCCAGATGATGTATGCGGCGGAGGAGTCGGCGAGGTTTCTGCATCATGCCTGCCGCGGCCTGCCGCTGCGGGAGAAACCGGGGCGTGCGCCGGAGCCCGCGGATCGCTTCTACGTGCGGACGCTCGAGCATGCGCTGGGATATTTCGGATCGCGCGTACTCTATCCGTCGCGACCGGCAGTGGAAGAGGCGGAACTGCATTTGTTGCCCAATGCGCGTCCCACGCGCGGCAAGGAATTTGAGGCCAGCACGGAGCTTCTCGGATACATGCTAGGCAACGCGCTCTACGACGCTTATCTGCATGGCCGGGTGAAGCCGGCCACCTTGCGGCGGGTGCTGCTGACGCACCTCGAGGCTCCGGGCAAAGCCAAGGAACTGTATTGGGAGTTGGCGAAGAAGTTGAAGAAGGGCGGGCGCTAGTCGCGGGTGGCAGGTCTGCCACCTCTGCCATCCGATTTCTAAAGTGCTACTCTTGACTTGGCTGAGTGCTGACAGCTGAGAGCTTCGTTGAACGCCGAATCCATTCGCAAACTATTCGAGCAGGTGCGCCAGGGAGAACTGTCCCCCGACGATGCCGTGGCGCGCCTGCGGCACCTGCCCTTCGAAGACCTGGGATTCGCCAAGGTCGATCATCACCGCCGGCTGCGTGTGGGGATGCCCGAAGTCATCTTCGGGCAGGGCAAAACTCCAGCGCAGGTGGCGGGAATCTTTTCGCGTCTCGCGAAACATGGCGGAAACGTGTTGGCGACGCGCGCCAACGAAAAACAGTTTGCGGCCGTGAAGAAGAAATTCCCACGAGCGGTCTATCACGAGCCGGCCCGCGCCATCACGCTGCGGCGCGACCGGGCGAAATACGGCAAGGGCACGATCGCGGTGGTCTCGGCGGGAACCAGCGACATCCCCGTGGCGGAGGAAGCGGTGGTCACGGCCGAGATCATGGGGAATTCCGTGGAGCGCTTCTATGACGTGGGCGTCGCCGGGATTCACCGCCTGCTGGCGCATCGCGAGGCACTGACTGGCGCCCGGGTAGTCATCGTTTGTGCCGGCATGGAAGGTGCCTTGCCAAGCGTGGTGGGAGGACTGGTCGGAGTGCCGGTGATCGCCGTACCCACCAGCGTCGGCTACGGAGCCGCGTTCGAAGGCCTGGCGGCGCTGCTGGGCATGATGAACTCCTGCGCGTCGAACGTCAGCGTCGTCAATATCGATAATGGATTTGGCGCAGGGTATGTGGCGTCGCTGATCAACCGAGGCTGAGAGCGGTCGTCGGCCGTTCGGCGTCGGCCCATGGGCTTCAGTTTGCTTGACCGTCCCTGGATAAAGTCATACAGTCCCCCCGGAGGAACTCTCGCGTGGACCCGACGATAAAGACTGTCGTTTTCTGGTTCGTCATCGTGTTGTCGGCGGCGCTCTTGTGGCAGGTGGTGAAGAGTGACAAAACGCCTGCGATCCCCGAGATCAGTTACTCGGAATTTCTCTCCCAGGTCGACGCCGGGAACGTCCGCAAAGTGACCATCACGAAAAATACGGTCACTGGCACGAATCGTGACAACAGCACCTTTCGGGTGATCGCTCCCTCCAGCCAGGAAGGGATGCTGCTGGAGCTGCGGCAGAAGAATGTCGAGATCTGGTTCAAAGACTCGGCGGTCGAGGGAGGATGGCCGAGCTGGCTGTTGAATCTGGCGCCGCTGATTCTGCTGGCGGCTTTGTGGTTCTTCATGATCCGGCAAATGCAGCGCAAGAAGATGCAAACGTAGGTTTCCGGCCTCCCGCAAACATCAGCTACTTCCGGCTGGAGAGCCGGGCAGCCTGCGTGGCGCCTAGCTCCGCCCCTCGGCGCCCGGGGGCATTGACGAGGGCTGTATTGAATTCCCGCAGGGCAAGATCCGGGTGTTTCTGCTCCAGGAGCAAGTCGCCGAGTTGTTCGCGGGCGGGAATAATTGGCCCGGGTGTCACCGGAAGCTTTTCGATCGCATCCTCCTCGTCAGCGGAAGCCCGCATCAAGGCTACCGCTTCTTCGGGCTTCCCCTGCGACTGGGCAGACCACGCCATGACTTCGCGCGTCTGAATCCCCACTTGGGTAGACCAGTAGTCGTTGCCCGAAGCGCGAACCTGCTTTTCGAGCTGCCGCAAGTGGTCGATTTCTGCATGTGCCTCGACGGCATGCCCGCTGCGAGCGAGTCCCACGCCACGAGCCCAAACCGCTATAGCGGCGACATGAGGTGGAGCCCCTGTCAGAGGGATGATTGCAGCCGCGTCAGCCCATTGACCGCGCTCAACTGCGTAGCGAACCGGTATCGCGGTCGAGGCGTACGCGATTTTGAAGTCGCCTGCGTTGAGACTCGGCATGCCTTTGAGTTGCTGAATTATGCGAAGTGCGTCTTGATCGTGCCCGCTTTGCAGATACGCGTACACCAGGTAGTCCATGGCATGCAGCTCTTCTCCCGTATCGCCCTGCTGGTGCGCGGCCTCTCGTGCCGCGAGATTGGAATGGATGGAGTCGTCCCATAGTCCGAGGCGCGTGAAGATGTGCGACGGCATGTGCAGGCGTGGGGCGCGGAGGGCGCAATCTGAGCGTAGGCTCTTGCCGCCGCCAGGCCTCTGGAGTGCGAGTTCCGCATTGTCGCAGGCGTGGATGAGGTAATGAGGAATCCCGGGGTGCTGAGGGTAGGCGCGAGCGAGCGGCTCAAGCAGGTCGATCGCCTGTTTCTGCTTCGCGTGCGTCTTGTCCGCGGGAGATGCGTTGGCTAGGAGTGCGAGGGCGTACAGAATCTGTGCTTCGACATCCTGCCGGTTTTGAGAGGCGAGATCGCTCATCGCGCGTTCGTAGTTCAACGCCCGGGTGCGGTACGGAACGGTGGCAGCGTCCTGATAGATCAATCCCAACGCGCGGATGAACTGGCGCTCGCGCGCGGAGCTGGCACCGATCTGCTGCGCCCGCTGGATCTCCTTTTGCGCGAGGGGAATGGACTTGGGCAAGATGGGCGGATCCCAAAGCTGGCGAAAGTACGTCATGGCCATTCCCCAATGCGCCATCGCGCAATGCGGATCCTCGTCGGCCACGCCATGAAATGCATTTTCGGCGGCAGTGTAGGCGAAGGAGTGCAAAAGAGCCATACCCCGGTTGAACTGCGCCTGAACCGCCGGTGTGCAGGAAATTGGGAACGACACCTGTCCGAGCTTCTCAGGGGCGGTATGGTTGTGGCTTTCCTGCGCTGCCGGGGACAGGGCGACGAACAACAGAACGAGCAATACCCGCGGTAGATCGGCCATTGCCGGACTCCATGATCAGAGGGCCTGGTGTGGTGTCCGGATTTTACATGGAAGCCGAGCGCGCCGCTTCGCGGCTGACAGGACGCCCGTCCCCCGGACCTAGGCGCGGCTTCCCCCAGGCACGCTAATCCGCATTGACAAATATCGTCATAACGACTATATTGATACCGATGGCTAAAGGCATCCAGGCCGAACTCAAGCAGACCAAGCCGTTCAGCAGCCTGGCGGAGGAGGCTTACATCGCGCTGATGCGCACCGCCGATCAGTTGCAGTGGCAGGGCGCGGAGTTGATGAAGACATTCGGGGTTTCCCCTACCCAGTTCAACGCGCTGCGGATTTTGCGTGGAGCCGGGCCCAAGGGCCTGCCCTGCAGCGAGATCAGCGAGCGCATGATTAATCGCGATTCCGACATCACGCGCCTGCTCGATCGCCTCGAAAAACGCGGGCTTGCGGAACGATGCCGCGAAAGCAACGACCGGCGGGTGATCATGGCGCGCATCACGCCCGCGGGCCTGGGACTACTCAAGAAGATGGATAAACCGGTGGAGGAGTTTCACCATAAGTTGCTGGGCCAGATGGGGGAACAGCGGTTGCATGCGCTGCTCGGCCTGCTCGAGGAGGCCCGCGAAGTGGGGAGCTGATTTTTTTGCATCAATAGTCGTTATCACGACATCTGTTGTAAGCAAAAGGAGGATCACATAAATGAGTCAAGCGGAAAAGCAGTCGTGGGGAGTCACGTTGTTGCGGGTGATTGTAGGAGTCGTATTCATGGCGCACGGCAGCCAGAAGCTTTTTGTCTACGGCGTTCACGGCTTCGCTGGATTTCTGGCGCACGTAGGATTGCCGGCGTTTCTGTCGCCCATCGTGATCGCCATTGAGTTTCTCGGCGGCGCGGCCTTAATTCTTGGCATTGGCACGCGCGCCGCGGCAGCCGCGATTGCCGCCGACATGCTGGGGGCGGTGCTGGCCGTCCACCTGAAGAACGGCTTCTTTCTGCCGACCGGCTTTGAATACGCATTGACCATGCTGGCAGCGAGTGCGGCGCTGGTTTTGACCGGACCGGGTAAGGCATCGCTGGATGGGCTGCGAACGGGCCGGGGATAAGCGAGCGCCGTCCCCGAAGGGACTCGACTCAATCTGAGGGGCTTACCCCGGACTTACGTCCTGGGCAAGGGCGCCCGCGCCACACAACAAAAAAACCGGAGGCTTTTGGCCTCCGGTTGGCGGGCGATGACGCCCGTCTCTCCATCGTTTCTCTTAAACCTTCTCGCCAACCGACTTGCCTTGCGTGAACAGATACAAGTAGTCGGGGCCGCCGGACTTTGAGTCGGTTCCCGACATATTGAATCCACCGAAGGGATGCGCCCCGACCATGGCGCCCGTGCACTTGCGGTTGATGTACAGGTTGCCGACGTGGAATTCGCGGACCGCGCGATCGATCTTTTCGCGCGAACCGGTGTAGACCGCGCCGGTCAGGCCGAACTCGGTGTCGTTGGCGATTTCCAAAGCGTGATCGAAGTTCTTCGACTTGATCACCACGAGCACCGGTCCGAAGATCTCTTCCTGCTCGAGCTTCGACTTGGGCTTGATGTCGGCAATGACCGTGGGCTGGATGAAGAATCCTTCGCCAGCCTTGGGATCGCGGGCGCCGCCGGTGATGACGCGTCCGTCTTTCTTGCCGACCTCGATGTAGCCGAGAATGTCTTTCATCGAGCCTTCGTTGATGACCGCGCCCATGTTGGGGTTCTCGGCGGGATCTCCCATGGTGATTTTCTCGACCCGCGCCTTGAGCTTGTCGAGGAACTTGTCGTAGATGCGCTCGTCGATAATGGCGCGCGAGCAGGCCGAGCACTTCTGTCCCTGGAAGCCGAAGGCCGCGGAGGCTACACCTTCGACGGCGGTGTCGATGTCGGCATCGGCGTCGACGATGATGGCGTCTTTGCCACCCATTTCGAGGATGGTGCGCTTGATCCAGATCTGGCCGTCGGCCTGGGTGGCCGCGCTCTTATTGATGTGCAGGCCGACTTCGCGCGATCCGGTGAAGGCGATGTAGCGGGTCTTGGGATGCGAGACGATGGCATCGCCGAAGCTTGCGCCGGCGCCGGGGCAGAAATTCACTACGCCCTCGGGCATGCCGCACTCTTCAAGCAGTTCGACGAACTTGGCGGCAATGGTCGGAGAGTCGCTCGAGGGCTTCAGGATCACGGTGTTCCCTGACACGATCGATGCCAAGGTCATGCCGGCCATGATGGCGGAGGGGAAATTCCACGGCGGAATGACCGCGCCCACGCCCAGAGGAATGTAGAAGAGTCGGTCGCGCTCTCCGGGAAGCTGCACGGGAGGCTCAGTCTTCGCTAGGCGCAGCGCCTCGCGGCTGTAGTATTCGCAGAAGTCGATGGTCTCCGAAACGTCGCCATCGGCTTCGGCCCAGTTCTTCGAGACTTCGAAGACCAGCCAGGCCATGAACTCCATCTTGCGCTCGCGCATCAGGTCGCCGACGCGGAACAGCAGCGCGGCACGCTCTTCGACCGAGGTGCGGCTCCAGCTCTCGTAGGCGCGTAGGGCGGCCTGCATGGCGGGCTCGACCTGATCTTTTCCGGCTTTCTGATGCAGGCCGACAATCTGGGAAGGCTTCGCGGGATTGATCGACTTGATCTTGTCGGCGGTCTTGACGCGCTTGCCGCCGAGGATCAGGTCATACTCGCGGCCAAGCTGTCCGCGGACTTTTTCGAGCGCGGCGCGCATCTTGCGCACGTTGTCATCTTTCGTGAAATCGTAAAAAGGCTCGTTCTTGAATGGACCTTCATGCAGGCGAATCTGCGGACGGGTGGGGGCTTCAACGGTTGCCATAATTGCTCCTCAATGACGTATAGATTTCTATTCGACGGGGTCGTTAACACTCAATTGTAGCACCGGGGAACAGGCCTTCGGCGACTTCCCCGGAACGTCACGGGGCGCGGTGAGCGGGGTCCTAGCCACCCGATATCTTCCTGTACATCATCGGGTTACACCTCCTCGAGGTTCTTCCCTGAGGTGCCGGCCCGCACCATCAATCCGATTCCAAGGAGACAGGCAATGAGAAAACTCGCCCTTGCCATATTCTGCTGCGCACTGATCTCACTTCCCCGGATGTGCGCCCAAACCACCACTTGGGATCTGTCGCAAGATCTCGGAGGCGCTTCCAGCCAAGTCTCATTCCATGAAGGTTCCAATCAAACGTGGTATCTGATGGAGAGCGCGACTCGCACGCATGATCCGACGGGCTACCGGTTTCTGCCCCAATATTTGGCGCCCTGTCAAAGCACCATCACCGGAGACACGGTGACGGGACTCGGTTGCTGGCAGGGAACGGAAGCGCGTAAAGAGACTGTGCACGAGAAAACGGAAGCGGCGTTCAATTTCACTGACCAAACGCTCGACTCGCAGGGCGACAACGGTTATCCCGGATATCTTCCTCATTCCCTGCTGATCAATCCCACTTGGGACCGGTATGTGATCGTGGCATGGCGCAGCCCGATTACCGGGGTGGTGAACATGAAGGGTGCATTTGGCTGGAGAAACTTCTTCATGGCAAACGAGGTGCAGTGGTCGTTGGACAAGGGCAGCACCACGCTCAAATCGGGCACGCTTTGGGGGGCGCAGCCCCGCGGCAACCTCACGTTGTCGGGTCTCACGGTAAACAAAGGCGAGGTTCTGTACTTTATCGTGGACAGTGCCAACTATGAGGATTGCTACTGCGCAACTCCGGTGGATCTGCGGGTGTCGATTACGCAGGTGAGGTGAACCGCCAGGAAACATTCCCGGTAGAGACGCAGCTGAGCTACGTCCCTACAGAAAAATCGAATCGTGGAACGCCAAGATCGCGGAGAACGGCTGCAGTAGTCTCGGCAGCATCATGCCCCACCCGCGTTTGTGGTCGAGATTTACTACACTTGTGGTAGAAAGTCACCACAAGCATTCGAGTCATTTCATTCCCGCACCGCCTCTACCGTTTGTTCCACCGGCTCCATCCTCGCGGTGAAGTGGCGTAGGAATGGCGCTTCGTAAGTCAGCTTCAGTCCCTGGATGTGGCTGCGTTTCTTCCAGACTTCGAGGATCACTTCGACCACGTAGTCGATGTGGCTTTGGGTGTAGACGCGGCGGGGGATGGCGAGGCGGACCAGATCCATCTGGGCGGCGGCGCCGAACATGAGGCGTCCGATTTCGACGGAGCGGATGCCGCCTTCGAGATAGAGTTCGGCGGCGAGCGCAGCGCCCGGGAACTGGTCGAGCGGAATGTGCGGCAGAAATGCGCGGGCGTCGAGATAGACGGCATGGCCTCCGGGTGGCTGCACGATGGGCACGCCTTGCTGAGCGATGTGATTGCCCAGGTAAGCGGTCGAGGCGATGCGGTAGCGCAGGTAGTCTTCTTCGAGCGCTTCCTGCACGCCGACGGCGATAGCTTCAAGATCGCGTCCGGCGAGGCCTCCGTAAGTGGGATAGCCTTCGGTCAGAATCAGAAGATCTTTTTCCTGCTGGGCGAGTAAGTCATCGTTCGTGCACAGGAAGCCGCCGATATTCGCCATGCCATCTTTCTTGGCTGACATGGTGCAGCCGTCGCCGTAAGAGAACATCTCCTGCGCAATCTGCTTGGGAGTCTTGTCCTCGTAGCCTTTTTCGCGCAGCTTGATGAAGTAGGCATTTTCGGCGAAGCGGCAGGCGTCGAAGTAGAGCGGAATGCGGTGGTGGCGGCAGATCGCGCTGACCAGCCGGACGTTGGCCATTGAAACCGGCTGCCCTCCGCCGGAATTGTTGGTCACGGTCAGCATGACCAGCGGAATCTTTTGGCGGCCGACCCTGGCAATCAGCTCTTCGAGCGCGTGGACGTCCATGTCACCTTTGAAGGGATGAACTAAGCTCGGCTGCTTCCCTTCCGGAATTAAGAGATCGACGGCTTCGGCGCCGGTGAATTCGACGTTGGCGCGCGTGGTATCGAAGTGGGTGTTGTTGGGCACCACGTCTCCCTTCTTGCACATCACGCCGAACAGGATCCGTTCCGCAGCGCGGCCCTGGTGGGTGGGAATGACGTGGCGGTAGCCGAAGATGTCCTGGATGGAATCACGGAAGTGGTCGTAACTCCTGCTGCCGGCGTAGCTTTCGTCGCCTTCCATGATCGCAGCCCATTGATGGGTCGACATGGCGCCGGTGCCGGAGTCGGTCAGCAGATCGATCAAGACGTCATCCGCCGGCAGCAGGAACAGGTTGTAGTGGGCAGCGCGCAGAAGATCCTCGCGCTGCGGACGCGTGGTCCAGCGAATGGGTTCGACGCTCTTGATGCGGAACGGTTCGATGATGGTGCGGGCCATGGGCTTGGATCTCCTCATTTAGCACACACCGGGGAGCGCACAGGTGTCTGTGACGGATGTCATAGGAGGGTGTGAGCGGGCCCGGGGCATCGATGGCGGCGGCTCCCCACGAGATGCCCCGGCGAAATCCAGAAACTTACTGCGACAGCTTGAACACGTACAGTCGCCCGATGGGGGGCGACAACTGATTGGCGGAGCCGAAGTACACCGTGCCGTTCACCACCGTGGGAGTAGACGACACAATCTGCTCGTTGTGCGTGAGCAGTTGCGTGACCGGCAGGCAGAACGACTTGCCGCAGCCTCTGGCATTGAATACCTCGACCATGCCGTTGTTTTCTCCGATGTACACCACGCCGTTGGCGACGGTCGGCGCCGAGATCATCGCGGCCTGCGCGCCCACCGCTGCCCCTGTCCAAACCGGTTGGCAAAGAGAACTGCCGCACCCGGCGGCTTTGAAGGCGGAGAGAATTCCGTCTCCAGAGCCGATGTAGACCATGCCGTGGGCAACGGCGGGGGAAGACGAGATGAACTCCCCCGCGTTCCCAATCCACAGCGGAGGGCACGTGGATTGTCCGCACCCGCCCGCCGCGAAGGCATAAAGATTGCTTTGGAACGACCCGATGAAGACCACTCCGTTGGCGACGGCCGGACCTGAACCGAGAATCGAAGTTCCCGCCTGGCCCGTCCAGAGCGGCGAACAGGTGGAACTGCCGCATCCCGCCGCAGGGAAAGCATAGAGCTTGCCGTCACTCGAGCCGACGTAGACGGTGGAGTTGGCTGCGGCAGGAGCCGACTGCACCTGCCCTCCGGTGGCTCCCGTCCACAACGGCGAGCAGGTCGAACTTCCACACCCGGCAGCCGCGAACGCGTACAGTTTCTTGTCGGTCGAACCCACGTACACCATGCCCCCGGCCACCAGCGGCGATGCATCCTGGATGGCGCCGCCCGTGGTCGCGGTCCACAGCGGCGTGCAGGTCGATTGCCCGCACCCGCCCGCCGCGAAAGCGTAGAACTTGTGATCATTCGAACCGATGAAGACCGTGCCTTGGGCGACCGCGGGAGACGCTGTAATCGAATTTCCTGTTGCCCCACTCCACAACGGGAAGCAGGTCGCGAGGCCGCACCCATTGGCGTCGAAGGCATAGAGCTTGCCATCGAACGAACCGATATAGGCGACGCCGTTCACCACTGCCGGCGATGAAACATCGACCAGGTCGCCCATGACGCCTTCCCAGGACTCGGTCAGAAACTTGGCATTGCTCTGGCTGATGGTGGTTTCCACGGGATTGAATCCCGTGCGAGCCGGTTGTCCCTTGAACATGGGCCAGTTTGCGGTTGCCGGCGGTGGCGCGTTCTGTCCGAAGGCCAGCAGTGCGATGGCTACGATGAAGAAATAAAGACTGAGTGATACTCGCCCCAAGCGTGTCATCGAACCTCCTCATTACCCCGAGCGTGAAAATGCTACGACTGGTGCTTCAAGAGTAGCGAGGATGACGCCACCGCGCGTCTGGCAGAGGTCAAGAAATTGTCAACAAATTGTCAGGGAGACAGGGAAACAGTTGTTGTTTCAGACGTTTCAAGAGATCAGTTGGTGAGACGCCGGCCTACGGAACCTTCACCGAATCCTGCTTCTCGATTTTCTCCGCGGGCGTGTAACTGACGGCGGCGGTGCGCTCCAGTTTGTCCCAGGCGAAGGGTCTGCCTTCGAATGCGCGTTTCAGGGTCTTCAGCAATACCACGGAAAACAGTTGGCGGTAAGCGAAGCGCTGCAGCCACACCTGGCTCAGAAGCATCGGGTCCTCGCGAGCTTCCGGAACCCGGCGTTCGAGGGCAAACGCAATGGCCGAAGTAATGAAGTCGATCAGCAGGAACACGGCAAAGAACAGAACCAGGCGCTGGAAGCTGGTGGGATCGGTGGATTCCGGATGGAAGTATTTCTGGATTCCATACCACGCGACTCCGATCACGAACATGAGATCGATGAAGGGCGAGACGATGGGCAACAGGATCTGGAAGATCAGGATGTTGGGGAGAGCGACATATCCCAGCACGCCTTTGCGTCCGAAGACCTCGCGATGCTTCCACACCGCCTGCAGGATTCCGAAGGACCAGCGGAAGCGCTGCCGCATCAGTCCGTTCGCGTTCACCGGGGCTTCTGTAAACGCCAACGCCAGATCGTCGTACTGGACGCGATAGCCATTGCGCAGCAGCGCCATGGTCAGATCCGCGTCTTCGGCGACGGTATCGGTGTGATACCCGCCGGCTTCGCGCACGGCGGCAGTGCGCCACGCGCCAATTGCGCCGGGCACAACGCTGACTGCGCCCAGGGTATTGAGCGCGCGGCGTTCGAAGTTCTGGCTGGTGATGTATTCGAGCGCCTGCCAGCGCGTCCACAGATTCACCCGGTTGCCGACTTTCGCGTTCCCGGCGACGGCACCTACCTTCGGATTGAGGAAATGCGGCACCAGCCGCGTAATGGCGTCGGGAGCGATGATGGTGTCAGCATCGATGCCAACGAAAATTTCCTCGTCGGTAAGATGCTCCAGTCCAAAATTCAGGGCCGCAGCCTTGCCTGCGTTGGGCTTGGTCAGAATCAGCACCTGCCCTTCCGCTTCTTCCCGCGAAAACGCTTCGCGGGCTACGCGCAGGGTCTGGTCTGTCGATCCGTCGTCAATCACGATGACGCGCAAGTTGGGATAGTCTGAGCCCAAAGCGGCTTGAATCGTCCGCTCGATGACTTTTTCTTCGTTGTACGCCGGAATGAGCACGGCGACGGCGGGCCGGTAGACGTGCGCTGCTTCGGAAGTCTCGATCCGGCGCTGCCGCAGGCGGTCATAGACCGCGAGAAAACCTACGAACAGCAAGCGGCCGGTCATCAGCAGGTCGCCGATGAAGAAAATCCAGGTAATGCCCTTGCTGCCGGCATCGAACATCCAGAATCCCAGCCAGTTCAGGCGCGCGGCCCAACGCTCGTTGGTGGGAATGGGCGGCATGACATCAGACTGAGTTTTGCCGAGCAACTGATATAGCGGCACGACCTGATAGCCGCGTGCGCGAATGCCGTCGATGATCGCCGGCAGAGCGAGAACGGTCTGGCGGCGATCGCCGCCCCCGTCGTGCAGAAGGATGATGTTGCCGCAGCGAATGTCATTGGGGGCGCAGGGCGGCAAGTGCGCCAGCACATCCTGCGAAATCTGCTCGGCGCTGCGCCGGGGATTATCCTGCCAGTCGTTGGGATCGATCTTGTCGCCTACGGTGATGAATCCCATGTCCTGGCTGAATTCGAGCGGGCGCACCTGGTCGGCCGTATCCGGTTCCTGATCGATGGAGTAGGGAGGACGAAACAGAATCGTCCGCACGCCTAAGCGGCTGGCGAAAAGCTGCTCCGTCAGGTTGAGCTCCAGGCGAACGAACGTCGGCGAAATGTTGCTGATATCGGGATGGGTAAAAGTGTGGTTCCCAATCTCGTGCCCCTCGCGGTAAATGCGCTCGGTGACGTCGGGAAACTTGTCAGCCTGGATGCCGATGAGGAAAAACGTCGCGGGAGCGTGCTCGCGCTTCAGCACGTCGAGCATCTTGGGCGTCCAGTCGGGATCAGGGCCGTCATCAAACGTAATCGCAATCTGATTCGGACTCGAGCCGTAGCGGGCGACGCGATAGGGCTGCGGTAGCGCATCGAAATTCTCGTCGGTGATCTGGTTCAACGTCTTATCGACGGTGAGCGTTCGGGTGCCGTCGGCAGGCCGTGCCTCGATCTTCAAAATCTCGCCGTTGCCCTCCATATCGACATCCTGGCCGGGAGGAACGTCTTTCAGTTTGTCGGTCGCGCCGGGATCGCCGGGCATGTCCCACACCCGCCACAACGATCGATCTTCGGAGCCCAGGCGCCACAGCGCAAAGGTATGAATCCCCAGTTCTTGCGCAGCGCGCATTTCATTCAGCGCGGTGACGGCGTCGAGGAACCAGACATTGTGGTGCAGATTGTGCTCGTCGAGATAACTGAAGTGCGGGTTCAGACTGTCGGAGTCGAAATCGATATCGGCTTCCGAATCGCGCGCGCCCAGCCAGGCCTCCTGCACCGAGACGTTGGTATCGTGCACATCCGGCGGCAGCTTGCCGTTTTTTGGCCTTTGCACCCAGTCGTACCCGTAGTTGGCGATCGCGCAGATCAGCTTGTTCTGCGGAATCGTCTTCTTCGCGGCGGCCAGGTTCTTCGCGAACCAATCCTGTGAAGCCACGGGGCCGGCTGTGCCCGGCGAAGGATAGTGCTCGTCATAGTTCATGAGCACGACTCCGTCGGCCGCAGCGGCGGTCGCGGCGTAGTTGAAATCGGGGTTGGCCGCGGGAACGCTGACGTAGAGCTTCAATCCCTTGGCGTGCAGATCCTGCGAGAGTTCGTTCAACAGCGCCACGTAGCCCGGTTGCGCGCTGCTGGGGAAGTCTTCGAAATCTACCATCAGTCCGCGGTACTGATCGCTCCCCAGGAAATCGGCGACCTGGTCGCGGAACAGGGCACGCGCTGCGGGATCATCCAGGAAACCGGAGATGTCGACCCAGTTGGTTCCATCGAAATTGTTGACCAGGGGAAAGACTTCCATGCCGGTTCCTTCCGCCTTCAGGAACGACATGACTTTATTGTCGACGCTGTGAACGAACTTTCCCTGGACGACGTCAAAGTACTTGACCGTCTCGGGATTTTCTCCCTGCAGATGCCCGTCGGCGGTCAGGACGTGCAGCCATTCGGGATAGAGCAGGTCAACCTGGTGCGCATATTCACGCAAGGAAGCAAAGCTGGCGGCGTCCCAGGGAACATAGAATGCCGCGCGAATTCCTTCCTCCGCATTCAACGGAACTTGGGAGGGCGCTTTCTTGGACCGGCGATGCCCGCGATGGGCAGCCGCGAGCCGTCGTTTTTCCCGGGCCTTTTCTTTTTCTTTTTCGGTCAGCGAATGGTAGGGGCGCTTTTGAGTCTGCAGCAACAACTCGGGCAGTTGCTCGTCATGCAGCGCGTTATATACAAAAAATGCGACCACCAGTGAAATCGTCAGGGCCGCCACGTCAAACAAACGCCGTAGCCGCTTCCAGCGCGCTCGCCGTGGATCGTAAAAAACTGGTTTCGCCATGGGGATTAGGCCGTCCCCATCCTAAGGCTGGTGTGCTGGAGGGTCAAACGGTGCTTTTTAATAAGATGCACTCCGGCAGGCTTTGAGTTGTGACATGGAGATTGGCGAAAAACACGATATATTCGCTGTGTGCGCGACCTGGTGCGCAAACACTTCCGCTTCTTTGTTTTCGCGACTCTGGCCGCCCTGGCGCTGCGGCTGATCTTTTTTTTCTGGTTTTCCCGGATCACCAACGATTCTCTGGTCTACGGTGATATCGCGAAGAACTGGCTGCAGCACGGAATCTATGGGCTGAGCGCTCCCGAAGGGCCGGCGCCCACCTACATCCGGCTGCCCGGCTATCCCATGTTCCTGGCGGCCATCTTTTCGATCTTCGGCATGGAGCACTACCGGGCTGCGCTCTTTTTTCAGATCTTCATCGATCTGGGAACATGCTTCCTGATCGCCGACCTGGCGCGGCGGCTGGTCTCGGATCGCGCCGCCAAGGCTGCGTTCCTGATCGCCGGGCTTTGTCCCTTCTTTGCCAATTACGCTTCCGCCGCGCTGACCGAGACGCTGGAAATCTTCTTTACGGCTCTGGCTCTGGACCTGGCGTTGCGCGGCCTGGAGGATCTTTCGCGGTTACGGATCTGGGCTGGCTGTGGGGCGGCGGTGGCGGCTTCCATCCTGCTGCGGCCTGATGGCGGGTTGCTGTTGGCCGCCATCGGATTTTATCTGCTCTGGATGCTGATCCGGCGAGTGCGCGACGGCAGTCCCGCTCTTCCGGTCATCACTGCTGCGATCCTTCTGAGTGTGGTTTCCCTCTCTCCCCTGGTTCCGTGGACCTTGCGTAATCTGCACAGCATTCATCGCTTCCAGCCGCTGGCGCCGCGCTACGCCAACGAGGTCGACGAAGTCGTCCCGATGGGGTTTAACCGCTGGGTGAAAACCTGGATGGCGGATTACGCATCCACGGAAGAAGTCTACTGGGCGGTGCCGGGAGGCACGCTGGACGCAGGCAAGCTGCCATCGCGGGCATTCGATTCTGCTGCGCAACGGGAGGAGACCGAAAAATTATTCGCTGACTACAACCAGTCGAACGCGATGACTCCGGAACTGGATGCCCGCTTCACCGCGCTGGCCGCCGAGCGCATTCATCACGCTCCCTTCCGTTATTACGTCTGGCTGCCGGCGGTGCGCATCGCGGACATGTGGCTCCGTCCGCGCACGGAGCTGCTGCCCTGCGACACCCGCTGGTGGGAGTTCAACGATGATCCCCAGTGGTCGACCCTGGCCGTGGGATTGGGATTGATTGGGGTTTTCTACGTGGTGATGGCGAAGCTCGGCATGGTGCGCGGCAGGTTTCTTCCTCATGTTGGCTTGCTGCTGACCTTTCTTGATCTTGCGCAGCGTGTTTCTAGGCACGCTGGAAAATCCCGAGCCGCGCTACACGCTGGAGATGTATCCCGTGGTGATGGTGCTGGCAGCGGCATGGTGGGGATAGAGCTTTCAGCTCTTAGCTTTCGGGTAGATTACTGCGGAGTAGAGTTGCCGGAGATTTTCTGCGCCAGCCCTCGCTCACGCTCCGCGTCGAACACTCTGCCAAGTTGCTGGTACGCGTCGGCGAGAAACAGGTGGGCCTCGCGCGAGTCGGGATTCACTTGCGCGGCCTTCTCGAGATTCGGGATCGCGGCGAGAGGATTGCCCTGCAGCGAAAGAATCCGCCCGCGCAGCAGGTTGGCGCGGTAGTGATCGGGGCTGAGGCTGAGGCAGGTATCCAGTTCGGTCATGGCTTCCGGCACGCGGTCAATGCGCGCGTACACCGAAGCCAGCGAGAAATGCGCATCGGCCCACTTAGGGGCGCGCGTCACCGCCGCTTCGAACTCCGGCGCTGCCGCCTTCCAGTCTCCGGTCTCGAATAGCGCCAGCCCGAGTTCGTAGTGCCCCATGCCGTTATCCGGCTGTTTCTTGACGGCCTTTTCCAGCGGACCAATCGCCTTATCGAAATGCTGCAATCGCGCCTGCGCCATGCCATATTGCATGTTGGCCACCGGCATGTCGGGGGCATCGGCCAGAACCTTGGAAAGCAGAGGGATCGCTTCCTCGTAGCGCGCGTCTTCCACCATGAACATGGCGTCGTGCAGGAGGTTCGAAATCTGGATCTTCTGCTTGGGATCGGCGCCGCTCATGTTCTTTTCCTGCCTTGGATCGGTCCAGTCCGATCCCACATATCCCAAAGCCGCGAGTTTCTTCACCTGGTCCGGATCCGGCTTCGCCAGGTCGTTCAGGCTCTGGCTGGTTTTTTCGCGGAACTGCGCGAGTTCTCCCCCGAGCGTATCGGCGACCGCTCTTGAACTCGCCGCGAGGTTGTGGAGGTCTTCGGGATCGCTGTCCTGGTTGTAGAGTTCGCGCTCCGGCGCCTGGATATAGAGATACTTTCCTGTTCTTATTGCCCGTAGCGAACTCCACCCAAAGCCGCGGTGCGGATAATCGGTTTCGGCGTAGAGAATGCGATCATCCCCGGCTTTTTTCGCCTCGGCCGGCGATGGCTGAGCTTTTGCGGGCGCAATGAGGGCCTCACCCTGCATTTCCTTCGGAATGGGAAGTCCCGCCACCTGCAAAATCGTGGGCGCTACATCGACCAGGCCCACGCGGTTCTCGACATCGCTGCCGTGCTCGCGGTTGAGCGGCAGCTTGATTACCAGCGGTACGTGCAGGGTTTCGTCGTAGAGAAAGATGCCGTGGGTATTTTCGCCGTGCGCGCCGAGCGACTCGCCGTGATCGGCCATGACCGCGATCAGAGTCTCGTCGTACAGATCATGCTTGCGAAGCTGATCGAGCAGCTTGCCAACGCAGGAATCGGCATAGGCGATTTCACCGTCGTAGGGCTGGGATTTGTACTTGTCCTTGAAGGGCTCGGGCGGATCATAAGGATCGTGCGCATCGTACATGTGCACCCATAGAAAGAACGGCCCGTTCTGCAACTGGCTTAACCAGCCGAGAGCGTGATCGACCACGACGCCGGCCCGGCGTTCGACCGATTGGTAGCGGTCCATGCCATGGCGGCGGAGATGAAAGCCGGCGTCGTAGACGTCGTATCCGCGATCGAATCCCGGGGCAGTGCCATCCAGCGGATCGAGAATCAGCGATCCCACGAAGGCTCCGGTGTGATAGCCATCGTGATGCAGCAAGTCCGGCAAGTACGGCAGCCGGGGCGAGATGGGGACGCCGAAATCGTTCACATGATTGAACTGCGGATAGGTCCCAGTAAAGATCGTGGTGTGCGACGCGGTGGTGATCGGAACGTGCGAATAGGCATGGGTGAAGACGATCCCGTCACGGGCCAGCGTGTCGAGATTCGGCGTAAGGCCGCGCTTGGAACCGAGAAAATCCATGCGGTCCGCACGGGTCGTATCCAGGGTGATGACAATGATGTTGGGTCGAAACGCGGCTTTCTTCGCCGGCGCCGCGGGCTTGTGCTGTGAAACCAGCAGCGTGGGGACAAGCAGGAAAACCGAAAGCAGAAGCCGGGGGAACCGCATAGGAGGAAAAGGGGAGTCTACCATAGGCAGACTCCCCGCTGTGTGCGCGCTCAGAAGGTGAACTTGATGGAGAAGTTCATGTTCCGCGGACCGCCCTGCGCAATGACCGGGTTCCCGGCCGCCACGTCGGAGGTCTTGGTGATGGTGCCGAAGTTGCCGCTGTTTAGCGCGGCGCACGTGCCATTGCCAGCAACAGCACCACAGTCAGTCAGAACATTGTTCGGGAAATAGTAGAAATTCGCCCGATTGAGAATGTTAAAGACCTCCCAGCGGAACTCCACATTCAGCCGCTCATTGATCTTGGTGTTTTTGATGAGCGACATATCCAACTGTGCCAGTCCAGGGCCACGCACGCTGTTGCGTCCTGCATTGCCGGCCCCCGAGCAGGGGTCATAAAACGGAGAGAGTGGCAGACCCCCCAAAAAGTGCCCGGGGTTATTGGGGTCGGCCACGCCAAAGTTTCCGCAGGGATCTGCCTGATCATACGCAGTGTAAGTTTCCTGCACGTAATTATCCGGGTTTCGCGTGTTGTAGTGAATGGGAGATCCATCATAGGAGGGCCGGATGCTGATTCCAGAAAGACCCTGTCCGGTGGGATCGATGCTGCCGGCGAGCAACGGGGTAAATGGACGGCCGCTGATCCCGGTAAATATGGTGCTGATCTGCCAGCCACCGCCGAACCGCTCGCCCAGCTTGTGGAAAGTGGGGGCCGCGTACAGGCCGCCGACGTTGAAGTTGAGCGTCACATCGTGATCGCACAGTCCGCGCGAGTCGCGGAAATTAGCCACCGCCGGCGCGGTGCTACCGACAGGGTTGATGTTATTGAGCTGCGGATAGTCGCCAGCACCGCCGCGGTTCACCGAGTTGTAGTCTATGCACTTGCTCCAGGTCAGGTTGTACTGCGTGTCGAAACCATGCCACTGGCGCTGGTTGTACGACACCTGCATGCTATCGTACTGCGAAATCCCGTCATTGCTGGCCTGAATGATGTGGCGCAACGTGGGATCGGCAGCAAAGAACGGCCGGTAGGGGTCACAGTTCGCCTGGCTGGTGCAAGGACTCCCTAGAGGCGAAGCATTCAGATCGTGATAGATGATCAGATTGCCGCCGCGTTCCCCCACATAGCTGAGAGTCAAGACGTTGTTGCGGAACAGTTCGTCCTGGATGCTCAGGTTGAAATTGTCATAGTGTGGTGTCTTGAAGTTTTGCACCACGGAAAATGCGTTGAAGGGCGGAGCGGGTGTCGGGTTGGGCCCGAACAGCGGACCCACCAGCGAGGAATCGAAACAGATATACGCTCCAGTTTGGCTGGTCGGATCATAACAACCGCTGCCCAGGGTGTAATCCGTGAGCCAGGGTGGAGCGAGAATGCCGGAATTTCCGCCACCGTTGGCGACGTCGGACGTGTTGCCAACATTGAAGAATCCGAGATTCGGCTGCGTGAAGATACCGGTGCGGGCGCGCGCCAACGAGTAGGGCGAGGCCAGCGCCCCGAAATTGGCGACATCGAAGCTGCGCGAGTAGCCGCCGCGTACCGCGAGTTTGCCAGTACCCAACACGTCCCAGGCGAACCCGGCGTGCGGACCGAAGTCATGATAGTCGGCGTTGTAAGCGCCGCTGACTCCCTGCCCTACCTGCACCAATCCCCGGCCCGGAATAAAGTTCGCTTCCAGATTGTTGGTGTCGCGGACTGTGCCGTTGATGTCCCAACGCAGGCCGTAGTTGATCGTCAGACGAGGTTTGATCTTCCAGTCGTCCTGAATATAGAAGCCGACCGAGTTCTGTGTGATGTGGCGGTGGGTGTCGCCAAAGCTTCGGCTGGCGAAATCGGCTTTGCCCAAGAGCAATTGCTCGACGTCATCCTGCACTCCACCAGTGACGCTATACCCGCCGTAATACGGGGACCCGGAGTAGTAGCTGAAGTATCCGGCCGTTAGCCCCGAGCGGGCGTCATTGCGGATGCTGTTGGTATAGGCGCGCTGAAAGTTTCCACCGATCTTGATGGTGTGATTGCCCTTCACCCAGGAGAAGTGTTCCGACCAGTCCCAGGTCGCGTCGGGCGTGGTCACCAGCGGATAGCCTTGCACGCCACCAATGTATCCGCCGTACCCGAGATGGTACAGGTAGACGTACGGCACGCCGAAATCTGCCGCCCCGAGCGGGCCGGTATCGACACCCAGGCTCTTGGGATCGATCTTGTTATTGGGACCCAGAATCTGCGAAAACCTCGTATAGCCCAACCGGCTCTCGATAATCTTGTTGTTGCCGAAGTTCGAGGTCCAACTGATACCGGCCAACTGCGCGCGCGAGGGCGCAACCGAGTTGAACAGGTTGGCGGGATTGTTGCCACCCGCCGGCAAGCCCGCGTACGGCGGAGCGCTCTGCAAACTATCCCCGAAGATGTAGCGGAAGGCGATGGCGTTGTTGGAATTGATTTTGAAATCCAGCTTCGTGCCGAAACTGTTCGAGCTTGCCGTCGTCGGCGTGCTGGCGGTCAGCAGGCCAGTCGAAGTGATCGGAAAATAGCTCAGCAGTTTCTGTCCCACCGGGTCGACTGTCTGTCCATTTAGAGCAATATCGGCAAGCGCATTCGACACATCCGCGGTGCTGGGAACGGCTCTGGAGCTTACCGACAGCGACTTATACCGCTGCCCGTCGTAGTACAGGAAGAAGAACGCCTTGTCCTTGATGATCGGGCCACCGATAGTGGCGTTGAACTGGTTGTTGTGGATGTTGGTGGGCTGGCAAGCTCCGGGCTGCGAACAATCGGATGTGTGGTTGGCGAAGTAGTTGGTGGCGTCGCCAAAGCCGTTATGGTTCACCCACGTCGCCGAGCCGTGCCACCTATTTGTGCCGCTCTTCATGTTGAGCAGGATGGGCGCGCCGCCCTTGACCCCGAATTCGGATGACGGCGTTCCCTGCACGCTCAACTCTTCAATCGCCTCCGGCGGAAACGTCACCGCCGGAATGCCCACGATGCCCGTCTGGTCGATGGACGAGTCGCCGTAGTAACGGTCGTTGTTGTAGAGACCATCGATGAAGTAGTTGTTCGAGGTGGTGCGCGATCCGTTAATGCTGACCGCCAGGAATCCGCCGCCGGGCGCCCGCTGCACGCCGGGGGTGATCGCGATCAGCGAGTTGAAGTCACGTCCGTTCAACGGAACGTTCTCGATCTTGGCGCTGTCGACGTAGTTGTTGTTATTGGGGGAAAGATCGACCAGCGGTGCTTCGCCCTCCACTTCCACCGTTTCCGTGCGTTCGCCGACTGCGAGCTTGAAATCGGCGTGCGACAAGCCGCCCGCCAGTATCTGCACGGTCTGCACCTGCGGTCTTGAAACCCTCGGAGTCGTCGCGGTCACTTTGTAGGTGCCGATGGGCAGATCAGGATGCGAAACGCTCCGCTGCCACTGGTCGTGGCCGCGCGTGACAGTCCGGTATCCGCGTTCACCGCGGTGACGGTCACATTGGGCAAGACCGCTCCCGCTGCTGTCCGTCACATTGCCTTCGATGTCGCCGGTGATTTTCTGCGCGGCTAACGGAAGGCTGGCTACCCATCCAAGAACGAGAAGAAAAGAAATCCACCGCCAGAACCCGTGACCCACCATGGTTCCCCCTCTTTGAACTTCTTGGCGCAAAGTTTTGATGAGCAGTTTTATGTGGGTCGCCCGCCAAGTCAAGAAAAATGTGCTGCGCCGTGACTTGCGGTCATTCCACGATGGGAACATAACGCGCTCAGGCAGTGAACTTTGTGAGGAACTGGGAGAGGATTCTCGACCCGCAATCACCCTTGCCGGTCCGCCGGCAGGACTCGCTGCAATCGCTAGCTCAGGGGCGAATCGCTCATGCGAAAACGTGTACGTACGTGTTCGGAAAGCAGTTCGATGGCGGAGCGGTTGTTGACTGGGTCTGCCTTGGTCAGGTACCTCATGGCTTCGACCAGTAGGCGCTGGCCATCCACATAACGGGGATCGGAAGTGCGTTCGCGTTTTTTTCTTCCGATATTGGGCGCAACGGGAATGGTAAAAACCTTGGCCATGAAACCCACAATCTGCGCGGCGGAGTCTTCTCGCTGGTGGCTACGGGGAAGTCGCGCTCTGCTCAGTATAACCACAGGTTGGCGCTTTTTCAGCTTTAATCTTTGGTTAAAATCGGAGGAGTGCTTTCCTGCTAACCCTGTGGAGATACGACCTTTGTCTTGCCCGTGGTCTTCAACCGGAACACCTGGTCAGGAATTTTCTGGTTCAACTGGATGGCGGAATATTTGGCCAACCGGTAGTCGCCCGAGGGCTCAAAGAGCTGCTGCTGAACCGAGACCCCACGCGCGGGATCGATCCACAGCAGGATGTGCGCGAAGGTGTTCCGGACCTTCTCGGACTTGGGCGTCAGATCGAGCTTGGCGGTTTCGACTCCATCGAGCTTCTCGCTGCCAAGGTACTTGATGTCGAACGATTTCAGCATGTCGCGGCCGCTGCCGCCGAATCCCAATACCAGGAAGCCCTCGACCGCCGCCTTGTTCTTTCCGGTGTTGTAGACGGTTACCTGATCGATCTTGGGCTGGTAGAGCTGAACTTTGTTGTCGGCGTAGAGGACATATTTCCGGTCAGGGTCCACAACGTCGGCAGCCATCTGGATTTCATTGTCGACGCGGCGGAAATAAATCTTGCCCTTCTGCGAATCGGTTTCGTCGACCACCTTCGAGTATTGATCCCAGACGAAGTCGGCTTCGGTGGTCCGGAAGCCGGCGGCGGTGGCGTCCATCTGCTTCAGCACGCGATCGAGTTCGGCATCGGACTGGGCGCGAGCTGGGCTGGGCCACAGGCCCAGTGCGAGTGCCAGCAATAGAAGCACGCGCGAAAGAATTCGAGGGATGAAGCTCCGCCGGGACAAGTCTTGCATGGCTACTCTTTCTGTACCCAGACTTTGTAGGCGAGGACGCGGCCCGTGCCGTCACGCACCGGCTCGACCTTGGTGATATTCACTTCGCCGGAGATGGGCTCGATGATCTTCAGCAATTCGCCGCGCACCGCGACATCATCCTGCGCCGTCACCGCGGCCCCTTCGATCTGGTAGATGAGCCCGCCGTGCCCGTCGGAGTTAATGGTGACTCCGGCGGCGTGGGGATTGTGTTCGACCGGCTTGTCCTTGAAGTTGATCCACACCGGGGAGAGAAAAACGAAGAGGAGAATGAGCGTAACCATCACGTCGTATTGGATGGTGCCCCGCTCGTACGACCAGAGAACGTAGTCGCGAATTGTGCGCCAAATGGCGTTCATCGGCACCGGGGGTGCGCCCGCAACGTTGGTTGTTACCTGAGCCCTGTCCAAGTCTAGTTTCTGCTCCTTCTCTTGGCAATGTAGATAGCGTTCCGGCCCGTTCACGTTGCTTAGAACTTCTTGGCAGTAATGCGCTCCACGCCCACATAGGGCCGCAGAACCTCCGGAATCAACACGCTGCCGTCGGCCTGCTGGTAGTTCTCGACAATGGCCACCCAAGTCCGTCCCACGGCCAGAGCGCTGCCGTTCAGGGTGTGCACGAAATCGGTCTTGTTCTTTCCTTCAGGACGGTAGCGGATATTCGCCCGCCGCGCCTGGAACGACTCGAAATTCGAACACGAAGAAATTTCACGGAACAACTGCTGCCCCGGAAGCCATACTTCCAGGTCGTAGGTCTTCGCCGAGGAGAAACCCATGTCGCCGGTCGAGAGCGCCATCACCCGGTAATGCAGTCCCAGCTTCTGGAGCACTTCTTCGGCATCATGGGTCAACTTCTCCAGTTGATCGTAAGAGTCCTCTGGCTTCGAAAACTTCACCAGCTCGACCTTCTGAAACTGGTGCTGGCGAATGATGCCGCGCACGTCTTTGCCATAGGAGCCGGCCTCGCTGCGGAAACACGGCGTGTAGGCGGTGAGCGAAATCGGCAGACGCGCGGCGTCGAGAGTTTCGTCGCGATAGAGATTGGTGACCGGAACCTCGGCTGTGGGAATCAGCCAGAGATCTTTCTCGCCGTGCGGCACCCTGAACAGATCGGCGGCGAACTTGGGAAGCTGTCCCGTGCCGTACATGGAATCGGAGTTCACCAGGTAGGGCGGCAGCACTTCGGTGTATCCGTGCTCGCGGGTGTGGAGATCGAGCATGAAGTTGGCCAATGCGCGCTCAAGGCGCGCTCCCAGGTCCCAATAGACGGCGAAGCGGGCACCAGAGATTTTGGCGGCGCGCTCCAGATCAAGCACGCCCAGCTGTTCTCCCAGTTCCCAATGCGGCTTAGGGACGAAATTGAAAACCGGTGGCGTCCCCCAGGTGCGGACCGTCACATTGTCGTCGGCGCTCTTGCCCACCGGCACCCGGTCGCTCGGAAGGTTCGGGATGCCCGCGAGGATGTCGCGCAGGCGCGTCTCCAGATCGGCGGCGATTTTTTCCTTTTCCTGGATCTGTTCGCGCAGTTCCTTGGTCCCGGCGATCAGCGCGGTGGCGTCCTGGCCGCTCTTTTTCAGCTTGGCAATCTCTTCGGAGTCGCGGTTGCGCCGTGCTTTCAGGGTTTCGGCATCGGTAATAGCCTGGCGCCGCCGGGTATCGACGTCCCCGAAATCCTTCAGGACCTCAGACGGATTCATGCCGCGCTGGCGCAGCTTCTCCTCGACGAGGGGCAGATTCTCACGGACGAAGTTCAGATCAAGCATGGAAACTATCTACTGTATCGAAAAAGAAAGGCGGAGTCTAAGAACCTTCACCACCAAGGACACGAAGGAGCACAAAGGTTATGCAGGAACCCCTTCGTGTTCCTTTGTGTCCTTGGTGGGTAGCTTTTACCGGAACCACAACGACCAAGCCACATCCACCGCCGTGTGGGTGATGACGGAAGCCAGAATGCGATGCCGCGAGTTCCAGGCGCGTCCATAGAAGACTCCGGCAATCGTCGCCAGCAGCACATAGCGCCAGTTGAAGGCGGCGCCCTTGTTGAAGTGCGATAGCCCGAACAGAACCGATGCAATTGCCAGAGCGATCCACGGCTTGAAGCGGCTTTCTAGCAGGTTCTGGAGGACTCCGCGGAAGAACATCTCTTCCGGGATGGCCACGAGCAGAAAGGTCACCATCAAGGCGGTAGCGGCCACCATCGCCGACGGCACCCGCGCGTGAAAATGAACGAAGCTGAGAGCCGTCCCCAGGCCGATGCCGAAGGGCAGAAAGAACAACCACTCACGGAAGCCGATCAGGAAATCGCTCGCTGCCGGAAGAAGCGAATATCCCATCCCCGGCAAGCCTCGTACCACGACATAAAGGTACAGCGTCACGTCTGCGACGTAGAGCTTAGGCAATGCCGCCAGGCCGATCGGCCAGGCATCCGACAGCACGTGAAGCATGTAGACGGCGACCAGAGTCGCCAGCACCACCACGTCCTGCCATGACAGCTTGGAGGTGGGTGACGATTCCAGAAGCGCTCCCAGCACCACTGGCAGTCCGCACATCAGAAGCGCCAGCGTCCACCGCACGTGGCCGCCGGGAATCGCGAACACCAGATATGGAATGCCCAGCAAAGCTCCGGCGGCGATCCGCGCGGCGCGCAAAAAGACCCTGTCGTGCAGCCACTCTCCCGCGCCAAATCCGAAGAACCAGAGTGGGGCCAGCAGCAGCGCGAAGGTGGAAAAGGCGAGGGGCAGCCGCGCGCCCAGCATCTGCCCGATGGTCGAACGTTCCAGCCCGAAGCGAAATGCGAACACGATGACGGCATAGGAGGCGAGCGCGCAGGTTGTCCGCCGGCTTCTCACGTCGCTCCTTCCCTCCTACTTGTGCGCGGGCGCGAGAGAGCGCAGATAGGCCACGACGGCCTCCGCGTCCTCTTTGTTCATGCGGTACTGCGGCATGGGAGGCCGCGCCGGCAATCCGTTGTAGGTAATGCCGGTCATCAGAAACTTGACGGCGTCGGCATCCTCCCAACCGGGAAGCCCGGCGATATTCGGAGTCTTATCGGCCCAATTGGGCACCGGAGCTGTCGGCTTGAACATCAGCGGACCCCCGTGCAACTCTTTCCCTGGAATCGGTACCCCTTTTTCGTCGGTCGGCGTGTGGCAGTCGCCGCACCCGGCCAGGCCACGCACCAGATAGCGCCCGCGCTCCACCTTGGATTGTTTCGGAGCGGACGCCTGCACGAAGTTCAGCGATACCAGTACGAGCAGGCAGATCGCGCCCACCGTGCAGATAACATTTTTCATGCAACCCCCCAAGCAAAATGAAGTGACTGCAATCGTTCCAGCTTAAAACCGAAGCAACATTCTGCAAAGAGGCGCCCCCGGTGGCGAGAAGGTTTCGCCTGATACCGGGCAGGCTGTACACTACGGTCGCGATGAGATTCCCCCAGCGTACATCCCTGCTCGCGATGTTGCTTTGCGCCTGTCTGACCGGTTCCGCATTCGCTTCCGCTTACAACGGTCATCCCAAACTGGTAGTCGTCATCGTGATCGATCAGTTTCGCGGAGATTATCTCGAGCGCTACCGCGACCAATTCGGCGACAACGGTTTCCGCCTGCTGCTCGACCACGGCGCGGACTTCACCGACTGCAACTACGACTACGCGAACACCCGCACCGCCCCGGGCCACGCGACCTTATTCACCGGCACGTACTCGAGCGGGCATGGCATTGTCGCCAACGAGTGGTGGGATCCGCAAAGGAAGAAGACCGTCACTTCCGTAGAGGACGATAGCACTCAAATAGTCGGGCTCAGTGGCAGTTCTCCGGGAGCCTCGCCGCGAAATCTTCTCGCCGACACCCTGGGCGACGAGATGAAGCTGGCCACGCAAGGCAAGTCGCGGGTCTTCGCCATCGCATTGAAAGACCGGGCTGCCATCTTGCCCGGAGGATTCGCCGCCGACGGAGCTTACTGGATCGATCACAAATCCGGAGCCTGGGTCACGTCCAGTTACTACCGCAGCGAGTTGCCCAAGTGGGCGCAGGATTTCAACGACAGCAAGCGGGCTGAGAAATATTTGAACAAAGAGTGGAAAGACGGCGAAGGAAAGGTACTTCGTACCACGGCGCCGAGTACCGCGAAGGATGGTTCTGCGGCGGGGTTTTACGAAATTGTCGGATCCACGCCGTTCGCCAATGACTACGAATTCGAGTTCGCGCGCGAGTTGGTGACCTACGAGAAACTCGGGAACGGACAAGCCACCGACTTGCTCGCCATCAGCCTCTCGGCCAACGATATTCTCGGCCACCAGGTGGGACCGGATTCGCCCGAAATGCACGCGATGGCGCTCGAAATGGATCGCCAACTGGCAGACTTCTTCAACTTCCTCGGCCACCAAGTGGGACTCGCCAACGTCTGGATCGCCTTGTCGGCGGATCACGGCGTAGCGCCCGTGCCTGCCGTCGCCGTCAAGTGGCGCATTCCGGCCGCCGCCCTCTCTCCGCAGAAGATGCGCGCACAGATGAATGAAATCCTGTCGGCAAAGCTATCCCACGGGCATGCCGCCGAGTATGTGAGGACGTTCGACTATCCTCTCGTGTGGCTGAACGAAGAAGCTTTTGCCGCCGATCCACGTGAAAGAAGACGAAGCCGAACGCGCCGTCGGTGAAGCTCTGAAGCAGGTGGGCTTGCGTGGTTTCTACACCAAGTCGCAACTGGCCAAAGGCGATGTTCCCTCAACCGAAGACGGTATCCGCTACGAAAACAGCTATTCTCCCGAGGGCGGATGGTATGTGATCGGAGTGCCTGCCCCATTCACCGTGGGAAGAGCCACCGGAACCGATCACGCATCTCCGTACACCTACGATACCCACGTGCCGCTGGCGTTTTACGGTCTGCCGTTTCAACCGGGCACCTACCGCACGCATGCCGAACCGGTCGATCTTGCCGTCACACTAGCGTCGTTGCTGGGCATCAACGCACCTACTCACGCCACCGGACGCGTTCTCACCGAGGCCCTCGCCCCCGCCCATCGGGCGGAGAATTCCGCTGCGCCGCGACGGCATCCTTCTTCCCATGACATCAAACCTGCGGCACTTGTCGCCGAGCAGAGAGGCACCGAATGACGGCGTCCGCGGCAACTCCGGCAGGTCGGACCGACCTCCGGGTTTCCTTTGCCGGCATTACGCTCAAGAATCCCGTGATTGCGGCCAGCGGAACCTTCGGCTACGGCATCGAGTTCGAAGACGTCGTGCACCTCGACCGGCTGGGCGGCTTCGTGGTGAAGGGATTGTCGAAGGAGCCGATGGCCGGCAACCCTCCGCCGCGCCTCTACGAAACCCCGGCAGGAATGCTCAACGCCATCGGACTGCAGAACATCGGCGCACGCGCCTTTGTGGACGAGAAACTCCCGAAGTTACGCGGACTGAAGAACATCGTCGTCCTGGCCAACGTCTTCGGTTACACCCGCGAAGATTATGAGCGCACCATTCAGATTCTGAATGAGGGTGAAGGCATCGCCGCCTACGAGCTGAACGTCTCCTGCCCCAACACCGCCCACGGAGGCATTCAGTTCGGCAGCGATCCGCGCCTGCTCGATGAAGTGGTCACAGTGGCGCGCCGCCATTCCGCCCGCCCGCTGATCGTGAAACTCTCTCCCAATGTCACCAGCATTGCGCAGATGGCGCGCGTCGCCGAAGAGGCCGGTGCCAATGCGATTTCCCTGGTGAATACCTTCGTCGCCATGGCCATTGACGCCGAGACACGTAAGCCGCGCATCGCCAACGTCACTGCGGGCTTATCCGGCCCGGCAATTAAGCCCATCGCGCTGCGCATGGTTTACGACGCCGCGAAAGCGGTGAAGATTCCGGTGATCGGCATGGGCGGAATTTCGACTGCGGTCGATATCGTCGAATTCATGCTTGCCGGAGCGACGGCTGTGCAGATCGGAACCGCCAGCTACTGGGATCCGGTGGCTACGGAGAAGATTGTGGCGGAGTTGGAGACCTGGTGCGTGGAGCACAACGTGGCGCGCCTCGCAGATTTGACTGGCGGGTTAGTCACCGGGTAGGAAGCTTTGTCACTCGGCGAGTAAAAGATACCTACCGCTTGCACTTAGGTTCCCCAGCCCTTCAGCGGCTATACTTGCGACTCCTATCGTTAAGAACCCATGGAAATACTCAACGTTGGCGCGGGCCAAACAAACCAGGAGCACGAGGCAGCGGAGGGGCAGCGCCGCGCCGACCTGCTTGCCGACAGCCGAAGCGATGCCAATTACTTCTTTTGGGCGGCGGGGCTGTCTGCGCTCGGCACAGGTCTTCTCCCGGTGCGGCTGAACATCTTCGTCAGCGTTGGCTCGGTCGACCTTCTAAGTCTTTACGGCGGGTCGTTGGGCCGCCTTCTACCTCTCGCCCTTTACGCCCTGGCAGCCATGTGGCTGCTGACTCTTCTAGGACTTGCGTTTGCAGGACGCGCCGGCTACCGTTGGGCATTCTGGGTCGGCATCGGCCTCTACGCCGCCGACATGATTGCGCTCATGCTCCTGTTTTCGTTGTGGGCTTTCGGCGTGCATGCCTTTTTCGTGTTCAAGTGGTATCAAGGACAGAAAGCGTTGCAAGAACTCAAGGAATCGGCGGCAGCCGTCCAATAATCCGTTACTGCCACACCGCCAGAATCGCCCCCATCACCAGATAGCAAACCAACTGATACCCCGTGTTGATCAGATAGAGCTTCGTGGGCTGCCGTCCGAAGAGCGCGCCGGTCAGCTGCACCGTGGTGACGAAGCCAAGCCAGACGGCGAATGCGACCTTCATCCCATAGAGAGCGCTATTCACACTGGCCACGTCGATGATCTTGGCCAGCACGAAACGCCGAGGCCAGACTCGCCACAAACGCCAGCATGTACGTCTTGCCCGCGCCTTTCCGCATCTCGTCCATTTTTGCCTTGTCGTTGGGGTCGTAGCCCATCAGGATCGTCCACGGCTTGGCAAACAGAAACGGCGAGTACCAGACGAATCCCACCACCATGGTGGCGACCGCCGCCACCAACACCGGTAACAGCCGGATACCCAGGAGTTCCATGAAGTCCCTCCCTCAGATAAATGTTTGGGTCGCTATGGTATGCCCCAGGAATGATGCTGAAAAGGAAAATTTAAGGAAGGATGGCGAAACCAGAAGTCCGAAGCCGAAAGCCCGCTTTACCGCCCGTTCGTATACCAGATCGAGCCCGGGGAATCGAAGTTCAGGCCTTCACCCCAGATGGCGTGCGTCTGGCCGCGGCCGTCGATCGCCAGGCCGAAATAATCGCCGAATGGGAAGCTGAAGCCGTTTGCCTTGATGTAGTTATAACCGCTGACACTGCCCGACAGCTGGGTCACTTTCGACCAGGTCGCGCCACCGTTGGTGGAGCTGCGGTAGTAGGTATTCCAATGGGGATGGTTGCGCGTATCCATCCACGCCACGCGCACATCACCTGCGGCTGCGGCGACCAGGGCGGGAAAGGCATGCTCGGTTCCGTCAGGCGCCGACGATAGATCCACTTTCGGAGACCAAGTCACACCGCTCGTGGTCGAAGACGAAAAATAGATGCGTTCCGGACTCTTGTCGACACTGCCGGAGTTCCACAGCGCGTATAACGTGCCCGCCGCATCTGAGGCCATCGTGATCTGTGCTCCCAGGTAGGCCCAACCGCACCTATAAGACGAGCATTCCGGAGGCATTCCCGAGATGTCGAGCAGCCCCGTCGTCCAGTTCCTGGCTCCGTCGGAGGAGCGGCTGATGTACAGATTCACGCGGCCCTTGGGCCGGTTGCGCGTGTATCCCGCCCAGGCGAAATAGACATTGCCGGCGGAATCGATGGTTCCGCCATTGGGCAGCGACCAATCCAACTTGGCCGGAGCCGGCACTGTGGAGGAAAAGAAGGTGACTCCGCCATCGTGCGACGCCGAAACCCACAGACTGCGGTCGTGATTGAAGGCGACGTACACGTCCGATCCGCGCACCGCCAGGGTCGGCTTGTCCGTGTCTTCTGCCTTGCTGGCAATCACCAGCGACCAGCTCTGTCCAAAGTCAACCGACTTGGCCACCACCACGTCGGTCTTCTTGTTCTGCAGCCAGGCGGCGTAAACCGTTCGGTGATCGACCGGGTCGACCTCGATTTGTGGATCAAATTGTCCGGAAATCGGAGGCGTGATGGCGCGCGGCGCCTCCCAACTGGCCCCACCGTTGTCACTGACTACCAGGGTCATCGTCGGCTCAAAACATCCCGGGCAGCCGGGCACCTTACCATATTGTGGATAAAGGACATAGACGTGTTCGAAGGCGTCGGCCGCGATCGCCGGTTCCCACTGATCGCCCACCGTAAAGCCCACCCGAGTCTGCGGATTGAATCCGGGATTCGCCGCCAAAGCTGCCGGCGCCAGCAGACACAGTGCTGCCAAGGCATAAATCAGCCGGAAATGGGGGCGGCAGAGGCTGGAATGACACAGAAATCCTTAAGACGGGCGGGGGGAACCCTTGCATTGTGGACTTTATCCTCGAAATCGAGGTTCGTCAACCGTTGGAGATGAATTCTCGGTTACCGCCGGAGGTCAACCCGTTCAGACCTCGCCACTTTCTGCCGTCCCCATTCATCTAATATGTGCAATCGAAAGAAATGGAGCTCATTATGCAAAAAGCCATCTTCGCGGCGGGCTGTTTCTGGGGAGTCGAAGCGACTTTCCGGCAGATTCCGGGCGTCCTCGCCACCCGCGTCGGATATACCGGCGGGCAAACCGCCAACCCTACCTATCAAGGACGTCTGCAGCGACGGCACCGGGCACGCCGAAGCGGTCGAAGTCGAATACGATCCCGCCCAGGTCTCCTACGAAAAGCTGCTCGATGTGTTCTGGGAGAACCACGATCCCACCCAGCTCAATCGCCAGGGACCGGACTGGGGCACACAATACCGTTCGGCCATCTTCTACACCACTCCCGAGCAGGAGAAAGAAGCCAATGCGTCCAAGGAGAAGCGGGAGAAATCAGGCGCCTACCGGAAACCGATTGTGACCCAGATCGTTCCCGAAGCCAGGTTTTATCCGGCAGAGGATTACCACCAGCAGTATCTGGAAAAACGCGGCCTGGCCAGCTGCCACATCAAGTAGTCCAGACGATCCCAACAAATCAAACCTGGAGACGCCGCTGCAGAGCTGCGTCTCTGCGGGCGGGGCGTCGTACGAGCCTCACGCCGCGGTCAGCAGAATCGGTTCGCGTTTCGTAATCACCAGGGTGTGTTCGTAGTGCGCCGAGGGACGATGATCGGCGGTGAGCACGGTCCATCCGTCCTTCGCCACGACAGCCCTGCCCGACCCGGCCGCAATGATGGGCTCGATCGTAATGACCAGTCCTTCGGTCAGAATCTGATTGGCAGCTGGATCGGCATAGTTGGGAATTCGCGGCGCTTCATGGATGGTGCGTCCAATGCCGTGTCCGCCGAGATCGCGAATCACGGAAAATCCGCAGCGCCGGACCTCCTTCTCCACCGCGCGGCCGATGTCCGACACCCGAAAGCCCGCCCGCGCCACCAGCGTCGCCTTCTGGAAAGCGCGCTCGGCGCAGGCAATCAGTTCCCGGCTGCTCTCCGGCACTTCACCCACGGCAACAGTCACGGCGGCGTCGGCCATGAATCCATCTTTCTCGACCGTGACATCGAGCTTCAGCAAATCGCCTTCCTTCACCTGGCGATCGCCGGGGATGCCGTGCACCGCCTCGTCATTCAGACTGATGCAATTCGCGCCGGGAAAGTTATAGACCAGCTGGGGAGCCGACTGCGCTCCATGTTCCCGCATGACCGCCGCGCCGACGGCATCGAGCTCCGCCGTGGTGACGCCGGGGCGAACTTTTTCCATCATCGCTTCAATCACCCGCCGCACAACCTTCCCCGCCGCTCGCATCGCTTCAAACTCTTCCGGACCAGTAATCGACACGCTGCCTCCAACGCCCTCTCCTAGCGTATCGCATTCGACGGTAAAAGGGATTCCCGCCGCCGGTCCCTGCCGGCATACAGCGGAAGAACGAGGGAACCGACCCACCCGCCGCTCAAGGTGCCGGCCCGTAACCGGTTCGGGCTGACCAGGGCCGGTTCTTCACGCCAAGGCTATTGTCCCTTGCTCTCGCTGGTAGAGGGACCGAAGCCCCAGCGTTCGCGCATGGCCTGGCGGAATTTTTCCCGCTCCTCCGGCGACATGCGGTCGCAGCGCTCGCGCCAGTGGCGGCGGAAGCCGGAGTGGCCGCCGTGCCGTCCAAATCCGCCAAACAGAATCCGGCACAGCGCGAGAATCCCTACCGCCTGCCAGAAGGCAATCGTGTGCACGCCGAGCAGCGGCGGCAACAGCCAGTTCCACAGCAGCATCACTAATTCGCCGCCGATGAAGATAAACAACGTGATGCCCACAATCCCCGCCGGAATAATAAAAATCAGTCGCTTCCATCTCGGTCTCATGTTCAGTTCCTCATGCTTTCATAAATTCGTCGTAAACCGTCTGTAGCCGCTCCCGCAGATGCAGCACCGCATAGCGTTTGCGCGACAGCAGCGTATTCAGGCTCACGCCGGTCGCCGCGGCCATTTCCTTGAAACTGCGCCCTTCCAATTCGTGTCCCACGAATACCTCGCGCTGCTCCTCGGGCAGCTCTTCGATCGCCAGTTCGAGTTCCTCGAGAAGCATGTTGCGCGCGAACAGCGCCTCCGGCCCGGCATCGGGCGAAGGCAGCAGGTCTTCGAAGCGCAACCGTTCGTCGCCTTCCTCGTCGACCTCTGGCTGGGCATCGCTGAAGCTCTCCGGCTTGCGCTTGCGAAACAGATCGATGATGCGATTGCGCGCCACCTGAAACAGCCAGCCGGTGACGTGGTCGACCGGCATCAGCAGCCGGTTCGCTTCCACCAGTTCGTAGAAGACGTCCTGCAGAATGTCCTCGGCGTCGCGCGGGTCAGGCACACGCCGGCGAATGAAGTTGCGCAGCCGGGACTGCTCCCGCTTGACCACCTCGGAGATCCGCTGGTCCTGTTCGAGTGCCATACGCTCCAGGCTCGCCACGTCGTTCCCCTACAGCTGTAGACGAACCAGCGGCGCGGATATTGTAGGCTCGCTAAGTTACTGAGGAAGATGGGCAGGATCGGTTGGTCTGCGCGGCTTTCAGGATTCCGCCGCCTTGGGCTTGGCCGGCGCCAGCGCGATCAGCGCCACTCCGATGATCGCCAGCGCCAGGGAGCCGATCAGGAAATGTTCGCGTTCGCTAACGTCATACACCCCTTGCACCGTCATCACGGCGGCGTGGGCCAGGCTTGACCAGGCCGCAAAAGCGATCAGGCTGCGATGCGCGGACGGCTTCGGTACCGCCAGCAGCAGGAACAATCCCAGCGTCGCGTAGACGCTGAACATCATCTGCAGGGCTTCGTCATGCAGTACCACCATCGGATAGATCGTAGCCAGGAACAGCACTCCCACGATGACCAATACGATCTTCAGCGCTCGTTCGCGATTCACGGTGCCCTCCTGCTAAAGCACTAAAATCAGATCGGGCCGCGGTCACGGCGTAACCGGACCGCCGCGGCGAGAAATATCGCAGTCAGCGCCAACCCTGTCCACAGACCCGGCGTGCTCAGGAATCGAATCGGGGTGATGTGGGTCGTTGTATCCATGGGCATGCTTCCCGCCGCGGTGACGGCGTCCGTTCCGCCGGCGCTCAGGTGGTACTTCAGCAGGGCGACGAGGTGCGTGGAGTTAAATACCATCTTCTCGACAATGCCGATGACGAGCAGAGGCAGGATCGCCCATAAGATGGCTGCGCGCCGCGCCCAGCTTGACACCAGCAGCAGCCATGCGTAGAAGGGCGCATGCCACAGCGAGTGCACGGTCACCAGGTGGTAGAGCAGCAGCAGCGACATCTGCACGAACGACAACTGGATCCACAGCGTCGCCACACTCACGCCACTCCCCAGCAAGACCACGGTGCTCAGCAGCAGCATGATCCACTGCAGCGCAATGGTGACCGTGAAGGCGACCAGCGGCAGAACTACGAGCGGGATGCACGCCTTCGAAAGCACGGTCGTCACATCGGACACCGGGAGCGACTTCCAGAACAGAATGCTGCGGTCGCGGCGCTCGCTGTTGAAAGCGTCGAGACAGTAGAACGCCCCCACGATCATGGCGACGACCATGAGCAGCCCCGCAGCGATGTCATAGTGCCTGGCGATCAATGCGCGCTGGTGCGCCGCATCGAGCGCCGCCAGGCCGCGCATTCTGGCCGGCAGATGAATCAGGCTGATCAGAAACCCGAGGAGAAATACCGCCGCGGCGGCCAGCGGCGCCAGATAGATGGAACGGTTCTCCCACAATTCGCGCCGCACCGACCAGTACAAAAGCCGGCCGGCGGAAAACTGTCCCGATGCGACGCCCTGCGCCTGGAACGATTCCGGCACCGCGTTGCTTTGTGTATTCATCTCGCCGCTCCTTGTGCCTGACGGGTCTGATTTCCCATAATCGCGACGAACAGGTCGGCGATGCCGGGGGTACGCACGTCACCCAGCGCCGCGAGCCGCTCACGATCGACCCGGTCGAAGAGCAGAATGCTGCGGCCGAGCACCTGGCGTTCGTAGATCGGCTTGAGCGCCCGGGCGGCGGCCACCTGATCGGGGTTCACCATCACTTCCAGATAGCGCGACTCGAATTCTTCCATGCTGCAGCTGAATACGATCCGGCCACGATCGATGAACATCAGATCGGTTAGGACGTCCTGGATCTCATCGACTTGATGCGTGGTGACGAGTATGGTGCGGGTGCGGTCGAAGTAGTCGTTGAGCAGCGAATCGTAGAACTGCTTGCGGAAAAGGATGTCGAGTCCCAGTGTCGGTTCGTCGAGCACCAGCAGTTTCGCGTCAATCGCCATCACCAGGGCGAGGTGCAGTTGAGTGACCATGCCCTTGGACAATTCCCTGACTTTGCTGCCGCGCCCGATGTTGGTCTTGGCAAGAAAGCCTTCCGCCTTGGCGCGATCGAATCGTGGATGCACGCCGGCGAGGTATTCGAGCGCCTGCGAAACTCGTATCCACCGCGGCAGGACGGCGACGTCGGCAATAAACGAGACATCACGCATGAGCTGATCGCGCTCGGTCCAGGGATCGCGGCCCGAGCACCTTCATTTCTCCCTGGTACGGCGTGAGGCCAAGAATCGCGTTGAGCGCGGTGCTTTTGCCGGCGCCATTCGGGCCGACGAGTCCGAGAATCCGGCCCTCCTCGACGCGCAAATCGACGCCATCGAGCGCGATGGTGGTGCCGAAAGCCTTGCGGAGCCCGCGGGCTTCGATGACTGTCATGGCTTCAGTGTTCCTCCTCTTCGGCTTTCGATTTCGCCCGGCGGGCAGCGCCATCCAACAACTCCTCCGCCTTCAGCCCGAGGCGCTGAATGGTGGCGTGGACCCGGGGCCATTCTTCGGCTAGAAACTTCTGGCGTTCGCCCTCGAGCAACAGAAGGCGCGCGCCCATATTGATGAACATGCCGCGTCCCCGCCGGGTCTCGACCAGCCCCTCGTCCACCAGTTGTTGATAGCCCTTCAGGACCGTGAGCGGATTGACTCGATATTCAGCCGCGACCGTGCGCACCGACGGCAGCGGGTCGCCTTCCTTGAGCACGCCGTCGAGAATCATGGCGACGACGCGGTCGCGAAGCTGGCGATAAATCGGTTGATTGTCGTTCCACTCACGGTCGGTCATGGGTTCCAGATAACGCCTGTCAAAGATGCGCTCCCGTTACTTTGTCCGCTGCAGGTCGAAGTGCGCGACGACCGGCTTGTCTCCCGGTTGCAGGTAAGTCCATTCCTCGGTGTGGTGGTTGGCATCGATCGTAGTGAACACGGCGTGCTGCATGTGACCGTACTTTAGATTACCGGTGACGTCGAGAAAATCGAATTCCACGGTCTTCCCGTCCGCGGACATCCTGCCTACCATGCGGGGGCGATTATCCGCGTCACAATAGTGGGTCAGCAACAGGCGGTCGCCGTCCACGACGATCATGGTAATGGGATCGTCCGGCCTTCCAGCGCCTCTCGCCTCATGCATGAGAGTGTGCCCCATGGAAGTTACGCGAAGCGTGACCTCCATGGGCTTGCCTTCTATGTCGGGTGCCGGCGGGACGGTGGACACCCGGCCTTCCCAGGAGCCCGCCAGAGTTTTCAGTTTGTCGAAGGACTTCTGCGCGTCCGATTGCGCGAAAGCCACGACCGAGAGCGACATCAAAGCAGTGAGGTATAGCAGCTTGCGAATGGATTTCATATTCATTCTCCTCAATTGATTTGGTTTCTGTTCCGGGGATCCCTCGGCGGGTCACTTGGTGCGGTGCAGGACGAGCAATCCCCCCATGGTCTTGCCGTCCGCCATCGCGAATTGCCAGAGTTCGGTGTGATGATCGGGATCGATGATGGTGAACACGACGTGCTGCATGTGTCCCTCCTGCGAACTGAGCAGGTTGGTCGCGCTCACGAAATCGAAAGTGAAAGTCTTGCCGTCAGGGGAGACGGTTCCGACCATGTGCGGCTGATTGCCGGCGTCACAGTAATGAGTCATGATCAGGCTGTCGCCGTCGATGGTGAACATCGAGATGGGATCGTCGGGCCGGTTGGGCGATTTCATTTCGTGCATGAGCGTGTTCCCCATGGACGTAACGCGCAGTGTGGCCTGCATGGGCTTGCCTTCAAAGGTGCCCTCCCAGGAACCGGCGAGAGTCTTCAATTCGGCAAAAGATTTCTGCGCGTCTGACTGGGCCAGTGCCAAGGTCGAGAGCGACAGCAGAACAAAAAAGAGGGAAAGTGCGGTGCGTGCTTTCATACTCAGTTCTCCTTTTCTCTTTCTCAAATAGTTGGGAAAATCTCTTTGGCGCGCTCGGTGTCGAGCTGACAAATCTCGCGTGCTCTTCAACCCTCCAGGAGCGTGCCTGACTGACATAGTGTTATAGTTAACTATAACACTATATTTAATGCAAGCGTTTTCTTGGAAAATTTCTTTGAGCGACGATTCTTGGGCGTAAATCGCTAAGGACAAAGGGGGGCTAGGGCCGGGACGGGGAGAAACGCATCACTGAGCGGAAGTAAGTGCGGGCGGGCCAAATCGGCGTGAGGGCGAGGAAACGGCCTTTAGGAGCCGGTAATTTTCAGGCGCAATTCTTCAGGCAGGCGTTCGCGAATCTCCGCGGGCAAGCGGTCGTGGACGTGGCGGGCGCCGATTTTGGCGACATCCACCACGGCCATGGGTGCGGGCGTGGCAATGGCGACCGCGAGCCAGATGAGCGCGGAAAGCGCAAAGCCGGTAAGAGCGGCGATTTCGAGCCAGAAGGCATGGCGGGGACCGAAGTGGCGGATGACGCCAAAGGCCAGTAAGAAGACCGCTGCCGAAAGCGAGGCCAGCACAATCAGCGAAACATCGATGGCGCGATGGATTCTTTGCCGGGAGCGGCAGTGTTCGCAGGCGGCAAAATGCTCGTCATAATCGCCACGCATCTCGGGCGCCAGGCCGGAAATATCGTACCGCCAGCCCGCCAGAATCTTGCCTACGATAGGATCAACGCACTCACTCATACCGAAACTACAGTCGGATAGCTTCGAGCGGCTCTGCCTGTCCCGCAAGCATCAGCCGGTTCCACAGCAGACCCCGCCGCGTGCCGAGCGCATCCTCTGCCTCTTTCCGGGCAATCTCAGGATGATTGTTCTGTTCAGATAAATGTGCCAGAACAATATAGGATGCATGTCCATCATAATCGGCGCTTAAGAATTCCGCGAGTTTCCTGTTCGATAAGTGCCCGGTCGGGCTACCTACGCGCTGCTTTACGGACCAGGGGTAGGGGCCGATTCGCAGCCTCTCGATGTCATGATTCGATTCAATCACCAGCACATCGCAACGGCGCAGATTGTCCTTTACATTCTCCAACATACGGCCCAAATCGGTGGCAAAGCCCAACTTCACTCCCTCCGCCCGGAAGGTGAATCCGACAGGGTCGACGGCGTCGTGGGGGATGGTGAACGGGGTAATGTCGATGTCGCCTACCTGAAAGCGGCAGCCCGCCTGAAAAAGCTCCAGTTTTTCGACCTGCGGACGCTCGCCCTCGGCATCGCGAATCGAACGCACCCACGCCTGGTGGGTGGCTCCGGTCATAAAGAGTGGGACCTTCAATTTCTTTGCCAGCACTGCCAGGCCGTACACGTGATCGGAATGTTCGTGGGTAATCAGAATCGCGGAGAGCGAGTGCGGATCTTCTCCCGCGGCCTTCATGCGCTTGAAGGTTTCGCGGCAAGAGATGCCGGCGTCCACGAGGATCTTCGTGCGGGCACTGGCGACGATGGCGCTATTTCCCCGGCTGCCGCTCGCCAACACCGAGACACTCACTCCCATGCTCGCAGCATACCCTTGGTTGCTGTGGAAACGGAAGTATCTTTCGGGTTAGCCGAGACCTTGGAGTAACTCCGCACCGCACCATTGGACAGCTTCCGAAGTGGCGCGGCTTATTTGTCTTTTAGGATCTCTTCCACCGCGCGGCGTCCCGCCGAGCCTGCGTACGCTCCTGCCATACCGGTCAGGAATCCCAGGAACGATTCGTAGATCTGGGCGCGATAGGGCTTTTCGGTGAGAAACCAATAGGCCAGCAATTGCAGCAGGGGAACAAAAACGGCAACGATCAGGATCCAGCGCCATGGCCGCTGCGGCCGCAGCACGCCCAGCAACATGGTGGAAGCCAGCACGAACAAGGCGGTCAGCAGCAGGTCTCCGACTTTGACATCGAGAATGCCGGCGCCGATGCCGAGCACCACAGCCAGCACGTAAATAGGAGCGTCTTTCATTGCCAATTTCCAATTGCCAATTTCCAATTTGACTCTTGCCTGGGTTTCAATTGGCAATCGGCAATCGGCAATTGAAAATCAGTATTTATAGAATCCCCTTCCACTCTTCCTCCCCAGCCATCCCGCGTCGACCATCTTCATCAGCAGGGGGCACGGCCGGTATTTGGGATCGCCCAGCCCGTCCTGCAGGACGCGCATGATGTCGAGGCACACATCGAGTCCGATGAAATCCGCCAGGGTCAGCGGGCCCATGGGATGCGCCATGCCCAGCTTGAAGACTTCATCCACCGCCTCGGGCGTGGCCACGCCTTCCATCACGGCATACATGGCTTCGTTCAGTAGCGGCATGAGCACGCGATTCGAGACGAAGCCCGGCGCGTCGTTGACCTCGACGGGAGTCTTTTCCAGCTTAACGGAAAGATCACGGACGGCGGCGAAGGTTCCGTCTGAAGTCGCGAGACCGCGAATGACCTCGACCAGTTTCATGACCGGCACGGGATTAAAGAAGTGCATGCCGATGACTTTGTCGGGCCGCTTGGTCAGCGCTCCAATTCTGGTGATGGAAATCGAGGAGGTGTTGGACGCCAAAGCGATCTCGGGGCGGCAAAGCCTGTCGAGATCGCGGAAAATTTCCGCCTTGATTTCAAATTTCTCCGTAGCCGCCTCGATGACAAAATCGCAGGCGGAAAGCCGGGAGCGGTCAAGCACCGGCTCGATTCGCTTTACCGTGGCCGCTTTGTCCTCGGCTGTGATTTTGTTCTTGCTGACCTCGCGCTCCAGATTCTTTTCGATCGTCGCCAGGCCGCGATCGAGGAAGCGCTGTTCCACCTCGCACAGCGTCACTTGATATCCGCTGCGGGCAAAGACATGCGCGATGCCGTTGCCCATCGTTCCTGCGCCCACCACTCCAACGTGCCGAATTTCCATGATGGCTTCTCCTCAAGGAAGAAAACTCAAAAGTCTAACACCTGGGGCGGAGCACCGTTTGCGCGCGCATGGAACCCCGGGTTGCAGAAAAAGTTGCTGAGAAATTCGTCTTCAGATTCGCTTCAGGTTGCAGGCGCAAGATTTCGATTTTTCGCAAGCATCAATTGCGCGAGCACCCGGCATCCGACGTATACAGATGCCGGGCATGCAGCGGATCGGAGGAGCCCGGCGGGAGGAAGTTATGGTGAGAACAATGATGACGCAGCGCATGAAAGTGGCGGCCGCGGTGATCGCGGTGACCCTGATCGTAAGCGGACTCGCACTTGCCGACGACGATGACTATGGCCGTCGCGGCAATCCGCAGCAGGCTCACCAGTACGGATATCAGAACGGCTATCAGGATGGTCTGCGCCAGGGGCAGCACGAAGCGCGCGAAAACGATCCTAACGATTTCCAGAGCCGGGACTGGCGCAACGCCAGCCGCGGATATCAAAATTGGATGGGACCGTTCCCCGCGTTCCAGGACGGCTACCGCGACGGATACCGCCAGGGCTACCAGGCGGCGTTCAATGATCGCTGGGGCCGGCGGGACGACGGAGACGATTACCGCTCCGCGGGTGATAACCGCTGGTCGGGCGGCAACGCCTACAACTACGGCCTGCAGGATGGAACGCAGGCGGGCCGCGAAGACTCGATTCGCGGCAAGCAGTTCAACCCCAACCCTCGCGGCAGCAACCACGCCGATCGCGGCTACATCCGCGAGTATGGCGACAAGAACGCCTACCGCGCGCAGTACTCCGATGGGTACCGCGCCGGCTACCAGAGAACTTACGGAAGAGGTTATTAGGCGAGGTGCAACGCCCGAACACCGGCCGCCGGCCAGTCCGGCGGCTGTTGCTGTCTACGGAGGTTCACTGCACTCGCTCGATGGAGAGTCTCTTTCGCGGCTTCCCTTCCACTGGCGCCATCGCTCGAAAGCGATGGTAGAGGCCGTGCAGGTCTTCGCTTAACAGCTGAACGACCTCCATGCAGACGAGCTGGTGCTTCCTCAAGAACTTCATGAAGACCATGCGTTCGATGTAGGCGAGGTCGACGGGCTGTGCGGCTTCGGCCATGAGCTTGTGGGGCGATCCGCTCATCGCTTCACTCAGTCCCAGCACGGCGCCCGGACCCACAACCTCAAAAAGCCGGTGCTGCTTGGACTGCGCCGGCAGCAACAAATTGATCTCGCCTTTTTCCAGCAGGTAGATTCCCGCGCACGGTTCGCCGTCGCGGAACACAAAGGCGCGCTCCTCATAGTGGCGAGACGTTTTCAGATCCTCGAGCGCACGCCAGAGGTCGGCAAACAATGGATTGGGACGACTCCCAGGCACAGAATCCTCACTCCGTGGCCTTTTTGTACGCGAGTTGGCCTCTGCCCTTCTGTGACGGTCATCACCGGGTCCGGTGACCTGATCTCCGGCTTCCGCGTCGGACTTTGCGGCAGGACAAGAACGGCCCGGCGGCTTATCCCCGTTCCGGGCTGGGCCTTGGCTACGATCGGGGCTGTGGAACCTGGCGGGAGGCAAGGAAAAAGGCCCGTTCCGGCGGGAACGGGCCATGGAAAAAACGCGCGAAGCCTACTGGTGCTCCAGAGTTTCGTCGATGGCGACCTTGCCGCCTTTGTCGACGGTGACGACGCGGTGGATGTCCTTGTATCCCGAGAGCGAAATGTCCACCATGTAGGTTCCCGGATTCAGGTAGAACTCTGCTGGCGAACTCTTGTCGACGATGCGGCGATTGACCGCGATCTGCGCTCCCTTCGGCGAAGTCTTGATGCTCACCGTACCCATGCCTGCCGTCTCGCCGCCGCCAAAGACTTTCTTGAACCGGCTGACCGTCTTGATGTCGTCGGTCTGCCCCAGCACATGCAAGGTAGGCGAGTAATGGAATGTCTGACCCGATTGCAGGTTAGCCGTGGTGGTTTCGTCGAGATATCCCGCCTTCCTGACCAGCACGGTGTGCGTTCCGGGCTTTTCCACGGCTACCTGAGTGGGCGTCACCCGGCCGGTATCTTTGCCGTCAAGGATGACCGCGGCGCCTGGCGGATCGCTGGCGATCATGGCTTGCGCAGCCAACTGTGTCAACGGCACCACCACCACCGATTTGCTGTTTGAAGCCACGTCCACGGTGCGCGTTTCAGTGCCATATCCCGTCTTGCTGACCGTAATCGTGTGCTGCCCAGCGGCAATTCCTGTCAGGTTATAGGGCGTCACCCAGGAAGTGTCGTTGCGGCCATCTACGCGGATCTGTGCTCCTTCCGGATTGGAGTTCACCGTCAGCTGTCCGGGAATTGCAACCGGTGCGGGTGCAGGAGTCCTCGCGCCTTTTTTCTTACTCTCTTTGTATCTCGGCTTCACCGAAACTTGCGGCGGCTCGGCCGCTACGGGTTCGGGAGTGACTACGGGCGCCGGAGCTGGCGCCGCGGCGGGCGGCGGTGCAACCCGAGCGGGTGCCTGGGCGACAGGCTGGGTCTGAGCCGTCGCGGCGGGCGCCCCTCCGCCGTCATCGTCGGCATTCTCGTTGTGGATGTGAAATGCGATGGCAACGATGATCAGAAGCATGACGCCGACTGCGGCCGTGATGGAGTACATGAACAGCTTCGGCGGCGTCTTCTTGATCTCGGTCACCGCCTTCTTGGCCACCTCCCGCGGCTGTACTCGCGGTTTTTCGGGTGCCGCCGATCCCCGGAACACGGTTGCGGGCAACGGTTCCGGCAGGGGCTCAGGCTCGGCTGCTGGCGGCGGTGGCGCTATATAGACCTCTTTCAGAGGAGGCAGCTCGTCCATCTCCGAGAAACTCAGCCCTCCGCCAGCGGTTTTCTGAGCCGACTCGTTCATCATCGGATCGACGTTTAGCTTGCGCGGCTCTTCCACCGGTACGGGCGCCGGCTCGACTTCCGGTTCAACAGTGGCGGCTGACAGACTGGCTTGCTCGGTGGCTAGAGCATCGACTGACGCCTTCACGCACGAGCTGATGAACTGTGCCGCCGGATCGAGCTTCGGAAGGCGTGGCATTTCTTTGCCGGCCACGTTGGTGGTGCCGCCGCCGTTCCATCCCGCCGCCGCTGCCGCCGCCTTGCTGGGCGCGGCTGGCGCGGGGGCTGGCTGCGGTTGGACCTCAAATTCAGGCACGGCTGCGGCCGCCGGAGGCGCCACTTTCTTTTCCAGAACCGGGGTCACGGGCGCCTGCACGACGGGCGGAGGCGCTACTGGCGCAGGAACTGGCTTCGGCTTTGGTGGAGCAGGAGCGGCTGCCACGGGCGCCGGCTTTGGCGCGGCTGGAGCCGCCGCCGCCGGCTTGTTCCCCGGAATGTTCAAGCCCTGCACGGGCTGAGGACTCTTCTTGGCCGCACTCTTCGTCGAGCTTTCCTTGCAGCGTTCGAGATCAGTTACTAACTCCTGGCCCGACTGGTAACGCTCTTCCGGATTCTTGGCAATCGCCTTCATCACGACTTCGCTCAACGCGGGATGCACTTTGCGATTGATCTGATCCGGCGCCACCGGCGTCATCTCCAGAATCGATTGCCGGACTTGGTCCGCATCTTCTCCGCCGAACGCCTTGCGCTCAGTCACCATCTCATAGAGGATCGCGCCCAAGGTGAACAAATTTGAGCGCGCGTCCAGCGGATCGCCCCGCAACTGCTCGGGCGACATGTAATGCAGAACTTCAGGAACCGGGCCGGACGCCTGCGCCGCATGGGCTCCCATCATCGAAATTCCGAAACCCAGCAGTTTCACGGTGCCGTCCCACTGCACCATGATCTTCGCCGGCTCCAGGCTGTAGTGCACAACCTTGTGCGTATTGGCGTGATCCAGTCCCTGCGAGGTCTGGCGCGTGATGTCCTGAATATCCCAGATCGAAAACCCTTCCTTGCGCGCCATCATGGTGGCGATGCTGTTGCCCTGTACGTACTCGAGCGAGGCGCAGAACAGGCCGTCGATTTCACCCGCGCCGTAAAGCAGCGCAATGTTGGGGCTGTTGAGCGACTTGGTGCTGTCGGCCTCATCCAGAATGCTTTGCACCACGGCCGTGGCATGGTCCCCCAGAACGTCGAGCTTCAACGTCTTCAGAGCCACCGTCTGTCCGCTTTCGGGATCAGTCGCCTTGTAAACAGACCCATGCTCGGTTTGGACAATCTCACTGAGTACTTCAAAACGCCCGATTTTGTTCGACATTTCTCGCTAGCCTCGCATACGCGAAGAACGGGGTTTCGTCCTCTTTTCGAGGACGGTAGGCTTGGTCCTTTGGGGAAGGGATAGCGCTAGGATAGCGTCTCTGGGCGCGAATCGTGAGTTACGAAAGTACCCGAAAATCTCTCGATTCCTCATGGGGATAGCGGCTTCTTGCGACCTGACAATTTCCTCCGTAGAGACACAGCTCCGCGGTGTCTTGTCCGGCTCGCGCAAACTCATCGTCCACCCGAAATGACATTTGTCATCAGGGTCGCGTGACGATCACCACTGGCGTGCCGTGCCAGGCGCACCCGAAAATGATTTTCGGCATCAATTCCTCGTACCGGCGAGGCTTTCCGGAAGGGTTGTGGAGTGTCGCCTCATCCTTTATCCTGAAAGTGATTGTGGGGTCATGCCGGTGCGGCATGTCGATGTCTTCCAGGAACTGCCATGACTCTGTCTCGCTTTGTAAGAAAGAACGCCTTCCGCAACAAGCGCCGCAGCCTGCTCACCGTGGTCAGCATCGCGTTTTCTCTTCTCCTGCTGACCTTCATGATGACGATCTGGCATGCCTTTTACGGCACCGACGTCAGCGCCCAGTCGGCGCAGCGCCTGATCACCCGCCACAAAGTCTCCCTGGTGTTCTTTTTGCCCGCCTATTACCGCGAAAAGATTCGTGCCATGCCCCACGTCGAGCACGTGGTGAATCAGACCTGGTTCGGCGGAATCTATAAAGATCAGAAGCCGGAGAATTTCTTCGCGCAGTTTGGTACCGACCCTGAGGAATTCTTCGACGTGTATCCCGAATTCAAGATCCCTCCTGATCAACTGGAGGCCTGGAAGCACGATCGCGCGGGATGCGTGGTCGACAGCGATCTGGCCAAGCGCCACAACTGGAAGATCGGGGATCGCATCAATCTCAAGGGCACCATCTTTCCGGTGAATCCGGAGCTGACGATTCGTGGGATTTTCACCTCAACTTCGCCCACAAATTCCCTGTATTTCAATAACACCTATATCGACGAGGGCTACCCCGAGGTGAAGGGGCATGTCGGTTTCTTCGGTGTGTTGGCGGACTCTCCCGAAGATGTGCCCAAGGTGGCAAAGGAGATTGACGACGAGTTTCGCAATTCTCCACGCCCCACCAAAACGGAGAGCGAGCACGCCTTCCAGTTGAGCTGGATCGCCACTCTGGGAAATGTGAAGGCCTTCATTCTTAGTATCTGCATGGCGGTGGTATTCGCCACCTTGCTGGTTTCGGCGAACACCATGGCGATGTCGATCCGTGAGCGCACCCGGGAAGTAGCCGTGCTGAAAACTCTGGGCTTCACCCGCCGCACCATCCTTGGACTCTTCGTCAGCGAAGCGGTCATCCTCTCGTTCGCGGGGGGATTGCTGGGCGCGCTGGCGGCGTCTTTACTGGTTATCGGGATGGCGCACTCCCCGCAGTTTGGGTTGTTCCTGAACGGAATGAGAGTCTCGGCTTCCACCATGTCGTTCGCTTTGCTGATTGCCGCGTCGGTTGGTTTCGTGAGCGCCTTTATTCCGTCGTATTACGCCTCCAAGACGAATATCGTGGATGGCTTGCGCCACATCGGATAACTCAATCATGACTTTGGCCCGATTCGTGACTAAGAACGCCTTTCGCAACAAACGGCGCAGCATACTGACTATTCTAAGTATCGGCTTTTCGCTGCTGTTGCTGACACTGATGATGAGTATCTGGCGCAGCTTCTACATCGATAAAGGCAGCACGGAGTCGGCGCAGCGGTTGCTGGTTCGCCACAAGGTCTCGCTGGTCTTTAGCCTTCCTGGCTTCTACCGCGACAAAATCCGCTCGGTGCCGGGCGTGAAGCAGGTGGTGAATGAACAGTGGTTCGGCGGGCAATATAAAGACGACAAGCCGGAGAACTTCTTCGCCCAGTTCGCCACCGACCCCGAGGAACTATTCAAGGTCTATCCCGAGTTCCAAATACCGGCGGATCAAGTGGCAGCCTGGCAGCACGATCGCGCCGGCGCCATCGTCGATTCCGAACTCGCGAAAAAACACGGCTGGAAGCTGGGCGACCGCCTGAACATCAAAGGCGTCATTTTTCCCCTGAATCTTGAGCTGACGATTCGCGGGATCTTCACGGCTCCGACCACGACCTCAGCCATCTATTTCAACAAGACCTATCTCGACGAGGGCTACGCGCCGGCCAAGGGCGAAGAGGGCGTATTCGCGGTGCTGGTCGACAGTCCTGGCGACGTCCCGCGCGTCGCCAAGGCCATTGACGAGGAATTTCGCAATGCGCCGCAGCCGACGAAGACTGAAACCGAACGCGCGTTCCAGCTGGATTTCGTACAAATGCTGGGCAACGTGAAGGCCTTTATCCTAAGCATCTGCATGGCGGTGGTGTTCACCATCCTTTTGGTTTCCGCCAACACCATGGCCATGTCGGTTCGCGAGCGTACTCGCGAAGTGGCCGTGCTCAAGACTCTTGGATTCACCCGCAACAGCATTCTGGGATTGTTCGTTGGAGAGGCCATTTCCCTGGCGATGGTAGGCGGAGCCCTGGGAGCACTGATTGCCTACGTCGTGGTCTGGCTGATGGTGCAGCGAGGCGGATTCATGACCGGCATGGCCGTGACTTTCCCCACTGTGGTGGTGGCTTTGCTGGTGGCGGCGCTGGTGGGATTTTTGAGCGCCTTCATCCCGTCGTATCACGCCTCGCAGGTGAACATCGTCGAGGGTTTGCGCCACATCGGTTGAAGCGAAGAAGGAGAATATGGCAATTCCCCTGAGTTACAACGTCCGCAACCTGCGCTTGCGCAAAGGGCTGACGATCATGACGGCGCTTGGCATCGCACTGACCGTGGCCACCGCCATCTTTATTATGGCCCTGCTCGCCGGCTTGAACCGCGCCTTTGGGACCACGGGCGATCCCCTGAATGTGCTGGTACTGCGCAAAGGATCGACGTCCGAACTCTCCGCCGGCGGCGTCTCGCGCGACGCCATGCAAACCTTGAAGGAATTGCCCGGAGTCGCGAAGAACAGCAAAGGCGAGCCGCTGGCATCCGGTGAAGACATTCTGGTCATCGTCCTGCCGCGAAGGGACGGCACCGGCGAGGTGAATGTCACGACGCGCTTTCTTACGCCTCTCGGTATCGAGATGCGTCCCCAGATCAAACTGGCCGCGGGTCGATGGTTCACGCCGGGAGAGCACGAAGTTGTGGTCAGCAAGTCGATCAATCAACGTTTCTCCCGCACCAATATTGGCGACACCATGCAGATCGGGAGTGGACAGTGGAAGGTGGTCGGCATCTTTGACGGTGCCGGCACTGCGCATGATTCGGAAATCTGGGGCGACATCAACCAGTTGACCACGGACTTTGAGCGCACGGTCTACTCCTCCGTCCTGCTGCGCGCCACCGATCCCGTGGCCGCCGAAGCGCTCAAGAACCGGGTCTCCGATGATCAGCGCCTGAAACTGTCCGGCATGCTCGAGCCCGACTACTACGCTTCGCAAACCAAGTCGGGCGGTCCCATCAAATTCGTCGGCATCATTGTGGCGATCATCATGGCGGTCGGCTCCAGCTTCGCGGCCATGAACACCATGTATGCCGCCGTCGCTTATCGCGGGCGCGAAATCGCTACGCTGCGCGTGATCGGGTTCTCGCGCTCCAGCATTCTCACGTCGTTCGTCTTCGAATCGTTGCTGCTCTCGTTGCTGGGAGCGCTGGTGGGCATCCTGCTCATGCTGCCCTTCAACGGAATGACCACGGGTACCTCCAACGCCGTAACCTTCAGCGAGGTTGTCTTCAACCTGCAAATGACGACCGGCGTGGTGCTGACCGCCGTCCTGTTTGCGGTGGTCATGGGCTTGTTTGGAGGACTGGCTCCGGCATGGCATGCGGCTCGCCAGAACATTCTGGGAGCGCTGCGTGGCTAAGGAAAATGCGACTCGTTTGAATATGGCATCATCTTTGAACCATCATGCCGATTGACGCGAAACATCACGACCTGGAGAGCCTGCGCATCGACCGCACGCAGCGCAGCAACGGCGAAGGTGAGCCGTCCCCCTGGGCGAAACGCATCATCCTGGGTGGAATTGCGCTGATTGTGCTTCTCGGAATTTCCGCTCTCGCCTATCGCCTGTTGTCACCCGACGTGCCCGAGGTCGAGGCTACGCGTGCCACCGCGGAGAGCGGCGACGTTGGCGGCGTGGTGCTTACCGCAAGCGGTTACATCGTGGCCCATCACAAGATCAACGTGAACTCCAAGGTCACCGGGCGCGTTGCCTGGATCGGCGTTGAAAAAGGCGACAAGGTGAAAGAAGGCCAGGTCTTGGTGCGCCTCGAAGACCAGGAGTTCCGCGCCCAATACGAACAAGCCAAGGGCGCCACTGAAGCCGCCCGCGCGTATCTCGAAGAACTGCAACACGGCTCGCGTCCCCAGGAGATTCAGCAAGCCCTGCACAATCTCGACGAAGCCCGGGCCACGCTGGCCAATGACAAGATCACCCTCGACCGCACTCGCGATCTCTTCAACGAAGGCGTGATGTCGAAGCAGAATCTCGACGACGCCACTGCGAAGTTCGAAGCCGATCAGCAGAAGGCGAATTCCCTGCAGCAGTCTCTGACTCTTTCGAAGCTGGGACCACGCGCCGAAGAAATTGCGCGCGCCCAAGGCCAGCTTCTGCAGGCCCAGGGCGCCGAAGCCTACGCCAAGTCTCTGCTCGACGCTACCGTCATCCGCGCCCCGGTCACAGGAACCATTCTTGAGCGCACGGCGGAAAAAGGAGAACTGGTCACGGCGCAATTCGCCAGCGGCGCCGCCGGAGGTCCGCAAGGCCAAGTCGTTGCCCTCGCCGATCTGAATGACCTGCAGGTGGAACTCGACATTGCCCAGGACGATTTCTCGAAGCTCAACCCGCACCAGAAGGGCATCGTCACCACTGACGCCTTTCCCGACCGCAAGTACAACGGCCAGATCGCCGAGATCTCTCCCGAAGCCGATCGCCAGAAAGCGACAGTGCAGGTCAAGGTGCAAATCCTTCAGCCCGATTCCTACCTGCGTCCCGAGATGAATGCCACCGTCAAGTTCCTCGCGGACGAGAAGAAGGCCGACACCGCCAAGCCTGCGGGCGTGTTCGTGCCCACCACGGCGGTGCGCGACCATGACGGCAAGAAAGTTGTGTTCGTGGTTTACAACGGCAAGGCGCTGATGCGCGAAGTGCAAATTGTCGCGCAGCGCAGCGGCGGCCTGCTAGTGAGCGGATTGAACGGGGGCGAAGACGTGATCACTTCCGGTCCGCCCAACCTGAAAGATGGCGAGAAGATCAAGGTCAAAGGACAATCATGAGCACTGCTACCGTAACTCGGAATACCGCGACTCAGACGAAAATCGTCCAGGCCCGCAACGTCGGCAAGGTTTTCAGGCGCGATGCCTTCGAAGTGAAGGCACTCGAGGATGTCTCGCTCGAAATCGCCCAGGGAGAATTTCTCGCCCTCATGGGCCCTTCGGGCTCCGGCAAGACCACGCTGCTGAACATGATCGCCGCCATCGACCGTCCCACCTCCGGCGAATTGCTGGTGCTTGGCGATAATATTTTTCGCTTGAACGACGCGCAATCGGCCCGCTGGCGCAATGAACACATCGGCTACGTGTTCCAGACTTTCAACCTGATCCCCGTCCTCACCGCTTTCGAGAACGTCGAACTGCCGCTGCTGCTCACCAAGCTCAACGCCCAGCAGCGCCGCGATCACGTCATGACGGCACTGAAGCTAGTCGGCCTCGAAGAACGCATCAACCATCTGCCCAAGCAGTTATCCGGTGGACAGGAACAGCGCGTCGCCATCGCCCGCGCCATCGTCAGCGACCCGACCTTGCTGCTCGCCGACGAGCCCACGGGAGATCTCGACAGCCACTCCGCCACCGAAATTCTTGAAATCCTCAAGCGATTGAATGAGAGTTTCAACAAGACCATCGTGATGGTCACCCACGACCCGCACGCCGCGTCCTACGCGCACGTCATACGTCATCTGGAAAAAGGCATGCTGTTGCCGACCTGAGGAATCAAAGAAGAAGCGCGGGAGCGGCGAGCCTCCGCGCACTCCGCGGACGTTCTCAGCGATCTCCGCGCTTTAAGAGTTTTCCGGGTACTGGATACTGGTTACTGTCGACACGCAGCTCCGCTGCGTCTCCCTAACAGTTGCGAACTCCAGCCGGTTCAGATCCCGCGCATCGATACGCTGCCGTCGACCACGGGACGGCTCGCCGGATCCGCCACCCACTGCCACGCCCGCCGTCCGTTCTCGCGCACCACGGCTCGCGCCTCGCCGTACTCGACCAGCCGGTTCAATACGGTGGTCACCGAAGCCAGCGGGTCTTTATGTCGCAGCAGCACCGGCGGCACCCGCTTCTGGATTTGCTCGCACACTTCGCGCGCCCCCAACGGGTGATCCGCCTCCATCAGCACCATGCGGCACGCTTTCGTGAATCCGGGCTGACGCCCGCCGCTCTTGCGATCTACCAGTTCCAGCAGTTCGTCGTTCAGCACTTCGTCGCCAAACAGATTCGCCAGACCGACAATCGTCTGTTTAACCGTGCCGATTCTCTTCATGATGTCGGCCCGCTGCCGCATCAACTGCCTGAGCTCTTCGTGAGCCGCCCGCACCACTTCCTGCACATGCGGATCATTGCTGCCCGGAAGGTTCTTCACACCGTTGCCGCCATTTCTCCCATTTTCCATAACCATCCCTCCCGAACCGGACACCTTGCCCGTGAATCGGTTCCCCACCGGCCCCTACCCCTTGCTACACCACCGGTTAGTTCGTGATACGCATTTTCATACCGTGCCGTTCCACAATTCTTCACGCCATCGTCGGGCGCACGAACCCGGGTGTGGAGACAAGTCCCTCATTTAGACGTAGGAGTAGGAAAAAAGTGAGAAGGTTGCCGAAGAAAGGTACGGGCCCCCTGCTTATTCCTTGGCGGAAGGAAGCCGCGAGGCCCGCACAAAGTTACTTCAGGCTGGCAATGTCTATAACAAAACGGTAGCGAACGTCGCCCTTGATGGTGCGTTCGTAGGCTTCATTGACTCCCTGGATCGGAATCACTTCCACGTCGGAAACAATGCCGTGCTTGCCGCAGAAATCCAGCATCTCCTGCGTTTCCCGGATGCTTCCGATCATCGATCCCGCCAGCCGCCGCCGCTTGGGAACCAGCGATGCCGGCGACAGCGGAGAAGGATCCGGCATTCCCACCAGCGCCATCGTTCCGTCGCGCCGCAGCATATTCAGATACAGGTTGTAATCGTGCGTCGCCGACACCGTATCCAGAATGAAGTCGAAGCGGCCGGCATTCTTTTCGAACACCGAGGCGTCTCGCGTCGCCAGAAAGTCGTCTGCGCCCAGGCGCAACGCGTCTTCCTTCTTGTTCGGAGAATGGCTCAACACGGTCACGTGCGCGCCCAGCGCCTTCGCCAGTTTCACGCCCATGTGACCCAGGCCACCCAGACCGACCACGGCGACTTTGTCACCTTTCTTGACGCCGAAGTGACGCAGTGGCGAATAGGTGGTAATTCCCGCGCACAGCAGCGGCGCCGCGCCCTGCAGAGGCAGGCCGTCCGGAATGCGCAGCACGTAATTCTCGTCGACCACGATGCGAGTGGAATAGCCGCCGAACGTCGGAGTCTTTCCGTCCTGCTCGAAGCTGTTGTAGGTCTGGCTCAGCTTGTCGCAAAAGTGCTCCTCGCCTGCCTTGCACTCTGCGCAGGTGCGGTCGGAATCGACGAAGCATCCGACACCGACGGTATCTCCGGCCTTCCACTTCTTAACCTCGCTGCCGACCTTTCCAACTTTGCCGATGATCTCGTGTCCCGGCACCATGGGAAAAGTCGAGTTGTCCCATTCATTGCGTGTCTGATGAATGTCGGAATGACACACCCCGCAATAAAGAATGTCGATCAAAACATCATGCGGCCCCGGTTCCCTCCGCTCGATCGTGAACGGAGCCACGGGAGAAGTCGCCGACTGCGCCGCATACGCCGGTGTCTTTAGGGTCTTTGCTTTTTCCTCTGTCAATACGTCTTGCGTAGAAACACTCATGCCTGAAACTCCTTATGTAGATAGGAATATTCGAAAATCCACATTGCAGTCCTTCAGCCGGGACCAGAAACGCCGGGAAGCAGAACGTCTGTCAAAGAATTGGATGACGAAAAAGGCCGAACGACCCACAAATGTCAGGACGATAGAAAAAGGGTGCGGATTCTCGAACCCTGAGAATATTGTCATTCCGACCCGAAGCCAGGAGCGAATCTCGCTTTCCTCGGGAGGGTGCGGTTGCTCGAGTCCCGCTAGGCTTTTCCTGGGTACTAGGTACTAGCTACTAACTACTGCTTTTACTGCGCGTACCCGTCCGGCTGGCTCAGCGCCTCTTCATGCGCATGTTCGTCGATGAATCGTCGTCCCGCCGCCAGCGCCTTACGGTTGGTCTCGAGCAACTCCACTTTCTTGACCTTGTCTTCGATCACGCCCATCGCCGTCCCCGGCGCCAGGCATTCGGTCTCTTCGAGCAGCGCGCCCATCATGATGATGTTCGTCACTTTGGTGGATCCCAGTTTGTCGGCCATCGCCGACGCCGGGATACATAGCACGCGCACTCCCGCTGGCACCGCAAAATCCTCGGGCAGACTTTCGCGGTTATAGAGAATCAGTCCACCCTTCGCCACCTGCGGCGCGAATTTCCGCAGCGACAGTTCGTTCATCGCGATCAGCGCATCGGGATGCGAAATCAGCGGCGATCCCACGCGTCTCTTTCGACAGGCACACATGGCAGTGCGCGCTCCCGAAGCGCATCTCCGGACCATACGACGGCAGCCAGCTGACATCCAGGCCCTCGCGCATCCCCATCTCGGTCAGCAACTGGCCGAGCAGTAACACACCCTGCCCGCCAAAGCCCGCGACCTTGATGCTGAAGGTTTTGAAGTGATGCGCATGCTTCACAGTTTCATTTGCGTGGGAACTGGTCGAGTTGATCTCGAGCACGTCCGCCACCGAATGCTGCGGCGGGGTCACCGCGGCCGGCATCTCGGGCGCGCGGTCGCGAAATACATTCAGAGGATAGACCGGGATCATCTTATCCACAATCCATTGCTTCGCAGCCACCGGATCTTTTCCCCAGATCGTGGGACATGGCGACAGAATCTCGACAAACGAAAAGCCTGAGCCCGCCTTCTGAATCTCCAGCGCCTTCTTGATCGCGCGCCGCGCCTTCATGATGTTCTTGTTGTCGGAGAGCGCCACCCGCTCAATGTAGACCGGGGCTTCGAGCGTCGCGAGCAGTTCCGAGACGTGCAGCGGAAAGCCTTCATTCCACGGCCGCCGGCCCCAGGGAGAGGTCGTGCTCTTCTCACCCACCAGCGTGGTCGGCGCCATCTGCCCGCCAGTCATGCCGTAGATCGCATTATTGATGAAGAAGACCGTGATCTTCTCGCCGCGATTCGCCGCGTGCACGATTTCCGCCGTCCCGATCGCCGCCAGATCGCCATCGCCCTGGTAGGAAATCACGATCTTTCCCGGACACGACCGCTTCACCGCCGTCGCCGCCGCCGGCGCGCGCCCATGCGCCGCCTGCACGTTGCCCACGTCGAAGTAGTAGTAGGCGAACACCGAACAGCCCACGGGGCTGACGAAGATGGTGTCATCCTGCACGCCCATTTCCTGCAACGCCTCGGCAATCAGCTTGTGCGCGACGCCGTGTCCGCAACCCGGACAATAGTGGGTCTGCCCCTGCAGCTCCGACTTGCGCTCATACCAATCGTAGAAAATCTCCGACTTCTGATGAAGGAGTTCGTAGCCGTTGTTGCTCACCACCACTTCCTCAGTCCCAACCTTCTCGTCTGCCATGATGATTCCCTCTTGCGATTGAGAAACTCTGTCATCCCGACCGGAGCGAAGCGGAGTGGAGGGACGCTGCGTTCGGATCCACTCTACGGTTTGGCTAACCCTCGACGCCCGCCACCACCCGCTCCATCACCTGTGCCTGCAACTCCTCGACCGACGGCACATTCCCGCCCACGCGCCCGTAAAATTCCACGGGCACTTTGCCATCGAGCGCCAGACGCACGTCTTCCACCATCTGCCCGTTGCTCAACTCGACCACAATCACCTTCTGCACCTTTGCCGCCGCCTTGACCAACTCCTGCGACGCAAACGGCCACAACGTAATGGGACGGAACAAGCCTGCCTTCAATCCATCTTTCCGCAACCCTTGCACGGTTGAGCGCAGCACCCGCGACACAATTCCGTATCCCACGAGCAGCACTTCTGCGTCATCGGTCTCGTAGACTTCGTGGCGCGCTTCCACATGACCGCGGATGTACTTCGCCTCCAGCTTTCGCTGATGCTCTTCCAGTTGATCCGGCTCCAGGTAGATGGAACTTATCAAGTTCGCCCGCGTTTCAGGAGTTCCCTTCACCGCCCAGGGTTTCGGAGGCGCCACGATCTCGCGGTACTCGAGATCGAGCGGCTCCATCATCTGTCCGATGAAACCGTCCGCCATCACCACCGCGGGATTTCGATATTTGTCAGCCAGCTCGAAGGCCAGGATTGTCAGGTCCGCCATCTCCTGTACCGAGGCCGGAGCCAGCACGAAATTGCGGTAGTTCCCGTGGCCTCCGCCCTTTACCACGGCGAAGTAGTCGCTCTGCTCGGGGGCGATGTTGCCCAGCCCCGGCCCGCCCCGCACCACATCAACAACCACGCACGGCAACTCGGCGCCCGCGAGGTAGGACATGCCTTCCTGCATCAAGCTGAGGCCGGGACCAGAGGATGCGGTCATGACGCGGATCCCGGCCGCAGCTGCGCCGTACACCATGTTGATGGCGGCGACCTCGCTCTCCGCCTGCAGGAACGTCCCGCCCACCTGCGGAATGTAGAGCGCCGCAGACTCGGCGATCTCGCTGGCCGGAGTAATCGGATAACCGTAATAGGCGCGGCAGCCCGCCAGAATCGCGCCCTTGATGACCGCCACGTTCCCTTTACACAGTTGCCGCATGTTCTTCTCCTTGCTTCGCCTTGCGCGGCGCCGGCAGACGGTACACAGTGATCGCCCCCGGCTCAGGGCAGCAGTAGAAACAAATGCCGCAGCCGGTGCAGTCGTGCCCGGTGTAGTGCGCCGGATGCACTCCGTATGCGCTCAACTCCGGCAGCAGCTCCAGGCATTTCGGCGGACAGCTTTCCACGCACAGTCCGCAACCTTTGCACTCTTCCACATCAATCGTGACTTTCCCACGCGCTTGACCTGCCATAGTCACCTCGTTACCGCTGTCGGTACGGCTTGTGGCCTCTGCAGCCACTTGGTTTTTTCGCAATACTGGTAAAGGAACTCGCGAAACTTGGGGTGCGCGATCTCGATCAACGCTTTCGCCCGCTCCCGGATCGACTTTCCGTGCAAGTACGCCACCCCGTATTCCGTCACCACGTATCGAATCAATCCGCGTGAAGTCACCACCCCCGCTCCCGGATCGAGCATGGGAGATATGCGGGAGATGGTCCCGTTCTTCGCCGTCGATGAGAGCGCGATGATGGCCTTGCCACCCTTCGAACGCGAGGCTCCGCGCAGAAAATCCACCTGGCCGCCAATTCCGCTATAGAAATAAGTCCCGATCGAGTCGGAACAAACTTGCCCGGTCAAGTCGATCTGCAAGGCTGAATTAATGGCCACCATCTTGTCGTTGCGCGCAATCAGCGCCGGATCGTTGGTGTACGCCGTGGGATGAAACTCGAATATCGGATTGTCATCCACATATTCGAACATCTGCTTGCTGCCCAGCACAAAACCCAGAATGATCTTGCGGGGTTTGAAGTTTTTCCGCGCACCCGTGATCACGCCGGCGTCAATCAGGGGCATCACACCGTCGGAGACGAGTTCGCTGTGCACGCCCAGGTCCTTGCGATCCGTCAGGAAGGGCAGCACCGCGTCCGGAATTCCGCCGATGCCGGTTTGCAATACCGAGCCGTCTTCGATCAGACCGGCGACGTTGCGTGCGATGGCAACGTGCATGTCGGTGGTTTCCGGCTTTTTCATCGCGCACAGCGGGCGCGACGATTCCACGATGGCATCGATCTTCGAAACATGAATGAAACTGTCGCCATAGGTGCGTGGCATCTGATCATTTACCTGGGCCACCACATAATGCGCGCACTTCGCCGCCGTCAACGTGGTGTCGACGCCGACTCCGAAGCTGCAGAACCCGTGCGCATCCGGAGGCGACAATTCCACCAGCGCCACATCGATGGGCATGGCCCCGCTCTCAAACAATTCCTCGATCTCGCTCAAATACACCGGGGTGTAGTCTGCCCGGCCGTCATTGACGGCTTGGCGTACGTTGCCTCCGATGAAGATCGCGTTATGGCGGAAGTGGCCGGCCATTTCGGGAGCGACATAGGGCGCGGCGCCCATGGTCATCATGTGGACGATCTCGACGTCGCTGACTTCGGGGGCGCGGCGCAGCAGGGCTTCGACCAGGGTTTCGGGCTCGGCGCATCCCGGCTGGATATAAACCCGCATCCCCGATTGCACCGAGCGCAGGGCTTCATCCGGAGTGCGGAGTTTCTTCTTGTATTCGATCTCCCACGACATGGCTTGCGGTCTCCTTAGCTCTTCTTGCCCGTGGCCATCGGCTCACAGGCGCGCTCGTAACCCACCGAGGCGTAATAGATGGCTGTGTCGAAAAACTTGTCGAGCAGTTGCAGCATCTCGAGCTCGCCGAACACCTCGGTGGGACGATCAAGGACTGACTGGCTCTTGAGAAAGTCCCACAGATTTTCCTTGGTAAAAATGATGGTCATGGTGACCTGGCTGAGCGGCACCTGCTGCTGGGCGCGGCGCATGCCGATTTCCAGATAGCGTTTTTCGATATCGAATTCGGTCTTGCCGAGCAGCCAGTCGCCCAGGTGGCGGTAGATTTCGTAGACGCGCTGTTTCAGTTCTTCGGGCGGCACCTGGTGGTAGGCCGAAGTGCACTCCGAGCCCTGCACTTTCTTAAGCAAGCCGCTGGCCAGCGTGTCGGAGTGGTTCTCGATCAGGCGGACGAGCCGGTACGCGAGCATCATGACCGTTTCCTCACTTTTCCTCTAGGCTCAGTGTCGGCCCCGGTAGGCTTTCCAGCCGTGACACTAAGCACTCGCAGGTGTGACCGTGATCACACGGATAAGTCCAGTTGTTGCAGGCGTTTGTAATTTTTCCAGATGGCAAATTTGCAGGCCGGACGGTCGGTCGGCGAGAATCCAGGCCCACGCGCGGTGAAGCCCCGTCCCGCCCCCGCCGAATGCCCGCACCGGCGTTTCCGAGTGGCTATATGCGGACTCGGTAAAGTGGTTATTGTGAGCAACCACTCCGTGCTTCATTCTTCCTTCGGGACAAAGGATTCGCACACGAATATGCGTCCTGCTGAGGAGGACCGGCAGACGAATGACCAGGAAGGCAGGGATGAACGGACTGAAATCTGTTCGCGCATATCTTCTAGTGTGCAGCCTGATCGTCATCTTGCAGCCGTTTCCGGGACTCGCACAGCAGAATTCCGATGCGCCCCAAACCGCACTGCAACACTCGCCGAGGGAACGGGATGGGCAACACGATTTTGACTTCGAGATTGGCACCTGGAGAACTCGGCTGTCGCGCCGCCTGCATCCCTTAACCGGCTCCACCACCTGGGTCCAGTATGAGGGGACGACGCTCGTCCGCAAGGTTTGGAAGGGCCGGGCCAACCTGGTGGAGCTCGAGGTCGATGGCCCGGCGGGTCACATTGAGGGTCTGTCGTTGCGTCTGTACAATCCCGAATCCCACCAGTGGAGCCTCAATTTTGCCAACAGCAGCGGCGGCACCATCAGCCCACCCACCATCGGCGAGTTCAAGCGTGGACGCGGCGAATTTTTCGATCAGGAAACTCTGAACGGCCGTGCCATCTACGTTCGCTTTGTGATCTCCGAGATCACTCCCAACTCCTGCCATTTTGAACAGTCGTTCTCTGACGATGGCGGCAAGACCTGGGAGCTGAACTGGATCGCGACCGACACCCGGCTGAACGATGCCGCGGACAAAGCGCCCGAAACTCCGCCGCACCCCCGCTAGGACCGACGGGAATCCGCAGTTTGTTCCCGCGCCCTGGGAACCTTCAGCCGCCGAGGTATCGCCCTCGCGGACGTAATACCCCCGCCCGCTCCCGTCAAAAGCATCCGGAGCGCATGCAGCAATTCTTGCAATCTCCGTCCTGCGCCGCGCGGACACGGATCCTTTCACCCAGGTTTCTCGAGCAACTCCTTGTCTCCGTGGACACACCTCGCGCCCGTGGGAACTTCGCTCCGCAAAGCCTCGTACGTACAAGCGGAGGATCTATGCGGAGGATCTTTTTGTTTCTGGCGCTGCTGGCGGTCCCGCTTGCTTGCTGGGCGCAGGCGCGGCCCGAGATTCTGGTGCTTGGGCACGTATCACATGGCAAATCCGGGACGCGACATCCACAACATGCAGGCCGACGATGTGCTGTCGCCCAAGCGCCAGCAGGAAATCGCGCAGCTGCTCGAAGTGTTGAAGCGGTTTCATCCCACCAAAATTGCGATCGAAGCGGATGTGGGCAGCCCGCGGGTCGCGCGCGAGTATGCCGACTACCTTGCGGGAAAGTACACGCTCTCGCCCAACGAGATCGACCAGATCGGATACCGGCTGGCCAAAGAACTGGGCCAGCACGCCGTCTACCCGGTCGATGAAGAGGCAGACTTCCCCTACGGACGCGTCGTCAACTACGCGAAGGCCAACGGCCTGGGCGACAAGTTTCAGGCGATGGAGGCGGCCACCGGCGTGGAGGTAAAAGAAGAGGGCAATTTCCTGCACTCGCACACCGTGCTCGAAATGTTCGAGTACCTGAATTCCGACGCCATGTCGGCGAAAGGCATCGCCACCTATTACGCCTTCGTGCCCTACGGAGATCCCTCGGATTACGCCGGACCGGATCTCCTGGCCGCCTGGTATGAGAGGAACATCCGCATCTATCACAACATCGTCAAGCTGATCGACTCTCCGGACGAGCGGGTGCTCGTGATCTACGGCGCCGGCCACCTGGGATGGCTGCAGCAAGACGTCTCCAATGACCCAACAGTGAAGCTAAGAAAGCTGGCGGAGTTCACCGGGCAGAACTAAGCCCGACGGGTGCCCCATTTCTCGCGCCTTTTGCGAGAAGTGGGGCTTTGCGCTTGCGGTGGCCCAGCGCTTCATCGCTGCGACCCAAACACGAAGATGACCGGCTTCATCCGCCAGCGACCTCGAAACTCCAAACAACATTGTCATTCCGAGCCGAAGGCGAGGAATCTGCAGTTCTCCAGTGCGACCAGAAACAGCCCCGGAGGGGCGTCACGAAAATAGCCCAGCGCTTCAGCGCTGGGTAAGCCCCGACTCCGACAAACGGAAGGGAGTGCCCCATCCCGCTCCCGCACTCCCGACCCTCCACCGTGGGGTTGGGGTGGCGCAGTGCTGCAGCGCTACGAATCCGGCCTCTGCGAAGACCGGCTTTAGCCGCTGAGGGTATGGAGAAGTGCAACGCAATTCCTACTACTTGACGTATCCCTGGATCATTGTAGCCATCGACTGTTCAAGTTTTTGAACCATCCGAACGTCGCTATCATCCATCGGGAATGCTGATGCAAAGTTCCTACCAGTGAGGCTTTGCTGCTTCGAGTACGTGTAGGGAAGCATCTGATATTTTTTCTCATGACCACCAGAATCCCGCCAGACAATTTCCAAAACGGGCCAATCTGGGGCTTTTTCATTTGCCATCATGGGCTTTGAGAGCTTACGCACCTCGACCGCTGCGAGCCCGGCGGCCCCAACATCGAAACCATCCGACTTGTCACTCACAAACGCTAGCCGCCCTCTCTGGATGGTGAGTTGCCCCGTGCACAGACTCATGGAGTGATAGTGCGCAACAGGCACTGTGAATGGGGACCCTCTCTGAAGTAGCTTGTCCGCGCTCTCGTCACCTTCGATGAAGTCTCCCATCATGTAGTGGGACATTGCTTGTCCCTGTATCACGCGAGGGTCGCTGGCATTGATAGCAGCGGCCCGCTGATATTCGTCCAGGGCCTGCGCCCAAAACTTGTCTCCCGTATAGCTGTCCGCCCGCTTTAACAATTGTTCCATCTGTGGATTGGGCCCAGCCACAGTTCCACCGACAGACGGCGCAGAAGTGGCCGCGGACGACATCACGCTCCTTGTTCCGCCGCGCAAATTACGCGCATAGCCCGTGTCCACGCTAACGACATCATTTGTCTGTGGATTAGCAGGCACGCCGTTTAGGCTCGGGAGGAGCTTCGCCTCAGCGTGATCCGGTTGGCTCACATCAGTGACTTCCATCATGCCGACACTTATAGGCTTTCTATATACGACCTTACCAGCTTTGTCTTTCACGACACTCTCGTGGGATAGTGTAAGCCGGTCCCCCTTCTGAAGACCGTTAGCGCTGCCGATTCCACCTATGATCCACAGACCTCCTCCCTCTTCGGCGACGATCTGCCCTCTAGCGGTCTCTAGATTCTGGACGCTCGCGTTTAAGGTCCCGCCTGCGCTGCGTTCGCGAACAGTCGCCGAAAGAGTATTTAATTTGCGGACAATGTCTTTGACGGCCTCGATCGTCGCCCTGCCGATCAAACTTGAAGATGTCTCTGCGGTGATCGATCCAGACGTGGTGCAACGATACCAGGTGTCCATCTCCGAGACCCGACTCTTGTCCGTTTTGTGAGCCTCTCCTGGCTGCGAGATGACGGTCTCCCCCGTACTGACATCTATTAGGCGGAAATCAACTCGCACGTCTGCTTGTTGGAGATAGATGGTCTCTATCGTGTTCGGCCCTAGAAGATTTATTTTCTGCTCCTTCCCTAGATGCTCGGCGTAGCTGAAATTTGTAACCTTACCCATCAGCAAGTACTGCGCCCCGAGCATGTTTCCTTTCTGCGCAAAAGAAGGGCTCTTTGCGTATTCCGTGTTGCCAAAATTCATTTCCTTGGTCAGTTCGTCCACATTTGCACGTTCGAGAACAGTAAACTTACCTGTGTTCTGTAGTTCCGTTGTGAGAATGTCCGTCAGGCCATCCCCGATTGTTGACTGAGAAAAGTTTGCTGGATTCTCGAACGTCTTAATGGCAACCCTTGGACGCGTCTCTTGAGCTCCTGCCGTCGCAATTAACAACACGGCCAACGGCATACAAATCAGGTTGGTTTTCATCAACTCCTCCTTTTAGGGCGGACATCTGGGCGATCAGATAACATTGGGTTCCCATGGGGCCGGCGGCTGGCACTCGGAGGAGCGGGCACTGGAGGTCAGGTTCAGTGATAAACCTTACCACTAACTTCCTGCGATGGGGCCCGAGTACTTTGTGTCCGGACTACCAGCTACGGGCGCAAACAATATCAGAATGACTGATCGCAATCAAATGGAGTGCGCCCACTTTTCGTCTACAGGCCGATAGCTCTATTCCAATCCGCGATGTAAAGATAGACTCGCTGAAACTCACTGGGCAAAAGCATCCGGTTATGAGCGATGAAGTTCCGTGCCTTCTCCAGTTCATCCATGCGCTGCCTAAGCCAATGCTGGCTTGGTACGATATTCTCGAAACACGGCCATTTCTCGACGATTATGGAGGAAAGCTGCCCAAAGTCCACGAAACCCAGAACATCAGAGGATGCATAACCTCGATCGCATAATTCCCTCCTGACAGAACCGCATAGGGGATCCGGCCTGAAAAAAAAGGGCCACGGCATCCCGTAACCCCCTCACAGTCAAGCAACGTTGTATTCCTGCTTAGTAACTCTGCCTAGACCACTTTCGGGCCAGTGTCCGCGGGAGTCGTGTCGAGAAAATCCCTTGCCGCGTCGGGGAATGCAGATTCCTCCCTCCGGTCGGAATGACAACGGAACAACCTTTACGGCTCCTCGGAAATCTCGATGAGATTTCCTTCCACGTCACACGCCTTGAAAAAATGTGTCCCTTGGCCGTCTTGCTGGACCTCTCCGACGGATACTCCTTGCGAGAGCAGGTAGTCGCGCGACTTTCGCAGCTTTGCAGTAAACAGACGGGCGGTGAGTTCTCCCGAACTCTTGCCTTGCGGACCCAACACAAACAGGCAACTCTCTTCGTCAAACCCCAGTGCGACGCAATCCTCACCATCGTCAAGCGCGATGTTCACCGGCTTAACTCCAAACGTCTTCTTGTACCAGGCCGTCGCGGCTGCCAGATCGGAGACCGGCATATAATTCGCGCCCCCTGAATAGAAGAGCGATTTCGCCGGGTTCCCGAATATCGACATTCCCTTGCAACTCCCCACCCTAGCGCAAAGCGCGCATTAGGATGGGGACCCTCAACGTCTTTGAAACTCTGCAACCTTGAAACTTTGAAACCTTCTTTAGCTGCACCCACTCGTACTTCCGCAGCTCATGCACCTGTAGCAACTTCCGTTTCTGGTCATGATGCTGCCGCAGAAGCTGCAGGTCGGAGCATCGCCTAAGTCGATGATCCCCGAAAGCGCGTTGGCGACGTGCACCGAACCTGGACGTCCGGCGTCGGACTTCGCCCCTCCGGCTTCCGCCGCGCCGTTCAGGTCTCCGATTTCGGAGGGTTGCGAGCTTGTGCCGGTTGGACGCATCCTCAGGTTTTCGAACAGCATCTGCTGCTGGCCGGTCGAGAACCGCAGGTCCAGCCAGCGGAAGATGTAGTCCATGATTGACTTGGCGAATCCGATGTCCGGATTGCCGCTCCAACCGCTGGGCTCGAAGCGGGTGTGGGCGAATTTCTCGCACAGCAGCTTCAACGGGACACCGTGTTGCAATGCGATGGAGACGGCGCAGGAGAAGCTGTCCATCAGGCCGCTGACCGTCGATCCCTCTTTGGCCATGGTGATGAATATTTCGCCCACGCTATCGTCGGGATAGAGGCCGACGGTGATGTAACCCTCGTGTCCGCCCACGTTGAATTTGTGGGTGATCGACCGGCGCTCCGCCTGCAGTTTGTGCCGCACGGCTCGCGGAGGCCCATTGAGATTCTCTTCTTCCTGCGCGACGGTCGCGGCCAGCGCGTCTCCTTTTTTCGAGAGCGCGGTGGAAGTGCCGGCCGCCGACAAGGGCTGCGACTTCTTGCAGCCGTCGCGATAGATGGCGACCGCCTTCAAACCCAGCTTCCAGGCCTGGAGATAGGCTTCCATGATGTCTTCGACGGATGCGTTCTCGGGCAGATTGACGGTCTTCGAAATCGCTCCCGAGATAAACGGCTGCGCCGCCGCCATCATCTTCAAGTGCCCCATGAAATTGATGGAGCGAGTCCCCTTGGCCGGCTTGAACGAACAATCAAACACCGCCAGATGCTCGTCCTTAATATGAGGCGCGCCCTCGATGGTTCCGGTCGCGTCAATGTAAGAAACGATGCCGTCCGCCTCGGTATGCGAGTAACCCAACTTGAACAAAGCCGTAGGCACGGTATTGTTGACAATCTTAATCATCCCCCCACCCACCAGCTTCTTGTACTTGACCAAAGCAAGATCCGGCTCCACACCGGTAGTGTCGCAGTCCATCATGAAGCCTATGGTGCCGGTGGGGGCCAGGACTGTGACCTGGGAGTTGCGGTAGCCGTGTTTTTCGCCGTGAGTGAGAGCTTCGTCCCAGCATTGCTTGCTGGCTTCGTAGAGCGGGGCGGGGACGTTCGTCTTGTTGATGTTATTCACCGAGGCGCGGTGCATTCTGATTACGTCGAGGAATGGCTCGCGGTTGATGTACCAGCCGGGGCAGGCGGCTCCGGGAGTTACTTTCTCTCCCAGATTGTTTTCGGCGAGGCCTTTCTTGGTGGCTTCGGTGGCCGGAGTCAGCGGCTCGCAGAGTTCGGCGATCTTCGATGACTGTAAGTAGGCCTGGCCGCACATGATGGCAGTTACACAGGCGGCGTAGTCGCGTCCGGCGTCGGAGTCATAGGGGAGTCCGGTCGCCATCAGCAGGGCGCCCAGGTTGGCATAGCCCAAGCCGAGCGGACGGTAGTCGTGCGAGTTCTTGCCGATCATCTCGGTGGGATATCCGGCGTTATCGACCAGGATTTCCTGCGCAGTGATCAGGACATCGACGGCGTGGCGATAAGCTTCGACGTTGAAGGTGCCGTTGGGCGCGAACTTGAGTAAGTTGAGACTGGCCAGGTTACAGGCCGAATCGTCGAGGAACATGTATTCCGAGCACGGGTTCGAGGCGTTGATGCGGGCAGTGTTCTTCGAAGTGTGCCAGCGATTGGTCGTCGTGTCGAATTGCATGCCAGGATCGCCGCACTGCCAGGTGGCTTCGGAAAGCTTCTGCAGAAGCTCTTTGGCCTTGTAAGTCTTGATGGGGCGTCCGTCTTTCACGGCGCGAGTCTGGAAGTCGGTGTCGCGAACGACGGCGTACATGAAGTCGTCGGTGACGCGCACGGAGTTATTGGCGTTCTGGAAGAAGATGGACGAGTAGGCTTCGGAGTCGGGTGACGAGCCGTCGTATCCGGCGGCGACCAGGGTGTGGGCTTTGGCTTCCTCTTTGGCTTTGCACTCGATGAAATCTTCGATATCGGGATGGTCGATGTTGAGGATAACCATCTTGGCGGCGCGGCGGGTCTTGCCTCCGGACTTGATGACGCCGGCGAAGGCGTCGAAGCCTTTCATGAAGCTGAGCGGGCCGCTGGCGGTGCCTCCGCCGCTGAGGGTCTCGTTCGAGGAACGCAAGGGAGAGAGATTGGTTCCGGTTCCGGATCCCCACTTGAAGAGCATGCCTTCGGTCTTGGCCAGAGTCAGGATGCTGTCGAGCGAATCGTGCACCGAGTTGATGAAGCAGGCGGAACACTGCGGCGTCTTGTATCCAGTCACGGAAAATTCCACGCGCTGGGCGGCGGGATTCCAGTGCCAGTTCTGGGCGTCAGAGTTGGGCTCGATGCGGTCGCATCCGACGTTGAACCAGACGGGCGAATTGAAGGCCGCGTACTGGCGGATGAGGATGTGCACGAGCTCGTCGTGGAAAGTGGCACCGTCTTCGTTGCTTCGGAAATAGCCTTGGGCCATGCCCCAGTCGCGGATGGTTTCGGCGACACGGGTGACAAGCTGGCGGACGCCGGTCTCGCGCTCGGAGGTGCCGGCGAGTCCATGCAGATATTTAGAGGCCACGATATTGGTGGCGGTCATGGACCAATCTTTCGGGACTTCGACGTCTTTCTGCTCGAAGATCACGTTGCCCTGGGCATCGGTGATCTGAGCGAGACGCTTCTCCCATTCGACCTGGTCATAGGGGTTCTCGCCGGCTTTGGTGAAAAAGCGGCGGAAGGTGAGGCCGGGGGCTCGCTTCTTGGTCTCAACCGGGGTAGCCTCTGTCGTTTTATTGGCGATTTTTGCGGTCACTTCGGGCATCGCTCTCTCCTAATTAGATTCTTGCCAGTGAAAATCGATCTGTCGGTGACATCCAACCTCAAAAGCCCTTACCGCAAAGGTCGCAAAGAAAGCTGCAAAGTTCGCGGAGAACCTTGCGCGACCCGATTCGGGCAAACTTGCTGCCCGAATCTTTTAGAAGCCGGAGGGGAGTGGAGTTGGGGGCTCTATGTGGGCCCTGGGCTCCGCGTCCTGCAATTCTAGGTGCTGGGAAATTCCGCCGGAAAAGGGGGCGGACTGAAGATTGACATGGTTCGAGATGCCGGAAGCCGCGTCGCTCGACGTACCTGCCCATTGTTCGAGGGCGGCGTAGGCGGCGTGGCGCTGGTGGGCATCTTCGATGACGGCATAGCGGGCAAAGCAGCGTCCGTTCGCGAAACGATCGCGAACCGGACTGCCGGGGAGGAACAGGTGGCCGAGGGCCATGCCGAGATCGTCGGCTTCGGAGATCTGGAACAGCGCCAACATGCGTTTACCGCCGGTGGCCGATAGCTCGCCGGGGGCAATGATTTCTTCTCCCAGAGCGAAGACGCCGGGCTGGCTGGGGGCGAGCAGGACACTGAAGTTGGACTCGCAACGAAACCACCGCGACCATGCAATGCGGCGATGGTCGAAAGTGGGCTCGAAGTTGTGCCTTGCCAGGGATTCGGTAACGAGATGGGCCAGACCTTCCATGGGGGCTCCTTTAAAATCGGGCGTCAGGCTTCGGGCCTCAAAGCTGCTTCCTTCTAAAGAAAGCAAGGACTCCAGACCCTTGCTTTCAGGGTTTTCCACACCTGCACACGGAATTGTCAAACTGAGTCGTTCCCCGAGGGGAGTACAAGGCCGGGGAACGGCCACCGCTAAAACCGGACCTTGGACGTCAGTCCTCAGACCGTTTGGCGGGGCGGTTGGGATCACCTCGACCACATCCGCCCCTGTTTTTTTGACCCTTCACTCTTGCCTCGCCGCCGTTTCCGGAGGCGATTTACATCTCCATGGGATGGCAACAGTACGCCAGCCCATTGGGCCTGTCAAGAGGAAACCACTACCTATTGTATACCCGGCGATTAACTGATGTTATGCGCCGGTACCAGAGCAATTTCCACAGAAGCGGTGGCCGGTTTGCATCTCATTCGTCCCTCCGTGGCTTGGTCATCTTTCGTGCCTACAGCATTGGCCGCAGCGGGCAAGGACGCACCCCCACGCTCCGATCAGGCCGGCAGTGGAGTTCGATGCGCGAATTCGGGGTGGTGGGGTTGGCGCATTTTGCGGGCGGTGAGCGAGCATGCGCTGCGCTCCGCCGGCCCCATGGCCACGTAGACGTCTTCGAAGAGTTCGCGAGGGGCGATGCGCCGCAAGCCGTCGGAAGACTCGACCAAGTAGTCTCCTTTCTGGCCGCGATGTTCGCGTCCGAGAGCGTCGACGAAGAAGAGCGGTTCGGTGAGTTGCCTGGCCCGGATCAAGAATCGCGTGCGGTAGACCTGCCAATCGATGGCTGCTGCTTTCATAATGCTCATCACCCTTGGGGAGGGAAAAGAAATTGTCGTTTTGCAATTTGCGATTGCCAATTTTTGCTCGTTCAAGCAAGCCGAATCATGATTTCCGCTTGTGATTTTTTTTCCGGAGTGATGACGAATCTACGCAAGGGGCGGTGCGGGGTCAATTCCATATCTTTGGTGCAGTGGAGGAATTCTGGTCCGCGGAATCCGGAGGGTCTTTGCGGGTGAAGAAGGAACTGAATGAACTCGCGGCAAGCCGCGCTGCAACTTGCGTTTGTTTCGGGTGAGCGGGGGAGCGGAAAAGTTTGGGAGAGTCGGAGTTCTTTATTTGCACAGCGGGTGCACAGAATTTGCAGAGTTGGAGTTCTGAGGATGGGTTGGAAAAGATCTTAACCACCAAGGACACGCAGAAAAGCTTTTCACCGCAGAGGACGCAGAGAACTGCCGCGGAGATCGCGGAGAAAAGCTTTCACCACCATGGGCACAAAGGGGCACGAAGATTGTTTCTTATTCGGTGCTACCGCCCCAGATCTCGCCGAAGACCCGGTAGAAATTCTTGCCCATTACTTTCTCGATGATTTCTGTCGAGTAGCCCTGCTTCTCGAGGCCGGCGGCGATGATTTCCATGCGGTGCGGGGTGTTGAGGTCCGGGGAGAAGGGTGGGCGATCTTCCTCGGGCGCGGCGATACCCAGCTTCTTGCGACTGGCCATGTCTTCGGCGAACTCTTTGCGTTGCTCGGCGGTATCGGGAAAGGTATCGAGAACACCGTCGCTGCCGATGCCGACGTGATCGCTGCCGCAAACTTTGAGCGCATGATCGATGTGCTCGATCACATGCTGGCGAGTCGGGAGCGTGGGGCTGGCCACCAGATAAGGCATGAAATAGATGCCGACGACGCCTCCACGGTCGGCCAGGGCGCGCAGTTCGCGGTCATCTTTGTTACGGGGATGGGCGTGGACGGCGCTGCAACCGGCGTGGGTGATGAGAACGGGCTTCGATGAGGCTTCGATGGCCTCGGCGGTGGTGCGCTGTCCGGAGTGCGAAAGATCGACGGCGATGCCGAGTTCGTTCATGCGGGCGATGGCGGAGCGTCCCAGCTTGCTCAGGCCGGCATTGGCGGGCTCGAGGCATCCGTCGCCGAAGAGGCTGCGGTTGTTGTAGGTCAGCTGCATGACGCGGACGCCCAGGCGGCGAAATGTGGTGATGTGCTTCAGGTCGGATTCAATAGGCTGCGGATGCTGGAATCCGAGAATGATGCCGATGCGTTTGGTTTGCTTGGCGTGGTCGAGATCGCTTTGCCGCCGCACGATCAGAAAACGGGAAGGCTCGCCTTCCACCAATCCTTCGACAAAAGAGATGGAGTCGACGGTGGCCTCGAAGTCGGGCATGGAGACGGTCCAGTTGATGCCGGTGACTCCGGAGTCGAGCGCCTGCTGCAGGACCTGCGGCTTGATGGGGAGATTCTCCGCGTTGATTCCGGCCAGGGCATCAATCACCAGCCACTTGCGATAGCTGTCGAGCAAAGCGGGTGAGATTTTGGCGGAAGGCGGCTGCTGCCTGGCAAGGCTCGCGGGGGCGAGTTTGAGCAGCAATCCTGCCTGTGCGGTGTTCCAGAGAAAGGTTCGTCGGTTCATGCGAATTCCTCGCACTAGACTGCAATTTCGCGCAGCGCGGCCAGGAACCGGTCGACTTCTTCGGCAGTGTTGTAGTGTACAAGGCCGATGCGCAGGAAGCCTCCATCTTTCTCCACGTCGAGACGCTCGCTGAGGTTCAAGGCGTAGTAGTTGCCGTCCCAGGTAAAGAAGCCGCGGTCGCCAAGTTTGGTCGCGAGGTCGAGGGGAGTGTGTCCTGCAATGCGAACAGCGGCGGTGGGACAGCGGTCGGCAAAGCGGGTGGGATCGCTGATACCGTAAAACTTCAGCGCCGGAATCTGCAGCAGGCCACGCACCAGGCGCTCGCAGAGGTCGCGCTCGTGCTGGCGAATAGCACTGTAGGCGGCGAGCAATGCGGCGCGGCGCGTGCGGACCGAGGGGTCTGCCTTGCGGCCGAGATCGGCAAGGTATTCGACGCAGGCGGTGATGCCGGCGATGCATTCGTGATTGAGAGTGCCCCACTCCCAGCGATAAGGGCTGTCGTCGGTGTTGGCGCGCAATTTGTAGGCGGGAAGGCGCTTGAGGTGCTCGCGTTTTCCGTAGAGCACTCCCATGTGCGGGCCGAAAAACTTGTAGGTCGAACAGACCAGGAAATCGCAATCGAGGGCGCGGACGTCGATGGGGCCGTGGGGAGCGTAGTGCACGGCGTCGATGTAGGCGAGGGCTCCGGCGTTGTGTGCCAGGCGGACGACCTGGTGGACGTCATTGATCGTGCCTACGGCGTTGGAGGCGTATCCAGCGGCAACGAGACGGGTGCGCGAGTTGATTTTGCCCGCGAGATCGCTCATGTCGAGGGTACAGTCGTCCGGCCGGATGTCGGCGAAGCGGATGGTGGCCCCGGCTTCCTCCAGGGCTTTCCAGGGCGAGACGTTGGCGTCGTGGTCGAGTTGCGTGACGACAATCTCATCGCCGGGAGCGAGTTCGCGTCCGATGGCGCGGCTGACGGCAAAAGTGAGGGAGGTCATGTTGGCGCCGAAGACGACTTCGTCGGCGTCCGAGCCGAAGAAATCGGCCATGGCGGCGCGGGCTTCGTCGAGCATGGCATCGGTCTGGCGGCTGGTGGCGTAGGCGCCGTGGGTGTTGGCGTTCGAGCGGCGCAAGTAGTCGCTGATGGCGTCGATCACGCGCTGGGGAACCTGCGTGCCTCCGGGGCCGTCGAGGAAGACGGCGGGATGGACCGTTCACAATTTGGGCGAGAGAGGGAAATTGGGCGCGGATCGAGGAAAGATCCAACCGGGCGCTGGTTTCGTTTTGTGTGGTGGGCATCATAGTGTTGGTTGCGGGCTCACGGCGCGGACGAAATCCGCGAGCATGCCGTAGGCAGTGGCTTCCACTCCGGGATCGATTTCGGTGATCGCGAGGCCGGGGAAGATGTCTGTTTCAAAATACACGATGGAGGAAGTCCCCGCGACTCCGGCCATGGGGTCGGTCAACGGGACCTGCTCGGGACGAACGCTGGCGGTCACGCCATGTTCGGTGCGGCGCGCGCGGCAGACCAGCTTGTAAGGGCGGCCTTCGGCGCGGGCGGCGCGGACACGATCGGCAGTGAGGTGTCGAATTCCCTCGCGATCAATGGCATCGAGAGGCAGCGGTTGGTCCATAAGGACGCGAACCAGAGCGGCGACTTTGACGGCGGCGTCCCAGCCTTCGAGGTCGTGGCTGGCGTCGGTTTCGGCGACTCCGATTTCCTGCGCCTTTTTGAGGGAAGCCTCAAAGCTGAGGCCCTGCTCCATGCCGCTGAGGATCACGTTGGTGGTCGAATTCAGGATTCCGTGGAAGCCGCGGAGATCGAGGGCGGGCAAATTGTCACGAAACATGGAGAAGATGGGGACACCATCCATGACCGTGGACTCGAATAGGAAGCGCTTCCCTTTCGTCCGGGCGAGGGTGCGGAGTTCATCGTAGGCATGGACGATGGGACCCTTGTTGGCGGTGATGGCGTGGGCTCCGTGGTCGAGGGCGGCGCGTATGTGGTCGATGGCGGGCTGGCCGGTGCGGGGATCGAGGGAAGTCGCCTCGAAGAGGACGTCGGCGTGGGCGGAGTTCAACCATTCGCGGACATCGCGGGGCGAGGGGGCGGGGTCAGGCAGGCGATCGGGATCGAGTCCGGCGGAATTGGCAAGCCATCCCAGACGGCGGGAGGCGATTCCAGTGATGCGCCAGGTGATGGCGCGATCACGCAGGGCTTCTTCTTTCCGGCGCAGCAGACGCACCAATGCCTGGTTGACGTTTCCAAAGCCCAGCAGACAGAGGTTGAGTGTGCGAATGATCGTCTCCGCGCGGAGAATCGTGGAAGCGGCGCGGCCGCTTACCCCATCATGGTCGTGTGTTCGGGCTGAATCTTGTAGATGACCCGCACTTCGCCGGGCTGCCGGTAGGGATATTTGTCAGCGCCCAGGTATTTCTTGGCCATCTTGTCGATGTGGGCGTCGGCGCCCTGCTCGGTGATTTCTACGACCTTGCCGCGAATCTCGAGATAGCGGTAGGGATTTTCGGGATCGATGATGGACAGGGCGACCCGGGGATCGCGCCGCAGGTTGCGATCTTTCTGCCGGCCCTTGGCCGAATTGATGATGACCAGGTCGCCTTCGAGATCGCACCACACCGGGGTCACCTGGGGAGCGCCGTTGGGCATGAGCGTGGCTAGACTGGCAAAGGCGCGCTTGCTAAATAAGTCACGATACTTCTCGGGAATGGCCTGGGACATAGCACCTCCTGCGAGACGAATGATGAAATGATTCCCAAGGATTATAGACGGATGCGGATTTTCCGGCTGGGGTAGGCGGATTTGTTGGGCGGGAATGGCGTTTACAATCCGGGGCTTACTGGAGGGGCGGGAATTTACTTCGTCTTTTCGGTTGTGTCTGCGGCGATCCGGGGAAGGACCGCGCTTAGCAAGGCCACGAAGTCTCCCTTGACGCGGTCGGCGGTTTGCAGAACCTCTTCGTGGTGGATGACCTGGTCGAGAATGCCTGCTGCCATATTGGTGACGCAGGAAATCGCGAGCACCTTCAATCCCATGTGCCGGGCGACGATGACCTCGGGAACCGTGGACATGCCGACCAGATCCGCGCCGATGGTACGCAGGTAGCGGATCTCGGCGGGAGTTTCGTAGCTCGGGCCTAGCAATCCTGCATATACCCCCTGGTGCAACTTCAGCCCCAGTTTGAGCGCTTCGTTAAGAGCTAACTCGCGATAGGGCTTCCAATACGCCTGGGTCATGTCTGGAAAACGCAGGCCGAAGCGTTCGTCGTTCGGGCCGACGAGAGGATTTTGTCCCTGAAGATTGATGTGGTCGGTGATCACGACCAGCCCGCCTTGCTGGTACTCGAGATTGATTCCGCCAGAGGCGTTGGTCAGAACCAAGGCGCGAATCCCCATGCGCGCGAAGACGCGGACCGGGAACGCGACCTCTTTCGGCGAATAGCCTTCGTAGAGATGAACGCGTCCCTGCATGACGGCCACGGCGACACCGTTCGAGGTACCGATGACCATTTGTCCGGCGTGGCCGATGGCGGTGGAGCGGGGGAAGGCGGGAATCTGGCTGTACGGGATGCGGGTGGAGCCAGCAAGGTCGTCCGCGAATGCTCCCAGGCCGGAGCCCAGGACGAGGCCGACGGTGGGGCGCAGAGGGGTCTGCGACAAGACGAATGCCGCTGCGGATTCGGATTGGGTGAATTCGTCGATCATTTTTAGCTGTCAGCTGTCAGCTAGCAGCCCTCAGTTCTCTTTACAGCAACATTCCTGCGATGGAGGCGGCCATGAGGTTTGCCATGGTGCCGGCTAGCATGGCTCGGACTCCTAGCTTGGCGAGTTCGATTTTCTTGTTTGGGGCGAGCGAGCCGATGCCTCCGATTTCGATGCCGATGTTGCCCAGGTTCGCGAATCCACAAAGGGCGAAGGTCGCGATAGTGTAGGACCGTGGATCGAGAGCCGCCTTCTCGCCTGCGAGTTTCGAGAAGGCTACAAATTCGTTCAGGATCATTCGGGTTCCCAGCAAGTCTCCGATGGCGGCGCAGTCTTTCCAGGGGATACCGATCACCCACGCGACGGGAGCAAAGACAACGCCGAAGATTTGCTCAAAGCTGGAGGGAAAGTGTGTCCATCCCCAGTGAGCAACGCCGTTATGGATTGCGCCGAGAATGCCGTCGCCCAGAGCGATGAGCGCGAGGAACGAAATCAGCATGGCGGCGACATTCAATGTCAGGTAGAGGCCGTCGGTGGTGCCTTTGGCCACGGCCGCGAGCAGGTTCTCGGTTTTGTCCTCGCCCATCTCTTCATCGGTCATTTCGACGCGTCCGGCGGTGACGGCATGTTCGGTCTCGGGCACCAGCATTTTGGCGATCAGAATCGTGCCGGGGGCAGTCATGATCACAGCCGTGAGCAGGTGCTTGGCCTCGATCCCAAAGAGGATGTAGGCCGCCATCACGGCCCCGCTGATATGCGCCATGCCGCTGGTCATGATGGTCATCAGTTCGGAGCGGGTGAGCCGCGGCAGAAATGGGCGGATGGTGAGTGGCGCCTCCGTACAGCCGAGGAAGATGCTGGCGGCGACGTTCATGGATTCGGCGCCGCTGGTGCCCATGAATCCCATCATGAGCCGCGCCATTTGCCGGATGATCCACTGCATGACTCCGTAGTGATAAAGAATCGCAAAGAAGGCCGCGACGAAGATGATGGTCGGAAGCACCTGGAAGGCGAGATAGAACGGCGGCCCTTTCTTGCCCAGATCACCAAACAGGAAAGACGAACCGGCATAGGAGTAACTCAGAAAGTGGGTGATGACGTCGCCGAGCCAGGCGAAGAGCGCGCGGCCGGCCGCAACTCGCAATACCAGAAAGGCGAAAACGATCTGCAGCGCCAGGCCCCAAGCGACGGTTTTAAAGCGGATGGCTCGCCGGTTAGTGGAAAACAGATAGGCCAGCGCGACCATCGAAACCAGCCCGAGAATGCCCGTGAAGCGGCCCAAACCGACTCTCCTTCGTTAAATACTCATCGACTCGCGGCGGTCTTCTGCTCAAAGCCGGCAAACTCTTTTTCAAGCATCCACTGCTGACGCGCGCGTTCACTCGCATCGAGAAATTTCTGACAGCCGGGTGAAGGTTTGCTCGGATCGCCTTCGCAGACGGCTACCGTGCGGAAAGGCTTCGCGGCCGCCCACAGACTCTCTCCGGGCAGAAAACTGTGCTCCAGGCTGTCGCGCGCCATCTGCTTCAAGTCCTGATATGAGAGGCCGTAGCTCTCGACGGCGCGCAGATACTCGTGGGTCATGTCGATGCGCGACACGCCTTCGTCGTCGGTTGCCAGGGCCACGGGTACGCCGTACTGGCGGTAGACCGGAAAAGGGTGATCCTTACCCCGGACTCCCAGGATGGTGTCATTCGAAGTCAGGCAAATCTCGACCAGCACTTTTCGTTTTGCCATCTCGTTCAGCAACGCCATGGCATCGTGCTCGTGCATGACATCGACGCCGTGCCCGATGCGCTCCGCATGGCCGCTTTCGATGGACTCGCGGATGTGAAAACGAAGGTCTTCGGGAGGGACCAGGCCCATCGAGAGTTCTCCAGCGTGCAGGGCGATGTGCACTTTGGGATCAATCCCGTGCAGGTAGTCGAGCATCCGCATGTGCAGATCGAAGTCGTGCATGGGGGTGTACCAGTCTTCGGGCTGGACAAGGTTCAATCCCACAAAGCGCGGGTCGGCTTTCGCCAGTTCGAATCCCAGCACCATTTGCGCGAACACCTGCTCGCGGGGCAGGCCACGAAGAACCTGATAAAGGAAGCGCACGGTGACCCCGCAACCCGGAGAAGCATCTTTCTCGCCGCACTTCATCACCGCGCGCATCCGCAGTTCATCCAAGGTGAGTTGTTGACGCGTGCTCTCGACGATCTGCTCCATCCCGGCGTCCATGAGTTTCTGGCGCATCCTGGCGAAATCGTCGATCCAGCCGACCTTGGCTCCCAGTTGCGCGGCGGCGTTGCCATCCGCAGTGTGCATCAGCTCGATATATTGAAGGTGATTGTCGGCGGCGCGGGCGGCGGCTTCGGCGATGGCGTCTCCATTGCGATTGATCATCGCCGGAAGAAACTTGTCGAAGGTGGCAAAGAAGTGGTCGTGGCCCGATTCTTCCTCGGCCCTCCAGTTGCGCATGGACCAGGCGTCGATCAGCGAGTTGTAAAGGACATGGTCGTCGTAGGCGCAACTGGCGGCAGGCTTGCTGGTAAATCGCTCGCAGGAGACATCGCAGGGAGGTGCGAGGACGTAGGAGGTTGTGCGGTCCACGCACATTCCGTTCGCGGCGGCATCGTCGATCAGGTTCTCCGCGTAAACCGCGCCCGCCAGATGATTGTGCAAGTCGCCGCCCTTCGGCATGCCGCGCAGAAAAGCCAGCAGGAGGGGTGGTTTTTGCCGGATCGACTCCATGTATTGCGCAGTTCGCTGCTCAACGGAGGTTCTGGTCTGTGCCGCCGCGACTGCCAGCGTCAGGGATGCCACGAGAAACCACCCGGTCACACGGCCCACCATCTCCTCCTCAGGTTGCCGGAATCCGGCATTGTACTCTGAAGAGCCAATCGCAAGAGACCGAAGCGTATAGGCGCGGAGCTGCGACGGAAAGCGAGGCCGGGCCGCCCGCCAAAACCCGCGTGCACAGCCGTATTCCCTGCGATTTTCACAATTCCGTGACATCGCAGATTCTTGACGCGCGGAAATGATACGGCACGAATTCGCCGCTAAACATGCGCCCTCGAAAAAAGCGATTTTCCCGACGCAAGGACCGACTGCACAATTTTTTGTTCACCCCCCTGTGAACGGCCTGCACTCGATTGCATGGCAAGCAGATACAGTTGCGCAGTTTTTATTGACTCTAAAAATAGAAGGAGTAAAAACAAACTCGTTCTTTGACACCTTCTAAAGTTTTCCCGGTTGGTGCAGCGTCCGGGGCTCGAGCGAAATCACTCTTCCCGTCGCAAGACGAGGAAGGGAAGGTCAGCAAGGGTCTATAGCAAAGCGCTGGTCGAGGCGAACAAGAAGATCTGTCGAAGGCAAGATAGAGTCCCGAGGCGTTACGCTGGTTTATCCGGTTGGCGGTGAGCCCGGAGCCCAAGCCTAGATCGCTCGCAGCACCCCGCAAGGGAAGCGACGAGGTCAGGTCCGCAAGGGTCTAACGCGAGCTACTGGCCGAGACGAATGAGCGCAACATCACCTCGGGATTCTTATTTTCTGCCCGAAGTATTTCTCCCAGATTCCTTCGAGCGAATCCGCAGCGCGCTTCTAGTGTAGTGCGCCGAAAATAACGATTCTTCTATATTTGTGGCGATGGCGCTGGGAAAGCAAAGCCTTTGACCGCAAAGTTCGCAAAGAAGATCCGCGAAGATCGCGAAGAAGGGCCATGCAACCCGAACTATAAACGTCGATCTGCTTGACGCACTAAGGTCCCTGCCTGATGTGGATTTTCTCTCTCGGTGCCAGGCGCGCGCGGTAGATAGCGTTCGCTTCAGGAACTTCGCCCACGACATCCACGTTGACCTCGTAGGCGCCGAACGGCAGGTTCTCGGCGAAGGAAATCTCGTATTCGCTGACGCCGTGCTTGAGCTTGAAGTGCTGGTAGCCGAGCGCGGTGGCTCTGCCGATCTCGTTCACTGCAACGATGATGGCGGTGAGGTCGAAATCCTGGTCGGTGGCATTGGTGACTTTGATGGCGCCTTCGACTCTTTGCCCGATGACGACGGGAGGCCGGCTCCACTCAACCAGCAAGGGCGTGATCACGCGGAGAACGAGGTTCTGACTGCGTTCCACAGCGGGTTTGCCGCTGTCTTGAACGGTGACGACAAAAGAGAACTCCCCCGCTGCGGTTGGGGTGCCGTTCAACACGCCGTCGCTGGCCAGTTTGATTCCCGGCGGCAGGTCGCCGCTGACCACGAACCACCGGCGCGGCAGGATTCCGCCGTCGGCCTGCAAGGCGAAGCGGTAAAACTGGTGGGATTTCGCGACCGGCAGGGTCACGGTACGCACGGCCAAGGGCTCTCCGGACGCGGCGGCCTGCTGGGCGAGCGAAACTCCAGTGGCAAGGGCCAACATCAAACTCAGCCAGCCGATCATTCGTCTCATGGACGCTCCGAGCGCAAAAGTTTGGTCACTCTTTGATGCCCCGGCCGCCAATCTCTTGCGGAGGAAAATCATTAGGGTTGCGGGCATTATAGTGCCCCTCGACGGCCTGTCGCTCTCCACGGTAAGCTGGATAGTTTGTCGAGGGAGGTCTGACGCATGCGTGAGGCCGTCGCCCGGCTATGGCCGGAAATTCAGTGGATCGAAAATCAGAAGCTGCGCGAACAGGTGACCCAGACCTGGGTAAAGGCGCTGGAGCGCAGTCCTCTGAAGCCCGACGACCTGAACCATATTCCGTTTACGCTGCTGATCCCCAATTGCCCGATTACCTTCATGGAGCACAAGCGCTGCGTAGTCCATATTGCGCGGCAGAGCGCGGAGGCGATGCAGGAATTCATGGGCCGCGCGCTGCCGGTGAAGATGGATACGGTGGTGGCGGGGGCGATTCTGGCCGATGTTGGCAAGCTGCTGGAATATGAGATCGGGCCTGATGGGAAGAGCCGGCAGAGCGAGCGGGGAGAGGCGTTGCGGCATCCGTTTACCGGGGTAGCACTGGCGCTGGAATGCGGAGTGCCCGACGATGTCTGCCACATCATTGCAGCGCATGCCGCCGAAGGGGACCTGGTGAAGCGCACGACCGAGGCGTACATCGTGCATCATGCGGACTTCATGGCGTACTTGCCGTTCAAGAATCCGAAGAATGTGAAGGGGAAGTAGGCAGCTCAGGCGCTGGAGCGCGGCGCCCCCCAAACTCTCTCAAACAAGTTTCTATCAGGAGCGATCGTGGCGGATAAAACGGCGGGGAAAGAGACGGTAACGGCGCAGATGTCGCGGTGGGCGGCGAATCTCAACTACCGGCAGCTGTCGCCGGAGGCGGTTTACCAGGCGAAGCGCTTTCTGCTCGACTCGGTGGGGTGCGCGCTGGGCGGATATCAACAGCACGACGTGAAGATTGCGCTCGAAGTGCTGGATGAGATTGCGGGACGCGGCCCGGCGACGGTGATCGGGACGGGGAAGAAGGTGGACCCGGTGTCGGCGTCGCTGGCCAATGCGCTGATGATCCGCTGCATGGATTACAACGATATTTACTGGAAGCAGGATCCATCGCATCCTTCGGACATTTTTCCGGCGGCGCTGGCGGGCTGCGAGCGGGCCAAGTCGGATGGGAAGGAACTGATTGTCGGGCTGGTGCTGGGACACGAGTTCGAGATGCGATTCTGCGAGGCGGCATTTCCGGGAATTCGCGAGCGGGGATGGCATCATGCGACGCTGACGGCGTTTGTTTCTCCGATCGTGGCGGGACGCGCGCTGTATTTGCCGTGGCAGCAGATTCAGCATGCGATCGGGATTTCAGCCAGCCGGCATTGCACGCTGGGGGCGGTGACGGCGGGCAAGCTGACGATGATGAAGAACACCGTCGACCCGATGGCGACGCAGAGCGGGATGCTGGCGGCGCTGATGGCCGAGAAGGGATACACAGGTCCCGAGCACGTGGTCGATGGCAAAGAAGGGCTGACCCATTGCTTTGGCCCGGAGTGGAAGTTGAACTTGCTGACCGATGGGCTGGGCGAGTCGTGGCGCATCACGCAATGCGGGATGAAGTTTTTCCCCACGGAAGCGCTGACGCATGCTCCGATCTCGGCGGTGCTCGACCTGGTGAAGGAGAACGATCTGCGTCCGGAGAATGTGGCGAAGATTCAGATTCGATCGCTGGCGCGGGCGGCGGATATTCTGTCGGATCCGAGCAAGTACGATCCGCATACCAAGGAGACGGCGGATCATTCGCTGCCTTATGTGATTGCGGCGGCGCTGGCGGAGCGGCAGGTGACGCCGGCGCAGTTTGAGATGGCGAAGATCATGGATCCGATGATCCGGGCGCAGTTGAAGAAGGTGGAAGTGGTGGCGGATCCGGAGATCGAGAAGGTGTTCCCGGCGCTGCAGCGGGTGATTGTGAACATCACCACCGTGGATGGAAAGATATTTTCGAAGCAGTTGGATTATCCCAAGGGGGATCCGCGGAACCCGTTGAGCGATGCCGAGGTGGAGGAGAAGTTCTCGGCGCTCGCCGATGGCGTGCTTTCGAAAAAGGCGCAGGAGAAGTTGAAGGATGCGATCTGGAATCTGGAGAAGGTCGGGTCGGTATCGAAGTTGATGGCGTTGATGAAGGCGGATGTGAAAGCTAAGAAGAAGGCGGCGCCTGGGAAGAAGAAGCGGCGGTAGGCAGGACGCCGCTCGACACAGACAGAGGAGTTATGTCGCAGACGATTGTTGAGAAGATTGCGCAAGCGCACCTGGCGGAGGGGCCGAAGCGGCCTTTGCGGGCGGGAGATTTTGTTTCGATCCGGCCGTTTCATGTCATGACGCATGACAATACTTCGGCCGTGATGTCGAAGTTCAAGGGGATCGGGGCGAAGCAGGTGCGGGACCGGAAGCAGATCGTCTTCACGCTCGATCACGATATTCAAAACAAAGACGAGGCCAATCAGAAAAAGTACCGGTCGATCGAAGCGTTCGCGAAAGAACAGGCGATTGATTTCTATCCGGCGGGCTCGGGCATTGGCCACCAGATCATGGTGGAGCGCGGCTATGTCGTGCCCGGATCGTTCGTGGTCGCTTCCGATTCGCATTCGAATATGTATGGGGCGCTGGGGGCGACGGGAACGCCGATCGTGCGGACCGACGCAGCGGCGGTCTGGGCTACGGGTGAGTTCTGGTGGCAGATTCCGCGGTCAGTGCAGGTGGTGCTTGAGGGCAGATTGCCGGCGGGAGCGACCGGCAAAGATGTCATCGTGACGCTGTGCGGGCTCTACAACCACGACGAAGTGTTGAACGCGGCGGTGGAATTTTCCGGGCCGGGCGTAGCTTCTCTGTCGATGGATGCTCGCTTCACCATTTCGAACATGAGCACCGAGTGGGGACCAATCGTCGGCTGGTTCCCTGCCGACGAGGTCACGATCAACTATCTGAAAGGCGTTCACCAGCGACTGAAGGCGGCGGGGGTGGAGCGGTTTACGGAGAAAGACATTGAGGGCTGGAAGAAGAATCCGCCGATGCCCGATGCGGATGCCGTATACGCGGCGCGGATCACGCTTGACCTGAGCCAGGTCACGCCCCATGTCTCGGGTCCCGACACGGTGCAGGTCATGGCTTCGCTAGCGGAGATGGAGAAGAAGAAAGTCGCGATCCAGAAGGCCTATTTGCTCTCCTGCGTGAATTCGCGTTTGGAAGATCTGCAGGCGGCTGCGGCTGTATTGAAGGGACAGAAGGTGGCTCCGGGAGTGAAGTTTTATCTGGGAGCCGCCAGCAAGTGGGTGCAGGAAGAGGCCGAACGGCGCGGCATCTGGCAGACGTTGCTCGATGCGGGCGCGAATCCCCTGCCCGCGGGATGCGGGCCCTGCATCGGACTCGGCGTGGGATTGCTTGAGCCGGGCGAGGTGGGTATTTCGGCGACGAACCGAAATTTCAAGGGGCGCATGGGATCGCGCGACGCCCAGTGCTACCTGGCCAGTCCGGAAGTCGTGGCGGCGTCGGCGGTCGCGGGATATATCCGCGGACCGCACGGTACGGCAGACCGGACTCCTGCCCGCAACTACGAAGAATTCGCTACAGGAGCGGCCGCGGAAAAGGTTGATATTCTGCCCGGGTTTCCGGCGAGGGTGATGGGACGATTGATTTTCGCTCCGCAGGATAACGTGAATACGGACGCGATTTACGGCAAGGACTATACCTATCGCGACGACATGACCAAAGAGATGATGGCCAAAGTCGTGATGGAGAATTACGATCCGCAGTTCGCGGAACGGGCGAAGGCGGGGGACGTGATCGTCAGCGGTTATAACTTCGGCACGGGATCGAGCCGCGAGCAGGCGGTGACTTGCCTGAAAGCCAAGGGCATTCCGCATGGTGATTGCGGCGAGCTTCTCACAGACTTACTTGCGCAACGCGTATAACAATGGATTCCTTTGCGTGGAAGTGCCGGAACTGGTGAAGCGGCTGCGAGAGCAGTTCGCGAAAGAAATTGCGGGGAAAGAGAAGACGATCATTCCGGGGGATGAGATTACGGTGGACTTTACTTCGGGGCAGATCGAGTGGCGCGGAGAGAAGTTTGCCTTCCCGGCTCTGGGGAGCGTGCCACAGTCGCTGGTGATCGCGGACGGGGTGGAGAATCTCGTGGCGAAGCGGTTAGGGCTGAGCTGAAAATGAAAACCGCAGAGGACGCTAGGGACGCGGAGGAAGTCTGACAATATTCACCGTCATCGTAGAGTTTCGAGGTGGCACGTACATTCGCCAAGTAAAAGCGGCGTCTCCTAGGGGTGCCCTCAGGAAACTTGGAGCAACGACCGAGAGGAAGGCGCCGCTGTTTCGCCAACTATCCGAGGATCAGCCGGTCTCCATCGAAGGTATCGACAATTGTTGGTGTAGTTCGGCATTGATTAGAGGACAGCTGGCGCTCGCTAGTATCGTAAGAACGAGTCAGAAGAACTAACTTCGGCGGCCTCCTCGGTTTTGATTTTCATTTAGGAGATTTATGGCTAAACACATGGTCGTATCCATGCCGGGAGACGGCATTGGCAACCAAGTCTTACCCGAGTCGATCCGGGTTCTCAAAGCTGTCGGGTTCGATGCCGAATACATTCATGCCGATATTGGCTGGGAATGCTGGTGCGATCAGGGAAATGCGCTTCCCGACCGCACCATCGAACTGCTGACGAAGCACAAGCTCGGTCTGTTCGGGGCCATCACTTCCAAGCCCAACAAGGAAGCGCAGAACGAACTCAAGCCGGAGTTGCGAGGCAAGGGTTACGTCTACTACAGCCCGATTGTGACCATGCGGCAGAGGTTCAACCTGGATATCTGCCAGCGTCCGTGTATCGGATTCATCGGGAACCCTCTCAATTACATTCGCAAGCGGACCGATGGGGGATTCGACGAGCCCAAAATCGATACCACTATTTTCCGCCAGGGCACCGAAGGCATGTACGTCGGCATCGAGTGGACGAATCCTCCGGATAACGTGCGCTCGGCCCTTGCCACGCACCCAAAGTTCAAGAATTTTGCCAACGTTCCCGGCCCCGAACTGGCCGTGAGCCTGCGCGTCATCACCAGGAACGCGGCGCGGCGCATTGTCACGGCGGCCTTCGAATATGCGAAGAAGCGCGGCTTCAAAGGGGTGACCATCTGCGAGAAACCCAACGTGGTGCGCGAGACTTCCGGAATGATGGAGGAGACGGCGAAGGAAGTGGCGAAGAATTATCCGGGCATTGCGCTGTGGTCGACCAACATTGACGCGCAGCTGATGTGGCTGAACAAGAATCCTGAGGACTACAACGTGATCGTGGCGTCGAACCTGTTCGGCGACATCCTCTCGGACGCTTTTGCCGGCTTGGTCGGCGGCCTGGGTTTTGCTGCCTCCGGTAACATCGGCGACACCGTTGCCGTATTCGAACCGACTCACGGATCGGCGCCCAAGTATGCCGAGTTGAATCCTCCCATCGTGAATCCCATTGCCATGATTCTTTCCGCGGCTATGATGGTCGAACACGTCGGCGAGAACGACAGGGCGCAGCGCATCAAGGATGCCGTCGCCGCCGTCGTGAAAGAAGGCAAGGTGCGCACCTACGACATGATGCGCATTCCCGGAGGAGCGAAGTCGATCAGCCAGGGAGCCGCGAGCACGGTGCAGATGACCGACGCAATTCTGGCGAAGTTGAAGTAAGCGACGCACGTCGGGCGCTAAAGCGCGATGGGTGGGATTGGATTCGCAGCGCTGAAGCGCTGCGCCACCCAAAAGCCGCCCCGAACGGGGTCTTTCAACGAGGCAAGCGATCTTGAAACCTGGAGTGATGTTGCGATGAGCGCAAAAGTCCATCCCGCCGAAGCCGGGCATTCTGGCAAAGACGTGCGCTCGGACCTGCACGTGGCGGTGGAACCGCGCGACGGCGGGGGCTCGAGATCAATCTGGAATCGCGCGTCGCTCCTTACTATGGTTCGTCGATTCTCGCGCAGACACGGCAGGTGCTGGAATCTCTGGGAGTCAAGCACGCGCACGTGGCGGTGCACGACGAGGGAGCTTTGCCGTTCGTGATTTCAGCGCGCATCGAAACCGCGGTCAAACGCGCCGGATTCGCCAACGGACAAAGAGCCCTGCCCGATCAGGTGACACTGCCGGAGCCTTCGACTCGCGACCGCATGCGCCGTTCGCGACTTTATCTTCCGGGCACGGAGCCAAAATACTTCATCAACGCCGCGCTGCATGGACCGGATGCCATCATCCTCGATCTCGAAGACTCGGTGCATCATGCAGAAAAAGATGCTGCGCGCATCCTGGCCCGGAATGCCCTGCGCGCGATTGACTTCGGCTCCTGCGAGCGAATGGTGCGGATCAACCAGTTACCGCTCGGCCTGGAAGACCTAGCCGAGATCGTGCCGGAATCGCCGGATATGATCCTGATCCCCAAAGTTGAAGGGGCGGAACAGGTGGGAGAAGTCGATCGCGTAATCAGCGAGTTGAAAAACCGGTACAACCTGAAGCGTGCGATCTGGCTGATGCCGATTCTGGAATCTGCTTTGGGTATCGAAAACGCTCCCGCAATCGCGGTGGCGAGCAAGAACGTCGCAGCGCTGACGATCGGTCTTGAGGACTACACCGCGGATATGGGAGTGGTGAAGACCAGAGAAGGGCGCGAGTCGCTTTACGCTCGCACTCGCCTGGTGAATGCCGCCAAAGCCGCGGGAGTGCAGGCGATCGACTCTGTTTTTGGCGACGTCGCGGATATGGACGGCCTGCGGCGCTGGGCGGAAAATGCCCGCGCGCTGGGATTCGAAGGCATGGGCTGCATTCATCCCACGCAGATTCCGGTGATTCATGAGGCCTTTGCGCCGTCGCAGGCGGAACTCGAGAAGGCGTTGAAGATCGTCGCGGCGTTTGAAGAAGCGCAGCAGCGTGGAGCCGGAGTGGTCAGCTTGGGTTCGAAGATGGTCGATCCCCCGGTGGTGCATCGCGCGCAGAAGTTGGTGGCCAGGGCGAAGCAGATGGGCAAAACGGAATGAGCCAACGCACGGAACTGGCGCAGAACGCGGCGGGACGCATGGTTCCCGCCATGGTCAACGGCAAGCCGCAGATTCCTTACATCGGTGTCGGCAAGTATCAGCCGCGTGGACGGAAGCAGGCGCCTTCCATCCGTTCCAGCAAAGATTATCCCGCGAATGGCGACAAGCGTGTTGCCGACCTGGAGACCGCGCTGCGCAAGTGCGGACTGCGCGACGGCATGGTGATCTCGAACCACCATCACCTGCGTGATGGGGACCGGGTTGCGCTGATGGCGCTGGAAGCGGCGGCGCACATCGGAGTCAAAGATCTAATGTGGTTTCCCAGCGCGTCGTTTCCTTCGCAGAAGGGCGCGATCGAGTTGATGGAACAAGGCGTGATCCATCACATCGAAGGAAGCATGAACGGACCGCTCGGCGACTATTGCACGCAGGGAAAGATGCGCGGCATGGGGGTGCTGCGATCGCACGGCGGACGTTGGCAGGCCATTCAGGATGGCGAAGTGCATGTCGATGTGGCGGTCATCGCGGCTCCGACCGCCGATTTCTTCGGCAACGCCGACGGCTCCCACGGCAAATCCGCCTGCGGGTCGCTGGGATTTGCCCTGGCCGACTCCATGTATGCGGACCAAGTCATCGTCGTCACCGACAATCTGGTGCCATTCCCCTGCGTACCCTGGCAAATCCAGGGGAACAACGTCGATTATGTCGTCGAAGTGAATTCCATCGGCGATCCCGCGAAAATCGTCTCGGGAACCACGCAAATCACCCGCTCACCCGATCGCTTGCGGATCGCGGAGTTCGTTGCCCGCTTCCTGCGGGAAGCGGGGATCATGAAGAATGGTTTCTCTTTCCAGGCGGGCGCCGGAGGCATTGCTCTCGCATTCGTGCAATATCTGAAAGACATGATGAAGCAGGACGGAGTGAAGGCGCGCTTCGTCCGCGGCGGGTCGACGAAATTTCTCGTGGATCTGTTGAATGAAGGGTTGACGGATTACATTCTCGACGGGCAGACCTTCGATCTGGAGGGCGTCAAGTCGATGGCCAACGATCCGCGGCACGTCGCGACCTCCCCGTTCACTTCGTACAACTATCACGGCAAGGGGAATTTTGCGTCGCTCGTGGACGCCGTCGTGCTGGGCGCCACGGAAGTCGACGTAAATTTCAACGGTAACGTGGTGACGCACTCCGACGGCCGCCTGCTGCACGGCATAGGCGGATGGCAGAATTGCCTGGCCGGCGGATGCACCATCCTCGCGGTTCCGAGTTTCCGCGACCGCATTCCGGTGATTGTCGATGAAGTCACGACCCTGACCGGCCCGGGGGAATTGATCGATGTAGTGGTGACCGAGCGCGGAATCGCCATCAATCCCCGGCGTCAGGACCTGCTTGACGCGGTCAAAGGATCGAAGCTCCCCATCCGTCCCATCCAGGACATTAAGGCGGAAGTCGAGAGAATTTGCGGGGGCAAGCCTGCCAAGCCGAAAGCTCAGCGATAATCCGGCGGCCGTCGTGAAGTGGGTGGACGGCACGGTGCTGGACACGGTGTGGCAGATTGGGTGACGGCGCCGTCGCTTCGCGACTGAACTCTATCGTCGTCGCGGGTAACGAGGCGATCCGATTGATCACGCAAAAGTAAGGGCGATCCGAAAAGGGATCGCCCTCTTCCTGAGCCTGGCAACACTCACTGCTGCAGTTGAGTCACGCCATCTACTTCGAAGTTCGCATCTGTCTGTAACACGTACGCTTGATTTCCCGACACCAGGTAAAACACCAAGTTGATGTTGTTGGTTGACCCGTTGATTTTTCCCGTGGCTCGTCCATTACTGGAAACGGAGTAGGAGCCAGAGAGGAATCCCGGGGTGCTCGTGCTGCCGAGAACGTTGATAAATTCGTTCAGCAGCAAGCCCTTGGAGCCGTCCCACTGAAGAGTGGCGACGCGGTCCAGCGTGTTGCTACCGGAGGACGTCAGCTGCACGCCATCGTTCAGGAAAGCAAACTGCCCGTTGACGCTCGAATTTGAGAACGACGAGCCGATCTGCTGATCGGCCGTACCCTCGATGGCGCTGTTGGGATCGCTGCTCAGGAAGAAAGCGCGTGTGCCGTTGACCAGCCAGTAGATCTGGGTTGCCGCACCTGAATTCAGGGTGACGACTGTCCGCCCGCTGGAGGCAACGGCATAGGTATTGTTGGAGAAACTGCCGTTGCTGGTCACCACGCCATCGCGCTGGGCGTCGAAGGTAAAAGGCGTGATGTTGCCGTTCCCGTCGGCGGTAAACACCCCTACGGTGTGGACTCCGCTAAGGTTATTTACGGTATCGCCACGGCTGCCGAAGGCATAGCTACCCGTAAGAGACGCGTTGGTGAACGTACCGCTCTGCAACTGGCCACGACCTAAGCCGATGGAGCCTGGCGTGGTCGTCATGAAGCGAATGTTGCTGGAGTCCACCACGTAGTAGACGAAACTGGTGGTCAGAAGAGAGCTATCGGTAAAGGTGCCGGTGCCCCGGCCGCTGGTATCGGGAGCATTGAAGGAACCGCTGCTGATAAGCAGCGACGTTAGCCCGGTCCCGATCGTATTTACGTCTTCGTTCCCGGTGACCACGCCGCTGGCGATGGTCATCGCACCCACGCTACTGATCGGAGTGATGAAGGTGTTACCGATCACCGAGGTGTGGTTACGGAACACAAACGTCCCACTGGGAGCGCCGCCAAACGCTGCCGAATTCTGGAGTTCCGCTACCCCATAGCCGGTAAAGGGAGTGAGACCACCCGAAGGGGTGGCGCTGGTTTCAATGATGTAGACCTGGGAGGAACTTTGCAGCGTCACCGCCCACTGTACGGTTCCCGTCGGGAAGGTCAGCACCAGGTTACCGGTACCGTCATTGCTGATGGAATAGCTGCCGCTGGTCGTGCTGGTCGCAAGAGCTCCCTCGGTGAAGTCATCCGTTCCGCTGGTGATCACACCGGCGCCATTCGCGCTAAAGGTCCCGGAGCGCGTGTAGGGATTGCCGGTATTGAGATCGAAGCCGGTGAGCTGGTAAGTGTATTGTCCGCTCAAACTGGCATTGGAGAAATTCCCCATTGGAGTTGGACCAGAATTGCTGCTTGATCCGCAGCCCATGGTAAACATCAGTGAGACGAGGCCCAGAAAAAGACACAGTTTTTTCATTGTCTTGTACGGCAGATGGAACTGCCCAACTCCTTCATGAAGTAGCACTGCCTGCGTTTTGAATTGATCCCAGGGTAAAGAAGCGAACTCCCCCTAACTTCTAACACAAACGGGGAGGAAAAGTTCTACAGTGAATCCCCGATATACAACTTTACAAACAACTTTACAAACATCGGACATTCGGAGTGCCGGTCGTGATTTTGCCGCTGTCGTACGCCGGGCTGTCGCCGATTATCCCCGCGAGATCTCCGGCCTGCGCCGGGGGAGCGAAATTTCCCTTGTCTGCTTGGGCTTCAACCACATCACCAGACGATAAGCCAGCAGTACGGCCAGCACGAAGCCGTATTGCAGCGGCTTGCGAATGTCGGCTTTCACCAGCCAGAGATAATGGATCACGCCGCCGATCGCGCTGAAATAGATCAAGCGGTGCAGGAGGTTCCACCGCTTTCCCCCTAGCCGCCGGATCCATCCCCTGGTCGACGTGAGTGCCAGCGGAATCAGCAGCACAAAAGCCGTGAATCCCACGGTGATGAACTTCCGCTTGGCGACGTCGGTGAGCATTTCGTGGACATCGAAGAACTTGTCCAGCCAGATGTAGGTGAGAAAGTGCAGGGTCGCGTAGAAAAAGGCGAACAGGCCGAACATGCGACGGTACCGGATCAGCCACAACTGTGACGTGAGCTTGCGCAGCGGGGTGACGCTCAAGGTCACCAGAAGAAAAATGAGCGTCCAGTCCCCGGTCGAATGGGTGATGACCTCGATGGGATTCGCGCCCAGCAGCCCGTGGTAGCCCTTCCACCCCAAACGGGCCAACGGACCGAGACAAGCGATAAAGACAAAGGGCTTGAACCAACGAATCATAGAAGGATCAGCTTATTGAATCATTGAGGGATTGAGTCATTTGTCATTTTGTATAGCGGGGAACCTCGGGATTTCCTAGAAATTCTTTTTCAGATCCATTCCGTTATACAAGCTCGCGACTTGTTCGTATCCATTGAACATCAAAGTGGGGCGCTTGAAGAATTCCCCCAGCCGACGCTCTTTAGCCTGGCTCCAGCGCGGATGATCGACGTGAGGATTCACATTGGCATAGAACCCGTACTCGTTGGGCGCCATTCGTTGCCAGGTGTTGATGGGCTGCTTGTCGGTGAAGCGGATGCGCACGATGGCTTTTCCGCTCTTGAATCCGTATTTCCACGGCACGACGATGCGCAGCGGAGCTCCGTCCTGGTTGGGAAGCGTCTCGCCATACATGCCGAAACATAACAACGCCAGGGGGTGCATCGCCTCGTCCATGCGCAGGCCTTCGAGGTAGGGCCAGTCGAGCACCTGGGTTCGCACGCCGGGCATCTGCTTGGGATCATCGGCTGACGTAAACTCGACAAACTTGGCTTTGGGCAGCGGATCTGCCTTCTTGATCAACTCGCTCAAGGAGAATCCGACCCAAGGCACGACGATGGACCAGCCCTCTACGCAGCGATGGCGGTAGATGCGCTCTTCCGGCGTGGCCAGTTTGATGATGGAGTCGACGTCGAGCACCTGCTTCTTTGCAACCGCGCCGTCGATGGTGACCTTCCAGGGACGCGTCTTGAAGTTCTTGGCCAGTCCAGCGGGCTCATACTTGTCGGTCGAAAATTCGTAATAATTGTTGTAGTTGGTGACATCTTTGTAGGGCGTGGTGGCTTCCGTGGTAGAGAACGGGCTTTTCTGGATTCCGGCGATCTTATCGTCAGCCAGGGCCAAGCTCGGCGACACCAATTCCCCCAGGCCGGCCGCAGCAGCGCCGGCGATCGCGGTTCCCATGAGAAATTTGCGCCGGTTCATGTACAAGCTCTTTGGGGTAATTTCTGACGAGGGAATATCCTCGGACTTTTTGATCAACATGAAAATTCCTCTACGGGAGGTACGGGGACCTTCTCCGCCGTTGAATTGTTATTATTCTCTGCTAAATAGGACGCAAACCGCGGGGAAAAGTTGCAAGTGGACCAGCTAGCCGTTCAAGACTTCCCGCACTTTCCGTGACAACATCTGGAGCGTAAAGGGTTTTTGCAGGAATGCGGTGCCCGAATCAAGCACACCTTGATGCACGATCGCGTCTTCGGTGTACCCGGAGAGATAAAGCACCTTGGTCTGGGGATGGGTCTCGCCCAACAGCTTTGCCAATTCGCGGCCGCTCATGCCGGGCATGACCACATCGGTCACCAGAACATGAATCGGACCCGAATGGGACGCAGCGATGTGCAAGGCCTTTTGTCCGTCATCCGCTTCGAGCACGTTGTATCCACGCGCTGCCAAGGTCTCGCGAACCAATTGCCGTACCGACTCTTCATCCTCGACCAAGAGAACCGTCTCGGTTCCGCCCAGAGGAGTTTTGGTGGCGTGGGCGTGGCTGACAGGCTCGGCGGCATCTTCCACACGGGGAAGATAGATGCGGAAGGTCGTGCCGCGTCCCAGTTCGCTGTGGGCAAAAACGTAGCCGCCGCTCTGCTTCACAATGCCGTAGACCGTCGACAGCCCCAACCCGGTGCCTTTGCCTTTCTCTTTGGTGGTAAAGAAGGGCTCGAAGATTCTGGACTGGGTTTCCTTGTCCATGCCCTGGCCATTGTCGGCGACCGAGAGCATTACGTAGGGGCCCGGTTGAATGTAGCTGTATTCCCGGCGTAGATCCTCGTCGAGGCTCACGTTCGCCGTCTGGATCGAGATCTTTCCTCCACTCGGCATGGCATCCTTCGAATTCACCACCAGGTTCATGATGACCTGTTCGATCTGTCCTGCATCGGCGCGGGTTCTGCCGAGATCGTTGGCCAGCTTGGTGACCAGCTCGATGTCCTCGCCAATCAGCGGACGCAGCAACCGCTCCATATCCGCCACGATGGCATTCACATCCACGACCTTCAGTTCCAGCAGCTGTTTCCGGCTGAAAGCCAGCAACTGCCGGGTCAGTGTGGTAGCGCGATCCGCGGCTTGCTGAATGGCCTCGATCTTCGGGAACATCGGGCTTTCCCGATCCGTGTTCTCCAGAAGCACTTCGGTGTAGCCGCTGACCACCATCAAAAGATTGTTGAAGTCGTGGGCAACGCCTCCCGCCAGACGTCCCACGGCTTCCATCTTCTGCGCCTGGCGGAACTGTTCTTCGAGCACTCTCCGCTCGGTGACATCCTCGGCAATGACTTCGAGAACTTCTCCGATCTCCCCGGGCGTGCTCACTGCGCGCCCGCTCAGCCGAACCGTGATGACGTTTGTGTCTTTCCGCTTCCAGCGCACTTCAACACCATCGAGCCGAGACCCCTTACGAAACTCCACCATCAGCCTCGCCATCTCATTCGACTCGAGAAATACATCGCACTTGGGATTAAGCGCCAGCACTTCCTCCGGGCTGGTGTAGCCAAGCATCATCACCAGGGCTGGATTCACGTCCAGGAACTTGCCATCGAGGCTCGACCGATAAATTCCATAGACAGCGCTCTGCACCAGCGAGCGGTATCGCGCCTCCGACCGCCGCAAGGCTTCTTCGTGGCGTTTGTGTTCGATGGCGCTGGCGACCTGCTGCGAGACGAAGGTCAGAATTTCTTTGTCTTTTTCGCGGAAGCGGACCGATGGTGTGTAACTCTGCAGCACCACCACGCCGATCGTGTGGTTGCTCACCTTGAGCGGCACCCCCAGCCAGTCCACCGACGGCGCCCCGATCAATTCGACGGCATTCTTCATCACCAGCGTGTCAAACACTTCGGGTGTGCACAGCAGCGACTCGCCGGTGCGCAACACGTATTCCGTCAGTCCCCTACCCAGTTTCTTCGGCTCCGGTATCGGGTCTTGCTCATCTACGAAGTAAGGGAAGCTCAATACCTGGGCCAAGGGATCGTAGAGGGCGATGTAGAAATTGCGGGCATACATCAGTTCGCCAACGATGGCGTGCATGGAGGAATAGAAATGTTGCAGGTCCGCCGCGGAACTGGTCCGCTCGGCAATGCGATAAAGGGCGGAACTCAGGGTTTCGGCTTTTTTCTGCTCAGTGATGTCACGGTACAGCACATAGGAAGCGACTTTGCAGCCGTCGATGGTGACTGGCGCCGCCGCCAGAAATACGTCCACCAACGAACCGTCTTTCCGTCGTCGGCGAGTCTCGATGGCAACTTTCTGGCCCTGGCTTAATCGCTCCCCGATCCACAGGGTTTCCGCGCCACGGTCGGCGGGAACAATCAGCTCGTCAATTCTTCGACCCACGGCTTCCTGCGCCGTGAAACCGAACATGCGGGTGAACTCCGCATTGACGCGAGCGATTTCGAACTGGTTCACGATGCTTACCGCTTCGGGAGCGCACTCGACCAGATCCTCCAGGTAGGCTTGATGGGCGGCGATTTTGACCGAGTCCAGGGCGGACTCGTCCATCGGACTATCGGCGGTTTCCTGCGCACGCGATAAGGCTGGCGTCCCGCGATCGAGCGCTTCCTTCAGTAATTTCGCGCGCACGAGGTCCGCCGACTGCGCTGCTCGGGTGATCTTGTCACCCATGAACCCCCCTCAAGGCTACCGAACAAGCTAATGGGTGATGTTAGAGCGCATTGGAGTGACTCGAAAGGTTACCGAGGTAATTGCGTATTCGCGAAGGCACGCCGCACGGAGACGAAAACGATCGGAGGGAAATCCGTCAGGAAGGGCTTACTAAGGAACGGGATGCGAACCCGCCAGAGCCCGCATCCCTCGTCGTCTACACAGGTGGTACAACTGCGCTCACTTTTGCAGAGGGTCCGCCCAAAGTCCAATCGAAAGATTCAATGCTTACGATTGCTCTCGCGGGGAACCTGCAGGTGGTGGCGCAGCCTGACACGCTCAGCGCCGCAACTCCACAACTTCACTTCCCTTGCCCACCAGAACGAGACTCGCCATTCCAATGAAAAGGCCGTGTTCGACAACACCGGGCATGTCGCTCAGAACGCGAGCCAGCCCCGCCGGATCGGAGATCGAGCCGAAGTGACAATCGAGGATGTGATGGCCTTCGTCGGTTTTGTAGGGGGTGCCTTCACTGGCTTTGCGGAGCGTGACTGTGGCTCCGAGCGCCGTGATTCTTCGGTTCAGCAAGCTTTGTGCGAAAGGAATCACTTCGACAGGAAGAGGAAACTTCCCGAGCACCGGAACCTGTTTGCTGGAATCGGCGACCACAACGAACTTTCTAGCGACCGACGCGACGATCTTCTCGCGAAGAAGCGCTCCGCCTCCGCCCTTGATCAGACAAAGCTGGGGGTCGAATTCGTCGGCGCCGTCAATGTCGACGTCGATGTGCTCGACCTGGTCGAGAGTCGTCAAGGGAATACCGCACTTTTCCGCGAGCTGTTGCGCGTGAATGGAGGTAGGCACCCCGCGAATTTTCAGACCGGCCTTCACGCGCTCGCCGAGGAACTGGATGAAGTAAGCGGCAGTGGAACCGCTACCCAGGCCCACGACTTGCCCGTCTTGAACGAACTCAAGACTGGCGCGAGCGGCAGCTTGCTTTTCGAGGTCGTTGGACATGAGGGTTGAGAGGATCGAGGCGGATTGCGCTCAGCAGCCCAGCATCTTTCCCAGAATCTCTTTCAAAATTTTCCCGCAGACGGCGGCGGTGAGTTCCGACACATCGCGCTTGGGATTGTATTCCACCAGGTCCGCGCCAATGATGTTGCCGGTGATCTGATGCAGATGGCGCATGGCTTCGCGCACGGTCATGCCTCCGGGCTCGCGGTGCGAAACACCGGGGGCAAAAGCAGGATCGAGCACATCGAGATCGAAGGAAATGTAGACCGGCCCCGCTCGCTTCAGGCGCTCGTACGAAGGCAGTTTCTCCATTTCAAGGATCTGGACCTCGAAGCGCTCGGCCTGCTTCTTCTGAGCAGGGGTCATGGTGCGGATTCCAACCTGGATCAGTTGCTTGGCTAGACCATCTTCCATGATGCGGGCGAAGGGACAGGCGTGCGAAAAACGGTTTCCCTGAAATTCGTCGTAAAGATCAGGATGGGCGTCAAAGTGAATGATGCTGAGCGGAGGATATTTTTTGCGCAGCGCTTTGACGATCGGATAGGTGATGGAGTGGTCCCCGCCCAAGCAGACGGGACGCTGATTCTTGTTTACGATCTCAGTAATGGCCCGGTCGATTTCCGAGAAGGCGTTGGCATCGGAAAATTTCAGGTCTCCTGCATCGAGAAAGGGCTGGGAGTCGAGATCGGTTCCGGCCTCGGTGCACAGGTTCGAGGAATCGGAACGGAAGGCTTCGCGGATAAGCGGCGGGGCCTCGGCAGGTCCACGCATGTAGGAGGAATTGGCGTCAAAAGGAATGCCTACAAGTACCGGGATACCTTTGGCCTCAACATCTTTCGTGGACATATTCCCCGCTCCCTGAGAAGCCCGGAACGATTGTAGTCGATCGATCGTCTCCGGACATGTCAGGGGATCGGCGGACTTTTTCGTTTAGACTAAAGGCCCTTCAGGGTTGCGGCCCATGGCACTTGAAACCACTTTTTACCGCGATCTTGCTTATGTGTTCGGCGCCGCCGTGGTGGGTGGTGGCGTGGCCAAGGCACTGCGCCAGCCGTTGATTCTGGGCTACGTGCTGGGTGGAATCCTGATCGGCCCTTTTACGCCGGGACCGAGGGTCTATCAACTGCACGAATTCGAGCTTCTAGCCGAGGTTGGCGTCATCCTGCTGATGTATTCGATCGGGCTGGAGTTTTCGTTCCACGAACTGTTGGAGGTAAAGTGGATCGCTATCGTGGGCGGGCCCATCGGGGTTGTGCTCTCGATACTGCTCGGGTTAGGCGCGGGACATCTCTTTGGCTGGAGCACGGTACAAGGCGTTGCCGTGGGCGCCGTGATTTCCGTGGCCAGCACCATGGTGTTGTCAAGATTTCTCGCCGAGCGCGGAGAGCTGCGATCCCGGCATGGCCAGGTAATGATCGGGATCACGTTGGTGGAAGATCTGGCAGTGGTGGTGCTCACCGTCTTGCTGCCGTCATTAACTGACATCAGCGGTGACAAACTCCTTTTCATTGGGCTGGCGGTGGGCAAGGCGTTGCTGATTCTGACTCCCGTGATTTTGATTGCTGCGAAATTCGTTCCCAAGCTGCTAAAGCGGGTGGCGGTAGCTGGAAACGAAGAACTGTATCTGCTGGTCGTGCTGGCGCTGGGATTTGCCACGGCAGCAATCACCCAAGCTCTGGGGCTATCCCTGGCCCTGGGGGCGTTTCTGGCCGGCATGCTGGTGAGCGAAGCGGAGATGACGCATCGCATGCTGGACCAACTCCTTCCGCTGCGGGATGCGTTTGTGGCTTTGTTTTTCGTGACCATCGGGGCGCTGGTAGATCCGCGAGTCCTGATTTCCCACCCGATGCTCTGGATCTCGATCGTGGCGCTCACCATGGCCGGCAAGTTTGTCATCTGGACATTGCTGGTCTGGCTTTTCCGTTATCCCCTTCGTACGGCCATGCTCGTGGGCCTCGGGCTGACGCAGATTGGAGAATTTTCTTACGTGCTGGTGCGGGTGGCGCGAGATGCGCACCTGGTAGGGGATGATGTGTATAACGCGACGCTGGCGGCTTCGGTGGTGACGATCGTGCTGAACGGGTTATTCCTACGTTTGATTCCGCGTTCGAGCGCAACGGCACAGACAGTGTAAGCAGCGGGTGGAATCCGAGACACGATCCGCCTCATCCTTTATCCTAGTAGTGAACCTATGGGAACAAAATCAAAGATCATGCCAGGCTCCAGTTCCGCTGGAGTCTTGGAGCCGGTGAACGGCGAGCGGGAGCGTGTGTTCGAGGCGTTCCGGCGCTGGGGATATCTGGAAGCGGACCTCGATCCGCTGGGCTTCTTGCGTCCGGTGGCTTATCCGGAGCTTGCAGGTCGCGGGAGAATTTGCGCGCGAGGCGCGCAGCATTTATTGCGGGACGATCGGCGTCGAGTTTGCGCATATTGCAGATCTGGAGCGGCGGCGATGGATCCAGGAGCGGATGGAAGGTCAGCCGTCGCCGGTGGATCAGGAGCGCGTACTGGATCTTCTGATTCGCGCAGACTTGTTCGAGCAGGTTCTGCAACAGCGCTATCTGGGCACCAAGCGCTTCTCGCTCGAAGGCGTGACTGCACTGCTGCCGCTGGTGGACGAGATTCTGGATGCTGCGGGCCAGCAGGGAGCGGTGGAACTGGTGATGGGGATGAGCCATCGCGGACGGCTCAACGTGATTGCGCACGTCGCCAGGCGTCCGGCGGAGGAAGTGTTCGCCGGATTTGAGGATGTCGATCCGCGCAGCGTGCTGGGCGGCGGCGACGTGAAGTATCACATGGGCGCGACCGGTGAGTACCAGACGCGCAGCGGCGGGAAGATTCACATCCACCTGGTTTCGAATCCCAGCCATCTCGAAGCCGTGGACCCGGTTACCGTGGGTCGGACTAAAGCCAAGCAGGACCGGGCAGGAGACGGCGGAGACAAGAAATTTCTGCCGTTGATCGTGCATGGAGACGGCGCGTTTGCAGGCCAGGGCATTTTCGCGGAAACGTTGAACTATGCGGACCTGCCGGGTTACACGGTCGGTGGCACGGTTCATGTCATCGTGAACAATCTGCTGGGATTCACCACCCTGAGCCGCGAGCTGCAGTCGGCGCGATTTGCCGCGCAACTGGCGCGGCGGCAGGAGATTCCCATCTTCCATGTGAACGGGGAGGACGTGGACGCAGTCGTGCGCGTGGGCAGGATGGCGCTGGAGTACCGGTACGCCTTCGGCAGCGACGTGGTGATTGACATGATCGGCTACCGCCGGCACGGGCACAGCGAGGTGGACGATCCGACGGTGACGCAGCCTTTGCTCTACAAGGCGATCAAGGATCATCCGCCGCTGTGGGAGATCTACGCCGAAGACACCGAGGCGGAAAACGCGCAAGCGCGAGTGCAGACGATCAAGGCAGAGTTCGAGGCGGCGCAGAAACAGGCAGGGACGCTCACCAAGAAACCGACGCTGCGCGATTTGCCGGGCTATTGGGACAAGTTTGAGGGCGGCCGCTACAAATCGGAATACGAAGTGGACACGGGCCTGGCTGCAGAGGACTTGCGCGACTTGACGGAGCGGCTGACGACCTATCCCGAGGGCTTTCACATCCATCCCAAGGTGAAGAAACTTCTCGAACAGCGCGCGGAGATGGGAGCCGGCAAGCGGGCGGTGGATTACGGAATGGCCGAGGCATTGGCCTTCGCCAGCCTGGTGAAAAGCGGGACGCCGGTGCGGTTGACGGGACAGGACAGCCGCCGGGGAACGTTCAACCAGCGGCATTCGGTGTTGCTCGATATAGAAAACGAGCAGGAGTATGTGCCGCTTCAGCATGTGGCCGCGGATCAGGCGCGTTGCGACATCCATAACTCGACGCTTTCCGAGGCAGGCGTGCTGGGATTCGAATATGGATACAGCCGCGACTATCCGGAGGCGCTGGTCCTGTGGGAGGCGCAGTTTGGAGACTTCGTCAACGTGGCGCAGGCGGTGATTGATCAGTTCGTGTCCGCGGGCGAAGACAAGTGGGGATTGCTTTCAGGCGTGGTTCTGCTGCTGCCCCACGGCTACGAAGGGCAAGGGCCGGAACATTCGAGCGCGCGCATTGAACGTTTTCTGCAACTGGCGGCGCGCGATAATTTGCAGATCTGCCAGCCTTCGAATGCGGCTCAGTATTTCCACCTGCTGCGGCGGCAGGCGCTACGCTCGTGGCGTAAGCCTCTGGTGGTCTTCACGCCGAAGAGCATGTTGCGGCATCCGGATGCGTCCTCGCCGATTGAAGATTTCACGCACAAGCGGTTTGAGACGGTCATTGGCGACTCGTCGGTGAGCGACGCCACGGCGGATCCTGGTCTGTACCGGAAAGATCGGACACGAACTGGCCATCGAACGCAAGAAGAGGAAAGACGAGAAGACCGCAATTATTTTCCTGGAACAGATGTATCCCTTCCCGGAGGAAGAATTGACGCTGGCGATTGACCGGCACGCAGCGGCGCGCGAGGTAGTGTGGGTGCAGGAAGAACCTGCGAACATGGGAGCGATGTCTCACGTGATGGCGCGGTTGCGGCGAGTGTCGGGAGAGCGCGCGGTGCTTTCGGTAAAGCGGTCGGCGAGCGCGAGTCCGGCGACGGGATCGGCCAAGGCGCATGAGATGGAGCAGAAGACGATCCTGACGCTGGCGTTCGATATGAAGTCGTAGACGTGCGGGGACGCCCGTCTCTCCATTATTCATTTCGTTGGGCGCTCCGTCGGTGGTTTTTCGCCCGGCCCCGGCAGGCGGGACTTGGCGCCTCCCGTCGATTCTGCTTTCAGCAACACATCGATATTCGGATACGCGTAGATGGTCGGCGCGTGATTCTGCATGAGACCTCCGGTGTCGGCGGTGGGTCCGTAGTTGCTGTGCAGGTCGTGGGCCAGCATGCGCAGCATAGCCATTTGCTGGCCGCGATGATGGGCGGTGTGGTTCAGGCGGCGGGTCATCACCCAGGCGCGTGAGCGGCGTACGTCGAAGAACGAAACGATTTCCTCCCACCACGCGTCGCTCTTTTCTCTCAAGACGGCCAGTCGCTTCGCGCTGTCTTCGGCATAGCGCTTCATGAATTCCAGGCGCGTCTCCGGTTTGGGCAGCGGCGGAGCGCCGACGTCGATCCCGAGCATGGTACGAAACCAGAGGTCTTCGCTCACGCACTGGTGCACCATCTGTTCATGGACGCTGCGTCCGCGGGGGTCGGTGGGATGCGGGCGAAAGGGCAGGTCCTGGTCCTTGAATTCGCTCCACACGCTGACCACCTTCATCCGTTCGGTTTCGTAGGTTTCGACGAGGAAGTCATAAATCATAGGCACCTCTCGCGTCAGGCTGCGGCGTTGAATTCAAGGATGCTCGCAGCGGGCAAATGGTACCCTAATTTTCCAAACCATGGCACGGCCGCAGACAGCCCCGCTCCGCGTTGCGATCGATACCGGCGGTACCTTCACCGATTGCGTTTGGGTCGAGCGAGGACGCGTGCGCATGCTCAAGGTCTTCTCGACTCCGTCCGATCCCTCGCGAGCAATTGTCGCGGCCTTGGAAAAGATTGGAAGCCGGAACTCTCTGGTGCTGCTCCACGGCACGACCGTGGGCACCAATACCCTGTTGCAGCGAAGGGGTGCGCGGGTAGCGCTGGTCACCACCGCGGGATTTGAGGATGCCATTGAGATCGGGCGGCAGGCGCGGCCCAAACTGTATGACTTCTTCTTTGACCGCGTGGAGCCGCTGGTGGCTTCTAATCTGCGATTCGGGATTGACGAACGCACCGACGGCGAAGGCAGGATTCTGCAGCAGATTTCGTCGAACGAACTGGATTCGCTCTCGAAGAAGCTCGAACAAGCAGCTCCGGAGGCAATTGCGGTCTGCCTGCTTTTCTCGTTTGCGAACGCCGAGAACGAAAGAGCCGTTGCCGATCGGTTGAGAAAGCTGGGAGTGCCGCTGTCGGTGTCGCACGAAATTCTGCCCGAGTTCCGGGAGTACGAACGGATGAGCACAGTGGCTATGAATGCTTATCTGCAGCCGGTGATGCAGCGGTATTTGGGGAATCTCGAGGCGAGCGTGGGACACTCGCACTCTTCCGCTCAAAAGGCAGGCATTTTTGTGATGCAGTCGAGCGGGGGAATTACGGCGCTGGCTTCGGCGGCACGCGAGCCAGTGCGGACGGTGCTCTCAGGTCCGGCAGGCGGAGTGGTGGGAGCGGCCGCCATGGCTCGCCGCAGTGGGTTTGATCGCATCATCTCGTTTGATATGGGAGGGACTTCGACGGATGTAGCGCTGGTGAATCGCGAGGTCCGGACTGGGAGCCAGGCCGAAGTCGCGGGATTGCCGATCGGCGTCCCGATTCTCGACATTCACACCGTGGGTGCCGGAGGAGGTTCGATTGCGCGCTTCGACGCGGCGGGCGCGCTGCGAGTGGGGCCGGAGTCGGCTGGAGCTGAGCCGGGGCCGATCTGCTATGGACGCGGCACGCAGCCAACGGTCACGGACGCCAACCTGCTTCTGGGGAGATTGCAGGCGCAGCGCTTCCTGGGAGGTGAGTTCGTTCTGGATCTGCAGCGCACCCGCAGCCTGGCTGGTGAATGGCTGAAGAAGAGCGGCTCGAAGCTGACGCTGGAGCAGTTCGCCGAGGGCGTGATTCGCGTGGTAAACGCCACCATGGAGAAGGCGATCCGCGTGGTCTCGATTGAGCGGGGGTACGATCCGCGGGAGTTTGCGCTGGTGGCATTCGGAGGCGCGGGCGGCCTGCACGCCTGCGAACTGGCAGAGTCGCTGGGAATTCCCCGAGTGATCGTGCCGGCGCTTCCGGGAGCGCTCTCGGCCTTCGGAATCCTGGTGAGCGATGTGGTGAAAGATTATTCGCGCACAGTGCTCTGGCGAGTTGCAGACAAGTTGCCGGTCGCGTTGCTTGAGAAGGAATTCAGAGAGTTACTCCAACATGCGGGCCAGGACTTCCGGCAGGAAGGCTGGCGGGGCGTAGTTCGACACCGGCGCAGCGTGGATGTTCGCTACCGCGGACAGGGATACGAGTTGAATATTCCGTATTCGCAGAGGTTGATTGACGAGTTCCGCCGCGAGCATGAGCGGCGATATGGATACGGATATCCGGGCCGTGAAGTGGAACTGGTCACATTGCGTTTGCGGAGTACGCTGCGTTCTCCGCAGGCGAATCTTCGAGTGCGCCAGGTGACCGGGAAGTCAAAGAACCCTGCCCGCGAATCGACATTGGTATTTCTTGGCGGGAAAAAAGTTCAGGCAGCAGTGTACGAACGCGAGTTCCTGCCGGTGGGAAAAAAGTTTCGCGGTCCGGCGGTGGTCACGGAGTATAGCGCTACCACGGTAGTGCCTGCGGGGAAGCAATTCCAACTGGACAAAGCGGGGAATCTGGTAGTGCAGGTCTGACCCCGCCTGGTGATGGAACCGGCCCAGCAGTGTGATCGCTAGGTAAGGTCGGGGGTGACAGCTACAATATGCCTGTGAAACCAAGCATCTTTGTGGTGGAAGACGATCCCGACATTTCGCGGCTGGTACGTCATCATCTGGAGGCCGCAGGCTTCGCGGTGAAGGTATTCCCCACGGGGAATACGGTGGTCAGTGAATCCGAGAAGCAGAAGCCGGCGTTGTTCATTCTCGACATCATGGTCCCGGGAAAAGACGGGCTGGAACTTTGCCGGCAGATTCGGCAGACGCAGTCACTGGCGCCGACTCCGGTCATCTTTCTCACGGCGAAAAGCGGCGAAGCAGACCGCATCCTGGGCCTGGAGTTGGGTGCGGACGACTACATTCCCAAGCCCTTCAGTCCGCGCGAACTGGTGGCGCGGGTGAAGGCAGTCCTGCGGCGGTTCGAGCGTCCACTTCCGCAATCGCCGATTCGCGTGGGCGATATTGAAATTGACCCCAGCGCGATGACCTTGATCGTGCGCGGCCGTGCCATCACCACCACAGCGACCGAGTTCCGTTTACTGGACTATTTTGCCCGGCATCTGGGACGCGTCTTTACCCGCGATCAGCTTCTTGATTCGGTCTGGCGCGACACGGCGTACGTGACGCCGCGGTCGGTGGATGTGTACGTGCGGCGCATCCGCGAGAAGATCGAGCCCGATCCCGAGAATCCCCGCTATTTGCGGACGGTGCGAGGCGCGGGATACCGCTTTGAGGCGCCCAAGTGAGAAAGCGGATATTCCTGAAGTTGCTGGTGATTTTTGCCCTGGTGATTGCGGCAACAACCCTGGCTTTCGACCTTTCGATCCAGGGCGCCTGGGAAAACTCGCTGCGATCCGAAATCGAGCGCAACCTCAGGGAGAAAACGCTCATGTTCGCCCACCGGGTGAACAGCGACCGCACTCACGATCTACAGAACATCGCCTCCCAGGAAGCACAGGCCGCCGGGGCGCGGGCCACGGTGATTGATGCGGACGGGAAAGTGCTGGCAGACTCCGAAGCCAACGCGGCATCGATGGAGAACCATGCGCATCGACCGGAGTTCCTCAGCGCGCTCAAAGGCGACGTGGGGATGGATACCCGTCGCAGCCACACTATCGGGATTCCGTTCCTTTACGTAGCGGCTCCAATTGCGGGCGGCGCGGTGCGGCTCGCATACCCGCTCTCGGACGTCGAAGCGGCCACGGCTCACGTCTACCGGACTCTCTGGTCGGGGTCGGCAATTGCCTTTGGAGTGGCAGTCTTGTTGGCGGGAATTGCCGCGCAGCTTACCACACGGCGCCTGGAGCGGATCGTACGATTTGCGGAACGTATTTCCGCTGGCGACCTGACGGCCCGCGTGGAAGACCGTTCCTCGGATGAAATCGGGCAAGTCGGTGGCGCTCTCGACACCACGGCCCGCCAGCTCGAATCCAGTTTCGCCGCTTTGCAGACCAGCCAGCATCAACTGGAAACACTGCTGAACAGCATGCAGGATGCCGTGATTGCGGTGGGTCCGGACGACCGGGTGCAGTGGGCGAACCAGATGATGAGCCGGTTAGTGCCGCAGGGCACACGGCTGAATGCGCCTATCGTGGAGACGGTGCGCGATCCGGATTTCCTGCGCGCGGTCCGTGGGGCCAGCGAGACCCGCAGAGTCTGCGGAGCACGCGCAGCATCAGTATTGCCGGGCCGCACCTTCGATGTCACCGCGGCGCCTCTTCCCGGCGGTGGCGCGGTCGCGGTGCTGCGCGATCTGACGGAAACCGAGCGGGTAGAAAAAACCCGGCGCGACTTTATCGCCAACGTGTCGCATGAATTGCGCACGCCGCTGACTTCGATCCAGGGGTATACCGAGACTTTGTTGGATGGCGCGCCCGAGAGCGATCATTCCCGTGAATTTCTGGAGATCATTCGCAAGAACGCCGCGCGCATGTCGCGCCTGACCGAGGACCTGCTGACCCTGGCGCGGGTGGAATCGGGCGAGCAGCGCTTCGACGTGCAGCCGGTCAGTTCCGGAGATCTTCTGCAGGAAGCCGTGCAAAGTTTCCGCGAAGTCGCACGGGCGCACGGGGTCGAACTCAAGGTGGAGGACACGGCGCTCGTGGATGTGAATGCAGATCGCGAAGCCGTCCACCAGGTGTTTTCGAACCTGATCGATAACGCGCTGAAGTATGGGGGAAGCGGCGGAACGATCATCCTGGGCGCGCGACCTTCCCCGCGCGGGGTGGAGTTCTACGTTCAGGATTTCGGTCCAGGCATTCCTTCCGAGCATCTGCCGCGGTTATTCGAGCGCTTCTACCGCGTGGACAAGGCCCGCTCGCGCGAGTCGGGCGGAACCGGGCTGGGGCTGGCCATCGCCAAACACATTGTGCTGGCGCATGGTGGCGCGATTGGGGCGGAAAGTGAGCTTAATCATGGATCGAGATTCCTGTTCACTTTGCCGGTGGCGGCGCCGGCGGGAAAAGAGACTTAGATTGGGCCGAAAATTCATACGGTTTTAACCAACTTTTTGAAAGAAAGCTCTATGCTTCGATCTTGGGCACCAGTGCTTATCGGCGACTGGCGGTAGAGCGAGCGAAATCGGTCCGTTTGCGGAGGGATGTGCGCATGAGTACGGCCACCATTAAGAGTCCTGTGCCCGAACCCTCCTATGCCCATCTTGTCCGGCGAACCATTGAAGCTTGTCAGGTAGCGAAGGAAGCCGCGGCGGCCGCGGCGGAAGGCATTGCGACTGGGTCTTCTCCGCTGCTGAATACCATCCGGGTGCGCGAGAAGGAACTCGACACACTGGACATGGAGATCGACGCCGGCGTCACCGCTGCGATCACGCAGGTCACCGAAGCTGAAGCCCGTGAATTGCTCGCCTGCATGAAGTTCATGATCGGTCTGGAGCGTATCGGCGATCTGCTGTTGAGTTTTGCCAGCAGCGCACAAGCCGCCGGTGGACGGCTCGATCCCCAGGACACCCGTGATCTCACCCACATGGCCACCGTGCTGGAAAAAATGCTGAGCGATGTGGGAGAGGCGTTTAGCGGCCGTGATGTGAAAAAGGCGATCGATGTGCTGCGGGCAGACGCCGAGATGGACCGCCTGCGAAACCTGGTGTTTCTACGGCATATTGAGAATCCGGAAAACGTGCAGCGTCAGGCCAGCTTGCAAGTGATTTTCATGACGCAATCGCTCGAGCGTGCCGGCGACCACGCCAAGAACCTGGCGGAAGAGGTTTGCTTCTTCGTCAGCGGACACACCGTGCGCCACGTGATGATGACCTACGATAAGCCGATCGAACAGATGTTCCTGGATTACCTGCGCAAGCGCGACGAACGCTAGAACCGCTCCACAGTTTCCTCCCATAGGTCCCGCTCGCTATTCCAAAGAGGCCCGCGCACCGGGGAATTCCTCTGGCTTTCCAGAGATGGCCGCTGCCGCCCGGCGAAGATCACCGGCGGCCGCTCCCACTCCGCACTACCGCACGTGACGCCCATCACAGCTTTCTGAGACACGGCGTTCCATGTTGGTAGCTGTATGAGTGTGCCTGAAATCATCACGGCCGTCCCTCTAGGAAGCGGTGCTAAGTGCTTGCTTCTCTTCGGGATAGCGTCGTGGCGGAACCAGGCCGGGTGGTTGCTGGCAACCATATCTCTGGCGGCCCTCGCCACCGTTCTGTTGATCCTATGGCTGCGGCGGCAGCATGAAACCAGTCACTTTGAAGGGGAATTGGAACGGGCGCAAGAGCTGATCCGCGAAAGAGAACGGGAGCGCGACCTCGCTCAGGAGGAAGTGTTCCGCCGGCTGTACGAAGAGCGTGAACTCAACAAAGAGAAGATTCAGTTCCAGGCACAGCTTGCGGAGTACGAGAAATACGCCGCGCTGGCCCGGTTGGCTTTGGGAGCTGCCCATGAAATCAACAACCCGCTGCTGGGAATTCTGTCACATCTCGAGTTGGAGTTGAATGCTACCGTCGACGCCGAGCAGCGGGCGGAGATCGAGCAATGCATTGCCGGGGCGAAGCGAATATCGAACACGCTACGCGGCCTGGTGAACTATGCGCGTCCCGGGCCACTGGTGTTGAGCAAGATCAGCCTGAACCGGCTGGTCACCGACACCCTTGGATTTCTTGAAGGTCAACCGATGCTGCGCGGGAAGATACTTGAAAACCGGGTGCCGACCGATCTGCCGCACATCCGAGCCGATGCCAATCAGCTTTCTCAGGTTTTGATGAACCTGCTGCTGAACGCGGCCGAGGCGACGCCCGAGGGCGGCAGCGTCACGATCTCCGCCAGCAAGCTGACTTATGTGGAGAGCCTCGAGGTTCGCGTCGCCGACACCGGTTGTGGCATACCCCCGGACATTCTTCCACATGTGTTCGAGCCATTCTTTACCACGAAGAAAGGAAAGGGCACGGGCCTGGGGCTCAGCATCAGCCAAGCGTATGTGCGCAGCCATGGGGGAGAAATGCGCGTGGACAGCGTTTTGAATCGCGGAACGACGATCACGCTGACGCTACCCATGCGGCAAGATTCGTCGGAGGGTGTAGGAGAGGCAGAGACGGAAGTGGTGGTATAGAGGCGGACGCCCGCCTTCAGGCTTCAGACTATGGCTTATTCAGTGTTGGTGGTCGATGACGAAGAGCTCACGCTGCGCACCATTTCCCGGGGGCTGCGGCAGGAGGGATTCGAAGTGTTCACCGCCGGATCGGGCGAAGATGCGCTGAAGGTTTTTCAGGAAGAGAAGCCCGACCTGACCTTGCTCGATATCATCCTGCCCGGGATCGACGGCGTGGAAGTATTGCGCCGATTGAAGCAGGCGAATCCGCCGGCGATCGTGCTGATGATGAGCGCGTATCACCTGGTGGACCGGGCCGTCGAAGCCATGAAGCTGGGGGCCTACGACTATCTGATTAAGCCTTTCCATCTGGCAGACATGATCGCCACCATGCATCGGGCCACCGAGATGCTGGCGCTGCGCGTGCGGGTGCGCGACACGGTGGAGTCGGCGAAAGGGCGCTATGACTTCGGACGGGTCGTCACCCAAAATTCCGCAACCATCAAGATGCTGGAGATGTCGCGCAAGGCCGCCGAATCCGACCATACGACCATTTTAATCCAGGGCGAGAGCGGCACGGGAAAAGGGGTTTTCGCGAAAGCCATCCATTACGCCAGCCCCCGCGCATCCATGCCGTTGCTCGAACTCAATTGCGCGGCCCTTCCCGATACTTTGCTGGAAAGCGAATTGTTTGGTTACGAACCGGGCGCGTTCACTGACGCCCGGCGCCGCAAAGAAGGGTTACTCGAGCGAGCCAGCGGAGGCACGGTTTTTCTGGACGAGATCGGCAACATGTCACCCAGCGTACAGGCCAAAGTGCTGCGCGTGCTCGAGGAAGGCACGTTCATGCGGCTGGGGGGAACCCGCTTGATCAAGGTGGATGTCCGGGTGATTGCGGCGACGAATGTCAATTTGAAGGATGCGGTCGCCGCGGGTCGCTTTCGCGAGGATCTTTACTATCGCCTCAACGTAGTGCCGTTGTTCCTTCCGCCGCTGCGCGAGCGCAAAGAGGATGTCGTCCCCCTGGCGCTGGAAATGCTGCAACATTTCAACCGTGAGCTTAACAAGAAATTCACCGGCTTCACCCCGGCCGCGGCCGATCTGCTGCATCAGTATTCGTGGCCCGGCAACATTCGCGAACTGAAGAACGTCATTGAGCGAACCATGATCCTGGCACCGGAAGGCGACATCGACGCCGGCTATCTGCCGGAGGAAATCCGCGATCACGCTGTTGAAGAGCGCGCCGGGGCAATTTCTCCCTCTGAGATTTCCCCGACCGGAAACCAGTTTGTGAGCTTGCGCGAACTGGAAGACCACTACATCGATCAAGTGCTTGCCGCTACCGGTAACAACAAGACCCAGGCCTGCCGCATCCTGGGGATCCATCCCACTTCCCTGTTGCGCAGAATGAAAAAAGAAAAAGTTTAGGCGTCAGGCCTCGGGCTTCAGTGGAACCAGACGCAGCTAAGCTGCGTCTCTATGAGGAAGGCAATCCTGGAGCCCGAAGCCTCACGTCCGTCGTCACACTTTGGCTGTAGTCCTACTGGCTACTTGGTCGGTGGAATCGATCATCTAAACTGGTGGAAAGATGCGCACGACCTTCGTATTGATCCTTCTTGCCGCGTTAGGGGTGGGCGGCTGGCTGGCGTGGGCGCTGTGGACGCCGCTGGCGCCGGATGGGCAAAAGTTTGTCTTGCTGCACCCGGGCTATTCCACGCGCCGGATCGCAAGCGAATTGAAATCGGCGGGAGTCATTCGCAGCGTCGACGCTTTTGTCATCTTCCACCACTTTGACCACAAGCGTTCGCTGAAGGCAGGAGAGTATCTGTTCGAGAGGCCGGCAAACGCACTGGAAATACACAACCGTTTGGCGCGCGGTGACGTTTATGTGCATACGGTGGTGATCCCGGAAGGCTTCACCATGTTCGATATCGCGCAGGCCGTGCAGGACGCAGGACTGGGTTCGCGGGATGACTTTCTGAAAGTTGCGATGAGCGACACCGCATTGATCGCGGATTTGGCGCCGGACGCGAAGAGCCTCGAGGGTTATCTCTTTCCAAGCACTTACGAGTTCACCCGCACGGAGAGCATGCAGGACATGGTGGCCGCGATGGTCAAGCAGTTCCACCAGGTCGCCCATGAAATCGGATTGAACACGAACGTGGAAGAGACCGTGACCATGGCGTCCATCATCGAGAAGGAAACGGCAGTCCCGGAAGAGCGTCCCCTGGTGGCCAGCGTGTATTACAACCGGTTGGCAAAGAATATCGCGCTGCAGGCCGATCCCAGCGTGATCTACGCGGAATTGCTCGATGGCACCTATAGCGGTGCCCTGCACCACGCCGACATGCGGTTCAACTCCCCGTACAACACCTACCGGCATGCAGGGCTTCCTCCGGGGCCGATTGGCAATCCCGGGAAAACGTCGCTCGAAGCCGCCATGCATCCCGCCGACACCCATTTCTATTATTTCGTCAGCGATGGCAACGGGCATCATCGCTTCGCACGGGATCTTGAGGAACACAACAAGAATGTGGCGGCTTACCGGAAGGCGATGGCGAAGTAAGCCGGTCGCCGGTCGTGAGTCGCCGGACTCCGCTGCTTCAAGTCGTCGCTCCTCTATCGCAGTTGCTTCCCGGCGATCAGCGACCGGCGACCGTCCCAACGCGCTATACTCACCTATTCTGCTCACTGAAGGAATCTTTGGGGAGTGTTGGGGAATCCAAGCTTACTCATGCGGCGTTTTCTGGTATACCGAATTGCTGTCACTTTTCTGGCAGTTTTGCCTCTGACCGGGTGCCTTTTTCGCTCGCGCAAGATCGAGCAGCAATACAGCAACGCCCCGCTCAAGTCCGCCACCCAGCAGGAACTGATCGGCTACATCAACACCCAGGCATCTGAGATTCACACCATGGAAGCCACGGTGGATATTGATACTTCGGTGGGCGGGGTCAAGAAAGGCAAGGTCACGGACTACCAGCAGATCCGGGGCTATGTACTGGCGCGCAAACCGGCGATGCTGCGCATGGTCGGCCTCATGCCCATCGTGCGCAATCGTGCGTTCGACATGGTCAGCGACGGCCGCGAGTTCAAGCTCTGGATTCCGACCAAGAACCGTTTCATCATCGGACGCAACGACGTCGGGACCCCCAATCCGCAGCAGCCCATGGAAAACATACGGCCACAGCAGATCTACGAGGCTTTGCTGATCCCCGAAATTGATCCCCAGAACGAAATCGCGGTCATGGAGAATGACTACGAGATTGTGACCGACGCGAAGAAGCACAAGGTCGAGCAGCCCGACTATGAACTTGAAGTCATCAGCAAGGGCGATCACGGCTGGTACCTGTCGAACAAATACGTGTTCAGCCGGATCGATCTGCGTCCGCATCGACAGTTTGTTTATGACCAGGGCGGAAACCTGACCAGCAAGGTGCGCTACGACGACTACAAGGAATACAACGGAATCATGTTCCCCTCCCAGATCGAGATCTGGCGGCCGCAGGAGGAGTACGACATTACGCTGACGATCGTGAAGCTCGATATCAACCAGCCGCTGCCAGACGATAAATTCGCGCTGGAACAGCCTACCGGGGCTGACGTGGTGCGTCTGGACCAGCCGCGAAATCAGCCGCCGGGATCTCGCGGCGGGGATGACCGCTGAAATCCCACTTTAGACGGCTAGTCAGCTAACCGCTTCAGACAAGCGCGATGCTAAGCTATTAGCTCCCTTCCTATGATGAACAAAATGATTGTGGCGAACCTGGTGCACCGGCCGATTCGGTCGCTGATCAGTGTGGTTGCGATTGCGCTCGAAGTGACGCTGATCCTGCTGATCGTGGGGCTTTCGGTGGGCATGCTCAACGATGCCAGGCAGCGCCAGGCCGGTATCGGCGCAGACGTCATCGTGCAGCCGCCAAATACATCTTTCATGGCCGGAGTCAGTAACGCTCCCATGTCGGTGAAGGTGGGGGGAATTCTCGAAAAATTGCCGCACGTGAGCGCGGTCTCGCCTGTGATCTGGCAACTCTCTACCGCGGGAACTCTGGAAGTGATCTACGGAATCGATCTCAAGAGTTTCCAGAGTTTGGCGCCCTTTCATTTCGTGGAGGGTGGGGGATTTCACGGCCCCGATGATTGCCTGATTGACGACTATCTGGCCCAGTCCAAGCACATCAAAGTGGGAGACTCCCTCGACATTCTCAACCACGAGTTTCGGGTGGTGGGCATCGTGGAGCATGGACGGGGCGCGCGCAAGTTCATTCCCATGGCCACTCTGCAGGACCTGATCGGCTCGCAAGGCAAGGCTTCCGTGTTCTATATGAAGCTGGACGATCCCGCTAATGCCAATGCGGTCGTAGAAGAAGTGAAGAACGTGCCCGGGATGCAGAATTATTCAGTGCGCTCCATGCGTGAATACCTCTCCATGATGACGACCTCCAGCTATCCCGGGTTGTCAACCTTCATCAACGTGGTGATGGGTATTTCGATGATCATCGGCTTCATCGTGATCTTCCAGGCTATGTATACGGCGGTGATGGAACGCACTCGCGAAATCGGAATTCTGAAGTCCATGGGCGCGTCCAAGATTTACATCGTGAATGTGATCCTTCGGGAGACGGTGCTGCTGGCGCTCGGTGGGATCGTGCTGGGGGTTGCCATCAGCCTGGCCGTGCGCCTGGGCCTGCACGACCGGCTGCCTACGCTGCCGGTGGTGGTGACCGGCGAATGGATTATGCGCGCCACCGTGATTGCCATCGTGGGCGCGATTCTAGGGGCGATCTATCCGGCCTTCAAGGCCGCGCAAAAAGATCCGATTGACGCCCTGGCCTATGAATAGCATTCAACCCGGCAAAAATCCTGATTTGACACCAGGTTTCCGGCCGTTAGAGATCGGTAACGTGCCGAATTCATTGACATTTCTTGACCAGCTACGCTATCTTTAAAGCTTCGGAAGTACTGCGGTTGCCCGCCTGATACCTCACCGCTTTCCGCGATGAGGAGAAACTCAGCGGTCTTCTTTGCTTTTTTTATTTCTGGGAGATTCGTAATGTCAACCTATTTCCCCAAAGAGGGGGAAATTGCGCGCAAGTGGTATGTCGTGGATGCTTCCGGGCAAACGCTCGGACGGCTGGCCTCGCAGGTCGCCCGCATCCTCATGGGCAAGGAAAATCCGAAATACACGCCCTTCATCGATACCGGCGATCATGTGATCGTCATCAACGCCGAAAAGGTGAAGACCACGGGTATGAAGTCGGAGCAGAAGTCGTACCAGCACTACACCGGGTATCCGGGCGGTTTGCGGTCTGAAGATTTCCGCAAGCGTTTCGAGCGGAAGCCCGAACTGATTATCGAAGATGCGGTTTCACGCATGCTTCCCAAGTCGAAAATGGGCAAGCAGATGTTTACCAAGCTGAAGGTGTACCGTGGCGACAAACATCCCCACGAGGCGCAGAAACCGGAAGCGAAACAGCTTGAAGTGCGGGCGTAAGCGCAGATGCAGCACAGCTGCGTCAGAGTTTTCAGAATTCTTTGAAAGGTTAATGCACCGGGGTTGGCTGAGTGCTGACAGCTGAGTGCTGATCGCTAAAAATGGCTGAATTGGTTCAATATTATGGAACGGGACGCCGCAAGTCGGCGATTGCCCGCGTGTATCTGCGTCCGGGAACTGGCGAATTCAAGGTCAACGGGCGTCCCTTCGAAGTTTATTTTGTCACCGAGTCGCAGCGGGTCAGCGCGAAGCAGCCCTTGGCGCTCACCGAGTCGACGGGTTCGTTCAACGTGGTCGCCCGGGTCTCGGGCGGCGGCGTGAATGGACAGGCCGATGCCGTCAAGCTGGGCATCGCCCGCGCCCTGATGCAGTTCAATATTGAACTGCGCAAGAAGCTCAAAGCTGAGGGCATGGTGACGCGCGATTCGCGCGCTAAAGAGCGCAAGAAGTACGGCCAGAAGGGCGCGCGCAAGCGGTTCCAGTACTCGAAGAGATAATGCGAGTACCCAGTACTCAGTTGCCAGTACCGAGAAAAGACACTGGGTACCGGCAACTGGGTACTGACAACTGATTTTTAGGTGTTCAATTCTTCCCGTGCCTCGTGCGCGGGGACGGGAATGGCAATCGGTAAGCAGTACCCAGTTGCCAGTACCCAGTTGCCAGCGGACTTTGCTGGGTACTGGGTACCAGGTACTGTCAACTGACTTCCGATGCAGACCAAACAAGGAGGTTGATTGGCTAACATCACCATGAAGGAGTTGCTCGAAGCGGGTGTTCACTTCGGGCATCAGACCAAGCGCTGGAACCCTAAGATGAAGGAATTTATTTTCGGGGAGCGCAACGGGATCTACATCATCGATCTGCAGAAGACGCTGAAGATGTTCAAGGAAGCGTCGAAATTTGTGACCGAACTGGCATCCGACGGCAAGATTGTGCTGTTCGTGGGCACCAAGCGCCAGGCACAGGACGCCATCGCGGAAGAAGCCACCCGCTGCGGCGGCTACTACGTGAACCAGCGCTGGCTGGGCGGCCTGCTCACCAACTGGGTGACGGTACAGAAGTCGGTAAAGCGGCTGAAGGAACTCGATGAGATGGCCACCGATGGCCGCTACGAGTTGCTGCCGAAGAAGGAAGTCATCAAACTGGAGCGCGAGCGGAAGCATCTGCAGGCCAACCTGGCCGGCATCAAGAACATGAACCGCTTGCCCGACGCGATCTTTGTCATCGATTCGAACAAAGAGCAGATCGCGGTGCGCGAGGCGCGCAAACTGGGGATTCCGGTGGTCGCCGTGGTGGACACGAACTGCGATCCCAGCGAAGTGGATTACGTGATTCCGGGCAACGACGACGCGTTGCGGGCGATTCGTCTGTTCGCCTCGAAGATCGCCGATTCCGTAGTCGAAGGTTCGCAAGTGGCCACGGACAAGCAAACGGCCGACCTCGCAGCCATGGCTGGAGCGGCCCGCGAAGCCGAGGCACCGGCAGCCGAAGCCGTTCCAGAAGTCGGCGATGGCGTGACCGAAGCCACTGCCGAAGACATCAGCATGGAAGACGTGCTGGGTGGCGGCGTCCGCAAGGCTCCGGCAGCTGCGGCCGAAGACACCGATGTGCCGCAGGTCGAGACGCAGACGCACTAGCTAGTCGTTGGTCTTTGGTCGGTAGTCGTTGGCCAAAACCAACTGCCCCTCGTGAGAGATTAGGTTTACGACCAGAACACCCTTGAGGGAAATCAGACCCGCGCGGGTCGTCCGGCGCGGGTCAAGTTTTATGGGAACCGTCGTCGGTCGTTCGTCTTTGGTCGTTGGCGAAGACGGAATGATCGACATCTGCTACACCGAGACCATGGAAGCCAACGACCAACAACTGATTTTATGAGCACAACTACAGTGAATATTTCCGCAAATCAAGTGAAAGAGCTCCGGGAAAAGACCGGAGCGCCCATGATGGACTGCAAGCAGGCCCTGACCGAAGCCAAAGGCGACATGGAACAGGCGGTAATCGTGTTGCGCAAGAAAGGCGTATCGGTAGCCGCCAAGAAGGCGACTCGTGTGACCAGCGAAGGTTCTGTAACCAGCTACATCCACGCCGGAGGCAAGATCGGCGTGTTGGTGGAAGTGAACTGCGAGAGCGATTTCGTGGCGCGCACGGAGGACTTCAAAGAACTGGTGCACGACATCGCCATGCACATCGCCGCCAGCGATCCCAAGTTCGTCCGCAAGGAAGACGTCACCCCCGTGGCGTACGAGCGCGAGAAGGACATTTTCCGCTCTCAGGCTGCCGCGACCGGAAAACCGCCGCAAGTGGTAGAGAAGATCGTGGAAGGCAAGATGAGCAAGTTCTATGAGGAGGTCTGCCTGTACGAGCAGCCCTTCATCAAGGACCAGACGGTGAGCATTTCGCAGCTCATTGCCACCAAGATCGGCAAGCTCGGCGAAAACATTGCCGTGCGGCGTTTTGCGCGCTTCAAGGTGGGCGAGGCGAACGCCACGATTGCGTTCACCACCGCCGCCCCGGAAGAAGGCGGCGAAGGCTCGAAGTAAGCTGGTCTTGCCGAGCCCGCAGGCGGAGATCCTGCCATTTCAAGGTCTCGAAGCGCGAAACTTTGAGACCTTGTTCTTTGAAACCTGATACCCTTGAATTCCATGTCTGGCACGCCCGTCTTCAAACGCATCCTGCTCAAATTGTCCGGCGAGGCTCTGGCGGCCAGCCAGGGTTTCGGAATCGATTCCAACCGCATTCACGAGATTGCCGCCGAAGTGGCGGACGTGCAGGCACTCGGCGTTCAGATTGCAATCGTCGTGGGCGGTGGAAACTTTTTCCGCGGGGTTGCGGAACAGGCGCGCGAAATGGACCGCGTTTCGGCCGACCATATGGGGATGCTGGCGACTGTCATTAACGCCCTGGCGCTGCAGGATGCGCTGGAGAAGCAAGCCGTGCACACCCGCGTGCAGTCGGCGATCGAGATGAACCAGGTGGCGGAACCGTTCATACGCCGCCGCGCCATCCGTCATTTGGAGAAAGGGCGGACGGTGATCTTCGCGGGAGGCACCGGCAATCCTTACTTCTCGACCGACACCGCCGCTTCCCTGCGTGCCATGGAGATCAAGGCCGACGCGATCCTGAAGGCGACCAAGGTAGACGGGATTTATGATGCCGATCCCATGCTGGTCAAAGACGCGAAAAAATTCACGGAGATCACCTACATGGACGTCCTGAAGAAGGGACTGAAGGTGATGGATTCGACCGCAATCTCGCTCTGCAAGGACAATAATCTTCCCATCATCATCTTCAACCTGAACCAGCGGGGAAATATCGCGAAGGTGGTCACCGGCGAGAAGATCGGCTCGCTGGTGAGCGCCTAGAACTTGGCCACGGATCTCACGAATCAAGAGGGATTTTTTACGCAGTCCCCTCGCATCCCTGTGAATCCGTGGCTGCTTTGTTTTCGCAGGTTTATAATGCAACGTTTTGACTTTCACATACCGGAGCTGATCCATGGCTGATACAGGCCCGTTAAAAGACATCCGTGTTCAACTGAAAACACGCATGGAAAAAGCAGTGGAGGACTTTCGCCGCGAGATGGCGGCCACTCGTACCGGACGGGCCTCGGTGCATATGCTCGACTCGGTCAGCGTGGACTACTACGGCTCGCAAATGCCCTTGAACCAGATTGCGCAAGTGCACGCTCCTGAGCCGCAATTGATCACCGTACAGCCGTTCGATCCCACTTCGCTGCCGGCAATCGAGAAAGCGATCCGCACCGCCGATCTGGGATTGAATCCCATGAACGACGGCAAGCTGATCCGGGTGCCGGTCCCGGCGCTCACCGAAGAGCGCCGCAAAGATATGGTGAAGCATCTGCACAAGATTCTGGAAGAGCACCGCACCGCGGTGCGCAACATCCGCCGCGACGGCAACGACGCCATAAAAAAGGCGATGAAAGACAAGAAGATTACCGAGGACGACGAGAAGCGCGCGATGGACGAAATCCAGAAACTCACCGACGATGAGATCAAGAAAATGGAAGACATGAGCAAGGCAAAAGAAAAGGAAGTGTTGGAGATCAAGTAGACGCTTGTGTTTGGCCGTTGATCACGCTCGCCGCGCGTTTGCGCGGCGTTTCTTTTTTGGCCGTGCGGGCCGCCTTTTTTGGTTGACAGTCCGCTCATATTTCTGTAATTTCAGTATTAACAGAAATTACTGATATGGCAACCTTGAGCTCAGTCCAACGGCAATACGTCCTGCACTGGGGCGAGATGGGGACGCGCTGGGGAATCAACCGCACCGTGGCCCAAATCCACGCCTTGCTCTACCTGTCTCCCAAGCCACTTCCCGCGGATGAGATCGCGCACACGCTCGATGTGGCTCGCTCCAACGTCAGCACCTCGATTCGCGAACTGGAGAGCTGGGGACTGGTGCGGCCGGTGCATGTGCTGGGGGAGCGGCGCGAGCATTACGAGTCCATGAAGGACGTCTGGGAGATGTTCCGGGTGATTGTGGAGCAGCGGAAGCGGCGCGAGATGGACCCCACGACCCAGCTGTTACGGCGGTGTCTGGAGGAATTGGAGCGCGAAGGCAGCTCAGACGCTTACACGCGCGAGCGCCTGGAAGAGATGGCAGAGTTCTTTGCCGGCGCCACCGCCGCGTATGAGGAGATCAGCCAGCTCCCTCCTACTGCTTTGCGCGCCCTGTTGAAAGTGCGGGGGAAGATCCGCAAGATGCTGCGGCTGGGAGTGTAATTTTTTTGACTGGTTATTTCTGTTTATACAGAAATAACTGAACGTATCAAGGAGGCATTCCGATGAGCGCTTCTCTCTTCTTCGCCACCGGGCTCACGTTAACACTGCTGGTGTCGCTCGCGGTCGTTCGCTACATGAACGCGCCCCTGCGAAGACTGCTGCAGGAGCTTTGCGGAAATCCGCAACGCTCTGAGTTCTGGGCGGCATTCTCCAACATCACCGTGACCCTGGTGCCGGTGGTCTTCGCCATGGACTACGAACCGGCGACGCAGCCCGGTTCGCTGTCATTGATGGAGGTGGGCAACCAGTTGAAGTGGGGGCTGGTGGGACTGGTGATTTCGGTGCTGATGCTGGGTTGGATTCTCAGCCGCTTCATCCCCCGGACACCGGTGCGGCCCTAGCAGCATCCGCGCGAGAACAGGAGGTCTGCGATGAACATGATGACGCAAGCGATCCGGCTGGCTGGGGGAATTCATCTGGCGATTATTGCGGCGAACGTACCGCTGCCTGGGAAATTACGGGTGCGGCAACATCTCGCGACCGTGCCACGCTTTCTCCGGCAAATCTTCTTTGTGCACTGGATCTACATCGTTCTGATCCTGGGACTCTTCAGCGCGTTGTGCCTGGTTTTTCCGGAGCAACTGGCCGGTGCCAGTTCATTGGGACGATTCCTGAGCGCCTTTATCGCCTTCTTCTGGCTGCTGCGCATCGTGTTGCAGTGGACATACTACGACCGGGAAATGCGGCGGGAGAACCGCTTGCTCGACGCGCTCTACGTGGTGGCCTTGATGGTGTTAACCACGATTTTCTCCGTGGCGGCTCTGGGAGGCAGTCATGTTCTCGGTGGGTGATAAACGTTGGACCAGCAAGGTGAGTCTCCCCGGTGGGCTGTTGTGGGCTCTGTTGGCGGCACTGGCAGGAAGCAGGCATGCGCCCCTGGGAGTCATCGAACTGTTGTTTCTGTTTGCGCCTCTGGTCGCGGTGCCGCTAGGGTTGGAGCTCATTCAGGATGTTTCGCCGCCCGGGATGGTTGCGCTTGAGAATGCAGCCCGGGCGATCCAGCCTTTCGCGGCTCTTAGCGTTGTCGCCGCATTCTGGTACGGTCCCGGGAAAACAGCCGGACTGCTCGCCATTCCATGGGTAGCCGTATGCGGGGCAGTTGCGCTCTCGGGCTTGGCGGGGTTGCGACCGCCGATATCCCTGGCGATATTGGTTGGCAGCATCGCTCGAATGGACCTCGGCTTGGCCGGCGGGTGGCTGCTCCTGTCTCGGTTCGGCCTGCACCCCTTGGGATTTCAAGAGCCGATCGTTTTGCTCACAGCCGTACACTTCCACTATTCCGGCTTTGCCACGGCGGCGATCGCTGGGGCGGGACTCGGATTTGCGGGGCAGTCGCGGGGTCGGGAGCGTACATGGACCGCCGTGGTGCTCCTCGTTGCCCTTCTCCCGTTCGCTCTGGCAGCGGGTTTCGTGTTTTCACCAATCCTGAGGACAGCATCGGCGGTTGCCTTCTCCGTCTCGGTCGCCATACTGGCGATTTTATTGCTGCTTCAATCCGCGAGTTTTCACTCCGATACGGCTCGCCTCTTCGTTCGTGTGTCATCGCTATTCATGATTGCAGGAATGACTCTCGCGGCCACCTACGCCATCGGCGAGTACACGCATCGTGACTGGCTGACGATTCCGCGGATGGCGAGCACACACGGCTGGATCAACGCCTTGGGCTTCGTAATGCCAGCATTGTTGGGCTGCCTTATGGAACTACGCTACCGTCCGGGAAACGGTGGTCTGGAGTGCTTGAGCGACCCAAGACGTCCCCGATTTCCTAGCGGCCGCCTGCCGCGCTTCGGCGCGGCTCCTCCCACGTTTGTGGCGCGTGATTTCTACGATTTTTGAACGACTTACGGGTGTTCTCGCTCTTTTGGGTACAACCTTTTGCCGGCCAGCGGAAACTTAAATAATTAGTAGCCCCAATCACTTTGGATTCCTGACTACGTGGGCGTGAATTTTTGCAACCTGGGAGTTCTCATCGTGTATTACGGTAAAAACGGTTTCCAGAAATCGCTTTTGGAACAGATTTTCACCCTCATCCTGCTCGCCGTGCTCGCTGGGATCATAGGCGGCGGCATGGTCGGACTCGTCACCGATCACAGGGTCGCTGCTTCAGCTTCTTCAGGGACGGGGCTGACCGCGCAATAAGCTCTGGCAGGCATTCCGGCGATGATGACCTTATAATTCATCGAAGACATGAAGAAGGTAATCCACGCCGCCTGCCCACATGACTGCCCCGACGCCTGCGGCGTCCTGATCACCGTGGAGGATGGGCGGGCAATTCGGGTTCAGGGTGACCCGTCCCACCCCGTCACGCGCGGCTTCCTGTGCGCAAAAGTGGCGAAGTATCTGGATCGCGTATATTCGCCCGATCGAGTGCTGTATCCCATGCGAAGAGTAGGCCCGAAGGGTTTGCGGGGGAGAGCTTCCGAGCAAGCCGGAAACACCGCCAGCGCCTCAGCTGGCTTTGAGCGTATCTCCTGGGACGATGCACTCGACGAGATTGCCGGACAGTTCAGGAAAATCAGCAGCGAGTTCGGCAGCGAGGCAATTCTTCCTTACTCCTACGGCGGGACCTTAGGAGCATTGAATGGCGGCTCCATGGACCGTCGCTTCTTCCACCGCCTGGGCGCGTCGCAACTGGAGCGGACCATCTGCTCGGCGGCCGGAGAAGCCGGACTCAAGTCGGTTCTTGGCGTCAAGTTGGGCACGGAACCGGAACAGTTCCGGCATTCGCGATACATCCTGGCGTGGGCCTCGAACATTCACGGCAACAATGTTCACTTGTGGCCGTTCATTGCAGAGGCGCGCCGTTCTGGCGCCAAGTTGGTGGTGATCGATCCCTACCGCACCCGCACTGCAGCCTGTGCAGACTGGTATCTGCCGATCAACCCGGGGACGGATGCGGCTCTGGCGCTGGGGATGATGCATGTCATCGTCGGCGAGAATCTGTACGACCCCGATTATGTGTCTCGTTACACCTTGGGATTCGACCAATTGCGAGAGAAAGTGCGCGAGTATCCACCCCACCGGGTGGCGGAATGGACCGGAATTGCCGCGACAGACATAGTGAAGCTGGCGCGCGAGTATGCCACAGTGCGTCCCGCCGTCATTCGCCTGAACTATGGCGTGCAGCGTTCCGAAGGCGGCGGCATGGCCACGCGAGCGATTACGATGCTGCCCTGCATTACCGGATCCTGGAAGGAGGTCGGGGGAGGGCTGCAAATGTCCACCAGCGGATCATTTGGGCTCAACCGGCAGGCTCTGGAACGTACTGAGCTGATGGAAAGATGCCTTGAGGAGACCGGCTAGAGTGGTCAACATGGTGGAATTGGGTCAGGCGTTGAATATGCTCGCCGATCCTCCCATTAAAGCCTTGTTCGTTTACAACTCCAATCCGGCGGCAGTGTGTCCGAACCACAACGAAGTCATACGCGGGTTGCAGCGTCCGGATTTGTTCACCGTGGTCCACGAACAGTTCTTTACCGATACTGCGGATTACGCGGACATTCTGCTGCCCGCCACGACTTTTTTTGAGCACAAAGATCTTCAGCCTGCTTATGGCCACTATTATTTGCAGATGTCGAACCAGGCGATTGCCCCGCTCGGTGAGTGCCGTTCGAACGTCGAGGTATTTCGCGCGTTGGGGGAACGCATGGGATTTGAAGAGGAGTGTTTCCGCGAGACGGTCGACGAAATGATCGAGTCGGCTCTGGCATCGGAAAATCCGTGGCTTGAAGACATCGACCGGGAAAGGCTGGAGAGGGAGGGCCACGTCCGGCTGAACTTCGAGTCTCAGCGTTCGGACCCGGCATCCCAGCAGCCGTTTCTTCCCTTCGCTCATGGAAATTTTCTGACGGCCAGCGGCAAGGCAGAACTCTACAGCGAGGCCCTACGGGCTCAAGGGTTAGACCCGGTGGTGGCGTTCGTTCCTCCCACCGAGTCCCGCCACGGTTCCGAGGCGCTGGCCTTTCCTCTGGAATTGCTGGCCCGCAAAGCGGACAATTTCTTGAATTCCAGCTTCTGCAATGTCCCCTCGGTGCAGGAGATGGAGGAAGTAGGGTTGCTCGAAATGAATGCCGCAGACGCCCAGGCGCGCGGCATCCACGACGGCGACCGGGTCCGAGTTTTTAATCGGCGAGGAGACATGTTGTTGAAAGCGCGTGTCAATGGTACGGTATCGGCTGGCGTGGTGGCGGCGCGGCTGTCGTGGGCGAAATTGAGTGCCACGCAGCGCAACATCAATGTCTTAACTTCGGAAAAACTTACAGACATGGGCAACTCCGCCACGTTTTATTCCGTCTTGGTTGAGGTGGAGTGTTTCCATTTGGCGTCTTGAGGTTGGCCAAGCGCCATAAACTTGGACGGTCCGCACTGCTCTACCGTATAATTGCGGTTTTCCATATTCCCAGACACTGAGGTAGTGGCGATTCTCCGTCTTCATCAGGAAAGCCCTGCAGTACGGACGAGCCTGCGCGGTCCCCGGCGCCGCCGGGCCGCCTCTCCCTTGGCCCCATGTCATTCATTCGCAATGTTTTGGCGGAGCCATGGGCGCAAACTGATCGGCTGGACCGTAGCCTTGGTGCTGCTCTGTGGTCTGGCTGCTGCCCAATCGGACGTCATTACCGCCATCGAGATCCATGGCAACCGGCGCATTCCGGCCGACACCATCCGCGCTCGGATCTTCACCCGCCCCGGCGACGTCTACGATCAGGCCGCGATTGAGCGCGACTTCAACTCCCTGTGGAATACCGACTACTTCGAAGACATCCGCTTCGAACGGGAGCGAACCCCCAAGGGCTGGATCATTCATATCTATGTCAAGGAACGACCGACGATCCGTGAAATCACCTACGTCGGGCTGAATTCGGTTTCGACCAGCGACGTGTTGGACCGCTTCAAGGAGCGGAAAGTTGGATTAAGTCCCGAGAGCCAATACGATCCCACCAAGATCAAGAAAGCGGAAGTTGTGCTCAAGGAGTTGCTCTCCGAGCATGGACGGCAGTTTGCTACGGTAAAGACCGTGTACCGGCAAATTCCTCCCGCCGCAGTCAGCGTTACGTTCGTGGTGAAGGAAGGACCAAAGGTCAAGGTCGGCAAGATCAAGTTTGAGGGCAACCAGCACATCAGCAGTCGTACTCTGCGCGCAGCCATGAAGAATCTGCGCCCGATCGGCATTCCGCACTCCATCTTCCTGGAAGACTTGTTTGCCAAGACCTACGATGCCAGCAAACTGGATGAGGACACGGAGCGGGTGAGAGCGGAGTTCCAGAACCGGGGCTATTTCAAGGCACTGGTCGGCGACCCGAAGACCGAGATTCATGACACCGGGCACCCCGGCTTCCATATCCCTTTGCTGATGAAAGGCCCTGGCAAAGCGGTCGATATCACCATGCCCATCGAGGAAGGCGATCAGTACAAACTGGGTGAGATCACCTTCAAGAACAACAAGGCGGTGCAGAACGCCAAGGCATTACGCTCGCTGTTTCCGATTAAAGATGGCGACATTTTCTCGCGCGAGAAGATCGCGAAGGGCCTGGAAAACCTGCGCAAGGCGTACACCGAACTGGGCTACATCAATTTCACATCCATCCCCAATACCACGTTCGACGAACAGAAAAAGCTCGTCTTCCTTGATGTTGACGTGGACGAAGGCAAACAGTTTAATGTCCGCCGTATCGAGTTTCAAGGCAACACGACGACTCGCGACAAAGTGATCCGGCGTGAAATTGCATTGGAAGAGGGCCAGGTTTACAACTCGCGCTTGTGGGAACTCAGCCTGCTCCGCTTGAATCAGCTGGGATACTTCGAGCAGTTGAAGCCGGATGACCCCAATGTGACTGACCGCCACCTGGATGAGAAGAACGGCACCGTGGATTTGACCTTGAAGGTGAGGGAAAAGGGCAAAAATAGCATCGGCCTGACCGGCGGCGTGAGCGGATTGTCAGGAACGTTCATTGGACTGACCTACAGTACCAACAACTTCCTGGGACTAGGCGAGACCCTGAGCGTAGCTGCGAACATCGGCAATCTTCAGCGCGATATCGAGTTCGGTTTCACCGAACCTTATCTATGGGACCGTCCCCTGCAAGCCGGCTTCACCGTGTTCACTCGCAGCTTCAAGTATGACCAGGCCCAGCAAGCCGCGATTTTTAGCGGGCAACGGCTGAATGTCCCGTCGGCGTTCTTGCAGAATCTTCAGAACTACACTACCTCCAGCACAGGCTTCACACTTTCCTTGAGCTATCCGCTACACCGGTCCTTCAAGCGGGTGGGCATCACCTATTCGCTGGATCGGTCATCGATTACCGCCGTCAGCAACGCATCGAAATTGCTGTTTACGAATCTGTCCTTCAGCGGCCTCGCCGGTCCGAATTCGTTGAATGGAATTGTCACCAGCAAGGTCATTCCCAGTTATACGAAAAATACTCTGGACAGTCCCTACGCGCCCCACCATGGCAGCAGCATCTTCCTCGGCGGAGAGATCTCCGGGTTGGGCGGAACGGTTCGCACCGTTCGTCCCATTGTGCAGTACAAGCACTTCATCCCCGTCCAAAAGGGACGGAACGCCATCGGTTTCAATGTTCAGGCTTCATTTCTGACCGGTTTCGGCGGCGTGGTGGCGCCTCCTTTCCAGCGTTTCTACATGGGTGGCGAGCAGGATCTGCGCGGGTTCGACGTTCGCTCGGTTTCTCCCGTGGCTTTCTTGCCGAGCGCTGGAGCCATTATCCTTCGCAATCCTGATGGTTCGCCCGTTCCCAAAGACCCCTCGAATCCCGCGCTCGGCAATTACACGATTCCTATCCCAGTCGATCAGATCGTATTCCCCGGCGGTGACGCGCAATTTGTCACCAACCTGGAATACCGCATCACCATCGCCGGGCCGGTGGCGCTGGCTCCGTTTATCGACACCGGTATCGATCCCATCATCCGGAAATCGCAGTTGAGCATTAACCAGGGCCAGTTGGACCAGATCAACAACACCCTGTTTGGTTGTCCCGCCCTGAACGCGGCGTTTCAGTGCACGGGAGGCGTGCAGCAACAACCGCCTTTCTCGGGTATCTTGTCGCCCGTGGGCAGGACTAACTGGATCCCAAGAATGTCGACAGGTTTGGAGTTGCAGGTATTCCTGCCGGTGGTAAATGCGCCCTTCCGTATCTACTGGGCTTATAACCCTCTGCGGCTCGATACCACCGCCACGTCACCGGTGCGGATCACGCGCGCCATGTTCCCTCCGGGAGCGGCGGGAGATTTCACCTTCCAGGAAGCCGTGTCGGCCTACAATCCAAACTATCTTTTGCGGGAACCACGCAAGACCTTCCGCTTTACGGTGGCGACTACCTTCTAGGAATCACAGGAGGCAGAAACGCACCGTCCGGTCTCTTCCTGCAGCGGAAAAGACCGGACGGGTTACCTACCATTCAATCTGATCAGTCGAGGACCGGCACGTCCTCATAAACCAGCAGCGGGATCGAAACCGTGAACTCCGCCGTCTCTTCTTTGTGCTCGGGCTTGACGGAGGCGGTCGCTATATCGGCAGGTGAAGCTTCCAGCTCAATGCGGCGATCGGCCACGTTCTCGACTTGCGCGGCCAGGAAGTCTCGGAGATGGTCGCGTCCCTGACGAGACAGAGCGGTGAAATGAATACCCGTGCCCAGACCGTAGAGGCTGGTGACGACCACGCCTTGCGCCCAGACTTTCTCCGGCCCCAGCCACATGGCGATGTTGAGTGCTGTCCCTGAAGGCACCGATACTAAGGTGTTGACCGCGCATCCGTCTTCGCTGAGATTGGCGCTGGTAACCCACATCGGGGTCTGAATATCTTTCAAGCGAAGTTCGGCGGCGATTTCACACTTGTAGCGCGGGAGCCGACGACGAGTCTGGGTGCGCGGATGTAAGTAGGCATCAGGCTCCGGTTCCGATGCTTCGAGATCCTCAATGCGATTGGCAGAGGTAAGACGGGCGAGGCCGAGGCGTTTGCCACCGCGACCCTCCAGTTGCTCCCAGATGACACGGAATCGTCCCGTGTTCTCGGCGCAGCGTACAACGACGGTGTCCCCCCTGCTCGCAGGGCAACGGACTCCCTCCAGCAAGGCGCCATCGCGACTGATGTTGTAGGTGCTGACCCGCTCAATAAAGGCGCGCCCTTGGGCATCGGTACCGCAAAGATTGACCGTGAGAGCAGTAGTGGTGCGTGATTGGCGGCGGCATCCCATGGTGATTTCCTCCGTTTCCGCGAAAGCTTTGCGCTTACTTCATCGGGCAAAGAACAGTTAGTGACTCGGAGGATTACTCGCTGATTACAAAAGTAACTAACTTGAACGCCCGGCGCATACGTGTGCATTGATGCACGTGCGCGGCCAAGCAGCCGGAGTGTCCCACAACGACTTAGGTGCTGTCGCCCAACATGCTCTGCAAAGGAATGCACACTCAAAAGAAGGGATCGGGCCGCACAAGAAAACCCCGGCAGAGCTTGCGCTTGCCGGGGTGAGTGGCGAGGCCTTCAGGAGGCTCCTCAGGGCTATGACAGAAAGAACTCTTTCGCTAGAGCTGCCCAATCCTGATCGGGGATCGTGGCAGACACGTTGTCGATGGCCGCGCCGCCATCCTGGGCAAGTGCACCCAACATGCTGGGCATCTTCCTCTGCAGGCGGTTGGCGGATTCTTCTGTCCACCACCGCGCCAAGGCTCCTCCCAGCAGATTGCGGAAGTTGGTCTTCGCGTCGGGCGATTGGACCGTGAGCAGCCAGCCTTCGCCGTAGGGGTCCTTGCGCGCGAGTTCAGGATTGCGAACAATGGATTCGTTGATGTCGGCCACGCTGCCTTCAATCGGAGACACCATGTCGACGGAAGTGCCGTCGCGGTGAAGGGTGCATACCTTCTGGCCCTGACGGATCCACTGGCCGCGCTGCGGCAAAGTGATGCCGTCGACCCGGCCGGTCAGCTTCGAGGCAAATTCGTCCATGCCCACGCGCACCAGGCTGGGGCTCTCGCTTAACGCCCACGTGTGCCCAGGATGGTAGCGGAGATTCTCTGGCACATGGAATCCTCCCACCAATCCAGTTGCCAGCCGTGGCGTCGTTTCGCGCTTTGCCATTTGCAGAGCCGGCTGCACCACTGCATGTTTGCGGCTGTAAAAATGATCGATCAGCAGGAACGTTACGAATGTGAACAGCACCAGGATGACTGTCATAAAGCACCTCGTCGGAGTGCCTCTTCCCTTCTCGGTCACTCGCCGCCCTTGTATAAGGCACGCGCCGTACCAAAGAGCCGGGAGCTAGTGTTGAGCTTCTTTTCGGCGATTCAAAGTGTGGGAACTGCGAAGGTTAGTGGCAACTTCGTGCTTTCGCGACGGGGCTGAGCGAGTCGGAACGCATCAGTCGATTGATGCGTTCCGCAACGGTTCATTCGACGGAAATTCAATCGCTTACGGCGGGGAACTCTCGAACTTCATTGCGATGTTGAAGTTAGAGTTATGTCGAGCCTTGTTGCATCTTGCCACAGGCCGTGATGCAAAAAACAACGAGAAAATGCCTTTCCTTAGGCCTTTGTCCTGCGTCCGTAAACAAATCCGTGAAAGATCCCCTGGCTGCCTTCGTCGGTACCCACCAACTGTCCCGCGTTGTTCATGCCCTCGACTGCGGCATTCTTAGGCCACGGGTACCCGATGAGGGTGAAGTTCGCACCGTCGTAGGAGAAGCCGGACTCGGACCTGCCCTTAGTGACCAACCCCACAACGGGGCCACCATCATTGACACGGGTGGCCCACGTCCAATCGGCGCCGGGATAGTCGATTCCGTTCACGACCGTGGCGCTGGCGCCAGGAACGTCCGCGGTGGTGTAGAAGAGAGAAGGATGCGATTGTAAGGACTGAGCCGTCACCAGAGCTGTCGTCATCCCTGCGAGCAAAAAGAAGATCGCCAGTCGATCTTGCATATTCGCCCCTCCCGGCCACGCCGCCCGTTCCCAAAGCGCCGGCTTCGGTCGCAGACCGGATTGCGAGTCAAGCGCTCGAATCCTGTTCTCCGGGATATTCGATAGTCCCTTGGCCCTTACAATTCCTTGACATCTTTCGCCGCTCTGCATAAAGTGCAAGAAACCGTTCCAACCGAGGATTTTGCAAAGGTGCCACTGATGAAGAATGTCTACGAGGTTCTGAGGCAGAAGGAACTCGAGCTGGCCAGGCTGGAAAAGGAAGTCGAGGCGCTCCGCGTGGCTGCACCGTTGCTGTCGGACGACAAGGAAGTTGCCATCGAAGCCACCAACAATAAGCCAACCTTGACAGCCTCCACTCCGGCGCAGCAACCGATTCGGATTCCGCAGCCGGCGGTGAACACAGCTCCGCAACCGGCTCGAGCGGCCGGGTGGGAAGACACGGCGAAACGCTGGCCATAAGGGACTTTCCGGTACTAGTTTTTCGCGGCCGACGGAGGCCTGCTTCCCGCCGGTACGGAGGGATATTCATTCAGCCCGGGGCAAAGCTCCGGGCTGAGGTGTATTTGGACCTGTGACCGGGGAACTGCCAACTCAGGCCAGGTTCTTCGACAGGATGACGAAATGGCAGGGGATCCTGGTCTTCACGTGGGGCGGAAACGGAGCGGTGCCGGTTTCGCTGTAGCCGAAGCGGTGGTAGTAATCCGGAAGCTCCTTGCGAACGTTGACGATCTGAAGATCAATGCCTCGGGCGCCTTGGCCACGACAGTGCTTCTCGGCAACCTTCATCAGAAATGATCCCAGTCCGGCGTGTTGACGGCACGGTTCTACAGAAAGCAACCCCAAGTAGAAGCGTTCTCCTCTTGGCTGCAGATAGACGCAGCCCACCAGATTGCCGGCATCTTCGGCAAGCAGGAATATACCCTTCTTGAGGTAATCTCGAACTCCCTCGACGTTCGTCCGGTCTTCGTCGCTGAAGAAGCGCTCGGAGCGGAAGGCACCATTAATGAGGCGGGCGAGGGCTTCGGCGTCTGCGCTTTTGGCCTGGCGCAACTGGAGATCTTCAGGCTTGACCATGTTCAAAATTCTAGCGCGGACGGGGGGCGGCCTGCCGCTGCTCCAGAGGTTCTGGCGCCGCTGAAGATAGTCAACCCACCAGGCTGGAAAGCGGGACAAATCCGCGGGAAACGATGCTATACTCCCCGCAAGTAAACCCTTCACTCAGCGCCATTTCGTCTTGTGCTGGCCGAGCACAGGACGTGCGTGCATTTCAGACAAGCGGAAGGTGATTGATGGCATCCCCCAGTCCGGCACACGCGGACCTGATTCCGCGGCGGGCCACCCGCCATCCGGTGGCGGTTCCGGTTGATCTCACGGTTTTACGCTCTGGCGTTCCCGACTGTATTCCTGGCCGAGCCCTGAATGTTGGGGAAGGCGGCCTGGCGGCCATTGTGGCGGGCGAACTGCGCCCCGGCGACAGCGTTGGCGTCGAGATGCGGTTGCCGCACGCGAACCTGCCCTTGAGCGCCAAGGCGGTTGTTCGGCACCAGGCGCGGTTGCGTTGCGGGCTGGAGTTCGTAGGGCTGTCAATGGACCAGCAGGCCCTGATTCGTCATTGGACGCAAGGCGAAGATGAGGTGAAGGCCGAACTGGCTTCCCCTCCCCACGCAAGTTCGGCGCCGGCGGTTCGTCGCTCGGCCCGCCAACGAACCTCGCTGCGCCTTCTTTGGGGAGCTTTGGCGATCTTTGCCGTGGTCGGCGCTCTAGGCTGGTGGCAGTGGTACCACGTGTGGAGCGAATTGGAGTCACGTTTGCCGGCGGTGCGCGCCTCTGGAGAAGAAGTGGTCGCGAAAGTACCGCCTGCGGAGATGGAGCAGTTGCTCACCCATAAAGTGGACCCGATTTATCCCGAAGCGGCGAAGCAGACCAAGGCGCAGGGCATGGTGGTGCTCGATGCGGTCATCGGACCAGATGGCACAGTGCGCGATTTGCGCCCGGTGAGCGGGCCGGACGTGCTGGAGCCAGCCGCCCTCGACGCGGTTCGCTGGTGGCGCTTTGAACCTTACCGGGTGAATGGCAAACCCGTGGAAGTGGAAACCACCGTGGCGGTGGAGTTCCAGCCGGAACAGTGAGACGTCCGCACAAAGACAGTCTTTATAGCGAACGGTCCTGCGCCATCTGTCTTAATTTGAAGCGTTGCAGCTTGCCGGTCGCGGTTTTGGGCAACTCCGGGAAAAACTCTACCCAGCGGGGACGTTTGAATACCGGCAAGCGTTTGAGGACGAACTCCTGCAGTTCGCGCGCCAAGTCGGGCGTCGCTCGGGCACCGTCTCTTAATACAATGCAGGCCGCGGGTTTGATCAGTTCGTCTTTGTCCTCACGAGCAATCACGGCAACTTCCTGCACCGCTGGATGCTCAATCAACACGCTCTCGATTTCCACCGGACTTACCCACACCCCACTGCACTTCAGCATGTCGTCACTGCGGCCGGCGTACCAGAAGAAACCGTCCTCATCCTGATAGTACTTGTCCCCGGTACGAATCCAATGGCCCTGGATGGTGTCCTTGCTCTTCTCGTGCTGGTTCCAGTAGTGCGAGCAGGTCGCGTCCGATCGAACCTGCAGGTTGCCGATCTCGCCCGCAGGCACGGGACTGTCGTTCTCGTCGACAATGCGGGCATCGTATCCGGGGATGATTTTGCCGCTGGAGCCCGCGCGAACTGCGCCGGGCGCATTTGCGATGCACATGTGCAGAACTTCAGTTGAGCCGATGGCATCGAGGATCTCGACGCCGAAGCGATCTTTGAAGCGCTGAAACAAGGCGGCCGGCAGGGATTCTCCGGCCGAAACTCCGTAGCGAACGGAAGAAAGATCGAAGTCGCCTCCGCCTTCGCGTTGATAGCCGAGGAGTGCGGCGTAGTTGGAAGGAACCGAAAAGAACAACGTGGGACGGTGTTCCTCGATGATGCGGAATACATGCGGCGGCTTCGGCGGACCGGGCCAGAGAATGCTCGTACCGCCGACAGCGAGCGAAAAATACAGTCCGTTGCCGAGGCCGTAGGCAAAAAAGAGTTTCGCGACGCTGAAACAGCGGTCGCGCTCGGTCATCTTGAGGATGCCCTTGGCGTAACGCTCAGAGGTGACCACCATGTCGTGCTGCAGATGGACACAAGCTTTCGGAAAGCCGGTAGAACCGGAGGAATAGAGCCAGAAGGCAGCGTCGTCTTTGCTGGTGGGCTCGGCCTCCAATTGGTCGGAGGCAGCGGCGATCCATTCTTCGAAACGCTGCAAACCGGGGGGCGCTTGCTTACCCACGATCACGATTTGCTTCAGGTAGCGCAGCCTCTCGCGCGGGATGGCTTCGATTTGGGGATAAAGCGATTCGCTCACGATCAGCACCCGGGCGCGCGCGTTGTTCAACACGTATTCGTAGTCGGTCGGCTTGAGCAGGGTATTGATGGGGACGGCGACTGCCCCGATCTTGATGGCTCCAAAGAAACAGGCGGCAAACTCGGGGCCGTCGACCAGCAGCAACGCCACACGCTCCTCGACGCGGACCTCAAAGTTGCCCAGAGCATTGCCGACACGATTCACGTTCTCCTGAAGCTGGCGATAGGTGACGCGCGCGTCCTCGCATTCGATGGCGACTTTTTCGCCACGGCCTTCGCCCAGGTGGCGATCGATGAAGTACGAGGCCGCGTTAAAAGTATCAGGAAGAACGATGGGCTCACCGGCAGTCATTTGGATGCGACGCGCTGCTTGCGGAACGCGTGAAGAATAATTGCACTACTGATGGCGAAGCTGCCGATCGCGGCCAGCGCCAAAGCCTGTGAGACGTCAGGGCCAAGCCGCAACCAGTCGCCGAACAACGCCGCCAAGGCACAGAGAATCCCCATTACATTCAGCCACACGGGCGGATGCACACGGTTCGCGTGATCTCGATTGAAGAAGCGAAGCTGCAACAACACCGCAGCCATTCCGATCGCGGCGACCACCACCACGGCCAGTGGGCTGAAGAACGCCCCCTTCGTGGTGAAGATGACCACCAGCGCGAGCGCTCCGCAGAGCATGCCGGAGGCAATGACTGTCCAGCGACGAGGTTGGGTTCGGTCCGCCAAGGCAGTTTTTATTTTAGACGAAGCATCTTACGCGGTTTGTGAGGCAAGCGCGAGGGGGAACGCTCTTGGGAGGATTCCACGGCCGAAAGCGGCTGATTCTGTTTGAGTTGCAAGCCGGATGAGACTACGCGCCCGCGAGCCATTCCGCCGGGCGGGAGCTGCTGTTGCTGACCGCGTAGAGCACCAGTTCGACGCGGCTGGAAATGCCCAGCTTGTCAAAAATGCGGAACAGATATTTCTTGATGGTGTGCTCGCTGAGATTGAGTTCCTGCGCGACCTCGCGGTTGCTCAATCCGTCGGCAACCAGAGCCACGACCTGCTCTTCCCGCGGGGTCAGCAATTTCAGGCCATTGGCATCGACCACCCGTAACGATGGAACCTGGGTCACGGTTTCAATCAGGTATTGCGTCTGCTGATTGTTCAGCCATACCTGGCCGCGATGCACCCGGTCGATGCACTTGCAAAGTAAGCGGAAAGGATATTCCGAATAACAGAACAGGCCGCGCGCACCCGAGCGGAACGCATTTACCACCAGATCATGATCGTAGGCATCCAGCAAGAGGATCTTGGCCACCTGCGGATAGGCCATGTGCAAGCGGCGCACGATGCTCATATCATGCCAATCGTACTTGGGATCGTTGGCATTGAGGATGGCGACCTCGGCCTGCGTCGACGCCAACGTGGCGAGGACGGTATCCAGATCCATCGTGCAGGGGAAAATGGAGAACTCCGGACGCCGGCGCAAGGCGCTGACCAGAAGTTGCGCCTGCATCTGATTGGAGTCGGCAACCAGAATACTAATCGCGTGAGAAGCCTCAGTAGTGACAAGTGGCATGAACTTCTTCGTCCCCAACGCGGGATGAATTGTTGCAAGCCATTCTAGGCAGTTTGCAAGACGAACAAAGCGACGATCATCACCCAACTTTGTGACGATTCGACGTGCTACGCCGTGCCTCGCTTGTGGAAAACCGGGAAGCTCTTTGCTTTCGAACAACGCGCGAGTGGCTCATCGCTCGTCCGGTAGTTTGGGAAAAATAATCGATCCCGACGAATATCACGATGAAGATTAGCGCAAGCCATCTTTCGTAGGGGATACCAAAGTTTGTTTCCGAAACGAGCGATCTCAGGAGCGTGAACAAGTTGTGCCTGGTTTCACCCTCCCCGCTTCCCCGCTGAAAGTACAACGGCAGTCGCTAGACCTGTGGAATTCTTCTTTTGGGACAGCGGTCCACCTTGGTAGGCAGCACTTCCCATGTCTTGTCCGATTCTGTTCCTCCGCGTAAGTTGACCTTGGTTGCCATAGAAGGTGCAGCACTCGTGGAAGGGGCTGCGAACGAACGCAACATGAAGCGCGTGCTGACATTGATGGTTCTTACTCTTGCCTGTTGCGGTTTGCAGCAGGTGCTGGTGGTAGCTGACGCTCAGGAACAAAGGCCAAGGGTAGCCACGGGAAACGCCTGGCGCTCAGAGACCACGGAATCCGGAATAGCGGACGGCGTATGGAGTCCAGCCCTGACGGGGGAACGCCGCCCGCTGTACCGGCTTCGACAAAGTGACGTGATCGGAATCGACTTCCCTTTGGTTCCCGAATTCAACCAATCGGTCATCGTGCAGCCGGACGGGTTCGTCAGTCTGAAAGAAGCAGGGCAGTTGTATGCGGAGGGCAAGACGCTGCCCCAACTGGAACAAGCCATCCGCGATGCGTATCTGCCCAAGCTGCATGATCCGGAGGTGACGGTTGTCCTGAAGGACTACGACAAGCCGTATTTCGTCGCCAGTGGCGAGGTCGCCCGCCCCGGAAAATATGAACTGCGCGGCGACACGACGGTAACCGAGGCGCTTGCTATCGCCGGAGGCTTCAACGGCCAGGCAAAACGCTCGCAGGTCGTGCTGTTCCGCCGAATCTCGGACGAACTGGTGGAGACAAGGCGGCTCGACGTAAAGCGGATGCTGAAGTCGAGCGACCTGAAGGAGGATCTGCATCTTCGGCCAGGCGACTTGTTATATGTGCCTCAGAACACGCTTTCCAGGTTGAAACGTCTGATTCCGACTTCGAACCTGAGCATGTACATGAACCCGACACAGTTCTAGCGGCGGGTCGGGCTCGAAGAGGAACCAAGCGTAGCTGGTTTCAAGAGTGCTTGATTGCTGAGCGGGTGTCAGCGGTGACGCTCAGTATCAGGTTTGAAGCGCCCCCTCCCCTACCACTCTTGAAACCAGTTTTCTTGTCCGTCGCAGTCGTAGTTCATGATATTCGGCCGGATAGGTCCCGGCTCGGGCTTTCGTATGCCGGAAGAACTCATCCTCGTTCGCAAGCCTTTTTTGGCCTCCACCCCTACTCTGCGCGATCTGGTAGGAATCATCTTCCGCCAGCGACGGATTGGCGTGATTTCCTTCGTCTCGCTCTTGCTCGGCGTCCTCGTCTACGCATGCGCTACTCCTGCCTATCAGGCAAAGATGGAGGTCCTGGTCCGTCGAGGGCGAGTGGACCCCGTCATGACGCCCGCGCCGACTCCGTCTCCCCAGTTCGAGCGGCAGGAGATCGGCGAGGAGGAGTTGAATTCCGAGGTGGAACTCCTGCGGGGTGAGGAGATCCTGCGCACCGTGGTTCGTGACGCTAACCTTGCTTCGGAGAGTCAGCCCTGGCTGCGTTTTTGGGAGAGAGGCAACCACGCGGTCCTCGAGGCGCGAGCCGTGCAGCGCCTGAGTAGACGGCTCACCGTGGAACCGCTGCGAAAAACCACTCTCATCGCGGTGACCTACGACTCTTCGGATGCGGCAAAAGCCGCCAGGGTCCTGCAATGCCTGGCGAAGGCGTACCTGGAGCGGCACCAGCAGGTGCACCGCCCGTCGGGGGAGTCGAGCTTCTTTGAACAACAGATGCTGCAGTCCCAGCACGGTCTGGAGCACGCGGAACTCCAGATGATCGATTTCACTCACCGTCAGGGAATCGTCTCCGCTGACTTGCAGCGCGATATGACGTTGCGGAAGTTGAGCGAGGCCGACGCCAGCGATCATCAGACGCGGGTGCAGATCGCCGAAGCGGAACGTCGCGTGCGCATCCTCGAAACCAAACTCAATTCCACTCCGGAACGCGCCGTAACTCAAATCCGCACCGCTGATAACGCGCAGTTGCTGGAGAAGATGAAATCGCGGCTCCTGGAATTGCAGCTCAAACGCACCGAATTGCTGACCAAGTTTCAGCCCTCCTACCAGTTGGTGCGGGAGGTCGATGAGCAGATCGCGGACACCCAGGCAACGATCAGGACTGAGGAATTGTCTCCGGTGAAAGATGAAACGACCGACCAGGACGCGACCCACGAATGGGCGCGAGCGGAATTGGCGAAAGCGCAAGTGGAGTTGACCGGTCTGGAAGCACGCAAGCAAGCGACCAGCATCATGGTGTCCGGCTACCAGCACGTGGCGCAAACACTCGGCGATCGCGCCATCATGCAGGAACAGTTGCGGCGGAATCTGAAAGCAGCCGAAGAGAAATATCTGCTGTACACGAATAAACGGGAAGAGGCCAGGATCGGGGATGCCTTGGATCAAGGGGGCATTCTCAACGTGACGATTGCGGAACAGCCCATCGCCCCGGCTTTGCCGGCACGCTCTCGCGCGAGTCTGGCTTTCCTGGGAATCGTGCTGGCCGGAACGGTCAGCATCGCTCTGTCTTTCGCCGCCGACTACCTTGACCCCGCGTTCCGTACTCCTGACGAAGTCATCGCATTTCTGGACGCGCCGGTTTTGGCATCGCTGCCCCGCAAGGCCGGAGATGGCCGATGAGCACTCGAGCCGAACCTCTGCGAGTGACGCTGGAACAGGACCGTAACCGGGATGTGCCGCTGGTTGCCGAGTTTGCTGCTCCTGTTCCGGCTTCCTGGGATCCCCAGCGCTTCGCGACCGAGCAGATTAACGGCTTGGTGCGGCAGGTCTTCCTGGCTCCCGGTCCGCGAGAAGCGCGTCAGGTCGTGTTCAGTGCGGTGGATCCGGACACCGACATCGGCGGACTTTGCCTTGAGGTCGGCCATGTTCTGTCGGAACACATCGAGAACAGCGTCTGCGTTGTCGAGACCGATCGTGCATTTTCTGAGTTCGAGAACGCTTCTGGGAGGAGCAACAGCAAGCCGATTTTGCACCATGGGGTATCGGAGGAGCTGCGCAAATCCTCCCGCCAAATTTCCAACCGGCTGTGGCTGGTTCCGAGCGAGGTCTTTTGGGGCGAGCACGACCAGGTTTGTCCGGCCGATATGCTGCGCTGGCGCCTGGATCGGCTGCGCGCGGAATTCGATTACTGCGTGATCCAGGCGCCCGCTGCCGGGATGTATGGAACCGCAGCGCAACTGGGGCAATTCAGCGACGGCGTGATTCTGGTGCTGAAAGCGCATTCCACCCGGCGGTTGGCCGCTCAGAGGGCGCAGACCAACCTGCGAGCGGCAGGTGCCAGGTTGCTCGGTACCGTGCTCAGCGAGCGGACATTTCCGATCCCAGAGAGGCTTTACCGGAGATTGTAGCCGTCCCGGCGTGAATGATTTTCGAACTACCCGTGGGGGATTCATCACCAATGTCCTCTCCAGCTCTAAGCGAGCGCGAAGCCCAGTACCGTCGCGTGCCACCTGCCTCGCGACTGATCCCGGGTTTGCCCTATCCGCAAGCCCGTGCCGTTCGAAAAAAGCCGCAGTCAGTCAGGTGGGACCGGCAGTACTGGGTAGAGGACGACCCTGAGCACGTTTCCCCTAACCAGTCTCCGGATACCGTCACAGAGATGCGCCGCGCGATCCTGCCTGCACCCGCGGAGAGTGGGGATGGCTACTACTTCGTCACGCAGGTCGCAGCTGATTTTCTGCTTTCGGCTTTGAGTCTTTGCGCAGTGATTTTGTTGCCCACACTGCAAACGGCTCCGGGGTCGCTCTCACTTCCTTTCTCTCGGCTAGGCACCGTTCTCGTCTATGGCGCACTGCTCACCCTCCTCGGCCATTCTGAGGGCCTCTACCGCAGCGACACAACGCCGGAGATGAAATCCGTGATTCTCGGCAAAGTTGTGGCCTGGGCCGCCCTGCTCGTCGGCGCAGCGCTTTGTGCGTCCGGGATTCTCACCCTTCTCGTAATGACCGCTTGCGCACCCCTCAGCTACTTCACCCTGCGGGCATGGAGAAGCTGGCAGCAACGTCAGGTCGAGGAACCCAGTCGGACCAGTTGCTCAGTCCGAAATGTACTGATTATCGGTGCCGGAAAGTCCGGGCGCGCCCTCGCCGCGCGTCTGGTCGGCGATCGCGCGGGAAGGAGCGTTGTCCGCGGATTTCTCGACGACGACGAACCCATTGCCGGTGACGTGCTGGGCCGGATCGAAGACCTCGCGAGGATTGCCCGCGCTCAATTCGTGGATGAAGTCATCCTGACCACGCACGGCCAGCGCGACCGGGCGCAACACGTAATCCGCGAAGCGCAAAGGAATCGCCTCGATGTGAAGATCGTTCCTGACCTCTTCGGCGTCGAATCGCAGCCTGTGGCGCTCCAGCATTTTGGGGATACGCCGGTGCTGACGATTCATGAAGAACCCATCCCCGGCGCTGGACTGCTTTTGAAACGCGCTCTCGACATCGTGTTGTCCGCGATCGCTCTCGCGCTGACTGCACCGCTGCTGGCTGCAATCGCGCTGCTGATCAAGTTCGATTCCCCGGGACCGGTGTTCTACCGGGCGCCCAGGGTGGGGAAAAAAGGACGGCGCTTTCTCTGTTGGAAGTTCCGCACCATGACCACCGACGCGGAAAAGCAGAAAGAACACCTCCGCGCACAGAACGAACGCGAGGGACCGTTCTTCAAGATCGCGGGTGACCCTCGCATTACGGGCGTCGGACATTGGTTGCGACGCTACAGCCTCGATGAAATACCGCAACTGTTCAACGTCCTCAGGGGCGAGATGAGTATGGTGGGGCCGCGGCCGCACCCGCTGGACGACTGCGCGCGCTACCGACTGCAGGACCTGCGACGCCTGGACGTCGTGCCCGGCATCACCGGATTGTGGCAGGTGACGGCCCGCCACGACCCTTCCTTCGAACGCAATATGGCGCTTGACCTCGAATATATCGAGCACTGGAATCTCGCGATGGACCTGAGGATTCTGTGCCGAACGGCGTGGGTCGTGATGCAAGGAAGCGGAGCCTGAGTGTCCGGCACAATCACCACCCGCTTCAGCTACCAGGAAATCGCCGCCCGCGCGGTAGCAGCCGCGTTCCAGCCATTACAGGCCGTGGTAGCCGCTCCGTCGGTCTTCTTCTTTGCCTTTCTCACCGCGGCTCTGTTCCGTCCGCCCGGAGTGCGGTTCTTTCCGTGGGATCGCATCGCGTTCGCTCTGCTGATTTTCTCGGTCGCCCTGCGTGCTCTTGCTTCCCGCCGGGGAAGATTACCCGTTTGTGGTTCCGTCACCTGGCCGCTGCTCGGCCTGCTGCTGCTGGCTCTGGCAGGAATCCTGACACAGCCGTATGACGCCCAAGCCTGGAGCGTATTTGCCGCCAAGTGGTTCGTGCCGTTCGTTCTCTTCCAGGTGGCTGGTGTACTGATCGAGGAGCCCCGCTTCCTTGACCGGTTCGAGTTGTTCACTCTGCTCGTTCTGGCCTATCTCATTTTCACCGCCATTGCGTCTCTTGTCGGGGCCAGAAGCTTGATTTTCCCCGCCTACATCCTCGATGAGAGTCTGGGCATGCACGCCGACCGCGCTCGCGGCCCCTTCCTGCAGGCAGTGGCTAACGGAGTGACGTTGAACTTGCTGGGATTGATGGCGCTCAACGCCTTCCGCCGAAAGCGCATTCGCGGTGCGGTGGCTCTCCTCGTCCTAAGCGGCTTGCCGCTCGCCATCCTCGCAACCAAGACCCGGTCGGTCTGGCTGGCATTTGCCGGATCGGTACTGCTTCTCCTGTTCCGCTCCCCCAACATCAGAGTGCGGCGAGCCTGCACGGGATTGGTTCTTGCCGGCGCCATGGCGCTGGTGGCGTGCGTCAGCGTTGCGGATTCAAGCCGCTCGCTCTCCGATCGCCTGGAAGATCGCAGCCCGGTGGAATTTCGCATGGCCGTCTACCAGGCCGGATGGGAGATGTTCCAGTCGAAGCCCTTTCTGGGATGGGGCGGCAACGCGATGCAGATGGAACTGGGAAGACGCATCAGCGACTTCCACCAGGACGCGTTTTATTTCCACAACACTTATCTCGAAATTCTGGTGGAGCGCGGTTTGCTCGGACTGGGCCTTTACGTTTTGCTGGCGATTGGGTTGTTCCGCGTGGGGAGCCGGCGCAAAGTGCCGGATGAAATCGCCGGAGACAGCTTTCTGGATCAGCAGTTCCGCTCGGCGTGGCCGGTCTTCGTTGTCGTATTTCTGGTCAATGGCTCGTTCGTTGTCATGAATTACCAGTTCGTGAACGGATTGTTGTTCGCGCTGGCTGGAATGCTCGCCGCACAGAACCGTCAATTGGAGGCTACGTCCAATGTCGGCTAGTGCCGCGGCCCTGATCGAGAGCACGCCAGGTGGCCATGAAAATTCCTTGCCGCAGGAAGCGCTCCGCGGAGGCGCGTATCTGGCCGTGCGTTATGGGTTAGGCGTGCTGGTCAGCCTGGGCAACATGCTGGTCCTGACCTGGTGGATCGGCCCGCATGCCTACGGAATTTTCGTCACCGCCATCGGGTTGGTCTCGTTTCTCGCCAGCCTGGCGCGAGCCGGCGTGGATACCTATCTGGTGCGGCTCGACTCCGAACCTGGAGCCCGAACCTACGGCGTCGCGGGTACTGTAGTGCTGCTCGCTTCGATCGTCCTTACCCTGGCCGGTTGCGCCCTCGTTCCTCTGCTGGCACGCTGGTACGGCAGCCGCGAGTTTGTTGCTCCTTATTTCGTATTGCTGTTGAGCATTCCCGTGGTTGGCCTCACCGGAATTCCGACCGCCAAACTGGAACGCGCGCTAGACTTCCGGCGGCTGGCCGGTTTGGAGCTCGGCGGCCAGACGCTCGGCCTGCTGCTTTCGATGGCGCTGGCGTGGTCGGGCTCTGGAGTCTGGGCACCGGTCGCGGGACTGCTTGCCTGGCAGGGATTCCTCTTCATCGCCACCTGCCTTTCTGCACGCCTTTATCCCCGCTTTCGATTGGAGCCCCGCGAGGCGCGGGCCATGCTCCGTTACGGAATGGGGCTGACGGCATCCCTGCGAACCTGGCAACTGCGAACACTGGTCAACCCCCTGCTGGTGGGAAAGTTCGCCGGAGCTGAGGGCGTCGCCTTCGTGGCCTTTGCGATTCGCACGGCCGAAGCCTTGGGATCGGTGAGGTTGGCGGCCGGCCGTCTGGCTATCGCGGCGTTGGCGCGATTGCAGAACAGCCGCGAACGCTTTCGCGCCTCGCTCGAGCAGGCCCTCTATCTGCAAATCATCACCCTCGGTCCGCTTCTCTGCGCCTTCGCGCTCTTGGGTTCCTGGAGTGTGCGCCACGTTGCCGGCGCGCGCTGGATGCCCAGCTTGATTGTGTATCCCTTCGTGGCTGCCGGAGTGCTCGTGAACTCGGTCTACAACCTGCAGGCATCGGCTCTGTTCGTGGTCGGAAAGCAGTGGCTGGTCATGCGGTCTTACACCGCCCATGTCGTACTGCTGGCCGCGGGCACTCTATTCCTGTTGCCTCGCCTCGGGATCGCCGGCTACGGATGGGCGGAGTTGCTGGCCTGTGGCGCTTACCCGTTGCTTCAGAAAGGTCTCAGAGCGACTCCGATTTCCTACCGAAGATTGGCGCCCTGGCTGGTGATTTTTACAGCGCTGCTCTTCGCGCCCATGCTCTGGGCGGCGAGCTGAATTCTTATGCCTACCATTGCCTATCTCACGAATCGATTCCCCTCCCCCGTAGAACCTTACGTAGCCGATGAGATCCATGAACTGCGGAAGCGCTGGGTCCATGTGATTCCTTGCAGCGCCCGGTCCGTAGATGCAGCCACGCTTTCCCAAGACACCAAACCGTTCGTGGCGGAGACTCTCTATCTGCAGCCGTTACAACTTGAGGTGATGTTGCGCGCGTTGTGGTATTGCGTGCGGCACTTCTGGCAATTTGCCGATCTGTTCGAACGGATCGTCGTGCAGGGAACAGAATCACCGCTGCGCCGGGCGCGCGCAACCCTTCACACCTGGCTCGGCGTCTATTACGCCCTGCTGCTCGAAGGGCGCGGCGTCGAGCACATCCACGTGCATCACGGATACTTCTCTTCCTGGATCGCCATGGTTGCGGCGCGCGTGCTCGGCATCAGCTTCAGCATGACCCTGCACGGCTCCGATCTCCTGGTGAACCGAGCCTACCTCGACACCAAGCTGAAACACTGCCGCTTCTGCCTGACTGTCTCGGAATTCAATCGCGATTACATATTCGAACACTATCCGGCATTGGATGCGCCCAAAGTCATCGTCCGGCGTATGGGTGTCGATCCTCCCTCGCCAAACCTTGCTTGCGCCGACGATGATTCCCCCAAACATCCGTTGCTGCTTAGCGTCGGCCGCCTTCATGCGGTAAAAGACCACGCATTCCTGGTGAAGGCCTGCGCAGAAACTGAAACGCCAGGGTCTGCGGACGCTATGCCTGATCGCCGGAGACGGCCCGGAACGCAACACGTTGGAGCGCCTGATTCGCAAACTGGACCTCACCGACGAGGTTGGCCTTCTTGGTCATGTGCCTCACGACCAGATCGATGCTCACTATGCGATGGCCGACCTGATGGTGCTGACCAGCCGCAGCGAAGGCATCCCGCTGGTGCTGATGGAAGCGATGGCCATGGGCAAGATCGTGCTCGCCCCAGACATCACAGGAATGTCAGAACTAGTGATTCACGGGACAACAGGATTTCTCTACCAGCCGGGATCGATGGAAGATTTCGCAGCGAAAGTTCGCATGATCTGGGACCTGCGGCAGGCTCTGGAGCCGATTCGCAGGGCCGCCCGCAAACACGTGCAGCAGCACTTCAACCGCGAGAAAAACCTGGCCGCCTTTGCAGAAAGCTTTCTCAATCGCGTTGCCCCCGCTGTGGAGACATACGCTCATGAAGATTCTGTACTGCAACAAATATAACTTCCCTTTTAGCGGCACCGAGGCTTACCTCTTCTCGGCGATGGACCTGATGCGCTCCCAGGGCCACGAGACCGCGCTGTTTTCGATGGCGGACGAACGCGGGGTTCCTACCGCTTACGACAAATTCTTCCTGCCTCATCTTGATTTCAAGGATGGAGATCGAGGTCCCTTCCAAAAGGCGCGCCTGGCGGCGCACGCGGTGTATTCGCGTGACGCGCGCAAACGTTTGCGCAAGATGCTCGCCGTATTTCGCCCCGACGTGGCGCACGTGCGCAACATTTATCACCACTTGTCGCCTTCCATCCTTTGGGAGTTGAAAGCGCAAGGCGTCCCTGTCCTCTATCACCTGAACGATTTCAAGCTGCTTTGTCCCAGCTACAACATGGTGGCGAATAATCGTGCGTGCGAACGCTGCCACGGAGGACAGTTCTGGCGGGTGCTCACCGAGGGCTGCTATCCCGGACCCGTAGGGTCGGGGATGGTATTGGCGGCCGAGGCCTACTTCCACAGATGGATGCACACCTACCAGCAGTGCGTCGACCTGTTTCTGGCGCCCAGTCGCTTCGTGAAACAGAAGTTAGTCGAGAACGGATGGGACGCCGCGAAAATCGAGGTCCTCTCGCATTTCCAGAGGGTGCCGGGGAGGCCTTTCCCTGAACCAACCGGCGACGCGCCCATCCTTTACTTCGGACGGCTGTCGCCGGAAAAAGGGCTGACTGATCTGGTGCGTGCCATGAATCGTCTGCCCAGGGTACGACTGCAGATTGCCGGCGACGGCCCCCAGCGAAATGAACTCGAGCGCATTGCAAAAGAACTCCCTTTGGCCGATGTGGAATTTGTGGGCCATGTCAGCGGCGCTGCACTCGAGGACTTGATCGCCGCGGTCGCGATTCACGGTGCTGCCGTCCCGAGCCTACGAAACACTGGGCAAGACCATCCTGGAGTCCTATGCCATGGGCCGCGCAGTCGTGGCTTCGGACCTGGGCTCGCGACGCGAACTGATTGATGAAGGGCGGACGGGACTTCTCTACCGGCCGGGAGACGTGGAACAACTCGCCGGAGCCATCGCGTTCCTCCATGACCGTCCCGCGTTGGCATTGCAGATGGGCGTGGCAGGACGCGAACTGGTGCGCGAACGCTACACGCCGGAAGGTCACTATGCCGCGCTCTCCGGCTTGTACGAGCAACTCCTGGAAAAAAGCGGTCGCACTGCTTTGCCGAAGCGTCTCCCCGCAAACCGAAGCTGCGTGTAGCATTCATCGGCGGGCGCGGAGTGGTTTCGAAATACAGCGGTATCGAAGCCTACTACGAAGAGGTCGGCCAACGCCTGGCCGCCATGGGACACGAAATCACAATCTATTGCCGCAGCTACTTTACGCCTCCACTCGAGGACTACCACGGTGTGCGACTGGTGCGGTTGCCTACCTTTCGCACCAAACACTTGGAGACCGTGCTCCACACCTTCCTCAGCACCGTGCATGTGCTGTTTTCACGCTGTGACATCGTCCACTACCACGCGCTCGGGCCGGCGCTGTTTTCGTTCGTTCCACGCCTGTTCGGCAAGCAGACCGTGGTGACCGTCCAGGGACTGGATTGGCAGCGCAAAAAGTGGGGACGCATCGCCTCGGCGGTGCTCCGCGCCGGAGAGAAAGCGGCAGTGCGTTTCCCGAATCAAACCATGGTCGTGTCGCGCGCGTTGGAGCGCCATTACCAGGCACTGCACGGACAGCCGACGGTTTATGTTCCGAACGGCACCATCATTCGCGAAAGGCGCCCACCCGTGAAACTCGCGCAGTGGGGCCTGCAGCCGGATCGCTACATTCTCTTTCTCGGACGCTTCTCGCCGGAGAAGAACTGCCATCTTCTGATTCAGGCTTTCGAAAAGATCGACACGCCGGTAAAGCTCGTCCTGGCCGGAGGATCGAGCTACACCAACAACTACGAGAAAGACCTGCGCCGACACGCCGGAGACCGCGTCGTTCTGCTCGGCTACGTCGCCGGAGAAGACCTCGACGAATTGCTTACCAACGCTATGCTGTTCGTGCTCCCCTCCGATCTCGAAGGTTTGTCGCTCGCATTGCTCGATGCCATGGGCGCCGGAGTGTGCGTTCTCACCAGCGACATCCCCGAGAACCTCGAATTGGTCCATGACGCGGGCTTCACCTTTCAGCGGGGAAGTGTCGACGACCTGGAACGCATGTTGCGGCTTCTGATCTCGCGAAGACCGCGTCCGCAACGATGCGGCGCGGAAGGGGCAGGAGCACGTGCGACAGGCACTATCTCTGGCCCGGCCTCGCGGAGCAAATCGAGAAGACCTACCTCGAGATGGTGGGGTGGAAAGAGTCTTCGTCAACGGCCGGAATCAACATTCAATACATGCCTGGCAAGGAGGCGACAATCGGTGCTGGCTGCGATCCGCCTGGCGTCTCCGATTCATTGGCATCGCCGGGCACGCGGCTTCGAAGTCGGAGCGCGCCAACCGGTAAACGCGTAAAATAGAGACGATTCTTGGGAAAAGGCGGGGAGGGTATTCCCGCCTTTTTTATTACTATTACAATGAGCATTCATGGATAGAACGATCCTGGTCACCGGCGGCGCGGGATTCATCGGGTCCAACTTCATCCTGCAATGGATGTCGCGGGAGACCGATTCCCTGGTCAACCTCGATAAGCTCACTTACGCCGGGAATCCCAGAAATCTCGAAGCGGTCTCGTCCGATTCGCGTTACCTCTTCGTGCAGGGAGATATCTGCGACCGGGATGTGGTGCGCGGCCTCCTGCAAAAACATCGTCCGCGAGCCATCGTGCACTTCGCCGCCGAAAGCCACGTGGACCGCTCGATTCACGGTCCTGACGATTTTGTCCGCACCAACGTGAATGGCACTTTTTGTCTGCTGGAAGAAGTACGGGCCTATTGGACCAGCCTGGCGGAATCCGAGCGCGAAGAGTTTCGCTTCCTTCACGTCTCCACCGACGAAGTCTACGGATCGTTGAAACCCGACGATCCCGCCTTCTGTGAAACGACCCCGTACGCGCCCAACAGTCCGTACTCCGCCTCCAAGGCCGGCGCCGACCACCTGGTGCGCGCCTATCACCACACCTACGGGCTTCCGACCCTGACCACCAATTGCTCCAATAATTACGGCCCATTCCAGTTTCCCGAAAAATTAATCCCGCTGATGATCCTCAATGCGCGCAACGGAAAACCGCTGCCCGTCTACGGAGACGGCCAGAATGTGCGAGATTGGCTGTATGTAGAGGATCATTGCGAGGCTATCCGGATGGTGCTGGCGAAGGGTAAAAAGGGAGAGACTTATAATATCGGCGGCTGGAGCGAGCGTCGAAATATCGAGATCGTGAAAGCGGTTTGCGCCATCCTCGACGAGCTTTGCCCGAACGATCCTGTACTCCCCCACCACAAATTGATTTCTTATGTGAAAGACCGGCCGGGTCACGATCGCCGTTATGCGATCGATGCCAGCAAGATCAAGCGCGAACTGAACTGGAAACCGCGCGAGACCTTTGAGACCGGCATCCGCAAAACCGTCTCCTGGTATCTGGATCACGAGGAGTGGGTGAAAGACGTAACCGGCGGAAGTTACCGCCAGTGGATCGCAGCGCATTATTCTTAGTAATCGGAAATCGCAGGGAGTTCAATGACGCGAGAAAACGCGTACAAAGGAATCATTCTTGCCGGCGGCTCTGGCACCCGTCTCTATCCCGCCACCCAGGCTGTCGGTAAAAGCCTGCTGCCGCTTTACGACAAGCCCATGATCTACTACCCGCTCTCAACTCTGATGCTGGCGGGTATTCGTGACATCCTGGTCATCTCGACACCGGAAGATTGCCCGCGCTTCGAGCAGTTATTGGGCGACGGTTCACGCCTGGGCCTGCATTTCCAATATGCGGTGCAGAAGAAGCCGGAAGGCATTGCGCAGGCCTTTCTCGTCGGGAAAGACTTCATCGGCTCCAGTTGCTGCTCGCTGGTGCTCGGCGACAATATTTTTTATGGCCACGATTTCGCAAAGGATCTGCGCGACGCGACTTCGAAGACGACCGGCGCACGAGTGTTTGCCTACCGGGTAACCGACCCCGAACGCTATGGAGTGGTCGAATTCGATGCGGCGGGGAAGGCGCTCAGCCTCCAGGAAAAACCTGCCAAGCCCAAGTCGCGCTATGCAGTAACAGGCCTTTATTTCTATGACAACGAAGTCATTTCGATCGCGCAATCGCTAAAGCCTTCCGCCCGTGGTGAGCTCGAGATCACCGACGTGAATCGTATCTATCTCGAGCGCGGAAAGCTGGAAGTCGCGGTCATGGGACGTGGCATGGCATGGCTCGATACCGGCACTTACGATTCCCTGATGGAGGCTGCTCTCTTCATTCAAACCATCGAGCGCCGCCAGGGCCTTATGGTAGCCTGCCCAGAGGAGATCGCATTCCGCTATGGCTATATCAGTGCCGCGCAGTTAGAGCAAATCGGGAATTCCATGAAGAACAACGCCTACGGTACTTACTTGCTGCAACTCTTGCGCGAGAAGGTATTCTGAATGGCAGCCGGACAGGCAGGCAGTGCGCTGATGAAAGTCACACGAGCATCTCTCGAAGGAGTGCTGATTCTCCAGCCCCGGGTCTTCGGCGACGAGCGTGGCTTCTTTCTCGAGAGTTACAACCAGAGAGTGCTGGAAGAAGTCGGTGTCCGGGAGACCTTCGTCCAGGACAACCATTCTTTTTCCACCCGCAACGTCCTGCGCGGCCTGCACTATCAGGTGCAGCGTCCCCAGGGAAAGCTCGTCCGCGTCATCGGCGGCGAAATTCTTGACGTGGTCGTCGACTTGCGCCGCAGTTCTCCCACGTTTGGCGGCTGGGAAGCGGTTCGGCTCTCGGGAGAGAACAAGGCCATGCTGTGGATTCCCGCAGGATTCGCGCACGGCTTTCGCGTCGTCTCCGAGAGCGTTCACGTGCTTTACAAAGCTACCGACTTTTATTTCCCCGAGTTTGAGCACACCATCGCTTGGAACGACCCAGACCTGAAAATCGACTGGCAACTGGCGGGAGAGCCGGTCATCTCGAAGAAAGATCTGGCAGGCGGCCCGTTTAAGAAAGCGCAGTTCTACGAGTAACTTCTCATTTCCATGCGAGTAACTCTCTTCGGTGCCAGTGGTCTGCTGGGAAAAGCGCTGGTGCGCGAATGGACTGGCGACCGGGTCGCTCCGCTCAGCTCGAAAGATGCCGACATTCGTGATGCGCAGCAGGTGAGGAGCGTTATCGAACGCACCCAACCGCAGTGGATCGTGCTCGCAGCCGCTTACACCGACGTCGATGGTTGTGAGAGCCACCGCGATCTGGCTTTCGCGGTGAATCGCGACGGGGCGGTAAACGTGGCTCGCGCCGCAAAACACTCCGGCGCCCGATTGTTAGCGCTCAGCACCGATTACGTGTTCGACGGGATGAACTCAACTCCCTATGAGACCGGCCATCCCCGCGCACCGCGAAGTATCTACGGACACTCGAAAGCGGAAGCTGAAGTGCGGGTGCAGGAAATCCTGCCTGAGGCCTGCATCGTGCGCACGTCATGGCTGTTCGGAACCGGCGGGAAGTGTTTTCCCGATACCATCCTGAAACTGGCCGCGACTCGTCAGGAACTGGACGTCGTCAACGACCAGCGTGGCTCTCCCACCTATTCCGTCGATCTCGCACGAGCCATCATGCAACTCTGCCGCAAACAGGCAACCGGCATCGTTCATGCCACCAATGGCGGTGAGTGCTCCTGGTTCGAGTTTGCTCGTGAGATCGTTAGCGACGCGGGGCTGTCCACAACCGTACGCCCTACCACCAGCGACAAATTCGTGCGTCCCGCAGAACGACCAAAGTACTCGGTCCTCTCGCCGCGCAGCCTGAACGCCTACGACATCACCATGCCGGGTTGGCAGGATGCGCTGCGCCGGTATCTGGCGGAAAGAGCGGGTTAGCTCAAATCAGAAACGCAGCGCGAAACACAAAGGGAGGCCCGTTCGGGCCTCCCCAGGGGCGCTGCGGATGAATGGAATGAGAATGGACTGCCCAGCGCCTAACTTTGTGAATGTTGCTTCGCCTTAGCGATCAAGTCTTCAACCTGCTGCCGCTGCGGATAATTGGGGTTGCTTTTCAACAGTTCCTGCCAGGCCACCACAGCGCTGGCGGGATCACTCTTGCCCTGCCACTCGACAATGCCCATATTGAAGAGCGTTCCCGGGTGATTGGGCCTGATCTTCAGCGATTTCTTGAACTCGGCGATAGCGCGATCGGCATCCCCGGTGTACCAGTAGGCGGTTCCCAGGTCGGTGCGCACGTCGGCGTTGCCGGGATTGATCTCGAGTGCGCGCTGGTAGTACTTGATGGCTTCGGGATATTGCTCGCCGTCGTAGTAGACGTTCCCCAGGTTGACCACGGCCTCGAAATCATTGGGATTCCGGTTGACTGCGTCCAGCAAAGGAGCCGCCGTCCGGTCGACGATCGCTTTCTCTTGCTCAGGGGTTGGCTTTCCCGAGGCACCGTTCATGCCCGTGGCAGCGCTGCTGTTCGCCGACGCCGTCAGATCGGCTGCGGGAGAGGCCGACCCGCGAAACAAGTAACCCAGAGCTACGCCCAACAACAGGCAGAACACTGCGAGTCCGTACGCCTGCGCGCCTGTCCATGGACTGTTTGCCTGCGATCGAGTGGAGACTGCGGCTGCTTTTGCCATACTCATTTCTGCTCCCTTCACATGTTGGTGCCGGCAACCGCCGCTTGTGGCGGTTCCAGGTGGAACAGGCGCTGCACCGCTGCGGTCATCTGCTCCTGCTCCGCTCTTTCCGGGAGTTCCTTGAGTTCGCGAGCCAGCGATCCTGCGATTCTCTGCGTGATGCGGGACGTGACCGCAGTCAACATCTCGTCCAGATCCCTGGAAAATGGCCCAGCCTCGTTCTTGAAGGACTCCAGTTCTTGCCGGCAAATCTCGTCTAACCGCGTGCGCAACGCGATAATGGTCGGCACCACGCGCTCCGCCAGCAGCTTGCGGCGGAACCCTTGCGCTTCGATGCTAACAATCTTCCGCGCTTCTAAAGCGGCGCTTTCACGCTCCCCGGTGTTATGCTGCACGGCCTTTTCCAGGTCGTCGATATCGAAAAGGAAAATTCCGGTGACCGCGCGCACCTCAGGATCGATGTCGCGAGGAAGGGCTATGTCGACCAGCACCAGCGGCCGCTGCGTGCGCTCGCGGCTGATCAACTCCGCTTCTTCGCGGCTCAAGATCGTGTGTGGACAGGATGTCGAACTGATCACGATGTCGGCGTCTACCAGGTAGCGCCAGCGATCCTCAAACGGGATCGCCGTCCCCCCCAGCTTGTTCGCCAACTCCACTGCATGTTCGAACGTGCGATTGATCACATGCATGGAGGCCGCACCGCTCTTCACCAGATAGTGGGCTGAGAGTTCGCTCATCTTGCCAGCACCCAGCAGCAACACCTTCTTGCCCTCGAGAGATCCCAGGGTTTGGCGCGCAAGTTCCACGGCGGCGTAAGGCACCGAGACCGCCGAGTTGCCGATCGCGGTTTCGTTGCGCACTCGTTTCGAGACCGTCAACGCTTTCTGCATCACGGCATCCAGAAAGCGCGCCGTGCTCCTGACTTTCTGTGCTTGTTGCCACGCGGCTTTCACTTGCGAAATGATCTGTGGCTCTCCGATCACCATCGAATCCAGGCTGGCAGCGACATTAAAAATGTGGAGGAGGGCTTGGTCGTCCAGCAGGCGATAGAAATGTTTCCATTCGCAGAGTTTCAATCCGTGCTTGGCTGAGAGCAGGCGCAACACCGAGTTGGCCGCCAGCGACGAATCATTCGCCCAAAGAATGAATTCCGTGCGATTGCAGGTGGCAAGGATGATGACTTCCTCAATGCCTTCCTGTCGCGCCAGTTCCACCAGCGCTTCGTAGCGTCCCGTCTCGCTGATCCAAAACCGCTCCCGCACCGCAACCGGAGCCGTTCGGTAGTTCAGGCCAATCACCATCAATGTGGGTTCCAAGGCGTGCCCCCAAGACAACTTCCACTGACGGGAAGGCACCCCGCGTGCCAAACAGGCCGGCCTGTCGCAGCAGTCACAAAATCTTTATTGTCAGCAGCTTGGCGGGGGCCACGCGCCTCAAACACAAAAGCAACCCCAGACTTCATGTGGCATATCACACTGCAGGTGGGTTTTCGCACCAGCAGACCGCCGCGACCAGGACGAAGGCGAATGCGTCAGATGGCACGCCCTGATGCGAAATGCCACACACAACATGGATTTACGAGCGCCTTGCAAGCGGCGAGAAAAAGGATTAGTGTGACGACGTTTCCCAAGTCTAAGTGCTTGAATTCAAGTGCTCGTGCGGGTCGCGCCTTGGTCGCACCGAGACGCGGTCATCATCAACCATCATTTGGCAGGGCGCGTGCTTTCCTACTTTAACTGGAGGAGGCCGAGGCCTCGCCGCTTCTTAGGAGAAGAAAACAGCATGAAGAACGTAATGAGAATCATTTTGTGTGTGTTTGCATTCGCCATGGTTTTTTCCACTTGGTCATTCGCGGAGGAAGGCGCCGATATTTTCAAGAGCAAATGCGCCGCATGCCACGGCCCCGATGGCAAAGGGAATACGGGAATGGGCAAGGCCCTTAAGTTGAGGGACCTAACCTCCGCCGATGTGCAGAAACAATCCGATGCCGATTTGGTCAATATCGTTACCAATGGCAAGGAGAAAATGCCAAAGTACGACGGCAAGCTGACCAAGGATCAAATCAACGACGTCGTGAAATACCTGCGCACCCTCAAGTAAATCATTCCAGATTTTGATCCGGCCGGGCTCGCCCCCGGCCTTTTTTCATTCCTGGTTGTATACTTTCTAACCGAAACCAATCCTCAATCTGATTGAGCTGACGGCCACATGTCCGCTAACCGAACCATTTCCGCCCTGTCCAACCAAACCATCGGGAAGAACTAATGTCCCCGATTGGTTTTGCTCAACGGAGGTCCTAGCATGCCTGACGACGATCCGAAAAATTCATCGCCGGCCAATCCCGGGGTTTCCCGCCGCGAGTTCCTCAAAATCGGCGGCATCACCGTAGCCGTGCCCCTGGTAGCCGGACCCAAAGTGGTCGAAGCCGCCGGCGAGCCCGTGAAGGTGTACGGCCCGGGCAAAGTCCCCGTCGAACTGACGGTGAACGGCAAGAAACACGCCCTGCAGTTGGAACCGCGGGTGACCCTGCTCGATGCTCTGCGCGATTCGCTCGATATCACCGGGGCTAAGCGCGTCTGCGATCGCGCCGAATGTGGAGCCTGCACCGTCCTGCTGAATAATAAGCCCGTTTACGCCTGTTCAGTCCTTGCCATCGACGCGCGGGGCAAAGACATCACCACTGTTGAATCCTTCATGCAGGGCGAACAGCTCCATCCCATCCAGCAGGCCTTCGTCGAAAACGATGCCTCGCAGTGCGGCTTCTGCACGCCTGGCTTCGTGGTCGCTACCAAAGCGTTCCTGGATCAGCATCCGCATCCGACTCCGGAAGAGATCCGACGCGGGTTGAGCGGCAATGTCTGCCGTTGCGGAACCTACCACGGTATCCAACAGGTCGTCGCGCAGATGTCGCAGAAGGGAGCTTAAGCCATGCCCGATTACAACTGGCCGGATGCGGAACACCGGACCCTGATCGGCAAGCGCATTTTGCGCGTGGATTCTCCCGTGAAAGTCTCGGGCCGCGCCAAATACACCTACGACTATCACGGTACCGGCATGCTGTTTGGCAAGATCCTGCGCTCTCCTTATGCCAAGGCCCGCGTGGTCAGCATCGACACCAGTGTCGCCGAAAAAATGCCCGGCGTAAAAGCGGTGCAGATTATTCAGAAGCCCGGCAGTACGGTGCAGTGGGCAGGGGACGAAGTCGTTGCAGTCGCCGCCGTCGATGAATCCACCGCCGAAGACGCGGTGCGCACGATCAAAGTCAAATATCAGCCGCTCTCCTACCTGGTGAGTGATGCCGAGCCTCCCGCCGGGGCAGGAGAAGGCGGAGGACCGCTCGGCGAAGACGACATCGACGACGCGCTCAGCAACCAGGTTCCGGAAAACCAATTGATCGATCTCCTCGAAAAGCAGGGTGTCAGCTTCAAAGTAGATGACGATTTCCTCAAGGAACTGAAAGGCTACGAGGTTCCGGATCCGGTCATCCAGGCGATTGCCAAAGCGCCCTTTCACGAAGCTAAGGGCGGAAGCCGCTCCAGCTATCAAAAAGCGAACGTAATCACCCTGGGCCAGGTAGACAAGGCATTCTCCGACGCGGAGGTCACCTCTGAAGGTCTCTACGGCGCGCCAGTGATTGTGCATTGCTGCCTCGAGTCTCACGGATCGGTCGCCGAGTGGCCTGACAATAACCATCTGTTCGTCCACATCTCCACCCAGAACGTCTCCGGCATTGCCGACCAGATGGCCGAACCGCTCAGCGTTCCGGCGACCAACGTACGCATTCACCAGGACAACATTGGAGGCGGCTTCGGAAGCAAGTTTGCCGCCGATCGCTGGGATATCGCCGCCGCGCGGCTCTCCAAGAAGGCTGCCGGGAAACCCGTGCGCATCATGCTGGAGCGCGATGCTGAGTTGCAGGTTGCCGGCGCGCGCCCTTCCGCTTATGCGCGCGTGAAAGTCGCCGCCAAGAAAGACGGCACGCTCACAGGATGGCAATCGCAATCCTGGGGCACCGGCGGACCGGGCGGCGGAGGCATGCCGCCCATTCCCTACGTCTTCAACATCCCCAATCAGAAGAAAGAGCACACGGCGATCCGCACCAACATCGGTCCGGCGCGGGCCTGGCGCGCCCCCAACCATCCGCAGGCCGCGATCATCACCATGGGCGCCCTCGACGACCTGGCGGCCAAGCTCAACCTGGATCCCGTCGACTTGCTGCTCAAGAATCTCGACCTGACCGTGAAAGACCGCCAGCAGACCTACCGCGATGAACTCGGCATCGCTTCCGATCTGATGGGATGGAAAGAAAAATGGCGTCCCCGCGGGCAGAACGTTTCCGGCAACATCGCTCGCGGCCTTGGCGTCTCGCTGCACACCTGGGGTGGACGCGGCCACGCCAGCGACTGCGATCTGACCATCCATCCCGATGGCTCGGTCGACATCAAAATGGGTACGCAGGATTTAGGTACCGGCACACGCACGACCATTGTCATCGTTGCTGCCGAAACCCTCGGCCTGCCCATCAATGCCATCAACCTCTACATCGGTGACACGCTTTATCCGCCGTCCGGCGGCTCCGGCGGCTCGACAACACCGGGCGGAGTGAGTTCCTCTACACGCCGCGCCGCGGTCGACGCTCGCCAAGCGCTGTTCACCAAAGCCGCCCCGGCGCTGAATGCGCAACCCGATGACCTCGAGTGCGTAAAAGGCACCGTACGCGTGAAGAGTGATCCCGGCCGCTCGCTGACCTGGAAGCAGGCCTGCGCCAAGATCGGAGCAGTGCCCATCACCGTGCGCGGACACAATGACTCCGCCGCGGCCAAGAACCATCCTGACCTCACCAACAGCGGGGTCGGCGGCGTGGGCATGGCCTACGTCGAGGTCGACACCGAGACCGGCATCGTTCAAGTGAAAAAAATGGTTGCCGTGCAGGATTGCGGGCTGATCATCGATCTCAAACTCGCCGAGAGCAGCTGCTACGGCGCCATGACCATGGGCATCAGCTACGCTCTCTTCGAAGAAAAAGTCATGGACCAGCTCACCGGCCGCATGCTCAATCCCAACATGCAGTTTTACCGCCTCGCCGGACTCAACGACATCCCCGAACTGGTGGTCCACATGATGACCGGGAAAAGGTTACGACGAACGCGGCGTCATCGGCTTGGGCGAACCTCCGGTGATATCTCCGGGTGCCGCCATCTCCAACGCGGTCGCGAATGCCATTGGCGTGCGCGTGCCGTTTCTCCCACTTACTCCCGATCGGGTGCTGGCCGCGCTCGAACAGAAGGCAGGTGCATGATGCGAGCCTTTGAATACGCAAGTCCCGAAACCAAAGAGCAGGCGGCTGACCTGCTGGCCGCGAGTTGGGGACAAACCGAAATTCTCGCCGGCGGCACGGATCTGCTGGCGCTCATGAAAGATGACATCGTCCAGCCCAGGCGCCTGGTGAACCTCAAAGAAATTTCCGATCTCCGCGGGGTGACTTACAACTCCGAAGGCTTGCGCATCGGCTCGCTCACCACGCTGGGCGATCTGGCCGACCATGCGACCGTGATCCAGAACTATCCCGCGTTGGCCGACGCCCTGAACGAAGCGGCCAGTCCGCAGATCCGCAACATGGCAACCCTTGGCGGAAATCTTTGCCAGCGTCCCCGCTGCTGGTATTTCCGCAACGGCTTCGGCCTGCTTCCCAAAGACGCCAGCGGCAAAGACCTGGTCGCCGAAGGCGAGAACCGCTATCACGCCATCCTCGGCAACGACGGGCCAGCGAAGTTCGTCAGTCCATCGAGCATCGCTCCGGTGCTGATCGCCTATGGCGCCAAGATTCGGCTCATTGCTCCCAAACGCCGGCGCGAACTCGCCCTGGAAGATTTCTACATAGTCCCGAAGACCAACGCAGAGCGGGAACATGATCTCCAGCCGAACGAGATCATCACCGAAATCCTGTTGCCTCACTCGAAGGACCTGCGCGTCGCGCACTACGAGGTCCGCCAGAAGCAGGCTTTCGATTGGCCGCTTGCGCTCAGCGCCGTCGCCCTCCGGATGGACGGGTCAACCATCCAGTCCGCCCGCGTGGTGCTGGGTTACGTCGCTCCCAAGCCCTGGCTTTCTAAGGAAGCCGAACAGGCACTGGCTGGCAAGACGCATCTCAGAGGAAACCGCCAAGGCCGCAGCTAACGCGGCGCTCGAAAATGCCAAGCCGCTCAGCTACAACAGCTATAAAGTTCAACTCGCGCGCGTCGCTGTCAAACGCGCCGTTCTGAAGGCGGGAGGTGCCGCGTGATTCCGGAATCTGATCGCTTCAACATCCACCACCCGAATCTTTGCCCTGCGCTTCGCTGGAAGGGCCAATTTATTCTGGCCGAGCGCGACCCATCGGTCCCGGCTTCCAATGACGGCCTTTTCTGGTGCATTCACACCCAGACCTGTATCGGTCCTGACGGCAAGGTCGCCGAGCCGGGCAATTGCTCTTCGGCCGCCCGGTCATGCCACGGTACGGGAAAGTGCGGATAAGGCTTCGGCGCCCCATTTCCGCGGCTGCCGCAATATAATCATTGCACCCAGCTGATGTTTGGGGTTTCGTATGATGAAGTCTGTCCACCCGCGTTTTCTCGTCTCTGTTCTTTTTCTTTCGCTCTTGTCGTTGAGCGCGGTCGCATCCGCCCAGTCTCGGGATTTCAGCTACACCCTCTCGACCACCCAACCCTGGACGGACACCGGAGTCGATCTGCAGCCCGGCGATTCGCTGCAGATTACCGCCGAGCCAGTAGCATCGACCAGCGGCGTTCCTGACCGCCACGCGATCGCCAGCTCGACCTGCGATCCCAACGGAATCACCGGTGCCGCCAAAAGCGCCAATCTTCCCGCAGCCGATGCCGCACCCGGTTCGCTGATCGTGCGACTTCAGGCGCAAGGCACCGCGCTTCCGGCAGGCGCAAGCAAGGAAATCAAAGTGGATTCTCCCGGCCATCTCTTCCTGGGAGTGAATGTCGACGGCACTCCACCTTGCGCCGGAACGTTTGCCGTTAAGGTTCGCATCACCTCCGGAACCAGCGCTGCCGCTGAGACAACTCCTGCCCCTGCCCCTGCTGCGGCCACCACACCTGACATGACAAAGAACGCGACAGCGACCACGCCCGCCGCGGGCACAGGCACTTCCGGCACCAGCTCTCAAACCAACGAGTCCGCCGCTGACATCAAGAAAAAGCTCGCCGCCGCCGCTCAGGTCTGGCTGCAGGGACAATTCGGCACCGACAAGCCCGCCGCCAACTCCACTTCGTCGTCAGCCGCCGTTGGTGGAAACGGCGCAACCGCCGCGGCAACGCCTGCGGTCAGTCTCGACATCTCGAAAGACAAGCTCGACCCCACGCTGGCCAAAGACATCAACAGCCTCCCACGCCGCGTCAACGACGAATTCAACAACCAGGGAGATATGGTGAACTTCGTCATGGTCGGCTCCGAGCAACAGATGCAGGCAGCCCTCGATGCAGCCAACTGGCACGTCGCCGACACCAACAACACCGAATCCGCGATGAAGGCCGTTCTCGAGACCTATCAGAAGAAGGACTACCTGACCATGCCCATGAGTCCACTGCGGCTTTTTGGACGGGTACAGGATTTCGGCTACGAACAAGCCGAGCCATATTCGGTGGTCGCCAGCCGCCATCACTTCCGCATCTGGAAAGCGCCGTTCACCTGGAAGGGAGAAACCGTCTGGGTGGGCGCCGGCACGCACGACATCGGATTCGAGAAAGATCAGCGCAACGGCAAAGTCACCCACAAGATCGATCCCGCGGTCGATGGAGAGCGCGACAACATTGGCGGCAGTCTGCAGAAGGCGGGAAAAGTAAAAACGATGTACTACTATCTGCCGCCCGATCCCGTGCAGGACGCCCGCAACGCCACGGGCGGCGGCTATCGCTCCGATGGCCGAATGATCGTGATTCTTTTGAAGTAGTCGAGCCTCGGACGTTCACCCTCAGCCCACCGCTTCGCGGAGCCCGATGTCCGAAGTCCGAAGTCCGACGTCCGAGGTCCGACGTCCGACGGTCCGAGGTCCGACGTCCGAGGTCCGAAGTTCGCCCTACTGCAGCTTCCCGTACTCCGCCTTGGCTTCCCGCAGGATGGGAACGTCCGGGTCGGCATCCTTCCATTCCGCGAAGAAGTTCTGGTAGGCGACACGGCTGTGGGCCTTATCGCCTTGTGCCGCGTAGGCTCTGCCCAGTCCGACGTTGGCCAGCGAAATGGCGGGATCGAAGGGTGATACCCCGCGTAGGTCGAGAATCTTCTGAAACGCCTGCACCGCATCGCCGGCCTGTCCCAGCTTCAGGTAGGCCAGACCTCGCAGGTAGAGCATGCCGGTGTTCGCCCGGGAATACACCATCGCTCCGTCGGTCTCGTCGATGGCTTTTGCCGCTTCCCCATGCGACAGGTCGACGCAAGCTTTAACCAGCGGAAGCATCACGAACTGCACCATGGTGTCGTAGGGACGTTTCGCGGCGACAGCTTCCGCCAATTTCATCGCCGGTTTGTCTTGTCCCTCAATCGCCATGATGATTGCCGCGTTCGTCACCACGTTGGGCGCATTCGAAATCTTCATCCCCTCTTGAGCGTCCAGCAGGGCCTGCTGCTTGTTCCCCACGATGGCCTCGAACACGCCTTCCTGCAAGTATTCGTTGGCCGCCGCATCGCTCAAATGCAGCTGCATTGCACTCGCCCTGGCCTTCGCGCCTAAATCCCGCGCGGCCTTTACCTGGCCTCCGCCCATCGCGATGCTGGAGTGGATTGCATTCATCATCAAGTCCCCGGCCGGCGGAACGTCAGCTAGTTGCAGTTCCTTCTCCATGGTGGCGGTGTCGTTCTGCGCCCAAGCCAGTCCCGCCAGCATCTGATGAGCCTGCGCCACCCCGAGCTTGCGCTGCAGCAATTGCTGCACCGTGGCCTTGGCTTCTTCCAGCCGCCCCAGTCCGGCATACGCGTTCGACAAGTTCGAGTAGCCGCTGACGCTGTCGGGATCGTATTGCACCGAAAGCCGCGCATTGTCCAGCGCGTTTTCAAACTGCCCCAGCTGGTTGTAGATGGCCGCCACGTTGTTGTACGGCACCGAGTCCCGCGGATACGTCTGCTTGTACAGCTCAAGCGCCGTGATTCCCTTCTCCAACTGTCCCGAATCCGCGTAGTAGTGCGACATGATGTAGAGCTTCTCATGTTCGCTCGCCCGGTCGCGCAGTTCGAACGCCTTTTGCCGGTTCTTTTCCGATAGCTCGACTTGTCCCATGTTGCTGTAGACCGTACCCAACCGCGCATAGGCCATCGCAAAATTCGGATCCAGTTCCACCGCCCGCTGGTACAACGGGAGCGCTTTGAATTCATCGCCGGAGTTGTGTTCGATGTCTCCCAGGCTGAGCGCTTTCAGAGCTTCCAACGACGACGTTGTCGCCTGCGACAAAGGCTTGTCGTATTTCTGCACCGACGCCAGAGATTCACCCAGCTTCCGTCGCAGGCTGGTTCCGGCCTTGTGCAGTGCATTGAGTACGTCTTCCTTGCTCCCGGCCTGCGTCTCTTCCCGGTCCAGCGACTCGCCCGACGACGCGTTCACCGCCTCCAGCGTGATGACGTATTGGCTGCCCAGATTCGAGATCGATCCATTCAGCATGGCCTTGATGCCATCGCGCAGACAGATTTCCCGTCCCACATCGGAGGTCACGCGGTCCTCGGGAGAACGTCCCATGAATTGCAGGGTCTGCCGAACCTTCTGTTCGGGGAATACATTCAGGTAGGGGGACTGCTCTAGATCGACGGCGACGGCCTTCTTCAGGGTTCCGTCGAACACCGGATCTGCGGTCGTGTTCACGAAGTCGGTGATCAGAATCGAATCCTTCTCCGTCATCCCGCCCTGCGCCTTACGCGAGAAGAATGTCCCGATAAAGCCCGCCACCGCGATCACCAGCACTGCGCCCACCAGATATTTCCACGGCATGCCCGAACTCTTCACCGGCTGCGGCACCGCTCGCAGACTGCTTGAGGAGCCGCCCGCAGCGGTGGTGACGCCCGACTCCGTATCCCGCTTGAGCCGCTTGAGGTCGGCACGCACTTCCGCGGCACTCTGATAGCGCAAGTCGCGGTCTTTCTCCAGCAATTTGTTGATGACATCCTCGAGATGCGGAGGCACTCCCGGGTTCAACCGTACGGGCGCCACCGGCAGACGGTTGAGAATCGAATCGAAAATCACCGCCGAGGTGTCGCCCCGAAAGGGCACCGAACCGGTGGTCATTTCGTAGAGCACCGCCCCGAACGAAAACAGGTCCGTGCGCGCATCCAGGTCCTTGCCCCGCGCCTGCTCCGGAGACATGTACGCTACCGTGCCCACAGTGCTTCCCGGGCTGGTCAGGAAATCTTCATCCACGGTGACTTGCGAACCCACCGTGGGTCCACCGAAAACCGCCTCCGACTTCAGCGTCTGCTTCGCCAGTCCGAAGTCGAGCACCTTCGCCTGGCTTCCGCGTTGTCACAAAAATGTTCGCCGGCTTGATATCGCGATGAATGATGCCCTTGGCGTGCGCCGCATCCAGTGCATCGGCAATCTGGATCGCCAGGTTCAGCAGCAGATCCATCTCCAGGGCTTCGCCATGGATGCGCTGCTTGAGCGTCTGCCCCTCAAGCAATTCCATGGCGATGAAGTACCTGCCATCGGATTGGCCGATTTCGTAGATCGTGCAAATGTTCGGATGGTTCAGAGCCGATGCTGCCCGGGCTTCTCTCTGAAACCGCTCAAGAGCGGCCGGATCTTTCTCCAACTCCCCAGGCAGGAATTTCAAGGCGACGTGCCGTCCCAGATTGACGTCTTCCGCCTCATACACCACGCCCATGCCGCCGCCGCCAAGCTGCTGCAAGACGCGGTAGTGCGAAATCGTCTCACCGATCATTGAGAGGCTTGCTCCAAAGGAATCCTTGTGATGGTAGGCTGCGCCAGCAATCCAAGTCAACGCCACGAGCAACAACAATCTCGTGTAGTGCGTCAAGCAGATCGACGTTTATAGTTCGGGTTGCACCGCCCTTCCTCGCGATCTTCGCGGATGTTCTTTGCGAACTTTGCGGTCAAAGGCTTTGCTTTCCCAGCGCCATCGCCACGATATGTTAAGAGTCTTTATTTTCGGCGCACTACACTAGCCTGATGTCGCGGCTTTTCCCATGAGAGAAGCTACGGAAGTTCTCAACCGCGAGTTCCGGCCAAAATGTTGCAACATCTCACGACTGTCAATGTTGTCCGACCCTGCGGCCGCTGGCTTTCGCAGCCGCCCCGCTTCCCTCCGGCGCATCTTTGGAGGAAAATGAAGAAAACCTGGGTGAGGTGGTGTCATGCATTGCCGCAATCTCTTGATCGTCTTCGCCGTCCTGGTCTTCTCCACCGCTCTTTACGCACAGCAAATCCGCGGAGACTACATTGAGACCCGGAGCGCCGACGTCTATACCGGCCAGTGTTTCGCCAACGGCGAAGTGAATCTTGTCGGCCACGAAGCTATCCTCGCCTGGCATGTCGAGAACGGAAGTTGGAATGGAGTTCCGCTCGACGGGCTTACCGTAGCCGCCGCCGTTCACGCCCACGGCACGCTGGGCGATCCTTATGAGGATCCGTATCCCGCGCAGGCCGTGGTCATCGTCGATGACCAGGCCACTCCGCAACAACAGGCGGCCCTGGTCGCCTTTGCCCATCAGATGTCCGGCGAACTGCTCGGCCATGTGCAGCAGGTGATTCCAGCGCCCATGGAACTAGTGGTGAATCCCGAAAAGCACGGAGTCGCCCTGCTGCGCGCCGGGCGTTTTGCCACCGTGCAGACCCGCTCCATCGGTGAGTTTGACCACGTCTGCGGAAACGAAGTCACTTTCTACCCGCCACTCACGCCGACCGCGCACTCCATGCCCGCGGTCGCCATGACCGATTCTTATCAAGGGCCGGGTTTAGGAGTGGATTGGGAATCTCACGGAAAACGCAGCGCCTTCGTCGGAACCTTCGCCCGCTGAATACCCTGTCCGTGTCATCCTGAGCCAGCCCGCTGCAAGCGGGCGCCGTCGAAGGAGCCCGCGTTCCCTCGCACCACCAACCCGTCCAGGATTTCTCCCACATCGTTATGTCGCGCGGCGACGTCAGATATTAGCCACGCACCAAATACGCTGGAAACACTCGACCGTCGTCGGACACATGGACCGGGGATCGTCTTTAGCCGCGAAGCGGCGATAGAATGCAGCCCACGGCGCAAGCCGTGGGTGAGAAGTGGAACTAGAACCAGCCCCAACGGGGCGAAAGATAGGCTACGGGACAGACTCCTGCTCGGCAAACCTTCCCCAGTGCGCTCGGCTCTCCTTGCCTAGCGCTTCCCGTCAATCCGCAGCGAGCTTTCGACCCTCCGCGCCAAGTGTCGCGCCATCAGTAGATTCCACACTGCCAACCCGGCGGCGTCGATTGGCCGCCGATTTGCCTCACTCCACTGAAGGTAGGGACGTCTTCGCCGGAAAAGGAGAATTCACGATGTCAGTTGCGGGCATCACCAGCCTGTTCAATTACGCCACGCAAAACACCCATAACCACCGACAACAGTTCCAGCAAGAGTTCAAACAACTCGGCCAGGATCTTCAGTCGGGCAACCTCTCGGCCGCTCAAACGGACTTCGCGTCCCTCGAAAAACTGCAGCCGAGTTCAACCCCTGCGAGCAGTAACCCCATTGCTCAGGCGTTCAACCAGCTGTCCACCGACCTGCAGTCCGGCAATCTCTCTGCCGCACAGCAGGACTATTCCAACATTCAACAGCACTTCCAAAGTCGCGCCGCCCACATGCATCACCACCAGGGTGGGGGAGGAGGCGGCGACAACACCATCAGTCAACTCATGGATCAACTGGGCCAGGCCCTGCAGTCCGGAAACCTTACGGCAGCGCAACAGAGCTACACCACGCTGCAGCAGGATTTCCAGCTGTTCACCCAAAATCAGGGATCGTCCAGCGCGGCGGGTTCTTCCCTGAACGGCGTTTCGGTCAGCGCTTAAGTGCCGAAGAAGATTTCGGCCAAGTAAAAAAGAGGCCCCGGCGTCACGCCACCGAGGCCCCTTTTAATCTTCCAATAGACTTTGCGGAAGCTTAATGAAAGCGCAGCAACACACCCACGACAATCGCCACCACCACCAGAACTCCCACTAAGTAGACGTGCGACCGCAGCCAGCTTTCCTCCGACGCTTCTCCACTCCCGAACTGAGGAACATACGTAGCCGTCTCCGCAGTCGCAGCAACGGCAACCGGCTTTGGATCTTTTCCCTGCGCCGCTTCGCAATCCAGACACAGCGCCCGTCCTTCCGATACCGGAAAGCCGCATTTCGTGCATTTGTGAATGTTCAGCACCACGGGACTCGCCACCGCCTCCGCGATTTCCGGCGGCGTCGCCGGCTTGGCCGACTCCTCTGGGCCGGTAGCAGTCTTCGTGGGCTCGACCGCGGCTTCTTTCGGTTCCGCTTCCACCGCTACCCGCAGCTCCGGCCCATCCCCCGCAATCTCTTTTTCCGCCCGCTCCGCCGCCTCCGCATGTTCCACCGCGGTCTGGATCATTTCGGCGATTCGCTGCAGGGCCACAATATCGCGTTCTTCAAACGCGCTGACGCGCTCCGAAAACAGTTCGAACACACCCGTTACTTCCTCGTCGCGGATCAGCGGCATCACCATCACCGAGGCAATGCCCAGTGCCCGGCAACTCTCGCGATTCACGCGCGGATCGGATTCCGCATCATCACAGCGCAAAATCTGTTTCGTCCGGACACTCTCGCCCGACAAGCCCGAGTCCACCTGCAGATGCGCTCCCAACTCCGGCGCGGAAGAGCCCGCGCTGGCCCGGCAAATCATTTCGCTGGCATCCCGCAAAGCGATGGCCGCTCCCGAAGCTCCAGTGATGTACTGTGCCCGCTCGGTCAGTAACTGAAGAGCCGCGGTCAGGTCGCGCTGCGCCATCTCCGAGAGCGAGCGCCCGCCGTCATCCCCGGGAAAACGCAACGGCTCCGGCACAGGCGCCTTGGTCTCCTCAACTCTGTCCGGTACCGGCTGCGGGCCCGGCATCGCGTTGGGCGCGAAAATAGAGTAACGGTCCATGAACCACTCACTGGAAAGGATGCAATGGCCGGAGTCTCTCTCACTTACACACTACTGTCAACCGCAAACCCCAATCCCCCACAAACCAAAGGTCGTGGGAGCAGGGGCGTGTTTCTAAATCAACAATCAAAAATCAACAATCGAAAATTACTTCACCCACATCAGCCACGCGATACCCACTGCCAGGGTCGCGACCGTAATCGGAAGCCCTGCGCGAATGTAATCCCAGAAACCGATCTCCACCTCCGGCTTGGCGCTCTCCACCACAATAATGTTTGCCACACTGCCGGTGATCGTCAGATTCCCCGCCAGCGTCGAAGCCATCGCCAACACCAGCCAGGCCGTATGCGGATCGCTGAAGCCCGGAATCAGCGACTTCAGCAGCATCACCGCCGGCACATTGCTCACCACGTTGCTGAGGAACGCCACCGCGACCGTGAATACGCCCAGCTTCTGCAGATTCCAGTGCTGCGCCATATGCAGCAACTTGTCTACGATGCCCGCATTCTCCGCTCCGCCCACTATCAGGAATAACCCGACAAAAAACACCAGCAGGCCCCAGTCCACTTCCCGGTAGAGTTTTTGCGGTTCCAGCGTACGGGTGATCAAAAGGGCGGCCGCACCCAGCGCCGCCATCATGGCCGGAGGCACCCCCGCAAAGAATCCGATCACCACCGCGCTGACCACAATCACCGGCTTCGTCAACCGCGACAAGTCGAGAGCGGGCAGCGGAATCACCTCCTCCGCCTCACCCGCGGATGTCCCCTTCCCCATGTGCATCCAGTGCAAGACTGCCCAATCGATCCCCAATCCGATCACCGCCACCGGCCCCAGATGAAATAGAAAATCGCGATAGCTGATGCCCGAAAACGATCCGATCAGCATGTTCTGCGGATTCCCCGTGATGGTCGCCACGCTCCCGATATTCGATGCCGTCGCCACCGCCAGCAGATAGGGCGCCGGAGACAATCGCATCCGCCGCGTAATGCTGATCACGAACGGCACCATCACCAGGCACACGATGTCATTGACGAAAAACGCCGACAGAAAGCCACAGGTGAAAATTACCGCCGGAAGCAGGTGCGCGGGCTTCAACCGCCGCAGCACCATCTCCGCATTCCACTCGAAGAAACCCACCAGGTGCAGGTTGCCCACGATCAGCATCATCGAGAACAACAACACCAGCGTCGAGAAATTGATGAACTTCAGCGAATCGCCCGGCTCCAGGATGCGGAAGCCGAACATCGCCACCGCCCCCACAATCGCCGCGCCCGGACGATCGATCTTCAGGCCGGGAAATTTCCCCAGCGCAAAAACCAGATAACTCGCCAGGAAGATGATGTACGCCGCCAGAATGCGGGCATCGGAAAGGGCAGCAGCGGGGACGGGCGGCATTCCGAGCAGCATAGCAGGAGCGCGCGGGCACTCCAACGCAACCCGCCCTTTCCGATTTCCAATTGCCCACTGGTTTTCAATCGGCAATCGGCAATCGCAAATTGGCAATTTCTTCCTGCTTTTCGCACGCCTGCAAAACGCAGCCAAGCCCTGCAAAACGCATCGCCAACCCCTCCCTTTCGTGCCCCACGCGCACTTTAAGTCCTTGCCTATCAATCGCTCGGTGCAACCTCCCTTATTGCCCCCTACGTGCACTTCCCACTATGCCAGCGTCCGAAAAAGGCTCCGGCGAGGAGGTTCTCATGTCGATCCTATTTGTCCTCCTGATGTTTCTGCTGATCATGAGCATCAGCTATTTCCGCGGAGTGCAGAACCAGCCGGCGGTCAAACCTGAGCTTCTGGCGCGTCCGCAGGCCCCACGGGTTGATCGCGAGTTGGGATTTGAAGTCCCCCAAGGATATTGCTTTCATCCCGGCCACACTTGGGTTCTGAAAGAAGGATCCGAAAGCGCCCGCGTCGGCCTCGACAGCTTTGCCGGCAACCTGGTCGGCAAGATCGATCGCATCGACGTCACCGGCCCCAACCGCTGGGTGCGCCAGGGACAGAAGTTGATGACCATCCATGGCGCAGGCGCGTCGCTCGACCTGCTTTCCCCGGTGGAAGGCGTCGTCACCGCCGTCAACCACGACGCGCTTCAGGATCCCACGCTGCTCACCCGCGACCCCTACAAGGACGGCTGGGTCGCCATCGTGAAATCCCCCGACCTTGCCCTCAACCAGAAGAATCTGGTGCAAGGCAGCATGGTCGCACCCTGGATGCAGAACAACATCATGCGTCTGAACGGCATGCTCGCGCAGCTCTCGCCCGCACTAGCACAGGATGGCGGACTGCCCGTCGTCGGCCTGCTCGCGCGCCTGAACCCCGAGCTGCGGCAAAAGGTTGTGAAGGAATTCTTCCTCTCCTAGGCGGAACGCTTTGCCGGATTGAGAGAAAGGAACGGTTATGGAAAACACAAGAGCCATCCTGATCGATATCACCAAGTGCATCGGCTGCCGCAGCTGCGAGCAGGCCTGCAAAGAGATTCACGGCTTCCCCAAAGACACCGAAGCCAAACTCTCGACCACGGCCCTGACCGTTGTCGAGGATCACGGTGACCGCTACGTGCGCCGCATGTGCATGCACTGTCAAGACCCCGCCTGCGCATCGGCCTGCCTGGTCGGCGCTCTGCAGAAAACCGCCGCCGGACCGGTCACCTACGACGCCTCCAAGTGCATCGGCTGCCGCTATTGCCTCGTCGCCTGCCCGTTCAGCGTGCCGCGCTACGAGTGGTCGAAGCTGGTGCCCTATGTCAAGAAATGTGACATGTGCGCCGCCCGCCAAGCCAAAGGCCAGCAACCCGCGTGCGTCGAGGCCTGCCCGGTGCAAGCGTCCATCTCCGGCACTCGCGAAGAAATTCTTGAAGAGGCTGAGCGCCGCATCCTGCTCGATCCCAAGTACGTCAAGCACATTTACGGCAGCGAAGAAGCCGGAGGCACTTCGGTCTTCTTCATCTCCGATGTGCCCTTCGAGAAGCTGGGATTCGTCGCCGCCCCCAAGCAGCCCATGCCGGTGCTCACCGCCACCGCGCTCGGCGATTCGCCAACGGTCATTCTCATGGGCGGCGCCCTGCTTTCGGGCTTGTATTGGATCACGCAACGCCGCGCCGAAGTCTACGCGGCCGAACATTCACCAAAGCCGCAGAGCATTGCGAAAGAGAAGTCGGAATGACTTCCTTCGTGATCCTTTGTGTCCTTTGTGGTTAAAGCTTTTCAGGAAAGGAGCTGAGTTATGATACGGCTTCCGAAACTTACTCTCTGGCGAGTGATCGTCGCCCTCATCTTCGCGGCAGGAGCCTACGCCACTTACGCGCGCTTCGCGCTGGGTTTCGCCCAGTCCACGCATCTCACCGATCCCCAACCCTGGGGCCTTTGGGTCGGCCTCGGCACGCTCTGCGGAGTCGGACTCTCCGCCGGCGGATTCGCCCTCGCTGCCGGCGTCTACCTGCTCGGCTTCGAGCGCTACCGCCCGGTCTTGCGCGCCGCCGTGCTCGTTTCTTTCCTGGGATACTCCTCGGTGATCGCCGGCATGATGTATGAACTCGGACTCCCCTGGCGCATCTGGCATCCCATCGTCATGTGGAACCGCCACTCGGTGCTATTTGAAGTCTCGTGGTGCGTCATGCTCTACACCACCGTGCTCGCGCTCGAGTTCTCGCCGGCTCTGGTCGAGAAGATTCCCTGGACTAAAGCTCGCGAGTTCTATCTCAAGTGGCATCATGAGATCCTGATCGGACTGGTCATGGCCGGCACCTTGCTCTCCTCCATGCACCAATCCTTCCTGGGCGCCCTCTACCTCATCACCAAAGGCAAGCTGTATCCGCTCTGGTACAGCCCCTATCTGACAACCGAGTTCTATCTCTCCGCCATCCCCGCGGGGTTGGCGGTCACCATCATGGCCCTTTACCTGTGTGTGCGTTCGTTGAACGTTCGGCTGGACCTGACCATCCTGAGCGATGTGAGCCGGGTGATCGCGCCATTACTGGCGCTCTGGGGCTTATTCCGTGGCGTCGACCTTTTCACCCACGACGCTACACCGTATCTTTTCCTGTGGCGGGAAGAGACACTCTCGTTCTGGCTTGAGATGGTGCTGCTGGTCATCGCGCCTGTCATCCTGCTCAGCCGCGACAAGATCCGCAACAACCCGCAAGCCCTCTACTGGACCTGCAGTCTGATCGTGATGGGATTCATGGCCAACCGCCTGAATATCTCCATCACCGGCCTGCAAGCCAGCTCCGGCGTCTACTACGTTCCCAAGTGGACGGAGTTCGCCACCAGTCTGGCCGTCCTGACCGCCGTCGTGCTGGCCTTCCGCTACGCTGTCATCTACCTGGACATCCTGCCGAAGAATCCACCACAGCAGCCACAGCGCTGGATGACGACCAACACCCCGGCCCACGCGTAAACGAAGAACCGGGTGCCCCACTTCTCGCGTCCTTTGCGAGAAGTGGGGCCTTTCCTTTCCAACCAACCCCCCGCCCATCCATGCTAAACTCTCACTCTTTATGCGGGTCTCCCGGGAACTCCTCTGCCTTGTCCTTGTCTTGGGTGCCCCATTTCTCGCGCCTTTTGCGAGAAGTGGGGCTTTCGCCGCCGGCCCAACCAGCTCTCAACCCAACGTCATCCTTATCACCCTCGACACCACGCGCGCCGACCGCATGGGCTTTCTCGGCTCGAGCCTCGGGCTCACGCCCCACCTCGACGCCGTCGCCAAGCAGGGCATCGTCTTCACTCGCGCCTATGCGCACGTGCCCCTGACCTCGCCGTCGCACGCCACCATCCTGACCGGCACCTATCCTCAGTTCAACCACGTCAGCGATCTCGGAGACGCTCTCGGCAAAGACCTCCCTGATCTTCCCGCGATCCTCCATCAGCACGGATACGCCACCGCCGCCTTCGTGGCCAGCGCCGTCCTCGATCCCCAGGCTACCGCCCCGGGGTTTGACCGCGGATTCGACACCTACGACGCCGGATTCCACCAGCAATCCCCCGGAGAAAGCCGCTACCTGAGTATCGAGCGCCGGGCCGGCGTGGTCATCGATCATGCCATCCAGTGGCTGGGGAAACATCCGAAGCGACCCGTCTTCCTCTGGATTCACCTCTACGACCCCCACGACCCCTACGATCCTCGCCGAACCCTACAAGACGAAATACGCCGCCAATCCTTATGACGGTGAGATCGCCTACGCCGACGCCAATCTCGGACGGCTGTTCGATGAACTGCATAAGCGCGCGATGTACGACAACTCGCTGATCGCCGTCATGGCGGATCACGGCGAGGCCTTCGGAGAACACGGCGAGCGCGAACACGGCATCTTTCTCTACGACGAAACCATCCACGTGCCGTTGCTAGTGAAGTTTCCCGGCCAGCGTGACGCGGGAACCCGTGTCGAAGAGCGCGCCGGCCTCGCCGACGTCGCTCCCACCATCCTGCAGGCGCTCCGGATCCCGATCCCATCGCAGATGCAAGGCGCTAGTTTGCTGGCAAACATTACGCACCCGTCTGCTGACGCCGATCGATCGGTCTATGCCGAGTCGGAATACGCGCACATCGCCTACGGATGGGCCATCCTGCGCTCCTGGCGTTCGGGAAAATATCTCTACGTGCAGGCTCCAAAGCGCGAGCTTTACGATCAAACGACCGACCCCGGCGCGCTCCACAACATGGCCGCGAACCAGAGTGCTGTCGCCGACACCCTGGCCTCGCAACTCGACGATTTTCATCAGAAAACCAGCAGCACCGCGATCGCGAAATCGGCCATCGATTCCAATGCCGCGGAAAATCTCCGTGCCCTGGGCTACGTGAGTTCAGCGGGTACGGTGAAAGAAGATAAGACAAAGCCCGCCATCGACCCCAAAGACCACATCGAAGTCGCCAACCTGATGCACGAAGGCCTGATCGATATCGAGGAGCAACGTTTCCCTGACGCGATCGCCAAGCTCCGGAAAGCCGTGGCTCAGGATCCGAATGCGGGGATGGTATATCTCGAGTTGGGAAACGCCCTCCTGCAATCGAAACAAACGAAAGACGCGATTCCCGAGTTGCGCCGCGCCATCGAACTGATGCCTGACGCGGGCCCCGCCCATGCCCGGCTAGGGTTCGCGCTCATGGAGACCCAGGACTGGTCCGGCGCGATTTCTGAACTGAAGGCCGCGATGGCGCACTCCCAGGACTCCGCCGATCTGCACCTGAATCTGGGGATTGCCCTCGCTCGCAACAGCCGTATCCTCGACGCCGGCCCCGAACTGGAGACCGCCGCTCGCATGGATCCGGGCAACTTTCGGGCGAACCTCGAGGCGGGACGCGTCCTCGGCATGGAAGGCAACCCCGACGGCGCACTTCCCTACCTGCAGCAAGCCGTGCTGCTCGATCCTAACTCCCAAGACGCTCACCATTTCCTCGCGAATGTCTATCGCAAACTCGGCAAAGACGACGATGCCGACCGCGAACAAGACGAAGCCGACCGCCTGAAAGAGGAAAAGCAGTAAACCCCGGTGCACTTCCTTCGTGACCCTTCGTGTCCTTGGTGGTTTACGCCTTCCCCCGGCTCTCCATGAACGACTGCAGAATCAGCACCGCCGCCATCTGATCCACCACTTCTCCCCGCCGCTTGATCGACATCTCGGTCTCCCGCAGCAAGCGGTTCGCCTGTGCCGACGTCAGCCGCTCATCCCACAGATGAACCGGCAACTGAAACCGCTTGCGCAACTCCTCGGCGAACAGCTGCATTTTCTCCGCCTGCGTTCCTTCCAATCCGCTCATACGCAAGGGCAATCCGACGACGATTTGCGTCACTCCATACTCCTGAATCACCTTCTCCAGCTTCTCGAAGTCCAGGCGTTTGTTCTGGCGGTGCAGCGTGGCCAGTCCCTGCGCGGTGATTCCCAGAGGATCGGAAATCGCCAGCCCAATCCGCTTTGATCCCACGTCGAGTCCGAGTATGCGGGGGTGATCCGGGCTGGCAAGGGGGCTGGTTGTGTCGGAAGGCACGTCAGGATTATATGTCCCGGACGAAGCGCGAGAATTGGACTACGATATTCCGCATGGCGACTGACGAAGTCGAGCTTCACACGGCCCATGTCCCGCAAGCGGCGGGCACTCGTCCTAGCGATCCGGTTGGCCGCCATTGGGCGATGAATCTGATCGGCATCGCCCTCATCCTCGGCATCTGCTATTGGGCCGAGACCGTGCTGGCCGTCATGCTGGTGTCGGTGCTGTTCGCCTTCATCCTCGCCCCGGTCGTCGACGTGCTCATGCGCCTGCGCCTGCCTCGCGGGGTGGCCGCCGCCGTCGCCGTCTTACTGTTGATGTCCGTGGTTTCGGCCATTGTCTATTACTCGGCCAATCAAGCCTCAGTCTTCCTCCAGGACCTGCCCAAGTACAGCGGCAAGATCCGCGAGGAGATCATGCACTTCCGCAAGAAGGCGCAGTCCCTTGAGGCCCTGAACGAAGGTCCGGAGCGCGGCGTCGTCAACGTCCACCCCACCCAGGATTGGACCGAGATCCTCACTCGCGGCGTCGGCTCCGCCAGCGCCGCCATTCTTGCCGCGTCCTTCATTCCCTTTCTCGTGTATTTCATGCTGAGCTGGCAGCAGCACGTCCGTTCCGCCACGGTCATGCTCTTCCCCATGCAGAACCGCCACACCGCTTACACGACCCTGGGATTAATCTCGCAGATGATCCGGCGCTTCATGGTAGGGAATCTGCTGATCGGCTCGCTGATCGGATTTGCCAGCACCATCGTCTTCGGCATTCTGGGCTTGCCGTTCTTCTATTTCGTGGGATTCATCAGCGGCTTCCTCAGCCTCATCCCCTACATGGGCATCGTGCTGGCGCTCGCGCCCCCGGTCTTCGTGGGCATCGGTCACATCGCTTCCGAAGACTTTTTCTATGTCATCATCACCGTGCTCGGACTGCACGTGATCGCCTTGAACATCCTCTATCCCAAAGTCCTGGGCAACCGCCTGCAGCTCAATCCGCTCGCCGTCACCATGTCCGCCCTGCTCTGGGCGTGGCTTTGGGGAGCCATCGGCCTGCTCCTGGCCATCCCCATCACCGCCGCCACCAAAATCATCTTCGACCACATCGAATCGCTGAAACCGTATGGAGCCTGGCTGGGAGAGTAGAAGCAGCGGACCTCGGACCTCAGACCTCAGACCTCAGACCTCGGACCTCAGACCTCGGACCTCAGACCTCGGACCTCAGACCTCGGACCTCAGACCTCAAAATACAATCCTTTTGCACAGGCCTGTGTGATGGTCACCACCGCTTGAGTTGGTGAGTCTCTGACAGAATAGTTTGGTTGGAGGACTCATGAATACCTGTTATCGCGATCTGCGCGTGTGGCAGAAGGCCATGGAACTCGTGGTGTCGTTGTATCGGGAGACCAGCGATTTTCCGAAGGAAGAACTCTATGGTCTGACCAGCCAGATGAGGCGCGCTGCTGTATCTATCCCAAGCAATATTGCCGAGGGCAAAGGGCGTTCATCGGATAAAGACAGAAACATGTTCTTCTGCCATTCGCGAGGTTCCCTACTAGAGCTGGAAACTCAAGTCCTTATCGCCACAGAACTGGGTTATCTCAGAGATGGCCAGAGCGAGGTCCTACTGGATCTATGCGGGCAGACTGGGCGTATGCTGAACGCGCTCATCCAATCCATGAAAAGCACCACGAAGGTGCCCTGAGGTCCGAGGTCCGACCTCCGGGGTCCGACGTCCGAGGTCCGAGGTCCGACGTCCGAGGTCTGAGGTCTGAAGTCCGACGTCCGAGGTCCGAAGTCCGAGGTCCGAGGTCCGACGTCCGAAGTCCGCCCCTAAGCCTCAAACTCCGAGGCTTCCGGGAACCGCAACTTGCTCTTGGAGAGAGCCCGGGTCAGCATTTCCTCGATCATCGGTTCGTCGCAATTCTTCGCCATCGCCAGCTCGCTCACCAGCAGGTAGCGGGCCCGCTCCAGCATCTTCTTTTCGCGGAACGAAAGCGGCTTCGAGGTATTGAGCATCAGCAGGCTTTTGAGGACGCCCGCCACTTCCAGCAACGACCCGGTGCGCATCCGCTCCGAGTTTTCCTTGAAACGGTACTTCCAGTCGGTGTTGCTGTCGCACTCCCCATCAGTCAGGTAATCCACAATTTTCTGGATTTCCCCGTTCTTCACCACCCGCCGCAGGCCCACCGTCGTCACGTTGTGGAAAGGCACCATCACCTTCAAACTACTGGACTTAATCTTGAGGAGATAGAACTTTTCCACGGTCTCGCCGATGGTCCGGCTGCTGATTTGTTCGATAATTCCTACGCCATGATTGGGATAGACGACCTTGTCACCGATGTGGAAACTGCCATCGCTACTAATCATGAAGAGACACCCACGAATGCGGCTGGCCAGAGAACTACTACTTGTTCTGGATTTTAGCGTAAGCACACCCGAAACGCAATTTAGGGACGTTAGACCCTAAGAACTGGATCTCGGACCTCCTTCGCGTCAACTCTGGATTCCGCTAAGCTCGAGGGTCCGGCATCCGACGCCCACCCCCGGGGTTTATAATCCCTTGAAGCATGTCCACTGAGCACATCAAGAGAAAGCTGCAGGATGAGATCTCCACCCTCGAGCATGAGCTGGCGCACGAACTGCCCAAGGAACTCAAGAAGGCCGTCGCTCTCGGAGACCTTAGCGAAAACGCCGAATATCACATGGCGAAGCAGCGCCAGGAGTTCGTCAAGGCCCGCCTGCGCCAGCTGGGACGCCGCCTCGCCGACCTCTCGCTCATCAATATGAACAACATCCCCAAAGACAAAGTGGGATTGGGTTCTACCGTCAAGGTTTTCGACAGCACCAAGAACGAAGAGGTCGAATATCATCTGGTGACGAGCGAGGAGTCTGACGTGGCCGCCGGCAAAATCTCGACCACCTCTCCCATCGGACGCGCCCTGCTCAACAAAAAAGTCGGCGACAGCGCCATCGTCGTTAGCCCCAACGGGAACCGCGAACTCGAAGTGCTCAGCCTGACCACCATCCACGACGAGGCCGCTGCCGGGTGAGCATGACCTGGACCAGCGCGTTCGGCCGCGCTTGCGGCGTGCTGCTCGACGCCATCGTGCGCTGGCTCGCCCTCGCCCGCATCAATCCCAATGTGCTGACCTTCCTTGGGCTGGTCGTCAACACCGTCGCCGCCTTCCTGTTCGGATACGCCAATGGAGACAACCAGGCTCGCATGTTCCGCATGGCTGGACTGGTCATTATTGGTTCGGGATTCTTCGATCTGGTCGATGGACGCGTGGCCCGCGCCAGCAATCAAGTTACTAAGTTCGGCGGATTCTTCGATTCCGTAATCGACCGCTACAGCGACGCTTCCCAGTTCTTCGGATTGCTGGTGTTCTACTCCCGCGGCGACCGCTTCTTTTACGTAGTCCTGACCGCGTTTGTCATGATCAGTGCCATCATGGTGAGTTACACCCGCGCCCGCGCCGAGTCGCTCATCGGCAGTTGCCGCGTCGGCTTCATGGAGCGCCCCGAACGCCTGGTGTTAGTCATTATCGGTGCCCTGTTCAACCGCATGGCCCCGGTGCTCTGGATCATCGCCGTCCTCTCCACCATTACCGTCATCCACCGCATCCGTTACACCTACACCCGCACCAAAGGCGTAGACGCCATCCCAGCCCAAGCCGCCTGAGGTTTCCGTTGTCATCCTGAGCGGGTGATAAAACTTTTATATCTGATTGTTTTAATTGCACATAATGTGGCTATTTTTGGCTGTGTAGGAACTGTGCAGGTAAACTGTACAAATTTCAGCCGATTTCGCTGCTGCAAATCCCTTGGGCACGAGGAACTGGCTCGGTCAGGCTTCGAGTTCGTCCGCGCCGAATTCTTTCGACCTTTTGGCGGCCATCTGAACGGAGAACACCGACTGCTCCCACATCGCGTACGCGCGTTCGCCGGATTGGTCAAAACGAATGTCACTTAGAAACTTAAACCTCTTCCGCGAGGAACAAGACAAACCTGTGGTTTAGGAGAGCGGTTCAAAGGTAGCGATTCGAAATCCTTTCTCTCCCGTCATCCAAGCGAACGTATAACCACCGCCGACACGAGTCGGATCGGCGAGCGCCTCCAGAGCCACAAACGAAAGCAGTTGACTCGCATCCTCTAACATTTCTTTTGGGAGATCAGGCAGGCCGGCTAAGGCGTTCCGAACTGGACCGTACGCCGTCCCGAATCTCGCGATCTCGCTTTTATCGTCCGCCAAGACTTTGTTGATAGCTGCTGTTTGGCCTGCCATGTAATCGCCTTCGCTAATCACCTCAACTTCGACAGCCGGAACACTCACGTTGTTACCCGAGTGAAAAACCGTCACAACATGAACTTCCATATTGTCGCCAATCCGTCCTGCAACAATGAATCCAACCGTATACTTTCCTTCTGCGGCATTCTCGGCTCTCGCTTTCAAGAACTGTTCAAGACCTGCTGAAAATGTTTGAAGCGCGCGCGCACGGATTTCGTCGCTAATAGCTGCCACGGTCTCGAATTGCTGTTCCAGCGTAGGCTGAATCCATTTGGGGAATTCATAATCGACCAGGTCTGGATTCGCCGCCATTAGGCCCCATGACCCTACAGCGAAACTCCTGTCCGTGCTAAGCAGCAACTTCGGGAACCGTGCCGAACGCTCGAAAGTAAGGTAAGAAGTATTTTTTGACTGCAGCATTCGGTCGACGGCCAGAAGAACCGAGCTTTCTAATTTCCTGACTGCTATTGTTGTGCCAACTTCCGTGATCGCGCACTTCATGCAATCAATAACAACATCATCCATCGACTCTTGCAACAACTTTGGAACGGACTCGGCAGCGCAACGGAAATAGAGAGGCCACTGCTGTAGCATCGCATCATACTTGCATTGCACCGCCCCTCTTGGTATCCGGACCCGAGGCCCGGAACTCGGATACCGGAGTCCCGTGCAATCCTGTAGGCTATCGACGAAGAGGCACCACTATGCCGACTACAAAACAGTTACTCAAGGTTTTCTACGCGTGGCAAAGTGACCTGCCCGCGAAGTTCAATCGCACCGCCGTCAAGAAATGCCTTCGGGTTGCCTCAGGCGAACTTGAGGCGCAGTTGTCAACCGAAACTCAGCAGATCGAGATTTTAATCGACGAAGCGACAAGGGACTGTCCCGGTAGTCCGAATATACCTGCATCAATCCTGGAGAAGATTCAAAGTGCCGACATCTTCGTTGCCGATGTTTCGATAATCAATTCAGAACTATCGGATGGCAAAAAAATGCCAAATCCGAACGTCGTGTTCGAACTCGGTTATGCGGTCGCAAACCTCGGCTGGGAACGCGTCATTCTCTTGATCAACGAAGCTCACGGCAAAATAGAGCTTCTGCCGTTTGATTTTGACCGGCACAGAGCGACACCGTTCACGTTGGCCGAGGGGAAGGGTACCCCAAAAGAACTAACCAAGACTCTAACCGAAGCCATTTCCCTGATTGTTTCTAAAGACCCGCCTAGACCGCACGCCGGAGGATTCAATCCCGCCGAGGCGGAACGCGAACGCGACCTTACGAACTTGCGATGGCTGCTTGGGTCGATTAACTGGCCGACTATGGACGACCATATTTCGACTGGGCCGAAATTTCTGAGTGCGGCGAGCACTCACTTCCACGACGAAGTGATTGGCATCGTTTCCTCCACCCTCTTTCACATTTATGACAGTGAACTGAATAAACGGATTCAGGCATTCATTGAACACTGGAGCGGCAGTGTCAAGTACGATCACTACGTCCCCATGAATGGTGCGCGCAGCTATATCTTCCGACCAGGCCATCCTTCCCAGCGGATCAAGGAGCAGAAGGAGTTTCATTACATGGAGAAGGAGCGTTCGAAAATGTATGCGGCAATGAACGAACTGCTCGCCGTAATCCGAACAAAATTTCCAGAGATCGACTTAATGGCCCTAAGCAATAGCGTGGGGCAGCGCTATGATGCCCAGATGGCCGACATTGCGGAACGTTTATCTAGGCCATTACCAGCACTAAAAGGCGAGAAGGGCGGCGCCAAAAGTAAGAAAAGCGAACCTAGGGATAGTTGAGAGAACTGCCGTAATGTAAAATCCGCCCTCGTTGGTGGGTAGCTAAAATGTTGTGCAGCCGGCCTAGAATAGGGCCATGCAGCTACAATTCCCGCCAAAGCATCCGCTCATTATTGCGCGCACTCAAGTCGCCCTGCCCAGGGGGGCGTTTATCCGCGCGCTGCCGTTCGTTGTGGACGAGACTCAAAGGTTCCGCGTCGACGCGATGGTGATGTGCGCTGATATCGTGGCCTCCGCTTATGCCCAAATGATTGAACTGGCGCTTAGGTCCAAATGGGAAGAAAAACAGAATGAGGAAATGCGTTCTGGTCACCTCGACATTGGAATGTTCCAGCACGCGTGGTCGATAGTGGACCAAATCTACACCTTGCGACAGCTTCTCCGCAGCCTCGCCTTTAACGGTGATGACGTGGACGCCTTCATGTCGGCCACCAGTAGTGTACATGTCTTGCGGAATCGGATCGACCACTTGGACCAAAGAATTCCCAACATCGCCGCCTCGAAAGGCAATTCCCGCAGCCTGTTCGGAAGCCTGTCCTACTTCGTTCTCGGTGCGGTGGTTGGCGCGCCGGAGGTCGAGGTGTTCGTCGTCGCACAACACGCGGATCCCGTTCGACCTAGCGAGCAAATTGCCTCTATTCGGATACCGGGCGAGTTGCGAATGCCAATTGGCAACTTTGTTCTGACCGCGGCAGGCGACGAACTGGACATCGACGCTGCCATGTTAACGATCGGAGCAGTGATGACTCGAACAAACGAAGGATTCGAGAAGAGTATACGCGCACAAGTGGCTGAGAAAGCCACCGAGCACGGAATCAAACAGGACAAAATGCTCTCCCACTATGGAGCCGGGCTGAAAATTATGCTTGCAATGAAGGTAGGTAAGACTACGGCGCGGTCCGATCCTGCCAACGACGGTAATGCGGGACTGGCTACTCCCTGACCGCTGCCGCTAAGTGCGATTCGATCTCGGCCTTCCCACAGTTAGGCGAGTCCTATTCCTAGACTTTGGCCTTGCTCCTCTTCGAATGGCCGCACTCCTCGCACGGAGCCGGGTTCAGTTTTCGGTACAGTCGGCTGCTGCTCCACCTCTGTTGCCGTACGTTGCGAGCTTTCGCGGCTGAGGCTGCGGGACAGCTTGCTGCCATCATTCGTGTAAATCTGCGCGTCGTGTTGAGCCCGCGAAACGGATACGTATGCGAAGCGGTTGTTGACCAACAGCTCGCTTTTGTCTGTGTCCACGTGAATCAAAACTCGGTCCGCAGTCTGCCCCTGGCTGCTATGGCTGGTGACAGCGTATCCGTGGTCAAGATGCGGATGCTCGCGGATATTGAATCGAACTTCGCGACCGGAGTCCAACCGGATTTCGAGATTGCCGGAATTGCTGACTCGTTCGATGGTGCCGAGTTCTCGGTTAGCAACCTGCAGTTCCCTCGACGGGGCCGTGAACTGAACGCGATCGCCCTGTGAGAATTCACGCTGAACGTCTTGGTATACCGCGACACCTGACAGCCGTCGCGGATCGTAGGTCTGTTGGGCTCCATTTTCGCGCTCGATGGTGATACGGTTTTCGCGGGCGTCCACTCGATCCACTCGCGCGTATTCGCCAGGGTTGATCCCCAGAACTTTACTCCCGCGGGTATAGCGCACCTGGTCTCCCTTTCCGTACTGTGCTGCCCATTGTCGATCAGCGCCGGTCATCTCATTTCGCGAGTCGAGCACTCGGAGTTTGTGTTCCTCTGGATTTACGTCGCCGCGGGCCTGCATTTGATGGTGGATTAGAGTGTTCAAATCGCGTCGGGACTCGTTGTCAGGTGAAATGACCAACGTCCCTTGAGGCTCTCGCGCATACTCACGAGCGATTGCACCTAGCCTCTCTTCGCGGACCACAATCTCATGCACGCGGCCCTGCTGGTCGAGATTCGCGACTGCTCCGTGAACATCCCCGCGGGCAAGCTGTTCCACAGCCTCCTTAAGTTCCGGTTCCTTCTGCCGGACGACCTCATGCAGACGTGCAGTGTGCATCCCCGCCTCTTGTAGTTGCCGATAGGGCCTGCCCGCTTCTACCGCCTCATGTTGCCGCTTGTCACCGACCAAAAGGACACGGTCGCCGCCGTCCAACCGATGCAGTAGCTCGTTCATCTGTTTCGTGCTCGCGAGACTCGATTCGTCCAGGACGTAAAGCCTCTTCTCTTCGCCGTTGGGTTGCTCGCCGCGGGCCAGATGGCGCTGCAAGGTACCTGATTCGATTCCTGATTCTGCCAATTTCTGCGCGGCGCGCGACGTGGGTGCAAGTCCGAACACCCTGTAGCCTTCATGCTCGGCAGCTTCGCGGATGGCGGCCAAGGAAGTGGTTTTGCCAGCACCCGCAACACCCTCAAGACCGGTGATTCTGTCGTGACTGCTCGCGATCTGCTCAACCGCCGCGCGTTGGCTGATGCTCAAGTGCGGATGTTTCTCCTCAATGTGACGCCATGTCTCGGTACTGACCAACGGATTGTCCAGATTCTGTCCTCTTCGCATCTCGGCGACGTTGTCGCGCTCATAGCCAATCATTTGTTCCGTCGTGAACGCGCGGGCTGGCAATTTGCTCTCTACTTCAATCAGGCCACCTGACTCGACACGCTTTTCGAACCTCTCTCGAATCTCGGCGAAGCTCGCTTCTCCCATCGAACGTTTCAGAGCATCACACTTCAGTTCGCGTTCGTCTGTCACGGCGTGGCGCTCTAGATTCTTCTCTTGCGCATAGGTCAAGGCGGATTCGAGATGCTTCTGCTTTTGTGGCTGCTCCTGCTCGACCCGACGTTCAAATGCTGTGCGGACCACATGCTCTGGCTGCTGGCCGAACCGCGCGGCCACGTCACGGTGCTTTTGCTGCATCTCTGCGCGCGTGATTGCCGGCAGCTTGTCGTCACGTGTCTGATGCGCTGCAATTTGCGCCGCTCCTGCGCCTCGTACACCTTGTTGGTCGAGGTATGCCTGGATTTGCTGACTCCGTGGACTGGAGGCGTCAAGATATTCTCGTGTGTACCCTTTTATCTCCGGCTGGCCACTCTTGCCCCTTTCAATGTCATAGCCCCGGCCTCTTAGCCGCAACGCCAGCTCTGAGCGATAGATCGCCGTTGCATATTGCTGCGAGCGGTACAGTTCGCGGGGTTGAAGGGCGCGCGATTCTCCGTTCTGAGTTTTCGTTAGATTGAAGAACACAACATGAGTGTGTAATTGCGGTGCAGCGTACCCGTTCACTGGTCGCGCACTATCGTGCTCGAAACTGGCTGCCACCCACTTGCCCGTTGTTTCTGCCGGATGGTTTCCGCCGATTCGAGCCTGGACATATTTCTCCATTTCGCCAAGCGCTACCTTCACGCTTTCGCGATGCGCCTGGCGTATGCGATCGTCTCCGCCGACGAGGGCAGTCAACGACACGCTTTTAGGCGCAGAGAACGTTGCATCCCAGGCTGCGCGGTGGACCATCGTTCTCACCGTCTCGCCGCTTCCGTTAACGTACTCCCGCGCTGTTTGGTGGCGCACAAGTTGTTCGCCTGTCAGCGGATGTTGCCCGTGAGCAAGTCTCCCGAAGTGCTCTTCACGCACTTCACCTTGCAGGCCCCATTCTGTGGCGAGCTTGCCGTGCCACTCGCCGCGAATGTGGTCTCCCTCGGAGTAGTAGTTCTCCTTGGCGTTCGCAAACTCCTCTTTGTGATAGGTCTGCGCCTGGCCGGCACTCAGCGGTTTGGAAATGGTCAGCATGGCTCACTCGAAGTAGGGTTCTTGTCCGGCGGCGATGCCTTCGGAGTTCTCCGGGTCTCGCGGACTAATCTCCTGCGCCGCCACGATGCTCGGCTGAGGCGAGCTCTTCCCGATTTCGACCACACGCGGTTTGACCTCTCTTGGAATGAAGCCGGGTTCGGTTTTTACGGGAGCAAGATACGGAAAGCTGAAAGGCACTACCAAATTGTCAACTTTAAGCAGTGCGTGCAAGCGCTGTAGTCCACTGATTTCCGATGGGAGCACTAGCGGCTCCGTTCGTCTTTCATTGTGATAGCTCCTGGACTTGGCAACCTTGAGAGGATGCGTGTTCACCGTCTCCTTAACGCGTTCCATTTCCACTTCGCCAATCGTGTCCGAGATCCACTTCGCAGCACGAGGCTCACTGGTATGCAAAAAGATTTTGGTGGCCGGCTGCGACAGCATTGACTCAGATTCATGCCCGTAGCGTACTTCAAGTTGGCTCCGGCCTTGGAAACCGATCACAACGGGATTCCCGGATTTGCGATTCTCGGTCAGCGCAGTGTGCAATTGCGGCAGTCGCTGCAGACTAGCGAGCTCATCAAGCACAAACCATGCGTGACGCAGCGCGGGATCGCCCTGGTTCATCAATCGCAGCACTAACGTGTCCAGCCATAGGCTCATGAGTGGCAACAGCCGCTCGCGGAATCGAGGAGTCGAGGTTAGGAATATCCAGCCACTACGCTGTCGTGCCCATTCTTCGGTTGTCCATCTTTGCTTCGTCTCACTTTCCTTCGGCAAGAGCTTTAGACTGTCAGCAACCATGTTAAGCGCACCTAACACACCACCGCGCTGTGGGCCAGCGCCGCGATAGACGAATGCCGTCAGTTCGGTGCCTTTCAAGAGGCGATCTAGCTCTTCCTCGTGACTCATCCAGCTGACCAGCTCCTCAGGTGTCGGTTTCAACGTCAGCAAGTGCGCGAAAACCTTTCGCGGACCTTCGACGAAGAATGTGTTCTCGTGAGGCTTATCGGGGAACAACGATGTGGCGAGGGTCAGAGCCTCTGCCTCGTGCATCACTTCATCGGACGGCGACCAGTAAGGACACCGCACGTCCAGGGGATTCAGGATAAGATCGCCGCGGGCAGCATTGAAAAATTGCGGTGTGTGTTCCAGCGCGGGATCATACACAATAGCTGTCTCGCCTCGCTCGGCGATTTGCGCCAACACTCGCCGCTGTAAAACGCTCTTTCCGGCGCCAGTGTCTCCCATCATCATCATGTGGCTGCTCTCAACGAGCGCGGAATCGAGAGCGATTCTCTTCCATCCGTGGTCAGGAAGCTAATTCCATCACCTCCACTCCGTCGATTGAATTCCTTGACGGTCACCATCTCTGGGCCTTTGAGTCTGCATCCCTCTTCCTCGACCTGCCGTCGCCGCCGGTTCCTTGGGATTGGCAGCACCAGCCCCAGGACGAAGATGCCCAGCGCACCAGCCCACGCTGGCCAGATCAGATCACCGGGAGACTGGCCCGCATAAATCAACTGAGCAAGCATCCGGTTCATTTGCGCGTTCGTGTAATGCACCGTGTCCACCTTCAGAGCAACCGCTCCCGCCTGTCGCGCCTTCGCCGTGAGCGCAAACGAGGGCCATACCTCCAAGGGGGCGGGCATCACGTCCGCGTCCGTGGCCATGCTGTGTTGCCCTTGTCGGTCCAATTTCGAGAGCACTTGGTAGGTACCACTAGGATTGGGAAAATCCTAGCTGATCGAATATTGAACCCAGTACCACTGCTGCAATGGCGTCCAAACCTCAACGCTTTGTACGTGAAGATTCCTATCCAAGCGACAAAAGCTAGGACTAAAGCGACAAGAGTCGACAGCACCCAATTTTTAGACGGACCCGGAGATTTCCCTCGACCCAATAGCCGATTCACCGTTCACCCCCAGTCAGGGCAATCTTCCGCCGTTCGCGACGCCAACCGACGGGACTATTAAGGACGTGCTGGAAAACTTTGGCATCGTCAGCTCGCTTTGGAAGCTGATGCTTGGTCCAGCCTTTCTCGCGCCT
>CAWHVH010000014.1:0-156864 GCA_963832635.1 Terriglobia bacterium | reverse complement strand
AGTGCACCCCAAAACTGAGACAGAGATAATGGTGACAGTTCTCGAACAGGAGAACTCATGTCACGAAAGAGCACGAATCAGCCGGAGTATGGAACGGAGTTAAAGCTAGCAGCGGTGCGCCGGGTGTTGGCTGGGGAAAGCGCAAGTGCAGTGGCGCAGGAGCTCGGCATTCGGCGGAAGCGGCTGTATGTGTGGAAAGACCGCTACGCAGAGTTGGGCGAAGCCGGCCTGGTGCATCGGCGAGGAGGAAGGCCGCGAAAGGTAGTGTCTGAAGACAGGAACGGACCGGACGCGATGTCCGGACGCGGGGAGTTGCTGGCAGCGCGGAAGCGGATTGCGGAGCTGGAACGCAAGGTGGGGCAGCAGGAACTGGAACTGGATTTTTTCGGCGAAGCCTTGCGGCGCATAAAAGCGGGCGCGAAGCGATCTGCACGTTGATCGCGGAGCGGGCCGGGCAAGGCGGCCTCAGCGTGGAACGAATGTGCGAGTTGAGCGGCGTGAGCCGGGCGGGGTTTTATCGGCATTGGGAATCGTCGGCACGACGCCGGGCCGATACGGCGCTGCGCGATGCCATCCAGCAGGTGATCGTGGAAAAGCGGTTCTACGGATACCGGCGGGTGCAACAGGAACTGCGGCAGCGCGGGCAATGCGTGAATGCGAAACGCGTGCTGCGCCTGATGCGCGAAGACAATCTGCTCAGTTTGCGCACGCGGCGGTTCGTGCCTGCGACCACCGATTCGCAGCATGGATGGCGAGTGTGGCCGAATCTGGCGCGTGGTTTGGTGACGCGCAACCTCAATGAACTCTGGGTAGCCGATATCACTTACGTGCGACTGCGAGAGGAGTTTGTCTACGTCGCAGTGTTGCTGGACGCGCACTCTCGCCGGGTGATCGGCTGGGCATTGGCACAGCATCTGGGCGCCAGTGTTGCCGTGCAAGCCTTACGCATGGCACTGGTCGAACGGCAACCTGCGCCCGGCTTGATTCATCACTCCGACCGCGGGATCCAATATGCTTGCGCCGACTATCTCACGTTGCTGGCCGATCATGGTGTGCAACCGAGCATGAGCCGCGTGGGCAATCCTTACGACAACGCCAAGGCCGAATCTTTCATGAAGACCCTGAAGCAGGAGCAAGTACGCGGCAATCACTGGCGCGATCTGGACGCATTGCGCGCTGACCTGGCGACGTTCTTGGAGATTACCTATAACCACCAGCGGCTGCATTCGGCGCTGGGATATAAAACGCCCGCCGCTTTCGAGCAGCAGTTGTGTGACCGGGCCCCGGCTTCTACAGAGCTGACTGGGGCGAGGGAGCTAACCGCCCCCTCGCCCCAGACCCCACTCCCCGGTTTACAATCTTTTTCGCAAGAAAACTGTCCCTAGTTTCTTCGTCTCACGTCAGGGGTGCAGTTCACCCGTCTGTATGAATGCATAAGTGAAATGAAGAAGGGTTCTCAAAGCGGTTACGATGCCGAGATCGGCGCAGAAAGCGCCGACTCAGAAAACGCACTCGGAGAACCCCATGAACAATCTTCACTATATCGGATTCGACGTCCACAAGAAAAGCATCAGCTACTGCGTGAAAACCGCGGCGGGCGAGATCGTGGAAGAAGGCAGCGATGCGGGCGCAACGGAATGTGCTGCGGCCCTGGGCAGCGGCACGACGCAGCCCTGGCGCGGAGCGCTGGAAGCGACCTTGTTCAGCGGTTGGATCTACGACACGCTGAAGCCCTACAGCGCAGCAACTGGAGATGGCGCATCCGGCGAAGATGAAGGCCATCAGCTCGGGCAAGAAGAAGAGCGACACGATCGATGCGCGGACCATCGCCGACCTGTTGCGCTGCAACCTGTTGCCGGCCTGCTATGTGGCACCGCCGCGTATTCGCGAACTGCGGCGGCTGCTGCGCTATCGCAGCCTGGTGGTGAGCGAAGCGGTGCGCATGAAGAACAAGATGGCCGGGCTGCTGATGGAAACGCGGCGCGGAGTATGTGAAGGAGAAGCTGCATCGCAAGAAGTACTTCGCCACGTCTGCTGGAGGAACTCAAAGAGGTGCCCGAATCGGTGATCGATCTGCTGCGCTTGAGCCGCGGCGCGCTGGAGATGTTCGAGAGCACGCAGCGAAGGTTGATCCAGCGAGTTGTTGGCCGACGCCGAGCTGAGGGAACGCGTGGAACGGTCTGATGACCATTCCGGCGGTGGGAGAAATTACGGCCTTGACCTGGGCGCTGGAGATCGGCGATCCCGAGCGCTTCCGCTTCGGCTCGGGAGGCGATGAGTTACTGCGGGCTGACAGCGGCGCTGAAGTCGTCGGCCGGCAAGCAGCAGCGGGGACCGATCTCCAAGCAGCGCAACCACTGGCTGCAAACCACACTGATCGAGGCGGCCAAGCTGGCGCCGCGCTGGAACCCGCAACTGGCTGCGCTGCACGCGCGCGAACTGGAGCGCGGACACCGCAACCGGGCCACGCTGGCGGTAGCGCGCAAACTCGTCAGCTATCTGCTGGCCGTCGACAAGAGTGGTCAGTCCTTCCAGGTGCGCACGACTTCGGAAGAGCCAACACAAAAAGCTGCCTGAGAAGGAAAAACTTTGCACCAAACGGCGATCGACCGGCCGTTCCTCGCCAACTTAGGGACTGGGCAGAGGAGCTACGGCTCCCGATGCTCCTTACCGTCTGTATCGAGGCCGGCCGGACAACCCTAACTCATACTTCGTGGACCGGGCTCGGTTCCCGCAAATGGATGTCTGGCCAAGCTGCCGCTTTGGCCGCCCTCAACGATCGCCGGCCGTTGGCTAACTCGACCCCATCGTCCTCGCTTCGAGGCCCTGCCCCTCCAAGTGCAAGGAGACCTCCGTCTCCTCTTGACTTTTACTTATCATGGATGTCCCCGCATTATCAAAAAGGGAATCGCTATGACGGGGATGCTGTGACGGGGGTGCCCCATTTCTCGCGCCTTTCGCGAGAAGTGGGGCCTTTCTAATGGAAGCGGGCCACGCGCCGTCCATCTAAATAATCCGTCATCCTGAGCGAAGCAGAGGCGGAGCCGATGCGCAGTCGAAGGACCTTACGTCCCTCTGAATCGGCAGGGATGTTTTGGAAGGGCACGGCTTCAGCCGTGCCGCCAAGAAGCTGACCTCAATTCCCGCGCCCATCGGGCGCAACTACCACAACGCGGGAAATCTCTAGGTAAGGTTCCGTGGAATCCCGCGCTTCGGAAACCACGAAACCTTGGGCACCCGGCCGAGGGAACTGCAACTACTTCGTCCGATGGATGTGTGGGATACGGGGCATGAGAGGACAAGAAGCCTATCCTGTCGGCGGTAGTGCTACCCGCCCCTTCGACAAGCTCAGGGCAGGCTCTTCGCAAACCACGGGAAGGACGAGCCACCCACAGCAGTAATTGTGTCGGCGGTTGAAAGGCAGGGTCACCCGCCCAGTGCATATTCTTTCCATACCCGAAGTAGTAGACTTCCACCCATACCAATAATGGACCTTTTCATCAACGTTATTGCCTTTGTGGCACAGTGCGCTATCACCTATGTCGCATGGAAAGCCACCGCGGTCCCCCTCAAAAAGAGGGATGAAAAGCGGAAGAGAAACTACGAACGTACGATCTGGATAGCGTTCTTGGTCGGGCTAGCTTCCATCGTGGTTGGTGGTGTGAGGGGAGGTGACATCCGAGACGAACTCGCAAGAATAAAGGAAAATACAGAGCAGATACACCACACGCATGTAGCATTCGGAGGAGCCGCCGAGCTACCGGATAATCCCTATTTCCCAATGCATGTGGGCCAAGTCCCGACGCTTCAGTTCGGGTATGGTAATCGAGGCTCCTACGCAATCCTCGGTGGTAGCACCGCCAGGCTTGCGTTAATGCTGATAGGGAACGACGAATACAATCGGATAAAAGATGGTACTGAGCTGTTATCTAAAGTGGGGAGTTCTAGTAAGGAGACGCGCTGTGGCACACTCCAGCCGAATGACCCGCGGATGTGTGTTTGGGACTACTCCCTGCCAACGAGGTTCGATGCACAGGAGATTGACGACCTCGGTACCGGAAAACTACATTTGTGTGTCGCTGGGTCTGTCATTTGGACCGACCAGTCGGGACAATATGAGACGTACATCTCGGGATGCTCCGGACCCGTACACCCGCACGGCGTCACGTGGGAGGATTATAGCTGGCACTGGTTCTCCATTTACAACGCCGAGCGCAGATTGACGTCTCACGTGCAGGGAACCTAACGGAAACTGGGGGCAGAAGGAACGATCAATGGATTTCCACTGGGTGCCCCATTTCTCGCGCCTTCTGCGAGAAGTGGGGCTCTTCGCTGGAGTCGAAGGGCCCCGGTTTCCTCCAGATCGGCAGGAATGTTTTGGAAGGGCACGGCTTCAGCTGACCTGCCCCCTGTCTTCGTTCACGAAATATTACGACAGATTTGTTTAACTTCAACCTCCGCAGCCGTCGCCGGAGCGGTGGAAAAGTGGGAAACGCCGGAGGCGAATGCCGAGGCGTTTTCCAAGGCAGCCTCACCGCCGTCTTTTCCACGGCTCGTCTCCCGCGCCCGCTCTGCAAATTCTTTCGGAGTCAGATAGCCCAAGCTGCTGTGTGGACGCTGTTCGTTGTACTCCGTTCGCCACGCCCCGATCTTCCCCCGCGCGTCGAATAGATTCTGAAACCAACTTACGCTCAGACACTCGTCCCGCAGCCGTCCATGAAAGCTTTCGACGTACGCGTTCTGCGTCGGCTTTCCTGGTTGGATGTGGACTAACTCGATCTGTCGCTCCACACACCAGGCCAAGAAGTGTCGGCTCGTCAGTTCCGGCCCATTATCGCAGCGGATCGCCCGAGGTTGCCCGCGCTCGGCCACGATGGCATCCAACGCTCGCGTCACTCTCCGACTGGCAAAGCTCGTATCCACTTCCAAGGCTAAACACTCCCGCGTGTAGGCATCCACCACGCTCAGCACCCGGATCACCCGCCCGCTCTCCACCGCATCGTGCACAAAATCCAACGCCCACTCCTGGTTCGCCGAAGTCCGTGCCTGCAGCGGCGTTCCCGCCCGCACGCAGTGTTTGCGCTTCCTCCGCCGAAGACTCAACCCCGCCTCCCGATACACCCGATGCACGCGCTTGTGATTCGCATGTTCTCCGCATCGTCGCAGTAACACGTGCAACCGCCGATATCCGAAACGTGGCTTCTCCCGCGCTAACTCCACCAGACGCGTGCGCAGCGGTTCGTCGGTGCGCCTGGTCTGGTAGCGATAACTCGACACCGCCATGGTCAGCACGCCGCACGCCCGCCGCTCACTGAAGGCATACTGCTCTCGCACCTGCTCCACCGTCGCCTTCAGGACGGCGAGCTCCAGCCGTTTTTTCGGATCACCCACTGCAGCGCATCTTTGTCCAGGCTCAGATCCGCCACCAGCTTCCGCAGCCGCGCGTTCTCATCGCGCAGTTGTTTCGCCTCCTGCGCCTCACTCACATCCATCCCGCCGTACTTCGCTTTCCAAGCGTAGATCGTGTGCTTCGACACCCCCACTTCCCGCGCCACGTCCTCCGCTTTTCGACCCGCTTCCAGTTGTTTGAGCGCCCCGATCATCTGCACCTCGCTGTGTCTGCTCTTCGACATGCCTCTTCCCCTTTCCTTCGACGAAATCATATTCAATTTCGTGTGAATCCAGGGGATCAGGTCAAAAGATTGAATAATTCGGGATTGACGGAAGGTTGACCGTTTTCGAAGGAATCGGCAGGCGTCCGGTCATTCGTTCTGCTACGGGTGTCAGTTCTTAGGGGGTGGCTTTGACAGCCAGCGCGGTAGGTTTATCTGAAAGCGGTTATTGTCATCGAATACGGCAAAGCTGGCAGTGCCATTCAGATGTTGCTCGAGATAGGCCCGAAGCCGTTCATGGTAGGCTTCAGGTGATTCGCCGCTATCCCTCATTGGAATCCCCGGCGGAGTCACCCAGAGAACAAACATCCCCTTTTGCTTTGCTGGGATGAATACAGGCATTGTGACCGAAGCATCCTCCTTGGGTATTGGCGAAGAGAAGGTTTGTTCTTTGGACCTCAACATCACACGTATCTGATTGTCAGAATCTAATTGGTAATCCGAGTCCGTTGTATTGTCCAGTAGGTATGAAAGTTCAATTCTTTTCCCGTCATCGCTGGAGTCAAAACTCGGCGCGCCTTTCGCAACAATGGCATTTATGTTCCACGGCTTAGATGGCTTGGGACGTGTGCTATACCAACCCGCGAGGGCGACGATGATTGCTAGCGTGAGTGCGAAAGCAACTCCCCCGATGACGGAAATGATCGCTAGTTTCTTCCACCACTTGACTTGCGGGACAGTTATCGCGTTCGCCAACGGATTGAGTTGATCTGTTGTCATAAACCTCCGGCAAATGTGGCGAGGTCGTGTAGATATTGGGGGGAGGAACGCGTATTGTACCGCACCCGTGGTTACGCTAACACTCTATGAGTGGGTCACGGTGATGACCAACCACAGATACCCCACACAAAAACAGATCAGTGCTCCGAAACCCAATGCTTGATTTCTGGTGTACTTGAATCGGGTATAGGTGTCTGAATTAGGATGATGTCGATAGCTTTCGTAATCGAATATTAAGAAAACCATGAAAAGGATTCCGTAGATGATGCAGAGGGCCAGCAGCATCAGCGGTGAGGCGAAATACCAAGGCAAATGACCACCCGCGTGAAATGCTGACGACCCGACTAACAGAACAATAGATCCCGCTGCCAGCCCAAGTACAAATTCCGCCACGCGTAAATAGATCGGCAACAGCTTTTCAAAGGCACCTTTTTCACCCTGCGCGTCAAATGCGAAGGCAGTAAACTGCTGAGTGCTCATACACACAACTAACCACACAAGAATAAGAATTCCTAAACCGAACGCTAATCCACTGAAGCCGGGAAAGAGGTGTGGCATAACGGTGAGATATTAGCACGTCTTCCGGTGGATCGGCGGGTGACCCGCATCTTACCATCACACACCGGGGTGCCCCATTTCTCGCGTTCTTTGCGAGAAGCTGTATCAGTCGTCAGTCTTCAGTCGTCGGTCGTCGGCAACATCAAATTCCTGAACCACAGAGGACACGAAGGATCACAGAGGAACTGCGGATCTCTCGTCGCGTTGCTCCTCGGGATGACAATCGGTTGGGGGCGGGGAGGGTGCGGCAGACGTTGCGGCCCCACTTCTCGCAAAGAGCGCGGATGAACGGGCCACCCGCCATCTACTGCAATTGCGATGATCCTTTCGAGAGCAACTCTTCAAGTACTTCGCAGCTTATGTGCCCAGGTACATAAGCGGCTTTTTGTGTCATTGATGATTTTGTGGCCGAGGAGGCCAAGGCCGCACCGGAGCCGTGGTGCAAGCCCCCAAGGGCACATAACGTATGTAGCCAAGACTTGACCGTACGCTGGCGCTGAGGAGAACGCGCCGAGGCTGTCAGACTCGGCCAAAACTCCAATTTCTGATTAAGCTCGTAATCCACAAACAGCTTCGAATTCGCGATCCGCACATCAACGTGTCGCCAAAGTTTACGAATGGCTTGGCCAGTTGGACGACGAGCCGCTGGCGAAGCGTATGCTTTATTAATTCGCAGCTTGGCGAACTTGGAGAACCACATCCTGCACGGCTTTGACAACAGCCGCTGGAGCCTCTTGCGGAATTCCATGACCGCTGTCGGGAACGATAATCTGTTTCCCGTTGGTAGACAGACGAGCGAGATCGGACTGCAATTGATGTATCCAGATTTGATGGAAGGCTGCGATTTGCTGCGCGGCTCCGGGATCATCTGGAATCCAATATTTTCCAGCTGTCAGGACGATTAATGGACGATCCCCGAGGGTCCCGGCGTTAGCTGCCGTCTGATCGACTTCCGGATCTCCGCTGCCCTTATCCGGCCGGATGAGCCCATTCTTTGTTGCTGCACAGCCTTGCGACGCTTCCGCCTCTGTTCCTTTTACCCGTTGATCACGGACCGCTTGGGTGGCGGCAGTTTCTTCAGAACGAAATTCGGGCGGAACATCCACGGGGCTATCACGCATGACAAAACGGATTACGCCGAACCTTTCAGCAACAGGCAATGCGAAGCACAGCAGCCGCCTGACCGGTATTGGTAAGCGACTTACAGGGGAGAGCATCATTGCTGGTTCGCGCTGGTCGGGATGAGTTGAGTCGACGAGCACCAGGCCTGCAACTTCAGATGGAAACCGTGCTGTGAAGATACGGATGTATTCCCCGCCGATTGAATGACCGACCAGCACATAAGGACCCTTCATGGGCGTACGCTGAAGCAATTCGTGTAAGTCATTGACGATAGTCGTGCTACTGCGCGGAATTGGCGATGGATCGCTCCAACCTTCTCCGGCACGGTCGTACCAGCAGGCTGTGGTGAACTTCGCGACTTCAGACTGGACTGAGCGCCATCCGTATCCTCCGTAGCCGTTGCCTCCGGATTCGAAAATTACGGCTGGGGTTCCGGATCCAGCGCAACTGATGTTGAGAGTGCGATCCCCGAGAACAATGGGGTGTCCAACTCGGAAACGATGCTGGCTGTCTCGCGAGCGGCCGATTTGTTCATAGGTAAAGCCCGCCAGGAAAAACAGCACCACCAGAATCAGAAACACGCACGAGACTCTGCGAACCCACTTTCTCACGTGCCGAACCTCACTTTAGCAAATTACCGACTAATGCTTCTGGGCGGGTGGCCCACATCTTACCATCACAGACCGGGGTGCCCCATTTCTCGCGTTCTTTGCGAGAAGTGGTATCAGTCGTCAGTCTTCAGTCGTCGGTCGTCAGCAACATCAAATTCCTGAACCACAGAGGACACGAAGGATCACAAAGGAACTGCGGATCCCTCGTCGCGTTGCTCCTCGGGATGACAATCCGTTGAGGGCGGGGAGGGTGCGGCAGGCGTTGCGGGTCGGGTAGGGGTGCTTCGACTTCGCTCGGCAACATCAAATTCTTGAACCACAGAGGACACGAAGGATCACAAAGGAACTGCGGATCCCTCGTCGCGTTGCGCCTCGGGATGTCGTCTTCAGTCGTCAGCAAACCATAAAAAAGCCCCACTCTTGCGAGCAGGGCTTGGTCTTGCCGAGGTCGGACGTCTGAGGTCCGACGTCTGAGGTCCGACGTCCGGGGTCCGACGTCTGAGGTCCGACGTCCGACGTCCGGTTTAGTACATGCCTTCCATGCCGCCGCCGTGTCCGCCGGGCATGGGAGCGCCCTTCTTCTCTTCCGGAATCTCGGCCACCAGTGCTTCGGTGGTGAGCATCAGGGAAGCGATCGATCCGGCGTTCTGCAGCGCGGTGCGCACGACCTTGGTGGGATCGAGCACGCCCGCCTTGACCAGATCCTCGTAATCGCCGGTCAGGGCGTTGTAGCCGAAGTTGTTGTCCTTGGAGTCGTTGATCTTCCCCAGAACAATCGCGCCCTCTTCGCCGGCGTTCTCGGCGATCTGGCGCAGCGGCTCCTGGATGGCGCGCTTCACGATGTTGACACCGATCTGCTCATCGCCTTCCAGCTTCAGCTTGTCGAGTGCAGGGACGCAACGCGCCAGCGCCACGCCGCCGCCCGGGACAATGCCTTCTTCCACGGCCGCGCGCGTCGCATGCATGGCATCTTCCACGCGGGCTTTCTTCTCTTTCATTTCGGTTTCGGTCGCGGCGCCCACTTTAATGACGGCCACGCCGCCCACCAGCTTCGCCAACCGCTCCTGCAGCTTCTCGCGGTCGTAGTCGCTCGTGGTCTTGTCGATCTGGCTGCGAATCTCTTTCACGCGGCCTTCGATCTCGGTGTGCTTGCCCTTGCCTTCGACCACGGTCGTGTTGTCTTTGTCGATCGTGATCTTCTTGGCCTGGCCGAGATCGGCCATCTGCACGTTCTCGAGCTTGATGCCGAGATCTTCGGTGATGGCCTTGCCACCGGTGAGGATGGCGATGTCCTGCAACATGGCCTTGCGGCGGTCGCCGAAGCCCGGAGCCTTGACGGCGCAGACTTGCAGCGTGCCCCGCAGCTTGTTGACCACCAGAGTTGCCAGCGCCTCGCCCTCAACGTCTTCGGCGATGATCAGCAGCGGCTTGCCGCTCTTGGCAATCTGCTCGAGCAGGGGAAGCAGGTCCTTCATCGAGCTGACTTTCTTTTCGTGGATCAGGATGTAGGCGTTCTCGAGGATGGCTTCCATGCGCTCGGGATCGGTGACGAAGTAGGGAGACAGGTAGCCGCGATCGAACTGCATGCCTTCGACCACTTCCAGCTGGGTCTCGAGCGTCTTGGCTTCTTCGACGGTGATGACGCCGTCTTTGCCGACCTTCTTCATGGCTTCGGCAATGATGCGGCCGATGGTCTCGTCGTTGTTGGCCGAGATGGTGCCGACTTGCGCGATCATCGCGTCGCTGTTAACGGGCTTCGAGAACTTGTCGATCTCGCCCTTGATACGGTTGCCTTCTTTGTCGAGGCTGCCGCAAATGGAGGTGACCGCCTTCTCGATGCCGCGCTTCATGGCCATCGGGTTGGCGCCGGCCGCGACGGTCTTCACGCCTTCGCGATAAATTGCCTGGGCGAGAACGGTGGCGGTGGTGGTGCCATCGCCGGCGACGTCGGAGGTCTTGCTGGCGACTTCGCGGACCATCTGGGCGCCCATATTCTCGAGGCCGTCCTTCAGGTCAATTTCCTTGGCGACGGTGACGCCGTCTTTGGTGATGGTCGGGGATCCGAACTTCTTTTCGATGACAACGTTGCGGCCTTTGGGGCCGAGGGTCACCTTCACCGCGTCGGCGAGAAGGTTGACACCGCGGAGGATGGCCTGGCGGGACTCTTCTCCGTGAACAATCTGTTTTGCCATTGTGCTTATCTCCTAAGATTCTTTGAATGAAATTTGTTGGCGTCAGCTGGGCTGACGACTTATTTGCGCGATCCGGCAGTCTCTTTCTTCGCGGCGACTCCGGTGATGATGCCGAGGACTTCCTCTTCCTTCATGATGATGAAGTCTTCGCCATCCAGCTTGATCTCGCTGCCGGAGTATTTGCCGAACAGAATGCGGTCGCCCTCTTTCAACGCGAGCGGGAAGGTCTTGCCTTCTTCATTGGTGCGGCCCTTGCCGACGGAGATGACTTCTCCCTCCTGCGGTTTGTCTTTTGCGCTGTCGGGGATGATGATGCCCCCACGAGTGGTGGAGGCCTCTTCCACGCGACGGACGAGAATGCGGTCATGCAGCGGGGTAAATTTCGCCATAGTTACAAACTCCTTTCGTTCGTGTTTCCAGTTGGAATGGGGTAATTGCCTGGGTTATAAGACTCGACTGCTAGCACTCAAGTGCCACGAGTGCTAATTATAGGAATGTGAGCGGGGGGTTGTCAAGCGGAGACTTCCGGGGGTCGAGTTAAGCTCTATTGGGGTCAAGCAGTTACGAGGCTCGAGAGCTGGGATGAGAAATGAAAATGGGCCGGTTCGAGGGAACCGACCCATGGGTTTGCAGACTCTTTCTTCTCTACTTTTGCTTGGTAGAGGTATTCACGATCACGGGCTTTCCGGATTGCGGCTCGGCGTTGGCGGCGGACGGGTAGAGGGCGGAGACCTTGTCACGCCAGATGATGATGCTGTCCTGGGCGGCCTGCGTGTCAGGGGCGTTCGGGACCAGTTGCAGATATTCCCTCATGTGCTGGATGGCCATTTCGTAGTACTTGCGCTCTCCGGCGATGGTTGCCAGATTGAACTGACCTTCGGGCCAGGTGGGGAAGATATCGAGAGCGGCTTTGTATTCGGCGATCGCCTTGTCGGTGTTCTTTTCCTTGAAAGCGTACTCGGCCAGAACCTGGTGCTCGTGGGCAGGTTCGGGCATATTGGGTTTGACAGCGGCGTTGCGCCAATCGGCGGCCTGGGCCTGGAACTTCTGCCACTCGGCGTCGTACTGAGCCTTGACCTGCTGGCGCGAGGCTGAGGAGAGAAATTCGAGGGCGCCCTCAAAGCGCTCGGCCTGCTTCGTCTTTCGGTAACTCCAGCAAATGCTCTCCGCGCCATCGTGGGCGTAGTCCTGCCAGTAGACGCAGTTGTTCAAGGGATATTGCCGGGTGTCGTTGAAGCGAATGCCGCTGACGCGAGCCAGGGCAATGCCGAAATTATTCTGCCCGTCGGAATAGATCATGTACTGATCGTTGACGGTAGAAGTCTTGAAACTTGCCAGAGCCTCTTCGGCCCATTTGATGGCTTCCGCCTGGTCTTGAGGGACGGACTCCTTGGGGCCGCGGCGGGCGAAGGCCGGTTGCGGCAGTAGACAGAGCAGACCGAATGCAAGGGTCAATCCAGCGGTAAGCAAGCGCGCGCTACGGTGCATGTTCTCCTCGTCGGTTTTCGAAGGGATAGCGGAAGCTTAGGAAAGTGACGGAGTCAGGACAATAAGAAAACGATCTCGACGCTATCTTTAGTAACAACGCCGGTGGAGAGAAGTGACCTCCGAGGGTGAAGAACCCGCTAGTTATCTTGCGCATCAGCGGTTGCTAGCTACATTCTGCGAGTCTCCACGAGAAGAGGTGTGAAGCGGGATGAAGCATCGCACAAAGGTTCGCGGGTTGCGGCGGAGCCCGGGCTGGGCTTTGGCGGGAGTGAGCGTCCTGGTGATGTGCCTGGCGGGAGCGCTGACGGCCGGGGCGGACACCTGTTCTTACAATTATCACTGCGGCAGCTCGGGCTGCGCCGAGTTGATGGGAGGCTGGAGCGGGACCCGCAGCCAGTCGGGTATAACCCAAGCGCAATGCGAACAGGCGCGGATGCAGGCGATTCCCACCGGTTCGTCACCCTGCACCTGCACCTCGGGTGACTCGGGGAGCACCGCCAACCCGGCCAGCGACGTGCATATCGCCACGGGGCACAACCTGCAGCAAAACATGGTGAGCCTGGGTGCGAACGCGATGATCATGAACATCAAGAATCCGTACATGAGCACGTTCATGTCGCATGCCACTAACTCTTTTTTGCAGACCATGTTCGATAACCAGCAACAAGCGGACCAGCAACGGCAGATCATGGAACAGCAGTTGGCGGAGCAGCGGCGCCGCGACGAGGAGCGCCGACGGCGGGAACAGCAGGAGCGGTTGGATGCGATGTTTGCCCGCCTGAACCGCGAGTTGAAGCTGGAAGGCGTGCCTTTCGGGCTGTCGTTGAAAACGATGACGCTGGACACGGATCTGGAATTGAAAGATATGAACTCCGCGGACCCGAGCGCGCTGAAGCTGAAGATGAGCAGCAGCACTCCGACGAGTTATGGGTTGAAAGGGCTGCCGGGAATCTATGTAGGCGGACCTGCGGGCGGAGATGGGCAAGACAGTCCGGCGGGTGGAGGGAATCCGAACCTGGCGTCAGGACCGGGGACAGGGACGACGGGCCCGGGAATTCCGGGGCTGCCGGGAATTTATCTGGACAACGTGCAGCCCAGCCAGGCGCCGCAACTGGCGCAGGCAGCGGAGAAACTTTCGGGTCCGGAGCGCGACCTGGCGCAGGACGCGGCCTTGCAGGCGGCGCAGCAAAATCCCGTGCTCACGGCAACTTCGCAGGATCCGGCGGTACAGGGCTTCCAGCAAAACTTGCAGACTTATAACCAGGCCGCCGCCGACAGCAAGAATGCGCAACAGCAGGCGAGCGATGCGCAAGGGCGAGTGGACACCGATCATTCGGTGTTGGACATGGCGCGCGGCAAACTGGATACGGCGAACGCAACCCCGGCGCAGCAGGCGGCATACGGCCAGATGGTTGCTGCGGCAAAGACCGATGAGGACGCGGCGGTGGCAGCGCAGAAAATCTTCGACAATGCGAATGCGACGCTTTCGATCAGCCGTGGGAACGCGGCCACGTCACTGGCGGCATTGACGCCGGCGTCCACGGGTTCCTCCAGCGTCGTGGATTTGAGCCACGCGCGGTCGACTACGCCGGTGAATCTGAAGACGGCGACTATGAACCCGGTTCCGGTGCGAAGTGTGCCTGTGGCCATGCGGATAACCCCGGTTGCATCGCCCATGATCAAGCCCGCATGCCGCTAAGCCTGCACGCGTGTCTGGCGGATGCCGCCGGACATCCGCTGCCGGAAAACGCAGCCCTGCCGACTCCCGCGGAGTTGCGCAAGCAAGTGCAAGAGGCGCAGGAGGCGATCCGGAAACTGGTGGAGAGCCACGAGAAAGAAGACGCGCTGAGGGAGGAGGCGGACGAGCAGGTCAAAGATGCCGTGCACGACGCCAAGAAACAGGCTTTCGATCTCACCATGGATTACGTGCTGCACCAGGCGCAAGTGGGCACGAGGCTGGGAGTCTGGAAATCGGGCGGGGAACTCGAGGACCTGGAGAAAGTTGCCGCCGGAGAGAAAGATGCGGCGCGGCTGGCGCAGTTGCACGCGCGAATGGATCAGGTGGCGGCGCGGCAGGAGAACTTCAAGCAGGCGCTGGAGGTTCTGAAAACCACCCAGGACCGGGTGGAGGAACAGGAGCGTCTGCGGGACTTTGGGGAATGGGCAAATATGGATCCCAAGGAATTGCAGCAGGCTTCGGGCTACATGGAAGGGGTAAAGCAACTGGCGCAGGCGGCGCTGGCCGAGGACAAGGTGAAGGCGGCGCTGCACTTTACGCCTTTCATCGACAGCGGCGTGAAGTGGGGGAGTTCGCTGATCGATACCAGCTATGACCTGCTGGAGGAATACGTCAGCGCGCGGCAACTGGATCAGTTGAACAACAATTCCACGCAATATCTGAAAGCTCTGAGCGCATTGAACCAGCGGGTCAAGGTCAGCGTGCAGCAACTGAACTGCTACAAGGGCGGGGCGGTAAACTAGGGCTTCGCCTTCCGAGAAAAACCTCAACCACAAAGGACACGAAGGAACACGAAGGTCTGGTTAAACCGGCGACCTTTGGCAAAGAACGCGACAAGGACGGGGCGCTCTTCGTCCTCCAAGAAAAACCTCAACCACAAAGGACACGAAGGAACACGAAGGTCTGGTTAAACCGGCGACCTTTGGCAAAGAACGCGACAAGGACGGGGCGCTCTTCGTCCTCCAAGAAAACCTCAACCACAAAGGACACGAAGGAACACGAGGTCTGGTTAAACCGGCGACCTTGGCGAAGAACAGGACGGGGCGCTCTTCGTCCTCCAAGAACAACCTCAACCACAAAGGACACGAAGGAACACGAAGGTCTGGTTAAACCGGCGACCTTTGGCAAAGCACGCGACAAGGACGGGGCGGTCTTCGTCCCTCCAAGAACAACCTCAACCACAGAGGACACGAAGGAACACGGAGGTCTGGGGGAATTGGCGACCCTTGGCAAAGAACGCGACAAGGACGGGGCGCTCTTCGTCCTCCAAGAAAAACCTCAACCACAAAGGACACTTAAGGAACACGAAGGTCTGGTTAAACCGGCGACCTTTGGCAAAGAACGCGACAAGGACAGGGCGCCCAGCTTAAAATTGACGGCACCATGAAAAGAGCATCGTTTCTGGTTGTTTGTCTGGGGTTGTTTCTGGGGACGGCGTGGGGTCAACTGAATCCCGGGCCGGAGGCCAAGCTGGATTTTCTGGTGGTGAAGGACTACAACGGCAAACCGGTGCGGAATGCGGGAGTGGTGATGCATCCGGTGGAAAAGTCGGGGAAGCAGTCGCGCGGCGGCTACGAACTGAAGACCGACCTGGAAGGGAAAGCCAGTTTCGATGGCGTGCCCTACGGCCCGCTGCGAGTGCAGGTGCTGGCGCCGGGCTATCAGACTTTCGGCCAGGACTACGACATCGACAAACCAGAAATACAGATTACGGTGAAACTCAAGCGCCCGCAGAAGCAATATTCGATTTACGACGACCATCCGGGGGAGAAGAAGCAGGAGCCGGAGCCGAAGTAAATTGTCGATTGTCGATTTACGATTGACGATTGAAAATCTAGGGCGTAATTCTTCGGGACACCATGGACTACCTTTTGAAGACCGAGCCGTCGGTTTATTCGTTTGCGGATTTGTTGCGGGAGAAGACGACGATCTGGGATGGGGTGTCGAATCCTGTCGCCTTGAAACATCTGCGGGAGATGAAGGCCGGGGACCGGCTGATCATTTATCACACCGGCGACGAGAAGAGCGCGGTGGGGACGGCAACCGTGGTGGCGGTTGAGGTGAAAGACCCGAAGAATCCCGAGGTCAAGATCAAAGCAGGAGAGGCGGTCGCAAAGCCGAAGACGCTGGCGGAGATCAAGGCGAACAAGGCATTTGCCGATTCGCCGCTGGTCCGGCAGGGAAGGCTCTCAGTGGTGCCGCTGAATAAAGAGCAGTGGAAGTTTTTGGTGGGGTAAAACCTTTCAACCACAGAGGACACGAAGGGACACAAAGGAAAGCCTAGAGCGCAACCGGGAATTTTTCCATCAGCAATCGACAATCAACAATCGGAAATCCAACCTGGCGACCCCGGAGGGAGTCGAACCCCCAACCCTCAGATCCGAAGTCTGATGCTCTATCCAATTGAGCTACGGGGCCGCTGCATTCACTTTAACATTTCAGGGAGTCGGGTGGTGGGAGGGAAAGCCTTCATCATCACGGGGCGGAGCCGCGCGCGACAAGGTCGCACGAGGCGCGGCGAATGAGTGGGGATTCGAAGGCAACCGTCGAACGGAAATGGGACCAAGGAGCCTGGCGGGCAGAAATGGCCTTCCGGATTTATAAAAGTTTCGGGGCGAGAATCGGCTATGGCGGGGGTAAGGAGGTCAATGAGTGTAATGGGGATGTTACGCCAACTGTCGTGCGGTCAGATCAGTCCTCTTGTATAAAGGAATCGCAGGATTCCGATAATGGTGGCGAGCAGCCCCGCTAGGAAGAACATTACTCGTCGCACACGGGAGGAAATGGTCCCTCGTTCACCCCTCCCAAAGAACGCCCCCGCCATACAAAGAAGGCCGAAGGCGACAATGACGATGTTGATGAGCGGTTCCACCGTAGATATTTACAACCCAAATGGGGAGCGGGTCAAGATAGCAGGGCCAATGAGTGAAATAGAAGAGATGTTACGCCAAAGTGCCTTCGAGGCGATTCGTGGGTGTTGAGAACAGGCGATAGCGCTCATTGACCTTCCGGTCAGCCCGAGCCCACCTACAGGTCGGATAAGGGTGTCTTTTCGATTGCCGTCAATGACTTCCTGATCGTAATCGCCGCGATCACGGCTCCAACCGAGTAAGAAGCGCCAGCACCGAAGAAAAAGAGCGGGTCAGCCCATTTGCCCTCCATGGCTGCCATACCACGGCTGAGCGCCAGATGGCAGACCCAAATGGAAGGAAGCACCCAAGCAAAGAACGCACGACGATCAGGCCACCGGAGATAGACCCGCGCTCCACCCAGCGCGACACCGGTGAGCAAGAGCACCGCAATCAACGGTGTGTGCGCTAGTTGCTGGTAACGTTCTCTTCCCAAGAGGGGTCGCAGAGACGTGTATAACGCACAACCAGCCAGCAGCGCTGCAACGAATGAAAAAATCGTGTGTGCGACCAGGATGAGGAACGCTTTTAGTTTGTCGGCCATGGGCGGCTAGAATTCGGGAGTTGCAATGTTGTCGCTTAAATCATGATAACCGTTGCAATCGCGATTACACGCATTGACCCTCGGGGCGTCCCCACCCTCTCAACCCGCCGGCATCGCGCTGGCCGAGTAGGCAAATTGGAAGGGTCTCGGGCGCGAGGCGTTTAGCCACGATGCGTTGGGTGGCGTTCTGAACGCTTTCCGCTGCCTGATCCATTCCGGCAGTGAAGTCAACGACGTTGACTATGACCCGCGTCTCTAAGGTGTTACGACTTTTTACAAGTCGACCGGACCCGACTTACTGGCTGTTAACTTTGAATGCTTATTTTCGCCCATGCTGGAATTGAAGGGTTTTGCAGTGACGAAATAGCTTTCTAGAATTCTTTCTAGAAGCCAGAACCATCAATGATGTCGAACCATTGACCAGCAGCATTCGGATACTCGGAGTAGCCGTCGTCTCCGTCGTCATTGTCTTCGTCACCCTCGTCCTCGTCGTCCTCCTCGTCCTCTTCATCGTCTTCCGGAATTTCGCGAGTCTTAAGGACGGTTGTCGCGGGAGAGACGCCGGGCTGGCGGGCTCGAAGGAATTCGCGCATACCTGATGGTACGCGCAATCCCGTTGGAGCAACGAAATGGTTCGGACGCTTGGGTTCCAGTGTAGTGCGCCGCAAAATGGGAAAGCACAGCCTTTGACCGCAAAGTTCGCAAAGAACATCCGCGAAGATCGCGAAGAAGGGCCGTGCAACCCGAACTATAAACGTCGATCTGCTTGACTAGTTTGCGGTCGCGGCCGAGGGATCGCTCAGGGCAATGAGCTTGCCCAGGGGATAGTCTTCGGGCACGAGAGGAACTTCGGGATCGGCATTGATGACCAACACCTCTCCGCTACGCACCCCGCGAATGACCAGACGCTGGCTGTCGATTGCGACAACGCGATATTGTTCGTCGAAGATTGCCATGTGGTCCTCGTTCATCATTCTACATTGGATGCCTGTGGGGGCGTGAGGGATTTCCCGCTTGCGCAACGGACTGATGACCGAATCGCAACTCTATCCTTTTGTGAAGGTTTCGTGGCAGTTCGGCTCGGGGCAGGCGTAGCGGACGAGGTTGCGTTGACGGTCGAGGCTGGTGATGAACATGGGGCGTCCGTGCATATCGCAGCGCGGCTGGTTGGGGGTAGGGATGGGCGGCTCATCGTGTTTTGGGGAGACGTAGCCGACCCGCTCGCCGAAACATCGTCCGCAAAATTTATCGGTGCAGCGGAAGTAGTCGATGGAATAGTCGGCGGAGAAGGGAGCGATGCAGAGCTCCATGGTGCGGAAATGCTTATCGCAGAGGGGTAGGATATCGATCCGCATGGAAAGGGAGAGGATAGCAGAAGTGCGGTAGCGAGTAGCTGGTAGCCCAGGCAGTCGCCATGGGGTAACAGGGTCCGGACGGGCGCGGGGCCCGTCCCTGAAATGTTCTACCGCTCTTTAGGCGGCGTGCTGATCACGGCGGATGAGCGCGGAATCGAGGAAGAATCCCAGACCCACGGCGAGGGGGATAGCGCCGAATGAGGCGGCCACCCAGGCGTCGTACTCAACCCGCGCAATCAAGGCAAATGTGATGATGTAACCGATGGAAGCCGCCACCAGCAGGATGCCGGCACGCCGGGACCGGGCAGCTTCAGAAAGTTCGGGTTGCATGGGGACGTTTGCGCCCCGGGCGAGCGCGGCCAGACGTTCTTCGCTGCGCAGCTTGCGGACGTGATAGTAGGTGTACATCGCGGCCAGGGGAATACCGAAAACCATGATCACTGCGACCAGGCCGATGATTTGTCCGTCCATGGAAGTCTCCTTCGTTTTGGCGCGTCGGACGGCGATGAGCCGCTCCGCAATAAAAGGTACGCAGCGGGGGGAGCGAAAGTTCCGCGCGATGTGCCCAAAAAAGGCACGATCCAACCCTAATAAATAGAAGCAAATTCTGGATTCCGGTCCGGCAGTTGGGTATGCTCAGGAACGATGGCGATGCTTGCGCTAACGGAACTGCTGGGGAGTCCGGTGTTTGACACCGCCGGGCGTTGCGGACGTGTGCGCGAGTTGGTAGTGGTTCCTCAGGAAGACCGGGCGCGGATCGCCATGTTCGTGGTGCGCACTGCGCAAGGGGACCGCATGCTGCCGTACGCGGCGGTGGCCTCGATCAACGGGGGCATCCGTAGCGCTTCTCCGGCGTCGGAATGGCCGGCGCGCGACGGCTCCGAGGGCCTGTTTTTTCTGGAGCGCGATTTGCTGGACCAGCAGGTGATCGATGTCTTCGGAAGGAAAGTGGTGCGGGTGAACGACGTCGATCTGCACCAGGAGATGAGCGACCTCCGTCCGGTGTTGCGGGTGGGTTCGGTGGACGTGGGCGCACGGGGCGCGGTGCGACGACTGTTGAAGGGAGTGGTCCCCATGGCCGCGCTGCAGGTGTTGCTGCGCAAGATTCCGCCGCGCACCATTCCCTGGGATTTTGTCGATCTGATCGAAACCGATCCAGCGCGGCGGGTGAAGCTGAAGATTTCGCACGAGCGGCTGGCGCGGCTGCATCCGGCGGACATCGCGGACATTGTCGAGGACCTGGCGCCGGACGAGCGCGAAGCGGTGTTCGAGACGCTCGACGAAGAAGTCGCGGCGGGAGCCCTGGAGGAAGTCGAGCCGAACGTGCAGAGGGCGATTGTCGAGTCGCTGGACTCCGAACGCGTGGCAGAGATCGTGGAAGAGATGCAGCCGGACGCGGCGGCTGACCTGCTGGCCGATCTGCCGGAAGAGCGTACCAGCGAAATCCTGCAGGAGATGACTCCGCAGGAGCGCGAAGAGATGGTCGAGCTGATGGAGTTCGAGGAGGACACCGCAGCCGGCCGCATGAACACCGAGTATCTGGCGCTTCCAGTGACGGCGACGGCGCACGATGCGATCGAAGCCCTGCGCCATTTCGAGGGTGGAGTGGAAACCGTCAGTACGGTATACCTGATCGATTCGCAAGGCACGCTGGTGGGCGCAGTGCCTTTAGCCAAGCTGGTGCTGGCGGAATCGGCCTACCCGTTGCTTTCATTGGTGCAGGAGCCGCTGATCTCCACCCACGCCGGGGTGGATGAAAAAGAAGTGGCCGAGCTCTTCGACAAGTACAACCTGATGGCGCTCCCCGTCGTCGATGACAATCACAAGCTGACGGGGGTGATTACGTCTGACGATATCATCAGTTTGCTGCGCGCGAAGCTGTAAGGTTCCGTGGGGCTCCTGAAACGCAACCAAGCTGCCTTTTGAACACACACCGCCGGGGGTGTGACGGGTGAACTCGACGGAATCTGCCCAGTGCCCCTATGATGGAAAGACAACGTCATCTTACGAGGTCAATCATGGCTGAACCGACTTATGAAGAGCTGAAAGCGCGCCTGGCGGAGTTGGAAAAGTCCGGGCCGCGCCGCACCGGCAGTCTGGAATTCCGGGTGAGCGAAAAAGGTGGAGTGAGCGTTTACGGGCTGGGACGGTTTCCGGTCACCCTTTACTACGAACAATGGGTGCGCCTGCTCGACACCACGGATAAGCTGCGCGAGTTTCTGGAAGACAACAAATCGAAGTTGAAGCTGAAAGAGTCGGCGTAGCCTTACGCCGGTTCGTCAACTTTGAGGATGCGGGCGATCAGTTTCTCGTGCCACTTCCAGGGGAGCAGGCGTTTCATCCAAAGCTGGATGTGGGCGTCGGGACCGACCAGGTAGCGCAAACGAGGATTGGGATTGCCCGCGATCTCCGCGATCACGCGTGCGACTTCAATGGGATCGCGCTTGCGGAGCTTTTTCACCGACTCGCGCATGCGCTCGCCGCGAGCCTTGTTCGGCGAGGTGCCATCCACGGCCTTCTGCCCTAGTACCACGTTGCGCGTCCAGATATCGGTTTCGAAGGATCCGGGCTCGACCAGCACCACTTTAATTCCGAGCGTATTCACCTCCATGCGAAGCGACTCGGACCATCCCTCGAGCGCGAACTTCGACGCGGAATAGCTGCTGATGCTAAGCGCGCCGTGCAGCCCGGCGATGGAGGAAATCATCAGAATGTGCCCGGAGCGCTGTTGCCGCATGGTGGGCAGCACAGCCTGGGTAAGGGCCAAATTTCCGAAGAAATTGGTTTCAAACTGGCGGCGGATTTCGTCGAGCTTCATGTCTTCGGCGAAGCCCGCCATGGCGAAGCCGGCGTTGTTGATGAGGACGTCGATGCGTCCATGATCGCGGACGACGCCCTCGACGAAAGGCGCGATGGAGGCGAAGTCGGTAACGTCCAGACGGCGAACGTCGAGCTGGCTGTCGACGCCGGCGGTTCGGGCTGCCTGGTCAAGACGGTCGCGCCGGCCGAGGTCGCGCATGGAGGCTACGACGCGGAACCCCTTCCGGGCCAGTTCGATGGCGCTCAACAGACCGATACCACTGGATGTGCCGCTGATCACTGCAATTTTTTCAGACATAGGGTCTCATTCAGGTAGAACGTTGTACCACGGAAAGGGTTACGGCAGAAACTCGCCGGGGAGGTAGGTATGGGATTCCTGGTGCATGCACATCATCGGAATCGCCAGTATTTTGAGCCTCGTCCGATGGGCGGAACGTTTGCGTTGTTTGCCACCATGGTGCTGGCCGCGGCAGTAGTGGTTTTCCTGGGATGGCTGTTGACGCAATAGGGGTGCAGGCGCTCCGGGGAAACGCCGGCGGCAGCGCACCCGACACAAGGTCCCTCGACTCCGCCCGGGATGGCAAGTGTTTTTTGACTTCGCCGGCGTTCCCAACCAATGCTTGCTGGACGCCGTTGACGTTCCATCCTGCGCGTTTGGCTTCCATGAGTTGCAAATCGTTGCGCGGTACGAGAACATACCTGTTTGCTTACATCCCAAAAAACTCATAAGGAAGCAGCCTAAACAAATGGCCAAGCGGCAAAGTGCGAAATCCGACAGCAAACCCCACAGCAACGACGATCTGAAAGCACCCAAAGGAAAACTTGGAGTGATGATCCCCGGCATGGGCGCGGTGGCCACGACTTTCGTGGCCGGCGTGGAAGCCGTGCGCAAAGGACTGGCGAAGCCCATTGGATCACTCACGCAGATGGGAACCATCCGGCTGGGTCGCCGGACGGATGCCCGGTCGCCACGGATCAAGGAGTTCGTCCCACTGACCGCTCTCAACGATCTGGTCTTCACGGGCTGGGACATTTTTGAAGACGACATGTATACCGCAGCGCGCAAGGCGGGAGTGCTGGAGAAGGAACTGCTCGATCAGGTGAAGCCCTTCCTGAGCACGATCAAGCCGCAGAAGGCCGTCTTCGACCACAACTACGTGAAAAAGATTGACGGACCCAACGTCAAGAAGGGCAAGAACAAGATGGACCTGGCGGAACAGGTCCGTGATGATATTCGCAAGTTCAAGAAGAGTTCGGGCGCGAGCCGCCTGATCACCATCTGGTGCGGGTCGACCGAGTCGTTTATCACGGCGACCGCGGCTCATCAGAGCGTGAAGTCTTTCGAGAAGGCGCTTACGCAGAACGACGAGAACATCGCGCCCTCGATGATTTACGCGTATGCCTCGCTGATGGAAGGGGTGCCGTTCGCGAACGGAGCGCCGAACCTGACCGTCGACATTCCCGCGATGCTCGAACTCTCGCGCCGCAACGAGGCGCCCATTTGCGGCAAGGACTTCAAGACCGGGCAGACGCTGATCAAGACGATTCTGGCGCCCGGCTTCAAAGCCCGCATGATCGGACTGAACGGATGGTTCTCGACGAACATCCTGGGCAACCGCGACGGAGAAGTCCTGGACGATCCGGGATCGTTCAAGACCAAGGAAGAATCGAAGCTCTCGGTGCTGGAACACATTCTGCAGCCCGAGCTTTACCCCGAACTGTACGGCAATTTCACGCACAAGGTTCGCATTAACTATTACCCGCCTCGTGGTGATAACAAAGAAGGTTGGGATAACATCGATATCTTCGGATGGTTGGGCTATCCGATGCAGATCAAGGTCGATTTCCTGTGCCGCGACTCGATCCTGGCGGCTCCGATTGTGCTGGATCTCGTACTGTTCCTCGATCTGGCGCAGCGGACCTCAGAGTTGCGCGGGATCGGCATCCAGGAGTGGTTGAGCTTTTACTTCAAGTCGCCGATGACGGCGCCGGGGTTGTACCCGGAGCACGATCTGTTCATTCAGTCGATGAAGCTGAAGAACACATTGCGGCATTTGAAGGGCGAGGAATTGATTACGCACCTGGGTTTGGAGTATTACGACTGAGTAGGTGTGGCGCGGTTGCCCGCGTGCGTGCGGATGCCGGGAGTTCCCAGTCGTCCCTACCGGGACTCCTTAATGTATTGCTCTACCAACCCGGCGTTGAAACGCCGGGCTATTGGCAGGTGCCCCTCCGGGGCTGAGCATCACGGAGCTACTTCTCTCCGAAGTCAATCCACACTCGTATTTTTCCGACATCCAGACGCATATCGCAGGTCTTGGGCGCGATGTGTCCGAAATAGACCGAGATTGCGGGTTCGGCCTGCGGGAGTTTGCCACTCTGCATGGGGGCGCGCACCAAGTCGTCTTTCTCGTCGTAGGCGGTACTGGGACTGACATTCCTGCTGATGATCATGGTCCAGGTTTCTTTGCCGGGAAGGAAGTAGAGGCGATAAGCGCCGGTGGGAATATCCACATTATTGAGGGTTAACGCAGTTTCGGTAAACAAGTCCATCGGGAAGTTGCCGGGCACCCATATCTTGCCGTTCGGAGCTTCGTCCTTCCCCACTTTGGCGGGGTTATAGCGGACACTCATTTGTTTTTCGTCGGCAAAGGTGCAAACCGCGCTGCTGGAGTTGGCTGTGGAATCGGTTTGTTGGGCGAGAACGAGGGTGGGAAGGATCAGGCTGAGAAATAAGAGTGTGCACACAGTCGGCCACCGCATGATTTTTCTCCGGATGCAAAGTGTGTACGGCGTAATCGGCTTGAAAGAGCATTGATCCCGGCACAAAGTGTTTTCAGGATCGCGAGGGAAGACGCCGTGGAGCCCTATCTCCCTCATGCCAGCTTGTTAAGCTTGCGATAATCATCGAACTTTTCCAGAAAGCGATCAATATCTTTCTTACGCAGGTAGTACGGCGTCGAGAGCCTCAGCTTCGAGGGTTCGCCGCCGCGAATACGGATTTTCTGTGTCTTCCACATCCAGTTCTCGAGGTCCATGCGATGAATGGGAGGAACGTTCACGGTGATGATGGCGCAGCGCAGGGCGGGGTCGGGCGAAGTCCAGGACTGTGCGCCACGCTTGATCATTTCCGCCAGCATGTAGTTGGCGAGTTCGCGGTGACGATGCTCGATGCGCGGCATTCCGATCTGGCTGGCAAATTGAATGGCCGCCCGCAAGCCGCAAAGCGAGGGCACATTGGAAGAACCGATGCGCTGAAAGCGTTCCGCACGCAGTTGCGGTTCGTTCCAGCCTTCGGTGACGATGGTGTTCCACACCCGGTCGATCACTTCGTCGCGCACGTAGAGGAACCCTGAGCCCTTCGGAGCCTGCAGCCACTTGTGCGGGCTGGCGGAGTAGAGATCACAATGCAAACTTGCCAGGTCGAGTTGCATCATGCCGGGGACATGAGCTCCGTCGACTGCGGACAAGATGCCTTTGGATCGCGCCAAATCGCACAGGTCTTTGACGGGCAGCACTACTCCTGTCACCGTCGTGATGTGGCTAAAAAACAAAACCCGGGTGCGTGGGGTAATCGCCGCGTCGAACAGATTCAGCACTTCGCCGGCACTTTGAACCGGCATCGGCAGTGTCACCTTCTTTACGACGATGCCGTAGCGCTTGGCCTTGAGTTGCCAGGGTTCTTCGCCGCCGGGATGCTCCTGGTCGGTCATCAACACTTCGTCGCCCGGCTTCATGTCGATGCCGTTGGCGATGTAACTGTTGGCCTCGGTGGCGTTGCGCACTAAGGCAATCTCGTCGCGGCGGCAGCCGACGAATTCCGCCAGGGGGTCGCGAAACTCATTCCAGGCCGCGTATCCCCAGATGGGGTAATCTTCGGGATCCTGCTGATCCATCTTCTCAGTCTGGTTGTAGGCGTCGAAAATGGCACGCAGGACCGGGGCGGGACTGGAGCCGACGGTGCCGTTATTGAGGTAAACCTCGTCTTCGGGAATCAGGAATTGCTTGCGGAGTTCGTCCCAGTAGGCTTCTTCGTTCTGGCTGTAGAGATTGCTGTCGGGAGGGATGGCGGGAGCTTTCTCCAACTGTGCGAACAGGGGGGTACGAAACGCAACGCCGGCAGCGAGTCCGGTGGTGGCAGCGAGAAAGCGGCGGCGATCCAGCAAGGGGCACCTCCGACAGGAGCGAAACAGGCCATGGTACACCCGGGGATGTGGCTCAGGCGAAACCGCTTAGGCAGGAGAGCTGACATTCTGGATGCGGATAGGCTCGGTTCCGGCCGGGGAACGGGGTTTCGGGTAATGAAAGAAGTACGCCCGGGTAACCTGCCAACGATATTATGCGTCCAACGAAGCAGAGAAATCCCGGGGTCGGTGTCTCCAGCGGGGCTATAATCGCGTTTAGGCCCGTGGGTAGGACGGGAAAGGGAGTGATTTATGAAGTTGCGCCTATTGGCATCCGTCGCCGTGCTGCTGCTATTTGCTGGGGCAGCGCCCAAGAGTTTTTCCGCGGACAACAAGAACACGAGCAGCGATAGTGCGCAATCGCAACCCCAGGTGGTGCAGCCAGCGGACCCAGACAAAGTGAAGCACGACGGCGGCAAGGATGATGTAGACGCGGTGGGAAACCGCAACGTGGGATGCAACCGGGGCTTCGGCAACTGGTACAGCGTCGAGAAACAGATTGCGATGGGCAAGGCGTATTCGCAGCAGGTGGAATCGACGGTCAAGCTGGTGCAAGACCCGGTGGTGACGGAATATGTGAACCGTCTGGGCCAGAACCTGGTGCGCAACTCGGATGCGCAGGTGCCCTTTACGATCAAAGTAATCGATTCGGACGAAATCAATGCGTTCGCGCTGCCCGGCGGGTTTTTCTATGTGAATTCAGGACTGATTCTGGCGGCGGACGAAGAGGCAGAACTGGCGGGTGTCATGGCGCACGAGATTGCTCACGTCGCGGCCTGCCATGCGGCACGAGAGAACACCCGCGGCAACATCATGAACATGGCTTCCATTCCGTTGATTTTTGTCGGCGGCGGGATCGGGTATGCGGGATACGAAGCGGCGGGCCTGGCGTTGCCGATGACGTTTCTGAAGTTCTCGCGGAATTTCGAGTCGGAAGCCGACTACCTGGGGCTGCAATACATGTACAAGTCGGGCTACGATCCGGACGCGTTCATCAGTTTCTTCGAAAAAGTGCAGGCGCAGGAGAAGAAGAAGCCGGGTACGCTGGCCAAGGCATTTTCGACGCATCCGCAAACTCCCGATCGCATCGAGAAATCCCAGCAAGAGATCGCGCAGATTCTGCCGGCGAGGGCGCAGTACATTGTGACCACGTCGGAATTTAACGACGTGAAGGCGCGGCTGGCAGCGATCGAGAACCGGCATAAAGTGCTCGACCAGAAAGACAACAACAAGCCCAGCTTGCGGCGTACGTCGAACACGGACAAAACGAGCCAGGACGGGCAATCGACTTCTGGCGACGATCATCCGACGTTGAAGCGGCGTCCCGACGACAACAACAACTAGGATGTGATAGTTGGAGATTACCGGCGGCTGCGGCCGCCGGTTTTGTTTTGACGGGAACAGATTGACGGCGTATTTTCACCAAGCAGACACACTTCGAGAGTGCGAGGAGGAAAGGGATGCCAAAGTTTCTGATCGAAAGGGAAATTCCGAATGCGGGGTCTCTGAGCCCGGAGCAATTGCAGGGCATTTCCCAGAAGTCGTGCTCGGTTCTGCGGACGATGGGGCCGAAGATTCAATGGGTTCAAAGCTACGTCACCGGGGACAAGGTTTACTGCGTGTACATCGCAGACAGCGAAGCTTCGATTCGGGAACACGCCAAGCAAGGAGGATTTCCGGCGAATCGTATCTCGGAGATCAAAACCATCATCGACCCCACGACGTCGGAAACGTAGCTATCGCCGCTGCAGGCAACAAGGCCACGAGCGAGGCTCGTGGCCCAGGGTGTCTAATCGCCAAAAAAAGTTCAGGCAGCTTCTTTGGTCGCCAGCGATGCGACGCGTCCCCTTGCGGGCGCCGGCCCATCGACCACCTTCATCTCCTGCCAGTCGTACGGGAACTCCTTACCGCAATCGAGGCAAACCACGTAGGTTCCGGTGAGGGAGGCGGCCGCTGAGCGGCGCGCACCGGAGCGAACCGTAATCGGGAAGCTATAGTGGTTGTGCCAGCAGCCAAAAAAGGTATCGAACAATTTCGAGATCATATTCCCTCCCAACAGCCGGGCCCTGGTTCGCCCGGATACCCAGGACTACCCCAACTCAACTAGTTAGATTCAACACCCGTACGAAAGGTTCGACAATGACGTGTGTGACAGGCTTCCGTGATGGGCCAAAAAAGGCTGTAACTTGCTGCTGGTGATGGTGTTAGCAGTGCGTTCGGGGTGAATTGGGAGCGGACCGTTTCCGCCGCATGGACGCCGAATCAGTAGGAATCAGTCACCAAGGTGGACTAGGCGCGTTCGGGCCCTTCCTTCTTGCGGCCCTGACACTTGGACATGATCGCCGACCGCAGGCGAGTACGGAGATCGTCGGGCAGTTCGTAAAGCTGCGAGTCGCGGTAAATCTCGATGGTCTTCTTGGTGGTGTCGCAGACGACGTAGCAGTTGTGGCACCACGCCAAATGGTCTTCGAGCTCGGCCTTAGTACGGGCGTCGATTGCGCCGTCCAGGTAGTTGGTTAGCTCTTGCAGGAACTCAGAGCATTTCACTGTTTGCCATCTCCGCTCTCACGTTTCTGGAAGTAACGGCTGAGCCGCTCTCGAAGCTGAAGCCGAGCCCGCAGCAGCCTCGATTTGACCGCGGGAATGCTCAAGTCGAGAGCATCCGCCGTTTCTTCGGTCGAGAGACCTTCCACATCCCTCAGGACAAATACTGTCCGAAAACTCGGGGGAAGGCCTTGAATCGTGCGAGTCAAGATGTCCCGCAACTCGGCCTGACTATACTGCTGTTCCGGGTTGGGGCTCCAATCCGCGACTTCTCGCGGAAGGGAATCGTCCTCCGTCTTGACGTCTTCGTCCAGTGAGACTGTGCGTTCGGGGCGACGACGGCGCAGCTTCATCAGCGCCTCGTTGACCGCGATCCGCACCAGCCAGGTATAAAACTTCGACTGGCCCTGGAACTGATGCAGGTTTCCGTAGGCTTTCAGAAACGCGTCTTGCACCACATCTTCAGCATCCTCACGATTCTGCGTGATGTGCTGCGCGATGCGGAATACGTTTCGATCGTAACGCCGGACCAGTTCTTCGAAGGCTCCGACGTCTCCGCCTTTGGCTGCCTGAACCAGCGCCAGTTCATCACTGACGGGCTCACCTACTTTTGGTTGGATGGCGTTCATACTTTATCCGATGCAAGAATTTTGCAGTCTGCGCGGCCAGGGCGAAGCTGTTATTTTACTTGGTAACCCCGTTTTGCGCGTAACTGTTTTGACGTATCGCCAGGCCACCGGTTTGCTATAAATTCGGCGTTGGCTGAGGTGAGGGGTCAGGCCCGATATCTTTGGGCCAACGACCAACGGCGGGCGACGAACGAGAGTTAAGTACCATATAATCAAAGTTTAGGAAAAAGCAGCGTCCGGAGTCGGATTTGGGCTGGTGATTCGGTCGGTGACAATGGCTGACAAGAACAGACTCAAGCAGATCGTCGAAGCGGCGGTTTCCCAAGTCCTGGAAAGCCACATTCCCCGCATGCGCGAAGATCTGGTGAAGAGGGTTCTGGAAGAGTTAGGACCGCAATTGTCGGCAGAGGCGAGCGCTCACAGCGTATCCGAGAGCGGGCCGGCCGATCTGCTGAAGGCGATCTCTGCCATCCATTCCGGCAACACACAGCGGGAAATCCTTCGCGGACTCCTGGACAGTACGGTTCGCTACAGCGGCCGGGCGGCTCTCTTTGTGGTGAAGGCAGGGGCGGCGACGGGCTGGGAGGGACGCGGGTTCGCCAACAACGATGGGGTCAAGAATTTTGCCCTGGATGTGAGCAGCGGAGTTGCGTCGCGAGCCTTGCAGTCGCGCATGACCTTCACCGGAACCGCTGCGGAGATGGATCATGAATTCATAGCGCAAATGGGAGCGCCTTCGGGCGACCGCATCATGGTGCTGCCGCTGCTTTTGAAAGATAAGGTTGCAGCGCTGATTTATGCCGACGCGGGGACCTCCGCGAACCCGACCGACGATGCCGCACTGGAAGTATTGGTGACTTCCACCAGCGCCTGGCTCGAAGTGGTTTCGCTTCGCAAACAAGCACAGAAAGAAGGCGCCGCCGAGGCCGGGGGCGAACGAACGGAAACGGCGCCAGCACCCGTGCAAACGGTGGCCTCTTTCTCGGATCCTTTTGCGGGGCATGCTCCGACGCATGCGGCCAAGCCAGTTCCGGCGGTGGAGCCAGCCCGTCCCGAAGTGGAAGCCGAACCTGTGTCCGCTGCTGCGGCGGCGGCCCCCGCGGTTGCGAAAGATGCATTCTCCCATCTGTCGCCGGAGGATGCCGACACTCACCGCAAGGCACAGCGTTTTGCGCGACTGCTGGTAGATGAGATCAAGCTGTACAACCAGGCGAAGGTTGCGGAAGGCCGTAAGAACAAGGATTTGTACGATCGATTGAAAGAAGACATTGAGAAAAGCCGTTCCACCTATTCCAAGCGGTACGGCAATACGGCGGCTGCCAGCGCCGATTACTTCAGCAGCGAACTGGTCCGCAGCCTGGCTGAGGACGATGGTTCGGTCATGGGCGCCAATTTTCGGCGATAATTAGGCAGAGTGGTTTTACTTCGTCAGCAACTGATTTCCGTTGTGATTCTGGCGCTGCTGGGGAGCAATTGTGCCTTGGGCGTGCCGCGTGCGCCAGTTCAATCCTCCAGCACCGGCCAGCCCCCCCCTAAAAAACCTGCAACTAAAAAGAAAACTAAGACCGCAGCGGTTCGAAGGAAGAGGAGATCCTCTCCGCGGCTGCGGCGCATGCATCAGGCATTCGTGGCGTCCGCGAGTTTGAAGCCGATGGCTCGGCAACTGCTTCAAGACAGAACGCCGGCAGCCTATACCGGAGTCGAGGCCTACGCCAGACGCCACGCCAAGGAAGACGCGGGCGCGTTGGCATGGCTGGTACTGGGCTACGCGCATGTCCTCGACCGCGACTATGCCAAGGCAATTGATCCCCTGAATCGCGCCAAACCGCATGCCGGAGATCTGGGCGACTACGTCGATTATTACCTGGGCACTGCATACATCCAGAGCGGAAGAATGGCGGAAGCGGGAGCAACCCTGGCGGATTTCGAAAAGAACTATCCTGAGTCGCTTCTGGTTCGCGATGCCCAGGTGTTGTACGCAAATGTCCTGCTGAGTGAAGGGCGTCCGCAAGAAGCGGTCGGTTTGTTGGAGAAGGACCGGCAGCCGACGCGCGTGGATCTCGAATGGACGCTGGGGCGGGCTTACGAGGCCGCCGGACAAAATGCCAAAGCGATTGCGATTCTGCGAAATATTTACTTCAATATGCCGCTCAGCGGAGAAGCGACGACCGCGGAGGCTGAACTGAAGAAATTGACGGCGTCCGGGTCTGTGCCGCCGGCTCCTTTGAGTGACCGGCGCACGCGGGCTGATCTGCTGGCGAAGGGGAAGCGCTACATCGACGCGGCGAACGAGTATCACGATCTGCTGGACGAAGTGAGTCCGGCCGAGCGCCCGACGGTGCAGTTGGCGATGGCGTCGAGCTTGCGCCGTGGGGGCCAAGGCAAGGAAGCGAAGAAGGTCCTGGAGTCGATTTCCAACCCGACACCGGAAATCAATGCGGAGCGCCTGTTCAATCTCGGAGAGATCGCCCGCGCGGCGGACGATGACGACAAATTTCTGCAATATTTGGGCGAGCTGCGGCAGGCCGCGCCGACTTCGCCGTGGCTGGAGCAGGCATTGCTCTCGGCGGGAAATATCTATCTTTTGCGCCCGGACTATGACAAAGCCATCGACGCTTTTCGAGAGTTGCAGGAGCGCTTCCCCGACGGGAGCCGTGCCTCGTATGCCCATTGGAAAGCGACCTGGCTGAGCCTGCGGCAGGGAAGAACTCAGGAAGCCAAGACCGGGTTTGAGCAGCAAATCGCCCTGTATCCGGGCTCAGCCGAGGTTCCCGCGGCGCTGTATTGGCGTGGACGGCTGGCCGAGGAGGATGGCGACCTGGCGACAGCTCGGGCCTATTACGTAAAGATTTCCGAGCGCTTCCGAAATTACTACTATGGCGAACTGGCACGGCAACAACTGAAGAAGATCCAGGCGGATGGGAAACCTCTACACATCGCATTACTCGATCGCGTGCCGCCGCTGAACTCGATGGGAAAAGTGACGGAGGATCCGGTTCCAACCGACGACCTGCGGGTACAGAAGGCCGAATTGTTGGAAAACGGGGCCCTGCTCGACTTTGCGACGAAGGAACTGCAGGCCGCAGCCGCTGAAGACAAAGGCAACTGGCTGGCGCCGGAGATCGCCCGCATGTATCAGGACGCCGGCCGGTACGACGTGGCGGTCGAGACTCTGAAGCGGGCCGTGCCGAATTACTTTGCCATCGATTTGCCTAGCTTGCCGCGCGCATATTGGGAAGCGTTGTTCCCGAAGCCGTACTGGACGGACCTCAAGAAATTTTCGTCCGATAATGCGCTTGATCCCTACCTAGTCGCCTCGCTGATCCGACAGGAATCGGAATTCAATCCCAACGCGGTTTCGCGCAAAGATGCGGTAGGCCTGATGCAGCTGCTGCCAAAGGTCGGCAAGCATGTGGCGAAACAGGAGAAGCTGCGGCATTTTTCGACTCAGCAACTGTTCACTCCGGCAGTAAACCTGCAGCTGGGCACGAAGTATTTCCGCACCATGGTCGACAAGTTCGGCGCCTTCGAATATGCGCTCGCAGCCTACAACGCAGGATCGGACCGGGTGCAGGACTGGATGGGGCAGGGTAAATACCGCGATGTGCCGGAGTTCGTGGAGTCGATTCCGTTCACCGAGACCCGAGAGTACGTGCAAGCGATCGTGCGCAACGCGAACGTGTACAAGCAGCTGTACGGAACGCCGTAGACCATTCATAACTTGTTTATGCTCGTCTGTAACAGCGCGCTTAATACCGGAAAACCCACCTACTTGACGCCTTCCCGAAAAAGAGTATCGTTTCGACTGAACTCACTTAGTCGAGGCAAATGTTCCGATGAGGTACAGCTATCACGGAATCGGATTGGCGAGCGTGCTTATTCTTCTCGCCAGCACATCGGGGTTCACCGCGGCGCCGAATGACGCCACGCCGGAGACCGAAAAGGCACCGTCTCCCCAGCTGGTGATTTCCTTCGAGCGGCAGACGATGCGCGAAAACGATGGGCTGCCGATCCGGGTGTTTCTATCGAATGCCTCCGATAAGAATCTGGAGAACGTAACCCTTGGCTGGAGTACGCTTCCTGGGACTTTGTTGCTGTATGCCACAACGTGCGACGAACTAAAAAAGCATCCGACAAGCAATTCCCCCGCGGCCAACGTAGTCGTCGGCAAACTGCCCAGTCAACAAGATCCGAAATCGGTTCAGTCCCTGGATCTCTGCCTTACCAGCACGACCGTCAGCAACGGCGACGACAACCTGCTTTTCAACTTGCGATACGACTGGGTAGGTAAAGAAGGTCCGAGGCACTCGGTCTTAACGGTGGAGAAATCAATCAAGAGCGCGTTCCTGGGTGCGGACTCGCTGGCAGGAGTTCCTCTGGCGCTGGCGGGCTTCATCGTCCCCGGTTTGTTGTTCTGGCTGGCATTGGATTTCTGGAAGACTCCGTGGCGGATTCAGGGGCCGACTCTCGGAGACAAGACGGTCTATAGCGTTCTTGTATCGTTGTTGCTGGTGGCCCTGGTTTCGGTCTTTCCCCGTTTCAAGGAAGAACTAGACATCACTCAGGGGCTGAGCCTTCAGAAACTTGAGTACCTTGCGCTGCTGGGCGGGGTGGCGGGAATGCTCATTGGGGGTGGGGATCGCTGGGTGCGCGCCATAAGCGCGCGGCGCGCTTTACAGCCAACCGACGACGACCTGACGCTGCTGATGAAGTTGTTGCGATTGAACGCCAACCGTAACCAGCCGAAGACAATTGTAAGGCTTGCCAACGGCCAATCGTTTGAAGGATCAGTGGGGGCTCAAGGCGCCACCCATACGTTTCTTGTTGGGTGGTATCGTGTTCATCCCAACGACAAGCAACAGCAGCCAACGGAAGTAATTCGGGCTGCGTTGGCTGCGAGAGATATGCCCTTGGCTGCTAAATTGGTTCAGCAGTATCACTTTCCGCTGGACACGCAGGATTTTATCTATCAGCAGGGCGCCAATGGTGCTTTTGCCCCGACCGTCAATATGCGGATGCAATGGGGCAATGGGGACGTTCTCGGGAGACCTACGGTGGAAGTGGACACGCCTAACGCGCCGCTGAGGATGGTGTAAAGAACCGTGGCCGAAGCCCGATATACCAGTCCTGGTTAGACCGTTTTTGTGCACGTATGCGTAGATAGTATGTGACGGAATGGCTCAACCGTCAACTGCCGGTGCAAAACTCTGATGGCTTACGAATTTCGCCGCGTCGATATCCGGATTTTCGACTTCCACCTGACGCTCGATCCACTGGTGGCGCCTAACTCGTTAACCAGCGCCGTGGAGTTTCTGGGCGATCCCGACAAGTACAAGCAGCAGTTTGGGGCCAAAGCGGTAGCCGCTGGGGCATTTCGGATCCGGCCCCTGAGAAACAAAAGCCGCACGCACCATCACTTCTGGAAATATTACGCTACCGCCTTTGGCGAGTTCGATCCGTGGCAGTTGCTGGTGCCGTTCGTCTGCGAACCAACGCAGTACAGATTGGGCGTGACCGACCCGGGAAAAGGCATTCGCGCATTTGCCCGCCCCGCGGTTTATCTTTTTCCGTTCGGATGGTCAACCGTGATTGAAATGTCGCTGCACGGCAAGAAGATGACGGCAGCGGAGCTCCGCGATTTCATGGGCAGTATTCGCACCCAGCCCGATGGACCATTTCTGTTGGACGGCAAGCCCGTGTCTCTGTCGGGAGTTCTAAAAAAGTACGGGGAAGAGCTGAAAAAGGCGTGCTTCAAGAAGGGGGCGGCGGCGGCCGATCTTCGCAGGGTTGACCGTCATATCGTGGTTTCTCTGTCGAAGTTCGATGGCGACGTTCTTTACTACAAACCCTGGCACGACCACGATCCTCCGATGCCGGCAGCCGACAAGGCGGCGATCCACGAAATTTTGCGGGGTGAGCAAGTTTCGCCGGCCTGGGTGGTGGCTTCCGAGACAAATCCGAATGCCAAGGGAGAGTTCCTGGTAACCCGCTTCGCGGACGCGGGCTTTGCAATCACTTATTTCGACATCGGTACACTGCTGTTTCCACAGAACCGTAAAGGCGATAAGAGCAATGCGGTTGCCTGTCTCACGACCAATGTCATGTCGAGCATGATGATGCTGCAGTCACTGCAGAGCTTTCACGACTTTCCCGGAACCAAGGGCGCAGACCCGAGATCTCTGCTCGCGCAGGTTCGAAATTCCGCGCGACAGAGAGTTACGGAGCTGCCGCAACGCTACAAGAGCGCCGTGCTCAACACGTGGTGCAAGTTCTATGCGCCGGTGCAAAAGTTGATTTCCAGCGACAGCGACAACCAGGCAAAAGGCGGGAAGTAAGGCCCTAGGCCGAGGTTTGCTGGGGTGCTTTGGTGAAGAGGATTTCAAAGACCAACAGTCCGGCGCCGATGACGATGGCGCTGTCGGCGATGTTGAAGGCCGGCCACTGATACTGGCCGATGTAGAACAAGAGGAAATCCACCACTTTACCGCTCAGCAGACGGTCCCAAAGATTGCCGAGCGCGCCGCCGAGAATCAGGGACAATCCCACCCCGGTCGTCGACATGGTGTGGCTGTTGCGCCATAACAGAGTAGAGACGATCACCAGGGCGATGACCGAGAACAGTACCAACATCGCAATTTTCCACTGCGACGGGGAGTCGGCAAACAGTCCGAATGCCGCACCGCGGTTCTCCACGTGGGTGATGCGGAAAAAATCGGGGATCACCTGGATGTTGCCATGCAAGGCGATATTCCTCGCGATCACCCACTTGGTCGCGCGATCGAGCAACAGGACGAAGAGCGCGATCAAAAAATGAAATTTACGCATGCCGTGAGAATCGATCATTCCAGATAGTTGTTAGATTCGGCTACTGGTGGATGGGGTGCCTTCGCACAAAACATCAGCGCGAGGCCGTCGACGACTCCAGTTCTTTCAGTACTGCGCTGCAACGCTCGCACACCGTCGGATATTTGGCGTCTTCTCCCACGTGGGTAGAGTAGTTCCAGCAGCGTTCGCACTTCTGCCCGGGCGCCTTGCCGACCTGCACACTCACGCCGCTGCTGCCATTGCCCGAAGGCGCTTTTGCGAGGATGACGGATGAAACGATAAACAGATACCGAAGCTGACCCTCATAACGAGCCAGCACCGAATAGGAAGGGTCGGCTGCGGCGAGCGTGACTTCCGCTTCCAGACCGCCTCCAATCAGCTTCTGGTTGCGCGCTTCTTCCAAGGCCTTCAGGACCTCATCCCGGATAGCTCGCAGAGTGGTCCAATCTTCCTGTTGCCTGGGATCGTTCGGGAGTGCGGTTCCTCCGAGGATCTCTGCAGCGGCAGGGAACATGGAGAGGTGAACGCTCTCCAGGCGGCCCTCGACCGGCGGGAGGTAGGACCAGAATTCCTCGCAGGTAAAGCTCATGATGGGCGCGAGCAGGCGAGCCAGAGCTTCGCCAATTCGCCAGATGGCGGTTTGCGCGGCCCGGCGCCCGAGCGACTTCGGCGCTGAGGTGTAAAGACGGTCCTTGAGAACGTCGAAATAAAACGCACTCAACTCCACCACGCAGAAGTGATTCACGCGATGGTAGATCTTGTGGAAGGCAAGTTCGTCGTACCAGCGCACGACTTCAGCCACCATGGCGAGTGGTCTGTCGCAGCATGTACTGGTCGAGTGGTTGCATCTGGTCGAAGGGCACGGCATCGCGTGCCGGGTCGAAGTCGTAGAGATTTCCGAAAATGTAGCGGAAGGTGTTGCGTATCTTTCTGTAATTCTCCGCGACTCGTTGCATCAGGTGTTCCGAGCAGGCAACATCTTCGCGGAAGTCCACGGAGGCGACCCACAGACGAACGATTTCTGCGCCCATGCGATTGGCGATATCGACGGGATCGACGGTGTTCCCGAGCGACTTCGACATGGCGCGGCCCTGTTCGTCGAGGGTCCAACCGTTGGTGGAGACCATCGCGTAAGGTGCGCTGTTGCGCGCGCCCATGGCGCAGAGCAGGGAAGAATGGAACCATCCGCGGTACTGATCTCCGCCCTCGAGGTAGAGATCCGAGGGCCAGCGATAGCCTTCTTCCGCTTGCACAGCGAGATAGCTGGAGCCGGACTCGAACCAGACGTCGATGATGTCGGATTCTTTCTTGAACGTGGAACCGCCACAACTCGGGCACTCGGTTCCCGGCGGCAAGATGGTATCTGCCTCAGACGTGTACCAGGCGTCCGCGCCTGATTTACCGAAAAGCTCGACAACTTTTTTGCTGATTGCAGGATCATTGAGTGGCTTGCCGCAGCCTTCGCAAAGAAACACAGCGATGGGCACACCCCACACACGCTGGCGCGAGATGCACCAGTCGGGACGGGTGGCGATCATGTTCGAGATGCGTTCCTCGCCCCAAGCCGGATCCCACTTGACCTTCTTGATTTCGTCGAGGGTGCGGCTACGCAGAGTGCCGCCGCCTTCCATCGGCGTTTCCATGGAGATGAACCACTGCTCGGTAGCGCGGAAGATGATGGGATTATGGCAGCGCCAGCAGTGCGGGTAAGAGTGCTCCATTTTTTCCGAGTGCATGAGCACGCCCCGTTTCTTCAGCAACTCGATGATGGGCGCGTTGGCATCGAAAACTTTCAATCCGTCGTATTCGGGCAGGCCATTGTGCAGGCGTCCTGCAGCATCCACGTTGCAGGTAAGCTCGATCTTGTACTTCACGCCAGTGTTGAAGTCGTCTGCGCCGTGCGCGGGAGCGGTGTGAACCACGCCGGTTCCCTGATCCATGGTGACGTAGTCGGCGAGCACGCCGAGAATCGTGCGATCCAGGAACGGGTGGGCGAACTTGGCGTATTCGAGCTTCTCGCCCGGGAAAGCGCGCGATGGTTTGGGGCGCGGTGAGTCCGACTTTGTCCGTGAACTCTTTCGCGAGCTTTTCGGCGACGATGTAGACTTCGCCGCCCGACTCGAGGGCGACGTACTCGTCATTAGGATGAAAGGCCACAGCCATGGAAGCGGGCAGCGTCCAGGGAGTGGTGGTCCAGATGACGGTGAAGACCTTCTTGCCCTTCAGAGCGGGATCAAGTTTTGCCGGGATCGTCAGTTAAGGCGTACTTCACCCAGATCGTAGGACTGGTGTGGTTCTCGTATTCGACTTCAGCCTCGGCAAGGGCGGTGCGGTCATGGATGCACCAGTAAACCGAGCGCAGCCCCTTGTAGACAAAATTCTTCTCAAAAAACGCATAAAAAGTCTTCAGGACGACCGCCTCGTAGGGCGGCGTCATGGTGGAATAGGGCTTCTCCCAGCGGCCGAAGACGCCGATGCGCTTGAACTGCTCGCGCTGCAAGTTGAGATACTTCTCGGCGTATTTGCGACACTCCATGCGAACGTCGAGCGGCTTCATCTGCAGTTTTTTGCCGCCGAGTTGCTGATCGACCTTGATTTCGATGGGGAGGCCGTGGCAGTCCCATCCTGGGACATAAGGGGCGTCCATTCCGGACATGGACTTCGACTTGACGATGAAATCCTTCAGGCCCTTATTCAGAGCATGGCCAAGATGCAACGGCCCATTCGCGTAGGGAGGGCCGTCGTGCAGGATGTAGGCGGGGGCCCCGGCCCGGACTTGCCGGATTCGCTCGTAAATCCGCATCTGCTCCCAACGGGCCAAGACCTTTGGTTCATTCTGGGGCAGATTGGCCTTCATGGGGAAAGCGGTATTGGGCAGATTGATAGTGGATTTCAGATCGAGCGGCACTCGGGTGGATTCTCCCAAATAGTTGATTTCTTTCATTATAGGGAGCGGAGCCGGGAACGTCCATTGACCCGGGGCGCAAGAGGGAGCCTGCAGGGAGCAGCCCGAAAAGCACTGTCGAAAACAGGGAAAAAACGTGTACAATTTTCCTCAAGTTACGTTTGCAGGGCGAGCGCATCTAATGTCAAGAGTCTATTGACCGAAAACGCCCCAACGGGTGTGGTGTTGCCGGACCGCGGATTTTGTGGGAACCGCGGAAAACAGGGGCAACTTGGCATGGCGTGTGCTCATCCAGCATAGAGACGAGAAGTGGTTCAGGCGCAGCCGCCTGACGGAATGAAGTGGATTCGGTTGAATATGGCAACTGGCGACGTCAATCCCCGCATGCAAGGCGAGCCCGAACTCGACTTCCTGCTTTCCAAGAGCACCTTCGAAGAGCCGCTGTGGAAGTCGCTCTTTCAAAATATCGACGATTTTCTTTTCCCCAAAAAGCAGCCACCTCTAGTTCTCACCTCGAAGCCAATCCCGGTAAAGGATATTTGGGGCTTCTACAACTACAAGAAGAACGGTGTGCTGGGTTCGACGATCGTGCACATGCTGGCGCTTGCCGCGATTATCGGCGGGACGATTCTTGCGGGACGCATGGTAAAGAAGGTCATCAAGCCGCAAGAAGTTATTGCGCTGGTCACTCCGGATGATATTCCTCCGATGGCGCCATCAAAAACAGCGGCGGGAGGCGGTGGCGGCGGCGGTGATCGCGATAAGTTGCAAGCTCCGAAGGGTAAACTTCCCAAGCTGTCGATGGAGCAGATCACTCCTCCCATGGTGGTGGTGCGCAACCCGAATCCCAAGCTTGCGGTTGAACCGACCGTGGTCGTGCCACCGGAGATCAAGATGGCGCAAGTCAACATTCCCAGCCTGGGCGATCCGATGTCGCACTTGCCCTCGGGACCCCCGTCGAACGGCACGGGATCTGGTGGTGGAATCGGATCCGGGAATGGCGGCGGCGTAGGTTCTGGAGAAGGGCCGGGAGTTGGTCCCGGACACGGCGGCGGGGTTGGCGGTGGCGCATTCCGCGTGGGCGGAGGAGTTTCCGCGCCCAGGCCGATTTACTCGCCCGATCCGGAGTACTCGGAAGAAGCGCGCAAGGCCAAGTTCCAGGGAACCTGCGTGTTATGGCTGGTGGTCGGACCCGACGGCAGACCGCGCGACATCAAAATAGCTCGCACACTGGGTCTGGGGCTGGATGAGAAAGCCATTGAGGCGGTAAAGAACTGGAAGTTCGAGCCGGCGATGAAAGACGGAAAGCCGGTGGCGGTCATGATCAACGTGGAAGTGAGCTTCCGGTTGTACTGACGCCAGCAATTTTAGCCATGAGCGGCCGCGATGCTTTCGCGGCCGTTTTTATTTGGGGGAAAAAAGCTTTAACCACAGAGGACACGAAGGGAGAATGCTATTCCTTCAGGTCAACGTGGTGGACGTCGTCGATGGCATGACCCAGGAATCGACTTCCGAGGCGACGAAACTTTTCCACCGAGTCAGTGGCGAAGAACTTGAGACGGGGTGCGTGGCGTTGCTCTTCGCCCGCGGCAGTCGGTAAGGGATCGATGGCAAGGCGGTCTCGGACGACATGAGCTGTCGATTCGGCGGAATCGACAATGGTCACGTGCGCCGGAGCGGTTTGCCGCAGCACCGGCTTGATGAGCGGGTAATGGGTACAGCCCAGCACCAGCACGTCGGCGGATTGAAAGTCACCGGCAAAGGCTTCCTGCAGATAAATGCGTGCGACTTGCTCGGTGACGGGATGGTCGATCCAGCCTTCTTCGACCAGGGGCACCAGAAGCGGGCAAGCTTTCTCTCTCGCCTCTACACCCCGAACTTCCAGAGCCTTGTGGTAGGCGTGGCTGCTGACGGTTGCCTCGGTGCCGATGACCACGACTTTCTTTTTCAAGCTCGCGGCAGCAGCCCGTTCCGCCCCGGGGTCCACGACGCCTTCGACCGGGACGCTGCTGGCTTCCCGGATTTGGTCGAGGGCTAACGCAGTGGCGGTGTTGCAAGCGATGACCAGCATTTCCGCCCCATGATCTTCGAGGTAATGGGTGGCGCCGACGGCATACTTGGCAACGGTCTCGGCGGATTTGGACCCGTACGGCAGCCGGGCGGTGTCTCCAAAGTAGATGTAGTCAGCGTTGGGAATAAGCGAGACCAGTTCCTTAAGAACGGTGAGTCCGCCGAAGCCGGAGTCAAACACGCCGATGGTGGGTCTTTTCATAGAGATGCAGCGGGGCTGTCAAAGCATGCCACGATTGAGAATCACACTGAAATAGTGTACACTATTCCAGTATGAAGAATGTCACCCTGAGCGCGGAGGAGAACCTGATCGAACAGGCGCGCCACGTGGCGCGTTCCCAGCATAAGACGCTGAATGCGGCGTTTCGGGAGTGGCTCGAGCAATACGCCGCTCAGGCCGGCAACGCGCAGGAGTTCGACGCGCTGATGCAGAGGCTGTGCCACGTGCGACCGGGGCGCAAGTTCAGCCGAGATGAGATGAATGAGCGGTAATTTCTTTCTCGATACCAACATCTTTGTCTACACGTTCGATCCTACAGCATCGGCGAAAGCCCGCCGGGCGCAGCAACTGATCCGAGAGGCCCTGGCGACCCGCCGGGGCCTTATCAGCTATCAGGTGGTTCAGGAATTTTTCAACGTTGCGCTGAAGCGTTTTGTGCAGCCTATGTCGGTAGCGGAAGCGGAACAGTATCTGGCAACGGTGTTCCGGCCGTTGCTGGCGGTTCACTCTTCACCGGCCCTCTATCTGGAAGCGTTGACGTTGTCGGGAAAACACGGCATGTCGTGGTATGACGCCTTGATTGTAGCGGCGGCCAGCGCCAGCCAATGCGAAATTCTATACAGCGAAGACCTGCAGCACGGGCGCAAGGTCGAAGGACTGCGCATTCAGAATCCGTTTGCTTGACGGGCGGGTCTAGACTCTTCGCGCCGCGACCGCATCCAGCGGTTCGTTCTTCGATTCTCTCCCGCAACACGGTCCCGGAGGAATCGGCGCGCCGTGGGGACAAGTGCGAGGGTGTCCCAGGAAGGTGCAGATTTTGTCGGTCGCTTCGTGCGAAAGGATGTGTTCGAACTTGCAGGCTTGCTGCTCGATCTCGGACTCGCTGTCGAGGGCAAGGCTGTCGGTGAACAGGCGCTCGGCCAGGCGATGGCGGCGAATGATGTCGGCGGCGCGCTGGCGGCCTCGCTGGGTCAGTTCGACAATCAGGCTGCCATCGCCGACAGAGACGCCGGTGGGCTTGAGCGCGTCGTGACAGGGATTCACAAAGGGCTTGTGCTCGTGGTTTTCGGGTGGATGCGGCGTAGTCGCGACCAGTCCGAGTTCCACCATTTTTTCTACAGCAATACTCACCGGAAGTGCGCCATGCACTTCCATTAGGCCGATTTCAGCCGGTTGGTGGTTCTCGGCCAGCGCCCACAGCTCTTCGAGGACCTCGTCGAACTGCTCTTCGTCTGCCATGGAGAAAAGTTCCTGGGCTGCGATCTTGCCGTGGTGAAGCTCGATACGGCGGTCGGCGAGGCGGGCTACGACGGGGTCGTGAGTGACCATCACGATGGTGCGTCCCTGCTGGTGGAGTTCGCGCAGCAGGCGCAGTACGATCTCTTCGTTCTGCGCGTCAAGATTGCCCGTTGGTTCGTCGGCCAGAACAATCTTGGGATCGTTGATGAGGGCGCGGGCGATGCAGACTCTTTGCTGCTCGCCACCGGAAAGCTGCGAAGGAACGTGATGGGCGCGCTCTTTCAGGCCAACGCGCTCGAGCGCTTCGAGCGCTTCCTGCTCGTCGGTCATGCTGTGAAAATACTGGGCGAGCATGACGTTTTCGAGCGCGGTGAGATAAGGGATGAGGTGAAACTGCTGGAAGACGAAGCCGATTTTTTCGGCGCGCACGCGGTTGAGATCGGCGGGGGAAATGTTGGCAACGTTCTGGTTGTCGAGCCAGATCTCGCCCGAGGTGGGGCGATCAAGGCAACCGATCAAATTCACCAGGGTCGATTTGCCGGAGCCAGAAGGGCCCATGATGGCGACCCATTCGCCGGGATCGACAGTGAGAGTGAAATTGTCGAGGGCGCGAATGGTGCCGCCGTTTTGTTCGGCCCGTGCGGGATAGAGACGGCTCACATTCTTGAGTTTGATCATCGCGTTGTCTGGGACACCCTCATTCTCCCCTCAAAATCATAGCTGGTTCGACGCGTCGCAGCAGGAAAATCGGCAAGACCGAGGACAGCAGAGCCACGGCGATGCTCCCGAGCACAATTGCGGGCAGGATACTGAAGCGAGGCACGACGGGAGCGTTGAAATTAACCCGCCCGATCCAGGCCGCTACCCCGACTCCGATGGCGAAACCCACGACGGCTCCTACTACGCCAAGGGCGGCCGCTTCGGCAGCAAAGAAGCCGTTGATGAGGCGTTCCGAGGCTCCCAACGCCTTCATGATGGCAAAATCGCGGCGCCGGTCAAAGACCCATCCCATCAGGGTGGAGAGGACACATAAAGCGGAAGTCAGGATGATGAGTATTGCGGCCGCCAGTAAGGTTGCGCGCGTCTTGCCCAGCACGCGAGCTTCGCCTTCCATGATCTGGCGCACCGGGCGAACCTCGGTTTCCGGCAGAGCACTGGTCAGCTGCTTCATGATCGCAGCGATCTCGTCCGGTGAACCGGAAGCGGCAATCTCAATGGTCGAAGGCTGAACTCCGGTCCAGGTTTCGAAATCGGCGAGGCGGAGATAGACGCGACTGTCTTCGGCGGCACCCGTACGTAAGGCGCCGGCGGAATTGAGGTGGAGGGTACGTCCCTGGAAACTGAGATCGAAGGGCTTGCCTTGCGGACTGACGACGGCGGCGGCGCGAACTCCGACGAGCGCGTCTTCCGATGTGGCGGGCCAGTTGGTGACGGCCCACCAGCTATCGAGTTTCTTGACCTGGTCGAAGTCGGTTCCTGAGACGACGACGGATTGGCCATCGCTGGTGCGGGCGACCACGTAGGCAAAGGGTACTGCAAGGCCGCGCCCGGCAGAGTGTCGATTCCACCGTCGTAAGCGCATTGGCAGGCAGAGATTGCCCGTCTTTTGCGACGACCACGACGTTCGCGCCGTAATTGCGGAATTCCTTGCGCAACTTGGCCTGCACATCGACGTAGAGATTGAGCATCGCTGTGGCTACCGCTGCGGCCACCACCATGGCGAGCAGGGCAGAGGCGGCGCGCCCGCGGCGCAGAACCGCGGCCCGCATCAGCATGCGAAGGAACATTGAGGTGTGCGGAGCCTGGGCGCGGCGGGCCGCAACTTCCTGCGCGAGTTGCGAGGGGTGCGAACTCATGCCTCCCCCTTGAGCGCATGCACGGGATCGAAATTCACCGCGCGGCGGATAGCAGCAGCGCTTCCGGCAAAGGTTACGATCACGGCAATCGCGAGAATGATGGGGAAGAGCACGGGATCGATGGTGATCTGCGAGTTGAAGATGGAGCGTCCAATTTGCCGCGCCAGATAGGCTCCGCCGGCGAATCCTGCGGTGCCGCCAATTAAAGCCAGGAGTACAGCCTCGGTGAAGAAAAGAGCGGCTACCGAAGCATTGCCGGCGCCCAAGGCTTTCATGAGCCCTACCTCGCTCCGGCGCTCGAAAATAGCGGTGGCCATGGCCGCCGAGACCGCGAGGGCCGAGGCAAGGAGCGCGGCCAGCGTGACCAGCAGCATCAGGCCTTTGATGCGCGACAGAACCGTGCCTTCGTTTTGCGCCACCTGACGAATCTGCTCGGCGTGGGAATGCGGGATCGCTTCCTGCAACTGGTAGGCGATGGATTGCACGTAAGGAGAGCAGTACCAGCGGTCGAAGAGCTCGGGGTTCATCGACTTGGGATCGCGCTTTGCCAGGGCGTCTTCGGGCTTGGTGAGCGCGCTGACGTAAATCCGCCGCACCGCGCCGGGCTTGCCAAGAATCTGCTGCGCCAAGGACAGTGGAGCTACTACCTGATCGTCTTCAGCTCCACCCGTGGAAAGAATGCCGGCGATGTTGTGCGCCTGCCCGGAAATCTCAATCGAGTCTCCCGGCTTTTCGTCCAGTTTCGCGGCCAGCCGCTCACCCAGAAGAACATCTTGTGAGCTATCGAGCGGCCACGCACCCTGCACCTTCCACCAGGGGTGAGTGATCCGCACGCCAGTGGTGAATTCATCGGTGCCGAATTTGAGTTGCTTGGAGAAGTAGGTTCCGAGCAGGGTGACCTGCTGACCGGGGGCGAGGGTTACATTCACGGGCAGCATCGGGGAAAAGCCGATGATGTTGTGCCGCCAGAATGTACCGCGAATCTTGGGCAGGTCGGCTTCGTTCAGGTATGCGCCGTCGCTGGGCGGCTTGAGGTCCACCCCGCCGATTTGCAAGTCGAGCGTGTCTTCCTGCGGAGTGACGACGAGGTTCGCCCCGTAGCTGCGGAGTTCGCGGTTGATCTTGTCGCCGATGTCGGTAGCCACCGCAATCATGGCCGTGGCCACACCAACGCCCAGGGTAATGGCGATGCCGGCTAGTAATTTGCGACGTTTTTGCCGCCGGAAGGATTCATAGACGAGGCGAACAAACATGGATTATTGCTGGAACATTTTGGCGCGAGCCGCGATGTCCGCCTCCTTGATGATCACCGCATCCGAGGTCGCTTGCGATGCAAGGGGGATGGGGTTACAGCCTCCGGGCATGCCGACGGACTGCCCGTTGATGGGTGCAGCACAGTTCTTGCAGACAATTCCTTCCGGTCCCTTGTAGAAACCCACGGCGCCGCAGATCTCGCAGGCGTCGAAGACGGTTGCGACCTTACCGTCGGGCTTTCGGTAGAGCCAGAAGCGGACTTCCGTTCCGTTCTCATTGGCCTGGTAGCGGTGCAGGTCGCCATCGGAAACCTTGCTGAGGGGAATGGTGACCACGCCATTGACGAAGCTGACTTCGGTCGCGGGCGAGAGGGCGCTGACGCTTTTGGCGTAAATGAACTCCGCCGTGACCATTACGATGAACAGGAACGAGGAGGCGTAAACCGAGGCCATCCAGAAACGTTCGCGGCGGGCGCTCCACAAGGCTTTGCGGCGCTCCGCAGGAGACTCGGGCAGGGCCGTGGGCTGGCGGCGTTTCACTTCAAACAGAACCATCAGGGCGGCGAGGGCCAGGATCGTCACCAGGAAAAACGATTCGTTGCGCACAATGGGTCCGATGAGGGCCATTTCGCGCTTGGAGGAGGGAAGCACTCCATTTTCCGAAAGTTCGTGCAGGCCGGAAATGACCAACTGGGCCGCGACAAAGAACAGAATCACCGTGGTCACCCGGAAGAACTTTTGGAGATTGATACGGACGCTGCCCTTGACGAACATCACCCCGAACAGAATCGCAACCAGAACGCCCAGCAGGGTGCCCATGAAGCTGAGCAGTTCGGTGGAGTTCAGGGAGACCGCTCCCAGGATCAGGACGGTTTCGACGCCTTCGCGCAGGACCATGAGGAAGACGAAAAGGAAGAGGCCGAACCAGGCGTCCTCGCCCGCCAGGAGGCCAATTTTTCCCTCAATCTGGCCCTTGAGCCTGCGGCCGGTCTTCATCATGAAGATGATCATGGTGACCACGAAGAAGGCGGCCGCCAGCATGACCCAACCCTCGAAAATGTCCTGATTCCACTGGGTGCGGGAGAGCAGGATGGCAACGCCGATGCTACCGAGAAAGGCGGCGACCAGGGCGGAGTAGACCGACTTTCTAAGGTCGGGGCGGTTGATCTTGGCCAGGTAAGCCAGGGTGATACCTACGATGAGGGCGGCCTCGACTCCCTCGCGCAAGGTGATAATGAATGCTTCCAGCATGTCAGGAACGGCCCTCTATGATTTTGAAAATGAATTTCAATTTCAACTATATAGGATAGTCTTCCCGCGCCGCCAGCGTCAACGCACAGCGTCACAACTGAACGTGATTTGCATCACACGGGGTTCTGGAGGGGTTGAACCGCGAGTTGCGGCGGTTAGAGTTGCCGCAGGAAGCGCTTGGCGGGCTCGAGCTCGGGAAACATTTTCTCCTCTGCCTGGAACTCGGCGGAGTGCACGCAGCGGCGGCTGCCGCGCAATTTCACCGGATGCTTCAGGTGCAGCATCTCGTGGTAGACGATGTACTCGACGGCGCAGCGGGGAACCCGGGGATGGTCGAATACCCGGCTGACCACAATGGCGTTGTGCGCGGGATCGTAGTGCCCGAGACTGTTGCGTGCATGGTCGCGGCTCCAGCTCATCTGCGGGCGGGCGAGCAGGCCGTGGAAAAAACGCCGGTTTAATTCTTCAAAAACTTGTTCCAGGTCGTAAGTCCTGCCGCGGGCGGAGGCGATCCGTTTGCGCCCGCGCAGCTGCCGGACCAAATGCGCCTTCGCCACGATATCGTGGCCAGAGACATAGCGGCGATAGCGCGTGGAGTGGCTGCGCTCGACCGGTTTGCGATACATCTTGGCCAGGAGGATGTGGGCGATGGAGCGCAGCACCGGTTCCGGAGCGCCTTCCAGTAGATCGGAAAGGCGCACCAGCAGTTTGCCCTCGCGCAGGCGAATGGTGTTGTTCAGGTTGGCGAAGGCGAAGAATTCCACGGTCAACTCAGGGATGGGCGCGTGCGGGCGCAGTTCACGATAGCTTTCGTGGAAGAATTGAAGAAGCCTGTCGCTCACCTTGGGGCTAGATTAGCACGAGACTCATCGCTTGCCGCAAAGGGGATCAAGGTTTGGACGGCTTCTTATGCTTGGCAGCTTCTTCCTGTTCGGTCAGTAACTGGCGGTGGTCCTGGCTGCTGTCGTCGAGAGTGTCGAGCACGTTAGCCAGCAGGAGTTCGTACTGAGTGAATTCCTCGGGGGTTGCAGTAGCCGACTGCTTGAGCGCACGAAGCTTGGCCTGAAACTCGGTGTCGGCTTCGAGAATATTTTTGAGAGGCTTGCGGAGATCGGCGCTGCGATCGGTGAACATGTCGATGTTGTCGTCCAGTTCGTCGTAGACATCGAGGAAATCCTGCAGCCGGTCGTGGGTCTGCTGGCCGCGAGCGGTTGCCTTGGGGTCGGCGTGCGCTTTCTCAACGGCGTCCAGGCGAGCCCGGGCGAAGGTAATGAGCAACTTTAACCTTTGTCCCGGATCTTGCGCGGCGTCACGCAGTTGATCGATTTCGATGGGGGTCAAGGGGTCGTGGCGTGCTTGCGCAGTTGACGGCCAAAGGGACACCAAGAAGAACACGCAGGCAAGAGCGCCCTTCCACGAAGCGGTCATCTGGCACCTATGCCAAACATCCGGTTTAGCAGTTTGGTGCGCAGGTTTTCCATGTGCTCAATGGCGGTTTGTACCGGAGCCTGATCCTCGAAAGCGAGGCTGCGCTTGATATCGCGAAGCTTCTCCGCCATCTTGCGCACGGCGATTTCAGTGTTCTTGAGTTTCTTCCCTGTCTTCGACGCGGCGTCGGAAGCCTTATCGGAATAGCTCACGACATCACTCACAGCCGCTTGCGCCTGATTGACTTTGCCTTGGTTATAGAACTGGTCGGCGGCCTCGAGTTCGCGCTCGGCGATTTCGGTGTAGAGCTTTGGGCGGTCCTGCAGGCGGGCGGTTTCGGCGCGGGCGACCAACTCGGGCACAGACTCGTCTTTCGCTGCGGACGCTGCGAGCAGTGTCAGAATCACAGGCACGAAGATGATGGCCGTCCGGCGCATCGTGGCTTCACTTTTTCTTGGGCTCAATCGCGATCAGGCGATGGCGTGCCTGCCACTCCTGGTCGGGAAACTGCCCATTCGCGACCTCAAGAAACCGATGGTAATTCTCTGACGCTTTCTGGTAATCGCGCAAGTGGTCATACGCCGTAGCGCGAAGAAAATAGCCAACCGGCATTTCCGGCAAGTACTTAGCCCGGGTATCGAGGGCCAGGATGGCCAGGGGGTAGTTCTTATTTTCATCGGCGGCCACCGCCAACTGGCCCCAGGCCAAGCCGAAATCCGGCTTGAGATGCACCGCAATCCAGAATTCCTGTTGCGCCTCGGGGAACTTCCTCAGTTCCAGGAAGGCATTGCCGAGCCTCTGATGCAACTCCGCGTCCTTGGGGTTGGCGGTGAGGAGGGCTCGATACCGGCCTACCGCCAGGTCAAACTTCTTAGTGTTGGCGTAGAGGTCGGCAAGGTCGCGCTGCGCGCCGGCGTCGCTCGGAGCCAACTTGACCGCGGTTTGCAGTTCGGCGATAGCGGCATCGTTGTTGCCCGCGGCTGCCAGCATGCGTCCCAACTGCATGTGGGCCCCGGCATCCTCCGGATGCAGAGCCACGAGCTGGCGCAGGACTCCCTCGGCGTCGGAGAAGCGTTGCCCGCGGGTGTAGATATTGGCCAAGCCGGTGAGAGCATCGCTGGAATCGGGATCGAGCGCGAGGGCCTGCTTTGTATTCTTCGGTGGCGTCCGCGAACTGATTCTGTTTTTCGAACAGAAGACCGCATGCCAGGTGCGGCTCGGGATCTTTGGGCTGAAGCACGGCGGCTTGACGATAGGCCTGGATGGCTTCATCCGGTTTCGAGGGAGCGAGCACGTGGGCCAGCGACACCCATGCGCGGGCTTGCCCATCATTTACATTGGCGGTAGGCGTCAGCTTGGTGGCCGCTCGCAGAAACTGCTCGGCGTCGGGCTGGTTAGCGCGGGCCAGCATCAATCCCAGGTTCAGGTTGGACTCGAAGACATCGGGCTTAGCCGCGACGGACTTGCGATAAGCCGCAATCGATTCGTCGGAGTGGCCGAGCGCGTTGTAGATGAATCCGAGATCGAACCAGGCGGCGTAGTTCGTGGGATCCGCAGCTACGACTTTCTTTAACAGCGGTTCCGCCGCGGGGTAATCTTTTTTTTCGATGGAAGCTTCGGCTGCGGTCAGTTCAGGAGGTTGCGACGAGTCGACTGTGGCGATCTTGTGGTGGCGGACGGTCTGGCCGGAGTATTGCGCCTGGGCTGCGGCCACGCCGAGGCCAAGAATCACGATGCCCACGAGATGCTTATTTGCGGCCATTGCTGCGCGACGACCCGTTTCCGTTCAGAAGATGCCCCAGAAATTTTCCAGTGTAGGAATTGGGCAGCTTCGCGATGGCTTCCGGAGTGCCCTGGCCGACCATGTAGCCGCCCTTGTCCCCGCCTTCGGGGCCCAAGTCAATGACCCAGTCGGCGGTCTTGATCACTTCCAGATTATGCTCGATGACGAGGATGGAGCCACCGGCATCGATGAGGCGACGGAAGGCGTAGAGCAGTTTGCTGACGTCGTCGAAATGCAGTCCGGTGGTGGGCTCATCGAAGATGTAAAGGGTACGAATCCGGCGGCGTGCCTCTCCCGGGGAATGCGAGGGCCGACCGATATCGCGGGAGGCCGGCTGGAGATGGGCAGCGAGTTTCATGCGCTGAGCTTCACCGCCCGAGAGCGTGGTCGCGGATTGCCCCAGCCGCAGGTAGCCCAGGCCGACTTCCTCCAACACTCTCAGCTTGTCGACGATCTTGGGCACTCCGGCGAAGAAGTGCAGCGCCTCTTTGACGGTAAGATTCAACACTTCGTGAATGTTCTTGCCGTGGAACCGGACCTCCAGCACCTGCGGCTTGTAGCGGGTGCCTTTGCACTCCTCGCAAATCAGTTCCACATCGGCCAGGAACTGCATTTCGACCGTGACCGTGCCGTCGCCCTGGCAGGTTTCGCAGCGGCCGCCGGGAATATTGAAGGAGAAATGTCCGGCGGAGAAGCCGCGTTTGTGCGATTCGGGCAGGGAAGCGAAGAGGTCGCGGATCCCATCGAAGGCTTTGATGTAGGTGACGGGGTTCGAACGGGGCGTTCGGCCGATCGGGGACTGGTCGACCAGCACCACGTCGTCGATGTAGTCCGCTCCTTCGATGCGGTCCCAGTGGGGAGCAGGGGGCGCGGTGCCGTTGCTCTGACGTTTCGCGGCGCTCAATGCCTGATAAATCACATCGTGGACCAGAGACGATTTGCCCGAGCCGGATACGCCGGTGATGGCCACGATCATTCCGAGGGGAATCGATAAGTCCAGATGCTTGAGGTTGTGGGCGCGTGCGCCGAAGATTTTGATCTCCTGCGAGCCGCGCGGACGCCGGGCATTCGGGAGTTGGATCCGCAGCTCCTGGGAGAGATAGCGGCCGGTCAGCGAAGCTGGGTTATGCTTGATGCCTTCGTAGGTGCCGGTGGCAATCACCTTCCCACCGTTCTCACCAGCTCCAGGTCCGAGATCGAGGATGCGGTCGGATGCGCGCATCACGTCGGGATCGTGTTCGACGACGAGGATCGTGTTTCCCAGATCACGCAAGTTGTGGAGGATCTTGATCAGGCGATGGGTATCGCGGGCGTGCAGGCCAATTGAGGGCTCGTCGAGGACATACAGCGTCCCCACCAGACGCGATCCCAGAGACGTTGCCAGCTGGATGCGCTGCGCTTCTCCTCCGGAGAGTGTGGAGGAAAGGCGGTCGAGGGTGAGGTACTCCAGGCCGACTTCGTTCAGAAAACGCAGGCGCTCCTGAATTTCGACCAGTAGTTTCTCGGCGATGGCCGCCTGCTGTTCGGTGAGCTTCACCTGGGCAAAGAACCGGGAGGCCTCCTCGACCGTCATGCCGGTAATTTCACAGATGTTTTTGCCATCGATCTTCACCTGTTGTGCCTCCGGCCGCAAGCGGGCGCCGCCACAGGTGGAACAGAGAGAGTATCCGCGGTAGCGGCTGAGAAAGACGCGCACGTGCAGCTTGTATTTCTTGCGCTCCAGATGCTTAAAGAAGCCTCGAACTCCGCCGAATCGCCCTTCGCCCTCAATGATTAGTTGCCGGTGCTCGGACTCCAGTTCCGCCCAGGGAACATCCAGCGGAATCTCCGCCTGCCGGGCAAAGCGTTTGAGTTCGGTGAATAGAGGGCGGTATTTGGGCTTCGTCCATGGCTCGATTGCCCCTTCGTTCAACGTCTTCGATTTGTCAGGAATCACCAGATCGAGATCGAAGTCGATGGTGTTCCCAAACCCCTGGCAACGCGGGCACGCGCCATAGGGATTGTTGAACGAGAACAGATGAGGTTCAGGTTCTTCGTAACGGATGCCGCAGTTCTTGCACTCAAAGCGTTGCGAGAAGCGGAGGCGCTGCGCAGGGGCGTCGTCCCGGGGAACCGTTTCGAAGATCACCTCTCCGGCCTCGCGATAGCCGATCTCGATGGCATCGACGACGCGCGGGCGCACGTCGGGCGAGATCACGAGACGATCCACAAGGACGGACACCGGCTCGGCAAAGTTCACATCCAGCAGGGATTCGGGTGTCGAAAACTCGAAGATGCGCCCGTCTTGATACAGCCGGTTGAAGCCGCGGGTGCGCAAGTCAAACAGACGCGTCTTGAGCAAGTCGTCGGCGGTATCGATTCCAGTGGGGCGCGCACGCATGGCCCGTGCGGTTGCCGCCGCGGCACTGGCGCCGGTTTTCCTTGCCTTCTTTTTTTTGGCCGTAGCCGCAGGCGGCGTCGAGCCTTGCAGGGGGAAAAAAACGTTCAAGCGCGTGCCTTCACCCAATGCCAGCATGCGCTCGGTGACTTCATCCACGGTGTCCTTCTTGACTTCGTTTCCACACCGCAGACAATAGGTTCGTCCCACGCGAGCAAAGAGCAGCCGCAGGTAGTCGTAAATCTCGGTGGCCGTCGCGACCGTCGAGCGGGGATTCCGGGTCGTATTCTTCTGGCGGATCGCAACTGCCGGGGCGATGCCATCGATGACATCGGCATCCGGCTTTTCGATGCGCTCCAGGAACTGCCGGGCGTAGGCGGAGAGGGACTCTACGTAGCGGCGCTGGCCTTCGGCGTAGATGGTATCGAAGGCGAGGGACGACTTGCCGGATCCGGAGACCCCGGTGACAACCGTCAGCGAATTATGCGGGATTTCAAAATCAATGTTTTTGAGGTTGTGGACCCGCGCGCCGCGAACAACTATGGTTTCCGTCGACATCAGTAAAGGGACCCCTGCAGTCCCATGGCCGGTCCCCCAGAGAGGCCCGCGAGGGGCTACAGAATCTTTCTATTATAAAACAAACGGAGGGGATGCTTTGGGTCGGGGGGCGGGAGCTAGAAGCCTTGTTCCTGATCGCGGCGTTTGCCGTAGCGGAAGGCCATGGCGACGCCGATGGTCATGAACCCCACAGGAGGGAGCAGGAGTACGAGAACTCCGCGACCGATGGCGCGTTGTCCTTCCTTCGGCGCGGCGCCCACGGTGCTGTAGCACATGGCGCAGCCCTGCGCGAAGGCAGGAGCCGCCCAGAGCGCGAGAAAGGCGACGAGGATGGCCAGGCGAAGCTTCATTTCACTCCCAAGTGGAGAATGCGATCTGCGTCGGCGAAGAAGACACACATGAGACAGAGGCAAAGGCAAACGGCGACCATCATAACCCATTTCATGACCGCGATCTCATACTTCAAGTGCATGAACCAACCGATGATCAGCGCCGACTTGATGATGGAAAGGATCATGAGCGCTTCCAACATGTGAAGCGGCTCAAACACCTGGTTATAAGCCAGGCCGACTTCCAGCGCAGTCAACAGGAGCAGCGCGCCCCAGACCCACAGATACTGGCCTTTGCCTTCATCGTGCGTAATCGCAACGTCGTGCATATCGTCTCCCGTGACGCAAGATCCCAGCTACACAACTTTGGTAGACATCAGATACACCAGCGGGAAGATGAACATCCAGACCAGGTCCACGAAGTGCCAGTACAAGCCGGCAATCTCGACGTCGTGGGCGTCGTAGTCTTTTGGTTTGAGAAACAGGATTACGGCCGCGATAATCGCGCCGATCAGCAGGGCATGCACTCCGAAGTGGAAGACATTATCAGCGGGAGTTGCCAGCCAGATGATCAGCCACAGAGCGAGCAGGATCGGCAGGAACCACTTGCGCAGTGCAACGACGCCCAGGTAAATCACCCCGATGGTGACGTGCAGCATGTGCATGCCCGTGAGGGTGAAGAAGGTGCCGCCGAATTGCGGGACGGTGGCGGCCCAGGGGTTCTTGAAGGGAGTCATGCCCTCGCCGATCAGCTTGGTCCATTCCATGCCGTGCAACACGATGAAAGCCGAGCCGAAGAGCATGGTGAACAGAATCCAATTGCGCGTCCAGGGGCGATCTCCGCGCCGGGCTGCGAGTACGGCGAGCACCATGGTCAGAGAACTCGAGAGCAGGCACCCGGTCATCACCGTGGCATTGATGATGCTTTCTTTCCCGAAGGGAGTCGGCCAGTCGGGATTGGAAATGCGGCCGTAACTGTAGGCGAATAGCAGCGCCCCGAAGGTCAGGGTATCGGAGAGCAGAAAGAGCCACATCCCGATCTTTTTTGAGTAGGTGCCGAACAGCGATGGCTCGTAGACATCCGCCAACCCGTGTTGCACCGCGACATCGGACATGAGTTCGGTCTCCTCGTTAAGCTAGCGTGCAATCTCAAGCAGGGCAAAAATGTAAATCCACAAGAACGCGAGGAAGTGCCAATACCACGCGGTGGCATCGACCACAATGCGGCGCGCCTCGACCGGCTTATGGAACAACATGGTCGCGGCCGCGGCGTAGAGCAAGGCCAACACGCCGCCGATGAGGTGAACCGCATGCACTCCGGTCAGCAAATAAACGAACGAACTACTGGCACTGGTTGAAAGGTAGAATCCGCGGTCGGCCAGTTCGCGCCACGCCATCCACTGCCCCACCAGGAATCCGGTCCCGAGAACCGCCGTGATCGCAAGCCAGGGGAAGGTGCGCTCCTCGCCGATCGAAACGCCAGGGATCGAACGAACCGGCGCGAGTGCCGCTTGCCGTGTAATCTGCCGCCGCGCGAGTTCCATGGTTACGCTGCTGACTAAGAGAACAATGGTGTTGATCAGCAACAGCGTGAAGGGAAGGCTTACCTGCAGCCAGTCGCGCACGTAGCTGCTGGTCTGATCGTCAAAGGTGGGAAGTCCGCGGCGCACCACCAGGGCGCTGGTCAGCGAGACGAAGACCATGGTGATGGAAGTAAGTCCGATGATCATGCCCAGCCGGACCCGGCGCAGGCGTTCTCCGTAGTTGGGAGAGCCGTTACTTCCAGAGGGGTCGCCGCCGCCACCGCCAGGGACGGGCGGCTCGACGCCGCGGCCACCCTGGCCGGTCTTCAAATCCTTGATCGAAACTGTCGGGGATAAGGTCGCCATACTCTCTTCTAATGCGTCGGAACCTGAGTCGGATCGGTTTGCATGGTGAAGTCAGTCGGCGCGCCGGGCACGCTGTACTCGTAGGCGCCGTGATAGACCACGGGGGTTTGACCTCCAAAGTTGTCGTGGGGCGGCGGGGTGGCGGTGGTCCACTCGAGCGTGGTCGCCTCCCAGGGATTGTCGCTCGCCTTGGGTCCCTTGAACATGCTCCAGAACAAGTTAAAGAGGAAGATGAACTGTACCGCGATGGTGATAAACGCGGCATAGGTCATGAAAGTCTGAAGCGGGAGAAGCTTGTGGAGATAGGCGACTTCGGTCAGCTGTGAGTAGCGCCGCGGGTGGCCGGCCAGACCGAGGTAGTGCATGGGCATGAAGATGGCGTAGGTGCCGACGAGGGTTATCCAGAAGTGGATGCGGCCCAGGCTTTCGCTCATCATGCGGCCGAACATCTTAGGGAACCAGTAATAGGTCGCGGCGAAAATGCCGAAGATCGCGGCCACGCCCATGATGAGGTGGAAATGACCGACGACAAAATACGTGTCATGAAGCGGGATATCCAGAATCGGCTGGGCGAGGAAGGGTCCGCTCAATCCGCCAGAGACGAAGAGAGAGACAAAGCCGATGGCGAACAACATGGGCGTCTGGAAGCGAACTCGGCCCTTGTAGAGCGTTCCCAGCCAGTTGAAGGTTTTGATCGCGGAGGGAACGCCGATGGCCATGGTCATCAGCGAGAAGGCAAAAGCCGAGTAGGGGCTCATGCCGCTCATAAACATGTGATGGCCCCAGACCATGAATCCCATGAAGCCGATGGCCATGATGGCATACACCATCGCCTTGTAGCCGAAGATGGGTTTGCGCGAGAAGGTGGACAGAACCTGCGAAGCCACACCCATGCCGGGCAGAATGGCGATGTAGACCTCGGGATGTCCGAAGAACCAGAACAGGTGCTGCCAGAGCAGCGGCGAGCCGCCCTTGTGTCCCATCACCTGGCCGTTCACGACGACCAATGGCACATAGAAGCTGGTGCCGAGGTTACGATCCATCAACAGCAGGATTCCAGCCGAGAGCAATACGCCGAAGGCCAGCAGGCCGAGAATCGCAGTGATGAACCAGGACCAGACGGTCAGGGGCATGCGCATCATCGACATACCCTTGCAGCGCATGTCGAGGACGGTGGTGATGAAATTCAGAGCGCCCATCAACGAAGCGATGCAGAAGATGGCGATGCTGGTGATCCAAAGGTCGGCGCCGAGTTGTTCTCCCGGACCTGAGTTGGTCAGGGCACTGAGCGGGGCGTAGCCGGTCCAGCCGTGCAGGGGAGCGCCACCGGTTACGAAGAAGGCGGCGATGATGACCACGAAACCGACGAAGGTCGTCCAGAACGAGAGCATGTTCAGGACGGGGAACGCCATGTCGGGCGCGCCGATCTGGATGGGCAGAAAATAGTTTCCAAAGCCGCCTTGAGGCGCCGTAGTCAGAACAAAGAACACCATGATGGTGCCGTGCATGGTGAGCAGGCTGAGATAGGTTTCAGGCTTGATCTCGCCCATGAAGGGCAACGACGCCGTTGGCCAGATCAGGTGGATGCGCATCAGCAGCGACAGGAACATGCCGACGAACACTGCCGTGAGCGCGAGAAAGTAATACTGGAGTCCGATGACTTTGTGATCGAGGCTGAAAATGTATTTCCGGATGAAGCCCTGAGGAGCCGCGTGCGAATGAACGGGTGCCGTGGTTGCCATTTACTGTTTCTCCGCCTCCCGCGTCGCCAACCATTTGTCGAAATCTTCCTGGCTGACTACTTTGACGATGCCGTGCATCTTGTAGTGACCGAGACCGCAGAGTTCGGCGCAGGCCAGTTCGTAGTCGCCGACTTGGGTGGGCGTGAAGTGCATGTGGATCGCAAGACCGGGAACCGCGTCCTGCTTGAAACGGAAGCTGGGAACGAAAAAGCTGTGGATGACGTCGATGGCACGCAGCGTCAGGTCCACCTGCCGGTTCACCGGCAGATACATGGTTCCGGTGACGACGTCGTCCTTCGAGGCGGGATCGGCAGTATCGAGTCCGATGGCGGCTTCGTTGCCGGAAGAAGGGTCGATCAGTTTAGGGCTGGTCGCGCCATATTTTCCGTCCGCCCCCGGATAGCGGAAGTACCAGGCAAACTGCATGCCGGTCACTTCTACCGGAAACGCGCCGGGTCCGGCGGGGTCGAAGCGCTGCGCGGCCCAGGTGTTGGCGCCCATCAGGTTCAAGCCGATGAACAGGACCGCGGTCAATGCGGTCCAAATCACCTCGAGCTTGGTATTTCCGTGGGAGTATTCCACCTTTTCGGAGGCGGAACCGCGATCGCGGTAGCGCCACGCCAGGTATCCAAGGGAACACTGGGCGAGCACGAAGACAATGCCCATCGCAATGAAAGTCACGGTGAACTGATGGTCGATTCCGGCCGCGCCTGCGGCCATGCCAGTCGGCAACCACCAGGTTTTTGCGATGAAAAAGTAAGTGCTAACGAAGGTAATCAGCCAAATGATCGCCAGAAGAGCGAGGCCCATGTACGAACCCTCCCAGGCTCGTCGGTGTTCTTCCCCCACAAGGCCGCAGCTCGTGGCGAACAAATCGAAGAGACTGCGGATGGCCCGGAAGTCTATCACAGCTCTGTGTGATCGGTGCAAGCACTTGTTGTGATTTCGAATTCGTCGCCTGCGTTGAGAAATGCAACAAGGGGTGAGGACGCGAGGACGGCTCGTCGTAAGATAGGCGCGTGCTTGGCAAGATGATCGCGTGTTTTCGCGGCGAGCGGTCGGGAAAGATCATCAGGCTACTCCTTCTCCAGAATGATAGATGAGCGTACACAGTGGGACCGGCGTTACCGAGAAGGCTCGCACGGATCGCTTGAGCCCGATCCGTTTCTGGTGGAGTCGTATTCGGAATTCATCGAGCCGTTGTTTCCCCAAGGGGGAAACGCGCTCGACGTAGCCGGCGGCGTGGGACGGCATGCGATCTGGCTGGCGCAGCGTGGTTGGCGTGTGACTCTGGCGGATATCTCTGAAGTTGGCATCGCCCAGGCTCGTGAGAACGCCGGCGCGGTCGCGAACCGAATCGACTTCCAGGTCCGTGATTTCTCGAAGTTGGTGGCGAGTGCGGAACAATACGATCTTATTCTGGTCTTCTTCTACTTGGAGCGAAGCATTTTCCCGGAATTGGTGAAGGCGCTTCGTCCTGGAGGCCTTCTGCTCTATAAGACCTACTCTCACCTCGCACCCAAGTTCGGACGCGGCCCGAGCCATCCCATGCACTTGCTGGAGGAGAATGAACTCTTACACGCGTTCAGCGCGTTGACTGTGCTCCATTATCACGAGACTGTGCGCGACCGCGGCGTGGGAGAGTTTGTGGGAAGAAAATAAGAATAACCACCAAGGACACGAAGGAAATTCCCCGTGTCCTTGGTGGTCCAGGTTTTTTACTTCTGTTGCCACTCCGGAATGCGTCCCGGAGTCCAGGGTGCTCCTGCCGCCTCCATCGCCTTCTCCAGATTCGTTACGTCCACCTGAAGCAGCGAATGCAGCTTGGAGAGTTGCTGGGTGAATTCATCGGCGGCAATGTTGTAGCCATCGATGTGGGTTTGCGTCGGACGGGCAATCGAGAAGCGCTCGCCTTCCATGATGTTCTGCAAGCGATCGTTGATCGAGGTAGGCACATTCTCGCTGCGGGCGGCGAGGATGATGTCTCCGCGCAATGCGCGCAGAATGTCGTTGTTCTGCCGCTCGATCGAATCCGCCTGCGACAACAGGGCATCGGGGTTCGGCGTATCCTGCATGGCCTTGCGCATCACCTTCAGATGCTCCTGCAGTTCATTCGCGGAATTGATTGCACCCGAGACCGCGCGGTAAAGGTTTGCCACTTTGCGGTTGAACTCTTCCTGCGCGGCGCGGTCCGCCGGGCTAATGCCCGAGGTCCCGTCCGCCACCACGTTGAAGGGTTCAGCCGAACCTAACTCGGTGATAGTGCCTTCCACTTTCTGGAACAATCGCACGGAATATTTCCCCGGGAGAACCAGCGGCCCCAGAGTTCCGGCACTGGGGAAGTCTTCGTCTTCTTCTCCACCGGGGGACTCGGGAAGCGAAGGCGCGAAGTAGCGGAGGTCCCAGTTGATCCTGTGAAAGCCCTCGGCAACGTTGCCTTCCACCCGCCGGATGGGAGCGCCCGAGGGATCGTAGACCACTGCGTAGACCTGCGGTGCTGGAGCTTCCGCTTCGGCACGCAACTGGTCGGGCGTCGGGTAGGGAAGCGTCTGACCTTTCTTGGCCGCCTCTTTTTCCGCTTCCTGGCGCTGTTCTTTGCGGGTCTTGAGTTTCTCCTTCAGGTAATAGGTGAAGGTGGCGCCGAAGGGCGGGTTCTCAGCGGTAAAGAAAGCGTCGCCTTCGAATCCCTTCTTCGGAATACCCAGAGGGAGCCGCTCGATGTACATCAGCGGATCTCTCACGGGAAACAGGGTGGCCTTTTGCTCCAGCAACGCCGGCTTCACCTGCCGGAGCGGTGTGAGGTCGTCGAGAATATAGAAGCCGCGGCCAAAGCTGGCCATCACCAAGTCGTTCTTCTGCGGCTGAACGACGATGTCGCGAATGGCGATGGTCGGCAGCCCGCCCTTGAACTGAATCCACTTCTGGCCATCATCGATGCTGAAGAAAGCGCCGAACTCGGTTCCCGCGAAAAGCAGATTGGAGTTGACTGGATCCTCGGCGAAGGCCAGCACTGGACCGTTCTCCGGCAGGTTCGAAGCAATCGAGGTCCAGGTCTTGCCTTTGTCGGTCGACTTCAGCAGGTAGGGCTTGAAGTCGGAATTCTTGTGATTTTCGAAAGCTGCATAGACGGTATTCGCGTCGAAATGAGAAGCGGCCAGGCGGCTGACGTAAGTCTTGTCGGGCACGCCGGGGAATTTCTCATACTTCGTCCATGAAGCGCCGGCGTCGGTGGTGACCTGAATCAAGCCGTCGTCGGTGCCGACGTAGAGCAGGTTCTCGTCCTTCGGGGACTCGGCCAACGCCACGATGTTTCCGTAGAACGAGGTCGACTGGTTCTTGGCGACTGCATCGGGTCCCCAGACCTTGCCCATGACCGGGAGTTGGTTGCGGTCGATCTGGCGAGTCAGGTCGGGGCTGATGGCTTTCCAGGTATCGCCGCGATCGTCGCTGCGGAAGAGCTTGTTGGCTGCGAAGTAAAGGCGGGTGTGGGAGTGGGAACTGACCAGCACCGGCGAATCCCAGTTCCAGCGGAGCGGCGGCTCGCCTTTGCCCTCGGCCGGCTGAATCAGCAGTTGCTCGCCGGTACTTTTGTCGAAGCGCACCAGCACGCCGTATTGCGACTCTCCGTAGACGGTGTTGGGATCGTCGGGATCGACGGCGGCGTGAAAACCGTCTCCGCCGGTGATGACAAACCAGTCGGAGTTCATGATGCCGTTGATATTTTTCGATCGCGAGGGGCCGCACCAGGAGAAGTTGTCCTGGGTGCCTCCGCAAACGTTGTAGAAGGGAAGGGCGTTGTCGACGGCCACATCGTAGAACTGCACAGTGGGCAGGTTTGCCTTGAACTGCCAGCTGGCGAATCCGTCGAAGCTCTCGTAGACGCCGCCGTCGCTGCCCAGCAAGAGATGCCTGGTGTTGTCAGGATCGACCCAGATGGCGTGATTATCGCCGTGGTGGTTGACTTCGTTGATCTTGTGCAGCGTTTTGCCGCCGTCATCGGAAACGCGCAGCGAAACGTTCATCACGTAGATGCGGTCGACACTCTTAGGGTCGGCGATGACTTGCCCGTAGTACATGGCGCCCACGTCGAAGTCGTTGCGCTTCTCCCAGGTCGCACCTTTGTCGGTGGAGCGGAAGATGCCTCCCTTGTGATTAGCCGCTTCGACCGTGGCATAGACGACGTTGGGATCGACCGGAGATACACTGAGGCCGATGCGTCCCATATCCTCGGAGGGCAAGCCGGCTTTGACTTTGTTCCAGGTGGCGCCGGCGTCGGTGGATTTGTAGATGGCGCTTTCCGGGCCGCCGTCGATCAAGCGTGTAAACGTGGCGACGGCGCTGGTAGGCTGCGGCGTAGACGGTGTCAGGGTCGGAAGGATCGAGCGCCACGTCAACCACGCCGGTGTTCTCGCTGATAGTTAGAACGTCTTTCCAGGTCTTGCCGCCATCGGTGGTCTTATAGAGACCCCGGTCGCCGCCGGGTCCCCAGAGCGGACCCTCGGCTGCCACGTAGACAACTTTGCTGTCCTTGGGGTCGACCACGATACGTCCGATGTGCTCGGACTTTTTCAGTCCCATGTTCTTCCAGCTTTTGCCGCCGTCGTCGGAGCGATAGACGCCATCGCCGTAGCCGACACTGCGCTGGCTGTTGCTCTCGCCCGTGCCGACCCAGATAACGGAGGGATCGTTCGGGTCAAGGGTGACCCAACCGATGGAATACGAGCCCTCGTTGTCGAAGACGGGCGTCCAGGTGGTGCCGTCGTTGACCGTCTTCCATACGCCGCCCGAGGCCACGCCGACGTAGTATTCGAACTTGTTCCTAGGATTGACGGCTAAGGCCATGACACGTCCGGAGGCCACGGCGGGCCCGATGTTGCGGAACTGCAGGCCGCTGAAGGTGTCGGCGGTCATGCCGCCTTTCTTCTCCTCCTCTGCGGGCTTGGCGGCTTCCTGCGCCGGCTTCTCTTTCTTCTTGGCGGCCTTGGCCACCGGCGGTTCCTGCTTTTTGTTTTCTTTGCCGGAGGCGGGCGACGTTTGGGAAAAGACTGGCAGCGAAATGCTGAGCAATAGGGCGATGACGAAAGTGAGGCGGCGGAATGAGATCAAGGTGGAACTCCCTCTCTCGAAAATGGTCTTACGGAAATGCTGGCGACGCACGAGGTTTGACGAAAAGAAACGCAATCGGTAAGTGACTTCGTGCGGAACCGTTGTTTATACAGCATTTGGCTCACAGAAAGAAGGATTTGCCTCAGGCAGGTTTCAATTCGGGCGGGGTAGAATCTTAGCCGATGCCCAAGAAGAGAACGACCAGCCACGGCCATAACACCCGCTACATTCGCCTGCAAAAGAATTTCTGTTTCGCTTGCGGCAAGAATAATCCTGAAGGCATGCGCCTGAAGTTTGCTTACGACGAAGAGCGTGACTGCTTCGTCTGCCGCTTCCGGCTCGGCAAACGCTATACGGGTCCCCCGGGTCACTGCCACGGCGGCATCATCGCCACCCTGCTCGATGAAGCCATGGGGAAGGTGAACAAGCTGCGCCACGTGGTGGCGCTGACTTCGCAGATCACGGTGGACTACCTGAAGCCGGTGCCGCTCAACAAACCACTGCGTGTCGAATCGCGCGAAGTGAAGGTTGCCGGACGCCGTCATATCAACATGGCGGAGATCCTCAATCAGAAGGGCGAAGTACTGGCGCGCAGCAAAGGACTGTTTATCGCGATTGATCCGAGAAAGATGTTTGCGAAGTTCGTGGACAAATAGAGTGCTGACGTAAGGAGTTCGCGTTCCGACAGGGTCAGTGCTTTCGGAGCGCCTCCGCCAGGCGTTCTACGCCGCGGCGAATCTCCTGCGCGTCCACCGCTGCAAAACCCAGCACCAATCCATTTGGCTTGGAACGTCCATAGGCATAGCGGCTCAGGGGAGTTACGTCAACGTCATACTCAGCTGCCAGGCGTGCCGCCCGCTCAGCGTTCGTGCGGCCCTTCAGCCATGCCACCGTGCGCAATCCGGCTTCAATGGGAGGAATCTCCAGCAAGCCTGCCAGGTGTTGCCGCGCGGATTCCAGCAAGACGCCCAACCTCTCGGCGTAGAGTTCACGCATGCGGCGCACGTGGCGGGCGAAGTGCCCTTCCGTGATGAAGTCACAAAGAACGGCTTGATCAATCAGGGGCGGATGATGGGTGCTGACTGATTCGGCGGCGGCAAAGAGGTCAACCATGGTGAGCGGAACCACCATGTAGCCGAGGCGGAGGCCGGGAAAGAGCGCATCGCTGAAGCTGCCGGCAAAAATTACGACACCCGCGGGATCGAGTCCCTGCAACGCCGGGATGGGACGTCCCGAGTAACGATACTCGGAATCGTAGTCATCTTCGAAGATGACGGTTCCCGCGCGCCGCGCCCAGGCGAGCAACGAGAGGCGGCGCGCCAGACTCATGGTCATGCCCAGGGGAAACTGATGGGCCGGTGTTACATACACCAGGCGCGGCGAGTCCCAGCGACGGCGGCCGTCTTCCAGATTTAAACCTTCGGGGTCGACCGGGACCCGGCAGACCTTCGCTCCAATCGCCTGGAAGGCCTGCGCGGCGCCGGGGTAACCGGGCTCTTCGATCCATACCGGATCGCCCGGGTTCAGCAACAGGTGGGCGGCGCGGTCCAGCGCCTGCTGCACGCCGGAAATAATCAGCACTTGGTCGGCCGAGCATTTCACCCCGCGCGACGTGTTCAGATATTCGGCCACGGCTTCGCGCAAGGGACGATAGCCGAGCGCCTCGCCTCCGCCCAGCAACTGCACCGAAGCACGGCGCAGGCGGCGGGCAGCGACTTGGGCCCACAGGCTGGTAGGGAAGGCATCGAGGGCAGGATAGTTGGCGCGAAAGGCGCGCACGGGACGAAACTCAGCGCGTGTGAAGCGAGGCAGACGCCGGGCGTAGGCGGAAAATCGGACATGAAGCGAGGGTGCCCGGGCGGTGGACTTTGCACGCGGCGCATGCAACAGCGCATCTGGCAGCGTCTGGCTGACGTAGGTGCCGGATCCGACACGGCCTTCCACATATCCCTCCGACCGAAGCTGCTCGAAAGCGGTGACGATGGTGGGGCGCGACAACCCGTATTGCCGGGCGAGATCGCGCGTGGCCGGAAGACGCGCGCCCGAGGGTAGGCGTCCGGCGAGAATGGCGGCACGCAATTCGTCGTAGAACCAGCGATAGAGCGGCGTGCCCGGGGGCGGCGCCTGCAGGTTCAGCGGCAGCGTGCTGGATTGCTTCGGCATTGGAAGTGGTATGGTTAGAATAGCCTAAATGGATATTTCATGCTATCCATTCTGCGGATATCATGGGCACGGTCGTTATCGAAGAGAGGACTTATGTCAGAAAACAACGGAAATTCCACGAGTTTGCGGCTGAAAACCGGCCTGGCCGAGATGCTGAAGGGCGGCGTGATCATGGACGTCACCGACTACAAGCAGGCGGAAATCGCCGAGAAGGCCGGTGCGGTGGCGGTGATGGCGCTCGAACGGGTGCCCTCGCAGATTCGCGCCGAAGGCGGGGTGGCGCGCATGGCTTCGCCGAAGAAGATACGGGAAATCATGGCCGCGGTTTCGATTCCGGTCATGGCCAAGTGCCGCATCGGACATTTCGCCGAGGCGCAGATTCTGGAAGAGCTGGGGGTCGATTACATCGACGAGTCAGAGGTGCTCACGCCCGCCGACGAGGCCCATCACGTCGACAAACATGCCTTCAAGGTGCCATTCGTATGTGGCGCACGCAACCTGGGCGAAGCGCTGCGGCGCATCGCTGAGGGCGCGGCCATGATCCGCACCAAGGGCGAGGCGGGCACGGGAGACGTGGTGCACGCGGTGAAGCACATTCGCCAGATCGTGCAGGAGATGAAAATTCTGACGGTGCTGAGCGAACAGGAACTCTACGCCAAGGCGAAGGAACATGGAGCGCCGTATGAACTGATTCGCATGGTCGCCAAGGCAGGGAAGCTGCCGGTGCCGAACTTCTCCGCGGGCGGGATCGCCACCCCGGCGGATGCGTCGCTGGTGATGCAGCTTGGTGCCGAAGCGGTGTTCGTCGGTTCGGGCATCTTCATGAAGAACTCGACCGAGTTCGCCGATCCCGCCGAGGCAGAGAAGCGCGCGAAGGCGATTGTGAAGGCGGCGACGCACTTCAACGATCCTAAAGTGTTGCTTGAAGTCAGCGAAGACCTGCAGGGCGCGATGAAAGGCCTGGCGATCTCGGGGCTGGATGAAGCGCACATGCTGCAAACCAGGGGATGGTAGGAGACAGCACTCAGCACTCAGCACTCAGCCGTCAGCACTCAGCCAAGTACTTGGCCCTCTCGTTGGCTGAACGCTGACGGCTGAGTGCTCGCGAAAAGGACGCAATGACCATAGGGGTCCTGGCTCTGCAAGGTGATTTTGACGCGCACCGCCGCCGGCTGGAAGAGCTCGGGGCCGATGTGGTGCTCGTCAAGAAGCCGGAACAACTCGATGAGATCGACGGCCTCGTCATCCCCGGCGGGGAGTCTGGCACGTTTCTGAAGCTGCTGGGCGAAGAGGGATTCGAAAAGCTGAAGCAATTCGTGCGCGCAAAGCCCACGTTTGGAACCTGCGCCGGCGCAATCCTGCTGGCGAACGAAGTCGAAAATCCGAAGCAGGCTGGCCTGGGAGCGCTCGATATCGGCATCCGGCGCAACGCCTACGGCCGCCAGATCGACAGTTCTATCCGTGAAGGGATGCTGGGCAATTCTCCGATCGAGATGGTGTTCATTCGCGCTCCGAAGATTGAGCGCGTCGGTCCCGCGGTGGAAGTGATTGCCACCGAGGGAAGTGATCCCGTAGCGGTGCGGCAGGGAAGGACCATGGCGGCGACATTCCATCCCGAGTTGTCGGAAGACACACGAGTACATCGGGCGTTTCTGGAGTTAGTCCGGAACGGGCGCCAGTAACCTCTATGCGTTGAGGTTCTCAGGCCGCCTCGTCGCGGATTGCGCCCCGCACTTTCTCCGCGAGTTCCGGGGTGATCTCGTTTACGCCGTGGGCTGCACTGGCGTGAGCGGCCGCTTGCTCGAGGATTTCCTGTTCAGAATCGCCGCGCGCGACGAAATCGCATCCGGGCACCACATCGCCACAACGCATTTCCTTTGCCATGACATTCCCTCCTGATAGCGGCGGAGTTTAGCACGCTTTGCTGTGCGAAACCGGGCTTGGCGAGAAATCGAAAAAATCCTGTTGACAGGCGCATCATGTAACCGTAGAGTTACGCATTATGCGGAACCGATCGGTTACATATTCATCGGCGGCCACCTTTCCACGCGCTTTCCGATCCTACCCGGCGGGCGGTGCTGGACCTGTTGCGCGCGGGCAGCCAGCCGGCGGGCCGGATTGCGTCGTCGTTCACCGTCTCGCGGCCGGCCATCTCGAAGCATTTGCGGTTGCTGCGGCGGGCTCACCTGGTGGAAGAGCGGCGCGAGGGGAGAAACCGCTTGTATAGTCTCAATCCCGCGCCCCTGAAGGCGGTGGATTCGTGGCTGGAGCAATACCGCGTCTTCTGGACGCACAGTCTGACTAACCTGAAGGCGTTCGTGGAAGCGGAGTATGCCAAAGAGAGTCAACAGAAGCACCGAAAACGATTTCGGGAAGACGAGTAGTAGAACTGCAGACGCCGGCGGGTCCGGCAACTTCAACCACAAGGAGAACAACATGAAAGCTATTCGCTACGCTATGTGCCTGATGCTGGTGTTCGCAACCGCTGCGGCAGTCGCGCAGTCCGACGCGCAGAAGTCCTTCGACAAACTGAAATCGATGGCGGGAACCTGGGAAGGGAAGATGGCGGACGGCGAAGTCGTTACTACGACATATAGCGTGGTCTCAAGCGGCACGGCGGTCATGGCCGACGCCACGCACGAATCGATGGTAACGATGTACACCGTGGACGGAGACAAGCTGCTCATGACGCACTACTGCGCAACCGGGAACCAGCCACGCATGATCGCGAGCCTTTCGCCCGATGGGAAGACCATGACGTTTAACTTCCTTGACGCCACGAATCTCGCGAGTCCGCAGGCCGGCCATATGCATCACGCCGTATTTACCTTTGCCGATGCCGATCACTACAGCGAAGAATGGACTTGGACCAAGGACGGTCAAAGCAAGACCGCGCACTTCGATTTGCACCGCAAGAGCTAACGGTGAAGCGCAGTCAGGAATAAGCAGCGTTACGCACGGCAACAGAAAGGAGATGCTTGATGGCCACGGTAGCCGTTACCCCAGACCAAGATGCGATTGTCGCGGAGGTTTTCGTCGCCGCACCGCCGGAACGCGTATTTCAAGCGATTTCGGATCCCCGTCAGATGCCGCAGTGGTGGGGGCAAAAGGATATGTACCGCATCACCGAGTGGAAGAACGATCTACGTAAGGGCGGCACGTGGTCCAGCGTGGGTGCGGGGGTAGATGGCAAAGCCTTCCGCGTGGATGGGGAGTATCTGGAAGTCGATCCGCCGCGCCTGCTGGTTCACACCTGGATCGCCAGCTGGAGCAGCTCACTGAAGACGGTAGTGCGCTGGGAGCTGGAGCCGCGTGAAGTTCACGGCCTGCAACATCGCGGTCCGCAGAAGGCAGGAACCGGCACGCTGGTGAAAGTGCGCCATGAAGGTTTTGCCGATGCTCCCCAAGACGCGGTGGATCACTCGAAAGGATGGACTCGCGTGCTCGCCTGGATGCAGGCGTACGTCGAAGAAGGGAAAACGGTCGATACGCGGTAGGGAAGGAAGGCGCGGCCCTGTCGCGGCGCCGCGCCAGCAACCTTCTTGGGTTTGGGCGGATGTTTCTTACTTCACTCCTTTTTCGGGATTCCAGGAGCCCTGCAGCTTGCGTACGTAGACTATCTGGCCAATGTGATAGGCGTTGTGGGTGCCCACGTGAGCGATGGTTGAAGCCGCCTTTTGCAGCTTCGCATCGTCGGCGGTTTCGACTTCGTGTTCCAGGTCTTTCATCACCTGATCCAGTTGTTGGACAACCTCGGACCACTTCTTGCTGTCGAAGTTGTTGAAGGTTTCGTCGTTATTCCCGTCGAACTTCGCTGGAGTCTCTCCCCGGAGCTTGGCCAGCACTTGCTGGTTCCAGAAGACCAGATGATAGGCAAGTTGGCCGACGGAGTGCATTCCGGGCTTGGGTGTCCAGTTCGCCTGTTCGGCGCTCAGTCCGGCGACGGCGGTATTGCCATCCACGAACCAGTCCTTTTCGTTATGGGTGGTGCGCAATTGTTCGAGCAGAATGCTCTTCAGAGTAGGTGGCGTTTTAGTGGCTTTTTCCTGCGCCGGTGACAGAACCGGCAGAGACAGCAGCAGAATCATGACGGCGATCGATCTCACGGACATAGGGTTCTCCTCTGGTTGAAACGGCAAACAGATAGACGGGAGAAAAGGGACTTCGGCTAGCAAAAAGAATGGGTGTGCGCGCGAGGTCCGGGGAAGATGGAGGCGGTTCGAGCTGCGTTATACTGAAAAGCGGATGGCGGAAAACACTTCCAAAACGTTTTACCTTGAGACTTTCGGCTGCCAGATGAACGTCCACGACTCGGAAAAGGTCATTGGCACGCTGGTCTCCGAGGGCTACCGCCAAGTTCCGACGGTGGAAGAAGCCGGGTTGATTCTTTACAACACCTGTTCGATCCGCGACAAGGCGGAGCAGAAGGTGTTCCATCGGCTGGCGGACTACAAGAAGCTGCTGAAAGAGGGCAAGCGCTTCGGGGTGCTGGGATGCGTGGCGCAGCAGGAAGGCGAAAAGATCTTCGAGCGCGCGCCGCACGTATCGCTGGTGTGTGGTTCGGCCTCGTATCGGAATCTGCCGGAGATGCTGGTGCAGATCGAGGCAGGGAACTGGCGTGTCACAGGCCTCGATGACCGCCAGACCGACGAGTGCTTCGAGACGGAATTCACTTCGCGGACCAATCCGCATCGCGGATACATCACCATCATTGAAGGCTGTGACAAGTTTTGCGCCTACTGCGTGGTTCCGTTTACGCGAGGCAAGGAGCGGAGCCGGACTTCCGAGTCGGTGCTGGCCGAAGCCCGTCAGATGGCAGATTTGGGCTACAGCGAAATCCAATTGCTGGGCCAGAACGTGAATTCTTACAAGGATCCGTCGGGCAGGAAGACCTTTGCCGAACTGCTGGCAGCGGTGGGAGAGGTAGCGGGCATCCGGCGGGTACGTTTCACGACTTCGCATCCGCGAGACTTCGGAGCGGACATCGTGCACGCCATCGATGCCGTGCCGACATTGTGCGATCACGTGCACTTGCCGGTGCAGAGCGGTTCTACCCGAATCTTGGATGCCATGCAGCGGCTTTACACGCGCGAGCAGTATCTAGAGCGCGTCGGATGGATCAGGGCTGCGAAGCGAGAGATCAGCTTGACCACCGACATTATCGTGGGCTTTCCGGGAGAGACCGAGTCGGATTTCGAGGAAACGCTTTCTTTGCTCCGAGAAGTCGAATGCGATGCTGTCTTTGGCTTCAAGTATTCTCCCCGGCCCAACACGCCCTCGCTGAAACTGGAAGACGCGATTCCCGACGAAGAAAAGGCGCGCCGATTGGCGGTTTTGCTGGAGAAACAGCGGGAGATTCAGAAGCGGTGCAACCAGCGGCATCTGGGACAGGTGGTTGAAGTGATGGTTGAAGGCAGGAACGAAGCCCGGAAGCAGTGGGCCGGGCGCACTTCGCAGAACAAAGTGCTGAATTTCACCGCACCGGAGAGTGTCGCTCCTGCTGCCGGCAGCTATGTTCCGGTGGTTACCACCGAGTGTTTTCCAAACAGCCTTTTGGGGCAAATGGTGATATAAGGGGCGAAGGAAGCTTGGTTTACGGGTAGGAATCCGACCGCGGTAAATCGCGCTTCGTCAATGTTGGCGGGGGTTGTGATGGAAGTGGAGATGAAAATTCGGGGGCTGATGATGGATCCGGTGACCAATATGCCCATCGTGATCCTGAAGGACGTGGGCACGGACACCGTACTGCCGATCTGGGTGGGAATCTACGAGGCCAACGCGATCGCCCTCGAGATCGAGAAAGTCACCACCCCGCGCCCCATGACTCACGACCTGATCAAGAATGTGCTCGTAGGACTGGCCGCGAATGTTCACAAGGTGGTCGTGACCGAATTGCGGGAAGACACCTTTTTCGCGGTGATCTGGCTGGAGCGGGAGGGCCGAGTGATCAGTATTGATTCGCGCCCATCGGACGCGCTGGCCTTGGCTTTACGCGTGGATTGCCCAATCTACGTAGAAGATGAGGTTCTGAAGAACTCCAAACAAGCTGCCAATGTTTCTGACCGTGTCACCAGCGAAGAACTGCGCAAGTGGCTCGAAGGCCTGAGCGACGAAGATACGGGACGATACAAGATGTAAGGAAGCAAACGGTCGGAAGTGAGAGTCGCTACCCAGTCTTCTGTCTGACTTTACATAATACCTGTTATCGGACATAAATAAACTACCGGCGACGCACCTGCGTCTCCCAACGCCTCGGTGCTCGACCTGGGACTCTCACGATTGGCAGTCCATTCCCCGCCGTGAGCCTCCCGGAATCGTGGCGCCGCCGCCGACAGTTTTACTCCCGCTGCTGTGGTTGATTGGCGCCAAGCTGAAAAGGTGTCCAGGAGGCATGGTTCCCCGGAGTTCCGTCGCCCGCTCGCTCGCACCAGTAAATCTGAATGGTCGCTGAACCGTCCTCGAACCGGCCGCTGACGAGGGTGTGTAAGTCTCCTCGCAGGGCCTTCTTTGGCAAACGCTTGGCTGGAACCCATCCAGAAGTGCCGGTACTCACGAAACCCTCCCATTGCTCGGTGATGGACACAGTTGCCTCCCACACCTCAGTGAAAGCAAGCCTTCTGCCACTTTCCGTCGACAGGTCTCAGTTATACGAAATGAAGGCAAATCCCCAAGAGATGCGAGATTCGAGCACATGCCGGCCGGAACCAGAGGTCAACGAAGATAGGGATTTAAAGCACAGTCGGATAGTTCGACTATCTCTTCGGATAGGCGCAGGAGGGGTACTAGAGTCCGTATTTTTCCCGGAGGATTCTCCGGTGATGGAGTTCGTGACCTGCCAGGATGAAGGCGACGGCCCGGACGGAAACGGCGGAGTTGTTGGCGGTTCCTCGTCTCTTCCATGCGGCCTCGTCGAGTTGCCCAAACAGGCACAAGCTGGACTGACGGACCGCAACGAATTCCTCGATCACTTCTACCAAGGAACGCTGAGCGAAGGGTCCGAAGCGCACATAGTCGTCCTGCTCGAAGCCTGCCAGCGGGGTCTGGTCGTTGCGCGCGATGCGCAAGGCGCGATAGGCAAAGACGCGCTCAGTGTCGCTGAGATGCCCCAGCAATTCCTTGACGCTCCATTTGTCCGGTGCGTAGCGGTAATTCCCTTGTTCTTCGGTGAGCCGCCGGAAGATCGTCTCGGTTTCCTTTACTTGGGTTCGAAGAGTGGCCACGATATCAGCCTCCGGCACCAGGGCGATGTAGCGGGAGTAATAAGGATTGTGTTCGTCAGGTTGGGGGCGCTGCGCGGAGATCGCTAAGGTCGGCATACCCTGATGATAATCCATGCCAGGAGAATTCCTCGCAACGTCTATTCCCTGTCGGTCGAAGCTCCTGCGGGCTGCGGCGTGCGCTCGGCAACCAGAACGATCTTGGGATGAAACAGACTCCCTGCTACACGAGTGGCGATTGCGATCAACTCGCCCTGTCCGTAGAACACCTTGACCTGGCGGCTGCGGGAGAGTTCCGGCAGGTTTACCGTGCGGCCGTTGCGAATTCTCGCAGCCGCCTCTTCGGTGGCCGTGACCGACGGGAATTCCGGGAGCAGCTTTCGGGGATGAAGGAACAGTTCCTCCACGGCACCGTCTTTCGACGCGGCATCCACTTCTTCGAGAGTATGAGCGCTGGAGAGATCAAACTCTGCAACGCGGGTGCGGCGGAGCGCCTCCAGATGAGCGCCGCAGCCCAGCTTTTGACCCATATCGTGAGCCACCGACCGCATGTAAGTTCCGGAGGCAACGCGCGCCCGGAAGGTTACCCGATCGCCCTCAGCGCTAAGAATCTCGAACTCCTTGATCTCTACCGGTACCGCCTTCAGAGGGACCTCTTTCTGTTTGCGAGCCAGCTTATAAGCCGGGACTCCCTGGATTTTCTTCGCCGAAAAAGGGGGCGGCATCTGCTCAATGGTTCCGCGGAAAGCCAGGGCGAGCTCGCGTATGTCTTCAAGTGACACTTGAACTATTTGAGGCGTGCCGGCCGGCGTTCCTTCAGCGTCGTAGGTATCGGTGGCAAAACCGAAGCGAATGGTTCCCTCGTAGATCTTTTCCGACGAGGTATAGAACTGCGCCAAGCGTGTCAGGGTGCCGGTGACCAGCGGCAATACGCCGGTAGCCAGGGGATCGAGCGTCCCCAGATGTCCCACCGCGCGCTGCTGCAGGCTGCGGCGCACGCGGTTAACGACATCGTGAGAAGTCATCCCGGCAGGTTTGTCGATGACCAGAACACCGTTCATACTGTGGTTTCGTAGTTGGGCAATCGATTTGGTAATTTAGACGCTGGTTCGCAGCAGGCGTCGCCCGGCTCTAGACTATCAAAAGTCCAGATCGCCTACGCACGCAAATCCTCCATGATCCCCATCCGCGACGATACGCCCCGCTTCAGCACGCCGTATGTCACCTATTTTCTCATCGCCCTCAATACCGTGATCTTCCTTTTCGAATGGACGATGGGGAGGCAGAGCCAGGGCGAGCTCAACGCCCTGATCTATGAGTTCGGCGTAGTGCCGCGACACGTTACCGCACTTTTGGGCGGTTCCGGGCATGTCAACGTTGTGGGGGCCTTTATCCCCATTCTCACTTCCATGTTTCTACACGCTTCATGGCTGCACATCATCGGGAACATGTGGGTACTGTGGATCTTCGGCGACAACATCGAGGACTATCTGGGACACTTCCGCTATCTGATGTTCTACCTGGTCACTGGAATTGCGGCTTCTGTCGCGCACATTCTGCTGAACCCGGCTTCTCCCATCCCAAGCGTTGGCGCCAGTGGAGCGATCGCAGGAGTCATGGGCGCCTACTTTGTGCTCTATCCCAAGGCGCGCGTGCTGACGATTGTGCCCCTGATCATCATCTTCACCTTCTGGTGGCTTCCGGCGTGGATCGTGCTCGGTTACTGGTTCCTGGTGCAGTTTCTAAGCGGGGCCGCGACTTCGATTGCCGTCACCAGCCAGAGTGGAGGCGGGATCGCCTTCTGGGCGCACGTGGGAGGCTTTGTCTCAGGGATTGTTCTGATCAAACTCCTGCCGCAGCGCCCGTACCGCTCGCGTTATGGGGCTTACTAAGACTCGCGGCTAAAGCGTTCCCGCTGCCGGTAGCAGCACCAACTCTTCCATTGTGCTCTTAGCGGGAAGCGCCAGTGCATCAACCAGAGCTGTCGCTACGGTCCGGGGGGCGATCATTTTTTTCCGGGGAGCTTCAGGCCACAGGGTCTTCCAGATCGCGGTATTGGTAGCGCCGGGCAGGAGGGCGATGACCCGGATCCCCTTGGGGCGGAGTTCCTCGCGCAAGGTGTTGGTGAGTCCGAGCGCGCCATGCTTGGATGCGTTGTAAGCGGAGGAACCCGGAAACACGCGCCTTGCAGCGATGGAAAGATTATTCACAATGGCTCCGCCGCGTCTCATGAGCGGCAGCGCGAAGTGGGTGACCAGGAACATGCCATTCAGGTTGGTTTCGATCACTTCTCGCCAGGTTTCGTAAGACAGTTCCGCCACGCCTTGATTGCGGTGTCCGACGCCTGCGTTGTTGACCAGAATATCGACGCGGCGGAATCGCTTCTTCACCGCCGAGAGGAGTTCGCGGACATCGTCGGGATCGCGAACGTCACAAGCCTGGGAGAGGACAGCAATTTTCAGGCGCCGCAGTTCCCTGCTGGTCGCGTCGAGTTTTTTCTGGTCCCGTGCGGTGATGACAAGGTTGCAGCCTTCAGCCGCTAGTGCGCGCGCAATCGCCCAACCGATGCCGCGATTGGCTCCGGTGACGAGGGCTACTTTCCCTTTCAAACGGGATGTGAGGATTCTCGCCAAGCTTTTGGTTGCGCGTTACACGCCGTTGGCGCGGGCGCGGATCAGGGACAGAAATTCGGAGCGAGTCTCCTGCTCCTCGCGGAAGCATCCCAGCATTGACGAGGTGACAGCCGCCGAATGTTGTTTCTCTACGCCGCGCATCATCATGCAGAGATGGCGCGCTTCAATGACCACTCCAACACCCTGGGGTTCGATGGCCTTCTGAATGGTTTCGGCGATCTGCGTGGTGAGACGCTCCTGGATCTGGAGGCGGCGCGCGAAGATCTCGATCAAGCGCGGAATCTTGCTCAGACCGATGACTTTGCCGTTGGGAATGTAGGCGACGTGAACCTTGCCGAAGAACGGCAGCATGTGATGTTCGCAGAGGCTGAACATCTCGACATCTTTAACGATGACCATTTCGTCGTAGGTCACGGTGAAAAGCGCATTCTTCAGCATCGCTTGCGGGTCTTCGTGATATCCCCGGGTGAGGTGTTCATAGGCTCGGTGCACTCGTTCCGGGGTGCGGGTCAAGCCTTCGCGGGCGGGATCTTCGCCCAAACGCACGATCATCTCGCGCACCAACTCTTCGAAGGTCGCGCTGGTCAAGGTTGTGGATGCAACGGACTGTGTCATAGGACCTGCTCAAATTCAGTAATTTTGTCATCGGGTAATTTAGCAAGCGAAAAACGGGGTCTCAAATTACAAAATTATCCGATTACCAAATTACAAATCACTTCCCTTCCCGGCGTATTCGAACGAATTCAGCATAGTCTCTTCGATCCGTACCTTCTCAAGATGTGCGTTATCAAAGGTTCGCTGCAAAATATCGTAGATGACCTGGCACAGGTTTTCCGTGGTGGGCACGTTCTCCGCGAATTCGTTCATTAGGTTCAAATTCTGCAGATCGAAGCGCTCCAGCACCTGGTTTTGAACCACGCCATCGAGATCGACCAGGTTGCAAACCATCCCCGTGCTTTCGTCGACCGGTCCGCTGACCGTGACCTCGAGCATGTAATTGTGCCCGTGGCCGTGCGGGTTGTTGCACTTGCCGTAGGTAGAGGCATTTTCCTCCGCGGACATCGCGTCGCTATGCAAGCGATGCGAGGCCGAAAACCGGTACCGCCGCGTCAGGTGCGCTTTCATGCTTCCCCGTAGAAATCGACGAAAAGATCGGGCGTCTCATAAACGCGCACGCGGTGTAATTGTGCCGACTCTAATTTGGGCGCAAGACGCTGCCAGACCGCGATGGCGAGATTCTCGGTGGTCGGAATACGAGTGAAGAACTCGGGCACCTCCTTGTTCAGGAAGCGATGGTCCATGGCGTCGAGCACTTCCCGATTGAGGATCTCCTTGAGGTGCTTCAGATCGACGACGAAGCCCGAGCGCGGATCCACCTTCCCCTTAACCGTGACTTCCAGCGTGTAGTTGTGACCGTGGCCGTTGGGGTTATTGCATTTGCCGAAGATCCGCCGGTTCTCGTCGGGGGTGAATTCCGGATTGTTGTAGTAGTGCGATGCCGAAAATTCGGCTTTGCGTGTCAGATAGACCATGATCTCCTTTAGTTCGAAACTGTGCCGGCAATTTGCCGGCTTTCGTGCGGAGCGCACGTCACGTTCTCTTCCGTGGTGTACTGTCTTCCCTTCCAGTTGACGCGACCGTTCTTATACGAGCGTACAGAGCGAAGCAGGAGATAGGCAAACAGCGGGAGCCCGAAAAGCGAGAGGGCGTTGGCGTCCCACGAAAAATGCGCTTTACGGATTCGCTGGAGAAGAAATGCGTAGAGAAGGACGGCCAGCGCGGCAAGCATACCAGCCGCCAACCAGCGGCGACCGGCAAGCGCCGTGATGGCCAGAGCTCCACTGCCGGCGATCAGAACAAACTCCAGCGAACGCAAGACGGCGAGACGCACCGGCGAGGAGAACAGCAGCGCCAGATTCTTCGTCCAACCTTCTCGCAGTTGCGCGAAACTGCGATACATGCGGGTGCGGACCGCATCGCTTCCATAGCGGAAGAAGATTTTGCGGCCGGACTTCTTGACTCTCCGGGCCAGTTCCAGGTCTTCGAGCAGGCTGGTGGCGACAGCGGCATGGCCGCCCACCGCCTCGTATGCCTCGCGCGATATCAGCAGATACTGGCCGTTGGCGGCTGCCGTGGAAGATCGAGGGTCGCTGACCTGGGATGGGCGGTAGGTCGCGGCCAGTTCGGCGAAGATTACGGGCATGACTGCTTTCTCCAATACTCCATGAACTTCCTGTTCCGGAGAATAAGAAAGCAAAGCTGCTTTCTGCTGTTCGGCTTCGGTCACGCTGCGGGCGAGCGATCCGGGACGATGCACGGTGTCGGCGTCCGTGAACAAGAGCCACCGACCTTTCGCTGGTTTCGCTCCGGCGGTGACCGCGTTATTTTTCCCGCTCCACCCAGGGGGAATCGCGGGGGCCGGAATTACCTTTACCGTGGGAAACGACGCGGCCATTTCGCGGGTGCGGTCGGTCGATTCGTCGTCGACCACGATGATTTCGAACAACAGTCCGGTCTGCTCGACCAGCGACTGCAGGCACGCGCCGAGCGAGGCTTCTTCGTTGCGTGCCGGAATGATCACGGAGACTACCGGCCGGTTCGAGACTGGTTCTGGCGCCACCATAGGCTGAATTAGGTATTATATCTAGGTGCGACCCCGCGCTCTTCTGATTGCTGTTGCAACCCTCATGTTGGCCGGATGTTATAGCGGCACCCGTCCACCGCGAATCGGTACCGCTGCCCCCAATTTCACGGTTCAGGACGCGGACCGCAAACTCACGCTCAGCGACTATCGCGGCAAGGTGGTGGTGCTGAATTTCTGGGCGACCTGGTGCCCGCCCTGCGTTGAGGAGATGCCGTCGCTGATAGAAATGCAGCGCCGCCTGAAGGATAAGGGTATCGTCGTGCTCGCCGTCAGTTTGGACGCAGACGGTGACGCCTACCACAAGTTCCTGAAAGATCACGACGTGAACCTGCTCACCGTCCGCGACCCGGATATGAAGAGCAGCGATCTCTATGGTACGTTCAAGTACCCGGAGACCTACATCATCGACCGCAAGGGCATTCTGCAGCGCAAGTTTATTGGATCGGTGGATTGGAGTGATCCGGAAGTGGTGGATTTTCTCAGCCGGCTCTGAGCCTTCGCTAATCAGCGGAGACGGTTAACGCCTCATGGAGAACCGGTTGAAGGTTGTGTTGGATGGCAGTCGCCTTCCCCGACAGTTTTTTCTCCAAGTCGAGGCGAGCTTGCGTAATGGGCTTCGCGTCCTCCGTATCCTCTGAGGAGCGCATCAGCGATTCCGCTTTCAGCAGCGAGGCATATGCCAGCCGGGGATCAAATCCTGCGTCACGCAAGAAAAGGGCATAGCCATACCAATCGGCGGCCTCGCTTCGAGGGTCGTCGAGGCTGTCGTCGATCTTCAGAGCGTACTGATAAAAATGCAAAGCCTTCCCTTTTTGGCCCTGGCCCGCTTCAAGGGAGGCACGGCTGACGGCGGCGAAACTTTCCAGCTTGTGGTCTTTCGTTTCGGCGGCAATCCTTTGCGCCAATGCGTAAGAAATCTCCGCCTGCCCGGGGCGATTGGCCTTGATCTGACACTGCGCCAGCCGAAGCACGACCGCAATCGTTTCGCGGGCCGGAGGCGGCGTGATCTCACCTGTCAACTGATCGAGGTACATAACGTAATGTGGGATGGCTGCTGTCGCGTTTCCCTGCTTGTCGAACTCATTCGCCAGATAGAGATGCGCGCGGAGTTGCGACGGGTCAACGCCCAAGGCCTGCTGCCAACTGTTCACGGCTTCCTGGGGATGTCCCAAGCGGTCAGCCAGAATGCCGTGATCCACCAGCAGGTCGACATCGTTGGGTGAGTACCGGATGGACCTCTTGGTCAGCTCGTAGGCTTGTCGATAGCGCTGAGTGTCCGTCAGATATTTCAGGAGCGTGTTTCGCGGTACGGGCGCCGCGGGATTTACGCGGAGGGCCTCTTGCAGCGCCACGACCGCGTCCTGCGTGTCCCCCATCTCCAGTTCCTTGTGGCCAAGACGTGTTTCGAGCGAACTGTCGAAAGAATTCATCGCCGCGGCCCGTTGCAGGTCGGCAAGATTCTCGCCGTGTAATACGAGGTAATAGCGAAACTGATCGACCGTGCCCAAGGCCAGGAGAGCCAAAGCGGCGCCCACGCGCAAACGGCGCGCGCCTGGTGAACTGCTTACCAGCCACCGCAATCCCGAAACCGCCCGGGTGCCGGCCTCGTCGGTTACATTGGCGAAGCGCTCCTTGGAGTTGAGCAGGACGGCGGCGATCCGTCCATCCCGCAGCTTCCAGATGGCGCCATCCAGAATGAAATGGTGCAGGTTGACCAGCGCAGTGAAGATCAGGAAGCTGGCGGTGAAGTCATAATGAAACAGCTTGCTGGCAAGCCACGGCCCAGGGATGAAGAGAGCGATGCCACCGGCAATCAGCACACCAAAGTACGCGAAGGGCCGCCAACGGGCCTCGCCGCCGGCTTTGGCTTCGCGGCGTGCGTAGTAGCTGGTGATCCAGAGATATTGCGCCGAGTGCATGACGGCCAGCACCCCGGTGCTGTAGCGGCTCTGCGGAATCCGCAGGCGTTCCCCAAGGGATAAGGCCGTGGGCAGAAGGAACCAGATGAACTGGGTCGAGAACAGCGTGAGCGAGGGCAGCAGCGGACGCCATCCCACTTGCTCGGCCAATCCGGACAAGCCGAAAGCCGAAGCTGCGATGAACGCAATGGTCAACGGCAGTACGAGAATCGCACTGACATGGCTGGGGATTCCGATTGAAATGAAGAGCGGATCGTTCGACGGTCCGGTGTGAAAGCTCAAGAACAGGATGAAGTAGGACAGCAGGAATGCCGAGTACAGCGCGTGGCGTTCATTCCTGGAGGGCTGCGCCCCGGCGCGCCGCGCGAACATCATGAACAAGCCGTAGTTCTGTCCACTGTAGTGCCAGGGACTGAGCGTCAGGTAGAGAGTGAAGATCCAGGGCAGCGCGCGGAACCAGAAGTGCGACAGAATGAGCGTCAGCAAAACCAGTCCGGTGATGTGGACGGTGAAAATACGGTAACGGTTGAAATCCGCCCGCGTATGGTAGGCGCGGTAGATCGTCGCCATGTAGTGCGGATAGTTGAAGAACAGCGCCAGTCCGTAAAAAGCCACGGACCAAGCCAGCGTGCTTGAACTCGCCGCCGCGTAGGTCAGCAGCAGCAAGGGGGCCGACCACGCCCCGCATCCCACAATCAAATCCAGCCACGGGTTGTAGACCCAGGGAGACTGAGCTGTCGTGGAAGCCGGCGTTTCCTGCGAAGTTGTCATGAAGGATTTTGGGGAGGGCCCGCGCCTTGGGGGATTATAAGTGGGTAAACAGTAGACTCAGCGTACCCAAAAGGGTTCGTTCGAAAGTAACCTGGCGTGGAGGGCTTTCGGGCATATGCACACTCGCCTCCCGCGCGTTAGCACCGTCACTCTTTTACAATGGCGAAAATGAAGACCTGGGATGTCATCATCGTCGGTGGTGGGGTCATCGGTCTCTCGCTGGCTATCGCGCTACGGAAACGCGGTGCTCGGGTTCTGGTGGTCGAACGCGGAGAACCCGGGCGCGAAGCCTCCTATGCCGCTGCCGGAATGCTCGCCGACTGCACAATTGAAACACCCGCAGCCCTACAACCCCTTGCGACCGCGAGCGCACGCATGTATCCCGAGTTCGTGCACGAATTACAGGATGAGTCGGGGATCGAGGTCGATCTGCGCGATCAGGGAACGTTGGTGTTCCCGCCTCCCGAGCATGTCTTTGAACGACCGGGCTTCACGACAGAGAGCCTGCTACCGGCGCCTCTGGCTGAATTGGAACCGGGACTGGCCGATTCCAAGCGAGCGGCGTTCTACCTGAAAGAGCGCAGCGTGGATCCGCGTGCCCTGGTCAAAGCCGCTCTCAAGTCTGCCAAGCATCGCGACGTTGATATTTCCTCGGGCACCGCAGTGACGGGAGTGCTGGTCGCAAACGGACGCGTCTCGGGTGTAAGTACGGAGAAAACCACCTACCATGCGCCCGTCGTCGTCAATTGTGCCGGTGCGTGGGCGGGGCAGGTGCCTCCTCAAGACTTCCCTACCCGCCCGGTGAAAGGGCAGATGCTTTCGGTGGTGGGAGAGGCCGCAAAGCTGCGCCACGTGGTTCGCTCGCCCGAGGTGTATCTGGTTCCGCGCAGCGACGGGCGAATTCTGATTGGCGCGACTGTCGAAGAAGCCGGATTCGACAAGCGCACTGTGCCCGACACCATTCAACGCATGCATCGCGCAGCCATTCAGATGTTTCCAGCGTTGGCCAATGCTCGCGTGTTGGAGGACTGGGCGGGACTGCGGCCTGGGACTCCCGACGATTTGCCGATTCTGGGCGCCACCGAAACGCCGGGATATTTCGTCGCTGCGGGACACTTCCGCGACGGCATTCTGCTCGCGCCGATTACCGCGCAGGTGATGGCCCAGATGGTCACCGGCGTGACGCCGGACCACGACCTCTCCGCCTTTTCTCCTTCCAGGTTTGTGCCTGCCAATCGCAGGCGGTGATTCGCCACCGATTCATGGAACTTTTGTCTGGTGTTATTCGTCTTTTAGCCTACCGCATCGGGGAGGACGCTTGAAACTGGTGATCGACAATGTCGGCAAACGCTACCGCGGAAGTGTCTGGGCGCTGCGTGGCTTTAGTCTTGAACTCGCCCCGGGTGTGCTTGGCCTGCTCGGCCCCAATGGCGCCGGCAAGACCACTTCGATGAGCATTCTGGCGACCATCACCCGTGCCACCGAAGGCCGCGTCATCTGGAACGGTGTCGATATCGCCTCGAATCCCGACATGCTGCGTGCGGTCCTGGGATATCTCCCTCAGGATTTCGGGGTCTATCCCAACCTGAACGCCGTGGAGTTTCTGGAATACCTGGCAGCGGTCAAGGGGCTGGATGCCGTCACCTCGCGCCGCCGGATTGACGAGTTGCTGAACCTCGTCAATCTGGCGGATGTGCGAAAGCGTCCGTTGGGCGGGTTTTCCGGAGGGATGAAGCAGCGAGTGGGCATTGCCCAGGCCCTGTTGAACGATCCCCAACTGCTGATCGTGGATGAACCAACCGCCGGCCTCGATCCGGAAGAGCGTGTCCGCTTCCGCAATCTGCTGTCTGATCTTTCGGGCGAGCGCATCGTGATTCTTTCCACCCATATTGTTTCTGACGTGGAAGCCACGGCCACTGACATTGCTTTGATCTCCCAGGGTGCGCTGGTCGCGCACGCCACTCCCGAAGAACTGCTGCGGCGGGTCGAAGGAAAAGTTTGGGAATGGGTGGTGACGAGCTCGGAGCTGAACGCCGTCAAGCAGAGGCACCTGGTCAGCAACACGATCCGGCGCAGCGACGGCGTGCACGTGCGTGTTCTCGGTCCCGAACCGCCTAAGGGCGCCCAGCCGGCGTCCCCCACACTCGAGGACGCGTATCTGTTCTCGTTGTCGGCGCACCGCGCCGGAGTCGCGGCATGAACCGCGGCCGCGTTCTCTATCACCTGGTCCGCGCGGATTTTCTGGAGCGGGTGCGGCGCTACAGTTTTCTGCTGACCCTGGCGTTCGCGGTCTATCTCGGGTATGCGGCGTTTACCGGCAAGATCATGCTGCGGCTCGACGATTATAGGGGCATCTACAACTCTGCATGGCTCGGCGGACTGATGGGCATCGTGGCCAGTTGTTTTCTCAGTCTAATCGGCTTCTATGTGGTCAAGAACGCAATCCAGCGGGACCAGCAGACGCGCGTAGGACAGATTCTTGCCACCACGCCCATGAGCAAGAGCTTCTACACGGTGGCGAAGGCGCTCAGCAATTTTGCGGTGCTCGCGGCCATGGTGCTGGTGATGGGCGCGGCTGCGTTGTGCATGCAATTGCTCCGCGCCGAGGATCCACACCTCAATCTCTGGGCGCTGTTCTCACCGTTGTTGTTGTTTGCGTTGCCGGCGATGGCCTTCACTGCTGCCTTGGCAGTTCTCTTCGAGACCTTGCCGGGGTTGCGCGGCGGAGTGGGAAACGTCGCCTATTTTTTCGTCTGGGTAGCGCTGCTCGCGGGCGGCGGCATCTCTGAGCTCGAAATGGGGACGCCGCATCATGACTCGCTGTATTTCCGGGACTTCACGGGCGTCGCCTCCGTCATGAGCCAGATGCAGACCAGCCTTCGCAGTACCGATCCCGATTACAAAGGCGGCTCCGCGCTCAACATCGGAGAGAATGCACCTACCAAACGCTTCGTGTGGAATGGCGTGAAATGGAACTCGATCCAGATTCTTGCCAGGCTGACCTGGTTGCTTTGGGCCGTATTGACTGCTCTGTTCGCGTCACTCCTCTTTCATCGCTTCGATCCGGCGCGCGAATTGTTTCCCAAGGCGCGAAGCGGTCTGCCGGCCTCGGCGAATGGGGCCGTGGAACCGGTGGTTCGCGTTTCATCGCCAGCCACCAATCCCGCCCGCCTCACTCCCTTGGTGCGAGGAAAAGCGGAGGCGAGGTTCCTGCATCTGGTGATCTCGGAACTGCGCCTGATGCTTAAGGGACACCCATGGTGGTGGTACGTGGTGGCGGCGGGCCTTTTTATCGCTTGCCTGGCTTCGCCCTTGGACGCATCGCGCGGGGGAATCATCATTGCAGCCTGGATGTGGCCGGTACTTCTCTGGTCGCAGATGGGTGCCCGGGAAGCCCGGTGGGCGACGGAGTCGCTGATCTTTTCCTCCGATCACGCTCTGCTTCGCCAGTTGCCGGCTGTCTGGGGCGCGGGGGTGCTGGTAGCAATGATCACCGGAGGTGGACTCGGGCTGCGACTGCTCATCGCCGGAGACCGAAACGGCCTTCTGGCCTGGTTTGCCGGAGCGCTGTTCATCCCCAGCATGGCTCTTGCGCTCGGGGTCTGGAGCGGCAGCAGCAAGCCCTTTGAGGCTCTTTACACGGTGTGGTGGTATATCGGGCCCGCCAACCACGTGCCCGGAATGGACTTTATGGGGACCACGCCCCTCAGCAGCCAGCCCCTCCGGTACCTGCTGTTGACTCTGTTCTGTTTGACAGCCGCTTTCGTCGGTCGGCGGCGCAAACTCGCGTATGCCTGACCCGCGCGCGGAGTATACTGAGGGGTTTCTGTGGTCACGCTTGAAGAGAATTGCGACCGCTTCACACGCGAGAAAGGGATACACCTATGGCTTCCCCTGCAGTCAGCTACGCCCGCGATAACCAGCAACGCTTCCTCAACGAACTGAAAGATCTGCTCCGCATTCCTAGCATCAGTACTCTCGAAGAACACAAGTCCGACGTGCAAAAGGCTGCCGAATTCGTGGCCAGCGAGTTGCGCCGCATCGGCATGGAAAATGTCGAACTCATTCCTACCAAAGGGCATCCGCTGCTCTATGCCGACTGGCTCAATGCTCCCGGCAAGCCGACCGTTCTCATGTACGCGCACTTCGACGTGCAGCCGCCCGATCCGCTCGACGAGTGGAAGTCGCCGCCTTTTGAGCCTACCGAACGGAACAGCAATATCTATGCGCGCGGCGCCGTCGACGATAAGGGTCAACTCTGGATGGAAGTGAAGGCCCTCGAATCACTGATGAAAGCGCACGATGGCAAGCTGCCGCTCAACGTGAAGATCATCTTCGAAGGTGAAGAGGAAGTCGGAGGCGAGTCGATCGCGGAATACGTCCGCAAGCAAAAGCAGAAGCTGAAAGCCGATTTCGCTCTGGTCTGCGATACCGAACTCTTCGCGCCCGATCTTCCCACACTGTGCGTCGGTCTGCGGGGCCTCGTCTACACCGAGATCGAAGCTTATGGCGCGAAGTCCGATCTGCACTCGGGTATGTACGGAGGCGCCGCTCCGAACCCGTTCTTCGCGCTGATCGAGATCATCAGCAAGCTGAAAGATTCGAAGGGCAAAGTGCTGATCCCCGGCTTCTATTCCAAAGTAAAAGCTCCCAGCAAAGACGAACTCAAAGCCTGGAAGAAGCTTCCCTTCAACGAAGAGAAATATCGCAAGGCAGAAGTCGGATCGAAAGTCCTCACCGGAGAGCCCGGCTTCAGCGTTCTCTATCGCACCTGGGCACGGCCCACGCTCGAAGTCCACGGCATGCCCGGAGGCTTCACCGCTCCCGGCGCTAAGACCGTGATCCCGGCAAAAGCCGCCGCGAAGGTCTCCATGCGTCTGGTCCCCAATCAAGACCCCGACGACATCCTCAAGCGCTACACCGCCTTCGTGAAGAAGCTAACGCCCAAGGGAATCGATACCAAAATCAAAGTCTGGAGCAAAGGCCCGGCCTGCGTCGTGGGCACCGACAACAAATACGTCAAGGCCTCGACCGAAGCCATGCACGAGATCTTCAAGAAAGACACGGTCTTCATCCGCTCCGGCGGCTCGATTCCGATCGTCACGGATTTTCAGGACGTGCTGAAGATTCCCAGCGTCATGATGGGTTTCGGCCTCCCCGACGACAACCTGCACGCTCCCAACGAGAAGTTCCACATCCCGAACTTCCACCGGGGGATCGAAAGCATCTGCCTGTTTTTCGAGAAGCTGGGGAAGTAGGTCGCGGGCGGCCGGTCGCCGGTCGCAGAGACACAACATGTAGGGACAGCCGCCTCGGCTGTCCCCTTTTTATCTGGGCGCAAGTGCTCCACGCACCTCCGCTTATATCCTCAGTGATTGCTGGTTAACGAAAAGGGAGGGGTTCGCGCTGATACCTTTTTGGCTTTCGACTACGTCTAACCGACCTGACGTTAGCACCGTGGCGGAAAGGAATCAGCATGAGCGTCAGCTTGGTGAATTCCTCGGCAGTCATGGCTCTCTTTACCATCCCCAGCGAGGTAGGCTGGTCGTATTTTGTCGGTGGAACGGTTTTTGCCATCGGCCTGGTCACGATATTCCTTCGCGGAGATTGGCAAAAGGCACAAGGATTCGACAAGCTGATTCTGTTCGGCCCGCTGTTGTACGCGGCGCCCATCGCGGCCTTCGGCACCGAACACTTCACCATCAACCGGATCATCGCCTCCATGGTGCCCAAAGTAGTTCCCTGGCATGTGTTTTGGGCCTATTTCATAGGAACTTGCTTCATCGCAGCCGGGCTGAGCCTGGTGACGAAGATTCAGACGCGGCTCGCGGCGAGCCTGCTTGCCTTGACGTTTTTCCTTTTCGTCTCACTGATGGATGCCCCGGGTTGGGCGCGAAATCCCGGAAATCGCTTCGCCCTCGCGCTCATGCTGCGGGAACTCTCCTTCGGCGCCGGTCCTCTGGCGCTAGCCGCAAGCCTCAGTGACAAGGGGCGCGAGCGCGGCGCGCACATCTTTGCCACGATTGCCCGATACATCATTGCCATCGCGGTGCTCTACTACAGCTTCGAGCAATTCCTGCACGCGGACCATGTCCCCGGCATTCCGCTGGAACTGGTGACTCCTGGGTATGTCCTCGGGCACTCCTCTGGACCTACCTGACGGCCGCAGTTTACGCAGTCACGGGATGCTACTGCTGATCGGCAAGAAGACCCGTACGGCGGCGACGTGGACGGGACTGATCGTGCTTCTCGGGATCTTGGTCGTTTATGTGCCAATCGCGGTCGTGGAACGCTCCACCCTCGAAGGCCTGAATTATTTTTTCGATACGCTTATGTTCGGAGGGACCGTTCTCCTGCTGGCCAGTGCCTTGCCGCGAGAACAGTAGCGGCGATGCTCACGTGGCGACAGCCGGCTCGGTTGTCGCGCGAGCGAAGGGATCACCGCGTCCGATCCTCGGCGTCCGGCTCCGTATTCGGCGCCTTGCGAAGAAATTTCATCAGCCCATCTCCAGTTGCCTTCCCTTTCCGCTTCGCGAAAAACTCAGCCGCGGTTTCCACTACCCCGACTTTCTCAGCGACCGCAGCCGCGATCCACTGGTTCAACGACACACCATCTTCCTTGGCCAGCCGTTGGGCTGCCTTCTTGATCGAAAGTGGCAGTTTCAAAGGATAGGTTGCCTTGCTCATCGTTTCGCCTTTTTCAAAAGATCGCCCGGCCTGAGAATCGGAATTCCGAAGCGCTTTCCTGCCGCGGCAAAATCAACCACATTGTAAGTGACCAGAGCTTCTGCCCGCCCGTTGATCGCTGTTTCTAGAACCATCTCGTCACTCGGATCTCGCGACTGCGGCCGCCACTGAAAATGGAGATCAACCGGTTCCACAAGAGCCGCCAGCTCTCGCAAGAATTCGTCGACTTCGTCCAGAGTCAGCCCATGTACCAAGCGATGCTCGGGGCGTTTCAATGCGTCCTCGTACTCAAGAAAGAGTGGAGGCGACATCAAGAGGAGCAATTGACGGGTCGCAACCAATTGGAGCACCGCATTCCCCGCGCCGCTCCGGCTCCTGAGCGCAGAAACGATGACCGATGTGTCCAGTACGATTCTGCCTATCATTAGACATCCTATAAGATGTCATATTGCCAAGGATGTGGCAATGAGATTTCGCCGACGATCGCTCTTGCGCTGACCGATTCGCCGCGCTACCCTACTTCCGCTCTCGCGATTCATCCCTCCGACCTCCTTCCCTCTCCGCTTATCCCGCGCACTTGCTGCATAACGTGTGCAATATAGGTGGTTTGTGCAAAAGGGCACCCTATATATAGTGTTTTCATGCTTGACCCCGGCAGGATTTCGTCGGTACAGTAGCTTCAATCTGTGCCCGCCCTATCCAGCCTGGGGACGGAATCGTGCGCGGCAGGCATCGCTTTCGTCGGATGAGGAATCCGTCTGGTAAACACCGTGGCCCCCGGTTCTCGAAGGAGTAGAAGTTGCTCAAACTGAAAAAGCTGCAGATTCTCGGGTTCAAGTCCTTTTGCGACCGCACCGAGCTCAAGTTTCACGGCGACGGTATCGCGGCCATCATCGGTCCCAACGGATGCGGCAAGTCGAACATCGCCGATGCCATCTCCTGGGTGCTGGGCGAGCAGTCGGCCAAGACCCTGCGCGGATCGCGCATGGAAGACGTCATCTTTGCCGGCACCCGCGACCGCAAGCCCACCGGCATGGCCGAGGTGTCGCTGACCCTCATCGATCCCGAGCAGTACGACGGTGCCGACGCCAACCTGCCGACCGAGATCGAAGTCCGAGACGACATGCCCACCGGAGATTGGGACGAAGCTTCCATCCGTGCTCAGGCTGCCGAAGAAACCGAGCGCCTCACCGAAGAAGCGCAGCCTGGCAAAACCGAAGAAGTGTGAGGGCGAACCCGCACCCGAAGTCGCGCAAGCCGAAGTCGCGGGACCTCAAGTAGTGCTTAAGATCCGCCGGCGCAAATTCAATCAGCAGCAGTTCCATAAGGGTGAGATCGCCGTTACCCGCCGGCTGTTCCGCTCCGGCGACAGCGAATATCTATTGAATGGCAAGCTCTGCCGCCTGCGCGATATTCAGGAACTGTTCATGGGGACCGGCCTCGGCCCAGAGTCTTACGCGCTCATCGAGCAGGGACGCATTGGCCAGATTCTGAGCAGCCGTCCCACTGACCGACGGGCAATCATTGAAGAAGCTGCCGGCATCACCAAGTTCAAAACCAAGAAGCGCCTCGCCGAAGCTCGCCTGGAAGACGCCAAGCAGAACCTGAACCGCGTGAACGACATCTTCGAAGAAGTCACGCGGCAGATGAACTCGCTTAAGCGTCAGGCCTCAAAGGCCGAACGCTACGCCCGCCTGCGGGACGAAATGCGCGCCAAGCTGAGGGTGGTGCTGGCCAGCAAGTTTGCCCAGCTCGAGCGGGAGAATGCGGAACTCGAAGCTGGCATCGCTTCCCTGTCGGAAGAGATGCGCCTGCAGACCGAATCCGTGCAGCAACTCGAAGCCGAAAACAGCGACCGCACCCAGCGCGGATACACTATCGAGAACGAGCTGCGCGAAAACCGCGAGCGCCTGAACCAGATCAAGCTCGAAACGGATCGCGCCATCGCCCAGCGCCGCCATAACGAAGAGCGCTGTGAGGAACTAGTTGTCCGCGCCGCGGCTTCCGAGGCAGAACTGGCGCAAGCGCAGAGCCGGCTTGCCAACCTCGAAGCCGAGCGCGACTCAAATGTTCAGATTCTCCGATCGGCGGCTGCCGATGTCGCAGCCGCGCAGCAAGAGTTCGCCCGCTGCCAGCAGGAAGCGACTATCGCTTCCAACAGTTTGGCCGAGCTTGAGCGGCAGCAGGAATCCTCGCGTATCGCCATCATGCAGGCGGTCGCATCCACGGCCAACTTGCGGAACCAATTGACCCAGGCTGAGGAGCGTCTGGCCGCCGTCGATCGTGAGGCGCAGCGCCTGCAATCCGAGCTCGCGACTGGAAACTCCCAGGTTGAGGCCTTCGGTGGACAGCGTGGCCAACTGGCTCTGGAATTTGAAACCGTTTCCCAACGCGTGCGGGGTCTCAGCGAAGAAATCGGACAGACTCGCCAAGTGCTAGAACTAAACCGCCGCGAGGAGTCGCAGGCGAAGCAACACCTGGACGGGCTGCGCGCCGAGTTCGCCACGGCTATCGGCAAGAAAGGCTCGTTGGAAGCCGTCATCGCCGAGCACGGCTATTCTACGGAATCCGTCCGGCGTCTCTTCCAATCGGGTGTGATGAATGGCGGTCTGGCGCCAGTCGGCGTCCTGGCAGATTTCCTCGAAGTCGAAGGGCGTTACGAAGGCGTGGTCGAAGATTTCCTGCGCGATGAACTCAACTACATCGTGGTCAAGTCGTGGGATGCCGCCGATGAAGGACTGCGCTTGCTGCGTACGGATGTCGATGGCAGGGCCACTTTCCTGGTTCATCCAGAAGATTCACAAGCGAAGTTTTCTTTTGTGGTGGATGAGAACGCACATCATGCGCCGCCCAGCCACTCGATCGTTCCTCTGAAGAACACCATCCGCGTGCTTGATGGCTTCGGCAAGTCGCTGGAAGTGATCCTGCCGAAACTGCGTGACGGCTACATCGTTCCCGATCCGGGTTTTGCGCGCGAACTAGCGCTATCGAATCCCGACGCCTTCTTCCTGTCGCAGTCGGGAGAGTGCTTCCACAACGTAACGGTTACGGGAGGCAAACAGCGAGCGGAAGGCCCGCTTTCGATGAAGCGCGAATTACGCGATGTTTTGCGCCTGATGACCGATCTGGAAGGCGCGCTGCGCAACGAGGAGATGCGCGTCCTCACCTTGGGCCGGGAAATCAAGGAACTCACTTCCCTGCTTGAACGTCTGGAAGAGGAAAAGCGGGAGGCGGAAAAGCAGGCCATGACATCGGGCCACCTGTTGCAGCAACTCGAATCCGAAATGAACCGGGTCGGCGAACGCGTGAATACCTGCCGCCATGAACTGCAACGTCTGGCGTTGGAGCGCTCTGAACAGGAGAGTCTGATCACTGCCCGCCATGCGGAGATCGACGCCCTCGATGCGCAGCGCCTGGAACTGGAGCGGACTACCGCCAGCGCTCAGGAGCAACTTGCCGGCCAGCGCGTGGCACGTGACGTTGCCGCCGAGAATGCGTCTCAGCACCTGGCCCGGGTGGCGACCCTCGAAGAACGTCATCGCGCCGCTGCCAGCGTACTGCAGCGAATCGAGGCTCTGGTCGCCGAGATGAGCGAGCGGGTGACCGCATTACGCTCCCAGATCGACGGCTCGGCAGCCGAGAAGCTTCAACGGGAAGCGGAGAACGAGACGCTCGCGAGTCAACTTGTCGAACTGGAAAGCGAGCGGAACGCCGGCGACTCGCGCGACGCTGCACTCCAAACTGAATCGGAGCAGGTCCGGACCCGGCTGGGCGAAATCGACGAAGCCCTGCGCCAGACTCGGCTGTTGCTCGACCAAGCCCGCGACCGCCGCGGAGAACTGTCAGCCGCCATGGCCAAACTGCAATCGGATACGCAATACATGGCGGAAACCTGTCTGAACGATCTGGGGGTCCAGCGCCACGAACTGATGGCCGACATTACGATTCCCATCGCCACCGGAGAGGAACTTGTGGCCGAGGACCAGGTTTACCGCGAGATGCGAACCCGTCTCGATGCCATGGGCCCGGTCAACATGATGGCGCTCGAAGAGTACAAAGAGACGGCGGAACGCCACGCTTTCCTCGATACCCAGCGCAAAGACCTGCTCGACTCGATTGAGAACACTCAGGCTACCATCAGGGAAATCGACGTCTTCTCGCGCCAGAAATTCGAAGAGGCCTTCCACAAGATCAACGACAACTTCCAGAGCACCTTCAAGAAGCTGTTTGGCGGAGGTCACGCCTTCATGCGCCTCACGGACGAAGAGAACAGCGCCGAGAGCGGCATTGATGTAGTGGCGTCGCCTCCGGGAAAGAAACTGCAGAACGTCCTGCTTCTTTCCGGTGGGGAAAAGGCTTTGACGGCGCTATCGCTGCTGGTGGGGATTTTCCAATATCAGCCGAGCCCGTTCTGCATTCTTGACGAAGTCGACGCGCCTCTCGACGAAGCCAACATCGGCCGCTTCACCGAATTGGTGAAAGAGATGAGTATCCAGACCCAGTTCGTGTTGATCACGCACAGCAAGAAAACCATGAGCATCGCTCCGGTTCTCTACGGAGTGACCATGCAGGAACCGGGCGTGTCGAAGCTGGTGTCTGTGCGTTTTGGGGCTAGTGCGTAGAGGTGCAGTTCATCTGCGCCTCTTTTATCCTCCGCCATCCTCAGAATTTCCACAAAGGCATTCCCCCGAAACCCTTGCCGGACAAGCGAATCCACCGACTCTCGCGGCTGTCAACCTTTTTTCTGTGAATGCGATCTCTTCCCGGCTGCGTGTGGGTGACGGAAGTCGTTGACAAAAATTTCTGGCACGCTAGAATACGCGTCGTTTTCTGCCTGTAAAATTCTTATATGACTTCTCAACTTCTCGACTCCGTTCTCCTGCAAACTGATTTTCCGGATCTCGAACTGCACGCCAGCGGAAAGGTGCGTGACGTTTACCGTCTGGACAACGAACGTCTCCTGTTCGTGGCCACCGATCGCATCTCGGCATTCGACTATGTTCTCGCCACCGGGATTCCTCACAAGGGCCGGGTGCTGACCCAGATTTCGCTGTTCTGGTTCGATTTCCTCAAGGACATTGTTCCCAACCACTTCATCACCGCCGATGTCGAGCGTTATCCCGCAGCCGTGCGCAAGTACGCTGACCAGCTTCGCGGGCGTTCCATGCTGGTTATGCGGGGGGAGATGTTTCCCGTCGAATGCGTGGTGCGCGGATACCTGTCAGGATCGGGATGGAAGGAATACAACGCAAGCGGTAAGGTGTGCGGCATTTCCCTGCCCGCCGGACTGAAAGAATCGGATCAGCTTCCCGAGCCGATTTTTACGCCCGCGACCAAGGCCACCAGCGGTCACGACATCAACATTTCCTTCGAGGAGATGTGCAAGCTGGTCGATCCTGAGGAGAGCCGTCAACTGCGGGACATCAGCCTGAAGCTCTATAAGACTGCCTCCGATTATGCCCGCACCAAGGGCATTATCATTGCGGACACCAAGTTCGAGTTTGGCCGCACTCCGGCCGGAATCACGCTGGCCGACGAAGTGCTCACGCCCGATTCCTCCCGTTTCTGGCCGGCGGACAGCTATAAGCCGGGAAAGGCGCAAGACTCTTTCGATAAGCAATACGTCAGGGATTACCTCGAAGAAATTCACTGGAACAAGCAACCGCCCGCCCCCGCGCTTCCCCCCGAAGTGGCGCGCAAGACCGGCGAAAAGTACGTCGAGGCGTACCACCGGCTCACCGGTCGTGAGTTGGATGTTTAGGCGTCAAGCCGCGCGTGGGAGATTCTCATGAGCGGTGCGGATTGGATGATTTTAGCGGTGATTCTGGTTTCGGCGGCGCAGGCTGCCGCCGAGGGCTTTTTCCATGCAGCTTTCAGCATGGCTGGGCTGGTGCTGGCCTATCTGCTGGCCGCTTGGCAGTACCATCGATTATCGGCTTGGTTTGGACCCAACCTCAAATCACCTTGGTTGGGGGATATTGCCGGGTTTCTTATCATTTTTTTGTCGGTGCTGGTTCTGGCGGGCATTGCGGGAAAGATCGCACGCTGGGCGGTTAAGGAAGCCGGGCTCAACATCGTCGACCGTGTGTTAGGCGCGGCGCTGGGTTTGCTTCGGGGTGGTTTGATCGTGGCCGTGGTGCTGATGGGAATGACCGCATTCACGCCCACTTCGAAGTGGCTGGAAGGCTCGGAATTCGCTCCGTATTTCCTGGTGGTCGGCAGGGCTGCGATTTGGGTTGCGCCCTCGGAATTACGCGGCCGGTTCTATCAGGGATTGGATATGCTGCGCCAACAGCGGCAGCCGTCGAGCACGACATCCGGCGCGCCTGCCAGGTAAGGCAGAAGGTTTCATAAACAGCGGATAGTTTTCATAACGGCGGCTTGCTGGTGAGGCCGCGTTGCACCTAGAAAGAGAGATGCCGTGAGAGATCAGCTCGAAGCCCTCATCATGCAAATGTACAAAAGCAACATCCTCTATTCAGAAGCGGTACGCGAGTTCAAGAAGAGGTTCATCTTGACCGTACTGCAGGAGAATAAGGGCAACCAGTGCCGGGCCGCACGCGAACTCGGCATGCATCGCAACACTCTGAGCCGAACCATCTCCGAGCTCAAGATCGACGTCCGTCAACTCCGCGATGGAGTCAAACGCCCTCCCCGCAGCGCCCGTCCGGCCACTTTCGAGAAAAAAGCGGCGCGCTAAGAACCGCGCACCCAAATCACTTCCAAAAAGCAAGGCAGCCCGAAGGCTGCCTTGAGCTTTGCTGAAACTCACTTGCGTTCTAGCGGGAAGGCCGCCGATGCACCGGAGGCTTCTTCGGGGCCGGAGTGGCCTTCGTGAGCAATTCACCTTTTTCCATGGTCACCATGAAAGGACTGGCGACGTAGGAAGCGGGCGTGCCTTCAAAATCCAGCGTCGCGCCTTCCTTGGGCATAAGTTTCGCCGGGATGGGCCCGTTCATGGTCAGGGTGATGTCCGCTTTCTTTTGCTCAATATCATCCGAGCTTTCCGCAATCAGGATCTGATCGCTGGTGGCGCTGATGACCACTCCCTCCATCTGCAAGGGGACGCCTTTGATTGCATCCCAAACCTTGGCTGCGTCGTCGGGCGTTCCCTTCGAGAGAACCAGTTGCCATTCGGCGAAACTGAGGGCCTTGATCTGGTCTGGGGTCTTGTCCTTAACCAGAGCCGCCGCCTGCTCCGCAGGAGTTGGAGCCGGCTTGATGGTGAAACCTGCCGGCGGGGTCGGGCTCGCCTTGGCCTGGGTCAGCACATCCGTCCAGCCATCTTCTCCGGCGTGGTACTTGACGTATTGTGACTTGGCATACTTCTCGATCTGCTGCTGATATTGCGGCGTCGGAGCCACCACCGAGGCACGGGCGGCATACCAGATGCCGTTGATGTAGTCGGGAGGTGTGGACGTCAGATAAGCCAGCGCCAAGGGGTAAACCAGGCTGAAATCGGTGGGACTCCCATCGGCGGCGATCTTCAGATCCTTGGTCGCCGTGGCGTAGTCCTTGTCCTGCAAGGCTGCGATTCCCACTGCGCCGTTGAAGATGACCGACATTTGGCCCTTGAGCTTCTCAAATTCAGCGTCCGACATACCGGCGGACTTTGTGAAGCCGGGCAGGGCTTGTATACCCCTTTCGCCGTATTGCTTCGCATCCGCCAGATTCTGCTGGGCGTTCTGGCCGGCCTGCGCCGAGGTTCGCGCGGTGTAGGCCAATAACGCCAGCGCGCGGACATTATTCGGGTTCGCCTGCAGCAGGCGCTTAGCCGCGTCTGCCATCTTGGCCGCGTTCCCCGTCTGCTGGTACGAGCCCATCAGCAACTCGATTGCGTCCTCTTTCATGACGCTGTTGGGATACTGCACAAGGAATGCTTCCAGACCGCTGATCTTGGCAGCAGGATCCGTTTGCTGCACGGCGCCGACGTAGGCGTTGTACTCAGCGGGGTCCTTGATTTCCTTCTTCTGTTGCTGCGGAGCGGCCGCGGCAGGTTGCGCAGTGGGCGCAGGTTGGGCAGGCGTTTGTGCCACGGCAGAGGGCAAACCGGAGGAGACTCCAGCAAACGCCAGCACAATGGATAACAGGGTCTTCTTCATTCAAAAGCTCCTTAGCACTTGTTCAGGAAAAACGACGATGACCACTTCCACCTGGGCACAACGCCAACCCACCCAGGTAGATCAGACCATGAGCCTTCCGACTCATGCGTTGGGTCCGGGAAACCCAGCGCCTTCGGAAAATCAAGGCAGCCAGAGTAGCATTCCGGTGAGCCGGATTATAAGTATGTACTTGAGCGAAGGCAAGCTTCCCGTTGTTGAGCACACTCATCCTTCCGAAATATGATGCAAAATTTGTCGCGTGGGATGGTTCGGAAGCCCTGCCTGGACATCCAATGCAAGCACACGAGGTGACAGGGAGCTAGAGTTCAATATGGGACAAATCATCTCTCTCGACGGACAAGTGGCTGTGATTACCGGGGCGGGCCGGGGCATCGGCGCGGCCATAGCCCGCAAACTGGCGGAACTTGGCGCCTCTACCGTACTGTGCGGACGCGGGCGTGCACTCCTCGATGCAACCGCGCAGGCTATCTCCCAAGGCGGCGGCCGCGCTCAAGTGATCGAATGTGACGTTACCGAACTTGGTTCCGTGGAAGCGGCCGCGGCCTTCGTCGAAAAAACCTTCGGTCACACCGATGTGCTCGTCAACAATGCTGGCATTGGAGGCTTCAACCGTCCCCTGCACCAGTTACCGCCCGAATCCTGGGACCAGATCCTGAATACCAATCTGCGCGGTGTTTATTACACGATCCGCGCGTTTGCACCGATGATGATTCGCGCTGGTTCTGGGCATATCGTCAACATCTCATCCCTGGCCGGAAAGAACGCTTTGCCCAACGGCGCCGCATACGCGGCCTCCAAGTGGGGACTCAACGGTCTGACCTACTCGGTCGCGGAGGAACTACGCGCCTACAACATCCGTGCCTCGATTGTGTGCCCCGGCTCCGTGGACACGGAATTGAGTCCACATACCGGCAAAGATCCGGGGAAGATGCTGCGGCCGGCCGATGTTGCCCACGTGGTGGCCATGCTGGTCACGCAGGCGCCTCAGTCGTTTGTCAGTGAAGTGTTACTGCGGCCAACGCAAAAACCTTGAGCTTCAGATCCAGTCTTGGGAACTCGAAGTTTGTCGGTCCCCGGCCTTCGCGAGCACTCGTCAGCTATTTCTTGAACAAATTGTCGAACGCCGCCCGCGCATCCTGTGGCTTCAAAGCCGCCGGGGTTGAGGTTTCCTTTTCCACCATCACGCGAATGGCATAAAACGAGCACTCGTTGCCCTCGTCCTTGCGCGGAATACGCTCTTTCACTGGTTGCATGCATTCGAAACGGCTCGCGGGATCGAAATAAGAGCACTGCTTGCAGGAGTGCAGTTCGAAGCCGCACTTGGGACACGCACCCAGTGGCTCGGTCAGGTTCTGCAGCACCGTGCCGCATTGCGAACAGCGCGAGATGCTGCGCGTGCCCGGCATCTGGATAGCGCGCGGCCCAAAGGTGTCTTTCTTAGCGGGACGATCACCGGAAGGCCTTTGGGCCTTCTGTTTGTCGTCGCCGCTGTCCTGATATCCGCGTTGGCGATATTTTCTGTCTGACACACGCCCCTCCGTCGTTTGCGACATTGTCTCTCCGGACGCTGCTCACCACAAGGGTTGTTCCTGCAAACGGACATTTTCAGCCTTCAATATCCGCCGATCGTTCGGCCGCGGAATTGTATTTCGCCAATGCGGGTGCTACCATCCGAATGAGATGCATTGATGGTTGGAGGTTGGTATGTCGGATAGAGATAGCAACAGTTTCCTTTGGTTTCTTGCGGGTTTAGGCATCGGAGCGCTGGCCGGCGTTCTCTACGCGCCGCGCTCTGGGGACGAGACTCGCGAAGTGATCCGCGCGCGCGCGGACGAGGGACGGGAATACGTGCGGCATCGTGCGCGCAAGGCGCGCGAGCAGGCAAACGAATGGGTTGACCGCGGCCGCGACGTTCTGAATCAGCAGAAAGAGCAGTTCCGCTCCGCGTACGAAGCCGGCCGGCAAGCGTATCAGGAGACCACCACCGGCGAGGATAACGCCAAGAATCTGTAATCAGGCATTCTCCGCGGCGCGGGCGCGAAGCTCTCAAGCGGGGGAAAAGTTATGGACAATCTCAACATTCTGATCGCTTTTACCGCCGTCACGGCGGCTGCCGTGGTCATCCAGGCAGGCATGTTGGTGGGGATGTACCTGGCGGTGCGCAAGACGGGCGCAAAAGTGGAAGCGCTGGCGGCTGAGGTCAAAACCAAGGTGTTGCCAACGGCGGATCTGGCTCAGTCCATGATGATTGACCTAAGGCCGAAGATCGAAACTATGGTCGGCAACGTCAGCGAGTCAACCACCTTGGTAAAGGCCCAACTTGGCCGCGTGGACGCCACTGTGAACGACGTCCTTGATCGCACGCGGCTGCAGGTAATCCGGGCGGACGAACTGCTCAGCAGTACGATGGACAAAGTGGAAGAAACCACGGAAATGGTCCATCGCACGGTGGTTTCCCCAATCCGGCAGCTCGCTGGGGTGGTTCAGGGGTTGAGCGTCGGCCTGGAATATTTTCTGGGCGCGAAACGGAGCCGCCGTCGCAATAACGTCAGCGTACCCCAGGACGAGATGTTCATCTAGCAGCGAATTGATGATGTGAAAGAGGCAGCGCCTGCGCGCTGCTTTCTTTTTTGGGGTGTGAGGAACTGCTAGCAGATCCACCCGCCGCCCACCACGGTGTCCCCGTCATAAAACACTGCAGCTTGTCCGGGAGTAATGGCTCGTTGTGGTTCATCGAAAGTAACGGTGATTTCATCCACGCCAGACTTCTCGATCACCGCCGCGGCCGCTTCGTGGCGGTGACGGATCTTGACCGTAACCCGCAGGGGTTCCCGCAGTTCGTCAACCGAGATCAAATTCGTCCGATGCACGCGCAAGGTCTTCGAATAGAGCTCTTCCTGGTTGCCTACGATGACCTGGCGGGCATCGCCCTTGATCTGGATCACGTATAGCGGTGAACCCGTCGCCACGCCGAGTCCCTTGCGCTGGCCCACGGTGAAGTTGTGAATGCCGTTGTGCTCGCCAATCACTTCCCCGCTGCTCGTCACCAATTCACCGGCAGTGTCGGGTAGTGCGTCACCCTGTTCTGCCAGATAAGCATCGAGAAAAGTCTTGTAGTCGCCGCCGGGAACGAAACAAATCTCCTGCGAGTCGGGCTTTTCCGCTAGCGCAAGTCCATGCTGGCGCGCCCGCTCGCGGACTTCCGGTTTGGTCATCTCGCCCAAAGGGAAAAGTGTGCGGCTCAACTGCTCCTGGGTCAACCCGAATAGGAAGTAGGTCTGGTCCTTCGACCGGTCGGCTGGCCGCTTGAGCAGCCACCGCCCGCGCTCGCCATCGAAAGCCACTCGCGCGTAGTGCCCGGTAGCCAGCATGTCGGCACCAATTTGCTTGGCTACAATCAGTAACTGATCAAACTTCAAGTGATTGTTGCAGAGACTGCAGGGGATGGGGGTCCGCCCTGACAGGTACTCATTCACGAAGGGGCGCACCACTTCCTGCTCGAAACGGTCTTCGTGATTCACGACGTAGTAGGGGATGCCGAGGGTTTCGGCCACGCGCCGCGCGTCGTAGACATCGTCGATCGAGCAACACCGGCCTTGTACAGCTTCCGGCATTCCCGCGTGCCCAGCTAGACGGCGTTGGTTCCAGAGCTGCATGGTGAGGCCGATCACTTCGTGTCCTTCGGCGCGCAGCATGGCCGCAACGGTCGAGGAGTCCACTCCTCCCGACATGGCGACGGCGATGGTTTTGGACAGCATTCAGCACTCAGCAATCAGCATTCAGCCACAGCGCAAGAACCCTCTCAGACTATCAAGCTTTCCGAGTCTTTTGGGGGACTAAGCGCCAAGTGCTAACTGCTAACTGCCGTTTTTCTATTGTAAACCGGGCTCAGTTCCCGCAGGCGGGCCACGGTGGCGGGAATCAGGCCCAGGGCGAAGTCCACGTCCTCGACGGTGTTCTGTTTGCCCAGGCTAAAGCGCAGGCTGGCGCGTGCGCGGTCGTGGGGAAGGCCCATGGCTGTGAGGACGTGCGACGGCTCGATCGCTCCTGAAGAGCATGCCGCCCCCGTTGAGACCGCCAGCCCTTTCAGGTCGAGGGCAATGACCAGCGGCTCGCCTTCGATGAAATCAAAATAGAGATTCGTGGTATTCGGCACCCGCGCCGCGCCTTGGCCATTGACACCCGTGGCTTCGACGGATTCCAGAATTGTCTGCTCGATACGGTCGCGCAGGGTGGCAATCCTGGCCAGGCTGCCATCCTCGAAACCTTTCTTCGCCAGTTCGGCAGCCTTTCCCAACGCCACAATTCCGGGAACATTTTCCGTGCCTGCGCGGCGCGAGCGCTCGTGGCTGCCGCCATAAAGCATCGGCTGCAAGATAGTTCCCTTGCGCACATAGAGTGCGCCGATTCCCTGCGGAGCGTGCATCTTGTGTCCCGAAATCGAGAGCAGATCGCAACCGATCCGGCTCACGTCGATTGGGACTTTTCCTGCTGCCTGAACGCCGTCGGTGTGAAAGTAGACGTCCGCTTCGGCGGCGATCTTTCCGATCTCCTCGACCGGCTGCAGCACTCCGGTCTCGTTATTGGCGAACATGACGGTGATCAACTTGGTGTTCGGCCGCAGCGCGCGGCGCACATCGTCAGGATCGACTAAGCCCTTGCCGTCGACAGGGACGTACGTGACCTCGCATCCCATTTCTTCCAGGCGCTTGCAGGAATTGAGAACTGCATGATGCTCGATGGTCGAAGTGATCAGGTGATCGCCGGGATGGGCCAGACCGAAGATGGCAAGGTTGTCACCCTCCGTGCCACCGCTGGTGAAAACAACCTCTGAGGAGCGGCAACCGAGCAACGCCGCCACCGATTCGCGCGCGCGTTCGACGGCGGCGCGAGTTTCCTGTCCATGATGGTGAATGGACGAGGCGTTCCCGAACTGCTCGCCGAAGTAAGGCTTCATGGCCTCGAAGACTTCGGGCAGCACCGGGGTCGTGGCGTTGTTGTCGAAGTAAACTCGCCGCATCCGCTTATTTTACGCCTTGTGGGCCAGGGACCCCGCGCGCGACAGTATGGGCTCACTTCCCTTTCGGCGCCGCCTTGGTCGCAGCCTCTTCCTTCACATAGTTCTGGCTGAGGGTTCCCTTGCTTTTGGCTAATTCGATCAACGTGGGATAGAACTGCACAAACGTCGTATCCACGGCTCCATGGGCCTCATGACAGGAATAGCAGGCGGCTTCCTTGGAAATCATTTTGGCCGGAGCATCTCCGTCGAAGCCATAGAAAGCCCATCCGCCGTGGGCGCTGTCTTTGAGGTGAACCTCGCGTCCCATCAGTTCCGCAGTCTGGTAGTGGCCGCTCTTGTTGATGGAAGCCTTGCTACCCGCCATCCGAGCCTCGAGCACCAGCATGGTTTTATCGGGCCAGGTACCGGTCTTGAGGAACGCCTGATAGGACTCCGGATTCACGAAGACGTTGTCGAACATGGAATGATCCATCTGCATCGGGGAGTAGCTCATGTCGACGCCCGAAGTCAGATAAATCCATTCGCGGTAATTTGCCGGGAACACCAGCTTTCCATCCGCCGTATAGGTGGGTGTGTGGCTTGACACGCCACTCTCCTGGGCACTGGCAGGGGCAACGCCGTATTGCAGGAGAAATGAAACGCAAAGCAGCATCCATATGCGCATGAGTTGTGGGACCTCCAGGGCTATCGAAATTCAGCAACGGGAGTCTAACCGACGTACCAGAGGTTGTCTTGAACAAAGGCAACCTCGGAGATGCGAGGTTTATGGCGCGACATGAAGCGCTGGCGGGCGGAAGTTTTTACGGCGCGGTGCAGAAAAAGCACCAGCAGTGTGGGGCGATCTTTACCGACCTATGTCACCAACAGCCTCGTAAACTTCCGGAGCACTCGCACCAGTTACCGTTCTTCGGCATGTTGCTCGACGGCAGCTATCGGGAGAACTATATCCACCGGGAACGCGACTTCGGACCTTTCACGATCATGTTCCGGCCGGCGGGTGTTCCCCATCGCGACGAGATTGGCCCACGCGGCGTCAAATTCTTTGAGATCGAAGTTCTTCCGATCTGGCAAAAGCGTCTGCAGCAATGCTCCGGAAACCTGAACGCCGCGTGCGAGGACTGCGCCGGAGGCGAGGTGCTTTGGCTGGCCATGAAAGTGTTCCGCGAAACCCGTAGTCTCGAAGCCGACGACCTTGGCCTTGAGAGCCTGCTGGCGGAGTTGCTGGGAGCGGTCGCCTGCCCCTCACGCGAGAATATCAAGAGCGCTCCGCGGTGGCTGGGAAGAGTGATCGATAAACTCAAAAGCGAATTTTGCGAACGAATCACGCTGGAAGAACTCAGCCTTGAGGCGGGAGTGCACCCGGTTCACTTGTCGCGCGTGTTTCGCCGCTGCACCCGGGAAGGGATCGGAGAGTACGTCCATCGACTGCGGATTCGCGCCGCCTGCGAGCAGATGCTGAAGCCCGATACCAGCCTGACGGAGGTAGCTCTGGAGAAGGGCTTCGCCGACCAGAGTCACTTCACCCGCGTATTCCGCCGCGTGACTGGCATGAGTCCGGGGGCATTTCGGATGTTAATCGCTGAGAGGGGCCAGGGCGTTGCTTTCCCCTTCACCTCAAAAACATAGCCCCGCGCGATAAAGCGCGGGGCTTGCGAAATCGTTCCCTTCTTCCCTACCGCCGATCCAACTCCACATAATGCTGCGGGTAGGACGGGCCGATGTAATCGGCGCGCGGCCGGATCAGGCGGTTATCGTCGAGTTGCTCCATTACGTGGGCTGTCCAGCCGCTTACACGGGACACAGCAAACACGGGCGTGAACAGGTCCACATCGATACCCAGCGTGTGGTAGGTGGAAGCCGAATAGAAGTCTACGTTGGCGTTGAGCTTCTTGTCGTTCTTCACGAATTCTTCGATGGCGTGGGAAATCTGGAACCACTTGGGCTGTCCGCTCGCGGTGCCAAGGTCGCGCGACATGGTCCGGAGGTGGGTCGCCCGCGGGTCCTCGGTGTGATACACACGGTGCCCAAAGCCAGGAATCTTCTTTTTCTGTGCCAGCAGACCCTTGACGTACTCGACCGGATCAGCGCCGGAAGCGTCGATTGCCTCCAGAATGTGGAACACGGCTTCGTTGGCGCCGCCGTGCAGAGGTCCTTTCAAGGCTCCAATTGCCGAGGTAATGGCGGAGTGCATATCCGAAAGGGTCGCGGCCGTGACGCGCGCCGCAAAGGTCGAAGCGTTCAGTTCGTGGTCGGCGTGCAGGATGAGGGCGATATCCAGCGCTCGCTCGGCAGTCTTATTGGGATGTGTCCCATTAAGCATCAATAGAAAATTAGCCGCGTGCGAGAGCGAGCGGTCCGGCTCGACCACCGGCTTGCCCTTGCGAATCCGGTCGTAGGCCGCGACCACCATGGCGATCTGCGAAGTCAGGCGGATGGCCTTATGGAAATTGGCGTCGCGGTCGTTGTTCTTCTCTTCGGGATCGTAGAACGACAGCGCCGAAACGATCGTTCGCAGCACGTCCATGGGCAGCGCATGCTTGGGCGCCAGCTGCAGACGGTAGATGATCGAGGCATCGATCTTGCGTTCTTCCGCCAGCCGCTCATGAAGATCGCGCAACTGATCGCGCGTCGGCAGCTTGCCATACCACAGCAGGTAGCAGGTTTCTTCGAAAGTAGAGTTGTCGGCGAGTTCATGAATATCAATGCCGCGGTATGCCAAAATGCCCTGTTCGCCGTCGATATAGCAGATGCTGGAAGTGGTAGCGACCACTCCCTCGAGACCCTTGGGGGCATGCGTGGTGGTGAGGCTGGACATGGTACCTCGCTCGCGCTTCCTGGATGATTTTTGCGTTGTGGCTGCACGGGAGGAAAAGCGTCGTGCTGTCGCAACTAACTTTTATACGCCAAATCCTTCAACTTTCCAACCTGCCTGGTGTGACGGCCGTCACCGTTACTTGTGGCGAGTGGCGGGCTTTTTGCGCAAGTGCCGACCCAAATCTCGTTCTCCCGATGGGATGAACCTAAAGGTACATGGGCTTCTGGAAAGCGCTCGGCCCGGCCTTGCTTCCCGGTTACAATCGGGAGGCATGCGCTGGGCTGCTCCCATTCTGATGGTCATCGCGCTCGCGGTTGGTGCGATGGGCGCCGACGATCCGCCTCAGGCGGGTATTCCGCTTCTGCCTTGCGGCCAGGGAGCGCCTGGCGGCGAAAACTGCAACCCGTCAAAGAAGCAGTTAAAGCAAGCCAAAGAGGCCTACGAGCGCGGAATCAATCTGGCCAAGCGGCGACAGGGGAACGAAGCTCTGGCCGAGTTCGAAACTGCGTCTCAACTGGTACCCAAGAATGTTGACTATCTGACGGCGCGGGAGATGGAGCGCCAGGAACTGGTCTCGCAGCATCTGCAAAGCGGGAACAAGGACTTGTTGGAGAAACGTCAGGTTGAAGCCCTGGCCGAATTCCGTTCGGCGCTGCAACTCGATCCGAGCAATCAATTCGCCCAGCAGCAATTGCAACAGGCGTTGGCGGAATGGGCGCCCGAAGCACCCAAGAGGCCCACGGTCGTGGCCTCAGCAGGAGAAATCGAAGTAGTTCCCGAACGGCTGCGCGCCGACTTTCATTACACCGGGGATTCCAAAGCACTGCTGACCCAAGTGGCGAACACGTTCGGGATTGTCGCCAGCATCGACGATTCCGTGACCTCCCGTCCCGTCCGCTTTTACATCAGCAACGTCGATTTCTACAGTGCCATGCGGGCGGCGGGCATTGTCACCAAGACTTTTTGGTCACCATTGGGAGAAAAGCAGATCATCGTGGCCCAGGATTCTCCCGAGAACCACCGCCAGTTTGACCGCATGGCGCTGCGAACCTTCTACATTTCCGGAGCCACGGCGCCGTCAGATTTGACCGACGTCGTCAACGCGCTGCGTACCGTGTTCGACATTCGCTTCATCAATCAGCATCCGCAGGCGAGCACCATCACGGTGCGAGCACCGCAGAATACGATCAACGCCGCCACGCGATTCGTGGAGGGCCTGGGCGACTCGCGTCCGCAGGTCCTGCTCGATGTGAATATCTACGAAGTCAGTCACACGTTGATGCGGAACATCGGGTTGCACGTCCCGAGCCAGTTCAATTTGTTTAATATTCCCGCGGCGGCGCTGGGCGCGCTGGGCGGCCAGAACATTCAACAACTGATCAATCAATTGATCGCCGGTGGGGGCATCAATCAGGCGGGGTCGACGTCGCTTTCCGCGCTGCTGGCCCAGTTGCAGGGACAGCAGAACTCGATCTTCAGTAATCCTCTGGCAACCTTCGGCGGCGGGCTGACCCTTTTCGGCTTGAGCCTCGACACGGCGGCAGCGCAGCTTGGCTTGAACGAGAGTTCCATCCGTTCCCTGCAACACGCGACCCTGCGGGTGGCGCAGGGAAACGAGGCTTCATTCAAGCTCGGCTCGCGATACCCGATCCTGAATGCAAGTTTTGCGCCTATCTACAACACGGCGGCCATTGCGCAAAACATCCAGAACAACACCTTTCAATCGGCGTTCCCCTCGTTCAGCTACGAGGACATCGGTCTGACCATCAAGGCTAAGCCCTTCATCAGTTCCAGCAACGATGTCAGTCTGCAACTCGACATGCAGGTGCGCGCCCTGGGGACGAGGAGCCTGAACGGTGTACCCGTGATCTCGAACCGCGAGTACAAGGGCGGCATTACCCTGATGAATAGCCAGCCAGCGGTAATCGCCGGCGCGGTCTCGAGCAGTGAGCAGCGAAGCCTCAACGGAATTCCGGGATTGGGGCAGGTTCCCGGTTTCAACCAGATCATGGCCACCAATAACAATCAAGAAAGCGACGACGAACTACTGGTGGTCATCACGCCGCACGTGATTGCGGCTGCGAAACACCCTCAGAGTGCGGAAATCTGGATGGAACAGTAGTTCCCGTCTCCGTCACATCTACTTTGGCTGCTTTGCAGCGAAATCAACGAGCTTCTTGAGGCTGTCGTAGTCCGCGCCGCCGGGAATTTTCCGTCCATTGATGAACATGGTCGGGGTCGCGGTGACGTCCATGATTTTCCCTAGCGCAACCGACTGCTCGACCCGCGCTGTGGTTTCCGGCTTGGCGGCGCAGGCCGCCATATCCGCTCCCTTCACTCCCGCCTGATCGGCCAAGCCCGACAATTTCTCGTCGGCGTTGCCGGCGGTAATCTCCGATTGCACGGCGAAGATGCCATCTACCAGTTTGAAGAATGCCTCGTGCGAAGTCCGGCTTACGCAGTCAGCGTAAGCTGCCGCTTTTGACGACCAGTCATGGCTAGGCAGCGGGAAGTTCTGAAAGACCAAGCGCACGTTCTTGTCGTTGTCGAGAAGCTTCTCCAGGATGGGCTGAGCCTCCTTGCAATGCGGACACTGCAAGTCGCTGAATTCGACAATCGTCACCGCAGCGTCGGCCGGACCGCGCACGGGCCCGGTCGCAGTCTTCTCGAGTTCCCGGGCAGTGGCAGCGAACGGACGGGCGCCGAATGGCATCAACTCACCTGCCACCGCGTGCTTGCCGTCGGGCGTCACGTAGAAGCGCGTGCTCTGCGGCCCCTGGGGACCGGTGATGATCAGGTCGACCTCCGCAAGTCCTTCCGCCGAAGACGGCTTAATGCTCAGAATTTTCCAGCTCACCTCCGGCTCATAGCCGAAAGTTTGCTGCATGAAGCCGTTTACGGTGTCTTCCGAGGGCAGGTTTGCGGCAGAGGTCGTTGCCGGTTTCGTTGCCGCGTGTTCCCGAACAGAAGATTTTTGTCGAGCGGATGCCAGTGTCGCCAGCAGTCCAACGAGCATAATTCCAGTGAGTAGACGATGCATGCGTTCCTTTCAGGGGATGATGATCCGAACCGTTCCTAAATATCTGCCTTCGCTGCGATTGGAAACCGCCGCCCATAACCGAAGGCCTTGGCGGTAATTTTCAATCCTGGCGCAGCTTGCTGGCGCTTGTATTCGCTTCGTTCCACCATGCGAATCACTCTCCTCACCAGCTCGAGGTCGAAGCCGCGGTCGGCTGCGATCTGTTCGGCGGGATGAGAGTCCTCGACATAATCCTCAAGGATCGCATCCAGCACATCGTACGGCGGCAAAGTATCGCTGTCCTGCTGGCCGGGACGCAGTTCCGCCGAGGGAGGCTTCTCCAGACTGGCTTGCGGAATCACCGGCCCTCGCGAATTCACGTAATGGCTGAGCCGGTAGACGAGCGTCTTGGGAACATCCGAAATCACCGCCAGACCGCCCGCCATGTCTCCGTAGAGCGTGCAGTAGCCGACGCCCAGTTCGCTTTTGTTTCCGGTGCTGAGGACGATAGCTCCAAATTTGTTCGACAACGCCATCAAAAGAGCGCCCCGGGTCCTTGACTGGATGTTCTCCTCGGTGATGTCTTCCTTGCATCCCGCAAAGACCTTCTTAAGCGTCTTGCGGTAGCTCTCAAAGATATCGGTAATGCACAACAATTCGAAGCGGATGCCGAGGTTCTGGGCCAAGGCGCGCGCGTCATCGATTGAACCTTGCGACGAGTAGGGCCCGGGCATGCCCACGCCGATTACGTTCTCCGCGCCCAGCGCGTCAACGGCGATGGCGGCTGTCAGGGCTGAGTCGATCCCCCCGCTCAACCCAATGATGACTTTCTTGAATCCGCACTTGCGCACATAGTCGCGGGTTCCCAGCACCAGGGCGGCGTAGACGCTGGCCTCTTCGCCTTGCACTTGATCGTGGACTTCGCCGGTGAGCTGATCGGAATCGAAATAGACCAGGTCTTCCTCGAACGATTTGCCGCGCGCAATCACGTCCCCGGCGGCATTTAACACCAGGCTGGAGCCGTCGAAGATAAGGCTGTCGTTGCCACCTACCTGGTTCACCATCGCCACTGGCACTTTGTAATTGCGCGCAATGGTCGCCAGCATTTCGCGCCGGACGGTTCTCTTCCCCAACCAGAAGGGAGACGCGGAAATATTCAGCAGAAAATTGCCGCCGGCATGGATCAGCGCTTCGACCGGGTCGAACGTATAGAGCCGCTTGTTCCAGAAATGCTTGTCGTTCCACGCATCTTCGCAGATGGTCAGCGCCATCTGCTTGCCGCAGAAGGGAAACAGTACCTGGCTGCGGGCGGCTGCGAAATTGCGCATCTCGTCGAAAACGTCATAGGTGGGCAAGAGCATCTTCGATTGCAGGAAGGCAACTCGCCCATCTTTCAGGAGCACGGCGGAGTTCATGACCGACTTCCCAGTTTCCGCCTGTGCTGGAGTCACGAGGCCGCAGATAAGAGCGATCCCCTGGGTCTTGGCCGCAATGCGTTCAACCGACTCGCGGTTACGAGCAACAAAGGAGGGACGTTCCACCAGGTCGCGCGGCGGATAGCCGCAGACTGACAGCTCGGGGAACAAAATGAGGCCTGCGCCCGAAGCTTGCGCCCGGTGCGCAAAATCGATCATCTTGTCGGCGTTTCCCTGAAAGTCCCCGACTGTGGGATTGATCTGTCCCAGCGCAATCTGCACCCTTCCAGTGTAAAGGCAGGCAGACGAGCGCGCCAAGTGAAGTAACGTGTTCCGCGCCCAACGCGTCAAGGTGACTAACCTTGACGGGCCGTGGATGAGCAGTTGTTTGTTTCGGATGTACTGAAATAGCGGGAAGTCGAATTTCAGTTGTGCGGGGGCATGCCCGGCCCACCCGTTTGCGAAGGCGGCGCAGGCGCAGCAGGCGGAGCCATGGGAGGCGTTGCGCCGGACGGCACGACGGTGGGCGTGGAGTCATCGACCGGTTCGCCGGGACGGCGCAGACTCGGGGCATTCATCGGCCGCGTGCCTCCCGCGTCGGGAGCTTTCGCCAGGCTAGGCTGCGGTTGCAGATCCACTTCTTTCTCGGTGCGGACCATTTTTTGCCCGTCCACCTTCATGGTTTCCACCCGCACTACCTCGTCGCCAACAAAACGCACGAAGTCGACATCCTGTGGGGGTTCACCATAAATCCACTCTTCGTATTCGCTGTCCCCGTCCTTCTCGCGGTCCTTCTTGGGCGGGCGTCCCTTCGCGTAAATCACCATTTCCCGGTTCATTCCCACCAGGACATGGTGATCCTTGATCGCCGCTTTCACCTTTGGAGGGACGGTCTCCAGGTAGGCCTCGAGCGGGGATTTGGAATCGAAGTCGAATACCGGGCGGAGCATCTGTTTGAGTTGTTTGGGTCCGAGATCGGGTACGTAGTGGTCAAACACCAGGTCCACGTACGAGCCACGCGGATTGGCATCGCTATCGGAAGGAGATAATGGCACTTCGCTCGTGGCGCCCACAATGGTGATGTGCTGGTACCACTTCTGCTTGCGTACCGGTCCACCGTTGATTTCAAAATGGATGCGATTGTCCTTGATCACGATGTCGCTGATGCGCGCCTGATCGCCCGGCTTCACCGCCGGTCCCCACATTGCCATGAGCCGATCGAGTTCGGCGCCACTGGGCGAAACGTGCCCGTCCCGTAACGTCAGCCCTCGCTTGCCCATGGGAAAGGGGGCACGGATGTAGACCAGTTCCGAGTTGAACGCGCGGATTAAATCCATGCGCGTTTGCTTGGACATAGGAGGAGTGGTGGCAGCCGGCTGTTGATCGCGGGAGTAGGCTATCGCGATCAGGGTCAGGAGGGCGACGAACAGGGCCGGTATGCACCGTAACTTCATTTGCAACACCCCGAGCCGGGCACTACCGGCGATTATAGCGCCGTTTCGGTGAAATCTGACTCGTCATTTCGATCAAAAAACCCGTACCCCAGCTCGGGCAATCTGCAGCGGCAGAACGCGTCCTCCGTGCTCTCCCACGGCCGTGGCCACGCGGCTGGCCGCCCCCTCTTCCACCATGAAAATCACGCAGCCGCCGCCTCCAGCCCCGCAGACTTTGGCGGCGATGCCACCGTTCTTTGCGGCTGCGGAAATCAGCTTGTCAATCAGGGGAGTGGTGATTCCCGGGACGTTGGTGCGGCGCAGTTTCCATTCCTCTCTTAGCAATCGAGCCACTTCCCGCCAATCGGCTTTTGCCAAGGACGCATGCATGCTGCGCGCAATCCCGCATATCTTTTCGAAGTTCCGAAAGACCCGCTTGTCCCCGTTAATGTGCGCCTTGAATACCTCCCAGTTGTTAATTCCCGACTGCCGGGGCGCCCCGGTATAGGCCAGCACAAACCGGGATTCGATGGCCTCAGGTTCCACCGGCACCGCTTCGCGATGAATCCCATCGGCATCCAGATGGATAGCGCTGACCCCACCGTACAACGCGGGGTAATAGTCCTGGCAACCCGTGGGAACCTGGATGATCTGTGCCTCGACATTCTGCGCAATCACCCGCATCTGCTCAAGCGTGAGATGGCGATCCGTGAACCGCGCCAGCGCTGCCGTCGCCGCGATCATGAGAGCCGAGGAACCCGAGATCCCGGCGCCCGCCGGAGATTCTGAATCGGTTTCGATCAGCAAGCCTTCCTTGGGTGCAAAGAATTGCAACAGGCGAGCCGCCAAAGGGAGGCGAAACTTGCGCGCCGCGCGTAATTCCTCAAAGTTGCGGAATTCTTCCGTCCGCCGTGTGTCGAGCGAGCGCAGATGGATTCGCTTTCCCGCCAACGGGGTAATTTTGCAGGTGGTCTGAATATTCAGGGCGAAATTCAAGGTAAGTGCGTCGGTGTGGAACAAATACAGCGGCCAGAGGTCGATGGTTCCGCCAGCCAGGTCGGCTCGACAGGGGGCCTGTGCCACAATCGCCGAGGAAGTCTGCTTTGGCATGGCAGTCTTTGTACCACGTCCGAGCGGTTCCCAAACGCTCCTTCAATGCCGTTTCCAGATTGGGTCACGGTGAAGTTTTCCTTGAATCTTCCGTTGACAAGCGGGGTCATTTGCCTCACACTCGGCGGCAACGCGCTCCATTTGCCGCTTCCAGCCTGCGGTATGGTCTCGACTCTGGCCGATTAGTTGAGCCGACAACATGGCTTTTACCCCGTTACCGCCTTCACCCTCCCCCGGGGTGCCGGGAATACCCATATCTGCGTCTACCCGGGAAGAGCGTCCACCCCAGGCTCGATTTAAGCCAGATCCCGTAACAATCATGAGCACGCTGCGCAACGCCATCGCAGCCGAGAAGTATGATCCGGCGGTGGTTCTGGGCGCAATCGCGGAATCCGCTCAGGCGCTTACTGGCGCCAGTTCAGCGGCATTGGCCATGCGCCGCGACGGGCTGGTGATCTGCCGGGCGCGTAGTGGAGAGATGGCCCCAGAGGTGGGTTCACGCCTCAGCGTCGATTCTGGCATTTCCGGCGAATGCTTGCGTACCGGCAAGGTCTTGCGTTGTGATGACACGCAGAAGGACTACCGCGCTGATCCCGAGGTATGCCGTCGCCTGGGGCTTCGCTCGATCGCAGCCATACCATTACGTGGCCAGCGCGGCACGATGGGAGTGCTTGAGGCCTTCTCCACGCGTCCTTACGCCTTCGCCGAGGAGCACATGGAGTACCTCATCCAACTGGCAGACGTCGCCGAGGCGGCCCGCCTGCGGGAGTCCGGCGTCGTAGAAGCGAAGCCCTCTCCGATCGAGGCGCCAGCAGCTCGACCCCAGCCGCGTGCTGCCACAAGTTCAAGCGCCCTTCGATGGGCGAAAGACGCAATCTCGGTTCAGGTCCGCGGTCGCTTCGACCTAAAGAGAGTTCGGATTGTTCTAGCCGCTCTCGCTGTGCCTCTGTTAGCACTTCTCGGATTTTCCGGCTGGAGTGCGTGGCACAAGCCGACTGTTGAAGCGGGTGCAAAGCCATCGGTTGCCCAGCCGCAAGCTTCCCCGGCAAGTTTGCCGCCCGTGACCGCTGCCGGCGCGGACTTGGTTTGGAAACCGAGCCCCGCTCACGTTGCCGTTTCTCAAAAAGTCGCAAATCCCGGCCTTGAGCCCGCCGCCAAGAGGGAGATCGATCAAGCCCAAGCAGCACCGCCGCCGTCCTCCTCCGCGGACATGTCTACCACCGAAACCGTCGCGGAATCATTTCCACCCCCTCCCGTCACACCACCGGCCGCTCCCACATCCCTCGAGGCCCCGAAACTCGAGGCTCTTGCACCAGACAAGGGGCGACTGGCCACGTTAGCTTCAATTCCGGTCGAAATGCCCGGGTTCGGATCCCCGGTGTCCCAGGGTCTCTCCGGAGGTGTGCTGCAACACAAGGTTCAGCCTGTCTACCCGCTGCAGGCTATGCCTATGCGCCTTTCAGGCACGGTAAAGTTACAAGCGACGATCGGAGAAAGCGGCAGAGTCCAGGAGATCAAAATTGTCAGCGGGCCGCCGCTCCTCACTGCAGCCGCTATCGACGCGGTTCGGCAGTGGCGCTACAGCCCGTTCCTTCTGGACGGCAAGCCGGTGAAGATGCAGAAAGACATTACCGTCATGTTCCGGGCACCGTGAGGCCGAACTGGACTACGAGGAGAGGTTGAGTGCTCGCTTGATGGTTCCGCGTTCCTTCTGGATTTTTTCCTGCAGTAGCGTGATGGCGTAAATCAACTGCTCTGGCCGCGGAGGGCAGCCCGGGACATAGACATCCACCGGAATGACTTGATTCACACTCTGCACCAAGGCGTAATTCTGAAAGACTCCGCCTGATGTTGCGCAAGCCCCCATCGAGATCACCCACTTGGGCTCCGGCATCTGCTCCCAAAGCTGGCGAATCACAGGCGCCATCTTGTTTGAAACCCGCCCCGCGATGATGATCAGGTCCGACTGCCGCGGAGAAGGCCGGAAGACTTCCGCGCCGAACCGGGCGATATCAAAGCGCGAGGCCCCCATCGACATCATCTCGATGGCACAGCAAGCCAATCCAAATGTCATCGGCCAGATGGAATTCTTCCGCATCCAGTTCACGGCGGAGCCGAGGGTCGTGAGCACTACCCCCTCCGGCGTGGGATTGCCGTAAGTCAGGTCCTTAACGACTCTCTTCCCATCTTCCGTAGTGACGTAGGGCCCGAAATTCATCTCTTGCGCCATAAAAGTATTTTAAACCATTCCGAGAATCTCCGATGACGGGCGCACCTGGATTTCGTGCTCCCCGGCATCAAAGCCATCTAAGAGAGCGTTGTGGTGCGCAATGATCTGCTCAAAACGAAGCGTGGGGGTATCAGCGGTCATGTGACCATCGGCAACCAAGGTAACGTCATAGCCAAAACTGACGGCACGGCGGACTGTGGTATCGACGCAGTACTGGGTCATGCACCCGCAGACGACAAGTTTGTGGGCGCCCATGGTCGCGAGCTCAGATTGCAGGCTGGTCTCGAAGAAAGCATCGCAAGCGCGCTTGTGAATCACCAACTCCCCTGTCCGGGGTGCGATTTCGGGTCGAAACCTCCATCCTGGGGTCTCCGGTTCCAGCCGATGGCCGCGACTGCCATCGTGTTGGACGTAGATCACAGGGACGTCGGCTGCCCGGGACCGCTCGATCAGGCCGGCGACGCGTGCCACCATTTCGTTGAGGGCTTGATCAATCTGCTTCCTGCGAACGAGATCGGGGATCGCCAGAATGCCTTGCTGAACGTCGATGACGAGCAACGCGGTCTTCGGAGCAGTCATAGGCTCAGTTTATCGAACCTCATCTGTAACCTGTTACGGATTTAGCACCACTTTCCCGAACATCTGACTCTTCTCCAGGTATTCGTGCGCTGCCCTCGCGTCCTTCAGGGGGAACACGCGATCCACCACCGGCTTGAGCTTCCCGTTGAACACCTGCTTCAACACCTGATGCAGTTCTCCCATAGTTCCCATGTAGGAACCCAAAATCGAGAGCTGACGCGAATACACAAAGCGCAGGTCGATCCCCACACCCGGCCCCGTGGTCGCTCCGCAGGTCACCAGCGTTCCCGCGGGCTTCAGTGATCTCAGACTCTCATCCCAGGTGGATTTCCCGACATGCTCCATGACGATGTCGACGCCGCGCTTGTTGGTAATTCGCCGTACTTCTTCCGAGATCTTCTGAGTGTAGTGATTGATGACGTAATCTGCGCCCAGTTCTTTCGCCCGCTCCGCCTTGCGATCATCTCCGGCAGTAGCAATCACCGTCGTGTTGAACAGCTTTGCCAACTGGATGCCGGCAATGCCTACCCCCGAATTCGCGCCCAGGACCAGAACGATCTGTCCCGGCCGGATGTTCGCGCGGCCGACCAGCATGTGCCATGCGGTCACGAAAACCAGGGGGACGCTAGCCGCCTGGTTGAAGCCCAGACTGTCTGGAATGGGAATCACATTGACCGCAGGCACGGCAATCAACTCGCAGTCGCCGCCATTGGTCCGGTTTCCCAGCACGCTGTACTCTGGGCACTCATTTTGCCGTCCCGCAGTGCAGGCTTCGCAGTGGTTACAAAATGTCATCGGAGCCAGCAGGACCCGCTGCCCGGGCTGAAATCCGGTTACGTACTCACCCACCTCGACGACCTCGCCGGCCACGTCGCTTCCCGGGATGTGCGGCAGAGGAGACTTTGTAGTCCCCATGCGAACCCATACGTCGAGATGGTTCAACGCGCAGGCTTTCACGCGCACCAGGATTTGATCCTTGCGCGGCTTGGGATCGGGCACATCTTCGTACCGCAGCACCTCCGGCCCGCCGTATTCGTGCATTACGATCGCTTTCATGAGGACGCTCCTTGCCAGCCAAGAATTCATGGGAAAACTTATCAACCTAGCATATTCCTCCGATTGTTTCGCCGGACGAGGACACTGCATGGCCTAACGCCAGCAGCCCAGAGTGATGACCGGGGCTCTAGTTGGCCCGCTTTTGACTTCCCCCCATTCCCTGCCTGACAATCAACGGGATGGATATCTACGAAGAGATCGTGAAGTTGCGGCACGAAGGCCGCCGGGCTGCGGTTGCGACCATCGTGAACGTGCGCGGTTCGATCCCTTCCTTCAAGACCGCCAAGATGCTGGTTCGCGACGACGGTTCGATCCTCGGGACCATCGGCGGCGGGTGCGTCGAGGCTGAGGTGTGGCAGGCCGCGCGTGAAGTCATGGAGAGCGAAAAGCCTCGCACCATGACCTTCAATCTCAACCAAGATCCCAAGTACGACACCGGCCTGGTCTGCGGCGGCACGCTTGATATCTTCATCGAACCTATACTTCCTGCAGCGCTACTTTATCTTTTCGGCGCAGGTCACGTGTCTTTCAACCTTTCCAAGGCCGTCAGCCAGGTTGGTTTTGATGTGACCGTTGTAGATGATCGCGAAGCCTACGCTAGCCGCGAGCGTTTTCCCGAGGCGAAAGAGGTCATTGCCGATGACTTCGAACGAGCCATGTCTCGTATCAGTCCGAGCGAGTCTTCCTACATCGTGATCGTCACCCGCGGCCACCGCGACGACATGCGCATCCTGCGCTGGGCGGTCCAGACACCGGCACGCTATATCGGCATGATCGGCTCGAAGCGGAAGACCATTTCGATCTTCCGCCAGTTGAGCAGCGAGGGTCTGGCGCCGGAACTCTTCGAGCGGGTCCACGCACCGGTCGGCCTCGATATCGGAGCGGTTACGCCGGAAGAAATCGCCGTGTCGATTACCGCCGAGCTCATCGCCATTCGACGCCACTCCGAACGCGCTCTGCCCCACATGAGCTGGTTTCAGGGAAAGAGTCTCGGGGCAGCGCCAGCCGACGCCCCAGCTAAAACCGTAGAAGACGAGTCAAAACACTGATGGCCAATTCTCCAGAGCCAATCTTGTACACTCCAAGAGTACCGAATTGGCAGTTGGAGATTCCCCTCTAATCCCATGAGCCGTGCCCCCAGTTTTTGCGCCGTGATTCTCGCCGCAGGAGAATCCACCCGCATGGGCCGTGACAAGGCGCTGCTGCCTTGGCCGCCACCCGCGCCCGGAACGGAAGGGTCTGCCCACACTTTTCTCTCGGCCGCGATCCGCACCCTGAGCGCGGTCAACGATATGGTCCTGGTGGTGGCAGGAAAGAACGAGCCGGATCTTGCTCCCATCGTCTACGCGAATGGCGCTTCGCTGGTGGGAAATCCTGCACCGGAACGCGGCCAGTTCAGTTCACTGCAAACCGGTTTGCAGGAGGTCCTCAACCAGGGCCGGGACGCCGCCATGATCACCCTGGTCGACCGTCCCCCGGTCGCCATAGCGACATTGCAATTCCTGCGGGACGCTTTTGAAATCGCCGCTGCATCAAGGAAGTGGGCCGTGGTTCCCGAGTATGAGGGCAAGCACGGACATCCCTTCCTGATCGGGCGCGAGATGCTGGAGATTTTTTTGAGGGCAGCTCCTACCGCCATCGCTCGCGACATAGAGCATCAGCATCAGCAATACATCGAGTATGTTTCCGTGAATGACCCGTTCGTCGCCGCGAATGTCGACACCCCAGAGCAGTACGCGGCACTATCCGCACTCCAACTCAAGTGACTGTCTCAGAATGGACCCGACCCCGTGACTACAACTTCCCCAAGCAAGGCTACAGAATTCGTCGAGGCCGTCCTCCGTCTTCAACCCAAACTGGCTGCGTTTGATTGCGACGGCACACTATGGTCGGGCGATGCGGGGGAAGGGTTTTTCGACTGGGAGCTCAAGCAGGCCCTGGTCACCGAGGACATCGCCCGCTGGGCGCGTCCCCGTTACGCCGACTACCGCGCCGGCAAAGTCAGCGAAAATGACATGTGCGGCGAGATGGTCGCCATGCATCGTGGCATGTTCGAAACTGATTTGCGCCGGGCGGCCATCGAATATTTCGACCTGCACGTGCTCGACAACATCTTCCCCGAAATGCGCGACCTGGTCCGCCGCTTGCAACAGTCGGGATGCGATATCTGGGTGGTTTCGTCCACCAACCATTGGGTGATTCGCGCCGCGATGCGCCACTTCGATATTCCCGAAAATCGCATCATCGCGGCCCACGTGGAAGTCGACAAAGGGCGAATCACCGACCGGTTGCTGCGAGTGCCGTCTGGCGATGGCAAACCCAAGTTTATCCGCGCTATGGTGGGGAAAGATCCCGAAGCCGCCTTCGGAAATTCCCGATGGGACGCCGAGATGTTAAAGATGGCGAAACATTCCTTCGCTATCAATCCAAGTCCGGACCTCGAAAAATTGGCGCGAGAGCGAGGCTGGACGATTTACGTTCCGGACGGAACTGCGAAACAGACTGTGGCGCAGTAGTCCGTGGCTAGCTCTTGATTTGGCTCAGCGCAGCCCGCAGGGCATCCACCGCCAGATGGCCAGCGTGTCCCGAGGCCTCCGGCAATCCTCCCACAGCTTCTACCACTTCCTCTCGCCGCAGTTTGGCGACTTCGGCTAAAGTTCGACCTCGTACCAACTCGGTCAGCGCCGAACCGCAGGCGATTGCCGGGACGCATCCCTTAGCCAGAAAGCGGATATCGGTCACTCGTCCATCGCGAACCTGCAGGGTCAGCTTCAAAATGTCGCCGCAGGCAGGATTCGAAATTTCCGCCGAACCGTCCGGCTGTGCTAGTTCGCCGGCATTTCGCGGATGCTCGAAATGATTTAGCAGTTGAGTAGAATACATCGCAACCATTCTAATCTGCGAGGCGCGCCCGCCTCGCGACCGCACCTCTTGTAACATGAGGTAACGGCATGCCTGTTCACACACCCCAGCGCATCGTAAGCCTGCAGCCCAGCGCGACGGTCATTCTCGCCTCCGTAGGCCGTCTCGACTGCGTCGTCGCCTGCACAAAGTACTGCGGGGACGTTTGCCCCGAGGTGCGCACGGGAGGCCGAGCCATCGTCGCCGACTCGTGGACCGCCAACACCGAACAGATCCTCGCGGCTCGCCCTGATCTCGTTATCGCGGCGGTTCCCTATCAGGAAAAGGCGGTGACAGAGATACTCAAGTCCGGCGCCCGCTTTCTCGGACTTGCTCCCAAAACTCTGTCGGATATCTATACCGACATCGCCACCATCGCGGGCGTCGTCGGTGAAACCGAGCGCGGAGAGCAAGTGATCGGAAACATACAGCGCGAGATCGAGGCGGTCCGCGCGCAGGTGAAGGGCGCCACCCGTGCGCGCGTCTTCTGCGAGGAATGGGGCAAGCCGCTGATCGCCTCTCAACCCTGGGTTGCGGAACTTGTCGAGGCAGCGGGCGGCGCATTTGTCGGCCTCCCCGGCACTCGACAATCATCTGACGCTATTCTCGCGGAAGATCCTGACGTGCTCGTCGCTGCCTGGTGCGGCGCTGGCGATCGTGTCCCGCTTGAGAAGATTGTCCGAGATCGTGGCTGGAGCGAAATGCGGGCGGTGAAAGAGAATCGCGTCTACTGCATCAACGATGAATTCCTGAATACTCCGGCGCCAACGTTGCTCTTCGGACTTCGTGCGCTGGCCGCCGCCATTCATCCCGGGCGTTTTCCACAGCCGTCGAAGGGGCTAAGATGTATTCAGACCCTCACTTAGAAATCCGCTCATGCGAGTAGAAAAAGGGAAAGTTCGAGCTCCAGAAATCGGGCGGGTGTGGCTGAATTCATCTCCTTTGAGCCTCCGCCAGCTGCGCGGACGGGTCGTGCTCGTCGATTTCTGGGACTATACCTGCGTGAACTGCATACGGACTCTGCCCTACGTGAAGGCGTGGCACGAGCGGTATTCGGACAAGGGTCTCACGGTGATCGGTGTGCACACTCCGGAATTCACCTTCGCGCAGTATGAATCGAATGTGGAGCGGGCGGTCCATGATCTGGCGATCCCCTACCCCGTGGTCATCGACAGCAACCGCGAACTCTGGAACGCCTTCGCCAACCGCTGCTGGCCAACCAAATATCTTCTGGACAAAGAGGGCTATCTCCGCTTCGCGCAGTTTGGAGAAGGCGGCTACGGAGAATGTGAGCAGGCGATACAAGATCTGCTGCACGAAGTGGATCCCACCCTCGTCCTCCCGGAAATCTTGGAGCCGGTACGCGAAGAAGATCACGCAGGGGCGGTCTGCTACCCCGCCAGCCCGGAGCTTTATCTCGGCCATCGTCGCGGCCGTATCGGCAACGAAGGCGGCTTTCGCGAAGACTCCGTAGCGGACTACAGCTTCACAGACGATCTCGAAGAGAATTACTTCTATGCCAGCGGAACGTGGGCTTCCACCGCAGAGTACTTCGAAGCTGTGGGCGACCAGGAGCATCGTATCGTGCTTAAGTATTCCGCTGCCGCCGTCAACCTGGTCATGGCTTCCGCGCGTGGTCCGCAGCGCGAAGTCGTGATTTGGCAGGACGGGAAGCCTCTCTCCCAGGCGCAGGCCACCGCCGACACGCACTTTCGCCACGTTCAAGGCCAAGCCGAGAGCTATGTCACGGTGGAGCAGCCGCGCATGTACGCGCTGGTCGATAACCGCGATTTCGGCAAGCACACGCTCGAACTTGTCTGTCCCGCAGGGCTCGCAGCTTTTGCCTTCACTTTCACCAGTTGTCTCGACCCGGTCGGGAGCGCGCTGCCGGCCAGCGTGGCCCACCCATGAAGCGAGTCGTGGCCGGATTGATCGTGAAAGATGGCAAATTCCTGGTGTGCCAGCGCACGAAGCATCAGACGATGCCGCTGAAGTGGGAGTTCCCCGGAGGAAAAATCGAGGAAGGCGAGCAACCGCGCGACGCGTTGCGGCGCGAACTCGACGAGGAACTGGGAATCGACGCTCACATTGAAGAAGAGGTCTCCCGCATTCGCCATGAGTACAAAAACGGCGGCTCGGTGGAACTCCGGTTTTTCGCGGTGCGCCGGTACCAGGGAGAAATCGAGAACCGCATCTTCAAGGAGATTCGCTGGGCGGAGCGGAAAGAGTTGCCGTCCTTCGATTTTCTCGAGGCTGACTCGGAATTGGTTCGTGGCCTGGCCAACGGCAAATTGCTCTAGCCCGCTAGAACTACTGTGGATTCGTGCTCGGCCTTCGCGTCAGCGTAGGGTGGCCGTCATCTTTTCCGTCATCGCTCTTGTTGTCGGGATTGCGGGTATCGTCGCCGCGTCTCCGTAACGTCGGAAGTTGGCCTGCCTTCCCACCGTTTAACTTGTGGCGGTTCTCAAGCGCTGCGAGCCTCGTCTTGACGTCTTCAAATTCTGACGTGTCCACCTTGTACTCATCCCGCTCCGGAAGCAGCGTGTTGATCTCGTTCTGGGATTTGCGAATGCGGTCCGGCGTCTGGGGATGCGTGCTGAAGGCTTTCGCGAGCGTACCAGGCTTTTGTTTATTCATCTCCTGGACTCTTTCGAAGAACGCGGTGAAGGCTTGCGGATCGTATCCGGCCTTGTACATGTACTCGACGCCCAGATAGTCGGCCTCGGACTCGAAGCCGCGAGAAAACTTCAGGTAGCTCATCGGCAAGGCTAGTCCGGCTACTTCCTGCAAGGCATAGCCGATGCCGCCGCCCACGAATATGAGCGGGATCGAAGCCAGATTCATCAACTGTCCGCGGGTATTCTCACGGGCGGCGTGGCAGGCGGCAACGTGCGCGATCTCATGCGACATGACTCCCGCCAGTTCCGCTTCGTTGTCAGCCGCCAGGATCAGGCCGGAATCCACGAAGAAGAAACCGCCGGGCAGCGCAAACGCGTTCACCTCGTCGCTGTCGACGACCTTAATGGTGAACGGAACCTCTGCGTCGGAATTCCTGACAAGATTTTGCCCGATGCGGTTGACGTACTCAGTGACCACAGGATCGGTCAACATCTTGCTTGTAGCCTCCACCTGTTCGGAGTACGACTTCCCCATGGCAATCTGCTTTTCAATGCTGAACCAGTTCCCCACACCGCGGCCGCAACCAATATTCCGGTTTCCTACCGCATCGAGATCGCGGATGCTGCCATCGTGGTACGTCTTGACCGGTTTATCGCGATGATCCTGAGCCGCACAAGGAAGGACTGAAAGCAGGAAAACTCCGGCGAGAATCGCGAGAGCGTATCGCATAGCCCACCACCACACGCGAATTTCCGCCAATTATAGAGGCTTTTGTTTCCGGCGATTGCAAAAGAGTTTTATGGCGCTGCCTACTTATGCTTGTGGCCCTTTAGCCCGCTCCACCGTGCAGTGTCCAGTAGAGCAGCGCCGCGGTTAAGCCAATCATAATCACGGTGGTTGCCCAGGCGATCACGTTGAACAGGTTTGAATTCACGTACTCTCCCATCAGCTCTTTCTTGTTGATGAGCAGCAACATGAAGATCAGCACAAAGGGCAGCACTACTCCATTGACCACCTGGGAGAGAACTGAAATTTTCACCAGCGGCAGGTTGGGTGTGAGGATCACGCCAGCCCCCACCACGATCAGAATTGTGTACAGCCAGTAGAAGACAGGAGCCTCGCGGAAGCCTTTCCCTACGCCTGACTCGAATCCCAGGCCTTCGCAGACCGTATACGCGGTCGATAAAGGCAAAATCGACGCGGCGAATAGCGACGCATTAAAGAGTCCAACCGCAAACAGAATGTAAGCGTACTTGCCCGCCAGGGGCTTCAAAGCTGCAGCTGCATCGGCGGCATCGCGAACGTCCCGGTGCCCGTGCACGTAGAGGGTCGCGGCGCAGGCAACAATGATGAACCAGGCTACCAGGTCGGTAAATAAGCAACCGGCGACTACATCAATTTTCGACGCTTTATATTGGCGCCGCGTGATGCCCTTCTCCACCACCGAGGACTGCAGGTAAAACTGCATCCAGGGCGCGATGGTTGTTCCGACGACGGCCACCACCATGTAAACGTACGCCTGGTGCCCGAAAGCTTCGAGGGCCGGGGGTTTTACCGTCGCAACCAAGGCGTCTTCCCAGGCCGGATGCGCCAGCACTCCCGCGACAATATAGGTAATGTAGAAGAACGAAGCCGCCAGAAAAACCTTCTCCACGCTTTTGTACTGCCCCTTGACTACGATCAGCCACACAATGACCGCGCAGACCGGAACCGTGATTGCGCGGTGGAGTCCAAAAAGCTCAAGGCTGGTGGCGATTCCGGCGAACTCGGCGACCACGTTGCCGAAATTCGTGATCAGGATGCCGATCATCATGAAGAACGTGATGCGGAACCCGAATTCCTCGCGGATCAGGTCGCTGAGTCCCTTGCCGGTCGCGGCTCCCATGCGCGCCGACATCTCCTGCACCACGATCAGGGCGAGGGTGGTGGGAATCATGGTCCACAGCAGCAAATGACCGAACTGAGCACCGGCGGACGAGTAGGTCCAGATGCCGCCGGCATCGTTGTCGACATTCGCGGTAATGATCCCCGGCCCAACGACTGCAAAGAACAGGAGGAACCGGATCTTCCAACGTTTGAGGAACCTCATTGGCGCAGTTCACGGACATAAAACGACGGTTCAGAATAAATGCAGCCCTGCAATCTGAACAGGTCCAAAAGTGAGTTCGGAAGTTTCTTCGAGAACCCTGGGTGGCTTCCCGGGCTGCGCTTGAGGGTTGTCTTTGAGATTTATTGCTCACAAACTGCTGGCCAGTCCGTCCATTCGAGCGTAGAGTACCGTTTCCCGGGGTAGATCCCTGTTTTTTACGTAGGAGCCTCCTCAATGCGGCATGGCCTGCTTGTTTTTCTTGCAGTTTGCTTTCTTAGCTTTTCTGCCTTCTCTCAAACCGCCGACGAACTGGTGCAAAAGAATATTGAAGCCAAGGGCGGCATTGACAAGATCAAAGCCATAAAAACCGTCCGGATCACAGGCAAGTTCAGCCAGGGCGGGTTCAACGCCGTCTACGGGCAGGAGAATATGCGCCCGAACATGGTGCGTGAAACCTTCTCACTCCAGGGAATGACCGCCATTCAGGCCTACGACGGAGCCAAGGGATGGACGATTCAGCCCTTCGGTGGCCGCAGGGACCCAGAACTCATGGGTGAGGATGACCTTCGCGACTTGCTGCTGGACGCCGATTTCGATGGCCCCATGGTCGATTACAAGGCCAAAGGCAACACCGTCGAGTACCTCGGCCACGATACCGTCGACGGCGACGATGCTCTGCGACTCAAGGTCACGCTCAAGAGCGGCGACATCGTCTACTACTACCTCGACCCTGACACGTACCTCGAGATCCGCAAAGAGACGCAGGAGTTCATCCGCGGGTCCATCCGCGAGAACGCAGCCGAAATGGGGTCCTACAAACCCGTCGATGGCGTAATGTATCCGTTCTCCATCGCCTCGGGGCCGAAGAACGACCCCAGTTCCTGGCAGACCATCAGCATCGACAAGATCGAGGCGAATGTGTCTCTAGCGAACGCCGACTTCGCGGTCCCCGCATCCTTGAAAGAATCGGCCAAGAAGTAACAGCTTTCCAGTTCCTCGGTACGTTTACGACTTTCAACTTGTACAAAGGACTCGTAACGATGATTTCTCGCGCTCGCCTCTTATCGATCTGCTTCCCCGCAGCTCTTCCCTTCTTACTGACATTGGGCCTGGCCGCGCAACCTCCGGTGAAGTTCGATGCTGCCACCGTGTCGGGCTTACCCGCCCGCAACATCGGCTCCGCCATCACCAGTGGACGCGTAGCGGCCATCGACGCCGTTGAAAAGGATGGCCGAACCACCGTCATCATCGGCTCCGCCAGCGGGGGCGTCTGGAAATCGATCAATGGCGGGACTACCTTCAAGCCGGTGTTTGACCGCGAACCGGTGCAGTCGATTGGGGCGGTCGCGATCGACCACTCCGACCCCAAGATCGTTTGGGCCGGCACCGGCGAGTCGTGGGTGCGAAACAGCGTCTCCGTCGGCGATGGCGTCTACAAGTCGACCGACGGCGGGGAAAACTGGACCAATGTTGGCCTCAAGGACACGGAACACATCGCCAAGATTCTGGTGGACGCAAAAGACGGTGATAACGTGCTCGTTTGCGCCACCGGCCACTTGTGGGATGACAACGACGAACGCGGCGTCTTCAAGACCACCGACGGGGGCAAGACCTGGAAGAAAACCCTTGCCGGCCCGAACGGTTCCACCGGTTGCGGCATGATGGCCAGCAGCCCGCAGCAACCCGGCACCGTCTTTGCGTCTCTATGGGATTTTCGGCGTCAGGGTTGGACCTTCCGCTCCGGAGGCCCGGGCAGCGGCCTCTACCGCTCAACCGATGGCGGCGACCACTGGACCGAGCTTACCGCCAGCAACGCAAAGGGGCTTCCCGACAAGCCTTGGGGACGCGTGGCGCTCGCCGTGGCTCCGTCCAAGCCCAATGTCGTTTATGCCAACATCGAATCGAAGAAGAGTGCTCTATTCCGGTCTGACGACGGCGGAAACACCTGGGCGAAACTCGATGCCAGCCGTTTCATGGTCTGGCGTCCGTTCTATTTCGGCAACCTGATCGTCGATCCCAAGAATGAAAATAAAATCTTCAAACCAGATGGCCCCTTGCTGCTGAGCGTGAACGGTGGACAAAGCTTCAGCAATGTTTCCGGCGGGGCGCACGGAGATTTTCACGATGTCTGGATCAATCCCGCGAACCCAAACATCGTCTACACCACCGATGACGGCGGGGTATGGCGCAGCGAAGACGGCGGGACGCGCTGGAAACACCAACTGAACCTGCCGGTCTCGCAGTTTTACCACGTTAGTGTCGACCACGACGACCCTTACCACGTCTACGGGGGCCTGCAGGACAACAGCGCCTGGGTGGGCGACTCCTCCTATCCCGGCGGCGTCAGTAACGCGCAATGGGAGAACATGTACGGCGGCGACGGCTTCTGGATGTTCGAAGATCCGGCCGATCCCGATTACATTTATGCGGAGGCGCAGGGCGGCACCATTGGGCGCGTCAACCGCTACACGCACGAGGTTCGACCCATCCAGCCACTGCCGGAGTACGGCGAAAAGAAGCTGCGCTTCAACTGGAATACGCCCATTTACATGAGCCCCAGCGAAAAAGGCACCATCTACATCGGCGCGCAGTTTCTCTTCCGCTCGCGCGATCACGGGCAATCCTGGGACCGCATCTCTCCCGACCTCACCACCAACGATCCCGAAAAGCAGAAGCAGGAAGAGTCCGGCGGAGTCACCATCGATAACTCCGCGGCGGAAATGCACACTTCGATTTATTCGATCTCGGAATCTCCGAAGAACGGACAGTTGATCTGGGTGGGCACCGATGACGGCAACCTGCAAATCACCCGTGACGGCGCGAAAACCTGGACGAACGTCGTCGGCAATATCTCTGGACTTCCCAAGTTCTCCTGGGTCACGACCGTCGCCGCAAGCCGTTTCGACGAAGCCATCGCGTACGCTACCTTTGATCGCCACACCTTCGGCGATATCAAACCGTACGCTTATAAGACGGCGGACTACGGCAAGACCTGGACGGCTCTGCCGCTCGAAGCCAGCGGCGTTCGCGGCTACGCCCATGTGATCACCGAAGACACGGTGGACCCAAATCTGCTCTTTCTCGGCACTGAATTTGGACTGTGGATCTCCGTGGATGGCGGTCAGCGCTGGGCGCAGTACAAAGGCAGCGAATTCCCCGATGTCGCGGTCAGAGACATTGTCGTGCAGCCCCGCGAATCTGATCTTGTGCTCGCCACCCACGGGCGCGGCATCTGGATCATCGACAATATCTCGCCGCTGCGCGCCCTCACTCCCGACTTGATGGCGAAAGAGGCAATGCTGATCGAAGGACGGCCTGCCGTACAGTACTTGACGGGAGATGCCAGCTGGCCGCAGGGCGACGAAAGTTTTGTCGGCCCCAGCCGTCCCGGCGACGCCGCCATCGATTATTACCAGAAGAGCCGCCACATTTTTGGCGATCTCAAGATCGAGATTTTCGATCAGGACGGCAAACTGCTCGATACCGTTGCCGGCAGCAAGCGTCGCGGATTGAACCGGGCCACCTGGTCGATGCGGCTCAAGGCACCAACCGTTCCTCCGGCCGCCAGCGCCCTGTTCGAAGCGGCACTGGGCCCCCGCGTGTTGCCCGGAACCTACACCATCAAATTGACCAAAGGCGACAAGACCTACACGGAACCACTGAAAGTTGCACTCGATCCTCGCGCCAAGTTTACCGTCGAAGACCGCAAGGCCCAGTTCGACTTGGCCATGAGGCTCGACAAGCTGCTGGGACACATGAGCTACGGCGTCGCTGCCATCGAGAACGTACGCGACACCGCCTCAGCCCGCGCGGCCAAACTCCCAGAGAAGGATGCGCTGCGCACCCGCCTGCAACATCTGGCCGAGGAGTGCGACACACTCCGCGGAAAAATCGTTGCCACGAAAGAAGGCGGCATGATCACCGGCGAAGAGCGCATTCGCGAACACTTAGGACAACTCTACGGCGACGTGAACGGGTATGAAGGGCGACCCTCGGACTACCAGGTCAAGAGGGCCGACTCCATCAGCCGCGAACTGGAAGACGTGATTCAGGACTTCCAGAACCTGACTGCCAAGGAACTGCCGGCCATCAATCCCGCCCTGCGGAAAAAGAAACTTGAAGCGGTCGAAGTGCTCAAGGAAGCCGACTGGCAGAAGCAACAGGAAGGTGGAGCTGCTGCCGGCGCGCCGATGACTGCGATGCGGGAGACCGACTAGAGCCGTAGCTGGAAGCGGTTCCGCGCTAGGCGGAACCGTGAATCAGGCGTAAATGATCAATCAGCTTTTGCCTGGCGGCACGAAGATCGGTGTCGATTTTCTCCACCTCGTCGGATGACCCGGTTCCTTCCTCCAGGGCATCCGCCGCCTTTTTTTGTTTCAAGAGCAACTCCCCCATCTCTGCTGCGAGCTGGTCGCAGATATGGCAATTCATAGACATCGCTCAATCATCCTGACGGGGAGCTTGCGGTATAGGGAGGACTGCAGACTATCCGGGTTTGCGAGCAGAGGCAAGTTACCGCCAGCCCTTCTGTTTGTTACGGTTGGTGTCAAGGAAAGTCTGATCGGTTGATGTTGGTGCAGTTTGCTCACCAATTCCCTGTGGTTTCAGTCTATCTTTGGCGAATCACTGTTCTTGTGGGAGTTCACCCTACCATGCCTCACGCTGATTTCGCCAATCGATGCCGGCTGGGAACAACCCTTTTGCTCCTCCTGATTTCCTTTTCGGGAATAGTTCGACCTCAAACCGTTCCTTCGACGGAAAAAGCCCGCCCGACCAGCAAGCCTTATACGGGCGATCTCACCATCTTCGACTCGCCGGGCAGAGACGAGCGTCTACAGATCAACCGGGTGATGGATATCCTCAACATCCACGCCGGCACCTCCGTGGCGGATATCGGCGCCGGCTCCGGATGGTTCACCGTACGCGCCGCCCGGCGCGTGGGGGACGCGGGCGTGGTCTACGCGGTCGATATCAACCCGGAGGCGATCAGCTTCATCAATCGCCGCACGGAAAAAGAAGGCCTGCACAACGTCAAGACCATCCTCAGCAAGCCGGATGATCCCCTGCTTCCTCCTCATGCCATCGATGCCGTGCTTTTGTTAAAGGTCTATCACGAAGTGGCACGGCCCGTGACACTGATGACCAATTTGCGCTCCTCCCTCAAACCGGATGCGAAGGTTGGAATCATCGACCGCAACGGCAACGGCGAAGACCACGGTGTAAATCGTTCGGTCGTGATTCGGGAGCTCTCGCAGGCTGGGTATCGCCTGGTGCAGCAGGAAGATTTTGTCAAAGGCGACGGCGTAGACTACTTTCTCGTTTTCTCTCCGAAGGAATAGCGCCGCTGGCCCCGCGACAGCCAGTCGTACGCGAATGCTGGAAGATCGGGCATAGACTGTATGGTTCTGACGATATCAAACTGTGATAATGAGACACTGGAACACTCAGCATGGTCGCGATTAAAAGAAGGGGCATGTTGTGGTACTTTTTTCGCGCACCCGTCTACCTTTACCGCTGGCGGTTAGGTTGGCTGCTCGGGAATCGCTGCTTACTGTTGACTCACATCGGCCGCCGCACCGGCCTACGCCGTCAAACCGTCCTGGAAGTCGTCGAGTACCAGAAGGAAGGTCCTGAGGTAGTGGTGGTGAATGGTTTCGGCCCCGATTCCGACTGGCTGCGCAATATTGCGGCGACGCCTGGCGAAGAAGTAACGGTCGGCCTGCGGCACTTCATCGCTTCGCATCGCTTTCTTGGTGAAGAAGAAGCGGCGAAAGTGATCGAGGGTTACGAGCGCCGAAACCGGTTCATGGCCCCGATTGTTCGCCGCGGGTTGAGTTGGTTGCTCGGGTGGAAATATCGTGGCAGCGAAAGTGATCGCCAACGGCTGGTCAGGCAATTACGGCTAGTCGCGTTCCGGCCGCGATCCTGACGAGTCAGCGCCATCTGGATATGACTGAGCAACCGCCCGCTCAGGGCACCAGAGTAGCGGCAACCACAACCACGTTCGAATTACTGGGCAAAGTAACACTCTGCACCGTCTTACTCGAATTCAACGCAAACCGGTATGCATACAGATTGAACGTCCGCTGGTCCTTGGTGCCGTCCTGGTAATTTCTGTATGCCATGGCAACGCCTTCGAACTCGCCGGGGAATTTCTGCGGCGTGAACCAATCGCTGAGGCTTTGCGCGAATTTCGAACTGGTCCCGTCCGTGTAGTGGACGGTGAAGCTCTGAGACGCTTGATTTCCCTGAATGCCGGTCGCTAACAGCATGAGACTGGAGAATTGACCCGGCGATAGAGTCACCGACTGGCCACTGCAACCGACCGCGTCAAGTTGATTGGCCGGTCCAAAATCGAACAGCACTCCGTTGAAAACCCGCGACGTACTGAGCAGGTTCGCCGAATAGGAATACCCGCCGCCATCGAGGCCTCCGGTCGTATACGTCGTTCCGTCCGGGTAGATTCCGTAAAGGCTGAATTCCGAAGACAGATCCACCTGCGTGCCATTTCCGGTTGTGCCCAGCCCGGCGCTTACCGCCAGGGTCAAAGGAAGGGTTTGGGTGATGGTGCCGGAAGTGCCTGTAACAGTCACGGTTGTAAATCCAGTGCTGGCGGAAGGAGTAGCTTTAAACAGGATTTTCTGTTTATTCCCCTTCCCTTGTACCAACGCTTTCACGCCCTTTGGCAGGGTCGACAGACTTAGGGTCACCTGACCGGTGAAGCCACCGAAGTCGGTGATGGTGATCGCGGCATTGGCGGTTGAACTCTGGTTCAGGAACACGTTGCCTGGCCCCGAAAGCGTAAAACCGCTGCTGGCGACCGCGTTATTGATCGCGGTGGCGTATTGCGCAGCAAGACCGTTGCCCACAAAGTCGTCATAGAGCCACATGAACCCGCCGGTAATACCGCACTGGCCGTGCCAGCCGCTCATAATGCTCTGAACCTGGCTGGGGGTGTCGTTCAGATCCCACAGGCCGGGCCAGACGGGGACGCTGCCGAAATTCCATCCCACGCACGGATTATTTCCGCTCCCGCCCGCGTACGCCTGCAAATGTACGCCGTCCACCGTGCCTGGAAGTTGAGCGTTAATTTGCGAAACCAGATTCGTCCAATAACTGCTGTTGTCGAACGCGTCGGGCGCAACGTGGTAACCCAGTTGGCCGAGCATAACCGCAAACGCAACCGTGGTCGGCGAATTGAAGCTGTTCTCATCGTCGAAATCGATCGCATCCAGAGCCGGGATGGCAGCTTTCAGAGCTGCAAAGTCCTTATACAGAATGCTAGTCGGACCGGTACCTTGCGACTTGACCAGTGCGGTGATGTCTTGCCAGTCTCCGAAGTTGGAGGAGCCGATGCTGAACGTGACTCTCTTCACCGTCCCTTGTTTCAAAAGCGCCATGTTCGAAGCAAAATCGGAATGGGTCTGGTCGCCGATATAAACGCCGTTGGCGGTTAGAGGAAACTCCCCATTGAAATTCAAATCGCCGGTGCTGCTGACCTCAACGCTCCAGATAATGGCTTCGGTGAAACCGGAATTCTCGATTTCGGTGATGTTGTTGGTCGCGTTCTTGTAGAACGGGCCACCGCCGAATATGCCCGTAAACCCGATCTGGGCCGCCGCCGTTTGGTCCGAGAATCCCACCGTCAGAACCAAGAAAAGAAAAATTGCCACGCCGCGGATGACACCTGCCTGGTAGGGAGGGAATACTAATCGCATTTTGATTGAGTGCTCCACATCATCTCCTAGTTGGGGTTCTCGGTTGGGTGCTCACGATCCTGGGCGGGGGTTCTGGATTCATCTCCCACATCAGCGAAATTACCGTGACCTCGTTGCTCCTCAAAGTCGCCGGGAATTATACACTCTTCGAGCCCGCATCCTGCGCGGGGCGCGGGTTGCGCGAGCCGCCTGGCCGGATGACTCGCGGGCCGAAGGTCTCTTAACGCGGTAAATCTGAGGTTAGGTGATGGCGTCCCCGGCTTGACAATTTTGGAGCGGGAGACGGGGATCGAACCCGCGACATCCAGCTTGGGAAGCTGGCGTTCTACCGCTGAACTACTCCCGCTCACTACATCGGTAGGCGTGCTTAGAGTATCACTGCCTGGATTTCGCGTACAACGGTTAGGTCCAGCGGAACCACTTCAAAGCCAGAAGGAATGAGATTCCTCCCCAGAGTCCAAGAACCAGTATCCGCCCCTCCTGCGACGACAAAGATGCCCCCTGCAGAATCGTCGCCCGCAGTGCATCGTTCAGAGCGGTCAGCGGCAACGCTTTGATCAGCGGCTGCACCACCGCGGGGAAACGCTCGTAGGAGAAGAAGACTCCCGAGAAAATCCACATCGGCATCATCACCACGTTGATCAGCCCGCTGATGCTCTCAATCTTCTGCGCCCGCGAAGCCGTTAGTAGGCCCACTCCGCCAAATGACAGCGCTCCCACCATCCCCAGCAACAGGATCGTCCACAGGGATCCCAGAACCCGCATGCGAAAAGCCAGCACGCCGAAGCCCAGCAGCAATCCCACCTCGACCAGCATCAAGATCAGACGGCTGCTCATCAGCGCCAGCAGAAAATCGCTGCGCCGCATCGGTGTTGCCACAAACCGCTTCAGCAGCTTGCGCTGCCGCATATCAACAATACCGAATCCGAGTCCCCACATGGCTGCGTTCATCAGGTTCATCCCCAGCAGCCCAGGAATCAAAAAGTCAATGTAGCGCGAGCCCGGCTCGCTGGTTGCTACCGAAGTGGTGGGAACGGGATCCTTTCGGCCGGCCGCTTCCTGCAGCGCGTCATCCACCTCGGCGTGCGAAAGCACGCTCTCCGGTCGCGACGAGTCATAGCGATACGTGAATCCGCCTTTTCCATCCAACTCCATCACCAGGTCATATTTCCCCAGCCGCAGGCCCTGCCATGCGGCATCGCGATCTTCCACTTGCACGTGGATCGATGGATTCTTCGATTTCACCATCGCCGCCGTCGCCTGCGCTTCGGGACCGGCAACGATCGCCACCGACGTGACGTCGGCAGGTTTATTGCGGAACGCGATCCCCAGTCCCAGGGCCAGCAGAATCGGGAAGCCGAACACCCAGAAGATCACTTCCGGCTCGCGCTTCATCTCCAGCAGTCGCGCTCCCAGCAAATGGGCGAACCCCGACCAGCGACCAGTGCGCCGCACTTCGCGCAACGGACCGCCCTCTTCAGCCAGACGAACCGGTTGTTCCGAGACTGCCACTACGCCTCCCTCAAGTGCCGGCCGGTAAGCCCGACAAAAACGTCTTCCAAGCTCGCCTGGCGCGTGGTGAGGTGGAGAAGTTCCTTTTGCTGCCCCTCCACCGCATCAAGCAGCGCGGGAATCGTAAGATGCGGTTCCCGCACCATCAAACAGACCACGTCGTCGTCGTCACGGACGGCTTCCACTCCGGGCAGGGCGCGCCAGATATCGTGTGCAGCGCCGTTCGAATCGCCGCTCACGGAGAACTCCACCACGTGATGGCCTCCCAGGCGCTCGATCAACTCCGGCGGCGATCCCTCGGCAATGATCTGGCCATGATCGACAATTGCGAGCCGGTCGCAGAGACGCTCGGCCTCGTCCATGTAGTGCGTGGTCAGCAGCACCGTGCCACCCTTTTTCTGAAAACTCCGAATCAGATCCCAAAGCTGACGCCGGCTTTGAGGGTCCAGCCCCGTGGTCGGCTCGTCGAGAAAGAGAATCTTCGGATTCCCCACCAGGGCAGTCGCCACCGCCAACCGCTGCCGCTGTCCGCCAGAAAGCTTGCCCACCCAGGCGTCGGCTTTCTCGTTAAGCTGCAACTCCTCCAAGACTTCGTGAGACGGTCTCGGTCGCCGGTAGAAGCTGGCAAAGAGTTCAATCGTCTCCCGCACCGTAAGCTTTTCCGAGAGCCGCGTCTCCTGCAGGGAAATGCCGAGTTGCTCCCGTAACTCACGCTCATGGCTCTGCCAACTCTGCCCTAAAATCGTGACCTTCCCCGACGTTGGTTCGAGCAACCCTTCAAGAATCTCGATGGTCGTGGTTTTCCCAGCACCGTTCGGGCCCAGCAGGCCAAAGCACTCTCCAGCCTCAATCTGCAGGTTCAACCCGCGGACAGCCTCGACCTTGCCTTCGTAGGTCTTCCACAAATCACGGCATTCGATGGCGCTGGGCATCATGGAATTCTAACCGAGACTCGTGCTCCGCGCGGGGCATCGTCCGTGACCCACCCGCGATTGCAAACTTCTCGCGGCAGGTTTAACGTATTTCAAACACCTGCGGACGTGGGACCGCGGAGCACTCCTATGCCAGCAGCAAGAGTCGGCTTCACTTGACGGCGCGAACTCTAAAACGCCCGTGTGTCGTTTTCAACCGAGTCCTTCTTCCACTGCGAAAGGAACCCGATCATGCTCCGTAAGAATTTCGTTTTGCTGCCCGCCCTGGTTCTGCTGACTGGCCTTTCGGCCTCGGCCCAGGCGTCTCGCGATTTCACTTTCCGATATTCCTTCACTGTGAAGAACGTCCCGGAGGGACAAAAGTTACGCGTCTGGTTTCCCGCCGGGCAGTCTGATGCTTTTCAGCAGATTCGGGCCGTCACCGAGACCGGCGATCTGCCATTGAAAAAGACCCGTGAGTCCAAGTATGGCAACGAAATGTATTATGCGGAAACCGGAAAGACCAAGCGGTCCGAATACCATTTCCAGATCGTCTACGACGTACTGCGCCATGAACGAGTCACTCTCGGCGTCTCGACCCCCCATCTGGCAGACGTCACTCTGACTGCGCGCGAGAAGAAAACAGATCTAGCCCCCGACGCCCTTGTCCCGACTACCGGGCTGCCTGCCGACATCGCCAAAAAAGTAACCGAAGGCCAGAGCACTCAGCTCGACAAGGCCCGCGCCATCTACGATTACGTTTTTGCCAACATGAAATACGACAAGAGCGGCACCGGATGGGGCCACGGCGACGTCCTGTACGCCTGCAACGCCAAGAAGGGCAACTGCACCGACTTCCACTCGCTGTTCATTTCCATGGCGCGCTCCCAAGGCATTCCCGCCCGCTTCGAAATCGGCTTTCCTTTGCCCCCAGACAAACATTCCGCAGAAATTCCCGGCTACCATTGCTGGGCCGAATTCTTCGAACCCAAGCACGGCTGGATCCCGGTCGACATCTCCGAAGCCTGGCAACATCCGGAAAAGAAGGACTACTTTTTTGGTGCGCACGATGACAACCGCGTGCAGTTCAGCCGAGGACGCGATCTGGAACTGAATCCCTAAGCAGGACGGGCCGCCGCTGAATTATTTTGTGTACCCCTACGTCGAAGTTGAGGGCAAGGCTTATCCCAACGTCTCCAACGCCTTCTCCTTCGCCGATGCGGGCAGCGATTCAACCGCGCTGCTTCGTTGAGGACTGGGCATCAATCCTCAGCCTTCACCGGCAACACTGTGTGTTTCGGCGCCGGCATGGGCGCGTCGCCTTTTCGGTCGCGCCACAGGATTGCGTTCAGTACCTGGGTGTTCACCGCGTCCGGGCGCGAAAAGTCCATCTTTTCTGATTCCTTCGCGCCCTGTGTTCTGGGCGGATTGACCTTATAGATCAGACCGTTCTCGCGATTGCTCGTGTCCGCGTCGTATGGGGGTTGACTTCCTTTGCCGGAAAACAACGGTGCCATCACTGGAGCATAAGCATCGTTCTGATTCATCGGCGGAAGCCCCAGCAGTGATTCCATCGTATGCAGCATGTTGACGGTGGTGTAGAAGCGGCTGTCCACGAACGGCTTCTCGGTCGAACCCGGTGAATACTTGCTGATTTCCAGCGCGATCGAACGATGCGCGTCGACATGGTCAGCCCCGTCCTGCGCGTCATCTTCGATGACAAAGATCGCCGTGTCATCCCAATAAGAACTGTGTGAAACCGCGTCCACCACCCGCCCCACCGCCAGATCATTGTCGGCGACTGATGCCGACGGCGTCGGCCATCCCACCCGCGTGCCCCCCGTGTGGTCGTCGGGCAGATAGAGCAGCACGAACTGCGGCAACTCCGTTCCCTTCCCTTGCTTGCGTGCGCGCACGAATGCCTGAAATTCGTTCAGAAATTCATCGGCGCGCAACTGGTCAGGATAGTCGGTGTTGAAGTCGGGAAACAGCGGATCGTAATGATCGCGCAGCGTCGCTTTGGTCGGCCGCATCCGGCGCAGTGCCGGGACCTTCCACGGCCAGGGACTGGCTGACCCGTGCGGATCACCGACGTTCGGCGGCAGCGGCTCTCCCTTCTTGATCTCCTGCCGCGGACACTCCTCGTGTAGGCGTGAGGTCGTTCCCTCTGTCGGCGGCGCCGCGGCGTCCGCGGGAGGCTTGCACCAAACGGCCAAGACAAACTCCCCATAGTCACGATACGTCAAACCGTGTTTGGCCAGGTTATCCCAGATGTAGCCGGTGGCCGGGGCATCCACGTCGGGCTCTCCGTTTTCAAGGGGAAACTCATCCGCCACGGTTCCCTGATAGTCGTAGGTGCGCTCCTTGCCGCGATATCCGATCTGCCAGGTCTTTTCGTTGTAGTCGCTAGTGATGGCCGCATTCGACCACTCGTGACCGTCGCCCGAGACTTCCCCGCTGTCATAGAAGTTATCCAGGACGCCGAACTGGAGCGCCAGCTTGTGCTCGTTGGGAGTGATATCCGCGCCATACATGGTCAGCGAAGAATCGCCGTTCCCCACTTTGAGATCCCCGAAAATCTGATCGTAGGTGCGGTTTTCTTTCAGGATGTAGATCACATGCTTGATGGGATTCACGCCCGCCTGAAAACGAATCTTCCCGGGGTCTGCATGCAGCAGATTGCTCTCTTCAACTTTGCGCGTAAGTTCCGGCAGTTGTGTATCGGCCTTGCGAATATTCAACCGCGCCAGCGATCCGTACATCAGCGTCGGGATGTAGGGATGCTCGCGGCGCCGTTTTTCATTCTTCAGTTGGCTGATTCCATTGTCGGGGCCAGTCCCTTCGCCCTTCGCCGTGCTGATCAACAGATCGCCGCCAGCCACCGCCAGCGCACTGGGATACCAATCCGTGGGAATAAATCCGACAGCCTGCTGGACTGGGAGGTTCCGTGCCTGATCTGGACTTCGAGTCCAGGTTGAACACAGCGACCGCGTTGAGTGAAGCGTCCGCCGCGAACAATTGCTTCCCATCCGAAGACAATGCCAGCGCGCTGGGATAGCTGCCGGGATACTGCTGGCCCGGAGCGGTCGTATCCAGCAAGCTCTCCACCGCGCCGGTTTCTGTGGAAACTACCGCGACCCGGTCCACGTTCGACAGCGCCACGTAGAGCAACTTCTCATCCGGACTTAACAGCAACGCCGTGGGATGCGACCCCGGTGCAATTGGATCTTTAGGCTCGAGCAGCGAAATCCAGCGGGTGACGGTGCCCTTCTCCAGGTCCAGTTCCGCCACCTGTGAGCGGTTCCACAGACTGCACCATGCCCTGCGTCCATCTTTGCTGGCCACGACTGTATAGGGGAATGAGGAAGGCACGATGCGGTGGGTGCTCAGATCGAATGTCTGAATGACAGTTCCGTCCGCAGGATCGAGGAGTATGGCGTTGTCGGAGAGATTGTTCGCTACCAGCAGCAGATCTTTGCCATCGCGCCGCACGACGGCGATTCCGGCGGGGTAAGGAATCGCCGTACCTGGAGCTACCTTACGCAGTCCGTAGGCCGCTTTCCTGCCAGCCGCAAGTTTCTGCGGAGCCACTTTGAGAAATCGCTCCGGCACGACCTTGCCCTGGGCGAAACTGTAAACCGCAATCCCATTCCCGGTATCGGCGGGCTTGATGCCGGTGGGATCGGTAATCGACCCCATCGACGCGTAAAGCTCTTTGCCATCCGAACTGAAAGCCAATCCCAGGAAGTAACTCTGGTGCGCGGACTCGGCCAGACGTTCGTCGGGAAAATCGGTAAGTTGGTTGGTGGAAAGATTCAACACCGCGATCGACTGGTGCGCCATCGCGTCTTGCGTGCCGTATCCGAAGTTCAGGAGCGCGGCGTACTTGCCGTCCGGGCTGAGCGCGATCGTTACCGGAAAACTGTTCACTGGTCCGAGCCGCCCCGGCGAAGGCGTGCTCAAAGTCTTCGAGGTGGGAAGATCGACTGTACGCACCTTCTGCGGGTTCTGCGCTGTAGAACCAGCGCAAGCGATGAACAAAAGAGCCGCAACCCAAAGAGATCGCCTCAAGATTTCCTCCCAGCGAGCGAGGTATTGCAACCGATCCTACTCCGAAAACAGCAAGAGCCGGCCACATGCAGTGACCGGCCCCAGCATCAATCATCACTTTAACGGCTGTCTGTAGCCGCCTGCTGAGCTTGCACTTCCGGCTGTCCGACGTTGTGCCGCACATCCGCGCCACGCACCCAGAAAATCACGTCTTCCGCGATGTTGGTGGCGTGATCGGCGACCCGCTCCAGGTTGCGCGCCACCAGCAACGCGTCCAGAGCCTGCCGCGTCACTTCCGGACGATCGTTCATGGCCTTGACCAGCATGATGAACGCCTCGTCGCGCATACGGTCTACGACGTTATCCATCTCTAGGACCGCTTGCGCGAGTTCGGCCTTGCCTTCGATGAACGATTCGAGCGCCCGGCGAACCATCGCTGAAACGGCCGCTGCCATGCGCGGGATATCGACTGGAAGATCGACCTTGGGGAGTTCGACTAGATCCATGACCCGCTCGGCGATATTGACCGCCTGGTCGCCGACGCGTTCGAGATCAGAATTGATCTTGGTCACGGCGAGAATGAACCGCAGATCCACAGCCATGGGCTGCTGCATGGCCAGAAGGTCGAAGGCCACTTCGTCAATTTCGCGTTCTGCCGCGTTGATGAGGGACTCGCCCTCCAGCACCAGACGGCACCGTGCCAGGTCGTGGTCGATGTAGGCCTGGCACGCACGATCCACCGCCTGCTCCGCCAGTCCACCCATGCGAAGCAACCGTTCCCGGAGGTCGTCTAATCCCTGCTGAAAGCGGGTACGCATTATCCGAACCTGCCTGTGATGTAGTCTTCCGTCCGTTTGTCGGACGGAGTCGTGAAAATCTTTTCCGTCTTGTCGAACTCGATCAGATTCCCTAAGAGGAAGAAGCCGGTATACTCCGCCACGCGCGATGCTTGCTGCATGTTGTGCGTGACAATCACAATAGTAAACCGTTCTTTAAGCTCGAAGATAAGTTCTTCGATTTTGCCGGTAGAAATCGGATCCAGGGCTGAACAGGGCTCGTCCATCAAAAGCACCTGCGGTTCCACAGCCAGGGCCCGGGCAATGCACAGCCGCTGCTGCTGGCCGCCGGAAAGGCTGGCGCCCGACTTCTTTTTAACCGTATCCTTCACCTCGTCCCATAGCGCCGAAACCTTCAGCGAGCGCTCCACGATCTCGTCCAGCCGCTTCTTGTCGTGGAAGCCGTTGAGCTTCAACCCGGCCGCCACGTTGTCGTAGATCGACATGGTGGGGAAGGGGTTGGGTTTCTGAAACACCATGCCAATGCGCCGGCGTATCTGCACTGCGGAGGTTCCGTTGTACACGTCCAGGTCGCCGATCTGCACCTTTCCCGTGGCCCGGGCGTCGGGAATCGTCTCGTGCATGCGGTTAAGGCAGCGCACAAAGGTCGACTTGCCGCATCCTGAGGGGCCAATCACCGCCGTGGCATGATTGGCTGCAATCTTGATGTTGATATCTTGCAGTGCCTGGGTTTTTCCGAACCAGGCATTGAGATGATCGACTTGGATGCCAACGCCCATAATTAGTTCGCTCCCTTGAGCGTTCCGCGGCTGGCCGCGAAACGCACCGCGCTGACCGCCAGCACGATCAGGGCAATCAGAATCAGTGCACCCGCCCAGGCCTGACGGTGCCACTCATCGAACGGCGAAATCGCGTAGGTAAAAATCTGCAGCGACAACGCCGCAGTAGGCTGATTGGCGTTCCAGTTCCAATACTGATTGCCGAAGGCGGTGAATAACAAAGGCGCCGTTTCTCCGGCCACGCGCGCAAACGCCAGCATCACACCGGTGATAACACCCGACGTTGCCGTGCGCAATGTAATCGAAAGCGTGGTTCGCCATCGTGATACGCCCAGCCCGTATGCGGCCTCCCGTACTGCGTTCGGGACCAGCAGCAGCATCTCTTCACTCGTGCGCGTGATCGTAGGAACCATCATGATCCCCAGCGCCACGCCACCTGCCAGGGCCGAAAAGTGCCCCTGCGTTAACACTACTAGCCCGTAGGCCACGATGCCAACGATGATCGAAGGCACGCCGTTCAACACGTCCGCGGTAAACCGGATCAAATTTCCGAAACGATTGCGCCCATACTCGGCGAGATAGATTCCGGCTCCAATCCCGATCGGCACACCGATCAGACTGGCAATGGCCAAGATCAACGCCGATCCTGCGATCGCGTTCGCCATTCCGCCACCGACTTCACCGACAGGCTTTGGAGTCTGCGTCAGGAACGCCCAGTTAATCGACCCGATTCCCTTGAAAACCAGATATCCGAAAATCGCCAGCAGCGGTGTCAGGACTAAGACCACTGCCCCCGCGGCCGAAAGTGTAACCAGTCCGTTGACACTGCGACGGTAGAGACTAATGGGGGCCGCGCCGAACGACTCCATGTTGACAGTGTGACTTTGACTGGCCATTAGTTGGCCCTCGCAGGCGTGCCGCGCGTCACGGTCCACACCAGGATCTGCGCCAGGATATTGACGATAATCGTGAGGATGAACAGCGCCAGCCCCACTTCGACCAAGGCGCTAAGGTAGGTGTCGCCGGTCGCTTCGCTGAACTCGTTAGCAATCACGCTGGCCATGGTGTATCCCGGGGCGAAGAGCGACCTGGCAATTTCCGGGCGGTTGCCGATCACCATGGTGACGGCCATGGTTTCACCCAGCGCACGCCCCAGGCCCAGAATCACGCCGCCTAGAATTCCGGCGCGCGCATTCCGCAACACTCCGTGCGAATCATCTCCCACCGTGTTGCCCCCAGCGCCAGCACCGCTTCCCGCTGCTGTTGCGGAACCGCGACCATCACCTCTCGCGTTATCGACGAAACGATGGGCACGATCATGATGGCAAGAATAATTCCCGCTGCCAGCATGCCGATTCCGTAAGGTGTGCCTTCAAAGAGTCCAGTCCACCCAAAGTACTTTCCGAGCCAGGGTTCCACGTAAACCCGCAGGATGGGCACGAGCACGAAGATGGCCCACAATCCGTAAATGACGCTGGGGATCGCGGCCAGCAACTCGGTGGTGAACGCCAGCGGTCCGCGCAACCATCGGGGAGACATCTCGGTGATGAACACCGCCACTCCCACAGCCAACGGGACTGCCAGGATCAAGGCAAGGATGGAAGAAACCAGCGTGCCGTAGACAAACGGCCATGCACCGAACTGGTTGTTGACCGGATCCCATTCGCTCTGGAAAAAAAACCTCCAGCCAAATGCATGCCACGAGAGGCGCGACTTCGTCACCAGCTCAAAAATGATCAGGCCGACTATCGCCAACACGCAAAGGCCGCAGCCCAGCATCGCCCACGAGAACAGGCGATCTGCGATTTCGCTGCCGCCAGGCTTCAGAAGGGGCGCGGCTTGTGTCGTCGCTTCCTCCGTAACCTCTGGTTTTGGAACGGGTTGCGGTCCAGTCAGGCGAGGCGCTCCTAAGGCTTGATTCGCCATCCCAGTGACCCTAGCAGAATCGTGTTACAGCAGTGTTAAAATGCCTCCGCTGTTTCCCAGGGTGAAACGAGTTCAGTCTTGCGCAGTGGAAGCGGTTCAGCGCCAAGCACTCGCCGTCTCGCATTTCCCTGTGCCTCTGGTTTGAACTGATATGTCCGTCGATCAAAAACGCAGCCGTCTCGCATTCCAGAAACTCAGCCGCCAGCTGACCAGGTTGTCGACTAAGCCTGCGCCCGAGAATGTGCATAAATTCCGCACCTATGGCCGCCGTATCGAGGCGCTGCTTGACGCACTCATTCCGCACCCCAATCGCAACGACCGGAAGCTGCTGCGACTGCTGGCTCGTCTCCGCCGGAAAGCCGGGCGCGTTCGCGACCTTGACGTGCAGATCTCCGCGCTGCGCAATCTGAAGATTCCCCAGGATGCCGCAAGCAAGACCCAACTGATCCATACTTTAGTCGAGGAACGCCACGAGCGCGAAAAGAAACTAGCGCGTGCTTTCGACGAAGATATCTTGCGCGACCTCCGCCGTCGCCTGAAACGTGCCGCCACCGATAAGATCCCGGCCACCACCGATCCCTTAGTGATCGCCCTGCGCCAACTGCAGACTCTGGCGCGCGATCGCGCACCGCTGACCGAAAAAACGCTCCACCGCTATCGGGTCGTGGGTAAACACGCCCGCTACTTGGCGGAACTGGCAGGCAACAATCCCGAAGCCCTGCGCACCGTGGAATTGCTCAAACGAATGCAGGACGTGCTCGGCGACTGGCATGATTGGCTCAAGCTGACCCTGAGGGCGGAGGAACTTTTTGGGGTTGCTACCGACGCGGCTTTGGTCACCGCCTTGCGCAACGTCACCCGCAGCAAGTTCCGCAAAGCGGTGGACGTTTTGGCGGAGACTCGGATTACGCTCTCCCAGCCAAGGCCCGCGCCGCCTGCAGCCGCTCCTCCCCGCAAGGCACCCTCCTCCTCACCTTCCGAGGCAACTGCGGCCTGATCCAGAAAGTGCTGCCGGCAAATCCCTATAATGGTCGCCGACATGCTTGAGACCCACGGCTTGACCGTGCCACGCACTCTCGAAGAACTGGTGTCGCCGGAGCTTACCGCTCTGGTCGTTTACGACATGCAAATCGGCATTGTGCGCCAGGTTGCCGACGGATCTGCGATTGTCCGGCAAGTTCGCGCCCTTTGCTCCGGGTTGACCTTCATTCCTCCCCCCGAAACCGTTTGAGCGCTTCCTCACCGAGCGGTACACTGTTTCGCTCCGCTCATGCCGACCTTTGCCGCTGTCGATATCGGCTCCAATTCCGTCCGTCTGAAAATCGCGCGCCTCACCCGCGGGCGCCTGCGCGAGATTCACGAAGATCGCGAAGTCACTCGCCTCGGTGAATCCGTCTTCCGTACGAACCTTTTGTCACCCGACGCCATGGCCAACACCGTGAAGGTTCTGCGGCGCTTTCATCGTTCTGTGCAGTCCGCCGGAACGGATCAGGTTCGCGTGGTGGGAACCAGCGCTTTACGGGATGCACGTAACTCGCAAGCGTTTCTCGAGTGGGTGCGATCCGCTACCGGATGGAATCTCGACATCATTTCGGGCCTTGAGGAAGCTCGCCTCATCCACCTGGGGTTGGTTTCCTCACTACGGGTCAATTCTTCAAATGTCCTGATGATGGACCTCGGTGGCGGCAGTTGTGAACTCACCATTTCCGCTAAGGGTCATATCCGCGAGACGGTCAGCCTTCCGCTCGGCGCCGTCCGCCTGACCAACGAGTTCCTGCAGCACGACCCGCCCCGCAAATCTGAACTGAAACGTCTGCAAAGTTTTGTCGGGACGCGAAATTGGACGTATCTCGGACCGCATTCACCGGGCGCGTCCCGGTGTGGTGCTTGCTACCTCCGGAACCGCCGCATCGCTGGCCGCGGTCAGCCGCGGACTCTACAAAACCAAGGGCTCCCGTGCCAGTGTAGTGTCGCGCCCGCAGATGCGGCGGATTGCGAAAATGCTGACGCGACTTCCTATCGACGAACGCCGCAAGCTTTCCGGAGTCGGACCACGACGCGCGGAAATCATCGCAGCCGGCGCCGTCGTGTACGCCGAGATTCTGGATAAGTGCCAGCTACGCGGCTTCCGTTATTCCCCCCTTGGCCTGCGCGACGGACTACTGGCCCAAATGGCGGCCGAATACGACCGCAGTACCCGCTCGGGAAAGCAAATCGAATCAGAGCGAGCCGACTCCATCCGCGCCGCCGTCGAGCACTATCACGTCGACCTCGGTCACGCGACCGAAGTACGCGATTCCTCCATGTATCTCTTTGCGGCCCTGAAATCGATTCACCGCCTGCCACTCGAGTATCGCGAATGGCTTTCCGCCGCCGCCATGCTCTACGAAGTCGGAGATTACGTAAACCGCTTCGGCCGTCATCGCCACGCCTACTACATCATCGCCAACTCCGAGATTCTTGGGTACACGCCCGAACAGCGCCGGCGTATCGCCGCCATCGCACGCTATTTGGGGAAATCGGTTCCGACTCCCGGGGATGGTCCCATGAAAGTATTGCCGCCGGAAGATCGTGACCACGTCCGCAAAGCGGCATTGCTGTTGCGATTGGCGCGCGCTCTGCACCTGGGACGCAGTGGCGCCGTGCAGAACGCAAGTATCCGTATCCGTGACGGTGAAGTGCTTTTTTCTTTGACCGCGAAACGCCGCTCCAGCGTGGAACTGGAGCTATGGGCTGTAGAAAAAGAGAAGAATTACTTTCGCGAAGTCTTCGGGCGCGAACTCTCGGCCGCCACGGCGTAAACCGAGCGCAAGACTTTTGGGGTGATGCACCACAACAGGGACCCTGAATTTCGGTTCATTTCTACCCGCGCCACCGCACCCTTCTTGAGTTCGACGCTGGCCTCACAGCCGCTGGCACTGATCGATCGCCCCAGAAACTCGCTCAAATTAGGATTGTGGCCCACCACCATCACGGTTTCAAACTTCGCATACTTCTCCAGCATCTTGCGGAAGTCGGCGAAGGTCGAAGCGGGACGCAATCCATCTTCGAGAAAAAGCTTTCCTTCATAGCTCAATTCGTTCCCCACCAGAGACGCGGTCTGCGCCGATCGCTTGAGCGGACTCGACAAGATGATGTCCACCTGCACATCGAGCGCAGCCAGGGCTCTACCCACTTCTCCGCACTGTTCAATGCCGGTCTTGTCGAGCGCCCGTTTTTCGTCTTTCTTCGGATTGCTCAAGTGTTCGCCTGCGCTGGCATGCCGGAGGAAGTAGAGCACCATTTCCGCTTACCGTTCCTTTCCCACTGCGACTCGCCGCTGCTTGCGTTCAGGAGCTTCCGGAATCGCATCCATGCTGACCTTGCCTTCCGCCAAACCAATCAGAAAATCCTGGGCGCTAAATGCCGTGGATCCAGTCGGACGCTTGCGTTTCCCCTGCGCCTGCCACGCCCGCACATAGTTACCTTTGCTCTCGAGCAACCGAGACTTCACATTGTCCGCGAGATAGGCATCCAGGATCTCGTGCCGCACCCTTTCCCGCAATAACTCATCCTTCAAGGGAAAGATCACCTCGACCCGATCGTACAGGTTGCGCGGCATCCAGTCGGCGCTGCCCAAATACACTTCCTCGTCGCCGCCGTTCGCGAAGTAGTAGATGCGGCTATGCTCGAGGAAACGGCCGACGATGCTGCGCACCCGGATGCGGTCGCTCACTCCGCGGACTCCCGGTCGCAGCGCGCACATTCCGCGCACGATCAGGTCGATGTTCACGCCCGCCTGCGATGCCCCATACAACGCTGCAATTACGTTCTTGTCGAGCAGTGCATTCATCTTCGCGATAATGCGTGCGGGACGTCCTTGCCGGGCATGTTCGGTCTCTCGCGCAATCAGCGCCAGACAATGTTCCGCCAAGTCGAGCGGCGCTACCAGCAGCGGCGCGTAGTTCGGATGCTCTGCATAAGCGGTCAAAAAACTGAACACGTCATGCACAGCGCCGGTTATCTCCGGATCTGCTGTCAGCAAGCTCAGGTCGGTATAAATTCGCGCTGTCGTCGTGTTGTAATTTCCTGTTCCGAGGTGCGCATAGCGTCGCGTGACTCCGTCCGGGTCCCTCCGCACTAACAGCGACAACTTGCAGTGCGTCTTCAAGCCGACCAGCCCGTGAAACACCTGCACACCGGCGTCTTCTAAATCGCGCGCCCAGCGGATGTTCGAGGCTTCATCGAAGCGAGCTTTCAATTCCACGACGGCGGTGACTTCTTTCTTCGAAGCCGCGGCGATCAAGGAAGGAACAATCAGGGAGTGCTCGCTGGTGCGATACAACGTTTGCTTGATCGAAAGTACGCGTGGATCCTCCGCCGCCGACTCGATGAACGAGACCACCGCGTCGTAGGAATCAAAGGGATGGTGGAGCAGCACATCGTGCCGCCGCAGTTCCTCGAACAAGTCCTGCGACTTGGCTGTCAGGCGCAATTCTCGCGGCGCGAACGGTTTGAACTTGAGTTCTGGATGCTCCGTCTGTTCGTAAATATTAAACAGGCGCGACAAGTTGACCGGCCCGTTCACCGAAAATACCTGCCAGGGTTGCAGCTCGAAATTCGTCCGCAGCCGCTCGATGATCTCCGGGTCGGCGTCGGACTCGATTTCCAGCCGCACCGCATCGCCTTTGCGCCGGTTGTGCAACTCCGTCCTCACCGATTCCAGCAGGCTGCGGCTCTCCTCTTCAGCGAGGTAAAGATTGCTGTTGCGCGTGACCCGGAAAGCCGCCGACGACACAATGTCGTATCCGTGGTACATGCGGGAGGCATGAAACGCGACCAGGTCCGCGAGAAAAATGAAATCCACGGTCCCGTCCGACGGCAACCGTACCAGGCGCGGCAATGCCCGGGGCACGGTCACTACCCCGGTATAGGTGGTCGAGGAGCGCCGCCTTCGCCGAAGCAAGAACGCAACGCACAGAGCCTTGTTGATGACACGCGGGAACGGATGCGCCGGATCCACCGTCACCGGCGTCAACAGCAGATCGAGTTCACGCTCGCAATAGTCCTCGACAAAATCCCGCGCCCGCGTGTCCAGTTCGTGCAATCCCAGAACGCGTATACCCCGCTCCATCAGTGCGGGGCGCAGTTGTTCACTCCAGCACGCATACTGCTCCTCGACGAAATCGCGGGTCATTTTCGCAATCAGGTCGCGTTCTTCGAGCATGGTCAGGCCGTCTGGTCCGGCCGCGGTATTTCCGTCTTCCAGCAATTGGACTAACCCGGCTACACGGACTTCGAAAAACTCATCGAGATTGCTGGCAGTAATGGAGAGAAACTTCAGACGTTCGAGCAGAGGATTGTTTTCATCCTCGGCCTCTTCGAGCACACGCCGGTTGAAGGCCAGCCACGAGGCTTCTCGATTCAGGTAATACACGGATTGATCCAGCGTGGGACGTGCCATAGCTCAATCAGACGACAAGATCACTCGGATACTAAGGTCCCGAAGAACCAGGTGAGGCTTACTTTGCAACCGGCGGTGCCGTGGTAATGCGTTTGGCTACCGTGAAATCAACTTCCTGCCCGTTCGGCCCCTTCAAGTAAAGATGCCGCCCGTCGATTCTCGTCGCGACCTCATACCCAGGCTTCCATTCCTGCGGTAGAGTTTCCTTCGCGTACCTCGGAGCGTGAACCCCTCGATAGGTGATATTCCCCACCTGCACCGAAACCTCGTAGTACGGCTCATCTTGGGTGACGGGAGTGTTAACGAGGTAGTACAGAATACGAGTGTCCACTTTGCGCTGCACTTCCACAATCTTGCCCGTTTGGTAAGGCTTTTCAACGGCTTGCGCACCCGCCGCCACCCCGAACACCAGCAGCAAAATCGTGCCCCAACGCATCATAGGCGAATCTCAAGTATAGAACATCGCCCGCAAGCCCGTCCGTCAGTCCCAGGCCGGAATAAAAAGGCGCCAGCTCGACGCCGGCGCCTTCCACTTTGAACTCGATCGCACTCAGTGCACCTGTTTGACGGTCTCTCGCACCTTCTCGGCCACGTTGCTAGGCAGCGGCGCGTAGGTGAGTTCCGCCGTCATTTTCTCGCCGTCATCCAGCATCCAGTTGAGGAAGTTGTTCAGGATCTTTCCCTTCGCCGGATCTTTCGACGTCTGTGGGATCAACAGCCAGGTAAAGCTGGAGATCGGATACGCGTCCTTTCCGGGAGCGTTCGTGATCGAAACCCGGAAGTCCGCCGGCATGCTCTTCATGGATGCGGCAGCCGCCGTCACACTCTCCAGGCTCGCCTTGATGTAATCCCCGGCTGCATTCCTCACGATTCCGTAGGGAATGTGATTCTGCACCGCGTAAATCAACTCGATGTAGCCGATTCCGCCTTTCATCTGGCGGATCATACCGGCCACACCCTCGTTGCCCTTTCCACCCAGACCCACCGGCCATTTCACCGAAGTGTTTTTACCGACGGTACTGGCCCAGTCGGAACTGACCTTCGACAAATAATCGGTGAAGATGTAGGTGGTACCGCTGCCATCAGAACGATGAAGGACAATGATGGGATCCCCGGGCAGCTTTACGTCCGGATTCTCCTTCTGGATCGCCGGATCGTTCCAGGTCGTAATCTTTCCCAGGAAGATTCCCGCCAGCGCTTCGGGCGTGAACTTCAGGTCACCGCTGACTCCCGGCACGTTGTAAGCCGGCACTACCGCTCCCATTACGGTCGGGATGTGAAACAGCTTGCCGTTTTTGTACTCGGCCAGCTGCTGATCGGTCATGGGACCGTCACTGGCACCGAAATCCACGGTTCCCGCCAGCACCTGCCGGATTCCGCCGCCGCTGCCGATCGACTGGTAGTTGATCTCAACGTCGGGATGAGCCTTGTGGTATTCGCTGAACCACTTGGAATACATAGGATAAGGAAACGTTGCGCCCGCCCCGTTTAACGTGGTCTGCCCCATAGCGGGTAACGCCAGAGCGACGCACAATAGCGCAATTCGTCGAATCACTATCTGTTCCTCCTTTGGATTTGAGTGACACCCGGTTTTACGACGGGATTGTTACAGGCAGGTTACAAATCGGTGAATTTCCCGTTAATCCCAACTGCGCCTTGGACTTGCAAGTAGCGCTGGCGTCCCGCCGGTTGTTCTGGGTACTGGCGACCGGGTACTGGGTACTGTTCTTCCCCGGTTTGACGCCCTACGCCAAGGTTGCTACCTTTTAGGGTTTGCTTCGACCCGATTTCCCGCACTAGTAGAAACGAGACTCGACATGGCTATCAAGTTCAAGGGTGTGGACTACCTGGAATTCGACGCGCTGCTTTCCGACGACGAACGCCTGGTCCGCGACACCGCCCGCAAGTTCATCGAAGACAACCTTATCCCCATCATCGAGGAGTGCAACCGCGCCGGACGCTTCCCCCGCGAACTCGTCCGTCCCATGGGCGATCTTGGATTTTTTGGTGCCAGCCTGAAAGGCTATGGCTGCGCCGACATGTCGAACGTCGAATATGGCCTGGTCATGCAGGAACTGGAGCGCGGAGACTCCGGCGTCCGCTCCTTCGTCAGCGTCCAGTCCGCCCTGGTCATGTATCCCATCTACACCTTCGGCACAGACGAGCAAAAGCAAACCTGGCTCCCCGCCATGCAGAAGGGCGAAAAGCTCGGTTGCTTCGGACTGACCGAGCCCGACTTCGGCTCCAATCCCGGCGGCATGCGCACCCGCGCCCGCAAAGTGGGCAACGAATACATTCTCAACGGCGAGAAGATGTGGATCACGTCCGGCTCCATCGCTGACGTCGCCGTGATCTGGGCCAAGGTCGAAAACGAGAATGACAAGATCCGCGGATTCCTGGTCGAAACCGACCGCCCCGGCTTCAAAGCCGAAGACATCCACGGCAAATGGTCGCTGCGCGCCTCGGTGACGTCGGGGCTTTCCCTTCAGGACGTCCATATCCCCGAGTCGAACCTGCTTCCCGGCTCCGGAGGACTCAAGTCTCCGCTGATGTGCCTGAACCAGGCCCGCTACGGCATCGCCTGGGGAGGCGTCGGCGCGGCCATGGCTTGTTATGATTGCGCCCTGCAATACGCGCAACTCAGAAAACAATTCCGCGACCAACCCATCGCCAGCCACCAGTTAGTGCAGGAAAAACTGGCCTGGATGATCACCGAAATCACCAAGGGCCAACTGTTAGTCCTGCAAGTAGGGCGTCTGAAGGATCAAAACAAAGCCGAGCACTACCACATCTCGATGGCGAAACGAAATAACGTCTGGATGGCGCTGGAGTCCGCCCGCATGGCCCGCGACATTCTCGGCGCCAACGGCGTAGCCGACGACTACCCCATCATGCGCCACATGATGAACCTGGAGTCGGTGAAGACGTACGAAGGCACCCAGGACATCCACACCCTGGTCATCGGCGCGAGAATCACGGGGATCGACGCGTTCTAAATAAGTCTAGCGAACCGACGAGGCGCCATTTCTCGCGCACTTTGCGAGAAGTGGGGCCTCTAGTCGCAGGCCTACTGCGGAGTAACCTGCTGCGACATCTCCTTGGTCGATACAAGCCCCCGTCAAGTTACTCTGTCCCATCGACTTCCACGGAAGTCCTTGCCTTTTTCCCCGGTTGGCGATAAACAACTCTCACCTATGTTGAAGTTCGGGTGCGCCTTCACTTTCGTCCTCGCCCTCGTTTGGTCATATCCGGGTTTGGCCCAGCAGGCTCCTGCGTCCTCCACGAAGCCGGATTACTCCAAGGAAGCCTATGTCTACGAGCAGATCGCCAGCAAGCTCGCGTACGAAAATGACGGTACTGGCGCTCGTGACACCACGGTCCGCGTGCGCGTGCAGTCGGATGCGGGCGTGCAACGTTGGGGATTGCTGCGATTTGCCTACCAGTCCTCGGTCGAAACACTCGAGATCCCTTACGTTCGGGTTCGAAAAGCCGATGGAAGCGTTGTTCTGACTCCTCCCGACACTTTCCAGGACATGGCGGCCGATGTTACCCGAGAAGCTCCTTTTTATAGCGACCTGCGAGAAAAGCACGTCGCTGTCAAAGGCCTGAGCGTCGGAGACGTGGTCGAATACCAGTACACCTCTCACTTGCAGAAACCTCTCGCGCCCGGCCAATTTTGGGGAGCATACAGCTTTACCCGCGACAGCATCGTGCTGGCCGAGCACCTAGAAATCAGCGTTCCGCGCAGTCGTACGATCAAGATGAAGAATGCCGGTGTCACTCCTTCCATCACCGAGCGCGATAAATACCGTGTCTACACCTGGGACGTCTCCAATCTGAAAATAGAACCCAAAGACGACGACAAGCTGGCAACTCAGCAAGTTCGCGGCCGACTCCCGGAACCTGACGTTCAGTTCAGCAGTTTCCAATCGTGGGACGAGGTCGGCAAGTGGTACGGTGGTCTGCAGAGCGACCGCATCAAGCCCACACCAGAGATTCGGGCGAAAGCCGCCGAAATCACCAAAGACGCCGCCAGCGACGAAGCGAAAATAAACGCTATTTACAAGTATGTCTCGACGGAATTCCGCTACATCGGAATCGCCTTTGGCATTGGCCGTTACCAGCCTCATACCGCCGACGAAGTTCTGGCGAACCAGTACGGCGACTGTAAGGACAAGCACACCCTGCTGGCTGCGCTGCTGGCCGCCGAGGGCATGAAAGCTTACCCCGCCCTGATCAACTCCTCCCGCGACATTGATCCCGATGTCCCGTCCCCCGGCCAGTTCGATCACGTGGTCGGCGTCATCCCTCGGGGAGACACGCTGCTCTGGCTCGATACGACTCCGGAGGTTGCGCCCGCTGGCTACTTGCTCGGACCTCTGCGCGATAAGCACGCATTACTGATCGCGGACAACCACCCCGCCACGCTTGTAGTGACTCCGCCCGACCCACCATTCCCGCAGTCCGAGAACATCGAGATAGACGGTAAACTCAGTGATGCTGACGTTTTCGATGCTCGCTTTAGTCGCACCGAACGGGGTGACCCCGAGGTGCTGCTTCGCGCCGTCTTTCGCAAAGTCCCACAAACGCAGTGGAAGGATCTCGCTCAGGGTGTTTCCTATGCCTCCGGTTTCGGCGGTACAGTGAGCGACGTGACCGCTAGTCCGACGACCGACATCGACAGTCCTTTCCATTTCTCCTACACATACAATCGGAAGGACTTCGGAGGCGACTGGGAAAACCACCGCATTACGCCTCCCGTGCCGGTGATCCTGCTGCCTGTACCGAAGAATGAAGACGAGAAACCCAAAGACCCAATTTGGCTGGGCTCGCCGCGCGAAATTCACAGCCAAACCCGTGTCGAACTCCCCAAGGGCCTTTTTCCCTCCCTGCCGGTTCCGGTAGACCTTACACGCGACTTCGCCGAATATCATTCCGCGTATTTATTTCGGAACGGCGTGCTTATTGTCAAAATGAACCTCACGACAAGAGTTCGAGAAGTGCCGGTTGAGGAGTACGACGCGTACAAAGCCTTCCGTAAGTCGATCGACGATGACCGCGATCAGTACATCCAACTTTCGACAGACGCCTCTTCCTTAGCTGGGCCTATGAGCGATCGCCTTTTCGCCCAGATAAGGCAGCTTCCCGAGACCAGTGACCCTAACGCGATGAAGTACGTAAAGGAATCACAGGAAGCTTTTGCACGAGGCAATCCGCAGGCTGGCATCGAGGCCTTGAAAGGCGCGGTCGCTTCCGACCCGAAATTTGTTCGTGGCTGGGTCTTGCTCGCCCGCAACTATGTCGATCCGCACAAAGAGAATGACGCTCTAGATGCTTTTCACCATGCGATCGCAGCCGACCCCTCACAGCGCCTGCCTTACAAAATGCTAGGGTTCTACCTCATGAGTCTGCGCAATTACGAGGAAGCGGCCAAAGTGTGGCAGCAACTGGTCGCGATCGCTCCCGACGACGGCAACGGGCCGGCCAACCTGGCGAGTGCGTTATTTAACCTGAAGCGCTACCGCGAGGCCGCCGCGGCGTACGAATTGGCTGTAAGACTCGATCCAATCAACGTGTTCCTTCAAGCGAGACTTGGTTCGGCCTATCTTCGGGATGGCGACGATTCCGCCGCCGCCACCGCGTTTCAGAAAGCTCTCAGTCTGGAACCTGGCGCCAACGAAGAAAATAACATCGCGTACGAATTGGCAGAGGTGGGCAAGGATCTCCCGCAGGCGCTGGATTACGCGCAGAAGGCTGTCCAGGGCGTAGAAGGTCACTCCCAAAAGGTCGACCTTCCCGCCCTCAAGTCGACCGACTTGAACCCGACAATGTTGCTCGGTGCCTACTGGGACACCCTGGGATGGGTGTATTACAAGATGGGGAACCTGCCGTCAGCAGAAAATTACTTGCACGCCGCTTGGGCGCTCTCGCTGGACGCCGTCGCCGCCGACCACCTGGGGCAGGTGTACGAAACCGAGCACAAGACGGCCGCCGCCGCCCACATGTATGAATTTGCGCTTGCGGCGAACCCGCAATCCGTCGAAACCAAGGAGCGGCTGGCGAAGTTGCAGGGGGAGCCTGTCAAGCACTCCCAAACCTCAGCCGCTGCGGAACTGTCCGAAGTGCGCACCATTAAGCTGCCGCGCTTCACTCCCGCAAACGGCAGTTCGGAGATTTTTGTTCTGGTCTCGGCCGACAAAATCCAGGACGTGTACTTCCTCAGCGGCGACGAAAAAATGAAGCCCACGAAATCCATGTTCTCGCCCGCCAGCTTCAAGTCCGAGTTCCCCAGCGGCAGTTCCGCGTATCTGCTGCGGCGCGGGATTCTCTCCTGCTTCCAGATCACCGGGTGCAGCCTGGTCGTCTATACTCCCGACTCGGTGCATTCCATCAACTGAACCGGGAGCAACACCTAATCCGCCTCGTGTCTTACCCCTGCCGGCTGCCCAAGACAATGTGGGTGCCCCAGTCATTCGCGCACTTTGCGAAGGACTGGGCTCTCGACTGCGGCAAAACTCTCGAACCGGACGGCGCTTGATTTCCGGCGCCCATTCCTGAAACTTCACCCGAACCGGTCCCGTCTCTCCGGGTAGCAACTGCTGGTGATGAAGTGCAGATCGCGCGTGCCATAATAGCGATGCAGGCGCTTGGTCACGCCGGCAGAATCATCTCAAAGGTCGGGGTGTGACGGTGATCCCGACACCGTGTAGTTGTGATCAAACCCAGTCATTCGCAAAGTGCGCGAATGACTGGGGCACCCATGTTATCTTGGGCACCCGGCAAGGACGTTGGATTTCGCCCGACCCGGCAGGCCTGGCGGTGGCCGATCCAGGGAATCCGCAGAGTTGGAATCGGTATGGGTATGTGGTGAACAATCCGCTGGCGTTTGTGGATTTTGCCGGCCTGGAGTGCTACGTGGTCCACCCCGATGGATCTTACGATATTGTGGATGTTAATGCTGAACAGTGTTCGGAAGCGGGTGGTGTTTGGGGAGACGCGTTCGTTTCGGGCGACGGTCCATCTCCCGGCGGAATTCCGGCCGAGTTTGGGGGCACTCTCAGCACGAATAACGGCGGCATCGACTTTAGTGGCGTTCCCCTCGCGACGGGTGGCGGGGCCGGAGGCGGAGGCGGCGCCGGAGCTGGTAGATCACGTACTACGATTCATTGTTTAGGCCAAGCGGCAGCAGCGAAAGGGCTTTCCGTCGCAATTGACGCCCTCGGGTCCGTTCCCGCAGTCGGTAACTTGGTTTCGGGAGTCGCCGCGACTGCTCAAACTCTTAACACCGTTTACTCGGCAAGTGTTGCACTCCTGGGGACGGCGAATGCTCTCTTGAATCCTTCTACTGGTGCGAAAGGCACCGTAACTAGCGCAGCCGCAAGTGTTGGTTTTCTAGTTGTGAGTACGGCAGCGCGGGATTCCACCGTCATCCCCGGCATAGGCAATGCAGTTTCCTTTACTTACTTTGTCTTCGATAGCATCGATGCGTACAAAGCCTTTCAGGGATGCAAGGCTGGACATTGATAATTGGAAACTCTAATTAATATGGCTGACTGCGGCCCAATCAAGGAAAAACCAACGGTTGACTACACAGGGCTCAAAATTGGCGTAGTTTTATCACCGATATTGCTGCTTTTCATCTACTTGGGAAAAGCAGACATGGGGTTAACCGTCAATCTTGTTCTAATAGCAATAGTGTTTGCGGTCAGGGTCCATTGGAAATGGAAGAAACATGTCTGGTTCTGGGCGATTATTGCTTTTATATTGGCCCTACACATTCCGCTCTTCTTCATCGTTCGATTGCCGCACGGGCCCTTTCCGGGTGTTTTCTATGGGATGCCGTTCGCAATTGCAGATTACCTGCTCATCTCAAGATCTCTGGATCTCGCCCGGAAAGTTTTCTTGAAAAATGCTTCCTCTAGCGACCAAAATGGATGATCTGGAAGCCCACGAAATCCATGTTCTCGCCCGCCAGCTTCAAGTCCGAGTTTCCCAGCGGCAGTTCCGCCTATCTGCTGCGGCGCGGGATTCTCTCCTGCTTCCAGTACACCGGCTGCAGCCTGGTCGTCTACCCGCCCGACTCGGTGCATGCCATCAACTGAACCGCGAGCAACGCCTACTCCGCCTCGTGCAGCCTTCCCGCCTTCCACCTTCTCCCACGCCGCCGAGCGCGGGTCGATCAGTTCGAAGTGGCCGGACTGCGCGATTTCCAGCAGGTGCACATTCTCGCCGCGTGCTTTCTTGGTCTGCACATAGCGGCGGCTGAAGTCCGGAGGCACGATGTCGTCCCCTAACCCATGAATGATCCACTGCGCGGTAGATTTTGGCACCGACAATTCCATGGGATCGGCGTCCCGATAGTGATCGGTCGCTTGCCGGGGCGTGCCGCCGAGAAACTCGACCACGGCGTCGTTGCTCAAATGCTGTTCATACGCGGCCTGCAAATCCAGAACCCCTGCCAGCGAGACCACGTGCTTTACCGCCGGTTCGTGCGCCGCCAGGCAAACCGCAAGCTGCCCTCCCGCCGAATGTCCCATCACCACCACGCGCGAAGCGTCGAGCTTGTAGCGCTTGGCAATCTGCGGCAGAAATCGGAAGGCCGTCCCCACATCCTGAAAGGTACCCGGCCAGCCGCCGCCCTTGTTGCCCACGCGCCGGTACTCGATATTCCACGTCGCCAATCCCTTGGCCGTGAGCGCCGCGCACATCGCCCCGGCATGCAGCAAATCGTACTTCGCCCGCCAGAAGCCGCCGTGGATCATCATGGCCACGGCAAACGGCCCGCCAGCCTTGGGAAAGCGCAAGTCTCCAAACTGATTGGAGATCGCTCCCGTAAGCCAGCCGCACATCCGCCGGAGGAGGCGCCAAAGTCAGAATCGAATCGTCCGCCATTCTCATATTCAACCACAACTCAGACATTCCGAGCGAAGCGAGGAGTCCCGCGGCGCCCCAAGTTTCTAGATTTCTTCCCCTTCGTGTACCTTAGTGTCCTTGGTGGTAAGGGCTTTTCCCGGGTACTGAGTACAAGGTACTGGGTACTGACGTTCGATGCTGCGCACACACCTCTACGCCGATCCCGACAACCGCTTCCTGCACGACCTGATCTTCGACTCTTGCCAGCGCCATCCCGGCAAAACGGCGATCATCGATCCCTCGGCCAACCGCCGCATCACCTATGGCGAATATGGAGAACTGGTCTGCACCCTGGCTCGCGGATTGATCTCCGCCGGACTGAAGCCTGAGGAAGTCATCGCCATCCATTCGTTTAACTCCTGGGAATTCTGCGCCGCCTATCACGCGATCACGCTCGCCGGAGCCGTACCCACGCTGCTGAATCCCACCTATCGGGAGCGCGAAATCCGCTACCAGCTGGAGAACTCCGGCGCCGCATTTCTGATCAGCGACGGCCAGTTGCTCGCCGACGTCGACCTCGCCGGACTGCCCAACCTGCGCCGCGTCTACACTACGCGCAACCCGAAAACTGGAACACAGCCGTTCGCTGACTTGTTGCGACCCGCGAGCGCCGCCCTCCCGACGCCACACAGGTCAACCGGCGAGGCGCTAGCCGCTCTTCCCTACTCGAGCGGCACCACGGGATTGCCCAAGGGCGTCATGCTTTCGCACTTCAATCTTGTCGCCAACGTCTGTCAGACGATTGGGCCGGGGGCCGCCGACCTGAAACCCACCGACGTGATGCTCTGCTTCCTGCCGCTCTACCATATCTACGGTCTGAATGTGGCCCTGAACCCGGCGCTCACTCTGGGTGCGACTCTGGTGCTGATGCCGCGTTTCAACGTGCAGCATTTGATCGACCTCATCGTGAACGAGTCTGTCACCATGATGCCGGTCGTGCCACCGGCGCTGAACGCCGTGAATCAGGCCGCGGAAGCGGGACTGTTTCCGTCGCAACACACCCTACGGTGGGTAAAATGCGGCGCCGCGCCTCTCGCGCCCGAACTCGCTCGCCGCTTCACCGAGTTGACCGGCGCGCTCGTCGCTCAGGGATACGGCATGACCGAAGCTTCTCCCGTCACGCACCTGGGGTATCTCCAGCCGGACCTCTATCGCCCCGACTCCATCGGGCAGGCCGTCGCCCAAACCGATTGCCGCGTAATCGATGAATACGGTAACGAAGTCGCCCGAGGCGAAGCGGGCGAGCTGGTCATGCGCGGGCCGCAATTCATGCTGGGATACTGGAAGGAGCCCCAAGCCACCGCCGCCGTCCTGCGCGATGGATGGTACTGGTCCGGCGATGTGGTCAGCCGCGATGAACAGGACTTCTTCTACGTGCTCGACCGCCGCAAAGAGATGATCAAGTACAAGGGGTTCCCGGTGGCCCCCGCGGAAGTCGAGGCCTTATTGCTCGAGCACCCTGCCGTGCGCGACTGTGGCGTCATTGGACGTCCCGACCCGGCTGCGGGAGAGATTCCCGCGGCTTTCGTGGTTCTGCGTGAGGGCTTTCCGCAGTCCGAGCGGCTCAAAGCCGATCTCTGCGCCTTCGTGGCCGACCGTCTTACGCACTATAAACAGCCGCGTGAGGTTCAGTTTGTGGAGGCCGTCCCCCGCACGGCTTCGGGGAAGATCCTGCGCCGTGAACTGCGGAAAGGGCTGGGATCGGCCACTCCTTAGCGGCCTTTCGCGGACCAGGCAAAGGGCATTTTTGATCGTGCCGTGACAGTCCGCGTTGACTTTTCCACATAGGAAATGCACACTATCGGATTCGCTCAACGGAACTCTTTGCGGTCGAGGGTTGGCGGAGGTGTCGGGTTCCAGTGAGTGCCGTTCGGAAGCTTCAACGATTCTTGCGACTCTTTTTACCATGACCGAACACCGGGTCTCCTTCACGTTGGATTCGACGCTGGAGACTGTCGACAGTGCCGAGCAAACAGCCAGCCGGATCGCGGCTGAGGCCGGCTTTGACGAAGACGAAGTCATGCGGATCTCCATGGCCGTGCGGGAGGCGGCGGTGAATGCCGTGCTTCACGGCAACGCCTACGATCCCGGCAAGAAGGTGAAGGTCGATTTTCTAAGTACCGGCGAGGAACTGGTCATCACCATCCGCGATCAGGGCAAAGGCCTGGATCTGGACAAAATTCCCGATCCTCTCGCACCCGAGAATCTGCTGAAAACCTCGGGACGGGGCATTTTTCTTATCCGCTCGTTCATGGATGAGGTGGAAATCCACCCAACCCAGTCGGGCACTGAAATTAAATTGATTAAACACGTCCACGGATCAGCCGAGGGCGCTAAGGAGGCTTCCCAGTGAGCATGAAGACAAGTACGCGTCAGGTCGATGGTGTCACCATTGTGGATTGCAGCGGCCGTATCACGCTGGGAGAGGGCAGCGTCACCCTGCGGGATACCGTGCGCGAACTGCTTTCCAAGGGACAGAAGAAGATTCTGATGAACCTTGGAGACGTGAATTACATTGACAGCTCGGGGATTGGCGAACTGGTCAGCGCCTTTACCACTGTCCGCAACCAGGGCGGCGAACTGAAGTTGCTGAACCTGACCAAGAAAGTCCACGACCTGCTGCAGATCACCAAACTCTACACGGTGTTTGACGTGAAAGACGACGAAGCAGCCGCCGTGAAATCGTTCGGAAACTAGCCGGCTCTTCTGCGGGAAAACTCTGATGGGCCGGAGTGCGCGTCCGGCCCGAAGCGTTTTCACCGACCCTATTATCACAACCCTCCCTAACGGCCATCACAGCCACAACCCTGGCCTGAGAGCAACACTGTCGCTATGCTTGCGCGCGCTGCCGGGCTGATGATCCTTGGCTTTTTCTTCTGTCTGCCTTGCCGGGCCCAGTGCATTCCCTTCTCCGAAGCCGTCAAACACGTAGGGGAAACCCGCTGCGTCAAGGGCACCGTCCTGCGGGCGGAACAAGGCAACGGCGGAACCACGTTTCTCGACTTCTGTCAGGACTACAAAGTCTGCTCGTTCACGGTGGTGGTGTTTGCCGGGAACCTGCGGGACGTGGGAGACGTTCGCCAGTTGGTGGGAAAAGAAATTGAGATTCACGGCCCCATCAAAATGTACGACAGCCGGGCCGAGATCATCCTGCAACGGTTGAAACAGCTAAGCGGAGAAGCCGCCCGCATTCCACCCCTGCCCAAGGACTACGACGTCGAAAAGAAAGGTCGCTACAGCGCCGGAAGTTTCAGCCGCCCCTCTTCCCGCAAGCCGGCGAAGAAACGTCAACCCGCCAAAGTGCAAACCGAAGAGACGGTTGATCCAATGGCAGTACAAGATTAGCTAGCTACCATCCACAAGGCACAACACTACACCAGGCCCCGCTTCAATTCCTCCAGAGGATACTTCGTTCCCCGCCAGGTCACGCCTCCGTGCCACAACGTCACCATCATCGAGCGCAGCATGGTGTAGACGAATAAAAGCGTGCTGACCGGGTGCAGAAAAAAATAATACGAGGGCACCGAGGACATACCCGACATGCCGAGATAGATTAAATACATCGAGAGCAGTGCCACGGCATAAGGTATCTTCGCCCACCCGTGCGCCAGCCACACTCCCACGAACGGCATCAGGTTCAGGAAGGCCAGCGCCATGCAGGAAACCAGCGCCCGCGGCCACTGGAACGACATGACGGCAAAGAAATTCTTGGTGAGATTTCGCACCACGCCGAGCGCGCCTTTGGCCCAGCGGATGGAAATCAGGTCTTCCCCAAAGACGTTGCGCTGCGCGTATCCGGCGGTCTTGACCACTTTGCCCAGCTTCATGTCGTCGAGCACTTCGAAGCGCAGCGCCTGGTAGGTGCCGATTGCTTCGTACACGGGGCGGCGGATCATGTTGAACGCGCCCACGCCCATGTGATCTTTGGTGTCCGGCTCGGCGACTTTCCAGGGACGATGTCCGAAGACGAACAATGTCTGGAAGAACGCAATCATCATCCTCTCGCCCGGCCGTTTCATAATCATCCTGGGAAACAGTACGACGTGGTCGGCGTGTTCCGACTCCGCATAAGCCAAGGCGCGACGTAGCGCGTCCGGCTTAAACAAAACGTCGGCATCGGTGAAAAGCACCCAATCACCGGCTGCCTCCTTCGCAGCGGTCCACATCGCATGCGTCTTCCCCAGCCACCCCGAAGGAAGACTGTCGACGTGGATGACTCGCAACCGTCCTTGCGCCGCCGGACTGGCCGCAACCCGATCCATAATCTCGCCGGTACGGTCGGTCGAGCGGTCGTCCACCGCGACGATTTCGTAGTTGTTGTAGTCGAGAGCAAGCAGTTGCGTAAGTCCCTGCTCGATGGTTTCTTCTTCATTGCAGGCGGGAACAACAATGCTGACGCGCGGATTTCCCTGCGGCGTCACCGGGTTCCGGTCCCACTCCGCAAGCGCGATGTCG
>CAWHVH010000013.1:0-49000 GCA_963832635.1 Terriglobia bacterium | reverse complement strand
CGGTGAGGGCTGTTTACGCGCGCGCTTTGTCGAGCATCGCTTCCCAAATGCCCTTGGACTTGAGAATGAGTTCAATCGCTTCGCGGACCGCGCCGTGGCCGGCAAGGGCTTTCGTAGTGTAGTGCGCGGCTGCTTTTACTTCGGGGACGGCGTTGCCCACTGCCACCGCGAGGCCCGCGCGTCGCAGCAAGGGAATATCCGGAAGATCGTCGCCGATATAGGCGACCGCGGCATCGGCGACGTCCGCTCTGCGAAGGATTTCTTCATACGCCGGCATTTTCAGCGGCTGTTTCATGTAGATAAACTCCATCCTCATCTCGTGGGCGCGACGGAGCAGGGCCGCGCTTTCGCGACCCGTAATACAACCGGTGCGCAAGCCGGCAGTTTGAGCCAGGGTGAGTCCCTGGCCGTCGTGAGCATCAAATGTCTTGATTTCCAGTGCGGTGTTGTCGGCTTGGGAGAGCAGCGTAACGCCACCGTCGGTCATGGTGCCGTCCACGTCCATCAGGAGCAGCTTGATTTTCGCAGCGCGCTTCTTGAGTGCGGGAGAGATTCGGGGAGAACCAGCCAAAGACACCTCCGACGAGAGAAAATAAGAGTTTAAGCTAAACCCTGAGTCGAGCGCGCGCCAAGCCGAATCAGCGGCGAGGCTCGACATTTCCATGAAGCATTCTGATGAGGGCTTGCGGGGTTTCATGCGGGGGGTAAATACGGAGCGGCGCCCTTCTTCGGGAGAAGAAGAAGGCTCGATGATCACCTGCCCGAACAATGGAATTACACCGGCTTGGTGTTCGCCCCCAACGCCTTAGCCTGTAAGATCGGACCAACGGCCGGTTCCGGGACATGCGGGTTCGAACATAGCTCCGCAGCTTCCGACATTCGTTGGGTTTCCTGCTGCTTTACTGTCGACCAAGTGCTAAACGCCGCCTTCTCTCGCGCCACACCGTCCACGTTGCGGTTGATGCGTGCCATGTAATGCGCCGTTATGCGATCCAGTTCGGCCTGAATTTGGATATTCTCTTCCGCCCTTCGCGCCCACTCGGCTTCGATCTGTTTCTTCTGCTCCGCTTCGTAGGTGTCGAGTGCGTCGCGTCGGGCTTTGGCATCGCGCAATACATCGTCAAGCGGAACGCCGGCAGCGTCGAGCGCCATCAGGATGGCCGCGCGCTTCATCTCATTCGATAGTCCCCGGATGTGTTCGCTGTGAAGCATCTCGACTACCTTGTTGATGCTGTGCCCCTTGCGCAGATGCAAGACTCCGGCCGCGCTGTAAATCTCTTCCATCGGCAGCAGTTCGACTTGCAGGTTTGTGACCGCCTCTCGTGCCAGATTCGACGGAGTCGTTTCCGCTTGCGCAGGTGCGTCGGGAATACGATTCCCGTTGTCGACTTTGCCGTTGCTTCCGTTGCCGTTTCCGGAGGCACCGTCCTGCTTGTTGTGCCAGCGTGCCAGTTCGAGCAATCTGTGTCGCATAGGTTTCCTCGCCTTACCCGCTTCCTTTCCCTTCGGAGGCGGGTTCGTTTGGAGCTCAGTTCGTATCGGAGAGCCGAAGTCTTCAGGTCGGACGCTTCGCTCGCTGCCTTCTGCGCCGCGGCCGGATGCGCTCGGGGAATCCGCGGTGGCGATCGATGCGGCAGCCATATGTCCAGGTTCACTGCCTACCACGGGAAGGCCTCGTTCCTGGGGCGGTGAGCTTTGAGTTCGCAACTGCGAAACTGGAAGATCACAGTTCTCGTTCTCTGCCGGTAGCACATCTTGAGGAGCCGGTAGACTAAGGATCGGACCGGGCGCCAGATCCCGCTGAATGCCCACAAGATATTCTCTACCTTCGCTGCGGCAGTACTTCGCCGTGCCCGAAAACTGCTCGGCGCGCGACTGAATCCTCAGCTTCGACCCCACCCCAACGGGTGTCTTGATCCGTATACACGCCCCACCAGCGGACCTGTCTTCCATGCGGCCCGGGACAGTCCGTGGCGCTCCTCTGGGGTCTTCCCACGAGGCCTCCACCAAAATCATCACCGCTGTCCGTGGCTCGCCCATGACTCCGCTCATGCTGGCTCTATCGGAAACCGTGGCCAATCACTCCACGACCAGATGGTGTCCAAGGTACGTACCTGGCCGTATTTTCCCATTCTGGATGGGACTCCTGCCCTGCGCCGAGGCACACTAGAAGCGGGCTGCCGAGTGAGGTTCGGTTGGAGTTGGAGTTCGCGTTTCGTCTGTATGCGCGGGGGGACCGGAACTCGCCAGGTCGAAAGGCCAGCAGGACCCATCGAAGTGCAAATCTGCCCTGATTCGTTTACCCTGTCTGTAAGTTTTAAAGGGGTAGTGGGACTCCTTCGAAACGCTAACCTGCCTTCCTGTTTCGCAAACGCTGTTGGGTCATGGAATTTGGGTTCCTGGTTTTCCCGGCGTGGTGGCTCACCGCACCGGGCAAACGCTCGAACGCTGACGCAATAAGGTGGCTCAAAACCTGGATGCGAAGGCGGAGTCCTTATTGACGGCCGCAGCGGGTTGAGGGAGGCTGGCGGACGCTCAATGCGGACTGCTTAAAACACTTTGTTGTTGTCAACCTGAACCCCATCTTTCCGGAAGGAGACCAAGAATGATTCTCGGCATGTCTACCGCGACGTATACCTTCCTGCATGTATTGATCAGCCTGATTGGAATCGGATCAGGATTGATCGTGATGTGGGGACTGATTGCAGGCAAACGGCTTGACGGTTTGACCGCGGTGTTTCTTCTCACCACGGTGCTGACCAGCGTCACCGGCTTCGGTTTCCCGGTTGAACACCTCTTGCCATCGCATATCGTCGGCATCATCTCGCTGGTAATCCTGGCGATCGCGATTCCAGCGCGCTACGTTTTCCATATGGCGGGTGTATGGCGGGCGGTCTATGTGGTTGGCGCGGCGACTGCGCTCTACCTCAATCTATTCGTCTTGGTGGTTCAACTGTTTTTGAAGGTGCCGGCCCTCAAAGCGCTGGCCCCCACGCAGAAGGAGCCGCCATTCCTGGTCGCACAACTGGTCGTTCTGGCGCTTTATATCGGAGTTGCGGTGCTGGCGGCGAAACGATTTCGCCTCGAGCCGGCGCATGCAGCGTGAAGAGTTATTCGGGCTCGCACATCCAGATGTTGAAGAAGAAAAACTCGAAAAGTGAGGAGAGCATTTATGCCTACCATTACGGTGAAAGACGGCACGCAGATTTATTACAAGGACTGGGGCAAAGGGCAGCCCGTAGTCTTTAGCCATGGCTGGCCGCTCAGCGCCGACGCATTCGAAGATCAGATGATATTTCTCGCCCAACGCGGCTACCGCTGCGTTGCTCATGACCGCCGCGGTCATGGCCGCTCCGACCAGCCGTGGAGCGGGAACGAGATGGATACCTACGCCGACGATCTCGCCACCCTGGTCGAAAAGCTTGACCTCAAGGACGCGATTCACGTGGGACACTCGACCGGTGGCGGCGAAGTCACCCGCTACCTCGGCCGCTATGGCACCAAACGTGTCTCCGCGGCCGTGCTCATCAGCGCAATACCCCCTCTCATGCTGAAAACTCCGGCGAATCCGGCCGGCTTGCCCATCGAAGTCTTCGACGGCTTGCGTGCCAGCGTGCTCGCCGACCGCGCGCAATTCTTCAAAGATCTCAGCGCGCCCTTTTATGGCGCCAATCGCCCGGGCGCCAAGGTCTCGCAAGGCTTACGTGATTCCTTCTGGCTCCAGGGAATGTTGGCCGGACACAATGCCGCCTACGATTGCATCAAGGCGTTCTCGGAGACCGACCTCACCGAAGATCTCAAAAAGATCGACGTGCCCACCCTGATCCTTCACGGCGACGATGACCAGATCGTGCCGATTGTCGCTTCGGCCATGCTCTCCTCCAAGCTGGTGAAGGGAGCAACCCTGAAAATCTATCCCGGGGCGCCGCACGGAATGTGCTCGACCCTGAAAGATCAGATCAACGCCGATCTGCTCGCCTTCTTCAAGCATAGCCAGCAGGCGGCTGCATAGTCCCACTCGCCCGGCCTTTCCCCTCGGACAGGCCGGGCATTTTCCCGATTATCCCAGGAGAGAGTCCATGAAGGATGCTGTGCGCCGTTGCGTCCGTTCAACCGTCTTTGTCCTTTGTTGTTTCTTTTCTATTTCTCTTTCCGCGACCACGAGCGCTGCGGACAAAACGATCGCCTCGCATGACGCGAACATCAATGGTGTCATGTTGCACTACATGACTGCCGGCCACGGCACACCGGTGATTCTGCTCCATGGTTACGCGGAGACGTCGCGGATGTGGCGACCCATTATTCCATTGCTGGCTGAGCGATTCATGGTCATTGCGCCGGACCTGCCCGGGATCGGCGACTCGGGCATTCCCAAAGACGGTCTCGACATGAAGACCGCTGCCATTCGCATTCACGAGCTCGCCGTCTCGCTAGGTGTGAAGCAGGCAGAAGTTGTGGGACACGACATCGGACTTATGGTTGCCTACGCCTATGCGGCGCAGTTCCCGCAGGAAACGCAGAAACTCGTGGTCATGGATGCCTTCCTTCCCGGCGTCGCCGGTTGGGAGCCCATTTACAACAATCCCGGTCTGTGGCACTTCCGTTTTAATGGGCCAACACCCGAAGCTCTGGTGCAGGGCCGCGAACGCATTTACTTCGAACACTTCTGGAACGACTTCGCCTCCGACAAGACACGGTCCATTCCGGAAGCCGACCGGAAGGCCTACACCGCGGCCTATTCCAGGCCCGGACGGATGCACGCCGGTTGGGCCTACTTCGTATCGTTTCAGCAAGCCGCTAAGGATTTTGCTCAACTCTCTCAAACCAGGCTGGCCATGCCGGTGCTGGTGATCGGCGGCGAGAAATCGCTCGGAGACGCGCTCGCCCAACAAATGAAGCTGGTCGCTTCCGACGTGACCGTCGTGGTGTTGAAAGACACTGGTCACTGGGTGCTGGAGGAGAGCCCGAAGGAAACCACCGAAGCTTTGCGAAAGTTTTTGTAGCATTCGCGGCAAGCATCGAATAGCGAGATGTGTTTTACTGTCCCAGTCAACCACATCATTCGAGAGATGCCATGCAACGAACGTGCGCGACATGGTCCGCGATCCTTCTGACCGTCTTCCTGTTTCCGGGTTTTGCCCAGCCGCAAACCGCGGAGAAGCCTGATCTATCTAAACAACGGACGCTCTATACCGTCGGATATGCCCACCTCGACACCGAGTGGCGATGGGAGTATCCCCAGGTCATCGACGAGTACATTCGTAAGACCATGGAGGATAACTTCGCACTGTTTCCGAAGTATCCCCATTACATCTTCAATTTCAGCGGCGCCAACCGCTACCGTTTCATGAAGGAGTACTATCCCGCCGACTTTGCCAAGGTAAAAGAGTATGTGAAGGCAGGGCGATGGTTTCCCGCGGGCTCTTCGATGGAGGAAGGCGACGTCAACGCTCCCAGCGCCGAAACCATCATCCGGCAGATTTTGTACGGAAACGATTGGTTCCGCCGGGAATTCGGCAAGGCCAGCGCCGAATACATGCTGCCCGACTGCTTCGGATTCCCCGCTTCGCTCCCTACCATCCTCGCGCATTCCGGCGTAAAGGGATTCTCGACGCAAAAACTGGTGTGGGGTTCCTCAGCCCCGGCGGGCGGTCCCGATTCGCTTGAGAAGACGCCGGAGGGAACTCCATTCAACGTCGGTGTATGGGTCGGCCCCGATGGCGAGTCTGTGTTAGCTGGCCTGAACCCAGGCAGCTACAGCGCCGGGATTGAGACTGACCTGAGTCAGCCGCTGCCGCCTTTGCCGGCGAATCAGGAACTCGACAATCTCCGGCAGAAAGTGCAGGCACTGCGGGAGAAGTGGGAGAAGGCCGACGAGAACGGCCAGACCCTCGACCAGCCTGAAATCCAGCAGTACTACACACTGCGCAGGCAGCGGGATGCGATTGCGAAAGTGCAACAGGCTCTCGAACAGGACCGCTATCAAGACGATTGGGCGAGCCGCGTGGAACAAAATGGCAAGCTCACGGGAGTCTTCACCGACTACCATTACTACGGCACTGGCGACATCGGCGGAGCGCCGGATGAAGATTCCATCAAGCGCCTGGAAGCGATCATCACCAGAGGTTCGGCCAGTTTTCCGCCAGATGGACAGATATTTCTTCCCGGGCAGACCCATCCCGAATGGCCGGCGGTGAAAGCGGGAGACGGACCCGTGCATGTGATCTCCGCGAACGCGGAGCAGATGTTCCTCGATATCACGCCCTCCGAGGCCAAGGGCCTTCCGCGCTACACCGGCGAGATGGAGCTCACCAACCACTCTGCGGGTTCTCTTACTTCACAGGCGTACCAGAAGCGCTGGCTGCGCAAAGAAGAATTACTGGCGGAAGCCGCGGAAGAATCCTCTGTAGCCGCCGAATGGCTGGGTGCGCGCCACTATCCGCTGGAACGGATGAACGATGCCTGGACGCTGGTGATGGGCGGGCAGTTCCATGACATTGCCGCCGGAACCGCAACGCCGAAAGCCTACGAATTCGCGTGGAACGACGACGTCATCGCCATGAACCAGTTCGCGGCCATTCTGAAACACGCTACCGAAGGCGTTGCTGCGGGATTGAATACCGAGACCAGGGGAATCCCGATCGTCGTTTTTAACCCCTTGAGCATTGCTCGCGAAGATCTGGTGGAAGCCCGCGTGGATTTTCCGGGCGGCATGCCTGAAGGAGTTTCTGTAACCGATCCGCAGGGAAAAGAGGTTCCTGCGCAAATCTCCAACGGGAAAGTTCTCTTCATGGCGTCCGTACCTTCGGTGGGTTACGCCGTTTACGACGTGCACGCCAGCTCCGGCAACACCGCGCACGCCTCAAACCTGCGCGTCTCTGAAAATTCGCTGGAGAACGAATATTACCGCCTGACTCTCAACAGCGATGGCGATGTTGCCAGCATTTTCGACAAAGCGTTGGGAAAGGAATTGCTCTCGGCTCCGGCTCGCCTCGCCATCTCCTACGACAACCCTGAACGCTGGCCCGCCTGGAATATGGACTGGGATCAGGAGCAGGCGTCGCCTCGTGCCTACGTCGGGGGTCCGGCAAAAATTCGCATCGTCGAGAAAGGTCCGGCGCGCGTGGCTCTGGAAGTGTCACGCGAAACCGCTGGTTCCCGATTCGTTCAGACCATCCGTCTTTCCGCGGGAGACGCAGGCAAACGCGTCGAATTCGCCAACGCCATCGATTGGAATGCCAAAGAATCCAATCTGAAAGCTGTGTTTCCTCTGACCGCTTCCAATCAGATGGCCACCTACAACTGGGACATCGGCACCATCGAGCGGCCCACTGCGGAGCCTAAGAAGTTCGAGGTCCCTTCTCACCAGTGGATCGACCTGAGCGACATGAGTGGAGAATTCGGCGCCACTATCCTGACCGACTGCAAGAACGGCTCCGACAAACCCAACGACCACACCATCCGCCTGACGTTGATTCGCACGCCCGGTACCCGCGGCGGCTACCCTGACCAGGGCACGCAAGACATCGGACACCACGAGTTCGTCTACGGCCTTGCCGGACACAGCTTCGGTTGGCGGACCGCCCAGACCGATTGGCAGGCCCAGCGCCTGAATGATCCTCTGGTTGCGTTCGAAACTTCGAAGCATGCGGGAGCGTTGGGCAGGGAATTCTCGCTGCTGAAGGTCAACAATTCCCGTATTCGTGTTCTGGCTCTGAAGAAAGCTGAGCAGAGCGATGAAACCATTGTTCGCCTGGTGGAACTCGACGGCAAGCCGCAATCGAATGTGCGCATCTCGTTTGCCGCTCCGGTCGAGGCGGCGCGCGAAGTCAACGGCCAGGAACAACCCGTGGGCCCAGCGACCGTGAGTAACGGAACGCTGGTGACCTCTTTCACCGCATACCAGCCGCGCACCTTTGCGGTGAAGCTGGCGGCGCCAGCGAACCGGGTGGCCAGCGTGCGTTCGACGCCCATCGATTTGCCATACGACCTCGCCGCCGCCAGCAACGACGGCACCGGGTCGGGCACGGGATTCGACGGAGAAGGGAACGCGCTCCCGGCCGAAATGCTGCCCGCGGAAATCACCTTCAACGACGTGCACTTCCGGCTAGCCCCTGCAAAGACCGGCGTGCCCGATGCTTTGGTTGCCAAGGGACAGACGATCGATCTGCCCAACGGCCGTTTCAATCGCGTCTACATCCTGGCAGCCTCAACCGATGAGGATCAGAAAGCCGCCTTTGGAGTGGGAAGCACCAAGGCCGAGATCGACGTCCAGGAATGGGGCGGATTCATCGGGCAATGGGATGACCGGCAATGGAGCTCGAAAGACACCTCTCATGACGACTACGGAAACATGATCGGCTTGAAACCCGGTTACATCAAGCGCGCCGATCTCGCCTGGTATTGTTCGCATCACCACGACGCCAAAGGGCAAAATGTTGCCTACCGGTACTCGTATCTCTTCGCTTATTCCGTCGACCTGCCGGCTGGCGCCAAGACCATCAAGCTGCCAGAAAACGACAACATCAGGATTCTCGCGATTTCCGCGGCCGATGAGAACCCAGCGATTGAGCCGGCACAACCGCTCTACGATGTGCTTCCTCCCAGGGCAGGTACGACGCTGGAATAGGCTTCGTAGCATTTGCGCCGTCCGGATGGTCCGTTTACCATTCCCACCTGAGGAGAGCTCTACCTGGAAGGGAAACTTTAGTGGAACTCTATCAGCGGCTACCCCCGGAAGCGGTGAAGATCTTTCTGGTTCTGTTCCTCTCTTTCCTGATTGGAATTGAGCGGGAAGAACACAAGGCCACCGCCGCCTCTTACTCCTTCGGAGGAGTACGTACATTTCCCCTGATCGGCCTGATCGGCTATTCCATCGCTCTTCTTTCCGGCACCCAGTTGCTGCCCCTTACCGCCGGTTTTGTAGCCATTACGGGTTTCATGCTTTTGTCGTATTGGCACAAGCTCTCAACCACTGAGGCGCCCGGTGTCACTTCCGAAATGTCGGCGCTCGCCACATTCCTGGTGGGAGCGCTGGTCTACTACGGGCATTTCTGGATTGCCACCACCCTGAGTGTCGCCAGCCTGTTATTGCTCGATCTGAAGACAGCGCTCGAGAAACTGGCCGTTCGTATCGCGCCGCAGGAGATTCTTACCTTCGCCAAGTTCCTGCTATTGACCGGTGTCATCCTGCCCGTCCTGCCGAATCAGGAATTCACCCGCTTTCACATCAATCCCTTCAAAACCTGGCTGGTCGTGCTTGCGGTAAGCACCATCTCTTATGGCAGCTACGTTCTGCAGAAATTGACAAAGGGACAGGGCGGACTGGTGCTGGCCGCGGTTTTAGGGGGCGCTTATTCATCGACCGTGACCACCATCGTGATCGCGCGCAGGTCAGCCGGCGAACCCCGTCCGCACCTTTTCTCCGGAGGCATGCTCATCGCCTCCGGCGTCATGTACGTGCGCCTGGTGGTGCTTCTGGCTCTCTTCAACCGCCAACTGATGTTGCTTCTGGCTCTCCCTTTTCTGACCCTCGCGGGCTTAGCTGTCGGCGTGGGATGGATTTGGTCGCGCCGCCCCGACCCGGGCGCTCAGACCATACAGTCGCGGGCGGAACCTGGCAATCCGCTGGAGTTGCTTGCGGCATTTTTCTTTGCGGCTTTGTTCCTCGCAATGCTGGTCGCGACCCAGCTTGCCGTCACTTATCTTGGCCGCGCCGGAGTCAATACTCTCGCCGCGGTTATGGGTGTTACCGACGTCGATCCCTTCATCATGGGGATGACTCAAGCCGCGGGCACACTCACGCCGCTGAAAGTCGCCGCTGGCGCCGTGGTCATTGCGGCTGCGAGCAACAACCTGGTGAAGGGAATTTATGCGTATGCCCTGGCCGACCGGAAGACGCGTGTACAGGGCCTGTCACTATTGACGGCTCTCGCGTTGGCGGGATTGACTCCGCTACTGTGGCTGGGAGTATGAGGCAGCGCAGCGTTTGGATCTTGAGATTCACCGGTGGCGGGATTCCTGGCTCGATTGCAGCATCTCGGGCCGCATCCAGTTCGAGTTTCCCTCCGCGAAAATATGCACATCACGCTGCGGGAATGGGATGGAAATTCCTTCGCGGCGGAAGCGCGCGAATATCCGTTTGCGCAGTTCGTGCTGCACCAGATACTGGTCTACGAACGTGGCGACCCGACAGATCAGCGTAAAGTCCAGCGACGAATCGCCGAAGCCTGGAATAAATCGGACAAAGGGCGCTGGGTCCGGCAGCAATCCCTCAACCTTCCCGGTAGCCTGCGTCGCTTCCTCCACCAGAATTCGTTCCACTTGTTCCGGATCGCAGTCGTAGCTCACGCCGATGGAGATCAGCAGCGACATCGGCGGTTCCGGCAGCGAGTAGTTGGTAACGATCGTCGAAGCCAGCTTGGCATTGGGGACCACCACGACATTGTTGGGCAGGGTGCGAATGCGCGCGGAACGCCAGCCCTGTTCGATCACGAAACCTTCTTCGCCGCTCTCCAGCTTGATGTAATCTCCCACGCGAACCGGATTGTCGAGCCGTAGATAGACTCCGGAGAAGAAGTTCGAGAGCGTGTCCTGCAGGGCCAGGGCCACCGCCACGCTGCCTACGCCAAGAGTGGTCCAGACCGCGGTCAGTGAGATGCCGAGATTGTCCAACACCATCATCACCGCAAAGGCCGCGAACACCACCTGGCTCACGAAACGGATCGGTTCGCGCATGCTGGGTTGATCGACGCGCCGGTTCAGCCACGCATTCAGAAGCAACTGCAGGACCTTCGATCCGTAATAAAGAACCAGCGCGATCACGCAGACGGTCAGCACCCGGTTGGAAACCCGCAGCAGCTTCGCCGACAGAGGAAACAGATTGAGCGAAGCGGCAATGATGGCAAAAACCAGCAGCGGCTTGATCATCCGGTCGAAGATGTCGACCAGTTCATCGTCGATGTTCGTCCGCGTTCTGCGGGTGAGGCGTCGCAGTTGGCCGATGACCAGGGCGTGAAACAGCCACGCGCCTAGAATCAAAGCCGCGATCTCGAGCGAATACCCCAGCCAGGGATGCTGCGGCACAATTCGTGACCACTGTTCCAGGGCGGTCAGCATGAGTCACCTCCGTGATGTAGGCGCCTGCCCCGGGAGGGGCGTGCAAATATGTACGCGGCTGCGCTCCCGCACAGCAGCATCCAGAACAGTCCCGTGCGGGCGCCGCCAGACGCGATGTCGAAACTTCCAAAGGGACCGAACAGGGCCCAACTGAATACTGAGCCGCCCGCCGCCAGGCCTAGAACCGCGCCGGCGAGATTCAAAGCCCTGGAAACCCAGACAACGAGAAGCACGAATGCGAATAGCATCCCGACAGGGTAGATCCACAGCCGGGTGATCAACGCGCCACTGAGCGCGAACCACGCGCACAGAACAGTCCCGGTCAACGCGTCGATCACGAACCGGGTGAAATGAGAGCCGAGCAACTGTGGAACACCGTTCACAGTTGTCCCCCGACAAAGGCACTGGCCGCCAACTCAGGCTGCGGCGAGTGGGCGTCAGCAGTGCTGATCTCCACGGCCGGACCCTCAAGATCGGCACAGAAACGTTCGCACCAGCGGAAGACATTTTCTCTGCGAATATTGCGGCGGAGCTTGCGCATCTGTGTTTTCCGTTGCCTGGGGCTCATGGAGAAGGCGGCACAAAGGGCTCCGGCCACCTTTTCAATGTCGTAGGGGTTCACCAGAATCGCGCCGTTGCGAAGCTGATCGGCGGCGCCCGCGAACTCGCTCAGGATCAATACTCCTTCGTCGCCAACTTGTGAGGCACAGAACTCCTTCGCCACCAGGTTCATCCCGTCCTTCAACGGCGTGATGAGCGCTATGTCGGCGGCCCGGTACAGCGCCAGCAGTTCCGGCCGTTCCAGGTGACGGTGAATGTAGTGCACCGGAACCCACGCCGACCTGCCGAACTCGCCATTGATCTGGCTTACCAGCCGTTCTACGTCGAGCTTCAATTCCTGGTATTTCGGGATGTCCTCGCGGCTCGGAACCACCACCTGGAACAGCACGATCTTGCGGTGCAGCTCCGGATGACCCTCCAGAAGATTTTGAAATGCCCGCAGGCGTTCCGGGATCCCCTTGGTATAGTCCAGGCGGTCCACGCCCAGCACAATCTGGCAGCCGGCCACGTCTCGCCGAATCTCGGCGGCCCTCTCGCGCACGTCCGGAAGGTTGGCTTGCCCCGAGAATTCGTCGAAATCGATCCCGATGGGGAACGCACCCACGGCCACCGTACGGTCCCCAAGTTGCGCCGTCATCCGATCTGAGGTGGTCCGGTGCAGTTCGATCTCCGGCAACAGCCGCCGCACGCAGCCGCCAAAATTCTTCTGGTCGCGCGAAGTCTGGAATCCCACCACATCGAAATCAAACAAGGCGCGCAGGATCTCGCTCCGCCACGGCAGCTTTTCGAAAATGTCCGCCGGCGGGAAGGGAATGTGTTGGAAGAACCCCAGCTTGGCCGAAACGCCGCGTTCTCGCAGCATGGTGCCCAGCAGCATCAGGTGGTAATCGTGTACCCACACGATGGCATCGTCGGTAGCCACCCGCGCCACCGCATCCGCGAACTTTTCGTTGACCGAGACATACGTCTTCCAGTACGCCGGGTCGAAGTTGCACCGCGACTGCAGGTCGTGGAAAAGCGGCCAGACAATTTCATTGGAGAAGCCGCAATAAAAGTTCTTTCGCTCTTCCTCGGTAAGCGACACCGGAATGAGCCTTTCATTCTCGTAAGTGGCTTGGCCGAAAAGTGTTTCGAACTCCGGCTTGCACTCCGTGCCCGTCCAGCCAACCCAAAAACCCTTTCTCGCGTGCAACAGAGGACGCAAAGCCGTTACCAGGCCGCCCGATGTAGGCTTCAGTTGCGGGCCCCCCGGACCCTCTGCCACCGTCACCGGCAGACGGTTCGAGACAAAAATAAGACGTTTTTCCGATGTCATTGCGCACCTCCACAACACGCCAGCCAGCGATCGAGGAACTCGACCACTTCCTGTGGCGGTTTGATCCAGACTTCAGCCATGGTCTCTCTCCACTCAGGACGGACCAGAATCGTTAGCGCCTCTGGAGTTTTCTTCAGAGCGCGAAAAGCATCTTCGTCGGTGCGATCGTCGCCCAGGTATGCAATCGGAACACCGGGCTCCAGTTCCTCAAGCACAGTTAGCACCGCGTGCGCTTTGTTTCGACCATTAAGCCGAATCTCAATGCCGCCGTCGAAGTCCAACAGCGTCATCCGGCTGTTGGCCACCAGTCGCTCCCATCCTTTGTGTACCTTTTCGGCTGTCGCGGTTGCCTCCTCGCGAGATAACCCACGCCAATGGACCGCAACGCTGCCGGTCTTGAACTCCGCCAGATGCCGAAGGCCTTGATAGTCAAGCCACGACTCCGCCTCCCCCAGAATCTGCCAGTCCAGGTCCAGCAGTTCGTAGGTTTCGCAATGACCATCAGGCAGAAGACGCTGCAGTCCATGAAGGCCCCATATCTCAGGGACAGGGAAGACCCCCAACAGCGGGATTAATTCCGTGGCCGGACGCCCGGTGACCATGACGACTCGCGTGTGCCCCTTTGTCATGATCTTCTGGATTGCCGCCGTGATTCCCGGGTACGGAAAGGCACAGTCGCGCTTCGGTTGGAATGGCGCCAGCGTTCCGTCATAGTCCAGTACCAGCGCACCGGTGTGACAGCTTTGCAATTTTCCCCAAAATGCTTCCAGTACCAGATTGGTTTCCAGTGTCTGCATGACACCTCCTTAATAGGAATAGGGAACTTTCAGCCAATAGCCGTGGCCCGGCCGAAACGCCGGGAGAAACACAAGCTCTAGTTCACCGGGAGGTCTAGCAGAGACGGGTGCAGTTCAGTTCCAGCAGGTCGCCATGAATCCTCAGGCGTGAGTGGCAAGTCGGACCCAGGAAGCTAGGCGCCGCCAGACAAAGCAGGCTGCTCAGAACAAAAGCTGCGGATAATAGCGCCGTTTGCAGAGCTTGGGCCGCTTGCGAAGCTCGAAGGGCCGTCGGCTCCAAGTCGATCGCAGGGGAAATAAAGACCGCCACGACCGTGACGAGCAGCACCGTCACCATTGCGAATTGGAAAGCTTTCCTCAACTAAGTGTAATTATATCAATATGTTATGGGATTGTCAACCCTGAAAAACCCTGACCGGATCGGTCCCGTTCCAGCATCACGGTGGAACGCCCGATTAAAACATGGCCCCAACCGCTACTGGAGCGACCGGACATACGTAATGACTTGCCAGAGTTGCGGATCCGGCAACTTCGCCCACGATGGCATCCCCTTTTTCATATAGCCGTTCACCAGCAGCCAGTGCAAATCGCCCACCGTAGCCCGGCGCTGTACCCGGTCGCTGGTGAGTGCTGGACGCTTCCGCGTGCCTTCGGCCTGTTCCCCGTGGCATTTGGAACAGCGATCGAGATAGATCCTTCGACCGGCAGCGACGGCGTCCGCTTGCCCCTGGTAAGGATTGGTTCGTTCATGATCATGAGCCGGGACTTTCTCCAGCCACGCGCCGTCGGGCCCGCCGGCAAAGGTCATCGGCGTGAAAAGAAAAGGCAGGACGAGAGACAGAACATGCAGATAGCGCCTCATTGGCTCCCTCGATGAAACAGTCCTAGGAATTGCTGAATTTCGTAGGAAACGCCAAAACGATAGAGGCGCGAAACGCTGTAATCGTTCAGGCCAAACTGCGGCGAGAACGACAGGGTCGTGCCGTTCGGCGCGGTCCAGTTGACCGTTGGCCCGACGTAGTGGGAGGTGTTGTGGAGTCCGAAGCTCTCCCGGTCTCCCAGCCCGCCGTACATCTCCAGGCCAGCCTGAAATTTCTCCCGGCAGAACGTGCAATCATGGGCGCTGGCGGCCAGCGCCAGCGGCCGGCTTACCGCCCAGGCGTAGCCAAACTCCCAGGGCTCGCCTTCCAGATTCTTTTCAGCGATGACATTTTCGCTGACATTCCACCCCCGGAAATTGCTTCCCAGAATCAGCTTCAGTTCCATTTCCCGCTTCACATCCTGTCGGGCGACGCCGTTCGGATCGGCGAAATCCGGAACTCCATCGTGGCCCACTACCTCGCGCAAGGCTTTGTCGGCGCTGGTGTTTTCGTACTCGACGTAGATAACAGGATTGATGACGTGTTCGCTGAGCAGAGGTCGAAAGCGGTTTTCCCAGCGGAATCCGGTGAAGATCGTGCTGTCGTGTTGTGTGCTCTGGCCGTCGAGATAGAACTCCGAGGTCCACCACGTTTTCATTCCATATTCAAATTCCAGGTTGGAACCGGCAAAGAAGTTGCTGCCGGGCGGATTGCCGGCGACGTTGAAACTCTCGATCTCCAGGTTGCCGGGCTCCTCCATTTCATGGGAGTAGGTCACGAAGTAAGGACGCTCCTGCGCTGCCAGCGGCAAGAACGACAGCAGGACGAAGAGAAAGATTGCACAACGCTGGATGATCATGGGTTTTCATAGATGCAACGAAGTTGCATCTAATAAAGGAAGGGTAATGATAAATCAAAACTTACAGGCGAAAGCGATCTACACGACGAGCCCGGTGTTTTTTTGTTTCAGGATTGTTGCAACCAGATGCAACCGAGAGTGGTCAGGAGGAGGCGCGGCAGGCGGCGCAATAGCCGCCGACTTCCAGGCGGCTGACCACGATGTGGAACCGGCAGTCACGCTGGATCTGCCCTTTGAGGCGGTCGAAAAGATCGCTTTCGAATTCCATGATCTTGCCGCAACGCAGGCACGCCATGTGGATATGGTCCCGCTGGGGGCGGCGTTCGTAATAATGCTTTTCCCCTTGCATATGCATCAGGTCAAGCTCGTCGATCAGGCCTTGGCGTTTGAGCAGGCTGATGGTGCGGTAAACAGTGACGCGATCGATTTGCGGATCGACCTTCCGGGCTTTGCGCAAAATCTGGCTGGCGTCGAGGTGCTGCTTGGCGGTTTCCATGACGGCGAGGATGGTACGGCGCTGGCGCGTCATACGCAGGCCCCGGGACATGAGTTCCGCCTGCAGGCGGCCCGGCTGTTCGGTCTCCGGCAATGGCATAGTTGTAATCTAGTTGCAACTAGAGTCTAGCATGACACCCGGATAGACTTCGCCTGCCGAGTCCTCCATCGCCTGGCCCCGGCTATGGCCCTTTCATCTTTTCCTTGACGCTGTGCGCCAGTTTTTCGATCTCTTCCGCTTTCTTGATGACGTCCATCGAGAGAATGTTTTCGTTGGACTTGTCGACGTATTGCTTGAGTTCGCTGGCGAGCTTGAGCAGTTGGTCGGCATCGCGCTTGATCTCTGCCTGGCGCTGCTGGTTGGCCCTCTTGGCCATGTCCTTTTCCATCTTCTCCCGCTGCTCGTCCTTCTCCTGCGGCTGTTCGAACGGAGGCGGGACGGGGCGGTCCTGAGGCGCGCAGTACGCGGCTAGAGGAGACGCAAGGATTGACGCCAGTACCAGGGTGAGTGAAATCGAAGGGGATCGCACGATGACCTCGAAGCTGGAATGAGATGGTCGATCATTATACGTTCTATGAGTGGCGCTGGACGACCGCGGTTGCTTGTTATAATCGCGCGGGTCATGAATCCTCTATTCATTTCTTATCTCGAGCTTGAGGCCGAAGACCTCCCCGGACTCCTGCACGCCTGGCGCGAGGATTCGATTGCCTTCCTGCGTCACGAGATGCCCAAGCTCGCTTTGGTTCTGTTGGGCGCCTTTGTTCTCATCCGCGTGCTGCGGGTGGTGACCGGCAAGATCGCGGATCTGCGGGAACCCAGGTTTGCCCAGGGGTTGCGCACGCAACAGATCCGCACCCTCGCCGGGGTTATCAACAGTGTGGGAGTGTTTGTGATCCTGTTCGTCGCGGGATTACAGGCGCTGTCACTGTTGGGACTGAACCTGGGTCCGCTGCTGGCAAGCGCCGGCATTGCCGGACTGGCCATCGGATTCGGCGCGCAAACCCTGGTGAAAGATTGGATCAACGGCTTCTTCATTCTGTTCGAGGACCAGTTCAACATCGGAGACACGGTACGGATGGCGGGCGTGAAGGGTGTGGTCGAAGAAATGACTCTGCGGCGAACTGTGCTTCGCGATGACGATGGCACGCTCCACATGGTACCCAATAGCCAGATCACGATTCTGTCGAACATGACCCGCGACTGGGCCCAGCTGGCGTTAAAAGTGACGGTAGCGTACAGCGAACCCAGCGACAAGATCGTTTCACTGCTGGAGCAGATCGGAAACGGCGTGCGCCATGATCCCGCGTTTGCCGAAGACATCGTCAGTGACATTCAGGTGCCGGGAATCGACCGCGTGGGAAACGGCGAAGCGGAATATCTCATGCTCATCAAGACGCGTCCCAATAAGCAATGGGCCGTCAGCCGCGAAGTGCGCAAGCGCATCAAAGACAGCTTCCTGAAAAACAACATTCAAGCCGGAGCCCCCGGACGAGTGTTCGTCGCCGACCCGGGTGCCGAACCGAAAGCTTCATAAGTCGTCCGCTTAAGAGCATGTTCCGAACCCGATTCAAGCGAGACATCGTTACGGAGTTTCTACCTCCTGTACGAACCGGGAAACAGCAGAGGGTGATCGTCCTGTGCGACGGCATGCCTTCCATCCCCCGCAAACAGGGGCTGGCGGAGTTCCTCTCGGGCAAGGGGTATTGGGTGTTTTATCCGCGTTACCGGGGAGCCTGGGAGAGCGGCGGACAGTTCCTAGCCAGGTCTCCGCATGAAGATATTTTGGATGTGGTTGGCTCTTTGTCCGAGGAATTTTGCGAAGTCACATTTGGACGGCGCTTCCGGGTCGCAGCCGATGAAGTATTCGTGATCGGAGGTAGTTTCGGCGGCGCTGCGGCGCTTTTGTGCTCGCTCGATGACCGAGTGAAGAAAGTGGTGGCGAATTGCCCGGTGGTGGATTGGAGCATTCTCCGTCAGTCCGAGAAAGCTGAGACTTCGAATCCCAGTTACACAGCGTACATTCGCGAGGCGTGGGGGAGTGGCTACCGGCTATCGGCACGGAATTGGGAGAAGCTGCATGGAGGAAAATTCTACAACCCGGCATATCACACGCGCGAGATGACTGCCTCAAAAATCATGATGTTTCACGCGGAGAATGATCCTTATGTGCCCTGGCGGTCGGTGAAACGGTTCGCGAATTCGACCGGGGCGAAGTTGAAGTTGTTCAAGCGGGGAGGGCATCTAAGCACGGACTCTATTATCCGGAAATACTGGGGGGAGATTAGGAGGTTTTTCGAGAATTAGTTTCAGTCGCCCCTACGGGACCATCCCAACGCTGAGAAAATCGATTACAGTAGTTCTGTCAGGCTCTCGACTGAGATGTCCGCGTCCCGAAGAATGCTTCTGAGCAGCTTTGGATGCAGGGTTTTCTGGGCATGAAATGGCACAGTCACCCGTTTCCCCGCAGCGTTCTTGTAAATCATGTGACTGCCGCTCTGGCGAGCCAAAGAGAATCCAGACTTTTCGAGGGCAGAGACAATCTCGCGAGCGGTAACACGCGGCAGTTTCGGCATCAAACTGTAACTTCTACGGTCGAGAGGCTGACGGATTTCTGTCGATCTAGTTCTTCGTGATCCGCGCGCCGATCTTCCAGATGCAGACGAATCGCATCCTTGATATTCTCCACCGCTTCATCGTAAGTCGCACCTTGGCTGTAGCATCCCTGCAACTCGGGACAGGAGACGAAGAAGCCGTCGTCATCCCGTTCGATGATGATTGGTAGTGTGTAGTGCCTCATCGTTTCCTCTACCGCCACACCCCTAGCCCCATTTTACAGCGTGCTCATCTTGGCCAGGAACTCGCCGTTGGTCGTCGTCTTTGCGAGGCGCTCGATCAGCAGTTCCATGGCTTCGACCGGCGACAGCGGGTTCAGCACCTTTCTCAGAACCCAGATGCGCTGCAGATCTTCTTTCGGAATCAGCAGCTCTTCTTTTCGTGTGCCGGAGCGTTGAATATCAATGGCCGGGAAGGTCCTCTTGTCGACCAACTTGCGCTCCAGAATGATTTCGCTGTTGCCCGTGCCTTTGAACTCTTCAAAGATCACGTCATCCATGCGCGACCCGGTATCGATCAACGCCGTGGCGATGATCGTCAGCGACCCGCCTTCTTCGATGTTGCGAGCCGATCCGAAGAAGCGTTTGGGACGTTGCAGCGCGTTCGAGTCGACACCGCCCGAGAGCACCTTGCCGCTCGGTGGAACGATGGTGTTGTAAGCGCGCGCGAGGCGCGTGATGGAGTCGAGAAGGATGACCACGTCGCGCTTGTGCTCAACTAATCTCTTCGCCTTTTCGATCACCATTTCCGCGACTTGCACGTGGCGCGCGGCGGGCTCATCGAAGGTCGAAGAGATGACCTCGCCCTTCACCGAGCGCTGCATGTCGGTAACTTCTTCCGGACGCTCGTCGATCAGCAGTACCATCAGCACCACTTCGGGATGATTGGTCGTAATCGAATTGGCCACGTTCTGCAGCAGCATGGTCTTGCCGGCGCGGGGCGGAGAAACGATCAGGCCGCGCTGGCCTTTGCCGAGCGGGGTCAACAGGTCCATGACGCGGGCGCTGATATTCTCGCGGGCAGTCTCGAGTTTGAGACGCTCCTGCGGATAGAGCGGCGTCAGGTTGTCGAACAGGATCTTGTTGCGCGCTTCGTCGGGAGACTCGAAGTTCACGGCTTCGATCTTCACCAGCGCGAAATATTTTTCGCCCTCGTGTGGAGGACGGACCTGGCCGCTGATGGTGTCGCCGGTCTTGAGATCGAATTTGCGGATCTGGGAGGGCGAGACGTAAATGTCGTCGGGGCCGGGCAGATAGTTGTAATCGGGAGAGCGCAGGAAGCCGTAGCCGTCGGGAAGGATTTCAAGCACGCCTTCGGCGAAGATGTGGCCTTCCTTTTCGCTTTGCGCCTGCAGAATCTTGAAGATCAGGTCTTGCTTGCGCAGACCGCTGGCGCCGGGCAGATCCAGAGATCGGGCGATCTTGGTCAGCTCCGTTATGTTTTTTTCTTTCAGTTCAGCGATGGTCATTATTCACCTGCGAGGAGATTTAAAGGGGGGTATTGCACAAGGGAAGACTTACCCGCGGGGCGAGAGGGCGGGGCTGGGTTAAGCAGCCCGCCTTTGCGCCTCTGCAAAATGTTCCGGTTCGGACAGAACCGACGTCCGCTCCGAGCTTGCAATCTTGTCCAGGACTTCGTTCATGGTCTCCTGGATTCTGGTGTTGGGCTTGTGAAACTTACGGGTAGCCTTGGACGCAAGCTGACAGAGCATATAACGGTTCCGCAAAGTGTGTAAAGCGTCGAAAACCCGATCAGACCGCATGATTCCTCTCTTCCTTAATTACACCAGCCCCGCTCCCCATCCCCTTTCCGGCAGCCGGATTCCCGCGCCAGTAGGCCTAACTAACTCAATTCAGATGGGATATACGGGAAAGCACTTGACTACACTAATAGATGCTCCGCAGGACTGGAAAGTTTCTCAGTGTTTCTGGATTCAGTCCATTGTCAGCGGAGGTACATCCAGTGCCGACTGGCTCGAACAATCCCTGGAACGCTCTACCCTATCCGGAATTGCAGCCTACGTCAAGGATTTCTTCTCCGTCGGAGTGAAGGGCTATCTTAAACGAACGATGGGGCTTAGACCCAGGGGGAGGGCTGCCGCACCTCCCCTTGTCGACCCAGCGCGAGCTTCGAATGCCTCAGAAAACACCGTCCACAATAAGGATCAGGGGCCTTGCCTTGAAGTGACAGGGGCCGCAAAATGCCCGCTCGGACGGTCGAAACGGTATAACGATGCAACGCTGGTGATCTTCGATGCCAGGCTGATTCCGCCGGCTCCGGGCGGCAAGCCGTCGGTGGGTGTGGATTTCCTGGTCGATCTCAGCACTTTGTCTGCGCCGCAGGACAAGGACGGGCAACGCGCCTATGACGTCGAATTTCATGCCGCCGCCTATACTCCCGACGGCAAAGTAGCCGCTCACCAGGACGTCCAAGTGAAAGCGGCACTCAAGCCCCAGGAGTATGCGACCCTCCGCCAGCAGGGCATGCCTTTCCACACCCAACTCGATCTTCCGCCGGGACGCTACCAGATCCGCCTTGCCGTGCGCGACGTCCCGACCGGATATCTGGGGACCACCGGCATCCCCCTGATATTGAGTGGCGGTAGCCCTGCCAAGTAAGCCGCATGGCTTCCTAGTCTTACATCTGATAGAATGTAAGACACTATGGCACTGCGTGGGAGGTTTACCTCCAAAGGCCAACTCGTCATTCCGGCGGAACTGCGCCGCAAACACAACCTCAAAGTCGGCACCGAAGTCGTCTTTCTCGAGGACGACTTGGGAAGGATCGTGCTGCAGCCGCTGACCGACGCGGCCATTGACGCGATGATGGGCTGCCTGTCGGGCGGACCCGATTTCCTGGCGAACTGGATGAAAGAGCATCGCGAGGAGGGCGAGCGCGACAAGTGAAAACTTATGTTTTCGACGCCAGCGCGCTTTTCGCATTCCTGCAGCACACCGCGGGAGGCCCGAAAGTGAGTGAACTGTTCAAAGAGGCGACGAAGCTGCGAGTGCGAATTCTGATGTCCGCGGTGAACTACGGCGAGGTGTACGGGCGGGTGTTGCGGGATGCGGGAATGGTGGCGGCGGCACGCGCACGAACTGCCGTTACGACCTTACCCATTCAAATGGTGGACGCCACTCCCGAGCGAGCCCTGAGGGCGGCGGAGACGAAAGTCACTCATCGGCTCGATTACGCCGACAGCTTTGCGGCCGCCCTGGCCCTTGAGCACAAGGCGACGCTGGTAACCAGCGACTCGGATTTCCGGAAGTTGGGTCATGGGGTGGGAGTGGTTTGGTTGAAGAACTAGCCCCATCGATCAAGCTGGATGGCCGGCGCTACGCCCAGAACGTGCGGTCGAGGGTCCGGTACTGGATCGCCTCCGCGATGTGTTTCGGCTCAATTGCCGCAGCCCCTTCCAGGTCGGCAATCGTGCGCGCTACCTTCAGAATCCGGTCGTGGGCGCGGGCTGTCAGGCCTTGCTGCGTCATGGCCCGCTCCAGCAGGCGCTCGCAGTCAGCCGAAAGGTCGCAGAAAGCGCGAATGTGCCGCGGAGCCATCTGGGCATTGCAGTAAAGCCTTTCGCGCGACTTCGTAGCGGCAAACCGCGCCAGTTGCGAGTCCCGCGCCCGCATCACGCGGTCGCGGATTTTCGCCGAACTCTCCGGCTCCGTTCCCGCCCGCATCTCCTTGTAGTTCACAGCCGGCACGTCAATGTGGATGTCGATGCGGTCGAGCAGCGGCCCGGAAATCTTCGACATGTAGCGCTGGATCATTGGCGGCGTGCAGTGGCACTCGCGGCTGCGGTCGTTGAAATATCCACAGGGGCAGGGGTTCATGGCCGCGGCCAGCATGAAGCGCGCCGGGAAGGTCAGCGACATGGCAGCCCGGGCGATGCAGACTGTGCCGTCTTCGAGTGGTTGGCGCATCACTTCGAGCACATTCCGAGGGAATTCCGGCAGCTCGTCGAGGAACAACACTCCGTTGTGAGCGAGCGAAACCTCTCCCGGACGCGGGATGGCCCCTCCGCCGATCAGTCCCGCGTCGGAGATGGTATGGTGCGGCGCGCGGAACGGGCGCACGCCGACCAGTCCCGCTCCTGGGTCGAGCACTCCCGCGACGCTGTGAATCTTGGTAGTCTCCAGCGCCTCCTCGAAGGTAAAGGGCGGCAGGATGGTCGGCATGCGTTTCGCCAGCATGGTCTTGCCCGATCCCGGCGGACCGATCATCAGAATGTTGTGTCCCCCGGCGCAAGCCACCTCCAGCGCCCGCTTGGCCGTCTGCTGTCCCCGCACATCCTTGAAGTCGACCACATAATGCTGGGCTTCGCTCAGCAGGCTTTCGTTGTCCACCTTGAACGGCACAATGCCGTTGCCGGTATTCACAAAGCGGATCACATCGAGTAGCGACCGCACCGGATACACGTCCACTCCGCCCACCATAGCCGCTTCACGCGCATTCAGTTCCGGCACTACCAGGCGGGTAATTTTCTTTCCCCGGGCCTCAATCGCAATCGGCAGGGCGCCGCGCACGCCGCGCACGCCGCCGTCGAGCGAGAGCTCGCCGACGAACAGGCAGTCGGAGATCTCCTTCTTGTTCAGCCCCCCATAAGCGCCCAGAATGCCCAGGGCCATCGGCAGGTCAAATCCCGAACCCTCTTTGCGGATGTCGGCGGGTGCCAGGTTGATGGTGATCTGCGTGGGCGGGATGTCGTACCCGCAATTCTTCAGCGCTGCCCGCACCCGGTCGCGGCTCTCGCGCACCGCGGCGTCCGGCAGACCCACGGTATGAAAGTGGTCCTCGGGCATCTTGATGCCCGACACGTCGACCTCGACTTCAATGATACTGGCATCGATGCCGTAGACGGCGGCGCTCAGGGTCTTGTACAGCATGGTCCTCAGGCTTGCGGACAAAGGGAATCGTTCGGACGAGTGGGGACGTGGGAAGACCAGCCGGCCGATTGGCGGTAACGATTGAGCATACTTCGCCATCGGCCCGACCCACGGTGACAACAGTCACGAGTCGGGGTGATAACCGCTGACGTACCAAGATGCCTAATAGACGCCGGTTGTGCGCACCCGCGGGCTGCTCTAGGATTCGTCTAACGCCCCGCTTTTATGCCAGAAGACCAACAGGAACCCTCCCACTCTCGGGTGCCCACTCAATTCGAAAAGGAAGAAGCCTGGCTGTGGCGGATTGCGCTGCTCTTTGTAGTGTTGTTGGCGGCGGCGCTGGCGGGGGAATCCTGGGAGCGGTTGCACAGCCTCCCCTATCACCTCGGGTTGCTGCCCATCGTTCTGTTCTCGATCGCGGTTGCATTCGCAGCCTTCACCTACGGCCGCCGGAAGCGCGTGGCCGAGCTGAAAACTCTGGTTCAGGGGCTGCAGGAGCGAGCCACCCCTACCGAGCAACAACTCGATCAGCTGGGGCAAGTTATCGCACGCTCCCAGCGCAGCTTTAAGGAACTGATCGATTCGCTCGATGATGCCGCCTTTGCCCTCTCCCTCGACGGTACGCTCCGCACGGTAAACCGCCGTCTGACCGAGTTGATGGGCACTCCCTACGGAGAGATCGTCAATCACAAGCTCGACGAATTCCTCGAGGAACCCAAACGAACCAGCGTGGAGGCTGGCCTACCCCGGTTTCTGGAAAAGAGGCGATGGGCGGGACTGGTCACGGTCCGGCTCAAAAGCAGCCCTCGGGTGCGCTATTTCGACTGCGTTCTGAATGCCATTGTTAAAGCTGACGAGGTAGTGGGCGTCAGTGTCCTCGCCCGTGACGTGACGGAAGAAAGAGAAAAGGAGCGGCGCTTCACCGAGCTCTTCGAGACCCTGCAAGAGGGCGTCTACTTCAGCACCCCGGAAGGGAAGCTGCTCGACACCAACGCCGCCCTGGTCCAGATGTTGCGATACAACAGCAAAGAAGACCTTCTGGCCCTCGACCCGACCGCCCTGAATTCGGACGCCAGCCAACCCCCGGTGTTGGGTCGTACCGCTGACGATCGGGGCGGCGTCCGCACTCGCGAGATTACTTTGCGCCGCAACGACGGCAGCTCCGGAGTCTTCCAGGACGCTTCTCGCGCCGTGTGGGATGCTTCCGGAAACATCATCCGTTACCAGGGCACGCTGGTCGATATCACCGAGCGCCGGGAGATGGAGAAAACTCTTCGCCGGCAGGAAGAATTTCAACGCTATCTGCTGGAGAGCTTCCCCGACTTGATCCTGGTCCTCGACCTGGAAGAGCGCTACAGCTTCGTCAGCGCCCGCATCCGCGATCTGTTGGGCTTCAAGCCCTCTGATCTGATCGGGACCAGGATCGACGAGAAGGCCGGGCACTCGCCGGAATTTGTCACCTTGTGCCGCGAAGTGAACTCCGGGAAGAAGAGATTCGGCTTTTGTGAATTTGGCGCCCGTCACCGTGACGGAAGCTGGCGCACCATGCGCGCTTCCGTCAGCCCTCTCTATGACGCGGAGAACCGCCCCAGCGGAGTCATTGCCTCGGTTCGCGACATCACCATCGAAAAGAAACTCGAACAGCAGATCATCCAGAGCGAACGCCTCGCCGCCATGGGACAGATGATCGGGGGATTTGCCCACGAACTCAACAACCCCCTCACCAGCATCCTCGGATTGACTGAATTGCTGCTGGAAGACCAGCACGACGAACAGGTCAACAAGCACCTGACCATGCTGCAGCAACAAGCCCGCCGTTCCGCCGAGATCGTTCAGAACCTGACGTATTTCTCGCGGCCGCCGGCGCCGGGCAAGAGTTCCATCGAACTGACGGAAACCGTTCAGAGAACGCTTCACCTGCACGCCTATTCGCTTCGCAAGAACAACATCACCGTCGACTTTATTCCCGAGCCCGCCCTCCCCACCGTGAGCGGCGATCCGCACCAGTTGATGCAAGTTTTTCTGAACCTGATTCTGAATGCGGAGCAGGCCATGCGCGAGGTGCACGACCGGGGCATGCTAAGAATCCGGCTGGCCAAGGGAGATGAAGTCGTGCAGGTGACGTTTCAGGACGACGGGCCAGGCATCGCACCTGACATCCTGCCGAACATTTTCGATCCCTTCTACACCACCAAGCGCCCCGGCAGAGGGACCGGACTGGGACTAAGCATCTGCAAGGCGATTCTCCGTGAACATGGCGGCAACGTGGAAGCCGCGTCAGGCCCGGGAGGCGGGGCGATGTTTACCGTGACGTTGCCGGTTGGTACCGAAACCGCTACTCCTGAAAAATCCTAGGGACGAAAGAACCGGGTGCCCCATTTCTCACGTTCTTTGCGAGAACTGGGGCTTTTGTCCTACCGTTCCACGGCCATCGCCACCGCGTTCCCTCCGCCCAAACAAAGCGCCGCGATACCCCGATGCACATCCCTCCGGATCATTTCGTAGATCAACGTAACCAGCACGCGCGCCCCGCTCGCCCCGATGGGGTGCCCGATCGCCACGGCTCCGCCATTCACATTGACTTTGTTTGGATCAAGGCCCAGTTCGCGCATCACCCCCAGCGCTTGCACCGAGAACGCTTCATTCAGCTCGTAGAGATCGACGTCTTCGTTCTTCCAGCCCGTCTTCTCCCAGATCGTCCGCACCGCGCCCACCGGAGCCATCATCACCCACTTGGGCTCGACACCGCTGGTAGCCTGGGCAACAACGCGCACCATCGGTCGCGCGCCGAGTTCCTTTGCACGCGCCGCGCTGGTGACGACCAGTGCCGCCGCTCCGTCATTCACCCCGGGAGCGTTTCCCGCGGTCACCGTGCCGTCTTTCTTGAACGCCGGTTTCAACGAACGCAGCGCTTCGATGGTGGTGTCCTCGCGCGGTGATTCATCTTTTTCGAAAATGACGGCGGGTGCCCCTTTCTTCTTGGCCGGCAGTTCGACGGGAACGATCTGCGACTTGAAGCGGCACTCCTTGATCGCAGCCACGGCTTTGCGGTGCGAATTCACCGCGAACTCATCCTGCTCTTCGCGAGTGATGCCGTATTTCTCGGCTACGTTTTCGCCGGTCACTCCCATGTGGTAGTCGTTGTAAATATCCCAAAGCCCGTCATTCACCATCGAGTCGATCACCTGCTGGTTGCCCAGCCGGTATCCCTTGCGCGCCTGCATCAAAAGATAAGGCGCGTTGGTCATCGATTCCATGCCGCCCGCGACCACCACCGAGCTGTTGCCCGTCTGAATCGCCTGCGCCGCCAGCGCCACTGCTTTGAGTCCGGAGCCGCAGACCTTGTTTATAGTCATGGCACCCACTTCCGGGGACAGACCTCCGAAGATGGCGGCCTGCCGCGCGGGGTTTTGCCCCAGGCCCGCGGTGAGCACGTCGCCCATGATGCATTCGTCCACGATCTTGGAATCGACCTTGGCGCGATTCACGGCTTCGCGCACCACGATCGCGCCCAGCTGGGGAGCCGTGAGATCGGAAAGACTTCCTTGAAATTTTCCTACTGGTGTGCGGCAACCGGAGATGATGACAACCTCGTCGAAAGCGGGCATATATGAGCTCCTGCGATGATTTCGCAACCCATCATTATAGATGTGCCGCGATGGGGAAGCGTTGAAATTCCCGCAAAGGCATCTTGCGCAGGGACGCTGAGTCGACCATGTTTCGCGGCCAGTGGATGATGAGACGAATGCAATCGAAGCCAACGATTTTTTTCGCGCGAGCGTCGCTTTCGCGTTCCTCGTTGAACAATTTTTCGCTCTCCGGCCACCTCCGGTGACTTTGGTGCATCGGTCTCACGCTCCGTTCATGTCATTTTTCTCTTGACATCAGATTTTGTTGACTCTATACAATCAAACAGTTGCAACAGACGACCGTTGCATAGTCCATGAAAAATGGAAAGGGAGAATAGATCAATGGCAACCAAAAAGAAGGCAGCGAAAAAGGGCGGCAAGAAGAAACACTAAGCCCTTGCAGTACGCAATGAACCGAGGGGACGCGTAAGCGTCCCCTAAGTTTTTTTGAGGGAGTTCCTTCCGTTGTGCGCGACCACCTGGCCAGCGCCTAATTGCCGCTCTTGCCCGGCAAAGAGTAAACCCGCTTTTCAGTTTCCGGACACAGGCTACGGTAGGGACAATAGTTGCAGTGAAATCCCGGCGTGGGATCGAAGTTCCCCTCGGCAATGCTCGCGGCCACCTCTTCCACTCTGAACTTGGCCTTCTGTAGTTCCAGATCGCTGCGCGCCGTCACCACCGCGCTGTTTTCCGCCAGGTTGTAGAGCGCGAGCCGGTCGGCGCGGTATCCCCACTTCTCGCGCACCGCCAGCGCATAGATGGAGAGCTGCAGGCTCTCATCGGCGTCGTCCTGCGACTGCGGCTTCCCGGTCTTGTAGTCGGTGATCGCCACCCGTCCGTCGCCCAGGTCGTCAACGCGATCCATCCGTCCCACCACCGTCGTCTTGCCCATAAGGATCTCAAACCCTTCTTCGGTATGCAGAACCTTGGGCTCGGCGCTGCGCTCGTTCGCCGCCAGGAAGTCTCTCAACTGCTCTACGCCCTGCTTCTCATAGAGTTCGAACTGGTAGGCATCCTGAATGCCGGCCGCGGCCAGATCGGCGCGGAATAACCCAATCAGCTTCTCCTCCTCCATCGGACGCCCGTAGCGCACCGAGTCGTAATACGCCTTCAGAACCCGGTGCATCGACGCGCCATACTGCAGCGGCGCCGGAGGCTCCGTGGGCAGCCGCCACTCCCGCTCCAGCTTGAATTGCAAAGGGCACTTCTCGTAAGCTGCCACCGCGCTCGCGCTGAGCCGCGCACTCAGATTCGATCCAGGCGGCAATCCCAGCCACTCCGCAATGCGCGAGACGCTTCCAGCACCCGCGAAGATGTCGGTTTGAAAACCCCGCGCCGGACGCAGCGTCCGCCATTGCCCCAGATTGCGGTCTTTCGCTAGCTCTCGGAGGTATCCCGGAGGCGTCGGGTCCGTTTTCCCCGTGCCCTTCCTGCCATAGAGCGTCAGCGAATCGCGCGCCCGCGTCATCGCCACATAAAACAGCCGGCGCTCTTCGTGGTCGTGAATGGTTTTATCGTCGCCTTGCCCGGCCGAATCCGGATCCCGCAGGCCTTGCGGAAACTCGAACAGCGGCTCTTTGAAGCTCGACGGGAACGAATTAGAGCGCACGCGCAGAACAAAGACGTGGTTGAATTCCAGCCCCTTGGCGGCGTGCGCGCTAAGCAGCGTGACCGCGTCCTCTTCGGTTGAAGGGACAACAATCGCTCCCCTCGCTTCCCGAAAGTCATCGAGATATTCCAGCAGTTCGCCCAGCTTGCCTGTCTCGGTGATCGGCTTCTCCTCCCACCGGCTGGCAAACTCGAGCACCGCCTGCAACGGCCGCGATCCGCGATCGAGAGCAAAGCGCCGGATAACGATCTCCAGCGCCCCACGAGCCTTGGCACCCATGCGCTCGATCTCATCCTTCGCCTGCTTGAGAGAATCGAGCACGGCGTTCCCACCAGCAATCTTCTCCAGCACCGATGCCACACCCGACCCTTTGTCATCCCGCGGAAGGGCGCGAATCCCGGCGCGAAGCTCCTCCGGATTCACGCTGAACTGGGGCAGCGCCGCCACCCGAAACAGGCTCGCGCTGTCGCTCGGCGATACGATCCCCGCAGCGCACGCCAGCAGGTCGCGCACCTCTGGCGTATCCGACGCGTCCATGTTCTCGATCGCGAACGGAATGCCGTGCTCCGCCAGTTCCTTGGCGATCTCGTCGTTGTGAGTGTGCTGACGGTAGAGCACCGCAAAGTCCTTCCAGCCTGCCCGCAGCTTTTTCTTCTTTTCGAGAATCACCGAAACCACATCCGCCGATTCGATATCTTTGTCGGTGAACACCAGCTCCACCGGAGTGCTCGGCAGCGGCTTGCCTTCGCGGACTCCCTCTTCCTCCCGCGCCGAGACCAGCGGCGAACGTCGGTAGGGAAACGCGCTCCGGGCGTCCGAAAAGACATCCGGATTCTTCCCGATGATGGCAAAGGCCGAGCGCAGGATCGGCGTAGTCGACCGGCGATTCTTATCGAGCACCACCAGCTTGGCATCCTGAAAGTGATGTTGAAAGAGCGCGAACGCCGCGCTCGAAGCCCCGCGAAAGCGGTAAATCGCCTGATCCGGATCCCCGACCGCGAATACGTTGCGCTCCGCCCCCGCCAGGTTTTGCAGAATCTTTACCTGCGCGAAATTGGCATCCTGAAATTCGTCGACCAGGATGAAGCGCGCGCCCGCCCGCTCCTCCGCCAGCACTTTGCTATCGCTGCATAGCAGGTCGTGCGCCCGGGTAATCATCTGCCCGAAGGTTCCCAGGTTCTCTTCGCGCAGCATGCGCTCCACGGTAGAGAAGACGTGCCCAATCTCCAAGCACCGCCCGTGCGCCTCATCCGGGCTGAGTGCCGCCACATCCTTCGACCGGCTGACCCGCGGGATCGGCATCTCTCCGCAACCCACCCGCCGGATGTAGTCCGCATACTTTTCCGGAGTCACTAACTCATCCTGGCAGCGGCGCATGAAGTCCAGCAGGTCGGTGAGAAACTGGCTGACATTGGCAGCCCGGACAAAGTAGTTCAGATTGAGCTCGCGAATGCGCCGCCGCAGGTAGATCCATAGATCCGCATCTTCCAGCAGACGGAAGCCCTTGCCCCGTTGGATCAGCAGCTCATTGCAGTAGGCGTGGAAAGTCTTGGTCTTCAGTCTGGAAACATCCACCCCGCGCAGTTCCGCGCGGACGCGATCGCTCATCTCCCGTGCGGCATTGTCGGTATAGGTGACCGCCAGGATCTCGTCAGGCCGAACCCCTGCCTCGCGGATCAGTCGCGCAATCCGCCGGATGAGCACGGTGGTCTTGCCGGTCCCCGCCCCGGCCACGACCAGCATGGGCCCGCGAACGTGCTCAATGGCCTCCCGCTGGCGTTCGTCAGGAAGGAAAATTGGATTCTTGGCAGACATTCAAACGAGCATAGCAGAGCAGCCCATGTGAACCCAGCCACCGTACGACTGCAGTCCCGGGCTTCTCGTCGACAGCGCGTTACTCGAGCCCGCCGCCGGGTGTTTTCCCCAATCCCGCGGTCTTCTCCAGGACGCTATCCAGCCAATGTCCCTTCTCCCAGTCGAAGCCGACTTGCTCCCATCTCCATTTCCCCGACGCATCGACAATCCAGATTCTGGGAATGCCAACGTCCGGCAACAAATCCCCAACATAGTCCTTCGCCAGCAGGACGGGAAAGGTATACCCCTGCTTCCTTATGAAAGGCTCGACTTTCCCAACCTCATCATCCACATTGAACGACAACACCTGTACATCGGGCCGATCTTTCATCAAGTCGTAGAGTTTCTGGACCTGCGGCAGTTCCGCCTTGCACGGACTGCACCACGTGCCCCATACGCTGATCAGCACGGTTTTTCCTTCGAGCGATGCCATTCTCCAGGTGCGCCCGTGCAGATCGCTCAACTCCCAGGCGGGCATCGCTTTCTTCGGCACTTCCCATCTGCTTTCCGTCGCAACCGCCGTCGCCCTGGTTTTCTTCTCCCATAAATCGTGAGACGCCGTGGTGCCGCCCAGTTCCTTCCACAAGCGCGCTTCGTTCTCCCCGACCTTGTCCTGCTTTCCCGGATCGTAATCGGCCGGTCTCGATTTGATTGCGGCCTCATACATCAATAGCGCATCCAGTTTCCGCCCCTCCAGCTCCGCAAACTTGCCCTTCACCGCCCAGATCGCCGATTGATCAACCGCCTTGTACGGAGTGAAGCTGTCCAACTCTTTGACCGCGCCGCGCGCAATCTCCGGATTCTTGAGTTCCCCGGCCGCGTCAACTAGCAAATCTGCGGCCTGAGTGTGAAGCTTCACATTCCCTTCCGTGTCGTCTGCCCGTTGAGCGTCCGTTTCGCTATCCGATGTAAAGCTGTGTTCACGCTCGCCTCGCAGTCCCGCTTCCACCAGGCCGGCTATCTGCTCGGCATGAATCTTTTTCTTGTTATAAGCCTCGGCAATCTGGAATTCGACCGGTGGATAGGCCTGCCAGATCGGGTCCGTCCCCATCGCTTTGCGCAGTTGCTCTGCCACCGTGGTCAACTGCTCCGCCGTCACATCATTCAGTTCCCGGATCCACATGAAGCGATACAAAAGAAGGTACGAGCTCCGTGGCGATGCTTTCAGCAGATTGTCGTCAAGTTGCACCAAGGCGCGATAGTAATTCTGCTTTTTTTCGTCCGATGCGCCTGGCTCTGGCGTGGGATGCGCTTTCATCCAACGTTCCCCAACGATGGCTTCGGCCTCTTCACTAGTGGGATACTTACGCAGTAATTTTTCCTCGATCCGCTTCTTCCCCGCCTCGTCTTCGGCGAGTCCATAACCGGTTCCCAGCATATCAAGCCATTTCGCATCATCGTTGCCCGGCATTTGCTCCAGCCGCTCTACATCTTGTTTCACCCGCGCCCGCACCTCTGGATGCTTGGCGACCGGGACTGCCTTGAATTCAAGAGTCCACACTGTCTTGTAAAAGCGCAGCCGGTCGCGGTCGGTTTCCCTCATCAGGCGTTCCCGCAACATCTGACCGAATCGTGCTGCCATCTCGGGCGAGCTATCGGTCTTGACCAGATACAATGCCTGCCGATCCAGTGAGGTGGGGCACTCCTCAAAAAATTTGCCCAACTCCACTCGTACCTTTGGAATGTCAACCCATCTGCCGCGGTCGTAAATTTCCGCAAACTCCAGGTACGGCCAGGGATAGTGCGGATCTTCCGCCTCAACCCGCCGCAATATGTCCATCGCTTGCGGTGTATCGACACCAACCAGCGACCGGGCATAGAGATACTTGTTTTGCAAGCTTTGTGGATGTCTTTCTTCCAGCACGCGATACTCGTCGACGAGTGCCGTTTGTTGCGGTGTCGACAACACTGTGGCGATAGCTTCCCGGTGCACGAAGAGATCATCCGGATATCTCTGCAACAACTCCCGATAAGTTCGTCTCCGCTGCTCCAGATTGGTCTCCGTCGGGCCACTAAAGTTCATCCGCTTCAGGTCTCTCTCCACCTCCGCTCTCGGAGTGCAAACAGAATTGGCGGGTTGGACTTGCGCTACGGCAGAGAAACTGCACAGGAGATACAAAACGACGAGGAACTTCATAACGCCTCCAGCCTGATGACTAACTTGCGGAGCCGACTTACGAGGTCATTGATCGAATCGAGGAAGGGAACCGATGACCCGACAACTGTACAACCGCATTCGCAGGAATTCCAGCCCATTTCAAACAACAGACCCCAAAGACCCCCAAAATCAAAAACGCCACCCGGTCTCCCGGATGGCGTTCTCTGAAACCACAACCGCCCTCAGTCTCCCGCGGCCTGGGCTTCCACCGCTTCCAGTTCGCCTGCCCGGATCCGCATCCCGTAGAACGACCGGTACACGAAGCTGATCGATACCAGGAAGAACACCAGTGCCAGAATGTTACTGAGGTTCGCTCCCGCCTCGTTGGTCAGCTTCACCGCCAGTTCCACCGCCAGCAAGCCGAACAACGTGGTGAACTTGATCACCGGGTTCAATGCCACCGACGACGTATCCTTGAAGGGATCGCCCACCGTGTCGCCGATCACCGTCGCATCGTGCAGCGGGGTGCCTTTCTGCTTCAGTTCGACTTCCACAATCTTTTTGGCGTTGTCCCAGGCGCCGCCCGCATTGGCCAAGAAAATCGCCTGGTACAAGCCGAAGATCGCGATCGAAATCAGGTACCCGATGAAGAAGAACGGCTCGATGAACGCAAACGCCAGCGTGGCGAAGAACACCGCGATAAAGATGTTCAACATGCCCTTCTGCGCATATTGCGTGCAGATCTCCACCACTTTCTTGCTGTCTTCCACCGACGCCTTTTCCACGCCCTCCAGTTTGATATTGGCCTTGATGAACTCCACCGCCCGGTATGCGCCCGTCGACACCGCCTGCGTCGCCGCGCCCGTGAACCAGTAGATCATCGCTCCGCCCGTAATCAAGCCCAGCACAAACGGCGCGTGCAGCAACGACAACTTGTCCACGTTCGCTGTCAGCCCGTTGGTCAGGGCCATGATGATCGAGAAAATCATCGTGGTCGCCCCCACCACCGCCGTGCCGATCAGCACCGGTTTCGCGGTAGCCTTGAACGTGTTTCCCGCGCCGTCGTTTTCTTCCAGCAGATCCTTCGCGCGTTCAAAATTCACATCGAAGTTGTAATCCTTCTTCAGTTCTGCCTTGATGTTCGGCACTTGCTCGATGAGCGAAAGTTCATACACCGATTGTGCGTTATCCGTCACCGGACCGTACGAATCGACGGCAATCGTCACCGGCCCCATGCCCAGGAATCCGAATGCCACCAGTCCGAACGCGAAAACTGGCGCCGCAATCATCAAACTCCCCAGCCCTTGCAGGGCGAAGAGATAACCCACCGACATCAGCGCCACCATCGACAACCCCAGGTAGTAGGCGCTGAAGTTGCCGCTGACAAAGCCTGCCAGAATGCCCAGCGAAGCCCCGCCTTCCTGCGCCGCCGTGACCACTTGACGCACGTGTCGCGATTCGGTCGAGGTAAATACCTTCACCAGTTCCGGGATCAGCGCCCCCGCCAGCGTCCCGCAGGAGATGATCGTGGCCAGCTTCCACCACTGCGTCTCGTCTCCGCCCAGGCTCGGAATGACCAGGGCCGAAACAATGTAAGTCAGAACGATTGACACCAGCGAAGTGATCCATACCAGCGAGGTCAACGGCGCTTCGAAGTTCATCTTGTCGGCGTTCGCGTAGCGGCTCTTCGCGATGATGGCATTCAGGAAGTAGGCTCCCGAACTCGATACCAGCATCATGATGCGCATCACAAAGATCCACACCAGCAACTGCACCTGCACCGTCGGATCTTTCACCCCCAGCAGAATGAACGTAATCAGCGCCACGCCGGTGACGCCGTAGGTCTCAAATCCGTCGGCGCTCGGACCCACCGAATCGCCCGCGTTGTCGCCCGTGCAGTCGGCAATCACCCCCGGATTGCGCGCGTCGTCTTCCTTGATCTTGAAGACGATCTTCATCAGGTCTGACCCGATGTCGGCAATCTTGGTGAAGATGCCGCCCGCAATTCTGAGCGCCGCCGCCCCCAGCGACTCGCCAATCGCGAAGCCGATGAAGCAAGGCCCGGCATAATCGCCCGGAATGAACAGCAGAATGATCAGCATCATCAGCAGTTCCACGCTGATCAGCATCATGCCGATGCTCATGCCCGCTTCGAGCGGAATCTGGTAGATGGGATATGGCTTGCCGCGCAGCCCGGCGAACGCCGTCCGCGAATTCGCGAAGGTGTTCACCCGGATGCCGAACCATGCCACCCCGTAGCTGCCCGCGATGCCGACCACGCTGAACAGCAGAATGACCGCCACCCGCACCGCGTCGTACTTCAGCAGTACACCGAAGTACAAAAGAATGACCACCGCGATGAACGCCCACAACAGCATCAGGAACTTGCCCTGCGTGATCAGGTAGGTCTTGCAGGTTTCGTAGATCAGCTCCGAAATCTCGCGCATGGCCCGGTGTACCGGCAGGTTCTTCAGGCGCATATAAATCGTCATCCCGAACCCAAGCCCGAGAATGCAAAAAATGATTCCGATCAGCAGCAGCTTGTGACCGTCGATAGTGTCGTTCAGAAAGTTCACCGACGAAAGGTCAGGCAGTTTCAGGTTGGCTTCGCCGCCCACGTCCGAACTGGATTGGGCAAAGGCAGCCGACGCGCCCATCATCATCAAGGCGAAGGTCGCTGCAAGAGTCTTGGTCAAACGGCATCCTTGGAACGCAATTCGAGCGAGCCAGATGCGCATGGGAATCCTCCAGAAATCAGAAGTCAGTCAGGATGACTACGTGTTTAGGCTCCGTCTTTCCGGCGCAACCCCTCCCCGCGCCCTCGTCGAGAGCGCCAGGAGCGCATTGCCGGAACTCCGAACACGCTTCCACTGCAAGACAAGAACAATGAGTGCTGAGCTTGGCCGCGTCGGATGCTTCATGCCGGACAGCCCGCCCGCGGGAACCCTAACCTTCCCGGAGCAAACCCGGCACAAAACTCGCCTTTATAGCACCTTGCCGTGAACAAATCAAACCTCGAATGGATACCCCTGTCAGAGCTGCAAAGACCCTGCTCCCTGTCATGCTGAGCGGCAGGGGGCGAAGCGCCGAGCCTCGCCCCCTGCAATCGAGGCACCGTACCTCCGAGGCACCGCCTTCGGGAAAACCAGGCTCAGGAGTGATGATGAGAATGGGCGACGATCTCCGTCGAACTCATTACCAGGCGCCCGTGTTGCACGCCCTTTGTGCTGATCAGGCGGTCCGCCAGAGCCTGCACCTCCCGCGACTTGCCGCGAAGCACCACCACTTCCAGACAAGTCTCATGATCAAGGTGCGCGTGCAGCGTGGAGATGACCACTTCATGGCTCTGGTGCTGCAGTTCCGTGAGTCTTTCCGACAGCAGACGGGTGTGGTGGTCGTAGATCAAGGTGATCGTGCCTACCACGGAGGCATGGGGCGTGATGACCGTCGAGTCCACCAGGCGGTCTCGAATCAGGTCACGGAACGCTTCCGAGCGGTTTTCGTACCCTTTCTTGGCGATGAAACGGTCGAAACGATCCAGCAGCTCCGAGTCCAACGACACCCCGATCCGGCTGAGATCTCCCATGGCACTCCTCTTTCGATCGGCGCTTCGAGCGATGCAATCACGCCGCCCGGCAATTATACAAATCGGCCACCAACCGCATGCCCGTGCGACACATCGCCGGTACGTGCAACATTGGTCAACCCCACGGCTTTCCACGAAATCTGCAAGCCAGCCTTTCTGTTACGATCGATACAGGATCCAGTGTAAGTCGCGGTCACAAGAAAGGATTCCGGAATTCGTATATGTCAGAGAATAGGTGGTTAGCTAAGTACGTGGCGGTTTGTGTTTGTCTGCTGATGTTTGCATCCCTCGCTCACGCGGCCGACATGAACGCCGACGAATTAGTAGCCAAGCATCTGGCCTCCATCGGAACTCCTGAAGCGAGAAACGCGAAAACCCGCATCGCCCAAGGCGCGGTGACTTACAAAATCTTAGTAGGGGGATCGGGGCAGGCGGCAGGTAAAGTGTTTTTTGTTTCGGAAGGCGTCAAGCGCCAGCTCATGATGAAGATTAATGACCGGAACTACCGCGGCGAGCAACTGATTTTCGACGGCAAAAATGTCCAGGTCTCCTACAGCCTCACCCAGTTGCGGCGCTCGCAATTCGGCGGCTTCCTCTTTACCCAGGACGTCCCCTTGCGCGAAGGTTTACTCGGAGGCCTGCTCACAACCGCATGGCCGCTTCTGGATCTCCCCTCCCGCGAACCCAAGCTCACCTACGAGGGACTCAAGAAGGTCGATGGCCGCGAGCTCCACGATCTCCGCTACCGCCCGAAAAAAGGCACCGACTACGAGATCCACCTCTACTTCGATCCCGAAACGTTCCACCACGTGCTCACGGTGTATACCATTACCGTCCAGCCCCAATTGCGCTTCGGCGGCGACGCCAGCAATGTCAACCAGAATCCCGAGCGGCACCGCATCGAAGAGCGCTTTAGCGACTTCAAACAGTTTGACGGACTGACCCTGCCCACTCACTATGACCTGCAGTACACCCAGGAACTGCAAACCGGAGGCACCAGTTTGTTCGAATGGGATGTCACCATCGATCAGATTCACAACAACCAAGGCGTCGATCCCCGCAATTTCGACGTGAAATAGAGCGCCCGGAGTCTGCTTCCGCCCGCAGGACGCAGATCACGCGAATTGGTGATGTAAATCACACAAAGGATGGGGTCTTTCGCCGCGCTTCCGCACACGCCGACGTTACCAAGGTCTAATAGGCTCCGGTGTAGCCGGGTGGCACCGTAGGGCCATACCGCCCGCTCTTCCCAACTACTACCATCGCACCAGTAAAACCTAAAGAGAGTGGATGCCGATGTCCGCCATTGAAAACAAATTGCTGGTTACCCTGGCCGAGCGCTATGAACAGGACCCGCGCGGCTACGTCGCCTTGCCCAAGGAAACCGTCGACGATTCCGAGGCCCGTGTCATCGTCGCTGACATGCGCAACCACGGCTATGTCGATGAAGAAGTCAGAGGAGTCATCCGGCTCACCCTGCGGGGCTACGAACTCTTCCGCAACCGCTTCCTGATCTCCGCTTAAGCGCCGATCCGAGTCGACTCCTGCCGGGCACCATCCACCTGCCAGAGCAAAAACGCATACATATCCGTTAACTCTTCAATCACCTTGGTGAGAGGCTTACCCATCCCATGCCCGGCCTTCGGCTCAATCCTTAATAAGATCGGCCGCTCGCGGCTCTGCCCGTTCGCCGCCTCCGCCTGCAGGATTGCCGTCATCTTCTTGGCGTGCATCGGATCCACCCGGGTATCGCTTTCCGCCGTCATGAATAGAACCGCGGGGTACTCTGTTCCGGCCCTCACACGGTGGTAAGGCGAATAAGCGTAAAGCCACTCGAACTGCTGGGGATCGTCCGCCGAGCCGTACTCCGGAATCCACAGCTTCGCAATCTGGAAATTCTGGTAACGCAGCATATCGAGCAGCGGCACCTGGCAAACCACCGCGCGAAACAGATCCGGACGCTGCGTCAGCGCCGCGCCCATCAGCAGACCGCCATTCGATCCGCCCCGGATCGCCAGATGCTCTTTATCCGTGTATCCCTGCTCGATCAAGTATTCCGCCGCCGCGATGAAATCGTCGAAGACGTTCTGTTTCTTCTCCAGCATGCCCGCCCGGTGCCACTCCTCGCCGAACTCGGCCCCGCCACGCAGGTTGGCCACCGCGAACACGCCGCCGCGCTCCAGCCACAAGATAACGATCTCCCGTGAACGTCGGCGTCAGGCTGATATTGAAACCCCCGTAGCCCGTGAGCAGCGTCGGATTGCTCCCGTTGAGCGCCAGTCCTTTCTTGTGAAAGAGGAACATCGGGACCCGCGTGCCGTCCTTCGACCCGTACCACACCTGCTTCACCTCGTAGTCCGCCGGATCGATCGAAGGCGCGTCAATCCTGGCCCAAAGCTCAGGTACGCCAACTTTCGCGGTTTTCGAAAGGCTCAGGTCGATGCGATACACCGTCGCCGGCACGGTGAATGACTGAAAGCCGAAGAACATCTCCTCGCTGTCCCACTCCCCGCCCAGTCCGGTCACCGAACCCAGCCCGGGGAGCTTCACGTCCGCGAGGAACGTGCCATCGGTGCGGAACAGTTTGATCTCGGAAGTCGCGTTGCGTTCGTAAAGCGCGACCAGTTCACCGTGAATGATGTCGATGTTCTGCAAAACCGCGTCCGACTGCGGAACAATCTCCCGCCAGAACTCGCGTTCCGGCTGATCCGCCCGCCCGCGGAACACGCGTGACCGCGGCGCGTCTTCATTGCTGATGATGTACAGCTCGCCCTGAAAAATCTCGCCGCGATAGAGAAAGTCCCTGCCATCCGTGATCCGCTTCACCGGCGTTCCCGCCGCCAGATCCATCAGATAAAGTTCCGTCCGAGTCCATCCTTGTTCCACCGTGATCAGCAGCCAGCGGTCGTCCTCGGAAAGATCCACGTTGGGCCAATCTTCCGGATTGCGGCCCTCGCCGAAAATCAGCCGATCCCCGCCTGCATCCGTTCCCAGCGCATGATAAAAAACCCGGCGGTGATAGACTTCCTCTCCCTCCGGCACCTCGCCCTTCGCGGGATAGCGCGTGTAATAGAAACCGGAGTTGTCCCGCTTCCACGCCAGGCTCGCCGCCCGCGTGCGTTCGATCGAGTCAGCCAGGAGCTTCCCGCTGGCGGTCTCCATCACCTGCAGCGTGCTCATCTCCGAACCACCCGAAGACAATCCGTAAGCCAGGTACTTGCCGTCGTGCGAGGGATACCACCAGTCGACCGCAATCGTCCCATCCGCCGCCAACCTATTGGGATCGAGCAGCACACGGTCCGAGCCCTGCACCCCTTCGCGCAGATAAAGGATCGGCTGGTTCTGCCGGCCCTCGCGCCGCGAATAGAAGTAAAACTTGCCGGCGACTTGCGGCGTGCCCAGCGTTCCAATGGAAAGCAATTCCGTCAACCTCTGCCGGATCTGCTCACGGCCCGCAATCCCATCGAGCACGCTTCGCGCGTAGCCCAATTGTTCGCGCACAAACGCCTGCGTCTCCGCCGAATCGCCGTCCTCCAGCCACCGGTATGCATCGCGAATCTTGTGCCCAGACACCGCTTCTTCCACCACGTCTCTGCGGACTTTCGGAGCTTCCATGCTCGCCAGTGTACGTTTGCAGCCAGGGTTTTCACCACCTCGCCCGCAATGCTATGATGAACGTGTCGTACCCCACTCCTCAGTAGCTCAATGGCAGAGCATCCGGCTGTTAACCGGAGGGTTGTAGGTTCGAGTCCTACCTGAGGAGCCATTCTTTCCCGCGATCCGCTCACCTGCCCGCGACCGGAATTTGCCGGCGCACGGCCGCTTCCCGCAAACCCTGCTCCCGCTGAGCCCCGGCAAACGGTGATACTATTTTTGTGCCGCGTTTGCCCGTCCGAAGGCGTTCGCTTGCCCATGAGAACCGAAGCCAGAGAGTTGCCCGCGGGATCCAATGCGCAAACTTGAAATCATCAAGAATGTTGGCTCCAGCTGGTTCAGTCTGGGTCTCAACATCGTCGTCGGAATCTTTCTCTCCCCGTATATTCTGCATCGCTTGGGCGATACCGCCTTCGGCCTGTGGGTCCTGATTTTTTCCGTCACCGGATACTACGGCCTCTTCGACCTGGGCATCCGCTCTTCGGTGGTGCGCTTCGTGTCGAAATTTACCGCCACCGGGGAATCCGCCAAACTCAACCGCCTGGTCAACACCAGCCTGTGGACCTACACCCTCATCGGCGCCGTGGCCATGTTGATCACCCTGATGTGCGGCTCCTTCGTCGACTCGCTATTTCGGATTCCCCCGGAATTCCTCGCCACCGCGCGCTGGCTTTTCCTGATTGTGGGAGCTTCCGTCTCTCTGGGATTTCCGCTGGGAATCTTCAGCGGAATTCTCGAAGGCCTGCAGCGCTTCTATTTCCTCAACATCACCAACGTCATCGCAGGCCTTCTCCGCGCCGTTTTCATCGTCATCGCGCTTCGCCACGGTTACGGACTGCTGACCGTCGCCATCATCACGGTGGTTCTTCCGCTTCTGATGTCGTTGCTGCGCGCCGCCATCGTCTTGCGCATCCTGCCCTTGCAGTTCAGCTGGCGGCACTTCGATCGCGGCTCGTTCCGCGACATCGCCAGTTACAGCAGCGCTACTTTCGTCGTCATGATTGCCTACAAGTTGCGCTTCAAGACCGACGAACTGGTCATTGGCGTTTTCCTCTCGTCGACGGCCATCACCTACTTTGCCATCGGCGACCGTCTCCTCGACTACGCCTCCGAAGTCGTGAGCAGCCTGGCGCAGATTTTTGTTCCTATGTCCAGCCAGTCGGAGGCAAAAGGCGACGTGGGCCGCTTGCGCAAGATGTTCGTCCTGGGCAACCGCGCCTGTGCTCTGATCATTTTGCCCATTTCTCTCATCCTTATTACGCTTGGGAAATCGGTGATTGAAGCATGGGTGGGCGCGAAGTATGTCGCCGCCAGCTATCCGGTTCTGCTCGTGCTGTGTATTCCTATGACCCTCGTCCTGGCCCAGGGCGCCTCACCCCGAATCTTGTTCGGCATGGCCCGGCACCGCACGCTCTCCTGGGTCGTCGCGCTTGAGGCCCTGGCCAACCTGATTCTCAGCATCATCCTGGTGCAGCGCTTTGGCATTATCGGCGACGCCTTTGGAACTTCCATTCCGCTGACGCTCACCGCGCTCTATTTCTTTCCGCGTCATGTCTGCCGTTTGCTGGGGATGCGAGTCCGGACGTTTGTGCGCGAGGCCTACCTGCTGCCTGTTGCCCTGAATGCGCCGCTGCTGCCGCTATTGCTGTGGCTGCGGCATTCCTTTCCAGCCCACAACCTGTTCCACCTGTCCGTTCAGCTGCTTTTGATATCGGCCGTTTACGGCGTAGGACTTCTCTGGGCATACCGCACGGGGCACTTGTCGAAGGCCTCCGAATTTTCTGCGCTTGCTCCGGGAAGCACTTCGGTTCCCGAGGGAACCACAATTTCCGGTTTCGTCGAGCCCTGACTCTCCCCGCTTGCAAATCGAAGCCCAGTCGGGAGAGCATCGCCAAAAAAAGGCCCCGCTCTCGCGGGGCCTCCGTCCATGTGCCGGAACGTGAACCGCTCTAGGCGGCCATCGCCGGCATCGTGCTGTTGGCAACGTCGAAAGTTTCTACACTGGGCGTGCTCTGGATGACGGGATTGAGCTTCTCCACCAGTCTGGGGAAGACCGAGGTGTGGTACGCCTGCAGGTTCTTGCGGTCGTCCCAAAAACTGATGACCACCGCCCGGTTGTTGTCGAGCAACGTCAGTTCTTGCCGGAAGCCGGTCTGCTCCCGTAGAACCGGCAGAATCTGCGATTCGAATAAGTGGATGAATTCTCTCTGCTTTCCATCTTTCAGCTGAATATGTAGATTGCGTGCGATATGCAAGGGAGGTACTCCATTCTTCCTGCGAGAGGATGGTCCTATGAGAACACTTCGGCGAAGGCAGGAATGCGACGCCTCGGTCAGACCTGGTTACGGATTTTTCGCTGGCACCCGCGAGAGCGAGCCGCCGTTAAGGCCGGCCGCTGCTGCTGTTCCGGGAGTTTGTGGAACAGGCGGCGCGGGTGCCCCCCTTTATTCTGGATGCTCGCGCTGCCGCTTTCGTTACCCTGCGCCTCATTTTTTCCGCTAAAATTCTTGAAGGGAGTCATGCTTCATGACACCCCGGAATCGACGGTCTGCGCGACCGTTCTCCTGAAATAAATCAGGAACTTGCGGGGAAGACAATCCAACCCCGCCCCGGGTCCCTGGCATCTACATTTAATGAGGGGAGAAAAATGTTGCCCCAGCGATCGCGGCGCAACGGGTTCCTGCACGGACTCCTGCTGGCAGCTCTGTGTGGCGCTTGCGTCTTGGCTGTCCTGGCCGCCTTCATCTCTCTTCCTCCAGTGTTGCCGTCAACCTCGGTACACGCACCCGCCCCTGTCTTTAAGGCGATCCAGAATCTGGACTGCCTCGATCTCTCCATCATGTTGGCGGCGCTGCAGGTTGCTGCTGTGCTGTTGGCCGGACTGGCTTTGAATCTCGCGACTGCGCACACCCCCGCCGACTTCGCGTTTCGCGGTCTCCCTGCCGATCGGTTTCGTCCCATCCTTTGCTGATCTTTCTCTCCACCGATTCAAGCCCAAAACAGTTTGCATTCTCAGGCCGTGGGCTTTGCATGGAGAGAGGTCATGAAAAAAATAATTCTTTGCATCGATGATGTTGCTCTGATCCGCACTCTTTACCGGCGGATCTTCGAAACGCACGGATACCAGGTAGTCGTCGCATCCTCGGGGAAGGAAGGGTTGGCTGCGCTCGACCGCTATCCCGTGGATTGCATTCTTCTGGACTACGAAATGCCCGCGATGGACGGCGCGGGCGTAGTCCGGCGCTTGCAGCAACGCCGAGCCTCTCCGCCCGTGATCCTCGTCTCCGGTTCGGAGGTGCCCGAGGAACTCCTGGCACAGGTGGATGCCTTCTTTGAAAAGCCAGCCCGGGTCGAAGATCTTCGGCGGTGTGTCGAGAGAGTCATCGCCGGGGCAGATCGAGATTTCGCCGTGGGTATGCGTTCCCATTCCTGCCAGCCTCTTGAAGTGGAATGGTCGCCGATTCCCGCGCAACCACAAACCGCGTCGCCCGGGCACCACCTCTCGAAAAGTGGCTAAAGCCGGAGAGCGAAGGAGAGAGCGAAAGTCGAGGATAAAGGAGCAGCCCATGTTATATCGTGTTACGATCCTGTCCGTCGCCTGCGGAGTTCTGCTTCTGTGTGCGCCCGCCCTCTCCGGCGCCAGCAACAGCGCTCCAACCCCTGCCGCCTCTTCCAACCCGGCTCCCCGCGCCGTCAAGGTGTATCACGACGGCAGCATTCGCGATATCGACGCCATCGGAAACCGCAACGTGGGCTGCGGCCGCGGCGTCGGTAACTGGTACAGCATCGAAAAGCAGATTGCCATGGGCAAGGCTTATGCCCAGCAGGTGGAATCCACTTCCAAGCTCATCACCGACCCCGTCATCACCGAGTACGTCAACCGCTATGGGACAGAACCTGGTCCGCAACTCCGACTCCCAGGTCCCGTTCACCATCAAGGTCATCGACTCCGATGACGTCAACGCCTTCGCCCTGCCCGGCGGCTTCTTCTACGTCGACACTGGATTGATCCTCGCCGCCGATAACGAAGCCCAGCTCGCCGGAGTCATGGCCCACGAAATCGGACACGTCGCCGCCTGCCACGCCGCCCGCGAAAATACCCGCGGCGAGATCATGAACCTCGCCTCCATACCGCTCATCTTCGTCGGCGGAGGCATCGGCTACGCCGGATACGAAGCCGCCGGCCTCGCCCTTCCCATGACCTTCCTCAAGTTCTCCCGCGACTTCGAGTCCCAGGCCGACTACCTCGGCGTCCAGTACATGTACAAGGCGGGATACGATCCGCAGGCCTTCACCGCCTTCTTTGAAACCGTCCAGGCCATGGAGAAGCACAAGCCCGGCACCATCTCTAAAGCCTTCAGCACCCACCCGCAAACTCCCGATCGCATTGCCAAGACGCAGCAGGAAATCAACACCCTCCTGCCGCCTCGCCCCGAATACAAGGTCGACACCTCGGAGTTTGAAAACGTAAAGGCCCGGCTCGCCGCCCTCGAGAACCGTCACAAGATCTTCAACAGCCACGACCAGCGTCCCAGCCTGCGCCGCGCTTCTCACACCGACGACACCAGCGGCTCCGGTGGCAACAATGATGACAAGCCGCCCACTCTCAAGCGCCGTCCCGACGACAACCCGCAATTCACCGGCAACCCTTCTCCCGCCGCGCCTTAACAACCGCCGGGTGGAATCCCTCCTCCTCGGTCCTGACGAACAAGCTGCCCTCTCTCGTTTTCTGTGAAAGGGCGCGACCCCGCAGCGTATACTTGCGCCACCACCGTCCCCCGGTCCATACGGACCCGCCTGGCCGCACACGAAAGTGAGGGCAACCATGAGTTCTAAATCCAAGCTGCTTCTAGGAATCCTGACTGCCGTTGTGATGTTCCTGCTGACCTTCCTGCTTCCCCGCGGAGGCACCCTCCAGGACGCAGCTCTGGCGCAATTCCCCATGACCGTCGGCGTCTGGGCCATCTTCGTCCTGCTCTTCGTGAAGCTGAAATAAGCCCGAGAGTAAGCGTCGCTTAGTCAAGCTCTAGCATCGCCCTAACTTTGTCTGAAAACCAGACTCGGTCGTGAACCTATGTCTTGACAACCGAAGATTCGTTGCTATCCTTATCCGCGAGTCCGCAAAGAAACGAGGTAACTGGGCCATGCTTATTCGCCTTTTCCTCGGAACTGTTTTCTTCGTGTCCTGCGCGGCTCTCGCGCAAACTTCTTTTCCCGATCACTGCGATAACGGATCGCCACTGCCCTTCGCCGCCATCGAAGTCAAGCATCCCGTCGACAACACCTGCAGCCTCGAAGGCAAAACCACGGCCTCCGCGAACAGTCATCTCCAGAACAAAGTAAAAAACAATTTCTGCGCTACCTCCGACAGCGGCCAGCCCGAGACCATCACCCCGCAGAAACTTGTCGATCTCCAGGCCGAAACCACCGTTCCCTCCGGCACCGGCAAAGAACCCAGCGACCGCAAGCCTCTTCAGGATCTCGGAGAAGGCAAACTCGTCCGCATGAAAGCCTTCCTGCTCGAAGCTCACCATGCCGATCTCGGCAGCGGCGAGAGCGTCAACTGTAATGGCGGCACCCAGGCGGGCAACGACGTCCACATCGCTTTCGGATCGCAGGCCGGCTCCCAGGAGTGCGACAGCGTCACCGCGGAAATCAGCCCCCACTATCGTCCCGCGTCCTGGAACGAGATCGGACACTTCGAGACCTACAATTCCACGACCAAGAAATACACGCCCAACCCGGCCATGGCCGCCCGCCTCCAGGCGCACGCTTACCGCGTTACGGGGCAACTCTTCTTCGACGCCTCCCACCGGCCCTGTCCCTGCGGCACCACCTGCAGTCCGGTGCGCGCCACGGTGTGGGAGATTCATCCCATCTACAACCTCGAAGTCTGTAAGTCGGGAACCGCCTGCGACGAAAACACCGACAGCGACTGGATCGCCTTCGACACCTGGTGGAACAGCCTGGTGCCCCTCCAGAAGTTGAAGGGACCGCACACCCACACCCACAAACCAAACTGACTGATTGGAAGGTTTCGCCAGCGACCAACGACGAACCACCAACGACGCCGTTGTCGTTCCGACCAGCGGGAGCAGTCCGCGTTTCGCTCTCTTAAGCCTCCCTTAATCCCCAACCAACGAAACTCTCCGCCAAGGAGAACTTCATGAAGACCCTATCGTTCCTCTGTCTCGCGCTGGCCCTGTCTCCGAGCGCAACCGCGCAAGAAAAAAAGATTCCGCGCTCCGCTCTCCCTCCTGCGGTGGAGAAAACCGTTCACGCACAAACTGCCACCATTCGCGGTTTCTCGCAGGAGAAAGAAAACGGCCAGACCTTTTACGAAGCCGAAATGACCGTCAATGGCCACAGCCAAGACATTCTGATGGACGCAACCGGAGCCATCGTGGAAGTCGAAGAGCAGGTCGCCCTCGACGCGCTGCCGCCGCGGTGAGAGCCGGATTGCAAGCCAAAGCCGGCAAGGGAAAAATCACCAAAGTCGAATCCGTCACCAAACATGACAAACTGGTCGCCTACGAAGCCCAGATCACAACCAACGGCAAACACTCCGAAGCCCAGGTTGGCCCCGGCGGCGCCCCCCTCGACCACGAAGAGTAAGCGCCGCCACGCCGAACCACTGAAGACCCCAACCTCAAAATAAAATTGTCATCCTGAGCGGAGCAAGGCGCTCCGCCTTGCGCAGTCGAAGGACCCCGGGTCCGCCTGCAGCATAAGCGGCCCTGCAAGGAGTTTCTACCACGACCCTGGCGGGGCGCTGATTCGAGCCACCATAAGAAAAGAATTGTCATCCCGGACAGGCCGACAAGCAGCGAAGATTTGACCAACGACCAACGACGCTTTCCGACCAGCCCCGGAGGGGCGCCCTGAAAATAGCCCGGCGTTTCAACGCCGGGAAAAGAACCCCACCCGATAAACGCAAAAACCAATCTCCATCCCTTACCACAACCCCCAACGCAACAGGCCAGCGCTTCCACCTCAAAGTCTTGTCCTTCCGACCAACGGGAGGAATCTGCATTTCGCATGCGGCGGCAAGAACCAGGGTGGGATACCCCCAACTCTCCACTCCCTGTCATCCCGACCGGAACAGATCATCGCGAAGCGATGATCTGTGGAGTGGAGGGACCTTGTGTTTTTTGTGGTGAGGACGCGCAGCCCCTCAGGGAAGGCGCGCGCCCCATCTTTGTCGCGCACTTTGCGACAAAGGGTGTTCCGACTAACAAGGCCGTTCTTCCCTCAACCCTACTGTCAACGAACTAGGGGCCTCAATTCTTCGTGAACGACTCCGCAGGACCACCACAGTGTCATTGACATTCGACCACTGGTGGCGCTATATCCCACGAGCGAGGGAACAAGACTATGCACAGAGCATATTTCCTATTGTCTCTTCTTATTCTGGTGGCCTGCGTCGGTTGTGATTCACAGAAACAAGACGAGCGAATCATCTCGCTGGAAGGCGAAGTGAAACAATTGAGGAATGACGTGGCAGAGTTGAAGAAGGCGCAGAATGCAGAACCACCGCACCACTACGAGCTGCGAACGGAAGGAATCAGGACATGGCGTTTTGATTCCGCTACAGGCGAGACCTGCATTGAACTAACGTCAGAAGCTGACTGGAAGCACAAGGAGACTAAGTCTGAAAGCTGCGCGTGCATGGACGAGTTCCACACGTATATCGGAATGCCAGCGAACGATGACGCCGCAAAGAATTACTATCAGGCGTTCGTAAAACCCAACTGCGGGAATTGACGGCGGGCAGCTCAGGCTTTGAACTTCGCTTTCACAAGAAAAACCGCGGGGTGCCCCGTCCTTTGCGCAGTTTGCAAAGGGCGGGAACCACGAACGCATGAACCATAGGTTCTGTGCAGAAGGACAGAGGTTGTGTCGACAGCATTGGTACCCGCCCTTGCAAAAAACGCAAGGACGGGGCACCCACGGTTTCGGAACGGGAAGAAAGAACAACGTCCAAAGCCCGGGCCACCCGTCCAGCATCCATCAGACTTGTTATGATTGAACATGCCCGCTCCCGAAGGCTTCTGTTGGTTGTGTAATAGATTTGGCAAGCTGACGAAAGAACATATTCCGCCGGAAAAGGCATTCAATGACTGCCCGCTCCTGCTCGCAAAAATTGAGGAGCGGAGTTCCTTGGTAGGAAACCAGCTCTTCTTCGCGCGGCACACCGAATACAGCAAGGGCCTCTGCTTTCACACACTCTGCTCCGGGTGCAATAACAGGTACGGAAGTAAGTACGGGGGAGCCTATGTCGATCTGGTAAGGAAAGTCGCCGAACGCATCGGGGATATCCCCTGTTTTCACAAGGCATCGATACTCGGCGTCAAGAGGCCCCTTCGCATTCTTAAGCAGGTGATGCTGCAATTCGTGACCGCCAATGGTCCAAAGTTCGTGGCGACGAATAGTTGGGTGGCTCCCTTTGTTCGAGAGCCGAAGAACAACCAGATTCCGGATAACGTAGCTATCTACCTATTCGCGTCCAATACGAGGGCGGCGAGGACGAGTGGGGTGTCCGCTCACATAGACCTCGCTTCCTCCTATAGGAGAGCGGTCGTCTCCGAGTTTACCTTTTGGCCGCTTGGCACGGTGATATCGCTAGATGGCGAGCTTTTCTCACCCCCGGCTTACACCAATCCACCATTGGAAGCAGTATCGTTTTGACTACGAGGGAACGGTCGACATCGACCTCAACGTAAATCCAACCGAATCCGAGTATCCCCTGGATTTTCGAACGACGGAGCAAATCACTGATGGCGGGAGCTCCAACAGAGATCTGAAGGTCCCTTCAGAGGAAGACTCCCGAGAGATTTTGAACAAGGCCCGCCGCATATCAGGGGAGGATGAAGGCTGGATATTTTCGGGCCACCCGAGCACGGTCGGTAAGATGTCACGGTTGAAAAGAAGCTAGACTCGTTATCTTTGTGACCGTCGCAGGGACCGAGCTCAAGAATAGAACGTTTTCCGCCTCACGCTGACGGCCCCCCTCCCAAAACGGAACCCCACCCGCCGCCGCCCCAGCTCCGAAGTCCGACGTC
>CAWHVH010000012.1:0-79326 GCA_963832635.1 Terriglobia bacterium | reverse complement strand
GTTTCTTCTGGTGAGGACCCCGAGCGCAACGAGGGCGGAGGGACCCCTACCCCAAGAAAGAATTGTCATCCCGGACAGGCCGACAAGCAGCGAAGGTTTTGCCAACGACCAACGACGGCTCTTGAGAGGTTTGGCCAACGACCAACGACCAACGACGGCTCTTTCAAGTCTTGTCCTTCCGACCAACGGGAGGAATCCGCATTTCGCATGCAGCGGCAAGAACAAGGGTGCCCCATCTAACGTCGCGCTTTTTGCGACGTTAGGTGGGATTGACTACTGCCTGAACCCCCTGTCATCCCGACCCCGAGCGCAGCGAAGGCGGAGGGATCCCTACGACCACCAACATCACTGATGCGGTCGCAAGGCATTTGCAGGGAGGGCACGTGTCAAGGCTTCAGCCGCGCCGTAAAGCCGAAGTTAGTTCGTTGTAATCGGAGTCCCGCACGTCGGCGGTTCCTTGCCGACTCGCTCCCGGCGGGCGATATTTGTTTTGAAGTCTCCGCCCCTTGCCTTTTTCAAGTAAAGGTTGTTTCCCTTAATTTTGACTTCGACCGGGTCGCCAACAACGAAATCAGTTGGCTCGTAGCTCCAACGCCAATATGCTTCCTGCCGCGCCAGGTAAGCTATGTCGCCGACCTGAACCACCAGACAGAAGGATCCTTGAGCGCGAGCAGCGCCTGAACCTGTGCTTTCGCGTCTAAGATCGATAAGCTTGCCGGTTTGATACGCGGATTTATCCGCCGCGCGGGCAGGTAGTGCCATTAGAGCCACCGAGAGAACCGCAAGTGACGGTAACCATTTCATGGTTGGAGATATTACACCGCAGAACACCCTATCGGCCGAATGCACTACAATGACGCCTGCGTCGCAGAGATCGGCCGGTTCCTCGTTGTATCGGGAAAAGCCCGACGCGCCGGCGTTCACGTACCCCACTCATCCGCAAAAAACGCGGATGAAATGGGTCACCGGCCAGCGAAGTCAGTCTTTCAAGAGTGGAGAATCTGGAGACCACACGCGCACGAAGTCTCGGTAACACACTTGCATCGCGTCCTCTAGTCCCTCGATCTTGAAATGATCGCTCTGCACTTGCAGCGCGTCAAGGATGCAGTTGTGGGCCGTCATCAATGAACGATCCGCAATCTCGGGCTGAGCATCGCCCCTGAGATTCATCTCTTCGTTCACTACCTCCAGTCGCTCGGCTAGGCCGCCGAATGTCGGGTGAGCGTGACGCAACGGGAGGTAGTAGCCAGGGACGATGAGCTTGCCGATCTCTCCTGCTGCCTTCGCCATCGCCACAAAATCCAGCCTATTCCATGTGTGATTGAGTCGCATCTTGGCGCCTGGATGATCGCAAACAGGAACCATGAAGTCTTCCTTGACTTCGGCTGCTTTGCGTCTGATGTCCGCGACGACCTCAGCAGACAAGATGTTCTCGCCGAATGTTTCAATCACACGGCTCGTGAGCTTATCCTGCTGGACGAGATGGTAGTGCAAGAAGGTTTCGGCCTCGTGTGGATGTTCATGGAGATAACGAAGCGTAACAGTGAACTCATACATGCTACGGATGAGCTTAGAGGCTGCAACGCCGTAGCCGTGATAACAGACGAGTGCAATCTCCATGAAATCTTCGAGGACGATTCGCCCAAAGAAATAGACAAACTTGTCTGCAGAGCCTGTCATCAGCCCGACTCTTGTGAAAGCAAGGTCCGATGCGCGGACAACGTTGCTCATCATATTGTTCCACAGGGGGTGTCGCTCATCGAACTTGCGGCACTCGTCTGGGAATCCGTAGACCGTGAAGTCATTAGGTGCTGCCATCACCGAATTGTCTCACCGTGAACGGTGGGTGCCCACTCGTTCGTGCAGTTTGCGAATGAGTGCGCCTGAGGTCTCGCCTTCATCGCCGAGGGTCGGCCACTCTCGCGTTGTCTCGGTATGACCTCAAGGTGCCGACGTTCTCGTACCCCACTCATCAGCAAAAAACGCGGATGAACGGTCACCCGGCCGGGGTCTACAGAACGAAGAGTTTCACGTTAAGCGAACCGTCCTTAGTCGACCGTATTCCTTCCAAATCTTGTTTTAGGCCCTCAGGGTTCGGTAATAAGTTCTCCGGGTCGAAGACAATGCACCACAAGTTGTCGCACTCCTGATGGCGTCGATAGTGGTCACTGTCGATAATTAATTCGTTACCGATACTTTTGGCATGCCTCCCATCCCGTACGAACTTTATCTCCAGAACGAGCTGATAGGCGGGTAGGAGAAAATCCATTCGTGCACTGGACCCAGCATAACTAGGCGTATACTCCTCCGGCCTAATGTCAGCAATCCACGGGCGTAGTAGGGTGTGGAGTAAATCTTGCACATCATATTCCGATGAGAAAGAAAGCTGAGTAGCGCCCCTCCGCCTGTTCGTGAGCGGATACATCGCTCGGCGAATCCCCCTGACCAGGACTGACAGGAGCTCCTCTACGTCTCTCGGCTTCGTGGGACCACGTTGAACATACGGCGCAACATCTGGTAGAGGTTGACCTACGGGGAGCACTCTTCCGCCCCTGTAATAGCGCAGCCCGCTTTCCTCCAGCGCTTTCAGGACATTTTCTCGGGCTGCCTTCCATTCGTCATGTTCGGGGGTCCATTCCTCAGGCGCACTGTCCATGCTTTCCTCAATGACATTTCCGAGCACGGCTAGACCGTCGACGTTTGGGTCCTGCCCGACGCGAAAGAGCCATTCTTTCCATTTTGACGCATGCGACAGGGCCGCTACATCCGATGATGGTCCGGGTGCACCCGAACTTATGAAGAGCGAAGTCAGCGTTTGGTGCGACCCGCTCAGTAACTGGGCAGCAGCTGCACAGACCCCTCGGGATAGTCGGAAATTGCTCATCGGGATAAAGCACCCCGGATGATTATAAGAGATTGCTCATGATTCGGATGGCCCACCTAAACCCGCACGGTGGGGCATCGTTACAGATTTGACGGTGGTGCCGAGGCAGTCTGAACCTTCACGACGTGGGTGTTAATTGCAAGAACCAGATGGTCTTTGATTTTGATGGTAGGATTTCGCTGGAATGACTGCATCTGTCGTGAACAGGCGCGTGTGTGTCGAGTTCATTATCCTGACTGAACTCCGTTCTTCCGGCTTCGTGAACGCCCTGGCGTTATTGAGCTCCAGTACGTCCCAAAAAGCTTCCGTCATCGTCGTCAGCAGATCACGATATTCCTGTCCTTTGTGATCGGCAATCCACTGACATCGCCGCGTTCGGCTCGTGACGTACGCACCAATACAGCGGGCCAATGCCGGCCCACAATGCGGCGAGAACGGTCCAAGGCACATGTTGACTCATAGCTCCGCGATTGTACGCTGCGCTCAAATTAAATAGGCTACTGGTGGGCTGGGGTTGAGATGCTACGGGTATTGAGCGGATCGGGCCTGGTATCAGTGGGGGCCCAATGTGCCGACTCAGATACCCCACTCGTTGTCACAAATCGCAGATGAAGGTCCCACCCGCCTAACTCGATCCGTCAAGTTCCGATGGAAAGAACAGGGATACATCTGTCAGTTCGATACCGAACTCAGCACTTTTAATTGTTCCCGCGATCTCGATCCGCTCGTCGCGAAGAGCAACCTTCAATCGAGGGTAATCGTCAACGCAGATTGCGCACGCTACGATGTCCCTTGGGTTGTTTCCATAATAAAGCGAAAGACGATGTTCGGTCGAACCATACGACTTGGACACGGACAAAAAACTTGCACGCCAGCAAACTTTTAAGCCAACAAAACTGTCTTTAACAACTTCCTTTTGGAACGGGGGAAGTGAATCGAGGTGTTCTCGGATTTCGGCCGGGCTCGGACTCTTCTTATAGTCGCTGAAATCCGGAGTCACTCGTTGAGCGTTGCCGTAGTGAATGTTCTGAATAACATTATCACCTGTCGCGATCGGTGACTGGGTGACAGATTGAGCTTGAAGTCCTGTAACTACTGAAGCCTTCGGATTCGGCACTGATGGCTTGAGAATATCCCAAACGAGTTTCCCCGCCCCAGATAGGGCCAGCACTCCTACCCCAGAGAATACCCAAGTGTACCAGTGCATTCTGAAAAAACCAGCCTTGAATCGAACGGATTATAGCAAAACAACACCCTCCAACCGTCCCGAGGATCTCACCACTGAAAGGCGGAGTCCATGCTCTGCGGAAGCTTCCATTCCCAAAATGGACCCCCTACCCAAAATCCGCCGCCCGAAGTCCGACGTCCGTTTTCTTGTCAAGCCCCCAAACCCACCCCGTTTCCCCTACTCCCCTCATTCCAAAGCAAAAATAAATTTCAAAAAATGTCCGACTCGGCTTACTCAATCTGCTATAATATAACTATAAGATAAAGAAAGAACAGGCGTGGCCTCCGGCCGCGCCTTTTTTATTCCCCCTCCTTCGGCAGGGCCCCGCAACATACCAGGCTTTCCGACGGCCCAAGCGCCGCCCCGGGGCATTCCTGTCGAAAAGGGAGGGGAAGCGATGTGGCGCGGGCACCCTCGCCTGCGTTCCCCTGTCAATCGCCTCGCAGCTGTGGAATCCCAGCTTGGCCGCAAAAGCCGCGGCAAAGATGGGGTGCCCGGCTAAGAGCTAAGAGCTAAAAGCTAAAAGCTAAATAGCTGAAAGCTCGAACCAAGGACTCATACATGCCCTGCTTCACCGTCGAAGACGAACTCACCACCACCAAAAACACCAAGCGCACTGGAGAATTCTCCGAGGCCGCCTTCCTCCACCGCGCCGAAGGCCTCGCCTTCAAACTCGCCAAGCCCTGGGGAGACAGCGAGCGCTACGACTTCATCCTCGACTCCGGCACGCGCCTCTGGAAAGTCCAGGTCAAAGGCACCGAGGCGCTGCGCGCCCGCGGATACGAAGTCCGCGCCTCTTACACTAATCGGCAAGGGCCGCGCCAACTACGACGCCGAAGACATCGACGTCCTCGCCGCCCACGTCATCCCCCTCGACCTCTGGTACATCGTCCCCGTCGGCGTCTGGGGAGAGCATCCCATGCTCCGCTTCTATCCCCACGGCGCCAGACACTCCCGCTACGAGCAATACCGCGAAGCCTGGGACCTCTTCCACCAGCCTCCCGATCTCCCCCGCGTCCTCTGTCCCCGAGGCATCGACCCCACCCGCTGCCCATTTAAGAAGAAAGAAAGAAGGCTTCCCATCAATCCAGCCCTGATCACCGACAACTGATCGCCCACAACCGACGACCAATAACTGAAGACCCGACCTCAAAATAAGATTGTCATCCTGAGCGGAGCAAGGCGATCCCCAAAATAAAATGTCATCCTGAGCGGAGCAAGGCGATCCGCCTTGCGCAGTCGAAGGACCCCGGTTCCGCCTGCAGCAGAAGCGGCGCGTCAGGGAGTTTCCACTGCAGGAAATCACCGTCAGATATTCTTGCTCTGCCTCGGGATGAAGTTGAATGTGCCTACTTTTCATGAGCACCAGGCATCAGGCGTGAGCCTGCAGCTTTGCCGTGCACAATAGGCTCGGTACTGGGTACTGGTTTTACTTTCAATCACTTACGCCCGTTCGCTGCAGGATCGCCCCATTGGACCCCCAATTTCACCCTTTCGTTGCCTTCTGCGTGTGCTTCTTCCACAGGCTCAATAGGATAGTTCCATCCACCCATCAGGGAGAAGCCTATCCGGGCGCTGCCGGGGTGAAGGTCACATAGCATCAGGTTTTGGGGTATGTCGTACATCCCAGGGGAAGCTGGCATCGCCAGGTTTTCCCAGACAGTTGAAAGCGAGAGGACATGCATAAGCCAGTCAAATATATGGAGAAGGTAGTGACCGTTGCCGCTACCGGCGCGTGGGCGATTTTCGAGCGTTTCAATCGCGTGAAGCCCAATCCGTCGCCCACTCCCAAGTGGTCCGACAAGCCGCTGCTCAAGTCCTACGAAAAGTCGAAGCCGCCGCTCGGTTGGCCGCGCTCGACTGACTCGCTCTGTCCCAAGTGCGTGCCTGAAATTCGCCAGCAGATTCTGGACGGCAAGCTGCCCTACGAAGTGCTGATGAACGAAAAGGTCGGCGAAATCAAAGCCTCGATCGTCGAGCGCGACGGCAAGATCCTCATGGTCAAGGATTGCCCCAAGCACGGGCACTTCGAAGACGTCATGTCGGTGGACACCGAGTTCTCGCGCCACCTGGAAGAGGTTTTCCCTGGCCGCGACATCAAGGCGCACAACGACGAGCACCTGCATCACCACGGCTCGTCGACCGTGAAGTACGGACGCGGATCGGTGCTGACCATCGATCTCACCAACCGCTGCAACATGATGTGCGATCCCTGCTTCATGGACGCCAACCAGGTTGGCTTCGTCCACGAGTTGAGCTGGGAAGACATCAAGACCATGCTCGACAACGCCATCACCATCAAGCCCAAGCGGCAGATGAGCGTGCAGTTCTCGGGCGGCGAGCCTACGCTTTCGCCCTACTTCCTCGACGCGGTGCGCTACGCCCGCAAAGTGGGATACAACTCGGTGCAGGCTGCGACCAACGGCATTGAATTCGCCAAGAGCTTCGAGTTCGCGCAGCAGGCCGCCGATGCCGGCATGCGCTATGCCTACCTGCAGTTCGATGGCATCGGCAACGCCGCCAACGCGCACCGCAAAGTCGGCAACCTGTTCGACGTGAAGTTGAAGGCCATCGATAACCTGCATAAGGCCGGAGTCGAAATCGTTCCGGTCGTGACCATCGTCAATGGCATCAATAACGAGCAGGTAGGACGCATCATTCAATTCGCGCTGGACAATCCCAAAAAGATTGGCTTCCTCTCGTTCCAACCCGTAAGCTTCACCGGACGCGACGAAGCCGTAACCGACGAACGCCGCGAAGCCCAGCGTTACACCCTCTCGCACCTCGCCCACGACGTAAAAAATCAAACCGGATTAGGCGAGCCCGCCCGCGACTGGTTCCCCATCAGCTTCATGGGAACCTTCTCCGACTGGGCCGACCTCATGCATTCCAGCGACGCCGACAACAACTGGGGCCAACTAAGCTGCGGTTGTCACCCGAATTGTGGGACTGGGATGGCGGTGATGATTGACAAAGAAACCAAGGAGGCGGTGCCGGTTACGGCTTTCCTGAAGGGCGATCAGTTGGCTAAGGATATTGCCAAGGTTAACGATGCGGCGCGGGGGAAGTTTCTGACGATTGTGGGAATGGCGTTGTGCTTGATGAAGAACTACGATCCGTTCCAGTCGCCGACGCACTTCAAGCTGATGGATTTGCTCAAGAAGTTCGATAAGAACTTCAATGCTACTGGTAAGAATTACGGCAAGGTGGGTCCGGACCGGACGATCGATGATGTGATGAAGCGCAGGCAGGACCGGTGGAACTTCCTGTTCATCGCGGGCATGTGGTTCCAGGATCTGTTCAACTACGACTTCCGGCGCACCGAGCAGTGCATTATTCCTTACGCCACGCAGGAAGGCGAGATTTCGTTCTGCGCTTACAACACGGGCGTGGGATGGCGGAACATTATCGAGAAGATGCACATGACCGCAACGCTTACCAAGTGGTACGAGGAGCACGGGCGGCATGAGATCTTCGCGGGCGGCAAGAACGTGAAGATGGAGAACGTCGATCACGGGCTGGTGCTGACCGAGGGAATCGTCACTACCGAAGAGCAGCACGATCTGGACAAGCTGGGCATCGCCAAGAACGCGCGGGAAGAGAAGATCCGGGCGCGCGATGCCAAGCAGAAGAACGATCCGGCGTACAACGCGCGCATGGCGGCGCTGTACCGGGAAGTCGTGCTGAAGGAGAAGGCCCCGGTGTCGGAGAACGGATTTATTCCGCTGGGAGCACTAACCCCTAGCAATGGCAATGGTGTGAAGCCCGAGGTAGAAGAAGGCGAGCCGGTCGCGGGAGACTAGGAGCGCGGACGTTGGACCTCGGACCTCGGACTTCAGGAAGACTACGGAGCCGCCCTTTCGGGCGGCTTCTTTGCTGTTGGCACGGGGGCGCCCGCGCCACCTTCCAAGGGATGGGTAAGGAAAATCCTAAAGCGCAGAGGGCGCGGAGAAAATCCGCGGAGGGCGCTGAGGGGCCCCGAAAATCTTTTAACCACTATGGACACTAAGGTTCACAAAGGGGAATCGGGTCGATTTAGTGGATGGTTTTGGTTTTGCGCGACATGTAGTCCATGAGTAAGTACTGGCCTAGCGTGTAGGGAGTGGTGAAATAGGCTTTGCCGCGACACATCTCCGTCACTTTCTGCACGAACTGCACCAGGCCGTAGTCGGAGGCCAACATAAAAGTGTTGATCAGGACTCCGGCGCGCTTGCACTTGGAGACTTCTTCCAGAGTCTGGCTGACTACCAAGGGATCGAGGCCGAAGGCGTTCTTGTAAATGCGCCCGTCTTCGAGGGTAAGAGCCGAAGGCTTGCCGTCAGTAATCATGACAATCTGCTTCATGTCTTTGCGCTGGCGTTGCAAGATGCGTTGCGCCAGGCGAAGGCCTTCGCGGGTATTGGTGTAATAGGGGCCGACTTTTACACGGGCTAACTGGGAGAGCGGGACTTCCTCCGCGGAATCGTGAAACAGAATCAGCGACAACGAGTCTCCCGGGTACTGAGTGCGGATGAGATGCGACAGGGCCATCGCGACTTTCTTGGCGGGAGTAAAACGGTCTTCGCCGTAGAGAATCATGGAGTGCGAGCAGTCGAGCATGAGCACGGTGGCGCACGACGACTGGTATTCGCACTGGTGGACCTGTAAGTCGGAGTATTCGATGTTCAGCGGCAAGTGCAGGCCTTCGCGCTGGATGGCGCTCGACAGGGTTGCGGTGATGTCGAGGTTCAGGGTGTCGCCAAACTCATAGGGGCGGGAAGCGCCGCTGGTCTCGATGCCGGTGGCCAAGTCGCGGGTGTCATGGCGGCCGAAGCTCGATTTGCCCAGCGATCCCAACAGGTCGCGCAGCGTTTTGAATCCCAGAAAATCGAGGCTCTTGTCGGTGATCTCGAACTTGGCCTGGTTCTGCGCTTCACCAACCTGTCCGCCGACGCTCGATCGTTTCGAGGGGTCGTGCGGGTCATCGATGCTGATGTAGTCTTCCTGCTGCATGCGTTGAATCAGTTGTTCGATGAGTTGCTCGAGGGTGCCGTCCATCTGCATCTGCTGAAGTTGCTGGCGCATTTCTTCGTCGAGCAGGTCGCTATCAAGCAGCGCCTGTTCGAGGGCGCGCCGTAAGTCGTCGAGGGTCTGTTCGCCGTCGGAGAAGTCGTCGTATAGGTAGTTCTGGAAGCCGCTTTGCAGGAGGAAGTCCGAGAGCGCGCTGAGCAGATCTTCCATGCTCATTTCGCCGGCGGGATCGGGGACGTATTTGGTGTAGCGAATGCGTTTCATAGAAACCGTCGTTGGCCGTTCGTCGTTGGTCGTTGGCCCTTACGACCTACTCACAATACAGTCGAAGGAGTCAACAATGAGTTCGTCTCAGGTCAAGGGCCAACTACCAACGACCCACTCCTAGTTATAAGGCCTTCTGCCGCGGAAGGGTTCTTCGCGCTCCATGGGCTTCTCGTTTTGCTTGGGAGGCTTTTCTCCCGCACGAAAGATGCGCTCTTCGTTGCGACCGATGCGCTTGTGCGCGTGCAGGCCTTCGAGGACGAATTCGGCGGCCGAGACTTGCACTTCTTCCGCGTCTTTCGGACCCGCGCCGACCTTGCCGAGCTTGTCCATCAGTCCCTGAATGGTGCGCAGAGACTCGAGCGCCTCGGCGGCGGCCGCAGAATCCGCGAGCTGAATTTCCCCGCCTAAGTCGAACCATTGCACGACCTGTTGCATGTTGACGCCGTTGAAATAGTCATCGTAAGTCTTGGCGATGGCGGTGCGAATAAGTTCGCGACCCACATGGTCGGCGCCTTTCATCTCGCCTTCGTACTCGAGTTCCAACTTGCCGGTGATGGCGGGCATGGCCGCATAGATGTCGCTGATACGGGGTACCACGATCTTTTCCTTGCTCTGGATGGCGCGACGTTCGGCGTTGGAAATCACATTCTCAGTGCAGGAGATCGGCAGGCGTTGGCTGACGCCGGAGCGCTTGTCGATCTTCTTGTCTTCGCGGGCGGTGAAAGCGATGCGCTCGATCACCTGCTGCACATACTTCGGGATGCGGAGCTGGTAGCCGTCGCGCTCGATCCAGGCTTCCTGCGAGGTAATGGCGATGCCTTCTTCGACGGAAGCAGGATAGTGCGTGCGAATTTCTGAGCCGATGCGGTCTTTGAGCGGGGTGATGATTTTGCCTCGAGCAGTGTAGTCCTCTGGATTGGCGCTGAAGACCATGGCCACATCGAGCGGCAGACGGATGGGGTAGCCCTTAATCTGGACGTCGCCTTCCTGCATGATGTTGAAGAGGCCGACCTGGATTTTGCCGGCCAGGTCAGGAAGTTCGTTGATGGCGAAGATGCCGCGATTGGCGCGGGGAAGCAGGCCGTAATGCACGGTCATTTCGCTCGCCAGTTCGTGTCCGCCGCGGGCCGCCTTGATGGGGTCGATATCGCCGATCAAGTCAGCAATGGTGACATCGGGAGTGGCCAGTTTCTCGACGTAGCGTTCGTCCGGAGCCAGGTAGGCGATGGCCGTCTCGTCCCCGTGGCTGGCGAGCAGGTCGCGGCACCGGCGGCAGATGGGCGAGTAGGGATTGTCATGAATCTCGCAACCGGCGATGTATGGCATCTGCGCATCGAGCAGCGTGGTCAGGGCGCGCAGGATGCGGCTCTTGGCCTGTCCGCGCAGCCCCAAAAGGATGAAGTTGTGGCGCGAGAGGATAGCGTTGACGATTTGCGGGACGACGGTGTCGTCATATCCCACGATGCCGGAGAAGATGGGGCCACCCTGGCGGATCTTAGCGACCAGGTTGTCACGTAATTCGTCTTTGACGTGCCGGGACCGGAGACGTGCTTCAGAGAAGGGACTGTGGCGCAATTCGCCAAGCGTCCGCGGGAAACTCATGATGGAAAAACCCCCAGGGAAACCGCTACTGGGTCCGATTATACGCCCGGTGTCACAGGGGGTTGTGATGGCGTGCCGAGCTAACTTCTGGCGTGGCTTCGCGACTGGGAGGTGCGAATGGGGCTTTCCTAGAAATTCCTGTCCGGGCCGGTGGTGGTGCTTAGGTGCCCGGGGTCCTTCGACGGCGCCCGCCTTCAGCGGGCTTGCTCAGGATGACAGAGGGCGAGCTAGCGTGGTGCGCCGAAAATGTGGTCGGTCATCTATCGGTCACAAAGGTGCATTAAAGACAAAGCTTTTGACCGCAAAGATCGCAAAGAACATCCGCGAAGATCGCGAAGAAAAGCCACGCAGCCCGGATGTAAAAAAGTCGATGTGTTTGACGCATTACACTAGCGAGTTGGCGGGAGCGAGGCGGCGATGTGGAGGACACAAGGTCCTTCGACGGCGCCCGCCTTCAGCGGGCTTGCTCAGGATGACAGAGGGCGAGCTAGCGTGGTGCGCCGAAAATGTGGTCGGTCATCTATCGGTCACAAAGGTGCATTAAAGACAAAGCTTTTGACCGCAAAGATCGCAAAGAACATCCGCGAAGATCGCGAAGAAAAGCCACGCAGCCCGGATGTAAAAAAGTCGATGTGTTTGACGCATTACACTAGCGAGTTGGCGGGAGCGAGGCGGCGATGTGGAGGACACAAGGTCCTTCGACGGCGCCCGCCTTCAGCGGGCTTGCTCAGGATGACAGAGAGCGAGCTAGCGTGGTGCGCCGAAAATGTGGTCGGTCATCTATCGGTCACAAAGGTGCATTAAAGACAAAGCTTTTGACCGCAAAGATCGCAAAGAACATCCGCGAAGATCGCGAAGAAAAGCCACGCAGCCCGGATGTAAAAAAGTCGATGTGTTTGACGCATTACACTAGTGAGTTGGCGGGAGCGAGGCGGCGATGTGGAGGACACAAGGTCCTTCGACGGCGCCCGCCTTCAGCGGGCTTGCTCAGGATGACAGAGGGCGAGCTAGCGTGGTGCGCCGAAAATGTGGTCGGTCATCTATCGGTCACAAAGGTGCATTAAAGACAAAGCTTTTGACCGCAAAGATCGCAAAGAACATCCGCGAAGATCGCGAAGAAAAGCCATGCAGCCCGGATGTATAAAAGTCGATCTGTTTGACGCATTGCACTAGTGAGTTGGCGGGAGCGAGGCGGCGATGTGGAGGACACAAGGTCGTTCGACGGCGCCCGCCTTCAGCGGGCTTGCTCAGGATGACAGAGGGCGAGCTAGCGTGGTGCGCCGAAAATGTGGTCGGTCATCTATCGGTCACAAAGGTGCATTAAAGACAAAGCTTTTGACCGCAAAGATCGCAAAGAACATCCGCGAAGATCGCGAAGAAAAGCCACGCAGCCCGGATGTATAAAAGTCGATCTGTTTGACGCATTACACTAGCGAGTTGGCGGGAGCGAGGCGGCGATGTGGAGGACACAAGGTCGTTCGACGGCGCCCAGCTTCAGCGGGCTTGCTCAGGATGACAGAGGGCAGAGAATGTCTAGCTGGCGTGGCCGTTGCCGCCGGCTTTGCGGCGGACGTGCATGGTGCGGCGCAGATTGGGCAGCAGCGCTTCGAAATAAGAAATGATGCCGCGCAGGCGCTCGGCTTCGGACTTCATACCCAGCAGCGTCTGTTTGAAATCCAAATCGAGCGGGAGGGTTCCGGCCAGATGAAAGGATAACTGGGGATCGTCTTTGGCGGAGGCCTGCTCCGGTTCCGCTCCGGCCAGCGCCAGGATCTCATTGTGAAGTTGGAAGGCCTGCCCGATCTCTTCGGGGGTTGCGGCGCTGGGTTCGTCCTGGAAGTAGAGGACTTCGGCCTGCAGGAATGCGCGTTCCTGATGGATCTCCATGACTTCGAAGCGTTCGCGCCCCTCGGTGACGATATCCATCTTTCCGTCGGGGTATTCCTTGGTGACGGTGACGATTTCCGCCGTGCAGCCGATTTCGGCGACACCTTCTTCCTCCTTGACACGGACGATGCCGAAAGGCCGCTTCTGCGACAGACATTCTCCGATCATCTCTTTGTAGCGCGGCTCGAAAATGTGCAAGGGCAGGGGGACGCCGGGCAGTAACACCAGGTCAAGGGGAAACAGGGGCAGCAACGGACTCACCAAAAGCCTCCAGGGGATTCGCGCCCGCCGGGGCGCGTCGTTTGATTGTACGCCGTCCTTGACTTGGCTTTTGTGGAAGACTAAAAGCTCGGCATGGATCTCTCAGGGAAAGTAGTGGTGGTTACGGGCGCGTCGATGGGCATCGGCGAGGCCATCGCCAAAGTGTTCGCCGACCACGGCGCCAACTTAGTCGTGCTTTCGCGCGATTCCGGACGCGCGGAAGCGGCGCGCGGCCGCATTGGCCATACCGATCGCACACTCGCTCTGGCTTGCGACGTGCGGCATCGCGAAGAGATCGACCGCGTGCTTAGCCTGACGCTGCATCACTTCGACCGCTGCGACATCTGGGTTAACAATGCCGGCCACGGCATGCTCGACTCGGTGGCGCAACTCGAGATGGCTGCCTGCCGCGATACCTTCGATACCAACTTCTTTGGAACGGTCGCCTCGATGCAGGCGGTGATCCCCATCATGAAGCAGCAAGGCTCGGGGGCAATCATCAACATTTCAAGCGTAGCCGGACACATACCGCTGCCTTTCCACGCGGTCTACAGCGCTACCAAGTTCGCGATGAATGCATTCGGCAAAGCGGCCCGTGTGGAGTTGAAGGCGGCGGGAATTCACGTGATGACGGTGTGCCCGGGTTACGTGCGCACCGATTTCGGCGCGAATGCGTTGCGCGGAAGGGAAGTGAAGGTCGTCCGGCCATCGGCGGTTCGCGGTATTAGCGCCGAGCGCGTGGCCCACGCTACTTTTCGGGGGTATGTGAAGAAGAAACGAGAAGTGATTGTGCCGTGGACGATGCATCCGGTGATCAAGCTCTACCAGTTGTTCCCCGCGCTGGTGGAATGGGGGATGGGGAGAACGGTGCACCAGGCGGAGTAGGAAACAGTATTTCCGATTTTCAATTGCCAATTGCCAATTGAAAACACTGGCCACGGGAATCGGGTTCTAAGCTAACTCGGCTAACATGGCTTCCATCTCTGAGAGGGCGTGGGCATTGCCGGTGCGGCGGGCGGAGGCGATGCCGTCGGCGAGCATCTTCTTAGCGTCATCGGTCCGGCTGGCGGAGGCGAGCGTTTGCGCGGCCATGAAGTATCCCGGGGTGTAGTCGGGATGGGTCGCCAGCAAGGTTTGAAATTCAGTCATCGCCTGCTGCAACTGGCCTGCCTTGGAATACTCCATGGCCAGGCCATAGCGCGCGAAAGCGTCGCTGGGGTTTTGTTCGAGAATCTCCTGCAGCATTGCCAATCGATCCATGGACAGTTCCCGGTTCCCAGGGAGTAAGTTCACACCCAGTCACTTTACAACCGTCCGGGTTTGGTCTGCTACTGGCGACTGGGGCTCATCCTGAGTACAATGCCGACAACCCACAAGGAGATGCAAGTTTTGGCGTGCCCGTTTTTCATGCCGACGCAGAAGATGGAAGAGGGCGCATGGCTGCATCCTTCACGGCTGCCGCTGGGCGCGGGTTGGCGCGGCCATTGTTCCGCTCCGGGGCAGGAAGGCGCGGAACCGAGCGAACGGGATCTCGCCGAAGGCTGCAATCTGGGCTATGCATTGCGCTGCGCGCGTCTGCCGCAAGAACGTTCCTGCGATGCCGTGCGATTCTCAGTGAGCCGCGACCGTGGGGCGTATATCGCGCTGTGGTTTGTGTGCGAGGCGGCGCATCACCCGGTAGAGCATGGCGTCCTGGAGTATGAACTCGCCACCCGGCGCTGGACTGCGGCGCATGCGGACGCGCGTATCCAGAAGATGGCCGAATGCTACATGGAATCGTATCTGCTGCGTAGAATCCCGCCTGCGATGGCAGGCGCCAACCCGAGTCAATAATGATGACAGACAACGAAGATATGAAGATGCCGCGGCCGGTGCGTGATTCGCAGTCGGAGATGGCGGAAATTGTTCTTCCCAACGATGCCAACCCGCTGGGCGCACTGCTCGGCGGACGGTTGATGCACTGGATCGATCTTGCCGGGGCCATGGCGGCGCACCGGCACTCGCGCAACTATGTGGTGACGGCTTCCATCGATCATCTCGATTTCTGGGTGCCGGTGCACGTGGGCGACCTGGTCATCCTTCGTTCCTCGGTGAACCGCGTCTTTCATTCCTCGATGGAAGTGGGGGTGAAGGTGTGGGTGGAAAATTATCTGGTCGACACCTGCCAGCACGTCAGTTCGGCGTATCTGACGTTTGTCGCGGTGGACGGCGGCGGGCGGCACGTGCCGGTGCCGGCAGTGGTTCCGGAGACAGAAGAACAACAGCGGCGCTATAAAGATGCCGGGCGTCGGCGGGAAATCCGGCGCAGTGAACTGGAGCGCCGGCGGAACAGCCTGCTCTAGGCATGGTGGGCGCGGCTGTGATTTGCGTCACATCGAGGCGGTCGCCATTCCAGATATTCTCGATTTTTAAACGAATGGGACTTCATCATGGATAGTGCACTGCTGGTTCACCGTCTGCATTTCGCCTTCACTGTCACCTTCCACTATCTCTTCCCGCAGCTCACCATGGGGCTGGCGCCGCTGATTGTCATCCTCAAGACGCTGGGGCTGCGGCGCAATGACGAGGTCTACAACCAGGCCGCGCGTTTCTGGGCGAAGATTTTCGGGATCAACTTCGTGTTGGGCGTGGTGACCGGAATTCCCATGGAATTTCAGTTCGGCACCAACTGGTCGGTGTTCTCGCGCTTTGCCGGAGGAGTGATCGGACAGACGCTGGCGATGGAAGGGATGTTCGCGTTCTTTCTGGAGTCGGCGTTCCTGGGATTGTTTCTTTATGGCGAGAAGCGCCTGAGTCCGAAGGCGCACTGGTGGTCGGCGGTCGCGGTTTTTCTGGGATCGTGGCTGTCGGGATTCTTCATCATTGCGACCGATGCATGGATGCAGCATCCGGTGGGCTACGAGAAAGGAGTGGACGGGTCGCTGCAACTCAGCAGTTTCTGGGCGCTGGTGCTGAATCCGTGGGCGTGGTGGCAATACGCCCACAACATGAGCGGCGCGGTGATTACCGGGGCGTTTGTGATGGCGGCGGTGGGGGCGTTTTATCTGCTGGGACGGAAGTACGTGGAGCACGGAAAGATTTTCGTGCGCGTGGGCGTCGTGGCCGGGTGCATCTTTAGCATTCTGCAATTGTTTCCCACCGGTGACGGGCAGGGCCGCATGGTGACTCGCAATCAGCCGGTCACGCTCGCGGCTATGGAAGCGCTGTTCAACAGCCAGCCGGGCGCGCCGCTGGTTCTGATCGGCCAGCCCAACGTGGATGAGCGCAAGATCGATAATCCCGTCGTCGTCCCCAAGATGCTCAGCTTTCTTACTTATCGTGCGTGGAATGCGGACGTGCAAGGGTTGGACGCTTTTCCGCAAGATTCCTGGCCGCAGAATATTCCACTGCTTTATTACAGCTATCACATCATGGTGGGGCTGGGGACGGTGTTCATCGCCATCATGGTGATCTCGGTTTTCCTGCTGTGGTGGGGCAAACTGTTTGACGCGCGCTGGATGCTCTGGGTTCTGTTGCTCAGCTTCCCGTTTCCTTATATCGCCAACACGGCGGGATGGATGACCGCGGAACTGGGGCGGCAGCCGTGGCTGGTGTACGGACTGATGCTGACCGCGGACGGCTATTCGAAGAACGTGTCGGCGGGAAATGGAATGTTCACGCTGCTTGGCTTTATGGGAATGTACCTGGTGCTGGGCTTGCTGTTCGTGTTCCTGGTACGGCGCGAAATCGAGCACGGACCTGCCGCCGGGCCGGTGAGCGCGCACTAGGAAGTTCATTCGAGGTCTTATGGCAACGCTTTGGTTCATTATCGTCGCGGTCATGCTGACGGCGTATGTAGTGCTCGACGGATTTGATCTGGGGGCTGGGGTCATTTATTTGACGGTGGCCAAGACCAGCGAAGAACGCAGGATGGTATTGCGGGCGATCGGGCCGGTGTGGGACGGGAATGAAGTGTGGCTGCTGGCCGCGGGGGGAACTCTCTATTTCGCGTTTCCGCAGCTGTACGCTTCCGCGTTCAGTGGTTTTTATCTGCCGCTGATGATCGTGCTGTGGCTGCTGATGCTGCGGGCCATTGGTATCGAATTCCGGGCGCACATCGATAATCAGGTGTGGCAGAGTTTTTTTGACGCCATCTTTTTTCTCGCCAGCACGCTTTTGATCATCTTTTATGGCGCCGCGCTGGGCAACGTGATTCGTGGCGTGCCGCTCGGTCCCGACGGATATTTCTTCGAGCCATTGTGGACCAACTTCAGACTGGGACCATATCCCGGAATTCTCGACTGGTACACAGTCATGGCAGGAGTGGTTGCGCTGGTCACGCTCACCGTGCACGGGGCCCTCTATGTTGCCATCAAGACCGACGGAGATCTCAGCAAGCGTGCGCGGGGAACGGCTGTCATCTTGTGGCCGGTGCAATTCTTTCTTACCTGCTTCAGCCTGGTGATGACTTATTTTGCGCGTCCCTACCTGATGAACAATTATCATGCGCATCCCCTCGGGATGCTGATCCCGACGGCGGTTTTCGGCAGCCTTGCGCTCATCATTTGGACAGCGCCGAAAGGCAACGACAAACTCGCATTCGCGGGATCGACGCTTTATATCGCGGGCATGCTGGTGGGGGCGGTTTTTGCCCTGTATCCGGTCGTACTTCCGGCCAGTACCGATCCTGTGTACGACCTGACGATTGCGAACTCCGCCGCCGGACATCACGGGTTGGTGGTTGGCGTGATCTGGTGGATTCTGGGCACGGTGCTGGCGCTCGGTTACTTCGTCTTCGTGTATCGAATGTTCCGCGGAAAAGTCCGGTTGGAAGATGGAGGCTACTGAGGCCGCCATCTTCCTTCTTCTGGGAAATAGCCTCGCTGTCGTAGACTGTTTCCTCCCATGAGTTCCCGGCTGGAAAATAAAGTTGCCATTGTCACCGGGGCCGGTACCGGCATCGGACGCGCTTGCGCCATCGCTCTCGCCCGTGAAGGCGCCAAGGTCGCGCTGGTGGGACGCCGCAGGGCCCAGTTGGAAGAAACCGCGCATGCCATTGGCGACTCGCCTCTCGTTCTGGCTGCGGATGTCACGAAGCAACCCGACATTGACCGTGTCATTAGAGAAACGGTTTCTCACTTCGGCGGTCTGAACGTGCTGCTCAACAATGCGGGAGTGCTTCACATCGGAACCGCCGAGCAGATCACGGAAGAACAGTGGGACCAGACTTTCAACGTGAACGTGCGGGGTCTTTGGCTGTTCTCCCGCTCCGTCCTTCCCGAAATGCGCAAAACGGGAGGCGGGTCGATCATCAATATGGCTTCGGTGCTGGGCATCAATGGGGCGCGCAATCGCGCATGCTACGCGCCGTCGAAGGGCGCCGTTGTCCTGCTGACGAAGTGCATGGCGATCGATCACGGACAGGAAAACATCCGCGTCAATGCGATTTGCCCTTCGTTCGTGGAAACCGACCTGACGGCCGAGGTCATCCGCAAGGCGCCAGACCCGCAAGCGGTCCGCCGCGAGCGCATCGCGAGTCATCCCATTGGCCGCCTGGGCAAGGTGCAAGACGTCGCGGGCCTCGCGGTCTACCTGGCGAGCGACGAGTCATCGTGGGTCACCGGTGCGGCATTTCCGGTCGACGGCGGCTACCTGGCAGTGTGAGAACAGCAGGGCCCGGCAACGACCGATTGGTTGACGCTGGCCGGGAAGGGAGCGCTACCATGGGGAATGCAGGTTTTGGGGCCGTGCGAATTCGATCGGATCGTATTCGATAGTGGATTGGTCCGCGTAGGCGCGTTTCGTTCTCACCCCAGCCATCCTTCCTTTCAGGACTCGGGGCCTTCCAGAAACTTCTGTTTTGTATTTCCGCGAACTGCGGTGGGGATTCAGCACGAACACGAACCGGCGTTCGTGGCGAATCCGAACGTGGTGACCTTCTACAACCAGGGCCAGCCCTATCGCAGAAGTGCAATCAGCTCGGACGGCGACCGCTGCGACTGGTTCGGCGCCGACATTGATATTGTGCGGGACGTGGTGCGAGGGTTTGATCCAGCCGTCGACGAGCGCCCTGAAATGCCTTTCAAGCTCACTCATGGTCCGGGTGATGCTCACACCTACCTGTCGCAACGCAGGCTTTTCAAGCACATCGTAACCGGCCACGTATTGGATTCATTTGCGATAGAAGAGCTGGTGGTTCACTTACTGGAAAGCGTTGTGCGATCCGCCTACGGAACACAGGCACAGGCCTCCCGATTGATCCGTCCCAGGCATCGCGACATGGTGCGTCACATTGAATTCATCCTGAGTGCGCGCCTGGAATCGTGCTTGACCTTGCGCAATATTGCCGGCGAAGTCGGAATGTCGGTGTACCACCTGTGCAGAATGTTCTACCGCGCCACGGGAACGACGCTGCACGATTATCGTCAGAAGCTCCGCCTCCGCTCGTCGCTCGAAAGCGTGGTGGAATCGCGCAGGCCACTGGTGGACATCGCGTTGGAAGCGGGCTTTTCGAGCCACAGTCACTTCACCAGCAGTTTCCACCGCGAATTTGCTCAGACTCCGTCACGCGCTCGGGCGGGGTGAGCGATAGCGAAAGCGCAATATTTTGATAGCGTGATCGGCGGCAATGGGCTAAAAATCGAAACCATGTCGATCACGGCCTCTACCTATACGAAACAGTGGTGTGTTGGTTTGTTTCTCGCGCTGTCGCTTCTCGGTTCGCTGGGAGCCGCCTTCGCAGCCGAAGAAGCAACGCTGGCTGCGGGCATGGCGCGCCTGCGAGCCAACGATAATGCCGGGGCAGCAAAAATTCTAGAAGAAGTAACCAAGCGCGAGCCGCAGAACGGCCGTGCCTGGCGAAACCTGGCCCTCGCATACCAGAACCTGAAGGACCCGGACCATGCGATCGCGGCCAACCAACACGCGTTGGAGGTTGATCCGGCCGTTCCGACTCCGCTGTTCAGCCTGGGTGTCGTCTACGCCATGAAAGGCGATAACGATCAGGCATTCGCATGGCTCATGAAAGCGAAAGCAACCCGCAAGATCGACATGACGCAGATCGAGGTCACTCCGGAACTGGCCTCGCTTAAAAACGACAAACGCTATGCCGGGCTTTTGCCGGGGCGGCAGGATTTTGATGATCCCTTTGTCGAGCAGGTGAAGATTGTTCGCGAGTGGGATGGTGAGTCCAGCAACGATCAGTTCGGTTGGATTGCCCGAAATATCGGAGACGTCGATGGCGACGGAGTTCCCGACGTGGTCACGTCTGCCCCCACGAGCGGCGCGGGAGGCGAGAATGCCGGCCGCATCTATGTCTATTCCACAAAAACCGGCAAGCTGCTGTGGTCGGCGGACGGCAAGCCGGGCGACCAGTTGGGCACCGGTGTCGAGGCGGCAGGCGACACGAATGGTGACAAAATTCCGGATGTGATCGCCAGTGCTCCTGGTGGCGGGTATGCCAAGGTGTATTCGGGGCGAGACGGTCGTGTGCTTCTCACCGTGAAAGCTGAGGGTCCCAAGGATGACTTCGGGCGGCATGCGGCGGGAGTGGGGGACGTCAACCATGATGGATTCGCCGACATCATCGTCGGAGCTCCTCACAACGGAGCTGGCGGTGAAAACGCCGGGCGAGCCTATGTGTATTCGGGGAAGGACGGTCACATCCTGCTAACCCTGACTGGCGAGCGTGCCGGCGATGGATTTGGTAGCGCGGTCGCGGGCTTTGCGGATAAGCAGCACACGCTTCTCCTGGTGGGAGCGCCCAAGGCAGGGCCGAAACAAACGGGGCGCACCTACGTTTATGATGCGCTCACGGCAAAGCCCAAGTTCATGATCGAGTCTGACGAAAGCGGCGGAGCCCTGGGCGCAATGTTCCTGTCGGTGCCCGGAGATGTGGATGGCGACGGCGTCCCGGACGCCTATGCGTCGGACTGGGCGAATGGTGCGAAGGGCCCCATGACTGGCCGAGTCTACGTCTACTCCGGAAAAGACGGGCATGCTCTCTTAACGCTGACAGGCGAAGCCGCCGGAGAAGGATTCGGAACCAGTCCGTCGGTGGCAGGTGATGTGGACGGCGACGGTCACGCCGACCTGATCGTGGGTGCCTGGCAGTACAGCGGGGCGGCTATCGGTGGCGGACGCGCTTATTTGTATTCCGGGATGGATGGTCATCTGATAAAAACCTACACCTGCAAGACTCCGGGAGATACCTTCGGATTTGATGCCGTCACCATGGGAGACGTCGACGGTGACGGCACGGTTGATTTCCTGATCACTTCAGGCTGGAGTGGCGTTCACGGTTTTCACTCCGGACGTGTCTTCATCATTTCCAGCGGGGTAAAATCGATGAAGAAGGATGTTGGCCGGATGGGCGTGTCGAGGCACTAGCGAAAAGCTCACAAATTTCCCCACGAAGTCTGTCACGAGAACGAACCGTCCACTCCGTCATCGCCCGCTGACTTCCCGTATAATTAATAGGTTCGACTGAGTGTGATAGCCCATCTGGAAGGTGATCTCTTGAACTCTCCCATGCCCCCGCGTCCTGGACAGCAACCGCAAGGCCCACAGCCACTTCCCGGCGTCGACGCCATCATTGCCGTTGGATCGGGGAAGGGCGGAGTAGGGAAGACCACGCTCGCGGTGAACCTTGCGATTGCGCTCGCCAAGATGGGGCACAAGGTCGGTTTGCTCGATGCTGACGTTTACGGTCCCAACGTGCCGCTCATGCTGGGCACCAGCGAACAGCCCAAAGTGATGGGCGACAACCGCATTGCGCCACTCGAGGCGCACGGGCTGAAGGTGATCTCGGTGGGATTTCTCAATCCTGGCGACAAGCCGCTGATCTGGCGTGGCCCCATGCTGCATTCGATCATCAAGCAGTTTCTGGGATCGGTGGAGTGGGGACAACTCGACTATCTGGTGGTCGATCTGCCGCCGGGAACCGGCGATGTGGCGCTCTCGCTGATTCAGACGGTTCCGCTCACGGGCGCGATCGTGGTTTCGACGCCGTCGGACGTTTCGTTGCAGGATGCCCGGAAGGCGATCGAGATGTTTCGCCAGATGAAGGTGGACGTCGTCGGCATGGTCGAGAATATGAGCTACTTCGTCTGCCCCAACTGCAATCACCAGACGGATATCTTCTCGCACGGTGGCGCGGAAAAAACCGCGCAGCAGTTCGGAGTGGCCTACCTCGGCGACGTGCAACTCGATCCTAATATCCGCAAAGCCGGAGACAGCGGCCAGCCTGCAGTGCTGCAGGGAGAGGGAACCGGGCCAGTGAAGTCCCTCTATGACTTCGCGCGCAAAGTGATCACCCGCGTGGCAGAGATCAAGTCCACCGCTCCCGAGAGCGTGATTCAAATCCAGTAAACTTCCCGCTCTCTCTCCCGTTCCGCTACTCGGCCGCTTTGCCGGCTTCAGCGACATCGGCCTTGAGTTTTTTCTCGCCTTCCTTGGCCTGCTGGTCGAGATCCCGGAAGACAGCTTCCTGCGCCGCAGTCGGGCGCTCGTAGGCCAAGTCGATGTCGGCGGCCAGGTACGCGAGGTGATCGCGTAACTTGGTCTCATAGAGCAGGCTGCCTTCGCTCGACTTCATGGCCATTTGCGCGACGCTGTCGATGTCGCGATTCAACGCGGCCAGTGCGCTGGCGGCCTCGGGGTCGCTCGCGGCGCGGGCTTGCAATTTGTCGCGCGCGGCCAGCGCCGCATTAATCTCTTTATCCAAAGCATTGAGGTCGTCGCGAATCTGCAGGTCGATCGCCAGGTGGGCCGCCAAATCGTCGTGGGTCGCGTGCAGTCTCGGATCAAGCGCCACCGTAAGATTCTGTTCCGTTTTCTTGCCGCCGTATTCGAGCACGACGGAATAAGTCCCCGGCACAAGCCGCGGACCCTCCACGGAATCCTCAAGCCCTCCAGCCGCGATGGGCGCGTGATAACCGGTGACTTCGAGGGCACCGGCATAGCGCAGGTCCCACTGGAAGCGGTTCATCCCCGGCTCGATGGCGGTGATCTTTGCTTCCTTTTCGCGAATCTGCTGGTCGGTGCTCTCTCCGCTATGGTCCACTTCGGCGGCGGCGTTTTCCTTCTGCTCTTTGCCTTCTTCTTTCTCCATCTCCATTTTCTGCTTCTCGGTCGCGAGATGAAGATCGAAGCTGCGAATCTCCTTGCCTTGCGCATCGTTGAAGCGCAGCGTCACCGGGGTCTTGCCGTCATAGTCCTGCGGGATGTGGAAGAAGACGGTGGCGCCGAACGGAGGATTGTAGCCGGCATCCACCGGACGTTTTCTTTCGGGATTCATCACTCCGTAATCGTGGGTCAGCCACGCCTGCTGAGGAGCGAACAGGAACGGCGCATTGGTATCGACGGAGGGCTGCCTGGTCAATTGCTCGAGAAAGGTGAGATTGTCGAGCGCCCAGAACGAGCGTCCGTGAGTGGCCGCCACGATCTGCCCCTGGCGCGTATTGATAGCGAGGTCGCGGACTTGCGCGACCGGAAGGTTGAGGGTGAGCTGTTGCCAGTGCGCCGCACCGTCGAGGCTGAAATAGACGGTGCTGCGAGTGCCGACGAACAGCAGCTTGGAATCATTGGGGTCCTGGCGAATATCAAAGACAAATTCGTCTTCCGGCAGGCCTGAGGTTACCGCTTTCCAGTGCCGCCCTAAATCGTCGGTCTCGAAAACATACGGATGGAAGTCGTCCCACATGTAGCGGCGGGCAGTGAGGTAGGCGGTTTGTTTGTCGGTGTGCGAGGGCTCAATGCAACTGATCCAGGCCTCGGGCAGCCCCGGCGGAGTCACGGTCTGCCAACTCTTTCCACCATCGGTGGTGACATGAGCGAGGCCATCATCCGATCCGGCCCAGATCAGGTTGGCGTCGAGCGGCGACACCGCAAGCGCCGAGACTAAGGGATAAATTTCCGCTCCCGACTGATCGAGATCGACGGGGCCGCCGCTGGGCACCTCGGTGCTCGGTTGGTTGCGTGTCAGATCGGGCGAGATGCGGCTCCAGGTGGCGCCGTAGTTGTCGCTCTTAAAGACATACTGCGCGGCGATGAGCATCTCCTTGGGATTCGCCGGCGAAAACAGAATGGGATGGGTCCAGCCGAAGCGGTACTTGAGCTCCGCGGACGACGATCCTTCCTGATAAAACGGCCATGGACTCACGCTCTGGTACTGATGGGTACGCAGGTCATATTTCAGGAAGATGCTGTAGTAGCCGCTGCCATAGGTGATTTTGGGATCGCCCGGCTGGGGCACGGAGTAGGTGCTCTCTCCATAGGCGACGCTGTGCCAATCGGCGAGTGGAATCGTGCCTTCGTTGCTGGCGCTCGGTCCTTCAAAGGAGCCTTCGTCCTGCTGCGCGCCGTAAATGTGAAAGGGGAATTGGTCATCGAGGTTGACGTGGTAGAACTGTCCGGTCGGCTGATTGTGTTCGGTGCTCCAGGTGGCGCCGGCATCGGTGGAGACGGTAGCACCGCCGTCGTTGCCTTCCAGCAGGATTCTGGGGTTCTCCGGATTGATCCAGACCACGTGATTGTCGCCGTGTGGCGTGTGCAGCTTGGTCCAGGTTTTACCGCCGTCGTGCGAGACCCAGAGAGCGTCGACCTCGGGCGCGTAGACGAGGTCGGGATTTTTGGGATCCACGTAGAGGGTCATGTAATAGAACGCGCGCTGGCGCAACTTCATTTCGTCATTGACGCGCTTCCAGGTAGATCCGGCATCGTCGGAGCGGAAGACGCCGCCTTCCTTGGCCTGGATGATGGCGTAGACGATATTGGAATTGCTGGCGGATACCGACAATCCGACGCGTCCCAGCACCATCTGGGGTAGTCCCTCGTTATGCGATAGATTGCTCCAGTGCGCGCCGCCGTCGGTGGTCTTGTAAATGCCGCTGCCCGGGCCGCCGCTGATCAGCCCCCAGGGCATGCGCTGCGCTTCCCACATGGTGGCGTACAGTACGTCGGAGTGATTCGGGTCCATGACCAGGGAGATGGCTCCGGTTTTGTCATCCACGAAGAGCACTTTGTTCCACGATTTGCCGCCGTCGGTCGACTTGAAGACGCCGCGATCAGCATCGGGCTTGAAGACGTGTCCCATGGAAGCGGCGTAGACGACGTTGGCGTCTTTGGGATCCACGAGGATCGCGCTGATCGAATGAGTATCGCGCAGGCCAGCATATTCCCAGGTCTTGCCGGCATCGGTGGACTTGTAGACGCCGTCGCCAGGGATCACGTCGCTGCGGATGTCGGCTTCGCCGGTGCCGACATAAATCGTATTGGAATCGGACGGCGCCACCGCCACCGCGCCGATGCTCGAACTCGGCCCCGGCAGCTTGCCGTCGGTAATGTTTTTCCATTCCAGGCCTTCGTCGGTGCTCCTCCAGACTCCGCCGCCGACCGCACCGGCGTAATAGACGTTGGGAGTTCCGGGAACGCCGGTCACGGTGACTACACGCCCGCCGATGAACGGGCCCACCAATCGCCACTGGAGCTTGCTCATCAGCGCCTGCGTGGTCAGCGGCCCTGAGGTTTGTGCGGCGGAGAGGACGGGAAGTAATGCGGCAATGGCGAAAATAAAGCAGGCGCGGACATTCACGAAAACGGAGGCACGTTTCATGACTTGATTCCCCTGTTTTTATGTGGATTGTTGCGTGTCTAAAACTATACACCCGGAGAGCGGGTTTGGGCGCAGCGGTTTTCCCGAGGCTACGACGAACTGCGGACTTTTTCCGCGATCATTTCTCCCAGCGCGGGACCATGCTTGAAACCATGTCCGGAGCCTCCGCCGACGATCCAGACATTCTCCGCCGCGGGATGCTGCTCGATGATGAAATTACTGTCTGGACTCTGTTCGTACTGACAGACGCGCGTCTCCACCAGCGGCGCGTTCTTCATGCCGGGAAAGCGGTGCTCCATATATTTGCGCACTGCCTTCAGACCTTCGGGGTTCACGGTGCGTTCGCCGGATGTGGGATCGAATTCGGGGCCGCGGGTGTCGTCGGCGATCTTGAATCCGCGTCCGTCATTTCCGGGAATGCCGTACATAAAAGGCGCGCGATGGTCTCCCCAGACAGGGAGGCAGGTCTCGGAAAAGCGGTTATCGCCTGCGGGCGGGCCGAAGAAGAACATATCCTGCTTGGTAACTTGGACACGCGAGCCGATGGTATTGGGAAACAATTTGCCCAACCATGGTCCGCAGGCGAAGACGTACTGGTCGGCGGCCAACATCGAGCCATCGGAGAGAGTGAGCGCGTTCCAGGCCCCGTTTTCAAGATCACCCTGCACCGCCGCAAGACGAAACTCGCCGCCCTCGGCGACGAATGCTTCGACCACAGCCTGGCAGGCAATGCGCGCCGTGAGAAATCCGCCGTCGGGCTCGTAGATGCCCCAGGGCACATCTTCGAGATAGATCTGCGGCCAGCGCCGCTTCATCTCCGCTTGCGAAAGCTCCTCGAAGCGGATTCCGGCGTCGCGCAGCTCGACGATCGATCCACGCTCGAACTGATCGTCGCCTTCCGCCGCCATCCAGAGCACGCCGATGGGATGCAGCAATCGCCGTCCCCATTTTTTCTCATGTTCGCGCCAGAGTTTGGCTGCCCTCGCCGCCATCTTTGTATAAGGTTGGTTGGGTCCGTAGGTGCCGCGGATCACGCGGGTCTCGCCGCCTGAAGAGGCGCGAGAATTGCCGGGTCCCCAAGCATCGAGCAACGTCACCCGGGCACCGCGGCGAAGAAGGCAGAGGGCGGTCCATCCGCCAAAGGCTCCGGCACCGATCACGGCCACGTGCGGTTTAGTCATTCCCGCCAAACTACAAGGAGGGGCAGACTGCGGTCAACGATTAGCATTCTCGGCCCCCGAGTGCTAACGCTTGACAGGGACAGGTTGGCTTCCTAGAATCAATGTGGGGCAATTTAACCTGATACAGTCTAAATGACTGTATTTAATATAGTTAGTTGGAGTCGTGGCGATCGTCGTCGCGGGCCTTATATGCCGTCAGGACAACCTATTGGCGAGCGTGAGCGAGAAATCCTCACGGCTATCGTAGAGACGTTCATCAGCACGGGAGAACCGGTCGGATCGCGGACCTTGGCGCGGGGCAATCGCGAGGGGCTGAGTCCGGCCACCATTCGCAACGTGATGGCGGACCTTTCGGATGCGGGATTGCTGGAACAACCGCACACCTCAGCCGGACGTGTGCCCACCGCCGAGGCGTATCGCTATTACGTCGAACAGATTACCGGGACCGCGCACTTGTCGCACACGGATGAGAGTTTCATCACCGACTCGCTGCAGGGCGTTGCCGATGTGCAAGAGTTCATGGAGCGCACCTCGCATGTGCTGTCGCTGATCTCGCGCAACGTGGGGGTTGCGATGGCGATTGGCGGGCCGAAGAACGCGCTGGAGCACGTTTATTTTTCCCGCCTGGGCGACCAGAAGGTGCTGGCAGTGGTGATCACGCGTTCCGGTCTGGTGCGCGATCGCGTGCTACGCATGGATCTTCCGCAAGCCGACCTGGATGCCGCGGCGCGCTTCATCAACGACAACTTCCGGGGATGGACGATGGAGGCAATGCGCACGGAACTGGCGCGCCGTCTCGATCAGGAACGCAGTGAATACGACCGGCTGATGACATCGGTGGAACAGCTTTACCGGCAAGGCGCGCTCGCGGCTGAGGACGCGGCGCAGTCGGTCTACGTGGAAGGCGCGGCCAACCTGGTGGCCGGCGAACAGGACAAGCAGCGCTTGCAGGAACTGCTGAAAACGCTGGAGGAGAAACAGAAAGTCGTCGAATTGCTCGGCGCCTATCTCGATATCAAACAGGAAGCAGTACGGGTGGTGATCGGGCTGGATCAGGCGCTACCCTCGATGCGCAATCTGGTACTCATCGGCGCTCCGGCGCGGGTGGGCGGAGAGGTGATGGGATCGCTGGCGGTAATCGGCCCCACGCGCATGGATTACCAGCACACCATGACCGCGGTTTCCTACATTGCGCGCCTCTTCGACAAGGTGTTGAACGACTCAGAATAGAAGAGGCTGCTCCAAGAAGCGGAAGCTTATGCCACGAACCAACGGAAAATCCGAACTGGACCCGGAAGAACTCGATACGGAACACGAACTGCCCGCGTCCGATGACACCGAAGAGATCCCGGTGCGTGCGGTGGACTCCACCGAGTTCAGTGCGCGGGACGCAGAAGTGCAAAAACTGAAAGCCGAGCGCGACAACCTGGTGGATCGCCTGGCGCGACTGCAGGCCGAGTTCGAGAACGCGCGCAAGCGCGCCGCCCGGGAGCAACAGGAGTTCCGCGAATATGCTGTCGCCGATGCCGTGAAGGCCTTGCTGCCGACGCTCGATAGCTTCGAGCGCGCGCTGCTGGCCGCCCCCGAAAAATCTGAGTTCCGGGGAGGGGTGGAGCTCATCTATAAGCAATTACAGGACGCGTTGGCGAAATTGGGCCTGCGTCCGATCCCGGCCAAGGGGCAGCCGTTCGATCCGCATCTGCATGAGGCGATCGAAATGGTGGACACGAATGATGCCAATGACCATGAAGTGCTCGAGGAGTTGCAGCGCGGCTACAAACTCAAAGATCGTCTGCTGCGTCCCGCGATGGTGAAGGTGGCAAGGAATAATCACTAGTTGTTGGTCGATGGTCGTCCGTCAAGAACCGCTCATGACGAATGACCAGCGACGTAGCTCCCAGGACCAAGGACGAGACTATTCTGACCAGTAACGGAAAACGCGACTACTACGAGGTGCTGGGAGTGACCCGCACCGCCTCGGAGCAGGAGGTCAAGAGCGCCTATCGGAAGCTGGCGCTCCAGTACCATCCTGACCGCAACCCCAATAACCCGGACGCGGAAGAAAAGTTCAAGGAAGCCAGCGAAGCCTACGCGGTGCTGTGCGACGGCGACAAACGCTCGGCATACGATCGCTTCGGACACGCGGGCGTGAGCGGCGGCATGGGCGGTTTTGATCCCGCCGTAGGTGTCGATCTCAACGAGATTCTCAATGACTTCCTGGGATTTGGCTTTGGCGAAATGTTTGGTGGGCGGTCTGCGGGAGGCCGTCGCACCCGCACGCAACGCGGTGCCGACCTGCGGGAAGACCTCACCATTGAATTCGAAGACGCGGTCTTCGGCACAGAAACCAAAGTCAACGTACGCCGCCACGAAACCTGCGAAGATTGCCGCGGCTCAGGCGCGGCCACAGGTAAGGCGCCCGCCACTTGCAGGTCGTGCGCCGGACGCGGACAGGTCCGCTACCAGCAGGGGTTCTTCAGCATTGCCCGCACCTGCCCGACTTGTCAGGGCACCGGCAGCGTCATTACCGATCCCTGCATCAAGTGCAAAGGCGAAGGCCGGATGTTGCGGCAAAGGGTGGTAGAAGCCAAGATTCCCGCCGGCGTCGAAGACGGCACTCGGATTCGCTTCTCCGGATACGGCGAAGCCGGCCCTTTCGGCGGGCCTCCGGGGGATCTCTACGTCGTCCTCAACGTGAAAGAGCATTCCTTCTTCGAGCGCGAGGGCAACGATCTGCACTGCGTGATGCCGGTTTCTTTCACCCAAGCTGCGCTGGGTACGGAAATCGTGGTGCCGACGCTGGAGGGGAATCACACCCTGAAAATTCCCGAAGGAACGCAGTCCGGAACCACTATCCGGGTGCGTAACAAGGGCGTACCGGTGTTGAACGGTCACGGCAAAGGAGACTTGTTCGTCGAAGTGCGCGTGCAAACACCGCAGAAGCTGACGAAGCGGCAACGCGAACTGATGCAGGAACTCGAAGGCATCACACACGTGGAAAACAAGCCGCAGCGGCGCACGCTGCTGGGGAAGGTCAAAGACATCTTCGGCTAGCCCAGGCACCCCATGACCCGCCGCCGCTGGATCGCCGACGAAGTCTCGAACAATCGTGCGGCGCTCACCGGAGATCACGCCGCCCACCTTGCGCGCGTTCTCCGTGCTCGTGTCGGCCAGGAATTCGACATCACCACACCCACTGCCGTCCGCCGCGGCCGTATCGTCACAATCACCAACAGCCGGGTGGAGTTCGAACTGGGGGAAGTGCTTCCGGTTGTCACTTCAGCCAACATCACGCTTATTGCTTTCCATTTTCAAATTCGACCGCATGGAATGGGCGATCGAAAAATGCACGGAACTGGGCGTGGCGCGGATGGTTCCCGTGATTGCGCAGCGGACCGAAGCCCATCTGGCGGCGGCAGCAGGCAAGCGCGTGGAGCGCTGGCGGCGTCTTGCGCTGCAGGCCTCCGAACAATCGCGGCGTGACGTTCCACCGGAAATTTCGCAACCGATCAATCTGAAAGAAGCGGTTGCGCTTGCGGGGGCCGCACGCATCGTGCTGTCCGAGGCCGAACAAACCACTATGCTGCGAGACGTCCTCTCGCCGGATGCCCCCGAGTTTCTTCTTGCCATCGGTCCCGAAGGCGGCTGGACTGAGCCTGAGGTGATCGCTGTTTCACGACAACGGATGGGTCTCCGCGTCATTAGGTCCAACCATCCTGCGCGCCGAAACCGCGGCGATTGCCGCGCTGGCGATTGCCGTTTCGCAAAGCCGGTGAATCCCCAAAGAAGTTACAACTCCGCCCCGGAGGCGCCGCCTTCTTTCTTGTATCCTGTAAGGAGCGCATCCATTGAGGGCAGTTACAAAAGAAGTCCATCGCGGCGGTCTGGGATTGTCTGTCTGACCGCAGCCAACGCGGCAGAGTGAAAAGGGATGTATTGATGGCGGTTCGATTGAAGTTTGGGTTGATTGCTTTGGTGGTTGTGGTTACGGGTTGCGCGACGCTCTGCCAGGGACAGGTGCCGGCACAAACACCGCCGGCAGGCGCCGCGGGACAGAACAACGCGTCCGCTGTTCAGCCCAACCCGTTACTGACCGGAAGCATTACGGGGACGGTGGTGGACCAGTCAGGAGCCGTCGTCGCCAAAGCCCAGGTAAGCCTTACCCGCGGGGATCAATCGCCGCCACAAGAGGCAGTGTCAGACGACGACGGGCAATTCTCCTTCGCTAATCTTGCCCCTGGACCCTTTCAGCTCACGGTCACGTCGTCGGGGTTCCAGGCGCACACCAGCTCAGGCGTGCTGCATCCGGGAGAGATCTGCGTTCTGCCGCCGATTGCGTTAGAGGTTGCCACCGAGATGACGGAGGTGAAGGCTGTCGTTTCACCGGTCGAAGTGGCAGAGGAACAACTCAAGGTCGAAGAAAAGCAACGAGTACTGGCGGTCATTCCGAACTTCTATATCAGCTACGTCCCGGACGCAGCTCCTCTCTCGTCGAAACAAAAATTCGAGCTGGCCTGGAAAACGACGGTGGATCCGTTTTCTTTCCTGGCGACCGGGGCCATCGCCGGAGTCGAGCAGGCGCAGAATAATTTCAAGGGATACGGGCAAGGCGCGCAAGGATACGCCAAGCGCTACGGCGCTTCCTATGCCGACCTGGTCTCGGGCACATTCATTGGAGGCGCGATCCTGCCGTCGCTGCTGAAACAGGATCCGCGATATTTCTACAAAGGAAGCGGGAGCAAGCGGTCACGGGCATTCTACGCGATTGCAAATGCGGTCATCTGCAAAGGCGATAATCGACGCTGGCAGGTGAATTATTCGAACATCCTGGGAAGCCTGGCCGCGGGCGGCATCTCGAACCTTTACTATCCCGCCGAAGATCGCAACGGAGCGGCACTCACCATCGAAACCGGCCTGATCGGGATCGGCACCACGGCTGCGGTCAACCTATTGCAGGAATTCTTCGTCCGGAAAGTGACGAAGAACGTTCCAGCGCCCGATCCCGCGAAACCCTGAAGCGCGGACGGAGCGGCTGTTCGTCTCGCGATACACTGTCCTTCTGAAGGGAGATGTCATGCCTCGTGCCAAGGGACCATTCGAAGTGAAGCTTATGCCGCAAGCCGATCAGGGCGATGCAGCGCTCGGCCGCATGTCGATCGACAAGCAGTTTCACGGAGATCTTGAAGCCACGAGCCAGGGTCAAATGCTCATGGCCAGCACGGAGGTCAAGGGATCGGCGGGGTACGTTGCTATTGAGAAGGTCAGCGGAACGCTAAACGGCCGGCAGGGCACCTTCATCCTCCAGCACCATGCAACCATGACAAGAGGCACGCCACAGTTGATGATCTCGGTAGTTCCGGACTCGGGCACCGGCCAGCTCGCAGGTCTCCGCGGCACGATGGACATCATCATCGCGGACGGGAAGCATTCCTATGACTTCGAGTATCAGCTCGTCGAAAGCGTGTAGCCTGGCGCCGGACGGGCTACGCCACGGGGCGGGGGTAGGCGTCAGGGCGGTCTGGATTGTAGCGGCTGTCGGAGATGCCGGCGATCAGAAGATCTTTCTCGCCATTGTTGACGATGGCGTGAGAGGCCAGGGGAGAGATTTCAATCACGACCGCGCCGGTTCCGGTGAAAACTCTCTTTTCCGAAGCGGTTCCGGAACCCGAGTCCCAGTGAAGGGACCACCGGTCCTGGTGAACGACGATGAGAATCTCTTTGTGACGGGCGTGGTAGTGGTTTCCGCGAACATGGCCGGGCCGGATGGTGGTGATGTGCAGGTCTGAGACGCTGGACAGGAATCGATTCCAAACATCCGGGACACAGAAGCTGCAGCCTCGTTCGTCCCCGGTATCAGCAATACTGGATATCCGGACCAGAGAGTCGTTCATTCGAAGTGCCAACTTTATACTCCCTCCACGTATACTGCGGAAGTCAATTCTTCCTGCCGGCAAACGTTAGCGCGAAACGCGATCCCGCATTTCTGCCGTACGTTGTGAGCTTTGAGGGGGTGAGCAATGTACAAGAAGATGACAGCGCTGTCATTTTGCGTGGCGATGTTCTTTATTGTGCCCCGGGCGGGCGGCGAAAAAACCGTGACTGGTTCGCAGCCGGAACCATTGGCAGCGGCCAACCAGTTGGTCGATCGCTACTTCGATACATATTTCCGATTCCATCCCACCGTGGGGACGCTGGATGGCTTCCATCAATATGACGCTCAGCTCGAAGACTATTCACGCGCGGGTTTCGATCGTGAAGTGAGCGCGCTCAAGGCCTTGTTGCCCGAGTTTCAGTCCCTGCTGGGGCAAAAACTGCCGCAGGCAACGGCCGATGACCTTGCCTTTCTCCAAAGCCAGACTCAGGCCCGATTGTTGGAGCTGGAAACGATACGGATGTGGCAGAAGGATCCGGATCTTTACGGGAGCAGTCCGGCCTACAGCATTTTTCTGGTGATGAAGCGGAATTACGCGCCGGCGGAGGATCGCTTGCGCGCGGTGATCGCCCGGGAGCGTCAGATCCCCGCCATGTTCGAGGCGGCGCGCCACAACTTGCAAAATCCACCCCGCGTTTATACCGAGGTGGCGCTGGAACAACTGCCCGGGACCATGGATTTCTTTCGCCACGATGTTCCCATCGCTTTCAGCAGTGTTAAAGATCCCGACCTGTTAGTAGCATTTCATGCGAGTAACGATGCGGTCATCGCGGCCTACCAAAAGTTCGAGAACTTCGTGCGTGAGGACTTGCTGCCGGTATCAAAAGGCGACTTCCGGCTGGGGCCCGAGACATTCCGCAAGAAGCTGCTCTACGACGAAATGGTCGATATTCCTCTCGATCGCTTGCTCGAGATCGGGTATGCCGATCTGCGGCACAACCAGGAGTGGCTGAAGCGGGTGACGGCGGAGATCGATCCCAAGCGCTCTGCGCGCGACGTGGTGGCGAGCTTGCAGGAGAATCATCCCGCGCCAGACCGTTTGCTGCAGAGCTTTCGCGACGTGCTCGGGAGCCTGCGGCAGTTCATCGAGCAGAAGAAGATCATCACGATTCCATTGAATGTGGAACCGGTCGTCGAGGAGACTCCACCATTTGCCCGGGCTCTAACAACCGCAGCCATGGACACGCCCGGTCCTTACGAGGCTAAGGCGAAGGAGGGAATCTTCGAGGTCACGCTTCCCGATCCGCATTGGAAGGCGGAGCGGGTGCAGGAATATATGAACGGGTTCAGCCGGGGAACGATCGTGAGTACGGCGGTCCACGAGGTGTATCCCGGACATTACGTGCAGTATCTCTGGTCGTTGACGGCGCCTTCGAAAGTGCGGAAGCTGCTCTACTGCGACAGCAACAGTGAAGGGTGGGCGCACTACAGCGAGCAGATGATGCTCGACGAAGGCTACTCCAGCGATCCGCGGTTGCGAGCGGGACAGTTGGTGGATGCGCTACTGCGCGACGCGCGTTTCATCGTTGGCATTCAGATGCACACGGGAAATATGACGCTCGCGCAAGCCGAGGATTTCTTCGTGAACGAGGGCTACCAGGTCCGGCCCATGGCGGAAGTGGAAGCGCGCCGCGGCACCAGCGATCCCACCTACCTGGTCTACACCCTGGGGAAGCTGCAAATCATGAAGCTGCGGGAAGACTACAGGAAGATGCGCGGAGACAAATTCAGTTTGCAGGAATTTCACGACCGCTTCATGGAACAGGGAGAGATTCCGCTGAAGCTGATTCGCCGCGCCATGCTGGGGAACGATAGCCCGACTCTGTAGCGCGCTTTTAGCCGAGCTCTGGCCGGCTCATAATGTGCTCAACCATCTGTTGCCATTGCGGACGGGCCGCTTCCACCAAACTGGCTGCGAGACTGCTCGGCGGCATGGGGTTGGCTCGCGGCAGACGCTTGGGGATGCCGCCGACTTCGCGAATGTAGTGCGGAGCTCCAACCAGAAGAGCGATCCTCTGGCGAGGTTTATTTTTCCGGATCTGGTCTGGGAGGGCGATCGCCTCCTCAGAATGTTCCGGGGCGGCGAGCAGGATGAGATCGTAAAGATTGCTGATCCACAAGGTCTCCGCATCGCGAGCGTTGGCTGCGGTATGCACTTCGATCTCGTAGTGACGGAGAATGGTGGCGCGAAGATTCTGCTTGAACGGGTTTTGGTCGATCAGCAGAACTCGTCGTGTATCCCGGTGGAGGTGAACCATGCGAACCCTCCTTACGACACAAAGCGGTCAGCTTCGAAGCCGGAGAGCGCCCTTCAATCCCGGGTGCTCCCCGACCTTCCACGTGGTAAAAAGTCCGCCGGTTGGGCGGGACAGCCAAAGGGTACGGCCTGAAGGTTTCGCCCATGTTTCGGCGGTGTTAAGTGTTTGTAAATTCCGCTTGTACGAAAGTGTTGACAAAAACGCGACAAATGCGCGACAAAGTTTTGACATCTCCTGGGGCCGGTGGTTGATACGATTAGGCTGGCTGTCACCAGTGCTGCCGAGAAGTTGAGCAGATGAATTCCAGAGGTCAGGGTCTTAGCGCCCAACGCATTAACCGCAAGCGGTCCTTGCTACCGAAGCCCAGGTCAGGCAGAAAGCGCGATCGGGCAGGGAAGCAGGAAGCGCTCATTCACGCCGCGACCAAACTTTTTGCCAGCAAGGGCTATGAGGTCACCACCACGCGCGAAATCGCCGCCCGCGCGGGATGCGCCGAGGGCCTGATCCATCGTTATTTTCACGGGAAGGCGGGCTTGCTGCTGGCCCTCATGAGCCATCACGCTTCTCGTGAAGTCGGCGAATTGAACGATGGCTTGCCCCTGGCGGATACGCTGGAGGAAGAAATCCAGCAACTGATGGCATGGGAAGTGGACCGGATGTGGAGAGACCGCGATCTGCTGCGGGCCTCGATTCCGCATGCCATCCTCGATCCGAAGGTGGGGAAGTTTGTCAGCCAGGTGGGTCCGCAACGTCATGCCAAGGCAATCGCCGAAAGGTTGCACCGTCACCAACCCGGGCCCGCTGGGGATGACGAAATCGAAGCGATCTCGCAAGCGATCGGAGCCTTGGGCTTTGTCTTCGGCTTTATGCGCCCCGTGGTTCTGGGATTCGACGGTAAACAGGCCGAGAAAGTGGCGACCTGCGTAGCGAAGATCTTTACGCGCGGCCTGCAGCAGCACTGACCCTGGATAAGTCGCGGTACCAGCCGGAAACTACAGTAGGAATTGCAGAAACCAATACAGCCCGAAAGTCAGTAGCGCGCTGATCCAGATTCCGTTGCCGAGTCCAACCATGAAGCTGCGGGACTCGCGGGTATCGTGTTCGCGGACCAACATCAGCCAATGCGCTTTTTCTCGGAACTGCATGGTCATTTGGATGCGTCCTCACCCTCCGCAGTCACCCTGAAGAAAGTCCATGTTCTCGGCGAAGGATGTACCTAGAGTATCGAGGGGCTGGGAGGTCGTGTCACGCGCTTGTCGACAGCTGGTAAAACTTAGGTAATTCGCCATCCTCAGCAGGAACGCATGGCCCGGAACCTCTCGGATGGAACACCTTAGATGGCGAAACCAGGCGCAAATGATTGCATAGTTCAGCAAAACATATCGTCCGCAGTAGGTCTGAGCACCGCCGCCTCTGACAACTAACCCTGAACTCTTCTTCAATCGATGAAGCGAAGCTTCCATGGCTGGAGAATTTTAGACAAGTGGCTTTGAAGCAATGTATTAGCCCTTCCGGTGTTTGATTCCTTGCCTTGCGCCCAAGCTTGGTAGCGCCGGCACCGGTTTGGCGCGCGTAATCCTTTGGCATGAGGCCTGCTGTGCTTCCCTCAACCCCTCTCCCGTGGGATGACGTGTGTGCTCGTTCGATTTCCCGGTTACAACTGGAAGCTTGGAGTGGAGACTATGCGATTCGCCCGCATTTCGCCGGTATCTCTCGTACTGACATTCGTAGGGGCCATGGTGATGTTCGGTTGTGGGGGGAGTAGCACTACCTCCAATTCCGGTCCCACTCCGCCGCCACCGCAAGCCTCGCTGACCGCAATCACGATTGCGCCGTCGGGTCCGGTTGCGGACGTGGGCACGACTACGTCCTTCTTTGCTACCGGTGTTTACAGCGACGGCAGCAGCAAAGACATCTCCGCATCGGTCACGTGGAGTTCCTCCACGGCGACGGTGGCGAGCGTAAGTTCGGGCGGCGTGGCTACCGCGCTGACCGCGGGCACCTCCGGCATCACGGCGACATCCGGAAAAATCGTGGGTTCGGCTAGCATTCAAGTCGCGCCTCCAACCTTTATCACGGTAACCCCGGGGTTCCCGGCGGTAACCGTCGGAGGCAGTCAGGCATTCGTCGCCAGCGGCACCTTTGCTGACGGAACCACGCGCGATCTGACGAACTTTGTCGATTGGACGCTGATGACCACACCCGGCACGGTCACCCTGTCGAGCGTGGGAGTCGCCACGGGAAATGCGGCGGGCGTGAACTGGATTTGCGCGACAAATGGCCTGGTGACAGGTTCGACTTATCTGAATGTGACCGACAAGAGCTTCAGCAATTCCAGTTTGTCGGGTTCGTACGCGTTCACCCTGACTTCGTTTCCCTCGACCCGGCCCTACTTTGAAGCGGGCAGCTTTCAGGCGGACGGGAACGGAAACATTGTGAGCGGTATAGAAGACATCAATGCGGCCAGCATCAGCAGCGCAGTTGCTCTCAGCGGAAAATACTCCATCTCTCCAGATGGCCGCGGCACTGTCACGTTGACAGGGAACGGCCAGACTCGCACTTTCCGGATCACGTTGAATGCGAACAGTGCCACTCTCGGTGACAACAATGGCCAATTGCTGCAGACCGACTTGCAGGGCAATGCGATCGGAACACTGGAGAGGCAGGATACAACCTCCTTTACCAATGCGGGAATGGCGAACAACAGCTATGTATTCCGAACCGGAGGATTCGATATCTCGGGGGCGAACCGTTCAGCCGTTGGCATGTTGGCGATGGATTCGCAAGGCGTGAATGCAAGCGGTGTCCAGGATCTCAACGACAACGGCAGCATCACGGCGAACAGTGCGATTACCGAGAGCACGGGAGTGGTAGACCCGGGAACGGGGCGGGCAACCGCGACCATGGCAGGCTCCCACTTCGCGATGTACATGGTCTCGGCCAACAAGATGAATCTCGTCCAGGTAGATGCATCGCTTCCGGCGATCGGTACCGCGGAAAAGCAGACGGCCGCAGTGCCTTCTGACGGCGGGTATGCTTTTCAAGTGGAGACGGGGGGCACCGAGGGCCGCGCCTGGATCATGGGACAGTTTGGTGTTGCTGGGTCCTCGGTCACTGGCGGAGTGGAAACGCAGGCTATCGGCGTCGGAATCGTGGTGACCGGGGGTAGCTTCACGCTGGCCTCGAACGGGCGTGGAACGCTGTTGCAGAACACCGATCACGGTTACCGGAACTTTGTCGCGTACGTGATCTCTTCGGGAAAGATGTATCTAGTGCTGAACAACGATCCGCACGCCGCGAGCGGAGTTGCCGAATTGCAGCAGGGCACCTTCTCGGCTGCGTCGTTAAATGGAGATTACAGCTTCGGCGCCTCCCAGACGGGCCAAAGCAATCTGACGGTGCTTGGTCAGTTGGTGGCGGACGGGAAAGGGAATCTCAGCGGGATTGAAGATCTCAGCCAGCCGGGAAAATCAAACAGTGCGCCCGTCAGCGGGACCTACACCATCTCGGCGAGTGGCCAAGGGCTGATTACACTAGGTTCACCGTCCAGCGTGCCGACATTCATCGTCTATGTGGTCTCGCCTACCAAGGTGCTTTTGTGGGGCAACCCAACTCCTGACGCGAACGGGGTGGCCTTGGGTCAATAATTTCTCGCAAGTCTACCGTCATTCAGGTACGGGAGAGCATCGGCAAGGCTCTCCCACCTCCGCTGTACAAGAAGTAAGGAGTAAAAAGTCTCCACCCGCCGGCTCGATGGGGAAAGTCCTGTGTCGGGCCTGAAATCTCCTGCACACGACGTGCTTCGGTCACACGGTTAACACGGCGGAAGTGTCTCAATAGAAACCACGTAGGAGCAATCCGAGGCTGGCCGAGTTGGAACTCTGATTGCGCACGCATTCATCTGACCAGACCTCGGGCGTGTTTGCTGGCCAGGACTTTTTCGCCGTATTCGACGAAATCCCAACGTAGAGAGATTCGTGGCCACCATTACCGCCGCTCCAAGCGTACAACGTCGCATCGCAGGTTCAGCTGGCATCGTCATGGCCAGCGTGATGCTCAGCCGCGTTCTCGGCTTCTTGCGGGAATGGACTTTGGCGCATCAAGTGGGCTCGAACGCTTCAACCGATGCCTACTACGCTGCTTTTACTCTTCCTGATTTTCTGAATTATCTGGTGGCGGGCGCATCGCTCAGCGTCATTTTCATTCCAGTGTTCACGAAATATGTGACCGAGGGCCGCGAAGACGAGGCTTGGCATGTGTTTTCGATCGTGAGCACGTTCATGACGATCCTGCTGATTGCGGTCGTCATCCTGGGCGAAATCTTCGCTCCTCATCTGGTCAACGTCATTGCACCCGGGTTCACTCCTGAAGCCAAGGAGCGCGTGGTCGCGCTGACACGCATTATGCTTCCGGCGCAGGTTTGTTTTGTGCTGGGAAGTGTCCTGTCGGCGGTGCAGTATGCCAAGTCGCAGTTTCTGATCCCGTCTCTCGCCACCGTGATCTACAACCTGTTCATCATCCTGGGCGGCTGGTTTTTGTATTCGTGGATCGGAATCAGCGGATTCGCGGTGGGAGTTCTGACCGGCGCGATCGTGGGAAATCTGGCATTGCAGGTGTACGGAGCCAAGCGGGTGGGAGCGCAGTATCAAGCGAGCCTGAACCTCCGGCATCCGGGATTCATCCTCTTCATCAAGATGGCGGTTCCCATCATGCTGGCGCTTTCCTTGTCGGCTACCGATGACTGGATTGTGCGCTGGTTCGGATCGTACCTTCAGGCCGCTTCCATTACCTGGCTCAGCTATGCGAAGACGCTGATGCGGGTGCCGTTAACAGCGATGGGACAGGCGGTAGGAGTGGCGTCTTTTCCACTTCTTGCCCAATTGTATTCGGAAGGTAAATTCGATGATCTCAACGCTCTGCTCAATTCGACCATGAAGGGGCTGCTGTTGATGATCGTGCCGATTTCCGCGTTGACCATGGCGCAGAGTTCCACGATCGTCTATTTCGTCTTTGCAAACACCCGGCTGCACGGCGCGGATTTTCAGGCTACCGGCTACGCCTTGGCGATCTTTTCTTTCGCCATGTTCGCCTGGGCCGCGCAATACATATTCTCGCGCGGTTTTTACGCGACCCACAACACCTGGACTCCGGCGCTGGTGGGCACGGGCGTGATGATTGTCAGCTTGCCGCTTTACGCATTCCTCGTTCACCGCTACCAATACATCGGCCTGGCGCTGGCCAGTTCTTGCGCCATCATCCTGTACATGCTGGTGCTGTTCCTGCTGCTGAACCGCCATACTCATAATCATCAGGCAGGGAAGGTGGCGCTGTTCTTCCTCAAGATCAGTGTTGCGTCGGTCGTAGCGGGCTTGGTCTGCTTCCGCTTGACGGGGTGGTTTCAGACGCGGGTGGACTGGCATACGCGACCGGGAGCCTTGCTGTTGCTGGTGCTGGTGAGCACGGTCGGCATTGTCTTGACAGTCGGAATGGCAAAGCTGCTCGGCATTCGTGAACTCGACGCGTACTTCCGCAGATTTGGGCTGAAGCGGTTCGCCTGATCGGGCGACGGCTACAAGGAACCCCTCCATTCAGCGGGCACAAATCGTCGGGAAAAATCATTGGTAAAATGTGAGTGCGCGAGTGTGGACCCCAGGCGTTCCCGCGAGGGCGTCATGTTTCCGAATCTCCGCAGTTCTGTAACGAGGAATGAGGTTGCCACTTCTCTGGAGCCGGCGAAAGTTTCTGCGCGGAACCGCGGTGCTGCTCGGCGCAGGTGCGTCGGGCGTCGCGGCGGATGCAATCGTCTTCGAGGCGAATGACCCCCAGCTTGTCCGCATCGAAGTTCCACTGGCGCGCTTGCCGGCGGCGCTCGACGGATTCACCATTGCCCAGCTAAGCGACCTCCACTACGACAAACATTTTTCCGCAGTGCCGCTCAACAAAGCCCTCAAGATTGTCAATGAACTGGCGCCCGATCTGGTGGCCCTGACCGGTGATTTTGTCACCATTCCCGCCTTCAGCGATTACTTGCATGATGCAAAACAGGGAGCCGATGTCGCGGAAGCCTGCGCGCTTGCGGTGGGGCAGTTGCGGGCGCGCCATGGAGTGTTCGCGATTCTGGGCAACCACGATCATGATTCCGATCCGGAGCGCGTGACCAACGCACTGAACGGGCAGGGTATACAGGTTCTCAGGAACCGATCGTTGCCGATCGAAGCGGGCGGGTCACGCTTTTGGCTCTCGGGGGTGGATGACGTGCTGACCGGCAAACCGGACCTGGGCGTGACCTTGCAAGGAATTCCCCCGGCAGAACCGGTAGTTTTATTGGCACACGAGCCCGACTTCGCGGATCAAGCCGCCGCCTATCCGATCGATCTCCAGCTTTCCGGGCACTCGCACGGGGGGCAGATACGGTTTCCGCTGGTGGGTGCGCTGTTCCTGCCGGAACTGGCGAGGAAGTACCCGTGGGGATTGCGCCGAATCAGAAGTCTGACTCTGTACACGAATATCGGTCTGGGCACGATTCGGGTCCCGGCGCGTCTCAACTGTCCGCCCGAGATCACACTGGTCACGCTGCGGCGCGCCGCAACGGGTAATCTGCATTAGTCCGTAGCGATTTGCCAGGCGTTGTCGCCCTTCACCATCGAAAGCGTAACCCGGGTCGGGTCGCCGTGATAAAAATCGGCGCCATACTTCTGGATCAAGGTCGCGCGGTCCCAGGTGTTAAAGCTCTTGACCATCGACCCCGAAGCGTCGAGCAGATTACCCAGTTTGTTGGGTTCCCATTTCCAGGTGATTTCGACCAAGGCACGCGCGGGGTTGACCATGGTTACCTTGGAGACCGCGACCAGTTTGCGTTCGGCGAGGGGCACCGAGTACACCAGAGTGCCGTCTTTCTCGCTGCCCTTGGTCACGCCAGGGATCTCCTGCAGCAAACGTTGCCCCTGCGGAGTCAGCTCGACGGGTGTAATCGTCTTGTAGGGGCCCGTATCTTTGCCGACACGAACCAATCCCGCCTTCTCAAGCAGGCGGTAGTGCGGATCATGGGGTTTGTCATCCACACTGGACTTGATAATGCCGATATGAAAGCGTAGCGTCGCCGGACCTTGAGCCTGGAGCACGCCCGCAGCAACAGCGGCGGCGTCCTGATTGCTGAGGACCTTGTGGCTTTGCAGGACGTAGTAACCCGAGACCCCGACAATGGCCACGATCAGAGACACAATCAGAAGCAACGGTACGACTGAGGATTGACGCTTTTCCATTTCCATTTCTTGTTCAAACATTGCCATCCCTCCCCGCGACCTGCCCGGCTTCCCCCGCCGGGTAACGCTTCTATTGTCGGCGAAATGCTCATAGCGGGATGTGACCTGCCTCACAGCCGCATGTTTGTGGGTAAGGTAAGGAAGAGGGTTTACTTTCTTGAGGGTGTGCGTGCGGGGTGCAAGAGGTCTGCCAGAGTGGTGCTGCGCAGACCCTGGCACAAGGCTTCTCTGTGATCGCGCCACAGCGGGTGCAACGCGCAGGGAGTCCGGTTATTGCATTGGGGAAATCCGAGGAGGCAGCGCGACAGGAGATTGTCGTGACCCATCTCTTTCAGGATTTTTGCCACGGTAATTCGCTGCGGGTGTTTCGCCAGTTCGTATCCGCCTCGAACACCCCGGAAGGAACGAATCAACTTTCGAGCGGCGAGCTTTTGAAGAATTTTCCAGAGGAAGGGCATCGGAATCTGTTCCGCTTCGGCGATCTCCCTGGCGCCGCTGAGTTTTCCTGGCGGTTGCGCAGCCATGAATGTCAGGGCGCGGATGGCGTACTCGGTGGAGCGCGGAAACATTATGTTCTCCCCGAGGCAGCCTACCTTAGCCTTCCGCGGATTGCAGTGACGTCAAGGGAAATTCCGGACTACCTAGTCCCATTTTGAAAATCGGGGGATCCCGCGCTTGGCGCGGCGTTGGAGTATACTCTGCAGTCGAATTGATCCTTGCCAAACGGCGAGAGGGAGTGCCCGCATGCGAACCCATCAGTTAGTGAAATCATCTCTGTTTGCACTGGCCGTCATCTTGTGTCTTGGTGTGACATTACCTAGTCATGCGGCCGACATGAAGCCCGAGGATATCGTGGCCAAGCACCTGGACTCGATCGGTACGGCGCAAGCCCGCGCCGCGGCGAAATCGCGAGTGGTCGAGGGCGCCGTGACCTACAACCTGCTGGTCGGCGGGGCCGGAACTCTGGAGGGTAAGGCAGTGCTGGTCTCGCAAGACGAGAAGCTACACTTCATGATGAAGCTGAACAACAATCTGTATCACGGAGAGCAGTTCATCTTCGACGGCAACAAGGACGAGATATCGTTCAGCACCGTCAATCAGACACGCTCGCAGTTTGGAGAGTTCGTCCGGGTGCAGGACGTGGTTTTGCGGGACGGATTGTTGGGTGGCACTCTCTCCACCGCGTGGCCTCTCTACGACCTGGGGGAGCGTAAGGCCAAGCTCAGCTACGAGGGCATGAAGAAGGTGGACGGCACAAGAATTGATTGAGTTGCGTTATCGTCCGAAGAAGAGCACGGACGCGGACATCTCGCTCTATTTCGATCCGGAGACATTTCACCACGTGGAGACGGTCTACAGCGTGAGGGTGCGCGCCCAACTCGGCAACATCGATCCGAACATTGCGAATGCAGTTCCAACCTCTATCCCGGGTGACGTAGGTCCCACTTGGACCCGCTACCGGGGGCGTGGTTGGCGAAACCAACGAAACGTCGACCGCCCGCCAGCAGGAAACCCGCTACCGTCTGGAAGAGCATTTCAGCGATTTCAAGACTGCGGACGGATTGACCTTGCCGACGCAGTATACGATCCATTTCAGCCAGGAACTGGGGAATGGGCGTACTACCGTTTCTGACTGGGTGATTACGGCGAACACGGTAACCAACGGGAACGGCGTCGATCCGCGCAACTTTCAGATCAAATAGATCGATGTATAGCCAGCTTCAAGACTGACCTGGCGATCACAGGAAGCGCAAGGGTTTTCACCCGGGACATACTTGCACTCGTTGCCTTCAGTGTAAGCTACTGATTATAAACGAGTTCGATGGCGCCCCCTCTGGCCCGGCGATTGCCCTTGAATTAAGGCAAAGTCGGAAGGGCAGCTCACCTCTTCTCGCTGCCCTCCAAGGCCGCGACGATGCCATTTCGCAAGCAGTGCTCGATCCTCCTCCTGTCGATCTCTATCCCTTTGGCCAGCCTCGCCTCCACGACCCCGGGCATGGGCAGGGTTAGCGCTGATCAGGCGCTAGACACGCACGAAGGACAGGTATGGGCGTCGGCCGTGCATGGCTCGCAATTCGCGGATATTCCCCACACTTCCACGCGGAGCTGTGCCGAAAACCAGCCTCCAGAGGCTCTGGCTACCCCCAATCCGTTGCTTGACCAACCTGACGAAGCGGGAAGGGTCACAGTAAGCTTCATCATCGGCACAGATGGCCGGGTACACAGCGCGTTGGTGCTGGAAAGCGCGAGCCCCGACGAAGATCGAACCATCCTCCATACCGTGAACTCCTGGCGATATCGTCCGGCCACGTGCAATGGGGTGCCTACCGAGGCGGAAGGCAAGATCGAGTTTTCCAGCCGATAGCCGGCTTTTCGACTAAAATGAGCGCTATCGGATAGCCGTGGATCAAAACAAGCCATCAGGACAAGCCAACCCGGGTCCAGCCAACGTCCCGGACGGGGAACTCGCGCAAAACCCCGCTGTCGACGAATTCTTCACTCGGCTTAGCTACGACATGCGCCACCCCAAGCCGGGCCAGGAGGGGATTGCCGCCGCTTTGCAGGCCATTCAGAGGCTTGCACTGGAGGTAGATTCGGAAGAAGCAGCGGCGGCCACGGTTTCTCCCGAGAGGGCTTCTGGTGGGCGAATCTGTCAGGCCTGTGGGGCCCACAACCGCGCGCAGCACCGTTTCTGTGCCACTTGCGGCGTTCCATTGGCGGATGCGCCGGAGCCGGAACTCTCCGGGCATGCGGAAGTCGCAATGGCAGAGCCAATGCCGGGTCCGCGACCTGCCACGCTCCCAGCGGGAGATCATCACTATCACCATCACTACCATCACCATTACTTTTCGGGGGACGGCGCGTCCCCAAGCTCAGGAACAGAATCACGTCCGGCCGGAGGCTCTGCCCGCGAAGGCCGGGGGCGTGCCCCGCTGACGGGGCCTTCGTTGAGCCGGGCTGAGGGTGCAGTCCGCCAACTGACGCAGGATCTCGCGCTGGCCTGTAACACCAAGCAACTGGATGATCTGGTGGATTTATACGGACCCGATGCTCTGGTGCTGCGTCCCAATTTCCCCGCGGTGCGGGGAAGCGCCGCCATCCGCGAGTTCTTCTTCGCCGCTCTTGATGCCGGCTTGGGAGAAGTCGAAATGGAGCCTTTGCGGGTCGAGATGTTTGGAGATGTAGCTTACGAAGCCGGAAGGTGCAAGATGCTGGTGCCGATCGCCATGGGAAAACGGCGCGAGGAACGCGGGAAGTACATCATCATCTCTGCCCGCCAGGCCAACGGCGGGGAATGGAAGGCCCTTGCCGACTGCTGGTCCAGCGACTTGAACCTGGGCGTGACCACTGACACCGGTACGGCCAGGGCGCAGAGCTCCTCTAGCCCGTTATCTCGTTCCACGCGCAAAGCGCCCTAGGCAGTTCTCAAGCCGTGACGCCGAGTTTCTGTAATTCCTGCTGAAGTTGTTCCGCGGTCTCCTTCTCAATGGTATGCATCCCCAGCTTCCGCGCACATTCCAGATTCAACGCGCGATCGTCGATGAAGCAGCAGTTTTCCGCGGGCCTCTGCGTGATTTCGAGCGCCACACGATAAATCCCCTGCTCGGGTTTGCGAAGTCCTACGAAACACGAACTGACAAACAGCGAAAAGATTTCCCGCAAACCGAAGGTTTCAATACGATAAAGATTGAGCTCGGTCGATTCGTTGTTAATAGTCGACATGAAGTACTTGCCGGAACGCGCCAATCCCCGCGCCAGGTTCAAGGCTGCTGAATCCGGCTGGGAGAGCGAAAACACATATTCCCTGATCGTTTCTCGCGTGAATGCGCGAGGACGATAGAAGATGGTGCGGTCCAGATACTCATCGAGCGAGATCTTGCCGCGCTCGAACGACGAAACCACCATCTCGTGGCGATCTCCGAACTCCACTGGGTCCAAATGGAACTGGGCCAAGGTACGTTCCCGCTGTGCCCGGTCCCAAGCATTCGTGAGCAGCACTCCCCCAACATCCCAGAAAATCGCACTGATCTGCGGCAAGACGATCCTCCCTTACTGCGGCTCTAGAGTTCCAGACGAAACGGCGACGGTGTCGCCGATGATACGAGACGGCGGTGAGCGGATCCAACTAACGCTGAAAGATACTGGTAGCGGGATGATAGTTGCGCCAATCGAACCAGTAATCCTTCAGGAGCGGCAAGGACTGCAGGCACTTTCCGCTGGCCGGTCCGGAGATGGCGCAGCCTTTGAAATTCCATTCACTACCCGAGGAGGAATCGACCAGCGCCCAGGCGCTGTCGCTCCGGTGGAAGAGTTCGATATCGGCTCCGTCCAACTGACTGACAAAGCCGCGGACGGACTTGCCGTCGGGTCCGGCGACGAGCACGATCGAACTACCTCCCAACCGGTCCTGGATGGGAGCGTGGGCCAGGACGGTGGTCAACGGATAGGCGCGGCTGGCGCCGTTCACCTCCACGCCTAGGATGATGTCGCGTGACCGCAGACCGCTGTTAGGGAAATCAATCACGGTTGGAAGCTTTTGGATTTCCGGTTCCCAGTTGCTTTCGTACTGCTTGGCATCCTTCGCTACCGGCCCCAGGACTTGGCCGCGCGGAGACTCCAGTCTCCACAGAGCAAAACTCAACTCTTCATAGGGTGCCAATTCGAGCGACTGGCCGCGAAGGGAGCCCGCGATCGCCTTGCCACTGACTTGCTGCCACCAGCTTCCGGTTTCCCGATCCTGCATGAGGAAGTTCTGGTTATTGATCCCTGCCAAACGGAAGTGCAGGACTCGTCCGCCCACCGTACTTTTCCACACCAGACCGGTGTGACAAAGCGTTCAATAGGTGACCGCGATGGGGATACCGCTGACCACGTCGTTTACCACGTGGTGGTAAGCCATCTCGCGAACCGGATAGGCGCGGGCATCATTGCCGAAGCGCACCGCCAGCACCATTTCGCCTGCATCCAACTGCGCCCGTTGAGCGGACTGAAATCCGGGGGCGTTGACCGGATGGAACATCCATTCGAAGTAGTCGACACGCGCCATGACGGCGGCGGCACAGGCCAGGCACAGGCCGATGGCGAGCAAACCTTTTTTCCAGAGGGAAACTCGCCGCCACAACCAGATGGCCAGAGCCAGTGCTGCGGCCGCAGCCAACAGGGTTCCCCACGGCGCCACTTGCCGCACCGACAAGGCCAAAGATAGCGACTGTGGAGATTGATATTTGAACGGTTGAATGATCCAGGCCGGGATCAGGAAAAGACAGATGCCAGCAACCACCAGCACGGCAAAGGCAAGGCCTGTGAGCAAGCCTGCGCCCTTGCCGGTTTGCTTCTCGTTAGTCGTAGTCAGAGGACAGATCCCCGTTCGTTGATTTGTACGATTCTATCGCGGTTGAGGATTTTCTTCGATTGTCCTGAATCGTAGGTGGGGCCGCTCCGCCGTAAAAGGCAAAACCCCGATCCTGCGGCGCAGGATCGGGGCGGGTGTAAGGAGTGTTGTTGGTTTAGTAGGCGGTGAAGTCCTGCCGGTACGTGGTGTTATTCACGTCCTGAAATTCAGGCGTGGCCGGCGGCAAGTTGTTCGGGTTCAGGAACAGCGTATCGAACGAGTAGTTACGATAGGGAGCTCCGTAAACCGTGGTGCAGCACTTGAACACCCCGGTCGCGTATTGCGAGTAGAACAAGCTCACCAGAGAGCCCTGATAGTAAATGTTGACGCCGCTCCAGTCCTCCAGATAGCGGAGGAAGTTGTGCATTCCGCCGTCGGTGCCGTAGTCGGAAGCGGCGCTGAAACTGGTGGGCTGCTTGAAGTTCACGTTCTTGCCAGCCGCGATGGCCAGACGGTAGTAGGTGGTGCTGGCGTTGCGGTTGGTAGCTGTAAACGGATTGTTGAAGCTGGTGTAGTCGGTCCACGAGTTGGAGAGGAACGTAACCGCATCCGCGATGACCGAGGCATCAGACAAGCTGCTTGCGGGGAAAGGGAAGGTATTGGCGTTGTAGTTGCCGAGGATGTAGACAGGATTCTCCGAGGCAACCGTGAAACCGCCGGTGCCGCCCGGCCGCGTTGGCAGGTTGCCATTGCCACCATCCACCAGGCGGAGCCCATGCCGCGGCCCGCTGACCATGTTCTTACGGCCGACGGTCAGGCAGGCGATGCGCGTGCCAAAGGGATCGGGCGGGTTGGTGTTGGTGTTGACGGCGAAAGCGTCACCGACGTGTTTCGCTCCCCAGTCATCCAGCTTAGTGTTCTGATCCACGTCTTCCGGGGATTGCGGCGGACTGAGCCAGTTGTACGTCGGGTCCAGTACGTTGTCAGGGGTGCCGTTCGCCGACGCCGAGTTGATGGTGTCTTCGAAGCCGTACTCACCGGTATAGTCGGGCGGGGTGTCGTTGAGATCCAACTGTTCGCCGCGCCGGTCGGAGAAATAGAGAGCATAGCCGTTCAAAGTCTGGCTGTCGACGGAAGCGCCGTTGGTTCCGATCGTGCCCTTCAGCCAGAGGTTGAGGTTGCCCACATCGAGTTCCACCAAATTCATGATGCCGTTGGGAGCGCACGTCCCGGCCGCCTTGCCCGACGCCGTATCCCGGATTTCACCTTCGCGCGTGTCGTACAAGTTGATCGGGTACCAGGCATACTGAATGTTGGCGCCGGTGATGCTGGTGGTCTCGTAGATCTTAGGAGAAGAGGAAATCTGTCCGTTGGTAATGACTGCGTTTCCGTTGCGATCGGCCTGTTCCTGCAGGACGAGAATCGCATGCGGGTGAACGCTGTTTCCTCCCGGGGTAGTCGGAGCAGTGAGGCCGCGGGCGAAACCCAGCTTCAGCCACTCTTGCGTGGCGCCATGCCAGTTTCCAGTGGCATCTTTGTATTCCACGCGGAGCCAGCCGCGGATCGCCGGCCATTGGCTCTTGCCCGCCCATGGCGACGGGGACGGCGGCGCGATCAGATCAGTGGGATCGCAAAAGTAGCCGTAGGCCGCACTGCAGGTGGTGTTGGCGTAGGCGAAATAGCTGGGGCCTATTCCCGTCACCGGAACGCCTCCAGCAAAAACCGACGTAGTCTCATTGTCGAGTTGCACGTCGTCGCTGTCCTGGAACACGCGATCGGGATGCAGTTCGGCCTGCGTGTCGGCTAAGAGAACGCGAATCTGCGCCTTGTTGTACAGGCGAGAGACCGATACGCTCGATCCCGCGACTTCGTTAGCGGGAGGCTTGCGGATAATTTGAATCGGATTCACACCGCTGCCCACGAACGGTAGTGTCAGAGCCTTGCCGCCCGTTGCACCGTTCAGAACCCAGCCGTTGTAAGTGTTGGTCGAGATGTTGGTCCAGTTATTGTTCTTGGTTCCCGACGGCGGGGGGCCACCACTATAGCTTCCCTCGGTTAGCGCCAAGTTCCGGCAGTGGGTGGCAGGATGACCGGAATCGCAGCCAGCCGTTGCATTGGGCAGGTAGACGTTGCCACCGTGGCCCGTTCCACTGGCGTTCACGCCGTTCGCCAGAGTGTCGCGAATGACTTCACCGGCGGCCGTCACTTTGGAGTGATAGATGAGGCTGCCGCCCTCCGAGGCATAGAGATTGTGGTTGGTGGCGACGCGTCCGGCGAAGTCAAAGTCGGGGCCGGCAAAGTAGCTCAGATCGCTGTCAGAAAAAACGCCGAACTGGAAGACCGGAATTTCTGCGACTTCCACCGTGCGCACCATGCGCACTTGCGATCCACCGTTGCGTTGCGCCGTGACGTCGAGCGTCATGGGAATAATTTCGGCGACCAGGCCCTGGTTCGGTCCCGAGGAGATGGTCTGGGTGTTCGCCGCCGGCTGCCCGACGGCATTCAGGGGCACGTTGATCGCATACTCGGTGTAGTTGATCCCCGGCACCGTCGGTGGAAAGCCCTGCAACGCGGTAATGCTGGCAACGCTGGGCGCCTGGTTAAGGGTGTAGAGGTTGCCCAGGTCCGAGGTCATTTTCTCCATTCCGGCTTCGGCGCCGTAGTAGGACAACTCGTTCTCGCGATCATTTCCGCCCATGCTGACTTCCGTGTTGGTCATGTACATCAGGCCCACCGCCAGGCCCGACATGAGCAACAGCAGCAGCAGTGCTGCGATCAACGTAAACCCTTCTGCACGACGAAGTTGGTTAACACCCATAGCGTTCTCCTGAACTGCTCGAAAGACCTTCGAATTACCCTTCACTGATAACGATCCTTAAAGCTCATATCGCGCGCGCTGATAGCCGTAGCCAGGTCGAGAGTCTGGTATCCAATGGTTCCCTGGAGCGGACTGCGGCACGAGACATTCAAGTTCACCTTACGGATCTCGTTGGGGGAATCGCCCACCGACATACCGGCGTCGGACAAACCCGCGGTGGCCACTCCCGATACGTCGTTAAAGATGTCGTAGGTGGCCTGCAATCCGGAGACGTTTTCCGCAACCGGGGTCGGTGGCTGGCCATTCACCTGGCGCATCAGCCGGGGTACACCATCGTCGGCGGTGTAGCGGACTCCGTCGGCCCCGGGCGGGATATCGATGTAATACGAGATCAGCAAAACCCGGTTGGCAACTGTGCCCGAACCGGGCACAATCGCTTTGATATTCCCGTTCGCGGCTGCCGATTGATTGATGTTTAACGTATCCAGGTCGGCGAACGATACCTTCACTCCGCCGCCCGAAGGAGCCACGTTGGTGACCTCTCCGATGGCCGAGCCCACATTATTGGTGAGCAATACCAAATCGCCCTTCTGCAGGCCTTGTGCGGGATCGTTCACCGCCGTCGGGGGCCAGGGATTCGGCAACGGGCTGGGGAGCGGGCTGGGTAGTTTGAAGGTCACAAACGTACCGCTGGTGTCGATGGTCGCAGCCCATTCATTCAGCGGAAAGGTCGAGTCCGTGTAAGCCACCGTCAGCACGTCGGTGTTCGGCCCCAAGGTGCCTGCGGTGGTCTTTACCGGCAGGCCAATTCCGGGGTTCGGGATCACGCCGAAGAAATTATTGCCCAGGGGAAACTGGTTGTTGGTGATGTAGCACTTGGTGGTGTCACAGCCGAACTTGGAGGCCGAGGCGCCCGCGCCGTCGGGCAACTGCACGCCGCCCGAAGGGATTCCGGCGCCGGCCAGGCTGATGTCTTTGGCTATCATGTTGACGGCCGCTCGCCCGTTCTGCTGCATTTCGGCGCGCTGCGTCACCATGAAGCTGAGGGAGACCGCTTTGCTGAACAGGCTGACCGCCGATCCCAGGACGATCAGGCCGATGCCCATCGCAACCATGAGTTCCAGCAGCGTGAAACCGCGATTTGTGCCTCGACGACTCAGGCTCATAAAGTGACCCTTTTTCCTATCGGAAGGACGAGACGTAAGCTCCGACGGAATATGTCTTCTGGATTCCACGGAATTGCGTGGTGGTGTAGGTAACGTTCACCGTGATCTGGCGCAGCGTGTTGTCGATGGCGCCGCTGGGGAGGAATACGTCCGTAATCAGAATCTGGCGCCGGTAGTTGTTGAGCGGCATCCAGACATCATCGGCGGTACCCAGGACACCGTCCTTTCCTGCCAGCTGCAGGCAGGTGGAGGGGCCGGGACACGCCGCGTTCGCGACCACATCATCCGCGGTTCCCTCCAGCCCGTCAGGTCCCGGATCCTTGATGGTCTGCAGTCCGTCGAGAAAAATGCCACCGTTGGCGACATTCTGAATTTGCAGGAACGTGATCTGGGAGGTATTGCGCGCCGTGAAAATGCTCTCCAGCGTCTCCTGCGCGATTTGCTTGGCGATCATGTCTTCCTGGACGTTGTTGGTTCCTGCCAGAGCCACCGAGAACATGGCCAGCATGCTCACCAGCCCGATGGTCAAAACCACCATCGAGATCAACACTTCCATCATGGTGAAGCCGCGTTCGCCGGTCCGCGGGCGGATGCCGCGAGAAAGTTGCTGGGCTGTCATCATTGCTGACTCCATGCGGGAGGGTTCGCTCCGGTCGGCGGATACAGGCGCCAGCCACGCAAGCGGCCGGCCGCGCCGAACAGCGTGATCGCGCGGGAACTGTAAAGATCGTTGTCGCGAGCCATATAGACGACACCGTTGTTGATGTTGTTGTTGATGTCGCGCGCCGATCCATCGGGAAAGAAATAGATCTGGTTCAGAGTTCCGCCCGCGACCCCGATATCAAACTGAACCGCTTTCGCGCCGGTCCCCATGTTGTCGGGCGTGGTCAGGCTGGTGTTGGGGATGCCCGTGATGACCTGAAAGTGCACATCCTCAGGGAGGGTCACCGGAACCGAATGGTAGATAGCGCCCACGGCGCCGGCGTTCATCACATTGATCTGCAGCCCGTGAATCCCTACCGGAAGCCCGCCGGGATTGAAAGTGACCAGATAGGTTTTCCGGTTCTGAATCGCCAGCTGGCGGGCCTGCCGCAACTGCTCAAGAATCAGATTGTAGGAGCCACTGACGCGAGCATCCTTGATGGCCGGGCCCAGGCTGGTGAAGGCGATCGCAGTGACCACCATGAAGACACTCACCGCCACCATCATCTCCAGCAGCGTGAAGCCGAGCATCGGCTTCGCAGGCACAGTGCCTGGCTGCAGAGAGGAGGTGGATTCGTTCATCGTGCGCAAAGGAGTCATTACACCTCCACCGCCGCCACCCCTTTTGGGGGACGAGAGTGACGCTTGTACCTCAGAACAGAGGGAGGAAGAGGCCCGCCCATCAGAAATCGGGCGAGAGGGCTGCACTAATCATCATCGTATGGAGGGGGTCGGGAAGCGTCAAAGCACTAAGGTGTCACGTGCTTTTATTGCCCTTCTGTAACGTAATACGAGGGGGTAACGAAGGTCATTTTGGCCCTTGAAGGAGCGGCAGAGGACTGCCATGACTCGATTTAAGCGCCGCGGGCGCGAGCCATTCCTTTGCCGGATTTGCTAGCCGGGCGCTGCGGAGGCGGTACGAACGAACACGATCTGGAGTCGTAGTGCTCGGCCAGGCAAGTAGCGCAAAGCTGAAGCTGGTGAACCCGGCATTGGATGACCGGCACATCGCTGCCGCAAAGCTCACAGCCCCCACGAGCGCGGCGAACCGGAGCCGCCTCGGCTTCCACTATTCCCAGCGATCGCAAGAGCCCCGCTTTGACATAGATGCCGGTTGCAATTCCCAGAGCGCCCAGGGAAAAAATCGAAGCACTTACCGCCAGCAGCGTTGGATCGGAACGGTCCCCCAGGGCGGCAGGTAAACAGCACAAAGCCAGGAAGACCGTCACCGCACCGATGGCGATCATCCAGTTGCCTAACCTTGCCGTCATCGTGAACCCTTCTGGTGTGAGAATAAAGACGCTTGGGCCTACCTGCCGAACAGTGTGAACATATCGCCTCATGGGATCAAACTCCAGATGACGAAAGTCACTTGGAGAAGGCGTTGGGCAAATGCGGTCACTTCCGTAACTTGTCGCTGCTTACGGTGGAAACCTAACATCCCAAACATATGGGGCTCACATCACTGCTGGTGTGTGCGGACGACCAGGCGGTTCCGATACTCAGTCGTATCCTTTCGGATCTCGGCATTGAAGTCGAACCCTGTGGCGATTCGCGGTCGGCGCTGACGCGCTTGCAGGCGCAGGGGTTCGATGCCGTTCTGGTCGATTGCCAGGATGAGCAGGCCTCGCTCGATCTGATTGTCCGGGCCCGGAAGATGCCCACCAACCAGACCGCCCTGGTGGTGGCGCTGGTGGATGGCCGCAACGACGTGCGCGAGGTCTTCGCCAAGGGCGCCAACTTCATCCTGTATAAGCCGGTTTCGCTGGAGCGCGCCACCAACAGCTTGCGCGCAGCCAGGGGCCTGATGCGGCGCGAGCGCCGTCGCAACCAGCGGATTGCGCTGCACACCGAAGCATCCATTGCCTACGCCAGCATCGAAGATGCGATTGCTACTCTTCTTGACCTGAGCGAAGAGGGCATCGCAATTCAGGCGGAGAGACCTCTGCCCCCGAAGTGCAGAGTCTATTTTCAGTTCAGTTTGCCGGGACACGTTTCAGCCGTACGGCTTTCCGGGGAAGTCATGTGGCAGGATTCCACCGGCCGGGTGGGCGTTCGGTTCGCCGACGTGCCGCAAGCCTCGCGGCGCATCCTGGGCGAATGGCTGCGAGCGAATATTTCCCGCCCCCCGCAGGGCGGGAGCCCGGCGCTTCCCGCTGACCCGATCCAACCGCCACGCGTTGCCGAACAGCTCGGCGGACTCGGGCTGCTCTCGGTCTCTTCCTCCGACCGCCGCGGACGGTCACGCCGCGCCTGTCGCCTGAGCGCCGACGTTCACCGCATGGGAAGCAGTGTTCCGCAGCGTTGCACCCTCAGTGACATCAGTACCGGAGGATGCTACGTGGAAACCACCGCACCTTTTCCGGCGGGAACCGGGGTCGATATCGTGGTGCGCACGGCAGAGATGAAACTGCGAGTCCAGGGAAGTGTGCAGGCCATGCACCCGGGCTTCGGAATGGGAGTGTCATTCAGCCTGCAGACTGCCGAACAACGCGAACAAGTGCAACGCCTGATTGCTTACCAGCCACGAGATCTCACGGAACTGCAAAGACGGTAGCGGCGCTACGGAAAGCCGAACCCCACTCACCAAGAAATCTTAACCCAGGGATCGCGGAAAACGGCCGCGGAGTGCGCGGAGTAAGCTATACCGGTTTCGCCGAGTGGCCGGCGGGACGCCGCGCTACCTGGTTTCTTCAAACGCCGCTTTACGGAAGTATTCCAACGACATTTTCAAGCCGCTTTCGAGATCGATCTTCGGCTCCCATCCCAGCAAGGTGCGGGCCTTGCCGATGTCGGGGCGGCGCTGCTTAGGATCGTCTGGCGGCAGCTCTTCGTAGCGGATCTGACTTTTCGATCCGGTCACGGCCAGCACTCGCTTGGCACACTCCAGAATCGTGAACTCGCTGGGGTTGCCGATATTCACCGGGAAATGTTCGGCGGATCTTGACAGACGGATGAATCCGTCCACCTCGTCGCTGACATAGCAGAAGCTGCGAGTCTGGCTCCCGTTCCCATAGACGGTAAGATCCTCGCCGCGCAAGGCCTGCTTCATGAAGTTGGGAATGACGCGGCCGTCGTTCAGTTGCATGCGCGGACCATAGGTATTAAAAATTCGCACGATGCGGGTATCGACCTTGTAATAGCGGTGATACGCCATGGTGACAGCTTCGCTGAAACGCTTGGCTTCGTCGTAGACCGATCGCGGTCCGATGGGGTTTACGTTGCCCCAGTAGGTCTCTTTCTGGGGATGTTCCAGAGGATCGCCATAGCACTCGGAGGTCGAAGAGATCAGATACTTCGCTCCGTATTTTCGAGCGACCTCGAGGGCATGAAAGGTTCCCAGGGAGCCGACCATCAGAGTTTCGACGCCGTGCACGGTGTAGTCGACGGGACTTGCCGGGCAGGCGAAGTGAAACACGTAATCCACCTTGCCGCAATCAAACGGCTGGTTGATATCGACCTGCTGGAACTCGAAACGCGCTTCGTTGCGCAAATGATCAAGGTTGGATGTACGTCCGGTGAGGAGGTTATCCACGACCACGACCGAGTAGCCTTCGGCCAGCAAAGCGTCGCAGAGGTGGGAGCCCAGGAAGCCGGCTCCGCCGGTGACCAGAGCGCGCGGTTGGCTCATGATTGCTTGAGTTTCCTTGCGGGAGTGTCAGTGTCGGTGGCTTGGGCGTCGGGCATGGCCGTCGCCCGTCCGACACTGTAGTACGTAAAGCCGTGTGCGGCCATGACCTCGGGATCATACAGGTTGCGGCCATCAATCACGATGGGATATTTGAGCGCGTGCGCCAGCCGCTTCAGATCAAGCGCCGCAAATTCATCCCATTCGGTCAGGATCAGCAGGGCATCGGCCCCGGCCGCTGCATCGTACGCGTTCGCGGTGAACTCCACCTTGGCGTGCAAGACTTCCCGCGCCCGCTCGGTGGCGGCCGGATCATACGCAGCAACCTGGCATCCTTCCTGCAACAGCGATTGCACCAGCAGAACGGCGGGAGACTCGCGAATGTCGTCGGTGCCGCCCTTGAAAGCCAGGCCCAACACTCCCAGACGCTTGCCGCGCAGGGTCCACAGCGCGCTGCGCACTTTGCGTAAAAAGCGCTGCCGCTGGTCTTCGTTGATGCGCATGACTTCGTCCAGCAAGCGGAAATCGTATCCGCATTCCCGCGCCACGGCGCGAAAGGCCATCAGGTCCTTGGGGAAGCAGGATCCACCATAGCCGATGCCGGGATTCAGAAAGCGCGGACCGATGCGGCTGTCGGCTCCAATTCCCTGGCAGACCTGCTGCACATCGGCGCCCACGGTTTCGCAGATCGACGCCACCGCATTGATGAACGAAATCTTGGTGGCGAGGAAAGCGTTGGAGGCATGCTTGATGAGTTCCGCGCTCTTGGCGCTGGTCACGATGAGCCGGGGTGGAATCTGCGCTCGGTCGGGGCGCGGAATCGCGTCCGGTCGCTGGTAGTACCGGCCATCGGTGAGGGCGGCATAGATTTCGCGCAACACGGCAGCGCAGCGCTCTTGGTCGGCGCCCAGCACGATGCGATCGGGATAAAGGAAGTCGGTGACCGCCGTACCTTCCCGCAGAAACTCAGGGTTCGAGGCGACGTCGAAGGTGGTGGGAGTCGCCCCGTTGCGCAAAATAATTTTCCTCACCCAGTCGCTGGTGTAAACCGGCACCGTACTCTTCTCGACGACCACCTTGTAGCCGTCGATGGCGCCGGCAATGCCGCGTGCCACCGATTCCACATAGGACAGGTCCGCTTCCCCTTGTTCGGTCGGGGGAGTGCCGACGGCGACGAATATCGCCTGGCTGGCGCGCACCGCAGCTTCGAGATCGCCGGAAAAGGTCAGCGCCCGGTCGCGGTGGCGCTCGAACAGTTCGGGCAAAAAGTTTTCGTGAATGGGAATCTGTCCGGCCCGGAGCGCAGCGAGTTTCTTGGTGTCGTTGTCGACCAGGATGACGTTGTGGCCCAGGTCGGCGAAGCAGGCGCCCGCCACCAGTCCGACGTACCCCGAGCCTACCACCGCGATTCGCATCCCTGCTCCCGTTGGAAAGAAAGCTCAATCCGTAGAACCCTTACTTTATCAGCTTTTGTCGGGAACACGGTCCCGTGGCGTCCTCAGTAAGACAGGAGTTTTGCAAAACGGGAAAACATGCCGGCGATGCCGGCCCGACCATCACGATGCCCGGTGATGACTGTCACCGATTGCGCGGTCAGGCAGGGACCACAATGCGAGTGTAGGGAGGTGCGTCATGCCGATCCTCATTATGGGAGCCATGGGGCTGGCGGTGTTTGGAGTGATCGGAATTCTGCTGTTCACGGCTTCGATGCTGGAGACGCACAACAAGCCGAAGCGCTAAGGCAGCTCTCGGCTTCGGAACTCATTCGGCGCCTTGACGGACACAAGCCTGCCTAGACCCTACTCACCGCTTCTTCTCGCACAAAGCTTTTTCCTTTGTGTTCCGAACCGAGTGACACCGTCCTAGTCACCTCCCCGCGTGACCGTAATCACGGTCTCGGGAGGTTTAACGAGAGACACTTTTGAGGAACCCGCGACGCTGGCAACGCAAGCTGCTTAATCCACCGAGAACCTCGACTGGGAGAGGGCACATGAATACAAGAAAAATCATCTCCGTTTTATTCCTGGCGCTGGCCGTCTTGATTGCGTTGGCGCTATACCGTGAGAACAGCCAGGCGGCAGCTGAGCCGGCAGTCGAAAGCCGTCATGCCATGCCCATCGGCACTCCCGTGGAAATCAAAGCTCCTCTAGGACTGCCCCCGGTTCCCATTCCGGCAGACAATCCGCCAACGGCTGAGACCATTGCCCTGGGGCGGCGCCTTTATTACGACCCGATTCTCTCCGTCGATGGCACCATATCGTGCGCCAGTTGCCACAGCCCCGAGCATGGATTTGCGGACACCAAGCCCTTTTCTGAGGGAGTCGGCAAGAAACTCGGCGGGAGGAATTCGCCCCCGGTGGGGAACGCGGGCTATTTTGATGTGCAATTCTGGGATGGCCGGGCACCCAGCCTGGAGAAACAGGCGGAAGGTCCGGTCGCTAATCCGGTGGAGATGGCCGACACCCTGACAAAAGTGGAAGGGAAGCTGAACGCCGACCCCAGCTATCGCGAGCAGTTCGCCAAAGCCTGGGGGCCGGGACCCATTACCTACGAGATGGTGGAGAAAAGCATTGCTTCGTTCGAGCGCACGGTGCTGGTTGCCAACTCACCCTTCGATCGCTGGAAATACGGGCATGATGAGAAGGCCGTGGATGCTTCGGTAAAGCGGGGATTCATCGTCTTCACCTCGAAGAACAAGGGGAATTGCAGTGCTTGCCACCTGGTGGGCGAGAAGTACGCTCTGTTTACCGACAACAAGTTTCACAACCTTGGCGTAGGCGTCGACTTCGGCAAGTTCGCCGATAACGGCTTGTACGACGTTACCCACAGAGAATCAGATCGCGGGCTCTTCAAGACGCCTTCGTTGCGCAACATCGCACTGACCGCGCCCTACATGCACGATGGCAGCCTGACAGACTTAAGGCAGGTCATCGACCTGTATATCGGGGCAGGAAACTCCAACGTGAACCTGGATAAGCAGATTCACGTCCTCGATTTCCTGAGCGGCCAGGAGCGCGCCGACTTGTTGGCATTTTTGAATTCCCTCAACGGGGAGATTCCCCCCGATCTGGGTCCTCCGGAGGAGATGAAGGCAGCTCGTAAATAGATGAGCAATAGGGTCGCGAGCGGCATTCCCGTTGGGAATCCGCTCGTGACCAGGCCTTTACGGGACCGATTGCTGTTGACAATGGCGGCGGTTTCGGGCGAAACTCCGCTCAAACTGGCGCCCACTTCTTGTACCCTGTCGCCAGGGCTATCACATGGCTCATCAACCCATGTCGCGGCCCGATCCCATCGAGAACCCTGAAAACGATGAGCCGCTTTTCGCCCTCGAACACGGCTCGCAGCACGCCGACGTTGCCAGCCTGGCCTCGAAGCTTGCCGAGCATGTAGGCAGCGCCGACGTGGCAGATCTGGCGTTGGATCTCGTCCTGAACGAGATCGTGGAGCAGGCACGGCTGGCGACGACCGCGACCGGAGCCGCGATTGCGCTGTTGCGCGATGACGAAATGGTGTGTCGAGCGACCAGCGGCAGCAACGCTCCCGACCTTGGAGTTCGTTTGAGCATGCGCTCGGGACTTTCCGGAGCCTGTCTGCGCACCCGGCAAGTGCAGCGCTGCGACGATACCCAAACCGATCCGCGAGTGAACGGTGTGGCTCTGCGTAATCTGGATGTGCGCTCCATCCTGGTCGTGCCGATTCTGAACCGGGAGGAGATGGCCGGCGTCTTTGAGATTCTTTCCCCGCGGCCGAGTGCGTTCGGAGATCGAGAAGTACTGACGCTGGAGGCGCTCTCGCGGCGAATCGTGCGCAACCTGGAGCGGGCCGCTGCTCCGCTTGAGCCGCCGCCAGTTCCATTGGCGGCTGCGCAGGCGACCTCGCCCGCGGCAGACGAAACGCAGACTCTGCCATCGCCCGCCGTCCCGGAAATTTTCGCAACCCAGCCCGTGCCTCGTGACTATTGGACGACCGCTCTGACGGCCATCGTCATTGGACTGGCCCTGCTCCTCGGCTGGATGGTCGGCTATGCCGGATGGCAGCGAGCGACCGCGGCTAAGGACAATTTCCCGGCGGCGCGTTCTACCGTTTCGACAAACGAAGTCCCTTCGCCGTCGGTCCGGGACGAACCCCCATCCGTCGTTCCTGCACCCGGGAAAAAGTCGAAGACCGCTTCAATTGCCGCTCGCAAGATGAGCGTGGACGATGCTCCCGCTCCGGGCGGGTTGGTGGTGTATCGCAACGGCAAGGTGGTTTTCGAAATGACGCCGGCCGAAACTGCCGCCGAAAAGCTGAAGCCAGCCGGTGGAGGGGATGGCCCGCCTCCCATGACCCTCTCGCCCGAGGTAGCGGAAACCTACTTACTGCGCCGGGTTGAGGCCGAGTATCCGGCGGCGGCGCAATCATCACAGGCCCTGGGACCGGTAGTGCTTGCCGTTCAGGTTGGCAAGGACGGTTCCGTCCACCAGGCGACCTTGGTCAGCGGAGATCCGGTGCTCGTGCCTGCGGCTGTCGCTGCGGTGCGGCAATGGAAGTACCAGCCTTATGCACCGGAAGGCACTCCCATGGATTTTTCCACGCAAGTCACCGTCAATTTCAATGCGAAATGAGTCCCGGCTAAAGGATGGGATGCAGCTAGCCTAGTTGTAGATTTGGCGGCCGGGGCGGTACTCCGGTTGGCCCGGAATGACGTCCTGGCCTGCGATTGAGTGCGTAAAGAGCCAATTCGACGCGTGTACCCACTCCAAGTTTTTCGAACACGCGGAACAGATAGTTCTTAATGGTGTGTTCGCTCAGTCCCAGACGCTCAGAGATCTGGCGGTTGCTCAGCCCCTCGGCGACCAGGCGTGCGATCTCCTCTTCGCGCTTGCTGAGCGGCCGGGAGTTGGAAGCGCCGTGCGCATCGACCAGCCCAGGCTGTACCAGGGCATCGAGCACGAACTGTAACTCGATGGAGCCGGCCCAGACCTGTCCTTCGTGGACGCACTGGATGCATTTGCACAGGGCTTGAAAGGAATCGGCTCGACAAAACACCCCGCGTGCTCCAGCCCGAAACGCTTCGACCACCAGACTGCGGTCCATGACGTCGAGCAGCACCACCAGGCTCACGCCGGGGCGGAGTTCCTGGATCTGGCGCATCAGACGAATCCCGCCGAGCGGCTCTTCGGAAGAGCTGGCGCTGACCAGAACCACATCGTACGCGGTGCTCTCGAGCGCGCTGATAGCTTCCTGGGAGTTGACCGCGGCCTCTGCCTGATAGCGCTTGCTGCGCTGCAAAGCCTCAGCCAGCAACCGGCAGCTCATGGCTACGCTGTCCGCCACCAGTACTCTGAGTCTGGGGTCCGAATTTGGGAGAGATGCCAAAGTTCCGAACGAAACCAACAGGGTGACAAACGGGCGAATTCTACGTGGAAACCGCGCATCCCGCAAGGAGTCCTCCGCCCCCGGAGTCGATCGCTTCCGGCGCTGGAAGCCGGGTTGGGCTGGAAATGCCGTTGCGCTGCAGTTTCTCCTCACCGGAACTATTAACCAGACGGTTACTGCGATGGAGACTTCTGTCTATGGTAATTTATCCACTTGCCCGGTATTCCCTGGTGGGGCAGAGTGTAAGGCGTACCAGTGGCGCGCGGACTGGGTCTCTTCGGGTACTCCCTCGCGAAGATAACCTTGATTAAGTAAAGCTTTTATCGCTGCGAGTCATTCCCTCGAAAAACAAGGGGTTTTGGGAATCTTCTTCGCAAACCGAGCCGCGGCCGCGGTGTCGCCGGCGCCGGCAGGTGGATGCGGGCGGAAGCCTCGTGAGGCTGCATGTATCTGAAGTATTTTGGTTTCCGGGAACAGCCGTTCGGCGTCACTCCGGACCCGCGTTTTCTCTATCTCGGCGCGGCGCACAAAGAAGCGCTCGCTTCACTCTATTACGGCATCGAAGCCGGGCGCGGATTCATGGGGCTGATCGCCAAGCCCGGGATGGGCAAAACCACCATCCTGTTTCACCTGCTGGAGAAATTCCGCAGCTCGGCGCGGACGGCGTTCATTTTCCAGACCCAATGCACTTCGCGGGAATTCATGCGGTTCCTGCTGTCGGAACTCGGATACGAGGGCGATACCCAGGATTTCGTCCGCATGCACGAAGAGTTTAACCGGCGCTTGCTGCAGGAAGCGCGCGCCGGAAATCGCTTCATCGTGGTGATCGACGAAGCGCAGAACCTGGAGCCCTCGGTACTCGAAACCGTGCGCTTGCTCTCCGATTTCGAAACTCCTCGCGCTAAGCTGCTCCAGATCATTCTGGCGGGACAGCCGGAACTCGCGGACAAGCTCGCCAGCCCCTCACTCTCGCAGTTGCGCCAGCGCATCTCCATCCTGAACCGGATCGAGCCGTTGCCGTCGTGGGAGATCAAGAGTTACGTCGAACATCGGCTGAAAGTCGCAGGCTACGAAGGCCCGCCGCTGTTTACCCAGGAGGCCTTGGAGGAAATCGCACGCTTGACCGAGGGGATTCCCAGGAGTGTGAACAACTTCTGCTTTAACGCGCTCTCTCTGGCCTGCGCCCTGCGCAACAAAACTGTCGATCTCGAAATTGTGCGGGAAGTGACCTCGGATCTGGATATTTCGAAACTGGTAACTGAGCCGATTGCACCCTTCCCGAAGAACGGATCTTCCGTTCCCGGTGAAAACCTGGCTGCGGCCCCGCCAAAGCGAAGTTATGAGCAGAGTCTGAGCCCTGCCGAGGCCCAGTCCTACATGCAGCAGGTAGCTTTGAAGCTCAAGAATTGGCAGAACTCGTTGAATCAAGATCGGCAGCAAAAGCCGGTACGTCCCCTGGAGACAGAGCCGGATTAGTGTTTTGGAAGGTTGAAACGTCTTTGCTAGAGCGGTCTCGCGAAATACCAAAAGGAAAACCAGCCATGAGCAAGAATTTTGAGCTGTTACAAAAACTCGGGAAAGAGCAGGATCTGCTGAATTCTCCCGCATCGGGGAATGGGCATTCCGTCTTGACTCCTGGCGGAGAAGCCGCCGTTGCTTCGCCCGCCTCGCCGGCGGCGGTCAAGCCCGGTCTCGAGGAGATCAATTCCTTCGTTCAGCAGGTATTCCTGCTCGCCGGAGGAAACGTGCCCCGCACCATAGTTTTCACCAGTACCGAGCCCGGCACAGGTTGCAGTTGGGTTGTGGCGCATACGGCTGAAGTTCTTGCCGGCCGGATTGCAGGCTCGGTCTGCGTAGTGGATGCCAACCTGCGCGACCCCGGTCTTCACCCGCAATTCGGAATGGAGAACGGACCGGGCCTTGCCGAAGCCTTGCAACAACTCGATCCCGTCCGCACCCTGGTCCGTGCGTCGGCGCTGCCCAACTTATTCGTAATGACTGCGGGCAGCGCGCTCGAAGCCTCGCAGCCCTTGATAGTTTCCGATCGCATGCGGATGAGAGTCAACGAGCTGCGCTCGGAGTTCGACTTTGTCTTGATTGACGCTTCGGCGATGAACCTGGCGGGCGATGCCATCAGTCTGGGAAGCATCTCTGACGGCGTGGTATTGGTCCTGAAGGCCAACGCTTCGCGCAAACAGACCGCGCGGCAGGCCGTGGCGGACTTGCAGCAGGGCAAGGCGAAGGTTTTAGGAGCGGTCCTGAATCAGCGCCAGTTCCCGATTCCCGAAGCGCTCTACAAGCGGCTCTAGAACCGAAACACTCTCTGAAACAGAAAGGGATTCCGCCCTGGCGGAATCCCTTTTATTTTTCGTTCTGGAGGTGCTTAACCGCTGCTTACTGCCGGGCCCGTGGAGCTATGGCTTCCGGTACCGGCGAATGCATTCTTGGGACGGCTCCGGACACCCCCTTGGTGCCGGTGGTCAGGACCTTCTTGTCCGGCACCGGAGCATCACTGGAGGTAGCTGCGTTCCCCAAGCTGTAAGCGTAGAGCACAACTTCGACGCGCTTGGAGACTCCCAGCTTATCGAAGATGCGGAACAAATAGTTCTTGACGGTGTGCTCGGTGAGGCCCAGGCGCTGCGCGATTTCGCGGTTGGAGAGTCCTTCCGCCACGCAGCGGACCACTTCCTGTTCGCGCCGCGAGAGCAGAGCCGCGCCACGGGCGTCGATCACTCGCATCGGCAAGGCCTCGCCAAGAGCTTCCAACAGATATCGCAGCTCTTTGCTGTTGGCCCACACCTGGCCCACGTTGACGCAGTGGATGCACTTGGCCAGAGACTTCAAGGACTCGCTGCGGCAGAATACTCCCCGTGCGCCGGCGCGGAACGCCTCGATGACCTGGGTGCGTTCGGAGACGTCGAGCAGCATGACCACTCGGGTCTCGGCTCGCATGGTGTAGAGCTCGCGGGCGACTTCGAAGCCCTTTCTGGGATCGTCGTCGAGTTCGGCGCTGATCACGACTACGGCAGGTTTCTCTTTGCTGACCGCCGCGATAATTCCTCGCCCGTCGGAAACCGGATCGAGTACGTGAAAACGCTTGTCGCGCTCCAGGGCGGATGCCAGGAGCTGACTGTTCATACGGGTACTATCGGCAGCCAAAACGCGGATCACTTCGGAGGTTTCGGGCAAGGAAATCGCGTGAGCCATAGTGACCTAGGGTCCCCGGGTGGAGTCCACAGAAACTCCAACCCTGAAATGTCGTCCTTAACCGTCGGGGAACTGGTCAAACAGGGACCAGCTCGGTCTTGGTAAACTGTTTTGGAACGAATCGAATGGGCAGCCGAATCCGGCTACAGATGCACCGCAGGACTTGCACACCCAACAGTCACCACCCCAGCGACTGTTCTCCGAGACTTTATTCTCACGTACTTTGAGTGTAAATGGCACTTTGGTGCCATGTGCGCAAAGTTTTTCCTCCAAAAGCCGCTCTGGACAAGACTTTATGTCACAAAGTGGTTAGGGGTAGTTCAACTCTATGAAAAGACAAGAGGTTTGGAAATAACTCAGCTGAACGCGAGTTCTTTGGCGCGCTGGGTCGCCTTCACCACGGCCTTGATCAAGGTCACGCGCAGTTTGCCTTCTTCCAATTCCATGATCCCGTCGATCGTGCAGCCGGCAGGAGTCGTTACCGCGTCTTTGAGCAAGGCGGGATGATCGCCAGTCTCCAGAACGACCGTGGCGGCGCCCAGCGTGGTCTGTGCCGCCAGCAGAGTCGCTATGTCACGTGGTAGCCCGACTTTTACTCCTGCCTCGGCCAACGACTCCAGGATGATGTAGATGTAGGCGGGTCCGCTGGCAGAGAGCCCGGTCACCGCATCCATATGCTTCTCGTCAACGACCACCGTGCGCCCGACGACCCGGAACAAAGCGCTCGCTCTTTCCACATGGTGGGCGTCGGCGAACTTACCCTTGCAGAGAGCGGTCATTCCGACTCCCAGCACGCAGGGAGTATTGGGCATCGCCCGCACCACCGGAATGTTCGCGCCCAGCGCTTTTTCGATCTGGCTGGTCGCGACCGAGGCCGCCACCGAGATGAATAGTTGTTTCTTGCTGACGTTGGGACGAATCTGCTCCATGACCTCCTGGACCACCTGCGGCTTCACGCAGACGAAGACGATGTCAGCGTCGCGCACGGCGGCCAGATTGTCAGTGCTGACGGGCACACCGAGCTTCTGGCTCAGGCTGCGCGCCCGTTCTTCATGGGCGACCGTCGCCTGAGTCAAGTCGGCGGAGAGAAGCTTCTTCTCCAACAAAGCTTTAAGCAGGATGCTGCCCATCTTGCCGGCGCCCAGAACCGCTACTCGATTTCCGGAAAAGTCGATGCTCATGGGGAAAGCCCATCGAACTAAAGGGGGGCCAGAATACCACACCGTTCACGTCCAACCCCCTGAACGGAATGCTCCAAACGTGCAAAACGATGGTCTCTACAGTGCGCATCAGACCCGCCTTCAGCAAGCCAGCCCGAATTGTTCCTGGGCCATCTGGGCGATGGTTCGGCCAATCGGCAGCGAAGCGGTTGCTGCCGGAGATGGCACGTTATACAGATGCAGCATGTTCCCCGAGGCGGCGAACTGGAAGTCGTCGGCCATCGATCCGTCAGGCCGTAGAGCTTGGGCGCGAACCCCCGCGCCATCGCGAACCAGATCGGATTCCTGGATTTCCGGCAACAGTTTCTGCAGCGCCGTCACGAAGGCCCGCTTGTTGAACGAGCGATAGAATTCACCCATGCCGTAACGCCAGTGCTTTCCGGCCATGCGCCAGAAGCCCGGATAGGAGAATGTTCCCAGCAGGTCGCGCAGGCTGACGTCGCTCCAGCGATAGCCTTCCCGCTTGAAGGCGAGAACCGCATTGGGGCCGGCGTCGAGGCCTCCGTGAATCCGCCGGGTGAAGTGAACCCCAAGAAACGGGAATTGCGGATCAGGCACAGGATAGATCAGTCCGCGAACCAGGGAATGTTTCTCGGGGACGACATCGTAATACTCACCGCGAAAGGGCACGATCATCGCCTTGGGTCTTTGTCCCGCCAGAGCGCTGACGCGGTCGCTATGCAGTCCTGCGCAGTTGACCACGTATTTCGTTACCACGGACTCGCGTGTGGTCTCAACCACCGTCTCTCCCTGCTGCTGGCTGAAACCCGTCACTCTGGTGCCGGTGCGGACTGTGCCGCCTTGCGCCGCGATCAACTCAGCGTACTTCTCACTGACAGCGGCATAGTCGGTAATCCCGGTGCTGGGGACATGTATGCCGTGAAGGCCGCCGCAATGCGGCTCGATCTCGCGCAACTGTGCGGCGTCGAGCATTCGCAACCCCGCGATCCCGTTGCTTTGGCCACGCTCGAACAGAGCCTGAAGGCGGGGAATCTCGTTTTCGGACGTGGCCACAATAACTTTGCCGCACACCGCGTGAGGAAGATCGTGTTCCCGGCAGAAAGCTACCATCGCCGCCGCGCCTTCCACGCAAAGGCGCGCTTTGAGGGAGCCTGGCGGGTAGTAGATTCCGGAATGGATGACTCCACTGTTGTGCCCGCTCTGGTGACGGGCGACGCGGTCTTCTTTTTCGAGGAGGACGAGTTGCAGGCGGGGAAACTGGCGTGTCAGGTGCATCGCGGCCGACAGGCCGACGATGCCTCCTCCAATCACGACAGATCTCGCAACGCTGGTCGGGCATGAGAAAGTGCGGCGCAGCCGCCCGTGGCCGCGCGCTTAAGAAATCAGACGATAACAGTCCCTTAGTCTATTGCACCGTGAGCGTGACGGTCGTGTTGTGCACCAGTGCGCCTGAAGTCGCGGTCACAGTGACCGTGTAAGTTCCGGGCGGCGTTCCCGGTTGCCCGCCTCCACCACCGCCGCCACCACCGCCGCCGCATGCCACCAGTGTTCCCAACGTCAGGAACACCAGCGACAGGAACAAGAGCGTCTTCAGACGCTTTCGCAGCGGTGAGCGTCTTCCGAATTGGCCGAAGGCGAACATCAGCCCGGGGAAAGGGCAGCCACAGGGCGTAAAAAGCGCTCTTCGATTGGCGACCCAGGGCGGCCGTCGGTGCCGTGGTCGAAATCGTAAGGGTCGGCGTCGCCGCTCCGCTGCCAGCGTTCACTTGCAAGGGTGCGCACGAACTGCGGGCGGGCAGGTTCGAGCAGGTGATGACCGCGTTGCTGGGAAACGTATTGCCCGATCCCAACGGCGTCAGACTCAGCGCGTACAGCGCGACACCGCCGGGATTGACGGTCTGCGTGGCTGAAGTATTGGTAAACGAGAAATCAAAGGTCGAGTTGTAGGCGAGGGAAGTGCTATGCGTGGTCGTCTGCGAGTCCGTTCCGACCGCCGAGAGTGTGAAGTTGTAAGCTTGCGCAGCACTGCTGCCCGCGGTGACGGTAAATGTCGCTCCACTCGGCGTAGGAGTCACGGCTGCGGGCGAGACCATGCACGTCGGAGGCATTCCGGTACCGCAACTCAGATTCACGCTGCTGTTGTAACTGTTGAAGGAGGTCAGCGTGCCGTTGAAGGTTCCTTGCGAGCCCGCCGCAGCCGACACGGAAGTGCTCGCGAAAGACAGAGTAAAGTCGGCAATGGCTGTCACCGTCAATGACAAGTTTTGCGTCTTGGCGGCCGGCGCTCCAGCGGTGTTGGCGGAGATGGTCACGGTCGACGTCCCGGGCGGCGTGCTGCCCGTGGTTCCGATCGTCAAGGTGACGGATACCGGGTTGCTCGAAGTGGGATTCACCGAAGCGGAAGGCGAGAAGTTGCAAGTTGCCCCCGTCGGAAGGCCGCTGCAGGAAAGCGTCACGGTGCCGCCAAACGATCCGGAAGCGGTCACCGAGAAGCTGATGTTTTGCGAGGTGTTCGGCCGATTCACGGTCACTGAGCCTGGAGAAGGAGCGGTCAACCCGAAATCCACCACGTGCAAGGTGAGCGGCGCATCGTGAGTGGTGGTGCTGGTATCCGTACCGACTCCGTGGGCATTGAATGAGTAGTCTCCGATTGCGCCAGCCGCGGTCAGCGTGAAGGCCGCGCCGGAGGTGGTCGGCGTGAGGCTGGTCGGGTTCAGGGTGCAGGTAGTCGGCTTGGTCCCGGTACAGGTGAGCGCCACCGAGCTGTTGTATCCGTTCAGCGCGGTCAGGGTGCCGTTGAAGGTTGCGCTTTGCGTGGGGAAGATGGTCTGTGTGCTGCTGGTAAAACTGAACTGAAAGTCCGGGGTCGAAACCAGGTTGAATTCCCAGATGCCGCGGCCGTAGGTGGAAGCGCGCAGGCGCTTGCTTCCGCCCGAGTTGAAGAGGCCGAGCGCCGTGACCGAGACGTTCGGAAGGTATCCGGCTTGACCGCTGCTGGGTGCCGGTCCCACCTCTGTCCAGGCCGCGCTGCCCGTGCTGCTGGCAAACACGCCAACGTCGGTGGCGAGATAGACCATGCCATTGGAGGTAGTGGTGCCGGGATCGACCACGACCGCGTTCGCGGGAGAATCGGGAAGTCCGCTACCGCTGAAGTCCGTCCAGCTCACACCCGCGTTCGTCGTCTTCCAGATGTGTGAAACGTGGAATCCCATGATGGAAACGTAAGCGGTTTGTCCGGTGGCATCCGCGGTATCGATGGCAACGCCGGAGACCGGAAAGCTTCCGGGATTGATGCCGCCTGTGCGATCCACCCAGGTGGAAGTTCCACCGGCGGCGTTGGTCGTGACCCAGACGTGTCCCCCGGCCGGGTTCGTTCCCAGGCCGAACCCGTCCGTGCCCGCGTAGATTACGTTGGAAAAACCATTGGTGTCTTTCGCACCACCCGCCGCCAAGGAACGCACCAGGTTGATCTCGCCGCCGCTGCACGGCGGAACTCCATTGGGTTCGAAATCGCCGGAGAGGGCGGTGTAACTGCCGCCGCTACCCAACGCCCGCCAGACGCGGCAGGTCCCGATGATCAGTTCGCTGGTGGAAGTCTGGGGATCGAGGATGTAGGGCGTATAGAAAGCGCCGTGATCGTTGGCGAGATTCGCGGATTGCACCACGTAAGGAAAGCTTTGCGCCAGGCAATTGATCCCTGAAGTGCAGCGCTGAATCGTGACATCGGTGTTGGCCGTGAACCATTCCGTGGGGTTGCTTGGGTTGATGGCGTTGTAACCGCCGTCTCCCGCATTTACGTTCAACCACGAAGTGCTGGTAGTGGCCGAGGCGGTTGCAGGCGAACCGTTGTCCTGCGTGCCTCCAAGGATGGTCTTCGGATCCGTGGGATGCTGAGAGAACGACACGAACTGCGTCATGGAACCGAGTGTCTGATTCAGACTGTCGAACTGATTCGTGCCCCCGCAGGTTCCGGTCGCAAGGCCGAGAAATCCGTCGACCGCGCGGTAGATTCCGCCGTCATTGGCGAAGTACATAATGTCTTTGCCATTGACGACGCTGAAGTCGAGATCGTGCTGATCGGGGTGCACTTTCGCAATCGAACTGCAGCCATAGACGTGAGTCAGGTTGATCCACGTGTTTGCCGTCTGGGTGCAGGCGGTCGAGGTGTTCGTGGCCAGCGTGCACTTATAAAGATTGATGGCGCCTGCGTAAAGGTCGGTAGCGGTTGACCCGTTGGGGACCGCAACGAGTTCCAGATTGTACGAGCCCTGCGAGGTTCCGCACCCAAACGATTCTCCGCAACTGGTGATGCCGGTTTCCGGAATCTGCGTCCAGGAAGTTCCGCCGTTTGTGCTTCTCCAGATGCCTCTGTCGATTTCGTTGAGATCCACGTACCAGGCGTACATCTCGTTGCGTCCGGGGACGACTGCGATCTCGCCGCGGTAGATAGGGCAAGGCGTGCCTACCGCCAGGTAGTTTGGCGGGCACGCCGCAGTGCTCAAGGCCGCTCCACCGGGCTGAACCCCGAGGCGCGACCAGGTGAGGCCGTCGGATGAACTGTAAAAGCCGTGGTAACGGACCGCCGCAAAGAACTTCTGCGCGGTCGCGTTATACACCACGGAATTCGCAGAAGTCGCGGGATTGACCGCTCCTCCGGGATCGGTCAGCGAGTTAAAAACCCACGTCGCGCCGGCGTCCGTCGACGTATACAAACCGCGCTGCGTGGCGCCTGTGATCAGGCCATCCAGCGAACCCACGACGGAAGTTGCCATGGCAGCGACGACGGTGCTGGTCTGGCCCGATTTCGTGCTGAAAGCCATGCGCGCGGCAGCCAGGCCGTCGAGAGAGAGTGAGCCGCTATTGGCAGTCGAAATCAGATTCCAGGTGTTGCCCCCATCGGCCGAGCGCAGGAAGCCGAGCCCGTAGTAGGAATCTCCGGAGCTGTTGGCCTCGCCGGTCCCGACCACCACCACGTTACTGAGCGTGCCGGTCGCGTTTCCCGGCTGAATGGCGATCGCGCCCACGGCCAGCGTCTCCCGGTCGTCAATCAGAGGCGTCCATACAACTCCACTGGCGTTGCCGAATCCGCCGTTGGTTGCATTCGCAGACCTCCAGACGCCACCATAAGCGCCACCGATGTAAACCGTATTCCCGGTCGTATCCGCCGGGTCGATGGCCACCGCAGTGGCGCGGCCGGAAACCCAGTTGTAATCCTGCTGGGCGATCACACCGGTGGCATTCGAAGCCAGCGGCGCCGGACCCAGGGCAGTCCACCCAGTGCCCGGAGTGCTGAGCAGGGGCGATGCCGACCCTGCATTTCGTGCCGCCGCAATGCGGGCGGCGCGCATCTGCATTTTCTGCAAATTCGCGCGATAGCGCAGAGCGGCGCTCGATTGCCCCGGAATCACGCGTCCGTGGTAGAACCACAGATCGCGCTGAATAGGATGGTCCGCGTCCTCTGGCGAGATGGGATCGTACGGAGATTGCATCTTGGCGCCTTGCCCATAAAGCGCCAGGTTGCCAAAGATTAGGAGTAGGAGCACGGGGAGAGTGCGAGCGGAAGTCCTGCGTAAACTTATCTTCATATACCTAAGTGGAGCGCGAAGGCGTGACCGGATAGGAACCAGTATCCTGATCGCGAAACAGGCCGTCAACGCGAAAGAAGTACTCGTCCCGCCGTCATGTTACTCAGGAGTGACCTCTCGAACAAGCCTCCTGAAGCCCTCAAGCCGCTTGGTTAGGAGACGTTTTCGGGGCAATCTTTCCTAACTTCACCAGCCTGGTCACGATCGAACCCACACTCCGGTTGTGCGATTTCGCGATCTCGTGCAAGTCTATGCCTTGGCGCACTTCCTCGCACACTTTGGTGTCCTCCTCGTGCGACCAATACCTTCCCGCGTTCGTCGGCTTGTTCCGTTCCCTGGCCTCCTGTTGAGCGAGCGTACTCAGCGCCCGGTTCAACGCCTTGACAACCTGTGGCCGCAGTAGGATCGAGTCGGCTTCGAGAGGCTGGGACGTTTCCGGATCAACCCCGCCCGCTAGAGCCCGGATCACCGTTAGTGCTTCCTGAATCTCCATAGCGTCTTCTCCTTAGAGAATCGTAGCGAAGCGCGATCGAGCGCTTCTGTGACGGATGAACATGGACGACCTACACGGCGGGGCCGCCGTCGCGGATGGTATATTTTGGCGGCGATGGATTGGCAGGCATTTTGGCTCACGATCCGGCTGGCAGTGCTGGTGGCGGCGATCCTGGTCGTCATCGGGATGCCGATCGCCTACTGGATCGCCTATTCCCGCTGGCGCTGGAAGTTTCTGGTCGAGGCCGTCGTCGGACTGCCTATCGTTTTGCCTCCCACTGTGCTGGGTTTTTACGTTCTGGTGGCGCTAGGGCCACACGGTCCGTTGGGGCACTGGTGGCAGACTCTCACCGGACACACTCTGGCGTTTACTTTCGAAGGCCTGGTGATCGGGTCAATCCTTTACAGCTTGCCCTTCGCCGTGCAACCGTTCTCGGCATCGTTCGCCGCTGTCGACCGCCGTTTGCTGTCGGCATCGGCAACCCTGGGGGCCTCGCGCTGGAGGACCTTCCTACGCGTGATTCTGCCCCTGTCGTTGCCGGGGGTGGTAACTGGAGTTGCTCTCAGCTTTGCCCACACCATGGGTGAGTTCGGCGTCGTGCTGATGGTGGGCGGAAACATTCCCGGCGTAACCCGCACGGTGTCCATCGAGATTTACGATCAGGTGCAGGCGCTCAACTATTCTGCCGCCAATCAGACCGCGCTCGTACTGCTGTTTATTTCTTTTGCCGCGCTGTGCGTGGTGTACGGACTGAACCGTAAAGTATGGGTGGGCGGGCCATGGAGATAGCCGGCCCCAGCGGCGCCTCTGGCGGCGCGGACTCTCTCATCGTTGCGCTGCGCAGGGATCGGTCAGATTTCAAACTGCAACTCGAGTTCACGGCTCCCCCGGGCATCACCATCCTCTTCGGTCCATCCGGAGCAGGGAAGACTACGGTGCTCGACTGCATCGCCGGCCTGGTCACCGCAGATTCCGGATCGATCTCCGTTGCCAGACGAACCTTGTTCGATCGAATGCAAGGGGTCGACATCTCGGTCCGCCAGAGAAGAATCGGATACGTCTTCCAGGACCTCGCGTTGTTTCCTCACCTGAACATCACGCAGAACGTCCAGTACGGTCTCGACGGGTTTTCTGAGTCCATTCGCCGCCAGCGAAGCGAGGCGATTCTCGAGTCGTTTCGCATCGCTCATGTAGGCTCGCGGAAGCCCGGAGAGATTTCCGGAGGCGAGCGCCAGCGGGTTGCGCTGGCTCGCGCCCTGGTGACCGACCCATGTGTGCTTCTGCTGGATGAACCCCTGGCGGCCCTTGATGGCGCCACCAAGGCGAAGATCGTCGACGATCTTCGCGCCTGGAACCGTGCGCATCAAATCCCGATTGTCTACGTCACCCACAGCCGCGACGAAGTCTTTGCTTTGGGCGAACGAGTCGTGGTGCTGGAGAGCGGAAGAATCGTGGCACAGGGGACGCCGCATGAAGTCATGTCGGCGCCGCGCCAGGAAACCATTGCGCAGCTCGCCGGGTTTGAGAACATCTTCGACGCGACCGTAGCGGCCACCAACGAATCCCGCGGAACCATGACCTGCAAGTTTGCAGGCAGCAATGTCGAACTCGAAACGCCGTTGGTACGAGCCTCAGTCGGCGCGGCGCTCAGGGTGGGAATTCGTGCGGGCGACATCCTGCTCGCCACGGTTCAGCCAGTTGGCCTCAGCGCCCGCAACTTGATTCCGGGCCATGTGGTCTCTCTCGAGAAACGGGACGTCATCGTTGAGGCGAGAGTTGACTGTGGGGTGGAGATCACGGTGCATCTGACTCTGGCTGCGCGCGACTCCTTGCAACTGCAACCCGGCAATCCGGTTTGGCTGGTGGTGAAGACCCACTCCTGCCATCTCATGGCATAGGGCGCGTCGCGGCGCGAGCGTCGTAAACCTCTTCCATTTCAATCACGCCCACCCACTGCCCCTTGCGCGTTTCTCTGTAGATCAGACGTCCTCCGAGAATCTGCGCGGCAGCCTCGGGCGGAACGTCGCGATGGTATCCAAAAAACCGCGTCTTCCATCGTTCCCAGGTGTGCCAGCCTGCCAGCAGGGGATGCACGGGTTCGTATTTGGTGGAGAACACCAGCGCGACATCAAACTTGGAACGCGCATCGGCCGCGCTCATGACTTGTTCGACCGTAAAATCTTCGATCCGGAACACCTGCATGGGACGGGTGACGTACCCCAGATACGGATGGGTAAGTTCGTCGCTGGCCGGCCATGCCGTAAGCACCCGCGACATGGGGAAGCGCGCCTCTAGAAAATCTTCCGCGCCCTGATGAAGCTCAATGTAATCACGATAGGCGAGGTTATCTTCCAGCGAGAATCCATAGGGCGGGTTCACAAACAAAGCGATGACGAACGCCAGCGCCACGATGGCGACCACCGCCTTCCAGAAACGAACCCGGCGGCGCAGCGTGGAAATGGCAAGGATGATGACCAACGGAACGACTGGAAGCATGTAGCGCGCCAATACCGCTCCGCCGATCATCGCCATCGCCGCCACGTACGCCGCGATGACGGAATAGAACGCAAATTGCGCCGGCAAAGCAATCCGTGGACGTTCGCCCTCGGGATCTCGAAGGGGCGCGCGCCACAGGGCAAGCAGCATCGCGACCGTCAGCAGATAAAGGTTCAAGTATCCGAACGTCTGCCAGAGACGCAGGAGAAGAGCCAGCACAATGCGCAGCGGTTGCAGCGTCCCCTCGACGTTGTAACGGAAAAATTCAGGGTTGCCGAAAACAAAACCGGTCTGCAGGTAGTGGTACGCGTACCACATACCAAGTGGAGCACTGGGCAAGAGCATCCAAAGTGATTGCCACTTACGTACGGTCGGGCCACAAACGGATTCTCTCAGCTTGCCTTTCAAAAAAAGACTGAGCAGTTCCCATCCCAACAATGACAAGGGCGCAAGCAAGGCAGTTTCTTTGGCGAGTACCGCAGCCGAAAACCAGAGCGCCGCTCTTCCACGGTTTCCGCCCACGTAACTATGCAACGCCCAGAAAGTGAGCCCAGCGGCCGCCAGGTCAACCTGTGCAAGCGAACTTTGGACGAAGAAAACCGGATACAGTGCCGTGCAAATCGTGGACGCCAACGCAACTTCGAGGTTGGCGACCCTGCGCGCCAGGCGGAAGACGCCCAGCAAGGAAAATGCAGCGATTCCAATCATCGCCGTTCGCGTGACTACCGGGGTGTAGCCCACCAGTTTCCAGCACAAGGCGAGGTAGGCCATCACCAGCGGAGGGTGCGCATTCGAAGGAGTCGAGTGCGGGATCAGGCTTCCCGTGAGCAGCAGGTCGCGTGCCGCGGGGATGTAATAGCCGGCCTCGTCCCAGAAATACGGCAGACGCAACAGTAGGATGTGCAGGGCGAATACCGCCAGAAACAGCAGCGTGAAGGTCAGCGCTGCGCCCGACGGTGTCGATTCACTGGATTGGGATTCCACCCGCGCGTCAGTGTACCGGCCCGGAGGTCATGCGGGGATCAAGTTTGATCTCACCGAAGGTGCTTTCATAGCTCGACACGTTCTGCTGCAGGATGGAGGCGAGCGCCTTGGCTTGCTGCGGGCTCAGATATACTCCCTGAAAATTTTGTACTTCAACCTGAGTTTCGCTTTGTTGCTGCAAGGTCCCGAAGACCAGAAAGAAGTCCCAGACGTTGACCCGAACCTGCACACTGTTGGCGTAGTTCTCACGGTAATTGGAAGTGTTCACCAGCTTGATATTCGGCTGCGACGGGTTTGTCATAAGGCTCTCAGTGTAGCGGGACTCCCGCCGGCAGACAACGCACGCGCAACAATCAACGACTGGTGACTGGACACCCGGAACAAACGATATACTGCCGTTCTTCTGGAGAACTGCCGATGAGAAGTGTCCTGCTCTCCCTGATCGTACTTTCGTGTTCCCTTGCCCCGGCCCAGCAGCCCGATTCTGTCCCGTCGGAATCGCCGGCTAAACACGATGACGCGCGGCCCAGGATTGGACTTGTGCTCGAAGGTGGTGGTGCGCTGGGTTTAGCCCATGTCGGCGTGTTGCGCTGGTTTGAGCAGCACCACATCCCTGTTGACGATGTGGCCGGCACCAGCATGGGCGCGCTCGTGGGAGTGCTGTATTCCACTGGTATGTCTGGCGCCGAAATCCAGGAATTTTTCCGCAAAGTCGATTGGAACCAGGCCCTGCGCAACGAGACCCCCTACAGCGACCTCTCCTTCCGTCGCAAAGAGGACAAGCATGACTATCCCAACACCATGGAACTGGGACTGAAAAACGGGGTCTCGTTTCCCAGCGGCTTCAACTCCGGGCACCAGGTTGGACTGATTCTCGACAAGGTCGCCCTGCCGTACTCCGAGCTGAAAAGCTTTGACGAACTGCCCACGCCCTTCCGCTGTGTCGCCAGTGATCTCGTCAGCGGGAAACCCACGGTGTTCGACCACGGATCGCTTTCCGAGGCCTTGCGAGCGACCATGTCGCTGCCCGCCATCTTCAGTCCCGTTCGTGAGGGAGACCACGTCTATGTCGACGGAGGACTGCTCGACAACCTTCCCGTCGATGTGGCGCGAAAGATGGGCGCTGAGATTGTGATCGCCGTCCACCTGCGCACCAAGCCTTTGGATCCCAACCAATCGCTGTCTGTCTTTTCAGTCTTGCAGAGTTCGGTGAGCGTGGTGATTTCCGTCAACGAACTCGAAGGCATGGAGAAGGCCGACCTGCTGATCACGGTTCCCACCGAGGACTACACCAGCCTCGACTACGACGCAGCGGAAAAAATCATGGCCCTCGGCTATGCCGCGGCTGAGGAGCGCAGCCGTGTGCTGTCGCGTTTCGCGTTGTCCGATGCCGAGTGGAAGCAGTATCTGGCGCAACGCGAAGCGCGCGAACGCGCCGTGCCGGTACCCCAGTTTGTCGAAGTGACCGGCGCGAATCCCGTGATCGCAAAAGGAATTCAGAAAAGCCTGGAAGGCAACGTGGGCAAGCCCGTGGACATCGCCACGCTCGACAAGGAACTGACGACCGTCACCGGACTGGGACGCTTCGAACGCGCCGGTTTCCAGATGGTCGAAAAGAACGGCCAGCCCGGACTTCTGGTAAACACCGACGAAAAAAGCTATGCGCCGCCCACCATCAACCCCCTGATATTGATCGACGGCTCAGACTACGAGGATGTTCGCTTCAGCCTCGGCGCCCGCATCACCCTGCTTGACGTCGGCGGCTTCGGTTCCGAGTGGCGCAACGATGTGATTGCCGGTTCTCAGTATGGCGTCGCCTCCGAGTACTATCATCCTCTGCACTGGGCCAGCCACTTCTTCGTGGCTCCCCGCGCCTTTGCCAATACCTCTCCTCTCGACATCTACAACGATGACGTGCGTGTCGCCACTTATCGCGAACGCAACCTCGGCGGTGGCCTGGATTTCGGAATCGCGTTCGACCGCTATTCCGAATTGCGCTTCGGATATCAGGGCGAACATCTCCACTTCAGCAAACAGATTGGAGCGCAGGACCTTCCCAACGAAGCCGGACGCCAGGGAGTGTCGCAACTCCGCTATACCCTCGATCACACCGACGATCCCACCGTGCCTCGCCAGGGCGTTCGCATTCAGTCGCGCTTCAGTTTCTTTGACGCAAACCCCGGATCGACCGAACACTTTCCTCTCGCGGAAATCCGGGCGGGCATCTTTCATCGCATCTCGAATCCGTCTTCGCTGTTCCTGCTGAGCTCCGGAGGGACGACCTTCGGGTTCGACGGCACCGGGTTGCCCCCGTTTTCGCTGGGCGGTCCGGGACGCCTGGGAGCGTACGGCCCGAATGAATTTCTTACCAACCAGTACTTCTTGTTCCAGGCCGGCTACATCCATCGCATCACTCAGTTGTCGCCCCTGTTCGGGGACAACGTCTATTTGATTGGCACCTACGAGATCGGCAAAGCGTACCGGAACGCCTTCTCGTCGACTGCGGAATCCCGACTGCCGAACGACGTGAGCGCAGCCATTCTGGTGCAAACATTCCTGGGGCCGATTGTCATGGGAGGAAGTGTAGGCGACCGCGCACACCGCAAGTTCTATTTCCAGGTGGGACGATTCTTCTGAAGAGAGGAATGTGGACGATTTATCCGCAAACTCTGGTGCTAGCCTACTCGTAACTTCGCGTATTTCAAGATCGGCTGCATACTCCGGGAATGAGTGTGCAGTGGGTTTTGCTCGATTTCCTGCATCGCGTGGCACTCGGGTTCTGCTCCGTCCTCGCCCTGCTTACCGTTTTGGGAATCGGTTTGCGCCGGCGCACTCTGCGTACCCTGCGTCCCCGCCGCCGCTAGCTCGTTCCGCTGTCGACTGAAGTTGACTCCGTTTGCGCCAGCATGAGATAGTGACTCGCTTCCACGAATCCATGCCGGGGTGGCGGGTCAGACTGCCTGCGGCTTGCCTGAACATGAGACTCATTCCGAGAGACGTCAGTTTCTTCGCGTTGTTCTCGCAAACTTCCGACAACTTGATCGCTTGCGCCCGAGTGTTGGTCGACCTGTTCGCCGACTATCAGAACGTGGAAGAAAAGATCAGGGAAATCCGGCGCATCGAGCACGTGGGCGATGACTTGACCCACGGCATCATGACCAAGCTCAATCAGACCTTCATCACGCCGTTTGATCGCGAAGACATTCACCGGCTGGCATCGTCGCTCGACGATGTGCTGGACCTCATCAATTCCGCCGGCGCCCGGATCAGCATGTACAAGATCACCAATCCTCCGCCGGCGGCGGCGGCCTTGGCGCGGTTGATCCTGTTGCAGAGCCAGGAACTGGGCAAAGCGCTTTCGCTCTTGCAGAAGGACGGCGAGATCTTGCAACACTGCGTGGAGATCAACCGCCTGGAAAACGAGGCCGATCAGGTTTCGCGTGAAGCCATTGCCCGGCTTTTCGAGCAGGAGACCGATCCCATCAACCTCATCAAGATCAAGGAACTCATCGAGGTGCTGGAAACGGCGACGGATAAAGCGGAAGACGCCGCCGATGTGCTGGAGACTGTAGTTCTGAAGAACGCTTGAACTCGCGAGAATCTTATCGACAGGGAAGCGACTGTTGCATTCAGACCTTCTACTACTGATCATTACTGTGCTGACGGCGTTGGTGTTCGATTTCCTGAATGGATTTCACGACGCCGCCAACAGTATTGCCACCGTTGTCTCCACACGTGTGCTATCGCCAAAGCTCGCCGTGCTGTGGGCTGCGTTCTTCAACTTCGTGGCCGCCTTTGTGCTGGGCACCGCCGTCGCCAAGACCATCGGCGGCGGCATGATTCACATCGCCTCGGTGACCCAGTATGTAGTGATCGCGGGACTGCTGGGGGCGATCGTCTGGGATCTTCTTACCTGGTGGTGGGGCCTCCCAACCTCTTCCTCGCACGCGCTGATCGGAGGCTATGCCGGAGCCGCAGTCATGCGCTCCGGCTTCCACGTGATCATCGC
>CAWHVH010000011.1:0-69940 GCA_963832635.1 Terriglobia bacterium | reverse complement strand
ACTCCGTTGTTAGTTGTCGCCGCAAGGTCGAGCCGGGCCGTTGTTACCGAAATCTGCAGCCGACACTCCGTACCCAAAGTCCTGATAATCGAAGTTGTACAGATCGGTAAAACGTGCCATCGACATTTCCCCCCAGAATTCCCGTTCCGACTCCGTTCAGGCCGGTCGCAAGGTCAAGAATACCGTCACCGTTGAAATCACCGGCGACAAGCCGTTAACTGCTTGAGCCATAGACCTGGACAGGCTCGAAAGTGCCATCCCCATTGGCTACAGGACTCTGAGCCCTAACTGAAAGTTTTTGTGGATTCGGTCGATGTTCCATCTTGAGGAGACTGACAATGACCGACAATCCCCTGATTCTCGCTGCTCAATACCTGCGTATGTCCACTGAGCACCAACAATACTCGTTACAAAATCAGATGGCGGCCATCCAGCGCTACGCCGAGGGGGCGGGCTTCACCGTAGTCCAAACCTACGCAGATGCAGCGAAGAGCGGGGTTGTTCTAAAGCGGCGCTCAGGCCTTCGCCAATTGTTGCAAGACGTGGTGAGCGGGGCGGCAGCCTACAAGGTCATACTCGTTTACGATGTTAGCCGCTGGGGCCGCTTCCAAGACAGTGACGAAGCCGCCCATTATGAATTTCTGTGTAAGTCCGCCGGTATTCCGGTGCATTATTGCGCCGAGGCGTTCGCCAACGACGGTACGATTCCGAGCCTGATTATGAAGGCTCTGAAAAGAACGATGGCAGCGGAATACAGCCGGGAACTGGGCGTCAAAGTTTTTGAGGGTCAGAAACGGTTGGCAGACCTAGCAGGTTGCGGAAAAACGCGGCCCGAAGCTCAACGAATGGGACAGCCGGCGGCAGGTCCATCGGTGGGATTTGCGACTAAGACCGCGTCGACGGTACAGTCTCTGGTTGACGAGCATTCCAGTTTCTCCGGCTGTTTGAACCCACGGTGTGGAGACAACAGTAATCGGTAGTCACCGCGTTTCACCAATCCCAGGTCGAACCTTCCGTCAGCATCTGTTGAAACCTTCTTCACGGTCACTTGTTTGCGTTCGGAGATGAAGCGTCTAAGTTCGATAGGAGAGTTCTGAAAGGGTGCGGTTGTCTGGTCGGTTATGCGTCCTCGCACAACCACGTCCTCCGCGGGCGTAAAGTTAGAGTGAATCGGTTCGACTTGTGAGCAGTACTCGGGCGTTACCCGCGAGACCCCTCCTTCTACAACTTGGCCTTGTGCCCCGCTGACGAACCAAGACAGCGCTAGGACTGCGGCCGCTGCGTGTTTCATAGCGTGAATACTACCTCACGTCGAGGCTAGCGAGCCAGCTTTCGCATAGTTGTGGGGAGCAGCTTCGGCCGTACCAGAAAACTCTCTACTGATTTCCTCTACCTCTTCGCGCGTCTGCGGAAGATCACTGAGGGCGACGCCTGACAAGTCTGCGATGCCACGTTCGATCCGTCCGCGCACAGACGCCGGGACGGGGCAATCCTTTACCTGCACCGCTCTGGTTCTCATAGGCGACATCCCCCACTGCCAAGAGCGGTTTCGGGGCAGGCTCGTGCTCTTGACCACGGCGAAGCGTATTCAAAATCGTGCCGGAGGGCACGTAACTAATAGTGTGCGATTTCAGAAGGTACTGGCCCTGGCTATCTTGAAGGGCCTCAAATGGCAGCAAGTGCAATATGCCATCTGGCGCTATCAGAATCCGGTCAGCGTTGGAAATTTCCGGGATCGGCTTTAATAGCCGTCCGTAGAGTTGTTTCGATGTCTCCGCTCCCGATGCCTTCCCACGGATTTCATCGAATATACTGATGCGCCAATTTCTCGATCTCCTTGCGCCCGGTCGGAAGCACTCTCACGAAAGCGCCTTTACGTGATATCAAAACGCAGTAGGAGTTGGGGTCATCAAGAACGTATTCCAGAAGCATTTCATCCTGCTTCAGGTCATCCTGCACAATGTTCAAAGGCGCGGGTTGTGCGGGCAGTCGTGTATTCGCCTCATCTCCCTTTGTCCATGCCAAGCCGAGGCGTCGCTCGTACTCGACCAGTTTGTCCAGGAGTTGCTCGCGTTCGGTGACACTGCCGCTCTGCATCAATCGAGCTTGGAGTTCGGCCACATCGGTTTCCAATGACGCGGTCTCTTGTGATTCCGAAGTCGGGAATGCTTTTCGATCTTCGAGAGCCCAAGCGAGGGTTCGTCCTCGGACGCGCTCCAAAACGCGGAACGCTTCTGGCACGTCTCCTCCGCGGGTTACGAGCTCGAAATGCTGCACGTAAGTCTGACTCTGCGCGGCCACAACTGAACTGTTCCAATACGGCTCATCCACGCTGGTTAACATCCCTTCGATTACGTCTTCTGCTTGATCGTAGAGAGCCTTTGCTTCGGCATAGCGACCACGACGTGCTTTTAGATCAGCGAGGATGGTCAAATTACGAGGCACATAATAACGATCACCAACCTGCTGGCTTGCGGTCACGCCCTGAGTGGCACGCGCGCCCGCTGTGGATAGATCTCCGGCATCGCGATAGAGTTGCGCGAGTTCGTACATGGCGTCGGCTTCGATTCTGTAAAACTGCACTTTCGTCGCGAATTGGCCGGCGTCTTCCAAATACGTCATGGCCTGCTGGCGGTTTCCGGTTTGTGCCGCCAACCTTCCGAGACGAATGAGCAATTCGGCCTCATGGCCGCGCTTCTCTTGTGACCGCGCTTTGGCGAGTGCACCCTCAAGCACCGACCTCGCCTCTTGCGTTTTACCAAGCGAGATCAGGGCCTGCGCCTTTCCCTCATATCCCATGAACGGAAGCCCGCAATCCGGATCAGCCTCCGCTAGCTTGATAGCTCTCTCAAAGAACCTCAACGCCTCCGCGTGGCGATTCACTTCTTCAAAACCTCTTCCGAGTAATTCTAGAAAGCGTACCTGGCCGGCAGTGTCGCCATTTGTCATGGTCGACAGGAGGGCGCCGCCAAGGAGTCTGGCCGCTCGTCCTGGGTTCCCCTCTAAAAACGCAATAAGGCCCAATTCGCCGGAAGCGCGCGTGACCCATTGGCTCTCGCCCAGACTCTTTGCGATGTCCTGCGCTGCTAGCCAATCGCGCTTTGAGAGGCGATAGTCAATTTCAATGTCGGTATAGCCTTTTGCGATCAGGCACCACAGGCGCAGCCTTGAGTCGTTTTGGACTATCGGAGTATGGAGTTGCTCGTCCAGAATGCGCGAAAGATCCACAAACGACATTGTTTCGGCTTGTGACCTGAGGTGTCCCACCCTCGCGTAGATCTCCTTTCGACTGTCGCCCTCGGCAGCGAACAGTTCTTCAGCTCTGGCAAAGAGGGGTGCTGCTGCTGGACCGTTATTTAACCAATAGAAGTGATCGGCGGCAGCCAACAACTTACGAGGGTCCGACAAATCCGTTGTGGATCGGATGTGATTGCGGAGAAACATCTGGTGCCTTGAGTAGGCGTGGCAGAACCAGGTGACCACTAAGACTATGACGACGGCGATTGCTAGCCCCGTCCGCTTGGAGATACCTCGGGCCACAAGAGAGACTCACCGAAAGGAATTCAGAGAAGCAGCGGCGACGAAGGGGCGCGTACAGAATCGAGTTCTACTTGTAACCCATACCCGAAGGAATAGTTTCTCACAATCGCTATAAAAAAGGAGGTCGAAACTCTCGTCAACCCCCTCGCGGAACGACGGTGGTCGTCACTGCTGTTTTGCGTTCGAATGCAATTCCACTTTTCCATCGGCCCAATTGATTGCTACTTTGCCTAGGCTTCCGGACTCAGTGAACGTCTGCTCTTTCCCGTCTCGAAGCTTGAGTTGTACTTCGTATTTGTCAAGCGTTGGAAGAGGGATCTTCAGGGAGGCGGTGTCCGTTATCGGTCCTGCCGAGATCGGCACTCGCGTGATAGCCGTTTCATTCTTCACAACACCGAATTGAACACTTCCCGAGATCACACCAAGCATGCCGGCATCCACGGTGGCACCCAACATTTGGGTACCGCCGTAGCCCTCCGCCCATAGAGGAACACAAAATCCTTGGTCCGTCTGATTCTGCGCAGAGCCCAGATAGTCTGCGTGATCCTTGTGAGCGGCTACAAATGTAATCGGAACGCTGCGATCTAGGTGCCACGGCAGTTCTATGGCGACGGGTAAACATTCGGTAACCCTGCCTGACCACGAACCATGGCGACTTTCCAAGCGTACGTCTCTCGACCGCCGTTCACGAACCTCGTGTGTAGTGACTGCCAGGCGCGCAAGTACATATTCGCCCACGGTGGCAGCAACCGTTTGAGGAGGGGTCGACACGGCCTCGGGCAAAACGACATCAATCCACCGGGGGCCGATCTGCGCTAACCGCCCTGTGAACCGAATGTGGCTGTTTGCTGCGAGAGAGCGACCATCTAGATATTGGTGCAGCAATAGCTTCGTTCTTCGTCCAGCAGTCGCAATCACGCTGCAGGTTCCCGGAATTTCGTCCTCATTTCGAGGTGCAACATCCTCCACTGTTGCATCCCACGTCACCCAACGCCCCCTATACATGCTATTGAATCTTCCTTCGGCGCCAAACTTATCTACATCGAGTTTCGTCAACACCTCATCCGGACTTGCGGCCAAGGGTCTTCGTGCCCAGGGCTCGACCCGTGCGCATACGCCATATTCCGTGGTGCCTGGCTCTTCCGTGCCTGGATCCAGTCGACGTAATAGCCGATGTCAACGTCGACACCAAATTGAGTGCAGGCGTCGTCTCCCCAATCGGTTAGTCCCGCCAGCAGGACTTTTTCACCGGTACTCCGAAAAGCCGCGCCACCTGAATCGCCATTGCATGTGTTCATGTTCGCTGTGGCGTAATCAAAGCTGTCGTCGCACCGATCCAACACAGGGATGTTCACGCAACGGCGAGCGCCAGGTTGTGCGCCGGCTATCCCATAACCGACGTGCAGAACTGAAACGTTCCCGGTTCGCGGGAGAACTTCGTCGGGCAGGTCGACGGGAGTCGCCTCAGTAATTTGATAGTTCAAATAGGCATAGGCGATGTCGTTTACACCGAAATGCCCCTCGTCGTAGTGGGGATGAACCTCTGCACTGTAGATCTTCGATATTTGAATTGGATGATGTGAGTCGAGGCCAAGCACGAATTCGAATTTGTTTTCATCAAAACCCTGAATACAGTGAGCAGCGGTCAAAATCATGGTGCGAGTCACCAAGACCGCGGAGCAATGGATTTGTCCATCATAGAGCAACGCTCCGACGGCAGCAGCAGCGCTGCCGCGAGGTGTGAATTCGGTTGGGCAATCTCCGCCGCCCTGATCAGGAAGTGCCGCGACCTCGTGTCCTGGCGGACGGGGGCCGCGATCTAAAATATATTGCTGGCGAATCCCGCGGCCTGCGTTTCGTGCCTTGATGACTTCATCACGCGTAACGGGTGGATGCTCGGCGCAGAGTTGGTTGGACGAAGTGCTTTGTCCAAGTGAAACTCTCGGTCCAAGGAAAGCGATGATGATCAACACCACCACTTGTCGGATGACTGCCTTCATGTGCCTCCTACTCACTGGTTCATCGTGGTCGTAATCCAGGGTCGGTAATGATCGACCTCAGAGTAAACACCAGGAAACCCGTTACGTCCGCAGCCAACACCGTAGCTCACAATCCCGATTTGCTGAACATTGTTACCGCTATCGACAAACAATGGGCCCCCGCTATCACCCTGACAGGAGTCTTTGCCGACTTCGCCAGCACAAATCATATTGTCAGTCAGTTCACTGTAGCTTGATTTACATTGCTTGCTGGCTACAATTGGCACCGTCACTTCGCGAAGTATTAATGACTGCTTGCCGCCCTCCGTGGTCAAACCCCAGCCAGCGGTAATCACTTTTGTGCCCGGCGATGGCGGGGCAGCAAAAGTCAAGCGTGGAATGGCGGTGGAAATCTCACCGCTGAGCTTCAGCAACGAGATATCGTTGTCATGTGTGCTTGGGTTGTACTGTTGGTGGGTGAAAACATGCTCTACTCGTAGCTTCACGCCCCCAGGCGCCTGCAAATCGGACCGGTTGATAACCGCCCATTCACCTTCCTTCACTTCGCAATGTGCAGCTGTTAGCAACCACCGGTCACCGACAACAGAGGCACCACAATATTGGTACAGCTGCCCATCCTTCTCGTAGAGAAGTGCCGCCATAAACGGCCTTCCTGCGGAAGTAATACCGCCGACGATCCGGTTGGTATTCTTGTGCGGCTGTGCGGATGTCTCACCGCCTCGCTGTAGCGCGCGTCCGGTGGCGGTCGGCGCAGGTTTGATTGGCTTCTCGGTTGAATCTTGGCCGTTGCTGACCGAGCCGATTAGGATGACACAGGTCAACGACGCAGCAAACCAGTTAAGCTTCATCTTCATTCCTCCTATGGATCGCGCGTGTTGCTTTGAGAACGCCTTGATTCGGCCCTCCTGACTCTCTTATCTTCCAGTGATGGAGGGGACTCTAACGCTCAGCCCTACTGCAACTTTCGCGGTCCATCGTGTCTCGGTCGGAAGACTCCCATTAAACCCGGCGCCGAGACTCTGTCCGACAGTAAGGCCCTGCGTGAGGCGTACGTCATGTCCGAAGTGACATAACGCGCTCACCATCAATGCGCGCCAGGAGAGGGAAAGTCCTGTCGCGAAGTCTGCTGAAACCGTATTCGGATTGATACCGACAGCTCCTGTCCAGTAGAAGTTTGATTTCCACTTTGTCCACCCCAGATCGTTCGTTAGACGATAGTTAGCCGCGGCGAATGGAACGACTGTCGGGTGCAGAACATTTTGAGAGATAACCTTGTCCGTGATGGCTCCATTTGTAAAAATAGGCGACACGGCAAATGAGCGAATTGGCAGAGACGAGAAAAAAGCCCCCGCCGACGCTTCCCACCGCAAAGCTGAAGTGACCGCCTTCGGCGTTTCTGCAAAGTTAACGGTGATGGTGGCAATTGATTTCTTTTTGCTTGGATCGGGAGAAGCTTCCTGTGGATTGGAAACAAGGTTGTAGGTATCCAGAGCGTACGTGACCGTCCGCGTCACCATGTCCTGGTAAACTCCTGCGGTATCTGATCGGGATTCAATGGCGACGCATTGAGCGGCAGCTCCCCCTGGGTTGTTAGTTATCTTGATAAAACTTGCACAGTTCCTAAATCCCCACTGTGAAAGATCGGCGGTGGATGGAAGGTCAGCAAGTCGTTGCTTGTAGCCCTGAAGGTCGGAGGCGATGGAATCCGCCGCCTTCTGTTTCGCGGTCAACGTCGCGATACCTTGGACGTCAGCATCGTACGTCGCGTTCGTCGTGTTGTTTAGCGTTGGATCTTTCGCGATGGTTGCAATCTTCGTCGAGAAAGAAATTTCCGAAGTCAAGAATGCTTGGATGCAATCCTGAAGTTGGCATGGCTTATTTCCTCTGACGGTTCCTAATGGCGTCAGCGAATCCGGTGCAACATAGGGTTCAAGTTTTTGATAGATGTCGATTGCACTCCTAGCCAGTTGTCCTAGACAGATATCGGACAGGTCGACCGTATCGTCCAATTCCTGCCCTGGCTTAGGCACAGCGCTATTCGCAATCGCGAGGCACGGGTCTGGTACGGGAGGCAGCCTTAAACTGCGTGATTGAGCCTTAAACTCACCGATCTTTTGCAGCGATGGCAGCAATCCCTGCACAATACTGGATGCAACATCGGGTTTCAGAGTCGCTGCGCCGCTTTGGTAGTCCAAGAAATAACGTTCAAACTCCTTCGGGTTTTGCAGCACAACCGTGATGCTCTCGCCCGAATACATCTGAATTGTGGGTGGTGCGACCGGGTTTCCACGGTCGATGAGAATTGTGCAACTTTCGTTCGTCTTCGCGAGCGAGCACTCGGGTAACTGTGCGGTTGCCTGCGAAAGTAGCGCAAAAAGCGATGCGATGATAGTGAGTGAGCAAATCCAGCAAGGTGTTAGACGAGACGCAGCGGACATGAGGAACCCTCTATTTGAAATACCTTTGGGGGCCCGGTGAAGTGCGGGTAACTATACACCTACTTAACAAAGTATGTTAGTAGAAAGTATCGACTGTTCCGAAATCGTAAATTGAGCGTTTTCATCCGCTGAATGAGTGATACTCCTCGTTATTGGAAGTGTAGATCAGGGTATTCTGAGAATCCGTAGGTCTTTGCCGGCAACACTCGCTAATGTTGCATGCGGGGTGTGACATCCTCGGGGGCAATGCCCCCGAGGATCACGGCAGCTGTTTGTTGAACGGCTTCCAAGCTCTCGCGCAAAAGATTGGCGTCTCCGTGCCAAAGCTGGATGTAGTCCTGGGACGCGGTTCCATTTTGAAGTCCGACCGATTGGCAAACTACAAAAGCCACGGCTTCGGCCTCAGTTTCGCGGACTTGCTTGGTGGTCAGCGTGCGTCGGTCGCCCCGATGCAACATTTCGTGGGCGATCTCATGGACAAGCGTCGAAAACTCCTCGGCTGGCTGCATCCCGGATAGGAGCGTAATCTTCCCGCCATGCGAGAGACCCTTTGCGGGAGCAATTCGCTCGGAGAAGCTAAGCTCGACGCTCTGCGATTCCACGAACTTGAATATCCTCGAACTGAGGAAATGGCAAGCGCTCTGTCTCGATTCCGAGGAGCGATGGCTCTTTCCCGAGTCCGGTGACCGGCCGGCCGTATCATGCCGATTCGATTCGTGCCGATTACCTGGTTCCGACAGGTCTCCAACTGGGACTTGGCAGGATCGGGTTTCACACGTTCCGCCACACTTATCGTGCGTGGCTGGACGAAACCGGAGCACCCGTGGGCGTACAGCAGAAACTCATGCGACACGCGCATGTTTCGACCACCATGGATCAGTACGGCAATGCCTCAGTCCTGGCCAAGCGCAAGGCCAATCGGCCTATCGTGCAACGCCTCTTGCAAAGGTCTGCCAATCAAGAGGTCTCCATTCAATAAATAAGGGGAACTGTGTGTCAGTTCCCCTTATTGGACAGTTTTGGACAGTCGCTACAAGTGCCCAATTGCCCGTAACCTTATGATTGCGTTGGTTGCGGGGGGTGGATTTGAACCACCGACCTTTGGGTTATGAGCCCAACGAGCTACCAGACTGCTCCACCCCGCGAAGTCATCATAACAACCCCACTTCACAGCGTCAAACTCACCAGAATTTCGGCGCTCCTATTTCAGCTTAGGGTTAATGATTCAGTTTGGGACGCTGACACGCGTCCACGATTTTTGTCGGATCAATCGCTTCCCGGTCGATTTGTTCTTCCAGAATGGTTCCGTCTTTACCAATCAGGAAGTTTACCCGGCGGGCTGCTTTGTATTTGTCCACGTAAACGCCGTATTTGTGCGTGACCTCTCCGCCCCAATCGCTGAGGAGCGGGAAAGTGACACCAATCTGATCGGCGAAAGCCTTGTTGGCGAAGGGGCTATCCATGCTCACACCCAGGACCTGGGTGTCGGCGGCTTCCAGCTTTTGCAGATTCTGCTGGAAGTTTTTCATTTGCTGGGTTCAACCCCCGGTGAAGGCAAAAATATAGAAGGCAACGATGACATTCTTCTTGCCGTGGTAGTCGTTCAGGCTGACGTTTTTCAAGTCCGTGCCGTCGAAGTATTGCAGCTTGAAATCGGGCGCTTTGTCGCCCACCTTCAACGCCGGAGGCGCAGCCGCCGCTTTCGCCTCTTGTCCCTGGAACGGCTGGACAAAAAGCGCGAGCAGCAGGCATGCGGAGAACATGCCGATTGCCATCTTTCGCATGGAACTCCCCTCTTCAAGACCTGGTAAGAGCCTAATCTGCCAACAGTCTAGGGTCAACCGTACCCCTTCCGGGCCGTTGCGGAACAGGGCTGGAAAACAGTACATTTCCCCTGGAGCGCAATATCCCGCCTCAAATGAATTTACGGACCCTCAACGACATTTTCTTCACTGTCGTCGGGCGCAGTGACGACCGTGTCGTCATCAGCCGCCAGCCCATCGACTGGGTTCCCATTTCCTCGCGAGAGTATTACCGGGATGTCGTCGGGGTCGCCAGGACTCTGAAAGCATGGGGCATTGTAAGTGGAGACCGGGTTGCGATTCTGAGCGAAAACCGTCCGGAGTGGACGATTGCGGACTTTGCCGTGCTCCTCATCGGAGGAGTCACGGTTCCTATCTACGCGACGCTCACCGACGAGCAGACCGCCTACATTCTTCGCGATGCCAGCGCCCGCGTCGTATTCGTCTCCTCAGAGAAGCAGTTACAGAAAGTTCTCGCCGTCCTCGATCAGACCCCGGTGGAAAGAATCGTCGTGATGGATGCGGTGGAAACCACCCACGCCTTCCCCATGGAACGGTTGATGCACGAAGGACCGCAACAGCCTGATCCGCAGTTCGACGCAGCAGCCAAGTCTCTAGAACCGGACGACCTGGCCACGATCATCTACACCTCCGGAACCACCGGCACCCCCAAGGGCGCCATGCTCACGCACGGCAACATGGCGTCGAACATCGCCTGCTCGCTTACGGATTTCGGTGTCACTCCTGGAGCCGTCAGCATTTCTTTTCTTCCGTTGTCTCACGTCACGGCGCGGCACGTGGATTTCGCCATGCTCTATCACGGCGTGACTCTGGCATATGTGCCGCTGGTGGAGCAACTCTCGCAGGCGCTCGTCGAAGTGAAGCCATCGATTTTTGTGGGCGTGCCGCGGGTGTACGAAAAAATACATACCCAGGTGGATCAGAAGGCCAAAGGCTTCCCGAAAGATTGGATCTACGGCTGGGCATTGTCGGTCGGCCGGGCGCATCGGGCGGAGATTCTTGCCGGCAAAGAACCTTCATCGCCTTTCTGGAAACTTGCGAACAAGCTTGTCTACTTGCAAGTCCGCGCCGGCATGGGTGGACACGCTCGGCTTTTTATCTCCGGTGGCGCCCCTCTGGGACGCGAACTTGCCGAATGGTACGCCGACATCGGCATCCGCATTCATGAAGGCTACGGGTTGACGGAAACTTCTCCCGTGATCGCGGTCAATAATCCTCAGGCGCACAAGCTAGGGACAGTCGGCAAGCCGCTTTCGAACGTCGAAGTGCGCATCGCCGACGATGGCGAGATTCTGGTGCGCGGACCGTCGGTGTTTCACGGATACTGGAACCGTCCTGAAGAAACCCGAAACGCCTTTGTCGACGGATGGTTCAAGACCGGAGACATTGGCAACCTCGACAGCGATGGATTTCTATCGGTCACCGATCGCAAGAAAGACCTGATCAAGACTTCGGGCGGCAAGTTCATTGCGCCGCAACCGCTGGAGAATTCTCTGAAGCACAATGCTCTGGTCGCCGAAGCGGTGATTCTCGGAGATAAGCGCAAGTTCCCTTCCGTGCTGATTTCACCGTACTTTCCGCTGCTTGAAGACTGGGCGCGCAACAACGAAGTGAAATTCTCGTCGCGGCAGGAATTGATTCGCGATCCCAAGGTGCTGGCGATGTATGAAGGCATTGTCGCCGATCTGAATCAGAACCTGGCACGCTTTGAGAAGCTGAAGCGAGTGCTGCTGATCGCGGACGAATTTTCTGCCGAGAACGGAACCCTTACCGCCAGCATGAAACTGAAACGGCGGGTGGTGGAAGACCGCTATCGCGGGGAAATCGAAGACATGTACGCGCAAGCGGAAGCGGCGGGCTCCCGGCCTTAGGCTTTGGGCTTTGAGTTTGGCTCGTGGCGCAACAATGGATCGGCAACTGGCAAATTACGTGGTTCGCTTCTATCAAGACTTGATGAACGCAACGGAGCGCCGGGTTTATTCACACCTTCTCAGCGCCATGAAGGTGACGCATGGACGAAGTGATCGCACAGCCCAAGATGAAGCTCGGGCCAGCCGTTTGCGACTTCGGATATCGGACGACCCGGAGGTTCTGCGATTGGCCGGCGACGGCCTCGATGAGTTTGAAAAACGAGTAGCTGCTCGAATTCTTGCCGAGCATGCGAACGAAGTCTTCCTGAACCACTGTCCCCAATGCGGACTGTTGGCGAGAACCCCGAAAGCAAAACAATGTCAGCATTGCCGATTCGACTGGCACTCCGTCTCCTAGGAACCGCGAGAATACAGCCCAACCTGTCTTCGCGGCATGGGCTCCGCGAGGGCACGGCGTGCAGTCGTGCAACTGAGATCGTCAATGATTTGCGCTTTAGCGCCTGAGGGCATGGCTGGCTAGAGAGAGTTCGCAGTTTTGCCATAATCAAAATCACAGGCTTATCCGCACGACTTGAAGTCGTGCCCTCGCCGACCCGCTATCCTCGTCCGCGGAATTGGATGATTCTTCGGCGGTCGCGTTTGTCGGGGCGGCCCGCGGGTAACTGTTCGAACTGCTTCATGGCTTTGCGCTCGGCTGCGGCTTTCTGGCGCAGTTCCCGGCTGGCCTCGGTCTCGCGGTACAGAGTTTGCGCCACCGAAGCCGGGCCGCGCACTTCGCTCAGGAGCAAGACTTCGATCTCGAAGTCCCCGGCGTCGTTGGTTACGCGCAGCATGTCTCCGATATGCACTTCGCGCCCCGGCTTGGCGGGCTGACCATGGAATTGAATCCTGCCGAGATCACAGGCGCGCGCGGCGAGCGATCGCGTCTTGAAGAAACGCGCGGCCCAAAGCCATTTGTCGATCCGAACGCTGGCCATCGGTCTATTTTGCTACAGCAACAGACTTTTCGCTCGAAGGCGCTCGCGCTGAAGCGGTGCGCCACCCAAAGTTCCGTGAGGCTGGGCGGCGGCGCGGGAGCCTGGTCTTTCACTTCCGGCTAAGTTATTGATTCTTCGTTATGGGCTGTTTTGGCATAACAACCGACACCCGGTGATCGCCTACAATGCCCATTAAACCCAGTTTCCAGGCCCGCAGGGCGACAGTTGAGAGCCCGGCCGACGCGAAGGCCATCTTGCGACAGTGAGCGCCTCCTGGAGCCCTCTACGCAGTGAATAGCTTCTAGATATACTAAACGAGCCCATTTTGGGAATTTTTACTGATGGCTGTACGGCGGTTTCCTCCTGAGGAATGTGCGCCCCGGTTTTTGATTACAATGGAAGCCATGACGGACGCATTGGTGATTGCCGGCAGGTCATTTCGTTCCCGCCTGATCGTAGGCACGGGCAAGTACAAGTCATTTCAAGAAACCGCGCGAGCGCTCGAAGCCAGCGGTGCCGACATGGTCACCGTCGCTGTGCGGCGGGTGAATCTCGACCGCAGCAAAGAGTCACTGCTCGACTATATCGACCCCAAGAAATACTTTCTGCTGCCGAACACCGCCGGCTGCTACACCGCGGACGAAGCCATCCGCGCGGCGCGGTTGGGGCGCGAGGTCGGACTCTCCGACTGGGTGAAGCTCGAGGTGATTGGCGACCAGGCGACGCTTTATCCCGATGTGCAGGCAACGCTCGAAGCGACGGGCGTCTTGGTGAAGGAAGGATTCACCGTACTTCCCTACACTTCCGATGACATCGTCTTTGCCAAGCGATTGCTGGATGCGGGCGCGAGCGCAGTGATGCCGCTTGGGGCGCCGATCGGCAGCGGCCTGGGAATTCAGAACGCCGCCAACATCCGTATCCTGCGCGAAGTGATCACCAGCGTGCCCCTGATCGTGGATGCGGGCGTGGGGACGGCGTCCGATGCCGCCATCGCGATGGAACTGGGCGCCGATGCGGTGTTGATGAATACGGGGATCGCGAACGCGCAGGATCCTGTGCTGATGGCGGAAGCCATGAATCACGCGGTGCAGGCAGGGCGGCAGGCGTACATGGCGGGGCGGATGCAGAAGAAACTCTATGCCACGGCGAGTTCGCCGCTCGAAGGAGTGGTGCGGTAGGGACAGGGAGAACTGGGGGTAGGGGTCCGTCCTCAGGGTGACAAGCATGGAAAAGGCGGCCAGAACGCGGGCCGCCTTTTTGTTTCTCTGAAGAAGCGTCAGAGCATCTTGACGCTGTCGACGTGGATCATGTCGCCGGTCACGGTTCCGGTGACGGCTACATGATGGCCTTCGTGGCCTTCGAGCGCGGCGGGGTTGTCGACGGTGAGAATCTTGTCGGTCCCATCGGTGACCACCACCATTTTTTCGCCGGCGGCGATGCACTTCTTGGCGCAAGCGGCATGCTTCTCGCTGGTACCCTTGGCGCCGCATTTCGAATCACTGACATAGCCGTTCACGGTGGACATATCCGCGGCCATCGCAGCCACCACCATGAAGAACAACGAGAGCGCAACCAGGACCAACCACAGTTTTTTCATGAGATGTTCTCCTTAGAAGTTCTTGCGGCCAGAGCCACAGTTTGGGCGGAAATCGCTTTGCGTTACCCCACGCCTCCGCTGCCAGGCACAATTCTGAAAGTCGCTTGCGGAAGAAGCTACCGCCCTGCTTTCCCCGCTGGATGCTGGCAACTATATCACAGGAGGGTGTGACGCTACTTGCGGGCGGTGGCGTTGGCGGGAGGCTGGGGGCGGACCGGCGGAGGAGCGACGTAGACGACTTCCCCGGGACGAGTGTAGTGCAGTTGCTCGCGCGCAGTTCTCTCGAGAGCCTCGGGATCGCTCTTCAAGGCTTTGATCTGGGAGTTGTAGTGGTCGTTTTCCGATTGCAGATCCTGCAGCTGCCTTTGCAGTTGCTGGTATTCGGCGCGCTTCTGGCGGTAGACCACCATGCCATTGGCTCCGAACAGGACGTGCAACGACAGCCACGTGGCCAGCACGATGACCCCCGCGGTGGCCAGACGACGGCGGGAATGGTAGAGCCATGCGCGAGCGGGGCGAAGTTTCTCCAACCCCCGGTCAGCGAACGCTTCCGCCTGCGGAGCGCGGTCGACGAGCGCACGCAAACTGTCATTCGGTCGCGGCAGAACCCGTAACTTCGGAAACTGCTTCAGTCGAAAATCCATTGTCTGGCTGCCGCACTCAACTTCTGGAGGGCTGCTTGACTGCCCGCCTCGGAATACACGCGAACCACCGGTTCGGTACCCGAGAGGCGGTAGCAAACCCAGGATCCGTCGTCCAACACAAGTTTCAACCCGTCGGTCCGTACCACTTCGGCGACCTTGCGGCCGTTGAACTCGCGCGGCTGATCCTTCAATTTACCAGTGAACTTCTCCCGCACTTCCGGCGTCAAGCGGAAGTTCTCGCGTTGCGGATAAGAGGAACCAACTTTGACAAATAGCTCCTCGAGTTGGCGGCCTAGAGATTTGCCCCGGCGCGCCACTGCCTCGCAGCAGAGCAGCCCGGCTAAGATGCCGTCTTTCTCGGGAACGTGGTATCGGATCGACAATCCGGCGCTTTCTTCTCCGCCGATGCAGATTTTGTCCTGCTTGATGAGTTCGCCGATGTACTTGAAGCCCACCGGAGTCTCGTGCAGTTCCACTTTGTGGAATTTGGCGAGAGCATTGATGAGGTTGGTGGTGGCCACCGACTTGGCGACGCCGTTGCGCCAGCCGCGGGTCTCGACCAGGTAATCGAACAGCAGCGCGATGATGTAGTTGGGCTGGAGGAAAGTGCCGTCTTCATCGACGATACCGAAGCGGTCGGCGTCTCCGTCGGTGGCGATGCCGATGTGGGCTTTGGTTTCGCGCATCTTGAAGCGCAGGGCTTCAAGCAGATGATCGTCGGGCTCGGGGGCGTGTCCTCCGAAAAGCACGTCGCGGGTATCGTGGACGGTCGCGATTTCGACGCCGGCGTCGCGGAGAAGCGAGTCAGGATATCCGCGGGCGGCTCCCCAGAGAGGATCGAACACCACGCGGAGGCCGGCTTTCTGGATCGCAGGGAGGTCGATGATCTCTTTGAGGCGGGCGAGATAGGTGGCGCGAGGATCGAGGGACTCGGCTTTGATCGATGCTTTGCCCTGGCTTCGCCCGGGATCGGACGGGGCCTCCGTCGCTCCGTGGTCTATGTTGGCTTCGATTTGTTTCGTGACTTCCGGGAGCGCGGGGGCTCCGTCGGGAGTGGAGAATTTGATTCCGTTGTACTCCGGTGGGTTGTGCGAAGCGGTGAAGTTGATAGCGCCATCGGCGTGTTCGCGGATGACGGCGTAGGAGATCGCCGGGGTCGGCGCAGCCTCGGCGATGACCAGCGGGGTGATGCCGTGGGCGGCGAGAACGTCGGCGGCGATTGCGCAGAAGGTTTCGCCGAGGAAGCGCGGGTCGCGTCCGATGATGATGCGGGCGCCGGAGGGCTTTTGCGAAACCACATAGCGGGCGATGCCCGTCACCGCGCGGCGGACGTTGGCGAAAGTAAACTCCTCAGCCATGACGGCACGCCATCCCGAGGTACCGAACTTGATTTGGGTTGCCATAAAGCCTCTATGATGAAAACGGGGAGAGGCAGATAACCTGCGTCTCTACGGATAGAATGGTTTTCGACCAACGAGTGATTTTATATGACTGACAAGAGAATCGTCTTAACCACGGCGGGAACGAAGGAAGAAGCCCAAAAGATTGCGCGCGGCCTGGTGGAGCGGCAGCTGGCAGCGTGCGTGAATATGGTGCCGCAAGTGGAGTCGGTGTACCGCTGGGAGGGGGAAATCGAGCAGGCGCTGGAGTGGCTGCTGATCATCAAGACGACCGCGGCAGCGTTTGTGCGAGTGCGGGAGACGATCAAGGAACTGCATACGTACGAACTGCCGGAGTGTGTGTGTCTGGCGGTTGACGATGGGAGTGCGGAGTATCTGGAGTGGATTGGAGATTCGGTGCGGTGAGCATGGCAGACTGGCTCCGCGGTTTTATTTTGCGGGGACAGTTCCTTGCAGGTTCAATCGCCAGTAATCGAGCGTGAGCGGAGGGTCGTCTTTCATGGCTTGATTTGTCAGCTCTGCGACGAAGGCATCGCGGGCAGCCTGGTCTGGAATGAGTTCAAGGTGACGGTGGAGGACCACGTTGCGGATGAATTCGGAAAACTTTTCGGCGCTCTCGAAGGTGGTGGGAGCGGGCTCCGTGCTGGTTGCGATGTCGACGAATCCGGCGCGGCGCAGGCGAACGGCGGTAGTTTCGGCTTCGGCGAACTCCCACGGCTCGCGGTAGTGGCCTAGGAACTGCGAGTATTTCTCATTAGCAATCAGCTCCTTTGCGCGTTCCCGCAGACGGGCGAGGTTGGGGCCTCCGCCACACTGGGCGATCAGCCAGCCTCCCGGCTTGAGGGCGCGGTACAGACTGCCGAAGAGGCGTTCGTGATCCCGCACCCAGTGGAACGCAGCCGTACTGAAGATGCCATCGAAGCTCCGGTCAAAGGGCAGATCGGTGAGATCGGCGGCGACGAAGCAGACTTTGCTTCCGTAAGGGGCGAGGTGTTCGCGGGCGGTGCGCAGCATGTTCTGGGAGAGATCGACGCCGACGACGCGTCCGTGGGGTAACGCTTGCAGCAGGTCTTCGGTGAGGCGTCCGGTGCCGCATCCGGCGTCGAGCAGGAGTTCGTCACCGCTGCAGTTTCACGCGGGAGAGAACTTTCTTACCCCAACTGACCTGCGGGCCGGAGACGCGGTGGTAAGTGTCGGCGTTCCATTCGCGCTGGTTCACGGTTTCTAGATTAGCTTAATTTTGGGGATGAAAACCGCTGGGGGCGCGGGGGACGCTGAGTCTTTATTCATAAAACTCTGCGACCTCAGCGTCCCCTGCGGTTTTCATCTTGGACGTCCACACTCAGATGGCGTTCAGGGCCTGGTCCAGGTCGGCGAGGATGTCTTCGACATCTTCGATGCCGACCGAGATGCGGACCATACCGTCGGTGATGCCGATGGCGCGGCGGCCTTTTTCTCCCAGCGCGGCGTGGGTCATGGTGGCGGGGTGGGAGATTAGCGTCTCGACTCCGCCGAGCGATTCTCCCAGCGAGCAGACGCGAACTTTCTTTAGCATCTTCTTTGCGTTCGAGAGTGATCCAGTTTCGAAGGTGATCATCGAACCGAAGCCGGTCATCTGGCGCTGGGCGAGTTCGTGCTGCGGGTGGTCCGGCAGTCCGGGATAAAACACTTTCGGGACTTTCTTATGCTTTGCCAGGAATTCCGCGACCACGCGACCGCTGCGGTCGTGTTGTTGCATGCGGACGGCCAGGGTTTTTACCCCGCGCAGAATCAGCCAGCACTCGAAGGGGGAAAGAATCGCCCCCGCGCATTTCTGAATGAAGGCCAGCTTTTCCATCTGCTCGGGTCGGGTGCAGACGACGACTCCGCCCAGTCCGTCGCTGTGTCCGTTAAGAAATTTGGTGGTCGAGTGGACCACCATGTCGGCGCCCAGCGCGATGGGTTGCTGGAAATAGGGCGACATGAAAGTGTTGTCGACCACCAGGTCGACTTTCTTTTTCCGGCAGATCTGGCTGACGGCAGCGATGTCGGTGATCGACATCAGCGGGTTGGTCGGCGTCTCGATGTACACCATGCGGGTGTTGCGGCGGATGGCGCGCTCGACGTTTCTGGCTTCCGCGGTATCGACGTAGGTAAATTCCAGGCCGAACTCGGAGAGGACTTGATTGAAGAGTCGGGGCACTCCTCCATATAAATCGTTGCCGCAGACGATGTGGTCACCCGACTTGAACATGGTGGTGATAGCGTTGATGGCGGCCATGCCGCTGCCAAAGACGCGCGACCCGATGCCGCCTTCGAGCGCAGCGAGATTTTCCTCCACGCGGGTGCGGGTGGGGTTGGAGACGCGGGAGTATTCGTACCCCTTGTGCTCGCCAATGCCCTGCTGCACGTAGGTCGACGTGGGATAGATGGGCGCGCTGACCGCTCCGGTCTCGGGGTCGGGTTGTTGGCCGACGTGGATGGCGCGGGTGGAGAAGCCGGGCTGTGCGGGAGGTTTTTTATTGAACATGGGTTTAGAGGGCACTTGGCAATTAGCACTTAGCATTTCGCCCTTTGAGGCTTCTGCTGGTTCCGATTCGTGGCGGGTTTGGCTAAATGCCAAGTGCTAAGTGCTAAAGGCTTCCTTTCAAACTCCCCCCTCGAAAATCTTCTTCGAAAGGTAGCGCTCGGCGGAGTCGGGAATCATGGTGACGACTCGCTTTCCTGGGCCCAACTCGCGCCCAACCCTTAGGGCGGCCACGACGTTGGCGCCGGCGCTCGAACCTCCTAGCACGCCTTCGACGGCAGCCAGCTTTTTGACCATGCCGAAGGCTTCTTCATCGGTGACCATCAGGACACCGTCGCAAACCGTAGGGTCGAAATTCTTCGGGATGAAGCTTGATCCGATTCCTTCGACTTTGTGTTTGCCGGCTTTTCCTCCCCCAAGCACCGAACCTTCGGTTTCAACAGCGTAGGTCAGGACTTTCGGTAGCCGGTCTTTCAGCAGGCGAGCGATACCGGTGAACGTACCCGCAGTGCCGGCGCCGATGGTGAGGGCATCGATGCGGCCTTCCATCTGGTCGAAGATTTCCTGGGCGGTGGTTTCGTAGTGGTAATCGGGATTGGCGGGGTTTTCGAATTGCGCCGCCATGAAGGCGTTGGGATCGCCGGCGGCAAGTTCCTTGGCTTGCTGGATGGCTCCAGCCATGCCCTCGGCGTCGGGTGTGCGGGTCACCTGGGCGCCGAGGGCTCGCATGATCATGACTTTCTCTTCGGAAAATTTCTCGGGGACGAAGAGGGCGACTTTGTAGCCGCGGTTCACCCCGATCAGGGCGAGGCCGATGCCGGTGTTGCCGGCGGTGGCTTCGACGATGGTGCCCCCGGGGCGCAGCTTCCCTTCCTGCTCGGCCCGGCGAATGATGCCGATGGCGGCGCGGTCTTTCACGCTGCCGCCGGGGTTCAGATATTCCAGTTTGACGAAGATGTCGGCGGAGTCGGCGGGAACCAGCTTCTTCAATTGCAGGACGGGGGTTTCCCCGACGAGCTGGGTAATGTCGTCGGCAACTCGCAGTCGAGTGCCCTCGATCGTTTTCATTGTCACCGTACAGGGTACGGAAAGGGAGACGGAAGCGTCAACCATCGAAAGGCCCCAGCGGGACGCCGGCGCTACTGGGAGGCGCGCTCGTCGCCGGGATAGTAGCCGCTGCGAGTGCGCACGGTGAGTTTCTTATAGCCGCGGGCTTTGGCATCGACGTGAATGGTGCGGTACCCGCCGGCGCTCTTGGGTGTGGTGGGCTTGTATCCGATGGTGTACTGGTTGCGGATGTCGTGCGCGATGGAACTGGTGATTTCGTCGACCTGGTCGACAGTTTTGGGGAGAAAGCAGAGGCCTCCGCTGTGCTCGGAGATGGTCTGCAGCGCGCGCCGGGCGCGGCGTTGCTTCTCTTCGCCCAACAAACCGATGGTGTAGACCGTGGGTCCGTTCTCTTCCTGCAGGCGGCGAACGGCCTGTTCCAGGGTCTCGCGGCTGGCGTTGTCTTCCCCGTCGGTGACCACGAACAGGACTTTTTTCTGCAGCTTCGCGTTGCGCTTCAGATGATCGGCAGAAGCGACAATGGCGTCATAGAGAGCGGTGCCGCCACGGGCTTCGACTTTTTCAAGAGCCTCGCTCAGTTTCCTGATGTCGCCGGTGAAATCCTGGTCGAGATAATACTCGTCGTTGAAGTTCACAATGAAGACCTGATCCTGAGGGTTACTGGAGCGGACCAGGTTCAGAGCCGCCTTGTTCACTTTGTCGCGCTTTTCGCGCATGGAGCCGGAGTTATCGATGACGATTCCCATAGCTACGGGAATGTCCTCATGGCGGAAAGAGGTGATGGTCTGCGGCTGGTTGTTTTCAAAGACGGTGAAGTCACCCTTTTCGAGATTGGTGATCAGGTGCTGTTTGTCATCGACCACCGTGGCGTGCAGCACCACTTCTTCGACTTCCTTTTTGAAAACGAATACGCCATTATTTTCGCTTTGCGAAGGTTGCTGGGTCTGGTCGGGAGCGGCTGTTTTGGGAGTGTCGCCGGGGGCCGCACCCGCACTGGGAGCGGACGTGGCAGCAGGCGGCGTCGGGTTGCCGGGATCCTGTGATGCGGCACTGCCCTGCGCCCAGGCCGTGGTAGTTACGAAAATTGCGAGCAGGAAAACGGAGAGGCGGCTACTCCGAAGGCGCATAGTATCCCGTCTTGGCATAAACCCGCAGCGGAGGCAAACCTTTGGGTGGAATGAGTTTCACCCTTATCTTACGCCATTTGCCGTCATGCACCGGATTCTTTGGACGGTATCCAAGGACATATTGGTTGCGCAGTTCGATGCCAATTTTCGTGGCGACGTCGGCCAGGTCGTTAGGGTTATCGATGGTAAAAGCACGGCCGCCGGTGGTCTCGCTAATTTCCGAGAGTAACTCAGGACCAAGGCGTTCTTCTTCGGTCGGAAAATAATGATCGTAGATGCCGATCGCGTAGATCAGCACATCCGCTTCCTTCACCAGCGATTTGATTTCGCCTTCGGTGTAGCGGCTGTGGTTGTCGCCGCCGTCGGAGATGATGAGCAACGCCCTCTTGGGATATCTGGCCTGGCGCATCTTGCTGATGCCAAGGTAAATGGCGTCGAGCAGCGCGGTGCGTCCCTTGGGGACGGTGTAGACCAGTTTTCCCTGAATATCTTCGACCGACTGGGTGAAATCGGAGATCTCTTCCGGCTTGTCGGCGAAGGTAATCATAAAGAACTCGTCTTGCGGGTTTGCGGTCTTGAAGAACTCGATGACGGCTTCGCGCGCCCGTTCGATCTTGCTGCTCATGCTGCCGCTCATATCGAAGATAACGCCCAGGGAAACGGGGGCGTCTTCACTCGAAAAATGACGGATGACCTGCTGATCCTTGCCCTCGAAGAGGTTGAAATTGTCCTTGTCGAGTCCCGTGACCAGGCGATTCATGGGATCGGTGATGGTAACCGGCACCAGCACCAGGTCCACGTCCACCTTCATCGGCTTGGTATGGGTTCTGAGGGCGGGATCAATGCCGTCTTCCGGAGTGGGCGTCGGATTTTCGATTCGCGGCCGGATGTGGACATCGTCGACCGAGTTCTGCGCCCGCGAGCTGGCGGATCCGCAAAAGGTGAAGCTTAGAACCAGCAGGAGGAAGGTAAGTACGGTCGCACAGGGCACAGGGACTTTCCGTATCCGGGGAAGAGCCGAAGGAGTGTGCCGAACTTGGATTCTGGGCCGTGGAGACCCGCGCCCACTTTGGCGGGCCATAATTACCTCAATGGCGGCGATAGTATCATAGGTTTGGGAACCCGTTGTCAGCCTTTTTGCTGGCTGCATTAGATTCTCGGGGCCGCGCAAAAGTCTGCCCGGAGGAAGAGAATAATCCGCACTCTGCCTCGCGACCGCAACCGCTCTTGTTACAATGCCCGCTCTGGCTGATGGCCTACATTTCACCATTTCGCGCCCTTCGCTACGACCCCGCCCGCGCCGCTGTTTCCGACGTTGTCACCCAGCCCTACGACAAGATCACTCCTGAACTGCAAGAGCATTACCATGCCGCCAGTCCTTACAACCTGGTGCGGATCATATTGGGAAAGCGGGAAACCTCTGATAACGAAACAGAAAACACATATTCCCGGGCGGCAGGGTATTTCCGCGATTGGCGGCGGCAGGGCATTTTTCTACAAGATGGACGCCCCTCCATTTATTTGTATGTGCAACGGTTTGCCGCACCGGGAGGAAAAACCCAGGCCGAGCGGCGGGGATTCATCGCGCTGGGAAAGATCGAAGACTACTCCGCAGGGGTGGTTTTCCGGCATGAGCAGACCTTGTCGAAGCCGAAAGCCGACCGGCTCAACCTGTTGCGGGCGACGCGCGCCCACTTTGGCCAGATTTTCATGCTGTACAGCGACCCGGGAGGCGAGGTGGAAGCCACACTGGCGCCGAGCGGACCACCGCAGATGGAAACGCTAGACGAATATGGAGTTTTGCACCAGGTGTGGACGATATCGGACGCCAGCCTGATTAACCTGGTCCGGGGAAAGATGCGCGACAAGAAGCTGATTATCGCCGACGGCCACCATCGCTACGAAACCGCCCTGAACTACCGCGATGAACGGCGTAGTGCGGCTCCGGCACCGCTCGGCGGAATCCCGCGCGAACGAGCCTCGGCGGATCCCTTTACCCGCTCGAGCGAGCCCGAACCGGCGCCCTATGAAGTGGTTATGATGACCTTCGTCAACATGGACAGCCCGGGGCTGATGATTCTTCCCACGCATCGCGTGGTGCACAGTCTGTCATCGTTTTCGGTGGATGCTTTGCATTCGGCGGCGAAAGCGTATTTCAGCGTCGAGGAAGTGGATTCGTCGGTTGACGCGTCGCGCGCGAGCGCAATTCTGCGCCAGGCCGGACAAATGGGCACGGCGCTGCTGGCCGTGACCGGCAGCCGGGTTTTTCTGCTCGACCGGCCAAAGGCGGATCCGACTGTGTTTGGTGGCCTTTCGCTGCGGCAACAGTCGCTGGATGTTGTGCAGCTGCACAAGTGTCTGCTGGAGGGGGCGCTGGGACTTTCGGAGGAGTCGATTCGTAACCAGCAGAACATCAGCTACGTGCGCGACACGGCGGAGGCGATGGAGCGAGTGCGGAGCGGAGCGGCCAACGTGGCATTCCTGATGAATCCGGCGCGCATGCAGCAGGTGCGCGATATCGCTTTCGGCGGAGAGGTGTTGCCGCAAAAATCCACGGACTTCTATCCCAAATTGCTGAGCGGTTTGACCATCTATGCACTGGAGTAAGGGCCGGGTGCAGAAGTCTCACTTACGCCCGGCCGGTTTGCTAGCATCGATCTCCACTCTAGTGATGTTCTCCGTCTTCTTGTTGCACGGCGCTTCCCCGGAAAAGCAAGTCACGATCTATTCGACGGCGGCGAACTATTCCCTGCCCGTGGTTGAGCACGGAGGGCAAGACTATGTAGGCCTCTTCGAGGTTCTCGAACCGCTGGGAACGGTGACCGCCCGAAATGACGGCTCGAAGTGGAAGGTCCATTACAACAATGTGGACGGCGAGTTTGTGAAAGGCAAGAAGCGGGCACGGGTTAACGGCCGCGACCTGGACCTGCCGGCGAACTTTGTGCTCGAAAATGGGCGGGGTCTGGTACCGGTCGCGGCATTGAGCACGCTGCTGCCGCAGTTTCTGGGAGGTCCGGTCGCGTTTCACGAAAACTCGCGGCGTTTGTTCGTGGGTGATGTGGCAGTGCATTTCACGGCACAAGTGAACAAAGCCACGCCGCCCGCGTTGGTGATGAACTTTACCTCGCCGGTCAATCCGTCGATCTCCACCGAGCCGGGCCGGTTGCGCATGATGTTCACTCACGAACCGCTGGTTCCTCCCGGCTCACAGACGCTGACGTTTGACAGCAAGACGATTCCATCGGCGACCTATGGGGAAAATAACGGCGCCGCCGAGATCGACATTCGCGGCAGCGTTCCGCTGTTTGCGAGCTTCAGCAACGATGGACGGACCATCACCGTCAGCCCGGCTCCGCAACCTTCGGTATCAACCCAGGCGGCCCAAACTCCAGCATCCCCCGGAGCGGCGCCAGCCACGACCACTGCGCCAGCGGCCACACAGGGTGCGCGGCGCTATTTCGCCGTGGTCGATCCGAGTCATGGGGGCGATGAGCGGGGCGCGGCGTTAACCGATCAACTGGCCGAAAAAGATGTCACCCTGGCGTTTGCCCAGCGGTTGCGCGCGGAACTCGAAGCGCGCGGGCTGACAACGCTTCTGCTGCGGGACGGCGATGTTGCGCTCACGCTCGATCAGCGCGCAAACCTAACCAACAGCGCGCATCCGGCGATTTACATCTGCTTGCACGCGGCCACGCAGGGCACGGGGGTTCGTTTATACACAGCGATGGTTCCCGCGGTCGGGCAGAGCCGCGGTCCTTTTCTCGACTGGGACACGGCGCAGTCCGCATTCCTGACCACGAGCCAGGCAGCGGAGGCGAGCATGGCTGCGGAATTCGGAAGGCGGCAACTTCCGGTGCGAGTGCTGACGGCGCCGCTACGTCCGCTGAACAACGTGATTGCGCCGGCGGTCGCGGTTGAAGTCGCGCCGTCATCGGCCGACATTTCGAGCCTGACGCTGCCTGCCTACCAGCAGAACGTTGCCAGCTCGATCGCGACCGCCGTGGCCGCCACGCGCGACAAACTGGAGGCCGGGCGATGATCCCCCGCCACCTGCTGATTGGGACTGCGGTCATGCTGGCCATCGCATTGGGCATGGGCATCTATGTGTGGCGCGTGCGCCGCACGGCTGCGGCGCCGGAGCCCGCAAGCTACACCCGGCCCGTGGCTCCGCCGGTCTCAGGACCGACCGAGCAGGTGACCCTGTACGTGGCGTATGACGATCCCGGAACGCTGCGCGCGCAAAGCGCGCAGCATTCCGCTGCCCGCCGGACGTCAGGAGCGCGCCGAGGAGTTGCTGAGTGCGCTGGTCGGAATCTACCTGGACAAGAATTCGCCGCATGCTCTGGGAGCGGGGTCTGAAGTGCGGAATGTCTACCTGGTGGATCCTGGGCTGGCGGTGATCGATACCAATGCGGCCTTCGCCGACAGTCATCAGTCGGGCGTGCTGGTCGAGGAACTGACGGTAGCTTCACTGGTCGAGACGCTCTCCGCCAATATTCAGGGCATCAGCCGGATAAAGATTCTGGTGGACGGTAAGTCGCGCGACACGCTCGCGGGGCATGTGGATTTGACAGGATTCTTCGATGTGGGGCAGATGAACCAGGTGGTGGCGCAGTTGCAGCAGTAAATCTTGGATTGTTGATTTTTGATTGTTGATTGAACGGATTTTCACCACGCAGGCACGGAGAAAACCTTTAGGATTCTGTTTCTCTGTGACTCGGTGGGCCAGGCGTCCTTGCCGGCGATTGCCGATTGTGGAAAGTCGATTTGAAATTGGAAATTGGCAATCGGAAATTGGCAATTACTTCATTTAGAATCGCTGGATGATCTATCGTTCGGATAACCGCTCTCCGGATCAGATGCGCCCCGTCAACCTGATCCCGGACTACATTCACACCGCCGAGGGCTCGGTGCTCATTGAAGTGGGCAACACCCGGGTGATCTGTACCGCTTCGGTCGAAGAAACCGTGCCGCAGTTCATGCGCAATACCGGCAAGGGCTGGATTTCGAGCGAGTACTCCATGCTGCCGCGGGCGACCTTGACGCGGACTCCGCGCGAGGTGACCAAGGGACGACCCAGCGGGCGGACGCACGAGATTCAGCGACTCATTGGGCGGTCGCTGCGGGCGGTGGTCGACCTGGATCGCATGGGCGAGCGGACCATCTGGATTGATTGCGATGTGATTCAGGCCGACGGCGGGACGCGGACCGCATCGATTACCGGGGCCTTCGTGGCCCTGGGATTGGCGCTGGAGAAACTGGTGGAAGCCGGCACGCTGACCTCTTCGCCTTTGCGCGACTATGTGGCCGCGGTGAGTGTAGGAATTGTGGATGGAGAAATTGTTCTCGATCTCTGCTACGAAGAAGACTCGCGGGCCGACGTGGACATGAATTTCGTCATGACGGCCGGGCGCAAACTGGTGGAAGTGCAGGCGACGGCCGAGCATCAGGTGTTTGACGAGGCGCAGTTGGGGAAGATGATTGGACTGGCGAGCCAGGGCGTGCAGCAGTTGATTGCAAAACAGCAGGCAGTGCTGGGAGCGTTGACGCTCAGGCAGTAGAGTTTGCCCGCCCCTCCGCAAAAAGCGCGGAGGAACGGGGCACCCGGGATTGCAGTGACGTTCATCACCACGCAGGTCAGGCAAACCGTATTACAATGAGTCGCCGTCGCGCTCAGCTTTCGGGCAAAGCGGACGTTGCAGTCCATCATTACGCAATCATTTTGGAGGAATGTCATGAAACTTACCCCAGGAAAGCTTGCCGGATTGAAGAGAGTATCGAACGAGCGGGGCGTGATTGCTGCCGCTGCCATGGACCAGCGCGGTTCGCTGCAGAAGTCGCTGGCGAAGGAAAAGGGATCCGATGTCAGCGACGCCATGATGGAAGAGTTCAAGATTCTGGTCACCGAAGTTCTGACTCCGCATGCCAGCGCCATTCTGCTCGATCCCGAGTGGGGACTGCCGGCATCCAAGCGGCGCGCGAAAAATGCCGGGCTGCTGCTGGCGTACGAAAAGACCGGATACGACAAGACCGGTCCGGGACGTCTGGGCGATCTGCTCGACCACTGGTCGGTGCGGCGCTTGAAAGAAGCCGGGGCGGATTGCCTGAAGATTCTTCTTTATTACACGCCGTTTGATCCGCAGCCCATCAATGACATCAAGCATGCCTGGGTCGAGCGGCTGGGCGACGAGTGCCGCGCCAACGATATCCCCTTCTTCCTCGAATTTGTGACCTACGAAGAGGGCATCGACGAGAAAGGGTTCGACTTTGCCAAGAAGAAGCCGGAAGCGGTCATCGGCAGCATGAAGGAGTTCACCAAAGACCGCTATGGCGTCGACGTAATGAAGGTCGAAGTGCCCATCAACATGAAGTTCGTCGAGGGCGCGAAGTCGTTCAAGGGTCCGGCGGCGTACACGAAGAAAGAAGCCATGGAACTGTTCCGCAAGGCGGCCGCGGTATCGACCAAGCCGTTCATTTACCTGTCGGCGGGCGTGAGCAACTCGGAGTTCACCGAAGCGCTGGAACTGGCGGCAGAGTCGGGTGTGAAGTTCAACGGCGTGCTGTGCGGACGCGCCACCTGGAAAGACGGGATCCCGGTGTACGCCAAGCAGGGTCCGGAGGCCTTCCGCAAATGGCTGCAGACCGAAGGCGTCAAGAACATCAATAACGTAAACGAGCGGCTGAAGGCGGCAACCTCGTGGCACTCGATTTACGGACTGGAGCCGGCACTGGTCGGGGCGTAGAAGCGGACTTCGGACCTCAGACTTCGGACTTCAGACCTCAGACTTCGGACCTCAGGCACGGGATTTCTCCCGTGCCTTGTTTTTTGTGGACGGGAATTCGGTAAGCTCTAGCTATGACGCATCCGACAGCTTTGATTACCGGTGCCTCGGGCGGCATCGGGTATGAACTGGCGAAGTTGTTTGCCAAGGATCACTACAACCTGGTGCTCGTTGCCCGAAGTTCCGGGAAGCTGGCGCAGTTTGCCGACGAATTGCAGCGCCAGTTTGGAATTTCGGTGATGCCGGTGGCGATGGATCTGGCAGAGGCTTCCGCTCCACAAGCGCTGTTCGCTCAACTTCAGCACGACGGCATTGCCGTGGATATTCTCGTGAACAACGCCGCCTATGGGGCATCCGGCCAGTTTGGGGAGATTCCGCTGGAAGAGTCGCTGGGCCAGATCCAGTTGAATATCACGGCGCTGACGGCGCTGACTCGGTTGTTCCTTCCTCCCATGCTCTCGCGGAAATCGGGAAAGATCATGAACGTGGCGTCGACCGCGGGCTTTCAGGCGGGCCCGCTGATGGCGGTTTACTACGCGACGAAGGCATACGTGATTTCGTTTTCGGAGGCGCTGGCCAATGAGCTCGACGGCAGCGGGGTGACCGTGACCTGTTTCTGTCCCGGGGCGACGGACACGGGCTTTCAGAAGCGGGCGGCGATTGAGGACTCGGCGTTATTCCGCAGGCTACGGCCGATGGATGCGACGAGCGTAGCGGTCTATGGGTACCGGGCGCTGATGGCGGGCAAGACGCTGGCGATCGCGGGCTTGCGCAACTGGCTGGTCGCGGAATCGGTTCGGTTTGGGCCGCGGAAGATGGTGACGGCCATTTCGCGGAAGCTGATCGAGAAGGGGTAGAGTGCCTTCTGGCACGCCGTCACGGGAGGGAATCACATCCGTCCGCTGGCCCTACCCCGGACTTACTTCCGGAGCTAATATCTGGTGTCGCTTCGCGACTCGGCGAGGCCCCTTGCCGACGCCGGCAACTGTCTCGTGACAGAACACAAGGTCCCTCGACTTCGCTCGGGATGACAGAGCAGTGGTTTGGCTGAAGCCTGACGCCTGAGGTCTGACGTCCGAGGTCCGAGGTCCGTTTTACTCCCACTCGATCGTGCCCGGTGGTTTTGAGGTGACGTCGTAGACCACGCGGTTCACGCCTTTGACTTCGTTCACAATGCGGCTGGAGATGGTTTTCAGGACCTCGTGCGGCAGCGGAACCCAGTCGGCGGTCATGCCGTCTTCAGAGTGGACGGCGCGGATGGCGCAGGTGTAGGCGTAGGTGCGCTGGTCTCCCATGACTCCCACGGACATCACCGGCAGCAACACCGCGAACGATTGCCAGATTTTCTTGTAGAGGCCGGCGTTTTTGATTTCCGTTACCACGATGTCGTCGCACTCGCGCAGGATGGCGAGGCGTTCGGGCGTGACCTCTCCCAGGATGCGGACGGCGAGTCCGGGGCCGGGGAAGGGCTGGCGTTGCAGGATCTCTTCCGGCATGCCGAGGTCGCGTCCGATCTTGCGGACTTCGTCTTTGAACAAGTCCTTGAGCGGCTCAATCAGCTTGAGCTTCATCTTTTCAGGCAGGCCACCGACGTTGTGATGCGTTTTGATGACCTGCGACGGTCCGCGCACGGAACGTGACTCGATCACATCGGGATAGAGAGTTCCCTGCACCAGCCAATCGACCTTGCCTTCTTCTTTTTCGATGCGGCGGGCTTCGTCGTCAAAGACGGCGATGAACTCGTTGCCGATGATTTTGCGCTTCTTTTCGGGGTCGGTGACACCGGCAAGCTTATCGAGGAAACGTTTGGTGGCGTCGACGGCAACCAGGTGGAGACCGAGCTTGTCACGCAGGTTCTGCTGCACTTTCTCGAATTCGTTCTTGCGCAGAACTCCGTTATTTACAAACACGCAAGTGAGCCGGGCGGAGCCGGTGCCGTCGCGCATAGCACGATCTACGAGCGTGGCCGCTACCGAGGAGTCGACGCCTCCGGAGAGCGCGCAGATGGCGCGTCCGCTGCCCACGGTTTCGCGGACGCTGGCGATGGTCGCATCGATGAAATGTTGCGGGGTCCAGGTCGGTTTTGCGCCGCAGATCACCAGGGCAAAGTTTCGCAGGATGTCAGTGCCATGCTGGGTGTGATGCACCTCGGGGTGAAACTGCACCGCCCACATTTTCTTTTCAGGATTCTGGATGGCGGCGATGGCATTGGGCGAACTGGCGGCCAGGCGAAAGCCGGCCGGCAACTCGACCGCTTCGTCGCCGTGCGACATCCAGACGGAAAGTTTCTTTGGCAGTCCTTCGAACAAGCGGGAATCTTCTTTGATGTCCACTTGCGCGTGGCCGTACTCGCGCTTGTCGGCGGCACGGACCTTTCCACCTAATGCGTGCACCATGAACTGCAGTCCGTAGCAGATGCCGAGCACGGGCACGCCGAGGGAGAACACGCGCTGGTCGGCGGCGGGAGCGTCCGCGTCGTATACCGAAGACGGGCCGCCAGAGAGCACGATGCCCACGGGAGAGTAGCTGCGAATCTCGTCGAGGGTGGCGGTGCAGGGCAGCACCACGGAGAAGACATTTTGTTCGCGGATGCGGCGCGCGATGAGTTGCGAATACTGCGCGCCAAAGTCGAGGACGACGATGGATTGGGTTTCCACGGATGAGTTTCTCAGAATGGAACGATAGTGTAAAGGAGGAAGCTCCCGGCTGTCAGCTTTTAGCTCTTAGCCTTTAGCCGGGCCGGAATCATGGGAATGGTCACTTAAGATTGGTTCGTCTTTATCGATACTGGTGGCGGGCGGAATGCTGAGTGCAGACTGCTGAGCGCTCAAGAGCACATCGCAAAGGATGAGTTCGTCCTTGTCGATGGTGGTCAACGGGGGCGGGCTGCGGATTTCCACCGGCGGCGCAGGCTCATCCACCGGCACCGGAAGCTCGACGATGGCGACGTAGGCGGCCAAACGGCCCACATAGAGGAAGTCGGTGACAGCGAAATAGAGGAGGGTCACCAGCAGCACGCCGCCCAGGACGACTCCCGCGGGAAGCACTCCGGCGAAAGCGAGGGGAAACGCGACCGCCGAGGTGGCGACGAAGAAAGCGGCCAGATGCGCCAGGCCGAACCAGGTGCCGGCGGCGAGAACGGAGCCGGTCCGCGTACGCAACAGATTGACGGAAGAGGCGAGGGCGCCGAAGGTGTCCTGACCGCTGGCCACCGCAAATACGGCCGAGAGAGACAGGAACCAGTTCACCGTGGACCAAGCCAGCCACACCAGCATGGCCACCATGAGAAAGATCAGGAACGCGCTACCGGGAGCGGGATTGGACTTGGGGGACGCGGATCTCGCAAGCAGGATCGCTCCCAGGCATGCGATGCCTGCGGCCAAGGTGATGGCGACCCGCAAAAAATGAAGTCCGATCAGCGAACGCATGGGCCGCGCGGGGGTCAGGTCGTGGTCACGAAAATGACGCACGATCGCTTTCAGCGTGGCCGCACGCCCGAACGAGCCGACCAGGACCCAGGCGATTGCGAGCGCAGGGAGCAGGATGAGGGTAGCTGCGGCAATCCGTGGGCCGCTGCCGTGAAAAATTCGAGCTAGCGCCTGGGAGACCAGGAAGGGCTGCCCGGTGCGCAACAGGAAAGCGTCACGGGCCGTGACTGGCAGAGTGTCGAGATATTCCAGAAGCGAGAAAATCAGAAGCACACTGGCTGCCAATCCAAAGCTCCAGCGCCACGCAACTTCCGCCATGCCAAACGACGGTTGGCGAACCATGACCGAAAATCCTTCCAGCGAAGGCGAGCGCCGATTCATCGATCCTAGGATAGCGCATCTCATCCCCACCGCGGCCTGTGTTTCCCCCGCGGCTAACCAGGAGTAGATTCGCCCGTCTGATAAGGAACAACGTCTCGTCTTGAATAAACACTATGAAACAGTGCGGGCTGGAAGATATGTGTATCGAGAATCATTCTTCTGCATCCGCGTAACGTTCCCGAGCATCTTGGTACGTAACCGGTGGTTCCGCGCCAAGACAAACCAATGGGCGGGAGATACCAAGTGTCTACACTTCTGAGGTCTGTAAGGAGAATTATGAGAACTGCAAAGTACTTACTCCTGCTTGCCGGCATAGCATTGCTTCTGCCGCTGAGCGCTTCGGCTAAGAACAACAATGAGGGGAAGTTCACAATCTCCGAGTCGGTACAGGTGGGTTCGACCCAGCTGAAACCCGGAGACTATAAAGTCGAGTGGAATGGCACTGGAGATGCGGTGCAGGTGACGATTCTCCAAGGGAAGAAGACGGTGGCCACCACGTCGGGCAAGGTTGTGAATCATGACCAGGCATCGCCTTATAACGCAGTCATCCTGAAGGACGCGACGGGCGGAAAGGCAATTAACGAGATCGACTTTGGCAATCGCAAGGAAGCACTGGTGCTGACGGAAGCTCATCAGATGGGCGGCGGTCAGTAAGCACCAGGGATCGGAAGTAAAAGCGGGCGAAAGCCCGCTTTTTTTGTTTATCGAACCACGATGTTGACCAGTTTGCCGGGAACGAAGATCTTCTTCACGATTTGTTTTCCGGCAATGGCCGCCTGAATTTTTTCATCGGCGAGGGCGCGTTCGAGAACCAGACTCTCTCCCGAATCGGCAGGTACCACAATGCGGCCGCGCAGCTTGCCGTTGACCTGCACGGGAATTTCGATCTCTTCTTCCTTCGCAAGCGCCGGGTCGTATTTCGGCCAGGGCGCGCGCAAGAGGCTTCCCTTCTCCCCCAGCGTCTCCCAGAGTTCGTGCGCCAGAAAGGGGGCAAAGGGAGCGAGCAAGAGGACGAAGTTCCGCTGAATCTCCAACACGAAGGATGCCGAGCCACCCTGGCCTGTGAAGACGCTGTCCGCTGCGACGCATTCGTTAAGGAATTCCATCAAAGCGGCAACCGACGTATTGAAATGCCAGCGGCCGGAGAAATCGTCGGTGATCTTCTTGATCGTCTGATGCAACTTGCGCAGAATCTTCCGCGCCTCGGGCGTGAGGTCGTTCGGCGAATACGCGGGCGCACTCGAGCTGCGGGCGGGTTGTTGCGTAATGAACCGGTAAGCGCGCGCGAGAAACCGAGCCACGCCTTCGACACCGGAGTCCTGCCAATCGAGTTCGCTGTCGGGCGAGGTGGCGAACAAGGTGTAGACACGGGCGCTGTCGGCGCCGTAGCGGGCGACCATGTCGTCGGGGGAAACCACGTTGCCGAGGCTCTTCGACATTTTTGCGCCGCCCTTGATGATCATGCCCTGGGTGAACAGGCGCTCGGCGGGTTCGTCGTTTCTTACCAATCCCATATCGCGCATGAACTTGGTCCAGAAGCGCGAGTAAATCAGGTGGAGAATCGCGTGTTCGACGCCTCCGATGTACTGATCGATGGGAAACCAGTAGTCCGCGATCTTGCTGTCGAAGGGCGCACGGTCGTTATGCGCATCGGTGTAGCGGTAGAAGTACCAGGACGAGTCCACGAACGTGTCCATGGTATCGGTCTCGCGGCGGGCCGGGCCGCCACAGTTGGGGCAAGTGGCGTTGACGAATTCGGGCACGCGGCCGAGCGGCGAGCCCCCGGTAAGCGTGATGTCGACGCTATCGGGAAGAAGGATGGGCAAGTCCTTCTCCGGCACCGGAACGATGCCGTCTTTCTCGCAATAGAGCATGGGGATAGGCGTTCCCCAGTAGCGCTGGCGCGAGATGCCCCAGTCTTTCAAGCGATAGGTGACGGTGGCTTTGCCGAAGCCGTTCTTCTCCGCATGCTCCGCCATCTGCTTCATCGCTTCTTCGCAATTCAAGACCGCTGAAGGGGCCGGAGTTCACCAGAAATCCCTTGGTTGGGGTGAACGGCAGCGCAGGTTCGACGACGGTTTCTTCGGGATCGTCCGGCCGCGGTAAGATCACCAAGCGGATTTCGAGGCCGTACTTCTTGGCGAACTCGTAATCGCGTTCGTCGTGCGCGGGCACGCTCATGATGGCGCCGGTACCGTAGTCGGCGAGGATGTAGTTCGCCACCCAGATGGGCACCTTCTGATCGTTGAACGGGATTGATCGCAAAGCGGCCGGTATTCACGCCGTGTTTTTCGATGGCGCCGATGTCTCCGACTTCTTTGGCCTTGCGCTGCTCGCCCATGAGTTGGTCGACTTTGGCGCGCAGGTCGGGATTGTTGGCCGCGAGATCCGCCACCAGCGCATGTTCCGGCGATAGCTGCACCGAGGTGGCGCCAAAGACCGTATCGACGCGAGTGGTAAACACGCTGATCGCCGAGCCCGCGGGACCTGCAGGCCCGTCGAGCCTGAAATCGAACAGCGCTCCGTCGCTGCGTCCGATCCAGTTGCGTTGCATGGTGCGGACTTTTTCCGGCCAGCCGGTGAGCTTGTCGAGATCCTGCAACAATTCATCGGCGTATTGCGTCGTGCGCAGGAACCACTGTTCAAGTTCGCGGGTCTCGACCAGGGTGTCTTCGTGACGCCAGCAGCGGCCGGCGACGACTTGCTCGTTGGCAAGCACGGTGGCGCACTTGGGACACCAGTTCACCTTGCTCTTCTTGCGATAAGCCAGTCCCTTCTCGAAAAGCTTGATGAAGAACCACTGGTTCCACTTGTAGTAATCGGGCAAACAGGTAGTCACTTCACGTGACCAGTCGTAAGCGAAGCCCAGGCGCTTCATCTGCGACTTCATGTTGGCGATGTTGCGCAGGGTCCATTCCCGCGGCGGCGTGTTATTGGAAATGGCGGCGTTCTCGGCGGGAAGGCCGAACGAATCCCATCCCATGGGATGGAGCACGTTGTAGCCGTTCATCCACATGTAACGGGCGAGCGCGTCGCCGATCGAGTAATTGCGCACGTGCCCCATGTGCAGAGCGCCCGAGGGGTAAGGCAGCATTTCGAGGACGTAGTACTTCGGCTTGGTCGAGTGGGGCTCGGCGGCGTAAAGGGTCGCGTCCTGCTGCCAGCGCTCCGACCACTTGGTCTCGATGCGCTGGGCGTCGTAGCGCTCTTCGCGGGTCACGGTAGTTTTTTCTTCCTGCGGCATAGAAGACAAAGTCAGGCGATGGGTAAACCTTTATTTTACAACGAGCATGCAGAATTCCCGCAGAGACGCAGTTTCCCCGCGTGTGGGATCCCATGAGAATGTCTGCCGACGCAAGCAAGACGCGGCGGAGCTGCGTCTCTACTGATTGGTTGATTGGTAGGGACGACTCTGAGTCTTGGGAAGAGGAATCCGCCCCGCATGGATACCCTTGAATAGCGGTTTGCCGCGACACGCCACTAAAGATAAACTTGATGTTTGGCGAGGTAAGCTCATGTTAGTTGTCATGCAAGCGCACGCGTCGGAAGAGCAGGTGCGCGCGGTTTGCCAGAAGATCGAGTCGTTAGGTTACCGCGCGCATGCCATGCCGGGCGCGCAGCGGACGGCCATCGGCATCACCGGGAACCGTGGGGAAGTTGAACCGGGCACACTCGAAGAGATGCCGGGCGTGCAGGAACTGATCCGGGTCTCGAAGCCCTACAAGCTGGTCAGCCGCGACGTGAAGGACGACAACACGATCGTGCGCTTCTCCGGCACCGACGCCACCATCGGCGGGCGAGGCCTGGCCATCATCGCGGGACCGTGCGCGATCGAAAGTCTCGAACAGGCCATGGCCGTCGCCGAGCGGGTGAGCCGCGCGGGAGCACAGTTTTTCCGCGGCGGCGCCTACAAGCCGCGCACCTCGCCCTATTCCTTTCAAGGACTCGGCGAAGAAGGCCTGCGCATCATGGCGGAAGTGCGCGACAAGTACGGGATGAAGATCATCACCGAAGCCATCGACAACGAGTCTTTGGAGTTGGTCGAGGAGTATGCCGACGTGATCCAGATCGGTGCGCGGAACATGCAGAATTTTTCGCTGCTCAAACGAGCGGGACGGGCGAAAAAGCCGGTGCTGCTGAAGCGCGGGATGTCGGCGACGCTCGAAGAGTTCCTGATGGCGGCCGAGTACGTGATGAGCGAAGGCAACTATAACGTCGTCTTGTGCGAGCGCGGGGTGCGGACGTTCGCCGATCACACCCGGAACACGCTTGACCTGAGCATCATTCCCGCGGTGCAGCGTTTGAGTCACCTGCCGATTGTGGTCGACCCCAGCCATGGGACGGGCAAGCGCAACAAGGTCACGCCTCTTTCGCGCGCAGCGGTGGCCGTGGGAGCCGACGGGCTGATTGTGGAAGTGCATCACGAGCCGGACAAGGCGTTGTCGGATGGCATGCAGTCGCTGTATCCCGACCAGTTCGACGAACTGATGGCGCAGGTGCGGCAGATCGCGCCGGTGGTGGGGAGAACGGTGCCGGGGATCGGGGCGCATGCACCTGCGACCGGGATAATGGGCGCGCGCTCGGAAAGGCAGCCGTCCGCTACGCCGTAGTCGAGATTATGGCGCGCCATTTAGCCCCAATTCTCGCCATACTGATCGCTCTGTGTGGAGCTTTACCCACTCTTCCCTACGCTAACGCGAAACTACAAACAACGGTCGACACTGCTCACGTTGACTCCGGAAAGGTCGGGGACACGCAGAGGGCGGCTAAGAACGAGACCATCGACGTTTTGAGCGATACGATGGGCGTGGACTTTGGCCCATACCTTTCGAATGTCCTCTATCAGATACGGAAGCACTGGTTCGATCAGATTCCGGACGTGGCCAAAGCTCCCACCCGCAAGAGCGGCAAGGTGTCGATTGAATTCCACATACTACCGAGCGGACAGCTCTCAGGGCTGACCGTTGTTTCATCATCTGGGAATGCGGATCTTGACCGAGGAGCCGCTGATGGAATCAGGAGTTGCGCACCGTTTCCCCCGCTGCCTGTTCAGTTCACGGGGCCCGATCTGGCCCTGCGAATCAACTTTTTCTATAACCCGGCCAATCTGAACGAACTGAAATCGCCGGTTTCAAAATCTGGCGATACAATAGCACTAGCGGAGACGCTTATTTCGTCGGACACAGCTGCGGGACACCTGATCCGGAAGACTGAGCCAGAATATCCGAGCAAGGCGCTCGATGCACAGATCGAAGGGGATGTCACCCTCGATGTTTTAATCGGCAAGAACGGCAAGACGAAGAACATCCAAGTCGTGAGCGGGGATTCCGTGTTGGCCCGCGCGGCGGTGGATGCTGTCAAGCATTGGCGATACACGCCGTTCACTGCAGAAGGCAAGCCGGTTGAAACTCCTACGACGGTGACGATAAAGTTCGTGATCACGAAGGGTCCGATCAACTGTCCGGGGCAGCAGGGAGATATCTACGCTTTCCTGCCGGACGCCCTTACCGCGACCAAAGTCGACCCAACAAATCCCGACACGCGGGCCCAGGTTTTCAGGGTTGGCCATCACGTAAGCCCGCCGCGCCCAATCTATGCACCGGGTCCCGAGTATTCTGAGAAAGCTCGCAAGGCAAAACAACAAGGAACCGCGGTTTTGCGGGTAATTGTGACGCCCGAGGGAAAAGTGGCGTTGGTCAAGGTGCTGAAGGTCATCGGGTATGGGTTGGACCAGCAGGCCGTAAACGCCGTTTGCCAGTGGAAGTTTCAGCCCGCTCTCAAGGACGGCCAACCCGTGCCGGTTGAAATTAACATCGAGGTTTCCTTCCGGCTGTACTGATTGTCGTCGGCCATCTGATAATCTTCCTTCCTTGACGCTTTGAGAAAACTTCTCTTCATTCTTGTCTGCATTCCGCTCCTGGCTGGCCTTGGCTGGTGGTATTTCCATCAGCGCGAGCTGCCGCAGTATGGGCCTTCCTATCGCGAGTATGCCTATGTCACCAACGGCAAGAGCAACACCGTCAGCGTCATCGACCTGACCACCTTCCAGACCGCCGGGACCATCCGCGTGGGCAGCGACCCGACGGGCATTGCGGCGAACAGCAAGCGGAACGAGGTTTATGTCGTTAACACCGACTCCGACAATGTCAGCATCATCGACGCCGAAAAGAACGCCGTGGTGGCGACCATCGGTGTACACGCCACCCCGTATTTCATCGATGTCTCGGAGGATGGCAAGCGCGCCTACGTGGCGAACTCGGGTTCGGCGAACGTTTCGGTGCTCGATCTCGACAGGCGCCAAGTGATCGCCAACGTCCGCGTGGGCGGGGCGCCGGGACTAGCCAAAGTCTCTCCCGATGGCCGCACCGTGGTGGTCAGCAACCGCGGCGACAACAGCGTCTCGCTCATCGATGCCGAGCAACTGAAAGTGCGCGCCACGCTGCCGGCCTGCCAGCAACCGGAAGACATCGCCATCCTGCCCGACAACAGCAAGGCCTTCGTGGCCTGCGCCGGTTCGGGACAAGTGGCATCGATCGATCTGAAGAGCGACAAACTGTTGGCGCTGCTAGACGTGGGGAAGACTCCGGTGGACCTCGCGCTGAAGCCCGATGGCGGCGAGTTGATGGTGACGAACTTCGATTCCGACAACATCTCCATTATCGAGACCGCGAACAACGAGGTCGGGGGAAGCTACCTGATCGGGACCAAGCCGGCGCGCGGAGTAGTCAGCCTCGATAATTCCCGGCTTTACGTAAGCAATTTCGGTTCAAATAGCGTCGCGGTGTACGACATCGATCTGGGCAAGTTGATTGCATCGTTGCCCGTGGGAAGCCATCCCGATGGGTTAGCGCTGTCGCAGAATCAGAATTATCTGCTGGTGCTCAACTCGGAGTCCGGCGATCTGACCGTCATTCAAAAGCGGAAATCCACCAGGCTGGAACCATCCGAGTACTCCCTGCTCACCATGATTCCGCTGGGTGCACAGCCGAACAACATTGTTGTGAAATCGTTCGTACTTGCCAAGGCACGGAAGTGATGAGGATCACGGGAAATCGACGACGAGGCCGCAACTTTTCCGCGGCGCATTCGTCTAACCATGCGAAATTGGCGAGCCCCTATCCGGGAGGACGGCAGTGAAGGCTTGGCGCTTCAGGCTGTGCGGCACAGTGGCGGTCGCATTCCTCGTCCTGCCGGGATGGCTTCTGGCCGAACCCAACTTCGGGCAAATCAAGATTCCTCGCGTGAGTCGTCCTCCCAAACTGGAAGACTTCCTGGGGATGAAGCCCGATCCGGCCTGGGAGGGAAAACTCGCGAAGGTCGATCGCTTCACCCAGCGCGTTCCCAGCGATGGCGAACCTTCCTCGCAGCACACCGACGCCTACCTGGGATACGACAACAAGAATCTGTACGCCATTTTTGTTTGCTTCGATACCGATCCGCAGAAGATTCGCGCACGGCTCTCGCGGCGGGAAGACATTTTCGACGACGACAGCGTCGAGATCATGCTCGACACTTTCCATGATCACCGGCGCGCCTATGCGTTTCTCTCCAATCCCCTCGGCGTACAGGCCGACGCACTCTGGACCGAGGGCCAGGACTTCGATTTCTCGTTTGACACGGTGTGGGACTCGGACGCGAAGGTGACCGATCAGGGGTATGTGGTTTGGATGTCGATCCCGTTTCGCAGCCTTCGCTTCCCCTCGAATGATCCGCAGACCTGGGGCATTCTGCTCAACCGTGGAATTCCACGCAACAATGAAGATACCTTCTGGCCCCCCTACTCGAGCCGCATCGCGGGCCGTCTGAATCAGGAAGGCGAAGCGACAGGGTTGAACGACATTTCCCCCAGCCGGAACTTTCAACTGATTCCCTACGGCATCTTTCAATCGTTCAAAGAGCTTGATCTGCGCGATCCCTACCATCCTACGTACACCCAGCGCGATGCGTACGGGCAAGCGGGACTGGACGCCAAGGCCGTGATCAAAGACAAATTCGTGCTGGATGCCACGGCGAATCCCGACTTCAGCCAGGTGGAATCGGATGATCCCCAGGTCACCGTGAATCAGCGTTTCGAAGTTTTTTTCCCGGAAAAGCGCCCTTTCTTTCTGGAGAATTCGAACTACTTTCAGACGCCGATCAACCTGGTCTTCACGCGGCGCATTGAGGAGCCGAAGTGGGGTGTCCGCCTGACCGGCAAGGATGGACCGTGGGCTGTGGGACTGCTCACCGCCGACGATGTGGGGCCGGGACGCGAGGTGCCAGTCACCGATCCCCTGAACAATCAGCATACCTATTTTGGGATTGCGCGGGTCAGCTATGACATCGGCAAGCAGTCGTATCTGGGGGCGACTTACACTGACCGGCAGTTCGATCAGTATTTCAACCGTGTCGGCGGGATCGACGGACGGTTCACTCTAAACAGCCACTGGATCGCCAGTTTTCAAGGTCTCGAGAGTTCGACGTTCTGGGTGCCCGACACGACCTTTAACACGACGGGGGCGTATCAAGCGGGTCCGGCCGCGGAAGTGGTCGTGCAGCGGCAAGGACGGAAATTGAATTACTTCCTCGACTACAGCGACCGCAGCAACGACTTTCGCACCTTGACGGGATTCGACCCGCAGGATGACATCAATAACGTGGACCAGCGTCTGCAATACAGTTTTCGCCCGGAGGGAAAACACCTGATTGCCTGGACCCCGTCGATGGAGTTGTACAACACGGCCGACCACGAGGGGAACTATTTAATGTCAGGCTATATCCCGTCTCTGCGCGCGGAATTCATCGGTCAGACCTTCGTCACCGTCCTGTATGCGAAAGAGATGGAGTTGCTGCGGCCGAAAGATTTCTCGGTGCTCACCACCAACGAAAAATATGTCAGGCACACGACAGAGGTTTCGTTCGACACCAGCTACTACCGGCCCTTTTCTTTGCACCTCGACTACCGCTTTGGCAGCCGGGTGAACTACGATCCCCCGGGGACGGAGATTCCCTTTTTGGCGGGCCGGACCAGCGCCACGGCGACGCTTACGGTTCGCCCCAATAAGTCGCTGCGCGTGGATAACACCTACATTCTTTTCCGGCTGCACAACCGGGTGGGAAGCACCGGGGGGCTGAACAATGACATCTTCCGCTCTAAATGGAATTACCAGTTTACCCGCAAACTCTCGTTCCGCTTCATCGGTCAGTATTACAGCCTTCTTACCAACCCGGCGTTTACTTCGCTCTATACCCAGAAAGGATTTCAACGCCGACTTTCTGATCACGTACCTGGTGCATCCCAGCACGGCGTTCTACATTGGATACAACAGCAACCTGGAGAATCTGCTGGACCCTCCGCAGGCGGACTCGAACGGGAACTTGCTCTACGGGCAGCGCTATATCAATGACGGGCGCAAATTCTTCGTGAAGGTCTCGTACTTGTTTCGATTCTGAGGTGCGGAACGCGCCTACTATTTTCCCAGCACTGCCAGCACCGCCGTGGTCTCGGCCTCGATGCCGGTGCGCAGGCTAGGCTCGCGGTCAGGCGCGAAGTAGGGGGAATGCGGGCCGGGTAGCCGTTCGCCCGCCTTCTTGGCGGCGGCAAACTTCGCGGGATCGGCTGCTCCCAGGCTGAATTGCAGCGCTGGAACGCCGGCGCGCCCGTATTCAGCGAAGTCATCGCTTGCCATGTTGGGTTTTTCTTCCACAACGTTCTTGTCACCAAATTGTTCTCTAAGCGCCGCAGCCACCCGGGCCGTCAGCGCAGGATCGTTGTAGACGGCGCCCACGCTTTCAATCACATCCACTTTCGGCGGCTTCGGCGCTCCCGACGCCTCTGCCTCGGCCTTTGCGATTCGGGCAATCGAATCGAGCAGATGCTGGCGAACCTGATCGGTATAGGAGCGCACCGTCAACTGCATCTTCACTTCTTCGGGAATGATGTTGTGCTTGGTGCCGCCGTGAATCGACCCCACGGTGATCACCCCGGGATCGAAGGGACTCTTCTCGCGCGAGATGATCGTCTGCCAGGCCAGAATCGTGCGGGCGGCGATCACAATGGGATCGACGCCATCCTGCGGCGCCGAGCCGTGGGCTCCCTTGCCGTAGATGGTCACATCCACCGAATCAGAGTTCGACAACGCATAGCCGGGAGTGTAGCCGAGCATCCCTGCGGGGAGGTCGGCGGTATCGTGCAGGGAGAGCGCGAAATCCGGCCGCGGAAAGCGCGTGAACAGGCCGTCTTTCAACATGGCCGAGGCTCCGCGAACGCGCTCTTCGGCGGGTTGTCCGACGAAGATGAAGGTTCCGTGCCAGCGGTCTTTGTTCTGCGACAAAAGAGTCGCTGTGCCGATGCCGATCGCCATATGCAGGTCGTGCCCGCAGGCGTGCATGACCGGCACGTCCGCACCCTGGTCGTCTTTGGTCATGACGTGGCTGGCATATTCGAGGCCAGTCTTTTCCTCAACCGGAAGCGCATCGAGCTCGGCACGAATCATGACCGTCGGTCCCGGCCCGTTTTTCAGTACGCCGACCACTCCCGTCCCACCCACGCCGGTGGTCACCTCGAAGCCGAGGCTGCGCAATTGCTCCGCCATCTTCGCTGCCGTCTTCACCTCGTGCAGTGAGAGTTCGGGATTGCGATGCAGGTCTTCGTAGAGAGATTCGACGTGTGGATAAACGGCGTCGATCTGCGGCTTCGCGGGCCAGGTGTCGGCGGCAAATAGAGTCGTCGCCAACAAGAAGGGGACGAAGATAAGCTTCATTCGGGGCTCCTGAGAAAATCAGAAGAAAAGATATTCTTCTCTGCGGTCCTTTGCGAACTTTGCGGTCAAAAGCTTTTGACCGCAAAGATCGCAAAGTACGCTAAGAAAAACTCTAGGAAGGTTACCTTACCGCAGCCGGATCGCTGCAGAACTTATCGAATACGGCTTTGAGTTCGGAGGCGATATCCGCAGCTTCACGGTGTTCGATATCGCTACGCTCGACCATGTGCACGAGCTTGCCGTCGCGCAGAAATCCGATCGAGGGCGAAGAGGGCGGATACCCGGTGAAGTAGCTGCGAGCGCGGTCGGTGGCTTCTCGATCCTGTCCGGCAAAGACGGTGAACATGCGTTGCGGCTTTGCCGGGTGCTGCAGGGCCTGCCGGAGCGCGGGACGCATGCGGCCAGCGGCGCATCCGCAGATGGAGTTCACCACCAGCATGGTCGTGCCGGGTTGATTGGCGACGGCCTGATCGACTTCGTCAGCCGTGCGCAGTTCCTGAATTCCCAGGCGCGTCAGTTCCTCGCGCATCGGAATCACCATGATCTCTGGGTACATTTCCTCTCCTCAACAAGGGGTGCGCTCATTGTAATACGCAAGCGGCCTCTTCCAGACGCCGTCGGGTATATTTGAGGGTTCATGGTCATCCAGGAAAATGTGGCGCTGGCACCGCTGACGACTTTCAAGATCGGTGGCCCCGCCCGCTATTTCGTCGAAGCCACGACGGTGGACGACGTGAAGGAAGCCGTGGCGGTGTCGCGCGCGCGCAACCTGCCCCTGTTTGTAATGGGCGGCGGCAGCAATCTGGTGATCTCCGATGCGGGCTGGCCGGGGCTGGTGCTGAAGATTGGCATCCTCGGCATCAATCATGTCCACGGCCGCGAGCGCGTGATCTTCGAGGCCGGCGCGGGAGAAGAGTGGGACCGATTCGTGGCTTCTGTGGTGGCCCACAACATCGCCGGCATTGAGTGTTTAAGCGGAATTCCCGGCTCGGTAGGCGGAACGCCGGTGCAAAACGTGGGAGCGTACGGGCAGGAGGCAGCCGATACCATCGACGCGGTGCAGGCGCTCGATCTCAGGAGCGGAGAGATTCTTGAATTGTGCAAGGAAGATTGCGGGTTCAGCTACCGCTCCAGCATCTTTAACACCGCCGAGCAAGGCCGCTACGTCATCCTCCGAGTCGATTTTGCTCTGAAGCACGGCGGACAACCGCATATCGCGTATGCCGACCTGAAGAAGTATTTCTCTGGGTGGGCCAACTCACCCACGCTGGCCCAGACGCGGGAAGCCGTGCGACAGATTCGCGCCTCGAAAGCCATGCTGATTATTCCCGGCGACGAAGACTGTCGCAGCGCGGGGTCGTTCTTCAAGAACCCGGTTCTCTCTGAAGAGGCGCACGCAAAGCTCACGGAGCGGGCGGCGGCCAAGAGCTTGCAGATTCCGAGTTATCCCGCGCTTGATGCGCAAAAGAAAGTCTCAGCCGCATGGCTGGTGGAACACTCCGGATTCACGCAAGGGATACACGCTGGGCCGGGTGGGCCTCTCGCGAAAGCATGCGCTGGCGATCGTGAATCGCGGCGAAGCGACCGCGACGGATGTAATGGCTTTAAAAGATCAGATTCAAAGCCGGGTGGAGGAGATCTGGAGCGTCCGCCTTGATCCCGAGCCCGTATTCGTGGGTTTCTGAAACCAAGCGTGAAGATGGCGCCGAGTGCGCATCCAGCAATGAGTCACGCGTTGAGTGGGGGAGTGCCGCCCCGGATCGAGGTCAGACGCGGATGAATTCCAGGATCCGGCGCCGGCGGCAACCGCCCCATGTCATCTATCGGCAAGTCGCGCGGCATCTTTAAAGATTTTCAGAAACATGGGACGAGTTAATTTGCCGGTCTGCGTGTTCTGGTTCGAGGGATGATAGGACGCCAGCAAAATCTTTCCGTCCGGCATTTGATAATGAGCGCCGTGCTGGAACAGATAAGGCTTCTTGCTCTCGAGCAACCCGCGGCGCTTCAGATGATTGAGGTAAGCATCGAATCCAATTCTTCCCAGGGCTACCACCACTTTGAGCCTCACCAGCGCCTCCACTTCACGGTCTAAGTAAGGCGCGCAGTTTTCCAGTTCGCTGGGCAGGGGTTTGTTGTCCGGAGGAGCGCAGCGAACGGCGGCGGTGATGTAGAGATCCTTCAGCTTGAGGCCATCGTCGCGATCGGTGGCGTGAGGTTGATTGGCGAAGCCAGTCTCGAACAGCACCGGATACATGAACTTGCCGGACGCGTCTCCAGTGAAGGGCCGCCCGGTGCGATTGGATCCGTGGGCCCCCGGGGCCAGGCCGAGAACCAGGATGCGCGCCTGTGGGTCGCCGAAGCCGGGGACAGGCTTTCCCCAGTACTCGCAATCGCGATAGGCGCGGCGCTTCACGCGGGCAACCTCTTCGCGATACGCCACCAGGCGCGGACAGAGAGTGCACGCAATGACTTGGCGGTTCAGTTGGGCAAGGCGGTTGTCGGTCATCTTGTCGGGGTCGTTCGCTGTGCCGGGCGCCTCGGGCACGAAAGTCTCTAATCGGGACGAAAAAGTGCCTTCCGGCGTTTGACGATGCTCTCCATATATCTTTACACTCAAATTGAACTACCCAGACCCGGTACCTCGATGGTCTGCACGCGGTTTGCAGCGTGAAAGGCAAAACTTGAGCCCCACCGAGACTAATACTAGTACCAAGCGAGAGATTGAAGTTGAGATTCCGGCGGACGCCGTCGCTCGCGAAACTGACACTCTTATCCAGAAATATCAGAAACTGGCCCGCCTGCCCGGTTTTCGCCGCGGGCATGTGCCCGCCACCGTCATCCGGCAGCGCTTTTCCGAAGACATCAAATCCGATGTGGTCGAGGCGCTGGTGCCTCGCTACTTCCGCCAGGAGGCGGACAAACTCGGGCTGACTCCGGTATCGCAGCCGCGAGTGACGGACCTGCATGTCCATGATGGCGAACCTTTGCGGTTCAAGGCCAGCTTCGAAGTGATGCCCGCGATTAACGTCGATGGCTACAAAGAGCTGAGGGCGGAGAAACCTCAGATCGCGGTCACCGATCAGGAAGTGGAGGAGTCGCTCAACAGCCTGCGCGAGCAGCACGCAACCTTCAGTTCGATTGAGGGACGCAGCCTGGCCGACGGCGATTTTGCGCAGGTTTCGCTCAACGGCGAGCCCAAGGACGGCGAGGGCAAACCGGTGCACATGGACGACATTCTGGTAGAGATTGCGGGCAAGAACACCATGCCGGAGTTCACCGAGAACCTGCGGGGAGCCGCGGCCGGGGACGAGCGCACCTTCGAAGTTACCTATCCGCAGGACACGTCCGATCAGCGCTTGGCGGGAAAGACTTTCACTTATACAGTCAAGGTGCTGGGGCTGAAACAGAAGGCCTTGCCGGAATTGAACGATCAGTTCGCCAAGGAACTCGGCGAGGAATTTACCACCCTGGATCAGGTGCGGCAGCGCATCCGCGAAGGCATGGAAGCCGAGCGCAAGCATAGCGCCGAGCACGCGGCCAAGGACAAGCTGGTCGAGGAACTGGTGAAGCGCAACGATTTTGAAGTTCCCGAGGCGCTGGTGGAACGGCAAATCGATGTCCGCCTGGAGCGCGGGTTGCGGGCGCTGGCAGCACAAGGGATGCGCCCCGAAGATCTGAAGAAAATGGATTTGAACCGGTTGCGGGCCGGCCAGCGTGACCAGGCATTGCAGGAAGTGAAGGCGTCGTTGTTGCTGGAAAAAGTCGCCGAGGAGGAACACATCGAGGTCAGCGATGAGGAGATTGGCCGCGAGATTGAGGCGCTTGCGCAGCAGTCAAAACAGACGCCAGAGGCGATTCGGGCTCGTTTGACACGCGATGGGGCGCTGGATAGAATCCGGCTTAGAATCCGCAGCGAAAAGACCCTCGATTTTCTTTATCACCAGTCCGCCTAGCGGACCACTTTCGATTCTCCCCCCGGAGGTTTTCTGGTGCGCGGCGGGAGTGTGGCAGGTGAACGTGAAGGAGCAGATGATGCTGGTACCGATGGTTATTGAACAGACCGGGCGGGGCGAACGGGCCTATGACATCTATTCCCGGCTGCTGCGGGACAATATCATCTTTATCGGGACACCGATTGACGACAATATCGCCAACCTGGTGATCGCGCAGATGCTTTTCCTGGCGCAGGAAGATCCAGAAAAAGACATCCAGCTTTACATTAACTCCCCGGGAGGATCGATCACGGCCGGCATGGCCATCTACGACACCATGCAGTACGTGAAGAACGATGTCACCACGATCTGTATTGGGCAGGCGGCCAGCATGGCGGCTTTGCTGCTTTCCGCGGGCGAACCCAAGAAGCGGCTGGCGCTGCCGAACTCGCGCATTCTGATCCATCAGCCGTCGATGGGAGGACTGTCGGGGCAGGCTACCGATATCGATATCCACGCGCGCGAAATTCTGCGTATGCGCGAGATTACCAATCAGTTACTATCGAAGCACAGCGCCCAGAAGCTGGAAAAGGTGGAAAAGGACGTGGAACGGGACTTCATCATGAACGCGCAGCAGGCCAAGGAATACGGAATCATCGACGATATCATCTATAAGACGAGATAAGGGTATGATCGGAGCTTCGCCGATCAGTTTCCTCGAAGTCTCGGCGTGGATCGGCCTCTGGCAATGAGCGGGCGCAAGCTGCCCTGATTTGCGGAGGTGGGGTGAAAAGGAGTAAAGCCGAGTGAAAAACCGGACTGGTACCGAGGAAATCTTGCGCTGTTCGTTCTGCCATAAGTCGCAGGACGCCGTAGCCAAGCTGATCTCATCGCCCAGCGACTACCCCCGGGCCTACATTTGCGATGAGTGCGTGGCAGTTTGTAACTCCATTCTGGAAGACGACCGCGCGGCGACGCCTCCTTCCACGACTCCGAACCAATTGCCCAAACCGCAGGAAGTCAAAACCTTCCTCGATGAATACGTCATTGGCCAGGAACAGACCAAAAAGAAGCTGGCAGTCGCGGTTTACAACCACTACAAGCGCATCTTTATGAACCGTCAGCGCGCCAGCGACGGGATCGAACTGACCAAGTCGAACATCATGCTGATCGGCCCGACCGGCACCGGCAAGACCCTGCTGGCGCAGACCCTGGCCCGTATGCTGGACGTTCCCTTCGCCATCGTGGATGCGACCACGCTGACCGAAGCCGGCTACGTGGGTGAGGATGTGGAGAACATCATCCTCAAGCTGTTGCAGGCCGCCGATGGGGATGTGGGCCGGGCACAAACTGGCATCATTTACATTGATGAAGTCGACAAGATCGGTCGCAAGGACGAGAATCCTTCGATTACCCGTGATGTTTCTGGTGAAGGCGTACAGCAGGCGTTGCTGAAGATTCTGGAAGGGACCATCGCGAATGTCCCACCCCAGGGTGGACGCAAGCATCCGCACCAGGAATTTACCCCGGTCGATACCACCAACATCCTGTTCATCTGTGGCGGGGCCTTTGTCGGACTGGAGAAGATTATTGGCCGCCGGGTGGGCAAGAAGTCTCTCGGCTTCAAGGTGGGGGAGGATGCGGAAACCGAAGAAGTGGCCGCCGGCGCTTCAAACCGCAAGCGCAATTTCGAGCTTCTCAGTGATATCCAACCGGAAGACCTGATCAAGTTCGGGCTCATTCCTGAGTTTGTGGGCCGCCTGCCGGTGGTGGGCGTCTTGGAGGAGCTGGACGAGTTTGCCCTTATCGAGATCCTTACCCGTCCCAAGAACGCGATTGTGAAGCAGTACCAGCGGCTCTTCGAGTTTGAAAATGTCCGGCTCAAGTTCAGCGACGACGCGCTGCGGGCGATCGCGCGGCAGGCCATGGCTCGAAAGGTAGGAGCTCGCGGGTTGCGCATGATTCTTGAGGAACTTATGCTGGACCTGATGTACAACCTTCCTAGCCAGAAGAAAGTGAAGGAATTCGAAGTCACGCGAGAGATGGTGGAAAAGCGCAACGTATCGCTTGCGATGATGGAAAAGGCGGGATAGTGCCCAATCAAGAAGGACCGGAAAAACAGGAACCCAGAGTGACCACACCCAAGGAAAAATTCGAGAGCAAGAAGTTACCCATGATGCCCATTCGGGACGTGGTCATCTTCCCCTACATGATGACTCCGTTCGTGGTGGGCCGGGAATCGAGCGTGCGCGCACTGGAAGAGGCCCTGACCGCCGATAAGAAGATTTTTCTGGCGACCCAGCACGATGCCAGCATTGACGAACCCAAACCCAACGAGATTTACCAGGTGGGGACCATCGTCAACATCGTGCAGAGCCTGAAGCTGCCCGACGGCAACATCAAAGTACTGGTGGAAGGCATTGAGCGCGGCAAGATCCTGCAGATTACCGAGACCGAGGGCTTCATGCAGGCTTCGGTTCGGGTGGCGCGCTACGCCACCGAAACCACTCCGCAGATCGAAACCGGCATGCAGCGCGTGACTTCCCTGTTCGAGCAGTACGTCAAGCTCTGCCAGTCGCTGAATTACGAGACCATGATCGCGGCTGTGCGCATGGAAGATCCGGCGAAGCTGACCGACACCATCGCCGCGAACCTGCAGCTTTCCATCGAAGAGAAGCAGGAACTGCTGGAGATATTCGACCCGGCCGAGCGCTTGAGCCGCATCGGCGACGTACTCGATATCGAAATCGAAAAGCTGAACATGGACCGCACCATCCAGTCGCGGGTGAAGCGGCAGATGGAGCGGGCGCAGAAAGAGTATTACCTCAACGAAAAGATCAAGGCCATTCAGAAGGAATTGGGCCGTGGCGAGAAGAGCGAGTTCGACGAACTGAAGAAGAAGGTCGAAGCCGCCGGCATGCCAAAAGAAGTCCGCGACAAGGCCATGCAGGAGCTCAAGAAGCTCGAGGCTATGCCGCCGATGTCGGCTGAATCCACGGTCTCGCGCAACTACCTCGACTGGCTGCTGGCGGTGCCGTGGAAGAAGCGTTCGAAGGAAATCCGCAACATCAGCCGCGCCGAGAAAGTGTTGAACGAAGATCACTATGGGCTCGAAAAGATCAAGGAGCGCATCCTCGAATTTCTCGCGGTCCGGCAGCTGGTAAAGAATCCCAAAGGCTCGATCCTGTGCTTCGTCGGCCCCCCGGGCGTGGGTAAGACCTCGCTGGGAATGTCGATCGCGAAAGCCACGGGGCGCAAGTTTGTCCGCATGTCGCTGGGTGGCGTGCGCGATGAAGCCGAAGTCCGTGGGCATCGCCGCACCTACATTGGCGCCCTGCCTGGTCAGATCATTCAGATGATGAAGAAGGCTGGGACGAAGAACCCGGTGTTCATGCTCGACGAAGTCGACAAGATGGCCATGGATTTCCGGGGCGATCCCTCGGCAGCGTTGCTTGAGGTGCTCGATCCGGAACAGAATTTCATGTTCGTCGATCACTATCTCGACGTGGAGTATGACCTGTCGCAGGTGTTCTTCATCGCCACTGCCAACGTGATGCACACCATCCCTCCCGCTCTGCAAGACCGCATGGAAGTGCTGCGACTGCACGGCTACACCGAGCAGGAGAAGGTGGAAATCGCCAAGCAGTTCCTGGTGAAAAAGCAGATGCTGCAGGCGGGCTTGAGCGAGAAGAACCTCAAGTTTACCGACGATGCCATCACCTCGCTGATCCGCGCTTACACGCGCGAAGCCGGTGTGCGCAACCTGGAGCGCGAGATCGGCAACGTTTGCCGTAAAGTCGCGCGCAAGGTGGTCAAGGAAGGCGAGAACTACAACGTCACCGTCAACGCGCAAAATGTGGCGGAGTTCCTGGGGGTGATCAAGTTCCGCGACACCCTGGCGCACGAAAAGAGCGAAGTCGGGCTGGTCACGGGTCTGGCCTGGACGGAAGTTGGAGGTTCCATCCTCAGCACCGAAGCGACGGTCGTTGACGGCAAGGGCAAGCTGACCCTCACCGGCAAACTCGGCGACGTCATGCAGGAATCGGCACAAGCCGCCATGTCGTACGTGCGCTCGCGCGCCTCGCGTCTCGGCTTGCAGCGCGATTTCTACCGCAACCTCGATATTCACGTGCACGTGCCGGAAGGGGCTATCCCTAAGGACGGGCCGTCGGCGGGCATCACCATTGCCACTGCCATTTCGAGCGCTCTCAGCAAGATTCCGGTGCGGCGCGATTTGGCGATGACGGGTGAGATCACCTTGCGGGGCAAAGTTCTCCCCATCGGCGGATTGAAAGAAAAATTGCTGGCTGCCCACCGCGCCGGACTGTTCGAAGCCATTCTGCCCAAGGACAACGAGAAAGACGTCGCGGAAGTGCCGGAGAATCTGCGTAGTGCCATGAAACTCCATTTTGTGGAGACCATGGATCAGGTGCTGGCCATCGCACTCGAGTCGCCCTTGCCCGAGCAACCGCCGATCGTGTCGGAGACGGCGCAGCCCATTACACCGCGGAACCCCGCGGCGGACGGCCCGACGGCGCACCAGTAGCAGACTCCAGGTTTAAGACTTTGAACAGGGCTCGCTGCGAAGCGAGCCCTTGTTGTCTCACCTTTGGTGGCGCCGAGCCACGAACCCCCTCCAGTTCTAGAATGGAGTCGTCGAGGGAGCCATGGAACCAAGTCCCGAGCCAAGAGAAAGCCGGGGATACTTTCGGGGAGCGGCAGGATTGCTGGTCGCCGTTGCGGTGGTGGCAACCCTGCTGATCATGCTTCCGGCTTACCGGTGGTTCTTCCTCATCAGCCTGGCGATTGGAATCGTGGTAGCGGCTATCCTCTATCTCTGGAATACGTACAAACCCATCAAGGAAGAAGACGTCGACCATAAGCGTCCGCTGGGGCTATAAACTTCCCGGCTCGCGGCTCAGGCTTTCCCAAGTCTGACTTGAAAACTTGGCCCCGAAACCTGCAAACTGTCTTATGAGAGTTCTAGCGCGCTTCGTGATGTCGGCCAGTGATGTGAGCCATTTCCCCGCCCCGGCATTGCCCGAGGTTGCTTTTCTGGGGCGCTCGAACGTGGGCAAATCGAGTGTCATCAACTCTCTGCTGGGGACCAAGATCGCCAAAACCAGCTCCACTCCGGGCCGCACGCGCAGCATCAACTTCTTCGAAATCCGGTGGCCGGGCAAGCCGCAACCGGAGCTGATCTTCACCGACCTGCCCGGGTATGGATTCGCCAAGATTTCCCGCGAAGTGTCGGCGCGCTGGCCGGAATTCATTGAACCGTATCTCAAGGAGCGTCCCAACCTCTCGTTGTGTCTAGCCCTTGTGGACGCGAGCGTGCCACCGCAAGCGAGCGACCAGCAACTGGTGGAATTTCTGAAGACCAGTGGCCGCCGGTTTCTGATCGTCGCCACCAAGAGTGACCGGCTTTCCGGGAACCAACTGCATAACTCGTTGCGAACCCTTACCCAGGAATTTGCCAGCACCGCTGTCCTGGCGTATTCGGCGAGAACCGGGGCGGGAAGAAACGAACTTTGGCAGGAGATCCGCAGAGCCATGGAAATCCGCTAGCGCCTGTTTCCCGTCATGGGAAGCTGATGCCCTTCCGTAATCTCCCGCTCCGACCGCCGCACTGCTGAGGCCGCAGCGAACCACCGTAGGATCAGGGTATAGCGCCGCTCCCGGTGCGGAGCCGCGCAGGATCGCGCATGGATCGCTGGAATCAAACGCGGGAGGTCGGCAGCAACAGCGACACCGGCAACGTGGACTACTTTCGCGCACTGAAGCGGACGAATGAAGGCGTGCCCGCCAGCGCTCCCGTCCAACCGTATCCCGGAGACAAGCGCCGCAATCCTCGCTACAAGTGCGAGGGCAGTGCGGAGTTCCGAACCGAAGACAGCACCGTCCGCACCTGGGCCACGGTGACGGATCTGAGCCAGAGCGGTTGTTATGTGGAAATGCAGGCAACGTCTCCCGTGGACACCAAGCTCGACATGGTGGTCGAGGTGACCGGAATTCGCGTCCGGGTAAAGGGCGTGGTGCGGGTATCGTATCCCTTCCTGGGCATGGGAATTGCGTTCACGGAAATCCTTGACGAAGACAGATCGCAACTCGATCAGCTCTTGTCGCGGCTGGCCAGTGGAGCCAACGGAACCGCATTTCAGGCGGCCAAGATAGAGGAGTCCAAGGGCAGCGCAACAGCGGATATCGGCGACCCTCGTAGTGCCCTGAACGCAGTGGCGGCCTTCTTTGCAGACCACAATACGCTGACTCGTGAACAATTCTCAGAACTGGTGGAGAAGTACGGCGGTCGCTGATTTGTAAAATTTTCCGCTTCCCTTACCGGTCTGGCACGGGCAGTGTAAACTTGCCGCAAATCCCTTCGGAGGTGACCTATGAAACGCCTCCTCGCAGCATTGCTGGCCCTCTGTCTGGCGTCCCTGTGTACAAGCTGTGGGAACGTGTTCATCGGAGGCGGGTTCCATCCTGGGTTCTCCACCATTACCGGCACCGTCACCTTTATCGAGGTGAACTCGATCGTCTCGAACGGGGCGACGGTGGAAGTCACATTCGTGACATTCTTTCAAAATGGAATTTCTTCCAGCCTTGGTTTCTGCGGAGATCAGAGCAGCCAGTTTCCACTCAACCAGACGGTCACCACCAATTTCAACCCCGGGCAGCCCTGCGCGACTCTGGTAGTAGTTGTGATCATCACTTGAAGTCTCAAACGTTCCGGTAGCGCACCGCCCGCATGGTTACTTTCGCGGGTCCCGCGGGTGCCGCGCGTTCGCCCCTTCCGCTATGATGAAAAGCCTATGGCTACATACCTCATTACTGGAATTGCGGGCTTTATCGGTTCCACCATCGCCAGGAGAATTCTGGCGCAAGGGGACCAAGTGCGTGGTGTCGACAACCTCGCCACCGGCAACCGGACGAACCTTGCCGAAATCATGGATCGAATCGATTTCCGGCAAGCGGACATCCTCGACCTGGACGCCATGCACAGCGCGTGTCAAGGCGTGGACTATGTGTTCCATGAAGCGGCGATTCCTTCGGTGCCGAAGTCGGTGCTGGACCCGCTCGGCAGCAACCGGGCCAATATCGATGGCACCGTCAACGTGCTGGTCGCCGCCCGCGACGCGAAGGTGAAGCGGGTTGTCTATGCGGCGTCTTCGTCGGCCTATGGCGACACGCCCACGCTGCCCAAACGGGAGGAGATGCCGCCGAACCCCATCTCGCCCTACGCGGTAGCCAAACTGGCCAGCGAGTACTACATGATTTCCTTCTACCGCTGCTACGGGCTGGAGACGGTCTGCCTGCGTTACTTCAATATTTTCGGTCCACGACAGGATCCGACTTCTCCGTATTCCGGGGTGCTGGCCAAGTTCATCACGGTGATGCTGCGCGGAGAGCAGCCCACGATTTTCGGCGACGGCGAACAGAGTCGTGATTTCACCTATGTCGACAACGCGGTGGACGCGAACCTGCTGGCCTGCAAGGCCCCAGCCGCCAATGTTGCCGGACGAGTGTTCAACGTGGCTACCGGGCGGCGGGTCACCTTGACCGAGACCTTTCAGACCCTGAAGAAGATCATGGCCTTCCCCGGCGAAGTGAAGTATGCGCCAGAACGAACCGGGGATATCAAGCACTCGCTGGCGGACGTCGCACCCGCGGAAAAGGCTTTTGGATACAGACCGAAGGTTGACTTTGAAGAGGGACTGCGGCGGACGATCGAGTGGTACAAGGCCGGGGGCTAGGTGTCGAATGCGGTAGCGGGTGGCCGGTGGCAGGTCGCCGAAGACACAACTACCTTTACATTTTCGTCGCCGCTCGCGACCTGCGACCGGCGACCGCATTTCCCGCTCCCGTTACCTTGGTGATCTAGGGGGCAGTTACGCGGCGGACTACATTGAGTTCATGACACTTTCATCCATGGTGGTCTCGCGCGATTGGCAGGAAGTCGGCGTGCTGGAATGCATTCTGGGTGGTCTGCATATTGGAGTGGACGTAGAGTCGGAACCGCAGCGGGCGCATGCCAAACTGGCGAAGGCCAAGATCGATGCCCTGATCGTGGATTGCGATTTGAATGGGGCGGCGGGGTTTCTGCGCAGTCTGCGCCACGAGCAGATTCAAAACGCAGTGCCGCTGGTGATCGTCAGCGGTTCCGGAGGGCGCAACGCGCTGGACTCGATGGGCGCCACATTCGTTTTCGAAAAACCGATCTCGGTGGAACAAGCGGTGCATACCCTTTCGGCCGCGCGCAACATGATTTTGGATGGACGCCTGCGATATCACCGGCACAGCCTTAACATCCCTCTGACACTTTCATGCGGCGCCAAGGGTCATCTCGAAGGTAGTGTCACCAACCTGAGCCAGGGGGGAATGGGTGTCCAGACCGAGTGCGCTCTTCCCAACGGACCGGTTCGGTTGAATTTCTCTTTGCCGGGGACCGACCTATCGGTGAAGGTAATGGGGAAAGTGGCATGGACAGACAAACAGGGCAACGCAGGAATTCGCTTCGTGCAGATCAGCCGCCGGACAAAAAGAGATTTGCAGCTTTGGTTGGAGCGTGAGTATTTCACCACCTAGCCGGCAGGGGATGGAATCAGCGAAAGCGTGATGGCTGGTCGTCTCCTGCGTTCCCCAATTCCCCACACGCAATGCGCGCCAGGTGCTCGCCGGGCGTCATCCCGACACAAACCGCAAACAGGTACCAGTAAACCGCCGCGAAAGCGCTGCTGATTCCCAGCGCGAGAGCGACGGCCAGGGGCCAGGTTGGAAACAGGTTCGTCATCCCCAGAGAAATAATCGAAAACAGAAGGACGGCGCAGAGCAGGAGCAAACTGTCCACGATCCGGCTGAGGCTTTTGGCCGAAAGACTCATCGGCGACCCGAGCACAGGCACGGAGGCAGACAACTCCTCCTCCCGGTGCATGACATCTGGGTCCGGCTCCTCGGGATGCAACGGAATCGCGGGACGGGCACTTTCGGAGAAGAGTAATTCGGTGGCGTTCTCCCCGTTCTGGTGATGAACGAAGATGGAACTGGCGCGCTGCGCATGCTGTGCGGTCGCCATCAGCTGGGTAAAGATCCATTCCTTGAGCAGATGCTGGGGGCGGTCGGCGATGTCGAGGAACTCCATCCCTGCCTGACCCAGGGCGTCAGCCCAGGCGACGCGTCCGCGGGCTTCCACCCGCGCGCGTGGATTCAGGAGCTCAAAGCGAACGTGGACTTCCTGATTAACGCGTAAAGGGGCCACGGCTTGCACCGCGATGCCGGATTCGCTCAGGTCGCGGATGATGCCGCCATTGGCGTGGTCGAGCCGCACGTAGGCCAGATTCTGGACTCTCTGGCGGTAGTGGCGGCGCCGGGGGCGTGGCGCAACGACCAAGCCTTCGGAAGCCGAAGATGTGGCCGAAGAATACTCCATACCTGGAATCTTAGACCCGGGCTGGGAAGGGCCTGAGTAACCGCGCTGGTTCGCGCAGCCCTAGGAGGCCGGTCGTTTCTCGTGAGATGGCGCGGGGCGCTCCTGGGGTTGCTGGGCACGATCCCAGGCAATCAGACGCGCCAAGTCATAGCTGTAGGGTCCGTAAGCGCGGAAGACTTCCTCATCGAAGAGGCGCTTGATGCCGCATCCCATGCAAACCTGGTACGAATACCCCTGCGAGCGGACCGGCCAACTCATCTTTCCATGCCAACAGCCGCGCAATGCAACCACGGCGGCGCCGGCAAATCCAGTGGCCATCAGTCCGAGCGACCACTTCCAACGAGACTTCTGCGTCTTTTCGTCCACCTGGGAAACCTCAGTACTCCTAAGGGCAAGCATATGCCCAAGGTAGGGGCGGTGCAATGGCCCGAAACTGCCACAGAGATCTTCAGTGGTGCAGGGCTTACTAAAGAACAACTAGGGCGGCCCCCTTTCGTGCACTATCGAAACGTTGCGGTTGCCTGCCAACCCTTGTACCGTAGAAGGTGACGCCCGACATAATGATGATGGCCTGCGCCGGGACCGGCAGGGGTGCGCAAGTGGTGAGTTGACATGTGGTTCCCCGCCGGCAGCACGGTTTCCTAGGGGCCTCAAAAGGGTTCTTTACCGCATTCGATGAGTGCCAGTCCGACCAATGCGCCGCAAGGGTTAATCGGGGAGGAATCGAACCCCGCTCTGCCGGTTGCTGTTCCCAGTTCACATCCGCCCACTGAGTCGGGTTCCAACCACGAAGCCCTACAGGCGCTTCTCGCCTTTTCTTCGCTCCATGAGCAAATCCGCCAGCGTCGCGCGCATGGTGGGAGCCACGCTTCCGCCGCGGATGCATGGGAAGTCGAACGGTTCGTCTTGGATGAAGTTCTGCAATTGGTGGCAGAGCGGGCTTTGGCTATCACTGGCGCCGACGGCGTGGCGATCGCGCTGGCCGAAGGGGAAGAAATCGTTTGCCGGGGTTCGGCGGGCGGAATCGCCCCCGACGCGGGTGCACGACTCGACCCGAACTCTGGATTCTCCGGCGTCTGCTTTCGATCGGGCCAGATCATCCGCTGTGACGACGCGGAACATGACCCGCGCGTGAACCTGCAGGCTGCTTTGCTGTTGGGCGCGCGATCCATGGTGGCGGTTCCCCTGGCCGGCCAGAACTGCACCATCGGACTACTCGAGGCGTTCTCCTATGACGCTTACGGCTTCAACGACAGCGATGTCCGCAGCCTGAATCTTCTGGCAGAGCTGATTCTGGCAGCCTTGCGGCCGGAAGAGGAAGACCGGTTGGCGGAGATTTCGCGTCAGGTAATTACGCGGGCGGCGCCGCCTGCGGCACCGATCGAGATTCCCATCCGCGAAAGCCAAGCGGCGGCGATTGAGCAGGAGGTCCGCGAAGACGCGCAGCCCGAGAGTTTGTCGCCGGCGCTGGCGCCATCGGTGCTCACGGGATTACGCGGAAGCGGACACGTCCCGGCCTGGGTTGCGGGTGGTACTGATTGTGGTTTTGGTTGCCGTGGCCCTCGGAGCCGGAGTCTGGTGGAAATTCGGCGGCCAGGAAAGTGCGCGGGTTAGCGCTCCGCCGAAAACCGCTGCGGTCGCCGCCCAAGTTGCAACACCCCTGCCCGCACCGCAGTCTCCGTTGTCGCAGGAAGACGACGCGAGTTCAGCGGATCCTGGCGCTGTGGAAGCACCTTTCGCTCCGACCTCGACTGATCAAGCGCTGTCGGTTCTGCCCCGGGTCACGGGAGTTCGCCACTGGTCCTCCGCCGACTCGAGCACGGTCGTGATCGACTTGCAGGATCAGGTTCAGTACGAGGCTCACCGGCTCGCCAATCCCGAACGAATTTATTTCGATCTGCACGACACGGCCCTGGCTGCCGGGCTATCCGGCAAGACCATCGAAGTAGGAGACGCATTCCTGACCCGCATTCGTATTGCACAGCCAGTTGCGGGAGTGAGCCGGATTGTGCTGGATACCAAGGGCGGATCCAATTTCTCGGTCAGTCTGGAACCCAATCCTTACCGGCTGGTGGTCGAAGTTCGCGGTATCGGATCAAAACCTCAGCCTCGCGCGAGGATTGATCTGTTCAGCCCGGCAAGCGCCCCTCCGGACAAAGCCCTGACCACGCTCGCAGTACCTACCCCGGCCGCTCCCGTACAGGTCGGCGCCTCCGATTTCCGCATCGTGCTCGACGCAGGACATGGTGGCTGGGATCTGGGCACGGTGGGCCGTCAAGGATTGCTGGAAAAAGATCTGGCGCTGGACATTGTTGAGCGCCTGGGTGCCCTAATCAAGAAGCGTATGGGCGCTGACGTAGTATTTACGCGGCACGACGACACTTACATTGCGCTCGAAAAGCGCGCTGAGATCGCGAATGAGGCGCAGGCGGACCTGTTCGTCTCCATCCACGCCAACTACAGTTCCTCGGCTTCGGCGCGCGGCGTTGAAACGTACTACACCAACACCTTCTCATCCGTGCATGCCTATTCCCACAATATTGGGGGCGCAAGGCTGCAGTCCGTGGATTTCGCGAATATCGACATCAGGGACAAAGTCCAGGAATCGAGAAAGAGTTGCCGCGGATATCCAGCATGCGCTTTACAGCGCGCTGGTGGCGAAGAGTCCGGGAATCCGCAATCGCGGAGTCAAAGAAGCGTCCTATGTGGTACTGACCGGAACCTCCATGCCGGCAGTGCTGGCCGAAGTTTCCTTCGTCAGCAGCCCCGCCGACGAGACCAAGTTGGAGAGCGAAACCTATCGCCAGGGCATCGCCGAAGCGCTCTACAAAGGCATCGCGCGCTACGTAAACAGCCAGCGCAAGCTGAAGGTGGCCAGCACCGCGAGGAAAGCCGCGACCAACCGATAGAGAGGTCGCATCGGTTACTGATTCCCGACCCCTCCATACTTCTGCAACCACTTCAATTCTTCCCGCACCTTGATTTTTCCATGCCAGGGATTCTCGTCGAGCGAGTGCCCTTCGCCGGGAAAGATCAGCAAGGTGCTGGGGATGCCCAGAATGTGCAAGGCATGATCGAGCAGATAGTCTTCGAGCACTGCCACGCGGATATCATCCCCTCCCGCCACCAGGTGAGTGGGCGTCTTCACTTTGTCGATCTGAAAGATGGCGGCTTCGTCGTGGTAGCGTTGCGCCGCTTCCCAGGGTAATCCGCCCAAGAAGTACGCGTCATCAAACGTCGTATCGTCGTTGCCCCAGTTGGCAACGTGCTCGACGGCTCCGGCTCCAGTCACGGCTGCCTTGAAGCGAGTCGTCTGCGTGATCAACCAATTGGTCATGTAGCCGCCGTAACTGTATCCGCCGACCGCGAGGCGGTTGGGATCGGCGATGCCGTCTTTCACCAGAGCATCGACGCCTTCGAGAATGTCTTTGCCGGGACGGGAGACGATTTGAGGCACGATCCCCATCAGGAATTTGTCGCCGTAGCCGCTGGAGCCGCGGTAATTCGGTTCAAACACCAGCCATCCTTGATTAGCGGCAAGACGATCCCACTGGTACCAGTCAGCTTCGAAGTGATTGCCGTCAGCATCGGCGGGGCCGCCATGGATGAAGACAAACGTCGGCAGATTCTTCACCTCAAACTTTCCCGGCGGATACATGAGCATGCCCTCGACGGTGGTACCGTCGTCGGCTGTCCAGCGATAGGGTTTGCCTTTGGGCAGTTCTCGCTCAGTGTAGAGCTTGTTGAAGGAGGTGATGGGGCGGGCATCCTCAATCTTATCGAGGCTGTCGGCGACGTAGACTTCAGTCGGCTTTTCAAGGGTGGAATGCACAAAAGCCACCCGCGGAGAGTGCTCAGCCGCAGCGACCAGTTCGTAGGTTCCAGTCCATCCTGCCAGCTTTGAAAATGGGCTGGAAGGCGTGCTCTCGGAATAAACCTGGACTTCGGTTCCCAGGCGGCCATTCGCGATTACGCCACCGTCTGCCGCCACCGAGTAGTGCGTGACGGGGCCGCCAAAATCTGTGGCCCAACGCTGGACTTCAGCCGTATCCGCGTCGACCCAGTAGAGGCGGGTCTGGGTGTCTTTGTACTTCCCTTCCACCGAACCCACATCCACCTGAAAGAAGACGTGCTTGCTGTCCTTGGCCCAAGCGATCGACTGTTCGACGGCTTCGTTGTGGGTCAACTGCTTCGGCGGCGTGTCCAATGATGCGTGGGCGAGTTCGACCGAATAGACCTCGAATTCGTCGATCTTCTCCTGGCGCTCCGAGACAGACTCGGTGACGAAGGCCAAGCGGCGGCCATCGCGGGATGCCACCAACTGCTGCACGTGCCAGGGAGTCTTCGCCAGCGGCCGTGCGTCCGGCGTGCTGTCGGAGGCTTCTTCGGAATCGTCGGTCGGAGTACTGCCCACGGTGGCGCGGCGCGCGATGGCGCCTGCCAAGTCGATGCTGAAGATCTCATCTCCGCGTTCGGCGCCGCGATACTGATTGACGTCTTTCCACTCTTTCTTGTACGCATCCTTCTGCGCTTGGGTCCAAGGCGTTCGCGTCGCGTAGAAGAGAGTGCGCGAATCGGATGACCACGCGAAGGCATGCACTTTCAAATCGCCCGTGGTCACGGGAAAAGCTTCGCCGCCGCTGGTCGAAATTGCGTAAAGCTGGTTCAGTTCGTTCTCTTTATTTTTCGACTCGCCGGAATCTCCCTCTTTGCCGCCTGCCGATTTTCGCTCGGAGAGGAAGGCGATCCAGCGGCCGTCGGGAGAAAACTGCGGCGAGCTGTCGCGGCCCGACTGCGTGAGTTGCACCAGACTTCCTTCCCCAGCCCCGTGAATGCGGTAGAGCCACAGCTCTTCACGAAAAAGTTCGGCGTCCCAATCGGCGCGGGTGGTGCCAATCAGGACGGAGTTCCCGTCTGGCGAAATACTCACGCTGTCGAAACTGACGGAGTTGAAGAACTCGTCAAGGGTGATCTTGGGTTTCTCGGCAGCCAGAGCAGGAAGGGTTGCCAGCACGACGACCAAGGTAAAGAACCAGAGTTTTAAGCGCCTCATAGGGTAGAAATCAGATATACACGGACCACCCGGCGAGCGCAATTCGGAATTACCTTGCGATGCGACTCGGGGTCACGATTCTTAGTGCAGACGGTCCACGGCCTCCAGTTCATCTTTCGCGCCCAGGTACTCCCAGCGCTGCAACGCGATGGGAACATTTCCGTTCAACCAGAGATAGTCATGAAACGCCCGTAAGCTGAACGCGTCGCCTTTCTGGCTGCGGGCGTCGGCGAGAAACTTGTAGATTTGGAGCTTCCCGATTTCGTAGGAGATGGCTTGTCCCGGCGTGGAGGCGAACAATGCGACTTCGGCGTGCGCGGTCTTGGGATCCATGGGCACGGTCTTCTCAAGATATGCCGCCCCTTGATCGAGGGTGAATTCACCCAAGGCGAGCCTTACGTCCACTTCAACGCGCAGGGCGCGCAGGCGCATGAAATTCCAGATGATTTCACGGGTGCGGGGGCTGTCGTCGAATAAGCCGGCAGTCATCATCATCTCTTCGGCGTAGAAACCCAGACCTTCGTTGGCGCCGGAGTCGTAGTAGTGACGGCGAATCGGATCGGGATGCGCCCAGGAAAGCGCCAGTTGAAAGTAGTGTCCGGGAACGCCCTCATGAACCATGTCCGGACGCGTATCTTTTGCGGTGGCGAGGGCAAAATATCCCAGCTTGGGGCTGGGTGGATCGATGTAACGCGTGCAATCTTCCTTGAGTCTCGAAGGACCGGTGAAGTCGTCGGCCTCTCCCGCGCCTTCCAGAGGCTCCAGATAAGCCGGCATGGGTTTGAAGGTGTAGTGCTCCACCCACGGGGGTACGGTCAGGATGTCTTTCGCCTCCAAAAAGCGGCGGATCGCGAGTTCGTCTTGCTGGCCACGAGCGATCTGCTCGGCCTCGTTCTTGAAGATCACAAGTTCCGGGACACCGAGGTTGTGATGCTCTTCGTAAGTCTGGGAGGCAACCGAGCGCGCCCACTCCTGACGTCCCATGGCCTGCAACTGCTCCGGCGTGTAAGGCAGCAGGGCAACATTCTTCAGGAAAAAGATGTAGCCTTCGCGGCCGACTGCACTCTCTTTCGACATCGAGGGCAGCTTCTGGATCAGCCAGTCGCGATACGCTTCGAGGGCAGCCACCGCCCGTTCTGCATCCGTATCGATATTGCGGGAGTTCCCATTGAGTAGCGGCTTGAGTGCGCTGATCGACTTAAGGATGCGCGGTCGAATATTTTCCAGATCGTCAATCGCCAGGTGCGCGAAAGGAGAGGCAGGCTCGCTTAGATTCTGCTTCGCGTAGTCCACGGTTGCAGGAATCGAAGCCAGGATCGCGACAATCTGCCGGGAGCGGTCGGCATCGAAAGGGGGTGGCGGCAGCATCACGTAAAAATAGGCGCCCACTGTCTGGTCGACGTAAAACGCGGGATCCCGCCGCCAGCTTTTGTTGACGTCGAGTTCCCATCGCACCCGGGCCAATGCCGATCCCATCAAGCGGTAATCCACTTGGCGTGCGACCGGCCAGGCGGACGCGTCCATCTTCTTCCAGCGGCCTTCGAACTCTTCGAGTTGCTTCTGGTAGGCCACAACCGCGGCCGGCGACCATTGAGGAACCCAATCCGCGGGGCGCTCCACCCGGGGGATGTCGTCCGTCGAAACCGGTTGCTCGCTGGTGCGCCACGCCCAGAAGTCGCGCGAGAGATCATCCAACTCATCGGCATGGAGTAAAGGCGAAACACAAAGAAGCAGCACTGCCGCAACGAGAATCCGCTTCGGATTGACCAAATTGCCCTCCGACGGCCGGGTTATTCAGCGCGATAAGACTGATCCGGCACTCACACATGAACACGCGAGATGCGCATGGTCACTGCGCCGGTACAGCGTTCTTCAGAGCGTCGTCCAAACTCTGGCTGGCCTGTGGGGCGAGTGGATTCCACCACTCTCCATCCATCGTCATAGTGCCGGAAGGCCACCGTCGAGTTGTAGGGAATCCCCCCCGGGTACAGTGCGGCGCCGACTTCATTCAGTGGCACCCACTTCCAGGAGAAATCCACATCCGCACGATTGCCGTCTTTGCTGACTCCCGTGATGGCGATCAGTTCCCTTCTTGCCGCCGGTACGCTGAAATAGCGCGAAGGGGCGGCATTGTTAGGGATCAGGTCGCGGAAGGTTTCAATGCCGATGGGAGTAAGAGCAACGTCCCAGCAAGAGACTACCGCGCCGGCAAGTGCGCGCTGAGGATTGTTCGTGGGCTTCGTGGCGGAATCAGAGGGACAGGGAACGTTGGCTCCCGTAATCCAGCCGCGTCTTTGCATCACCAGATATTCGGGCGACGAGTAATCTTTGTTGGAAATCACACCGGTGCGAAGCCAGAAGGCTTGCGGTGTCTTGAAGGTATCCGACCCGGCAATCAGGGTGGCCGCGAGGCGGCGCGTCAGAAAGTCGCGCGGAGAACACGCGACCATGAAAAACAGACATACCGCGACGAGGGGTATCCGCAATTTCCGCATGAATTGGATTCTTGCTGCTAGTTGTGGATTGTAACCAAACGCGAGGCCCGGCGTGGCAAGAAAGGATGCGACGCGATCTGGCCATCGAATCGAGCCGCCCAGCGGCCCGGGACTGCCATGCCGCAAGCCGGGCACTTCCCGTCGGCTGTGAGTAGGTAATCCTCGATCAGATAGCTGTCGCGCCGGATCAGCACCTGTCCGCAGCCGTGACAATGGGTGTCTTCGAGGTCGCCGACCCTGCCGGGGAGATTCCCCGCATAGACATAATGCAAGCCGGCTTCCCTGCCGATTTCCGCTGCGCGCACCAGGCTTTCGGGGCGCGTGTCGTCGGGTTCGTCCATTTTGTAGTCTTTATGAAAGGCCGTCACGTGCCACGGGATGTCCGGCGATACGCCGGCAATGAACTCGGTGAGCCCGCGCAGCTCCTGCTCGGAATCATTGAAGCCGGGAATCAGCAAAGTGACGATTTCCAGCCAGACCCCCATCTCGTACAGCCGCCGAATAGTCTCGAGGATGGGTCCGATCCTTCCGCCCAGTTCGTGGTAATGACGGTCATCGAAACTCTTCAAGTCCACCTTGTACAAATCAATCCAAGGGCGCAGATATTCAAGCACTTGAGGAGTACCGTTGCCGTTGGAGACAAATCCGGTAAGCAGTCCCGCCGCCCGGGCCTCCTTGAACACCGCAACCGCCCACTCGCTGGTGATCAGAGGCTCGTTGTAGGTGCTGACGAGAACTTTCGCGCCTTGGCGCAATGCGTCCTTGACCAACTCTTGGGGTGAGGCGGCAAGCGGAGGGGAGACCGCGTCGGGATCGCGCAGAGCTTGAGAGGTCACCCAGTTCTGACAGTAGGCGCAGTGCAGATCGCACCCCAGCATGCCGAAGCTGTAAGCCAGCGCGCCCGGGTAGGCGTGAAAGAAGGGCTTCTTCTCAATGGGGTCGCACTGCACCCCGCCTACGTATCCCCAAGGCACGTAGAGAGTGCCGCCGCAGTTGAAGCGCACTTTGCAGACACCGGGTTGCCCCTCGGGGATCGGACAGCAATGTCCGCAGGCATAGCAGCGCACACGGTCGCGGTCGAGCTTTTCATAGAGATCCCCCTCGCGGACGTTCTGGTTCAGGATGTCGCGCAGGGTAGACAAGGAAGGCCTCGCTGCTACTCCTATTCTAAACCCGCAAGGTAGGGTTAACGCGCAGGGGAGGGTTTGCTGCTGGCGAGTTGGTGCTGCTTGAGCCAATCGTTGGCCTGCTGCTGGATGACCACGATCTGGGCACGCGTGAGATGGGACACCAGGAGCGGAATGCGATACTTGCTGGCTTCGTCTCCACCAGCTTGCGCCAGAATCGACCAGAAGTAGGCCTTGGGGAAATCCTGGGAGACACCGCGACCGATTCCATAGTAGGCACCCAGAGTGCTCTGCGCGGTGACGTGACCTTGTTGAGCAGCCATGGAGAACCACCGCACGGCCTCTGGATAGTCCTGAACCACCCCCTCGCCGGTGACGTAGTGCGCTCCCACGGCGAACTGCGCCGCTGGGTCACCTTGCTCCGCCAACTTGCGCATTCCGTCCAGATCAGAGGTCTCGGAGGTACTCCCGGCTGATCTGGCCACTGCTTGAGGCTTCACCGGCGCGGCTTGTGGGTTAGGAGCATTGGCCCGGGTGCTGAACTTCGGGAGAAGCAACCAGACGAGCAATCCCACCACCGCAGCGGCAACAACGATCATCAATCCCCGACGGAAGCGCGATGAATCGGGTACGGGAGGGGCGTCCGTCTCGGTTTCCATTTCAGTTACAAAAAGACCCTCGGTGCCGGTCACCGCTCCTCCGCTTGAATTCTGGGCAGAATTCGCACGTCTCACGCAGCTGGCGGCAGTCTCAGCGAGCCTGCGGATTACGATGTTGTCGTTGTCGGTGAATGCGCCAGCCTTGGGCGAGAACACTTCGAGCAACCCGACAACACCGCTGTTGGCGCGAATGGGGATCGCAATCATCGACCGGATGCCCAAAGCACGGCAACTCTCGCGGTCGACTCGTGGGTCGGTCTCGGAATCGTCGCAGCGCAGCAACCGCTCCAAACGCACGCATTCCCCCGAGAATCCTGACCCAATCTGCAATCTTGCACCGATGGGGGGAGCATCTCCCGAAGAGGCTTGGCAGATCATTTCGCTTGCGTGCTGGAGTGCAATGGCCGCGCCGCTGGCTCTGGTGAAGTCTTGCGCCCGTTTTGCGATCAAACGCAAAGCGTTGTCGATATCCCGGCCGAGCGACTCCACTTCGCACTGCACCGCTGCCAGCGCACCTAACATCGATGTGTAATCAGGACTCGATGGCGCCTCAGGATTTTCCTGCGGAACCGAGGCTGGCTCCGGACGCATGCCTTCGGTCCGCTGATGCGAGCCCTGCGCGGTTAAATGATTGGAGCAAGCCGTGATCGCATTCAGAAAAAGCCATTCCTTCAGCTGCCGCACCGAGGCATACGGCATATTTGGAAAGCGGATGCCGGTCCGGCCTGAGCGATCGGACCAGATGACTTCGCCGGTGGTATGCAGGAAGGATTTTGTTTCCGACAGATCCAGGCTCAGGTTCAAGCTGCTGTTGAGCTCAGGCGGAGAGGCCGTTTGAATCGCCATTCCCTCTTCGCTGATGTCCAGGACCTCGTTGAGGTCGAGCACCATGCCGCTGGAGTTGGTATTCAGACTGGCGTAGGCAGGGGCGTGAACTTTCTGCCGGACATGACGGCGACGTTCACCGAACGCGGGCTTCCATCCCGGATCGGATTCGACAGGCTTGGCCGCGGGGGAGTCCATACGGAAAGTACATCTTACCGCAGCCCGGGCCGGAAGAAGATATCTGTTTCGAAATCGTTTGGCCGTTACGCGGACTGAGCCTGAGTCGCCGGACGTATGCTGGATAGCCTCGACATAGCGGCCACCATCATGCCCGAAAGCAACTGCATGGTGGCTACATCCCTGCCGTCAAAGGCATTCGGAGAGGAAGATAGGACTTCAAAGACACCCAAGGTCCTGCGGAAGTGCCGCAGCGGGGCCGCGAGAATAGACCGCGCGCCAAGACGGTGGCAACTCGCCAAATCGACGCGAGGATTGCGGTCTGCATCATTGCAGAGAACGATTTCGCCGGTGCGAACGCAATCGGCGGAAATACCGGAATCGGTCTGCAAACGCACGCCGAGGTCGGGAGCCGTACGCCCGGTGCGAGCGCGGCAAACGATTTCATTACCGGCGCGCAGGGCGATGGCCGCTCCGGTAGCGCCGGTCAACGATTGCGCCCGCTCCGCGATGACATGAATTGCCGGCTCGAGATCGAGTTCATCGGCATCGATCTCAGCCGGGAAACCGGTACCATTCCAACCATTTCTGCCGCGGGTGTGGTGGCGGCTCGGAGCCAGCGCTCCAAAAGAGGCGGGCGCACGGCTCTCTCCTGTGGTCGAAGCTGAGGCTGGTACCGTCCTCAACAAGTCGCGCACCAAGCGATCGAGTTCAGCGTCTTGAATCAGGTGAGCGGTTTGCTGACCCTTGAGAGATCCACCCAGCACACGCGACAAGCTGAGCACCGCTTGACTGCCGCAGGACAGGCAGGAAGGCGTGTTGTTCTCGCTGATGAGTTCGCATGAAACACAGAAGACGGCTGTCTGCAAAGAAAGAAAGTTGATGTCACTCGCTTTGACCCAACCCATCTCGCGCATTCCCTCCAACCAGTCTTGAAAGAAGTAGCAAGGTAAATGGGAGTTGTGTCAGCAAAAAGTGACAGCGGTGGTTCAGGCCTGTGGATAAAAACTTCTTCTCTGGGACCATCGACTCTAAATCAAACGGATTGAGAACTACCTCCGCGATGCACTCCGCAGCATTTCCCTCCCACAATGTAATAGGAAACGCGGCCTTCTTCCCCGTGACGAGAATGTGTTCCACTTCCCTAGGCATGCGCGACTCTCTCTTATCCGGCTGGAGGGCTCGCTAGCGCGCGCCCCGCAATCTGTTCCGCCACGCAACGCGCGCGGGCCCGGCCCGCTTGGGTCCGGAGCAGAGTCCAGCCAAATTTTCTCCGGGCGTCCGGTGCCACAAAGCCAACTCGTTCGTAATGAAACGAATGAAATCAGCATGATTCGTAATCACATTGACAACGATTCGCAACTGGCGTAAGAAGGGCGCATCGGGAGAGTCGAGGAAATTTCGATTCACCCGCTATGCCAGTGGAGCAGTCCTGCCACTTATGTTGAGGTTCTGCATGCCGATCAGAGTAGGACTTGGGATTATCGCGGGCACGCTGATGCTGGCGCTGCCGTGCACGGCCCAGCAATTGACAAACAGCAAGTTGTCGCTGACGGTCAACGCTCAGGATGGATCGTACCAGCTGGCGCTGCCTGGTGGCCAGTCGGTGCTCAAGGCCCGGGTTGGGGCACAGATTGACCACGAATGGGTGCGCTCGAGCGACTACCCGCAACATCAGGCCGGAGAGTCTGCATTCAGCGATGCCCTGGGCGCCGGTCGCCAGGTAACGGTCACTTGCAGCGGATTGGAGGGCAAGCCCGATCTGGTTTATATGGTGCAGCTCTATGATCAAAACCCCTACGGCACAATCCAGGTAAAAGTGCATAACGGCACGGGAAAAGTGGTGACCGTACAAGCAATCCGCAGCGCGGAGGGCGTCGGTGAACCGATCATCGACTTGGGTGGCCGTCCATCGGCCGATCGCGTCCTTTCCGACAGCTTCAGTGAAGACTGGCCGGATTTGAAGCTGTACGATTTGGGGAAAGCGCCGGGCGGGATGCATCGTGGCGCAGGCAGCCAGCTCATCTATAACCGGGAGAGCAAGCAAAGTTTGTTTTTTGGCGCACTCACTTCCGACCGCTTTCTGACTTTGCTACATCTGCAAGCGGAGGGCACAGGCGCGGAAACCAAAGTTGCGTCCTACTGGATCGACTCCACGGGAACCACGGAAATTCAAAAGGAATTCGATCTTCGGAATTCCCCCGCGGCCGACCAGGTCGAATTGAGTCTCCCCATTAAACCCGGGGAAGATATGGCTTCCGAGCGATTGCTGTTCGAGGCTGGAGCGGATTACCACAATCAACTGCTGGCCTACGGGGATGCGATTCGGCGGCTGCACCATGCCCGCGTCTCAGCTGAGACTCCCATCGGTTGGTGGAGTTGGACCGCGTACTATGGCGCCATCAACCAGGGCGAGACCCTGGTTAATGCCGACTGGCAGGCCGAGCATCTGAAATCTTTCGGCTATAAGTATTTCCAAATTGATGAAGGCTATCAGTACGCCCGCGGAGAATTCACAACCGCGAATGCCACACAATTCCCGGATGGCATGAGGTTCGTCGGCCACCACATTACCGGAGACGGCCTGACGCTCGGGATCTGGACTGCCCCTTTCGAGGTGACGAGCCGGGCCTGGGTCTATGAGCACCACAAGGACTGGCTGGTCCACAACGGGCAGGGCCAGCCAATCCCCATTGGCGACGTTTGGCGCCAGAAAACGGACGTGCTTTACGCGCTCGACACAACCCATCCCGAAGCGCAGGATTATTTGCGGCAGACCTACAAAACGCTGGTTCGTGAATGGGGTGTCCGGTTCATCAAGCTCGATTTCATGGACACCACCGCGATCGAAGGTTTCCGTTACCGTCCGAACACGACAGCTCTGGAAGCGCAGCGCATCGGCCTCGAAATCATCCGCTCCACGGTGGGCGACGAGGTCATTCTGGATAAGGACGGAAGCCCCATGCTCAACCCGGTGGGACTGGTGGATACCGGCCGGATCTCCACGGATACGGGCCACAGTTTTCAAAGAACAAAGACGTCCGCGCCCGGCATCGCCGCCCGGTTCTACATGCACCACAACTTTTTCGTGAATGACCCGGACGCCTTCAATGTCACCGACAGCTACCTCATGGAGGAGCGGGAACCCCGGCCTCCGGTCTCGCTCTCGGCTGCCCAGGCGTCGATCGCGCTGTCGGCGGTGTCGGGTGGAATGTATGAGATTGGGGATGACATGATGCTTCTGGGCTCCGAGAAGGATCGTCTGGACCTGGTGGAAAACCGGGATCTGCTGAATATGCCGAAAGTGGGGCGAGCTTCGACACCAGTCGATCTGATGAGCTACGAACCGGAGGATGAGCAGCCCAGCATTTTCTTTCTCCGGGAAAGTCCCCGCCAATCCATCTTGACGGTTTTCAACTGGACGAGCACAACTCGATCCCACAGCGTGAAACTCGCGGACCTTGGGTTGTCTGCCGGCCACACTTTCGTGGCCACGGACGTGCTGAACCAGACTGACCCGGTTGCGCTGGCGGGCGGCGCGGTGCGGCTCGAGAACCAGCCTCAATCGGTGAAGATGATCAAGCTTATCGATACCAGCGTTGCCGAGGTCGCGCCAACGGTTACGGCGCGCGTGCCTTCAGCAGCGAAGGCCGGTGAGACGATAAATCTCTCGGCACAAGCTGATGCCGGCGGTGCACCTGCAGTCTCTTATCACTGGGACTTCGGTGACGGTACGAGCGCGGCGGGCGCCCAGGCATCTCACTGCTACACAAGAGCGGCAGATTTCACGATCCGCCTCACCGTGAACGGGGTGGACGGCGTAGCCGCCGAGCAGAATTTCTCCGTCAAGGTAACCGGCAATCTTAAGGTGATGCCCAAGCTGTCCGACAATCGACGCTTTGTCGAGCCCACCGACCGTTG
>CAWHVH010000010.1:0-500066 GCA_963832635.1 Terriglobia bacterium | reverse complement strand
AGGCGAAGGGGCGGGCGGGAAAAAGCTGATCGTGATCGGCATTGACGGCATGGATCCGCAGCTCCTCGAAAAGTTCATGGGCGAAGGCAAGATGCCGAACTTCGCCAAGCTGGTACAGGAAGGCTCGTTCAAGCGCCTGACCACCAGCATTCCTCCGCAGAGTCCGGTGGCCTGGTCGAACGTGATCACCGGGATGAACGCGGGCGGCCACGGCATCTTCGACTTCATTCATCGCGATCCCAAAACGTTGGAACTGTATTTTTCGGCGTCGCGTGTCGAGGCGCCGAAGCATGTCCTTCACCTCGGCAGCTGGGTGATTCCGCTGGGCGGCGGCAGCGCCGAGCAACTGCGGCACGGGAAAGCCTTCTGGCAATACCTGGACGACTACAACATTCCCGATTTCGTGTATCGCATGCCTTCGAATTTCCCGCCGGTGCCGACGAAGGGCGAAACGCTTTCCGGCATGGGCACGCCTGACCTGCGCGGGGGCTACGGCACGTTCACGTATTACACCGACGATCCGATGGCGGTGGCGGGTGCGGAAGAGGGCGGGGAAGTGGTACCGGTGCAGGTGGTGAACTCGCAGGTGACGTCGCAGCTGATTGGGCCGGACAACACGTTTCACAAGGGTTCTCCGCCGGCGACGGAGAATTTTACGGTGTCGGTGGATCCGCTGGAACCGGTGGCGAAGATTGCGTTTCAGGATCAGCAGTTCGTGTTGCGCGAGGGCGAGTGGAGCGGGTGGGTTCCCGTCCAGTTCCAGTTGATTCCGTTCTTCGGCAATGTCCGGGGGATTTGCCGTTTTTATCTGAAGCAGACGCACCCCCGCTTTGAGCTGTATGTTTCGCCTATGAACATTGATCCCAAGGACCCGGCGCTGCCGATTTCGACGCCGTCGAGCTACTCGCGGGACCTGGCCGACCATATCGGGGAATTTCATACGCAGGGAATCGCAGAAGACACGAAGGCCCGGTCTGACGGCGTGCTCGACGACAAGGAATTTCTGGAGCAGTCGCACACCGTGCTGGCGGAGCACCGGCGGGCCTTCGACCGGGAATTCCCGCGCTTCAAGAGCGGGCTGTTCTTCTTCTATTTCTCGAGCATCGATCTGAATGGGCACATGCTATGGCGGCTGACCGACCCGGAGTCTCCGTCGTACGACGCGGCGCTCTCGGCGCAGTATGGAACGGCGTACGAAGGCTTCTACGAGCAGATGGACCAGGTGCTGGGAGAGATTCTGCCGAAGCTCGACGAAAATACGACCCTGATCGTGCTGTCGGATCACGGCTTCGCGCCTTACCGCCGGTCGTTCAATCTGAACACCTGGCTTTTGCAGAATGGCTACATTGTCATGAAGAGTGACAGCTCCGCGGCGCCGGACGACAACACGCCCTTTGTGAATGTGGACTGGAGCAAGAGCCGGGCCTATGGCATCGGATTGAACGGGCTTTATCTGAATATCCGCGGGCGGGAAGGCCAGGGGATCGTGGACCCGGCGAACGCAGATGCCTTGCTGCGGGAGATTCGGGAGAAACTGCTGGCGGTCCGCGATCCGAAAAACGGCGAAGCGGTGATCACCCGGGTGGACTTTGCGAGCGAGGCCTACCAGGGTCCGTACACGCATGACGGCCCTGACGCGCTGGTGGGCTACAACCGCGGGTACCGGGCAGGCTGGAAGACGATTCTGGGGGCGTTCCCTCCGGATGTGCTCGAGGACAACACCAATCCGTGGAGCGGCGACCATTGCATGGATTACACCCTGGTGCCGGGAGTGTTGCTGAGCAATCGCAAGATCGCGCTGGAAAATCCCGCGCTCACCGATATCGCGCCGACGATTCTGGGCGAGTTTGGAATCCCCAAAGGCAAAGGTATGATGGGGCAGTCGGTGTTCGGGGCGCAGTAAAGAGCCCCACTTCTCGCAAAGAGCGCGAGAAATGGGGCACCCGGCGATGGTAAAGGGGAAAATTATGTTCGGTTCTCACAAGGTCAAAATCGAAGGCGAGTTGCTGGAGAAGGCGCAGAAGTGCGCCGAGGCCGCTGGCTACGAGTCGGTCGACGAGTTCGTTACCCACATGCTGGAAAAAGAAGTGAAGAAGATTCTGGGCTCGGACGGAGGCCAGGCTCCCTCGGCGGAGACGGTGAAGAAACGTCTGCAGGGATTGGGGTACATCGAGTAGGCTCTTCCTCCACGCATGCGACTTTCACTCAACCTTCTGGCCATCACACTCTGGGGAATGCATAGCCCACTGCTGATCGTGATTCTGGTCTCGGTGGTGGTGGGCCTGATCATGGTGGTGCTGTTCGGGTACACCTCAGACCAGAAAAAAATTCACGTCGCGAAAGATCAGCTGAAGGCGCACCTGCTGGCAGTGCGGCTGTACCAGGATCAGTTGCCGGTGGTGATGCGGACCTACGGGCGGATTCTGCTGGGGACGGGGCGCTACATCCGGCTGGCCTTCATGCCGCTGCTGTATGTGATCATCCCGATTACTTTTTTGATTGTGCAATTGGATCGTTATCTGGGGTCGATGCCGGTCGAGCCCTCGCAGGCATTTCTGGTATCCGTGAAGACCGCGCCCAGTGTGCTCAACGATGTGAAGCTGGAACTGCCGGCGGAGTTGGCGACGTCGGCGCCTGCGGTGCATATTCCCGCGGACAATGAAGTGGTGTGGCGCGTGGTAGCGGCGAAGAATGGCGCATACAATATTGGTATTGCGGCCGGGGGGCAGACCTTCTCGAAGCAGGTGGTGGTCTCGCCCGACGTGCAGCGGCTTTCGCCGGTGCGCCTGCGTGATCACTGGATCGATCGGATGTTCACTTCGGGCGAGTCGGCGCTGCCGGCGAGTAGTCCGATTGAGTCGATTGATGTGAGCTACGCTCCGCGCGATATTCAGCTTTGCCTGGATCGACTGGAACTGGATCGTGCTGTTCTTCGTGCTTTCGATGGTGGCCGGATTCATTTTCAAAGAGCTGTTGGGGATTGAGATATGAAGTGGTTTCGCAGAATGTGTAGGGCGGGCACTCTTGCCCGCCGGCCAGGGCTCGCGGACAAGAGTGTCCGCGCCACACTGGTGTTAGTGGCTCTCCTGGTTTTGCTTCACCCGCTGCCGAGTCACGCCTACGCCGGCCCCGGGGCCGGCTTTGCCGTCCTCTCTTCTTTCTGGACACTCTTCGTAGCGTTTCTTTATTCCCTGTACGCGCTGTTCACCTGGCCGTTCCGGCACGTGATGCGGCTTTTGCGGCGGCGCAATGCTTACGGCAAAGCTAGGTTCAAGCGGGCGGTAATTCTGGGATTCGACGGCATGGATCCAGAGTTGACCGAGCGCTTCATCGGCGAAGGCCGGCTGCCGAATCTGAAGAAGCTGCGCGACAAGGGAACATTCAGCAAGCTGCGCACGACTTATCCGGCGATTTCTCCCGTGGCCTGGTCAACTTTCATGACTGGAGTGAATCCGGGGAAGCACAACATCTACGATTTTCTGGCGTGCGATAAAGATAACTATCTGCCGTTTCTCTCTTCCGCCGAGATCAAGGGTCCCAAGCGCCAGTGGAAGATCGGCAAATACACGATCCCCATCGGCAAGACTTCGATTAAGGGCATGCGGAAGGGAACTCCTTTCTGGCATTGGCTGGGCGATGCGGGCATCTTCTGCTCGGTGATTCGCGTGCCGGTGACTTTTCCTCCGGAGAAGTTTCAGGGCGTGCTTCTCTCGGGTATGTGCGTGCCTGACTTGAAGGGGAGCCAGGGGACATTTTGTTTTTGCACCACGCGCATGTCGAGCGACAAGTTTCGCGAAGGCGGCGTGCGCATTCCGGTGGAGCGCGAGGGCGCGGTGTGCCGGTCTTATGTGCCGGGGCCCGACGATCCGCTGGGGACCGGGAAAGAATTGCGCGTCCCGTTTGAAGTGCGACCGAATGGCAAGGCTGCACGCATCGACGTGGAGGGACAGAATTTCACGCTGAAGGTCGGCGAGTATTCCGAGTGGATTCCGGTGAAGTTCAGTGCCGGCTTCGGCATGGGCGCGCACGGTATTTGTCGCTTCTATTTGAAAGAAGTTTCTCCCGAGGTGGAAGTTTACGTTACGCCGGTGAACATCGATCCGGGAAAGCCCGATCTGCCGATTTCGCATCCCGTGACCTATTCGATTTACCTGTCGAAGTTGTTTGGCCCTTACGCGACTTTGGGACTTGCCGAAGATACCTGGGCGCTGAACGAGCATGTGCTCGACGACGACGCGTTTCTCGCGCAGGCCTATGGCAATCACGATGACCGCGAGCGCATGTTGTTTGACGCGCTGGAGAAGACCAAGCAGGGATTGTGCGCCTGCGTCTTCGATACCACCGATCGCGTGCAGCACATGTTCTGGCGGTATCTCGATGAAGATCATCCGGCGGCGCGGGAGACGCCGCGCGACCAGCGTCCGCAGGTGATTCAGGGACTCTACGAGAAGATGGACGGCCTGATTGGCCGCGTCATGGATCAGATTGATGACGACACGCTGCTGCTGATCATCTCCGATCATGGCTTCAAGTCGTTCCAGCGCTGCATGAATCTGAATGCCTGGCTGCATCAGAACGGATACCTCGCCCTCAAAGACGGCAAGACCGAGAGCGGAGACTGGTTCCAGGATGTCGACTGGTCGCGCACGCGCGCTTACACCATGGGCTTGAACGGGCTCTATCTGAATATCAAAGGCCGCGAGCGCGAGGGTACTGTCGATCCATCCGAGGCCGAGGCGTTGAAAGATGAGTTGCGGCAAAAACTGAATGGATTGGTCGATCCGGCGTCGGGGAAAGTTGGCATCACCGGTGTCTTCGATTGCGATGCGGTGTATGCGGGGCCGTATGTTGAAAATTCTCCTGACCTGATTGTCGGCTACGCGGGCGGATACCGGGCGTCGTGGGATTCGGTGATGGGCAAAGTCACGACCGCGATTTTCGAAGACAATTTGAAGGCGTGGAGCGGAGATCATTGCATCGATCCGCGGCTGGTGCCGGGAGTGCTGTTCTCCAATCAGAAGATCGTGACCGAGAAGCCCGCGATTGTGGATGTGGCGCCCACGGTGCTGAAGTTGTTTGGGTTGGGATTGCCAGCGCACTTTGATGGGAAGGCTTGGAGCTTGGCGGAAGGGGTGTAAACTCTCATCGTGGTGCATGGGTTTTGAGTACTAACCCCTGTTCTCGCGAGTTGAACAAGCCATGCGAACTATCCAAAGAGCTGCCCCACCCGGCCCTGAGTTAACTTACTTGGAACCCAACGGCCTAATATCATGCCCCAGATAAGCCAGGCGAGGAGTTCATCATGAAGTGCCGTTATCTGATCGTAGTCGTGGTGTTGCTGATAGCCGCAGGCGCGTCCGCGCAAGCCAACCCAGTTCCCACAATCAACGGACCCGTAACACCAGACGCCGTAACTCCCGGTAGCAGTACCTTTACTCTCACGGTACGAGGAGCGAACTTCGTTCCTGGCGCAGTTGTGAATTGGAACGGCGCTGCGCGGAGCACGGCATTTGTTTCAGCGGGACAGCTCCAAGCGCAGATTCTGGCCTCGGACGTAACAGTGGCGGGCAGCGCGCTGATCACTGTGACCAACCCTTCGCCCGGAGGCGGCTCATCGAGCTCAAGCTTCGGAATTGTGGAAATTCATCAGCCCGTCGCAAGCATGATGCTCAGCCAGCCCAAGAAGTATATGGGTACGGTGGGACTCACGCAGCTATACACGGCCGATCTTAATGGTGATAGTAAACAGGATCTGGTAGTGCTCGGTGCGGGCGTTTCGGTTCTCATAGCAAATGGCGACGGTACATTCACCAAGTTCGCGCCCCTCTTACTGAGTAATCCGCCCGACGGACTTAGCTTCGGCGACTTCAATGGCGATGGCAAGGAAGACTTTGCTGTAAGCGTATATAACGGGGGGCGCACGTTTGTGGCTCTGGGCGATGGCACTGGGAAGTTTCATCTGCTGCCCGGGTTCGGTAAGTTCAGCATGCCGTCGCAAACCACCTCGGGTGACTTCAATCGCGATGGAAAGCTTGACCTGGCAGTGCAGACCAGTGATGGCGTGTATGTTCTGTTCGGGAATGGCGACGGCACGTTTCAAGCGCAGCAGCTCGCCGCTTCAGTGTCGTTTCCGACAAGCCTTATGCCCGGGGATTTCAATGGCGACGGCATCTTGGACTTGTCGTTCGTGGATGGTAGAACCGGCTTGATCGCAGTTTCGCTGGGGAACGGGGACGGAAGCTTTCAGCCCCTGATCGAAACCCAGCAAGCCAACTTCGGACCAACATGGATGAGCGATCTCAACGGCGATGGGAAGTTGGATTTCGTCATCGAGGGTTCCGGAACGGGGGCTCCTATCGGTGTTTTGCTCGGGAACGGCGATGGAACTTTCCAGCCGCCGCAGTTCTACTTCACTGGATTCATGGTGAACTCCCCTTTCCTTGTAGTAGGTGACTTCAACTCGGACGGTAACGCCGACGTGTTCAGCTATGGTAATCAGGTCTTCCTGGGAGGGTTCTTGGCTGGAAATGGCGATGGAACCTTCCAGCGCGTCAGCCGTCTTACAGTGCCTGGTCCCGTGTTCAAGCTATTCTCGGTGGTTGGGGACTTCAACTCGGACGGTCTCTTGGACTTTGCCGTCGGCCTCAAGGACGGAAGTGAGGTCTTCCTGCAAGCGCCGCAGTAGCGTACGCAAGTTCCTGTAGCTCTGAACGGAGTCGAAGGATCGCTAGAGTCACCGATGAAGGTAGGGGTCCTTCGACTGCGTGGTCGCTCGCTTCGCTTGCGACCACTCCGCTCAGGAAGACATTTTTGAGGGAGCGCACGAATCGTGACAATCCCCGTTCGCTGCTAACATCCTCCCTTTCAATGGCTTTCCTGCCCGACTCCTGATGGAAACTGGCGCTTCCCTTGGGCATCCGCTATCATCTAAAGACTATTCCACTGGGGTCTTTCAGGAGAGAAGCGCTTAGCGATGGGTGTTCCTATTTCACAGATGTGGACGGTGGCTTCCTACGTCGTCAGCCAGAAGCTGAAGGGACGGAAGCAATACCCCGTGGTGTTGATGCTGGAGCCGCTGATGCGCTGCAACCTGGCGTGCGCGGGTTGCGGGAAGATTCAGTATCCCGGACACGTGTTGAAGACCGACCTCACGCCCGAGCAGTGCTTCAAGGCGGTCGATGAGTGCGGCGCGCCGATGGTGTCGATCCCCGGCGGCGAGCCGCTGATGCATCCGCAGATTGCCGAGATTGTCGAAGGAATTGTGGCGCGTGGGAAGTATGTTTACCTCTGCACCAACGGCCTGCTGCTGAAAGAAAAGATCGACCAGTTCAAGCCCAGCAAATATTTTTCGTTTGTCGTCCACATGGACGGGTTGCGCGAGCACCATGATTTTGCGGTGTGCCGCGAGGGGACTTACGACAAGGCGGTCGAGGGAATTGAAGAGGCCTTGCGGCGCGGCTTCCGCGTGACTACCAATACGACTTTGTTTGACGGTGCCGATCCGCAGAGCGTGCGCGAGTTCTTCAGCGAGATGATGGACCTGGGTGTCGAAGGCATGATGCTTTCTCCCGGATACACCTACGATAAGGCTCCCGATCAGGAGCATTTCCTGTCGAAGAAAAAGACCCGGCGGCTGTTCCGCGAGATCTTGAGCAATCGCGAAGACAAGTGGCGCTTCAACATGAGCCCGCTTTTCCTCGAATATCTGATGGGACGCCGCGAGTACAAGTGCACTCCGTGGGGCATGCCGACCTACAACATCTTTGGCTGGCAGAAGCCGTGTTACCTGATGCAAGACGGATACGCCGATACGTTTCAGGAACTGATTCAAGAGACGGATTGGGAGCGCTACGGCACCGAGAGCGGCAATCCCAAGTGCGCGAATTGCATGGTGCACAGCGGATACGAAGCCAGCGCGGTGAACGATACTTTCGGATCGCTGAGCGGATTGCTGGCAACCGCGCGCGCGACTTTGTTCAACAAATACAAAGATCCCGATGTCGGCGGCGGTGCGCCTGCCAGTCCCAGCCGCAGCGGCCCGCTGGTGCAGATCAGCCCCAAAGCCTGATGTCATCGTTGATGTCTACTTCTCCTGAATCCGAAGAGCAGCTGGGTTTTGCCCACGAGAATCTCGAGGGCTGGGTGCCGGCCCTGGCTTCTGATGCGGAAGTGCGCGAGGCGCTGGAGAAGGCCTTCGACTATCGTGGCGATCTCACCATCACACTGAAGAACGGTCAGAAGATCGAAGGCTACGTCTTCGATCGCCGATCGAACGGCGCGACGCTGGCCGATTGCTACGTGCGTGTCATGGTGAAGGGTGAGAAGAGCAAGATTGCTTACGCGGAGATTGCTGCACTGGCCTTCACCGGGAAAGATACCGCGGCCGGGAAGAGCTTTGAGGCTTGGGTGAAGAAGTACAACGAGAAGAAGGCGGCGGGCGAGAAGAATATTGGGATCGAGCCCGAGCCGCTGGATTAGCCTCAGCTGAAGCCATACCCTGATACAAATCTCCTCCTGTTAGAATTTTGGTTTGCCTGCTCGTATTCAATCCGACAATTTGCGCGTGGTGATGGTGTCGCCACGGAATCCGCTGAACATGGGAGCGGCTGCGCGCGCCATGAGCAACTTCGGATTTCTGCATCTGCGGGTGGTCAATCCCTTTGACATCGCGTTTCGCGACGCGCGCTCGGCGGTAGGCGCTTCGGCGGTGCTGGCGAAGGCGAAGGAGTACGCCAGCGTGGGCGAGGCGGTAACGGATTGCGAACTGGTGGTGGGAACCACGGCGGTGCGGCACCGGGAGTTGCACCATCCGTTGCGCAGGCTGGAAACGGGAGCGCGGCTCATCCGAAAGGAACTTGCGACTGGCAAGGTGGCACTGTTATTCGGTTCGGAAAAATTTGGACTCTCGAACGAAGATCTGAGCCACTGCCACTGGCTGATTCGGATCCCTACGCGCGATGAACACATCTCCATGAACCTGGGGCACGCGGTCGCGGTCTGTTTGTATGAACTGATCCGCGATCCGAGAAGCCTGTCGAAGGCAGAGAAAGTCGAACCAGCGAAGGCGCGGGAAGTGGAACGGGTGACGGAACTGTGGCTCGAAGCGCTTCGGGACAGCGGATATGTGAAGCCGCGAGCCGCGTCCGCCGAGGAAAAGTTGCGGCGCCTGGTTCGCCGGCTGAACCTGAACGCCCGGGACGCCGCGGTGTTGCTCGGCATGTTCCGTCAGATCGCTTGGAAACTACGGTCGGGGAAGGACGCCGGCGAAGAGAGCAAGTGACGCCGTCCTTCCCACTATTTTCATCTTCCGAACATGGGGTAGTGGCTGGCGGCTCCCATGAAGAAGAGCAGAGGAATCGACAGGTAAGCATTCGCGCGGGAGCACAGGAACGCCATGCGAGCCATGGCTTTCGCCTTTTCGGGCATGGGCGTGCCGTTGGCGGCGCTGTCCTTGGTCCACTGGATGAGGCGCTTCTGAATGCGCCAGATGACTCCCCAGACGTTCAGCATCATCACCCAGCCGAAGCCGCCGCCGATGCCGATCGCGAGCAGACGATTGCTCTCCCAACCGCGGCTGTTCCAGTCGAGGAACGCCCATGAGGCTACGACAATGATCACGGCATAGAGAATGGCCAGCACGGGACCTTTGTTGAGCAGGCCCTTGCCGGGAATCAGCAGCACGTACATTAATCCCCAGACGACGGTCCAGATGAGAAAGAAGCTGCCGAAAGACGCCACCACGCCGAGGCGCCTGCGTTGTGGGCGTCAGAGCTTACAATCTCACCCCAATACGCACCGCCAAAGAAGACCGTCACGACGGCCGCCATGCGGAACCACCACAGGGCCCGCAGCATGAGAGCGGGCATGACTTTCGCCTTGGTGGGAGCATCGAGTTCCTTCATGAACGGCACATTCACCAGATTGAAGAAATAGAGCAAGCCGATCCAGGTAATGCCGGCGAGGAAATGGATCCAACGAAACATCATCAGCCTGTTGGTGAGGCCGTCTTCTGGAATGTGGACATTGATGTCCATAAAGATTGCGAGGAGAGCGGGAGCCGCCATTTTCGATTCCTCCACACATGCTGGGGTGAGCCGGAATGTGAGTCCGGCGGGAAGCGAGGATTGTACATCAGCCGAGCAGGCTGCTCTCTGGCAGCGTCGGTGACAGGCAAAGCGGCGAGGAATGAGCAGTGCAGGGAATGGTTGAAAAGTGCGGGTTAAGGCCGTATCGTACGGAGGTACCTGCGGCACTTCTCGCGCCGGTGGCGGTGTTTGCCAGAGGCGAAACGAGTGCTGGGAGCTATCCCCCCCTGCTCTTGACGGCGATGGGGACTAGTCGCCAGGAGCGGAACACAACTTGCAGTCGAGAAAGCAAGGAGATCGGCGATGGAAAATAAGCCGGCGCAAAACATTCAGGATTCCTTCCTCAACACGGCCCGCAAAGAAAAGACCAACATCACGATTTACTTACTAAGCGGGGTCAAACTGACGGGCCGCATCCGTTCCTTCGACAAATATTCGGTGGTGCTGGAGACCAACAACCAGGAGCAATTGATCTTCAAGCACGCGATCTCGACCGTGGCGATGGGGCGGACGTCGCACAGCCATGCGGAGAGACCGACTCCGGTGCCGACCGCGGCCAGCAGCGCGGAGCCGGGACCGGCATCCGGTACTGAAGGGTAAGGCATTTCGGAATTGTCCGGTTCAGAGTTCAAAGTTTCCCGGAAGACGAATAAGTCCCACGGCTCGGTGCCTACGGCTACGAGAGCGCCGCAGGAGCGCGCGTTTCTGGTGGGCGTGGAGTACCGTACGCGAACCCGCACTGCCGCGAAAGCCGCGCTGACGGCGGGAGCGCAAGCGGCGCGAGACGGGGCGATGGCCTCCGCCACATCCAAAGCTCCCAGCATTCCTGAATTCAGCGCAGAAGAATCCCTTGACGAATTGCGCACCCTGGCGGCCAGCGCCGGCGCGGAGATCGCGGGAGAATTTCTGCAACGCCGCGACCGGCCCGACCCCGCGACCTTAATTGGCAAAGGCAAGCTGGAGGAAATCGCCGGAGCCGCGGCATCGGTCTCCGCCGATCTCATTCTGTTCGATCATGATCTGACCGCTTCCCAGCAACGCAACATCGAGCGACTGCTGAAGACCCGCGTGATCGACCGCACGCAGCTCATTCTCGATATCTTCGCCAAACATGCCCGAACCCGTGAAGGCCAGTTGCAGGTAGAACTGGCGCAGCTCGAATACCTGTTGCCGCGGCTGGCCGGGACGCGGCATTGAGATGTCGCAACTGGGCGGCGGCATCGGAACCCGCGGCCCCGGTGAAACCCAGCTGGAAACCGATCGCCGGAAAATCTACCGCCGCATCCGGCATGTAAAAGAGCAGATCGAAAACGTGCGCAGGATTCGCGCGCAGCAGCGGCAGCGGCGGGAGTCGGTGCCGGTGGCGACCGTGGCGCTGGTGGGCTACACCAATGCCGGCAAGTCGACGCTGTTCAATGCCATGACCAAGGCGGACGTGCTGGCTTCGTCGAGGATGTTCGCGACCCTCGATCCCACCATTCGGGCGGTGGAATTGCCCTCGAAAAGAAAAGTGCTGTTGTCCGATACCGTGGGATTTATCCGTAACCTGCCGCACACCCTGGTCACCGCTTTCCGCGCCACGCTCGAAGAAGTGCAGAGAGCGGCGCTGATTCTGCAGGTTTCCGATGCGAGCAGCCCGCTTTCGGCGGAGCAGGATGCGCAGGTGGAAAAAGTTCTGAAGGAACTGGAAGCGGAGAAGAAGCCGCGCCTGCGGGTGATGAACAAGCTCGATTTGCTGTCGGCAGTGCAGCGGGAATCGCTGCGCGATGACGCGACCAGCCTTCACGTCTCTGCAGCGAAGGGAATCGGCATCGGCACGCTGCTCGAGCGGATCGATCATGTGCTCGAGGAAGACCGCCCCAGCCGCGTGCATTTGCAGGTTCCGCAGAAGGAAGGCAAGACGCTGGCGATGCTGGAGGCCAAGTCGCGGATCTATTCGCGGGCGTACAAAGACGGGCTGGTGGAGTTGGAAGTGGAAGCGCCAGAGTCGGTGGTGCGGCGGGTGCGGGAGTGGGTAGTGGAGTAGGGTGCTCGACCGCTTTCCCCTTGCTGAGGGCTGAAAGTTGACGGCCAAATTAAATGGGCCGGCAACCAAGAAGCGGTGACTTTCCTTGGCTATCGGCCCATTCGATCCTGAATTGGATCGGAGGTGATAGTTCCATGCTAGACCCGTTTCCCTGAAAGTCAAGGGGTTCTTTGCCGCCCCGCTGCTCAAATATTCTTGACAAGCCGCGACAACTCGGTTCCAGCCTGGGACCAGATTCCTGAGAATCCCGCCCGATTTCATTGACACTCTGCTTGTAGGGTGTTAGTTTTAGGGGTTTTAAGCCCTCTTACGTTCAGGACCTTATCAATACAGTATGGACGCAATCATCAAAGAACTAGGCGAATTACTGCTCGGGTCCGTGCCCACGGCGATCTATCTGATTCTGCTGTACGGACTTTATTCGGTGCTGGTCCATAAGCCACTGGTACGTGTTTTGGCCGAGCGGCGCAGCAAAACCGAAGGTGCAATCGAGAAAGCCCAAGCGGACATTGCGGCGGCAGAGGCCCGCACAGCAGAGTACGAGCAGCGTCTGCGCGAGGCGCGCCTGGCGGTCTTCAAGAGCCAGGAGGCGCGGCGTCAAGCGGCTCTGCAGGCGCGCGCGGCGGCGGTAGCGCAGGCTCGCCTTCGGGCACAGGCGGAAGTGGATCAGGCGCGAACCTCCATTGAGGAAGACAAACAGAAGGCCCAAGGGAACTTGCAGGGAGAGGTTGGAAAACTGGCAAACGAAATTATCCGCGCGGTGCTGGAACCAGCTACAGCTTCGGCAGGTGGCCAATGATGCGCCGGCTGCGAATGAACCACGTGCTTCGGGGGATGTTGCTGCTGTGTCTGCTGGTCGCGGTTCCCGCGATGCGGGGACAGACCGCCGAGGCCTCGTCGGAAAATTCCGCCGGGAAGACGGAGCAGCCGCCGGCCAGCATGAGCCAGACGATCGTGCGGGAATCGCGCGAGGCGGCAGGAGAGGACGACAACGATCAATTCAAGAAGTCGTCGGCGGTCCGCTTCGTATCCAAGGTGACCGGCCTTAGCCTGGAGTCGGCGTACTGGCTGTGCATGTCGCTGAACTTTGCGGCGATCGCGGCGATCATTCTCTGGTTTTCGCGGAAAAGCTTACCCGGGTTGTTTCGCAACCGGACGGTCTTCATCCAGAAGGCGATGGAAGAAGCGCGGCGGGCCAGCACAGAGGCCAACGAGCGCTTGAGCAGTATCGAGAAACGTCTGGCACGGTTGGACGACGAGATCGGAGAAATGCGCGCCGCCGCCGAGCGGGAGGCCGCCGCGGAAGAAGAGCGCCTGAAAGCTGCGGCCGCGGAAGACGCGCACAAAATCGCAGAAGCGGCTGGCCAGGAAATTGCGGCGGCCGCAAAGACGGCGCGACGGGAATTAACCGCGTATGCGGCTGATCTTGCGGTTACGCTGGCAAGCCAGCAGATCCGCGTCGATACGGCGACCGATCAAGGGCTGGTGCGGCATTTTGCCGATCAGCTTTCCAATGGCAACGCGGACTCGGGAAGGGGTAAGCAGTAGGCATGGCTTCCGTCACCAACACCTATGCACGCGCGTTCGCCGACGTTGTCTTTCAGGACCGTCTGAATGCGAACCAGACGCTGCGCGAGGCGCAGTTGCTCTCGTCTTTGGTGAGCAGCAGCAAAGAACTGCGCGAGGTGTGGGACACTCCTTCGATTTCGGGAGAACAGAAGCGGGCGGTACTGGATGCGATTGTGGCGCGCGAAAATATCTCTCGCCCGGTGCGGAATTTTGTGGCGGTGCTGATCGATCACCGGCGGATTCCGTTTCTGGCGGCGATCGTCAAGCAGTTTGAGCAGGAACTGAACCAGCGGCTGGGATTTGCCGAAGCCGAGATTACCAGCGCCCGCGAGTTGGGCGACTCCGAGCGGCGCGCTCTCGAGGCTCAGGTGGAGAAGTTGACGGGCAAGAAAGTCCGTGCGCGTTACGCCCAAGACCCGGCGGTGCTGGGTGGAGCGATCGTGAAAGTCGGCAGCACGATTTACGACGGCTCGGTGGCAGGACAACTGGAAAGAATTCGGCAGCAAATTGCGGGAAGCAGTAGCTAGCACCTGGCATTTAGCACTTGGCATTTGGCCATGAGGTTTTTTGGGGTGCGATCTCGTGAGAGACCAGGCAGCCCGTGGCGAAACTCGGAAGCGCAGATTCAGCGCCTGAAGGCGCGATGATAAGGCGGCACTTGCGGTATGCCTGAAGGCGTACCCTGATACAAATCGTACTGCACCAGGGCGGTTAGGGGCCAAGTGCTAATTGCCAGATGCTAAGGGCTGAATGTGGTGGTTAAAGCTTAAGAGCTGAATTTCTATGGCACAAATTAAAGCGGACGAGATCACACAACTGATCCGGCAACAAATCGAGAACTACGAGTCCAAGATTGCGGTGGACGAAGTGGGGACGATCCTCACTCTGGGCGACGGCATTGCCCGTGTCTATGGCCTGGACAAGGTCATGGCGGGCGAACTGCTTTCCTTCCCGCATGGCGTGGCCGGCATCGCCCTGAACCTGGAAGAAGACCAGGTCGGCGTCGTGCTGCTCGGCGAATACACAGAACTGAAAGAGGGCGACGAGGTGAAGCGCACGGGTCGCATCATGAGCGTGCCAGTGGGCGATGCCATGATCGGTCGCGTGGTGAATTCCCTCGGCCAGCCGATCGACGACAAAGGCCCGATCGCCACCGACAAGTTCATCGCTCTGGAGCGCCTGGCACCTGGTGTCATCGACCGCCAGCCGGTGCGCGAGCCGATGGCGACGGGGCTGAAGGCCATCGACAGCATGATTCCCGTGGGCCGCGGCCAGCGCGAGTTGATCATCGGCGACCGCCAGACGGGCAAGACCGCGGTCGCCATCGACACCATCATCAACAACAAAGGGAACGACCTGATCTGCATCTACAACGCGATCGGGCAGAAGCGCTCTTCGATTGCGCAGGTGGTGAAGATCCTGAGCGACTACGGCGCCATGGATTACACCATCGTGGTGGCGGCGTCGGCTTCCGAGCCCGCGCCCATGCAGTACATCGCTCCCTATGCGGCGTGCGCGATCGGCGAGTATTTCCGCGACAGCAAGCGGCATGCCCTGGTCATCTACGATGACTTGTCGAAGCACGCGGCGTCGTACCGCGAGATTTCGCTGTTGCTGCGGCGGCCGCCGGGACGCGAGGCGTATCCCGGAGACGTGTTTTATCTCCACTCCCGTTTACTGGAACGCTCCGCCAAATTGAGCGACAAGAACGGCGGGGGATCGCTCACCGCCTTGCCGATTATCGAGACCCAGGCCGGCGACGTTTCGGCGTACATTCCGACCAACGTGATTTCAATCACCGACGGCCAGATTTATCTGGAAACCGACCTGTTCAACCAGGGCGTGCGTCCGGCGGTGAACGTCGGCCTTTCCGTGAGCCGCGTGGGCGGAAGCGCGCAGATCAAGGCCATGCGGCAAGTCGCGGGAAGCCTGAAGCTCGAACTGGCGCAATACCGCGAACTGGCGGCATTCGCGCAATTCGGCAGCGATCTCGATAAGGCGACGCAGGCCCAGTTGAATCGTGGGCAGCGGTTGGTCGAAGTGCTGAAGCAAAAGCAGTTCTCCCCGTTGCCGTTTTCGAAGCAGATTCTGATCATCTACGCCGGCACCAGCGGCGCATTTGACGATATGCCGGTGGATCAGGTGCGTGAGTTTGAGGCTGAACTGTACAAGTTTGTGGATGCCTCGAATCCCGGGCTGCTGCGAACAATCATGGAAAAGAAAGTTCTCGATGACGGATTGAAAGCCGAGATGTCGAAGGTGATCAAGCAGTGCAAAGAGAACTTCGTGGCGGAACGGCAGGCGGTGGGAGCGAAGTAGCACTCAGCATTCAGCATTCAGCCAAATCGGGTTTTAGCTGACGACTGACGACTAACCAATGCCTAACATTCTCGACATCCGGCGGCGGATTCGCAGCGTGACCAACACGCGGCAGATCACCAAGGCCATGAAGATGGTCTCGGCGGCGAAGTTGCGCCGTGCGCAGGAGCGAGCTCTCGCGGCGCGTCCGTATGCGCAGATGTTGACCAATGTACTGAAGTCGCTGGTATCGCGGGCGGAGATTTACGATCCGGAAACCGGAGAACCGCGGCATCCGCTGCTGGCGCAGCGTCCCGAGCACAACGTCTTATTGATTGTGGTGACCGGCGACAAGGGATTGGCGGGCGCGTTCAATACCAACATTTTGAAAGCGGCGACCAAGTTTCTGGAGAGCAAGGCTGGCAAGAACATTGAGATCGAGGCGGTCGGCCGCAAGGGGCGAGACTTCCTCAAGCGCCGCTATCCTGTGGCCGTGCCCCGGAACCCCGAATCGCAAGAGCCGCTCCGTACGACGATTGTTGGAGAGTACGTCGGCGTGCTGAACAAAGTCGAATACGCCATGGCATCGGAGATGGCGGGACGCGTGATCGAGCGCTACAGCAAGTGTGAGATCGATTCCGTCTACATTTTGTACAACGAATTCAAGTCGGTGATCGCGCAGCGCCTGGTGGTGGAGCAGGTGCTTCCCATCGGTGAGATTGGCGAAGCCTCCGTGGCGCAGGCGGAAGAGATGACGCAGAAAGAAAAAGAGCGGGCGCTCGAAGCCGCCAAGGGTGCGGGCGTGGGTTTGCGGCCTCCCGATACTCACGCCGTCGATGAAGCCGCCGCCAAGTTTGCGACCGCGCAAGTGGACTACATCTACGAGCAGCCTCCGGCGGAACTATTCCGCTCGCTGCTGCCGAAGTATGTGGGTATCCAGGTATTTCACGCGCTGCTGGAGTCGGTTGCGGCTGAGCACGCCGCCCGCATGACCGCCATGGAATCGGCCACCAGCAACGCTACCGACATGATCGACTCGCTGACGCTGGCCATGAACCGCGCACGCCAGGCGAAGATCACGAAAGAGATTATCGAGATTGTGAGCGGTGCGGCAGCGGCGGGATAGAGTTAACGGTACCGAGCACCGAGGAAAGAGCATTTAGCAATAAGCACTTGGCATTTAGCCATCACGGTTTATCCCGGGATCGGAAAGAGACTGGAGTAGCCCAATGCTAACGGCTAAATGCTAAGTGCCGGTTTTGAGGATCTATGGCAGAAAACATCGGACATGTCATTCAAATAGCGGGGCCGGCGGTGGACGTGCAGTTTGAAGAAGCCACCATGCCGCCAATTTATGAGGCGCTGAAAGTGGTCAGCGACGGCTTTGACGTCCCCATGGACATCAACGTCATTCTCGAAGTCCAGCAGCACCTCGGCGAAGGCCGCGTGCGTTGCATCGCGATGGAAGCCACCGATGGCATGGTGCGCGGCATGAAGGTGGTCGACCAGGGCGGACCGATCTCGGTGCCCGTGGGCCGTGGCACGCTGGGCCGGGTAATGAACGTGATTGGCCAGCCCGTCGATCAACTCGGGCCGATCCAGCACACCGAGACGATGCCGATTCATCGTCCTGCGCCCTTGTTCGACGAGCAGGCGACAACCGCCGAGATGTTTGAAACCGGCGTGAAGGTCATCGACCTCATCCAGCCCTTCCTGAAAGGCGGCAAGATCGGCTTGTTCGGTGGTGCGGGCGTGGGCAAGACCGTCGTCATCATGGAACTGATCAACAACGTCGCCAAACAGCACGGCGGATTTTCCGTCTTTGCCGGCGTCGGCGAACGCACCCGCGAGGGCAACGATCTCTGGCTGGAAATGACGGAGTCAGGCGTCATTAAGCCGGGGGATCCGGAGCATTCCAAAGCGGCATTGATTTACGGACAGATGACGGAGCCGCCCGGAGCCAGGCTGCGCGTGGCGTTGACCGGACTTACGGTCGCCGAGTACTTCCGCGACGTGGAGGGCGCCGACACGCTGCTCTTCATCGACAACATTTTCCGCTTTACCCAGGCGGGATCGGAAGTGTCGGCGCTGCTGGGACGCATGCCGAGCGCGGTAGGCTACCAGCCGAACCTGGCAACCGAAATGGGCGAGTTGCAGGAGCGCATCACGTCGACGAAGAAAGGATCGGTCACCTCGGTGCAGGCGATTTACGTGCCGGCCGACGATCTTACCGATCCAGCGCCGGCCACCACATTCGCTCACCTGGACGCAACCACGGTGCTGTCACGCGCGCTGACAGAAATCGGAATTTATCCCGCGGTCGATCCGCTGGCGTCGACCTCGCGCATTCTCGATCCGCGCATTGTGGGCCAGGACCATTACGATGTGGCGCAGATGGTCAAGAAGACGTTGCAGACCTACAAAGACCTGCAGGACATTATCGCCATTCTGGGTATCGACGAACTGAGCGAGGATCAGAAGGTGACCGTGGCGCGTGCCCGCAAGATCCAGAAGTTCCTCTCGCAGCCCTTCCACGTGGCCGAGCAGTTCACCGGCGCGCCCGGACGTTATGTGAAGGTTGCGGATACGGTCAGAAGCTTCCGGGGAATTGTCGAGGGCAAGTACGATGACATCCCCGAACAAGCGTTCTACATGAAGGGCACGATCGACGAAGTGCTGGAAGCGGCAGAGAAATTAAAGACGGCAGCGTAAAGAGCGGACGTCAGACCTCGGACCTCAGACGTCAGGACTGCCTGAGCTTGCGGAGGTCTGAAGTCCGAGGTCTGAGTCCGAAGTCCGATGGCGGATTCTTTCCAACTCGAAGTCGTCACCCCCGAGAAGATGGTGGTGAAGGATGTCGCGGAAGAGCTCCAGATGCCTGGCAAGAACGGTTATCTGGGGATTCTGCCCGGACATGCTCCGCTGATCACCGAGCTTGCCGTGGGCGAAATTACCTACCGCAGCGGGTCAGATACGCACCATCTGTCGGTCGCGTGGGGTTTTGCCGAAGTGCTGCCCGACAAAGTCACGATTCTTGCCGAAACCTGCGAGCGTCCTGAGGAGATCGACGTCGCCCGCGCCCAGGAGGCCAAGCAGCGCGCCGAAGAACGGTTGAAGAGCGCCAATCCCGACGTCGACTTTGACCGTGCCGAGAACGCCTTGCAGCGGGCCGAGTCGCGGATCGTGGTAGCAGAGAAGAAATAAGCTTTCGATCAAAACCTGAAGCTCAGTTCACTTCTGTACTTCCCCCGCCGGCACAATTTTCGTATCCGCGCGAAACTTCTTGTAGTCACGGTAAGTGACGTCCTCTTCCACGTTGATGTTTGCCAGAAGGGCTACGCGAGCGTCCAGCTTCAGCGAGACGTATTTGGGCAGCCAGACTTCGTCATTCACCTGGACCTGGTCGATTTCGATGTTCGAGCCTTTGTGGATGCGGGCGAGGAACCATCCGAACGAGACGGTATCAATGCATTGGGCTTCGAGTTTCACCCACTGCGTGGCTTGTTTGTCGATCCAGACGCGAAAGCGGAACTTGGGCAGAATCCGGGCTTCCTTGCGGTGAGGTTCGAAGCCGGGGCGGGGTTCGGCATCGATTACCCAGGCGTCGCGGCCGTTGAGATTCTCGATGCCGGCCAGACGGAAGTTGTAGGCATCGGTCACCTCGCGGACGAATTCGCGATCGTCTTCCCGCTCTTTCTCTTCCTTCTCCAGACGCCTCTTGCGTTCGCTGTCGGATTCGTTCTTGCGCTTATCGACAATTTTCTGAATGCGCTCTTCTTCCTTGGCCGCTTCTTTCGGAGAAAGGGGCTTATCGTCTTTGGCGATCAGGCGCTCGACCGGTTCGTCGTAGAGCACCATGACTTCATGGGTCTTCGATTCGACGGATTTGGTCTCGCCCTTGCCGTTCAGCTTGTGTTCCTCTTCACGTTCGATGTAGGTATAGTCGCGCTGCCGCTTGTCATTCTCAATGTCCTTTTCGGAAGCTTCCCGCATGAGCGTGCGGATCTGATCTTCGGATAGGGTGGCTTCTTGAGCTTGGAGTTGTCCCCACGCGAAGGCACCGGCGATAGTCAGCAGGACGAGAACCAGGAAGCGCATGAGTTATTCCAGGTGTTGGCTCAAAATCTTAAAACGCGGAGATCGCGGAGAAAATCCGCGGAGGTCGCTAAGAAAAACTAAAATCACTGCAACTCCACGACGACCATCCGCGCCGGCACGGTTGCGTCGTTGACCAGCTTCGTCTTTCGTCCAGCGGGGATCCAGAGCGGTTCGTCCTGGTCCTTGCGAATACGCTCCGTGCCTTGCTTCAGTTCAATGTCGGTGAGCGGAATTAGCAGTTCGTCGACCGCTTTCTCCGGCTCAGGATAGGCGTCGTCGGGCATCAGTTGGACATCTTTAACCTTGGCCTCGCCTAGGTCCATGGTGTCTGTGAACGCCTTCGCGGGATCAGCGGGGGGCAGCATGGCGCTGCTGCCATATTCCCAGCGCTTGTCTTTGGGTTCATAACCCAGCGTAGTGACCTTGGGATCGAGAAATTCGATGGTGAGGCTGTGGTATGCGTTAGGCGTGTCGTTACGCAAGGCGCGCGCGGGTCCGCCAAAAAAGAAGCGAATGTCGTTCTGCTTGTACTGGTACGTGATTACCCCGGCCTGCCCCTCGGCCCAGGAGGCGATTTCGGAATCTGCCAGAGTGATCACCAGGAAGTTGTGGTCGTGACGGGTCATGGGCACGGACTGGTAGGAAGGAATATCTACCGCGAAGACCCGGACTTTTTCGTTCTCGAGCAGCAGATGGTGATGCGATTCATCGGTGATGTCGACCGTGTTTTCCGTCTGCGCCGCCACGAACCCAACCAGGCATAGGACGGCGGTTACCCAGCAGAGGCTACGCCAGAGAAGACGGACCGTGGAAACGCAGCGCATGGCTTAAGGCCTCGTCGCCGATGATTTCTCGGCTCGTCCCAAACAACCCGCTCGAAACGAACGGTCGTCGAGGCGATGCAGGCGCTTGGCCATCGCCGGAGTCAGCAACCGGTAGTGATAAACATCGAAGAGATATTCGGCGATAAACCAGAGCGGCTCTTCGGTCGTCATCCAGGCGCGACCGTCGAAGCGAGACAGATTGACGGGACGGGAAAAGGTTCGCAGCGATCGTTCGCGTCGCAGATTGAAGTAAACCTCAAAGTAGCTCATCGCCAGTTCCCGCAGCGAGCGATAGACGGGTTCGCGGTAGCGGCAGCCGGTGTAGTTCGACTTGGCGATCGCTCCCCAATGGCCGTGCAGACGGTAGATGGCGACGACATGATCGGTGTCGTTTTCTGCTTCGAGATCAAAGATCAGCGGGGGATATCCGTTGGCGCGCAGCGCGGCCGCGGCGAACAGGGCTCCTTCCAGGCAGTGCGACGTGTTCTCGCGGAGCACGACTCGCGGAGACCATGCGGTGTCGGCCAGGTGATAGGGCATATCGTCGACGAAACGCTGGATTCCGTGGGGATTTTTCAGACTGCGCAGCTTGCGCAATTCCGCTGGAGTGAAGTCCTGATTCAGTTTGGTCATCCTCAAATGCAGTTTACCTGAAGCCCGGCGGAACAACGTTAACCAGCGAGGACACGCATGATTACGAAGGAGCCAGCACCTGCACCAGTTCACGAGGCGTGTCCACGACTACATCGGGCGGGGCCAGCGACAAGGTGTGCGGGGCAAATCCGTAGGTCACGCCACAAGTCCACATGCCCGCGTTGCGGCCGGTGAGAACGTCGTTTGAGGAATCGCCGATCATGACGGCTTCCTCCGGATGGGTACGGGTCTGTTCCAGCAGGGTACGCGCGCCCAACGGATCGGGTTTCTTGGTAGGAAAGCTGTTGCCGCCGTAAACATGCACGAAGAATTCGCCAAGACCCACAGCCTCGACAATTGCCCGCGAGGGATGTACCGGCTTGTTGGAGAGCACCGCCATTTGTCGTTCCGCGCCATTCGACGAGCGCAGGAGGGCCAGGGTTTCTTTCACGCCGTCGTAAACATGGGTGTAGTCGAGTTTGTGGACGCGGTAGTAAGCCAGGAAATACTCAAGAGCTTGCTTTACAAAATGCTCATCTTTGGGATCGCCCAGAGCGCGCCGCACCAGCATGGGTGCGCCATCGCCGACGTAGGAAGCGACCACGTCGTCCGGCAATTCCGGACGTTTAAAGTGCCGCAGCGTGGCGTTGACGGAATGCACCAGATCGAGGCGGGAGTCGACGAGCGTACCGTCCAGATCGAAGATCAGGAGCTTGATCCGGCGGGCGTCAAAGGGGCGATGAACTTTGATCATTCGATTTCAGGATAAACGATTTGCAGGCGGCGATCAGCCTCAGGCGGATAAGCCTCCACAGATCAGCGAGGGAGCGCAGGCAGAGACAAGAATATCCCGAGCGGCCCTGCGGGAAACCATCCAGATTGAGCCCCCTTCAACTCTTGCTTGCGGTCACGGCATAGAACGCTCGCGGTTCCTGCTCTACTTGCTTGCTGCCGCAATGCGGGCAGGTCACAGGCTGGTCGTGCTCGGTTAAGGTGAGCACCTTTTCAAACTCTTTTTTGCAGGTCAAGCATACGTAGTCATAAATGGGCATGAGTACCTCCCACCGCCGGATCCCGCGATCGGGATCCTCCCCAGCACTCAGGGCCGATGTTAGCCGCGAGTGCAATCCGCGCCGGAAGCTGTAGCGGACACTTCCAGCAAGGCATTGAGGTTCTTGACCACCGAGTCGAGCAGTGCCTCTTTCTGCCGCAGGGCGATTTTGAAGTCGTGATGTCGCGCGCGCGAGATTTCCCGGTACAGCTCGCTATGGCGATCCTCCAGGATTTCCCGAACCAGTTCCGCTTCTTCCGGACTCAATAGCAACTCCATAAGTCCTCCTGTCCCGCTCGAGGAGACATTTCTCCCGGCATGTTTGCGGAACGTGGGGAGCGGTCCGACTCAATACTGCGTGAGCAGAAGTTTGCCTTTGGGATCGCGAAAGATCAGGGTCTCATTGCCGCGCTTGATTTCGCGCGCGATGAAATCGCTTCTCCCCAGCATCCGTGCCCGCGAGCCAACCACTTGCAGCTGGTCGCCGGGAGCGAAGCTCAGCTTTTGCCCGCGCATGATTCGCGCCGGAGCTAAGTGCACCTGGACCACACCCTTGGCGGTTTGCAACATCAGGTGAGCCCCCATCTCGCCTTCGCTCACCGGGCAGGCGAAGTCGCTGACCTCAGTGACGACGCCGCTAACGGTGGTTTCGGTGGCGGGATCATAGAGTGCGGCCCCCTGAACTTGTGGGCGTTGGAAATGGACTCCCATGATCAGCAGCAAAACGACGGCGACCACAGCGGCGAATGCTACACCCGACAATATGGAAGATAGTTTCATGGTGGTCTGTCCTTTATGCCCAGATCCGGGAGTCGGCAGGACTGGCTGCAGAGCGCCCGGTGGCCGGGCTGATGTGGTTGCCCGTTTGTCAGAGGGACACGAACACAGCTTAAGTCTCGGACTTTGCGCACCCTGGTGCAGTGACTTTGAGCACCTGCCCATGTGCGCGTTAGCCATCTCAGACACTAGGGCCCGCCGAAACGCGGATCGCGTTTATTTTCAGCGTGCTAAGAGGCGAGGGGGGTGCGGGGCAATCCGGTATTTCCGGAACTCGGGGTCAGGATTTACAATGCTGAGGCTGGAATCATCCCCCATAATCTTAGGAACCGATGGCGACCAAAACAGTTTCCAAACCTGCGGCGGCGGCCGACAGCGAAATTAAGAAGGCGGCAAAGACCTACGAGGGTCTTAGCTGCCAACAGCTTATTGATTTTTATCGGCTTATGTATCTCTCCCGGAAGGTGGACGACCGGGAGATCCTGCTGAAGCGCCAGCAGAAGATTTTCTTCCAGATTTCGGGCGCCGGGCATGAAGCCGTAGGGGTAGCGGCGGGTCTCACCATGAAGTCCGCTTACGACTGGTTCTACCCTTACTACCGCGACCGGGCGCTATGTCTGACCTTGGGCGCGACTCCGTACGAAATGTTGCTGCAAGGGGTGGGCGCGGCTGCTGACCCCCAGTCGGGCGGTAGGCAGATGCCTTCCCACTGGAGTTTTCCCAAACTGAACGTGGTCACCCAGTCTTCGCCGACCGGATCACAGATTCTGCAGGCGATCGGCTGCTCCGAAGCCGGCCGCTACTTTGCCAGCCATCCCGATGCCGCCAAGAAGGCTACCGGGGATTACCGCGAGTTCAAAGACGTCGAGTTTCACGGCGATGAAGTGACCTACGTCTCGTTGGGCGACGGCACCACCAGTGAAGGTGAATTCTGGGAAGCGTTGAACACGGCTGCAAACCGCCGGTTGCCCGTGGTGTTTGTGGTTCAAGACAACGAGTACGCCATCTCCGTGCCGGTGGAAGTGCAAACTGCGGGGGGCAATATTTCGCGGCTGGTCTCGGGATTCCCCAACTTCCATTTCGAGGAAATCGACGGCACTGATCCGGTGGCGACCTATGCCGCCTTCAGCCGCTCGGTGGCCTACTGCAGGGCGGGAGAAGGGCCGTCATTTATTCACGCGCATGTGATCCGGCCTTACTCGCATTCGCTCTCGGATGACGAACGCTTGTACCGTCCCGATGCCGAGCGGCAACGCGATGCGGCGCGCGATCCCATCACGCGGACGCAGATGTTCCTGATCCGCGAGGGCATTCTCGACGAGAAGGGGATCAACCGGCTGGAAAAGCAGGTCGAAGATGAACTGCAGGTAGCGGTCGATCGGGCGCTTGAGGCTCCGCTGCCCACCCCGGACACGGTGGAGCTCTACGTTTATTCTCCGAACCTCGATCCCACATCTTCCGCGTTCGAAACACAACCCGCCACACCTGCAGCCACAGCGGATGGGAAAAAAGCCGCGCCGAAAACCATGGCGGACCTGATCAACTCCACTTTGCGCGACGAAATGGCGCGCGATCCGCGCATCGTGATGTTCGGCGAGGACGTGGCCGATTGCAGCCGCGAACAATACTTGCAGCAGAAGATGATCAAGGGCAAAGGCGGCGTGTTCAAACTGACCGCCGGCCTGCAAGCCGAATTTGGTTCCGACCGGGTTTTTAACTCGCCGTTGGCCGAAGCGAACATTGTGGGCCGTGCAGTGGGCATGGCGACACGGGGGCTAAAACCGGTGGTCGAGATTCAATTCTTCGATTACATCTGGCCGGCGATGATGCAGTTGCGCAATGAATTGCCGCTGATTCGCTGGCGCTCGAACAACGGATTCTCATCGCCCGCGGTGGTGCGTGTGGCCATCGGCGGATATCTCACCGGCGGCGCTATCTACCACTCGCAATGTGGCGAAAGCATCTTCACCCATATTCCCGGGCTGCGGGTCGTGTTTCCTTCGAACGCTCTCGATGCGGCGGGCCTTCTGCGAACGGCGATTCGTTGCGATGATCCGGTGCTTTTCCTCGAGCACAAACGGCTTGTATCGCGAAACCTTCGGGCGTGCGCCTTATCCGGGCGCGGACTACATGGTTCCTTTCGGCAAGGCGAAGATCGTGCAGCCCGGTACGGATCTGACGGTCATCACCTACGGAGCCGTGGTGCCGCGCGCTCTGCAGGCGGCGCAAAAACTGGAGCGCGAACACGGAACCAAGGTTGAGCTGATCGATCTTCGCACCCTGAATCCCTTCGACTGGGAAACCATCGCGGAATCAGTCGCCAAGACGAACCGGGCCATCGTGGCCTACGAAGACTCGTTGAGCTGGGGATACGGCGCGGAAATCGCCGCCCGTATTGCCGACAAACTTTTTGAGCATCTCGACGCTCCCGTGCGACGCGTGGCCGCGAAAGACACGTTTGTTGCCTACCAGCCGATTCTGGAAGACGCTATCCTTCCGCAGGCGGATGGCCTGTTGCAGGCGATGAAAGAACTGGCGGAGTTCTGAGGTAGAGCGGCAGGACTCCATCCTTTTTTCTCCAACGCTTCGGTGCTGACGAAACAGCGTTGCCCCCTCCTTCAGTGCTATAGTTCCAAGCCGCAACGGGTTTCTCTGAAATCTGTCACGAGCCCGAACAGATCTGGGATGGAGGACGCATGGGGCGTAAATGGTCGGTCGGTTATTTGAGTATTGCGATTCTTGCTCTCACCGTTTTTATGGCCCACACAGTTTGGGCGGCCAATACCGAAACAGTTCTCTACAGCTTCAGCGGAAGCAACGACGGTGGCGATCCTGCGGCGAGTTTGGTCTTCGATAGCGCAGGAAATGCCTACGGCACCACGGTGACCGGAGGCAGTCTGGGTTTCGGTACTGTGTTCCAACTCACTCCATCTACGAATGGGTGGAGCGAGACGGTTCTCCACAGCTTCACCGACTCTCCCGACGGTAAGTATCCCTACGGTGGCGTGACCATTGACAGCGCTGGGAATCTCTACGGCACAACCGCAAGCGGCGGAGCCGCTTCCTGCAACAGTTGCGGCGTGATATTCAAGCTGACTAACTCGGGCGGCAACTGGACTGAGAGCGTGATCTACAGCTTTCTCGGCAACAAAGATGGAGCCGGTCCCGGCGCGCCCCTGGTGTTTGACGGCGCCGGCAATCTCTACGGCATGACTCCTGACGGAGGCGCCCATCAGGCCGGTACTATTTTCGAACTAACGCTCGGTCAGAACGGCCAGTGGACGGAGAAAGTCATCCACAGCTTCACCGGTGGCAATGACGGTGGCATCGGATCGCTGGGACCGTTGCTGGTCGATAGCGCGGGCAATCTCTACGGTGTGACCGAGGTGTTCGGCGCCAACGGATTCGGCACCGTGTTCAAGCTGAGTCCTGGTTCGAACGGCACGTGGAAAGGAAGCACGTTATATGCCTTCAAGGGGCAACCGGATGCGGGATCGCCGTACGGCGGCCTGGTCATGGACCGCGCCGGCAATCTCTATGGCACGACCTATTTCGGCGGCGCCAACAACGTCGGAAGCGTGTACGAGCTTCACCAGGCCGGAGGAGTCTGGAGGGAGAAGGTTCTCTACAGTTTCAAAGCCGCGAACGACGGGAATTTGACGACGACGACGCTGCTGTTTGATGCGGCCGGCAACCTCTACGGCACGACTTCCGCGGGGGGAGACCCAGGCTGCAATTGCGGCACAGTCTTCAAGCTTACTCGCCAAGGCTCAGCATGGAGCGAGAGCACCGTATATACGTTCTTGGGTGATCCCGACGGTGCATCCCCCTCGTACGGACTGGTTTCAGACACGCTGGGAAATTTCTACAGCACCACACCCGTGGGCGGAACCCACAATCAGGGTACGGCTTTTCAGTTCACACCGTAACTGGATGAAGTTGGGAACGAGTGAGGCCCGGGGCGGCCCGGGCCTTTGTTTTTTGCATTAGGCTTTCGACTTCTTTGCCCCTCCGCCGCCACTTCCGCGACGAATGCTGTCGAGCCCCATCGGACCCGATCCGAGGAAAATCAGAGCAAAAGCAATTGCCGCTAAAGCGAGAGGGAACTGGTAGCCCTTATCGCCCAGCAGTCCACTCTTCCAGTGCACTTTCCAGATGGCTACGGACAGATCGATCAGGACCGCCAGCGACGCACAGCGGGTAAACAACCCGAGCAGGATCAGAATCCCACCAAAGAATTCGGCGGCAGCGGAACAATACGCAAGCCAGCCGGGCAGGCCGAGTCCGTGGACCATCGACATAAAATGCGAAATGCCCGTGACCTTGGGGTAGCCGTGGGCAATCATGATGACGCCCAGAACCAGACGCAAAACCAGCAAGGCCAGGGGTTGAAGGCGATCAAGATAGCGCAAGGCTTCCTCCTGAAGAACAATAGACTAACGCAAGTTAGGAGGAGCATAGAAGTGCCCACGGGGGAACGATCGCGGAGAATCCCGAGGCGCCAACTGCTTATTGGAGCGCGTATTCGATCTTGATGCCCCGCTTGGTCATTTCGTCGAGAAAGAGGTCGGCCGGGACATCGCGCTCTTGCAGCACGGCGCCGCGCCGGGTGATCGCACCCGACGCCAGCATCTGCACTACGATCGAAGCGGGGAACGCGGTGGTTCGCATCATCGCGCTCATGTCGGTCTTGGCGTCGTAGTGGTCGACAAGGGTGAAGGAGGCCACGCGGCCTTTGAGCTTTCCGCCAAGCAATCCGCGCACACCGGGCGAGCGCACCGATTCGTGGGCCTCGAGGCGCATGATGCAGACATCCGGTCCCTTGCTGGCGAACTTGCCTTCAAAGATCTTCGACATCATGGCGCGGGGCGCGATCTCCGCTTTGCCAATGCGAATCTTCTCGCTTGAGAACAGTCCCAGCTCCTTCAATTCGCACAGCAGGTCGTAGTGTCCGGGATAGCGCAGCGTTTTTTCGAAGCACTCCCCTACTTTTCCGGCAAGACTCTCGGGCAGGGTGGAAGTTCCCCCAGAAGTATGAAAAGCAACCAGAGGAGCGAAGCCCGGCATGTGGAACGGTTCCGGCTCGGTAAGCGGCGCGATGGTGACCAGTTTTCCCTTGCGCAGAATGCGGGCGGGCTCGACATATTCGTTGATCAAACCTTCGACCGAAAAAACCAGCTGGTAGTGAAACGGCGGCACCGGCCGTTCTGGTAGTCCACCGACATAGAGCCGCAGCGCATCCGCGCCTCCGCCCAGGCGGCGAACGAGTTCACCACCCAGAATCGACGCCATTCCAGGAGAAAGCCCGCAGTCGGGTGCGATCGCGACCCCATGCTTCTCCGCTTTCCGGGCAAGCGCCAGTTCCTGACGGACCACGGTATTGTTGCCGCCCAAGTCCGCGAAGTGGCAGCGGGCTTCCACCGCCGCCTTGGCGAGGCCCAGGTTCAGAAAATAAGGGACGGCGGAGAGTACGGCATCGTGGCCGCGCATCAACTTGGCGGCGGCTTTTTCCTGGGAAGCGTCCAGGGTGGCCGCGCGTAGCTTTTTCCCGCCAGTGATGTGGTTCACGCGGGAGGCAACCGCCTGCGCCCGCTTGGAATCGCTATCCGCGAGCGTTACCGCTTCCACGTCGGACTGTCGCGCCATGTCATAAGCGGCGGCTGAGCCCATCATTCCGGAGCCAATTACCAGAAGTTTCATGGATAACCTCAGGAGAACGGATGCTTCCGTCCCGCGGTCAAGATTAAAGGAAAGGGTGGAAGATAGAAGTGACGAAGCGCACAACTTTGGGGCAGGCGTAAGCGCAGGCGATTTCAGCTGTGTCCCGGTTGCCGCCGAGCTTGCTTTCTCCGGCTTCATTTCACCGATTTCCGCTTGCGGCACGCGTACCATGACGGTCGAGCCAATCGACTTCCGCTCCCAGAAGTTCCTGAGCCGGACGAGCAACGGGTAGGTAATCTGCTGTCCTTTGGCGACGATCAGCAGACCGTTGGTAGTGCGCACATCTTCCTGCAGGATCATGTTGCAGTCCAAATCGCAAATGCGGTAGGTCTTCACCTGCAGGTGTATGGGTTCAGCTTCGAAATCGGCGAGCGCGTCGATGATCGAGCGTTCCAACTGATCGGTTCTCGCCAACAGCAGCCGCAGCGCTTCCGCATGACTGTTTCCGGCGCTCAGGCGTTGGTCGTAAGCGAGCGCCACCTTGAGAATCTGCGCTCCCAGCTTCACCACATCAAAGTGCTCCTGTCCGGCAATGTGTTGCGAGGGCAAAACTGACTCCTGTTGGGCAATCATGCGGGCTACCGGCTCCAGACGCGGGATATTCGACAACAGGTCTGCGGCCACCGAAGGATGCGCGTCCAGGCGGCCCTGCTCCTCGGGCGACAGCTTGCGTCCGGCGTATACCGCTTCAATCGTGTCGGTATCGAGTGTGACGCAGCCCAGTTGCGACATCATGGCGGCAACTTCGAAGCGCCAGCCCGCTTCCAGATGTAACTTGTGCACCACGTGCTGAACATACCGGCTCATACGGACGGCGCGGCTGAAGGCAGCCGGATTCACCAGGCTTAGAACCTCGGTAAGGACTTTTACGCTGCCCCGCAAAGTTTTTTCCAGAAGTTCTTTTTCCGCGACGACCAGCCGATACTGCACCAGGGCGGCGGTGAGCGCCTTTCCCAGAACCTCCTTCTGACAAGGCTTGGTAAGGAAGCGGAAGATGGATCCTTCGTTCACGCAGTCGGCGGCGGTTTGCATATCGGCCTGACCGGTGAGGGCGATGCGGACGGTGTCCGGCGAACCCTGCCTGACGTGCGAGAGGAACTGGACTCCATCCATCTCCGGCATGCGCATGTCGGAAACCACGACCGCGAACGGCTCGTGCCTGGAGGCGGCGATCAATTCCAGCGCCGCGGCGCCGCCCACGGCGGTAAGAACCGGAAACTCTTTGTGCAGCAGGCGGCGGTAGCCGTCGAGCACGGCGGGTTCATCATCCACAAACAGGATCTTGTCGCTCATGTTCCGCTCCTTGCGGTTCCTCGCCCTCGAGAGTCTTTCTCCACACGAGTTCGCGTTCCTGACAGCCGATGCGGGAGAGAAAATCGTGGTCGATCTCCGTCTGGTCCTTCATCCAATACCCGGTCTTCTGCTCGTGATAAATGCTGGCCACGTGCACTGCGGCGACCGCCGAAAATCCGGCCTGCAGGCTGAGCCCGGGCTGGTGGTGCCAGGCGACGGCTTCGATGATGGGACCGGGCAAGCCCCACAGCCCGAACAGGTAAGCGCCGATTTCCGGATGCCCACAGCCGAGTACTTCGCGCTCGGCCTCATTCAAGCCGCGTCCCGTGCCTTTCACCAGTTCCAGCACGCTCTTGTACTGGGGCCGAAGGGCGAATGCCATAATCAGTTTGCCGGCGTCATGCAGCAGTGCGGCGGTGAAACAGTCATCCACCAGGCGTTGTGGGGAGTGCTCTTGTACCGCGATTCGCTTGGCATAGCTGGCGGTTGCCAGACTATGCTGCCACAAGTACTGCACGTCGGCTTCGGTGAGCAGGTCGGTTTCGAACTTCGAGAACACATGGGTGGAAAGGATGAGGGCGCGGACGATATCCGTTCCCAGCAGTTCCACCGCGTGGTAGGCCTTCGAGACTTGGCAGCGAAGTCCGAAGAATGCGGAGTTCACCAACTGCAGCACCTTTGCGGTCATCGCGATGTCCGCCGAGATCAGCTTCGCTATTTTCGCCAGCGATGGCTCCGGCCGCTGCAATTCTTCGGTGAGTTGCAGGTATAAGGCGGGGAGGCTGGGAAGGGAATCCAACTTCGATACCAGGCCCTTGAGCTCAGGATTTTCCAGAAGATCTTTGAGAGCGAAAGCGCGCATCAGGCGTGATTTGAGCTCTTCCCCATCGCAAGGCTTGGAAAGGTACTGATGAGTGGGATTCACCGAGCGCAGAATGGTCTCGCGATCCGACTGTCCGGAAAGGATCATGCGCAGGGATTGGGGCGAGCGCTTCTTCACCTCCTCCAGAAGTTGGGCGCCGTCCATTCCCGGCATGCGCATGTCAGTGACCACGATGTCGAAGGTCTGACCCGCCATCGCTTCCAGGGCTTCCCGCCCGCTGGTTACAAACACCATGTCCCAGTCCTTGCGCATGGCATGCAGGCTGCGTTCGAGACCCGCAAGGACCATCGGTTCGTCGTCGACAAACAAGATTCGCTTGGCCATCAGGCTTCCGTAGTGGCTGCCGCCAAAGGCAGCCGGATGAAAAACGTTGTACCTTTGCCTACTTCGGTTTCGAACCAGATCTTCCCGCCGTGGCGGCGTACCACCGCGCTGTGCGCCAGTGCGAGACCTTGTCCTGTGCCTTCCCCCACGGCTTTGGTGGTGAAGAAGGGTTCAAAGATTCGCGACCGAATAGCTTCAGGAATGCCGGCACCGCTGTCCTGGATGAGGATTTCGGCCCAATCTTGCTCACGACGGGTGGTGACCGTGATCGTACCCTTGCTTTGCGAACCGTCTCCGAGCGCCTGGCGGATGGCATGGGCGGCGTTGACAAGAAGGTTCAGGATGACCTGGTTGAATTCCCCCGCATGACAAGGGACCAAAGGCAAATTTGGATCCAGGTCGGTAACCACCTCGGAAACATATTTCCATTCATTGCGAGCCACGGTGATGGTGGTCTCAATGGCCTTGTTCACGTCGAGGGGGCGCTTCTCCTCGGTCCCAGGGTGCGAGAACTCCTTCATGGCGCGAACAATCTTGGCCACCCGTTGAATGCCGTCCAGCGACTGCTCGATGGCCCGGGGAATCTCGCTCTCCAGATACAGCAGGTCGGCGGCTTCCCAGCAGTCGTCGAATCGTCGCAGTGTCTCTTCGCCGACGGCGCCCTTTCCCGCCTCCGCCCGAACCTGTCGCATCGCCGCGAGCAAGGGAGCAAGAGAAGTCCAGGACTCTTTCAGGAAGTTGGTGTTGTCACCCACGTATTGCGTAGGGGTGTTGATTTCGTGCGCGATGCCGGCGGCTAACTGCCCGATGGCTTCCAGTTTCTGGGCTTGGCGCAGTTGGATCTCAAGAGTTTTCCGCTCGGTGACGTCGGAGCCGATGATCAGGACTTCGCCGGACTGGGTTTCCGGAGAGTGGACCCAGTTGACGGTCAGTCCAAGGGAATGCTTTTCGTCGTCTTTCTCGAAGGAAAGATGATCGCAGCGACAGTTGGTTCTCTGCGTGCACCACTGGGAGATTTCGGCGGCCATGTTCGGCTGCAGCCAGTGAACTCCACAATCCACCAGGGGCTTTCCCACCATCTGCGACCTGGGGAATCCGAATACGGAAGCCGCAGTCCGGTTCCAGCGTGTGATCCGCCCCTCGAGGTCGATGGAGATCAAAATCGAAGGAACCGAATTGATGAAAAGCTCGGATGCTTCGTGCGCCGCGCGTACCGCCCTCTCCGCCTCTTTTCGGGCGCTGATGTCAACGAAGGTGACCACGCAACCCATGAGTTCTCCATTGCGATACACGGGGTGCGACCGGTATTCCACGGGGAAACAACTTCCATCCGCTCGATAGACGACCTCGTCATCCGCTTGGGTTCCGGCGCCCTTCAGCAGCCCGTGGTAGATGGGGCTGTCTTCAAACGCGTACGGGGAACCATCCTGCCGGCTGTACTGGATGAGGGCGTGAATATTCTGTCCCAGAACCAGTTTCGGACTTTCGTAGGCCACCAGGCGGAGGAAGGTTTTGTTGCAAAACGTGCACGTCCCGTCGATGTCAAGACCGTAGATGGCCTCCCCGGTGGAATCGAGCAGCAATTGCAGTTGTTCCTCACGTTCTCTGAGAACTTGTTGCGCCCGCACGCGGTCGTCAATCACGCGCGAGATAATCACCAGCCGGTTAACTTCGCACTGCGCATTGCGCACCGCACATCCATGCGCTTCCACGTGGTGCCAAACCCCGCGCTGGTCGTGAATCCGGGCCTGCAACATACTGCTATTCCTGCCCTGGCGGATCATGCCCGCGAACTCACGCATGATGCGTTCGCGGTCATCGGGGTGGACGATCTCCAGGGACTCGGTCAGTTCCTGCTGCGAGTAGCCGAGCGCCGATTCGTAAGTGGGGCTGGCGTACTGCGTGATCATGCTGGGATAGTCCACAACCATGATCAGATCACCGGCGTTCTCACTGATAGTCCGGAACAAAGCCTCGCTGCGGCGCAAAGCCTCTTCCGTTTCCCGGCGTTGGCTCATGTCCTGAATCTGGCCTGCCACAAAGGGAGGGCCTCCCTCGGGATTGTCGACGCGGGAAACGGTGAGTAAGACCCAGATGGGCCGCCCGTCCTTGTGAACATAGCGTTTTTCGTACTGATAGCCGGTGCTCTCGCCCGACAGCAGTTGTTCGAACCGTCGCTGGCTCTCCGCCTGGTCTTCGGGGTAAGTAATCGCGTGGAAACCAGTGGCCAGCAATTCCTCCTTCTGATACCCAAGCAAGTCGCAAAAGGACTGGTTCACGCACATCCAGTGTCCGTTTGCGTCGAGGATCGCCATCCCAACCGCTGCCCGCTCGAAAATGTCTTCCAGGCTGGCCGGGCGAGGGTTGACTGTCCCGACTATGGGAGCATCCATAAGCAGGGGCGCCTCTACCGGGTTGGGCGGTGCTTTCTGCATTTCGCAAGAATCCGTAGTGCAAGGCAAAACCGCGCCTATTCGCCATAAATATCGGCAGAATGGCTGATTAGGTTAACCGGCGGGCCGCGATTGTCCTCGGGCCGCGTGGGCGGCAGATATCATGTGAAATGGGGATAGCGGTGATGACCAGACCTGGCAGACACTTCGCGATGCTAGTCTTCGTTGGAATAGCCCTTAGCCCGGCGATCGCGCAATCGCCGCCCCTGCTTCCCACGGGCAAAGTCATCGACCGGGTGATCTGCCAAGCCGATCCGGCCGAGAGCTATGCCCTGTACTTGCCTTCCGGGTACAACCCCGCCCAACGTTGGCCCATCATTTTCATCTTTGACCCATTGGCTCGTGGGCAGGTGCCCGTTAAGCTTTATCGGGAAATCGCGGAGAAGTATGGTTACATCCTGGCCGGCTCCAATAATTCACGGAACTTCTCAATGGAGGCGGCATCGAAGGCGGCCAATGCGGTCTGGCAGGATACTCATGCGCGCCTCTCCCTCGACGAGCGCCAGGTCTATACCGCCGGCTTTTCCGGAGGCGCCCGCGTCGCCGGGTTGGTGGCGACGCGTTGCACCCCGTGCAGAATCGCTGGAGTCATCGCGCAAGGTGCGGGTTATCCCGTGACCGACCGGCCCTCAGGGAAGGATGGTTTGTACTACTTCTTCTCCGTGGGCGACGAGGATTTCAACTGGCCCGAAATCGTACAGGCACGGCGTCAGCGCGAAGATGTGGGCTCGCCTTATCGCGTCCGCGTTTTCTCCGGATCTCATCAGTGGGCGCCGCCGGAGATTATGGACGACGCCGTCGCGTGGATTCGTTTGAAAGCCATGCAGGCTGGGGTTCAGCCCAAAGATGGCGACTTCGTAGAAAAACAATTTGGCCGGATGAAGGCCGAAGCGGTCGAGGCGGAAACGCGAAAGGATGCGATCGCCCAATTGAGCGCCTATCGCTCGCTGGTCTCCGACTTCGATGGTCTCGAAAACGTCAGTGAATACCAGAAGAGGTTAGCGGCCCTCAGGCAGTCCTCCGCTCTGCAAAAAGCCCTGAAGCTGGAGCAGCAGCAAATTGCCGATCAGGCTGCGATCACCGCCGATCTGTCCGCGAAGCTGGGGGCGTTCAATGACGTCCCGATGGATCAAAAACTCGGCCTGCGTACCGACATCATCGACGGGATGGGCCAGCTCAAGTCGCAGGCCGAACACGCGAAGTCCGATCGTCGGCTGGTGCTTCTGCGGGCTTTTAATGATCTTTGGGCGCAGGGCATTGAAGCGGGCCAGGCAGAGTTCGAAAAGAAGCACTTTGATAATGCCGAGTCCTACTTCCAGCTCATGTGTGATATCCCGCCCCTCCAAGCTTGGCCGTCGCTGCTTCTGGCCGAGACCCGCGCCGCCACGGGGAACAAGAAACAGGCCGTCAAAGACATCCGCGAAGCCATCCGGAGAGGATTGAAGAATCCTCAAGTGCTTGAGCAAGACCCCAACCTGGAGCCCTTGCGTCACGATCCGGAGTTTCTGAAGATCATCGCCGAGCTGAAAGCCGAATAGCCGGGCGCCAGCCCGGTTTACAGCGGGTCGGGGCTCACGGGAATACTGACTGTCTTGGTTTGAGAAGGATACGCAGCTCCCTGTGAAAATGGTTCCAACGTGACCACAAACGGGATCGGCGCATGCCCTTGCGGGTTGCTTACCAGGAAAGTCGCAGAGCCGTTCGGAGGAAAATTCCGATTGCTGCTGCTGCCACACTCTAAGTAGGCACTTGCCCCGGTGACCACCAATCCATTCGCGCATGCGAACTCAAGATGGATGTAGTCGACGCCCTTGGTGGTCCACGAAAGCGTGATCTGCAGGAATCGGTTCGCCGGTTGCGATGATGGGCTGAATGCCGTTACCTCCGGCTTGAGCGCGCGTGCGCGCACTCGGGACCGACCGGGCGCGGCAGGACGGAAGAATTCGATGCGAGCGAGAAACGAGTCCAGCAGATCGGTCTTGTTCTGGTCAGAGATCAGAGGAATCGAGCAAGGAAGATCGTAAGCGCCGGTGTTGACGGCTGCGGTCTCGAGCTTGAATTCATAGCACAGGCCGTTCTGGTAGGTATGGAGGTAGTAGTACGCGTAGCCGGTTCCGGCCGCTCCTTCGCCATCGATTGCCTGCGTGTACCTGACGGAGTGAACCATCTTCGTCGAAACGAAGCGCGGGTCCGCATAGCCGAACTGGTTACAGGCGGGAGCGTTGCTGATGTTGGGATTCACCAGCGCAGTGAAATAACCGCCTCTGAAATTGGAGCCAGAATAAATGCTGTCGGGTATTTCGACGCTTGCCAGGCTGGTAGCGCCGTTGGAATTCGCGAAGTTCGACTCCTTGCGGAGTTCGGTCTGGCCGAGCAGATTGAAGGTTTCCGGATATTGAAAACTGAGCCCGTACTCCTTGTTGGTGGAAGTCCGCCAGCCGGTCGGGACAACGCTGGAGATCGGCGCCGCCGGATTCAACACGTCCTTGGCATCGGTTACGGTAATCGGACTTTCCGGATCGGAACCGGAAATGGTGCCGCTGATGCTCATCTCGTGCCCGACATAGGGGCCGAGTTCGGGATCTCCGATCAAATGGTACTGGGCTCCGGAAGTGTCGGTGAGGATGAAGTCGCCGGATGAGTTGCTCAGGCACCCGAGCACGGTGGTTTCCTTCTCCTCGCTGGCGGGAGGAGGAGGTGGCGAGGAGCCGGGTTCCTCGGTTTGTTGCGCCGTGATGCGAATTGAGCAGAACAGCAGAAGGACAATCGCGAGCAGCGTTTTCTGCATCATGTCTCCAGCCGCGAGGTTGCGCTCGGGACTCCGCTGTCTAGTTTCTCCTATTTGTTCGGGGTTCGTCCCCGTATTCTCGGATTGGTTCCCGGTATTATCTGTCTCAACACCCAGCTGTTTCCTTGTGTCCTACGACCTTAGTACCGTCTCTAGTACTTTGGTTACGGTTCCAGCAGAAATCACCAGCCCTCTGCACACGCGGTACCATCCCTAGTATCTTGATGTCTCGGAACTACTACATATAGATCAAGACGGCAAACGGCCCCGCACGACTTTCCAGAAAACAGGCATAAAACCCTAAGAAACCGGGTGATTTACTTGGACGTGGGCAATTTACCGGTTGATATATGCTCGGGTCACTGAAACCCACCGCAGGCCGTTTTATGCGGGGAGTTTCCTCCCAAGTTCGCCCTGGAGGCCGAGAGAAACGAGGCTGGGGGCACTGATTCTGTGGAAAGGGATTCGACTATGGCCGACTCGCGAGAAGTGATGAACATTCGCCAGGCTTCGCAGTACCTGGGAGTGAGTGCGGACACGCTCTACAAGTACGTGGGCGAACAGACCATACCGGCTTTCAAGCTGGGCAACCGCTGGCGCTTCAAGAAGTCGAAGCTCGACCAGTGGATGGAAGAGAAGTCGAACCAGATGGAAGCCAAGAGCAAGAAGAAACCGAAGGCGGCCGCCAAGGCTGCCGGAGAGTAAAGGCGGGCACATGTTTGGATTCGGATCGAAGACGATAGTTGGTCTGGATGTGGGCTCCTCCAGCATCAAGGCAGTGGAGCTGAAACGGACGCGGGCAGGGATTGAAGTGGCGCACCTCGGCCTGGAACCGCTGGCTCCGGATATCGTGGTCGACTCGATGATCGTGGACTCGGGCACGGTGTCGAGCGCGATTTCGAAACTGTTTACCGACAACCAGATCAAGGCCAAAAGTGTGGCCACGGCGGTGAGCGGTCACTCGGTGATCGTAAAAAAGATCTCGCTGCCCTCCATGAGCGATCAGGAACTGGCCGAAACCATCCAGAAGGAAGCCGCACAGCATATTCCCTTCGATCTGGCCGACGTCAATCTCGACTACCAGATTCTTTCCGAAGACGCTGGCAGTCCGCAGATGGATGTCCTGCTGGTCGCCGTCAAGAAGGACAAGATTCTGAACTACACCAACGTACTCTCGATGGCGGGCAAGAGTCCGGCTATCGTGGACATTGATGCCCTGGCATTGCAGAACTGTTACGAGTTCAATTACGAACCGGCTCCGGGCCAGGTGGTGGCGCTGTTGAACCTGGGCGCCAGCGTGATGAATATCAACATCGTCAAGGGCACGACGCCGCTGTTTCCGCGCGATGTCAGCGTGGGCGGGCATCAGTACACCGATTCGCTGCAGAAGGAGCTGGACCTGAGCTTTGACGATGCCGAATCGCTGAAGCTGGGCAACAAGGTGGGCACGGTGAGTGAAGACGCGAAGACGCCCATCCTGCAGCAGGTGACCGAAATCATCGTGCTGGAGATCCAGAAGACGTTTGACTTCTTCCGTGCCAGCACGGCGGGAGAGCACATCGAGAAGATTTATCTGGCGGGCGGATCGTCCAAGGTTCCGGGACTGGTGGAAGCGCTGCGTCAGGAGTTCTCGCTGCCGGTAGAGATCTTCAACCCGTTCCAGAAGATCGCACCTCCGGCGGAAGGCATGGGAGCGGAGCTGATCGAGCAGAACGCCGGCCAATTGGCAGTCGCGGTGGGGTTGGCCTTAAGGAGTTTTGAAGACTTATGATCCGAATCAATCTGCTGGGAGCACCGAAACCGAAGGGCAAGCGTGGCAGCGCCGCGGTCGGCGCGGCCTCCGTGATGGAAGCGGGAGAAGCCGGCTCACCCATATTGAAGGTGGCGGTGGTGCTGCTGTTGTGCGCCGGATTCAACTTTTACCGCTTGCATCAGCTGGACAACCAGAAGAAAGAGATCGCGGTCAAGATGCAGAAGGCGGAACAGAAAAACCGCGAGTTGGCCGACGTCAAAGCCCGCTATCTCGAGCGTCAGCGCCAGGCCGACAGCTACAAGCGCCGGGTGGACGTGATCGACCAGTTGCGGGCGGCGCAGTCCGGTCCGGTCAACCTGCTGAACATGATTGGCGATACCGTCAATGGCACCGAGGCGGTCTGGCTTAACAACCTGAAGGATTCGGGTTCGAGCGTGGACATCGAGGGCGTGGCGTTGAGCACCGACGCCGTGGCCAACCTGATTCAGAATCTGCAAAAGACCGGCTACTTCCGCAACATCGAGATCAAGGAGACCTATCAGGACGCGCAAGTGAAAGACATGCAGGCGTTCCAGTTCACCCTGACCTGCGAAAAAGCGAAGTCCTAAGAGGCGAGGGATATGGCGAATTTCAGCGAATTGTCGGGTCTCAAACAATGGGGGGCGCTGGTGCTGGCGGGCCTGGTGGTGACGGTCGCTCTGCACTTCACGATGTTCAAGTCGCGGCGGGAAGCCAATGCCGCCGCACAGATGACCCTGGACGCCAAGGTGCATGAGAACGCGGAACTGGAAGCCTATAAACCCAAACTGGCCGAGATTGAGCGCCAGCTGGCGAGTCTGAAACAGCAGCTCGACATCGAACGCCGCATCGTGCCCGACGAGAAAGAAGTCGACGGCTTCATGAAGATGATGGATGCCGAGGCCTTGAAGTCCGGAGTGTGGCTTCGCCGCTATACCGCCAAGCCCACGGTCACCCGCGATTTTTACACCGAGCTGCCCTTTGAGATGGAACTCGACGGGCCGTACTACTCGATGCTGAATTTCTTCGACCAAGTCGGCAAGCTGGAACGCATTGTGAATGTGTCGGGCCTGCTGGTTGCTACCACCAAGAAGCCGTCCGACGCCAAGACCAAGCATACGTACCAATACGCGCCCAACGAGAGCGTGGTGGCCACCTGTACCGCGACTACGTTCTTTAGCCACGACATGGAAGCGCCGGCGGCGGCGCCGGGTAAACCGGGCAAGCCGGGCCAGGCTCCGGCGAAAAGGTAGGAACCTCTATGAAGCTGACCACGGCAATTCTTGTATTGGGGATGACGGCGGGTTCGGCGCTGGCGCAGAACCCGGATGTCATCGAAAACACGCGGAGCACGATGCGAGCGGTCCAGATGAAGAAGGAAATGGACTCGAACGCCGTGCTGGGTGCCTCGCAGCATCCCAGCGGGACAGTGGCGAATCCGGCCAAAGCAGCGGCGCCATCCGCAACCGGCAGCGCCAAGACAACCGCTGCCAAGGCCGCGTCCAGCCCTCGCCCGAAGACGGTGCGAGTAAAGGCTGCACCCAAGGTGCAGGTGACGGCCATGAAGCCGGCCGGCAAGCCGGTGCACCACAAGAAAGCGGTGGCAGCCGCGAAGCCCGCCCCGCCGCAGGGTCCAGTGGCGGTCCAAGATGCGCGCAGCGGGGACACGAAAGAAGCGAAGAAGGATGTGTCCAAGGCGATCAATCTGACGGGACGCCGTGACCCGTTTGTCAGTCCGGTCGTTTCCCACAGCATGACGGGATCGGGCTGCAGCACGGGGAAGCGCTGCCTGGCCATCGACCAGGTCGCACTCAAAGGCGTGGTTCGCGCCGACACCGGAATGATCGCGGTGGTCGTCAATGCCGTCAACAAGGCTTACTTCCTGCGCGAGAACGATCCGGTGTTCAACGGATACGTGGTGAAGATTACGGGCGACTCCATCATTTTCAAGGAGACGATCCAGGACAAGATGGGCAAGCCGTTCGAGCGCGAGGTTACGAAGAAGATCAGTACGCCCGCCGTCTAGTACGGCTGGCCGCAACGAATTTTGGGAGAGAGTTTACGGGGCGAGCCGAGGCGAGCCCGTGGGGAGAAGCGAAATGCGAAAGCAACTGCTGGGTGTTTTCCTACCGCTGCTGGCACTGGTCCTGATGGCAGCGGCTGAGACGCAGAGCACGGGCACAGAGCCGACCGGGCATGCCACGCTGCAGAAAGTCAACGTGGTGCGCGGCGGCGACGGGATCGAGTTGGAGATCATCGCCCGAGGGGCGGTGACGCCCCGGCTAAGCACGCTGGATTCGCCAGCGCGCCTGGTCGTCGACCTGCCCAACACCGCGATGGAGTCGACGCAGAGCCACATCGGCGTCGGCATCGACGGCGTGAAAGACGTGCGTCTGGGAATGAACGGCCAAACTCCTCCGACCACCCGAGTGGTGGTGGATCTGGATCAGGCGTGCCGTTATGAACTGGTTCCCGGCAGCGACCACAAGATCGTGCTGAAGCTGCACACGGCAGCGACCGCGGCCAAGGCGGTCACCAAGCCGGTAGCGACTTCCGCGCCGAAGACCGTGGCGGTCGCGTTCCGACCCGCTCCCCAGGTGAAGCGCGAAGCCGCCGTCGGCCAACCTGCGCCGGCGATCGTGCCTTCGGCCGCCGCCCAGAAGGCGGCAGATGACTTTGTCTTCGTCGAACCTTCCTACAAGCCCAAGGATGCGACTGCGGAACTGAAGCCCGCGGTTGCCGATCCTTCCGAGCGCGCCACCGTGGCTGCCGCCAAGTTCGTGGAGCGGCCCGAGGGCAACCTGCTGCCGGCGCCCAGCGCGTCGATGCAGTCGGCTGCGGGTGCTCCCCAGCCTGCCGTGAACATGGCTGCCGAGCAGAAGTCGCAGATGGAACAGCGGCCCGCTGCCAGCGGTCCCAAGTACACCGGAGAGCCGATCTCGGTGAACTTGAAGGATGTCGACTTGAAGGACTTCTTCCGCTTGATCCACGAGATCAGCGGACTTAACGTGGTGCTCGACCCCAACGTCAAAGGCACGCTGACCATCGTGCTCGATGACGTGCCGTGGGATCAGGCGCTCGATATCGTTCTGAAGAACAATGATCTGGCGCGGCAGCTTGAAGGCAACGTGCTGCGCATCGCCACCGTAGAAACCTTGCGGAAAGAAGCCGAATCACGGCGCGCACAGCTGGAAGCCGAAGCGCTGGCTGTCGATAAAGTCTCGGTAACCCGCTTCCTGAGCTATGCGCATTCGAAGGACGTGGTTCCTACCGTGAAGAAGTTCCTCACCCAGCGCGGCGATGTGATCTCCGACGATCGCACCAACGCTCTGATCATCTCGGATATTCCTTCCGTGATGCCGGGAATCGATCGGTTGCTCACGCAACTGGATCGCAAGACGCAGGAAGTGGAAATCGAAGCCCGCGTGGTTGCGGCGACGCGCAGTTTCGCGCGTGACATTGGCACTCAGCTGGGCTTTGGCTGGGGCAACGGCCACACCGCGATCGGTGGCGCCGGAGCCGCCGGTACTTCGCCGACCAACGTCAACGGACTTACCCCGGGCTACATCACGGTAGGCGGATCGGCCACGACCGCGGGTAGTCAGATTCCGTTGTTCTCGAACCTGGCGACCACCTCGGCCACTAGCGGTCTGACTTTCGTGAACGCCAGCAACAACGTCCGTATCGATGCCATCCTGACCATGGCGGAATCGCGCGGCCTGTTGAAGATTCTCTCGCGTCCGCGAGTCGTAACCCAGAACAACATCCAGGCTCTGGTTCGCCAGGGCGTGCGTGTACCGATCGTGACCCAGGCCCAGCTTGGTGGCCCGCCCACGGTGACTTATGTGGACGCGTTCCTCCGGCTGACGGTGATTCCGCAGATCACGTCGGAAGGAACCATCTTCCTGAACGTGGATGTGGAGAACACCACGCCTGACTTCGGCCACACCATTCAAGGCAACCCGGAACTGATCACGCAGCAGGCGACCACGCAAGTTCTGGTCACCGATGGCGGTACGGTGGTGATCGGCGGCGTCATCCAGACGCAGAACTCGATCAACATTCAGCAGGTGCCCCTGTTGGGCAGCCTGCCGTACCTGGGCAACCTGTTCAAGCACACCACGGTGAACACGGCGAACCAGGAGTTGATCTTCTTCATCACTCCGCGCATCATCCAGACCTAGTTTTCCGGACTGGCCTCAAGAACCGCCGCCGGCGACCTTCACAGGAGCCGGCGGTTTTGTTTTGCGGAGAAAGCCTCGGGGCCTGCCGTAGTCGTTTGCCCTGCGAGATGGTCATGCGCCCACGACATTGTTAGACTTTCAACAATGGACCATAAGGGCCGTCTCAAACGTCTGCAAGAGTCGCTCCCCGCTCACAAGCTCGACGTCTTTCTTGTCACCTCTCTTCCGAACGTTCACTATCTCTGCGGATTTACGGGGAGCGCCGGCGTGCTTCTGGTGACGGAAAAGAAGCCCATCTTCTTTACCGATGGCCGCTACACCACCCAGGCGCGAGCGGAGGTGCAGGGGGCGCGCGTGGCCATTGCCCGCAAGCCTCCCCTGGCGGCAGCTGCCGAATGGCTGGCAGAGAACCATAAGCCTGGCGGCCGTTCGCGCGGAATTGGCATCGAAGGTGAGCATCTTACAGTCGCTGAGCGCACGCGACTTAAGGCGATGCTGCCGTCCGGTTTCAACTTGAAGCCAGCGCCCTTACTGGTCGAGAAGCAGCGCATGGTGAAGGATGAAGAAGAAATCGAACATTTGCGTTCCGCGGTGCTGCTGGGATCGACTCTCATGGAGGTCGCTCTGGAAGCGATTCGCCCCGGTGCCAAAGAATCTGATGTAGCGGCAGAGATGGAATACGAGGCACGCAGCCGTGGAGCGGAGCGGATGTCGTTCGAAACCATCATTGCCTCCGGAGAACGCTCGGCGTTGCCGCATGGACGCGCGTCTCATGCCGTGATCCCCGCTGAAGGATTCGTGGTCTGCGACTTCGGTGTTATACTCACTGGCTACTGTTCCGACATGACCCGCACCGTGTATGTCGGGCGTCCTCCGGATGACGCGCGGTATTTGTACCAGGCGGTGCAGCAGGCGCAGCAGGCGGGCGTGAAAGCGGTGAGGCCCGGAATCAGCGCTGGGGAAGTCGATCAAGCAGCCCGTAAAGTGCTGCAAAAAGAAGGTTTAGGGCGTTATTTTACGCACTCGACCGGGCACGGTGTGGGCTTGGAAATTCACGAGGCTCCAAGAGTCGCGGCTGGACAGAATGAGATTTTGCGCCCCGGCATGGTGATTACGATTGAGCCTGGAGCTTACCTTCCAGGCAAGTGGGGCGTGCGCATCGAGGACATGGTCGTCGTCACCGAACAGGGGTGCGAGATCCTGACGCCAACCAGTAAGGAATTGATTTCTGTGTGAAGATTCAGCTGCGGGTGTGCTGACGAAAATCGGTACCAGCAGCGTGCGGGCGCTTTGCCTACCCAGACGATGAATCAAAAAGAACTGAAAGAGCTCATCGAGTTCTTAATCGAAAAAGATATCGCCGAGTTTGAGCTGGAACGAGGCGACGTGAAGGTGCGCATCAAACGTGCCGGTGAGACCTCTGGCGCGATTGCGCACGACCCCCGTTTCTTCGCGGTGCACTCGGCGCCACCTGCGGGCCCCGAAATGGCCACGATTCCGATGGCCACGGCGCCTCAACCCCCCGCCCCTAAAGAGGCGGTGCCGGTTGAAGAGAAATTGCATGGCGTGCGTTCCCCGATTGTGGGCACATTCTACGAATCTCCTTCGCCCGGCTCTCCGCCATTTGTGAAACCCGGGGACATCGTTACGGTCGGCCAAGTGTTGTGTATCGTGGAAGCCATGAAGCTGATGAACGAGATTGAGTCTGACTTTGCCGGCGAGATCGTAAAGAAGCTGGTAGCGAACGGTCAGCCGATTGAATACGGACAAGAATTATTTGCCATCCGGGCAAAGGAATAGAGAATTTGGGGACCGGACAGGCGCGCAGAGCGCGCCTTTTTTTGTGTAGATGGGTGAGCAAGCGCCGGCGATTCGATCCGGCGCGGACGGGCAAGCCTCCCGTCCCCACACGAGCATGTTCAAGAAAATCCTGATTGCGAATCGCGGGGAGATTGCCCTGCGCATCATTTGTGCGTGTAAAGAGCTCGGTATCCGCACGGTGGCCATTTACAGCGAGGCGGACCGCAATTCGCTACCCGTGCGCTTTGCCGACGAGGCGATTTGTATCGGCCCGGCACAGTTGGCACAGAGCTATCTGAATATTCCGGCGGTGATCAGCGCGGCCGAGATTGCCAATGTCGATGCCATTCATCCCGGCTATGGCCTGCTTGCCGAGAACGCCAACTTTGCCGAAGTGGCCGAGACCTGCAATATCAAGTTCATCGGACCACCCCCGGAGATTACCCGCCTCATGGGTGAAAAAGAGAAGGCTCGCGCCGCCATGAAGAGGGCGGGAGTGCCGATCCTACCCGGGTCCGAGGGCATTCTGGCCAGTGAAGGCGAGGCCCTTGACTGGGCGCGCCAGATTGGGTTCCCGGTCATTATCAAGGCGTCCGCGGGCGGGGGTGGACGCGGCATGCGGATTGTGCGCAGCGAGGAAGAGCTGCCGGCACTGTTCAAAGCGGCTTCTTCTGAAGCGGCAGCTGCCTTCGGTAACGGCGATCTCTACATGGAGAAGTTTATCGAGCGCCCGCGCCACATCGAGTTCCAGATTCTCGCCGACCAGTATGGAAATGTAGTAAGTCTTGGCGAGCGTGAATGCTCCATCCAGCGGCGCCATCAGAAATTGCTGGAAGAGTCTCCCTCCACCCAGGTCAGCCCTGAGTTGCGTGCGGAGATCGGAAAAGTCCTCTCCCAAACCCTATCGGAGATCGGTTACGTGAACGCCGGCACCATCGAGTTCCTGATGGACGAAGACCGCCGCCTGTACTTCATTGAAATGAACACGCGCATCCAGGTGGAGCACCCGGTCACGGAAATGGTCACCGATGTTGACCTGGTAAAGAGCCAGATTCTGCTGGCCGCCGGTGAGCGCATGGACACGGTGTTGCATGGTCCTATCGTGCATCGCGGGCACGCCATCGAGTGCCGCATCAACGCCGAGCATCCCGAGAAGTTCACCCCGTCCGCCGGCAAGATTACGGCCTTCCATCCCCCCGGAGGCACGGGCGTGCGCATCGACACCGCCGCCTACGCGGAGGGCACCATTCCGCCCTACTACGATTCCCTGATTGCCAAGCTGGTGGTGCGAGGCAAGGATCGTGAAGAGGCGATCTCCCGCATGTCGCGGGCGCTCGAAATGTTTATCGTGGAGGGCATCTACACCACGATTCCGCTGCACCGACGCATTCTGGCGGATCCGGATTTCCGTGCAGGCAACGTCGATACGACCTTCATCGAGCAATTGTTGAAAAAAGGGAAGGAACACGCGGCATGACCCCGACGCGACGTCTTCGAGGCGTCGGTTCGCGGGCGGTATCATGATTCAACTTCCGAAGCTTTACGCCATCCTGGATCGCGTGGCTTTCCCTGATGCCACGGCCTTGATTGCCGCCGCCGGGGAACTCTTGGCCGGTGGGACTGCACTTCTGCAATACCGCAACAAAACAGACAACGCACGCCAAATGTTAGAAGAAGCTCGCGAACTGAAGCGGCGTTTCGGCCACTCCATCAAATTGATCATGAACGACCGCGCCGATCTTTGCCTGGCCGCGGAATTCGACGGTGCCCATGTGGGGCAAGACGATCTTTCACCCGAGGGGGCCAGAAAAGTAATCGGGAATAGCTTGTGGCTCGGAGTTTCGACGCACAATCCTGAACAGGTCGTAGAAGCGGGTCGAACGTCCGCGGATTACATCGCCGTCGGTCCGGTATTTGTCACGGCCAGCAAGGCGAATCCGGACCCAGTCATCGGCCTCGAAGGGGTGCGTCGGGCACGGTCCCTGACCCGCAAGCCGCTGGTCGCCATCGGCGGAATTACGCGTTCGAACTGCCGCTCGGTGATCGAAGCCGGGGCCGATTCAGTGGCCGTGATATCCGACCTGTTACGGGATCCCCGCAAATCAGCAGAAGAATTTTTTCGCATCTTAGGATAAAGTAGCCGCCAAACGGGCGAGACGCCCGCCAAATAGCCAGGAGCCTCTTGAGCACTGACATCAAGCCACCAGGACCGGTGACCGCCAGCGACTGGGAAATCCATACTCACCAAGACAAAGAGCTCGTCAAAGGCCTTGGCCTTACCAGCGCCACCATGCTGGTTATGGGCTCCATGATCGGTTCCGGCATCTTCATTGTGTCGGCGGAAATCGCCCGCGAGGTGAATTCCCCCGCGCTTCTGATCGGAGCGTGGCTGGTTACCGGCTTCATGACCATTGTGGGCGCGCTGAGCTACGGTGAACTCGCCGCCATGATGCCGCGCGCCGGAGGCCAATATGTGTACCTGCGCGAAGCGCTGGGGCCGCTTTGGGGATTTCTCTATGGCTGGACGCTGTTTCTCGTCATCCAGACGGGCACCATCGCCGCAGTGGGCGTAGCTTGCGGTAAGTTTCTGGGGATTTTCTTTCCCTCGATTTCATCCTCCCATTGGATTCTGCACTTCTGGAAAGTTCCGCCCATCCCGATTGGCCCCATGGTGCTGGGCAATATGGATGTCGGCCTGAACACCCAGAACCTCGTCGCGATTGTTGTCGTCGTGCTCTTATCCATAATCAACATATTCGGGATTAAGACGGGAGCTTTGATCCAGAACGTCTTTACCATCGCGAAAGCCTCGGCGCTATTCGGCTTAGTGCTTCTTGGCATTGCGATCGGACGCAATGCGCAGGCTCTCGCAGCCAACTTCGGCGCAAATTTCTGGAGAAATTCTGGTTTAGGCGCCCAGCACGCGGTGCAGGTCGGGGTCGGCGGCCCGATGGTGCTGGTGGGAACCCTGACCATTCTGGCGGTGGCACAGGTGGGATCGCTTTTTTCCGCTGACGCCTGGAACAACGTGACCTTCACCGCCGGCGAGGTAAAGAATCCCAGCCGCAACCTGCCTCTGTCGCTGGCTCTGGGCACAGGCGTGGTCATTGCCCTCTACATCGCCTGCAACTTCATTTATCTGAATGTGCTGCCTTTGGATGGGATCCCGACTGCCGCAACCATTCTGGAGCGTGGCATCAAGTATGCCGCCGAAGATCGCGTGGGGACGGCGGTCATGACCCAGATGCTGGGGCCGGCGGGTGGCGTACTGATGGCGGCGGCGATCCTGCTTTCGAGCTTCGGATGCGACAACGGGCTCATCCTGGCGGGCGCGCGAGTCTATTACGCCATGGCGAAAGACGGCCTGTTCTTCCGCCGCGTCGCCAAGCTGCATCCTACCTACAAAACCCCCGCAGTCTCCTTGATGGTGCAGATGGTTTGGACCTGCGTTCTGTGCCTCTCGGGAAGCTACGGGCAGTTGCTCGACTACATTATCTTTGCAGTGCTGGTCTTTTACATCCTGACGATTTTCGGGTTGTTTGTGCTGCGCCGCACCCGCCCGGCGGCCCCGCGGCCCTATCGGGCAATCGGTTACCCGGTTCTGCCCGCAATTTATATTGTGATGGCATTGTTTATTGATGTCGTACTATTGCGCTACAAACCGCAGTACACTTGGCCGGGACTTTGCATCGTGCTGCTGGGGATCCCGGTGTATTTTTTGTGGTCGCGGCGCTCGGGTGCAGTGACCGCGGACTAAGCGAAGGAGAAACCACGGATGTCGAAGCTGCTGGCAACCAAGCCGATTGACATGATCCTGTCGGAGTGCGGCGAAGAGGGGGAGCATTCTCTCAAGCGCGCACTCGGTCCCACCAACCTGATTACCCTGGGAATCGGCGCCATTATCGGTGCAGGAATTTTCGTGCTCACGGGCGCAGCGGCCGCCCAGTACGCGGGTCCGGCAATCGTGCTCTCGTTTATTATTGCCGGCGTCGCCTGCGCGTTCGCCGGGCTCTGCTATTCGGAATTTGCCTCCTTGATTCCGATCGCAGGTTCCGCCTACACGTATGGCTATGCGACGCTGGGAGAGATCTTTGCCTGGATCATCGGCTGGGATCTGATTCTCGAGTATGCTTTCGGCGCCGCCACGGTGGCCTCTGGTTGGAGCGGATATCTCAACAGTTTTCTGCAAGATTTCGGAATTCACATGCCTCCCGCGTTCACGGCAACTCCAGGAACGGTCCTGGTGATGTACGACGGCCGGTGGTCTCCGCTGACGACGATCCTGCCGACCTTGCAGGCGCACGGAGTCGATCCCACGACGCTGCCGCACGTACAAGGGATCTTTAACGTGGTAGCATTCCTCGCCATCTGCGCAGTCACCGCTGTGCTGGTGATCGGAATTAAGGAATCGGCGAATCTCAACTCCGCGATCGTCATTGTGAAAGTTGCCATTGTCCTGACATTCATCGGGATCGCGGGTTCGTTTCTGATGAAGAATCCGGAAATCGCGATGCGCAACTGGCACCCTTTCATTCCGCCGAATACCGGCGAAATCGGGCATTACGGCTGGTCGGGAGTGATCCGTGGCGCAGCGGTCATCTTCTTCGCGTACATCGGTTTCGACGCGGTCTCAACCGCGGCTCAGGAAGCCAAGAAGCCGCAGCGTGACATGCCAATCGGCATTTTAGGCTCGCTGGTTGTCTGTACCATTCTCTATATCCTGGTTTCCGGACTGCTCACCGGCGTGGTCTCATACACAGCGCTGAACGTGGCTGATCCAGTTGCGGTCGGCATTGATCACACGGGTGTGCGCTGGGGCAGCATTCTGGTGAAACTGGGAGCGATTGCCGGACTGGGCAGCGTCATGCTGGTCATGTTGCTGGGGCAATCGCGGGTTTTCTTTTCCATGTCGCGCGACGGCCTCCTGCCCCAGTGGGCGGGTGCGGTGCATCCGCGTTTTCGTACTCCCTGGATCTCCAGCATCATCGTTGGCATCTTCGTCGCCATCTTCGCTTCGCTGATTCCCATCGGAGTCCTGGGCGAACTGGTCAGCATCGGCACGTTGCTGGCTTTTGTGATCGTTTGCGCAGGAGTATGGATTCTGCGGGTGCGGCGTCCTGACTTGCATCGTCCCTTCAAAACGCCCCTCGTGCCCTTCGTTCCCATCATGGGGATACTTGTTTCAGGATTGCTCATGGCTCTGCTGCCGCTGGACACCTGGATCCGGCTCATTGTCTGGCTGATTATTGGAATGTTCATCTACTTCTTCTATGGCCGGCATCACAGCCGCGTGCAGTTGGCCAGCAGAGTGCCCGAACCGAGCGCTCCAAAGGTGATGGCGGACTAAGCTTACCGGAATTTGATCGGGCCTTCCGCACATACGCGGAAGGCCTTTTTGTTTTATAGTCATCAGCGAGTCGTTAGCCTTTGGTTGTGGGGCCGAGGGCTGACGTCCGACGTCCGGTTTCATGAAAGCTCTTCGCAACCTTCGCTTGGTTGGCCTCGCGCTCGCAGGCGTGGTGCTGGCCGGTACTTCTGCATTTCACTTCATTCTGGGATGGCGTTGGCTCGAAAGTTTCTACATGGTGGTCACCACTCTTACCACCATCGGATACCAGGAAGTTCACCCGCTCTCCGACACCGGACGCATCGTCAACCTGGTCATTATCTTTTTCGGCGTGGCGCTGGTGTTTCTGGCGATCGGAGCGCTTACCCAGGCTTTGCTAGAATTCGAGCTGCAAAGCTTTTTCGGAAGGCGGAGAATGGAACGCGACATCAGCCGTCTGACAGATCACTACATTCTCTGTGGCGCCGGACGCGTGGGGCGCAGCGTGGCGAGGGAACTGGCGAGCGAAGCGACGCCCTTCGTGATCATCGAAGCCAATGAAACCAAAGCCGAGCGCTACGGCAGCGAGTGGCTGGTCATGGTGGGCGACGCGACCCAGGAACAGACTTTGCGCGACGTGCACATCGAACGCGCCCGCGGGTTGGTCGCCGCCACGACAACTGATGCGACCAACCTCTATATCGTGCTGACCGCACGCAGCCTGAACACAAAACTAAGAATTATCGCTCGCGCCAGCGAAGAAGATGCGGAGAAGCATTTGCTCACCGCCGGCGCCGATTCTGTCGTGTCCCCTTACCTGTTTGCCGGGCACCGCATCGCCCAGTCTTTCCTGCGCCCCCACGTCGTGAGTTTTCTCGACACCGCCACCACCCGCCTGGGAATGGATCTGGAGATTGGGGAAATCTGCGTCGGCCGCGATTCCTCTTTCGCTGGGAAGACGATCGAGACTTCGCGCATCCGGCAGGATCGCGGCGTCATCATCCTGGCCATCAAGCGCCAGGAGGGCATGCACTTCAACCCGTCGCCCGAAGATCGCATCGAACCCGGCGACTATCTGATCGCCATGGGAGAGCCCTCGCAGCTCCGGCAGCTCGAGCAGATGGCATTGGCCCGCTCATGAAAATCGTTACCGCCGCAGAGATGCGAGAGATCGATCGCCTGAGCAGCGAGCGCTTCGGCGTGCCTTCGCTGACGCTGATGGAAAACGCGGGCACGGCGGTAGCTGATTTTGTTGTCTCGCATTACCCCGACGCGAGACGAATCGCTGTGATCTGCGGCAAGGGTAATAACGGCGGCGACGGATTCGTTGCGGCTCGCAAGCTGCAAGAGTGCGGCAGGGAAGTCCGGCTGCTTCTTCTGGCGGAGCCTTCCGAACTGCGGGGCGATGCCGCGGAGATGTTCCGCAAACTTTCCCTCAAGCCGATCCTCATACATTCCGAAGACGAACTGAAGAAAAACCGGTCTGTCATCGAGTCCGAGCTTCTGGTCGATGCCATCCTGGGCACCGGATTCCGTCCTCCGGTAAGCGGCCTGTATGCCGCCGCAATCGCCGCCATCAATGCCGCGGAGGCTCCCGTGGTGGCGGTCGATGTCCCTTCGGGTGCGGATGCCGACGTCATGGGCGAGCAGGTGGGAGCCGTTTGCCGCGCCGATAATATTGTCACTTTCACCGCGCCTCGCCCCGCGCACATCTTTGGGATGCTGACGGCGGGACCGACGGTAGTGGCGCCCATCGGCTCTCCGGACGAGGCCATTGTTTCGTCGCTCGCACTCGATGTAATCACTGCACGCAATGTTGCTCCGATGATCGGGCCCAGGCCGCGGGCAGCGAACAAAGGAAACTACGGGCACGTCCTGGTCGTCGGAGGTTCGTTCGGGAAAGCCGGAGCCGCGGCGATGGCGGGCATGTCGGTGTTGCGCGTGGGAGCGGGTCTCTCCACCATCGCGACGGCGAAGTCTGCGTTGCCGACCGTCGCCGGTTTTCATCCTGAGGTAATGACCGAACCGCTTGAGGAGACTGAAGCCGGCACCATCTCGATGCGTGCTCTGGAATATGGACGAATCGATGCTCTCGCTCAAGGCAAAACCGTGCTTGCCATCGGCCCGGGAATTTCGCGGCATCCCGAAACGTCCGAGTTCGTTCGCACGATCGTCAGCAAGTCCAAGACTCCTATCGTCCTCGATGCCGACGGACTCAACGCCTTTGAAGGCCGCGCGCAGGAACTCCGAAGCCACGGACAGGCTTTGGTTATTACACCCCATCCGGGGGAGATGGCGCGGTTGGTGGGGTCGAATCCGGCGGCGGTGCAGCGTGACCGCATCAACATCGCTCGCACCTTTGCCCGGGAACACGAACTGATCGTGGTGCTGAAAGGCCATCGCACCCTGGTAGCTGATCCCGGCGGCACGATCTGGGTGAATACCACCGGCAATCCAGGGATGGCCACAGGGGGCACCGGTGACATCCTCACGGGCATGACTGCGGGCCTGATTGCCCAGAATCCGAAGCAGATTCTGGAGGCCGTCATCGCCGCTGTCTATCTGCACGGATTGGCCGGCGACGTAGCCCGTGAAGCCATGGGCGAACAGTCGCTGGTGGCCACGGACCTCATTCGGGCCTTGCCCGAAGCAATGAAGCGCGCGCGGAAAGCTGCGCTCGGCCCGCTGGTCACGATCGGTGCCTGATCGGCCCCGGAGGTGCAGACTTGAAAATCGAGAAGAATCGCTGTCTGTCCCGGGGTACATTACCCAATCAGGTAACATCGCCAACTCCTTCCAAACCGCCCGGTTGGCGCGGGTTTCGGGGCATAGCGCGATTCGAATCCGGACAAGTGCTTCGGTAACTATCTCGCATGGCACTCTCGTGCCATATTGGTTTTGCTATGACCCACTTTCCCCAACCGCACCCTCAACGGCGCGCCACGCGTGTCCATCTAGGCGGTTCCATTGCAGCTCTGGTCCTGATGGAAGACGGCCAGCGCGCCAAGTGTAAACTTCAAACGATTTCGGTCACCGGCGGTCTCCTGCGCATCGCGAAGGGCCTGAAACAAGGCGATTTCGTCGAGATTGCGTTTCAGACGCAGGGCGGCCCGGTGCACGGCATGGCCGAAATGCTGAACGCCACGCGCGCAACCGACGGCGTTCTTCAGCCCTTCCGCTTCATTGCCATGGGCGACGATGACCATCGCGCTCTGCGCGTGATTGTGGACTCGGTGGCCGACCGCAGCTTCCTCGGAATGCGATCGAGCCAGTGGTCTGCGCCGAAGAGCAGCTAGCCCACGCACACGGTGCCGTCATGCGGCGAACTCTCGCTATACTGGTTCCTCGCCCGTATGGCAGCTGAGGAATTCACCACGCGCTCGGCCGAAGAGACCATCGCTCTTGGGCGCAGCCTTGCGAAGATGCTGCTTCCCCCGAAACTGGTGCTGCTTCGCGGTCACCTGGGCGCGGGCAAGACGACCCTGGTGAAGGGCATTGCCGAAGGCTTCCACGCCGCCTCCGCCGAAGATGTCACCAGCCCCACCTTTACCCTGGTGCATGAGTATCGCGGCCCGGCGGTCAACCTCTATCACATCGACCTCTACCGGATTGATACGCCGCGCGAACTCGAGACTCTGGGACTCGACGACCTGATTACTGACAACAGCGTGCTGCTGGTGGAGTGGGGAGACAAGTTTGCCCGCTTCGAACGCGAACGCGATGTCGAGATTGCGTTGGAGAGGATCAGCGAGAATGACCGCCGGATACGAGTGACGACCGATCCCAGCTAACGCGAGAACGGCTGACGCTCGGCATGTGCTTCCCAGAGCGGCCGGAGACAAGCGACAGGCGCATTCCATTCGCGGATCATTGAAAAGAGAATAGCGACCGCGAATACCAGAAAAACCGCGCTTCGTCGTGATCTCATTTAAGGGCTTTCTCTCTGGCCTGCACCTAGAACCCCATAATGTTATATCCGCAATCCACGTGAATCACTTCGCCGGTAATTCCCGAGCTTGCATCGGAAGCCAGGAACACACCCGCGTCGCCCACTTCTTTCACATCTACGTTGCGCTGTAAGGGAGCGCGTTCCGCGTGCGCTTTCAGCATGTCTCCCAGGCCCGAGATGCCGCGAGCCGCCAGGGTCTTGATCGGTCCGGCGGAGATCGCATTGACACGAATCTTGCGCCTGCCCAAATCCGATGCCAGGTATTTCACCGTGCATTCGAGCGCCGCCTTAGCGACTCCCATCACGTTGTAGTGAGGCACCACTTTCTCGGCGCCGTAGTACGTCATGGTCAGAATGCTGCCGCCCTCTTCCATCAAAGGAGCGGCCGCGCGTGATACCGCAATCAGCGAATACACGCTCACGTCGTGGGCGACGCGGAAGCCTTCCCGCGTGGTGTTGACGAAATCCCCCTTCAATTCTTCGGCGGGAGCAAACGCTACGCTGTGCACCAGAGCATGGAGCTTGCCATAACGTTCTTTGAGCTGCGCAAAGAGCTTGTCGATTTCCTCATCGCGCGAAACATCGCATTGAAACCCTTCGGCGCCGGGCAGCGAGAGAATCAGGTCCCGGGCTTCTTGCTCGAGCCTTTCGTTTTGATACGTCACCGCCAGCTTCATGCCTGCGTTGTGCAGTCCCTGCGCAATCGACCAGGCAATGCTGCGTTTATTCGCAACTCCGAACACAACTCCAATCCGACCTTCAAGGCTGGATGACATGCGTAGCTCCTATGAATTTGAGTCAAAAGGATAACAGGGGAAGAACCGAAATTGTCGATTTCCAATTGCCGATCGCCAATTTGCGGAAGAATCCTCAGGGTCTCAATCGGCAATCGAAAATTGAAAATCGCCAATTTCTTATTCCGCCGGGCTCGCTTGTTGCACAACCGCCGCTCCTGCCGGCAAACTGGCGCTGACAAAGGCCATGGCATACACCATGCCGATGATCGAAAATCCTGCTACCAGATTCACCTGAGCCACCGCGCCGACCAAGAGTCCCAGAACAATCTGCAGACTCGTTCCCGCAAAATAGAATGTGTTCTGCACTCGTCCCATAAGGTGCGGCGGCACCTGTTCCATGATGCCGGTATTCATGGCGACGCCGCCGACACCGCGGCCTGATCCCATAACGGCGTAGGCAAGCACCGCAATCGCGAGCAAAGGCGATAGCGGCGAAATAATCATACAAATCGCGAGCAGCCCCATGGAGATAGCAATCGAACGGCGCGATCCCAGCGCGGCAATCACCTGCGGCGCGTATAAGGCGCTCAGGAACGCGCCTACGCCCCATCCCGCGTTCAGCCACCCGTAGCCCACGGCCCCGGCATGAAAGACGTGATCGCTGAGCGGAGGCGTGACCACGACTCCGGTCATCATCGCGCCCAGAAAGAGCGCCCAACTGGTGCCGAGCAAAACGACATTCCTGTTTCCGCGCAGGAAATGGATGCCCTCGCGCATCTCGCGACCAAAACGTTCAAACGCAGTCTCAGCGGCGACGATGTCCGCCTTCAATTCCGCGGGACGTGGCACCAGATGCCGTCCTTTGCGCACCGCGAAGTAGCAGAGGAACGACACCAGATAGGTTGAGCAATCAATCAGCAGGACACCGCCCAAGCCGATATGGTTGTACACGAAGCCCACAATCGCGCCCGCGATCAGCCACCCACCCTGAATTCCCGCGAGCAGGAAAGTATTCGCGTGAACGAACTCTTCCCCTGGCGTGAGTTCCTGAATAAGCGCGGTGATGGTGGGCCAGAACATCCAGAAGCCCGCCGCCACCAGCGTGTTCATCAGATAGAGTTCCCAAACCGCTACACGGTGCAGGAACGCCAGGATGGAGACGGTCAGGATGATAACCGCGCGCGTAGCGTCGAGCATCATCACCAGCCGCCGGCGGTCTTCGCGGTCGATGATGACGCCGGTGAAAGGAAGCATCAGCATCGCAGGGATGGTTTGCAGCACGGCAAACATCCCCAGCGCCATTTCGGAATGCGTCGCTTGCAAAATGTACCAAGCCACGGCGGCCGCGTTCATGCCGCTGCCCAGCATGGAGATTACGTTGGCCGTGAAAACGTAACGTAATGCCCGCTTCTGCAAGATGGACCGCACGCTTCACTGTAAATGATGGAGAGCGGCCCGCCAATCATGATGATGACGATCGCGACGTCTACCTGGAACGATTGGGCCAGCGAATCTGCACCTTGCCGGCTTCGTACAGCAGGTACACGGTGAGCAGAATCATTTCCGGCTCAATTGGGTGTTTGTAACGTGGGAAGGGATTCACCAGGTAATAGGGAAGGGGATAGACGAGCAGGAAGTTCGCCAGAAGAAAGCTGCCTGTCTTGTGATTGCGGAAGCTTAACCACAATCCCGCGAACGCGAGGACCGTCATGATCAGGAATCCCATGTGCCGGGCCACGATCAGATCGTAACCATCCACGATGGTCGACTGCGGGGTGCCAATCCAGAAATAGACCGCGCGTTCGACCGTGAATTTTGCGAAATCGAGAGGATGTTGCCGCACGAACTGGCGGAACTCCTGCTGCTTTTCTTCCATGAAGCCGAGTTCGCCCAGTTCCTGGAAGCGTTTCATGGCGACCGGATCGTTTCCCGGATGCTCATTCCTTGTCCACAAACCGGTGAAGCGGTCGTTGTTCGCCATGTGCATTTCGAGGGGAAGGTTGTCGCGCACAAACACAAACTTCCCGAAGACTTCGTAATTTCGTACCAGCCACGGGGTCACCAGCAGCGTCGCGACCATGCCGCAGACCACCATGCCTTTGATTTGCTGCAACGGTTGCGGAAGGCGGTACAGAAGCCAGAGCAGGCACAAAGGAAGGACCGCGACCAGCGCTGTGTTGGTAAGGATGACCACGCCCCACAGCACTCCGAACAGAATCCATTGCCGGCGTCGTGGTGTCCCCTCACCCATTTCGAGCGTCCACAGCAGCGCCACAGTCAGCAGAAAGGTGCTGAGACTTGTTTCCCATACCACGCGTATCGGCCAATAGATCGCATACGGAAAGAGCGCCCAGGTCCAGGCGGTGGCTCGCGCCACGGGCTCTCCGTAGATTCGTTGTCCGATGCGATAGAGCGGCACACTGGTCAGCGCTCCAAAAATGCTGTTGAACGCAAGGATGACCCAGGCGGAAAGGGCAGTGTAGATCCCAAACATCCGGAACACGCCCGCCAGAATGTAGGGATACAAGGGCGGAGCCCACGCGCTGGGGCCGCTGGGTAAGTCGGTGGGAGAACTGAATCCTTGCCCGGTAGCGATCGAGCGGGCAAGGCGGCCCATCTCCCATCCGAATTGAAAATGATCGCGCCGCGGGGTGATGCGGTAGGTGTGCCCGACGGTGAGCGCCGCGAGCCTGAGAAGCAAAGCGACGAGGACGATAAACCAGATCGAACGCCGCCGGGACACGGATGAAGCCTGAGAATCGTGCTCTTTCTCGATGGCGTCCGTCATTGAGCCGAGCATAGCATACGGCCCGGGTTCTGCTCGTCAGTGATCCTCGAACTTGCACTCGTGGCGATTCGGCGCTACGATTCGCGCGTTAAATGCGGAGGTGCGTATGAAGCGGAGTTTCCGGCCTGTCTTCCTCGTGCTGACGATGGCGTTCCTTCCTTTGTTTCTCCACGCCCAACTGGACAAAATCGTGATCGCGGCAGGCACGCCCGAGGATCAGGCTCTGCAGGCGATCTCCAACGAGCAGGACGGCCAGAAGAAGCTGGCGATGTATGAGGACTTCCTGCAGAAATTTTCATCCAACCCAGCGGCGGTCGCGTACGGAAACTGGCAGGTCTCGCAGTACTACCAGGGCGCCGGAGATTTGCAGAAAGCCCTCGACTACGGCGACAAGGCCCTGGTCGGCTCACCGCATAATCTGGACATCCTGGTTTCGCAAACCAACATCGCGCAGCAGATGAAGAACGACGCCAAGGCTTTCGACTACGCCGTGCGCGGCGGAGAGATTTACAACTCTATCGGCAAGCAACCCAAGCCGGCGGGGCTCAGCGACCAGGATTTCGCTAACCGGGTTGACGAAGACAAGACTTCCGCCAAGGGCTCCTACCAATTCCTGGAAGCTGCCGCCTATAACGTCATCACCGGCGAGAATGATGCCAAGACTCGCATGACGGAGATCGAGCGTTTTACCCCGGCTTTCCCCGCCTCGCGTTTCGAGGAGCAGATCACGCAATACGCCATGGTATCGCTGAGCGAACTGAAAGACATGAATCGCCTCATCGCGTATGGCGAGAAGACTCTGGCCACCAATCCGAATAGTCTGGCGACCTTGACGCTGCTGGCGAATGCATACGCCGACGATCCGAAGCCCGGCAGCTTGAACAAGTCGGCTGAATATGCGCAGAAGACCATCGCCGTTGCCAAGGCCGGTGAACCGGATGCCGACCGTGCGCGAAAACTGGCCGCTGGAGTGGCGCACTCCACGTTGGGCTATGTGTATATCAAGCAAGAAAAGACCGCGGCAGCCGTCCCCGAATTGAAGTCTGCGTGCGAATTGCTTAAAGGCCAGGACGATCAGTCGTACGCGCGCGCCATGTATTTCCTCGGTTTCGCTTACGGGAAACTGAACAAAGTCAGCGAGGCCAGGGAAGTCTTGATGGAGGCTGTCAAGATCAGCGGCCCCATGCAACATCCTACTCAGGAACTCCTGGCCAAGGTCAACGCCGCCCGCGCCAAAGGACGGTAAGCCCGGACTAGTGTTTCACCAGGTCATCCGAGAGCAAGTGTGCTTTGAACGCCAGGTTGTGTCCGCGCTCCAGATCAGCTGAGTCGAGCGCCTTCCGCGCCTGATCCATGTAGGTTCGAATCTGCTTCACAGTTTCCTGCTGAGTTGCGTTCAAATCGCGTTCGGAAATCTGTTTGAGGTTTGATTCGGTTGCCGCGAGCAACTGATTGGTAGTGGCGCGCTGATTGGCAGCTTGACCCTGGCTCAGGCCGGGTGAAAGGTCCACGCGGGGATCGGAAGTACTTCCATTCCGAATCACGACTTTCGTGGGAGAGTCGGCCGGTGGCGTCTTCTTTTTCTTGCGAGAATGTTTCTTGGGCGCGGGAGCGGGGACAGGTTGAATGGCCGGCTCCGGCTGTTGCGCGGCAGGCACCGCCGGCGCGGATGGCGGTGTGGCATCAGACTTGGATTCCGGCGCAGTCTGGCTCGACTCGGGTTTCGAAGGCTCTTGGGAATCCAGTTCCCGGGGAGACGCCTGGACATTCGTGACCTGCGGCCACGGGTCAACCCTGCCGGCCAGGGCGAAGCCCGGGGCCAGCGCACACCACAATCCGAGAATGACGGCCAGTGTCATGTCTCTCAATGCAACGCCCAGACGGAGGGGACAACAGAGTCAATTCTAGACTGCGGAAGACTTTCGTGCACTTGGGGTAGAACGGCATCGGTTCGGCCCTGGCCCATTTTGGAGTTCCCCCCTGAACACGCGGCTACTAAGACTCTATGTATGGGATGGCGAGTCGAGTGCCGGAACCGTCGTTCGTCCCTCCCCACCGTTCGGATGCTCTTCTCTTGATTCGCTGAATGGAAGATGCAAACGAAATGTGGTGCCCTGCCCGTCCAGAGATTCGAAATCCACCGAACCGTAATGCCACTGCAGAACCTGATAAGTCTGCGCCAGTCCGATTCCGCTCCCGCCCTTCTTAGTGGTGAAATACAACTCGAAAATCTTGTCGTGAAGTTCGTGCGGAATGCCGCTGCCCTGGTCGCGAATCTCAGTGACGATCACATCCTGATCACGGTGAGCCGCAATGCTCAGGTGGCCGCCGTCGGGCATCGCCTGCACTCCGTTCAACACTACATTCAGGATGGCTTGCTTCATGAAATCGCTATCCACTCTCACATCCAGGGGCTCCGAAGGCATTTCCGTCACCATCTTGACGCCGTGCTGTTCCGCATCCGGCGTCGCCAGAGAGATTACTTCTTCCAGTAGATGCCGCAGGTCCATTTCCTCCAAATGCAGGTCGCGCGGGCGTGTGAAGTCGACCAGGATCTGTACGACGCGGTCGAGACGGTGAATCTCGCTGTCGATGATCTCCATATGGCGGCGCGTGTCCGGATCGATCTGTTGCAGCTTGTTCTGCAGCAGTTGCAGATGCAAGACGATCGCGTTGATGGGGTTCTTGACTTCGTGGGCTACTCCGCGAGTCAGCCGGCCGTTGGCCGACATGCGCCGCGACATCTCGATTTCATCTTCAATCTGCCGCACCGACTCGGCGTCGCGCACCGTAAGCAGCGCTCCAATCTGCCCGCCCCGTTCCTGGATGAAGTCCAAAGAAATCTGCACGCGTTTTCCGTTCGGGGACTCGACCTCTTGTTGCCCGATCGCCCGGCGGAATTGAAACCCTTCCAGAATCAATGCGCCCAACGCGGAATCGCGGGAGAAGATTTCATTCACCGTGCGGCCGAGCAATTCTCTGCGGGGCCGCCCCAGAAAGCGTTCCACGGAGGCGCTGACCAGCACGACGCGCGATTCGCGGGTGAACAGCATCAGGCCGTCCTGCAAATTCCCCATAATCTGGTCGACGTTGTCTTTCAGTGCAGAGAAGATTTCCCTCGCATCTCGCACCTGGCGGCCCAAATGCGCAATCTTCAGCGTCACCAGGCCATATTCGTCCCGGCTCGCCTCGGGCTCTCCCATCCCTTCTCCCTCGCCGGCGGCTACGCTATCCAGGGTTCGGCTGATCCGCTCCAGGGGGCCGAGGGCGAGATGGGACAGGCCGGCCGCCAATATCAGGGAGAGAAAAATTGCGGTGATGGAAAAAATTACGGCACGTTGGAGCGGCGGCGTGAGTTCGTTCTTGAGAAACACAGTGGATACCCCAACCCGGATGGAACCAAACGGCGCTCCATCCAGCGTCAGTGGGATGCGCACGTCATAGACGCTGGCAGGGTTGTATACCAGTCGCAGTTGCTGCCGGAAGCGGGCCGCCTGCACCAGTTGGAAACTCGGTCTATCGGGAATGATCTTTCCGATCAGGTCGGGATTGGTATGCAGGATAGCCTTGCCATCCGTGTTCACGATGGCCGCATCGTAAACTTCCGGCCAGCTGCCCACGATCGATTCCAGGAAATTATTCAGAACCCGGTCGGTGCCCAGGTAATAGGAGACCGCCTTGCGCACAGCTTCGGGGTTGTTGGTGTCCACCCGGGTACTGCTCAGGTCGGGGGCTTCATTGGTGGCAAGAAATGCCAGGTTCGCGGTTAAGTGAGAAGCGCTGTCATAGGCGCTATTGATTCGCTGGCGCAGGAGTTCGGAAATGTAGATGTAGGAGAATGCCGACACCAGCACGGCCACCATGAAGGTGATCGCCAGCACGATTTTGGTTCGTAGACGCATGCCCCAACTCGAGTCTGCTCTCGCGGGGAGCGGACCGATACTGCAATGATCCTATTGTTCCTCTTTGGCCAAAGCGGCGTCGGCGCCTGCGTTGCCGTATTCCTTGAGCTTATTATGCAGCGTCTTCAAGCTGATTCCGAGGATCTCCGCCGCCCGGGTCTTGTTGTTGCTGGTGGCTTCCAACGTCTTGAGAATGAGTAGCCGTTCCGCCTCTTCGACGGTGGTGCCGACGCCCAATCGAACCGCGTCCGGATCATCGGCCGATGTACGCAACGGGGTTTGCCCAAATCCGGGAGGCAGATGCTTGGTCTCCACGACTGCGCCTTCGCAGACGATCACTGCGCGCTCTAACGTGTTGCGCAGTTCCCGTACGTTGCCGGGCCACGAGTAATTGTGGAAGGCGTTCAAGACGGCTTCACTGACCGCCGCCACTTTGCGCCCGTGTTTGGCGCTCATGTCGGTCAGCAACGATTGCACCAGGTCGGGCACGTCTTCCTTGTGCTCGCGCAGAGGAGGCATGTTGATGTTGAAAACGTTCAGCCGGTAATAGAGATCGTTGCGCAACTCGCCGCGCGCCACCGCCTCCTCCGGAACCTTGTTGGTCGCGGCGAGCACGCGTACGTCGACCGTGGTTTCCACCTTGCTTCCCAGGCGCCGCAGTTTCCGGTCCTCGAGCACGCGCAGCAGTTTGGCCTGCGTGGCGACGGGCATCTCGCCGATTTCGTCCAGCAGCAGGGTGCCGCCCTCGGCCAGTTCGAAACATCCGGTTCGTCGTTCGAGTGCGCCGGTGAACGCACCCTTTTCGTGTCCGAAGATCTCGCTTTCGATCAAGGTTTCAGGGATGGCAGCGCAGTTAATGGGGACGAAGGCTTTGTTCCGCCGCGGACTCAAGTCATGAACCGTCCGTGCCACCAATTCTTTTCCCGTGCCGCTGGCGCCAGTGATCAACACGGAAGCCGTGCTGGGGGCAACCATCTCGATCAGGTGGAAGATCTCCTGCATTTTCTTGGAAGAGCCGACCAGGCTTCCCAGCGATCCGCTGTCGCGCAGTTTGCGCCGCGTGACTTCCAGTTCCGTCCTGGTTCCCAGAAGAGCGGAAGCGTTCTGCAGAATCGTTCGCAGCCGGCTGGTGTCGATGGGCTTGGTCACGTAGTCGTAGGCGCCCATACGCATGGCTTGCACTGCGCTGTCGATGGTTCCCTGGGCGGTCACGACGATGACCGCGACGGTCTGCGCCTGGCTGGCAATTCGTTCCAGTAATTCCAGGCCGCCCATGCGCGGCATTTTGAGATCTGTGACCACGATCGCAGGCGACCACGAGGCCATCTTCTCCAGGCCTTCGGCGCCGTCCCGCGCGGTTTCCGCCCGATAGCCCCAGGAAGACACCAGTTCCGCGAGACCGGTACGTTCGTTTTCCTCGTCCTCTACAATCAGTATCTTTTCCTGGTTCATGATCGAAGGGTGTACCCCCTGCCATTATTGAGGCCGATTGTAGTCTCCTGCAAGTTGGCCGTGCCTTTTTCGGCGAAGTCCGGACCCGCTCACGGACAAGGTATCAATCTGAGACATCGCCAAGCTGAAAAAAGAAGCCTAACACTTGGCGTTACACACACTTCCGAAGTATCATGTTAGGTCTTAAGTAGTGCGTTTTTGGGTGCAGTACTGTAGAACCACCATCTGCAAAGAATTGAATTCCTATTTTCCATGCGGGGCCCCGTCGCGCAATGAGCATGGATACAAGGTAAGCCGATTCGTTTTCCGGAGGATTTACATGTCACTTTGTTGCCGCTCTTTCTCTGGGCGTGTATGGATGCGATGTCTCTTCTTAATGCTCGCCGTAGGTCTGCTGTCAGCTGTTTCGTTGGCGCAGGATGAATCATATCCGAAGGCAGAGCTCTTCACCGGGTATCAATGGCTCAACCCTGGTGGAACGATTCCCGAGCCATTCCACAGCTACTTTGCTCCCGTGCCCAACAAGCTGAAGGACATTCCACAGGGCGCCGGCGCCAGTCTCACGTGGAACTTCACCAAGATGCTGGGCCTGGAAGCGGACTACGGCGGAAACTGGAACAAGGTCGGTAACGAATCTACGGGTTCGATCGGACCCAAGATGACTTGGCGCGGCGATGGCGTCAACTTCTTCGCGCACACTTTGCTTAGCTACAATCGCTTCACCACGAACGGGCTGAATCCGAGCAACGGCATCGGCGCGATTCTCGGCGGCGGTATCGATCTCAAGTGGACGCGCCTGATCAGTCTGCGGTTGATCGAAGCCGACTACGTCTATGCCCGCCACGATTTCTCTGACTACGCATCGCAGCAGTTCGGCGATCTGCGACATCCGGCTTTCAACGGGGTGCGCCTGCGCACCGGCCTGGTGTGGAACTTCGGTTATCCGCAGCTGGCCACTCCGGCTGCAGCCTGCGCGGTTACGCCTTCGGAAGTGATGGTGGGCGAGCCAGTCACGGTCACGGCGACTGGCAGCAACTTCAATCCCAAGCACACGGTCACCTACACTTGGATGACCAACGGCGGCAAGGTTACGAACAAGGACAACACCGCAACCATCGACACCACCGGAATACCGGGTGGTAGCTATACGGTCACAGCTCACATCACCGACGCCAAGATGAAGAAGGGCGGCGAAGCCAGCTGCACCGCGAACTTCACGGTGAAGGAACCGCCGAAGAATCCGCCGACCATGTCGTGTTCGGCTGATCCGGCGACCGTGCAGACCGGTTCACCCTCGACTATCACCTGTACTTGCACCAGCCCCGACAACGTTCCCGTCACGGTCAGCGGTTGGACGTCCAGCGGCGGCAGCGTTTCGGGCAGCGGCAATACCGCTGCTTTGACTACGACTGGCGCTTCTGCAGGACCGGTCACGGTAAACGCGACTTGTACGGATTCACGCGGCCTCACGGCTTCGGCCTCGACGCAGGTGACGGTGGAAAACCCGCCTCCGCCTCCGCCTCAAGCCAGCAAGCTGAGCTCGTGCGACTTCCCGAACGTCAAGAAGCCGTGGCGTGTCGACAACACCTGCAAGGCTGTGCTCGACGATGTAGCCCAGCGCCTGCAGCATGATGCCGACGCGAAACTGGTGATCGTGGGTAACGCGGACCCGAGCGAGAAACGCAAGAATCTGGCGGCCGAACGCGCCGTCGATGCCAAAGCGTATCTCTCGGGCGGCGAAGCCAAGCAGGGAATTGATGCCAGCCGTATCGAGACCCGCACCGGAAACGGCGGCACCAAAACCGCTGACTTCTGGATCGTGCCGGCCGGCGCCAACTTCTCCGAAGAAGGCACTGCGCCAGTGGACGAAAATATGGTCAAGCCGATTCCTGATCACCCGAAACCGGTGGCCAAGAAAAAGGCCGCTAAAAAGACCATGTAGCTGGGACCGTTGAAGCGGAACCGGGGGCCGGTCGAGTACATACTCGACCGGCCCTTTTTTGCCTTCCCTTCGGTAACTTGCCGGACCCGTGTTACGCTGTCAACCTGACCCGAGCAGCAATTTCTGTCGCACAGGGGCAATGTCACCTATGATTTCGGGGGCCTTACGCGTAATTTCTCGCAAATCGTTGATTCTAATGGTGGTTGGTCTGTTCTTCACCGCCACTTTGTGGGCCGGTCAGTGGACCGCGTTAGGGCCGGACGGCGGCGATGTCCGCAGCCTCGCCTACGATCCCCACAATCCTGATCACATCTACCTCGGCACCAACACGGGAACCATGTTCGTCTCCAGCGATGGCGGCCATAGCTGGTCCCGCTTCGCCCATCTAGGCAGCGGTGATGACTACGTGCTCGACCACATCGCCATCGATCCTCAAAACCCCAAGAAGATGTACGTTTCCGCTTGGAGCGTCGAGAACCAGCAGGCAGGCGACCTGTTCCGCTCGCACGACGGTGGCAAGAACTGGGAAGCGCTGCCCGGCATGCATGGCAAGTCGATTCGCGCGATGGCCATCGCAGCCTCCGATTCCAGCGTGCTGGTTGCGGGCGCACTGGATGGCGTCTATCGCAGCAACGACGGCGGCAATAGCTGGAGCCACATCTCCTCTGGCAAACAGAGCGAGATCAAGAATATTGAATCCATCGCCATCGATCCCAAGAATCCCAACGTGGTGTATGCCGGTACCTGGCACCTCGCCTGGAAGACTCCCGACGGTGGCGCCACCTGGCAGCACATCAACAAGGGCATGATCGATGACTCCGACGTTTTCTCGGTCGTAGTCGATTCCGAGAACCCCTCGATCGTCTTTGCCAGCGCTTGCTCGGGAATCTACAAGAGCGAGACCGCGGGGGATCTGTTCAAGAAAATTCAAGGGATTCCCTTCTCGGCGCGCCGCACCCGCGTGCTGAAGATGGATCCGAGCAACCCCAAGATCGTGTACGCCGGAACCACGGAAGGTCTCTGGAAGACCTCTGACGAGGGCACCACCTGGAAACGCGTCAGCAATCCGGAAGTCGTGGTGAACGACGTGATGATCGATCCGCGCAATTCCTCGCGGGTTCTTCTCGCCACCGATCGCAGCGGCGTGCTCGCGAGCGACAACGGCGCGGAAACCTTTACCGCTTCCAACCACGGCTATGCCCATCGCTATGTGTCTGCGATTCTTGCGGACAGCCGCGAGCCCGGCACGATCTACGTGGGCGTGGTGAACGATAAGGAGCAGGGCGGAGTCTTCTCTTCCCATGATGGCGGACAGCACTGGATGCAGAAAAGCGCGGGCCTCGATGGCCGCGACGTCTTTACCCTGCAGCAAACCAGCAACGGAGCGCTCATCGCCGGCACCAATCGCGGCATGTTCCTGCTGGAGCGCAATTCCAGTGAGTGGCATCCCATCAATTCCATCGTCAACGAGAAGGTTTCCTATCACATCGTGAAAAAGGGAAACAAGCAGGTCAAGGTCGCCACCAGGACGGGCAGCCACTCGGTTCTCGAAGCCAAGGTGAGCGATGTCGACATCACCTCGAAGCGCTGGCTGGCCGCAACCTCGGCTGGCCTGTTCACCAGCACCAACGATGGCAAGAGCTGGACCGGCGGTCCGGTGATGGGCAAGAATGACTTCGTCGCGGTGGAAGCCAACGGCGAGATGATTGTCGCCGCGACCCACACCAACGTTGTCTTCTCCAATGACGGCGGCGGCGCCTGGCAACAGGCTGCTCTGCCCAATTACCTGACCAGCATTCATGGCGTTACGGTCACTCCCGACGGCCAGATTCTGGTGGCCTCGCGCGAAGGCGCTTTCCGCAGTTCTGACTCGGGTGCGACCTGGGAACACATGATGAACGGGCTTCCAGACAAGAACATCAGCTCCATCGCCTACGACGGCAAGGGCAAGCGCCTGCTCGCCACCAGCATGGCGACTGGCGTGGTGTTCGAAAGCCAGGATGGCGGCCGCAGCTGGAACCGTGGACCTGATGCGGGCTTCCCGCTGCGTCGTATCAGCGTGGTGCAGGGACGTTTCCTGGCAGCCACTCCGTTTGATGGAGTGATCGAGCAGCCGGGCAACGACTCGGAAAGCGCATCCGCAGCCAGCTCCAACTAACTTTCACCAAACCACAAACCACCGGGGACGCGCCGCAAGGCGCGTCCTTTTTTTGACATCCTCGGGAAAGTTTTCGCTCGCGGAGGCTTGAATCCCAGGTATCCCAGGTCCGCGAGCGCTCTTTGCCAGCGAACCTGGGCTGAGGAATACTCGATCTGGACCACCCATCATTTTCGCTTCCCGATCTTTGGCCGTCCATTGCCATTCGATTTCGACCGCTGAGTCGCCCCGTCCACCAGACCTCGCTTCACCGGATTGCGATGGATAGAGCGCAACTTTTTCGTGAACTCCTCCCCATCGCCCGGGTCACCGTCATACGTAGTGCTTTTGCCAGCATGAACCTCTGGGATGCACCGCCTGGCGATGGGAGTTCGGGCCTCATCCGCTGCCCCACGGGGGCGATATTACGGCGAGGCAAACCGGGTTTTTCCTTGAAGGTGTATAGAATTGAGCAGTTTTCCGATGGCGTCAACCATTACTTTATTTCAGTCTGGAGTTCTTCTCTCGCGGACGGACGCGGTCATGGGTTAGTGTTGAGACATCAACGTTCGGACCCTCACGACCACGTCATATGCTGTACGTTCAGGCCGGACTCACACGAGGTCGGCCTTTTTTCGTTCGAACCGGACCTCGTTGACCGCGCCTGACGGTTCGACCGACAGCTATCAGTACGACACCCTCAACCGGCTGAGCACCCTGACCGATTCCCAGACCGGGCAGTTCTCGTTCGGTTATGATGCGCTGAGCCGGAGAACGTCGTTGACCCGTCCCAATGGCATCAGCACCAGCTACAGCTACGATTCGCTGTCGCGGCTGTTGAGCGTGCTGCACCAGGCGGGCGGCGCGACCCTCGACGGCGCCAGCTACACTTATGACAACGCCGGCAACCGCACCTCGAAGACCAACTATCTGGACGGAACCACCTCGAATTACAGCTACGACGCGCTTTACCAGTTATTGCAAGTAACCCAGGGGAGTGTGACTTCGGAGACCTACAGCTACGATGCGGTGGGGAATAGGCTGAGTTCGTTGAGCGTGCCCAGCTACAACTACAACGCGTCGAACGAGCTGACGTCGACCTCGGCAGGGACGTACACCTATGACGCAAACGGCAATACCCTCGCCGAGCCCTGCCAGCAAAACCTACACCTGGGACTTTGAAAACCGCCTGACGTCGGGCCGTTCCCGGGCCGGGACCACAGCCCTTCCGCTACGATCCTTTGGCAGACGCATCCAAAAATCCGGCCCGCTCGGAACTACGAACTACCTCTATGACGGGATGGCCCCTGGTGCAAACATAGTTTTGGAAGTGGACGCTAGTGGAACCGTGCTCGCCAGATACGCGCAAGATGTGCGGGTTGACGGGCCGCTATCGATGCTGCGCGGCGGGACTGCTTCGTATTACGAGCAGGACGGAATCAACTCGGTAACGTCGCTAAGCAATTCCACCGGTGTGGTCGCGAACAGCTACACATTCGACTCCTTCGGCAACCTGACAGCTTCTACTGGCACACTCACTAACCCGTTCAGGTACACGGGCAGGGACTTCGACCCTGAGACCGGAATCTACGAATATCGGATGCGCTACTACGATCCGAGCATCGGGAGATTCATAAGTGAAGATCCGATCAGCTTCGACGGCGGTCCGGACTTTTACGTGTATGTTCGGAATTCGCCGATCGGTCTTTTTGATCCCTCGGGTCTTGATGCGCTCTCAGGCGACATCCAAGGGCTTGCAAACATCTTTCCCGGTTCTGTCCCCGGACCAAACGGAAGCCTGATCCTACCTGTGTCGTGTGCAGAAGCGCGCAGGATACTTTCGGCTCAAGGATATCAGGATAGAAACTCTTGGGGGTACAACGGACCGTTCTCGGCGTTCTGGAATCCACGGCACCATGCCGGAGGATGGGAATGGCGAACTTTTGGTCCTGGTTTTCACTTCAGAATGCAGTATGACCCGGCTGTCTCAGCCATCAATCCATTCGGTCTGTGCCCAGGAAAGACCTGCACGCTGGATCAGTTTCACATCGATCCACATAACCCACTTGAGCCGGGACAGATGTGGCCCCACGTTAAGTGCGATTTCTTTGGCTGGTGCGGAAAGTGATGGGGAAAGGAACGAATCGTGCGTTGGCACAGCGCGTCTGAGGAGTTGTCATGAAAAGCGTTCTGCTCCGACTGCTAAGTGGAGTTGCAGGGTTGTTCGCTGCCTTAGTTGCCATCGTAGGCCCGGTACTCTTCATTGCCAATGAACGGCAAGAAGCTAAGTCTGCTGTCCAATACAACGGCCACGCATCATTCTGGGGAACCATCGGCGGCTGGGGAATGGTTCTGTTGTTAGTCGTCATCCTTGCGTGCATCGCATATTTCCTGCTGCGGTTCTGCTTCAAAGGGCCGAAATCGAACCGTACGCTTCCGCGGAACGCAGTGCCCGGACCCGCGGGATCCGGGTCGGTTTAGCAGCCCGATGCGGTCCTGAATCCGGGTCCGATTCTGAGCAGGAAGTGTGGCGAATCCGGCACAGTCCCAGATGCGTGCTGGTGGTCCCGGAGGTGGGTTCTTCGGGTGCCCCAGTCATTCGCGTTCTTTGCGAATGACTGGGTTTGTCACAACCGCATGGTGTCAGGATCACCGTCACACGCCGGCCATAGAGATTATTCTGACGGCGTGACCAAGCGCCTGCACCGCTATTATGGCATGCACGATCTGCACTTCATCACCAGCAGTTGCCACCGTCGCGGACCAGAATTGGGTTCGGCCTGGCGACGTGATCTGTTGGTGAAAATTCTGGAAGAGGCCCGCCGCAAGTATCGGTTCGTCGTCCACGGATATGTGGTCATGCCCGAGCACTTTCATCTGCTTATCGCCGAGCCCGAGGTGGGCGACCCGTCGGTCGTGATGAAGGTGATCAAACAGCGTTTCTCGCGGCGCCTGAATGGGAAGCCAAGGCAAGCGGCGGCCGAGCAGGGGGTTCTGTGGGAGCGGGTGCGGGAACCGGTTTGGCAGAAGCGCTTTTACGATTTCAATGTGTGGAGCGAGCGCAAGCGGGTGGAGAAGCTGCGTTACATGCACCGCAATCCCGTGAAACGCGGGTTGGTGGAACGGCCCGAGCAGTGGAAGTGGAGCAGTTTTCGCGCTTATTTATACGGGGAGACGGGACCGGTTCGGGTGAAGTTTCAGGAGTGGGCGCTGGAAATCAAGCGCCGTCCGGTCGAGAGTTTTGCCGCAGTCAAGCGCCCAGTCATTCGCAAAGTGCGCGAATGACTGGGGCACCCGCGTGGATTCACTTTCCGGCGTGAAGTCCCAATCCGCACCGACATTTTGTTGCATTATCCAGTAAGCTTCCAGGGGAAGGCCATGTCTATTCGGAGGTGAGAAGCTATATGTTCAAGACAATCGCGCTAGCCCTTCTGGGATTCGTGCTGTGCGCCCCGGTCGTGGCTCAGTCAAACGTTGTGTGTACTGCCGATGTCCCATCTGCAACGTGCAAACTGTACAGCTTGAACATGAACTGGTCAGAATTTAGATGGGTGAAAAACGTTCAAGTAGTGGTTGCTGATCAGAAGAGCTTCAAGGATGAGGACAGGAAACTCACACAATTGATAGAGAACCGTCAAAAAGCTGCCAAGACCGTTGGTGACATTAACAGGGCGAACGGTACCAGTGTTGGGACGGGTGTGTTTCCGAATGTTCTCATGGAGACCGAAGGAGGCGTGATTAAGAAAGTTGTTATTTCAACGGACAGACGGGAAATCATCAAGGGAGGAGATGGGAAGGACATCGTCCTCCCAGATGATGGGGATGTAGAAAAGCTTTCAGACGAGCTGCTGTTCTACTTGATGGGCTATTCTCAAGGTAATCTGATGGGCTTGGCACGAACCGTCCCGTAACAACTGGTTGGAGCCATTTACATATTCTTCGCAGCAAAGAACACCAGCAGACCGAGTCCGGGAAACATGGGAAACATGGGGACATCCATGATAAGTAAAAGTCAAGAGGAGACGGAGGTCTCCTGACGCTTGGAAGAGTAGGTTCTCGAAGCGAGGGTGAGGCGGTTAGGTTAGCCAACAACCAGCGATCGTTCAGAGCGGCCAAAGCAGCAGCTTGGCCAGACATCCATTTGCGGGAACCGAAGCGGAGTCCGGTCCACGAAGTATGAGTTAGGGTTTTCCGGCCGGCCTCGATACAGACGGTAAGGAGCATCGGGAGTCGAGACTCCTCTGCCCAGTCCCCAAGTTGGCGAGGAACGGCCGGATGATCGCTGAGTTCAAAGTTTTTCCTTCTTAGGCAGCTTTTTGGGTCGGCTCTTCCAAAGGCACGCGCAGTTGAAAGGGCTGACGGCTTTTGTCGACGGCCAGCAGATAGGTGACGAGTTTGCGCGCCACGGCCAGGGTGGCGCGGTTGCGATGTCCGCGCTCCAACTCGCGGGCGTGCAGCGCCGCCAGTTGCGGATTCCACCGCGGGGCCAGCTTGGCGGCCTCGATCAGTGTGGTTTGCAGCCAGTGGTTGCGCTGTTTCGAGATGGGTCCGCGTTGCTGCTTGCCCGCCGAAGACTTCAAGGCGGCAGTCAGTCCGCAGTAACTCATGGCATCGGAGCCGGAGTGGAAGCGCTGTGGATCGCCGACCTCCAGCGCCCAGGTCAGAGCCGTAATTTCTCCGACGGCAGGAATCGACATCAATCGTTCCACTCGTTGCGCCAGTTCGGGGTCGGCGAGCAACTCGCGGACCAGCCGTTTCTGCGTGCTCTCGAACATCTCCAGCGCGCCGCGGCTCAAGCGCAGCAGATCGATCACCGATTCCGGCACCTCTTCGAGTTCTTCCAGCAGACTGGCGAAATATTTCTTGCGGTGCAGCTTTTCCTTCACGTAAAGCGCGCCGCTTTCCATCAGCAGTCCGGCCATCTTGTTCTTCATGCGTACCGCTTCGCTCACCACCAGGCTGCGATAGCGCAGCAGACGGCGCAGTTCGCGAATCCGCGGCGGCGCCACATAGCAGGCCGGTAATAGATTGCAGCGCACCAGGTCGGCGATGGTGCGCGCGTCGATGGTATCGCTCTTCTTCTTGCCCGCGCTGATGGCTTTCATCTTGGCCGGATGCGCCATCTCCAATTGCTCGCCGTAGGGTTTCAGCGTGTCGTAGATCCAAGCGCTGAACAGGGTCGCTTCCATCGCTCCGCGCCACGCTTGCGGACGGGCTGAGGCCCATTGCCGCAAGACCTCGCGTTGTGCCAGCACGCTGCCTTCTTCCACGATCTCGCCCGCAGCGGTCTTGACGCAGAAACTGATGGCTTTTTTGTGAACGTCGAATCCGATATAGTGAAGGCTGTTCATAGGGTTCTCCGAGTGAGCTTTCTGAGTCGGCGCTTTCCTCGCCGATCTCAGCATCGTAACCGCTTCGAGAACCCTTCTTCATTTCACTTATGCATTCATACAGACGGGTGAACCGCACCCTGGAGTGCACCCCAAAACTGAGACAGAGATAATGGTGACAGTTCTCGAACAGGAGAACTCATGTCACGAAAGAGCACGAATCAGCCGGAGTATGGAACGGAGTTAAAGCTAGCAGCGGTGCGCCGGGTGTTGGCTGGGGAAAGCGCAAGTGCAGTTGGAGAGGAGCTGGACCCCGGAATCCAACGCTCGAAAATCATCGAGCGTTGGATTCCGACGCCCAGCTCCTCTCCACCACTTGTAAAGGATGTCTAGAGACAAAATGTAAAGTATGTCTCGGGACTTTACAAAACCGCGAAGGATGGGGCAACCATAGTTTACTATTCCACGGAGAAAGGATGGGCCAGCCCCCCAAATCACACCCTACAATCTTCATGTGCTCGGCTCCTTTCTTCCGAGCCCTGGTTGCTTGAGCGCACCAAGTTTACTCGGCGGCTGGGAGCCGACACGGTTATCTAATCCCCCCGCGATGTTGAAGAAGTGGCGGCTTCGACGGGAAAAAACTACATCTCGACAGGCGGCAAGATTCCCGTAACACCTTCAATACAAATCTCATGAGCAATTGGTATGCGCCGTGCCTCCATAAATGCCGCCGCCGGCAGGAGGATTCCCGCGATGGCCTCGTGGAACACTGTATTCAGCGCGATCCTCCTGGCGATACTGGCAATGGCCGCTTGCTCGCGTCAACCCGCCATCGAGAGCCTTGATGAATCGGGCTCCGATCATCAGCAACTCCCCTTCGAGCGAGCACCCAACCGCCGAGGGATCCCGCCAGCGGCGACGGTCGCGTTCCCTGAGATTCCGGCTCGCACTCCGCTCGTCATTCGCCTGCAGTCGCCACTCTGCAGCGCGTTCTCGCGGGCGGGAGAGTCGTTTGCGGCCGTCCTCGACGAAGCCGTCGTGATCGAAGGCAAGACTGTCTTTCCGTCGGGGACCATGATGGCCGGTCGAGTCGTCGACGCCGGACCGGCGGATCGTTTGCATCCCGGCTACTTGCGCCTCACGCTGTCCGCGATTGCGGTTGGCGGCAAGGCTCAGGCCATCCAGACTTCCAGCATCTTCGTTAAGGGGGGCTCTCCGCAGAGTGACGGTCAGGTCGCAGGGAGCGACGCCCGTTGCAGATCTTCGGGGCCGAAACCGGACGGGGAAGCTGGAAACGTGGAGTTTTCCACCGACTGCCGGCTGATCTTCCATCTCCAGAAAACACTGCCCAGTCCAAGCTAAGGTCTTTTGGTTGGCGCCTCCAGCCGACGTCACATTTCCCTGTGACCGCTGTACTTAATTCCAGAACGGAACGTCTCTAGACTTCCCAAATAGGGAGCGTGCGTCACGGTTTGCATACTTGGGACAGATTTCCCCCGGTTGCCAATCCGACCCCACATCTCCATCCGGCGCCGTTAGTTGCCATGGATCCGTCCCTTTCCCCCGTGAACGGTTCCCGCAGAGAGGCTTGGGTCAAGCAGGAGCCATGAGCGCGGTCGTGTCATTTCCCAGGAACGATAGTCTCGCCGAGGGCGATCTGTTCCGCGCCGCTCTGGACGTGTGCCAAGAGAGCCAGGCGATCGTCGAGCGCGGTCGCATCCTGTATGCCAATGCCGCGTTCGCCAGAGCTTTCCGATGTGCTTCTCCGCTGGAGTTGCAAGGCCGGAAACTTAGCGAGTTCGTTCCGCCCGACCGGCCTTGTGTGGGTTCCACGGGGAGAGGAGAGTCCGAGGACGCCAGCGATTGCGGATATCCCGGATGCGAGTTTTGCTTCCAGCCAGCGGGTAGTGCGCCGGTTCCGATCCAGGCGGTTTGTTCGCGCTTTCAGGCGGAAGGCCGCAAGCTACTGATCATTTCGGTTCGCAACCTCACACAGCACGAACGGCGTCGCGTGGTGCGCGAGAGCGACAAGCGCTATCGCGCCATTTTCGACGCTGCGGCGATTGGCATCCTGCAATGCACCGTCGACGGACGGGTCGTCGAAAGCAATCCTGCCCTGCAGCACATGCTTGGCTACAGCCGCGAGGAACTTCGTGGGATGCACTTCCGCGAATTTACTCACCAAGACGACCTGGCCACGGACCAGGCTCTTTTCCAGGAGATGGTGGAAGGCAAGCGCAACTACTACCAAATCGAACTGCGATATTCCGGCAAGGGCGGAATCAACGGCTGGGTGCGACTCACGGTGTCTCTGGTTTGTGGACCCGATGGCCGGCCCGATTCGGTCATCGGGATGGTCGAAGATATCACGGAACGCAAACGCGCCGAACAGCAGCTCCGCGAAGCGCAGAAGATGGAATTGATCGGGCGGCTGGTGGGCGGAGTGGCGCATGACTTCAACAACCTGCTCACCGGAATCATGCTCTATTCCGATCTGCTGCGTGACGGCCTTGATCCCCGAAGCCGCCTTCGCCACCACGCGGATGAGATTCGCATGGCGGGCGAGCACGGCGCCGCACTGGTACAGCAGCTTCTCTCCGTGGCGCGGCAGCAACCGGTCAACCCCCGCCTGTTATCGATCAATGAAATTGTGGCCGGAACACGCAATCTGTTACGCCGCCTGATCGGCGACAACATCCAGCTCACTACCTCGCTAGCTCGTGGCTTGTGGCCAGTCAAGATGGATCCCGCCCAAGTCCGGCAGATTGTCTTGAATCTGTCTCTCAATGCGCGCGACGCCATGCCGAAGGGTGGAACGATTCACCTTGAAACGCGCAACGCGAGACCGAACGGAGGCGACCGGGCTATCGAGTTCATCGTCACCGACAACGGTAGTGGCATCAGCCCGGAAGTGCGCTCTCACCTGTTCGAGCCATTCTTCACCACCAAGTGCCCAGGTCAGGGGACTGGACTAGGGCTATCCACGGTGAACCGTATTGTCCGCGATTGTGGTGGTTCCATCACCATCGACAGCGAACTCGGACGCGGCACCCGGGTCGTGGTTCGCTTGCCGCGGGCCGAGGCCGGGTCCGAGGCTGATCCCGTTTGCGGAGAAGACGGCCATCCGGCGAACCGTGGCGAGACCATCCTGCTGGTCGAGGACAATTCTGCCGTTCGCCGCAGCGCGCGGCGCATCCTGCGAGGGTCGGGATACAAGGTTCTGGAGGCGGCGAATGGCACTCAAGCCCTGGAAATCTGCCGGGGCCGCAAGGATGCGATCGATCTCTTACTGGTCGATTTGCTGATGCCCGGGATGAGTGGACGCCAGGTCGCCCAGAAACTCCGTTCACGTTGTCCAGACCTGCGAGTGCTTTACACGTCTGGCTACGATCAGCCCTCCGCCGGCGAAGAACTGGAACCGGTTGTGCTTTTTCGCAAGCCCTTTACCAGTGGGGCGCTGCTGCAGAAAGTGCGCGACGTCCTGAAACAGCCTTCAGTTTCTCCTGTAACGAGAGGAAACCAGCCATGACCACAGCCGAAGCCACCGTCTCCCATCAAGCCCAGATCGAAGGGGCGAATTTTCTGAACCTCCTGGTTGTCGATGACGAGCGCGCCATCCGCGACGCCTGCCGGGAAGTCGCGCATTCCCTTGGGTTCAACGCGTCGGTGGCCGACTCCGCCGAACATGCCTACCGTCTTCTCGAGGTACAAGGCATCGACGTGGTGTTGCTCGATCTCAAACTGCCGGGAGCCGGCGGGCTCGAGGCCCTGCGTCAGATCAAGGCGCGCCGTCCCGATGCGGTGGTCATCGTGGTGACCGGCTACGCCACCGTGCAATCCGCCGTGCAAGCCATGAAGAACGGCGCCTATGACTTCGTGACCAAGCCCTTCAGCATGGACGAACTCAAACTGCTGCTCGAACGCATCGCCAGCCACTTGAAGCTGAAGACGGAAAACCGCATGCTGCGCGAGAAGATCAAGTCCAAGCAGGGTTTCGGCAGCATCGTGGGCCGCGCTCCCGAGATGGAGAAGCTCTACCGCATTATTGCGAAGGCCGCGCATAGCAGCCACCCCGTCCTCATTCTCGGAGAAAGCGGTACCGGCAAGGAACTGGTTGCCCGCTCCATCCATTTCTCGGGACCCTATCGGGACAAGCCCTTCATTCCGGTGGACTGCGGATCCCTGGTACCGACGCTCATCGAGAGCGAGCTCTTTGGCTATGTGAAAGGAGCCTTCACCGGCGCCGCGCAGGCGAAGGAGGGATTGCTGGCCATTGCCGAGGGAGGCACCGTATTCCTCGATGAAGTGGGCGAACTGCCTACCGACCTTCAAGCTAAATTGTTGCGCGCCATTCAGGAAAAGGAAATTCGCCCCGTTGGTGGTACCAAGCAGCTGCCCATTAATGTGAGAATCCTGGCCGCGACCAATCGTGACCTGGAACAAGCGGTGGCGCAAGGAACGTTTCGCCGCGATCTTTATTTCCGCCTGAATGTGCTTAGCCTGCGGATTCCACCGCTACGCGAGCGGCGCCAGGACATACCCTTGCTGGCTGCGCATTTCCTGGAACGCCAAACACGTACTTCGGGGGTGGAGCGAACCCTCGCGGATGACGCACTGAAGGTCATGCTTGCTTACGACTGGCCGGGAAATGTCCGCGAGTTGGAGAATTGTCTGGAACGTGCTTGCGCCTTGACCACGGGCCCGATCTTGCATGTACGAGACCTGCCCACCGACATCCACAGCGCACCCGGCACAACCTCGATGGGCGGCGATGGCACGCCCAAGATCATCCCCATGGCCGATCTGGAGAAATTGACCATCCTCAATACCATCACGCAACTCAACGGAGACAAGTTACTGGCGGCGCGTTTGCTCGGCATCGGAAAGACAACGCTCTATCGCAAACTCAAGGAATACGCGTCCCAAGAATAGACAGGAGGTCCGATTTGGGTTCCCGACGTGGGAATCCAGGCGTTGCGGATCAAAGTTAAGTAGTGCATTTTCAATATCAGGTTGTATGGTCGAAGATGTGCAACGGGATGGGCCATGATTCTACTGATTACTCCTTCCGCTAAAGCGCGAGAATGTGCACAAGCGATTGAACAAGCCACCACGGAAAGCGTGCAAATTGCGTCTACCCTGCAACAGGCGGGAAATCAGCTGCGCAACCAGGAGTTTGCCGCTGTCGTTATGGACCAATCTCTGGTAGAGGCCGAACCTGACGAGAGCGAACTGGCGTTACAGCACTTGGGGACGGCAGTGGCGCTCCACATCAACTTCGCGATCAGCGGCGTTGAACGGGTCATTCGTGAGTTACGCGCAGCCCTGAATCGTCGCAAGCGCGAGGCGCTGGCGGCCCGCCGCGATGCCGAGCAGGTTTTGCGCAGCGAACTGAAAGGTACCGTGACCGCGCTGCTGCTCTCCTGCGAAATGGCACTGGGTGTGCCCAACCTTCCCCAGACGGCAGAGAACAAACTTCGTACTGTCTATGATCTGGCACGAGAGATGCGCGTGAAGATTGGCATGACCCAGTGATCTGAGGCTTGAACTCGGCAGCACACCAGGATTTGGGGCCGCAGGCTGTGCAATCTTTTGCACCCGAGACTAGGGAACACCCCGCGAAGAATTGCTTCAAAACTCCACCATTCCACAATAGAATAACCGGGCAGTGAGAGTTGGACGCCGCTCGACGGCGGGCTCTCCCTTCGACCCCGGGGAATTTCATGCATGTCCTGGTGACCGCCGACACGATGAGTGGCGTGTGGACCTACACGCGCGAGCTCGTCACTGGACTCGTCACCCGGGGGGTACGTGTCACGCTCGTGAGTCTCGGCGAAATCCCCCTGCCTCAACAAACCTCATGGATGGAAAGCCTGCACGGACTCGAATATCGTCCGACGGCGTTTCGCCTCGATTGGATGCAGGAAGGCCAACTCGATCTCGAAGAATCCTGCGCCTATCTGACCGGACTGGTCGCGGAGTTGAAGCCCGACGTTCTGCATTTGAACCAGTTGTGTTACGGAAGCCTGCCCGTGAAAGTGCCACGCGTGGTGGTCGCGCACGGTGACATGATCAGTTGGTGGAATGCGGTTCATGGCCACGAGCCGAAACCCTCACAGTGGTTGCGCTGGTATCGCGAAGTGGTGAGCCGAGGGTTGTCCAGAGCCAGTGCGGTGGTCGCTCCCACCCGTTGGATGCTCGATACTCTCCGCACCTGCTACGCCTGGCCAAAGCGCGATGCGGTTATCTACAACGGACGCAATCCGATCTTCTTCAATCCTTACACCAGCAAAGACGACTCGGTGCTGGCCGTCGGGCGTCTCTACGATGCGGGAAAGCAGGTGAATTTGCTGACCCAGCATATGCATCCCCTGCCCGTGTGCATTGTTGGCGCGGAACCTGCAGTAGCCAGCATGAAAATCCCCATTCGCGCCGACGTGAAACTCACCACCGAGCAGTTCTGTGTTGCTCTGAAAGGCCCACAGACCGAAGCGCAGTTGCGCGCCCTGTATAGCCGGGCTGCCATCTACGCCGCCACCTCCCGCTATGAGCCGTTTGGGATGGCGACACTGGAAGCGGCTCTTTCCCGCTGTGCGATCATCGCGAATGATATTCCTACGTTCCGCGAAGTCTGGGGCGACGCCGCCATGTACTTCGTTGCCAATGATGCCGACAGTCTGGCGTCGTTGATTCGCCGGATGAGCGAGGAGCGCGATCTCTGCCGCACGTACGCCAATCGCGCCTACCAGCGCGCCCGTGAACGCTTCACCGCCAAGCGCATGATCGACGAATACCTCGAGCTTTACGGCAGCTTGCTGGCTGTCGAATCGGCCGCAGCCTAGCCGTGGCTTCAGCCTCGACATGCGGTTCGAATACTCAATGCCCGCTAGAAGACGACTGCCCGAAGCTGGTATCTTTACTTCCATGGCAACTGTAAAAATCAGCATCAAGAAGAACGGTCCTTACCGCGTAGAAGCGCCAGAAGGCTCTATCGAACTGGTTGACGCCGACGGGAACAAGTACGATCTCACCGGCAAACCGGCCTTTTCGCTTTGCCGCTGCGGCGGTTCGGTCAACAAGCCGTTTTGCGACGGCACCCACAGCAAAATCGGATTCCAAGGCGCCGAACTGGCGGTGAAAAAAGCCGAAGGCTCCGAAAATACCTAGCGGTGGCGTCCGCGATACCGACGAACCGGCCTGCTGGAGGCTGAAGGGAGGACCTGCGTGCGCGATCCGCGCGATAAACAACTCGGCATGAACCGTGACATCACCCGCCGCGACTTCCTGAACGGAGTTGCCCTCGCCGTAGGGGCTGTCATGGTGCCGGCTCCGCTGTTCGCCGGCGATGAGCGGCGGGACGACTACCCACCCGCGCTCACTGGTTTGCGGGGCAGCCATGTGGGATCGTTTGAGGCCATGCATAGCGTCCGCGACGGAACTTTCTGGAGTTCCGCCCCGAAACCCATCGACACGCGCGAGACTTATGACCTGGTCATCGTCGGAGGCGGCATTAGCGGACTTGCCGCTGCCCATTTCTTCCGCAAAGTCGCTGGCCCTAAAGCTCGCATCCTTATCCTTGAAAATCATGACGACTTCGGAGGACACGCCAAGCGCAATGAGTTCCGCGCAAGTGGTCACTCCCTGCTCGGATACGGCGGCACTTATTCCATTGAGAGTCCTGCCCCCTACAGCCCCGTCGCCAAGTCGGTGATCAACGAACTCGGAATCGATGTTGCTTCCTATCCCAAGTATGTCTCGAAAGATCTGTACCGCTCGATGGGGCTTGTTCCCAACGTGTTTTTCGACAAGGAAAGCTTCGGTGCCGACCGGCTGGTGGCCGATCCTGCGCCGTTAGGTGGCGGGGAGACGGCCAATTCGCCTGAGGATGGCTCGAAGCTGTGGGAGAAATTTCTCTCGGAAGCTCCGCTCTCCGAGCAGGGGAAGCACGACTACGACCGCTTGCATCACGAATCCAAAGACTATCTTCCCGGCCTCAGTTCCGATGAGAAGAAAGCCAAGCTGGCGCGCATGAGTTATGCCAGGTTTCTGACCGACGTGGTCGGAGTGAACGAAGAAGTGGTGCGCGTTCTCCAGGTTGGCCCGCAGCCTCTGTTTGGAGTGGGCATCGATGCCGTCGCGGCTCAGGATGCCTGGGGTCTGCGCTATCCCGGATTTCGAGGCATGAATCTCGATCCCGCGCCCGGGCCCGGCATGAATCGTGACGCCATTCCCAACGAGGAAGCGGAGAAGTACTTCTTCCATTTTCCGGATGGCAATGCGTCCATTGCGCGCATGCTGGTGCGGGTGCTGGTTCCCAGTGCGATTTCCGGCGATTCCGCCACCGACATTGTCACCGCCCGCGCCGAGTACTCGAAGCTGGACCGCGCCTCCTCCCCCGTCCGCATACGGCTCAACAGCAGTGCGGTGCGAGTCAAGCACAAAGGAGATCCCACCACCGCCGAAGAGGTCGAAGTCACTTACGCGACCGGCGGCAAGGTGTATACGGTTCAGGGCGCACGTTGCATCCTCGCCTGCTGGCATGTGGTCATCCCCTACATCTGCGACGAGCTTCCCGAGAAGCAGAAAGACGCGCTGGCTTCCGCGCAAAAAGTGCCGTTGCTCTACACCAACGTCGCAATCCGCAATTGGAAATCTTTCCACAAGCTGGGCGCGAGCTCTGTGTACGCCCCGGGTGGATATCACTCGCGCTTCAATCTCGACCTGCCAGTCAGCATCGGTGACTACGAATGCTCGCAGAAACCCGGCGACCCGATCGTGGTTCACATGATGAAAACGCCCTGCAAGCCCGGACGTCCCGCGCGTGAGCAGCACCGCATCGGCCGCATGGAACTCTTCACCACGACCTTCGAAACCATGGAACGCAATATTCGCGATCAGCTTGATCGCACCCTGGGACCAGGGGGATTCGATCCCGCTCGTGACATCACCGCCATCACGGTAAATCGCTGGCCCCACGGCTACGCCTATGAGTACAACTCCCTCTGGGATAAGTTCTGGCTGGAAGGTGGGGAGACTCCGTGCGAGGTGGCGCGCAAGCCGTTCGGACGCCTGGCGATCGCCAATGCCGACGCCGGCGCCTATGCGTACACCGACTGTGCCATCGATCAGGCTTATCGAGCCGTGGAAGAGATTACCAGGAGCTGACCCTGCCGCTTTGGGGAGGCCTTTGCGCCTGCAGCAGCCGGATGGTGCCGAACAAAGTCGCGAAGCACGCAGTCTCCAGCGGAGTGGGAAATCCGGCGTCGCACAGGAAGCCAGGCAGAAGGCCTGCCACGTTGTCCCTGGTCGATGCAAACCCGTCGAAGATTTGCACCGAAACAAACGCGCAGCGCAGCACAAGATTCTGAGGGCGGCCGAAGTCGGCGATGTGGAGTTGTCCTCCCGGACGAAGGATGCGTAATACTTCCCGCAAGGTCCGCAGCTTGTTGTCGCGGGTCAGGTGATGAAAGACAAGACTGGAGACGACGCAATCGAAGGACGCATCCGCGAAGGGAAGGGCGAATGACAGGGCTTGATGGAAATCGATTGCCAGCGATGCGCTGGCGGCCTTGGCGCGAGCCATTTCGAGAATCTCGGAATCGCCGTCGATGGCAACCACATCGGCATGCGGGTGGCGGGACTTTAAGAGAAGTGTGAGAGTCCCGGTTCCGCAACCCAGATCCAGCACTCTGTCTCCAGCATGAATGCCTGTCTGGTCGACGAGTCGTGACTTAAAGGTCGATTCGCGCAGCGTGGCCTGAATGATGAAGTCGTACCACGGAGTCAGCGGCCGGTAACGCAGCGCGGGAATGTAAGTAGGTTGCACAGGTTGCTCGACTGGTCTGCGCTCTCACCCATCGGTCGCGGCATGGCTCGAACCGTTCCAGTGTACCTCTGAGATGTGATCGGGCCCAAAGTCGGTGGGAGGATACCGGTATCACACTCAGGATCTCGTGGTCCTGAGGTACTTCCAACAGACAGGGGCGGTTCTGCAATGGTGCAGGAGGACTTTTGCCTCCATGTCAATCGCCTCGTGGGTGCTTGTTTGAAGGATTCTGGCGGGATTGGTGTATCCTTCTGCGCACAGTTGCTGAGGCTAAGGGCCCTATGAAAACGTCGTGCCGTAGGTGGTTGGCTGTAGTTATGTTGGTGATGTTGGCGCTGTTGTCAGTGGGTTGTTCGAGCGGTAGCAAGTCTTCATCGAACCCGCCACCCCCTCCTCCTCCTCCTCCGCCCCCGAAGTTTCACGGTGCCGCTTATGCCGTGAGCACGGTGGTGACGGCGACAACCTCGCAACCCGAAGCGGAAGAAGTCATTTCCATCGATCCCAACAACCACTTGAACCTGGCGGCGATGATCACAGACTTCTCCCTAGGTTCGGGAGGCGCGGGGACGACACGATACTCCATTTCGCACGACGGTGGTGGGACTTGGGGAGATGCCTTCATCCCGTTGAGTGGGATGACACCGACCACTTCCGACGGCCAGTTGTGGTCGGACAACCGCGACCCGAGCGTAGCCATCGACAAATTAGGGAACGTGTTCCTGAGCGGCATCTACGCCCAGCCTCCGCAAATGGGCCAGCACTCGCCATCGGGAGTGTACGTGTGCGTGGGATCGCTGCCCAACGTCACGCTCACTGCCGCCGTCTGCCGCCCGGTCTTCACCAACACCGCGGCCAACGACCCTTTTGGCGAAGACAAGGATTCCCTGGCGGTTGACAACAGTAGTGCCGGCACATCGGGCAACGTGTACATGACGTGGATTCACTTCACGGGCTGCTCCGCCAGCGGGTGCACCAGCAAATACATCGCCGTGTCGCGCTCGACCGATCATGGCGTGACCTGGTCCACGCCGCAGTTACTCACTTCCGGTGCGACGGACGTGCAGTGGCCGCAGATGACGGTGGGTTCCGATGGAACGGTGTATGTCTCGTTCGAGGTGTTCCTGGGGAACAGCATGGCGCAGCACATGCTAGCAACCTCCAGCGACGGCGGGCAGAGTTTTTCCACGCCAGCGGCGATCACGCCGTCCTATGCCGACGTGACTTTTTCGACGACGTACCGAAAAAATAGCGGACCGACTCTGGTGGTGAGTCCAGTCAGCGGAGCGGAGTATGTGTACGACGTGTACGCGGAACAGAACGGCGCGGGCTCGGACATCGTGGTAACACGTTCGACGCAACCCAAGGGCGCGGGAGGATTTACCACTCCGATCTCCGTGAATGACTCTACGCTGGGGCAGAGGATCTTCCCCTCCGCAGCCGTAGACAACAACGGCACATTGCATATGTCGTGGTTCGATACCAGAAACGCGTCCGGCACCGCGATGTATGACATTTACGCCACTTACAGTAAGGACCAAGGAGCAACGTTTGCGCCCAACGCGAGAGTGACGCCGGCGCTGATTTCGGCGGGGACATTCATCGGAGATTATGCCGGCATGGTTGCCGAGCCGACGGGCGGCATAGCGCATCCCGTGTGGACCAGCGGAGGCTCGAACGCTGGAATGCTGCAGACGGCCACCTTGACCGCCCAGTAAGAAAACTGCGTCATTGCAGAACGGTGTTCTGGTGCGGCCTCTTCGGCGCCGATTGCATGTTCTCAATGGCTGGGTTAGATTACCGGGAATGGCCTCACGCTTGTCAGCAGCGGTGGTTCTGGTGTCTGTGCTCGCGCTGGCTACGGTTAGCCCGGCGGAAGTATGCGTCATCCGCTGCCTGGGTACACATGCCGCAGCGCCAACCCACCAGCACGGAACTCATCACCACGCCGGCATGCACCATGTTGATTCCGCTCTAACCCCGCCTACCATCTTCGCCGGGCAATGCCAGACACACTGCCCTGGGGCGACGCTCGCGGTCTCAGGGAGACCCTTTCCTCCTGAGAAATTGATGGGAGGGGATGTCCCGCACCTGCAAGCGAACCATAGCTTGCGGTTTGTGGACTGCGATCTCCATGCGGCTCCGGGTTTTGATCTCTCCAGGCCACCCGGTCCGGCGGGACTTACGGCGACGATTCTGCGCGTCTAAAATTCCCCTTTCTTTGTCTTATCCCGCGACGCATCTGCAGTCTGCGCGGGATACCCATCTCTTGTTCAAATGCGAAACTATGGGCGGAGCAGCGTCTCTGCTTATCTGTTGAAGGAACAAATCATGAAGAACCGGCGAGGTTTTCTCACCAACGTATTGGGTCTGGGCGCGGGGATGGCGGCCATGCCACGCATGCTGGCGGCGCGGCCCGTTTCCAAAGTGCGGACGAGCGCTCCCATTGCAGTCCAGACACCCGATCTTCCACAGCTGCCTTTCCGCATGGATGGTGGTGTAAAGGAATTTCACCTGGTGGCGGAACCGGTGAAGCAGGAGTTGGTTCCGGGCAAGGTCGTCGATCTCTGGGGTTACAACGGCAGTGCGCCCGGGCCGACCATCCAGGTGAATCAGGGCGACCGGGTGAGGATCATCGTCGATAACCACCTGCCCGAGCCGACCTCGATGCATTGGCATGGATTCGAGATTCCGTTTGCCATGGACGGCGCTCCGGGCAGCAGCCAGGAACCCATCGCCCCTGGGGGACGCTTCGTCTACGAATTCACCCTACACCAGGCGGGCACCTTCTTTTATCACTCCCACATGGCCATGCAGGAAATGATGGGCATGATTGGCGCATTCATCATGCATCCCAAGGAAGCCTACGATCCTCCCGTGGATCAGGATTTCGCGATCATCCTGCAGGAGTACGCGCTCTTGCCCAACAATCCCGTGCCGAACTCCATGAACATGGAGTTCAACTGGCTGACGCTGAATGGCAAGTCGGGGCCCGCAACGACGCCCCTGATTGTGCGGCTGAATGACCGCGTGCGCCTGCGCTTTATCAACCTCGGAATGGACCACCATCCCATTCATTTGCATGGGCACACGTTTGTGATTACGGGCTCGGAGGCGGGACGGCAGCCGCCGGCGGCGTGGGGTCCGAAGAACACCGTGCTGGTAGGAGTGGCGGAGGCATGCGACGTGGAGTTTGTGGCGAACAATCCGGGCGACTGGATGATTCACTGCCATCTGCCCCACCACATGATGAATCAGATGTCGTCGATGGTAGGACCGATGACGCGAGGTCGGGGCATGCCCGCCGGTCTGGGCATGGAAGAAGGGATGGGAATGCCGTCCAGCCACGCCACGGCGGAAGAGAACGGGGCAAGCCTGGGGCGCGGCATGGGCGTGGGGTCGACCTACGAGAAAGCCACCAGCGACGGCCCTGTAGCGAAGTCATCGTCAATGACAGGCATACAGCACGAAGGAATGCAAATGGGAGAGGCCGATGTCAGCAAAGACGCTAACTCCGTGCCGGGCTTTCCGCAGGATGCCTTCATGGAGGGACCGGCGATGGCTATGGACAAGATGGTCGACAAGCCCGAGAACTACGGGCTGCGCCCCGGATGGAGCGGATTCATGCAGGGGATGATGACGTTCGTGCGCGTACTCAAGCCGGAGCAGTACGACAAGATCATGGCTTTGCGGGAACAGAAGAAAATCACGCCGCAATCCATGCCCGACATGCAGCACCACGGATAGTCGTCAAGGAATGAGGAGAAGCCATGAAAAACCTTGTTTTGTCATTGGGGATGGCAGTAATTCTGATCGCCACTCTTCCGCGAGCCGCTTTTTCTCAAGAGATGCCGGGAATGCAGCATGCCACGCCGGCGGCTCCCGCATCCGATGTCACGCTTGAGCAGTTAGAGCAGATGGCGATCGAGAATAATCCGACACTGTCGCAAGGCGCGGCGGAAGTCCGGGCCGCCACAGGCCGGCAAACCCAGAGTGGCCTCTATCCCAATCCCACGGTAGGGTATCAGGGAGAACAGATTCGCGGCGGCGTGCAGCGCGGCGGGGAACAGGGATTCTTCGTGAGCCAGAGCATCGTGCTGGGCGGCAAACTCGCGCTCAATCGCAAAGTGCGGGAGCAGGAGAAGAAGCAGGTTGAGACCGAAGCAGAAGAGCAGAAACTGCGTGTCATGAACAGTGTCCGCCTCTTCTACTACCGGGGGCTGGCTGCGCAGGAGATGGTTGCAGTCCGCCAGCAGTTGAGGCAATTGGCGACAGATGCGGTCGAGACTTCTCATCAACTGGCCAATGTGGGCCAGGCCGATCAGCCGGACGTCCTGCAGGCGGAGGTGGAAAGTGAGCAGGCCGAAATCGCGATGGTGGCAGCGGAACAGAATCAGGCGCGCGTCTGGAAAGAATTAGCGGCCACGGTAGGCAAGCCGGAACTGCCGATGGCGCATCTCGCAGGACAGTTAGAAGACGTTCCCCAGGACAATCCCGATCAGTGGGTGCAGGCCGTCGTCGAGGAAAGTCCCGCGGTGAAGATCGCGCAACTGGGGGTGGAGAAGGCGGAAACATCGCTCGAACGCGCGCGCAGGGAAGCGATCCCTGACCTGCAATTGCGGGCGGGCATGCAGCAGAACCGTGAGCTTGATGCCTCGAGCGGGCGTCCCATCGGATTACAGGGGTTCGCCGAAGCGGGAGTGCAGATTCCGCTCTTCAATCACAATCAGGGAAATGTTGAGGCAGCCAAGGCTGATGTGGAGCGCGCACGCCTGGAAGTGCAACGCGTGCAATTGGTCCTGCGGGCCAGAGCCTCGTCGCTACTAGAGAACTACGCGACCTCGCGCTTGACGGTTGAGCGATTTCGCGACCGCATGCTGCCCCGGGCGGGCAAAGCCTACGAGCTCTACATGAAGAACTATCGGAGCATGGGAGCGGCGTATCCCCAGGTACTCATCGCGCAGCGGACATTATTTCAGTTGCAGGCGGAATACATCTCAGCGCTTCAGAGCCTGTGGACGAACGCCATCGCCCTCAAGGGATTCCTGCTCACCGATGGCCTGGAAGCTCCCACCCGGGCGGGTGAAGTGGATCGGCCCATCCGGGAGGTGAATCTGCCTTCGGCTGCACCGATGCAATGACGGATGCCGTAACTGATAGACTCTCTCGCCATGACGACGCTGTACGACAAGATCGCAGGCCACAGTGTGGAGCGGTTGGCGGCTTTGAGCGACGGAATTTTTGCCGTCGCCATGACGCTGCTGGTCCTGGACCTGAAAGTGCCACTCGCGGAGACGGTGCATAACGAGCACGAGCTCTGGCGCGCGCTGGTGGCGCTGTCTCCGCGGATCCTGATGTACATGATGAGTTTTCTGACGCTGGGAATTTTCTGGGTCGGACAACAAACCCAACTCAATCACCTGGCGCGATCCGATCGGGGATTGTCGTGGATCCACATTCTGTTTCTTTTTGCAGTTTCGATTACTCCCTTCTCCACCACATTGCTGGCGGAGTTCACGGCTTACCGGCTGGCCCTGGTGGAATACTGGCTGAATATTCTGCTGCTGGGCTCGACCCTTTATGTGAGTTGGGTGTGCGCGATGTCAAAAGGACTGGTGAAGCATGACATGCCGGCAATCGTGCCGGTGGCGATCAAGCGCCGCATCATCATCGCGCAGTTGCTCTACGCTTTCGGTGCGATGCTCTGCATTTTCAGTACGTACTGGAGCATCACGTTTATCGTGCTGGTGCAGTTGAATTACGCAATTGGCTCGAAGCGGCCCTGGACGCGGACAAACGACGAGCTGGAACCGTGACCGGGCGGCCCCAATGCACGTCGCCGAGCCGCTGCCTACCCTCCCAAACTGTCGTTTGCAAAATATTGCTCAAGCGCGTCGAGTTCTCGATGGAGGTCATTGGTGCGCCACTGCAGCAGGTTTCGCATGGAGAGCATGCCCAGCAACTTTCCATCGAGATCGACAATGGGCAAATGGCGGAAATGGCCCTGGCCCATCAGTCCGAGTGCTTCGACCGGGGTGATATCGGGAATGGCGGTTTCGACCGGGGAGGTCATGAGTTCGCGAACGGACGTGGATGAAGGATTCTTGCCGCTGAGAGCGACCTTCACCAGCACATCGCGCTCGGTGAAAATGCCGCAAATACGCTGGGAACCATCCACCGCAGCCACGGCGCCGACCTGGGCCGAAATCATGACCCGAATGGCTTCGGCGACTGTGGCCTCCGCAGGGACGGTTGCCGTCTTCTGATCGCACACGTCGAGAATCTTCATGGATCACCTCCGATCAAGGTCACGGCCGTGACTCACAGGTTGTCACGGTCGTGAATGTTCCAAGGATTCTGTGTTGCTTCGCGATTTCAGTCAAACGGAATCTTTCTATCAACCCGATAAAGAATATGAATCGCGGCTCGGGGGGCGATCACGATTCTTGTTCATGGGAGCGAACCGCCATCCTGAGCGCTCACTCGCCGGGCAGGCGGACGAAGCTGTAGTGTTCGGGGGGAACGGGTCCGAATGAAAAAGGCAGCGGTCCCCAGACCGAGGAGTAAAATCCCGCGCCCGTGCCGCCGCGCGAAGTGGTCACTCCGCGATGCATGGGTAACTCGATGACCTGTGTCACCAGGTCGTGTGAAACCTCGAAGAGATTGCTGTTGTTTTCGGGCATGACCAGCATCTCGCCGGGGCGCGCCTGGTTGTCCTTCTGAACGTAGGGTTCGGCCCCGAACTGCTGCATGTAGTACTGAAAGCCCCAGTGTCCCGCGAACCAGACGGTGCCGCTCTGGCCGGCTGTCTTGTCGTGAATCATGCGAGCGGCTTCGCGGGCTGAGTCGGCGAAACCCGCGTCACCCCAGGTAATCCACAAGGACAAGAAGCAACACACGCCGAGCGGGATGAGGACGCGGGCACGAGAGAGGCGCGCCGACTCCAGTCGCCTGGCAATCAGAATGCCGGCTGCAGGAATCAAGGGTAGAACGGAGCGAGCGTTGACAGTCCAGTTCAAAAAAGTCGCGAAGATGAAGGTTCCCGCAACCCAAAGCAGCAAGAAAAGGGAATCGGCGTCGCGGTGTTGCCAAAGATCGGTGGTGGCAAGACCAAGAACAATGATCCCTCCCAGCAGGAAGAAAGCTAACTGAAGGCTCACTTGCGCGGGATGAGTCGGCGTGAAGTCACCGGCGATGTGAATCCATCCGAGATACACGGCGATGGCCGCCGCGAAGGCCACCACGGCGGCGGCGAGCAGCTGTTTGCGTGTCCAGAGTACGGGAGCGAAGGCGAGGGCAGGGAGAGTGCAGCCGCCAAGAAAAGAGAGCCCGAGCAGGATTTGGCCGACGATGCCGCTCCAGTCTTTGCCTTCGTTGCTGGCATAACTGGCAGCATCGGAGAGCAGGCCTTGTCCGTAAAGGTCGATGGTCCAGAGTTGATATTCGAGCAGGGCAGCGACGGGAATCAGCAGATACCACAATCGCCTTTCGAGGCGGCGACGTCGAGCCAGAGAGTAAACGAGCAAAAGCGGGATGAGGCTGGCCCCGAAATACTTCGTAAGGGCGCAGGCCGCGACCAGCCCCGCCGACGACAAAAAATATGCCGGCTTCGCTGGATCGAGGCCCTTGATCCAGAGCACGGCTGCCCACACCCACAGTGCCAGCATCATGGTGTCGCACATTACGCTGGTGGCGGAAACCATGACGGCGGGCGCGACCAACGTGGCGGCCGCCGCGATCAGCGGATGTCGCGTGAAGTGTCGCGCAAGTTGATAGGTTCCGAGGATGAGAGCAATCGCAGGCACAAGGAACGCCAGATGCATCGCGCGCTCCGACCATCCCGCGAAGCTCCCGACCAGCGCCGCATAATACGCGGCGAGCGGCGGATTCTTGGTCACCGCCCACATGTGCATGCGAATGAAATACCAGACCAGATCGAAGCCATACGGATCGAGGGGATGGTGTGAGATTTGTTGCGCGCTCCACAGAAAGAGCGGGTCGTCCATGTTGAAAGCTTTGCCCGAGAAGGGGACGAGGCAGGCAAGCGTGGCTGCGGCGAGCAGCGCCAGCGATCGTTTATCGGACCAGTGGACAAACGAATGAACGGCTGTGGAATCGGGAGCCGAGGGTGAAGGTCGAGCCGGCTTGGGCTGCGTTTTGCTCTTCGGCAAGGGGGCTTCCCGCTGCGGGTGATTAATCTCCAGCCGACGACGATACACGAGCGGCGGAAAGCCTGTCGAATGCCCGGCTCCGTCAGGGATTGTGCTTCGCTGCGGGTGCAGCCGATTTGACTCCAGCCGCGGCTCTCTGCAGATCGTCAACCGAACGGGGGCTTATCCGCCGAAAATTGAAATTACCGCAGCGGCATCCATCCCTTTCAGAACGCAAAACTGCGGCAGAAGTGGTTGACATCGCGAGAGTTGCCGAGCTCGTCCGCACCCGGCGCAGATCACGGCTGCATTTCGTTGCACTCGTGAACCAAAACTGCATACTGTGGAACCGCTGTGTCGATTGGTCACAGATTGTTTACAATAGGGAACTTCACCGAAACAAGGGAATAGCTGGCTAAGGTTTAGGAATATAAGCAACTTGGAACCAACGATCCCACAAGCAGGGCAACCCGCATCGCCACTTTACTGGCGAGTGGAAGGCAGCCTGGTCGATCTGACCACGGTCGAGCCCATCGCTTTTTTCACCTGGAACGCTCAGACTTTCACGGAGCGCTGGGTGCGGCGCGGGCTCGTCTTTCTGATGGCGGTGCTGCGTCCGTTTCTGTACGCGACGAACCGCGTGTTCGCCACGCGGGTGGTGCACGCCGTGCTCCGCGGAGTGAGCCGCGATCGCCTTGACTGGCTGGGTGAAGAATACTTCCAGTACAAGCTCAAGCCTCAGCTGAAACGCGATGGATTGAAGGAGCTTAAGGCCCAGGTGGATGCTGGCCACGAAGTGGTGCTGGTCAGTCAGAGTCTGGATCACGTCATGCGCCCGCTGGCTCGCCATTTGGGAGTGAAATGGGTAGTAGCGAACCGCCTGGAATTCCGGGAGCGCATCGCAACCGGCCGGCTTCTCGAGCCGGTGATCCGGCCGCGCGGACTGTTCGCGAGGATCACGGGAGCCGGGCCAGACGGAAGCCGCACACCCGACCGCCTCTCGCGTGAGCTGGCACTGAAGAATCCGGATGTGCTGAAGGCTGCAGTTGTCCCCGCGGAACGGCAGTACGAAGTGCCTCCGTCGCCGATCGTTTATTTCGAAGGCAGGCGGGACCGCCCGCCGCGTCCGCTCTCGGTGCGGCAGGCATTTGCGGGAAAGCACGTCATGCTGATCGGCGTGACCGGCTTCATCGGAAAAGTGTGGCTGGCGAACACGCTCATGGATTTGCCCGAGATCGGGCGAGTCTATTTGCTGATTCGGCGGCAGAAAACAAATCCGGCGCTGCGCCGCTTCGAAAAGTTGGTGGAGGAGTCTCCGGTCTTTGATCCCCTCTTTGAGCGCTACGGAGCAGCTTTGCCGCGCTTTCTGAGTGAGCGGGTTGAGGTGATCGAAGGCGACGTTTCGCAACCCGATCTGGGTTTTGCTCCCGACGTCTACCAGCGCTTGCAAAGCCGGTTGGATCTGGTCATCAACAGCTCGGGCCTGACGGATTTCAATCCCGATTTGCGGGATGCGTTGAATACGAATGTGGATGCGGCAGTCAACATTCTCGATTTTGTCCGCAAGTCCGATCACGCCGGCCTGCTGCATCTTTCCACCTGTTACGTAGCCGGGGCGCGCGACGGACGCGTGGGAGAACGGCTGCGCGCCAATTACAACCCGCTAGGTGTCGCGGATTTTGACGCGGAGCGGGAGTGGCATTCGCTGCATGAATTCATCCGCAACGCCGAAGAAAAAGCCGAAGGTGAGGAAGTGACGGCGGAGCTGCGCCAGCAGGCGGTGGGGAAAGAGCATGCCGCCAAGGACCTGCAAGGCGCGGCGCTGGAAAATCAGGTTCGTAAGAATCGCATTCGCTGGCTGAGAAATTACCTCACTGAGGCCGGTACCAAGCGTGCCCAGGAGTTAGGCTGGCCCAACACCTATACCCTGACCAAGAGCCTGGCGGAATCGTTGATCTGCAAATACGGTGCGGGCCTGCCGATCGCGGTGGTGCGTCCCGCAATCGTGGAGACTTCGCTCGAAAAACCGTTTCTGGGATGGAATGAGGGCATCAACACCTCGGCCTCGCTCTCCTATCTTCTGGGAACCTATTTCCGGCAGTTGCCGTCGAATGAACACAAGCGCCTCGACATCATTCCAGTGGATTCCATCTGCCAGGGAATGACGCTGATTGCGGCGGCGATCATCGAGCGGCGCAACGAAGCCATGTACCAACTGGCAACATCGGTGACGAATCCCTGTGACATGGGGCGCTCCATAGAGTTGACTTCGCTGGCGCACCGCAAACATTACCGTGCGCAGGAAGGGCTGGAGTCGTGGCTGCGGCTGCGCTTCGATGCGATTCCGGTCTCCAAAGAACGGTATAAACGCATGTCGGCTCCGGCGCAGAAGGCGATCGTCCAATCGATCCAGCGCGTGATGTCTCCCTTGCCGTTGAAGAAGACGCCGCTCGCGAAGGCTGAGCGCAGCCTGGAGCGAGTCGAGAAATTGATCGGGCTTTTCGAGCCTTTCATTCTCCACAACGAACACGATTTCGTCGCCGACAACGTCGAGAAGCTTTCCTACGCGTTGGTCCCGGAAGAGAAACAGCAGTTCAGATATGACACCCGCTCGATTGACTGGTGGGATTACTGGTTGAACGTCCATATTCCCGCGCTGCGCAAGTGGACCTATCCGCTGATTGAAGGGCGGCCGCTGGAGGCGCGTCCGGCTCGCGAGTTCCAGTTCACGGTTGCCCCGGCAAACGGAAACGGCGAAACCATCCAGACCGGCACCAACGGAGCCACGTGGCGATATTCCTGACCGGTTCGACCGGATACATCGGCGCACATGTCGCCGCCAACCTGCTGCAGTCGGACGCCGGCACCCTGAACTTGCTGGTGCGCGCGCGCGATCCGCATGAAGCCGAGGTGCGTCTCTGGCAGGCGCTGCAATTGCATCTCGACTTCCCCCGCTTCTACGAATACCTGCAAACCCGCATTCGTATTTTTCGCGGTGATCTCACCACTCCGCGCTTTGGACTCGGCGTCGACGAGTACGACCGCCTGATCCACACCACGGATTCCGTCATCCATTGCGCGGCCTCGTTGAATCGTAAATCGGAGAAAGCTTGCCTCAATGTGAACCTGCGCGGGACGCTTGAAGTCGTACAACTGGCGCAGCGCGCGCACTACTATCACGGGCTGCAGCGCTTTAGCCACGTCAGCACGGTCGCAGTCGCAGGAAAACGCAGCAACGAAGTCGTCACGGAGGACAACTCCATCGACTGGGAGCGTTCGGACTACGATCCTTACGCTCGCACCAAGAAATTTTGCGAGCACATGATCCGGCAGATGCTGACGGAAGTGCCGCTGACATTCTTCCGCCCCAGCATTGTGCTCGGCGACAGCCGTTATCCGGAGACGACGCAGTTCGACATGGTGAAGGCCTTCGTCTTTCTTGCAGGCCTCCCGGTGCTGCCGTTCCATGCCTCCGACAAGATTGATATCGTGAATGTGGATTTCGTGGCCGACGCCATTGCCACGCTGCATCAGAAGAAAAATCCTCAATACGACACCTATCATCTCTCCTCGGGACGGGATTCGCAGACCTTCAAAGAATTAACCACCGCGTTGGCTGGCGCGCAACAGAAGCGTGGCCCAGTATTCCTGCCGTTTCTCGAGAAGCCATTCGATGCCACGGTGAATATGCTGGCGAACCGCAAGGGTTCCGTGGGATTCGGGGCGTCGCTGATGAAAGTATTTATGCCTTACCTGGTTTGGAACACTGTCTTCGACAACACCCGGGTGACGACAGAACTTGGGCGGAAGCCGGTACCGTTCTCGCAGTACAGCTATCCCTTGCTGAAGTTCAGCCGGGATGCGAATTTTACATACCGCTACCAGGAATGGCCTGAGGCTATGCCGCGGGCGAGTTGAAAAGATCCAGTGATATGACGATGTGCGAAGGTAAACAGCCATGATGGACTTCATCCTCGAAGCCTGGGTGAGCAGCATCATCGAGACCTCGAAGCTGGGGTGGATGCTGGGCAAGGGCAAACGTTGGCAGCCGGGCGACAAACTGAAGTTGTTGTTTGCCGGCTACAACGGCACCCGCAACATGGGCTCCGATGTTCGCGTCGAAGAGATGTTGCGGCAGTTGCGCCACATTCTGGGCGCGGACCGCGTGGCTTTCAGCGTGATGACGCAGAACTTCAAGTTCTCGGAGGGATATTTTGATGGCACGGCGCAGGTGCATTTGCCCGACATCTTCCCTCCGTTTCTGTCGGACGAGGTGCCCAAACACGACGGAGTCGTCGCCTGTGAAGGCTCGATGTTCAAGAGCAAGTTCGCGAACGCGCTGACCACGATGATGATCGGCTCGCTGGGAATCGCGGCGGCGCAGAATAAATTGTCGGTCGGCTATGGGGCCGAAGCCGGGCACATGGATCCGCTGATCGCGAAAATGTGCGGGCGCTTCTGCCAGGAATCGCTGGTCATCACGCGCAACGAAGAATCGCGGACGCTGCTGCGGGAGTTGGGAGTGCCTACGGAGTTGGGCACCGATACGGCATGGACGTTTGAGCCGCATCCCGCCGAGTATGGGCAGAAGGCGCTGCGCCAGGTGGGGTGGGACGGCAGCAACGCCCGTGCTGGTGGTATGTCCGATCAATCCATTTGAATGGCCGGTTAAGGCGTCGATCGCGAAGTTTGCCATGCATGGATTGACGGGAGCTTATAAAGATAGCCACTACCGGTCGGTCTATTTTCATAATTCCGGGCCGGAAGCGGATCGCGCCTACAAACACTATCTGAACTCGATCGCGAACGCGCTGCAGGCGTTCCGTGCGAAGCACAGCGTCTTCATCATTCTGGTCGCAACCGAGCGCCTGGATGCCCGCCCGGCTCGAATCATCTCTGAGAAGCTGGGCGGAGTGCCGGTTTTGACTTCCGATGAGTACAACATCTACGAACTGGTGAGTATTCTGCGCGCCTGCCACATGATGGTCTCCTCCCGCTATCACGGCATTGTGACGTCGATGCCGGGGCTGGTGGCGTCGGCCGGCATCACCATGGATGAACGCATTCGCAACCTGATGCGCGAGCGCGGGCACCAGGAATTGCTCATGAACGTGGACGATCCCGATCTTGAGCCCCGGCTGCTGACCGCCATGGAGAAACTCTGCCGCGATCGCGAGATGATCGCAGCTGGCATTGGCCGCACCGTGGTCAGGAATCTCAAGGTCATGGCGCGTATGGGCGTCTACTTCGAGGAGGAAGTGCAGCGGCGTTATCCGGAGTTTCCAACGCGCACCGGAGAGTGGAGCTGGGAAGACTATCTTCCGCCGATGAGCGCGGGCCTGCAGGGACTGATCGAGGGGTACAGCTAGGTCAGGAAAAGCCTTAACCATGAGTTTTCTGGATGACATCTTCGAACGGTTGCAGACGGATGCAACCGTGCTGAAGCAGACCGGGGAATCCGCGCAGTCCGTGGAAGGGAAGGCCTTGCTGAACGAGGTGGCGCAGGCGCGTGCCTTCCTGCGCAAGAGAGGGCTGAAGAAAGGCGATCGCTGCGCGCTTGCTGGCGCACAACGGAATCGATTGGGTCGCCGCGGACCTGGCGATCATGGCAGAGGGACTGATCGTCGTTCCTCTCTATGCCAGGCAAGCTCCCTCGGAACTGGTGAGCATGATGAAGGATTGTTCCCCGGCGCTGATTTGTTGCGGAGACGCCGCGCTTGCGCGATGCCATCGTCCAGGGCTGGCCGGAGGCGCCTCCGCGCGCTCTGTTTGATCGAAATATTCTCCGGGACCCGTCAGGCCGAGAACGATAAGCCGCTGGTCGCGGAATCCGATCCGGTGGCGATCATCTACACCTCGGGAACTTCAGGCGAAGCCAAGGGCGTGGTGCTGACGGCAGGCAACATCGGGCACATGCTGGGATGCACCTCGGGCCGTCTCGATATTCTGATGAAGCGACATGCGGGTCAGGAGCGCGTCTTTCATTATCTACCGCTGTGTTTTGCCGGATCGTGGATGCTGCTGCTGACCAGCCTGCTGCGTCGCAGCCTGGTGACTCTGAATACCGATTTGTCCAAACTGTCAGGCGAAATGCGCGAGGCCGCGCCCGACTACTTCCTCAACGTTCCGGCGCTGCTCGAACGCATGCGCAAGGCCGTCGACGAACAGTTGTGGAAGTCGGGCGGATTTCCCGTTAACCGTCTACATCCGCGCCAAGGCCGCATGGATGCGAAAGCAGGAAGGGAAGTCGACACTCGCAGATTCCTTCTGGCTGGTGCTGGCAAAGGGCGCGATTTTTCCGACCATCCGCCACAAAATGATTGGAGCGAACCTCAAAGCCCTGATCTGCGGCTCGGCGCCCTTGAGCCTGGAGACGCAGCTTTATTTCCGGATGCTGGGAATTCCCGTATTGCAGGGCTACGGCCTCACCGAGACGACCGCGCTTTGCACGCTGGACGATCCGCGCGACGTCGAGCCCGGGCGCGTGGGACCCGCGATTCCGGGCGTAGAGATGAAGCTCGGCGAGAACGAAGAGATCCTCGTGCGCGGGCCGAATATTTTTCCGGGTTACTGGAACCGTCCCGAGGAGACTGCCAAGGCCTTGCGGGACGGCTGGTTTCATACGGGAGATCAGGGCGAGGTCGATGCCAAGGGCAATTGGAAGATTGCCGGACGCATCAAGAACCTGATCATTCTCGGATCCGGTCACAACGTGGCGCCGGAACCCATCGAAGAGAAAATCCTCGAGAATTTGCCGGGAGCGCAGCAGGTGGTCGTGGTCGGCAACGGGCGCGGATACTTGTCAGCACTCGTGACCGGGCAGGTCGCAGCCGAACAAGGTGCAGGCGGCGCTCGACGCAGTGAATTCCGGATTGCCGCATTACAAGCAGGTGCGGGCCTTCCAGATTTCTCCCGAGACGTTTTCGATTGAGAATGGTCTGCTGACGGCGAATGGAAAACTGAAGCGGGACCTGATCGCGCGACGGTTCGCTGCCGAGATTGAAGAAATGTACCGGGTGAAGCAGGCGGTCTAGCCCATATGAAAGCTTTCCAGGGCAAGTGCATCTCGTGGGCAGTGAAGGACGGTGTCGTTGAACTCGCCCTGCACCGCGAGCCGTGCAACGAAATCGGATCTCTTACGCTCGACGAACTGGAGCAGTTCGCCACGCAATTGCTGGCTCTTGCGGACGACGAAGCGCATGCGCTGGTAATCTACAGCACCTTGCCCTCGGGATTCTCGGCGGGCGCCGATTTGCGGGAGTTGTATCACCGTTCGCAGCAGATGAATCGGACGGACGCCGCCGCCGGCGTTCGCAATTACCTGGAGCGCATCCACCGGGTGATGAACACCATCGATGCCGCGCCGTTGACGACCATTGCCGCGGTGCATGGAGTCACCTTCGGCGGAGGATTTGAACTCGCCTTAGTCTGTGACCTGATCATCGCCGATAAGATGGCGCGCTTCTGTTTCCCCGAATTGCGGCTGGGATTGATTCCGGGATTCGGCGGAATCCCGCGCCTGAAGCGGGATTTGGGGAATGGCGTTGTGCGGGACCTGTTGCTCACTGGACGCAGTTTCAACGCGACCAAAGCGCAGGCCGTGGGACTGGTAAGCCAGGTGGTTGCCGAGGGAGAAGCGTTGCGAGTGGCGCGCGGGACAGCGGCACAGTTGCGGAAGCTCGATCATGCGACCGCGGTTGCCGCCAAGAAATTCATCAAGCCGATTCCGTATGAGGAACTGAAGAACGAGATCGATCTTTTCTGCGAACTTTTTGCCCGGCCCGCGGTAGAAAGCGGGCTGCGGAAGTTTGTGGAAAGTACCGATGCACAGCCATACTTGCCCTGAAAGCAGGTGTCAGACTTCGGACAAGATCGCGAGAAATTTTATGAAAACGTCAGAACAGACATTGGACGAAATCCTGAGCCTCGCAGCCGTGCATTTCAAGGTGCCTCGGGAAAAGCTTACGCCGGATGATGACTTCTTCAAGTCACTGGGAATCGATAGCCTGCAGGCTCTTGATCTATTGACCCGTCTGGAGAATCATTTCCACGTTGAACTGCCGGACTACGAATTGCAAGGCGTATCGGACTTCCGGACGCTGGCGGGCCGAATTCAGGCGAGACTGTAAACTTGACGATTTGGGCTCAGTAAATTGTCAATCGTAAATCGACAATCGTAAATCTTTCATGCTGAACCTCGACCAATACACGTGCCTGGGAGCGGCGCTGCGCGATGCGCTGGACCGCTGGCCGAATGAGACCTGCCTGATCGAGTCGGACCGCGATAAGGAGAAGACGCGGCTCACTTACTCGGATTTCAAAGAGATGGCATCGCCCTTGGCGCGGGCGATGGAGGACGCCGATCTGCTGGCCGGAAACCGGGCCGCGATCATCATGACGAATCAGTCGAAGTGGCTGATTTCGGCGTACGCGATTTTTCATTGCGGCGGAGTCCTGGTTCCCCTCGATTACAAGCTGACGGCTTCCGAGCACCTGCAGTTACTGGCGCACAGCAAGGCAAAATTTCTGGTCGTCGAGTACTACCTGTGGCGCGCCATCATGCAGTCGCCCGAATTCAAGAATCACAAGGTGCAGACCGTCCTGGTGACGGAGGCGCCGCTGGGCGCGGACCTGGGTGGCGCGTTTCGCTGGGAGGAATTCCGCCGCAAGGGCGACCCAACCTTTGTGATGCGCCAGCGCGAAGATGTGGCGTGCATCGTCTATTCCTCCGGCACCGGCGGGCGTCCCAAGGGCTGTGTGCTCACGCACGAGAATTATCTGGAGCAGTGCAAATCGCTGACGGCCTGGTACCCCTTCTGGCCGGGCGTGCGCTACCTGAGTATTTTGCCCACCAACCACGCTATCGATTTCATGGTCGGCTTCATCGGACCATTCGTATGCGGAGCCTGCGTGGTGCATCTGCGCACACTCCGGCCGGAGTTCGTGCGCGACGCCTTTGTGCGCTACAAGATCACGTATGTGAGCCTGGTTCCCATGGTGCTCAAGAATCTGGAGCGTGGGCTGCGAGCCAAGTTCGACGCGCTCCCGAAGCCCAAGCGTTTTCTGCTGAACCAACTCATCGCGATCAACAAAGGATTTACGCGCCTGCATCCGAACGCAGCCCTCAGTCGCATGCTGCTGCCGCAAGTGCATCGCGCATTCGGCGGGCAATTGAAAACCATCATCGTTGGCGGCGCATTCATGGAGCCCTCGACACTGCAGTTCTTCTACGATCTGGGCGTTCCGGTGGCCAATGGCTATGGCCTGACCGAGGCCTGCACCGCGCTGACGGTGAATGATCTGAAGCCGTTTCGCCCGGATACAGTGGGCAAGCCGCTGCCCGGAGTCGACCTCAGAATTCTGAGCCCCGATGACGACGGCATCGGCGAGGTGGCAGTGCAGAGCAAGACCGTGATGTCCCACTATCTGGATGATCCGGAACTCACCGCGGAGACGATTGTCGAGGGCTGGCTGATCACGGGCGATCTGGGGCGATTCGATGGGGACGGACACCTTCAGCTGTTCGGGCGCAAGAAGAACATGATTGTGACTGAAGGCGGAAAGAATATTTATCCCGAGGACATCGAAGCAGTCTTCGATAGTCTGCCGGTCAAGGAATATTGCGTCTTCGCTGCAAACTACGTTTGGAAGGAAAAGAAACTCGGTCAAGAGATGCTGGTCCTGGTGCTGCGGCTGGAACAGAACCAGAAGTTCAGCGATTCTGTGAAAGAAGACATTGAAGCGCGCAACCGGTTATTGCCTGATTTCAAGCGGGTCGGCGGATACGTCATCTGGGATAAGGATTTTCCGCGAACCGCCTCGATGAAGATCAAACGCACGGCCCTGGCCGAGGAGATCGGCGACACTCAGGATCGTGCGTCCGTGGTCTCCTTGTGAGCGGACGCTTTCTCGCTGTGGTCAATCCCGCGGCTGGCGGGGGCCGCTGCCGCAAGCTGGTGGGTCCGGCGCTCGACCGCCTGCGAGCGGGCGGCATAGAACTGGACGTCGTTGAGACCAGTGCGCCGGAGCAGGCGACTCAGATTACCCGCGACGCCTACGCGCGCGGATACCGCAAATTCATCGCCGTCGGGGGTGACGGCACCTCTTACGAAATCGTCAACGGACTCTTTCCCGGGGCCGAAGAGCGGCCCAACGCTGGCGTTTCTTCCCTTGGGCACGGGCAACTCCTTTCTGCGGGAATTTAGCGATCGCGGCGTAGAGCATGGAATCGAAGCGCTGCTGGCGCGCCGTTCCGAGCCCTGCGATGTGATCCGATTGACGCACAAAGATGGCGTTCTTCACTACATCAATCTGTTGAGTGTTGGGTTCACCGCCGACGTTGCTACTCTGCGAGCCCGTCGTTTTGCGGGCTGGGGTGAATTCGGTTACCAATCGTCCATCTTCATTACGCTCGCTCGCTTCAAGCGCAGGCCATTTCCTCTGCGCGTGGATGGAGAAGAAGCTGTGGACCGGCGGCGCTGCCTGTTTCTGACTTTTAACAATAGCAAGTTCACCGGCGGCACCATGATGATTGCGCCCAAGGCCGAGGTGAACGACGGTCAGATCGAGTACGTCCGCTGGGGGCCGATCGGGCGCGTCGGGTTGATTCGCAATCTTCCGACTCTTTACGATGGCACACATATCCACCATCCGCTGGCGGAGCGCAGATCGGCTAAGAGAATCGATTTTCTCCTCGATGGCCCGGTGGACGTGATGGTGGATGGCGAGGTCCTCACCTTGCATTGTCAAACCTTGGACGTGCTGCCGTCGGCGCTGAACGTCGTGGTATAAGAAGAAACATTCGTAATTCGGGTCCTTCATCTATGTCGGAAGAACGCAGAAAGCGGCAACTAGAGCGGGAACTTGAGGAGCAACCGCCGGACTATGGAAAACTGTTTCGCAAGGTTGGCGTCGGGGTGCTGATCGCCATGGCCTTTGCCGGAGCCTACTATCTGGGTACGCGGAAACGCGTCAGCCGGCTGGATTCTTTTGCAAAGTGCATGACGAGCAAGGGTGCCAAGATGTACGGCCTGTACTGGTGCCCGCACTGCGAAGAGCAGAAAGAGATGTTCGAGTCCGCCTTCCAGTACATCAACTACACCGAGTGCGGGATCAAAGGAGAGCACAAAGAGACCGACAGTTGTCTGGCGACCGGGGTCAAGCAGTTTCCCACCTGGGAGTTCCCCGGCGGCGAACGGCACGAAGGCACGCTACCGCTGACGACCTTGGCGCAGAAAACCGGGTGCAGCCTGCCATGAGCACGGCGAAGCGGCGCATTTACTGGGCGGTTGCGGTACTGGCGCTGGCCGGCTTGGCGGTGTCTTCGTTGTCTCTCTATCACCACTACGGAAAAGACAAAACCACGTACTGCGATTTCGGAGAGAACTTCAATTGCGACATCGTGAACCGGAGTTCGTACTCGACGGTCATGGGGATTCCGGTCGCGCTGATCGGAATCGCCGGTTACCTGTTTCTGCTGGCGCTGGCAACTTTCTATCGCGAGAAGGCGGAAACGCCGGGCATGCTGTTGCTGGCTGCGACCGCCGGCCTGGGCTTTGCCTTTTATCTGACCTACATCGAAGCCTACGTGCTGGCGACCTGGTGCATCCTGTGTCTTTCTTCGCTGACCGCGATCGTCCTGATTACCGTGCTGTCGTCGGTGTTATTCGCGCAGTCGCTGCGCCGGGTTTAGGTTGTCCCTTCTGGATCTGAATCTCCCATGGATGAAGTGGAACCAATAACTCCTGATCTTGCAGTTCCGGCAGCGGAGTCATCCGTGGTCGGAGACCTGCGGTTGCACGAGTTTGAGAGCCGCGTCTTTCGCAACCGGCGCATGCTCCGCGTCTGGTTACCGCCCGAATACGACGCCGAGCGCAATCGTGAGCGTTACTACCCCATCCTTTATCTGAACGACGGCCAGAACCTGTTCGACAAGGCCACCTCGTTCGCCGGCGTGGAATGGGAGGTGGACGAGACCGCGGACCGGTTGATCCGCCAGGAAGAGGTTCCTCCCCTCATTGTGGTGGGGATCGACCACGCGCAGCGCGAGCGAATTCGCGAGTATCTGCCCTACCGCGCTGTGAATCCCCCGGTGCTGCGCCCGCTGGGCAAGCGCTACCCTCGGTTTCTGATCGACGAGGTCATGCCGTTCCTGTTCCATCGCTACCGCATTGCACGCGGCCCCGAAAACACGGGGCTCGGAGGATCGTCCCTGGGGGCGATTATTTCGTTGTTCACAACAATCGACCGGCCGGGAATTTTCGGGCGCTTGCTGCTCGAGAGTCCGTCACTGTTCGTGTCAAACCGGCGCTTGCTCCGCTACAGCCGGGCGTCCCGGCAATGGCCGGAGAAGATTTTCCTCGCGATGGGCACCCATGAGGATGGACGTCCGGAGCGCGACCGCGAAGTGGTCGAGGATGTGGAGGAGTTGGAGCACATCCTGAGGCGGGCGGGATTGGGCGAAGACCGTTTGCGAGTGAAGATCGTGGAGGGCGCAGTACATAACGAAGCCGAGTGGGCGGAACGCTTTCCCGAAGCACTCGAGTTTCTGTTCGGGAAATGATCAGGTTGCGGACCCGGGCCAAACGCCCTATCTCCTATCGGTCGTAGTAAGATGTTTCTTCTCTTTTTGCCCTTCCTAAGGAGGCAGTCTCCATGAACCGCATGCGTACTTATGCCCGCTTGATTGTGGTGTTGGCATGTTTCGTGACCGTGACTCTGGGTGTTGCCCTGGCCCAGCAGTACAACGACAGCCAGATGAAAGGTATGAAATGGCGCCTGGTAGGGCCATTTCGCGGAGGCCGCGTGCTGGCCGTCACCGGAATCCCCGGCGACCCCTACACCTTTTATTTCGGCGGAGTCGCCGGCGGCGTGTGGCGCACCAATGACGCTGGCATTACCTGGACCTCTCTTACTGACAAAGAGCCTTTCGCGTCGGTCGGGGCCATCGCGGTAGCGGAATCAAATCCCAACGTGATCTACGTCGGCACCGGCGAATCCTGCCTGCGCGGAAATATTTCCTACGGAAACGGCGTCTATAAATCCACCGATGGCGGCAAGAGCTGGAACTACATCGGATTGAAAGATACCCAGCACATTTCACGGGTCCTGGTGAATCCGCGGAACCCTGACATTGTTCTCGTAGCCGCCGTGGGACACGCCTATGGCCCGAACGCAGAGCGCGGAGTTTATCGTTCTAACGACGGCGGCAAGAACTGGGAAAAGGTTCTCTACAAGGACGACAAGAGCGGAGCCATCGATCTCGCAGCCGATCCCCACAATTGGAACGTCATGTTCGCCGCGCTCTATCAGATTCAGCGCACACCGTGGAGCTTGGAGAGCGGTGGCCCAGGCAGCGGCCTGTACCGCTCGCTCGACGGCGGAACCACCTGGAAGCATCTCGAAGGGAACGGTCTGCCCTCGGGAATTCTCGGCCGCATCGGCGTGTCGGTTTCCGGAGCAGATTCCAACCGTGTCTATGCTCTGGTCGAAGCCAAAGAAGGCGGGCTCTATCGTTCCGACGATGGCGGCGACAACTGGGCCAAGGTGAATGACGATCAACGGCTCACGCAGCGCGCCTGGTACTTCACGCATATTTTTGCCGATCCGCGCAGCGCCGACACGGTCTACATGCTGAACACCGGCATGTTTCGTTCCACCGACGGCGGCAAAAGTCTGACGCTGCTGCCCGCGCCGCATGGAGATCACCACGGTTTGTGGATCGATCCGACCAATCCCAAGCGGATGATCAACGGCAACGACGGCGGAGCCACCATCAGCGTGGATGGCGGCAAGACCTGGAGCACGCAATACAACCAGCCGACCGCGCAGTTCTACCACGTCGCCGCTGACGACCGTCCACTCTATTACCTGTACGGCGCTCAGCAAGACAACTCTACCGTCGGGATCGCCAGCCGCAGCGATGATGGTTACATCGGGCGCCAGAGCTGGTACGACGTGGGCGGCGGCGAGAGCGGCTACATCGTGCCTGATCCGCGCGATGCCAACATCGTCTACGCCGGCTCCGGCGGCGGCATCATCACTCGGTTCGACAAGCGGACCGAGCAGGAGCAGGACATCACAGTCTGGCCGATCGACGGCACCGGCCATGGCGCCGGAGATTTGAAATACCGCCAGGCGTGGACCGATCCCATCGCTATGTCGCCCTTCAATCCTGACGTGCTCTATACAGCCGCGGAAGTGGTTTTTAAGAGCACGGATCATGGCACCAGTTGGACCGCCATCAGCGGCGACCTCACCCGCAACGACAAGAGCAAGCAGGAAAGCTCGGGTGGTCCCATCACCAAAGACAACACCACGGTCGAGTATTACGACACGGTGTTCACCATCGCGGAATCACCGGTGAAGAAAGATCTGATCTGGGCGGGTACCGACGACGGCTTGATCCAGCTCACGCGCGACGGCGGACAACACTGGACCAACGTCACGCCGAAAACCATTCCCGAATGGAGCATGGTCAGCCTGATTGATGCCTCTCCTCACGACGCGGGCACTGCTTACGCGGCAGTCGATACCCACAAGCTCGATGATGTTCGCCCCTACATCTTCAAAACTTCCGACTACGGCAAGACGTGGACGAAAATCACCGACGGAATTCCGGACGGCGCCTACACCCACGCCGTGCGCGAAGATCCCAAGCAGAAGGGCTTGCTGTATGCGGGAACCGAGATGGGCGTTTACGTTTCCTTCGACGACGGCGCGCACTGGCAAAGCTTGCAATTGAATCTGCCAACCTCGCCTATCCACGACCTGATCGTGAAAAACGACGATCTGGCGGTGGCAACCCACGGACGCTCCTTCTGGATCCTCGACGACATCACGCCGCTGCGCCAGTTGAGCGCTCATTCCGATAAGCAAGAGATGATCCTCTACAAGCCGCGGACCACTTACCGTTTCCGCTGGCCTGAGGATTATGAGCGGCGGCAGCCGGTGGCGCCGAACCCGCCATCCGGCGCGATTATTTCCTACTATTTCAAGTCGGCGCCCAAGGGAGAAGTCACGCTCGACATCCTGGATGCCCAAGGGAAAGTCGTGCGATCCTACTCCAGCGTAGACAAGAAAGAAGCGGAGACGCCGCCCGAGTGGCCCGACCAGCAGCCTCCGCAAGAGAAGATTCCGGCCACCGCCGGCCTGAACCGGTTCACCTGGAACCTGCGCTACGATGGACCGAAAAAGCTCCCCGGCGAAGTTGGTGCCGAGTACAAAAACAAGGGGCCATTCGGGATGCCGGGCAGCTACCAGGTTCGGCTAACCGCCGAAGGCAAGACCGAGACCGTGCCGCTGGAACTGAAGCTGGATCCGCGGGTGAACGTTTCCATGGCCGATCTGCAAAAGCAGTTCGATCTGGACATGAAGATTCGCGAGCAGCTCAGCGAACTGCACCAGACCGTGGAGCAGATCCGCGACATCCGCCAGCAGTTCCACTCCTTGCAGACACGGTTAGGCGATGACGCGCGTTATAAATCGATTCTGACCGCGTCCGATTCGCTGAACGAGAAGATGACGCCGATCGAGGAGCAACTCCTGCAGGTGAAAATCAAATCTTCGGAAGCCAGCCTGAACTACCCGGTGCTGATTGATGATCAGCTGCATAACCTGGCGGGCAGCGTGGACAATGCGGATGCCGCACCGACACAGCAACAGGAAGCGGCGTTTGAATCGCTCAGCCAAAAAGCGACACCGCTGATTGCCCAGTGGAAGCAGATCGAGTCCACCGATGTTGTCGCGCTGAACGACATGATGCAAAAGCAAAGCGTGCCGGCGATTTATCTGGCTCCGGCGGGCAGCGAGGGCGAAGCCAAGGCGGCGGGGCAGAACTAAGGCGAAAAATGCGAACGGGAGGGCGAAAACGCCCTCCCGGACTGTCGCAGCACCATCGCTACAGCAGATCTACCACACAGGGCTGCCGTCTTTGTCGCGAAAGACGAACGTGTCATTTCCGCGCTTTATTTCGCGCGCGAAAATCGTCTCCACCCCTTCAAAAACTACTTTGGATCCCGTCACTTCGACTTGATCGCCCTTGTTAAAAACCAGATCGTAATTCTTCATGAACTTGGTCGTGGCTAAATGCACCTCAATGGTCTTCCCATCGCCCAGCTTCAGAACGATGTGACCTCCCATACCTCCGCTGACCGGGCATTCGCGGTCGTGGACATCCTCGACGGTGCCTTTGAACGTTGCTTCCGTTGTTCGGTCGTACTTGGGAGCTGCAGCCTGAGAACCAGCTTTTCCTGCGGCAACTGCGGGCGCTGCGATGACAGTGAGGGCAAGCGCCAAGATGACAGCCAACCAGATTTTCATGGTATGCCTCCTGCCCGAGTCCGATGCGCGGGCCCTGGCTACCAATCTGATTATGGGCGGGTAGCTCTCAGCGGCGTGTGATGTCAATCACTGGCCATGGTGAGCTGCGACTTCTTCTCTCCTACCTTTGTAGGATGTAACGTATTTATAATCAATATGTTACGTAGGATCAAAAGGTCTAGGGTACACGATAGGGTTCCAACTTTGGTGGACTCTGATCCGCCTCCAACAGCCAGACCCGGCGGCCCTGAAAGTACCGCAACAAGTCGGCGTTCCCGGCGTCGCCCATGTCGTGTGCCCATACCACCTTCGAGCCGTCGATGTCGGCGCCGTTGTAAACCCATTCCTTGTGAGGATCGTGCGCTTTTTCGTAATGCACCAAGACGACGTGCTCACCAGGCAGGTGCTCGAGGGTGCGCTGAATCTGCGCGCGCTCCAGATTTCCGCGCGGCCACGCCGGTTCAATCGGCGTGTGAGTTGCCACGGCCGTAACCCTCAGAATCACCATCGCCAGACAGAGCACCGGAATCGCGCGGACCAGGGCCGCGCCCGCCGGCTTCTTCCGCCAGCGCCACAAGCGGAGATGGCGCATCCCCTGCACAAGAACCAGATAGAGCAGACAGGTGGCGGGAGCGAAGTAGTGCGGCAGGGTAAAGACCTCGACGCTTAGTCCTAGCACGAACACCGCCAGGGCGATAAGCGGGAAGCGCATGCGGCGGTCGCGCAGAACGCAAGGGAACGCGAAGAGAGGGATGGTGAGAATCGGTCCCAGATAGAAAGACCACCACAACGAAATCTTGTCGGCCGTGCGACGCAGGAAGCCGAGTGGCGTCACGTTCTCCTGATAAAGACGGAACTCCCATTCGTAGAGATCGCGCATCTCCGCGTACCGATACTCCGGTTCCGGGTTCGGCTTCTGCCAGAGAAAGTAGGGAGCGATTCCGTACTGTGACCGGTTCACCACGTAGGCCATGCGGAAGGCATCTCCCGTGACACGATGGTAGTAGTAACCAGTGGCGACGGCGGTTGCCGCAAGCACGAGAAACAGCGGCAGCACCACGCGCAGCCAGGGATTTTGCGTGTGCCGTTTTCCAAATAGCCATGCCAGCATCGCCGCCAGCACGGGCAGGCTAAGCACCAATCCTTCGTAAGGCCGGCTGTTGGCGAGAATGGCCAGGCCGAGCGCCATCCAGAGCGCGTCTCGCGTACGGCCATGCCGTTCAAGCCGGGGCAAAGCGCCGAGTACGAGCGCGCCGGCGAAAGCGACCACCGAGGCGCTCCAATAGCCGTTCATCCAATAACTCAGCAGACCCAGGCGCAGCGCGGCCAGCATGCCGCCAAGCAACGCCCATCCGGCAGGAACCCAGCCCTGCAGCATCCAGCAGATGGCGCCGCACATGAATCCGGTGATCAGCCATTGGCCGATCCAGGGCTGGCCGAGTTTCTCTCCGGCGGCCAGCACCAGTCCCTGCGCCGGCGCATACATCGACGTGTAGGTGGGGTGCTGAATGACGTGGAAAGTTTCGAAGTGCGCCCACATGGGATGGGTGGGATTTGTCAATCGCCCGTGAGCAAAAGTGTCGGCGGCCAGCAGGTAGCTGAATTCATCTTCCCATCGCGGCGTGGGGATGCCGAGAACCGGGATCAGCGCTGCGCGCAGAACCAGAACAGTAAGCGTAACGACGATGACCGAAAGCGTCTTCCGCCGCGCCAGACGGGCAAAAGCAATTGCAATGCGGTGCAGGCCCGGTGACTCGGCGCTGTTGCGGCCCCCAAAAATAATCGCGACCGTGGCGAGCATGAATGCCAGTTCGATCAGTGCAACCAGCGACGGCGCCAGACGGGCGAACAGAGGCATGCACTGGGATTCTTGATGCCGGAGGAGGGATTGTCAATCGGCGGAAAGATGGATGAGGGCGGAGAAACGCAAGGATGGCACGGACAAAGCCATGCCATCCTGATTCTCAACCCTATTTCGACGCAGTCTCTTTTTCCGGCACCAGCCGGTCGAGGATGCCATACGCCACATCGATCATCTCGGCATCCACTCTGCGGTTGGAGGAGATGGCATCGAGCAACGGCACTGATACGATCTTATTGCCGCGCAGCGCAGCCATCTTGCCGAAATCCCCGCGGTGCACCATGTCGATGGCGCCGATGCCGTAGCGCGTGGCCAGCACGCGGTCGAAGGCGCTGGGCGATCCTCCCCGCTGGATGTGGCCGAGCACCACCGCGCGAGTTTCAAAGCCGGTCCGCTTTTCGATTTCGCGAGCCAGCAGGTTGCCGATACCGCCCATGCGCACGTGCCCGAACTCGTCTTTCCCCAGGTCGGCCAGCACCACTTCTCCGTGAGCATCGACATCGGTAGAGAATTTAGCGCCTTCCGCGGCCACCACGATGCTGAAATAGCGCCCGCGAGCATGGCGCAATTTGAGGGTCTCCGCCACCTTGTCGATGTCAAACGGAGTCTCGGGAATCAGGATGACGTCGGCGCCGCCGGCGATGCCGCTGTACATGGCAATCCATCCCGCGTCACGACCCATGACTTCCACCACCATCACCCGGTTGTGAGCTTCGGCGGTGGTGTGGACGCGATCGATGGCGCTGGTAGCCACGTTGACGGCGGTATCGAACCCGAAGGTGTAATCGGTGCCGGCGAGGTCGTTGTCGATGGTTTTGGGAACCCCCACAACCTTCACCTTTCTCTCGAAAAGCTTTTGCGCTACCGAAAGCGTATCGTCGCCGCCGATGGCGATCAGCGCCTCGATATTGTGTTCCGCCAAAGTCTTGATGCAGTGATCGAGGCCCTCGGGATGCTTCGCCGGATTGGTGCGGGAAGTTCGCAGGATGGTCCCGCCGCGCGGCAGAATTCCACCGACACTCGAAAGATCGAGAGGCATGAATTTGTTCTCGATCAGTCCCCGCCAGCCTTCCAGAAAGCCGACAAATTCGTCCTGGTAGTGAAAGCATCCCTTGCGCACGATGGCGCGGATGACGGCATTCAATCCGGGGCAATCGCCGCCGCCGGTCAGCATTCCAACTTTCATCGCCTTGCTCCTCAACAAGTATGAATTGTGTTCCAGATGGAAGTGTCGCGTGCAGATACACTTCCAGCCACCTGAGTGCGCGACGGAACATCCAGACTACCATGAAAAACGTTTACCCCGCGTGACCAACCGCCGGTGCCCCGTTCCTCCGTGGTGCCTGCGGTGGGGTGGGCATTTTCCAATCTCACGATAGAGATTGCGCGGAGAGCCGCGGATTCGCCACAATACGTCCGGCCTTAAGACTCAGGTTTCGACAACATGCCCAAACCCTTACGCATTTTGATTTGGCTGGCAGTGACCATGCTCGGCATGTTCGCGGTCGCCACCATCGCATTGCACCGCGGAGAACAAATCAACGCCATGTGGCTGGTGGTGGCCGCGCTTTGCACCTACGCCATCGGCTACCGCTTCTACAGCAAGTTCGTCGCCACCAAAGTGCTGGTGCTCGACGGGCACCGCGCCACTCCCTCCGAACGTCTCGAGAACGGACGGGATTTCGTTCCCACCAACAAATGGGTGGTCTTCGGACATCATTTTGCCGCTATCGCCGGACCGGGCCCGCTCGTGGGTCCGGTGCTCGCCATGCAATTCGGATACCTGCCAGGCACTTTATGGATTCTCGCCGGGGCCGTCTTCGGCGGATGCGTGCAGGATTTCGTCATCCTGCTCTTCTCCGTGCGGCGCGATGGCAAGTCCCTCACCGAGATGGCGCGCGAGGAGATCGGCCGGGTGGGCGGCTTTGTGGCCTATGTCGCCGTGATCGGCATCATCGTCATTTTGCTGGCTGTGTGCGCGCTGATCGTCGTGAATGCGCTCAAGGCGAGTCCGTGGGGAACGTTCACCATCGCCATGACCATTCCGATTGCGCTGCTGATGGGACTTTATCTGCGGCGGATTCGTCCCGGCAAAGTTCTCGAAACCTCGCTGCTGGGATTCGGGCTCGTGATCCTGGCGATTTTCGGCGGACAGTGGGTTTCCCAAAGCGCATCGATTGCCCCGATCTTTACTCTGACGGCTCCGGCCCTGGTCGTGGCAATCATTATTTACGGCTATGCAGCCTCCGCCATGCCGGTCTGGCTGCTGCTGGCGCCCAGAGATTACCTGAGCACCTTCGTCAAGCTGGGAACGATCGGCATGCTGGCCTTGGGAATTCTTGCAGTGCGCCCCGCATTGCAAATGCCGGCACTGACCCGGTTCATCGACGGTACAGGTCCGGTGTTCGCGGGAAAGATTTTTCCCTTCGCCTTCATCACCATCGCGTGCGGCGCCATCAGCGGCTTTCACTCCCTGATTTCGAGCGGAACCACTCCCAAACTGATTCGCCGCGAGACCGAGACCCGCATGGTTGGGTACGGCGCCATGCTGGCCGAGTCGTTAGTCGCAATCATGGCCACGGTTGCGGCCGGCATGCTGCAGCCGGGAACGTATTTCGCCATCAACAGCCCCGCCGGAATCGTAGGACAATCGCCCGAAATGGCCGCCACGACCATCAGCAATTGGGGATTCCCCATCAGCGCCGCCGCCATGCATTCCCTCGCCCAGGCCGTCGGCGAACAGACACTGTTCAACCGCACCGGCGGAGCGCCCGCTTTCGCCGTGGGTATGGCACACATCTTTGCCAATAGCCTCGGAGGGCAGGCGGTGATGGCTATCTGGTATCACTTCGCCATCATGTTCGAAGCGCTGTTCATCCTCACGGTCCTCGACGCCGGCTCGCGGGTGGGACGCTTCATGTTGCAGGATGCTCTGGCACACGTGTGGCCGCCGCTCGGACGCACCAGTTGGTACCCGTCCATCCTCGCCACCAGCGCGCTGATTGTCGCCGGCTGGGGTTATTTCCTGTGGCAGGGAATTAAAGATCCCCTGGGTGGAATCAATTCTCTGTGGCCGCTATTTGGAATCTGCAACCAGTTGCTGGCGGCGGTGGCGCTCTGCGTGGCGACCACCATCATCATCAAGATGGGGAAGGCGCGTTATGCGGCCGTGACGTTGACTCCGCTCTCTGTGGCTGGTGCTGGTGACGTTCACTGCGTCATGGCAGAAGATTTTCGATCCCAGCCCGCGTATCGGATTCCTGGCCCATGCCCGGCTCATGGCCAACTCCTCCGCCAAAGACGCAGCTCGGCTGATCTTTAACGACCGTCTCGACGCCCTGGTCACGGGAGTACTGATCGTGATGGTGGCGCTGATCCTCACCGAATCGCTGGTGGAATGGACGCGGGTGCTCTCCGGTAGAAAAAAAGCTCAAGTCAAGGAAGCCCCATTCGTCCCCAGCCGCTTCGCGACGGAGGAGCAGTCATGAAACGGATGAATGAAATCCTGAAAATCGTGATGGCAGCTCTGCGCGAAATCTTCGACGAGTCCGCCTACGCCCGCTTTCTCAAGCGGAACCACGCAGCCTCGTCGCGCGAAGCCTACGCGGCCTTCCTCAGAGAGAACGAAACCGCCAAGGCACGCCGGCCCAGATGCTGCTGACAAGCTTTGGTTAGGGATTACGTCCGTCGGGCTAAGTGCCAAATGCTAAGTGCCAAGTGCTGAATCTGCGTTACACTTTCCCCCATGCGGGTCCTGGGCATCGACTGCGGAACCGAATACACGGGATACGGAGTAGTCGAGCTCTGTCCTGACGGCAAGCTGCTCTGCCTGACCTGCGGCGCCATCAAGCTTTCTCCGCGCGATCCCCTGCCTGCGCGCTTGGCTACTATCTTTCAACGTCTGGGGGCGCTCATCGAAGAGCAGCATCCCGACAATGTTGCGATCGAAGAAGTCTTCTACGCCCTCAACGTGAAATCGGCGCTGAAGTTAGGACAAGTCCGCGGCGTGGCTATGCTGGCGGCATCGTATGCGGGCTTGGACGTCTCCGAATACGCTCCGCTCTCCATCAAATCGGCGGTTGTAGGCTACGGCAGGGCAGAGAAGCCACAGGTGCAGTACATGGTGGCGCGACTGCTGAACCTGGCCGAAATCCCGCAACCCGCCGATGCCGCCGATGCCCTGGCGATCGCCATCTGCCACCTGCATACCGCCGCAACCCTGGAGCGGCAAAGTGCCGGCGCCGGGTAGAATGGTTTTTGGCATAATTCCTGGCAATGTCCTTCAAGAGGGTTTCTAGACTCGCTGCATTCTTCGGCCTGGTGTGGTTGGCCTGGCTTGGTGCTGCCATGGCGCAGAGTTCCACCATGCCCACCGTCAGTTTCAGTTTGAGTTTTCCGGGGTCCCAGCCTGACCGCTACGCGATCTCGATTCCTCAAAGCGGAGACGCTACCTACTATTCCGACGGCAAGTTGATGGAAGGCGGCGAGGCGGACAATTTCAAACTCACCTTTTCCGTCGCCCAGGCCACCCGCTCCCGCATTTTCGACCTGGCCAGGAAAGCGCATTATTTCTCGACCGATGTTGATTCCAGAAAAAAGAACATGGCCTTTACCGGAACCAAAGTCCTGATCTACAACGACGGTCAGAAGGAAACCCGAGCCACGTACAACTATTCGCCGGTTGCTCCCGTACAGCAATTGACCGAGCTTTTCGAGAACATGTCGGCCACGCTCGAATTCGGACGCCGCCTCGAGTACTACCATCGCTACCAGAAATTGGCGTTGGACGAAGAACTCAAGCGCATGGAAGAGATGGCCAACCAGAATGAACTGCAGGAGCTATCCGCCGTGGCGCCGGTGCTTCAGCAGATTGCCGCCGATAACACGGTCATCAATCCCGTCCGCGCACGGGCCCAAAGGCTGCTCGCCAAGATTACCCCCGAATCCCGTTAGGCCTCCGAGATAATTGTATTAGAATGATAAACATAGAGTCAGTGTTGCGGATTGCAGCATGATCTCCGTGACCCAGTAACGTGAACCAGATTAAGGATACAACTACGGGATCGAAATCGTGTTCTAATGAAGTAACAAGCCCAACCTTGGGAGACTTCCATGCGTAACCGAACGTTCGTCCTTCCCGTTCTCACGCTTCTGGCTCTGATCGGCGGACTCCTCGCCGCTCCTTCGTTTGCCGACTCGCAGGCGCGCATCGTTCGTCTGAGCCAGGTTGACGGAGATGTGCAGGTGGACCGCAACGCCGGACAAGGCTTCGAAAAAGCATTCCTCAACCTTCCCATTACGCAAGGCACGAAGTTAAAGACGGGTCTTGATGGCCGCGCCGAAGTCGAATTCGAAGACGGCAGTGCAATTCGCATCACACCCAATACTGTGATCAGCTTTCCAAGCCTCTCGCTGCGCGATTCCGGAGCCAAGGTTTCCACGGTGAACCTGGAGGAAGGCACGGCATACCTGAACTTCCTGGCGAACAAGAACAACAGGAACGACGAACTGACGCTGACTTTCGCCAAGCAAAAGCTGACGCTGAACCAAGCCGCGCATCTGCGCGTGCAGATGGATGACGCCGACGCGAGTGTCGCTGTCTTCAAAGGTGAGGTCCAGGTCGCAGGGCCAGATGGCACAGTGCAAGTGGCCAAGAACAAGACTGCCACTTTTGATCTCGCCAGCGACAAGTACGAACTGGCCAAGAATCTGGAGCCCGATCCCTACGACGAATGGGACAAGGCGCAGGCGCAATACCATGACCGCTACATGGCGAGCAGCGGCTACGACAACTATTCCCCCTACGCGTACGGCACCAGCGATCTGAATTACTACGGCAACTTCATGACCGTGCCCGGATACGGCACCATGTGGCAACCCTATTTCGCCGGCGCGGGATGGGATCCGTACATGAATGGCGCCTGGGCGTATTCTCCCGGCTTCGGATACGGATGGGTCTCCGGCTATCCCTGGGGCTGGGTGCCCTATCACTACGGCACTTGGGTTTATGTTCCAGCCTATGGCTGGGGCTGGCAACCCGGTGGAAGCTGGTCTGGACTGAATACGCAGCCCCGCATCAGCGGTGGGCCGACGGGATGGATTCCGCCCAAACCTCCGGCAGCAGGCAACAACACAGTCGCGGTGAACCGCGGCGGCTCTTTCCCCAAGACCACGAGCGGATTCTTCGGACCTAAAATGACGATCCCCGAGAACTCCGCGGGCTTGGGAGTCCCACGAGGCGTGGTTCGCAACCTGGGTTCGCTCTCGCAGCGTGCACAGCAGCAGGGCGCAGCTTCGACCAGGCTGCCCGCTCCATCGTTCTCGGGATTTCCATCCGGCTCGGGATTTCCCTCCGCAGCCCCGCGCGGCACTGGCGTGCCCAGCGGAGGCCGCACCGGTGGATTCACTCCTCGCAGCGTAGCCCCGGCACATTCCTCGGGCGGACACTCCAGCCCCCACCGGTAGATGAATTTGGTGTATCCAGGCGGCCTGCGGGCCGCCTTTTTCATTCGCGCACAAGACCCTGGAGACGTAGCTCAGTTCCATGTTCTGGCCAGTGGCAAGCACCTGAAGCTATCAACAGTTCTGTCATCCCGAGCGCAGCGTGCAGATGAAGCGAATCGGCACGCGCAGTCGAGGGACCCTGTGCCCGCGTGCATCACCACCGGCGTCAGGAACTTCTTATGAAAAACGCAGCCAAACAGTGTCTCTACGGGTTGCGACCAGACGTAACCAGAGCCAAGACCCAAAATACGAAAGCCGGAACTCCGGAATTGCTTCCGTGTCCCGGCCTCGCTTAGTGCACCTCGTTAAGACGGTCCTACTGGTTTGCAGGAACCGTGTTGGCGGCCGCCGTTGCCGTGCCGTTGTTGCCGCCGCTGTTATAGCGGCTCAGGCGCGGGAAGAACGGAGTCACTTCGAACGGCATCTTGTCGCGCGCCGAAGTGATGGCTACCGGAGCCGTCTTGATCATTTCAACTTTGTCATCCCAGGGATTCAGCTTGACGCGTCCGCCGAGCGGCAAAGCCGCGATCTGGTCCAGCTTGTTCGGTTCCAGGGCAGGAGCCGAGTTCATCAGCGTGGCCAGGCGCGTCACGTTGCCCTTGTCGTCGGTGAAGCTGTTGCCCAGGTGCGCCGTCAGCAGAGCCGAGAGCTCGGGACCCCGCTGGCTGAGTTCTTTCAGGTACAGGCCCGCCGTATCCAGTTTCTGGGCGTAGGGCGAGTTCTTGAGCAGGTCGAGAGCCTTCTTGTCCGCCGCCGCTTCCTCTTCGGGCACGTGACGAAATCCAAAGTTGTTGTAGGTGGCTTCATCGGAGAACAGCATGCGATCGTCGAAAGCGAACTTGCTGCCCAGGTTGTGTCCCAGGACGATGTGCGCCAGTTCGTGCGAGAGCACCATCGCCAGGCTGGCCTCGTCGGGAAGCGTGTCGATCAAGCCGCGGCTGATGATGATGGTATTGCCGACGCTGAAGGTTTCGAGCGGAGAGGTTAACATCACTCGCGTCCGCACCGGGCGGGGCAGTTCGATGTTGTTGGTGATTTCCAGGTTGCTGACGACCGTCATCAGAATCTTGTCGACGTCGCCCTCGGGCGCCAGCAGACCGGCGTCCTGCAGACGAGCCACCACGTTGTCTTCCGCTTGCTGCTGCCACTGGCGCTGCGCTTGCAAAGGCGAAGCGTCCTGCGCGGCGGCGCTGTCGTCTTTTACCGTCGAATCCACGCTGATGTTGGTCAACTCGTCGGTCTGGCCGCTCTTCTTCAGGTCATAGCCCCAGATGCGCGTCTGCGCCTTGAAAGCCATCTTGTCTTTCGATCCGTAGCTGAAGTCGCCTTCTTCGCTGTAAATGTAAGACGGAACCCAGTAACCCGGAATCAGGTTCAGGCGCCAGCTGTCCATGTGGAAGAAATAGGCGTTCTTCGGACGCGGCGCGTAGGTGCCATTCAAACGCACGATGTTGTAGTCCTGATCTTCCACCCAGATGCGGCCCAGGAAGCGTCCTTTGCCAGCATCTTTCTTGGGGGTCACGTCAAACACGATGCAGCGCACGTCACCGAGGAACTCGCGGTGCACGTACTTGAAGTTGTAGTGGGCGCGGTCGAAATCGTCGCGGTCGGCGAAGATCATCCACGAAAAACCCATCGGCTTGTATTCGAACTTGAACATCTTGGTGAAGCCGCCCATCATGCGCGTCTGGAAGCTGGTGTCCTTCGAGAGATAGTCGCGGCGGTCCACGCTCTCCCCAAGGTCCATGCGTCCCAGGAAGTAGTGATCTTCCTTGGGAACCGGCCCCAGTTGCGGGTCGAGCGTCAGGTTCTGCAGATAGGTTTCGACCAGCGGCGTGCGCGTGCTGAGCATCTTCATCAGCGCATGCTCGCGCTCAATGGTGCGGTCCACCACCTGGTCCATCGTGGTGGGCGTGGGCGTCGTCATCGCCGGAGGCGCCGGCGGCGCCTGGGGTTGCGATGCGGCCTGCGGCTGCGTCGCCGCCTGTGCAGCCGGCGCATCCGCCGCTGCCTGCGAAGGTTGTCCTGCCGTCTGCTGGGCGGCTGCGCTCAGTGTGAGCAGCAGGAACGCGCTGACGATTCCATTCCAAGTACGCATGACTCTGATCCTCTCTTGTTCCTCAATACGCCAACTGGAAAACCACATGCACGATCGCTGTTGAATCGACCGGCTGGCCATTGCGCAGCGCCGGCTTGAAACGCATCTTGTTGGCGGCGCTCATCGCCGCTTCGTCCAGGCCGTGACCCATGCCGCGCACTACCCGATTCACGTGTAACTGCCCGTTCGCCCCGAACATCACATCCAACAGAACCTCTCCTTCGAGCTTCAGACTGCGCGCTTCGTCGGTGTACACCGGATTCGGCTTGAAGGTGATCTCCACCGGATTGGTCGGCGGACCCTTATCCGCCAGCTGCGCCTTCACTCCACCCTGCTGGACCTGCTGCGCGCCAAAGCCTCCGGTCGAAATCGAGCCGCGGCCATTGCTACGACCGTCACCCTGGCCTCCGCTCGCGATGCCATTGCCGAAACCCGCGCTGGCAATCGTTCCTTTTAACCCCTTCGCACCACCCGCCCCGTTTCCGTTGCCGGCGCCTTGCGGAAGATCAAACGCTCCCGTATTCGCCGCCACCAGCCGGGCATTTTCTTTTCCTGTCCCCTTGATGCCGTTAGGATCGCCGAAGCCTCCGGTCTGCACCTTCTGCACCGGAGCATTGATGGTCGGAGTCGCCGAACTCCCGAACTCGCCGGTATGCACAATCAGCGCGGGACGGGCACCGCCGGCGACTTCCTTCAGCACCGGCGGCTGGAACGTGTTGACGATCACCTTGGGCGGTGCCACCTCAGCCGCACGCGCCGTATGAATCTCGCGCGGAACAATCAGCTTGGGAGCCGTAAACGTGGTCGGCGGCAGTAGCTTCGCCTTCAATACCGGAGCCACTCGCTTCACTTCTAACGGCTTGGGCTGCAACCCGGGCATGGGGATGATTTCAGTTACGTGGTACTTCTGCGCGATCTGCAACCGGTCTGGCCAGATCAAACCCACATTAATCAGGAACAGAATGAGCAGAACTTCAATCCCGTAGCTGGTGGCGAGGGTACGCCAATCCATCTTGCGCTCGGGCAGAAGACCCAACTGAAAGCCGTTAGGCGTAGCCATTCATAAGCTCCAAAATTAGGGACCCGCGCCTGGGGAGGAGTGCCGGGTGGAAGCTTCAAATTACGGGAGAATGGACAAGGGGTAAACGTGTCCGCCGCTGGTGTACTTTGGTAATCCTTCGATTGCCTTGGCGGGAAATGGCCCAAAATGGAGGGTTTAGAGCTGCTTTTCAAAACAAATTGTCATCCCGGACGGAGCCTGCCGATCCCCTTCAGCGGACGGCACCACTCCTCCGCCGGGCAAACCCGTAGAACACCGGCACGCCCGCCAGAATCACCAGCACACCCCACGCCGAGTTCCGCAGATTATCGGTAAAGGTGTAGTAGAGCAGCACCGCCGAAGCCGCCAGAAACAGCGCCGGAACCACCGGATATCCCCAGACACTGTAGGGACGCGGGCCTCCGCGCCGCCGGAAGACGAAGATCGTGCTCGCCGTGATCATGTAAAACAGCCATTCCGAAAAAATGGCTAATGAAAAAAACTGCCGGAAATTTCCCCCGAGCAGCAAAAGAATAATCGCTAACACTGCCTGTGCCACGATTGCCGCCGAGGGCGTGTGAAACCTGGGGTGCACTTCCGCCAGCGTCGAGAAAAAATAGCGGTCGCGCGCCACCGCGTAAGGCACGCGCGCTCCACTCATGGTGGTTCCATTCAGTGTCACCAACATCGAGAGCGCCATCGCCGCCGAAACCACGCTCGCACCCGCTGGACCGAGCACCAGCCCAATCGCATCCGACGCCGGACGCGGCGACGCCGCGATCCCCGCCGCCGGCAGCACATATTGCACCGCAGCATTCACCAGCATGTAGAGCGCGCCCACCGTCGCCACGCCGAAGATCAGCGCCAGCGGAATGCTGCGTTCCGGCCGGCGAATCTCCCCCGCCACCATGTTGAGATCGTTCCATCCGTCGTAGGCCCACAACGCCGCCACCAGCGCCGCCATGAAACCCGTAATGCCTCCCTTCGCCCCCGAGAAGGTATCGGCGAAGTGGCCCCAGCTTCCCGCGCTGTAACTGAACCCGATGAAAACAATGGCAAGAATGATGCCGACTTTCAAAAGCGTGAACACCAACTGAAACTCGCCCGCCTTCTTGACCCCGAGATAGTTGAGAATCGAAATCAGCACGGTCGCCGCAATCGCAACCAGTTGCGCATACGTCACCGCAAACGGCGACGTGATCACATCTTTCGAGAAAAACGAAAACGTCGCGAACGTTCCCAGGATTCTGACCAGCCCGGTAGTAATCGTTGCAATTGATGCCGGCTTCGAGATGAAGAACGTTGTCCAGGCATAAAGGAACCCCGCCAACGGGCCGTAGGCGTCCCGAACGTAGACATATTCACCGCCGGCTTCGGGCTTGAGCGCCCCCAGTTCCGCATAGGTGAGCGCTCCAAAAAAAGAAAGCACGCCGCCCACGATCCACGCCAGATACACCAGCCTCGCCGAACCGACCGCCTGCATCATCTCGGTGGGGACAAGAAATATCCCGCTGCCAATGATGGTGCCGACAACGATGGCTCCGGCGTGAGAAACCCCCAGCGCGCGCTCTAACTCAGGGCGGGAACTTGCCATGTGGAAATGCAGTATACGTGAAAGGAGAGCCTTCTTAGCCGTCTAGCTGGTCTTCTTGGCGATCTTTGCGAGACCTTAGCGAACTTTGCGGTCAAGAGCTTTTGTCGGACGGCTCCTGATAGTCGTTCACCATTCGCCGAATGCCATCCTTGAGAAGCAGCACATGAAAGTTGATGAGCAGGCCCACTGGAATATGTAAGAGTCGAAGATGAGAGAGCAGTTGCGCCTGATCCACCGGATGCAATGCGTCTTTACACTTCAATTCGACCGCAACTTTCTTCTCAACCACCAAATCGGCGCGAAAACCACAATCCAGTTTGACGGAATCGTAAATCACCGGAACCGCCTTCTGCGGTTCGACCAGCAATCCCAGCTTTCCGATCTCGTGTGCCAGACATGCCTCATAAGCCGATTCCAACAAGCCTGGACCAAGGCGCCGGTGGACGGTGATCGCTGCCCCGATAATCTCTGGCGTAAGGTCGCTGCTGCGCATGGCTTCAATCTATCCAGCCAGGTCAGGAATTTCCTGTGACATTCGGCACGCCGCAATGTATCGGATGAACAAAGCCTGAACCGCGAAGATCGCAAAGATTTCGCAAAGACCGCAAAGAAAAAGCCGTTCTTCTTAGCGATCCTTGCGAAACCTTAGCGATCTCAGCGGTTAAAAGCTCTTCATAAAAAAAGGTTTTTCTTAGCGCCCTTTGCGGTCTTCGCGTTCTTTGCGGTTAAGAGCTTTTCCTAGCCAGAACCCAGCTCGCCCCATACCCCACCGCAAAGGTCACCGTGGTCCCCACCGCCACGTACCAGGTCCACGGCACCCGCGTTCCCAGCCACAGATAAAGTTCGGTCACGAATCCGCACAGCATGCCGAGCATCGCGCCGTTCTGATTTGCCCGCCGCGTCAGCACCCCCAGCAGAAACACTCCCAGCAACGCTCCGTACGCTACCGACGCGATCTGTAGCCCCACTTCGATCACGCGCCCCACCTTGTGCAACGACAACAACGCCAGCGCGAACAACACCAATCCCCAGAAAAAAGTCGCCAAGCGCGACAGTCGCACCTGCCGCCGCTCATCCACATTCCGCTTCCCCCGCAAATAGAAATCGATGATCGAACTCGACGACAGCGAGTTCAGCGCCGCGCTCAGGTTCGACATCGCCGCCGCCAGAATCGCGGCGATCAGCAATCCTGAGATCCCGTGCGGCATCTGCGTCACGATGAATGTCGGATAAATCCGGTCCGCCTTCCCAAAACTCGACGACGGCAAACGATAGAACGCGAACAGCATCACCCCCACCATCAGAAACAGCGCAAACTGAAAGAAGATCGCCACCCCGCTCGAAAGCAGCGCCGTCACCGATTGCCGCTGGTTGCGCGCCGCCAGCAGCCTCTGCACGATTAACTGGTCCGTCCCGTGGCTCGCTGTCGTCAGAAACGCCCCGCCAATCACGCCCGCCCAGAAACTGTAGGGAACCCACACGCTCGGGGTGAAATCGAAGACCTGCAGTTTGCCCGCGCTCGCGGCCAGGCTATGAATGGACGCCCAGCCCCCCGGCACCAGGTGCAGAATGGTGAACACCCCCACCAGCGTCCCGCCGACGTAGATCACGGTTTGCACCACATCGGTCCAGATCACCGCCGCCAACCCACCCTCGAACGTATAGATCAGTGTCAACGCCGTGATGATCGCGATCGATGCAATTTCCCCCGTGCCCAACGCGATCGCCACCACAATCGACACCGCATAAATGCGCACACCTTCCGCCGCCGCCCGCGTGACCAAGAAGAGCCCCGCCGTCAGCGAACGCAACTTGCGTCCAAAGCGGCGTTCGATCAGTTCGTAAGCCGTATACAGATCGCCGCGGAAATAATGCGGCAACAGCACAAAGCTGATGATGACCCTGCCCACAACGTAGCCCATCACCACCTGCAGGAACGTCAGGTTGCTGTCATAGGCGAGGCCGGGGATGCTGATGATGGTCAGCGTGCTGGTCTCGGCCGCCACAATCGACAGCGCAATCGCCCACCAGGGAATGTTGCGGTCCGCCAGAAAGTAGTCGCGCAGCGAGCGCTGCCGTTTGCGGAAGCGCAATCCGAACAGGGTAATCCCCGCCAGATAGAGCGCAATAATCGCGAGATCAAGCCGGTTCAGGCCCATGCCTCAGTTCAGGGTAGTTGCATTTCCCTCGCTCCGCCCGGCGATCTTCCCCCGGAACCAAGAATCGCAAGTGGAGGTCGTTCGCGTTCCGTGCGAAGGGCGGGACTTCTCGGCGACCTCAGCGGCATTTCTCCGCGTTCTCCGCGTTTTAAGATTTGCTCCATGGTAAAACTACTCCGTGACTCTCTTTCTCGGCATTGACGGCGGAGGCAGCCAGACCTCCTGCCTGATCGGCGATGAAACTACCGTCCTCGGCAGCGGATCCGCCGGTGGCAGCAACATCGTGCGCGTGGGAGAGGAATCCGCCCGCACGGCTCTGAGCGCCGCCATCCGCCAGGCATGCACCGTCGCCAATATCGACGCTTCCCGCATCGACCGCGCCTGTGTGGGCATTGCCGGCGCGGCTCGCGCCGAAATTCAGGAGGCTATCCGCAGAATCGTCGCCGACCTGGTCCAAGGACACATCGAAGTGGTCGGCGATACCGTCATTTCTCTTGAAGCGGCATTCGGCGCGGGGCCCGGCGTCATCACTATTGCCGGCACCGGTTCCATCGCCTACGGACGCAATGCCCAGGGAAAAACCGCGCGCGCCGGTGGCTGGGGATTCGCCATCTCCGACGAAGGTTCCGGCCACTGGATCGGCCGCACCGCCCTCAGCGCCGCCCTGCGCGCCCGCGATGAAGGCGAGGCCCCCGCGCTTTTGGAGAGCGCCTGCAAGCTTTTCGGCGCTGCCAACGACGAGCAACTCATCGTCAAGGCCAACGCCTCCGCCGACTTCGCCGCGCTGCTTCCCGCCGTGCTCGCCGCAGCCGATGCCGGAGACGTCCTCGCCCGCCGGGTTCTAAGTCTCGCCGGCAACGAACTGGCCGGCTGTACCCAGGCGGTCATCGGACGTCTTTTCGCCGAAGGCGAGAAGGTACCAGTGGCCATGGTAGGAGGAGTTTTTCGTAACTCCGCTCTGGTGCGCCAGGTTTTCTACAATAGTGTCCATTCCGCGTGTCGCGGCGCGGAAGTGCAGCCCTCCGTGGTCGACCCGGTCGCAAGGCGCATTAGCCCTCGCCCGGCGCGGAGCAGCGAGCACCTAAGGCGGCTCGGATTAAGTCCCGTGGGGACGTTTGCCAATAGCCCGGCGTTTCAACGCCGGGAAGGCAAGGGTGATGAGATCAAGTCCCGTAGGGACGGCTGAAATTCTTACTCGTGACAGCTGCGAAGTGGCGAAAGAATGCAGCCCGCGGCGCAAGCCGTGGGTAAACCGTCAGCAGAGGACGCAAGCCCCGTAAGGGGCGAAAGACCGGCGCTATGGCCACCGAAACCACCGACCCCGTCCTCGAAGCCGCGATCCGCAGCACGGATGCCGATACTCTGAAATCCGCGGCCGCCGATCCCGCACTGAGTGAAGATCTTGCCCTCACTCTGCTGAAGCGCACCGACCTTCCACCGGAGACGCTCGAAGCGCTGAGCAAGAACGGCGGCGCCATGAAAAGCCGCAAGGTGAAGTTGGCGCTGGCGCAGCATCTCCGCACGCCGCGTCACGTTTCCCTCCCCATGGTGCGCCACCTGTTCACCTTCGATCTGATGAAGGTCGCGCTCACTCCGGTGGTTCCCGCTGACATCAAGATGGCCGCCGACGAAGCTCTCATCAATCGTCTGGAAGCCATCTCCACGGGAGAACGGCTCACGCTGGCGCGCCAGGCCTCGGGAAGAGTCGCCGGCGCCTTGCTCTCCGACGCCGAGACACGAGTGATGACCACCGCGCTCGAGAATTCCCGCCTCACCGAAGCCGCCATCATCCGTGCCCTGACCCGCAGCAACTCTCCCGCGTCCTTTGTCGAAGCCGTCTGCCGTCATCCCAAATGGTCGGTGCGTCGCGAAGTCCGCGTCGCGCTTCTGCGCAACGCCAAAACTCCGATGGCCCGCGCCATCGAATTCGCCCGCTCGCTGCCCGCCAACATCGTCCGCGAAATCTTGAACGGCTCTCACCTACCCCCAAACATTCAGTCGTATCTGAAAAAAGATCTGAATCAGCGGAGTGCACGGAACATGTAGCGACGGACGTCCCCAACTCCCAGCACCGCGGTAATCTCCCCCAAAGCTGTCCCACATTCTAGACTTCCACCATGCACGCCTATCTCCAGGCCGTCGCCGATTGGACGCAAGCCGAGGAAGATTGGCGTCCGGTCTCGCGTCCCGCGCTGATTGCGTGGCTGGTGTTCTATGCCCTGTTCCTGCTCTATGCCTTCCAGATGCACGGAGCGTTTCTGTTCATCGATCTCGCGAATCTCGTCGTTCATGAAGGCGGACACCTGCTGTTCGGCTGGTTCGGGCCCACGCTCATGATCTGGGGAGGAACCATTCTGCAGTGGTCCGTGCCGCTGGCCCTCGCCATTTACTTCTTCACCCAGCGGCAAACCACGGCGTTTGCCTTCGCAATGTTTTTCTTTTTCGAGAACTGGCTCTACACCGCCACCTACATGGCCGACGCGCGCGCCATGGCGCTGCCCCTGGTCACCGCCGGTGACTCCGATTTCGTCGAGCACGACTGGCACACCATCTTCTCGAACCTGGGCGTGCTCCAGTACGACACCTCGATCGCAGGAGTTATTCGAACCCTGGGATGGTTGGGAATGTTAGGAACGGTGGCATGGCTGGTTTGGCAGGGATCAAAGCAGTTACGTCATCCGGCATGACAAAGCCGCGAGGCGCCCCACCTTCCGCGGTCTCTTCTGCGAAAGGTGGGACCTCGTACTCGGTAAACTTACGCCGCTGGAATCTTTAACTCTTGCCCGACTTTGATCAGGTCAGGATTGTCCAGATTGTTGGCCTTGGCGATCTTGGTGTACTGGTTGGCGTCGCCGTAAAAGTGGCGGCTGATCTTCGAGAGATTGTCGCCCGACTTCACGATGTACATCTGATCACCTTGGCGTACGCTGATTTCGTGTTTGAGGTCGGCAAAGGTCGGATCGACGGCCTTGATGGTGTCCCAGATCCGGTTCTTGCTGGCCTCGGAATCCACCATTGCCTTGATGTGAAGCTGTTCGCCTTGCAGATCGACGGCATCCACCTGCGCGCCTTCCTGCAGCAGCGCATCGAGAACGCGTTGATATTTGGTCTTGAGTTGATCAAGATTTGCCATGTTGATACTCCTCTCGCGTTGATTTAGGTCGATGGACGAGGTGGCGGATAATGAAAGATGTGGAAGCTTCGGGCTGAAGCTCTCAGGAGAAAACCAGACTAGCACAGGACAAGATGAGGGGCAATCGGGGAAGACACTATAAGCGATTTCGATTTTCGATTGACGATTGAAAAACCCGCGGCCAATCAATTCAAAGATCTTCTCAGCGATCTCTGCGGCAGTTCTTTGCGTTCTCTGCGCTTTAAAGGTTTTGGTTCTTCATTCAACAATCAACAATTCGCTACTCAGTCCAGTCCGCGATGAAGATGTTGGTCTCATGCGGCACCTTCCCGTTGCGTCCGGAAACCCACACCAGTTTCTTGCCATCGGGACTGAACACGGGAAATCCGTCGAAGCCCTCGGTGAAGGTGATGCGCTCCAGGTTCTTTCCGTCGAGGGCCACGGAGTACAGTTCGAAATTGCCCATGCCGCCGGTCGATCCTACGTTCGACGAAAAGATGATTCGCTTGCCATCGGGAAAAAACGATGGCGCGAAGCTGGCTGCGCCAAGGTTCGTGATCTGGCGCTTCGCACTGCCGTCGGCCTTCATCAGCCACAATTCCAGATACGTCGGACGAATCTGGTTCTGCTTGAGCAGCGCGACGTAGTCGTCCGTCTCCTGCCCCGGCTTGGGATGATGCGCGCGATAGACGATCCACTTGCCGTCGGGCGAAAAGAAGGGTCCGCCGTCGTATCCCAGTTCATGCGTCAATTGCTTCACGTGCTTGCCGCTGGCGTCCATGGTGTAGATGTCGAGGTCGCCATGGCGCAGGGAAGTGAAAACGATCTTCTTGCCGTCGGTCGAAAACGTCGCTTCGGCGTCGTAGCCCGGAGTCTTGGTCAGCTGTTTTACGTCCGAACCGTCGGGATTGGCGGTGAAAATATCGAAGCTCGAATACACCGCCCACACGTATCCCTTGGAATAATCGGGCTTGGGAGGACACGCGGCATCTCCCAGATGGGTCGAGGAGTAGAGAATCTTCTTTCCGTTGGGAAAAAAGTAAGAACACGTGGTGCGTCCCTTGCCGGTCGAGACCAGGCGCACATCCGAACCGTCGAGATTCATGGTGAAGATCTGATCGCACTTGTAAGGCTCGCGCGTGGATTGAAAAATCAGTTTCTTGCCGTCGGCCGAGAAGTAAGCCTCGGCATTCTGTCCGCCGAAGGTCAGTTGCGTGATGTTGCGCAAATGCTTCTCCTGCGGCGCAACGGAGTCCGGCGCCGATTGCGCGGCCACGACTCCCGCCAGAAACACAAGTGCGATACCGAAATGCAGTGGTTTCATAGAAGGCCGCTAGTTTAGCAGAGCCTGGTTCGCAGAAGCCTCGATGGGGAAGAGGGAAGCCGGGTGTCCGCTTCAGCGGACGGCACTGCCTCGAATCCCAAATCGGGTCTACGCAGAATCAATCACTTGGAAACCGTTCCTGTGGAATCAATATCTTGTGGTTACCGGACTATATCCTGAAGATATAAATCGACGCTAGCGTGGCTAGGAGCGCTCTCCAGGGGTTTGGCGTCGAAAATGGACCTCCAGGTCCACCGCTGCTCCAAACGTCGATCCTGGAGCCTGGCAGTGGCCTTGCATGGGCACTCCTCACGCACCGCAGCATCGCGATGCTGTCTCTCCGACCTTCGACGTATTGTTAGCTGCAAGGCATTCTGATGGCGTGCTGGAAGCCGAAAATCTTAAAACGCGGAGAGCGCCGAGAAAATCCGCGGAGGCCGCTGAGTCTTCTTTGTCCCTTTGCGGACTCTCCGCGTCCTGTGCGGTTAAAAGCTTTTTTACCGCAAAGTTCGCAAAGTGCGCGAAGAAAAGCAGCAGCTTTTCAGCCCGCACTCGAAAATCGGAGATCACTTCCGGAAGTGATTGAGTATCGCGTCTGCCTGGGTTCGCGTCACGACTGCCGACAAGGCTGCCGAGTCGGCTTGCTTTACCGCTTGCACGCTGCCGAAGTGTTGCAGCAGGCGGCGCGTGGTGGTCTGGCCAACTCCCGGAATCTCCAGCAGTTCTGTGGAGCGGTCGCGCATCTGGCGGCGCTTGCGATGGAAGGTGATGGCGAAGCGGTGAGCTTCGTCGCGAATCAGTTGCACCAGATGCAGCACCGGCGAGTGATGATCGAGCACCACCGGTTCGCTTTCCTGTCCGTAGACGTAAATGATCTCTTCGCGCTTGGCGATCGCGGCCAGCGGCTGGTTAATGATTTCAAGAACTTCGAGCGCGGTTGCGGCGGCATGTAACTGTCCCAGGCCTCCGTCGATCAGGATCAGGCTGGGAAGCTTTTTCTTTTCTTCCTGCAAGCGCTTGTAGCGCCGGGTCACTACTTCGCGCATGGAAGCGAAGTCGTCGACGCCATCGACGGTTCTGATGATGAACTTGCGGTAATCGGACTTTTTCATCTGGCCGTCTTCCCACACCACCATCGAAGCCACGGTCTCAGCGCCCTGAATGTGCGAAATATCAAAGCACTCAATGCGTTCCGGGCGCTCGGCGAGTCCCAGCGCATCCTGCAAAGCTTCCTGAATGGCCTTGGTATTCGGTTTCATCACGCGGAAGCGCTGATCGTAAGACTGCTTGGCGTTATTTCCGGCCAAGTCGATAAGCGCGCGCTTGTCGCCACGTTGCGGAACCAGAATATGCACCCGGGTTGCGCGTCCGCCTTCGTCGGCGAGTTGTTCGGAAAGCAGATCTTCGAGCGCTTCGCGGTCTTCGAAATCGACCGGAACATAGACGTTGCGCGGAATGTACGGCTGTCCGATGTAGAGCTGGTTGAGCAGAGAAGAAAAAAAATGATCGGGAGAGAACTCAGTTGAGCTTGGCTCCGGACGGGCGGGGATGTCCGTCTCGCCATTGTTGGAGTCACTTCAAACTCCGGCAGGTCTTCCCAGAAGAACTCGCGGCGGTCGAGAACTCTGCCGCCGCGCATGTGGAACAGGTTTACGGCGAGCATGCCGTTTTCGTAGTGATATCCGAAGACGTCGGCGTCGTCGCCTTCGACCGCGGCAATACGTTGCTTTTCCTGCAGTTGCTCGACCGTCGAGATCAGATCGCGATATTTCGCGGCGCGCTCAAACTCCTGCGTTTCCGAAGCCTTTTCCATGCGCTCGCGCAAAGAACGGGCGAGATCGGTGGGACGGCCTTCGAGAAACAGCTTCACGTCGCGCACTGCTTCCTGATAAATCTCGGGCGTGGTCAGTCCTTCGACGCAGGGACCGAGGCAGCGATGAATGTAGTACTGCAGGCAAGGCCGCGGATGATAACGGGTTAAATCCACTTTGCACGAGGGAACCAGGAAGTGACGGTGAATGAGATCGACGATGCGGTAAGCGAGGTTCGCAGGAAAGTAGGGGCCGTAATAACAGCTGCCGTCTTTTCGCAGGCGCCGGGTGACATAGACGCGCGGATAGCGTTCGCCCTGGGTTAACTGGATGTAGGGATAGGTCTTGTCATCGCGCAGAAGGATGTTGAAGCGCGGCTGTTTCTGCTTGATGAGGTGATTTTCGAGCGCCAGGGCTTCTTTGTTGTTGGCGACGACGATGTAGTCGACATCGACGGCTTCGCGCACCAGGGTGCCGGTTTTCGCGTCCTCGCTGCGTCCCAGATGGAAGTAGGAGCTGACCCGGCTGCGCAGATTCTTGGCTTTGCCCACATAAATGACTTCTCCCTCGGCGTTTTTATAGAGATAGACGCCGGGTTCGGTGGGCAAAGTCCGGATTTTCCCCTGCAGGTCCATTGAACGGAAACTTCTATTTTACTGCGGTTACCACGGTAAGGAGCCGCATCGTATTATCATTGCTAACCTGAACGCATGGGGCGGTTTGGGGTTTGCGAGGTTGAATTGCAAATCGAAAGCATCGCCCCGGCGTGGCGCCGCCGCATCTGGCTGGTGGCGGCTGTCAGCTTTGTCTACCTGCTGATCCTGCACTTCCTGCGTGACCAGCCGTACCTCGAAGTCCTCGGTCTTGCATTTGAATACGGCATTATTTTGCCGGCTGTGTTGTGGTATCTGCACGGCTTGCGGGGTGCGGGCATTGGCAGCCTGTCGATGCCGCGGGTTGCTCTGGCGACCGGACTTGCAGTTCTGGCGGTTTGTGTTCCGGTCGCGTGGCATGAATACCGCAGCCCGGCGAATCCGGTGGATGAGTCCTGCTACGAATTCCAGGCGCGCATCTTTGAGACCGGACACGTGACCGCCGCGTCGTTGCCGGGTGCGACGGCTGACGTGCGTGAGACTCCGGCGGAGTTGGATTATCAGAACCATGTGCTGACCGAGCGGGGATGGTTCACGCATTTTCCTCCCGGCTGGCCTCTGGTGCTGGTCGTGGGAGATTGGGTCGGACTGCCCTGGCTCTTGAATCCCTTGCTGGCGGTGGCTCTGCTGGCGGTTACTTTCTACATCGCAAAGCACACATTTTCCAATGCGGCAGCGCAACTGGCGGTAGTCTTCACCGCGTTTTCTCCTTTTTTTCTGGCGCACGGAGTGCGGGTCTTGTCGCACCTGCTGTGCGCGCTGCTGGCGGCGGCGGCTTGTTTGCTGGTCTTCCGCGGGATGCAAGAGAAGCGGGTTGCGCCCTTCGCGTGGGCCTTCGCTCTGCTGGCATTTGCTCTGCACGTGCGGCCCTATAGCGCTGCGGCGGAGGCGGCGGTGCTGGGAGTCGCTGCGCTTTGGTACACGCGGGACGAAAGAAAATTGTGCGAGCAAATCGCGACGGCGGGAGCGGTTCTCGGCGGGCTGGGCGCGGCCAGCACGATGCTTTACTACTACCTGTGCACAGGGAACCCGCTGCTGTCTCCTTACGCGGCCCGGGTAGGCGCGGACCTGCCCTCAGAGCTGACCTTCAATCCGCGACTGATCGCCTATTTCACCCACAGGTTCGGCCAGGGCACCCTGGAAGATACGTTGTTCTCGGTGTTCCCGTTTGTGTTCCTGCTGGCGGTTTATGCGGTGGTGAAGGAAAGGGAACGAGTCCGCGAGGTGCGAATCCTGGCCGGCCTGTTCGCCGTGCTGATTCTTGCCTACTTGTTTCACACGGAAAAGTCGTATTCGTTCTACGGTTCGCGCTTTCACTTCGAGGGCTTCTTCGCCGTGACCATCCTGGCGGCGCGCGGACTGGAGTTGCTGGCGCGGCGCTGGATGCTGCCCTCGCGGGCGGTGCTGGCCGTGGTGCTGCTGCTCGGGGCTACACAGATCGCGAAAGAGAAAGGCATGGTCGCGAGCGTGTGGAGAGCGGGAGGCCCCTATCACCGGATTGCCGCAGCTGCCGCCGAACAGAAGGCTCCGCTGGTGTTTCTGAAAAGCGGGCAAGGGTATAACGCAAGGTTTATGAATTTCAATGAGGGCGACTGGAGACATGCGCCGACGGTCTATTTGATCGACGCCGACCCGGCGAAACGGGATGAGTGGGCTTGCCGGTTCGGGCGTCCGGACTGGGTGGTGATCGGGTTGGACGCGAATGGGAAAGCGACAGCGGAGCGGGGAAGAAGTGAATGCGGGGGCAAGTTTTGATTGTTGATTTTTGATTGTGGACTGGCGAAGCGGCATTTAGCTGCACAGCTCATCTCGAACGCCTCCCAGCTTTGGCTGAACGCTACGCCGACCGACAGGTGGATTTGGCGGACTTGTGTTGGATTCGCATGAGTGAGCTTTATCCCCGGCATGTTGTGAACACTGTCGATGAGGGCGATTTTCGGGCTTGCCGGCGCAACAAGCGGGAGCTGAGAAGAAGGAAAAACCTTAAATCGCAGAGTGCGCTGAGAACGTCCGCGGAGGGCGCGGAGGCTTTTCGCGACGGACGGGGACTTCGATCCGGCGCTCGGCGGCCCCCGGGGTTCGGTTGTCCATGTGGTCCAACCATATAAAATTTCCTCAGTTGCTATCGGCTTTGCGCGCGCAAATTTTGTCACTCCTGCTATGATGGGTTGTATCTCATTGACCAGCTTGTAGTTGCCATGTCCCTTCCGGCTGGGGCGGCTTGGCATCGCTCGTGCTTATTCCTAAGTGCGGGCGCGAACGAAGCGGCCCCAGAATTCAGAAAACCCAGGGACTCAAGATTACGTTCTTAAGATAGGGAAGGAGCCCTACAACGATGAATCGCACTTCGTTAATTGTTCTGCTGGCAGGGAGCATGGCGGCGACCGTAGGTTGCGCCAGCAAAAATTACGTTCGCCAGGAAACGACTCCGCTCATAAACAAGACCAATGAGCTGGACGACATGACCGCAAAGAATTCGAAAGACATCAAAGACGTGGACGCGCGCGCGCAGGCCGGCATCCAGCAGGTGCAGGCGAAAGCGGCGGAAGTAGACGAAAAAGCGCAGGCGGCCGGGAAGACTGCCGGGGACGCGCAGACGTCGGCGGACAACGCCGTGCATCGCGTTGACTCGCTGCAGAATACGGTTGCGAATCTCGATAATTATCGTGTGGTGACCGAGACCGCGGTGCATTTCGGATTTAATAAAGACGCGCTGACCAAACAGGCGAAAGAAGCGCTCGACCAGCTCGCCACCGACGTGCCGAACACCAAGGGATACATCATCACGGTGGAAGGCGCAACGGATTCGGTGGGTGCCGCGGATTATAACTACGATCTGAGCCAGCGCCGGGCGGATTCGGTGATTCAGTATCTGGCGGCGCAGCACAGCATTCCGGCCTACAAGATCTATTTGATCGGGCTGGGAAAAGATAAACCGGTGGATTCGAACAAGACCGCCGCGGGGCGCGCCAAGAACCGCCGCGTGGATGTGCGGTTGATGACGAATACCACGGCTGACACGACGACGCCGAGCGCCACGGCTACGCCCACGACTCCGCCGTCGATGTAAACCAGGTTTTCCCCTCCTCCCCGGAGGACTTCGCCAACACAGGCCGCTTCTTCCCCAAGGAGCGGCCTGGTTTTTTTGGTGGGGAACGGCAGCTAGTAGTGAGTGGTTAGGAAAGGCACGAGGCCGGGAGCAACTGCCAAGCTGCGTTTCTCCGGGAGCGGGTTCTTGGAGGGCGTTGCTCGGTAGTTGCTACTTCTTTCCTGGCAAACCTGCGGGATTTTCGTGAGTGCGTTCGCGGAACTTGCCTTTCATTCCCGTTGCCAGCGAGACGCTTCCCTCGCCAAAACGATCTCGCAGCTTGTCTGCTGCTGACAAGGCCTTTTGCCAGCGCTCGCGGCGGTTGCCTTCGAGCAGGTCTCCCTGGGCGCCCGCGGTCTCAAAGGCTGAGGCATGTACCCCTAGCAGACGCACTTGCGCTGCCTTCTTCCAGTTCTTGCGGAAGAGGAGGCGGACTTGCTCGAAAATCTCGGTATCGAGTTGCGTGGGAGCGGGCAGCGTGTGGGCGCGGGTAATGGTGGTGAAGTCTTTGTAGCGCAGCTTCAGTTGCAGGGTGCGAGCGTGCAAGCCGGCTTCGCGCAAGCGGCGTCCAACCATCTCTGACAAACGCATCAGCGTCGATTCCATTTGCTCCACGTCGGCCGTGTCTTCGTTGTAGGTGTGCTCGTGACTGATGGACTTGGCGTCGGTATCGGCGCCAACTTCGGTGTCGAACCATCCTCCGGCATCTTCTCCACGCGCCTTTCCGGCTAGCGCGAGACCCCACTTACCGAAATGTTCTTCGAGGAAGGATTCTTCAAAGCGCGCCAGATCTCCGACTTGGCGGATTCCCAACTCCTGCAGATTCTTCTCCGTCACTTTGCCGACGCCAGGAATGTCGCGGACGTCGAGGGGCGCTAGAAATTTGGCTTCCTGTCCGGGAACAACCCAGAGCACGCCATTGGGTTTCGCTTTCGCCGATCCCACTTTCGCAATCAGGCGCGAAATGCCGATGCCGATTGAGCAGTTGAGCTGAGTGTCTGATTTCATCTTCTGATGCAGGCGGTGTGCGGCGCGGAGCGGCGGGCCATGAAGGCGCTCGGTTCCGGTCATGTCGATGTAGGCTTCGTCGATGGAGGCCATCTCCACCTGCGGGGAAAACGAAGTCAACACGCCGTGGACTTTTTCCGAGTATTCGCGGTAGCGCTCGGGATGTCCGTCGACAAAGATTGCCTGGGGACACATCTTGGCGGCCGTGCGCAGCGGCATGGCGGAATGTACACCGAACTTGCGGGCTTCGTAGGATGCCGCCGAAACCACGCCGCGCTCGTGCCTCTGTCCTCCGACAACGACGGCTTTGCCCTTCAAGGTGGGATCGAACAGTTCTTCGACCGAGACGAAGAAGGCGTCCATGTCGACGTGGAAGATGGTCTTGAGGAAGGCAGGCATGGCACACACCAACGAAGGACGTGTTTTGCGATTGTAGCAGCCAAGGGTAGCGGCTCGCGAGGCGGCCAACCAGAACACTATCGGGCAATCGTCATGAAGTGTGTTTGGCACTCTTGCCGAGGGCTACCAGGAAAATCGCGCTCTTCCCTTGCGCGTGTGGTGAGAAGAAGCGGACGACATCCTCGTCGTAAAACGTGAGGCCACTGGCGCCGAGGTGCTGTGCGTAAGCGGCGAGGTACAGCTTGCCACCGAGGATGCCGGCTTCGAGTTGCACGGCGCGATATCCACGATTGCCGAAACGTTCGAAAATCGCGCGCAGGTCGGCCAGGAAGAAGACGTCGACGGCGGCATCGGCAGGCAGCGCCTGCTCCAGACCCAGGTAGCCGGCCTGATCGCGGAAATCCCCTTGCTTCAGACACTCGAGCGCTCCCGAGTCGCGGTGGAAAACATAGGCGCCGGGATTGAGACCTTCCACGGCGTGAACGATCAGGTACAGCTGGTTGAGCAGAAATCCCATGGGATCAAGAAAATCAGCCGGCACGCCACGGGTCGCCCGGTCGAGCATGGTGGAAAGCTGTGCCAGGGTAATCGGCGCACGGGCAAACCTGCGAGTGGACCCGCGCCGCAGAATGACCTGTTCAATGGTGTCGCGAGGCATCTCGGTATCGGGCAAAGCCTGAAGCGGAAGCACGGGCCCGGTGGGCGGCGGACTATGGAGAAGCGGGGTTCGACCTCGCCACGACGCGACTTCCTCAGCCGAATGGAGGGAAGAGTCAGCATGGATTTGCCGCATGAGCGGGTAGTCAACCTCGCTACGGGACAACGGGACCGTTTCGAAGCCGAGAGCGTTCATCGCAGCCGGTGGCTGTGGTGGAACCGCAGAGCCGTGGCCGAGAGCGACCAGGGAAAATGCAACTTCACGCTGGGCGTCCACATCGAGCAACTGATTCACCTGCGCATCGACGAAACCGCAAATCACTCTGGAGGGCAAGCCCAGGGCAGTACCGACTGCCAAGAGGTTGGCGAGTAGCGTGCCATTGTCCCAACCAAAATGACGATAGGTGCGGGCCTGATACTTCCAGGCATTACGCCAGTAGGTGCAGGTGCAGACGATGGTCAGGGGCGCGTGAGCAATGGCAGGTTCTCCGCCCGCGGCGTCGAGCAAGACGCGGCGGTAGTCTCCTGCGCGTAACCGGCGCAAGCCGAACTCGGCGGCAGCGAAGTGATACACGCCGGCCGGAATGTCTGCGAGGTCGCCGCACACCAGATATAGTTCGACCTCATACAGCGCTCCAGTACAGGCTGCGGCGCGGAAGTAAATCTCTCCGCCCGGATACTTCCTGTGGCGGGTGATGCCGGCGGACAGAAACAAGAGTTGTGCCACCGACTCCAAATCCGGGGGGGCGGTGGCGCGGGGCGGAACGTTCTCAGCAATGGCTGAGAGAGCAGCTACTCCGGTCTGTCGCACCTCGCCCGGCAAGCGAGACGGCGGCAGGGTGGCGTAAACCTTGAAGGGCAGCGGCTGGTTGGCGAAGTCGAGGAAATGCGGATGGCTGCGAATGCTGGCGTAGGAATGCTTGGTCGCGTTGTGATAGCTCCACGCGGCTTCCGGATTGCGGTTGTCGGGCATGACTTGGTGGCGCCGCAGCGTTCACCAGCATACCAATACTCCCAATGCCGCTACAGTGGATGCAGGACGGCATCCGGAGACCACTCCGGCGCTTGCGGAACCGCCAGGTCGGGCATGGGCGTTCCAGCAAACAGGCGGCGGCAGGGCTTGGCCATCCAGCGCGTCCATCGTCCCGACCAGGTCACGCGCGCGCTGTCGGTGGCAATGCCGGTGTCGGCGTACATGTGGCGATAAATTCTAGAGATCAGGACGAACGCCAGACGTCCGCGGCTCGACTTGATGAAGCTGGAGCGCTTCCAGACCGATCCCCAACTGTAGAAGTTATCCCACACGCTCTGGGTGCGGGAGCGGATTTCCTCGGCCGACATGACGGGGTGATCCCAATAAAGTTTGGGACGAAGCGCTTGCGGAATCAGCCACCGCCGGGTCAGCGGGACGCCCGCGATGGTGGGCGGATTCGGCCCTAGCGATTTCTCCCAACGGATGAAATCGACCGTGCCAGGATACGGGCTAAGCATGACGAACTGAGCAAAAGTAAGATCCGCCATCTTAGCCATGGCTGCGGTGGTTTCGAAAGTCTCCGGACGATCGCTCGGCAGCCCGAAGATAAAAGAACCGAGGACGTGGACGCCACGGCTGCGGAAGGTTTTCAGACGCTCCGCGAGCTTGTCTCCGGCCAGGTTGAAATCTTTGTAAACGTCTTTCAGTCCCTCTGGCGTGACCGACTCGACCCCGACCAGGGCGCCTTTGATGCGAGCGGCCTTCATGGCGTCGAGGAACTCGAGATCTTCCGCGGCTTCCATGGTGATCTGGGTAAAGAAGACCATGTCGTCCGGCAACTGGGACAGGCGCGACATCAGCTCAAAACGTTCGCGGCGGAGCGCTTTAAGTTCATTCACACGCTGGACATTTTTCTGCTGCTCGGCCAACTCGATATCGGTGAGGGTGACAGGGTAGAAATTGTCGTCGGCAAGGGCGATGAAGCGGAACCCCAGTCGGCGCAGGTGCACAATCTCTTCGATCACGACATCGGAGGCACGCTGGCGGGGACGCTGGCCGTCGGTGCGCCAGACGGAACAGAACGAGCAGTGCTTAGGGCATCCGCGAACCGTCTGCACCGACGCCCACATGTAGCGGTTGCGGGGGACAAGGTCCCAGCGCGCGGCGACAAAATCACTGGCCTCGATCTGGCCTCCCACATAGAGCGGATTCGGCGCACCGCGGAGGCAGTCCGCGAGAACGGTTTGCCACACCAGATCGCCGTCGCCTTTGACCACTGCGTGAGCGCCGCCCAGCTCCGTCGCTTCCTGGGGGAAGAGGGTCGCGTGAATCCCGCCGAAAATCACGTAGGCCCCGCGGGCGCGAGCCTGCCTCCCTACGTCATATCCCCGCAACGCATTTGCGGTGTGGATCCCTATGCCCACGACGTCGCCCGCCGCAATGCTCTCGGGATCGACCTGGGCCAGCGTTTCGTCCACCAGCAGAGGATCGCCAAAGGAGCGGGGTGTGGCGGCGGCCAGCACATATTGCCAGCGCGGGGTGATCACCGCGGTTCCAAACGACACACTACTGGGATTGATCAGATGAACTTTCACGCAGGGAGCTCCTTTGGCGCTAAGGCTCCTGGCGCGAGATGCGGTCACCTCGGCACGAAGAGCACGCAAGCTCCGCGTCGTTTCGCTCTTCTGAGCGGCGCGAATTCTGCAGTTTCAGGGAACAGAGCCACCAAGCTAGCTCCGCAGGAAGGGGTAGACAGCCACTTCCGGATTCCGAGAAGGCAAGAAAAGTGTCGGAAAACACTCGCAAGCGAGCGTACGGCGAAAGTGTGGATGTGTCAATGTTCAGGGGCATTCCTTGCATGACAATCCGTTCATTCCTTGGCGGAAGCAGAAGTGTGACCCACGGTTGCGACTTTCGGGGAAGGGCCGTAATTCCCATATCCACCCGACTTCAAAACGGGAAGGTCACGTTGTGGATTTGGTCATCTTCCCTTGCGAAAAGCGTCGCTTTCGGCATCGCGCCGGTGTATTCGAGGGACGTGTAGGTGGAGGTGAATGGTCTGCGGACGCGCAGACACTTGCCTGCACGAAGGACTCGCGCCGCGCGCTTGGCCCGGCGTCTACAGTTTCCCCCTCTTCGTCTTGCAGGCATGAGCTTGTCATCTCCCAGGAGATCATTTATGCGCAAAATCTTTTTCCTTACCCTTATGCTTATGCTTGTCGCCGCATGGGTGGGCTGCGGTGATTCCACGCATGCCGTGGTTCCCACTTCGCAATTGGCTTTCATTCGATCTTCGGGGGTTGGCGCGGGCCTTGCGGCTTCCATGCACCACTCGCTTGAGCTAGGGAGTCTGCGCGCGCAACCCTACGCCCAGAAGCCAGTGACAGGACCCGGCTTGAAACCCTATCTGAATACCATCGCGAATGGCTCCGACTCCATCGTCCTGATGAAGAACGACGGCACTGGAGAAAATGTGGTATCGCCCCAGGGGGGCATCTTCTGGGCAGTTCAACTTTCACCGGACGGAACGAGAGGCGTGGGCACCGCCGAGGACCAGAACGGATACCAGCAGGTTTTTGTCGCGGATATGAAGAATCTGCAGAATTCCAATCCCTTGCAATTAACCAATGACGCGGAAAATCACTATGTTCCGCAGATTTCGCCGGACAATCGAACCGTAATTTTCGTGAAGTATGACTCGGCGGGCGGTATGGGCCAAGCCTACACCATTCCAGCTTCGGGAGGAACCGAAACCCTGATTTCCACACCCACGGTGGACGTCTGGACGCCTTCCTACACTCCGGATGGCAGCAAGATCGTCTTTGAGGACGACATCCTCGACACCATCAACATCATGAGCACCAACGGCACAGGCATGAAAGTCCTGACCAACCCCGGCGGCACCGCCTATTTTGACGGATTCCCGTCCGTGTCGCCCAACGGCAAGAAGCTTGTCTTCAGCCGTTATGGCAAAGGCACGCAAACCGCGGGAGAAGACGTCTACATCGCCAACATTGACGGCACCGGGGTCACCCAACTCACCACCACCGGAGCCACGACGGATAGTTGGGATCCCATGTTCGTGAACACGAAGATCGTCTTCGTCTACAACGGCGACATTTACAGCATGAATTACGACGGAACCAAACTGAAAGATATCAGCAACAACAGCGCTGACGAATACTTCATGTGGTGATGCAAAGGAGGCTGGGAGAGAGCCCGAGCTAATCTGCAGAGCACGCCTGCACCAGATGGCGCAGGCGTGCCCTGCGTGTGTTTGGGGGTAGGTTTACGACGCTCCTACCGCCCGCGCCTGCCGCACTCGCTCATACACGCGCACGTATTCCTTCGCCGAGGCGTTCCAGGAAAAGTCCTTGTTCATGCCGTTGCGCATCAGGATCTGCCACGAAGTCTGGTCGCGGAAGGCCTGCAGCGCGTGCTTGACGGTCAGCAGCAATGACTCGCCGCTGTATTCGCTGAACTTGAAACCGGTTCCTTTGCCGGTGCGCGGATCCCAGGGCTCGATGGTGTCATCGAGGCCGCCCGTCGCACGGACGATGGGCACGGTGCCGTATTTCAGGCTGTAAATCTGGTTCAACCCGCAAGGCTCGTACTTCGACGGCATCAGGAACATGTCGCTGCCGGCTTCGATCTTGTGAGCAAGCGCGTTGTCGTAGGCGACTTTGACAGCGATCTTCTGCGGGAACTGCTTTTGCAGGCGGAGAAACATCTCTTCATATTGCTTGTCGCCGTTGCCCAGGGCGACCACGATCATCTCTTCGCGGGCCAGCCGGTCCATGATCTGGGCGATCAGATCAAAGCCTTTCTGCGCCGCAAAGCGGGAAACGATACCGATGACCGGCAGCTTCAGGTCGGGATTGGCTACGCCGAAGGCGGAAAGCAAGTCCGCCTTGCAGGCGGCTTTTCCGCTTAGCGCCTCCGGAGAATAGCGGGCGGCGATGAACTTGTCGCTTTGCGGGCTCCACTCGTCATAGTCGACGCCGTTCAGGATTCCGGTGACGGTGGCGGAGCGGTCGTGCAGCACGCCTTCGAGGCCGAAACCGAATTCCGTGGTCTGAATCTCCTGGCTGTATTTGCGGCTGACGGTGGTGACGAAGTCCGAATAGACCAGCGCGCCCTTCAGGAAGTTCACGTTGCCGAAAAACTCCATCTTCGTAATGGCAAAAAGGTCCCAGGGCAAGGTCAGCAGGGGCAGCGTGTCGGGCGGGAATAGCCCCTGGTATCCCATATTGTGAATGGTGAAGACCGTGCCCACGTCGCGGAAGGCGGGGTCTTCGGAATACTGGGTGCGCAGCAGGACCGGAATCAGCGCCGACTGCCAGTCGTGGCAGTGAAATACATGAGGCACGCCGAGGATTTTGGAGGCTTCGAGCACGGCGCGCGAAAACAAAGCAAAGCGTTCGGCGTTGTCGGGAAAGTCGCCAGAGGAGGTGCCGTAGAGGCCGTCGCGATCGAAGAACGGCGGGTAGTCGACGAAGTAAAACTGCACCCCCGCCTGTTTGCCGGCGGTCACCACCGAGCAGAAGCGGTAGTGATCATCGAAGGGAACCGTAATGCTGCGCACCACGGTTTGCGGGTCTGCCAGCTTGGTCTGGCGGTAGCGCGGGACATAGACGCTCACCTGGTGGCCCAGGGCAACCAAAGCGCGCGGCAAAGCGCCAACTACATCGGCGAGACCACCAGTTTTTGAGAATGGAACACACTCGGAAGCGGCGAAGACGATATGCATGAAGACGTCCCTCCAGGACCGGACGATGACGGCACGTTATGATGGTGTTTCTGTCACTTGTGGCACACTATTATCGGCCAACAGTTTTCTGCGGAGTGTACTGGTCAGTCTAATCGCCGGAAAGAAAGAGGGTCAACGTGCCAAAGGTCTCTGCCGCGCGTCCCCAGCGCAAGCCCAAGTTGGGACAGCATTTTCTGGTCAGTGACTCCGCGATTCAGCGCATTGTCGATGCCTTGGGGGATCTCGCGGGCGCGACCGTCCTCGAAATCGGCCCCGGCACGCGGGGCGCTGACCAGCCGGTTGGCCAAACGCGCGCGGCGCCTGATCGCGATTGAAACCGACCGGGTGCTGGCGGCGCAGCTGCGGATGCATTTCGCCCTCTATCCCAATGTCGAGATCATCGAGGGCGACATTCTGGCCATCGACTTCCACACCATCTTCGGCCCCAAGCCGGGCAATACGCGTCCCGGCATCGAATACAAGCCGGATCCGGCGCGGGTGGTGGGAAATCTGCCGTACTTCCTCACCTCCGACATCCTGCTGCGCCTGTTCGAATTCCGGCAATATTTCGAAACCATGGTGCTGATGGTGCAGAAGGAAGTGGCGGACCGCATGGCGGCGCGTCCGGGAGGCAGCGAGTATGGATTGCTTTCCGCCACCACGCAGCTGTATTCCGATGTAGAGAAGCTGTTCACGCTCCCGCCGGGCGCGTTTTCTCCGCCGCCCAAGGTGCACTCGACCGTGGTTCGTCTCGATATGACGCCGCGGCTCAGGTCGCTGGACGTCCCCGAAGCCGGCTTCGTGACCTTCCTGAAGCAATCGTTCGGACAAAAGCGCAAGACGCTATGGAACAATCTCAAGGTGGCGTACGATGCGAAAATTCTGAAGAACGCGCTTGCGGAAACCGGCATCAAACCCACGGTTCGAGCGGAGGCTTTGTCGCTCGAGAAGAGCGCCGATCTGTACCGCACCCTGGCGAACGGCAGCGGTTAGAAAACCGCGATCTAATGTACCCACGACGCTCTGCGGGAAGCGGCAGCCCGCGGAAAGCCCCGCCGGACTGGTAAGATGAAGGGGTCGCGCAGCTCGATCGAGGTCTTCCATGGCCCCGAATCTCCGCCAACCCGCCGTCGCCGGACGATTCTATCCGCAGCATCCTGACACCTTGCTGGCCGACGTCGAGTCTTATCTTTCTTCTTGTGCCGACGCCGCGCCCGCCATCGGCTGCATGGTTCCGCACGCGGGATATGTCTACTCAGGGCACGTGGCCGGAGCGGTGTTCGCGCGCATCACGGTTCCCCGCCGCGTCGATCCTGATGTGCCCGAATCACACCGGCGTGGGACATCCGCTGTCGATCATGAGCGAAGGCGCGTGGCAGACGCCGCTGGGTCCGGTCTCGATCGATTCCGAAATTGCGGAAACGCTCAAGCAGAGCTTCTTGCTCCTCGCCGAGGATGCCACCGCTCACCGCGCCGAGCACGCGGCGGAAGTCGAGTTGCCCTTCCTGCAGGCGCGGCATCCTCACCTCACGTTCGTGCCGATTGCGCTGGGGACGGCGCACTTCGAGCCGCTGGCGGCGCTGGGAGAGACGATCGCCGAGGTGGTCCGGGCGCAGGAGGAACCGATTCTGATCATCGCCTCGAGCGACATGAATCACTACGAGAACGATCAGGTCACGCGCATCAAGGATCAGAAAGCCATCGAGCCGATTCTGCGTCTCGACGCACGCGGACTTTACGACGTGGTGATGAATGAAGACATCAGCATGTGCGGCTTCGGGCCCGTGGTGGCGATGATTACGGCCGCCCGTCGCCTGGGAGCGACCAGCGCCGAACTCGTGCGCTACGCCACCTCGGGAGATGTCTCGGGCGATCGCAACATGGTGGTGGGATATGCGGGCGTGGTGGTGCGGTAAGAGGGCGGCGTTGCGCAACAGGGGGTACCCGGTGGACGAAACGGGAGGTGAAACGCGCTAGAATATTGGCATGCGACGTCTGTTGGTGTGGTTGATCTTCGTGGTTTGTTGCAGCGTTTGGAGTTGGGCCCAGGTCGAGACCTTGCCGTCGTCGGATAAAGGGCCGGGGCCGACGCAGCCGCCTCCGCGGTCGGACCGAGAGAAGGAAGCGGGGGAGAGTTCCAGCCGCGATACCCGGACCGACATCAGCCCGCCAAAGAATGATGCCAAGAATCATCCCACCAGCAGCACCGATCCCGACGATGAGGACGATAGTAGTGACGCCAGCGATGTGCAGGAGTTCCATCCCTGGGATCCGCACAGAGCTGCGAAGGATGTTGAGGTCGGCGATTTTTATTTCAAGCGGAAGAACTACCGCGCGGCGCTCTCCCGTTACAAGGAAGCTCTGGTCTACAAGGACAACGATGCGATGGCGAACCTGCGCCTGGGCCAGACCTACGAAAAGCTGAACCAGCCCGACGAAGCCGTGTCACATTACGAAGCGTATTTGAAAATATTGCCGCATGGGCCGTTCTCGGAAGAAGCCGAGAAGGCGGTCGCGAAATTGAAGGGTAAGAAGGTCGCCAGCCGGCAGTAGCTGGTCTCTGGATCCCCGTGTTTCGCAAAGTGCGCGAAACATGGGGATCCCGGCTCGCTCTCTTATTTTTCTACTCGGATGAACTCTCCGGTAGTGGCGTTTATATCTACTTTTAATTTCGCGGTGTCGGGATTGCTGCCGTAGAGGACGTGCCAGATCAGCTGGTTGGTGGCCGGGGTCCAATCGAGGACGTAGGAGATTGGCGTGTCGGGGGACTTCTCGATCAACTTGTCGCCGCCGTGCTTCTGGGCCTCGGTAAAGGCCTGGTCAGAATCAATCTTCAAAAACTGCATATCAAAAATCTGGGTGGAGGCATTGGTGGGGATGTAGGTGTCTTCGTTGCCGGGGTTGACGCCACGGGAGGGCGCGTCGTCGACGCTGGTTCCGGACCAGGTGAAGGGTTTCACGCTGCGCTGGGTGGGGGAACCAAACGACGCTTGCCACAAATCGGCTTTGCCGTCTTTTCCCGGAGAATCGGTGGTGATCTTCGATTGCAGGCGGTAGGGTTGGGCATCGCGAGCCCAGCCGCGGGCGGCGATATAGCACTTCTGGAAGGCGGTGCGGCCGGTAACGAATTCTGGTTCCTTGGGCTGCGGTTTTTCCGCCGGCTTGGACGGTTCGGAGGAACAGCCTGCCATCAGACACAGAGAGAACATCGCCAGCAGCAGCTTCTTCATGGCACCTTCCTGCAATCAGGATATTTTGTAACTGGGAGCGCTGGACCATATTCTACTAGATCACGCGGAGGTGCCGGATATGGATTCGTATCTCGCGAGGTTGCACGAAGCGATTACCGCCGCGACAAGCGGGATGAGCGCGGAACAGTTGCAGCAGCATCCGCCGGGGAAGTGGAGCACGGTGGAGGTGCTCGAGCATTTGTATTTGAGTTATACGGGGACGGTGAAGGGTTTCGGGCGTTGCCTGCAGGAAGGCCGGCCGCTGGCGGGATCTCGGACGTTGAAGCACCGGGTGGCGGCGACGGTGGTTACGGGGCTGGGATATTTTCCCAGCGGAAGAAAATCTCCCAAGCAGGCGAGCCCGCGCGGGACGCCGGCGGAAAAAGTGCTGGCGGAGATTGGCCCGGAGATCCGCAAGATGGATGCGCTGATCGCGGAGTGCGCCCAGCGGCACGGCAGCGAAACCTTGATTCTGGATCATCCCATCCTGGGTCCGCTGACCGCCAGGCAGTGGAGGAAGTTTCACTGGGTGCACGGGAAGCATCATGTGAAGCAGATCTGGAAACTACGAAAAAATTGACGATTTACGATTGTCGATTGTCGATTTAAAGAACTAAAACCTTAAGCGCGAAGATTGGCGATTTCCGATTTTTGATTGTTGATTTAAAAACCAGAGCCTCTAGTGACCGGGAGCGTTGGAGGACTGTCAAATGAAAAACGCCCCGCCCCTTTGCAGACTACGCAAAGGAACAGGGCACCCGTGTTTTGACTTTGTAGGTGGTTACTCGCGCATGCCGGTAGGAACGCCGGCTTTGCGGGCATGATCCTGCATATCGTCGAGTTCCTGTTTGGCGGCGTCGACAGATTTCTGTTTATCGTCGATCTGCTGTTTGTACTTGGCGTCTTCCTGATCCCAGTTGCCGGAGTTACGCAGGCGATTGCCGGCGTCGGCATAGAAGGCGGCGGCGCGCAGGCGGTATTCGCGCTGTAGGACGTCAAGCTCGCGGTTCAGCAGGTCGAGCTTGTCTTTTTGACCGGAGATCTTGTTCTTCCACTCCTCGTACATCTTCTGCTTGGCCGCTTCTTCCTCGGCGGGGTCGGCGGCGGGTTTCTGGGCCGAGCTGTCCCCATTGGCGTCGGCTTTGGGAGCGTTGGCATCCTCCCCTTGGGGTTGCCCTTCAGCCTGGGCGCCATCGGTAGACTGGTCGTCGCTCTTAGCACTGGAGCTGGCATCGGTCTTGGCGTCGGTGCTGCCGTCCGCTCCGGCGGGCGCGGGTCCGACGACGCTGAGCGTGTCGCTCTTGGGCAGGTTGTCATTATCGAACTGCTTGGTCGGGGTCTTCTTTTCCTTGCGAGCGGCGCGGGCGTAATCGGCGAGAGAGTCGCCGGAGGACTGCGCTGCCGATGGAATGGCAACCAGAGCCGCCAGGATCAGTCCCGCAAAGCAAACGTAAGTGATGCGTTTCATAGTTGTTGCTCCTGCTCCATGCCGCCCCATTGAGTCGGGCCGCACGGATGGTTTAAATTTCCGCGGCTGCCTTCGCTTTGGCTGCAGCGAGGAAGCCGCCGATCGTGTGATCCAGGTGGGCCGCTTCGGCGGCGATATCGGCGGCCAACTGCCGGGCCAGGTCGTGATCGCGGCTGGCCGCCAGCTGCTGGGCATATCCCGAGATGGTGGTGAGCGAGTTGCGCAGCTCCAGCGCCATCTCTGCCGACATTTCTCCGCGCAGTTCCTGTTGCCGCCGAATCTGCGCCAATTCCGTTTGATCGTTGATCAAGCACGCCGAACCCAGAACCTCTCCTGTGGCCGAGTGCACCGCAGTCAGGGTGACGTCGAGGATGCGTTCTTCGCCGGCGGGGGTCAAATAGTGTGCTTCCATGCGCGGGAAGGCAATCTTTTCACGCAAGCCCGCCTGGATTGCACTGGCCAGCGTTTGCGGGCCGGCATCGCGAGAGCGCAAGGTGGCGTCGCGAAATAACTCAGCGGCGCTCATGCCAAGCGGAGAGGCAAATCCCAGAATGTTCTTGGCGGCGACGTTGGCCTGGCGAATGAGTCCATTGGCAGTGAAGAACAGAACGCCGCTCGACAGGTTTGACAGAATCGCCGAGCTGATGTTCTCGGAAGTCTTGGCGCGCCGGCGCTCCACCTGCTGCTCACTCTGCAGTTCGTGCTTCTGCTGCTTGAGTTGCTGAATGACCGCGTGATAGGTGTGCAGCGGAAAATTCTCGAGCGAAGTCGAGTTGTCGTCGAGGGTGCCCTCTTCGGTAAGGCTGCGCCGCATGCGGCGAATGATGAACAGCGCCACGACGAAGGAAAAGACGGCGGCGATGAGCAGCACAACCGCGCGCATCACAATGGGATTGGCGAGCAGTTTCACAGCAACCCCCAATACCAGTGCAGGAACCAGTTTCCGAAGAAGAATGCCATCATGGCCATGCTGCCGAGAAAGACGCCGAAGGGCATCTGATGATGGCGGAGGGCGACCGAGGCGGAGGTCCAGGCGCGGCGGCGGGCCTGGCTGGCCGATTCGTGATTGCGGGCGATGCGGCGGCGAGTGCGCTTCATCCAGACGACGAAGACGGTGGAGAGTCCGAACAGCGATCCCGCGATCGATGCCGTGAAGATGGTGAAGATGGTCAGCTTCACGCCGAGAAATGCGCCCACCATGGCCATCAGCTTGACGTCTCCGAAACCCATGCCTTCCACGCCGCGCGCGCGCAGGTAGATGGCGCCGGCGCCGTAGATGAAAGCCGAACCGACCACGGCGCCGAGGACCGCATCCGCGAGAGACAGGAAGTGGGCGGCGAGGCCGGAATCCACCGGGAGCGAAACCATCCCCGGCAGCAACTGCGATGCGAGATCATTCACCGGGACGAAGAGACTGACGACCAATCCCAGAGCCAGGCCGGGCAGGGTCATTTTGTCGGGCAGCAGGAACATCTCGGCGTCGGTGAAGATCAGGCCGAGCAAAAGAAATCCGAAGACGCAGTATTTCAGGGTCGCGAGAGTGAGTCCGAAATGCCAGTAGCAGGCGAGAAACAGAAAGCCGGTGAGGAGTTCGACGACCAGATAGCGCGGCGAGATTGCAGTCTTGCAGTCGCGGCAACGTCCGCGCAGCAGGAGCCAGCTGAGGACGGGAAGATTGTCGTAGAAGCGAACCGCATGTTTGCAATTGGGGCAGGCCGAGCCGGGATGGACAACCGACAGATCGCGTGGCAGGCGATAGATACACACGTTCAGGAAGCTGCCGAAGGCCAGCCCCAGGACAAAAATCGCCACTGCGAAAACAGGGTCCACCGTGCCCCTTGCCGAAAGAGTTGAATTGCTGGTTTCGCCTCGATTATACGGTGGCGCAACGGGCCTGGACTAAGGTACGAAGGTCACTGTACGGGTGGACGATGGGGCGGTAAGTGATTGGCGGGCAATGAGGTGGGGAAATGCCCGCTCTCCGCCGGGAGTGCGCGGGGAGCGGGTCTGCCAAAGCTCCGTCCTCACTTCTGGGCGGCGACTGGGATCATGGCGTGGGCATACGGCGCAATATACTGCGCAAGCTCTCTTGGCTCTGAAGATTGGCGTCGCCCATCGGCAAAATTATTCCGGGGGAGAACTTTCCTTCTCGCGCGACTACTACTCTTAGTAGGATCAGCGGGTGGACCCTCTTGCACAGAAAGTGCCAGTGCAACCTCAGGCGATCAGCGTACCGGCCGACGGAGACGAAGCACTGGTTGCGGCGGTGTTGCTCAAGGATCGCAAGGCGACCGCGGAATTCGTGGCCCGCTACGCGGATGGTCTGTATGGTTATGTGCGTTCGCGTCTAGCCCCGCAGTACGACCAAGTGGACGATCTGGTCCAGGAGGTCTTTCTGGCAGCGTGGGAGAGCCTGAGCCGTTATCGTGCGAGTGGTTCGCTGCAGGCCTGGGTGATGGGAATCGCGCGTCACAAGGTCGAAGATTACTATCGTGAACGGTTGCGGGCTGCACAACCGTTCGAAGAGGACGATGAAAAACCTGAGGCGATGGCCTCGGTCCCGGACCCCCATGGATTCCTCGAGCATAATCAGCGACAAAAGAACACATGGCGGGTGCTGGCCGGTCTTCCCGAACGGTATCGTCTTGTACTGATCTGGCGTTACTGGGAAAAGGCTTCAGCTCGCGAAATGGCCCTGAAGACGGGCAAGACGGAGAAGGCAATCGAAAGGTTGCTGTCCCGTGCGCGAGCGGAGTTTCGAGAGAGGTGGCATCATGGCCGGACCTTCTGACGAGAAGTTCCTCAAGGAGATCGCGGACGCGGTTGAACCGACGGAGTCCGTGCCGGCCCCGGCGCGGCTGAAAGCCAAGGTGTATTCGGCGCTCTTGCAACGGCTGACGGAGGCCGGCCCGCTCATGAGCCTCAGCGAAAGCGAAACTCGCGGTCAGCACCTGTGCGTGTTTGAACAACTGGTACGAATCGCTCCGGTGGGTGAAACGGTAAAGTCTCTCAACTTCTGCCGCGTCTGTCACGCCCGTGTGTTTGCTGAGCATATGGAAAACACGCCGTTCTCCTGGAGCGGCTGTCCTTACGGTGAGTTCAAGAAATCCTGAGGAAGACGATTTGCGCCTGAGCCGCTCCCCGGCCAGATCGAGTGGCAAGAGTTGCGCAAGTGTTTCGCACGCCGAATCCGTCCTCAGCACAAGTTCGAATACGGTCGATGCTGTACCGGTTCTCCCCATTACGAAGGGGGGATTTCGCCTGCGCAATCGACTAACCCACCAGAAGCAAGAATGCAGGTCGGGCTCGGCTTGTAACGAATGCCTACGGCTCCACCTCGCCGAACAAAAACACACACGTCAGCGAAAGGATGGAAGTCGATGAAGTCGATGGTGAAGAACGCAATGCTGCTGATTGCCGCGATCGCGCTGGGTAGTCTGCCGGCGTTGGCGGCGGCCGGCGCGTTTACACACTTACGAATTCAAGCACCGGAAACGATGTCATGGTATTCAATCGCTCGGCGAGTGGACAGCTTTCTACAGCCGGGACGTACGCGACCGGTGGGACCGGAACGCGGGGTGGGGCTCGGCAATCAGGGGGCGCTGGCGATCGACGCGGCCAATCGCTACCTTTTCGCGGTAAACGCCGGCAGCAACAACATAACGGTGTTTCAAATTGAAGAGCATGGCCTGCGACGCGTAGCATGTGGTGCCTGCAGGAGGATTGCAACCAATCAGTCTTACTGTAAGTCATCATGTTTTGTATGTGCTCAACAATGGCGCAGCCGTGGGGGGCACGGACAACATTGCCGGTTTCACCGTGGAGGCGGGTGGCCAATTCACATGATCGTAAGCGGATTGCCTCTGAGTGCCGCATCGGTGGGCCCAGCGCAGATCGCATTTCAATACGGACGGGCAATGTCCTGCTGGTCACGGAAAAAAACACCAATAATATCGACATCTTTTCCGTTGACAACACCGGAATGGCGAGCGGCCCGACCGTAATCGCATCATCCGGCCAGACTCCTTTTGGTTTTGCCTTCGGCAAGCGCGAAGAAGTATTCGTTTCCGACGCATTCGGAGGAGCGGCGAACGCGGGGGCCGTTTCTTCCGTACTCGCTCACCGATACGAACGCGTCTGGTGACGGTCATCTTCCTCGGTCGCAGACAAGCAATCGCTCCGTGCTGGGTGGTGCTTACGAATGACGGGCGATTTGCTTATACGACCAACACCGGCAGCGGAACGGTCTCCGGGTATAACGTCGGATTCAGTGGCGGTCTGGCGCTGCTTAACGCGAACGGGGAGACCGCAGACCGGCTCAGGAAGTACTCCACTCGACGCCGCCATCAGTAACGACTCCCGATTTCTGTACGTGCTCACTCCTGGAACCGGCAATATCCAGGGATTTGCCATCTCCGAATATGGTTCTTTGAGCCTCGCTCACGCAGGGGACGGGTAGTTCCGACGTCCGCCAGCGGTCTTGTGGCGAGATAAGACAAGGAGGGCCACTCGTTGCAAGCGAGCGCGCAATGAGTGGTCCACCTTCTTCCCGGCTCGGGCGCAGATTCCCCGATTCTCAGAGCACACGGAGAGTCGGCATTTCCTTAGCGAACCATCTCCTCAAAGGTGGAAGGTTGCGGTTTCGTGTCGGAGATGATGTCGGTCAGGAACACGGAAAACACCGTACCACTCCTGCCCGCGGCGGTGCGGCTGCGGAAGCGTATGGCTCCTCCGTGCTTTTGGGCAATGCCTTGCGAGAACCAAAGACCGAGGCCGGTCCCGAAATCCTCTTTCGTGGTGAAGAAGGGTTCGAAGATGCGGAGCGCGTCGGCGCGTGCAATGCCCGCGCCGTCGTCCGCGATGGTGACGCGCACGCCAGTTGGCGAGGGACCGCTCGAACGGCGGGTTCGGCGGACGCGGACGTGGAGATGGCCGCCATCGTGCATGGCGTCCATGGCATTGATGATCAAGTTGGAAAAAAGTTGGCGCAGTTCGCTGGGGAAGCCAGAAAGACTGGCGTCGCGGCCGTATCGCTTTTCGATCTGGATGTGTTTGTCCTGCAGGCGCCGCACGTAGAGCTGCAAAACCTGCTCCAGGATTTCGGCGACATTCACCAGCGTGGCGGAGGAACTCTCCCGCACGAATCCCAGGGTCTGGTGAGCAAATTCAGCCACGCGCTGGACTTCTTTTTCCGCCTGGTCGAGATACTCGGCCTGGCGGTCAGGATCGCGGCGCGCCAGATAGAGCAGGTTGGTAACGGCTTCGAGGGGATTATTGATTTCGTGAGCCACCACCGCGGCCAGGCGTCCGGCGGTGGCGAGTTTTTCATTGCGGCGCAAGGATTCGGCGGCCCGAGTTTGCGCGGTGATATCGCGCGCGATGGCGGAATGCCCGATGATTTCGCCATTGCGGCTGCGCAGGGGAGAAATGGAGAGCAACACCACGATACGGGTCCCATCTTTGCGCAGGCGCTCGGTCTGAAAGCTTTCGATGGGTTCTCCCAGATTCAAACGGGCAGTGTTGCGATTGACCTCGTCGATTTTTTCCGCGGGAGCCACCAGCGAGATATGGCGGCCGATCGCCTCTTCAGCGGAGTAGCCATAGAGATTTTCGGCGCCGCGATTCCAACTGGTGATGGTGCCGTCGGGGGTGGCGCTGAAGATGGCGTCGGTAGACGACTCCACAATGGCGGCCATACGTCCACGGGCTTCGTCGGCGCGAGTTTCGGCGCGCGAGCGCTGGCGAGCCAAACCTGCCGTCAGAACCGAAACCACGACAAAGATCACCAGCCGCTCGCCGTCATTGGCGGACAGGCCAAAATTGAGACGGGGAGGAAGGGTGAAGTAGTCGAGGGCGACTCCCGAAGCGATGGTACAAAGCACAGCGGGCCCGAATCCGAAAATGCGGGCACTGACGATGACCGCGGCGAGAAAGATGATGAAGGGATCCTGATGCATGACCGGCCATAGATACCAGGCCCAGAGGGCAATGGCGGTGGCACCCAGGGCTCCGCTATAGCGGAGGCGCCAGTCCCAATGACGGGGCCGGGTTCCGGATGGCGCATTGTGATCGTCGGCCATGGGGAGGGCGAAAGAGGTCGCCGGTTCGAACCAGAATTACGAACGATACGCGGGAGAAAGCGGCGGTCCCAAGAAGGCGCCGCGAGGAACACTGTAGCAGGGTTGGGGATGGGAACAAAGGGGCACGGCCAAGAGGATCATGCCCCGGGCAAGACAGTTCGCGAATTACTTCGCTTGAATCGACTCGATGTACTTGTTGAGGTTGACGACGCGCTGCAGGACTTCGCCGTTGTGTCCCTCGCTGATGCTCCAAAACAGTTTTCCCCAAACCGGCATTTCTCTGGAGCCGTGGGCAGCCAAGACCTCTTCACCGCGAATCACGGCTGAGACCTTGAGAGCGGGATACTTGCCGCCATTCTTGCTCGCCAGCATGGTCAGATCGGCAGGGGGCACTTTGAGAGCTTCAGCCGCCGGACCCGCGCCTTTGCCATCCTTGCCATGGCAAACCGCGCAGTAGGTTGAGTACATTTCCTGGCCGGAAGCCGGCGAGGTGTTCTTGATGGGGACGTGCTTGATCACGGGTTGAGTGGAAGCCGCTTGCGGCTGGTTCTGCGCCGCGAGAGCGAACGCAAAAACCGCCAGGGCCGCCAGAATCCAGATGAATTTCCGAGCGGGCATGATGTTCCTCCTTATGACTGCCTTATAACTGCGGGAAAGCTGGTCGAACTGCTCGACCACCGCTCAGTGTAGGAGTGGCGTGCACGCCTGACTGTGAGGCACATCACAAATGGTAGTGAGAAACAACACAAAAGCCGTGCAGGTGGCTGGCGGGAGAGCGGTTAGAAAAAGGAAAGGGGCGCGGTTTAGGCCGCGCCCCCGTAACCGAAAACTGTGACTATTGGTTGGGGTTATCGAGCCTGGGGCGGTTCTCGTTAGGATTTCTGGTTTCGAGGACCGTGACCGGCGCCTGCAGGGTGAAGTTCAGGACGGTCTCGGAAGCCAGTTTGATTTGTTGTCCCTTGGTTGCGGCTTGAACGCCGCCACCCAGCCCGCCACCGGCAGCTGCGCCAATGGCTGCGCCCTTGCCGCCACCCGCGAGGGCGCCGATGATGGCTCCGATACCAGCGCCGGCGCCGACTTTCTCGGCGGTGTTCTTGCCGCGGGACGAGCCCTTGCGCTGGTACTGGTCAGTCTGAATGTTGTAATACTTGCTGCCGGCGCGGATGCGGTCGAGTTGCAGGACGAGGAGCGATTGTCCGGCGAACTTGCCTGCACTTTGCACGGTAACGATGTGGCCTTCCACATCAGCTCCGTTGGGAATCACCACGTCGCCCTCAACGGCCAACGGCGAATCCAGGGTAGCGTGAAAGGTTTGGCCCTGCTGACTGGTTTCGGAATCGACGGTATCGACCAGGCGGACGGCCATCGTGGTGCCTGAGGGGATGGTGACTTTGACCGGCGGAGGCGGTGGCGGTGGTGGTGCCGGGGCCGCTGGAGCCATGGCAGCAGCGGTTGCAACCGGAGCCGCCGGGGCCGGGGAGCTTTCTTCCATAACAGGTGCAGGTCGCTCATGGTGCCGCGCGCGCGGTTTCGGCGCGGGAGCGGGTTTCGGTTCCGGGGGCGGCGGAGCCTGGGCCGTTTCTACCGGCGGAGCCGGAGCTGGTGGCGGGGGCGCCGTCTGAAGATTATTCACGACCTGTTTAACGCCCGGAACCAGGGACGCGTAACGGGCCGCGGCATCGCGCTGGGTTTCATTATCCACGGTGCCGGAGAGGGTCACGGTTCCATTCTCGGCTTGAACTCCGAGTTGCTTGCCTTGCAGTCCGGAATCTGCGTTGATCTTGCTCTGCACGTCGCTGGTAATCTGGGCGTCATTCGGCGCCTTGTTGCAGCCGAGGGTCATGCCCAAGACCAAAAGAAACACGAGTGAGGTCAGGTATAGCGATGCTCTCGCCTTCATAAAGGTAACTCCTCAGAATATTGACCCAATTGTAATAGTTTAGATGCAGAAGCGTGACGGTGCCGGAGCAAAATTGTGGGCGGAAGCCGGTCTGGTACCGGGCCGACCCGTTCTTCCGACAAGCGGATTTCTGGGCATCCGAAGCTGGCGCTTAGCTCTGGTGCAGAAATTTGTAGTCGAGAATGGAGGCGGCCAGTCCTATGATTTCCTCGGTTTTTTTCGGTTCTTTGGAACGGGTGATTCTCGCCTGACAAAGAACATTGCTGTTTTTCTGGCCGGAAATCTCTTCCGGCATCTCAAACACCATCTCAATGAGCGTATTGGCGGGCAACTGTTGGGGACCTTGAATGAGCACGCCGGACTGGCTGAGGTTTGCGATGACGCCCTCAAACCAGCTGCCCAAATTTTTGACGCGGTAGCGCACAGGGGCATCCAGTTTCAGCCGGCGGGCACGGGGAACCCAGGTAGGCTTCTTGCTGTGGGTCCGGTTGCGCCGGGTGGCGGTGGAACTCTCTGGCGCCGCGCGATCCACGCGTTCGGTGCGCTTCATGGTCTGCCAGTCGTACTGGTATTCGGCGGCGCAGAGCAGGCAGACCTGATAGTAATGGCCGTCAGCGGCACGCCGCGGCCAGGAGAACTCGTGCGAACAACGCCCAAGCATAAGAACGTCCAGTAGCTTTTGAGGCATGATGAGTTCCGGCCGGAAGCACCGGACGCCCCATCATCTAACGCGGTCGGGCAGTTGTGTAGGTTACTTTCGTGTAGTTGGCATACTGTACGTGGCAACTGGAACGACAGGAGCAGGTTGCAAGGAAACCGCGACGGAAAACCGAGGGAGTGTATCATCGGCGACGTGGACGAGGTAACCACCTTCATTCTCGCGGGCGGCAAGAGCACCCGCATGGGACGCGATAAGGCGTTTCTGGAACTGGGGGGACGGACATTGCTGGCGCGCGCTCTGGAGATAGGGAAGGCAGTAGGGGAAGTGAAGATTGTTGGCGATCCCGTAAAGTTCTCAGCGTCGGGTCCGGTCATCGACGACGTGTATCGTGAACGCGGGCCTTTGGGAGCGATCCACGCAGCGTTGGCGGCAAGCAGGACAGAGTGGAATTTCATGCTGGCGGTGGATATGCCGTTCGTCGAAGGGGCTTTTGTGCTCTGGCTGATCGCCGAGGCGGGCAAGGGCGCGGCCGTGGTCACAGTGCCCCGGGCCGGAGGCGGGCTGCAGCCATTGTGCGGCGTCTACCAGAGAAGCTTTGCCGAGATTGCGCGGCGGTCGCTCGAGGCCGGGAAGAACAAGATCGATCCACTGTTTGCGGAAGTGGAGACGAGAATCATTGAAGAAGCAGAATTGTTGGAACACGGTTTCTCCTCCGCAATGTTTCGCAATCTGAATACGCCGGAAGAGTGGGAAGAAGTTTTGAGTACCGAGTAGCGAGTACCGAGTTAAGACACCAACGAACCGAGAACGGAACCATGGCTAGCGACGGAGCGACCGGGCCTTACATCGAGTTCAAGGACGTTTACAAATCCTTTGGGGATAACCACGTGTTGCAGGATGCGAATTTCAACGTCATGCCGGGGGAAACGGTGTGCATCCTGGGGCGCAGCGGCGTGGGCAAGTCGGTGTCGCTGCACCTGCTGATGGGTTTTCTGAAGCCGGACCGGGGGCGGGTGATCGTGGCGTATCAGGATGTGACCGATTACACCGAGGAACAGATGGAAGCGGATTCGGAAGAAAGGTCACGATGGTCTTTCAGAACGGGGCCCTGTTCGATTCGCTCACGGTGGGAGAGAACGTGGCCTTTCCGCTGCGCGAACGGCGAGACTTGTCGGAGGAACAGATTCTGCAGATCGTCGACGGACTGCTCGAAATGGTGGGCGTGAAAGAGATGCGCGATCTGTTGCCGTCAGATCTGTCGACGGGAATGAAGCGTTCGGTGGCGATCGCGCGCGCACTGGCAGCGCAGCCGGAATGCGTGCTGTATGACGAACCCACCACGATGGTCGATCCGCTGATGGCGCAGCTGCTGGGCGATCTGATCAAGCGGCTGAAGGCCCAGCTGCACCTGACCAGCGTGGTGGTGACGCACGACATGCGGCTGGCGAAGAAGCTGGCCGACCGTGTGGTGTTCCTTCATGACGCCAAGGTTCTGTTCTTCGGAACCTATGCCGAGATGGAGAAGTGCGAGGAGCCGATTGTGCAGGAGTTTCTGAAGCTGGATCAGTTGGAGTTGCAAGTTTGAACGGCGGCAGTGGACGCTCCCATGCGACTTTTTGTGGCTCTCGATCTCGACGACGGCATCCGTGAGCGCATAGGTCTGTTTATGGATGGCGTACGGGGCTTCGCGCCCGATGCGCGCTGGCTGCGGACTGAGTCCTTGCACGTGACTCTGAAATTCATTGGAGAGAAATCCGCCGAGGCCGTGGAGCCGATCAAGAACGCGCTTTCGGGTCTGCGGTCCGAGCCTGTAACCCTGACGTTGCAAGGCTATGGATTTTTTCCTACTCCGAAATCCGCGCGGGTTTTCTGGGTGGGCATGGAAAGCGGCCCGCAGCTCGCGAGCCTCGCCAAGGGAGTGGATGAGGCACTGGCCGAGCTCGGCATCGCGAAGGAAGATCATCCGTTCAGCCCTCATTTGACCCTGGCGCGAGGCGGCGGAGGCTCGGGAGCACCGCGCCGTCAGAAAGACGACGGCCCGAACCGGCACTTCCAGCGCCTGCAGGAGAAACTGGGAGCCTTGCCGTCTCCGCAGTTTGGTACGATGACGGCGCGCGAATTCTTCCTCTTTGAAAGTGAATTAGGGCGCGGCGGCTCGCGTTACAAGAAAGTGGCCGCCTTCGCTCTGCAGTGAAAGCGTCTGAGCGTGAGCATCCATGACAGGATTGATCCTCACCATCGCCGGGAGCTACCTGTTGGGATCGATTCCCTTCGGGTACGTACTGGTGAAGGTCTTTCGCGGAGAAGACATCCGCCAGAGCGGCAGCGGGAATATTGGCGCGACCAATGTTTCGCGGACTTCGCCCGTGCTGGGCATTCTGACTCTGGTTTTGGATGCATTGAAGGGACTGGCGGCGGTTGCCATCACGCGAGCCGTCTTCCCGGAGCATCCTTTCTTGACCGGGGTTGCGGCTCTCTCGGCGGTTATCGGGCATATGTTTCCGGTGTGGCTGAAATTTCGCGGAGGGAAAGGCGTGGCGACCGGATTAGGTTCGTTTATCCTGCTTGCGCCGAAAGCCATCCTGGCGATGATTGCGCTCTTCGCGCTCATCGTCGTCGCGTTTCGCTACGTGTCGCTGGCGTCCATCACGGCAGTAGCTCTGTTTCCGGTCCTCGCCTGGTTTCTGGACGGCTACCACAACCGTCCTCGCATGCTGGCATGCATGGCGGCTGCTTCAGTGCTGATCGTTGTCAAACACCACGAAAACATACGGCGCTTATTCGCGGGGACCGAAAGCCGGTTTCAAGCGAGGCGGGGATGAGCCGGATCGCCGTGATCGGAGCCGGCGCCTGGGGCACTGCGCTCTCCATTGTGCTGGGACGGAAGGGCACGCACGCTGTGCGCTTGTGGGCGCATGAAAAAGAAGTTCGCGAATCGGTCTGGGCGCGGCGGACGAACGAGCTGTTTCTTCCGGGACAAACGATTCCGCAGACGGTGACGGCGACGAACGATTGGAAGGAAGCGCTGACCGGGGCGGAGATCGTGGTCAGCGTGATGCCCTCGCACCACTGCCGAGCCCTGTTCGAGCAGATGCACGTCTACCTGACTCCCGAGATGCCGCTGGTGAGCGCGACCAAGGGACTGGAGAACGACACGCTGATGCGGATGTCGGAAGTGATCACCGACCGGGTGAGGAATGCGCGGGGATTCACGCCGCGCATTGCGGCCCTCAGCGGTCCCACGTTCGCGAAGGAGGTGGCGCGCGGCGATCCCACGGCGATCACTGTTGCCTCAGCGGACGTCGCTCTCGCCGAGACCATTCAGCGCGAGTTCAGTGATCCGCGTTTCCGCGTGTACACCAATGACGACGTCGCTGGAGTCGAGCTGGGTGGCGCGCTCAAAAACATTATCGCCATCGCGGCGGGAGTATGCGACGGACTGGGCCTTGGCCATAACTCGGTGGCCGCCCTGATTACCCGCGGCCTGGCGGAGATCACGCGCTTAGTGGTGGCTTGCGGCGGGCGGCAGGAGACGATGTCCGGACTGGCGGGACTGGGCGATCTGGTGCTCACCTGCACCGGCGGGCTTTCGCGCAATCGCAGCGTGGGCGTCGAACTGGGGAAGGGACGCAAACTCCCCGAAATTCTGGGGGGCATGCACGGCATGGTGGCGGAAGGCGTTTTTACTACCAATGCGGCGGTTGGGCTCGCCCTCGCGCACGGTGTCGAGATGCCAATTACCGAACAAATGCATGCCATTCTGCATGACGGCAAGTCTCCGGGAGATGCCATTCGTGATCTGATGAGCCGCACGGCCAAGAGTGAAACCGGACTCTACCGCAGCTGATTACTGCCAAAAATTTCTCGGCGGAAAGCGCTAAGAACTGACAGCCATCCCGGGTACCCGGGCAAACCTCCCTACTTCCGTCTCGCTGTCAGTCATCGCTTCACACTCGGCATCGATCTTCTTGTAGCGGCCGGCATTTTGTCTGCGGAAGTTGTCGTAGGCTTTCTCCGAAACCCAAAAGTCCATAGTCAGGTAGCGGCCGGAGTGGTCGCGGATCAGTTCCGTAGCGACAAAACCTTCCCCCGACCGGAAGAATTTCGCCCACACGCCCTGGGGGCCGTAGCTCTGCTCAAAGGCCATTTCCACGCCCGGCTTTACGTGGAACTCCCAGATGACCAGAAATCCCCACTCTGCGGTCATGCGAACTCCTTGCGCATCTTGCCAAACTTACTCAAACGACACATTTTGTCAGGGTACCTCCGTAACGGGTGCGGGCGGCGATCCGAAGGTAAACTTTCAAGGATATCTGAGTTCGCGAAATCGCCACTTTGCCACTCAAATTGCCCATCCCGGCCCGCATTCCCATTCTCTACGTCATTCTGAGTGTGCTTGTTCTGATCAGCGTGGTGCCGATGTACTTTTACTCGGCGCAGGTGGAACGCATTAATCGTGACCGCCTGATCACCAACGAACGGCTGCTGCAGAATACCGTGACGCGCTCGCTGGCCGACGATATTTCGCAGCACCAGGAATCGCTGCGCATGATGCTGGCCAACCTGTCGTCGGCGTTGCAGGTAACCAGCGGAGGAGATATCACCGACGAGCATGTGGAGACGCCGGAGTTGCGCGCACTGCTCGAAAATTTTGTGTCCTCGTCCTCCGACCTGGCGTACGCCACGCTGCTGAACTCCGAAGCCAAGGGAATTTCGGCGGGTCGCATCGCTCCCGACGCCTTTCTGCAGCGCGAACTGGAGCGGGCTTACGCCGCCGCGCGCGATGGCCGGGCCTATAACGGCCAGGCACTGGTCGTGGGGAGCGGAAAGTCGGAGCGCACGGTCATGCTGGTCAGCGCTCCCGTGACTTATGGCGGGCGTTTTCTGGGAATGATTGGGGCAGTCGAAGATCTGCAGTTCCTGATTCGACGGCTGCAGGAGATTAATCGCGGGGGCCTGACGCCTTATGTGGTCGATAGCCAGGGCCGATTGGTGGCCGGAGCGACCATGGGCTACGCCACCGGGCAAGACATGTCGAGCGCGGAGATCGTCAAGAACTTCGTGGAGCAGGGCAGCAAGGCGCAGATGGTGGCGGCCACCCGGGAATTCAACATCACGCAGGACAAAACTACCATCAGAATGCTTGGTACTTACAGCCCGGTCGTCAACCTCGATTGGGCCGTCGTAGTGCAAAAGCCGCGCAACGACGCCTATCGCGGAGTGTATGAAGCGGAGAGCACGGCACGCCTGCTGGCGATGCTGGCGGTCTTCCTGAGCGTGGCGATCAGCATTCTGGCGGCGCGGTTGATCACGAATCCTCTCGAAGTGCTGACCGAATCGAGCCGCGCCATTGCCCGCGGAGATTTCTCCCAGCGCGTGAAGTTGAACAGCCGCACCGAGATCGGCGAACTGGCGCACACCTTCAACACCATGTCGGACGAACTCGAGCACTTCGTGCTTGACCTGAAGCGGGCGGCGTCGGAGAACCGCCAGCTGTTCATGAGCTCGATCCAGATGCTCGCCGGCGCGGTCGACGAAAAGGATCCTTACACGCGCGGCCATTCCGACCGTGTCACGCGCTACTCCATGATGATTGCGAAGGAAATGGGCATGGACGCGGCCTTCATCGAGATCGTGCGCGTCTCGGCGCAATTGCACGACGTGGGCAAGATCGGTATTGAAGACCGCATTCTGAAGAAGCCGGGAGCGCTGACGCCGGAAGAATTCGAAATCATGAAGACGCACACCACCAAGGGCGCGAACATCCTGCGCCCGGTGCCACAACTGACCGAAATGATTCCGGGCATCGAACTGCACCATGAATCGCTCGACGGCCGCGGCTACCCGCACGGCCTGAAGGGCGATGAGATTCCGCTGCTGCCGCGCATCATCGCCGTGGCCGACACGTTTGACGCGCTGACCACGAATCGTCCTTACCAGCAGGCGCACGAAGTGCACGACGCGCTGCGGATCATTCACTCGCTTTCGGGCAAGCGTCTCGATCCCATCCCGGTCTTTGCCCTGGATGCGCTCTACCATCGCGGCGAGATTCGCGTACAGAAGCCGGGCATGCCTGCGGGCAAGCCGGCAGCCGCCACTCCGGCGCCGGCCCAGGTTGCTCCTCAAGCTGCTCCCGAGGCCGTCGCTTCGGTCGAGAGTTCCAGCGTTTAAACCAAATTCAGAAGTAAGAAGTCAGAATGCAGAACTAGAAACCTGCCGGGACCCGAAACTTCACTTCTGCATTTCGCCTGTGACCTCTGCCTTCCCGCCGCTCCCTTATAATGAACTCCTGGCATTCCTATGATTCAGACCCTGTTTGGCAGCCTGGACGAGCAGCAGAAACCCAGTTTCCTCGACCGCATGAAGGAAGCGGTTACGCGCACGCGGGAAAACCTCAGCGAGCGTATTGAGGAAGTGGTCTCGTTCGGTAAGGAAATCGACCGCAATACCCTCGACGATCTGGAAGCGACCCTGATCGGCGCCGATCTGGGCATCACGACCACGCACGAAGTCCTGGACAAGCTGCGCGAAAAGGCGGACCGCAAGCAGATCAAGGATGTCGACGAGTTAAAGCGTTTGTTGAAGGAAGAGATCTTATCCATCCTGGATAAGGCCAACTCGCGTCCAGTGCAGAAAGTGGATGGCACGCCTGAGGTGATCCTGGTGGTGGGGGTGAATGGCACCGGAAAAACCACGACGATCGGCAAACTGTCGGGAGTGTTTCGCGCCAGCGGCAAGACGGTGCTGCTGTGTGCCGCCGACACCTTCCGCGCCGCCGCCATCGAGCAGCTCGACATCTGGGGACAGCGGACGGGCACGGAGGTGATCAAGACCAGGCCCGGCGGCGATCCTTCGGCAGTCCTTTTCGATGCGCTGCAGGCGGCCTCAGCCCGGCATACCGACTACGTGATCGTGGATACTGCGGGACGATTGCACACCAAGACCAACCTGATGCATGAGCTTGAGAAGATGCGACGTACCGCGCAACGCATCATCCCCGGGGCGCCGCACGAGACTCTTCTGGTGATGGACGCCACCACCGGTCAGAACGGCCTGCAGCAGGCGCGTTTATTTACCGAGGCTGCAGGAGTCACCGGGATCGTCCTCACCAAACTTGACGGCACGGCCAAGGGCGGAGTCGTGGTCGCGATCTCGCGCGAATTGGGTGTCCCCGTGCGCTATGTAGGTGTGGGCGAAAAGGCAGGAGACCTGCTGCCGTTCAATCCCAAGGATTTCGTGGATTCTCTGTTCGCGTAAGAACCTTTTACCACAGAGACACAGAGAAAAAGTCGTTTTTCTAAACCCGCTGCTTCCTGTGTCATTAGTGAAATAATGGCTTTTCTTGGCTAGACCCGGTCAAACCGACGAAATGTTTCTTCGCCGCGCCCTCGAACTGGCGCGGCGCGGTGTTGGCCTTACCTCGCCCAATCCGCTGGTGGGCGCGGTTCTGGTTGACGTGGATGGGGAAGTGGTGGGCTCCGGCTTTCACACTTATGACGGTGTAAAACACGCCGAGGTTCTCGCCATCGAGCAGTCCGGGCCCAAGGCGCGCGGCTCAACCCTCTATATCAATCTGGAGCCCTGTTCCCACCAGGGACGGACCGGCCCATGCGCCGACGCGGTCATTGCCGCGGGCATTCGCCGGGTGGTCGCTTCCATGGCTGATCCGAATCCCCAGGTAAGCGGCCGAGGTTTCGCCCGCTTGCGCGCCGCTGGAGTGGAGCTTGCCACCGGCATTCTCGAACGCGAGGCGAAGGAACTCAACGAAGCGTTCGCCAAGTACATCCGCTACGGCACTCCGCTGATCACGCTGAAAGCCGCGATGACCCTCGATGGCAAGATTGCTCCGCCGCCGGGAAAGGATCAGACTCCTCCCGAGCATGGCGCCGGAGGCAATACCGGAGGATGGATTACGAGTGAACCCGCTCGCGCGCACGTGCACGAACTGCGGCATCAGAACGATGCCATCATGGTGGGCGTGGGCACGGTGATCGCAGACGATCCCTTGCTCACCGACCGCAGCGGACTGCCGCGGCGAAGGCCGCTGTTGCGGGTGATTGTCGACTCGCTGTTGCGCCTGCCGCTCGAATCGCGGGTGGTCAAGAGTGCGCAGAACGACGTGTTGGTGCTCTGCTCCTTTGCCGAGGAGAACAAGAAGAAGCGCCTGCTCGATCACGGCATCCGGGTGGAGCAGGTTCCTTATGCTTCGCCCGATGGACGTCCGAGCATGGCGGGAGTGGCGCAGCGCCTGGGAGAAGTGGAAATCACCAGCATGATTATCGAAGGCGGCGCGATGGTCAACGGAGCCGCACTGGCTTCCGGCATAGTCGACAAGGTTTTTCTCTACTATGCTCCCAAGATTCTCGCTGGAACCGGCGCAGTTCCTTTCGCTTCCGGCCCGGGATTCCAGCGCATGAGCGACGCGGCGTATGTGCGCTCGCTGCGTCTGCACCGCTTCGGAGAAGACTTCGCGGTGGAGGGCTATCTCAGGGATCCGTACGCTGAGTAGCACTCAGCATTCAGCACTTAGCACTCAGCCAAAACATCTCCGTCGCTCCATCGGCTGAATGCTGAGTGCTGAATGCCGAGTGCTGCCTTATCATGATGAATTCCTCCCGGAGGTCACCATGTTCACCGGAATCATTGAAGAAGTCGGGAAAGTCCTTACCGTCAAAGAAGAAAAGAACAACCACCGCCTGACGGTTTCCTCGACGCAACTGGTGAAAGAACTCACCCAGGGGGCGAGTATCGCCGTGAGCGGCGTCTGTCTCACGGCGGTCGAGATTACTTCCAAATCGTTCTCGGCCGATCTGGCTGAAGAAACCTGGAACCGCACTTCGTTCTCGCGGATCAAGGCGGGCGCGCACGTCAATCTCGAACTCCCGATGCGGGCCGACGGACGCTTTGGCGGGCATATGGTCCAGGGCCACGTCGACGGCACGGGTACGTTCCTGGCGCTCGACCGCATTCCGGGCGCAGACGACTACTGGCTGCACATCCAGATCCCGCCTGAACTTGCGCGCTACGTCATTTTCAAGGGATCGCTCTCCATCGAAGGTATCAGCCTCACGGTGGCGAAGATTGAAGGGACGGAAGTGACGGTTGCGATCATCCCGCATACCGTGCAGATGACGAATCTCGGTTCGCTGAAGCCCGGAGACCCCATCAATCTGGAAGTCGACATGATCGCGAAATATGTGGAGAAGATGATGGCGGGCGATTCGGGCAACAGTCCCATCACGCTGGAGAGGCTGGTGCAGCAAGGGTTTTGACGTACCTACGCGACTGGACGGGCGGGGACGCCCGTCTCTCCATTGCTCGACCTCTACATCAATTTTCTTCTGACCATGTCGAGAGCCTGCTGGCTGGCGAACCAGCGGACGCGCTTGCGATCTCCGGGGAAATTCCGCTCCACGACTTCGATTCCGGTGTCGCTGGCCAGCCCGTGGAAGACCAGGCCAACCGGCTTTTCCGGAGTGCCGCCGGTGGGCCCGGCGACTCCTGTAACGCCAATGCCAAACGTAGCACCGCATTTTTTGCGGATGCCTTCTGCGAGCGCCGCGGCCACTTCGCGGCTGACGGCGCCATGTTTCTGGATCAATTCCGGAGAAACGCCTGCAAACAACGTCTTCAACTCGTTGGAGTAAACCACCGCGCCGCCGAGAAAATAGCGCGAGCTGCCGCTCACGGACGTGATTCGCTCGGCGATGAGTCCAGCGGTGCAGGACTCGGCCACCGCCAGAGTCGCGCCGCGCATCTGCAGAAAATATCCGACGATCTGCTCCATGGAGTCGCCGTTGTCGGAAAAAACCAGGTCGCCAAGTTCCTCTTCGAGCTTCTCCGCCAGTTCGTCGACGCGGTGCTGGGCGGCGTCCAGGGATTTGCCACGGGTTTTCAGATGCAGCTGAACCTCGCCGGCGCCGGCCAGAATGGTGGTTTCGATATCGGTGAACTGCTTGTAGATGGGCGCGACGCGGGCATCGACGTGCGATTCGCCGAGTCCAGTGATCTTCAGTTCACGGGTGGCGATGAATTGCACGGGAAGCTTGGCGCGCAGGCGCTCCATGCATTGCTGGTCGAACAGAGCCTTGAGTTCATGGGGTGGACCGGGCAGCAGCAGAATGAACTTCTCGCGGTCTTCATATTTGCCGCTGATCCACTGTCCGGGCGCGGTGCCATTGGCGTTCGGAAGGACGGTCGCGCCCACGATGACATCCGCCTGCTTGGCGTTATTGGGAGTCATCTTGAAATTGCGGGCTGCGAAGCGCTGCTCGATCCGGGTGAGGATCTCGGGATCGCGCTGCAGCCTGAGTTCAAGCGCGGCAGCAACTGCCTCGCGGGTCAGATCATCTTCGGTGGGGCCGAGGCCTCCGATGAAGAGCACGATGTCGGAGCGTGAGACCGCGAGTTTGGCGGTCTGGGTGAGCTGCGGCAGATTGTCGCCCACGATGGTCTTAAAGACGACATCGACGCCGAGCTGGTTCAGTCTTTCGGTCAGGAAGAGGGAATTGGTGTCCTGACGGAACGGGGTCAGAAGTTCCGAACCGATGGCGATGATCTCGGCATGCACGCTAAGAGTTTAAACGATGAGACGCGGAGTTACTCGGTGACCGTCAATAGGCCCTGAATATTCCACGAGAGATGATGAACGCTGTTGGTGGTCGCGAGCACGGCGGAACGGCCCGGCGCGAAGGCGAGACCGACCAGACCCTGCCCGGCGACTTGCAGAGCCGCTTTGCCTTCAGGCGTGATCTTCACGATGCCCCGCTTGCCGGAGAGGGAAGCGGCGACGTAGAGGTTGCCGTCCACGTCAAAGGCCAGGCCCTGGGGACGTCCGAGCCCGCGGTAGAAGGTGGACACGTTGCCGTGCGGATCGACCTTGTGCACGCAATCGAAGCTGGACGTTGTGGGCCCGGTCACAAACAGGTCGCCGTGCGGGCCAAAGGCGAGATGGTACGCCGAGACGCTAGGCTCGAGCGTGGCAAAGACGAAGATCTGACGATCGCGGGCGATCTTGAAGATGGTGCCGCTGCGGTCCCCGACGTACAGGTTCTCGTCCTTATCGAAGGCGATTCCGGTTGCGATCCCCATGCCCTCGGCGTAGTTCGACATGGTGCCGTTCTTGGCGACCCGATAAACGGCTCCGTCGAAGCGGGAGGAGACATACATGAGGCCATCACGATCGAAGGCGATCGCGGTGGGATTCATCAGATCGGACAAGAACGGCTTGACGGTGTAATTGGTGTCAATCTTGAAAATTGCGACGGGCACTTTCTGTCCGCGGGAACCGGAGAAGGTGACATAAATATTGCCTTCCTCGTCGAGCGCGGGATTGGTCACGGGGTGCAGATTTTCCGCGATGGGAGCGGCGACGCGAATCTCGTGGGGATTGCTGAGTTGACCGTTGGTGGAAACGACGACCGGTCCCGATGAGGCGCCCGGAGGCACGCGCGCCACCAGGAAGTCGTCAGAGCTGATGACGACCGCGCCATCGATCTCGCCAAACTGCACGCGCGGACGGCGCAAGTCTACCGGGCGCAGAGCGCTACCGCTGATCCGCACTTCGCCCCCGGGCAGAGCCGCAGTCGGATAGATCGCCTCGATATGTGGTTTGCCGTTGACGTTCGTGTTCCCAACTGCCTTGTCTGCGATTCCCATCAAATACAACTTCCCCGCACAGGTTCATTAGCGTGGAAACCATCCGAGGTGCAACACGATCTGCATCACGGCAAGAGCGTAGAGACCGGCACCTACGTCATCGATCACAATGCCGGTTCCCTCGGGGAAATGTTCCAGCCACCGAACCGGCCAGGGTTTCACGATGTCGAACCCTCGAAAAAGTATAAAGCCCACGAGCAGAGATTTCCATGACACCGGAACCCCGATGAAGGCGATAAGTTGGCCGGCAACTTCGTCGATGACAACGAACTGAGGATCTTTCAGCCCGGTCGCGCGGGCAATGCGGGTGGCTGCAGGGATGCCGATCAGGACCGCCATGACGGCCAGCAAGGCGGCGCCGGTCGGCTGGAGAGCGGGGGGAATCCAATGGCTTACGATCCACCAAAGAAGCACGGTCGCCGCCGAACCCCAGGTGCCGGGTCCGGGGTGCATGAGTCCCGCGCCGAAGAACGTGGCGGTCAGCTTGGCCCAGAGGGGAGCGCGCGGCCGGAGCCCGGAATTTTCGAGAAGGCTCATGTTCGGGGGCGTGGCACGATCTTTCGAGTGCTTTGGCGCATGGCGGTTTGTGGGTTCCGGTTCATCACCCTTTGTCCGGGTCGTTCTCTTCTTCGAGCGCTTCGCTGATATCGGTGACCGGCGACTTGATCACATAAGCGCCACTGGCCCACTTCCCGAGATCAATCAGGCGGCAGCGCTCACTGCAGAAGGGAAATTCCGCATCCTTAGCTTTCACCGGCTGTTTGCAGATGGGGCAGCGGAGACTAACCTTGCGCTTGCGGGCCATGATTTTTAGATGATGCGAGCCACGAGATCGTAGTCGTACGCCTCGGTGATCTGGCAGCGGTAGAATTCGCCCGGCTGGGGATCGAGGTCCTCCGGGGCATCGTTGATCAGAACCTTGCCGTCGATCTCAGGCGCGTGCATGGCGGTGCGCCCTTCGAGCAGCAGATCGCTTTCTTCCGACGGGCCTTCGAGCAGTAGATCAAATTCTCGCCCCACCAGCGCCTTTTTCTTTTTCTTGCTGATGCGCTGCTGGATCTGCATCAGATGCTTCCGCCGCCGCTCGATCTCGCGGGCGGAGAGCTTATCTTCGAGCGCGAAGGCGGTGGCGCCATCCTGGTCGGAGTAGCCGAACGCTCCCATCCAGTCGAATTGGGCTTCACGAACAAATTCGCAAAGCTCGTCGAATTCTTTTTCGGTCTCTCCCGGGAAGCCGACGATGAATGACGTCCGCAACGTAACCCCAGGAATGACGCGGCGCATTTTCTCGATCGAGCGCAGGAAGATCTCAGCCCCCCCGCCGCGCTTCATGCGTTTGAGCGTGCCGGCGGAAGCGTGCTGCAAGGGCACATCGATGTAGGAACAGATCTTTTCGTGGCCGGCGATGGTGTCGAGCAAACGCCCTGTGATTTTGTTGGGATAGGCGTAGAGAAAACGCACCCAGCGCAAATCCTCGATGGCAGCGAGTTTCTCGAGCAGCAAGGCGAGCCCGTCTTTCAGGCCGAAGTCCTCGCCATAGCAGGTGGTGTCCTGGCCGATGAGAGTGATCTCGCGCACTCCGGAGCGGGCGAGGCGCTCGGCTTCGGCGATCACCGACTCGAAGCGCCGCGAGCGAAACTGTCCACGCAACTGCGGAATGATGCAGAAGCTGCAGGGATGATCGCATCCTTCGGCAATCTTGAGATAAGCGGTGTAGCCCGGCGTAGCCAGGACGCGGGGAGTGGTTTCGTCGTAAAGATAGTTGGGAAGGTCAGCGATGGCGCCGTCCCAAGCTTCGCGCGAGAAGCGGCCCTGGGCGGCGCGGGCGTCGCCTTCGGGCCGGGATTGCAGGATGCGGAACGGCGAAGCCGAGGCCGGGGCTACACCTACCGCTGCCAGGATATTCTCCAGTTCGCCTGTGCCTACGACGGCGTCGACTTCAGGAATATTTTTACGAATCTCGTCGCGATAGCGTTCGACAAGGCACCCCGCGACCACCAGTTTTTGAGCGCGGCCATGGGTCTTATGCCGAGCCATTTCCAGGATGGTATTGACCGACTCCTGCTGCGCCGAGTCGATGAAGGAACAGGTATTGACGACGATGACATCGGCATCGTCGGCCCGGGGGATCAGTTCGGCGCCCGCCTGCGCGAGCATGCCCATCATGACCTCGCTGTCGACGAGATTCTTGGGGCATCCCAGGCTCACGAAGCCCACCTTGAGGGGCGACGAGCCGGGTTTTCCTGGGGCGGGCGATTCGTCCGCGGGCTTCACAGTGAGAGTCTCTTCAGGCATGCAATCTTTCTATTTTAGCATTGTGAGAAGGGGCGACGGGCTGTCCTGCGCGCAGTGAGGTGAAGGTAGTTCTTTTGTCTCCGGGAAGCGGCATCAAACGAAGCAACGGCAAGTTCCGGGTACAACCGTTTATTCACGTGCTAGGCTATGGAGAACAAATTACCCGGCAGGCCTGCTTCTGGTAGGAGGAAAGATGCCCGTAAAACGGCTGTTCGCTGCTCTGATCCTTGTGATGATTCTCGGCATCGCTGCTGCTGCCCAAAGTAAGAACGAACTGGCTGGGACCCTTGGAAGAACTTTTATCGCCGATCAGGGCGTGCCCGGGACCGGCCACGCGATCCATTCTGGAAACGGCACCAGTTTTGAGATCGATTACGCCAGGCACATCATGGGCAACGGAAACTTCCTGCAACTGTCGCTGGAGGTTCCGATCGTCTTCAATCCGGATGAGGACCTGAACTATTACTTCAACGTGATTCCAGAGAGCTACAGCTCCTATTTCATCACGCCGGGCGCCCGCCTGAATGTATTTGCCGACACGGCCATCTCGCCGTGGGTCAGTTTCGGCGGCGGATTTGGGCACTTCAAAGAGAGCGACAACCTGGTATTCAGTGGGAAGAACCCGGGTTCGACGGGTTCGACTACCGGCGTATTTCAGTTCGGAGCCGGGCTGGATGTGAGGGTCTGGCATACGCTCGGCATCCGCGGCGAACTCAGAGATTTTGACTCCGGCGTGCCCCAATTGAACGTCGACACCGGCAAGAGCCGCCAGCACAATATCTACGTGGGCGGCGGCATCGTCTGGCACTTCTAGAGGTCTTATTGTCAGCGGCGAGTGGCAGCGGAAATCTCCTCGTAGATTTCCGGCAACTCGCCGGCATCTTCCGCGGAATCCCCAAAACGCGCATGTTCGTAGCGGCGCGTGAATTCTTCGACTGAGCGGCGCACGACCGGATCCTCGATGGTTCTCACAAATTCTGAAGGTGTCTGGCCGGGTGACTTTCGCCAGCCGTGGCGAGCCACCAGATGCGTCATCCGCTCATACCAGATGGTCGAAGCCGCCCGGGGAGACCTCTCCGGGTGAGCGGAGAGGCGGCGCCGGTCGAGCATTCGCAGCAGGCGACGCAGATTGGCCGCCAGGATCAGAAGGATGGTAACCAGCGCGCCGCCCAGACTCCAGCGCAGCGGAGAAGCGGAAACGGTGTTTTGGGTGCGCCGGGCAGTGGACAACAAAGCCTGATAGTGCCGGTGTCCCCAAGCGCGTAAGTCGATCAACATGTTCCGGCTACGGCTGGCCAAGTCCTGCCCCACCACGCGTTGATGACTGGCATCGTAGTTGACCACCCATTCGCGCCAGAACGAGGCCATGGCATCCATGTAGAGCGCGAGGCGGCCCCACCCGGTGTGAAACGCCACCGGTCCGGCGGGAGTGGGATCGAAGTCGATCCAACCATAGCCGGGAAAATACGCTTCCACCCAGGAATGCGCGTTGCTGCCCCGCACCACATACTGCGAAGTGAGGTCGTTGAATTCCCCGGTGCGGAAACCGTTGACCACCCGCGAAGGAATCCGCAGCGAACGGAGCATGACCGCCATGGAGGAAGCAAAGTACTCGCAGTGTCCCCGCTTGCGATTGAAGAGGAAATTGGCCAGGGGATCGTGCGGCATGACGCGAGGAAGTTGCAGAGTGTAGCCGAAGTTGTTACGCAAGTAGAGCTCGATGGCGACCGCCCTGTCGTAATTATTGTTCGCGCGGGCCGTCACCGTCTCGGCGAGGCGCGGTATACGCGCATCGAGCGGAGGCAGTTGCAAATAATTCAGGAGAACCTCAGGCGGATAGCTGCTCTCTGCCAGACGTAGGTCCGCCGGCGTGAATTCGGTCAATACGCTAGTCGCCTGGTAGCTGCCTACGGGGTGCTCCGCATCCATGTTGAAGACGGCGTCGCCGCGATCCATTCCGACCATCCGGTAATCGCCCTGCAACCGGCTGGCGTCGGGAGCCAAAAAGAAAACGGACGAGCCGACAGGTTCCATCAGAACGTGATAGTGGATGCGGCGAACCCGCCGCGAAGCCTCGGCGGAATCGTCCGGTTGCCACAGGGCGAAGGATCCGTCGAGCAGATGCGGCACGATGAATTTCTCGTGCGAATCGGACCAGGTCCGTCCGTCAAAATCATTGAGCGTAATGCCCCGCCATTTCAGATCGAAAGTGCCACGCTGGTCGTCGTCGATCTGAATGTGCATAACGACCGAATTGGATTGCTGAATCTGGCCGATGCGTCCCAGTTCGACCCGATCGCTGAAGCCGGTGCTGAACTCGCGGCTGGGAGAGTATCCACTGAAATAACCGCCCGCAACGCGCGGTAGAGCGAAAAAGATGACACCGGCTCCAAGCAGGATGAGCACGACCAGCGCCGGAGATGCGCCGGCCAGGGAGAATGCCATGTGCCGGTATGCCAACTGGTCGCGAGACTCTTTCGCGGACACCGTTGCCTTATGCGAGGTGTGCGCCATCTCCATGAGAATGACGGTCACCACCGCGGTGAGCATGAAGGCGGCGAAAGCCAGCAGGAAGACACTATCGACCGTGAGCACCGCGGCCGCCAGCACCATCAGGAAAGAAATGACCGCGAGGAAGTAGCGGTCCCGGTCGCGATAGGCCGAGAATAAGCGCACGACCATTACGAATAAGACCAGGTGGACGGTGGAATTCAGGAAAGAACCGGAGATCAGGAAGTAGTCAGAGAGGTAAAAGACTACATAGGCCAATGTGAGCGCGGTCATCCAGCGCTCGGGGATCAGCAGTGTCCGCCGTTTTACGATGAGATAACCGCGGAACAGGAGAGCCGCGCCGACGAGGAGCACCGTGGGGAGATCCAATCCTCCGGTAGAGGCTAGCGTTCCAAAACCCGTGAGGACCAGCAAATAGAGCGCGAGTTCGAGATAGCGCTCGATGGCCGCGGGCAGCGGCACGGTCCAGGTTTGGGCGGCGTCAGACGGCATGGAAGCCTCTATTCTTCCGGATTGTGGCCGCGAAGGGAAGGGGAGAGAGCGAGTTCCGTAGTATCCGAAGTCACCGAACGGGTGGGGCGCTCGCCCGTGCGAGGGGTGAGTAACCGCAAATGTTAGAATGAATTTGGTCAGGCATCGGTCCCGCGCGACGCGTTCCCGCCAATCCCGCCAGGTCCGGAAGGAAGCAACGGTAACGGGCTCTTGCGTGTGCAGTGGGTCGCCGGTGCCTGGCTTAACTTATTGTCTTTCGGTTAGACATTCATCTCTCAATCCTTCAAAATACTGAGCTTCATCCACAGGAGAACTCTTTGAGCCAGCTTATTCGCGCTAAAATCAGCGCCCTTGGTACCTATGTTCCACCCCGCCTTCTGACCAACGCCGATCTGGAGAAAATGGTTGAGACCAACGACCAGTGGATTATGGAGCGCACAGGAATCCGCGAGCGGCACGTCGTGGACAAAGGAGTGGCCACCAGCGATCTGGCGACCGAGGCCGCCAAGAATGCGCTGAAGGAGCGCGGTCTGGTGCCGGCTGACGTGGAAGCGATCATCGTGGCCACGGTGACGCCTGACATGTTCTTTCCCTCGACGGCGTGCCTGGTCCAGCACAAGCTGGGTGCGAAGGGCGTCTGGGGATTCGATCTTTCGGCCGCATGCTCGGCCTTTGTCTACGCCCTGCAGGCGGGCACGCAATTCGTCGCCACCGGCGCGCACAAGAAAGTCATGGTGATTGGCGCCGATGTGATGTCGTCGATCATCGATTACACCGACCGGGCGACTTGTGTCATTTTCGGTGACGGCGCGGGCGCGGTGATCCTGGAGCCCTCGGACGATGATTCGGTAGGAATCCTCGACTACCTGCACGAAATCGACGGCGCCGGAGGTTGTGCCCTTTATATGCCCGGAGGCGGGAGTCTGAATCCTTCGACCCATGAGACCGTCGACAAGAAAATGCACTTCGTTCATCAGGACGGGCAAGCCGTTTTCAAATATGCCGTCAAGAAGATGGCCGAGCTTTGCGAAAAAATTCTCGAGCGCAACGGGCTGAAGGGCAGCGATATCAAGGCATTCATTCCCCACCAGGCGAACAAGAGAATCATCACCGCCACGGCGGACCGCGTGGGTATGCCGCCGGAGAGCGTCATCATCAATATCGACCGCTACGGAAACACCACGGCCGGCACCATCCCGCTGGCGATGCAGACGGCGCGCGAGGAAGGCAAGCTCAAGAAGGGAGACCTGGTGCTGCTGGCTTCCGTGGGAGCAGGCTTCACCGTGGGGGCGACGCTCTTGCGCTGGGCCTATTAAGGCTGCGATGAAGGTTGAGCGCTGGTGAGCCTGGATGGCCTGAAAACCGGCTCCCAGCAAGGCATTTAGCGGTATTGCCAATTCAGTAAACACGCCGAGTCTGGCCCGGTTCCTGGGCTAGTGCCCACCAAAATGTGCAAATCATTGCACCTGACCCCTCCATTTGGGCCTTAAGCCGATATTTCAAGCTTCCGGATTTGGTATGGGGGTTGCATCTACAGAGTGCGGGTTGGCCCAATTTGCATGCGGGACCAGCGCCCAAGAGTGTGGTCCCAGGTCTTGATGTGGAGGTAGTGGAATGAAAGCCTTATTGACTGCCGCGTTGCTGCTCACTGCGAGTGCTGCTTTTGGACAAGCCGGGTCCGGGGCATCGGTCCTGAGTAATCAAGTCACCATCCTGACGCTGCCGAGCCATCCGCAGCACGCCGCCTATTTGGCGATGGGACAGGAGCGGAACCTGCGGGAAAGATCGGCCTTTACCTTTGGCAAGGGTGAACAGCCGCTCTGGCAGTTCGCGCCGGTCACCAACGAAGTGCCTCTTGGCGACATTGCCCGCGCTCTGCGGGAAGAACACGCCAAGGCGAAGAAGGCCGACTTCATCAGGGTAAATTAGAGCGCCTTCGCTGCGGTGGTGGCATGTCGCAGGTCAGCCATTGCTCTTGGGCTGCTGAAACGCCTTCTGCAGATATTTCCGCGCTTCGTCGAGCGCTCCCTGAGTGTTGTCGTTGGTCTGCAGGGCCTGGCGGTATTCGTTGGTGGCGCGCTCGCGCTGCCCGGTAATGTCAAAAATCTTGCCCAGTTGAATGTGGCTCCAGACTTCAGTCCAGCGCGGCTCCCCGTCTCCGTTCAACGATTCGCGGTAGGCATTCGCAGCTGCCTGGTAGTTCTTCTGCTGGAAAAACACCTCAGCGACACGGTAGTGGGCCAGGGAACTGTTCTTGTTCACCTCAAGCGCCTTGTTGTATTCGGTAAGGGCGCCCGCCATGTCTCCCTGCTGCACTAATGCCTGCCCGCGCATGATGGAAGCGCGCAGCTTGATTTCCGTCGAGTTCTTGAGCACCCGGTCGTCTGGATCGATGACCACCCGGCGCGGCTTGCCGAAGGTTTCGATGGAAAACGGAGAGTTGGTGCCCACCACCTCGATACGCTTGGTCTCGGTCTTGCCGTCGGTATCAATCTTCAACGCCACCGGCATGCGGAACAAATCCAGGTCCTGCGAGATTTCGCCCACCACGCGAAAGCCCTTGTTGTTCCCCAGGCGGTAGACCGTGTACTTGGTCTTGAACTCCGGGGCGCCGGTCGAGTCAAGCCACTGGGAGAAGAACCAGGTCAACTGGTCGCCATAGTTTTTTTCCGCGATGGTTTTGAAGTCATCGACCGTGGCCGGCTTGCCGGCATATTGTTCGGCAAAGGTGCGCATGGTCTGGTTGAACTTGGAATCGCCCATCACCCAGCGCAACATGTGCAGGATCATCGCGCCCTTGTCAGTGACCAGGGACTGGAATTCGGGCGAGTACATGTCGAGTTTCCCGACGCTCGAAAGGGGCACGGTATCGTAGGCGAGTGCGCCCACCGACATGTCTTTCACGGCTTCCTCGAGGCCGGCGGAGCCCGCTGCGTTTTCCACGTAAAGAGCTTCGGAGTAGCGCGCAAAACCATCGGTAAGCCACCAGTCGTCGCGCGAATCCGCGCTGACCGACATTCCCCACCACTGGTGTGCAATTGTGTTCGCCAGCAAACGGTAATTCACCCGGTCGGTGATGCCGCGGCTGGCGATGGCCGCGATTTCCGGAGCATAGGCCGCAGGCACCGTATCATCAGGGATCTCGACCACGTTCAGCTTGGTGGAAGGCGCCGGGCCGTAAAGAGTGATGAAGTAAGTGAATTCCTTCACCGCGGTTTCCGCGTACAGTCGCTCCCAGGTTCTGGTGGACCGGCTGAAAGAAGACATGCAAGTCCAGTCCGGCTTCGTCGCTTTTGAATTCCTGAAACTGTCCGGCGATGATGGTTCCCGGGAAGCTGGGTTTATCCCAGGTAAAGGTGAAAGTCTTCAGGGGCTCGCCGCCCGCGGTTCCTTTCTTCGCGGGGGTGCTGGCGACCGACTCTTTGCCGCTGCCGATCACCACCATGTGTGCCGGGACGCTGATGTTCATGGTTGCGGTGAAGCGATTGATGCCGTACCCGTTTACCGGAAACCAGCGGCCCGCGTACAACAAGTAGCTGGTTTCGTCGCTGATCGAAGCCAGTTTGAGTCCCTGAACCGGGCTGTCGTCGGCGGAATCGAGTTGGCCTTCGTAGTCGAAGGTGAGGGACATGGAAGCGTCTTTCGCGAGACCGTTGGGCAGCGGAACCCGGATGGTCGAATCGGCGGTGACGCGCTCGGCCTCCAGCGGCTTGCCCTTATCGTCTACCACCTTGGTGACCCGCAGGGCATTGTGCAACTCGAAGCTGGCTACACTCAGATTCTCCAAGGCTGTGAACGTCACCTTGGCTTGCGCCTTGATCTGGTGGGCGTGCGGGCTCAGTTCGGCATCGATCTGGTAGTCCGTCACCCGGAGGCGCAGCTTCTCGGCTGCGCTGGCAGGAAATGCAATGAGAATAAGGAGTGCGAGACAAATTGCGAAGGCCCGACGCTCACGCCGAGGTTGAAAGAGCATTAAACACCATCTCCTGGACGACCCGTTTGATCTCTATGATGAAGATTGTTACGCAAAAGATGCTGGTAGGACAAGGTTTAGAGGAATTCTGGTCTCCCGGGATGGGCAGATCAACGCATCGCCCTCACTCTGTCGGCGGGCAACAACGCCATCACCGCCTCGGCGGCGCGCTCGGCGGGATGCATTGGGCTCTGGTCCGGTCCGCGCAGAAGTCTTTTGACGGATCTGCAATCCTCCAATCATCTTGTCGCGCGCCGGGCCGTAGGGCAGGACTTCGCTGAGCCGGGTCGCGACTTTTTCCGCCGTGAAGTTCTGCTGCACCAGTTCGGGCACGATCTCTCCCCCGGCAATCAGGTTCACCATGGCGAAATAGGGCACCTTGATGCGAGGCCTTCCCAATAAATAGGTCAGCGATGAAACGCGATAGACCATCACGAACGGCGTGGACATCATCGCGGCTTCGACCGTGGCCGTGCCGCTGGCGATGATGCCGGCGCGCGAATGCGCCAGCGCGGGCAGGGCGTCCTCGACCAGGCGGATCGGCAGCGGGCGCGCGATCAGGCTCTTCAGGAAAGCGCGGTCGAGCGTGGGCGCCACCGGAAGCAGGAATTCGTAGCTCCAGCCCAGACTCTTGGCGGACTCAAGAATCGTGGGCAGGTTCATGCGGACTTCCTTCACCCGGCTGCCCGGCATGAGGGTGATCCAGGGCTTCGACGCATCCAGTTGGTTCTGGCGGGCGTAGTCTTCGCGCTCGACGATGGGGAAAGGAAGGTCGGCGAGGGGATGTCCGACAAAAGTCGCGTCCACGCCGCGCTCGCGGTAGAACTGCTCTTCGAAGGGAAAGATCACCAACGCCCTGGTGACATATTTGCGGAGAAGCTTGACCCGTCCCTGGCGCCACGCCCAGAACTGCGGGCAGACATAGTAGACGACCGGAATGCCGCGCTTGTGCATCTGGCGGGCGACGCGCCAGTTGAACGCCGGCGAGTCGATGACGATGGCGAGATCGGGGCGGCGGCGGTCGGCTTCCGCGATCAGGTGGTTGAACAATCCATAAATCTTGGGCAGATGGCTGAGGATCTCGGAGATGCCGACGACGGCGAGATCTTTCGAGTCGACGACGGTATCGCACCCGGCGGCGCGCATGCGCTCACCGCCCACGCCGAAAAATTCGAGCGAGGGATCGAGCCGGCGCAGCGCCTGGATGAGCTGCGCGCCATACATTTCTCCCGAAGCCTCTCCGGCGGAGATCAGGATGCGCACCGAGGTATTGTAATCGCTGGGCGAGCTGGTGCCATGGGCTGGCGCCTGCTTTTGGATGCGAAGAAAAACAAAACCTCCCTGCGAAGGAGAAATTGTTTTACTTGACATCCTAATTTTATAGAAGCCGCCCTCGAGAGGGGGTCCGCTGCATTGGCTCATTAGGGCGATTTCCTGAAAGGAAAGCCTAATCCACGTTTCTCGTCAGACTCCCACTCAACCTTTGCCTCGTTCGCTTCATTCCAATACATCAACATGTGACCGATAAATTCCATTGCAAGTTGAATGGCCTGAAAGGCATCTATGCCGACTATGCCATGGACTTTCTCACTACCTAAGCCGAGGATTTGAACTGGGCAGAAATAGTCATTCTGGCCAGAAGATTGCGGCTTACCCATCTTTATCGAAATTTCTTGCTTCGTAGTACCAACCAAAGTTAACTTTCTCTCCGCGATCAACTCGCCGAGCGCATAGATGGTCATGCTTTCCTCTCTACTCTGCGATCGAGCTACTAGTGAAATGGGGGAAGGGGCTTGCCTGCCAAACAAGCAGCATAACGCTCTTCTGCTTCGTCGTAGCAATGCGGAATGTGATTCTCCCTGCATTTGTCGAGATCGTCTTGAGATTGCTCTTCACAATAGAGTTCCCTATCTAGAACGAGTGCGAGATCGATCGCTAGCGAAACCCGGGGACCGGTCCCCAGGTTTCCCAGGTTTCTCCAGGTTTCTAATCGTGAGTGATTCTAGTAATTTGTAAAGGTGATTTGTACACAGGCAGTAAGGTAGAATCTCGCGCATGAGAAAGGTGGCGATGGTTCTGCTACTCCTGGTCGTCGCGCTGGTCTATCAGGTCTATCGTCAGCAATCAATCATTCAAGCGCAGCGAACGCTTCTCGCGGCTCCTGAACCGAAGGGCGCGTCCCTCGAATATCAGGAGAAATGCGCGCAACGGTCGGCCCAATATTACAAAGAGAATGATTACAAGATTGACGACTACCATTCTTTTGAAAATCACTACAACGCGAAACTGAATAAATGCTTCATCGAGATTTACGGGACCGACCAACAGCCAGACAAAACCTTCCTCACATCGAGAACGATTTTCGATGCCTTCGAAGGGAAAAACTATGCCCAATACGCTTGGGGTAGTGAGAAGGATAAGAAATACTGGGAAGTGCCGCCCTTGATCTGCAGTATAACGCTACCGGATGGGAACACTCAGCTTTGCAAGACAGAGGATGAGTTCACGAGTCTTACAAAAAACCTCATGGAAGACCACTAGAGCCCCTTCTTCTTCAAGAGCTGGTAGTACTTGTAATCCTGGTCGGAGAGTCCCTGCAGCAGTTGATGCGCCGCGGCGGTGTTTCCTGCTGGACCAAGCCTTGAATTTTCCTGTAGGTCGGAAGGAACTGTGCCTCGTTCTTTGAAGTGTCCGAGCGCGAGGAAGCGGTTTTGAGATCCTTGTAGAGCGCGTATTCCTCGTCGGACAAATCCGCGAGCATCTTTTGAGCTTCGTCCTTCTGGCCGGCCGTAACGAGATCCTGGATCTTCTGGAAGGTGGGGCGAAATTGGGCCATCGCCTGGGCGTGCTGCGCGTTGTAGTTTTGGAGGCCCTGGTAGAAATCGCTCGTATTGTTCTTCGCGTCCGTGCCGTACTTGATGGGGAGTTCCATGCCGGTCGTGATGGCCTGGTAGAGAGGTTCCTGCCCTTTCTTCTGGATATAGTTCACTGTCTCTTTGATCCACGGGGGAACGGTGTTCAGGGGGGCTGGCTCATCCTTCCGCCGTGGAATCTTAAACCATGGGCGCCCCTCGCGGGTTTTCGAAGGGTGGCGCGTCATAACCCGCCGGGTGTTGGTGGGACATCCTTTCTGCCGCCAGCCAGTCCGCTAATCTTGAGGATCGCCACTGGCGTGACGGTCCGAGAAGCTGTGCTTTCTTGGCCTTATCTGTCATGACGCTACTGTGCAGCCCTTACCGTCGTGACGATGTGTTCCACGTGGAACACTTCGCGGGTTGCGCACCCCGTCGTGCGAGACCCCGGTTAGTCATCCGCGCTGGCGGTGGCTTGCGGAACTCCGGCGGGCACTTCCTGGTCTTTGTATTGCAACTGGTACAGCTTGTAGTAAATGCCGCGGTTGGCGAGTAACTGCTGGTGGGTGCCCATCTCGCGCACCTGTCCCTTGTGCATGACGATGATCTTGTCGGCGCGCTGCACGGTCGAGAGGCGGTGGGCGATGATCACCGAGGTGCGTCCTTCGACCATGCGGTCGAGGGCCTCGCGGACTTTGAATTCGGTCTCGGTGTCGACGCTCGACGTGGCTTCGTCGAGAATCAGAATCCTGGGATTGTGAGCCAACGCGCGGGCGAATGAGATGAGTTGCTTCTGTCCGGTGGAGAGCGTGCTGCCGCGCTCCTGCACTTCTTCCTTGAATCCCTTGGGCAGGCTGCGGATGAAGTCGGCGAGGTTTACGTCCTCGGCGGCTTTTTCCACGTCCTCGTCTTCAATCCACTTGGTGCCCAGGCGGATATTACCTTCGACCGTGCCGGTGAACAGAAACGGGTCTTGCAGGACGACACCGAAACGGCGGCGGAGTTCGTCGAGGTCCATTTCTTTGAGGTCGACGCCATCCATCTTGATGGCGCCTTTTTGTACATCGTAGAAGCGCATGAGCAGGGAAATGATGGTGGTCTTGCCGGCGCCGGTGTGGCCGACGATGGCGACAGTTTCGCCGGGCTCGATAGAGAAGTTGACATCGCGGAGAATCCAGTCGGGAGTGGATTCCGGCATTGACGAGCTTCGCTGGTCCGTCCCCGCGTCTTCGCTTTCGACATTTCTATAGGCGAACCAGACGTGGTCGAATTCGATGCGGCCGGGGCCGTCGGGCATGACGGTGACGGCGGGCGAGGTGATTTCCACCGGAGAGTCGAGCAGTTTGAAGACGCGTTCGCTCGAGGCCATGGCCGATTGCAGGATGTTGTATTTTTCGCTGAAGTCCTGAATGGGCCGGAAGAAACGCTGCGCGTACTGGATGAACGCTGCCAGCACGCCGATGCTGGTGGTGTGGCGGATGGCATCGTTGCCGCCAAACCAGATCACGCACGCGATGGCGGTGGCCGACAAGACTTCCACCACCGGGTAATAGACGGCGTGCGCCATGATCGCGTCCTTGAACGCGTCCATGTGGGTGCGGTTGACCTTGGAGAACTCGCGGTAGGCGCGCTTTTCGCGGTTAAACAGCTGCAGCACGACCATGCCGCTGACGTGTTCCTGCAGGTAGGCGTTGATGCGGGCGATGGCGACACGAATCCGGCGGTAGGAGTCACGGACCTTGTCGCGGAAGATTTTGGTGGCGTAGATGATCAGCGGCATGACCGCGAAGGTGATCAGCGCCAGCTTGGCGTTCATGCGCAGCATGATGGCCACGATGCCGGCGAGGACGAAGACGTCTTCGAAGATCGAGACCACGCCCGAGGTGAACATCTCGTTGAGGGCGTCGACGTCGGTGGTGACGCGGGTGACCAGGCGTCCCACGGGATTTTTGTCGTAGAAGCCGATGTGCAGGCGTTGCAGGTGCCGGAAGATCTGGCTGCGCAGATCGAACATGACCATCTGTCCGGTCCACTGCATGAAGTAGGTCTGCCCGTAGTCGAGGAAAAAACTGAACAGCACGAGGCCGACGTAGAAGGCCGCGATCTGGGCGATGCCGACCATGGGCTGGCTGCTGAGGAAACGGTCGAGGGGCGTATGCAAGCCCGCCACGGGCGCGAGGTAGCGGTCGATGACCAGGCGAGTGAGGTAGGGGCCCAGCACGTCGGCGCCAACCTTGAGGAAAATGGAGGCGAGCGCGATCGCGGTCTGCCACTTGTAGGGGCGCAGATAGCGGAGCAGCCGCTTCATCAGGCGGCTGTCATAGGCTTTCCCGAGTACTTCCTCTTCCTGGTGTCCGGCCATCCGTCAGCTAAAGATTACCTTAAATAGATGGAGATGGAGGGGCCGAGGATGGAAAAGGTTTAGGGCGCCTCTCCAGTTCAACGGGGTCGAGTCTGCAGGTTAATCGGATCCGGTGGCAGGCAGTTGTTTCTGGCGGATTCCTCGCTGAGCTTCTTGTGTGGGCCTTTGAGCACGCCGTCGTTCCATTTCAGAAACTGGTGGAGAAGAGCGCGATTGCGGTCGCTGCTGACTCCGGAGAGAAAGCGCAGAGTCACCCAGCGTCCCTGGCGAGGCACACTGATGGCCAGTTCATCGAGGCCGGTTGGAAGCAACGAGGAGGAGACGGCTTCGGGAAGCAACTGTTGGAAGCGATCATCATGGAGCAGCGTTTGCAGCGCATCAAAATGATCGGGCGCGAGCGACCCTTCGAACACGTGGAAGCTCTTGCCGTGCCGCTGTTCCAGATGAAACCTACCGTCGTTCTCGACCAGGACGCAACTGGCATGGGAACCGGTTTGATGTGCCATGCGAAAGATAAAGTTGAGCGTGGGCCCGGCAGAGTTCTGAGCGACGAGTTGTGCGGGCACGACGAGCAGCAGGAGAACGAGTCGAACGAAGGATGAGCGTCTGGCCACGGTTTGCGATTATGCCATCGGCGGCCCGCGGCGTAGGATAAATCGAAGAACATGCCTCTCGGTCTCTACATATCGGTACCGTTCTGCCGCACTAAGTGCAGTTACTGCAATTTTGCCTCCGACGTGTTTTCGAAGGCGGTCTTCCAGCGCTATGTGGACCGGGTGTGCGGCGATATGGAAGGGGCGGCGGTCACGGCCGATGCCATGGGTGGGCGGTTCGAGCGGGCCGTGGATTCGGTGTACCTGGGTGGGGGGACTCCGACGGTGTTGGCCTCTTCAGAGCTGGAGCGGCTATTTGCGGCAGTGCGTCACAGCTTCGACGTGACGCCGGATGCCGAAATCACGGTGGAGTGCGCGCCGGGAACTTTGTCGGCGGAGATGATCGGAACTCTCCAGCGCTGCGGAGTGAATCGGGTCAGCCTGGGCGTGCAGTCGTTCGTCGATCAAGAGGCGGCAGCAGTGGGGCGCTTGCATAAACGGACTACGGTGCTCGAGGACATCGCGCGGCTGCGAACCGCGGGCATTTCGAACATCAATGTCGATTTGATCGCAGGGTTACCTCATCAGAACGCCGAGAGTTGGCAGATTTCCGTGAGCGAGGTGATTGCCTCGGGCGTCCCCCACGCCAGCGTCTACATGCTGGAAGTGGATGAAGATTCCCGGCTGGGCAGGGAACTGATTGCGGGCGGAACGAAATATCATGCGCACTTTGTTCCCGATGAGGACCTGACTGCAGATTTGTATGAAACGGCGTGCGAGCGGTTGAACGCGGCGGGCGTCGGCCAGTATGAGATTTCGAACTTTGCGCGGGCAGGATGGGAGTCGCGGCACAATCTGAAGTACTGGACGCGGCAACCCTATTTCGGATTCGGCGTGGATGCGCATTCGATGCTGAAGTCATCGAGCGAAGAAAATGAGGCGGTCCGCTTTTCGACGCCGGATGTGCTGGAAGAATACGTGGCGGGCCGAGCGGTGAAGCGCACTGCGGTCTCGCGGCAAGAGGCGCTGGAAGAGGCATTCTTCCTGGGATTGCGCTTGACGCGGGGGATCGACTTTGCAAGGCTGGGCGATGAGTTCGGAGACGAGAGCGTGGGTACCGCTTCGGAAATTATCGATGAGCTGGCGGCTGCGGCTCTGATCGACGCGCGAACGGAGTCTGGTCCGTCTGACTGCCGCGCGGACGGTTGTTGTCCAACGAAGTCTTCGAGCGGTTTCTATTGAAGCAATAGCGGGGGAGATGTTTGGGGGAAGACCTTCAGCCGTCCCTACGGGACTCGGTCTAATGTCCGATTACCCGGCGTTGAAACGCCGGGCTATTGGCAGACGCTCCTCCGGAGCTCAAGCCCAGGCAATCTGTGCCGACACGGCGCGGAGAGCGGCTGTTCCCGACACATGGAATCCAACCGCTTTGGGTATCCCAGATGCAGCCAAGCTGGGTTGCTGCAGGTGGGGATTTGCTGCAAACCGGGGTATAATCCCGCTCGACGCAGGTGGAGGTTCTCATGGGTCTCTACTCCCATTACGATGGCGCGCACAACCATCCGGTGAATCGTGCGCTGCACATGATCGCGATTCCTGTCGGCTTCTCCTCTCTGATCGTGGTGTGGTACCACTGGATCATCGGCCTGCTGCTGATTCCGGCGGCGTTTGCCCTGGCCTGGTTGGGACACCTGATCGAAGGCAACAAGCCGGCATTCCTGACCAACCCGGTGCATGTGTTTGTGGCGCCGCTGTGGATGGTGCGCAAGATTTTCGGCGGCTCGCAGAATAAGTCGGCCTAGCCCGTACCGGGCGGTCGGTTTGCGTATTTTCTTCTCCCTCGCGCGTTGTGTTCTAATCGAAGGTTCCCTCGTAACGCGACGTCGTTCTGAGGAACGGCGCCAGCGCCTGATTGCAAATTTCATCGGCATTACAAGCGGGAGAGACTCTTGGATTTCCAACTGAATGAGGAGCAGCGTCACCTGAAGAAGAGCGTGCGCGAGTTCACCGAGCGCGAAATTCTGCCCAATGTCATGAAGTGGGACGAAGCCGGCGAGTTCCCGCTCGCAACCATCAAGGAACTCGGCAAACTGGGATTGATGGGCATGATTTTCCCGGTCGAGTATGGCGGCTCTGGCATGGGCTACGTCGAATACGTCACTGCCATCGAGGAGCTCTCGCGCATCGATGGTTCGGTGGGCATCATCGTCGCGGCGCACACATCGCTGTGCTCGAATCACATTTTCCTCGCGGGGAACGAGGCACAGAAAAAGAAATATGTCAGCAAGCTGGCGACGGGAGAATTCATCGGCGCCTGGGGATTGACCGAACCTTCGTCCGGATCGGACGCGGGCAGCGCGCGCATGACGGCCGTGCGCAAAGGGAATTCGTGGGTCCTGAACGGCAATAAGACGTTCTGCACCAACGGGCACTATGCCGACGCGGTGGTGGTTATCGCAGTCACGGATCGTGCCGCCCATACCCACGGACTCTCGGCGTTTATTGTGGACAAGGGAACCAAAGGATTCCGTCCTGGCAAGAAAGAAAACAAGCTGGGCCTGCGGGCGAGCGACACGGCGGAGCTCATCTTCGAAGATTGCGAAATTCCGGCGGAGAACTTGTTGGGCGCCGAAGGGCAGGGATTCGTCGATGCCATGCGGGTGCTCGATGGCGGGCGCATCTCGATCGCGGCGTTGTCGCTGGGTATGGCGCAGGGCGCCTACGAGGCTGCGCTGCGCTATTCGAAAGAACGCAAGCAGTTCGGCAAATCCATCAGCGAGTTTCAGGCGATCCAGTGGAAGCTGGCTGACATGGCGACCGAGATTGACGCCGCGCGCCTGCTCACCATGCGCTCGGCATCGATGAAAGACGCGGGGATGAAGACGACGCTCGAATCTTCGATGGCCAAGCTCTACGCCAGCGAAGTGGCTGTGCGCTGCGCCAACGAGGGCGTGCAGATTCACGGGGGGTATGGGTTCATCAAAGACTATCCCGCGGAAAAGTACTATCGTGATGTGAAGCTATGCACGATCGGCGAGGGCACGAGCGAGATACAGAGACTGGTGATTGCGCGGCAGTTGCTGAAAGACTAAACAGGCCCTTTGCCTTTAGCTCTAGCCAGACCTGCCAGACGAAAAGGCAAAAACTCGCAACCACGACGCTGAACAATCGTGCGCGGGGGACGTTTCGGCAGGGGCAATATTGTTAAGAAGCAAAAGGTCACGGATGCAACAGCCCGATACGACGCTCCAACTTGGCAAAGCGAGCATCGGACCGGAGAGAATCAAACTGCGGTTCAACGGCCAGTTCGGTCATCTGCGTGTCCCTCTCCGCTAAAGCATTCTCCAGACTCTCAAAAGCCCGGTCTTTCTCTCCCAAGTGGGCATAAATGATGGCGAGACCGTAGGGACGGACATAGGCTTCTGGAGGATTCTGGCGGTCTCGAGCGAACCGGAGTTGCTGTTCCCAGTAGCCCCTCTCACCCTTTGCCGCCAGTTCATGTCGCAGGGTGTTCATTTTCGCCAGCACCTCCAGCCGTTCCTCGCCGGCCAGAAGTCGTGCGTTCGTTTCATCGGTGATAGCGTCCTCGTACTTTCCCAGCATGGCGTCGAGCTGAGCCAAGCGCTCGTAGTTTAAGGGGAAATTAGGGTTGATCTGGTTGGCTTTGCGGAATTGCAGGAAGGAGTCGTCATAGCGCCGAGCCCACTTGAAGGTTACTCCGGCGAACGACTGGATTTGGGGGGAGAGGGGATCCAACTCCATAGCTCTGCTCATCTCGGAGATGGCTTCCTGGTGACGGCCGAAAGGCGAAAGGTAGCTGTTGGAGTAAAAGAGGTGGGCGTAAGCATTATTCGGTTCGAGTTCGATCGCTTTACGAAACTCACGCTCCGCGGCTGGCCAGTCGTATTCGTAGTGTCCTTTGACAAATCCCAGAGCGCAATGAGCGTCGGCCAGCGTTTCGTCGAGACTGATGGCTCGGTTGGCTGCCTCGAGGGTTTTAGGTGCCGCTTCTCCGGCGGGCACGCCGGCGAAGATGGGGGCAAGCGAGTAGACGCGTGCCAGAGCGGCATAAGCGGGTGCGTAGTTTGGATCTAATTCTGTGGCCCGGGTGAAATTCGTAATGGCCTGCTGGAATCCGTCCCGGGTTCGCAGATTCCAGCCTTGCAGGCCTCGCAGGTAGGCGTCGTGGGCTTCAACATTGGTGCGAGCCGCAGCCGCCAGGCGTTGATGGACCTGTTGGGAGAGCGTAAGCCGTATTTCACTGGCTACCGAGCCGGCGATCTCACTCTCAAGCCTCAGGACATCTCCGAGGTCCCGATCATAGCTGTCGGCCCAGAGGTGCGTCTGATCGGATGACTGAATCAGCTGAGCGGTGACACGGACTCGGTCACCGGAGCGTCGGACACTGCCTTCCAGAAGGTAATCGGCGCCCACCTCGCGGGAGATTTGCGCGCTGCTCTTATTGGCGTGTTTGTATTGCATGGCCGAGGTTCGTGCAATGACCCCGAGATGTTGCGGGTCAAGACTTCCCAACTGAGTAATGATTTCCTCTGTAATTCCGTCGGCCAAGTAGTCCTGTTGGGAATCGCCGCTGAAGTTTTCCAGAGGCAGAACAATCAGCATGATCTTGCCCAGGCGTGGTTTGCGGCGCCCGGCGGTTCGCAAGAAAACTGCGAGTACGCAGATTCCAGTCAGCACGATGGCGAAACTTATCCAGCGGGTTCGCCGGGACATGCGTCTTGGGGAGCCAACAGCTGCAGTCGCTGCGAAGGAAGGCGAGGGCATTGCTTGCGGCTCGACCGGGGCGATGAAGCGATACCCGCGACGAGGAAGCGTTTCGATAAAGCGAGGGTTGTCGGCCGAGTCGCCAAAAGCGACCCGAAGCTTCCGGATGGCGGTATTCAGGCCTTCATCAAAACCTACGTAGGTGTCCGCCGGCCAGAGTCTGGTCTGCAACTCTTCACGGGTGACAAGGTCGCCCGGACGCTCCAAAAGCATCGCCAAAACCCGGAAGGGTTGGTCTTGCAACCGCACCTTCCGCCCGTTCTTCAGGACTTGAGCAGACCCCAGATCAATCTCAAACAGTCCGGCACGAAAACGGTGGCCAGAATCGGTACCGCCCTCCATCAACCTTCACCCCAGCGCAAGATTTTACCTGAAGGATTATGTGAGGGAATAACTTCTTACGCATCATTGATTTAGGAAGTTAGAAAGGGTTCAGGGTGGGTCAATTGACGTGGTGGTATGAGCGCGTTAAGAACATCGCACTTTGGCGATCTCGCTCTGCAGCGGATCCGCGGAGGAAAAATAATTGAGGAGAGACCTATGACGAAGAAGGTAGTCACATGCGCAGCGGCGTTGGTAGTACTGATGCTCGGGGCTTCGGGGTTGGGGTATGGGCAGACCTGCAACAACAAACTCATCGCTGGCAACTATGGATTCGCTATTCAAGGCAACAAACTAGCGGGCCAGGGACCGGTTGGGCCACAGGTTGGCGTGGCAATGACAGCATTTGATGGGGAGGGCAATCTCACTCAAACCGATACTGTGACGGTGGACGGTCAAGTTGTCGCCGATTTCACACACACCCCAGCCACTGGCACCTACACGGTGAACTCTGATTGTACCGGTACTTTCACCATCAACTTTACTGACGGACGGCCGCCGGTGGTGGCAAACTTTGTCGTGGTGGCAAGTGGTTCTGAGATCGACACGGTGGTTACAAGCGCGGGAGGACAGCAGGGGATAGTCGCCGTCGGGAGCATCGGAAAGAGGACTACTGCCAAACGCTTGGCCCCGAAACGCTGATTCAGGGCCAGGAATCGAGATGGAGCAAGAACGCCATTCCGATGTCCCGCTGATAGGCCAGCGGGGCATCTGATTGCGTCGGGTACGGGCTCATCCCAGACCACGGCGGTTGGCCATTGCGCGACGACTGCTGAAATGTTAGACAGACTCTCAGCCTTCGGCGCCCAGTCAACCTTGTAGGGAGAGGCTTTTCTCGGGCGCTATCAGCGTCGTATCATTTACCGCCATGGCTTTTCCCATCAGAACTTGTGCCCTCTGCTCGGAAGAGTTTGAGCTAAAGCCGGACAAGCCCGGTTTCGCCAACCACTGCCCGGAATGCAGCGCCGCCGAAGCAGAGGCCCCGACCACCAAGCCCCGCATGGACGCCGACGAACGCAAGACCGTCAAAGAAGCGAACGAGGAGCGCAGGAAAGCCATGCGCGATCTTCTCTATCGTAAGGACAGCTAAATCACTTTGCTCTCAGCGCGACCTTGCCGGGTGCCATGTTGCGCGACGCCTGACGGGCTGTCCAGAAGATTGTCTTCGGTTCAAACTTCTGTACCCTATCGTTCGAATATTTGTCATTTCGGCGATGTCGTCGATTGCGGCCCGACCGTCATTGCCTGCACGATCACCGCTTGGTGCTTTGCGTGGCCTCAAATTCCACGAGGGTGCGCTCCGATTCCTTTGCCTCACAACCTGTCTTGATTCTAATTCTTAGCTCACGGCGGCAGCTCAGCCGAGATTAACAATTTCACTCACTTTCTTCTTTCACGAGCAGCATGGCGTCAGCTTGACCGCGATTTGGTTAGAGGATTGCCCTTGAACTATTCCAGCAGGATGGCGCGGTTGCTCGAGTGAAGCGACAAGTCTCGGCGCTCGTCGAGTGCAACCCTTCAAGACCCCAGGGATCGACACCTCTAACACACTCGTCCAGGAGAAACTTTATGAAGCTGCACATCGCAAAATCCACCCTCGCCCGAGTCGCTGTGGCTGCGGTATTGCTCGTGGCGATCCATGTGACGGCATTCGCTGCCAGCGGAACTTGGGCGGCCGCAGCCAGCTTGCACAACGCCCGTGACGGGCACACTGCCACACTCCTCAGCAATGGCAACATCGTGGTGGCTGGCGGCGAAAATAACAACTCCGCCATGGCTTCCACAGAGGTCTACAGCCCCCTGACCAGTTCATGGACCAACTCCGGGAATCTCAATGTGGCGCGCTCCAATGCTGGTGCTTTGCTGTTGCCCAATGGCATGGTGTTGGTCGCCGGAGGCTGTGTTTCAACCTGTCTGGGAGCGACCACTGCTTCCGCCGAACTCTACAATTCCGTGAGCGGCACCTGGTCCTCCACTGGTTCCATGGCAAAAGCTCGTACCTATTTTGGGATGGTGTTATTGCCCAGTGGCAAGGTATTGGCTGCGGGGGGATGTACGGGCCTCAACGCGAATGGCTGCAGTGGCATTACCGCGAAGGCGGAGATATTTGACCCTTCTAGCGGCAAATGGACGGCTACCGGCTCCATGACGGCGGCTCGCGGTACTTTCACCCTAACGGTGCTCGCGACCGGTAAGGTGCTGGCTGCGGGAGGCATCAATGGGGCCAACAATCCTATCGGCAGCGCCGAGCTTTACGACCCCAGTACCGGCAAGTGGACGGTCACCGGCAAGATGATTACGGCGCGGGACGAACATACCGCCGCGCTGCTCTCCACCGGTAACGTGCTGGTCGCAGGCGGCGAGAACGCTGCGGGCGTGACCACCACGAAAACCGAACTCTACAATCCGTCGACCGGGAAGTGGAGCGCGACCGGAAATTTGAATACCAGCCGTCTCGAGCACAGTTCCACAATGCTGGCGAATGGTAATGTGCTGATCGCCGGCGGGAACAACGTCACCAACAATGCCACGACGGTTTTGTCGAGCGCGGAACTTTACAATCCCGCCACTGGCAAATGGACCAAGACGGGTAGTATGAGCAACGCCCGCGTCGGCCACACCGCCACCCTGATGGTGTCAGGAATGGTGATGGTTGCATCGGGAAGCAACCCCAATAACGACCTCACCAGTTGTGAGACCTACGCTCCGTAAGACACTTCGAAACGCTTCTTTCTCCCTGAGTCCACGGCTGGCCTGAACCTGAGGCCAGCCAGTTTTTTGGGGCCGGTGAAGACCGAAGTGGAAGGCTGCTATTGTTCCGGGACGTTAATCGGTGCCTGAGGAGCGCCGAATCGCAGAGCAGAGTGGGAGGGCGAGAGCTTTTACGGCTTCCTGTGGGCGTTGAAGTACGACCAGACGGTGTCGTTCAAGCCCGCAGGCCAGCCATGGTTCGCACCGGCCAGGGACGACCAATTGACGGTGATGCCATTATTGCAACCCGAAAGGGTTTTTGCAGTAAGCACGGGTTGCCCGCCGCTGCAGACGTTGGCGGCCGGGTTCGCGGTTGTGCAACCTAGTACGCTCATCCACCAATTCAGAGCCGTGTCGACGGAGGAAACCGTGACACTACTGTTGGTAAGCCCGCAAATCGGGATCGTCGCATCCGCGGTTCCGTTCATCTCTTCTACATTCGTTGGCGTGCCAACGGACGCTGGGAGGCCCGTCGTGCCGCCCGCATCCTGCATGTACAACGTTGCTGCCCAGGGGAAGGTGGCGGCAAAGACGTCGCCCGCTTCCGCGGCCACCCTGGAGGTCATGAACCCGCCCGCCGAGAAGCCCACTGCGAAAACGGCCTTGGGATCGACGGAGGTTCCCGCTGCAATCTCGGCTACCACGGATTTCAGTTGGGCCACATCATCGGGCGCCGTGCCGGAGTAGCCGGTAGTGTCGTTGTAGATATGCCAGGATTCAACGCCGCTGCTCAGGATGGAGCCTTTAGCGTTCACTTCAATAAAGCAATCCTTGGCCGCGGTTGCGGGCCAGCCGTTATTGGTGCCCTCATGGATGTCGCCGGGCGCTCCGTGCAAATAGATAACGACGGGCAACGCGCCGCTACAAGTGGCCGGCGGCAAATACAGCAACGATGTTCTGCCGCCGAGCGAGCAGGACTGCTGCGCGCCCTTCATGGAGAAATCGCAGTTCGTCGGGCCGGGATTGCTAACCCCCGGGGATGAGGAAGACCCACACCCGCCCTGCGGTATGGCCAAACACGCACAGAATATCGCCATCACAACCGAGAGTGTTTGTCTCATGATTCAGTGGAGAGGCGGCGAGGTAAGGGCTAGCAGCGTTATCTGGTTCGTAAGCGTGGCTACCATAGGAATCAAGAATCATCATAGTCCCTGGACTCGCCCCATTTCCATGGCCGTTAGTACATGGAGCGGGCGTGGGCGGTTTTCCGTTTACCCCAGTATGCCGGGCGCTGGCGTCCGGTTCGGTGTAAGCAAAAGGCCCCACCTCTCGCAGCGAACGCGAGAAATGGGGCACCCGGCTTAGTCTTTTTCGGTAGCCTCTCGCGCGTTTTGCGCCGCACTTTGGCTTTCGTCCAGATGATGCAGTTTCGATCAGTCAATCCCCCTGTGCGGGACAATAGGGACGGAAACAGTCGTAACGTCAACCGCGTGCTTGCCCTCGTTGACATCGGTCACAACGTATCGCACGAATCCTTCCCCGTCCATAAACCACTCCGTCCCGCTCAGGAGTTTATTTCATCGCCATGCCCGCAGAGGCCCACATGCCGAACGTCGGGCGCTAGACCTGTGGATTCCAAACTGCACCACTGCCGCCTAAGGGGATGGTTTCCCCTCCCCCTTGCCTCTGCTTTACACTGATCAGTTTGAATCACGACCTACAAGCATGGATTGAGCGATTGCGCGCGGGGGATCCGCGGGCGTTGGCGCGGGCGATTTCCACTGTCGAGAACCGGCATGGCAGTTCTGCGGAACTCCTCAAGGCCTTATTTCCTCACAGTGGGAAGGCGCGGATTCTGGGGCTTACCGGCTCTCCCGGGGCGGGGAAGAGCACGCTGGTCGATCAACTGGCCAAGCACTACCGCAAAGAGAACAAGACCGTCGGAATTATTGCCGTCGATCCCACCAGCCCATACAGCGGAGGCGCGATCCTGGGCGACCGCATCCGCATGCAGGATCACTTTGCCGACGCGGGGATTTACATCCGCAGCATGGCGACCCGCGGATCGCTCGGAGGGCTGGCGCGTGCCACCGCCGATGTGACAACTGTCCTGGATGCTTCCGGGCGCGACCTGATTATGATCGAGACGGTGGGCGTCGGGCAGGATGAAGTCGATATCGTGCGCCTGGCCGACATCACCATCGTGATCCTGGTGCCGGGCATGGGCGACGACGTGCAAACCATCAAGGCCGGCATCATGGAGATCGCCGACATCTTTGTCATCAACAAGAGCGACCGCGAGGGTGCCGAGCGGGTGGAACGCGAAATTCGGGCGATGCAGTCGCTGTCCGCGCGCGACGATCGCTGGACGCCTCCGATTGTGAAGACCGTGGCCAGCGAGGGAGCCGGGATCAAGGAACTGGCGGCGGCCATCGGCGGGTACGAGGCATACTTGAAGAAGGAAAATCTGCTGCTCAAGCGCAACATCCAGAACTGGCAGGAGCGGTTGGTGGAAATGCTGCGCGATGCGCTACTGGACCGGGCGCGCGGGCAGATGGCGGATGGCAAAGTGTCGCGCTATGCCGAGGAAGTGGCCGAGCACAAGCGGGATCCGTATACCCTGGTCGAAGAGATCGTCAGGAAATTGTAGGTTGTTGATTTTCGATTTGCGGCACCATTCCCAAACTTTGTCATTCCGAGTGAGGAATCTGCATTTTCTTTTAGCGGTGAGGCGTCATCATGGGCTTTACGATTGATCATCTGGGCATCGCGGTGAAGTCGCTTTCGGCGGCCAAGGGCATCTACGAAAAACTGGGGCTCAAGGTTTCTCCCGAGGAAACCGTCGATGCGGAGCAGGTGCGGCTGGTGATGGTGCCGGTAGGCGAAAGCCGGCTGGAATTGCTGGAGCCGACCAGCGAATCTTCGACCATCGCGAAGTTCATCGCCAAGCGCGGCGAAGGGCTGCATCATGTGTCCTTGCGGGTGCCCGACTTGTCAGCGGTGGTTGCGCGCTTAAAGAAAGACGGGGTCCGTTTGGTGTCGGAAGAAATCAAGGTCGGCGCCGGCGGGCATCGCTACGTGTTTGTGCATCCTGCGAGCACCGGCGGGGTGCTGCTGGAACTAGTGGAAGCGAGCCACTGACTATGCTGCTGCTGGCTGCCGACACGTCGGGGAAGCATGGCAGCATCGCGCTGGCGCGGGGAAATGCGGACGGCAGTTGCGAGGTACTCGAAGTTGTTCCTTTGACGGGCGGAAATTTCTCGGCTCAACTCATCCCGCAGGTCGCGGCCCTTCTTTCCAAGCATGGATTTCATAAGCAGGACGTCGGCGGATTTGCCGCCGTCTCAGGCCCGGGCTCGTTCACCGGATTGCGCGTAGGCTTGGCTGCGATCAAAGCTCTCGGCGAGGCCACTGGAAAGCCCATCGCGGTTGTGTCGCTTCTGGAATTGGTTGCGCTGGCCGGTCGGGTGAGCGGCCGCGTGCTGGCGGCACTTGAGGCCGGTCGCGGAGAGGTTTATCTGGGGCAATACGAGGTTGCGGGGGATCGGGCCAGCATGGTGAGCGAAAAACTGATCACGGGAGCGGCTCTTACCCAAACAGCTCCGGGCGCGACGGTAGTGACGCCTGACGCGTCAATTATGGACACCCTGAGGGCGGCAGGTGTGACGGCGGTCGCCATCGAACCGCCCGCAAGCGATGCGGTAGTGCGTCTCGGCTGGAAGAGGATTCTAGCGCGAGACACCGTGTCGCCCGACGCGCTGGAAGCGAACTACATCCGGCGAACCGACGCGGAGATCTTTTCGAAAAGCAGCTCTTAGCAGGTTGCCCGAGACTCGAAGCCTGAAACTGCGACTGTGCTCATCCGTCCTGCCACTGCCGCCGATATTCCCGCCATGATGGCCTTGGAGAAGCATGCCGCCACGGCTGCGCACTGGAGCCCCGAGCAATACGAACGGGTGCTCGCCAGCGTTGGGCATTCCAGGATCGTTTCCGTGATCGAAGAAAATTCAGTCATCCAAGGTTTCCTGGTTGGGCGCTGTCTCGACGCCGAATGGGAGATTGAAAACGTTGCCATCGCGGGCCCGGCGCGGCGGCGCGGTTTAGGCACACGGCTGGTCGGTGAGTTCCTCGACCGGGCGCGTTCCGAAGGGGCGCAGTCGGTTTTTCTCGAGGTTCGCGAGTCGAACCGGGCCGCGCGTTCACTCTATGAGAAATGGGCCTTCGTCGAGAGCGGGAGGCGGAAGCATTACTATCGCGATCCCCAGGAGGATGCCGTTCTTTACGCGCTGGATTTCCCCTAACATGCACCAAACACTGTGCAAACTCGGGTCATTCCCAGGAGTGACGCAGGACCAACGATCGGTGGAAATTTGGATTGAAGCGGTTTGGGGGGGTGTGGTACGGTTTAGTTCTAAACCCGGTTAGGAGGTCTGCTGGATGCTCACTTCTAGGGACCAGCTCATCGCCAGTCATGACGGATTCCGCAAACTGGCGCAGGAGCACACGCAGTACTCACAACGTCTCGATTCCCTCACTCAGAAACGCTATCTCACAGACGACGAAAAACTGGAAGAAGTGCGGCTGAAGAAACTGAAGCTCCGCCTGAAAGACCAAATGGAGCTGATCGAGCGGGAGTACCGGCAGCAGGTTGCACAGCACCAGGTAGCATAATTTTCTGACGAACCAGGCACGGCGTAGCCGTCCTGGGAATTACACGCTCTGTATGGAGGCGCTCATAAGCGCCTTTTTTATTTATATTTAACATTCGAACCGAGCCTTGGGTTGCGGCCCCTGCACTATAATTCTCCTATCTCCTCATGGTTCCTGACGGATACTATTACGCACTGCCGTTGATCGGCGCCGCCCTTCTGCTGGGGTGGCTGACGAACCCCGTTTGGGGTCTTCCTTGTCTGTTGCTGGCAGGATTCTTCTTGTGGTTTTTTCGTGATCCGGAGCGGGCGATCCCAGCGTCCGATGGGGCGGTGGTGTCCCCGGCGGACGGCAAGGTGACGGACGTGTCTGCGGTCACCGACAATGGAATCCGGCGGACCCGGATCAGTATCTTTCTCAACGTGTTCAACGTGCATGTGAACCGCTCGCCGATCACTGGCGTGATCCGCGAGGTGCGCTACCAGAAGGGCAAGTTTGTGAATGCGATGAATGCCGCCTCGGCTGATCAGAACGAGCAGAACATGGTGACCGTGGAAGGCGAGGGGCAGACCGTGGTTTTCAAGCAGATTGCGGGTCTGCTGGCGCGGCGCATCGTTTTCAACAAGAAGGTGGGAGACGCGGTGGCGCGGGGAGAGCGAGTCGGCTTGATCAAGTTCGGTTCGCGCGTGGACGTGCTGCTGGATGCCTCGGCCGCTCCCCAGATCAAAGTCGGAGATCACGTGAAGGGTGGCAGCAGTGTGCTGGCTGTGATGCGGGCAGGAGGGGCGCAACTGGCGGCCGCGGGTGCGGAAAAAGCGCAGCAAGGAGCACGGTAATGGAACCAGACGATCCGCAAATCCCCAGACGACGCAAGGAAGACCAGACTCCGCGCCGGCTGCGCAATGGTCTGTACATCCTGCCCTCACTGTTCACGACCGCGAATATCGCGGCGGGTTACTACGCGATCCTGCAAGTCACGCATGCAACCCCGGCGGAGCCGTGGCACTTTGACAACGCGGCCAAGGCGATTGGGTTCGCCGTGCTTTTCGATGGACTCGACGGCCGCATAGCGCGCCTGACCAAGACCAGCAGCGATTTTGGTAAGGAACTGGATTCGCTGGCTGATGTCATCACCTTCGGAGTCGCTCCCGCCATGCTGGCCTGGATGTGGGGATTCCGCATGCTGCGGGCGTTCTCGACTGCGGATATCGCGGGACGACTGGTGCAACTGGGAGCGATTGCCAGCTTTCTGTTCCTGATGGCCGGAGCCAGCCGTCTGGCGCGGTTCAACATCACCGCCAATCCCCAACCATCGAATCCCGGGCGTCCGGGCAAGAAATATTTTGTCGGCATGCCGATCCCCGCAGGCGCGGGTGTGATCGCCGCCGTGGTGCACTTCTCCGGCGGCGACCCGGTGGAGTCCTGGTACACCTCGATCGTGTGGATGCTGCTGATCATCACCGTGGGTTATTTGATGGTCAGCAAGTGGCGTTTTTACAGCTTCAAGGATATTGATTTCCGCTCCCGGCAGCCATTCCAGTTGATTGTGTTGTTCGGAGCGCTGTTTGCGGCGATCTGGTATTTCTCGCAGTGGGTGTTGTTCGGGATCGCGCTGCTCTACATGGCGTCGGGTGTGCTGTGGCGCCTGCAATGGATCTTCCGCAGGAAGGGCAATTCACCGCCTCCAGCGTATAAGGAGGCGTCGCAGACTTCATGAGTGCAAATTTCAAGTCTCCTGCCGTCACGAACACCGAGGCGCTGCGTGGTGGGAATTTCTATCGCCTGGCGATCGTGGGTGCCGGTTCTCTGAAAGGAAAAGAAGTAGCCGAGGTGCTTGGGGACCGCAACTTCCCCTCCCTCGACATCAAGTTGCTTGACGACGATGAAACCCTCGGCCAGTTGGAAACGCTGGGCGACGAGGTGACCTTCATCCAGAATGTCCGCACCGAGCAGTTCGAGAACATCGATTTCACATTCTTCGCGTCCGATGAGGAGTGTACGCGCAAGAATTGGAAGACCGCGCGCAAGGCAGGGAGCGCACTGGTGGATCTCTCTTACGCCCTGGAGGACGAACCCGATGCAGTGGTGCGTTCGCCCTGGGTGGAGCGGCAGTTAGGTCGCACCATCCGTCCTGAGTTGCAGCCCGGACCATCGGTGGTGGCGCATCCGGCGGCAGTGGTGCTGGCGTTATTGCTGCTGCGGGTACAAAAGGCCGGGAAGGTCCGGGGAGTGGTGGCGACGGTGTTCGAGCCGGTTTCTGAACACGGACAGAAGGGCATGGACGAATTACACGAGCAGACGGTGAATCTGCTTTCCTTCCAGCCGTTGCCCAAGAACATCTTCGACACCCAGGTGGCGTTCAACATGGTTGCGCGCTACGGGGAACATTCCGTCTCTTCACTCGCGACGGTGGAACGGCGCATTCTCAAGCACTACCAGCTTATCGCGGGCAAGGGCGCGCCGCTGCCCTCGTTGCTTCTGGTGCAGGCGCCGATTTTCCACGGACACGCGTTCGCGGTGCATGTGGAACTGGAGCAGGCCGTCGACATCGCAGGCGTGCTGCAGGCCTTAGCCGGGGAGCACGTCAGTGTGAATCAGGGAACGGAAGACGCGCCCAGCAACGTGAATGCGGCAGGGCAGGGAGACATCCTGGTTTCAGCGGTTCCGGATGCGAATGACGGCAACGGCTTCTGGCTGTGGGCAGCTTCGGATAACTTGCGGATTGCCGCAGCCACGGCGGTAGAGAGCGCGGAGACGATGGCGGCCACCCGTCCCCGAGGAAAAATTCAATGAGGCGTTGGGTGTGGCTGCCGCTGCTGCTGGTCAGCACGGGTTGCGGCTATCACACCGCGGGCCATGGGGTTACCCTTCCTGACAACGTGAAGACGATTGCTGTGCCCAGCTTCGTCAACGATACTCAGACGTACAAGATCGAGCAGAGGCTCACCGGCGCGGTGGTGCGCGAGATGGTGATGCGCACTCATTATCATATTGTGAATGAAACCGACGATGCCGATGCGACGCTGCGCGGCGAAGTGCTTTCGAGCACAGCCACGCCGCTGACCTACGACTCGCAAACCGGCCGCGCGGCCAGCGTGCTGGTGACGGTAAGCATGAAAGTTTCTCTCACCGACAAATCGGGCAAGGTTCTTTATCGAAATCCTTCCTACCTGTTTCGCGAGCAGTACCAGGTGTCGCGCGAGTTGACCAGCTTTTTCGAGGAAGATTCTCCGGCATTGCAGCGTTTGTCGCAGGATTTTGCGCGGACCTTGGTCTCGAACATTCTGGAGGGCTTCTGATGCGGGCCTTTGCCCAGGCGGACCGGTTCGTTTCCGAAGTGCAGAACCGGAAACTGCGTCCCGCCTACGTGTTCGTGGGAGATGAAGTTTTCTTCCGCAAGCGCTGCCGCGAAGCCATCCTCGAACACCTGGTTCCCTCGGATCTGCGCGATTTCAGCATGTTTGATTTTGACCTGGCGGAAACGGACCTGAGCGAGATTCTCGACCGCGCGCGTACGCCGTCGCTGATGGCGCCGTTTCAGGTGTTCTTCATCCGCGGAGTGAAGAACCTGTTTGGCCGCGGATCGAATGACGAAAAACTGGCTGCGATCGAAACTTACTGCAAGGACCCGAATCCCGACGCGGTGCTGATCTTTGTCGCCGATCACATCAGCATTCCCGCCGACGCCCGCCGCATGGACATGACCGACAAAGACCGTTATGAGCGCATCCGCGAGACCATGGGCGAGTATTGCGCCATCGTCGAGCTGGCGCGGGTGGAAGAAGGCGAAGCGGTGCGCTGGATCGGTGAATATTGCGCCACGCGAGAAGTCAAGATGGACGCCGACGCCGCGCGCGAATTGGTGGACGCCCTTGGCGGCGACATGATGATGGTCTCGAACGAACTGGAGAAGCTGATTCTCTATGTCGGCGAGAAGAAACGCATCACGTTGGGCGACGTCGAAACCATGGTCCTGGCGGCCAAGCAGCGCTCGCTGTACGAGCTGACCGATGCGATTTCCGCCAAAGACCGCGTACGCGCTCTTGAGATGCTGGATGCCATCCTGACGACGGGCGATGGCGACGAAGCCGCCATCGGGCATCTCTACATGCTGGCCAAAACCTTTCGCCAGATGCTGGTGATTCTGGAGCGCAACGTCCGCGACCAGCGCATGCTTTGGGCGGCGCTGTGGCAAGGTTTCCGCGTGCCCCCTTTCGCCGCCGACGACATCATCAAACAGGCCCGCCGCTACAAGTCGAAGCGCGAGCTGACACGGGCCATCCGCCTGGTCGCGAAAACTGACCTGGCGCTGCGCTCGAATCCTCCGACGAAGCGTCTGGTGCTCGAGAAACTGGTGCTCGACCTGACCGCCGAACCGAAAGAAGAATTGCCGGGATGGTCGCAGGAAGAACTGCCGGTGTGAAAGGCAGCTTTTAGCGCTTAGCCTTTAGCACTTGGCTTACAACCCTGTCATCCTGAGCGGAACGTATCGATTCGCTTGCGAATCGATACGTGGAGTCGAAGGATCCCGTTCGGCATCCACTCTCGAAGAGGGCATCAGGGAATTCTCCCCGGGAATGTTCATGCTCGACATACCTGCCTATCTGAGTCGCATCGGCTACGCCGGATCTACCCAGCCCACGGCGGAAACCCTGCGCGCCATCCATCGTGCCCACCTGCTGACCGTTCCCTTCGAAAATCTCGACATTGGACTGAGCCGCAAGATCGAATGCGACGCGGATGCTGCCGTCCGCAAGATTGTGGAGAAACAACGTGGCGGATTCTGCTACGAGATGAACGGTGCCTTTGCCGCCCTGTTGCGGGAACTGGGATTCCAGGTCACGCTGCTGTCGGCGCGCGTGGCCCGCGAGGATGGCGGCGAGGGCCCAGAGTTCGATCACCTCACCCTGCGGGTCGATTTGCAGGAACCGTGGCTGGCCGATGTTGGCTTCGGAGAATCGTTCATGGAGCCGTTGCGGCTGCAACCGGGCCAGGTGCAGAAGGAGAGCCGGCGAAGCTTTCGTATCCTCGAAGAGGGCGAGCGGCTTCGAGTGGAGATGTCCGAAGCCGAAAACCTCTGGAAGCGGGAATACTCCTTCACGCTCACACCGCGACGGCTGGAGGACTTCGCCGGGATGTGTCACTACCACCAGACTTCTCCCGAATCGCACTTCACGCGCAAGAGAATCTGCACCAGGGCAACCGACGATGGCCGCGTCACGATTGCTGACTACAAGCTGATCGTGACCCGCGACGGACAGCGCGAAGAACGGATGCTGGGATCGGAAGAAGAATGGCGGGAGGCGTTGAAGCGTTATTTCCAGGTGGTGCTGTAGCGCGACACGTGCGTGGCCGGCAGGATGCCGGCGCTACTTGATAGGCAGGCGCGGAGCCTGCCTTTGTCTTTTCTGATAGCTGACAGCCTACTTCATCGCATTCAAGCGTGCGCTCAGGCGGGCCTTATAGCGAGAGGCGGTATTCTCGTGAATCACGCCCTTCTGAATCGCCTTGTCCAAAGCAGACACGGTTAGCCGGAAACTCTGCTCGGCGGCTGGCTTGTCGGCCTTAGCAAGGCTTTCGCGGAATTCACGCAGCGTGCTGCGCAGGCGGGAACGGTTGGCCCGGTTGCGGGCGGTGCGCTTTTCGGTTTGACGGGCGCGTTTGAGCGCTGAAAAATGATTCGCCATGTCTGGACTATTACCTTCGTTTCTCTAGATAGATGTTCCGGGGGGTGCCGAATACGTTATTTTACGGGAGTAACTCACGGCAGGTCAAATACATGGCAGACGCCCTCGAACGTCTTAAAATCCTGGTCGATTCCTCTACCCCCATCGTAGTGCTCGAAACTGTCGAAGAGATGCGGGCCATCCGCATGGTGCGTTCAGTGTGTTCGGCCCTCAACCTGGCGACGTTTGAGTGGAGCATCGCCAGCGGGCTGGTGCGCTCCGGCAGCGACGTGGGTGCTTTGGTGCCCGACATGGGCCGATTTCCGGCCTCGCCTCATGGCGGCACGGCCCAGGATCCAACCGATGCGCAGGCGATCTACAACAGCCGCGAACCGGCACAGATGCTGGGGAACCTGGAAGCGATCTCGCTCGAAGCAGCCTTCATTCTCAAGGATTTTCACCGCCACATGGACGATCCGGTGGTAGTGCGCCGGTTGCGCGACGTCGGACAGAAGTTCTCCCGCAACCGCCGGACCGTGATTATTACCGCGCCTTCGATCACCATCCCGCCCGAACTGGCGAGCCTGGTCGAGTTCCTCGATCTACCTTTGCCGGACCAGACGCGCCTGCGGCAGATCATCGATGAAATGATTGTGCGGGTGGGGAAGACCCACACCCTGAAGCGGACGCTCGATGGACCGGGGCTCGACGCGCTCGCCGGCAACCTGCGCGGCCTGACGGAAGAAGAGGCCGAGCGCGCGGTCTCGCAGGCGATTGTGACGCGTTATGGGGTAACGCCCGAGATTGTGACCGACGTTCTCGAAGCCAAGAAGGATATGCTCAAGCGCTCCGAGATGCTGGATTTCGTGGATGCCTCGGACACCTTGGCCGGCGTTGGCGGGTTCGAGAATCTCAAGCGCTGGCTGAAGCAGCGCCAGGGAACCTGGGAGGACGCGGCTCGTCAATACGGGTTGGAGCCGCCGCGCGGCGTCATCATTCTGGGTGTGCAGGGATGCGGCAAAAGCATGTGCGCCCGCGCGATTGCCGGGGAATGGAAGATCCCCCTGGTCAAGTTCGACACGGCGGCGGTCTTCGACAAATACATTGGAGAGACCGAAAAACGAATCCAGAAAGTTTTCCAGGTGGCGGAAGAACTGGCGCCCTGCGTTTTATGGATTGATGAATTAGAAAAAGTCTTCGCGGGCAGCGGGCCGGATTCGGCGTCCGCGGACGCCGGGGTGTCGTCGCGTTTGCTGGCTTCGTTCCTGTCCTGGATGCAGGATCGCAAGGCTCCCGTTTTTGTCGCGGCGACGTGCAACAACGTGACCGCGCTGCCGCCGGAGTTGATCCGGAAAGGGCGCTTCGACGAACTTTTCTTCGTCGATTTGCCGAATCAAGCCGAGCGCAAGCAGATTTTCGCAATTCAGTTGGCCAAACGGAAGCGGAATGCCGCGGACTTCAACCTCGATCAGGTGGCCGCCGCGGCTCGAGGATATTCCGGCGCTGAGATTGACGCAGCGGTGCAGACCGCGATGTACGCAGCCTATTCCGAGCAAACAGCCTCTCAGCACACAGGGTCTGATAGACGCGCTGAAAGCCACGGTGCCGCTTTCGACCACGCGGGCGGAAGAGATTGACCAGCTACGGGACTGGGCGCAGAAACGCGCTGTCTCGGCATCGGTACCGGATGCACGCGCCGAAGGGGCCTAGGCGGCGGACCGGCGGGGATAGCGGCCGGTGATCTTCATCAGGAAGCCGTGGAGACGGTGGAAGCCCGTGGTGTCGGGCAGGAACATGAATGGACATTCCCCGGCAACCACCTGAATTCCATGCTCCCCACAAAACTGAATAGCCTGCTCATTGACCGCGCCTTTGCCGCCCGCGCGATACATCCAAACATGGTCGATCCCGGCCTCGGCGCAATCGTGCACAACGGTCGCAGTCACCTCGGGAGAGGTCATCAGCAGCGCCGCTTCAGCCGGAGGCTGCACGTCTTGCAGGCGGGCGAAGCACCGCTTTCCGTGGATCTCTCCCGCATTCGGGTTTACCGGAACCATGGCGTATCCGTGGCGGCAGAATTCCTCGAAGAGTTTGGCGCTGAAATCGGCTGGATCTCGCGAAATCCCTACCATGGCAATGCGCTTCGCGGCCAGGAAGGCATCAATGGTCTCGAGTGGTGTTTTCATAAGCATCCCCCTTTTTCTCCTATCTTGAGAAGAAAGTCAGTGACGCACAACACTTTCCAGGCTGAGGGGAAACCTCTCGCCATTGACTCCCATCTAAGGCCGGGGTAGGCTTACGTTAATGGTTGTTGCTTGCACCTCGGTGACGAGCATCCCGGCTGGTTCCATCTCCAGACAGAAGAATGGTTTGTGCGCTCGGGCGGCGTTACGGTTAGCTGCCAGCGGGATATCCATGGGAATGGACCGTTGAGGGTTTCTGTCCCGGTACAAGTATCGAAGACCTATTTGCATGAAGAAAAGCATCGAACTTAGTCCCAACATCGAGACCCTGTTTGGCACGCGCGACGAGAACCTGCACGTGCTCGAAGATGGCTTGAATGTGGCCATCGACCTGCGATCGGACTCTATTGAACTCGATGGAGCCCCGCGCGACGTCGCGCGGGCGGAGCAGGTGTTCACCGACTACGAACAACTGCAGCGCTCGGGCCACGTTTTCAACAACGGCGACCTGAACAGCATGCTGCGGGTGCTGATTAGCGATCCCAAGGCCACCCTGCGCGGTTTGGCGGAGGCAGGGAAGCAGCGCTCGTTTGGGCGGCGCGTGGTGCAGCCGAAAAGTATCAACCAGCGCCGGTATCTCGAGGCCATCGAACAGCACGATATGGTGTTCGGCATCGGTCCAGCCGGAACGGGGAAGACGTATCTTGCGGTAGCCATGGCCATCTCCGCGCTACTGGCGAAGCGGGTGAACCGCATTATTCTGGCGCGCCCAGCGGTAGAAGCCGGCGAACGTCTCGGCTTCCTTCCCGGAACCCTGCAGGACAAGATCGATCCCTACTTGCGGCCGCTGTACGACGCGCTCTATGACATGCTTGATCCGGAGAAGGTCGACCGATATCTGGAGAAGAATGTCATTGAAATTGCCCCCATCGCGTTCATGCGCGGGCGCACGCTCAATGATTCATTCGTGATTCTGGATGAAGCCCAGAATACAACTTCCGAACAAATGAAGATGTTCGTGACGCGCCTGGGTTTCAACTCCAAAGCAGTGATTACGGGAGATGTCACGCAGATCGATTTGCCGAATGCGCGGCGCAGCGGGTTGCTCGAGGCGGTGGATATCCTCAAGAACGTCGAAGGACTGACCTTCGTCTATTTTGACGAGGCTGATGTGGTGCGGCATCACCTGGTGCAGCGCATCATTCGCGCCTACGACGAGCACAAAACCCGGGTGGCGGAAGAGCAGTTGCTGTTGCTGGAGTCGAAGAGCAGTCCGAATGGTAAGAGCAACGGGAGCCCGGCGGCGCCTGCCGAAAAGGCTGCGGCTGCAGAATCCAAGGAATAGGGCGAGTAGAATTGGTCAGGAGGGCGCTAGCACGCGGCCCTCCTGTTTGTTTTGCAGAGGGGAATTTGGTGATTCTTCGCAAACGCGTGGCGGGACTGAGCGAGTTGGCGTTGTCGCGCTTCGTGGCGCGGGCTAGCCGCGTGGCGAAGTTGCAGGGCGCCGTCAATGTGCTGGTTACCTCCAGCCACGAGTTGCGGGCGCTGAACCGCCGTTTTCGCAAGAAGGACAAGACCACCGACGTGCTCTCGTTTCCTCCTATGTTTGACGGCCAGGGGTTTGCGGGAGACATTGCGATTTCCGCCGACATTGCCGCGCACAACGCCAAACAACTGGGACACGCGCCTGCCGCGGAAATCAAGATTCTGGCGCTTCACGGAGTGTTGCATTTGGCGGGGCACGATCACGAGACGGACAGCGGTGAGATGGCGCGAGTCGAGCAGCGGCTTCGCCAAGGATTGGGATTGCCGGCCGGGTTAATTGAACGCAATGGCCGGCCTGCCGGTGGGAAGAACGTGCGGGGAACGCGACCCCCTGTGGTTTCCAAGGGCAGCTCGCGAGGGTCCAAGCGATGAACTTTGCCATCGCCATCGCCCTCGTACTGTTGTTGGGGCTGCTGACGCTGGTTTCCTACGTAGAACGCCTTTACGCGGAAGTGGGAAAATTCCTGTCGCGTGAATTCCAGGACAACATCGACGCCTTTGAGCAGCACGTGGAGCCTCGTCTGGGGATGAGCCGCTCGCGGGCTGCAATTTCGGTCGCCGTCTTGTCGCAACTGACGACGGCGGCCATCGCGATGCTGGTCGGCTTCACGGTTTTCCGCGATCGCGCCTGGAGCATCCACGAAATCCTGCAGGCCACGCTGGCCCTCATTCTGATCATCATCATCTTCAATCGTTTCTTGCCCTTCGTGTTCTTTTCGCGAACCCGAGGGCAGTGGCTCGCCAAATGGGCGCTTCTTTTAAAAGTGCTGATCTACCTGGTGCTGCCGGTCACGCTGGTTCTGGGTTTCCTGCGGTCGGTCGCCTCTCTTACCAAGGAGCACAGCGAAGACCTGCCGGAGACGCAGGCCGAAGCGGTGGACGCCTTGATTGAGGCCGGGCAGGAAGAAGGCATTCTGGACGAAAGCAATCGTGACCTGATTCAGTCGGTGGTCGAATTCGGCGAAAAGACGGTGCGCGAGGCGATGAAACCGCGTCCGGAAATTGTGGCGGTGCCTACCAACACCACCGTCGAACAGTTTGTCGAACTCCTGCGGGTGAAACCGTTTTCGCGCGTCCCTGTCTACGAAGGCACCATTCACAACATCAAGGGTATCGTCTACGCGCAGGACGTCCTTCAGGTGCCCGACAGTGAGGCACGAATCCGCACCGTCGATACCATCATGCGAAAGGATGTCTACTTCGTTCCCGAAAGCAAGCTGAGCAGCGATCTCTTGCGCGAGATGCAGAAAAACAATGTCCGCATGGCGATTGTGGTCGACGAATATGGCGGGGTCGCGGGCCTGGTCACCATCGAAGATCTGGTGGAAGAAATTGTCGGAGAGTTGCGCGACGAGCACGAGAAGGCAGAAGTAGTGCGCGAGAACGACTACACCTATGTCGTTCCCGGAAACATGGATGTGGACCGTCTCGACGAACTATTCGGCGTACGTCTGGAAGGAAAAGAGTCCGCGACCGTGGCCGGGCTGGTGAGCGAGCTGGCGGGGCGCATTCCTCAAAAGGGCGAAGTCGTGGAAGACGATGGCCTGCGTTTCGAAGTGCTTGACTCCACGGAGCGCCGGGTCGAGCGGGTACGGATTTCCGCCGAGCAACCGCGGCAGATGAAGCTGATATAGTCATTTCGCGGATCACCAAGGCCCCGCGAACCGCACCTGCGACTTAATCTATGGCCTTTCATTCCGGATTCGTCTGCATTCTGGGACGGCCCAACGCGGGCAAGTCCACCCTGCTCAATGCGCTGGTAGGCGAGAAACTCGCGATCATCAGTCCAAAACCGCAAACCACCCGCAACCGGATTTTAGGAGTTCTGAATCTCCCCAAACAAAAAGGACGGATCGCCGGGCAAGTCGTTCTCATCGACACCCCCGGCGTGCATAGGCCCGACAGCTCCCTGGGACGCAAAATGATGGGGGAAGTGCGCGAAGCGTTGGAGGGCTGTGACCTGGTTTTGCTGATCGTCGACGCCACCAAAAAGTTTGAAGCGGGGGACCAGTTCGTGCTCGACATGGCGGGCAAGACCAAGACCCCGGTGTTCCTGTTGCCCAACAAGATCGACCTGCTTCGCGGCGGCAAGGAGAAGTTGCTGCCCATGATCGAACAATACCGCCATCTGCACGATTTCAAGGAAGTGATCCCGCTATCGGCGCGTAAGCGGGAGGGATTGGATATTCTGGTGCAGAAACTCATCGCAGCTTTACCAGAAGGACCGCGCTATTTTCCTGAAGATCAGATCACGGACCAGCCGGCGCGCTTCATGGCGGCGGAAGCGATCCGCGAACAGGTGCTCTGGGGGACGAGTGAGGAAGTCCCGTACTCCACAACGGTGGTGATTGAGGTGTTCGAAGAAGGCGCGAGACTTACTCGGATCAGTGCCGTCATCTACTGTGAGCGCGAAGGGCAGAAGGCCATTCTGATCGGAAAAGGCGGGCAGATGCTCAAGAAAATCGGCACTGCGGCACGCCTGCAGCTCGAAAAGATGCTGGGGACGAAGGTTTTCCTCGAGCTGTTCGTCAAAGTACAGCCGAACTGGCGGGAGTCGCACCAGTTCGTAGAGGAGTTGGACTGGAGAAGGCAGTTGGAGCGCTTGGCCGGCAAGGAACGACACTAACAGCCGGGGACTGTTGCCATTGTCCGCGAGTGCGAATCTCTATACAATCCCTCAAGCAAGGTCGAACCAGGGCGTAACCATGTCCATAGAGGCGGCACCGGGTCCTAACTTTGAGGCTGACAAGTTGATCTTGAAGTTGAAGGTCACCCTGGCTGCGGAGAAGAACGCGGTTGATCCCGTGGTGCAAGGCATCATGGAAATCATCCACAAGATGCAATGCATCGCCGGGAAAGAGGACGCGATCGAACTGGCGCTCGCCGAAGCGTTGGCCAATGCCGTGATTCATGGCGCCAAGGCTGATCCCTCCAAGATCATCGAATGCGATGTGGCTTGCGACGAAGATCGTGGCATGCTGATCGTGGTGCGCGATCCCGGCAACGGGTTCGACGCCCACAGTATTCCCAGCCCGGTGCAGGGAGAGAATATCTTTTCCAATCACGGGCGCGGAATTTACCTGATCAACCAGCTCATGGACGAAGTGAAATTTGCCAAGAACGGCGCTGAAATCCACATGATCAAGCGCTAAGCGGAAATCGACCTACTCTTTCACCGCAATCCCCAGCGTCTTCATCTTCCGGTAGAGATGGCTCCGTTCCAGCCCCAGAACCTCAGCGGTACGGCTGATGTTGCCATGATTGTCGTCCAGCTTCTTGAGGATGTAATCGCGCTCGTAGGCTGCCCGGGCCTGGTGCAGGGTAGAGAACTCCTGTCCACTTCCTCGCCGGCTGCCATCGCGATGCACCAGCGGCGGCAGGTGCTTGCGGTCGAAACGCATCGTGGTCGGATTCATGATCACGATGCGCTCGATCACGTTCCGCAGCTCACGGATGTTGCCCGGCCAGGAATAACGCATGAGGGTGTCGATGGCATCGTCGGTAATCTCGCGCGGCCGGCGTCCGTAAGCGGCGGAGAACTCCTTCAGAAAATGCCGTGCCAGCAGGGGCACATCTTCCTTACGTTCCCGCAAAGGTGGGACAGAGAAGGGAATCACGTTTAGACGGTAGAAGAGATCCTCGCGGAAGTTGCCGCGTGAGATTTCTTCCTCCAGATCTTTGTTGGTGGAGGCGATCAAGCGCGCATCTACGGTGATGGCCTCTTCGCTGCCCACGGGGGCGAAACGCTGTTCGTCGAGTGTGCGTAACACCTTGGACTGCGTCTTCAGGCTCATGTCGCCGACTTCGTCAAGAAACAGCGTCCCTCCGTGAGCCTTCTGGAACTTGCCTTCCTTATCTGCGACTGCTCCCGGGAACGATCCTCGCTGATGGCCAAAGAGCTCACTCTCGATCAGGTCTTCCGGAATCGCCGCGCAATTCACCTCGACGAAGGTTTCATCCTTGCGTTGGCTCTGCGCATGGATGGCGTGCGCCACCAATTCTTTTCCGGTTCCCGACTCCCCATAGATCAGGACGCGCCCGTTGGTCGGCGCCATGAGTTGAATCTGCTGGCGCAGCGCTTTCATGGGAATGCTTTCGCCGACGATCACGCTTCGCGGCGTGAGCTGCTTTTTCAGATCACGATTTTCGTCGCGCAGTCGCCGGGCATCGATCGCATGCTTGACCAGCGTCAGGGTCTTATCGAGGGAGAGCGGTTTTTCGAGGAAGTCGTACGCCCCCAGCTTGGTAGCGCGCACCGCGGTCTCGATGGTTCCGTGGCCCGAAATCATGATGACTTCAGGGGCGTTGTCGATTTCACGGATCTTCTGCAGAGCGTCGAGGCCATCCATCCCCGGGAGCCAGACGTCGAGCAGCACAACATCGAAGCCCCGCTTGTTGAGCAGATCCAAACAGGCCTCTCCGCTCTCCGCCACCGAGGCTTTGTAACCTTCATCCTCCAGCACGCCCTTGAGCGACTGGCGAATGCCGGATTCGTCATCGACGACAAGAATGCTAGGCATGCTGGCTGACGACCACCGTTCCCACCGCCTCCGCCGCTACCGGTAGTTCCACCACGAAGCGGGCTCCGACGGGACGGTTCTCTTCCACGCGGATCGAGCCGCGGTGGTCCTCAATGATGCGGCTCACAATGGCCAAACCCAGACCGGTCCCGCGCTTCTTGGTCGAAAAGTAAGGCAGAAAGAGGCGTTCTTTCAACTCTTGGGTAACTCCGTGGCCGCTGTCGGAGACCGAGATTTCCACGACATCGCGGTTGCCGAGCAGAGCGGTCGTAATGTTGATTTCGCGAACCAGCGAAGACTGCACGGCCTCAGCAGCGTTGTCGACCAGATTCGCCAGAGCACGCCTTATGGCGTCCGGGTCGGCCATAACCTTAGGCAGGCCGTCACTCAGCGCGGTGCGGACCCGGACGCTGTCCAGGCGCCCGTTGAACATGGCGAGCGTGGTCTCCACAATCGCGTTGATGTCCGCGGGCTCGGGCTTCGAAGTGGGGAAACGGGCCAGGGTTGAAAATTCGTCCACCAGGGTGCGCACGGTTTCCACCGCGCTGGAGATGGTCTCGGCGCAACTGTTGATGACTTGCAGCGAGGCATCATCGGGATGGGTTCCGCGCTCCAGGTGGCGGCGAATACGTTCCGCGGAGAGTGCGATCGGGGTCAACGGGTTCTTGATCTCATGAGCCACACGGCGCGCCACCTCTCGCCAGGCGGCCTGTTTCTGTGCTTTCAACAGATCCGAGAGGTCCTCGAATACCAGCACGTAACCCTGCCTTTGACCCTCATGCTGAAGCGTGGCGACCGTGACCGCGGCATTGAGTTTCTCGGCAGGTAAGACCAGTTCCATCTGGGTGGTGGTCGTTCCCATACGGTCGGCGCGCCGCAACAGCGGCTCAAGGTCATCCACGACTTCTCGGGGAAATATGTCGGAAAGGGCTGCGCCGATCAGCAGGGCCGGTTTACCCGAGTCTCCGCCCACGGGATGAAACATGCGCAATAAGGCATGGTTGACGTGGGTGACCCGGCGAGTGGCATCGAGGGAAACGACTCCTGTGGGAATGCTCTCCAGGATGGTTTCAATGTGCCGGCGGCGCTGTTCCAGTGCGGCATTCGCAGCATTGATCTCGCGGCTGGAAGCTTCAATCTGGCGCCGGCTCCCTTCCAGTTCCTCGGCCATGCGATTGAAGGAGCGAACCAGATCTCCGATTTCATCGGCCGCATGAACTTCCACGCGATAGTCCAGACGACCACGGGAGATTTCCTGGGTGGCCTCGGCAAGTGCCGCCACCGGCCGCGTCACCAGCTTCGAGAGAAACAGCGCCAGCCAGGTGGTGGCGAAAAGCACCAGGACCGTGAGCAGCAGCAGATACCCCATGTAGGTGCGTCGCAGCAGCTTACGGCTGGCGGCCAGTTCCAGATAGCGTTGCTGGCTGGCTTCAATCTGTTTTACCGTGGCCGAGAATTTCTGGGGAAGCGGCATCGCGACTATTATCATTCCGCGTTCGCCGACCCGCGCCGAGCCGAGAATGTACTCTGTTTGCTCCCATGTGAAGTGAGCCGGCAGGTTTGACAGGATGACTTGCTCGGGAAGCTTGCCGCGCAACAGGGGCCAGGGCGCGGGCGCTCCAAAACTGGCTTCGGCACTGCCGTCTTCGATGGCCAGGGCGAAGCCGCCCTCCAGCGTGGGTTCGTGACGCCGGAATTCGTTGACCACCGGCGAGAAGCTGTGGCCGGCGAAAGCGCGTTGGGTCTCCGGGGATGATGCAATCGACAGGGCCTCGGCGTGCGCAATCTGCGAAGCATAGTTCGAAATCAGCGACGCCATAGCTGAAGTATCCTGCCGCACTGCTTCTACCGGCTGGGAGAACCATTTGTCGATCGACCGGTTCATGAGGCCGTAGGCGAACCAGAACATCATGATGACTGGCAGAAACGAGAGCAGCAGTCCCGCCACCACCAGGCGCGTCCGCAACTTCGAGCCCAGCACTCCCAGTCGGCGCTCCGCGAAAAGCTTCAGCAGGTTGCGGGCTAACACAAAAGTAAGGGCTACGAAGAGAAGAAAAATGACGGCAGACAGGGTCGCGAAAAAGATGATTTGTTGATTACTGTCCGGCGTCAGGGTCAGGTTGAAAGAGGTTTGCCACAGAATAACGGCAAACAGCACGAGCACTCCCGCTGTCAGGGAGAGGATAACCCTCCGCCGCCGGTGCCTGGAGCCGCTCTCTACCGACCGTTTTGGATTGGGATCGGACATTTGTCTCGTTCAAAAAGCCCCATTTCATTATATGCCGGTGCGTACTGCAAGACAGGCGGCGCCCCGGAGGACCACCGTGAGCCCGCAAGTGATCCGGCCTGAGGTCGTATCCCTCCGAGGTCGCCGCGGAATGCGGATGAGTCCTTTGCCCCAGCGATGGCTCGCTTACTTCTGGTCATGTCCCGCCGCAGCGCGGAAAGGGCGGACATCGCGAAAACAGGCGTCTGGTGCGCCTCGCAGCGACAAGTCGCAACTGCGGGGACTGCACGACTCGGGTACAGGTACCAAAGTTACTGGTGCCATGTGCCATCTGCGTTGACAATTTATGTCAACGCGATAGGCTGCAAGTGCTTCCCCCCATAAGCAGCGATTTCGCGCGAGCCAAACGAAGTCACAGCTATCTCTCTGCCGCTCAGATAGGAGATCGAGGCATGTCTCAACGGCTGGGCGACCTTCTTGTCAAAGAGAGGGTCATCACCCCAGAGCAGTTGCAACAGGCAACCAAAGTCCAAAAGGAGACGAACTGTCGCCTGGGCTCGGCTTTGGTGAAGCTCGGCTTCCTCACGGACGAGGATGTCACCAATTTCCTTTCCCGGCAGTATGGCGTTCCCGCCATCAATCTTTCCTATTTTGAAATCGATCCCTCCGTCGTCAAACTGATTCCGTTTGAGACCGCCAAGCGCTACCAGATCCTTCCGCTGAGCCGTGTGGGAGCATCGCTGACCATCGCCATGGTCGATCCCACAAACGTTTTTGCCATGGACGATATCAAGTTCATGACCGGCTTCAACATTGAGCCAGTAGTGGCGTCGGAAAGTTCGATTATTACGGGCATTGAAAAAGCCTACGGCTCGAGCCAGGAGGAAGACCTTGAGCAGGTGATGCAGTCGATGACGGACCTGGGGGATGCCGACGTCGAACTGCAATCGGAAGAGCAGGAGATGGATCTGGCCGACCTGGAAAAGGCGGCCGACGAAGCTCCCATCGTGAAACTGGTGAACCTGGTGCTTACCGATGCGGTGAAGCGGGGCGCCAGCGATATTCACATGGAGCCCTACGAAAAAGAATTTCGCGTTCGCTTCCGTATTGACGGCGTGTTGCAGTCGATCATGTCGCCACCGCTCAAGTTGAAAGACGCGATCACTTCCCGCGTGAAGATCATGTCGAAGCTCGACATCAGCGAAAAGCGGCTGCCGCAGGATGGCCGCATCATGCTGAAGATGCAGATTGGCGGAAAGCGGAAACAGCTCGACTTCCGCGTCAGCACGTTGCCCACGTTGTGGGGCGAGAAAATCGTGCTGCGGTTGCTGGACAAGGAAAACCTGCGGCTCGACATGACCAAGCTGGGATTCGAACCCGAATCGCTGGTCAAGTTCGAAAAGGCGATTCTCAAACCGTACGGCATGGTGCTGGTCACCGGGCCAACGGGATCGGGTAAGACCAACACGCTCTACTCGTCGATCGCGCGCTTGAACCAACCCGACACCAACATTATGACTGCGGAAGATCCCGTCGAATTTCAATTGGCGGGCGTCAACCAGGTGCAGATGAAAGAGCAGATCGGCTTGAACTTCGCGGCCGCTCTCCGCGCTTTCCTTCGGCAAGATCCCAACATCATCCTGGTGGGTGAGATCCGAGACTTTGAAACGGCGGAAATCGCCATCAAAGCCGCTCTTACCGGTCACTTGGTGCTCTCCACGCTGCACACCAACGGTGCTCCGGAAACCATTACGCGGCTGATGAACATGGGCATTGAACCGTTCCTGGTCGCCACTTCGGTCCATTTGATCTGCGCGCAACGGTTGATCCGGCGAATCTGCAAGGAATGTACCGAGCAGGTCGACGTTCCGGTGCAGACGCTGATTGAAGAAGGGTTTTCGCCGGAAGAGGCCAAGACCGTCAAGATTTTCAAGGGCAAGGGTTGCGGCATGTGCAACAACACCGGCTACAAGGGCCGCTGCGGTTTGTACGAAGTGATGGAAGTCGACGATGAGATCAAGGAACTGGTGCTGGTGGGCGCTTCGGCCGTCGAACTGAAGAAGAAAGCCATCGAGCGCGGCATGATCACGCTGCGCCGCAGCGGTCTGATCAAGGTCGCAGCGGGTATGACCACGCTGGAAGAAGTGGCCCGGGAAACGATTCACTAGAGTTTGCACAACAGGAAGGGAAGAAAAACCGTATGGCGCTCTCGTTAAGCGATTTATTGAAACGAATGCTGGAGATGTCGGGCAGCGATCTCCACATTACAACCAACTCGCCGCCGCAGATCCGCGTGCACGGTCACCTGGTTCCTCTCGACCTGCCGCAGTTGACGCCGGCCGAAACCAAGCAGTTGGCTTACAGCGTGATGACCGATTCGCAGAAACACCGCTTTGAGGAAAACCTCGAACTCGACTTCTCGTTCGGCTTGAAAGGCCTGGCCCGCTTCCGCGCCAACACGTTCAATCAGCGCGGCGCCACGGCTGCGGTTTTCCGTCTGATTCCTTTCGAGATCAAGTCCTTCAACCAGTTGGGTCTGCCGGCGGTGGTCAGCAAGCTTTGCGACAAGCCTCGCGGACTGGTCCTGGTCACCGGGCCTACGGGCTCCGGCAAATCAACCACGCTCGCGGCCATGATCGACAAGATCAACACCGAACGTCACGACCACATCCTCACCATTGAGGACCCGATCGAGTTCGTGCACATGAACAAGAATTGCGTGGTCAACCAGCGCGAACTCCACGCCGACACCAAGAGTTTCACCGATGCTCTGCGGGCCGCGCTCCGTGAAGATCCCGACGTGGTGCTGATCGGCGAAATGCGCGACCTGGAAACCGTGGAGTCGGCGCTGCGCATCGCGGAAACCGGACACTTGACCTTTGGGACGCTGCATACCAACAACGCCTCGTCCACCATCAACCGCATCATCGACGTATTCCCGGCGCACCAACAGCCGCAGATTCGCGCGCAGCTGTCTCTGGTGCTGGAAGGGATCATGTGCCAAAGCCTGTTGCCCAAGTCCGACGGCAAGGGCCGTGCGATGTGCATGGAGATCATGGTGCCCAATGCGGCCATCCGCAACCTGATCCGCGAAGACAAGATTCACCAGATTTACTCCGCCATGCAGTCTGGACAGGAGAAGTTTGGCATGCAGACGTTCAATCAATCGTTGGCGACCGCGTACTTCCAGAAGCAGATCACGATGGAGACGGCGATGGCCAGATCGAGTAACCAGGACGAATTGCAGGAAATGATTGCCCGGGGTGCGGGTTTGTTGAACCGTAACCAGCCCGCGGCGGCCAAGGCCGCAGCACCCGGCAAGCGCTAAGAGCAAGCAGGAACGGCGGGAAGTCCGGAGCGCAACGACACGCGCGCCGGAGGGAAAGTAGCCAAGCGAGGAGAAGCTTACCATGCCAGTTTTTACGTTTTCGGGCAAGAACGCATCCGGCGAGAAAGTCAGCGGCGAGCGTACTGCGGCCAACAAGGATGCCCTGGCGTCGCAGTTGCGGCGCGAGCGCATCACTCCGGGACCCATCCGCCAAAAGGGCAAGGAATTTGTCATGCCGACCTTCGGGTCCGGCAAGGTAAAGACCAAGGAGATCGCCATCTTCTTCCGCCAGTTCTCGGTCATGATCGATGCTGGCCTTCCCCTGGTGCAGTGCCTGGAGATTCTGGCGGCCAACCAGGAGAACCCGGCGTTTCAGAAGACCCTGACCGGGGTGCGGACCACGGTGGAGGGTGGCGCTACTCTCGCCAATGCCATGCGCCTGTATCCCAAGGTCTTTGATGACCTGACCACCAACATGATGGAAGCCGGCGAAATGGGCGGTATTCTCGACACCATCTTGCAGCGGCTCGCGGCCTACGTCGAAAAAGCCGTGAAGTTGCGCTCCGCCGTCAAGTCCGCCTTGATTTACCCCGTATCGGTGGTCTCGCTGGCATTCCTGATCGTGGGCGCCCTGCTGAAATGGGTCGTGCCCATCTTCGCCAACCTGTTTACTGGTTTAGGAGTGGCATTGCCTCTGCCGACGCGCATCGTCATGGGGCTCAGCGCCTTCGTGGGTCAGTTCTGGTGGTTCTTCATCGTCGGGATTGTGGGCTTTGTCTTCGGAATGAAGCAGATTCGCAAAGATCCCAGAGGCCGCTACTATCTCGACTATGCCATGTTGAAGATGCCCGTTGTCGGCATGCTGCTGCGCAAAATCGCAGTGGCGCGATTCACCCGGACCCTCGGCACCTCTGATCACCTCCGGCGTGCCGATCCTGGAAGCTCTCACCGTCACCGCCAAGACCTCCGGCAACAGCGTGCTCGAAGAAGCGCTGATGAAAGTACGGAAAGCCATCGAAGAAGGCCGCACCATCGTCGATCCGCTGCGCGAATGCGGAGTCTTCCCGAACATGGTGACGCAGATGATCGGTGTCGGTGAAGCCACTGGCGCCATGGACTCGATGCTCCAGAAAATCGCCGACTTCTACGAAGACGAAGTCGATGCTGCCACCAAAGACATGCTGGCCATGCTCGAGCCGATCATCATCGGTCTGCTCGGCGTCATGATCGGTGGCATCGTCATTTCGCTGTACATGCCGCTGTTCGCCATGATCGCCAAGCTGGCGGGCTAGGGAAAACAAGTAGTTGGCATTTGGTTGGGAGTAGCTAGCATCAGCGCCAGCTACTCGCTACCAGCTACCAGGTAGACACATGCAATCCATGTTCGATGAGCGGCTTTGGCTGGCCTGGTTGGTCAAGGTCCGCATCGTCATTCTGACATTTCTGCTGGGAATTGAGCTGGTTATTGCGCGGATCACCGCCTCCCCGCTCAACGTCCGGCTGTTTGTCAGCACCGTACTGCTCTGGTACACGATCTCGGTGTTTTACCTTCTCCTGCTCTCTTTCTGGAAAGAGCATCGCGTCCAATCTCTCATCCAGGTGCTGACCGACCTCGCCCTGATTACGCTGCTGGTCTATATCACCGGCGGCGTCGACAGCTCGCTGAACTTCCTCTATCCGCTGGTGATCATCGTCGCCTGCATCCTGTTGCCCAGGGCGTGGGCCTACCTGACGGCGGCGCTGGCCTTCATTTTGTACGGGACGGTCTTGGAGTTGACGTATTTCGGAGTGGTGCCCTCGTATTCCACCACTCATCCGGAGATGCCCGCGCTCCAGGCTTTCATCTTCGTGAACCTGTTTGCCTATTTTGCGGTTGCTTATCTTGCCGGGTTGCTGGCGGCGAAGTTGCGGCAGGTCGACGTAGAACTGAAAGATACCAGCGGAGCCCTTGAGAACCTGCAGGCGCTGCACGAAAACATCATTCAATCGATCACCGGAGGTTTGATCACCACCGGGCTCGACGGCCATATCACTCTGGTAAATCGCTCGGCCCAGCATCTCCTGGGAAGGACGGAAGCTGAACTTCTCGGGCAGCCGGTGAACCAGTTGTTTCTCGATCCTCTGCCGACCGTAGGCTCCGAGCGCGCCCACGGAGAGGTGCGCTTCATCGCGCCCAATACCTTTCGCAAGACTTTCCGGGTGATGGTCTCGGCCCTTACCGTCGCGGACCGCGGCATCCTCGGTTACGTGTACACCTTCGATGATCTGACGGAAATCCGGCGTCTGGAACGGGAGGTCAGGATGCAGGACCGGCTGGCCGCTGTCGGGCGGCTGGCGGCCGCCATCGCGCACGAGATCCGCAACCCGCTCACCTCGATTGCGGGTTCGGTCAGCATGCTCTCGGGAATTCCCGAACTCGGCGATGACCACAAGCAGCTGCTGCAGATCGTGACCCGAGAATCGGAGCGGTTGAATGGCATCATTACCGACTTCCTGGCTTATTCCCGCGGCAAGCGGTACCAGTTCGTGCAGGCAAACCTGGTCCCACTGCTTGAGGACACGCTCACCTTGCTTGAGAACCGCTTGATTGCGCAAAACACCGGCATCCGTGTCGAGCGCCACTACGGAGTCAAGGAGGCGTGGGTGCTGGCGGACGGTGACAAGCTCAAACAAGTGTTTTGGAATTTTTGCGAAAACGCAGTGCGCGCCATGAAGACCGGCGGAACGCTCAGTATTTCACTGGAACCCGCGGGCAACGACTGGCAAGTCAACTTCGCGGACACGGGCTCTGGCATGACTCCGCAGTTGACGGAAAAGATATTTGAGCCGTTCCAGTCGCAATTTGAGGGCGGCACCGGTCTGGGTCTGGCCATCGTGTACCAGATTGTGCAGGCGCACGAAGGCAAAGTATGGGCGCGTTCGAAGCCGGGCAAGGGCAGCGTGTTCGTCTTGCGTCTGCACCGCATGGACGCGGCGGAAAACGATTGCACTTCCGAAAAACAGGCCGCCGTCGAGCCCGCACGCCGCATCGCCCGAGCCCGCCGTGGTTGCTGCAGCAGGAGGAATTCATGGGTAACATCCTGGTTTGCGACGACGAGCGTTCGATTTGCGAGATGCTCGACATCGCCTTGCGCCGGGACGGCCACAAGATCGAGACAGTCAACTCCGGCGAAGCGGCCAAGAAGAAGCTGGAGGCTGCGCTCTACGACGTGGTGGTCACCGACATCAAGATGCCGAACACCAACGGCATCGAGGTCCTGCGCTACGCCCACCAGGTCTCCCCGGACACGGCCGTCATCCTCATCACCGCGGTGGACGACTACGAAGCGGCGGTCGAGGCAGTGAAGGCAGGTGGCGCGACCGATTACATCCGCAAGTCCCCGGGTCTGGTCGACGAGATCAAGCTGGCCATCAAGCGCGCGCTGGAGAAGATGGCGCTCAGCCGCCAGAATTTCGCCTTCAAGCGCGATGCGGCCACGCGCAATTCGCTCGATAACATTGTCGGCGTCAGCGCAGTGATGGAAAAACTCAAAACCACCATTCGCACGGTGGCATCGACGCAAAGCACCATCCTGATCTACGGCGAGAGCGGTACCGGCAAGGAACTGGTCGCGCGGGCGGTCCATGTCTGCTCGCCCCGCGCCGCCGAACCGTTTGTCTCCATCAACTGTGGCGCGTTCCCCGAAACCCTGCTCGAAAGCGAGTTGTTCGGCTATGTAAAGGGCGCGTTCACGGGCGCCAATCAGAACAAGCGGGGCCTGTTTGAAGTGGCGGATCAGGGCACCATCTTCCTCGACGAGATCAGCGAGATGACCCTCACCATGCAGGTCAAGCTCTTGCGCGTGCTGCAGGAACGCACTGTGCGTCCGGTGGGCGGGACCAACGAGATCCCCATCGACGTGCGCGTGATTGCCGCCACCAACCGCGACCTGGACAAGCAGGTCGCCGAGAACACCTTCCGCGAAGACCTCTACTACCGTTTAAGCGTCATTCCGGTCTGTGCACCACCCTTACGCGACCGCCGTGAAGACATTCCGCTGCTGGTCAATCACTTTCTCAAGAAGTACGCGCCGGCGGCCGGAAAAGCCATCCAGCGAGTGAACCCCCATTCCCTGGAAGCTCTTTGCTCCTATGAATGGCCGGGCAACGTGCGGCAATTAGAGAACGCGATCGAGCGCGCGGTGGCGTTGGAAATCAGCGAGGAATTGCGGGTAGAAATCCCCGCGGAGCGCGCCAAGGCAAGGGCGGCGGCGGCGGGCATTGGGGGCGGAACGACCACCATCGCTCCCGGCGCAGTGCTGCCCGAAGGCGTGGACATGGAGAAATATGTTGCCGATATCGAGCGCTCGCTGTTACAGGCGGCTCTCGCGCAATCGAACGGCGTGCAGACCAAGGCGGCGGACATTCTGAAAATCTCTTACCGTTCGTTCCGCCATCTGGTGAAGAAGTACGAATTATAGTCGTTAACTCTTAGCTGTAGCCTTTAGCTCGTCTCTTCCACGCTGGATCTCCACCTGACAACGGAACTCTAGGCCGAGCTAAGAGCTAATGGCTAAGAGCTGCTTTTCTTCAACTGCTGCTTCCACCCCAGAATCCTGGCCTTGTTTCCTTCCGCTTCCGCTTCCGGGATCATGCCTTTCTTTTGATAGAGCACCGACAAGCTGGTATGAGCGAGCACGTCGTCGGGATCGAGTTCTGCGATGCGATGGGCCACTGCGATGGCTTCATCCAGCCGGTTCAGATCCTGTAGAGCTCGTGCCAGCCCGTGCATCGCTTCCGTAAAGGTGGGATCGGTATCCAGCGACTTCTGGTACTCAACGACCGCGTGTTCCTGCTGGCCCTCCGACACCAGGTCGAGGGCGGCGTAGTAGTGGTCTTCGGCTTTCTGGCGGGAGGTCGGGTCAGTCATGCTGTAGAGACGCAGCTCAGCTGCTTCTTGTGGGCGCGAAGAAAAATTTTACCATGCACCTGATGTGTCTCTAGGCGCTCCAGATAGACAGACTATACTGAACATACGCCATGCACATTCTCCGATTTCTCTGGAACGCCACCCGCGGGCACCGGCTCACGCCCTGGCGCAGCCCCTATCTGCTGTGGCGAGTCGAGACTTACTGCGGCGTAAAGATGCAGCAGATAGGGTTTCTGGAGTTCTGGGAATTCGTCTGGCGCGAGCGCACCAGCCTTTGGCACTTCCTGAAATGGACGGCGGAGATGGACCGCTACGTCCACCCCAAACCGAAGCACTCCTGATCCTCCTCAAGGCTCGACTTTGTACATGGCTACCATGCCGGCATCCATGTGTTCGCTGAAGTGACAGTGATAGAGCCATGTTCCCGGGTCGTCCGGAACCATGTCCACGGTGAGCATCTGCGCCGGCATCAGCAGGACCACATCCGTCCGCTTTCCGTCGGCCAGCACCACGTTGCCGTGCCAGTGCGGGGTGTGCAGGTTGATCCCTTCGCCGATCGTCACCACATACCACCGGACACGATCTCCCTTTTTCATGGTCATCATGGGATCATTGGCGAACATGTAACCGTTGATGGTGGCCTTGAAATTGGCGGCGGTGAAACCCGTTCCGATCAGCGAGAAATTGCCTTGCTCATCTGCGGGAGCAAATTCCAGCTTGTTCAGGCCTTTGGGGTCGCTGATGTATGTCTTGATGTTCTGATCCAGGTACCAGCTGTCGTTCTCGTCGTAGATCATGAACAGGGTGACGAACTCGCGATCCACATCTTTCGGCTTGTCCTCCGGGCCCCGCCATGCCGCGCCGGGTAATGATGATGGGGCCGATGAGGCCGCTTTCCACATCCTTCAATTCGGAGACGTGCGAGTGGTAGAGCCACACGATCGAGCTCGGGTCGTTCGGCCCAGGCCCGGCGCGCTCTGGAACCTCCCAGTTATAGGTGTGCGTCTCTCCGGGCTTGACGATGTTGTTCGATTTTTCGGTTGGCGAACTTCCGTCGTCGTAATTGCCGGTCCCCTCGGAATCTTTGCCGTAAAAAACTCCATGAGGATGCATGCTGTACGGGTGCGAAGCGTTGTTGCGAAACACCACGCGCAACGTGTCGCCAACCTCGGCGCGCAGCACCGGGCCGAGCATGCCCAGATATTCCTCGTCCGGCGTCCGCGGCTTGAGCTTGGTAAACGTCTCGTCGGTGTATTCCCGGTAGATTGCTTTGCGATACACCTTGCCGATACGGTGCGGCCCTTTTTCGATGAAGGTGTTAGCGTAGCCGTCGAATTTCATCCCCATCATCTTGTTGATGCCGCTGGGAGCGTAGTCCCAATCCACTTCATCGGCGGCAACGTAGTAGGTGCGCACTTTCGGGGATGTCGAGCCTTGAGGCGCAGTCCCGGCAGCCGCGGAAACCGGTAGAACCAGCCCCCAGACGAACATAAGCAGCACTCGACCCATGACTTTGAAGCCCATCGGCCCGCCTCCTGAGATTGAGAATGCTTTTTGAACCTGGGGGAGAATACCTGCGCTTGCCGAACTCGAACCCTTCGCCGCAAGTGCACCCCACGGCGGAACTTTTAGGTGATGCTGCTGCGCAGCTTAACACAGGACGAGCGTTAAGGTTGAAAAGTCTGGCTTGTGGAGATGCAACGAATGGAATGACCGCTTACTGCCCGTTGCCGGCCGCCGCGGCGCCTTCGAGCACGATGCTCACGTCGGAGCCTTTTCCCACGCCGACCGCCTGCGCGGCGGAGCCGCGGTTGGTCGAGATTTCCAGGTATCCCATGCTGCCCAGGATGCCAAAGACCTCTCCCGGCTCACCGTCGGAGTAGTTCAATTTGATGTCAGTAATCTCGCGCTTACCGACGACGATCTTGAACTGCGGCGGGGCAGCTTGGAACAGCATCGGCAGGTCCTGCGGTGTAATGTTGGTGACCAGATTGCCGAAGCGGTCGACTCTCAGTACCACACCCCGCATGGTTCGGTTATCCACGGGCTTGGGTTTGGGAGCGTTAAAGCGCACGTAATCGTCAACCAGTTCGCCGAATTTCTCGCCGTCCACGCGTTTTGCGAGGTAGGCTGCGACCGGCGCGAAAATGTCCCGCGCATGAAAGGTATTGCTGATCGGTTGCAGAAAGTAATGGGTCGAAGTGACGTGGCGCACATGCAGGCGCTCTTCGCGCGCGTAGATCAGGGAAAGCACTCCATTGTCCGGGGCCACAAAGTGGTGCTGCTCGCTCGAGGCAATAATCGGACGCCGCGCCGTGCCCACGCCCGGGTCGACCACCACCACGTGCACCGTGGCGGTCGGGAAGTAGGAATAAGACTGAGCGATGGTCAGAGCGCCATCCAGGACGTCAAACGGTTGTACGGCATGACTGATGTCCACGATCTCGGCGTCGGGGACAATGTTGAGGATGACCCCCTTCATGGTTCCGACAAAGTGATCGTTGAGTCCAAAATCCGTGGTCAGGGTGACAATCGGACGCTGCGCCAAATTCTTCCTCGCTGACTCAGAACAGAATTTTCCCCAGGAAACTTCGACGGTATCTCGCCAGCCTCGGGTTGGTCAAGGCACCGAGGTAATGAGGCGCAGATGGCTAGTAAACCCAGCTCCGAGCATAACGCCCGTTCTTGCTTATCGGATTTCGATGTCTCCTGATCCTGTCTCCACATCGATCGGCACACCGCCTCCCCGGACTTTCCCCTGAATGTGCTTCTTTCCCAGGGACCCTTGCACCGTCACAGGGTGGTCGACCGCGAGCGATCCGGAACTGGTGCGGGCGTCCAGATCGAAGGCCGCGCTCGAAGGCAGTTGCAAGCGCACGGTGCCCGATCCAGTGTGTACGGTCCAAGGGCCGGAGGGTTCCCCTTCCGCGTCAATGCCACCGCTCCCCGCACGCGCATCCAGGGAGCCCTTCACGCCCCGCAACTCCATTCCGCCGGAGCCGGTATCCACTCGAACCGAGCCCGGAGCAGACTGTTCCAGCGAGATGCGCCCGCTCCCCGTTTCCGCATCGAAGCCCCCGGCAATCGCGGTTGCGTGAATCGAGCCGCTGCCGGCCCGCGCGCGCACCATGCCCTGTATCCGGTCGATGTCGATGTTGCCCGATCCGGTTTCTGCCCGCAGACGGCTGCCGATATTCGAAATCCTCAGGCCGCCTGACCCCGAACTGACCTCGGTAGTCCCGTGGATGCCTTCAATCGTCTGGTTGCCCGATCCGGTGTGAGAACGCAACTCCGAATCGGCAGGAATCACCAATTCATAGCTGATCGAAATGTTGTGCAGCAGATCGGAGTCTTCGATGTGGCCAATGCGAATGTCGTTGCCACTTTGCTGGATAGGAGGATTCGCCTCAATCCGTTTCACGCGCTCTTCCGAATTGCCAAACCAGTCCGTACTCTTGATGTGTCCAGTGACGTGCACTTCACTTCCCGAGCCGGTGCGTACCTGGACACTCCCCGAGCCGGTGCTTAGGTCCAGATGAACCGGGCCGGTTACTTTGAGAGTGCGGTCAAAGGATCCTTCAGCAGCCGCGGCGGGCAAGGACAGCAGACACAAGAACGTCGCGATTGCGCCGCTTGCAACCATCCACGATCGTGGGCGGCTCATTTTCATGATTTCTTCTCCCCAACGTCAGCTAGTAGATGTGAACATCCCCTGAGCCGGTGTGCACCACCAACTCCGGTCCACCACCGTGGACTTTGCCATTCACCGAGCGCCTCGAACCTCGAATGTCTCCTTGAACCGTCATGGTCACAGGATGATCGATCACCAACTCCCCGGAACTGGTGGAGGCGTCCAGATCGAACACCGCATCCGCGGGCAGTCGCAGGTCTACGTTCCCCGATCCCGTGCGAAGTTCCCAATTCCCGGCTTGCGTGCCCTCGGCAATCACATCACCGCTGCCGGCCTCGGCGCGAAGCGCTCCATTGATCCCGCGCAGCCGTATGTCTCCCGAGCCGGTGTGTACCTGGATATCTCCACGCCCTTTGGACTCGAGTTCGATATCGCCGCTGCCCGCTTCCGCGGTGAATGGTCCGTTCATATCGCGGGCCTCGACGTTGCCGGAACCGGTGTGAACGCGCAGTCCTCCTGCCATGTCGCTGACCCGCACATCTCCTGATCCACTCTCCAGTTCCGCGGCGGTTCCCAGACCCGCGATTGTTTGGTCGCCGGAACCCGTGTGGGTTTTCAGGCGGGTGTCCGGTGGCGCGGTGATTTCATAGTCAATCGAAATATTGTGGACGTTCACGTAGTCGATGTTGATGGTATTTCCACTCTGGCGGATGGGTGGGTTCTTCTCCAACTCCACAACCTCGGGAGGTTTCTCGGTGGACCAGTGGTCCCACAGACGGTTGCTGACGAATATTTTCCCGCGCACCGTCACCACCCCCGCAGGGCCGGGGCGTACCGTAATATCTCCGGAGCGCGTCAAGACCTCAAGGTCCACCTGTCCCGCTACGGGGTAAGTCCGCTCAAAGGATCCTTTTACCGAAGCCGTCGCCGGAAGTATTGCCAGACAACTAAACGCCAGCAAGGCACAAATCGCCGATCGCTTCATAGCTTCTCTCCCAATCAAAAAGGGCACGGATTTCGCGACCCGTGCCCCGCATGTCCGGACCTGGTTTGGAACCGGAAATCGGATTCCTACTGCAACACCACCTGGTCGCCTTCCTTCAGGCCACTCAGCAACTCCGTCTTGGCGCCGTTGGAGATTCCGATCTCGACCGGGATTTTTCTCTTGCCGTCCTTGGCCTTGGGATCGGGAATCTCAACCGACGCTTTCTTGTCCTTGTCGTACATGATGGCGCCTTCGGGGATCTGGAGAACATTCTTGTGTTCATCGAGGATGATCTCGGCGTTGGCCGTCATCTCCGCCTTCAGTTCGCCACCCGGATTGTTGATCGAAACCCGGACTTCAAACGTGGTCACGTTGTCCTTCTCGACGCCCATCGGCGAGATCTTCGTGACCTTGCCATAAAAAGTCTTGTCCTTGAACGATTCCACCTTGATGCGTGCTGGCTGACCGAGATACACCTTCCCGATATCGCTCTCGTCGACCTTGCCCTTGACGTAGACCTCGCTGGTATCGCCGATCGTCATGACCAGCGTGGCGGAGGAGCCCAGCACGAGAATCGAGCTGACCGCATCGCCCACTTCCACATCGCGCGAGAGAACAATGCCGTCGAGCGGCGACTGGATATCGGTGTAACTGAGTTGTTCCTCGAGTTGCTTGAGATTGGCCTCATCTTCTGCCACCTGCGCCTGGGCCTGAGCAATCTTGGCCTTCAGCACGGTGACCTGCGCTTTGGCTACGTTCTGCTTGTTCACCGACAGATCGTAGTTCTTTTGCGCATCATCCAGCGCTGACGCGGACACGACTCCGTCCTTCGCCATGCTCTGGGCGCGATCATAGGCCCTCTTCAACAAGGGGACATCCGGGCCCTCCGCGTCAACCTTGGCGCGCTGGAAGTCGGCCTGGGCACTGGTGAGGTTGGCTTCCGCTGCCGCCAACGCCGCGCGCGATTGCTCGACTTGGGCTTCGATCTCGATCTTGTCTAACTGGGCGAGCAGCTGCCCCTTTTTCACCCGGTCTCCGTAGTCCACGTACAGCTTCTTCACGATTCCGCTGGCCTTGCACTTCACTTCTACCTTGGTGATGGGCGTGACCTTGCCCGTAGCCACGACACTTTTCGCCAGGTCGCCTTTCTCCACCTTCGCCAGCTTGGTGGGGTCAATCTTCGTGCCGCCGCGCGTAAAGGCGAACAACCCGAGCGCGAACAACAGGACGACTCCGACCACCACGCTCCCGATGATGATCCGTTTGCGACGTTTCTTCTTGTTATTGCCGTTGCCGTTCACATCCGCCTCCTGGCGCTAGTAAAGGTCAGCCCTCAATGATGGTTACGAAAGGTGTCTGGGTTTTGTTCCGTCGAACAAGCGCCGGGTCCTTGAATCTAACCCCGCCAACTCACTGCTGTCGCCCGTTGCGTTAGACCGCACAAGCGAAAAAATGGAAGCAGGAAATCTCTGACTGGTTACCTCGAAGGAACCAAATCGTGGCCAGCGGTGAGTTGGAGAATTCCACCCTCCGCTTCTTACTCATTCTACATGACCTTCCGTCGTACGGTACTCCCTTTGGAATGTTAGAATTAGACGCTAATGGTCGCTCTGGTGCTGCTCCGGGTGTTCCTCATCCTGCTCCTGGTGGCAGCCAACGCCTTTTTCGCCGCTGCAGAATTTGCCTTGGTGAGCGTGCGCGATACCCGCATCCAGCAGCTCATCGACGCCCGCCGCATCGGCGCCCGCACCGTCCAAAAACTCCACCGCAATCTGGACGAAGTCGTCAACGGTGTCCAACTGGGAATTACTCTGACCAGCCTGACTCTCGGCTGGGTGGGAGAGCCTTTGCTGGCCCGGATGGTGGAAGGCTACATCGGCCAGGTTCCTTACGCCGCAATCTATTCCCACGGCATCGCGATTGCCATCGCCTTTACGCTCATTACCTGCCTGCACGTCATCCTTGGTGAACTGGTGCCGAAATCGCTGGCTCTGCAGCGTGCGGAACAGGTGGCCCTTGCCGTTGCCGCCCCCATGGACGTCTTCCTGACTCTGGGACGGCCGTTCCTCTACGTCATGAGCCGCGCCGCGGGTTCCGTTCTGCGAGTATTCGGCTCGCACCGGATCCGGCAGGGAACGGTGCACTCGCCCGACGAACTCAAGCTCATCGTCACCGCCAGCCGCCAATTTGGACAAATCCCGCTCTTCCAGGAGGAGATGATCCACAACGCGCTCGAGTTAGAGAACATCACCGTGCGCGAAGTGATGGTGCCGCGCCCTGACATCTTCTCGCTGCCCAGTGATATGACTCTGCACGACGCGCTGCAACGTGTCGTCGAAGAACAGCACTCGCGCATTCCCGTTTACGATGCCCAACGCGGACTGGAGCACATCATCGGTGTGCTCTATTCCAAGGACCTCATGCGCTGGACCCGTCTGCGCTTGACCGCGAATCCCGTGCAGCCGGTCGCTAACCGCATCGCCAGCATGAAGATCAGCCAGATCATGCGCGATGTGATGGTGGTGCCGGAAACCAAGGTTCTCATGGAGTTGCTCGAGGAGTTCAGACAGAGGAAAAGACACCTGGCCGTGGTGGTTGACGAATTCGGTTCCACCGCCGGAATGATCACCGCGGAAGATATTCTGGAACAGCTGGTGGGAGAAATCGAAGACGAGTTCGACGTGGCTCCGCCGGAGCAACCGGCGCTCGAAGGACAGACCTCGCTGACCCTCGACGGCTCAGAGAACATTCGCGATCTGGAATCGCAGTACGAACTGGTGCTGCCGCACGATGCCGGCTTCGAAACCCTGGCCGGCTTCATTCTCGCCAGGCTACAGAAAATTCCCCAGGTCGGCGACGCGTTTACTTATGAGAGCCACCGCTTCACGGTAGAAGAAATGGAAGGCCACCGCATCGCCAAGGTGAAAGTCGAAAAGACCGAGAAAGTGGAAGCGGCGCGGCTGGGGCAGGCGGGGGACTAGAGCTATTGAGTCATTGGGACATTGAGTCATTGAATCATTGAAAACCGGATTGCACAGACCTTCAATGACGCAATGACTCAATGATTCAATGTCTCAATAACCGGATGCTCCGCTACCTCTCCCTTCGCGTGCTGTACACGCTGCCAGTGATCTGGCTGGTAGTGTCGCTGGTCTTTCTGCTGATCCATCTCGTCCCCGGCGATCCCATTCTGCAGATGCTGGGAGAAGGCGCGCCCGCAACCGACATCCAGGCTGCGCGCCATGCGTACGGACTCGACGAGCCACTCGGTCAGCAGTATGTCCACTACTGGAAAGGCGTCGTACACGGAGACCTTCGGCCCATCGCTGCAGTTCAATCAAAGCGTAAGCAGTTTGATCGTGCAGCGGTATCCCTACACTCTGCAACTGACCCTGGCGGCGCTGGTAGTGGCGATACTGCTCTCGGTTCCGGCGGGAGTCCGTTCGGCGCAGCGCCGTAACCAGTGGGATGACCGCGCGCTCAGTGTCATCTCGCTCTTCGGCTTGTCGTTTCCGAATTTCGCGCTGGGGCCCATCCTCATCTTGTTTTTCTCCATCAAGCTGGGGTGGCTGCCGGTGTCGGGCTCGGGCAGCTTCGCGCATCTGATTCTCCCTGCAATCACCATGGGCGGAGCCTTGGCCGCCATCCTCACCCGCATGGTGCGTACGTCGATGCTCGAAGAAATGAACCAGGACTACATTCGTACCGCCCGCGCCAAGGGACTCTCCGAGCGCACGGTGGTCTATCGTCATGCCTTGCGCAACGCTATGATTCCGGTCATCACGGTCCTGGGCCTGCAGTTCGGCGCCTTGCTGGCAGGAGCGATCGTGACGGAGACGATCTTTTCCTGGCCGGGGATCGGACGCCTGACCATTCAAGCCATCAGCCGTCGCGACTATTACCTAGTGCAAGGCTGCATCCTGGCGATTGGGTTGACGTATGTAGCGGTGAACTTTCTGACCGACTTGTTGTACTCGGCGGTGAATCCGAGGATTCGGCAGTGAGTAATGGGGCAACGCGGATTAGATGAGGTATGAAGGGTGCTTCTTCTCGTCTTCGGCTGAAAGGGGACGGCATCTGGAACGTTCGCGTACCCTCTGAGTCTCAAACCAACTCAATCATCACCCTCTGTCCCACCAGCGCCGCTGCCCGCTGCAGGCTCGACAGCGTAATGTCGCATTTCGGATCGAGAATGCGATCCACCTGGGAGCGACTGGTCTTCAGCAAGACAGCCATCCTCGCCTTGGAAATCTTCTTCTTCTTCATGGCTTTCGCAAGTTTCCAAGCTACGACCTCTTTGACGGCTTGCGCTTGCGCTTCGTCGAAGACGTTTTCCTCCTTCAAGAAGTCGTCAATGCCGGATCCAAGATTTTTCCTGCTCATCGTTTCAACTCCTTCTGGCGTTGACGCGCCAGCGCTAAATCATCGTCTGGTGTGGCTCGGGTTTTCTTGATGAATCCGTGCACTGCCACCAGGCACCCCCCATACATGCAAATCAGAACTCGCGCCGTGCGGTTGCGCGGGAGATCGGTTCGCACCTCCCAGAGTCCGCTTCCCATCGGCCGGCAAAGCGGCATCCCCACCGGCCAACGCCATTGCGCCCGCAACAAATCCGTCCCGATGGCGCGGCGCTCCGCTTCATCCAGTTCCTTCAGCCACTCCCGAACCGGTTCGCCGCCCGCACTGTTGCGAAAGAAGACGAGTTCGATCTTCTGGGGAGCCCTTTCAGAGACCATTTCGCGGCTCAACGTCAGTGTACCATAAAAGGTACACTAATCGCGGGAATGAATATTTCATTTATGCGATCGAATGAGCTAGATTCAGTGTGCAAACCCTCATGTCCACTGCCGCTATCTCGCTTCCACGCCTCGCTCGCCATAATCCGCTGGCGGCCACCGGCGTGGTGTTAGTAATCGTCTTCGTGATCTGCGCTCTCTTTGCCCCCTGGATCGCCCCGCAAGATCCCGCGCACATTGAGCTCCCGACCCGGCTCTCTCCGCCCTCTTCCGCTCACTGGTGCGGCACCGACGAGGTCGGCCGCGATATCCTGTCCCGCCTCATCTACGGCTCCCGCATCTCCATGCTGGTCGGCAGTTGCGTGGTGGCGATCTCACTCGCCTTGGGACTCATTATCGGATCCATCGCCGGATACTACGGCGGAGGCATCGATCGCTTCGTCAACGTGGTCCTGATGAATGCGTTTATGTCCTTTCCCGGCATCCTGCTTGCGATCGCATTCGTGGCCTTTCGCGGGCCCGGCATTTTCAATCTCATCTTCGCGCTCTCACTCGGAGGCTGGGTGGGATACGCCCGCCTGGTTCGCGGCCAGGTGCTCGCCGCGCGCGAACGCGAATTTGTGGAAGCCGCCCGGGCGCTGGGAGCCAGCGATCTGCGCGTGATTGTCCGTCATATCCTGCCTAACATTATTCAGCCCGTCATCGTGCAGGCTGCCATTGGCATGGCGGGAGCCATCCTTGCCGAAGCCACCATGAGCTTTCTCGGCTTGGGAGTTCCTCCGCCCACCGCCAGCTGGGGCGCTATGCTCAACGACGGCCGCGCGCACTTGTTCGACGCTCCACACCTGGTGATCTTTCCCGCTATAGCGGTCATGCTGGCTGTGCTATCGTTCAATTTCATCGGCGATGCCCTAAGGGATTTCCTGGATCCCCGCGCGCGCATCGAGGCCGGTTTGTAATCATAGACTTAGAAAGCTCGCACCCCCGTAATCTACAGGTATAAAAGACCTTATTGCCGAAACGGGTTTTCCAGCGCAACATTTCAATTACCTTAGGGTTTGCAGAGAGTGACCATAGGAACCGTAGAGTTCCGAAGCTGAAAGCAGTCATGCAGCAAGACCAAGATCGAGGACCAGAGGAGAGAGACGAATGACGATCCAAGTGAAAAGCGCGTTCCTGAGCGCGGCGCTGGCGGCCCTGATACTGCCCGCGGCGGCGCAGACGGCGACCCCGACTACGACTCCGGCGCCCGCCCCGCCCACCCAGCAGAAGCCGACCACCATTCAGCAGCGCGACAAGAATCAGCAGGGGCGCATCGCCAACGGGATCAAGAGTGGCGAACTGACTCCGAACGAGGCTTCGCACCTCGAGGGTCAGGAAAAGAAACTGAACAACGAAGTCAAAGATATGCGCGAAGACAACGGTGGCAAGCTCACCGCCGCCGACAAGACGAAAGTCACCAACCAGGAAAACCACCTCTCGCGCCAGATCTATAACCAGAAACATGACGCCCAGACCACCAACACCGATCCCAAGACCGTTGGTGGTAAGCGAGCAGAGAATCAGCAAGACCGCATCGCCAACGGCGTTCAGAATGGCAGCCTGACCCCGGGAGAAGCGTCGCATCTCGAGAATCAAGAGTCGAATATCCACAACGAGGCCCGGGACATGCGCCAGGATAACGGCGGCACCTTGACCCAGGCCGACAAGCAACGCCTCAATCATCAGCAGAACGTCGAGTCCCGGCGCATCAATCGCGCTAAGCACAATAACCGCCGCCGCTAGTTCGCGACGGAAGATCACATGCCTCCGGGAAACCGGAGGCATTTTTTATTGCAGCCCCGCTGCACCCCTTTTCATCTAGAACCCAGTCTATTCACCGAGGGGGCACCATGATCGCTCGCATCTGGCGCGGCTTCACGCGCGAATCCGACAAGGACACCTATTTCGAATTCCTCAAGCGGACCGGCCTCAAAGACTACGCATCCACCCCCGGCAATCGAGGAGTGTGGACGCTGCGCCGCGTGCGTGACGGCAAGGCGGAGTTCACCCTGATCTCTCTCTGGGAATCCTACGAGGCCATCAAGCGCTTCGCCGGTGAAGACTACGAGAAAGCCCATTACTATTCTGAAGACAAGAAGTTCCTCCTCGAATTCGAGCCCTACGTCGCTCACTACGAAGTCTTGAGCGGCCCGCGCGAGTAGTTTCCCCCGAGAGCAAGTCGCCGTAGCCGGAAGCAAGAGCCCTCCGCGATCTCCGCGGAATTTCTCCGCGCCCTCTGCGTTTCAAGATTTTCGGTCGTACCCCCGGGAACCAAGGCCCCCAAGTTATTGAAAGCAAGCAATATCCAGTTCTTGACGAGTAATTACAATTAGCGATATAAATATTACGATTTGCTATATGAAACTGGGCGAGAAAATTCGTTACCTGCGGGAAGTCGAAGGTTCGCTACGCGGGCTCGGACGCCCCATCACTCAGCAGGAACTGGTGCAGGCCGTGCGCAAGGAGCAGCGCAAGAACATCAGCCAGTCCTACATCTCGCAGATCGAGGGCGGTTCGCGTCCGCACATGACGCAATCGACGCGCAGCCTGCTGGCCAGGTTTTTCAAGGTGCACCCGGGATTCCTGGTCGACGACCCCGAGGGCTACCACACCGAACTGGTCTCGGACCTGCGCACCACGGAAGGGAAGCTGGATGTCTGGCTGCTGCAGGGATCAGAGCGCTTTGCCAGTGACCCCGAAGTCAGTGAGGTTCTGATCAAGGCAGCGCGGCAGAAAGATACCCGGCAGTGTTTCATCCTGCTGGGGGCGATTTTGGAAACGCCCGGTCTCGCCGACCGGTTGCTCGAAGCGCTCAAGCCGGGCCCAACGCGGGAGCCGCGAGCGCACAAGGAGAGGAGGCGATCGTTATGAACTGGGCAGATTTCTATCTGATGTGTTTTGCGGCCGGATTCGCCTTCAGCTTTCTTTCATTCCTGCTGGGCGGGACGCGGCACATCCATCTGCCGCACTTTCCGCATGGCCATGTGGGCGGACCGCATATCTCGGTCGGGCACGCGCCCGCCACGGGCGGGCATGCCGCACCTGCGGCGGGGCCGAAAGCCGGAGTCTCCTCCGGCCAGATTTCGCCGTTCAACTTCGTGACCTTCACGGCGTTCCTGGCCTGGTTCGGGGGGACCGGTTTCCTGCTCACGCGTTTTTCGACGGTCTGGTTTGTGATGGGCCTCGGCATCGCCCTGGTAAGCGGACTGGTCGGAGCCGGCCTGGTTTTCCTCTTCCTGAGCAAGGTATTGACTTCGGAGGAAGAGAATCTGGATCCCGCCGACTACGAGATGGTCGGCGTGCTGGGACGGACCTCTGTCCCCATTCGCGAAGGCGGCACCGGAGAAATCATTTATTCGCAGGCGGGAACCCGCCGCACTTGCGGCGCCCGCGCCGAGAACGGTCAGGCCATCCCCCGGGGCAGTGAAGTCGTGGTCACGCGTTACGACAAAGGTATTGCGTATGTCCGTTTGTGGGAGGAAATGGCGGGAAGCGAGTAGCGAGTACCGAGTACGCGAGTACCGAGTACCGAGTACCGAGTACCGAGTAAGAGCCCTTGTTGGGGTAGCTGAGAGCTGAAAGCTGAGAGCAAGCATATGAATCGGAAATTCTTCCAATACGCTATCGCCCTGATGTGGCTGGCGCTGCCTCTCACCGCCATTCGCTATTGGACGGTTTGGGATCAGCTGCCCTTGCGGATGGCGACGCACTTCAATGCCGCTGGGCAAGCCAACGGCTGGATGTCGCGCGAAGCTTCGCTTCAGTTTGCCCTCGGCCTGGCCATCTTCACGCTGGCAATTTTCACGGTGGTGGCCTATGTGATGTTCAAGTCCAAAACCGCGGGAATTGTTTCCTGGGCGATGCTCGGATTCTTCTATCTGATCACCGGATTCATCTACTTCGCCAACTGCCAGGTGCTCGACTACAACCTCGCCGGGAAGCCCATCCATCTGGGCTTAGAGATGGTTCTCATCCCAGGAGCGGCGCTCATCCTGATTGCCATCTATCTCGGCGTGCAGCGTGGGCAGGTCTTGCCCGCGGCCGCCCCAATCGGAGAAGCGGTGCACAAGTCGACCTTATGGGCTGGCTTCATGGCAGTTGTCGTCGTTGTCGAACTTCTGTTTGTGAACCGGATCTCGAACGGCGCGGCACGGCTGCCGCTGGTGCTGGTCAGCGTCATTCTACTGGCGGCTTGTGCCCTGGCGTGGAGCGGCTTCCATTACCAGTTTACGCAAGCCGGGGTTGTGATCAGCGCGCTGGGGTTCCGCTTGCGCTCGATCCCGGCGGGCGAGATCGAACACTACAACGTTGCTGCCTGGAACCCGCTGCGCGGATACGGTATTCGCGGCGTGGGAAACCTTCGCGCTTACGTCTGGGGGAATCGGGGTGTTCGCATTCAAACGTCGCAAGGCGTTGTTTTTCTCGGTCATGACGAACCCGAACGAATCGTGCATGACCTGGACGTGATGAAACAATTCGCTCACTAAAAGTTCGTTCGGAGGAGGCGGTATGTTCGGCATAGCAATGGAAATCTGGATCATCGTCGGGCTGGTCGTTCTGGCCACCATGCTCCTGATGAGTATGTTGGCGAGGTTGTACCGGAAAGCGGGACCGCACGAAGCCCTGGTGGTCTACGGCTTCCGTGGCACCCGCGTTGTCAAAGGGCACGGCACCATCATCTTTCCCATGATCGAAAACTGCCGTGGTCTTTCGCTCGAATTGATGTCGTTCGACGTGGCTCCGCAGCAGGACCTCTACACCAAGCAAGGCGTTGCTGTAACCGTAGAAGCGGTCGCGCAGATCAAGGTGAAGTCCGATACCGAGTCGGTGCTGACTGCGTCGGAACAGTTCCTGACCAAGAGCGATCAGGATCGCGAGAGTCTGATTCGTCTGGTCATGGAAGGACACCTGCGCGGCATCATCGGCCAGCTCACGGTGGAAGAAATCGTCAAGCAGCCGGAGATGGTTTCCGACCGCATGCGTTCCACCTGCGCCGACGACATGAACAAGATGGGCCTCGAGGTGATTTCCTTCACCATCAAAGAGGTCCGCGACAAGAACGAATACATCACCAACATGGGCAAGCCGGATGTGGCTCGCATCAAGCGCGACGCCGATGTGGCTACCGCGGAAGCGGATCGCGATACCGCCATCAAGCGCGCGCTGGCACAGCGGGAATCGGCTGTCGCGAAAGCCCAAGCCGATCAGGAACGAGTGCTGGCGGAAACGCTCTCCATGGCCAAACAGGCCGAGGCGCAGCGCGATCTCGAGGTCAAGAAAGCTCAATACCTCGAAGTCACCAAGAAGCAACAGGCGCAAGCCGACAAGGCGTACGACATTCAGTCGAACGTCATGCAGCAGCAGGTCGTGGCCGAGCAAGTGAAGGTGCAACAGATTGAGAAAGAGCAGCAGGTCAAGGTGCAGGAAGCCGAGATCAACCGCCGCGAGAAAGAACTGATCGCGACGGTGCTGAAGGGAGCCGAGATCGAGCGTCAGCGCATCGAGACCCTGGCGCTTGCCGAAAAGCAGCGCCTGATGTCTGAGGCCGACGGGCACGCGGCCTCCATTCGCGCGCAGGGCGAAGCTGAAGCCGAGATCATCTTCAAGAAAGGTGAAGCTGAGGCCAAGGCGATGAACGTCAAAGCGGAAGCCTACCAGGAGTACAACCAGGCAGCCGTCATCGACAAACTCTTCGCCAGCATGCCTGAAGTGGTCAAGGCTCTCGCCAGCCCGCTGGCCAACGTCGACAAGATCACCATCGTGTCGACCGGAAATGGCGATGCCGCCGGCATGAACAAGATCACTGGCGACATTACCAAGATGGCGGCGCAGGTGCCTGCGTTGTTCGAGACGCTCTCGGGCATGCCGCTGTCAGAGTTGTTAGGCAAGGTCCGCCAGATCGGCGACAAGGGGCCGAAGCCGGATGTGCTTCCACCCACCGCGCCGGCCAAGTAACGACCCTGCGTAGGGGCAGGTGTCGTCACCTGCCCTTACTGGGCTCCGCGGAGCGGGAGTGTCGCGGAAACTGCAGTTGTCCGAGATTGGAGAGCGATATGAAGAAGTCGTACTGCATCGGCCTGGGCATCGCGCTCGGCGCCGGAATCGGAGCGGCCATGGCTTCAGCTCATGCACATGGCGGCCTGGATCCCTATCGGGATCGGAATCGGCCTGGCCATCGCCAGTTCAGTCGGCGGTCGCCAAACGGCCTGCAAGGAAGGGCAGTCGCAAAAAGCTAGGAGCTGACAGCCGAACGCTGAAAGCTAGAAACGGAGTTCATCATGGCATTACTGGAGCGAGTTTCCACACTGGTTCGGGCGAATCTCAACGACCTGATCGACAAGGCCGAAGATCCGGAGAAGATGATCAAGCAGGTGATCCTCGACATGCAGAACCAGCTTCTGCAGGTCAAAACGCAGGTGGCGATTGCCATCGCCGACCAGCACCTGCTGGGAAAAAAGCAGAAGGAAAACGAAGAGAAAGTCACGGAATGGATGCGCAAAGCCGAACTGGCCGTCGACAAGAAAGAAGACGACCTGGCCCGCGCGGCTCTGCAGCGCGTCGAGAGCTATCGTGAGCTGAGCGACAACTTCGCGCAGCAGGTCATCGATCAGAGAGCCCAGGTCGAAAATCTGAAGACCGCTCTGCGCCAACTGGAACAGAAGCTGACCGAAGCTCAGGCGAAAGCCGACGTGCTGATCGCACAGCAGCGCCGCGCCCGCGCCGTCTCGAAGGCCAGCGATGCCAAGATGGCCATCGGCGACAACTCGAAGGCGGCTGCCTTTGACCGCATGAAGCGTAAAGTCGCGCATTCGGAGGCCATGGGACAAGCCAAAGCCGAACTCGCCGCCGACGATGTCGAAGGCCGTCTGACTCAACTCGAGAAGGAAGACAAGATCGAACAGCTGCTGACCGAGTTGAAATCGAAACGGGGAGCGTAGAAGGCCCCATGTGGCGCGGGCGTCCTCGCCCGCGCAGTCGCGGAGCGACGGCAGATAGCCCAGATGATGGAGGACGGGCGCCAGGCACGAAACGTGACGCGTTTAGGGGATCTTCGTTCATGCGATAAAATCAATCGGCCCATGAAGAAGATCTTTCACTTCGACTCTCCACCCGACGCCTACGTGGCTGACGCCGCGGTGCTCTGCTGCTTCGACGCGCGTATCAGTCAGGTGGTGCGCAAGTTTCTTAAGAAGCAGGGAATTGAACGCCCCGACATGATCGTTGTGGCTGGAGGCGCCAAAACGCTGGCCTCCCCGCGCAACGATTTCGAGCAGGACTTCATCCTCGAGCAAGTGCGCATGTCGATTCGCCTGCACCAGGCGACACGCGTGCTCGTCATGAGCCACTCCGATTGCGCCACCTATGGCGGCCTTGCCCATTTCAAAGGAGACCGCGAAGCCGAGGCCGCGCATCATCGCACCGAACTGATTCGCGCCGGAGAATTGCTGGTCAACAATTTCCCGAATATCTCCGTCGAACCCTACTTCATCAAGTTCGATGGCGTGTGGGAAGTGAAGCTCAACCAACCTCTGCGCTCGCCGCCACAAAAGATAACCGCGACCTGAGAGCGTCGGCGCCCGCCTTTCTATGAAGAACTACCTGTTGGCGACCATCATCCCCCTGCTTGCCGTCTGCACTCTCAACGCCCAGAACATTGCCGGCGACTGGCAGGGCACGCTTCGGGTCAGCGGCGCCGAACTGCGCCTTGTCCTGCATGTCACGAAAGATGACGACGGCCGGCTGAAAGCCACGCTCGACAGCATCGATCAGGATGCCATCGGCATTCCCGTCACCGCGATTACGCTCAGTGGCGCCAACCTGAACTTCACGGTGCTGACCGTCCACGGCACCTACCAGGGCAAAGTCAACCCTGAAAGCACCGCCATCGAAGGCACCTGGACGCAGCTTGCGCCGCTGCCGCTCACCTTCCAGCGGGTGACCACTCCCATCAAGACCGAACATAGGCTGGCGAAACCTTCCGACATCGATGGCGCCTGGTGGGGCACGCTCAACACCGGCATGTTTGAGCTGCGCATGGTGTTTCACATCACCAACACCCAAGACGGGCTGGTGGCTACCGCCGACAGTCCCGACCAGAATGCGAAAGGAATGCCTGTCACCACGGTTACGCGCAATGGCTCCACGCTTAAGCTGGAGATGAAACAACTCGCGGGAGTCTACGAGGGCAAAATTGATCCCACGCTCACCTCGATCGACGGCACGTGGACGCAGATGGGGCATACCTTCCCGCTTGTACTCAAGCGGCTGAAAGATCCCGCGGAACTCGAGCGCCGCCGTCCGCAGAATCCGGTGAAGCCCTACCCTTATCGCGAAGAAGAAGTCAGCTACGAGAACAAGCCGGCGGGCGTGAAGTTCGCCGCCACCCTGACCATCCCGCCGGGCAAGGGACCGTTTCCCGCCGTCTTTCTGATCACCGGCTCGGGCCCGCAGGATCGTAACGAGAGCCTGATGGGGCACAGGCCGTTTCTGGTGCTCGCCGACTATCTCACACGTAAAGGCATCGTGGTCTTGCGCGCCGATGATCGTGGCTTCGGCAAATCCACCGGCGTCTTTTCCACCGCGACCACGCTCGATTTCGCGGGCGATGCCGAAGCCGCGCTCGCATATTTGAAAACGCGCCCCGAGGTGGATCCAAAAAAGATCGGACTGATCGGCCACAGCGAAGGCGGGGTGATCGCCCCCATGGTCGCGGCGCTCAATCATGATGTGGCCTTTCTCGTGATGATGGCGGGGACCGGCGTTTCCGGCGATCAGATACTGCTCGCACAGAAGCAGTTGATCGAAGAAGCCAGCGGCGTCCCCCACCAGAAAGTCGAAAAGGACGTTGCCGAGGAACGCGAACTCCTCGCGCTGGTGAAACGCGAGAATGATCGTCCGACTCTCGAAAAGGAATTGCGCGCAAAGCTGGCCGGCACCATCCCCGAACCGGAACTCACCACCCAGGTAAAGTTTCTCAGTTCTGCGTGGCTCCGCTACTTCATCGAGTACGACCCCGCCCATGCGATCAGCAAAGTAACATGTCCGGTGCTCGCCATCAATGGCGAGAAGGACCTGCAGGTTCCGCCGAAGCTGAATCTGCCGGCTATCCGCAAAGCGCTGGAGGCTTCCGGCAATAAGAACTTCGAGGTGGACGAACTCCCCGGCCTGAATCACCTCTTCCAGACCGCGAAAACAGGATCACCCAGTGAATATGCGGAGATCGAAGAAACCATGTCACCGGTGGCGCTGGAGAAGATTGCCGGGTGGATTCTGAAGCAGACAAATAGTGTGTCGAGCAGGGAAGCGTGGCTCCCCAGGTCGCCTTCCGAAACCTGGGATTCCAAGTTTCAATGGTCTCTATGGTCTGCCGGCGGGTGCTCCGCCGGAGCGCGGCGATGAAGTTCACGCGATAGCTTGCGCAGCCAGCGCAATTCGGTCCGAAACTGTTCGATGACCAGACTTACCATCCAGACCGCCTCATGAAAGCGGTGTCCCACTTCGTTACGGATCGCCCGTAGAGTCGCCTCTTCTCGCGCAAGTTCTTTTTCCAGAAACGACTCTCGCCGTCGAATCTGTTCTTCAAACACTCCCGGGCGGGCCTGCCACGAGAGTGCAATCCAGGTGAGGAAGGGAGGGCGCTCGCGCTGCGTGACCCAGTCTTCGCGCTCCAGCGCGTCGGCCAGCGCGGAGCGTCCTCTTCGCGGTGGTGGCAAACACGTGCCGCTCCGGCCCGGCCTGCGGTTCGCTCGGTTTCCGTGCTGCGCACAAGTTGCCGCTCTGCCAGTTTCTCCAGCGAGTAATAGACCTGCGGGCGCGAGATGCCTGCCCAGTCGCGGACCTGCCGGCGCTCCAACTCCAGATTGGCCTCGTAGCCGTGCATGGGCCGCTCCGCCAGCAAGCTAAGCAGCACCAGGTCTGGCGTGGTCAGTTCCCGGGAAGCGCGTTTCTTGGGCGTAAAACAATCTCCTTGACTAAAAGAATAAACTGCACTAGTCTAATTAAGACTAGTGAGAGCCGCAAGGAGGAATCCTGCCATGCGAGTGACAACTTTGGTGCTGGTGCTTCTGGCTTCGGTCCTTCTGGCGTCCACGGGAGCACAGGAAAAGGAGAGATCCATGAGCGTAAAGAAACTGACTCCCGTGTTGCTGGTGGAAGAGGTAGAACCGTGCGTGAAATTCTGGGAGCGGGTCGGCTTCGCGAAAACCGTAGAGGTTCCCGACGGCAACAAGCTGGCCTTCGTAATCCTGCAAAAAGGGGATGTCGAAGTGATGTACCAGAGCTACGCCAGCGTGGAAAAAGATGTCCCGTCAAACCCGCTACTGGCGCGACGCGGGCCGACGTTTCTCTATGTGGAAGTGGCGAGCCTCGACGACACCATGGTCGCGATGAAAGGGGTGGAAGTGGTTATGCCGGTGCGCACGACTTTCTACGGTTCGAAGGAAATCGGCTACAAGGACCCTGGCGGCCACATGATTACGTTTGCACAGATGGGAGTCGCGCCGCAGAAGTGAGAAGGTTACGCTTTGGCCGCGACTTCTACCTTGTCCTTAGCGGCGTAGTGCGACTCGACGTACTCGTCGAGTATCTGGATGAACTCGGCGACGATCTTGTCGCCCTTGAGCGTGGTAAACAGGCGTCCGTCGACGTAGACGGGCGCCTTGGGCTCTTCGAATGTGCCGGGCAGGGAAATGCCGAGGCTGGCGTGCTTCGACTCTCCGGGGCCGTTGACTACGCAGCCCATGACGGCGACCTTCATTTCTTCGACGCCCACTAAGCGGCCCTTCCACACCGGCATCTGCTCGCGCAGGTAAGACTGAATCTGCTCCGCCATTTCCTGGAAGAAGGTGCTGGTGGTGCGGCCGCAGCCCGGGCAGGCTGTCACTTGCGGAGTGAAACTGCGGATCCCGAGCGACTGCAGAATTTGCTGCGCGACCCGAACCTCCTCGCTGCGATCGCCGCCGGGAGCGGGCGTCAGCGAGACACGAATCGTGTCTCCAATGCCTTCCTGCAGCACCACACCCATGGCTGCGCTGGACGCCACGACGCCCTTGGCGCCCATGCCGGCTTCCGTGAGTCCCAGGTGCAAGGGATACGTGCAACGGGCCGCGAGCGCGCGATACACATCGATCAGATCCTGCACCCCGCTGACCTTGGCGCTGAGGATGATCTGGTCGGCCCGCAGGCCGCATTTTTCCGCGAGGGCCGCGGAGTTCAGCGCGCTCACCACCATGGCTTCCATAGTCACTGCACGCGCGTCTTTCGGCTCCGCCAGACGCGAATTCTCATCCATCATTTTGGTCAGCAGTGCCTGGTCCAGTGATCCCCAATTCACGCCGATGCGTACCGGCTTCTGATTCTCCACCGCCACTTCAATCATGGTGCGGAAGTTGGAATCGTCTTTGCGCCCAATGCCGACATTGCCGGGATTGATGCGGTACTTGGCCAGATCGCGCGCGCAGGCAGGATACTTTTTCAGCAACAGGTGTCCGTTGTAGTGGAAGTCGCCAATGATGGGTACACGGACGCCCTGCTTGTCGAGTTGCTCGACAATGTGCGGCACGGCAGCTGCCGCTTCTTCGTTGTTCACCGTGACGCGGACCAGTTCCGATCCTGAACGCGCCAGGGCCGCGACCTGCTGCACGGTCGAGGGGATATCGGCGGTATCGGTGTTGGTCATCGATTGCACCACGATTGGTGCATCCGAGCCGACTCGCACCCCGCCCACTGAAACCGTCACTGTCTTCCTGCGCTGAATGTTAGCCATGGGAAAGCGCTATTTTATCACGGGGCGGAGGACTCCAGCCCCCGGTTACTCGTAGCGGAGAGCCTCGATCGGGATCGAGTCTCGCGGCTTTGATGGCGGGCAGCATGCCGCTGACGATCCCCACAAAACTCAGGATCAAGGTAGAGGCGATCAGCGTGCCGGAGTCGATGATGAGATGGATGTCGCCTTCACTGGCATTGTCAATGAATGCGCTCCACAGGGTGAGCGATCCCACTGACCAGGAGACGATGTAAGCCAGCACGACGCCGGCCAGGCCTCCAATGAAGGTGATGACCAGGGCTTCGGCGAGAAACTGAAAGAGAATGTGCCAGCGGCGCGCGCCCAGCGCCTTCTCGACGCCGATTTCGCGGGTGCGCTGCGTGACCGACACCAGCATGATGTTCATCAGAGCCGACGCCGCCGATGCCCAGCGTGAGCATGCCAATGAATCCCAGCAGTACTTTGATCCCGATCGTGATCGCCTGCAGGTCCGCAAGATCTTTCACCGCGTCGAAGACGTAAACCGCGCGGTCGTCTTTGGGATCGAAGTTGTGATGGAAAGCCAGCGACTCGCGAATGCCCTTGACGACTTTTTCGTGGTCACCCTCGTAGTCAAGAACGATGCCATCAATATAAAAAGTATTCTTCAAGTCACTCATCACGCTGAACGGGACATACACCATGCCGTTCATATTGTCGTCGCCGTCCTGAATCATGTGCTTGAGGACGCCGATGACCTGGTAAGAGATGCCGTCGATGCGGACGGTTTCTCCCAAGGCATTCTGCCCGGAGAAAAGCTTCTTCTTCACGTCGTAGCCGAGCACCGCAACGCGGGTGTGGGTGAAGTCTTCCTGATCTCCGAAGAAGCTGCCTTCGGCGACTTCCACGTTGCGAATCCGCTGATAGCTGGAATACGTTCCGCGGACGGTGTAGTTGGTGCTGCGCGCTCCGTACGCGACTAGGCTCTGCTTGTTTTCTTCCGGAGACATCCGTTGAATGGCGGGGACCTCGGCGCGCAGGTAGTCGAGATCGTTGACCGTCATCTTGACCTCGGTGCCGGCCTTGCTGCCGCCCGCCTGCAATGAGGTGCGTCCATTGAAGACGGCAACCATGTTGCCGCCGAAGGTGCGGAAAGCGACCATCAACCCGCGCTGGAATCCCGTGCCGTAGGCCAGCAGCAGCACCACCGTGGCGATTCCCCAGGCCATACCCAGCATGGTGAGCAGCGATCGGCGGCGGTTGTAGCGCAGCGCGTTGTATGCCTGGGTCGCCAGTGAGCGCAGCATAGTTGGTTACTCCTGCCTCAACGCTTCTACCGGAGGAAGCATGGCCGCCTTGCGCGCGGGATAAACTCCGGCCACGATGCCTGCGACCGCCAGTGAGAAAATGGCCGCGAACGCCGAGGCCGGAACAATACGCGGCGTATCAAATCCTTCAGGAGCCGGCAACTGCGCCAGCATCGTCACAAAGGCCACAGAGATCGCCAGGCCGATGCCGCCGCTGAATGCCGTCAGGAACGCTCCCTCCACAAAGAACTGGGTCATGATGTTGCGGTGAGTGGCGCCCAGAGCTTTGCGCAAGCCAATTTCCTTGGTTCTTTCCGTCACCGAGACCAGCATGATGTTGATGATACCGATCGCGCCCAGTCCCAGCGTCACCAGTCCGACCACCCCCAGGAACCAATCCATGGCATCGAAAATCTTGCCCACGCGCATGGAGTTATCGATGGTGTCCCAATCTTCGAAAGCGTCATCCAGCTTGGGATTGAAATTGTGTTGCCGGGCAATGATCTGGTGTACTTCCTGCTTGGCCTCGAGATGTTGCTCTTTCGTGAGCGGGCGGTAGTTCAGGAAGGAAACCGCGTTTTCGGAGTTTGCGCCCTTCAGCGGGAAGAGCATCCGCATGGTTTCGATGGGCACGAATACCCGGATATTGGTTCCGTTGTTGGCGTCTTTGCCGATCTTCTCGACCACGCCGATGACATCGAAGCGAATGCCGTTCAGCAGGATTGTCGAGCCCACCGCCGGGCGTCCGGGAAACATCTTGGTCAACATCTCCCAACCGACAATGGCTACGCGGCGATGCTCGTTGTTGTCCTCTTCGTTGAACCAGCGTCCCGGGCTGACGGGCACATTGCGAATCTGGTTGTAGGAGGGAGCCACTCCAAAAACCTGTCCGTTAGCGCTGCTGTAATCGCTGACCGCGCGGATATCTTCGCGATTGATCACCGGAGAAATGGCGCGAATAAAATGTGCCTGGTCTCGGATCGCGAGGTAATCGTCGTAGGTGAAGTTGTATTTCTGGCCAGACTGCAGGCTGCCTTCGACGGCGGGAATCCGCCCCGAAAACGTGAACATGATGTCCTGCCCGAGTTCGGCCAGATTTTTCTGCTGTCCGCTACGGAAGCCTTCGCCCAGTCCCACCAGCAATAGCAACGATCCCACACCCCAGGCAATGCCAAACATCGTCAGGAATGAGCGCATCTTGTGCGCCCACAACGTAGCCAGCGACTGGCGCACGATGTCAACAAGCACTCGCATAAGTGAATTCCCGCCGCCGGGGAGCGGCAGCCCAAGGCCCTGGTCCGCGGCCCACGGGTGGTCTCATGACCCCCCTGCCGTCTGCAAATAGATACGAAGCGGATGTCCCTTTGGTTCCCGCAAACTGCGGGCCTGCAGGTTAGATCGCGGCCAAAGGCAAATCGTTAGCGGGAGGTCAAATCTTGACGGCACAACCAGCAGAACCATCCCGGAGAAACACTCCCCCTGCTATCCCTCTTTCGCGGCCTCAGTCTAATCGCTCGTTCTCGCGCACTGCGAGCGCGCAATTCACTTCACGTTTGGAGGAGCACCTCCGTGGCGAAACCATACATCCTTGTTGTGCTGTTATGTGCTGGACTGGCCGTTTCCGCGATCCCCAGTTCCGCGCAGTCCGCGCTCATGAATCTGCCGCGTCCAAGCCAGCACGCGGTCCTGACTCAGCGGATTGGCATCACCGACATCACCGTCGTTTACTCCCGTCCCTTGGTGAACGGACGCAAGGTCTGGGGAGGGTTGGTCCCTTATGGTCAGGTGTGGCGCGCGGGGGCTAACGAAAACACCACCATCCGTTTTGCGGACGCCGTCACCGTCGACGGCCACGCGCTGCCGGCCGGCACTTATGGCCTCCACATGATTCCCAACGAGAACGATTGGACCGTCATTTTCTCCAAGGCGTATACCTCGTGGGGAAGCTTCACCTACAACCAGGCCGAGGACGCGCTGCGGGTGACCGTAAAACCGCAAGCCACCGATATGCACGAGGCGTTGACCTACGACTTCGACAATGTAAAGCCCGACGGCGCGGTTCTGACGTTGCGCTGGGAGAAACTTGCCGTACCCGTGCCTTTCTCGGTAAACACCCATGAGATCGTCGCCGAGAACCTGCGCAGCCAGCTTCGCGGGCTCCCGCAATACACCTGGGACGGTTGGGACGACTCGGCGAATTATCTGCTCGCCGAAAAATATGATTACGAAGATGCCCTCAAGTATACGGACCGCTCCATCCAGGTGGAGGAGCGCTACGAGAATCTGATGACCAAGTCGCAGGTTCTTGAGGCGATGGGCAAGAAGGACGAGGCCGAGGCGGCCAAGAAGATGGCGCTGGCCAAAGCCAATGCCATCCAACTCCATCTGTACGCCCGCGGATTGCAGGCTGCGGGCAAACAGGCAGAAGCCTTCGAGGTCTTCAAGGAAAATGCCAAGAAGAATCCTGACAGCTGGATCGTCCACGTCGGCTTGTGCCGCATGTATTCGGCGCAGGGAAACTTCCCCGATGCCACGAAAGAGCTGAAGCTCGCCATGAACACGGCTCCCGATCCGCAGAAGCCCCAGTTGGAAGGGTTCGCTAAGCGGCTGGACGACAAGCAGGACATCAACAAATAACTCTGGAAGGGGCGGGAAGGGCCCGCCCCTTTCACTTCTGAGCTGCCGCTTTTTCGGGATATTCGAACACGCCCCGCCCGGCTTTCCGGCCCAGGCGCCCCGCCTTCACGTACTGCACCAACAATGGTGCAGGCCTGTACTTTTCTCCCAGGCTCTTATGCAGGTACTCCAGAATGTGCAGGCGAGTGTCGAGCCCGACCAGATCCACCAGTTCGAACGGGCCCATGGGGTGGTTCAAGCCTAACTTTAAGGCTTTGTCGATATCTACCGCCGAAGCAATGCCTTCCTGCAGCATGTAAAACGCTTCGTTACCGATCATGGCATTGATACGGCTGGTGATGAAACCCGGAGCTTCTTTGATGACCACCACTTCTTTGCCCATGCGCCTTCCGACTTCCGCCGCCTTCGCCAGCGTGTCTTCATCGGTCTCGAGCGCGCGCACCACTTCGAGCAATTTCATTTTGTGCACCGGATTGAAGAAATGCATGCCGACACACTTCTTCGCCCGATAGGTAACGCTGGCGATCTCAGTGATGCTTAACGAAGACGTGTTCGAGGCCAGGATCGTATCCGGGCGGCAGATTTTATCGAGCAGAGTGAAGATTTCAATCTTCGACTCCATCTCTTCGGGAACGGCTTCAATCACCAGATCGGCCTGACGGGCGGCTTCTTCCACGCTGCCGGCGTATTCCAGGCGCTTGAACGCGGCGTCTGCATCGCCCGCGGAGACCTTTCCCAGTTCCACGGCTTTGTCGAGGTTGCCGCGAATCTCGCCCTCCGCCTTGCGCAGCGCGTTGGGAAGCAGGTCTTCGAGAATAGTGCGGTAGCCGCCGAGCGCGGCTACGTGTGCGATCCCCCGGCCCATGATGCCGGCGCCGATGACCGCAATGGTCTTGACCTCGGACACTATTTCCCTCCCTGTTCCAGTGGTCCCAGCACATTCGAGAAGTTGGTTGCCGTGGTGCGCAGGTGCTCGGCCAGACGTTTGCGCTCGTCGGCGTCGAGCCCCGGGATCGAGGCGCTGATGCGGCGCAGGGTGGTGTCGATGTCGTCGATGTAATTAATCAAGCGAATGAGTTCTCCAGTAGCGGCCATGAGGGCTCCTGTTGCCTCGGCGGATTGCCCACTCGGGCCGGATGCCGCAGGCGAACCGTCTATTCTCAATGGTGCAGGGAATTTAGTAAAGCCGCCTTCCTTTGTGCGCCTTTGTGTCCTTTGTGGTTTGCATTCTTGGAACACCAGGGAAACCTAGCGCGAGAAATATCCCGTCTTTGCGCGAACCGTCAGCCCCGGCTGTTTTGGCCGGATCACAATCTTACGGAAGGTGTCGTCCTTCGTGGGATTGGTGGGGTAATAGGCCAGTTCGTAAGAAGACCGCAATTCTTCCGCGATCTGGCGAAAATAGGTATGTGGATCTGTGGTCTCGGCGTCAATCGGGCTTCCGCCAGTTTCTTTGGCGATGCGGTCCATCACCCGAATCCCGTACTTGTTCCGGGCGGTCAGCTTGCCGTGTTCTTTTTCCGTGTAGCGGATGGTGTAGATCTGTACGTTGGCGCTCTGCGCTGCCTCAATCGTCGTCATCATGTCGTGTGAGCTCGAGTTGTCTTCTCCGTCACTGAAGATCAGCAGCGCGCGCCTCCCGCCTTCGTTCGCCAGCTTCTCCACCATCGCGTAATAAATCGAGTCGTAGAAGGCGGTTCCCAGTTCACGCTCTTCTTTTGGCCCCAACTCGGGAATGCGTCGGCTGGTGTGTTCGAACTGCTTCATACCCTCGATGATTTCCTCTGAAGATTGAGAAAAGTCGCTCGCCAGGCGGAGGTGGTTGCCGAAGCAAACCAGAAAGGCGCGGTCTCGCGGCCCCAACACCTCTTTCAGAAAAACTTCCAGGTCGTGCTCGTGCTGTTTGGAGAAATGATCCTGGCTGCCGCTCGCGTCGACGATCAGCCCCAGCGTGAGCGGAACATCCACGCTGCGCGCAAAGAAGGAAATCTTCTGCGCCACCGCGTCTTCGAAGACGTCGAAATCGTCCTTGGTGAGGTTTTCAACCAGCGCGCCACGCGCGTCCCGCATCGAAAAGGCGACGTTAACCAGCTTCACGTCCACTCGAATCGGCTGCTGCGCCTGGCAGAACGCCCCAGTCACGACAAGCAAACAGAAAATCAGCGTGCGCATAGCACCACCCGAATAACAGGTACGCTGATCGTCCGCGCATTGTTCCTTAATTGTTTGAATAACTTACGAGGATGTTCTTTATTTTTTCATGCAATATATACAAGATTTTCATTTGTCATTCCGCCCGGCTTTCAATCTAATCAGTGCATGGTAGAAAAGAATGCAAAACAGTACATCTTCGCCAGCGATTTCGATCAGACTTTAACGTTCAACGATTCCGGATACGTGCTGGCGGAATTGGTCGGCATTCCCACCGACGAATTCGAGCGCAAAGCGCGCGGCATGGCCAAGCTGAACCTGGTACAGCAGGGGGCGGAACTCGCCTATCTGCTGCTGCACGATCCCGAATTCCGTTCGCGCGTGCGCAAGGAGCACCTCTACGAGGTGGGCAAGCGGATCCGGCTGAAAGAAAACATCGATCGACTCTACGAGATCCTGAACAAACCCATCGACGGATATCACTTCGACTTCTACGTGCTCTCAGCGGCTCCGGTGGAAGTGATTCGGTCCGCCCTCGAGGGCATCGTGCCGCCCGATCACATTTATGGCACCGAGTTTCGCTATACGGACTCAGGAGAGATCGACACCATCGTCCGCGCGACCGCCGGCTACGGCAAAGTCGCCGTGCTCGATCAACTGCAGGCGGAGTTGAAAATCGGCCCGGATCACATCATCTACGTCGGTGACGGCAATTCCGATCTGCACGTCATGCTGCATGTCAACGTGCGCGACGGCTACACCATCGCCGTGTCCGGAGCCAAGCACATCTCGCAGGTAGCCAGGCGAACCGTGATCAGCACCAACGCGCTGGCGGTTCTGGCGCCGATTCTCGAAGACGTCGTAGGCTGGCAGCGACTGAAGATTCGCAGCTTCTTCGAGTCCTATGGATTGCTTATCCAGGAATGGGATCGCGTGCGCACCGACTGGCTCACCATGCGGCCAGCTCCCGAGAAGTGGGCGGCGGCCGCCGGGGCGGAGTAGGCGGCTGCAACTCACGAGGAGAGACGGTAGCGAGTTCTTTCCTGAACGGCGATAATGTCTTCGTGCTTCGCGACAAGAATCTCATTCCGCTCTCCCGCCAACATCAGCATGCGCTCGCGCTTTGCGTGCGCATTGACCGCGCCCTGCAGGCGGGCGAGGTGGAACTCGAACCATGGCAAGCCGAGATCCAACAAATTTTCGAACAGGAAATCGCCGTTCATTTTGAGGCGGAGGAAACGGAACTGTTTCCGGTGGCAGCGCGGTTCCCCGAACTGAAAGACCTGGTCGCGGAACTGCTCACCGAGCACGCCGAGTTACGTGAATTGGTTGCGCGCGCGGCCGCCAGGTCTATGGATGCAGGCGCGTTGCAAAAATTTGGGGAGACTTTGTCCGGGCACATCCGCAAAGAAGAACGCCAGCTTTTCGAGCAGATGCAGCAGCGCATGAGCACGGAAGAATTGGCGGCGTTGGGAGCGGGATTGGAGCGAGAACTTGCACCCGCTTCCGAAGCCTGTATCCTGCCCAATGAGGCGACGCGCCTGCGCGGGAAAACGTAAGACACCCCGCGAAGCGGCGCAAGAATGCAGCCCACGGCGTAGGCCGGGGGTGGAGGAAAGAGCGCCTGAATCCCGATTCCCCCGCTCCTCATCTAGCTCTTGTGAGCCGAGAAAATATTCTTCCTGTTTCTGATTCCTCCGCATCTGCCGCGCAACCGCTGGGTACCGGCGGCGTTCCCGACGCGGCCTTGCTCGACGCATACTCGAAAGCAGTGGTCAGCGCCGCGGAGAAAGTCAGCCCATCGGTCGTAAAAATCGATGTCACGCAATCCGCCGGCCGAAGCCGGTCGGGAGAACCGCGCGAGCGCCAGGGCGGCGGTTCAGGATTTGTGTTCACTCCCGACGGGCTGATCCTCACCAACAGCCACGTGGTGCACGATGCCAAGCGAATCGACGTGTCGCTGGCCGACGGGCAGCGTTTTCCGGCGGACATCATCGGTGACGATCCCGCCACCGATCTGGCCGTCATCCGCATCGACGCTCCCAACCTGGTCGTGGTCGAACTCGGCGACTCGCAGAAGCTGCGCGTGGGCCAGTTGGCCATCGCCATCGGCAATCCTTACGGCTTTCAGTACACCGTCACCGCCGGCGTGGTAAGCGCGCTGGGCCGCTCGTTGCGCTCCTATTCCGGACGCCTGATTGACGACGTCATCCAGACCGATGCCTCGCTCAATCCCGGCAACTCCGGCGGTCCTCTGGTGACCTCCGACGGACAAGTGGTCGGGGTGAATACGGCGATGATTCAGATGGCGCAAGGCCTGTGCTTTGCCATCGGGATCAACACCGCGAAGTTTGTCGCCAGCCGCCTGCTGCGCGACGGACGCATCCGCCGCAGCTACATCGGAGTCGAGGCTCAGACCGTGCCCCTGCACCGGCGCCTGATTCGCTTCTACGATCTGCCGCAGGAAAGCGGCGTGGTGGTGATGTCGGTGACCGCCAGCGGCCCGGCCCAGAAAGCGGGACTGCGCGAAGGCGATGTGATCATCACGCTCGATGGAAAATCAGTCGCCGGCGTCGATGACCTGCATCGCCTGCTGACGGATGCCCGCGTGGGCGTAGCCAGTCCGCTGACGGTGTTGCGACATACCGAGAAGCTGGACCTCCGGGTGATGCCGGCCGAAGCAGGGAATTAGTCGGACCAGTGGAGACACAGCTTCGCCATATTTCCCATAGAGTACTTTGTGTTGCAACGCCCTCCGTCGCTGTGGTAGCTTCAACAAACAGCAGAGGTTACGCTTGCAAGCTACAGTTCCCGCCGGGCTGGACCGCAAGGAAATGGAAGTTTTCCAGCGGCTTGATCCGGGCCGGCTCCCAAAACACATCGCCATCATCATGGACGGAAACGGCCGTTGGGCGAAGCGCAGGCATCTGCCGCGCGTCGCCGGACACCGCGCCGGCGTTGCCTCGGTGCGCTCGACGGTCGAGACTGCGGCCCGCATCGGCATTCCCGCGCTCACGCTCTACGCCTTCTCGGAAGAGAACTGGAAAAAGCGTCCCAAGAGCGAAGTGGATTTCCTCATGGGACTGCTGGCCCGCTACCTGAAGCAGGAACTGCCGACGCTGAACAAGAACAATATCCGCCTCGCCTACATCGGCCGGCAGCATGAGTTGCCGGCGGCAGTGCAGCAGCGCATGGAGTGGGCGCGCAACCAGACGGCGCAGAACACCGGCATGGTGCTGACTCTGGCGCTCAACTACAGCGCGCGCGCCGAGATCGTTGACGCGTTCCGTTCCATCATGGATGCCGCCGCCCGCAACGGTGGCCTTGAGCATCTGGAGGTCGACGAAGACTCCGTCTGCCGCCATCTCTACACCCGCAACCTGCCCGACCTCGATCTGGTGATTCGCACCAGCGGCGAAATGCGGCTGAGCAACTTCCTGCTGTGGCAGCTTGCGTATTCCGAAATCTACGTCACGCCGACCTTGTGGCCTGAGTTCCGCGGCGTGCACCTGCTCGAAGGCATCGCGGAATTCCAGAAGCGCGAGCGGCGCTATGGCGGGCTGCTCGAAGACAGTTCCCACCACACATCGAAAGCATCCCGGAGCTAGGAGGCTCGCCCCTGATCAAACGTATCGCCACGGCATTGGTTCTCATTCCCATTGTCCTGGTGTTGATTCTGCACGCCCCGGTGCCGGTGCTGGCAGTCGTAGCCGCCGTGGTCGCGCTCCTGACCGTGAATGAACTGCTGAAGCTCACCGAAGCCTACGGAGTGAAGCCGTTCTACAAGGCGACGTATGTTTTCGTCTCCCTGTTTTTCGTGCTCCTGGCGGTTAACCCGGGAAACGGCAAGCCGTTGCTTTCGACAGCGATCTTTGTCTACACCCTGGCCTTCGCGGCCGCGATCGTGCCCTTTGTGTTTCTGACCATCGGCATGCGCCGCGACGACCTGAGCCGCTCCTACCCCGCAGCCGCGGCTTCGGTGTTTGCGTTCACCTACGTGGCTCTGCCCATGGGCATGCTGGTACAAATCCGCGAACAGTGGTCGGGAGCATTTCTGCTGCTCTACCTCCTGTTGCTGGTTTGGGCGGGAGACATTTTCGCTTACTTCGTGGGCAAGTCAGTGGGCCGTCACCTGATGTCGCCGCGCATCAGTCCCAAGAAGACGTGGGAAGGCGCAGCGGCCTCGCTGATCGCAAGTCTCGCCGTCGGCATGCTGCTCTATAACTACGCTCTCCCCATCTGCACCTGGCTGTTGAACGCGCATCTGATCGACCGCCGCGACGGATTCTTCGCGCTCGAGAAGCCCGCGCTCTGGCCCACCATTCTGCTCTCGGCAACCATCAACATCGCCGCGCAGCTCGGAGATCTGGTGGAGTCGCTGATCAAACGCGGCGCCGGCGTCAAGGATTCCGGCACGCTGCTTCCCGGCCACGGAGGCATGCTTGACCGTATTGATGCGCTCCTCTTCGCGGCTCCCGTGCTGTGGTACTATGCGGCTTGGCGCGTGATGCAATAGTTGGCCCACCCCCGACCGCGCGAAACTGACGCCCCCTACTCATGAGAAGCATCGCCATCCTGGGCTCGACCGGTTCCATCGGCCGCAGCACTCTCAGCGTGGTCGAATCCTACCCTGATCGTTTTCAGATCGTGACTCTGGCCGCCGGCCGCAACGTCGACGAAGCTTTCGAGCAAGCGAAGCGCTGGAAACCGCGGGTCCTCTCCGTGGCCGAAGAAAAGAACGCCGATCTTCTCAGCAAGCGTCTTAAGAATGCGGGCATTGATGGTGTCGAAGTCGTTTACGGTGCCGCTGGAAACGTCCGTGTGGCCACGCACTGCGACGTGGAATTTGTGGTCAGCGCCATTGTGGGAGTTGCGGGCCTCGAAGCCACCTACGAAGCCGTGCGCGCCGGAAAAACCATCGGTCTGGCCAACAAGGAATGCATGGTGGCGGCGGGAGAACTCATTACCGCGGAAGCCCACCGCCAGGGCAAGCCCATTCTTCCCATCGATAGCGAGCACAATGCCGTCCATCAATGTCTACGCGGCGGGAAGATGGAAGAGGTCCGAAACATCTGGTTGACGGCATCCGGTGGACCTTTTCGCAATACGCCAAAGTCGAAATTTGCATCTATTACCATTGAAGAAGCGTTGAATCATCCAACCTGGAAGATGGGGCGTCGCATCACGATTGACTCCGCAACCTTGATGAACAAAGGCTTTGAGGTGATAGAGGCCTGTCGTTTGTTTGACTTGCCGCCCAGTCAGATCCAGGTGCTGGTGCACCCGCAGTCCACCATTCATTCCATGGTCGAGTTTGTGGATGGCAGCATACTTGCTCAATTTTCAGTGACCGATATGCGCCTGCCGATCCTCTATGCGTTGACTTACCCCGAGCGGGTTCCGTCGGATATGCGCTTCCCGGTCATAGACTTACGGCACCTCGAGTTCGCTCCGCCTGATATGGAAAAATTTCCTTGTTTGCGCCTGGCCTATGAAGCGGCGGAGGCAGGAGGTGCGAAACCGGTTGCACTCAACGCGGCCGATGAAGTCGCGGTGGCGGGATTTTTGAACGGGCGAATCCGCTTTGACGAGATTCCCAAAGTAATCGAATCGGTTCTCGATGAAACGAAAAGCGGAAAGCTCGAATCTATAATGCAAGTGCTTGAGGCGGACGCGGAAGCCCGCCGGTTGGCCGGCGGCAAAGTCGAAAGATTCAGCAAAGTTGCCCGCACACCCGCTTCGGCACTATAGCCCCGGGGATTAAGACAGAAACTCTATGTCGGGATTTCTTACTGCTGTTGTCGCTGTAGGCGTGGTTCTGGGATTCATGATCCTGATCCACGAATTCGGCCATTACGCCGCAGCCAAACTGCTAGGCGTGCGCGTCGAGGTCTTCTCCATTGGCTTCGGCAAACGCCTGCTGGGTTTTCGCAAGGGCGATACCGACTACCGCATTAGCGCCATCCCGCTGGGCGGCTACGTGAAGATGACCGGCGAGAACCCGATGGATGAACGCACGGGCGATCCTGCGGAATTTCTCTCGCATCCCCGCTGGCACCGTTTCATTATCGCCATCGCCGGCCCGGCCATGAACATCCTGCTGGCCGTCGGTCTGCTGACCGGCGTCTACATGGTGCGTTACGAATACCCGGCATTTCTCGATAAGCCGGCAGTGATCGCGTGGATCAAGCCCGATTCCGCCGCGGCCGAAGCCGGCCTGAAACCCGGCGACCGTATTGTCCATATCGACGACACCGAGAATCCCACCTGGGAGCAGGTCTACTTCAAAGTCGTATTAAGCCCGAACCAGCCATTGAATGTCACCGTGCAACGGGGATCGGAGACCCTGCAAAGAGTGGTCACCCCCAAACCGGTAACAGTCTCCGAGGTCGGATCCGCCGGCTGGTACGCCGACGAATCGGTGGTGGTCGGCAACATGGAAGCGAATATGCCGGCCGCCAAGGCGGGCATTCAGGAGGGCGACAAGGTCATCGCGCTCGACGGCAAACCGCTTCCCTCGATCGAAGCGATGATTGAGAGCCTGCAACAAACCAAGGACAAGCCCATCAACCTGACCGTTCTGCGGAACGGCCAGACGTTGAATTTTACGGTTACCCCGGTTCTGGCGGATACCGAGAGCGCGGAGAAACGCTATCGCATCGGCTTCCAGAACACAGCCGAGATGAGAGTCAGCAGTCTGCCCTTCACGGAAGCGTTGACCCGTTCGCTCGACGAAAACAAGAAGGGCTCGATGCTCATTCTTGAGCTGGTCCGGAAACTGGTGCAGCACAAAGTTTCGATTCGTACCATCTCCGGCCCCATCGGCATTGCGCAGGACGCAGGCGAAGCCGCTCAGCAGAAGGGATGGACGCCGCTGCTGGCTCTGACTTCCGCCATCAGCCTGAACCTGGGCATCTTCAACCTGCTGCCCATCCCCATTCTCGACGGCGGGGTCATCATGCTGCTGTTCGTCGAAAGCCTGATGCGCCGCGACATCAGCCTGCATATCAAGGAACGCATCTACCAGGCAGCTTTTGTTTTTCTGGTACTGTTCGCGGTCATGGTGATCTACAACGACCTGGTGAAGACCTTGCCCGGATTGGCGGACCGGTTACCGTAATCTTCGGCGCGCTTCCCCGAAGCATAGTTTTCAACAAGGGAAGCGCGATGTCCCCCGCTCCCGTTCAACCGTCACGCTTCGCCGCGACCATCATCACAGACCTCGCACTCTCTGAAGGACTGCAATAGAAACTCCAAGCGGTTCGAAGCGGTGATCATTCTGCTCGTGTAAGTTCTGCTAACCCCGTCCACAGCAGTCCTGCTCTGCTCTCCGCGAAAAGGAAAGCTGTGGTCTTCATCGTTGGTGGCACATTCTTTCGTGTTTTTCCCGCTTGGGCTTGTTTCTATTGCCCCGCTGCCGCGCCACTCCGTCTTCATTCCAATTCATACCTTGATTCATACGGAGATATTCATGAAACGTGCTCTTATTCTTCTTTGTGTTTGCTTCATCGCTTTCGCCGGCGTTGCTGGCGCTTGTGATTTCTCGAAACGCGGCACCTCCCAAACCTGCACTGTCACGGTAAACGGAGTGACCCGCCAATACCGGGTTTATATTCCCCAAAGCTCCTCCGGCCGCACCCAGCCTGGTGATCTATCTGCATGGCGCGCACGGCGGCATGTGGGAAGGCGAAAACATGGGCTGGACCACCAAGGCCAGCAAGATGGCCTTCGTGGTGGCTTATCCGCAAGCGCTGGCCAATAACGCCGGCATTACCTCCTGGAACCTCTACTTCAACCACTCCTTCACCAAGCCCCCGGACGACGTGGGCTTTATCAAATCGCTTATCCTCGCTGTGGAACTGGGTCTCGCCGTCGACCACCGCAAGGTGTTCGTCACCGGCTTTTCTCTCGGCGCCTTCATGACCAACCGCGTCGGAGTGGAACTGGGTGACATGGTGGCGGCCATCGCTCCGGTCTCCGGAGAACTCTGGGAAGATGTCGGCGGTCCTGTGCCCAGAGAAGTCGCTCCCGTGTCCGTCCTCATGCTCAATGGCAGCGCCGACACTTCGGTTCCTTATTGCGGCATGACCACTCCCTACCCCGAGGCATCGGAAGACGACACCTTCAACTACTGGCAGACGCAGAATGTCTGCAAGCCATCGACCGCTGCACTCTGTTCCGGGGGCAAGCCTTCGACAACTTCGTCAAAGACGGCCACCGGGCTGCTCCTCTTCGGTGGTGGTGCAGCAGTACGAACTGATCGGCGGCATGCACAAGTGGTACACCGTCAACATGAATGTGCCACCGGGAACCTCCACCCAGCCCTACAACTCGAAATTCACCACCAGCACGGGACTGACGACGAACGACATCATCTGGGATTTTTTCGCCGCTCATACCAAGCCGTAGTTCGCAAGTTGCGGGAAGAGCCGGAGACTCACGCCTCTCGTGGCATGGGTCTCCGTGCTTTACAATCGTGCCCGTGCTGGAATCGCCCAACCCGCGCCTCGACCGCGTCCTTGCCCAGTTGCGTCTCTACGAACATCCGCTGATGTCGTTTGATGCCCGGGCTAAGGGAGAAGGCGTCGAAGTCCTCATAGCCTTCAAGAACCCGTCGGTTCCGGTGCACACCTATTCTTTCGATCTCCACCCGCGCGATCTGGATCATCCGCAGTTCGAGTGGAGCTTCCAGAGCCAGCTCTACGATTGCCTGCACGATTATCTGATCGAGATGTTCATCCGCACCCCGCAGGATCTCGCAGACCGGCGCCGGAAGGGCCTGTGACCCTTCGCGAAAAAATCGAGCACGAAATCCGCGAGCGCGGGCCGATCCCCTTCTCCCGTTACATGGAGATTTGTCTCTACGACCGCGAACTCGGATACTACGCGCGCAACGCCGAACAGTTCGGCAAAGCGGGAGACTTCTACACTTCGAGCGATGTGCATGCCGTCTTCGGACGCCTGCTCGCCCGCCAGTTCGACGAGATGTGGCGCGCACTGGGAAGCCCTTCCTCGCTCGAAGTGCGCGAACTCGGCCCCGGTCGCGGACTGTTTGCCCAGGACGTACTCGACTGGTCGGAGAAAAAATTCCCTGCATTCTTCCAGGCACTGCATTACCGGCTCGACGAACAATCTTCATCCCTGCGTGAGAAGCTGCAACAAACCCTGAAACGCCACCTTCGAAGCAGGGAAGGCGTCGCTCGCCCCGGCTAGTGAGATGGACAATAAGGCGCCTTCCCCGGCCGATGACGTTCCCACCATCCTCTTCGCCAACGAATTCTTCGACGCGTTCCCGGTCGAAATTCTCAGCGACCATGGCTCCGTGCGCATCTCTGCCGAAAACGGCCGCTTAGTCGAAACCTGGGTCCCGCTGACCGAAGAGGAACTCACCTTTCTCAATCACTACTCCGTCCGCCCCGAGCGCGGCGAGCGCCTCGAAGCCCCGCTGCGCGCGCAACAATACATGTCGACGATGTCTGCATCTTTGCGGCGAGGCTTCGTCGTCATCATCGACTACGGCTACACTCGCGCCGAACAGCTCGCGGGACGCCATCGCGGCACTGTGATGACCTACCGTCAACACTCCGCCAGCCCCAATCCTTATGAAGCTCCCGGCGAGCAGGACATCACCGCGCACGTGAACTTCTCCGCGCTCGCCGCCGCCGCTGAAAAAAACGGCGTGCAAGTCCAAAAGCTCCTGACGCAATCCCAATTTCTTATGGGGATCGGCGAAAGCAACCAGTTTGCCGACGCCTTCGAAGACGCCCGCCTACCTCAGGAGCGCGCCAAAGTCGCGCTGCAACTGAAACACCTGGTCACGCCCGCAGGCATGGGCGAGAGTTTTCACGTGCTGGTGGGAAGCAAAGGGGTTGATGATCCCGCCAGACTTGCCGGCCTCGGCTTTGGAAGAGCCTTTGTGAACCTTCGTGCCCTTTGTGGTTTAAGCTCCTTGCGTCATCCAAAATTTCTTATCCCTCCATAAAAACATTTAATAAGCTTGCGCCGCATCGTCGTGCTTGCGCGAATGATCTAATTCCAACTGGCCGGCGTCGCACAGGAACGACTATGGAAACCACCCGTCCCGCTTCGTGGAAGACCCTGCTGGCCTTCGCCATCATCTACTTTGTTTGGGGTTCGACGTTTCTTGCCATCCGCGTTGGCGTCCACGAGGTCCCGCCGTTTCTCCTCGCCGGAATGCGTTTCTTTGCCGCTGGGTCGATCCTCTACGTCTGGCTGCGCGCCCGCGGCACACCTTCGCCCACCCGTCGCGAATGGATTTCCGCTTCATTGCTCGCGGTGTTGATTTTCGTGGTGGACTACGGACTGCTCTTCTGGGCCGAGCAGCGCGTGCCTTCCGGCATTGCCGCGGTCATGATGGCGACCATTCCGGCTTTCATGGCGCTTTCGGAAATCACCATTCTGCGCACCCAGAAACTCACCGTCCGTCTTGCGCTGGCTTTGTTGGTTGGCTTGGGCGGAGTCGCAATTCTGGTAAGCCGCTCCCTGAGCTTGGGAGAACGTCCCATCGACTCCGCTGGAGCCCTGGCCCTGCTGGTGGCCGCGATAAGCTGGTCGATCGCCTCCGCTCTCAGCCGCAAGCTGACGCTTCCCGCCTCGAAGGCGATGAGTTCCGGCGCCCAAATGTTCGCAGGAGGAATTCTGCTCACCCTGGCGGCATCGCTCCTCGGCGAGTTCCGCGGCTTCCACATCAGCGCGGTCTCGCGCGGCGCCTGGTTCGCCCTCGCTTACCTGATCGTCGCCGGATCGATTGTCGGCTTCACCGCCTACGTCTGGCTGCTTCATCACGAATCGCCGACGAAAGTCGGAACCTATGCCTACGTCAATCCAGTGGTAGCCGTCGCAGTTGGATATTTTCTCGGAGGCGAAACCGTGGGCCCGAGAACCCTGATGGGAACCTTCCTGGTGCTGATCAGCGTGATCGTGATTACCACCACGCGGGTGAAGAAGACAGAAATCGTTCCAATGCCTACACCAGTCCAAGAGTTAGCCGAACCGTAATCTCAACGGCTCTGTCATCCGAGCGCAGCAACTGGGAGCGAAGCGAAGCCGTTGTGGAGTCGAAGGGACCCGTGTTCGACTGTACGACCACTGACGTAGCAGAGAATTCCCACTGAGAACTGCTCCCGCTCACCGCAAGCGCAACAAGACCCCAAGATAAGCTCGCACTCTGCTCAGCAGGCCAGGTTCGCACTTGGAATGGAACTTCGCCTTGCGTACCTCCCAATCAAGGCTTTTGACGTGATCGACGAGCACCGATCCTTCTATATCATCGACGACGGCGGGAAGCGCGAACGGATAGGGCTTTCGTTGACTGGTGAGCGGGCAGACGACAACGAGTCCGCTGGCGCGATTGTAGGATTGCTCGGTCAGCACCAGCGCCGGGCGGCGCCGCCCTTGTTCGCGACCGGCCTGCGGATCGAAATCCAGCCACACGATGTCCCCGGCCTCGGGCACATACCGGGCTACCATTCCACTCTTTCCTTCCCGCGGTCCGGGCCGGTGGCAAGTTCGCGATGACGGTTCTCGGGAGTGATCTGCGCCACTAACTCTTCCAGAGTCGGGATTCGTTCGGAGCGGCGCAATTCGATGTGATCTTCGCAAGCCTCAATCAAAATCGCATCCCCTTCCCGCATGCAGGCGCCCTCAGCCACGGCTTTCGGGATTCGCACCGCCAGGCTGTTCCCCCACTTCACGACTTGAGCCCTTACCATAGTCCGCCTCCGTATATCCAAAGTATATACACATGTATCTACTCTGTATAGTATCGATTAGAGCAATAAAAACGCGCCCCGCAGGGCGCGTCAGCCAAGAGCAACGAGCTAACAGCTGAAAGCGAAAGCGGCTCTTATGGCTTCGTCATCTTCTCCGGCCGCACCCACTCGTCGAACTGCTCGCCGGTGAGATAGCCGAGTTTCACCGCCGCTGCCCGCAGGCTCGAGTGCTCCACATGGGCCGTATGCGCAATCTTCGCCGCTTTGTCGTAACCCACTTTCGGAGCCAGCGCCGTCACCAGCATCAGGGAGTGCTCCACGTGATGCTTAACCTTCTCGCGATTCACTTCGATCCCCTTGATCATGTACTCCACGTATCCGTGGCAGGCGTCGGTGAGCAGCGTGACCGAGTGCAGGAAGTTGTAAATGATGACCGGTTTGTACACGTTCAGTTCGAAGTTGCCCTGCGATCCCGCGAATCCCACTGCCGCGGTCGCCCCGTGCACCTGCACGCACACCATCGTCATCGCCTCGGCCTGCGTGGGATTCACCTTGCCGGGCATAATCGACGACCCAGGCTCGTTTTCGGGAATCGTCAACTCGCCCAGCCCCGAGCGCGGGCCGGAAGCCAGCCAGCGAATATCATTCGAAATCTTCATCAAGGATGCAGCCAGCGTTTCCAGCGCGCCCTGCGCGAATACCAGCTCATCGTGTGCGGAGAGCGCTGCGAACTTGTTGGGATGCGAGCGGAAGGGAAGTCCCGTCAACTCCGCAATCTTCTTCGCCGCCCGTTCCGCAAACTCGGGATGAGCGTTCAACCCCGTGCCTACCGCCGTCCCGCCAATCGCCAGGTCATAAAGTCCATCGAGGACTTCGTTCAGCCGCTTGATGTCGCGCTCCAGCAGGCTCGCCCAGCCGCTGAACTCCTGCCCCACCGTCATCGGCACCGCGTCCTGCAGGTGGGTGCGGCCGATCTTGACGATGTCCATGAATTCTTTCGCCTTGGCGTCGATCGCGGCGTGCACTTCCTTGATCGCCGGAATCAGCGCCCGCTTCACCCGGTCCGCCGCCGCAATGTGCATCGCCGCCGGAAAGGTATCGTTCGACGACTGCGACATGTTCACATCGTCGTTGGGATGGATCGGCTTCTTCGAGCCCATCTCGCCGCCCGCAATCTCGATGGCGCGGTTCGAGATGACCTCATTCACGTTCATGTTGGTCTGCGTGCCGCTGCCGGTCTGCCAGATGCGCAGCGGGAACTGATCGTTCAGCTTGCCCGAAATCACCTCATCCGCGGCCTGCACGATCAGCTTCGCCTTCTCCGCCGGAAGCTTGCCCAGGTCCTGATTCACCAGGGCGCAGGCTTTCTTCAGAATGCCAAACGCGCGGATCAGCTCCGGAGGCATCACGTCGATGCCAATCTTGAAATGCAAAAGCGAGCGCTGCGTCTGCGCTCCCCAATAGACATTCGCCGGGACTTCAATCTTTCCCATGCTGTCGGATTCGATGCGCATGCGAGAAGGAGATTCCACCGTAGTCGCCATAATGTTCCTGTGAGTGCGTCGAGATGAAAGTAACCCGAAATTATACGCCGTAGTCAGAACCCAGTACCGAGTCCCCAGTACCGGGAAAACCCCCAGATCAGTGGAGCACGTCTACCTTGCGACACCGGCTTCGCTCGGTACTCGGTACCCGGTACTCGCAACGCGTCCCACCGTTCCAAATCGGGATACCCCCTTCGGGGCAGGCCCGAGCCGACTGAAGCCCCCGCTCCCCGCATGCTAAAATCGCTGTTTCCATCATGCCCGGCGAGCGGCCCCGTACGCGCGCTGGCGCTTCCAATCAGGGGCACGATTCTTGGCCATCGAACAGATTCCCGAAACTCTGCCGCGCACCCAGGCGCACTCCCGTCCTGATAGCGTCATGGACGTGCTGGTCATCGGCGCCGGCCCCACTGGCCTGGCCTGTGCCATCGAAGCCCAGCGCCTGGGCCTGAAAGTCATGGTCATTGACAAGGGATGCCTGGTCAACTCGCTCTACAACTACCCGGCCAACATGACGTTCTTCACCACGCCGGAGCTGCTCGAAATCGGCGATCTGCCCTTTAATACCGCGCACCAGAAGCCTACGCGCCTGGAAGCACTGGAGTATTACCGCCGCGTCGCCGAGCATTTCCATTTGCATGTGTGCCAGTACCAGTGGGTGAAAACCGTGACCGGCGATGACGGCAACTTCCGCGTCACCGCCACCGACCGCTCGGGCAGGATTCATGACTACCGCACCCGCAAAGTGATCGTCTCCACCGGATACTACGACCTCGCCAACCAGCTTGGCGTGCCCGGCGAAGACCTGCCCAAGGTTCATCACTACTTTCGCGAGCCGCATCCCTATTACGACAACGACGTGGTCGTCGTGGGTGGAAAAAATTCCGCCGCCGAAGCCGCGCTCGACTTGTGGCGCCACGGCGCCCGCGTCACCCTGGTCCATCGCGATACCCATCTGCACGACCACATCAAGTACTGGGTGAAGCCCGACATAGAGAATCGCATCAGGAACGGCGAGATCGACGCCTACTTCCGCAGCACGGTCGAGCAGATCGGGACCGATTTCGTAAACCTCAAAACTCCCGACGGCCCCGTGCATCTCAAGAACGACTTCGTCTTCGCCCTCATCGGCTATCATCCCGACTACGATTTCCTGCGCGCGCTCGGCATCGAACTCTCGAACGAGCAGTGCCGCCCGGTCTGCGATCCCGAAACCCTCGAAAGCAATGTGCCGGGGATTTACGTGGCGGGAGTGATCGTCTCGGGCTCGCGCACCAGCGAGATCTTCATCGAGAACGGACGCTTCCACGGCAAACAAATCGCCGCCGACCTGAGCGCGAAGCTGGGGTCTCCGGGAAAACAGGGAAGCATTTAGCACTTGGCACTTAGCATTTGGCCCTCACGATTTTGATAGCCGCCACGAACGCCTGAGGGCCAAGTGCTAAATGCTAAGAGCTAATTGCTGATTTACCCGAGTTTCACCACTTCTTCCCCCAACTGCTGATTAATCAATCGCGAGACCAGCGCCTTCAATCCTTCACCAGTTTTCCCCAGCACAAAATCTTCGCCCGCCCAATCCAGCTTAAAACTGGTCGCCAGCGCCGAAATCCATATCTGCCGCGCCGCCGCGTTGGGAGAAATCACGAACCGGCTGCCGTCTTCAAACGACACATGCAGCGCGCCAGCCTGATCCTCCACTTCAAAATCCGCCCCTTCTTCCGCCACAATCAGGCTCTGCTTCAGGGACTCCAGCGCCACATCGGCGTGCTTGCGAAAAAAGTTCTCATCGATCATGACAGGATTATAGCCGTTGGTCGTTCGTCGTTGGTCGTTGGCAAACCAGTCGCACCGGGGAATGTTCGAGAGGGTGCCTCCTCAGGGAGCGCAGCAAGGAGGCGTGGCCGAGGGCCTTGATGTTCATGACCAACAACCAACGACCAACAACCGCATTCCCGCATCTGCGACAATAGACCGCCGCCATGCCCGAGCGTCTAGCCGAAGACCTTGCCCACGCAGCTCTCCCCGAGTTGGCGCAGACCTCCGTCTCGCTCGCCGGCTACGCGCGCCTCATCCGCCGCAACCGCAATCTGCGCCGCCTCTGGTCCGCGCAAATCGTCTCGGAAATCGGAGACTGGTTCTATACCCTCGCTATCTACACCCTCCTGCTTCAGTTCACGGGACGCGCCTCTTCCGTCGCCCTTGCGCTCATGCTGCAAGTCCTGCCCATGACGCTGATGGGACCCACCGCCGGCGTAGTCAACGACCGCGTCAGCCGCAAGCGGGTCATGATTACCGCCGACCTGGTGCGCATGGTCATCGTCTTCTGCATGCTCTTTGTGCGCTCCCGCTCCATGGTCTGGCTGATCTATCCGCTGCTGCTGCTCGAGACCATCATGGTGGCGTTCTTCGAACCCGCCCGCAACGCGGTCATCCCTAACATCACCTCGCGCGATGAAGTAGTGCTCGCCAACACGCTCTCTTCCACGACCTGGTCGATCAATCTGGTGCTGGGAGCGGCCCTCGGAGGCCTGGTTGCCGCGCTTCTCGGCCGCAACGCCGTCTTCATCCTCAACGCGCTCTCGTTCCTGGCCTCGGCCCTGCTCCTCAGTGGCATGCGCTTCGAAGAGCCGCACGCCGAGAACGCCGCCCCGCTGCGGCTCCGCGACCTGGTCGACTATTCCATGATGGTCGAAGGCATTCGCTACGTGCGCCGCCAGCCGCGCTTGCGCGCCACCGTCTTCATCAAGGCGGGAATTTTCGTGATCGGTCCCGGCTGGGTGCTGTTCACGGTGATGGGCGAGCGCTATTTTCCCGTAACCTGGCACGGCATCGATCCGCAACGCGGAGCCATGCTCGGCATGAGCCTGCTGATGGGAGCCCGCGGCATCGGCGCCCTGCTCGGCCCGCTGCTCTCCGCGCCCTGGGCGGGACAGCACCAGAGCCGCCTGCGTCTGGCAATTCTGGTGGGATTTGTCGCGGAGGTCATCGGCTACATCGGCTTCGGCGCCGCCGGCAGCGTTTGGGTCGCCTGCGCGTGGATCATCCTCGCGCACAGCGGAGGCTCGAGCATCTGGGTCTTCTCGACCACGTTGCTGCAACTCAACACCGAAGATCGTTTCCGCGGACGCGTCTTCGCCGCCGACAACGGCTTGTCGATGCTCACCATCGGCATAGGCGCCTGGATCGCCGGCATTCTGGTGGATTTGAACGACTCGCCGCGCCAGTCGCCGCCGGCGCCGGCATCGCCATGCTCCTGCCCGCTCTTTGGTGGGCATGGACGATCTGGCGGTGGCGCAAGCACTCAGCAGTCAGAAACTAGCTCTTAGCACTTGGCACTTAGCATTTGGCATTTAGCCCTTAGACATTTGGGTTTGACTTAAGGTTTGAAGTAATCGGGACGGGCTAAATGCCAAGTGCTAAATGCTAAATGCGGTTTCTGAGTGCTGAATGCTGAGTGCTGACTGCTGAGTGCTGAGTGCTTACGACAACGCATCAATCTTCGCCGCCAAAATAAAATCACTCTCCGTTAATCCGTTGACGGCATGAGTCCAGATCGTGATCTCCGCCTTTCCCCAGGCCAGCAGGATGTCGGGATGATGTCCCTGCTCCTCGGCGATCGCGCCCACGCGGTTGACGAAGTCGAGCGCCTGCTGGAAGTCGGGGAACTTGAAGGTGCGCACGATGTGATGCTCCTCGATCACCGTCCAGTTCGGCAATTGATGGCTCAGGTCATGCAGCGCCGTCCCATGCAGCGCAGGCATCCCACCCCGGCAAGGCACGCAATTCTTATCGGCAAGAGAAGTCATAATCGCAAAGTGTAGCGCAAACTAGAGGGCACAGGTCCGGGGAGGGCGGCTTCGCCCGTCTGGCTCGAACAGCGGCAACGAGGCCGATCTGAGAAAATCCTCACTTTTGTACACCTCTCTTAGGCTACATTGTTCAACGCGAGAAGCAGTGCCTCCGAGAGCAGATGTCAGCGCCACTGGATATTGCCTTAAGCTCGACTATGCCTACCCGGCGACGGATAGCCCCCGTTTGGCATACTCTCGTGCTTATTGCGTTCTTCGATGGGACAGCGGTTCTCGGATGGCTTGGCATGTACTTGCTTGGTCGCATGCATCAGTCTTTACCCCCGGAGCCTCACCCAGTTACAGCCTATAGCTGGACGATTGTTCTTGAATGGGTTTCGGTGCTTTGGGTCTGGCTAGGAGTGCATCGGAGGGGGATTCGTATCCCTGATCTGATTGCTGGCGTTTGGCCCGACGGCAAGAGCTTCTTGAGGGACGTTCTCATTGGCGCCGGATTATGGGTGGTCTGGCTCGGTGCTTGGAACGTAGAGTATCTTTTGCTCGGACCCACTCCCTCTCTTTATCCGGTTCATTTTCCGGCAGGAGTTCTCGAAATGTCGCTTTGGATTGGGGTTTCGGTTTCAGCTGGCTTTTGCGAGGAGGTTGTTTTCCGTGGATACCTGCAAAAACAGATTCAGGCCGTCACTGGAAGCCTTCCGCTCGCTGTCGTGATTCAAGCTCTTGTCTTCGGGATCGCACACCTCGACGTCAGTTGGGTTCGCGCAGGGATGCACGTCTTTTTCGGCGTCCTCTGTGGTCTTCTGGCAGTTTGGCGACGAAGCCTCAGACCCGGCATTCTCGGACACGCATGGACCGACATGAGCGCACGCCTGCTTCATCTGTAGTCAGTGCGATCCGACCATGCGCAGATCCTCCTAGAACGGAATGTCCTCATCGCTGATCGGACTGGCCGGAGCGGTCTCGGGTTCCGGCGCGCGTTGATCGAAATTGTTGTTGCCGGAGGCCTGCGAGCGTCCCCCGCCTTCTCCGCCTTCACCGCGTCCGCCGAGCAGCACCAGATCGTTCACCACGATCTCGGTCATGTATTTCTTCTGGCCGCTGGTCTTGTCGTCCCAGGAATGGGTGCGCAGGCTGCCCTCGACGTACACTTTGCTGCCTTTCTTGCAATATTCCCCGACGATCTCCGCCGTGCGCTGCCAGGCCACGAGGTTGTGCCATTCGGTGCGGTCCTGCCACTGGCCCTCTTTGTCCTTGAAGCGCTCGTTGGTCGCCAGAGTGAACTTGCACACCGGCGTCCCCTGTGGCGTGAACTTCACTTCCGGATCCTTCCCCAGATTTCCGATCAAAATGACTTTATTGACGCTTTTTCCTGCCATGAGAGCTCCTTCCACGCGGGAGGCAAATAGATTTTTCCTGACGGAGGCTGGAAGGAAACTATACCAGAATCGCGAGAAGGGGATGTGTGATCGGTGAACAAGGCACTCAGCATTCGGCACTTGGCACTTGGCATTTAGCCCCTGGGGGCACTGGGGAGCTTCCAAGAACCCATCATGGCCAAATGCCAACTGCCAAGTGCCAAGTGCCGATGTCCAGCGCCCAGACCAGTGCTATAATCCCCGCCATGGCCACCGGGAACCCGGGCATGGTGCCCCACGAACTTAAGCACGAACCTCGATCCAAAGGACTTACAAATCCCCGCAAGAAGAAGCCCAAAGAGCTGGCGGTGATCACCGAGTGCTGCACCGGATGCGCCGGATCGCCCGCCTGCGTCGAGTATTGTCCGGTCGAAGACTGCATGTTCTGGGTGCCGGATGAAGATCATCCGCCGTTTGGCCGCATCCAGGTCGATCCCATCCTCTGCATCGGCTGCAAGAAGTGCACTTCGAAAGGCCCCGACGGCGCGTTTCTAGACGGCTGTCCCTGGGACGCCATCGTCATGGTCGACACCGTCGAAGTGGAAAAAGAAGTGGGAGTGATGGCGATCTAGCTGTCAGCGATTCAGCCCAATCCTTTCCTCTGTCATTCCTTTGGCTCTGTCATCCTGAGCGCAGTGGAGCGGTCGCGAAGCGGCCGCGCCACGCAGTCGAAGGATCCCGGGCCGGCCGAAACCATCCGCGGCTTGAAAGGGAATTTCTAGAAATGCCTTCTTGAGTCCGCGTCACTGCGCGGCAGAAAGGGATCCTTCGACTCCGCCGGGCTTCCGCTGCGCGGAATCGCGGCTCCGCTCAGGATGACAGGTGGATGGGGATGACAGGATAAGACGATTTACTTCTAGCTAATCACAACCCTGGCTATAGCTTTTGGATAACTTTGTGCTACGGCTGGCCAGGATGCGTCGCGGGGGCCCGGATGGCCCCTAGGTCCACCTGGGGTCCAATCGTCGCTCTACGGGCCGCTTCCTCGCATTTAAATGGCATTCCACGCAACGCCTGAATGCGGATTCTCTGCTCCGGAATGCCTCGAACCAAGAATCAACAACTTAGCTGAGAGGACAACCAAAACGGGAAGCGGTAGCCAGCAGCGGCGCTGTGGCGCTTGGCCTCTGACCCCTGGGTTTCCGAGGGGCTGCCACGAACCCCAAAATGCTAAGTGCTAAATGCCAAGGGCTAAGTGCTGAATTCCGTCTAGTGCCGCCCCCGGATCGCCTTCTCGGTCTCGACTGCTTGCTGGCGCACGCGGTCGGGGATCTCGGGCAGTTCGCGTTCGTAGGTCTCGACGATGGGAAGATCCTCCGGCTGGCCAATGAGGTAGAGCGCGCGCAGGGCTTCCCATACCTGATCGCCGCCGGGGGCGAGCGTGGCGACTTCGGCGCCGGTACTCAGGTTCTGTCCGGCTTGCACGTGCATCGCGCTGAGTTTCCCGGTGATGGGAGAGCGCAATTCGATGGTCTCCCCGCCGGCTTGCAGCTTGGCGACCGCGCCGCCCTGGCGGATGGTGGTGCCCACGGCGGCGACATCCACGATCTTTCCCGCCTGGGTTGCGGTGACCGTGGCCGGCTGCAGCAGCGCGAGAATCTGCGGCTTGCCGGTGGCGTCTCCAAAGCGCACCAGCGACAGCGCCGCATTGCCGCGCACCAGCAACGAAGTGATCGTTCAGCATCTTGAGCAAAGCTTCATGAAAGCCCGCGCCCGAGGTGTCTTGTCCCATGACCCAGGCGTCGGTGTTGCGCACTTCATCCACGGGATAGGTCGACAGGCGAACCAGTTCCGGATAAAAGCGCGCGACCGTCGGGTCGTGTTTTGCCATGCGCTCGCCAATCTGCACCAGCGCGTGCTGGATGTGCCGCGGATGCTGATCATCCTGCAGATACTCGGCAATTTTGGTGTCCGAGAGCGTCCGTCCAAACCAGGTGTTCCACCAGAAAAGAAACGGCATGAGCACGATGAGCCAGGCAACGAAGAAGAACAGCAGCCGCTGCTTGGTTGACATGCGGTGTTTTTTGGCGGGGACCGTGGTGGGTTCGGGCATGCGAAGGAATTATAAAGCAGTTAGCACTTGGCACTTAGCATTTGGCCGTGGGAGGTCCTTGCAGGAAGCGGCAGAAACCCATGCTGGCCAAGTGCTAAATGCCAAGTGCCAGTGCTAATCAATCACATCCGCATCGAGCACGCGATCCTGCTCCAGGTAATGCGAAACCGCGTATTGAGCGAGCAGCGGAGTGGCGACTTTGATTTCGGCGCCGATCCATTCGCCTTTGGAATGAGGAACGTTGGGCGGATGCTTGCAGGGACCGCTCGATCCGAATTGCGGTCCGAAGGCGGCGCTTTGAATTTCTTCATACGGCGTGATCTGGCGCCAGGCTTCATCGCCGATGGTGCCGCTGACGTCGATTTTGAGGCGAACAGTAGACATAGCACTTAGCATTTAGCACTTGGCATTTGGCCCTTCGAGATCTGCGCAGATGCCAGCAAAAACCTGTGCCGGCTAAATGCTAATTGCCAAGTGCTAAGGGCTCACTTCACGCAAAAATCTGGTACAGCATGAAATAAACCATGACGCCGGTGACCGAGACGTAGAGCCACAGGGGAAACGTCCAGCGGGCGATGCGGCGATGTTTGTCGAAGCGTTCGCGCAAAGCGCGGCTCAACGTGATGATCACCATGGGCACGATGACGATGGCCAGAATGGTGTGGCTGGTCAGCAGCGTGAAGTACAGCGGACGCCAGATGCCTTTGCCCTGAAAACGCACCGAGCCCACGTGATAGTGGTAGTAGAGATACGACATCAGAAACAGCGTGGAAGACGCCAGAGCAGCCAGCATGACCAGGCGATGGGCTGCCATCTTGCCATGTTTGATAAAGCTGCGTCCGATGACCAGCAGGACCGCGCTGGTGCCGTTCAGGCTGGCGTCGATCACGGGATAGATCGCGTATTGAGCGGGAACGAGTTGCATAAATTGTCGATTGTCAATTTCCAATTGCCAATTGAAAATCTCATCGGAAATTGGCAATGCTCACGCTGCCGGCTTCGTGGTTCTCCGGTTCACCATGACGAACGAGAGACCGAACATGAATAGCGTGAACAATATCAGAGTCGCCATGGAAGCCGTCAACGAGAATTCCGACGGGCTGCCGGGATAGAGCAGCATGCGCAGGGCCTCGACTCCGTAGGTTAAAGGATTGATTTCCATCAGCATGCGCATCCATCCCGAGGCGCCGGAGAGGGGGAAGAGCGATCCCGACAATAGCCAGAGCGGAATCAGGAACAGGTTGATGATGGCATGGAAGGCCTGGTTCGAATCCATGGGCCAGGCGATGGCAAAGCCCAGCGCTGTCAGCGAGAATGACACCAGAAACACGACCAGCACCACCAGCAGGAAACTTTCGATGGTCAGGTGTACGCCGACCAGTGGGGCAAAAGCCAGAAAAATCAGGCCCTGGATGGCAGAGAGGGTGGTGCCTCCCATCACTTTTCCGAGAACGATGGCCGAGCGCGGCACGGGCGCGGTGAGCACGGAGAGCAGGAAGCCTTCTTTTCGGTCTTCGATCACCGACATCATGGTGAAGATCGAGGTGAAGAGCACGATCATGATGAGCGCGCCGGGATAGAAATAATCGAGATAGTGCTGCTGTCCGGCGGAGTTGCCGGAGCGGAAGGAACTGCCGAAGCCGGAGCCGATCACCACCCAGAACAGCAGTGGCGACGCGATCACGCCGATCACGCGGCTCTTCTGGCGGTAGAAGCGGACGACTTCGCGCCACCATAGGGTAAAGGCGGGAAGAAATACGCCGCTCGATACCGGGGCTTGCAGAGTTGCTGCCTGGGTTGCCATTGTTTCTTAAGACCTTTCACCACATAGAAAGCCAAAAGCTTTTAACCGCAAAGGCCGCGAAGATCGCTAAGAATTGCGGGTTTTTCGTTTCTTAAAATCTTTCACCACAGAGACACAGAGTCACAGAGAAAACCAACAAAATCTTCTTCAAAAACCAAAAGCTTTTCACCGCAAAGGCCGCTAAGGTCGCGAAGAAGAACAGCGGATTCCTCGCTTCGCTCGGAATGACAAGAAGCCATTTGTCATTTCAGTGCGCCTTCTTTCGCATGCTGCGCAGTTCGATACCTACATTCAGAAACATGATGCCGGCTAGCGCGAGCAGGATGAGGGTTAGGAACAGCCCGCCTACCGTGGTCAGGTCGCCATGTTCCACGGTCCAGGCGATGCCGAACAGCGGGGCGATTCCTAACAGGACGGAGAGCGCAAGCATCATCGTGTTTTCCCCCTTAACCCTCAGAACCAAATCTTAAACCGCGGAGGCCGCCGAGAACTGCCGCGGAGTCCGCGGAGAGGAGCAAAGAGTTTTCCTCGCCAAGGAACTGCGGATTCCTCGCTTCGCTCGGAACGACAATGGTTTAGTGTCGTGAATTCGTGGCATTCTCTTCTTTTTCTTCGCCGTCTTCTTTTTCCGCTTCGGTCCAGAAGCGGTGGCCGGTGCGGTGAATGAAAACGTCTTCGAGTGTCGGCTTGCTGACGGAAATCGCCTGAATCTCGCCGGGAAAGGCTTCGACCACGTCGGTGATGAAGCGGTGGCCGTTTTCGCGCTCGAGGCGGACCTGTCCGGCCAGCACCTGCGCATCGACGTGAAAACGGTCGCTAATGCGTTCGGCGAGCGATTCCGGAGTGCTGGTGTCGAGCAGGATGACGTCTCCGCCGATCTCGCGCTTGAGCGCAGCGGGCGTTCCCAGCGCGACCAACTTGCCCTGATTCAGGATGGCGAGGCGGTCGCAACGCTCGGCTTCTTCCATCAGGTGGGTCGTGACAATGACCGTGACTTTTTCTTCATCGCGCAGAATCTGCAGATATTGCCAGAGATCGCGGCGGGCGCCGGGGTCGAGTCCAGTGGTGGGCTCATCGAGCAAAAGCACCGAGGGATGATGCAGCAGGCCCTTGGCGAGTTCCAGTCGGCGCTGCATGCCTCCGGAAAAGGTTTCGGCCTTTTCATTGGCGCGGTCGAGCAGGCGGACGCGAGCCAGCATCTCCTCGATGCGCGACTTCAGCGCACGGCCATGCAGTCCGTAGAGATGTCCCTGGTGCCAGAGGTTCTCGTACGCCGTCAGTTTGATGTCGATGCTCTGGGCCTGGAAGACGACGCCGATCTGGCGGCGCAGGCGGTTGGGATCTTTGGCGGCGTCATATCCCATGATGATGGCGTGCCCGCCGCTGGGGATCATCAGGGTCGAGAGAATGCGGAACAGCGTAGTCTTGCCGCTGCCGTTGGGGCCGAGGAGTCCGAACAGTTCCGCGCCTTTGACGTCGAAGGAGACACCGTCGAGCGCGGTGCGGTTCTCGTATTTGTGGACGATGTCCTGAACAGAGATAACGGCTGCAGGCGTGGATTCGGCTTCAGGGCCTTCCAGGGCGAGAGCTGACGATTTCGAGGTCACAGGATATTCTACGCCGAGAGGGCGTTTCTCATCATCAAAAGCACGCGACAAAGTAAGAGCTGCGCGTGCCGAAATTTTCTTTCGCCCCATGGGGGCTGGGTCTTTTCCACTTCTTCACCCACGGCTTACGCCGAGGGCTGCATGCTTGCTGGCAGGTGACGACATCTGCGGCTACGTCATGCGGCTACGGTCTTTCCCTGCGGGCTGGTCACGAGTTCTTCAAAGCTTACGGGAACGTGGCGCCAGACCTGGATAGAGAGAATCACCGTTGTCGCCAGCAACAGAGCTCCCACCGCAACATGCGCAACGGTCGAAATCACCATCGGCAGCTCGGGTTGCACCGCATCGTGGCCCCACGCCACGCGGGTGAGAAAAGCCAGGAATCCTAAACACAACTGCGTCACCATGAGAGCGAGCAGCATGATCGCGGGGCGGCGCACATCTTCAATGTTTGAGTAGAGCGACAGGGCGCGGACGGCGGTCCAGGTGAGCACGACAGCGACCACCGCGGCGTGCACCACGTGCGGCCACCAACTCATGCCATGGTGGCGGAACATGGCTCCCAGAAACAGTTGCACGTAGAGCACGAAGATGGAGAGCAGGGTCAGCGTGAACATGCCGGGGCGGCGCGTGTCCATCTGGACTTCGGGAACTTCTTCGATCCAGCGGCGCCCCGTGAACAGGGCGATGGCCACGGCGGTGCAAAAGAAAGTTTGCGCCAGCGCCGCGTGAGCAGAGGAGACCAGCGGCGGCAGATAGTAGAGCACAGTGATGCCGCCCAGAATGCCCTGCACGATGACCATGAGGACGGCGGCGAGGAGCAGGTAGCGCAGCCAGCGGCGGCGGTCGACACGCCAGGTCCAGATGGCAAGAATGATGGTGAACAGGCCGGCAGCCTGGGCGATCATGCGGTGAGTGTGTTCGAACTTGACGCCGCCGACAAGCTTGGGAATCTTGTAGAGCGATCCGAAAGAAGTGGGCCAATCGGGGACGGAGAGGCCGGCGTCATTGCTGGTGACCAGGGCTCCGGCGATGATGAGGAGAAAGACCCAGAAAGCGAGGAAGACAGCGAAGCGATGATGGGCGCGATTGTACGGAGTGGCTAGGGCCTTCAGAACGTGCTCCTTGGTACGAATTGCGTTTTGCTCCCCGGTACCGTCCTAGGTAATCCGACGCGATCGGCTTCTCGCGTCTTTCGCTCCTACGGAGCTCCTCGAGGTTTCTGTGCGCATTCCCACGGCTTACGCCGTGGGCTGCACTCTTTCGCCGCTTCGCGGCTGGCTCTGGGAAAAGACTTTGCGCGCAGCAAACCCGGAATCTTGCTCAAGCCGCGACGAGAAAAACAGACTCACGGGACGGGCGTGACGCCCGTCCCTGGCGAATACGGTTCAGTTTATCAAAGCTACTGCTTGAATGTCTGGTCGACGGTTTTCATGTCTTTGGCGGCAACCGTGACTTTCTGGTCCTGCTCGCCGAGCTTTTCCTGCACGAAGGCGAGGGTGTAGTCGCCCGGGGGCAGGCCCTTGATCTCGTATTTCCCGTCGGGTCCGGTGACCGCGTAGAACGGGCTCTTGACCACATTGATGTACATCTTCATCCAGGGGTGCTGGTTGCAGCGCACCGGCAGCATGATTTCTTCGCGGGCGAAATTCTTCTCCAGCGGCGCGGAAGAGGGCGGCTGCGATTCGTTCCACTCGCGGTTGTCCTGCGGGGTGGGATGAATGTTGTGGGTGGTCATATCGTCGTTCTTGATCTCGATGGTCTGTCCCGTCATGACGCCCAGCACGTGGGGATGGTAGCGGCAGCCCTGCTGGTCGATGGTGACCGATTCTTTGGGCACGTCGAAGGTGCGGTTGCCGAGACCGTCTTTGACATAGACGAAGACGTTGGCGAGATCTCCGCCGTGGTCGACGATGGTTTCCGCCATATTCTCACCCTTGCAGGCGGGATCCTGGCTCATGTCGATCTTGGATTCCTTGGGAGCCGCGCCGTCAAGCTTCACGGTGCCGGTGATGGTGGCTACCGTGGCGGGGTCGATGGGGGTAGCGGCCGGCGCAGCCGCGGGCTGTGCGGCGGGAGCGCTAGCCGTCTCTTCGGTGTTTTCCTTCTTGCTGCAGGCCGTCGTGAGCATCAGTCCCAGCAGGCAAAACGATGCGAGCATTACGAGCCATGTCTTGGTGCAATTCATGATGTCGCCCTTTCTAAGTAGTGTTGAGTGCAAAAAATTCAAAAGCTCTTAACCGCAAAGGTCGCAAAGGCCGCGAAGAAACCCAGGAGTTTGTGCGAACCCTGCATTCTAACGCGAACCGCCGAAGCCTGCTTCGGGCTTTCGGGCGGAGGCGGTTTTCTTTTTTGCCGGAACGGTGTTGGCGGCGCGGGGATGTCCCATGGCCGCCGCGACGCGGCGCTGCTCCTCCGGCGTGAGCTGGAAAATGTAATCCACCAGCAGCTTGGTGTGGTCTTTGTCGTAACCCTGGAAGCTGGGTGGAGTCGGCCCGGCAAAGACCCACTGGTTGTTCTGCTTCTTGAACAGACCGGAGGGCATGGAGGTGCCGGGGCTGATGGCCTGCGGGTCGATGATCCAGCGTTCGGCCCAGTCGGGCTTCAGGCGCTGGCGCGCAAGCAGGAAGTTGGGCGCGGTGGCGAACTTGTCGTGCGCGGGATCTCCGGTGGCATGACACTTCAGGCAAGGCGCGGCGGTCGACGAGAACAGGCTGCGCGCCATGTCGGTTTCTTTCGTCGTGAGCACGGGCACTTCCTCGGGGATGTAAGGCATGGGTTGCTGCGAGAGCGCCTGGAAGAAGCGCACCAGCTTGCGCAGTTCATTGTCGGAGAACGAGAACGTAGGCATGCGGACGGCAAGGTACGGACGCACGCCGTTACGATTCGTATCGCTATCGCTCAGCGACGGATTAGAGAGGAAGCGGCGCAGCCATTCGGGATCGACGCGCGCGCCTTCGGTAAGCAGTTTTGGGGGAAGCTGCTCGGGCGTGTCTTTGTATCGTTTCAGGCCCATGAGGACAGTGGTTTGTCCGGGGACGAACTGGTGGCATCCCATGCAGTTGTATTTTTTGACGATCCACCAGCCTTCCTGAATGTCGTGGCGGGCGTCGCCGGGGTTGTACTGGTAGCTGGCAGGAAGGGAAGATTCCTCGCTGCCGAGCAGGAAGGTGGTGAGGGCGCGAATCTGCTCTTTATCGAGATGCAGATTGGGCATACGCGCGGCTTCGGTCGGGCTCTTGATTTTGCCCTTATCGTAGACCTCGGGTTCGGCGAGTTTGTGCTCGAAGAATCCCTTGTGATCGTACCAGGGGCCTTTGGCCGGGCCATCAGGCAGGCGGGCGAGGTCCTCGGGATTGGTAATGGGCTCTTTGCCGCCGCGCTGCGCGACTTCAGTGAAGAGCGCGAAGTCGAGGCGCTCGATGGGCTTGGAGCCTTCGGAGGTAAGTTCGGTGCCGATGCGGCCTTCGTCCTCAAGGCCGGCGATTTCATGGCATCCAGCGCAGCCGAAATGCTGCACCCACTTCTTGCCTTCGGCCTTCAGGCCGGGATCATCCATGAAAGCTGCGTTGGGGTAGGCGGACGGGTCCTGATGCTTCTGTGTCATCAGGAATGACGCGATATCCTGCGCGTCTTCTTGGCTGAGGCGCAGGCTGGGCATGACGGTCATGTTCTGCACTTGCAGTTCGTGTCCGTCGTTGGGGCACTGGCTGTGCTTCAGGTCGAAGACGTAGGGCAGGCCCTTCTTAGCGTAATCCTCGGGGCCGATATCTTTCTTCTCGTACGGGCAATAGGGACGGGTGCGCTGGCGCGCGTTGTGAATCCAGCGGACGAGGTAATCGTAGTTGGCCTTCTCGCCCTCGCGGCTGAGGTTGGCGGCGAAGGTGCCGCCCTGCATCTGATCGCCTTCGCCGATGGAGTGGCAGGCTAGGCATCCGCGGGTCTCGAAGAGTTCCTTTCCGTGCTCGGCGTTGCCCGGCTTCTGCGCGGGCAGGGGATCGGTGAGCGCGTTTTGCCAGATGAAGGCCGAAATTGCTTCGATCTGGTGCTGGTTCAGGCGGAAGTTCGGCATCTTGGTGGTGGGACGGAAGTCGGTCGGCTTGTGCAGCCAGACCGGGATCCAGTTCTTGTTGAGCTTGAGGCGGATGTCTTTCAGATTGGGCCCGACTTTTTTCTCGTCCTGCATGAGGCTGTGGGACTGGTAGTCGAGCTGCTGCAGGCGGCCGTCGATTTTGCTGTTGCCCACGCGAAGAGCGGTGGCCTCCTCATTAAACTTGTTGGCTTCTTCGTTGGTCTGGGCGGCGTCGGCTTGCTTCATCAGGTAAGCCGACTGCTTCAGGTTATCGATCTTCTGCTGATCGAGTTGCTTGATCTGCTGGCTGACGGCGTTCAGATCTTCGGGCTCCTTGTCGTATCCCTCGTAGCGATGGCAGCCCATGCACCCTTTCTGGCGGAAGAGGTCTTTGCCTTCGCTGATGGTCCAGCCGACGTCGCCGCTCACGAGGAACATGTCGGCGGCGTGGCAGTTCTGGCAACCGGCTTCGACGTTTTCCTTGGGGAAGAGCGGCCAGAGCCAGTGCTCGTAGGTGCCATGCGCTTTCACCATGCTGGTGGTGGCGCGGCCGTTGCCCTGATGACAGGGAGAGCACCCGAACTTGTCGGGGTCGTGAATCTTCAATAGTCCAGGCGAAGGATGGCTGACGAAGGCTTCGGCGTACTTGTCGGGCGTCTTCTCGCCCTTGGGAGTCATGACCGCGGGCGTGATCCGGATCGGTTCGCGAATGCCCATGTGGCAGGATTCGCAGCGGTCGACGATGTTGGCGTCGGCCACGTTGATCTGCATGATGCGGGGATCCCAGTCAGCATACTTCTTCTTGAGGCCGGCGATCTGGGTGGGCGTGAGGTCGACGAGGTGATCGGTGATGTATTTCGAAGCCTCGGTGCTGGCGGCGGTCACCGGCTTGATGACTTCTCCAAGTTCGGCGCTTACCTTGGTGCGCTCGTCCTTGAGGCCGTTATATTTTTCTTCGAGCTGCTGGAAGTTGTATTTCTCTTTGTGGCCGTCAGGGAACTCGACGGTCCATTCTTCTTTCTTATACGCGGCGAGATCCGCCTGCTTACTCTTTTTACCGGAGGCGCTGGGATCGGTCTCGATCTCGTAGGTGATGGCGTTGGCGTAGGCGCGCTTATCGGTGAAGACACTCTGCACGGCGAGAATTTGGGCGCTGAGATTGGTGATCTGCTTCTGGAGTTCGTCTTTGCGGGGCTGCGCCGCTTTGGCGGCGTCCTGGGCGGCCTGGTCGAGTCGCTGGTAATCGGGACTCTTCACCACCTGGTCGAGGGACTGCTGGGATTTGGAGGTGGCGGTGCTGAGGAAAGCGATATAGCGATGCTTCCAGACTTCCTGGTACTCCTTCCAGGGACGCTGTCCCCAGAATTCGTCCTGCAGCGCCCAGAAGAGCGAGGCCATAAGCAGCACGAGCGCCACAACGTAATGCAGCGCATAGGACTTGGTTACGATCGGATCTTGCTCGGGGATAGGTTGTTCAGGCACCAAATCCTCCAAAGTCGGTCGTCAGTCTTAAGTCGTCAGTAGAGCCACGTCCTCGGCCGGATGCTTCGCTGGCGACTGAGGACTGGCGACCGACGACTGATTTCAAACGTTAAACCAGGGCGTAATCCATACGTACTTAATGTGCCAAAGCAGGCGCAGCAGCATTTTTGCCGGCAAGGCCATCATGGTGACCAGGAAGAACATCATGATGGAATATTGCAGCAGGCTCATGCGCTTGTAGTCTTTGGGGTTATAGCGGCGGAACAGGGCGTGCACGGCGAGTCCGCCGACCAGGTAAAAGCCACCGACCACGATGGCGCCGAAAATTCCTTTGGCCAGGTTGCTGGTGATCCCGAAAATGTCGGGCAAGTCGCGGTTCACCTCATAAATGAGGCGATTGTGATCCCACGTCTGCCCCGGCCAGAACCACTGCCATCCGGGGCCGCGAATGAAGGTTCCGATCAGGATCATCGACACCCAAAGAATGATGAAGCCGAACAGGAATGTGCCGATGGCGAACTTGCGCTGCTTCCAGGTGTAATAGCCGCTGCCCAGCGGATTGGTATCAATGTAGGGAATGACCATGAGGCCGACGATGATGAGCGTGGGCATGACGACGCCGGCAATCCATGGATCGAAGTAAACGAGCATCTCCTGCAGGCCGAGGAAATACCACGGAGCCTTAGCCGGGTTCATGGTCAGGTTGGGATTGGCGGGCTCTTCGAGCGGCGCGCTCAGCGTAATCGACCAGACCATGAGAATCAGGGTGACGATGATGGCGGCGAGAAATTCGATGCGCAGCAGGAACGGCCAGACATGGACTTCTTTCGACCATCCGGGACGGAAGGGCCAGGCCTTGCGGTGGTGGGTCTTGGCCATGGCGGGATTGGTTTCAAGTTCGGCGATGAGTTCATCGTTGGCCTTGGCCTGCTTCCACGCGAGATAAATGTAGAAGGCAAGCAGGGGGATGAGGGCCACGATGGGCACGTTGTCGGGCGTCGAAGCGATGTCCCAGAGTTGTCGCCAATCCATAAGTGCTCCGCGAATTGAGCCATCGGATCATCGGGTCATTGAATCATTGGGCGAAGCGCTTCAATGACGCAATGGCTGAATCTCTCAATGGCTAGATCTCTCAACGTTTTGGTTCTTTCACTTCTGCTTCCAGCATGACCGGTGCTGGGCCGGAGATGCCGCCGTCTTTCCGTACCCGCCAGAAGTGGACGATCATGAAAACCGAAGCCACGATCGGAATGCCGATGCAGTGCCAGATGTAGGACCGCAGCAGGGCATTGGCATCGACGATGGAGCCGCCGAGCAGGCCGAAGCGCACATCGTTATAAGGCGTCATTCCGAGCATGTGGCCGAAGGGGCCTTCGTGCCCGAGCAGCGGCGTGGCGCGCGCCATATTGGTGCCGACGGTGACGGCCCAGAATCCCAGTTGATCGTCGGGAAGCAGGTAGCCGGTGAAGGAGAGCAGCAGGGTCAACACCAGCAGGATCACGCCGACATTCCAGTTAAACTCGCGCGGCTTTTTGTAGGATCCGGTCAGGAAGACGCGGAACATGTGCAGCCAGACGCCGATCACCATCAGGTGAGCGGCCCAGCGGTGCATGTTGCGCAGCAGCTTGCCGAAGGGGACATCGTGCTCCAGGTAAAGCACGTCGCGGAAGGCCTGCACCTTGCTGGGGTGGTAATAAAACATCAACAGCACGCCGGTGAAGGTGAGCACGATAAACAGATAAAAGGTGATGCCGCCCATGCCCCAGGTGTAGCTGTAACGCACCGAGTCGCGATTGATCTTGGCGGGATGCAGGTGGAGGAAGACGTTAGAGAGCACGCCCAGGGCACGGTTGCGTGGCGTGTCGTCGTGCTTGTGGCGGAAGATGGAGGTGTAGACCTGGGTCTTGGTGGGATCTTTCAGGCCCTCGATCTGTTCCTTGGCTTTCGCCGGCATATCGGTTTTGAGCGACTGGACATCTTCCTTGACGCCGGCTTTGACGCGTTCGAGCAGTCCGACGCGAACGCCGTTGCCGTTCCCGCTACCGTTGCCACCGTTCTTGTTCTCTTCTGCCATGGTGTCCTCGTACTTCGTAGCGCCGGCGTCCCGCCGGCAACCTCAATCTCGAATCAAGCTTCGCGTGGCCGGCAGGATGCCGGTGCTATTGTTTACCCGCGCAACCAGGCGCCGTCGGTGCCGTCGCCTTCGTTGAACTGGCTGGGCTGGCCCTTGGGCCATTGATAGAGCTTGGCGGCGTCGACCAGGATCTGCCCGTCAGGAGCGATCTCGAGGTGACAACGATCCATGGGGCGGGGCGCCGGTCCTTCGAAGTTGATGCCTTCACTGTCGTATCCACTGCCGTGGCAGGGACACTTGAATTTGTTCTCCGCGGGCTTCCAGTCGGGCGTGCAGCCCAGATGGGTGCAGCGTGCGTAGATGACGAAAATGCGGTCTGGAGTGCGGTCGACCCAGATGCGGTATTTCTGCTGAAACTTGGTGTCGACGCCCAGGCCGAAGTCGGAGGGATATCCGATCTTGAAGGAGGTGGCCGGCTCGAACAGAGTGCGCGGCAGGAAGAAACGGAAGAAGGCGAGCAGCCACGCGGTGAGAAACGCTGCCACGCAGGCCCACGCCAGACGGCGGCGGGAGCGGTTGATGTCGTTGTCTTCAGGGCCGGTCGGAGGAACTCCGCCCGCCGCCGCGGCTTTGGAAGTTCCGACCGCGGGTGTTCCGACATAGCTGGTCGAGGTGCCGGTGCGGGCAACGGAGGCAGCCGCAGAAGGCGCTGCTTGCGTCGGTGCGGTTGCGCGCGCGGCCACTGGGGCTGCGGCTGCGGAAGTCGCGGCTGGAGCAGCGGCCGCCGGTGCCGCGGGCTCGCCTAACAGCGCGGTCACTTCGGCGTCGTTTAAGGGAGGAAGATTATTGCGCTTGCGGCGGGCCTGCTCGGCGGCGATGGAGGACTTGCTCCACTTTTTGCCGGCATCCACCATCTTCTGCACTTCCGCGCCGATTGCGGCGGAGGCGGAGGCGGCGACTGGAACTACCGGGGCTGCCGCTGGAGCCGCTGGGGTCGGGGGTGCGGCGGCTGCGGCCGGAGGAGGCGCGGCTGCCGCGGGTGCGCCATCGCCGCTTTCCCATGGCATGGGTACCCCTGTCTTGAGGGCTTCGATGTCGGCCTCGCTCAGCAGGGGAAGTCCAGAACGCTTTCGATAAGCCTGTTCCGCGGCTATGACTGAATTATTGAGGGCATTGCGTGGCCACTTGGGTAGACGCCCGAGAACACCGGTTTCTGCCATTCCGTCCCTGCCTCTTTCATGCGATCCGTGCCCTGGCTCTCAGTCGGCTGCGACCAGGGAAACGGTACCGCCTGCTTGCTTCATTCCCGCACCGAGAGCGGAAGCCACCAGCTCCGCCAGCGCGGCAACGAACATGGGAGAATCGTTCAGGCCCGAAGTCATTTCAAACTTTTCCACTCCCAGTTTTGTTGCTTCCTCACGCGCCTCGTGGTCGATCTCGCCGAGCGTCTCCACGTGATCGGAGACGAAGGAGATGGGCACGATGCACACTTCACGAACTTTTTCCGAGGCCAGATCGCGCAAAGTGCGATGCAGGGAAGGCTGCAGCCATTTACTGGCGCCGACCTTGCTCTGGTAGCAGAGCCGGCAGGAATTCGTCCAGCCGCCGCGCCGCATGAGCAGTGCGACCGTCTCTTCAATCTGGTGTTGATAAGGATCCCCGCGATCGATCACGGACAAGGGAACGCTATGCGCGCTGAAGACGATCTCCGGGCGGCCGGGATCGGAGAAACGCGCGAGCGCTTCTTCTATTTTCTCGACAATCGCTTCCAGGTAAAGATCGTTGCGATAGAAAGCGTCGACCGTGTGAACGGGGAGGGCTCCACGATAGAGGCGGTTCCATTCGTTCAGGCTGCTGCCGGTGGTAGTGCTCGAATGATGAGGATAGAGGGGCAACAGGACCACTTCGTCGCAGGCGGCCGCGTCCAGCTGCGCGATGGCCTCGGCGGTGAAGGGATGCCAGTAGCGCATGGCGACGAAGCAGCGGGCATCGATGCCGGAACCGGTGAGGCGGGTCTGCAAGGCGAGCGCCTGCTGCTCGGTAAAGCGCCGGATAGGCGAACCCCCGCCGATGACCGAATAATGGTGCTGGACTTTGCGGGCGCGGGTGGTGGAGATGAGTTTGGCGAGCGGTCTGCGACCAATGCGGGCGAAAGGGAAATCAATGATATCCGGGTCGCAAAACAAATTAAAAAGAAAAGGTTCGATCGCTTCCAGCGTATCGGGTCCACCGAGCTGAAAGAGAACTATCCCCACTCGCCGGTTTGTGTTCACCATCCCCCAGGTCCCCAGAACGGGCGAATGTTACCGCAAAGCTGGCAACAGGGTCAATGCAGGAGTGGGGGCGCTGGTCAGGATTGGTGATTAGGGCGATTTGGTTTGGCGATCAACTTACCAAGAGTTCCACCGCCGGGGACGCTGGGTACGCGGAGAAATGGAAAGAGCCAAGGCGTAACCACCAGGGACACGAAGGACCACGAAGGAGGAGTTCCTGCATGACCCGCGACGATCAGACGTGGGAAGCTTCGGCGGCGGGCTTTACGTCGGAGCCGGATTCCATGGCTTCGATAACGAAATCGGCGAACTGCGTGGTGCCCGACTTGCCCCCTACGTCGCGGGTCAGCTTGTCGCGATCGCGGTAGACCTTTTCGAGCGCGTTGCGGATTTTGGTGGCGGCCGCGTCTTCGCCGAGGTGGCGGAGCATCAGCAGGCCGGAGCGGAGGACGGCCGTCGGGTTAGCGATATTCTTGCCGGCGATGTCGGGAGCGGAGCCGTGCACGGCTTCGAAGATGGCGCAGTGATCTCCGAAGTTGGCTCCCGGCACGAAGCCCAGGCCGCCGACAAAGGCCGCGCACAGGTCAGAGAGGATGTCGCCGTAAAGGTTCTCCATCAGCAGCATGTCGTACTGGTAGGGGTTCATGACCAGTTGCATGCAGGTGTTGTCGACGATGTGCTCGCCGTAAGTGATCTCGGGATATTCTTTGGAAATGTTGCGCGAGCAGCGGATGAACAGGCCGTCGGACATCTTCATGATGTTGGCCTTGTGAATGGCGTGAATCTTCTTGCGCTTATTCTTGCGCGCGTACTCGAAGGCGAAACGGGCGATGCGGGTGGAAGCCTTCTCGGTGATGATCTTCAGGCTTTCGACCACGCCGGGGACGACTTCGTGCTCGATGCCGGAGTACAGGCCCTCGGTGTTTTCGCGGATGATGATGAGATCGACGTCGGGATAGCGCGTGGGAATGTGCGGCAGATTCCGGATAGGGCGGAAATTGGCGTAGAGCTCGAACATCTTGCGCAATTCGACGTTGATGCTGGCGAATCCGCCGCCGATGGGCGTGGTTACCGGCCCTTTCAAGGCGACTCGCGTGCGCTCGATGGAGTCGATGAGTTCCTTGGGAATGTATTCGTGGTACTTGTCGTAGGCTTCGGCTCCGGCTTCGAAAGTTTCCCAATCGAACTTCAGGCCGGTGGCTTCGAGCACGCGAACGGCTGCGTTGGTGACTTCGGGGCCAATGCCGTCGCCGGGAATCAGAGTAACTTTATGAAACATAAATTCAGTAGCGAGTGGCTAGTAGTGAGTAGCTGGGGAAATCCAAAGCCTGATTCTCCCTGCCCTACGTCTTTGCCGCGATCTTGCCCTTGGCGTCCGGCTCCTTTGTCTTGAGCAGATCTTTCAGTTCCGACATGAATTCCTGCACGTCCTTGAAATCGAGGTAGACAGAAGCGAAGCGGACGTAAGCGACTTTGTCGTAGCGGCGCAGGCGGTTCATGATCAATTCGCCCAGTTCGCTGGTCTTGCGCTCCCGCTCCGGCGACTCGATGACAAAGCCTTCGGCTTCGTTGACGATCTGTTCCAGCTTACTGATGGGCACGGGGCGTTTTTCGCAGGCCCGCAGCAACCCGTTCAGGACCTTCTGACGGTCGAATTTTTCGCGACGGCCGTCCTTCTTGACCACCATGTAGGGGATCTCGTCGATCCGCTCATAGGTGGTGAAGCGCTTTTCGCACTTCAGACACTCGCGGCGTCGGCGGATGGAGTCGGCTTCCTTGCTTTCGCGCGAATCCACGACTTTGTCGTTCTCAAATCCACAGAAAGGACACTTCATGGCGCTTGCATTTGAGCTGATGTAATTGTAACAGGCGCTTGCGGAGGGCTGGATGCGGGGGATGCACGGTGGTAATTAATGCGGGGAGGGAGATGAAGGCGCAATCGCTTCCTCTTCCTCGCGCTGCGTTTCCGCCACCAGTTTGCGGAAGGAGAGACGGTCGAGGTGAGCCAGAATCAATCCCAGGGGCACTACGGCAACGAAGGTTACGATCCAAAGCATGATGCCGCAGCTGGCGGCGAGTTCGTTGGGGACATCGAACACATGCTTCAGGGTCGAGATGGTGGCCAGCTGTGAGCCTCCACCGACGCCGGGGAGTTGAATCATCGATCCCACCATGCTGGAGCCCATCAGAAGGAGGACTTGCGAGACGCGAATCTCCAGCGAGTCGACGCCGTAAGAATGGGTGACCTCCTGGTAGGCGAGGGCGATGAAGTACCACATGGCCACGGAAACGACGATCAGTTGCAGCAGCTCCCAGGGACCGTGAATGGTGTTCAATCCGCCGCGAAATTCGCGGATGCGCAGAGCGATGCGGTGTCCGAGATTCGAGGCCAGGTGGGAGAGACGACGTTCCACCCAGTCCGCGATCGCTTCGCCCTTCTTGCTGATCAGCCACGCCCCCACTGACAATGCGACAACCAGGGCGGTGAGAATCAGGCCGCCCTCGCGGAACTTGTCGTAGTACTCAAGCTCTTTGGGTCCGGAGGCGAAGAAGATGACGCCGATCAGCAGTCCGGTGAAGGCTCCGATGTCGAAGATGCGCTCCACCGCCCAGACTGCCAGCTGTGAGGAAAACGTCTGTTCCTCCTTGCGGGCGATCAGGTAGGGACGGATCAGTTCGCCGGGACGTCCTAAGAGAGCGAGTCCGGTGAACCCGATGATGGTGGGTGGGATCAGGCGAAGAGTGGAGGCCTGAGGCCGGACTGGGCGAAGGAAGATCTTCCAGCGCAGGGCGCGCATCAGGTAGCCCAGGTAGATCAGCAGAATGCCGTGAAGAATATGGAACTTATTGACGTGGTCAGTCTGGGTCCAGAAAGTGGCCCAGTCGAAGTTTCTCCAGGTGCGAAACTGCAGGTAGACCAGCGCGGCCAGAATGACCGCTATCACCGCATAGATTGTGATCTGACGTCTGTTCATTGACCCCGAGACTTTGACATAACTAACCCGGTGAAGCGTGGCGCAGGGAAAGTGGTACTCCTGCCAAGGTAAATGACATGGCGGGATGGGTCAACGGACGGGCGGCAGTACCCAGTACCTGGTACCTAGTATCTAGTGGGATGCCTGTTGGGCGAGTTGCGTGCTTGCGGCCGGCTTTGCGGGCGACGGCGGCTTCTTCGCCACGATTTTCTTCTGGCTGGCCTTGGCGGCGGCAGCGGCGGCTTTGCGTTCCGCCAGTTTCTTCTTGTTGAAGTCGCGCACGATTCTGGCGACGTAGGCACGGGTTTCGTAGTAGGGCGGAACGCCGCGATACTGGTCGACGCGCTGCGGGCCCGCGTTGTAGGCGGCGAGGGCCTTTACCATGTCGTAGTTGTAACGTTCGAGCAGTTCCTGCAGATACTTGGTGCCGCCCTGCACATTGGCATTGGGATCGAAGCTGTTGGTTACGCCGAGCGAGGTGGCAGTCTTAGGCATCAGTTGCATCAGTCCGCGGGCGCCTTTGGGAGAAACGGCGCGTGGATTGAATCCGCTCTCGGCGTGAATCACGCTGTTGATGAGGTCGGGATCAATATTGCTGGCGTTGCTGGCGGAGTCGACGACTTCCGCAAGGGATTTTGGGGGCGGGGCGGGAACGGCTGTTTTTGCGGCCGCGGCAGGGGGAGCGGGCGGCGTCAGGTCCCTTTCGAAGTGATCGATCTGCGCAGTCGGGATGTCGACGTAGCTGTTACCGGCTTCCGTGGTATAGAGCCGGGTGATGGAGCCGATGACCTCGCGGCGCTCGTGGCGGATGGTGAAGCCGTTTTGCAAGACAGCGACGTCCGCGGCGAGAGCGGGTAGCGCCATGGCCAGCAGAAAGAGCGCGAGTCTCGAATAAGAACGCATGCCTGGAAATCAATTCCGATTGCCGGCGGGAGGCCGGCCCTACGGTACTCCCAAAACCTGGTCGATGGCGGCGGCGACTCCGTGCTCGGCATTGGACTTGGTTACGGTCCAGCCATGGCCGCGCAGTTCGGCCGACGCATTTCCCATGATAAACGGCAGTCCGGCGAAGGCAAGCATTTCTATATCGTTGTAATTGTCACCGATGGCCATGACCTGCTCGCGGGGGATTCCGCGGTATTTTGCCCAGCGCTCGACGGCGTGCCCTTTGGAGCATCCCTGGTTCAGGACGTCGACGATGGAGAGGTCGCGAACTGGATACTCGGTGCGCAAAACCGTGATGTTTTTGGCGGTGCTTCCGGTGGACAGGCGGTCAAGGGCCTGGTGCATGCGCTCGATGGGTCCGCAGAACATGGCCTGGACGGGGTCGCTGGTGATCGAGTCCTCGATGGGAATCACGAAGTTGATGAACGCCATGTTCTTCTCCAGCCAGCGCTGGATGCTGACATTCAGCTCGTTCATGTGCTCGAGCACGATGGCGCCCTTGGTTTCGACGTCAAAGGTGAGAACGGTGTTTCCGCGAAAATCCTTCATTTCACCGCACAAGGCGAGGCAGGTGGAGGCGGGGAGCAAGTCGCGGTGGAAAGTTTCTCCGGCAAGCGAACGGGTGATGGCACCGTTGGAACTGATCAGCCAGAGGTCGAAGCTGAACTGCTGCGCGATCGGCAGGGCGAAAGTATGGCGGCGTCCGGTAACCAGGACGACCTCGACGCCGGCTTGATGCACGCGGCGGAGCGCGGCCATATCGATAGCGGAGATCTCGAACTGTGGGTTCAACAGAGTGCCATCGATATCGATGGCCAGAAGGCGGATGGGAGGCGTCAGCACAAACGATTTTACCATCGGGAGCGAGGCAGGCTCTCGCTATCACGGCCAGGGGCAAAATCTTAGATCGCGGAGGTCACGGAGAACTGCCGCGGAGGCCGCGGAGCGACTCGCATGTTATAGTGCGCTCAACCCATGGGACTCTTCTCATTCTTCTTTTATCCTTGGGGAATCATTCTCCAGGTGCTGGCGATTGTGCACTTCATCCGGCGGCGGCCGGATGGCTATTGGCTGTTCGTCATTCTCTTCCTGGGGCTGCCCGGCGCATTGATTTATTTCGTGGTTGAGGTGCTTCCAGACGCGGGGTTGTTGCGGCAGTCGTTCAAAGTCTTCCCGCGGCGCAAGCGGATTCGCGAGCTGGAAGCGGCGATTCTGGATAATCCTTCAGCAGGGAACTACGAAGAATTGGCGGACCTGTATTCCGAGGAAGGCCAGTATGCTCGGGCGCGCCAATGCTATGACAAATCGATCTCGGTAAGGACGGATTCTCTAGATCCGTTCTACCGGCGCGGCATTGCGGAGATGGAACTGGGAGACTTTGCGGCTGCAGTGACGGACCTGGAGCGGGTGGTTTTGAACGATCCGCAATATGATTTTCACCGCGCGATCGGGTTGCTGGCGCACGCCTACGCCAATACCGGGCAGCCGGAGAAGGCATTGAGTCTGTTTCAGCAGGCTACCAAGATTTCCACCCTGTCCGAGACCTACTACAACTACGCGACGTTTCTGGCATCGCAGGGGCGCAACGTCGAGGCGCGTGAGTGGACGCGGAAGATTCTCGCCAAAAAACCAACCATGCCGGGATATCTGCGGCGGCGCGAGCGACCGTGGTTCCGCAAGGCCAATGGGCTGCTGAGGCGGTTGGCGGCGTAAAGGCAGGCTGGTCGCCGGGATTGCAGTCGTGCCTACGGCACTTGTCGGGGAGCGCGTCTACCCGCCACTGAAGTGGCGGGCTATTGGCGGTGGTCCCTCCGGGACCCGGAAGCTCTCTGCTCTTGTAGAGACGCAGCTTTGCTGGGCTGGTCTCTACGGTGAGGCGTCAGCGAGGTCTGGGGTGCGGGTCCTTGCTTTGCATCGGGAGCGGACGGGGCCGCTGCTACGTGATCGAAATGCGATTCGCAGTGCTACACTTTCCCCGTGGCTGCCATCTCTCATCTTGAGTGCACCAAATGTGGTGCATCCATTCCTGCGGACCGTCCCCAGACGGTTTGTCCCAAAGACGGCGGCGTACTGTATGTGCGCTACGATCTGGCGGAGTTAAAGAAAAACTTTAAGGCGACATCGCTTGCCGGGCGCGCGCCAAACATGTGGCGCTACGCCGAGGTTTTACCTGACGCGGAACCGGTTTCGCTCGGGGAAGGCTTTACTCCCATGCTGCCGAGCCGCGAATATCCACACGTCTTCATCAAGGATGAAGGGCTGAATCCGACAGGCTCGTTCAAGGCGCGGGGGATGTCAGCGGCCGTGACTATGGCGAGGGCCTACGGGCTGAAAAAGCTGGCGGCGCCATCGGCGGGGAATGCGGCCAGCGCGCTCGCGGCCTACTCTGCGGCGGCGGGGATCGAAGCCCACATCTTCATGCCGAAAGATGTGCCGCTGGCGAACCGCATCGAGTGTGAAAGCTATGGCGCGCACGTCACACTGGTGAATGGCCTGATCAGCGATTGCGCGCGCATGGTGGCGGAGAACAAGGAAAAAGAAGGATGGTTCGATGTCTCCACGCTGAAAGAGCCGTTTCGCGTGGAAGGCAAGAAGACCATGGGCTACGAGATTGCCGAGCAGTTGGGCTGGGAGTTGCCGCAGGGCGTGATCTATCCCACGGGCGGCGGCGTGGGCCTGCTGGGAATGTGGAAGGCCTTTGACGAGATGGAGGCGTTGGGCTGGATCGGCTCAGAGCGTCCGCAGATGGTAGCAGTGCAGTCAGCGGGTTGCGCGCCAATCTCTAAAGCGTGGGATGAGGGCAAGGCGACTTCGGAATTCTGGCAAAATGCAGCCACTTTGGCGTCGGGGTTGCGCGTGCCCAAGGCCTATGGCGACTACCTGATTCTCGACATCCTTAATAAGAGCGGTGGCGTGGCATTGTCGGTGACCGACGAGGAAATCATGGATGCCTTCCGCCAGTGGGCGAAAGTCGAGGGAGTCTTCGCAGCGCCGGAAGGGGCGGCGTCGCTGGCCGCGTATCGCAAGTTGCGGGAGAGAGGCTTTTTCGAAGCGGACGATTCCGTGGTGCTCTTCAATACCGGCTCGGGCCTGAAGTATCTCGATGTGATCGATGCGCAGAGAGAGCGCGAGCGTCCCGAACCCGCGGGGCGCGCTATTGGCGGGATCATCGGGCCGTACTGAACCGGGCGTCGGACCTCTGACTTCGGACCTCGGCCAAACACACCCATGACAGAACATCTTTATTACTCCGATTCGTTTCTCTATGAATTCGAGGCGGAGGTGTGCGACTCCGTGATCGGCCCGGATTCGCGTCCGGCGATCGTGCTCGATCGCACGGCGTTCTATCCCACCAGCGGCGGACAGGTGTTCGACACGGGCTGGATCGTTGCTCCAAACGGGTCCCCAAGACTGCGTGTGACCGAAGTCGCAGAGCAGGAGGACGGCACGATTCTGCACGTGCTAGAGAGTCCGTCGGCGCTTGAGAAGGGAAGCCGCATCCGCGGCATGATCGATGGCGACAGGCGGCGCGACCACATGCAGCAGCACTCGGGACAGCATGTGCTTTCGGCGGCATTTGTGCGCCTGTTCGATATGCCCACGGTTTCCTTCCACATGGGTGCGGATTATTGTTCGATCGATCTGGACACCAAGACCTTGTCCGCGCAACAGGTGGAAGGCGCAGAGGCGCTGGCGAACGAGGTCGTAGACGGAGAATCGCCCGGTGGAGATCCGCTACGTGACCCAGGAGGAGGCGCACGGGTTAGGGCTGCGCAAGTTGCCTCCCGCGGAGCGCGACAAGCTGCGGCTGATCGACATTCGCGATTTCGATTTGACCGCTTGTGGCGGGACGCACGTGCAGGGCACGGGGCAGATTGGCTCGATCTTGCTGCGGAAGACGGAGAAAGTCAGGCAGGGGTGGCGGGTAGAGTTCGTCTGCGGAAAACGCGCGGTGGCCACGGCGCGGCACGATTACACGACTCTCGCAGAGACGGCCAGTTTGCTCTCCAGTCATCTTTCCGATGTTCCGCAACAAGTGCGGAAGATGCAGGAGGAGGCGCGGGCTGCGCGCAAGTGGGGAGAGCAGTTGCTGGCGGAGATCGCGGAGCTGAGCGCGGGAAAGCTGCTGGCGGAAACTCCGGAGACGGCAGGGCGAAAAGTGGTGACGCGCGTATTTGCCGATCGTGATCTGACGTTCATCAAGTTGCTGGCGCAGAAACTGACTCGCATCACTCCCAACGTGATCGCGCTGTTGGCAGCCACTTCCGGACAGCCAGCGCTGGTGTTTGCTGCATCGGCCGGCATGCCGTTCGATATGGGAGCGTTAATGAAAGAGGCGCTCGCCAAGCTGGGCGGGCGCGGCGGCGGAAGCAAAGACATGGCGCAAGGCGGGCCGCAGAATGTGGAAGGAATTGAGGCGGCGCTGAAGGAGTTGGCGGAGAGGTTGCGGGCGTAACGGATTTTCCATCTGCGGAAACACAAGGTCCCGCGACTCCGCCGGAAATGCGCTTCGCGCCCTTCCGGCTCCGCCCGGGGATGACAAGGGGTTAGTGGCTACGGCCGTTCGAAGGATCGGGCGAGGTGGCGGTGTCCACATCGACGTGCAGCTGTCGAGATGCGGGGAAACCGGGCGCGTAGCAACTGCCGTCGCGGTTGTAGTTGGCGGGACATCCTGCGGCGACATCCGGTCGCTTGGGCGATTGCGCAAACTGCCACACATCCACAAAGCGAAGTCCGGTCTCCTTGACCGATGGGGGCTTGCCGAAGGAGCAGCCCGGCGAGGGCGGACACGCGTCGTTGGTCACCCAGAACGTAACGTCTCTATTGTCGGTGAGGCCGAGGATATTTTCGGCTGTGATCACCGCGCGGCCTCCCTCTTCTTTGGCGGGAATGCCTGAGCAGTAGACACCGGCACGATAGCCGTTGGTGTTGACTGCGTCGACCCAGGCCTCAATGTAGCCGCGCTGCTCGGGGAGCATGCGGCCCCCCTGCTCCTGATCGAGGAAAAGAACGGTACGAGCCGGGAAGCCCTCCAGTTTGGCGGCAGCGACTGCGGCCAGCCCGTCGCTTTTGCCGAGATCCGCGGGCTCGCGCACCTTCTTCAGTTCGGCATACAGGCGCCCGTTGAATAAGACGAGAAAACCTAAGCCGGCGGCTTCCACGGTTTTGCGTTTGCCCTTCCAACTATTCGAGCGCTCACCCGGAGGGTTGTTGAGCCAATAGCCGGTATAGGAAAAAGTCTTGGCTAGGGTAGAGAGCGCTTCGTCGCCTGGGTACTGATTGCGGTCGAATCCCAGGTAGGCCGCGGACGATGGTGAAGCCTGGTCGTCTGCCTGGGGCAGCAACAGCGAGGAAAAGGTCACGAGGAAGAGGGCGATCCACGAGATTTGGCGCATGCCTGAGAGGATACCGGAATCAAACTGCCATAGCGTGCTTCATGCTACATTTTGACCAGCGGGTCCTATGTCACAAAGTGTTCTCCTGATTAATCTACTGATCAAACTGGGTGTGGCTGCTGCCGTGGCCAGCACGCTGGTCCGCTCGCTTGAGTTCAAGTCGCTGCTGTTCCGGGAAGATCGCTCGCTGAAACAGCAAGTCTATTTAGTGTTGTGGATCGGGATTCCGCTGGCGGTCGCGGTATGGTTCCGGATCATCCAGCCCAAAAGCTTTGCCGCCGGTGATCTTTCGTTCGAAACCACGGTGCTGCTGGGGGTGATTGCGGGACGGTTCGCAGGGATGTCGGGCGGAGTGCTGCTGGCGCTACCCGCATTGTTGCATGGCGAGTGGGCCACATTGCCCTTCAATTTGTTGTGCGGGTTCATCGCCGGACAATTGCGCACGCTGGCGCCCGAGAAGGATGACATCTGGTCGTTCTCTCCCTTTGTGGACCAAAGTCTTTACCGTATGATTCGCCGCAACCTGCCGACGCCGCGGCTATTCGACTGGCAAGTCATGTTCTTTGCCACGATTGTGGGCTTGCGGCTGGTGCAGACGGAGTTGTCACACTTCATGCCGCGAGCCTCCTTCAGCCTGGAGAGTCCAACCTGGTGGGTGGAAGGCCTGATTTACGCCACCTCGATTGTAGTGATCGGCACCGAGCTGAAGATTTGGAACAGCGTGCGCATCCAGATCAAACTGGAAGAGCAGGAGCGCCTGCTGCTGCACGCTCGCATGGAAGCATTGCAAAACCAGATCAACCCACACTTCCTGTTTAACACGCTGAACTCGGTCTCGTCTCTGGTGCGCTTCGATCCCGACACGGCCCGGGAACTCATCATCAAGCTGGCGACCATACTGCGGCGCCTGCTGAACAGCAGCGATGCGTTTGTCCCTCTGCGCGAAGAGATGGAGTTTATCGACAACTATCTGGATATCGAAGTCGTGCGCTTCGGGCGCGACAAACTGCACGTGGTGAAAGAACTGGATCCGGCATCGCTTGATGTGATGATTCCCAGCATGCTGCTGCAGCCGCTGGTGGAAAATTCCATCAAGCACGGGCTCTCGTCGAAGATCGACGGCGGCAGCATTTACCTGCGCAGCCGGATCTCTGACACCAAGGTGATCGTGGAAGTGGAAGACGACGGCATCGGCATGGGAGCGGCGCAATTGCTGGAGCGTCCCACCGGATTGGGCGGGACCGGCATCGGCATGGCGAACGTCGCCGAGCGATTGAAGGTGCTCTACGGAGATACGGCTCGAATGACCATCGATACCCGCGAAGGGAAGGGCACGCTGGTGCGGTTGCGCATGCCGATTCTCGAGAGCGACGGCTCGATTCCCGCCGCGCTCTTATGAAGAGCGTTCCAGGATGCGCCGGTAAAACTCTTCGTATTGCGGGATAATTTTGGTGGTGCAGAAGCGCGCTCTGGCCGAGGCTCGGGACGCTTTCGCCATCGCTTCCAGGCGAACCGGGTTGCTGAGCAGATCGATGGCATAGCCGGCCATGGTATCGATGTCACCGACGTTGGCGAGAAACCCGCTCTTGCCGTCCTCGATCACCTCCGGCACTCCGCCGACGCGGGTGGCGATCGGGACCACTTCGCAAGCCATGCCTTCGAGCGCCGCGAGTCCGAATGATTCCAGTTCGCTGGGCATGAGCATGACGTCGGCTACCGCCAGTTTCTCGTGAATCTCGTCCTGCTTGCCCAGGAACAGGACGTCATCGTGAATTCCTTTTTGTACCGCCAGCCATTCCGCGCGTGAGCGGTCGGGGCCGTCGCCGATGAGCAGCAGCTTGGAAGGAATTTTCTTGCGGACCCTATCGAAGATCTCGACCACATCGGTGATGCGCTTCACCGGGCGGAAATTGGACAAGTGCACCAGAATGCGCTCGCCCTCTTTGGCATACTCCAGCCTGCGTTTGGGAGCGTCTTTATCGCGGCAGTAGACGTCACAGTTTACGAAGTTGTAAATCACCTGGATATGGTTCTTGACGTCGAATTCCCGCACCGTGCGGGCGCGCAGGTATTCCGAGATCGCGGTGACTCCATCGCTTTCTTCAATCGAAAAGCGGGTAATGGGAAGATACGAGCGGTCGAGTCCAACCAGAGTGATGTCGGTGCCGTGCAGAGTGGTGACGAAGGGCAGACGTTTTCCCCGAGGCTTCGCGGCCAGCATCTGGCGCGCGAGCAGGGCGCTGACGGAGTGGGGAATCGCGTAATGCACGTGCAGCAGGTCGAGATCGTAGAGTTCTGAAACCTCGGCCATACGAGTGGCCAGCGCCAGATCGTAGGGCGGATAGTCGAACAGGGGATAGCGGGAGACTTCTACTTCGTGATAATGGATGTTGGAGTGGGGTTTCAGCCGGATCGGTTGTGCGTAGGAGATGAAGTGGATTTCGTGTCCCCGCTCTGCCAGTTCGAGTCCAAGCTCAGTGGCCACCACGCCGCTGCCGCCGTAGGTGGGGTAACACGTGATGCCGATCTTCATCCCGAACCGCCTCCCTGAAGACGATACAGCCTCTCCCATTCGATGGAAAGCGGAGGCCGTGGATTCATATTTCGGGGATGAAACCGATCAGGATTTCCCATGGCCGAGGCCAGCATTGGCGGGGTCTACCTTCTCAATGAGGCTTTGCAGGTGTTTCTGGCCCTCTTCGTCGAGGCCGACGAACTCGATGCCCATGCCGACTCCGGGGTCGCTCGCGCGCACAATCGCGGTAGTGCTGAACTTCTCGGACTCAATCCAGAAGGTCGCGGTCAGCAGGGTGTCGACCGGCACCGGGAGCAGAGCCTCTACATAACACCCGCGGCCGCCAATGTCACTCGCGTTGGTCTGCATGTGCGCTCCGCCGTGATCGTCACGCAAATCAATCGGAATCTGGATCTGGTGTCGCGCAAACTTGCGCTTGTTCGCCGGGTTGGACGGCGGAGGCGCGGGAACCGCCGAGACCGGCCCGAGTTCGTAGAGCCAGGGACAGTGCTGCCCCTCGAGGAGTTGCACTCCGGCCTGGATCTTGTGGACTGCTCCGGCATCGATTACCCAGACCACACGAAACCGGGCTTTCTTATCACCGTATTGCACGCCAATGGTATCGCCGGGGGTCAACTGTTGTTCCAGACCCGAGATCATCGCGCCTTCGCTGCTGATGTTCCGAGCCTCGGCGTTCTGAAAAAAAGGGCGACCTTCTTTGCCCATGCCCCAGACGCGTACTGCGAGGTCGGTTTTAACGCGGGGCTCCGGGCGATCTGCCATAGATAGCGGAATCCTCGCTGCCTGCTTTGGCAGCAGTGCCTAGATGATACGCCCGCATATCCAGTTGTATGAATTAGCAAGGTGGATTCGAGTAATGACTCAAGAGTACCTGGCTAATTACGGGGTACCATGCCACGGGTCAGAGCGCGGTAGGAGATGAGTTCGATTTCGCGTTGCAAGAGTAACTCGCGCACTTCCGGGGAGGTCAGAACCCGCAATTCCTCCTCACGCGATTTCCGCAGGCGGGTGTGCACCGTCTGCAACTGGGCATCGTTATATCCGGGGTGGCAGACCAGTTCCCATGTGCCTTCGGGGAGATTCTGCAGAATGAAGCGCAGTACCCGCTGGCCGAGCGCGCCCGTGGCCACGATGCCGATGGTGCCGTCGGGCGTGAGCAGGCCTGCCTGTCGAACCGATTGCCGGAACCTCGCCGCGAAACGGTGCAGACCACAGACTTCGAGCCAGCGTTTCCACGAACCTGGGTCTTCGAAGAGTTGCGTGACCTTCACGGTTTCAAACGGGTTCCGGATGGCAGGTATGCCACAGGCGTGGGCCGCTCGCAACAGTGGGTCGAGCACCTGGGAAAACATGTGCGTGTGCTTGTGAGTGTCGAGGTGCGAGACGGTGATGCCCGCCGACTGAATTTTGTGGATCTGCGCGATGGCTTCGGCTTCGATCTGCCGAGGGTCAAGGCGCCCGCGCATGGCGAGTGCCGCAAATTTGGCGAGGGAGTTATGGAATCCGGCAGAACCGTTGTGGAGCAAGGTGGAAACCTGGGACGCATCCGATAGCGGACAGCCGTCGACCAGCACGGTATGGCATCCGACGCTCAGGCCGGTGAAGGATTGCGCCAGTTGTGCGGCTTCCGAGAACGCGGCGCCATTGGCCATCAACGTGGCCGAAGTCACAATGCCATGCTGGTGAGCTTCGACAATGGCGCGATTCACCCCCGAGGTCAGGCCAAAATCATCGGCATTGACGATCAAACGACGCACGCGACATTGTAGCGCCGCCGACAAAACGCTGGTTTGACCGTGATTTCTAGTGCCACGTATACTGCGAGAGTTCTTCTCAACCGCAAGTTCGCGAGACTCCCATCAGCGTAACCGGGAGCAGGGGCGGTTAGCTCAGTTGGTTAGAGCGCCTGCCTTACAAGCAGGAGGTCGCAGGTTCGAGTCCTGCACTGCCCACCAGTTTCTCTTTTCTGAGTACGCCGCCTGCCTGATCGCCTTGCCGGGGATACAACCAAGCGGGCGCGAACGCGATCTATCTTTCATTTGGACATTGCAGAACGAACGCGGGATTACCGAAGTGATGTTGCGGCTTCTTGCTTGAGATGGTTGCCATTTGTTATGGTAGAAGACAATTGAAATCATTGCTCAAACTTGCGATGTCTTGTGTGAGGCAGTTCGACGCCCGACGACGCCGTAATTTCTCTCGATTTGCGGCGGTAGTCTTGCTCGCGGTTTGCGCTCTAACGGTAAGTCTGGCGACGCGTTATTCCTTCCGGACGAATTCCGCGACGCATTCGGTAAGGTCGGTTTCCGAGCGTAAATCTCTGGAAACCAGCCGCCAGCATCTCGATCAGGACGCGCTCCAATGGGTAGCCCCGGTTGCCCGTCTCACCTCGCTGGAAGCTCCTCAATTCTATCCGCGAGTAGCGCCTGCGGCACCCCCTCTGCTCAGCGTTCTGATCGACAAGAATCTCTATAACCGGCCACCTCCCGTCTCCTAGTTTGTACGGTAACCGTCTGCGCAGATCAAACTGCGTTTTCACTGATCAGGCCTGACGGGTCCCGGGAATCCCCAGCGTTTTGGTTTGCTTTGCAGACCGCGAATTGGAACAGGGCTGTCGTATGCCGTTCTTTATCCGGCGCGACTTTGAGGACGGCCTGCCGTTAGCCAGGTTCGCGGGTAGGAACGAAGTATGAGGGAGATGCGCATGGCCGCTGTGCCTTTGTTGACCGAGGAAGAACTGGATGCTCTTCGTGAGTTTGACACCTGCACGATTTCCAATGCGATCGAGACTTTCCAACTAAGACTCCGTAACACCGGATTCACGGACGCCAGAATCCGCTGCATGTTCAACGACGCCCCTCCCATGGTGGGCTACGCCGCGACAGCGCGTTTGCGCAGCGTAGAGGCTCCGATCGCGGGCAGTGCGTTTCACGACCGCACCGATTGGTGGAACAGCATTCTTCAGGTACCTCCACCCCGCATCGTGGTGTTGGAAGACGTCGACGGCCACCCGGGCCGCGGAGCGTTTGTTGGTGACATGCACGCGGCCATCCTCAAGGCGCTGGGATGTGCGGGGTGCCTGACGAATGGTGCTGTCCGCGAACTGCCCGCGGTGCACAAGATTGGACTGCAGGTATTTGCCGGCAGCCTTGCCGTTTCGCACGCGTATGCACATATCTTCGACTTCGGATGTGCCGTGAACGTCGGCGGCATGGAAGTTCGCCCCGGAGACCTGCTGCATGGGGACCGCCACGGAGTATTAACGGTTCCCCGGGCGATTGCAGCTGACATCCCCGAGGCAGCGACAAGGTTGCGCGCGGCGGAGCAGAAAGTGATCGCTTTCTGCCGCTCGAGTGAATTCTCAGTGGCCAAACTGCGCGACATGATCAAGACCATGGACGAGTAGAGGGAAGCGGGCGGCAATTCCCGCCGCTGGGAAAAACGCGTTGGAGAAAGATTCGATGAATCAAGCATGCAATCGGTCGGAGCGAATGTGGGGGCATAAGAGCCCGATGTCCTATTTGGCGATCGCCTTGGCAATAACCATGGCGGCAGAGTTGTCCTCGTGCTCGGGCAGCAGGAGCGTTCACGCCAGCACGCCTGCCGTTACCGTCGGAGTTACCAAGGTCGTGCGCAAGTCGTTGGGCCGGCAACTCACCGTGTCGTCGGAGCTGGTCCCCTTCGAGGAAATCGACGTTTACGCGAAAGAGTCGGGCTATGTGAAGAAGCTGTTTGTGGACTACGGAACTCGCGTGAAAGCCGGGCAAGTGATGGCAACCCTCGAGATTCCTGAGTTGGAAGCACAATTACAGGAGGACCGGGCCGAGATTACGAATGCATCGGATCAGGTGAGCCGGGCACAGCATGAATTGAAGCGCTATCAGGCTCAGTACAAGGCTCTGCATCTCGAATACACGCGCCTGAACAGCGTGTTTGAGACCCAGCCGGGCATCGTGGCACAACAGGAAGTGGACGACGCCCAGGGCAAGGATATGGCGGCCGCATCCCAGGTGGATGCCGGCGGAGCGGCGTTGCAAGCGGCTCAGAGCAATCTTTCCGTGGCCAGAGCCAAACTCATCCATGACCAGACGCTTTATGACTATTCGAAGATTACGGCGCCGTTTTCGGGGGTAGTCACCCAGCGTTACGCAAACCTGGGAACGCTGGTGCAGGCGGGTACGGCTTCGAGCACGCAGGCGATGCCGATCGTGAAGTTATCCGAGGACAGCCTGTTCCGGCTGGTGATTCCGGTTCCCGAGGCGTACGTCCGCTATATCCGCATTGGCGATCCCGTTCAGGTCCGAGTGCCTTCGATGAACCGGGATTTTCCCGGCAAGGTGGCGCGCTTTTCCGTCGATGTGAGGGAAGACACGCGCACCATGCACACCGAGGTTGATGTTCCGAATCCGAAGCACTTGCTGGTGCCGGGCAGCTACGCCGAGGCGCAACTCACGCTCGAACAAAAAGACGATGTTCCGACCGTGCCTCTGCAGGCGGTAAACCGGGAAGGCGAGAAAAGCACAGTGTTCGTAGTCGACCGGGACGGTGAAATCCAGGATCGTCCCGTAACCCTCGGCCTTGAAACCCCCAATGATGCGGAAGTCGTAGCAGGTCTCTCCGAAGGGGATGAAGTAGTGGTGAGCGACCGCAGCGGCTTGAAGGCGGGACAAAAGGTTCTGCCGAAGACCGTGGAACTCATGCAATACAACGACCAGGGCGCACGCTAGTAACTGGCCAAGCCCGCAAGTGAGAACACATGTCTGGATTTTCCATTCGTAACCCGTATTTCATCATTGTGATCTGTCTGGTTCTTGTGGTCATTGGCGTCACCAGCATGGTGCGGATGCCAGTGGATCTATTCCCCGCCATCAACTTACCGGAAGTCGTGGTGGCCACGTTTTATTCCGGGATGCCTCCACAGGACATTGAGACCGACATCACCAACCGGCTGGAACGGTTCTTCACTTTGGCCAGCGGCATCGATCACATGGAGTCACGGTCTTTAGCGGGCGTCAGTATCATCAAGATCTATTTTCAGCCAGGGACAAGCTCCGATGCCGATGTCACCGAGATTTCGAACCTGGCGCTGGCGGACTTGAGACGCCTTCCGCCGGGGACGTTGCCTCCGGTAGTGCTCAAGTTTGACGCTTCCAGCCTGCCGGTGTGTCTGGTCACCCTCAAGGGACAGAACCTCAGTCAGACGGAACTTCACGATGTAGGACAATTTTCGATACGGAACCAGATTGCAGTGGTGAAGGGAGCTGAGATTCCGCCGCCCTTTGGCGGCAAGTACCGCCAGATCATGGTGTACGTCGATCCCTACAAGCTGTCGTCCCGTCAGCTGGATCCGATGGACATCGTCAATGCCGTGAACAGCTCAAACCTGATTCTTCCGGCAGGCGACGTGAAGATGGGACTGTTTGACTACTACGTCTCCTCGAACAGCATGGTCGATAACATGGACCAGCTGTCGAAGCTCCCGGTAAAGACTGTAGGAACTTCCTGGGTGTCGCTCGGCGACGTGGGAGAGGCGCGAGACGCCAATCAGATCCAGTACAACCTGGTGCGCGTCGATGGCCAGCGCTCGGTGTACCTGCCCATCATGAAGCAAGGAGGCGATACGAATACCATCCAGGTGGTGGATGGTATTCGGGATGCGATCAAGCACCTCTACGACATTCCCAAACAACTGGTGGCGACGGTTGCTTTTGATCAATCCGCCTTCGTGAAGGAAGCAATCAAGACCTTGATTCACGAAGGAGTGATCGGGCTGTTACTGACCAGTCTGATGATTCTGATCTTCCTGGGCAGCTTCCGTGCCACGACCGCCGTGTTTCTCTCGATTCCCCTCTCGGCGCTGGCGACATTTGTGGTTCTGAGCCTGGCGGGAAGCACGATCAATACGATGATCCTGGGCGGCCTGGCCCTGGCATTCTCGCGCATCATCGACAACTCGGTCATCTCGCTGGAAAATATTTACCGCCATCTGGAGGGGGGCGCATCGCCCATGGCGGCCGCGGAAGCGGGCGGGTCGGAAGTAACCCTGGTCGTACTATCCGCGACCCTGACGACGGTGGTGGTATTTTTCCCGGTTACTTTTCTATACGGCGTCAGCAAATTCTTGTTCAGCGCTTTGGCTCTGTCGGTCGTGATCTCGCTATTCGCTTCCTACGTGGTCGCGATGACGGTGATTCCGCTGTTCTGCTCGCGCTTCCTGAAAGCGGTTCCCCACGCGGCTGCGGGGCACTCATCGAACGAGTACGAGATCGAGCCAACGCACGCGGACAGCGCCTCACGGTGGGATCGCTTCAATGCGGCCTTCAATCGATCATTTAATAAGCTGCTGGATACTTACGAATACTGGGTCAAGCGGGCCCTGGAACGGCCGGGGCTGACGGTGGCTCTGCTGATGGGCGCGTTTCTGGCAAGTTTGGCCATCTACCCGTTCCTCGGCTTAGCCTTCTTTCCAAGAACGGACGCCGGCCAATTCACGATCAATGTGAAGGCGCCCACCGGAACCCGGTTGGAGGTGACGGAACAGTATGTCGCCAAGGTGGAGGATCTGATCCGCCATACCGTTGCCCCAAAAGATCTGAAAATGATTGTCTCGAACCTGGGAGTGGTTCCGGGTTTCTCCGCCCTCTATACCACCAATTCCGGAGCCTACACCGCGACCATCCAGGTGGCGCTCGAGGATTCGCACGAGAAAAGCAGCTTTGACTACATGAAGGAAGTTCAGAAGGAGATGGATAACGACTTTCCCCAGATTCGCACGTTTTTCTCCAGCGGCTCCATGGTGGATGCAATTCTGAACACGGGTATGCCGGCCCCGATTGATGTGCAAGTCAGCGGGCGCAAGCTGGATCAGATCTATGACGTGGCGCAGAACCTTGCGGGCAAGATTCGCGGGCTGCCGGGAGTGGGACAGGTATACATTCCGCAAGATCTGAATTATCCCGGTCTGCAGCTTGACGTGGACCGCGTTCACGCAGCAGAGTTGGGCCTCACGCAGAAGCAGGTGGTGGATAACGTCATCACCGCGCTCAACTCCAACACCATGATCGCGCCGAACTACTGGCTCGACCACAAGACGGGCAACGACTACTTCCTCACCGTTCAATATTATGAAAACGGCCGTCCCGCAATCCACGATCTTGCGGATCTCACCAACATTCCGATCCGTTCGCCGAATCTGAAAGCCCCCACCACGCTTGATGCGGTCGTAAAGCTCGAGAACGTGCTAACACCCACGGAAGTCGATCACTATCAGATCCAGCCGGTCATGGATGTGTACGTGACCCCGGCGAGCGAGGATCTGGGAAAGGTATCGGATGAGGTCAGCCGCATGCTGGGTCAAAGCAAGATCCCGGAGAACGTGAGAGTCAACCTTCGCGGAATGGTTCAAGGGATGAACGAATCGTTTCACAGCTTCGCGGTGGGACTCTCGCTTTCGGTGGTCCTGCTGTACCTGATTCTGGTGGCGCAATTCAAATCATTCAAGGATCCCATTCTGATTCTGCTGGCGGTTCCCATGGGGCTTATCGGCGTTCTGCTGATTTTGCCTTTGACCGGGACGACGCTGAATGTCATGTCGCTGATGGGGGTGCTGATGCTGGTGGGCATCTCGGCGTCAAACAGCATCTTGATCGTGGAGTTCGCGCATCGACTTGAAGAGCAGGGACAGTCCGTGAAGGAAGCGATTATCACCTCTTGCCGGGTCCGGCTGCGCCCCATCCTGATGACCTCGCTGGCAACGATCATCGGGATGATTCCGATGGCGCTCAAAATGGGCACCGGCAGCGAACAGTACGCACCGCTGGCGCGCGCCATTATCGGCGGCTTGACGGTTTCCGTTGTGCTCACGGTATTCATCGTGCCCGCAGCCTACCTGCTGGTCTATGGCAAGCGGGGAGCGGCAAATCTGGAGAATCCGACGGCGGAGCCGGCGCAATGATAAGAACGCGGCTTTCGATTTTCTTCCTTCTCTTGACGCCGCTGTGCGGGTGGGCGCAGGTGTCACTCGATGCGAGCACATCGCAGAGTTTGCCATCGGCGCCCATCGCACAGACCATGCCTACGGCGGCTGGACCGCAAGGTCCCGCGCCGCAACCAAACTCCGTCCCGCGGGTGCCCCTGACACTGAAGCAGGCCCAGGATATGGCGCTGAAGAACAATCCGCAGATCTCTGTGGCTCGCCTGACCGCGCTGGCTTCGCAACAAGTCACTCGTGAAGTGCGCTCGAATCTGTGGCCGACTGCGGTCATTAACCTGACCGGAGTGGACGCCGATCCCGGTAGTCGACTTACGGCCGGGGCCTTGAATAACCCCGTCCTCTACCAGCGCGCCGCGGCAGGCGCCATGGTGAGCCAGGAGATTACGGATTTCGGCCGCACCACGAATCTGGTGGCGAGTGCGAAGCTCGCGGCGAAGGCAGAAGACCAGAATGCGGTCGCCAGCAAAGAACAGATTCTGTTAGCGGTGGATCAGGCATTCTACAATTCGCTCCAGGCGAATGCCGTACTTGCCGTGGCGCAACGAACCGTCGGCACCCGGCAGACGGTAGCCGACCAGATCCAGGCCCTGTTCAACAGCAAGCTGAAATCGGAACTCGACCTCAGTTTCGCGAATGTGAATCTGGCGCAGGCAAAGCTGTTATTGCTGGACGCTCGAAACAACTACGACGGGACCCTGGCCACACTTTCCATGGTGCTGGGGTTTCCTAAGCTGCAGAACTTCCAGCTGATTGAAGACACCACGCCCATCGCCTCTCCACCGGGGAATGTCGACGACCTGATTTCGACGGCATTTGCGATGCGGCCGGAAATTCTGTCGCTGGAATTTCAGTCGGCGTCCGCGAAGAAATTCCAGACGGCGGAACGCGACTTGCTTTTGCCGGATATCCGCGCGGTGGGAGTGGTGGGCGACACACCGGTCCGTAACCCAGTGGTTTCGAACTGGTACGGCGCGGTTGGCGTGAACGTCAACATCCCTGTGTTCAACGGTTTTCTGTACACTGCGAAAGCTCATGAAGCGGCTCTGCGCGCCGAGGCCGCCGACGAACGGCTGCGCGACCTGCGCGACCGCATCGCCCGCGACGTGCGCACCAGTTGGCTGAACGCCAATACGGCCTACGACCGGCTATCCGTGACACAACAACTGCTGGAACAGGCAAACCTGGCGCTAAACCTCGCACAGGCGCGATACAAACTGGGATTGAGTTCCATCGTCGAGTTGACGCAGTCGGAATTGCAGCAGACGCAAGCGCAGATCAGCAATGCGCAGGCGGGCTACGACTATCGTCTGGCCCAAGCAGTCCTCAATTATCAAACGAAGGGAATCTAGAAGGGACATTCCATCCCGTGCCGGTCCTCCCGGCACGGAGTGGATGTTCGCTGCTTTTGTTGGATTGTTTGTAGCTGAAAATTAATCTCTGCCTGCCGGCTGATTTGCTATGCTGCAGCCCTCCACTTCCAGCGATCTAATCTTTTTGAAGTCCAGATCGATGACTTACAGGGTTGCGTTTTCCCCGCCGGTTGCTTCATACTCGCGTTCATCAAAATCTCTTCCGACGGAGCGCTCCATGAAAGTGAAACTGGCCACCATGGTGGCTGCAGTGTTGTTGACCTCATGTGCTTGTGTCTATGCCCAGGGCGTGGCAACCGACGTAGACAAAGCCGCGAAAGACACGGGCCATGCCACCAAGACCGCAGCGAAAGACACGGGCCATGTCACCAAGACCGCGGCGAAAGACACGGGTCATGCCACCAAGACCGCGGCCAAAGACACCGCCAAGGATACGGAGAAGGCGGCTGACAAGACGGGCGAAGTCACCGGAAAAGCGGCAAAGAAAACCGGCCACGGAATCAAGAAGGGTGTGAAGGATGTTGGCCACGACGTCAAGAAGGGCGCCGAAAAAACCGAAGACAAGGTGAAATAGCCGACCTCGAAAATCGTCCATAGATCGGCCAACCCTCCGGCACGCACAGGAGGGTTTTCTTTTGCGGCCAACCGCCCGCCGCTTTGTCTGGCCTGATGGCGTTGTACGAGGAGCCGAAACTCGTGCAATCAATGACGGTATCTGGCAAAAGGCAGCCCGCCGGCCGGCGTACCGTACCGACGGGCTCGAACTGGCCTCTCCGCATTCAGGCATTGTGGGGTGCTAGGAGCGGAGGGCTGAAGAGTATCCAATACCAGCGCGGTTGGTCAAGCGTTTCCGTGCAGTTTTGAGATGAACGAAACTTAATTTGGTGGGATGGATGGATTTGTTATGCTTCCGGCGCTCTGCATGAGCCTCTCCTGCCGGGCAAAGGCCAACCAATCCACCCTCACACTGGGTGGACGGCCTTCAGTGGGGTGTGAAGCCCGCCGGGCAGCCCGGCGGGCTTTTGTTGCGGTCTGATGGCTGTACAGGCTGCAAGAGAATGCACTCAAACCTTCCTCTTGCAATGGGAAACAAAAAAACCCGCTGTCAGAGACAGCGGGCGTTCGAGAGGCACAGCTAAAGATAGCGCTTGTTTACAGTCCGATCTTCCTTCGCATGACACCGGCGATTCCCAGCAGACCGGTCCCCAGAAGACTTAGCGTGCCTGGCTCCGGAACCGCCAAGTTTTCAATGTTGGTATCTCCACTGGAGATCGTGGTTGAACCATTGAAAAATCCTTTGCCGGTGTTGATTGTCAGTTGGACGGTTACACCGTTGGTAGAAACTGTCCCCAGAGTTCCACTCAGCGAACCCGAGAGAGTGTAGTTATGAGTTCCGTTGGCGAGGGTCACCAGGGTCCAAGTCACTGGGCCATTAAAGGTCCCAGCGAAGATGGTGCCATTGGGAATGCCATTGGTTCCGTTGCCAGTGATGGTGAAAGTGCCGCCACCGGCGAACATGCCGCCCATCTGGAGCGATCCGCTGGTCAAAGCGCCGGTCGTAAAGGTGACACTACCGAGATTCGGGCCTGTGATCAGCCCTCCGCCGTTCAGACCGTTGACGGCAATCAAGGTCGAGCCAGTCAGAGAGAACCCGCTGTTGCTGCCGGTTAAGGTGCCGCCGCTGTTGGTGAAATCGACGCCGCTATCAGCCATTGCGGCGATCGGTAGACATAGAGCCAAAATCGCGAGCAGGATGAATTTCCTGGGATTCATATGGATTTCCCGCCTCCGAACACGGGATCTATTCAGTGTTCCTCACCGAACATTAACCGTGAGCTTAGAGGCTGCCGGAGGCTTCGTCCATCGGGTGGTTCATGTAGGGGAACCCTAAGGGAGTTCTCTGAACTGCCTGCTGCTCAAGGGGTTTGGCGATTGCTTCAGCGGTGGATCGGGAAGTGGTAGTAGACGTCCTGCTTGGAGGGAATGGCTGCGCCGTCGCGGGTGGCGGGGCGGAAATGCCAATCACCCAGCGCCGCCAGAACCTTAGTATCCACGATGGGTCCCAGGCTGTGGACTACGATTTTCTCCACGATGTTTCCTTGATCGTCGATCGTAATTTCGATGATTTCGTTTCCTTCCGTGATCCCTGCCAAATCGTCGGAATCCAGCACCGGCTCGGAGCCGAAGACGCGAATCGCAGGTCGAACCTCAAGACCGCTAATCGCGCCGTAAGAAAGTGAGCCGTAAGGACTGCCCACCGACGGCGTGGCACTGTCCACCTTCGACGCAGAAATGGCTGTGTCCTCCGGCCCACGGTCGGGAGCGGCCTGCGGTTGTGGAGGATGTTTTTTGGTCTTGAGCGGTGGAGTCCAAGTGAGGTGCTCTTTCTCCAATGTGCGCTGCTCGGCCGCGGAGGACTCCTGCGTCCAGTAGATTTCCGTGATCGCTTGGCCGTTCTCCCCATTCTGGATGGAAGAGGGTGAGATGAAAGTTGCAGCCGGGGAATGCAGAAGCCATGCCAGGACTATGCAGTGCGAGCAAACTGACATGTATAGAGATCGCCGCTTGGGAAGAGCGGCGGAAACACCGGCGAACATCGGGAGCTCTGGGTTCAACGGTACCTCACCCACGGAACAGCTTTCTCTATATTTATCAGACGTTGGGGACCATTACTAGTAACCTTCAAAATGGCCCGCGTGATACATTTCCGGCTCGGTCTACTTCTGAATGCTTCCTGATTCCGCACCCTTAGTGAGTTCGGATTCGGCGCTTCCGCAATTGCTGCGGCGCATAGGCCTGTTCGACGCCACCATGCTGGTCATGGGCGGCATTGTCGGCTCAGGCATCTTCATCAATGCCTACGTCGTTGCCAGACAGGTCCATACCCCGGTGCTGATTTTAGGGGCCTGGGGCGTGGGAGGCTTGCTGGCGATGCTGGGGGCCTTCATCTATGCCGAACTCGCCGATCGCATGCCCGATGTCGGAGGCCAGTACGCTTACTTGCGTGAGGCCTATCACCCGGCGCTGGGATTCCTGTATGGATGGGTCTTGCTGCTGGTGATTCAGACGGGTGGGATGGCGGCAGTCACCGTGACTTTTGCCCGTTATTTTGCGGAATTGACCGGGCTGAGGCTTCCAGAAAGCGTGGTCGTGATCGCCACCTTGACGGCGCTGACCGTGATCAACTGCCTGGGAGTGAAGTTAGGCAGTCGAGTGCAAAGTGGTCTGATGGTTCTGAAGATCGCCGCCATCGCCGGGTTGGTTCTGGCGGGATTCCTGTGGATTCGCGCGCCTCACCCACTCTTGCATCCCGTGCTGGACCAGAAGATGTCATTCGGTTTAATGACGGCATTCGGCGCCGCCATGGTTCCGGTCCTGTTCGCTTATGGCGGTTGGCAGACCACCAACTTCCTGGCTGCCGAGATCAAAGAACCACGAAGGAATTTGCCCCGCGCCTTGCTGATTGGGGTTGCGGGAGTGATCACGCTGTATGTCACCGTCAACATGGTTTATCTGCGCGCTCTAGGGCCCTCGGATCTGGCGGGCACGACTGTGCCAGCGACAGCGGCAATGCGCCTGGCCATGGGAGATCGTGGGGCGACGCTGATTGCGCTGGGGATCACGGTTTCGACACTTGGATTCCTCAGTCAATCGGTGCTGACCGCTCCGCGGGTCTATTTCGCCATGGCCGAAGACGGAGTCTTCTTCCGCAGAGTGGCTTCGGTGAGTGCGCGCACCCATGTGCCGGTGGTTGCCATCGTCCTGCAGAGCATCTGGACCGCGGTGGTTGCGTTGTCGGGAAGATATGAGCAGATTCTCAATTACGTCGTCTCCATGGACTTCCTTTTCTTTGGGCTGACCGCCAGTTGTCTGTTTGTTTTCCGGCGGCGGGAGCGATTGAACGCGGGGAAAGAAACCGGTCACGATGGGTATCGTGTTCCCGGACATCCGGTAACAACCGCGATCTTTATTTTGATTTCCTGGCTGGTGGTTGCAAATACCATCTACAAGTACCCTGCAAACAGTTTGCTGGGGATGTTGATCTTGTTATTAGGTCTGCCGGTGTACGTGTTTTGGAGCCGGCGCCAACGGGGAGTTCGGGGATGACGGGACTTCGTACCAGGGCCACTTCGCCCTACATGGAATTTGCCAAGCTGCGCTCGGACGCGCGTTACAACCTTGCCACCAGTGGCGCGATGGGGTATCCACTGGCCGAACTTCCAGTTCGCTTGCAGGACCTGGAGATCAATGGACCCACGGTTTACGGTTATGAGCCACTACAGGACCGCCTGGCGCGTAAGAGCGGAGTTTCACCGGAATGCGTGGTCGCCTCAACCGGGACTTCCATGTCGAATCACCTGGCGATGGCCGCGACGCTGGAACCCGGCGACGACGTCCTAATCGAAGAGCCCACCTACGAATTGCTCTTGAGCACGGCTCGCTACCTGGGCGCGAGTGTCCGCCGGTTTCCTCGCCGATTCGAGGAGGGTTTTCGCGTCGATCCGGAGGACGTTGCGAAGCGCATGACGCCGCGCACGCGATTGATCGTGCTCACCAATCTGCATAATCCTAGCGGAGCGTTGCTGAACACCGACGTGCTGACGGCTGTCGGAGAAATCGCACGCAGCGCGGGAGCACGCGTCCTGGTGGATGAAGTCTACCTGGAAACTCTTTTCGATCGGCCGGAGCCGTCTGCCTTCCACCTCGGCAAGCACTTCCTGGCGACGACCAGCCTGACCAAGGCATATGGACTGAGTGGACTCCGCTGCGGCTGGATTCTGGCGGAACCGGAACTGGCGGAGCGCATCTGGAGATTGAACGATCTGTTTGCCGCGACCCCGGCGCACCCCGCGGAGTTGCTGAGCGTAATTGCGCTCGATCACCTCGAGAGGATCGCCGCTCGCGCCAAGGCGCTCATCGAAAACAACCGCCGGAATCTGGATATGTTTCTTGATTCCCGCAGCGATTTGGAATGCTTTCGTCCGGAATTTGGAACCGTGGTCTTTCCCCGCTTGCGTCGCGGCAGGGTCGAGGAGTTGTGCGAATTGCTCAAGAACAAGTATGAAACCAGCGTCGTTCCGGGCAGGTTTTTCGAGATGCCGGAACATTTCCGCGTGGGCATTGGGGGCGATGCGGAAATGACCGCCGAAGCGCTCTTGCGCCTCGGCCGCGCGCTCGATGAGTTCGGTGCCGCCTAGCCGACCCACGCTGCGCGGTTAACACTATGAAAAATCGAGGCCTAGCATAATTTTGGCGTAAATTTGCAACGCCCGCGCTCACCGGGCATCTTAAATGAGTCGTTCGTTACCAATCCTCTGGAGGGAGGGTCCTCCGTTGGAGTGGGGAGCCTGCCGATACAATCTGTATCCCATTGAGATTTTGAAGCGAGGAGACGGACATGCCTGTCACGGTGGCTGACAAAGCGAAGACTCTGACGTCCGATCAAATGCTCGAGTGGTTCCCGGAGGTCCGCGGCGTCAGCATGCGGATCACGCAATCGCTGTCTCCCGAAGACCAGATGCTGCAATCCATGCCCGACGCCAGTCCCACCAAGTGGCATCTGGCTCATACCACCTGGTTCTTCGAGACCTTCATTCTCAAGCCACACGCTGACAGCTATCAGGTTTTCGATCCTCGCTTCACCTACCTTTTCAATTCCTACTACAAGCAACTGGGAGGACATCCCTACCGCGGGAACCGGGGATTGATGTCGCGGCCGACCCTGGAACAGATTCACGAATACCGTTCGCATGTCGACTCTGCGATGCTCAAGTTATTGAAGAGCGCTCCGGCAGAAGTGCCGGGACTTGTCGAACTCGGACTACATCACGAGCAGCAACATCAGGAACTTATCCTCACCGATATCAAGCATGCCCTGTGGTCCGGTCCTCTGCGACCCGAGGCAACGGCAGACGATCAACCGCAGGCATCTGCTCCGCAATTGAGTTGGGTTGAGATCGAGGATGGCATTCATTCCATCGGTCACGATGGGAACGGTTTCGCTTTCGATAACGAGGGGCCGCGCCACGAAGTGATGTTGCGCCCTTTTGAGATCGCGTCCCGGCCGGTGACCAATCAGGAATATTTGGACTTCATGAGCGACCAGGGCTACGAACGGCCGGAACTTTGGCTTTCTGAAGGTTGGGACACAGTCTGCCGCGAGCGCTGGAATGCGCCCTTTTATTGGGAGCGTCACGAAGACGGCTCGTGGTGGCAGTTCGCAGCCAACGAAGTGAAGCCCGTGAATCTCGCGGAACCGGTGTGTCACATCAGCTTCTTCGAAGCCGATGCCTACGCGCGCTGGAGCGGCAAACGGCTTCCGACTGAGGAGGAATGGGAGCTCGCCGCAGAGCGGATGCCGGTGAAAGGTACCTTGCTCGACGACTACGTTCTGCATCCGCGGCCCGCTCGCGCGGAAGGCATGCAGCAGATTTTCGGCGACGTCTGGGAGTGGACGGCCAGTCCCTATATCGCCTATCCCGGCTTCCGTCCGGCACCGGGTGCGGTCGGCGAGTACAACGGCAAGTTCATGTGCAACCAGTTTGTTCTACGCGGAGGCTCCTGTGCGACTCCGGCTAGCCACATCCGCGCCACTTACCGCAATTTTTTCCCACCACAAGCAAGGTGGCAATTCTCAGGACTAAGGCTTGCCAATGATCGCTCGTGAAACCGTCGTTGTACCTGCATTTGCGCGGGAAGTGGAAGAGGGAATCACCGGCTTCCCCAAGACACTGCCTTGCAAGTTGTTCTACGACGCTGCCGGCTCGGAGTTGTTTGAAGAAATCACTCTGTTGCCGGAGTACTACCTGACCCGAACCGAACTTGCCATTCTGGAGGGCCACGCGGCAGAGATCGTAACCGCCGCTGGAGCGAATGTGACCGTGGTTGAACTGGGCGCCGGCACCGCATCGAAAACCTGCACACTGCTGCAGGCGCTGGCTCGCCGTCAAATGCGCGTTTCGTTCTTCCCGGTAGATATCTCTCCTGCCGCTTTGGGCGAAGCCCGGGAACGTGTTTCTGCTCAGTGTCCGAATGTGTCGGTGAAACCTGTGGTGGCCGACTTCGGACAGGGTTTTGGATTTCTGCGCGATATTCGGGGACGAAAACTGGTTCTTTACCTGGGGTCAAGCATTGGGAATTTCGACCCCGAGGCCGCAGTGGCGATGCTGAGCCAGGTGCGCAGCGAGCTGGCGCCGGGAGACGCGCTTCTGCTGGGGACGGATCTGGCCAAAGACCCTTCGATTCTGGTTCCGGCCTATGACGATGCGCAGGGCGTCACCGCGGACTTTAACAAGAACATCCTGCGGCGCCTGAATCGCGATCTGCAGGGAGATTTTGATCTGGATTCGTTCCGCCATCTGGCGCTCTGGAATCCGGTTCGTTCGCGAATGGAAATCTATCTGGAAAGCCTGCGGACGCAAATGGTCACATTGCGGATGTTGCAGTTGCGCGTGCGCATCCACGCGGGCGAACGTATCCACACCGAGAACAGCTACAAGTACACCATGCCGATGGTGCGGGAAATGATGGCCGACGCAGGGTTCAAGCTGGAGCAGACCTGGTTCGACTCCAGAGAGTGGTTCGGGCTGCATCTTGGCCGGGTATAAATCCGCGTTGGCGTGCGCCTAAGCGCGTCCGAAATCGATATACCCACGCTGGGGATCGGTGCTGATCAGTTTCACCCGCAGCTTGTCGCCGACATCGACGCCTTGATGGCCCTGCGCCAATAAGCCTTCAACATGGGGTTGCAACACGCGGACGAAGGTGCCCTTCGGCGTAGCGCCGGTGACGATGGCATCAAACGTTTGTCCGATGCGGTTGCTCATGGCAACGGCCGCGATGCGCTTCGCCATCTGGCGTTCCACTTTTCGCGCGGCATCTTCTTTCAGAGTGCAGTTGTTGGCAATTCCGGAAAGCTCGCTGTCAGAATAAGGCGCGGGTTGATTCCGAAGCACGGCCTTGAGTATCCGCTGGGCCACCAGATCGGCAAACCGCCGGTTTGGCGCGGTGGAGTGCGTGTAGTCCTGCACTGCGAGTCCGAAGTGCCCCTGTTCCGGGTCGCCAGGACGCTCCAGCACGTATTCCCCGGGGCCCATCAATTTGATGACGACTAACGACAGGTCTGCAAAATGGTCGGGGGCGGCGGCTTTGCGCTTGACCAGAAAATCGTTGAGGGCCTTCGAATTCGGATCGCTCGGAAGTTTATCGCCCGTCTGGGCGGCTAGAGCCACAATCCTGTCCCAGCGCTCCGGAACCTTCACGACTCGCCGGATGGAGGAGACCTTCCTTGTCTCCATCATGCGCGCAACTACGCCGTTGGCGGCGATCATGAAATCTTCGATGAGTTCGGTCGCGGGATTCTTCTCTTGTCGGACGATATCCACGATCCGGTCGTTGACCAGGACGGGACAGGTTTCGATGGTATCGATATTCAGGGCGCCGTGCCGGAAGCGCTCATTGCGAAGATTCTGGGCCACTTGATTCTGCAGCTTCAGTTGGGCCTGCAATTCCGGCGACGCGGCCACCTTGGGTGGCGCCGCTGCCGTTCCTTCGATCCAGTCTCCGACAGCGTCGTATGTAAGCTGCGCCTTGTTGCGAACCAACGCCTGATAGATATCGCTCGACTCCACCTCTCCATCACGGACCACGAACTCAATCACTATGCTCAACCGGTCTTCGTTCTCGAGCAGGGAAGTGAGACCCGTCGAGAGAGCTTCGGGCAGCATGGAGAAATTCCGCACGCCGGTATACAGCGTGGTGGTCTGCTGGGCTGCGTGAAGATCGATTGGAGTACCTTTGGTCACGAACGCATCCACGTCGGCAATGCCGATAAGAACCCTGGTGCTTCCGTCGGGAAGGCTCTGCGCAACCTCGATCTGATCGAGATCTCTGGAGGTATCGTTGTCGATCGAGGACCACAACAGATTCCGCAGGTCACGCACAGCCGCGCTGGCGGTGACCTGGGGAGGATGAGCCTGGAGTTGCGACGAGTTGCTGCTCGGCGGCCGCGGGGAAATCCGGTTGAAAACCGTTGGCCTGCAGGACTTGCCGGGCGGCTGCTTGCAGATCGACGGTTTGAGGGTGGTTGGTCGAGTTCATAGGAATGAGGAAAAACAGAAAAGGCTATCACGCCGGCCCGCGGCACTCTGCGCACGCTTCCGGCGGTAGAGCAACTGGCAGGACGACTTCTTCAGGTGTTTGCCGCCGCGCAGTCCCAGAAAGGCCGGGGCTCGATTATACAGAATGTTGACAATTGCTCGAATGAGGTAACTTTATACTGTGGTACGGCATCTTCTAGATGAATGAACTGTCATTCCTCCGGTATTGGCGGTTTGCATCCAATACATCGAGAGAGGACGGAGAAGAGCTGAATTCTTTCGCTAAAGGGTCTTTATCAGAGAGCACATGAGAATTGCAGGCGTGGGAAGCGCGTTTCCACCAAATTATTACAGCCAGGAAGAAATCTCCGCCGCGCTGAAATACCAGTGGGCGGGCAAATTGGATCGTCCAGAAGTCATCGACCGGCTGCACGCCAGCGTGGGCGTGAAACGCCGCCATCTTTCCCTGCCCATTCCGGCCTATGAAGGCATGACGACCTGGGGGCAGGCGAACAACGCCTGGATTGAAGTGGCTCAGGATCTGGGCAAGAAATCTCTGTGCCGGGCGCTCAACCGCTCGGGGCTGGCTTTAGAGGACTTGGGAGCCATCTTCTTCACTTCGGTTACCGGCATCGCCAGTCCCTCGATTGAAGGTCGTCTGATCAACCTGATGGGCTTGCCTACGCGCATCAAGCGCATTCCGATATTCGGTTTGGGTTGTGTCGCGGGGGCAGCGGGCATTGCCCGCGCTTCTGACTACGTACGGGCCTTTCCCGAGCAAGTGGCGGCACTGGTGGCAGTCGAGCTTTGCTCCTTGACTTGGCAGCGTAATGACGTTTCGGTAGCGAACCTGATCTCTTCGGGATTGTTCGGAGATGGTTCGGCCGCCGTGCTGGTGAGCGGCGCCGAAAAGGGCGAAGTCGGCCCCGAGATTCTCGCTACCCGTTCGAACTTTTATCCCGGCACCGAGGGCGTGATGGGCTGGGACATTTCCGAAGACGGTTTCCGCATTGTTTTATCTCCGGATGTTCCAAAAATGGTGCACGAGCATCTGGCCACGGATATCGATGAATTCCTTTCCGATCAGGGTCTGAGCCGCGGCGATATTGGAACGTGGATCATGCACACAGGCGGTCCCAAGGTGTTGCAGGCCGTGACAGAAGCACTACAACTTCCCGAGAACGCGTTGGACGCGTCTTGGGAGAGCCTGAGCAAAGTGGGCAATCTTTCCTCGGCATCGGTACTGGTGGTGCTGGAAGATTTCATGACACGACGCCGGCCGGAACCGGGATCGTTGAGCGTGCTGGGGGCAATGGGACCGGGTTTTTGCTCGGAGTTGGTTTTGTTGCGCTGGTAATCAGACCTGAACCTCATGATGGAAACCGATCTGTTCATCGCTGGAGGAGGACCGTCGGGGCTGGCGGCGGCGATCGCCGCCCGCAGGAGCGGGTTCGCGGTGACTGTGGCGGATATTGCCCATCCTCCGATCGACAAGGCGTGCGGCGAAGGCATCATGCCGGATGGCTTGGCGGCGCTTGCTGAACTGGGCGTCACCCTCCCAATCGACAAAACGGCGCCCTTTCAGGGAATTCGTTTCCTGGACTCGGCGAACTCGGTCGAAGCTCGCTTCGCGAATGGAAATGGTTTGGGAATCCGCCGTACCGTGCTTCATCAAGTGCTGGTCGATCATGCCGAGCAGGCTGGAGTATCCATGCACTGGGGTTCGCAGGTGACGGGACTCACCGGCGACGGAGTGCTGTTGGATGGCCGCAAGATTCGCTGCCGCTGGGTGGTGGGGGCAGATGGGCTGCAGTCGCATGTGCGGTCGTGGGCTGGACTGGAAGGAAGTGCTGCCGGGAGCGTGCGGTTCGGGTTCCGCCAACATTTCCGGATCAAGCCCTGGTCAGAATTTGTAGAAGTGCATTGGACCATGAACGGGCAGCTTTACATCACGCCGATTTCAGACGAGGAAATCTGTGTCGCGCTGGTCACTCGCGATCGTGGGCTCCGGCTGGAGCGGGCGATGGCGGGTTGTTCCTCGCTTCCTCGCCAGCTTCGGCAGGCGGCGGCTTCGACTCGTGAACAAGGCGCCATTTCCGCAAGCCGTAGTCTCAAGGCGGTGGTGCGGGGATCGCGCGCCCTCATCGGGGAGGCGTCCGGCTGCGTGGACGCCGTGACGGGAGAGGGCTTGTCCCTCGCATTCCGGCAGGCGTTGGCGCTCGAGAAGGCCTTGCGCGAAGACGATCTTTCTCTGTATCAGGACGAGCACCGGAAGTTGATGCGTCTGCCAAAGGTTATGGCCGGCCTGATGCTTCTGATGGACCGGCGGCATGGATTGCGGCGACGTGCTTTGCGGGCGTTTTCCGTGCAACCCGAGTTGTTTGGCCGGGTGCTCGCGATCCACACCGGGGCCGCATCACCGCTCGCCTTTGGACTGCGCGGAACTACTTCCTTTGGGTGGCGCATGTTGACCGCCTGAGCCCTTCGCCTGAGAGCAAATATCCCAATCTCCCATGAAAATTGAAATTAAGAGTCGCTGTATCACTGCCGGAGTTCTACTCGCTTTTCTTTTTGGCGTTGCGGCCATGGCACCGGCGCAAGAGCAATCGTTCGAACTCGACCCTGCCAAGACGACGGTCAGCTTCACGCTCGGCGACGTGCTGCATACCGTACACGGCACTTTTAAGGCGAAGAGTGGGACCGTGCGGTTTGATCCGTCTTCGGGAACGGCCAGCGGCTCAATTGTGGTGGACGCAACCAGTGGAGACAGCGGGAACAGCACGCGGGACCACAAGATGCACAAAGAGATTCTAGAGAGTGATAAGTATCCAGAGATCACCTTCTCCCCGACTCGAATCACCGGAACGGTTACCAGGGGCTCGACCGTCCAGGTAGAAGGGAAATTCCGGATTCATGGCGCGGATCACCCGCTTACGTTGGCCGTTCCCATTGCGATGGATGGCGGGGATCTGACCGCCACCTTGCACTTTTCGGTTCCCTACGTCGCGTGGGGAATGAAAAACCCCAGCACTTTTATTCTCCGGGTGAACAAAGAAGTGGAGATCGATATTGTTGCAGTGGGACATCTCACAGCCGCTGCGCCGCCAAGATAAGGCGCGCTATTGGGGAATGCGAGCCAATTCTTTCCGGTAGAGTTCGTTGGCTGGGAACTCTTGCGACAAGCTAGCCAAAATTGTTCGTGCGCGGTTCGGATCGTTGTCACGCAGAGCCGCGACCGCCAGGAGAAGACGGGCGAAGGGAGCCAGATAATGCCCTTTCTCGGCCGTCAGGCGTAGTTTCGTAATACCCTCGTCCTTGTCGGTTTGCGCCCCACTGAGTCGCAGCAACCAGCGGACAGGCGCGGAATTGATGCCGAGCAGATAGTTCTCTACTCCAATGGCAAGGTAGGCGTCGTAGTAGCCGGGGTGGACGGCAAGGAGCTTTTCCGCGAGGCCTCGTCCCGCCTTCATGTAAGTCAGGCTTGCCAGGTTGCGCTTTTCGATCAACGCGACGTAATCTCCGCGCAATCCATTGATCAGCACTTGCGTGAACATGGCGTTCGCATCTTGGGGCGACCGTGCCAGGGCTGCGGTGGCCAGATGCGCGGCCTTAGTCAATTGACCGTCGAATGCCGCGCGCACTGCTGGATCAGGAGAGGCCTTCTGGCGTTTCTCGAACCGATCGTTGTCCGTAAAGAGGTCAACCTCGAGGACGTGCAGACGATCGAATTCGGAGAACAAGTAAGCGGCCGCGTCGGAAACCGGGCCCATGGGGTCTTGCGGATGCGACTGTTCCCAGTCTTGAAAGGTCTTGTGCGCTCCGCCAAAGTCGAGGTTGTACATCTGGCGATAGCCAATATCGAGAGGCATGGAGCCCGTGGTCAGGCTTGCAGGGATTGCTTGCGCGCGAAGGCTTCCACTGCTTAAAAGCCATGCCATCAGCAAGAATGTTGTCAGCTTCGTCATGCGTTTCAGGCGGGCTGCGGGACCGGGACCGGCAGAGAGACTGTGATTCGCGCGCCACCCTTCTCATCAGAAATTCTAACGCTGCCACCGTGGGCCTGTACGATTGCTTCCACCAAGGGAAGGCCGAGCCCGTGACCGGGAGAGTGGCGTCCTTTGACAAAGCGCTGGAATGCGCGAGGGCCGATCTCGGGAGGGAAGCCGGGGCCATTATCTTCGATCACGATTTCCGCCGTGCCCGGGCTGGAACGCACAAAAATATGGATGCTGCAGCCCTCCGGTAGATGAGTCAGTTCGTTGTCCAGCAAGTTGCCAATGACGCGATTCATGAGGGCCACATCCGCGTCGATCATGACATGCTCTTCCAGGTCGGCGAGCAATTCATGATGCCGTTCGGCCATTGCGGGCTGGTAGAGATCCACGTGCTGCCGCATCAGGTTCGACAAGTCGAAGACGTCTCGATCCAGGTGCAGCGCGCCAGCTTCAGCCTCGGCGAGATCTAAAGTCGTGTTTAGCAACTGCGAGAGCCGGTCCAGTCCCTCGATCGCTTCCGCGACATTTTCACGCCAGCGGTCGTCGGTGCCGTGCGACAGTGCCACCTCGAGAGTGCCGCGAATCGAAGTCACTGGACTCTTCAGGTCGTGCGCGACCCCATCGGTCACCGTTCTCAACTGGCTGACCGAAGCCTGGATACGGTCGAGCATGTGATTGAAGGTTTCAGCGAGACGGGATATTTCGTCGTAAGGGCGCGCCTCGGGCAGGCGGCTGCTCAGGTCATCACTCCCAATGTGCGCCACGGTTTCGGTAATGTCCTCCACGCGCATCAAGGTGCGGCGTGCGCTCTGGTAAGAGATGACGAAGCCCAGCAGCACCATGCCCACCCACACCATGAAGAAACGGTAGATGAGTCTGTGCAGTTGATGTACGGCGCCGTCATCGGAAAGGCCCAGGTAAATGGTGTTGCCTTGACTACCGCGGTGGACGACGACCCGAAACGGTATTTTCCAGCCTTGTACCGTAAGGGACTGAGGGATGCGGGGGGTCAGGCGTGCTTGTTCAATCGCCTGAACAAAGGCATCTTTCGATCCGGGCCCCACCCACAAGGGGTCATTGCCATTTGCGGTTTGCAGAAAGAACACCGAGTTCAAACGTTGTCCGCTGGCACTACGCTCGTCGGGGACTTCCTGCGTGGCCAGTTCTGCCACTTCTTCGACGAGGCGGTCGTACAAATTGTCGCGTGGCGTGCTGCTGGAAACCTCGGCGAGCACCTCGGCCTCGCCGCTGAGCCAGGCGTCGCTGCGCGCCCGAAGTTCCTTGGAAACCACGAGGTAGACGATGAGAAACGCCAGTGCGCTGCCCACGGCAAAAGCCACAGTGGTCCAAATCGAAATCCGCCAGGCCGCGGTATTGCGCGGGCCGCTAGGTAGTTTTGAGAACATAGCCGACTCCGCGGATGGTGTGAATCAAAGGCCGGCTGGCCTCGCGGTCTACTTTGCCGCGCAGACGATAAATATGCACGTCCACGACATTGGTCGACGGGTCGATGCGCATGCGCCAGACATGATCAAGGATCATGGTCCGAGTCACGACGCGCCCGGCATTGCGGCAGAGATATTCCAGCAAGGCAAATTCCTGAGGAGTGAGTTGCAGCAACTGGTCACCCCGGCGGGCTTCTCGACGGATCAGGTCGAGTTGCAGATCGGCGGTTTGCAGTTGCACCGATTCTTTCTGCGGCGGGTGGGTGCGGCGCAGCAGGTTCCGCAGACGCGCCAGGAGTTCGGCCAAAGCGAAGGGTTTGGTGAGGTAATCGTCCCCACCTTGCTCCAACCCGCGCACCCGCTCATCGACCGACCGGCGCGCCGAAAGAATCAACACAGGGGCAGAACTGCCGTGGGCGCGGCAGTTCGCAATCAAATCCAAGCCGTCCATGTCGGGCAGACCCAGGTCGACGATGAAGGCGTCGTGGATGCCCTCCAAGGCGAGGCCTTGCGCAGTCGCGGCATCGCCAGCGACGTCAAGCTGGTATCCAGCCTCTACCAGCGCACGCTTCAAAAACTCCTGGATGGCGGGATCATCTTCGACCAGCAGCAACCGCATAGGGGCTTCCGGTATCTCCTCAGGATACCCCTCATTTTGATGCGGATAGCTTATCAAATGTTGACCGCCCGTCGCGCCAGGCCCAGGGCATCGGTCCAGAAAGCCTTGGAAGCGTGGATCAACTCGGCAACCCGGCCGACAGATGCCACAAAGCGCTCAATCTGCTCGGGGCTAACCACGAGCGGAGGCGCAACTTTCAGTACCATGAAATTATTGCCGCAGATCTGAGTCAGAATCTGCTCGTCGTGAAACAGACGCATCACCAGCATTTGCCCGAACATTCCCGAGTGGATTTGACGGAACGCCTCAAAAGGCAAGCGCAATCCGAGGCGGGAGGGAGCCTGGAACTCGATCCCGGAAAGCATGCCCAAGCCGCGAACGTCTTTGAACATTTCGTACTTGCTCAGAACCTGGCAGCAGACGCGCTCGCAACTCCTCTCCCAAACGGGCCGCTCTTTCCCCGAGTCGCTCGCGTTCAAGCACATCCAATGTCGCCAGACCCGCCCGCATGGCCAGGCTATTTTCGCTGTAGGTAGAGGTATGAACGATAGCGCGCTTCAGTGAGCTGAACACCGAGCGGTAAACTTCGTCCGTCATCAGGACAGCACCAATCGGGATCAACCCGCCACTCAAGGCCTTTGCGAGAATCACCATATCGGGATTCAGGCCGAAGTGCTGCGCGGCAAGAAACGGCCCGGTGCGGTACATTCCGGTCTGTACTTCGTCGAGGACGAAGAGTGTGCCGTGACGCCGGCACAGAGACTGAGCCTCGCGCAAGTATTCAGGACCCGGAACGCGAATGCCCGCTTCCGATTGAATGGGCTCCACGATAAAGGCGGCGAACTGCTGGGTCGCGAGCTGTTGTTTCAGGGCTTCCAAGTCGCCGAACGGAACCATCCTCGTGCCGGGAAGCAGAGGGCCGAATCCTTCGCGCCAAAACGGATCTCCCATGAGCGAAAGCGCACCGCAGGTCAATCCATGGAATGCGCCTTCGGCGTACAGCAAGCCGCTGCGCTTGGTGTGAGCACGGGCAAACTTGATAGCGGTCTCGACGCCTTCGCTGCCGGAACTGGAAAATGAAACCTTATCGAGGCTGCCTCCAGCCAACCTGCACAGGCGTCCGGCCAGTTCCCCGGCGATTTCGGGCACGTGGCTCTGCAGCATGGCGGGGCCATTGCGATCGAGCTCGCTCTGCAGGGCCGCGATGATCTGAGGATGATTGTGTCCGGCATTGTGCACGCAATAGCCGGAAAGAAAATCGAGAACGCAGTCTCCATCGGTCGTGAATAGTTCAGTTCCGACGCAGTGCGTGTACTCGACGTTCAATCCTAGAAGGTCAAGCAACCGCACCCATTGTGGATTTACATGTTCAGCGTAGGAGGAACGCAGCGAAAGACTCTGTGGCGACAAGCATGGGCTCCTCGGAAGACTCGCGTGGAATCGCGAAGCCGCCCGTGACTCCAGGATACGCAGGCGGGATAACGGAGGAATGTTGGCAGTATGACGATGCGTTCATCTACGCTCGGGCAGCCGGCATGCAAAACATCGAGGCCCACCGGAGCGGGCCTCAATCCTGCACAGTCTAATATTTCCCTTGCGGCGCGCCCGATCAGTTCAGATCGGCAAGCGTGATCGCTGTGAATCCGCCATTCGGGTTGGACAACCCGACGATGGTGCGGTTTTGCAGAGCAGCGAATGTAATGCTGGTAAAGATGTAGATATTGTTCTTGAAGTTGGGTTGGGTAAAGTAGATGTCAAAGGCACCCGCTGCCATGGTGAGGTAGCCTATCGCGCTCCCGAGTTGGACATTGGATGCGGTTGCGCTCACGCTGTTGATATCGGTGCCCCTGGGAACAACGTAGATGTCAGCCCCTGTCGCGCTGGCCGCCGCGTTAATCACCCGAAGCTGAAAGTTTCCAGCGGCAGGAGCCGTCACATTATCCTGGTAAAGGTAGCCTTTAATGCTGGCGAGAAAATTCTCCGTAATGAAAGTGTTATGGGTGCCGGACGCGATTGGTACGTCCCCGGTAATCACAGTGTTGGTTGTTCCCACCGGCACAAATTCGATGTTGCGGTTTCCGGAACTGACCGACTGGTAACTGGTTGCATAACCGAATCCCAGCCCGCTGGTGACGTTCTTCGTGTCAATCAGAACATTGAAGGCGGGTGAGTTCGGCGACGCATTCAAAAAACGAATCTTGGAACTGCCCCCCCCGCCGCATCCAACGGTAAGAAGGCCTAGGCCCAGAGATAGCACACCGACACACAAAGACATGACCTTCCAAGACTGCTTCATTCGTAGCGCCTTTCCGGAGAAGAGAAATTTTCGCTGGGTACAAAAACGCTTGATGCCTTTATCACGTGTGGAGTTGCCGAGACCTCAGATTTTTTGTAAAGACTTGTAAACCCCGCCAGCAGTGCAAAGTTGTCCGCAACTCCCGATATTTCACTGCCGGACCAGCAGCGCCAGGCGCGGAAACCGGAAATGCCCGGCAGCGTCATCAATGACATTGACCTGGCAAGTATAGAAGCCCGGCTTCAATTGTGACAACGGGACGTCGAGTTGAAACACAGCGGCTTTGCGGTCGGGCGCATTGAGCTGGGAGGTCTCGACGAGTGGAGTTTCGTAGGCTTGCTTCTTGCCGATGAAGAAGGACACATTGGTAAGGACACGGATTCCGGGCTTGCCTCCCCCCGCAATCGCAGCCTCATGGCCAGGATCGTACACCTCATAGTAGAGGTATAAGTGCTGCCCACTGGAAAATACGTGGGTGACGCTGGGGATGACTTCGGAACCGTCGCGCACCAGAGGATTCTCGGTTTTCTGTTTTCCCGCAGGGCGAAGCTGGCCAGCCAGAATCACCGAGCTCATTTTTAGAGGCTGAGTCTTCAGATCAGGAATGGTGAGATCGGTTTCGAACGACCCGATGCGCCCGGTTTCATTCTCGCGGACAACAAACTTCAGATGATAACTTCCGGGAGGCAACACAAAGCCGCTGCCATACTGCACATTCTTGCGCTGCACGAGTTCCGACGCATTCAAAGCAAGCTTAACCGTATCGCGAATCTGGCCGACCGGGCGCTTGCCCGGATCGAGGACGATTCCCAGCACGTCCAGCGTCGCTTTGTCCTGATCGCTCTTGTGCGTAAAAGGTATTTCTTTCCCGGGCACGGCCAGCGAAACCGGAACGTAGAAGCGGTTGTCGCCGATGCGGAAGTAGCCGGTGGAGAGATAAACCGGCAAATCGGTCGTAGGCAAGTCGGAAGCCAGTTCTTTCTCCAGTTGTTCCTCGCGATCTTCCTCGGTGGAGTGCTTGAAGTCGGCGGGAGCGTAATAGCCACGGCGGAAATCGAGTTTGATGCCGGGCCGATTCACCCGCACCGTAATGCGCCGGTAGCGGCCGTCGCGGATCGGATTGCTGCTGTGATAGCCGAGAATGTAGTAACTCGAGGTGTCCTGCTGGACGCCTTTGAATACCTGGCTGAAGTCGTTGGTATCGAGGAATGCGCGTCCTCCGGTGTCGCCGGCCAGCGTAACCAGAGTTTCCTGCGTGGAGAAATTCGAATTGTAGGCGCTAAGCGTGGCCTGTCCGGAATAGGGCGCGGTTCCGCGCAAACTGGCGCCCTGGGCTTCGCCTCCCGGTACGATTGCCTGCAGGCCCCGGCTGTCGGTGGTATAGATCGACAGGTTGGCGCGAACTGCAGCATTCACGGCCGCCCGCAGCTCCGACTGGTTCTCGATGCCGGTGCGATCCATGCCACTGGAGAAGTAGACCAGCGACTTCTTCTGATCAACCTTCGCAAGTTGCTCGGCGATCGAGCGCAGCGCCTCGAGGCGCCGGTCGGTGTTGAAGATGTTGTACTCGGTGTCGTCGGCCGTGAACGGATTTGCCGAGTCGGCAGTGCCTTCCGTCGTGCCCGTACTTCCTTCTGCAAACCCCTGCCCGGCGCCAGGATTCAACGCCGCCAGGGCTTTCTTCAGCAGCGCTTTGTCGGAGGTAAAATCCTGGTTCACACTCAGAGAACTGCCCAGCGAGATTACTGCCACCACATCGGCAGGAGCCATTTGCTTGTCGACATACGTTTCCGCAGACCTTACCGCCCGTTCCGCTTCATCCGGTTCCATTGAGGTGAGATCGAAGAAGAAGATCAACAATCTGCGATCTTTGAACGTCGTGTTCGGGGCCGCAGCAGGAACGGATGCTTTCGCTGTTTCTACCTTCGATGAATTACCACCCAGTAATTCCACCTGAGACAGATCCACCGTGGGCATGGCGTCGGTATTTTCGAGATCGAAGGAAGCGATTTGCTGCGGCTTGTTGTCTTCGAGAACTGTAAAGTCTTCTCGCTTTAGATCGCGAACCAGATTCCCGTTCCTGTCGTGGGCAGTTACATTCACCAGCACGATCTCTGCCTTCGCATGGAACACATATCCAGTGGAGGAGTCTTGTGCGGGAAGGCTGGGACTGAGTAAAGCAAACACCAGCCCGAGAGCCAGAGTTCTTTGGCACCAACCAGCGGATTTTGGGTGGGCATTCATGTGCGTCGTCAGAAGCGGAAGCGGGCCGTAAGCAGGATGGTTCGCATGGCGCCAACTGCGGTGACCCTGCCATACGACGGTGAGTTTACGATGGTGTCGATTGCGGTGAATTGTGGCCGGTTGAAGACATTCGATGCCGATGCCCGGAATTCGAGCATGCGGTTTTCTTTCAGGGGGACCACTTTCGTCAGCGCCATATCGACCGAGAGCGTGCCCGGACCTTCAATACTATTGCGTCGGGCATCGCCGTAAGCTCCGCTTGGAGGCGTGGTAAACGCGGCGGTGTTAAACCATCTCGCGACCGATGGATCCGGAACGCTCACGGGCAATCCCGTGGCTTGGGCCCGGAGTGTGCCGTTGATGCCGCCACTCACATTTTGGATATCGCCCAGGATACGCGGACTGAAGGGCGTTCCGGAGGCGACCGTCCAATTGCCGCTCCACTGCCAGTCGCCGAATAGAGTTCGTAGAATCCCTGGCTGCGCCAGCCAGAGCTTATCTTGACCAAAGGGGAGCTCCACCAGGTAATCGCCGGTAAATCTGTGGCGCTGGTCGAAACTCGACAATCCACGTTCGGCAGCGAGGTCGAAGGCGTTTTGTGCGGGGATGCTTGTCCCTCCGCCAATGGTCGAAGCGTTGTCGATGGATTTCGACCAGGTATAGGTTCCCCCCAGTGAGATGCCATGCTCCAGACGCTTGCGCAAACGCACCGTCCCGGCATGCGCGGCAGAACTGGCCAGGGAATCTTGAAAGAGAAATGCCTGCACATTGGGGATCCGGGTCCCACTCAGTGAGCTGTTGGGTGCATCTTCAATGTCCAAGCGCGTGCCCTTGGTTCCGGTGTAGTCGAGATTTAGAACCAGGCTCGGCTTGATCTCCTGTTGCACGTCGAAATTCCAGATCTGCACATAGCCTAGCCTGTAGTTCGGATTGACGGCATAGCTGTTGGTCACCAGATTCGGGGGTAGCACGTCGGTGAATCCAAACCCGAGTGGGGATGCGCCGGTTGTCTGAACGTTGGTTTGCGTCACCGAGAACGGCGGCTGGAATCCTAGTTGCTGCACGATGCCAGAGTATGCGGTCGTGTTGTAGTTGATTCCGTAGCCGGCGCGAAAAACCGTGTTGGGCAGAGCTTTCCACGCGACGCCAACCCGCGGTGCGAAGTTATTTCGATCCGGGCGGACCAGGGTGGAGGGGAATCCATTCCGGCCGGGCTCGACCGGCACGGCGGTCGTAAACCCAGGATTCACTGCCAGATTCACGATGCGGTTGTTGATCTCCGAGAATGGCGACACATACTCGTAGCGCAAGCCGTAGTTGAACGTCAGGTTGCCGCGGATCTTCCACTCGTCCTGCACGAAGAGGTCCCAGGAATTGCCGCGGAAGTGGTAATTATTCTCGCCGAATTGCACGGAGCTCTGTTGCGCCAGTCCCAGCAGGAAATCCGCAAAGTCGAATCCAGTTCCGGCTACTGGCGCACCGCCCACGACACTCGCGGTGTTGAGTCCGGTAAAGATGAAGCTGCCACGGGCAACGCCGTCGGTTTCGGTGTTGAGCTCCACCCTGCGGAAATCGCCGCCCCATCTCCAGGTATGCTTGCCGTGATTCCAGATCACCGAATCGGAGAAGGTCCATGTCTGATCGCGCCGTAAAAGCGGGTTCGTGTCCTGGACGCCTCCAAAGTTGGTGAACGACAGATTGGGCAAACCCCAGTCGAAGGGATTCGTGGAGATACCTGTGATTCCCGCCAACCCCGCAACGTTCGTGGTAAAGGCATAGAGATTACGAGTCGAAACGCGGTTGCGGTTGAAATCCACGCGGAACGAGTTGATCAGCTTTCCGAAACTCTTGGTGTAGCCGATGGGAATGTCGAAACTCCGCACTGCGGTGTTGCCGCCGACGGTTGGGAACGGATTGGTCAAGCCGGTTTCCGTACTGTGATAGTGGAAGCCGACGTTGAGGTTGTTCCGGGGACCGCCTCTTCGCGGCCCGACCGAGGCGCCGCCGAATGTGTGGATGACGCGCGCGTTCAGATCGTCGAGGTTGCTGGTAGCGGAAGTGACGTAGTGAAAGTTCTGCACGCTGCCCGGAAGGTTGGGCAGCGGAATGTATTGCAACAGCGCTTGCGCAGTCGGGCTGATTTGCGTGACCTGGTTGCCACCGCTGGTTCCGGCGCCGAAGATCTGCACAGGCTGTCCGGCAGCGGAACCGGAAGGGTACACGGTCTGGGAAAAGTTTCCCATGCGTTCCAGCATGCTTGGCACCGTGGAGAAGGCGTCATAGGGGTTGCTGGAGCGCGACCCGTTGTAGTTGACGAAGAAAAAAGTCTTGGTGCCGCCTTCGTAGATATGGGGAATGTTGAGTGGTCCGCCGAGCGCGGCGCCAAATCGTTGCTGCAGATATCCGGGCTTGGTCGTGGGTTGTCCGGTAAGCGAATAAGGAGACGCATCGAGAGCGTCGTCGCCGACGCTGTAGTACGCCATGCCATGGGGACGATTGATGTCGAAACGCCCGCGTCCGCGCAACATGATCATCGGGCCGTGGCCGCCCGGTCCTCCGAACGGGCCGCCGCGAGACCCTCCGCCCGGTCCTTCCAAAGAGTTCGGCGCTCCGCCTAGATATCCGCCGCCAGCCCCCGCTCGATTGCGGTACTCCTGCATGCGCTGTTGAAGTTCGTTGGTGCTAAGGCCGAACATGTTGGGACTGGAATTGCTGCCAGAAACTGCGATGGATTCGGTCGCCGTGTCAGGCGCGACGCCGGGGATCGGCATCCCTTGCGGAACGATCTGATCATTGGAGTTGTTGGCGTTGGCGTCGAGTCCAGCCTGGGCCTGCAGCACTGCGAGACTCTGAAAGCCACGCGCCAGCCCGCCGTTAGATGATTGTCTTCCTTTTCCGTCTGCGGGTGCCGCCTGCTGACTGCGAGACATCAGGATGAGGTCGAAATTCGCTTGTCCGCCGCCGGCGTCGACAATCACATCGCGGCTTAACTGGGCGAACGCCGGCATTTCGGCGGTGACGGGATAGTGCCCGGCAGCGGGTACTTGCAGAACGTAACTTCCATCGAGGTCGGTCCAGCCGATGATTTTGTTTCCGCTCACGGGATCGGTTGCAGTTACTTTCGCTCCCGGAATCGGAGTATTTCCTGACTTTACGAATCCGTGGATAGAAATGACTTGGGCCGCTGGCGCATTCTGGGCCAGCACCCCGCTGCAAAAAACCAGTACCACGCTCAACATTCGGAACATTGCCCTCGCGCCTGGGGCGAATGATGGACGGAATTTCATGAAGAGATCATCCGGAAGTCACTGGTTGAGCGGGGAGCGCATGTAGAAGGGTGCACGCTTTCTTCCTGCGAAGATGACCTCAAGGGAAATCCTCGATATTCACTAGTCTGCCATAACTCTTACTTGAACACAGTCCAAGGCGCGGGTGGGGTAAAAACTTTGTAAACCCAAGTAAAGTTCCGTAAAGCCAGGCCTGGGAACTCAGAGTGAGTTTGGAGAACAAGGGAAGAACGTGGAGTGTACTAGGGCTGCGACGCCACCTGGGCAGGTGCTGGCCGAGTTTGCGAAGAATCGGGACGTGAGGATGTCATTTGAATCCTATCCAGGCTGGCCGCGTCCCATCCTCCCCCCAAGGCTTGGATCAGTTGAACACTGGCGGTCATGCGTCGTGCCAGAATCTCAACCGCCACACGTTCGTCGGTGAGCGCGATCTCCTGAGCGGTGGTGACCTCGAGGTAAGTCGTTACTCCGCCCTTGTACCGCGTTGTAGAGAGTTCCAGCGAATGCTGCGAAGCGGCCACCGCGCCGGCTTGCGTTTTCGCTTCCTGCTCCAGAATACGCAGGGCGGACAGGTTATCCTCGACCTCCTGAAAGGCGGTCAGAAGAGTCTGGCGATAGTCGGCGACACTCTGGTCGTAGGCTGCTTTGGCTTCATCGGAGATGGCGCGGCGGCGCCCAACGTCGAAGGCCGTCACCACCGTGGATGCACCTACAGAGAGAAAGCCGCTGGGACCGGAAATCAGGTTCGTAATCGTACTGCTCTCGAAACCTCCCGAACCCGAAAGGTTGAAGATCGGAAAGTATCCGGATCGCGCAACGCCGATACGCGCATTCGCCGCGGCGACCCGGCGCTCAGCTGCCGCCACATCCGGGCGGCGCTCCATCAAGTCGGAAGGAACCCCGGGAGGAATCGCGGGCGGTGGAGTATTCCAGGGAGCGAATGCAATGCTGAAGGTGGAAGCGGGTTCCCCGATCAGGACGGCAATCGCGTGTTCGAACTGCGCGCGCCCGACCTGAAGATCGATCATCTGGGCGCGAGTTGTTTCCAGTTGAGTCTGGGCCTGAGCGACGTCCACTCCTGAAGCGACTCCTCCAGCGTAGCGGTTTTGCGTGAGTTCCAGCGCTTTCTGGTACGCATTCACGGTGTCGCGAAGCAACTGCTCTTCCGCGTCCAGCGTGCGCGCTTCGAAGTAATCGACTGCGAGATCGGCGTGCATGCTAAGACTGACGCTTTCCAGGTCTCCGGCGCTGGCTTGCGCATTGGCGCGCGCTTGCTCAACGGTTTTATGAATTCGTCCGAACACATCCGGTTCGTACGACACGCCCACCACCGGCATTTGCAGGTCGGTGTACTCCGTGCGCGACAAGGTCGATGACAGAGGCCGGTTCTGCGATTGCCGGTTCCGGGATCCGGATGCGCCGGCGGTGACGGTCGGATAGTAATCGGCGCGATATTGACGCACCAGTGCCCGCGCTTGCTCGAACTGAGCTACGGACGCTTTCAAGGTTTGGTTGGAGATGTCGACCTTTTCCTCAAGCGCGTTCAGATGCGGATCCTGATAGATTTCCCACCATTTGCCCTTGGCCATCTGGTCGCTGGGCTGTGCTGCCTTCCAACCCTGGGGCGATTCCTTGTAGGCGGGAGGCACGGGCGCCGTGGGCCGCGCATAGCGCGGACCCACGGTGCAACCGCTCAGCACCCCTAGCGCCAGCAGCGCGCCCAAAAAGAGCGAGCATCCAGCAGTCGAACCCTGTCGGCCCGTCATCATCAGTTCTCGGAGCCTCCCTGCGCAGCGCCACTTGGCGCCGCAGGCGTCACAATCTTGACGACTTGTCCGGGCTCAATCGAGTCGGGTGGATTGACGATGATCGATTCCGTGCCGTCCAGACCGGCGATCACTTCCACTTCGTTCCCGAAATCGTGGCCCAGAGTGATGGCCTTCAATTGGACATGCCCACCCTCGCCAACAGCCACGACGCGCAGCCCTTCCTGACGAAACAGCAGAGTATTCACAGGCAGGGTGTAGGCAGAAGTCGCAGTCGGCAACTTCATGTGCAATTCAGCGTACGCGCCGCTGAGAAGTGTGCCCGACGGGTTGGGGACGTCCACTTCGATCAGGAGAGTGCGGGTCGCAGGATCAATCGCATCCGCGGTGCGCACCAGCTTGCCTTGAAATCGTTTGCCGGGGAACTCTGACAGAACGAGGTCGGCGGTCATACCTGGTTTGGCCGCCTGCGAGTAGGTCTCGGGCACATTCACATAGACACGCAGAGTGCCGGGTTGAGCGATCTGGAACAACGCAGTCTGCGGTCCGCCGCCGCTGCCGGAGTTGATCAAGGCGCCGATATCCGTGTTGCGGACTGTAATGACCCCATCGAAGGGCGCAGAAATTTTCTCGAACGACTGCAACTGCTCCAGTTGCCTCACATTCGCTTGATCTGCGGCGACGATGGCCTTGTCGGCGTTGTAGGTGCCCACGGCGTTGTCGGTATCCTGTTGCGCGACAGAATCGCTCTTCAGCAATCCCTGATAGCGGTTCGCCGTGATCTCGGCCAGTTTCAAGTTGGCTTCGGCGGTTGCCAGATTGGCGCGCGCCTGCTGCAGTTGCTGATCGACCTCGGGAGTTTCGATCTCCGCCAGCAACTGTCCCTTCTTCACGTGGGCCCCCATATCGGCATACCAGTGCTTCAAATACCCGTTGGTGCGCGCAAAGATGGGAGAACTGATATAAGGCTGCACGTTGGCCGGCAACACGATTTCCTGCATGGGCGCGGACTGTTTGGGGTGAACGACGGAAACCGTGGGGATGGCCAGTTCTTCCGTTTCTTTGCGAACTTCCTCGCGCGCCTTGACGCGAGGCAACACGCCGGAAATATAAACAATGGCGACAACAGCGAGGGCGATGACGGCAACCAGCCAACCCCGTTTGGGACGCTTCGGTTCCCCTGGTGTCATGGCGGAGCGAACATCCGCAACCGCAGTCTGCCTTTCCACGCTGTTGTCTTCTTCCACCCGCATGAATTGAACTCCCAAGTTAACTAAGACTGATGAGCAAGGTTACCGCTCCGATGCAACTTCTGCGCGCCGCACTCGAATTTCGTGCAACACGCTGAAAAACACCGGTACGAAAAACAAAGTTGCGACGGTCGCGAACATCAGGCCGCCGATCACGGCGCGGCCCAAGGGAGCGTTCTGCTCGCCACCTTCTCCCAGACCCATGGCCATCGGCACCATCCCGATCATCATCGCCAGTGCGGTCATGAGCACCGGCCGAAACCGTGTGAATCCGGCCTGCAGTGCTGCCGCTACGGCGTCCTTGCCCTCCTGCATCTGCTCTTTCGCGAAACTCACGACGAGAATGCTGTTAGCCGTGGCTACACCCATGCACATGATCGAACCCGTTAACGCTGGGACGCTGAGCGTGGTGCGAGTCACGAACAGGAACCAGGCGATTCCCGCGAGCGCCGCCGGCAACGCGGAGATGATAATGAAAGGATCGAGCCAGGACTGGAAGTTCACCACGATCAGCAGGTACACGAGAAGGATGGCGAACGCCAACCCGCCCAACAGTCCCACATACGAAGAGCGCATGGTATCGATCTGCCCGCGCACAATCAGTTGGGAACCACGAGGCAGGCTGGCTTCGTTATTCTTGACGATCTTGTCGATGTCCGACGCCACGCCGCCCAAATCACGTCCTTGCACCGCGCCATAGATATCGATCACGGGCGCGATGTCGTAGTGCGAGACCACGCCCATGCCGACGCCGCGGTGAAACGTCGCCAGGTCGGCGAAAATCTGGGGCGACGCATGGGAATTGGTTCCGCTGATCGGAATGTTCTCCAAATCCTGCATGCTGTCCAAGCGATACTGCGGGGTCTGGGTAGCGATGGAATAACTGACGCCGTTCTTCGGATTCAACCAGAACTCGGGAGTAGTCTGAAAGCTTCCGCTGAGCGAAATCAGAAGATTCTGGGCGACATCGCGCTGGCTATATCCGACTTGTTGCGCCTTGGTACGATCCACATCGATATGGAGATAAGGCTGGTCAAAAGGTTGCTGAATGCGGAGATCGGATGTCCCGGGCACGTGGCGTATCTGCGCGAACAGTTTGTCGGCAAAAGCCCGGTTGCCCTGGATGTTGTAGCCGCGCACCTGCACGTCAATTGGAGCCGGAAGCCCGAAGTTCAGAATCTGGCTGACGATGTCGGCGGGCAGGAAGGCAAAGCTCACGCCCGGAAATTGTTGCGCCAGCTTCAGGCGTAAATCGTGCACGTACTCTTCCGTGGGACGGTGCTTTTGCGACAGGCTGACCAGGATGTCGGCGTCCCCCGGCCCAATCGGCGCCGAGTTGCTGTAAGAAAGGTTAATGCTGCTGTAGGGAAGTCCGATGTTGTCGATAAGGCTCTGGATCTGATCGGGCGGAATCTCCTGGCGAATGGATTGTTCCACAAGATCGCAGAGCTTCGCCGTCTCTTCAATGCGAGTGCCGGTGCGCGCTCGCAAGTGCAACTTGAACTGCCCGCTGTCGACCTCCGGAAAGAAGTCCTGTCCTAGCCACGGGATGATGAGGGCCAGCGAGCCAACACAGAGAACGACGAAAGCCATCAGGAACAGCTTGCGGTTCTCGAGACAGCTCTGCAGCCAGCCGTGATAGCGCTCGCGGAACCTTTCGAACGCCTCTTCAAAGCGAAGCTGCCACCGCACCAGCGGATTTCTGCTCGATCCCTGCAGGTGACCCGCTTCCTGCTCGTGTCCGCGGAGCAGGTATTTGGCCATGGTCGGGACCAGTGTCCGCGAGAGCAGATACGAGGCCAACATGGCGAATACCACCGCTTCGGCCAGGGGCACGAACAGGTAGCGTGCCACTCCAGAGAGGAAGAACATGGGCACGAACACGATGCAGATGGCCAGAGTGGAGACAAATGCCGGAACCGCAATCTGGGCGGCACCATCCAGAATTGCCTGCTCAATTTCCTTGCCCTGCGCGATGTTGCGATTGATGTTCTCGATCTCGACCGTGGCGTCGTCCACCAGAATGCCGACGGCGAGCGCCAGGCCTCCCAACGTCATGATGTTGATGGTCTCGCCCAGTGCGCTCAGGGTTATCAATGAAGTCAAAATCGCCAGGGGAATCGATACCCCGATGATCAGCGTGCTTCTCCAGCTTCCCAGAAAAATGAGAATCATCAGGCCGGTGAGGCAGGCGGCGATGGTCGCTTCTTTCAGTACGCCATCGATCGAGGCGCGCACGAAAATCGACTGATCGGCGAGCGGCTGGATGTTCAGGTCCGGCGGGACCGTGGACCTGATCATGGGCAGCATCTGCTTGATGCCGGCGATGACATCCAGAGTGGAAGCATTGCCCGCCTTCTGGATGGTCAGAAGGGAAGCCCGCTGCCCGTTGACGCGAACGATGTTGGTCTGGGGCGGGAAACCATCGCGCACCCAGGCAACGTCATGGATATAGGTTGTCGTCGTGCCTACTGTCTTGATCGGCAAATCGTTCAGTTCGGCAATGGTTCTGGGGCTGCCGTTGATATCCACTTGATATTCGAAGGGGCCGATCTTGGAAGTGCCGGCGGGAAGAATCAGATTCTGCAAGCTGATGGCGTTCACCACGTCGAGCGGCGAGAGCCCCCGCGCTTGTAGAGCCGTGGTATTCAAGTCGACCTGAATCTGGCGTTGTTTGCCGCCGTAGGGATAGGGCACGGCGGCGCCCGGGACGGTCACGATCCGCGTGCGGATAAAGTTCAGGCCGTAGTCATTCAGTTCCTGTTCCGAGAGCGACTTGCCCGATAGAGCGAGCTGCAGAATGGGCACGCTCGACGCGCTGTAACTGATAATCAACGGTGGAGTCGTGCCGGGCGGCAGGCTGCGGACTTGCGTCTGGGAAATCGCTGTCACCTGGGCGATGGCTTTATCGAGGCTGGCCGTGGGCTGGAAGAACACCTTCACGACCGCACGCCCGTCGAGCGATTGCGACTCGATGTGCTCGATGTCATCGACCGTAGTGGTGAGCGAGCGCTCGGTCTGCGAAACGATGCGGCTCGCAATTTCCTCGGGGCTGAAGCCTGTGTAGTTCCACAGAATGCTGACGACCGGGATATTGATGTTGGGGAAAACGTCAGTCGGCGTATGAAAAATAACGATCGGGCCCAGGATAAGAATGAGCAGGGAAGCCACCACGAAGGTGTAAGGCCGCCTTAAAGCAAGTCGAACAATCCACATAAACCGAACCTCTTCCAAAACGGCGGGCTGCAGGAGCGCCCCGCCACCCGGTGATCTACCAAGCTACTCGCCGGCCGTGCGAAAAAAAAGCCGTCCCCGGTGATGACAAAAGCAATGCCGATACCAATCTCTTCGGCGCCGAAAGGCTTTGGCTATCCCATTCTTGATAAAATACTTACGAGGGGGACGACGGGGTGATTCCGGCATCGCCGAGTGCGCCACGCGGGGCCGCATGTCTAAGGGTCGACATGCGTCGACACTACGACCTGAATCCAAGTTGCCTAGGGTTGGCGTGGGATTCCCAAGCGTCGCATTTTGTAGATCAACGTTGTACGGGGAATGCCCAATCGGTTGGCTGCGCCGTCTTGTCCCCCGATGACCCATCCGCTGGCTTGCAAGGCCTCGGAAATGTGCTCGCGTTCGGCATCCTCAAGGGTTAAGCCTCTTCCCGATTGCTTGCTCGCGGCAGGTTGCCGGAGTTCCGACAGCGGAGGTTCAAGGACGCGGCCGTCCGACAGGATTACGGCTCGCTCGATGAAGTTTTGCAGTTCACGAATGTTTCCCGGCCACGAATAGCGCAACAACGCCTCGATCACTTCGGGCGGGACTTTGTCGATTTGCTTATTCATTGCCAGAGCGTACTTGGAAACAAAATAATTGGCCAGCACCGGGATGTCTTCACGGCGCTCACGGAGTGGAGGAATCATGATCGGGAAGACGTTGAGGCGGTAGTAGAGATCGGCGCGAAATTCGCGTTCTTCCACCATCTTGGCAAGATCGCGATTGGTGGCGGCAACCAGGCGCACATCCACGTGGATGGAGCGAGTGCTGCCCAGCCTTTCGAATTCCTGCTCCTGCAATACCCGCAGGAGCTTGGGTTGCAGTTCAAGAGGAATGTCTCCGACCTCGTCTAGAAACAGCGTGCCCTTGTGCGCCAGTTCAAAACGGCCGATTTTGCGCGCGATGGCTCCGGTAAACGCTCCCTTCTCGTGTCCGAATAACTCGCTTTCCAGCAATCCCGAAGGGATGGCCGCACAATTCAACTTGACGAAGATATGGTCCTGGCGCGAACTCAGGTTATGAATCGCGCGGGCTACCAACTCTTTTCCTGTACCGGTTTCACCTTGTGCCAGCACCGTGCTGCCGGTGGGAGCCACAGTCTCCACCTGCTTTAACACACGCCGGAGAGCGGGGCTCTTACCCAGGATCTCTTCGAAGCCATGCTCTGTGCGGATTTCGCGAGCCAGATAGAGTCGTTCTTCTGCCAGTTTTTCCTTGGATTCGCTGAGTTCCCGGTATTCCAGCGCGTTTTCGAGGGCAATGGCGACCTGGCTCGATACCTGGCTGAGAAACTCCACATCTTCCTGCGTGAAGGCGTTGGGACGGCGATCCAGAAGATGCAACACGCCCAGGGTTCGCCCTTGCCGGATGATCGGAATAAAGCAGCCGGACTGGAAGCCCTCGCCGGCGTTAACCTCAAGAGCAGCCTCCCCCAAAGACGTGGGGGCGCTGCTGAAGACCAGCGGCTTGCCCTTTTTGAAAGCAGTTCCGGGACTTGATCCATCGATGGGCAACTCCATCCCTTCGCGGAGAAAACCCCGGCCGTGCGGAAAATCTAGCCCGTACAAGCGCAACTGTTGCTTGCGGGCATCCGGCAACGAAAGACATGCCGCATCACATTGCATCGCATTGCGGACGCTGGTAGGAATCGCGCGGAATAACTCGGACCAAGCCAGATTCGAAACCACGGCGTTGTTCACGGCGAGCAATAACTTCAGACGGTCGCGCTCGCGGATGACCTGCTGCTGAAAGACCTGGGCATCTTCGTAGTTCAGCGCGTTCTCGACGGCGATGGCGACTTGGGCTGCAACGCGGCGGGGAATTTCGAGATCGTCGGCGTGGTACGCGTCGATTTCCGCTGCTCCAATCGTCAGGGTTCCCAGTTGCCGTCGTGGTGTGGTCAGCGGCAGACAGATTGCCGAATGTACTCCGTAGGCGGTGAAGGACTTTACCGCCCGAGTGAAGCGCGTTTCGTGCGCGGTGTTGGAAACCACCTGGGCGCGCTGATGCTTCCAAACGTCGCCGGAGAGCGAATCCTCCATGGGAAACTCCATTCCCGGTTTGAGGGTTCCGCTGGTGGTCGCTTCCAGAGTTCGCAAGCGCATTACGTTTTGCTCGGGATCCGGCAAGACCAGCGCCAGGTAGGTGAAGTTCAGAATCGAGCGCAAGCGCCGTGTGAGGTCCTGAAACAGATCGGGCAAGCTCCGGTGAGAGGCGACGGACTCGGTGACTTCGAGCAGCGCGGCATATTGATGCCAGGAAGGTGTGGCCAGTTTCTCCGCTCGGTCGGGCATGGGTTTCTCCAGCAGGAGTACGTTGAAATGTCCGAGCTATTCTAGATGAGTCAGACTGTCGATGGGATGTCGAAAGATCGACATTTCTCGCTTGGCGGCCTCCCCGGGACTGACGGAGATTCGCTGCAAATTATTCATTCTTATACGGATACTTCAGCCCCAGCCGGTTGGAAGATGACTTGCTTTTTGCTTACCTGGCATTGTGGCGTGCTTTGTGATTGCAAGGGTTGATTTTCTGGTGGGCAGGAAGGGGTGCTATGGAGCGGCGTCGGTTGGGGAAGAGTGAACTGGAAATCACGCCCATCGGAGTGGGTGCCTGGGCGATGGGCGGTGGAGGTTGGCAGTGGAGCTGGGGGCCGCAGAACGACAGCGACTCCATCGCTGCCATTGAGGCAGCCCTGGACCTGGGGATCAACTGGATCGATACGGCGGCGGTGTATGGCTTGGGCCATTCGGAAGAAGTGGTGGCACGGGCTTTGCATCGGCGCACTCCCCGCCCTTACGTGTTCACCAAGTGCGAGCGGGTGTGGAACGAACACGGAGAAATCGGCGGATCGCTGAAGGCGGAGTCGATCCGGCGCGAATGCGAAGAGACTCTTCGCCGTCTGAAAGTGGATGTGATCGACTTGTATCAGATTCACTGGCCGCAACCGGACGAAGACATCGAGGAAGGCTGGACCGAGATGGCGCGCTTGAAGGAGGAAGGGAAGGTGCGCTACATCGGCGTATCGAACTTCAGCGCCGAGCAGATGCGGCGCGCGCAGGCGATCGCGCCCATTACTTCTTTGCAGCCACCTTATTCTATTCTGGCCCGAGAAATCGAAAGAGCGGAACTTCCGTTCGCGAAGGAAAACGAGATCGGTGTAATTGTCTATTCGCCCATGCACTCAGGCTTGCTCACCGGCGCAATGACCCGCTCCCGCATCGCACAGTTTTCCTCCGACGATTGGCGGAGGCGGAATCCGAACTTTCAGGAGCCGATGCTCTCGCGTAATTTGCGGCTGGTCGAGTTGCTGCGTGAGATCGGAATGCGATACCGCCGGACGGCGGGCGAAGTGGCGATCGCGTGGACATTGGCGAACCCCGCAGTCACGGCTGCGATTGTCGGTGTGCGCAGCGCGGAACAGGTATTCGGCATTATCGGTGCCGCAGAGTTGCGTCTTTCCGGGAACGAAGTTGCCGAAATAGAGGCAGCTCTTCGACAGGAAGTCCCAGTCTGATCCATAGCTTTGTAAATCATTGTAAAGATTGTCGAATCTTGTTGCGCGCGCCCTCAGATTCCCGCAAGCTTTCAGGGTTAGGGTTTGAGCACGAGTAGGATGAACTGTCATCCAAAATGGAGAGCGTCGCGAGTTTGTAGCACTACCCTGCCTTCCCGCGAACATTCCTAAGGAGCGGGTGATAGAGCAACCACAACCGTGGCAAAGGTCCGTACGTCAAACGCAGAGTGGATATGAATAAAACGCTATCTTTAAGTGTTCTGTTGGCGATGTGCGCAACAGGGCTGGGATGTGGAATCACCGGGTCGAAGTCAACCGTACGCGCGGGCGCTACACCCACGATACCGGTTTCCGTCTACACCGCCGAACAGCGCGACATGCCGGTCTATCTGACGGGGTTGGGCTCTGTGACTGCCCTCAACACCGTCAATGTCAAGAGCCGCGTGGATGGCGAACTTGTGCAAGTGGTCTTCAAAGAAGGCGAGACGGTGAAAAAGGGGGATCTCTTAGCAGTTATCGATCCTCGTCCCTACCAGGTGCAATTGAGCCAGGCGGAAGCGCAATTATTCAAAGATCGGGCCGGCATGCGGGACGCGCAGCTGAATTACGAACGCTTCAAAGGGTTGCTGCAAGAATCGGGCGCCATGTCGCAGCAACAGGTGGATACCCAGAAATCCACGGTGGACCAACTGGAAGGCGCGGTTCGTTCCGACCAGGCGGCGGTGGACAATGCGAAGTTGCAACTCACGTATTGTCACATCACGGCGCCGGTCGGCGGGCGGATCGGTCTCCGGCTCGTGGACCCGGGCAACATGGTTCACGCTACTGACACCAATGCGATGCTGGTGATCACGCAGCTCCACCCCATTGCCGTGATCTTCACGCTTCCTGAAGACAATCTGCCAGCGGTCGCGCAACGTATGCACCAGGGACAGATGCCGGTCGAGGCGTACAGCCGTGACGATCGGACCAAGTTGGCTACCGGGACCCTGCTCACCATCGACAATCAGATTGACCAGACTACCGGGACGGTGCGGTTGAAGGCCATCTTCCCGAACCCCGACAATGCGCTGTGGCCGAACCAGTTTGTGAATGCGCGATTGTTGCTGGAGGTCCGGAAGAACGCTACGGTGATTCCGGCAGCAGCCATTCAGCGCGGTCCGCAGGGAACCTATGTCTTCACCGTCAAGCCGGATAAGACCGTCGAAGTACGGGATGTAACGGTCGCAATTACGCAAAACAACCGCTCTGCCATTGCCAGCGGCATCGTTCCGGGGGACATCGTAGTGACGGACGGTCAAGACAAACTGCAGGCGGGAAGCAGGGTCGAACCGCGCGCCGCCGCGCCTTCCTCTAAACCCGCGCAGGCTTCGGGACAACCATGAGTCCGTCCCGGCTATTTATTCTGCGGCCAGTGGCCACGACTCTGCTGATGGTCGCTGTCTTGTTGGTGGGTCTGGTCGCGTACCGCCAGCTTCCGGTGTCTGCCCTGCCCGAAGTGGACTATCCGACCATTCAGGTGGTGACGTTCTATCCCGGCGCTGATCCCGAAGTGATGGCATCTTCGGTGACTTCGCCCCTGGAACGCCAGTTCGGCCAGGTCCCCGGACTGAGCCAGATGACGTCGACCAGTTCTTTCGGCAGCTCGATCGTCACGCTGCAATTCAACCTGGATCAGAACATCGACGTCGAGGAGCAGCAAGTCCAGGCGGCCATCAATGCGTCGTCCACGTACTTGCCTTCGGACCTGCCGAATCCGCCAATCTACAGCAAGGTAAATCCAGCGGACGCGCCCATCCTAACTCTCGCGCTGACTTCGGAGACGCTGCCGCTCTCGAAGGTGGAGGATTTAGCAGACACCGCGCTCGCCCAGAAGATCTCGCAGTTGCCGGGAGTCGGGCTGGTGTCGATCAGCGGCGGCCAGAAGCCGGCGGTGCGCATTCAAGCGAACCCGACCCAGTTGGCTTCCTACGGATTGAGTCTGGAAGATGTTCGCACCGCCCTGGCGGCAGCCAATGTGGATCAGGCCAAGGGTACGCTCGATGGCCCCCGCCAGTCCTATACCATCGGCGCCAACGACCAGTTGACGGCGGGCGATCAATACAAGCCGATCGTCATTGCCTATCGCAATGGTTCCCCGGTTCGTCTGTCGGACATTGCCAATGTCACCGATGGCATTGAGAACACTAAACAAGCCGCCTGGATGAACCTGACTCCGGCGGTGATTGTGAACATCCAACGCCAGCCTGGGGCCAACATCATCAGCGTGGTCGACCGGGTGAAGCTGCTGTTGCCGCAGCTGCAATCCTCATTGCCTCCAGCCGTCCGAGTCCAGATTCTCACGGACCGCACGGAGACCATCCGCGCCTCGGTGAAAGACGTGCAGTTCGAACTGATGCTCACCGTCGCCCTAGTGGTGATGGTGATCTTCCTCTTCCTCCGTAATTTCTACGCCACCATCATCCCTGGGGTGGCGGTGCCGCTTTCGCTGGTAGGCACCTTCGGCGTGATGTACCTGCTGGGCTACAGCCTGAACAATCTTTCTCTCATGGCCCTGACCATCTCGACCGGGTTCGTGGTCGACGACGCCATTGTCATGATCGAGAACATCGACCGTTTTCTCGAAGAGGGCGATTCGCCGTTGCAAGCGGCGCTGAAAGGGTCAGGACAGATTGGTTTCACCATCGTGTCGCTGACCGTTTCGCTGATCGCGGTGCTGATCCCGCTCTTGTTCATGGGCGATATCGTGGGGCGTCTGTTCCGCGAGTTCGCCGTTACGCTGGCCGTCACCATTCTGGTTTCGGCAGTGGTGTCACTCACCTTGACGCCGATGATGTGCGCTAAGCTGCTGAAGCCCAAAGATGCTTCCAAGGAAAGCTGGATCTACCGCAAGTCCGAGGAATTCTACGACCGCGTCATCGACTGGTACGGGCGCCTGCTGAAAGTTGTGCTTCGCCACCAGACCACCACCCTGCTGTTAACGCTGGGGACGCTGGTTCTCACGCTGTTTTTGTACGTGGTTGTGCCCAAGGGTTTCTTTCCAGTGCAGGACACCGGCGTGATCCTGGGCATCTCGGAAGCGCCGGAAAACATTTCGTTCCCGGCTTTGGCGGAACGCCAGCAGGCCTTGAGTGCCGTCATCCTGAAGGATCCTGATGTTGCCAGTTTGTCCTCATTCATCGGAGTGGATGGGACGAACGTTACTCCGAACAGCGGGCGAATTCAGATCAACCTGAAGCCGCGTGACGAGCGCACCAACACCGCGTCCGACATTATTCGCCGGCTGCAGCCCGAACTTGCCCGGGTCGACGGCATCACGCTCTACATGCAACCGGTACAGGATCTGACGGTCGAGGACCGGGTGAGCCGAACACAGTTCCAGTACACGATGGAGGATACGGACGCCAAAGAATTGGCGGCCTGGTCCGCCAGACTGGTCGACAAGTTCAATACTTTACCGGAATTGCGGGATGTGGCCAGCGATCAGCAGAATAACGGATTACAGGCCAATCTAGTCATCGACCGTGACACCGCCTCGCGCCTGGGCATTCTTCCGGCCGCCATCGATAACACGCTGTACGACGCTTTCGGACAACGCCAGGTATCGACGATCTTCACGCAGTTGAATCAATACCACGTCGTGCTCGAAGTCGCGCCCCAATTCCAGCAGGACCCGGACTCTCTTAAAAGTCTTTATGTGAAGTCGAGTTCGGGGATGCAGGTGCCACTTTCCGCCTTCTCTCATTTCGAAACCAGGAATTCGAGTCTCGCCATCAACCATCAGGGGCAATTTCCGGTGGTGACGCTGTCGTTCAATCTTGCGCCGGGCGTTTCGCTGGGTGACGCTACCAAGGCGATCGACGCCGCCGAGCAAGAAATGGGAATGCCCACCAGCATCCACACCAGTTTTCAGGGGACGGCGGCGGCTTTTCGGAATTCGCTTTCCACCGAACCCTGGCTGATCCTGGCGGCCATCATCACGGTTTACATCGTGCTGGGCGTTTTGTATGAAAGCTACATCCACCCCATCACCATTCTGTCCACTTTGCCCTCGGCCGGAGTGGGAGCGATTCTCGCCTTGCTACTCACGGGGAACGATCTGGGCGTGGTGGGATTGATCGGAATCATTCTGCTCATCGGTATTGTCAAGAAAAATGCCATCATGATGATCGACTTTGCTCTGGAAGCCGAACGCGTGGAGAAGAAGGCCCCGGAAGAGGCGATCTTCCAGGCGTGTCTGTTGCGCTTCCGCCCGATCATGATGACGACGATGGCGGCCTTGCTGGGCGGCCTGCCGTTGGCACTCGGCCGCGGCACGGGATCGGAACTGCGGCATCCGCTGGGTATTACCATCGTGGGCGGACTTCTGCTGAGCCAGTTGCTCACTCTCTTTACGACTCCGGTTGTTTATTTGTGGTTTGACCGGCTGGCCACGCGATTTGAACGGTTCTCCATCGGCAATCCGATCGAGGAGCCCATGACGGGAGACTAAACGATGAATGTTTCTGCTCCCTTCATCCGGCGGCCGATTGGAACGTCGCTGCTGACCATCGCTCTGTTGATGTCGGGAGCGTTGGCTTTTAATTTCCTGCCGGTTGCTCCCCTTCCACAAGTGGAGTTTCCCGTGATCGTAGTGGGCGCGGGGCTTCCGGGAGCCAGTCCCGAGACCATGGCATCGGCCGTAGCCACGCCCCTGGAACGCCAATTTGGACGAATTGCCGGCGTGAACCAGATGACTTCCACCAGCCAGCTGGGTTCCACCAGTATCGTGCTGCAGTTCGATCTCAACCGGGACATCAACGCAGCTGGACGCGACGTGCAGGCCGCGATCAACGCCGCACGCAGCCAGCTTCCGTCGTACATGCCCGGCAATCCCACGTATCGCAAGGTGAATCCCGCCGACGCTCCTATCGTGATTCTGGCGTTGACTTCGGACACGGTCACGTTGCCGAACATGTACGACGCAGCCGATTCCATCCTCGGGCAAAAGCTCTCCCAAGTGGACGGCGTCGGTCAGGTGTACGTCGGTGGAGGAGCTCGCCCGGCAGTGCGGGCCGAAGTCAATCCGGCGCTGTTGAACAAGTTGGGCATTGGTCTCGACACAGTTCGCACCGCGCTCGGTGCCGCGAATGCGAATCGGCCCAAGGGACAGGTTTCCGACGATTCCGACGCGTGGACGATTACCGCCAACGATCAGCTGATGAAGGCGGACCAATACAGGAAAATCGTTGTTGCGTATAACCAACAGAATGGTGCGGCGGTTCGCCTGGGAGACGTGGCGGACGTACGGGATGCTGTCGAAGACATTCACAACATCGGCTTAGCGAATGGAAAACCGGCGGTGCTGATCATCGTATTCCGCCAGCCCGGCGCCAACATCATCGACACCGTGGATCGGGTCCGGGAGGAGATGCCGCGATTGCAGGCCGCAATTTCACCCGCGATCCATCTGAAGATGGTTCTCGATCGCACGGTCACAATCCGCGCCTCGGTGCACGATATTGAAGTCACGCTGATCGTTTCCATCATCCTGGTGATCCTGGTCGTGTTCTTATTTCTCCGGACGGTTCGTGCGACCGTCATCCCCAGCGTGGCCGTGCCGCTGTCTCTGGTGGGCACGTTCGGCGTCATGTATCTGCTGGGATACAGCCTCGACAACCTCTCGTTGATGGCGCTCGCCATTTCGACCGGCTTCGTGGTAGATGACGCGATTGTCGTACTCGAGAACATCACTCGCTATCTCGAGAAAGGCATGCCCCCGGTACCGGCTGCCTTCCGCGGTGCCCGCGAGATTGGATTCACGGTTCTTTCCATGAGCTCGTCGCTGGTCGCCGTTTTCATTCCCATTCTTTTGATGGGAGGCATCGTCGGCCGCCTGTTTCGTGAGTTTGCAGTATCGCTAAGCGCCGCGATCGGCGTTTCGCTGGTGGTCTCGCTTACCACGACTCCGACCATGTGCGCCAAGTTCCTGAAGCCGATCAACGAAGAGAAACACGGATGGTTCTTCCACGGGAGCCAGCGCGGGTTCGATGCCATCCACCGCTGGTACCAGATTGCGCTGGAGTGGGTATTGCGGCATCAGTTCTTTACGCTCTGCGCAACCGTGCTCACTGCTTGTCTGAGTGTTTACCTTTACGTAGTCGTGCCCAAAGGATTCTTTCCGCAGCAGGACACCGGGCGACTGGCAGGGTCAGTGCAGGCGGCGCAGGACATCTCCTTCAATGCGATGCGGGCCAAGATGCAGCAGTTCGTCGGCATCGTGATGAAAGACCCCGCGGTTGAAAACGTGATGGGATTCGCCGGCGGCAATACCGCCATGAATCAGGGGCGCATGTTCATTACATTGAAGCCTCTGAGCGAGCGCAAGGTGAGTGCGGACCAGGTGGTCAACCGCCTGCGCGGCAAGTTGGCGGTGGTGCCGGGCGCGACTCTCTACATGCAAGCTGCCCAGGATCTGACCATCGGCGGCCGGCAGAGTCAGGCCCAATACCAGTACACGCTGCAAGGGGAAGATCTGAGCGAGTTGAACGAATGGGCGCCACGCCTGCTGGCCAAGCTGCGCACGCTGCCGCAGTTGCGCGACGCGAATACCGACCAGCAGAATCACGGTCTGGAGGCGAAAGTGATTGTCGACCGCGATACCGCTTCGCGTTTAGGCATCAGCGCTGCGGCCATCGACAGCGCCCTTTACGATGCCTTTGGCCAGCGGCAGGTTTCCACGATGTATCGGCCGCTCAACCAGTATCACGTGGTGATGGAAGTCGCACCCGAGTTCCAGACCAGCCCGGATGCTCTGCAGGCCATCTACGTCCGTTCTTCGGGCGGCACCATGGTGCCGCTGTCTGCCTTCACGCACTTCGGGCCTTCTAACACGGCGCTGGCAGTGAACCATCAGGGACAATATCCTTCGGTGACCCTGTCTTTCAATCTGGCTCCGGGTATCTCGCTGGGCCAGGCCACGGAAGTGATTGACGAAGCGGAGCGGTCGATTGGACTTCCTACCACCATTCATGCCAGCTTCCAGGGAACGGCGGCGGCGTTCCGCGACTCCTTATCCAGTCAGCCCATACTGATCATGGCGGCGTTGCTGACGGTTTACATCGTGCTAGGAGTGCTTTACGAGAGCTACATCCACCCCATCACCATTCTCTCCACGCTACCCTCCGCCGGCGTAGGCGCGCTGCTGGCGCTGTTGCTCACTGGGAACGAACTCAACGTCATCGGCATGATCGGCATCATCCTGCTGATTGGCATCGTGAAGAAGAATGCCATCATGATGATCGACTTCGCGCTGGATGCGGAGCGCAAGGAAGGGAAGTCGCCGTTGGATGCGATTCACGAGGCGTGCCTGTTGCGCTTCCGTCCCATCATGATGACCACCATGGCTGCGCTTCTGGGCGGTCTGCCGTTAGCTCTGGGGACTGGCACCGGCTCGGAACTGCGCCGTCCGCTGGGCATTACCATCGTCGGAGGATTGATTGTCAGCCAGATGCTGACGCTCTTCACCACGCCGGTCGTCTACCTTTATCTCGATCGCTTCCGCTGGTGGGTAAGGCGCCGCCGGGGAATCGTGGGACCCGAGTTGCCACCGATTGCTCCGAGTCCAACCGCAGCCGATTGAGTTATTGCTCTCCGTCGAAATCGGCGTACACTAGCCCCACTTTCTCTTGGGGCGGAAATTCGTGTTGCCAATTTTCAGGCCAATCGAGCGTTTCGGCGATCGGCCTTCTCTCGCTGATCTTCTGCTCACAGCTGTCTGGTTCGGGATCTTGACGGGGCTGATCGAAGGCGCCGGGTTGATGCTGTTTCAGCGGCTCAACTGGGCGTCTTGGGGACCGATGATCCATGTCTCCGCCCCGATCCTATGGATCTCTCCACTATCGGATACGATCTTATTCTCGCTCCTGACGCTGATTGTGGTGGGTTGCGCGCGCGCTGTCCCAAGGTTCAACGTTTTTACCGTTCTAATGTTCCTCTTGTCCGGGCTTGCCGCTTATGATTTTCTGACTCTCACCGCGCGCCTTTACCACTGGAGTTGTTTGATGTTGGCGATAGGTGTGGGCGTGGCGTTCATGCGATGGGCGCAGCCGCGACAGGTTACGGTGATTTCATTTTGCCGGCGAAGCGTGATCTGGGTTGTAGCAGGCGGTCTTCTGGCTTTCGTCGCAGTTCAAGGTGGACGCCGGTTCGCCGAGCAACGAGAACTCGCGCGACTCCCTTCCGCTTCACCGGGCTCGCCCAATGTGTTGGTGATCGTTGTCGATACTCTACGTGCCGATCATCTTTCTTCTTACGGCTATCCGCGCCTCACCAGCCCGAATATCGATCGCCTCGCCCAGCAGGGCATCTTGTTCGAAAACGCAATCTCCCCGTGTTCCTGGAGCCTACCTTCGCACGTCTCACTATTGACCGGCCTTTATTTATTTCAGCATGGCGTGACGAACGTCCAACCGATGTCGGTATTGGGTTCGACCGAACCCAGTTTTCGCGGGAGTCTCACATTGGGGGAGGCACTGGAGCGTCGCGGCTATCGCACAGGAGCCTTTTCCGCGAACCGCACATGGTTCTCCCACGATCTCGGTTTCGGGCGCGGATTTGTGCACTTCGAGGACTATTTTCAATCTCCGGCAGACATGTGGGTACGGACGCTGTACGGGCGAGAGTTCTCTCGAATCTATTTGTCGCGCTCGACGCGAAGTAAACCAAAGCGCCTTTTGCGCTGGTTAGGTTTTGATTCCTTGCTCGACCCGGACGACGAGGGCGTAGGTGCCAACGGAGGAGCGCCCGGCATACGAAAACGGGCTCCAGTAGTAAATCGCGAGGTCATCAGTTGGATCGATTCGAATCGCCGCCCGTTCTTCGCTTTTCTCAATTACTTTGATGTTCACGAGCCTTATGGCGGTCCTCGCGATTACCAAAAGCCCTGGCCGGAAAACTCTCCCGTCGACCGTTATGACGACGGCATCAGGTACGTCGACGATGCCATCGGCCAGCTCAGGTTGGCGCTCGAAAAACGCGGCCTGAGCCGAGACACGATCGTCGTCATTACTTCGGATCACGGCGAGGGACTCGGACAACACGGCCTCCCCACCCATGGCCAGGCCCTCTATTGCGAGCAAGTCCATGTTCCACTGATCTTCTGGTTTCCCAGCCATGTCCCCGCAGGCCAGCGAATCTCGACCAACGTGACCAACACCGGCATTCCGGCGACGGTGATGAATTTGCTGAGCGCGGGCGCTCCGCCGGAATTTCCCGGTCCACCGCTCAATGCGTTGTGGGCCAATCCTGAGAGCGCGCCCAATTGGCCGGATCCACTCTCAGAGCTGGCACAACACAGGTACCTTCCGAGGCACAATCGACGCCCGGAAACTGAAGTCCCGACCGCCAGCACGGGGGCCATGAAGTCCGTGATCGACGGGCGATGGCAACTGATTGTGCACAAAGAATACGGCTTCCAGCTCTATGACTGGGTGAAGGATCCAAGAGAGCTTACGAATCTGGCCGATACGGATGCAGGGCAGCAGACCGCTGAACGATTGTCTTCCCGTTTGCGGGAGGTCACGTCTCGGTCTTGGGTAACCGATGCCGTGAGGAAAGCCGTGAGAAACCAATCTCGACCAGGGTGCCCACTCCGAAGGGCGCTCACGGCCACCAGCCTCGCTCGAGTCATTCGCAGGACAACCCGATCGTCGCTGCGCATGTGGTTGACGTACACTAACGAAGTTGCGTCGAGCGGAAATCACCTTGTCGAGACCCCTTACTGAGAATGCAAATTCCAGGTCCCAGACTTCTGTAGCGACCCTCCTTCTCGTCGCTCTTTGGTTCGCAGTTCTGACGGGACTGATCGAAGGCGCTGGCTTGCTTCTGTTCCAGAGGCTGAACTGGGCACGATGGGGGCCGATGATCCATGTTTCGGAACCGATCCTCTGGATTTCACCGCTTGTCGATGTAATTTTCTTCTCATTTCTGGCAGTGATTGCGTGGCTCATTCAGTACGTCTGGTTTCGCCTGCCCGCTCTTAGGATTCTCGTCTTTGCAGTGACGGCCTTGTCGCTTTACGACTGGCTTACGTTGACGGGCCGCCTCTATCACTGGAGTTCCTTGTTGTTTGCCGTAGGCGCCGCTTTTGCTTTCACGCGCTGGATGTCCCAGCACGAAGGGCGACTGATTTCTTTCTGGAGAAAAACCGGACCCTGGGTCGCAGTCGTGGGCCTGCTCACCTTGGCGATCGTGGAGGGAGGCGGGCGTTTTCGCGAGAGTCGGGAACTTGCCCGACTTCCTGTCGCATCGTGCGGATGCGCCGAACGTTCTAGTCATCGTGATTGACACGTTGCGTGCTGATCATCTTGCTTCCTATGGATACTCCCGTCTCACGAGTCCCACGATCGACCGGATGGCAAAGGAGGGTGTTCTTTTCGAGAACGCCATCGCGACCTGCTCGTGGAGTTTTCCTTCGCACGTTTCGCTCATGACCGGACGTTACCAGTTTGAGCATGGCATGGGGGCCGTCCCGCGCATGCCGGTCTTTGGGCGTGCGGTGCCTAGTTTCCATGGTTATCCCACGCTGGGTGAAGCCTTGGAGCAACGCGGCTACCGTACGGCGGGATTTTCGGCCAATCGGACGTACTTCTCCCGCGATCTGGGCTTCGGCATCGGCATGACGCACTTTGAGGATTACTTTCACTCTCCTGCCGATGCATTCGTCAGAACGCTATACGGCAGGGAATTCGCGCGAATCTACTTGTCGCGCACCGATCGAAGCAAGCCTAAGCGCTTCTTCCGATGGATTGGCTTCGACTCCATTCTTGACTCGGACGAGGAAGGGTCGGGCAGCTTCGGGGGCGCGCAAGGAGTGCGCAAACGGGCCACAGCGGTAAATCAGGAGTTGCTCGACTGGATTGATCACGGGCCCAGGCAGCGTCCTTTCTTTGCCTTTCTCAACTACTTCGACGTGCACGCTCCCTACGGAGGGCCGCGCTCATTTGTACGGCCTTGGCCCCAGAACGATCCCGTCGACCTATACGACGACAGCATTCGTTATGTAGATGACACGATCGCTCAACTGATGGCGGAGCTAGATCGCCGCGGCCTCGGCCAGAACACGTTGGTAGTAATTACGTCCGACCACGGCGAATCCCTGGGCCAGCACGGTCTGGAGAGTCATGGCGCGGCGCTCTATCGCGAACTGATTCGTGTCCCACTGGTGTTCTGGTATCCGGGGCACATTCCTACGGGACGCCGCATCGCGCTCAATGTTTCGAACGCTGCAATTCCCGCGACCGTGATGGACTTGCTAGGAGGCGTGCAGCAGGTGTTTGCCGGAGATTCGCTACGCCAATTGTGGAGCGGTGCTCCCGAGGTTTCGGGTCGTCCCCTCGCGCTCTCGGAGTTGGCAGAAAATCACTTTTTTGCCAAGCAGGAGCGGGAAGCGGTCCGCCGCGTGCCCAGCGCCATGTCAGGCTCGATGCAGTCACTGGTTCAGGGATCGTGGCATCTGATTGTGCATTCGAGCCTGGGACTGCAGCTCTACGATTGGACTAAAGATCCCGACGAGTCCGACAATCTGATCAGCACGCCGGCTGGAAAAGAGACTGCCGAGAAGCTGAACGAGACGATGCACGAATTGATGGCCAAGCCGCGTGGAGTTGCCGCGCGGCCAGCCACGAAGTAGGTTACGAGGTCATGGCCACCAGGGTGCCAGCTCGGATGCGACGGTAGAAATTTTAGTATTCACATTGCCTTCCTCTCCCGTAAAATCAATGCATCCCGCAGATTGGGCTGGCGATACAGCCGCCCGCAAGACTTAGGAGAAATACCGAGAAACTATGCGACCTGAATTTCTGTTTGCCCTTTATGCCGGACCCGATCAAGTGATGGGGGTTACTTCCGGCCTAGCCGGTCTGCTGGGGCTGCTGCTGGTTTTTTGGAATAAGGTAGCTGGCACGTTCTTCAAGGTCATCGGCAAGTTTCGGCGTTCTCCGGAGGCTGCGGCGACGGAGACCTCCAACCCTGCTTCTCCGAAGACTCCTTAATTTCAGGTCCGCTTCTTGCGCAAAAAAGTGATTGTTATCGGGCTGGACGGGCTTGAGCCCAGCATTGTCGAAGCCATGCTTGGCCGCGGCGAGCTTCCGAATCTCGCCAGGATCCGCGAGATGGGGAGCTATTCGCGTTTGCGAACGACCTATCCGGCGCAGACTCCCGTGGCGTGGTCATCGTTCGTGACCGGGACGAATCCCGGTGGACATGGGATTTTCGACTTCGTTTCGAGGGACCCTCAAACCTACCAGCCCGACGCCGCCCTCAGCCGTTTTGAGCGGCCCAAGAACATGCTGGCGCAACCCAGGGTGGTGAACCAGCGAAAAGGTGTCCCGCTCTGGCAACCACTCACGCAAGCGGGCATCCCCAGTGTCGTCCTGAGGTGTCCTTGCACTTTTCCTCCCGAAGTTCTGCAAGGAAAGATGCTGGCTGGAGTAGGCGTCCCCGATCTGCGTGGCAGTCAGAGCAAGGGAACGTTTTACACGCAGGACCGAAGCGCAACGGCCCAGGAGAGCGAGCAACTGGTGCTGCTCGATTCCGGCAGTGATCTCGCGACTCGCGTGATTGGCCCGCGTAATACGCGGCAATCGCCGCCCACCGACACTTGTTGCGATATTCGAGTTCAGGTCGATAAGCCGGGGCGCAAGCTCCTCATCCAGACCGGCGGTACACCGGCCAAACTTGAGGTGGCGGAAAAAAGTTGGAGCGAGTGGGTTCGCTTTAAGTTCAAATTCTCGATGTTGCAATCGGTGACAGGGATCGCCCGTTTCTATGTGCGGCAGCTTGAACCGCACCTCGAGTTCTATGTTTCGGCGGTCAACTTTGATCCCGCCGCGCCGCTTTTTCCGGTTTCCTCCCCCGGCGATTACGCCAAAGAGCTAGCAGAAAAAGTTGGATTGTTTTCCACGCTCGGCATGGCCGAAGAACACAATGGTCTTAACAACGGACGGCTCGACGAAGCCGCCTACCTGCAGCATTGCGAACTGGTATTGCGCGAGCGCGAGCGGGTGATGCGCTTCGAACTGGATCGTTTCACCGAGGGCTTTTTCTTCACGTTGTTCGATACGCCCGATCGCGTGCAGCACATGATGTGGCGTTTCCGCGACCCCAAACACCCAGGATACGAAGCCGGCCTGGCGCCGGAGTTGGCGACGCGGATCGAAGAGCACTACCAGCGTTGTGACCAACTGCTTTCTCCGGTACTCGACAAGGTCGATGAGAACACATTGCTGTTTGTGCTTTCGGATCACGGCTTCGGAAGTTTTCGCCGGGCCTTCGACACCAATACTTGGCTTTGGCAGAACGGCCTGCTCACGCTGAAAGATGGCCGCAAGCCCGGAGAAGACTTGGGAGAAGGATTCCCTTCGGTCGATTGGTCCAAGACCTATGCCTATGCCGTCGGGCTGGGCGGAATCTACCTGAACTTGAAAGGCCGCGAGGGGCAAGGAATCCTGGAGGAGAACGGCGAGGCGGAGCGCGTTCGCCATGCCATTCAGACCGGGCTCGCCGAGTTGCCCGATCCCAACACACATCGTCCCGCAGTCCGCAGTGTGTCCCGCAAGGAAGAGCTGTATGCAGGGCCGTTTGTGGGCAGCGCGCCCGATCTTCTGGTGAACTTCTACCCGGGTTTTCGCGTGTCCTGGCAGTCCGCGGTTGGTGGCTTTTCGAATGAATTCGTGACCGACAACCTGCGACGCTGGAGCGGAGATCACATTGTCGATCCTGACGCGGTGCCGGGGATCTTGTTCATGAATCATGCCCCGATTCACAATCACGCAAACATCCTCGATCTGGCGCCGACGATCTTAAATTATCTTGGAGTGACCCTTCCCAGCACGATGGAAGGCCGCTCGCTTCTATAATCTTTCCGGAACTCCCATGAAGATCTGCGTGCTTGGATTTGAAGGTGGCGCCCCGCAGGTTGTTTTCCGCGACGAGCGTCTCGGGAATCTTCGCCGGCTCATGGACGCCGGCGTCTACGGGCTTCTCGAGAGCGTGGTTCCTCCGGAATCCATTCCTGCATGGATGAGCCTCAGCAGTAGTCGGGATCCCGGCTCGCTCGGCGTTTACGGAAACCGCAATCGCGCGAACCATTCCTACGAGGCGCCGACGTTGATTCAGGGCGGCGTGCTCGAGACGCCGGCGATTTGGGATCACCTCGCAGAGAAAGGGAAGAGCTCGATCCTTGTCGGGGTTCCGCCAAACGATCGGCCGCGACGAGTCGGTGGCGGATCTTCTAGCCTGAAAGAACTGGTCGCCGAATATCCGGTAGATGTTGACCCAGATCGCAGCGACCAGAAAGATGGGCTCAAGGTAGAAGTGTTCCGGGTGAGCGCTAAGCAATGGCAAGTCGCACAGCGGCTTCTGGCGGAAGGGAAGTGGGACTACTTTCAGTGCGTAGACAGGGGGCTCGACCTCTTACAGCACCGGTACTGGGAAAATTTCGACGAAAAGCACCTCCGGTTTCGTCCTGGCAACGCTCACCAAGATGTCATCCCCGATTACTACCGCTGGTTGGATGAGCAGGTAGGGGCGGTCTTCGAAGCTATCGACAACGAAACCGTTGTGCTGGTGCTCTCTGCTTACGGCGCACAGCGCCTGGATGGCGTTTTTGCATTGAACCAATGGCTGATCCGCGAAGGCTTCCTGGTGCTGCACGAATATCCGTCAACACCGACTCCGTTTGAGAAGCTCAAGATCGACTGGGGTCGAACGAAAGTTTGGAGTGAAGGCGGTTACTGTGCTCGTGTGTTTTTCAACGTGCAAGGACGCGAGCCGCAGGGTGTGATTCCGCCGGAGCAATGCGCGTCTCTTGAAAATGAGCTGAAGATTCGGTTGCAATCCCTTACTGACGAAAGCGGCCGTTCTTTACAAGCGCTGGTCTTCAAGCCGCGGGAGATTTATCACGAGGTGCGCAATATTGCTCCCGACCTGATGGTCTCGCTCGGAGGTCTTTTCTGGCGGTCGACTGGCTCGGTCGGTCATTCGCGACTTTGCCTGGAGCAAGACGATTCCGATGGATGCAATCACGCGGAATACGGGTTCTTCATTTTGGCTGCGCCGAATTGTCCCTTGCAGGGGCGAGTACGAAGGCGCGCGCCTGCTCGATATGGCTCCAACCCTGCTCGACTTGGCGGGGTACGAGATTCCTGGGGCGATGCAGGGAAAGTCGCTGGTCGCCGGAATGGAAAAGAAAATGTCAGACGGCGGCACCGACGCCGACGAAGCAGCCAAGCTCATTCACGATCGTCTCGCCGGCTTGGGGTACATCTAAGAACAAAAGCGGCTCGCGCACCTGCACGGGCCGCCATGGGAACGATTCGCGCTCTTCAATTATTTCTTTTTCTTTCCGAACAAGCCGGTGAGGGCATTGACCGGCGAATTTCCGGTATTTGCTCCCGGGATTCGAGACTTCAACGCGTTCCCCAGTTGATTTCCCAGCATCCCTTGCACGTCGGGGATAAACGTTGGGTTCGAGGTCGTTCCCTGAATCGCAAAAGGAATACCCACGCTCTTCCCGCCGCCGCCCATGCCGGCCAATTGGGTGAGCCCGCCTACGGCGCCGCCGCCGCTGAGAGCAGCATTCATCTTGTAGTTGAGCGCGCCAGCAGGACTGATGGTGCCCGCGCCGGTCAAGACTCCTAGCGCGGGAATTGTAAGGTTGACGTTATCCGTCCGAATGCCGTCCGGAGCTACGCGCGCGTTGGTACTCAGATTCTGAATCGAAGTGTCGGATCCGGTTTTTGCGCCGGTGAATTTGGAGAGGGCCGATAATTTCGATCCGAGATCAAACCCCGCGAGACGAGTGTCCGATAGCTTGATGGGTCCGACGATCAAGAGTTTGTCGACGGGGCCGGTGATATCGAGATTCGTGGAAAGAGTCCCGCCTTTGAGAGACGAGCCGGAAGGAAGAATGACTCCCAGGGCAGGGAGCAGCGCCTCCAGGTCGTCAACCGGCATCCCCTGTCCATTGAGCTTCATGTTCAGGGAGGTCGTGTCGCCTTGGATTTGATAGGCTCCGGTCAGCTGCGCCAGTGCCTTGCCAATCGCGATTTCGCCTTGGGTAAGCTCTCCAGACTGCTTCTCCAAGTTATGAATCACGGTATAAGTGACCTGCACGGGTTTTGCCGAGGGTTGTCCCTTGGGTGACAGCTTCAGTTTGTCGGCGGAGAGGACACCTTGAGCTTTCGCGGCTTTTCCATTGGAGGAAACGGTGCCGTTGAAATCGGCGATGCCCGCAATTCCGGACTCCGGATCGATGAAGCCCGACGCCGCCAAATCTAATTGCTTGACCAGGATTTTTGCGTTCACCGGCGTCAGCGAAGCGTCCGTGGGGTTGATTGGACCCGCATTTCCGTCGAGCTTCACACTCCCACCGCCGGGTAGATTTGCCGTAAGCGTGAAGGGGAACTGTGATGTGAAGGAGAATCCCCGCACTTCAATATTCACTTTGTCGTAAATACGCGGCTTGGCCGAAGAGTTTGCCTTGCTCACCGTCACTCGGCCGTCTTTCACCTCGAGTTTTGCGACCGAAAGATTCGCATTCGATGAATCTGCCGATTTGTCAGGCGCGGGAGTGCTGGGCTTTGCGGCCGAGTTCTCTCCCAAGCTGGAGAAGTTCCATTTCCCGGAAGCCGAATGCACCAGGAAAATTTCGGGCTGAGAAAGCGTCAGATCGTTGACGTGCAGCTCTTTGGAAAAAATCAGCGCCATCAGGTCAACACCGACGTCGAGCGATTTCGCGCGAATGAATGGGCTCTTACTGAACGCCGGATCATCGGCGATCGACAAATCCTCCGCCGAAACACTGCCTGAAATGATGGAAAGTTTCAGATTGCCGACCTTTACCTCGCGACCGAGCGCCGTCGTCAACTCCGATTCCAGTTTGGGGCGGAAGCTGTTCACGTTGATCAGGAAGGGAAGGGCAATGATCGCCACCAGGATTACGGCGAAGACGATTCCAACGATGCGGAGTGTGCGTTTCATGGACGGTCCTCCTTAGCCTTTCGGTTAATGTTTGGTTGAGCCCTTGGGTCTGCCGGTGACGAGGAACCGCGTAGCCTGCTAAGTCTATCAAAGACCGGCGCCTATTGCGGCTCCTGAGCTAACTCCGGGTTGGGCAAGGGAGCGTTGTAGAGCTCCTTTTGGCGTTGGTTGCGCAGACCGGTGGTGATCTTGGTGACCTCGTTCATCTCCGCCTTGGCCTCTTCTGTACGGCCCAATCGCTCCAGTACTTGACCGCGGACATAGTGAATGGGAGAACTCTTGGGATCCAACTTTGTGGCGGCGTCGATCTCGGTCAATGCTTGGTGGTACTTGTGTTGCTTCAGATAGACGCGTGCCAGTTCGTAATGCGAGCTGGTGAGTGTAGGGTCGAGGCGCAGCGCTTTCCGCAGGTTTCTCTCGGCTTCCACGTCGTGTTGCTGCTGCGAATAGATCAGGCCTAGCTGATCGTAGTTGTAGGCTACGTCGGGCTCGACGGCGACATCTTTCAGAAACTCTGCCTTGGCGTGTTCGAAATCCTGCTTCTTCACGTAGCCCATCCCGAGATAAAAATGCACGAAGGGTAGTCTCGGATTGAGCTTCGCGGCCTCTTGCAGTTCGGTGATGGCGTCGTCGTATTCCTCGCGGTTCAGATGCGCCTTTCCCATGAACAGGTGCATTTCGGGTGAATCTTGCCCGGTCTCCGCCATCCGTTCGAGAGCGCGTTGATCGAGATCCGGGCGATTGGCCTTGTGCGCCGCATTGCCCAGCACATACAGATAATTCAGGTTCGTTGACTCCTGCAGCCAAAGGGGCTCGAGCGTTTTCGTGGCATCGGCGTAACGTTCAGTGAAAAAGTAGCAAAGGCCAAGAAGATAACGGGCCTGCACCAGATCGGGCATGTCGTGCACTACCGATTCAAACGGCGCGATCGCCGACCGATAGTCGCTTTGACGGTAATACACCAGCCCAATATTCAGCCGGATTCCCGAAAGTTCGGGCGCCATTTGCTCGGCCTTGTGCAACATTTGCAATGCTTCCGGCCATTGCTTGCGCCGCATGGCAATGACCCCCAGGTTGGCATAGGCGGCCGCCGCTTGGGGGTCTAGCGTCAGCACTCCGCGGAAAGCATGCTCGGCCTCGTCTAAATTCCCTCTTTTTAAGGCTGATTGACCTTGCTGGAACAGTTGTCCCGGATCTGTCGATGCGGTTTCCGCGGCGTGCGTGCGACCCAGAACGCAGACCGAAAACAGTGCCAGGAAAAGCGGCACGATCGTGGTGCATCGCACGAGATTGCTTGACAGTGGTTTCACTCTACTGTTAGTGTCCGCCAGCAAACGCCTGAATTTCAAGCATCATGCGTTCCGTGAGGGAGCGCCGGAATGGGCGGCAGGTTGAATCTCGGAGGATAAAGGGCTCGATGGTTACCATTCGTGATGTAGCCAGGGAGAGCGGTTTTTCCTCCACTACCGTCTCGATCGTCCTCAACAACGCTCCGCTCGCTCGCTATATTCCCGCCGCGACCAAGAAGCGCATCGAGCGCGCAGCCAAAAAACTCGGGTATCGCCCTAACCTGTTTGCCCGTTCTTTACGGAGCAGACGTAGCCATACCGTGGGTGTCATGGTCTTTGACATGACCGACCCGTACTGTACGCTGATCCTGCGCGGCATCGAAAACTCTCTCTATCAGGCATCGTATCTTCCCATTCTGACCGATGTTCACAACGAACGCAGCCGCTTCGAGCGTTATCTCGAGATGTTGCTCGATCGTCGCGTGGAAGCGCTGATTGTGCTGGCCAACTGGCTTTTCGTGGACATCGACGTCCTGGCCGACCTGGAGAAGAGCAGCATTCCCACGGCGATGATCGGACGCGAACTGAAAACCGGCTCTATCAGTTCGGTGACCGTCGACAACGAAATTGGAGCCTACGCCGCAGTAGAACACCTGCACTCACTCGGTCACCGGAACATTGCCTTTATTCGAGGTCCCAAGACGCTCGGCGATAGCGCGCCACGCTGGAAGGGGGTCCGTAATTTTGCGAAAGCCAGCGGCCTCGAGCTCGATGAAGACCTCATTGTGGATCTTCCGGAGTCGCGCGATCCGATTTCGAGTTTTGAAGCCGGTTACAAATTAACGGAGGAATTGATTCGCCGGAAGCATCCCTTTACCGCATTGATGGCCTTTGACGACATGACTGCCTTCGGAGCCATACGTGCTCTGGCCAAGGCCGGTCTTCGAGTGCCGGAGCAGTGTTCGGTCACCGGTTTTGATGACGTTGCTGGTTCCAGCCTCTACACGCCGCCACTGACTACCATCCGGCAACCGATGGAGACCATGGGTTCGATGGCCGTAAGCATTGTTCTGGACGGCATCAACGCGGTGCTGGAAAAGCGGGAGATCGCAGCCGTGCATCGCAAGGTGGTACCCGAACTGGCGGTGCGGGAATCGACCCGCAGCCTGCTCGAAAAGTTGCCGTAGCCGGGGTTTTCCACCGCGGAGGGAGCATTTTTCGCTTGACACAAAATAGGGCTTAACGCACTATTCATTCGTTTTAATAAACGCTTTCACCGCTTGTGGGGTGGCTCGGGTAGGTTGTCACAAGTCCTAGTGATCGAAGTCACGTTGGGTTGTGAGGGAATAGCGCTAGAGTCACGGTTCCTGCCGTGGCCTGGCGGCTTGGATTAGTGCAGATTGCGGGTCGAAGGGAGTAGATCATGAAACGCCGTCTCCTTGGTTTGGTCGTGCTCGTCTCCGTTCTCTACATCCCCGCTCTATTCGCGCAAGACACCGCTTCCATCACCGGCACGGTCACCGACTCCACGGGAGCCGCGGTACCGGGTGCCCAGGTGACGGTCGCAAATGCTGACAAGGGCATTAATCGGACAACCACCACCAATGACACTGGCGACTACCTGGCCGCAGGTCTGCCCGTGGGTGCAGTGAATTTGACCGTCAGCGCCCAGGGCTTCAAGAAGTTTCAGGCGACCGGAGTGATTCTGCGGGTCGCGGAAAAAGCGCGGGTGGATGTAAGCCTGCAGGTGGGGGCCGCGTCCACGGAGGTGACCGTCGAGGGTACCAGCATCGCCCAGGTGGAAACCCAGTCCTCGGATTTATCAGGCACGGTGAGTGGAAAGCAGATTACGCAGCTCGAACTCAACGGCCGCAATTTCACCCAGTTGGTGACGCTTGTCCCCGGCGTAAGCAATCAAACTGGACAGGATGAAGGCGCCGTGGGTATCGCCGGCAACGTATCTTACAGCATCAACGGAGGTCGCACCGAATACAACAACTGGGAGCTCGACGGCGGCGACAACATGGATAACGGCAGCAACACCACGTTGAACGTCTATCCCAGCCTGGAAGCAATTGGAGAATTTAAGGTCTTAACGTCAAACTATGGCGCTCAATACGGACGCAGCGGTTCGGGAACCGTTGAAGTCGAGACCAAGTCGGGCACAAATCAATTCCACGGCAACGCTTACGAATTCGTGCGCAACGATTTGTTTAATGCCCGCAACTATTTCAACGCACCACCGGAACCCATCGCGTCTTACAAGAAGAATGATTTTGGCTACACCATTGGCGGGCCGATCTGGAAGGACCACACTTTCTTCTTTTGGTCGCAGGAATGGCGTCGCGACCGGGTTCCAGGGCAGACGTTTAACGTCGCCGTTCCCTCGCTCGCTGAGCGCATGGGGAACTTCACCGATCTTTGCCCCAATGTCACCACCACTCCGCCGGATATGTCCGATTGTCCGCTCGTGGGCGGTGTGTACACCCCTGATCTGACTACCGCCGGTTTTAATCCCAACGACCCCAATGTCCAGGCGCTTCTGGCCGAAATCCCTTTGCCGACGAGCGGCGTTCCCGGCGCGGAGTTTTACAACGCTTCGCCCGTCCAGCCCACCAATTGGCGCGAGGAACTCTTCCGCATCGATCACAATCTCAGCTCCAAACATCGCTTGTCCTTTCGCTACATTCACGATTCATGGGACACGATTAATCCCACTCCCTTGTGGACGAATGCGGGGAGCTTTCCGACGATTCAAACCAACTTCAAGGGGCCGGGTATCAGCCTTGTTTCCCGGCTGACTTCGAGCTTCTCTCCCACTCTTCTAAACGAATTTGTCGCGAGCTACACTTCGGACCACATCATCCTGAACAACGTCGGTGCCTGGCAGCGTCCATCGAATACGACGTTCGGCACGCTGTTTCCGGGAAGCCCCGCCAGCAATGTCGTTCCCGGAATCAATCTCGTGGGAGGTAATGCCTACAACCAGGGCTTCGGCCAGGATGCCGGCTATATCCCCAACGGGCCCTACAACGCCAACCCCACCTACACATACCGCGACAACGTCAGCAAGATTGTCGGCCGGCACAATCTCCAATTTGGAGCGTATTTCGTCGCCGCACAGAAAAATGAGCTGGGTGGGGAACTAGCTGCCGGTTCGGTGCCCGGCTTCTTGACCTTCGACACATCGAACACATCGATCTCGACTGGGAATCCTTTTGCCGATCTCTTGCTCGGAAACATTTCGAGCTTTGGTCAGCAGGACCGGTTCGTGAAGTACTACAACCGGTACAAGATCCTGGAACCCTACTTCCAGGATGACTGGCGCGTTACTTCGAAACTGACTCTCAACCTCGGTCTGCGCCTTAGTCTCTTCGGAACGTATCGGGAGCGCTACCACCAGGCTTTCAACTTCGATCCTGCTCACTACGACTTTAGCCGCGGCACCACGGTAGATCCGTCGACTGGTACTGTCACGAACCTGACCGCGAATGGAGCCGCCCCCTCGGTCAATAATCTGCCTAACGGCATCGTGCAGTGCGGGGTCACTGCGGGGGTGCCCGTGGGTTGCATGCAGGGGCATCTGTTTAATCCGGCTCCGCGAATCGGTTTCGCATACGATCCCTTTGGCGACGGCAAGTGGGCGATTCGTGGGGGCTACGGGATTTTCTACGAGCACACCAACGGCAACGAAGCGAACTCGGAATCTCTGGAGAATTCTCCTCCGTTGGCAAACGCCGCCACGCAAAATAACATCATCGGCTACAGCAATATTGGTGCCGGATTCAGTGCTGGCTCCCAGCCCATCTTCCCGCTCGGGGTCACAGCGATTCCAACTAAAGTTGATTGGCCGTATATGCAACAGTGGCACGTAGACATCGAGCATGAGATCGCTCATAACACGGTCGCCGTGCTCTCGTATGTGGGAAGCAAGGGCACTCGCCTCACTCGGACCAGCGACCTCAACCAGCTTCACCCATTGCCGGCATCCCAGAACCCCTATCTCCCAGGGGAAACGTTCGGTTCCACAGACTGCGGAACCACAAGCGATGCCTATGGCGTTCCGATCGACGGTACAACATCAAGCGGAGCGCCGATTTCCTACGGGGGGCCCGGCGTGATTAGCCCCGCTACGTACGTGGGCATCGCTAATTGCGGCACCGTGGCGGATCTATTTCGTAACTACCCAGGGTATTCCAGTATCAATCACCTCGAGGACAAGGCTTCCTCGACCTATCACGCGATGCAGCTGGGAGTCCGGCGTAGCGTCGGCGGGCTTCAACTAAATTTTGCCTACACCTATAGCCACTCGATCGACGATTCGTCCAGTCGTCAGGATGGCGTATTGGTGAATGCATACGATCCTGCCGCCAATCGCGCGAGTTCTAACTTCGATCAACGGCACAACATCAATGCCGGTTATGTGTGGGACCTTCCATTCTTCAAGAATCAGGGCTGGAAGAGCAAGATTTTGGGTAGCTGGGAGTATTCCGGAATTTTCAGCTTCTCGACCGGCAGCCCGTTTACGGTCGCGTATTTTTCCGACAATGCAGGTACGGGGAATGGCATCACCAGCATCGCTTCCTACGCTCAAGTGATCGGAGACCCTAACCAGAATATTCCGTTCAATCCCGACGGAAAGCAGCTCTACAACCCGAATGCGTTCACAGCGCCGACAGCGCTAACCTACGGCAATGCCGGACGCAACTCCTTACGCAATCCAAACCGGACGAACTTCGACATGGCGGTGTTCAAACGATTTCCGATCAAGGAACAGCTAGCGTTCGAATTCCGCGCAGAGGCTTTCAATGTCTTCAATCACACCCAGTTTGGATATATCAGCGGAGACGGGGGTTCCGCGGCTGCGAACAGTGCTAACTTGAATTCGGGAACTGCCACCTGTGGGTCCGCGCCTTGCGGCAGTTCAGATTTTCTGACACTCCTCAGTGCGCATAACCCGCGCATCATGCAACTGGGCCTGAAGTTCATCTTTTAGGCGGCCGCTGGAGTTAGTCCGCGATTTGTGGGAACCATGGAGGGACGGGCGGTCACGCCCGTCCATTTTCTTGTGGGCGTTAGCGCGCGGCGACTACCGTTTGCCGTGTGCCACTGACGACTTTCAGGGCCTGCTCGAGGTCGGCGATCAGGTCATCCACATTCTCCAGGCCTACCGACAGGCGGATCAATTGCTCCCTCACTCCCATCTTCTCCCGTTGATCGGCGGCGATCATCGCGTGCGATGTGAGCACCGGGATGCATACCAGGGAATCGACTCCACCCAGGCTGGGGGCCAGGGTGAACAACCGGAGTGCTTCCGACAACCGGCAAGCGTCCTGGCCGCTGCCATCTACCTCAAAGCTGAGCACGCCGCCTCCACCTTGCATTTGTTCGAGGGCCAGTGCGTGCTGCGGATGTCCTTCCAGAAACGGATAGTTTACCTTTCGCACTTTGGAATGCTTTGCCAGGAATTGCGCCACGCGTAGCGCGTTCAGGTTCTGGCGCTGCACCCGCACGGCCAGCGTCTTGATGCCGCGCAGCAGAAGCCAGGCCGCATGCGGATCCATATTGCCGCCGAGCGTGGTTCGGGTGTGATGAATTTGTTCGATCAGATCGCCGCGTCCTGCCATGATTCCGCAGATCAGATCCGAGTGCCCGGCGAAATATTTGGTTCCGGAGTGCATGACCAGATCGATGCCATACTCCACGGGGCGCTGGTTGATGGGTGTGGCGAAGGTGCTGTCGATCATGGTGATCAGTTTGTGGCTCTTGGCCGATGGCCGCGACTTTGCGGAGGTCCACGACCCGGAGAGTGGGATTGGTCGGCGATTCCAAATACAGCAGTTTGGTATTCGGGCGAATCGCGTTTTCGTGCTGATCATATTCCACCGTGTCCACGAATGTGGTTTCAATGCCGAACTTCGGCAGCCATTGACTGAGGAATTTGGTGGTGCCACCATAGATGTCCCGCTGCGCAACAATGTGATCGCCACTCTTGAGCAGGGCCATGATGGTAGTTGTGATGGCATTCATGCCCGCGCCAAAGATCAGGCCCGCATCCGCACCCTCCAACTCGGCAATGGCCGCCTCCGCCACGGTGTTCGTGGGGTTCCCGTACCGCGTATAAAACATGTCGGTCGGAGTGGCCCGCACTTGCTGCTCGTTATCGGTAACTTCGAAAGTGGAAGTCTGGTAGATGGGCGTCACCAGAGGCCCGTTCTTCTTGCTCAGATCGGTACCGCCACGGACAGCTTCAGTCTCCTGCCGGTGCTGATGCGGTTTCATGATGCTCCTTTAGGTGAGAGCGCGCAGCCGTCATCGACCACGGGTCACAGTTCTGCAGCGCTTGCTCAAGATTATCTGCCAGAGTCGAACAGGGCAAGCCTGCCGGCAGCGCGCTCGCCCTATATAATCAAGCACGATGCCACGCGCCACGAAGCCCGCAAAGAAGAAAGTTCAGGCGCTGCGCCAGACTGTCCCCAGCAAGCGTGCCCGAAAACCCGAAGTAAAGTACGTCGCCTGGAGTTCAATTCCTCTTGAGGATCTGAACCCGCTCCTGCAGCGCCAGTTTGTGGTTGGCGACCAGATCATGGTGGCACGGGTGCTGCTGAAGAAGGGATGCGTCGTCCCCGAGCACAGCCATATCAATGAGCAGTTCACCTACATTCTGGAGGGCGCACTCAAGTTTTGGATCGATGGCAAAGAAATCGTGGTGCGTGCGGGCGAGGTTTTGACCATTCCGGCCAACGTGCCGCACAAGGCTGAGGCCGTAGAAGACACGGTGGATCTCGACGTCTTCAATCCTCCGCGTGCGGACTGGATGGAAAAGACCGACGCCTATCTTCGAGGCAAGAAGTAACCCTATCGAATGACCCATTCAACGGCGCTCGAATCCAAGTTCAGTCGCGGCGAAGCACGGCTTCGCTGCATTGCATGCGGCGCGGAGCAACAAGACGCCAACGCGAATTTCCGCTGCGCTTCCTGCGGCGATTTGCTGGAAATCTCTTATCAAGGCTGGGTCCTGGATGCCGCCAGCGATCTGAAATCGCTCTGGCAGCAACGTAAGCTCTCCGGTGCCGCAGTTGATCAGAGTGGTGTTTGGCGCTTTCGTGAGCTCCTTCCCGCCCTTCGCGACCCCGATGACGCCATTACTCTGCGCGAGGGCAACACGCCGGTCTATGCCTTACCGGGATGTGCCCGCATCGCCGGAGTCGAACATTTGCGCGCCAAGCATCAGGGCATGAATCCGACCGGTTCGTTCAAAGATACCGGCATGACGGCGGCCGCCTCGTTCGCCCGCCAGCACTCATTCCGCTGGGTCGCATGTGCTTCCACCGGGAACACCTCGGCGTCGATGGCGGCCTACGCGTCTCGCGGAGGCCTGCGCAGCCTGGTGCTGCTTCCGGAAGGCAAGATTTCGTGGGGCAAGCTTTCTCAAGCTCTCGACTATGGCGCAGTCACTTGCCAGCTGAAGACCGACTTCGATGGATGCATGCGGGTCTTAAACGAAGTGGTGCAGCGTGCCCCGGTCTATCTGCTGAATTCGGTGAATCCCTATCGTATTGAAGGCCAGAAAACCGCCGCGATCGAGTTGCTGGAACAGCTGGATTGGGCGCCGCCGGACCACATCATCGTTCCCGGCGGGAACCTCGGGAACTCCTCGGCGATCGGCAAGGCTTGCCTTGAAATGAAGGAGCTTGGCCTGATTTCCCGTCTGCCGAAGATTTCTATCATTCAGGCTGCGGGTGCGAACCCGTTGGTGCGCGCCATGCGGGAGAATGGCGGCAAGTCGCTAGAACCAGTTCACGCGGAAACCATGGCCACTGCCATTCGTATCGGGAATCCCGCGTCCTGGAAAAAGGCGGTGCGCATTCTTCAGGCCACCGGCGGCACAGTCGATGAAGTCAGCGAAGTCGAGATCGCTCTGGCGAAGGCAGAGATTGGAGCCGACGGCGTCGGCTGCGAGCCCGCCTCGGCAGTGACGCTGGCCGGACTGAAGAAGCTGGTGAAGCGAGGATTCGTAAAGCCATCCGAGAGCGTGGTCCTGATTCTCACCGGACACCTGCTGAAGGATCCGGAGTTCACTCTGGGCTTTCATCGTGGAGACTTGTTTGCCGGCACCGGGTATGAGAAAGATGCTGCGGCTCTCTCTGTCCAGCAACGAGCGCCGATCGTTGTAGAGGCCAAAGTTGATGCTGTCCTGGAAGTGCTGCAGAAGCGCGGCGCGTGCTAGCCATCTTGTAAAATTGCCCTCAACCTGCATGACTGGGAAGCGAACTCGGAACTCGTTTACGATCCAACTGCCTGCCACATCGGCCAACCTGGGTCCGGCTTTCGATGCAGCGGCTCTTGCCTTCCGGCTGTTTCTCAAAATCCGGGCGCAATCCGCCCCCGAATTCGTCATCAGGGCGAAGGGAAGAGACGCAGCCATCTGTGGCCAGCTCGAGAACCACTTGATACTGACCACATATTGCGAGGTCCTCGCGTCTGAGAACAAACCACCGATCCCGATCGCGCTCAACATCGACAATCAGATTCCGATTGGAAAAGGTTGTGGGTCGTCCGCCGCGGCTCGTCTCGCGGGCATCGCTCTCGCGGTTCACTTCGGCAGGTTGCGCTGGAACGATAGCCGCATCATCGGGGAAGCATCTCGTCGTGAACACCATCCCGACAATGCCGCCGCTTGCTGGCTCGGAGGTCTGGCAGTCGCTCGGATGTTATCGGAGGGAGAGGCCCAAGTCGCCCGCTTCTTGCCCAAAGGGAAGTGGTCGCTACTGCTGGCCGTCCCTGCGGGGAGTCTGGCAACCGAGGAGGCGCGTCGGGTCCTGCCTTCCCACTATTCACGCGATGATGTGGTGAGCAATATCCAGAATTCGATGCTGCTGCTTGCAGCCTTTGTGCAAGGAAGAAGGGATCTTCTGGCTTCCGCACTCGCGGACCGTGTTCACCAGCCTTATCGCGCTCCACTTTGCCCATTGCTCCCCGCTTTGCAGAAGATTCCTTCGGACTCGGAAATTCTCGGGTGCGCTCTAAGCGGAGCTGGGCCCTCGGTGCTTATTTTTCTGGACGGTCGGGCGAACATGAGCCGGATGAAGAATAAGGTGAAGACGCATTTGGCGAGCCAGGGTTTGACCGCCGAACTGATTCCCACAGCGATCGAGAGCCGTGGGGCACGATCTAGGTGATTCGGAAAGACGAGGCAATGCCGAGCGAACGAATCGTGATCGGATTAAGCGGGAGGCTCCGAGGGTCTTTCAGTGCCCAAACGTGCGGCGACGTGCGGCGGCGGTCACGTGCTGACTCGCCGTTTCTATGTCAAACAGGTGTTCCTGGAAGCTCAAGCGGGGCTCTTGGGCAAATCGGTCGGGATACGAGCTCAGGGCATTGAGAAAATTCTCAATCTCCTGCTTCACTTCTTGTTCGCGGCTGGCGTCTGATAGATACATAGCGTGTTTCTTCCTCTTCATTTCACTTCCCCGAAAACGGCAATACCAAGCGCATCGGCTGAGGCGGAGCCATGCGCAACTCAATCCTGTGGAAGGAACCGATTGCTGTCCGGCCAACTTCTCGCAGAATGTAGGGGGAAGCTGAAGTTACTTTTTGCCCCCAGAAGTGTAAATAGCACTTCAGTGCCATATGGCCCGGGATGGCCCGTGGGAGGCCGAATCTGGGGGGGAAAGAGGCTTGCGACGGCCGCAAGCCCCCTGGAAATCGGTGCCGAACCTTAATGGCGGCTGGCGGGTGGTACGATTCCGTTCATCCGCAGGTATTCCACCATCTGTCCGTAGTGGTCGAAGGAATGCCACGCGAAGACCGTGGCCATGCCCAGGCGGGTCGTCTCACCCTCGCCGAACGGGTTCTTGATCGGTTCCAGCATGTTCTTTTCATCAATGGTTGCCGCAGCTTTGTGGGCATACGCGAAGGAATCCTTGATGAATTTCATGATTTCCGCCTTGGTCTTGATGGAGTCGGGCCCATTCTCACCCCCGAGCTCTACCGGCGGCTTTTCGCCGAGAATGACTCCTCCCACCATGTAGTTCACGGCCGCGACATGCTTCACTTGCTCCCCGAAAGTCCGCACTCCCTTGAACTCGCCGTTGGTTGGCGCGAAGGAGTACTTGTCCTCCGGCATGGCGTCGGCTGCGGAAACGAACTCGCCCTCGACGTTCTTGATGGCGCCATCGAGTACTTGGCTGACGCTGTGAGGTTCCGATTTGGCCATCTGTCCCCAAGCCGTACAGGCCAGCAGAACGATACAAGGTACGACGTACTTCAACTTTTTCATGAAGAATCTCCTTAACAGTTTGTGATTATGCTGAAACGCCTTAGGCCCGAGCTAATCTCTGACTACGGAAGGAGCCAATTGTAACTCTTGCGACGTGAGCCGGTATCGGCGAACTGCGAACAGGCCGCCTGCCAGGGCGATAGCCGAGCACAGCAGAGTAGTCGGGACACCGACCCGGTCGGCCAGTTCGCCCCAGGCTGCGCTACCCAGCGCCATGCCACCTTGCAGCACCAGCAAATACATGGATAGAGCCCGCGCCCTCAGCCGCGACGGGGACATGGTCTGCGCGGCGACATTCAAGCACGCCAGAATCCCGATCCATGCCGTGCCGCTGGCAAATAACACCAGGGTCAGCCAGCCAAAACTCTCGACTCGACCGGCAGCGAACGTCATCGCCGCAAATAGTAGGATGGCAAACATCACCAGTCCATCGACCGACAAACGGCTGCGCAGCCGGGGAAGTATAGCAGCCCCCGACAAAGCGCCAACGCCAAACGACCCCAAGAGTAAGCCGTAGCCCGTCGCGCCGTGGCGCCGCGCCAGCAGAGGCAACAGCGCCGGTAATGCACTCGCTGCGATGCTGAACGCGCCGGTTCGGATCAGCACGCACTGCACCAGGGAGTCGCCCCGCATATAGCGCAGACCGGACACCATGGCGTCGATGACCCGGCCTTTTTCCACATGCTCGTAGTGCGGTCGCTTCCAGCGATACAAAAAGAAGATCACTCCGAAGAACGATGCGGCATTTATCAGGAACGCGATTCCGGAACTCGTCGCGGCGATCACGATTCCGGCCAGCGCCGGACCAACCGCGCGCGCCACGTTGAATCCCACTGAATTAAGAGCGACCGCGGGCGCGTGCTGTTGCGGGGAAACGATCTCCGGCGTAATCGCCTGCCATGCCGGATCGTTCATGACTGCGCCTAATCCCAGCACGAAGGTGAAGGCAAGAAGCATCCAGGGCGTGACGTAACCGAGCAGGGCAAAGACGCCCAGCAGCCCGGAGGCCAGCACCATCCATCCTTGAGTGATCAGCAGGAATCGCCTGCGATCGACGAGGTCCGCCAGGGCGCCGGCCGGAAGAATCACCAGAAAGACCGGCAAAGTGCTCGCCGCGGTCACCAGGCTGACCATCAGTGGAGAGGTCGTAAGCTGGGTCATCATCCAGCCAGCACCCATATTCTGCATCCAGGTACCCGTATAAGAGATGACGGCTGCGATCCACAGCGAGCGGAAAACGGGCTCGCGTAAAGGTGCCCAAGCCGAACTCTTGGTATCGGAAGGCAAGCTCGGTATGTTCACAGATTCCGCCATGCTCACTGACCGGATGCCCCTTCGCTGACTAACGGTGCGCAGTCTCCAAATGGCCACTCTTGGTTCCGCCACGCCCGGAACAGATAAATGATGAGGCCGCTCACCAGAATCACTGCCGCATACCGGACTTGCTTCAATGAGTTCGTGCGCGAGAACAGAACAAAAACAAATCCCACCGAAGCGATTAAGGCAGGCAGGGGATACAACCACATGCGGAACGGTCGTGGCAGGTCAGGGCGGCGAACCCGCAACACGATGAGTCCAATCGCCTGCACCAGAAACTGGAGCAGGATCCGGATGACTACCAAGGCGGCAATGATGTCGGCCAGCGAAGCGAAGCAGAAGAGTATTGCCACTCCGCCCAGCGCCAGCAGCGACACATAGGGGAAACGGTGCTCGGGATGGATCCTGGCGAACGCCCGGAAGTAATTGCCGTCGAGCGCCGCGGCATAGGGTACGCGCGAATAGCCCAGCATCAGCGAGAAAACCGAAGCGAACGCTGTCCACATCACCAGGATCGTTGCCAGATTTGCGGCCCATGGCCCATAAATCTTCCGCATGAAAATGGAAACCACGTACAGTTTCTCATTGGATTGGCCCGCCTGCGTAATCTCCTGCCAGGGCACCACACCAAGGATGCTGACGTTCATCACCACATATAGACATCCCACTATAAGAATGGATAGCAGCAATGCCCGGGGGATGGTCTTCGCCGGATCCCTGACTTCGTCGCCCAGGAACGACACGTTGTAATACCCCCAGTAATCGTAAGTCGCAATAAGCATCGCCGATCCCAGGCCCAGAAAAAAGTCTTTCGAAAGTGTGAATGCACCGGGCGGAAAGGTGAAGGCGAGGGATGCATTGAAATGCGTGAGGCCAGCAATGATGATCCAGACGATCGTGCCCAGTACTCCAGCCAGCAACAATTTGGAGAGCCAACTGATGCTGGTGATCTTGCGATACAGAAGTGCGGTGGCAAGAGCGACGACGCCAATAGCCAGGAAACTGGCGCCCGAAATCAGCCATCCAAATTGCAATGTGCCGAGAAAGGGAACGGCAAGGTGCCAACTGCGTGCAACGTACTGGTGTTCTAAAGCCGGCCAGAAGTACGACGCATAGCCTGCCAGGCCCACCGAACCGGATGCGATGGAAAGAGGAGCGCTGAAAGAAAGCTGCCAGATGAACAGGAAGGAAATGAGCCGGCCGAGCCGATTAGGACCATAAATCTCGCGTAAATAGCGGTACGACCCGCCCGACCCGGGCAGCGCCGCCCCGAGTTCCGCCCACACGAGACCGTCGCAAATCGCAAAGAACCCGCCCAGAATCCAACCAAGCATCGCCTGCGGGCCACCCATCGCGCTCAAGATCAGCGGGATCGTGATGAACGGTCCGACGCCGATCATGTCGATCATGTTTAGGGCGGTGGCACTGCCCAGACCCACGCCACGAATCAGCGGAGGGGAAGCGCTACCCGTGGATGGAGCCGAATCCCGCATCAAGGCGAAGTTAGCATTTGAATCTGACTAATGAGCGGAGACTAACGACCACTTTCGTGTCCCGCACTCAATACGTTTACATACAACCGGATGGCTCCCGGCACCCCGGCGGGCAGCTGTCGGAAGAATGCATAGCCGGTATAAATGTAGGTGCCTTTCCCGTACGGGGCTCGTAGCAAACCGCCTTTCAGCGGCTGCTCTCCCGGATCGTGCGAGGCCAGCAGCGGGGTGAAGTGACTATCCCAGTCCGTCATGAAGTACAGTCCCCGCTCCTGCACCCAGCCGTCGAAATCGCTTTGCGTAATCCGATTGGGATAATGAAAGATGCTGTCATCGGGAGTCAGAATCTCGACCGGCGCTTGTTCCACGGACACTCGCCCGTGTCCCAGTTGCACAGGATACGGAGTGAAATGCCCGTTGTTGAAATCTCCCGTGCCGGTGTTGTACTGCACGACCAAGGTGCCGCCCGCCGCGACATAGTCGAGCAGCTTCTTATTATTCGCCGCCACAGCTTTCTGCGTGTCGTAAGCGCGGATGCCCAGCACGATCGTCCCGTATTTGCTCAGGTCTTCGCCCGGTAGCTTCTCTGGCGAAATCGCGGTTACATCCATTCCGATTTGTTCGAGGACGGTCAGAATGTCGTCGCCCGCGCCCATGATGTACCCGACCTTCAAACTCGTGGGAACCTTGACATCCACAATGCTCACGCGTTGCAAGGCCGGTTGGTAGTAATAGAAGGTGTCGAGGTCTTCGCGCGTGACGATGCTGTAGCCTTCGCTGTATTTCTGCCTGCCGGCGTCCAGCACCGCGCGAATCTGCGCCCGTTCTTCTTTCAGGCTGGCCGCGAACACCTTGAAGTCAAAATCTTTCTGTTCTCCCCGCTTCGCGAGATTGACAGTTAGCTGTTCCGGTTCCGATTTCCACCCCGGCGGAAGTTCTAGGCGTAAAACACCGCCCGGCGCCTTATCGAGATTCGAAGTCACGCTGACTTTCACCGCCGCCGACTTTCCCATCTTCCACTGGAATGACCTGCTCTCCAGGATCGAGCATGACGGAGAAGGCTGGCGCCACCGCCAAGGCCCGCTCCGTGATTCCGCCACTTGTTTCCTTAAGTTGCACTGTGCAAGCCGCAGTGACCGCGCCAGTGTTGCTCATGGATGCTGTTGCTTGAACCGGAGGCGGCGGGAAGGGAAGCGTCAGATACTCTGGATTGTCGATGATATTGATGCTCTCGGTTTCAGGATTGTCGCGGTGCCAGTAAGGCCGCGTAGGCTGCGCATCCGCGGGGACCGACACTCGGAATCGAGTGATACTTTTTCCCGCCCTGTCTTCCTTAGACACAACCTTCGAGTTCCAGCCGGAGGGGAGTTCCAGACGAATGGCAGGCGCCTTCGCCGACGGGTCCGCGCTCGAGAACGTCGCACTGACATCGAAGCTCTGTCCCGGAACCGCCATGAAGGCATCCTCGGGATCTGCCCCGACTGGCACGTCCGCAACCAGGGTGAATTTCACTCCTTCTGCCAGCGCAACCGCGCTTGAGAACTGGTCAGCTTTCTCCTGCAGCGGCACCAGAAGCTGACTCTTTGCGTCCCGGGACAGGGGAGATTCCTTGACCTTCGCGATCAGACGTTCCAATGTTTCGCTGCCAGCCACCAGAGGCGTCACTGCCGAAAGAGGTGTTTTTTCAACGGCGCCGACTGCCGCTTGCACCTTCGCTTGGACCTCCACCAAGCCTGGACGCAGCCACGGCACTTTCTTCTCATCGTCCCCTAGTCGGGCCGGCAAACCGGGCAAGCTCGTGTCAATCCCATCAAAGAAGTCCTTCTCGTGCCCATCCTTATCCTTCGGCGAATCCACGACGGAATCCACTAGCTTGTAGTAGGTGAAGCGGTCTCCCGGTTCGACCGTCCATCCGCCGGCGCCTTGCGACAGCTGGTGTCTGAGCCCCAGCAGCGCGAACTGGATGTACGACATTCCCAGCAGAGGATCGACTTCTCCCGTATTCAGCTTCAATGTGTAGTTTTCTTTCGGACACGTCTGCGCCATGAATCCGCACACGTTTCCGATGTACAGCTTCTTGGCTTGCCAGGGCTGAAGTCCTTCCTTGATCTGTTCCGGAAAGCGGCTGGGATCGGCTGCGGCGCGGAATGCCTCCTGCGTAAGGATCGACGACGCCTGGTGATGTCCATGCCCATCACGATCGGTTCCGCTGAAGCGCGCGACCAGAACGTCAGGCCGGAAGGTCCGAATCACCCGTACCATGTCTCCGAGAGGAATCTCATGCCCCTGCCACTTCTGAAACGTTTCTTCGGCATTCTTCGAATAACCGAAATCTGCCACTCGAGTGAACCTCTGCTGCACCCCGTAATAGCGGTCGGCCGCAGTGAGTTCCAGAGTCCGTAGCACACCCAGGACGTCAAAGAGATTGCTGCCAACCTTGTTCTGACCGCCTTCGCCCCGGTTCAGCGTGAGCAAAAGGACGCTGTCCCCCTTGCCGCGCGACTCCAGAGTCAGCATGCCTCCGTCTTCATCGTCCGGGTGCGCCACCGTTTGCATCAGGCGCGCCGTGGTTTGCAGACGGCGCAGCATCTGCTTCAGGCCTGTGGCGCCACTGTCTTGGGGCAGCGGCTGAACAGGGTTCGTGGGCGCGCCGGGGGCCTGCGCCAACGTTGGCATGGCAAGGAAAAAAGAGAGAAGGACTACCCACATGAACCCCAGGGAGAAGCGTCCGAGCCAGCGGCCGCCAGCCGGGGTCTCGGGAGCGATTTTTTGCATATCTATAGGATTGTTTTTCTCGCGAGTGGGAGGCAAGATTTTTCCTGGTTTTATGCTCTTCAGAATAGACGGATCCCGGAAATAGAAGTTAGCGTCGCTACCATCCTACCCGAGTTACTTCCGCTGCGGGGGATTGACCGGATGAATTGCGCTTTGGCAATCGCTGGCCGCGGTCAACACCTTATTGAAAGCCGGGTCAGATCGCAGCTTGATCAACAACGGGTCAGACAGCAAATTGGAATAGGAGCAGTAGTTCTGTTCGATGGCCATGGTGAACATGTGCAGAGCGGCCACATCCTTGCCGTCATACGCGTAAATCGATCCCTGATAGTAAGAGTTCTCGGGGTCGGGTTCCGATGGCTGGCTGGTCTCGGCGTCGTGCGCCATGCGGTCCAGTTCCGACTGCGGGCGAAGCCCGACCGAGGCTTCGAGCAGGTCGCGATGGTAGCGCGGCGTAGTGGGCATTTTCTTTACGGCCTCGCGCGCTTCGGTGAGTTTGCCCTGGCGCAGCAGGAGGGACGGCAAGGCGTACGCAGCCCACTCCGATCCGGCATCGAGCTGGATGAATTCCATCGCCCGATCGGTCTTTCCCAGCTCCATGAAGGCCCATGCGCAAGAGCGGAACTGATAATTCCCGGGATCAAGCGCAAGGGCATCGTCGCACTCTTTTGTCGACTTCTCGAGCATTCCGGCATAGCGATAAACGTACCCCAGCACAAAGTGGGCCTGGGCGCTCTGGGGACGCCGTTGCACCATCTCACTGGCTTCCTGGTAGGCTTTCGTCAACTCTCCTCGTTCGACATGATTGACAATGATCTGCCCTACCGCGAAGACCCGGTTCGGATCGAGGGCCAGCGCCCGCGAGTAGCTGTTGTTGGAGCGCTGGAACATGGCTTCGCCGCCATTCGAATACTGCGCGTCGTAATAGTAGCGGAGGCCGAGCGCTTCCCATGCGGGGGCAAAGGTTGGATCCATGCCCACGGCGCGCTCCAGCATCCCGATCGCTTCCTTGTTCGGGCCGGCGTCGTGTGGAACCGGCACGCTTCTCAGATAGAGATCGTAGGCCTCTTGGTTCTTGGGACGCGTGCTCGTATCCAGGTACCCGTTGGCCGCATTCAGGACGGGCAGTAGTCCTTGGCGGACCTGCGTCGCCAGCTTCTCCTGTAAAGAGATCAGATCCTCCGCCTTCGCCTTCAGTTCACTCTGCCAGAGAACCTTGTCGCTGCCCACGTCTACGGCCTGCAGCGTGACCAGCAGGTGGTCGCCTTGTTTCAAATAATGTCCGGTGAGCAGGCTGCCTACGCGCAACTGACGGCCGACCTTCTCGAGGTCGAGTCCGGGATCGACATATTTCTGGGTTACCGACGACGGGCGAACATCCAGCGAGCGAGTGTGGGTCAGAACATTGGCAACTTCGTCGGCAAGGGCGAACCGCAGGTAATCGATGCTGGGGTCGTGGTTCAGGTTTTGCAATGGAAGCACCGCAATGGCGTTCTTGCTGGCCGCTCCGTCAGCGGGTAACCGGTGCTTGAACCACCAGATGCCTCCGGAGACTACCGCGGTGAGCAACAGCGCCGTGATGCCCGCAAGGATGTACGTGAGTTTGCTGCTCGACCGTTGAAAGGTGTTGGTTACAGCTCGCATAGGGAGACGTTCTTTGAAGGAAGACTTGGTCAGTCCCGACTCCGTCTCCTTTTTGAGCCGCTGCAGGTCAGCCTTGATATCCGAAGCATTTCGATAGCGCTTGCTCCGGTCCTTATCCATGGCCCTGCCGATGATTCCCTCGAGCTCAAAGGGCAACGCCGGGTTCATGGTCAAAGGAGAAGGCGGCTTGTGATGAAGCACTGCATCGAGCGTGGTGACTACGTTCGTTCCGTGAAACGGCTTTTTGCCCGTCGCCATCTCGTACAGCACCACGCCAAAAGAAAACAGATCGCTGCGCGGATCGATATCCTCTCCCCGGGCCTGCTCCGGCGACATGTAAACGGCGGTGCCGGGAATCACGCCGACCGCGGTCAGGGAGTCTTCGATCGGGGTGTCATCGGTCGTACCCAATTGCCCGACCTTCGCCAGTTTCGCCAGGCCGAAATCGAGAATTTTGACCTGCCCGCCCGGAGTAATAAAGATATTCGCCGGCTTGATGTCGCGGTGCACGATTCCCTTAGCATGGGAGGCGGATAACGCGTCGGCCACCTGAATCGCGATATCCAGGAGTTCGTCGATATCCATCGGCTTGCCCCGAAGGCGTTGCTTCAGGCTTTCGCCCTCCAGTTTCTCCATCACAATGAAGGGGTGCCCGTTGTTCTCCTCGATATCGTGGATGGTGCAGATGTTGGGATGGTTTAGCTGGGACGCCGCGCGCGCTTCGCGCACGAAGCGCTCCATGGACTTCTTATCACCGGCGAGATTGTCGGGGATGAACTTGAGAGCGACATGACGGCCCAAACGGGTGTCTTCCGCCTCGTAGACAACTCCCATACCGCCACCGCCGAGTTTTCCCAGCACGTGATAATGGGAGACCGTCTGGCCGATCATGAGGCACACCAGTAGCTGTCGGCGGTAATGTTAGGCTGCGCCTTGCGTGCGGTCAACTGTAAGCAGGTTGTGATCCCAGCGAGTTTGGCGGTTTCGTCCCGGCGACGGGGCAGGCGGGCATCCTTCCCGCCGGCCACCAGAGTAAAATCTGTCTGTTGGGCTCTAATCTTTTGATGACAAAATGCCGATCATAATTAGGTTGTGCCACGCCTGCAGGCCGCGCGGGAAGCGAATTGCGTGCCGGTTGCAGGGAAAGGTTTAGCTTTTATGAATACTGCCGCCACCACAGTCCGCGGGCCCGAAGTCGAAGACGCCATCCGCCGCCGCGCCGAGAAACTGTCTGAGGAACGCGGAAGGACTCCCGGACATGAAGTCGAAGACTGGTTGCACGCCGAAGCTGAGGTTATGCGGGAAATAGAAGCCTCGCATCTCGCGAAGCCGGCTTTCGTCGTCGTTCGCTTCGAAGGAGCCACCTATACCGGCGAATACGACGCGAAGTCTTGTGATGGCTACACCCCCGGGGAATTTCGCGCGGGCACTCCCGTCGAAGTTCGTTTTCATGCCGGCAGGATGTACGTGAAACGCGCCGCGGGGAAGGAATTGGAAACGAGGATCGTCAGAAAAGAAACGGCCAGATAGGTGTCGCCAAACACCCCTTAGGCGTTTTCTGAATAGAATCCGGCCGACGATCCAACCCACTCCATATTCTTGTTCTGATCCACGCCCATCATCAGGCCGCGTCCCATGCGGATGATGGTCATCACCGGCAACAACTCATCTACCCAGATGTACATGACCCGTACTTCTGCCTTGGTACCGCCAAACGGCGTGTCGATCACCGGAGCGAAATTCATCCGCTGCTGGAGAATGAATTCCGAGCGTTTGTTTTTCGGGATCGCCGCGATATCTTCCTTTCGCGGATTCATGATGACCCCCAGCCCGGCAAAGGAGAACAGCGGCTTGACCACGTAGTTTTCCAGGTCGCTTGGGATTTTCTCCACCCGGTCAAGAAACTCGGTCTTGGGCACGCACTCGTGCTTCAGGAAAGGGAGAGAATATTTGCTCACCCGGAAGTACCAGTTGGGATGTCCCGCCCATTCCACCTCAAGGTCTTCATTGAACTGAAACGGAAGCCGCAGATTCTTGCGTACCAGTTCATCCACAATGGCGCGGTTGTAAATGCGATGAATGGGGATTCGCTTCCCGCCGTCTTCGTAAAACAGGTATCGTCCGACCTTCTTAATGTCGGTAATGGCAACCGTCTTGATCCCCAACAGTCTCTGGGTCAAGAGAAAGTCCGGCAAGGTCTTCTGATGTAGCGGATCCACGTCCATCAGAATTACATTCTGGGGATCGCGGTTTCCCACGATTGCTCGTTGCAGCAGGTTCTTGTAGGCCTCCCAGTCCAATCCCCCGAGCAGATATTTAAGGTTGCGGTCGAGCCCAAACACTTCCATATAAACCTGGGAAAGCATCGCCTGATAAGCATAAAGAGAGGGGAAGCCTTGCAACTCGACCAGCTTTGGTTGCAAGCTGCCGGCCTCATCCCGCACCAGGCCAAAATCGACCTGGACAAACATCGGATGCGGAGCCTCTCGCGGCACATTGAAGTCCGGCGGGATCGATAGGAAGGAAGCCTTGCGGTATTCCAGCCCATTCAATTGCTGGATCAGTTCCTTGCCATACTGCGACATCTGGTCCAGCAGCGATTTCGGAAAGAAACACGGCGTCTCACTCAGGCGGAACGGCACCGCCATCCCACAGGACTCGGTCATCCGTTTTTGAAACGCCTGGAACTTCTCCGGCGTGTAGTTTGCGTTGAACTGCTGTCGCAGGGAGGGAATCATGAAAACTTACGCTTCAATCAAGAACTGGCCGCTCCGCATGATTTGTTCGCCGTCAACCCAGATATCGAAATTTCTTCCAACCACGTCGATGTGGGTCGACGAATACCACTGCGCCCCGGTATGCGCTCCATAAGGGTTCCCGAAGGCGATGTGGATGCCGGGATATTTCTCATCTTGCAGAATCTGTCCGATCACGTCTTTCAATTCGATGTTCGTACCGATAGCAAACTCGCCCACCAGATCGCTGTTTTCGTCGGTGTGGGTATACCGCCAGAAATCGTCTTCCAGTTCGCGGTTCGACGAATGCACCTCGGCCAGACGGTTCCCCTTCACCTGAATCGTGAGCGGGTTCTGCCGCAAGCTGCCGAACTTGGCGCACAGCCAGTCCCCGACCACACCGTCGATCACGAACGTGCCGTTCACCTCGCCTGGGGTGGTAAACACTTCTCCGCCAGGTAAGTTGCCCCATTTGTCAGGGCTAATGATCCCGCTGGTTTTCAGCCAGCGGTAGTTTGGATTCAAGTTCGCGGTCAAGTCCGTCCCCGCAGCCGTTTTTGCCTTAATCTGCGAAGCCTTGCGCACTATGTCGACGACTTTGGTGCTGATGCGGTCGACCTTCAGAAAATCGGCGCGCATGCCTTCCAGCATGATCTGGTGGTTGATATTGACCATGTGGGCGTGTCGAATGCGGCGACGGTTCACGACGTCGGTCATCTGCATGCGCGAGCGCAGTTCGTTGGTCTGTGCTTGCACCGCGAAGATGCTGACCTGGCTGGTTTCCAAATCATCCAGGATTTCCTGCGGCAAATCCGTCACCGGGCGCGGAACCAGGTCTTCGAGGACCCAGGCGTGGTACGGACAGCCGACCTTCTCCAGTTCATGCACGATGCTGGCGGCAATTTCTTTCGTCGCTTCATCGGTGATGACCGTGACTTTCTCCTCGGGCCCAATGCGCAGACACACGTTCACCGCATTGCGCGCGCCAGGGGTGTATTCAGGATCGAAAGGGAGCAAGCTGAGTTGCTGTTTCACTGAACTGACCGGAGCCTTCATTACCCTGCTTTTCTGGCGGAAGCCTCGGCTGGGGTTTCTGCCAGCCCTGCTTCCGTCTCTTGAATGATGTAGTCGACCACGTGCTTCAAATCGCCTGTCTCTTGGAAGACGCGTAGCTGGCGGTCCGCGCCTGTGCCATTTTTCAGAATTTCGTGAATATATTCCAACTCTTCGCGGGAACCGAGCTCATCCACCACATCGTCCACGAACTCCAAATATTCGTTCAGCAGGTCGCGCACCGGAACTTCTTTCTGTTTGCCGAAATCAATCAGCTTTCCACTTAAGCCGTACCGGGCGGCCCGCCATTTGTTCTCCATCAGCAGGGCACGCCGATACAGGCGGAATCCCTGGTTCGCCGCATACAGCTTGTACAGCTTCGCTACCGTCGCCTGAATCAAGGCCGCCAACGCGATGGTCTCATCGACCCGCATGGGGATGTCGCATACCCGGAACTCCAATGTGTCAAAGAAGGGATGCGGCCTGATATCCCACCAGATCTTCTTCGCGTTATCGATGCAATTGGTCTTGATCAGCAGCTTGATGAAATTGTCGTACTCGCCCCAGCTGGGAAAATAGTCGGGAAGATTTGTGCGGGGAAATTTATCGAACACCTTGCACCGGTATGACTTCAGTCCGGTATCCATGCCCAGCCAAAACGGCGAGTTGGTCGAGAGAGCCAGAATGTGGGGCACAAAATAACGCGCGTGATTCATCAGGTGAATTGCGGTCTCCCGATCTTCGACGCCCACGTGCACATGCAGCCCAAAAATCAGGTTTGCCCGTGCCACCAGTTGCATGTCTTCGACGATGTTCTTGTAGCGCTCGTCGGGAGTAATCTCCTGCATCCGCCAGTCCGCAAACGGATGCGTCGCCGCCGACGCCAGGCGGAGGCCATTTTCCTTGGCTAGCAGCACCATATCGCGGCGCAGTTTCTTCACTTCCGTCTTCGCTTCTTTGATATTGCTGCAGACCGATGTTCCTACCTCCACCACGGACTGGTGCAGCTCCGTCTTGACCCTCTCCTGCAGCAGGAGCTTGCCTTTTTCGATCATTTCGGCATGAATGTGGGAGCGTAGATCGCGCGTAACCGGGTCTACGGTCTGATATTCCTCTTCAATCCCGATGGTGAAAGTCGGCTGCATGCGTGGTTTTTGAAAGGGCCCCGAAAGCGGTTGAACAAGTATAAACGGAAGGCCCAGTTTCCCCTACCGCTCCTTCGCCCTTCCTAGCTTTTGGCCTTCTTCCGTGCGGGGGGCTTTGGAGCGGCCGCGGTCGTCCCCGCCAGAAATGACGCCCACCGCAGCTCCCGCGCCGGATTCTCGTTACTCAGCGCCTTCTTCACCGCCAGTTCCGCGACGGCATTCACAACCCAGTCAAAATTCTCCTGTCCTACGGAATTCACATCCGCATCCGGAGCCGGGTTCATGAAGTCGATCGCATAAGGCACTCCATCCTCTACGGCGAACTCCACTGTGTTCAAGTCGTACCCCAGGGCCCGGCAGAGGGTTTGCGAATCCTTCACCACTCGATCGAGCAGTTTAGGATCCGCTGGCGGTGGATTCTTGACATAGCGCTCATGATGAGGCGCCCGCGGATCGTAATGCATGATGCGCACTTTCTCTTGCCCAATCACGTAGCAGCGGAAGTATTCCTTGAACTTCACCCCACGCTGCAGAGTCATGCACAGCTGGCCGCTCTCGTTATAGGCTTTGAAGAATTCCTCGGGCGAATGGACCTGGTACACATTCTTCCAACCGCCGCCGTCATACGGTTTAAGAAATGCCGGGAACCCGACGTAATCGAAAATTTCTTCCCAGTTGAGTGGAAACATCAGGTTGCGCATCGACTGATCCGTCGTCCCCGGCGGGTGCTGGTTGTGCGGCAGGATCACGGTAGGAGGAATGGCCACGCCCAGCTTGGTGGCCAGCGCGTAGTTGAAGAACTTGTCATCCGCGGTCCACCAGAATGGATTATTGATGACGATCGTGCCGGTCAGAGCCGCGTTCTTCAGGTAAGCGCGATAGAAGGCGATGTCCTGCGAGATGCGGTCGACAATGACCCGGTACCCGCTGGGTTCGGCCATCTTTACCCCGCCCAGCTTCACGAATTCCGCGCTCACTCCGTCGACCTTCATGCCGTTGATCTTCTCAACCAACGCCGAGGGAAAGGTGTTCTCCATCCCGAAAATAATTCCGATTTTCTTCACAATTGTTCTCCGGCTAAAAATACTTTTCCGCCATTCTGATCCACAGCGGCCAATCATGCTTCAAGTTGTCTCCCCAGACATCGAGCCAGTGCGGAATGGCTTTGCCGTTCATCATGGCTGACAACTTCACGTTCTGGTCGAGACACATATCCCAATCCGCCGAGCCCAGGACAATCTTCATCTGCCGGTAGTGGCGGAGAAACCAGTCATCGTTCATGTTGGGCAGAAAATCGACAGGACAGTTGAAATAGCAGTCGTCGTCGTAGTACCCGTCCAGAAATTGATGAATATCGTAGGCGCCGCTCATGCTCACGCAGTGCGTCACCACATCCGGATGCTTAAGGGCAAAATTGACGGCATGATATCCACCGAAACTGCACCCCGTGACCGCCAGTTGCGGCGACTGATTCCTCCAGCGCAGGAACGGAATGAATTCGTGCAGCAGGTAGCGCTCGTACTGCACGTGGCGAAGCACCCGCAGTCTCGGGGGTATGTTCTTGTTGTACCAGCTCTCGGTATCTACGGCGTCGGGACAAAAAATCTGCAGCTGTCCCTGCTCGATCTTCGGCGCCAGTACAGAAATCATTCCGCGATCTTCGTACTCAAAGAACTTCCCCATCGATGTGGGGAAGACGATTAGAGGCAACCCGCTGCTTCCGAACACCAGCACTTCCATGTCGCGATGCAGCTGGTTGCTGTAGCCCTTGTGATATTCACGGTTCATGTGGCGCGGAGTATCTTACCTGAACCCGCTTTCCGAGCCTACTCCAGCAGGGATTTTCACGAGTTCTGACCGGACCGTTCTATCGAAACCATCAAAATTTGCGATTAGACAGGAAGTGGCCTTGCTTCCGCGAGTCACACCCCGTAATTGCTCCAACCAAAGGCGAACTCGGGTTTGCTCGCGCTAAGATGCTCCCTGTGCTTGTTCTTTCGGAATCCGAAGTCCGTCAGCATTTGGATCCTGCCCAACTCCTCACCGCTCTCGAATCGGCGTTCCGCGATCGTTACTCCGACGTCTTGATACCAGCCCGCGTTCACATGGATCTAGCCGACAGCATCTTTTTGATCATGCCCTGCCATGACCGCAGCGGCGGTGCGCTGGGCATGAAACTCGTCACGGTGCAGCACAGCCCGGCTCGCCCGCAGGACCGTGTCCAGGCTACGTTTATGCTCTTGGACCTCACGACTGGCTGCCCGCGCCTTGTGATGTCCGCAAACTATCTCACCGACCTACGCACGGCGGCCACGTCGGCCCTGGCAACGAAGTTCCTTGCCCGCGAGGATGCTAAGACTCTCGGCATCTTCGGCACAGGACGTCAGGCGCGGGCGCATCTCCAGGTTCTGCCACGGGTTCGCGGATTCGAGCGCGCCATGGTGTGCGGGCGAGATTCACGGCGTGCCCGGTTGTTCGCGGAGCAAATGTCTGCCGAAATCGGCTTGCCGGTCACTCCGGTGGATGCCGCTGATTGTGCTGCGAACTCCGATGTGCTTTGCACTTGCACAACGTCCCGGTCGCCTCTCTTTGACGGCAGATTGCTTCGCCCCGGAACTCACTTGAATCTGGTCGGAGCGTTTCAGTTGGAGGCTCGCGAGGTGGACTCAGCCACCGTAGTACAAGCCACGGTAGTGGTTGACACGTATGACGGCGCTCTCACCGAAGCTGGCGATCTCGTGATTCCCATGCGCGAGGGAAGCATTCAACGCGATCACATCAAAATGGATTTGCGGGAACTTGCTCAAGGAAACAAGCTGCGTCGCTCCCCTCGGGAAATCACTTTGTTCAAGAGTGTAGGCTGCGCTCTGGAGGATCTGGTTGCCGCGGAACTGGTGGAGAAGAGCCTGACTGCGACGAAGGGAGTATCGCGATAACCCACTTTGATATTTGCCCCGATTCAATCCCTGCTTTACCATCGTTGTGAGAGGCATGGATTCCAAAAAGCTAGACGCCATTGCTCATAAACCGCCGGTCGTCCTTGTGGCACTCCTAGTGGTTGCCAGCGTTGCTTTTGCAGCGGTTCATCGCCTGGTTAATCGTTTTGATTCCCGCCAGCGAGTCTTAGCGGCGCAGACTTTCTACCGCGGTCTTGAAGAACAGAGGGGCAAGAACTTCGAAGCGGCGATCACCGACTTTCGCACCGCTCTTTCCTATGACCGGGACAATTACACCTACGAACTGAGCCTTGCGAAAGCACTCATCGCCAGCCAGCATTTCGACGAAGCCGAGACTTACCTGGCCGGCCTCGCCGAAACTGCCCCTCAGGATGGCGACGTGAATCTCTTGCTGGCACGGCTCGCGACCCAGGGCGGAAAGTACGATGATGCCATCCGCTACTACCACCGGGCTATTTATGGCTTGTGGTCGAGCGATCCGGACGCCAATCGTCGCAGCGCGCGCCTTGAGCTGGTCGATTTCCTCCTGAATCATAATCAGCGAATGGAGGCCCAAGCGGAACTGATTGCTTCCGCCGCCACCCTTCCTCCTGATCCCCAATTACATTTGCGCATCGCGGACTTGTTTATGAGTGCGCAGGACTTTCGGGACGCTCTTGATCAATATCGCCTGGCGATTCAATTAAACCGCAACAACGCCCCTGCGCATCTGGGCGCGGGCAAGGCGGCATTTCAACTCGGAGAATACCGCACTGCGCAGCACTACTTGCAGAATGCGATTCAGATGCACGTGCACGACGATCAAGCCGCGGATATGCTCAAGACTTCTAATCTCGTTTTGCAAAGTGATCCTTTTCGTCCCAACCTTTCTTCCGTCGAGCTACGCCGCCGTATTGTCGCCGCGTTCCAACAAGCCGGAGACCGGGTGGCCCAATGCATTCAGAACGCCGGTCCGGCCTCCAATACGGCCGCCTTCGATTCTCTCCGCGCGTTGCATGACCACTGGGTTGAACTGGAGCCGAGAATGCGCCGCGATGCCCGGCGAGCCGACTCCACAACCCTCGACGATGCGATGGACACAGCGATTCGCATTGAGCAAGCGGCACAAAGCCGGTGCGGCCAAGCCCAGGGACTCGACTTGGCGTTGCTCCTGATCGCGCGGAATCGTGAGGGCGCGGAGCGATGAGCGACGTGCGTACGGAATCTCACTCCACGAGGCCATCCACGGGGGACGTCCGTTCCGCCACCGGAAAGGCTCCGGAATCACTGTTGCACCTGGCCTTCCGGGAAGAGCGATTCTTCCTGGTGCTCTCGGTGTTTATCGGCTTGTTTTCCGGACTGGCCGTCGTATGCTTCCGGATCGCCATCGACTGGAGCCGCATCGCGTTGCTCGGCCCGGTTCCCCAGACCCATCAGCTTCGTCTGATTATCGCTCCAATCCTTGCCAGTCTCGTGGTCGCCATTCTGGTGATGCACGTTTTTCCCGCGGTTCGCGGCAGCGGAGTCAACCAGACCAAGGCTGCTCTTTACATCTACAACGGATATATTCCGTTCCGCACGGGAGTCGGCAAGTTCATTACTGCCGCCCTGGCCATCGGAGCCGGTCACTCGCTGGGGCCCGAGGATCCCTCGCTCCAAATCGGTGCCAGCCTCGCCTCCGCGCTGGGCCGTTATCTGCGTCTGTCGCGCGAGAAACTGCGCCTGCTCGCTCCGGTCGGAGCCGCGGCCGGCCTGGCTGCTGCCTTCAACGCACCCATCTCCGCCGTTCTGTTTGTGATTGAAGAAGTGATCGGACGCTGGAGCGCCGGCATTCTGGGCTCGGTTGTGCTCTCCGCAATCTCCAGCGTGGTTGTTGTGCGCTTCTTCCTGGGGTCCGAACCTTTATTCCGCATTCCCGCTGTTGGTCTTATCCGTCCCCAGGAGTTGCTGGCCTACGCCGCCCTCGGCGTTATCGGTGGCTTTGCCGCCATCGTTTTCTCCGAGGCCATCGGATATTTTCGTCCGCGCCTGAAAGCGATGCCGCGCTGGACGCAATACTTCCAGCCGGCCATCGCCGGACTTCTGGTCGGTCTCATTGGCTATTTAGGCGCGCCCCAGGTCATGGGAGCCGGTTACGGTTTCATGGACCAAGCCATGCACAACGAATTTACTTGGAAGATGCTGGCGATGCTGGCGGGCCTGAAGATCATTGCTACGATTGCGTCGTTTGTAAGCGGCACGCCCGGCGGTATGTTCGCGCCGACTCTGTTCGTGGGCGCCATGCTGGGAGGCGCCGTCGGCGGCGTCGAACATATCTTTTTTCCCACGTTGACGGGTTCCATTGCCACCTATGCTCTGGTCGGCATGGGAGTCTTGTTTGCTGCCTTCCTTCGGGTGCCCATGACCTCTGTTTTCATGGTGCTCGAAGTCAGCGGAAACTACTCGATTATTATCCCCGTCATTGTTGCCAATACTCTCGCCTACGTGATCTCGCGAAGTCTGCAACCCACACCCATCTTCGATCTGCTCACCCGGCAGGACGGGCTCGATCTTCCTTCGCTCGAGGAGCAACGGGAAGAGAGTGTGCTCCGTGTCGAAGATGCCATGCAAGTTGCTCCCACGCCGGTCCTCGAGGATAACGAAACCGTCGCCGACGCCAATCAACGCGTGCGGCAATCCGATGCCGACATTTACCTCGTGCGTCTTCACCCCACGGGATGGACCAGTGTGACGCAGGAATTGCTCGGTCGCCTGGACAGTGAAGGCAAGGGAGAAATGACTCTAGGCACGGCTCTGCCTACGGGAAGGTTGCCGTACCTCCACCCTGATCTCCCATTGGAAATGGCGCTGCGCCACGTCTATCAGGCACCGATTGTCCCGGTCGTCAGTCGTGCCGACTTCGGAAAGCTGGAGGGTGTCATCTCCCGTGACGCTGTGCTCAACAAGTACACCGTCGTCAGCCGTGAACAGCACGATTAGCAATCTACGGTCGAGACGACAGCCGGAAGACGAAATCTGGTTTTCTGCGAAGGCCGAGATCGCTCAGCGGCCTGGTAACGAAACCCGCCTTTGATGCGAACTCCTAGAAGTGTTTCGGCGGCGCGCTGGTACCAGTACCCGTGTGCGGATTCATCATTCCTCCGGGTGCGCTCATTCCGTTGTGAACACCGGCACCCATCGATCCCATATCCCCCGGGGCAAAGCAAGTCACTCTGCCACTGGGTGCGACGCGTAACTGGGAAGGGCACGCTCCACTACTCACGTTGGCTGGCCCCTGTGCTTGTACCGTAAACAAACTTCCGTCGGAGTTTCCGGCTACCCCTACGGTCATTCCCGGCATGTCATAACCGACAAAGAAAGGGCGCTTTGCCTGAGCCGCCTGCATGGCGCAATTGCTTGCTGCCTTCAGTTGATCGTCTGCCTGAGAACTGAGACGCCCGCAATCGGTCGCGCCTGCCCCGGCAAACTCGGTGAGCTTCTGCTGCGCTGCATCCGATTTCACCTCAGCCGCCGCCGGAACCGAGGGCGCAGAGGACGAAGAAGGCGAGGCTGTCGGCCCCGGTGCTTTGCTGCAGCCAGAGACACAACCGGCCACCAGGAGAAGGAGAATGAGTTTTTGCATGGTTGCTTAATTGTAACGGAACTCCCGTTCCAATTCACGTTTGTGTTGGGGTCAGGGTGTTGCAGCCAATGGTGTCCCCTGCTTTCCAGCAGAAGGTGCCTTCGCGCATAAAATCAGGCTATGCGCTCCATGGTACTTTCCCGCCCGCTCCCGGTAGAACGATCGCCGCTGCATCTCGAGGATCTTCCCACCCCCACTCCAGGTCCGGGTGAGATTCGCCTGCAGGTTCGCTTTTGCGGACTCTGTCATACCGATCTGCACATCGTGGAAGGAGAATTGGCTCTGCCCAAACTTCCTATCGTCCCCGGACACCAGATCGTCGGATTTGTCGATGCCCTTGGCGCGGGTGCTCGCGCCTTCAAAGAAGGAGACCGCGTCGGTGTGCCATGGCTCTACTCCACCGATCAGACTTGCGGTTATTGCCGTCGCGATCTGGAGAATCTCTGCGATCACGCCCGCTTCACTGGATACCACGTGAACGGTGGCTACGCGGAAGCGATGGTGGTTCGCGAGGACTACGCTTATTCCATTCCCGGGGCTTTTTCCGACGAACATGCCGCGCCGCTGCTGTGCGCAGGGATTGTTGGCTACCGGTCGTACCGTTTGAGTGGAATTCGTACGGGTGAGCGGTTGGGGCTCTACGGATTCGGGGCTTCCGCCCATCTTGTTCTGCAACTCGCGCGGCATCAAGGGATAGAGGTGTACGTCTTCACCCGGGCTGCGTTGCATCGTAAGCTTGCCGGCAGTTTGGGTGCTGCCTGGGTCGGTGCTGCCGAAGACACGCTGCCCGCCCCGCTTGATGCGGCGATCATCTTCGCCCCGGCGGGCGGCCTCATCCCGCACGCCCTGCGCGTGCTAAGGAAAGGCGGTACCCTCGCCCTCGCGGGAATTACCATGAGCGCCATTCCGCAAATGGATTATTCGCTCTTGTACCAAGAGCGTACCCTCCGCAGCGTTGCCAACAGTACCCGGCGTGATGCGATCGAGTTTCTCGAGATCGCCGCCCAGATTCCGGTAAGAACCGAAATCCGCCTCTACGATCTCGAACAGGCTAATCAGGCGCTGCTCGACTTGAAGCAAAGTCGAGTGGAAGCCGCCGGTGTCTTGCGTATCTGAAGTGTCGGTGGTGAATGCGTCGCGCTTCGAACACACCGGCGCGAAGACCCAGGCAGATTACTTCCTGACCAGGCCCTCGCGTCGTGGGTCGTCTAGAACCTTAGGCCAGCACGTTTACCCGGCCAGAGGTCTTTGCGCTTGCGCTGCTGTCGGCGCTAACCGGTGGCTCCTTCGCAGCTGCCTGCTGACTCTTAAAGTCCGACTTGAACTGCGAGAATGCTTGTTGCGCTCCCGCCAGATCACCCGACTTCAAGGCACTCTGGAGCTGCTGCAAGTCCTGCTTCAGCGTGTCGGAAACGCCGGTCTGCCATAGCGCCCGACCTTGATGTGCGGCATGGAAATCCTGCTTGAGCTGCGCGAATGCTTGCTGCGCTCCTGCCAGATCGCCGGACTCCAGCGCACTTTGCAGGGCTGCCAGGTCCTGGCGTTCCGGCCGAAGCTGGCTACCGGTATGGGCAGCAAGATTCGGCGTAACCGATTGAATCGACATAGTGCATTTCCCCTTTGCATTTCGAGATCGGCCGGCACGCGCACACCACTCCGCGATATTCCGGCTCCTACCCTACCCATCGGCGAGAGGGTGCCGGAGTTGAGAGCAAGGGACCGAGAGCGAGGGCTCACAAGGACATGTCTTTTCGGTCTGATCCGCTCGCGAAGCCGGCTCTATTCGGTATGCGGTTCTGGCGTTGCTAGCAGATTCTTGATTTCCTTCTCTAGGACGGCCGCGTCGGTGGCACCGATATGCTTGGCGGCTATGCGGCCGTCGCGGCCAATGAGAAATGCGATCGGAAGGCCGAGGACACCCCCGTAGAGTTCGCCGGTCTTGGCATTGCCCATGACCACCGGATAATTCATCTGGAAGCGCTGGTAGAAATCACGCACCGGAGCGGCACTGTCGTCCATGGAAATCCCGATAATCTGCAGCCCCCCAGCGCCGTACTGGTTCTGCAGTTGGATGAAATGTGGAATTTCATCGCGACAGGGCTCGCACCAGGTCGCCCAAAAGTCGAGAAGAACGACTTTGCCACGAAAGCGGGAAAGTCTCAGGGGCTGATTCGTCAGATCGGGGAGGGTAAAGTCTGGAGCCAACTCAGGCTGCGAAGAAACCGGAGCCGCGTGTCTGCCGGCGAAGTAGATGGCGACGATGGCAGCGAGGGCTAGAGCCGGAACCAGAAACCCTTTCGGCAAACTCGATCGAAAGGTCAATCCTAGTCGCCTTTCGCGACTGGATATCCCTTGTCCACCCAGTCGGCGCCAAAATTATTCGCGATATAAAGAGCCTTCACGTTGGTGAAGCCGGCGGCGCGAAGAGCGTCGGCAGCCGGTTTGATATTGGGACAGTGCGTCCAGGGACAACATCCGCAGTAGATGACGATGAACTGGTTGTGCGGGAGGGAGGCCACACGCTGCCGGAGTTGCTGGATTCCGGCGTCGGTGGAAGCCGGTCCAACATATTCGGATCCGGGGATGTGCGCCTCCTGATAGAGCACATGCGAGCCGACCTGGAACAAGAGCGGCTTCTGAGATTTGGCGGACTGCAGGATACTGGCGAGTTCGGCGGGTTGCATGAGTTCAGAAGCCGGGATGGAAGCGGCCTGGTAGGCCAACGCGGTCCCAACGAAGATCAAGATGACAGCGATGCTAGGAATTCTCATGACAATTGCTCCAGACATTGTGGTGCGGGATTTGTACCCAGAGGATAGCGAAGAGCGAGGATCGCCGGTTTCATTCGTCAGGCCCATTTTCGATTCCGATTTTTCATGATCCGGCGAGGCAGAAAGCCACGATGGTAGGACCTTGGGCTCCAGATTCCCCCTCGATCTGCTGCAGAAGTTTGAATTCAAGACCGCCGGGGTCAGGAATCATCTCGCATGCCGCGATTTGCTCGTCGGTGGCGCCCTGGTAGCAGAGTTCGCATGTGCTGAGTCCTTCTTCCGAGCGGACTGGCGGACCGAACACTCGGCAGGTCATGGGGCGAGACTGGTAGAGTTCACAAAGTCCGGTGGTCGCATCGAGTGCCGGACAGGGCTCGTCGTTGGCGAAGTGTACAAATCGTTCTTCGGCATCCGGACTTTGGTCAAGCACACCCGTCCGGGGATTCCCTGGAAAATCCGGCGACAGGCGGGCGACGGAATCGCTTGCTCGTCGGCGCACACCGGCCGCGCGTTCCGGGGAAAGCCTCTGAAGCTCGACCAAGCCACGTCGCAGGCGGGCGGCATCCAGTTGATTGATGGGGAACGGGCCAACGCAACACTGAGCGCAGCCCGGCCGGCAAGCCAACCACGCGCCACTCTTGTGCGCCGTTCTCAGAAGGGCATGGTCGACGATCTGAACGAGTTGGTCATCTCCGGCGGGAGGGCGAACCCGATGCATGGTCTAAAGCATAATCCGGCGGCGCGGGTTGTGTCATTCCAAAACCGGCTTCGCTGCAACCGCGACGATGGGCAGAAAACGCATCGCATGTCCGATTGTGAATTTCAGGACATCAGAAACACTCTCACTTCCGCAAGAAAGCAACATTCTTTCCTTCATTTTTTTTCGAACATTTGCAAAGCAGGCTTAACTGCTTGTTTTCCTGACGCTTAACGTGGATCTTTCGGGGAGAGAAAATTAATTTTTTCTTGACTGCGCTGTTCTGAACGTGTTAATAAGTGCGCCTGCACGCATCTATGTGGGGTGCGTTCTTTCCAGGAACTTGTCGTCAAAAGAAGTTTTTCGTTGACTCTACACAGGAGGACTGCATGGCCTCGTCCCGTAGGAGTCTCGCGGGTTGTTTGCTGCTCGTTTTTCTCTTTTTAGGAAGCCTACAAAGCGCACACGCCTTCCCGGCATTCGCCAGAAAATACGGATTGCGTTGTTCCGCCTGCCACGTCGCCTGGCCGGTGCTTAACGATTTTGGCTGGCGGTTCAAGGATAACGGCTACCAACTGTTAAATGATCGGGACTCGCCGATCTGGCAAAACCCGGCATATTGGCCCGTTGCTTTCCGCATCACGCCCAACTGGCATCGCGACAGCACCAACAAAGTTGCGGTGGACCAAGGAACCGGTGAAGCGCAAATCACCTCACACGGCTTCGATCTCACCGGTCTCGACATCCTGAGCGGCGGTACCCTGGAAAAGAATCTGTCCTTCCTGATGGTTCCTTCCGCCGACGAAACCGGAGCATTTCACTTCGAGTCGGTCTGGGTACGATTCGACAACTTGATGAAGAGTCCCTGGATCAACGTCCGAGTCGGCAAATTCGAGCTGGATAATTTCATCTCGGAAAAACGCATCCTGTCTATATCCGGCAACGGCGGAGGTTACCAGCTTTATCACTTCGAACCACCGGGAGACAGCAACTTCTCAGCGCAGTTGGGAGACAACCAACTGGGCGCGGAATGGATGGGGCACTCCAGTAACGACCACACCCGAGTCTCGGCTGCGTTGATCAGTTCCAACGACGGCAACGTGGACCAGGTGAACGCCAATACCTACAGCGGATACTTCACCGCCAGCCAGGCATTCGACCTGGGCGGACTAGGTCTGCAACGGGTGGGCGCGTACGCTTTCGTGGGACAAGCTCCAACCTACTCGCTGACTTCCGGAGGCGTTCCGGTTGCGGGTTCCAGTCTGGGCGACAAGTCGTTCCACCGCGAAGGCGTGTTCGGCGATTTCTACCTCAACAAGCTGGACGTTTCCCTGTACTACCAGCACGGTTGGGATAGCGCGTATTTTGGAACCGCCAGCACGCCGCTGACGGGACTCCCGCTGGGAGCGCGTTCGCCGACATGGAACGGAGCGTTCGTCGAGCCGCATTACACCGTCAATCCGCAATTCATCGTCTTCGGCCGTGGGGAATGGGTGAAAATGTCACAGCAGGCATTCGCCAGCAACAAGTCTGACTTGGGTGACATCAGCGCGTACACGATTGGAGCCCGCTACTATCCGATCATGAACGCCAGGGACGGCTTTGCCCTGCACTCGGAGTATTCCTGGATCAAGCAAACTGGGACGGCTCCGGACGGTGGGAACTTAACCAGTGGAACACTATTCTTCGGATTTGACTTCGACTTCTAGAGGAGGGAGACGGATGCGCATGAAATCACAAAACTGGAAGCTGTATCTGGGCGCTGCCCTGATTCTTACGCTCTGTGCTGCCTCTTCTGCGCAGATGACAGAGTACGAAGAAAACCAGCGGCTAGCCACGACCGAGGCGCATGTAGACGGGCGCACCGGTCATGCGGAAGCCGCCAAAATGAATTACCGCCGATATTGTTTGGGCTGTCACGGCGACTTGGGAGATGGCGAGGGCGAAAACGCGATGTGGTTGGACCCGAAACCGCGTAACTTCACCTTGGGCATTTTCAAGTGCCGTTCGACGCCCACCGGGACCTTGCCGACCGACGAGGATCTCTATGACACCATCGGTCGCGGCTTGATCACTTCGAACATGCCGCAATGGCTACCCTTGACGGCCCAGGATCGCGTCGATCTCGTGGCCTATGTGAAGCATTTCTCGCGTCGGTTTGCGACGGAAAAGCCTGGGCCCTCGATCCAGATTCCGCCCGAACCGGCAATTACGCCGGACCGTGTGAAAGCCGGACAGGATGTTTTCGCTCGGGTGCAGTGCTGGAAGTGTCACGGCGTTACCGGGCGCGGCAATGGACCGTCGGCGTCAACCCTCCAGGACGACCTTGGGAATCCCATCAAACCGTATAACTTCCACGACGAGACCCGGTTCAAGTGTGGAACCAGCGATACCGATCTGTACAAGATTTTCATGACCGGCCTGGACGGGACCCCGATGCCTTCATGGTCTGACAACATCAAACCGGACGAGGCTTGGGATCTGGTGTTCTACCTGCGGAGCTTGCAGCCGATGCCGTCCAAGGAAAGAGATATCGCCCATCAGCTTGGCCTAAAGCCCGTCAATCCGAATGCGCAATAGCAGGCGACAGGCGGCGGATTGATTAACACGTTGACCAAATAGGAGAGAGAGAATGAAAGCCCGCTATAAGTTTGCAGTAACGACTGCCACGCTGGTCGTGCTCGCGTTCGGTCTTTTGTACGCCACGCGCGGCGTCAGCGCAGCGGCCGAGGGTAAGATTACCGGCACTGTCAAACTCGACGGCAATGCTCCCCACATGAGGGGCATTGACATGTCCAAAGACCCGTATTGTGTGAAGCAGCACGAGAACAATCCAGCGCACCTGGAAAATGTGGTCGTCGGCCAGGGCGGCGGACTCGAGAATGTAGTGCTCTACATTTCCGAGGGTCTCAGTGCGTCGGAGGCAAGTGCCGTCCCTTCCCAGGAACCGGAGTTTGATCAGAAGGGGTGTATGTACACGCCGCATGTGCTGGCGATGGACGCGAACCAGAAATTCAAGGTGGTTACCAGCGATCAGACCACCCATAACATCCATCCCGAACCCAATCCTCTCGGTGGCAATATCCCGTGGAACAAGTCTCAGCCTCCCGGCGCGCCGCCGATCGTCACCAGCTGGAAAGCCGACGAATTCATTCCCGTGAAGTGCAATATTCACCCTTGGATGCACGGCTACTTCGTGGTGGTGAAGGGGCCGTATGCCACGACCAACGACAGCGGTTCCTACACGCTCGACGTGCCGCCGGGATCCTATACGGTGACCGCATGGCAGGAAGAGTACGGAAAACAAACTCAGAAGGTGACAGTCACCGCCGGTGCGCCGGCGAAGGCTGATTTCGCCTTCAAGGCTAAATAAGAGCCAACACCGCAAGACGATGGGCTGTCGCGCAGCGTGCGGCAGCCCACACCTATAGGCCAACTAGAAACCTTCGACCCAAAGCGAGACACCATGGCAAAATTTTTTGCAGTGACGATTTTTGCGATTGCAATTGCTTCGGCGATTCCAATCCTGCGGCATACGTGGTGGATGGCGCCGGACATCTCAACCCACGGCGCACTGATTGACGAGCAGATGTCTGAAACGATGGCCGAGGCGGGCTTGTCGTTCCTGGCGGGGCAGTTCATGCTGGCCTTCTTCATCTGGAAGTTTTCCGACCGCAAGCCCGGTGCAAAGATCGGGTACTTCCCGGGTGGCGCAAGAGCATTGGTGATCGCGGCGTTCCTGCTGGTGGGAACCGAAGCCATTGCTCTGGGAATTTTCGGGGCGAAGGCATGGGGCGATGTGTACTTCAAGGCGCCGGCCGCCGACGCCATGCCCATTCAGGTGCAGGCCGGCCAGTTCGCCTTCTACTTCCGCTATCCCGGCCCCGACGGCAAGTTCGGGCCGCTTCACGCCGACAAGATCGACGAAGCAAACCTGAACTTCTTTGGCCTCGATACCACCAACGATCAGGATTCGAAAGACGATATCGTGACCGCCGAGATGGCTGTCCCGATGAACCGTGAGATTCATCTGCTTATGCACTCGAAGGATCTCGGGCATTCGTTCTTCGTCCCCGAACTGCGAGTGCAGCAGGACTTTGTTCCTGGGCTGGATGTCTCGCTCCATTTCACCGCGACTAAACCGGGAAAGTATGAAATCGTGTGCACCCAACTTTGTGGCTTAGGTCACTACAACATGAAGGCCTACCTGTACGTGATGACGCCGGAAGATTTCGATAGCTGGCTGAAGAAGGAAGCGGCTATGCAGTAGCCTGGCCGGACACCGCTCACGCCGCGGTGCACGGAACATCTCTGTTGTAGAGGTGAGGAAAAATGCACGATATGTCAGCGCACGCAGCCCAACACCACGCACCGCCGACCGGATTTATTGCAAAAAACGTATTCAGCCTCGACCACAAGGTAATCGGAAAGCAGTATTACGCTCTCGCTCTGGTGGCGGTCTTCGTCGGGATGGTGCTCTCCTGGTTCATGAGAATCCACCTCGGTTGGACAAACGTCGCCATTCCTGGCTTGGAGTTGCTCTCCAAGAATGGTGCGCCGGGCGGGGTGATGACTCCGGAATACTATCTACAGCTGATGACCATGCACGGCACCATCATGGTCTTCTTCGTGCTGACGACGGCTCCCTTTGCGGCGTTCGGGAACTACTTTCTGCCCATTCAGGTTGGAGCGGAAGACATGCCGTTCCCCCACTTCAACATGATGTCATTCTGGGTCACCTTTGTGGCCTTTCTGGTGCTGGTGAGCGCTTTCTTTGTGGGGGATGGACCGCCTCTGTCGGGCTGGACTGCCTATGCTCCCCTGAGTGCCGTGGGCGCCGTCGCCGGTCCCGGTCAGGGCACTGGGCAGATTCTGTGGGCGGCGGCAATCGGCATCTTCTGTATTGGTCAATTGCTGGGTTCGCTGAACTTCATCACCACGACCCTCGACCTGCGGGTGAAGGGTATGAGCCTGATGCGGTTGCCGCTGAGCGCCTGGGCATGGTTCATCACCTCCTGCATGGGTCTGACCGCTTTCGCGGTTTTGCTTCCCGCGGGCGTGTTGCTGATCCTGGACCACGTGGCTGGAACCAGCTTCTTCGTTCCGTCGAACCTTGTGCTCAATGACCAGCTACAGCCCCATTCTGGCGGCTCGACCTTGCTGTGGCAGCACCTGTTCTGGTTCTTCGGCCATCCCGAGGTCTACATCGCGATCATCCCAGGTATGGGGATCGTTTCGCATGTGCTCATCGCCAACATGCGGCGGCCCATGCTCAGCCACCGCACGCTGATCTATTCGATGGGTTCGCTGGCTGTCCTTAGCTACATGGTCTACGGACACCACATGTTCGTCAGCGGCATGAACCCGTACTCGTCCCTGGCGTTCTCTTTCCCGACTCTCATCATCACCATCCCGTCGACCATCGTTGTGGCCATCTGGATTGGGAGTTTGTACGGTTCAAGATTACGCATCAATGCGGCTTCGTTGTTCGCATTGGGTTTCATCTCCATGTTCATCAGCGGTGGTGTGAGCGGCTTCTTTCTCGCGCAGCCCTCGATCGACATCATGCTGCACGCCACTTACTTCGTGGTCGGGCACTTCCACCTGGTGATGGCGGTAGCCGCGATCTTCGGAATCTTCTCCGGAACGTATTTCTGGTTCCCGAAGATGACCGGACGGATGATGAACGAAACTCTAGGCAAGATTCACTTCTGGCTCAGCTTTGTGGGCGCCTACTGCATCTTCATGCCGTTCCACTACCTGGGGATGGCGGGCAACGTGCGGCGGTACCAGGCGTTCGTGGACGACTACCTGCAGCCATTAATCCCGCTGCATCAATTCATTACCGTGGCTGCGATCCTGACCGGGCTGGCTCAGTTCATTTTCCTCTACAACCTGATCCACAGCCGCTTCTGGGGCGAAAAGGCTCCCCTGAATCCCTGGGAAGCTACTTCTCTGGAGTGGAGCACCCCATCTTCACCGCCGCCCTTCGACAACTTCGGCGGGCAGCACATGGTGGTGTACCACGATCCCTACCAGTTCGGCGTGGAGAGCTCTACCGGTGACTACGTGATGCAAACCTCGCCCGAACAAGTCAAGGGCGGGCACGACGAGGCATAAAGAACGAAGAAAGCGTTGAGCATCTGACCCTGGGGGAGTTGAGCTATGGCAACAACCATCCACGAACCGCCGCAGACTAAGAGTCCGGACCCGCGCGCTAGCGACTCGGGCAACGGAGGCTGGCGCAATCTGGTTCCGGCCAACGGTAGCCCGCGGATGGTTCAGGAATACTCTCCGCCCCCAGCGTCAACCGGAATATGGGTTGGGCTCTTTGCGATTACCATGACGTTCGCCGCTCTCACCAGCGCGCTCATTGTGCGGCAGGGCGCTTCTCTTGACTGGCGGCATATGGCCCTGCCCTCGATCCTGTACTTGAACACGGTCCTGTTGCTCGGCAGCAGCGTTACGCTGGAAATCGCACGGCGGCGGGTGGCGACCTTCATGGGGGGACTGCGGAGCCAAGTCGCCAATCCTGCGCTCTGGCTGTACGTGACGTTGATTCTCGGCCTGGTATTTGTAGCGGGCCAGTATGTGGCATGGAAGCAGTTGAGCGCCCAAGGGCTCTACCTGGCGACCAATCCCAGCAGTTCATTCTTCTATGTGCTGACTGCCGCCCACGCGCTGCACGTGCTGGGCGGGTTGGGCGGACTGGTTCACGTGATCCGGAAGTTAAATCGTGGAGCGCTGCGGCGAAGTACCTTGGTGGCAACGTCGCGCTACTGGCACTTCATGGATGTGCTTTGGGTTTATTTGCTGGTGCTGCTGTTGGTGAAGCTCTAACGCACGGAACGAAAGAGGAGGCGCTGTGAGCCACGCAGATATCACGATGGGAAGTCACTCTGCCGCGGGAGCGGTAGGATCGTCGCCGTTTGCGGTTCCTTCCAAGAAGATGGCGATGTGGCTGTTCATCATTTCTGACACCATGACCTTCGCCGCTTGCCTGGTGGCGTATGGGTTCTTGCGAAACGCCACGCCGAACTGGCCGACGCCGTTCAAATTTTCACCGACGGTTCTGAACGCCATGCTGATGACGTTCATTCTGGTCACCAGCAGTTTGACCATGCTGCTGGGAGTGCGCGCGGCCAAACTCGGGGACCGGGCAGGCGCCTTCCGGCTCACCATGATTACCGCGGCTCTCGGCATCGTGTTCGCGATTCTCCACATCAAGGAATGGCTGGGAATGATTGGCGAGGGCGCAACCCTCTTCCACAATCCTTGGGGCACGGCGATTTTTGGAGCATCGTTTTTCTGCGTCACCGGCTTGCACCTGATCCACGTAACCGGCGGCATCGTGGCATTACTCGCGGTGGGAATCCGCTACAAAGGCGGACGCTATAACGCCGATGATGTCGAGATTCTCGGTTTGTACTGGCACTTCGTAGACCTGGTGTGGATGTTCGTGGTGCCCCTGATCTACCTGTTGAACGTGACTCGCTAAACCGGGCTCGTTAAACACTCGAGCGGGCAAAGATCGAAGACACTGGAGCGAACGATTATGGCTACTAGCGAACAGAGCAATGGCGGGGTCGGGAAGTATATGGTCGTCTACATTTGCATCCTGGCGATTGCTGGACTACAGTTTGTGATCGCGTATCAGAACATCGACCACGACCGGATGCTGGTGCGGATGCTGGTCCTGGCTTTCGTGGAAGCGGCGCTCGGGGTGCTGTTCTTCATGCACCTGTGGGAAGAGAAGCGCGGGCTGCTGTGGTTCGTCGTCATCTTCACCATCTCGGTGCTGGCGGGGATGCAGTACGGTTGGACCGACAGTTTCCGGCTCGTGCGCGGCGTGCCGTACGCCAACGTCGGCAAATAGAGCAAGAGACCAGAGGTAGGGGAGGGTTTAGCGATGAAGGTTCAGCGGCGGCTCCATTTCGCGATCATGGCATTGGCGGGGTTGGTGCTGCTGATAACTCCTCTTCCGGCTTTCTCTCAGGGTTGTGCGCTTTGCTATACGCAGGCCGCCGCGTCGGGCCCACGCATGATTGAAGCGCTGAAGAGTGGAATCCTGATCCTGATCGTTCCTCCAACCTTGATGACCATCGCGATGATCGGTATTCTGTACCACAAGCGGAATCAGTTTAAGGCGGATATTTCAGCTGAACTGGATGGGAATTGGTAGTTCAGGACGCTAGGCCCATGAACCCCAAACCATTGGCAACTACCCACATGACGGAAGCGCATACCCGATCCACGACACTGGTCTCAAAGCTGCGAGACTATTACATCCTTACCAAGCCGGAAGTCAATCTGCTGATCTTGATGACCACTTCAGCGGGTTACTACATGGGCGGCCATGGTCGCCTGAACTGGTTGGGCATGATTGAGACCGTGGTGGGAACGCTCCTCGTCGCCAGTGGCACGGCGACCCTGAACCAGTACATGGAGCGCGGCTACGATTCGGACATGCGGCGCACCGCCGGGCGTCCTCTGCCCTCCGGCCGGGTCTCGGCCCGGGAAGCTCTGATTTTCGGATTGGCACTGAGCGTCGTGGGTGGGGTGTACTTGTGGCTGGCGGTCAACCCGCTAACTTCGTTGCTGGCGGTTTCGACGCTGCTTTCCTACCTCCTGATTTACACGCCACTAAAGCGGAAGACTCCCTTGTGCACTCTGCTGGGAGCGTTTCCAGGAGCCATGCCGACTTTGATCGGTTGGGCGGGAGCCTCTGCCGGCCTCAATTTGCAGGCTTGGTTCCTGTTCGCGGTGCTATTCCTGTGGCAGTTCCCGCATTTCCTGGCGATCGCTCTTATGTATCGGGAAGACTACGAACGGGCCGGCTTCCGCATGCTTCCACGGTTCGACCTGGACGGTCATTTTACCCATACAGAAATTATTGGCTTCACCATAGCGCTGCTGGTAACCACGTTCTTCCCTGGGTTTTCTCTGGGTCACAGCCTGCTGTACCTCGCGGGTATGGCAGTGGCGGGTGCGTTTTTCTTGTATTATGGCGTGAAACTGGTGCAATCGAGTTCAAGGTCCTCGGCCAGCCACCTGTTGCACGCATCCGTGATCTATTTGCCGGTGGTGCTTGCGGTGATGATGGTCTGCAAGCGCTGACCGGTTACGCCTCGGCTGCGAGGCGGAGGGAACCAGTTCGGTAGGGAGGGTTGCGAAGTTGTCGCGCTTCTATTTCCTGAGTGGGAAGCGAACTGCGGTCATGACCCGTCAACTCAGGTCGGCTCTAGTCCTGGCTTCTCTTGCACTGCTCCTGGCGCTCCCTGCTCGCGCCGGTTCCGCGGGAAAAAACCGACATTTCGGAGATGGCTTTTCCATCGACTTGGACGAAGGATATGATCGTGTACTCGAAGTTGTGAAGAATGTATCGGAGGACGGTATCGTCCGCGGTACCTCGGAGTACAAGGGATCAGCCGAACTCTACGGAGCAGTCCCGGGCAAGACTTCTAAGGCCTTTCACACGGCCCCCATTCCCGGCACCGTGCTTTATAAGGTGCGCACTGGAACCATCGCGCCCGAACACTTCTATCAAAGCAACGATGTCGGTACCGTCACCGTTCGTTACGTCGTGAAATCTCTGGGACCCCAGTCCACGCGGCTGGCAATCGACGCTATTTTTCAGGAAGAAAGCCATCACCACTATCATCCTTCCGATGGCACCGTGGAAAATTCAGAATTCCTGGCCATTTCCGATGAGATTAAGGACCTCGACGACAAGGAGGCTAAAGCGAAGCAAGATGCAGTCTATGCGGTGGAGGAGAAAAAGATCGCTGCTTTGCTGACACAACTCGACCAGGTACGCGCCGACTTGAAGGCGGCCAACGCGCGGGAGCAAGAACTCGCCAAGAAGGTGCATGCGGTCTCCGGGGGGAAGCCCGGACAAGTGAGGACGGCGAGCGCGGACCTTAAGGACGAACCCTACAACGGATCGAAAACGCTAGGCCTGCTATCTCAAGGGGAAGCAGTCACTGTCCTGCTGGAGACACGTTCGTGGTTCAAAGTGCAAACCGCGAGCGGACAGCAGGGCTGGGTCTATCGCCTGATGTTGGAGGGGCCGCAGTGAGAGCCCATCTGTGGTGCGTTGTCGTGATGATGGCGTCTTCTTTCGCCGCCTACGGACAGAACGCCGGGGGCACGGCAGAGCGCGAGTTCCCCTTTTCGGTTCCGGCCGTCAACGCCGCTCTTCAGAATATCGGAGCCTTTACCGGAAGCCGTCTTCCATCGCTCGATGGCTTCGCGAATCTCGACCGAATTAATCTCAAGGACTACCAGCGCCCCTATTACGAGTACAAGATTGACATTGACCCCAAGGGCGAAAACCATGCCGTGGTGCACGTGAAAGCCAACGTTTCAGCCTGGTATACCGGGCCGGGTGCAGCGGAGCCCGGATACCGTGCGCTGGAGTCGAACGGACGTCTGGAAAATGACCTGCTTGATCGCCTGAGCGACTATCTGCGCGATAAATCGGCGGATGCTGCGACCTTGACGCAATGGATCGCGACCGCCAAGCAACAGCAGGAAGACACGGAGCGCCGAATCGCGGGTCTGCAGGCCCAGATGAAGAACCTGGAGAATCCGCAGGCTCCCGACATCACCTTTGTTTCTGTGACGCATCCGCATGTTTCCGTCTTGCGCGCGCCAAGCGAGACGGCCGCCGTCGTGGTGCGCGCCGAACTGGACGACGAGTTTCAGCTTCTGGAGCGTCGCGGCGCCTGGATCAAGGTGGAAGTGGAAAAAGGACAGGATGGGTGGATACGGGCCTCGCAAGTGCAAGAGAGCAAGGCATCGTCCGCAACCGGTGCGGCGGGGAAGGGGCAAGCAGCACCCGTGCCTGGCTTCGAAGTGATTCGGGAAAATACGGATGAGTTTTCAGGGGAGTGGGCGCGGCTCAAAGGGAAGAAAGTGCTCTACATCTGGGCCCGGCCCGACGGCTCAGCCATGAGCCGTCCCATGGCGAACCGGTTGCAGTTTGTGCAGCGCGTCTTCACTGAGCGCTATCGGGAGATGGCTCACAGTTCGCAGGATCTCGCGGACGGCATTGTCGTGATCATTCGTAGACGACCGCGGCGGTGTCGCGGCCGCAAGCCTGGACGATATTCGATTGTGGGTGGAGGGCTCGCTAAGCCAGGCTGCGTTTCTGAAGAAATGCTCGCTCGATCCCCCCGGTGCCTTCGAAGAAGCGGCGCCCAAAGCCCCGTTGAAGCAGCACGCGCGTCATCGCCTGAAGGTGCAGAGCGAGACCGCGCCGGGTATTTGAAGGCGGCCAATTACGGGGGCAGGGCCGGTTGCGATGACCGGGGATAACGCGTTACCTCGGTAATTTGCACCTGTCACGAAAGGTGACTAAGCTGGCGGCAAGGTGGTTGTGGGGATGTTCCGCCAGATTAAAATTGCGCTCCTGTTTCTTTTCCTCTTGGCCGGGGCTGCGTTGGTTTACGCCCAGAGCGGTTACCAGGTCGTAACCGTCAGCAATCCCGGCACGATCAGCGGAGTCGTTAAGTGGTCTGGCCCGCAGCCAGCCGCTCTCATGCTTCCCATCAACAAAGATCCTGAGGTTTGCGATCCGGAATCGCACAAGAAGCGCGACTTGGAGCGTCTGATCATCGGCCCGGATGGTGGCGTGGCTAACACCGTCGTATTCCTGAAAAACATCACCAGCGGAAAGGCCATGGACCTGCCCGAGACGCGGCGCTTTCTCGATCAGAAGCACTGCCAATACGAGCCGCACATCCTGGTAGTGCCGCAAAACGGCACGCTGCAAATGGAGAGTTCCGATCCCGTGTTGCATACCATCCACATGGATGGTGCGGCGACCTTCAACTTGCCCTTTCCTTTCGAGAACCGTATCAACACCCGCACCATGTCAAATGTGGGACTGGTGAACCTCAAGTGCAACGGTGGCCACGTTTGGATGAATGCGGAACTCCTGGTGGTGCCGCATCCTTATTACAGCGTTACCGACGAAGACGGCAAGTTCGTGCTCACCGGGGTGCCTCCGGGAGAATATCAGCTCGTCGCCTGGCACGAAGGATGGAGACTCCTGCGACAGGAAGGAGCCTTCGACGTGTTGACGGAGCGTAAAGTGGAACGCCCTATATTCAGTGAACCCAGGACCTGGGAGAAGAAAGTGTCGGTCGGCCCCGACAGCACCTCAGTCGTGAACTTCACCATCTCCGAAAAGTAGCTTCCCGTTCTTGCCTGCCCGCGCTGCCCGATATTTGTGGCAGTTCTCCGCGATCTATATACTGAACACCCTATGTTTGATGGAACCGGTTCTGTTCTGGCCACCCTCTTCTTCATTTCCATCGCAGTCATGCCTCTCATGGCGCAACAGGCTCCTTCCTCGAGTTCCTCGCGTAAATTTGCGGAGCTCAGCGATCAGTTCATGAAAGAGTCGCTCGCACTCTCGCCGACCAATGCCTCCGCTGCCGGATATCACAAGCACTTGGACGCGAAGACAGGAAAGACCGTTGAACTGGACGCAGAGCTCGACGACATGAGCCTGGCGGGCATGGCGCAGCAGCGCGCGTTCTATCAGCAATGGCGGGAGCGCTTCCGCAAGGAAACTCCGCCGACCTCGCTGGACCCCGAGGATGCCGCCGACTGGCAACTGATCGATGACCAGATCGGGTTGGCGCTGCTCGAATTCGACAAGATTCAGAGCTACCGGCACAATCCGACGGTGCCCGTAGAGCTGATCGGCAACGCGCTCTTTCTTCCCCTTACGCAGGACTATGCGCCGAAGGATGTCCGGTTGGGGCACGTCTTGTCGCGGGTGCAGCAGATCCCCCGCCTGCTGAATCAGGTGAAACCGTACCTGAGTGATCCCGATCCCGTCTGGGTCAGCACGGCGATTGAAGAGAACGAAGGCAATATCGGCTTGATCCAGGACACAATCGCCGGCGAAATTCCGGCGGATTCGCCGCTGAGGAAGCAGTACGACGCCGTGGCCCCACCGGCGATCGCCGCGCTGAAGGAATTTTCGCAATGGCTGCAGAACGATTTGGGCAAGCGACCCACCCATGCAACCTTTCGTCTCGGCAAGGAGCTCTACGACGAAAAATTCCATTTGGTGATGGAGACGCCCGTTACCCCGGAACAGTTGCTGGCCGACGCTGAGCAGGGTCTAAAGTCGGTTCGCGCAGAGATGCTGCAGCTCGCCTTGCCGATGCACAAGCAGATGTATCCCGGGCACAGCGAGCACTCGGATTTGTCGGGCCGGGAGCGGGAAAACCTGATCATCAGCGAAGTGCTGAACCGGATCTCTGACGACCATCCGAAACGTGACCAGCTACAGGCAGCGGTTGAAGCCGACATCGAGGGCATCAAGCAGTTTATCCGCGAAAAGAAGATCGTCTCGCTGAGTGATCGCGACAACCTGAAGGTCATTCCGACTCCGCCGTTCATGCGCGGAGCCTTTTCCGTCGCCGGGTTCCACAGTGCGCCTGCCCTCGAGCCTCAGGCCGAGGCGGAGTTCTGGGTGACGCCGATCGACCCCAAGACTCCCGACGACAAAGCGGAATCGAGACTTCGGGAGTACAACAACTACACCTTGAAATGGCTCACCATTCATGAGGCGCTGCCCGGGCATTACATTCAGTTTGAGCACCTGAACAACATTCAACCGGAGCGGCGCCGTCTGTTGCGCTCCCTGTTCGCGAACGGTGCCTACGTTGAAGGATGGGCGGAGTACATTGCGCAGGTCATGATGGATGAAGGCTTCCTGAACAACGACCCGCGCTTTCGGCTGGTAATGCGGAAGATCCGGCTGCGCCTGCTGGCCAACACCATTCTGGATATCCGCATGCAGACCATGGCAATGACCGACGCCGAGGCCATGGAGTTGATGACCAAGGACAGCTTCCAGACTGAGGCCGAGGCCGAAGGCAAACTACAGCGCGCCAAGCTGACGTCTACCCAGTTGCCGACTTATTACGTCGGCGTGCGCGAGTGGCTCGCCTTCCGCAAACGTTACCAGGACGCGGCAGGCAAGAACTTCAACATGCTCAAGTTTCACGACCGTGTTCTGGACGAAGGACCATTGCCCGTGCCGGTGGTCGAGAAACTGGTGATGCCCACCGCCAAACCGTAGCCGGTGCAGGTGCTGTCGAAGCATCGTAATACGATTTTGAGTTATTCTTTTGAAGCACGACGGTCTGCCCGGCGGGACTGGGAATCCGCTGGCATCTCCTGACGACACCGAACAAACATGGAGGACCCTTCTTGACGGCACGGCGTCTGCTTGCTTGCTGCTCGCTTTTTCTTGCGGTTTCTGCCTTCAGTCCAGCCCAGTCCTCCCAGGCCACAAGCACCGCGGCCCGTCTCGATGGATACTCAAGTCAGGCTTCCATCCAGGAACGTGATTGGGAGACCAAATTCCAAGGCGGCATTGTTGCTGACAACCTGCGCGAGAGTATGCGGAGGCTCAGCGCCCGGCCTCATCATGTCGGCTCGCCCTACGACAAGGACAACGCCGAATGGCTGCTGGCGAAGTTCAAAGAGTACGGGTTCGACGCGCATATCGAGACCTTCCAGGTCCTTTTCCCCACCCCGAAAGAGCGAGTGGTAGAACTCGTGGCGCCTACTCAATTCAAAGCCAAACTTCAGGAACCTCCGGTGCCAGGAGATCCAACCTCAAGCCAAACCTCCGAGCAGCTGCCCACCTATAACGCCTATTCGATCGATGGCGACGTCACCGCTCCCCTGGTCTACGTGAACTACGGGATTCGGGAGGACTACGAGCAGTTGGATCGGCTGGGCATCTCCGTGAAGGGTGCCATCGTGATTGCGCGGTACGGGGAAGGCTGGCGGGGGACGAAGCCCAAGGTCGCGGCCGAGCACGGCGCCATCGGATGCATCATCTACTCCGATCCGCAGGACGACGGCTACTTCAACGGCGACGACTATCCCAAGGGAGGCTGGCGTCCGAAAGACGGCGTGCAGCGGGGAAGCGTGATGGATACGGACTATCCCGGCGACCCGCTGACACCCGGTGTGGGAGCGACGGCGGATGCCAAGCGCCTGGACATCAAAGATGCCAAGACGATCACGCGCATTCCCGTGCTGCCGATTTCCTACGCCGATGCCTTGCCGCTGCTCTCAGCCCTGCAAGGGCCTGTGGCTCCCGAGAAATGGCGGGGAGCGCTGCCCATTACTTACCATATAGGTCCCGGTCCGGCAAAAGTTCATCTCAAGGTTGCTTCCAATTGGGACCTGAAGCCCGTCTATGACGTAATCGCCACCATGCGGGGTTCGGAATCGCCTGACGAATGGGTGATCCGCGGCAACCACCACGATGCCTGGGTGAACGGAGCGGACGACCCGTTATCCGGGATGGTGGCCGTGCTAGAAGAAGCGCGCATGCTCGGCGACTTGCACAAGCAGGGGTGGTCGCCGAAACGGACGGTTATCTATTGCGCGTGGGACGGAGAGGAACCGGGGCTGCTGGGATCGACGGAATGGGTGGAAACCCATCTGGATGATCTTCAGAAACACGCGGTGGCCTACATCAACTCTGACGGTAACGGCAGAGGGTTTTTCCACGCCTCCGGGTCGCACGATCTCGAGCACTTCATCAACGATGTGGCCCGCGACGTACAAGATCCGGAGAAGGGAAGCTCGGTGTGGCAGCGCGCGCATTTGTGGCGAATCTCGCGGGCGAATGCGGAAGACCGCAGCGAACTTCGCAAGCGTGCGGATTTTCGCATCGGCTCGCTCGGTGACGGTTCGGACTACACCGCATTTCTGGACCATGCGGGTATTTCTGCCCTGAACATCGGTTATGGCGGGGAGAGCGATGCCGACCAGTACCACTCGATTTACGACGATTTCTACTGGTACACGCATTTCGAGGACACCGACTTCTCCTACGGGCGAGCGTTGGCGCAGACCGGAGGCACCGCGGTGATGAGGCTGGCCGACGCCGAGTTGATTCCGTTCAACTATGCCGTGCAGGCCGAGACCATCGAGCGCTATGAAAAGGAACTCGAGAAGCTTCTGAAAGACAAACAGGACGAGATCAGCGAGCGCAATCTGGAATTGAAAGAGGGCGTGTTTACCGCGACAGCCGACCCGCGAAAAACTTCCGTTCCACCTCCCGTCGAAACTGTCCCGCCATACATGAACTTCGCTCCCCTCAAGAATTCGATCGAATCCTTAAAGGAGAGCGCGGACCGTTACCAGGCAGCTTGGACCAAGGCCTGGGCAAGCGGCACGACCGGGTTGTCACAGCCTGCGGTCAACACAGTGAACGTGGACCTGATCGAAATTCAAAGAAGCTTTTTAACCGACCGCGGATTGCCAGAGCGTCCCTGGTTCAGGCATCAGATCTACGCTCCTGGCGCCTACACCGGTTATGGTGCGAAGCCGATTGCCGCTGTCCGCGAGTACATGGATCAGAAAAAATGGAAAGAAGCCGAAGCGGAAGTGCCCGGGGTCGCCAAGGTAATCGACGATGCCACGGCGGCGATCACCAAGGCCGCAGATGACCTGGGTGGCGGGCGCTGAGCTTGGCGTGCAAAGTTTCGAGCAAGTGCCGAATTCGTTAAAGGATCATTCATGAAAATCCGTCTCTCTATTTTCTTTTCTGTGCTCTCGTTGATTCTGGTGGCTGCGGCCGCCGATACTCCCGTCGATTCGCGGCGGTAATGGAGTGACCCTGCCTCCGCCTCCGCCTACCGAACAGAAACCGGTTACGGACGACGTCAACGGCACCAAACTGACCGACCCTTACCGCTGGCTGGAGGACGGGCAGAGCCCGGCGACCCGGGCGTGGATCGATTCCCAGATAAAGTACACCGAGGAATACCTCTCGCAGGTGAAGATCCGGCCGGAAATCGCCAAAAGCCTCACCCAGTTGATGAGGGTGGAAAGCTATTCGATCCCCGTAGAACGGAAGGACAATTACTTTTTCACCAAGCGTCTGCCGGATGAGAACCAGGCATCGATCTACCTGCGGAAAGGGTTGCATGGAAGCGACGAGCGCCTGATTGATGCGACCAAGATGAGCGCCGACCAGAATACTTCCGTACACATCGATGACGTCTCGAAATCGGGCGATCTGCTGGTCTATGGCGTGCGCGAAGGCGGGGCCGATGAGCAGACTGTGCACTTCATGGAAGTGACCAAACACGAGGAGTTGCCGGACCTGCTCCCGCGGGCGCGGTACAGCCAGATCAGCCTCACGCCCGACGGAAAAGGACTGTACTACGGCAAGCTCGAACCTACAGGCACGCTGATTTACTTCCACCGCCTGGGGACGCCGGTGGAGTCCGACCCGCTGGTCTTCGGCAAAGAATTTAATGGCGAGAAGTTTGGACAGATGGAACTGATCGGCGCAGCGGTGACGGAAAATGAACGCTACCTGCTCGTCGAAGTGGATCATGGCGTACCGCCGAAGCGAGTCGACATTTACGCGAAAGACCTGCGCACACCGGATGCACCCATTCGGCCCATCATTCACGGCATCGACAACCGCTTTAACGTCACCAATCACGGGGATGATCTCTACGCCATGACCGACTACAAGGCGGAGAACTACCAGATCGTCAAGATTGATATGAAGGACCCGAGCCCGGAGAAGTGGCAGACCATCGTGCCCGAAAGTAAAGACGTCATTCAAGACTTCTCTATTGTGGGAGGGAAGTTGTTTGTCACCGGTCTGCACGATGTGGTCACGCAAACGCGGATCTACAATCTCGATGGCAAACTCGTCGGGCAGATCCACTATCCGACCCTTGGTTCCGCGTCGGCCATGCAAGGGCTGGACGAATCCAACCACGGCTTCTATACCTTCCAGTCGTTCATCATTCCGCCGACCATCTATCACTACGACGTGAAGACGGGCAAAACGGAGGTGTTCGCCAAACCGCAAGTGCCGTTTCCGTCAGACCAGTATGAGGTGAAACAGGTTTTCTACACCTCCAAGGACGGAGCCCGGGTGCCGATGTTCATTTCCTCGAAGAAGGGAGTGAAACGGGACGGAAAGGCGCCGGCGCTGATGACGGCCTATGGCGGATTCGACATCAGCCTCACCGCCATTTGGAACCCTGAATACGCGTGGTGGATGGAGCAAGGAGGCTTTTTCGCCCAACCGAACCTGCGCGGCGGTGGCGAGTACGGCGAAAACTGGCACAAGGCCGGAATGTTTGAGAAGAAACAGAATGTGTTCGACGATTTCTACGGAGCCGCGGAGTACTTGATTGCGAACAAGTACACGACTACCTCGCGGTTCGCCATTCGCGGCCGTTCCAATGGTGGGTTGTTGATGGGGGCGGCCATGACTCAACGGCCCGATCTATTCGGCGCGATCTGGTGCGGCTATCCCTTGCTCGACATGATCCGCTTCCAGAATTTTCTCGTAGGACGCTGGTGGACGGCGGAATACGGCTCCTCGGAGAATCCCCAACAGTTCCCCTATCTGCTGAAGTATTCGCCCTACCAGAATGTCAAGCCGGGAACGAAGTATCCCGCAATCATGTTCAACACAGGCGACTCTGACACTCGCGTGGCTCCTCTGCATGCCCGCAAGATGACCGCGCTGATGCAGAGGGATACGGGCAGCGATCGGCCGATTATCCTGCACTACGAACTCAAAGCAGGACATAGTTCGGGAGTGTCGATTACGCAACTGGTCGACGATACGGCCGATGAACTGGCGTTCCTGTGGAATGAAACGGGAGGGAAGTGAAGCTGAGCGCGGGCCCGGGCGAAAAAGTCCGTCCTGCTGCACCGACGCGCCACAGGCTTAAGGCCGCGCCTGTGGTTGGGTTAGGCGGGTGCTCGGACGCTCCCGTCGTTTGGGAATGGCGGCCTAAACTTCCCGCCACTCGTCTTTTTTCTGATGCCCATTGGTGTAGTCCTCCACCTGGTCGGTGTGGTCACTGCAACACGTCGGTAACGGCAGAGACGCATATTCCCTATCTTTCGGCGAGTGAATCTGCTATTGTGTAGATGCGTTTGATCTGAATCGGTCGTTCAGCAGCTTCTTGCCAACCAGCTAGTACCTGCCCAGCACCTCCGAACACTTCCAGCGTAAATACACCGAAAGGTTACACAACTAGATATATGGAACAAGGAACAGTGAAGTGGTTTAACGACGCCAAGGGCTATGGCTTCATCAGCCGGCAAAGTGGCGAAGACGTTTTCGTGCATTTCTCGGCCATCCAGGCTGGCGGTTTCCGCAGCCTGCAGGAAGGCCAGAGCGTGGAGTTCGAGGTTACGAAGGGTCCCAAAGGCTGGCAAGCCGAGAACGTTCGGCCCCTGTAGTCCCGTGCTGTAGACCCGCGTGTCGTCCGGGAGATTCTTCAAGCAGAATCAGGTCGAGAGGCGGACTTTAATGGCGGTACCAGATTCGTATATCGCGGCAATTGTTTCCGCGATGTTCACGACGGGTGTGGTACTCGCTATCCTCAAGGTCCGCCAGCGATCCAAGACACGTAGGCAGTGGAAGGGCGGGCCCCCCACCCCCGTCAAAAAGTACTAGAGAGATCAAGTCCGGCATCCTCTACTTGAGTGGACAAAATTTTCAGCGGAGGCTGTCCTCTGACACGTGACGAATCCAAAGCTACCTATGCGGTCGTTTGCTATAACTTCCGTACCTACGCTGCCGGCGGGGTAGTAGCGGTCGTCAAAGGCCGCGAAAACGGCGAGAATATCATCAAACAATATGAGGCTGCGCAGAGTGCGAGCGAACGGCAGGAGGGCTGGCGTTGCTTCCTTGAGCGAACCGAGATGAAACCCGGTCTCGACCCGCGGGAAGCGACCAACCTGCGGCAGAGTAGCCTCGATCTCCGCGAATCGGAAAACCAAGCCTAAAGTGCGCTCGCCAGTCGATCTTTGACTTTTGCGCAACCCTCTCATTTCCTGACACTTACAAAATAAAACTAAGTAGCACCTTCGGGTTACAGTCTGGCACCCAAGTGCCATTCCCATTGGTGTTGAGTAGAAGTACCTTCGTAGGTGAGCAGTTCTGGGGGAGGGCTGCCCGGGCGTCCATGACTCGCAAGAGTCGGGACGCTCGTTAAATTTTAGGGCAAAATCCGCACTCTCCTCACATCGGATTCCGGCTCGAGAAGCCTCTTACCTCCGCCGGTTTGTCAAATTCATCTGAATTGAATCACGCGACAGCTTCGCAGGTTGCGTGGTTCTCAATAGCCACTGAACCGCTGCGATCCAGCACTATCTTCATCGTCCGGCAGCAGTCACCGCACAACCAAAAATATTCGGAGGATTTTCTCGAACCTGAGCTCGTGGAGGTACGCGACCCAGGCATGTCAATCAAGTAGATGCGGCCAGAGCGAAAATAAAGGAAGGGCTGGTTACAAAATGGATTTGCGCATCTTGCGGTCATATTCTACCTCTCGAGCGCGGCGCTAGCCTCAGCGGGCGGATTCTGTTGTGGACGGGCAATGCCATGCCGATCGCACACGCGGTTCACTGCTTCCCAGAAGTCACGGATCATGCCAGTATCGTTTTCGGCATCGGACTCTGGCTCATGATGGTGTTCCATTCCGCTCCTGGGGCGCGGTCCTTTCAGGCCGCAAGACACCGCCGAATTTGGGCTTTCAGTTCGTTATGCTCCCACTTGCACACGTTCATGTGGGCAACGGAAGACACCTTCATGGCTCCGTCTTTCCGCGCGTGCATGAGGAAGGGCAGAGCACCGGGTTGGCGGCGCAATAACTCGGCGCACAGCGTGGTGGCCTCCAGATCGGAGAGATGTTCGTCGACCAGAAGTACGTCGAACGGACCACTATCCGCCTGGATCAGGGCATCGCGGCCACTCCATGCGGTTACCGTACGATAGCCTTCGCCCTCCAACATTCTCTCCAGCTCAATTAAGACGTCTTCATCGTCGTCCACGATCAGAATCTTGATCGGTTCTGCCATAACACACATCTCCTATGATTTCCGCGTTCGCTGCGGACGGATCAAACAACCACTAGCTCAGGAGTCCAAAGGAGCTAGCTCGGCCCTGAGGAGTGAGCGGATGAACGGTATAAGGAACCGCGTTACACATTTTGAGGGCCGAGCCTGTTCATCTTTCAATTGAAGACGCACTTCCGTCTGTGATTGTCATCACGGAAAATCGCTGAATTCGAGCAAGTCAACGGTGGAAATCTTTTTCGTCGCGCACCGAGAGCAACGCTACCTTCCATGGAACACCGGTTTGCGCTTTTCGAAGAACGCTTTAATCCCTTCCTGGTAGTCATCGCTGTCATACACCTCGCGCCGCAGCGATTGAATGCGTTCGTAGGACTCAGGGTTCAGAGGGTGAGCATTGGCGAGCACTCGCAACTCCTCTTTTAATATGCGGTGAACCAGCGGGGATGTCTCGGTGATGTGTTTTGCAACAGTCATGGTTAACGCCTCCAGATGGTCGGGAGGCACCACATAGTTGATCACGCCTGCCGTAGCCAGCCGGTCGGCGGCCACTGGCTGCGCGGTGAACAGCATCTCCTTTACAAGATGCATGCCTGCTACCTTCAGAAAGTTCAGTGTGCCCGAAAGGTTATAGGGGATGCCAAGCTTCGCAGGAGTCAGCGCAAAGGCTGAAGTGCTGGCGGCAATGATAATGTCGCACGCCATAACCAGTTCGCAGCCACCTCCCCACACCGACCCCTCAACCATGGCGATTACAGGCGCAGGGTGAGTTTCGATGGCGCGCACCGCCTGCCGGAGAGGATCGTTGTAGGTAAGGGGATCGCGGCCGTTGGTGGGCAACTCGCGAACATCGTGCCCGGCTGAGAATACTTTGGCGCCTTTTGCCGCGCGCAGAATGACCACGTTGACTGCGTCGGCCTTCATTGCCTCGAGCGCAGCGCAGAGATCGTCAATCACCTGCTTGCTCAACGGGTTGACCTTTTCGTGATTCAGGGTGATGGTGCCAATGGAGTCGTGGGTGCGGGTCAAAATCGTGCTCATAGGGAACAGTCTAGGTGGGCAGCCGGACCATAGATGTGACGCCGCGCACTCGGGCCATCCTGAAGGACATGTCCCTTCCCCATAAGCGGAAACAATGTTCCTCACTGTCACTTCGAGCAACGCTGCTTGCACCCTGACGGAGACTTCCAACTCGCCGGCAATGGATGCGGGTAGCCCCGCGCTGCTGTCGATTCAGGTCTATCCGTAGACAGGATTGCTCCAGGAGGACGTTCAAACCGGAGAGAGTGCTGGGAGCCCGCCGAAACCACGGTGAAGTCCGTTTTCGACTCAAGTGAAGTTCCATCGCTGTCCGTCCCGGTAGCACGTTATGATAATTTGTGTTATTCGCTCGCGCTCTGGAATGGCTGCCCGCACCGGGTTTCTTGAGGAGTGGCCCGGAAACCGGGCGGGAGCAGGCCGACTATGCATATCCCGGATGGTTATCTCAGCCCGTCCACCTGCGCGACTCTGTATCTGCTTGCGGTGTCGGGCTGGTACGCTGCTCTCAGGCGCATCAAGCGCGTTTTGACGACGCGCACCATCCCCTTGATCTCGGTTTTCGCCGCATTCTCATTCGTGGTCATGATGTTTAACGTGCCGCTGCCCGGCGGAACGACGGGTCACGCCGTGGGCGTCGCCGTGGCCGCGATCGTGCTTGGTCCCTGGGGATCGACCCTGGCGATTTCGATCGCGATCACGATTCAGGCCTTGTTCTTCGGAGACGGGGGAATCACCACGCTGGGCGCAAATTGCTTCAACATGGCCATCGCCGGATCGTTCGTAGCCTACGGAGCGTATCGTGCCGTCGCGGGGAAATCCGAGTTGACGGCCCGCCGAAGAGTGCTGGCAGCCGCGGTTGCGGGATATCTTGCGATCAACGCTTCGGCCTTCCTGGCTGCGCTCGAATTTGGCATTCAGCCTGTCCTCTTTCATGATGTGACTGGAACGCCGCTGTACGCACCGTATCCGCTGCATGTGGCAATTCCAGCCATGATGATCGGACATTTGACCTTTGCCGGGCTGGCGGAGGCAGTCATCTCGGCCGGCATGGTGTCGTATTTGCAACGTGCCGACATCGGATTGCTTCGAGGAGTGAAGCTGGTGGCCGCGGGACCGGCGTCGTTCAACGGGCCGGTGGTCGCTGAACGCTCGCAGAAACGGCTGTGGTGGGCGGTGGCTTTGCTTATGCTCTTCACCCCACTCGGAGTTCTGGCGGCAGGCACGGCATGGGGCGAGTGGTCTTCCGCAGATCTTGCCAATGCTCACACTCGCGTGCAGATCGAAGCAGCTTCCGGGAATCAATCCCCACCATCCGCCCTTCCTGCGGGTCTCCAGAAACTGTCCGCATTATGGGCAGCGCCTTTCCCGGGTTACGCCCCGAAATTCATCAGGAGTCCTGCATTCGGATATCTGCTCTCTGCCTTGTTTGGCGTGGGCTTCCTGCTATTCATTTCTTTAGCTGCCACTGCGCTCGGCGGAGGGAAACGCGAACCTGAGGCGGGAACGTGAGCCGCCATTTTATGCAGTCCACGCTGCGGAGGTTCACGCGGGCATTGTCGGAGGCGTTGCTGTCGGAAAAGGTTGCGAATCAGCCTGGCCTGCTGCAACAACTGGACCCCCGGGTGCGGTTGATCGGCTTGCTGGCGCTGGTGATTGCGGTGGTTCTCTGCCGGCGGTTACCAGTGATCGCCACCCTTTTTGCCATTGCCGTCTTAATTGCCATTGCCTCAAGGGTCAGTCTGGTTTCTCTGGCCAAGCGTGTCTGGCTGGTAGTTCTAGGCTTCACAGCCTTTATCGTACTGCCTGCATTATTTATCACACCGGGGGAGCCACTGGCCGCGCTACCGTGGCTCGACGTTTCGATTTCAGTTCAGGGGATGCGAACCGCAGCGCTACTTATCTTGCGGGTGGAAACGGCGGCTACGCTCACCACCGTGCTGGTGCTCTCGACCCCTTGGACCCATACCTTAAAGGCTCTCCGCTCACTGCGTCTGCCCGCGGAGGTAGTCACCATGTTGGCCATGACTCACCGCTACGTATTCTTGTTGATCGAGACCGCGAACCAGATGTTTGAATCGCGGCAGAGTCGCACCGTCGGAGTATTGACCGGCGGCGAGCGCCGCAAAGTGACGGCTCAAACGGCGGGCGTGTTGTTGAGCAAAAGCATGGAACTGAGCCAGGAGGTCTACCTGGCCATGCTTTCACGGGGTTTTCGTGGCGACATTCAACTGCTGACCGATTTTCGTATGAGATTGCCAGACTACCTCGGCTTGACCGCCTTTCTCTGCGTAGGAGGTCTAGCTGCATGGATCGGGAGATGACCAGGTTGCCGCCAGTGTTCGACATTCAGAACATCAGCTTCGACTATGAAACTATCCCGGCCATCCGGGGACTTTCTCTTCAGGTCGAGCAGGGAGAGAGGGTGGCTCTGCTGGGAGCCAACGGCTCCGGAAAGTCCACACTGCTGCGAATCCTCGATGCACTCTATTTTCCCTCGGCAGGTTCTGTGACCTTCCAGGGTGAGGCCCTGACCGCGCAACGTCTTCAGGAGGACGACTTCTTTCTCAAGTTTCGCCGCCGCGTCGCCCTTGTCTTCCAGAACCCCGACGTGCAACTGTTCAATCCCACCGTCTTCGACGAAGTTGCCTATGGACCCCTGCAGCTGCGCTGGAAGAAAGAAGAGGTAATACGGCGAGTGGACGAGGCGCTCACCTTCATGTCGGTTTCCGATGTGAAGGACCGGCCACCCTACCGGCTCTCCGGAGGCGAGAAGAAAAGAGTTGCCCTGGCTTCGGTCCTGGTGCTCGACCCGGAAGTCTTGCTGCTCGACGAGCCGACAGCGAGTTTGGATCCAAAAAGTCAGAGTCAGGTCGTCGATCTCATTCAGCAGTGGAAGGGAAGTGCGAGGACCGTGATTACTGCGACTCATCATTTGGAGATCGTCGAAGACATCGCCGATCGAGTCGTGGTTCTGGAGGCAGGTGCCGTGATCGCCACCGGAACTCCCGCGGAAATCCTTGGCAACTCCGATTTACTGCTGCGGGCGAATCTGATTCATGCCCACCGCCACTCCCACGGTGGCGTGGTCCATAGCCATCCTCACCTGCACGGACATTCCCATCACGAGCATGAACACTGAGCCGGCAGCTAATTCTGTCCCGGCGCCTTCTGTGACGAATCCGGTTTCTCCAGCGTGATGTCGTGTCTGGCTTGGCACTCTGCTTGGGGATCGTAGGTAGCGATGCCAGTCCACTGGTCTTTCGAGGCATGAAACTCGAGCGGCGGAACGTGCACCCGGGCGGGAAGCCCGGTGAACTTTACTTTTCCGTCCACATTGGTGCCCGCTTCGAGATCAAGCCGGTGGAACCCGCCGAAGCCGTAGGCGATATGAACTTTGACATCGGCGGCACTGGCTGCCTTCCCGTCCGGAGTCTTAATCGTAAGCTCACACGAGCACGGTCCGGCGCCTCCATCCATCACGGGAACCGCTTGCGCCGGTTGCGGGCTCGATTGGGTTTGGGCCGTGGAGAGAACAATGCCCGCGGCAACCACAATGACGAGACAACCCATGATGCAATGTGTCTTGTTCATAGCAATTCATCAATTATACGGCGCTGGCGGGACTGGGTTGGTCTCTCAACGACCGTACCTTCCCATCAACTGCGCTTGCGCGAGGATGTGTCCCTGCATGGCTTGCTCGACTTCTTTCTTGCTCGCACCGGCCTTTAGATTGAGTTCGCGATCGAGAGCGTAGAGTTTGAAGAAGTAACGATGCGGCTTCCCGGGAGGAGGGCAGGGGCCCCCGTAGCCGATCTTGCGAAAATCATTGCGGCCTTGGCGTCCACTGCTGGGCGGTTGATCCACTTTGCTGATGTTCTGGGGAAGACTGCTCGTGCCAGACGGCAAGTCGTAAATCACCCAGTGCGTCCAGTTGCCAACCGGCGCGTCGGGATCGTCGGCAATGAGCGCAAAACTTCGCGTGCCTTGCGGTGCATCGCTCCATGAGAGGGCGGGAGAAACATCCGCATCATCGCAAGTGAAGGTCTTCGGAATGTCTCCGCCATTGGAGAAGCCGGAACTGCTGAGAGTCATGGTGCCTCCGCTCTGGGCGTGCAGGAAAGACGTGGCCAGCAGGAAGACGGCGAGCAGGGATATTCGAGGCATCGACGAGTCGCGGTCAGTAGGTCGAGATGGTGAAGTTCACTGTGATCTTGGCCTCGGTTTCCACCGGTTGCCCGCCCTGCAAGTAGGGCTTGAACCGCCATTGCATGACCGCTTCACGAGCGGCACTCGAGAGGATCTGTGGGCCGCTCAGCACCTGCAGATCTTGGATCGTCCCCTCTTTTCCAATCAGTGCCTGCAGCACCACCGATCCCTGCACTTTCATCTGTTTGGCCAGTGTGGGATACGTCGGTTCGACCGAGTGGGTGACGACCTGTTGGGTGCTGGCCGAGAGGCGTACCCGCTCGCCCGCGGAAGAAACTCCCCCGCTCGATGCTTGGGCTACGAGATCGGGAGCTGACAGTGGGGGTGACCCTGACTGCATGTCAACCTTCACCGATGGGTTTACGGCCTTCACTGGCCGGCGCTGGTCTCCGGCAACCACTTCCACATCGAGCGGCGGAAGCGCCGCGCGGTTGACGACTGGAGCGGTCACGTCCTGAATCGAGGGTACGGGAGCGGCCGGAACCGGGGTGTGGGCCTTCGGCTTGAGGTGCGCCGGCGCTGCGGCTGCAGTTTTCGCATTGTAGGTGAGAGAACTGTCTTGCGGATTATTGTCGTCGGGTTGGTCGAGGGCGGTCGCACTGGCATCCGCTCTCTCGCCCGCCGGGAACCAGAATCGCCGGTCTTTGATCAGCACCAGAATCAGGGCAATTAACAGCAGTGCAAGGGCGGCGAGCATGATCCGCCGCTGCTTGAGTTCGAGACCGACCTCGGTCCCGCCGCTCAATTGTGGCGGACGGTTTCCCTCCAGCATGGCCATAAAACCCGACCCCCACCCGCCGCGATTCTAGCTGCGGGTCGTGGCAGCTAGTATGCCTCGAATTTCCCGGTAAATCCAGTGAAAGCAGGGATTTCGCCCCTGTGAGGGGGATCACAGTCACATGTGCCACCTATCACAGCGAAGCGTACGTACCCGGCGGACACTGATAGCGTGACGCCGGTCACAGGTACTCGGCTCGCACAGAAGTGCGTCACAGGGGGTAGGTTGTGCTCTCACCATATGGTTTGGACATCATCGAAAGCTGCCTGACCTGTAAGATGCGGGCAGACCGCATCTTCTGCGACCTGCCGACTTCCGCCCTGCAGGCCTTTGAGAACATCAAATATGCCACCGCGTATCCCAAGGGCGCGGTGCTGTTCGTCGAAGGACAGGCTCCGCGCGGTATTTTCGTCCTTTGCAAGGGGAGAGTGAAACTCTCCATCTGTGCCACCGATGGCAAGACACTGATTCTCAAAATCGCCGAACCCGGGGAAGTGCTGGGACTGAGCGCCACCGTGTCCGGCAAACCCTACGAATTGACCGCCGAAACCATCGATCCTTGCCAGGTAAATTTCGTGAAGCGAGAGGATTTTCTCCGCTTCCTGAAAGAACACTCCGATGCCTGTTTCAAAGTGGCTGAGCAGTTGAGCGAGAAGTACAACAATGCCTGCCATGAAGTGCGCTCGCTGGGCCTCTCACATTCCGCGGGAGAGAAACTAGCCAAACTGCTCTTGGAATGGAGTTCCAAAAACGGTGAGGCCGCCAAGCAGGAGCCGCGCTTGAAGCTGGCCCTGACCCATGAAGAGATTGCCCAGATGATCGGAACCTCGCGCGAGACGGTTACCCGTCTGTTCGCCGACATGAAGAAGCGGCAGATCGTGCAGGCCAAGGGTTCAACCCTGGTGATCCGCAACAAAGCCGCCCTCAAGATGATGGCGACCAACAACTGAAGGCGCCGCGGACTCACCCTCGGTGCCAGCGGTCACGGCCAGAGGTGACTGTTATCACTGTTTTCTCTCGCCAACGGGCATATGACAACCACATGGAGAGCCTAACTCAGGCGAGTTGCAGGGAATGCGTGCTTCGACCGGATCGGCTCTTCTGCGATCTGCCCGAAGAAGTTCTGGAAGCTTTCGACAGCATCAAAGGCATGAGCATATTCCCGCGGGGCGCGACCCTGTTCCGCGAAGGCGGTGCCTCCAAGGGAGTGTTCGTGTTGTGCCAAGGAAGAGTCAAGCTCTCCGTCTGTTCGGAGTCAGGCAAACGACTGACTCTGCGGATTGCGGGGCCCGGAGAAGTCCTGGGGCTCAGTGCATCCCTTTCCAGCACCCCGTACGAAGTGACGGCGGAAGCCCTGGAAAATGTCACGGTGGCGTCCGTGAAGCGCAAGGATCTCTTGCGTTTTCTGCGCGAGCACCGCGAGGCCTGCCTCCAGGTGGTGCACTTGCTTAGCCGGGACTTGCACACAGCCTACGACCGCGTGCGCTCCATCGGATTGGGGAGGAGCCGGCGGCCCCGGGCCCCGCGCGTACACTGAAGATGGCTCCAGCGGAAGGAGCGCTGGTCCGCCATGAGTAACGTCTCTCCTCGCCTATATTTGTCTCTGCTTCTTTTTCTCACGACTGCTGCCGCCTGGGCACAAAGGCCGGCACCGCCCGAGTACGTGGGTTCATCCTACGTGGGCTCCGATGTCTGCCAGCCCTGCCACGATGACATCTACAAAACGGTCGAGGAGTCGGCTCACCAGGCAGTGTTGGAGAGTAAACACCCGGCGCAGCGAGGCTGTGAATCATGTCATGGTCCCGGCTCTGCGCACGTAAACAGCAACGGGGATGCAAGCAAGATCTTTCGCTTCGGCGACGCAAGCCCTCAGGCGGTGCGTGCACGGTGCGGCGAGTGTCACCAGAATCTCATGGGTCAGGATGACCGGCATCAAAAGTTATCTTGCCTGGCCTGCCATTCCGCCCATCATTACCAGCAGAAACAATTCCTTCTGAATTTGGGAAAATCTCAGTTGTGCCAACAGTGCCACTAACGTCTCACTGCCCTTTTTTCCGCCTAAGGGACTCCTGGAAAAACGAGAACTGACGTGGGGACCGTCATCTTCCCTGACTTTTGGACCATCCCCAAAGTAGTAAAGCCTGTCTGAAAATCCTTCGCTCGCGCGCGTGCGACCTTCCGCAAATGATTCATACGTTTTGCGTTTAGGGTGGGTGGCGTCAGTTACTGGATGGATTCCCTCCTCGCATGTGATGTGACGTCGATCACTTTATTTATGTGATCATAATCACCATAATTTGACTCTTGTTGCGATAGGTTCAAGCGTGCCCTCTTGTGCGCGGGGCCACGGCCATGAACCATCCACTGTGCCCGTGTTGAACGAGGAGTTAGAGATGAGAATGGGAAGCTACCAGTTGCGAATCCCACTGTGGATAGCGTTGAGTATCTCTCTCATGCTGCTGGCAGCAGCGTGGGCGGCGGCACAAGATAAGAAGCCGCCGGAGAAGACGGCATTTGCCGCGAGCGAGGATGCGTCGCAGTACGCCGGTTCGGAGACTTGCAAGACCTGCCACGAAGACATCTACAAAAAGTCGTTTGAAAACACGCCTCATTTCAAAACCACGCTGGAGGGCGGGCACGGCTGCGAATCCTGCCACGGTCCGGGCGCGGCACACGTGGCGGGAGGCGGAGACGTCAGCAAGATCGTCAGCTTCAAAAAACTCTCGCGCACGGAGTCGAGCAAACGCTGCTTGAGTTGTCACGGGGAAAGCCACGAGCAGTCGCGCTTTGCGGCGTCAGCGCACGCCGACAGTGACGTAGGCTGCGTCGATTGCCACTCCCCGCACCATGCCAGGGAAGAGCAACATCTGCTGGTCGAGAGCCAGCCGCAACTTTGCTACGGCTGCCATGTCTCGGCGAAGGCGGACTTCGGCAAGCCCTACCATCATCGCGTCGATGAAGGGCTGGTGCAGTGCAACGACTGCCACAACGTGCATGGCACCGGAACGGTGCGGCAGGTGCGTTCGCTTCCCAGCGGCGATGCCGTCTGCTACAAGTGCCACGCCGATAAGCAGGGTCCTTTCGTATACGAGCACGTGCCGGTGAAAACCGAGGGTTGCACCAGTTGCCACACACCGCACGGCTCTACCAACCCGCGCCTGCTGCGCGTAAGCCAGGTCAATTTGCTATGCCTGCAATGTCACACTCTGCCAACCCAGAGTCCAATCGGGCCGGCTCACAACCAGTCGCAGAAGTATCAGGCATGCACCATGTGCCACGAAGCAATCCATGGTTCGAACTTCAGCAGTGTCTTTTTCAAGTGAGGGAGAGATGACTCGACTCAGAGAATTCTCCCCATGCGCGATACCGGGTCCTCAGGTGGGCGGTGTAGTCACGCGGAGGCGTCAGATGTCTTACAAGCTGTCTTATTTGCTCTCGGTACTCATTGTCGTTTTCATAGGCTCGGGAAGCGCCCTGGCGCAGAGCGGCGGTCAGAGCCAGCCGGCCAATCCCGAAGAGGTGACCCGGGGAGGCTACGTCATTCACCAGTCCACCGAAGTCGGATATCGCTTCAGCGATCAGACCGGCAGCGGTGACATGTACAACACGCTGGTGAATCTGCACAGCGGAGGACGGGTCCTCGATCAGACGCTTTCCATGCGATCGCAGATGCACCAGGGCCTGCTGTTCGACAACTTGTTCATCAGCAGCTTCGGGTGGGGTGGCGATCCCAACAACGTGCTACGGGCGCGCATCGACAAGAACAAATGGTATGACTTCAACGGTAGTTTCCGGCGTGATCAGAATTTCTTCGACTACGATTTGCTGGCGAACCCGTTGAATCCGTCGACGTCGACTCCGTACGCCCCGGTTCTCAATTCGCCTCACTCCTTCGCGACCCGGCGGCGCATGAGCGATGCCGACCTGACCCTGCTGCCGCAATCCCGCCTCAGCTTCCGGCTGGGTTATTCGCGCAACAATATGACGGGACCCACCTACAGCAGCTTTCACGAAGGGACCGATGTCTCGCTCCTCCAGAACTGGAATACCACGTTGAATTCTTATCGTCTGGGCGTGGACTGGAAGGCCGCGCCGCGTACCGTCGTCAGCTACGACCAATTTCTGGACTACTACAAAGGCGACACCGATTACCAGTTGAGCCCGTTTGAGCAGGCGCTGGTGCCCGGCGCCACCGTGCCCACCACGGTCGAGCTGGGTTTGCCGATCGACACGGTCAGCAAACTCCCTTGCGCCGTCCCCACCGGCTCCACCAGTCTCATCCAGAACGGAACCCTCACCAACGTTTCCTGCAACGGCTACTACGCGTACACGCGCACCCAGCGAATACGGACATCGGCGCCAACCGAGCGTCTGAGCTTCCGCAGCAACGCCATTGACCGGCTGGATCTGAACGCGTCGCTGTCCTACAGTTCGGCCGACATGAACACGCCATACAACGAGTATTTCAACGGACTGGTATCGCGCACCTTCACCCGCCAGTACACGGTCACGGGTCCGGCCAGCGCCCGGCGCATCTCCAACGTGGCAAACGTCGGCGCAACCCTGCATCTGAACCAACACCTTCGTCTGATTGAAAGCTTTTACCTCTGGGCTTACCGCATTCCGGAAAGTTTCAACTCCACGGAAACCGACTGGAACATCGCGACCAGCGGCACCTGCAAAGCTCCGGCTTGCACGTTGCTGACGCCAATATCCAGCATTACGCCGACTACGACCTTCACGCCCTCAGCCTTGTCGTTCAACCAGAGCCTCAAGCGGAACCAGATCGATCTGGCCTGGGATGTAGTCAAGCAGTTTGGAGTTCGCATTGGTTACCGCTTTGGGGACCGCGTCTTTGATCACTTCCTTGATTTTTCGACCGGCGACGAAGACCACATCGTCATCCACGAGCACACGGCGCTGCTGGGAATATGGGCAAAGCCGACTCACTCCGTACGCCTGAATTTCGATGTCGAACATACCAACAACGACAACACCATCGTGCGTATCGGGCCGCGGAAGCAATCCCGTTATCGTTTCCAGAGCAACTTCACGCCGGCGCCCTGGGCCGTGGTAAGCGTCGCCGCGAATGTTCTTGAGGACTCGAACGGGGACTCCCTGACAAACTACCAGGGGCACAACCGCAACTTCGGATTCAACGCATCCTTGTCGCCGCGCGAGCGGTTTGGCGTTGACCTTGGTTACAACTACAACGATGTGCAACAGAATGCCCTGATCTGTTTTAACGATACGCCCCCGGCTGGCGTGACTCTTCCGATCTTGTCGAATCCCACCGGCTGTGCCGCCATTGACCCAGGAAATCCGGCCCAGACGGACTCGTACTACGTCAACCACACGCACTATGGAACCGGCACGGTCATGGTGAAGCCCATCAAGCGGGTCACCGCCCACTTTGGCTACAGCATCACCAGCGTAGGTGGCAAGACGCCGCAGTTCAACATCCTGCAGCCGCTGGGTTCGCTAGCCTACAACTATCACCAGCCGATAGCTAACTTCAGCGTGCAGTTGAGTCCCAGGCTCATCTGGAATGCCGGCTGGAACTACTACCAGTACGGGGAAAAGTCTTTTGTGGGTCCCACTGCCCCACGTTACTTCCACGCCAATAACGAGACGGTTTCGCTACGCTATGCCTTCTGACTGAAAACTCTTCCTCTGCTCGGGGCGGCTGGTGGCCGCCCTTTTTTTGTGGCTCGCCCCCACTACCGAAAACCTTGTGATCCACGTCACGTCTCGGGGTGAGTAGACTCATAGCCGGTCCGGCCACCGAACCCCAACAATAGTGACGCAGGTACGGATTCGGAGGTCAGGCGGGGATGCGACGAAATCAGCCGTTCGCGGGACGGAACCGAAGAGGCAACAACTGGCGCGCTCTCATAGTGTTAGCCATGCTGCTGGTACTTCCTGCAAGCCCGGCGCTCGCGGCCGGCAAGCCCGCCCCCAAGCCCACTAATGATGAATGTCTGGCCTGCCACGGCGATTCGACCCTCAACAAGGAAGTGAACGGCAAGCGCGTCAGCCTGTACGTGGATCCCGAAGCCTTTAAGAATTCCATCCACGGCGGCATGTTCACCTGCGTGGATTGCCATACCGACCTTAAGAGTTCGCCGCACGACGGCACGCCCGCCAAGGTTTCCTGCGCCACCTGCCATGCCGATGAGCAAGCCGCCTACGATCGCAGCTATCACGCCAAGGCCATTCAAAACGGCGACAGCAAGGCTGCGACTTGCATCGACTGCCACGGCAGTCCCCATGAACTCCTGCCGGCCAGTGATCCCAAGTCACGGGTGAACCACACGAATATCCCCGCAACCTGTGGCGCCTGTCACGGCCAGAAGTTTGTGATGGAATCCAGCGGACACAGTGCCCAGCCGTTTATTTCGTATCAGGAGAGCGTTCATGGGAAGGCGGTGGCGGCCGGTTCGGAAACAGCCGCAGTCTGCACCGACTGTCACGGCACCCACGAAATTCTCGCGGCCAGCGATCCCAAGTCTTCCATCTTCAAGTTCAACGTGCCCGCCACTTGCGCGAAATGTCACAACTCGGAACGGCAGGAGTTCGCGCAGAGCATCCACGGGCAGGCGATTGCGCGCGGCAACTGGCAGGCGCCGGTGTGTACCGACTGTCACGGCATCCATTCCATCAAGGCGCCGCAGGATCCGAACTCTTCGGTGGCCGCGCAGAATCTGGCGCGCAACACCTGTGGCCGCTGTCACGAAAGCGTGCGGCTCTCGCAGGAATTCGGTTTTGAAGGAAAGCGGGCGACTACTTATCTGGAGAGCTATCACGGGCTGGCCTCGAAGCGGGGATCCCAGGTGGTGGCGAATTGCGCAAGTTGCCACGGCGCCCACAATATCTTGCCATCGAGCGACCCCCGTTCCACCATTAACCGGGCAAACCTGGTTAAGACTTGCGGGCAGTGTCACCCGGGAGTGACGGAGAACTTCGTCGCCGCCAAGGTACACGTGGGGGAACCGCTCTCCGCCGATACCGGTAGCGTCGCCGTGCGGTTGATTCGTAAGTTCTATCTGGGAATGATTCTGGCGGTGATCGGCGGCATGATCCTGCACAATCTGATCATCTGGCGTCGCAAAGCAATTCTGCGGAGGAAGGTGGAACACCGGCTGGTCACGCGCATGAACCGCAACCAGCAGATACAACACGCGGTGCTCTTCACCAGCTTCATCGTGCTGGTACTCACCGGATTTGCCCTGAAATTTCCCGACTCATGGTTCGCAGATCTTCTGGGGATGGGTGAGCGAGTGCGGGCGCTGACGCACCGGATTTCGGCCGTGGTGCTGATCGGAGTGGGTGTCTACCATCTTCTCTACGTGGCATTGAGTAAGAACGGCCGTCGTCTGATCTCGGATTTCTTGCCGGTCCCGAAGGATATGCGCGACGTCTGGCAGACCTTCCGCTACTACCTGGGGTTCAGCCCGGAGAAGCCGGAATTCGCCCGTTTCAACTACGCGGAAAAGGCGGAGTACTGGGCGTTGGTTTGGGGGCTGATCGTCATGGCCTCAACCGGAATCGCGCTTTGGGCGAAGATCTGGGTCGGCAACCTGTTGCCCCGCTGGTGGCTGGACGTGGCCACCGCAGTCCACTTCTACGAGGCCGTGCTCGCAACCCTGGCCATTGTGGTGTGGCACTTCTACCAGGTGTTCTTCGATCCCGATGTGTATCCGATGAACTGGGCCTGGTGGGACGGCAAGATGTCGTTCGAGCACTATCGCGAAGAACACGGGCTCGATGCGGCGACGCTGCTGGATGCGGCCCGCGAAGAGCAACCCGAGGCGCCGGAGGAAGAACACGGACATGGTGCGGCGCCGGTCGCGCAAGGTGAGGACGTACCAGAGGATGCGGGGCGGACGACGGCAAATACTCACAATTGAACCGCCAACCCCTTGGACTTTTTTGACTGGGTGAGGGAGAATCTGTTCTTCCTTCAAAAGCAATGCCCAGGCGTGAGTGGCGGACGAATAGAATAAGCCGCAAAAATGGACACGTAGGTCAGGAATTGGAGGCGAAGCATGAGTGCAGAGGACGCGAATCCGCATACCCCGCAGACGCTCTCGCAGAGGTTGCGCGAGTTGTTTCAGAACCCCATCAGTTCTGCGGGAGTGGCGCTGGTGCTGGTGAGCCTGGCGAACATCGTGTTCCTGTTTCTGATCGATGTCACCTCCGCGAAGCCCAGTCCCTATGTAGGCATTCTCGCCTACATGATCGCTCCCACATTTCTGATCATGGGCCTGTTTCTGATGTTGGCGGGCATCGTTGTGGATCGCCGCCGCCGCCGAACCCAGCGGCCTGGCGAACGCGTGCGCTACTGGACGATTGACTTCAACGATCCCACCCAGCGGGGTACATTCGCATTCTTTTTGAGCTTTGTGATTGTGTTCATCCTCATGAGCATCGTAGGCAGTTACCGGGCCTACGAATATACAGATTCGGTGCAGTTCTGCGGGCAACTTTGCCACACCGTCATGAATCCCGAATTCACGGCCTACCAGCTTTCTCCGCACGCGCGCGTGGGCTGCGTCGAGTGCCACGTGGGCGCAGGCGCCACCTGGTATGTAAAGTCGAAATTGTCGGGGGCGCGCCAGGTCTTCGCGGCGGCCTTCAACACCTTCCCGCGGCCCATTCCCACCCCGGTCCATGACCTGCGTCCCGCGCAGGAAACTTGCGAAGCGTGTCACTGGCCCAAGAAGTTTTACGGCGCGCAACTGAAAATCTTTACCCACTATGCCAGCGATGAGAAGAATACGCCGCGGCAGATCAGCATGCTGATCAAAACCGGGGGCGGCGACCCCGCTACCGGAGCGCCCGAAGGCATCCACTGGCATATGAACATCGCAAACCAGATCGACTACGTCGCGGCCGACGAACAGCGGCAGGTGATTCCGTATATCCATGTCAAGGATACTCAGGGCCGGGTGACGGAGTACTTTGCCAAGGATTCGAAGCTGACCAAGGAACAGATTGCCCAGGCTCCCCGGCATCGCATGGATTGCGTCGATTGCCACAACCGCCCGACCCACATCTACGTCCCGCCCGATCTCTCGGTCGATCAAGCGCTGTTGGCCCGGCGCCTCGATGTCACCCTGCCCTTTGTGAAGCAACAAGCGGTCATGGCCCTGACGGGAAAGTACGACACCACCACTCAGGCCATGGAAGGAATCGCCAAGTCCCTGCACGACTTCTATGCCGACAAGTATCCCGATGTGTCGAAGACGAAGGAACTGGAAATCCGCAACGGCATCGAGGAAGTACAGTCGATCTATCGCAGAACGACCTTTCCCGAAATGAAGGTGAACTGGCAAACCCATCCCAACAATCTGGGACACTTCTACTTCATCGGCTGCTTCCGCTGTCACGACGGCCAGCACGTGAGCCCGGAAGGCAAAGTCATCCCCAAGGACTGCGACACTTGCCACACGGTCATCGCCCAGGAAGAGGGCGGAGTGAGCCGGGTTCCCATGCCCAAGATGGAGTTCCAGCACCCGGTCGATCTCGGCGACCTCACCCTGGTCAACTGCAGCGACTGCCACACCGGGGGCCAGAGCCCGTAAAACCCCGCCGTCTCTGTAACTTAGCCCGGTGATCTAGATCACAATTCCGGGTGATAACAGTCACGGTCACTGCGGTAGTGCTTCTCTATCGTTGCACTTAGGAACGAGGGGTTGTTCCTCAGGTTCGCGGCGAGGAGGCAGCACATGGCTTCGGCAAACGGCAACGGACATACACCCGGAGAGAACAAGGCACGGTTGGTTTTCTGGGAAGTCACCAAGGGTTGTAATCTACGCTGCATTCATTGCCGCGCCAGTGCGACGGAGTTAAGTTCGCCGAGCGATCTGGAAACCCGAACTGCTCTCGGCATCATCGATCAAATCGCGGAAGCGGCCAACCCCATCCTGGTGCTGAGCGGCGGTGAGCCGCTCTATCGCTCCGACATTTTCCAACTGGCGCGCTACGCCACCGACAAAGGTCTGCGCGTCGCGCTCGCGACCAACGGCACCCTGGTGACCAAGGACGTCGCACGCATGATCGTGGATTCCGGGGTGAAACGGGTTTCCATCAGTCTCGACGGCGCCGACGCGTTGACGCACGATGCCTTCCGGGGCATTCCGGGTGCCTTCGATGCCGCCGTATACGGCCTGCGCAATCTGAAGTCCCTCGGCATGTCGGTGCAGATCAATATGACCATCGCGCGCCACAACGCGCGCCAACTGCCGCAGGTACTCGAATTAGCCAAGTCACTGGGCGCGGATGCTCTGCACACTTTCCTGCTGGTTCCGGTGGGCTGTGGCGTGGATATCGCCGCCGAACAGATGGTGGCCCCGGAAGAGTACGAGGAAATGTTGAACTGGTTTTACGATAAGTCATTGGAAGGTGGGATTGAGTTGAAGGCGACTTGCGCTCCTCACTATTTCCGTGTCGTGCGCCAGCGAAGGGTGGCGGAGCGGAAAGCCGCAGAAGCCGGAGCCGTACGGATACAGGCGGCGGATCCTGCGAGCATCGGCCCAACCGAGATGATTATGCCGGGGAGCACCGGGATCTCGCTCAAGCCCACCGGGCATCCCGGCGGACATCCTTCCGATATGAACGCCACGACCAAGGGGTGCCTCGCGGGAACCGGCGTGTGCTTCATCTCGCATGAGGGAGAGGTTTTCCCCTGCGGGTACCTCCCCGTCATCGCCGGTGACTTGCGCAAGCAGAGGTTTGCGGATATCTGGCAGAACTCGGCGGTCTTTAACGAGCTGCGGGACACTGAGAACCTGAAAGGGAAGTGCGGCTGCTGCGAATTTCGCAATGTCTGTATGGGTTGTCGCGCGCGTGCCTTCGCCGCCACCGGCGACTATCTGAGCGAAGAACCTTTCTGCGTGTACCAGCCACGCACGAACAGTACCAACCTGAAGAAACCGGCTCCGGCTGGAGTCCGATGATCGACCGAGCCGTTCGGAATGGAGTAGAGGTATGGCAATCATCATCGCGTTTTATGTTCCCCAGCATTTTCATAAGAAAGTGAGATGGATTCCTCTGCAATCGCGTGGACAAGTTATAGAGTTCCCTCTGCGCGTGAGAAAAACTGCCTGAAAGCGAGTTGTTGAGTAATAGTTACTGTGCCCTATGCCCGGCGCTACCAACGCCGGGCACTTTTTTGATGGTCGCAAAGGGTTCACAATACATGCAGGCAATGAGGGAAACCAAAAGCAAGGCCGCCGAGACGCTCTCGAAAGTACCCGTTTTTTCCGCTTTGACCGACCCCGAACTAACCATGCTGGCTCGGAGCGCTGTGCCGCGTAGCTACGCCGCCGGAACCCTGGTGTTTACCGAGGGCGAACCCTGCGTGGGGCTGTACGTCGTGCAATCCGGGCAGATCCGCATCTTCAAGAGCTCGGCGTCCGGGCGTGAGCAGGTGCTGGGTATCGAGGGCCCGGGAAGTTCGGTCGCAGAACTGCCGGTCTTTCGACGGTGGCAATTACCCGGCCTCGGCGTCGGCCGTCGGCGACGCGACGCTTCTGTTCATCAGCAAGCACGACTTCCAGACGATCTGCCTGGCGCATCCACAGGTGGCCCTCAAGGTATTGCGGATCGTCGGAGCGAGATTGCGGCGATTGGTTGGCATTATTGAGGAGCTTTCCTTTACCACCGTGCGTCACCGCCTGGCCGCTTTCCTGCTGCGCCTGGCACGAAGCGACGGCAGGGGCGTGGATGGCGGAATCGAAGTCACTTTGCCCGCCAGCAATCAGGAACTTGCGGCGCAAATTGGCACCGTTCGCGAACTGGTCTCCCGTAACCTGAGCCGGTTTCAGTCTGAGGGCTTTATTCGCATCGAGGGCCGCGCCGTCGTGCTTGTGGACGTGAAGGGCCTGGAAGCGCAACTGCACAGCTCTGACTCGTAGCCCGGTCCAGGATCACAAGCCCTTGTGATCGCTGTGACAAAAGTCATCGGCAAAGAAGCAACCCTTCCATAGAGTAGGGAAGTCAAAGGCGGCTTCCAGGCGCGGGCCGCAAGGAGAATCAACATGACTGTGAGTACCGAAAAAACCGTACGGGAACTGGCTCTGGAAATTCCGAATGCCACCCGGGTCTTTGAAAAACTGGGAATCGACTATTGCTGTGGCGGAACCCGATCGCTCGAAGACGCTTGCCGCGCGGCCAACCTGTCGGTTGACCAGGTCCTGGAGAGTCTGGAACATGCCTCCCAGCCCGTTCCCGACGTGCAGCGCGACTGGCAAGGCGGCATGCTGGCCGACCTGATGGACTACATCAAGAAGACTCATCACAAGTACACCCGCGACGAGATCGGGAGGCTGCAGCCTCTCCTCGACAGAGTGTGCGCGGTGCATGGTGAAAATCACCCGGAACTGCTTGTCATTCGGACTGTCTTTCAGGGGCTGGCTGCGGAGCTTACCGCTCACCTCATGAAGGAAGAGATGATCCTGTTCCCCTACATCGTTCGTCTGGAAGAGGCGTCTTTGGAGCACGAGGCAGCGCCGCCCGCCCCCTTTGGGACGGTGCAGAATCCAGTCCATGCCATGATGCAAGAGCATGACTCGGCGGGCGAGGCACTGCGCAAGATGAAGGCTTCCAGCCATGACTACCTTATCCCGGCGGATGGTTGCTTCAGTTACGGAACCCTTTATCAGGCGTTGGCGGCATTTGAATCAGACCTGCACCAGCACATTCATCTGGAAAACAACATCTTGTTCCCACGCGCGGTGGAGATGGAGAACGCGGCGAAAAAGCTGGGCATCTAACGGATTCAAGTGGGAGCCGCCGGTGCACCGCCGGCGGTTTTTTTGGGCATAATATATCGTGCAACGATACTATTGACGTTTGAAATGGAGCGAGGCAGATATTCATGTCATACAAGAGGCTGTGGATTGCGTTAGGAGTGGTTTTAGTGGTTTCGTTTGCCGTACTGGGGGGAGTGGGGGTGAAGATTCTCAAATCTGCTCCTCCGATTCCGGAGCGGGTCATCGCGACGGATGGGCGAGTCCTGTTTGACGGCGCCACCATCCAGAACGGCCAGAATGTGTGGCAGTCCATCGGTGGACAGGAGGTGGGTACGATCTGGGGGCACGGCTCGTATATCGCTCCCGACTGGAGCGCCGACTGGCTTCACCGGGAGAGCGTTTATGTCCTCGACCGCTGGGCGCAGGCAATGGGTGCGAGCAGCTATTCCGCTCTGTCCCTGGAACAGCAGGCCGCTCTCCGGGAGCGTTTACAGCTCCTGATGCGCCGCAATACTTATGACGCGGTGACGCAGACGATCACGCTTGATCCGGTGCGCGCCGACGCGTTCCAGTTTCTCAATGCCTATTACGCCGACATCTTTTCCCATGGTCGCGACGCGTATGCGATTCCGAAAGGCGCATTGAGCGATCCGGCCAAGCAGCGCGAGATGAGCGCGTTCTTCTGGTGGACGGCCTGGGCGGCATCGACCGACCGGCCTGGAAAAGATGTCACCTACACCCAGAACTGGCCGCATGAACCCCTGATCGGAAATCAGCCAACCGGCGGAGCAGTGGTGTGGAGTGTGATCAGCTTCGTACTGCTGTTGGCGGCCGTGGGAGGCATGGTGTGGTACTTCGGTTCGCAGGAGCGGGTGGTGGCCAACGATAGGTTGCCGGAAAGCGACCCGCTCCTGGGGCTCAAGCCGACGCCCTCGCAGCGAGCCACGGTGAAGTACTTTTTCGTGGTGGCTGCGCTGTGGGTCGTGCAGGTCGCACTGGGCGCGCTGACCGCGCATTACGGAGTCGAGGGCTCGGGATTCTACGGCATTCCCCTGGACCGCTGGCTGCCTTACGCGGTGACCCGTACTTGGCATTTGCAGATCGGGATTTTCTGGATCGCGACCTCGTGGCTGGCCACCGGCCTCTACGTGGTGCCGGCCATCAGCGGAGTCGAGCCCAAAGGTCAGAAGCTGGGGGTGAATGCTCTCTTCAGTGCCTTGCTGCTGGTTGTGGTGGGTTCGTTGGCCGGGGAGTGGATGAGCATCCAGCACAAACTGGGGAACCTCTGGTTCTGGTTCGGCACACAGGGCTACGAGTATGTTGACCTGGGGCGGGTATGGCAGATCCTGTTGTTTGGCGGCCTGGTGTTCTGGCTATGGCTGATGTGGCGAGGCTTGAAGCCGGCGTTGGCTAGGAAAGACAGCAGTCATTCCTTACTGATGATGTTCCTGATTTCGAGCATCGCAATTCCGCTGTTCTACGCGGCGGGTCTGATGTACGGCGAGCGCAGCAACCTGGTGACTGCCGAGTATTGGCGCTGGTGGGTCGTCCACCTGTGGGTCGAGGGGTTCTTTGAAGTGTTCGCCACGGTGGTGATCGCGTTCCTGCTCACCCGCCTGAAACTTCTGTCGGTCGAGACCGCAACCCGTGGAACTCTGTTCTCCACGGTGATCTTTCTTTCCGGAGGGATCATAGGAACCTTCCATCATCTCTACTTTGCAGGCACACCCGACATCGTGCTGGGGCTGGGAGCTGTGTTCAGCGCGCTGGAAGTGGTGCCGCTGGTGCTGATCGGCTTTGAAGCGTGGGAAAACATCCGGCTGGCGCGGGCTCGTGAACAACACATGTGGCTGGCAGCGTACAAGTGGCCGATCTACTTCTTTGTGGCGGTGGCGTTCTGGAATTTTGTGGGAGCGGGGTTGTTCGGGTTCCTGATCAATCCGCCGATCGCGCTCTACTATATGCAGGGGCTGAACACCACGCCCGTGCACGGACATACCGCGCTGTTTGGGGTGTACGGCATGCTGGGCCTGGGGTTGATGTTGTTCTGCCTGCGGGCGCTGCGTCCCGGCCTGGCCTGGAAAGACCGGCCATTGTGGTTGGCCTTCTGGACCATTAACGTGGGTCTGGCCCTGATGGTGACCATCAGCATGCTGCCCATCGGACTCATGCAGGCATGGGCCTCAGTGGAGTACGGCACCTGGTACGCGCGCTCTGCGGAATTCATGCAGACGCCGTTGCTGAATGATCTCCGCTGGATGCGGATGATCGGCGATACCATCTTTGCCTTCGGTGCGTTGGTCTTGGGCTGGTTTGTGCTCGGGTTGGTGACCGGACACTCTTACGACCGGCGGGGTTATGTCGCGGAAGGGGAGTGGGCCATACGCCCGCAACTCGCAGATTCACCCACCCGCGCGAGAGACTGAAAACAGAAGGCGCCCGGTTTGTGGCCGGGCGCCTGTATCATCGCTTCAGTTCAGGCAGTTTTCTTGGCTGCCACTGGGAATTCCAACACCTTTCCTCGTGCTTCCTTCGGGACCCATTTCCCTTTCCTGTGGAAGTTCGAGGGAACGTGGAACTCAATCACTTGTGCCATATCATCCTCCGATCCAACTGCGGCAGCACGTCACTTGTCCTTCTCACCGAGACGTGTGCACATTACCCGTTTAGATGCGAGGAACCACACCGGGAAACACATCCCTGAAGCCCCTTGCCAATAGGGGATTTAGGCACACTTTTCGAGCCCGGGCTGTGCCTCCGCGCGAACGGATTCCGCACATCTTGATGGGGGTCTGCTAAGATATTGAGCCAGAAAGACATACGCCGGGGTTGCGGATGAGGAGCCGGTTCTTCACTCAGTAACTTTTTGCACATCCGCGCATCCCATTGGGAGCGCGGTATTAGGCCGCGAGGGAGGAGACTATCCGCCGGGCAGAGATGGGATCGAAAGCCGACAACGCAAAGTTTAAGCGTATGAGCCGGCGGGAGTTGCTGAAGCTGACTCCCGTGCTCGCGCTGGGCGCGTTCGCGATTCCCAAGCTGCAGGAACCGCTGCTGAAAAAGGGATTGGGTTTCAGCGATTGGGTGTCGGCAAAGCTCTTTCGTGAGGGACACTTGGCTCCCACGTTTGCAGACTCGGCAGTGACGCCCTTTGATAAGTTTCCGATTAACGACTACGACGAAGACGATCCCGGCGTGGATTTTGCCACTTGGACTTTGACAGTCAGCGGACTGGTGCAGAAGCCGGGAGACTACAAACTGGAGCAGGTGCAGGCGTTGCCCAAGGTACGGCAGAACACCCGGCACGTCTGTGTGGAAGGCTGGGATGTGGTAGGCAGCTTTGCAGGCGCGAAGCTATCCGACTTCCTGCAGGCGATCGGTGCCGATACTTCAGCGCGTTTCATCTACGTCGAGTGCGCGGACGATTACTACGAGTCTCTCGATATGGCTACCGCGCTCCATCCGCAGACGCTGCTTTGTTACGAGATGTACGACAAGCCGTTGACGCGAGAACACGGAGCGCCCTTGCGGCTTACGATTCCGACCAAGATCGGATACAAGCAGGCGAAGTATCTGACCGACTTGAAAGTGACCAATGTGTTGGAGAAGGTCGGTTATTGGGAAGACCAGGGGTATTCCGCGTTCTACGGGTTGTAGTGGAGGCTGGGTCGTGAGCGAAGCAGTGGTGCTGGAAATCGAGTCTCCCGATCTTGAGGAGATGCCAGCCGTGTACGAGCACCCGTGGGCGGTACGTTTTTGTCACTGGGTGAACGTGGTGGCGCTGTTCGCGATGGTGGGGAGTGGGTTGCAGATCTTTCGCGCGTTTCCGAGTTTTGGGGCCAAGATTCCGCAAAAGGATTTGCTGAACTGGCCGAAAGCGTTTGCTCTGGGGGGATGGCTCGGCGGCGGATTGCAGTGGCACCTGACGTTTGCCTGGATCTACCTGGCGACCGGCTTGTTTTATTTGGGTTACCGGATGTTCGGCGGGAATTACCGGCAAGTGCTGTTTGTGCCACGAGACATTCCGGGAGTCTGGCCGATGGCGCGGCACTACTTTTTCTTTGGACCGAAGCCGCCGCAGCGAGAGGTGTATAACCCGCTGCAGAAGTTGGCGTACACGTCGGCTATCGGACTGGGTTTTCTCTCGGTCGTGACTGGACTCGCGGTGTGGAAGCCAGTGCAGTTTTCCTGGTTAACCGCGTTGTTGGGCGGTTTTCAGTGGGCGCGGATCTGGCACTTTTCCGTGATGTGGGCGATCTTATTTTTTATCTTTGGGCATTTAGTCATGGTCATCCTGCACGGTTGGAATAATTTCGTGTCCATGTTGACGGGATGGAAAAAAGACCCGGACTATGCACCGCGCTAGCTGCCACTGCAACCGGCAAGGGCATTGGCACTGGAAGGAGCGAGTTTGGTGGTGAAAGCGGCCCCCGACGCCGACACGCAAGAGCAAGATCTTGTCCGGCGAGTGCAAAACGGCGAGCAGGGCAAGTTTTACGAACTGGTCAAGCCGTACGAAAGACGCGTGTATTCCGCCGCTTTCGCGATTTTGCGGAATGCCGCGGATGCAGAGGAAGTTGCGCAGGAGGCGATTCTTAAGGCGTTCGCGAATCTCAGGCAGTTTCGAGCCGAGTCGAAGTTCAGCACCTGGTTGATCCAGATTGCGGTCAATGAAGCCAGGATGCGGCGCCGGAAGGATCACGCAGGGATCATGGAACCGATTGGCGAACACCAAGACGACGAGGGAACCTACGCTCCGCGCGAGTTCGCGGATTGGCGAGAGCTTCCTTCGGAAGCTTTGGAGCGCAGCGAAGTGCGGGAAATTCTTTTGGAGTCGCTAGCTTCGCTGGGGAGCAAGTACCGGGAAGTATTTGTACTGCGGGATATACAGCATTTGAGCATTGAGGAAGTGGCGGACGCGCTGGGGATATCCCGGGCGTCGGTCAAAACACGGCTATTGCGCGCCCGCTTGATGTTGCGGGATCTGCTGGCTCCTCGGATCGCCAGCGGAGGGTTCAGCCGAGTTCCATTCGAGAAGGGAAACAAACCATGGTAGTGGTGCAATGCGAACAGGTTTGGGAGCAAATCTCCGACTACATTGACGGCGACGTCGATGCCGGTTTGCGCTCGGCTCTGGATGCTCACATCCAGGGCTGCCAGCGCTGCACCTCGGTATTGAACGGTACGCGTAATGTGGTTGGCTTGTACGGCGACGACCGCCTTTTCAAGACACCGATGGGCTACAGTTGGCGCCTGCAGCGCCGAATCGCCAGCGACATGCGCGTCCGCCGCCGTACCGTGCTGGGATGGCTGGTGGCCACTGCCGCGCTTGCCGTGATTTCGGGAAGCGTCGTGCTCGCCAACAAGATGGGAGCGGGATCAGAGGTTGCGAAATCGCCCATGGCCCAACTGGGCAGGGTTCCAGCGGAAATGGAAGTGGTCATTACCGACCACGGAAAACTCTTCCACGTGAAGGATTGCCCCTTCATTCGTGATGAGGATCATCCTCACGCCGTCACCGCCGCACAAGCGGAGGCCGAAGGATACGTGCCGTGTGTTCGCTGCCTTGGGGATTATGTCGGAGAGTTGGCTGCCAGGTTGGTGAATAAGGGCGCCTGGGCTGGATTTCTGGCGTCGAGATAGAGTCAAAGTCCGTCCTGCATAATCAACCAGAGAGAGATTCTCTTTTGGTTCCACGTTTGTTTTTCTCCAATCTTTCCCCTCCTGAAACCTGCCTGATCTGAGCGTTGCTCCGAACCATTCCAAGTATTCCCGTCGGACCGGCAAAAACTCTATCCTCTCTAACGGGGATTTGCGGAGTGGCAGGAGGCAGCATGAAGCGGCACGAAGAATTGCTGGCGGAGTTCGAGCAATTCGCGAGGTCCGGAGCCGCCGCGGTCGCGTTGATGCAGCGGATCTCAGATCGTCTGCACGAACAGCTGGTGCGCTACAACTGGGTCGGTTTCTACCTGATCGATACCAATGACGCGAGCGTCTTGCTGCTCGGCCCGTATGCCGGCACGGAAACGCCCCACCAGCGTATTCCTCTCAATCAGGGACTTTGTGGTGCGGCCGCCAGCTTGCGCAAGACCATGGTGGTAAATGATGTTGCCGGCGATCCTAGATATTTGATGGGGTCGGAACACACCAAGTCGGAAATCGTCGTACCGGTCGTGGTTCGCAACGCCGTGGCTGGAGAATTGGATATCAACAGCTATTTCAAGGATACCTGGGACCAGAGAGAACAGCAGTTTGTGGAGAGTTGTGCAGCTCTGGTCGGCAAGCATCTCTGACGGGCTGATGGCGTCATCGGCCCTGGCGCTGTCGAAGGGTTCGTGAGTTCCAGCCTGACGGTGCCTCGTCCGAACGGCACGCTGCTCCATATCAAACTGCGCGATGACCCGTCGGCAGTCAATAAAGTGGCGCTGCCGGTGCTGCCCGAGCCTTGAGTCCGCTAGGCTAGTTCCAATTCGATGGTCTTCGAAGCCGGGTCCAGTTTTGCAATCCGAAAACTGCGAACCTGCCCGGTACGAACCGCTTCCGGCTTCGACGCGGAGCCGCTGGAGGCGCCTTTCCAGTGCGCCTTCAGCATGGAACTCAGCGACGATAAATCCGCCTTCGATTCGGTGCGCTTTTCTTCTTGCGGTCCAGCCTGAGCCGCGATCCGGCAAGTCGCCAGCACGCCTTCCCCGAGCTCCACGCGCGCCTGCGTGGCCCCGGCGTCTACCATGCGCCCAGTCACGATATCTCCCGCCTTGTGCTCCGCGATGAATTCATCCAGTCCGGAGGGGACCGCTTGCTTGATGCTGAGCCGCAGTTGGCGTTTTTCCGCATCCACCGCCAGCACCTGGGCCGATACTACTTGCCCAAGTTTCAACACCTCTTGCGGATGATTGATGCGCTTCTCCGCGCTGATCTCGCTGACATGGATCAAGCCCTCGACCCCTTCGGCGAGCTGCACGAACGCTCCGAACTTGGTGATGCTGACCACGGGCCCCTCGATCATCGAACCCACCGCAAATTTCTGCGGCACTTCGGACCAAGGGTCTCCCAAGGTCTGCTTGAGACCAAGCGACATGCGGTGCTCGGCCATATTGACGCCCAGGATCACCGTTTCCACCGTGTCGCCCGGCTTCACCACATCACTGGGCCTTTTCACCTTCTTGGCCCACGACATCTCGGAAATGTGGATCAACCCTTCGACGCCCGGTTCGAGTTCCACGAATGCGCCAAAATCAGTGACCCGGGTTACGGTGCCGCGCGCACGCTCTCCCGCTTTGTACTTCTCCGCGGCTGAATCCCAGGGATGCGGTTGGAGTTGCTTCATCCCGAGCGAGATGCGCCGCTTGTCGCTGTCCACCTTGAGTATCTTCGCCTCGACCTCTTGTCCCACAGAAAGGACATCCGAGGGCTTATTGATGCGGTGCCATGCGATTTCAGCCACATGCAGCAAGCCGTCGATACCGCCAATATCCACGAACGCGCCGTAATCCGTCAGGCTGCGCACCGTGCCGCGAACTGTCTCACCTTCCCGAAGCTCTGAGTAGCGGCGATCCTTCACCGAGCGCTCTTCCTCTTCGGCAACTGCCCTGCGGTCCACCACGACGTCTTCCTCGGTCGCGTCGAGTTTGATAATGCGGCAGCGAATCTCCTGCTCGACCAACTTCTCCATCTCGGCGGCGTCATGGGCTCCACTGCGGGACGCGGGCATGAATGCTCGTACGCCGACATCCACGCTCAGGCCGCCTTTCACCACTCCGGTGACGGTCCCGACAATGGTCGCTTTACTGGCGAAGGCTTGCTCCAGCGCTGCCCAGTCGGTGGGCCGTTCCACCTTTCCGCGCGAGAGTTCGTAGTAGCCCTCCGGATCGCGGCCCTTCACGCTTACCAATAAGCGGTCGCCTGCCTTCGGTGGTTCTCGGTCGCTGGCAAATGCAGCGAGCGGCAGAATGCCCTCGCTCTTGAATCCGATATCGATGAACACAGATTCGGCGGACACAGCGATGACGGTGCCTTGCAGTTGTTTGCTGCCGTCTCCGCTCTTTCGCGAATGGCTCTGTTCGTACTGGGAAAGAACTTGTTCGAACGACTCGGTGAGTTCGGCCGATGGTTGTTGAGATTCCGGTGCGCTAGGGTTGGACATGGAAGGGTGACAGCCTCGTCGAAGTAGTGAGACTTAGAATATCATCGCGGGCGGCCGATAAACGCCTCATACCTGCAGGACGTCGTCTTCCCGGGCGACCATCTGGTACAACACGGGGTTGACGAAAAAGCCGATAAACAGCCGTGAAATCAGGCCAGCCACGATGACGATCGCAAAGGGCCGCTGCGTATCAGAACCGATTCCGGTGGAAAGTGCTGCCGGCAGTAACCCGAGACAGGCCACCAGGGCGGTCATCATGATTGGGCGAAGCCGCAGCAGGGAAGCCTCTCTCGTGGCGGTACGGATATCCATCCCCTCCTGCCGCAGCTTGTTGATATAGGAGACCAGAATCACCGCCGTTTCCACCGATACTCCCAGCAGCGCCAGCAGTCCCAGGACGGAGGAAACGCTGAACGGAGTCCCTGTGAGTTTGAGGGCAATCAGAGCACCCACAGGCTCCGTCATGACGACGCCTAGTGCGATGGTTACAGGGAATTTGAAATTCCCGTACAGCGCAAACAGGATCATGAAAATCAGCACAATCGCGAGCGGGCCGATGAAGTACATTTGTGCCTTTGCTGCCAGAAACAGGCTGTATTCGCCGCCCCACGACATCCAATATCCCTGCGGTAAGGTCACGGCTTTCTTCACCGCCGCCTGTCCGTCCCGCACGGCTCGCTCCAAATCGCGGCCCTCAATGCTGTACTGCACGCCGATGTAGCGCGAGTTGTTCTCCCGATAAATGAAGGACGCGCCGTTTCCCTGGCTGATGTTGGCGAGTTGGCTCAACGGAATCTGTTGTCCATCGGGTGTGCCCACCAGCAGATTCCCAATCTCGTGCGCGCTGCTGCGGAATTGCGGCTGCATGCGCACCACCAGGTCGAACAACTTTTCTCCTTGAATCACCTGCGTGGCAGGCTCTCCGCCGACCGCGGCGGAAATCACCGCCTGTACATCGTCAACATTGATCCCGTACCGCGCGATCTTGTCCCGATCCACATCCACAAGAAGGCTCGGTTGGCCAAGCTCGCGCACCACCGTGAGTTCAGTAAACCCCCGCACCTTCGAGAGCGCGTTCTTGATCTGGATGGCTTTGTCCTGCAGCACGCTCAGGTCGTCGCCATAAATCTTGACCGCTAGCGAACTCTTGAGCCCGGTCAGCGCTTCGTCCACGGCATCTTCCGCGGGCTGGGTGTAGTTGAAGATGATTCCGGGAAAGGCAGTGAGTTTCTTGTTGATGGACTCAATAAGCTGTTTCTTGTCGCCGATCTCGCCGCTCCAGGCTTTGTTCTTGTACGGTTTCAATCCCACGTAGAATTCGCAATTAAAAAAGCCGGTGGCGTCGGTGCCGTCGTCGGGGCGTCCTAACTCCGAGCCCACAACCGTGACCTGCGGATAAGACAGCAGGATGTCGCGTATCTGCGGCGCGATCTTGCTGGCTTCCTCAAATGAAATCGTGTACGGCATGGTGGCCCTCACCCAGAGCGCGCCTTCGTCGAGGTGAGGCATGAACTCCCCGCCGATGAACGGGATCAGTAAAAGCGTAGCGCCGAAAATGAGGGTCGCGATCGCCATGGTCAGCTTGGGACGCGCCAGAGCCCAGTCCAGCTGTTTGGCATACTTCTGCTTCATCCATTCAAATGCGCGATTCGGTTTTTCCTGCACACCACTCTTGAACCAGTACGAAGCCAGAACGGGGACGAGGGTGAGCGTCAGAATGAGCGATCCCACCAGGGCGAACGACATGGTCTCCGCCATGGGATGAAACAGCTTTCCAGCTGGACCGCTCAAGGCGTAAATCGGCAGATACCCTGCCAGGATCACCGCGACGGAATAAAAGATCGGGCGATCCACATCCTTTGCAGCTATCAGGATCACTTCGCTCAAGCTATAAGTTTGCCCCTCCCGCAATGCCAGTTCGCGGTAGATGTTCTCCATCATCACGACCGTGCCGTCGATCACAATGCCGAAATCGATGGCCCCAATCGAAAGCAGATTGGCGGCAACGTCGTGGGCATGCAGCACAATGAAGGCAAATAACAACGACAGGGGAATGGTGAGGGCAACGATGATGGCTGCGCGGACGCTGACCAGAAAGAAAATCAGTACGACCAACACTAATAGCATGCCGCGAACCAGGTTGGCTTCCACCGTATCGGTGGTCAGATCCACCAATTCGCTGCGGTCGTAATAGGGCCGAATCCTGACGTCAGGGGGCAGGATCTGCCGGTTTAGTTCGTCCGTCTTGGCTTCCACTCCTTTCAGGACATTCTGCGTCTGCTCGCCGCGCAGCATGAGAATCACGCCCTCGACAGCGTCGTCATTTTTCTGGAAGCCGAATTCGCCCAGGCGCGGGGCGTGTCCGATGGTGACGTCTCCCACATCCCGTACTCGGACGGGCACGCCCTGGTTGGCGCCGACTACGATGTCTCCGATGTCATCAGTGCTGCGAACCAGCCCAATGCCGCGCACATAGTAAAACTGCCCGCCTTGAGAATAGAATCCGCCGCCGGCGTTGGAGTTATTGGCGGCCAGCGCTGCGGTCACTTGCGGAACCGTCAAGTGATACCCATAAATCCGCGCCGGATCCAGCAGCACCTGGTACTGCATCACCGTGCCACCGAAGCCCGAGTCGTCGGCCACCCCCTTCACCGAACGGTAGGCCCGTGCCACCACCCAATCTTCAATCGTCTTCAGTTGCTGTGGAGTGCGGTCAGGGCTTTCGAGCACATAGCGATATACCAGTCCACTCGGACTGAACAGCGGAGCCATGCTTGGCGTCACTCCCGCTGGCAGGGTCGCTTGCGCGAGCCGCTCAAAAACCACTTGTCGCGCAAAGTAGTCGTCCGTGCTCTCCTCGAAGGTCAGGATGAGATCCGAAAGCCCGTAGAGCGATTTGGACCGCATCACGTCCATGTGGGGCACGCCGTTCATCTCCAGCTCAAGCGGCAGCGTGACCAGCCGCTCCACTTCTTCCGCAGCGTGACCGGGCCATTGCGTGATGATTTCCACCTGCGGAGGCGAGAGATCGGGATAGGCATCCACCGGCATGCGCTGAAACGAGAGGACTCCGCCGACCGTGATAAAAGTGGTCAGCATCAGTACCAGAAACCTTTGGCGCAGCGCCGCTTGGACGATTCGATGGATCATTCCGATGAGGTGGACACTATCCTTGCCTGAGTTTGTGCAGCTTTTCTCAACCTTCTCATGTGCGATCCTGCTTAGCGTTGCAACGAGTTCGCAAACTGCAGGAACAAACTGCCGTCCCCAATGACTCGGTCGCCGGGCTTTAGCCCGCTGGTAATCTCGGTTTGCCCGTTCATACTCTCTCCCAGGGTTACCGGGCGCCGGCCAAACTGGTTGGAAGAGACCGCGGCATACACAAACGGTTGGTTCTCACTATCGCGCAGGACGGAAGCATCCGGAAGCACCATGGCATTGTGGATTGTGCCTGCGTTCACGGTCGCGACCACGTACATATCTTTTTTCAGTTTCTCCCCCGGATTGCTGGTGTCGATTCGCGCCTGCAGCGTGCGCGTATTGGGATCGAGCGCGGCCGCGACGTAAGAAATGCGCCCGTGGAACACCTCCGGATATGTATCCGTCTGAATCGTGACCGGATCTCCCACGCGTACGTACGGCAAGTCTTTTTGATAGACATTGACCAGAACCCAGACCTTGCTGGTATCTGAAATCAGAAAACACTGGGTCGTGCCCGGCTGAAGCAGTTGTCCCACCGATACATCCTGTTCGACCACCTGCCCGCCGATCGGCGCTCTCAAGGGAGCCCCAGAAGACGGCCGGGATTGCACCGCCGCATCCGGATCAGTGATTCCCATCACCTTCAATGCCGTTTGTGCGGCAGCCAGGTCACCGCCCGCCTGCACGTCGGCGGATTCCGCCTGCTCCAGATTCTGCTCGGCCAGAGCATGATGCTTGTACAAATCCTGGGCCCGAGCATCGGCCTTCTGGGCCAGAGAGTACGCATCCTTCGCCTTCAAATAGTTGGTGAGAAGTTGTGAGTAGTCCGGACTCGCCACGTACAACATCGGCTCGCCCTGTCTTACCCTCTGCCCGGGAACGACCACGATCCTGCTGACCGGGCCGCTCACCTGGGTGATGACCGGTGTGGTGACGAAACTGTCGTAAGCCACCGCTCCGGTCAGCCGCAGGGTCCGACTCAGGCTCGTGGGTTGAATCGTCAATACCTGCACATGCGACATCTGCTCTGGCGGAACCGTGAACAGTCCGGCCTCGTTCGAGTTCATCGAATTTGCGGCGGGGCTCGATTGCGATCTCTGGCAACTGACGAACACCACCGTGATCGCCAAAATCACCACCAGGAAAGGCAGCAATCGCCGGCGGTCTTTGCGCATCCTCATGGCAAGTTCCTCGTCCCTACCGCTTCCTTCAACTGTTCCAGCGCGGTCATGTAAGAAGCCAGGGCCTGGCGATACGCCAGTTGCGCCGACCGGTAACTGCGCTCCGCATCCAGGAAATCCAGGAGGCTGGCGGCGCCACGTCGATAGGCATACTCGCTGATGTCGCGCGAATCCTGCGCCTGTTTGATATATCCCGACGTGTAGAGTTGCACCACTTCGGCGTTGCTCTTGACCGCCTCGTAGGCGTTGGCCACATCGGATAGAACCATATCACTGGCCGATTGCTGCTGCTCCTGGGCCTGGGTTAGAGCGTAACGGGTGCGTGCGATTTCCCCCTGGTTACGATTAAAAATGGGCAGGTCAAAATTGACGAAGAGCGAAGCGGTATTCTCGCCGGAAACGTGAGTAAAGTCATAAGCGCCGTTCACGTCTACTTTGGCATTCGCTTTCGCCAGCAGAAGTTGGCTCTGTGCGGCGGTGATCCCCAATTCGGCGGCGCGGAAATCCGGCCGTTCGCGCAGCGCCTTCACCTGCAAGTCCTCGGCGTTTTCCTTCAGGGGTTGGTACGCAAGATCGCCAATCACGTCGAAATCCGCCGGCACCGCGTCGTAACCCAATAACTGACGCAGGCCGACCAGGGCTTGCACTTTCGCCAGGCGGGCAGAGGACACATCCGTCTGAAACTGCAGGAACTGCAACTTGATCTTGAGGTAGTCGGCCTCACTGATGGCGCCAGCCTTAAGTTGTGCTTCGCCAATATCAACGTTTTGCTGAAAGCTGCTTAGATCCTGAAGCGCGAACTGGAGAGTCGATTCCGCCAGCAAGACGCTGACAAACTGTTGCCCCACATCGAATGCCAAGGCCCTCTCCGCATCGGCAACCTGGGCGCGCGTGACCGCCGTCTGGTCGCGCGCCGCTTGCAGCCGTCGCTGCCGCTTGTGACCACGTTCAAACAGGTAGCCGATTCCCAGATCGAACTGCTGCGTCTGGTTCAGATTGTCTCCGGAAAAATCCTGGGGACTGAAAATCGGGATGAACTGAGTGTCAGCGCTCAACGTGGGATTGGGGCGCAGGTTCGCGGTAATTTCTTGCGCTTGATTCTGAAGGATCAGAGTCCGGGTGGCCTTCAGCGTGTGATTATGCGCGAGCGCGAGATCAATGGCCTGATCGAGACTGATCCGGGTCGTATTTTGCCCAACGCCCACACCCGCCAGCAGCAGAAAAAACGTCGCCGCCGCGGTGATCCTCCGATAGCGCCATGAACGCATAAGGGTCAAATGAAATTACGCCGGCTCAAGCCGATGCGGGTCTGTAACCGGCACTCAAGACCTTCGCGCACCTGCCAAACTCAGGCGTTTTTTGCCGCCCTCCCCACCCATCGAGCGTCGCCATCTCGGGCAAGCCATTGTAATCGTCGGCAACCCGAGAAAGACTATAAAGTCAGATGCAGGCTCCCACCGCTTTCGACGCCTTATCCCCAGACTTTGTTCCAGTGACCGGATTCACGACCGCGAGTCAGGTCGACCCGCCGGCTCCACTCAAAAGACCCCATCCTGTGAGGTCCACCCCGGAACCATTCAAGCAGGGCGTGCCTGTTGCACCATCTCCACCAGAACTTTTCGGGCTTCTCCCGGATCTCTTACTTCCCGCAAGAAAGCGATGCGGGCGCCGCGGATGCCTTCGGGAGTTTTCAATCGCACATGGAAACCCAGGCGATCGACAGCCGTCATCGCGGCCTCCTCAGACTCGATCCCCGCGAATACCCGCGCCAGCAGAATCATCGCATCCTCGTGATCGGCATTCATGTGCTGGATGATCCCGGGGGCCGCGTCCGCCAGCGGATCCACTGCTGCGCGATCGTACTCCGACGCCGCAACCCAGCCCATCACCCCGAAGCCGCCGACGTAATAGACGTCCACGACCTCCATTCGGTAGAACGAGAAGTCTTCAAAATCCACCCAGTACTTGCTGTTTTCGTAACGGGCGATATAGAGCTTGCGCGCCTCGGCGACCTCCCCCGTAGGGACAGTTGCGACATTCCCAATCAACGTGACCCGGGAAGCGCCCAGCGGATCCTCGCCGGCATCGGGCTGGGTCACAAACAGGCTGGCTCGCGGATCCGCGCGCAGGTTCTGCGTGTGCATGGCCATCGTGCTGATCAGGAATATGGGCCGCCCAAGTGCGTCCAGTCCATATGGCATCAATGACCCGAAGGGGAATCCCGGTTGTTTGAGCGAAAGCGTCGACAGGCTACCAATACGACCCAGATGCACCAGCGTGCGTGCCCGTTCTGCGAAGGAAGGCTCCGGAACCGCGGGAGCGTCGCTGGCGGTAGCGGCGTGTTTTCTTACGGTGGAAGAGGACATTACCGTGTTCTTATAAGTGTAACCGTCATTCTCCCGCCTGTACATTCCGATTCAACCATCCTCAGAACCGCGCACGATTTTGTTTCGCCCAACCTTTAGTGATAGAGTCCTCGCCGGAAGGCGCTCACCCAAGGAGTTGTGCAGTCATGATCGAGATCCTTAGAGACGCCGGCGGCAGTGGTTTCGGCTTCAAAGCCACCGGAGAAGTGACGGCGGACGACATCAAAAAGATCGAGCCTCAAATCGAACGTGAAATCGCCCAGAGCCACAAGCATCCGATCGGAATCCTGGTCGACCTGACTGCGCTGAAGGATGTCGAATGGAAAGCTCGCTGGGAAGAACTCCGATTCCTGAGCAAGTACGGAGGGCCCATCGCGCGCGTGGCCGTCATCGGCGCCCGGAAGTGGGAAGAACTCATGGCCGACATGGTGCGGGCTACCGTCCTCATGCAGGCCGATATCCGCTATTTTCAGCCCTCGGAGATCATGCACGCCTGGCACTGGGTAAAGACCGCCAAGTTCGCCGAAGACCTGCCGGTCCGGCAAATGCTGCCGCCGGGACACCTAATGAGCGGCTACCGGCCAGAATATACCGACGTATAGCGGCGCCGGTTTCAGGAAGCACGAATCGCTCTGCAAGTCCGCCCTTAGAACGACCCCCGTGGAAAATTGCCCGGCGACTGTGATACTGTCCCGCTTCTGGAACTTTTGGACCGTACGTTCGTTCGAAATGTCGAGTCCGCCCCACGGGAGGATCTATGTCGGTCATCGAAGAGAAAAGCAATCTCGCCGTACGAGGCAATCTGGATGCCGTGGTGCGCGAGTACGCCTTCCCCGATATTCACATCGGCGCCGGAGAAGACGAATCTCCCTGGGTCCCCTTTAAAGAAAACGTTTACATCCGCCACCTCTCCTTCGACGTCAGGAACAATCTTTACGCCAACATCCTCTGGGTGAAGAAGGGCGGCATGCTCGGACGCCACCGCCATCGCGGGCGCATCTACGCTTGCACGCTCGAAGGCAGCTGGCGATACCTGGAATACGACTGGGTGGCGCGCCCCGGCAGTTACGTGCAGGAGAGCCCCGGAGCCGTCCACACCCTGGTTTCCGACGATCCCAACGGCATGAAGACGATTTTCGTTCTCAACGGATCGCTCGACTTCGTCGACGACAACGACAATTTGCTCGAGACTCTCGACGTGTTCTGGTTCATCGATCACTACACCAGCTACTGCAAGCAGAGCGGGATTCCGATCAACAAGAAACTTTTCGTCTAATCCGGGCTAAGGAGAGGCGCGTGACCCCAATACAGACCAAATCCGCGGACCTGAGCCCATACCGCCGGATGGAACCTAGTAGCCAGCCGGACTATCTCTATCCCGGGTACCGCGCCACCGTCCGCCGTGCCCCTTCGAAACCGCTCATCCTGCTGCCGCACACTCTGTCGGAGGTGACTGGCCCGGTCTACGGACACGAGGTGATCGGTGAAACCGACCACGACCTCACGCGCCAGCACGCCAGCGAGCCCTTGGGCGAACGCATCACCGTCAGCGGCCGCGTGCTCGATGAAGATGGACGCCCGGTGACGAACACGTTGATCGAATTGTGGCAAGCCAACGCCGCCGGCCGCTATTTTCACAACAAGGATGACCACCGCGCTCCCGTCGATCCCAACTTTACTGGCGCCGGACGCACGCTGACCGACGACAAAGGTTCCTACCGTTTCGTGACCGTGAAGCCGGGCGCTTATCCCTGGAAGAATCATGACAACGCCTGGCGCCCCGCGCACCTGCATTTTTCGCTGTTCGGACCGGCCTTTGCTACTCGCCTGGTCACGCAAATGTATTTCCCCGGCGATCCTCTGATCCCATTTGATCCCATTCTCCAGTCAGTGCCTGACGAAAAAGCCCGCCAGCGCTTGATCTCGACCTTTGACTGGGAAACTACCAAGCCCGAGTGGTGCCTCGGATTCCATTTCGACATCATTCTGCGCGGCCGCGAACAGACTCCCTTCGAGGCTTGACATGAAACTGGTCCCCATCGCTTCACAAACCGTCGGCCCTTATTTTCACCTCGGCCTCACAGGCCCGAGAGCAGTGGGCCAAATCGCGGGCCCGGGGGCAAAGGGAGAACACCTGACCCTGCTCTGCACGGTTCTTGATGGCGACGGCCAACCCGTGCCCGACGCGATGATCGAGATCTGGCAGGCCAACGCCGACGGTAAGTACGATCACCCCGAAGACACGCAGGACAAAGCTCTCGACCCCGCCTGCCATGGCTTCGGTCGCATGGGTACCGACGCCAAGGGGGCGTTGGAGTTTCACACCGTCAGACCGGGCCGTGTTCCCGGCCGCGAGAACCGGCTTCAGGCGCCGCATCTCAATGTGTCGGTCTTCGCCCGCGGCCTTCTCAAACGATTGCCCACCCGCATCTATTTCGCCGGCGATCCCGCCAACGATGAAGACCCCGTGTTGTCGCTCGTCCCCAAGGATCGCCGGGAGACCCTGCTGGCGCAGGCCGATCCTTCGCAACCGGGATTGTGGCGCTTCGTAATCCATCTCCAGGGCGAGCGGGAAACCGTTTTTTTCGACGTGTGATGCTACCGGCTTCTCGTGTCCAAACTCATCGCAGGAGTGTTACCCTCTGCATGTTCAGAGCGGCGAAGAGGTGTGCATGCCCGTTAGGCTGATCGAGAGTCTGGCTACAACCGAAGCTCTCTCCGAAGTGTTTTCCGATCGCTCGCTGCTCGAAGCGATGCTTGCCTTCGAGGTCGCACTAGCACGCTCAGAAGCGCGCCTCGGCATCGTGCCTGAGGCGGCGGCCCATGCCATTGCCTCTGCCGCTCGAGCGGAGTCGTTCGACGTGGCCGATCTCGCGAATCAGACGCTGCGCGGCGGGACTCCCGGCATTCCACTCTCCAAAACTTTGACCGAACGCGTTCGTGCCACCGATCCCGTCGCCGCTGGGTACGTGCATTGGGGAGCCACCAGCCAGGACGTGGGCGACACCGCCGTGGTCCTGCTTCTCAAACGAGCGCACCCTATCCTGGAGTCGGATCTGACGCGGCTGGAGTCCGCTCTGCTAAACCTCGCCGATCAGCATGCGAATACCGTCATGCTGGGCCGAACCTTGATGCAACCAGCCCCGCCCATTACCTTCGGATTGAAAGCAGCGGGCTGGCTGGCCGCGATTCGTCGCACACGAAAATATCTCGACCTGGGTTTTTCGGGAGCCTCGATCGTGCAGTTCGGCGGTGCCAGCGGCACCTTGGCTTCTGTCGGAGAGCAGGGAATTGAACTTGGCCGCGCACTCGCTACCGAACTGGGCCTCGGATTTCCCGATGCTCCCTGGCACACTCATCGTGATCGCCTTGCCCAGTTGATTTGCGCTTGTGGTGTTCTGACCGGCTCGCTGGGAAAGATGGCCCGCGATATTTCTCTGCTCATGCAAAGCGAAGTGGGAGAGGTGGCCGAGCCCAGCGGAGAAGGCCGCGGTGGCTCTTCCACCATGCCCCACAAACGCAATCCCATCGGATGCACCGTCACTCTTGCGGCCGCGCAGCGCGTGCCTCCACTGGTCGCAACGTTCCTCTCGTCGATGGTGCAGGAGCATGAGCGGGCCGTCGGTGGCTGGCAGGCGGAGTGGCCAACCATTGCCGGTGTGGTGCAGGCGACCGGCCTGGCCATAGTCTCGATGGCGGAAGTCGCCGAAGGCTTAACCGTCGACCCTGCCCGCATGCGAAAGAACATCGACGACACCCGTGGTGCAATTTTCGCCGAGCGCGCCATGATGCTCCTGGGCCCCAAGCTCGGTCGCGGCGCAGCGCCATAAGTTGCTCGAGGAGGCCACGCGCCAAAGCGCCGCTCAACGAAAACATCTGGTCGATGTGCTTCGCGAGATGCCGGAGGTAACCCGTCACCTGGATGCTGCCACGCTGCGCGAACTAGAAACTCCCGAGAAATATTTGGGAGTCGCTGATAAGTTCCGAAAACGCCTCATCGCGAACCGCCCTGAAGAAAAGGACTGAGAATCATGCCCTTCGTGACCGTCGACAATACTCGATTGTTCTATCGCCTGGAAGGCGTGCCTGGACGTCCCACGCTGGCTCTTGCGCACTCTATCGGCGCCGACCACGGCATGTGGGCGCAGCAGGTCGAAACCCTCGCCCCTTACTTTCAGATTCTCCGCTATGACGTTCGCGGCCATGGCGCTTCCGACGCCCCTAAGGGAGAGTATTCCATCGAGCTTCTAGGCCGTGACATGCTCGCTCTTGCGGACGCGCTCGGCCTCCGAAAGTTCGCTTTCTGCGGCCTCTCTCTCGGCGGAGCCATTGCCCAGTGGATCGCCCTGAACGCTCCCGATCGCTTGACGCATCTCATCCTCGCGAATACCTCTCCGCAATTCGGCCCGCGCTCAAACTGGGAAACGCGCATCCGCATGGTGCAGGAAGCGGGCATGGCTTCCATCGCCGACATGGTGATGCAGCGCTTTTTCTCTGCCCCGGTACTCGCCCGCGATGTTCACGCCTCCGACGTAAAAACCGTCTTCCTTGGCACCGACCCCGCCGGATACGCCGGATGCTGCGCCGCTCTGCGCGATGTCGATTTCACGCCGCTGTTGCCGAAGATCAAGACTCCCACGCTCATCATGGTCAGCGACCATGACGTCTCCACCCCTTGGGCCGGACACGGGGAAATCCTGACCCGTGAAATTCCCGGCGCCAAGGTCGTCCATCTGCCGGGAGCGCACTTGTCGAATCTGGAGCGTCCGCACTCCTTCACCGCCGCTCTCCTCGACTTTCTGCAGCCACCCGCCGCCGGAGATCCTCTCGACGCCGGGTTCGCCGTCCGCCGCCATATCTATGGCGACGCTTACGTAGATCGTGCAATCGCCACCACCACCGACTTCAACCGCGATTTTCAGTCGCTGATCACCCGCTATGCCTGGGGAACCATCTGGACCCGCCCCGGTCTGAGCCACCGCTTCCGCCGCCTGCTGGTTCTGGCCATCACCGCCAGTCTTGCGCGTTGGGAAGAGTTCGGTCTGCACCTCCGCACCGGGCTCGCCAGTGACCTCGAACCTTGTGATCTCAAAGAAGTTCTGTTGCAAACCGGCATCTACGCCGGCCTCCCCGCCGCCAACACCGGATTCCACCTCGCCAAGGAAGAACTGGAGAAGCTCCCCAAATCCTGATTTCCCCTCCTTATATAGTGTCCTGCGGGGGGACTTGGTTACCTCGGGGTGCCCTCCTGCTTTCTGCTTCTCCCGGTGGTAGACTCCAGCCGCTTCCAGCGATCATGCGACGCCGCACTTCATTTCAGATTCTGCTTGTGACCTCGCTGCTGGCCACTGCCTGCAGCGCGCCCCGTCCGCACCTCGCTCCCGAGGAAAAAAAAGCTGCGGCCGTAGACTCAGCACGCCTTCTCAACGCGGACCAGGACTCCGCGAACTGGCTCACGCACGGACGCACCTACAGCGAGCAGCGCTTCAGTCCGCTCCATCAGATCGACGACAAGAATGCCGGACAACTCGGCCTCGCCTGGTACTACAACCTCGACACCCATCGCGGCCAGGAGTCCACGCCGCTCGTGATCGACGGCGTCATGTACTTCACCACCGCGTGGAGCAAAGTCGTCGCCCTCAATGCCGCGACCGGCGCGCCGCTCTGGACCTACGATCCCAAGGTCAATCCGGAGTGGGCGATCAACGCCTGCTGTGACGTAGTCAATCGCGGAGTCGCTGCCTGGAACGGCAAGCTCTATCTCGGTACGCTCGACGGACGGCTCATTGCTCTCGACGCCGCCACCGGCAAGCCCGTCTGGGAAAAACTCACCATCGATCCCAAATTCCGCTACTCCATCACCGGAGCCCCGCGCGTGGTGAAGGGCAAAGTCATCATTGGAAACGGCGGCGCCGAGATGAGCGTGCGCGGCTACGTCTCCGCCTACGATGCCGAAACCGGTGACATGGTCTGGCGCTTCTACACCGTGCCCGGAGATCCTTCAAAACCGTTCGAAAATCCGATCCTCGCGAAAGCCGCCAAGACCTGGACCGGCCATTGGTGGAAGTACGGCGGCGGAGGCACGGTCTGGGATTCCATCGTCTACGATCCTGAGCTCGATCTGCTCTACCTGGGCGTCGGCAACGGCGCTCCCTGGAACCGCCGTATCCGCAGCCCCGGCGGTGGCGACAACCTGTTCCTCTCCTCCATCGTCGCCCTTAAACCCGAGACCGGCGAATATGTCTGGCACTATCAGGAGACCCCAGGCGAGATGTGGGATTACACCGCCAGCCAGCAGATCATCCTCGCCGATATTCCGATCGACGGCGCCGTCCGCAAGGTTCTGCTGCACGCTCCCAAGAACGGATTCTTCTATGTCATCGATCGTGCCACCGGAGCTCTGATCTCCGCCAAGCCTTACACCTTCGTCAACTGGGCCACCGGCATCGACCTGAAAACCGGACGCCCCATCGAAACTGCCATCGCCCGCTATCCCGGCAGCAATCCCGCGCCCGTCGTCCCCGGTCCCCTCGGTGCCCACAGTTGGCAGCCCATGTCGTACAGCCCGCTCACCGGCTTGGTCTACATTCCCGTCAACGAAGTCGGCTTCAAGTACAAATCCGCGGAGAATTTTCAGGAGAAAAATCTCGCGGCCAATTACGGCATCGACGTCGTCGCCGCGGGCATGCCGCAGGATCCCAAGATCAAGAAGGCCATTCTCAGCACGGTGAAGGGAAGTCTCGTCGCCTGGGATCCCGTCCAGCAAAAACGCGCCTGGAGCATCGAACGCCCCGGCCCGTGGAATGGAGGCACGCTCTCGACTGCGGGCAATCTGGTTTTTGAGGGAACGGCCGGCGGACGCTTCGAAGCCTACCGCGCCGATAACGGAGAAAAACTCTGGTCATTCGACGCCCAAACCGGAGTGATGGCCGGCCCCGTGACCTACTCGGTGAACGGCGAGCAATATGTCGCCGTCCTTGCCGGATGGGGTGGAGTGTTTCCGCTCGCCACTGGCGAAGTCTCTTTCCAATCGGGACACATTCGAAACATCAGCCGCATGCTCGTCTTCAAGCTGGGAGGCACGGCGGATCTTCCGCCCGCTCCCCAGGTCGAGCAGCCCGTCCTGCATCCGCCTCCGTCTACCGCCACCGCCGCCGAGATTCACCAGGGCGAGCAGCGCTTCCAGCGATACTGCGCCGCGTGTCACGGAGATGTTGCTGTCAGCGGCGGTGTGCTCCCTGACCTGCGCTATTCCTCCACACTCGCCAACGACCAGTGGTTCTACATCGTTCTGGGAGGAATGTTGAAACAGAATGGCATGGTCTCCTTCGCGCCGGAACTCTCGCACGAAGATGCCGCCGCTATCCGTTCCTACGTCATCTTCCGTGCCAACCAATCCAAATAACCAAACACGTGGAGATGGGGTTCTGCATTCTGCAATCTTCAATCTGAAATCTGCCTGCCCAACTCCCGCTCCATGATCCTCCGCGCGTTCACTCCGCCGGCATCAATTTTTAAATTCAGCAACTCGCGGTCCGGGCGCCGCAAAATGTTTTCCTGCTGCGCCTCCAGAATCTCCAGATCCTCGGCAAAAACATTCGCCTGCCCGTCGCGAATTCGAAACGTGAGCCCACGATCTTCCGTCTGAAAATTCCTCACCATGCCCCAGTGATACCAGGTCGAGGTTTCCGTCTCCGGCGTCATCAAGTCGACCACGATCCCGGTCACTCCCTTCGATCGGTCTCCTTGCGGAGCACCGCTTCCCGCCAGCGCCACTCCGACATCGATCATGACATTCGACGGCAGCGAGAACTTGCATATCTGCCAGCGGTCGCATTTCTCGAAGGAGCGCAGATTCGCCGCCCAGAACGGTGGCGGATCGATGTTGTACATCCAGCGCGTTACCGTCACCGAGCTGTCGTCTGACGTCACATGGATCGGCGCCTCCAGTATCTCGTGCTGCCCGATGCTCGAGGGATGCACAAACGTCTCGTGCGACAAATCCATCAGGTTATCCACCAGCAACTGGTAATTGCATTTCACCCGGTAGGTGCTGCCCTCGAAAACCCATGCCGGATCGGAGCACCAGTGCAGGTCCGGAATCTTTTCCGCGCTCGCCTTCGCCGCATCACCGATCCACACCCACACGAAGCGGTGCTTTTCCATCACCGGGTACGTTCGAATCCTGGTGTCCTTGTGAACGCCCTGCTGGCCCGGCATCCACACGCACTCTCCCTTCTCGTTGAACTTCAGCCCATGGTATTTGCACACCAGTTGATCGCCTTGCAGAAATCCCTTGGAGAGGGGCAGCAACCGGTGCGGACAGCAGTCCTCGAACGCCGACAGCGCCCCGCTGGTCTGCCGGTAAAGCACGATCGGTTCGCCGCACACCGTGCGCGCAAACGGCGTCCGCGTGATCTCGTGATCCCACGCCACCGCGTACCAGTAATTTTGCAGAAACATAACCCAGCCCCTTAGTCGTGCGTTGCCCTCAGCTCCTCGTGGTGAAGAAATTAATGCTGACCGTCGCCAGCTCCGATTGCGGAAAGCGGCACTGGTAGCGTTCATCCGCATGCATGCCGGCCTCGCGCGCGCAATCCAGAAAAATCGGCAATTCCACCAGGTACTGATCCGAAAAACCGTGCGTGCCGTCATACGCCACCGCAGGAGTCTTCTCCAGATTCGCTGCCGTGAACTCTGGAGGCAGCGTGTGCAGTTCGAGCGCCAGCAACCCGAAGCGCCCCACGTACGGCGCCCACCGCCGCAAATGCCGCACCAGGTTTTCTTCCAGCACGTCGCACGGAATCTCTTCTCCCAGATGCGCGAACGCCCCGTCGACCGTCCCCCGCGCGCCCCCCGCTGGTAATCCGCCGGCTGCAGGAATGGACGATTGTGATCGAGAAACGATCGCACATGCAGCAGGTCGTGAATGTCGAGCCCGAACTCCTCCAGCGTCCCCGCCAGTTGCGCCGGACGGTTGATGTCACCGTCAATGACGTGATACGTCGGAATTCCCGCTCGCCGCAGCGTCTGCTTGGCCACGCGCCGCGCCACTTTATTGAAGTCGGCCCCCACAATAATCAGCGGGTGGGTCTCCAGCACCTCTCCCCGCCTGGTGCGGTCTCTCACCACTTCGTAGAGATGCTGCAAGAACGAACCATCCCCGCAGCCCATATCGCAAATGCCCCGCGGCTGCTGCTCAAGGGGACGATTGAAAATCTCCACCAGGATCTCGTCCACGCGCTTGAAATAATTCTTATGCGCGCCGCCACTGCCCCACACGTTCATGCCGCGATCCACCAGCAACTCCACCCCACTCTCATCGATGCGCGGCATACGCGCATTGCCGAAAAGCAGGATGCTGATGTTGTCGAACAACGGCAGGTACGACACGGTGACCCCATACGCGGTCGCGATCTGCGCCGCATATCGGCCACATGCCGTCAGGCTCACCCGGTTTTTCTCCTGCGCCACCCAGCCCTGAATGGCGAGCAGTTCGATAACGCATTGCAGGCTGGCGCGATTCCCGGCCAGTGCGCTCATTTCGACCGGGCCTTGACTCAGTTGCGCCAGAATTCCGTTTCTCGCCAGCGTCACCATCGCCGGACCCACCAGCAATCCGTCCAGATGCCGGCGTACCTGCTCCGCCACTTTTCCCGTAACCGCATCCTCCTGCGGGCCCAATCCCCAACGCTCCTTCGAGCGGCGTGTCAATTCATGCAAAGAGGGAAGCACCGGGCGGTCCGATTCCCCAAACAAAAAATCATCCAGAAACATCGCCTTGGTGATGAAGGGAAGCGCTTCCGCGTATAGCAGGGGAGCCAGATCCAGAGCGGCTCTCCCCTCGCTCGTCAGCGCGTAGCGCAGAAACGGCTCACTCTCGCTGTGCTGCTTCAACCATCCGCAGGATGCCAGCAAGCGCATCGCTACGCGCAGATAGCCGCGGTTTCCCCGGGTACGCTCCACTATTCGGTCGAGTTCCACCCACTCCGCTGGAGGCGCGAACAGGTCGAACACGCGCCGGTCCCATAACGCTTTGAATGTTGGCGCGACGGCGATTCCGGCCAGATGATGAAACACCACCGCGCGAACGCCAGCTTTTTCCTGTTCCGAGTTCGCTCCCGTGGCCATGGGCTTCTTAGGCTCGTCCTTCGAACAAGTTCCTGCCCTCCACCAGCGCTTTCATCTTGCGGTCCACCACGCTGCGCTGCAGCATCCAGAAACCGCAATCGGGATGGATGTAGTGCAGTCGCTCCGCTCCCAGCACTTTCACGATGTGCTCGATGCGCGAAGCCACCAGCTCCGGGCTCTCCACTTCGTTGTCTTTGATGTCGATCACGCCAATGCCCAGCCCGATCTTCGGATCCAGTTCCGCAAACACATCGAGCTCGTCGTAGCCCCGCCGGGCAAACTCCAGCACCAGGTGATCCGCATGGAGCGTGTTGAGAAACGGAATCAGGTCGCGCCAGAATCCCCGCAGGATCGGCTGCCCGCCATAGTTGCCGAAGCAGATGTGTACCGCGCGCTCGTTCAGAATGCCGTCCAGCACCACGTTCAGCGCCTCGGCCGCCCAGCTCGCGTCTTGCGGATAACCCGCGATGCAGGCTTCGTCGATCTGCACCGTCGCCGCTTCCACCGGCTCGAGCTGCCGCCGCAGAATATGCGCCACATCCATCGCCATCGCGCCAATGTCCTTGTAAAAACAATTGGTCAGGATGCGTGACAACATGTGCGGCCCGGTGCAGGTGAACTTGAGAGGAACCTTGGTGAGCGCGCTCACGAACTCGTAATCGCGGGGCAGGTTCAGCGTGCCTTCGCGAATTTCGCTGGTCACCACTCCCGGCGTCAGCAGCCGGTATCCCGAAGCCCGGTCGGCGCGAAAGCGGTCCGCGTCGGGAAGCAGAAAATGTTTTCGGATCCCGTCCATCTGGGAAACGAAATAGTCCACCATGCCGTTGGTTTCCGGATGGCTGGGATCGAAGCGCATCAACTCGCCATCCGTAATCAGATCCAGACCGGCCAGTTCCTGCGTCTTCAGCACTGCCATCACCGCGTCGCGCAACATGGGGCGGGACGTGTTTCCGATCAGCCATGAAGGCACCGGATAACTTCCCACCACGGTGGTTTTGATGCGGTTTGTCACGCCACCTCCAGAAGCCCCGCTCGACCCGCGAACCTCGAGACGCAGATCCCTGCACCTCTATCGCCTGGATGTTCCCATTCGCAGATCTGTGGGCCGTGAGCTTACTACAGTCGTCATCGCGATTGTCAAACCTGCGTGCGCCAAACTTGACAGCGGTCGTATAGTACATCCGTTACCGGCGTGCGGCCCAATCCGCCGTCTTGGGAGGTCCCCGTGTATCGAAGCGATGTCGTCGGAAGTCTTCTGCGCCCGCCCTACCTGAAAGCGGCCCGCGACCAGTACGCTGCCGGAAAACTCAGCGACAAGGAATTCAAACAGGTGGAAGACCGGGCCGTCGATGAAGCGGTGGCACTGCAGGAACGCGCCGGCCTCGATGTAGTGAGCGATGGCGAGATGCGCCGCTACGCCTTCTACGGTCACTTGATCGACGCGGTCGAAGGCTTTGACAAACTCGGAGGTTGGGCGATCCCGTTCCGCGACGAAAAGGGCGAAGAGTTGGTTCTGGCTAGGCCCGTGGTGGTCTCACGTCTGCGCCGCAAGCGCCCTCTGTGCGCCGAGGAATTCACCTATCTTCGCGCCCGAACGGACCGCGCCGCGAAAACCACTCTGATCAGTGCGCAACAGGCGGCCGCTTACTACGATTCCCAGAAATCGAGCGGCGCCTACCCTAACATCGAAGCCTATCTCGCCGATCTGGTCGATATTCTCCGCGAAGAAGTCCAGGAGCTAATTCGTCTCGGCTGCACCTACATTCAAATCGATTCGCCGCAATACACCGCGCTGCTCGATCCCAAACTGCGCGAGGGATACCGCCAGCGCGGCAACGATCCCGACCGCCTGCTCGACCTTTCCATCGAGATGGACAACGCCGTAATCGGCAACCACCCCGGCATTACCTTCGGGCTGCATCTCTGCCGCGGCAACAATCAGAGCAAGTTCTATGCTGCGGGAGACTACGGTCCCATCACCAAGGTGTTCCGTCAGACGCATTTTCAGACCTTCCTGCTCGAATACGATGACGAGCGCTCGGGAGGTTTCGAGCCCCTTGCCCAGGTTCCCGAAGACCGCGGCGTCGTCCTCGGACTGGTAAGTTCGAAAAAAGCCGCGCTCGAGAGCAAAGACGAGTTGAAGCAGCGCATCGCCACCGCGTCCAAATTCATTTCGCCGGAACGGCTCGGCCTGAGCCCCCAATGTGGCTTCGCCTCTACCCTCGAAGGCAACCGCCTGACCAGCCAGGATCAGGAGGCAAAACTCAGGCTGGTGGCCGAAACTGCTCGCGAAGTCTGGGCGAAATCTAGCGGAAATCGCACCCCCGCTCGCGAGGCGGTTTGATATTTCCCTTGACACTGTGAGGGTCTTGTGCAAAATACTCGCCCACAGGTGAAATTGTAAGAACGGACGTTCGATTCAACAGCGGCTCAGTGTGGGGGAGGCGCCCGGCATGGCCCTGCTGGTCCGTCCGATCCGATCGCAAGCGTTTGGGTTGGGTATTTGGGCAGCCGGAGATGTCTCTGACAGCGCGTTGTCGTTTCGTCGAACGCCGGTGGTGGGTTCCCGCAAAATTCTTGGGGAACAGTCCGGTCCCTGGCACGAAGCTAAGAGTGGAGTTTGCGATAAATTTCGAACGTACGTTCGATCTGAAAGAGAGACCCTATGACTGCACGTCTGTGTTCCTCCGCCGTCGCGGCCCTGTTGTGCCTCTTGCTGGTTCCGCAGCTCTTCGCCCAAGCCACGATCAGCTTCGCCCAACTTAACGGCACTGTCCTCGACGCCAGTGGACGGGTCGTCGTCGGTGCCACCGTCACCGCCCGCGAGACCAACACCAACCGGACCTACACGGCTCAGTCCAACGCCGACGGCTATTACTTCCTGCCCAGCCTGCCCCCGGGCGCTTACGAACTGACCACCGTCGCCCAGGGATTCGCGAAATACACGCAGACGGGGATTCAACTATCGGTGGGCCAGACCGCCACGCTCAACGTGAATCTGAAGGTCGCCTCCGTCGGTGAGACCGTGACCGTCAACACGGAGGTGCCCCCGGTCGAGACCACGCGCACCGAGATCAGCCAGGTCATCGACACCAAGCAGATCGATTCGCTTCCCATCAGCGGACGGCAGTTTACCGATTTCGCCCTGCTTACGCCCGGCGTGGCCACGGGACGCACCAGCCTGCAGTCCACCATCACCGAGTTTGAAGTGACCCGCGTTTCTTTCGCCGGCATGCGCGACTTGAGCAACGAAGTCACCGTCGATGGTGCCGACAACATCAACACCGCGACCGGGTCTCAGCGCTCCTCGCCGCCCCAGGAAGCGGTCAGCGAATTTCGCGTGGTCAATAACAGCTTCGGCGCCGAATACGGCCGCGCCATGGGTGGCATCGTCAACATCGTCACCAAATCCGGCACCAACAAGTTTCACGGCTCCCTGTACGAATACTTACAGAACAATGCGACCGACGCGCGCTCCCTGCTGCAGCCCTCGCCGCAACCCTACGTCCTGCGGCAAAATCAGTTCGGTGTGGCACTGGGTGGTCCCATTACCCAGGACAAAACGTTCTTTTTCGTGAACTACGAAGGCCAGCGGCGAGGAGAGTCTCCTACCTTCCCATCGGTTCTCCTCAATAACTTGACCGAGATCAACGCCGCCAAGTCGATTCTGGGAATCGAGGGCGAAAACCTGAACTTGCTGAAGACCAAGGACAACGACTACGGCATCGTGAAAGTCGATCACTCGTTCAACCCCGCGAATCAATTGTCCGTACGCTACAGCCTCGAAGACGGGCGCGACTTGAATCAACTCGTCGGCAGCACCCTCGATGGCGGCGGCATCGGCGCGCCCAGCAGCGGTCACAACGTGTTCGTGCGCGACCAGTCCCTGGTAGGCACCGTGAACTCCGTACTCCGGCCGAATCTGGTCAACACCGCGCTGGTGCAGTTCGCGCGTCGGCACTACAGTTTTCCCGGAGTTACCGGCCAGCCCAACCTCGACATTCCCAACACCCTCCTGTTCGGACATAACTTCGGCGTACTCGACAACATCTGGGAAAACCGCGTGCAACTGTCGGACTCCGTCGCCTGGATTAAAGGCAATCACTCCACCAAGTTCGGATTCGACAGCAATTACATCCGCAACTTCGTCACCTGGCCGGGATTCACCCCCATGCGCATCGTGCTGCCCGGACTCAACTGCCTGGCGGATTTCACCAACTTCGTTTACCAGCAGGACAACGGCGTTCCCAATCCCAACCCCATCGCGTTTCCGACGGAAGGTCCCTGCCCGCTCGATCTGAATCCGCTCACGCCTTACGAAAACGGCATCCCGATTATTTTCTGGGGCGCTCCCGTGGGCTCCGGACCGCTGACGCCCGGCTTCCTGCCGCCAGCGATCGTTCCCAACTCCCCGACCTGGCCGAATGCTTATCTGCCGTCGCAGGCCGCCAACTTCGATGAGACTCTGAATCACAGCTACTTCGGCTGGTTCTTCCAGGATCAATGGCGCGCCACTCCTAAGCTAACGCTGAACTACGGCTTGCGCTACGACTTCGAGACCGGACTGTCGAAACAGATTGATCCCCACTACGACGGGATACAGCCACGCGTCGGCCTGGCCTACTCGCCCTCTCCCAAGACCGTAATTCGCTCGGGCTTCGGCATCTTCGATGACCGCTACAACTTGTCGTTCCTGTACATCACCCAGCCGCAGCGGCCCGTGATTATTCCCGGAGTGACGATCCCCGGGGTACGCAAGGGCGCCGACACCGCTACCTGGATCCTGAACCAGGAACCCTCGATCGGTCTGCCTTCGCCGATCTGTCCTGGCGCTCCCATTTGCCAGCAGCTTCAGGAGCAGCCCTCGCTCGACGCTTACACCTTGCTGCGCACCGGACAAGTCCCCGCGCAATACATCACCGGACCGCAAGGCTCTCTGGTGACCGCCGGCGCCGGCCTGGTCGACCATCGCAGTCCGATTCCATACTCCGAGCAGGCTAGCCTGGAAATCGATCAGGAACTTTCTCACGGTCTGACGGTGAGCGCCGGATACCTCTTTGCCTCTGCCCATCATCAGGTCCGCGCCGAGAACCTGAACGTCTGTCCCACGCAGGGCACCAATAATCCGGGCGTGGCGGTCTGTGCTCCTGGCGGAACGCCTCCTCCGGGTTTCCCCGCCGGGAAGGCCTATTTCAGCGGTCCGCTCTACACCAATGCGGGGTTACTCTACTTCACCGACAACAGCGGCAACTCGATTTATCACGGGATGACGCTGCAGGCGGCCGAGAAGTACGGCCACTATCTCCGCTTCCAGGCCAACTACACGTTCTCGAAGACTTTGGACGATGGAACCTTCACCACGTTCGTCAGCACGCCGCAGGATCTCTACAACCGACCCGCGGAGCGCGCGCTCTCGAACCAGGATGTGCGCCACCGCTTCATCGCCAACTTTACCGCGGACGGGCCGGCAGGTACCCTGGCGCGGAATTTCGAATTGAGCGGCATCGTGACCGTACAGTCGCCACGGCCTTTCACCCTGTTCGTCGGCTTCGACGCCAACAACGACACCAACCCGGTTACCGACCGCGTGGGTTTCTCGCCACGCAATACGTACGGGGGTGACAACCTGCGCTCCGTGGATCTGCGTTTGTCGCGATACTTCCACCTCACTGAACGGCTGCGCTTGGATCTCTCAATGGACGCCTTCAACCTGTTCAACCGTGCGAACGTGGACGAAGTGACATCGGTGTACGGCACCTACAACTTCTGCGGCGGCCTCGTCCCGCAGCACTTCGGCGACCGGGTCACAACCGCGATTCAAAACTTCCAGGTCACGGGATGTCCACTGGCCGGACCGCCGGTTCCCAATCCGCAGTTCGGCGGACCGCGAACCGTGCTGAATCCGCGGGAATTGCAGTTTGGAGCGAAGTTCTCGTTCTAGAAGAGTCTCGTTGCCTGGGAGACGGACCCGTGCCGTCTCCCCTGGCAAAGTTCGAACCCCGCCTTTGCGCATTGGTGTGCCTTTTCGCGGCCGATTATTTCCGTTTTGGTTCACCTTGAGCTAAGTTGTTGATTCCCCGTTCCGGATGGGGCAGGATCGTAAATCACCATCCGACCCTTGCGTAGAATGCCATTTAAACCCGCCTGGGAGCCCCGTAGAGCTCACCGCAGAGGTTCGGATGAGGTTGAGGCCATCACGGCTTCCGCGGGCCGTCCTGGATCGTCCTGGAGTGGCATTTCCTGAAAGCTATAGCAAGACCCCGTCGATGAAGTTGAAGAGAAGCTGTTGAAGACGCAGCGGATCTGCGTCTTCACGCAGACGCGATGTTGAGCAGAGCCTGGGTGAGTTCATCCGGCTGCGACAGAAACGGCGAATGGCTCGATTCGAGCGTAAACACGCGCTTGCACGGAGATGCCGCGTACATCTGCCGTTGGACCGCCGGAGAGATCGCTCGATCCTGCAGGCATTCGATGTAGAAGCGGGGAATCCTGCCGAACTTCGCTTCGGATATCTGAATCGGGGTTCCCAGCGGAGCCGCGGCCTGGGGCACCAGACGAGACTGCGCCCACGCTGCATCTTGTTCTGAGCAATCGGCGTAGAAGACTTCGCGAACGACCTCCGGCTTCAGCACGGCGGAACTCTGATCTTCTGCCATCACCAGGTTGCGTAACACGATGGCATCGCTGTCTTTGTCGGCAATCTGCAGAAGCGATTGTCCGTCCTGAAGAAGAAAAGCGCAGACATAGACTAGAGATTGAATCGAACGCGGACGCTGTTCGGCGGCCTGCGAGATGACGATGCCTCCCATGCTATGTCCAACCAGCACCACGGGTTCTTTGCATCCGTCGATGATTTCCGTCACCCGATCGGCATAAGCCTGCAGCGTGACTTGCCCAATCGGCGTGGGATCGCCGCCGTGGCCCGGCAGGTTGGGTGCGTGCACTTCATGTCCCTGGCGGCGAAGCTGGGGCGCAATTTTGTCCCAAGTCCAGCTGCCGTGCCAGGCGCCGTGAATCAGAACGAACGTGCTCATACCATCTCCGGAATAGCGATCAGCGCTCCCACTTCCAATTGTGAAAGCGCTGGCGCAGCTCCTTCTTCAACAACTTGCCGGTCGAAGTGTGCGGCAGCTCTTCGACAAAAACAAAGGCATCGGGCAGTTGCCACTTGGCAAAGCGCGGCGAGAGAAAGTCACGCAGTTCTTCGGTTGTGACTTTTGCGCCTTCGCGCGGAACCACAACAGCCAACGGGCGCTCCTGCCACTTGGGATGGGGCACGGCAATCACCGCGGCTTCGCGCAGATCGGGATGCGCAACCAGTGCATTTTCAAGATCGACCGAACTGATCCACTCGCCTCCGGACTTGATCAGATCTTTGGTGCGGTCGGCGATTTTCAAATACCCTTCGGCGTCGATGGTGGCCACGTCCCCCGTACGGAACCAGCCGTCGGCGGTCCACTTATCGCGTTCTTCCGGAAGGTTGTAGTAGCTGGCGGCGACCCAGGGGCCGCGCAACTGCACTTCGCCCATGCTCTGGTTGTCGTGGGGAACTTCTCCGGATTCGTTCACCACGCGCACATCGACGAGGGGAACCGCGAGTCCGGCTTTGGCTTTCACTGGCAATTTCCGTTCTTCGGGCCAGGCGTGCATGTGAGCGCGGAGCTGATTGGTGGTGGCCTGCGGGCTGCTCTCGGTAAGTCCCCAGCCTTGAATCACTTTCATTCCGTAGTGATCGAGTTTCGCGATCAGCGCTTCGGGCGGGGAGGCGCCTCCGATGAGAATCCGCATGGGAGGCAGCGTCCAGCGGCCGGGATATTTTTCGAGCGCATCGATCACGTTGAACCAGATGGTGGGCACGCCGGCGCTGACGTTGACCTGGTGCTGCTGGTAGAGATCGAGCAGGCTTTCGGCGTCGAGATAGGGGCCGGGCAACACCAGTTTGCAACCGACCAGGCTGGCAGCGTAGGGGAGTCCCCAGCCGTTCACATGAAACATAGAAACCACGGGCAACACCACGTCGGCGTGAGAAATGGCGAAATTGTCGGCGGTCGTGAGCAGAAAGGTGTGCAGAAACACCGAGCGGTGCGTGTAGAGCACGCCCTTGGGAACTCCCGTGGTTCCCGAGGTGTAGCAGAGCGAAGAGGCTTCGTTTTCGTCGAGTTGGGGATATTCGAAGTCGCCTGTTGCGGTGTTCAAGAAGTGTTCGTAATCGGTGTAACCCGGAGCCACGGGCGCTCCGGTGAGGGGAACGACGATGACACGCTCGAATTTCGTCGCGTCTTTGAACTTCTCGTAAAGCGGAAGCAGAATGTCGTCGACGATCAGAAAACGGCTGCCGGCGTGATTGGCGATATAGGCAAGTTCTGTCGGGGCCAGGCGGAGATTCATGGTGTGCACGACGGCGCCGGCGGCGGGGATGCCGAGGTAGGCTTCGAGATGCGCGTAGTGGTTCCACATCAGGGTGGCGACACGGTCACCGCGCTGCAGAGCCGGCTTTCTGCAGGGCTTCGGCCAGGGCGCGGGCGCGGCGGTAAACCTCTCCGTAGGTGGAACGGTCGAGGGAGCGGTCGGGAAGGCGGGACAGCACTTCGACGTCGGGGAAGAGTTTTCCGGCGCGCTCGAGGATGTGCACGAGCGTGAGCGGGTAATTCATCATGGTGCCCAGCATGGTTTTTCCCGGCGCTCCGTATTTACCTTGACAGGGTACGCGGCCTGTGGAGAATATGGCGCGCAGATTATAACGTACGTTCGATAGGAACAGTACCCAGTACCTAGTACCCAGTACCGAGTGTGAACAGAAAAACCTTAACCACTAAGGACACGAAGGGACACGAAGGACACCACGGGGACAGCGATGGCGGCTGGAGAGTATCTGGACCGGGGGATTGAGACTGCGACTGCGAAGCAGATCGAGCGGTTGCAGGAACGGAAACTCACCGGGCAGCTGGATTACCTGTTTGCGCGGTCGCTTTTTTATCAGGACAAGTTCCGGGTGGCGGGACGGAAGCGCAAAGATTTCCGGCGGTTGCGGGATCTCGCGCGCTTTCCCTTCACCACCAAGGAGGAGTTGCGAGAAAGCCAGGCGGCGGCGCCTCCGCTGGGACGGCACATCGCGGCCGATTTGAAGAATGTCATTCGGGTGCATAGTTCGACGGGCACGACCGGGACTCCGAGTTTTGTGGGCATTACGCGGCGCGACGCGAAGATGTGGACGCGACTGACGGCGCGCTCGTTTTATACGCAGGGATTGCGCAAGCCGGACATCGTGATTCACGCCGCGGGACTCACGATGTTCGTGGCCGGGCTCACCTCGAAGGACGCAATCGAGTCGGTGGGCGCGATGTTTGTCCCGATCGGGACCGGGGCTTCCGAAAAAGCGCTGGCAGCGATCCGGTTGCTGAAGGCGAACGCGATGCACTGCACGCCATCATATGCAGCCTACTTCGCCGATTGGGTGCGGCGCGAAGCGGGAGTGGAGCCACGGGAACTGGGATTGAAAAAGCTATTCTGCGGAGCGGAGCCGGGAGCGGGCATTCCGTCGGTACGGGCGAAGCTGGAGGAAGATTGGGGCGCGCGCGTGACTGAAGGTCTGGGGAATGCCGATATGGCTCCCATCATTTTCAGCGAGTGCCGCGAGCAGTCGGGGATGCACCTGAACGGGCCGGATTATGTGCTAGTGGAGATCATCGATCCCGAGAGCGGCGAGAGCCTGTCTATCGAGAAAGGCGTGAGCGGGGAGTTGGTATACACCAGCCTGGAGCGGGAGTGCGTGCCGCTGCTGCGCTTTCGCACCCGGGACCGGGTGACGGTATTGGATACGGCCTGCCGGTGCGGGCGCACGGGATTCAAGCTGCGCTGCGTGGGGCGCACTGACGACATGCTGATCGTGCTGGGGGTGAATGTGTTTCCCTCGGCGGTGCGGGATGTGGTGGCGAGTTTTCGTCCGCGGACGACGGGCGAGATCCAGGTGGTGCTGAAAGAGCCGGGGCCGCGCGTGACTCCTCCGCTGCGGGTGGTGGCGGAGTGTGTCACCGATCGTGACGGGCTGCAGCACCAGATTGAGGAGAAGCTGAAGGCGGTGTTGAGTGTTCCGGCGGCGGTGGAGTTGGTGGCGGCGGGAACGCTGCCTCGGTATGAGATGAAGGGACAGCTGGTGAGAAGAATTGACGATTGTTGATTTTTGATTGGAAAGGCAAGAAAAGCTTTTTACCGCAAAGGTCGCTGAGAAAGGCCGCGAAGGTCGCGAAGAAAGGCTTAGCGAACCGATACCACGCAGTTATCGACGCCAGAGAATTGTGTCAGCCGGTGAGTCAACCAAGGACGCGAGGGGCGCTTGTATAGCATCGACATCGACGTGGGTGGAACGCTGACGGACGGCATCTTCAGCGATGGCAGCCGGGTGGTGTGCGCGAAGGTGGATTCGACGGCGCACGACCTGACGGTTTGCCTGTTCGATTGTCTTACCCAGGGCGCGACGCAGCTGGGTTTTTCCGATCTCGAGAGCTTCCTCGAACAGGTGGAATTGCTGCGCTGGTCGACCACTATCACCTCGAACGTCCTTGCGGAGGGACGTGGGCCAAAGATCGGGTTGATCGTCAGCAAGGGGCATGAACGGGACTTGTACGGCAGCCAGAGCCTGAGTCCGGTGCTGAACAAGATAGTGAGCGAGTTCAATGTCACGGGAATTGACCGAGGAGATGGGGCAGAAATCCTGGGGGCGGTGCGTTCGCTGCTAGAGAACGGGGTGCGGCGCATTTGCATTAGCCTGAAGGGCGCGCTACAGGATCCGGAGCAGGAGTTGCGCATCAAGCGCGTGATCGAAGAGCAGTATCCCGATCACTTTCTGGGATCGGTGCCGGTGCTGGCGGGAAGCGACATCTGCAAGAGCAGCGACGACATGACGCGGACCTATTACGCGATCATCAACGCTTACACGCACAGCGCCCTGGCGGCCACGCTGTTCAAGGCGGAGGACGAGCTGCGCTATACGCAGGGCTACATGCGGGCGTTTCTGGTGAGCCACATCAACGGGGGAGTGGCGGGCGTGTCGAAGACGCGCGCCATCGACACCATGGAGTCGGGGCCGATCCTGGGAATTTACGGGAGCAGCTACCTGGCCAAGATGTATGGCCTGAAGAACGTGATTGCGCTCGATGTCGGCGGCACCACGGCGAAGGTGGGGGCGATTCAGGACGGAGAGCCGGTGTCTTCGGAAGAGAGCGATCTGTTCGGGATTCCGGTGCGGACGCGGTTGCCGTATCTGCGCTCGATTGCGCTGGGCGGCGGCAGCGTGGTGTCGGTGGCGGGGGAGGAGGTCCGTCTGGGGCCGGAGAGCATGGGATCGTTCCCGGGGCCGGCGTGTTACGGGCTGGGCGGGGAGAAGCCGACGCTGACGGATGCGTTCGTGGCGGCGGGATTGATCGATCCGGAATTCTTCCTGGGGGGAGCGAAGCGCCTGGATCTGGAGCAGGCGCGGGAAGCGATTGCTACGGCGGTGGCGCGTCCGCGAGGCGTGTCGATCGAGGAGGCTTGCCGGGCGATTGTGGATCAGGCCTATGCCATGGTGGCGGGAGTGATCGAGAGCGCGCGGCGGGAATTGAAGAAGGATCTGTCGGATCACGTGCTGTTTGCCTATGGCGGGAACGGCGGACTGTTTGCCTGCGGAGTGGCGGAGCGGGCGGGCATCGATCGTGTCTATTTGTTTGCGCTGGGCCCGGTATTCAGCGCGTTTGGTTCGTCGGTGTCGGACCTTTGTCATGTGTACGAACGTTCGTTGCGAGTGCCTTTATCTGCGAGCGCGGACCTGAGCAAGTTGAACAAGGCGATTGAAGAGATGCGGGCGACCGGCATGCGAGACCTGAAAGCTGAAGGCATTCCCTTTGAGGCGGCGGAGTGCTCGCTGGAACTGGAGTTTTCGCGGGACGGAGAGAATTTCGAGGTGAAGTCTGCGGCCTTGCGTTTTGATCGCGTCGACGACTTGCGGCGACTGGCTGCGGGGAACGGCGACGCTACGCTCGAAGTGGTGCGCATGTGGGTGCGGAAGAAGATGGCGCGTCCGGCGATGGTCGAGAAATCCGTCGGGGCCACGGGATGCGTCGGGAGCGCGGAGCGGGGAGCGCGCGCTGGCGTATGGCAGCGGCAACGGCAAGGCGGGCGTTTACAAGTGGGAGTTGCTCGAACCGGGGAACGAAGTGGCGGGGTGTGCGCTGCTGGTGTCGGAGAACAGCACGTACTTCGTGCCGGAGGGTTGGAACTTAACGATCGATCGTTACGGGAATGGGGAACTGCGGCGGGTGAAAGCTGAGACCCGAGAATCTTAAAACGCTGAGGGCGCGGAGAAAGGCCGCGGAGAACGCGGAGAAAAGCAGGACTACCACAGAGGACACGGAGGAACACAGAGTAAAAGCCGTCGACTTACTCTCACGAACAGATGAGGCGGCGGTCTTGGTATGGCACCGGTGAGCGTCAGAAAAGCTCTTAACCGCTAAGGACGCAAAGAGCGCGAAGGAAAATCGGTGAGCCGTCGAGGGTGAAACATACATGGCAGACAAGGGAAATCGGTTGCGAATCACGGAGTATCTGGATCTGGATCTCGACGGCGAGCGGTGGATGTGCAACCGCTGTGGGCACGAGTTGGGGGCGGGGCGGGAAAATTACAAGAAGGGCTGCCTGCTGTACGACCGTGATCCGAGGGAAGTGCATTTGCCGATTGTGGAAGAGCAATTCAGTTTCGCGCCCGATCCGTTGTGGGTGCGGATTGTGGAGTTCTATTGTCCGAATTGCGGCACCCAGATCGAAACCGAGTATTTGCCGCCGGGGCATCCCATTACCTGGGACATCGAGATTGACATCGACATGCTGAAAGCGCGCCTGCAGAGCGGGGAATTGCGCATCAAGGATCAGCGGCTCGAGGTCGCGGAATGAACTCGATCGACATCGACGTGGGCGGGACGTTCACCGACCTGGTTTTGAATTACGAGGGGCGGACGGTGATCAAGAAGGTTCCGACGACTCCGTACGATCTGTCGGTGTGCTTCACCAACGTGATCGACGAAGGCGCGCAGGCGCTGGGCATGCGCATGGAAACCATGCTGCCGGGGATCGACATGATCCGCTACTCGACCACGATCGCGCTGAACCGGCTGATCGAGCGCAAGGGGCCGCGGCTGGGGTTGATCACGACCGAAGGGCACGAAGACACGACCCTGATTGGGCGGGGAGCGCAATGGATTGATGGGACGCGGGTGCAGGAGCGGCGGAATCTGAGCGTGCAGAAGAAACCGGATCCGATTATTCCGCGCGAACTGATTGTGGGGGTGAAGGAGCGGGTGGATTCCGGCGGGCGCGTGATTCGTCCCCTGGACGAGAACGATGTGCGGGAGAAGGTGCGCTACCTGGTCAGCAAGGGCGCGCGCGCGTTCGTGGTGGCGCTGCTGTGGGGATTTCTGAATCCCGCGCACGAGAAGAAGGTGAAGGAGATCATCCGCAGCGAGTTTCAGGATTTTCATATCGGCTACATGCCGGTGGTGCTGGCGGGGCAGGTGGTGGGAAAACTGGGCGAGTATGAGCGGACGATGGCGGCGATTCTCGACGCGTATCTGCAGCGCTCGATGCAGATCGAGCTTTCCACCTGCTGGGACAAGTTGCGTGACAAGGGATACAAGCGGTCGCTGTCGATGATTCAAAGCTCGGGCGGGATTGCGGAAGTGTTCAAGACCACGGCGAGCCGCACGTTCAACAGCGGTCCGGTGTCGGGGTTGATGGGTGCGCATCACATGGCGAAGGGCCTGGGCTTTCAGAATGTGGTGATGGCGGATGTGGGCGGCACCAGTTTCGATGTGGGCCTGGTGGTGAAAGACAGCGTGCGCAGCTACGACTTTCGTCCGGTGATCGACCGCTGGATGGTCGGGATCACGATGATCAAGACGCTGTCGATTGGCGCGGGCGGGGGATCGATTGCGTGGCTGAACAAGCTGCTGCACAACCAGCTGCAGGTGGGTCCGAAGAGCGCGGGGTCGATGCCCGGTCCGGTGTGCTTCAACCGCGGCGGCACCGAGCCTACAGTCACGGATGCTGACGTGGTGCTGGGATACATCAATCCGCAGTTTTATTACGGCGGGAAGTTGAATCTGAACAAAGAGAAGGCGACGGCGTCGATCCGCGACAAGATCGCCAAGCCGCTGGGCATGTCGGTGGAAGAGGCGGCGGCGACGATCCGCAAGATTGTGGACGGCAACATGTCGTCGGCCATCATGAAAGAAGTGCACCTGCGCGGCTACAGTCCGGAGGAGTTCATTCTGTTTGTGGCGGGCGGCGCGGGCGCGACGCACGTGGAAGGCTTCCGCTCGGATATTCCCAAGGCGGTGATCTTTCCGTTCTCGCCGGTGTTCTGCGCGTATGGCTCATCGACCATGGACATCATGCATGTCTATGAGCTATCGAAACGGTTGACGCTGATGGAGCCGCGGACCGGAGTTCTGACCGAGGACTACCGGGCATTCAATGGAGCGGTGGAACGTTTGATCGAAGACGCGCGGCGGGATTTGACCGGGGACGGGCTCGATCCGGCGAGCGCGAACTTCATTCTCGAGCTCGACATGCTGTACGGCGGGCAGTTTCACGTGAAGCGGGCGCTGTCGCCGCGGCTCAGTATCCAGAGCGCCGCGGACGTGACGGCGATTTGCGATGCGTTCGAAAAAGAGTTCAGCGAAGCGTTTAGTCCGTTCGTGGTGAATCCCGAGGGTGGAGTGTTTGTCGACAGCTTCGTGTTGAAGGCGGTAGTGCCGACGAAGAAGGTGGCGTTACCGCGGATGGCGCTCGAGGGAAGCGATCCGGGGGCGGCGTTCAAGGAAGAGCGTCCCGCGTACTGGCCTGACCGAAAGGACTTCGCGGCGACCAGAACATACGCGTTTGAGAAGCTGCGGCCGGGCAATGTGATCGAGGGGCCGAGCGTGGTGGAAGGAGAGTACACGACGCTGGTGATACCTCCGGGGTTGAAGTTCACGATCGACGAGCACGGATTGGGAATTCTGGAGTAGGAGACACACGGACCATGGCCATACCGACCTTGGCGGAAAAACTTGCGTGGCTGAAGCCCACTCCGGCTACAGCGTTTGAGCAGGAGTGCGTGAAGAAGATCAAGCCGGGGGATTACGAGATCGGGGTGCAGATCACCAACGACATTCTCGATGAGGCTATGGAGATTTTCGTACGCTCGTCGCGCAGCTATTTTGGGGTGTCGGGCGATTCGATGGTGGCGATCTTTACCGCCGGCGGGGATCTGATCAACGGGGCGTGCGGAACCTATCTGCACGCGATTATTCAGCCCATCATCATCAAGTTTATTTTGAAGTACTACAGCCAGAATCCGGGGATCCGCGACGGCGACATTTTTTATACGAATGATGCGCTGTATGGCGGGATTCATAATCCTGACCAGGTCGCGATCATGCCGGTGTTTCATAAGGGCAAGTTGCTGGCGTGGGCCACGGCGGCGCTGCATACCACCGAGACGGGGGCGATTGAGCCGGGAGGAATGCCGGTCAGCGCCAAGTCACGATTTGAAGAGGGATTGAACCTGCCGCCGATCAAGATTGGGGAAAACTTCGAGCTGCGGAATGATTTTCTGGAATTCTATTCGGTGTACGGGCTGCGGGCTCCGGCGATGTTTATTTCCGATCTGCGGGCGCGGTGCACGACGGCAGACCGGGTGCGCGTGCGGTTGCTCGAGCAGGTGGAAAAGCGCGGCGAGGAATTTCTGATCGGGCTGATGCGGAAGATGCTGGATGTGGCCGAGGCGGGAGCTTATCAGAAGATCAAGGCGCTCCCTGACGGGAAATTTCGCGCGGTGGTATTCAACGATGCCATCGGCTGGACTCCGGCGCTGGTGCGGTCGTGCTTCCTGACGCTGATCAAGAAGGGGGACCGGATTACGTTTGATTTCTCGGGGACTTCGCCGGAGAATCCATCGTCCTATAACGTGCATACGCAGGCGGTGGTGGGTCACCTGGCGAATTTCATGTACGAATATTTCTTTCACGACCTGCCGGTGTGCAGTTCAACCTTTGCGCCGATTGATTTTGTCTTTCCCGAGGGAATCATCCTCAATCCCGACAAGATGGCAGCCACGAGTTGCTGCGTGTACATCGGGATGCAGACGCGATGTGCGACCCACAACTGTTTCGCCAAGATGATGTTTTCGACCAAGACGGGATGGACGCAGGTGGCGTCGACGCCGGGCAGCCAGCACTGCGCGCAGATCTGCAGCGGGCATTCGCAATGGAAGCTGGCGGTGTCGGACGTGTTGTCGTTTTCGCTGAACACGCAAGGGCAGGGTGGACGAAGCACGGCGGACGGCATCGACGCCTATGGATTTGCGTGGTGCGCCTTCGGCCGGGCGCCGGATTGCGAGCAGATCGAAGGCGAGCTGCCGCTGACGATTACGCTGTCGCAGCACTGGCGGGACTCGTCAGGCCCCGGACTGCATCGCGGGGGATCGGGCGCGGTGCAGCAGTGGATGATTCACAAGGTGCCGGAGATGCTGGGGCTGTGCATGGGCAATGGCAGCAAGGTGCCGCTGGGGCAGCCGTTGTTTGGGGGCTATGCGTCGGCGCCCATTCCTGGCATCAGCGTGCGGAAAGCGGATTTGATGAAGCGGATGCAGGAGGGAGATCCGACGGTGAATCTGGATCATCGCGAGATTTTCGAAAATAAGGACATCCAGGGCGATTGGAAGTTCGAACTGGTGGCGCGCACGCCGAAGGTCTACCAGGAAGGAGACTTGCTATTTGGCTTCAGTGGCGGCGGTCCGGGGTACGGCGATCCGCTGGAGCGGGAGCCGGAGCTGATTGTGGAGGACTTGAAGAAGAAGATCATTTCCAACTGGACGGCCTCGAACATTTACAAGGTTGCGTTCGACCCGGAGGGGCGAAAAGTGGACGCGAAGCGAACGGCAGAGTTGCGGGCCGAGGATCGCAAGGCGCGGATCGCGCGCGGCAAGCCCTATGACAAGTTCATCGCCGAGTGGGAGAAGAAATCTCCGCCCCAGGATATTCTGCAATTCTACGGGACGTGGCCCGATGCCAAGCCGACCGGACCGGTCTTCAGGCCCTGACCATGATAGAGCAAGGAACGCCGCGACAGAGTGTGAAGGCGCTGGTGCGCGGCGAAATGCTCACGCGTCCGCTGCTGCTGCCGGTGGTGTTCTCGCTGGGGGCGCGCCTGGAGAATCTGCCGCTGCGCGATTTCCTGGGGAATCCTACGAAGATTGCGAATGCCTTGCGCCAGATTCGCAGCGTTCTGAAAGTGGATGGATTGGCTTGCTATTGGGATCCGGTTCTTGAACTTGAAGCGTTGACGAGCACAAATGCCGAAAGCATTGCACAGCTTCGCCGGGGTGTGGAAGCCGCCGGCGGCGTTGCGAAGATGGGCCGGGTACGGGTCGCGGTGGAAGTGCTGCAGCGACTGAAAGTGATGCTGAAGGATGAGCCGGTGCTGATGGTGCGAGTGACGGGACCCAATACTCTGGCATTGCAGCTGAGCGCGTCGTCAGAGTCCTCAGCCGGCGAAGGGTTGGAGTTTGCGGCGGAGATCACGGCGTCGCTGGTGCAAAGCTATCTGGAAGCCGGGGCCGATATGGTGCTTCTCGCAGAGTCCGCACTGGCAACACAGGATTTCGAGCGCTGGCGAGCGCTCGTCGATCCCGTGATCAACGTGATTCGCTTCTTCGAGGCTCTGCCGGTTTTGTGGTTCGATCAAGCGCTGCCGCCGGAGGATCTGAAAATGATCCGCGAGAATCGCTGGGATTGCGCGATTTGTCTGAGTGCCGGTTCGGCAAGCGAATGGAGACGTGCACAGGCGTCGCCCCCTGGCTGGGGTTGAGTATGCAAGGGCTGGACCTCGCGCGCGCGGAGGATGAGATGGAGGCATGGGCGGCGTCGACCCTGGCAAAGGCGTCAGCCTAGGAGCCAGTTTTTTGACCAGCGAGGACGCACCGGCCGCAGTGGACCTGCGAGCCCTGGCGAAGACCCTGACGGCGATTCGAGGTCATTTGGTATCAGCGGCTTAGGGTGCGGGTAAGCTTGCGAGCGAAATAGAATTGGGCTAAGATTCCGTGCGAACGAACGTTCGATAGCTATGGTGCCTACCTCAGTCAGTCCGGCGAGCTCGCGGCGCAAAGCGGATACCCGCTTTGACCGGCAGATGGCCAAGATTCTGGAGCACGCCACGGCCGTGTTCTACGAGAAAGGCTACGAAGGCGCGTCGATGCGCGATCTGTCGCGCTCGAGCGGGATGTCGCTGGCGGGGCTCTACTACTACTTCGAGTCGAAAGAAAAGCTGCTCTATCTTATTCAGAAGCATTACTTCACGACAGTGGTGGAGAGGCTGCGAGAGCGTCTGGAAGATTTGTCGCATCCCGAAGACCGCATGCGCGGCTTCATCCTGAATCATCTGGAGTATTTTCTGGCCTACCCCAAGGCGATGAAGGTGCTCTCTCACGAAGACGATGTGCTGGAAGGAGAACTGGGAGCGGAGATTCATGCTTTGAAGCGCCAGTACTATCTCAGTTGCTCGGAACTGGCGGATGCGATGAAGCGGGAGGAGCGGTTGCAGTTCAACACCCGCATTGCCGTGCTGGGATTGTTCGGCATGATGAACTGGCTTTACACCTGGTACAACGCAAAAGTGGACGGCGACGCAAGCACGCTGGCGCGTCAGATCGGCGATATTTTTCTACAGGGAATTCGTTCTTCCAAAAACAAGCATTGAACGGCTGCAGCTCTGAAATGTTCTGACTCAGGAGTAACCGGGAACTCACTTGATCACTGACTGCCACGTGCACATCCATCCGCTGGAGATGATCAAGCCCGCGGCGCTGGAGGTTATCAAGAAGAAGCGGCCGCACTTCGACCGCATCGAAGAATATTGCCGCTCGCCCAAAGCTTTCCTGAAACACATGGATGCGGAGGGAATCGACCGCGCCGCGCTCATCAATTACGTGGGGCCAGAAGTGGTGGGCTTTACCACCGGCGTCAACCGCTACGTTGCGGATTACGCCAAGGAAGATCCGAAAAGGTTAATCTCCTGCGGGGGGCTGCATCCGCGCAATACTCTGAACATTCTGGCGGACGTGGAGGAGATCCTGCGGCTCAATATCCGCATGATTAAGATTCATCCTCCGCACCAGCTTCTGTTTCCCAACGACTACCTGAACGGAGTAAAGGAACTGGAAATCATCTACCGGGCGGCGGAGGCGAACGGAATTCCGGTGATGTTCCACACGGGAACCTCGATTTTTCCGGACGCCCGGAACCGCTACGGCGATCCCATTTATCTGGATGACGTGGCCGTCGATTTTCCGAAGATGAAAATTCTGATGGCTCACGGCGGGCGCCCATTGTGGATGCAGACGGCGTTCTTTCTGATCCGGCGGCATCCCAACGTGTTTCTCGATATCAGCGGGATTCCGCCCAAGGCGCTGTTGAAATACTTTCCCCGTCTGGACGAAATTGCGCACAAGACGCTATTCGGCACGGATTGGCCGGGACCCGGCGTGCCGGAAATCAAGAAAAATCTCGACGACTTTCGAGCGCTGCCGCTAACCGAGGCGGTGCAGAAAAAGATTTTGTCGGAGAATGCGTTAGCGATCTGGCCGGCGTAGTGGCGTTCTGTCGCCGCGCGGCGGGCGAGGACGCCGCCCCTCCATCGAATCCTGGCATCTCAGGCTGCGTTCTCCAGAAGCATGGCAATGCCCTGGCCTCCTCCGATGCACGCGGAAGCGATTCCGTAACGTCCACCGGAGCGCTTGAGTTCGCGGGCAACGGTGATCGACAGGCGGACTCCGGTCGCGCCGAGAGGGTGTCCGATGGCGATAGCGCCTCCGTTGACGTTGAGCCTGGCATGATCGATGCCAAGTTCGCGCTCGCAGGCCAGCACCTGGGCGCCGAAAGCCTCGTTGATCTCGAAGCGGTCGATCTGGTCGAGTTTCATTCCGGTGAATTCGAGAAGAGTGCGGATGGCGGGAACGGGACCGATCCCCATGATCTCGGGCGGCACTCCAACCACAGTTCCGGCGACGACCCGGGCCAGAGGTTTCTTGCCATGTTGACGCACGAACGTGCCAGCGGCGACGAGCGTGGCGGCTGCGCCGTCGACGATGGCGGAGCTGTTGCCTCCAGTTTGCACGCCGCCAAAAGCCGGAGGGATATTGGCCAGCACCTCCAGGGGCGAGGGCCGCACATGGCTGTCTTCGGCGAACGACTGGACCTTGCGCGGCAGGCGGATGCCGCGCGAGTTGTATCCCGCAAGTTCGAAGGTTTCGCTGACGATGGGCACGATCTCGCCCGAGAGGAAGCAGGATTTCTGGGCGGCAACTGCGCGAGAGAAACTGTCAGCGGCGAAGCGATCTACTTCCTCGCGGGTGATCTTGTATTCCTTCGCCAGATTTTCGGCGGTGTCACCCATGGTGACACTGGCGCAGGGATCGAGGAGGGCTTCCCACAGGAAGTCCTTGAATTCCACGTGGCCCATGCGAAATCCGCCGCGGTGGGTGTAGGCGGCGATGGGATTGCGCGACATGGATTCGGCGCCGACGCCGAGAACCAGATCGGCTTTGCCAAGCTTGATGAGATCGGCGGCCTGCAGGATGACTTCGATGCCGGTGCCGCAAACCCGCTGCACCAGGTGCGCCGGAACTTCGATAGGGACGCCCGAGTAGGTGCCGATGTGCCGGGGCAGCATGTAGGTGTCAAAACTGGCCTGCGCCATGTTGCCGGCGATAACCGCGTCGACGTCGGTGGGCGAGACAGCCGAGCGGCGGAAAACCTCGCGCGCGACCTTGATGCCGAGATCAATGGGCGAGACCAGTCCTAAGACCGTGTTGTAGTCGGCGAAGGGAGTGCGCACGCCGTCGATCAGCCAGACGTCGTCGTGTTGGGACAGCAGACCTTTGGGACGATTGTTCATGAAGTTTGTCCAGAATTCAAAGTTATGAAGCGCCGTTCCTTGCTGTGGGCACGGGGAGAAAGGGTTTCGCACCGTAGCGCGCCCGATGTTTGCGACCCCAGGACGACATCAATTTCAGGATGGGGCGTAGGGTCTCCCCGTGGCGGGTGAGGGAATATTCGACGCGCGGCGGAACCTGGGGGTAGACCTTGCGATGGATGATCTGATCGCGCTCCAGTTCCCGCAGTTGCTGAATCAGCATCTTCTTAGTGCTGCCTGGGATGAGCCTTTGCAGTTCGCCGAAGCGGCGGGTCCCGGTCTCGAGAAAGTAGAGAATCGTGGGCTTCCACTTTCCCCCGATGATCCGCGTGGTGAGGCTGACCGTGCAATCGACATCCGCCATGATGTGTTCTTTCCTGGCACTAGGTTACAGAAAGGTGCCTACTAGCTAAAAACATACTTTAGCCTAAAATCACGCCTCAGGCCAGAGCGGGTGCAATTCAGCGTACGTGGAGGCAAGAGATGGCAAAGCGGCCGGTGGTGGTATACGGAGCGAATGGCTTCTCGGGACGCCTGATCGTGGAGTTCCTGCGCGAATACAACGTCCCATTTATAGCGGCGGGACGAAGCCGGGCACGAATCGAAGAAGTGATGCGGCATGTTCCCGGAATTGAAAGCGCGAACTATGAGGTCGCCGAGACCACGGGATCGCTCGACGAACTGGTGAAGCTGTTCACGGGCGCCAAGGTGGTGTGCAATACGGCAGGTCCATTCATCTACAACGGGGCGCGAGTGGTGGAGGCCAGCCTGAAGGCGGGTTGTCACTACGTGGATATTGGCGGCGAGCAGGCCTGGCTGCGCGAGGTGGCGGCGAACTGGCACGAGAAATTCGCCGAGCGGGGATTGCTGGTGGCGCCGGGGACGGCGTTCATGTCGGCGGTGAGCGACGCGGCGGCGCGTCTGTGCATGGAGACGCCGGGCATCGACACGCTGGAGATTCTGACCATGTTCAAAGGGATCCCCACGTTCGGATCGACGCAGACGATTTTTGCGGTGATTCCAACGGATGCGTACTACCTGGAGCAGAACCAGTACAAGCCGTGGCCGCGAGCACAGCACTATGAGGTGGTGGCGCCGGGCTACATCCAGACACAACTGGCGTTACCCTGGGGAGGCTTTCCGCATCCGGTGTGGTACAAGGATCATCCGCAGGTGGCCAATGTGCGCACGCTGGGCGGATTGCTCGACCGGCAGATCATGGAGACGGTGGCGGCGACGGAGAAGCATTTTGAGGAGAACATTCGTCCGCTGCCGAAGGCCGAGCAGGAACAGAAACTGGCGGAGATGGCGAATTCGGTGCAGGGCAGCACGCCTCCGCGGGAGAATTCGCGCGAGCAACGCACCATCGACGTGGTGGTGGGCCGAGGCAGCACGAGCTTTGCGCAGTGCGTGGTGTTTGGGACCTGCTGCTATCGCCAGACAGGATTGATGCAGGCCTTCGCCGCACACCACTTGATCCACGAAGCGCCGCGCAAGGTGGGATTTGCGTCTCCTGCGGCGGCCTTCGGGCATCGCGAGATACTCGGTGTACTCGAGAGCTTCGGGCTTTCGAAGGCGAGAATGCATTCCTGAGGTGAAATTCGTTTTGGTAACTGGCGATGCGCGCGATTGACTATTTCGACAAGGCCGCGGAGGCTGATCCGAAACGGATTGCCATTGTGGATGGCGAGGTTCGCTATTCCTACGGCCAGATGCAGGAGGCGACACGACAGATCGCGAGGGCGATGTGGGCGAACGGACTGCGTGGCGAGCAACCGGCGGCCATCTATTCACCAAACGATGCTCGGGTGCTGCTCGCGATGCTCGGTATTTTGCGCGCGGGCGCGGTGTGGGTTCCCATCAACTTTCGCAATGCGCTCGATGCCAATGTCGAGTACATGAACTATGTCGAAACCGCCTGGCTCTTCTATCACAGCGAATTCCGTGATCAGGCGCGGCAGATTCAGGCGCGGGTTCCCAGCCTGCGGCATGTGATCTGCCTGGATGCCGAAGATGGCGATAATCCGTCGCTTGAGCGCTTCATGGGTTCAGGGACGGCCGCGGATGACGTCGAGTGGGCGGACGAGTACGGCAACGAATCGCGGCTGGTGGGGCTGGTGCCGACTGGAGGGACAACCGGTCCGGCAAAAGGTGTGCGGGTGACAAATCTGGCGTGGGGAACGATGATCGAGATGGCGTCGCACTACTGGCAGGGCGAAGGCTGCGATCCGGTCTGCCTGAACAGCGCGCCGCTGTCGCACGCCGCGGGCGTGGTGGCGTTCAGCATGTTCAGCCTGGGTGCGACCAACGTGATCATGCCCAGGTTCGATGCGCTGGAGGTGTTGCAGAATATTGAGCGTTGCCGGGCGACGCATTTGTTTCTGCCTCCGACGGCGTTCTATGCATTGCTGGCGCATCCGCGGGTGCGGGAATTCGATTATTCAAGTCTGCGGGTATTTCTGCTGGCGGGTTCGCCGGTTTCCCCTGACAAACTGAAGCAGGGCGTCGAGGTGTTCGGGCGGTGCATGTGCCAGTGCTACGGGCAGACGGAATCGCCCATGCTCTTAACCTGGCTGGATCGGAAGACGGTGGCGGAAGCGGCCGCGGGGAAGCATCCGGAGCGGTTGCGGAGTTGCGGCAAGCCGACTTCGGCGGTGCGGCTGGCGGTCATGGAAGATGACGGGAAGATTCTGGGTCCGAACCAGCCCGGGGAGATTGTGGCGCGCGGAACCTTGGTGACCGAGGGCTACTACAAGATGCCGGAAGCGACCGCCGAGATCCGGGTGCACGGCTGGCATCACACTGGCGACGTCGGATATCGGGATGACGATGGCTATTACTACATTGTCGATCGCAAGAAGGACATGATCATCAGCGGCGGATTCAACGTCTATTGCGGGGAGGTGGAAGCCGGCATCATGGCGCTGCCGCAGGTGCGCGAGTGCGCGGTGATCGGCGTGCCCGACAACACGTGGGGCGAGGCAGTGAAAGCCATGGTGGTGCTGCAGGAAGGAGAATCACTCAGCGAGGAAGAAGTGATCCGGCACTGCAAGCAGAAACTGGGAGGGGTGAAAGCGCCAAAGTCGGTGGAGTTCCGCGGAGAGATTCCCAAGACAGCGGCGGGAAAGACGGACCGCAAAGAGCTGCGCAAGCCGTATTGGGCGGGCGTGGAGCGGAGTGTGCATTGAGACGGGGCCGGATGAGAGACGATGTTTTTATCGTGGGCGCCTACAGCACGCCAGCGGGACGATTTTTCGAGCGTTCGCCCAAAGATCTAGTGCGCGAAGCGTACCTGGGCGCGCTGCAGGATGCACGAATCGACGGGGGGGCCATCGGGCACGTCTGGTTCAGCAACATGATGCTCGATTTCTGGGGGCAGCCGAACGTCAAAGGACAGGTGTGTCTGTTGCCGCTGGTGGAAGAGGGGCTGCTGCCGGTGGGCGTGCCCACATCGAATGTGGAGGCGGCATGCGCCAGCGGCAGCCTGGCGTTCAACGGGGCGTGGAAAGATATTCTTTCCGGCGAGTGTGAACTGTCGCTGGCGATTGGCGTGGAGAAGATGTACGATCCCAACCGCCGCGCGGAGTTCTTCGTCCGGCTGGAAAAAGGGACGGATTTTCTGGATCCCGAAATCTGGCTGGAGCAATATCAGAAGATGGCGGCGGGATGCGGCACGAGCTTTGAGCGCGATCCGGAGCGGTCGATTGCGATCGACATTTACGCGCTGTGGGCGAAGACCCACATGGCGCGATATGGCACGACAGCGCGGCAGATTGCGCATGCGGCGGCGAAGAATCACACGAATTCGGCGGGCAATCCGCGGGCGCAGTATCGTTTTCCGATGGATGTGGACGGCGTTCTGGCGGACCGCATGGTGAGCGATCCGCTGACTCGTGCGATGTGCGCTCCGATTGGAGATGCGGCGGCCGCGGTGCTGGTGTGCTCCAGCAGTTTTTTAAGCAGCTTGCCGGCCGCGGTGCGCAGCCGAGCGGTGCTGGTGCGGGCGCATGCGGTGGCTGGGGGAATGTTCGGAGCATCGTGGGAAGACGAGCGGGCGCCGGTGCGAGCCGCACATAAGGCCTACAAGATGGCGGAACTGGAGCCTGCGGATATCGATGTGGTCGAGTTGCATGATGCCACCTCGTTTGCCGAGATTCATCTGGTTGAGGATCTCGGTTTTTGCCAGCGAGGCTGTGGAGGACCGTTCACCGCGTCGGGCGCGACTGCGCGTGGCGGCAAGATTCCGGTGAATCCGTCGGGCGGATTGGTTTCGCGAGGGCATCCGATTGGGGCCACGGGACTGATGATGCTGAATGAACTTTGCTTGCAGCTTCGCGGGGAAGCGGGTGGTCTTCAAGTGCCGGAAGCGCGGGTCGGACTCGCCGAGAACGGCGGCGGATTGATCGGGAACGATCTGGCGGCGTGCGCCGTGACTATCCTGGAAGGCGTCGCCTAAGGAAGGATTGGAGTGACGACGGTCATTGTTCCCAAGGCGGGAGGAGTCACCACGACGAAAGCCAATGTGGTGCGCTGGTTGAAGCGTGAGGGCGAGTCGGTAAAGCGCGGCGAGGCGCTGGTGGAACTCTCGACTGACAAAATCAGTTATGAACTGGACTCGCCATCCGACGGAGTTCTCTTGAAGATTCTAGCGGCGGAAACCGTGGATGTTCCGGTGGGCGATCCGCTGTGCGAAATTGGCGAAGCTTCGCGGTAAGACTGGAGGTTCCATGCCAGACACACAGAGCGGGAAAGAGCGTTTGATCTGGATGTACACCCAGATGGTGCGCATCCGCGAATTTGAAGAGGCGGTGAAGCGCGCCTTCGTCGAGCATCCGGGGGTGATTCGGGGACATACGCATCTGGGCGATGGAGCGGAAGCGAGCATCGTCGGAGCGCTGTCGACGCGGCATGCGGACGACCTGGCGATGCCCAGCTACCGTTGCCACGGGTATCCGATCGTGCTGGGGACCTCGACGCGCGCCATGATGGCGGAGGTATTTGGCCGCACGGACGGATTGTGCAAAGGTTTCGGCGGCTCGATGCACTTGAGCGATCCGGCGCATCATTTTCCGGGGACGTCGGGAATTATCGGGCAGGCGATTGCCCACGCCACCGGTGCGGCGTTCACGGCGCAGGTAAAGCATCCGGGTCAGGTGGTCTACTGTTTCTTCGGCGATGGCGCATCGAAGCAGGGAGCCTTCTTCGAATCGCTGAACATGGCGGCGGTGTGGAAATTGCCGATTGTCTACGTGCTCGAGAACAACCAGTATCAGGCGTACACGCATATCGGCCTCGAAGACGCCAACGAGATTGCCGGCGATCCGCTTTCGCAGAAGGCTCGAGCGTTCAGCATTCCCGGCGAGACCGTGGACGGCACCGATCCCTTGAAAGTAGCGGAAGCCGTAGGCAAGGCTGCCGATCGCGCCCGCGCAGGGCAAGGACCGAGCCTGGTTGAGTCGAAGTTCTACCGCTTGAGCGCGCACGGAAACGTCATCACCGTTCCGCCGCTGCCCACGCAGTTTCCCGAGCATGAAGCGGTTGCGGTGTACGGAAATAAAGCCGAGTTTGAGGAGTGGAAAAAGAAGGATCCGATTCCGCGCTTCAGGGCGAGGCTACTGGCTGACGGGGTATTGGCGGAAGGGGATGCGACGCGCATTGAGCAAGCCGCGCGGGCCGAGATTGACGACGCGGTCGAGTTCGCGCTGGCCAGTCCGCTGCCCAAGCCGGAAGAAGCGTTGAACTTCGTCTACGCATAGGAGGCTCTCATGGGACGCGAAATGATGTACGGCGATGCGATCGCGAGCGCCATTGTGGAAGAGATGCAGCGGGACGCGAATGTCGTCTTCTACGGCCAGAACATGGCGATGACCGAGCGGGATCCCATGCTGAAGTTGTTTGGCAAGAATCGCGTGCGCATCGCGCCGATCTCCGAGACGGCGGAGATGGGCATCGCGGTGGGCGCGGCGATGACTGGGCTGCGTCCGATTGTTGAATTGTGGATGAGCGAGTTCATGCTGGTGGCCATGGATCAGATGGTGAATGAAGCGCCGCGCATGCATTACATGTCAGGCGGGCAGGTGAAGGTTCCACTGGTCTTTAAGGCCGGCTTCGGATTCGCCGCCGGATGGGCGGGGCAGCACTCCAACTGCATTTACCACATGCTGATGGGGATTCCCGGTTTGAAGGTGGCTGTGCCGTCAACTCCCGCGGACGCAAAAGGCTTGATGAAGGCGGCCATTCGCGACGACAATCCCGTGGTCTACCTGCATCATTACATGTTGACGCTGGCGAAGGGCGAAGTGCCCGACGGCGACTACGTGATTCCGTTCGGAGTGGCGGACGTCAAGCGCGCGGGCACGGACGTGACCATCGTGGCTACTTCCTGGATGGTCTCGAAAGCGCTGGCGGCCGCGGAGCAGATGGCGAAAGAAGGAATCAGCGCCGAGGTGATCGATCCGCGGACGCTTGCGCCGCTGGATATGAAAACGATTCTCGAGTCGTTGAAGAAGACAGGCCGTCTGGTGCTGGTTGATCAGGCGCCGCGTCATGCATCAGCGGCCGCCATCATCGCCGCTGAAGTCGCGGAGCACGGGTTTGATCTGTTGAAAGCCCCCGTACGCATGGTGACGGGTTTGGACACGTCGATTCCATACAGCGAGCCGCTGGAGAATTATGTGCTGCCGAACGAGGAGAAGATTGTCAGCGCAGCGCGGGCCGCTCTGTCAAAGCAGGTAGTGGCTGCCTAGAACGTGTACCCTCGGGGCTAAAGCCCAGTGTTTCATGATGTGGGAGCAGCACGACTGAAGTCACGCCCTTCCGAAGAACGTCGTTAGCAGTCTCGCCCAGAAGGATGAATGCATGAACCAATTTGCCAAGCTGAACAAGCAGTACATTGCCGGAGCCTGGCGCGACGGCAAGAGCGCGAAGGTGTTGGCGGACAAGAATCCCTACGACGGCAAGACTATTGCCGAATTCAAGCTGGCCAATCTAGCCGACCTCGATGAAGCCTACCGCGCGGCGGCCGCCGCCCAGAAGGTGTGGGCTGAGGTGAATGCCTTCGAGAAACGCGCGGTGCTGGAGAAGGCAATCACCTGGATCGAACAGAACGAAGCCGACATCGCCGACATCATCATCACGGAGCTTGGGGGTACTCATCTCAAAGCGGCCATCGAGATCTACCTGGTAAAGAATTTCATCAAGGAAGCTTCCACTTATCCCCTACGCATGACAGGAGAGATTCTGCCATCGACGGTGGATGGGAAAGAGAACCGGCTCTACCGGATTCCGGCCGGCGTGGTGGGGGTGATCAGTCCGTTCAATTTTCCTTTCAATTTGAGCGTGAGATCCGTCGCGCCGGCGCTGGGGACGGGGAATGGCGTGGTGCTGAAGCCGCACGACGACACTCCTATCACCGGGGGCACGCTGGTCGCAAAAATCTTCGAGGAAGCCGGCATCCCGAAAGGCCTGTTGAACGTGGTCGTCGCGGATATCGGTGAGATCGGCGATAACTTTGTCGAACATCCCATCCCGCGCATCATTTCGTTCACCGGCTCGGAAGCGGTAGGGCGCCACATTGGCGGAGTCGCGGGCCGGGCGCTGAAGAAGGCCATTCTGGAGTTGGGCGGCAACAGCGCGCTGATCGTGCTGGCGGATGCTGATCTCGAGACGGCAATCAACGCGGCCGTGTTCAGCCGTTTTGCGCACCAGGGACAAGTGTGCATGTGCTCGAACCGGATTCTGGTGGATCGCAAGGTGTACGACCAGTTCCTGGGAAAGTTCGTGGAGCGAGTGGCGAAGCTGAAAGTGGGAGATCCGCGAGATCCGCTAACGGCGCTGGGTCCGCTGATCAATGAGCGGCAGAGCGCCACCTATGCCAAACAAGTGCAGAAGGGAATCGATGAGGGCGCGCGTGCCGTGCTGCATGGAAAAGTCGAAGGGACGATGGCGTCGCCGACCGTTTTTGCCGATGTGAAGCCAAATATGTGGGTAGCGCAGAATGAAATGTTTGGCCCCGCAGTTTGTGTGATGCCGTTTGAAACTCCGGAAGAGGCGATCCGCATCGCGAATGACAGCCCTTACGGACTCAGCGGAGCGATCCATACTCGCGATGTCGAACGCGGGGCGGAACTCGCCAAGCAGATCGAATCGGGCATGGTTCACGTGAATGACGGCACCATCAACGACGATCCGCTCATTGCTTTCGGCGGCGAAAAGGCCTCAGGAGTGGGACGCCTCAACGGCCGATGGGCGCTCGAGGAGTTTACGACGATGAAGTGGGTTTCGGTGCAGCACAAGCCGAGGCATTATCCTTTCGAGGGGTAATCGCCGTGTGGGAAAAGATAAAAGGCCGGCATCCGAAGACGCCAGCCCTTTTTCTTTTGCGGGCCATGCAAAGCCCGGCGAATATTGTACCCCGAATACGCAAATATCAAAGCTCCGAAGATCAACCATCCTTCGAAGTACGTACGGTGATGCTCTTCCGCCCCCTTCGGGGCTGAGTCCCTTTACGCGTTCGACCCACAGCCCACGCCGTGGGCGCATTCTTTCGCGGCTGCAGCGCCGACCATCGATGTGCAGGATGCGATGAACTTGGTGGGTGCGGACCGGGTGTGCTTGCCTGCCGGGCAATGAAGGGGAACCTTATTGCTCGGCAAGCGCACGGAATCGAACCTCGGGCTCCATGGTCGAAACGGATGTTTCGGCGCATGACCCGAAGTCATCCGCGGGAAGGGGTTACGGCCCGGGCCGCTGCCGGTCACTGGATGGAACTGGCGACGGACGAGAAGGCGTTGTTGGCGTTCGTCCCGATCAGCCGTATCGTTCCGACTACCAGAACCAGGATCACCGCCAGCATTACCGCATACTCCGCAATGTCCTGACCCTGTTCCTCGGACCAGACCCTGCGAATCAGTTGAACCATACGACCTCCAGACGGGGGATTTGTGGAGAGGTACCAATGATGCCGGGAGCAGGAAGCCTTGTCAAATGCCGCCTGTGGATTATTCCAGAAGCCGGTCCCCACAAGTTCCGGAGTGCGTAGCATACCTTCGGAAGGGCATGTGGGGAAGGTATTTTTCTAAAGAGCGAAGGGCTATCGCATCAGCCCCGCTGCCGATTTCGTAGCGTACTCAAGCACTTGTCCCGGCAGCACGCCCAGATAAATAGTCGCGACTACGCTGATAGCGAGGGCCGCCCCGAGCCCGAACGGAATCGGGGCGACAGGCACCTCCTCACGCGGTTCACGCATGTACATCATCACGATGACGCGCAAGTAGTAGTAGGCGCCAACCGCACTGTTCAACACTCCGATGATGACCAGGCCCACAAGGTTTGCCTGGAGGGCTGCACTGAAAACATAAAACTTTGCGAAGAATCCTCCGGTGACAGGGATTCCGATGAGCGACAACAGGAAGATGGTGAGAGTCGCCGCCAAAACGGGGGAGCGGCGTCCCAGACCGGCATAGTCTTCCAGAGTCACGTAGCGCTCGCCCGCGCTGGCGAAGTGGCTGACCACGGCGAAGGCGCCGACGTTCATGGCAGCGTAAGACGCCGTGTAGAACATCACGGCGGGGATTCCGTTGTCGGGTAGGGCCGCGAAAGCGACCAGCAGATAGCCGGCATGCGCGATCGAAGAGTAGGCGAGCAGACGCTTTACGTTGCCCTGCACCAGCGCCCCGACGTTGCCCAGCGTCATGGAGAGCGCGGCCACGACCCAAATCAGCCACAAGGTTCCGGGAGCGTGCGCCTCGAAGAGAATGCGCAGCAGAACCGCAAAGACGGCAGCTTTGGGCGCGGTCGACATGAATCCGACGATGGGCGCGGGTGCACCTTCGTAGACGTCGGGCGTCCAGACGTGGAAGGGAGCCGCCGCGACTTTAAAGCCCAGCCCAACAAACATCAGTGCGATGGCTACATACGCCAGCACCGGAGGCTGACCCGCTTGCAGTTTCTGGCCGATGACCACAATGCTGGTCGAACCGGTGGCGCCAAACATGAGCGCGACGCCGTATAAGAAAAACGCGGTCGCAAACGAGCCCAGCAAGAAATATTTGATCGACGACTCGCTGCTGATCGCGGCGCGGCGGCGGAAGCCCGCGAGGATGTAGGTGGAGATGGACGAGATTTCGAGCGCGATGAAGATGAGAACCAGTTCCACTGCCGACGACATCAGGCACATGCCGACGGCGCCGAATAGGATCAGGCGTAGTATTCCCCAGCGCGAATCTGCTGCACTTCCATGTATTCGTAGGAAGTGAGGATCACGACGGCGGTCACCGTGGTGACCAGAAAATGGAAGAACACGCTGAAGGAATCGACGTTCACCATTCCCCAGAAACCCGTGCCGGGGTACTGGGCCTGAAACACCGTGGCGGCAATGGCGGCAAGCGCCCCGAGCAGGCCGATGGTTCCGAGTGTCTTCTGGCTGCTCTGCTCGTCCATGAGCGGGTCGAGCAACATGATGATCATGCCGAATACGGTCAGCACGATTTCCGGCAAGATGCGGATGTATTCGACTCCCTGAGGCAGCACTTGGGGTACGGTGGAAGGGTTCACTTGCCGACCACCTTGCTCGCCATTTGAGCGAACGGCGCCAGGGCCGTGCTCACGGCGGGATCGATGGCGTTGAGCCAGACCAGTGGAGCGACGCCCATCACCAGGGCCACGACGGCAGCAGGCCATAGCGCGACACGCTCGCGGGCGCTTAAATCAGGCAGGCGATTGTTGATGTCCTGTTTGACTTTTCCAAAGAACACGCGCTGATACATCCACAAGAGGTAGCAGGCACTCCAGATCACGCCGGTCGCGCCGAGAATGCCGTAGATGGCTCGGTCGCGGAATGCTCCGCTGAGCACCAGGAATTCGCCGATGAATCCATTGAGCAGCGGCAGGCCCACCGAAGCCAGCGTGATGAAGAGGAAGAAGGTGGCATACATCGGCATGGGCGTCGCCAGGCCGCCGAATTCCGAGATCTCGTAGGTGTGACGCCGCTCGTACAGAATGCCGGAAAGCATGAATAATCCGCCGGTCGAGATACCGTGAGCCAGCATGACGTACATGGCGCCATCGAGCCCGGCCTGGGTAAAGCTGAAAATGCCGAGCACGACGAATCCCAGGTGGCTGATCGAAGAATAGGCGATCAGCTTCTTCATGTTGGGCTGCACCATCGCCACCAGCGCGCCATAGATGATGCCAATCAGTGCCAGCACCATGATCCAGTTGGCGTTCTGCCGCGACTGCACCGGGAACAGTCCAAGGTTGAAGCGCAACATGCCATAGGTGCCCATCTTCAACAGGACGCCTGCCAGCAGCACGGAGCCGGCCGTGGGTGCTTCGACGTGCGCGTCCGGGAGCCAGGTGTGCACCGGGAACAGGGGAACCTTTACGGCGAAAGCGACGAAGAATCCCAGGAAGAGCCAGGGCGCCGCGGTGGCGAAGCCTTCTACGCGCCCGCTTTGGATCGCATTCTGGATGGTAACGAAGTCGAAGGTTCCGACCTTGGCATAGAGCCACAGGATCGCGGCCAGCATGAACACGGAGGCAATCATCGTGTACATGAAGAACTTCACTGCCGCGTAGACGCGCCGACCGTGGCCGTATACGCCGATCAGCAGCGCCATCGGGATCAGCGTGGCTTCCCAGAAGAAGTAGAAGAGGAACAGGTCGAGAGAAACGAAGACGCCGATCAGCGCGGTTTCCAGAATCAGCAGCAGGATGAAAAATTCCTTCACCCGCTCATGAATCGACTTCCACGAGATCAGCACGCACAACGGTGTCAGGAAGGTGGTGAGCACCGCCAGCCACATGGAAATGCCATCAATTCCCATGTGGTAGTGAATGTTGGGAGTGGGAATCCAGGGGATGTTGACTTCGTACTGGAATCCGGCCTGGGCGCGGTGGAGGTGAACCGGGAGGTGCAGCGACAGCAGGAAATCGGCGACGGTGATAATCAGCGCGAAGATCTTGATGTCGCGGTCGCGCCGTGGCAGAAATATCAGCAGCAACGCGCCCGCCAGGGGGACGAACGTCACCAGCGAGAGAATCGCGTTATCCAGTGGCGAGTTCATCGGGTTCCCATCCAGATCATGTAGGCGATCACCGCCGCAGCTCCCGCCGCAATCCAACCCGCATAGGAGCGGATGTTGCCGGACTGCATTTGCCGTACGGAATCAGAAACATCGCGCGCGCCGTCGGCGCTGTCGTCCAAAGTCCTGTCAATCACGCCCTGATCCACCGTGTGCCACAAAATGCGCGTGGAGCCATCGACCAGAGGTTTCACGAACACAGCCGCGTAAATCTCATCGACGTAGTACTTGTGCAAGACGGTTTGATAGAAGCCTCCAAGCCCGTCGGCAATCTTCTGCGGGAGTTCCGGCTGACGCATGTAAAGCAGCCAGGCGAGGAAGAGCCCCAGCGCGGCGGCGGCAATCGAAATCGTGGTGAGCAGTCCCTCGGATGGTCCCTGCTCGGGCGCTACCGGCGCTTCTTCCTGCACAACGGAGGTTGCATGAAAGACCGGTGACAGGAATCGTTCGAAACGCGCGCTCCCGATCCAACCGCCGCAGACGGAGAGAATCGCAAGAATCACGAGCGGCACCAGCATGACCTTCGGACTTTCGTGGATGCCGCCATGGCCATGCTCGCCATGCCCAGCGTGGCCGGTCTCCGCTTCGCCGCGATATTCGCCGAAGAAGGTCAGGAACCACTGCCGGAACATGTAGAACGAAGTGAGGAAAGCGGTGAAGACGCCGATCGCCCAGTAGATCCAGTTCGACTGGAATGCCCGATACAGAATCGCGTCTTTGCTGAAGAATCCTGCGAAGGGCGGGAAGCCGGCTATGGCAAACGTGGCCGCCGTCATGGTCCAGAAGGTCCAGGGAATTTTGCTGCGCAGCCCGCCCATCTTGCGCATATCCTGCTCGCCGCCCACCGCGTGAATCACCGAACCGGCCGCCAGGAACAGCAGGCCTTTGAAGAAGGCATGTGTCATCAGGTGGAAGATGCCCATGGAAAACGCGCCCACGCCACAGGCCATGAACATGTATCCCAGCTGCGAGACTGTGGAGTAGGCGAGCACCTTCTTGATGTCGGTCTGTGTGATGCCGATGGTCGCCGCGAAAAGTGCGGTCAGGGTTCCGATGATGGCGACTACCGTCATCGCCGAGGGCGCACGTTCGAAGATCAGGTGCGAGCGCGAGACCATGTAGACGCCCGCCGTCACCATGGTGGCAGCGTGGATGAGGGCTGAAACTGGAGTCGGGCCCTCCATGGCGTCCGGCAGCCAGATGTAGAGCGGAATCTGTGCGGATTTGCCGGCAGCGCCTAGCATCAGCAGCAATCCGATCGAGGTCAGTAGCCCTACGCCCGCCGTCTCCGGGCTGAGTGGCGTGATTTTCTGGAAAAGATCGACGAACGTCAGTGAGCCGAAATGCTTGATGAGAAGGAAGAGTGCGATCAGGAATCCGAAATCGCCGATGCGGTTGACGATGAACGCTTTCTTTCCGGCCGAGGCCGCCGAGTCCTTTATGAACCAGAATCCGATCAACAGATACGACGCCAGGCCCACGCCTTCCCAGCCAATGAACATCACCAGGTAGTTGTTGGCCAGCACCAGCGTCAGCATGAAGAACATGAACAGATTCAGATAGCTGAAGAAGCGGTAAAAACCCGCGTCCTCCCACATGTAGCCGACGGAGTAGATGTGGATGAGGAATCCGACGCCAGTAACCACCAGGAGCATGACAAACGAAAGCTGGTCGAGATAAAACGCGAAATCGACGCGGAAGGTTCCCGCGTGGAACCAGGGAGCAAGATATTCGGAATAGGGAAGCGCTATCGAGGAGAAATGCAGGGCAACGTTCAGCGCCAGGAGAAACGCCGCGCCGCAAAAAGTGAGCGCCACGGCCACCACGGTCTGGCGGGAAAAGCGCTTCCCGAAAAGGCCATTGATGGCGGCGCCGGCCAGCGGCAGCAGCGGAATCAGCCAGAGATGCAGGTTCGGCGTCATAGTTTGAGCAGGTTCACCCGGTCCACATTCAAGGTTTCACGGTTGCGGTACACGGCGATGATGATCGCCAGTCCAACCGCCGCTTCCGCCGCGGCGACTACCATCACAAAGAAGACGAAGACCTGGCCTTTGAGCGCCTGCCATTGGGCAGCGAACGCGACGAAGGAAAGATTCACGCCGTTGAGCATCAGCTCAATCGACATGAAAATCGTGATCAGGTTGCGCTTGATGAGAAAACCTGTGACGCCGCAGGCAAACAGAATGCCGCTCAGCACCAGGTAATACGACAGCGGTACCATCAGGCCCCCTTCCTTGACTGCTGCACCTGATCGGGGCGAGCTGCGAGAACCACGGCGCCCATGATCGCGATCAGCACCAGAACCGAGGTGACCTCAAAGGGCAACAGGTAGTCGTGGAACAGAAGCCGCGAAATCGATTTGGGATCGCCCCAGAGCGCTCCTACTTGCACTGAGGCCGTGGTGGAACGCGCAAGCAGTACCCAAGCCACCAGGCCGCTTCCCACCAGCATGCCGGGGATGCCGATAATCATGGCGACGCGGCTGCCCGTAGTCCGTTCTTCCTCTCCGGCGTTGAGCAGCATGATGACAAAGACGAACAAGACCATGATCGCGCCCGCATAAATAATGACCTGCACGGCGGCGACGAACTCCGCGCCCAATAGCAGGTACTCGACCGCGAGCGACGCCATTACGGCGATCAGCGAGAGCGCGCTGTTGATGGGATGGCTCTGCACCAGCAGGTTTACCGCCCCCGCCACGCAGATCGCACCGAAGAACAGAAAGATAATCAGATGAAGCATGATTTCAGTTCTCAGTTTCCGGTTCGCAGTTCTCAGTTCACGCGGTGTTTTGCTGAGAACCGGGAACTGAGAACCGGGAACTGACTTACGATTTCAGCGCCACAATCAATCCCGTGATCACCAGATTCGCGATGGCCAAAGGCAACAGGAACTTCCATCCGAAGGCCATCAGCTGGTCATAGCGAAAACGAGGCAATGTTCCACGAACCCATATGTATAGAAAAAGGAACCCAAAAACTCTCAGGCCAAACCAGAACACCGGCAGAATCATCTGCAGCCATGCCGGGCCAAACAGCGGACCGTTCCACCCGCCGAGAAACAGAATCGAGGCCAGGCACGCGACCGTGATCATGTTCGCGTATTCAGCCATGAAGAACATGGCAAACTTCATGGCGCTGTATTCGGTGTGGTATCCGGCGACCAGTTCGGTCTCCGCTTCCGGAAGATCGAACGGGATGCGGTTGGTCTCCGCGTACGCCGACATCAGATAAATGAAAAATGCCACGAATTGCCCGCCATAAAAAATGTTCCACTTGGGAATGAATCCCCAGAAGTGTCCGCTCTGGGCCTCGACAATCCCTCGTAAGCTGAAGGTTCCGGCGAGAATCAGCACGCCGATCAGCGAAAGCCCTAAGGAAACTTCATAGCTGACCATCTGCGCGCTCGCGCGCAATCCGCCGAGCAGGGAATACTTGTTGTTCGACGACCATCCCGCCAGCGCCACGCCGTAAACGCCGACTGACGTAATCCCAAGAACTACCAGAAGTCCGATGTTGACGTCCGTAATCTGCAGCGGCGTGGTGATTCCGGCAATGGTGATGGAGTTGCCGATAGGAATGACCGCGATCGAAGTGAGCGCGAAGATGACCGCGATCATCGGCGCCGCGATGTAGAGCGGCTTGTAGACGTGCGGCGGCGTCAGATCCTCTTTGAACAGGAACTTCACGCCGTCGGCCAATGGTTGCAACAGGCCGAAGGGACCGACGCGCGTAGGGCCCCAGCGGTTCTGCATGTGGCCCACGACCTTGCGCTCCAGCCAGACCGTATAAGCGACGGCCGTGAGCAGGGCAACCACTGCGATCACGATCTTGATCAGCGAAATGAGAGCAAACATTCCAACGCTTAGCAAATGCAGTCTTCTTTCCGTTGGTCCTGGTTAGTCCGCTGCGACTTCGGTTATTGGGTTATGCCGGTTTTCGATGACTGAATTCAGCGCCTTGGAATAACGCCCCAGGGTGCCCGAGGTGAACAAATCGTCGTTCGCCGGAACGATGAGTGCCGGATCCTGCGTCGCACCCGGACCGCTCTTCGTCAAATTCGTATGTTCGTCATTCCCCGAAAGCACGTTGACGCGCGAGAAGTCGTATCCCGGCACCAGGCGCTGAATTTCGTCGAGGATGGCCATGGGATCGAAGGGACTCATCTTGGGTTCAAGGCCGTGCGCCTCAAGCCAGACCACATGCCGGTCAGCCTCTCCCGATTGCGCACCGCGGGATTGCCCCATGTCCGCGCGCGTGCCGCGGCCGAAGGGCACGAGTTTGCGAACGTCGAAGCCCATGGCATCGGCGATGCGAACCGTCATCTCGAAATCGCTCTTGGTGTCGGTAACCTCTCCGGCCTTCTTCACCAATTGCAGGTCGCCGCAGGTATTGGTGAAGGTGCCCGATTTTTCGTAGGCGTTGGCTGCGGGCAGAACCACGTCGGCGATGACGGCAGTTTCCGTCAGGAACATGTCTTGTACAACCACGAAGCTGTTGGATAGCGCAAACGGATCGATGCCAAACCGGCCCACGGGATTCGCACCCACGACGTAGAGCCCTTTCAATTGTCCGGCTTTCGCGTGCTCGACCATTTCGGGGAGCGTGAGGCCTTTTTCCCGTGGAACTCCGTCCCACTCTTCATGGAACGGACTGGTATCGGCTACGCGATGGTAGCCGGGCAGCAGATCGGGATACAGCCCCATGTCGGCGGCGCCGCGCGAGTTGGCGTAGTCGGCGAGAGCGATGAGCTTCGCTCCCTGAATGCCGGAGGTGAAGCTGACGAGGGAGGGAATCGATTCGCCCCGGATCTCCGATCCGAAGATAACCACTAGATTTGCCTCGCCGCGCAGCTTGTCGCGGAGGGCGAGCCAGGAATCGCGGCTGTCGCCTAGCGATTCCACTGCAGAGTCGTTGCCGGCTAGAAATGCAGCTAGCTTGCCTTCGCTTCCCGCCGGAATCTGGGTGAAGCTTGCAGCCTGCCGGTGCAGTTTGATGTCCTGCGAATTGATGACATAGAGCCGCGCCCGGTGCAGGCGGACGTTGTTGCGAATCTGCCAGGCCAGCAGCGGATGCTGCTCGGTGGGATTGTTGCCGATCAGCAGGATCGCCGGCGCGTTGAATACGTCGCGCATCGAGGCCGTAAGGTCAGGCTTTCCCGAGAGCGCGCTTGCCAGAGCAGGGAAGTCGGCGGTGCGGTGGTGATCGACATTGTTCGTGCCCAGCACCACGCGCGCGAACTTCTGCAGCAGGTAGCTTTCTTCGTTCGTGGTGCGGGTGGAGCCCACGACGCCGATGGCTTGCCCGCCTTCCTTCTCGCAAATCTCCTTGAAGCGCTTTCCGATTAGCGCAAAAGCTTCTTCCCAGGTGCAAGGAGTCAGCTGCCCGTCTTTGCGGATGAGCGGCTTGGTGAGGCGTTCGGCGCTGCCGGCAAAGTCGAAGGCGTACCGTCCTTTCATGCACAGGAAGTCACCGTTGATGCCACTCTTGTCGCGATTGTCCCCGCGCACGATCTGCATGCCGGTTTCGGAGCGGCGCACGCCCAGCGTGGTCTTGCATCCGTCCGCGCAGTGCGTGCAGGTGGTGCCAACGTGATTCATCTCCCAGGGGCGAGTCTTGTAGCGATAGGCGCCTGAGGTCAACGCACCGACAGGGCAAATATCGATGCACATCCCGCACTCTTCGCACTCCAGGTGATCTTCCTTATTGGGCGCAATGATGGAACTGACGCCGCGGTTCTGCACGCCCAAGGCCCACACGTCCATGCCCTCGCCACAGACACGCACGCAGCGATAGCAGAGGATGCAGCGCGGACGATCGAAGTAAACCACCGGCGACCACTGCTGCTCTTCGCGATGATTCTTGGGCTCGATGTACTTCGACTCGGCGGCGCCGTAGGAGAACGTCATGTCCTGCAGTTCGCACTCGCCACCCGCATCGCACACCGGGCAATCGAGGGGATGGTTCCCCAGCAGCAATTCGACCATCGACTTCCGGGCCTGGCGGATCTCGTCACTGTCGGTGGTGACGATCATGCCCTCGCTGATGACGGTGGTGCAGGCCGTCTGCAGCTTCGGCATCTTCTCCACCTTCACCAGACACATGCGGCACGCGCCCTGCAGCGACAGATTCGGGTAGTAGCAGAACGACGGCACTTCGATGCCAACCGCTTTGCAGGCTTCGATCAGCAGCGTCCCCGCGGGAGCCGTGACCTTCTTACCGTCGACCGTGATGTTTACATCTGGCATTTCGTAATCTTGTAATCGGGTAATTTTGCAATCTAACGAACCGCTTTAGCCGTTTGCCGCGAGGCGGTAAACAGAGCAGTCAGTTCGTGTGCCTCTGCTAGCAATTCCGTCAAACGCTTGGCCGGTACGATTTCGCAATCCTGCAGCATTTCCAGCCAAAACACCGTCTCATCCGCCTCTTCTACAACAATACCAATCTTTGCGATCCACTCGGCTTTGGATCGCGCGCGGCATGCTGCTCTGTAATTTGCCGCGACCGCGGTTCCACAGCGCAACAGCTGCTTCCCAAGCACCTGCGCGTCACCTCGATACGGCAACACCCTGTACATCCGCACCAGCCTTACAGCGAATGCTTTCGTGCGATCGCGAAGCTGTTCCTGCTTCGACGGCATCGAGGTCTTCCAAATTGCGAAATTACCCGATTACCAAATTACAAAATCTAGTGCGACAGTACTGGAAGCTGTTCCACCGCTCCCGCCTCTTCAAACGGACACGGCTTGCCTTCCAGGTGATCTTCAAATTCCTTCCGCCACTTTTTCACGAAGGCGATGGTTGGCATTGCGGCTGCGTCGCCGAGCGGGCAAAATGTCCTGCCCAGCATGTTTTCCGCCAGGTACTGAATGTTGTCGATGTCTTTTTTCAACCCGCCTCCCTGGTGGAAACGCGTCAAAGTCTTCTTGAGCCAGTCAGTGCCCTCCCGGCAGGGAATGCACCAGCCACAGCTTTCGTGCTGATAGAACTTCATGGTGCGCAGCGCGAATTTCACGATGCAGGTGGTGTCGTCGAGAACCACCACGCCGCCCGAGCCCAGCATCGATCCTGCTTTGGCCAACGAATCGAAATCCATGGCGACGTCAATTTCTTCCGGCTTCAGCGCCGGTGTGCTCGATCCGCCGGGGACTACGGCTTTCAGTGTGCGTCCGTTGGGGATGCCACCGCCGACCTCATAGATCATCTTCTTCAGGTTGTATCCCATCGGCAATTCATAGACTCCCGGACGCTCGAGGTGTCCGCTTAAACAGAACAGACGCGTGCCGCCGTTCTTGGGAGTTCCCAGGTTGGCATACCACTCGGCTCCGTTCAGCAGGATGTGAGGGACGCTCGCCAAGGTCTCGGCATTATTGATGACCGTCGGCCCGCCCCAAAGCCCCACCACCGCAGGGAAGGGAGGCCGGATGCGTGGAATACCGCGCTTGCCTTCGAGTGACTCCATCAGCGCAGATTCTTCGCCCACTTCGTACGCGCCTGCGCCGCCGTGCCAGAAAATGTCGAGATCGTATCCGCTGCCGAAAATGTTTTTTCCCAGAAAGCCTTTGGCGTAAGCGTCACGCAACGCCTTTTGCATGATGACCGAAAGATAGCGGTACTCACCGCGAATGTAGATGTATCCGGTGTGCGACCCCACCGCCCTGGCCGCGATCATGACGCCTTCGATGACCGAATGAGGGTCGTGCTCGAAGATCAGGCGGTCTTTACAGGTGCCGGGCTCGCTTTCGTCGCCATTGCACAAAACGTATTTGGGCTTGGGAGACTGCTTAGGCACGAACGACCACTTCATTCCGGTGTTGAATCCGGCGCCCCCTCGGCCCCTCAATCCTGAACTCTTGATTTCATTGATGATGGCGTCGGGCTCCATCTGGATTGCCTTTTGCGCGGCCTTATAGCCGTCGAGTTCCAGGTAGCGGTCGATGTCAGTCGCACCCTGGCCGAAGCGCCGGGAGACGACCTTCACTTCATCGGGATGAGAAACCAAGCTTGCCATTTTGTAATTTTGTAATCAGATAATTTTGTAAATTGCCAAATTACCCGATTACCAAATTGCAAAATTTATCTCGTCTTATACTCGTCCAGAATCTTGTCCATCTGCTCGACGGTCAGGTTCTCGTGGAAGTCATAGTTCACCTGAACCGCGGGCGCCCAGCTGCAGGCGCCGATACATTCGACTTCTTCCAGTGTGAACTGTCCGTCCGGGGTCGTGCCTTTGTGTCCGATGCCCAGTTTCCTGCTGCAGTGATGAAGAAGTTCCTCGCCGCCCTTCAGCATGCAGGCGATGTTGGTGCAGACCTGCACGTTGTATTTGCCGCGCGGCTTGGTGGTCAGCATGGAGTAATAGCTGATCACATTGCGCACCTCGAGTTCGGTCAGGCCCAGGCGTCCGGCGATTTCCGAGATCACTTCGTCGCTCAGGAAGCCGACCTCGTCCTGCGCGTAGAGCAGCGTCGGGAACCAGCACCGAGCGCTTGGTCGGATAGTGATTCAGCATTTCCGTGAAGCGCGATTCGAATTCGTCAGAAAACTTCATCTTGTAATTTTGTAATCGGGTAATTTTGTAAATTCCGGCCGCTTTTCAAATTTCCAAATTACCCGATTGCCAAATTGCAAAATTCCTACCGGTCGATCTCCCCCAGCACAATGTCGATGCTGCCAATCGCCGCCACCACGTCGGCGATCAACCGTCCTTCGCACATCTTGGGCAATAGCTGCAGGTTCGCCAGACAAGCCGAGCGCATATGCACCCGGTACGGCTTGGCGGTGCCGTCGCTGACGATGTAATAGCCCATCTCCCCGCGTGGAGACTCGACCGCCTGGTACACCTCACCCTCAGGCACGGCAAAGCCTTCCGTAATAATCTTGAAGTGATAGATGAGGGATTCCATCTGCGTCTTCATCTTCTCGCGGTCGGGCAGCACCACTTTTGGTGCATCGGCTTTGATGGGGCCTTCCGGCATGCCGTCGAGCGCCTGCCGCACAATCGCGATGGACTCGCGCAGTTCGCGCACCCGGCACATGTAACGGGCGAAGACGTCGCCTTCCTGCGCCACGGGCACGTTGAACTTGAAATTCTCGTAGCCGGAATATGGCATGTCGCGGCGTAGATCGATATCGACACCGCTGCCGCGGAGCGTTGGTCCGCTGGCGCCCGAGCGCGATCGCATCTTCGGCAGTGATCTTGGCCACGCCTTTGGTCCGCATCATCCAGATGGGGTTCCCGGTCAGCAGGTTCTCGTACTCGTCCACTCGTTCGGGGAAGCGGTTGGCGAAGTCGCGTGCTTTGTCGAAGAATCCCAGTGGCGGCGCAAGAGCCAGGCCGCCGACGCGGAAGTACGAGGTCATCATGCGCTGGCCGCTGACCATTTCGAACAGGCGCAACACGTCTTCGCGCTCGCGGAAGCAATAGAGAAACACCGTCAGCGCGCCGATGTCCATGGCGTGCGTGCCCAGCCACACCAGGTGAGAGTTGATGCGGGTGAATTCGTTCAGCAGGACGCGCATCCACTGCGCTTTGGGAGGAATCTCGAGCCCCAGCAGTTTTTCCACCGCCAGCACGTAGCAAAGATTATTGGTGAGCGGGCAGAGATAATCGATGCGGTCGGTAAGCGGCACGACCTGCTGGTAGAACTTGGCCTCGCAGGTCTTTTCGATTCCGGTATGCAGATACCCGATGTCGGGCATGATGCGCACGACGGTCTCGCCATCGATCTCAAGAATGACGCGCAACACTCCGTGGGTTGACGGATGCTGCGGACCCATGTTCAGGATCATGGTGCGGTCCTGCCCGGGTTCCATTGTCAGCGTGGGATTCAGGTGAGCCATACTTACCGGTATCCTTCCACGGGATAGTCCTTACGGAGTGGATGCCCTTCCCAGTCTTCAGGCATCAACAAACGCCGCAGGTAAGGATGTCCGGTAAAACGCACGCCAAACAGGTCATAGACCTCGCGTTCAAAGTAGTTCGCGCTCGGCCAGACCGAGGTTACGGATTCGAGTGCGGGGCTGGCCCCGTCCAACTTTACTTTCAAGCGGACGCGCTCTTTCTTGGGGATCGACAGCAGGTGGTAGACGACTTCAAAACGCGGCTCTTGGGGATACCAGTCCACACAGGTCACGTCGGAAAGAAAGTTGAAGGGGCAAGCCGGATCTTCGCGCAGCAGGGCGCAGGCATCTCGAATCGATTCGCGGCTCACCCAGATGGTGATCTCGTCGCGATCGAACTTGGCGCCCTCGACCACAACGGAATTTGACGACCAGAAGCCGCGCGATCGCGGGGTGTCCTTTGAGTAGTTCCAGGTCGGTGATGGCGGGCGTGAGCGCCACTAGACTTCCCCTCGGGCCGGCGATGTAGTCTTCCCCCAGTCGAGCACACCCTTTTTCCAGATATAAAAGAACCCGACCAGTACAATGGCGATGTAAACCAGCATCTCCCAAAAGCCGAACATCTTCAGTTCCCGGAGGATGACGGCCCAGGGATAGAGGAAGACGGCCTCCACATCGAATATGATGAAGCACATCGCGACCAGGTAGAACTTGACCGAGAAGCGTTCCCGGGCGTCGCCGACCGGGGTCATGCCGCATTCATAAGGAGACATTTTGGCGCGGGTGGGTTTGCGGTGGCCGATCAGCCACGACAGCAGCACAATCGCGCTCGCAATCACTCCCGTGACCAGGAAGTGAATCAATAACGGCAGGTAGCGGGCGAAGTAATTGTCGGGCATAGCAGAGCTATATATAATTCGCGCCAAGTATGATGGCTTAAACGTTCTAGCTTAGATTTCACCGCGTAGTAGTGTCAAGCGAACGGACGAGTTTTCTCGTATGCTTTTAACAGCCGCGCAACATTTCGGGCAATTCATGAACGGAATCGCATGATTTTTGGATTCAATACCGACGTAAAACATGAAGACACCGTCTACCACGTGCAGAGCGAGGCGCGCGAAAACGAGCTTCTATTGCAGACCCAGGTTTTCGTGCGCGGCCGCTGCATCGGAAAGCGGGCCACTTCCTACGCGGAAAAGGTAGCCGGAGGGGGATTCACCGACCAGCAGAAAGAGCAGATCCTGCGCGACCAGCACCGCCTGGTGCTCGACTCCATTCGCGACGGAAAACTCGATACCGTTCTTGACAAGCGCGACACGCCTGAGGTTCTGGCGGCCATCAAGGAGTTGGACGTGGTCTGGCTGAATGCCGAGTCGGTGCATTCCGAACAAAATCTGAAGATGCGATTGCGCGTGACCGACGGTGGTTCGGCGGTCCAGGGCGCCCGCCTGACCGTCCGTTTCTCGCGACCCGATGCCGCTCCTTTCTACACCCAGGTGGTCACCGACTCCGGAGGCAACGCCGATCTGATCATCGAGCAGGATGAAGCCTCGCTGCCCGATTCTTCGGTTCTGGTCCAGGCCAGCTATACCGGACGCACCGCCACCCGCAAGTTCCGCCTGCGCAAGATCGAAGCCTAGCAGCCACCGATGAAACTCCAGATCAACGGTGAAACCCGCGATTTTCCCTCCCCGCTTTCGATCTCTTCCCTGATCGAACACCTGGGCATGAAGCAAGACCGCCTGGCTGTCGAACTGAACCGCGAGATCGTTCCCCGCGACCAATGGGCGACCAAGAGCCTTGCCGACGGCGACCGCCTGGAAATCGTCCACTTTGTCGGGGGCGGTGGCCGCTAGTTTTCCTCAGCAGGAACTCCCCTAGTCAACCCTGTTTTCGAAAATCCCTTGTTGACAGCGGCAAACTCCCGCCTAGAATGGCTGAAACATTTTGCATCTCGATTGTTTTAAACATTCTGCATGCCGGAACGTTTCACATCCCGGGAGGTTGTAGGACTTACCGGCATCACGCCGCGTCAACTGCAATGGTGGGATGAGCGGGGCATCGTGGTTCCTCGCCGCGAAGGTCACCGCCGCTTGTATTCGCTGGAAGATCTGGCGGAAGTGGCGGTCATCTGCGAGTTGCGGCGGAGAGCCTTCTCCCTGCAGCGTGTGCGTAAGATGATGCGCTTCCTGCAGAAGGAATTCGGCAAGCGCCTGGCAGAAACCGTCAGTGGAGCCTCCGACTACCATCTTCTGACGGACGGCAAGACTCTTTACCTGGAAACGTCGGCCCAACAGATCGTCGACATTTTAAAAAATGCTCGTCAGCCCATGCTGGCTATTTGTCTCAGCGATACCGTGCGGCAAGTGCGGGCGGTCATACGCAGCGGGAAAAAAAGCGGCAGGTTTGCTCCGGCGTCCTCAAGAACCCTGGGCAAACAAAAGGCATCATAAGAAGCAGGGAAGCTTGGTTCTGGGGGGAGGCAACATGGTGGCGGAAATCGACGTCCTGACGGAGTGGATTCCGGAACAGATGCTGCCCGGCACGATTTTTGTGCTGGAAAACGCGGGACACGTGGGAGAGAAAGACGATCCCTACTGGGCAGTGCTTTCCTGCCCGGATTGCGGGACGCTGGGCCTGATCACGCGCAAGCAACTGGCCGGCCTGCTGCCGGTGATCTGCGGATCGAGCCAGTGCTCGGCTCAATTCTTCATTAACGATAACGAGATCGTGGTGCGCAAGCCGTTCTGACTTCGTGACGCCGCGACGGTACCGGTCTCTACTTGCCGCTTGCTTTCATCTTCTGCGGCACAATCGGCACCTGCTCGACAATTTCTATTTCAAATCCTTCCAGCGCCGCGATTCTGCGGGGATGATTGGTCAATAGCCGAATCCGTTTCAGGTTCAGATCCGAGAGAATCTGAGCGCCGATGCCGATCTCGCGCTGCGTCTTGCGTTCGCTCTCCGGCAAAGAGGGAAGCGCCTTGTCGCGATGAAAAGTGAGCAAGGTCCGCTCTCCGATGCGTTCCGCCGAAAAACCCTTGGAGGTCTGGTGCAGATAAATGAGGGCGCCCCGTCCTTCCCGCGCTATGGCCTCAAGCGACCCCTCGATGGTGGCATGGCAGTCGCAGGCGGTGGATCCGAAAACGTCTCCCATCAGGCAGTGCGAATGCATGCGCACCAGAACCGGTTGGTCTCCACGGTCAACATCACCGCGCACCAGCGCCACATGCGATTCGCCGCCGTCGACTTCGCTCTCGTAGGCGATCAAGCGGAATTCTCCATGCGGAGTGCCGACAATTGCCTCGCCCACGCGATGCACGTATCGCTCATGCTGCATGCGATAGCGGATCAATTCCGCCACCGTGAGCATCTTCATGTCGTGCTCGCGGCAGAATTCGATCAAGTCGGGCACGCGCGCCATGGTGCCGTCGTCGCGCATGATCTCGCAAATCACTCCGGCGGGAACCAGTCCGGCGAGTCGCGCGAGATCGACGGAAGCTTCGGTCTGGCCGGCGCGCACCAGCACTCCGCCTTTGCGCGCACGCAGTGGGAAAATGTGTCCCGGACGCGCCAGGTCCGAAGGACGCGTGGCGGGATCGATCGCAATGTGAATCGTACGCGCGCGGTCGTAGGCGGAGATGCCCGTGGTAACGCCGTCACGCGCATCAATCGCCTCGCAGAAGGCCGTGCCGTAGTTCGAGGTGTTTTCCGCCGTCATGGGCCCGATGCGCAAGTGGTCCAGGCGCTCTTCCGTCATGGCGAGGCATACCAGCCCGCGTCCGTATTTGGCCATGAAGTTGATGGCTTCCGGCGTGACCTTCTCGGCGGCCAGCGTCAGGTCGCCTTCGTTCTCGCGATCCTCGTCATCAACCACAACCACCATCCGGCCTGCGCGGATGTCTTCAATTGCGGTGGGAACGTCCGTAAAAGCGGCGTGCGGCGTCATAAGCGGATTGTAACCCTCGCGACTTCTAGTGCACCAACTCGGCTTCGGCTCCTCGAAAGAGGCTGCGCAGCGACTTCACCACCCATCTCACCAGGAACACGATCACCACCACCAGAGCCAGCACGATGATGGATGCGATGTAAGGATGCTGAGTGGCGAACCAGGTGATGAAAACGGCGAATGCGTCTTCTCCGAAGCTCAATGCCATATTCGAGAACGGCTCGGGCGAGGGGGTCACTGCGGCACGTACTGCAGTCTTGCCTCCGTGCGCGGCCAACGCGATCAATCCCCCCGCTAGAGCCGCGAGCAGTTGTTCCCCGGGAGAAAGCGCGGCGGTTGCCCGGTAGGCGATTAGGGCCGCAACCGGAACCCGAATAAAAGTGTGCAGCGCGTTCCACACCAGATCGAACGCAGGAATTTTGTCGGCAAAAAACTCGATGGCGAAAAGCACACCACTAGCGCCAATCACATACCAGCTATCGAGCAGGTCCAGTCCCGGAGGGAGGACTAGCACATGGAAGTGCGCCAGCAGTCCGAGCGTGGCTACGGTGGCGTAGAGGTTCAGTCCGGCCGCGAAGCTGGTGGCGATCAGCAGGCCCGCTAGCCCATGAGGCAATTTCACATCCGGCAGCATATAAGCAAAACCCAAGCCGGACAAAGCAAAAGGGCCGCCGAATCCGGCGACCCAGGATGCTTCGAATTCATTCCTTACAGCGTGGACTCGATCTCGAAGCCCCAAGCTTCAAGCAGCGGCTCAGGGATGTATTTCGAATTCTTGTTGCGCCGCGCCCATTCCCGCAGACGGGTAGAGCGCAGATATTGGTCAGGAGACAGCTTGTACTCCCGCACCACCTGCTCGAATTCGGTTACCGTCGGGGTGATCGGCCCGATCGGTTCGGGCTTGCCCCAGTTTGGATTTCCGCGTCGCTTAGCCATGAATTAGTTCCTCGTGCCTTGAAATTAAGATCCACCCGCCTCACCATTTAGATTCGATCGGCGTATCCAGAGATTCTCTTCCCGAACCACAGCCTCAAAACAAACCGAGGCTCTACCCCGGAAGCCCAAGAGTGAACTGGAAGCCACAGATTTTAGGGCCATTCGACTCCGAAAGTCAATGAAAATCTGAAGGGGCTGCCTGGCCAAATGCCGTTCATCTAATTGAAATATATTAAGTTACGAGTAATGTTGTTTTTAGGAGACGTCTTCCAAAATCGGGATTATTCTGTTAAGCGCTATGAAATGAACAGATCAGCACCTCTGAGCTAGATCATCACTTCAGGGACTTCCATCAACCCAAGGCGAAAGCAGGTGGCGAAGGCTTCGATGACCTTCGGGTCGAAATCGGAGCCGGAAAGCTTCATCATGGTCTCTTTCGCCTCGAACGTGGACATCGCCTTGCGGTATGGGCGGTCGCTGGTCATGGCATCGTAGGCGTCGGCCACGGATAGAATGCGAGCTGCCATGGGGATCTCGTCCCCCTGCTTCGGGTTGTATCCAGTACCGTCAAACTTGTCGTGGTGGGACAAAATGATGGGAATGACCCGGCTCAACGGCCCGCCCACCGGTTGCAGCATCTGGACCCCGTAGTCGACATGCTTTTTGATGTGGTCGTACTCTTCGTTGGTCAGGTTCGCGGCTTTGTACAGAATTTCGCGGCTGACTTCCAATTTTCCCAGGTCGTGCAGGAGGGCGGCGGCGCGCACATCCTCGACCTCTTCGCCGGAAAAACCCATCTGCTCGGCAATCCGCGCGGCATACACCGATACTCGAAACGAGTGATTCTGCGTGTACTTGTCCTTGGAGATGAACTGGCTCAGGATCAGCAGGATGCCCTGGTAGGTGCTGCGCAGCTCACGCACATGGTTTTCCTTGTGTTCGTAAAGCGTACCCATTGCGTAGGCGTTGACCAGGAGAATCCCGCCCCAGACCGTAATCTCGAACCATTTCTCAGAAAGCGGCAAAGCAACCTGGTGATTTCCAAAGAGTGTGGGATTGAAGTAGGTAATCAACACCACCAGCAAAACGCTTCCCAAGGCTGTCAAGGTGGCGTGGCGGCGCCCATAGACGTAGGCCGAAAATAACGTGGGCAAGGTGTACAAACCCAGCAGCATGCGGTGGGCGTCGAGCAGAGTGTTCAGCAATGCCGCCAGAGCAAACAGAGAAAGCAGCAGCCAGAGCTCACGATTCACGTCGCTGAGGTGCCGCAGACCCTGCTTCCGCAACCGCTCCAACCGTGATGCCGAGGCGGGCGCAAAATGGGCTATCGCCGGGCTGTGATGTAAAGAGTCGACCTGCATGAAACTGCACCCCGCAACCGCTCCCAGTCCACCCATTGGCTGGTTTCACGCCAGCCCACCCATGCGGGAGCCCTGATTGCAGTATTGCTGATGGTAGGGAGCCATTTAAGGCCGGGCAAGTTACTGGCGTAACTCTGGCCGTACCCTGGTGAGTTGACGGCGGCGGAGGGGCTACTTAGAGTGCCATCAGGAGGGCCGCATCGTGAGAGATATTCATGAAGTACTCCGCAAGAAGCAGGCCGAACAAGCGCAGTTGGGCAAGCAAATCGAGCAGTTGCAGCATGCCGCGGAGCAGCTCCGCAATGTTGCTCATCTTCTGGACGGAGAAGAAGATAGCGAGAACGCGGCCGCCGGCCGTGGATAAGTAGTGGCTCTGACGGGGCGAGCCGGGGTTGAAGGCCCATTATGAGTTTGCAGTCGCTGGTATTTTGTTCGGACGAGAAGATCGTTCGCGTATTGCGCCGCGTGCTGAGCGACCTGGAAATTAACGCCGAGCATTGCGCAAGCACCGACGCCGCTATCCACAAGCTGACCCGCCAGAGATTTGAAGCGGTGATCGTCGATTGCGCCGACCCCGAGGCGGCGGAACAGATTCTGCGCAGCGCCCGCACCGCTCCGTGCAACAAACGGGCCATCGCTGTTGCCATCGTCGATGGCGCCACTGCCTTGCGGAGCGCTTTCGAACTAGGCGCGCACTTCGTGCTGTACAAGCCGATTTCCACCGAACGCGCCAAAGCCAGTTTCCGCGCGGCCCGCGCTCTAATGAAAAGGGAACGCCGCCGCAACACCCGCGTCGCGGTCGAGATTCCGGTCGTTCTCATCTTTGACCACGGCACCGGTCAACAGCGCAGTGCCACCACCGATCTCAGCGAAGGCGGTATGGCTCTCGCGCTCTCGAAGCGCACCAAGGGCTCCGGCACCATTCGCGTGGAATTTAGTTTGCCGGGCACCGAAACCACCATTAGCTGCAAGGCGGAGGTGGCTTGGGAAGCGGCGGGACGTCATGCCGGTCTTCGTTTCACCGATATGCCTCCAGAAACCCGTGCCGAGCTGAAATCATGGCTCAGCCAGCATTCGCCCGAGCCTGAGAAAGACGATCCGCCGGTGAGTTGCAAGCTCACGGATTTGAGTCTGGGGGGCTGCTATCTCGAAATGTCCTCGCCTTTCCCCATCCGCACGCTGGTCATCCTCTCCATGCGGGTTGGGCAACTGCAAGTCAAGGCGGAGGGTGTAGTGCGCGTCATGCATCCGGAACTGGGCATGGGTGTCGAGTTTACCCAGAGCACCGAACAGCAACGGGAGCATGTGGAGAAATTCATCCAGGCGCTAATGAAGAGCGACGGCGCTCTGCCCGACCTGCTGGTCGAACCAGAAGGATTGGAGACAGACGGCAGCGAAGTGCACAGCTTAGCCACCAAGCATGACGTCGAGGATCCCCTGGTGGAGCTGTTCCAGACCAAAGCCACCCTCAGTGTTGAGGCATTTCAGTCGGAACTGCGCAAACAACGCGGCGTGGCCCCCCAACCCGTATAAGCCCGATTTCAATCTGCGCCTCCGGCACACACACTCTTTATCTTCCTGGCGAGCTCAATCCTCGCGCCATGTAAAATCCTTGCATGCGACACGCGATTCTTGGCCCGGGCGGCGTGGGTGGATTGATGGGAGCTTGCCTGGCACACTCCGGCGCGCAGGTCACTGTAGTCGGCCGTCCGGGAACCATGGCGAACTATCCGGCGGAACTGCAGCTGGAAAGTCCATTCGGCAACTTTCGAGTGCCGGTCGAACATTCCGAAACCGTTCCCTCGGCCGACGTCTTGTGGATTGCAGTCAAGGCCACCCAACTGGATGCTGCGCTGGCTTCGTTCCCTGACGGCAACCGCGTGCGCGCCATTGTTCCATTGCTCAACGGGATCGATCATGTGGCGCGGCTGCGTTCGCAATACGGCGCCGAACGCGTCATCCCCGCGACCATCGCGGTCGAAGCGGAGAGGATCGCTCCCGGGCATATGGTCCATCGTTCTCCGTTTGCCAATCTCAGCGTTTCATCGAGCGGACAGACTGTGTTGGGCGAGACCGTATCCACTCTGGCGAAAATGGGTTTCAGCTGCCGCTTTGTCGAGAGCGAAGCTACCTTACTCTGGAGCAAGCTGGTATTTCTCGCGCCGATGGCGCTCAACACCACCGCATCGGGTAAGGTCAGCGGCGAATTGGTTTCCGATGCAGCATGGCGGGAGCGGCTCTACGGTTCGGTGCGCGAAGCCGCCGCAGTCGCGGCCGCCGAGGGAGCCCAGGTCGATGCGGAGGCGGTTATCGCTGTAATCTCAAAACTGCCTCCCAATATGCGCAGCTCGATGCAGAAGGATGTAGCCCAGGGGAACCCGCCGGAACTCGATGCGGTCGCCGGCCCCATCTTGCGGGGAGCCGCTCGTCATGGCATCGAAATTCCCATCACCCGCGACCTGGTCGGCAGAATCGAAAGGAAAGTCGCGGCGTGACGCCCGATACCGACCCTTCCAGCGGCTTGCCGATCGGCGTCCAGGTCGCAACCGGCGCGGCTAAGCGCCCGCAACGGGCCACGCTCGCGGGCCGGCTCGTGAATATTGTTCCTCTCGATCCCGCCGCTCACGGGGACAGCCTTTACGTAGGAAGTCATGGCCCGGGCCGCGACCAGCTGTGGCTCTACTTGTGGGAGGGACCTTTTCCCACGCGGGCCGCCTTCGACGCGGATCTCGAGCGAAAGAAGGCTTCTGAGGATCCTTTGTATTTCTCGATCCTCGACCGCATCTCGGGACTCGCGCAAGGGCACGCCGCGTATCTGCGTATCGAACCCAACCATCGCGTGATCGAAGTCGGCGCGATTCTCTACACCCCGCGATTGCAACGTACGGCGGATGCTACCGAGGCGATGTACCTGATGGCGAAGCACGTCTTCGAGGATCTGGGCTATCGCCGTTACGAATGGAAGTGCGATGCGCTGAATGAACCTTCACGCCGTGCGGCCGTGAGACTGGGATTCAGCTTCGAAGGCGTCTTCCGCCAGCACCTGATCGTCAAAGGCCGCAACCGCGACACCGCCTGGTATGCCATGCTCGATTCCGAATGGCCAGCCCGCAAGGCGGCATTCGAGCAGTGGCTCGATCCCTCGAACTTCGACGAGCAGGGGAAACAGAAGACGTCGCTGTCGCGGCTGATGCACGATGGCGCTTCAAGACCTGCGAAGCTTTGACTATACTGAGCGTCAGCACGGAGGTGATCATGCGCCTTCCCAGCTTCCGAGTTTCCTGCAGCCTCGCAGTCTTGGCCGTCGCCCCTACCGTGATTGCGCAGGACCTCCCGCCGCAACCAAAAAGTGGAGCGAAGGTGTGCGTTGCCATCGTGGCCAATGCGAGTACCACTAGCGCCTTTGCCGAACGGCTCACGGAGCGTCTGCAGACGAACCTCAAGCAGAACAAGCTCAACGCGGTGACGATGGAATCCGAGACGACCGACAAATATCCCCTGGGAATGAGCACCGACAACGGCGAAGAGGCGAAGCAGAAGGAGTGCGACTACGTTCTGCTCACGCAAGTCCGCAACCCGCGGCAGCATCCCTTCGAGCCCCAACCGCCGCAGATTTCCATCGGCGGACGCGTTCCCAGCGTCGACGCCAGCGACCCCATGGGAGGATCGTCCGGACCCGCGTACCGCGACAACCTGGAAGTGGCTTTCGCGCTCTTCCGCATCGGACGCTTCAAGCCGGTGGTAGATACCTATGTTCTCGAAAGGCCCGCCTCCGGCGTCTCCGACACGCTTCTACCGGCCATGGATAAGGAAGCGAACCGAGTGGGCCACGAGTTGAAGAAACGCTAATTGGTGCCCGGGATCGGAATCGAACCGATACGTC
>CAWHVH010000009.1:0-226929 GCA_963832635.1 Terriglobia bacterium | reverse complement strand
CTCCACCAATTTCACCGGGTCATCAGCCACTCCACCTCCCGCTCGATCTCCGCCACCGTCACCGGCGTCAGATTTCCCTGCTTCAGCTCTTCATTCAGCTTCGGCAGTTTCGTCTCCTTGTAGGCGCTCCATTCCCCAATCCTTTTCTTCATCTGCTCGCTGGATTGCGTGTAGAGTTCCACTGCCTGCGCCGGGACGGCCCGGTCACCGCTTTCCACGACTCGCAGCGAAGAGGCCATATCCGAGTAGGCTTCCTGCAGTCCCTGGTCCTGCGCGCCACCTTTGTTTGTGAGAATCCGGTCGATTTCTGACCGGGCCTCGGTCAAGGCGTCTTTCACTTTTGCGTCTTGCGCCTTCTCTTGCGCATCCGCGAGCTGTTTCTGCACCGAGGCCATCTCCGCCATCGCGCGGCGTGCTTCGCGCGCCTCCACGAAAATCTTTCGACTCAACTCAAATTGCCGAGCCAGGATCTCAGGAGTAGCTGCCGACCGCGGATCCATCTTCACCTCAAGCGGTTGTGTCTGCGCCTTCCCGTCGACGGTCAGTCGGACCTCATAGGTACCCGGCACCACCTTGGGACCGCGCGGATTGCGGTAGTCGGCTTCTTCGTCCGCGTCCGGGCCTCCGGAGCTTTTCCAGGTCAGGTCCCAGACGAAGCGGTGCAGTCCAGAGGTTGTCTCCAGCACCTGAGGCTTGGGGAACCAGCGCTCGGCCACCGGCAGCGGCACGTGTTTCGTACTCACTTTCGTGTCGGAGGAGAAGCTGCGCACCAGATGCTGGTGCTCGTCGAATACCTCCAACTTCACTACGCTCGCCGGAGACTTCAGCAGGTAGTCAATCACCGCGCCGCTTGGTGGATTCTCCGCCGTCGGTTCTTCCGGCGGCAGCGGACTTTCCACGAAAATGTCGTTGTCAATGCGCATAGCAACAGCCGGACGATACAGCCACGCAGCACCAGCCTTCTGAGCCTCCGACACCTGCCGCAGCGGAGTGATGTTGTCGAGCACCCAGAACGCGCGTCCGTGCGTTGCCACGATCAAGTCGTCGCCATGAATCGCCAGATCGCGAATCGAGGTGACCGGAAGACTGGATTCGAGCGATTGCCAGTCGTCTCCGTCGTTAAACGAGACGTAAGCGCCGAACTCAGTTCCCGCAAACAGCAGTCCCTTGGTCTGAGGATCTTCGCGAACCGCCCGCAGGAACGCAGGAGCCACGATCCCTTTGGTGATCGGCTGCCATGTCGCGCCATAATCGCGCGTGCGATAGAGATGTGGCGCCTGGTCGTCCAGACGGCTACGGTCAACAGCAGCATAAGCCACCGCCGGATCGAAATGCGAAGCCTCGATCAACGAAATCTTGCTCCAGTCGCTCAGCCCTGGAGGAGTCACGTTTTTCCAGTTCTTTCCACCATCCCGCGTCACATGAATCAACCCCGTATCGCTGCCCGCCCAGATCAAATTGCCGTCGAGAGGCGACGGCGCAATTGTCGATAGGGCACCGTAGCCTTCGCGCATGGCGTCGGGGAGCGAAGGCGTCCCTTTCTCTTCACCCTTCGCCTTCCCATTCGCGCCCGTCAGATCAGCGCTGATCGTCTCCCAATGCAAGCCACCGTCGAGAGTCTTGAGCACATATTGCGTGCCGAAATACAGGGTCTTCGAGTCCACCGGAGAAAGCACCAGTACCGGTGCCCACGGAGCGCGGTATTTGCGCTCATTGATCTCGGTGCCAAACGTCATCACGGGCCACGGGCTGACATCCTGACTGAATCCCGTACGCCGGTTGTAGCGCGAGACTCCTCCGTAGCTGGCACTCAGGTAAACGATGTCGGGATCTTTCGGATCGGGCACCATGTACCCGCTTTCGCTGCCGCCCGAAGGAGACCAGTCTCTGGGTGTGATCAGATTGTGATCGGTGCGGCTCACGACTGAAGCGCTGCCGCTGTCCTGCTGGGTTCCATAAACTACATACGGAAACCGGTTGTCGGTAATCACGTGGTAGAACTGCGCCGTGGGCTGGTTGTACCAACTGCTCCAAGTCTGCCCGCGATCCAGGCTGATCGTCGTTCCCTGGTCGGTTCCCAGAACCATGCTGGAAGAATTCCTGGGATCAACCCATATCTGGTGATAGTCGTCGCCGCCCGGCGCTCCGCGCACGACCGAAACCGTCTTCCCCCCATCCTCCGAACGATAAAGCGCGACGTTCGGGACATAGAGCACGTCCGGGTTATTGGGATCAATCGTGACGCTGCTGAAATACCATGCCCGGCTCGTTAGCCGCGAATCGGCGTTCTCCAGAACCCAGGTATCGCCGCCGTCATCCGAGCGATAAAGGCCCGATTGCTTCGCCTGAATGAGCGCATAGACCCGCTTGCCGTCGGAGGCAACCGCGACTCCTACGCGTCCCCAATCCCCTTCGGGTAAACCGTGGCCATCAAGCCGCTTCCACCCCTCACCGCCATTCTCGGAGCGGAAAAGTCCACCGCCGGGTCCATCGATCGTGGCATAGGTGCTCCACGGAGGCCGCCACGTATCCCAAGTACCCGCAAACAGCAATTGAGGATTTCCGGCGCAGATTGCCAGATCCGATACGCCGATCTTCGGCCCTTGGTCCAGTACTTTCTTCCAATGGGCTCCGCCATCGACAGACTTAAAGACGCCGCGCTCTTCGTTCGGTGCATAGACGTGTCCCAGTGCGCCTACGTAGACGATGTTTGGATCCTGCGGATCAATCACCACGCGGCTGATCTGGCGAGTATCGTCCAGACCGACATGCGTCCACGTACGGCCTGCATCCTTGGACCTGTACACACCATCCCCCGAAGACAGGCTGGAGCGGATGTCGCTTTCACCCGTACCGGCATAGAGCGTGTTCGGATCGGACGGCGCGACGGCGAGCGCGCCAATCGAGGCTACGGACTGGCCATCAAAAATCGGTTTCCAGACCCTGCCGGCATCCGTGGTTTTCCAGATGCCCCCGTTCACCGAGCCGAAATAAAACGTGGTCGAATCGCCCGCAACCCCGGCCACCGCCACCGCTCGACCGCCGCGAAACGGTCCCAGCAACCGCCATTTCAGCCCGCTCACCAATTCCGAAGGAACCGGCTGAGCAAAGGCCGAGACGGTCAGCCATAGAAAAAAATACGAGAAGACACTACGACGTCGAAGACATCCCTTGAGCTTTTAGCAATTTGGCAGATCCCCACTCTGGGATTTAGTTTAGTAGAAAAGTAAGGATTTGGCAGAAACGCGGATGATCGACGATTTTCCGCCTACAGGAAGGAGCCTTCTTTGCCGTCACCAGCCACCTACTCCCTTACACCAATTGGCTTCATTCGATCCACGCTCCGGGAGCGCAAGCTGGCTCCCCGTCAGGCCAGCGAGGGTGCGCCGGATGCCTGGCTTGAACTCATCCCAGAGGTGATGGACGGACTCGAAGGAATCGCCGCAGGCGACGAGATCATTCTGATTACATGGCTCCATCAGGGGAAACGCGATGTTCTGAAGGTGCATCCTCGCAGGTGCAAGGACATGGCGCTTGCCGGCGTCTTCGCCACGCGCTCGCCCGACCGCCCGAATCCTCTCGGCTTGCATCGCGTTAAGGTGCTGGCAATCGATGGCGCCAAGCTGAAGGTCGGTCCACTGGAAGCCATCGACGGAACCCCCGTCGTCGACATCAAGCCCGTGCTATCCGGTTCGGCGAATTCATGATCGTGTTTTGCGAACACTCATGAATCACGCAGCAGCCAGCACTTCTTCCGTCACGTCCGGCTTCATCGACCACGCCGCCACCGTCTCGCCCCAGGGGCCGTTCACCTTCGCGGAGAGATCAACCTTCGACTCGGGGATTCGGGGCAGACAGAAACAAGACTCTTCCAAGCTGTAGTTCGCTCGACAATAAGGACAATGCATGACTCTACCTCCTGGATACCCCGAGCATAGAAATCTTCCCGTCATCAAGGAAATGGATTCTTTCGATGGCTTGCATCGATACAACGAATGCCACTCTGGGAAAATGTTTAGCGGTGAAATCTCGCGGGCGGGTTGGACGGATTTGTATCTGGCCAGGTTCCCCCAAGTAAGCCCGGCACCCTACAGCGCCCCACCCTCAGGAATCTGCATCACTGTGGAACTCGTGTCCAGCACTCCTTCCCAGCGGGCGACCACCGCGCATGCCAGGCAGTTCCCGGTCACGTTCACCGCCGTCCGTGCCATGTCCATCAAGGCATCAATGCCCAGGATAAGAAAGATGGGTTCGGTCGGAAGTTGGAAAGTGGAGGCAGTTGCCAGCAGCACCACCAGTACCGATCGTGGAACTCCGGCGACCCCTTTGCTGGTGATCATCAATGTGAAGACCATGAATAGTTGCTGCGACCAGCTCATGTGAATCCCGGCCGCCTGCGCGACAAAAATCGACGCGAGCGATAGATAAAGCGTCGAGCCATCGAGATTGAAGCTGTATCCCGCGGGGATGACAAACGCCACGATGCGTCGCGGCACCCCAAACGCCTCCATCGCCTCCATGGCGCGTGGCAGCGCCGCTTCCGACGTGCTGGTGGCAAAGGCAATCGTCGCCGGTTCCGCTACTGCTCTCAGGAATCGTCCCAGGGGAAGGCGCGCAATGTAGATTACGGGAAGGAAGACCAGCAGCAAGAAAGCGATCAGCGCGCAGTAGCCGGTCAGCAGCAATTTGCCCAGCGGAAGCAGCACGGAGATTCCCATGTGCCCGACCGTGTACGCCATCGCCGCTCCAATTCCGACTGGCGCGTAATACATCACCAGGTTGGTAAAGGCGAACATCGTCTCCGTCAGCGACTCAGCGAACTTCAGCATGGCCGCCCGCTTTGCCTCCGGAACCCGTGCCAGCGCGATGCCAAAGAGAATCGCGAAAACCGACACTTGCAGAATTTGCCCCTCCGCCACCGACTTCGCAATGTTTTCGGGAAAGATATGGAGGAGGAAGTCGTCCCAGTGCACAGGTGCGGCACTCTGGGGGGCGGCGATGCTGGCTTGCACGTTGGTGAGCGACTCGCCCGCCCGGCTCAAATTGATCGCCCCTACGCCGATAAACAACGCCAGGGTGGTAATCACCTCAAAATAGAGCAGGCTCTTTAGCCCGATGCGCCCGACCCCACGCAGGTCCCCGTGCCCAGCCACTCCTGTTACCAGCGTCCCGAAAATCAGCGGCGCGACAATGGCTTTGATCAACCGCAGGAAGATATCGCTGAAAACCCGCAGGTGCTCTGCCAAATGAGGACGGTCGAGTCCAATCTCTCCCCCCAGCAGCATGGCGAGAAAGATCCACCGAGTCAGAGAGCGCTCACCCAAGCTCGAAAGCACCAGTGCAGCCAGCGCTACCCAGCGCACTGCCGCCATCCAGGAATGCGGCCCGAAGAAAAGTGGCAACAACGCTCCTACGGCGAACAGCACCATCCCCGATATCGTCAGCGCTTTTTGTAAAGGGCGCATGGTCGGTGGTCTCGAAGTTTTTTTGGCTATGCCGTCCATCGTTTGAAAAACCCTGAATCCGCGGAGAGCACTCTGCGCGAAATGCCGAGGGTATTTGCTTTATGGGCGTTTGTCCACCTTCCACCCGCACGGGTGGACGCCAGTGCATCTTGCGACCGGTTGCAGGCATCGAACCTGAGGGCTAGAATTTCTTTAAGCGAGCGCCGGGCATGAAATTTATCGATTACTTCAAGTCACTCAAATCGCCCGAACTGCAAACCGCGTGGATCGTCGCCATCGCCGCCGACGCTTTGCAACTCGCGGCCTTGCCGTTGTTTGTCGCTGGCGGCCTCTCACCCGCCGACACTGTCCTCGACCTCATTGTTGGCGCCATACTGATAAGGCTTTTGGGATGGCATTGGGCATTCCTGCCGTCGCTGGTTGCCGAACTGCTCCCTGGGTTTGATCTCTTCCCCACCTGGACGGCTGCGGTTCTATTTGTCACTCACCAGCAATTCTCTTCCGGTGAGCCGGAGATTCTCCCGCCCGGACCCGCGCCGGCCCGCCGCGTTTGAGCCTGCGGCTTTCTTAGCCCTCAAGACGGAATTGACACTCTTTTCCCTGCGTTTGTAGACTGCATGCCACACTGGAGTCTCGAACATCGTGACCCGACTCCCGCGAGCGACCCCCAGGAGCCACATCATCCAGGAGGAACCATGCGTAGGGCTCTTCTCAATTCCTCGAAGCTCATCGTGCCCTTTCTGGTTTGCTTTGCCCTTGGCTTGCCCGTCGCGCGAGCGCAGTCGCGATTGAGCGACAAAGATATCGACACCAGCCTGAAAAACCTGCAAGACGACACCCGGCATTTTCGCGACATCTTCAATTCCGCCCTGAAGAAGAGCACCATCCGCAAGACCTCGCAGGAAAAAGATGCGAGAGAAATGGTGAAGACTTTCGAAGAGCAGCTCGACTCCACTCACCGCCTCTTCAAGGAGAAGCGGAGAGTCGACAACCGGCTGTCCGCCGTGCTGGCGAGCCGGGACAGGATCGATAGCTTTCTCTCCAGCGTTTCGCTAGGAGATCAGACCAACTCGGAGTGGGGCAAAATCAAAGCGGAGCTCGATACACTAGCCAAAGCATTCAACATGGGCTCTTGAACCGTCCGCCCCGAAACCCTGTGAAGGAGCCACGAATCATCTCGTTCATGATTCTGACGGATTGCCTTCATTCCAGTTCCCGATACCTCACCTGCTCGAAGGGAGGCGTGCATACGCAGTAAAAGATCAGATCGGAAGTTCCGACATTTGTAATCCGTTGCCGCACGCCGGCGGGAATTAGTACGACGTCTCCCGGACCAACTTCCACTGGCTCCAGGTCGCCAACCTCGACGCATCCCTTTCCCTCGGCGATGATGTATCGCTCCACCGTGTCTTCCACACAATGCCACTTGGTTGTGACGCCCGGCTCAACACGCGCCCGTGCCACCGAGAGAGAATCGTTGCCGGCGTTGAGGCTTTCGAAGATGAAACACCGTTCCGGGGTCTTGAATTCCTTGCCCAGATCCTGCTTGAGGATAATTGCACCCATGGCTCGGCATCTTACCCCTTGACGGCGGATTCGAATCAATCTGCCGCGCGGCTCGGCGCGAAAAGAGGTACAATCCCCTCATCGTTGAGGATGGTGCACCGCCAGACGCTGGATTCTGCTCCTGCGCCCGTCCAACAATTTCGTATGCTTCCGCTCCCTCAACGTCTACATCGAGGAGGAAGACATGGCTACAGCTCTCAAGATGCCGGCCGACAAGGCCTCCAGTTTTGTTTCCCAGACTCACAAAATTCTCATCAATGGCAAATGGGTGGAAGCCGCTTCGGGAAAGACCTTCGCTACCTATAATCCCGCAACCGGAGAAGTCCTCGCACAAGTGGCCGAGGGCGATCGCGAGGATATCGATCGCGCGGTAAAAGCCGCCCGCGCCGCCTTCGAGACCGGGCCCTGGTCCCGGATTAGCGCCGCGGAGCGTAGCCGCCTGATGTGGAAGCTCTCCGACTTGATCGAGCAGAATACCGAAGAACTGGCCGAACTCGAAATGCTCGACAACGGCAAGCCTTTCAAGGTCGCTCGCGCCGCCGACGTGCCCCTGGCGGTCGACCTGTTCCGTTACATGGCCGGTTGGGCTACAAAAATCGAAGGCTCCACCATTCCTCTCTCCGTCCCTTACACTCCGGGAACAAAGTATCTGGCATATACGCTGCGCGAACCCGTCGGCGTTGTCGGCCAGATCATTCCCTGGAACTTCCCTCTGCTGATGGCAGCCTGGAAACTGGGCCCAGCGCTGGCCTGCGGCTGTACCGTAGTCCTCAAGCCGGCCGAGCAGACGCCACTCTCCGCCCTGCGCCTGGGAGAACTGATCCAGGAAGCCGGATTCCCTGACGGCGTGGTCAACATCGTCCCCGGCTTTGGAGAGACGGCCGGCGCCGCACTCGCTGCCCATCCCGATGTCGACAAGATTGCGTTCACCGGATCGACCGAAGTCGGCAAACTCATCCTCCAAGCGGCGGCAGGCAACTTGAAAAAAGTCTCGCTCGAACTCGGAGGCAAGTCGCCGAACGTCATCTTCGCTGACAGCGATCTCGACTCGGCCATCGCCGGATCCGCCAGCGCCATCTTCTTCAACCAGGGTCAGTGCTGCTGCGCCGGATCCCGCCTCTATGTCGAAGATAAAATCTTCGACAAAGTCGTCAGCGGCGTTTCCGAGAACGCCGGCAAGATTAAAGTCGGCCCTGGCTGGGATTCGGTCAACGACATGGGCCCGCTGGTTTCCGAAGAGCAAATGAACCGCGTCTGCGGATTCCTCGAGTCCGGATTCTCCGAAGGCGCCAAGGCCGTTGTCGGCGGGGAGCGCCAGGGCGACAAAGGTTACTTCGTCAAACCCACTGTGCTCGTCAACACCACTTCGAAGATGAAAGTCGTGCAGGAAGAAATTTTCGGACCGGTAGTGACCGCCATCCCGTTCCGCAACACCGACGAATTAGTCTCGCAAGCCAACGACACCGCTTACGGACTGGCCGCCGGCATCTGGACCCGCGACATTCAGAAGGCCCACCGCCTCGCCGCCCAACTGCGCGCCGGTACCGTCTGGATCAACTGCTACAACATTTTCGACGCTGCCCTGCCTTTCGGCGGATACAAACAATCCGGCTGGGGCCGCGAAATGGGCAAGGAAGTGTTGGAGCACTACACCGAAGTCAAAGCCGTCTGCACCGCAATCTAGTCCGGTGGTTCCATCCTGCTCGATGGAGGGACGGGCGTCCGCACCTGTCCCTCCGCAGCCTCCCTGGACCTTCCCTAGCACTATTTCCCGCCTACGCCTCTGCCTTATCCTACCCGCGTCTGCCCACCGAAAACCCACGGAGGCTTTCTGATGGACGCCATGCAAGCGGTCACCGTTCTCTTCTATGGGATCGTCGCTCTGTTTCTGGTCGGTACCATTCTCAGCGGATTCTTCCAGGTCCGTACGGCCGAAGCCGTCGTCATTCAGCGCATGGGGAAGTTCCTCCGCGTAGCCACCGCCGGCATCAATTTCAAGCTGCCCTGGCTCGACCAGATTGCCGCCCGCGTCGATCTGCGCGTTCAGCAACTCGCTCTCGATGTCGAAACCAAAACCAAAGACAACGTCTTTGTGAGGATCCCTGTCTCCGTCCAGTATCATGTCATTCCCGACAAAGTGTATGAGGCCTTTTACAAGCTGGCCAACCCCAAGCAGCAGATTTCTTCCTACGTCTTCAACGTCATCCTCGGCCACGTCCCCAAGATGAATCTCGACGACGCCTTCCTGCAACAATCCGACATCGCCGTCGCCATCAAGGAAGGCCTGGACGACGTCATGAGAACTTACGGCTACGCCATCGACCAAGCCCTGGTCACCGACATTGAGCCCGACGAAAAAGTGAAAGCCGCCATGAACGACATCAACGCCGCTCAGCGCGAACAGGTCGCCGCCAACGCCCGGGGCGAAACCGAGAAGATATTGAAAGTGAAGCAGGCGGAAGCTGAAGCCGAGAGCAAGGCTCTCCAGGGGCAAGGTATCGCCAACCAGCGCAAGGCCATCATCGAAGGCTTGAAGCAGTCCGTCGAGGCTTTCTCCGCTGCCGTCGAAGGCGCAGCCCCCAAAGACGTGATGATGCTGGTGCTGGTCACGCAATATCTCGACACCATGAAGGAAATCGGCGCCCAGGACAAGAGCAATACTCTTTTCGTTTCACACTCGCCCGGCGCCATCGGAGACCTCTTCCGCCAGATGCAGGACGCCATCGCCGTCGGCCAAAAAGCCGCGAATCCGAATTAACAGGACGAGACGATGGAGGGGCAGGCGTCCTCGCCCGCCCGCCGCATCGTAGCGCCGTCAGTATCCAACCAGCGATTGGCGCGTCTAAATGAAAGCCATGATCAAACCTTGCGCCCTCATCCTCTGCCTTCTGTGCGCCCTGCCCTCTCTTGCCCTCGACCACACCCATTTCATCGATCTCAACAAGCAGGCCCGCGCCTTCGCCAAGCAACAAGACTGGAAATCTCTCCGCGAAGCGCTCATCGAAATCGGCCGGGAGATGCCCTCTGCCACGCCGACCTATATGCTGCGCATGGCCTCGGTGGAGACCCGTCTCGGCCACACCACGGAAGCCCTGCAATGGATGCGGCGCTATGCCGCCACCGGGCTCACTTACGATGTCACCAAAGATGACGACCTGAAGCCGTTGGCCGGCGACAAGGGCTTTCAACCAATCGCCGCCGAGATGCAGGCGCGCAGCAAGCCCATCGCCCACGCCGAACTTGTCTGCGCCCTTCCCGTGCCCGATCTCATGCCCGAAGATCTGACCTACGATCCCGCCTCCGGTACGTTCGTCGTCTCCAGCATTCAACACCACGCGCTTTACCGCGTATCTCTCCCCGAGCCGGGCAGCACCGAGTGCAAGATCAAGAAGATTCCCATTGAAGAGAGCGCTCGCTCCTGGACCGTCATGGCTGTCTCCTACGACGCCAGGCGCAAGCTGCTCTGGACCACCACCTCGGCGATCGAGGGCTTCCCCGGAATCAGCAAAGAGGATGCCGGCAAAGCAGCTCTGCTCGCGCTCGACTCAAGCAGTGGAAAACTGATCAAGCGGTTTGACGTGGAAACCAAAGGCCCCGCCGTCTTGGGCGATATGTCGGTCACTCGCGACGGAACGGTTTATTTCACCGACAGCCTGAGCGGAGACGTTTACCGCGTGCGTGGCGACCTGAAAACTGCCAAGGTCGAAAGAATTGCCGACGGCCTTTTCTCTCCCCAGACTCCCGTGCTCGCCCAGGATGGCAAACGCCTCTTCGTGGCCGACTATCCCATGGGAATTGCAGTCATTGATCTTGCCAGCGGCAAGGTCGACTACCTTCCGCATCCCGAAGAAATGGCCATCACTGGACTCGATGGCCTCTGCCTCGCCGGAGACACGCTCATCGGCATCCAGAACGGCACTGACCCCGAGCGTATCGTGCGCCTCCGCCTGAACCACGATCAGACCGCGATCGCGTCGCTCGAGGTTGTCGAGCAAGCCAGCCCGCGCCTGGGAGACCCCACGCATGCGATCAAAGCCAGAGGGATGATCTACGTCACGGGAAATGTCGGCTGGAGCAAGATCGACGATCAGGGCAAACTCAAGCCCGGGGAACAGTTCACCAACCCGATTCTCCTGCGATTTCCCGCGAAGTAATTCAGCCTTCCAGGTTGACCGCGAGCCCGACTAACGCTCTACTGGACAGGCTGGCGACCTCACTCATGACCAACGACGAACGACCAACCAGCAACGACGAGCTTTTCATGGAAGAGGCGCTGCGTGCCGCCCAGCGCGCCCTCGACGCCGGAGAAGTCCCCGTCGGCGCAATCGTCGTGTACGAAGGAAAAGTCATCGCTCGCGGCTGGAATCGCAACATCGCCGACTCCGATCCCGCGGCCCACGCCGAAATTGTCGCCCTCCGCCAGGCTGGTGCTACCTTGGGTAACCATCGTCTGGGAGACTGTGAGCTGTTTGTTACAATTGAACCGTGCGCCATGTGCGCCGGCGCGCTGATTCACGCCAGAATCAAACGCCTGGTCTACGGCGCCGACGACCCCAAGGCGGGAGCAGTCCATTCGGTGCTGGAGGTCCTCAACCACCCCCAACTGAATCACCAGATGGAAGTCCGCTCCGGGGTGCTGGCCGGCCGTTGCGCCGACCTGCTGCAATCGTTCTTTAAGAGCCGTCGTTGATAGCTGGTAGCTGGGATTTCCTGGCTACTCACTACTGGCTACTGTTTTGCTGCGGAGAGGTGCGTGAGCGGTTGAAACGATCCGCCTCGAAAGCGGACATACCTTAACGGGTATCGTGGGTTCAAATCCCACCCTCTCCGCCATTGTTACTTGCTCGCGCTTACCCGTTTGCTCTGCTGCTGCAGAAACTGTTCTGCTTTGGCCGCGTCCACGGGATGCGAAAACAGGTATCCTTGCGCAAACTCGCAGCCCAGCGCCTGCAATCGATTCAACTGAACCGCACTTTCGACTCCTTCCGCGACCACCTTCAGCTTCAACTCGCGCGCCATACTGATAACCAGGCTGACGACATCGCCACTGTCGCGGTCAGCCAGCACGCTTCCCACGACGTTTCGATCGATCTTTAACTCGTCAAGTGGAAAACGCAGCAGCCACGGCAGCGAAGAAGAGCCCGCTCCAAACTCACTCAAACTCGCACGCACGTCGAAAAGTTGAAGCTGGCTCAAAACCTCGTAGGTGAGTTTGGCGTCCGCCATGGCCGCCCTCTCGGTAATTTCCACCTGCAACGTCTTTGAAGCAACCGGGGCCGACTGCAGAGCCGATTTGATATCTTCGATCAGGCCGGCATGCGCCAACTGCTTTGCGGAAAGGTTCACGGTCATGCTCAAGGGCAGAGCCGCCGGATACTTTTCCTGCCAGGCGTGTAACTGCCGGCAGGCCTCGCCCACCACCCACTTTCCGACCTTGACTACCAGGCCAACGTCTTCGGCGACGGCAATGAACTTGTCGGCGGAGATCACACCTTGCAGCGGATGCCGCCAGCGCAGCAACGCCTCAAAGCCGGTAATCTGCCTGGTGGCCTGAGTGAAAAATGGGCTGGTAGTAAAGCTGGAACTGCTGCTGCTCGATCGCGTTCCGCAATTCCGCTTCCAGCTTCAGCCGATTCATCGCCCGCGAGTGCATGCCTTCGTCAAACACCTCGCAGCGCGCGCCGCCCGTGGCCCTGGCACGGCGCATCGCCGTGTCCGCATCCTGCAACAGATCCTCACTGCGCTCGTTGAGCGTTGTGCTCAGCGCGATTCCTATGCTCACCGAAGCCAGCACTTCCCGACCCTCGCTCGGCCACGGCGCCGCCAATGCGGTCTGAATTCGCTTCGCCACGCGCACCGCGTCGCTCGGATCGCGAACCCCTTCCAGCAATATGGTGAACTCGTCGCCACCCAATCGGACAGCAGGGGATCAGGAATCGGTAACCGGCCCTTGGGACGAGCCACCGTGTCATCCCCGCGCAGAGAGATCTCGAGTCGTTTTCCAATTTCGCGGATCATACGATCCCCGGCCGCCTGCCCCATGGTTTCGTTGAACACGCTGAAGCCATCCACGTCGACAACCAGAACCCCGTACTGGAACTCCGGATTCCGTTGCGCCCTGGTCCGCGTCCGTTGCAAGCGGTCCAGGAACAGACGCCGGTTTGGCAGCCCCGTCAAAGGGTCTTCAAAACGAACCGTGTTCCAGCAGTTCTTCCGCGCGTTTCCGGTGGGTGATGTCACGATTCACAATGACCAGCTTCTCTACCTCGCCTTGCCGGTTTCTGATGGTGCTCGCTGACGACTCCAGTACTTTCCAACTCCCATCTTTATGGCGGATGCGGTACTCCATCTTTTTCCCCACACCCGTCCGCCGTGCTTCCCTTGCGGCTTCCAGAACCTGGAAGCGGTCTTCCGGGTGAATCTGCTCGAATGACGAAGTCTTCGCCAACTCCGCGGCCGTGTAACCGAGCACTTTCTCGTAGGCTGGACTGCTGTAGAGCCGCCGCCCTTTCAGATCCACCAGCCCGATCATGTCGGCGGCATTTTCCGTCACAATGCGAAACAACTCTTCCCGCTTTGCCGCCTCCTGACGGAAGCGATAAAGGCGCCACTGCTGATACGCCAGGAGCACTACGAATATCGCGACCAGCCACGCGCTCCACGCGTCCAGATTCGCCGGCAGGAAACCGCCGGAAACCGAAGCTTGTTTCTTCCCCAAAATCAATAACGCGACTGGAAGACCGCAAGACATAGGGGCGTCAGAAGCCCAGGACACGGGCCTACAGGAAACCTATCGGCAGGTAGCGACGAGGAGTTTAGCTATCCAACCAGCGGTTCCACACTTAGGTGCTTTTCGGCTTCAACCCCAGCGCGGTCTCGTGGCTGGGCTGGTATAAACCGATTTCCCCACCACTCGGCAAACGGATGGTGGTCCGGATTCCCCACGACTCCTTTTCTACCTCTGTGCAATCGACCGCCCTGTCCTTTAGCGTTTTCATGAGCGCCGGCAAGTCGTCGCACATCAGATACAGCACCGCCCCCAGCATCCGATGTCCTGCGTGCTGTTGGGTGGCATCATCGGTTATCTCAATCGGATGCACCGCCATCTCCGCCGCCGGCAAGCCGAAAATCAGCCAGGCGTGCCCCACATCCACATAGGGAAATCCCAGCACGTCGCGAAAGAACTTCCGGTCGGCCGCTGCATCCGAGCTGTAGAGCAGTACGTGCGCTCCCAGGATCATTGAATTTCTCCTTTACGAGTTCACTCCATTCCGCGTGCATACGCACCGGTCGTGCGAACCATCGGCCTCATCGCAGAACTCTGCCCGTGCGCCGCCAGCCTGTCAACGAGAAAGACTGCGGACTTCCCGGCCAAGAAAAACGCGGCCTCCGAAAAGGCCGCGTCTCGGCAATATCTCAACGTTCTAGTGTTGGTCGTGATCGTGGTCGCGATCCGGATGCTTATGCCGCCAGCTCCAGTAGTCTTTCTGTTCATCCGGCGAGCGCTTGCGGAAATCCCGGTCCGGACGATGGGTTTCCGTTTCCCATTGGTTGTAATAGACGCGCTCGTTGGCGTCCCAGTTGTGATAGTCCGAATAGTCGGCATCGTATACCCGGTAAGCGTGATGCTCGGCGCACCCGATGGTCGCCAGCGGCACCATCAGGGCGGCGCTCAGCAGTACAGACTTGGTCCACTTCCATCCATGACCCATGTCGTTTCCTCCGTCCTTCAAGACTCCCAGCTTTTGTTGCCGCTTGACGGCTCGCCGTTGCCTGCAGCCTGTCGAGTCTGGAAATTGCTGAAAAAAAAGGGGCGCCGGAGCGCCCCGTCCTCAGGAGGAAGGATCTTACCGGGGTCTGCCTAAGCCCCCAAAGCTACCTCCATGGAAACCACCATTCACGGATGGGCCGCGCATCACCGGCGCTCTCATCCCTTCCCCACGAACCGCAGGTGCGGGACGCGCGAAGGTTGGTGTCCGATATCCATCATTAAACGAGCGATAGTAATGTCCGCCCCAGAAGTACGGAGCCCGGTACACCCACAGCGGCGAGTAGAAACCATAGCCGAATGGGCTGTAGAAAATTCCGTCACCGGGGATAAAGGTGTACGCACTGAACCACGGATCCCAGTACCAGCCCGCGCCGGACCATCCCGGACCGTATCCGAAGCCGTTCACGTAGATGCGAGCCGCATCCATATTCGCATCCGCGAGATAGGCGGAACGCAGACTGCTGAAGCGATACAGATCGCTCGACTCGTACGCCTTCTTGTCGAACTTCTCTGCCTTGAAGCGGTCGCCGGTGTTGAGCGAAATTTCGCGTCCGCCTTTCAGCGTCACTTCGCGATCGCCGTCACGCACCATGGCCTTGCCGTCGAACACTCGAACCTGGCCCTGGCCAGCGTCAAATCCATACAAGCCCGGCTTCTCCAGGCGCGTGATCGAGCCATTCTCCAGAATCCGTATATCGTTCGCCTTGTATAGTTCTGCGACTTCCACCATGGCGCGTCCGCGCCGGATCTCGACCTGCGTATCGGTCAAGTTCGGGGACACCATGGTTGCGGCACTGTGGCCGTCGAGGCGGAGAAACACCCCCGGCGTCAGCAGAATTTCAGCCTTGCCGTCGTCGGTGGTCAACGTCTGGCCCGCTTGCAGTTCCGCTGAGCCGACGGACTTCGAGTTCAGGGTTTCCGCACCCATCGAAGCCTGCCCTTCCACATAGTTCAGAGTTCCCGGTAGCGCCGTATTTGCGCCGCGGGTATCAGCCCAGGCCGGCGCAGATAAAACCACTGCCAGGAAGAAAACCAGCACCGTCTTCATCCACGACAGTTTCATATTGATCATCCTCAATACATTTAGATGAGGAAAAGCCCTGTATAGATGCCGTCCGCAGGCCCTTCAAAAGGCTGGGATTAGGAGGGACATCGATCGGTACAGGCCCCATCCATTGCGCCAGGTGGTCTCCCAACGCTTGACTAATGGGTAGAAGTACGAGAGGCTGTCGCGCACAAGGACTGGGCTATGGAGAATTCGAATGAGCCCATCGTCGCATCGCTCATCCACGCTGTCGAGCAAGGTGACCCTTCCGCCGCCGATGCGCTCTTCGGGGTGCTCTACTCCGAACTGCGCCGCCTGGCCAAACGCGAACTCGCGCGGCACGGCGTTCCCGTGAGTCTGAGCGCTACTACTCTCCTGCACCAGGCTTATCTCGACATTGCCGAACGAGAGGGCTCCTCGTTTCCCGATCGCGCGCGATTCATGGGTTATGCAGCGCGAGTCATGCGCGGACTCATCATCGATCATGCTCGCAACCGGCGCGCCCAGAAACGCGGCGGCCAATTCGAGATTACTTCGCTCGCTACTGAAGTTCCCGAGAACCCCGTCGACGACCGCGAACTGAGGCGCATCGGCGAGGCTCTCGATGAGCTTGCCAAGGTGGACCCCGCGCTCGCCGAGATTGTCGATCTGAAATTCTTCTGTGGCTTCTCCTTCGCCGAAATCGCTGCCATGAGAGATGTATCGGAGCGCACCGTGCAAAGGAATTGGGAGAAAGCCCGCATTTATCTCCACCAGAACCTTCGCGAGGAATTATCCCTCTGAGGAAACGATGCCCACGCTCGACCCGGATCGCTGGCGTGATGTAAGTCCTTACCTGGATCAGGCCCTGGCCCTGCCGACGGAGCAGCGCGCCGCCTGGCTGACCTCGCTGCGCGATAAGCATCCCGCTATGGCTGACTTTCTGCACGCTCTTTTGGCAGAACACTCCGCTCTCCTACAGGAGGGTTTCCTCGAACAATCCCCTCTCCCACTGCCGCAGCCGCCGGGTCTGGCAGGCCAGCAGATCGGCGCTTACACGCTTTTATCGCCCATCGGCAAAGGTGGCATGAGCACCGTCTGGCTCGCGGAACGTAATGACGGACGCTTTGAGCGGCGGGCTGCCGTCAAGTTCCTGACCATTGGTTTCGCCGGACGCGAGGCCGAACAGCGCTTCAAACGCGAGGGCAGGATCCTCGGCAGGCTTGCCGATACCCACATTGCCGAACTCCTCGACGCCGGCGTCTCCCCGGCTGGACAGCCCTACCTGGTCCTCGAATACGTGGACGGTCAGCATATCGATCAATACTGCGACGGGCACACGCTCGACGTGGACGCCCGCATCCGCCTGTTTCTCGATGTGCTGTCGGCGGTGGCCCACGCTCATGCCAATCTCATCGTTCACCGCGACATCAAGCCTTCCAATGTGCTGGTTACAACCGGCGGGCAGGTGAAACTCCTGGATTTCGGCATTGCCAAGCTGCTCGAAGATGAAGCTCACCCCGGGACCCCAACTATGCTGACGCGCGAAGGCGCGTCGGCGCTCACGCCGGAGTATGCCGCGCCCGAACAAGTCACCGGCGGCCCCATAACCACCGCCACCGATATCTACGAATTGGGTCTGCTGCTTTTTGTGCTGCTCACTGGGCAGCACCCGGCGGGCTCTCATACCCATTCCACCGCGAGCCTGGTCAAAGCCATCGTCGAGACCGCACCCCCGCGTATGTCTGACATCGTGGAGCGGGACGCCTCCGAAGGTAAGACCGCCCTCCACCACGCTGCCACACGCGCCACCACCCCTGAAAAGCTTCGGCGACGCCTCCACGGCGATCTCGATACCATCATCGCCAAGTCATTACGGAAGGACCCGCAGGAACGCTACCGCTCGGTTTCCGCGTTCGCGGATGACCTGCACCGCCATCTCAGACACCTACCCATCAGCGCTCGGCCCGACACTATCGGCTATCGGGCAACCAAGTTCCTGCGGCGGCACTGGCTTCCAGTAGCTGCCTCTCTGCTGGTCGTCGCCAGTCTCTCGGCCGGTCTGTACGTGGCAAACCATGAACGGGCCGTTGCCGAACAGCGCTTCACACAACTCCGGCAACTCTCCAACCGGATCTTTGACCTGGACAAGGAAATTCGAGATCTGCCGGGCTCCACCCAGGCCCGCGAGCGTCTCGTCTCGGTGGCTCTGGAATATCTGGACGGCTTGGCCCCTGCAACTCGTGGGGATCTTGACCTCTCGCTCGAGATCGCCGAAGGATACTGGCGCGTTGGCCGCGTTCAAGGCGTGCCTACGGAACTGAACCTGGGTGAGCCCGCGAAAGCCGAGGCGAGCTTGAAGAAGGCAGACGAACTGATCGACACGGTGCTGGCGGCCCGCCCCCGAAATCGAAAGGCTCTATTCCTCGCAGGCACCATCGCAAACGATCGCATGATCCTTGCGCAAGAAGAGCACCGCAACAGCGATGCATTGACGCACGCGCACAAGTCGGCCGAATGCCTCGATGCATTCCTCCGCCTCGGCGACATTCCCGATTCTGACCGGATCGACGCTGCCGGCCCCTACGGAAACATCGCCCTGGCTTATCTCAACATGCACATGTACGCGAACGCCATCCCCTACGCAGAACGGATGATTGAAATCATGCGGCCCATCCCTACTGCACAGTACCGGGTGGCTCAAGGACTCAGTCTCTTGGCCAATGCACGGCGCTACCAGGGCGATTTGGATGGAGCGCTGCAAGCCATTCAGCAAGCACGCGCGTTAGCGGAGCAGTCGGCTTATGAGAACCCGACTTTGCGCATGATCGATGAGTACGGTATCTATTTGCGCGAAGGCCTCATTCTTGGCGAGGATGGCGGCGTCAATCTGGGTCGGCCCGCCGACGCAATTCAGGCTCTTCAGCGGGCTTTCAACTTGGCGGAGCAGGCAGCCCAGAAGGATCCTGACGACGCTACTAGTCGCGGTCGCGTGGCAAACTCCGGCATCGCCCTCGGCAATATCATGCGTGCGCGGGACCCCCGAGCCGCGCTCATGGTGTACGACCAGGCGTTGAAACGGATTGGCGAGACTCACAACAGTCTGCCGGCAAGGCGTGACCAGGCGGTGCTGCTGGCAAACTCTTCCTACGCTTTGCTCCGTCTGCATCGGGCTTCTGAGGCCAAACAGCGCATTGATGCCGCCTTGGCAATCCTCAAAGACACGAAGGGCTACCCTGCAACACGGATCAAACTCGACAGCGACGCCTACATCGTTTCCTTTGCACTGGCAAATTATGAAGCCGAACAGGGTAGTCCTACTCGTGCCGTGCCACTCTATGAGCAATTGCTCGACAAAGTGATGGCAGCCAATCCGCAGCCGTCCAATGATTTGCGGGATGCGCCCAAGCTCTCACGCCTCTATGCGGCTCTCTCCCGGGTTTATCGCCGCACCGGCCAGACCGCCAAAGCGGAGGCCATGGAAACGCGCCGATTGGATCTGTGGCGCACCTGGAACCAGAGACTTCCCAACAACTCCTTTATCCTCCGTCAACTGGCGGCGGACCACCCACGGTGAGCCTCGACCTTCCCCCATTTCCCGCGATGAGGTTGTCGTCTTTTGCCCTCCGTTTTCGATAACAGTAGTAGGACGTTTCGCGCGGCCCCGCGATGGGACATGCGCTTCCAGATGTGGGCTCGCATTGGAGGCCGGGGGAGGACTCCAATTCATGAGAACATTTCGTACTGTCGCTGCTTGCGGTTATGCGGTAACGCTACTGCTGTTTGTAGCCATCTCCGCCTCTGCGCAATTGACCGATAACACTCAAGCCACTAACAACGCCAAGGCCGGCATTAACAAGTCTCTAACTGACGAGGTCGGGGCCGGGCGGGGGAATCTGACTACCGTCAATTCCTCCATTTTCATTATCAATCGCGACCCCTTTCGCTCCATCCGCCGCGGCCGGCAGTTGTTCCAGCGCAAGTTCACGCGCTTGCAGGGACAGGGCGCTGGCGAGGGTGACGGTGTCGGCGATCTCAATACCGACATCGCCATCGGCGCGGGACTTGCCGATAGTTGCGCTGGCTGCCACGGCCGCCCGCGCGGCGCAGCCGGTTTTGGCGGAGATGTCGTGACTCGTCCCGACAGCCGCGACACTCCCCACCTGTTCGGACTCGGCCTCCGCGAAATGCTGGGGGATGAAATGACCGCCGACCTGCGCGCCACCCGCGATCTTGCCATTGCCAAAGCCGCCCAGTTCCATCGCTCGGTCACCATGAAACTCGCGAGTAAGGGCGTCAGCTTTGGCTCCATCACGGCCAATCCCGACGGAAGCCTCGACACTTCAAAAGTCGTGGGCGTCGATGCGGATCTGCGCGTGAAGCCATTCTTCGCCGAAGGCTCAGTTTTCTCCATCCGGCAATTCATCGTGGGCGCTCTCCACAACGAAATGGGGCTGGAGGCCTCGTCGGACCCGGACATACTGACAGCCAGTCAGGGGGGCCGTGTGGTCACTCCTTCCGGAATGGTGCTGGATGGCTCGAAAGACACGATCAGCCCGCCCCCTCTGCCCGATCCCGAGAATGGAAACGAGATTGATCCTGCGATCGTGGACCACCTCGAGTTCTACCTCCTCAACTACTTCAAACCGGGGCATGACCTTCAGACCAGCACCACGGACCATGGCCGCAAAGTGTTTGTGAGAATCGGATGTGCCTCGTGTCACGTTCCCGATCTCACCATCAACCACGACCGTCGTGTGGCCGACGTGGAAACCGATTACGATCCCGTCAAGGGGATTTTCAATACCTTGTTCTCCACTGCTACAACGCTCTATCAGGACATCAACGATGGCAGCGGATATCCCGACTTGAAGCTGCCGCTGGACGGCAGTTTCGTGGTGCAGGACATTTTTACGGATTTCAAGCGGCATGACCTGGGCACCAACTTCTACGAACGCAATTGGGACGGAACCCTCCAGACCCAATTCATAACCCGTCCTCTCTGGGGTGTTGGCAGCACTGCTCCCTACGGACACGACGGCCGCAGTATCAACCTGAACGCGGTCATCCTTCGCCACGGTGGAGAAGCCCAGGCGGCGCGGGATGCATTCGCGGCGCTGAAGCCGAACGACTCGGCTGCCTTGATCTCGTTCCTGAACTCGCTGGTGTTGTTTCCACCGGACGATACGGCGTCAACCCTGGATCCCGGTGATCCCACTCAGCCTAACTTTCCTCAGTTCGGACATGGCAGCATCAAGTTGACGATCTTGTTCAACGATCCTACCGATCCGGAGTGATTGCGGGATTTCGCCGAAACTGATTTGCGGCACGCCGGGGCCGCGCTCGACAGGTTCAAATCTCTACGCGCTGCTCCGGGTGCCGGCTGAGATACCAGCATGGCGGGTAGCCCATCTGGGGAAAAATCGAGTGGGCACAGGTTTCGTTTTCCGCTCCGTTGAAAACGTATTCCACGCGATTTGCCTTTTCCTGGATCGCCATATAATGCCGCACTGTGACCGTCCCCGTCGGCTCGTGGCGCAACCGCACCACCGCGTAGTCTCCGAGATAAAGGAGTGCCAATCCCAGCACTGCGCCGATCACGATCTTCTTGAGCAATCTCTTCCCCGCTGCTAGCTACTGGCCACCAGCTCTTGAACCGCCCTGTAGGCCTGATCAATCGCCGCATCCGTGTATGCCGACGCCCCCGCATCCGAATTGGCAATCGCGATCCGCCCGAAGCGCTGGCGCCCCACCACCCACGGCTGTTCCCCTTCTTTCCAGTCCGGATCGAACAAGGGGTTGTATCCGTACGCGTATCCGTGCGCCCAGCGGTTCACCGTGATTCCCTGAATATCCTGCGCCGGATCGAATCCCGCCGGCCCCAGCATCCTCCCCAGCTGCTCGCGGATATTTCGTTCAAATGTAGACAGCGGAGTCCGCATTAACTCATGCCGCCCCGCCCGGTGCTGCTCGCGCTCCGGCAACCCCGGCTTGCACGGCGTCCGGAGCATGAACAACACCATCGGCTCTTCGGGCTTGCTGGGGAATTCGTATTGCCCCAGGCTCACCGGAAAATCCAGCGCCACGTACGGGTGATAACTTCCGGGCGCGACCACATCGCGCACACCCAGCTTTTGAAACGGCACCCAGTTGCGCAGCGCCACATGCGTGTACACCAGCGGCGCTTTCACCAGATACGACAGCGCGTCCCGCTGCTTCTCCGGCAGTTCCGGACACAGGTACGGAATCATGGTGTTGTAGCAGGCCAACACCGCCGATTTCCCGCGGACGCTAAGCAACTTTCCGCCCCGCATGTACGCGATCTCCACTCCCGGAGCCGCCTTCGCGTTGCGTGCCTGCACCACAGTCGTATTCAGCCGGAGGCGCACGGGCAACGCCGGCTGATCCAGCTTGCTGTAGTCGGCCCGCGCGGTCACGATATCTTCCATGGTGTTGCCCGGGATCGATCCCGGAATCAGCGAGCGCACCAGCATGCGCGCGATCGATGCGTTGCCGTCGGGAAAGTGAAAGATGTAGGGATCCGGCTTCTCCGGCCCGCGCCCCGTGCTCTCCTTCAATCCCAGGCCGTCAAATCCCGGATAGGGCTGGTCGTAATCATCTCCCCCAAGGAAGCAATAGAGCGCCGGGGCCGCGTCAATATGCACCGCGAACAGGTCGTCCGATTTGGTCTGGAAAAAGGGGAGTACTTCGGGACTCAACTTCACGATTTGCGTCAGAAAATCCGCATAACTGATCTTCGCCAGCTTCGCCCGCTTCTGTTCCCGCGTGAGCCCCGGCAGATAGTCGACCTTCTCTGTGTACACGCGCTCGATGTCGCGCTTGGCGACTTCCGACAAGGGCGTCTTCGCCAGAAATTCCTTCCAAGGCTGCGTTCCCATGCCCGCTACCAGACGGTTCTCGCCGAATGTTTCCTTGTCGAAGAACACGCCCGTCGTCAGCTTCATCGACGAATAGAGTTTCTGGTCAAAGGCTTTGTAAAACTTCTGGGTGTCGATGCCCAGTTCTTTCAGCAGCCCAATCGCAACCGCGCTGTATTCCGATGGACTCTCGATCGACTGGGTTCCGCCGTAACTGAGCACCATGCGCCCGCCCGCCTGAAACTCGTTGCGCTTGGCGTGACCTCCAAAATCGTCGTGGTTATCCATAATCAGAATCTTCGCGCTCTTCCCCGCATGCTTGCGGTAGAAGTAGGCTGCCGCTAACCCGCTGATCCCCCCACCTACAACCACCAGGTCGTAACTCTCCCCCGTGCTCGCGGGGCTTCCTTCGCCCTCCCAGAAATCTCCATCGCGCAATTTGTGCGCGTAGGTGTAGGTCCCGTCGTGATTGCCGCGCATGCCCTCGAGCGCCGGTGGATAGTACGTCGGCGCCTTCTCCGGCGCATACGCCGGCTCGTCAAGCGACGCAGCCCATGTCGGCATCGCCAAACCGCCCACGCCAATCGCGACGCCATTCAAAAAATCGCGCCGCGTAATCGCCCGGTCCATCCCCAATTCCCGATCTGTTTTCCTGTCATCACCCATGTCGATCCCTCTAGAGCCGAAACCTGGCTTCTCAATCCCTGCTGCGCAACTTCGAGAGCAGCCGCAGAATCTCAAGGTAGAGCCAGATCAGCGTTACCATCAGCCCGAAGGCCGCATACCATTCCATATATTTCGGCGCTCCGGCCCGCGCTCCGCTCTCGATGAAATCAAAATCCAAAACCAGATTCAGCGCCGCGATAATCACCACAAACACACTGAAACCGATCCCGATCGGACCTGCCCCATAGATCGACGTAAAGTGCACTCCAAAGAATCCCAACACTAGCGTGGCAAGATAAAACAGCATGATTCCGCCGGTCGCAGCCACTACGCCCAGACGGAACTTGTCAGTGACGCGAATCAATCCCGACCGGTATGCGAGCAGAAGGGCTACCAGTGTGCCGAACGTCAAGCCGACAGCCTGGATCGCGATTCCCGGGAAGCGAAGCTCAAACAAGGCCGATACTCCCCCCAGCACCAATCCTTCCAGCAGGCTATAAAGCGGTGCAGTGATTGGCGACCAAGTCTTCTTAAAGATCGTAACCAGCGCTACGATGAATCCGCCGATCCCGCCAATCGCCAGCCAGGGCGCCACCGCCTCCGGCGTGTGCGAGTTGAGAAACTGGTTCCAGGTCCAGGCCGCCGTTGCCACCGTACAGATCAGCAGGATCCCGGTCTTGTTCACGGTGCCTGAGATCGTCATGCTCTCGCCGTACCCCGCGCCTTCCACATCAAATGCTTTCGCATTCAGCGCCGGGTTCGAAGTCCTCATCAAATCCGCCATGCGTATGCTCCTTGCGTTGCTCTGAGCCAACCTACTCTAAGGTAAACCAATCCGTCCAATCGGGCAGCGTTCGCAACCAGTCGCCTTCCCATTCCGAGGTAAAGTTATGTAAAACTGATTGCTTCCAGTCTCCTCCGTGCTTACACTCCCGCCGTTGAATGTCCTGGCTTTCCTGGAGCCGGGACACCCCAACAATGCGCTGACTGCATAAGGACCTCGTTCACTTAACCCTGCACGAGGTCTTTTTCGCGCTCTCAAACGAGGGCGTTGTCTTTGCCCCACTTTCGTAGCACAATCTCAGTACCCGCAAAGTCGGCCACCCACAGTCTTTCTGAAACCAGCTCGACTGGAGCCGCCCGGAAGCGCATGTCTGTCTCAACTACTACCGTCTCCCTAGCCATTCTGCTCCTGCTCGCTCCCGCCGTCGCTCAATTACCGGCGCATCCGGCTTCGCCGTCCCTCACCTTTGATCAGTTCACGGACCGCGTTATCGAGCGCGAACACGACATCTTCAACCTCATGCGCAACCTGCATCCCGTCGCCGAGACCTACGTACAGGACACTAAACCCGACGCCAAACTCGGTGCGGTTCCAGTGCGCGACCAGTATTTCCTCGGCCAACTCAGCTTCAAAGACGGCTTCAGCGAAGTCTCTTACCTGGGCGATTCCGGCATCCGATCCCGCGTGCTGAGCGGCATGACCGGCATCATTGATGAAAAGCCCTCCGGCGTCGATTTCGCCCGTACTCTGCTTTTCGATCCCGGCCATCTCGACCGTAAGCATTACAACTTCACCCCCGTGCGCAGCGAGATGCTGGGCGATGTTCGTTGCTTCGTGATCGACGTCCAGCCGCAGCCGCACTCCGGCAACGGGCGCTTCCTCGGCCGCATTTGGGTGGAGGATCAGGACTACCATATCGTCCGCATGAACGGCACTTATGTGGGCGCCCGCGAAGGCGTGCATTTCGAAACCTGGCGCCTCAACGTGCTTCCCCACGTCTGGCTTCCCGCGTATTCCTACAGCGAAGAGCCTGACGAACATTCCAAGCTCGGACCGGCCATCCGCTACAAGGCCCTCACTCGCGTCTGGGGATACGACTTGCAGCACGCCGGCGATCTCCGCGAATATGCGCAACCGCTCGCGGATGAGGTCCCCGCCGACGCCACCCGGAAAAAAGACTCGGGAGTCGATCTCAGCGGCCGCCTCAGCGTTCGCAAATTTCAGTACTCCACCGAAGACAACATCATCGAACGCCTGCAGGTGGCTGGGCTGATGGCTCCCGACGGAGATGTCGACCAGATTCTCGAAACCGTCACCCGCAATCTGATCATCACCAATCAGCTCGACATCAAGCCGGAAGTGCGCTGCCGCGTGCTGCTTACCGCGCCGCTGGAGTCGTTCTCCTTCGGACACGTGATCGTCGTCAGCCGTGGCCTGCTCGACGTTCTGCCAGACGAAGCCACGCTCGCCGCCATCCTTGCCCACGAGCTCGGCCATATCGTTCTCGGGCATTCCTCGGAAGACAAGTACGCTTCCTGGAACAGTCTCTTTTTCTCCAACGAGAAGACCCTGCAGAAATTCGATTTCCGTCTGGATGAAGCCCAGGAAGACGCCGCTAATCGCAAAGCGGCAGAGCTGCTCGCCAAATCTCCCTACAAAGACAAACTGGCCGAAGCTGGCCTGTTTCTGAAGACGCTGCAACTCCGCTCCGCCGAGCTGCCGAACCTGATTCACCCGCACCTGGGGAATGCCTTGAAAGAAGGCGACGAATTGCGTCTCGCGGAATTGACGAAAACCGCGCCCAAGCTGGAAATCGCCAGCGTCGATCAGATCGCTGCCCTGCCCCTCGGGAGCCGCGTCAAAATCGACCCTTGGAGCGATCGCATCGAACTGCTAAAGGCCAAAGCCGCCCCGGTCCGCCTGGCCAGCGAAAAAATTCCCTTCGAAATCACCCCGGTATTCCCCTACCTGAAGCGGGTTCCGGACGCCCCCTCACTCACTCCGCAGACGGCACCTCAAGCGCCCACGCAATAGGCACCGCTCGCTCGAGGCCCTCCCGGGCAGGGATGCTTCTCGCCGCTTGCGCAAATCTGATTCATATCTTATAATTCAGACTAGTCTGACTAGTCTAATGACGAAACCTAAAACATCTCGCTGGCAGTTGCAGACCGCCAAGGCCCGCTTTAGCGAAGTCTTCCGTCGAGCCTTTGCTGAAGGCCCCCAATACGTTACCCGCCAGGGCAAAGAAGCCGTTGTCATTCTGCCAGCAGCAGAATTTGAACGTCTGGTGGGACGCGAACGCCAGCCTCGGAGCCTGGTCAAGTTCTTCGCGGAATCGCCGCTCGCCGAAGTTCGAGTCAATCTCGACCGCAAAACAGATTTTGGGCGCAAGGTCGATCTGTGACCGGGTTCCTGCTCGACACCAACGTCGTCTCGGAACTGATCAAACCCGGGCCGAACTCTGGCGTGGTGCGATGGATAGAAGCCACGGACGAACAATTGCTTAACCTCAGTGTGCTTACGCTGGGCGAGATCCGCAAAGGGATCACATTGGTTCCCGACACAAAACGTCGCGTCGCTCTCGAAACCTGGCTCAATCGCGATTTGGTTTTGCGTTTCGAAGGACGGATCCTCAGCATCGATCAAGCCGTGGCGGATCGTTGGGGAAAAATCTGCGGAGAGTCGCGGCATCCCCTACCAGTCATCGATTCGCTTTTGGCTGCCACGGCCCTGTATCACGAACTTACCCTGGTCACGCGAGACACCCGACCCGTTGAAGCTACCGGGGTTGCTCTGCTTAATCCCTGGATCGCTTCAACCCCTTAGCCTGTCCCCTCGTGAACGAACGCTGCAATACCCGGCAGGCAATATCACTCACTGCAAGTAACCCGGTTCCGCTCTTCCGCCTGTCTCCGCGCTCTCCGCGGCGGTTCTCAGCGCCCTCAGCGTTTTAAGATTTCGAATGGGGATTCAAAGGAAGGCTTCGCCCGCTACTAGCCACTCACTACTGACTACTGTGCCTACACCACAAAATACTTTGCCGCCGGATGGTGCACCACGATTGCCGACGTCGATTGCTCCGGTTCCAACAAAAATCCCGAAGTTAGCCGCACGCCCACATTCTCTTCCGGCTTGAGCAAGGCAAACAATTTCGTCTGATCCTCCAGGTTCGGACACGCCGGATACCCGAACGAATACCGCGACCCGCGATACTTCTGATGGAAGAGATCCCGGATATGCGGAGAGTCCTCGCCCGCGATCCCCAGTTCCTCGCGCATCTTCCTATGCAGATACTCCGCCAGGGCCTCCGCTGTCTCCACGCTCATCCCGTGCAAATATAAATAACGCGTGTACTCCCCGCCCTCGAACAAGCGCTGCGTCTCTTCCGAAGCCTTGGAACCGATTGTCACCAGCGACAGCCCAATCACATCCATCTTGCCGGAACTCTTGGGAGCGAAGAAGTCAGAGATGCACAGCCTCCGCCCTTCTTTCTGTCTTGGAAAAGTGAATCTTAGGATTTCCCTTTGTGCCCCTTCGTGTCCTTGGTGGTTAAGGTTTTCGGGGTTATAAACGACGACGTCATTCCCCTCCGCCTGCGCCGGAAAATATCCATACACCACTTTCGGCTCGAAGATCCCGCTCGCAATAATTTCCTCTTCCAGCTTCTTCTTGATGGGACGGAACTTCTCCTCCACCAGCCGCAGATAATCCTGTTGCGAGGCGGTCTTCAACTGCCACTGGTTCTTGAACAGCGCGGTCTCATTGATGTAAGGAAACAGTTCGCGGAGATCGAAATCTTTCCGCACCCGCACGCCCCAGAATGGAGGCACTGGAATATTCGGCGCGTCGGTCACCACCGGCGAACGCTCGGCGAACACCGGACCGGTCTCCTCATCCACCGCCGTCGCCTTGGCGTACTCCTTCACCGTGCGTCCTTCCTGCAGCCGCGCGTCTTTCCCGCCGTTGGGAGTCGCCAGATCCTCCATGATGTGCAACCCGGCGAACGCGTCGTCCGCATAGAACACAGCGTTCTTGTACTCCCGCCGCAAATCGTCTTCCACATACTTCCGCGTCAGCGCCGCTCCTCCGCAGATCACAGGAAACTCCAGCGACTGCCGCTGCAAGTCCTGGATCACATACTTCATCTCCAGTGTCGACTTCACCAGCAATCCGCTCAGCCCAATCGCGTCCGCTTTGTGCTCCTGCGCCGCTTTAATAATCGTGTCGCCGGGTTGCTTGATCCCCAGGTTGACGACGCGATACCCGTTGTTCGTAAGAATGATGTCCACAAGATTCTTGCCAATATCGTGCACATCGCCCTTGACGGTTGCGAGCACAATCGTGCCCTTCTGCGAGCCCGACGTCTTCTCCATCTTCGGCTCCAGATACGCAACCGCCTGCTTCATCACCCCGGCCGAATCGAGCACCGACGGCAACTGCATCTTGCGCGCCCCGAACAACTCGCCCACCGTACGCATACCGTCGAGCAACACTGTGTTGATGATCTCGAGCGGCGAATATTCCTTCAGCGCATCTTCCAGAAGATCTTCGAGCGTCTTCCGATGCTCGCCCTCACCCACCGCTTTCTCGCCATTGATAATGGCGAACTTCAGTTTGTCCTCAACCGACAACGTCTCCACGTGCGCGGTCGTCGACGCCTGCGCCTTCCCTTTGGTCCCGGCAAAATGCTGCATGTACTTCTGCAGCGGATCGCCCTCGCCCTGACGGTAAATCAGCCTTTTCGCCAGCTCCACTTCTTCATGAGGAATCTTGTACAACGGATAGATTTTGCTGTAGTTAACAATGGCCATATCAAGGCCATTGTCCACCGCTTCGTGCATGAAGACCGAATTCAGCACCCGCCGCGGATAAGCGTCCAAGCCAAACGAGATATTCGACACGCCGAGGATCGTCTTCACATCCGGCAGTTCCTGCTTGATCCGCTTCACCGCCGCCAGTGTTTCCATGCCCGCCGTCCGGTAGTCTTCCTGCCCGGTCGAAATCGGCAAAGTGAGCGCGTCAAAAATAATGTCTACCGGACGAATGCCATACTTCTTCGTCGCTAGATCGAAAATCCGGTGCGCGATGGCGACTTTCTTGTCGGCGGTCAGCGCCATTCCGTCTTCATCGATGGTCAGCGCAATCACCGCCGCCCCGTAACGCTTGGCCATTGGAAGTACTTGCGACGTCCGCTTCTCGCCATCTTCCAGATTGATGGAATTGATGATCGCTTTGCCCGGAATCCGCTTCAGCGCTTCTTCCACCACGTCGGCCTCAGTCGAATCCACGAGGATCGGCGCCGGCACCCGCGTGGCAATCCGCTCGAGAATCGACGAGATGTACCCCTTCTCGTCCTCGCCCACGATGGCGCAGCACAAATCCAGCATGTGCGAACCTTCGGCTACAAGCTTCTTCGCCAGTTGCAGGATGTCGTCGTACTTTTTTCCCGCACCAGATTGCGGAAGTGCTCCACCCGGGTGGTGGTATTCATCTCCTCGGCCACAATCAGGGGCTTGGGATCCAGATCCAGCGGCACCGACGTGTACGCGCTCGAGGCCGCGGCCGTCGGCTTGATCTCCCGCTTCGCCGGCTCCACTCCCGCCACCGCATCCACCACGGCCTTCAGATGCTCGGGAGTCGTCCCGCAGCAACCGCCGACAATGCGCACACCGTAATCCTGCACAAAATGCTTGTGATACTTCGCCAGACTCTCCGGCGTTAGCTTGTAAACCGGATGTCCGCCTTCGTTCTCCGGCAGCCCGGCATTAGGGAGCACAGAAACATGCTTGGTCGAGTTCGCACCTAGAAAACGAACCGCATCATTCATCTCCGCCGGACCGGTCGCGCAATTGAGACCAATGATGTCCACGTCGAACACTTCCAGAGCAGTTAACGCAGCGCCGATTTCTGTCCCCAGTAGCATCACCCCGCTCTCCTGGAGGGTGACTTGGACTTGGACTGGCACGCGCTTCCGGCTCTTCTCCATTGCCTCGAACGCGCCTATGACCGCGATCTTTGCCTGGAGGAGATCTTGAGCAGTTTCGATGAGAAGAACGTCCACTCCGCCTTCGATTAAGGCCAGCGCTTGTTCGACGTAAGTGGCGACCATGTCATCAAAGCTGATGTGGCCGAGAGACGGAAGCTTGGTCGTAGGCCCCATGGAGCCAGCAACGAAGCGAGGCCTGTCTTTAGTTGAGAATTGCTGCGCGACATCTCTGGCGAGTTTGACCGCGGCGAGGTTGATCTCTCTTACCCGGTCTGCCAGATCGAACTCGCTGAGGACAACGCGCATCGCCTGGAAGGTGTCGGTCTCGACCACGTCGCAACCCACGCGCAGAAAATCCGTATGGATGTCTCGAATGATGTCTGGACGGCTCAGCACCAATACTTCTGAGCAGTTTTCTTTCCCCCAATAGTCGTCGAGAGTGGGGTTCCGCTTCTGGATGTTCGTCCCCATCGCGCCGTCGTAGATGACAACGCGTTCCCGTACCGCTTTTAGAAAATCCGTCATTGGTCGTTAGCCTGAAACCTTCGTGAGCCTTCGTGTCCCTTTGTGGTTTACGGTTTGTTCTTACTCGCTACCCGCTACTTGCTACTCGATTCAATACACAAACGCCGGCCCCCAAAACTAAAGAGGACCGGCGCGCAATCTCGATCGAAATCTCGAAAGTCTTACACTCCCGGCGCCGGCTCCGCCGGCATGTGTTCTTCCAGCATTTCCGCGGTATTGAAGACCGCGTTCGCCCCCAGATGCGCGGGCGCAGGCGCCAGCATCTGTTCCTTGCGATACACCAGGCTGCTGGCATTGAACGTCGCCAACTCAAAACCATGTCCGTGGGTGATGGCGTCGGTCGGACACGCCTCCACGCAATATCCGCAGAAAATGCAGCGGTTGTAGTCGATGTTGTAAACCTTGGCGTAGCGCTCCGCCCCCGACACGCGCTTCTCCGCCGTGTTCTCCGCGGCCTCGATATAAATGCAGTTCGACGGACATGCGGCCGCGCACAAAAAGCACGCCACGCACTTTTCCAGCCCGTTTTCGTCCCGCTGCAACACGTGCACGCCCCGGAAGCGCTCCTGGAACTTCGCTCCCTTCAGCGGCCCCGGGCCGTCGGGGTAGTTTTCCACCTGGGTGGGCTGAAACATCTCCCGAAACGTGATGCTCATGCCCTTGGCGATCGCGGCGATGTTCTCGATGATCGGCATATCTTCATCTAGTATAGCGGAACCTCGCGGTGGCCCGCAGGCGCACGCGCCGAATGGCGCTTCCCTCGGGTCTAACCTCTATCGAATGAACCTGAGCGGCAACAAGCCGTTTCCCGCCCTGCCCTTAGGCCAAGACACCATTGCGTCCCCATTCTGGGCAACGACCGGAATTCGCTTGTTCTGAAAACCGAACAACTTGCGAAAACCCTCCCGCGACTCACCGCTGCGGGTTCTAATCCCCTTATCCTCTGGTTGAGGGGGAACTCTGCATTGGATATCCGGGAGCTCGTGTCTGAACTGAAGAGGCAGCGTCGTCATTTGGACCAGGCGATCGCTGCGCTGGAGGCGCTGGAAAAACGGAAACGCCCTGAACGCCGCAATCCAGTCTCTAGAAAGCTGAAAGTACCGCTGGTACCAGCCAGAAAAACCGGGACGGCGGGCCAACTCATTCCCTTTTCGATCGCACCGGACTAGCGGCTGCGGCAACGCGTGACAACACTTTCAGTGCGCACGCCCACCCTTGCAACGCACCGCGAGGGTGGGCCCTCCCCCTTGTAAATCAGGCCCGAAAAGGCAACCCCACCCCTTGCTCTTCATCTAAACTGACAACACGTGTCAAAATTCCCCGTTCATGACCCATAAATTCCAAGGAAAGCATCCATGTCCAACTCTTTGCGTCAGTTGACGCTGGTTTTTGCAGGTTTCGCCGCGCTCGCGCTTCCGGCCTTCGCCGCTCTCGGCGGAGACGCGACCTCGATCACCAACGACCAGGTGCGCCTGCAGGCTACTCTGCACTCCACCCAGAACCCGGGCTACACCATCCATCAACTCAGTGTCCCCTCCGGCAACATTGTGCGCGAATATCTCTCACCCCAGGGCAAGGTCTTCGCTGTAGCCTGGCAGGGCCCGTTTCGCCCGGACTTCCAACAATTGCTCGGGACTTACTTCTCCCACTTCACCGCCGCGGCGGCAAAGACCCGCCCTCGTGGAGCTCCGCTCGTCATTGAACAACCCGGCCTGGTTCTCTACTCCGGTGGACATATGCGCGCATTTTTCGGAAAGGCCTATGTGCCTGACATGCTGCCCGAGGGGGTGACTGCCGATGCCATCAAGTAACTGGCCTTTTCTCCGCATCTCCGGCGCCCTGCTCGTCGTCTCCGGGCTCGGCCTCGCCCTCGCCTGCGGCGGGGGTAGCAGCAGTAAATCCACGCAAACCATCACAGGTTCAGGGCAGAATGTCGCGACGCTCGCGGTCAACTCCGGGGTCACCGGAAATTACGCTAACGGCATCTTCACCACAGTGACCGTCTGCGTCCCCGGTACCTCCACCTGCCAAACCATCGACAATGTTCTCGTCGACACCGGCTCCATTGGCTTGCGTCTTCTTTCCGCCAGCGCTGGCGGCGAATTCAACCTCACGCTCCCTACTGAAACCGATGCCAGCAACAATCCTTTCGCCGAGTGCACCCAATTTATCGATGGAAGTTTCCTTTGGGGCCCGGTGCGCACGGCTGACATCAAGATCGCGGGTGAAAGCGCGAGTTCCGTTCCCATCAACGTCTTCGGAGATCCCGCCTTCAGCAACATTCCCGTCAGTTGTTCGGCAGGCGGAACCAACGACAACAATTTAACGGCCTTCGGCGCTAACGGAGTCTTGGGGGTGAACGTCTTCGCCCAGGATTGTGGCCCATACTGCGTGTCCGGAATTAGCCCACCGACCGGCCTGTATTACACTTGCCCGAGTTCCGGTTGTGTGTCCTCGTTTGCCAGTTTGACGCAGCAAGTGCTGAATCCGATCCCTCTGTTCGCAACTGACAACAACGGTGTCATCGTCGAACTGCCGTCGGTCTCTTCCTCCGGACAAACCAGCGCGACTGGATCCCTGGTCTTCGGTATAGGCACTGAATCGAACAACGCTCTCAGCGGCGTCACCGTCATTCCCTTAAACGCCTCGGGGTTGTTCACCACTACCTATAAAGGAACCCCGTACTCGTTCAGTTTCGTCGATACCGGCTCCAACGGATATTTCTTCCTTGACTCAACGACCACCGGCCTCCCGAACTGCACCAGGGCCAGCGGTTTCTATTGCCCGTCGTCCACTCAGAACTTCAACGCTACCATCGCGAGCACCGGGGTCAGCTTCAGCGTGGCTAACGCCGAAACTCTGTTCAACAATGCGAACAATTTCGTCTTCAGCAACCTCGCCGGCCCCAATCCCCAAAGCTTCGACTGGGGACTTCCCTTCTACTTCGGACACAATGTCTACGAAGCCATCGAAGGAAAGAGCACTTCCGGCGGCACCGGACCTTACGTAGCCTTCTAGTTCGAAAAGAAAGCCCCATTTCTCGCGCACGTCGCGGGAAGCGGGGCCTTCGGTTGGTGTGCCTCGTCCGCCCACAAGTCACATCGAGTCGTACCACCGCGGCTCCGCGTCACCCCACTGTTGTGCCATTGACGCGCCCTGCTTTCCTCGCTACTTTTCGCTATCGTGGGGAAGTGGTCGATCAATCCGGCATACACCGTGTTGCTGCTCGGCACCTTGCTGATCATCGGCATGATTCAGGTGTTGCCTCATGTCGACCTTCCGGATACGGCTTTCCACGAAGATACTGCCCCAATTGTCACTAAGTTTCGCTCGACTCCTGCGGTATCGCCCGTCATCGTGATCCCGGTTCGACAACATCTTTTCAGTTCGACCGTCGAGTTCCTTCGGGAGCGTCCCGGCGAGTTCATTCACGCAGTTGCCAATTTCGTTCCTATCCTTCTCTGTTCGCTCCTCTGTTAACCGCGCTCCCAAGCCCTGTAGTCGATCTTGCTCCGTGAGTCATGGAGCAGGTGGGGCAGCCGGGTGATCTTCGCGGGCTTCGGGGGAGGACCCGAGTTTGTCCCTGCGCTGCCCCCTTTTCCATTCTCTCTTACGCGCGGTTGGGAGATACCCTATGAATGTAGACGAAGCGATTTTGCACACCGTTCCGGAACGGGTGATTCACTTTCTCCGGTCCCGCCAGCCCAGAGCCTATTGTGATGACTGCCTGGCTGCGGCTCTGTCACTCCGGCGCGCCCAAGTGAACATCGTGACTTCGACCCTTGGGCTGTGCCGCGAGTATTTCCGCGGGAACGAAACCTGCATCGGCTGCTGGCCGCAGCGGTAAATTCGCCATTTCCCGCCGGCCGGACTGACTGACTGCATCTCCTTTCACTCAGGAAGGAATCCGCCCATGACGCGTGCTCGCACAGATAGGCACTCAGGAAAAGTGAACCCGAAAGCCTGGGCTCTCAAGTGCAAGTCCTGCGCGCAGTACAGTCTCTACAGTCTTTTCGATCAAAAACCCCTGGCACACGCCGGAAGAGTCGTCCGGCAGGCCGCCCGCGCCCGCTGCCCGAAATGTGGCGCCGAGCACCACTACGTGGCGGAAGATATGGAATTAATCGCAGCGGAACGGGTTAAATAAAGCGGCACCTGCGCGTGAAAAACCGCCCTTCCCCCTTGCGAAGGGCGGCTCGTCTCTCCTTACAGCGATTGGATAAACGCCAGTAAGTCGGCCTGATCCGACGGCGACAAGGCTTTGAAGTTATTGATCACCTGGGTCGCTTCCCCGCCGTGGAGCGTAATCGCCTTGGTCAGATTACTGGTGCGCCCGTCGTGCAGATAGACGGTTCGGAACGATAGCCCCCACAACGGTGTCGTACGCCATTGGCTGCCGCTGGCTTGCCCCTGGGGAATGTTGTCGGCCAGTCCCGGTCCCATGTCGTGAATCAGCAAATCGGAATACAGGTTGACCGGCTGATTGCTCAACGCCACAATCGGCGGGCCATTGACGTGCCCTTGAAAATCCACGGGAATTGCCACGTTCGGGTCCGTCGTGTAACTCGGAACGTGGCATAAGGAACAACCGATCGAGTTGAACAATGCCTGTCCGTTCGCATTGCCCACGCCCGGCGTATTCGGTGCCAGATAAACAAGAAAGTCAAACATCTGCACCGTCTCTACGCCAACGGGATCGTTGAGTTCGGAGCGGCGGAAGCAAATTCCAGGGACGTTGCAGGCGCCCTGCGGGCAATCTTCGGTCGTAACCACAGGGTTCGTGATGCCGACATCATGTCCGAACGCCAGTGCGACGGTCTGCAACAGAGACGCGAACGCGGCTTTTTGTCCAAAGCGACCGACCCGAAGGTTGCCGTTCCAATCGGGCACCATATTCACCATGCCGTGAATGCCCATGCCTTTATCCACCGCGTTTGCCATGATGGCCGAATCGTCGATGTTGTCGATCAGTCCGTCGCCGAACAAAGGCGGCGGCAGGCGTTGGCCGATGATGGTGGCATCGGTCGGGATAAATTCTCCCGTCACGGTACAGCCCGGGATGAACTTGGCCACCGTCAAAGGCTGCAGTTCGGGGCCGCCTTCGCTGGTTAACGGATTAAAGCTACCGTCGCTGTTGAGCGCGCCAAACAAGGTAACCCGATTCTTGGTGTTGAATCCGCCGATCACCGGAACGGCATGGCAATTATTGCAATTCGTGTTGGTGTAGACCGGGCCCAGGCCGTGCACCGGGTCCCAAGGGAAATCAAACTGGGTCATGCCAGTCATGAAATGTGTCAACTGGCCGCTCGTCAATCCCGCCAGCGGGCCGCCCAGGGTGGTCTGCGCATGGACCGGCTTGGATGCAAATTTCCCCACCGTCAGCACCGCTCCAATCATGAGAAGCGCAGCAAAGGCCGCCAGGCTCAAACGCCTGGAAGCAGAAGGATTTTCCTTTATCATGACAGGCTCCTTCGCGTTGAACTAAGGACCCTCGCGCACAGGCATGCGCAGTTGGTTGGGGGGGAACAGAGGCCGCGACCCACACTCGTCGTCCTGCGCGAGCGAAGGCGCCTACTTTATCACGAAAACTACATCGGGTCACGACAGATTATCACGTGCAGCCTTCAACGTAGGCCATAAGGCTCACCCATTACTTAGTACTTTTCACTCCGAACTTTTCCGCCTGCTGGCAGGTTGAATATCCCACAATGATATTGTCGGGATCGAAATTCGCTTCCTCGGGCTTGACTGGAATCACGCTCCCCCGATCGAAATCCGTCCGCACGCGGTAGGTGCGCATGGTGTAACAGGCTCGATAGTTCCCCGGCTGCCCAGCCTGAGTCCAGTTTGCGGTCGCCGGTAAGATCATCGAGGAATCGAGCGTGACGTTCGCCTGGGCCCTCGCACGGGGTTGCGGATCGCTTGCAAAAGCGACGCCGCTCGCGACCATTCCGAGAAGAGCAACGAAAACGATCATCTTCAACCGCATAAAAATCTCCTCTGTACACCGCATTATATTCCCAATCGCCGGCCTCGTAGTTGACTACTGCAACCCCGCCTGCCCCAGCATCCCCAGGAATTGTTGCCGGGTGCGCATATCAATCGACTGCGCCACCAGTTTGCCATCACGGTCATACACAAAACTTTTGGGAATGCCTTCCACTTCGAAAAGCTGGTGCACCTTGCGCCCGGGATCGAGCAGCACCGGATACTGGATCTTGCGCTCCGCAATAAACGGCTGCACTTTGCCCGCTTCCTCATCGGAAATCGACAGGATCACCAGGCCCTGCCCTTTGAACTGCTCGTACAGCACCTCCAGATCGGGCATCTCTTTCCGGCAGGGCGGACACCAGGTCGCCCAGAAATTCACCAGCACCACCTTGCCTCGCAGTTCTCGAAGATTCCAAGGATTCCCATGCAAATCCTTCAGGGTGAAATCGGCCTGCTGGCGCTTGTCATCATCGGCCTGAAGTTTAGCCATCGCCGCCGTGAACTGGGGCGCATCGAGAGAGGCCTGTACATGTTCGTAGCGAACCAATTGCGCCAACTCCACATACGGATACGCGGGTTGGCCCTTTTCATCCGGCAATGGCCGCTCCTTGAGCGTCTGAGCCAGTGTGGTGGCCACTTCCTGCAGGGTGTCGTGGCCGAAATCCCCCTCCGTCGACAGGCCGGCAAGCCCCGTCGCCAAACGCATCTTGTTCATTCCCGCCGGCAGTTGCCGGATTTTCGAGCGCCAAGTCCCTGGTCGTGTGGGCCCGCACATCGTCCGGCAGGCTTCGCAAGCCGCGTAACTGCTCAACGATCGGCTTCTCCTGGTCGGTCCAGATAACTTGTTGCTTCTGTCCAGTCAGGGGAAGCGCGGCCAACAGGCAAACGCAAGTGGCAACAAAAGTGACAAACCATCGGTGTTGCATCATGCCGAAAAGCTTACCAGCTTCCGGGGATGGCGACAGCCCGGAATCCGGCTCACATTCCTTGGGTTACCGCGTCTACCCTTTGTATGAAGAAGGCCGTCAGCCGAGTCGCGACCCTCTGCCTGGCCTCTACCTTATTCCTCTGCGTCTGGGCAGGCTCCGGCGCGCCGACGAATGCGTTTGCAGCCCCGCCAGCCCCAAAGACCTATAAGTTCACGAACGGCCAGTGGTTCGACGGACAGAAATTCCAGCGCCGGACCTTCTACGCGGTTGACGGTGTCTTCAGCAGTAAGAAGCCTGCCACGGTGGGTCAAGTTGTCGATCTCAAGGACGGCTATGTCGTGCCACCTTTCGGGGACGCGCACAACCACTACATCGCCGGCCCTCACGACATCCATCGCATTCTCGACCAATATCTCCACGATGGAATTTTCTACGCGAAGAATCCCGCCAGCATCCATCGCGATACGGAGCAAATAAAGAACCTGATCAACAGCCCTGACAGTGTGGACGTGATCTTCGCGAACGCCGGGTTGACGGCTACGGGAGGTCATCCCGTCAAGCTTTATGACAAGATCCTCATTAAAGTGAAGACTCCAGGACCAAACGGAACCTTCGAGAACCTGGCTTATTACATTATCGACAACAAAGAAGACCTTGACCGGAAATGGCCGCTCATCATGGCGGATCATCCCGACTTCATCAAGACCCATCTCTTGTATTCAGAAGAGTTCGAGAAGCGGCGGGATGACCCGAAATACTACGGCGATAAGGGTCTTGACCCTAAAGTCCTGTCCTTGATTGTGGCCAAGGCACACGCGGACGGGCTGCGCGTAGCTTGCCACATTGAAACCGCAACCGATTTTCGCAATGCATTGGCAGCGGGCGTCGATGAGATCGCCCACTTACCCGGTTACTATGTCGATCCGAAACACCCCGACTGGTTCCCCATCACCGCAGCGGACGCCGCTCTCGCCGCCCGCCAAGGCGTAGATCTGGTGACCACCACCTACGTCGCGACCGATGAAATCAAAAATCCTGAGGAACTGAAAAAGGCGCAGGCCATTCAGATCGCGAACCTGCGCCTTTTACACGATGCCGGAGTCAAGCTGGCGATCGGTCCCGATGTTTATGGCGTCACGTCCCTGGCGGAGGTCATGAACCTTTATCAGTTGAAGGTGTTCGACAACCTTACGCTGCTGAAAATGTGGTCAGAAGCGACCCCGGAAGTGATTTTTCCCAAGCGCAAGATCGGCCATCTCAAAGACGGGGATGAAGCGAGTTTCCTGGTTCTCGACGGCAATCCGCTGGAGGATTTCGCGAATGTGAAAAACATCAGATTGCGTTTCAAGCAGGGTCAGTTTATCGGCGAACACGCGCCCCGGTAGCGGTTGCGTTCCTCCATGAACCAACCGTCAAAATATCCGCTTATCCTCGCGGCCGGAACTGCGAAAGCCCCAGCCACACCACTACCAGCAGAACCATGAACAGCAGGCTCATAAATGCCGCGCAGCACAGCGACATAACCGAAAACACACCGCGTGCCCACTTGCCGCGCGCGAATGCCCCCAGAAGCAGCGGAATGGATGCTGCCTCCGCTGCCATTCCCAGCACAATGACGGACAGAAGCAACCACTTCCCGCCCCACGCGATGATTCCGGCGAGGTGGGGCTCTGTCGCTCCGTTGACTACCGAGGTCAGCACGGCAAACGGCACCCAGGCTAGTACCGCGCCCGCAAGAAAGCGTCGCTGTTTTCGAGTGTTCAAGGCCTCTCGGAGTCAGACGGTCTCGGGCCACTTCGGTTAGTGGAGAATTGAGCCGCAAAACAAAAAGGCCCGCTTTCCCCCATCGGAAGCGGGCCCTCCTCCGAACAACCAGGAAAACTACGGCAACCCAGGACACGTATTCTTCTCGTCGTTCTGGAAACTTAACCAGCCGTTTACCGGAATCGCCGTTCCCGCCCCGAAGTAATCCACGAACACCAGGTCCTGCAGATGGTACGTGAACCCGCCGACCGGGTAAGCGTGGTCATCGAGCACCAGCGGGTCTCCGACTTCCAGAATGCTGTTGTCGAGACACGGAACCGAGTTATCGATGAACGGATCGTCCATCCACTCACCGATCTCGTGCGCCGCGGCTGCCGTGTCCTGCGAGAACACGCCCGAACCCTGATCGACCAGCGTGGTGTAAGAGTACGTCTGGCCGCCCGGCTGCGAACCGTTGGCGCTGTGATAGCCGCCGATGCAGCATCCGCCCGAGGTCAGGTACACGTCGTAGTTGATGAAAATCGGCAGGCTGTCGGGCGTGATCTGCGTGAGATTGTGCAGGAAGCCTTGCAGCTGCGCATCGAACGCGTTGATGTCCATGGTGCCGACCTTATGTCCAGCCAGGAACGGGTTCGTAATGACTGAACCCTGCGAGGCACTAACGGTGATCGTCTGCGTCGGCAGGATCGTCGGCGTCCCCAGAATGACGTGATAGCCGGTGTTCCTCTTGACTACCTTCCAGAAATTGCCACGCTGGAACGCGTCAATGTACTGGGTCTGGCCCAAGTCGGTTCCACCCTGTACAAAATCGACGGTCGAAGCGAATAGCGGTGACGAGGTCAGCACTCCTTGCGCACTCAGGCCGTTGAAATTCGTGCTCAGCGTGGGATCGAACGTCATATTGCCATTGCTCGAGCCGTAGACCATCTTCACCGGAATGATGTAGGTGGGAATCGTTGTCGTCGTGTTGCTCCTGCGCGGATCAGCGCCCACCATTACGAACGGATACCGGACGTTCTTGTGAATCCAGGCGCCATTCCACTGCGCCAGTTGTGCCGCGGGGGCTGCGTTGCTGGTGAAATAAGAGTGGGGTTTCATGGCGACAAAGCGTCCCCGGGCCTTGGTCGCGTCCTGGGAAAAGGCGGAACTGGCCAGACACACCAGCGCCAAGAGAAAGACCAACCATTGCTTCATACCGTCTCCTTTGAACTTTCAGGGTGAGTAGCTAACTCAGTGTTCCGCTTGATGGTTCGGAACGTGCGCGGAATCTTATTTCCGTGGGCTGCCTACTACAAGCACTAGTTGTAAATTATTTGTCTTTTTTTCAGGCCAGACGCCGTAACAACCCGTGGAGCAAGTGCGATTCGTATCGAGTCACGCATTTGCGCGTGGCATGAAGGCCGCTCGCATTTCCTTTTCAGTGATGATGGGGATCGGCCCGTATGGCCAGCTCCTGCCGGTGAGCTGCTCCCATGCGGCGGCCCAGCAGCCGGCGCTCGGCGCGGTCTGCCAGACGGTGACGGCGTCGGTGGCCATTCACTGAGCAAGCCTGCAGGCGCTCAGCGCGAGTTGGCCCGAAACGGGAACTTTCGGCTGAAATCCGGCATCTGATTCCCCAGCGCGCAATTTCTTGTCAAGCCCCCTAAGCGCCCTGTTTTTTCGCAAATCATTGATAATAACCCGAATATATTTTTGCAAATTTGTCCGACTCCCCCTAAGCAATTTGCTATACTGAAAGTATAGAGTAGAAAAAGGCGTTGGCCCCCATGCCAGCGCCTTCTGTGTTTAGGGAAGAATTCGGGAAAGGGGCGCGCAGGATGGAACCTGCGCTTTTTTTGTGTCTATATCCGTCGAGGAACCCGTTGTCGAAGTAGCGTATCGAAAGAAATCCGCCAAACGTCCACGTCGCAAGGTCAAACCCATGTTGGGAACCAGTGCTCCGAAACGCTGGGGCGAAGTGGGGGAACTCGCTCTCATGCACATCGCCTCGCTGCTGGGCTTTGGCGTGTTAAAACCGCACGGAGACAGCCTGCGTTATGACTTTGTCTTCGACTCCGGCCGCCGCCTGTGGCGAATCCAGGTGAAATCGACGTGGGTGAAAGGCGTCCGCGGTTACAGCATTTCGGCAGCTTGGCACTCCACTTATGGCATCGTGCCCTACGACGCGCTCGACATTGACTTCCTCGTCGCCTACCTCCAACCGGAGGAGGCCTGGTACGTTATTCCGATCGCGGCCTTCGCTCCTCACAAACGCTTGCGCTTCTACCCCAACGGGGGCAATCCCCGCGCTCGTTACGAAAAATATCGCGACGCCTGGTGCCAACTCGCCTGCCGCCGCGAGGGCTGCTTCGAGAACCTTCCTGTTCAACCGTGCTGTCAGAAGGGCGGTGCGTGCCCACTCAAGTAGCGCCCAGATCGCTGGAGGAGGCGCGGTCGGTGCAGGAGTGACGTCCCTCCACCGTTTCCCCGCATCCCATAGTCGGCAATCTGCAATTCCCAACTGCAACTGGATTGGTTCTTCAATCGACAATCAAACATCAACAATCATCAATCGATCCCCAGCTCCTTCCACTTCTTGTCGACGGCCGCCTTGGTCTTTGCGTCCATGAGGATCTCGTCGGGCCAGGGGCGGGTGAAGCCTTCGCTCGACCACTTGCGGGTGGCGTCGATGCCCATCTTCGACCCGTAGTTGGGCAGGCGCGAGGCGTGATCGAGAGAGTCGACCGGACCGAGCGTGAATTGGATATCGCGCTCGGGATCGATGTGGTTGAGCGCTTTGAGCGTGACTTCTCCGAGGTCCTGTACGTTTACGTCCTGGTCGACCACGATCACGCACTTGGTGAACATCGCCTGGCCGAGCGACCAGATGGCGTTCATGACTTTGCGCGCTTGGCCGGGATACGACTTCTTGATGGAAACGATCATCAGGTTGTGAAACACGCCTTCGAGCGGCAGGTTGATGTCGACCAGTTCGGGAATAGTCAGCTTCATCAGCGGCAGGAAGATGCGCTCGACGGCTTTGCCCATCCATCCGTCTTCCATGGGAGGCTTGCCGACGATGGTGGTTGCGTAAATGGGATCTTTGCGGTGGGTGATGCAGGAGACGTGAAACACGGGATAGAGATCTTCAAGCGAGTAGAAGCCGGTGTGATCGCCGAATGGACCCTCGCTGCGAAGCTCGTCGAGATGCACGTGGCCTTCGAGAACGATCTCGGCGTTGGCCGGGACTTCGAGGTCGACGGTCTCGCACTTCACCAGTTCGACCGGCTTCTGGCGCAGGAAACCTGCGATGAGATATTCCTCGACGTCAGGAGGCGCAGGAACGATGGCGGAGAAAGTGAGCGCTGGGTCGGTGCCGATAGCGACCGCGACTTGCATGCGCCCGGGGGGGAGATGCTCAGCGGTTTGCGATCCACCCGAGGTGCGCGCCATGAGGTCGACGGCGCTTCTGCCCCCTTCAGGATCAGTTTTCGCCGCAGCCGAGCGTAGAGCTTCGCGGTAGTGCTCGGCACCTATTTTTTGACGCTGCCAGTGCATTCCGGCGGTCTTCTCGTCATAGACCTGCATGCGGTACATGCCGACGTTGCGCTTGCCGGTGTTGGGGTCGCGGGTAACGACGCAAGGCAGGGTGATGAAGCGTCCGGCGTCTTTCGGCCAGCACTGCAGGATGGGAAAGTCGAGCAGCGAGAAGTTGTCGCGCTTGATGACTTCTTTGCACGCGCCGGTGGAGACGGTTTTAGGAAAGAATTTGCCCATCTCGGCAAGCATGGGGAGCATTTTGACTTTGTCGAGGAAGCCCTGGGGAGACTTGACGTCCATGAAGGCGCGGATGCGGTCGGCCACTTCGTCGAGATTCTGTACTTCCAGGGCGAGGTTCATACGGCGCGCGGAGCCGAACTGGTTGATGAGGACCTGCGATCCGGGATAGCCCTTGACGTTTTGAAAAAGGAGCGCCGGACCACCGGGGGGAACGCGGGACTTGCTGACGCGGTCGGTAATCTCGGTGATTTCGAGAATGGGATCGACCTCGGTGCGGATTTTCTTCAGTTCGCCGGCGCGGTCGAGCGCGGCAATCCAGTCGCGTAGATCGTCGTAGGCCAAGCAGCCTCCTGGGAACGGATGATTATAGAACTTAACGGCTTCAACCACAGAGAACACCGGGAAAAGGAGCCCGAAGGCTATGCTGTCGACGACGGCGTGCGCACTCTGGTTCGCGTTTGTAATGTTTTTGTATTTTCTGCGTCTTATCACATCGCAATCGCGCGGTACTTTCTACGATTTCCCTGGAGGACTCATGCATCCCAAAGGAAATCGCGCCCGCGTACTACTCACGTCTGTATTCGGCCCTTATGCCCAGGACGACGAATTCGGAAGCCGCCGCATCAACCCCATGGAACTGTACGAGAATCAGGTGACGCGGGCGCAGGGAGCGTTTTCGTTGCGGATGTTTCACCGCTCGTGGGGGATTCTGATGATTCAGGCGAACATCTCGGCGCCTTGCGCGGTGCTGGATTTTCCCACGCGGAAGCGCTTTGCGCGGGAGTTGGCGAAGAACGAATACGACATCGTCGGGATCTCCTCGATCATCGTGAACCTGGGGAAGGTGCGGGAGATGTGCCGCATGGTACGAAAGCTTTCTCCGAAGTCGGAGATTGTCGTCGGAGGACATGTGGCGGCGATTCCGGGGATTGAAAGCATGATCGATGCCGACCACATCGTAAAGGGCGAAGGCATCTCGTGGATGCGGCAGTATCTGGGTGAGGATGAGGGGGCTGCCATCAAACATCCGGCAATCGTTTCGGGATTGCGGACGCGGATCATGGGCGTGCGCTTGCCGGACCGGAAAGGGGCAACGGCGGCGACGATTATTCCGTCGGTGGGATGCCCGATGGGCTGCAATTTCTGCACGACTTCGGCATTCTTCGGGGGCAAGGGCAAGTTCGTGAATTTCTACGACAGCGGCGAACAACTCTTCAACGTGATGTGCCAGATGGAAAAGACGCTGAAGGTGAAGTCTTTTTTCGTGATGGACGAGAATTTCCTGCTGCACCGGCAGCGGGCGATGGAGTTGCTGGGGCTGATGAAGGCGGCGGGCAAGAGCTGGGAGCTATCGGTGTTCGCTTCGGCAAATGCGATTCGCAAGTACACGATGGAAGAGTTGGTGGAGCTGGGCGTGTCGTGGTTGTGGATGGGGCTGGAGTCTCCGCGAGCGAGTTACAGCAAGCTGCAAGGGACGGACACGCGGGAACTGACGCGACAATTGCGGGAGCACGGGATACGGGTGCAGGGGTCGACGATTATCGGGCTGGAGCATCACACGCCCGACAACATCAAGAAAGAGATTGAGCATGCGGTCGAGCACGATACGGATTTCCATCAGTTCATGCTGTACACGCCGGTACCCGGGACTCCGCTCTACGCGCAGATGTCGAACGAGGGACGCATGCTGGAAGACATAGACCCGGCGGACATTCACGGGCAGTTCAAGTTCAATTTTCATCATGCGGCGATTTCGCGGGATGATTCGAAGCGCTTTCTGGATTGGGCGTTCCGCCGGGATTTCGAGAGAAACGGCCCGAGCCTGTACCGGATCTGTCAGACCATGATGCAGGGGTGGAAGCGGTACAAGGACTATCCGGATGCGCGGGTGCGGGAGCGATTTGCGCGGGAGATGAAGAAAGTGGGAACAGCTTACAACGCGGCTCTGTGGGCGATGGAGCGGGAGTTCTACAAGGTGAATCGCGAGGTGAGCGAGCAGATTGGCGAAGTGCGTCGGGAGGTGGAGAAAGAATGCGGTGTGACGGCGCGCGTGGTGGCCAGCGTTCTGGGACCGGTGTTGTTGTGGACCACGCGGCGGGAGGAGCGGAGGTTGGCACGAGGCGTGACCTACGAGCCGCCGACGATTATGGAGAGACGGAACTGGAACGCAGTACTCAGTACCTAGTACTCAGTACCTAGTACCCAGTACCCAGAAAAACCTTTACCACCAAGGACACAAAGGTTCACGAAGCACAATTTGTGGGGAAATCAGGGCTGGCGCTCAAACGCCGGCTCTTTCTTTTGGAGGTTGTCATGGTTACGGAGCAAGTGGTCGAAGTGAGGATTCCTGATCTCCTATTGCAGCCTCCGTCGGGTTTGGCGGGGATCGTCCGGGAGTTTGGGGATATCCGGCACTATGTGGGGGCGGACGGGGGGCTGGATCCGCAGTGGGAGGTGGAGTCACTGGCGCGCGTGGCCCTGCCCTTCGCGCTGCTTCTGGCCTGGGATCACTCGAAATCGGTGTCGGTTTTTCGATGTCATCGAAGGTTGACGAGTGTTTTCGGCGAGGTGTTTACGAAGCTGGGGGAAACGGGCTTGCAGTCGAAGGTCCGGAGCTTTGGAGGATGCTTCATGTATCGTCCGCAGCGAACCGGGGCAAAGCTCTCGACGCACAGCTGGGCGATTGCGGTTGATTTGAATCCGGAGACGAACGGGTTGGGGACGGCGGGGGACATGGACGCGAGGGTGGTGGAAGTGTTTCGGGGTGCCGGATTCACCTGGGGCGGGGGTTGGTCCGGACGCGGGCGGGATCCGATGCATTTTCAGTTTTGTTCGGGGTATTGAGTAAAACAAGAGCTCAACCACAAAGGACACGAAGGTTCACTAAGGAAGGCTTTGACCGCAAAGTTCGCGAAGGGCGCGAAGGGACACCCTTAGGCAGCAACGTTTTTCAGTTCTGTTCCGGTTGTTGAGTAAAACAAGAGCTCAACCACAATGGACACGAAGGTTCACGAAGGAAAGCTTTGACCGCAAAGTTCGCGAAGGGCGCGAAGGGACACCCTGGGCCCACCAAGAACACGAAGTGTCCACAAAGGCGAGGCCGAGGAAGTTTGTGGGCGGGTTAACGGTTACCCTTTTTCCGTTGTACTGGGGCTTCGGTGTTTTGGCCTCGAAATATGCGGGATTGAGCGTCGGTTAAGGCTTTTTGTGAGTTCCGTCCTTCACTCGGCCGGGGGTTGGGCGTATATTCTCATGCCGGTTTACCTGGAGCCCTTATGTCTACACAAATTAAGAATGGAACAAGAGTCAAAAGTTTTGGCGAGAACCTGGAAAGCGATCTGGCGCTGGAGTTTATTCGTGTCGTCGAAAACGCCGCGATCGCTTCGGCGCGGACGATGGGACAGGGAGAGCGCAAGCTCTCGGATCACGTGGCCACCGAAGCCATGCGGCACACCATGGATTCGGTGCCGATGGACGGGACGATCGTGATCGGTGAGGGCGAGCGCGATGAAGCTCCCATGCTGTACATAGGGGAGAAAGTTGGCGCGGAGTTTCCGGACGGAAAAGATGTGCCGCAAGTGGATATTGCGGTCGATCCGCTGGAAGGAACGAACCTGTGCGCGACCGGAGCGCCGGGAGCGATCACGGTGCTGGCGGCATCGGAAAGAGGCGGATTGCTGAATGCGCCGGACTGCTACATGGAGAAGATCGTGGTCGGTCCGTCGTGCAAGGATGCGGTCGAAATGGATGCACCGGTGGCGGATAACTTGAAGAACATCGCCAAGCGGTTGGAGCGCGATGTCGAAGACCTCGTCGTCATTGTGCTGGACCGTCCTCGACACGAGAAGCTGATTGCGGATATACGGGCAGCCGGGGCAAGAATCCGGCTGATCGGAGACGGCGATCTCTCGGCTGGCATTGCGGCAGCCGTGATCGGCACGGGCGTGCATGCGGTCATGGGGTCGGGAGGAGCGCCGGAAGGCGTAATTACGGCGGCGGCGATCCGGTGTCTGAACGGCTACATGCTGGGGCGATTGGTCATCGATACGCCGCAACTGGAAGAACGGATTGCGCGCATGGGAATCAAGGATAAGAACAGAATTTATGAGGCCGAGGACCTGGCGCCGGGCAAGCAGATGATTTTCGCGGCCACCGGAGTCACCGACGGCGCCTTGATGCGTGGGGTACGGTTTTTTGGAGAGGGCACGCGGACGCAATCAGTGATCATGACTTTGCAGACCGGCAAGGTGCGGTTCATCGACAGCATTCATTTGGAGAAAGGGCCGGATGTGAAGATCAGATTCTCCTAGTCGTTGGCCGTTCGTCGTTGGTCGTTGGCCAAAACATTGGCCTCCCTTACAGGAGGCCTTTTGTTTGGGTTGGCACTTGGCATTTGGCAATTGGCACTTAGCCCCCGGGAGGCACGAGTGGGGGACGAACGAAATCTTAGAACGCAGAGAGCGCGGAGAACGGCCGCGGAGGTCGCGGAGAGAATGCTTTGTTGATAACCTTTCGGCATGAACACTGAGAGAAAAGAACCGATCTATTTATTTACGGAGAAGCAGGTTGCGGACAAGAGCGAACTGGCGCGGCGGTTCCTGGAGGCGCGGACACGGCTGAATCAGAATGTCGACAAGGCCGATAACTTTCTGGTGAAACGCTTTTACAACATCGATCACAACACCTATCTCGAAGGGGCAATCCCGGCGAAGTACAAGGAGATGATGGGGCTGGTGGTATCGGCGGGATTGCGCTGCGACGACTGCATTAACTATCACATCATCCAGTCGTACCGGCTGGGAGCGTCGCGGGCAGAGCAGGAAGAGGCGCTGAATGTGGCTCTGGTGGTGGGCGGAAGTATTGTGATTCCGCATTTGCGGCGGGCTTATGCGGTGCTCGAGGAGTTGTACGGGGTTTAGAAAACAACTCTCAACCACCAAGGACACGAAGGTCCACGAAGATAAAGACTCTTTCCTTGATAAAGACCCCCTCTCGCACAGTATGCGAGAAATGGGGGTCTTAGACTGCTAGACCAGAGCGCCGGGACGCGGGGGCCATTCCTGCGATAGGCCCGGGAACAGGAAGACCGTCTTTTCAGCACGCTTGCTGCCGTCGTGGACGGCGATCTGGTGCGGCTTCGTGCTATCGCCGTAACCTTCCCAGAGAGAGACGCCGGCGTAGGCTCCGTCTTTGCGCAGGATGTAGAAGGTCATATCCGTGAAGCGCAGGCGCTCTTTGTCTCCGTTATAGTTGTGCGCGATGCGCTTGAGCGCGTCCATGCCGGCGTCGAGCGGCGACATGCCGTGACGCATGTTTTCAACGATGGTGTGGGCGCCAACGATTTTGATGTTCTCTTCCCCGCTGCCCGTGGCTCCAGCGGAACCCACATCCTGATCGGTGTAACATCCCGCGCCGATGATGGGAGAGTCGCCGACGCGCCCGGGAATTTTCCAGGCTAAGCCGCTGGTGGTGGTACAGCCGGAAATTTCTCCCTTTTCATTGAGCGCCGAACAATGGATGGTTCCGGTGGGAGGGCGAAGGATTTTGTGGATTGCGTCCATGCGCTCGGCGGCGGGGATGCCGAGAGCGGCGGCGACTTCCTGCATGTGCTGAATGCGCTGTTGCAGATCGCTCGCCTGCGGCTTTCCCTGGTAGATGCGTTTTTTCCAGTCGGGATCGGATAGACCCGGCCCCCACCAGTCGGAGTGCGTCTCTTTGTACAAGAGCCAGACTTTGCGTGAGTGATCGGTAAGGAGATTCTCGCGGGAGAAGCCCTGGGCTACGGCAAAACGCTCAGCACCTTCGCCGACGAGCATGATGTGAGCGGTGTGATCCATGACGGCTTTGGCGACGAGTGATGCGTTCTTGATATTGCGGATACCGCCGACGGACCCGGCGCGGCGGGTGGGTCCATGCATGCAGCAGGCGTCGAGTTCGACGACACCTTCTTCGTTGGGCAGGCCTCCGAGGCCGACGGAGTCGTCGTTGGGATCGTCTTCGGGGCCGCGAACCACGCGCAGGGCGGCATCGAGGGTATCGGAACCGGAGCGCAGCATTTGGTAGCCTTCGTCGAGGTAGTTGTAGCCGTTGTGGGCGCAGATGATGATGGGACGCTTGCCCGGAGCTGCAGGTGTGGTCTGGGCGCTGAGAGCGAGCGAAAGCGAACCGAGAGCGGTGGTAGCAAGGAAATCGCGACGGGAGAAGGACATGTCGTGCTCCGAGGTTAAGGTGGAAACGGCGAAAGCATAGCACGGGGAAAGGCACTAGCGAGTAGTTAGTAGCGAGCCGCTTGGCGCTGGGGAAATGGGCTTGGGGCAAATCTTAAAACGCGGAGGGCGCGGAGAACAGCCGCGGAGGCCGCGGAGAAAAACGTGTCGCTTCGAAATTGGTGGTGGCGGGTGTCTATCCAATATTTCTTTTCCTCTCTATTCTCAATTCTTTCGTTCTTTCTAAGAGGCTACGGCTATGCCGGCGCTTCTTGACTGGTCGGCGCGGAAGCGCAGCAGAGCTGCGATATTGCCGGCGCGATCAAACTCGGGGTCGTCCTTCACGTAAAACAACTCGATATCGCGAAGGATGGCGGCGGGAATGATGGCATCGCAGACATCTTCGAGTTCGCGGGTGGCGTGTCCGCAGACCGGGCAGTGGCGCACGATGTGAGCGTCGAGGTGTCCGCAGTGGGTGCACTCGACGGCGTGCGAGGAGTAGTTTTCGCCAATCAGCAGGGTCTGGACTTCTCCCAGTTCGATCGAGCGCAATACGCGGCGGAGTCCGGTGACACCGCGGTTATTGCTCTTGGCCTGATTGAGGGCTTCGCGAACCAGGCTCCTGCGGCGGTTGTCCCGGGCCGAGAGCAGGATGCGGGAGGCATGGTCACGAATCTGGTCGTTGCTGGCGGTCACCACATCGATGGAAAAGCGGCCGAGCAGGCGCTGCATCACGTAGGGATGCAGCTGGGGCTCGAACTCCGGCCAGTGATTGTCCTGGCATCCGACGATGAGTTTTTCCCACGCGCCCTTTTCGGCTTCGTCCTTGAGACGGGCAGCAACGTCTTTGTAATGGTGAAGCGCCTCGTCGGCGATGTGGCGTTCGTGGTGGCCGGCATCATATCCGGCGTAGCCGTCGCTGCGAGTGCGGCGGGGCACGGCGTGGTAAATGCCTTCCCTTTCCTTGAGTTCATCCAGGCGAAAATCAAACAGGCGTGCGCGCTGGCGATTGACCAGGGCAATACAGACGCGGCGCTGGGCGCCGAGCATGAGCGCCAGAGGCTTGAGATGGAAACGGCTGTTGACGACCAGCTGGCTTCCGGGAAGCTCGGGGGGAAGATCGTATTCACGCCAGAAGTTATTGGCGCCGCTGGCGAAAATGACTTTGGCCTGACTCTGGTGGCCGTGAAGGGTTTCGGCCACACTCAGCATGCGAAGCAGGTCGGCGCGGGCGCATCCGTTCTTACCGTTTTTCTCCGTCTCGCGCATAGCGCTGCGCACCAGATCCTTGGCCAGGATGGCTTCCTCGCGGTGCGATTTGTTCTGAGGCGGACGGGGCTGAAAGTAAAAACTCAAGGCACAGCTTTCCTGGTTGTTATCAAACTGGAATTGCGCCAGCTCACGGATGTCTTCGCGTGTAATCATCGAATGCTCCTGCGTGCTGTATTTGCTTACTTGGGGGCGGATGCCTGCAGCAATCGTTCCTTGAATCGACTGGCAATGGGGGCGGAGCGGCGGAGATGTTCGCGGGCGACGGCGATAGAAGACTGGATATCGTCCGGTTTGCGGTCGGTAATCGCCGAGATTTCCTCGATGGTAAAGCCCTCGATGCCGTGAAGGAGAAATACTTCGCGGTCGTTGCGATCGAGGCCTTCGAGCGCGTACTGGACGAGGGTCACCATTTCGTCGTTGTCGGCGATGTCTTCGGGAGTCGCCGTGCCACGATCTGGGATGACGTTTTCCTCGGTGAGGGTTTCATCGGGCTGATGAAATTGCAGAACCGGCTCGTCGCTGGCGCGGACGTTCTGGCGGCGGGCGGAGTCCTCCAGATGGACTGAGGGAACCTCTTCGTGATCGTGAGCGGCGAGGTCTCCGATGGCGTGCAGGGCGAGGCGGTAGAGCCAGGGTTCGAGGGCGAGGCGCTCAGGCTTCTCGCCTCCGTCGCCGAGGGCGCGGGCAATGGCCTCATCGACAACTTCGTCTTTGGTGACTACGTCGGCGGGAATCTGGTCGGTGGCTTCGCGGTACGAGAGTTCGCGTTCGACGAAGCGTTCCAGGCGTGCGAGATTCGCGTTGATGTAGTTGCGGATGTCGTCCTGGGAGACGGTGGGCGGCTGGACTGCCGCCAGGGTTTCTTCGAACGGGACCTGGGATTCGCGGCGCTCATTCTCCACACCCCGCCAGCGGGGCCAGTTGTGGGTGTTGCGGAGCTGCGCCTTGTGCTTGTTGAGTTGCAGCAGCAGGTCTTCAAAAGCCGCCTTGAGGGCGGCAGAGGCAGTGGAAGCGGTATGTTGGACCGCCATCTGGCCCGAGGGCAGGCGCAGGTTGAACGATACGTTGAAGCCCTCGCGGGCAGAACTTTGCTCGATTACCCCTTTTAGGTGGATGAGTTCGGGGCGAAAGACCTGCAGGCGCTTCCCCAGTTTCTCGAGATGATGATTGATTTCTTTTTCGATGTCGGGCGTCTTGTGAAGCTTGTAGCTGATGTGGACGTTCATGCACGCCTCGAAGACGGGGAGCAGATCCCGTGAAGCTTTCTTTTCGCTACAAGTTGATTCTACACCCGCGCGGAGGGGGTGGAAGCAAGGAATCGGCATGGCGCACAGGCTGTGATGTGCGTCCTTGACGGGAAGAACAAAACCTTAACCACGAAGGACACGAAGGTTCACGAAGGAAAAGCGCAACGAGCCTTGCGCCGCTTTGCCGCTGGACAGGCGGGGACGCCCGTCCCTGCCCCAACCGGGGCTACTCGTAGCGCAGGGCTTCGATGGGGTCGAGGCGGGAGGCGCGGAGAGCTGGAATCATGCCGCTCAGCAGGCCAACGATGGTCAGGATGATGGTGGCGACAATCAAAGTAGTGGGATCGATGATCAGGCGCACGTCTCCGCCTTCGGCGTGCTTGGCGATGGCGCTGTAGAGCGTGAGGCGTCCCACCGAAAGGGCGACGGTGTAAGCGAGGATGACGCCTAAGGCTCCTCCCAGGAAGGTGATGGTAAGGGCCTCGGCGAGGAACTGCAGGAAGATGTCGCGGGCGCGGGCACCGAGAGATTTCTCGAGTCCGATCTCGCGGGTGCGCTGGGTCACCGAGACCAGCATGATGTTCATCAGGCCGACGCCGCCAATACCTAGAGTGAGGGTGCCGATGAAGCCCAGGAGAATCTTGAGACCGAGGGTAATCAATTCGAACTGGTGGACCTGGTCCATAAGGTTAAAGACAAACAGAGCTCGGCGGTCGGCCGGATTGAACTGGTGCAGCGGAGCCATCAGGTAGCGGACCGACTGCTCCAGCCGCTTGTATTCGTTGGTTTCGTAATTGAACCAGATGGAATCGAGGTAGTGGGTGTCTTTCAGGTCCGATTCCGCGGTGAACGGGATGTAGATGACACGGTTCACGTTGTCGTCGCCGGCTTGCATCTTGGGTGCGAGCACACCTACGACTTCGAAGCTGATGCCATCGACGCGGATGCGTTCGCCGATGGCGTTGCGTCCGGAAAAGAGTTTGTCCTTGGTGTCAGAGCCGATGACCGCAACCCGAGCGTGCTGCATCTCGTCCTGGGCGTTATAGAAGCGCCCCTGGTCTAGCGAGAGGGCGCGAATGGATTCGACGTTGGGATAATTGCCGCTGACGTAAATGGGGTAGGTGCGGGTGTCGTACTGGATGTTGCACTGCTTGCCGCACTCGGGCGTAATGTGAGTGATCTGGGGAAGATTGTTGGTCAGGGTCTCGACGTCGTCGAGAGTAAAGCGGATGGGGGCACCGGCTTTCTGACCTCCAGCCTGCATGGAGCTGCGCCCGGGAGCCATGATCATCAGCTTGGTGCCGAAATTGGCGAAAATGTTGGCGCAAGCCTCCCCGAACCCGTTGCCATAGGACAGGAGCATGACGACGGTGGCAATGCCCCAGGCCATGCCGAACATGGTCAACATGGTGCGGCGCCAGTTGTGTCGCATGGCGCTGTAGGCTTCACGCAGAAGATCTTTGAGCACAGTTACTCCTGTCGCAGGGCTTCCACCGGTTCAAGCATGGCGGCCTTGCGCGCGGGATAGAGCCCAGCCACAACCCCGGCGACGGCCAGACTGGTAATTGCGAGAAACGCGGTGGCGGGAACGAGTTTCGGGGGGTCGAAGCCGCCGGGGCCCTGGAACTGACCGAGGAACGCCATCAAGCCGCCGGCGAAACCCATGCCGATCAGGCCGCTCAACAGGGTGATGGAGACTCCCTCCAGAAAAAACTGCAGCAGGATGCTGCGGTTGGTGGCGCCCAGGGCCTTGCGCAGACCGATCTCGCGAGTGCGATCGCTGACCGCAACCAGCATGATGTTGATGACGCCGATCGCGCCGAGAGCGAGCGTGACCATGCCGACGGTGCCGAGGAACGTGTTCATGGCGTCGAAGATCATGCTCATGGTCTGTGCCTGTTGCACCGTATCCCAGCCCTCGAACGCATCTTCGTCGTGATAATCAAAACCGTGATTCCGGGCGATGATCTTGCGCAGTTCCTGCTGGGCAACCAGGTGTTCCGCGGCGACGCGAGGCTGGTAGTTGATGAATGAGATAGCGTTCTCAGACTCCGCGCCGGGGAGCGGAAAATAATCTCTCATCACCGAGAACGGAATGTAACAGCGCATGTTGGTGGAGTTGTCGTCTCCCCGGCCTACGCGCTCGAGGGTGCCGACGACCTGGAAGCGAATGCCGTTCATCAGAATGAAGGCGCCAACCGCCGGACGCCCGGAAAAGAGATTCCGGCGCATCTCGTCGCCGAGCACAATGACGTGGTGCTCCTGGGTTTCGTCGAGCCAGTCGAGGTAGCGGCCTTCGCGGAGGGGCAGATAGCGTATGCCACGGTATTGCGGCAGGGCTCCGGTGACCTGCCCATTGGCGGTGGCAAATTCGCTGACCGCATGGGTGTCGTCTTTGGTAAGAACCGGAGTGGCGGCGAGCACATGAGGAGCATCGGTGCGAATGTCGGCGTAATCCTTGTACGTCAGGCGGTACGTGCGCGCGGAACTCATGTTGCCTTGCACGGCAGGAGCGCGGCCGGGGAAGATAAACATGATGTTCTCGCCATATTGCGAGAGTTCCCGCTTGTTTCCGGAACGAAAGCCTTCGCCTAATCCCACCAGCAGAAGTAAAGAACCGACTCCCCAGGCAATCCCGAACATAGTCAAAAAGGAGCGCATTTTGTGCGCCCAGAGATTGCGGAAGATCTGGCTCAGAAGGTCGAGAAACGCGCGCATGAGTCCCCTAACCATACTAGTTTGACACAGGTGGACCCAGAACGGTGAGCATGGGGAGTTGTAAAAAGTTGGAACGTCCTGCATTGGGCTTCAGGCTTCCGGAAGAGCCCTGAACCACAAGGGACACGACGGAACACCAAGGCTCAAGAATGGAGGCGAGATCCGCGCGGCTGCCGGGTTCAACCAACAATCAGACAGCGACTGTTACGGAAGTTTCCGTGCGGGTTACCGGTCGGTAGAGGGTGTCGCGCTCGATGGGTTCGCGGCCCGCTTCCTTGATAAGGCGGACTAACTCCTGGCGGCGCATGCCTTGCGGGGTGGTGGCGCCGGCGTCGTGGTAAATCTTTTCTTCGATCACTGTTCCGTCGATGTCATCCGCGCCGAAACGCAGGGCAATCTGCGCGATTTTGGCGGTCATCATCTGCCAGTAGGCCTTGATATGCGGGAAATTGTCGAGCACCAGGCGGCCGACCGCAATCTGCTTAATATCGAGCATGCCGGTGGTCTTGGGCAGATGCTCGAGCGGCGTGTTGTCAGGGTGAAACGCCAGCGGGATGAACGTTTGGAAGCCGTGAGTTTCGTCCTGCAGTGTGCGCAATTTGAGCAGGTGGTCGACGCGGTCTTCGTCGTTTTCGACGTGGCCGTAGAGCATGGTGGCGTTCGATTTCAGGCCGATCTGGTGGGCGAGCCTGGCGGTGTCGAGCCACTGGTCGCCGTCGATCTTGTGGTCGCAAATGATGTGACGGATGCGATCGGCGAAAATCTCGGCACCCCCGCCCGGAAGAGAATCGACGCCGGCAGCCTTCAGTTGCTCAAGAGTCTCCTTAATGGAGAGCTTGGCGCGCTTGGAGAGGTAAGCGACCTCGACCATGGTGAAGGCCTTGAGATGCACTTGCGGGAAACGCTGCTTCAAACCGGAACAAAGATCGAGAAAATACTGGAACGGCAGATCCGGGTGCAGGCCTCCGACGATGTGGAATTCCGTGACCGCTTCGTTGTATCCCGAGGCGGCCGTGTCGAACGCTTCCTCAAGCGCCATGGTGTAGGCGCCGGGAGAGTCCTTCTTACGTCCGAAGGCGCAGAGGCGGCAGGCGGCCACGCAGACATTCGTCGGATTGATGTGGCGGTTGACGTTGAAATACGTCTTGTCGCCATGCAGGCGCTCGCGGACGGAATTGGCCAGCCAACCGACCGCCAGGATATCTCCGGTGCGGTAGAGCGCGAGAGCATCCTCGGCATCGAGACGAGTGCCGCTCGCGACTTTGTCGGCAATCGAATCGAGGCGCGGGTCGTCAGTCTGAAATGGGTGGGTAGCCATTTGATTGATGATATCGCAGCCGAAGTCGGATCGGATAGTCTGAAGCCCTTAACGGCAAAGGTCACCGGAGTTGGCAAGGGGCGCGAAGAAGGCGGGTAGAATGAGATTTCCCTCGGAGGCTTTCTTGAAGAATGTCTTTCTGGTTCTGACGCTGCTGGTGGGTTCGCCTCTCTTGGCGCAAACGCTGGATTCGTGTGCGGCGATCGACGCGGCGAAGGCCAAGACTTATGGGTTTCATCCCAGCCGGCTGACGACCAAGCAGCGGCAGGCGAAGGCGGTGCAGATGGACGCGTTCTGGCGTCTGGCGGGGGAAGACAAGCCGGCGGCAGCGGCTTGCCTGCGGCCGCTGCTAACCGCAGAGAAACAAGACGGCTATTTCCTGTTTGATGGAGCTTCCCTGCTCTACAGCATCGATTCGTCGGAGGCATCGACACAAGTGGTGGTCGCGAGCCTGGAACGAGCAGATATGGCGGAAATTGAACCTGCCGGATATTTGCGAATGTTGCTACGTCTGTCGAATGCGGGCGTCGATATCGGCCCGCTGGCGGCTCGGTATCTGGAGTATCCCGAGGTCAAGACGTACGTCCCCCAGCATGCGATGGATCTGGATCGGGATATGGGAGCGCTGCTGATCTATGGGAGCATGGCACCGGAGCAGGAAGATCGTTACCTGGTCTCGGCTTTGAATGCCAAGGAAGGGTATGCGCGCTCGACCGCGGCGCTGCTGCTGGCATTGAACATGACCGAAACCAGCTTCAAGGCGCTCAGTACGTTTTCAGGATGGGCGGATCTGCCAGAGGATTCCAAGAAAGTGGTGCAAGCCTACCGGATGTATGAGCCCTATCAGCCGTCGGCCGCGCCGGTCAAGTTCAGCCGGAAGGAAGTGCTGGCGTACATCGCACAGTTGCCGCACAACGAGAAAGCGTTTCGTGCGGCCATGCAGCGGCAGGAGGAGTATGAGAAACAACATCCCGAGCTGACGCCCAAAGGCAAACTCAGCGACAAAGACCTGGAGACGGTGGTCTCGAAAAAAGTGGAGGAGAGTCCTCCGTTCTTCGGGGTGGCTGGAGCGGACCGGTTTATCGAGAGCGCAGTAGCGACTCTAACCGAAGCGGACCTCCCGGCAATTCGGGAGGCGCGGAGGAAGTCGATGCAGAGCATTTCCGACGAGGCTTTGGGGGAGTATTTCGCGTACAGCCACATTATTCGGGGAGTGATCAACCGATTGGATCTTTACAAGGAATATCGGGTGCATTGAGAGCCTGTCGCCACGAAGGGCGCCAACACTTTGCGCTTGCCGGCGGGACGCCGGCGCTACGTCAGTGGTGAATCAGAAGATCGGCGGCTACGAATAGGAAGAACACTACCGAGATTACGCCGTTCATGGTGAAGAAGGCGGCGTTCAGCCGGGAAAGATCGTCGTGCTTGACCAGGGAGTGTTCGTAAGCGAGGAGCAGAGCAACAGCGGCCACTCCGGCGAAGGCAAGCTTACCCAGTCCAAAGGCTACTGCCAGGGTTACCAGCAGAAACAACATCACCAGATGAAAGGCGCGGGCGACCCAGAGCGCGCTCGGAATTCCAACGTAGCGCGGGATTGAGTGCAGACCCGCTTCCTTGTCGAAGTCGTGATCCTGGCAGGCATAGAGTACGTCGAAGCCCCCTACCCAGAAAGTGACGGCTGCGGTAAGCAGGAGCATGCGTAGATCGTAGGAGCCGCGAACGGCGATCCAGGCGGCCGAAGGCGCGATGCCGAGGGCGACTCCCAGCACAAGATGCGACCAGCGGGTAAAACGCTTGGTGTACGAATAGAGCAGAAGAACCGCCAACGCGACCGGAGAAAGCCAGAAGGTAAGGCGGTTCAACTGCGAAGCTGCAAGCACAAAGATGCCGGAGGAGATCAGGACGAAGGCAGCGACGAATCCCGGGCTCAGGGCGCCGGCGGGCAGAGCGCGAGTTTGAGTGCGCGGGTTGGCGGCGTCGATGGAAGCGTCCGCCAAGCGGTTGAAAGCCATGGCAGCCGAGCGGGCAGAGACCATGGCGACGATGATCCAGGTAAGTTGATGGACGGTGGGCCACCCGTCAGCGGCGAGCATCGCTCCGCAGAGAGCAAACGGCAGGGCGAAAATAGAGTGCTCCCACTTGATCATCTCGAGCGTGGTGCGGAGGTTGTGGAGCAGGGGCACAAGGCGATTGTAAATTAGGCTTTTGGCTTTTGGCCTTCGTTCTCGGTTACTTCCTCGCGGGCGAGGGCGCGCCGCGGACCTTAACCCTTACCATCCTGACGGATAGGCTTCGCTGCCGATGAGCGGGACGAAACGGCAGGGTTCGAGGACGGTGATCACGGGAACTCCGGCTTTCTTCCGAACGAATTGTAATTGCTGAGCTTCTTCGGGACCTACCGGAATCACCATGCGCCCCAGTTCCTTCAGTTGTCCGAAGAGAGAAGCCGGAATCTGTGGTGCGGCGGCGGATACCACGATTGCTTCAAACGGAGCCTGGCCAGGAAGGCCCTGGGTTCCGTCGCCAACCAGGATGGTGACATTGTGGTAGCCGAGCCTCAGGAGGGTCCCGCGAGCCTGGGCGGCAAGAGAGGCATGCCGCTCCACGGAGTAGACATGGCAACTTAGCTCGGCAAGCAGAGCAGTCAAGTATCCGGAGCCGGTGCCGATTTCGAGGGCGGTATCGCCGGGTTCCAGCGCAGCCGCCTCGAGCATGACGGCGACGATGTAAGGCTGGGAAACAGTCTGGTTCTCGCCAATCGGGATCGGGTGATCTTCATAGGACTGGCGCCGGTAGTCCTCGGGAACAAACTGGTCGCGCGGAACACGCCCCATCGCGTCCAGCACGCGGGTGTTACGGATGCCGCGGGTGCGGAGTTGGGTTTCGACCATCTGCTGGCGCTCGGAGGCAAAGCGGTCGGGTTCGGTGGGCGGGGCCATCGCTGGTCAGGATAACTCACTATCGAATACCCGGTACCCAGCCAAGCCGCGGCGGCTATTTGCGGCGGGTGCGCAGGCGGACATCGATGCTCACAACGCCGTTCTGATCGCGGATGGCGACGATCGAGACATTGCGAGTGACGTTGTACTCGGCCTGAATGATCTGCTGTGTCGTCTGCGAGACGCTGGTGCTGTAAGTGAGCGTGAGGTTGTTGGTGACTTGTTGTTCGATGGTGACCTGAGGTCCGCGGGCGAGGTTGGTTTCGGTCGTGCTCAGACCCTGGGGATCGATCTTGATGCGGCTGACGCCGAACAGACGCTGGACGCGGTTGCTGACAGTGGCGTTGAGGGCTTCGCTGATGATGGCGCTGGAAGCCTCCTGGCCGAGCGTCGACTGGCCGGACTGCTGGAGCTGGGCGGCTTCCTCTTGCGTGCGGCCGAGCGCAAGCAGCGTGATGATATCGGCCTCAGGCAGCGGAGGTTCGGAACGATAGTTCACGTGGAGTCCGTTGGGCTTGGTGGGATCGCCGTTGATGGATAGGGTGACGTCGTAGTCGCGGATGCGGGTGGAGGCCTGGAGATCGAGGACCGGAGTCGTGCTGACCGGGCTGGTAAAGGTCACATCTCCGCGTTCGAGGCGATACTTGGCGCCGTTGAAGTAAGCCTCGCCCTCAAGAATGTCGGCACGCCCGAGGAGCACCGGTTTGGCGGCTGTGCCGCGCAAACGCAGGTCCGCGTCGCCCGAGAGCCGGACGATGGCGGTCTGCATTTGGAGTTCGGGTGCAGTGACGAAGTGAACATCGAGCTTGATGCGGTTCAGCAATGGATTGGTCTGGGGCAGGACCGACTGTTGCGCGCTGCTTTCCAGCGCCGCGCCGAAATCGAATCCGGGCGTGATGGCGAGTTTGTTGACGGTAATGTCTCCGGACAAGGTTGAAGCGACGTTCGAACCCACCCAGTGCAAATCCGCATCGGCAGTGGAACTGACGCCCGGCGGGTAGCGCAAACGAACTGCCTGGCCTGAAACCGTGAGATCGAAGTTGAGTTGGCGGTTGTAGGAGGTGGCGTAGCCGCCGAAGGTGACGAGTCCCCCCCCGGTATGGGCGGTGAGGCTCTCGATCTCAAGCCGGTTCTGGTTGAACAGAAGGGACCCATTGATTTCACTCAGAGCACTGGGAAGGTCGATGTAGGCGATCGATCCGTTGGTAATTTCGACTTTCCCCTGGGTGACGGGTTTGGCGAATGTACCCCCGATGCTGGCATCGACGGTCACCACGCCGTCAGAGGTGAAATCCGGATCAAAAGTTTCAATCAGGTGCAGATTCAGCTTGCCCTGCGCATGAAGATCAAGATGGCGCTCGCCTGCAAGCTCGACCGAGCCATTCGCGGAAACGTCCGTGCCCTCGCCGATGAGGTGGATCTGGTCAAGCTTGAGTTCCTGACTATTCGCGGAAAAACGGACGGGGCCCTGATTGCGAATCTTGATGTTTTCGATGTCAGCGTAGAGATCTGTCAGATTACCCGTGACGTTGATCTCGTGAATTTTGCGTAAAGGGCCTTGGAGTTCGAGGTCACCGGCAGTGGCGGAGTGTCCCGTGATGCGTCCGTGGAGGTAGGTGCGCAGGAGCGAATCGACATCGAGATGATCGAAGTGCAAGCCGATGGTGGAAGGCCAGTCGTCGCGCAGATGGACTTTGCCATCGACGTGCAATTCGGCGTGCTCAAAATCCGATTGACCTTTGAGCGTGAGATCGGCGCCCTGGGTCACCGCGTTGAGCGTGAAGTTACCCGCGCGCTCGTGGTCGAACGCCAAGTCACGAACATGAATGGTGGCGTTGACTGCCGGCTCTTCGACGGTTCCCGAGCCAATGGCGGTGAAATCGGCTCGCCCTTCCACTTCCACGCGGCTGGCTTCGAGGCGCGGGATTCGGGTAAGGTCGAAATTGGTTCCGGTCAGGTTAAATCTGAAAGCGCGGGTGGAAGGGTTGTAGGTAGCGCCTCCGGCGACCCGGGCGTCGTAATACGCGAGTTGAATATTGTTAAGCTGGGCCTCGCCCGCGCTGTAGTGCAAATCGGAATCAAAGTGCTCGATGGGCTCACCATAGATGGTAGCGTCGCTAAGACGAATATGGCCCTCGGCGTGAGGCAAAGTACGCGTTCCTCCCGCCAATAAAGTCAGGTTCATGGTGCCGGTCACGGGATAGTCGTAACCCGTGAAAGCAAGCACTTCGGCCACATCCACCTTGTGCATCTTGATACGCGCGTTGAAAGGGCTCGAATCGGTGAATACGCCGTTCTGTAAATTGACGCTGCCATCGAAACGGACGAAGGTGTCGCCGTGGTGCAGCAAGCCGTTGCGAACGGAGACAGCACGCTTTGAAAGCGCGAGGTCGGCTTTGACGAAATCCCAGTGAACGGTTTGCTCCCGAGTGTGCGCGGTAGCGGGGATCAAGGAGTCGAAATCTTCAATCTGAAGGTCGCCCGCGAGGGTCGCGTCGGTAACCTTACCGGTGGCAGTTCCGATAAAAGAGGCACGCCCGTGCAGGGTGATTGGGATGCGTGTGTCACTGCCCAAGGCGGTGAGGATCGGCTGCCACTCGTTCAAGTCGGTCGTATTTATGGAAAACTTGAGAGCCGCCCGCGAGGACAGCGTGCCGCTGGCCTGGACGTGGGTAGAGCGAGTATTGGCGTTAAATTCCGCGAGTTCCAACTCTCCCGGACCCGCGCGATAGACACCGCGAGCCTGCGCCTTCACCGGCATCTCTTGCGATCCAACCATGGCGGGCGCGGAGAGATCGATGGCGAAGACGGTTTCCGAGTTGACAGGCGAGCCTTTCCAACGAGATTCGATTGTGCCGGCAGCGGTGCCGGTCAGGTTCAGCCGACTCAGAGGATGCTTACGGGTTGAAAGGGTAGCAGCCAGTTCCTTTGCGGAGATGTTCTTAAGGCGCAGGCGAACGGTGCCCTGCTGCTGCGCGGCCTTATTCCGGTTGGGCAGGTTGGCCGCGGGAGTGGAATTCAGCCAGTTGGTAACGTCGGCATCTCCTGTAGCCACACCCCCTAACAAGCGAGCTTCAATTCTGGTTAGAGTGAGGCGTGCAGGGCTGACTGAGTAGTCTGTGGTCACGGAGGCGTTACGAAGGTCGACGGGTTCATTTTTCCATTCGAAGTCTTTGAGCGAGAGCTTGCCGGTCGAGGTGAAGTCTGAGAGAGACCAGGTGCCCCGTCCTGTGGTCTGTAGCGTCCCCCGGCGAAGCTGGGGCTGCCGCAGAATCGCGCCACCTTCTGTCAGGTCGATGGAGGCATCGTAGGTGGCTTCGAGTTTGGGCTGATGAAAGTTATCGACGCGACCGCTGGCGCTCAAATGCGAGCGGCCCGAGGTTGCCTTCAAAGACTTTACTTCGACACTGTTCTTGCTGAGCGTAAAGTGCGCTTCGGCAGTCCAGGAGATAGGGCGGTAATCCGGCAGCCAGGTATCGGCCTTCCCAAGCAAGAGGTTGGCCTCATAGCGCCGGTGAAGGAAGGAGTAGGCCATATCGACGGAGACGTCGTTCACGACGAAGTCGACGGGCATTTTCTGGTCGTTCCACAGGAATTCACCGCGGCGGACTTCGAGCCGATTGATGGAGATGTCGAAGAGACGCTCAACTGGATTCTTGGTGGCGGTTGACTTTTCTTTGGGTTCGGGCTGGTTGGTGGTGCCATCGGGATAGAGGATGACGTGAACCACCGGGTGCTCGAGAACCAGCGAATCGAAACCGTACTGAGTACCCAGAACGGAAATCACTTTTATCTGGGCCAGCAGCCGATCCACGTGCGCGTAAGGAACCTGGTTTGGTCCTTCGCTGCCGTGAATGGTAAGGTCGCGAACCTCGACCCGGAACTGCAGAGGAATCGTGTGAATGCCGCCCAGTTCCACCCGGCCGCCCGTAATGCGCTCGAGTTCGACCACCAGGCGGCGACGCACCATTTGCTGGAACGAATCGGTGGTGATGTACCAGGCGACGGCTCCGACAAGAAGCCAGCCGATGCCGGTCGCGACCAGCAGGTATCGCCAGAATTTCCGGCGCTTCGGCTTGTCGCCGGTTTCCGTCATCGGGCCTGAGTTGCGGAGGACGGCCAAGGGGCCTGGGTTCGAATTTCGCTGCTGGCCCGTAGATTCTGGAGCCACGCAGTGAGCAGTTGATTCATCTTCTGCTGCGTGAGGAGTTCACGAATCTTGGGAGTGACGTCGGAGAGTGGGACTTCATGGGCTCCCTTTTCGCGAAGCTGCGGCAGCAATTCCTGGTTGTAGTAGCTTTCGATGCTCTTGGTATCAATTTGCACTGAGGGTCGCAGGCGGGCGTCCACCAGACGCAGAACGTCGAGTTCGAGCGCGACCCGGCTCTTCAGTTCGTTCTCGGTAAGGCCATAGCGGACCAGAAGAGCTTGCCAGGCGGAATCGGTGCCGGCACCGGGATATTGATTGCGAACCTCGGCAATGCGGTCGGCAACTTCCTTGGCGGTGGCGTGCTGGAAATCAGAGGAGGCCATCTGTTCGCGCAGCAACTCTTGATCGATCAAGCGGTCGAGAGCGCCCTTGCGGTCCTCGGCAGTGATCCGGTCAAGCGTGCGTCCCGCGGCGAAAGCCTCATAACAGAGGGCATCCTCCCAATCGCTCTGCAGAATAATGTGGCCGTTGACGGTGGCCACGATGCGGTCAACGACCTCGCCCGCGAAGGCGCACGAGAGCGCGGCGAGGACTGCAGCCACCACGGCGACGATGGAGTGTCTCCTGAGCATCAGAAAGTCTGCCCAATACTAAAGTACACGTTGAAGTGGCCCACCCGCTGTCCGTTAAAGTACGGAGTGCTGGTCGGACAAAACCACGTGGTCTGCGAGTTGCTGCGAGGTGCGGTCGATTGACAACTGGGAAAATACGGCGGATTCAGATTGTACCCGAAATCAAAGCGAACCGGGCCAATCGGGGTCTTGTAGCGGACGCCGACCCCAACCGCGTGGGAGATGTAGTTGTAGTCACACTGGGAGCGGGTATTCGCCTGACGACAGAGCCCCGGATTTTTTTGCGACCATTGCAGCAGGCTGTGGATCATGTTGTGTCCGGCCGTGAAGACGTTGCCAGCGTCCTCAAAGATCGCAAAGCTGAGGTTGTCCTGGAAGTAAGGCAGGGTAACGGGCGGGAAGCGGAGTTCCAGGTTGTTTACGAAGACTGCGGCTCCCCCCAGGGGAAAACCGGTAGTGGGGTCGCGGGGGCCTGCCTGATTAAGGCCGAAGCCGCGATGAGTATTGCCGCCACCGGAGAAGAATCGCTCCGGTAAAGGGATGACGGCACAACTGGTCTGGCCGTGAGGGCATGGCTCGGCCGGATTCAGGATGTAGGTGTTTCCCAGATTGTTCTCCACGCCAATACGGATTGAACGAGCAAATACGAACTTCCTTTCCTGTGGCCGGTTCTTTCCAAACGCGTGATAGGTGGTGTTCTGAATGAGGGCGCGGCTGAAAGCGGCTTCAGAACCGAAGTATCCGGAGGCCAGGCCACCGTCGATGGTGGTGTAGTTTCCCTTGGTCGATTCGAGGGGGTTATCGCGCTTGTCGCGAATGTAGGTGAATCCGGGCATGCCGACGCGCGTGGGCAAGGAGAACAGCGGGATGAGGTTCTGGGTCACTTCGATATTGGTAGCCTTCACCCGGCGGTAGTTGAAGCGATAGAACATGGTGCTGGCCCTGCTCAATGTCTCTTCGGCCTGGACCGAACCCTCGAGACGCTGGGAGGTAAACGTAGTCACGTCGAGGGTGTTGTCGTAGAAACTCGTGAAGGTCAGGCGCCAGTCCGGACTGTTGAACCAGCGGGGCGCGTTGTAACTGACCAGAGCCCGCTGCTGCAGGCGCCCGGCGTGTCCCTTAAAAGTAATGGTGTGGTCGCGGCCGCGGAAATTGAGACGGGTGACGTCGAGGGAGACGCGAGGACTCACCCCCATCGCTCCCTGCGGTTGCGTGGTCCCGACGGCCGGCGTACCGGTCTGGAACTCCAATCCAATGCCGTAGTTGAAGGTGTAGCGCTTGGCTTCCTGCACGTCGACAAGGACATTCTTGTGAGGCTCGGTGCCATCGGGATTCTGGACAGCGGTATCCACTTGACTGAAGATGCCCAGGTCGTAAAGGCTCTGCTGCGTTTTCAGCATTTTGAACTGGCTCAGGGGGTCACCTGGTTGCACCTTGATTTCCCGCTTGATCACGAAGGGCTTGGTGTAATGCAGGCCGGAAATCAGAACCCGGTCCACAAAGATCTGCTCGCCTTCACGAATACTGAAGGTGACATCCATGTGGTTGGCTTCGACGGGGTCGGGTTTTGCGGCAGCCTCGAAGGTGGCGTCGGGGAATCCGTGATTAAAGTAGTAGTTCAGGAGGATGTCGCGGTCGGATGCGATGTTGGATTCAGAAAAAGGCTGTCCGGTGGCGGTGTTGAGAGGCGGAAACTGATCTTCCGGAATAATGTGGTCGCCCTCGATGTGCAGCTTGCCCACCAGGGTTTGCGCACCCTCATCGATCATGATTTCGACAGCCAGCGTGTTTGCCTGGCCGTCGTAATTGTCCACCACATTGCTGGTGACTTTGACCTGCTGAAAGCCGTTCGTGCGATACAGGTTCTCAAGGCCATGAACGTCGTCGTTCAGCAGACTCTGGTTATAACGCCCCTGGGAAAAAAGCCGGCTCGCGGGTTGCACCCGCATGCGGGGCAGGAGAACGTCGCTGGTGAAATACTTGTTTCCCGTGATTTGCACTTTCACCAGCTTGTGACGATCTCCCTCGTCGATGACGTAGATAACGCGGAGTTCGTTATTCTGCGGGTCGTTGTGTTTCTTGAATCCGACTTTGGCTTCGAAGTATCCGTCGGCCTGGAGGTAGTTCAGCAGATTGCGGCGTCCTTCATTGAGCAAGTCGTCATCGAGGGCGTTCTCCTCATACACCGGAACACTTTTCTTCAATTGGCTGCGGCTGATCTTGGCGCCTTCGGCGATGATGTCGACGGTAGGACCGGGCTGGACTTCGAGCGTGTAGTCGACCCGGTTGCTCTCGGGATGGTAGGTACGATCGGTGATGGCGACTTGCGCCAGCAGGCGGTTCTTTTTCTGAAATTTCTTGCGCAGCCGATCCAGAGCATTACTGACGCGTTGTGACGAGACGGTATCGCCCGGGTGCATCCTGGCGATGTCCTGGATCTGATCTTCCGAATACACCGGATTGCCGGTGACGCTGACACGTCCGATGTGAGCCTGAGCACCCTGGCGGACACGGAACCGGATGTTGATTTGCTGGGTTTCAGGGTCCCGTTCTTCTTCATCCTCGATGGTGGACTTGTAATAGCCGTTTTCCTGCATCAGACGCTGGATGTTGGTATGGGCGCGGTCCATCTGATCTTTCGTGAAAGGCTCGCCCAATTGCAGCTTGGAAGCGTTGACGATCTGGTTCGCCGTCGGACGGTTGGGGTTGCCTTCGACCCGTATGTCCCCAACGAAATAATTCGGGTCGCTCACAAAGGTAAGCGTGACCTCGCCTTCGACGGTGCGTTCGGCTTCTACCCGAAGATCGGCGAAGCGTCCCGTCGAATGCAGCACCTGCATACTCTGGCGGATCAGGTCGCGGTCGAAGGGCTGTCCTGTCTTCTGCGGAATCAACTGAAGCATCAGTTTCTGATCGGGGTCGGGCAGACCCGGGAAACGAATCTGGCGGACCGCAAGACCCTGATACGACGAGAGGCCTGACGCAGCGGGCAGTTGTTGGACATCCTCCTGAACCGGAACCGGCGGCGAAGAAACTTGCGCGGCCAGAACAGACGACAGGCTCAACGCCACCACGGCAATCCACACTGCTCCCCGAACTGGCAAACGAACTCCCTTACGGCTTGGGTGGACGCTTAACTGATTCGATGAAGTGGTGTTGGGCAATGTTGTCTTGTGGGGACCGATTCTTTGTCCCCGCACCTGCTGGGTTCACCGGATGAATCGGGCCGCACCTATAATAAAGGCTTGGAGCAGAACTGGTGACCTCTTTGGCAGGTGACGAACGTTATTCGCGGCAAGTGCTCTTTGATGGCATTGGCGCCGATGGGCAACGAAAACTGGCGGCGGCACGGGTGGCCATCGTGGGATGCGGCGCCACTGGGTCGGCGATCGCTTCCCTGCTGGCCCGAGCCGGCGTGGGAACGCTGCGGATCGTTGACCGCGACTATGTGGAGCCCAGCAATCTGCAGCGGCAGTCGCTGTTCGATGAGGCAGATGCCGCGGAATCGCTCCCCAAGGCGATCGCGGCGGCGCGAAGGATCGCTGCGTTTAATTCGCAAATTGTCGTGGAACCGCAGGTAGCGGATCTCACTCCCGCGAACATCGAAGCACTGCTGGCTGGTATTGAACTGGTGCTGGACGGCACGGACAATTTTGAGACGCGGTATCTGCTCAATGACTTCGCGGTGAAGAACTCTTTGCCCTGGATCTACACGGCTGCCGTGGGCAGCTACGGGGTGACGTTGAATGTCCTCCCCAGGCAGACGGCCTGCCTGGCATGCCTGTTTCCGGATGCGCCGCGCGGTGCGGTCGAGACTTGCGAAACCTCTGGAATCTTGAACTCGGCAGTGAACCTGGCGGCGTCGGTGGCGGCGACGGAGTCTTTGAAGTTGCTGGTGGGCGCACAGGACCGGTTGCGGAGGACGCTGCTTTCGTTTGATGTGTGGCGGAATGAGCGGGCAGAGATCGCAGCGGACCGGCCCCGAGCGGACTGCCGGGCCTGTGGAGAAATGGACTTCATCCATCTGGCGGGCGAGGGGCGTCCCCACATTACGTTGTGCGGACGGAATTCGGTACAGATTCATGAGCGGCAGCGGCCACTGGATTTCTCGGAAATGAGCGCCCGGCTTACGCCCCACGGACAGGTACGCCACAATGATTTTGTGCTGAAGTTCTGGCACGAGCCGTATGAGATGACCCTGTTTCCGGACGGGCGGGCCATTATTAAGGGCACTACCGACACGGCGGTGGCCAGAAGTCTCTATGCGCGATACGTGGGAAGCTAGAAAACCCGCGCCAGACAAGGCATTTCGGGTGTAAGATGCGCTTGTAGTCGCACGGTTGGCTCTCCCAGGGCCCATTTCCTCCCGATCCGCGTTCTCGCTTTTGATCTTGGAGGGCGTCTTGCGCGAGCTGGCCCGACTCTCAAGTTTTACTTGAAGGTTCTAGGAGGAAGTATGGGTCCACTCAAGTCTCTCTCTCTGGTTCTTCTACTCTCCGGTCTGGCACTGGGACAAGCCACGGTGATTGGCGGATATGCCCACAACTGGGCGCCGCCCTATGGTGTTTACGCTGCTCCGTTCGTGCCACTGGTGGTGACTCCGTCAGTTTCTCTGGAGGCGGTATCGCCTTCGGCGGCCGGAGCCAGCAATGCGACCTTCGGCAATGTGGCGGGAGCCAGGAACGCGACGCTCGACATCGTCAGCCCGCCGCCTGTGGGAGTTTATACGGTGCCGGTGTGGTACGGTCCGAAGCCGGGAGGACATCATGGCGTCGCGATGGAGATGCACCACGAGCGCGAGGTGGAGATGGAAATGCACGGCATGATGCGCGAACACGAGGGGATGCGTGAAGAGCACATGCGCCATGTGGAGGTGGGTATCGCCTCGTGGCAGAGTTCCGAGAGCGTCAAGCAATTGATGGCGAGTGCGGCTCCGGTAAAGAAAGCTTCGCGTACCTACACCAATGCCGACATCGATCGCTTCAATCAGTCGACCGGCGATGTGAAGTATGACGGCAAGAGCGAGAAGATGAATTAGTTGCAGGTCGCGGGTCGGCAAGAACATCGGTCGCAGGTCGCAGGGTTCCGCGATCTGCGGCCATTTTACTTTTGCACTATGCTCTCCAGCGCCTCGAAAAATCCCGGGTAGGAAATGACCGCAGCACCGGCGCCGTGGATGAGGGTCTCGCCTTCGGCCCGCAAACCGGCAATCGCAAAGGCCATGGCGATGCGGTGGTCGCCCAGGGAGTCGATCTCCGCCCCGTGGAGCTTTTGTCTGCCGGGGATATTGAATCCATCTTCTAGTTCTTCGAGTTGCGCTCCCATGGCTCGCAGGTTTTTCGCAACTGCCGCGATGCGATCCGATTCCTTCACGCGAAGTTCGCGGGCATCGCGAATCTCAATGCCGGTATCGGTGTAGGGCGCGATAGCGGCGAAAACGGGAATCTCATCGATTAGCGAAACGGTATCGGCTCCCGCGATCGTCGCCCCCTTCAGAGCGTTGCCATCGATCTGCACGGTTCCTACTAACTCTCCATGATGCTCTTCGAGTTGTGTGACCGAGATTCGTGCGCCCATCGCAATCAGGATATCGAGCAGGCGGGCGCGAGTCGGGTTCATCAGCAGGTTGCTGAGGATGAGATGGGAATCGGGGAAGAGTGCGGCAGCGCAGAGAAAGAATGCCGCGCTGGAAATATCGCCCGGGATCAGGGCTTCGACGGCGTGCAGTGTCTGGCCCCCCATGATGCGGGCTTCGTTGCCCCGGCGGTGGATTTCCGCTCCGAAGGCGCGTAGCGCTTGCTCGCCGTGATCGCGAGTTCGAACGGGTTCTTCGACGCGAGTTTCGCCTTTGGCGAACAGGCCGGCGAAGAGCAAGGCGGATTTCACCTGAGCGGAAGGGACGGGCATCGCGTAGTCGATGGCGGTGAGAGCCGCTCCTGTGACGCGGAGCGGGGGGCGGTTCCCTTCCGAGGACGAAATCTTCGCGCCCATCAGTCCCAGCGGCTTGATGATGCGAGCCATCGGGCGGCGGGAGAGCGATTCGTCCCCCGTCAGTTCGCTGGTGAACTCTTGCCCCGCAAGGATGCCGCTGAGCATACGCATCGTGGAACCGGAGTTGCCGCAGTCGAGCACCGACGTGGGCGGAACCAGATTCGATCCGCAGCCCTTAATGACTACTTGATTGTCTTTGCGTTCCCACTCGACACCGAGAGTCCGCAGGCATCCCAGGGTGCTGGCGCAATCGGCGCCGGTGGAGAAATTGTCGAGCCGCGTGGCCCCTTCCGCAATCGCACCCAGCATCGCATAGCGATGAGAAATAGATTTATCACCGGGCAAGACCAGCGAGCCGGAAATACTGCGAGCCGGGCGGATGAGAGAAGAAGACATTGTTGGTTGTTGATTGTTGATTGAAAAACAGGCGAACCTCCACGGCTCGGGCTTTGCAATCAAAAATCAACAATCAACAATGTCCTAGGCGAGCGCTTTAGCCTCAGCGGTGGCTTCTTTGAGGATATCGGCCGGCACCTCTTTGATCGCCAGGCTGAATTCGAACATCGCGGTTTCGGTGCCGCGTCCCCAGCGAATGACTTCCCAATGCGCGCGCACAAATTTGACGTCAGCGTGATCGCCAAGGTCGAGAAGCAAAGGATGCTGTCCGCGATAGAACTTCTGCGGGAAGGCCGCGAGCGGCTTCGCTCCCCAGGCCGTGCCATCGGCGGAGCCGTAAATGCTCACGTCGAGAGCCTCCTGCTCGATGATGTCCGTGATCTCAAGTGTTAGCAGGAAGACGCGGCTGGATCCAGCACTGAGGTCGACGGCGGAACCGTCTCCCTTGGCATGGATAGTGGTTTTCGGCGGGACGAGGACGGTATCAATCATGACGGGAGAATTGTAGCAAACCGTTCTCCCTTCCCGGTCCTTAGTAGCGGCATTTACCGCGCCGCGTCCAGGAACTGTCGCAGGACTATCCCGACATCCTCCGGCTGCTCCCAGACGGCGTAGTGTCCGGCTCGGGGGATCACTTTCATTTCAGCGTTTGGAATATTCTGGCGCATGAGTTCGGCATCGGCGGTGGTGGAGAGTGTGTCTTCGTCTCCCACCACGACCAAAGTTGGGACGTTGATCGTCTTGAGCGTAGGGACGGAGTCCGGACGTTCAGCCATGCCGCGCTGTACCAGGCTGATGTCTTGTGGCGACATTTTGAGCATCATCTTGCGGGCGGAGTCGACAAGGTCTGGCCGAGTGCGCCTCGTGGTTTCCCCCAGCAACTTTGGGATCAAGCCGTCGACAAATGGCTCAACGCCTTCCTCCAGAACCTCGGCGGCGGATTGCAGGCGATTGGCGCGCGCCTGATCGTTGTCCGGCTGAGCCTTGGTATCGATGAAAGCGAGGCTGGCGACGCGTCCCCTGTAGCGGCGCCAGAATTCGAACAGCACGTAGCCACCGATGGAGACGCCCGCGAAAGCGGCACGGCCTACCCCAGTATCGTCTAGAACGCGGACAAGATCACCGGCGTGTTTCTCCATAGTGGCGGGCCCCTCTCCGGATTCCGAGGCACCGTGGGCGCGAAGGTCGGGGAGAATGACCCGGTAGTGTGAAGTCAGCGCCCGCGCGGCGGGATGCCAGAGTTCGTGGCTCGCGGGAAAGGGGTGCAGCAGAACTACCGGAGGGCCGTCGCCATCTACTTCGTAATAAATCTCGGCGTCACCGCTTTTGATCGTGGGCATGGACGGGATTTAAACACAGAAATCTTCCATCGCAGAGGCTGCGGAGAAATGCCAAACCTTGTAACCGCAAAGTTCGCGAAGAAAGGCTTATGAATTGGTAACGGGCTGTCCCGTGGGAGCGGCGAGCCGCAGAGGCTCTTCCGGCATGACGATCCAGGCGATCGGATACGTGAGCAACCCGATGCCGGTCATGACCGACGCGATGAGCCAGACCAGGCGGACAAGGGTCACATCGAGATCGAAGTATTCGGCGAATCCCAGACAAACGCCAGCGATCTTCCGTCCCTGGCGGGGCCGCACCAAACGCTTGCGAGCGATCACGGCTCCGACTCGCTTGCCGCAATAGGCGCATATGTTGGCATCGTCCTGGATCACCTTCCCGCAGTAGTTGCAGTACATATTCCTTCCCCCTTCACTCAAGGATACGCCGATCGGTCGATTCCGGTTCCCTTACTCCTGCCGGTACGCTTCCTTCATGTGCCTTCTGGCGATTTCAGCGGGAGGGCTGTCGGCGTTGCTCGCGATCACCGCTTCGTACTTCTTCAGCGCCAGATCCCGCTTCTGCAGAAGATCGTACATCTCTCCGGCGCCAAGATTCGCCTTCTGCAGCATCTCAGTGTCAGGCTGAGCGACTTCGTTGACTTGGTCGTAGGCGGCGGCGGCGCCGGCGTAATCTTTCTGGCTGCGCAGTAAATCGCCCAGTCCGAGCGCAGCGGCTTCGTAATGCAGCGTGCCGTAGTGTCCTTCTCTGCCCGACTGCCAAATCTTGCGATAGGCCTCCGCAGCCTCCTGGTTGCGTCCCATGGCGCGCAGCAGGTTGCCTTCTTCGAGCGCAAGCAGAACGTCGCGGGGATATTGAGGGATCAACCCGCGAGTAATCTCCAGCGCTTCGGGATATTGACGCTCGCGGCGGAGGAAGAGCCCAAGTAGGATCTTGGCGTCGACGCTGGTCTCTCCCGTGCCAGCCGCGGCCTGACGAAGATAAGTCAGTCCCTTCTCTTTGCTGCCGCTCAAACCAACCATGCTGACCGCAGCCTTCACCGCCCAAGGCAAGCTGCCCATGACATAGTTGTGAGCACCAACGATCAGCTTAGCGTCGGTGTAGCCGGGATCGAGTTCGAGAACTCGTTCGTGGTCGCGACGAGCACCGACGGCATTGCGGAGAGCGGAAAACCAGGCGTGCTCCATCAAAGCGGTGTAGGTCGCGAACTGGCCTCGGGTTACGCCACGTGCGTAGAGCGCGTCTACGTCGTTGGGATTGGCGGCCAACTGCTTCTCTTCCAATTTCGTGGCTCGGTCTACCAGGGAGCGGATCTCCGCCTTGACCTTGGGATCGGGATCTTGATGGATTTTTCCGATGAAACTGTCGTTCGAATAGTCGCCGGTGTTCAGGGCTCCAATGCGATAGAGTTCCTTGAACTGCACGGCGGTGAGCAGATGGTTGACGGCGAAAGCATCGTCAGGATGTCGTCGCAGGATCTGCTCGAATTCCTCGACGGCGCGATCGTAATCGAGATTGTAAAAGTGATCAAAGGCGGTGGCGTTGAGGGCATCAAGGGGGCGATACGACAGTATTCCCGAGCCATGGCTCGCTACATCCCCCGGCCCGGCCATCGCTGCGGCGGGAAGGCTTAGGAACGATACCCAAACTACCAAGATGGACGTCAGCCAGAAAAACAAGATCCAAGTCTTCTCGTGCAAAGGTGTGGTGACCTTCAGTGTACCTGATGCGCCTGGCGGAAGGCGGAACCAAGAATGTCACTTCGGGAGAATCCAGGCCGGGAAAATGGACGCTACAATCCAACTTTCCCCCTTACGAGGTAATTCTTGCCAGCGAAGGCTCTTCCTTACAGGGAGAGTGGCCGGGCAAGAGGTTGGCTCGTCAATAAGTTGCGGCTGTCCAGTTTTTGGTCACTGGCTTGCGGTAGAAGTACGGGCAGGTAACCATGGCTGAAGTGGTCCACAACACGCAACAAGAGTTCTGGCGTCCACCGGTGGTACAACGGGACCCCGCTCCCACTCTGGTGCAGGCTTGCGAAGGGTGCGGCAGCGAGTTCATGGTGGGCTCGCGATACTGCCACATTTGCGGCGCGGCTCGAGAGGTCATTCCGGTTACCGATCCGCATTGGGCCCGGCACCTGGAATTACACAATATCAAGCAGGGACTGGGGCTCAGCCTGGCCTCGTTGGTAGCTTTCATCGGCGGCATCGGATGCATCCTGGCCGCTCTGGCCGCCGGTATGATCTACAGTGAGCGCAACATGCTGGAGTGGGAAGCCGTGCAGGCGTTTCGCATCCAGTGGCTGCTGGCGGCGGTGGCCGCATTTGTGGCCGGCATTCTGTTGAAGAAGAGTAACGGCATCAAAGACTGAACCGCTGCAGAAGATGGATGGCCCTCCCCCGGCTTTCCATCCCTTCCGTCGAGTTGCTTCCCCTCCCCAAAAACCTTTGAATGGAGACTCGCGAGAAAGCAGGAAAAAACCTCGCGCGGGTTAGTGCACCGGTTCGGGATCCCCTGTGGGATTGGTGCGTCGCTGGGGCTGGGACATGCGATAGAGGTGATGCACCGGGCCTACGCCATGTCCCATGGGATGCGCATTCGAAATTGCCGCGGTGACGTACGCTTTCGCCAGGAGCACCGCCTCAGGCAGCCCGCGGCCTTGTGCCAAGTGACACGCCATGGCGGTCGCAAAAGCGCAGCCGGTGCCATGAGTGGAATTCGAGCGTTGCCGATCGGACTTGAACAATTCCTGTTCCATACCGCGCTTGGTGGTAAAGCTGAGCAGATCGATGGCTTTGTCCAAGTGTCCGCCCGTCACCACCACGGCGGCAGCGCCGAGGGCATGGAGCTTGGCAGCGGCAGCTCGCATTTGATCGGGGTTGGCGACCGCCAGGCCCGACAAGGCGGAGGCTTCGTCCAAGTTCGGCGTCACCACCGTGGAGAGTGGAACCAGCTTCTCAAGCAGGAGGCGGGCCCCAACCGAATCCACCAGTTCAGCGCCGGAAGTGGATTTCAGGATCGGATCTAAAACGATGTTGGGCAGCTTCTCCGTCGCCAGGAACTCGGCGACCACCTTGACCACTTTGGCCGAACCCAGCATGCCGATGTGAACCGCGGAAATTTCTATATCGGAGATCAACTCACGAAGGGTTTCGCCGACCAGGTCCGGGCTCACCGGTTCGACCCGGCGCACTCCTGCGGTGGATTGGACAGTAAGCGCGGAAATGCAGGCGACCCCATAGCAACCGTGGGCCGCGATGGTCTTAATATCGGCCGTGACCCCCGCACCGGAAGAAGGATCAAAGCCCGCTATGGTTAGAACAACCGGCGGCACCTGCGCCATACAGGCACTTTATCGAAAAAGGACGGGAGAGCCTAGAGATTCGAGCCCACCCGGGTTACCGACGGAAGCCAATACTGGGACAGCCGGTCTCTGACCCCCGCTAGCATCGACGCCCTTCGATCTGGAGGAACGAAGGCGAATTCCCTTGCCCGCGAGCCAATACGACTGTCGTATCTCGCTGGTTTTAATACTTTTAGCACGATATCCGCGTAAGTGATTGAAAGTGCGTGGTTACGAAATATTTTCCCGCCTACCTGAGATCGAGTATTTACTTTTTAGTAAACCCATAAGCTACTGACCTGTCACGATATGGAGCGTAGTGCTCATGATTTACCTTAGGTTACGTGAATCATCTATTACTAGAATATTACCTTGCTGCCCATATTTCCCGATTGACTCTGGCGCGCTCGGGCCTTTAGCATCACACAATCCTTGGTGCGGTCGGTAGGAGGGCAAATTTTTGACTTTGAACTTGAGAGGTGACTGAATGCGAATCCGTTTTGCTCATGGACTGGCGCTGGCTTTATCGGTCGTCAGCCTAGGGGCGGCTCAGGGGCCAACCAGCTCAGGGTCGGGACACGCCCGAACAAGTACCGTGAACCAGGCAAGACCAGCGGTCAGCAAGCTGGCGCTGCGCAGGAAACCCTACCAGGTAGGTACCGCCTCCTGGTACGGCAGCTATTTTGTCGGTAAACCGACCGCGAGCGGCGAGCCCTACGACATGTACGACATGACGGCCGCCCACCCCACTTTGCCGCTGGGAACCTACGTCCAGGTGACCAACCTGCGCAATGGTCGGGCCGTGGTGGTGCGCATCAACGACCGTGGACCGGTGGTGGATGGACGCATTATCGACGTTTCCTACAACGCTGCCCGAGCGTTGAACTTCAAGAACCGGGGTATTCAGCGCGTCCGCTTGGACGTCATCCGGCCGGCTCAAACCATGGCGATGCTACAGCCATTGGCGAATTAAGCCCAAAGCCTTAAACTTGAGGGCGTGATTGATCCACGCCAGCGTTTGATCGTTGCCTTGGATGTTTCGACCGCGGCCGCCGCACAGAAGATCGTGGCGGCCGTAGGCGATTCTGCATTCACCTACAAAGTGGGCATGCAGCTGTACACCGCCGAAGGTCCGCAAGTCGTCCGTGATCTGGTGGCATCGGGCCGCCGCGTGTTTCTCGACTTGAAGTATCACGACATCCCGAGCACGGTAGCGGCGGCTGTCAAAGAAGCCGCTTTGCTCGGGGTCAGCATGCTTACCGTCCATGCTTCCGGGGGGGAAGAATGTTGCGTGCCGCAGCCGAGGCAGCGGCCATGAATCCTGCCCTGAAGGTGTTAGGGGTCACGGTCCTGACCAGTATGGACGACAGTGATCTCGACAAAGTGGGTTGGCACGGGCGAGTGGCGGACCAAGTGTTGCGGCTGGCGGCGCTGGCGCTCGCCGATGGATGCCAAGGCGTGGTCGCGTCCGCGCGGGAAGCTTCGGAACTTCGCCGGGAGCTGGGAGACGAATTCGCGATTGTCACTCCGGGTGTCCGCCCGCCAGGAGCTGCGCACGGAGATCAGGCCCGCGTAGTCACCCCTGGGGAAGCGATTGCGGCTGGAGCCACGCATATCGTGGTGGGACGCCCCATCACGGAAGCGGCCGATCCTTCGGCCGAGGCGAGAGAGATTCTGGGACAGATGAGTGCGGTGCCGAGCAGTTGGTAGCTGGTGGACAGCCATGGACGCCGGCCACCACGCCGTTCAGAGCTTTTCGAAGAACTCACAGGCCGAGCAGGAAATAAAAATCCCGCCGGGGACATTGCGCTCCCGATCTTTCACCCGCTTCACGATGCGCGTGGGCTTGCCACACTTGGGGCAGTCCGTGCTCTTGGTGGTATCCATGACCTTCTTGCGGTCGGCTGTTTTGGCAATTTTCACGGTCGTCTCCTGACAAAATCTTCCCCGGGATCGAATCCCCAGGGATTCTAAAGTGCGGGAGTAATTTCTGGGCTGGCGCCGGGCTCACGGGCCGGCGAAAGGTCCGAATCCAATACTCGCCGTTGTGATTTTACATGAAGACCGTGGCGACTGTCTTGAGGGCGGGCTTCCACGATGTCGATTCGCTGGACCGCGCCGCGTTTGCTCTCTTCCTCGCAATCGCTTAGCCTTACTTGGTGAGACGTCAACGCACTACCGCGTTCCGCATCGCAACCAGCTCCATCCAGGGCAAAGGCCTGTTTACCGACACCGCGGTTCGTGCGCGAAAAAAATTAGGCGAGTTTACCGGCGAACGGATCTCGACGCGCGAAGCCGCGAAGCGAGCGCGGGGGGCGAAGCGGATCGCGATCGTGGACGTAACCGAGCGAGAAGCCATCGACGGCAGCGTCCGCGGCGGACCCTTTCAATTTCTCAACCATTCCTGCGATGCCAATCTGTTCATCCGCATCGCCTACGGACGCGTAGAGTTTTATGCGCGGCGCAATATCAGGGCAGGCGAGGAGCTGACTTGCGATTACGGCCTTTCCTATCACGAGGGAGAGTTAGCCTGCCATTGTGGGACAACCAAGTGTAAGAAATTCATTTGAGTGACTTGATTCCTTCCTGACCAGCTAGACAAGAGTTATCTTGACCTAGTGCGCTTCTCAAGGTATTGTCTGCAGCCAATACGGCATGCGGGTCGGCCTTCCCCACCTTCGGGTCTCACGGATCGTGCCTGACGGTACCTCTTCCTCTGCCGAATATTGCTCGGCCTCACATTGGACGCTTTCAAGGAGTTTGCCGTGCTGCTTCGTCGGTTGCTGGCAAGGGTTTTACTTACACTCGTGGCTCTGACGTTCGTCTGCCTCGGGTCGATTCCAGCTTGGACTTCCGAAGGGTTTGGGTTTCAAGCCGTCTCCCCGGATGAGTTGAAGATGACCAGTGAACCGCTGGCTCCGGGCGCGCCCGCGGTCATCCTGTATCGGCGCATTGACCGCGACGATAATGGCCGTACGTCGCACGAAGACGACTATTTCCGTATCAAGATCCTGACCGAAGAGGGGCGCAAGTACGCCGACATTGAAATCCCGTTCTTCAAGGAATCGCAGAATGTCGTCAATATTCACGCCCGCACCATCGGCCCCGATGGGACAATCACTAACTTCGACGGCAAGGTCTTTGAGAAGAACATTGTGAAAGCCAAGGGTCTGAAGTACCTGGCGAAGACATTCACCCTGCCCGGGGTGCAGGTGGGCAGCATTCTCGAGTACTACTACACCTTCGACCTGAGCGAACACTATATCTACGATTCTCACTGGATCCTGAGCGGCGACCTGTTCACGAAAAGTATCAGCTGTTCTCTGAAGCCCTATGAGAGCAGCTATGAACGCATCAATCTAAGATGGACCTGGCAAGGCTTGCCGCCGGGGGCGCAGGTGCCGAAACAAGACCCCAAAGGGGTAGTCCGCATGGAGGCGAGTAACGTACCCGCGTTTCAGACGGAGGATTACATGCCTCCGGTCGACGAGGAGAAAAGCCGGGTGGACTTCATCTACACCGAAGAATCCTTTGAGAAGGATTCTGCCGTCTTCTGGAAGAAAAGGGGAAAGAAACTCAACGATCTGCTGGAAAGCTACGTGGGGAAACACAAAGCGATGGAGCAGGCGGTAGCGCAGATCGTTTCTGCAAGCGATCCCCCGGAGATCAAACTACAGAAGATTTATGCGCGGGTACAACAGATGCGCAACACCTCGTTTGAAGTCAGCAAAACCGCGGAGGAGGAGAAGCGACAGAAAGAGAAGACGATTTCCAACGTGGAGGACTTATGGAAGCAGGGCTACGGCGACGGCGTGCAGTTGACATGGCTCTATCTCGGCCTGGTGCGCGCGGCCGGCATTGAAGCGTATGGAGTATGGGTCTCGGACCGCAGGCATTATTTCTTCAATCCCGGGGAAATGAACCCAACCAAACTGAACGAGAACGTGGTGCTCGTGAAGCTCAACGGCAAAGATATCTATTGCGATCCGGGAACCAAGTTCACGCCGCTTGGTTTATTGCCGTGGACGGAGACCGGAGTGCTAGGTTTGCGGCTCGACAAGGATGGTGGCGGCTGGGTCACAACTACTCTACCGCCAAGCAGTGAATCCCGAATTGAGCGCAGAGCTGATCTGAAGCTGTCGGATGACGGCGATCTCGATGGAACTCTCAAGGTTACCTTTACCGGGCTTGAAGCGTTGCAACGGAGGATCGACGAGAGAGATACGGATGAGGCGGGAAGAAAGACTTTTTTGGAAGATGAAGTAAAGGATGAGGTCCCAGCAGCCATCGAAGTGGAATTGACGAATAAACCGGACTGGGAGTTATCCAGTTCCACCCTGACCGCGGAATTCCACTTGAAAGTTCCCGGCTGGGCAAGCAATGCCGGACGCAGATCTCTGGTGCCCGTAGGCCTTTTCAGCGCTCCCGAGAAGCATCTCTTTGATCACGCCAATCGAGTTCACCGGATTTACATCGAATTTCCCTTTCAGAGGCTCGACGATGTGACGATCTCATTGCCCTCGGGTTGGCAACTGGCCTCCGCGCCTAAACCAGAGAATGAAGGCGGGAACGTCCTGGGCTACGCCTTGAAAGTAGATGGCAACAAAACCACTCTGCATCTGAGCAGGACCTTGAACGTAAACTTTTTGTTGATGGACACAAAGTATTACAGTTCGCTGCGCGGGTTTTTTCAGGTCGTAAGGACGGGAGATGAATCGCAGATCGTGCTGCAACCGGATGTGGCAAGTGCGAGTAAGTAACTGTTCTCCATTTGTACTCTTAGGGCTGCTGCTGGCAGGCCTCGCGGGTTTCCCGGGCCTGGCGCTGGCGGGAGATGCCCCCTCATGGATGCACGCGGTAGTCTCGGCACCGCTGCCCCCCCACGATGAGAAGAACAACGCCGTGCTTCTTTATTCGGAGAGGAACCTGACCGTCCTATCCGCAGACAAGATCAGAATCAATGTTCGAAGAGTTTATAAGATTCTGCGACCGGGCGGGCGCGACTACGGCGAGGTCGGAGCATCCTTCACACCCCACCGCAAGATCACAAACATGCACGGCTGGTGTATCCCGGCGGATGGGAGAGACTACGAAGTCAAAGAGAAGGAAGCGATCGAGGTCGCCGTACCCAAGATCGAGGGCAGTGAATTGGTGACCGATGTGCGGTTCAAGGTTCTTCGCATTCCTGCCGCAGATCCTGGGAATATCGTAGGCTACGAATACGATATCGAGGAGCAACCGCTGGTCTTGCAGGACATCTGGGACTTCCAGACGCAAACCCCGGCGCGGGAGAGCCATTACAGCCTCCAACTTCCTCCCGGGTGGACGTTCAAATCGTTGTGGCTTAACCATCCCGCGATACAACCCGTCCAAGGCGGCAGTGGACAACAAGAATGGGTGGTGAACGATGTCAAAGGAATCCGGGACGAAGAGCAGATGCCTCCCCTGGACGCGGTCGCCGGCCAGATGGTGATTTTCTACTTTCCCGAGAGTGGCGGCTCCGCGAACGGATTTGCAGATTGGCAGCAGATGGGAACCTGGTACTCGAATCTCACCAGCGGACGGCGGGATGCTTCTCCAGAGATCAAACAGGAAGTCGCGACTCTTACCGCCGCGAGCCCGACTCCGCTTGCGAAAATACGGGCGATTGCGCAATTCGTGCAGCATGACATCCGCTATGTCGCGATCGAATTGGGCATTGGAGGCTGGCAGCCCCACGACGCCGGGGAGATATTCGCCCATCGCTACGGAGACTGCAAAGACAAGGCCACCTTGATGGGGGCGATGCTGCATGAGGTGGGCATCGAATCGTATTACGTCCTGATCAACGTGGAGCGGGGATCGGTGACGGAAGGCAGCCCAGCGCGTGCCCAATTCAATCACGCTATCATCGCTATCCGCTTGCCGGACGGAATGCAGGACCCTTCGCTGATGGCCGTAGTTCAGCGACCGAAGGAAGGCCGCCTCCTGTTTTTTGACCCGACGAATCAGCTTACGCCCTTAGGGGAGATTCCCGGCTACCTGCAGGCCAACTACGGGTTGCTGGTTGCGCCTGATGACGCCGCATTGGTTGAGCTACCCATGCAGGCCCCTTCCACGAACAGCATCGAACGGACCGGCAGGTTCACGCTAGACGCAACGGGGAATCTGCAAGGCAGCGTTGAAGAGACTCGCTTAGGGGACCGGGCATCCTCGGAACGCTGGGCGTTGCGTACGGTCGCCAAGGATACGGATCGCATCAGGCCCATCGAAACCCTCCTCGCGGGTTCGCTGGCGAGCTTCCACATCAGCAAGGCCAGCGTGATCAATCTGCAACAAACCAACCAGCCCTTTGGCTTTGCCTATACTTTTGACACGGAAAACTACGCCAAGACCGCCGGAGACCTGTTGCTGGTGCGGCCGCGGGTTCTGGGAAGCAAGTCGCTGCCCCTGATGGAAACGAAGGAACCGCGTCAGTTCCCGGTTGAATTTGAAGGTCCAGTGCAAGATACGGACCGATTCGACATCGCCTTACCCAAGGGCTACGTCGTGGATGATCTCCCCCCACCCGTGGATGTGGACTACAGCTTCGCCAGTTACCACGCAAAGACGCAACTGGTGGGCGAAGCGATACGCTATACGCGAACTTTCGAGATCAAGGAATTGAGCGTTCCGGTAAGCAAAGCACAGGATCTGAAGAAGTTTTACCGGTTCATCGCGACCGATGAACGCAATGTTGCGGTTCTGAAGCCATCGAAATAGTTCTTGCCTCGTGAACCAAGGTTCGAGAGAAGAGCCCCGCCCGGCCCAACTTTAGTAGAATCTCCACGAAGCATTTGTCCATCACTGCTACGTAGTCATCTTCACACGATAAGGGCGGCCATCATTGAGTGATTCGGAACGTTATGCCCCGGGCTGGCCGGGGATTCCTCCGCGCTGGACGTCGAGCGCAAAGGTCGGGGTGGGCACGGCCCTCAACCAGCACAGCAAGGTCTGGTTCACATTGAGCCACGGGATTTTGAACGAAGTGTATTACCCGCGCGTCGATCAGGCCTGCACCCGCGATCAGGGATTTCTCGTGAGTGACGGCGTGGGCTTCTTCTCCGAAGAAAAACGCAGCTGCGCGTTTGACAACACCACCTCGGAACCGGGCGTCCCGATCTTCCGGCTTGTGAATACCTGTTTAGACGGGCGGTACCGGATTTCCAAGGAAGTGATGACCGATCCCTACCGCAACGTGGTGCTGCAGAAGGTGCGTTTTGAAGCGTTGCAGGGAAAGCTTACGGACTACCGCCTCTATGCCCTGCTCTCACCCCACCTGGCCAATATCGGTCGCGACAACACCGGTTGGGTCGGCGACTACAAAGGCGTGCCTATGCTGTTTGCCGAGCGCGAGAATGCGGCGCTGGCCTTCGGCTGCTCGGTTCCGTGGCGAAAAATGTCGGTGGGATTTGTGGGCGAATCGGACGGATGGCAGGATGTCTCCCAGCATTTTCAGATGGAGTGGGAATACACCCGGGCAGAGAATGGAAACGTCGCACTCACCGGAGAGATTGATCTGGCAGCGTGCGGAGGCGAGTTCCTGCTGGCACTGGGATTCGGCGGAATCTGGGCGGAGGCGGGACAGCAGGTGCGCTCGACGCTGCTGGAGCCTTATGACGAACTGCGCGAACATTACGAGTGGCATTGGAAAAACTGGCAGGACCAGTTGTTGAAGCTGGACGAACCACACCGGGAGCATGACCGGTATCGCGCCAGCACGGCGATGTTGCGAGTGCATGAATCCAAAGATTTCCTGGGAGGCGTGATCGCCAGCCTTTCGATTCCCTGGGGCTTCAACAAGGGCGACGAGGATCTGGGCGGATATCACCTGGTGTGGCCGCGCGACCTGGTCGAAACCGCGGTTGGATTTCTGGCGGCCGGTGCGCAACCCGACGCATTGCGCGTGCTTCGTTACCTCGAATCGACTCAGGAATCCGATGGACACTGGGCGCAGAATCTCTGGTTGGACGGGCGGCCCTACTGGATGGGATTGCAGATGGACGAAGCCGCCTTCCCGATTCTGCTGACCGACAGCTTGCGGCGGGAAGCTCCCTTCGTGCTGGGAGAATTGCAGCGCTGGTGGACGATGGTAGAGCGGGCCGCGGGATTTCTGGTCCGCAACGGCCCAGTCACGCAGCAGGATCGCTGGGAGGAAGACGCGGGTTATTCGCCGTTCACCCTGGCCGTGGAGGTGTCGGCGCTGTTAGCCGCCGCCGACCTGGCGGACGCGGTGGGACATAAGGCCGGGGGCGCATTTCTACGTGAGACTGCCGATACCTGGAACGAGAACATCGAGCGCTGGACCTATGTGATGGGCACGGATCTGGCGCAGCAGGTCGGGGTGGAAGGATATTACGTCCGCATCGCGCCGCCGGAGGTGGATTGCGCGGCTTCTCCGTCAGAGGGATTTGTTCCCATCAAGAACCGGCCTCCGGGCGAGGGTCAGGCTACCGCGGGACACGTGATCAGTCCGGACGCGCTCGCGCTCGTGCGCTTCGGACTGAGAGCCCCGGACGATCCACGTATTGTAAACACCGTGAAAGTGATTGATGCGCTGCTGAAAACAAGACTGCCGCAGGGTCCGGTCTGGTACCGCTACAACGGCGACGGTTACGGGGAGCACGCGGACGGATCGCCTTTTGACGGCACCGGCATCGGACGGCCGTGGCCGTTGCTGGCAGGAGAACGCGCGCATTACGAACTGGCCGCCGGGCGCCGTGAAGCGGCGGAAGAATTGTTGCTGGCCATGGAACTCTCTACCCAGGGAGGCCGGTTGTTTCCGGAGCAGGTTTGGGACGCAGCCGACATTCCTGATCGCGAGCTGTTTCGCGGGAAAACCGACGGGGTCCGCATGTCCGCTGGTTTGGGCTCACGGGGAATACATCAAATTGCGCAGGTCGTTGCACGACGGCAAATTGTTCGATCAGCCCCCGCAGCCTCTGCAGCGCTACGTGCGCGACCAACAGAAGTCGGTTTATTTTGGATGGCGCTTCAACAACAAGTGCCGCACCATACCGCGGGGCAAAAAGCTGCGGCTGGAGGTGATCGCTCCCGCCACGGTGCACTGGAGTTTTGATGGGTGGCAAACCTCGCAGGATACGCAAACACGAGACACCGGCTTGGGCGTGCACGTGGTCGATTTGCCCAGCGATCAGTTGGCGGTGGGGCGTGAGATCCTATTCACTTTTCTCTGGACTGACGAGCATCGCTGGGAGGCCGAGAACTACTCAGTCGCCATCGAGTAAGCGAATCAGTTGCGGTCACTGGCGAGCGCGCCTCCTTCACTTCCCCAACCTTGCCGTGCAAGGTTCACATAGAGTGCGACGGCGCACACTGCCGACCCTACGAGCAACAGTATGCCTTCTGTGAAGGGTCCGATCAGAAGGTGGCCCACGCCGAACAGAGCGAGGTATACCATCACACATCCCAGAACCCAGGAAACGAGGTTACGTCCCAGATCGCGCGTCGGAGGGACCTCGGGCGCGAGTCGCGCGATCGGCTGCCATCCCGCCACATGCGGGCGCACGGCCCGGTAAAAGCTGGTCAGGACCGGCTCAGGCTCCGCTTTGGTTGCGAAGGTCACAATCACCCACACCAGCGTCGTCACCACAGTCGTCGTCAAGGCGGTCTTGGCGAATACGGCCGGCCCCGAACCGGCGAAAGGTGCGACCCAACGCAGAAATATGGAAGCGACCAGCGCCGTGGCCATAGCCGAAATTTCGCTCCAGGCGTTAATCCTCCACCAGTACCAGCGCAAGCAGGTAGACGCCTCCGGTGCCGGCGCCGACTTCCAATACGAATTCCCAACCGGACCGAATGGAAGCCAGTTGCGCGGAGACGTAGGCGGAGGCGATCACCAGCAGCACCGTCGCGAGGCGTGAGATGTTGACGTAGTGTTTCTCGTCGGCATCGCGCTTGATGAAACGGCGATAGAAGTCGGCGACCAGATACGACGCTCCCCAATTCAACTGAGTCGCGATGGTCGACATGAAGGCGGCCATAAATCCGGCGATCACGATGCCTCGCGCCGCCGCCGGCACGTGCTGGCTGACGATCAGCATGTATCCGGTCTCGGGATGTTCGAGATGAGGATAGAGAACGATGGCGCTGAGGGCGGTAAGAATCCAGGGCCACGGCCGGACGGCATAGTGCGCGATATTGAACCAGAGAACCGAGAGCAGCCCGTTGCGCTCATCACGCGCGGCGAAGATGCGTTGCGCGATGTAGCCACCGCCTCCGGGCTCCGCGCCGGGATACCAGAAAGCCCACCACTGCAGGCCGATGTTCACCAGGAAGATGAGGACGGGAAGCGTCCACAGGGCTTCCGCACCCACAGGCCGCGAAAAATCTGGAAAGAACGAGGTGGCATCTCCGGCGTTCGGTCCGGCGGCGGTACGCATGTCAGCAAGCCGAGCCAGCAACGTTGGCATACCCCCTGCGGCGGAAACGGCGTACCAGGCAACACCGATGACGATCGCCATCTTGAGAGCGAATTGGAACAGGTCTGTCCACAGCACTCCCCACAGTCCGCCAAGAGCTACGTAGAGTCCGGTAAATGGAATGAGAAAGAACACACAAATGGCGAGGGCATGGCGATCGGTTACGCCAAGCGTGACTGCGACAATGCTGGTCATGGCCTTGGTGACCCAGCCGAGGATCAGGCAATTCATCAGCAGGCCGAGATAAACAGCGCGAAATCCGCGGAGAAAGGCGGCGGGCTTGCCGGAGTAGCGCATCTCCGCGAACTGCACATCGGTGAGCAAGCCGGAACGGCGCCACAGACGGGCAAAGAGAAACACCGTCATCATGCCCGAGAGCAGGAAAGCCCACCACAACCAGTTCCCTGCGATTCCCTGGGTGTAGACCAGACCGGTCACGACCAGTGGCGTGTCGGCGGCGAAGGTGGTCGCAACCATCGACGTGCCGGCCAGCCACCAGGAGACGTTTCGTCCGGAGACGAAGTAGTCGTCGACGCTGCGGCCGGAGCGTCCGCGAAAGTAGAGACCCAAGGCGAGCGTGATGCCCAGATAGGCAACAATCGCCGACCAGTCGAGAAAGGTAAAGTTCATGCGAGGCTAAAGAATACCCGAGTGGGAAGGGCTTCCGGCAACGATATCGATGGAGTGTCTCAGAAGAATCACCATCGGCCGTCAGGCAAAAAGAAAGCCCACCTCCGGTGAGGCGGGCTTACGACGAGCAAGGGACGGACCTTTTAGCTTCCGTTCGAGCACACGAACAGCGATGAATTCCCCTGGAAACTGTACCACCCGTTCACTGAGGTACTGGAAGGCGCTCCGAAGTACGGGAGCATGACCAGGTCCTGCAAGTTGTAGGTGAAGCCGCCCAGGATGTAGGGATACGCTCCGTAGTTGCTGAAGCCCTCCTCGGGATCGCCGACTTCAAGAATTCCGCAGGGGGTGCTGTTGCCGTTGATATTGACGACCAGAGGATCATCCGCCCATTCACCAACCTCGTGCGAGAGTGCGGAAACATCCTGGGCGAAGACGCCAGGATGATCCACATAGGTCGCCTGAGCATAGGATTGGGGATTGCTCGAACTGCCTTCCGAGCTGTGGTATCCCCCAATGCAGCAGCCCCCGCCCTGCGTAAGATACACATCGTAGGTCAGAAAGATAGCAAAGGTGTTGGGCTGAATTCCCAGGCTGTTGATCAGGCTTGGCAGCTGGGAATCAAACCAGTTGATATCCACAAGTCCAGCGGTGAAGCCGAACACGCTTCCGATCTTTCCGTAGGCCGCCGTCGGGCTCAAGGTCTGCTCCGCCAACACCGTCGGTCCGCCTAACAACAAATGGGAGTTGGTGTCGGTTTGCACAGTGCCCCAGAAATTGGCGCGCTGAAATGCGTCAATATACTGGGTAGTCCCGACATTAACCCCGCCTTGTGTGTAGGTGGTGGTCGACCCAAAAATAGGCGACGCCACTGTGTTGTTGGTTACCGTCTTGCCGTTCGACAGTACATGCGCCGGGTCATATGTGTACTTCGTCCGGCGACTGGTAATGACGATCTTGACGGGAATAATGTAAGTCGTGATCGTAGTCGAGGTGTTGGTCGAAGGGGCGGTGCCGACCATGTTGTACGAGTAGTTGTGCCCATTGTAAGTGAAAGTTCCGTTCCAGGTCTGCAGCGAAGCCGCAGGAGGGGCCACATCATTACGCAGATGCGGTGGCATGACCACATACGTTCCGCGGGGCTGCGGGGCGGTTTGAGCGCTGTCATCCTGAGCAACGGCAGAAATGACACAGAGGCCGACGAACAACGACAAGGCAATTACTTGGTACCGACGCACGCTGGCTGTCTTCATATCGATCTATGCTCCTTGTAAGACTGGATTCGTGGCGGCGCAGCCACCTGTCCCGAGCCTGATTCGCCCCTAGCGTGGTGAGAGATTGTGGGCACGATTGTTAGTGCTGTCAATGTAAAAATGGTGGGAGTTAGAAAATATTTGTCTACAGTCTAGACGCGCCTCGTGGCAAAGCACATTGCAGTGTCCAGTCTTTAGACGAGTGTCCAAAACCAAGACAGTGAGTCGCACTTACAAACAGAGGAAACCGTCGGTGGACGGCGAATCTCGTCGGGATGAGGGTTGTGTTTGTTACCCCGTATAAAGCAGATCCACGACCGTGCAATCGTCGCTGAGCGGAGTGCCGCTGCAGAAATCGGCGACGGCGGTGAAGATATCCTCCAGCGAACCGCTCTTGGCGGCTACGGTCTCCAGACGCGAATCTTCGAAGAAATCTCCGCGGGCATTTTCGGCTTCAGTGACGCCGTCAGTTACCAAGACCAGCCGGTCTCCAGGCTTCATGCGGCAGCGATCGCTTTCGTAGGTCGCGTCCTTGAGCAGACCCACCGGGAGATTGCCGTGGGTCGGGCGCTGCACCGCATGATCTGACACTAACAAAGGGGGGACGTGCCCGCAGTTTACGTACTCGAGCTCGCCGTCCGGATGGATGCGAGCCACAATGACCGTCGCGTACTTTTCGCCGATATGTTTGTGGGTGAAGAATCGGTTCACGGCCGACACAATCTCAACCAGAGGCATGCGGGCGGTGAGCTGGGAGTAAATCATTCCCTGAAGCGTCGACGCCAGCAGCGCCGCGGAGACTCCTTTTCCACTTACATCGGCGAGGACGATGGCTAACCCGTCTTCGGTGTTGACCGCATCGAAGAAATCACCGCCGATCTCTTTACAGGAGAGATTGCGACCGGCGAGGCGAGCAAACGGGACTTCAGGAATGGTCACGGCCATCAGGCGCTGTTGAATGCCGGCCGCGATCGCAAGTTCCTGCTGGTAGCGGCGTGAGGCCTCTTCGGCTTGCACCAGGCGGGCATTCTCGATCAGCGAGGCGGCTTCAATCGCGATGGCTTGCAGGATCTCGTTGCTCACGCTCGAAATATCGCGCGAGGCGAAACGCGAATCGACATACAGAGCGCCCATCACTTCCCCTGAACTCGAGGGCGCGGCTCCCTGGGCATCGCGTGTGGCCTGCACTTGCGGCTTGCGCAGCGGGATACAGATGACGGTTCGCAGATCGTACGCCACAATGCTCTGGCGCCCCGCGAGATCGATGGACTGGCTGGTGTCGGTAATGACAAACTCCGAATTCGACTGCAGCGCGTCGTCGAGGATGGAATGCGAGATAGTTTTATCGTCAAGCAGGGGCTCGCCCTTGGAGTTTCGTCCCGCCGCGAGACGCAGCTTGCCGTCGTCGTTTTTCATGAAGACATAGCCGCGTTCGGCGCGGGTAAGCTTCAGAGTGGCGTCCAGCAAGGTAACGAAAATTTCATCGAGCACACCGATGGTGTTGAGTTTGCGGGCGGCTTCCAGAAACAGGGTGAGCTTCTCAAGATCCGTAGTCTCGGTGGAAATGTGCATGCCCGAGATCTGGCTGAGAAACTCGCGGGCGGTGTTGGAAGTCTGCAAGTGCAGGGGATGAAAGATCACATAAGCAACATCGCGAACGCCGAACTCCAACCGGTCATTGCGTTCGAGCTTTTGCCGCTGCACCCGCTCCCCATTGACGAAAGTCCCGTGTTTGCTTCCCTGGTCAACGACATAGAAGCCGCCGTTTTCGGAGACGATGAGTGCATGATCGCGCGAGACCCGCGGATCGGCGATCACCAGATCCTTGTCGACCTTTCGCCCCACGGTATAGGGGCTGTGGTCGAGGTTGATTGTGCGCTGGTCATTGCCCTGCACGAGTATCAACGTCGGGAATAATCCCGAGGAGGATCCGCCAGAGTCAGACGCCGATCCTGAGGATGAAAACACCATATCGCTGTAGTTCTTGCTCCTTAAACGATGTCAACTCATTCAAGATTATGACAGGATCAAACGCCGGCGGGAAAAGTACGCGCCGGAAAGAACGCGCTTCAGGCGGCCCCACGCTGGAAGGCGGCGATGGCCTGCTGTTCATTGTCGTACACTTCGAACACGGTCACCAGTTTGGTGATTTGGAGAACGTCACGCAAACGCTGGCCCAAGCCCGTCAGTTTAATGTCGGCACCCGAGGACCGTGCCGAAGAATACACCCCGACCAGAGTGCCAAGCCCACCGCTATCAATGTAGTTCACGCCGGAAAGGTTCAGGACCACCCGGCGGTTGGAGTTGAGGACGCGCTTGAGATTTTCGCGCAGATAGGTGGATTCTTCTCCGAACACGATGCGTCCCTGACCGGAGACGATAGTGACTCCGTCAGCTTCACGAGTCTCCAACTTTAACGTCATGCATTTCCTCCAACAGACACACAGCAAGGTTCGAGAAGCCTACCGCCCCGAGCAGGGACAATGCAAGCCGAGTGAGGTCATGGATTCACAAGGCAAGCCAACAGCGCCAACACACCGAGAGGAATTCCGAGACTGGTGTATAGCGGTGCCGCCCAGCCTTGTTGTACGGAGGCGGCTGGAAAGAAGAGAGAGCCTGCGGTGAGCGAGAGCGCTGCCAGCCATGGCCAAAGCAACATTAACGCGGCCACGACACAGACAACCCGCGTGACTGCACTCCTGCGCCAGATCGCATCCCATGAGCGCACGATTAGGAAGATGGCGGGCAGCAGGAGCACCTGGTTGTACGGTGCGAACATGGGGATCACAACGACCGTGGCAGCCAGTACTATCGACAAACTGAGGGCGAAGCCGGAAGACTGCGTAGACTCGCTCCTCCGCTTCCAGCAAACGTAGGCTGCGGCCAATACGACCACCCCTGCAAATAGCTTGCCCAAACTCGGGGTCAGGAGCACATCCAGCAGTGAGCGACTTCCGCCGGTGTATTGACCATAGGCGTTGACGGCGTCACCAAAGTGTCCCATCCATCCCGGAAGTTCGTATTCCGCTCCTGCCAGCAACGTCGCTAGGGTTGCGAAGAAGCCCGCCAGAAAGTGCCAGCGGCGCCGCCAGTCGCTCAGCGACCACAGGATCAGCCACGAAGCGAGCGGAAGTACAAGTTGAGGCTTGATGGAAGCCAGGGCGAGCAGGATCCCCGCCAGCGCCAATTGACCGCCCGCCAGCAGGGCCGCGGCCGCCGCAATGAATACGCTTACCAGAAGGCTTAACTGTTGCAGTTTGATTCCCTGCACCACGGGAAAACTGCCGAGCGTGAGCAGGAGCAGAATCGCGAAAGTGCCGCGAGAAGGACGCCATCGGATCGCGCGCAACCACAACGGGACAGCGGCGACAGCGAGCAACACCAGCAGCCACCGGAAGCCGATCTGCACGTCAGGAAATGGCAGATGGATGGTGGGGGCCAGGAGAAACACTACGTATACGGGATAGGCGAAGCCCTGCTGATCCCTGGGATCATCAGGGCGGTTGGGATCGAGAGGACGACCGTAATACCCTTGTTGAATTTCGCGGGTGATCTCAGGGCTGTAAGGATTCCGATGATGGAGCAGCAACTCGCGGGCTCCCAGCCAGCGAGGATACAGATCGGAGAGGTTGCCGCGCGGACGATCGTGACGTGCGGCGTCGGCCCGCTGGTAAGGAATGAGCACCCGCTGCACATAAAACCACATGCTCGCCGCCATCAGCAGTGCGGCGAGAAGCCGAAGTTGGGAGCGAACGCGCAAATTGAGAAGCACCGCAGCACCCGGCGCCAGAGCCAGTCATGTTACAACTTATGCGGTTCAACCTGTGCGATTGCGCGTTCTTATCTCGGCGGCGATTGGAGTGGCGAGCGGAACATTTTGCTGGTTCCTGCTGGCGCATTTCCACCAGGGGGCGGCCGATTTTGGCTGGGCCATCACAGCCGCGCGCGATCTCCTGGCGCGTAGAGATCCCTACGCCACGCCGATGCAGTTGTATCCTCTGCCTTCCGCGCTTTTCGGATTGCCTTTCGTTTGGACGCGCCCTGAAGTTGCGGGCGGAGTTTTCTACGGTCTCAGTTCCGCGTTGATGGCTTTCGGGCTTTCGCGCCAAGGCTACCACCGCTTGCTGGTATTCATGGCATATCCGTACTGGGCCGGGTTTCTCACCGCGCAGTGGACGCCATTAATTCTGGCCAGCGCGTTCTTCCCTCTTCTTCTACCCGCAACCATGGCGAAGCCCCAACTGGGCATACCGGTATTTCTCACCCACATGAGCCGGCGCGGCGTCATCGCCTGCAGCGCGGTTCTGCTCGCAAGTCTGCTGCTCCTCCCCACGTGGCCCCAGTCGTGGGTTGGGCATTTTCACAATTACGCCCGATTTATTCCGCTATTGGTCTTGCCGGGGCCGCTATTGTTGTTGGCCTTGTGGCGCTACCGGGATCGCGGCGCGCAATTGCTACTGTTGATGGCGCTGATGCCGCAACGCTGGTTCTACGACATGCTGATTCTGTGGCTCATCCCCAAGTCGAGGCGCGAGATCGTTTGGACGGCCGGGCTGAGTTGGGTGGCCGGTGTATGGCGGTGGTATCACATCCCGCATAGCTTCACCGAAGTGGGTCGCTGGGCCGTGATCACCATGTATCTTCCGATGCTCGTGGTGGTGTTGGCGCGATCGCGTACGGGTAGCCCGGAAAAGACGGACCTGCATTCTGTCTCTTTACCGAGTGCCTGAGGTGGAGAGGGCTTCACGAATGGGCAAGTGTTTTTCGCGCGAAATTTCCCGCGCAATTCCCCAGGTCCAGAGGCCCAATACCAGTGCCAGAAGGCTCAATTCTCCATAGCGCAGCCATAGAATCATTTGCAGCGGGCTGATGAACAAGATGAGCACCGGACCGATCAAAAGAGTCCGGGTTAAGCCCTGCAGGCTTGGCAAATTCTGCAGATAATCGACGATCAGCACAGCGGGCAGCAGCAGCAGGCATAAGTCATAGGCAAATGCGTGATAGCTCACCAGGACCGTGACCACCACGCACAGAGAGAAAGCCAGATCGAAGGTGTCCGACGAATTCTGAGGTTTCCATTTGGCGGCCGCGAAAAGAACGAGCGCGCCGGAAAGGGCCGCTGTCAGAGTTTCCAACGCCAGCTTCGGGATGCGATCGGTGAGAAAGGTGGCCAACAGACCACGGAGGTTCGGCATGTCAGAAGGAACGATGGCTCCGTGCCCCATGGTCTGTTCCACATGCCAGACGTAATGGGGATAGTTCCACATTCCCTGCCGGCCGAGAATAGCGGCCGAGACCAGGGCCAGTCCACAGGCCACTCCGGTAAAAGCCAGCAGCGCTTTGTAACGCTTGCGAAGAGCCAGAACCAGAATCAGGGGCAGAACCAGGTGAAAGCGGAACAGCCCCAGACCCAGCCAACAACCGGCCGCCCAGTCCTTGTCCCGCCTGAGCGAAACGAACGCGAGCGTGAGCAGCAACAGCAGCACGATGATGTCTTGCCCCTGCAGTAAGGCGACGCAAACCGGGAAGAATGCCAGGAAGACGAACAACCCGGCCGCCGGGCCTGACCGGCGCCGCAAGAGCGGAACATGCGGCCTGAGGCACGCGAGAACTGCCCACAAGAGGAGCAGGTTGATCCCATCCCATGCGAGGTAGGCCGGCAGATACGGCAGCCAGGTGAGCGGAATAAAGACCAGCGCCTCGAACGGCGGATGGTTGTATGGCAACGCTCCCTGTCGAATGCTCACCCCGGAGGCAAACTCCTGCTGCGCCCGGTACTGGACCTGGGGATCGTAAAGCTGCGTTCCCAGGCCTTCCCTGACGATTTTCGCCGCGGAGTAAAAGATGGTGAAGTCGGGGTATCCCTTGCGGATCAGATGACGGGCGTTCCACAAGACAAACAGGTGCAGGCACACCATGCTCGTCAAAAAAAGAGCAAGAAGCCTGGTGCGGTTCTTCTTTGCACTGGCGCCTGCAAGGGACATTGGGGAGGAATTCATGCAGGCCTCAGCCGAAATCGGAGGAGCATCGCAATGGGGCTGAACCACAACACACCCACCGCCGCCAACAAGGCAGCTGCATTCCCACGCTTGGGCCCGCCCGAATCGTAGAGGAGATTTTTCATCAATACCGACGGCAACGGGAGAAGCAGAGATCGTAGGCAAAAATATGGTAGCTCACCCGCACCGTCGTAACCATCCCCTGGGGGAGGCTTTTGTTCATAGGAGGTGCGCCGCGATTCTATATCGGCTCAGGTATGATCCTTCCTGGAAACGTGACTGCCTGGTTAGAGACGCGCCGAGTTCTGGTTCTGGTCCTCGCCCTTGGTTTGTTCGCCATGGCCGCGCGTAACGTCACCGACCCAGACGTGTGGTGGCACCTGCGGACGGGCCAGATGATCACGCAAACTCACGCCTTCCTGCGCGCCGATCCTTACTCGTTCACCCGGCGCGGCCAAGCCTGGGTAAATCATGAATGGCTCTCCGACGTGCTGCTGTATGGCTTGTACCGGGCCGCGGGTTGGGGTGGACTGATTGTTGTATTTGGGGCGATGACCTCGGCCGCCTTGATGTTGGTCTTCGTTCGATCCCCGGGACGGCCGTATTTTGCTGCGCTGGCCCTGGTGCTTGGGGCATACGCGGCGGCTCCGAGCTGGGGAGTGCGTCCTCATACGATCTCTTTACTCCTGGCCAGTGTCTTCCTGCTGGTGCTCGAGCGTTCTGAGCAAAATGCGCGCCTGCTGTGGTGGACTGTCCCCCTCACTCTGCTTTGGGTCAACCTGCACGCGGAATATGCCTTAGGAATCGCGTTGATCGGTTTGTTCCTGGCCGGAGAATCGCTTGACGCCGCGCTGGGTTCCCGGGAATGGTCGAACGTGCGGCCGCGATTGCGAAGCCTTGTAATCGTCTTGGTAACTTGCCTGGCGGTGGTGCCTCTCAACCCGAACGGGATGCGAATGTATTCCTATCCCATCGAGACCCTGCGTTCCCCCACTATGCAGCAATACATCGCGGAGTGGGCTTCTCCGAACTTTCATGACCAGAAATATCTCCCATTCGCGCTCATGCTCCTGGCGATTTTGTTCTTGCTACCGATTTCCCGGAAAAGAGTCCGGCCGCGCGATTTGCTTCTTCTGCTGGTATTGACCGCCGGGGGATTACGGTCAGTCCGGCACATTTCTATATTCGTGCTGGTTGCAGTCCCCATCCTCAGTGGGTTGGCGGAAAGTTGGTGGCACGAACACGGGTTACGCTTCCCGGCTACGGCTAGCCGATCTCCGCAGAGGCTGGCAGCGAACACCGTCGTTCTTGCCGCATTCCTGGTATTTACGGCGGCACGAATTGAGCATGTTGTGACGCACCAGGCAAAAACTGAAGCCGAGAGCTTTCCTTTAGCAGCCATATCGTTCCTCACCTCTCACCACTTGCCCGGGCCAATTCTCAATCACTACAACTTCGGTGGCTATTTCATCTGGAAGCTACATCCTGATTACCCGGTCTACATCGATGGCAGGGCTGACCTTTACGGGGACCAATTCCTGCACGATTTTGCCCGAACCTACTATGCTACCGACCCAGGTTGGTACGAGCCGATCCAGAGGTGGGGTATCCGCACGGTGGTTCTGCCTCCAGGCGCGCCCATGATCGTGGCACTGCGGCTAAAGGGCGGTTGGACGCAGGTTTATAGCGATTCTCAGGCGACTGTTCTCACCCGTGGGTAGCGGTTGCAGGCGACCGCCGGTTACTTTGGTAACCCTACCCGCTTCCTACCGTTATCCCCACGAGATTAGATTGAATGGCTGGTTTGCTAACGTTATGATAGAGACGTGGTTCTTAGCATTTCACGGTTCGATGTATGCTGGCGTACTTAGAAGAGCTGTGCGGCCCTCCCCCGGTTCACTTTGTTGGGTCGCGAGGTCAGAATGATCAAGGTAACCCTGGCTCTGTGGCGGGGAGATGATGGGCAAGACATCGCCGAATATGCGGTGATGCTCGCGGTGATTTTGGCGATCGTCGTAGGAACCATCCGCCTCATCGGGGCGAGCGCCAACAACGTATTTTCCTCAGTGGCCAGTTCCATTCAATAGAGCGGTTTCGCGCCACTCCTGGATGGTCCGTGTAGCTGATTCCTCGCCATAATTCAGCATTCTCCCGATTTTCGAGGCGAATTGCCCAAGTTTGGGTAGAATCGCGGGGCATCCTGTGCAACAAATTATCGTTCTGCCGAGGGACGCGTCAGGGTATGATGGGCGGGGGATTCGAGGGCACCTCCTTCCCCTACTCAAACCATTGATTCGGATGATCGACAGTACTTGGAAGGTAGCTCCAAGTGCGCACCAGCATTGCACAGACAGGCGAGGTACATGCCTTGGCCTGAGTTGGGAGGCGGTAACATGAATGCTATTCTCCGCAGGCTTTGGTCGGAGGATGATGGACAAGACATCGCGGAATACGCGGTGATGCTGGCGGTGATCCTGGTGATCGTGGTCGGCACGATCCGGCTCATTGGCACCAATGCCAACAACGTGTTTTCCTCGGTGGCGAGTTCGATTCAATAGTGCCGTTCGCGACCGGACGGTGGCGGATCGAGTTCGGCTTCCCGGCGACACTGGGAGTGTTCTTGGCGGGAACGGGCGTGGCGGCGCGCACGAAAGTGTGGCCCAACATCGGCTGCGCTTGTCCGCACGTGGTATTCGCGTCTGAAACGTGGCGTGCCTGGAAGCCCTGACGCGGTGACTGGTCAGTCTGACATTTTGAGGTGCAGGAAATGAACCGCAGCCGGCTCTTATTGATCGGTTTTGTGGCGCTCGCTCTGGGTGCTTTTGTCAGCCTGCTCGTCTATCGCAACCTGCAATCCCGCGCCGCCACCGACAATCGTCCGGGAACGGATGTGATCGTAGCCGCGGGTGACCTGCCGGTGGGCTCCAAACTCGAGGACAAAGACATCAAAGTCGTGAGGTTCCCTGCCGCTGATCTGCCTCCGCACTATTACACTCAGAAATCCCAAGTTCTGGGACGCGGCGTGGTTTTGCCAGTCTCGCAAGGAGAATTTGTCCTTCCCGGAAAATTGGCGGGAGTCAATGCCGGGTATGGGATGCCCTCTCTGATCCCTCCCGGGATGCGGGCGGTGTCAGTGCGGGTCAACGAGGTGGTTTCTGTGGCCGGCTTCGTTCAGCCCGGGACCCGTGTCGACGTGCTTTTGACTGGAAACCCCGGTGGCGGCAATGAACCGCAGACCACCACCGTGCTCGAGAACGTTGCGGTTCTAGCCACGGGACAAAGACTGGAGCGCAACGCGGCCGGTGAAGCTTCCACCGCTCCCGTGATCACGCTGCTGGTTTCACCGGACGACGCCCAGAAGCTTACCTTAGCCGGCAATCAGGGGCGTATCCAGCTCACGCTTCGCAATCCGGTCGACACGAAACAGGAAGAACTATCTTCCGTGAAGGCGGATTCGCTTTATAAAAATATCTCGTCGCCAACCCCCGTGACGCCGCGGCCGAGGACCAGGAAGGCAGTGACTCAGGTGGCCCCGGCGGCATCGCCAGTTTATGAGATTGAAGTGATTCGTGGGGAAAAGAAGGACGTCGCCAAGTTTCAATGAACACGCAGGGCTAAGACGGCAAGAGCATCACGCCGACATCCACTCCCGCAATGGGGAGGAATACGAATTGACTATCAAGAGACGGCTGTCGCAGTGGGTGGGAACGCTCATTCTGCTGTGCGCAGTCGCGGTGGCAACCACGCAGGAGCAGCCGCCGGCTCCGCCGCCCACTTCCCCAGTGCAGGCCACTCCCGCCCAGTCGGAGGCCCAGGGGCTCGCCGCAAATTCCACAACCGAGTCTTCAGAAGCCTCTGGGGCCGCGCCCTTGCGGGTCATGGTGGGCAAGTCGCTATTGATTAACACGACCGAGCGTCTCAAGCGGGTCTCGGTCACCGATCCGACGATTGCCGACCCTCAGGTCATCAGTCCTACGCAGATCCTGATCCACGGGCGTGCCCCGGGCGAGGTTTCGCTGTTGATTTGGGATGAACTGGAGCGTTCCCGCAGCTTCGACCTGCGGGTGGACGTTGACGTTAGCGCCGTGGCGGAAGAGGAGAAGCGCGTCTTCCCCGATCAGCAGATTACGGTTACGCCGTCGCGCTCGGCCATTGTCTTGTCGGGACACGTTACCGACGAAGACGTATCGAAGCGCGCCGGCATGATCGCGGAAGCCTATTCGCACAACGTGGTCAATGTGCTTACCTACGGACCGGTGGGTGCCCAGGAGGTTTTGCTCGAGGTCAAGTTCGCCGAAGTCGATCGCTCGGCGATGACCCAACTTGGCGCCAACATTTTCTCCACCGGCGCGGCGAATACCATTGGATCTACCACCACCGGCCAATTTGGGGGCTTCGGCCCACAACAAGTTACGCAGACCGCGGGTGCGTCCGTGACTCCTCCCGTTACCGCCAACCAGACCATCAGCAATGTGCTGAACTTGTTCCTCTTCCGGCCCGATATTCATTTAGGTGCCGTGATCGAGGCCTTGCAGAACAAGAATCTCCTGCAGATCCTGGCCGAGCCGAATCTGATTGCGGTGAACGGCAAGGAAGCCAGCTTCCTGGCTGGGGGCGAGTTCCCTTTCCCCATCGTTCAGCCGGGGCAAGGTTTTACGGCGGTTACCATTCAATTCAAGGAATTTGGGGTGAAATTGAAGTTCACGCCGCTGATTGAACCCAATGGGAACATTCACCTGCGCGTCGTACCGGAGGTGAGCACGCTCGACTTTGCGAACGCCCTCAGCATTTCCGGCTTTACCGTACCGGCGTTAAGCACGCGCCGCGCCGACACTGAATTTGAGTTGCAAGATGGACAGAGTTTTGTCATCGCCGGATTGATGGACAACCGTGTAACCAATATCACGAACAAGGTCCCAGGCCTCGGAGACATCCCGATCTTGGGGAATTTCTTCCGCAGCAAGAGCGCGCAGAAGAGCAATTCAGAACTGATGGTGCTCTGCACCGCCCGCCGGGTTTCGCCAAACGGGCAGGCGCCAGCGGGACCGGCAAATCCGCAACCGTTCATGGACAAAGAGAAGTTCGACGGAAAAAAACCGTCGGGGAGCGGCAAGTGACCGAGTTCGCTCTGAGTTTCACGCCGTCGCTGGGGGGCCAAGCGGGATCATGCCCGAGTTATCTGTAGTCATTGTCGCCGCGGATGGCGAACAACGTGCCGTGCTTCAGGTACTGGTGGACGGCACCAGCGTGGCGCGCACGGTGCACACTTGCGCCAGCTTCCCGGTGGCTGCCGCCGATCCCATCGTCCGGCGCGTCCAGAGCGCCAAGCCCGACGTGATTCTTATCGACATTCCCGCCGACAATTCGGCCGCTGCGCTGCGAGCCGTCGAGTTGCTGCATCAGGAGATGCCCGAGCCAGCCTTGTTTGCCGTGGGAAGCATGTCGCAGCCGCAGGTGATCGTGAATGCCATGCGGTCAGGGGCCCGAGAGTTCATTGAGCGGCCCACCACGACTACCGATCTTTTGGAAGCCTTCATTCGCCTGGCGGCTGCCCAGCGCAAGGTGCACCGCGAAGCCGCGCGGGGAAAGGTCTTTACCGTGGTGAACGCCAAAGGTGGATGCGGCGCGACCACGATCGCGGTAAATCTGGCGCTGGCCTTGCAATCGGCGCATGGCAACGTGGCGTTGGTGGATCTGGGGCCGCTGGGCCATGCCGCCTTGCATATGAACTTGAAACCCCTGTTCAGCGTGGCTGACGCTCTGCGCAACCTGCATCGCCTGGACAGCTCTCTGCTGGAAGGTTTCATGACCAGGCATCCCGGCGGGCTCCAGTTACTGGCCGGGGCCAACACTCCGGTAGCGGTCGAACCCTCGACGGCGGAGTTCGCTCGGCTGTTCGACATGCTGGTGAGCCACTACCGCTACGTGGTCGTGGACACCTCAAGTCGCCTCGACGCAACCATGCGGCTGGTCAGCAACCTCTCCGAAACGGTTCTCTTGGTGGCGCACACCGATGTTGCGTCTCTGTGGAGCGCTTCCCGCGTCCAGCAATATCTGGGTGAGACCGGCGGCCGCGAACGGGTAAAGCTGATACTCAACCGCTTCCGAAAGATCCCTGGTTTCAACGAAACGGACGCGGAAAGCGCCGCCGGCATCAAGCTGTTGTGGAAGATTCCTAACCAGTACTTTGCGGTGTCGTCGGCGATCGACCGGGGCACGCCGCTGATGCAGCAAAACCACACCGAGATCGCGAGAAGCTTCAGCGGGTTGGCGGCGCAACTCACCGCCAATGACGATGACGTGAAACGCTCCGCATGGTCTCTGTTTAAGACGGTTTAAATACACTCATGGCGAATTTGCAAAGCTTCGAAAGAACGGAATATCAGCAGGTAAAGGCCGATCTCCATCGCAAAATCCTTGACCGTCTGGATCTGGAGAAACTAGGCCGTACCGCCAACGACACGGCGCGAGAGGAAGTGTTGCTGCTCATCCGCAACACGGTAAACAGCGAAGCCGTCCCCCTGAGTTTCGCCGAGCGCGAGCGCCTGGCGCGCGAAATCCTCGACGAAATCTTCGGTTTAGGGCCGCTTGAACCCTTGCTGAAGGATCCGACCATCTCCGACATCCTGATCAACCGCTTTGACCGGGTGTACGTGGAGCGTGGCGGGAAGTTGGAACCCACGGGCTTGAGTTTCAAGGATGACCAGCATCTGATGCAGATCATCGACCGGATCGTTTCCCGGGTTGGGCGGCGTGTGGATGAATCCTCCCCCATGGTGGATGCGCGCCTGGCGGACGGATCGCGCGTGAACGCGATCATTCCCCCCTTGGCGATTGATGGGCCCTGTCTCTCGATCCGCCGCTTCGGCCACGATCCCATCACCGCCCGCAACATGATCGAGAACAAAACCCTCACCGAACCCATGCTGGAGCTGCTTTCGGCGATGGTGAAGGGGCGTCTCAATCTGCTGATCTCGGGCGGAACCGGCGCCGGAAAAACCACCCTGCTGAATGTGCTGTCGGGATATATCCCGAACTCCGAGCGAATTGTGACCATCGAAGATGCCGCCGAATTGCAGCTGAAGCAGGAGCACGTGGTACGGCTGGAGACCCGTCCGCCGAACATCGAAGGAAAGGGCGCCGTCCGCCAGCGGCAACTGGTGATCAACAGTTTGCGTATGCGGCCCGACCGCATCGTGGTGGGCGAGGTCCGCGGCGAGGAAGCCTTCGACATGCTGCAGGCCATGAACACCGGCCACGAAGGCTCGTTGACCACGGTTCACGCCAATTCGCAACGGGATGCGCTGGCTCGCGTCGAAAGCATGTTCTCGATGGCGAATCTGAATATCCCGGAACGCGCCGTACGTCTGCAGATCGCGTCAGCGATCCACGCCGTAGTCCAGATCGCGCGTCTCTCCGACGGCTCCAGAAAAGTCATCACCGTCTCGGAAGTCACTGGGGTCGAAGGAGAAGTAATCGGGATGCAGGACATTTTCGTGTTCGAGCGCCACGGCATCGATGAGACGGGAAAAGTGAAAGGGACATTTCGTGCCACGGGAGTGCGGCCGAAGTTCGCCGAACGGCTCGCCACGGGCGGCTGCCGGTTGCGTCCGGCGTTGTTCGAGTCATATATGGAGGTCTAGTCAGGAGCAGTCCCGCGGGAAACAGTCTTATGCCCATTCTGATCGCAATGCTGGTGTTCGTGGTGGTTGCCCTGATCGCCTTCGCGATCGGCTCCGTGATCGACCAGCGCAACGCCCGCGCACGGCTGATTCGGGACCGGCTGGCGTCGGTGGAAAAACCTGCTGAGCGCGAGCCTGGCGAGGATCTGGCCCTGGTTCGCGATGAGATGCTCAGCCAGATTCCGGCATTCGACAGTTTGTTGCGGCGGTCGGCCCGAGTTTCAAACTTGCAAATCCTGCTTTCCCAGGCCGACATCGACATGCGCGCCGGCAACGTGCTGTTGATTTGCCTGCTGACCGCCGTAGCATGCGGCGTCCTCGCGTTTGTCCTGGGCGGTTCTTCAGTGTGGGCCCCGATGGTAGCTTGGGTCGCTTTGATCCTTGGCGGCATCCTTCCCTACTCTTACATCTCTTACCGCCGCACGAAGCGCTTTCAAAGGTTCGAAGAACTTTTCCCCGAAGCCATTGACACTCTCGCGCGTGCGGTCCGCGCTGGACACGCTTTCACGGTAGCCTTGGAAATGATCTCCAACGAAGTTTCCGATCCGGTCGCTTCCGAATTTCGCAAGCTTTTCGAAGAGCAAAAATTCGGCCTCCCCGTTCGTGACGCGCTGATGAATCTCACCCATCGCGTGCCCCTGGTGGATGTGAAGTTCTTCGTGACGGCGGTTATGTTGCAACGCGAGACGGGCGGCAACCTGGCGGAGATTCTCGACAATCTTTCTTACGTAATTCGCGAGCGTTTCAAGATCATGCGCCAGGTGCGGGTTTACACCGCCCAGGGCCGCCTGACCATGATGCTGCTCATGGGATTGCCCCCGATCATCGTCGTCAGCATGTTGCTGCTGAACCCGAGTTTCATCCGTCCGCTGTTCGCAGACCCCATCGGACATGTGCTCGTGGTTGCCGGCATCACGCTGCAGACACTGGGCTACTTCGTCATTCGCAAGATCATTCAGATTCAGGTATAGGAATGCTGCTACCCATCATCGTGTTCGTGACCATCGTTCTGGTGGTGTTCTCTTTCGGAGCCGCCGCGTATGCGCCCTCATCCGTAATTGGCGCTCGGCTGCGCTCTCTGGGTTGGCAGCGCGCCGAGGCTCCGGAGAAACCGGCCTTTAAGGAGCGGCTGGAACAGGCACTCGATCCTCTCAGCAAGGCGCTCCCGCTCTCGCCCTCGGAAGTCTCACGCACCCGGAAATGGCTCATCCAGGCCGGCTTTCGCGAAGAACGCCACCTCGGCATCTATGTGGGCAGCCGCGTTGCCCTGGGTGTCTTGGGAATGGCCCTGGTGGTCGTGGCTACCGGCTTCAATTCCGTCATGCTGATGGTCAGCGTGGGGGCTCTCGGATTCTTCCTACCCCGCTTCGTTCTCAAGCGCTTGATCCGCGACCGTCAACACCGAATCCGCCTGGCATTGCCTGACGCGCTCGATCTGACGGTCATCTGCGTCGAGGCCGGACTCGCCCTCGATCAAGCCCTGATGCGGGTGGGCGAGGATTTACATCACGCGCACCCGGAACTGAGCGATGAATTCCACCTGGTGAATCTCGAGATGCGCGCCGGTAAGCCGCGTTCCGAAGCTCTGCGTAACCTGGTGGATCGTACCGGAGTCGATGACATTCGCGCGCTCGTGGCTACGCTGGTGCAAACCGACCGGTTCGGAACCAGCGTCGCGACTGCACTACGAGTGCACTCCGATTCATTGCGGACGGAAAGACGTCAGCGAGCCGAGGAACAGGCTGCTAAAACTACCATCAAGATGGTCATCCCCCTGGTCGTATTCGTTCTCCCCTCCATCATCTTCGTGACTCTGGGACCAGCAGTCATTCAGCTTTTCCGTACTCTGTTGCCCGGGTCGGGACACTGATACCCTTTCCGAGGAAGGATCGAACCCAGGAGCAGTCATGCCGGCAACACATCCCACAGGCTATGCTTTCAACCGGACCCGGAGCGCCTACCTGGCCACCGAGTTGTGCCTGGCGAATACCCACTGGTCGCGCCTGCGGGGATTGATGTGCACCGATGCCGCGAATTTTTCGGCAGGAAAAGCCCTCTGGATCGTTCCCTGTCGTGGGGTTCATACTTTTGCCATGCGCTTTCCCATCGACGTGGTATACCTCGACGGCGCCAAAGTGGTAGTGCACATGGAGAAGAATCTCTCGCCATGGCGGATGGCTCCGGTGCGCCTGCGCGCAGCATCGGTCCTCGAACTTCCGCAGAACACGCTCGCCGAGACCGCGACGGCAATCGGGGATGAACTTGAAATCAGCATGGGACCGAGACCAGTGAGTGGCGGGGCATGAACGACGCACCCAAACTTCTGGTGGAATGGTCCTCGCCGTGGCAGGAATTTCTCACTGCGATCCGGCCGGCACTGGGCCGCTCGCCCAAGCGTCTGGCGGGCGAGGCTCGCACCGGATTGCTGCCTTACCGCGGCATGCTTGTCTCCTGGGTGCTGGAAGCAGCGCTTTTGGCCGCTGTGATCATTCTTCCGACAAAGCTCTCGACTCTGCGAACGGTAGAGCCACCATCGCTGCCCAAGTACGACATCATTTACTACTCAGGAGATGAACTGCCCCGCACCCAGGATAACGGAGGTGCGAAGGCAGGGCGTAGCGGACTTGCCGGGGGACAAGAGGCTCATCACCGCAGTCAAACCATTCGAGTAGCGCGCGGCGAGTCGCTCAGGGAGAAAGTGGTCGACGCACCCAAGCTGAAGCTGCCCGCCTCTGACTCGGCGGTGGCAAATCTGCTCGCCTTCAAGTCAATCCCTGGACCGCCGCCGATGGAGGGGCTCAAATCCTCGCTGCGGGCACCAGTAACTTTCGACTCAGTGGTACCTCCTTCGCCAGAGATCGCACACGATCGGTTCAAGGCTTCTCCTGCGCTCACAACCACCGTGGTGGCACCCCCGCCGTCCGCCCCGAAGCTGGATTTTCCGCAGCTGGCTTTACCGGGTAATCATCGCGTGCAGGTGGTTCCGCCTCCGGTTTCCGCACCAGAGCAAATCTCCAATTTGAATCCCAAGCTGACCTTGCCTGCTCCCGCGGTCGTCGCGCCTCCGCCACAGATTAGTCAAGACGTCGCCAAGACGGGGCCGGGCTTCGGACAAGGCGATCTGCGTAACCAAGTGGTTCCGCCCCCCGTGCAAATGGGATCCGTCTCCAGCCCGTCACACGGTCCCAGCGGTTTGGGGAACGTGAATGTCGTCCCACCCCCGGTTCAGATCGCGGGCGCCGCCACGGGGCGCCAGACGATTCGCGGCTTAGACAATCCTTCGGTTGTGCCCCCGCCCGTGCAGGTGGCCAGTCTGACTGGCCGCAATTTGGCAGGAACTGGCATCGGGGGAAAGGGTACGTCCGTGGTGCCGCCGCCCCCCAACGCTTCGGGGGTGGGCTCGCCAACAGGCCGCGGCCGTGGCGCTCGCGGAGAAGGCCTGGGTGGGCCGTTCGACGTGGGTGAGGTTGCGGCGCCTCCCAGCAATGCCGGTGGCAGCAGCGGCGGCAGTGGCGTCGTTGTGTCGAGCCAGCCAGGATCGAAAGTCGGAGTTCCCGGCGGCGGGGGTGCTGGTTCGCTGGCGATGTCTCCCGCAGGTGGGGCCAAGCCGGGGTTGGGAGGCTCAGGCGGCGGCACCGGTATCGGACGTGGCACCGGCCCTGGCAGCGGCTTCTCCGGCGAAGGTTCGGGCGCATCCAAGGAAGGAACCGGGCGCGGCTCCGACACGCTCGCGCGCAATGGCATTTCCCCTTATCCCGGGCCAGGAGGAGCAGGCAACGGCAGCAATGGCAAGCCCCCCGTTCCCGGGGTTGCCGTCAGCGGCGGCAGCAACAACATCGTCACTCTAGGAAGCTTTGGAGCCGACACACCGGGACCCAATCCTGCTGGCCGCTCCGCGACCGGCAGCGACCACGCAGGGCTGGGCGTCACTGTCGTAGCCACATCGCGTTCGGGCGGTGCCTTCAATTTTTACGGCGTGCTCAAAGGCGACAAGGTCTACACCATCTACCTTGACTCGGGCGGCCTGGGACCCGCTGTCATGCAGTACGCGGACCCTACCTCTGAAAATCACGCGTACGGGCAAGATCTAACCGCGCCGGAGCCGATACGCGTGGATGTTCGCGGAGGCTTGCCAGCCAATTTCAAACCCTCGCGTCTGGTGATTGCGTGCGTTCTCGACCGCTCCGGCTCGCTGCGAAGCACGCAGGTCCTGGAACCAGGTTCCGCTCAAATGACCAGCAAAGTTTTGGCTTCACTGCCCAACTGGAAATTTCGTCCTGCGTTTCGTGGAGATCAGCCGGTGGAAGTGACGGCAATCCTGGGCTTCAACATCGACACGCGCTAGCGTCAACTTCCGGAACTCCCTTTCTCGAACAAAACCGCGGTCGCGTCTTCGTAGGTCACCTTCCACTGCGGCATTTCTTTGAGGATGGTGGTCAGCGAGGATTCTCGAGGAAGCAGTATGCAATCGGGATTCATGGCTGCGAGCGCCGCCTCCCATCCCGGCTCCACGTGGATAATCCTCAAGTAACGCTTGAGGAATGCATCTCCGTAGAAGTCGTGACGGTCGTCCACGAACACCTGATTCTGCGGATAGAGCCGGTAGATGAGATATCCGCCCCAGTAGTCCTCGCTGAAAATTGGCTGACGAAGGCCGTGCTGCTCCGATCACGTTCACCGCCTCGACCGGAAACCGTTTCTCACTGAAGTGAGCGTGCATGAGTTGGCGTGAGCCCAGCATGCCGTGATGGAGACACACCGTCAGACCCATGAGCACGGCGAGCGCGGGCCAGAGATGGCCGCGGAATCCCGCCTGGGTGCGGGTCATGCGCTGCGAAAAATCGTGCAAGCGCGACAAAACCCGACGCACGGAGGCCATGATGGCCACGTCTGCCGACGCGTCAGCCAGGGTTTGCGACAGCAGAGGCGACAAAATCAGCGTCAACAGGAGCGAAGAAACCGGAAGGCTTCTCGATGCATACAGGCCGCTATAGGCGGCAAACAGGATGACCAGCAACTGCGAAGTTCGAAGCCTGCGCCCACCCGCCGCAAGGGCGACGATGGTGATCAGCAGCAGTGCCGCGAAGCATTGCTGCGCCAATCCATGAAAATCGGGTGAGCGGAACTCGTCAATGTGGTTCATCAGAAAGCGGTCGGACAGATACTGATAAACGTGGACGTAAAGTTTGTAGCCGAAGGGATTCACCAGTCCAGCGAACAGCGCCACCCCAGTCACGCCCGCCAAACGGCGAAGCCAGGCGGACACTCTCTCCCGGCTTGAGGAGTCACGCGTGCGCCAAAGGCTCACCAGTCCAGCCGCCAGATAAATCCCGCAGAGAACAAAACCCAGCACAAAACCGCCGTGCACGTTCACCCAGAAAAGCATGATCACGGGAAGCCAGAAGACGCGACGGGTTTTCCCGGGATCCACCGCAGTTTCCGAACCATCCAGCAACCAGAACCAGATCAATGCCAACAGCCAACTGAATACGTGCGGGCGAGCGAACAGATGAATGGCCGATGCGCCCAACGCAACGATCAACAAGACCAGGCTGATCAGCAGCGATCCACCCCTGCGCAGGGTCAGACAAAACGTTAAAGTGAAACTTGAAGCGATCACGAGGGCAGTCAGGAACACTACTCCATTGAGCCCCGCCCATTGGTGAATCCCCGCGATTCCCGCATCGTAGAGCCATTCCCACGCGTACCAGGGTTGTGCGTTCATGGTCGCGGAAAATGGATCGGTACGGGTGATCGAGCGGGTGCGCAGGATCAGTTCCCCGTTTCGAATATGCCATCCGGTACCGGCGTCTCCAAGCAACCGCGGAGCCAGCGCTCCAATCGTCATGCCAGCGAGCAGAACCACGAAGATCAAATCGCCGATAGAAGGAAGCAGAAGGCGAAGCCAGATCGGCGGGGGTGAGGGTGGAGGCGCTTCCACGCGAGTCTGCAAATTCGCATCGAGTTCGGCCTGCGAGTTCAAGTCGTGGCTGCCCACCTGCGCGTCATGTTACCTGATCGGGAAGGAAACTACCGATGAAACGCCAGGTACCCGATTCCCACTCGCATGTGGTGGAGAAGATGGTCGGAAAAACTGGCGGCGATGGTCAGCCCGAGCGCGGCGTGGACCACACCCAGCGGCAGGATGGTCCGGTAGCGGCGAAACATCTCGCAGAAAAACAGTCCTCCCATGAGCGTGGCGATGGTCAATACCGGACTCGGCAAGTGCACGCTTGAGAACAGAACCGCCGCTGCGAGCACGGCGCGGCGGCTTCCCACCAGCGATTCCATGCGCACATAGAAGAACGACTGCAGTGCGAACTGCTGCATCAACGCCCACACCGCGTACTGCCAGGCTCCGCGCCAAGGAACGATTCGCACCGGCGGGAACCGCAAGCCGGCCAGCATCGCAACTACTGGAATACTCACCGCAAACAGCAAACCCATCCCCAGAATGAGAAGAGAGCCCCGAGCAGGACGGCAGACCCATGCCCATTTCCATAGCCGTGTATCTCCCACTCAACGCGAAAGCCACAACCAGACACGCCGTGGCCAGCATAAGACCCGCTTTCCACGGGCCTTCCGGCGTCCAGGAAGCGACCACGATCAGGGTATAAACTAAGCCGATCTGAAGCCACAGAGACCATTGCCCGGCATATGCAAACTGCGCTGGAGCCGCTGCATAGGAAAGTACTTCGGGAAAACTTTTCGACTCGGAAGCCATCGCAGGAATCTAATGTTTAGGAGCTCTTCCTGAAGATGAGATGCATCTTCCAGCTTCGGGGGCTATCGATCTTATAAAGGGATGGCATGAAGGACAAGGGCACAAACGTGGTGGTCGTGGGTGCGGGCTTCGGGGGGCTGCGCTGTGCGCGCCATCTGGCGCGGCATCCGGTTCATATCACACTCATCGATCGCAAAAACCACCATACCTTCCAGCCGCTGCTCTACCAGGTGGCCACTGCGGGAATCTCGCCGGGCGAGATCGCCGCGCCCATCCGATGGATCATGCGCGGCCGTCGCAACGTCGAGGTCTTGCTGGGTGAAGTGCAGGATTTTGATCTTGAGCGCCGTGTGGTCAAGCTGGCGGACGACGAGATTCCCTATGACTATCTCGTCGTGGCTGCCGGAGCCAGCCATGCGTACTTCGGACACGACAATTGGGAACCCCTGGCGCCGGGCCTGAAGACGGTGGAAGACGCTCTCGAGATCCGCCGCCGGATTCTGCTGGCATTCGAACTTGCCGAGCGACAGGCAGCGAGTGGCGAAGGCCACGTTCCCCTGAATTTCGTTGTCGTCGGAGCCGGGCCCACCGGAGTGGAACTCGCTGGCACCCTTGCCGAAATTTCGCGTCAGGTTCTGGCCAACGAGTTTCACACCATCGACCCCAAGACCACCCGCATCATCCTGCTTGAAGGCGGACCGCGAGTCTTGCCCGCATATCCCGAAGACTTATCGCGCAGCGCGGAGGAACAGTTACGGCGTCTGGGAGTCGAGGTGCACACGTCCGCCATGGTCACGAATGTGGAACCTGCGGCGGTCGACATTGGGACGGCCAGGATTCCATCCGTGGTAACCCTTTGGGCGGCAGGCGTGGCCGCATCCCCGCTGGGCAAGAAGCTGGGTGTGCCCATTGATCGAGCCGGTCGCGTACAAGTCAATGCGGATCTCAGCATCCCAGGCCACCCTGAGGTCTTTGTCATCGGCGACCTGGCGGCGCTGAAAGACAAGGATGGCAAGATGCTGCCCGGTGTCGCCCCGGTGGCCATGCAAGAGGGTGTGGCCACGGCGGACAACATTGCACGCGATCTGCGCGGCGAGCCACGGCGGGACTTTCATTACGTGGACAAAGGTAGCCTCGCCACCATCGGGCGAGCCGCTGCGGTCGCGCAGTTTGGCAAGATTCACATCTCCGGATTCATCGCATGGCTTTCGTGGCTTTTTATTCACGTCTTTTTCCTGATCGGTTTTCGCAACCGGATCATGGTTCTCATTCAGTGGGCATGGTCCTATTTCACCTACGAACGAGGCGCACGCCTGATCACCGGAGATCAGAGCCTGCCGAGTTGGGATGAGCTCAGCGCGGAGCAGAAGACTCCGGCAGCCAAGCTGCGCGCTTAATGGCCGTTATTCCTGGGACCTTCGAAGGCCCGCTTTCAGCCGCTATAATCGATTTATCTTGAATTCTCTTTGTCGGATTGCCGGTTTTCTGCTACTCGCAATCGCCACCGGCACCGGGGTTGCCCAAAACACCGGCCCCACCGGCCAGACAGTCGTTGTCATCCCTTTCGAGAACCGTTCAAGCGCCCCCGGTCTCGAGTGGATCGGAGAGTCCTTTCCCGAACTTCTCGAGGAGCGCATGGCTTCCCCGGGCATCTTCATGCTGACTCGTGAAGACCGTTTGCGGGCTTACGACCGTATGGCAATTCCTGCCGATGTGCATCCCTCGCGAGCCACCATTTATCGCATTGCGGAGCAGATTGACGCCGATGTGGTTGTCCTGGGCGATTACACCTTCGACGGAAAGACTTTCACGGCAACGGCGCAGTTGCTCGACATGCGGCGGGAACGATTGTCACCGGCGATTACCGAGTCCGGACCGCTGGTACAGCTCATTGGCATTCAGACGGCTCTCGCCTGGGACTTGCTTCATGCTCTGCAACCCAACTTCCCAATCGCCAAACAGGCCTTCACGGCTGCGGCCCCTCCGGTTCGTCTGGACGCCTTTGAAAACTATGTTCGCGGAGTGACCGCGACGAACGCCGAAGAACAGATTCGCCATTTTCGTGAAGCGGTCAAGCTGAACCCTTCGTATCCCGAAGCCCTTCTGCAACTCGGAAAAACCTACTACGAGCAGCGCCAGTACGATCAAGCCGTTTCCACCCTTGCGCGTATCTCTCAGAATGATCCCGAGGCTCGCGAGGCCAATTTCTATCTGGGACTCTCCGCCTACTATCAAGGAGACTTCCAGCGTGCAGAAACGGCATTCGCTTTTGTCGCGGCGCGCATGCCCCTGCCCGAGGTTTACAACAATCTGGGCGTCGCCATGTCACGGCAGGGCGAGAAGAACGCCGCTGAGTACTTTCAAAAGGCGAGTGACATTGATCCTAACGATGCCGATTACCACTTCAATCTGGCCGCGGCTCTGTACCGCGCGGGGAATCCCGCGGGCGCGTCTCGCCAGTTACATGAAACCCTGGCGCTGCGTCCTGACGACACGGAAGCCAGGTCGCTGCTCGATACCATCAATGCCGATGCTACCAACCGCATCCAGCAGGCCCCGGCGTCGGCCAGGACGCGTGGGCCGCTGGAGCGCATCCGCGCCAACTATGAAGAGAGCGCTTTCCGGCAACTGGCTTTCAAGCTAGGCGCAGCCGCGGAGCAGCGGCTGAGCAAGACCGATCCCCATACCCACGCCCAGTATCACGCCGATCGCGGCCGGCAATTTCTTAACCAGGGCTTTGTTTCCGAAGCGGAGAAAGAATTCCGCGAATCGATCTCTCTCGACCCCTCCAACGCTTCGGCTCACGCGGGACTGGCTCGCGCTTTGGAGGCGGACAACGACCCTGCCGGAGCCCGCGCCGAGGCCGAGGCTGCTTTGCGGCTAAAAGAGTCCGCCGAGGCGCTCCTGGTACTGGCGCGGCTCGATTTGAGAGACAATAGAGCTGACGCGGCCGCCGCAGAGGTCGAGCGCGCATTGCTGCTGGACCCGAACAACGGTCTAGCGCTGGCCCTCAAACGTGTCATTGCAGCCAAGCTCGCGGAGAAAGCGCAGCCGCTGCCCCATCGATGAGAACGCTCCGGATTTCACGCCTTTTGCCGCTGCTGTTCCTGTTATGCGGTCTAACTTCCGCCTCGTCGGCCGAGGTCCTCAAGATCGTAGTGAACGACACCATTCAACCGATCACGTTGGAGTACATTGACCGCGCCATCGAACAGGCCGGCCGCAACCACGACGAGGCGTTGCTGATTGAGTTGAACACGCCTGGAGGTCTGCTCGATTCGACGCGAGAGATCATCGAGAAAATCCTCGCCTCGCCCGTTCCCGTCATCATCTACGTCACTCCCAGCGGCAGCCGCGCTGCCTCCGCGGGGTTCTTCATCCTGGAAAGCGCCGACGTTGCCGCGATGGCTCCGGGAACCAATACCGGAGCGGCTCATCCCGTGACCCTCGGCGGCGGAAAGATGGATGACGTGATGAAGACCAAGATCGAAAACGACTCTGCCGCCCTTATGCGCTCGGTGGTGTCGAAGCGGGGCCGGAATGTGGAGATCGCCGAGACCACGGTGCGCGAGTCCAAGTCATTCACCGACCAGGAGGCGCTCAAAGACCACCTCATCGACTATGTCGCGTCGAGCCAGGAAGACTTGTTCAAGCAGATTGCGACGCAACCGGTCAAGCGCTTCAGCGGACAGAGCGTTTCGCTCAACCTGGCGAACCAGCCTGTCCGCGATTACGACATGACCTTGAAGCAACACATCCTGGCGTACATCATGGATCCGAACGTCGCATTCATCCTGCTGGCCATCGGGGCGCTCGCGCTTTACGCCGAGTTTAACCATCCCGGGGCCGTGGTTCCGGGAACGGTCGGCGTGATTTTCATTCTGCTCGCCATTTTCGCGTTGAACCTGCTGCCCACGCGCTTTGCGGCCGTGGTCTTGATTCTGGCGTCGTTCATACTGTTCGCGCTGGAAGCGAAATTCGCGACCCACGGCGTGCTGGCGATTGGCGGGATCGTGACCATGACTCTGGGCGGGCTGCTTCTGGTGGATGCACCCATTCCCGAGATGCGGGTCCACCTGCTGACGGCCCTGGGCATCAGCATACCGCTGGGCGTCATCACCGTGTTTCTGATGGGCATCGCCCTGCGCGCTCGCCGCAATAAAATCGTCACTGGAGTTCAGGGCCTGGTGGGAGAGATCGGGCTGAGTCAAAGCGCTCTCTCGCCGGCGGGAAAAGTCTTCATTCACGGAGAGCTTTGGGACGCGGTCTCGAGCGTTCCAATGTCTGCGGGACAATCGGTGGTGGTGCGCAAAGTAGATGGCCTGCAATTGGAAGTGGATCCAGCTCCGGCAGGCCAGCAAGCGTCTAATCCTGCCGTCGTTTAGGACCATTCGCTCAGCCGCTGCGTCAGAATCTTCCGCGACACCCCCTCTGGCGCTCCGCGCACCGCATTCCTACGTCGATATACGATACAATCCGCCACAGGAAGGCCCTGCACGATTTAGGGACTGGAGGCGGAGATGGAACTTGGGTTTGGCTTCACGACCATCGTCCTCATCATTTTCGTTCTGTACATTCTGAGTTCCATCAAGATCCTGGCCGAATATGAACGGGGAGTGATTTTCCGCCTGGGCCGGTTGTTGCCCACCGCCAAAGGTCCGGGCATTGCTCTTGTCTTTGCCCCTCTTGACCGCATGGTGCGCGTGTCCCTGCGGCAAGAAGCACTGGAAGTTCCTCCCCAGGACATCATCACTCGTGACAATGTCACTCTGAAAGTGAACGCGGTCATTTTTTTGCGCGTGATCGAACCCAACAAGGCGGTCGTCGAAGTCTCCAACTACGTCTACCAGACCTCGCAGTTCGCGCAAACCACGCTGCGCTCGGTACTGGGCGAACAGGAACTCGACGAACTGCTGGCCCACCGCGACAAGATCAACTTGCGCCTGCAAAGCATTCTCGATACCCACACCGCCCCCTGGGGCGTGAAAGTGGCGAATGTCGAGGTGAAGCAGGTCGACATGCCCGAGAGCATGCTGCGCGCTATGGCCAAGCAAGCCGAAGCGGAACGTGAAAAGCGCTCGAAGATCATCCACGCGGAGGGCGAGTTCTCCGCGGCGCAACGCCTGGTCGATGCCGCCTCGCTGCTGGCCACCGAACCGGTCAGCGTCCAGCTTCGCTATCTGCAGACGCTCACGGAAATTGGAGTGGAGAAGAACACCACGGTGATCTTCCCGGTTCCCGTGGATTTCTTTGCTGGCCTTCAGAAACTCCTCAAGACCGATGGCGACAAGCCCACGACGGCTCCGCCGCAATAAAAATGGCAGTGACGCGAGGTTGACATGGCAACATCTCAAGATACGGAGATCACACTCGGCACCGGCAAGATGCTGACCCTGTTTTTCGGGCTGGTCGTGCTGTGCGCGGTATTTTTTGGGATGGGCTTCTCGCTGGGACGCAGCTCGGTCAAGCCGTTGAGTGGCGATATGGCCGCCGCTGCGGCGGCAGCCAATTCCGGCGTGCGTCCCTCCGCCATCAAGCCCACGAGCGCCAGTCCTTCGAACCTGACGTTCTATAAGGCCGTGGAACGGAAAGATTCCGATACCTCCACGACCTCAACCGACACCGCCAGCAATACTGCCGAACCCGCTCCAGCACCCGCGGAAAGCAAGCCGGTCGCCGCCGATGCCACGGCGCCTCCCTCGATTCCTTTGGCCACGAATGGCTACTTCGTACAAGTGGCAGCGGTAAGCAAAGAGGAAGACGCGCAGGCATTGGTGGACGCGCTCAAAAAGAAGCAGTATCCCGCTTTCACGGCGAATGGTACGCCGAGCGACAAGTTGTTTCACGTCCAGGTGGGACCATTTTCCGACATCAAAGACGCCGAGGGTATGCGGGCGAAGTTGGTGAGCGACGGGTACAATCCGATTCTGAAGAAATAGCAGCCGCTAACGGTTAGAGAATCTCTGCTCTTTCCACGGATCTCCGTACATGTGGTATCCATTTTGCTCCCAGAAGCCGGGAGCGTCATGATCCAAAAATTCCAGCCCACGAACCCATTTCACTGACTTCCAGGCGTAGAGGTGCGGCACGATCAAGCGCAGGGGGTAGCCGTGATCGCCCGCCAGGGGCTCGCCATCGTGGTGGGTCGCCAGCAGCACTTCCTCACGGTCCAGATCCACGAGTGGAATGTTGGCGGTGAATCCCTGCTCGGCGTGGACTAGAACGTACTTCGCCGCCGGCAAGGGTTGCGCCCGCCGCAGGATTTCACGGAACGAAACGCCGTTCCAGCGATTGTCAAAGCGGCTCCATCGCGTCACGCAATGAAAATCGCTGGTGTGCTCGATCCTGGGCAGGGCGTTGAACTCGGCCCATGACAATTTCAGGGGAGTCTGCACCAGGCCATAGACGCGAAAATCCCACGTCTCGGGGTCGAAGCGTGGAACCGAACCATAATGCAGCACCGGCCACTTCAGGGTCAGGGACTGCCCGGGAGGAAGGCGCCCTGCTTCCTTCATTTGCCGCTCGCGTTGTTTGCGTTCGCTTCCTTCGAAGAGCATCGGGTTTCCCTTAATTTCATACACGCGAGAAGCGGTTTAGCGCAACTCAGCGCATCGAGGCTGCACTTCTAAAGATTGACACGAATCAATCCAGAGTTTATTCCTACCTTGTCATGAACACTCCGGAGCAAATGCTGAACCGCGGATTGCAGGCTATTTCCGATCCTACTCGCAGGCGAATCCTCGTGGCTCTCAAAGAGCGCGGCGGCTGTTCGATTGGAAAGGATGTGGGGCTCTGTGCTTCCGATATTGAATCTCGGGTAAAGCTGTCCCAGCCGACGATCTCCCACCACATGTCAATTCTGAAGAGAGCGGGCCTGGTGGAAGTTCACAAAATCGGCCAGTGGAGATGGTACCGGCGAGACGAGAATGCCCTGAAAGAATTTGCCCGGACTCTGAAAGACGCCCTTTGAAGTTTGTGGGACTAGTCGGCGCTTGCGGCTTGGGCCTTAGTTAGCAGGCGGCGCGCCTGTGCGATCAAGTCGGCCACTTCGAAAGGTTTCACCAGGGACGGAATGTTGTTCTCTTGCAGGAAAGACCGGGTATCGGGCTCGGCGACACTGGAGAATGTAAACAAAAGGCTCTTTTCCATGCCCGGGGTATTTTCCTTAATCCAGCGATAGACGTCAGGAATACTCCAGCCACCGGGCATTTTCCCGTTCATGATCAGCGCGTCGAAGGGTTCTTGCCCCAACCGCAACTTCACTTCTTCCGCGCTCATCAGAGTCACAACTTGCGCGCCCGCACCGGTCAGCACGTCACGCTCGAATTCGAGAACCGCTTCCTCGTCCTCCACCAGGAGGATTCGGCCGGAAATGGCAAACTCCCGCCGTGGGGTTGACCCTGCGTTTTCCGGAAGAGCGGTTTGCTCTGCAGCGGGAAGGCGCACTTCAACAATCGCTCCGCCATCCTTGGAGTTGTGAGCGGAAATGTCGCCTCCATGCTCTTTGACGATTCCGTAACAGATGCTTAGACCCAGACCAGTTCCCTTGCCGACGGTTTTGGTGGTGTAGAAGGGATCGAAAATCCGGTTCGGCTCTTTGATGCCGGGCCCGGAATCGCGGAACTCGGCGCAGACGTGCTGCTCTTTGGCGTAGATTCGCACGGCCAGGGTACCGCCTGTTCCGGTCTCGAGCATCGCGTCTACGGCGTTGTTGATGATATTCAGAAACACTTGTTCGAGTTGATGAGGATCAGCGACCACCGACGGAATTGACGCTTCGATCTCGCGCTCCAGGTTGATGTCGTTCACCTTGAGATCGTAGTCGCGCAGGGCAAGCGTTTCTTCGATCACTTTACAGATATCGACTTGCTGCTTCTGGGGCTTGCGCTGGCGGGCGAACGACAGCAGATTCTGCACCACGCGATGGGTTCGTTGCGCCTGCTTGAAGAGCTTCTTCACAAAGTCCGACGCCCGATCCTGCAATCCTTCGCTCTCGAGCAGTTGGGCGTATCCCAGGATTGCGGTGAGCGGATTGTTCAACTCGTGCGCCACTCCGGCAATCAACTGGCCGACCGCCGACATTTTTTCGCTCTGCAGCAGTTGTTCCTGCGTACGCCGCAGATCCTCGTACGCGCGGCAGGTCTCTTCGTACAGACGGACTTTCTCGATGGTGGTGGCCAGTTGCCGCCCAATGGCTACCAGCAGGTTCTCGTCATTGTTGGTGTATTCCCGCGTCTCCCGGCTGCTGATTCCCATGATGCCGATGGGTTTGTCCTTGCCCCACAACAGCACCCAGATCCACGAAGACAAATTATCGGCACGGATGAAATCGGCCAGCACCGGTGGCAGATGGGGCAAGTATTCGGGCGTGAGCACTTCCGTTCGTGACCGGGTCACCAGATCCCCGAAATCGGGCAGCTTGACTTCGGAAAAGCGCGCGCGATCGACACTGCGTTGTCCCCATCCCGCGCGGCGGCGGAAGGTGGTTTCGTCGGTGTCGGAGAGATAGACCGAACCGGTCTCGGCGCCCAGCAAGGTGATCACCTGGCGCAACGTCAAATTCAGAATCTCGTCCAGGTCGAATGACTGGGTGGCGATTACCGCCATCGCGTTGAGCGCGTTCAATTCGCGGTTGCGCCGCCGAATCTCATCCTCGGCGCGCTTCTTCTCTGTCATGTCGAGCAAGAATCCCTGGTAGCGCTCGATCTTCCCCGTGGCGTCGCGCGTGGCGAAGCTGCTTTCCATCGCCATCAACAAGGTTCCGTCTTTCCGGCGCAGCGTAACCTCGAAGTTACGGACATAGTTGTGGAGTTCCACTTCCCGGCGAAAAACGTCCCGCTGCTCGGCGGATGCGTAAAGATCGGTGTCGACGTTGGCCGCCATCAATTCTTCGCGATTGCCGTAGCCGAGCATGCGCAGAAACGCGTCGTTGCAGTCGAGCAGTTTTCCTTCGGTCGTAGCCACGAACACGCCTTCCTGCACCTGCTCGAACAATAAGCGATACTTCTCCTCTGCCACCCGCCGGTCGCTGGTGTCGCGGACTACGTGAATCGTGCCCTTCTGATTGCTGTTCTGCTCGGTATAGGAAGAGGTCGACACCATGGAGAACCCGCCGAAGCAGGGGTCCGTGCCTTCCCAGAAAGGCGCCTCGGCTCCGCGGCAATAGGGGCAGGCTTTCCACTCGCCGCGATCGCGCGGCAAGACCTTCTCGCAGGGCTGGCCCACGACATCCGACTGAGATTGTTCCAGGCGCTGCAGCAAGGCGCGGTTCGCCTTCATCACATGAAAGTCGGAATCGTGCAGCAGCACCAAATCCTGGATGGAGTCAAACGTGTTGCTCCACTGCCGGTGGGAACGCAAGATCTGTTCGACCAGCCGCAGATTTTCCACCGCCAGGCCCAACTGGTGCGCGCTGGTCGCCAGGAATTCGATATCGTCCGGTGCGTAGCTGATTCGGCGCCGGCTTCCCAGCGTGACCATGCCGATGGGAGACTTCTTCCCCAATACCGGCACCAGCACGACATGGTGAAAGCGCTCTTGCTTCAAATAGGGGCGCATGGAATCGGAAGCCGCGACCGTTTTGAGCACGGTCGGCATTCCATCCCGCAGCACGGGCTCCAAGGTTTTGTCGATAGGGATCAGGCTGCGATCACGCAAGAACTCGGGCGAAAGACCAATCTGCTGCGCGATCACCAGATTGTCCCCTTCGAGCAGGCGGAACCACGCTGCCCGGGCGCCGAGGAGTCCCATCAACTCTTCAAGGGCCGTGGCCATCATCGGACCATGCTGCTGCGAACGGGTGATGGTGGTCGTGAGAGCGTTTATCACCGCCAGCCTGCGGGTACGAATCTTGGAGTCGTCAAACACGATCAGCAGCATGCTCATTCCGAGAATGAGATCGGTCATCAGACCGAGGGCTGGAGGCATGAGCACATTCAGAGGGGCCCATTCCAGATGGAGCAATAACAGGCTGAACGCCAGCAGCCAGGGGCCGATCTCTCCACGCCCCCAGCGGTAGCGGATTAATTGGAGCGCGGCCACGAGCGCGATCAGCCGGTACGACACCTCGAGCGCCACCCGCAGCATCAGGATGTGCGGCCAATAAAACGCCCGGGCGGCGGCGAATCCCATGACCACGACCGTAATGATCAGCAGGGCGGTGAGCAGCTTGCGCGCGTGGGTATAGACCAGCACGGCCGCGGCAAACAGGCATGCTGCGAGAATGAATTCCGCCTGCGATATGGCAACCAGTTCCCGTGGCAATAGGTCCGGTGCGCCGCCCCGAAGGGTCCAGCGTGAGACGAAATAGGCCAGCCAGCCCAGAATCCAGACCAGCAGGTAGCGTTCGCGGAAGGTGCGAAAGACAAGTAAGGAAAGCGCCAGGACAATGAGGGCAGCCGACTCCTGTGCCATCAGCTTAGGGACACTGAGGTCCCCGACCGCATACCAAATGCCCAGGATCAAGGTATTCATCGCCAGTTAAACGAGGACGGTGCTCGTCCCTTGATAGCACGCTCCGCTCAGCCTTTGGTGACTTTTCCGAATATAGATGGTTACTTTCGGAACCTCGGACTACGGTAGAATTGCTTCTAGACTCAATCCCAATCATGGCATCGGACCGAATTCTAGTTGTCGACGACGAGGAACCAATCCGCGAGATTGTGACCTCGATGCTCACCAACTCGAACTACAAGTGTCGGCAGGCGGCTTCCGGTCTGGAAGCTCTGGCATTGCTGGACTCTGGCGAAGAATTCGAGCTCATGCTCTCCGACCTGATGATGGCGGATCTCGACGGCATCGGGCTTCTGGAACGCACCAAAGAGCGATATCCCGACATGCCCGTGGTCATGGTGACCGCGGTGCATGACATCTCGGTGGCGCTCGCGGCAATTCGAAACGGTGCCTACGATTACCTGCTCAAGCCGTTCGAGCGCGAACAACTGCTGGCCACGGTCAGGCGCGCTCTCGAGAATCGCCGGCTCAAACTGGAGAATCGCGACTATCAGACCAAGCTGGAATCTCTGGTCGCGGCCCGCACCGAGCAGTTGCGTAAAACCATGAGCAACCTGGAGCGCTCCTACGACGTTACGCTTGAGGCGCTGGGCGACGCGCTTGACCTCAAGGACGCCGAGACCGAAGGCCACTCCAAGCGCGTGACCGCGTTTACGATTGCGATCGCCCGCGCCATGGGACTGCCCGCCGACCAAATCCGTGTGATCGCTCGCGGCGCGTTCCTGCACGACATCGGAAAAATGGCCATCCCGGACGCGATCCTGCGCAAACCGGGCGCGCTGGATCCCGATGAGGTGGCGATCATGCGTGAGCATTGCTACCGCGGCTACCAAATCTTGAAGAAGATTCCGTTTCTCGCGGAAGCCGCCGAAATCGTTTACTCTCACCAGGAGCGCTGGGATGGAACCGGTTACCCGCGTGGCCTGAAGGGCGAACAGATTCCGCTTGGATCTCGCATGTTCTCCGTGGCCGACACTCTCGATGCCATCACTTCTGACCGTCCGTATCGTCCCAAGCAATCGATATCGGCGGCCTGCGAAGAGATTCGAGTCTGGTCGGGACGACAGTTTGATCCGGATGTCGTCAAAATATTTCTGTCCATGCCAGAAAATATCTGGGATGACCTGCGCAAGGAAATCGACGCGCAACTCTATCGCTTCGCGTATTCCACCACGGCGAAAAGCTCGTCCTGATCCGGCGTACTTTCGAACTCTCCAAGTGCACATCTGAGCCATGTTTCCTCGTCGGATAACCTATTCCAGGATCGGGCCTTCGACGCCTCCACAACTTTCATCCTCTCAAGGGGTTTCTATTTGCAGAGATCGGAGGGTGCAGAAATGCTGAACAAATCACTACTTGCATTGTTGGGACTGGCGTTGGCGCTTACGGTGATGAGCCCGGCGCAAGCCCATGCTGGAGTCGTCGTTGGGATCGGAGTGGGACCGGTGGTGGCACGCCCTTACGTGGTAGTGCACCCGCGCCCATATGCGTATTACGGACCTCCGCGACCCTATGTTTACGCTCCGGCTTACGTATACCCCGAACCCGGTTACTACGTGGGCGGACGCTGGCATCCGAGGTACTACGCGTATCACCGCCATGTCGGTCCGCGATACTGGAGACGGTAATCGCGCCCGAAGACGAATCTTTGAAAAGCCCCTCAGCCCGGTCGCTGAGGGGCTTTTCGTTTTCGTTCGATTTCCCGGATACATGGATCACGCAAGATAGAGAATTTCGACTCCTTGCCTGCGTAACAAGACTGAAATAGGCTTTATGGTTTGCTGCCCAACCGGGCGATGGAAGGTGCTTATGGCGAGTTCGAACGTTTATGACCGCTTCGACGCGAAGCCGGCCAATAAGAAAGACTGGGGCGAAACCGCCCAGATCGCGGTTCTTTCCGTAATCATTCTTGTGTTCTTTGCGATCTCGGCGAGCAGCGCGATCGGCCTGCTGCGCAGCGCGCTGACCCGTTAGCCGGTGGCGCCTCTGCGCCTGGGGAAGATTTCCCCCATCCTGCGGATCTCGGCACCAACCGTCTTCAGCTTCTCTTCAATCTGCTCGTAGCCTCTGTCGATGTGGTAGACGCGGTCGATGATAGTCTCGCCATCTGCCACCAGAGCGGCCAGCACCAGAGACGCCGATGCCCGGAGATCAGAAGCCAATACGGCTGCCGCGCTTAGCGGCGTTTTTCCCCGCACAATCGCCCTGCGCCCTTCGATCTTGATATTCGCTCCCATGCGCACCATCTCTTGCGCGTGCATGAAGCGATTTTCAAAGATGTTCTCGGTGATCACCGAAGTTCCTTCTGCCTGTGTCGCCAACGCCATAAATTGCGCCTGCATGTCTGTTGGGAAGCCGGGATATTCCTCGGTGTTGACGTCCGCAGCTTTGACGGGACCATCGCCCATGACGCGGATGGCATCGGGAGCGACCGACAGTTTTACTCCGACTTCGCCGAGTTTTTGCAGCAGGGATCCAAGATGCTGAGGCTCGCACCCGGCCACCTTGATATCTCCACTGGTGAGCGCGCCCGCGATAATGAACGTGGCCGCTTCGATGCGGTCAGGGATAATCCGATGTTTCGCGCCATGCAGCTTGCTCACACCTTTCACACGGATGGTGGGCGTGCCGGCGCCCTGAATATGCGCTCCCATCGCATTCAGCAGGTTGGCCAGGTCTTCGACTTCGGGTTCGCGAGCGCAGTTCTGCATGACCGTCTCGCCCTCTGCCAGCGTAGCGGCCATCAGCAGATCCTCCGTGCCCGTAACCGTGATCTTGTCGAAAATGATCTCCGCACCCTTCAACCGGTCGGCGGTGGCTTCCACGTAGCCGTGGTCCTGGGTGATTTTTGCGCCCAGACGCTCGAGTCCCTTGATATGCAGATCGATGGGACGCGCGCCAATGGCGCACCCTCCAGGGAGCGAAACCCGGGCACGGCCACAACGGGCAACCAGCGGCCCCAGAACCAATGTTGAGGCGCGCATGGTCTTGACCAATTCGTAGGACGCTTCCGGAGACGCGAGATCGCGGCAGCATATAGTCGTCCGGTGGTGGGCGCGGCCGTATCCGAGTTCGACCTCGGCTCCCATCGCCGCCAGAAGTTTGCGGGTGGTCTCAATGTCGCGAACCTGTGGGATGTTTTCCAGAATGACCGTATCTTCCGTCAGTAATGCCGCCGCCATGGCCGGGAGGGCCGCGTTCTTGGCTCCACTTACGCGAACCGTCCCCAGCAGCGGGTTGCCGCCGCGAATGACAAATTTATCCATATCCCAATAGATCCTTAGAAATGCCCCCAGGGGGAGTTTCCAATCCGGCGCATTTCCATTCTAGCGAGGAACACCGGGGCAGGTTTGGGCAATTTGTTAATCGGGAGGGCACGTCCGGCTGGCATCGCTTTACTGCTTCGGTTTTGCCAAGGCAACGGCAAGGCGGATATTGCCTTGGGCCGCTCGAATCGCGCGCTGGGCTTCCCCGCGGCTGACCTTGGCCTTCAACATAACCAAGGCGACTGGAACACTCTTGCCCGACTCTTGTAGCGCCTTGCGGGCTTCATCCCCATCCACTCCCGCTGCTTTCTTGATAACGCTCATCGCCCGTTCCGCCAGTTTCTCGTTCTTGGGACGGACATTCACCATCAGATTGCCGTACGCGAACCCCAGACGAACCATCGCGCCCGTCGATAACATGTTCAATACCATCTTCTGCGCCGTCCCGGCTTTCATGCGGGTAGAACCAGAGACCACCTCGGGTCCAACATCGGTGACAATAGCCAGGTTCGCGGCCTTCTCGAGCGGCGAATTGCGGTTACAGGTCACGGCAATGGTCTTGGCCCCGTGGCGACGCGCGTACTCGACCGCCGCGATGGTAAAGGGCGTACGTCCACTGGCGGCGATGCCGACGATGACATCGTTCTTCCCCGGCTTTTTCTTCGCGATATCGTTTCGGCCCAGCTCTCGCGAGTCTTCATTCGCCTCAATGGCCGCAGCCAGCGCTTTCACTCCACCCGCCATCACAAATTCCACCGTGTGAGGATCCGTGCTGAACGTGGGTGAACACTCGGCGGCGTCGAGAGCGGCGATGCGTCCGCTGGTTCCCGCACCCACATAGATCATGCGGCCGCCGCGTCCCAGGCAAGAGACGATCAGATCGATAGCTTTGGCGATCTGTGGTAGCGAACGCTTCACCACGCGGGCGACCTTGGCATCTTCCGAGTTGATAATTCGTGCAATCTGCAGTGAAGACTTGAGGTCAAGGTCGACCGAAGTCTGATTCCTTTGCTCGGTTCTCAGACGGCTCAGGCCGGCACTGACTTTCCCTCTCCGCTTCAACGGCTAACTCCCAACGCGTCCATCACCGCATCGTGAAATGCCGGACGCACCTCTCGTATGGCTTGGTTCTTGCAGTCGGGCCAGGTGCGGTTGGTAAGCAGGGTGATCGAAATCTGGCGTTCCGGATCGATCCAGAGCGAGGTTCCGGTGTATCCGAGGTGCCCGTAGGAACCCAGCGAAAGGTACTTGCCCGATTGTGACGGCGGCGACGGTGTGTCCCACCCCAGCGCACGCGATGTTCCCGGCGGCGCAGACTCCCGGCGGGTAAACAACCGCAGTGTTTCCGGACGCAGGATCGAACGTCCCCCTTCGAGCAGTGCAGACGCAAAAATGGCAACGTTCGAGGCGGTAGAGAACAGGCCTGCGTGTCCGGCGACCCCTCCCAGAACGCTCGCATTTTCGTCCTGCACCTCTCCCTGAATCACGCGATGGCGGAACGATTGATCGTTCGCTGTGGGAACCGTCACGTCATGCCAGGGCTTCGGTGGGTTGAAGGCCGTTCGTGTCATGCCGAGCGGGCCGAACACTTCGTGCTGGCAATAACGATCGATCGATTCATCGGCAATGCGCTCGAGCGCGACTCCGAGCAGGATGAACCCGATGTCGCTGTAATCCGCTTTTGCTCCAGGATCGGCAACCAGAGGAACCGAGAAAGCCGCCGTCAGCAGATCTTCCTTGACCGGCGCTCGCAGAAAAAGTTTCTCATAAGCCGGCAGTCCCGAGGAGTGAGCGAGAAGGTGGTGAAACGTCACTTGCCTCCGCCGTTCGTCCTCGCCAGCAAACTCCGGAACTACGCTGATGACAGGCATTTCGAGGTCAAGCAATCCTCTTTCGTAGAGGATCATCGCCATCGTCGTAGTCGCCACCGCTTTCGACACCGAGGCCAGATCGAAAATGCTGTCTGAGGTCGCGGCAGGGGCTCCAGGTTCATACGTGAACCGACCAAAAGCCTTGAGCGCGGCCAACCGACCGTGATGGGTAACGGCCACGGTAGCCGCCGGGAAAGCTTGCTGTGCGATTGCGTCCTGCAAGACCAGAAAGGCCGGCTGGAAAACCGCATCCTGCTCCTCGTAAGCGGGAATTGGCGAGCGTTCGGACATGCGGGTACCAGTGTTCAGAAAAGACTCGAAGCTGGGTTATAGCAAACTTGCGCAGGCCGGTAAAGCGCCGCCCTTGGCACAAATGGCACTCCCCGCGGCGACCTTCTTGAGCAACCGCTCTGAGGTTGTGTACAGTCGAAGCATCGCGGACTCATCACAGTGAATCTTCCCTCGCGTCGCTTTTATTACCGTCCCGTAGCGTGTGTCCTGCTGACCGCGCTGCTCACTGCTTCCGGCTTTGGACTCGGCAAGCGGACGAGCGCATCCGACGAGCGTCTCAGCGTCGTCGATTCCATCGTCAAAGACGCGATTCATGACGGGCAGGTCCCGGGCGCGGTGGTGCTTGTCTGGCACGATGGCCAAGTGATCTACCGCAAAGCCTTCGGCAACCGCACTCTAGAGCCCCGCCGCGAAGCCATGACCATCGACACTATCTTTGATCTCGCATCGCTAACCAAGGTTGTGGCTACGACGACCGCAGTCATGCAACTGGTGCAGACCGGCAAAATCCGGCTGAACGATCCGGTTGCGAAATACATTCCCGAGTTCGCCCAGAACGACAAGCAGGACATTACCATCCGCGAGTTGCTTACGCACTTCTCAGGACTCACCGAAGATCTCGACTTGACGGAGCACTGGGAAGGCCGCGACACCGCCTTGAAAATGGCTTATGCCGAGAAGCCGATCTTTCCTCCCGGATCGAGGTTCCTCTACAGCGACATCAATTTCATCACGTTGGGCGCGCTGGTGGAGCACATCTCCGGCACCACGCTCGACCAGTACTGCGAGAAAAACATCTTCAATCCGCTGAAGATGACGCACACCCGCTTTCTGCCGCCGGCGGCCTGGCGGCCGAAGATCGCTCCCACCCAGTATGACGAAAACAACAAAATGCTGCGCGGCGTCGTGCACGATCCTACCGCCCGCCGCATGGGAGGCGTCGCCGGGCACGCGGGGTTGTTCTCGACGGCGGATGATTTGTCGAAGTTTGCCCAGGCTCTACTTGAGGGAAGCACCGTGTTGCCGCCCCTGATGGTCGAGAAGATGACCACGCCCGAACAACCTCCCTCGGCGCAAGTGCTGCGCGGATTCGGCTGGGACATCGATTCTCCCTTTTCCACCAACCGCGGCGTTCTGCTGCCTGTTGGTTCCTTCGGTCACACGGGATTCACCGGCACCTCGCTATGGATCGACCCTACCACCAGGACTTACATCATTCTGCTGACGAACGCCGTGCATCCTCGCGGAGGCAGCGCCGTCGCCTTGCGCTCCCGGGTCGCGACGGCGGTCGCCGCGGCGCTTCCACTGACGGTGTCGGAAAAAGATGAGCTGCGCTGGAAAAGCATTACCGGCTACAACGAAACCGAAACTGCCGCGCGTCGATTGGCGGTACGGAATGGGACAGTACGATCGGGCATTGACGTCTTGGAAGCCCACAAGTTCGACGTCATCAGCGGCGGCACCGCCAAGAAGCGCATCGGCCTTCTGACCAACCAAACCGGAGTGGATGCCCAGGGACAGCGCACCATCGACGTTCTGGCGCACGCACCCGGAGTCTCCCTCGACGCCATCTTCAGCCCGGAACACGGCGTCACCGGAACGCTCGACACCACCGACATTGCTAACTCCAAGGATTCCGCGACCGGCATCCCTGTCTACAACGTCTACGGAGCCACCGACGCCGCGCGCCGGCCTTCCGTCGATATCCTCAAGACGCTCGATGCGGTTGTCGTCGACATCCAGGACGCTGGGGTACCCTTCTACACCTACGAGACGACCGTGGGGTATTTTCTGGAAGCGGCGGCCAAGGCTGGCATTGAAATCATTGTCCTCGATCGTCCCAATCCCATCACTGGTTCCTTTGTCCAGGGACCGGTGTCGGACGCAGGGCGTGAGAGTTTTGTCAGGTATCATGCCGTGCCCTTGCGGCACGGCATGACCATCGGCGAACTCGCCCAGATGTTCAACGGAGAGCGCCACCTCGGCGCGCGGCTGACCGTGGTCCCCATGGAAGGCTGGATGCGCGGCGACTGGTTCGATTCGACCGGCCTCACATGGATCAATCCCTCCCCCAACCTGCGCAGCCTGACTGCGGCGACTTTGTATCCCGGAGTCGGCCTGGTTGAAGGCACAAATATTTCCGTCGGAAGAGGCACCGACACTCCGTTCGAACTGCTGGGCGCTCCCTGGATCAACGGCCACGACCTCGCGGCGTACTTGAACGCGAGAAATATCTCCGGGGTGCGCTTCGTGCCCACCGCGTTTACTCCCAATGCGAGCAATTATTCCGGCCAGAAATGCGGCGGAGTGAATCTGATTGTGCTGGATCGCAATGCGCTCGACTCGCCGGAACTGGGCATCGAACTCGCGGCCGCCCTCCACAAGCTTTATCCCGACCAATTTCAGCTGGACAAGATGACCTCCCTGCTCCTGAATCAATCTGTCTACGATGCCATCGCCACAGGGCAAGACCCGCGGCGCATCGCTCAGGACTGGCAGGAGTCCCTGGACAAATTTCAGCAGATCCGCCAGAAATACCTGATTTACAAGTGATCTGGGACATGGCCTCTTTTCTATGAAGATGCCTCCGCCTTACTTGCTAGAATATGGGCTCCGTAAGGAGACCCAAGGATGTCTGGTAACCCCAACCCCTCGGCGGCGCTTCCCTTTTACCGCTGCGCCGGCCCGAATTGCGGTGTTCTGAAGCACTCCACCGACCGCTGGTGGCTGATGTGGACTTCATTTGGCGAATACAACCGTCCGGTGCTGTATCTTTGCGCCTGGGATGAAGAAATCGCCCAGAAGGAAGGCACGCTGCATCTCTGCGGGGAGCTTTGCGCGCAACGTCTGCAGTCTCAGTTCATGGGAAACGTGCGGGAAACTCAAATGCGACGGAGCGGCGCCTAGGTTTCCTTCACCGGAGAACTAACCATTTTCTCCCTCCCCCGCATCCTACCGGGCATTGCAGGGGAATGAACCTGATGCGCTTGTGTAGTTTTGGAGATTTGGGCATGCGTCTCATTACCGTCGTATTTCTGCTTTCTCTCCTGGCGGCCGGGCAAACCAGCGCTGCCGCACCCGCCTCTCCCCAAAACGACGCCTCTCAGCCGGCAGGCACCCTGGCCATCCCCGCTGGAACCAAAGTTCCGGTCGCCCTGAAGCATGCCATTTCAACCAAGAGCACCCGCGAAGGAGATGCGGTCTATGCCGAAACCACCTTTCCGGTGGTGGTCAACAACCGGGTGCTGGTGCCGGCGGGAACCTATGTCCAGGGCCGCATTTCGCATATTCAGCGCGCCGGACACATCAAGGGCCGCGCCGAAGTGCTCATGCATTTCACTACCCTGATTTATCCCAGCGGCTACACCGTCATGCTGCCCGGTGCGGTCGAGGACGCACCCGGAGTTGATAAGACCTCCGTCAAAGATCAGGAAGGGACCATCCGCGGCGATAGCCAGACCGGCGAGAAGGTAGGGACGGTCGCCAGTACCGCTGGAACCGGCGCGGTCATCGGGGGTTTAAGCCGGGGCGGAAAGGGCGCCCTGGTCGGCGCTGGAATCGGCGGGGCCGTGGGGACCGCCATCGCCCTGTTCAGCCGGGGCAACGACGTCAAGCTCGACACCGGCACCACCGTCGAAATGGTGATCCAGCGCGCGGTGCCGCTCGACGCCAGCCGCATTCCACCCGCCGTGAAATAGGCGCCCGGCTCTACTTCAGCGAGAACATCGCATTCACGTGCGCAGTGACGGTCACGCCCTGCGGCGTAAACTCCTCGGTCGGCGCCGGCGTGGCGTTCGCCATTCCCGGAGCCGCCATCGCGCGCATCATGGGCTGCATCACGCGCACGTTCTCAAACGTATCCACCGACGCGTATGAAAGCTCTCCCACGCTGCGTCCGCTGGCCCGCGCGATTGCGTCAGCGGAAGCTCTTGCCCGCCGGTACGCGTCTTCCACCGCCCTGCTTTTCGCTGCGTCCATGTCCTCGAGCGTGTAGTTGATCGACTGATTTTCGCTCACGTCGGTATCCGCCAGCTGGGAGAGAATCGGAGCGACTTTTGAAAAATCCTTCAGCTTCAAAGTGACGTTGGCGGAAACCCGGTAGGCAATCACCTTGCGCTTGGGATTCTTCCAGTCATACACCGGCTGAAGCGCCAGATAGCCGATTTCGGCCGCCTTGGGATCAATTCCGTTGGAGCGCAGAATCTGCCGGATCTGTTCAGCATTCTTGGATGCGTGGTCGTAAGCCGCGCGCGATGTGTCTTCCTGGGCCGCGATGTTGAATTGAATGACGGCTGTATCGGGGTTCGCTTCAAATTTCCCATCGGCCCCGACAAAAACCGAATTAGGCTGCGCAGTCACTGCAGGATGTTCTTGCGCCACCGCAATCGACATAGTCGTCAAGACAACGAGGAGAAATCCAATTACTCTCTTCATTACCGTCTCCTGGAATAACAGCATGAATTTATACGCATCTACTGCCTTTACTCAAGGAACGATCGCGGGAGCCAGATTTGCGGAAAAAGAAAGGGCACAGATTTCGCGGTCTGCGCCCTTCGCTTCGTCGAAACCAGCGCCGCGACGACGGCGCCGGTCAGAAACTCAATGGTTGTTCGTGCTTGGTAGATTGGATGTACGCAAGAGCAGAATTGCTGCCTGCGGTTGTGGCGCAAAATAAGGGGCCGCAACCAGGTTGCGGCCCTTCTTAATCATGCAAATGAAGCTTAGCGCCGGGGACCTCCGTGGCCACCCCGTCCGCCACCGCCCCCTCCGCCACCGCGACGACGACGTCCACCGCCACCACCGCCTCCGGGGCGTCCACCGCGCCCGCCACGATCGCCGCCGGGGCCGCGATCTCCCACGGGCCGGTCCGGACCACGTTCGCCGACTGGCGCCGCTTCGTCGCGATTAAAGTTCGGTTCCGGGTCGTCGTCGAAATCGCCGCCGCCCTCGATGGTCATCGCCGGAGCAGGGGCTCCTTCGCCGCCATCCACCGGAGCGCCGTCTCCGCCGCCCATCTTCGCGCGCTGCTCTTTCAGAATCGCTTTGCGCGAGAGCCGAATGCGGTTGCCTTCCACCGCCAGTACTTTCACCAGTACCTGGTCGCCCTCTTTCAACTCGTCGCGAATGTCCTTGATGCGGTGTTCCGCGACTTCACTGATGTGCAGCAGACCGTCGGTTCCGGGAAGGATCTCGACGAAGGCTCCAAAATCGGCGAGCCGCGAAACCGTGCCGAGGTAGGTCTTCCCCACTTCCGCCGTGGCCGTGATGTCGCCGATCATCTGCAGCGCCTTGGCCGCCGAGGTCTCGTCGTTCGAGGCCACGTTGACCTTGCCGCTGTCGTCGACATCGATCTTGACGCCGGTCTGATCGATGATGCTGCGGATCATCTTTCCGCCGGGCCCGATCAGATCGCGAATCTTGTCGGTTGGAATCTGCAGCGTGTAGAAGCGCGGAGCGTAGACGGAAACCTTCGCCCGCGGCGCATCCAGCACTTCGTTCATCTTGCCTAAGATGAACATCCTTCCCCGCTGCGCCTGAGCCAGGGCTTCCCGCATGATCTGCGCGGTGATGCCGCCGACCTTGATATCCATCTGCAGCGCGGTGATGCCGTCTTTGGTGCCGGCAACTTTGAAATCCATGTCGCCGTAGTGATCTTCCGCGCCCGCGATGTCGGTGAGGATAGCGTACTGCTCGCCTTCTTTCACCAGTCCCATCGCCACGCCCGCCACCGGAGCCTTAAGGGGAACACCGGCGTCCATGAGAGCCAGCGCCGCTCCGCAGACCGTAGCCATTGAGGACGATCCGTTCGACTCCAGAATGTCGGAAACCACGCGCATCGCGTAGGGCCAGGTATCTTCCGACGGAAGCACCACGGAGACTGCCCGTTCCGCCAGCGCGCCGTGTCCAATTTCACGTCGTCCGGCGCCGCGTAAGAACGCCACTTCTCCCACCGAGAACGGGGGGAAGTTATAGTGCAACATGAAGCGCTTCTTGGCCTCGCCTTCGAACACTTCCAGGCGCTGCATGTCGTCGCTGGTGCCCAGGGTTGTCGTGACCAGAGCCTGGGTTTCGCCGCGGGTAAAGATGGCTGAACCGTGGGTGCGCGGCAGCATTCCGACCTCAATCCAGATATCCCGGATCTGATCGAAGGCGCGTCCATCCGGACGCCGCTTCTGGTTGATCACCGCCTCGCGGAAAATGCGCTCGCGCAGCGTTTCGTAGTAAGACTTCAGCTTGGCCTGCGCTTTGTCGTCGTCCTCGGGGATCGCCGCCATCAACTCTTTCTTCAGCGCTTTGACCAGTTCGTGGCTTTCGGCCTTGGGATGCTTCTGGGTGTCGAGCCGGTCGGTGAGGTCCGCGCCGATCCGTTTCTTCAGGTCGTTGTAGTAGGCTTCATCAAACTCCGGCGGCGTGACTTCGCGCTTCTTCTTGCCTGCCTTGGCGCGCAGATCGTTGATGGCCGCGCAAATCTTCTTGATTTCCGTATGTCCGAACTCGATGGCATCGACAACGGTTTCTTCCTTCACTTCTTTCGCGCCCGACTCGATCATCACGATGCCTTCAGCCGTGCCGACCACCATGATGTTCAGCAAGCTGTCGCGCATCTCCGAGTAAGTGGGATTCACGATGAACTGCCCGTTGACCAGGCCGACGCGCACCGCGCCGATGGGACCGTTGAACGGAATGTTAGAGATAGTCAGCGCAGCCGAGGCGCCGTTGATGCCGGCGACGTCGGGATCGTTCTCGGTGTCGGCCGAGAGCACGAAGGCAATGACCTGGGTTTCACACTTGAATCCATCGGGAAAGAGCGGACGGATGGGACGATCGATCTGGCGGCTGGTCAGAATTTCGCGCTCGCTGGGACGCCCTTCGCGCTTGATGAAGCCGCCCGGAATGCGTCCGCCGGCATAAGTGTATTCGCGGTAGTCGACGGTGAGCGGGAAGAAATCGATCCCCTCGCGGGGATCGGCGTTCGCCACAGCGGTGGCGAGAATGACGTTGTCTCCAATGCGCACGACGGTCGAACCGTGCGCCTGCTTCGCCAATTTTCCGGTTTCGAATGAGATTTGTTTACCGCCGGCGAGTTCAACAGTTACTTCTTGTTTCATGATTCGTTTCCTTATGGGCAGGAGGGCACGCACGCGCGTCCTGTGGAGTTTGCACGTTCGATGAGCCGGTGCCAGTAGCGATTTTTGTCGATGGCCGGAACCACACCGTCAAGTAGATTCCTTCGTTGGGCGCTGCCGTCCCCACGACAGCAGGAGGATGAGCCGGAAACACTACTTGCGGAGGCCGAGCTTCTGGACAACGCCTTTGTAGCGTTCGGAATCGTACTTCTTGAGGTAGTCGAGCAGGCGACGCCGCTTGCTGACCAGCATGAGAAGGCCGCGGCGTGAGCCGTGATCTTTCTGGTGCGTTTTGAAGTGCTCCGTCAGTTGACCAATGCGCTCGCTTAATAGCGCGATCTGGACTTCGGGACTGCCCGTATCGGTGGGATGCGTGGCGTAGTGGTCAATGAGGGACTTTTTTTGCTCTCTGGCTAACACTAACCGGGTGCACTCCTGTCTTCTAGTTTCAATTTTCCTTCGTTACGTCAATCAGGGTAACACGTTGCCGAGGAAAGTGTAAAGAACGGGCGGGCCCGGGTAATAGGTCAGTTCGTCTCCTTTGGGTGGCGTAGCGCTTCAAGCGCTGCGATAAGCGGCCGCTACTTAAGATGGGCTTTAGCCCCCGCGGTACTTTCCAGAGGAACGAACTTATCCAAAGATCCGCATGAATCCCGTCGCCGGCAGATCGGGCACCAGAAACGCCGCATTCCCCATCCCCGCCGCTCTCGCCACGCACTGCGCCGCGATGTAGCCGCTGCGCACCGCTCCCTCCATGGTGGCGGGCCATCCTGTCGCCGTCCAATCCCCGGCGAGAAAGACTCGCGGCCACACCGTCTCCGGCTGCGGGCGATGCCGGTCCACTCCCGGACGCGGCGAGTACGTCGCATGCACTTCTTTGATCACCGTCGACTTCAGCAGCTTGGCGTTGCGGGCTTCGGGGAAGAATTCCCGCAGTTCCTGCAGAGCCATTTCGATGATTTCGGACTTCGATTTCTCCACCAGGCTCTTTGACGAACTCACCACCAGTTCGATATAGCTGCCATTCGATTCCTGCCCGGGATCGTCTTCTTCCATGGTCGCGGTGCCTCCGGAACCGGCCTCGTCCGCCCCGTTCCGAGACAAGTGCCGCCGCACCGCCACGCGCTCGGCCGATTCGGGAGAATCCGCCGTCCGCTCCAGTAATTTTGATTTGTGAAACATCCACTGGATCGTCCGGTCGAGCAAAACCGCGTGTTCCAGGTCGGTGATCTGCCGGTCAAACCACAGATGGATCCCGGTGATTGGCGAAGTCTCGAACTGGTTCAGCGTCTGCCGCAATGGCTCGGCCGCCGTCGTCTGGGGCAGCATTCGCTCCAGCACATCGAACGGAACCGCCGATACCACGAAGTCAAACGTTTCTTCGCCGGACGCGGACAGCAATTTCACATTGGCCAGCTCCGCGCGAAACGAATCCACACTGGCGCGCAACCGGACTTCCCCGCCCCGCGCCGCAATGTAATTCCCTGCCACGCTGTAGAGATCGCTCAACGGCACCGTGGGCACGCCCATCCGCCCCGCCGCCGCCGACTTCAGGAAAGACTCGCGCACCACCTGTGCCGCATAGGGAACCGAGACCAGGTCAATATCCTCGTTCAACGCGCTGACCAGTACAGTCTTCCAGAAGCGCTCGATCGCGCGTTCCGTCTGCCCATGCCGGCGCAGCCACTTCAGAAACGACTCTCCCGTATCCTGCGGTGTCGCCGGAGCCAACGCCGTCATCGCGCCCGCGATCGCCAGCTTGTCCGACAGCCCCAGACAATCCGCTCGCAGGAATGCCGGCGCCGTATGCAACGGCGCGGGCAAGCCCGACGGCTCGATCACCGACGCCCGTCCGCCCGGCTCCAGAAACGTCAGCCGCTCGTACCAGCGAATCTTGCCCTCCACACCCAGCCGGCGGTAAAACTCCACCAGATTGGTGCAGCACCCCAGCAGCACGTGCTGGCAGTTGTCCACCACCTCGCCGGTCCCAGGATGTTGGTAGGAAGAAGCGCGCCCGCCCAGGTAAGGCCGGCGTTCGAACAGAGTCACGGGATAGCCGCTATCCGCCAGCGCACAACCCGCCGCCAGGCCGGCCAATCCGCCTCCAACGACGGCAATTTTAGGGGGTTGTGTAAAGCGCTGGGTCATCACGTCAATCGCTTCAGGAAGCCCTTTCCCAGGATGGTGAGCTTCTCCCGGACGGTGAGACTGACTCTTCCGTGGAAAACATCGTATTGGCGCAGCGCAATCTTTTCGAGCAGCCGCCGGTAAATCGTCGCCAGCACCCACAACGCTGGCTGGCTGTCTTCATCAATCAGCGGAATCAGCTCATCCGCCGAAGTGTAGTATTCCCGCGCCCGGTCCGCCTCCATAGCCAGCAAGGGTCGAAGGCGCGCCGCATCCGTCGCCGACCGCAGCTCTTCCGCCGAGATTCCGTGATTCACCAGATCCTCTTGCGGAATGTAGACCCGCCCCATCGCCGCATCTTCCTTCACATCGCGGATGATGTTGGTGAGCTGGAACGCCAGTCCCAGCCGTTCCGCCAGCGGCTCCGCCCCGGAATCGCGATAGCCAAACACGCGAATGCACACCAGGCCGACCACCGACGCCACGCGATAGCAATAGACGTACAACTCGTCGAAGGTTCTGTACTCGACCGTTAGCCCGCCCGCATCCTGCTCCTGCACATCCATCGCCGTGCCGTACGCCAACTGATCGAGCAACTCGACCGGGATGCGATATTTCCGGTGCGTATCCGTCAAAGCCAGCAGTACCGGTTCGTCTGTAGGCTGCCCAGCCAGCACGCGGTGAAAATCGTTGAGCCAGGTTTCGAGTTTTTCCCGCCGCTCCCTCAGGGGCAGCGTCGTATCGTCGGTGATGTCATCGCAGCGCCGCATGAACGCGTAGATGGCGCACAATGCCTGACGCTTGGGCTTGGGCAACACCAGGAAGGCGTAGTAGAAATTCTTTGCCGACCTTCGCGCGATACTGCGGCAGACGGAATACGCTACCGCCAGCTGAGATTCGGTTGGACCGAACTGGGCGGGAGCGGGCTGCACGGCGGCGCTCATAACAGCTTTCCCAGCGCGGCGCGCGCCACCAGCGCCAGCTTCCTGGATTTCGAAATCGAAGGACGCCGCCCCAGCACTGCATACCCCTGCTTCTCGATCGCATGCAGAATTTCCTGCCCGCCGCGGCTGAACAGCTCCAGATCAATAGCCAGCTCTTTATCGACTTTCCCCGGCAGCGGCAGGCCGCGATCGAACCACTCCCGCGCCCGCTCGACTTCGAAATGCATCATCTCGCAAAATGCCGGAGTATTCCTGCCCATCGCAATATCACTGTCACTCACTCCAAAGCTTCGCAAATCTTCCAGCGGAAGGTAAATACGTCCTTTGCCGTAATCCACGCTCACGTCCTGCCAGAAATTAGCGAGTTGCAGCGCGGTGCAGGTGAAATCGGAAAGCGCCTGCCGCTCAGCATCCCGATATCCGCACAGATAAAGCACCAGGTGTCCCACCGGATTCGCCGAGTTGAGGCAATATCCCAGCAGGTCGTTAAATGTTTCGTAACGCGTGACCGTCTGATCCTGGCGGAAAGCCGTCAGCAAATCCGCAAACGGCTGTTTCGGAATGTCACACGCCCGCACCGTTTCCGCCAGTGCCACAAACACGGGATGCCGCGGGGCGCCGGCATAGCAGGCATTCAGCTCCGCTTCCCATTGATCGAGCAGCTGCAGCGATGCCGCGGGATTGCCGACTTCATCGCCGAGATCATCCGAGATCCGGCAATAGGCGTAGACATTGAAAAAATGCTGCCGCAACCGCTCCGGCAGAAACCAGCTGGCCACCGAAAAATTCTCGTAGTGGCTGCGGGCCAGACGGCGGCAATACTCCTGCGCCTCGGCGAGCGACGGAGCCCGCTCGGGGATGGCGTACTCCGGCGGAAGCTTGCCCCAGCCATTCAGAACCCGTGCGTCGCTGATGATTGCTTCAGTCATTCTGAAAACCGAAACCACAAAGGACACGAAGTAACACGAAGGAATTCAAGAACTATAGTTGCCAGCCTTCGTGCCCCTTCGTGTCCTTTGTGGTTAAGTCTTTAGTCTCAGTGCCCCGGAATGATCGCCGTCTTGATGTCCCCGTTCCGGTTCAGCATGTGGCGCAATACTTGCTGCAGCCGCGACAGCGGCGCTTCCCCGGTAATGTAGTCGGTCGAGCGCACTTTCTTTTCCGCGATCAGGGCAAACGCCCGCCGCACCGTCTCTGGCGTGTGATGGAAGGTCGCCTTCAGCGTGATCTCGGAGTAGTGCAGGCGATTGGTATCCAGCGTCACTTTGGTGCCGCTGGCGCATCCGCCAAAGAAGTTCACCGTGCCGCCCTTGCGCACCATGTCGATCGACTGCTCCCAGGCATCGGGGCGCCCCACGGCCTCGATCACCACATCGCTGCCGCGCTTCTCCGGCGACAGCATGCGGACCGCCTCGATCGGGTCTTTCACCTTCGTGATCTGCACCGTCTCGTGCGCGCCCATGCGCTTGGCCGCCTCGACCTGCGAATCGCGCTTCACCACCGAGATCACATTGCATCCCGTGGCCTTCGCCACCTGCACGAACATCAGGCCGATGGGGCCTCCGCCAATGACCGTCACGGTATCGCCGATCTCGACTCCGGTCTCGTGCAAACCGCGCAGCACGCAGGCCAGGGGTTCGACCATCGCCGCTTCTTCGTAGGTCACATCCGGAGGCACGGCCAGCATGTTGGTTTCGACGATGCGCCGCGGAATGCGGATGTACTCGGCGTAGGCGCCGTTATTGAACAGCAGGTCTTCGCACAGATTTTCCTGGTGTTTCGAACAGTAGAAGCACATCTGGCAGGGTGCGGAGTTCAGCGCCACCACCCGCATGCCTTTTTTGAAGCCGCGCACTCCGGGCCCGATTTCTTCGATCACGCCAGCCAGTTCGTGCCCGAACAATGCCGGAGGGACGATCATGCGGGCATGGTAGCCACGCTGATAGACCTTCAGGTCGGTGCCGCAGGTCAGGGCGACTTGCACCTTGACCAGCACTTCCCCGTCTCCGACCCTGGGAATCGGTACCTTCTCGATCTTTACGTCCTCTTTGCCATAGAGGACTGCGGCCGTCATCTTTCCATTCACGCTACTGTTCCTTCCACGAGCTGCCCGGTTGAATCACGATTTTCATGGAGTCCGGTTGGGGATGGGCAGCCAGATTCAATGCTTCCACGCTGCTGGAGAGAGGAAAACGATGGCTGATTAGGCGCGATAAGTCCATTTCGTGGTCCATCACAAAGCGGACCGATTCCTCTTGCAACTCGACGGAAGCGCTGTATGACCCCAACAGTGTTTTCTCGTCCACGCAAACCGCGGCAGGATCGATGGTCGCCTCGCCGCGCACCGTTTGCGCAAATAACAACACCCTGCCACCCGGTCTGACTGCATCCATCGCAGTCCGGATGAGGCCGTTGCCGCCTACCGCTAAAATCGCGGCGTCGGCGCCTCGACCCTCGGTCCGCTCCCGCACCGCTTTCACCGCATCGGTGCGCGAAGCGTCAATCGCGTTCCCCAAGCTGAAGCTTTTAGATATTGTAAGCCTCTGCGGATACAAATCGGAAGTAATTACCAGAGCCCCTGTCCGTTTGGCCAATACGCTCAATATGATACCGATGGGCCCTTGTCCAATCACCAGCACCGTCTCCCCCACCCCCAGGCGCAAGGTGTCAATCCCCTTCATGCAGGTATTGACCGGCTCCACAAAACAGGCCTGCTCGTAAGAGACGTCCTCGGGAATGCGCACCGCGCCCCGCTCGACGATCCACTCCATCACCCGCACATATTCCGCGAAGCCCCCGCCGCTCGGCTCAAACGCCGCCGTGCAGCCCACCTTCTTGTAGGTCTCGCACTGCGCAAAAGTCTTGTGCCGGCAGTAGAAACACTCTCCGCACGGAATGTGATGAAACACCGTCACCCGGTCCCCCGGCTGAAACTTCTTCACACCCTCGCCGATCGCAGCCACCCTGCCTGAGGTTTCGTGTCCAAAGACGCGCGGCGCGGAATGTGATCCAGTCGCAATCTTCTTCAAGTCCGTTCCGCAGATGCCGCAGGTATGCACCCGCACCAGCATCTCGCCGCGCCCGATCTTCGGCACCGGCACCGTCTCCAGCCGGACGTCGTCCTTGCCGCGATACACCGCCGCCTGCATCGTGGTCGGAATCGCTTGCTTGCTCTCTAACGTAATGGTTCCACCAATCGCCATAATTTGATGAGCTATGTAACCTGCTCACGTAGGGACGGCCCTTCAGGGGACGACACCGCTATGCTCCTTCAGCGAAACACTCAACGCCCGCGCCGCCTTCATGCTATCCCGCGCCAACCGCCGCACCGCCGCCCAGCGCCACGGACGCACCGCAATATGGAGCACAAAGCGCAACGTCTGAAACCGCCCGTCCGGGCCGATAAACTTCGTCAGCGGAGGCAGCGCCGTATCGCTCGCGTCCGAAATCACCTTGCACGCCAGAAACTTGATCCCGTGCGCCTGCGCAGCCTTTCCCACCGCCGCCGCTTCCATGTCGATGGCATGCGCTCCAAACGCCGTAGCAAAGCGCGCCTTTTGCTCCACATCCGCCACCGTATCGAATGTGATCAGGACACCCTGGCCACCATCCGTTTGCGTGTGGCTGCCGTCGCCGGCATCAATCACCTCACCCGGTGTCAGCGTATGCCCCACCGGCAACGCCGGATCGAGCGCCCCGGCAAATCCCGCCGAGATCACCAGCGCCGGATGGTAGAGGCTAATCATCGCCTCCGCCGCCCGCCGCGCCGCCTCCGCGCCCACGCCTCCGCAAACCACCACGGCGTCCTGTTTCTCATAAACGCGGAAGCTGCGTCCCTCATACTCGCGCGTCGCCTGCTGCCAGTCCTTCACAAAGGCCGAGACCTCGCGCTCCAACGCCGCCACAATCGCAACACGCGTGGCGACATCTCGCCTGGGGGCGGGTATCTCACCTGTCCGACCGTCCACGAGGGTCGCGCTAGGCATATCCATTCGTCCGAAACCACTCCACCGCCCGCCGCAGCGCCTCGTCCACCGGACCCGACTTCCATTCCAACTCGCGCTCCGCCTTGGCCGACGATACAAACATCTTCTTGCGCCCCATGCGCACCGCATCGATTGTGACCCGCGGCTCCTTGCGCAGCAGCACTCCTGTCACCAGCGTATCCACCACGCCGCTCGCCAGGGCCACGAAGTAGGGCAATCGCACCCTGGGCGACGGCAGGCCGGTAATCGCTGCCAGCTTGTCGAGAATCTGCTTCAAGGTCAGATTCTCTCCGCCCAGAATGTAGCGCTGCCCGCTTCTTCCCCGCTCCAGTGCCGCCACGTGCCCCTGCGCGCAAGCCCGCACATCCACCAGATTCAACCCAGTATCCACGTACGCGGGAAACTTCTTCTTCAGAAAGTCGACCACGATCCGTCCCGTCGGGGTAGGCTTGATGTCCTGCTCGCCCACCGGAGTGCTGGGATTCACTACCACTACGTCCATCCCGCCCTGGCCGGCCTTGATCGCAATCTCTTCGGCCATGAACTTCGAACGCTTGTAGTGCCCGATCATGTCCGCCAGGGAGACCGGAGAATCCTCATCCGCTCCCGACTCTCGAGGGTGCCCCATTTCTCGCGCTTTTTGCGAGAAGTGGGAATTTCCGAACCCAATCGTCGCCACGCTCGACGTATAGACCACCCGCCGCACCCGCGAGTTGCGCGCTGCCTGCAAAATGGCCCGCGTCCCGTCGACATTCGACCGGTACATCTGCTCCGGATCTTTCACCCAGAGCCGGTAATCGGCGGCCACGTGAAACAACGAGTCGCAACCCGCCATCGCCTTTTCGAGCGACGCCGAATCGCGCAAATCCCCGGTGACCCGCTCCCCTTTCAGACCCTCGATATTTTTCGGATTGCTGGTCGTGCGCACCAGCAACCGCAGCTCCGCGCCCTGCTCTTCGAGCACCCGAGCCACGTGACTTCCCACAAATCCGGTTGCGCCTGTAACGAAAGCCTTCATGAGCAATTAGCACTTGGCACTTAGCATTTAGCCCGTTGGGAGTGGCTAAGTGCCAAATGCCAAGTGCTAAATGCTGGGTTCCTTCGCCGCCAGCACTTTCTTATAATTAGTCAACGCGATCAGCGGGAAGTACTGCCGGTACATGTGGTACATCAGGTAGAACACCCGCGGGAATCCGGTGCCCGTATAGAGCGGCTCATCCCACGATCCATCTTTCCGCTGCGTCCGCAGCAGGTAGGCGATGCCGCGCGCCACGCAATCGCTGCGCGTGTCGTTGGCCGCGAGCAATCCCATGATCGCCCAGGCCGTCTGTGAAGGCGTACTATCGCCCACACCCTTCAGGTTCGCGTCGTCATAGGAACCGCAGCTCTCACCCCAGCCGCCGTCAGCGTTCTGCACCATGCGCAGCCACTCCGCCGCCTGCTGCACATAGGGTTCGTGGTGATCCACACCCACCGCCTCCAGACCGCGCAGCGCCAGCATGGTGCCGTAAATGTAGTTCACGCCCCAGCGTCCGAACCAGGCTCCGTCCGACTCCTGCTCGTCGCGCAAGAACTGAATTCCCTTCCTCACCGCGGGATGGCTCTTGTCATACCCGTAGGCCGCCAGCATCTCCAGAATGCGCCCCGTAATGTCGACCGTCGCCGGGTCAAGCATGGCGTTGTGATCGGCAAAAGGAATGTGCTGGAACACCATACGGTCGTTGTCTTTATCGAACGATGCCCAACCGCCGTTCTTGCACTGCATCGAAAATACCCAGTCGATCGCCCGCTGCACCGATTCGCGCTGGTAGCGGCCATTAGGATGTTCCACCTGGCTCAACGCCAGACACACCATCGCCGTGTCATCCACATCCGGATAAAACTCGTTGTTGAACTCGAAGTACCAGCCCCCCGGCTGTCCCTTCTTGTTCTTGACCTTCCAGTCCCCCGGATTGCGCACCTGCTTCTGCAGAATCCAGTCGGCGCACTTCACCATCCGCGGATCGGTCGTCGGCACCCCGCTCTCGCCCAGCGCGTAAAGCGCATAGGCTGTATCCCACACCGGGGAAACGCAAGGCTGCATGCGGAAGGTGTCGCCTTCCTCAATGCCCAGTTTTTCAAACTCGTCCAGCGCACGAATCACCTGCGGATCGTCAGTCGAATATCCCAGGCAACGCATGGCGATCACCGAGTTCATGATCGAGGGAAAGATGCCGCACAAGCCGTCGCTCATCTCGAAGCGCTCGATCATCCACTGCTCGGCCTTCTTCAAGGCAATCGAACGCAACGGCCGGATGTGTACCCGCTCCGCCCAGTGGGCCATGCGATCCAGCACCAGAAAGAAGTTGCGCCACGAAACCAGCTTCTTCGACCAGTGCAAGTGCATGCGCGACTTGTCGCGCCCGCCCACGAAAAGCTCTTCCACACCCATCTCATCGGGAATTTTCTTAAAGGGCTTCTTGGCGTAACAAATGGAAAGCGGCACCAGAATCGCGCGCGACCACGACGAAATCTCGTAGATGTTGAACCAGAACCAGTTGGGGAACAGCACGATCTCGGGAGGAATCGCCGGAACCGCGTCGTAATCGTATTGTCCGAAAAAGCACAGGTAGATCTTGGTAAAAGTGTTGACTTCCGTGACGCCGCCCATCTCCAGAATCTTCTTGCGCGCGCGCACCAGCGCGGGATGGTCCTTGTCGTATCCCGCCAGCTTCATACCGAAATACGACTTCACCGAAGCGCTGAGGTTCGACGGCCCCCCGGGATAAGTGCTCCAGGCGCCATCTTCGTTCTGATGTTCGAGAATGTAGCGCCCCGCCTTCTCGAAGCGCTCCTGATTGCCGGTGCCTAAAAGTGTGTGCAGTACCAGGTAATCGGATTCCAGGGTGGTATCGGCTTCCAGTTCGCCACACCAGTAGCCCTCTTCGTGTTGCTGGGAAAAAAGAAATTTGCGCGCCCCGTCAATGGCAGCCGCGGCCCGGCTCGCTAGATCGTCAATTTTTCCAAAGCGAAGTTGGGGATTTCCTGAAGTAGTAGAAGAGGCATCTTCCATATTCGGCATTTACTCCGCATTCACCGGCGTGGGAGCGCTGGCAATGGCTTCCACGATCTCCGGCGGCAGACCAAAGCGAACGTTTTCGGGCATGACCTCAACTTCTTGTACGTTCTCGAAGCCCTTGGTAGAGAGGAATTTCACCACTTCCTCCACCAGGCACTCCGGAGCCGAGGCGCCCGCGGTCAACGCGATCGTCTTTACCCCGTCCAACCACTCGGGTTTGATATTGCGGAAGCTATCAATTAGATGCGAGTTTCTGCCCAGGTTCCTTGCAACTTCTACTAACCGGTTGGAATTAGAGCTGTTATCGGAGCCAACGACCAGCAGCAGGTCGGCCTCGGAAGCCACCTGCTTCACGGCAACCTGGCGGTTTTCCGTGGCGTAACAGATATCCTGCGCCGCTGGTCCCTTGATATTGGGGAATTTCTTGCGCAGCGCGGCAATAATGTCTTTGGTCTCATCCAGACTCAGCGTGGTCTGGGTCAGATAGGCCACCCGGTTGGGATCGGCGACGGTAAGCGACTTCACCTGCTCGGGATTCCCCACCACTTGCGTGACCATGGGCGCTTCGCCCAGCGTACCAATCACTTCGTCGTGATCGCGATGCCCGATCAGAATCAGCGAATAGCCCTCCTTCGCGAACTTGACCGCTTCCACGTGCACCTTGGTCACCAGCGGACAGGTCGCATCGATCACCCGCAACTTGCGATGCGCGCTGGCTTCGCGCACTTCGGGAGAGACTCCGTGCGCGCTGTAGATGACGCGCTCGCCATTGGGAACTTCCTCGACGCTGTCGACGAAGATCGCCCCTTTGCCCTGAAGCTCTTCCACCACAAAGCGGTTGTGGACGATCTCTTTGCGCACGTAGATCGGCGGACCGAACGCCTCGAGGGCAATGCGCACAATATCGATGGCGCGAACCACGCCGGCGCAAAAGCCCCGGGGCTTCAACAGCAAAAGAGTTTTCTGATCCTCACGCACAGTAATATGCCTGCTCCTAGCCTACACTTTTCCCACGGAAAGGATGCTTGTAAACTACCGGAAAGAACCGATTTGGTCAACGTAAGCCCAAGAAATGGATAGGATTAGCAGCGGTTGGGGAATAGCTGCAGCGAATGGAGACGCCAACCATGACCCCACCCGTGGAACTGCCCCGCCCCGATCACCAACCGCTCCTCAGGCAGGCCCGCTTCATCGAGTCCTTAAAGGCGGTAGTGTGTTGGACGCGACAGGACTCAGCTTAGATCCGAGGGTTCCTAGTAAACGTCCTGATAGTACAGCTTCAATTTCGCAACATCCAAGAGCATCAGAAGTCCCAAAGAACGAGCTTCGCCTTTGTCGGGTGACCAGCGGTCGACAATGTGATAGGCCCGCGCGGTTAGCAGCGAGTGAGATGAGGCGGTTACCGCGGTGGCCCGCATCATCGCCGTCGCGCCAGCCGAAGCGGGGAGGCGAAGAAGCCGTCCCAGTTCACTCACCCGAGTAATTGATCGTGATCGGAGTGGTCACGGCGACCGGTTCCCCATTCAACAGATACGGCCTGTATTTCCACTGACGAATCGCAGTGACTGCCGAAGTTGCCAGCTCGATCGGGCCTTCGACAAGCTCAAGACTTTCGACATCACCCTTTGGACCGATCAGTGCCTCAAGGCGAACCGTGCCGCGGATGCTGTTTTCCCGCGCTACCAGCGGATAGACGGGCGTCACTTTTCTGCGCAGCCTGCGGGTGGAAGCTGTCTCCGAAACTGAGGTCGGCGCGATCTTCGCCGAAGGGCCGGAAGCGAGCGGCCAGGGAGCGATGGCATAAATAGTGGAGGCTGCATCGTCGACAGATTCCCAGAGCGTGCCTTCAATCTTCCACACCAGCAAAAAGGCGCCAAATGGAGAGCAGATCACCGAGCGATCGCGGGCATCCTCGTCGTATTCAAAATCGGCGCGGACAAACTCGTGCCCCGCCACCGAAAATTCCCGGACCTCTCCTTTTGACTTCCCCTGGTTCTTGGAACGAAGACTTGTGCCCAGCGCGTCGACATATTCACGGCAGGTCGCGCTTTCGGTGGCCGGCACGGCCATCAGCCGAAACGAGGCGTCGGCTCGCAAATCGGTTAAGTCTTGCGGAATGCGCACCGCGGCCAGCAATAGATCTCCCGGCTCATGAGAGCTCGAAAGCGTCTTACCGGCCAGATTTGTATCGAGCACCCACTCCGGCGAGAGGCGGTAGGCAAGTTCGAAATACTCGTTTACATAGGTGCGTCCCTGAAAGCTCCCGCGCGGCACCCTGCCTGTCTTTACATCTGGGTTTGCTGCTGATGCATCGGTGATGGCCGGGTTTGGCGCGCCTTGCGGTAGCCGTTCGAATCTTGATGCATCCAGCGTCAGGTCCCCGGTAATGTGGGCCGTCACCTCGGCGCCTTTCGGAATCACCATGTCTCTGCCGTGAATGAAGAGCATCCCTGGCGCCGCGGGAAAGAAGAAGAGGCCGGAAGCAACCAGCGCGGTCGTCATCACCACCACATGACTGCGGCCCTTGCCGCCCTCAGCCGCGCGCAACCCGACCCTTTCGCCGTCGAGCAACCTGAGGTCGCTTAACTCGATCTCAAGGCTGCCCGCCCGCGCCATTTTTCGCGTACGCCGAACTTCCGTGACCGTTCCGAAAGCGAGCCCACCTTTGGGAATCACCACCGCTCCATTGAGGCTGACCTCTTGCACCGACTCGAAGTCCACGGTATCGCCCACATGCGAGTCCGCCGAGGAGATGGTGCGCATCAGCCGGAGCCGTATGGGAACACCGTCTTCCAGGACAAATCCTTTGGCCGAGGTGAATGCCACCGGCACAGCGGCAGGCTCCGGTTGCAAACTCTTCCGCCTCCCGGCCGCAACCGCGGCAAGGGCGAGTGATGCCACACATAGGACGATGAAAAGCGCGTGGCGCATAGAGTTCGTTGCCATCCGGCAGCGGGGATCATGACCGCGATCGGAAGCTTAGTCAAGAGTAACGTCGGTGAAGGTGGATCCTACCCCTGCCCTTATTCCGGGGTCAGCAGCAACGCGTGCACGGTGTTACTCCCAGTCGGGCGTACCCCGTACGGCGTCTCGATTTCGCCCATACTCACACGTTGAAACCCTGAGTCTTCTTTTTTTGTCGAGGTCGTGGGCGAGGGGCGGCCCTAAGGATGGGGTTTCCTGTCCTGGGGCGCTTATGATGGGGGAACATTCACGGCTCTGGTGAGTCGACATGAACGCATCCGATTTCCGTCGCATTGCTCTGAGCCTCGAGGGAGCGGAGGAAGGCTCGCATATGGGCGCGGCCGACTTCCGCGTCGGCGGCCGGATCTTCGCTACCCTCGCTTCCCAGAAGCAGGGCTACGGCAATCTCATGCTCACGCCGGAACTGCAGGCCGACTTCGTTGGCGAGCTGCCGGAGGTGTTTCTGCCCATTCCCGGTGGATGGGGACGGATGGGAGCAACCCACATACGCCTGGCGAAAGCCAGTGAGGACGTGCTGGCGGGCGCGCTGCGCACCGCCTGGACGCTGCGAGTGGAAAAGAACGCGAAGACGAAAGGACCGAAGCGCAAGCAACGGGCGAAGTAGACACTGAGTTACCCGTTCGCCTTGATCATCTGCTCGGCATGCTTGCGCGAAGTGTCGGTCAGCTTGGCGCCGCTCAACATGCGGGCGACTTCTTCCGTCCGCTCCTCGCCGGTGATGGCGCGGATGGTGGTGCGGGTGCGGCCGGCGGTGTTCTTCTTTTCGAGCAGGTAGTGATGGTCGGCGAAGGTTGCGATCTGCGGCAGGTGGGTCACGCACAGGACCTGGCTCGTGCGCGAAAGGCTTTTCAGTTTCTTGCCCACGGCTTCGGCGGCGCGTCCGCCGATGCCGGTGTCGATTTCGTCGAAAACCAGCGTGCGCTGGTTCTTCCTCGCGGCCGTCGCCGACGAGGGTGTCCGCGCCACACTGGCTTTCAAAGCCAGCATGACTCGTGACAACTCTCCCCCCGAAGCGATGTGCTCTAGCTTTCGCAGGGGTTCTCCCGGGTTGGTTGTGATCAGATAGACCACATGGTCGAATCCCGATGCGCTCCAGTTCCCTTCCTCATCGGTGCCGCTGACTTCGATTTTGAAGTGCGACTTCATGGCCAGATCGTTGATCTCGGCTTCCACCAGCTTCTCGAGCTTTCGCGCGGCTTCGTAGCGCTTCTTCGAAATCGCGCGCGCTGCCTGCAGGTAGGCTTCCCCGGCTTCGTCCAGTTGAGCGCGCAACTGGCGCAGGGTTTCATCTTTGTTCTCCATGGCCGCGAGCTTGGTGCTGACTTCATCGCCAAACTTGATCACATCGTCGAGCGTGGGTCCGTACTTGCGCTTGAGGCGGTCAAGAATCGCCAACCTGTCTTCCACTTCGGCCAGATGCTCGGGCGAGGCATGAATGCCTCCGGCATAATCGCGCAGCGTGGCGCCGACATCTTCCACGCTGATGCGGGCCTGATCAAGCGCGGTGACCGCTTCGTGGAACTTGGGTTCGTAGCGGGCCAGTTCTTCGATATGCTTCTGCGCGGCCCGCAGCGACGACGCAGTCGAAGTGCTGCCTTCGTAGAGCAGGTCGAAGGCGTTCATGGCGGCGGAATAGATCTTCTCGGCGTTGGCAAGCACCAGTTTTTCCGCTTCCAGGCGTTCGTCCTCTCCCGGCGGCAGCTTGGCTTCCTCGATCTCGCGCTTCTGGAAGCTCCACAGGTCGAGCAGGCGCAAGCGGTCCTGCTCGTCGCGCTGCAATTCTTCGATGCGGGTTGCGATCTCTTTCCAGCGGGCGAACGCTTCCGCGGCGGGCTCGACATGCGTGCCCGCGTAGGAGTCGAGCAGCGCCAGACCGGGTCGGACCATCGAAGGCCAGAATCGATTCGTTCTGCGCGTGGATGGTGGCGAGATGCGGCGCCAGTTGGCGCAGCACGGCCACCGTCGCGGGTTGGTTGTTGACGAAGACGCGACCTTTGCCTCCGGCGGCGATCTCGCGGCGCAGGATGATGGCGTCCTCGTCGGAATCGATGCCATTCGATTCGAGCGCTTCGGCGACGCGCTTCTCGGCTGCGCCTTCGATCTCGAAGACCGCCGAGATCACGGCTTTGTCGGCGCCCGAGCGGATGACGTCGCTCGAGGCTTTGTCGCCGAGCAGCAGGGCCAGGGCGTCGATGAGAATGGATTTGCCGGCGCCGGTTTCGCCGGTCAGCAGGTTCAGGCCAGAGGCGAACTCGACCGCCAGGTTATCGACCACCGCGTAGTTTTCTAGGCGCAGTTCGACGAGCACGTTTTTTCCGGATTGCGGGATTTTTCAGGGAGCATAGCACGAAATCGGGGTCACACCCTGTCGGCAAAGGCTTTACTGAACAAGAAGAGAGAGTTTCATCGCAAAGAGCCGTCAAGGACGCGGAGAAAGGGCGTGATTTTCATCGGCGGCCCCTGCGACCATCGTGGCTGGGAGTTTCCCGGAAGCTAACCAGTCACGGCGACCGGGAGCAGCGTCTCAGAACGCTATGCCAAGGCCCATGAGAGGCCTCAGGATCGACGTTTGGGGCCGTGGTGGACCCATAGGTCCATTTTCACCCTTGAAGCCCTTAAATCGAACGCCAGGGACCATGGCGTAACACTATATCACAGAGCTATAGAGCGCGAACCGCAAATCATTGAGTTTACAAGGGCGGAAAATCAAGTCCTTGATTCTAAAAAGAGAAGGGTCCGCTCCATTTTGGGAACGCGGTGGCAGTCATTCCCGCTGACACGGGAATCGACTTCTTCCCCGGCACAATCCTGGGAGGAAGCCCGGATTTTCCAGGGGTTAGAGATAGGATTCGCCTTTGAAGCAACCTCGATTCCCTGGTCTATAATCGAAGAAAGGCATTCACCTAAAAACAATGCATGTTTTTCCATGGCTAGCCGTAGTGGTCGGTGGCGAGATCGTTGATCTGGTTGGAGAAACCGGTCCCGTCGCCAAAGTCGTTCTTCTCTTACTTCTCGTGTTCAGCGTGGTTTCCTGGGCAATTATTCTCTCCAAGTGGAGCTTGCTGCGCCGGGCGCGAGTACAGAGCGGACGTTTCGCGCGCGCGTTTCGCAAAGCGCAGCGCTTGCAGGACGTTGCCGCCGTCGCCGAACAATTCCGTCCCAGCCCCCTGGTAGGAGTGTTTGAAGGCGGCTTTGAGGAATACCGGCGGCAGGGTGCGGTGTCGAGCGGAGTAGTGCGCAATCCGCTGGCGATTCAGCGGGCCATGCAGATCGCGAATTCCGAAGAGTTGACGCGCTTCGAGCGCAACCTGCCCTGGCTGGCGATCACCGGCGCGGTGACTCCGTTCATTGGCCTGTTCGGGACCGTATGGGGCATTATTGATGCCTTTCACGGACTGGGCACGGCGGGGGCGGCGACGTTGCGCGCGGTGGCTCCCGGCATCTCGGAGGCTTTGATCACGACCGCCGCGGGACTCGCGGCCGCGATCCCTGCGGTCATCGCCTACAATCTGATTGGATCATCGATTCGCGATTTCGCCTCGCGCGGCGACGACTTCGCGCTGGAGATGCTGAATGCGGTCGATCGCCCGCAGGCGCAGGCGGCAGCGGCGGAGGGGCGGCGGTAATGGCCTTTACGGCTTCGAACGGGCGCACTCAAACCTCCCTTTCCGATATCAACATCACGCCTCTGGTGGACGTCGTGCTTGTGCTGCTCATCATTTTCATGGTGACGGCGCCGGTGTTGCAGTCGGGCATTGAGGTCAGCGTGCCCAAGACGCGCACCGTGAAGGAGATCACCGAAGAGCGCCTGGTGATCAGCATCGACAAAAAACAGCGCGTCTACATGGGCAACGATCCCGTCAATATCAATGACATCGCGGCCGACATACGGCAGAAGATCCGCGATCCGCAGCATCAATCGATTTTTATCCGCGCCGATGAGGATGTGCCATTCGGAGCCTTTGCCACCGTGATGGACGCGGTCAAGCAGTCTGGAATCACCAACGTCAGCATCGTGACGCAACCGCTCGACAGCCATGCAAGCAAACGCTGAAATTTTCTTCGAGCACGACCAGTGGGGCCGCAATCTGGCCTGGTCGGTGGGATTGCACGTCGCCGTGGCAGTGTCCATCGTGCTCTATGCCGTGATTGCACCCTCGGGCGACGGCTCGGGATGGGGCGCTGGCGGCGGCGGAGACGCCATGGGAGTCACCCTGGTAAGCACCATTCCGCTGCCCAGGAATCCGACCGAGACCCAGAACGTGCTGGCCAACGATTCCAAGGGCCTGACGCAGTCCAAGCCCAAGGAGGAGGTCAAAGAGCCGGACGCGATACCGATTGCCGATAAGAACGCGAAAAAGAAGCCGAAGAAGGAAGTCAGCTCGAACCAGAAAAAGCCGGAACCGGTGGAAGAGGCGAACAACGTCGTTCCCTACGGGCAAGGAGGGCCGGTGAGCGGCCCTTACGGGACCTTCAGCGCGGCGGGCGCCAAGGGCGGCTTCGGATTCACCGGCGGAGGCGGCGACTTCGGCAACCGCTTCGCCTGGTATGTGCGGGTGGTGCAGCAAAAAGTCTCCGAGAATTGGCTGAAGTACGAGGTCGATCCGCGGATCACCGAGGCGCAGCGGGTGTACGTCACCTTCGACATCGGGCGTGACGGGCACCCATCCAACGTGCAAGTCGAACAATCGAGCAGCGTGCCTTCGCTCGATCAGTCGGCGGTACGGGCCATTCAGCGCATTGATACTTTTGGTCCATTGCCCGCCGATTATGCTGGAAATAAGGTTTCGGTTGAGTTCTGGTTCGATTACAAAAGATGAGGAAGAAGCTATCGGCTGTCGGCTCTCAGCCATCAGCTTCTGGCTTTTAGCTTCTGGGAATGGGATTGCGCATGCAACGAAGTGGAATCAACAATTCGAGATTGGCTTTTATTCTTACTGCTCTCATCGTGCTGGCACTTTGCTCGTCTGCGTTGGCGCAGGATTGGATCAAGACCGGGACCGGGCTGGGGGTAGAAAAAGTTCGTTTAGCCGTGCCTGATTTCAAGGCGTCCTCGCAGGATCCAAAGAATGCGGACCTGCTCAAGACCTTCAACGACACGCTGTGGAACGATCTCGATAATGCCGGCATCTTCGACATGGTTTCGAAGAGCTTTCTGCCGACGACATCGCCGGGCACTCCGGCGGAAGTGAAGTTCGACACTTTCAGCGCGCCCCCGGTGAACGCTTCCATGCTCGCCTTCGGGAACCTGGGAGCTTCGGGCAACACGCTTACCGTGCAGGGCTGGCTCTATGACGTGAAGAACATCGCTTCGCCGCAGGTGCTGGGCAAGCAGTACACCGACGCGGCTACCACCGATGCGGCGCGGTTGACGGCGCACAAGTTCGCGGACGAGATTATCTTCCGGCTGGGGGGAGGCGTTCCCGGAATCGCGGAAAGCTCGATTTACTTCATCAGCAGCCGCAGCGGACACAAAGAAGTCTGGGCGATGGATTACGACGGCAATAACCAGCACCAGGTGACGCATCAGGGATCGATTTCGCTCTCGCCGCGCATCTCGCCCGATGGCTCGCGCCTGGCCTTCAGTTCCGTGACCCGGGGCAACTGGGAGATCCTGATGTATTCGCTCGACCTGGGACGCCTGGTTTCCTTCCCCCGCTTCGGTGGCGGGAACTATTCTCCGTCATGGTCTCCCGATGGCACCAAGCTGGCGCTGGCTTCTTCGCGCGGCGGGACCACCGAGATTTACACCTGCGACAACAACGGCGCGGGCCTGAAGCAGATTACGCGTTCGCGGGGGCCGGAATCGTCGCCATCGTGGAACCGCAAGACTGGGGCGCAGATCGCGTTTGTAAGCGGGCGCACCGGACTGCCGCAGATTTACACCATGGATGCGGACGGCACCAACCTGCAGAAGATGACCGACCAGGGCTACGCGGTTTCTCCGGCCTGGTCCCCAAATGGGCAATTTCTGGTGTTTGCCTGGATCCGGCACTATGGCCCGGGGGCTCCGGGGGCGCAAGATATCTACATCATGGATATCGCCAGCAAGCAGTGGGTGCAGTTGACGCACGATGGCGGGCGCAATGATTTTCCCTCGTGGTCGCCGGATGGGCGGCATATTGTTTTTCAATCCAGCCGCGCCGGGGGCGAACAGCTATGGACCATGCTGGCGGACGGCACCGAGCAGAAGCAGTTGACGTTTGCAGGCAGTAACACGCAGCCGAATTGGAGTTTCAAATAGGGCCCTTGATGATGCCAACGTTCTTATTTCATACAGACCGGGAAGCGGCGGAGAAGTCAACCCGCCCTGCCCGGACTCGAGCCGCGCGCTCCCGACAGCGCGCGCAAGCGTAGGGAGGGGATAGTGAAGCAGCAGAGACTGAAGTGGATCGCGATTGTGTTCATGGTGGGCGCCGTGATGATGCTGGGCGCCTGCAAGAAGAAGGTGGCGCCGCCGCCACCCCCGCCGCCGCCGGCTCCGGCCGCGCCCACGGCTTCGTTGAGCGCCAGTCCGGACACGATTGATAAAGGACAGTCAACCACGCTCACCTGGCAGACGACCAACGCCACCGATGTCAGCATCGACGGCATTGGCGCGGTGCAGGCGAACGGCTCGCAGAGCGTGACACCCAGCGATTCGACCACTTATCACCTGGTGGCCAAGGGAACGGGTGGAACGCAGGAAGCGACCGCGCGAGTCACCGTGAATGCGCCGCCACCACCGCCACCTCCGCAGCCTTCGGCGACGGAAGAGGAGCTGTTCTCGCAGAATGTGAAGGACATCTACTTCGATTACGACAAGTCCGACATTCGGCCCGACCAGCAGGCGGCCATGCAGGGAGATATCGACTTCCTGAAGCAGCATCCCAATATCAGCTTCACGGTTGAGGGACACTGCGATGACCGCGGCTCGACCGAATACAACCTGGCGCTGGGCGACAGCCGCGCCAATTCCGTAAAGAACGCCCTGGTGCAAGGCGGCGTGAACGCGTCGAGCATCAAGACGATCAGCTACGGCAAGGAAAAGCCGTTCTGCTCGGAAGACAACGAGCAGTGCTGGCAATCGAACCGGCGCGGCCACTTCGTCTATTCGAAGTAAACAGCTGAGGGGGGCGGACCCGAAGGTTCGCCCCCAGGCTTCCGTGCTTACGCGGTCTGGCGAAAGGGTGCCTCGCTCGGCTGCGAGGGGATAGAACTGCAAGACAACTGTGTCTTGGAAGCGATATCCTTTTCTCAAGGTCAGGTATTTCGCATCTTATGGAATTGACTATGAAAATCAGGCGATCGTTCGGCATATTTGGCGGATTGCTCCTGGTGTGCCTGGTAGCCGCTCCGGCGTGGGGCGTGAGCAAGGAAATCGTCCAGTTGCAGACCCAGGTACAACAACTGCAGGACCAGATGACCCAGATGACGCAGTCGTTTAACCAGCAGATGGGCGTCCTGCAGCACCTGGTGGAGCAGAGCACGGATAATGTCAACAAGCTGGGAGCTTCCGTGAATGCGCTGCAGACCACCTTGCAGAAACAGCAGAGCGACAGCAGTTCGCACACCGACCAGCTCTCCGGGACAGATTCAGGCGCTGAACGACAGTCTGGATGAAGTGAAAGCGCGGCTGAACCGGGTGAGCAAGCAGCTCGAGGACATGCAGTCGGCGCAGCAGAGCATTCAGGCGCAGCAGGCCCAGCAACAGGCGCAGGCGCAAGCGCCGCCTCCGGATGTGCTCTATAACAACGCGCTGCGCGACTACAACGCCGGCAAGAACGATCTGGCGGTGCAGGAGTTCTCGGACTACATCAAGTTCTATCCCAACACCGATCTGGCGGGAAATTCCTACTTCTACCTGGCAGACATGGAGTACCGGCAAGGCAACTATCAGAAGGCCGCAGCGGACTACGACCAGGTGTTGCAGAACTTCCCTACCGGCAACAAGGCTCCGTCGGCGCAGTTGAAGAAGGGATTCGCGCTGCTGGAACTGAACCAGAAAGACGATGGAGTCGCCGAACTGCGCCACGTGATCCAGCGCTGGCCGCGCTCGACCGAAGCGCAACAGGCGCGGGAGCGGTTGCGCAAGCTGGGAGTGCCGGTGACGGCGAAGGCCGGGGAGTAGGATTGTTGAATTTTGATTGTTGATTGTTGATTTAAGAAGGGCGAGTGCCGATTTTTCGATGTTGCCGGGGGCTTCAATTGACAATCGGCAATTGCAAATTGGAAATTCGATTCGGCGTTCTAATCCTTCTTCATTCCTCGCAGGCAGTACTTGATCTCCGTGGTGACTTCCTTCACTCGCATTCCCTCTTCGACCAGAACCTTGCAGGCTAACGCGGCACGGGTAGGGGTGCCTTCTCCCAGATCGTAGCTTACGCGGCAGTACTGGCAGTCTTCGTTCCAGCAGAAGCGTCCGTAGGAGACGCTTTCCGGGGCGAGGTACTGCAGGCAGCGGAGCAGCGTATTGTTCTCCGGGACTTCGACTTCCCTGCCGAGCAGCGTGATTTTCACCAGCTTGTCGTAAGGCCGGAAGAGGGTGGTGGGCGCGGTCATGCTGAACTACATTTTAGGCTGGAACGCCGTGAAGGCGAACAATCGAAGGGGAATGTACGAAATTGACGATTGACGATTTTCGATTGTCGATTGGAACCCCCGGACCCGTGCCGCCATTCTAGGTGGCTGATTCTTCATTTCAAACCGGGATGGCGAGATGGTTAACACCTTTCCCGTGGAAGCGTTCCGCGCTAGTCTAGCGCTGGTAGGCGACCCAGGTTCTTCCGCCTGCGCAGAGGCATTTATTTATGCGTAATGAAAAAGACCAGGACCGAATGAAGGGCGCGGTGGAGCAGGAAGACCGCGAGCAGACCGGCAATACTTCGATGCAAGGACAACTGGGGCATCGCGACCAGGACCCGATGCTGAAAGCGGCGGATACGGACTTCCCCGAGCGTGGTGAGAATCCGGAGCATACCGGGGAGGCGGAAGGAAAGTTGAACGAAGTGGCTTGATTCGCTCGCGGCTGGCGGTCGCGGCTTTAAGATCCTATAGCGCAGGCGTTTGTCGGATCTACCCTTTCCGCAAAAGGCGCGGCGAGGATGGGGCAGCCTCGGTCCGTGGTAGTTCAACCGAAAAAGGTCCAAACCCTCCCTTGCGGAGGGTTTTCGATTTTCACTCGGTACTGGGTACTCGGTACCGGGTACTCGCTAGCGCAGCTCTTCCATCACCTGTTCCAGCACTTCCCTGCCGGGACGGACTGCGGATTCGGGCAGCGTGGCCAGCGGTTCGTCGGTCATGTTGAGCAGATCGATGAAGCTGGGCGCTTCGGGGTTGACGTAGAACACTCCCGTCAGCACTTCGCCCTTGTGGTGGGACTCGTTCAGGCGATGAATCGCGCTCAGGCGGTTGGTGGGATCGTAGTCTTCCTCGAGCTTGCGCAGGCGCAGGCGCGATCCGTCATGCATGGTGACTTCGACGGTGGTGCCGGCGTCGTACTCGACGTCGATTTCCTCGAAGGCGGGGACGAAGTTGAGTTCCTGCAGCGGCTCCTCGTGGTCTTTCATGTATTTGTACGACTTGGTCGAGCCCTCGTGATCGTTGAAGGTCACGCAAGGTGACACGACATCGATCATGACCGTGCCTTTATGGGCGATGGCGGCTTTCAGCATGGCGTGCAACTGCCTTTTGTCGCCGGAAAAGGAGCGTCCCACGAAAGTCGCGCCCAGCGTGATGGCGAGGGCGCAAGTGTCGATGGGAGGAAGATCGTTGATGACGCCGGTCTTGAGTTTGGAGCCGATGTCGGCGGTGGCCGAGAACTGGCCCTTGGTGAGGCCGTAGACGCCGTTATCTTCGATGATGTAGATGATGGGCAGATTGCGGCGCATGAGGTGGACGAACTGGCCGATGCCGATGGAAGCGGTGTCGCCGTCGCCGCTGACGCCGAGGGCGATCAGCTTGCGGTTGGCCAGCATCGCTCCGGTCGAGACAGAGGGCATGCGTCCGTGCACGGTGTTGAAGCTGTGCGAGCGGCTCATGAAGTATGCCGGGCTCTTCGAGGAGCAGCCGATGCCGCTGGGCTTGATGACCTGCTCGGGCGGTACGCCCATTTCGTACATGGCGTCGATGATGCGCTCGGAGATGGCGTTGTGGCCGCATCCGGCGCAGAGCGTGGTCTTGCCGCCGCGGTAGTCGAGGACGGCGAGGCCGATGCGGTTGGTTTTCGGCGCGGGCGTGCTGGTCGGCGTAGTCGCCATTTACTTGCCCTCCATGGTCATGAGTTCGTCGGTCACGGAGCGCGCATCGAGCGGCAATCCGTGGATGTGCGCGATGCTGCGCAGCCGGGTGACGAGCGACGGCTTGATGTCGAGCTTCAGCAGGCTGAGCATCTGCGCATCGCGGTTCTGCTCGACCACGTACACGCGGTCATGCTGCTCGATGAAATCGTGGATCTCGCGGGTAAAGGGGTAAGCGCGGATCCGCAGATAGTCGGTCTCGATGTTGTATTCCTTGCGCAACTGGTCACGGCTCTCGATGAGCGCCCAGTGGGAAGTGCCGTAGCCGATGATTCCGATTTTCGATTTTCCGGTTTCAACTTCCGGACGCGGGACGAAAGAGCGCGCGGTTTCAAACTTGCGGTTGATGCGCTCCATGTTCTGCTCGAAGTCGTCGGGCCGCTCGCTGTATTGCGCCTTTTCGTTGTGTCCGCTGCCGCGGGCGAAGTAGGCGGCCGCGGGATGATCGGTACCGGGCAGAGTGCGGTAGCCGACGCCGTCGCCGTCGACATCTTTGTAGCGGGCGAAGCCTCCCAGGCGGTCGAGATCTTCCTTACTCAGGACCTTCCCACGGCTGATCGGCTTTTCCGGATACGTGAACGGGTCGGCCATCCAGTTATTCATGCCGAGATCGAGATCGGACATGACAAACACCAGGGTCTGAAATTGCTCGGCGAGATCGAAGGCATCCTGCGCCATGGCGAAGCACTCTTCGACGGAGCACGGAATCAACAGGATGTTTTTGGTATCGCCGTGCGACAGGAACGCGGTCGAAAGAATGTCGCCTTGCGAGGTGCGCGTAGGCAGGCCGGTCGAGGGGCCGACGCGCTGGATGTCCCAGATGACGCCGGGAACTTCCGCGTAGTAGGCGAGACCGGCGAACTCAGCCATGAGCGAGATGCCCGGGCCGGCGGTGGCAGTCATGGAGCGGGCGCCAGCCCATCCAGCGCCGACCACCATACCGATCGCGGCCAGTTCATCTTCGGCTTGCACGATGGCGAACGTAGCTTTGCCGTCGGGGCCGAGGCGGTGTTCCTTCATGTAGTCGATCAGCGCTTCGGGCAGCGACGACGACGGCGTAATCGGATACCAGGCGACGACCGTGACACCGGCGAACATGCAGCCCAGGGCGGCGGCAGAGTTGCCGTCGATGATGATCTTGCCCTTGGTCTTGTCCATGCGCTGGACGAAGTAAGGATCGCGCTTGGTCAGGCTGGCGGCGGCGTAATCGTATCCCGCCTTGACGGCGGAGAGGTTGAGATTGGCGGCCTTGGCCTTGCTGGCGAACTGTTTGCGGATGGCCTTCTCCACTTCAGCCATGTCGATTTCGAGCAAGCGGGCCACGACGCCCACGTAAATCATGTTGCGGACCAGTTTGCGCAGCTTGGCTTCAGGGCACACCGGAGCGACGAGCTTGTCGTAAGGAACGGCGTAGAAGATGAGGTCGCTGCGCAGCTTATCGAGGCCGAGGGGTTCGTCGTAGAGGACGGCGGCGCCGGGAGCGAGCGAGTTCACATCTTCCTGCGCGGTTTCGGGATTCATGGCCACCAGGAAATCGATTTCCTTCTTGCGCGCGATGTATCCGTCTTTATTGGCGCGAATGGTGTACCAGGTGGGCAAGCCGGCGATGTTCGAGGGAAACAGATTCTTGCCGGAGACCGGAATTCCCATCTGAAAGATACTGCGCAGCAGCACGGTGTTCGAACTCTGCGAACCGCTGCCGTTGACCGTCGCAACCTGGATACTCATGTTGTTGACGACGCGCTTGGGCTCCAGGCCTCCTGAGGCTTCATGGAGCGCTACATCCGTTGTGGCCATCCCAGTCCCTTCCTTTGACAGTGGCGGGGTTTCGACCGCCTGCATGGGTTGAAAAGTGGAGAAGCTGAACCTTTTATTATACGGCAGGGAGAGCGGCGGGAACAGTGGACCAGCGCGCAGCGAGGCGAAGGTAACCTGGTTTTTAACTATTGAGCGCGGCTAGGCTTCTACGCGGAAAAACTGCGCCATGTTGCGGAACTTGTTGTATCGTGCCGCGACCAATTCTCCCGCGGGCAAGCGGCGGACGGCGTCCAGGTGCCGGGTCAGGGCTTCGTCGAGAAGTGCGGCAGCGGCTTCGTGGTCGGTGTGGGCGCCGCCCGGTGGTTCTGGAACGACGTCATCGATGCAGCCGAGTTCGCTGAGATCCGTAGCGGTAATCTTCATCGCTTGCGCGGCCAGTTCCTTCTTCGAGGGATCACGCCACATGATGGAGGCGCAGCCTTCGGGAGAGATGACGGAGTAGACGGAGTTCTCCATCATGAGGACGCGGTCGGCGACGGCGATGGCCAGCGCGCCGCCGCTGCCGCCGACCCCGATGACGGTGGTCACGATGGGGACTTTCAGGCGCGACATTTCGCGCAGGTTGAAGGCGATGGCTTCGCCCTGTCCGCGTTCTTCGGCGCCGAGGCCGGGATAGGCGCCGTCGGTATCGACGAAAGTAAAAATGGGGCGTCCGAATTTTTCCGCGATGCGCATCACCCGCAGCGCCTTGCGGTATCCCTCGGGATGAGGCATGCCGAAGTTACGATAGACCTTCTGCTTGGTATCACGCGCTTTCTGGTGGCCGATGACCACGACTTCTTCTCCGTGGAAGCGGGCCATGCCGCAGACAATGGCGGGATCGTCCGCGAAGCTGCGGTCACCGTGGATTTCGCTCCAGTCGGTGAACAGGCGCTCGACGTAATCGAGGGTATAGGGGCGCTGCGGATGGCGAGCCAGTTCGGTTTTTTCCCAGGCGCCGGTATGCCTGCTCGAGGACACCTGCTCGCGCAGGGCATGGATGCGTTCGTGCAACTGGTGAATCTGCTGCCGCGTATCCTCGTTCTGCCCGGCGACGGACTCCAGGCGGGCGACCTGCTGCTCGATCTTCTCCAACTCTTTCTCCGCCTTGCTTCCAGCATCCATCTTTCTGCCGTCACCGTTCCTTCCGGACCATCGCGCCTCGACCATGGAGAGAAGAAAGTCGGCACCATTCATGACCAGCGGAGCATCCGTGGGGTCGGGGAGCTTCACTTTCGGGCTGACTTTTCTATGAATAGGATTCCTCATCCGCCAACTGCTCAGTCAATGATTCTCACCGCGCCGCGGCCACAGAGTTCTTCCACGCGCGCAATGAAGTTGCGGTCTGGTTGCACATTATAGCCCTCCGCTTCCATCACCACCATGAAATCGCCCTGGCGTTCCACGTCGAACAATACTTTCGCCTGGCCTTTGCGTTCGACGAAAAGCGTGTGCAGGGCGTCGACAGTGGAGTCGGTGGCTTCTTCAAGAGGGATGCGGATACGCAACGAGCGCGGCAGCGGGACCTTGGCGTCTTCGAGCGGAGTGATGTCGTTGACCGTGAGCTTGGGATTTGCGCCTTCTTCCACGCGCAGGCCAGCGCGGATGAGGACGGGCACTTCGAGTTTCACCTTCTCCTGCAGTTTGCGGTAAGCCTCAGGGAAGACGATCATCTCGACCGACCCTTCCATGTCTTCCAGCGCGCCCTGGGCGTAGAAATCGCCTCTCTTCGACTTGACCACGCGAATGTTGGTAATGATACCGGCGGTGGTGATGCTCTCCTCTTTGCCGGTGGATCTGGTGATCGCCATGAGTTCGGAAGTCCGGAGCGCGCGCAAGTCCTCGAGTTTGTCGCGATATTTCTCGAGCGGATGCCCGGTGATGAAGAAGCCGAGAATCTCTTTCTCGAAAGCCAGGCGCTGATGCTCATCCCAGTCGGGCGTATCAGGCAGGCGGTCATTGTTGGCGTGCGCTTCTTCCTGTTCGAAGACGCCGAACAAACCGTGCTGGCCGGACTCGGCGTCGCGTTGGGTCTTCTGCGCGCGCTCGATGGCTTTGTCGAGCACTGCCATGACTTGTGCGCGACGGCCGAGGGGATCCATGGCGCCGCTCTTGATGAGCGACTCGAGGACGCGCTTGTTCAGCATGCGCAGATCGACTTTTTCGCAGAATTCGTAGATTGACGTATAGGAGCCATCTTTGCGTCCGGCGACGATCGACTCGATGGCGTTGTGGCCGACATTCTTGACGGCGGCCAAGCCGAAGCGAATGGCCGGGCCATGCGGCGTGAAGTTGGCGTCGCTGACGTTGATGTCGGGCGGCTCGACGGCAATGCCCATCTCGCGGCATTCGTTGATGTACTTCACTACGTCGTCAGTCGAGCCCGTGACCGAGGTCAGCAGCGCGGCCATGAATTCCACCGGATAATGCGTCTTCAGGTACGCCGTGTGATAGGCCAGCAGGGCGTAGGCCGCGGAGTGCGACTTGTTGAAACCGTATCCCGCGAACTGCGCCATGAGATCGAAAATCTTCTCGATCTTTTTCGCCGGAAAATTTCGTTGCGCCGCGCCTTTCACGAAACGCTCGCGCTGCTGCGCCATCTCCTCGGCTTTTTTCTTGCCCATGGCGCGGCGCAGCAGATCGGCTTCACCGAGAGAGTATCCCGCGAGGCGGTTGGCGATCTGCATCACCTGTTCCTGGTAAACGATGACGCCCAGGGTCTCGGCCAGGATGTCCTTCAACTCCGGCAGTTCGTATTCGATCTTGCGGCGGCCATGCTTGCGCTCGATGAAGTCATCAATCATGCCACCCTGGATGGGTCCGGGACGGTAGAGCGCGTTGAGAGCGGTGAGATCTTCGATGGAGTTGGGCTGGTAGCGGCGCAGCACATCGCGCATGCCGTGCGATTCAAACTGGAAGACGCCCGAGGTCAATCCCTTGTGGAAGACCTTTTCGTAGGTCTCCTGATTGTCGAGGGGGATCTCGGGCAACTGGATCTTCTCGCCGCGGGTCTGCGCGATGAGCTTGAGCGCGTCGTCGAGGATGGTCAGCGTGGTCAGGCCGAGGAAGTCCATCTTCAACAGGCCGAGTTTTTCGATGGCGACCATGTCGAAGGCGGTGACGATTTCGTCGTTCTTGGTCTTGAAGAGCGGAACCAGTTCGTTGAGCGGGCGCGGCGAGATCACTACGCCGGCGGCATGGACTCCCGCGTTGCGGACCAACCCTTCAAGCTTGAGCGCTGTGTCGAGCAGCGTGCGGATCTGCGCGTCGCTTTCGTAGGCCTGCTTCAGCGCGGGGGATTCCTGGATGGCGTCGTGCAGCTTGATGTTGAGCGTGGTCGGCACCATCTTGGCGATGCGGTCGACGTCGGCGTAGGGCACGTCCATGGCGCGGCCGACGTCCTTGATCGCGGCCTTCGCGGCCATGGTGCCGAAGGTGATGATCTGGGCGACATTCTCGCGGCCGTACTTGCGGGTGACATAGTCGATGACTTCGCCGCGCCGGTTCATGCAGAAGTCGATGTCGATATCGGGCATGGAGACGCGTTCGGGATTCAGGAAGCGTTCGAAGAGAAGCTCGTGCTGCAGGGGATCGATGTCGGTGATGCCGAGCGCGAAAGAGACCAGCGATCCCGCGGCCGAGCCGCGGCCCGGGCCTACAGGGATGTTGTGGTCTTTGGCATAGCAGATGAAATCCCAGACGATGAGGAAGTACCCGGAGAACTGCATCTGCTGGATGATCGAGATCTCGCGCACCAGGCGCTGCTCGTAGTCGGTGATGGGATGCTTGAGTCTTCCCTGCTGTTCGAGCGGGCGCAACATTTCGAGGCGGCGCGCAAACCCTTCGCGAGTGACGTGCTCGAAATAGCTGTCGAGGGTGTAGCCGGGAGCGACGTCGAAGTGCGGAAAGGGATTGCTGACTTTTTCGAGCCGCAGGTTGCACCGCTCGGCGATACCTAGAGTGCGCGTGAGCACATCGGGAGAGTCCTTGAACACCATCGACATCTCGGCGTGGCTCTTCACGAAAAAGTCGGTGCCCTGAAACTTCAGACGGTTCACGTCCTGAATCGACTTGCCGGTCTGGATACAGAGCATCACGTCCTGCGCGTGGGCATCGTCTTCGCAAAGATAATGGCTGTCGTTGGTGGCGACCAGCGGCAGGCCGAGATCTTTCTCCATCCGGTAAAGATGGGGATGAATGTGGTGCTCGAGGTCCAGGCCCTGGTCCTGGATTTCAAGAAAGAAATTGTCTTTGCCGAAGATGTCGCGATAGGCGGCAGCCGCGGCGCGCGCGGCGTCATATTTATCGTCGACCAGATATTCAGCGACTTCGCCCTTCAGGCATCCGGAGAGGCCGATCAATCCTTTGGCGTGCTCGGCGAGAAAAGTTTTGCTGACACGCGGCTTGTAATAGAAGCCATGCAGCGAGGCCTCGGAGGTGATCTTGGCGAGGTTGCGGTAGCCTTCTTCGTTTTCGGCGAGGACGAGAAGGTGATTGTAGGTGTCGCCGTCGGGAGGAGTGCGCTCGATGCGGTGGTCGTCCTTTTTGCAGATGTAAAGCTCGCATCCGACGATGGGTTTGACGCCCTCTTTATGCGCCGCATTGACGAAGTGCACCGCGCCGAAGATGTTGCCGTGGTCGGTCATGGCGACGGCGGGCATGCCCAGCTCTTTGACGCGGGCGCAGAGCTTCTCCACGTCGCAAGCGCCGTCGAGCATGGAATAGTCGGTATGCAGGTGCAGGTGAACGAAGTCAGACATGGGGCTCTGTAGTCATTTTACGTTGTGGGGATTGTATGCGGAAGCGGGCTGTGGAGAAGTGGAGAGTTATCCACAGCGAAGGAGGAAGCAGCAGCCACAACTCCAGACAACGTTTCGCTGAGTTTTACGCTGAGTGGGCGTGGCCGCGTTCCTGCAAGCGCAGATACGCCATGTAGGCCACCACCACCAGGTTCACCACCAGGATGCCAACCCGAATCCAGCTTGGCTTGTGGATCAGGTCCCAAACTTCAAACGGCACGTACAAGCTTCCCGAGACCAGCGCCAGCCACTCGGCCCAGGCCCGTTCGCGCCACAAACCGTACGCCTCGAAGAAACGCAGCAATGAATACACCATGGCGACGATCGCGATGAGCACCAGCTTGGTGTCCGTCACCTCATCGGCCCAGTCGAGAAACACCCGCGCGTAGCGATGGTCGGGGCTGATATGCAACAGGTACAGCAAGCTGTCGGCCACGCCCCACACGTCGCGATGCCGCAGGCTCAGAACTCCAAAGCCTGCGAGCATCACGATCACACCTTTGCTGAGTTCGAGCGACGCCACCGCGCGCAGCGCCCGCAACTGCCGGCTGTGCCGCCGGATCTCCCCGGAATTTGTCAGTGTGCTCATCTTCCCGGCTGCAGAATCAACTGCTCCGCCGTGGTGAACAAACGCGCGCGAATCAGGAAGGTGCTCACCAGCGAGGTAAGTCCCGACGCCGCAAAAATCATGGCCAGCACCACGAACTGATAGATCGCGGCGTACACGGGACGCGCTCCTGAAAGCAACATCCCCGCCATCAATCCCGGAATCCACACAATTCCCAACGACCGCAGCGAATCGATGGCAGGAATCAAACTCGCCTCGTATGACGCCTGCACATAAGGCGCAAGACTGTCCTTCGCCTCCGCGCCCAGCGCCAGCGCAGTTTCAATCTCGCCGACGTGGGCGAGCACGTCGCCCCGCAGCCGGTTCAGGGCCAGACCGTTGGTGTTCATGGCATTCGCAATCAGCATGCTCCCCACCGGAACCAGAGCGGTAATCGCGGTATCGATCACCCCCAGCCAGGTCATCAGCGCAATCACCGATCCCGCACCGCAGGCGATCGACCACGCCGAAACCTGGAACGCACCCGGCATGCCTTTCGCTCTGCGCGCCGAAGTTGCTCCCGCGGCCACGATCATTGCCATCAGAAGAAAAATGCTGGTCCACTTCGGGCCGCGCAGCAGGATCAGTAGAATCGATCCCACCGCCACAATTTGCACTAACCCGCGAACCATGGCGATGAGCGCATCGCTTTCCAGATGAATGCCGCGCTTGCGCGCCAGCAGGATGACTACCATCGCTGCCAGCGCCGCGGCCGCCGACTGCGCCAGTCCCAGTTGCAGTTGATCGTGAAAAAGCCACTTAAGCACCGAGCACCTCCCGGATCGCGCCTTCGCGCACAATCCGCCCCGCGTCCATCACCAGCGCGCGTTCCGCCAGCCGTGCCGCCTGCGCCACATCGTGTGTAACCATCACACAGGTCAGTTTGTGATCGCGCACAATCTCTTGCAGTAACGCCTCGACCCCCAGCTTCGCGGTCTCATCCAGTGCCGAAGTCGGCTCATCCAGCAAAAGCACCAGGGGAGAGTTGGCCAAGGTCCGCGCCACCGAAACCCGCTGCGCTTCGCCGCCGGAAAGATTCGCCACGTTCCGGGTAGCGTAATCTTTCAGCCCGACGCGCTCCAGCAAGGCTGCCAGCGCCGCGTCCGAGAGCGTCTCGCCGCGCTGCGTGGGACCGAAACGCAAGTTCTGCGCCACCGTTCCCGGAAACAGATAAGGCCGTTGCGTGACCATCCCCAGTTTGCGCCGTAACTCTTGCGGCGCAATTCCGCGATAATCGATTCCCTCAACGAAGACTGTTCCGCTCGTGGGCTCATCCAACCGGTTGAGCAGCCGCAGCAGCGAACTCTTCCCCGCTCCGCTCGGGCCCACAATCGCGACTACTTCCCCGCTTCGCACGGCAAAGCGGGCGTCCTCCACCAGAGTCTTGTTTCCGACGACGCGCCCCAGGTGTTCGGCGCGCAGAACGGAATTGTCGGGAGTCGAAGAGATGTTCACGGGGGATTCTTGCGCTTTCAACGCGGACTACCGGCCCTCGGCGCGCACACTGACCCGCAACTCGTCCACAATTTCCCGTGCCGCTTTGCGCGCCGCATCGTGTTGATCCGGCTCGAAGGAAATGGCGCCCACCCGCGCGTGCCCGCCGCCGCCCCAGCGCTCGCAAATCTTTGCCAGATTTACCGTCGGCTCCGCCGGCGCCCAGGGATTCGAGCCCACCGAAACTTTTACCCGAAAGCTGCTCTGGCTGAGGCCCACGCTGTAAATGCTCTCCGGATGCAGGTAGTAAGGAACAAATTTGTTGTAACCCTCAAGATCATGATCGGTCACGTCGAAGAAAATGGTTCCGTCTTTCGACTCCGTTCTCTCTCTCATCACCGCGATCGAACGCTGATGGCGCTCCAGTAGCGGCGGCAACAGCGACGCCACAAACGGCTCCTCCAGAATCTCGCCCAGGGGTTTATAAGCGAGAATCGGAATCAACTGCGGAAGGAACTTCAGATCCTGCGTCGACTCGATCACCATGGTCAGCTTCATGGCGGGAGCCTTCATCTCGACGGCGGTCCGCGCATCGGGATAGAGAGCACCATCGATCATGTCGGTCCAGTACACGAGATCGGCTACCGGTTGGGGATTGAATCCGAAGCGCTGTTCCGCGATCATTGCGATAAAACTGGTGCACGACTTGAAATCCGGATCGTAGAACTTGCGATTGCTCTGGTCCTGTTCGAAATGCTCCGCGTCGGCCGGAGTCAGAAACGCGCTCTGATGATGATCGAACCACCAGGTAATCTTCGGCGAACCCGAATACTTGAAGTCGACGATGGCGTTCTCGTCGCCGGTAAAATCATTTTCGTTGAACAACGCACCCGCCCGGTGCAGCAAGCCGGAATAGAGAAATTCCACGTCTTCGCGAATGCGTTCCCGGTAAAAGCGCGAAAAAAGCGCCGCGGAACACGCTCCATCGAAGCACCGGTCGTGATAAAAGACCCGAACTTTCAAATTTATCCCCTTCATGGACCGGCACCCACCCGGCGGCGCAGGGCCGAAAACTAAAAGTAGATAGGAATGACATCTTGGGAGGTTTCTGTCAAGCGGGAGAATGCGATCCAACCGCGATTCAGTCGCATCGCCGACAAAGGTAAAGACACGAGACACATCAGAGCTGAAGCTCGTGAACCTTTGTGTCCTCGGTAGTTAATATCTCAGACTGCAGCCGCCTGCTTCTCGGCCAGATCGCCGACGAACGGCAATTTCACCTTCTGCACCTGGTTCGCCTTGATCAAATGATGACCCACAGCGCCAAGTCCTGCCAGGCCAATGACTGGCCAGATCAGCAGAGTCATCCAGCCCAGCACCGGATGATCGCGCCCATCCACAATGCTGAGCGCAATTCCCAACGCGATCACTGGCGACCGTCAGGAAAGTGACTGAAACGATGGAAGCGAACAAATTGGTTCCGATTGTATGGCGCAACCAGCAGGAAGATGATCGCGGTAATCCCACCGCGACATAGGCCGAGCATCCCGGCCACGTTATCGGTCATGCCTCCACCCTGGCAGTGGTCGCCGCTGCTGGCGCCGCTGCGGCATGTGCCGCGCATACGGTCATCCCATCCGCTACCTGCGTACCACAGACGCTGCAAAAAGCCATTGGAAACCCCCAAGAGTAGTCTCTTACCCCGAGCCGAAAAGACACACCGGCAGACTGATGTGCCTGATGCCGCGCAAGGTATCAGAATCGGAGGGTCAACGCAATGATTATAAAGACCTGCCGCGGAGTTCAGACGCGCTTAGCGCGCATCTGCCTGACGCTCAGCCAGTCGCCCGATCAGCGGCAACTCGAACATCTCTCCCTGCAGCGCCTTGATCATCAGCACCAGCCAGAGGATGAAACAGCCCATGGCAAGAATCGCCGACCCGAGAATCACCAGTGCCCGCCCCATGACCGGCAGCAAAGCGGAAAACAGGATCAGCGTCACGACCGTAACCAAAATCGATTGCCAGGCATGGAAGCGGATAAAGCGGTTTCGTTTGAAAGGATCTCGGAGCAGAAAAACGATTGCGGGAATTACGAACAGGTATGCCAGCGCTCCCGCGATCCGGTCGGGAATGCCGCCGGTCCTGCCCAGCGCCGGCTTGGGTCGGTCCGCCGCCGTACCGCACGCCGGACAAAATGTGCCCACCTCCGGCAACGGTCCACCGCAGGCGGCGCATTGCCTCAGCGAAATCTCCATTACACCACTGCGCGCGGGTTGTTCTTCTTGCGGCAATCTTCACAAACCCCGTAAATCTGGAAGGTGTGGCGCGTGGTCGCGTAATGATGTTTGCGCCCGATCTCCTGTTCCAGTGCGTCGACCTCGGGAGAAAAAAACTCCACCGAACTTCCACACTCGGTGCACACCATATGATGATGGCTGCGCCGGTTGTACTGATGTTCGTAGCGCGCGATCCCGTCGTGAAACGCGACTTCACTCGCCAGCCCGCACTCGGCGAGCAGCTTCAGCGTGCGATATACGGTGGTGAACCCGATCTTGGCATCCTTTTTCTTCACCAGCCGGTGCAATTCGTCGGTCGAAAGATGCTCGCGGGTCTCCAGAAAGGTGCGCAGAATCGTGTCGCGCTGCTCGGTATGCTTCAAGCCGACGCGTTTCAGGTGCTGGTGCAGGATCTCCTGCGCCTCGCGAATCATCTCCCGCGAGATACTCGGCTGGTCGTCGATGCGTTTCTGGAGCATAAGGGCAGGTTGGCGAGAAACTTCGCCATCCCCTCAGCATGATACTGGCCTTGGCGGAAACCCGCCACACCCGATCTCCCCCGGCCATTGTCCTACCCCGCCCCCTCGCCTACAATCATTCCTTCACACTTATGTCTACGTTTCCGACCGTCGCTGCGCCGCGTCGCACTCCCAAACTCCTGCGCATCATTCTCTGGCTGGTGGTCGTGATCGGAGCTCTGCTGCTGATCGCATCCGCCATCTTTTATTTCATGGCGCGCTCTGCCCTGCCGCAACTCGACGGAACTCTCTCCCTGCCGGGCCTCTCCGCACCGGTTACGGTTACCCGCGACCACCACGGCATCCCGACCATCGAGGCCGCGAATCTTGACGACCTCTTTTTTGCCCAGGGATTCGTCACCGCCCAGGACCGTCTTTGGCAAATGGATGGCATGCGCCGATTTGGCGCCGGAGAACTGGCGGAAATCCTCGGCCCTGACCTGCTCAAGAGCGACAAGGAGCAGCGCATCCTCGGGATGCGCCTAGCCGCCCGCAAGGCGTATTCGTCGCTCTCTGGCGAGAACCGCGCCCACTTCGAAGACTATGCCCGCGGCGTCAACGCCTACATCGATTCTCATCGCGATCGCCTGCCGCTCGAGTTCCGCATTCTGGGCTACAGTCCTAAGCCCTGGACTCCGGAGGATTCCCTGGTGATCGCCGCGCAAATGGTGAAGGATCTCAACCACGATCCCAATCTGCTGGCGCGCGAAGAAATTCTAGCGAAACTGGGTCCCGAACTGGCCGCCGATCTCTATCCCAATTCCTCGATGCACGATCGCCCGCCCACCGCGGCACAACCCAATCTGCAGGCGGACCCAAACGCCACCGACGAAGAAGAAGACGAAGACTCTCCGGCGCCCAGTTCCGTCACGCATAATGACGCTCTCCCCGACAGCGATCCGTTTCCCGTCGGTTCCAACGACTGGGTGGTTTCCGGAACCCACACCGTCAGTGGCAAGCCCCTGCTCTCCAACGACATGCATCTCCAGCACCAGATGCCCAACCTCTGGTTCGAGGCCCACCTGCGTTGCGGCAATTACGATGTCGCCGGAGTCACCCTGCCCGGCATACCCTTCGTCATCGTCGGACACAACCAGCGCATCGCCTGGGGATTTACCAACGTCGGCGGCACTGTCGAAGACCTCTACATCGAGACCTTTAACAGCGCTGGGGAATACAAGACTCCCGATGGTTGGAAGCAGCCCGAGCATCGCCATGAGGTTATTCACGTCAAGGGCCAGCCCGATGTGAACGTCGATGTCACCCTGACTCGCCACGGCCCCATCATCAGCGATTTGATCCCCGGCGAGACCCGTAAACTTGCGCTGCGCTGGACCCTCTATGAAGGCGTGCACAACCCCTTCTTCGCCGTGAACTCTGCCCAGAACTGGGAACAATTCCGCCGCGCTTTCTCCGAACTCGACGCCCCCGGACAGAACGTGGTCTACGCCGACGTCGATGGCAACATCGGCTATCAAGCCACGGGAAAGTTTCCCGTGCGTGCCAAAGGCGATGGCAGCTACGCCGAGGACGGCAGCACCAACGACTACGAATGGATCGGCTATATCCCCTTCGACCAGCTGCCCAGCGTCTACAACCCGCCCTTGGGAATCATCGGGACCGCCAACGGACGGATCACGCCCGACGGATATCCCTTCTCCATCAGCACCCACTGGGAAGCTCCGTGGCGCACTGACCGCATCTATCGCGTGCTGCAGTCAGGCAAAAAATTCGCTCCCGCCGACATGCTGGCGCTGCAGACGGATATTTATTCTGCATTCGATCGCTTCGCCGCCGAGCGCTTCGTGTACGCGGTCGACCACGCGAAAAATGCCACCCGGAAGGCTAAGCAGGCCGCCGAAATTCTCCGCTCCTGGGATGGCCGCATGAGCGCCGACTCCGCCGCGCCCACCATCGAATCCCGCAGCCGCGTGCAGCTTGTACGCTTGCTGCTCGAACCCAAACTGGGTTCGGCTCCGGCCGGCTCAGACCCCACCACCCTCAGCTGGAGGAGTTATCGCTGGACGCAGCAGTCCGTCTGGCTCGAAAGCGTGATGCTCTACCAACCCAAGCGCTGGCTGCCCGACAACTATGCGAGTTATGACGATCTGCTGGCCGACGCCGTGGATGCGGCTGCGACCCGCAACGACGCTCCCGACGATCTGAACGACTGGAAATGGGGCCCCTATAACCCGGTGGAAATCCAGCATCCCATCTTCGGCAACATTCCTTTTGTGCAGAACTGGTCAGGCCCCGGACTGCAGCCGCAATCCGGCAGCGGATACACCGTAAAAGCGGTCACACGCTTTCACGGTCCTTCCGAGCGCATGACGGTCGATCTCTCGAATCTCGATCAATCCACTTTGAATCTGGTGACCGGAGAGGCGGGGAATATTCTCAGTCCTTACTACATGGATCAATGGAAGGCATGGTACGACGGATCCACATTCCCCTGGCCGTTCTCCAAGAGCGCGGAAGCGAACGCCACGGCGCACCAGCTTACGTTGCAGCCAGGACGATAGCGGTACCTGTTTTTTGGTGGGCGCAGCCCTTCTGCGATGCAAACTACTTCGAGGCGGCTTTAGCCGCTGAGCATGCCCTCCGCAAACTCCGCGGCAGTTCGCAGCGGCCTCTGCGATTTAAGATTCTTCCGTGAGTGGCAGCAGCCTGCGCCCTATGGATCCACCAGTTTGACGTCCACGGCCATGCCCGTTATCACCAGCGGCGAGGCCAGAACTTCTAACTGGTCCGTAGTGGTGAGGTAGACGTACAAGGCTCCGCCTTCGCACACATACACCACATTGCGTCCGCTGATCGGAGCGATTCCAGTGACATCCCCTGTGGCTGCGGGAACCACCACTGCGTTGGTCTGCGTGTTGAAAATCGTGAGGCATCCTCGCGATCCCACCACGCTGCTGCAATTCTTCGATCCTATGTAGAGGCGGCCGTTTGAGGCCATCTCCATGCGGTTGTGATACCCGTCGGTGATCAGAATCGGGGATGCATTCGTAATCGTGGGAATTCCGCTGCTGACATCCAGCGTAGTCAGCATTCCGCACGACGAAACCACGGTGCCCGATGGACACGCCGTCCCCGGTGGAGTCCCCGCTACATACAAGGTGTTTCCATTCAGCATGCCGAAGGTCGCTGCCGGCACCGGAACCGTGACGCCCACCGTATTGGTCACCAGGTCGAGCACCGAGACCGAAGCGACGGTCCCGCCGCACTCCGGACCGCAATTCAGGATGTACGCCGTCGTGTCATCGCTACTGACCACGCCCCATACAGGATGATCGAAGCAGCATACGAACGTGCGAGGATCGGTAGTGGACGTAATCAGGCTGGTCGCGATCACCACGACATCCGTGGCATTGTCCCCGAACGCCAGGACCCGCGAACCATTGTGGCTTTGGGTGACGTAGCGCGCGCTGGGCACCGCCACATTCGCGATCACTCCCGCTGTTGCGAGGCTCAGAACAAAAACGCCTCCCGGCGGTCCCTGTGGGTTGATTTGCGGCGCCGTCGGCACGGCCACATAACCGGTGCCGTTATCGCTTCCGACAAACATGCTCTCGGTCGGTCCCGGTATCGTAATCGCAGGCAAATTCTGGCCGGTGGCGCTCACCGCAGGGCCTTCGCGCGCGTTATCCACCAGCGAAATCGTGTTGATGCTCCCGGCCCCATAAACTATGGTGAACGCAAGGTTGGGAGAAACCGCCATCAACCCGGGATTCTGGATGCCCGACAAATTCACGTTAAACGGCGATTCCGAATCTTTATTGGCGTCGATAATGTTCAACACCGGCGCCCCGCCGCCGCCTCTGGCAGGTTGCAGCGGATTCGAAACAAACACTCGGAAGGTGAGGCCGCTGGTCTGTTGGCCATTGGGGTTACCCATGCCACCGTTGCAGGAAACCATCCCTGCGCTTATCAGCAAGATGAGAATGACTCGGATCGCAGCTCGATTCAAACCCGGGACTCCAGGAGTATGAAAGACAGAGATTTAGATGCGAATGACGGATTATAGCAGAGGTCGCCCACAGGCTTTCCTCACGAAAACTTCTTCGTGCCCCGGCGACCCAGGATTTTTGCTGCCCGGTTCCCTGGCTGATCACGGCTGCCTCTCACCCTAATGGTCAAAGCTCGCGTACATCTTGTATCCTCAAGGCAATGCCCGCCGACTTACTAGCCCGGCTTAAGAAATCCCCGGTCCTCTGCGATGGGGCCATGGGAACCCTGCTTTATGCCAAGGGCATTTTCATCAACCGCTCTTATGATGAGCTGAACCTTTCCCAGCCCGATCTGATTCGCGGGATCCATCACGAATACTTGCAGGCGGGCGCGGAAATTATTGAAACCAATACCTTCGGTGGCAACTCGTTCCGCCTGGGCCGGCACTCGATGGCCGACAAAGTTCACGCCATCAATCTTGCCGGGGCGCGCCTTGCCAAAGAAGCCGCCAAGAGCTTCGACGGCTGGGTCGCCGGCTCGGTCGGCCCGCTGGGCATTCGTATTGAGCCCCTGGGGAAGACTTCGTTCGCGGAAGCCCGCGCAGCCTTCCGTGACCAGATCGCCGCTCTCGCCGAAGGTGGCGTGGATCTATTGATTCTGGAAACCTTCGGCTATCTCGAGGAAATCCATCAGGCGATGCTGGCTGCCCGCGACGTAGCGCCTCATCTTCCTCTGGTTGCTCAGGTTACGGTTGACGAAGAAGGCAACTGTCTCGATGGTTCGACGCCGGGAACATTTACCCCACGTCTGGAAGAATGGGGAGCCGACGTGATTGGCTGCAATTGCAGCGTCGGACCCGTCGACATGCTGGAAGCCATGGAGAGCGTTCGTGCTCTGACCTCGCTGCCGCTCGCGGCGCAACCCAACGCTGGTATTCCACGTTCCGTCGAAGGCCGCAACATCTACCTGTGTTCTCCGGAATATATGGCCAGCTACGCGCGGAAGTTTGTCACCGCCGGAGTCCGGCTGGTTGGCGGCTGCTGCGGAACCACGCCAGACCATATCCGCGTGATGAAGTCCGCCCTGCGCGTCGCCGAAGCCAGAGCCAGGACCGGATCCGCTTCCGTCACCGATCATCACTCCCAAGTCGCTGTTTCTCCGGCCGTTTCTCTTGACCAGCGTTCCCGGCTCGGCGGCAAAATCGCGCGCGGCGAATTTGTCACCATGGTCGAGATCGTTCCTCCCAAGGGAACCGATATCCGCAAAGAGCTGGAAGGTGCGCGTTTCGTCAGATCCGTGGGCGTCGATGCCATCAACATTCCCGACAGCCCCCGCGCCTCCGCCCGCATGAGCAACCAGGCACTGTCCTTGCTGGTGCAGCAGGAGGTGGGCATTGAAGCCATCCTGCACTACACCTGCCGTGACCGGAATGTGCTCGGCATTCAATCGGATCTGCTGGGCGCCTCAGCCACCGGTATTCGCAATCTCATCTGCATTACCGGCGATCCGCCGAAGATGGGAAACTATCCGGACGCGACGGCGGTGTTCGATGTCGATGCCATCGGCCTCGTGAACATCGTGCATAACCTCAATCGTGGGCAGGACATCGGGGGAAACCCTATAGGACAAGGTACAGCTTTCGTCATCGGTGTTGGCGCCAATCCCGGCATCACCGATCTGGATGAAGAGATTCGCCGCTTCGCCTACAAAGTCGAGGCGGGTGCCGAGTATGCCGTCACGCAACCGGTGTTTGATCTCGGATTGCTCGAAGCCTTCCTGCGCCGCATTGAACATTGCCGCATTCCAGTGGTCGCGGGAATCTGGCCTCTGGTGAGTGTGCGCAATGCCGAGTTCATGAAGAATGAGTTGCGGGTTTCCGTTCCCGATAGAATTCTTGACCGCATGGCTGCCGCCAAAACTCCGGAACATGCGAAGGAAGAAGGAATTGCCATCGCCCGCGAGATGCTGATCGCAGTCCGCGACATGGTGCAAGGCGCGCAGATCAGCGCTCCGCTGGGAAAATACTCGTCCGCGGTAGACGTCCTGGAAGCCCTGGGTAGCAATCGTCCCGCAGCGTCGGTGTGACAATTTGCAACTTCCCGTTTTTACAAACTTTTAACTGGACTTTCTGTCCGATCAGGTGCATCTAATAAACATAGGAGCACGTCCCTTTGCCAAAATTTGAACAGTGTCTCGAGCGCCTGGAAAAAATCGTCCAGGAACTGGAGAAAGGCGAAGTGCCTCTCGAAAAGTCTCTGACTCTTTTCGAAGAGGGAATGCAGCTTTCCGCCGCCTGCCGCAAGGAGCTGGACGAAGCGGAAGGCAAAGTGGAGATCCTGCTGAAACATAACGGCAAGCTCCAGGCTGAACCGTTCGAGCCCCAGGCCGAAAAGGCGCCCGCCAGGAAATAGGCGCATTTGGTTCGTCGTCGCTCGTAGGTCAAACGTCCGCGGTCGCGATTCACTCCCTCGTGAAAACGCCGTGGCTTAAGTCGCCGTGACGACGGTGAAAAATGGGGAGATGTTATGCAGTTCTCGAGTGTTGTCCTCCTCCAAGGTGACCCCAGGATCGCGCAATCGCTGGTGGCCTCTCTCTGTGACTCGTTCTTCTCAGTGCGGGCAGTTCGTTCGCTCGACGAAGTCAGGGCAAGCATTGTGAAACATCACGCGGAAATCGTGATTCTCGATATGGAGATGGCTTCCCTGTCTGATGTGCAACGCCTGTGCCGGGAATTTCCCGAGGCGGCGGTGGTTTGCACCCATCGCCTGGCCGACGAAGAGATGTGGACATCGGCCTTGAATGCCGGGGCCTCTGACATTTGCCCGCCGGCTGACACCAAGGCCGTCCTGCTGGCCGCGCTGCGCAACGCGAGTTCTTTGCACAACGCCGCCGCGTAGAACTCTAACCGCGAAGGGCGCAAAGGAGAAACCTTAGAGTGCTCCTTTGCGGGCTTTGCGCCCTTCGCGGTTACAAGCTTTTCCGCGCGTTACTTCCCTTCCAAGCCGCGATCGTACATAGCTCCGTAGCGAAGATATTGCTCGGCCGCATCTTTCGGGTAGCTGATCTCGACCTTCTCCCCTTTTCGCGTCAAGGTCGAGTTGATGCCCGCCCAGTAAACCGGAATCCCCAGACGCTTGTAACGGGCAACCACCTGATCGCGCAGGGCGGGATCGAAATGCACGCCGTACTGGTCGACCAGCGCCTTGATGGCCGCATAGTCGCCCTCGGCCTTGATGCGCATCAGTTCCGCCAGCAGCATGCCGACGCCCTGGCGCATCTTCTGGTAGTCCTCGACTTCGATATAGGTCTTGCCATCGCGGTCGAACTGGCGAATCGATCCCGGCACCTTGTCGCGGATGTAATTCACGATCAGCGCCCGGTCGCGCTGGTGATCTTCCTCGATGGTATCGCCATGCGGGATGCGGCGCAGTTGCGTTAATGGCGCCAAAGTGGCGCTGTCGTACATGGCTTTGGCAATCTCGTCCTGATGAGAAACCAGACCCAACTCCTTCAACTTCGGGTCCCCTACATTCCAGAGCGCCATCAGGTCGGCGCGGGCTTCTTCGAGAGTCGAGAAATATTCTTTCAGGTAGGGCTCTGCTCCGCCCTTCACGCGCTCGCTCAGCTTTCCGGAACCATGTCCGATGACCTCGTGCAGCGCGGTCAGAAGATCTTCGGCCTGGTCGGAGTATTTGTCGAGACGTTCCGCGACTTCCGGCGTGGGAGCGAACTCCGCAATCCCCGATTTGCCCGCGGCGTTGTCGAGCGCGCGCGTGCTGCCGGTGAAGAGGAAGTTCTTGGTACCGTACTTTTCATGAATCTCGTTTTCGTTGGGCAGATTGTCGCCGATAGTGGTGACGGAAAAATCTCCGGTCTCAATTATCGTCTCAATCGCCTTAACCACGGGAGGTCTGAAATTCTGTTTCTTGTATTTGTCATCCCACGGAGCCTTAGCCTCGAAGTAGGCGGCGTTCTTGCCCAGGGCGATCATGGTGTCAGTCAGCGGTTTGTCGGTGATGCTTACGAAACTCTGCGAGCTGCCCTTGGCGCCTCGCGCGTCACGATAGACCTCGATAAAGCCGTTAGCAAAATCCACCGTTGCGTCGTCCTGCACCCAGTCGCTGCCAAACTGCAGCCAGTCTTTGGGGTCGCCGGTCTGGTAGTAGCGGATCAGATCACCAATTACTTTGGCTTGCGCCGGCTCGGCAAACGACTGCGCCTTGGCGAGATATCCGTTGGCGCGAGTCAGGTAGGTCGCATAAAGCCCAGCGGGAATTTTTCCGTCGGGTGTGCCTGCGCGATACACCTCTTCGCGCAATTTGCCGTCCGCTCCTTTCACCACGCGCGAGTTCAACGGATAGGCTTCGTGAAAGCCTTTGAGATCGGCGAGCGTCACGCCTTCGTAGTAAGTATTTGAGCTGGCCTGAATGATGTCGAGACCACCCTGCGGACTCTTGGCGGTCACCATGGGCTCGAAGTTCGGGTCGAAGAATGAAGCCTTCAGATCCTCCAGTTCGCTGTCGAGTTGCTTTGCCGTGGTCAGCGGAGGCAGGTCAGCGCAGGAGGTCTTGAATGCGCCGTCCTTTTGCGCCGCCACGGCGGCCTGCTTGAGCTCTTCGAAGCTGAACTCGGGCAGGAACTTCTGCGAAGTGGTGTCGTTGTGGTTGCCCCGATTGGCCCAGAATAACTTGGCGAACGCCTCAATCTTTCCTTTCACCGGCGGATCGACATGGCCGGAGTGTGCGACGATTTCCTCGAGCAATCGCTTCTGCCGCAATCCAAAGCGCGAGAACTGATCGTAGACGATCGGATCAATCGCAATCGACGCCTGCGTCAGCCAATAGGCCAGTTGCTGCTGCTTCGCAGTAAGAGAATTGAAGCTGCCGGCATCCACGCGAACAAAACCGGTGTTGCCGACGCGGTCGACCAGGGCGTTCTGCGCTGGACAGACGGCAGGAATCAAAGCCAGAAGGAAAAATAGACCGATGAATTTTTGAGGACGCACGCACACCTCCCGGGACCACTGGAATGAGAACTGGACATGGTACTGAATAGGAAGGATTCGGGAAAGGACAGGTGATACTGGATAGCAAAGATAACAATTCTTCCCTCCCGTGACGGTTTTTCCCTTCTGCTTGCGCATTGCTAAATGGAAGACCGGTGCGGGCTGAGCACGACCGGTCCCGCATGCTCGCTCCAGGGGTCTCAGAAGAACCAAATCACAGGAGGGTTTCATGAAGAACACATTCACATTGATGCGCCTTCTCGTCGTCCTCATGATTGCGGCGAGCGCTGCCCTGCTTCATGCCCAGACCTATACTCCGCTTTACACCTATCCCCAGACCAACACCGGCAACACCGGAATTCTCTACCCGGGATTGATCTCGCAAGGCCAGGACGGCCAGCTTTACATGACCGATGCTTCCGACGGGCCCACCAACTCGGGCACGCTTTACAAGATGTCCACTAGCGGAGTGCCGACCACCATCTATAACTTCTGCTCCCTAAGCGCCTGCGCCGATGGTTCGTTTCCCTATGGCGGGGCGATGCTCGGCTTCGACGGGAATCTCCACGGAACTACCCACAACGGCGGCACCAGCGGCGCGGGCACGGTATTCAAGATCACTCCCGGCGGGACGCTGACCACGCAGTGGAGCTTCGACAACCTCACCGACGAAAGCGTTCCCTACTATCCCCTGCTTCAGGGGCAGGATGGAAATTACTACGGCGTTTCCTACGGAGAGTACACCGGACAGTATGGTGCGTTTTTCAAGGTCACCGCGTCTGGAACATTGAGCACGCTCGCGGATTTTAATTTCACCAACGGCGCTCTGCCCAACCTGCCGACCCAGGGCACCGACGGCAACTTCTATGGCTCGGCCGAATTCGGAGGCAACACCAGCAGCCTGGGTGTGATTTACAAAGCGACACCCTCCGGCGTCATCACCGTGCTGCACACCTTCACCGGGTATCCCGGCGACGGGAGTCTGCCGGTGGGACCGCTGGTGCAGGCCAACGACGGGAACTTCTACGGCGTCACCTACAAAGGCGGCCTCCACAATCAGGGGAGCGTTTTCAAGGTCAGCGCCAAGGGTACCTACACGCTGCTTTACAGCTTTTTCTACGGCTCCGGGAACTTTGATGGAGCTTTGCCGCTTGCCGGCCTCACCCTGGGCAACGACGGCAACCTCTACGGCACCACGCAACAGGGAGGAAAGAACCTCAATACCGGAACCATCTACCAGATCACCACGGCAGGCGTGGAAACCGTCCTATACAACTTCTGCTCACAAACCAGCTGTGTCGACGGCTTCGGGCCGCAGACGCCTGTCGCGCAACACACCAACGGAAAGTTTTATGGCAACACCACCGGAAATTCGCTGGGCGGAGGCGTTTTCTACAGCCTCGACGACGGACTCGCCCCGTTTGTCAGCCTGGTGAACTGGAAAAACAAAGTCGGGAAGTCGATCGGGATTCTGGGACAAGGTTTCACCGGCGCCACCAAGGTCTCGTTTAACGGGGTCTCGGCGACCTTCAGGGTTGTGTCCGACACCTACCTGACGGCGACGATTCCGAGCGGCACCACAGCCGGATTCGTTAACGTGACCACGCCCACCGGGACGTTGAAGAGCAACCGCAAATTTCTGGTGGTGCCCGCACTGCTGAGTTTCACCCCGACCAGCGGCACGGTCGGCACGCCCGTCACCCTTACGGGAACCAGCTTCACGGGCGCCAGCAGAGTCACGTTTGGCGGCGTACGAGCCACCAGCTTCACCGTCGACTCCGATACCCAAATCACTGCGACGGTGCCCACAGGAGCGAAAACCGGCAAGATTCAAGTGACCACTCCTGGAGGCACGGCGACCAGCGCTACCAGTTTCACAGTGACGCCGTAGAGGTGAGTATGGAGTTTCCCACTCATCCGCGCACAACGCGGATGAGTGGGGCCGTCGCTCAGCTCGTGACATAATTCCCGCGATGAACCAAACTGTTCGCCTTGTTGTCCTCAGCCTGCTATTGCTGACAGGGTCGAGAGTTCCTGTCGCGAAGATGCGCACCAACCCGGCATCCGTCCCCACACCTTGGCGCGCCGACCATCACGTTCATTTGGCCTCGCCTGAGCTGTGCCGCCTGGTCGGGGAGTGCCTGCCTACGAATCATCCGCCTGCAGTCTATGCAGCGGACGCCATCCGGGCGCTCGATGAGGCCACCGTATCCAAGGGAGTGATCCTGTCATGTGCTTACTTGTATGGCCTGCCGTCGCTTCATCTCACGCCGCGCCAAATTGCGGACGGCACCCGGCGGGAAAATGAGTTCACGGTCGCTGAAGTCGCAAAGTACCCTACGCGGCTGGTGGGATTCCTCTCGGTGGACCCGTTGCAGGATTCCGCCATCGACGAGATGCGCTACTGGCAGGGCAAGGGGCAATTCGTCGGCCTCAAGCTGCACTTCACCGCTTCCGCCGTGAACTTGCGGAACACCAGCGAACGCCGCAAGGTGACCGGCGTCTTCGCCGAAGCCGCCGCGGAACATCTTCCCATCGTGGTTCATCTCGGAGGAGGCAAGGTTGACGCGACCGATGCCGAGCTTTTCATCCGTGATGTGCTGCCCAGCGCAGGAGATTCCTGGGTGCAGATCGCACATGCCGGGGGAGGCTTGCCTCTGCGCGACGGAAACCATATTGCCGTGCTCCGTGCCTTCGCCGACCATATTGCGAAAGACGATCCGGCGACCAGACACGTGCTGTTTGACCTCTCTTATGTGCCCGCGCCTGACGAAGGCCAGGAAACGGTGCGCGCATTGACTGAACAGATCCGGCGGATTGGCATCAAACGGTTTGTGTTTGGCTCGGACTTCAATGTGCTCACTCCGGCGGAAGAAATCAAGAATCTCGGCAGGCTTGGCTTGACGAAAGAAGAGTGGCAAACGCTAAAGGATAATTGCGCTCCATGGGCATGCTGAGGCTGGGTAGTTCCCGGGCCTCGAAAAACCCTTACCGCAAAGATCGCAAAGAAGATCCGCAAAGGACACGAAGAGAAGACTTCACTCGGTACTGGGTACTGGGTACCGGGTACTTGTTATACTCACCTCTTCATGTTGAAAGAAACCCTGGAACAAGGGCGGATTGCGACCGACGCGGCGCTGGAGCGTTTGATTCCCGCTGCCACCGCGCATCCCACTTCCATTCATAAGGCCATGCGGCACAGCGTTTTTGCCGGAGGCAAGCGGCTTCGCCCCATCCTGTGCATGGAGGCCGGACGCATGGTGGCCGGCTCGCTTCCTCCTGGAATCGAGGAGGTGGGTGCGGCGCTCGAGATGCTGCACACCTATTCGTTGATTCACGACGACTTGCCGGCGCTCGACAACGACGATCTGCGGCGCGGACGTCCCACTTGCCACAAAGTTTTCGGCGAAGCCATCGCGATTCTTGCTGGAGACGCTTTGCAGACACAGGCTTACGAGGTGCTGGCGCGTGTCCATTGTCCTGCGGAAGCGCGGGTGCGCATCATCGAAGAAATTGCGCGCGGCACGGGCACGGTCGACGGCATGATCGGCGGGCAGGTGGTGGATCTTGAAGCCGAACATACCAAGCCTGATCTTCAGATGCTGGAGTACATTCACCGCTCGAAAACCGCGGCGCTGCTGACGGCGAGCGTGGTTAGCGGCGGGCTCTACGCGGGTGGCGACGACAATGCGATCTGCAAGCTGCGGACATTCGGGCAATCGATTGGCTTGGCGTTCCAGATCGTCGACGACGTGCTCGACGTCACCCAGACTTCGGAGCAGTTGGGCAAGACCGCGGGCAAAGACATGGCGGCGGAGAAGGTGACCTACCCGGCGCTGTTCGGGGTCGAAGAATCCATCAGGAAAGCGGACGCGCTGATCGAGAAAGGCTGCGCATCGCTAGACAGCTTTGGCGAGCGGGCGGAGACGCTGAAGGCTTTGGCGCATTTTCTGGTTGAACGCAAGCAGTAATGGAGCGACGGGCGTCCCCGCCCGTCCCATTGCCTTTTTCCATTTTGGTTCGGCCTTTATGATAAAAATAGACTGTACGGCGATGGAGTTCGCCATAACCGCCTGAGGTTACGAGGTAACCGCTTCCGGCTGATGACTCCTACCAATTCTCCGAAGGGGAACTCCATCGTGTTCGACGTTCTCGTCATATCCCTGGGCGCGATCGTGGGCGCCAACGCCCGCTACTTCCTCAGCCGCCTTGCCCTCAAGCAGTTAGGCCCGGTCTTTCCCTACGGGACGCTCGTCATCAACGTGCTGGGCAGCCTGGTGGTGGGATTTTTCATGGTGTGGACCACCGAGCGGGTGCTGGCCGATCCCCGCTGGCGGTTGCTGGTGGTAGTGGGTTTCTGCGGCGCATTTACCACGTTCTCCAGTTACGCTTTTGAAAGCATGGCTTTTCTCGATCGCGGCCAGTGGTTGCTGATGGCCGCCAACATCCTGAGCAACAACCTGCTTTGTCTGGGAGCGGCGCTGGCCGGCATGGCGCTGGCACGGGTTCTCTGATGAAGACCTTCCGGCTAGAGACAGAGCGGTTGCTTTTGCGCACTTACACCGAAGCGGACATTGCCGAACTGGTTCCGCTCATCGGCACGCGCGAAGTGGCGGCGACCACGCTGCGCATTCCGTATCCCTATACCGAACAGGACGCGCGCGCCTTTCTCGAGGCGCAGGAGCCGGGCAAGGTGTGGCTAGCCATTACGTTGCGCGAAGACGGGAGGCAGATCGGCGGCATCGGGTTGCGCATCGACACGCAACACCAGCACGCCGAACTTGGCTATTGGCTCGGTGCTGCTTACTGGGGAAAGGGTTACGCCACGGAAGCGGCACGCGCGATGGTGCGCTACGGATTCGAGGATCTGAAGCTGCACCGCATTTTCGCGTCGCACTTCAAGCACAATCCCGCATCCGGCAAAATTCTGCTGAAGCTGGGGATGAAGCACGAAGGCTGCCAGCGCGAACACTTGCATAAGTGGAATGAATTCGTGGATTCGGAGTTGTACGGGATGTTACGGCGCGAATGGGAGGCACGAGCGTAGAATGCCGGATGTCATGGCGGTGCAAGTCACAATTTACCTGAGCGACGGAGACCAGTGGCATCACCGGCCGCTGCACATGGAGATCCTCAACTACCTGCGCAAGGAGAACGTCTACGCCGCGACCACGGTGCACGCGGTGGCGGGATTTCTGGGGCGCCACCGGGTGGAATCGAGCCATCTGGTGGACGCGGGCGGCCGCTGCCCGGTGATTGTCACCTTCGTGGATACCGACGAGCACGTAAACCGGGTGCTGCCCACGCTGAAAGAGATGGCCGCACACCGGCTGATCGTGCGCGAGAACGTGGTGCTGGAGCAGGGGAATCTGGAGTAGGGTTATCTGTTGCCGAACAAACCGCGAGCCTCTCCACGGCTGGACGAGCGCGACGCACGTCTCTCTATTATTTGATTTCTTAACTCTCGACTAGTTCTTCCTCCCTGTGCCAGATCTCCAGAGTCGTCTGCCGGTGATATCATCCTCCCTCGATGGCTCCCTTACTCGACATACTGGCAATTGCGGCGCATCGCGATGATGTGGAGCAGACTTGCGGCGGAACCTTGCTCAAGATGGCGCTGCGCGGCTACCGCACCGGCATTCTTGATCTGACGCGGGGCGAGATGGGGACGCGCGGATCGATGGAGGACCGGGGCCGTGAGGCGGAGGAAGCGGCAAAGATTCTGCGTGTCAGCTGGCGGTGGGCGCTCGATATTCCCGATGGGCGAGTTGAGAACACGTGGGAGAACAAGTTGAAGGTGGCGCGCGTGATCCGCGAGCAGCGGCCGCGGGTGCTGATTTTGCCCTACTGGAAGGGTCGGCATCCGGACCACTACACCGCTTCGACACTCGGATATGAGGCGTGTTTTCTGGCGGGACTGGCAAAGCTGGACGTCGGACATCAGACCTCGGACCTCGGACCTCAGACTCCCGACGGTAACGGTGGCCGGCGGGACGCCGGCGCTACTCCGCACCGTCCTTTCAAAATCGTCTATGCCAGCCTGTATTACGACGTGCGGCCGACTTTTGTGGTCGACATCAGCGACCAATTCGAGGCGCGCTTCCATGCGCTGATGGCGTACAAGACGCAATACAGCGATCAGGAGGCAGGCAAGGGCCTCTTCCCGACGCAGGCCGAGATCCGGGGACGGATCGAAGCCATGGCGCGCTTTTACGGGATGCTCGGCGGCGTTACGTATGCCGAGCCGTTCGTGCAGAAAGAAGTGGGGCTGGTGGACGATCTGCTCACGATCCCGGTGAAGTCGATCTGAGTTGCCGGGTCGCCGATTTGCCCGGAGGCCACCGCTTGCCAGCTTTGGAGGGTCCGTGCCATCCTCTTACGGCGTTTTTTGGCGGGGTATCTCAACTCTTTAAGGGGGCGCAATGAAGAAGGGGATTGTGCTGGGATTGGGTGTGTTGTTCGCGTCGGCACTTTGGGCTGCCGACACCGTTCAACCGCTGGATGTGAAGCTGGGGTTGTGGGAGACGACGATTGTGAGCCAGTCGAGCGGGATGCCGCCGATTCCCCCCGAGATGATGGCCAGGATGACGCCGGAACAGAAGGCCAGGATGGAAGCGGCGATGAAAGCCAGGCAGGGGCAAGGTCCGCACACCCAGACTTTGAAGAAGTGCCTGACCAAGGAAGATTTGAATAAGGCGGCGTGGTTCGGGGACAAAAACGACCAGGAGTGTACCAGGACGGTGATCAGTTCCACACCGCACCGGCTGGAAGCGAAACTGGAGTGCACCAAAGGCGGCGGGAAGCAGTCGGGCACCTTCAATGTGGAAGCGGTGGATTCGGGCAGCGTGAAGGGCACCACGGAAATGGTGATGACCGGCGGCGGGAATACCATGACCATGAACTCGCATTTCACCAGCAAATGGCTGGGCCCGGTGTGCGGGACGGCGAAGTAACGAGAGCCTATGCCTCCCGTCGCGGCTGGACGGGCGAGGACGCCCGTCTCTCCATTGTCGATTGAAACCTGACCCTACCTCTTCAGCGCTACTGCCACGCCATCACGGATGGGTAGGATCGTGGTGTAGAACTCGGGCGACGCGTAGAGGGCGCGGTTGAACTCCTGGATCGTCCTGGTCCGCGGGTCGGTGGGATTCGTCTCCGCGATGCGGCCGCTCCATAAGACATTGTCCGTGACAAACAGCCCGCCTTGGCGCAGGCGCGGACCGGCCAGACGCAACACGCGCGGGTAGTCGTCTTTGTCGACGTCGTTGAAGATGATGTCGAACTGCTGCTTTTCTTCCGAGAGCAGTTCGAGGGCGTCGCCGGTCTTCACGCTGATGCGGTTGGCGACTCCGGCGCGCTGGAAGTATCCGCGGGCGCGCTCGGCGTTTTTGGGATCGCCGTCAGTGTAGGTGACACGGCCGCCATTGGCCAGGGCGCGAGCCCACCAGATGGTGGAGTAGCCGATAGCCGAGCCCATCTCGAAAACGCTCTTGGCGCCGAGCATCAAAGCCAACTGGTGAAAAATGCGGCCGACTGCCGGGCCGACGATGGGGATCTTCTTCTGCGCGGCTTCGGCTTCCATCTCCGCCAGCACTTCGTCGCGCGGAGGAAGCATGTTGTAGACATAGTCTTCGACGGCCTGAACGGTGATCCCGCCCATGCGCCAGTGGGATACGTCGATCGCGTTTGCCAAGGCCCACCTCGGGGAATTGTTGATTTTTGATTGTTGATTTGAAAAACGAAATCTAACCAACCTGCGCCGTTCGGTTTTTCAATCAACAATCAAAAATCACAAATCAACAATTTTTACAGCGTTTGTCCCGGCTTCATTTCCACGACTTCGGTTCCCGGCACCAGTTTTTGCAGATCGCTGGGCCTTCCCGTGAGAATAGGGAATGTACCGAAGTGCATGGGGATGACGGTTTTGGCTTTCAGCAGGTTGCAGGCGTATGCGGCCTCGCGCGGCGACATGGTGTAGTGGTCGCCGATAGGGATCATGGCAATGTCGGGAGCGTAGAGTTCGCGGATGATGGCCATGTCTCCGAAGACGTTGGTGTCGCCGGCGTGGTAGATCTTCACGCCGTTGGAAAACGCGACGACGTAACCGCAGGCTTCCCCGCCATAAACCAGTTCGTCGCCGTCGTTGATGCCACAGGAGTGGTCGGCGTGCACCATGGTGACCTTGATGTCGCCGACACTTTGCGTGCCGCCTTTGTTCATCGCCGAAGTGTTCTTGACGCCCTTTTTTTCCAGCCAGCCGCACAGTTCGGGGATGCCGACCACGGTGGGATTGTATCTCTTCGCGATCTCAACCGCATCGGCGATGTGATCGAAGTGGCCGTGGGTGATCAGCATGACATCGACTTTGCTCAGTTTTTTCTCGGCTTCCGGGCAAACCGGATTGCCCATCACCCAGGGATCGATCAGGACGGTCTTGCCGCCGGGAGTTTCCAAGCGGAAGGTGGCGTGTCCAAGCCAGGTAAGTTTCAGGCCTTTGAGGTTCATGATGGCAGGCTCCTTGCATTTAGCATTTAGCACCTGGCATTTGGCCATTCCAGAGGGTTGCTGGTTCCCGGCAAAGACGGTTCCGGGCTAAATGCCAAGTGCCAATTGCTAAGTGCATCTTGGAGTCCTCCATTCTAAAGAGCACTCGCGCTGGGCGCAACGCAGGCTCCAGTTCCCTTCCGGCGCATGAATGTTTAAGATGAGCGCCGTGATGGAACCTCAGATTCTTATCTCGCGCGAGCAGATTGCGGCCCGGGTGGCGGAGATGGGAGCGCAGATCACTCGCGATTTCTCCGGACAACCGGTCATTTTTGTCGGCGTCCTCAAGGGAGCGGCGATTTTCCTGAGCGATCTGGCGCGCCAGGTGCACCTGGATGCCACGTTTGATTTCATCGGCGTTTCCAGCTACGGCAACCGGCCAAGTCCGACGCAGGAACTGCAAGGCGGCTGGGATTCGACTGGCGAAGTGCGCCTTACGAAAGATGTGGATCACTCGCTGCGCGAGAAGAACGTGATTCTGGTGGAAGATATCCTGGACACCGGGCTGACCCTGTCGTATCTGAAGAGCATCCTATTGTCCCATCAGCCGAAGGCCTTCAAGATCGCGGCGCTGCTCGACAAACCTTCGCGGCGGAAGAAGCCGATCGTGGGGGACTATGTGGGGTTCAGCATTCCCGATGAATTCGTAGTGGGATACGGTCTGGACTACGCCGAACGTTACCGGAACCTGCCGGATGTTTGCGTGCTGCCGCGGTCGTGACTGATTTGTGGTAAAACCTGCTTATGTCCCGCGCAATGGATTCCGTTCTTCCGGCCACGCTCAACTCCTGGGCGGGAGTCGCCCGCATCATCGACCATACGCTGCTGAAGCCGGACACGACCGCGACCCAAGTCGGGCAGGCATGCCAGGAAGCGGTGCAGTATGCATTCCCCACGGTGTTCGTGCACCCATCCTATGTCGGGCTGGCGGCGAGCATTCTGCGCGGCACCGGCGTGAAGGCAGGAACGCCGATCGGGTTTCCCCAGGGAGCAACGCTTTCGACGGTGAAGCGCTTTGAAGCGGTGGAGGTGTTGCGCGAAGGCGCGGGCGAACTCGACATGGTGCTCAATGTGGGGGCGCTCAAGTCGGGGTATCGCGAACTGGTGGAAGCCGACATCCGCGGCGTGGTCGAAGTCGCGCATGGCTCAGGCGCGCTGCTGAAGGTGATTCTCGAAACCACGCTGCTTACGCTGGAAGAAAAGATTCTGGCATGTGAGCTGTCGGTGGTTGCGGGAGCGGACTTCGTGAAAACTTCCACGGGCCTGGTGGGCGGGGCGACGGTGGAGGATGTGCGCCTGCTGCGTTCGGTAGTGGGAACGCGGGCGCGGGTGAAGGCCTCGGGCGGCATCCGGACGTCCGGTGAGTTGCTGGCGATGGTGGCGGCCGGAGCCGACCGCATCGGGACCAGTGCCGGCGTGGCGATTGTGCGGTCGATGGGCGGGCCAGAGGCAAAAGCGGTTAGCCGGAAAGACCGCTAAGGTCGCTAAGAAGGCCAGACTCATCCTGCATCCTGAGTTAGTGGAGAACTTCCCACTGCTCAATTCCTGAAGCAGTCTGACGCGACTGATATCATAGGCCTGCGTGGAAACGGCAACGCCCCAATCCGATCTGCACTCCAAAGTTGAGCCTTTGCTGTTGGAAGTCGCCGACGTGGTCAATACCACGCTCGATTTCGACACCACGCTGAAGCGCGTCGCCGAGTTGGTGCGAAAGGTCATTGACTATCGAGATCTTCGCCATTCTGCTGCTGAACGAAAAGACGCAGGAACTCTACTTCCGCTTTCAGGTGGGTTACCCGCGGGAACTGGCGGAAAGGCTGAGAGTCAAGGTGGGCGAGGGGGTCACCGGTATTGCCGCGGAGCGCCGCGAAGCGATCCTGGTGGACGATGTCGCGAAAGAGAAGGCCTACATTTCCGCCGTGCCCGATGTGAGATCGGAATTAGCGGTGCCGCTGATCGTGAAAAACGAACTGATCGGCGTGCTCGATCTCGAGTCTCTCCAACCCAACTACTTTACGGAAGAGCACAAGCGCCTGCTGACGCTGATCGCGTCGCGCATGGCGGTGGGCCTCGAGAACGCCCGTCTCTACACCCGCAGCACGCGCCAGGCGCGCACCCTGGTACTGCTGAACGAGATCGCGCGTGAACTGACGTCGATTCTGAATCTGGATGAGCTGCTGAAACGGATCGCCGAGTTGCTGGCCCGGCTGATCGACTACCAGATGTTCAGTATTCTGCTGCTCGACCCCGAGGGCGAGAAGCTGCAGCACCGGTTCTCCCTGCGCTTTCAGGAGAACATCCATCTCAAGCACGACGTAACGATGGGGGTGGGCCTGGTCGGATATGCGGCGCAGCACAAGCAGGCAGTGCTGGTGCCGGATGTGAGCAAAGATTCGCGCTATGTGCTGCTGAATCCGGAGACGCGCTCGGAGCTGGCGGTTCCGCTGATCTATAAAGACAAAGTGATCGGCGTGCTCGATCTGGAGCACACGCGGCGCGGATTCTTTACCGAAGACCACCGGCGCACGGTGACCACGCTGGCGGCGCAAGTGGCGATCGCGCTCGAAAATGCGCGTCTGTACGAAGAAATTGCGCGGCAGGAAAAACGGCTGGAACGGGACTTGTCGTTGGCGAGGGAGCTGCAGTTCCGGCTGCTGCCGCATGCACTGCCCAAGCTTGAAAACCTGGAAGTGGCCGCCAAGTTTGCTCCGGCGCGAGCGATTGGCGGTGATCTCTACGACTTCGTGAGCTATTCCCTCTCGCGTTCAGCGATTGTGGTTGGAGATGTGAGCGGCAAAGGCGCTCCGGCGGCGATTTACGCGGCGCTGGTGAGCGGGATTTTGCGCTCCCATGCGCCAATCGAGCCGGGTCCGGCGGAGATGCTGTCGGCGGTGAATTTTTCGCTGGGCGAGCGCCGCATCGACGCGCAGTTTGTTTCGCTGATCTATGCGGTGTGGGACGATCCGAACCGGACTTTGACGGTGGCCAATTCTGGACTGCCGCGTCCAATTTATTGTCACGACGGCAAGATCGAGATCATCCAGGCCACCGGGCTGCCTCTCGGCCTGTTCGACGAAGCCGACTATGACGAGTTCAACTTCCGCGCCAAGCCGGGAGACCTGTTCGTGTTCTTCAGCGACGGTATTCTCGACGCCCGCAACAAGGCGGGGGATCTTTTCGGGCGCACGCGGGTGGAGAAACTGGTAGCAGGATGCGCGGAACAATCCGCCGATTGTGTGGTCGACTCGATCTTCAAAGCCGTCGCCAAGTACACCACTGGGGTGGAAGCCTTCGACGACCAGACCGTAGTGGCGATCAAAGTCAAAGGCGGTTCCGGAAAACGCAAGTGAGCGGCAAGACCGGACGTCCGCCTGCCTTCTCCTATCAAGCTGTCCGCAGGGGCTTACTCCGCCGCAGTTCGCCTGAATCGATTCTGCAGTGCGACGAAGTATCCTTGCCGCAACTGGCAGAGCGCTACGGCACGCCGCTCTATGTCTACTCCGCCACCACCATCCGCGAGCGCACCCGCCAATTCCAGCGCGCCTTTCGCAAAGCGGACGCGACCCTCTGCTACTCCGTAAAGGCGAATTCGAACCTGAGCATTCTGCAGCTGCTGGCCGGATTGGGCTGCGGCTTTGATGTCGTCTCGGGCGGCGAACTGGAGCGCGTCCTGCGGGTGGACCGGCGGGCGGCGAAGAAAGTCGTGTTCTCGGGCGTGGGGAAACGGCGCGACGAAATCGAAGCGGCGTTGCAGGCGGGCATCCTGCTCTTCAACGTCGAGAGCGAATCGGAGCTGTCTCTGCTGGCGGAGTGCGCGTCGCGCCTGAAGCAAAACGCGCAGGTGGCGCTGCGGGTGAATCCCGATGTGCCGGCCGAGACGCATCCCTACATTTCGACCGGCCTGCATCAGCACAAGTTCGGTATTCCTATCGCACAGGCCAAGGAGCTTTACGGCAAGGCGGTTGGCATGAAGCGGCTGAAGATGCGCGGGGTCAGCGTGCATATCGGATCGCAGATTACCGAGGTCGAACCTTTTACGCTTGCCATGGAACGCGTGGCGGAACTGGTGCGCGAGCTGCGCAGCGATGGACACGCCATCAAATATGTCGATGCGGGCGGCGGCCTGGGCATACCTTACGAGCAGGCCGATGGGCCGGACTTCGCGCAGTATGCGGAGGCGTTGCTCGGTCCGCTGAAGAGGTTGAAAGTCCATCTTTTGCTCGAGCCTGGGCGGTCGATCGTGGGTCCGGCGGGAGCGTTGTTGACGCGCGTGCTCTATCGCAAGACGAACAACGGCAAGAAATTTGTCATCGTCGATGCCGCCATGAACGATCTGCTGCGGCCGTCGCTTTATAACGCTTACCACGAGATCGTTCCGGTGCGGGCGGAAGAGGACGCCGCGAGCGAGACGGTCGATGTGGTCGGCCCGGTGTGCGAGACCGGAGATTTTTTCGCGCGCGATCGCGAGCTGCCAGTCGTCGGGGAGGGGGACCTACTAGCGATTCTCGATGTGGGCGCGTACGGAATGGTGCTGGCGTCGAATTACAACACGCGTCCACGGCCGGCCGAGATCCTGGTGGATGGGAAGACGGCGCGCGTAATCCGGCGGCGGGAGACGGTGGAGGATTTGATGCGGGCGGAGGAGCGTCCCTGAAGACCGAGCTTCGTGATACAGCGTCGCGTCGCGACTCTCGGCAGCCTGGCGCCCCAGGTGGTACCCCGTATTTCGATGCGTCTCATGACATCGTGAGAAAGCGACTTTATCCGGACAGATGAAGCCGCACCGCGAATCATGAGGAAAGTGTACCCCGTTCCGGAGGCCGGGTCCGTGCTGCTCAAGTTAGCGCCCAACCCCAGGGCGAATCCAGGCACCAGGCATAGCACAACTTGACCGGCGGTCCATACGCGTAATCGCCCGGTAACAACAGTTACGCGGGTAGCCGTCCTCGGCCTGCGGCCGCTCCCCAACGTTCGCGGATTAATCGATTCATCGGCTCTGAGTAAAATCGAGCTACTCCTTCGCCCAAGAGCCCTGAGACAAAGACGACCGCGACGAATAGTGCTAGCACGGCGCCCATTGGTTTCCCGGTCAGAACAAAGAATTGAAATAGGCCGAAAACAACAAACATGTGCGTGAGATAAACCTCGTAACTCCGTTGGCCAAGATTCAAGAGTGGACTCGTGAACCTTGGACTCTTCCACCTTGCCTGCGTGACCGTGGCGATGATCATGCAAGTGCCAATCGCTAGGATCGTCATATCCAGTCCAGAGTCGGCAAGACCCCAGCGTTCAACTCGAATCGAAAAGCCTAGGATTAAAATCAGGAGGGCACAACCGATGGTCCCCAGCGCATAGAGAGCGCGACGGGGGATGTGACGCTGCGAGAGTGAAAGAGCCGTGAGACAGCCGAGGGCGATGGCATCCATGCAGCCCAAGTACGAGTACTCTCTCCAGACCTCGTTGCCATGCGCTAACACGGTACGTGCGAAAGGCCCGATGACGACTAATCCTAGGAGCAGCGCTATGAAGAGCTTCCCTCGCCCGAACAGTCGTGCCATTAGCGGGAAGAAAAGGTAAAAGATTTCTTCTACTGAGAGGGACCACAGAATGTCCCAACTGCCGGGGAGGTACCCGCGTCGAGCTTCCAACACATTGACGTGGAAGGTGAGTGCTGCGATGAGCGCTCGGCCAAGACCTCCTGTTTTCGACGAGACAACGAAATACTTGACCTGTGCGAAGTGAAGGATGCTCAGTACCGACAGGAGCAAAAGGAGCAAAGGTACAATACGAGCAAAACGCATTAGGTAGAACCCGCGCAGACTGACCTGGGAAATCGCTCCCCAGCGTCTGAGAGTTGTTGCCGTAATTAGGAAGCCAGAGACGACGAAGAATATCTGAACTCCCGGCTGGCCATTCCACACAAGTGACGATACAAGCTGCTCAGGGAGGCCGTTTGTGTAAGGCACGTGGGCAATGAGCAGGCGCATATTGACGTGATTCATCAGCACGAAAAAGATCGCAAGGCCCCGGAGGAGGTCCACGCCGTCGATCCTCCCCCGGCTGAATGGAGTATTCGGGGAGTCGTTTGGGGTCACGACTCATTATGCATCAAGACCAATCAGTGACATCTCTACTCGGTCTGATCACAAGCGAAGTCCCCAGACAGCCGGGCAGGCGGGCGATTGATGGTTCACGCTATATCGAAAAATCACACTTATCAGCGACGAACTTGGTTTGCTCGGCTCTTACCTGACGTTACAACGATTCCAGAAAATTGTTCACCGCGCGCAGCACCGGTTCCGGTTGCTGGATGTAGAGGGCGTGTCCGAGGGTGGGGAAACTCACGTGAACGGGATGGGCTAGCAGCCGGAGAGCGCGCTGCACGTCCGCGTCCGACATGAGGCCTCCGAGCTGGGGATTCGCCTGCAGCAGCAGCGTGGGGCACTTGATTTTGCCGAGCAGGGCTTCGCCGTCCCAGCCTTCGAGAGAAGTGCCGTCGAGTGACATGGCGTAGGTATCGGGATCGACCTGTTTCACGCAGCGCGCCCACCACATCAGATACGCCTGGTCGTTTCCCGGCAGGTCGCCGATGCGGACGAGTTCATCGAGGCCGGGCAGCTTTAGTTTGATCTCGGCCAAGCCGCGGGCAATTTCTTCGATCGTGCCTCCCTTCCTCGCCAGATCGCGCAGACCTCCGAAGAGCATCGGATAGTAGGATTCCTCGAAATCGACGCTCGAGATCAGGTTGTCACCGAGAATGACAGCCTTCACCAGTTCAGGTTCATGGGCGGCCACCCACATGGCGGCCATCCCGCCGAGCGAGTGTCCGAAGAGCACGGCCGGCTCTTGGACCCGCTGGCGCAGGAAGCGGACGATGTCTTCCGAATACTGGGTGCCGCGATAGCCGCGGGGGACGCGTCCTGACTTACCGTGCCCGCGCAGATCGAGCGCGTACAGATGCCAGCGCAGCGAAAGGCTGGGGATCAGCGGCAGAAAAACCTGCCAGCGGCGTCCCAGGCCGTGGATCAGCACCAGCGGCGGGCCATTGTCTTCGCCCTCCGCGTAGTTGAGAGTGACTTCTCCGGCGTCGAACGACTTCTCTTCCAGCCCGTGGTGATGATCGCGATCGGGCTGGGTCACTTCCCCGCCCCTGCGTCGTAAACGATTTTGCCGCCGAGCATGGTCTTGAGCACCTTCACGTCGCGAATCTTCACCGGATCGATGGAGAACAAGTCGTCACTGAGGATGACCATGTCAGCCAGCTTGCCGGGAGTGATGGAACCTTTCACCTGGTCCTGAAACTCGGCGTAAGCGGAGCCCATGGTGTAGGCCTCGATGGCCTCGGGCAGCGTCAGCTTCTGCTCGGGGAACCATCCGTTGGGATTCTTGCCATCCAGGGTGGCGCGGGTAACCGCAGCATAAAGGCCGAGCATGGGATTGAGCGGGGCGACATCCCAGTCGGTGCCGAAGGCGAGGCGCACGCCATGATCGAGAAAGGTGCGGAAGGCGTAAGTGCGGCTGGCGCGGTCATGCCCGATGCGGCTCTCGGCCCAGCGTCCATCGTCGATGGCGTGGTAGGGCTGCACGGAAGCGATCACGTGTAACTGCGCGAAGCGGTCGAAATCTTTCGCGGCCATGTGCTGCGCGTGCTCGATGCGGAAGCGGCGGTCGGCCTCGCCGTGCGCCTTCACGATATCGGAATAAAGATCAAGAATGATGGAAATAGCCTTCATCGCCGATGGCGTGGGTGCAGAGCTGAAGTCCGGCGGCGTCGGCTTTCATCATGCGGTCGCGCATGAGCGACAAGCGGCTGCATGGTGTCGTTGAGCAGGCCGCGGTTGTTGGGCGTGTTCAGGTAAGGCTGGAAGAAGTAAGCGGTCCCGGAGCCGAGCGAGCCGTCGGCATAGGCTTTGAGAGCTCCCAGGCGGAGGTAGGAATCGCCAAAGGCATGGCGGATGCCGAGCTTCACCTGGTCGTCGACTTGCGGGATGAGCGGAGCCACGTAGATGCGGGTGATGAGTTCTCCGCGCTCGCGCAATTCGGAGTAAACCGCGATGTCTTCGTAGTCGGGATTCATGTGCTGCACGCTGGTCACGCCGAGCGAGGCGGCATGTTCCATGGCGCGCTTGACGACTCTCAGCAGCTGATCATGGGTCATCGGTGGAACGACTTTGAAGACCAGGTCCTGGGCGGCGTCTTTCACCACTCCGGTAGGCTCGCCGTGTTCGTCACGAACGATGACGCCTCCGGGGGGATCGGGAGTCTTCGCCGTAATACCCGCCAGGCGTAATACAACCGAATTCGCCAGAGATTCGTGGCCGTCGTAGCGGGTCACCAGCACCGGGGTGTCGGGCGTCAGAGGATCGATCAGCTCGCGAGTGGGAAGGTTTGGGGGATCCCACTTGGTTTCATCCCATTCGCCTCCGAGAACCCATTCGCCTTTGTCCAGTTTCTTCGCCTGTTCGCCGATGCGGCGGGCAAACTCCTGCGGGGTGGTGGCGTCCTTGAGTTGGACGCGGTCGAGGCTGGCGCCGCCGTCGATGAAGTGGACGTGGGCGTCATTGAATCCGGGAAGCACGAGTTTGCCGCCGGCATCGATGACGCGCGTGTGGGGGCCCCGCCATTGGTCGACATCAGCGTTCGAGCCCACGGCGACGATGCGGTCTCCGAGGACGGCGACGGCCTGGGCTTCAGGATGGGCCTGGTCGACGGTCCAGATCTTGGCGTGGGCGATGATGGTATCCGCGGCAGGTTTGGATTGAGCGGCGAGGGGGAGTGCGAGTAACGCGACGAGAAGAGAAATTGTTTTCATGGTTTGGTAAAACCCACCACAGAGGCACAGAGTCACAGAGAAAATCCAACCCATGGAAAAATGCTAGAAGTTCAGGTCCACTCGCCACCCACTCGTTCTTACTATTTCCAGGTTGTCTCTCCGACTCTGTGTCTCTGTGCTGAAACTCACTATCGTTGTCCCCATTTCAGCTTGGTGCGCAGCACATCGAAAAACGTCTTCTGCAAGCGCAGCAGCTGGACGCAGTATTCGGATTTGCGGCAAAGAATGCGGTCGCCGTCGTACATGGGCATGCCGACCTGTCCATCGATGCTGAGATAAGCCTCTTCTTCGCCCGTCTTGACCACGATTTCGATTTCAGAAGTATCGCGCACCACCAAAGGCCGGTGCGTCAGGGCGTGGGCCGATACCGGCGTAATCACGAAAGCTGCGACCGAAGGCATCAGGATGGGTCCACCGGCAGCGAGCGAATAGGCCGTCGACCCCGTGGGCGAAGACACGATCAGGCTGTCGGCCTTGTAGCTGGAAACGAAGACCTGATCGACGTAGACGTCGCAATGGTTGAGCCGGGCGATGGTACTTTTGCCGACGACCACGTCGTTGAGCGCGTCGTACTTGGCGACGCAGGCTTTGGCGCGCATCACTTCGCAATGCACCATGGAGCGCGATTCGGTCTGGCAATGGCCTTCGTCAATGGCGGCGAGGGTCGCGTAGAGCTGCTCCAGCGGAACTTCGGTGAGAAATCCGAGCGAGCCGAGATTCACTCCGAGAATGGGGACGCAGGCCTTGGCCACCGCGCGCGCGGCGGCAAGCAGAGTGCCGTCGCCTCCAAGGACAACCACGAAGTTCAGCGACCGGGTGACCATCTCGCTGCGCGGCAGCACGGCAACGCCGGCGGCATAAGTGGCGGTCTCGCGGTCAACCACGACGTCATACTGATGCGCTCGCAGCCACGCAACCAGTTCGGGGACAACCGCGGCCAGTTCGGGCTTCTCCGGCTTGGAGACGATGGCGGCGGACTTTTTGGGAGTGGTTGCGATCCCGGTTTCCATGGAAGTTTGCATTGTACAGAAAACCAGTACCTGGTACCGAGTACCCGGTACCCAGTAAGATTTTTATCGCGCGGAGCGCGGAGAGACCGCTAGAGCCTTGCGTACAGCAGGAATTCTTTGTTGCCTTCGGCACCCAGGATGGGCGAATCGATTACTTCGATTTGCGTGAGTCCCAGGGCGAGCGTTGCCTGGCGAACTTTTTCGACGGCCGCGAGTTGCACGGCTTCGTCACGCACGATGCCTCCCTTCCCCACCTGTTCGCGCGCCGATTCGAATTGCGGTTTGACCAGGACGATGAGTTGACGGCCTTGCCGTTCGGGATTCGACTGGGGAAAAGCAGCTGCGACCACGGCCGGCAGAACGAGCGTGGCCGAGATGAAAGATACGTCCATGACGATCAGGTCTACGGTTTCGCCGACTTGCTCCCGAGTCAGGTAGCGGGCATTGGTTTTTTCCAGCAGGCGCACGCGGGAATCCTGGCGAAGACGGAAGTCGATTTGGCCGTGTCCGGTGTCGACCGCAATCACGCGGGCGGCGCCGCGCTGCAGCAGGCAGTCGGTGAAGCCTCCCGTGGACGCGCCAACATCGAGACAGACTTTACCGGTGACATCGATCTGCCAATGATCGAGGGCGCGTTCCAGCTTGAGGCCGCCGCGGCTGACGTATTTCAGGTCTTCTCCCAGCAGGCGGATGGCGGCTTCGGGGTCGATGGTGGCCCCGGATTTTTCGATTTTCTGTTCGTTGACCAGAACCTTGCCGGCTAGGATGAGCGCTTGCGCGCGCTCTCGCGAAGCGGCCAGACCGCGCTCTACCAGCAACTTGTCGATTCTTACCTTCATCTCTGCTTGAGCACCACCTTCGTGGTCTTTCGACTCCACCAAAGTGCCAGCACTCACAAGTGTGCAGAATGCTGAACTAACTGTGGTGGAGTCACTTACAGGGATACTTTCCACCTTTTCCACAGAATTATCCACTGGGGTGTTGAAAAGTTCGTCATACCCGGTTCGCTGTAGATGCGAAAGCCGCCCGATGGGCGGCTTTGATGTCCGGTAGATCAGCCTCTCTCTTAGCCAGCAACTTCTTCCAGCAGCTTCTGGTCGATGTCGAAGTTGGCATGGACGTTCTGCACGTCATCCTGTTCTTCCAAGGCTTCGAGCAGGCGGATCATGGTGTTGGCGGCTGCGCCTTCGAGCTTGATGTAATTCTGGGGGATCATTGCCACGCTGGCGGACGCAGGCTCGATTCCGGCTTTCTTCACCGCTTCGAGAACGGCTTCATAAGCCGAAGGTTCGGTGAGAATTTCCCAGTTATCGCCGTCGTCGCGGAGATCTTCTCCTCCGGCTTCGAGCACGATCGACATGAGGTCATCTTCCTTGGCAGCCGCCTTGGGGACGACGATGTCGCCCTTCTTGTGGAACATCCAGGAAACGGCGCCGGCCTCGGCCATGTTGCCGCCGTTCTTGCCGAAGACGTGGCGGATTTCGCTGACGGTGCGGTTGCGGTTGTCGGTGTTGATTTCTGCAAGGATGGCGACGCCGCCGGGGCCGTAGCCCTCGAGCGTGAACTCTTCGTAGGTCGCGCCGGGAAGTTCGCCGGTGCCGCGCTGGATGGCGCGCTTGATGTTGTCGGCGGGCATATTCTCAGATTTCGCCGCAAGAATCGCCCCGCGCAGGCGCGGATTGGTATCAGGGTCGCCGCCGCCATTCTTGGCCGCAATCGAAATTTCCTTGATCAGGCGAGTGAAAATCTTGCCCCGCTTGGCGTCAAGTGCGCCCTTTTTATGCTTGATGGTCGCCCATTTTGAATGGCCAGACATGGAAATACCCTCGTCTCAATGAACTTGAATTGCGCTGATCGTATTAACGCAGGAATCGCCCGAAGAGGAGATCACTGGTTTGCCCTCGAAACGAGTGCAGGCGAACTGAAATTATAGCATGCGGGTGGAAGGGCTTTCGACTTATGCCTGATTCGGACTGGCTCTGCGTTGCCGCTCTTTATACGCATAAACCACTGCCAGCAAAGGCGCTGACAGCAAGACTCCCCAGAACGGAATGATAACTCCCAGAACCAACGGCGTCAGGATAGACGCCCACATCGGCACCCGGGCGGTGCGTTTCATCAGGTAGGGCTGAAGCAGGAAGCCGTCGACCACTACGATGACGGCATAGAGTATCAATACATACAGGGCGTGCTCCCAATCCTGCCAGCGCAGGGCGGCGGCGAGGGTCGGACCCAGTAGCCCAAGAACCGGGCCGATGTGAGGGACGACCTGCAGAACTCCGGCGAGCAGCGCCCAGAAAGGCGCCCACGGAACTTTGATGATCGAAAGCCCGATCCACCAGAGGACGGCAACGGCAAGCGAATCCTGGAACTGGGCGATGGCCCAGTTTTTGAGTGCACCCCCAGTCAAGCGAAAATGCTCTCCAAGATTCATGCGGCCATCCCCAACGGTTCCATCCTACAACCGTAAGCGATTTGTTTCGGTACTCAAGATATCCGGCCGGGAGTTTCTCCCGGGCGGCGCTTTTTCTTCGTGCTAGACTTTTCTTATCCCGGCAAGTGAGGAACCCGCGATGAAATTTGGCGTCATCATTTTTCCCGGATCGAACTGCGACCACGATGCCTACTGGACCATCCAGAACGTAGCCAAACAGCCGGTCACGTTTCTGTGGCACGATTCGCACGATCTGGAGAATTGCGATGCCATCGTTGTGCCCGGAGGCTTCGCGTACGGAGACTATCTCCGCACCGGGGCGATCGCCAAGTTCTCTCCGGTGATGGAGTCGGTGCGGAAATTTGCCGATGGTGGCGGGTTAGTGCTGGGCATCTGCAACGGCTTCCAGATTCTGTGTGAATCGGGATTGCTGCCCGGGGCCCTGACCCGAAACGTCGGTTTGAAGTACGTCTGCAAGCCGGTGCACGTGCGGGTGGAGAACGCGGAGACCCCGTTTACCAGCGCCTGCCGCGAAGGCGAAGTTTTGACTATTCCGATCGGACACATGGACGGCAATTACTTCTGTGACGAGGGCACGCTGGCAGAACTTCAGCGGGACCGGCGGATTGTATTTCGCTATTCCACGCCGGGCGGGGAGATTACGGCGGAAGCGAATCCCAATGGATCGCTCGACAACATTGCGGGCATATGCAGCGCGGGACGCAATGTCCTGGGAATGATGCCGCATCCGGAACGCGCCAGCGAACCGGAGTTGGGATGCACCGAAGGCTTCAAGATCTTCGCATCGCTGGTGGGAGCGATGGCGACGAGATAGTATTCCGTTAGGCCGAGCGCGAACGGCTGGAATCGGAGCTCTTCGCCAATACTCTCTCCACCGCTCCCTCCACCATGGTAAGGAACGTTCCATCGGCGGCAGCGCCGGAGGATCCCAGCAGCGCGACATTCCAATCCTCGAACTGAGGCTGCGCGGCGACCACGCGCGGCGCTGGAACGGCCAGGCGCACGTAACCGATCCACAGCAGCAAAATGGCGTTGTAGGACAGGCTCTTGATCAAGCTGATGGTGGCGATGTGGCTGGCGCCGAAGCGCGACAGGATGCTGACCAGGATCAGTTCGATACTGGCAAAAATTCCGAAGCCGAGCGCAATCCCGAAAACCTGCGCGCGCCAGATAGAGCGCAAGTATCGGGCCAAGGCCACCAGCAGAAATACCAGGCCGCATTGCATCAGGCGCATGGCGCCGTCGAAAGTGAGGACCGCCTTCAGGACGCGGTCGGCATTGGTGTGCTCGGTGAAGGTGGCGACCAGTACGGCGATCAGGAACAGCAGCACGCATGCCCAGCGGAACAGCAGCGTCCCCAGCTTCTGGAAGCCCTGGTAGCTGCCGAAGAGCTGACGCCAGATCTCGTCCATCACCAGCAGCGCCAGGAACACGCTGACGGCATTCCCAGTCCAGTAGGCGTCGAAGTAGTCACCGGGGAGGTAACGGTACACCAGCCAAAGACAACCCGACTTGATCAACTGGAACAGGATGTAGGAAAAGAAGAGCGGGAAAGTAAGCCGCAGCTTGCGCCGGATCATGAACGCAAGCAGAACGATTTGCAACACCGGTCCCAGAATCCAGCTGGCGTAAGTTGAGATTGTCATGGCGCTCGCGAAGTCCGATTCGCGAGAGCATAACTCTCCCTTGGCGCGGGCGCAAGAAATATCTGGGCCCGTCCGGAACTCAGAATCAGGATGTGAAAATCATCAGTTGTCGGCTGGTGGACAAACTCGATTTCGGCACGCCGGCATGGGATCGGTCCCATCGGCGTAGAGCACCGCCTTTACTGACTTGGAATTATTGGACTCAGTGGCCGTTTTGTGGCTGGTGGTCACGGCGCAGAACGCGCCAGACAGAGCTAACGCTGTGACTGCGATTTGCAAGGTCTTATTCATGGGGGAAACCTTCCAAGCGCACAAGTGCGCAGTCGCAGTATAGGCCGGGAAGTCGGTTTTGCAAGCCTGTGAATTTCTCAATTCAAGATCGAACCCCCGGCAGAGTTCCGGTTTTTAGAATTTTTCCTTTCGGCCGCCGGAAATCTTTGTTACTCTACGTTCCCCTTTCGCTTTTCCACACTGAGCGCGTCGGCCTCTGCATGTTCACTCAAGGAGCAACCTCGTGACAGCAAGAGAATTGATCGACAGCATTCCAGAAGCGTTAATGCAGGATGACCGCATACTGAACCCACGTGAGCGCGAATTGCTCGCCAACGTGTTGCGCCGAGTTCGCAGCTACGATGAAGCATCGGAGGACAAAGTCGCCCGGAGCGTCGCCCGGGCGATTGGAGAAACCGTAGCTCAACGCGCCTTCTCCCTCCTGGGCGAACAGATTCTCCAGGGCCTTGAGGGCTCGCCGCGATCTTCGGTCGAACTCCTCGATGATCTCAGGCTGGGGACGGGCCCGTTGCCGGTCCCGACGCCCCCATCGCCAGATCAACCGGGCCCACGCCCGCCGAGCCCGAGTCCGCCAACCTCGCCGAACGGCATTTCGGCGCGGCGGCGCGAAAATTCGGTAGCGCCGTTCGGGGGACCGCAGCCCCCGACCATGGTTTCCGCCTCCAGTGCCGACAACGGCGGAGTTGGGGTGCTGGAGTGCACGGAAATCCTCCCGGCACAGTGCGTGGTCTTCGAGGAATTTCTGGTCCCCGCGGACCTCGAAGGCCTTACCCGCTACGCCCTGGAGCACGAGGCCGACTTCCGGATAAGCGAGGTGCTTTCCCCGGGTGTAAAGGGCGGAGCTGTCGACCACGAACATCGTCGCTCGCGAGTTCTGTCAGAGCCCGGCCGGGAAACCAACGCCCTGGTGAATCGGGTGAAAGCGTGTCTGCCCCGGGTTCTGCAGAAGCTGGGCCGGGCAGAATTTCCTGTGTCGCATACGGAAGTGCAGATTACAGCCAGCAATCACGGCGATTTCTTCCGCTGGCACTGCGACAACGCGCAGGAGGAGATCGCATCGCGCGAAATCACCTTCGTGTATTTTTTCCACCGTGAGCCAAAACGGTTTCACGGCGGAGAGCTACGGATTTACGACTCCCTTCCACACAACGGGACCTATGTTCCCACGAAGAACTACCGGGCAATCGTACCCCGGCAAAATCAAATCGTGTTCTTCCTCAGTTCGCTGGCGCACGAAATCACTCCGGTCGAGTGTCCGTCGGAAGAGTTCGGCGACAGCCGCTTTACGGTGAACGGATGGTTCCACCACTAAAAGACGCGCCTTGGATGGAGTGGGTCGGAGAGCTTCTGGGGAATTCCGCGCGGAACCCTTCCGCAACGGACTTCCCCTCATCCCGGTTCTATTGCCGGCTGGACCAGCAGCCGGATCATCTGGTGCCGGAGTACTGCCTGCCGACCCACCCGGCATGTTCAGAAACTCTATCTCTGAATCCGGGCTGCGTGCTCACCTACGGCGGTGAACTGCCGCCCCAGCTTCTTGGGAAAGAATCGCTGGTGGAAAACTTCGCCCTCCAGGGCCCGCTCGCATGGGTCCCTCATCCTGCGACCGGGGCTCAACAACCATTTTGGTTGAACCAGGGATGGTATGAACTCTTGAGGAATTGGCGCCGCGGGACATGGGCGTCTTCCGGTCTTTCGCCGGAAGCGCGCCATGCCCTGGCGATGGCGGGCGTACTCATCGACAACGTTGAAGTGCAGGAGCAGCGATCCCGCTGGGAAAGGGCGACCGCGTCGGCCAGCCGGCAACTCAGAGAGCGCGGCTATGCCCCGATTGCCGGACTGATTCATCCTTTTCATGTCGCTGGACTCCGCCGTTACTACCGGCATCGCATCCGCACCGGCAAAATGAAATGCGGGGACAGTCAGAGTTCCCGGCGCTACGTCGCCTACAACGAGAGCGTGGCGCGGTTCTTTCATCACCAGTTGACCGCAGCGGCGGCGGCCATTGCGGGCGAAGCCGTCAAACCTTCGTACGTCTACGCGGCTTCGTACCAGAGTGGGGCCATGCTGGAGCAGCACACCGACCGTGAGCAATGCGAATTCAGCATCACGTTTTGTCTCGACTACTCGCCGGAGCCGTCACTGGCAACAGGTTGGCCGCTGCTCCTGCACACCGACTCCGGAACGGTCTCGGTATATCAGGCGATCGGCGATGGACTGCTTTACCGGGGCCGCGAGCTGCCGCATTCACGGGACACGCTCCGCGAGGGACGGACATCGACCTCGATCTTCTTCCACTACGTGCGGGAGGATTTCTCCGGACCGCTGAACTGACGCCTGCTACTTCAACCCAGAAATCACGTAGAGCACGGAGAGGGTCTGGTAGTAACTGTAGGCAAAAGCGGAGCCTTGCAGATCGGTGACGACTGGTGCCACGGAAACCACGCCGGTGGGATCGGCAGGGGTCAATGCGCGAATCGGAGTCATCTTTCCAGATGCGATTTCGCACCGGTACACGGTTATGGGAGCATCGCCCACCTTATAGACGTAGAGCGCCTTGCTGTCGCCCGACCACTGAGACACGCTGAACCCGTCTTCCATCGGAATCTGAATCGGGGCATCCCCGTTAAGCGAATAAACCGTCAGGTGATGGCCGGCACTTGCACCGCCGACCAGAAACTTGCCATCCGGCGAAGGCATGGATGCGTGAACACCTTCTGGGGTAACGGGCTTGGGTGTTCCACCAGAGAGACCGACCAGGTAGGTTCGTCCAATGTGCCCATGCTCCTGGCCATCCACCACGATCTGGTTCCCGTCAGGCAGAAAGTGCGCGGACCCATTCTCCAAGCGCTCCAGTCCCGGCAACGGAATTTCACGGGGTTGTCCGGGACCGACGGGTAGAAGGTTCAAGCGTTCCGGGGAAGTCATGGAAATCGCAATCGCCCATTTTCCGTCGGGAGATAAGCCCCCGACACTCCCATCTCCCAGGCGGATGGGCGGAGAGCCATCGGTTTTGCGGATGCCCACGGAGTAGTCGCTACCTGCCGGTTCGCTGCTTTCTTCGAACAGCACCCATTTCCCGTCGCGGGAAATGTCTTTCGCGATGGTCCAGTTGTACCAAGTCAGATCTTCCGCACGGTTCTTGTCGGTTCCAGTCCACTCCATCGCGACCCGTTCGTTGTCGAAGGTTACGAGCACGCGACCATCGGCGCCGATGTCCTGCAGCGTAAGCCCTCCCGCAGCGCTCAAGATCTTACGCACGTGACCAGAAAGATTGACTGCCCATAAATCCCGGTCGTAGCCACGATCCACGGCGGTGAACCAGATCTCCGTACCGCCGGGCGACCAGGCGAGTCCGTCTTCGGAGCCCCACTGACGGGTCAGCGTCGTTTTCTGTCCCTTCAGGTCGATCACACAGACCGAGCCGCGATCGTCATACATCGCTGGGTGATCCATAAAGGCGATTTCCCGTCCATCCGGTGAAAAACGGATATAGGTGATATCGCCGGTGGTCTCGTAAAGGACCTTGCCGACGGGGAACTCCAGCCGGCTCCGACCATTCCAGTGGTGGACCACTGCCAGATCCCCCTTGGGGTCCCAATCCGCCCAGCGTACATCCTGCTCGATTTCGCGAGGCGCGCCTCCCGCGAGAGGCGTACGCGCCAGCGTGCCATTGACAAAATCCAGCCGGGAACCGTGCTCTCCGTGGAGCACGAGAGCCAGTTCGTTGCTGTGCGAGATCGCAAGCAGATGGGCGGACGTCATCCCCAATGAGCGCGTCTGCGGGGAGTCGGAGAGGGTGGTGTAAATTTCCAGGGGCCGCCCACTCCAGGAGGCGCCGTACACGATGCTGCGCCCGTCGGGAGTGAAGCGCGCGGAATAAATCGTGCCGCGTTGGAAACTGAGCCGGAGGTAAGTCGGATTTTCGGCCGTACGCAATTTGCTGCCGCCATAAATCCCGAGAGCGGCCAGCACCAATGCCCCCGCCACCCAAAATAACCACTTCCGCGACCGCGAAGGTTGGGCGCGAAAGGCGGAGCCCGGGCGGCCAACGGGGGCATCGGAAACGGTGGTCAAAGCGAACCCAAGATCACGCGCCGATTGAAAACGGTTCTCCGGTTCTTTCTCCAGGCAATGGCGGATAATCTGGTCGAACGCAGGAGGAATGTTTTGCCCGCCGACCACCATCTCCGGCGGCTCCTCTTTGAGGACGGCGGTAATGGTATCGACCTCCGTCTCGCCCGCAAACGCCCGATGGCCAGCTAACATCTCGTAGAGGATGGTCCCGAAGCTGAAAATGTCGCTTCGCGGATCCACCGCTTTGCCACGCAGCTGCTCCGGAGACATGTAGGCGACCGTCCCCAGCACCGATCCCGCCTTGGTTTGGGTGGTCATGGTGGCCACGGAACGGTCTTCGGGGGCTTCAGGCAATGTGAGTTTGGCGATGCCGAAATCGAGGATTTTGACCCGGCCGTCGCGGGTGATGAAGAGATTCTCCGGCTTGAGATCGCGATGTATGATCCGCTTTTCATGCGCGGCCACCAAACCCTGGGCTATCTGGACACCGTAATCCGCCACCTGACGAACGCTGAGCGCTCCTTCGAGCAGCCGCTCACGCAGGGTCTGGCCTTCCAGCAACTCGGAGACGATGTAGGGAGCGCCTTCGTGAAAACCGATGTCGTAGATGGCTACGATGTTGGGATGATTGAGCGCAGCGGCCGCACGTGCCTCCTGCTCAAAGCGTCGCAGACGGTCTTGATCGTGGGCGAAGGATGGCTTCAGGAGTTTGAGGGCTACGTCTCGCGCCAGCCGCTCGTCCCTGGCGCGGTACACTTCCCCCATTCCTCCCGAGCCGATTTTTTCCAGAACCTGGTAGTGCCCGAAAATTTGGCCAGTCATCGCGAAGGGGGGAGAGAGGCGCGAGGGCATGGTAGGACCGCTCAAGCGCTCAAGTCAAGGACGCATTGTGCTTCGGAAACATCTTGTGCAACTGCCAAGACAACTTCTCTGAAGATCGGTGTTTAAGATCTAGTGCGGCGGAGCCGCGACCGCTCGTCGCCAAGGGATTGACCTGTTATAGTACTTTTTGCACAGCCACAAAACTGGAGACCTCCGAATCCTGATGACAGCCCGCCGTCCAGGTTTTTTTTATCGTGCCGCCACTCGCCTCGTTCTCTTATTTCTCACGCTCGCGTTTTCCGCGACGGTTTCCGCCGCCCAGGAGGTCACCCGCTGGGAGTTTTTCGGCGGATATTCCTACATGCACTTCGACAGCCAGACCATCGGATTCGCGAAGCAGTCCAACTTGAATGGCGGCGAGGCGTCAGCGCTCTATAACATCACCCGCCGGTTTGGGATTGTGGCGGACGCCAGTGCCAACGTCGGTAACGAAATCAAGCTGTACAATTTCATGATTGGTCCGCAGGTAGCGTACCGCAGCAAGAAGGGCACCATCTTCGCCCGGGGATTGTTCGGCAAGGATCGCGACCAGGTCAGCGCCGCCGGCGGCAAGACCAGCATCGGCAAGGTCTACGGAGGGGGCGCAGGCTACGATTGGCACTACAGCCAGCGTTTCGACATTCGAGTCCTTCAGGTCGACTACCTGCACGCTAACAGCTATAGCAAAACCCAGAAGAACGTACGGGTCTCCGCCGGGATCGTGTTCCACTTTGGCGGAAAGTAGGCGGACGCGGCGATGATCGACGACTCAAGGAGCGCGGTCCGCGAAGAGTTCACTTCTCATGGAAAGGGTTTACTGATGCCAACCAAAGGACTGTCACGGCTGGCGATGGCCTTCGTGCTGGCGATTTTCCTGGCGGGATGCAGCAACAACAACAACAATTCGACGCAGAACGCCTATGTGACGTTGCCCACCACCAACCGGGTGCTCGCCTATCGCGTTGACAACCGGACGGGAGCGCTCAGTCCCACCTTTGGCGGATCGTTTCAGGCGGGAGCTTCTCCCACGGCCGCGGCCGTGGACCCTGCCAGCCGGTTCCTGTACGTAGCGAATGCCGCCGAAAATGACATTTCGCTGTACGCCATCGACTCCAGTTCCGGAGCCTTGCGGGAAGTCCTGCCGCGAACTCCGACCGCTGCCGGTCCCATGGCCCTGGCAATGGATCCGGGCGGCAGCTATCTATATGTCGTGAACCGCGGAGTCAATGAAGTGTCGTCCTACTCGATCGATTCCAGTACTGGCGCCCTCAGCCAGATCGCCGGCTCTCCGGTGGCTACGGGGCTCAGCCCTGGTTCGATCGTGGTCACCCCATCGGGTAAGTATGTCTACGTCTCCAACACCAACGTGAATTCACTCTCGGCATACAGCGTCAACGCCGGAGCCTTACAGCCGGTGGCCGGCTCTCCCTTCCCGGTGGGAAACGGTCCGCTGGCCATCGCGGTCGATCCGGCGGAGAAGTTTCTTTACATCACCAACACGGTGGACAGTACCTTGTCCGTACTCTCGATCGATTCGACGACTGGAGCGGTTGCCAATATTGTCGGTTCGCCGTTCGAGGTGGTGCAGATCAATAACATCGGCGCCGCGACGGGCCCGGTCTCCATCGCAATCCATCCTTCCGGAACTTTGATGTACATCGCTAACGAACTGACGGGGGATGTGACGTTTTACTCGTTGGCGCCCGACGGAGTCCCCACGGAGCTGACCAACTCGCCGTTCACCAGCGGACGTGGCACGAATTTCGTGGTTGCCGACGCGACCGGAAAATTCCTGTTCATCGGGGACCAGACCAATCGGAACATATCCGTCTACACCATCAACACGGCTGACGGAACCGTGACCCTGGACTCGCTGGTCTCGACCGGCGTGGGCGCAACGCAAATGGTGCTATCGAAGTAATCACTGATCGTTCTCCCCATGATTCGCTTCGGAATCGTCGGCTTCGGCCTGCACGCGGTTCGCAGGCTCATGCCGGGCTTCGCGCTGGCGAAACATTCCCAAGTGACAGCGCTCTCGCGGCGCGATCTGTCTAAGGCACGCGCGTCCGCAACTCACTATGGCATCCCGCTGGCATTCGACTCCGCGGAGGCGCTTTGCCGTTCTCCCGAAGTCGACGCTGTGTTTGTCGCAACGCCGAATTCCCTGCACTTGTCTGATGTCCTTCTGGCAATTGCGTGTGGGAAACCAGTGTTGTGCGAAAAGCCCATGGGCATGAACGCCGGCGAATGCCGCCAGATGGTGGAAGCGGCGCGGAACGCGGGGCAACTGCTGGGCGTGGCGCAGGTTTTTCGCTTTGAGGACAGCACGGCGCGGCTGCGGGAACGCGTGGCCGCCGGACAAGTCGGCAAGCCTGTGTTCGCTCGCGCGGAGTTTTCCTATCCCGGCCGCAGCCATGTCCGCACCTGGCTTACCGACGCAAGCGTTGCCGGAGGTGGTCCCATCGCGGATGTCGGCGTGCACTGTATCGACGCCCTGCGCTACATTCTGCAGGATGAAGTGGTAGGGGTGAGCACACGCGGGACCAGCGATAAAGAGTCCGGAACAGTGGAAGCCGCCGCCGTGCTGGCCCTTGAATTTGCAAAAGGCACCATGGGAATCGTGATGGTTTCGACTCGGGCTGAATACCGCACTCCTCTCGAAATCGTTGGCGAGAGTGGCGCCTTGCGGGCTGACGATGCGCTAAACGTCGAGCATCCCATCACGCTCGAACTCAAGAAAGGCGGAAGCGTAGTGGACAGCGAAACAGTGTCGAATCAGCAAGCCTATGCGCGGCAAGTGGACGCATTCGCGGATGCTGTCGAAGGAAAAATGACATTTCCCGTTCCCGGGGAAGAAGGCTGGCAGAATCAGGAGATTCTCGATGCGGCGTATCGCAGCTTGAAAACTGGGAACAGCGAAGCGGTCCACAGGATCAGGTAGGCGGACCCGCTATTACCCTCAGCCCTTGACCGCAGCCCCTGGCTACGGGTAGCCTCGCTTGCGATTCCCGGCATCGCCCGCGGACTCCAAAAGGAGGCAACCATGGTTTCCCTCTCCGCTCTCTGGCTCCCCATCCTATTGTCGGCGGTCATCGTATTTATCGCCAGTTCCATCATGCATGTGGTGCTGACCTATCACCAAAGCGACTGCAAACAGATTCCCGATGAAGCTAACGTCCTCGCTAGCCTGCGAAAAGTGGGACTCGAGCGCGGCTACTATCACTTCCCTTTTTGCTCGCATAAGGAAATGAAGTCGCCGGCGACGATGGAGAAGTTCAAGCAGGGGCCGGTTGGAATCTTGACCGTGTTTCCCAGTGGACCGCCCGCCATGCCGAAGTTCCTGGGACTATGGTTCGCTTATTGCCTGATCATCGGTTTCTTCGTCGCCTATCTGGCAGCGCACACGGTCGCGGCCGGCGCGAACTATCTGGTGGTGTTTCGCGTTGTCGGCACCGCCGCGTTTCTCGCCTACGGTCTGGGACAGATCAGTAACGGCATCTGGAAAGGCCAGCCTTGGGGCATGACCATCAAGGAAGTCGTCGACGGACTCATCTACGGCTTGCTGACCGCCGGTACATTTGGCTGGCTGTGGCCGCGCTGAGATACGCCGTCCGCAAGCGAGCCTTTTCGTAGAGAGGTATGCCTGGCGATTTTACTTCGATGGTGAACTGTTCGGTGCCGCGGGCGGTTGCACTGGCACCTGGTCGGGACTCTGCGCCGGTGGAGCGTCTGGACTCTGGGACTGCCCTTGCGGCGCCTGCGGCGGATATCCCTTGGCTTCGACGATCGCCCAATGCCATTCCTGGTCTGCGGCGATCGGCACTCCCAGGCTTTCCCGGAAAACGGTGGTGCTCGCCGGCGCAGCCGCGCCTTTGATGTGGTAGAGAACAGTCACATCGGAATGCTTTTCCGTGAGGGCCGGAACGGCGGCGGGAAGATCCGTGGCCGCCGCGGTAATCAGTTTTGCCGGACCGATATAGGCGTCATTCGCATCGCTGCGCCGCAACAGCGTGAGTCCTACCGTAATTTCCTTCAAGCTCCATCCGGTCCCGTTGTGCACATCGATTTCGAGCGTATCTCCGTTGATGGTGGCCGGCCCATCGAGTTTGGCAAGCTCCTCGGGCGGAAGATCGCGTGAGGCGTAAGGGTCGGTGAGCAAGGCGGCCGCGTTGCCGTTGAACGACAGGCTGCAGGTCACGTCGGGCGACGAGGACACCTGAAATTTCTTGCCTAATCCGTCGAAGGAGAACGTCAGGCTATGCGCAGGACGGTGGCTGGCAACATCGTCCATTACGGCTGTCAGGTTGTCGTTATCGATGACGGGCGGCGAAGGGGCCGGGGTTTTCGCAGCTTCCTTCTTCTGACGAAGTTCGCGGGCCAGATCACCCAGAGAAATATTATTGGGATCGTCGCTTTGCGCCCGCACCGGCAGGACGACCGCAAGCAACACAACTGCCGCGAAGATGGCTTTGCTTTTCACGCTGGGTGCAAGTGCGAAGACAGTCCGGCCGCGTGAAAGGTCGACACGGATCGTTTCGCTAAGACGATTCTAGTCAGTGGAGAGTAACCGGGAAGGGGGTTACCACAAACGTAGGTTCTAGACCCTTGGGAAGGGTATCGTTCTTGATTCCAGAAGAAGAGTTTGGGCGTGCGGGACAAAGTAGCACGCAACGGGGCACCGCACGCCCAAGGATGACGGTTTCCTTACAACAGGCCAGAGATGCGAAAACGCGCCACCGGATCTGCTACCGGAACCGGTTGTCGCCTGAAAAGCCAGCGAGCCACCGCGAACCCGATCGCCGCATAGCAAACATGAACCAGTTTCATAGCCCACCCCCGGTACAGCTGCCCAAGCGCCAACGGGGGAGACGAAACAGCCCGATCCAACACCATCACGGTAGCAAGAGTCTGGAAACGGGACAATCCACTAACGTGCTATACGAGTAGCACGAAAGGCAGACATCAGTACCGTTTCAGGTTCGGGAATAGCGTTACTCTTCGTCCTCCCCGCCTGCCCCAGCCGCCTCGGTCGCAGGCACCACGATGGCCTGTATGTTCTGTCCTGCCATCATCTTCTGGAAGGAAGCCAGACCGGTTTTCTGCAGTTCCGCCCAATGCGACAGGGCCTCGTCCGCTTGTTTCTTCAGTTTTTCATATTCCTGGTAGGCGGGTTCATTCGGCGCGGAATCCGTCGAATCTCCTACTATCAGGGCCAGGAATGCCAGCTTGCTATCGACCCGCTGCGGGTACACCAGCGAGTCCTCGTTGGCTTTGATCTTCAATTGAACCAGATCGTCACGCACCGCCAGCAGTTTCTGATCAAGCTCGGTTGCGGCGGTCACGACGGGCTTGTTCGTGTCATTATCGGCCAGGCGTTTTTTTAATCCGTTCAACTGTTCTCGCACGTCCTGAATCTGGTTGACGGTATCGTAGACGCGGCTAAGCTCATCCCGAATCTGCAGCAGGAGATCGAACTGCTTCTGCAGGTCAGCCTGCGAAACGTTCACCCGGGGATCGAGCTTCACTTCGAGTGGCTCTGTCTGGCTCTTGCCATCCACGATGAGGCGTACCTCGTACTTGCCGGGCACCGCCAAAGGACCCAAAGCACCGTCCTTGTATTCCCATAAGTAGTAATCGGGTACGTGGCTGGCACTCTGATAGCGCATATCCCATAGGAAGCGGTTCAGGCCCGCTGCCGCCTTGATTTGCTTTTCCGGCTTTTTGTCCTCGGGGTCGAGCGGTTCATCCAGCTCGTTCAGTTTGTTGCTCGAGTACTTGCGAATTACTTTGCCGCCGGCGTCGAGAATCTCAATGTTCACGTCTCCCTTGGGCGCCTCTTTCAAGGAGTAGTAAATGACAGCTCCCGGGGGAGGATTCTGCCCGACCAGAACAGGCTTGGGTACATCCTCCGGATTGTGTTCGCGGATGGCGGTGGCGGGCGTGTAGAGGTGAACATCCTGGCGCGCGACCTCGTCGCTGTACTGACGCAGCGGCGAAAGGTCGTCGAGAATCCAGAAGGAGCGGCCGTGGGTTGCGAGTACGAGGTCGTTGTCTTTGACCACGAGATCGTGCACCGGCGTAGTGGGTAGATTGAGCTGCAGGGAGCGCCAGTCCGCGCCGTCGTTGAACGACACGTAGACGCCTTTCTCGGTTCCGGCGTAGAGAAGGCCGCGGCGTTTGGGATCTTCGCGGATGGCGCGCACAAAAGTATCGTCGGCAATCCCCTTCGTAATTTTGGTCCAGGTCTTGCCGTAGTCGTTGGTCTTGTAGGCGTAGGGATGGTAGTCGTCCAATTGATGCCGATCGACGGCCACATAGGCCGTGCCTGCGTCGTGAGGGGAGGCATCGATCAGGCTGATGCGGCTCCAGTCCGGCAAGTCTTTGGGCGTGACGTTGGTCCAGTGCTGGCCGCCGTCACGAGTAATCTGAATCAATCCATCATCGGTGCCAGCCCAGATCAAATCCTTGGTCACAGGCGACTCGGCGACCGCGAAGATGGTGTCGTAATATTCCGTGCCGGTGTCATCGATAGTAATAGGGCCGCCCGAGGGCTGCTGTTTGCTCTTGTCATTGCGAGTGAGATCGGGACTGATCGCCTCCCAGTGCATGCCACCATCGGTGGTCTTGAATAGTCTTTCACCGGCGTGGTAGAGCGTGTTGGGATCGTGGGGTGAGATCACGACCGGCGCCGTCCACTGGAAACGGTGTTCGAGATTGGCGGCTCCCCCGCCATCGGTCAGTTCGGGATAGACCCTGACATCCTTGACCTGACCCGTACGTTTGTCGAAGCGCGTAATTCTGCCTTCGTAGTCGCCCGCGTACACAATATTCGGGTCTGGAGGATAAGGAGCGATGTAACCGGCTTCGCCGCCGCCGACCGCATACCAGTCGGGAGTGTCGATGTATCCGTTGTCGCTGCGGCTGGCGATGGCAACGGTGCTGTTGTCTTGCTGCGAGCCGTATACGTAGTAAGGAGTCCGCGTATCGGTAATGACGTGGTAGAACTGCGCGGTCGGCTGGTTGTCTTGACGGCTCCAGGTCTTGCCTCCATCCAGCGTAACGGTCACGCCACCATCGTTGGAGGCGATCATGCGGCGCGGATTCTTCGGGTCGATCCATAGCCCGTGATTGTCACCGTGGGGAACCTTGACCTTGTTGAAGGTGCGTCCGCCGTCAGTGGATTTGTAAAAGTCCACGTTAAGGACGTAGACCGTGTCGGAATCCTGAGGGTCGGCGATGATATGCATGTAGTACCAGGCGCGCTGGCGGAAGGCATGGTCGGCGTCCACCAACTGCCAGGTTTCGCCGGCATCATCGGAGCGATAGACTCCGCCCTCCGCGGCTTCGATGAGGGCATAGACCCGATCCGAGTTTGCCGCCACGGTAAGACCGATACGGCCATAAGGTTCCTTGGGCAACCCGTGCCCTTCCAGACGCTTCCAGGTCGCTCCGGCATCATTGGAGCGGTAGATTCCGCTGCCGGGTCCACCACTGGTGAGCCCCCACGGCGTACGGCGAGCCTGCCACAGAGAGGCATACAGGATGTTCGCGTTGTGCGGGTCGAAGGCGACGTCGATGCCGCCGGTATTTTCGTCCTTGTAGAGAACTTTTTCCCAAGTCTTTCCGCCGTCCATAGTGCGGAAGATGCCGCGCTCCGGGTTTGGACCGTAGGGGTGCCCGAGAGCGGCGACGTAAACAATGTCAGGGTTGGTGGGATTGACAATGACCCTGCCGATAGCGCGCGTGTCGCGCAGGCCGACGTTTTTCCACGTCTTGCCGCCATCGAGCGTCTTATAAACACCGTCGCCGTGGGAGATATTTCCCCGAATGCAGGCTTCGCCGGTTCCCACGTAAACGATGTTGGGATCCGAGGCGGACACGGCGAGGCTTCCGATCGAGGAGACATCTTCCTTATCGAAGATTGAACTCCAGGTCATGGCACCGTCGGTCGATTTCCAGACTCCTCCTCCGGTCGCTCCGAAGTAGTAGGTCGTGGGATCGCCCGCGATCCCGGAAGCGGTCAGAGAACGGCCTCCGCGAAAAGGACCAAGCACGCGGTACTTCATCCCTTTGAAGGTGGGATCTTCGTGGCTTGCGGTCGAGCTCTTCTCTCCGGATGCCGAAACAGGCTGCGGTGCAGGCTTTCCGGTTTTCTCGGTCCGGTCTTTTTGGGCCAGGGTCAGGGTCGCCGTCGCAAGCAACAATGCCACAAGCAGGCAGGCTGCACGGCGCACCGCGGGTCGGGTGCGGTCCATTGGTCTCATCTCCAGGGAAAAATAGGAATACGTTTATGGTAATGCACCGCGAGCGTTTTGGAAGAATATTCTCCGACGTGGATGAATATTCTGACCGCAGGTCAGGCAGACAGGAAGGGTCGGAAGCCGTTACTTCTTTTTTTTCTTATGGGCGCCTTCGTCACCGAGAAGTTCCGCTCGAGCTTGCAGCAGTTGCTTGCGTTTCTCTCCGTCGACCACCGGATAGGCAAGGTTCAGTTGCTCCAGAGTGTCGACAAGAGCGGCGGCGACCACGACCCGCGTGAACCATTTGTTGTCGGCGGGAACTACATACCATGGAGCCCGCTTGGTAGCGGTGTTGCGAATCATGTCTTCGTAGGCCTTCATGTAGTCATCCCAATAGCCACGTTCCCGGATGTCGGCCGCGGAAAACTTCCAGTTCTTTTCAGGCTGATCGAGGCGCGCCAGGAAGCGCTTCTTCTGCTCCTTCTTCGAGACATTCAGATAGAACTTGCGCACGATGGTGCCGTTTCGCGACAGATAGCGCTCGTACCCACACATGTCCTGGAAGCGTTCCTTCCAGATATCGCCGGTGACCAGTGATGAGGGGATCTGCTGGCTCTTGAGAATTTCCCGATGCACCCGGACGACCAGCACCTCCTCGTAATAGGAACGATTGAAAATCCCGATGCAGCCGCGCTCCGGCATGCGACGTTGCGCCCGCCACATGAAGTCATGGTCCAGTTCTTCGTGCGACGGCGTCTTGAACGACGAAACCTGGCAGCCCTGGGGATTCACCCCCGACATGACGTGTTTGATGATTCCGTCTTTTCCGGCGGCATCCATCGCCTGAAAAATCAGCAGCAGGGACCAGCGGTCCTGGGCGTACAGCATGTCCTGGAGTTCTGCCATGCGCGCGATGCCTTTGACCAGAAGGTCTTTAGCTTCCTGTTCAGACTTCAACTTCGCGGTGTCGGAGGGATCGTAGTCCTTGAGACGAAAGTGCTCACCGTCTTCCACGCAATACGACTTAATCAGCTTGCTCGCCCAAGTCATAATTTCCCTCCTGAACGCCTTGAAGTCTACAACAATCGACCCGCACGGAACGTGTTGCAAAGCATTGCTAGTGTTCACGAGCGCGAGTCGGAGGCTCGTGGATGCTTGCGGAAATCGGGGTCGTTCATCACATTTCCGCGTTCCGAAAATCTGATTATTCACACCCTGTTAAAAACAGTTGGCGGCGCATGATGCACCCTTTCGCGTGCAGGCAGCAAGCCACTTCAATCAAAGGAGCACCACCGTGAAAAAGATCTGGTTATATCTGTTGGGCGCAGCATTGCTGGCAGGAGCGTTAGCCAATCCGCCGAAGGTATCCGCAGACGGAAACCCGCTACCCAATTGTCAGGCTGGTCAGATGTGCAAGCCGTAGGGGCATCACGCTAGCGCAGTTGTTTCATAAGGATTGAGCGCCTGGAGGGACGCGGTTTGCCCGTGGAAAGTAGTTGTAGCCGGTTCGGGAAGCGCGATATAGTGCGCATAAGCGCACTATGCACCCGCATTCCCCGCTCTGGCACTATTTGTGGCTGGCTCCCGCATGCCTTCCAGGTTGCCATTGTTGCAGTAATGATTCGACGTAAGCTGTACCGGGAGTTCCCGGTTTTTCTTCGCCTATACCGCGTGGGAGGCAATCTTGGGACTTGCACTTTGTTTGTCCTGGACCATAGTCCCGCGGTATCTGCCTCGCAATACTGGCAGGCAAATTGGCTCGGCTCGATCGGCAGTATCATTCTGCGCTTCGGACTGATCTGGGAGATTTTCTCCCACGTCTTCCAGCCATACCCGGCATTGTGGGAGGTCGGCAAGATCGTTTTTCGCTGGGCGGCAATTGTGCTTCTTCTGGTCGGGGTGGCTGTAGCAGTCTATTCGCCTTCCCCCGAAGGGCTATGGATGCTCTCGGGGGTCTTTGTCATCGATCGCACCATCAGCATCATTCAATGTGGCTTGCTTCTATTTCTTTTTTCGTTTTCATCCTATTTTGGATTGTCATGGCGCAGCTACATCTTCGGGATCGCGGCGGGATTGGGGATTTTTGCGACCGTCCAACTCGTGGCATCGTCGATCTGGATTCAAAGCGGGCCCGTTCAGTCAGAACGACGTCTTCACCTTTGTCACCATGGCAACCTTCCACTGTTGTGTCCTGATCTGGTTCTTCTACCTGGTCAGCAAGGAACCGGTACGGCGGTCGGTGGGCGAAATCCCCAGCAACGATCTGGAAGTCTGGGACCGCGAATTAGCACGCATGCTGCATGGTTGAGTCTAACCTCACTTCGAGGGGATGGTCTTCACGTCGTCGGCGCTGCCTGACCCACTAATCTTGACGTTCGGCTCACGCTCAGCGGTATCGAGAACTTTGCGAGCGATGCGATCATCGATCTCCGAGGCCTGATCCAACTCTACGGGGTAGCGAATCACGACTTCAACGCCGGTTGGGGTCAGCTTGAGACGGCTCTCGGGATCCAGTCCGCGCACGGCAAGTCCGGTCAGGACTCGTTCCATGGTGCGATGCTCGGACTCCATACGGTCCTTATAGTCCGAGAACACGGACTTTACCGCCTTCAACATGCGGTCTTCCACCTGATGGTAGTCGCTTTCGGAAGGAAGGCTCAGCGTGATCTCATGCCACACGAACTTGGTCCCAGGCACCGGTTTGAAGAGTCCGGCGTTGGCCTGGAATACTACGGCGTTGGAGAACACGACCACCCGTCCCGTGGGCCGCGCGCCTTCACCCAACTCCATCAGGTGAAGCCGCACCAGTCCGATGTCGATGACATCACCGGTGACGCCTGCGACTTGAACGCGATCCCCGACCCGCACTCCATACTTTCCGATCAAGAAGAAATATCCCGCTACGGAAAGAATTACACTCTGCAGGGCGACAGCAACCCCGGCGGTTAACAATCCGGCAAACGTCGCCAATGAACCCAGTTCGCTGGCAAAGGTCACGGTGACGATCACCGCAACCAGGAACCAAAGCGCGATCCTGCGCAGAAGCATGAACTGATAGCGGCGGCGTGCATCCTGGATGTAGCGGAAGGTCGCCCGGCGCCAGAGTTCCGAGAAGAAAAATACCACCCCCAGGATCACCACGAGCGCGCCCAGCCGCCACAGCAGGCTTTTTAACGCGGTTGTGTATTGCGCGGCGACTGCCCCGCGCCAGTTGGCTAAACTGCGCTGATAGACATCGAGCAGAATGCCTTGCTTCCCCAGAGGCAGCACGCTCACCGAGAGCCTTTTGAAACGCGCGGTCAATCCATCCAGTTCCTGCTTCTGCTGCGCCAGGACAACGGGATCCTGCGAATCCGGTTCATTGACCAATTCGTCGCCGCGCCGCACCAGCTCTTTCATCTCCGTTACCAGCGGAGTCCGCATGCTTTTCGACGCATCCTGCAGAGCTGTGGTCGTCTGGATGGCGTCGTCGAGGCTGTGCATCTTCCGTCGCAATGCGAAGATCTCAGAAACCAAGCCAAGAATCCCAGCCGGCTCGGCCCTGGCGGTGACGGGAACCGCACCCTGGGCGGCCGCACGACTCGCGGAGGCACCCTCACCTGGCGCAGATCTCGCCCCGGTGGCAGCCAACGGCACAGTACGCGCAAGTTCTTCGACTTGCGCCAATAGATTTCCCGCCCCCACGCCCTTGGCGCCGGCTCCACTCGCGAACTGCAGCATATTCTGCAGGGTGTCGCGGCGCGCCTGCGCCAGGTCTAACTCGCTCTGGGTCTCAGCCACGATCGACTCCAGGGTCTTCCGCTTTCGTCCCGTGGCAGTCTCCAATTGCTTCTTGAACGAGTCGACTTCCGCTTGTCTTTGTTTTACCTGCTGGTCAGCCGCGTTCGCTAACTGCAACAGCGTCTGGTAGCGTGAAGTAGGGGATGCCGCCTGATCCTGGCCGCCCTGCGGAATGGCAGGGGTACCGTTCGCCATCAGCGCTTGCGCCCGGGCACGAGCGAACTCGAACGAGAGCTGGACGACCTGGTCCGCCAGTTGGCGATTGTCATTCAGGAAAATTACATCACTGGGCTGGTTGGCCAACTGCTGCTGGCCGGCTAGATCCCGGTACCATTCGATGGTCTGATTGAGCAGATTGATAACGCTCTGCGGCTCGCTTTGCGCATCGTCGGCGGCGGCAAGGACGAAGGCCCCACTCAACAAACAGACGCCCAAGGCGAAGGAAATGAATCGCAAAGTGACTGTAGAATTTCTCACCCTTGGCATTTTCAACGGACAAGGCCGTCGCGTGCAACTCGGCGAGGCACTTCCGACTATAGGCAGAGAAAGGTGGGGCTTTGAAACTGCGCACTGCGCAGCCCCAAGGCCCCGAAGCTTACTTCATGACCGTGGCGAGTCCGATGGGATAGTTCCCAAGGGGCACGGGAATCGCCAGCGGTGCAAGGGTTTCGCTGAGTGTTCCGTCGGCCGCAACGTTCAACACGTGCAGCGAAGACTCGGTGATTACGTTCGAGATGGCATAGAGAAACTGTCCTGTCGGATCGAAACGCAGGTTGGTCACGCCGCTCCCCGTCATCGTCGTGCTGAGAGTGATCTGCTGCAATTGCACCGGCAACAGAGGATTGGTCAGGTCGTACACGGTGATCGAGTTGCTCATGCTCTCGCCCGAGTAGAGACGGGTTCCGGTTGAATTGATCGCCAACCAGCAGGCCAACTGGCCGTTATTGGGCACCGTTGTCTGGAACGTAATTGTGCCGGTTCCCGGGCCATAGGTGTAAACCCCGATCTGGCTGTCCGCCGGCAACGCCGCGTAGAGAATGGCCTGGGTTGGATGCACGACCTCTCCCAGAAACAGGCTGCCCGGGTTCGGCGTGGTCACGGAGTTATTCAGCTTCAAGGTGCCGTTGGAGCGAATCCGGTACGAGTAGATCGTCGACGGAACTGGCGGAGATGACCCGCCCGCGAATTGCATTCCGAAGACCAGGTGCTGGACCCCGATCGCAGCCTGCGAAGGCGAAGCTCCTATCGGCAAGGTCACCTGGGAACCGGTGTTGTGGATCAGCGTCCCATCGGTCGCCACCGTGAACGTCTGAAAATTGGGCTTTTTGGGATTGATCTGCGTCGGATCGCTCGACTTGTTGACCGCCACCAGAAAACTTTGTCCATTGCTCAGCACGCCATCGAAAAGTCCCAGGCTTGCGGGCTGAGAACCGCCGGAAGTGAACGGGGAACCGGCGATCGGCGTCAGGCTGCCGTCGGAGTTGATGTCAAAGACTGCGATGTTATTGCTGAAACCATTGACGGTGAACAGCAGCGTTCCGGCGTTATTGATGATGACTTGCTGGTCATCATCGGTCTGCAACCCAAGGAACATCCCCGTCGCGGGGGCCGATCCCGTACCACCGGTTAAGTACGGCGAACCCGGCAACGGCGTGAGGTTGCCACTGCCGTCGTTGCTGTATCCGTACACGACATTGCTGTTGCTGACCGTGCCGATGTTTCCGTTGACGTATACGGCATTGACCTGCGCCTGTAATGTGCAGGCGGCCAGAATCGAGAATGCCAGCGCTCCGCCGGCCAGGGAAAACCAGCTTGTGAGCCATGTGTACTTCGCGCAGAGATGCTCCTTCATAGCGCCTCCTAGCTTGATTGACTTTTTCAAAGTTCCCCAGGTTTGTCCTGGACGCCGAGCGCTGGTTGGGGAGGAGGGTGCAACTCTGCGCCAGAGGAACCGCAGTGTGACCTCTGTGGGACCAGATGTCAAGAGAAGGAAGTCTTTAAGATCACCAGGTGGTTCTGACTCCCGCGGGTGCCGGGTTGGATCATCGGCTGCAAGTCGGTCAGCTGATATATTGGGTTTCAACCAACTTCCCTGCCCGCCCGGGTGGCGAAACTGGCAGACGCACGGGACTTAAAATCCCGGGTCCCGAAAGGGACGTATCGGTTCGATTCCGATCCCGGGCACCAGTTAAATCAGATCCCTCGTGCCTCGGGATTTCGGCTGCGGGCTCCCGCTCCGCTCACGCCCGCAATTCGCCTCAACTTAAAATCCCGGGTCCTTCACAGGACGTTATTTTTGAAGGAGCAACTCGCGGCACCGTGCCTCTTCCAGTGTAGCCCGCCCGGAAACTTGCCAGCCAACGCTGGCCCAGTGGATTAGGATCGCAAAATTCACAATTGACATTGACAGATAATCCACTACCATACGGTTGTGGATAAATTAGGTACAACGTTTGCCGCTTTGTCTGATCCCACCCGGCGGGCAATGATCGAACGACTCTCCCATGGGCCTGCCTCTGTGCATGGATTGACGGAACCGTTTGCACTTTCACAGCAGATGATTTCAAAACATATTGCCTACCTGGTGCGGGCGCGGATTGTGATCAAGACGAAGCGTGGACGAGAGAGTGTGTGCACGCTTAGGCCAGCGGCGATCAAGACAGTCAGCGACTGGGCGACAGTTATCGCCGGTTCTGGGAAGAGAGTTTCGACAAGCTGGAAGTAGTTGTGAACGAAATGAAAAGAACGGAGGTCCAGAGATGACAAAAAGCACGGTGAACGAGACAGAGCGGATGGTTGTCACAAGAGTTTTTAATGCCCCACGCGAATTGGTTTGGAAGGCGTGGACCGACCCGAAATACGTGATGCAGTGGTGGGGACCGAAGGGCTTTACTGCGCCGGTTTGTCAGATGGACTTTCGCGTGGGAGGAAAATCTCTCCTCTGCATGAGAACGCCGGACGGGCAGGAGTGCTGGAATGCGGTTGAATACCACGAGATTGTTCCCCTAGAGAAGATCGTTTCCTCCATGTACTTTTCCGACCCGCAGGGAAACAAGGTTGAGCCTGCAGAATTAGGCATAGAACATGAGGCCATCGACGGTGCGTACGACGTGACCCTCTTTGAGGATCTCGGAAACGGCCAGACGAAACTCACCCACATTGGAAATGAACCCATGGAGAGCGCTTCACTATATCGGATTCGACGTTCACAAAAAAGCCATCAGTTTCTGCGTCAAGACCGCTGCGGGCGAGATCGTGGAAGAAGGCAGCGTGCTGGCACAACGCGAGGTCTTGCGGCAATGGGCCTCAGCCCGTCCGCAAGCGTGGCGCGGAGCGATGGAAGCGACCCTGTTCAGCAGCTTGGATCTACGACACGCTGAAACCCTACGGCGAGCAATTGGAGATGGCGCATCCGGCCAAGATGAAAGCCATCAGCGCGGGCAAGAAGAAGAGCGATAGCCATCGACGCGCGCACCATCGCCGACCTGGTGCGCTGCAATCTATTACCGGCCTGCTATGTGGCGCCGCCGCGGATTCGCGAACTGCGCCGTCTGCTGCGCTATCGCAGCCTGGTGGTGACCGAAGCGGTACGCATGAAGAACAAGATGGCCGGACTGCTGATGGAAAGCCGGCGCTGCTCTATGTGAAGGAGAAGCTGCACCGCAAGAAATACTTCGCCAGTCTGCTGGAAGAACTCGAAGAAGTGCCGGAATCGGTGATCGAGCTGCTGCGTTTGAGCCGTGGCGCGCTGGAGATGTTCGAGAGCACGCAGAAGCGGTTGGTCCGCGAGTTACTCGCCGCCCCCGAACTGGCGCAACGAGTCGAGCGGTTGATGACGATTCCAGCGGTCGGAGAAATTACCGCTCTCACCTGGGCCTTGGAGGTGGGCGATCCCCAGCGTTTTCCCTCCTGCTCCGATGCCATGAGTTACTGCGGACTGACCGCCGCCTTGAAGTCTTCGGCGGGCAAGCAGCAACGCGGACCCATCTCGAAACAGCGCAACCACTGGCTGCAAACCACACTGATCGAGGCCGCCAAGCTGGCCCCGCGGTGGAATCCGCAACTGGCGGCGCTGCACGCCCGCGAGTTGGAGCGCGGACATCGCAACCGCGCCACCCTGGCCGTGGCGCGCAAACTCGTCACCTATCTGCTGGCCGTCGACAAAAGCCGTCAGCCCTTTCAACTGCGCGTGCCTTTGGAAGAGCCGACCCAAAAAGCTGCCTAAGAAGGAAAAACTTTGAACTCAGCGATCATCCGGCCGTTCCTCGCCAACTTGGGGACTGGGCAGAGGAGTCTCGACTCCCGATGCTCCTTACCGTCTGTATCGAGGCCGGCCGGAAAACCCTAACTCATACTTCGTGGACCGGACTCCGCTTCGGTTCCCGCAAATGGATGTCTGGCCAAGCTGCTGCTTTGGCCGCTCTGAACGATCGCTGGTTGTTGGCTAACCTAACCGCCTCACCCTCGCTTCGAGAACCTACTCTTCCAAGCGTCAGGAGACCTCCGTCTCCTCTTGACATTTTACTTATCATGGATGTCCCCGAGTTACCCTGGCCGGATAAACCTGTTCGCCGCCCCTAAATCGAAAACGCCGGATTGCCTTCTATCACCTTCTGCTCGAGATTCGGACGTTCGTGCTTGCGCCAGAGCCTGGCAGCGTGTCGAACCCGATAGAGAATCGGTCCGCCATCCGGCTGGTCCTGGCGAACGATGGGACGCGGCAGGCAGATGAATTCCGTTTCCAGCCGGTCCGCCGCTGCGTGCACGACCGCATAGCCATGGCCGCCCATGTCAACAAACGACAGGTGCGGTGACAAATCCCGGTTGGAAAGCTGGCGTGCCTTTTGCACGTCACCACTCTTCGCATATTCCAGGCATGACCGGACACCGTGACGCACCAGCATATTAACGGTGGGTTGCGGACCGTTGTCACCCGGACCTTGCCCGAGGAACAGAGCCCGCAGCGGAGCGTCTTTGGCCGGGTGATGTTCCATAGACTCCACCATTCCGGGCGCGGAGATGGATCCAACCACGAACGCCACACCTACGGGGTCAAAAGGCTTCGGCGGAAGAGACTTCGCCGATAAACCAGCCCAGAAGCTATGCCGGTCGCCCGCCACCGTGGCAAACCCCGTAATCGCGTGCTTTTGAATGAAATCGTAGATTTCGCCGCGCTCCTGATAGGCGGTGCTGACGTCGCCGCCGCCAAAGCCGGCATAGCCAGCACCGGGCCAGGCGCTGGCAACCATCCCTGGAGGGAGGTTCTGCGGGTCGGTCCGCATATCCAGCGTCGCAGTTGTGCTTCCCCAGATCTTCCAGGTAGTCTTCGAATTCCGCAGTCGTTCCAGAAACCACGCTTTTTGCTCGGCTCCGAGAATGGTCTGCGCGGGATCCGCCTTACGCAGGTTCGGAACTTGCTTGTCCCCGAAACGGATGGTGTCGGGCGGTTTGCCTCCGTTGTAATCCCGGCCGCCATCGAGTATTTCAAACACCTCCTCGGGCACGAACTCCGAATAGTCCTTATTGAAGAAATCTGCGTCAGCAAACTTGGTTCCGGGATCCTCCGATCGGTAGCTTCGCTCGTCGGTGATAATGAGTTCCACGTTCCGGCCCCAGCGGAGCGACCGGTGTCCCTTCAGACTATGGATCGCCGCAAGATTGTTGGCCTCCTGCCCGAGTCCATGCTCATCGAAAACAGTGACCGGGGCATCTTGAACCTTAGGTGGGTTGAACTCTTCTAACGAGGGACCACCGCTCTTCACCATACGCGCGGGCTGATACTCAAAAAATGCCTGCATGGCAGCAACCTTGCGCGTCTGCGCGGGACGCGTTTTGCCGTCGAACACTTGCAAGGCTTGCCATCCTTGCCAGCTGTACTCATGGTTATCCCACATGGGAACGAAGGGAAAGCGGGCACGAGCGTCCTGCAGGTCGGGATCATGCAGGTAGGCGCGATACACAGCACGGTAGTCATTCACGTCCACTGGGATGTGGAAGTCGTCAATTTTCTCTCCTTGCGGATAACGAACGATTTCCCTGACCTTGCGGTCGTAATAAGTGGCGCGGTCCTCCGGATACCAGACCAGCTCGTAGATGAAGTCGCCCAGGTGCAGAACAAAGCTGAGCCGGTCCTGCTCAGAAGCGTGCTCATCCTCGAAGATCATTCTCCGGTACGCGTTCTGCGCTCCGAGGTTTGCGTTCTGACAACTGACGAACGCGAAGTGTACCGGCCGGGAATCACCATCGGCAGGCGCGGTGATGGTGCGGCCGAGGCGGCTGCCGGAACCCTCAGGATCGGTAAAGCGATACCAATAGACCTGGGCCGGCTTCAGTCCTCCGACCAGCACACGACAGGTCCAATCCGCCTCCGCCGAAATCGACACTCTCTGAGTTGCGATCACCCGCTGGAACGTCTGGTCGAGCGCCACTTCGACGATCAGTTCCTGGGCCGGTTTAGGCTGCGGTTCGGACTGCGGAGCCCGCCGGGTCCACAGCAATACGCTGTTGCTGTCGGGATCGCCAGAGGCTACCCCTTCCGGGAAAAGGTCGCGACGCTCGCGCCAGGAAATCTTCGAGGGAGTCGAGAATGAGCGACCCCAAGCCGCTTCCGCACCAAGCGCCGCGGCCACAGCCAGAAAATCGCGACGGCTAATATTTCCCATGCTGTAACTCCTTCTTTCCGCTGCAAGGCCCACGCACACTCGAGATGAGAGGTCTCGTCCCAAATAGTGAGAGCGAACATGTCGGCCGACTATCTTAGACGGCCTAGCGCTGCAAGCGTGATCACAAAATCTTGCCTATTGGGAGAAAAAACCGGGGACAGACGGGACGTTCACCAATTTCCATTCGCCTAAACAACTGGGAAACGTTCCGTCTGTATGAATGCATAAGTGAAATGAAGAAGGGTTCTCGAAGCGGTTACGATGCTGAGATCGGCGAGGAAAGCGCCGACTCAGAAAGCTCACTCGGAGAACCCTATGAACAGCCTTCACTATATCGGATTCGACGTTCACAAAAAAGCCATCAGTTTCTGTGTCAAGACCGCTGCGGGCGAGATCGTGGAAGAAGGCAGCGTGCTGGCGCAACGCGAGGTCCTGCGGCGGTGGGCCGTAGCTCGACCGCATCCCTGGCGCGGGGCGCTGGAAGCGACCCTGTTCAGCAGTTGGATCTACGACACGCTGAAGCCCTACAGCCAGCAACTGGAGATGGCGCATCCCGCCAAGATGAAAGCCATCAGCGCGGGCAAGAAAAAGAGCGACAGCCTCGATGCCCGCACCATCGCCGATCTGGTGCGCTGCAATCTTTTGCCGGCCTGCTATGTGGCCACGCCGCGGATTCGCGAACTGCGCCGCCTGCTGCGCTATCGCAGCCTGGTGGTGAGCGAAGCGGTGCGCATGAAGAACAAGATGGCCGGGCTGCTGATGGAAAGCGGCGCGCTTTACGTGAAGGAGAAGCTGCACCGCAAGAAATATTTCGCCAGTCTGCTGGAAGAACTCGAAGAGGTGCCGGAATCGGTGATCGATCTGCTGCGCTTGAGCCGCGGCGCGCTGGAGATGTTCGAGAGCACGCAGAAACGGCTGGTCCGCGAGTTGCTCGCCGACCTCGAACTGGCGCAACGAGTGGAACGATTGATGTCGATTCCTGCCGTCGGAGAAATTACGGCTCTGACCTGGGCGCTGGAGGTCGGCGATCCACAGCGCTTCCACTCCGGCTCCGATGCCATGAGTTACTGCGGACTGACTGCCGCCTTGAAGTCTTCGGCGGGCAAGCAGCAACGCGGACCCATCTCGAAACAGCGCAACCACTGGCTGCAAACCACACTGATCGAGGCCGCCAAGCTGGCCCCGCGGTGGAATCCGCAACTGGCGGCGCTGCACGCCCGCGAGTTGGAGCGCGGACATCGCAACCGCGCCACCCTGGCCGTGGCGCGCAAACTCGTCACCTATCTGCTGGCCGTCGACAAAAGCCGTCAGCCCTTTCAACTGCGCGTGCCTTTGGAAGAGCCGACCCAAAAAGCTGCCTAAGAAGGAAAAACTTTGAACTCAGCGATCATCCGGCCGTTCCTCGCCAACTTGGGGACTGGGCAGAGGAGTCTCGACTCCCGATGCTCCTTACCGTCTGTATCGAGGCCGGCCGGAAAACCCTAACTCATACTTCGTGGACCGGACTCCGCTTCGGTTCCCGCAAATGGATGTCTGGCCAAGCTGCTGCTTTGGCCGCGCTGCAACGATCGCTGGTTGTTGGCTAACCTAACCGCCTCACCCTCGCTTCGAGAACCTACTCTTCCAAGCGTCAGGAGACCTCCGTCTCCTCTTGACTTTTACTTATCATGGATGTCCCCGGTTCTTCTCAGGAATAGAACATGAGGCCATAGACGGTGCGTACGACGTGACCATCTTTGAGGATCTCGGAAACGGCCAGACGAAACTCACCCACATTGGAAATGAACCCATGGAGAGCGCGAAAAATAGCGGTCAACTAGAGGGCTGGAACCAGATACTCGATAAAGTTGCCGAGGTTGTTACGAAGCTAGCGCAGGCGAAATAAGAGGTTGCAGTTTTGATGATTGCCATGCGCGAGATCTGAACGTAAAGCAACGCGAATCCGTTCCGAAGACCTAAGAGTGGGCGGGGCGGGTGGCCCGGCCTTCAAACTGCGGAAGCCACCACAGATGCGGGTGCCCCGTCCTTCGCGAGGCGAAGGGCGGGAACGACGACGGCATACACAACGGGCGGTGTAGAACGGGCAAGAGTTCCGCCGGCAGCATCGCCGCCCACCCCTTCGACAAGCTCAGGGCAGGCTGTTGCAAAAAACGCAAGGATGGGCAACCTCCGTGGGAATGGTGCAATGCAAATGATGGGCCACCCGTCAATCAGTACCACGACGCAGGAAAGAGCGCGATCTCGATCGGCTTAATGACCGGCTTAAGAGATCGCAGCTTCGCCTTGCTAACAATCTGCGACGGGTCTAAGGCGGCTTTCAATTTCGTTGATGTGATCCAGTCGTTATTCCAGATGTCCGCGGGTCGATTCTTGACCAGTTGGCACAACTGCTCTTTATAAGCGAGTTTCGGCTCGAGTGAGTGACTAATGCGCTGGAGCCAGACCTCCATATGGCCTGTGTTCGGAAGCTGGGAAAGCTTGCGGTAGATTTTCTTAATGACTTCGACTCGATCATCCTTGGTGTCTAGGGCAGTCAAAAGCTTGCTAATAATTGCTGCACACACCGGGAAGGTCCTTGGGCTGGTGTATGCAATGTCTATGGCGATGCTGACCAAGACGTGCGGGTTTTGGATTCGCTTGGCTTTGGTTAGTCGTTCATGGAAGTGCGCGAGAGCTGTCGTGAGGCTACCCGTATTCGGGAAATCGACACCGTGAGCGTGAATTATCAGTAGGTGCTTCTGCAGATTCCGGTCGCCTTGTCGGCCACGAAGCCAACCTCGCTTGTCTGCCTTTATAGAAGAGGTTACTACCTGTAAGGATCCAGTAGTTTTGCCGGTGTTGAGCTTTAGGCCAAGGTCGATCAGCACCTCTGTCAGGCATTTCAGGATGGCTTCACCACGTTGCGGATTCTGAACAAAGATCCTGTAATCGTCCCTGTAGCGCAAAATTTGAAACTTTGTAATACCGGCGTTACTAAGGCGCTTGCTGAGATCAAGATCGGCGTACCCGAGAACTAGCTCGGCAATGAAATCCATCAAGACACTGCCTTGCGGAATGCCGTTGGTTTGCCCGTGTCGCATATCTTGGATGTGCGAGTCGATAACGTTCCCAAGAAACGATTTATCCCCCTTTTTCGCCTTGGCCACAGCCTTCGTATGCAACGCCCATGCGATGGAGTGCGTATAGATGTCGGCATAACAATCGGTGATGTCGGCGTGCACCACATAATTGAAGTCCAGGGCCAGCTCAATTGAGCCCTGTTCGATTCCGAGCCACCAATTCCGAACTTGTGCAGCCTTGTCGACGGTGTTGGATGATGCCTCAACCGGAATGCTGAGGCATTTGAAATTGGGCGGATTCTGAAACTCCTTGAATCTGGCACGTATTACCTTCCAATTCGCTGGCTGCGTCATCTGATCCACGAGGGCGATGTAGAGCGCAGGATGGATGAGTTGGAAGGGCCTCCACGCATGGCGACCATCCTTGTTGGAGAGCATCGAATAGTTGACGCCCTCGTAATCGCGAGGCTTAGAAGACATGCTCGCGAGGGTCTTCCCAAGCAGGTTCTTGGATACTGCGGAAAGTATCTTTGAGAATACGAAGTAGGGAGGGAGGTCGAGGCTGCAGTAGCTCTCCGGCTTCAAAAGAAATGCCCGCGCCTGCTTCGCGGTCATCTCGAGGATTGACCGACTGACAGATTGTTTTGTCTTCCTCGAGTTCCCTTTGCTCAAAGATACCTGCCTGTAATACTCTCAGCACCGTTCACTCGCAATTCCCCTGAGATGAGCTTCGGTAACTTCTGCTCGAATCCGAAATTCGCTCCGTTTGAAGACTTCGCGGAATCAGTGCACTGCTTGGCCATAACTGATGATGCGGAGTAGTTTACTACTCCTTAGTAAATGGCGGGAAATGCAGGGACAGACGGCGAGGAACCTAAGCCTAGGTTCCGCACCGGAGATGCGGGTGCTGGTTAATCCGCGGCCCTGGAATCTCCGCTACTTTTCACCTTCAATAATTTTCGGCGCACGGCAAGCCTCGATGAACCCAACAGCGAAATCGGTCAACCAGTGATCCTCGTCCATGTCCCCGGATACAAATGGATCCCCACCGCCTGTGATGTGGACTTTCATCCCATCAACTCCGTAAGTGGTTTGGACTAGGCCAAGCCTCACGATATTTTGAAACGGAATACCGAACTGATGCTCGCCCAATAAGCCTTTCAGTCGACGAAACCTCGTGTCGTTTGTCGCGATATAAAGCTTGTCGAGAAATCGAGCGTCGTCGGGCGTCAATTGCTTCAAAATCTCGATGTAGGAGGGGTGCACTTTGCCCGGCGACGAGGCGGCATTGGCCAGCAGTGCGGACCACTTGGTGTGCAGGTCTTCGTCGTTCTCGATCGAAGCGGCCTCCAACATCGGCAGGAACAATCTCGGAGGCACGGTCTGTGGCGCGATGCCTGCTTCGCTCAGCATTCGCTGTGTCTTGTGGAACATCTTCAGGCTAAGCTTGATGCGATAGGGCCGGGCGATGAGGGCCAAGGATTCGCCGACCTCGTCGCCGAGCGGCCCGGCTACTCGCTGTAGCAAGCCCTTCACGGGTTCGAGGCCCTCTTTAGCTAACGCGGCACTGATTGGGTCGGGCATGGGCCAAAATTATACCCCTGGCAAGGTCTCCGTTCCGCCGTCCATTGCCGTCCATTGCGATCCGAGTGCAAGGAAAGTGGGCGGGTGGCCCGGCCTTCAAACACTGCAGAAGCCACTACACAGCTGCGGGTGCCCCGTCCTTCGTGTACTTTGCGAAGAGTGGGTACGACGACGGCATACACAACGGGTAGTGTAGAACGGACAAGAGTTGCGCCGGCCAACGCTGCCACGTTGGATTGTTGAAGGTTTGCCCGTTAATCAGAACGTGTGCGCACTCCAAGAAAGTTCGTGGTAAGCACCAAGAGATATAATTCCCGCGTGCGACAACCTATGCGGCATGTAATGGCGCTTCGCTTTTCCAAAGCGGTTCTCGTTTTTGCAATCGCACTTTTCTACACGATTCTGGTCCTAAACAACATCACGGATTACGGCTCCAACTATGAGTTTGTCCGCCACGTCCTCATGATGGACTCAACCTTTCCGGGGAACCACGTCATGTGGCGCGCCGTCAATTCGCCGGTAGTACATACGGTCTTCTACATCGTCATCATCGCCTGGGAATCAGTCACTATGCTTCTATGCTGGTGGGCTGGTGTTCGACTGTTGAAATCGTGTCGTGCGGACAAGGCGCAATTCGCCGCGGCACTGAACGTCGCCGTGATTGCGCTGACGACGAGCCTGCTAATGTGGTTGGTGGCATTCCTCGATGTCGGGGGCGAATGGTTTCTGATGTGGCAGTCGAAAATGTGGAATGGACAGGAAGAGGCATTCCGAATGTTTACCATTGTCGGTGTGGTGTTTTTAGTTGTCGTGCAGCGCGATCCAACTCCCGATTAGTCGGCAAACCACTGGATTCGCCCTGGAAAGACCTACGACATGCGAAAAGGGTTTACGAGAAAACCACAAGCGGACGAGCCCGCGACGCCGGGCAAGAACTACATAACGCGGAGCGGTCTGCAGCGCCTCAAAGATGAGCACCGGTTTCTGCTCACCAGGGAACGCCCGGCCGTGACGGAGGTGGTGGCGTGGGCTGCCAGCAACGGCGATCGCAGCGACAACGCCGACTATCGGTACGGCAAGCGGCGGCTGCGGCAGATCGATGGGCGGATTCGCTTTCTCACGAAGCGAATCGAAGCCGCGGAAGTGGTGGACCCGGAAGCTCCGAGAACGGGGCAGGCGGCGACAAGGACATTCTTCGGAGCGACCGTGCGCTATGCCAATGCCGCGGGAGTGTCGCGAGTGGTGAGCATCGTGGGCACAGACGAAATCGATCTCAATCGCAACCACATCAGTTGGGTGTCACCTCTGGCGCGCGCGTTGATGAAGTCGGCAGCGGGTGACAGCGTAGTCCTGCAAGTGCCGGGCGGTACAGAACACTTGACCGTGCTGGACGTGTGTTACGAGCGCATTTCTGTGGAACCGTTCCGTGAACCACCTGGATCCGAGGCCTCGGCAAAGGGACTCACTCGCCGACGCCAATCCACCTGACGAAGAAACAGCGAGATTAGCTTATCTGCAACGGGGTGAAAAATCGTCAAAACCGACACATTTACTTACACATATCAACGCTTAATGCGATATAAGCGGGCTCCCGCTGCGCTCACGCCCGCATTTCGCCTCAACTTAAAATCCCGGGTCCTGAAAG
>CAWHVH010000008.1:0-497761 GCA_963832635.1 Terriglobia bacterium | reverse complement strand
CATCGCCTTTCTCCAGGATGCCGTTGCCTTTTTCGCTCGCCATGGCATCACCGTTCGCGCCCTGCTCACCGATAACGGCAGCGTCGCCATCGCTCTCACCAGTTTCGCGGCGCTTGTTTCCAGATGGTCCTCAAACACCGCCGCACCCGCCCGTACTCGCCGCAAACCAACGGCAAAGCCGAACGCTTCATCCAGACCGCCTTACGCGAGTGGGCCTACGCCACTCACTGGCCCGACTCCGTTCAGCGCAATCTCGCTCTCGCTGCTTGGACCGATCACTACAACTTCGTCCGCCCCCATGGTAGCCTTCACTACCAGCCGCCCATCAGCCGCTCTGATCCCGGTACAACGTCTTGATCATCTACAGGCACCCCGGTCTGTGATCGGTAAGATGCGGCCCCTCCCAACGCTCCGTCCTTGTCCCGTTCTTGGTCAAGATGGCCCCTAGAGTTGCCAGTACGATCCCATATTTTGCGGCCATTGCGTTGGGCCCACTTGCTGTGGTATACAGTGTTTGCTGTACCATGGCCTGACTTTGCCCCCTGTGGGTAATTGACTTCGTACTGACTCTTCTAGCAGTCCCCGAAGCCCTGCCCCTCGGCTTCGTCCGACCTCGTAAATTCAACTGCAAGTGCCGCTCGCTGAACTCTGTCGGCACGGGGGATGCATCTCATGCTTGTTTCCAATCGTCATCAAATCCTGGAAGCCATTGTCAACTCGATTGAGATACCGGACTCGGCGTATGAAGCTGCGGAGGCCCGGTACAAAGACATCGGCGGCTGGTTTGGTCGCCCCGAGAGCGCTTCGTCGCAGTATAGCCCCCACATTTACGTACAGGGGTCCTTCCGCTTGGGTACCGTAAATCGGCCGCTCGACCAGAAAGCAGCTTTTGACCTCGATCTTAGTTGCAAGCTCGATCAAGGCGTTACGAAGGAGACTTGGACTCAGGAACAGCTGAAGAAATTGATCGGCACCGATGTAGAAGCTTACTGGGTCGCGCGCAGGATTAGCGAACCCAAGGAGGAGAAGCACCGTTGCTGGCGATTGAACTATGCAGATCACCTGAACTTCCACATGGACATTGTCCCGTGTATTCCCGAAGCGACACTTCAGGATGGCCATCGAAGATGCGATGTTAAAGGCTGGGTCTGACAGAACGCTAGCGCAGCAGGTGGCGAATCTAACTGTCTCAATCACCGATGATCGAAAACTGACCTACCGCCAGATCAGTCAGGACTGGAATATCAGTAACCCGAGGGCTATGCTCGCTGGTTCGAGTCGAGGATGAGGTTGGCGACGGAACTGCTGGAAAAGCGTGTGGCCGACGCTCGAGCCGCCACAATCGAAGATTTACCGGCTTTTCGGTGGAAAACTCCTCTACAGAGATGCGTCCAATTGCTGAAGCGTCACCGCGATATCATGTTCCGCCACAATCCGGATGTTCACCCGATCTCTATCGTCATCACCACACTTGCTGCCCGCGCGTACGAAGGTGAATCCGATCTGGGTGAAGCGATGGAGCGAATCCTTGCGGAGATGGGGGGGCTGATTCATTCGGCGCGACCGCGCGTCCCTAATCCTGTAAATCCCGCGGAGGATTTCGCTGATAAGTGGTACACGGACGAAGGACGTCAGAAGAAGCTCGAAAACAACTTTTTCGCTTGGCTGGCTCAGGCGAAAGCAGACCTAGCCTCAATCACGGAGTCGGCGGATTTAGATTTCATCGGCGGACAAAGCCTCCAGAAGCTGGGGGCGAGTGTCAATCCCGTCACCCTCCGACAAAAGCTGTCGTTATCGTCTCTGGCTGCGGTGCCGCCAAGAGTTCACGTGATCACGGAGACACCAGCAAAGCCGTGGGTCAAATAGTGGCGGTGCTTCGTGATCGTACCCGGATTAGGAGAATTCTTAAAAACGTATTCGGAGATGGCGTTGCGGCCGATCTCGGGGGCGGAAATCGTAATCGAGGGTGAATTCCGATTTGCGGCTGTCGCAAAGGACCGGCCTCAGATTTCAGATTCATATCACCTCCGTATCACAGTTCCAGATCACTTCCCCGAGCGGGACCCCAACGATCATGGAGCCGGACGCAAGATTCCGAGAACTGGCAGCTTTCACGTTAATCCGGACGCAACTCTTTGTTTGGGTTCGCCTCTGCGGTTGCTTCTCAAGTTGTCGAGCGAGCCAACGCTGCCCGGCTTCGCGTCGTTTTGCCTTGTACCTTACCTGTACGCAATCAGTCATAAGTTGAAATTTGGTGGTCAGCTGCCTTTTAGCGAACTGAAGCACGGGAAAATCGGGGAGCTAGAGGATTATATGGAGCTCCTTGCGCTGCAGAAGTCCGGAGCAGGCGTCTTCAGCTATCAGAATGTTAGGTATGAAGAAGCAACGTGCCAACAAGCAGCCGTGTCCATGCGGGTGCGGTCGGCGGTTCGGGGAGTGCTCGTTCAATAAAAGAATCCGGGGACTTAGACTACTCGCGAATCGCTCCTGGTTTCGGCATCTGGTTCCATAGGTAAACACAACTTAAAGGGAGGTTTCACAGTGTCAAGACGGTTCCGCAGTTGGTTGCCCTCAAAGAATGTCGGATTTTGTCGATTGACGGCGGGGGGAAAGGGAGTTTTCCCGGCGGCGTTTCTAGCGGAAATCGAGAAGTCGCTACAGGGCCCAATTTATCGTTATTTCGACCTGATTGCGGGGACTTCGACGGGCGCGATAATTGCGCTCGCCCTTGGGCTCGGCCTGACGGCCGAGGAGATCACGGGATTCTATCGAAAGCACGGCGCGAAAATCTTTCCTGCTCATTTCTTATCTGCGCCGATCAGACTTTTACGCTATCTACTATCTTCAAAGTATCCTGCGCAGCCCCTGAGAGATGCATTGAGGGAGGTCTTCAAGGAATCCGTTCTCGGCGATTCAAAGGTTCGCCTCCTGATACCAAGCTTTAACGTGAACACCGGCGAGATTCACATTTATAAGACGCGCCATCATCGGAGATTTTTGACCGATTTCCGGGTTCCCATGGTTGACGTCGCCTTAGCAACAACTGCCGCCCCGACCTATTTCCCGGCTCATCGCGGCGCGGGAGGTGCGCTCTATATTGACGGAGGCCTGTGGGCAAACAACCCTGTCGGAAACGCCGTTGTCGAGGCCAGAAGCTGGCTCGGCAAGAGCCCGAAACAGGTGAATGTACTGTCGCTGGGTTGCACGCAGTTTCCCAAATGATACGAGCGGGACAGAGGCGTGAAAGATTGGGCGTGGGATGCAATGGAGGTAGCCCTGCGCGGCCAATCGGGTGGGAGCCTTGGAATCGCCTATTCCTAGTCGGGCATGAAAGGGTGATGAGAGTCAATCCTGCAGTCCCCGAGGGCCGTTTTGCTTTGGACAAGGCGAGCACCATCCCGCAACTAGCTGAGCTAGGCTACCTTGAAGCTCGGAAAGCGTGCTCTGAATTGGTCCCGCGCTTTTTCAGCAGAACAGCCGGGCCTTTCGTCCCGGTCCCTTTGAGTTGAGCGGCGGGTGGCCCATTCATCCGCGTTCTTTGCGGATGAGTGGGGAGTCAAATGCAAGCAGCGAGATTCTTAACTGTGCGCAGGCAGCAGCGTAACCCCACACATTCGCACAGAACGCGAATGTGTGGGCCACCCGGCCGAAATCGATGAAAGGCCGGATTTTGCGAAGGGCCCATTCATCCGCGTTCTCTGAACGGGAATGTGTGGGGTGCGATGCTGCCCACCACCGTAGGAACTTCGCTGCACTCTCTTCCGTGCCCCACCCACCGGCACACGCTTATCCTTTTGGATTTTTGATGGATTGGAGAGCGCACGGGAGTGCTGCTAATCTGCGTGGATGAGGTCATGTGCATTTTGTCGGGCTGAATCCACGAAGCTCTCATCGGAACACGTTTGGGGCCAATGGATAGGCAATTTGCTCCTTCCTATTGGAGGAAATCTTATAACCCACGAGCATCGGTACGAGGAAAAACTCAAAAGATGGAAGTCCTTCCCCGCGGATCTGACCGCGAAGGTGGTATGCAAGAAATGTAATGAGACATGGATGAGCGGAATTGAGGATCGAATTAAGAAAACGTTCTCGCAGACGATACGAGACGGCTCGTCAATGTCCATCCTATATCAAGGAGTTTGCCTTCTCGCGCAGTTTGCCTTTGAGAAGGCGGTCATAGCCGATCATATGCACTTAAAAGCCGAAGACCCATTCTTTACGTCTATGGATCGAAATCGTTTCCGCGAATCCTTTGATATCCCTGATGGGGTCCAGATGTGGCTGGCTGCATTTTGCGGCAGAGGAAAGATCAGGCTTTATTCCAAGCGTCACCTGGCGTTCGATTTGCGTACTCGCACAGACCTAGTGGAGTTCACTTTCACCTATGTAGTGGGACATCTTGTACTTCAATTGCAGGCGGTCAAATGGATGTACAAATTGGAAGGTCGGTCTCTTCCCGAGGTCCAGGCCGATAGCTCTTATGATCCGGCTGCAATCCAATTTTGGCCCCCAAACGGCCTCCCTATTTCATGGCCCCCCTCTGAGTATTTCGATGACAAGACGATTGTGGACTTCGCTGAGCGATTTGATAAGCCCGTGGCACTGACCCGCCACAAACGGGAGTGATTTCAGGCGGGTGGCCCCAGCCTTTCAACCGCCGACACAATTACTGCTGTGGGTGCCCCGTCGTTCGAGCGGTTTGCGAAGGGCCTGCCCTGAGCTTGTGGATGGGGCGATGCCACTACCGCCGATAGGCGGGTGGCCCATTCATCCGCGTTCTTTGCGGATGAGTGGGGTAGTCAAATGCAAACAGCGGGATTCTTACTGTGGCGCAGGCAGCAGCGTAACCCCACACATTCGCACAGAACGCGAATGTGTGGGCCACCCGGCCGCCTAGCGAGAGCGGGGCTTTTTTGTTATTTTGGCTGACGACGACTCCTCATTGCATCGCCCAGCACTCTCTGCCAGAATGCAGCAGCCATGCAGATAACCTATGAATTGACGCAGAAGGATTTCACCGAGTCCTACGTTGTGCACCGCAATCGTGGTGGCTGGCGTAAGTGGTCGCGGCGGCTCTTTGTGTGGATCGGGGTTCTGTTTACGGCTTTTATTCTCCTCGGCTTCCTGGTAAAACCCAGCGTTCAAGCGGCAAGGAACCTCCTGCCGTTCTTTGCGCTCGTTGGCGCGTGGATTGTGCTACTAGGAATCTGGCCACGCTGGATGATGGGACGGCAATTCTCAAAACAACCCGGAGCCCATGGCATTAGGACGGTGGTATTCGATGTTTCCGGAGCACACTGGCGCTGGAACGGCGGGTCCAGCGATGTGGAATGGAAGAACTACATCCGGTCGGTGGAAGGTCAGAACCAGTTTCTTCTTTACACGTCTCCAGCCTGCTTCAACATTCTTCCCAAGCGCGCGCTGGCAGGCGAGCAACTGGCCGAACTCCGCGAACTCTTGAAACAGAACATTCAAGCGCGCAACTAAGAGAACGGATGCCCTACGCTCCGCGGTTTTCGAAACGTGGGATTCCACGGAACCTTATTTTAGAGATTTCAGCGTTGTCGTAGTTGCGCCCGATGGGCGCGGGAATTGAGGTCAGCTTGTTGGCGGCACGGCTGAAGCCGTGCCCTTCCAAAACATCCCTGCCGATTCAGAGGGACGCAAGGTCCTTCGACTGCGCATCGGCTCCGCCTCTGCTTCGCTCAGGATGACGGATTATTTAGATGGACGGCGCGCGGCCCGCTTCCATTAGAAAGGCCCCACTTCTCGCAAAAGGCGCGAGAAATGGGGCACCCCTATCACGGCACCCCCGTCACAGCGATTCCCTTTTTGGAACCGGAATCTTGTCAATAGGCAAAACTTACACGATCGCACTCATCTCTCTGGATCTAAAGCGAAAATATTCTTAGCTATGCTGTCCGACTATCCCATTGCTGTGTGATATAATTGAATTATAGAGTCGAGAAAGGAACGGCGGCCTCCGGGCCGCCTTTTTTATTGGTGCTTATCTTATGAAATCTGCTGAAGCATCGTTCGACACCGTCAAAGAGCGTGGCGAATGGGCGGAAATGCGTTTTATGGCGCGGGCTGCCGAACACGGATTCCGGGTGTCGAAGCCCTGGGGAGAATCCTCGCGCTATGATTTCGCCGTCGAGGCCAACGGACGCTTCCTGCGCATACAAGTCAAGTCCACCGTGTGCCGCGTCGAGGGACGGATATAGGTGCCCTATCCAACCCGCCGAAGCCCTCAGGCCACGCTACACCAGCGAACAGGTGGAGTTCTTTGCCGCCTACGTCATTCCCGAGGACGTCTGGTACATTCTGCCAGCCGAAATTGTGGTCCGCCTGTCTTCTCAGATACAACTGTCGCCCCACTGCAAGAAACACAGATATGCTCGCTACAAAGAGGCCTGGCACTTGCTACAAGAAGCGGTAGCGAAGAAGGATGAATCCGCCTCGCCTGCTTCGCCTGAGAGTGAGATCAGCGTGCCGCCGTCGGTCGCCGATGCGGACGCCCTGCCCCGAGAGATACCCGAGCTGCGCGGCGAGGTCGAAGCCGCTCCGGCGGTGGGCTTCGATCGGGATCTGCTGCGGAGCCGTATGGCGGGATGCTTCGAGAGAATGCTGAAGCCGCGATAGCGGGGCGGGTGGGGCCATCATCCGCGTTTTTGCGGATGGGTGGGGTCGTCCAATGCGAGCAGCGAGATTCTTACTGCGGCACAGGCAGCATGGTGGCCGCAAGTTGTCGGTAGTTGCGCCCGATGGGCGCGGGAATCGAGTTCAGCTGCCTGGCGGCACGGCTGAAGCCGTGCCCTCCGAGAAGAGGCTCGACGTGACCGGAGTAACCTGTGCATGGGTAGGCAGAATGCCTCCCATTGATTATCGTAAGAAGGCAGGGATTTGTGCCTTCGAGAATGACTCCATCTTCTTCCAGTGATGCTGCCGCCGCGAAGAAACAACGCGAGCACCGCCGCTTTCCGCGGTATCGCAGCGACATGCCTCTGATCGTCAAGGTTCTGGGGCAGGATGGTTACGTCCGCATCCACGGGCGCTGCACCGAAATTGCTGAGTCTGGGCTGGGCGCGGTGGTCAGTGCTGAACTGCTCCCCGGAGAAATGGTGTCGCTGGAATTCTCCATTCCCGACGGATCTGAACTGGTGCTGCGAGCGGTGGTGCGGCATCGCATGGGCTTCCTGCACGGGTTCGAGTTCGTGGGTGCGCTCCCCGAACAGGTCGAGCAAATTCAGGCCTACGCTTCCACTCTCACCTGCATCCCGTAAGCAAGACACCCAACGGTAATCTCGAAGACAGGATTAGAATCAGTATAGTGATGAATGAGGCTATGACCATCCGTTGCCCAGAGTGTGGCTACGAGAACCGGGACATGTACCGTTTCTGCGGCATGTGCGGCGCTACCCTGCGCCAGGAAACTGCGGCCGAGCAGGCCCCGGTCGAGCGGCAAACCAGTGAAGCTCCAGCGGTGACCGAACCCAAACTTCCCGCCGTGCAGCCGGTGAGCACTCAGGCGCCTTCTCGCAATCTCGACTACTTGTTGGAAGATGAACCTCCGAAGAGCCGCGCGAAATTGTATTTGACCCTGGTGCTGCTGGTGGTGGCCGCAGGGTTGATGCTCTGGCACTGGACGCACGACGGGTATCCGGCGGTGGAGAGCACATCACCGGCTTCGTCCGCGGCCCCGACATCTGCTTCATCGCCACCGGCGGCAACGCCTGAAGCTCAAAGTCCACCGCCGCCGACGAAGGCTAGTGCCCCGCCAGTGAAAGTGGCGCCTGCAGCGAAACCCGCCGACGTGCAGCCACCGGCGACGACCAGCGCTGCTCCGGCCGAATCCGATGCGACCGAACCGCCGAATCGGCGAAGAATGACGAGAGCGCAGCGAATCAAGCGGACGCATCGACACCCGCGCCCGCCGCGCCGCCTGATTCTGCGACGGAGACGCCCGCGCCTGCGGATAACGCTGCCGCTCCTGAGGCTTCTGCGCCCGCAGATACAAAGGAACCCGCAGCAACCGCGGTCGCCACGCCGCCACCAGCACCGGCGCCTAAACCCAAGCCGGCGCCGAAGGCGGTTGTGCCCGCGGGTCCGGTCTTAAGGGGCGATGAAAAGCTGGTCGCGGAAGGCGAGAAATATTTGTACGGAACCGGGGTTGCTGAGAATTGCGATCTCGCGCAGAAGAATCTACGCGCGGCCGCCGGCCACTCCAACGCGCGCGCGCTGACCCTGATGGGCGCGATGTATGCGACCGGGCATTGCGTAGCGCGCGATCTGCCGACTTCCTATCGCTGGTTCGCAAAGGCTCTGCATCAGGACCCATCCAACGGCCGGGTGCAGCAGGATCTGGAGATCCTGTGGAAGCAGATGACGCCCGAGGAGCGCCAGGTGGCTGTCAAGAGCGGCGACTAAGAACTTTTGTTTAGCCTTCCATGGTCGACACGTCGCCCGCGTCCTTCCCCATTGCTTGAGCTTTCAGAAAGCGGCGGAGAATTTTCCCGGATCGCGTCTTCGGTAGCGCCGTCACAAACTCCAGCGCGGATGGCGTTGCGATCGGGCCCAGTTCCCTTCTAACGTGTTCGATCAGCGCAGCGGCCAAGGCCTCCGAGGGCACATGTTCGGCGCGGGTTTGGACAAATACTTTTATGGTCTCGCCCTTTAGCGCATCTGGCACACCGATGGCGGCGGCTTCGGCGACCGCGGGATGCGAGACCAGAGCGCTCTCGACTTCGGCGGTGCCGATGCGGTGTCCGGCAACGTTGAGCACGTCGTCGGCGCGGCCGAGAACGGCGATGTATCCATCTTTGTCTTTCACCGCGACATCTCCCGTGACATAGAATCCCGGGATTTGTTTCCAGTCTCGCTCATAGCGCGCGGGATTGCGCCACACCGTACGCAGCATGCAGGGGTAGGGACGCTTGAGAACGAGCAGGCCGCCGACTCCGGGAGGGTTGGATTTTCCTTCCTCATCGACTACGTCGGCGACGCTGCCGGGCAACGAGACGCCCGCCTTCCCCGGACGCATGGCCATCGAGGGCGGCGTGCCGAGCGCGGGTCCGCCCAGTTCGGTCTGCCACCAGTTGTCGACGACGTATCCCCACTTGCCGTCTCCGGCGAGATAGGTTTGCGCCCAGCGCCACGCTTCCGGATTTAGAGGTTCTCCCGCGCAAGCGATAAACCGCAACGAAGTCAGGTCGTACTGCTGGGGATACTTCTCTCCGTAACGCATGAACATGCGCAAAGCGGTGGGTGCGGTAAACATCTTGGTCACGCCGTAACGCTCGACAATCTCCCAGGCCGTGCCGGGATTGGGAAAATCGATGGCGCCTTCGCGAAACATCGTGGTGGCGCCGGCACAGAGCGGCGCATAGACGATGTAGGAGTGGCCGACGATCCATCCGATGTCGGAGGTACACCAGAAAATATCCTGCTCGCCGACGTCGTAGAAGGTTTCGAGATAGTAGGTGGTCGCCACCATGTAGCCGCCGTGAACGTGCACCACGCCTTTGGGCTTTCCGGTGGAGCCCGAGGTATAGAGCAGGAAGAGCGGATCTTCCGCGTCCATGGGCTCGGCGGGACAATCGGCGGGAAACTTCATCAGGTCGTTGAAATCGATTTCGCGTTTGCTGGCGATCTCGGCGGCGCGGCGGGAGTAGACGACCACCTTCTCGACGAAGTCGAGGCCATCGAGGGCTTCGTCAACGATGGGCTTGAGAGCGACGGTTTTGCCGCGGCGGAAACCGACGTCACCGGCGATGACAATCCTGGCTTGTGCATCTTCCACGCGATCGCGCAGCGCGGTATGGCCGAGACCGGCGTAGACCACGGAATGGATGGCGCCGATGCGGGCACAGGCGAGCATAGCCACGGCACCTTCGACCGTCAGCGGCATGTAAATGACAACCCGATCGCCTTTGGTGACGCCCAGGGATTTCAGTCCGTTGGCAAAGCGGCAGACCATGCGATAGAGCTGGCCATAAGTGACGATGCGCTCGGTGCCGTCTTCCCCGAGCCAGATGTAGGCTGCGCGATTGCGGCGCTCAGAGTTGGCGTGGCGGTCGAGGGCATTGACGGTGATGTTGGTCTTGCCGCCGACGAACCACTGGTGATGCACGCCATCCCAATCGAGCACTTTATCCCAGGGCCGCGACCAGACGAACTTTTTCGCGTAGTCGCCCCAGAAGGCTTCGGGATCCTGCACGGAGCGCGTGTAGTCTTCGGCGAACCGCTGTTGGCGGCAGTTGGCGACGACAATGGCGGGAGCGGGATACTCTTCGTCGATCGCCAGCAAGTTGGAGATCTTCTGATCGGTGGGCACGGCAGGGCTGCTCATTGCGGGAACTCCTCTTGCGTGCATCCGAGCACGCCGGTAAACGGGTGCCCGGATTTTCCGCCTGCGGCAACCCAGGCGCAGTGATGGGGATCACACGGTGATGTAAAGAACTGGCAGCCAGGAGGCTTGGTAGAGGCGCAGCTGCTACGCTGCGCCTCTACAGAGGGAACTTCTTAATCGACGGTTCCGAACTTCTTCAAGTCCTCCGGCCCGTCTCGGAGCACGACAGGCTCTTTGCCCTGAGCCATCTCGCGGACCTTTTCGACCGCGTCGGGATTGGCCAAGGTCGAGATATCTCCCGTGGCCATGTTGTTGGAGACGGCGGCTAGAATGCGCCGCATGAGTTTGCCGGAACGGGTTTTCGGCATATCGGGAACGATAAGGATCCGGCGCGGCCGGGCGATCTTACCGATCATGGTTTCAATGGCCTTGTTCACCTTGTCGACAATCGCCGGACTGGCTTGCAGCCCCGGCTGCAGGGCGATATAGACTTCGGGCACGCGGCCTTTGATTTCGTCCACCACCGGCACCACAGCCGCCTCCGCCACCTCGGGAACCGTCAGGCACGCGGACTCGATCTCCTTAGTGCCCAAGCGGTGGCCGGCCACGTTGATGACGTCATCCACGCGGCCCAGGATGCGGAAGTAGCCGTCCACCGCCAGCACAGCTCCATCAGCCGCAAAATACGGCCAGTCGCGCCAGTCCTTGCTGTTGGGATTCTTGCAGTACTTCCGGTAGTACTGGCTGACAAAGCGGTCGCGATCCCCCCAGATGGTTTGCATAATGCCCGGCCAGGGATTGCGGATGCAGATGTTTCCCGCCTTTCCCGAACCGGCGTGCACTTCCTCACCCATTTCGTCGAGGATGTAGGGGTAGATGCCCGGCATGCCGGGGCCGGCGCTGCCCGGCTTCATGGGGTCGAGGGCGGGTTTGGTGCTGCACAGGAACCCGCCGTTCTCGGTCTGCCACCAGGTATCGACAATGACGGCTTCGCCCTTGCCCACGGTGTCGTGATACCAGCGCCAAACCTCAGGCTCGATCGGTTCACCCACCGTGGTCATATGCTTGAAATGGTAGTTGTACTTGGTGGGTTCATCGTGCCCGGCCTTGCGCAACATGCGGATGGCGGTGGGCGAGGTGTGAAAGATATTGACGTCCAGACGCTCCGCGATTCTCCAGACTCTGCCGGCATCGGGATAAGTCGGGACACCCTCATACATGACACTGGTAGCGGCCAGCGCGAGAGGACCGTAGACAATGTAAGAGTGGCCGGTGATCCATCCGATGTCGGCCATGCACCAATACACATCCTCAGGATGAATGTCCTGGATGTACTTGGAGGTGCCGGTCACATAGGCGAGGTAGCCGCCGGTGCGGTGCTGGCAGCCTTTCGGTTTTCCGGTGCTGCCACTGGTGTACATGAGAAACAACGGCGCTTCCGAATCCATGGGGACGGGAGGCACGATCTCTCCCGAGTAGTTGGGGAGAATCTCGTCGACGAAGAAATCGCGGTCTTTCACAAAGGCCGAAGCGGAGGCATTCTGTCCCGCGTGCCGGCGCCAGACCAGGACTTTGTCCACGACCTGGCCTTCTTGCCTGGCAATGTTCAGCGAGATCTCGGAGGCCGCTTTGTGGTCGATCATCTTGCCATTGCGATAGTAACCGTCCATGGTGATGAGGACGCGGCTGCCTGAATCGGCGGCGCGCATGCCGCACGCCTCGCCGCTGAAGCCGCCAAACACGACCGAGTGAATCACCCCCAGGCGGGCGCAGGCCAGCATGGAAATCGGCAACTCGGGGACCATCGGCATGTGAATGGTGACGCGATCTCCGCTCTTCAGACCGCAGAAATCGCGCAGCAGCGCCGCGAATTCATTGACCCGCACATAGAGTTCGCGGTAAGTGACGGATACGGGCGCTTCGGACTCCGGCTCGGGCACAAAAATCAACGCGGCCTTGTTCTTGTACTTGGCCAGGTGCCGGTCGACACAGTTGTACGAAGCGTTGATCTTGCCGCCCACAAACCACTTCCAGTAGGGCGGATCACTGGTATCGAGCGTAGTGTCCCAGTACCGGTCCCAGCTCAGCAGGTCGGCGTATTCGCGGAAGCATTCCGGAAAATTCTTCTCGCTAAAGCGTTCGACGATGTTGGGATCGGTCAGATTGGCCTGGCCGATAAATTTCGCATGCGGATAGTAGTATTCTTCTTCCCGCCAATGGACTGCGATCTGCGCCTCACTGGTCTCACTCACCACGTTCGGTTTCTGACGAATATCAGCCATATCGATTACCCCTTAAATTTCCGAATTTTTAATGCGCTCTCGCACTTCCACCAACACTTCGTGGGGAGGCGGAGTAAATCGGGTTCGTACACCGGCTCCTCGAAGAAAACTTCGGTACTGCGGTCGCGCGTGCCCGGCACTCGTGAGCCGGAGATCAAGCGGGATGCCCGAGTTCCGCTCCGCACCAGAAATGGAAGACTCAATCTCAGACCCTGAGGAGCGCGGGCGCCCGTGGCGGAGGGCGCCCTTACGCCCCGTTCAAGGCCCATATAATCGAACATCCTTGGCCGGACTGCAATGCCTTCCCAAAAGCTAGGCTGCCGCCGGCACCTTCTTTTCCGCCAGTCCTGCTGCCGGCACGGCCGGGCGCCGGGCTGCCAATTCACAGAGCAGAGCGACTCCTGCCAGCGCCGCCGCCGAGTAGAACGCCATCTGGTAGTTCTTGTATTTGTCGAAGAGCACACCGGCAATCCTGGGACCAATGATGCCGGCAACGCCCCATGCGGTGAACAACATTCCGTAGTTGATACCGGCATTCCGGGTACCCCAGAAATCGGCCGTGGTCGAGGCATTCACGGAAAGCTGGGTTCCGTAGCACCAGTACACGACGAACACCGTGGCGTACAACAACGAAACATTCCCACCGACCAGGTAGAGGATGGGCATGGCAACCATGGAGATGGCGATCATCAGGCGCAGGGTGTTCAACCGGCCGAGAGTATCCGACATCCAGCCCGACAGGATGCGCCCTGAGGCATTACCGACCGCACCGACGACCAGGCCCATGGTGGCGAGCGCCGCGGTTGGGATGCCCACGCTCTTGGCGAAGGGAACCAACTGGCTGATCACCATCAGCCCGGCCGAGGTACCCAGAGCATAGGCCACCCACATGAAGTAGAACGCGGGTGTGCGCACTACCTCGCTCGGGGTGAACTCGTAGGTGGTGGCGACCACCTTGGCGGCTGGCGCGGGCACCCACCCTTGAGGCTTGTATCCGGCCGGAGGATTATGCAGCAGGAAGGCGCCGAATACGGTCATGAACAGGAAGATCACTCCCAGGATCATGAACGTGGTATGCACACCGTAAGCGGGTATCAGTTTCAAACTGGCTAGCGGCCCAAAGATGGCGGACCCGCCTCCGTATCCGCCCACTGCCAGTCCCACGGCCAAGCCGCGCTTATCGGGAAACCACTTGGCCATTACCGGTATGGGGGTGGCGTAGCCGAATCCGTTCCCCAGTCCGCCGATCACTCCGAAGCAGACATAGAGGTAGTTCAAGCTGTGGGTAAAGGCACACAAAAAGAAGCCGACGCTCACCAGGACGCCGCCGGTCAAAGAGATCCAGAACGGGCCGAATTTGTCCTGGAGCCGGCCCGCCACGATAAACGAAAGCGCGAATACGACGACCGCAATGGTGAACACGTTGGAGGTCTCAGCCCGGGTCCACTTGAATTCTTTCTCCAGCGGGGCCACGAAGACGCTCCAGGCGTAAAGCGTACCCAGGGCCAGATTCATGGACATTCCGCCGACCACGCGCCACCAGCGGCTGATATGAGAAGTGCCGGGGTTGGATGAAACGCTTTGGTTAGCCACAGTTTTTCTCCTTTGCAGAAAACGAATGCGAACCGGGTCCGATCTTGCAGGGAGGCTCAAAAAAGCCTCCCTCCGATCAAGCTTCAGAACGTAAACGTAGGGCCAATTTCGGAGCGGAAGTCGTGCCACACGCGTGCCGGGTAGCCTCCAAGCGTGGGAAAGGGCAGGACGCCGGTTGGGTCTCCAACTGCGCGGGTGCGATAGTACGACTCTTCCACGGTAAATGTCACCCAGCTATTCAGCTTGTAATTGAGTGTTGCGGCTGCCAGATCGTTTTTCTGGCGCTCGTTGCCGAAGTGACGAACGTCGTGCGAGTTGGCTTCGTCAAGCGCGTAGTGGAGATAGAGGATCCATCCCGCATTGCGTCCCTCAGGGTTGGCGTGGGCAATCCGTGACAAGGGGAAGCCAAGATTGACGAAGCCGCCCTGGGAGCGGACTGGGCGTTGGGGAGCAACCGCGAAGGTTCCGTTCGATCGTTGTCCGAAGATGACGGAGGACGCACCGTCATCGGAAGAGGCGGTGCAGGTGGTGAACACCGTGCCTGCTCCGGGACAGGTCAGCCCCGCGCCGAGAGGATTGTTATAGTTTGAGAACAGGCTACCCACAAAGTACCAGCGAAGGTCAGCGCCGTTCCAGTACTTGAAAAGCACGGTCACGAAGCGAGTGGGCAGTTGCAGTTCGCCGGTCCAGCCATAGCGGCTGCTGCTGACCGAGGTGCCGCGCGGAAACGCGGATTTAAATAGCGTAGGAACATCGGCGGCGCGTACCAGGGCCGTGCGCTCGCCCTGCACTCCGCTGAAGATGATCTGGGCCGGCGGGACGCCCGGAGCTTTGTCCAGTTGAAACTGGGTCACGATGCGTGCCTGTACTTCGGGACGGGCCGAGTCAGAGCCTTGCCGTTCACCATATCCCAGCTGGTTGTCGAGCAACTTGGGATCGTTGCCGAAAGCAGGTTGGACGACGGCAAATTCCGGTTGGAAGAAGACGTTCCGCGATCCGCCGAACTTGTGTCCGACGCCGAAGCGGAATTGCGGAGCACGTTCGTATAGCGTGCCAAACCCAAGTCCCAGCCCCGTGGTTTCGTAGATGGCCGGGAGGGTGGAGGATCCGAAGGGCGTCCAGTCTTGCCCGAACAGGCCGAAGACGCTGGTTTTGTCGTTGAACTTGTGGTCGATGCGTCCGTACGCCAGGCGAATGGAAGCCTGGCTGGAGCGGATGGTGGAAATATTCCGGTTGAGGGTGCGCGTGTAGTTGCCCTCGAAGTCGAACTCGAACTTGCCGGTGATCGCGGTGTTCTTGCTGACATCGGGCCAGTCAAAATTCGTGCCCATGCGGAAGAATCGGGCCTTGGCGTGAAACTCGGCCGAACTGGGACCGGGATCGAAAGGCGCGGTGCCGGTCGAGATGAAGCCGGGCAATGGCATGTCGGTCCCGTAGGGTGAGGAGCTGTCGTAAATAGTGCTGGCTTTCACCAGGCCGTAGAACTTGATTTTGGCGCCGCTGCCGAGCTTGATGTCAGGAATCATGCCGCTCGGGGGAGAGGGTTCGAGCTGCAATACCCGCAGAGGCATGATGGCGGGGATGACTTTCGGCCCCGCAGGCTTGGTGTCGGGCGCGGGAACGGTGGCCGGGGCGGAGGCGGGAACCACCGGCGTCAGTCGATGCCACCAGCGCGGGGGAGACTTGCGCGGAAGCGGGGGCTGAAGTCAAAGACGAAAACTCTTCGGAAGAAATCACTCCTTTGTCATGCAGCAGAGTCAGCAGACGGTCATGCTGCTGCGCCGCGGGTGCGGCCGTAATGGTTTTAGCCTCTTCCGCGGTGAGTACGCCTTTGCTGGTCAGCAGCCGGATCAAAGGATCGGAACTGGTGTTGGAGGCCGGCGGCGGATCGGCCGCAAGCACGGAGAAGGCGGTGAACAGGATGAAGAGAAGAAGGACGGGTAGCAGGCAGAACGAGCGTCTCATCATGGAGACCTCCGATGCGGACATCAAGAGACGGGGCCGCCCCTCACGCGGCGCAGGTTTTCTGCCGCGATCAGGTTGCGGGATTGTTATTGTTTCCGAACGGTCGTTCAGTGATAGTCGTCACCCTTTTTGGGTTATTCGTCACAAGGGGGTTGTGATTAGAAACGGGCGGTGGGAAAAGAGACGGACGCGTGCGCCCGTCTCTTGACAATGGGTGCGGAGGACTAGTTGAGGGGTTGGACTCCGACGGCACGGTCGAGGTCCGCGGCCTGGTAGACCACGCCACCTTTGACCACGGTTTCGACCTTGCGCACGTCACCGACCTGGGCGGCAGGATTGCCGTCCACCAGGATGACGTCCGCCAGCTTGCCGACTTCGATGCTGCCGCGCTGCTGGTCCTGTTTCATGACACGAGCGGCACCGAGCGTGTCCAGTTGCAGGACTTTCGGAGCGGGGATGCCGGCTTGCTGGTAGAGCTCGAGTTCCCGCGGCAATGTAAAGCCGGCGAGCGCATCGGTTCCGGCGACGATGGGAATCCCTGCGTCGTAGAAAGCCTTCGTCATCTTCAGCATCTGCTGGAACGAGTCACGATAGCGCTGATCCATGCCTGCTGGGACTTCGAGACCTCCGTAGAGAAAGCCGCGGCGGATCTGTGCGGGCAAGCGGTCGGCGACGGCGGCGTAAACGTCGGACATCTTCCCCGGACGGTCGGTGAACATACCTTCGAAAACGTTGAGCGTGGGATCGAGAACCGTCTTGTGTTCCTGCAACAGATGAATGAATGACTGCACTTGCGGCGAAGCGGGATCGATATCAGCACCGCGCTGGGCCACTTCCGTGAAGCGGGCCGGGGTGCGCGTGTCTTTCACCTGATCGAACATGAAGTTCAGGAAGATGAAATTCATGTGCTGGATTTCGTCGGCTCCGTCCTTCACGAATTGTTCCGCAGTCATGAAGGCAGGCACGTGTCCGCTCACCCGCATGCCGTGGGCGTGCGCCATTTCCGCGATCTTGGGGACCAGTTCCGGTTTGATCGAGCTGTAGATCTTGATTTGCACGTAACCGAGCTTGGCAAAGCGATCGATGTCCTCGCGCGCTTCCTGCTCAGTGTCGGCGTAAACCTTGGTGGGTCCGGCATAGGGTCCGCGGCCATCGATCAGGCCGGCCATCAGGACGCGGGGACCGATTTCGGTTCCGTTTTCAAAGCGGGAGCGCATCTGTCCCAGTTGATCGATGTCATTGCCGAGGTCGCGGACGCTGGTGATGCCGCAGGCGATATCGAGCAAGCCGTCGTTGGGGGAAAGGTGCACGTGCATGTCCCAGAGGCCGGGCATGAGCATTTTGCCGGTGGCATCGATGACTTGGGCGCCCTTCGGGATGGACACTTTGGCGTCGTCGCCGACGGCCGTGATCTTGTCACCGGTGATGACCACGGTGCTGTGGGGGATGACGGTTGCCGTAGGAGTATCGAACAGGTTGGCGTGCACGAACGCCAGCGCTCCGGCCGGCTTGTGGGCCAGGGTTCTTGCCAATTTTGCAATGCGCTGGTTGTCGTAGTCGTCCTGCGCCCGTTGCAGGGCGGGGACGGCGGATTCCCATCCCTCTTCTATAACCACAAACCAGCCGCTCACCGAAGCGAACATGTGGCCGTTCTGATCGAGCCAGATGGGATCGGGCACGAAGTCCAGGCCGCTGACGGCGTATTGCTCTACGGTGCGGGTCTGGTCATTGACCGTGACTTTGAGCAGGCCGCGCCGCTCGATCGAGGCTTCGCCCGCGGGGAGCAACGGCAGATGGCCGCCGTTCGCGAGAAGAGCCTTTGCCAGCACCGCACCTTCGTCCGGCGCTCCGCTGATGCTTACGTAGAAGGCTTTGCCGGAGAGCTTTTTTTCTCCCTGCTCCGCCCGGTTCTTCCAACTGGCGACAGCCGTCTTTCAGCGAGAAATGCTCGTCCACCGGAGCCTTGAGATAGTCGTTGCCGGTGTTCTGCAGTTCTACCGGTAGACCGCTCTTATCGAGGACCAGATGCTCGGTGATTTTGGGGCCGCGTCCGCGATCGTTGAATTCGTAGTAGAGATCGAGGCTGCCGTCGGCATGGCGAGTGACGGTCTCGAAGCCGGCCCTAGTGCCCGCCAGCATGAGGGTGTAGCGGGTGACGCCGGCGCCCGCCGCCGGAGGCGCGGCCTGCGCGGCACAGAACGATGCGAGCAGAATAAAGAAAAACAGTTTTTTCATCGAAGTCCCCGTCGAGCTTTCACGAAGAGTGCGGGCAACAATCTATACCAAACGGGAAGCCTTCGTCACAATTGATTCCGGCTAGACGTCCGGGGACTGGTCGAGGAATTTGTGGCGGTCCCTGGGATCAGGCAGAGGACAGACATCATACTTGCCGAACATCCGGTAGCGGTTCCGCGCCACCAGGTTGTAACCCCAGTTGCGAATGGGACGCGGCACAATGCACAGAATCCCTGCCACCAGCTTCCAGAATCCACCCAGTTCAGACAAGACCGCGACCGCCGCGTCGGAACGGTTGCTGAGAGATTCTTCCGGGCGTTGGTAAGAAGTGACCAGGTACACCGTGTCCAGATCGACCGCGTCGACGCCGTGCCGCTCAAGAATCGTCCTGGCGAAGTCGCTCTGCAAGGCGGCGAAGCGGAAACGGTCGTTGCGGTCACGCTTGAGCACGAACTGCACGAAGCGGTTGCACAGGCCGCAAACGCCGTCGTAGAGCAGGATCGGATTGGCAAAATCAGCCATGTCCTCGATCTATCCATGCTACCCGAAACCGGGTTCCGAACCTCCCAATTCCCATTGTGATCCTTGTCACAAGCTTCTGTGATCCATGTTCACGACGGCTGTGCCCTTCGACGCGCATCCTTTAGGCAGGGTTTATCAGAGACCTGGGGAGTTCAAAGCCATCATGAAGCGTAAATCGAAGACCATGGATGCCAACGAGGCGGTAGCCAACGTCGCCTATCGCGTCAACGAAGTCATTGCGATCTATCCCATTACCCCCTCGTCGGCCATGGGCGAGTGGGCGGACCAGTGGGCCTCGGAGCGCGTACCCAATATCTGGGGAACCGTGCCCCACGTGATGGAGATGCAGAGTGAAGGCGGAGCGGCCGGAGCGGTGCATGGAGCCCTGCAGACCGGATCGCTGGCAACTACGTTTACCGCGTCCCAAGGTCTGCTGCTGATGATCCCCAACATGAACAAGATTGCGGGAGAACTGACGCCGGCGGCGTTTCATGTCTCGGCCCGCACGGTCGCGACCCATGCCCTGTCGATTTTCGGAGATCACAGCGATGTCATGCTCTGCCGGACGACAGGCTGGGCGATGCTCTGTTCGAACTCCGTGCAGGAAGCGATGGACCTGGCGCTGATCGCCCACGCGGCGACTCTCGAGACGCGGATTCCCTTCCTCCATTTCTTCGATGGCTTCCGTACTTCGCATGAGGTCACCAAGATCGAAATGCTGAACGAAGACGACATGCGGGCCATGATCGATATGGAGCATGTGTTTGAGCACCGCAAGCGTGGGCTCTCCCCGGACCATCCGGTGCTGCGCGGCACGGCGCAGAATCCTGATGTCTTCTTTCAGATGCGCGAGAGCGGCAATCTCTTCTACAACGCCTGCCCGGAAAAAGTGCAGGCGACCATGGACCGACTTCTCCCAGGTCGTCGGGCGTTCGTACAAGCTGTTTGACTATGTGGGCGCGCCTGACGCCGAACGGGTGCTGGTCATGATGGGCTCTGGGGCGGAAGTGGCGCACGAAACGGTCGATTCCCTGAACGCGCATGGCGAAAAACTGGGATTGCTCAAAGTTCGCTTGTATCGCCCGTTCTCGGTGAAGCACTTTCTGGAAGCTCTGCCGCCGACGGTCAAGCGGATCGCGGTGCTCGATCGCACCAAGGAAGCGGGCGCGATTGGAGAGCCGCTCTTTCTGGATGTCGCCAATGCTTTGCTCGAAGGCGTCAAGCTGGGTTCGGCGCGATCGGCGAATAGTGCGACGGTGGTTGGCGGACGCTACGGCCTGTCGTCGAAAGAATTTACGCCAGCGATGGTGAAAGCGGTCTACGACAATCTGAAGCTGGACCGTCCCAAGGATCACTTTACGGTTGGGATTCAGGACGACGTCAGCCAGACCAGCCTGACCTATGACAAGGAGTTCTCTACCGAGCCCGACAGCGTGGTGCGCGCTCTCTTCTACGGATTGGGCGCGGACGGCACCGTCGGCGCGAACAAGAACTCGATCAAGATCATCGGCGAGAACACCGACAACTACGCGCAGGGATACTTCGTCTACGACTCCAAGAAGTCGGGCGCCATGACCGTCTCCCATCTTCGCTTCGGCCCCAATCCGATCCGCTCCAGCTACCTGGTATCGAAGGCGAACTTCGTTGCCTGCCACCAATGGATCTTCCTCGAGCGCTACGACATGCTCAGCGCGCTGGTCGAAGGTGGAACCTTCCTCCTGAACAGCCCATTCGGCGCCGAAGAGGTGTGGGACCACCTGCCGCGTTCGGTGCAGGAACAGATCATTGCCAAGAAGGCGAAGTTCTACGTGATCGACGCCTACCAGGTCGCGCGCGACACGGGCATGGGCAGCCGGATGAATACCATTCTTCAGGTGTGCTTCTTCGCGATCTCCAAGGTCTTGCCGGGAGACACCGCCATCGAAGCCATCCGGCAATCGATCCGCGACACCTATGGGAAGAAGGGCGAAGAAATTGTTCAGAAGAATATGAAGGCAGTGGATGAGACCCTTGCGCACTTGTTCGAGGTGAAGGTGCCTAAGGCGGTCAGCAGCACGATCGAGATGCCTCCACCATTCTCCCCGTCCGCGCCGCACTTTGAACGCGATGTTCTCGGCCCGATCTACGCAGGGCTTGGCGACGAACTGCCGGTGAGCGCCTTCCCTGTCGACGGAACGTTTCCGACCGGAACCGCAAAATGGGAGAAGCGGAATCTGGCGCTCGAAATTCCCGCATGGGACACCAAAACCTGCATCCAGTGCGGCAAGTGCGCGATGGTGTGTCCGCACGCCGTGATTCGCATCAAGGTCTACGACTCGAAGAATCTGGCGGGTGCACCCTCGACCTTCAAGTCGACCGACGCGCGCGACAAGGAGTGGCAAGGACTCAAGTACACCATTCAGGTCGCCCCCGAGGATTGCACGGGTTGCGGAATCTGCGTCGACATTTGTCCGGCGAAGAACAAGACCGAGACCCGGCTGAAGGCGATCAACATGGTGCCGCAGCCGCCCTTGCGGTATCCCGAGCGCGACAACTGGGACTTCTTCCTCAAGATCCCCGAACTCGACCGCCGCAATATCAAAGCCAGCAACATTCGACAACAGCAGGTGCAGGAGCCGCTGTTTGAATTCTCGGGCGCGTGCTCGGGATGTGGCGAGACTCCTTATCTGAAGCTGATGTCGCAACTGTTCGGCGATCGCGCGGTAGTCGCCAACGCCACCGGGTGCTCCTCGATTTACGGTGGAAATCTACCGACGACACCGTGGAGCAAGAACGCGGAAGGCCGCGGACCCGCCTGGTCCAATTCCCTGTTCGAAGACAACGCCGAGTTCGGCCTGGGCTTCCGGCTGTCGATCGACAAGCAGACGGAGTTCGCACAGGAACTGGTTCGCCGCATGTCCGGCACGATCGGCGAAACGCTTGTGACAGCATTGCTGACGTCGCCCCAAAAAGATGAAGCCGACATCTTCGAACAACGGCAACGCGTGGAGTTGCTCAAGCAAAAGCTGCAAGGCGTGAAATCGGCAGACGCGAGACAGTTACTGACGCTGGCCGACATGCTGGTGAAAAAGAGTGTGTGGATCGTGGGCGGCGACGGTTGGGCCTATGACATCGGTTACGGGGGCCTCGATCATGTGCTGGCCAGCGGGCGCAATGTGAATGTGCTGGTGCTTGATACCGAGGTTTATTCCAACACCGGCGGCCAGGCCTCGAAGGCCACTCCGCGCGCCGCGGTCGCCAAGTTTGCGGCCAGCGGAAAGCCGGGCCCCAAGAAGGATCTGGGCTTGATGGCGATGAGCTACGGGAATGTGTACGTGGCCAGCGTGGCCATGGGCGCCAAAGACGAGCACACCCTTAAAGCTTTCCTTGAAGCCGAAGCTCACGACGGGCCCAGCCTGATCATCGCTTATTCGCACTGCATCGCGCATGGCATCAACATGACGACCGGAATGTCCGATCAGAAATCGGCGGTAGACACCGGGCAATGGCTCCTGTACCGCTATAACCCGGAGCGCGCGGAGCAAGGCGAGAATCCCTTGACCCTGGATTCGCGCAAGCCGACGAAAAGGGTGCAGGATTACCTGTTCATGGAAACGCGCTTCAAGATGCTTACCAAGAGCAAACCAGAGGAGGCCAAGGAACTCTGGAAACTAGCGCAGCACGATGCCGAGGTGCGCTATCGCATGTACGAGTACCTGGCGCAGCGCAAGGGCGAAGCTCCAGAAAACGGAAACCACGGGCCGGAACCCAAGCTAGAAACCACCGATTCCACCAAACCGGCAGCCGTCCCCGCCGAGACCACCAAGTAAGGCGCACAGGAGGATCCATGCTCGACCTGACCACCAACTATCTGGGTTTGAAACTCCGCACCCCGCTGGTACCTTCGGCGTCGCCTTTGTCGCAGGAGATCGACAGCATTCGGCGCCTGGAAGATGCCGGAGCCTCGGCCGTGGTTCTTTACTCGCTTTTCGAAGAACAACTGCGGCAGGAGACCATGGAACTGGATCATCACCTTAACGAGGGGACCGACAGTTTCGCGGAATCTCTGTCTTTCTTTCCGCAGCCCGGCGAATTCCGGCTGGGTCCGGAGGGGTATCTGAATCACATCCGCCGGGCGAAGGAGGCAGTCCACATTCCAGTCATTGCCAGCCTGAATGGGGCCACGGTCGGAGGCTGGACCGATTACGCGAAGCAAATCGAGCAGGCTGGGGCAGATGCACTCGAGTGCAATATCTACTCCATCCCCACCGACATGGACGTTCCGGGCGTGGAAGTGGAGCAAACTTACATCGATATCCTCAAAGCGGTGAAATCCGCGGTCACGATTCCTGTCACGGTCAAGCTCAGCCCATTCTTCAGCAGCATGGCGAATATGGCGAAGCAACTCGACCGTGCGGGAGCCAACGGGCTGGTGCTATTCAACCGCTTTTATCAGCCGGACATTGACATCGAGGAACTCGAGATCAAGCCAAATGTGTTGCTCAGCACTCCCCAGGCGCTGCGCCTGCCGCTGACCTGGATTGGCATACTCTACGGCCGCATCCAGGCGAGTCTCGCGGCCACGAGCGGCGCGCACGGGCCCGAGGATGTGATCAAGCTGCTGATGGTCGGAGCCGACGTCACCATGCTCTGCTCCACCTTACTGCGCAACGGCATTAGCCATCTTCGCTACATCGAGCACGGACTGGTCGACTGGATGGAGAAACATGAGTATGAGTCGGTGCAACAGATGAAGGGCAGCATGAGCCAGCTTCGGTGTGCCGACCCGTCCGCGTTTGAGCGAGCGCAATACATGAAAGCGGTAAAGAGCGTGCAGCACGTGCTGGTGACGAGCCGCGAGGCCTGGAGACTGTTGAGCGGAGATTAGCCAGCCAGACTACGGTTTGCGGGCTAGTTCGGGCACGTATTCTTCGATGGCACCTTTTTCCAGCAGGTAAGTTCCCGGTCCCTGCAGGCCGCGAACCGTGCGGCAAAACTCGCTTACAAAGAAGCCCGCTTTCAGCGCTTCCGTGAAGGCCCAACGAGTTTCTTCTCGCCACTCGCGGGCGAGAGCCGGATCCTTTTTCTCGATCAAGCCAACATCGCCGGGAATCTCCACCGCAATGCGTTGCCGTGACAGGGCCGCGTGCAGATCGGTGCGCGCGGGGCGGCCGTCGCCATTGAAGCGAATCAGCGGGGAAAGACGGGAGAGGACATCAAGCCATTCCGCGCGGCGGTCTTTGCCTTGCATGCGTTCCTGCACCCGGCGGCTCGCCAGCGGCCATTTCACCCAGAGACGATCAGTGCCGTTGCGGTGCAGCATGCTGGAGGTCTCGGGACCATAAAAATCAATTTTGTAGGTGTCGGCTATGACGCCGAGCTTCGAGAAGTTGAAGTGCGCGTTCTTGCTTTGCAGCGGGTCGAAGGTCCATGTCATCTCCTGAATGCCGGCGGAGAGCGCTCGTTCCCGTTGCGCCAGCTTCAGCTTGAGGCCCAGATTCAGGTCGCGGTAGTCATCCCGCACTGCCAGCATGTGGGAATGCAGCATGAGGCGTCCGTGTTCCAGGCCGAGGAAGCCAAAGGCGAAGCCCACGAGTTGCTTCCCATCGAAGGCGCCCAGCCAGATGCTTCCGGCTGCCTGGGTCGCAATCGTCATGGACAATGGCAGGACATCGATATCAGCCAACCCCCAGACCTCGCGTTCCACGTTCTCGACCTGTTTCAGATCGTCGAAGGTTTCGAGATCGCGAATGACCACGACTGGTTTGGGTTTTGGAGTTGGCATGCCCGCGAGCACCGAGCTTTTCACTATACCCGAGGAAGTTTCTCTGAGGCTAGACGGGGCAGAGCTATTCGGAATCGCTGAGCTACATTCTTCAGTGGACCATAACCGGACCCTTGCTCCTGGCCCTTCTCATCGCGAAGATGAAAGGAAACATGACAAGAAACATAATGGCGAGGAACAGAAAAACATCGTTGTACGACAGCATGGCCGCCTGGTGCTGCAGCATGCCCCACATCGACGCGTAGGCCTGCCTGGTCGCAGTTGCCGGGTCGCTTCCTTGCGCCATGAAATATCCGCGCATCTGTTCAAGCATCCGACGCGCTTCCAGGCTGGTGCCGTTGATGTATTTGTCCAGCATGTTGATGTGAGCCTGCTGTTTGCGGAATTGCATGGTTTCTACCATCGAAATTCCGATGCTGGCGCCGATGTTGCGCATCAGGTTAAACATGCTGGTCGCGTTCCCCATGCGCTCCCTGGGAATGGGATCGTTGGTCACGGTGGTGAGGGGGACGAAGATCAAACCCAGCGCGGCTCCCTGCAAGCATCAAGGGCCACCAGAAATTCCAGAACCCGACGCTGAGGCTGAGCCGCGAGAGCTCGAACATCGCCGCCGCCGACAATAGGATTCCGGTTCCCAGCAGTTTGCGCGAATCTACTTTCCCCGTGAGGTATCCCACGAAAGGCATGAACAGGAATGAGGCCAGCCCGCGCGGCAGATTGGTCACGCCGGCGTGGGTTGCGGTGTAACCGAGTACCTCCTGCATCAGCAGAGGCAGAAGGACGGTGCTGCCATACAGAACGAAGCCGACGCCGGTCATCAGGAAGGTTCCGATGGCGTAGGTGCGGTAGCGAAAAACGCCGAGGTCGATCACCGGATGCGCTGCCTTGAGTTCCCGGATAATCAATCCCGCCAAGCCAACCACCGCGAGCACCGCCAGGACGGTGATGAAGTGCGAGCCGAACCAGTCATCCTCCTGTCCCTTATCGAGCATGATCTGCAACGAGCCGATCCCCACAACCAGTAAACCGATTCCCCAATAGTCAATGCCAGTCCGTTCGCGGCTTAGGTAAGGCGGGTCGGAGATGAACATCTCGGTGAGGATGAGCGCCAAGGCTCCAATGGGCACATTGATGTAGAAGACCCATCGCCAGCTGTAGTTGTCGGTGAGCCAGCCGCCGGCAACCGGTCCCAGCATGGGGGCGACTACGATGCCGAGCGCCCAGAAAGCCATCGCCTGCCCTCTTTTTTCCGGGGGAAACGCTTCGAGCAGAATTGCCTGCGAGAGCGGTTGCAGGCCTCCGCCACAGGCTCCTTGAATCACTCGAAAGAAAATCAGGAACGGAAGAGCAGGGTGCGAGGCCGCACAAGAACGAGGCAATCGTGAAACCCGTGACCGAAGCCATGAGCAGGCGCTTGCGTCCGAAGCGGCGTGCCAGCCAGCCCGTCATCGGTAACACGATCGCGTTGGCCACCAAATAGGAAGTAAGGGTCCAGGTGGCTTCGTCCGTGGTGGCGGAGAGGCTGCCGGCAATGTGCGGCAACGACACGTTCACGACCGTGGTATCGAGGACCTCCATGAAGGTGCTCGACATGACTGCGACCGCGATCAACCAGGGGTTGACCTCAACCAGGGGGTTTTCCGCCATCGGCTTGGTTCGACGCTCCGACCATCTTAGATGAAGAATTGCGTTCGACGTCTACTCGATTCGCGTCAGTCGTGCGACGATAAGAGTCTCGTTTCTACACTTTGTTTTGGGGTTGAAGTGGGACAAGGTTCTCGACCACAACCCGTCGGCACGAACCGGCAGCCTCAGCGCCGCGCCGACTCCCGCGGACTGAACTGGAAGTTCGTGGTCCGGGCGCTGCAATACCGCAATTACCGCCTCTTCTTCAGCGGGCAGAGCGTGTCGCTGATCGGCACCTGGATGACCCGGGTCGCCACCAGTTGGCTGGTGTATCGCCTCACCCATTCCGCTCTCTTGCTGGGACTCGTAGGTTTTGCCGGCCAGATTCCTACATTTCTTCTCGGTCCCTTTGCCGGGGTCTGGGTAGACCGCTGGAACCGCCACCAAACGCTGGTGGTGACACAGATTCTGTCGATGTTGCAGTCGTTCGCACTGGCGGGACTGGCTCTTGCCGGGACTATCACGGTCACGGACGTGGTCTGGCTGAGCCTTGCGCAAGGCATCATCAATGCCTTTGATATGCCGGCTCGGCAGGCTTTCGTCATTGAGATGGTCGAAAACCGGGAAGATCTGGGAAATGCCATCGCCCTGAACTCTTCGATGGTCAACGCGGCGCGGCTTCTGGGTCCTTCGATCGCCGGCGTGGTGATTGCGGCCGTGGGAGAGGGATATTGTTTCCTGGTCGACGGATTCAGCTATCTGGCGGTGATCGCTTCCCTGCTCTTGATGCGGATCACGGCGCACGAGCAGCCGCGGTTGCAGAAGGCAATCTGGCATGAACTGCGCGAGGGATGGAGCTACGCGGCACACTCGGTTCCCATCCGCTCTTTGTTGATGCTGTTGGCGCTGGTCAGCCTGGTTGGCATGCCGTACACGGTCCTCATGCCCATCTTCGCGGCGCAAGTACTCCATGGAGGCGCGCACACGTTGGGTTTCCTGATGGGGGCCTCGGGTGTGGGAGCGCTCGCGGGCGCCATGTTCCTGGCGGCGCGCAGAAGCGTTCTGGGGTTGGGCCGAATCGTGCCGCTGGCTGCGGCAATGTTCGGGGCAGGATTGATCAGCTTCGGACTGTCCAGTCGACTGGGGTTGTCACTCATTTTGATGATGTTTGTCGGTGGCGCCATGATGGTGCAGATGGCGGCCAGTAATACTATTCTGCAGACCATTGTGGAAGACGATAAGCGTGGGCGGGTCATGAGCCTGTATTCCATGGCGTTTATGGGAATGGCTCCTTTCGGCAGCCTGCTGGCCGGGACTTTGGCCACGAAGATCGGAGCGCCGCGAACCGTGATGTTCACTGGCTCGGTTTGCATAGCGGGCGCTGCCTGGTTCGCGTTTTGCCTGCCCGCGATCCGCAAGGCGGTTCGTCCCATCTATGCGGGGCTGGGTATTTTGCCCGAGGTTGCCCGGGGAATCCAGACGGCGACGGCGCTGCAGACGCCGCCCGAGGAATGACTCGATCATCCTCTTGGCGCCACCCGCGCGGGATTCGCGCGGTGCTGGCAGGCGAGCAAAGAGATATACTGAACTTGAGCAATGGCGGGGCGATTCGGAGGCCTCTATGTCAACAACCAATCCCGTTCCTCCAAATTCAAAACCGGACCCGGCTCCGGTGGTGAATCAAGTAGAAGGGGCGCATCACCTGCTGAAGTCATTGCGGGCCCGGATCGGCGAACATCCCGAGTTGACCGAAGCGATCGTCAAGCTGGAGATGGCTCTAAGTATCCTGACAGTGAATACTGCGGGAATGTTGTAGAAATTCGGAGCGAGCCTCGAATGCCAGGACGAACGCGCACGGTGCCAGCGCTTCCTGCCTACCGTCTGATGTCTCCCCCGTGGGTGCGATGCATAGCCTGTTCCGGTGCTTTCGGGTGCCGGTGTGAGTCGGTAATTTCCGCCCGGATGCTCAAGCACAGCACGCCCGCCGCGCACAGCCAGAAGAAGACGGCCACCAGGATTCGTAGCATCTCTCGCCACCTCCCTGTGCACTTTCTAGTTTGGCGCAGCGGTCTGTAGAATGCAGTGATCGGGGTCACTTGCCGGTCCCGACTTTGTAATTGATCGGTTGCGCAGCGCTTGGCACGTGATGAATGGGAACCTTGCATTCATCCAAATCGTACGGACAGGAGAATATTGGTGAAGACATTCCTTGTGGGAGTGGTGTTGGGTCTGGTGGCGGTACCCGTCGCAGTGTACTTCTATTTCGCATCCGGCAATGCCCCGGTGGCAACCTCGGCTCCTCCCATGCCGTTTGAAAAGCAAATGGCGAAAAAAGCGCTCCATGCGGTGATTGAGCGGGAGATGCCCAAAAGCGTGCCGATTCAGGCGGACGAGACAAATTTTGCCGCCGGCGCGCAGGTGTACCGCCAAAACTGTGCGGTGTGTCACGGGCTGCCGGGCCAACCCCAAACTGCGATCGCCAGGGGAATGTTTCCCCAGCCTCCCATGCTACTGGAGGGGAAGGGCGTGACCGATGACCCCGCGGGAGAGAGTTACTGGAAGGTGGCCAACGGAATCCGTCTTACTGGAATGCCGGGATTTAAGCAATCGCTGTCGGATACGCAGATGTGGCAAGTCAGCGTCATGCTCGCGCAGGCTGACAAGCTGCCCGCAGCGGTAAAACAGACTCTGGCGGCGCCTATGCCCCCCGCGAATCCGGCGAGTAACGGGGATCCGGCAAAGTAATAGACCATGCCGCCCCGAGGTAGTAAAGGAAGTAACGCAAGAAACGCTCGAAGGTAAGACGGGATTCCCAGTTCTGGAAATTACCTGCACGGGAATCGTAGATTGCCTTGACAAAGCGATTCCGCTCGGTAAACTTCTGCTCACAAGGTCTCTGGGCTCCTCTTCCCCTGCGTGCGCCAGCTTGGGAAGCTTTCCAAGATTCGCCTGCACCATAAGGTCAGACCTTCTACACCGGCGCCGGCACGGCGGCGCGGAAAACGTATGGTTTACCGCGCCAATCAGCGGGAGGACGAGTATATGGGTGGTTTCATTCGCCGGTGGAGTTCCCCAGCCATCGTTCAAGCAGTTCTTGTGGTTTCGCTCATTGTCCCCACGTGGGCACAGCGCCCCACTCCATCCCTGATCACGCAAAGCGTGGATGACGCCAAACTGACCACGCTGCGGGGAAACACTTATCCCCTTGCGCAGAAACGATTCGATCAGGGAGTGGCTCCCGCAAGCCTGCCCATGCAGCGTATGTTGTTGCTGCTGCAGCGGAGCCCCCAGCAGGACCTTGCGCTTCGTACTCTGCTCGATAGCCAGCAGGATAAGTCTTCGCCGAACTATCACAAGTGGCTTACTCCCGATGAATTCGGGCAGCAGTTTGGCCCCTCGGACGCAGATATCCAGACCGTAACTGCCTGGCTGCAGCTGCATGGCTTTCAGGTTGCTCGAGTTTCCAAGGGACGCACGATTATTGAGTTCAATGGCACCGCCGCGCAGGTGCAGGGAGCCTTTCACACTTCCATTCACAGCTACATGGTGAACGGCAAGCAGCACTGGGCGAACGCGAGCGATCCACAGATTCCGGCGGCGCTGGCTCCGGTAGTGGCGGGACCGGTATCGCTGCATAATTTCTCGCCGAAACCCATGAGTCACTTTGCCGGCGTGTTCTCGAAGTCAAAAACTTCTCCGAAATTGACTCCGGTAAATCCCCAGTTCACGTTTCCCAGTCCGCTGCAGGGCTTTTGCAGTTCCGATAACAACTGCTATGCGGTGGGTCCCTACGACTTCGCCACCATCTACAACGTGCTTCCACTCTGGAATGCGGGAATTGACGGAACCGGACAAACCATCGCCATCGTCGGGCAGACCAACATTAACATTCAGGACGTCCGTGATTTCCGCTCGTTATTTGGGCTTCCCGCGAAGGATCCGAACATCATTCTCAACGGACCCGATCCTGGCATCAACGGTGACGAAGGAGAGGCGGACATCGACGTGCAGTGGTCGGGAGCCGTGGCCAAGAACGCGACCATTGATTTTGTGGTTTCCGAGTCGACCGAAACCACGGCCGGAATCGACCTGTCGGCGGAGTACATCATTGACAACAACCTGGCTCCAGTGATGAGCGAGAGTTACGGCAACTGCGAGTTCAACTTTGGGAACGCCATTAACGCGTTTTATGCGGGACTTTGGGAACAGGCCGCTGCCCAGGGAATCACGGTCATGATTTCCTCCGGCGACAACGGGTCGGCAGGATGCGACTTTAACAATGGGACAGTGCCTCAGCCGGCGCAGTCGGGGTTGGCAGTTAACGGCATCGCGTCCACCCCATTCAATGTGGCGGTGGGGGGCACGGATTTTAACGATTTTAGTAATCCGCTGGCCTATTGGGGGGCCGTCAACGACCCCACCACTCAGGCTTCGGCGCTTGGTTATATCCCCGAAACTACGTGGAACGACAGTTGTACCAATACAATTTTCGGCACCCTTGGCTACAGCACCAACGCGGAAACCAATTGCAACGACAGCCGGCTGCTCGGATTCGTCGACACGATTGCCGGCAGTGGCGGCGCCAGCAACTGCGAGAGCCAGCAGTCGGGGGTCTGCTCCGGCTACCCGAAACCAGCGTGGCAGTCGGCACCCGGCGTTCCAACCGACGGAAAACGTGATCTGCCGGACGTGTCTTTGTTTGCCAGTAACGGATTTGTAGGGAACTTCTACGTGATCTGCCAGTCCGATGTAAGTCTTTCGGGCACCTGCGATGTAAGCTCTCCTTTCTACGATCTGGCTGCCTATGGTGGCACTTCCGTTGCCTCCCCTGCTTTTACCGGAATCATGGCGCTGGTGAACCAGATGACCGGGGCTCGGCAAGGAAACGCGAACTACGTGTTGTACAAGCTGGCAAAGAACCAAACCGCGTCGAACTGCAATTCGAGCACCGGCTCGGGCCCCAGCTGCGTATTCAATGACGTCACCTCGAGCACCATCGCGATGCCCTGTCGCACCGGTAGCCTGAATTGCACCACCAACGTTTCCGGGCATCAATACGGCGTACTCAGCGGATACGGCACGACCACCGGGTATGACTTGGCCACCGGCCTTGGCACCGTGAACGCGGCCAACCTGGTGAACAACTGGAATACGATCACGTTCACGCCGAGCACGACGACGTTGTCGCTGACGCCGACGACTGGAATTACGCATGGCCAATCGGTGAGCGCGACCATCACCGTGTCTCCATCCTTGGCCACGGGCGATGTCTCGCTTGTCACCAGTACCGGCAAGAGTGTTGACGGCTTTACCTTGAGCGGTGGTCAGGTTACAGGAAACACAACGCTGCTGCCGGGCGGAAGCTACACGGTTCACGCGCATTATGCCGGAGATGCAACTTACGGGAGCAGTGATTCGGCGCCGGTCAGTGTAACCGTGGCAAAAGAGAACAGCACGACCGCGCTGAGCCTGATCACCTTCAACTCCCAGGGGGGCATTCTCAACTCGCACGCCACCACAGCGGCCTACGGTTCCCCCTACCTTTTGCGGGTGGATGTCGCCAGTTCCTCCGGCGTGGCTTGCGGACCGTTGGCGAACTGCCCCACCGGTACCCTCGCCTTGACCAATAACAGTTCGGCACTCGACGGCGGCGCGTTTGTATTGAACAGCCTCGGCTACTCGGAAGATCAGCTGGTGCAGTTCGCGGGCGGAACCAACGCGGTAGTTGCGAATTATCCGGGAGACAACAGCTTTAACGCCAGCTCGACGAACGCGACTTACACGATTACCCCGGCCACGACCAGCATGTCCAGAATAGTGGTTTCGCCGACGAGTGTCTCGTCAGGAACTCCGTTTACCGTCTCCACCAATGTTCTCACTTCGAGTTCCGGACTTGCTCCCAGCGGCGCCGTTACCTTCCTGGCCAACGGTGTGCCGTTGACCGGGACGGTCTCCTATACGCCGGTGGCGGGATCATTCTCAGCGAACGCCTCCCTGGGGGCATCCTTGACGACGACTCTTTCCACGGGTGGAACGTACACGCTCACGGCAACCTACGCCGGGGATAGCAACTACAGCGCTTCGAGCGCCACGGGGCCAACTTTACCGGTCGACAGCGATTTCGTTCCTTCTCTGAGCGCCCCGTCGCTGACCATCACCGGCCCGGGAGCCAGCGGGCAGCTGACGCTCACCATCGCAGGCCAAAGCTCGTATACCGGCACCATCAGCTTCACCTCCGCCTCTTGTGCGGGCTTACCCCGGGAGAGCACCTGCAGCTTCAGCCCGGCCAGTATTACGGGGAGTGGGTCGACCACACTCACGGTCAGTACCACTGCGCCACACACGACAGCGCAGCGGGCCGCGCTTTCCCGCACGGGCTGGTGGATGACCGGCTTGGCACCGGTTGCTTTTGGAATGGTGCTGCTCGGAAGCGACAACCGGCGGCGCTGGACCGTCTTGCTGAGCTTGGGGATGCTGGCGTTGCTGCTCTTTCTTCCCGCATGCGGAGGAGGCGGCGGTGGCGGCAGCACGATGGACCCCGGAACCCCGACCGGCAGTTACGCGGTCTCCGTAACAGCTACCGGCGGCGGCTTGACTCATACCACGTCATTCTCACTTGTGGTGCAGTGAGGGCCGTATCTGCCCGAAACAAAAGGTCCGGGCTTACGCCCGGACCCTTTAAGTCTTACTTGAACCCCAACTACTTCGTCAGCACCTGAACTCCCAGCGGCACTGTGCCGGAGGGCAATCCCAGGCTGTAAGGGGTGTGGTTCTCGCTGACGGTTCCGTCGCTGGCGATATCGAACACGTGCAACACGCCCAGCCGATCGAGCACATAAAGGAACTGTCCCGTCGGGTCGACCTTCATGTGCGTCGGCAGTGCGCCGGTACCGCTCACCGCCATGTGCTGAAGTTGCACTGGCTTCTTACTGTTGGTGATGTCGTACACGCTGATGGTGCCAGAGGCGGTCTCAGAGGTGTACAACCGCGTGCCGGCGGCGTTCACTGCGTCCCAGCAAACCGCCAGGCCCTGGTTGGTCGCGCTCCCCACAGAGGACAGTTTTCCAGTGGAGTCGTATCCGTATACCTGCACCTGGTGATCCGGAGGCAGGGTCAGATACAGCCCTTTCACCGTCGGGTGCAGCACTGCTCCGACGCCCAGCAGGCGTAGGACCAGGCACCGCCAGTGAGTTGGTGACCGACATGATTCCCTGCCGCGTCAGCCTGTACGACGAGATCGTACCCGCCATGAACTCGATGCCGATAAAGCCGGTGGTCGGCGCCACGGCGAATCAGTGCCATCGAGGGTGAGGAGCCCACGGGCAGCGTGTACGCCGATCCGGCATTCAGGTGCGGCACACCGCCGGCGCCCACGGTAAACGTCGTGTAATTCGGCGCGGTCGGAGTCTGCAGCGGGTCGGAATCCTTGTTCACTACGACCATCTCAGAAACCCCGCTTCCGAGCGCATTGTCCTTATAGGCGATGCTGGCGGGCTGAGGGCCGCCGGAAGCGTAAGGCGATCCGCTGAGCGTGGTGAGGCTGCCGTCGGAATTGATTTTGAACGCGGCGATGGTATTGGAGTCGCCGTTGACTGCGTAAAGCAGGGTTCCCGCGGCATTGATGGCAACTTCGCCGTCGGAATCCCAGTCGGCGTCGCCCGCGGGCGGCGTTCCGACTCCGGTACCACCGGTCAGAAACGGAGAGCCGGCAAGAGGGGTGAGATTTCCCGCGCCGTCATTGACCAGAACAATCACTGCGTTCTGGCCGGAGCTTGCGATATTGCCGTTGATGTAAACCAGATTCTTCTGCGCGAAGGCCGAGGTTGCGCAAAGCGCAATGGTCAGCGCCGCAAATGTGGTCACGAGCGAGAATCGCCGGGTGAGATTGGCGACCGTCATTATTGTGCCTCCTTCTGCTACAAAACCGTCCATTTGGATTGGGATAGGCCGCGGTAGCATCGACAGCTCCGGCTGGGGGGTCGCATCTTCCGAGAAACTCCGGACCAGTGCACCACGCGAACCTGGGACTTCTAAGATGCCTCTTTTGCAAGACGATGGGTAGAGGGAGAAAGACTCTGTGCAGAACTTTGCCACTTGTTCACAAAATTGCACAGTATCCGGGCACGTGAGATTCCCGGAAAATCAGCGAAGCCCGGCGTCGGCACGATGATTGCTACTTGGCGTCCGCAGACAACGATTTGAGGTACGAAACCAGCTGCCAGCGCTGGTTCTCGGGCAGACTGCCAAATGCAGGCATGCCGTGCCAGCGATTGCCGTGCTGCAGCAGCCATTCCAGTTCGCCGGGCGTGGCTTGGCGTACATTCTCCGTTCGCAGCGAAGGGTGCCGGCCTTTTCCTTCCGCGTTGTCGCCATGGCATTTGGCGCACTTCGATGTGTACAGCTTCGCGCCTGCCGAGACCGCGCCCGGGATCATTCGCTTCCGGATTCGGACGAGTACGCTCGGCATCCGGCACGTGCTTCTCCCACCCGCTTTCAGATGAGGCCACCGCCAGACCTGCGATGACCACGACCGCTGCCAGCGAAAAACCGAGCCAGCGAAAAGGACGGGTAAATTGCGGGCGATTCGATTTCATGTGCGCCGTACTCCTTGAATTGTGATTTTATTTTAGATGCGGCCGCACGGCTAGTCGCTCCGGAGTTGCAGAATCCGCGAGCAGCATGCAAAGTAATTTCCATGCCCGAGCTGCCGGACATTTCGGCCTACATCGGCGCGCTGGAGGCGCGCATCGTCGGCCAACCGCTTGACCATGTGCGGCTGGCAGAGCCCTTTCCTGCTTCGCACCATCGAACCAACGATTGCCGATGTGGAAGGCCATACCGTAAGGGAACTCAGGCGCATCGGCAAGCGCATCGCCATTGGCATGGACAATGACCTCTGGCTGGTGCTGCACCTGATGATCGCGGGCCGGTTGCACTGGCGGCCACCGGAAGCGAAACTGGCGGGACGCCAGAGCCTGGCAGCCTTTGACTTCCCCAAAGGCTCTCTGGTTCTCACCGAGGCTGGAGCCAGGCGCCGCGCATCGCTGCACATTGTTCGCGGCGAGGAGGGCTTGCAAGCCCTGGACCCGGGCGGAATCGATGTCTTCTCGAGCGATCTGCTGGCCTTTCGCACTGCGCTCACGGCGGAGAATCGCACACTCAAGCGGGCCTTGACCGACCCGCGCCTGCTGAGCGGCATCGGCAACGCCTATTCCGACGAGATTCTGCATGCGGCGCAACTGTCGCCCATCGCGCTGACCCACAAGCTCAAGCCGGAGGAGTGGGAAAGGCTGTTCGCCGCCACGCGCCAGACGCTCCAGCTCTGGACCGACCGCCTGCGCGGCGAAGCAGACCACACTTTTCCAGAAAAAGTTACGGCCTTTCGCAAAGGGATGGCGGTTCATGGCCGCTACGGCGAGCCTTGCCCGAGGTGCGGGGAAAAGATCCAGCGGATTCGCTACGCCGACAACGAAACCAACTACTGCGCCCGCTGCCAGACGGGAGGAAAAGTGCTAGCGGACCGCAGCCTGTCCCGGCTGCTGGGATCGGATTGGCCGCGCACCCTCGAAGAACTCGAGGCGCTGAAGCGGAAATAGCGCCTTGCAGATCAGGAAAATCGGCATGCGGCGGAATAGATCCGCAGCACGTTGCGTATATGTTGCTCGATCAGTTTGCCCGGCTCGGCGCGCCATTCTCCCGCGCGAATGCAGTCGTACTGCTCGGGAAAATACTGGCTGACGAGCGTGAGCGGAATCGGCTCTTGCGAGAGATTACGCAGCAGAAGACTCACTTCGCCCTGCACCGCCGGATCGGGCCAGTAGTAGCGGCACCGATCGCTATAGCTGAACTCGCGCGCAAAGGCCTGCGCGGCCTCATCGCGGTTGCAGTAGTAGGCCTTCCAATAAACAGGGTTTTGCGACATCGCCGCCTGCAGGGCCGCGCGCACTGACGAGCGTCGAACATCGGCGCGGCGACCCAACCAATCGCCTTCCATCGCGCTCAGGGCGAAGATTGCCTCACGGTAGGCGAACGTCAGCCATGGTCCAACCTTCAGAATCGCAAAGTGGTCTTCCACCATGCTCTTCAAGGCGCTGGGGGCCTGATAGTCCGTCGAGTGCGCCTCGTAGACCAGACTCGGCCACTGTGGAAGATTCTCCCGTAGCAGGCGAGTCTTGGCTGAATCGTAATCGAACACGTTCGCGTCTCCGAACTCAGCCCCCGCCTGCACGACCAGGCCGATTACCCGCTCCCATGCCTGCTCCAGGCCTCGTACCGCAAAAGCACGCCGGAAGATTTCCAGTGTCCGGCCCACGTGCTGCGGTGTTGTGGGCTGAGGAGCACCCGATTCCATCGTCTCGCCGCCGGGGATGGGCACCTCCGTGCCGATCACATAAAGGGGTCCCGGAGCGCCAGGGCCGGCCTCCTGCAAGGCATCTTCCGCCACGGCGCACAACTCGGCAGCCCGCTCTGCCACTGTCTCGTCAGCAATTATCCTGGGATCGTCCCCGCACGCCATACTGGCATCGAGATGAATCTTGGCGTATCCGCCGAGGACGCACCGTCGCACCAGTTCTTTTCCCTTCTCGAGCGCGTTCGCGTGGGGCTCGGCACGCCAGGGATAAGGTCCGAGATGATCACCCCCAAGGAGCACTCGCTCCGCCGGCAGGCCTGCTTGCTGCGCGAGGGAGTGCACATGATCGGCAAATTGCGCGGGTGTCTGGCCTGTATAACCGCCTGACTGATTCACCTGGCTGGAAGTCGACTCCACCAGTAGCATCGAATTGTCATCCAAAGCCTGCCGAATCGCAGCCTGCAAGACCTGCGGATGCGCCGAGCATACCGAGTAAATTCCGGCATCGCGTGAGGAGCGGTTACTCTCCACAATTTTCAGGAGAGACGCCATCGGAGAAGTTGTGGGTGTGACTTGCATTCGGTTCTAAGAACCACGTAACGCTCAAACACACCTATTATGACGGGGTCGGGGGAATCCCGCGAGTATGGGGTGCGGGAATTTGGCTGCCCCCCAGGGATTCGAACCCCGATATGCTGATCCAGAGTCAGCTGTCCTGCCGTTGAACGAGGGGGCAGTGAACTTGCGACGAATGGCGGATTGAAGCCGCCACTGTGATTTTATGGGCTGGGTCCGATATGCGGTCAACCGGGCCGTCGCTATCGCTCGTGCCGCCTGTTCTTTCCTCCACGCGCGGTTTAAGATTTCGGCAGGAGACTTGTCTATGGTAACCACGCTCGGCAGCGCCATCGTCACCGCCAACGACTACAACGAAATTGCCCGCAGAACGATCGAGGCCGACCAGTGCGCTTTGATTGTCGTCGATATCCAGGAAAAACTGCTGCCGCCGATCTTCCAAAAAGAACAGCTGGTCAAGAATTCGAAGCTGCTGATCCGGCTGGCGGGAATTCTGAAAATCCCAACATTGATGACCACCCAATATGCCAAAGGCTTGGGCAACACCGTGCCCGAGATCGCTTCCCTGCTGCCGCAAACCGAGCCCATCGACAAGACGATGTTCTCCTGCTTCGGGAGTGATGTCTTCTGTTCCCTGCTCAAACGCTTGCCGGGAAACCGCACCACCGTCCTGCTCTGCGGGATGGAAAGCCACATCTGCGTCACGCAAACCGCACTGAGCGCGCTGCGAGAAGGCTACCTGGTGCATGTGGCGTCGGACGCGGTAAGTTCCCGCACTGAGTGGAACTGGAAGATTGGCCTCGACCGGATGCGCGCCGCCGGGGCCGTCATCTCGTCGACCGAGATGATGATGTACGAATTGCTGCGCGCTTCGAACGCGGCGGGCTTCAAGGAATTGCTGCCCTACTTAAAGGAGTAGAACCCGCGCTCAGTCTTTTTGCTTCACTTTCACCACGGTAATCTTCGAGAATCCTTCGTCGAATGCGGGCGCCTTGAGCTTTCCCGCCATGCGGCGCATGACATCTTCCTGCACCACTCTGGATCGGCGCTCATTGCGCTGCAAGCACACTTCCACCGGCACGTCGAAAAAGACCGCCTGCGCTTCGTAGCCGTAATCCTTGGCCAACTTGATCCACCCGTGACGCTCGTGCGGCGTCAGGTTGGTGGCATCGACGTAGTTCATGGGCCGCCGCGCAATCAGGCGGGCTTTCAGCATGGAACGCAAGTTGGAGAAGACCAGATCCTGGAAGCGTTGTTCGGTGGCATCGTCAAAAAGCAGCGAGCGCAGTAAATCGCTCGAAAGCGGCGTGATGTTATGCCGCTTGAACCACGAACTCTTACCCGACCCGGGAAGACCAATCGCCAGGATCACCACGCCCTTCGGCGGACGCGCCGTGGCCGGCCCTGCTTGCACCGGCGCCGCGGCAACTGGAACCGCCGCGGGTTTCTCCGCAACGATGGCGGCAGGTTCGACGGCGGCTTCCGGGGCAGCGCTTGGCTGTGCTCCGCTCCGGCTGCGTCCGCGGCCACCTCGGCCGCGACGGCGACGGCGGCGTGGACGTCCATCTCCAGCTTCGCCCGGTTCACCTTCTGCGGGCAGCGCTTCGGGCGACTCCGGCTCGGAGGCCTGCGGCGTGGACGCTTCGGCTTCGGCCTCGCTGGCCTCCACCGCCGGCGGCCCAGGTGCAGGTGTAGCTGCATCGAAATATGCAGGTTGCAATGGCGCGGGTCCCGCTTCGGCGGCAGTTTCGGTTGGCTTCTTGCGGCGCTTCATGCGCTCGCGCATCCATTTACGCATGTCAGGCTTTTAACACACCCACAGGCCTTGGAGCAATCTGCCGGAACCATGCCAGCCAGCGGGCGCGTCCTTTCCGTACAATCATCTCCATGGCGATCCCGCAGGATATGCAAGGCCAGAAATATGTCAGCCTGACAACCTTCCGCAAAAACGGCAACACCGTGCCCACGCCGGTCTGGTTTGGCGAGCAGAACGGCAAACTGTATGTGATGAGCCGTCCCGATTCCGGCAAGTGCAAACGCATTCGCAACAACGCCGCGATTCGAGTCGCACCGTGCACCATGCGCGGCAGGATCACCGGCCCCGAATTCGCGGGGAAGGCGCGCATTTTGCCGGAGCAGGATTGGTCCTGGGCGCGCGAAACCATCCGTCGAAAATACTGGTTGGCGCGAGTGTCCTTTCTGTGGAGCAAGCAGAATGTCTACCTGGAGATCGAACTAAGCGCGACGTAGGATGGCTTGGACCAGCCCCGGAATGGTGTATTCCCTGGCTTCGATGTCCGCTCGCAGGCCTAACTCCCTCAGGGTCGACGAGGTGACCGGACCAATCGACGCAAACCTGATACTTCCAAGCGTTTTGGGCGTGAGCCTCCCGGCCATCGCGAGGAAATTCCTGGCCGTCGACGAACTGGTGAAGGTAATCACATCAGGACGCTTCTGAGGATTTTTCAGGATGGCACGCAATCGCCTGCGCGAACTCGCGGGAATCACGGTCTCATAAGCCTCGACCACATCCACTTGCGCACCCAGTTTTCGTAGTTCGCGAGGAATCACGTCGCGCGCGACTTTCGCCCGTGCCAGCAGCACCCGCTTCCCTTTTACTTTGCGCCGCAGGCTTTTAACCACGGACTCGGCGACATATTCTTCGGGCACCACGTCCACTTTGAGTCCACGATTTTCAATCGCCTTCTTGGTTGCCGGACCGATGGCGGCAACCTGCAAGCGCTTCAAGTCTCGCTTGCTCACGCTCAGCTTCTTCAGCCGCTCCCATGTGGCGTCGACGCCATTCACGCTGGTCAGGATCATCCAGTCGTAGGCTGGTAGATTTCGAAGAGCCGTATCGAGTGGCTTGTAAGATCGAGGCCGCCGGATTTCGATGAAGGGAATTTCGATGACTTCCGCGCCCTGCTTGCGCAATCCGGAAGAAAGAACGCCCGCCTGATGACGCGCCCTGCCTACAAGCACGCGGACTCCAGACAGCGAGTTTTTGGCCTCGCGCCTCACGGTTGTTGCGGCGCAGCGAGGCCCTGGCCGTAGACTTCCTCGAGGATGGCGTCGCCGCCGCGCGCCAGCAATATATCGCCGACTTCTTCTCCCAGTTTCACTGGGTCACTGCCATCTCGCGACTCGCGCAGCACCACGGTTCCGTCCGGGTGTGCCACGATGGCCTCCAGATGAAGCCGGCCGTTAAGCATCTCCGCCGAAGCACCGATGGGGACCTGGCAGCCTCCACCTAACTTGTTCAGCAGCGCCCGTTCGCAGGTCGTGCTGGCCCGCGCAGCCACGTCGTCGAGAAAGGCCAAATGCTTGAGCGTTTCGGAGTCTCCCGCACGGATTTCAATCCCCAGTGCGCCTTGTCCCGCGGCGGGACACATGATTTCCGCGGGAATGATCTGCTTCACGAGTTCGGTCTTTCCCAGCCGGTTCAACCCCGCCGCGGCCAGAATGATGGCGTCGTAATCGCCCGCTTCCAGCTTGCGCAACCGCGTGTCGACATTGCCGCGCAGAGGATAAATCTCGAGGTCGGGACGCAGCGCCTTCAGTTGCGCCTGGCGGCGCAGGCTGCTGGTGCCAACGCGTGCCCGCTGCGGCAGTTCTTCAATGCTGTTGTACTTCTTCGAACAAAATACGTCTCGCGGATTCTCGCGCTTGGTGATCGCAGCAATCGCAAATCCGCTCGACAGCTCCGTGGGGAGATCTTTCAAACTGTGCACAGCCAAATCCACACGTCCCTCGGCCAGCGCCTCTTCGATCTCCTTGGTGAACATGCCCTTGGTGCCGACTTTGGCGAGCGCGACGTCGGTAATCTTGTCGCCCGTGGTCTTGATGATCGCAAGCTCCACTTCGTGTCCACGCTCTCGCAATAGTGCGCTGATGTGATGGGCTTGCCAGAGCGCGAGTTGGGATCCGCGAGAACCGATACGCAGGCGGGCCATCAGCTCTGGCTCCCGGGATCGCCGCCCGTCTTCGCCGCTTTCTTCTCCTGCAGATTAAACAGGCGCCGGACCAGATCCACCACCGTAGTCGCCTCCGACTCGCGCGCCGCGGTTTTCAATGTGCTGATGGGAGTATGCATGATCTTGTTAACGATGCCGCGGGTCAGCGTCTCAACGGCGAGTTCCTGTTCCGGAGAAAGCTGCCCCAGGCGTCCGCGCACGCGGTCGATTTCCGCCTGCCGGATGGTCTCGAGATGGTCCTGCAACGAGACGATGGTGGGGACCACATCGAGCGTTTGCAGCCGCGATTGAAAGCGCTCGACTTCGCTGTTGATAATCGCTTCCGCGCGCTCGGCCTCTTTGCGACGATCGGCCACGTGAGCGCTTACCGCTTGCTGCAGATCGTCAATGTCGTAAACGAAAATTCCGTCCACCTTGTTCATGCCAGGATCGACGTCGCGGGGCACCGCAATATCGATAAAGAACATGGGACGGTTCTTGCGCCGGCTCAGGAACGCTTCTCCGTGCTCGCGCCGGAAGATGGCATGCGGCGCTCCGGTTGAAGTGATCACGATATCGGCACGATCGCAGGTGTCGTAAAGCCGGCTGAATTCGATGGCTTGGCCGTCAAACTTCTGCGCCAGGCGGATGGCGCGATCGTAGGTGCGGTTGGCAACGAAAATCGAAGCTGCACCGTGGGCGATCAGGTGTCGCGCCGCCAGTTCGCTCATCTTGCCCGCGCCCACCAGGAAGACACTTTTTCCGTTTAACGATCCGAAGATTTTCTTTGCCAGTTCGACCGCCACCGAGGCCACCGAAACGGCCGAGGAGCCCACCGCAGTTTCCGTGCGCACCCGTTTCGCTACGGCGAATGCCCGGGTGAGCAGCAAATCCAGTTGCGAGTGCACGGCGCCAACTGCGCGCGCCGTCGCGTACGCTTCTTTCACCTGGCCTAGAATCTGCGGCTCGCCCACCACCATCGAATCGAGACTCGAAGTGACGCGGAACACATGGTGAATCGCTTCCCTCTCGTAGAACTCGTACAAGTGCGGATTCAGAGCGGCCGGATCCAGCTGGAAGTATTCGCGCAGAAAGCCACGCAGATCGGCGCTGCCGTTCTTGGTCTGCGCCAGCACCTCCACCCGATTGCAGGTGCTGAGGATTAACGCCTCTTCGATTCCCGGATGCTGCACCAGCCTCTTCAACGCTTCCGGCAAACGCGACTCGGGGATGGCCAGGCGCTCGCGCACTTCGACCGGCGCACTGTTATGGTTCACCCCGATGAGCTGGAAGTTCATGATTGCACGAACCTGTGCACGGTATTGAAGTACCAGGCCACCACTGCCGCCACGAAGGCGAGACTAGCCAGGTAAGCAGCCCGGCGGCCGCGCCATCCTGCGGTCCAGCGCGTGTACAGCATGATCAGATAGACCACCCACATCAGAATCGAGAGAAAAATCTTGGGATCCAGAAAATCCACTCTGCCGTAAGTCGCCTGCGCTACCACCGTGCCCGCGATCAACCCCAGGGTCATGAACGGGAAACCCAGCAGCAGTGAGCGATAGCCGATCTCATCGATCACCTCCAGGGCCGGCAACCGCGCCAAAATGGTCGAAGCCCGCTTCGACTTCAGGCTTCGCTCCTGAATCAGGTACAGAACGCTGGCCACAAAACTGAGCACCAGCGCCGCGTACCCCGTGAAAATGAGAGCAATGTGCGTGAACAGCCAACCCTTGTGGAGAACCGGGGACGCGAGCCTGAACGGCTTCTGCGCCGTCGTCGCCACAAAAGTCAGTAGAAAGACCAGAGGGAAAACTACGATTCCCAGCGAAGTCGTTTTATAGATCAGGTAGGTGATCATGAACGAAGTCATGATCAGGAACGCCAGCAGCGACTCGGAATTATGCACCCGGATCAGGCTCATCGGCCCCGATACCAGCGCTACTTCCATCAGCGAAACAAAGTGAAACACCATCCCCAGGTAAGCGGCGTGCAGGGCTACTTTGGTCAGCAGGTCGCTGGTGCGGCTCAATGCCACCAGAGCGTAGATCAGGCCGACCGCATAGCAGCCCAGCGCTATTCGCAACCAAAGTAAGGACATAGGTTCAAGCCCCGTCCGGTTTCCGGCATCCTCTCCGGTTCCGCCAGTGTGATTATAGTCTGCACCGCTACGACGCCCGAAGGCAGCGGGTGATATCACGTTCCATTGTGATCCAGGTCACACGGGCAACGGTAACACCGGAAGGACATGGGCGGAAACCCGCGCCTCGGTTATTCTCTTCAGCCATGAAACCGATCTCAGGGAACAGCCTCCAATACCATCCCCACGAAACCGAACGGATGCGCTCCCTCGAGGGCGCTACCCTGGCCAGCTTCGGTTCTCGCGCCGCCGCTCTCCTCATCGACTTCTTGCTGGCGGCCCTTCTTTTCGTTCCTTGCGCCCTCGTGATCGCCAAGTTGGTGAAACGCTTTTTGCGGCACGACCTCAATATCGAGCTGAATTTCTTTCATAACTGGTACAGCGTCATCTACCTCGTCGTCTTCTTCGGCCTGTCACTGTACTGGGGAAATGGCCAAACTCTGGGAAAGCGTCTGCTGGGTATTCGGGTCGTTTCGTTAGTGCACGGGCGGATTGGCCTGTGGCACGCCGTGGAACGAGCGCTGGGATATGGAGCCTCTACGCTCGAAGGCGGCTTCGGATTTCTGCAGTACTTTATCCATCCCAACCGCCGCACCGTGCATGACCGTATCGCCGAGACCATTGTGATCAAAGAACCGCGCTAAGTTTTTCGCCATGGCCTCAGTATTTTGCGATTTGTAGCGCCCGTAATTTAAGCCACACCCAACTCACCAAGAAGTTCTTCGAGTGCTACCGAATCCAACCGCAACCCCCGCCCATCCGCCATCATATTCTCGATCTCGTCGAAGGCGCGAAACAGGCGCATCTTCACGGCCCCATACTGTTCGGCCTCCAGAAGGGCGCGGCCGTGTCGTGTGGCCCAGCTCTCAAGCGCCGGCTCCGGCAAGAAGATGCTGACCGAGAAAGTGGTCTTGCGATCGCTGGTCACATCAAATACATATTCGGTGGACGCCTCGCCGGCAGGACGCTTTCCGACGAAGTAGTACTGATAGACGTATCCCTGTCCTCCCGTATACGTCTTCATGCGGCGGACGGGAGGCTGGCCGCCGGTCGTGGGTCGTTGGTCGCTCGCCAAACCCATCCTCCTTACCTCCTTGCGGTTCCTCCTTCAATCCGCCGGGACGAACCACCAACGACTAGTTGCTGCCATTCGCGGTCGAAACCACGCGCCCGTATTCCGATGCTCTTCCCAGGCGATCAAACATGCGGTAGGCCGCCAGGCTGATCCCGCTGATCGCTTCTTCCCCGTCGCGCTCCCGCCTCAGATAGCTGGTCATGATCGAGATTGCGTAAGGACGGTTTTCGACGAACACGATTCCCGAATCGTTGCGCACCCCTTCGAGTGCTCCCGGCTTGTCGGCGATTTTCAGGTTGTCAGGCAGTTCGCGCGGAATCCAACTGTCCTTGTGGGTACTGAGCATCTTGAAGAAATCGTCGGTCATTTCTTTGTTCAGCACCTTGCCCTGATAAAGATCGGCAAGCAGGGTCACGAACTCGTGCGGGGTCGCCACGTTCTCCCGACCTTCGCTTGCCGCTTTCACATCCATCATTTTGCGGCGCAGGCGCATGTGGGTAAGGCCGAGCGAGTCGAGCATGGCGTTGACATTCTCCATGCCCACCCGGTCAATCAAGACGTTGGTCGCGGCATTGTCGCTGACCGCAACCATCATGGTCGCCACATCGCGCAGCGTAATCTTGGTGACCCCGGGAGTCAGTCCATTCATGATGTCGCTGTCCTGCACCAGATCGGAGGCCTGCACCGTATAAATATCGGTCAGCTTCAGCTTGCCGGACCTGCGCCTGGCGGTAGAGTTCCGCCAGCACTGCGATCTTGATGGAACTGGCCGTGGGAAAGACTTCGTCGGCGTGAAGAAAATATTGCTGGTTGCTGGTCAGGTCGAGGATGGCGACGCCCATCACGCCATCGAGGTTGTGGTCCACGCCGGTGATCGTCGCTTCCAGTTTTTGCCAGAGCACCTGCCGCTTGGCTTCGGCGGTCGGTGTCTGGGCCAACATGGCGCTGCTGAGCAGAAGAATGCAGATGAGTTGCTTCAAGGGTCCCCCAGAGGAACGCCATTATAGACCGCTACCCTTCGATCACAGCCTCGTGCAGCCGCTTGACCGCCGTCTCTGACGTCACCGGAGAGTAGTAGACCTCTTTGAACGTATACGACTTCGCCTTCGCTGAGATGATGGGCAGGATCTCGATGTGCCAGTGATAATCCTCGTCGATGGTCTTCCAATATCCCAGGCTTTCGGAGCGGTGCAGGGTGTTTGGCGAGGTGTGCAGCACCAGGTGAAAGTCTTCCGTAATCGTGCGAATTCTCTGCAGCGTGCGGCGCAAGAGTGCGCCCAGCTCGCGCATGGAGCCCGGACGGCTCAGGCCGAAGCGCTCGAAAGCCGCCTCGTGCGTTCGTGGAAGAATCCATGTCTCGTACGGCACCCGGGGAGCATACGGACACACGGCGATGTAATCTCCGCGGACTTCGAGCACGCGCAGATTCTGCCGCTCCTCCTGCACAATGATGTCGCAGAACACGCAGCGTTCTTTGGTCTGGTAGTAGTCGCGCCCGGCGCGCAACTCGTACAGCACACGGCGCGGCACGAACGTGGTGGCCGTCAACTGCGACGTGGGATGATCGAACTCCTGCCCGGCGTGGACTCCGTGATTCTTGAAGATGCTGATGTACTTCAACCGGAAGTCGCGCTTCAGGTCGTGGATCCGCTGCGCCCCCAGCATCAGGAACTGCTCGATTTCCGCCGGGCTCGCCTTCCAGAGATGGCGGTCGTGCTTGGGATTCTCGACCAGCACCTCGTGCGCTCCCAGCGAGCGCATGCGGTCATAGAGCCCATCGGCGCGGCGTGACGGCTCGCCCTCGATCCGGTACAACGGCGTGGGATGCACCACCGACCGCGCCGACCAGGGACCGCCATCCACGCTGGCCATGCTCGAAACCAGTTGCGGAGCCACGGGAGAATCGACGCAGAAGGCACACGCCGGGTCAGTGCGCGGCGGCTTATCGGCAACATCGTCGCCGGTAATCACCCAGGAGCGGGTGATGGGATCTTTACGGAGCTCCATGGGTGTAGGAGAGCACCGCTGTCGGCTGCCGTCAACTGTGATTTCCACCGCCGAAGACGCCCGCCGCCCTTTGTTATAATCCGCCCACGAAGCCGCCGGACATGACCGAGCCGTCCACGCCGTTGATGCGGCAATATGCCGCCATCAAGAAGGAGCATCCCAGCGCCCTGCTGTTCTTCCGCCTGGGCGACTTCTACGAGCTTTTCTTCGATGACGCCATTCTGGCCGCCCGCGAACTCCAGATCACGCTGACCTCGCGCAATAAGGAGAAAGGCGTCGCCATCCCCATGTGCGGCGTGCCTTATCACGCCGCCGAAGGCTATATTGCGAAGCTGATTCGCAAGGGATTCAAAGTCGCCATCTGCGAGCAGACGGAAGATCCCAAGGTTGCGAAAAAGCTGGTGCGCCGCGAAGTGACGCGCGTAGTCACACCCGGCACCGCCGCCGATTCTTCGCTCACCTCGGAGGAAAACAATTTCCTGGCCGCGCTCGCGCAAACCGGCGATCGTGTGGGCTTCGCGGCTCTTGATCTCTCGACCGGCGAATTTCGCGCGACCGAGTTCCTGGGAGAAAATGCCGCCCGCAGAATTCAGGAAGAGCTGCAGCAGTTGCGTCCCAAGGAACTTCTATACGCGTCTTCGGCGCCTCTGTTCGAGAATGCCTCGCGCACGAACTCTGTCACCCCGCGCACCGGAGCGGAGTTTTCCGAGACCCCTCTCGACGACTGGATTTTCGCTCCCGATCACGCCATCCCCTTGCTGGAAAATCATTTTGGCGTGCTTTCGCTCGAAGGCTTCGGGTTGTCGGGCAAACCGGCGGCAGCTGCAGCAGCGGGTGCGATTCTTTACTACGTGCGCTCCACCCAGCGTGGCACGCTCGATCACGTCGACCGCATCGGATTCTACGAACGCCAGAATTGCCTGGTGCTCGACACCGTTACCGTCCGCAACCTCGAACTGATCGAACCGCTGTTTGCCGGAACCGATGTCAGCGTTACGCTTTTCCGCTCCATCGACTCTACCGTCACGCCTATGGGCAAACGGCTGCTGCGCTCCTGGATGCTGCGCCCGTCCATCGACCTCGCAGAGATCGACGCTCGCCTCGGAGGCCGTCGAGATCCAGGTAAAAGAGACCGTCGGGCGCGAGGAACTGCGTCGCGCCCTCGACGGCATTCTCGATCTCGAGCGTCTGCTGAGCCGGGTCACGCTCGAAACCGCCAATCCTCGCGATGTGCTCGCGCTCGCCGCTTCATTGGCCAAGATACCCGCGCTGCGAGCCGCTCTCGGGCGGCTCACCGCCGACCGGCTGCAGACCCTGCACTCCTCCGTCGACGAACTCAGCGACCTGCGCCAGCGCATCGACCGGACGATTGTTCCCGAGCCGCCCATCTCGCTCAGCGACGGGGGCGTGATTCAATCCGGGATCAGCCAGGAACTCGACGACCTTCGCGACCTAAGCCGAAACAGCAAGCAATACCTTGCGCAGATCGAGCAGCGGGAGCGCCAGCGGACTGGCATCTCGTCGCTCAAGGTAAAGTTCAATTCCATTTTTGGCTACTATTTAGAGGTTTCGAAGCCGAATCTCCATCTGGTTCCGGCCGACTACGAACGCAAACAGACGCTGGTCAACGCCGAGCGCTTTACCACTCCCGAACTGAAGGAATACGAATCGAAGATTCTGGACGCTCAGGAGAAGATCGTCGAGATCGAACGCCGCCTATTTGCTGAACTGCGCTCTGCGATTGCCGGAGAAGCCAAGCGCATTCGCCAAACCGCCCTGGCCGTGGCAGAAGTCGACGTATTAAGCGGACTGGCTCACATCGCAGCCCTGCGAAATTATTGCCGGCCGAAGTTCGATGACTCGGGAGATCTTGAAGTCGTCGAAGGCCGCCACCCAGTGATCGAGCAGCAAGAAATTGGCGGCGGCGAGCGCTTCGTCCCCAACGATCTTTACCTGAATGCGACGACTCACACCGTGCTGGTTCTGACCGGACCGAACATGGGAGGCAAGTCGACCTACCTGCGGCAAGCCGCTTTGATCGTGATCCTCGCCCAGATGGGCTCTTTCGTTCCCGCCCGCTCGGCGCGGCTGGGCGTAGTCGACCGCGTGTTCACGCGCATTGGAGCCAGCGACAACGTCGCGCGCGGACGCTCCACCTTCATGGTCGAGATGACCGAAACGGCAGCCATCCTGCATACCGCCACGCCCCGCTCGCTCATCCTGCTCGACGAAGTCGGCCGCGGGACTTCTACCTATGATGGTCTGGCCATCGCCTGGGCCGCCGTCGAATACATTCACGCCCGCACCCGGGCGAAGACTCTTTTTGCGACGCACTACTTCGAACTGACCGAACTCGCCGACCAGCTTTCCGGAGTCAAGAACTACCACGTCTCAGTCAAAGAGACTGGCGGCGGAATCGTATTTCTACGAAAAGTCGAGCCGGGTGCAGCCGACCGCAGCTATGGCATCGAAGTCGCCAAGCTTGCCGGCCTGCCCAACGAGGTCATCGACCGTGCCCGCGAAGTGCTGGCCGAACACGAAAGCGCCGAGCGGCAACTGACCGCACAGCTGGAGAGTGAAGAATCTCGTCCTCGCCCACCAGCCCAGTTGACGATCTTCACGCCGCTCTCGCAGCCAGTGCTGGAAAAGCTCCGCGAAGTGGATCTGAACCGCCTGACCCCGCTCGAAGCGCTGAATCTGCTGGCAGAACTGAAGAAGCAAATCGACTAGACGAGCAATGGTGAGACGGCGTCCTCGCTCGTCTGCCGTTGCACGACAAGGCACCGACATCAATTCACTTACTCAATCCTGAGGTATAACAGACACAGTCGACGATTCCATGGCCCGAAAATCCAAAACTTCCGACCTGAACCAACAAATCGGCCAACTCCTCATTGTCGGTTTCGAGGCCACCGAAGTCTCCGCGCACCTCGGTTCCCTGCTCTCCCGCCTTCAGCCCGCCGGGGTCATTCTCTTCGCGCGCAACATCACCAGCCCGGATCAGACTTACCAGCTTTTGAAGAATTGCCAGGCCTGGGTCTCGACCCCGATGTTCACCTGCGTCGATATGGAAGGCGGCCGCGTCGATCGCCTTAAAAACATCATCGCGCCTGCGCCGTCCGCAGCCGAAGTCTTCGCTGGCGGCGATCGCAAGCTATTTCGCAAACACGGAAAACTGATCGGGGAATCCTGCCGCGCGGTGGGATTCAATACCGACTTCGCGCCAGTCGTCGATCTTGCTTACGAAGTTTCGCGCAACGTGATGGGCTCCCGCGCGGTTTCCGCCGATCCCAAACAGGCCGTGCTTTATGCCCGCGAGTTTCTCGCCGGCCTCAAGTCCGCCGGAGTGGTTGGAGCCGGCAAGCACTTTCCTGGCCTGGGGGAAGCGAATCTCGACACGCACCACGAACTGCCCAACGTCGACAAGAGTTGGCAGAAGCTTTGGGCGGAAGATATGGCGCCTTACCGCACTATGCGCCGCGAACTTCCGATGGTGCTCGTAGGCCATGCCAGCTATCCCGCGGTGACCGCGAAAGCGACGCCAGCTTCCCTCTCGAAAAAATGGATCACCGACATCCTGCGAAAAAAGATCGGCTACCGCGGACTGGTGGTTTCCGACGACCTCGAGATGGGAGGCGTGCTCGCCGCCGCGCCCATCGAGCAAGCAGCCGTCGAGCATATTCGCGGCGGGGGCGATCTCTGCCTCATCTGCCGCCAGGAAGAATTCATCGTGCGCGCGCATGAGGCGCTTATCCAGGAAGCTGAGCGCAACCGCAAGTTTGCTCTCCGCGTTGCCGAATCTTCCCGCCGCGTTCTCGCGTTCAAGAGAAAATCGAAAGAGTTGAAGCGGCGAAGCGCGCCTCCCACCACCGAAAAGCTCACCCGCCTGTCGCGCCAGTTGTGGGAGTTCAGCGAGCAAATACGCCTTGAAACCATCAACCGGCAGGACCAGGCATGATCGTCGCCGGAGTGATGAGCGGCACCTCCGCCGACGGTATCAACGTGGCACTGGTGCGAATCTCCGATTCCAAACCTTTCGAACTGCTCGGGCATTCCGAACAGCCGTACCCGAAAGACGTTCGGCGCGCGGTGCTCGCGGCCATGAATGCAACTGCGACCAGCGTCGCCGATTTGGCCCGGCTTAACTTCCTTTTAGGCGAACTCTACGCGGATGCCGTTCTCGCAACCCAACGCAAGTTTCGGACAAGGGCCGAACTTGTAGGATGCCACGGCCAGACGATCTACCATCAAGGCGACCCCGCGCCGTTTCTGAGACGCAAAATCGCGACCACCTGGCAAACTGGCGAAGGCGCCATCATCGCGGCTCGCGTGGGCGTGCCGGTCATCTCAGATTTCCGGCCCGCCGACATGGCCGCTGGAGGCAAAGGCGCCCCTCTGGTTCCCTTCCTCGACTACGCGCTCTACCGCGACCGCCGCATCGGCCGCATCGTGCAGAACATTGGCGGCATCGGAAATCTCACGGCGATTCCCGCCAATGCATCGCCCAATCAAGTCATTGGATTCGACACCGGTCCCGGCAACATGGTGATCGACGCGGTCACCGAGCGCCTGTTCTCGAAGCCGTACGATCGCGACGGAAAGATCGCGGCCTCGGGCGTGGTGCTCCAACCGTGATCGCGCAAATCCTGAAAGCACGCTTCTTCCAGCGCAAACCTCCCAAGACCGCCGGACGCGAGGAGTTCGGACGCGAGTTCGTCACCGATTTTCTCCGCCGCTGCGGTCGCACCGACAAACGCAATGTCGTTGCCACCGCAACCGCGCTTACCGCGCGAATCCATCCGTCAGGCGATCCAACAATTTGTGTTGAGAAAATCGGGCAACTACCGCGAATTTGTAGTGGCCGGCGGCGGCGCGAAAAATCCCACGCTGCTTGCTATGCTGGCAAACGCGTTGCAACCTTTGGGACTCACGATTCGCTCCTCCGAGGAATTCGGTTTGCCCGCGGAGGCAAAAGAAGCGGTAGCATTTGCGCTCATGGCCTACGAGACCTGGCATCGCCGCCCTTCGAACGTGCCATCCGCAACCGGCGCGAAGCGGTCTGCGGTGCTGGGCAAGATCTCATATCCATAAACTATGCCAACTTACATCTCACTCATTCGCGGCATCAACGTGGGCGGACACAAGAAGATTAAGATGGATGAACTCCGCAAAGCCGTCGAGACCCTCGGCTTCGAGCAAGTTCAGAACCCACATCCAGAGCGGCAACCTCGTTTTCAAAGCTCCGAAGCAGTCGCCTTCGTCGGTGTCCAGGAAGCTGGAAGCGCTCATCCTGAAGAAATTCGGCCATGCGGTTTCGGTCATCACCAAGAGTCCGACGGAGTTGGGCGACGCCATTCAGAACAACCCGTTCCTCAAAGAGAAAGGAATCGACCTCTCCCGGCTGCACGTCACTTTTCTCTCCGGCCGTCCCGAAGCCGCCGACATCAAGAAACTCGAAGCCATCCCCAGCCGCGATGACCGCTTCCACTGGCAGGGCGATCTCCTGTATCCTCCACCTTCCGAACGGAGCGGGCGAGAGCAAACTGGCCGCTGCCCCCTTCGAAAAATTGCTTTCCGTCCAAGCTACCACTCGCAATTGGAACACCGTCAACAACCTCTACCAGATGGCTACGGATCAAGGATGAGCGCCACGCGGCGAACCAGATGGACCGTGCTGGCGCTGCTCGCCGCGGTGTGGCCTCTGCTCTCCTGCTCCAGCAAGCCCGACCCCAACACCCTGGTCATGATCATCGAATCGAGCCCCACGAATCTCGATCCACGCGTGGGACTCGACGCCCAATCCGAGCGCATCGATGAGCTGATCTTCGACGACTTGCTCGACCGCGACGAACATCTCAACGTGAAGCCTGCCCTGGCGGACAGCTGGGAAATTCCTGATCCCAAGACCTACGTCTTCCATCTGCATCATGGCGTCAAGTTCCACGATGGACGTCCTCTGACTGCGCGCGATGTGAAGTGGACTTTTGATTCCATCCTGCAAGGCAAGATTCGCACCACCAAGTCCGCCGTCTACCGTCCGGTCGATCACATCGACACGCCCGACGACTACACCGTCGTCTTCCATTTGAAAGAGCCGTTTGCGACTTTGCTGTGGAATTTGTCGGACGGAGCCATCGGCATCGTTCCTTATGGCAGCGGCGAAGAGGTCAGCCAGCACCCCATCGGCTCAGGGCCGTTCCGTTTCGTCAGCGCCGAACAAGATAAAGAAGTCATCATCGAACGCAACGACGACTATTGGGGAGAGAAGGCCAAGCTGCCGAGGGTTCGCTTTGCTGTCGTTCCCGACCCGACCACCCGCGCTCTGGAAATGCGCAAGGGCAGCGCCGACGTGCTCAGCAACGCTCTGGGGTTCGACACCGTCGTAGCGCTGCAGCGGGAAACCAGTCTGGTGATCCTGCGCGGCCCGGGAACCATTCTCAGCTACATGGCTTTCAATTTGCGCGATCCCATTCTCAAGGACGTTCGCGTGCGACAAGCCATCGCCTACGCCATCAACCGCCCGCCCATCCTGAAGTATCTGGGTCGGGGCTTCGAACGTCCCGCCTACAGCGTGCTCCCTCCCGAAAGCTGGGCCTACGACGGCAACGTTCCCCATTACGATTACGATCCGGACGAAAGCCCGCGAACTGCTCGACTCAGGCCGGCTACCCATTGGTAAACGGAGTTCGCTTTCATCTGACCATGAAGACCTCGACCGAAGAGAGCACGAGGATTCTGGCGGCCGTCCTGCAACAACAAATGAGAGAGGTAGGCATCGCGCTCGACATTCGCACCTTCGAGTTCGCCACTTTCTTCGCCGACGTCACCCGCGGGGCGTTCCAGCTCTATTCATTGCGCTGGATCGGCGGCAACGAAGATCCCGACATCTTCGAATACGTCTTCCACTCCGACAAGTTCACGCCGCACGGCGCCAACCGCGGCTTTTACTCCAATCCGAAGGTGGATGCGCTTATCAACCAGGCGCGCAGCGAACTTGACCAGAACGTGCGCAAGCAGCTGTACGCGCAGGTGCAGCAAATTCTTGCGGAAGATTTGCCGTACATCAATCTCTGGTACTACGACAACGTGATTGTGCACTCGCGCCGGGTGAGCGGCATTACCCTCAATCCTTCGGGCAATTACGATTTCCTGAAAAGCGCCCGGCTCGACCACTAGAGAGATTCGATCGCTCTCCGGGGTCGACTGGTTTCCGCGTGTTACCATCAAAATTCGGCGTCGAAGCGGTTTGCGATCGCCTGACAAACCCATCCCAAGGAGCCCCGTTGCGCATTCTGTTCATAGGAGATATTTTCGGCAGGCCGGGCCGCAACATCGTCAAAGATCGTCTTCCCGCGCTGGTCAAACAGTTTTCCATCGACCTGGTCATTGCCAACGGAGAGAATTCCGCCGCCGGTTTCGGCATTACTCCCGCTCTCGCCGAAGATCTTTTCGAACTCGGCATCGATGTCATCACCACCGGCAACCATGTCTGGGACAAGCGCGAGATTATCGACTACTTCCAGATGGCCGATGGCAACGAGCACAGCATGGCTCGGCGCCTGCTGCGGCCCGCCAACTATCCCGCGGGCATGCCCGGATGGGGCTTCTATCAGGGCCAGAAGAACGGCGTTCCTTACGCGGTTATAAACCTGCAGGGGCGCGTCTTCATGGCTTCGAATGATGACCCTTTCCGTACCGCCGACCAGTTGCTCAAGACCACGACCGCCAAGGTCATCTTCGTCGACATGCACGCCGAAGCTACCTCCGAGAAGATTTCCCTGGGATGGTATCTCGATGGACGCGTCACGGTAGTCGTCGGCACTCACACCCACGTGCCCACTGCAGACGAACGTGTCCTGCCCGGAGGAACCGCCTACATCACCGATGTCGGCATGACTGGCCCTTACGACAGTGTCATTGGTGTGAAGAAAGAATTGGTTGTCGAACGCTTCCTGAACGGCATGCCTACGCGCTTTGAAGCCGCGAGCGGCGACGTACGACTCTGTGCGATCGTAGTCGATTGTGACGAGACCACCGGGAAAGCGCGGAAGATCGAGCGAGTCATGCTGAGCTAGAACATACGTGCGACGACGATTGAATTGCCGCCCTCAGGCGCGGTCGAGAAGTTCCTTCAATTTTTTCTGATCTTGCGTTGGAAGGTTCCGCAACGCCGCGCGCGCCAGCGCCACATACACGGCGCGTGCCTCCGGAATTCGCTGCAACACCTCCAGATGTTTTTGCACCACCGCGACGTCGCCTCGCACAATGGGACCACTGAAGGCTTCGGCTCCTCCCAGCCGCGCATAGTTGGCAACTGTCTGGCTGACGATCGGAATGGCCCAGGTTCGCGCCTGCCGTGGAGAAAAACCGGCGACCTCCGCCACCTGCTCGGCGGTTGCGAGCAATGACACCAGCAAGGGCGATGTGAACGCTCCCCACGCGTGGTAAAGCACCTTGCTCTCGCGGGGAATCTTGAACGGTTCTGCTCCCATGGCTTCGACCAATCCATGCGCAACGCGAACCGCCCACCGATCTCCCTCCATGGCGAAAGGCACGCCCTCCAATGACGGCAGCGACTGGCTCACGAAGGTCATGAACGGATGCACCGAAGCGACCGACGCCCCTAGTTGACGCAAGACTTCAAGTTCTTCGCTTCCTAACGCCCCGCTCGAGTGCAGCGCAATTTTCCCTTTCCACCGAGCCAGGGGAGCCAGTTCCCGGGCGACCGGGGCAATCTCGCGATCCGGCACCAGAAACCAGATTACTTTGGCATCGAACTGCGCTACTCGCGCTGTCACCGCGTCGGCGTCTACCGCGCGCGCCAGCGAGCGCGCTGCGCGCTGCGACCGCCCCGGTTCCCGCGAAACCACTTCGCTGATCTTGTACCCGGCTCGCTTCAGGGCAACGCCCAATGCCCTTCCCAGCCTCCCCGGCCCCACGATCGTGATCGTCGGCTTCAGTTTCATCGCGGGCAGCATATCAAATCCTCTTCGCTTATATTGTCAGCATGGCCAAAACTTCTTCCCGCAAGGCATCTTCCCGCAAAACCAAAGCTCGCGTCCTGTCGTCGCGCGAGGTCTATCATGGCCCGCTCTTTCGCGTCACGCGCGATGAAGTCATCGAACCTTCCGGCGTCCGCGTCCGTCGTGACATTGTGCGCCACGGCGGTTCCGTCGTCATTCTTGCCGTCGAAGAGAGCAAACCCGAGCCGAGAATTCTGCTCGAGCGCCAGTATCGCCATGCCGCGCAGGATCATCTCTGGGAATTGCCGGCCGGACGGATCGACGAAGGGGAACGCGAACTGGCTGCGGCCAAGCGGGAACTTCACGAGGAGACCGGCTACACCGCCAAGCGCTGGAAACGGATTCTGAAGTTCTACGCTAGTCCCGGCTTCGTCGCCGAGCCCATGTCGGTCTTCCTCGCTCAAGGATTGCATGCCGGAGTTGCGCAGCCCGAAGCCGATGAGGTGATCGAACAACATCTTGTCCCCTTGTCAAAAGCTGTAAGCATGGCAACCAACGGACGCATTCGCGACTCTAAGACCATCTCCTCGGTGCTCTGGTTCAACCATCATTGGCGAGGCCAAAAGGCGCGAAAATAGCGGGTTCTTCTCTCCGATGTTCTTGACAGCCCCGATTCGTAGCAGCACAATGACTGTAAAAATCACTGGCACGGCCTCGGTGCCAAAGAGTACGTGCTTGGGGGGCGTAAGTGGAACGTCTGAAAGGAACAGTAAAGTGGTTCAATAACGCTAAAGGATACGGTTTTATCGGGCGCGATGACGGGCCCGACGTTTTTGTTCACTACAGCGCGATTTCTTCCGAGGGCTACAAGAGCCTGCAGGAAGGCGATGCCGTGGAGTTCGAGATCGTTCAGGGTCAGAAAGGACCGCAAGCGGCGAACGTCAGCAAGCCTTCGTAAGGGGGCACGTCCTTAGCTACTTTCCAAATTACATCCGCCGACTGACTGCCTGGCTCGTGTCCAGACACTTTCAGTGCGCGGCTGCGGGGGAATGGCCTTTCTCTCTTCCGTGAAATTGTTTTACTCTTTAAGTCCTCCATGGACAACAAAGCGATCGCGGGCACTCTTTTTGAAACCGCTGCCCTGCTGGAAATCGACGGCCAGGACTCTTTCCGCATCCGTTCTTATCGCAACGCCGCAGAAGCGATCGAAGCCCTGCCGCAGCAAATCTCCGACATCATTCACGAACCCAAGCAGGTGCTCGCCATTCCCGGCATCGGCAAAGGCATGCTTCTCAACCTGCAGGAAATGTTCAAAGAAGGACGCCTGAGCCTGCACGCGGACCTGCTGAAGAAATATCACCCGTCGATGCTCGACCTGCTGAAGATCCAGGGCCTCGGACCGAAGACCATCGCGCTGATCTGGAGCGCGTATCACGTCAGCGATGTCGAGGGCGTCGAGAAGCTGGCGCGCGAAGGCAAAATCCGCGAACTTCCCCGCATGGGGGAGAAGCAGGAGCAGAAGCTGCTCAAGGCCATCGAGGATTATCGCCGCATCGCCGGACGCTTTCTGCTCGATGCCGCCGAAATCCAGGCGCAGAAAATCATCGACCATCTCAAGAGTTTCCCCGGCGTCGAGAGAGTCACTCCCGCCGGTTCCCTCCGCCGCGGGCGCGAGACCGTCGGCGATCTCGACATGCTGGTAACCGGGAAAGCCTGCACCATCGACGAGCAGCGCGAAAAACTCATCGAGCACATCATCACCCTCCCCGGCCTGATGGAGATTATCGCCCGCGGCGATAACAAGGTCAGCTTCCGCCTGCGCGGGGGGATGCAGGTGGACGTTCGTTTTCTCTCCCCCGACTCCTACGGCGCCGCCATGCAGTACTTCACCGGGTCCAAGGCGCACAACGTGGCCCTGCGCCAGCGCGCCTTGAAGATGGGCTATACCCTCAGCGAATATAGCCTCGCGCGCCTCGACAACGAAAAACCGGTGGCCGGAAAAACCGAGGAAGAAATCTACGCCAAACTCAAACTCGACTACATTCCGCCCGAGCTTCGCGAAAATCTCGGCGAGATCGACGCTGCCGAGGAGCACACCCTCCCGGCTCTACTCACGCAAACCGATCTGCAGGGCGACGTGCACATGCACACCGTCGAAACCGACGGCCGCAACACCATCGAAGAAATGGCCGAAGCCGCAAAAGAGCGCGGCTACAAATACATGGCCATCACCGACCATTCCAAGAACCTGGCGTTTGCCAATGGGCTCGACGATAAACGCGCCGTCGAACATATCAAACGGATCCGTGCGGCAAACGACAATATTGCCGGAATCAAAATCTTTGCCGGAATCGAAGTCGACATCCTGGCCGACGGCGCCCTCGATCTCTCCGACGATGTTCTCGCCCAGATGGATCTGGTCATCGCCAGCGTCCATTCCCACATGAATCAGGACTCCCGGGAGATGACTGATCGTGTTCTTAAAGCCATTGAGAATCCCAACACCTCGATCATCGGCCATCCCACCGGGCGTTTGCTTCTCCGCCGCGACGCCTTTCAACTCGACATGGACGCACTGCTCAAGGCCGCCGCGCGCCGCAAAGTCGCGATGGAACTCAATGCCTATCCCGACCGGCTCGATCTCTGCGACCGCCACCTGCGATTAGCCAAGCAGCACGGCGTCAAGATTGTCATCAACACCGACTCGCATCACACTTCGCACATGGAAAAAATCAAGTACGGAGTCCTGCAAGCCCGCCGCGCCTGGCTGACCAAGGCGGATGTCTTGAATACGTTGCCGGTCGAGAAGTTTGCGAAAGCGATGAAACACGCGTAAGGCCGGGTCCCTTATCTTTGTCGCGCACTTTGCGGCCAATACGGGATTACAAGTACCCATCCTTCTTGGGGCTTTTCCAAATAAGGCTAGGGCTTAGACCACTTAAGAATAGAATTAACACTCTATGGCAGACGAAACGCCCGCCACTCCACCCGAACCGACGGCCGAACCGGCGGCGGAAGCGACTCCTCCACCGGCGCCCATCCCCTTCGACATTGGAGAGGAATTCGGCACCGCCAAGAAGAATCTGCCTCCCATCAAAGTTCTGGTGATCAGCGTCATCGCCATCGCGATCGTCGGCGCCATCTATTCTCTGTTACAGAGGCCTCACTCGACGGCTGCTGGAGCCATCGACGACATAGTTGCCGTCGAAATTCCTGACCAGAACGCCGTTATGGTAGCTATCAACGTTTCCTTCCAGAATCACGGCGAGAAGGCTTTCTGGATTCATTCCATGAAGGCCGATCTCGATACCGCTACGGGCAGCTTCAGCGACGATGCCGCCTCCGCATCCGACTTCGACCGCTACTTCCAGGCCTTCCCCGCTCTGAAAGAGCGGGCTATTTCGCCCCTCAAGCTGGAGGATAAGATCGAGCCGGGAGCATCCGCCAAAGGAACCATCATCGTCAGCTTTCCGGTGACAAAAGACGCTTTCGCCAGCCGGAAATCGCTCAGGGTCAGCATCTGGCCATACGACCAGGCGGTCCCGCTGGTGCTCGGCAAATAGGATTATTTTTTCTGCAGGAATTTCCGCCGCGCCAGGTGAGTGCTCGCGGTGTCCTTGATGTCGTCGTACTTCATGCAACTGATCGACCCGTCGACTTCAAGCACGGCCAGCGCGACATCTTTGTAAGTCGCAATTCCGTGCTCCCGTAGCGCCCGCTCCAGTTCATCCATGCTGACGTGCTCCTTGGCCATGTGTGCCGCGATCACCTGGCCGTCATGCACCAGCAGGCTCGGCTGCCCCTGGATGAATTTCCGAAATCGCCGGTTGCCTCCGGAAACCTCCGCGACCGCATAATTGACGATCAGCAGAGTTGCCGCCGCGACCACGCCGCCCATGAGCGAGTTGTCTCCTCCGGTCATGGCATTCTGCACGGCGTTGCTGATCAGCAACAGCAGCGTCAGGTCGAAGGGGGTCATCTGCCCCACTTCCCTTTTGCCGCTCAGGCGTACGCCCGCCAGCACGACGGCGTATACCACCGCCGTCCGTAGAGCGATCTCGGCAAGCCCATGCCAGTAGGCAGGATGCATGTGGTTATTGCGACGGCGTTGCGGTGATGGGCACGGGAGCGTTCTTCGGCGTGCTCAAATACCCTGTGACTTTCTTCTTATCGACCGACCACACGACCAACTCGAATAGCAAATGATCACGACCACTGTAAAACTGGATGGGCTCAGCCACGTTGCGATCCTTCTTCTCGAACGTCTTGTCGTCAGAGGTCACGTTCAGGGTGAACTTGTTCCGCTTGGGATCGGTTTTCTTCAGCTGCAAGCTCACCGTGGAAACCGGCTGCGGCCGGGCTCCCTTCAACAGGGTGAACTCGTAATAGTTGCGGTCGCCCCGATGCTTTAGAATTTCCAGATCGTCACGGGTATGCGCGATCAGGCCGCTCTGCAGGCCCAGGTCTCCAATCGTGCTCTCCAGCTTGGCCTTGGTGGCCGCAAGATCGCTCTTCGTGGAAGCCACGTCGCTCTTCACTCCGCCCACTTCCGACTTCACTCCGGCAACTTCGCCGCTCACCTGGTTGATCTGCTCTTTCTGCTCCTGCGCCAGGCGCTGCTCCGCGGCTTTGGTCTGCGCTTGTAACTGCGCCGCCCTCTGCGCCAGCTCTTTCTTGGTCATGCCCACCTGCTGGCCCAGGGTTTCGGCTTCCGCCTCCGCTGACTGCATACGTTTCGTCAGCTCTTCGATTTGCGCCTTGCTCGCGGTCTGATCCTTGCCCATCTGATCGACACGCCCCCGCAAATCGAACAAGAAATACAGTGACCCGGCTACATACAGCACCGCCAGGATCAGCAGAATCCACTTCCCTGCGCTGCTTTCGTGCACTTCCGCCATCTCGCCTGGTTCGGGCATCAGGGTTCTCCGTCTTTAGGTTGTGAATGAAAGTTGCTCTAATTGTTGAGCATAACGACGAGGGTGTCAATCGCGCTGCCAAATGCGTGCTCCCCCTCGGCCTCCGCCGTTACTTCCGTCATCCCGTACATGTACGGCTGGGTCTTGGGTCTTGTTTGTTTGGCTGTACTCTATTTGAAGTCTTTTTTCGGCCCTGAACCATGGAACGTCGCACGTCTACGCGCATCGGCCGCTACGAAGTAGTGGGGGAGCTTGGCCGTGGCGCCATGGGAATTGTTTACCAGGCCCGTGATCCGCAAATTGACCGCCTCGTCGCGATCAAAACCATCTCCTTGCTGGTCGACGACCCGGAAGCTCAGCAGGAGTACCGCCAGCGCTTCTTCATGGAAGCCCGCGCTGCCGGACGTCTCTCGCATCCCGGCATTGTCACTATCTTCGATGTCGGCGAAGACCCCGATACCCATTCGCCCTACATCGTCATGGAGTACGTCGCCGGCCAGCCGATGAGCAAACTTATCGCCGCGCCCGCCAAAATGCCGTCTCGCCGCGCCCTGCGCTTCGCCCAGCAATTGGCCGAGGCTCTCGACTACGCGCATGCCCAGGGCGTGGTGCATCGCGACATGAAGCCCGCGAACATCCTGGTCGCGAAAGACGGACACGCCAAGATCACCGATTTCGGCATCGCCAAAATGAATCTGGCGAACATTACCCACGCCGGACACGTCGTCGGAACCCCAGCCTACATGTCTCCGGAACAGTTGGAGGGCATCGCTGTCGACGGGCGTTCGGATTTGTTTTCTCTGGGCGTGATTCTTTACACCATGCTTACCGGACACAGGCCCTTTCAGGGCAACAGCGCTTTCACGGTTTCGTTCAAAGTCGCCAACCGCGATCCCCTGCCCGCGTCCGCGTTCGACTCCACATTGCCCCAAGAACTTGACTACGTAATTGCACGCGCCATGGCGAAGGATCCCGCTGCCCGTTACCAGACCGGGCGCGAGATGGCTCTAGACCTCCACAGCCTGCTTCGCGGACAAAGCCCGCGCAGTCTAGGCGATCATGCGGCAGGCAACGCGACAACACCGACTCCGGCGAACGAAGCTACGCAGCGTCAACCGGGCCCAGCTACAGCAACCGCGGCAGCCGAGCAAACTTCCCTGCGTAAACTGATCGCCTTCGTGCGCCAGACTCCAACCAAGCGTGAGCTGGTTGCAGCCATGATCCTGGTGGTGGCGGGATTTCTAACCACGCACTACCGCCATCAACTGGTCGCCGCACAACAGGCGACGCAGCCGGTCGCGGCCGCACCAGCCGCAACCAGGCTCCTGCCGCCGGTCCCAGCAAAACCCGAAGAGACCGCAGCCGCTCCCAAACCCGTGCGGCCATCCTCGATTCTCGAGCTTCAGGTCGAGCATCATCTGCCCAGCGCGACCCTCCGCATCTGGAGCGACGGCCGCCTCATCTATACCCACGCCCTGCACGGCCAAGCCCGCAAACATTTGGTTGTATTCAAGGAAGTGCAGGGATTGGATAAAGAGAAGGTGCATCTCCCCGCAGGCAAGCATCACATCAAAGTGCAGGTGGAAGGCGACGGCTACCACGAATCAAACGCCATCCAGGCCGATCTTTCCCCCGACCAGCACCAGGTTTTGCAGATCCACTGCGAAAAAGAAAAACTCAGCCTGGCCCTGCAAAATCCCTAAAACAGCAATGTCATCCCGAGCGGAGCGCGCCGATTCGCGACGCGAATCGGCATGCGGAGTCGACGGACCTTGTGTTCACCGCCTACCCGTGGCTCTGTCTACGGTCTTTCCACCAAGGCCTTCAGCCGCGCCAGCGCCTGATCCCACTGCCGGGAGACGAACTCGAGATACTCCCGCATCTCCGCGATCGGCTCCGGATTCAACTCGAACAGTCTCTCGCGCCCGGCAGTCGCACAACGCACCATACCCACGCCCTCGAGCACCCGCAGATGCTTGGTGATCGCCTGCCGCGTAAGCCGCGAGCCCTCGGTGAGCCGCGAAATGGAGTGCGGCTGCCCGTCCGCCAGCCGCGCGACGAGCGCCAGGCGCGTCTCGTCCCCAAGGGCGGCAAACACCGAGGCCTGCGGCCGCAGCCTGACAGCCGTCCGGCTAGGGCTTCTGCGCGACATAGCTCTCGATATTCTTCATCTGCTGCGTCCAGCCGCCGTCGTTCATGCGGAACGCCTCGGCGCGCCGGTCGGCCGGAACCTTGTCGAAGCCCGATTCCGTCAACAGCAGCAGCGTGCCCGTCGCGGTCTTCTCCAGCCGGAATTCGACCAGGGTCGGCATCTCTTTCGAATAATCTTTCTTGGGATCGATTCCATAAGGATGCCAGGTGAAGGAAAACAGCCGCTCCGGCTCGATTTTCTGCACTACCGCTTCCCACTTCAAATGCTCATAGCCGGGATACGTGATGTGCCCGGTCGAGACCTCGCCTGCCACGAACGGTCCGTCCAGCTTGACGCGAAACCACTCCCCAAATTCCCGGTAATCGGTCAGCGCCCGCCACACCCGCGAGACCGGCGCCTTGAGTTCTATCCTCTTCTCAATGCGATTCTCCACGTTATGCAACCTCCAGGTTGCATATTAACTGGAACCTCCTTAACATGCAACCGGAAGCTTGCAGAGACTCAGTGACATTGAGAACGGAACTTTTACAACGGTCCGGGGGAGGACCCCTACAACTCCACCTTCCGCAACCGCAACGAATTCGTGATCACCGACACCGAACTGAAGCTCATGGCCGCCGCTGCCAGAATCGGGCTCAGCAGAATCCCGAAGAACGGATACAGCACTCCCGCCGCCACCGGCACGCCGATCGAGTTATAGATAAACGCGAAAAACAGATTCTGCCGGATATTCTTCATGGTCGCTTGGCTCAGCTTGCGCGCCCGCACAATCCCCGCCAGATCGCCCTTCACCAGCGTGATGCCGCCGCTCTCCATCGCCACGTCGGTCCCCGTCCCCATGGCAATGCCCACGCGTGCCGCCGCTAGCGCAGGAGCGTCGTTGATTCCATCGCCCGCCATCGCCACCGTGCGGCCTTCTTTCTGCAGGCGCTCCACGACTTCGGCCTTCTTGTCTGGCAGAACTTCCGCGGCAAACTCCGTGATGCCCAGCTTCTTCGCCACCGCCGCGGCGGTCGCGCGGCTGTCGCCGGTCAGCATTACGACGCGCAAACCTTCGCCTTTGAGTTCGCGAATCGCCGCAGCCGCCGAGTCCTTCACCGGATCCGCAATCCCAATCAATCCTGCCGCCTGTCCATCGACTGCCGCGAACACCACGGTCTGCCCGTCGCGTCGAAGTTCCTCCGCCTGTGCCTGCAGCGCGTCGAACTTCAGCCCGCGCTGCTGAAACAATTTCTCGTTGCCCGCCAGCACGCTCTTGCCGCCGACGTTGCCACTCACGCCGAACCCGGTCAGCGACTGGAACTCGGCCGGCTTCCCGAGCGCCATCCCGTTGTCCTTCGCCGCCGCCACGATCGCCGCGCCCAGCGGATGCTCGCTTCCCTGCTCCAGGCTCGCCACCAGCCGGATCAGTTCCGCGTCCGTCACCCCCGCCGCGGTCACCACGGATTCCACTGTCGGCTTGCCCGTGGTTAACGTGCCCGTCTTATCGACCACCAGCGTGTCTACTTTTTCCAGCACCTCGAGCGCTTCGGCATTGCGGATCAACACCCCCGCATGCGCTCCCCGCCCGGTTGCCACCATGATCGCCATCGGCGTCGCCAACCCCAGCGCGCACGGACAGGCAATGATCAGCACCGCCACCGCGTTCACCAGCGCGTGCGCCAGCCGCGGCTCCGGACCGTACGCCGCCCACAGGATGAACGTCAGCACGGCAATCCCGATCACGGCCGGCACAAACCATCCCGCTACCCGGTCGGCCACTCGCTGAATCGGCGCCCTGCTCCTCTGCGCCTTGCCCACCATCTGCACGATCTGCGCCAGCAAGGTTTCGCTGCCCACGCGTTCCGCGCGCATCACGAACGATCCCGTCGCGTTCACCGTGGCCCCAATCACCGGCTGCCCGTGGTTTTCTCCACCGGCACCGACTCGCCGGTGATCATCGATTCATCCACCGCGCTCGCGCCCTCGACCACCACGCCGTCGACCGGAACCTTTTCGCCCGGACGCACTCGCAGCAGATCTCCCGGCTTCACCTGCTCCAGCGGAATATCCTGCTCCGCTCCGTCTTTCACCACCCGTGCCGTCTTCGGACTCAGATCAAGCAGCGCCCGGATCGCCGCCCCGGTCCGGCTGCGCGCTCGCAGCTCCAGCACCTGACCTAACAAAACCAGTGTTGTGATCGCCGCCGCGGCCTCGAAGTACACCGCCGGAGCTCCGTCCAACTCCCGAAACGTCGACGGAAACCATCCTGGCCACAATGTCGCCGTCACGCTGTAGACGTAGGCCACGCCGGTGCCCATGGCGATCAGCGTGAACATGTTGGTGGAGCGGTTGACGATCGACGCCCATCCCCGCTGGAAGAACGGCCACCCGCCCCATAGCACCACCGGCGTGGCCAAAAGGAGTTCGAGCCACGGCAAGCGGCCCAGTGGAAGGGCCGTCTTCACCGGCATGCCCGGCAGCATGTCGGCCATCGTGATCCCCAGCAGCGGCACCGTCAGCAGCAGGCTTACCCAGAAGCGCCGGGTCATGTCGCGGAGTTCGGGATTCTCTTCTTCTTTCGCAGCCACCGTCCGCGGCTCCAGAGCCATCCCGCAAATCGGACACGCTCCCGGCCCCGGTCGCACGATCTGGGGATGCATCGGGCAGGTGTACTCGACGCGCGTAGCCGCCACCGGCGTCTCCGGTTCGAGCGCCATGCCGCACTTCGGACACGGCACCGGCTTCGTCTCCCGCACCTCGGGACACATCGGGCATACGTAGACAGTCGAAGTCGTCTGCACCGCCGCTTTCGTGGGAGCCACCGCGATTTGCGTGAGCCCCGCTGGCTTCAGATATTTTTCCGGCGCGGCCTTGAACTTCTCCAAGCACCCCGCGCAGCAGAACGCGTACGACTTTCCTGCGTGTTCAAACTTGTGCTTAGCCGTCGCCAGGTCCACATCCATCCCGCAGACCGGATCTTTTACCTTCTGCGAAACCGGCGCTGCCCCTAGCATCACCAGGCCTGACGCCGGCTGCGCGCTCGTCTTCAGATATTTATCCGGGTCGGCCTGGAACTTCTCGACACAATAGCGGCAACAGAAGTAGTAGTCCTTGCCGGCATGCTGCAACTTGTTCTTCGCTGTCGCCGGATTCACCATCATCCCGCAGACCGGATCCTTCACTGCCGCTCCCAACTGCTTCGCCTCACTCGACATAAACCGATCCTATACCTACCGATTCCCCATGTTCTATATTGGATTCAAGCGTAGTGACAGGTGTCGCACCAGTCCGCGAGTGAAGCAAGGGCACGGAAGGTAGCACCACACGCCCTCAAAGAAAGGCACTATGACTCAACTGGAAGTCCGCTACCGTTACGTCACGCCCCCCGGAGAGAGCGAAATGCGCGCCATCGACGCCATGCGCGAGGTTTACGGCATTCGCAAGATTGCCTGGGACGAAAAAGATCGCGTCGTGAAGGTGGAGTTCGACGCCTCTCGCCTGAAAGAACCGGCGGTCGCGGCCTTGCTGCGCCGCGCCGGAGTCGATTTGAAGGAAAGAATGATACTGGCTTGATGTCAACGAAGGGGCCAGGGGGGAGGGCTTCCGGGCTTATAAAGCAATGGGGCGCTCAAGAAAACCTCTGGCCGAAGTTTATTCTCAAGAGCGCCCCGTTGCGCGCCACTTCGTCTGGCTTCGAATATAGCACTCAACCTGCCATCGGCAACGCCCTGAAAACACGAGTCCGTCAAAAATCTTTGCAGGTAGGAATTTCCGCCTGCAGGAAAGAATTACTTTCGCCCCAAAAGCCGCACGGGACGGGCCGAACCGCCTGTTGAAATCGAAGTTTTTACAATTGCTTTCCGCCGCCAATTCTTCCCGATTCAAGACGGCATCTTCGGCAACACCAGGTTTCGAGTTGCTGAGCAATCTCCGCGGAATTTCTCCGCGTGCTCGGCGATTTAAGGTTTTGGGATGACGGCTTCCGGATTTCGCCAAACAAAACTTTCCGATATAATCAAACCCGCCAACCGCAAGTCCGTCCGATCCGCGCCCTTAGCTCAGCTGGATAGAGCGTCTGGCTACGAACCAGAAGGTCGGGAGTTCGAATCTCTCAGGGCGCACCATACCTCCAAAATATCGCATGTTTTGCTGCCCGCTCGCGCTGATCCTGCCGTCTTGTTTTACTTTTGTTTTACGTGTTGAAACTCCCCCAACCAAGCCCTCTAGACTCGAGTTTTCCCGAGTAATGGCCATGATTGGGCATGATTTTGCTGCCTCGCTGGCGGGGTCAATGAGTGTAATCGCTGATTGCTTCAGCCATGCGCTAAACTGGGGCCGGCAGTATTTCGGTACGAAGAGGAGTCATACGTGGAAATACGTCAGCGCATTGCTGTGATCTTGTGCCTGGGGATGGGCCTGGCGTCGTCGGGGCTCACTGTGGCGCAATCCTCTCCGGGGTTGGGACAAGAGATGAGTCATGCAGATCGCGAGGCGCCCGGACTGCATGACTTCGATTTTTTATTCGGACGCTGGCAAATCCATCATCGAAAGCTGAAGCATCGCCTGGTCAACAGTCACGAGTGGATCGAATTCGAAGGGACATTGTTCTGCCAGCCACTGATGGGTGGCTACGCGAATGTCGACGACACCGTGTTCGAAGTTCCGGGCGGCACTTACCGCGGCGTAGCTACCCGATCGTTCGACGCCAAGACGGGGCAGTGGTCGATCTGGTGGCTGGACAGCAGGACGCCACTTGGTCCGATGGATCCGCCGGTAAGAGGCAGCTTCCACAATGGCGTAGGAACGTTCTATGCGAACGACGATACCGAAGACGGGAAACCAGTCCGCACACGGCTCCTATGGTCCGATATCACACCCAACTCAGGCCACTGGGAGCAGGCAGAATCAACCGACGGTGGTAAAACGTGGGAAACCGATTGGATAATGGACCTCAAACGAGTGCAATAGTTGGTTGAATGGATGTTTGCCTTCGAGACCCGGCGCATCGTCAGCAGCAGCAAAATTGACAATGTTGTTGACGACATCGTCAAGCTGCTCGAATACGCGAAAGGTTTTCCGCAAGAACACTTGATGTCGGCGGGTCAACTGTTGCTAAATCTCCATTACGCTCATTGACATTCAAAAAGGCGAAACAAAAGCGCACGCTTGCCCTGATTTCGACAGTTAGAGTCATCATTCACCCCGAACGTGCGCTTGCAAGTGCTTCGACAAGGGTGTCGACATCACTTGCGTCGTTGTAAGGGGCGAGCGAAATCCGAAGGCGTCCGCCACGTGTGCCGCAAACAATATTGTGACTACGAAGTCCTTCTACAATTGCTTGGACGTTTTCGCGAGGGTGGCCCAGTGAAATGATGTGTGGAGACCTGGCAGGATCGCCAGCACTACGAAACGATTGCCAACCATACTTGCTGACGTCGCTCACCAACATTGCTGCCAAACTCTGTGCATGTGCCTCAATTCGACCCTCGCCCGAAGACAACAGCTGCTCTATTGCTACCACCAGACCAGTGAGAGAGGCATACGACATGGTTGACTGCGTGTAGCGTCGCGCATCATTCGCTACCGACACAGAAGTTGCATCAAATCCAAAAGGGTCCGATGCGCCCATCCAACCCGGTAAAGGGGGGATTTGCTCAAGCAAGCGTGGCGACATGATCGCTAGTGCAACGCCTCCATGTCCACCAAGCCATTTGTAGCCGCTGGCAACAACGGCATCAGCATCCCACGCCGCTGCGTCCACCCGCATTGCGCCGGCTGCTTGGGTAGCATCTACGATCAAACATGCACCAACCTGGAGAGTGCTTTGACGCAAGCGAGAAATATCCACGACGGTACCTGTAGCGTATTGCACATTGCTGACCGCGACCACAGACGTTGCCTCATCAATTGCCTCAATGAGGACATCGGTCAAATCGCATGTAGGCTGGTCATCAACAAAGCGCACGGTATGGTCTTTGAGAGCGGCCAGACGAAGCCAGGGCCGAGTTATCGCAGGAAAGTCCGATGAAACGGCCAAGATTGTGCTCTTTAGTCTTGGCTTAAACAACATCGGAAGTTGCCCCAATATCTCACTTGCGCTCGCGACGATGGCGACTTGCGCTGAATCGCAATGAAACAATCGCGATGCGCGCTCGCGGAGCGTTTCGCAGTATGCCACCTCATCCTTATCGGACATGTAGAGGTTGCCATGCCTGGCCACATCGTCTATGAAAGTGTGCATTGCGGTTACCGCGGGTTGACCGATCAATCCGAGGGATGCCTGATTCAAGTACACACCTTGAAGGAGGCTTGGGTAGTCCAATCGATCAAAAAGAGACGAGATCATCACGGATGACAACTTGCTTCTAGCGACTAGATCCTAAACGTTCCTGCTGCATCGAAATCTAGAAAATTGCCAGCATATACGGCGCTGCCCAGCGTCGAGCCGCCCTTATCTGCGCCCCGCCTCATTCTTGAAGGTGAGCATATCGGAGAAGAATCCCACCGGCTAGGGCCCCTTCAAGAACTGGACGAACGAATAACTGTCGAAAAATCTCGATTTCACTCATCGAGCCCGAAAAAGGCGAACAGAAGGCGCAAAGTTGTGAAATCGCCTTCCATGAGAAGGCCGGTCGCTTCTGCGAACCCCGATAGTGGTAACCTTTTTCATTGCCGGTCTCCTGTATCTCTTGTGCTTCGAGCACGTCGATAACTTGGGAGCCTACAGCATCCCGTCGGAGACCGGCCTTCTCATCCCATCTGGTTTCGCCAGCTACGTAGTTATTGATGCGACACAATGGACGAGTAGTGGTTGGCGACCAATCGCCAGCGCCCATGCTGCCTTACCCACACTCTGGTAAAGCGAGTGTCGTGGGGAACTGCGTTGCCTTTATCTTGCCCATTCATTGTTGAGAGGCCAGTCTCGACCGCCGCATTTCCATAAACGCGTACTCGAACTTCATCAGTGGTGATGGACTTAAATCTCAAATCACCGGACGTGAAATCTGAAACCACCTGTGGCTTAGTTCGCACTGTCCCGCTCGGCCCTACGCCGATGAAATCGTCAGCGTAGATTCGTTCTAGCGCCGCCACATCCGCGTGGATCTGTGCTTGTATGCGTTCGTTGTCTAGTTTCCTGATGACCTGCTCAACGATGCTTCTTGGATCCCTGACACCGCCCTGCTCTTGCCCTGAGGCGATAGCCGCCGCCGAAAATGCCACGACAGCTATCGCGAATATTTGTCTCATGTGGCACGCCCCTTTGCGAAGAAACATATTTATTCGGGTGGCAAGTGTCAACAGAGTCGATGGTCTCCGTCGATCATTGGCGTAACATCCCCATTACGCTCATTGACCAACGGTTAAAACGTGTAATCGCCTGTTCTTGACAGTTGCAAAAAGAAGTCTTGATAAGATGTCACGATGTTAAGGAAAACCATCGCCTGCCTTGTTCTTGTTATTACTATTCAGTCGTTCGGGCAAGGGGTTCACAAGTCGGGTGATCTCTCTGGCCGCGTCTTCTACGGCGCAACTCCCCTATATAGGGCCTTCGTTTATGTCCGCGATCCAGTTTGGAAGAATGATTCTGTCGTGCCGGTGGACTCGAATGGAAACTTTCGGACAACTCTTCGAGCGGGCCTCTACGACGTTTTGGTCTCGGAAGCTAGTTTTGTGCCAGTTTGTAAACGGGTCGAGATCACTGGCGGCCAAAACACAACTTTTTCAGTAGAACTTGAACCTGACCGGGAACATATGGAAAACGATAAATCGCCGCGCTGAATCTCCGCCTTCTTCGCTGCGAAACTGGCGTCCGACAGCACCGATTAGGTAGTTGTTGTAACATCGCCATTTCACTCAGAACCTGGGTTTCCCGGCGAGATCCAAGGCATTTCGGGATACGTGGAGTATTCCTCGCGGCTGAAGGACGCACTGACGCCGCATATCTGCGCTCTTGCAGCAGGGGATGACGGTCGCGCTCGGCTTCCGCGGCAATATCAGAACACAGCGCGCATGGTCCCGCGAGTTGATCGACCGTACTCAGGCGGCGTATGGAGTTGTACCTGGTCGAGGCATCCGACGCGTTGTGCGAGCGTCCGTTGCGTGAGCGCAGCAAAGATTCACCGCTTGGACGTCATTTGCTCGTCCCTGCTGCGATCTCGAACACAACGCCCCCGCCTCCGGCTCCGTCGAGAAAGGTTGTGCCATAGAGGTTTCCGGCTGCGTCGATGATCAGGCCTGCTTCTGGGTCGTTCCCGTCGGGGCCGGTGAAGTTGTGCAGCACGTAAGCCCCCCAATTTCCACTCGCGTTGGGCATCAGCTTGAAGACAATGCCTTTTCCATAGTGGCCGCCGCCGCTGGTAGTGCCGTAGAGATTGCCAGCTGCGTCGAAGGTCAAGCGCGCCAATGGATCGCAGCCGTCCGCATTCCCAGTGAACTTGTACAGCAAGGTTTCCTGGCCAGTGGGATCAACCCGCGCCTCGGGTAGACATTTTCTCTACCCACGCCTGGTTTCGCCAACAGTTGCCTTTCGTATTACGATACCAAAACGGGGACCAAGAAAAACCTCAGCCGGAAGCTACCCACGACATGAGAAAACTCTTCTTCAACTCTCGTGGCTTGCGTGCCGGATGGCGCCTGCTCATTTTTGTCGGCATTTTCGTGGGACTCGGATTCCTGGCGAACTGGATCATTCCCAAGATCTTCCATCTCAAGGAGCGGCCGTTCCTTGATCCTGTGGGCTCCATCTTCGACGAGTTGCAGGGGCTCATCCAGATACTGGTTGCGACTTGGATCATGGCTCGGATCGAGTGCCGCCGCTTTCCCGACTACGGTATTCCAGTTCGCCACGCCTTCGGAGTCGATTTCTGGGTGGGACTTGCCTGGGGCGCGGCTTCCACTTCTCTGCTGGTAGGTTTGATTGCAGCCTTCGGCGGCTATCGCATGCTCGGGTTCGCCCTCCATGGGGGCGCGCTCTGGTACTTTCTTGGCCTATGGATCGTTGCCAATCTCCTCATTGGATTTTCGGAGGAACTCCAATTTCGTGGCTATCTTCTCGCCACCCTGGCCGACGGTATCGGATTTTGGGCAGCGGCCGTTTTGCTCTCCATCGGCTTCGGAGCGCTGCACTATTTCCTGAAGCCGCACGAGCGCTGGGAAGACTTCGCCTCCACCGCTCTGCTCGGGTTGTTCGTGTGCCTCACACTGCGCCGCACCGGCTCGCTGGCATTCGCCATCGGCTTCCACGCCGCCTTTGATTTCGCCAACCTGTTCGTATGGTCAGGGCAAAACGCCGGCGAGTACGCCGTGGGCCACCTGCTTGAAACCCGCTGGCAGGGCCCGCAATGGCTAACCGGGGGCCTGCTGGGTCCGGAAGCCAGCTGGATGGTCTTTGTGGTAATCGTGCTGATGTTTTGGATCTTTGATCGATGCTATCGCCTCAAGAAATTTCCACGCTGAGATCCCCCGATAGGTGGCGGGTTAACCGGATGACTCCTGGCCTCGGGTTGTTGGCGTGACGGTGGATGAAATCCTGCACCTGGTGCATGGCGCGTGTGGCATACGGACGCACGCGGTGCTGCCTGACAACGTGTCCGATGAAAAAGGCGTCTATTACGCGAGCGCAATGAGGGTCCGAGGGGTGGCGGCTTCCCCCCACCTCACTCCTGCTCTTTCTTCTCGTCCAGCTTCCGGAATTCGCGAATCGCGCCCAGCACGAAGAAGATTGAAACCACGTCGACCGCCACCAGCACCAGGCCCATCGTCCGCCAATCGCCGCCCGCGGTGAACAGCGCAACATGCAGCGCGATCACCACCGCCAGCACTACGATCAGCGCAACCTTTCGTCTCCTGCTCATGCGCTACGCTTTTCGGGCGAATGGATTCTCCACCCTGAATCTCGCTCTCATTTGCCGAACAGATCCCCGCTGCGCTCCCCGAGCCCTCTCTGGTATTCAATCCCCAGCTGCTTCAGCTTCGATTGCAGAGTGGTGCGCTTCAGACCCAGGCGGGCAGCCGCCCCCGTAGGACCTCCGATCTGTCCCCCACTCTCCTGCAGCACGCGCAGAATATGTTCCTTCTGCGCCGCGTCGAGGGTCAGGCTGTGTCCAGGTTGCCACGGACCCCCGAGTTCCTGCAGCGGCACCCGCAACACCCCCCCTTCCGTCAGGATCACCGATCGCTCCATGAAGTTTTCCAGCTCCCGTATGTTGCCCGGCCAGTCCCACTGCGCCAGCACATCGATGGTCTTCTTGGGGATACTGGTGATGGATTTCTTCATGCGGCTGGCGAATGTTCTAACGAAATGCTCGACCAGCAGAGGAATGTCTTCGCGCCGATCCCGCAACGGCGGCACGCACACGGGAAACACCTTCAGACGGTAGTAGAGATCGCCGCGAAATTCTCCCCGGCTGACGCTTCTCCACAAATCGCGGTTGGTGGCCGCTACCAGCCGGAAGTTCACTTTCAAGGTGCGCGTGCCGCCCAGCCTCTCGAACTCCTGATCCTGCAGCACTCGCAGCAGCTTGGGCTGCAGCGCCAGCGGGATCTCTCCGATTTCATCCAGAAACAGCGTGCCCCCGTCCGCCAGTTCCAGGCGCCCCAGCTTGCGCTCTACCGCCCCGGTGAAGGCCCCTTTCTCGTGTCCGAATAATTCGCTTTCCAGCAGACCGGTAGGAATGGCCGCGCAGTTCATCTTGATAAAACTCTTGCCCCCGCGTCCGCTCATGCGGTGAATGGCGCGCGCGATCAACTCTTTTCCCGTACCCGTCTCGCCTTCCACTAATACCGTGGCGTCGCTCGCCGCCACCGTCTTTACCTGGGCAAGAAGCGATTTCAACGCCTTGCTTTGCCCGATGATCTCGCCGAAGCCCATTTCGGTGTCGATCTCTTCTTCCAGATAGAGCTTCTCCTCCGCCAGTTTTTCCTTGGCGAAGCGTAACTCCTCCAGCGTCGCACGCAACTCGGCTTCCGCCCGTTTACGCTGGCTGATGTCGCGCAAAATGCCCTGCAGCCGTCCGTCGGGCAACCGCCGGCCGGTCACTTCGCCGGGGAACGTGCTTCCACCCTTCCGCCGAAAGAGCCACTCCACGCAGGTGACAAGATCTCCCTGCAATCGCGACGTCTCGGGCCGAATCCGAGAAACCTCTTCCCTGGCCACCACGTCGGCGATGCTCATCTGCAGAATCTCCGCTTTCGAGTAGCCCAGCAACTCCGCGCCGGCGGAGTTCACGTCCGTATACCTGCCATGCTCATCGCTCACGAAGATTCCGTCGGAGGCCTGTTCCACCAGCATGCGGAAGTGGTTCTCGCTGGCCTTCAATGCGGACTCCCCGGCCTTCCGCTCGCTGATGTCCCGCGCCACGGCGACGACATAGTCGCGCTCCAGCAGCACGCGCTTGAGAGTCACCTCTACCGGGAAAGTAGACCCGTCTTTCCTGCGGTGAAGACCTTCCAGGGTTGCCGATCCCGTTCCGTATAACGCCTCCTTGTAGGGCCGACGCGACACTTCGTCCAGATTGGGGACGATGTCAAACACACTCATGGTCAGTAGTTCTTCCCGGCTGTAGCCCAGCGCCTCGCAAGCCGTTTCATTGACGTCGAGAAAGCGCAGCGTCTCCACCTCGACCAGTTCGATGGCGTCGTGGGACTGGTCCACCAGTGCGCGGAAGAGTTGTAACTCGCTCACCGCCCGCCCTCGCGCCTCTACCTGTTCGCGCAGCTTCCGGTTGCTTTCACGAAGCAGTGTTTCCGCCTGCTTTTGTTCGGTCACGTCGTGAGCCATGCCCCGCACGATCGGCGCCGCCACACCTTCCGTGCGCAAGGTGTTGTGATACTGCCAGAGCCGCCGCTCCCCCGTCCGGGTCATGACGGCAAGAAAGCCCTTGGCCTCACCGGCGTGCGCGATCTGGCTTAGGTAAGCGTCAAACTGAGGACGGAAGTCGGGCACCACGAGCTCCCGCATGGGAATCTTCAGCAACTGCTCGACGCTGTATCCCAGCACCCGGGCGGGCGCGGGATTGACCGACAGCATCCGGCCTTGCAGGTCGTGAATGCACAGCAGGTCGTGGCTGTGCTCGACCAGGTCGCGGTACCAGTCTTCGTTGTCTTGCAAGGTGCGGCGGATCGGATCTGAAGTCGCCGCCCAGTTCTTCCGTGAGCCAGGCTCGCCGGAGAAAGAATACAGTCCCACAGCTCCTCCCTTACGAATAGCCGTTTGGCATTGAGATGGCCGAGGATAGTCACGGAGAGTGACCGAGGAACTCTAGTTGGTCCGCAGAACAACATGCTGTGATCTGGATCACCTATGTTTAGGACACAGGAATGCCCCCCGGGCGCGCGACGCGCCGCGAGGTGTTATCCCGGCTTGCAACCGCGCCGGGAACCGTTGCTCCGCCGCTGTAGGGCGACCGTACAGAGCACAATGACTCCGATTGACAGGCAGTGCGCAGTATACGTAGGATGGCGCGCCCAAAAATCCAGAGGCCAGACCCAATCTACCAAGAAAGTCACAGTTTTTCGTGCTGTCCGCGCGCTTGGCCGTATCCCTGCCCTTACCGCCCCCAAACTCACGCGCAAGGGAATGCTCCGGTTTTCACCGCCATTGATGTTCCCGGCATCCGTGAAACCGTATGCTAACGGGCTTGCATCACCAGAGGACATCATCGTCGGTGCTGACTGCATAACCGATCTTTGCGCCAACGGAGCGCGGTCGGCTGACAAGCCTGGGTCGATTGACAGAATCGATTCGAGCATGGTTCTCCTAGGTTTACACCGCCCGGCTTCGACCCGGCGAGATAGCATTCTTGAAGCCTACGGGATCAATGGCTAGAACAGCATACCCCCACCTCGATCGAAGGCTGCGTATCTCGGTCCATTCCGCCGCGCGTTCCGTCGAACAGGTTTCTGCTTGCAGCAAAGGCAAATATACCAAGATCGATCCGCCGGGTTCGACTTACACCAACGCCTGGAGTTCACCGCGAAAACTCAGCCCATGATCTGTGGAGTAAGCAACGAAGCGGTTGGTAAAGCAGATTATTCGGGGTCGTTGCGTCGATCCATCCAGGTTGCCACCAGCCGGCCCGAACCGTCGATCTGATCCAGGGAAAAACTCGTCCCCGAAATCTGAACCGGAAACCCGAACTGGCTTGTGCCACGACAAGCCCCCGTCGCCCGACCTTGCGACCTCCACCTGCATTTGCGAACCAGTCCAGTTGTAGAAAATGACGTAGACCTTCGCCGTCGCCCATTCCCCATCAACGCGCGGCGGAGGCACGATCGTCCGGGTACCTACATCGGCAGCACGGAATCTTCCCGGTTTCACGCTCTGGGAACCACCTACACCACCTACAACGCGCCCAACTCCACACTCACCGAAATCACCGGAATTGACGGCCCGGGGACAAACATGGTGGGGATCTACATTGATGCCAACGGCGAACAGCACGGATTCCAGTTGACCAATGGGACCTCGCCACCATCGATCCCGGTTCGAACACCACTGCGGCGGACCGAATCAACGACTCCGGGGCGGTGGTCGGACTGTTCTGTGCCGGAAGTTGTGTGCAGAACGTAGGCCCGTTCTCCGGATACCAGAAAAAAGGAACCACTTACGGCAAAGTCAACTTCCCCGGCGCCACCGAAACCCGCTGCCGCGGGCTGAACAATGCCGGGGCCATTGTTGGCCGCTACACCGATACCGCCGGAGTCGTCCACGGCATGATGGTCACGCCCTAAAAATCGACGAGCCGGTGCCATTTCCAATGCCGGGCCGCCAGGCCCGGCTTTTTTCGGCCGACTGCATTTACTGTAAGCTATGCACTCGGAATAGAATAGCTGTTAGATATTGTCTTATTACGAAAGCGATCTCAGGGGCTCCGGGTGCCGGAGGCGAAAAAGGGGTCCGCCTTGCCCTCGCGGGCTCGCGTGAGGGCTCCAGAACGCAAGGAAAGCCTATTCTACGCGACGTCCCCAACCGCATTTGGCCCTTTGATCACCCTTCCACCATTTTTTAATCACTTAGCTTCCAGTGAACCAAAACGGGAGCACATCTGCGGGGACTGAACCTCCGGTAAGCACTTCGTTGCGGCGGGGAACTCCGGTGGACCCTCATCATCGTCGCAGGCAGCAAACGCAGCGGATTGTGATCGGGATCGTCGCCGCCAAGGAGCTTGGTCCTGGATGGTGAGCGGGGGTTCGAGAGAAATGGAAAAGAAAAATGAAGCGTTGCCTCACCCAGAAGAGGAGCAGGAAGGTAGGCGAAGAAAATTGGCCGCAAATAAGAAGCGCCCCGGACTCTTGCGAGTCGTGGGACGCCCGAACAGCCCTCCCCCAGAACTGCTCAAAAACAAGCTAATTCCAAACCTTAGACATGTAAACCCCACCTTCGTGCTACAGGAGTGGCACGAAGCGGCCATTTCCGGATGTGGGGTTATGCAACCGGCGAATGAATTCGTGAATTGGGGGTGAATTTGCGGGTTCTACAGTGAATTCCCCCTTGACTTTCCGATGACATACGGCCAAACTTCGTGTCTCAAGGATTTGTTCCCCCGCAACAAACCCCCGAACTACGTGTTTGAAGTTTTCAGTAGTGGGTTTCGTCGGCAAGACAAGCCGCAGGTCGGGCGCAAATAGGTGTTTCAAGTGTGCAGCGGCTTGCACAACCATTAGATGGCCAAGCTCAGGTTGGGACGGTTAAGGGCTTTGTAGTCAATCGCCTGCCAATTCTTCGAGTTTGGATGTTGGCGTGCATGTTTCACTTATGGTATCTCAGGCGTTTTACTTAAGCATGCCGCTTTTTCTGGCGGCTTTCCCAGGGGTTGTAGAAGTGCTCAGGAGGAAGTTATGAGACGAGTCATTTTGTTGGCTTTGCTTGCTCTGGCCTTGCCAATGGCAGCGTTTGCCAACAGCGGAGTCGACTTCACCAACAGTGGCGGCACATTAGCGGGTACCAATAGCGGTCTCTCGCTCTCAGGTTCGGTACTGATAGCAGTAAACGGATTGAATGGCGGGGGCCTCATCACAGGCAGCAATCTCGGCAGTCTGACCTTCACGACCGGCGCCCTGGCGACAGGGTCTTTGCAGATGGGCGGCACGTTCGCCGGGGGCGGCAGCTTCACAATTACGGGCAACGGAACCAACGGGATTCCGAATGGGACCATTTTCACAGGAAGCTTCAGCGGACCAGTGACTTGGACGCTGGTGACCCTGGCCAATGGCACTCACAACTACACCCTTACCGGAACGGTGAGCGGAACCCTGGGCAGCGGGTTCTCGACCAACGGCGTCACGGTGCAGCTGACGATCAACACGGGTAAGAGCTTCTTCAACGGCTCTACCACGATCTCCAGCGGCGACACCAACATCGTAGTTCCGGAACCGGGCACGCTCGGATTGCTGGGCACGGGCCTGGTCGGAGTCGCAGGATTGCTCCGCCGGAAACTGAAAATCAATTAACTTCCCCCTGAGCTATCGCTACAAGCCCCGCCGTCGAGCGGGGCTTTTTCTTTTCCTGCAAACGACTTAGGCAGTTACTCCGGTAATCGCGCAAGGGGTGATTACCGTTGACCCTGCTGGCGTCTGTCCTTACATTCGCCAGCAGGGGGTTGTATGAAGGATATTCACGAGGTCTTGCGGCGCAAGCAGGCCAGATACGCCCAACTGGCGAAGCAGATCGAAATGCTGCAGCAGGCGGCGGAGAAACTGCGCGAAGTGGCCCCGCTGCTGGCAGAGAACGACGAAGACGATAGCGCGATCCTGGCGGAAGTAGAAGAAGACACCCGCCAACCGAACACCATGGCCGCGAAAGCGGCGTCCGCAGCTCCCGCCGCTCAGCCGGCGAAGCGAGGCGTAGCTCCGCGCTGGCCGTGATCGTCAGCATTGTAGAGGGCAAATACTGGCGGGATTATGACGTTTCAGGCACTCCTGGTTTCCAAAGACGACGAAGCAACAGCCGTTCTCACCCCGGTGCTCTCCGGATTCGGGGTGGGCGCGCAGTCGTGCGGATATCCCGAAGCCATGGTCCGGCTGGGGGAGCAGAAGTTTGACGCCGTTATCGTGGATTTTGACGATCCCCATAGCGCCGCTCTGGTGTTGCAGAACGTGAGCCAAGCGTCGACCGGCAACAGCGCCGTTACCGTCGCCCTGTTGAGCGATAAGACGAAAGTCCGCAATGTTTTTGGCGCGGGCGCGAACTTCGTTTTGTACAAACCGATTTCCGAAGGCCAGGCGCAAGCCAGCCTGCGCGCCGCCACCGCTTTGATCAAACGCGAACGCCGCCGTTCTTTCCGGGTCCCGGTACAAGTTCCTTTGCAGCTCAGAGTGCAGAATGGCCCCGAGATGGAAGCCATCCTGCTCGATTTGAGCGAAGGGGGGATGGATGTGCTGGCGGCGCAAGCGCTTTACCCTTCTGCCGCGGTCAGCGCCCGCTTTGTATTGCCGGGAGGAAACGCGGAGGTGGAACCGCACGGCGAAGTGGCTTGGGCGAATCCCAACGGCCAGTCGGGGGTACGTTTTTGCGATTTGAACGAGGCTCTGCGCAATAGCTTGAGAAACTGGGTGTCGGCCAATGCACCCGAACTTCCTCCGGACGATCCGGAGCCGGTTTCCCAGTGCAAGCTTACCGACCTGAGCCTGGGTGGATGCTATGTGGAAACCGCATCGCCGTTTCCGGAGCATTCCGGCATCGTGCTGTGCCTGCGCGCCGAAGATATGGAAGTACAGGCGGAGGGCCTGGTGCGGGTGATGCATCCCGAACACGGGATGGGCATCGAGTTTGCTGCGCGCACCGCGGAACAGCGGGAGCAAGTGCAGAATTTCATTGAGTTTCTTACCAGCCGCCCGGGAACCCTTCCGGAGTTGCTGATTACGCCACGGGCGCTGACCGCCGCCACAGCCGACTACGAGAACAACACGCCAGGCGGAGAAGAGCTGGAAGATCCGCTACTCGAACTGCTGCGCAGCCACGAAGCCATGGACCAGGACGAGTTTCTGGGAGCTTTGCGCAGGCAGAGGAATTCGGAAGAAGTGGCACCGTAGGTACGGTCTTCAGTCGTCAGCCTTCAGTCGTCAGTCTTCGGGCTCGTGGATGGTTGCCCTCGCTTCCCTTGGGATTGCTGATCCTTTCGACGGGCGGATGCTCGTACTCTATTGCAAACAAAAAGGCCCGCACGCCGTCTCTCGTGCGAGCCTCTCAGGCCCTTTCGGGCTTGTTCCACCTCGTATGCACGCAAGTCTAGCCGCCGCAAGCCAAAAGAATGTTTCCAGCAGGTTAAAATCCCGTGAAAATCGCGCGCCTATTTCCACACCCCTTCGGGATCACCAGTGGCAGTGACTCGAATCACTGCCGCTAGTTCGACTTAGGCATATAGAGGACGTAGCTGGGCATCGCCATGCGCCCGAGTTCTTCCAGGAGGTGCAACGTGCCGGTTCCATCGACAAGCTCGCGTCTTTCCCTCAAAAACATTCTCTTCACCACCGATTTCTCGGAAGCTTCGGCAGCCGCGTTGCCCTACGTGCGCGCCCTGGCCAAGTGGTTCGGAGCCAAGGTGGTGGTGGCGCACTCGGCGGCTGCGGCGACTCCGCTGGCGCTACCTATGGAGCCCGTTCCTCCGGAAATGGATTTCGAATGGGACAGCGCGCGGAAAAAGCTGGACGAACTCGCGCGTTCGAATCCGGTACCGGGCGCGGCCTGCGAGACAGTGCTGTGCCGCGGCGATTTGTGGAACACGCTGCCCGACCTGGTCGAGCGGTATCAGATCGATCTCATCGTGCTCGGCACTCACGGGCGCGAAGGGGTCAAGAAGCTGGTACTGGGATCGGCGGCGGAGCAGATTTTTCGCCGCTCCACTTGTCCGGTTCTGACGGTGGGTCCGAATGCTCACCGCACCCAGGTCGAGTTCGACAACTGGAAACATATTCTGTTCGCGACCGACTTCTCGGAGGGGTCGCTGCACGCCCTGCCCTACGCGCTTTCGATTGCGGAGGAGAACCAGGCGCTGCTGACGCTGGCCCATTTCGTATCGCTGGTGCCCATGCAGCGGCAGGAAGCCGTGGAAGAGCAGAACCGCAAACGTCTGCGAGGGCTCTTGCCCGCCGACAGCGCGGACTGGTGCGCTCCGGAGTGCGTGGTGCGCTTTGAATTCCCGTCGGATGGAATTTTGAAGCTGGCCGAGGAACGGGGAGCGGACCTGATCGTGATGGGCGTACACAAGAGCAATACGCCGCGGGCGCTGGCGCACATGCCCTGGGCGATCGCGTACGAGGTGGTGTGTCATGCGCGGTGTCCGGTGCTGACGGTGCGGGGGTAGGAAAGCTAAATTTTCGATTGCCGATTTTCGATTGCCGATTGGACGTAAGACTTTCGGGGCGAGATCCGGCAAAAAGCTTTTAAACGCGGAGAACTTCCGCAGAGTTCACGGCGAAAACCTGCCTCCGGTGCTCACTAACTGGGTTTCCACTTGTTGAGAAACTTCAGCATGGTTTCGGGGTCGAGGGAGCGAGCCTTCTCAAATTCTCCGTTCTTCTGGCTGTAAAGCAGCTTGCCGTCGGCTTCGAGGACGGCGATGGCGGGAACTCCCTTGTCCATCGGGACGTCGTATTGCTTCGCCAGGTCCTGATTCTTGTCACCTTCACCGATGTCCACGTGCACCACTTCGTAGTTTTTCTCCACGACCGGTGCGAGGTCGTCGCGGTGGAAGGCGAGATCGAGGACGTGGCAGTCGTAGCACCAGTTCGCGCCAAAGACGAGAAGCACGCGCTTGTGGCCTTTCGCGGCGAGGGCGAGCGCCTCTTTGATCTCCGCGTGCGCGTCAACGTTGGGGGGATAGATTTCTTTCGTCGCCTTTTGCAGGTGAGTGGCGGCGGTGCGTTCGGCGGCGACCAGGCGCCATCCGTCGGGCTGCTGTTGCCAGACCTGGGTCACACTGACGTAGAGACTTTGCGCGGAGGCGGTGTTGAGCTTCGCGGTGAAGATGGTTTGCTCAAGGCCGGGCCGCGGCTGTCCGGTGAGCAGAGTTTCAAACTCGATGGTGGTGATCTTGAGTCCGGTCCAGAAGGCGAGATCGTCGTCCACCGAGGTTTGGCCGCCTGGAATCAGGAGGCGAGGCGCGGGCTTCACGCTGTAGAGCGAGCGCAGAGAGGCGGCGTCGCCGGTGAGCAGGACGTTCTTCCAGGTGTCGAGCGGGACGGAGTTGGTTTGGGCAAGAGCCGACGTGTGGCAAGAGCGAGAAGAGCGAGAAGATGGCGGCGGCTGGTCTCATACGACCTCCAACACGAGCGAAGAGTATATCGTGGTTTATTCTTTAGGGCAGAGTCGGGCTTGTCGAATCCGGCTGCATGGGTAGATCCGACAAAAAGCTCTTAAACGCGGAGAGCGCGGAGAACTTCCGCGGAGTTCGCGGAGATACGACGACGGATTTCCCGGTTCTTAGGCCGCTACGCGGCTGGACAGGTGGGACACCTGTCCCTACACCAGGACATGAGACGCGTACTGATTGCTACTTCGAATGCGGGCAAGATTCGTGACTTTGCGGGGGCGGCGGCCGCGCATGGGATCGAGATTGCCTCTTTGCCAGGCTTCTCTTCCCTGCCCGCCGTGGTCGAGGATGGATTGACCTTCGAAGCCAATGCGCGCAAGAAGGCGGAAGAATACAGCCTCGCGGCTCCGGGAGAGATGGTGCTGGCCGACGATTCCGGGCTGGAGATTGATGCGCTGGCCGGGGCTCCGGGCGTGCATTCGGCGCGCTACGCGGCGGAGGAACCGCACAAGGCCGAGTTCAACACCGATGACGAAGAGAACAATGCGCGTGTGATCCGCGAGATTCGGGAAGTTCCTCCGGAAAAAAGAACCGGACGGTTCGTGTGCGTGATTGCGGCGGCGCGGGATGGGGAGACGCTGGCGGTTTTTCACGGCAAAGCGGAAGGCATGATTCTTGACACGCCGCGGGGAAAGAATGGCTTCGGGTACGATCCGCTGTTTTATTTTCCCGCGATTCAAAAGACGTTTGCGGAATTGACGGCGGAGGAAAAGGCGGGGTACAGCCATCGCGGGAAGGCGTTCCGGGCGTTTCTGGAGTGGTGTGATCGGAAAAGCCTTTAACCGCAAAGGGCGCAAAGAAATTCCATGACTGAGAACTTTCCGCCCGGTTGAGATGCGGCTTGGCTGCAGCTTCTCTACTGGGAATGTGCGGATGCGTTACAGCTTCTATCCATTTCTTGACTTCTCTTCCTTCCGACCAAGATAATAAAAGGTTCTTTTTAGATCTTGGAAGTCATAAGGAGCGTTCAGTGGCTACAACTGCCAGTCCGGCAGCTCCGATGCGCGAGGGCGTAGCGCCTTTGCGGGCCGGGCAAGGGATTTCCTTCTTCTTGCGCCGGCTTCATTCCCTGACCGGAATTATTCCCGTCGGCGCGTTCCTTTTCGAGCACATCCTGATCTCCAACTCGACCGCGATCGGCCACAGTGGACCGGCGGCATACGCGCGACAGGTCAGCTTCCTGGCGAATCTTCCCCTGGTGTTCTTCCTGGAGTTGTTCGGGATATGGCTGCCCATCGCCTATCACGCGCTCTACGGCTTTTACATCTGGTACCGGGGAGATGCGAACGGCGGTTCTTATCCGTGGACCGGCAACTGGATGTATACGCTGCAGCGCTGGACGGGCGGGATTGCCTTCATCTATATCGCGTGGCACGTGTACACCATGCGGTTTCTGGGCGCCGACCTGCATGCCGACCCAAGCCTGTCGTTTGGAAAAGTGCAGCATGAGGTGCTGCAAACGCCGCTGTTCCTCTTTTATGTGATCGGACTGGTGGCGGCGTCGTGGCACTTCGCGTACGGCATCTGGTTGTTCTGCGCCAAGTGGGGAATCGTCGCCGGAGATAAAGCGCAGAAGCGGTTTCTGACGGTATGTCTGGCGTTCTTCCTGGTGCTGACCGGGGTGGGACTGGCCAGCCTGACTTCCTTCCGATCGCTTCCACAACAGCCGTTCGAACCCGGGGCCATCAGCGACCGGAATATGACGCAAGTTCGATAAGGGAAAACATGGCAGCTCCGAAAATTATCGTGATCGGCGGCGGGCTCGCCGGACTAGCGGCGGTGATCAAGATCGCTGAGATGGGCGGGAGCGTGGATTTGTTCTCCATTGTTCCCGTGAAGCGGTCGCACTCGGTGTGCGCGCAGGGCGGCATCAATGCTGCCAAGAACCTGAAGGGCGAGGGCGACTCGACTTGGCAGCACTTTGACGACACGATTTACGGCGGCGACTTTCTGGCCAACCAGCCTCCGGTAAAGGCCATGTGCGACGCGGCGCCGGGAATCATCGATTTGCTCGACCGCATGGGAGTTCCCTTCAACCGCACGCCCGAGGGTCTGCTCGACTTCCGCCGCTTTGGCGGAACGCTCTTCAATCGCACCGCGTTTGCCGGGGCGACTACCGGGCAGCAACTTCTCTACGCGCTCGATGAGCAGGTGCGGCGCTATGAGGCGGAAGGCAAAGTCAAGAAGTATGAGGCGTGGGAGTTCCTCTCCGCGGTCCTCGATGGAAACCGCGTGTGCCGGGGTATCTGCGCGATGAATCTGCGCACTATGGAGATCAAGACCTTTCCGGCGGACGCGATCATCGTAGCCACGGGCGGCATTGGCGCCATCTTCGGCAAGTCGACGAATTCGGTGGTGTGCACCGGGTCGGCACAATCGGCGCTTTACCAGCAGGGATGCTTCTACAGCAACGGTGAGTTTATCCAGGTGCATCCCACGTCGATTCCGGGCGAAGACAAGCTGCGGTTGATGTCGGAGTCGGCGCGCGGCGAAGGCGGACGGGTGTGGGTTCCGAAGGCGCAGGGGGACAAGCGCGATCCCAAGTCGATTCCGCAGAGCGAGCGCTGGTACTTCCTGGAAGAGTGGTATCCGAAGTACGGGAACCTGGTGCCGCGCGATGTGGCGACGCGGGCGATTTTCGAAGTCGTGTACAAGTACAACCTCGGCATTGATGGCAAGCCGATGGTGTATCTCGACCTGACGCATATCGACCGCAAGATTCTGGACAAGAAGCTGGAAGGCATTCTCGAGATTTACGAGAAGTTTGTGGGCGACGATCCGCGCGATACGCCGATGAAGATTTTCCCCGGCATGCATTACACCATGGGCGGGCTGTGGGTGGATTTCAACCAGTCAACGAATGTTCCGGGAATTTTTGCCGCGGGCGAGGCGGAGTATCAGTATCACGGGGCCAACCGGCTGGGTGCGAATTCACTGGTGTCGTGCATCTTCGGCGGATTCATCTCGGGCCCGAACGCGGTGAAGTACGCGCGTGGACTGCAGGGCGCGGCGTCGAATGGACACTTCGAGGCGGAGCAGAAACGGCAGGAGGAGATCAACGCCGGGCTGATGAAGGCGGACGGGAAAGAGAATCCGTTCCTGCTGTGGCGCGAGTTGGGCGAAGTGATGACCAAGAACTGCACGGTCATCCGCTACAACAAGAACCTGCAGGAAGCCGACGCCAAGCTGGTGGAGATGCTGGAACGCTTCCAGCACATCAACCTGAGCGACCGTTCGCAATGGGCGAATACGACCGTGGCGTTCGCGCGGCAGCTCTATAACATGCTGCAACTCTCAAGGGTGATCGCGCAGGGAGCGGGCATGCGCGACGAGTCGCGGGGGGCGCACTACAAGCCCGACTTCCCCGAGCGCGATGACAAGAACTGGTTGAAGACCACCAAGGCATATTTTGCGGCGGACGCGGATGAGCCGAAGTTTGAGTTCGAGCCGGTGGATATTTCGCTGATTCCGCCGCGGGCGCGGAAGTACGACGCGGCGAAGTGATGGGCTGTTTGCGAGCGTAGGGAGAGATCTGGAGTTTGCTGGTAGCGAGGAAATGCAGATTCCTCGTCGCTGCGCTCCTCGGAATGACAGGAGTTTCGGGTTTCAGCTAAGTGCTAAAGGCTAAGAGCTAATGGCTAATCAAAAATCGGTCATCATCAAGATCAAGCGCCAAGACAGTCCCGACGGGAAGTCGCGTTGGGAAGAGTTCGAGCTCGCGTGGAAGCCGGGCATGAACGTGATTTCCTCGCTGATGGAGATTGCGGCGAATCCCGTGACGAGCGAGGGCAAGGCGACCACGCCCATCACCTATGACTCGAATTGTCTTGAGGAAGTTTGCGGGTCATGCGCCATGCTGATCAACGGGCGGGCGCGGATGGCCTGCTCGGCGCTGATCGATAAGTTGGAGCAGCCGATCAAGCTGGAGCCGTTCTCGAAGTTCCCCGTGGTGCGCGATCTCGCGGTCGACCGCAGCGTGCTGTTTGAGAATCTGAAAGCTGTCAAAGCGTGGGTTCCGATCGACGGAACGTACGACCTGGGTGCGGGGCCGCGGATGACCGCTGAGGCGCAGGAGGCGGCGTATCCGTTATCGCGCTGCATTTCCTGCTGCTGCTGCATGGAGGCGTGCCCGCAGTTTACGGAGGATACGGGATTCGTGGGCGCGGCGACGATTTCGCAGGTGCGGTTGTTTAATACTCATCCCACGGGCGCGGCGCTGAAGCACGAGCGACTGGCGGCGCTGATGGGCGACGGCGGCATCCAGGAGTGCGGTTACGCGCAGAATTGCGTGGAAGTGTGCCCCAAGGACATCCCTCTGACCCGCTCGATTTCCGAAGTGGGCGGAGAGGTCATGAAACAGGCCATTGGCGATCTGTTTAGAAAATAAGCGATCTTCCCGGGAGTAACCAAACGTAACCACCCGGGAGCCCCTCGTTGGTAACCTAAAAAATAAGCAGATTTAAAGGTGATTTTCTTCGTGGCTGCATTAGAATAGCCACCTGCTCTGGCGCCAGGGCAGTTTTTCGGGAGCCCCGTCACTTCGTGAAGATTTCGACAAAGCGCGCGACAACCGCATTTTTGCTGCTGATGCTGGCAGTGTGCAGCCCGGCGTTCGGCATGCGGCGCACGGTGTCGCGACACTATCACCGGCCAGCCCACCACTCCCGCGTACGCCGCATTCTGTGGAATCCACTGTTCCGTCCTTCGCACGATTCGCTGATCCGGCAGAACGCCGTGATTGACCGGCTCGATCTGCCCCGCATCCAGGATGACAACGAACTGGAAGAATTGAAGGCCAGTCAGGACCTGGTGCCGATCATTCCCGGCAAGACGTTGAGGATTGATCCGCGGCTCGATCCGGACCGGCGCTATTGCCGTCCGTGGACGCGCGACTTCGTGGACGATTTGAGCGAGGCGTATTACAAACAGTTCCACCAGCAGATTCAGATCAACTCGGCGGTGCGCACGGTGCAGGTACAGAAAAAACTGCGGCGGCATAACCGCAACGCGGCACCGGAGAAGGGCGAGACCGCTTCGTCGCACCTGGCCGGAATTACGGTCGACATTCAGCGCCGGGGCATGACGCGCCAGCAGGTGAAGTGGGTTGAGCAGTACATGCTGCCGTTGAAGAATCTGGGATTGATCGAACCGGAAGAAGAACGCCGGCAGTGGGTGTTCCACGTGGCGGTTTCGGACCAGTACACCGACTGGCGCGAAGCCAGGATGCTGGCCGGCGAACATGCGGAAGATGATGACGCGGACGTAAGAGATGTTACCAGCGATCCCAAGTAGGCCTCTGCAGTTTCTTTCCTGAGAGTTCACCATGATTGTGATGATGGCGGGACTTCCCGGCACAGGGAAAAGCACGCTTGCGCGGGCGCTGGCGGCACGGGTGAATGGCGCCGTGTTGGACAAAGACGAAATTCGGCGGGCGTTGTTCGCTCCTGCGGACATCGAGTATTCGACTGCGCAGGACGACTTCTGCATGGAAGTGATGTTGGAGACAGCGGCGTATCTGCTGGGGCAGGATCCTGCGAGGCATGTGTTTCTGGATGGGCGTCCATTTGCCCGGCGGTATCAGGTTGAGCGGGTCGTTGAACATGCTTCGAGCCTGGGGCAGACCTGGAGGATTGTGGAGTGCGTTTGCTCTGAGGAAATGGCCCGGAGGCGGATTGAGGAGCAGGAGCATCCGGCGAAGAACCGGGACTTTGCGATGTATTTGCGGGTGAAGGCGGGGTTCGAAGAGATTGGGTTGGAGAAGACGGTGGTGGATACGGATACGGCCGCTGGAGGAATGTATTGAGGCGGTTTTGCTGTAGAGAAGCAGCTTCGCTGCGTCTCAGAGTGTTGACGAAAGCTGACGTCATCATGCGCCCGAAGGATCTTGCGCAGTGCCTCGCGCGTCAATCGTGAGAATTCCATGACGCGCCGGTGGCGGTGTACAGAGGCGCGGGGTCTCTCGACTCCGCATGCCGATTCGCTTCGCGAATCTGCATGCTGCGCTCGGGATAACAAGGTTATGGTTGGATGACAGTGGTATGGTTGGCGTATACAATCCCTGTGCATTCCAAATATCCCATGAACATTTTCCGGCTTCGAGTTTTGCTGCTTGCTTGCCTGTTGCTGGGCGCGGTTGGTTGGGCGCAGGACGCTCCGGTTTCCGCGCGGGCTAAGGCGATTCACGACTCGGCGATTGTGGTCGACACCCATGCCGATACGCCGCAGCGCTTTCTGGATGAAGGCTACGACATCGGCAACACCGATCCCAACGACGTCGGCCACATCAGTCTTGACAAGGCGCGGGCGGGCAATCTGGGCGCGGAGTTTTTCTCCATCTGGGTCGAGCCGAAGACCAATCAAGGACACTATGCGCAGCACACGATGGACCTGATTGATTCGGTGTACGAGCAGGCGGCGCGGCATCCCGACCGGATGATGATGGCGTTCAGCGTCGACGACATCGAGCGGGCGCACAAGCAGAAAAAGCTGGCCGCACTGATGGGCATCGAGGGCGGGCACTCGATCGAGAACGACATCCACCTGCTGCGGGATTACTACCGGCTCGGGGTGCGCTACATGACGCTCACCTGGTCGAACACCAACGAGTGGGCGGATTCCTCCGGCGATATTAACGACGCGAGCGTACAGCATCACAACGGGCTGACCGATTTCGGAAAGCAGGTGGTGCTGGAGATGAACCGGCTGGGGATGATCGTGGACGTCTCGCACGTGGCCGACAAGACTTTCTGGGACGTGATGGCGACCACCAAGGCTCCGGTGATTGCATCGCATTCGTCAGCGCGGGCGCTGACGGATGCTCCCCGCAACATGACCGATGACATGCTGCGGGCCATGGCCAAGAACGGCGGCGTGGTGCAGGTGAATTTTTATAGCGCGTTTGTCGACGAGAACTACCGCAAGGCAGCCGAGGCGCAGGCCAAAGAGCGGGACGCGGCGGTGGAGGAATTTGTCGCCAAACAAAAGGCTGCCGGAAAAACGGTCACGTATGTGGACGAGGACCGCATTGAGCGGGAGTGGGCGGCGAAGATTCCGCGTCCGCCGCTGAAATCGCTGATCGACCATATCGATCACGTCGCCAAGGTGGCGGGCATCGATCATGTCGGCCTGGGATCGGACTTTGACGGGGTCAGCGGAGCCACGCCGCAGGGCATCAATTCCGCCGCCGATCTGCCCAAGATTACGCAAGCCCTGCTGGACCGGGGCTACAGCGCCGAAGACATCCGCAAGATTCTGGGTGGAAATACGCTGCGGGCCTTCCGGGAAGTGGAGCGGGTGAGCCGGGAAATGCAGGCCGCGAAGTAATTTTGGCTCAAGCTGTCGTACAATTCTTGTTCGCGAGAAATGCGGAATTAGAGCCGCCCAGTCCCGCGCAAAGCAGCGCCTAAAGGCGGTCAGGATGCGCGGACTTTGTGGTATCGCCGAAGCGATACCCTGATACGAATCGTAAGCATTGCTATTACTCCAGACGAGGAGCTTTTTCCATGAAACGTGTTGCTCTCGTAGCCGCGGTTTGTTTGTTTGGTGTGACGATGTGGGCGCAAGCCAATGAGCCAACTGCCGTCATCGACACCACTGCGGGCAAGTTAACCTGCAAACTTTTCCCCGACAAGGCTCCCATTGGAGTCGCAAACTTTGAAGGCCTGGCGGAAGGCACCAAGGATTGGGTCAGCCCGGTCACGCATGCCAAGAAACATGGCGTTCCGCTCTATGACGGGACGATTTTTCATCGCGTGATCCCGAATTTCATGATTCAGGGTGGAGACCCGGCGGGCAACGGCAACGGCGACCCTGGTTACGAGTTCAAGAACGAGACCTCTCCGGACCTGAAGTTCGATCGTCCGGGACGGCTGGCCTATGCCAATTCCGGTCCTGACACCAACGGCTCACAGTTCTTCATCACCGAAGTTGCGTATCCCAGCCTGAATGGCAACTACACCATCTTCGGACAATGTGACGAAGCCAGCGTGGCGCTGGTGAAGGAGATCGCGCGCATGGGACGCGACTCGAACGACAAGCCCTTCAACCCGGTACGGATTAACCACATCACCATCACTAAAGGCGGAGCAGCGCACCCCACCGCTACCATGAAGAAACCAGCCGCCGCGAAGTAGGTTTCAATTCTGCATGCCCGGAGGGCTCCAGCCTTCCGGGCAAATTATTTTCGAAAGGACTTTTATGGCTCGCCAACCTGGCACTTATGCTGTCTTCAATACCTCTGAAGGAACCGTTGTCTGCCGTCTGTTTGAGAAAGAAGCTCCGAAAACCGTCGCGAACTTCACCGAACTGGCCGAGGGCAAACGGGAGTGGACGCATCCTTTGACTCGCAAGAAGAGTACAGACCCGCTGTACAACGGAACGATTTTTCACCGCGTGATTCCCGACTTCATGGTGCAAGGCGGAGATCCGGCGGGATCGGGCATGGGCGGCCCGGGATATCAGTTTGAAGACGAGACCAAGGGCTCTCCACACAAATTTGACAAGCCGGGAAAGCTGGCGATGGCCAATGCGGGGCCGAACACCAACGGCTCGCAGTTTTTCATTACGGTCGCGCCAACCACGTGGCTGACTGGGAAGCACACGATTTTCGGCGAGGTCGTGGAGGGGGAGGATGTGGTGGAGAAGATTGTGGGTGTACCCCGCAATCGCCAGGACAAGCCGAATAAGGATGTGGTGGTACAGACGGTGGTGATCGAGCGGGTGTAGAAGTTACTGTTCAGTTTTCCAGAACGGAAATTTCTTTCGTGTGAAGTAGATTGCGGTCAGAGGTAACCAGCGTAAGGCCAAACACCTTCGCCGTGGCCGCGAGGAAGTGATCGGCGGGGTCCGCATGCGGCAAGTTCATTGACGAAACTGCCAGAGCGACTTCGACCGTCAGCGGAGCTTCGGAGAGTTCCAGGTCACGCATCGACCTTGCAACCCAAACACTCAGCTCCGCGGGAAGCTTAAAACGTCCTTTGCGTTGAAGAATGGTCAATTCCCAGACGCTAATGGCGGACAACCACAACTCGTTTTCCGGATCCTCCAATGCGCGAGAAACGCGTTGGGTGAGACGGTCGGGCTGGAGAGCGGTCCACAGCCAGATATGGGTGTCGAGGAGCAGTTTCACTCCCGCCCCACATTCCAGTCATCGAAGCTGCCAGTAGGCCCCACGATATCGCCAAGGATCTCGGCCGTGCCCTTCATACTTCCCAACTGTCGGCCATTCTTTTTTGACGGGGATGGCGGCACTACCTCAGCCACCGGTTCGCCGAACCGCGTAATGCGAATCGGCTTGCGCGTCTTGCGCACCTCTTCCAGCATGCCCAGGCACTTGGCTTTGAACACCGAGATGGCTACTTCTTTCATGGGGTGATTGTACCATGGTCTATGACCATGGTCATATCTGGATTTTGACGGGTGCCCTCTGGCGGTTAGGGCTTCGAACTGCCGATGCGATGCCGCCTCGGCGCATCGCATCTCCGGTCGGGGTGACAGTGGGGATTTAGACGCCGATTACTGCTACCAACTCTTTTACCGCTTCGGCGCTCTTGTCGAGGGCGGCTTTCTCTTCCGGCGTCAGCTTGATCTCGATGATTTTCTCGATTCCCTTCGATCCCAGCTTTACCGGAACTCCCACGTAGAGGCCTTTGATTCCGTACTCGCCTTCGAGGTACGCGGCGCAGGGCAGAATCTTCTTTTTGTCTTTGAGGATGGCTTCGACCATTTCGGTGACGGCCGCCGACGGGGCGTAGTAGGCACTGCCGGTCTTCAGATACTTGACGATCTCGGCGCCGCCGTCGCGAGTGCGCTGCACCAGGCGAGCGACTGTGGCAGAGTCCATCAACTCTGTGATGGGAATGCCGGCAACCGTGGAATAGCGCGGCAGGGGAACCATGGTGTCGCCGTGTCCGCCGAGAACGAAAGCGGTCACGTTTTCCACGCTCACTTTCAATTCTTCCGCGATGAAGGTGCGGAAGCGCGCGGAGTCGAGCACTCCGGCCATGCCAATCACGCGCTCGCGCGAGAATCCGCTCATCTTGTAAGCGGCCTGGGCCATGGCGTCGAGCGGGTTCGAAACGATGATGAGGATGCAGTTGGGTGAGTGCTGCACGACTTTGCCCACTACATCTTTCATGATCTTGTGATTGATGTTGAGCAGGTCGTCACGGCTCATGCCCGGCTTGCGCGGCACCCCGGCGGTGATGACGACGATGTCGGAGTTGGCGGTGTCGGCGTAGTCTCCCGTGCCGAGCACATGGGAATCGCGCTTCTCGATAGGCATGGCTTCGAGCAGATCGAGACCTTTGCCCTGAGGAACGCCCTCGATAATGTCGATCAGGACGACGTCGGCCAATTCTTTGGAGGCGATCCAGTGGGCGGCGGTGGCTCCCACATTGCCCGAACCCACGATGCTTACTTTCTTACGCATGAATGTCCTCTCTGGTAGAGACGATGTATGACTGGAAAACCTTAAATTCTAAACCACCAAGGACACGAAGGACCACGAAGGAAAACCTTTGTGATCCCTAGTGCCCTTTGTGGTTAATGCTCTTAGACCGCCGCCAGCACTCCGGCACCCATGTTTTCGATGATGTGGTCGCCGAATTCGCTGGTTTTGACCTTGGTGGCCCCGTCCATGAGCCGCTCGAAGTCGTAAGTGACTTTCTTCTGCTCGATGGTGCGCTCCAGGCCGCGTTCGATCAGATCGGCGGCTTCATTCCAACCCAGGAAGCGAAACATCATCACGCCGGAGAGAATCACGGAACCGGGATTGATGACGTCTTTGTCAGCATATTTTGGAGCCGTGCCGTGGGTGGCTTCGAAGCAAGCGAAACCGTCGCCGATATTGGCGCCCGGAGCGATGCCGAGACCCCCGATCTGTGCGGCGCAGGCATCGGAGATGTAGTCGCCGTTCAGGTTGGGCGTCGCCAGCACCGCATATTCGTCGGCGCGGGTGACTACCTGCTGGAAGATGGAGTCGGCGATGCGGTCGTTGACCATCAACTTCTTCTTCCAGGCTCCGTGGCCGTGGGTGGCGTAAATCTTGTCGAGCACGTCCTTCACTTCCGCGTAAACGCCCTGACGGAAGTCTTCGGTGGCGAACTCAAGGCCGGGTTCGACCAGGTTCGCGTTCTGCTCGATGGTGATGTTGGCATTCCGGTCTTTGTTGTCGACGATCCAGCTTTCGCGCTCGGTAATGACCTTGTCGCGAAATTCTTCCGTTGCCAGTTCGTAGCCCCACTTGCGGAACGCGCCTTCGGTGAACTTCTGGATGTTGCCTTTGTGCACCAGGGTGACGCTCTTTTTGCCGTTCTCGAGCGCGAACTTGATCGCCATGCGGACCAGCCGCTTGGTTCCGGTGACCGAGATGGGCTTGATGCCCACGCCGGAGTCGAGGCGGATCTGCTTTTTGCCGCTCTTCAGCATGTCTTTGTTGAGGAACTCGATCAGTTTCGCAGCCTCGGGAGTTCCCTCCTCCCACTCGATGCCGGCATAGACATCTTCGGTGTTCTCGCGGTAGATCCAGATGTCCATGCGCTCCGGGTGTTTCACCGGAGAAGGCGTGCCCTTGTAGTACTTCACCGGGCGCACGCAGGCGTAGAGGTCGAGCAACTGGCGCAGGGCAACGTTCAAGGAGCGAATGCCTCCACCGACCGGAGTGGTGAGCGGGCCTTTGATGGCGACGCGGAATTCGCGGATGGCGTTGACGCTGTCATCGGGCAGCCAGGAGTTGAACTTGGCCATGGCTTTTTCGCCGGCGAAAACCTCGTACCAGGCCACGCGGCGTTTGCCTTTGTAGGCCTTCTCGACCGCCGCATCGAACACGCGGACCGAGGCTTTCCAAATATCGCGTCCGGTGCCGTCTCCCTCAATAAAGGGAATAATCGGGTTGTCGGGGACCTGGTACTTTCCATTGCTGTACTGGATGCGGGCGCCGTTCGTGGGCACGGGCACCCCGTTGTATGAAGCCGCCATTACACACCTCCAAAATCGGTTGGGAAAACTCAACATTATAAAGCGTTTGGGCAACCATCGGGAAATGACGCAGATCACAGTGACCTGTGATGCGGTCACCGGGAACCATGGACTCTGCCTTCAGCAAATCCGGCGGCGGGCCTTTACAATCGAAACATGCGCCGTGCGGCCTCGGGGCGTCACCACTCATCTGGTCTTTCTATTGCGGCGCTGCTCCTGGCGCTGGCCTGGTTTCTTCCTGGGGCGCAGGCGCAGGAGAAGCCGGCCGCCACGGATAAGCAGGCGGTTCTGCCGGAAACACCCAAGCCGGCTGCCCCTCCCCACCGTTTCTGGGATCGCACCAATGTGCTGCTGTTCTCGGGCGTCGCAGTGTTTCGCGGGCTGGACTACGCGTCGACGCGCAACTTTATGGCCCGGGGGCGGGACGAGATTCTTCTGCCCGACGATGTGGTTAACAATTCCGCGGGCTTTGCCAGCCTGGAAGCCGCGGCGACGGTGACCTCCATTGGATTTTCCTATTGGATGCATCGCACCGGCCATCACAAGATCGAGCGCTGGATTTCGATCACGCACATCAGCGTCGCGGGGTTTGGGGACGTGCGCAACTACGCGCTGAAATCGAAGCATCCCGTGAAATGACGGGTCAGGGCAACAGACGGGTGTAGAGAGCGCGCACCTGGCTGCGCTTTTCTTCCAGTTCGGCTTCCAGTCCCGAAGCAAATTCTCTTTGCAAGATGGCGGCAGTGAGGCGTTGCGTGGTTTGCCACGACTGCTCGCTCGCGGGCAGGCCCTTGCTGGGGCGGCCCAGCACCAGGCGCAGGACATGGTCGACGGTACGAAACAACTCAGCGGCGTGGTCAAGAACAGCGGCGTCCGGTTTTGAAAGCAGGCCGGCTGCGGAACATCGCCACAAGCGGTCGCGGAGGGAACCTTGCTTGTCGTCGACGCGGTTCTTCACCAGCAGAAAGCTGGAGAGGAAGTCGATGTCGTAAACCGCGCCTGCGGAGGTTTTCAGGCTGCTCTCGGTTTCCACCGATTCCAGCTTGTCACGCATGTCGCGGACGGCGTCGACGAAGGCCGGGTCGCCGGCGAAGCGCTGAAATAACGTGTTGGTGGCCGAAGTCGCGCGCTGGGCGAGATTTTGGCAGCCGCCGAGGTAGCGGAGTTTCGTGTACATCAGCGCTTCCCAGGGCTGCGCTTCCTGAGAACAATACGCCGCCAACTGCGCGGGGCTGACCAGCAACTCGCCTTCGCGGCCATGAGGCCGCAGGCGGGTATCCACGGGAAAAACCATGCCATCGCGGGTGTAAGCGGCCAGCGTCTGCATGATGCGTTCGGCAGACTTGGTCAAAGCCACGCGATCGGCGCTTTCCGCGCAAACGAAGAGCAAGTCAGCATCAGAAAGCAGATCGAATTCCCCGCTGCCGAGGCGTCCCAATGCCAGGATGGCGAGGTCGGGCGGAGCACCGGCAACTCCCAACGCGGTGGTGATGGCGTCTTCCGCGGCGGCCGTTGTTGCAGCGAGCGAGGTGTAGACAGCGCGAGATTCGAGGATGTCTCTTGCCCCCGAGGCGAAAATGCGATGGCGGTAATGTCTCCGCAGCAACGACAGCTTTTCGCTGTCAGATGTCTCGGAGGTTGCAACATAGGCGAAGACAGGATCGCGCTCGGCTCTGGTTCTTCCGAACGAAGTGTCGAACAGGTAGCCGCTTCCGTCGGCGAAGGAAGCTTCGGGCAGTTCGGCGAGGGTGGCGATCTCTTCGGGATGGCGGATCAGGATCTGGGTCAAGTAGTCGCTTGACTCAAACAGGCTCAGGGCGCGAACGACGGCGTCCGCATGGCGCAGCACGGCCGCGTAACGCTCGGAACTCGTGAGGGCAGAACTGAAAAAACGGAACAGGTTCCGCTCGGCTTGCGGCGCGAGATCGTCACGCGTGGCAATCTGGTAGAGCGTGGGTGAATCCACGGCGAAGCGGCGCAGAATTTCGGGATTCGACTGGTCGGATCTTGTGGATGACGAGGCGCTTTGCAGCTCGTAGGCGGCCGTGCCAGGATCGCTGGGCGGGCTTCCCTGCTCCCGAATGACGCGCTGGTAGATGTCCGCCACCGCAGCCATGCGGCCTCGCACCGAGGTCAGCAAGGCGTAAGGATCGCTCTCGCCGGAAGTGGCTTCAAGGGAACGCTGCAAGATTCGCAACTCATACTGCGAGGCAGGCAGGCGGTGGGTCTGCTGGCCTTGCCGCAATTGCAACCGGTGCTCCACATGACGAAGAAAGACGTAGGCGTTGGTAAGCTCCTGAAACTCTTTGCCTCCGATGTGACGCTTGTCATGCAACTTCTGCAGGGAAAACAGGGTTCCGCCGGAACGCAGCCACGGTTCAGCGCCGCCGTAGACACGCTGCAGGCATTGCACCAGGAACTCGATGTCGCGAATGCCGCCGGGATCGAGTTTCACGTCGATGCTTTGCTCCTCGGGATGGCGTGGAGCGAGTTTGCGGCGGCGATGGCTGATTCTCTCGCGGGTCTGAAGGGCAGTTCTGATCGCGCACAGGTTCGTCGCCTCGGTGTAGATGTGAGCCTGGACGCCGCGGATGAATTCGCGCGCCAAGCCGGCGGCTCCAGCGGAACATCGGACCTTGATAAGCGCTTGGCGCTCCCAGTCGTGGGCCGCGGTGACGTAGTAATCGAGCGCGTGGGCAAGGCTCACGGCCATCTCTCCCTGGCTGCCCTGGGGACGAAGGCGCAAATCGATGCGGAAGACGGCTCCCTCACGAGTGACGGTGGAGAGAATCTCCGTGACCAACTGGGCCAGGCGGATGAAATATTCGCGATTGGAAATCGGGGGCATTCCCGGCTTCCGGACCGTCTCCGAAAATGTAGAACAGGTCTACGTCAGAACTGTAGTTGAGTTCGTTTCCGCCGAGTTTGCCGAGCGAGAGAACGGCAAAGGGTGTAGCAACCAGGCGGCCTTCCGGACCCACGGTGCCGCGCTGCGCAATAACGCACCCGTAGACGCTGCTCGGCTTCCTCAAGAGCGGCCTCGATGAGCGCGTCGGCCAAGGCGGAAATCTCTGCCGTGGTTTCGGCGAGAGGAGCAATCCCCAGCACGTCGCGCAGCATGATGCGCACGTATTCACGCCGTTTGAAATGCGCCAGGAGCAGCGAGATGTCCTCGGCCGAAGAGCGGTCGCGCAGCCACGCCAGCCTCTGGCGAAACTCCTCGACCGAAAGACTCCGATCGAGATGCTTTTCCTGCAGCAACAAGTGTAGTAGATCGGTGTTCTGCAGCAACGTCTCTCCCAGGAAACGGCTGTGCCCAAACACCACCAGGGCGTAGTGCGCGAGATGTTCGTGGCGCTCCAGCAGAGCGACGACGGCGGGAGGCGATTCCTGAATCAACCGATCGAACAGGAGCAGGGCCGAGTCCGGGTCGGGGGAATCCGCAAGCAGGCCGGGCAGCGCACGGGCCAAGGCCGGAGAGACCCGGCCCGTGATGCGGGACAACATTTGCTGGGCACTGGAGGCCTCACGGAAAAGAACCGCGGTTTGAGAACCACCGTGCCGCTCCACGACTCACCAGACTCGGCACTGTTGGGTTCGCACCATGGGTTGATCTCCAGAGCAATGAAAGGCCTTCTGAAATTCGGGCAGGTTGGAAACCACGCCATTCGTTCGATATTTCTCCGGGGAGTGCGGGTTGGTGACGGCATTCATGCGCAGCATTTCCGGAGTTTCGTTGGTACACCACCCTTGGCCGTAACCGACGAAGAAGCGCTGCTCGGGGGTGAAGCCGTCGATGGGGATGAGTTGCTGGTTCTTGGTCTCGGTCTGCCATGCCTTGTAGGCGAGGATCAACCCGCCGAGATCAGCAACGTCTTCGCCCAGGGTGAGCTTGCCGTTGATCTTGACGTTGTCCACGACCGTGTAGTCGGAGTATTGGTCTGAGATGCAACTGGCGCGCTTCTGGAACTCCTTGCCGTCGGCGGCGGTCCACCAGTCGCGCAGGTTGCCGTTCCCGTCGAACTGGCGGCCTTCGTCATCGAAGGCGTGCGTCAGTTCGTGCCCGATGACGCCGCCAATATCGCCGAAATTAACGGCGTCGTCCATCTTGCTGTCGAAGAACGGAGGCTGCAGAATGCCGGCGGGAAAGTTGATGTCGTTCATCTGCGGGTTGTAGTAGGCATCGACGGTGACCGGGGTGATCAGCCACTCGCCACGGTCGATGGGCTTGCCGATTTTCCCGAGTTGCCGGTGGAATTCGAAGCTGACCGAACGCTGCACGTTGCCCAGCAGATCGGACCGGCTGATCTGTATGGAGCTGTAGTCGCGCCACTGGTCGGGATAGCCGATCTTGTTGCGGATCAAGTGCAGTTTTTCGATCGCGGCTTGTTTGGTCGCATCCGACATCCACGACAATTGATGGATGTCCTGCTCCATGGCCGTCTCAATTTCTTCCACCATCTTGAGGGTCCGCTGCTTGTCCTCAGGCGTGAAGGTTTTCTCCACATAGGCCTGGCTCAAGGCTTCCCCAAGGTCGCGATTGATAAAGCGCACACAGCGCTTCCAGCGAGGTTGCTCCTCCTTTTGACCGGTCAGCACGGCGCTATAGAAAGCAAAATCATCGTTCACAAAATCGACCGGGAGGTAACGCGCATTCGCGTGCACCAGATGCCAGCGAAGGTAGGCCTTCCAGCTTTCAAGCGGTTCCGTCGTAAGTTCGTCGTTTAAGGTCTTGAAGAAACCGGGAGCGACGACGTTGAACGAGTCTGCGTCGGGCAATCCGACTCCACCCAGGTAGACTTTCCAGTCGAAGGCGGGAGTGAGCGCCTGCAATTCTTCGCGGCTCATCTTGTGATAGAGGCTGGCGGGATCGCGCCGCTCCACCCGAGTCATCGAACCTTTGGCCAGAGCGGTTTCAAGAGCCAACACGGTCTGCGCGTCTTCGGCAGCGGCCAGCGGCTTTTCGCCGATCAGCACCAGCATCTGCTGGATGTGCTCCATGTACTTCTGGCGGATCTGCTTCGATTTCTCGTCCTGTTTGGTGTAGTAGTCGCGGTCGGGCAGCCCCAGTCCTCCCTGATCGGCCTCAGGAATGAATTGGGAGGAATTCTTGAAATCCTGATCGGCAGTGAAGGAAAAGAGCGTCGAGGTCGGCAACACGGTATAGACATCGCGGCTGTGGAAACTCGCAAGATAACCGGCGATCTCACGCATGTTCCGCAATTTGGCGATGCGCTCAAGGTCGGGCTTCAGAGGCTTTATCCCGGCGTTTTCCACCGCCGTATAGTCCATGCAGGCGGCATAGTAGTCGCCGATCTTCTGTTCATTCGCGCTGCGTTTGGCTTCCGGCTTGGCCGCGCTCTCGAGAATCTGGCGCAGGAGCGTACGGTTCTCATCCTGAAGCTTGGTGGCGACGCCCCAATGGGTCTGGTCCGGAGGGATGGGGTTGTTCCTCATCCAGCCACCGCACGCGAACTGGTAGAAATCCACGCAAGGATCGGTGGTGCGATCAAGCGCGGCGGGATCGAGGCCCGGGGTGTATCCCGGCGACGAGGTTGTAGCTACGCTCTGCGCGGGCATGCGAGCCGTCAGTAGCAAAAGCAACATGGCGATAGCGCCGAGAATAAGAAAAAGACCTACCGGACCGCGACCCATTAGTACCTCCGCTGGCCGAAATATTTTCGTACTCCAATCGCATTGTAACGGCCCCAAGGGCCGTTGGGACCGAGATCGGCCGTGCCCAGGTACTGATCGCGCGCTCCGAAGCGCTGGAACAGGAAGTGCTGCGTGATCCGCAGTTCGAACCCGCGTCCCAGATAAAAGCCCGCGCCCCACGAGCGCTCCCAGCCAATTCCCGCCGGAGACCAAGTGTAGAGCGCCTGGGGCACGTTCTTGCCAAACAGGAAGCGCGGCTCTCCGAACAGGAAAAAGCGGCGGAGTTCGGTGCGCCCGAAGGGCCGCACCTCGATATACCCGGAAAGCATGTAGCGGGCGAAGGCGTTGCAGGGAGCATTGGCGCCGCCGAAATTCTTGGCATCGGCCGCGCAAATGTTGGGATCGATTTCGTTGTGCGGAGGGGCAAGATCAAACTGCCCGTATCCCCAGAACGTGTCACTGGGAAAGAACATCCGGTCGGTCGTACCGAACGCCGGGGCCGGAGCGTGCTGCGCTTGCGCCGCCCCGCACAACACCAGACACACCAGAATCCAAGAAAACCGCTTCATTGGGCCTCCGCCAAAGACTTCGAGTTCGTCTCCGAGCACAGTTCCAGCCAGCCTTGCCGAGGCAGGGCTTGAACTTTGCTCATCCAGGCAACGCGGGGGAGAACGGCGCACATTGTACTCCCCGAGCCTTCAGAAACCCGCCTTCATAAGGGCAAGGTGAAGAAAGGCTTGATTGCGGCCTGGTTGCGGCTCAGATATCCTGCCAAGGCTACCGTTTGCCCTCTAAAGGAGACTCAGTGGGAACTTCAGGTTTCAGGAACAGGTGTGTCTTGGTGCTCGGACTCATTTTTCTGGCGGCGACCTCGCTGGCCGTGGACTCGGATATCTACAACTTTGGTCTGGTAGGGATCGACGGCAAGCCCAGACCGCTGCAGTTTTTTCGCGGGGACGTGATGCTCATTGTGAATGTAGCCAGCCAGTGCGGCTACACTCCTCAATATGCGGGCCTGGAAGCCCTTTATGAGAAATACAAAGATCGCGGCCTGGTCGTTGTCGGATTCCCGGCGAACAATTTTGGCGGGCAGGAACCCGGTACGAACGAGGAGATCAAGACCTTCTGCAACCGCAAGTACAATGTGACGTTCCCAATGTACGCAAAGATTTCGGTGAAGGGCGGAGATCAGGCGGCGCTTTATAAATACCTGGTGAAAGAAGATCCCAGCCACAGCGGCGAGATTAAGTGGAACTTCACAAAATTTCTTGTTGATCGCAACGGCAAAATCGTCCAGCGATTTGAACCGGCGGTCACGCCAGAGGATCCGCAAGTGGTGTCGGCAATCGAGAGATTGCTGCAAGAAAAGCCCACGTCGTAATACAGCCGTTGCGCTGCGAGACGGGCGGGGACGCCCGTCTCTCCATTGAGCAGATTCTAGATGTCGTAGTAGAGGGCGAACTCAAAGGGATGCGGTCGCAGGCGGACTGCGTCTACCTCTTTGGTCCGCTTGTATTCGACATAGGTGGCCAGCAGTTCCTCGGTAAACACATCTCCCTTCAGCAGGAAGCTGTGGTGCCTTTCGAGGGCATCGAGCGCGTCCTCGAGCGACCCCGGCATGGACGGGACTCTCGCCAGTTCCTCCGGCCCGAGATCGTAAATGTCTTTGTCGAGCGGTTGCCCGGGATCGATCTTGTTGTCGATTCCATCCAGCCCTGCCATCATCATCGCCGCAAACGCCAAATAGGGATTGCAGCTCGGGTCAGGCGGACGGAACTCCACTCGCTTGGCCTTTGGCGACGCCGAATACATCGGAATGCGGCAGGCCGCGGAACGGTTGCGCCGCGAATACGCCAAGTTGACCGGAGCCTCAAAACCCGGCACCAGGCGTTTGTAGGAGTTGGTGGTGGGAGCAATGATCGCCGAAAGCGCCGGACCGTGCTTGATCAGTCCGCCAATGTACCAGAGTGCCATCTGCGACATGCCCGCGTAACCATCCCCCGCGAACAGGGGCTTGCCGTTCTTCCACAAAGACTGGTGCGTATGCATGCCGCTGCCATTGTCCTGAAAGATAGGCTTGGGCATGAAAGTCACTGTCTTTTCATGACGATTGGCGACATTCTTCACGATGTACTTGTAGAGCATCATATGATCGGCGGAGCGCACCAGCGAATCGAATTTGAGGTCGATTTCGGTCTGGCCTCCGGTCGCAACTTCGTGATGGTGACACTCCACTTCCAGGCCGCAGTTCTGCATGGTCATGACCATTTCCGTGCGCAGGTCCTGATAGTGGTCGGTGGGAGGGACGGGGAAATAGCCTTCCTTGTAGCGCGGACGGTAGCCGAGATTGTGCTCCACGCGGCCGGAGTTCCAGCGTCCTTCTTCGGCGTCGATGAAGTAGAAGCCGTGCTGCTCGCGCTGGTCGAAGCGCACGTTGTCGAAGATGAAGAACTCGGCCTCGGCGCCAAAGTAGGCGGTATCGGCAAGCCCGGTCGACGCCAGAAAGAGTTCCGCCTTGCGGGCGATGTAGCGGGGATCGCGGTCATAGCGCTGCTTGGTCACTGGATCGATGACGTCAGCGACCATGACCAGCGTCGGAATCTGGGTGAAAGGATCGAGCACGTGCGTGCCGGCGTCGGGAATCAGCAGCATGTCGCTCTCGTGAATCGCCGCCCAGCCGCGAATAGACGAGCCATCCATGCCAAAGCCTTCTTCGAACGAGGCTTCGCTCAACTGATCAATGGGATAAGAAACATGATGCCAAAGTCCCGGGAGGTCGGTGAAGCGGAGGTCGAGCATCTTGACTCCGTTCTTCTTTACGAACTCCAGGACAGACTGCGGTTCAATCTTCGATTCAGCCATGAATCGCTCCTTGAGGAAATAGAATTTCGTGGAATGGGGCCGGGATCGCGGGTTTGGCAGAGTCGTGCTGGATCACTTCGTGCACACGCCGGTCGCAGCAGGCGCGATTTGGGGGAGGACTTTCCGGGGGGTCCGTGCAATCACGCAAGCCGAGTTTCTGTCATCAACGGAACAGGTTGAATCTAGGGGTTCGTGCTCTCGCGAGGAAATTGATTGTTTTTATGAGGGTGATAATCGCGCATTATGCGGAGGCAAGCAGCACGGATTCAGGCGGTTAAGCGGTGGAAAAGGATCAGGTCAATCGGCGGCGGCAATGCGGTTCTGCCAGTGCGACCAGACGAACCAGACCAGTCCCGCCAGCAGCGCGGCGCCGATGACGGCGTCGAACTGGTGAAAGTACTTTCCCAGCGATCGCCAGTTCTCTCCCAGCTTCATGCCGAACCAGGCCAGCCCCAGGCACCAGGGCCAGGAACCGAGGAAGGTGTAGAGGTGAAAGCGTCCACGGGGCATGCGGGCAATGCCGGCGGGGAGCGCGATGAAGGTGCGAACCACCGGCAGAAGGCGCGCGATGAAAACCGCGAGGTATCCCCAGCGCACAAAGAATCGATCGGCCCAGTCCAGTTCGCGCTTGCTGAGCAGGATCCAGCGGCCGTACTTCTCCACCAGCGGTCTGCCGCCGAAGCATCCGATTTCGTAGGCCACGAGCGAGCCCAGATTGCAGCCGATAGCACCCGCAGTGGCGGCCCACCATAAGTTCATGCTGCCCTCGTAGACGAGGTATCCCGGCAAAGGGCATGATCAGTTCCGAAGGCAGGGGAATGCAGGCGGACTCGATCGCCATCAGGATGGCGATGCCACCGTAGCCGGTCACGCCAATGACCGACTTGACGAAGACAAATAAGATCGCGAGAATTTTTTCCGTCATGGAGCGGGAATTTTCTGGTGTAGAGACGCAGCTTGGCTGCGTCTTCTTGCACTAGCAGATTAGCACGGGAACTAGAACGAGCCTTCCTGGGTGAAGGTGTACCCGGGAAGCCCGGCTCCAGAAGCGTTCTTGGTGACTTTCACGCGTACGGTGGATGCATCGGGTGCGGTGACTTCCGCTGGCCGCAAGACCGCAAACTGCGAGAAGACCTCGCTATAAACCTTGGTGACCAGATAGTCGTGGCCATCGGCGTCGTTGCGCCAGACCTGCCCGAGTTGAATCGACTTTACTGCCATGATTGCCTCGGCCTTCAGACTACTGAGGGCTGGCAGGGGAGTCAATTGCGGTCTAGATAGACGGCATTACCAAAGGGAACTCGGATGGAACCACCATGGACACTAAGGCTCACCCAGGAAATGCTTCTGGTAACATCGGTTCGGCTTTGAGGAGGGCTGCATGGTCCGTGGAGTGATTCCCCGCCAACCCGCCAAGACAGGGCGCCACGAAGGGAAAAGGGGTGTCCCGCGGGGCCAGCCAAAGGTTAAGACAAGCGGTATCGGCCGTCCCGGAAGCGGCAAGACCACCGCGGCGAAGAAAACTCCGGCCCGCGGCAAGGGCTACAACCCCACTTCCCCGGAGCGGGTGAGCGAGATCCTGAAGCGGCTTGACTCGCAGTATCCCCAAGTCACCTGTGCGCTCCACCACAAGACAGCCTGGGAGTTGCTGGTGGCAACCATTCTTTCGGCGCAGTCGACCGATGTGAACGTGAATCGGGTCACTCCCGCGCTGTTTCAGAAGTATCCCACGGTCGAGGATTTTGCCCGGTTGACGCCGGAACAACTGGAGCCGGACGTTCGCTCCACCGGATTCTTCCGCAATAAGTCGAAGTCGGTGGTGGGAGCGGCGAAAAGGATCGTGAGCGACTTCGGAGGGAAAGTTCCCGACAACATGAACGACCTGCTGACACTGCCGGGCGTCGCGCGCAAGACCGCTAACGTCGTTCTGGGGACGTGGTTCAAGAAAAATGTCGGTGTAGTCGTGGACACGCATGTGCAGCGGATTTCGCGCCGGCTGGAACTGACCAGGAACGACGATCCGAAGAAGATCGAGCAGGATCTGATGAAGATCCTTCCGCAGGAGAAGTGGACGCTGTTCTCGCACCAGATCATCTGGCACGGGCGCAAGCTCTGCATCGCGCGCTCGCCCAAGTGTGTGGAATGTCCGCTGGAAAACCTCTGCCACGCCGAGGATAAGACGTGGACCACGGTGGATGTGCACAAGGGGGCGAGGGCATAACTAGTCTTCTGTGATCGCGAGCGTCTTCGAAGCGCCTGCGGCACGGAAAGGGATTCGGCCCGCGGCACCGTGAGAATGCCTTGCCCGGCCGCTGGTGGTGCACAGAGGCACGGGGCCCTTCGACTCCGATGCGGGCTCGCTTCGCGATCCCTCATCTCCGCTCAGGGTGACAGGGGTAAGAGGACGGTTTGCTACACTTTTCTTTTGCCTTTTTGAGGCTACTTCATGCGCATTGTTCTTCTCTTTGCTATGGTCATGAGTATGAGCACGATTGCCCTTCCCCAAGCACTTTCCGTTCCCCAAGCCATCAGCGATCCGAAGCAGGTCACCAGCAAGCCCAGCGCCGAGGTCGAGCAGAACGAAGCGGGCCTGTCGATCGACCGCCTCTATATGACACGCTCGGTGGGCGGCGCCTCCTGGTCGCCGGATGGCAAGAACATCGTTTTCGTCTCGAACATCAGCGGCCGCAATAATCTCTGGCTGGTCCCGGCGGAGGGGGGATGGCCCACGCAACTCACGGTGAGCGACCAGCGCCAGACTGCCCCCACATGGTCGCCCGACGGCAAGTGGGTCGCCTACATGTCCGATTACGACGGCGATGAGCAGTGGGACATCTTTCTGGCCTCGCCAAAAACCGGGATGGTCGTCAACCTGACCAAAACGCGGGAGATCGCGGAAGAGTATCCCGTGTGGTCGCCCGATGGACGTTATCTCGCGTACACGGTGAAACCGAAGACGTCTTCGGTCTACGAGATCGATGTCTACGACATGCTGATGCGCGATGTGAAGCACATCACTACCGGCACGCCGCCTGACAAGTTGAATGACCGCCCTATCTGGTCGCGCGACGGCAAGTGGATCGCCTATACCCAGGAGCAAGCGAAAGGGACTGACTCCAATATTTTCGTCGCCGAAGTGGCGACCGGGAAAAGCACACTACTTACGCCCCACGACGGCGAGAAGATCTATCGTGCGAATGATTTCAGCCCTGACGGGGCGAAACTCCTGATCACCTCCAGCGCCGCCAACGATTATGACAATGTCGGTCTGCTCGACGTGGTCTCGAAGAAGATCACCTGGCTCACGCAGGACAAGTGGCAGATTCACGGCGGCAACTTCTCGCCGGATGGGAAATCGGTGACCTGGACGGCGAATGTTGACGGTTACGTGGACATCTATTTACACAGCCTGGTTTCGGGAAAGACCACTTCCCTGCCGCTGCCTAAAGGTGCCAATGAGCTGGCGGGATCGGAATCAGCTTTTACGCGCGATGGCTCGCAGCTGCTCTATCACCACAACGGCGCAACCGCTCCCAATGACCTTTGGACTTACTCGCTGACCACGGGCAAATCGCTGCAAGTCACGCACTCGCTGATGGCAGGTGTTCCCACGGGCGACATGGTCGAGCCTTTTCTGGTCCACTACCCCAGCAAAGACGGTAAGTGGACCATCTCGGCCTTCCTGTATGTCCCTTTCAACATGCAGCGTAGCGGAAAGAATGCGGCGATCGTGTACGTCCACGGCGGCCCGGCTTCGCAAAGCATGGACTCGTTCAACCGCTTCGTGCAGTACATGGTCAACCAGGGTTACATGGTGATTGCGCCCAACTATCGCGGTTCCACGGGATATGGCAAAGCGTTTCAGCACGCGAACCTGTTCGACATGGGCGGCGGCGATCTTGAGGACGTGCTTTCCGCCGCCGACTGGATTAAGCAGACCGGTTTCCTCGATCCCAAGAAAGTCATCCTGATGGGCGGCAGCTACGGGGGCTATCTGACGATGATGGGAGTCACCAAGGCTCCCGATGTTTGGGCAGCCGGCGTGCCCATCGTGCCCTTCGTCAACTGGTTCACCGAGATCGAGCACGAAGACCCGGTGCTGCGGGAATCGGACCTAGCGACCATGGGCGATCCGGTCAAGAACAAGGCTCTGTACGAAGACCGTTCTCCGATTCATTTCATCGGCAACGTGAAAGCGCCGCTGTTTCTGCTGGCCGGCGGACACGATCCGCGTTGCCCGAAAGAAGAGGCGCAGCAAGTGGTGGACTCGATCCAGAAACGCGGCGGAACAGTGGAATACAAGTTTTATGAGAATGAGGGTCACGGCTTTGCGCGGGTCGAGAATCAGATTGATGCCTACAGCCGTGTCGCCAGCTTTCTGAAGGCGCACGTTCCGCCGGCCGATTGCGGATGTTCGCTCAACGAGTGACGGCGTTCCAATTCGGACTTCGGGGTCCATCAGTGCGCTTTGCAGTTTGCCGCTTGTGGGACAGCCTGTTACCATTTTCTGTTTACTCCTTCGGCCCAAAGTTCTCTGTAAGCTCTTCATCCTGTGTTCGGAGGCAACATGGCAATCAAAGTAGGAATTAACGGTTTCGGACGTATCGGGCGCAACGTCCTTCGCGCCTCTCTGAATGATCCCAATCTCGAATTTGTCGCAGTCAACGATCTGACCGATCCCAAGACTCTGGCGCACCTGCTCAAGTACGACTCCATCCTGGGAAATCTGCCGCACAAGATCACGGCGGGAGCCGACAGCATTTCGGTCGACAACAAGACCATCAAAGTTTTTGCGGAGAAGGACCCGGCTAAACTGCCGTGGGAATCCGTGGGCGCCCAAGTAGTGCTCGAATCCACCGGCCGCTTCACCGACGCCAACGAAGCCAAGAAGCACATGCGGGGACCAGTGAAGAAGGTAATCATCTCCGCCCCGGCAAAGAACGAGGACATCACGCTGGTATTGGGCGTGAATCATGAGAAGTACGATGCGGCGAAGCATCACATCATTTCCAACGCTTCCTGCACCACGAACTGCCTGGCTCCGATCGCCAAGGTTGTGAATGACAATTTCAAGATCGTCAGCGGCACCATGACCACCATTCACTCCTACACCAACGATCAAGTCATTCTCGACTTCCCACACAAGGATCTGCGGCGCGCGCGCGCGGCGGCACTCTCCATGATTCCCACTTCCACCGGCGCCGCCAAGGCGTTGAAGCTGGTCATCCCTGAGTTGGCGGGCAAGCTCGATGGCTTTGCCATGCGCGTGCCTACACCCAACGTCTCGGTGGTCGATCTGGTGGTCTGGGTCGAGAACAAGACGACCAAAGAGGAAGTCAACGCCGCCCTCAAGAAGGCCTCCGAAGCTGGCCCGCTCAAGGGATACCTGGCTTACGAGGAAGAGGAACTGGTATCGGCGGATTTCAAGGGCAATCCGTTTTCGTCCATCGTCGATGCCAAGATGACCCTGGTCGTCGGCGGGAACTGCGTCAAGGTGATCTCCTGGTACGACAATGAGTGGGGATACTCCTGCCGCGTCCGCGACCTGATCAATTACCTGGGCAGTAAAGGGCTCTAAAGCTCGCGTGGGAGCCTCCCCAGCCTCCTTCGCAAAGTTCACGCGGGACTGCTTGATGGCGTTATCTCAACGAATGCCCGGTTCCTCCGCGCAGGCCGCGGAGGAACGGGGCACCCGCGGAAAAACCCGTACAAGGACAACCAGCATGTCCAAGCTTTCGATTCGCGATCTTTCCCTCAACGATCACCGCGTCTTCATGCGCGTGGACTTCAACGTTCCTCTCGAAGATGGCCGGGTGATGGACGATACCCGCATTCGAGAGACTTTGCCGACCATCGAATACGCGCTGCGCCACGGCGCCCGGTTGATTCTGGCGTCGCATCTGGGCCGTCCCAAGGGCAAACCGAATCCCAAAATGAGTCTGAAGCCGGTTGCGGAGCGGCTGCGCATGCTGCTCGACCGCGAGCTAGCGCGGGGTGAGAATGTCGGCTTTTGCCCGGATTGCGTCGGCCTCGAAGCCGAGGAGATGGCAGGCAAGCTGGAAAAGGGTCAGACGCTGCTGCTCGAAAACTTGCGCTTCCACGCGGAAGAAGAAGCCAACGAGGAGAAGTTCTCAAAGCAACTCGCTTCCCTCGCCGACTATTACGTGAACGACGCATTCGGGACAGCGCATCGCGCCCATGCCTCTACCGTCGGCATCACCAAGTTCGTACAAAAATCCGCGGCTGGCCTGCTGATGCAGAAGGAACTCGAATATCTCGGCAAAGCGATGCAGCATCCCGAGCAGCCGTTTATCGCCATCCTGGGCGGAGCCAAGGTGAGCGACAAGATCGGCGTCATTCAGAACCTGATGAACAAGGTTGATGCCCTCATTGTGGGCGGCGGAATGGCCTACACTTTTCTGAAAGCCCACGGCGAACAGGTGGGAAAGTCGTTGGTGGAGGAAGACAAGGTCGAGTTGGCTCGCCAGCTTTTGCAGGACGCCAAGACGCGCAAGCTCAGGTTTCTTCTGCCCGTCGATCACGTGGTGGCGGAAAAGATCGATATCAATGCCATCACCCACGTCGTCGACAGCGGGCATCCAATTCCGTCCAACATGATGGCGCTCGATATCGGCCCCAAAACGATCGAGGTTTTTTCGGAAGAAATTTCGCGGGCGCGCACGATTGTGTGGAATGGGCCGATGGGCGTATTCGAAGTTTCTCCCTTCTCGAAGGGGACATTCAAAATCGCCCATGCCATCGCCGATAACCCGGGTGCGCTCTCCATTGTTGGAGGTGGCGATTCCGTATCGGCGGTGCACGCGGCGGGCGTCGCCGAGCACATCAGTCACATCTCAACCGGCGGCGGAGCATCGCTCGAATTTCTTGAAGGCAAAAAGCTCCCGGGAGTTGAGGCCCTGACCGACAAGCGGTAAGAGTTCTTCGAAAGGATGCTATGTCCCGCACAAAACTGATTGCCGCGAACTGGAAGATGTACAAGACTCCCGATCAGGCTCGCGACTTCTTCCGCGATTTCCTGCCCCTGGTGAAAGACCATACCCGCGACGAGATTACGGTCTGCCCGCCATTTGTCGATCTGGCGGTGGCGGTTGAAGCCGCTAGGGGGTCCAACGTGTCCATCGGCGCACAGGATATGTACTGGGAAAAGGAAGGCGCGTTCACGGGGGAAATCTGCCCGAACATGCTGCTTGCCGTCGGCTGCACCCATGTCATTCTCGGCCACTCCGAGCGCCGCCAGCATTTTGGGGAAACCGACGACGTTGTGAACCATAAGCTGAAGGCCGCGCTCGAAGCGGGACTCACTCCCATTGTCTGTGTCGGCGAAGTACTCGAGGAACGCGAAGCGGGTCTGACGGAAGATGTGCTCCGTCGCCAGTGCCTGCGGGCGTTTCATGCCATTTCCGCCAAGAAGGCGGCCAAACTGGTGGTCGCTTACGAGCCCGTATGGGCGATCGGCACTGGCAAGACCGCGACGCCGCAGATGGCTTCCGACGCTCATCAACTCATCCGCGGCGAAGCCGCCAAATCTTTCGGAGAGGAATTTGCCGGGAGGCTGCGGATTCTCTACGGCGGCTCGGTCAAGCCAGAGAACGCCAAGACGCTTATGTCCGAAGAGGAAATTGACGGGGCCCTGGTCGGCGGGGCCAGCCTCGACCCGAAGTCGTTTGCCGCAATTGTGAAATACTGACAGCTACGATGAACTTCCGCCAACTGTGCTTGTGGGTTGCAGCAGTGATCGTGAACGCGGGTGTTCTGCTCGCGCAAAACCCAACTCTCCAGCCGATTCGGGTCGTCCTGCTTTATCCCAACCTAACGATCGTTGCCGGAGAGGCGCAGGGCACGTTTGCCAGGCACGGCGTGGAGGTGCGAACCGAAACCGTGCCGACCTCGAGCGCGCTGCGCGACCAATTGGCCAGCGGGAAGGCGGACCTGGCGCATGCCGCTGCCGACAATGCCGTCGCCATGGTGGAAACCGCGGGCGACGATGTGATTCTGGTCCTCGGAGGCGAACGCTCGGCCAATGAATTGATGGCACAGCCGGGCATCCATTCGATTGCGGAATTACGCGGCAAGACCGTGATCGTGGATGCGCCCAACACCGCCTATGCCCTGCAACTCAAAAAGATGCTGCTCAGCAGCGGGCTTAAGGCGGGCACCGATTACGAAATCAAGCCGGTGGGGGCCACTCCGCTGCGCTTGGTGGCAATGCGGGAGAACAAGAACTACGCAGCTTCCATGCTCGGGCCTCCGACCTCGGTCCATGCCAAGACGGCTGGATTGGTCAGCCTCGCCTCCACCAAAGACACGATTGGCCCGTACCAGGCGACTGGAGCTTTCGTGCAGCGGGCGTGGGCGAAGGACCATGCCGACTTGCTGGTCCGCTACCTGGCAGCTTATATCGAAGCGCAGCGTTGGCTACTCTCGCCGGGAAATCAACAGCCGGCGCTCGAACTGCTCGCGAAGCAGTGGCATTTGTCTCCCGCGGAAGCAACGGAGACCTACCGCCTGATCACCAAGAGTGGCTGGTACGAAGAAGATGCCCGCTTCGATCTTGATGGCTTCAAGAACGTGCTCAAGCTGCGAGCCGAAGTGGAAGGCCAGTGGGGCGGTAAAGCGCCGGCTCCAGAAAAGTACTTTGATCTTTCCTACTACCAGCGCGCATTGGCGAACCTAGGGCAGTAACGGCTTTATTCATCCGCAACGCCGGCGGCGAGCCTAGTTCCGCTGCAACCAATTCTCAGGCGCTCGCAGGGCTTCGACCACGTCATTGAGAAACATCGCAGCCTGCGCTCCACCAATGACTCTGTGGTCGGCGGACAGGGTCACAGTGAGCATGGGACGGATTCCGGGCTGGCCATTCACCGGAACAACCCGGTCCGCGATTCGCCCGACAGCCAGGATTCCGGCTTGCGGCGGGGTGATGATCGCATGGAAGCCGTCAACGTCATACATGCCCAGATTGCTGATGGTGAAGGTTGCACCCGAAATGTCCTGCGGGCGGAGACGTCCAGCCTTCGCACGATCGGCGAGATCCCTGCGCTGTAGCGCGATTTCTTCCAACTTCGCCTGATCCGCGTGAAGGATAACCGGGGCTACCACTCCGTCCTCGACCGCGATGGCAATGGCGATGTTCACATCCGGATGAAGCTGGATTCCATTTCCGGTCCAACTGGCGTTCATGCGCGGGTTTTTGCGAAGCGCTCCCGCTACCAGAGCCACCAGCAGATCGGTGTGGGTGAGTTTGACGCCGCTGGCCGTTTCAACGCCTGGCTTCAGTTTCTCGCGCGCGTCGTTGAGCGCACCGGCATCGACATCGCGGACCAAGAAGAAATGGGGCACGGTGGTCCAGCTTTGAGCCGTGCGCTCCGCCATGAGCCGAGCTACGGTGCTTAATTCCGAAGGCTTGGCTGAGACGGGCGCGCTGGTGCCTGCCGCGAGAATGTCGGAGGCAAGAATCTCTCCGCCCGGACCGCTTCCTTGCAATTGGCTGAGGTCCACACCGTGCTCCTTGGCGAGCCGGCGTGCTTTGGGGGAGATTGGGGCGCGGCCTGCCGGCGCGGCGGCATGCTCGACAACGACTAACGTCTTCGGCGTAGACGGCGCCGGCCTCGCTATCGCGGAAGCGGAAGAGTTTTCCTCTGGGGGAGGGACTTCTCCGGGGCGAACGATCCAGGCGATGGTCTGTCCCACGGGCACGACCGCGCCTTCATGGGCCTTGATTCCGGCCAGGACTCCGTCGGCCGGGGCTTCAATTTCCATGACGGCCTTGTCGGTTTCGATCTCCAGCAAGAGCTCACCTTTGGTGACGCTCTCGCCTTCCTTCTTCCGCCAGGCGATCAGCTTGCCAGTTTCCTGGGCCATTTCGAGGGCGGGCATGACGACACTGAAAGCCATAATCTCCTGGGTTCTACTCGGCGACTCCCACGCGCTCCGTCTTCGCGCTGGTTTCAATCATGTCGACCACCCGCTGGCTGGGAGGCGCTTCCTGCTCGCGCGTCGGAGGCAGTGGACCGTTGACCGTGAAATAGTGCGCGCCCGCCACCAGCAACTCTTCCGCGGGAAACCTGGTGATTACTTCGTGGCCGGTCGGAGTGACCACGATCTCTTCTTCAATCCGCGCCGCACTCCAGCCATCCGTCGACGGCCAGAAGGTTTCCAGCGCAAACACCATGCCGGGCTTGATCTCATGGGGATGGTCGAAAGAAACCAGGCGGCTGATCACCGGTTTTTCCCAAATCGCCAGACCGATACCATGGCCGTATTGCAGGGCGAAGCACGCCTCCTCGTTGGGGAAGCCAAACTCCTGCGCTTTCGGCCATACCGCCGCGATCTCCGCGGTGGTGCGGCCGGGACGGACCAGCTCAATCGCCGCGTCCAGGTATTCGCGGCAGCGCTTGTAGGCGTCTACCATGGCGTGCGATCCGTAGCCGATGGTGAAGCACCGGTAGTAGCAGGTGCGGTATCCCATGTAGGAATGCAGGATGTCGTAGTAAACCGGATCGCCGGGACGCAGCAGGCGATCGGAAAAAACATGCGGGTGCGGATTGCAGCGTTCGCCGGAAATCGCGTTCACCGCTTCCACATATTCGGAACCGAGATCGTAGAGAACTTTGCTGACCAGGCCGACGGCTTCGTTCTCCCGCATCCCTGGCTTCATGGCGCGGTAGAGTTCGTCGTAGGCGGCGTCGACCATCGCCGCCGACATATTGAGCAGCGTGATCTCGTCCTGGGTCTTGATCACCCGCGCGTCCGAGAGGATTTGCTGTCCGTCGACGACTTCGATCCCTTCCTTCTGCAACGCAAATAGAACGGGAGGCTCGATGATGTCGATGCCCAGCGGCTCCTTGTGCAGGCCGCGCATTTCAAGCTCGATGCGGATCTTGCGCGCCACGTCCTCGGCGCGCCCCATCTCCGGCGACATGGCGCCGCGCAACATGGAGATTCCGGGCCGGGAACGCTCGCCCAGCCATGGGCAGTGGAGTTGATGATGGCGGGCAGCGGAACCGAAATCCCACAGAATCGGCTCGTCGTTCTGGGGCAGAAGGGTAAAACGATTGGCCTTGTCTTGCGCCCAGGTGCCGATGTGCGTGGCCGTCAGATAGCGCACGTTGTTCATGTCGAAACAAAGCAGCGCGCCCATCTCCGACTTGGCGAGAAGATCTTTCGCGCGCGCCAACCGCTCCCGGCGCAGGCGATCGAAATCCACCCGGTTTTCCCAGTCAACCGCCATGGTCCCATAAGTCGGCAGTGCCACGTTACACCTCCATTTCTTAACGGTTCAGGACCGGCCACAGAGCGTGCGAGCTGCCTCGAACACGGTTTGCTCAGTCGGGACGGTCGCATCTTCAAGCGGAGGGGAGAATGGGATCGGCACATGCATCGCTGCCATCCGCTTCACCGGCGCATCCAGATCGTAGAAAGCGCCCTCGGCAATCACCGCGGCCAGTTCCGCGGCGACACCGTACCGTCCGTAGCCTTCGTCCATCACAATCACGCGCGAGGTTTTCCTCGCCGACTCAATCAGAGATTTTTCATCCAACGGCCAAGTCGTGCGCGGGTCGATGACTTCCGCGCTGATGCCTTCGCCTTCCAGCAAAGTGGCGGCGCCCAACGCCACCTGCACCATGCTGCTGGTGGCTACGATCGTAATGTCATTACCCTCGCGTTTCACGTCCGCCACTCCGAAGGGGATGGTGTACTCCTCTTCCGGCACCGGGCCTTTCAATTTGTACATCATTTTGTCTTCGAAGAAGACTACCGGATTTTCGTCGCGGATGGCGGTCTTGAGCAGCCCTTTGGCATCGTAGGGCGTCGAGGGCAGCACAACTTTCAGCCCCGGCACGTGGCTGAACCAGGCGTGCAGCGACTGCGAATGTTGCGCGGCAGAGCGGCGAGTGGCTCCCAGCGTCGTGCGCATCACCATGGGCACACGCCACTTCCCGCCTGACATGTAGTGCACCTTGGCAGCCTGGTTCACCATCTGGTCCATGGTCAGCGTGATGAAATCGCCGAACATGATGTCGACCACGGGACGCATGCCGGTCATGGCAGCACCTACGGCGAGCCCGGTGAAACCGGCTTCAGAAATCGGGGTATCAATCACGCGCCCGGCGCCGAACTCCTCCACCAGTCCGGACAAGACCTTGAACGGGGTGCCGGCTTCCGCAACGTCTTCGCCCATGATGCAGACGCGAGAGTCGCGGCGCATCTCTTCCATCAGCGCTTCCCGCACCGCCTGCGCGAACGTTAACTCACGCTGAACCGTTTCAGGCATAGACGTCCTGTTCGACTTCTTCGGGAGCGGGATAAGGAGACTTGATGGCAAACTCCACGGCCTTCTGCATCTCGGAACGGATCTCGGACTGAATGCTTTCGAGAAAGCCAGCATCCGCGAGCTTTTGCCCAATCAGCCAGTCCGTCAGCTTCTGGATGGGATCCCGCGAAGTCTTCCACTGTTGTTCTTCCTGCTTCGTCCGGTAGTACTCACGGTTGATGTCGCCGACGTGATGTCCGTGATAGCGGTAGGTATTGCACACCAGGAATGCGGGCCCTTCGCCGCGGCGCGCCCGATCGACGAGACGCTTGGCCGTCGCATAAACCGCCCTCACATCCTGACCGTCGACACTCTCGGAAAGCACGCCAAAGGCGGCAGCGCGGGCGGGGATGTCTCCCGCGGTGGTCTCGGAAAAATGGGTGTACTCGTTGTACATGTTGTTTTCGCAGACGTACACCACCGGCAATTTCCAGAGCTGCGCCAGATTCAACTCTTCGTAGAAGACACCCTGACCGAGCGCCCCCTCCCCGAAGAAGCACACGGCCACGCGTCCGTTCTTCAGGTGCTTTGCGGAGAAAGCGGCTCCGGTCGCGATCCCCATGCTGCCGCCCACGATGGCATTGGCGCCCAGATTCCCGGTCTCGGGGTCGGCGATATGCATGGAGCCACCTTTGCCCCGGCAGTAGCCTGCCTCCTTGCCGAGCAATTCGGCGAACATGCGATCGGGCGATGCCCCCTTGGCCAGGCAGTGTCCGTGTCCGCGATGTGTGCTGGTCACGTAGTCATCGGCCTGCAGCGCCTCACAGATTCCCACCGCCACGGCCTCTTCCCCGGTGTACAAGTGCGCCAGCCCGGGCATGAGCGCGCGGGTGTAGAGTTCGTTCACCTGCTCTTCAAACAGGCGAATCGCCACCATTTTGCGGAACATCCGGAGCCCTTGCTCGGCATTTCCTTTGGCAGCGGTCTTCGATTCCGTGGCGGTCGTCATTTCGACACTCCTGACATTCTGGCCAGCACATCGAACACGACCGCGAAATCTTCCTTTGCCATGCCCATGCCGCGGGCCGCGGTGAGAAACTCGTTGCTCACCGCCGTGGTGGGCAGGGGCACATCGAGTTGGCGGCCGAGCTCCAGGGCCAGAAGCATGTCCTTCTGCATCATGTTTACGTCGAACCACGCTTCCGGAGGTTGCTCAAGGACGAAAGGCCCGCGATACTGGATCATCGGCGAAGCTACAGCACTGTGCACTAGCACATCGACGGCAGTTTCGCGCGCAATGCCGCTCTTCTCCGCCAGCAACACGCCTTCCGAGAACGCCAGCATCTGCGTCGCAAGACTGAGGTTGATGGCAATCTTCATAGCCAACGCCAGACCGTTATCGCCGACGTGGGTGACCTTGGGCCCGATATCCTCGAGGATGGGCCGCACGCGCTCGAAGGTCTGGCGGCGCCCCCCTACCATCACCGATAATCTTCCCTGCTGCAGGGTGACCACGCTTCCCGAGACCGGCGCGTCAAGCATGTCCGCACCCTTCTCGCGTACCTTGGCGGCGAGTGCCCGGCTCACTGTGGGACTTACCGTGCTTATGTCTACGAAGACCTTGCCCGCGCTGAGCCCGGCAAGCAGTCCGTCCGGGCCATCGGTCACCGCAGTGATCGCCGCAGAGTTCGTGACCATGGCAAACACGACGTCCGCCGCAGCCGCGACGGCGCGGGGAGACTCTGCCCAACGCATCCCCTTGTCGATCAGCCACTGGGCTTTCGACCGGGTACGGTTGTAGCCCGTCACGGTATGGCCTTTACTGAGCAGACGATTCACCATCTGACTGCCCATCACTCCCAGCCCGACAAACCCCAGGTTTGCCATCAGTTCACAGCTCCTGAAATACGAAGTCGATTTTGAAATGCCTGGTTCCGCCCGCGAATCCTGTGGAGGTTACGTGGGCGCAGAACCGCGGCTCACCAGGAATGTCCCCCGTCCAGAGAACGCCTCCACCAACCCCTTTTCGCGGAGAGCCTTTACCGCTTTGCGCACCGCCGCGCGATTGACTCCAAAAGTTTGCGCCAGATCACGCTCGGGCGGGAGTCGATCCCCGGTCTTGAGCGCTCCCGTCACGATTGCTTCCTCAATCTGCTGCACGATCTGCTCATGGAGCTTGGGGATAGTGACAGCCTTGTACAAACGGTGCCTCCGACGGAAATTGGCAAGCGCCAGAGAATGTCCGATTACTGGAATTTGAGGCCAATTCACGGAGTCTTCCCAGGAGCAGGCCACCACTACGGTATGGTGGTATGACCCATATACCATGTTTGGCACCTCACCCGCAAGCCTTTAACCCTCGGGACCGTGATCTCTGGGGGTCGGCGCGAGATTCGGGTACGACTACTTCGTGCAACGAAATCAACAGCATACGGAAACTCGTGGGGGGACGCGAAAATCCGAGTGATGCAGAGCGCGGTAAACTCGAGTTGAAGAGGGCCAAACACTCGTCTGGCCCTCTCTGGTTTCGACTAGAAGCTCAATTTCAAGCCCAGCTGAATGGCGCGGCTTCCTCCGGACCCGATGACCGGGTTCGAGGCTGCCACGTCCGGTGTCGCACAGGAGCAACCGAACGAACCGGTTGATGGATCGTTATGGGCCCATCCGTTCTGTCCTCCGAACGGATTGGCGAAGTTGGGATGGTTGAGGAAGTTAAAGAACTCGGCGCGGAATTGCGCCGACACGCGCTCGCCGAATTTCCAGTTCTTGGCCACCGAGAAATCCCAGTTGTGGAAACCGGTGTCGCGGAAGATATTCCGGCCCATGGTACCGAAGGTTCCCAGGGGTGGTGGAATCATGAAGGAGCGGCCGCTGGCAAAGCACCCGAAGTTCGCTAGCGCCGTGGTTGCGGGGCCGCCAGCGACTCCGCCATCCAACGCCAGCGATTGCGCGTTGCACGCGGCATTGGTGGTAGGGCTGCTCGAATTTCCGCTTCCCGGGAAGTATGGAATTCCCGTGGTAGTGGATTTGAAGTCGTGAGTGTTGCCGTAGAAATTCCAGCGATCGTTGTTCTCTCCGCTCAGGCTGACGTCGGTTCCGGCGTCCATCACACCGAAGGGCTGCGCGCCATACAGGCTGACAATCGACTGCAATTGCCATCCTTCCAGCATTTGCGCGAACGATTTCCTGCCCGGGATGGCGTACGTCATGGAAAGCGTCAAGCGATGCCGGATGTCGAAATCACTGCTGGCATATTCTCGGTTGGGATGGTTGCTGTCCGAAGGCAGTCCCGAGCCTGCACCGAAGTCCCAGTTCGCACCCACGTTGTCGAGGGAATGGGAATAGGTATAGCCGGCGACCATGGTCAATCCGTGGTAATTACGCGCATTGAGCGTGGCCTGCAAGCCGTTGTAGTTCGAGCGGTAGATGTTCCCCATCTGGTAGATGTAACTGAGATAAGGGAACTGGGCATTAAAGGGCCGACCCGACTGCTCGTCTCCGGCAAAATCGTTGGCGTGCACATTCTGATTGATATCCCGGATGCCCGACAGGCTCGATCCGTGATTGCCCACGTACGCAACTTCCAGCGACAGATTGTTGTTAAAGGCGTGCTGGACATTCACGTTCCAGTGGTAGACGTAGGGCGTCCTGAGGTTGCGATCCATTCCCAGAATGCTGCACGGATTCGCAAAACAGTTGAGCGCCGTGGTGGGGAATACAGTTCCCGGAATTCCGGTCACGGCTGGATCCCAGTTCAGGCTTGAGCCCGGGAAGTTGACCGTGCCCACAGCGATGGAGCCACCCGCTGTGCCACCGCTGCCGTTGATGATGGCGCCGGTGGGGATGGTACCGATCCCGAGGGAGTTATTCAGGGCGAGAAACGACTCCCAGTTCAGGGTTTCGTACATCACTCCAAAGCCGCCGCGCAACACCGTGCTGCCCTTGCCCCCGACATCCCAGGCAAATCCCACGCGAGGCGCGAAGTTATTGTGATCGCCGTTATAGGGCGCGCTGATCTGCTTGCCTACCTGGAGCAGGCCCAGGGTGGGATCGAAATTCCCCAGAAGATTGTGGTCGGCTTTTACCACGGTGTTGAGTTCGTAGCGCAAACCAAAGTTCAGAGTGAGGGTCTTGGTGGCTCGCCAGTCGTCTTGCACAAAGAATGCGTAGCCCCAGTTGTGAATGTGTCGCGTGGGGTCGCCGACCAATTGAGTTCCCGAGGTTGGCGCTCCGGCAAAGAAGTCTTCGAGGCCTGTGGAGTTGCCGTTGAAGATGCTGCCGCCGACAAATTTGATTCTGCCCCTGGCTCCTCCGTAGGCCGCACCGCTGAAGCTGTCGCGATGAAGCTCTCCGCCAAACTTGATGGCATGATTGCCCCGCGCGTACGAGATGTGATCGACGAATTGGAATCGTGTGTCCGGCCCCTGAATCTTCGGCCAGTTGAATCCGCCCAGTTCCTGCGGAAAAATGTAGAACGGAAAAACGTTGATCCGCGGAAGTCCTCCGTACAACGGATTGGTCACACCGGTGTCGAGTCCATACGCGGAGGCCGGCGTGGTGTGGTCGGAGGTGAAAGTCGGTTGATAGAGCCGGTTGTAGCCAAAGCGCACTTCGTTCACCCAGCGGGAGCCCGGAACGTAAATCCAGTTCCCTCCCAGCACCTGGGCGCGAGTATGGATCTTGGTGAGCCACTGCGGCTGAAGCTCGCTGGCATCGGCAACCGTTCCGGAATTGTTGCCGAAGAAATACCTTCCGCTGAAGGTATTGCGGGCATTCATGTGGAAATCAACTTTTCCCACGACGTTGTCGGCGTTTACGGTGTTGGGCAGCCCGTAGGTGATCCTGGTCGGGTCTCCGGGATTCGTTCCGTTGTTGAGCGGGAATCCCTTGCCATTGCAGGAAACCGTGCTGGGCGGCGTAAAGGTGCAGCCGGCAATGCTCAAACTGACCGGGCTCACGCCCGCCGGAAGCGATCCGGCCTGATAACCGGCATACACATCCTGGATTGCATTCGGAATGCTGGCAGTGCAATCGCCGGAAGCAATGAACGAGCAGTCGGGCTGAGTCGGAGTCGGCAGCGGAACCGTCGCATAGGTTTGTAACGACCCGGTGTTTCCCACGGTATACCGTTGGCCTTCATAGCTGCCGAAGTAGAACAGTTTGTCTTTAACAATAGCTCCGCCGAACGTTCCGCCGAACTGCTCCAGGTTGCGCGGCTGCTTGATGGTACCCACGGGGTTGAAATAGTTGCGCGCGTCGAGCGGCGTATCGCGGCCGAAAGCGTATCCGGTTCCGTGGACACTGTTGGTTCCCGACCTGAGCCCGACGTTCACGATCGCGCCGGGTTTCCATCCGTATTCCGCCGGAGGATTTTCCTGCAGATTGAATTCCTGGATGGAGTCGACGGGCAGAATCGTAGCGGAATCGCCCGCGATTCCCGCCCCGTTGACGATGCTCTGGCCGGAGAAGGGTTCGCTGTTGAAGAGACCGTCGACCAGGTACACATTGTCTTCGGCGCGCAAGCCGTTGGTGCTGGTGGTCGAGAAGCCGCCACCCGGATAGCGCACAATGCCCGGCCGCAGCTGCAGCAGATTTTCGTAGTTGCGGCCATTCAGCGGCAGTTGGTTGATCTCTTTGTTACTGAGCGTTCCGCCCAGGGTGGAGGAGGTCGCGTTGAGTAAGGGAATTTCTTCCGTTACTTCCACCGTTTGGGTGACGTCGCCCGTGGGCAACGAAAGATCGATGCGTATGTCCTGGGCGACTTCCAGCCCAACACCGACTCTCTCGACGGCCTTGAACCCCTTCGCCTCGGCGCGCACTTTGTAGGTGCTAGGCGAGAGGTTGGGCGCGACGTAGGCGCCAGCCTCATCGGTGGTGAGGGTTCGTGTGGTTCCTCGCTGAGTATCGGTGATGGTGATCGTGGCACCGCTCACGGCTGCGCCGGTGGCATCCGTTACGGTTCCTAGAATTCTTCCGGTCGAGGATTGCGCAACCAGGGGAAGACACGACAGAACGAGGATGCAAAAACTTGCAGCAAGGTCCCAGCTCACTCTCTTAAGAGAACACATACGGAACCCCTCCAGTGTAGATCGACGTGGTCCGACAGCTCTACCACCATCCGCCAGCGGAAGTCAAGAAACTTCGTGAGCAGGGACTCTCCGATCGCAACACGTAACTCTGAGTCAATCCCTGTCCAGGTGCCCGCGGCTTGAACTGTGCTCGCGCCTCCATGTATAGTTTTCATGCACGGAGCAAACGCAGCATTGTGTTTGTAAGCTGTTGATTCTTGCGGAAGTGGTGGAACTGGCAGACACACCATCTTGAGGGGGTGGCGCCGAAAGGCGTGGGGGTTCAAATCCCCCCTTCCGCACCAGCACACTTCTGACATCGGAAACGGGGGGTTAGGCGGCGATTGGCCGCGTATTGGCTGAGGGGCGGTGGCCGCTTGGCGATAGCAAATTTTCCATGATTATTCTGATTACGATCATTCACATCGCGGTTTGCTTCTTCATCATCATGGTGGTGCTGCTGCAGAGCGGCCAGAGCGGAGATATCGCGGCGGCCTTTGGGGGCATGGGGAGCCAGACCGCTTTCGGTCCGCGCGGCGCCGCCAGCGCGCTCTCCAAGGCAACCACCTGGTCCGCGGTCATTTTCATGTTGACCTCGATCACGCTTTCCATTTACGCCACGCGTCACAGCGGTCCGAGTTCGGTGCTGCAAGGCATCAAGACGGCGCCGGCAAAGACGCAACCGGCGGCCCCGGCGACTCCGCCGCCAGCTCCGCAAAAGTAGTGTCAGGCCGTTCGTCCTTGGTCATGGGCGAACGGCGAATGACCAACGCCGGTTCTCATGATTCACGAAATCTTCCCCGTCGGGCCTCTGCAGTGTAACTGCTCCATCATTGGCGATGAGGCCAGCCGTGAGGCCATGGTCATCGACCCCGGCGACGACATCGAAGACGTTCTCGCGCTCATCGCGAAGCACAATCTCAAGGTTAAGCAGATCGTCATCACGCACGCACACATCGATCACGTGGGCGGAGCGATGAAGCTGCGCGCTTCCACCGGCGCCCCGATTCTGCTCAACCAGAACGACTACGCACTGCTGAAGATGCTCGACACGCAGGCTGCCTGGGTGGGCATGAAATCACCGGGGAAGGTCGAGATCGATCACAGCGTGGAACAGGCGGACACGGTGCGCACCGGTGCGATTACCGCTGACGTCCTGCATACTCCGGGACACACGGAAGGCAGCGTGTGCCTCTACTTCCCTGCCGAGAAAACCCTGATCGCAGGAGATACGCTGTTCGCTGGAAGCATTGGACGAACCGATTTGCCGGGGGGATCGTTCGAGAAGATCATTCAGTCATTGCATGGCACCGTGCTGGCGCTGCCGGATGAGACGGTGGTGGTCCCGGGGCACGGTCCGCTGACGACGATTGGCGAGGAGCGGGAGAGCAATCCGTTCCTGGTGAAGCGTTAGCTTTTCTTTTTCAGCCGTTCGACCATCGAGCGCAGGGCGGCTTGCGTCTCTTCGTCCCACCACATCTCGGAGACATCCTGCAGTTCGTCGGCGAAACTGTGCTCGAAGAGTTTAACCAGATCCGAACGCGCCTCTTGGCGCGTGGATGACATGGCTCCCTGCGGCAACCCGATCATGCCCTGGCACCATTCGACCGCGCGATCAATTACCCGGGTTGCGGGAACAATTTCATCCACCAGACCGATGCGCGCAGCTTCAACGGGCGAGATCAACATTCCGCTCACCGCCAGGCGTTCGGCCTGATGGGCTCCGACGAGACGGCGCAGCGTCCGGAAAATCACCGGAGGCAGCGCCAATCCCACCTGCACTTCGTTCAGCCCGAGTCTCCAATCGCCTTCGGCCACGACGCGGTAGTCGGCAAAAAGCGTAAGCACCGTGCCCCCGGCGGGAGCATGTCCGGTAATCGCGGCGGCCAGCGGCACCGGACACGCCGCCATCACGCACATCATGCTGTAGAAGTCCCGCCAAAGCGCCTGCATGCCGGCTTTGTCCAGAGTCAGGAGCAAAGGCACGTCGAGGCCACCGCAGAACCTTCCCGGACTGCCGGAAAGAACCAGCGCCCGTGCCCCGTGTTTCGGGGCGCTGTCGACGGCGCGCATGAGCGCCGGAATCAGGTCGGGGGCAAGCGCGTTGGCGGGAGGGCGGTTCAAGCGCAACTCCCGCACCGCGCCGTGGTCGATGGTATCGATCATTTCTTCCTCGGCAGAGGCTGAAAGACGGCGAAGACCGCCTGCTGGGGATCGGCGATCACGGCCATGCGTCCGACATTCTCCATCGTCGCCGGTTGCAAAAGAAAGCCGGCACCCAGTTCTTTCGCCTTGGCCGCGCTCAGGTCGCAGTTGGCCACGAGAAAATAAGGCAGCCAGTGGGGAGGGATTTTCGAGTCTTTCTCGGCGGACAATATTCCGCCAATAAACTCTTCTCCGTTTTGAATATGCTGGTAGCCTGACGCCGGATTGTCGTCATTGTCGGAGGTCATCTTCCAGCCAAACAGTTCGCCGTAGAACTTGCTCGCGCGCGCGGGATCAGGCGAACTGAGATCCGCCCAGCACAGAGTTCCACCCACACCGGTAATTCCCGTTCCCTGATTTCCCTTGGGCTCCCAGATCGAAAATACCGGGCCCGTGGGATCCTGGATGACCGCCATCTTTCCGAAGCTTGCCACATCGAAAGGCGGCACCAGCACTTTGCCGCCGAGTTCCGTTACTCTCGCGGCTGTGGCCTCGGCGCTGTCGACTGCGACGTAGAGCATCCAGTGCGATGGCACGCCTTGCGAACGCTGCTCTTTGCGCAGCGTATAGGCGGCAGCGGTATCGCGGCCTTCCAACTGAAAGATGGTGTAGAAATCACCCGGGCCCATGGGAGTGTCGTTGGCACTCCATCCGAAGAGCGTGCCGTAAAAGTTCTTGGCGGCTTTCTGGTCACTGGTGGCGAGTTCGATCCAGCAGAAGGACCCGGCACGATGTTTTTCGACGATGGGCATAGGCGGGAAGTATAAAGCGAAAGGGCTGCGAAGACTGGCACTTTGTAAAGTTATGCAAAGATTGTCCGCATTTCGCTTTCCAGCGCAACTTTCCCTCTGCAATTCCATTCATAGAAGTAGACCGATCGATTCTAAGGAGACTTTATGTACAAGCATTACCTGCTCGCTCTTGTCGCAGCCGGACTGATCGCAATGGGCACGAGTTTCGCCGCGGCTCAGGACAACATGTCGAACGATCAACAGTCCTCGCCGCCCGCCGAATACGGCCATATGCACCACCACGGCATGGATCCGGCAAAGCGCACCGAGGCACTCACCAAAAAACTTAATCTGACTTCCGATCAACAAAGCAAAGTGCAAGAGCTTTTACAATCGGAAAAAACGCAGATGGAAAGCCTGCATCAGGATAGCTCGATGTCGCCGCAGGATCGCCACGCCAAGATGATGGAAACCCACAAGAGCACCGACTCGCAGATTCGCGCACTGCTCGATTCAGACCAGCAGAAGAAGTGGGACGAAATGCAGGCGAAGCGCGAAGAATGGATGCAGCATCGCCACGGCGGCGCGCCGGACAACAGCCAGAGCCCGCCACCGCAACAGTAAATCCTCAACCCTTACGGACGAGTGCGGAAGAAGTTAATCCGCCAGGGCCTTCAGCACTCGTCCAATTCCCTCCCGAAACACTTCCGGGGGCGTGATCAGGCTGACCACCAGATATCCGTCGGTGGAAAAATCGTAGAAGTGTCCGGGATGCACCAGCACCGACATTTTTCTGAGCAGGTCGATCGCCAGGTCTTCGTCCGATTGCTTCACCGGAACCCGCAGAATCGCGTACCATCCGCCCTGCACTTCCAGGCGTTCGCATGTCTTCTGCCTGGCGAGTTGGCGATCGAATTCTTCCCGATTCGTGCGCAAGCGGTCGATCAGCAGCGGTTGCACCTGCTTGCGCTGGTCGAGAAGCACGGGGGCCGCCAGCTGGATGGGAGCATTCATCGACAGATACGTGTCGGCAATCACTTCCAGCCGCTCCATCGCCGCGGCGACTTTCTCCGCGGGACCGCTGGTCACGATCCATGCCAGCTTCATTTGCGGCAAGCCGGAGATCTTCGATAAGCCGCTCAGGGTGAAGGTGAGCGCCCCCGGGTTCACGGCGAAGGTCGGCCGGGGCGCGCCATCGTGCGCGTAGTCGAGAAACACCTCATCCACGATCAGCGAGAGATTAAATTCGCGGCAGAAACCATTCAACGCTGTGCGTTCCAGGTCTTCTACGTACGATCCGGTGGGATTGTTGGGATGCACTACTACCACCGCGCGGGTGCGGTGAGTCACGGCTTTGTACAACGAGGGGAAATCGATCTGCCACCCGTGATCGTAGATCAGCGGGTACGGCACCAGCTTGACGTCGTTCAGGTCGGCCAGAAATTCAAACAGCGGATAGCTGGGCTTGGGCACCAGGATTTCGTCGTCCGGATTCGAAAGCAGGCGAAAGACATAGGAGTAGCCCTCGCTGGTGCTGGTGGTGAGGATGATCGACTCGGGATCGAGATCGAATTCCTCGTGCTGCTCTCGGTAGTAATGGGCCACGGCCTCGCGCGCGCTGCGCAATCCCTTCGGCTGGGGGTCGTAATCCATGGCTTGCAGCTGGCCCAGGGAGCCGAGAATGGTCTCGGCGTCATAGTGGATCTCCGCGCGCACCGGATTCGACACGGTCAGGTCGAGCACCTCCATGCCCGCCGCCAGCAGGTCCCGCTGCGCCTCGGTGAAGCGGTTGGGAGTGAGTTTCCAGTCGGTGCGATGGGAGAACATGAGCGCGACACCATGATACCGGATGGAGTTATTTCATCACCGACCCCTGTGATCGCCGTCCCAGACCCGCGATCCTTCCCGGCGCACAATACCTTCAGGCCAAGCCAGCCCTCTTGGGGGTATAATGACCACCTTTGCGACTATGGAACCCGCCATTCAGTATGAACTCCGCCTGGCCGAGCGCATGTCGCGTCTCGGCACCGAAACCGCCTTCGAAGTTCTGAACAAGGCTCGCGCCCTGGAGCGTCAGGGCAAACAGATCATTCACCTGGAGATCGGAGAACCCGATTTCGATACGCCCGCAAACGTGGTCGAGTCGGCGGTGCAGGCATTGCACAAGGGCTGGACCCACTACGGCCCATCGGCTGGCTTGCCGGAGCTTCGCCAAGCCATTGCCGAGGAAGTCAGCCGCACCCGCGGCATCGACGTGAAGGCCGAAGAAGTGGTGGTCGTCCCCGGCGGCAAGCCTATTATTTTCTTTACGATTCTCGCGCTTGTGAATGAGGGAGATGAGGTCATCTACCCCAACCCGGGCTTCCCGATTTACGAGTCGATGATCAATTACGTGGGCGGACACGCAGTCCCCATTCGCCTGCAGGAGCAGAAAGATTTCGGATTCGATGTGAACGAGCTGGCGTCGCTGATCACCGACCGCACCAAGCTCATCATCCTGAATTCGCCGCACAATCCGACCGGCGGAGTGCTGACCAAGCAGGACATCCGCGATATCGCTAAGGTCATTGGCGACCGCAACATCATCGTGCTCTCCGACGAGATTTACAGCCGCCTGATCTTCGAGGGAGAGCATTATTCCATCATGGCGGTTCCGGGCTTCAAGGACCGCACCATCTTGCTCGACGGCTTCTCGAAGACCTATGCCATGACCGGCTGGCGGATGGGTTACGGCGTCATGCGCGCCGACCTCGCGACCCACATCACGCGGCTGATGACCAACTCCAATTCCTGCACCGCGAGCTTTACGCAGGTCGCGGGAATCGAAGCTCTGCGCGGCGATCAGTCATCCGTTGAGACGATGCGCCAGGAGTTTCAGCGCCGCCGTGACTCCTTCGTGGCCGGCCTGAACCGCATCAAGGGATTCTCCTGCCGCATGCCCAAGGGCGCGTTCTACGTCTTTCCCAACATCACCGGGACGGGATGGAAATCGAAAAAGCTGGCCGACGCCTTGTTGGAAGAAGCCGGCGTGGCTTGTCTGTCGGGCACGGCGTTCGGCGATTTCGGAGAGGGTTACCTGCGCTTCAGCGTAGCCAATTCGCTGGAGAATCTGAACAAGGCCCAGCAGCAGATCGAAGACTGGACCAAGCGGAATTTGTAGTTCTCAACCACAAAGGACACAAGGGATTTCCCTGTGTCCTTTGCGGCGAAAAATCGCGTGATGACTAAAGGCGCATCCGGCAAAAAGAGTTCCTCTCAACCTGCCTCCAGTCGTCCCTACATGCCGGGCTATGGACTTCCCAAGAGCAAGAAAGGCCTGCTGGCCTGGAGTTGGGCAAAACAGCGGCTGGAGAAATCGCACAATTATTGGATCTCCACCTCCGGCCTTGATGGCGCGCCACACCTGATGGTGATCTGGGGATTGTGGCTCGATCAGACGTTCCTGTTTAGTACGGGTGGCAAGTCCCGCAAGGGCCGCAACCTGGCGGAGAACCCTCGTTGCATCATCGGCACTGAGAAGGCACAGGAGGCAGTCATTGTCGAAGGAACGGTGGAGCTCAACACTGATCCTCAACTGCGCAAGAAGTTTAACCGCGAGTATCAGAAGAAGTACAAATGGGACATGTCGACCTTCCAGGATCCCGTTTATGTGGTGCGTCCCCGCCTGGCCTTCGGGCTTTACGAGAAAGATTTCATGGGCACGGCGACCCGCTGGCAATTCTAGACCGCTTCAGGTCACATCCCCTCGTGACATCACTCACTGATCGGCGTACGGGTCCGGGCTAGGCTCAGGGTGCGGAGACACGCGCGCCATCTCCTACCATGCGCGCCCCGCGAGGACGAAGCCCATGGCCATCAAGGATTTCACCACCGGCAACACCGAACGCGACTACTCCATCGAACAACTCAAAGAAGCCGCGAACCTGATGCGGGGATACGATCTGGTCGCGCTGTGCGCTGCAGGCTCCGGCCACGCCGGAGGCACGCTCTCCATCATGGACATCACGGCGGCGCTCTACCTGAAAGTTGCCGACCATGATCCCCGGAACGCTTCCTGGCCCGATCGCGACCGCATTGTCTGGTCGACCGGCCACAAGGCGCCGAGCTTGTATCTCGGGCTGGCGTTCGCCGGCTTTTGTCCCATTGAAGATGTCGCGCTGCTGCGCAAGCTCTGGACTCCGTATCAGGGACATCCCCACTGGCTGAAACTTCCCGGCGTCGAAGTCTCCACCGGTTCATTGGGGCAGGGATTGAGCATTGCCGTGGGCATCGCCCTGGCGGGCAAACTCGCGGGCAAGAACTACCGGACGTTCTGCATCATGGGCGATGGCGAACAGCAGGAGGGCCAGATCTGGGAAGCCGCCATGGAAGCGTCCCATCACAAGTTAGACAATCTGGTCGGCATTGTGGACTGCAACCGTCTGCAGATCGATGGCAAGGTCTCCGATGTCATGAATGTGGACCCGCTGGACGAGAAATACCGCAGCTTCGGCTGGGAAGTTCTGCGTATCGATGGCCACGATATGCAGCAAGTGGTGGGTGCGCTCGAAAAAGCAAAGGCGGGCATGGGCAAGCCGGTGGTCATCATGGCAGAGACCGTGAAGGGCAAAGGCGTCAGCTTCATGGAAGATCTCGCGGGTTGGCACGGCAGATCTCCCAATCTTGAAGAACTGAAGAAGGCCCTGGCGGAACTCGGCGTAACCGAGACCATTCCTTATCAGAAGATGCTCGACATGGCGAAGTTCTACCAGGTCGAAGTCGATCGCCGCCTCGAAGCCAAGATGCCGAAGTTCAGCCGCAACTACTGGTGGAACGCCGCTGAGACCATGAAAGTAAAGATGGAGCCCACGCGCAAGGGCTTTGGCCAGTCGCTCGCTAAAAACGGAGACGACGAGCGCGTGGTCTGCCTCGGACTCGACATCTCCGGGTCCATCACCATCAGCGACTTCTATACCTCGAAACCCGAGCGCAAACGCCGCTGGATCAGCATGGGCATCGCCGAACAATCCGCCACATCGGCAGCCGCGGGACTAGCCAAAGAAGGCTTGCTGCCCGTGCTGGGCACCTATGCGACCTTCGCGGCCGCCCGCAATCTTGATCAGATCCGCACTTCCGTCTGCTACGGAAATTTCAATGTGATGATCGCCGGCGCGCATGGCGGCGTCTCGGTCGGCCCCGATGGAGCCACCCACCAGGCGCTGGAAGACCTGTTCGCCATGTGCGGACTGCCCAACATGTCGGTGGTGGTGCCCTGCGATGCTATCGAGACCCGCAAGGCCACCGATTACCTGCTGTTGCAACATCCGGGCCCGAAGTACATCCGCTTCGCCCGCGAAGCCACACCCATCGTTACAGCAGAAGACACGCCTTTCGAATTCGGACACGCCAACGTGATTCGCCTGCGGCTTGAATCCGCGAATTTTCTCGACGGGTTCGAAACAGTTCTGAGCCGCGACTACCGGAATGAAGGCGAGGATCTCACCATCATTGCCTGCGGCCCGATGGTGCCGGAAGCCATGCGCGCGGCCTGGATCCTGAAAAAGGACTTTGGCTATGAAACTCGGGTACTCAACCTCCACACCTTGAAGCCGATCGATGTCGCGGCCATCTTGCATGCAGCGCGCGAGACGGGCGTCATCATCACCGCTGAAGAGCATCAGATCGGAGCGCTCGCCTGGCGCGTGAGCAACGTGATTACCGAAACTCCCCTGCTCTACGGCGTTCCGGTCATCACCGGAGCGATTGGCGTGAAGGACCGCTTTGGCGATTCCGGCGCGCCCTGGGAGCTGATCAAGGAATTTGAAGTCAGCGCCGAGCACATCGCGCACAAGGCGATGGAACTGATGGGAGTCAAGAAGGACGCCCAGGAGTCCAAGCACGCTTCATTCGTAGGCTTGTAAGGATAAGGTTTCACTATCCCGGGCTCACACGAGGGAGGAGCGGTTCGCCCACTTTTCAACAAACCCTTTACCAGAGAGACACAGAGTTACAGAGAAAGCAACTAGTTCACGAAAGAAGAATGCAGATTCCTCCCCTTCGACTTCGCTCAGGGTCGGAATGACAAGCACTAAGGGCGGGGTCCGGGACCTACTCTGAGATGGTGTGCTCTTCGCTGCCTGGCGCTCGCACTACCCGGTCCACCGAGTAAGGTGCGCGACGGCTGGGTTCGTGGTAGTGGCGCACCTGCATCTCGCCGAGCAGTCCAATCGCCAGCATATTGAATCCGGCCAACAACAGCACAGCGGCGAAGATCATCAGCGGTCCGTGCTTGGTCATCACATCAAAATGGTTCAGGAATTTCTCGGCGAACAGCCAGACAGTGACGCCCATCCCTGCCATGATGCTCACCATGCCCAGCGTCCCGAAGAAGTGCAGCGGGCGGGAGAGGTAGCGGAGCAGAAAACGGATGGTAATCAGATCAAAAAACACCCGGAAGGTCCGGGAAATGCCGTAGTGCGAGACGCCGCGTTCGCGATTCACATTGCGGATGGGCACTTCGCAAATCGAGGCTCCATGCCAGGAGGCCAGCGCCGGAATAAAGCGATGCAGTTCTCCGTAGAGCGGAACCTGCTCCAGAATGTCCCGGCGATAGGCTTTGAAAGTCGTGCCAAAGTCGTGGATATCCACGCCGCTCAGCTTGGCCATCAGCCAGTTCGCGCAGCGCGAAGGAATGCGGCGCAGCCAGAGATTATCGATTCGCTGCTTGCGCCATCCGCTGACGATGTCATAGCCTTCCGCAATTTTTTCCAGAAATATGGGTATGTCCGCGGGGTCATGCTGCAGATCGCCATCCATGGCAATAATGTAATCGCCGTGGGCGTGATCGAAGCCGGCGGCCAAGGCGGAAGTCTGTCCGAAGTTGCGCCGCAACCGCACCACCGTCACCCGGCTGTCGACCGCCGCAATCTCGCGCAGCAGGTCAAAGGTGCGGTCCCGCGAGCCGTCGTCCACCAGAACGATCTCGAAGCTCTCGCCGTTCACCTCCATCACCGCCTTAAGACGGTCGTAGAGGTCGGTGACGTTTTCCTGCTCGTTGTGCAGGGGGACAACGATCGAGTACTTAGGCATGTGGTTTTTATTATACCGACGATGGGCCATTTGCGTCCCCTCCGATTGGCCGTTTGCCTCTTGTTCGGGAATCAGAACAGCTAACCTGCACTGGCCTTTGGAAATGTTCAACCTTGGTACAGTTCCCTGTATAGTGGTGATTCCATGGGAGCGTGAGGAAAGAGGGGGGCCGGAAGAGATGGATTCCATCCTGATGATCCTGTTCGCGAGTTTGATCTGCACCATGACCGCGCTGACTTTCATTGAGGTCCGGCGCATTCGCAAGAAGATCGACCAACGATCTTCCGAATCCACGCACACAAAAACGGCCGCTGGAGTATGAACTCGCAGCGGCCGTAAGTTCCGCTTTCTGGTCGAAGAATCCGGCTACAAGCCAGGCCCCTCGGGATAGGGCGGCAAATCCGGAGGTCGCGGTGCCAGCTTCTTGGGATTCTCCTGGATCGCCTTCATCACCATCTCAATTGCCATATCGAGCTGCGTGTCCTTCCCTTTCACGTAGTCTTCCGGACGATTGTCCACGACCACATCCGGCTGCACGCCTTTATTCTCTACGACCCACTTGCTGTTCAGATCGTAGCGGGCGAACTCAGGACGCGTGATATAACCGCCATCCATCAGCGGAATTTGCCCGCGGATGCCGCGCACACCACCCCAGGTGCGAGTACCGATGAGCGGCCCCAGCTTGTAGTACTTAAAGAAATAGCTGAAGATGTCGCCGTCGGAAGCCGCGTAGCGATTGGTAAGGGCGAGCATCGATCCGTGGAAGACGTTGGGTGGGACCGTGCCGCTCGCGAAATTGCGGGCTGAATCCATTCCCGCAAGAATGCGCCGTAGCCGCTCGAAAATGAGCTGATCGACAAAGCCGCCGCCGTTGTAGCGGATATCGATGATCAACCCCTCCTTGCGGATCTGTGGGAAATATTCCTTCACGAAGGCGTTCAAGCCGGGCGCGCCCATGTCAGGAATGTAGATGTAGCCCACGCGCCCGTTGGTGGCGGCGTCCACCTTTTTGCGGTTGGCTTCGACCCAGGCGTTCTCGCGAAGATCGCCCTCGTCGGCAATGGGCGTTACCTGCACCGTACGAGCACCTTCCTCCGAGGGCTTGGAGTTGACGGTCAGACTGACAGTTTGATTAGCCGTATTCTCCAGCAGTTCGAAGGGATTGGTGGGCGCCCGCAATGACTGCCCGTTGATGCCAAGGAGATAATCGCCTTCCTTCACATTCACACCCGGCTCAGTTAATGGCGAACGCAGGTCGGCGTGCCAGTTTTCGCCAGCGTAGATTTTCTTGAAACGGTACATACCGTTGGCGCTGTCAAGCTCGACATCCGCTCCCAGCAGGCCAACATTGGTGTGCGGAAGTTCGGGATAATCTCCGCCGCCCACGTAGGTGTGGGAGTTGGATAGCTCGCCGATCATTTCGCCCATGATGTAAGTGAGGGTGTAGCGGTCGGCGACGTAAGGCAGCAGTTGCGCATACTTGTCGTGCATCTTCTGCCAGTCGACGCCGTTCATGGAAGCCTCGTAGAAGTAGTCGCGCTCCTGCCGCCACACTTCGTTGAACATCTCCTTCCACTCCTGCGGCGGATCCACCTCGAGCTTCATTCCGGCCAGGTTCAGCACGCCATCCCCGATCTTCTTCGGACCATCGGGCTTGGCGTCGATGATGCCATAGGTGTGGCCGTTCGGCCCGCCGCCGGCTTCGTAGAGCAGTTTTGATCCGTCGAATGACAGGGCAAACCGGTCCACGTTCTCGATGAGGGTCTTGTCCTTCTTCTCCTTGAGATCGAAGACGTGAACCGCGGAGTTCTCACCCGGGATCGGCCCGGAGAGCCCCCGGACGGGAACCGTCGAGTAGTAGATGTATCCCTTGGCCGCCAGGAAGGTACGAATCACGCCCGGATCGGTGGGTAGAGCTACGACCCGGTCCTGAATTCCGTCGAGATCGATTCGGAAATCCTTCGGCTTTTCCTTTTCCTTGTCCTTCGCGTCTTTATCTTTATCTTTGTCCGCCTCTTTCGTTGCGGACTTTTTATCTCCCTTGGCCGATTCTTTTGGCGGGGTCGCGGGCGCCGTCTCCTCCTTCTTGATTTCGGTTTCGTCGCTCATCGCCGGAAATGGCGAGGCTTCGTCCTTCCGCAAGGTCACCACATACACTCGCGTGGTCTTGGGATTGGCGAATTCGAAATCGAAATTGCCCAGCACTTCGTTGAAATCGCGGTCTGAGAGGAAATAAAGATACTTCCCGTCCGGATCCCAAAGAGGCGCATAGCTGTTGGTCATGCTGGTGGTGACGGGAGTGATCTTCTGGTCTCCCAGCGAATACAAATAGACAACCGAGTAGTTGTTCTCGGCGTTCTTGTCGTATGCCAGCCACTTGCTGTCGGCGGAGAAGGCGTAGTTGGTGATCTCTCCATACTTATCCTGGTCAACCAGTACCGGCTTCTTGTCGGTGATGTCGATCCACCACAGCTTGAGGTCCTTGTCGGCCCAGGCCAGTTTCTTGCTGTCGGGCGACCACTGTGGCCCGAACTTGAAGCCCTTGTAACCGCTGGTGATCTGCTGCTCCTTGCCCACGCCATCCTGCGGAGTGATGTAAATCTCATCCTCCCCGGTGCGGTCGGAGACGTAAGCGATCCACCGGCCATCGGGCGACCAGGCCACCTGCTTCTCGCGGATGCCGGTCGTGCGCGTCAGGTCGCGGATGCTGCCCTCTTTGGCGGGAACCGTGAACACGTCGCCGCGTGCCGCAAATACCGCCCGCTTGCCGTCAGGAGCGATATCAAAGTCGGTGACATTCTTAGCCGCATTCGCCCAATGCTTCATCGTCTGGTCGCGCTCACCCGGCAGATAGATGGTGAGCTTCTTCGACTGCTTGGAGGTGAAATCGTAGGTGTAGAGATAGCCGGCGTTCTCGAAAATAATGGCATCCGGACCCAGGCTCGGCCACATCACGTCGAACTCATCGAAGTGCGTGAGTTGCTCGACCTGCTTCGAGCCAAGGTCGTAGCTGTAAAGGTTCAGATGATGTTCCGGCCCACGGTCGGAGGTGAAATAGATCGTGTTGTCGTGCCACATGGGAAAGGTATCGGTCCAGTCGGTGTGCGGCACATCCTCGCTGGTGTTGTGCTTGAGATCGTAGATGGTGATCGACTGCGCGAGTCCGCCGGTATAGCGCTTCCAGGTGCGGAAGTTGCGGAAGACCACGTTGTAGGCCATCTTGCTGCCGTCGGGCGAGAACGAAGTCAGTCCGCCTTGATCCACCTGCAGTGGTTCGGGAAGACCGCCATCGATGCTGACGCTGTACGGCCGCTTGGTCCAACCGTTACTCGCATCGCGCCGCGACAGAAATAGGATTCGTTTGCTATCGGGGAACCAGGTCAGAACTTCGTCATGGATGCCCATGCGGTCGCTAAGCGGTTGCGCCGACCCCTGGAAGAAGGTCAGTTGCTTGGGCTGGCCGCCCTCGGCGGGCATCACATAGACGTTGAAGTTGCCGTCGTACTGGCCGGTGAAAGCGATCCATTTGCCGTCCGGAGAGAACTTGGGGAAAAGCTCACGCCCGGAATTGGTCGTAATACGATGCGCGACCCCGCCAGAACTTGACCCCAACCAGAGATCTCCACCATAGAAAAAAACAATTTTGTCTTTATGAACATCGGGAAAGCGCATCAAGCGGCCTTCCTGCATTTCCTGTCCGAGCGCCAGGCACGCGCTGCCGACGATGCACAGCGCAATCCACTTCTTCAAAAAAGACATGAGGGCTCCTCCGTACAGATTTTCGCCAACAGGTAAGTGAGGACATACACCTTGCGGGAAACTTGTGATTGTATCAGCTTTGGGAAGGCTTCCGGCGTGCTGGCCGTCACGAAACTTGCCGTAATCTCCTCGTCCGTGGCCGATGACAACGCTAACAACAACGCTTCCCTGTTTTGACGCGTCAGGCAGAAAAAGGAAAGCCGGCTAAGAGCATTGCCATCCCCTATAATTCCCCGGTCCTCCACGGAGACCAACTTTGAACAAGAACCATCCCGCTCTCGGGCAGTCCGCCGTCCCGCCGCGCCGGCGCTTCCTGCAGACCAGTCTGCTGGGAGGAGCCTCGGCGGTGCTTCTCCCCGCATTCGCAGCGGCACGGGAGAACGCGACCGCGCCGTTTGAATTGGACGAAGCAACGGTCGCGGAACTTCAGGAAGGCATGGCATCGGGAAAATTCACCGCGCGCTCTATCGCTGAGAAATACCTCGCACGGATCGACGCGCTCGACAAGCATGGCCCCACCGTGAACAGCGTGATCGAACTCAATCCCGACGCCCTGAACATCGCCGATGCGCTCGACCGGGAACGCAAAGACAAGGGCGCACGCGGCCCGCTCCACGGAATCCCCGTCCTGATCAAAGACAACATCGACACCGCCGACCGCATGATGACGACTGCGGGGTCGCTGGCGATGGTCGGGCCCGCTCCCGCGCAGGACTCCACCGTGGCGAAGAAACTGCGTCAAGCCGGCGCCGTCATTCTCGGCAAGACCAATCTCAGCGAATGGGCCAATATCCGCTCCAGCCACTCCACCAGCGGCTGGAGCGGCCGTGGCGGCTTGACCAGAAACCCCTACGCGCTTGACCGCAACCCCTGCGGATCGAGCTCCGGTTCTGGCGCCGCGGTTGCGGCCAACTTCTGTGCGCTCGCGGTCGGCACGGAAACCGACGGGTCGGTGGTGTGTCCGTCGTCGCTGAATGGCATTGTTGGCATCAAGCCGACCCTGGGACTGATCAGCCGTGCGGGCATCGTCCCCATCGCCCACAGCCAGGACACCGCCGGGCCCATGGCGCGCACGGTTCGCGATGCCGCAATTCTGCTGACGGCGCTCGCCGGAGACGACCCGCGCGATCCGGCTACAGCAGCCAGTGCCGGAAAGATGTCGAAGGACTACACCCAGTTCCTCGACGCCAAAGGTCTGCGCGGAGCCCGTATCGGCATCGCCCGAAAATACTTCGGCTTCAACGACATGGTCGACCAGTTGATGGCGGGCGTCCTCGACGAGATCAAGCGGCAAGGCGCGGAGATCACCGATCCTGCCGACCTGCCTTCGTTTGGCAAGTTCGATGACACCGAGTTCGCCGTGCTTCTCTACGAGACCAAGGCCGACCTGAATGCATATCTCGCCAACCGTGGCCCCGGAACCCCCATGAAATCGCTCGCGGACATCATCGCCTTCAACGAACGCAACCGCGACAAAGAGATGCCCTATTTCGGACAGGACGTCTTTCTCAAGGCGCAAGCGAAGGGACCATTGACCGAGAAAGAATATCTCGATGCCCTGGAAGCAAATCACCGCCTGTCTCGGAAGGAAGGCATCGACGCGGTAATGGATCAATTTCATCTGGACGCGCTGGTCGCGCCCACGCAAGGCGCGGCCTGGCTCACCGACCTGATCAACGGAGACCATGCCCCGGGAGGCTGCTCGAACGCCGCCGCCGTCGCCGGATATCCGCACATCACGGTGCCCGCGGGGTTCATTGACGGACTGCCAGTCGGCATCTCGTTCTTCGGCCGCGCCTGGAGCGAGCCGACGTTGCTGAAGCTGGCATACTCGTTCGAGCAGGCGACCAAGGTCCGCAAGCCGCCGCAGTTCCTGCCGACGATCAAGTTAGGATGATTGTGCTGGAAGGTCAGGACTAGCCTACTCGTACCGCAGCGCCTCAATCGGTTCCATGCGCGCTGCCTTGAGCGCCGGCCAAAGGCCCGCTGAAACGCCGACCACTGCCAGAATCGCGAACGCCGTCAGCATCACGCTGCCCGAGGTTTTCAGAAAAATATCTCCCTCGTGGTGCGCGGTCTTGTACATCTCGGAATAGAGCGGCATGGGAGGAATGGCATGCGCCAGCGCCACTGAAAACAACATCCCTAACGCACCCGCCGCAAAGGTGAGCACCAGGGCCTCCACCAGGAACTGCAGCGCGATATCGAAATTCCGCGCACCCAGCGCCTTGCGCAGGCCCACTTCTTTGGTGCGCTCGGTCACGCTTACCAGCATGATATTCATGACGCCGACGCCACCCACTCCCAGCGTCAGGACGCCGATGAATCCCAGAATCAAGCGCAACGCAATTCCAAACTGGTTGATCTCAACGGCGTCATCCACCGTGTCCCACTCGGGGGCTGCCTTGTCATCCTTGGGATTGAAGTTGTGCCGACGGGCCAGCACTTCCCTCACCTGCGCGAGCGCAGCCTTGTGCAGCAAACCGGTCACCGGCTGAAACACGATCATCTCCGGATCGCGCTTGTCATTCAGGTCGCTCATGCTTTCAAAGGGCATGAACGCATTTTCGTTATCGGGACCGTTGTTGCACGAGTCCTGAATCTTGGTATCGAGCAGTCCGATGACATCCCAAACCTGCCCCTGAATCGTCACCTGCTCGCCCACGGGATCGCGGTTACCGAACACCTTAGTCGCGGCGTGAGGACCGAAAATCAGAACATGGCGATGCTCGGTGAAATCGCTGTCCTCAAAGTACCGGCCTTCGGCGATCTTCAGCTTGCGCATCTCGCGGTAGGGGTACTGCACCGCCTTCGTCTGCACCGAGATGATGCGGTCACCGTACTTCATGCCGAAAACGTCGTCCCACTCCGCGCTCACCTGCCGCGCCAGCGGCGCTTCCTCGCGAATCGCCTGCACATCCTCGTACTTGAAGTGAATGCGCTTGCCTGCCCGCTCTCCTCCGGCCTGCATGCTGGTCTGGCCTTCCCACACCATGATCACGTTATTGCCGATCCCCAGCATGGCGTTGATGATGCTCGCACTGGCGCTTTGCCCATAGCCCAGCAGCAACACCACTGTCGTCAGCCCCCACACAATCCCCATCATGGTGAGCACCGAACGCAGGCGGTTGCTCGCCAAGGAGTGCCAACTCTGCAGGATGAGTTCTTTCAGTTGCATCCGTTTACTCCTGGCGCAGACACTCAATCGGACTCAGCGCCGCCGCTCGCTGCGCCGGATAGACTCCCGCCCCCACCGTGATCAATCCCAGCGTCAGCAGCGAGGCAATGATCGCCACCGGCGAAATCACCGGGTGCGGCACCACGTCGGGCAAGGCAAGGTGATTGAAGGCATAGCAGATGCCCACGCCGATCCCCAACCCTAACGCCCCGCTGATCATCATCAGCGTGGCCGACTCGGCGAAGAACTGGTTGCGGATATCGCGCGCCGTCGCACCCAGCGACTTGCGCACGCCAATCTCGCGGGTGCGCTCGGTGACCGCGACCAGCATGATGTTCATCACGCCGATGCCGCCGAGCGAGAGCGTCATGATCGCCACCGCGCCGAAAAACAGGGTCATGATGTTGAAGATGCGCTCCATCAGCTTCGAACCGTCGAGCGTGTCCCAGATCATCAGCGCGTCTTTGTCGTTCGCGTCGAAGTGGTGCGCGCGGCCGAGAATTTCGTAAACCTGGTGGATCGCTTCTTCGTGATGGTCGGGATCTTTCACCTCCACTACAAGGTTGTTGATCCATCCCTTGAAGATTCCCGGACGCTCGGCGGGAGGAAAATCGCGAGCCATCGAGGCATACGGGACAAACAGCTGCGTATTGTCGGGACCGCTTCCGTAGCTTCCGTTCTGCTTCTTCTTTGTGAGGACGCCGATCACCGTATACGGAGATCCGTTCATCATCAGGACTTCGCCGACCGCAGGTCTGCCCGGAAACAACTGGTCGCGCGCTTCGACGCCGAGCACCGCCACCCGCCTTGCGTCTCGCTCGTCGCCGTCGTCCATCAACCGGCCTTGCTGCACGGCGAGCGAGCGGAAGCGCTGGTACTCAGGCCAGACCCCGCGCACCGGACGCGACGCCGCGTTGTAGCGGCTCACCTCGGCCACGCTTCGCCGCAGCTCCGGGCTCACGGTCTTGATCAGATAGGCTTCTTCTTTGATCAGCTCGGCGTCGTGCACCGACAAGCGGACGACTCGCCCGGCCGCATATCCTCCGGCTTGCTCGCTGGTCCGGCCACCCCAGATGATGGCCAGGTCGACACCAATGGTTCGGAGATGTTCTTTCTGATCGCGGCTGAATCCTTTGCCCAGCCCTACCAGCAGGATGACCGACGTGATTCCCCAGATGATCCCGAACATGGTCAGGAAACTGCGCAGTTTGTGAGCCGCGATGGAACTGACGGTCTGCCGTAACACTTCCCGGATGTTCAACGCCCATCCTCCGCTGGTTAGACCGGGGGAGGAGGAAAACGTGAGCGAGGAAGGCTCGTGCAGGGATAGGCGTCTCGGCCAACCCGACTGAGCTCACCCTGCAATCGGACGCACCTGCGGCACCGTCCCGCGTGTTGGAAAATTGTTTTGGGATGTCAAAACCGGAGTTGGGGAATACGGGCTGGCGGAGTACGTCGGGCGCAGTATGGTGGATGCAAACTGTGCGGGAGGAATGAATCCTGTTAGGTTGAGCGCGCGGAACAGGCGGTTGTCGATTCCCACTTCATCTCGGATTCCCTTAGCTTGGGATGCGAAACCAGGAGATGCCAAACCAGCGCCTGGAAGGACTCGGTGTGGGGAGTTACGGTGGCCGGGTTGATGACAGGAATGAGGACGCACGCGTCCGACACCTTGGCTGTAAAACCGCCATCGCGTCCTACGATTCCGCAGATTCTCGCTCCAACCTCTCTGGCATACTTCAAAGCCGAAACCAGATTGGTGCTGATGTTATTTTCTGCATTGCCGCCGCCCACCGAGAACACAAACACTGCGTCCTGCGTTCGCAGATGGCTGCCCTTCAGCCAGTTGCGGTACGCGGTCTCCCACCCGTCATCGTTGATACGGGCAGTCAATTCGGAGACATTATCCGTAGGGGTATAGCACTCGATGTTCGCAATCTTTCGGAAATCATTGACCGCATGGGAGGCGTGTCCGGCGCCACCCCCAACCCCCAGAAAGAACACGCGTCCCTGTTGTTGACGCACGTCCAGCAGGATATCGAGCGTGTCTTCGATGCTCTCGCGGTCGATCAGGCCCAGGATGGCACTGGCTTCTTCGAGGTATTGGGCGGTGTAGTTCATGGTCACCTCAAGCTGAACATGCAGTGGGTAAGGAGGTTCTTTCCGATTCCAGCCTCAATGTCGCAAGGTAGTCCCGCAGCGGAGGACCGAGATCGGCGTCTTTCAAAGCGTAGGCCAGATTGGCCTGCAGAAGTCCCAGCCTGCTGCCCGCATCGTAGTGTTCCCCTGCGAAGCGGTAGCCATACAGGGGAATGGAAGTGGAACTGATCGACAGCGAATCCGTAAGTTGCAGTTCCCCTCCGAAGCCGGGATGCGTCTGTTCAATGGCGTCAAAGATCTCTGGCTCCAAAACGTATCTTCCAAAAATGCCATACCGTGAGCCGGTCACTCCTGGGTCGGGCCTTTCGACCAGCGACTTCACGCAGGAAGTGCGGCCGCCGCAGCAAGCATCCCGCATGGGGATGAGATCAAGAATGCCAAAGCGGTCGACTTCCTCAGCCTTGATCAAGCGGGTGGCGATGACGCATCCCGGGTGACTCTCATAACATTTCATGAGTTGGCTGATACATGGTTCTTGAGAGTCGATGACAGCGTCGGGCAGAATCACCCCGAAGGGCTCATCCCCAACCAGTAAGCGGGTGCTGCGGATCGCATCCGCCAGTCCCAGAGGAGCTTGTTGCCACGCGGTTCGAATCTCCACCAGCTGCGAAAGCTCGCGGACCGATTGCGCATCCTCGCCGCATCCCCGTTCGATCAGCAGAGTCTCCAGCGCTTCGTCGCGATGGAAGTGTTCCGGCAGCAGGTTTTTGCCTTTGCCGATCACGAGGATCACGGTCTCGACGCCGCTGGCTGCCGCTTCTTCGACGGCGATCTGGATGAGCGGCTTACCAGCGATCGGCAACATCTCTTTTGGAATCACCTTGGTTGCCGGAAGAAACCGCGTTCCCAGCCCGGCAGCGGGAATGACCACCTTGCGAATGCGAGAGGATGCGCTCATAGCACTCCTGCTCTCTGCGATACGGGAACTTGACCGGCATCCCGGGGAAAATCCTTGGCGATTCTGGCTACCACTTTCATCCGCCGCGCCGGCGGCCCGCGACGGACAAGGGAAGACCGATCTGTCACTTCAGAAGCGATGAGTTGCGCCGCTTCGAACAGGTTCTTGGCCATCAATGCCGGGCGAAGACGGCGCGGGTGGACGCATTGGCAATGCTCGCACTTCCAACGTCCCACAAACACGGTGCGACAGCCGGCCCGGCTGCCCGCCTCGATATCGGTGAGCCCGTCCCCCACCATGTACGAATCCGCCAGCACGATGCCCAGATCGCGCGCCGCCCGAGTCAACATGCCAATGCGGGGCTTGCGGCACGCACAACGTTTTCGCAGATTCTTAACGGTTGCTTCGGGATGGTGCAGACAGTAGTAGATCGCGTCGATGTGGGCGCCCGCAACCGCCAAGTCGGCTTGCAGCTTCTTGTCGAATTTCGCAAGAGTGGCCGCGTTAAAATGCCCTTTGGCGATTCCCGGTTGATTCGAGACCACAATCACGAGCAACCCCAAGTCGTTGAGCATCCGAATCGCTTGCGGAACTTTCGGCAGCAACTGAAACTGAGCGATTGTGAAGGGCGAGTCCACGATACTGGGCTCGCGGTGATACACCAGGCCATTGATGACACCGTCGCGATCGAGAAAAACTGCGCGTTGAGTTGACATTTGTTTGGACAGGAACCAGGGATGGCGTGCAAGCCGTTAAGCGCTAGCCACAAGAGATGCGGCGTGGAAGTGGTGATTCCGTTCCTGGCGCTGCATATGAGCCAGTCGTCCATCGCGGGTGACCATGTCGAACACCACCTTGCTCCCCTCAAATTCGAAGCGAAAATTAAGTTCCCGCAAGCCCGCCAGGCGCATCGCTTCACGCAAGCGGTGCTTGTCCTGTTCACAATAGAGCATCAGGAAACCTCCGCCCCCGGCGCCGCAGATCTTGCCTCCAATGGCTCCATTTCGTTTCGCCAGATCGTACCAAGCATCGATCTCCGGGCTGCTGATGCCCCCGGACAATTGTTTTTTCATCTGCCAATGCACGTCCAGCAACTCGCCGAAGCGTCGCAGGTCCCCCCTGACGATGGCGGCCCCAATTTCAATGCCGATGTCTTTAATCTCTCGCAGGCTGCCGACCACAACCTTGTCTTTGCTTTTGGTGGCCCCATCCTGTTCCCGCAGAATGGAAACTGCATCCCGAGCCGCGCCGGTGTAGAAGAGAAGCATGTTGCTCTCGAGGATGTCGACTAGTTCCATGCTCAACGGAGGATGCGAAACCGCGACCTTGCCGTCTTTCGCGATCTCAAGAACGGTCAGCGCACCGAAAGCGGCCATGTACTGGTCCTGTTTGCCGATTGGTTTCTGCAACCGTTCCAACTCGATGTGGCAAGCTTCCTCCGCCAGCCCCTGTGTGCTTACGGGAGTACGGGTTAGTGTGTGCATCGCGTTGAGCAGGCCCACCAGATAGCAACTCGACGAACCCAGGCCCGTGCCCGCCGGAATATCGGCCATGGAGACGATCTCGATCCCGTTTTCGATTCTGAAGTGATGCAAGGCTTCCCGCACCAACGTGTGCTGCACTTCGGTGGCGCTGCTCACAATTTCTGTCTTGCTGTACTGCACGCGGATGAAATCGTCGAGAATCGGGGTATTCACGTTCAAGTACATGTACTTGTCAATCGCAACCGCGATGATGAAGCCACCGTGCTCTCGATAAAATGAGGGCAGATCGGTACCACCGCCGCCCAAAGTGACGCGAAAGGGAGTGCGCGTGATGATCATGGAATTCCTTTTCCTTACTCACTCACGGTACAAACGGTGAAATGAAGTGACGGGCAATCCTGCGATGGCGGAAGAGTATGTCGGAGAGGTGTGAAGGTCATCCGGCCGACGCGGCAACGTGAGTTCCGTTTTCGCGGCGGACTCTCCGCGTGCGAAGCCGGTATCCCGCTCTTTGCGCATCGTCGTAAAACATTCTGACGGTTTCAAGTGAATATTGGTGCAAGTCTTTCCCCACCAAAGACAGCTTCTTCAGCACATCGGCGGTGGCGGTAATGATGTGGCATCCGATGGCAGATGCCTGAAAGACGTTCAGCAGTTCGCGCGGGCTTGCCCAAATCAACTCAATATTGGGATAGGGCCGCAATAATTCCACTGCGGCCGCCATCAGAGGCATCGGATCCCGGCCTGTATCCGCAACGCGTCCCGCGAACACCGATACGTAGCACGATGGTCCTCGCGCCAGACACTCACTGACCTGGCGCACTTGATCGAGCGTCATCAAGGCGGTCACGTTCAGCTTGACGCCTGCTTTAGCCAGTCGCTGCACCAATGCGTCGCATGGCTGCCCCTTCGTATTGGTGACTGGGATCTTTACGTACACATTCTCACCCCATGAGGCGATTTCCAGGGCTTGCTGCTCCATTTCCGCCATCTCATCCGCGAACACTTCGAAGGAAATCGGGCGATCAGGAATCAATTGCAGAATTTCCTCGGCAAAGGCGCAGTAGTCAGTGATTCCGGACTTCCGCATCAACGTCGGATTCGTGGTGAAGCCCTTGACGCGGCTATCCGCATACAACGCGAGCATGTCAGCCTTGTCCGCTCCGTCGGCAAATAGCTTGACGCTCAGTCCGCCAGCGCCGTTCCCATTCTTACGGGTGTGGGGCTTGGAGCGGCCGTTTACGGGATGTTTCGCTTCCATCGTTACTACAGCAGTCATACAAACTCCTGTCTTGAACAAGTACTGATGAATGGCAGTGCTTATCGCCAATCATGCAATTGCCGGTAATCGTTCCACCCCCATCACCTTCCGGAAGTAGTCGGCGGTTGCCTGCAACCCTTCGCGCAAAGGCATCTTGGGTTTCCAACCGAGGGCCGCGGCGATCTTTGCCGAATCCAGATACGTCTGCCGGATTTCGCCAAGTTTGGGAGGACCGTGTACCTCCGGCACGTGGTGATTGAGAATTTCCGTCAGCAGGTGGAAGATCTGATTGACTGACGTTCCCTCTCCCCATCCCACGTTGAAGGTTTGGTTGTCGCCTTGATTAAGCACCATCAGGTTGGCGCGCACTACATCGCTCACGTGCACGTAATCGCGTAGCTGTTCACCGTCTCCGTTGATGACCGGTTGCAGGTTGCGCAGCATTTGTCCAATAAAAATGGAGACCACACCTGCTTCCCCAAAAGGATCCTGGCGCGGGCCATACACGTTGGGGTAGCGCAAAATGGTGTATTTCAACCCATAGTTCAATGCGTATACCGGCAAATACAGTTCATAGCTCGCTTTGCTGGCGCCATAGGGATCGCGCGGCTGCAAGGGATGGGCCTCATCCGCCGGAAGATACTTGGGATCGCCGTAGACACAGCCCCCGGTGGACGAATAAATGATTTTGCGGACGCCATGTTTCCGGCAGCACTCAAGGACATTGGCGCCGCCGCGCACGTTCACGTCGGCGTAGGTCATTGGATCTTCCATGGAGGCGCGTACATTCCCGCGCGCCGCCTGGTGGCTGACCACATCGAACTTACGGCTGCGGAACAGGTCCTCCAGACCGGCATCGCGAATGTCGATCTCATGAAATTCGCATTGCGGGTTGACGTTCTCGATGTGCCCCGTGAAAAAGTCGTCCACCACCACCACTTCATGTCCGGCGGCAAGATAAGCATCAGCGATATGTGAACCAACAAAACCGGCACCACCCGTGATCAGGATCGCGGCCATGAACGGCTCCTTTTGGATTGTGGGGAATTTCGTGTGAGAGCGAACTTAGTGCGCGCCAACCCTGCGGAAGGCGATGATTACCGTCTTGACGAAGCACTTCGCGTCTAACCACAGAGACCAGTGATCGACGTATTCCAGTTCGAGTTCCATGCGACGTTCGAACGACAGCAGTTGCCGCCCCGAGGCTACCCACAGGCCCGCCATGCCGGGCCGAACGCTCAAGATTTTGTCGCGCGCGTCACCAAATTTGTCGAGTTCGAGTTCGGCAAGCATTCGCGGGCCCACCAGGCTCATGTCGCCTTTCAGCACGTTCATGAGTTGAGGGAGTTCGTCGAGGGAGGTAGTGCGCAACCATCGCCCGACGCGAGTGACACGCGGGTCCTTCACGATCTTGAGTTTTTGCTTGTACTCCCGCAACAGGTTCTCGTCGTTGAGCAACTCCTCAAAAGCGTTCGCCCGCATAGTTCGGAACTTGTAAGCGAGAAACTCGCGCCCGCGGTGACCAATAATTCTTGGTCGGAAGAAAATCGGTCCGGGAGAATCCAGACGAATGGCCAGCGCGATGAGGGGAAACAACGGAGCTGCGATCATCAGCGAGCAGATGGATCCAACAATATCGAGCAGGCGCTTAAACGCCAACGCGGCGCCGGTTCGCGGCGCGGACGGCGCCGGCTCAACTTCTTGTGTCGCCGGGGATACCCCAGCGGACTTCAACTCGCAACCTGTAGACACCTTGTTCTATCCCTCAACGCCTGACCAGAATTTCAACACGCTACTGCCTGAACTACTCCCGTTTCCTGCATCACGCGCTCGGCTTCGAGTAGATATTCCTTCCTCACCGATTGCGTCTGCAGCCATTCGACGTATTGGCGAACGTTCTGTTCTACGGCGAAGGCAGGCTCCCACCCGAGTGCGCGCATCTTTGAAATGTCAGAAACGGTGTGGCGCGTATCGCCCAGGCGAAACTCCCCAGCCACCTGAGGTTCGAGCGAACTGGAGTAAGCATCGAGCATGGTGCGGGCAAACTCCAGGACGGTGACGGCTCGGCCTCCACCCACATTCAAAACCTGGAAGTCAGCTGCCTCGCGTTCCAGCGCCAAGAGATTGGCCACAGCCACATCGCGAACGTTGACGTAGTCGCGCAACTGGCCACCGTCTTCGTACACCACCGGAGCAAGGCCATGAATGATGCGCATGGCAAAACGGCGGGCGATTCCTGAGTAAGAGTTATAGAAGGAATTTCGCGGTCCCTGAACGTAGGTATAGCGCATGCATGCAGTCGGAATTTCGTAGCGGCGACCCAACCGCTCCGCCAGCATCTCGATCGTGCACTTGGAGATGGCGTACGCGGTATGGGGATACACTGTCTCCTCGTCAATCAACAGCGGCTCCATTGCGCCCTGACACTGCGGGCAGTGAACGCTCCAATCGCCACGGCGCAACTGATCGAGTGCACGTGGCCCAGGCCGGAAGACGCCATGTCCCGCGTTGCCTGACGTTCCCGTAAACTCAAAATGACCACGAGCCGACTGCGATGCGTACGCGGTGTTGCGAATGTCTTCTCCACCTGTGCACGCATATCTGCCCTCTCCGCATACCGATTGAGACGAGGCAAAGACGATTTTTCTTGCTGGAAAACGCCGGCGGTCGGAAACGATCAACTCGAACAGCAACGCGGCGCTCTCGGCATTGGTGTGAATGAAGTGGCTGAAGTCGGGCAGGTAATCCTGATAGGCCGCCAGATGAAAAACGCCATCCACCCCTTCCAGAGCTCGTTTGAGATCCCCCGCATTCGCAACATCTCCCAGAATGAACTCGGCTTCAGACGGAACCCAATCCGGTTTGCCGCAGGGATGCACGCGCTGCTGCAGATTGTCGAGAATGCGAACGCGATATCCGCGCTCCAGCAGCAGATCGACGGTATGCGAGCCGATGAAGCCGGCGCCGCCCGTGACCAGGATCTTGTCTCCTTTAGAAAAGCGCGCGGTTTCGCGTTGAGTGGGCACGATCATGCTCTCCTTTGTCGTTCTAAGCTCTCCACAACCGGCAAAAGCCGCTCGGTTCTCTGCCAGGTGTACTGTTGTTTCCCGCGCACCCAACGGCCCCACGATTTGAGCACTGCGAAGTTGGCCAGCACGAAATAGAACGGCACATAGAAGGCGGAGATCCGGATGTTACCGAGCGCGAGCAGCCATCCGGCCAACGCGGCCGCATAGAAGGCGGCCTGACCGGCGACCACCGCGCGATCGAATGTGCCCGTGTTCCACAGCGCTAGCGATGCCACAAATGCCGCGATCATGGCGAAGGGGACAAACAAACGCAGCACATGATGCGACAGGAACCGCCACCAGATTTTGCTCTTCCCCGGGTGCAGCCCATCCTTGAAATATGGCAAGTCACACAACAAGGAGACGTGGGCCCGGGTCTTGCGTTCCAGCTCCAACGACAGATTCGCGGCAGCCGGAATGGCAGCCCGGGCGCGCGGCTCAAACAACGATCTCCCTCCCGAGGAGAGCAGGATCTTCATCGGCACATAGAAGTCATCGCCGATGACCGGGATCTGCGGGAAAAGAGACCTGCGCACCGCCATGATCTGCCCGGTGCCTCCCAGGGCTGAGCCGAGGCGGCTTTCCGCGGTCTTGATCGCGCTCTCATAGCGCCAATAGAGCCCTTCGCCAACGGTGGCGACGCTTCCAGTTTCCACACACACTTTCTCTCCGCTGACCGAACCTACCGAGGCATCCTTGAAGTAGGGCACCAGCAGCCGGAGTGTGTCGCCAGGCAGCAAAGCATTGCAGTCAGTGAGCAGAATGATCTCCCCACGAACGGCAGGCACCACGCGATTCAAGGTCGCCGTCTTTCCGCAGCGTGTGGCATGGTGGTCGATCTTCACTCCCCATTTCGCGTAGCCAGCGGCGATGGTGGTCGTATCATCGGTGCAACCATCCGAGGCAACGACGACCTCTATGCGGTCACGTGGATAGTCGAGCGCCAAAGTATTCTCGATTTTCCTGGCGATCCATTTCGCTTCGTTGTGGGCAGGAATCACAACCGTCACCGAGGGAAGCTCATGTTCGGCAAAACCAGTGGCAATGCCAGACGCGCGTTTCAGTCGGGCGCGCAAGCAGATACCGATGGGGTAGGCAATGTAGGTGTGCACCACCAGCAAAAGCGACAACCAGAAAATGCCTGCCATCACCCACACCATCAGGCCACCTGCCCAATGGCGGGCTTCGCTTCATTTGCGCCGTTGCTTTCGAACAGCGAGAGGCCGCGGCAGTAAACGGCGAGCGCGGTTCCTTCGATGTGAACGATGGTGTGTTCCTTCGCCAGAACTTGAAGAGCCCGGACTACCTCCCGCCCTGTACCGAAGTCGTGCCAAAGAATGATTCCTCGCTGATTCAACAGGCGGAGAGCGTGGCGCGAATCGCTGAGCACATAGTCGAACAAGTGGCATGCATCGACCAGAACCAGGTCCATGGACCCGTGATAGGGCGAATAATCAAAGGCGCGTGAATCCCCAAAGAGCTGGTGGATATTCTTTCCCGAGTTAAATGGGCGATACGCGTGCCCTATGTTTTCGCGAGGCTGCAGCAAGGCCCGGTCGCTGCCTGTATATCCCTTCAAATCGGCGGCCAACTCTCGCGGGAGATCCAGAGTGAAGATCTCCGCTTGGGAGTTCATGGCCAAGTGTGCCGTAGTGACTCCCTGGAAGGTGCCGATCTCGAAGATGCGTTTCGGCTGGAGCCAGCGCACGATCCGCAGCAAGGCGTAGAGATCCTGCGCCGGCATGACGCCATAGATGGAGGTCAGCGAGAGTAACTTGATGGGCTCCTCCGTAACTGGAAGGCTGCCCACCTCCACGCTGCCAATCCCGGGATGCACAAGCATGTCGCTCACTTTGCGGAACTCTGGCATTACCTTGCGAAAGCGGCGAGGATTCAACAGCGCATCCGCGATGGCCCTGTGCCATACGGTGGAAAGCGTCATGATGGAATCGCGAACACGAAGTTGAATCATGCGTTACTCCTGCAGCACCGTGGAATCAAAATGGGGGCACCAATGCGGACGTGCTCAACAAAAAAGCCTGTGTCAGGAATCCAACCGTTCGGCGAGAGCCGGCGCCGCCTCACGGTTCAGGACGTGAAGGAAGCCGCATGTCATCCCGGCCCACGCCGAAGTCATGAAGTTGAAGAAAAATGGATCTGCGACCATTTGCAGCAACATGAAGATGAACAGCAGAAACATGCCCAGGTGCAAACCATGCAGCGGCCGCCGAAGGGAATCCCGCAGCAGCGTGGCGATAAACCACAGGAAGACGACGGTGCCGACAATGCCTGCCTTCACCAGAACATACCCCCATCCAATCTCCACCGTTTCCTGCTCCCACCAGGTCCGCGTGTAGGGCTCGAACCAAACCACCGTGCTACCGAGGCCAGTTCCCACCACGGGAGCGCCGCCCAGAGTATCCAGAATCTGAGTAAGTTCGGAAATGCGTCCAACCAGGCTATAACTGGTTTGTATGTCCTCGGGGAATAGGTACTTTAAGGACTCGTACCTGGAGAAGTAGCGGCCAATCGGATTCAGAACGTTGGTCGACAACACCAGCGCGAATAGGCCGAATGCCAGCGAAACGTGCAGGTATCGCCGGGCCCGAGACAACGAGCGCAACCCAATAGCAAGAAAACCGCATATCGTGAACGCCAGAATCGCCCGCTTATATTGTGCCAGGAGCGGGACCAGGAACAGCACCGCCATGGGAATGGCGGAACGAAAACGGTGGCGTATTCTGCCTCTGCGCAAGAGTTCCGGCAAGTACAAAACCGCCAAGCCTCCACCGTACCCAGCCAGGATTGTAAGTTCCTTCCGCAGACCCTTGGTCGGTACCTGCGCGAGGTAAATCGCGATGTACACCAAGGCACAAACTATCCCCGCCTGCTTAGCCCAGTCCGTGACCTCAGAGATATCCTCTGCGGTCGGAGTGAATTTGAGCGCAAAGACGAAGTACGCGCAGAAAAGCAGGCATCCGAAGGCCTGTTTGCCGACGTTGTGGAGAGGATAACCGCGCATGATTCCCAACACCGTCGCAAAGACACAAACCGCCGCATAGGCGTACAGCGCTTTCGATGGGGAAACGGCCGGACATGTCTGGGAGTTGAGATCGGAGGTGCCGGTTTCCGACAGGTACGCCCAGGTTGAAGCGACGAGAAGGATGCATAAAGCGCTCGCCCAATAGGGAAGCTCAGGAGAATAGCCAATCCCAAATTCGAAACCTGCTGGAGGATCGATCATGGAAGCGGCCATCATCAGACCGATGGCCAACCAGAAGCCGGTCTTCGGGTAGAAAACCACGAACGGCGCCGCCAATACCGCAATCAAGATCAGCGACAGATTTCTGTCCCATAACATTGTCAACAGCAGCGCCGTCACCACGAAGATGAAATACACTCCGCGCAATGCATCCGCGGGCAGCAGACGTGGTTGAGCAACCGTCACAGAACGTCTCCTGCTTGCGGCTTGTGCCAGACAAATAAACCCCTTCGGTAGGGGGGAGAGTTGGTGCCGTTCTGCCGTTGGAACGGGTAGAACAGAGGTGCCAGCATCCAGAGAAACCGTTTTTGTGAAAAATGGGCGTAGCGCCACCAAAGATCGCAGTTTTCCAGAGCTGTGAGCTCGGCGCCGGGAAGAAGCGCCAGCACTTCGTCTGGTTCCGGGTGACCCTGCTCGATGTGTTCCTGGAGCCAGCCCGGAAGCACCGTCCCCCTGGACACAATCTCGTGGGAGAGCTGCAAGTCACATTTCCGGGCCTGAAACATGCCGTCACTCGATTCGAGCGGGCAAGTCACGATCAATGACCGTCGAGTCACGCGCTTCAATTCGTTCAGAAACAGAGTTCGGCCTGCACGCGGAAGATGTTCTACCGTGTCGAGAGAGATGGCCGTATCGAAAGAATTGTCGGCAAAGGGCAACCGGCAGCCGTCTGCGCACACGCGCCGGGCCTGTCCGCCGCGCCGGTCGCGTACAAATTCCATCGACCAATCCACCAGACAAATCTGCCGTTCCCGCGAGGGCAACGCCCAGGCGATGCCTCCCCAGCCTCCACTGGAAACCTCGATCAAACTTCCCGGCCGCCCGCCCTCCTCACTTTCGAGAGCGGACAGAACGAGCGCGTAGCGAAACCAGTAGTCGGCGGTGGGTGAGAGTATCGCTTCCAGCCAGCCGTATCCTTTCGCAGGACTGCGGCCGATCGCGTGAAGCACACGCATGCCATAGGACTCCCACGACTCCCGGAGGGCGGCATCGGCAAGATGGAGCGCTCCATAACGGCGCAGTAAGCCCCGGATACCGCCATGCCTTCTTAAGGCAACCCCGTATTTCCCTGCGATCGCGCTAGTCAAGTGATTCCGCCCTTCCTGGCAGACTTGAGAACCGCCAAGTCGCCAGCGCCATGTAAGCGAAGGTCACGGGAACAACTCCAGCCAACAGAGAGAGGTGAAACGTCAGACAAACCGCTACCGATGCCATAGCCAGGACAAGGGGCAAGCCCAGAGCCCGACGGATCTGCAAGCGCACCAGAGGCCGGGTCTCGACCACGAACCAGACCAAAGACAACGTCTGACTTGCCAGAACAGCGGTGGCCGCCCCCCAGTTGCCCCATACCCAAGTAAGCACTGGACAGACGATCAGGAACACAATCGCCGCCGTCAGCAACACCCGGCGGAAGATTCGATCGCGGTGAAACGCGACCAACACTCCGGTACCCAACAGGTTGTTCATGACAAAAAGAAGAAGGGTGACCTGGAAGATGCGAAAAACCGGCGCCGCCGAGACATAGTCGGCGCGGCCAAAGATCAGGGCGATGATTTCTCTGGCATAGCAGATCGCCCAGAAGGAACCAGGAACAAAAAGGATGGTGAGATCGGCGAAGGTCCGCGTGAAACATTGCTCAAAGCAGGACGCACTGCGACCGCTCGCATGGCTCAGCAGAGGAAACGCCCCTTGGACGTAAAACGTACCCAACATCGAGAGCGCCAGGGCGGCCCGGTTTCCTGCGGCGTAGATCCCAACCGCCACTTCGCCTCGAAGCAACCTAACGTAGATCACATCCGTCCACACCACAACACTGATCCACATCGTGCCCCAACCCAACGGAGCCGCTGCCCGCAACGCGTGCCAGGAACGCCGGAAGAGCGACGTGCGGCCACCAGTGGTTTGTACGATCATGTGGGTCTGTCGCAGCCACAAATATCCAACCGCGCTTGCCAGCAGAGCCGAAGTGGCCAACGCTGTCGCCACCGCCAAGATGCCCATCCCAAACCCAATGCCAATGGCGGTAAAGGCCAGCCAGCCTCCCTGCCACACAACGTTGAGGATGGCCGAAGCTCCTTGGCGATGGAGTCCCTGAAAGACCCAGTCGAAGAATGCCGACAGCGGGACATTGCTTAGACCGAACAGCGCGACCAGAACAAACTCGGCGTGACTCACTCTCGGAGCCATGGAGAGGATCACGACACTTACCGCCGTAGCCGCCAGCGCCAGGAAGAGCCGGATACAGACAATCTCTTCCAGCAGATCCCGAGGAACCACCCCGGCCTTCGATACAGCGCGGCTGCCAAAGACCGGGAGACCGAAATTCGAGACGATAGAAAGGTAAGCGTTGACCGCCACGGCAAAGGAAAACCATCCAAATTCGGCGGGAGAGAACCGCCGGGCTACGTAAATCACGACTAGGAATTTCAGCCCTTGCGAAACCAAGCCGCCCGCCATGGCTATGCCGGAGCTCCGCGTCAAAAACGAGAGTGACAGTTCCCTGCCGGTTGTCAGCGAAGGTCGCGCTGGTTGGCCGGAATCGGTTGCCCACATCTCCTGAGACACGACGGAGAGAGGATGCGGGCGATCGTTTTCGAGCGTGGATCGCGCTGGGATCATCATGCCTTCTGCCGACGTACGTTGATTTCTGCCGCCGACTTAGTTGTTGGGGAGAACGCTGCGGCTTGCGGTACTGACCGGCTTGACCATGGAGACGACGCAATAAGATGCGAACGGCCGGATTAGCGGGAGACGCGCCAGCATCCAGTGATCCACTTCGCCAAGTTTGGTCATGACGTTTTCCCAGCGCCGCACTGCGACCATGCCATGCTCCATCTTCCGGAAGACGGCACGGAGCACGACGAGCAATTCCGATTCGCGCAGCACCACTTGCGGAAACACGCCGCGAAGCATGTCGATGTCCCGATACTTGAGAGATCTCTCGTCGGCGGTGTGCCGGTGGCCCGAAGATCGTAACGGACCGCGACGAACCCACTCGAGCAATCGGTTTTCGCCCAGCGGCTCGCGGAAGATGGCCACTCCTCCCGGTTTTAAGACCCGGAAAAACTCCCGTGCACTGGCGCCGATATCCAGATGATGCAGAACCGCATTGCCGAAGACGAGATCGAAATGGTTTGACGGCAATACAAGCGATTCCGCTTGCATCGCCCGAAAAGTTGCACGATCCCCAACTCCGTTGACCCTGGCCGCTCTTTCTGCGACCGCGATATTGGTTTCTGCCACGTCAAAACCGAAGACCGTGGCGCCACGCAATGCGAACCAGGAAGCGAGCACGCCGTATCCGCAACCCACTTCGCACACTGCTTTCCCTTCGAGGGAGGGCAGGTACGTGCGTACTTCCTCGGGAACTTCCTGCATGACGGCGGGCACTTTCAGAATCTCGTCGGGTAATTGGACCAGACGGTTCTTCTGGTTGAAGAACTCCCGCTCGCGGCGCGCGCGATCCATGAGCTCGGCGGGAATGGTTGAGTTCAACTTTGGACTTGCACTCATCGGTTTCGCTCAAAGTGATGGATCGCGCTGAATTGAAATTTCATGGCTGATCGCCATTGCCGTTCTGCCGATGGCGCACGGTCCACGGCACTACCTTCAAGGTCAGGTCACGCGCGGTCTGCCAGCGCATCTTACGCGCGACCGTGGTTGCTACCTCTTCGGCTAGAAGCCTGCGTGGGTCCCGTGGATCGGTGCCGTTCCAAGCCTCCTTGGCGAAGACCCACATGGCGGCGACACAAAGCGACAGAAAAGCGCCGCCCAGAACGATTAAGGTGCGTGGCGGCCCTGATCGCTTTTCGGGAGGCTCAGCGGGGTCGATGACTTTCACGCTGGGGACCTGTTTCGCTTCTTCCACTCGCGCCAGTTCGTACTGCTGGGTAAGCAACTCGAAGACGGTTTCGTCGATCTTCACTCGGCGAAAGAGATCGGTATAGGTCAATCCCAGAATCGGCAACTGGCGGATGGACGGATACATGGACTCGCTCGAATCCATATTTACAGAAGCATCGGGGGAATACGTTCCGCCCAGCTTGTTTAACTGACGTTTCAATTCCGCGAGGCGCGCCTGCACCGAGCGCACCCGAACGTTTTCGGAAGTGTAGATCTGTTCCAGCCCGCGCAGTTCTGATTCCGCGGCGATGGCTTCGCCTTGCAGCATGGCTGCGGCTTCCACCATGGCCTTGCCCTGCTCCTTGAGATCGATGGTTGTGTTCTTGCTGGAAAAGTCGCTGAATGCACGGGAGGACTGGTCGAGATCTTTCTTCACCACCGCGAGCCGCTCCTCCAGAAAGACACGCTCGCGATGGGCTCCAGAAGTATTCAACGTCGCCACCAGCCGGTTGAGTTCCTCGACGTACGCCTGGCCGATGGCTGCGGCTCGCTGCGGATTGCGGTCGGACACCGTGATGCTGATCACGCCACTCTTCTTGTCTTCGTCGATTTCGGTGTGGCTGGACAGCTTTTTCCGCGCCGAACGATAGGTGCTGGTCCAGTACACGCGCCGCAAGTCAAAGCGATTGATCAAATCGTCTCTGACTGAATCGCTGCCCAGAAGATTGACGAACAATGCACCGGAAGTCTTCAGCCCCAACAGATCGGCGCCCATGCTGAGTGCGCCGGCTCCGATTCCCGCTTTTGAACCCAGTGCGGCCAGCATGCCCAGCGTTGAAGATTGCTGGTCAGGAGGCATCAACTGGGTTGTCGATTCATAGCTGCTGGGGATCAGGAAGGCGACGAGCAGGAAGAGAACCATGCCGCGCAGAACAATCTTGGTGATGAAGTTCCGCTCTTCCCAAAGCAGGCGAACCGTCAGATACGCTCGATCGGACGCTCCCGCGCCATTATTTCCGCCCTCGAAAGGGAACGCCGGCATGACTTCCGGTCCCGGACTGATGATGGGGGCGGCAGGTTGTCGAGATGCAGTCATTGTCCGCGGTCTCCAGCGGCCTTCGATTGCAGCCGCAGTTTGCGCCTCGCCGCCATGGCGTTGGGCGACAAACTGAATTGGAACGAGGCGGCCAGATTCGACTTGGCGGTGGGCGCCAGCAACGGGAATCCCCATTGCTCGTACTGTATCGCCGCAGAGACCATCATCCCGGAATGCAACATCCAGCTATTGCTGACTCCGAAATCATTCATGTGCCCACCCTCGAGGAACGAGTGATCCACATTCACGTGGCGATACGACAACTCGACGGTATTCCTGGCCGAAAAGTGATAGGTGGCCCAACTCTGTACTCCCACTCCGGCTCTTCCAATCCAATTCCCCACGATCAGGTCGCCCCCGTTGGTGTAGCCGTTGCGATAGCGCCGATCGGTGTACACGTAACCGGGAGCGAACAGCGCGTGGGGCGCTTGCTGCGTCTTGATGCCCTCGACGCGGAACTCGAGGTTGTGCAACCTCGGCATCTGCGGGAAGTAGAGTCCTGGATTCAGCGACGGGCGAGTAGAGAAAATCGGCGACACTTCATCGACGACCAGCGAATCCAGATAGACTGTCATCCATTTCCGAAGACCAGGAACGCGATAGCTGAAATCAAAAGCCGAGAAGCGCTTGCCCGGATTGGTGGCGGTATTGGCGTTGTGCGAGTAGTAAGTGCGCAGAAAATTATGCCAGGTAAAGGGCAGCCCGGGCCCTCCAAACATAACTGCTATCCCCATCCCGACCTGGAGGTTTTCCGTCGGCTTGAAGGAAATTCGATCTCCGTGGAGAAACGGTTGGGGACGAATGATGGGCCCGTAGAAAGCCATGCCGTTGTTGATCCAGGTTTGTCCCGACAACTGTCCGATGAAGAACTCAGTTTTCATCGGCCCCAGCAAGCGTGAGAGGCCCGGAACGCGGTACGGAGACACGGTCTCGAAGCGCAGCATGGTGATCGGCGCCGTGTTGTCGCTCAGCAACAGCGACCCCGAGCGAGTTGGTCCCAACCATGCGCTTTGCTTTCCGAACGTCACTTGCAAATTGCCCAGACTGAGCGCAGCCTGACTTTCCAGTAACTCGAAACGTCCGAAGGCGGCAGTCTGGTTGCGGAACGACGGAGTGCCGTCGGCCCGAGCGATCGCCTGCAGAGCGGAAGAGTTGTATAGGGGAGACGATCCTGCCTGCTGGTACTCCCCACGAGCGTAGAAGGCGAAAGGCCCTGCGGTAGCGCGCGCCGAAAGCCCTGAAATCAGGTTGCCGCCCTCGGCGTAAGGTCGCCCAAAATCGTTCACCAGGGTCTGACCGAAATGAAAGCTGTCGCGCAAGGGTGTACCAGAAATCGAGGTCACGCGTGTGTAAACCGAGTCCAGCGCGATATCCCAGTTAGGGGCACCTTCTAACTTCGCCGCCTCCTCGGCAAATTCCTGCGAAAGAGCGGCATAGAGTTTCGTGACCTGATTGCCTGGGATATCGGGTGGGGGAATATTTTCTCCGGCTTCTTCCACCAGGCGAGCACACTCCAGCCGGGTCCATGGTTTTTGGTTCAGGTAGGCCGAACTGACATACCCCAAGGCAGACAACCGCTCGAATGCGGGATAAATCCAGCTGTCCAGCGGCACATACGGTGACGCGATCATCTTCGGACCGTGTCCGGCGTCATCGTGCGCGACATGGAAGTCATCCCAAGGCGCTCCCCCTAACTCGGGATCATGATGAGCGCGGAAAACCTGCCGTCCCATGTACCATCCCAACGCACTACCAATCAGAACGTCAGAAGCGAAGTGCTCTTTGCCGGTCACGCGGGTCACCGACACCGCGGAGGCAAGACCATAAGCAAGGAATTTTGTCAGCGGTCCGGGATACTCGTGCGCAAGCACGCTAGCCACCGACCACGCGATCGCCGCATGCTCGGATGGGAACGACGTCCCTCCGCCACCGAAGGCCCCATTGCCGCCATTCGCATAGGGTCGCGGACGCTGCGTAATTCCTTTCAACAGATAGGCGACGGCGGTGCTATTCAGAGCCGCTTCCCCGCTCAGCAATCCCGTCTCGCTCAGGTGATCGTCGTGCGTCGCGTGCCCGAGCAGAAATGCTCCTCCACCCGCCGCCACCAGCGAGTACACGGCATAGTTCGAAACATTGCGACTTAGTTTTAGCTGGTTTGGACCGGTGGGCACCTGTCGCGATATCCAACCATCACTTGGTATCAACAATCCAGTAAACGCAGCAAATGGAATGAGCGTCTTCGCGTCACCCCGTGTCCACGTGCGGGGAGTCATCCAGAATTGTTGTTGATCCGAAGCCATGTGTTTTATGAACGGCAGAGGCAATTTGTTTTCGGGATCAGCCCCGGGGGCAAGGAAGGCCGCTCGCTCTTGAGAAATTTCAGGCGCATCCGGCAGGATTTGCACTGTCGCTGTTTGGTCTTGCGCAAAGCTACCGAGCGACATCAGCAGCAGCCATCCGGCCAGCGATTTGGACAGGCGCAGCATGACTCCTGCCAGGTCAGAACCCTCTGGCCACTTGGACCGCGATGCCCACGGCCGAAACCAGCTGCGCTACCTGTAATGTGTTCTTCCATCTCGTGGTGCCACTGAACGCCTTTTCAGGAACCACAACCGTGTCCCCGGAACGCAGTTCCGCATTCTCCACGCTGCCCGAGAACAGGCCCCCCGCACCGCCAATCACGGAACCGTCGGCCCGAATGACGAAGACGGCTTTCTTGTTAGCCATGTTGTTGGGCCCACCTGCCTGTCGCAAGTACCATCCCGCACTCTTACCTGGCTTGAACGAAACCGCGGTGGGGTTGTACACCGAACCGTCAACCATCACAAAGGTGGGTCTCTTGGGAATGTAGATCGAGTCGCCGGCGCGCACTGGAATGTCGGCAGAAGTCTGCGCCCAATGCTTCATGTCCGCCGAAATATGAATCACCATCCGCCCACCGGGCGGCGTGTTTTGTAACTCCTCTATCGCCGACTTCCACTGCAACAAGGAGGCATCCTTCGCCAATTTCTCATCCTGGTCTGTGCTGGCAAGCAATTTCAGGCTGCTTCCTTCGTCCTGTACCCGGCGAATCAGTTCAGCCCGGTTTTTTTCTTCGATTTCACGAATCTGCACTCGTTCGAAGATCGAACCATAGGGATAAGCGTCGGCGCGGAATCCTCCGGCTCGAGCGATTACCGAACTCAAGGTCTCGCCCTCTCGAATTCCATAAATCCCGGGGTGTAACACTTCGCCGCGCACCACGATGGTGGCTCCCACGTCCTTCCATCCCGTCAACTCGCCGATGGTGAGAACATCTCCATCGCGGAGGCGTATGTCGGTGTCGGCCTCTCCGCTCAGCGCCAGCGCGATGGGAACCGTCATGTGTTCGCCCACGACTTTCTTGCCGTCTTCCACCAGGTAACGGGTGAGATCGGCAGACTCGGTATAGGCGCCGCGTCTCAATCCGCCCGCCAGACGAACCAGATCGCTGGCGTTCATATCGGTACCCAGCGGATAAGTACCGGGGCGCGCTACTTCGCCCTGCACGGTGACCGTCGGAGGATCGATCTTGCTCAAGTTGCGCTGGACGAATATCCGGTCTTTCGGCTGCAGCATCAGGTTGTCGGCCTGGTCGCCGGCCAGAGCCTTGCCCAGATTTACGCTGAGCACCTTCAGCTTTCCGTCATCTGTCCTGCGAAATACCTGGGCGTCGGTCAGCAGGGCGTCGGGGGTCGCGCCTCCGGCGAGGTAGATGGCGTCTTTCAAATAGGTGACACCGTTGGTGACGTGGTCTCCCGGATCACGCACTTCGCCCGACACCGTGACCACCGGAGGGTCCTCAAAGTCGTACCGGCCGAAGACGCGAACCGTATCGAACGGCTTCAGCGCGACGTCCTGTTCCTTGCCGGCAAGGGCATCGGCCAGGTTGAAGGAGATCACGGTGGGCGTGTAGTCCGGCGGCGACAGCCGAATCACCTCGGCGTGCTGCTTATAGGGTTCGGGCAATAGGTCGTTGTACGACTTGATGAGGTCGGTGACCTTCATGCCATCGCGATAGGCAAATTTTCCCGGCCGGAAAACGTGACCATCCAGATAGACGGTCTTGTCGGCATAAGGAAGGATCGGGGAGATCTTGACGTGGTCTCCGTCCTGCACCTGGAAATCGCTGAGGGCTTGGTTCACCGCCTCCTGGTTATTATTCTCGGGAATGTCGAGGCGCAACATGGTGCGGCTCAGGTGAGCTTCCACGCGTTCCACATCTACGTGCCGCAGAGTCCCCGAGGGCAAGACACCGCCTGCAATTTCCAGGACTTCCGCAAGACTTTTCTCGCCCTTCAATTCGTAGACCGCGGGCCGGCGGACCATTCCTTCCACCGTCACTTCGGGCCCCAGCGGCGGAACCAGAATCGTATCGCCCGCCTGCAAACGTTCGATTCCCGAGCGCACTCCGTGCAACAACAAGTCGTAGACATCGACTTCCTGCACTAATTCGTTTCCGCGAAGGTGCCGCAGGGTTCGCAGAGATCCCTGGCTTGTCGGTCCTCCGGCGAGATAAAGTGCGTTGAGCGGCGTAGAAAGAGAGCTGACATCATAGGCGCCCGGACGCAGAACATCCCCCACGACGTATACCCGGACGGTTCTTAACTTGGCCAGCGAGACATCGGCCTCGACGTCACGGAACTGAGTTCGCAACACGGCTTGCACCATGTGTTGGACGTCGCCCAGGGTACGGCCCGTCACTTGCACCGCACCCGCTTCCGGCAGGTTCACGCGGCCTTCGCGATTCACCACTCGCTGCAGTCTCTGCGACACTCCGCCCCACAGATCGATGCTCAGCCCGTCACCGGGTCCAAGTACGTAATCGGGGCCGACCGGCATATCCATCGGCAACTCATCAAAGTTGCCGGTGCCGTTGCGGAACACTTCCATACCGAAGCGCTCGAGAGTCGGAGAGCGGCGTCCGTACTGCGAGTAAAGGTCGTACAACGATGGAATATCGGCATAGGGATTTGCGCGATGACGTACCACCGGATGATCGTCGGGCGGCTGCAGGGGATAGGGCGTCATGCTTCGGCGCATTCTGGCGTCGGCTATATTCGATTGCGGTGACGGAAAACCTCCGGCTAGGGGCGGACTGATCCCCAGGGGAAGCGACGGCGCCATGCGCGGGAGCAGAGACGTGCTGCCAAAGTTCGGGCGATCCAGATCCTTCGAGCTCGGAAAAGCTCGATCGGTGGTGCTCGCCGTCAGCAAGCCGAGAAGTTCGTCGGATCGCATTCGCGACATCGCGGCGGCACCCCCCGCGCTATCGTCGAAGAAACCTCCAGTCGAATTCTGGACGCCCGCCATTTCGACCTGGCGGCGCGGGTCATTGTTGATCGGGTCGGATCCCTGAGGATCTTGCGGAGTCACATGCCCGGGATCGGTGGTATTCGGAGCGACGCTCTGATTGGGGGTCCCTTGCGGAACCTGGACCCGGTCGCGCTTCGACCAATACGCGTCCTCTTGCGACTGCGAGGCCTTCAGCGTCTCCGACCCTGAAGAGGCGTCTGGAGGCGAAGGCGGAGCGGTGACAAGCTCGCGCGGCGCTCCATCTGCTCGCGTTCCGCCTTGTCCGGTTTGGCCCGCACGTAATCGCGGTCTTCGATCTCTTGCGTGATCAACACCCGGATGCGCTGGTCTTGCTGAACCAGACGATAGACCGCCTCATCCGACAGGTCCGCGGGATCGAGCACCCTTCCCTGCTCAAATGCCTTCCTTACAAGCAACTTCTTCACCTGCAGAAGTAGCCCGGTCTCTTGCTGTAAAAGCGCGACGATTTTGCTGGCCGACAAGGAGACCAGTTGCTCTGCTTCTCTCTCGGCGCGAGACTCCGAATCCTCAATTGCCGTCTTCCGAGACTCGACCGTACGACTCTGGCCGAACAAAGCCACCCGAGATCCCAGAGTGCACGCGAGTGACAACGTCGCTACTGCCGTCCATTGGCTTACTGATTTGTGAAGTCTGCTCATATCTCCTCTTCCGGCCTGCTATCTGGGCAGTTCTCAACGCTCAGCACGGCTCGAGATCTCCGGCGTCCACCTCCAGCGCAACCGATTGCATGATTGTTTGCAGCGAAACCACCACTCGAACCCGATCCTTTTTTCTGACCAGGAGCCCTTCCAGCCCCGTCACCGGTCCGCGAACCACGCGCACCCGCCGGCCCACCCGAAGAAACGGATAAGGCTCCGCCACCACTCCCTGCTCAAGCCCACTGCGCAGCGCCTCGATCTCACGATCGTTGACGGCAGCCAGCTTTCCATTGAAACTCACAAAGCGAACCACACCTGGAAGTCCCAAGACTCGAAGCCGCTGCTCCTCGAGCATGTGCACGAACACATACCCGGGAAAGAGAGCGAACTCAATCTGTTTGCGCCGGTCTTTCCACCGCCGCGTGCTGCGATACAGGGGAAGAAATGATTCAACCTGACGCTCGTCCAGTTGCCGTCTTACATATTTCTCGTGACGTGGACAGGTATAGACGGCAAACCAGCGCAAGGGATCAGCCACCGGCATTGTGACCCTCGCCGCACCGGCCAGCGGCCTGGCATCTATGCCCGTTAAAGAACTAAACAGAAGACTGCCCATAGTCTCGTCCCGCTCACAGCTTCGCCACCTCACTTACAGGTGTACTGTGAGATAAGTCGTTGTCTCTGAATCGCTTGTAACTTCAGTCGTTACTTTCCTGGTGGCTCGCGCCACCGAGGCCGTGCGGATTCTCTATCCGTTCAGGCACTGCACCTTACCGCGTAACGCGTTCAGAATTCCCTCCTCCGAACACTCAATATCGACGGATTCGACTTTGAACACCGACCAGATGAACATGCTGGTGTTGCGTTCCGAGGCCAGCGCGACAATCCTCAGCTGCGGAAACTGCCGCATCAGATCCGTACATAGTGCGGGGCGCTCATCCAGTTTGCCGAGCGCCATAATCACGAAGTCGGGATGCACTTCCGCCACCACGCTGGCTATTTCCGCATCATCCCGGATCTCGCCGATGACTTCTATGTCGGGCTGTTCAGAGATGGTAGCCAGCACCAGCTCTCGCATCAGCCGTGGGCGATTGGCGACCAAGACCCGTATCTTTTGCACTTTGGCGCTCCAAGCAAGGATCATCAGTATCTCTATTCCCACCTTTCGAGGTAAGACTCAAAAGTGATCCCACTAAGTAGCGGCGGCAGAGAGTATGCGGATTGGTACGCGAAGGACTTATGGACTACCAACTCAGTAGCTCTTTGTACCGAAACCGTACTAAGCGAGATATACGGGGACACCGCAACTCGCAGAGAGGTACGTCAGATTCCCTGGTCAGAGAGGTAGCTTCTAAACGGGTAGCCCTTGCATACGGCACATCTCCACCGCAGCCAGCCGGTCACTCACACCCACCTTACGCAACACGCGGTGGACGTGATTGCGGACCGTCTGCTCGGCAAGCCGCAATTCTTGAGCAATCTCTTTGTTGGTGAGGCCACGCCCTACCAGCAGAATCAACTGTTGCTCGCGGTTGGTCAGGCCAAGGTTGAGTTTGACCTGAAAGCTGGGGACCTGGGGGCGCTGCCGGGCAATATATTCGAATAGCGAGGTGCAGAGCGCAGATGGGCATACGGCTTCGCCGTTGGCCACATTTCGCACGGCCGCGACAACTTCGAACGCAGAAGCATCTTTAAGCAGATACCCCCGTACCCCTTCTCGTACCGCCTGCAGAAATGTTCGCTCGTCTGCATCCATGCCAATCAGGACCACCTTGGTTTCGTGCGCGCAGTCCCGGACCTGGCGGATAAAGTCAAGATAGGAGAGTTCCGATGTCAGGGAATCCATCAGAAGTATGTGCGGCCGGCTGGTTGCGATGTCCACGATGGCTTGCGTGGAAAATGCACTGGCGGCTATGACCCGAAGCACATTCTTTTTTTCCAGAATCTTGGCGAGAGCTTCCCGCAGCAAGCGGTTCTCAGCTAACAGAAATACGGAACAGTCCGCGACCGGCGCTAACATAAACAGTAACTCCCGACGAAGTGCTGCGAAATCCGGGCGCGGCCGAGAACGACTAGGTACTTCCGTTGCACCCCTTCCAGGCAACGGCTGTCTCTAGTAACGATAGTTGAGCGATGTACTCTGGCTAGGGCACCATTTATGCGACAGGTTGTCAAGGTCGGACAACCGGAGGGGCTGTGCAAAACCACCTGCACTCACCCCCCGTCTACGTGACGGTCAGGCTGTTTTGAGTGATTCGCGTCACGTTGGTTCGCATTCTCTTCGGACGGCAACAGGGGTGACGGTGCTTGTCTTCTAGAAAACTGTGTTCCGAGAGGGATTGGTAGCCCCGGGGTGATTCGAACACCCGACCAACGGTTTAGGAAACCGCTGCTCTGTCCATCTGAGCTACGGGGCCACGGCGACGTAACCCCATTATCTCACGCCAATTTGCCGGGACGTAGCGATACGCTTGCCCCGGTTTGCTTGCCCAGATTCCCACTGACATTTTGCAAGAGCTACTTGCTGTCCGCTTTTTCTGGTGCCGGAGGATTGGGCGGCCTCGTGAATTTGGCGTCATCAATGGGAACGTTCTGTTCGACCTTGTCGATCTGGATGGTAAAGGCTCCTGAGGGGCGAGCAAGGGTCCAGCGGAAGGGAGTTTTCACGCCGTCCACTTCGCGATAGTCAGCGTAGTCGATTTCGGTGGGATTGAGTCCGAGCGGCGTGTCGGAAAAGCGCTGCATGCGAACCAGCAACCCGGACTTCTGGTCGAAGTAGAGTTTCACGGGCGGCTGGCTCTCGCGCATGGCAACGAGAACATAAGCGTCCACGTCTCCGATCTTCGCCGGCGCCGCGGGCTTGAAACCGGTGAAGATCTTTTTCATGTCGGCGGCGAAGTGGAGATCGGCGTCGAGGCTTGCGGCCGCGGCTTCTGAAGCACTCATGTCGTGAATGGGGCGGCCGGGAAAGCCCAGCCAGCCTCCGCTGCCGTTATAGGCAGTGATGCTGTCTCCTTTCGGTAGGTGCAGGACCGAGAGGCGCTTGTCCGGCGCCTTGGTGTAGACGTCGATGGGCAGCTTTTCGCCCATGACTTCGGCGCTTCCCTTCTCGATACGGGTGCTGACTTTCTCAATGGCCGCGGTGCCGCCGAGCGCCTGGATATATTTCTCGATCAACTGATCGGCGCCGGGCCCGGCGGGCGCTTTTGCTTCGGCGCTTCCCTCTTCGTGCATCTCGTGCATGGCGGCGACTTCGACGGCGGGCTCGACGCTGCCGATGACGGGCGTGCCAACAGGATGCGGTGAGCCGCGGTGGCAAGAGTTGCAGGTCACCACGCGGTGCCCCTCGAAGTTGTCTTTATCGATGGCAAACATCATGGTCATCATCTTGCGAGCAATCTGCTTCGGCTTCTTGTCGTCTTTGTCGAATGCGCCCTGCACATGACAGAAGTCGCATTCGACTCCCAGGGCGGCGGTGATGAACTGCATGGAAGGAATCAACTCATCGGAGGGAATCCCTTTGAGTACCTGAATGTTCTTGTAGACCTGCTCGGTGGTTTTCTGGGCCCCGGGCGCCTGGGCTGGCATCGCGACCGCTAACATCAGAATGGCTGCGGAACAGGTTCCGACAAACACGGCCTTCCGTCCATGCTTCGTCATCGTTTATGACCTCTTTGGAATGCGAATGGAGAGTGTAGCAAAAGTGTCAGAGGATTCACTTCACAGAACGAAACGCGCAAGCTAATCTCTGCCGATGACGCAAACCACCAAGACAGTACTGCAAGCAATATTCTGGTTCGTGCTGGGGCATCTCAGCTGCGCTCTCATGCAGCACCTGCACCACACCACGCGGTAATAGATCTGGATCTCGCGAAGCTTGTGAGGGATTCAGCGGGGAATGCTGAAGTCGACGCCGCGATCGTCGTTGACCTTGGCCGTGGCGGGAAGGTCGAGTTCGGCGAGCGGAACCTTCTTGGCGCGATCCTGGTTGAAGATCCAGAGGGTGTGTCCAACCACGGCATAGTTGCTGATCTCTTCGCGGTGCTTGTCACGGAAGACCAGAACCGTGGTCGCGGAGATATCGGTTTTCGCGGAAGGCTTGCGGTTCGGCCTGCCGGTTGGTGGGCAGCGGAGTATAGGCGCGGATCTCCGCCTCGTCGCGCAGGCGCTCCACTTCGTTGCTCAGTTCGTTCACCTGCTGGGACAATTGCTGGTTCTGCTCGTAGTACTGCTCGGAAGAATCGTCGTAGGAAGAAGGCGAACCCCAGAGCAACGGGTCATAACCGTAAGGACCGTACCCGGAATAGGAGTAATACGGGTAGTAGGAACCGTAGTATCCCCGCCGATAGTGATGGTAGCCATGCCCGTAGTGGTAGGGATTGCCCCAGGAAGTGGTGAAATGAACGCCGTTGCCGCGGGGAGCGGTGGTGAACGTGGCACCTCGGTTCATCATTACGGGGCCGTGCGAGAACGAGCCGAAATGCGCGCCTCCGCCCATGTGGCCGCCGCCGAAGGAACCGCCGCGGCGCTGGGCCCATGCACACGGAATCGTGAGGGCTGCGGTTAACGCCGCGATCATCAGCAGGCGACGCATGCCGACATTATAACTCCGTTTTCGGGGCGGAACGCCTTGTCCAGCAGGGCATTTTGGCGTCTGCGTGATGTCGCCGCTATGCACGACCGGCGGGGACGTCCGTCGCTCCATCGCACCGAGGGCTACCGGCCTTTCTTGGCCTTGGCAGCTTTCTTCACCGGCTTGGCGGCGTGCTTTTTTTTGGGTACGGGTTTCGCCGCCTTGTGCTTGTTTGGCGTTGGGGCGGCCTGGGGCTTTGGCGCCGGAGCCGGCGCAGGCGGTGCGGCAGCAACCGTGCCCTTTTTCTTCCCCGCAGCAGGAACTGGAGCCGCAGGCGGATGGGCGGCCGCTTGAATTGCAACTGCCTTCGCGGCGCGTCCTCGCTTTGGGGGTGGAGGTGGCGGTGGAGGCGGCGGTGGAGCCAGAGGCTTCAGGAACTTCAGAATCTCGGTCCGCGAACGCAGTTTGCCATCGAGCAGCAGCATGAAGACGTCGTGGGCGATCCTGGGATACTCCGGCATTTGCGGAGTAATGTGGAGCTCCGTCATTTCCAGCAACGGAAGTTTCTGCTGCACCTGACGCCACTTGGTAAAGAAATTCTTGATCTTCAGCGCGACTGCCTGCTGCTTCGCGGTGACCGCGAGGAACAGCGTCATCTCTGGGCGCGCATCGGACAATAGTTTCCAGGTACGAGATGGGGTGGCCGCTTCCTTGCCAGTAAGCCGCTTCGCCAAACTCTTCGCGTTGTCTTCGAGATCGCGCCAGGCCTCGACCAGATCTTTGCGCGGAATCAGCTTGCGCATATCGGCGATGTCTTTGTCTGTGAGGCGGCTGGTGAGGAAGTAAAGCACCGCTGGCGCGGGATCGGGCGTATAGCCCAGTTCGTTCATCTGCTGGCGGGTCTTGAGCAGTTGGGCGAGCCCGTTGGTATCGATCTTGGTGGTATTCCAGTGCGGATTCAGAACCTTCAGCCAGCCTTCTTTTTCAAGCACCCGCAAAATGTGCAGCGGGTCGTCTTCGTAGGCCAGTTGCTCAATTTCCTGTCCAATTGCCTTGTCGCTGATGTGTTCGATGTAGTTGTTTTCTTTGGCGGAATCGAAGCGAACCTGCGTACGCTCCTCGAGCGGCCAGTGGAAACGCGCGGCAAAGCGGCTGGCGCGAATTAAGCGCGAGGGATCTTCGACGAAGGCGTAGTTATTCAACACGCGAAGAAGCTTTTGCTCAATGTCCGCCGCTCCGTTGAAGGGATCCATCAAGAGACCGCGCGATCCGGGATTCAGCGAGAGCGCCATGGCGTTGACGGTGAAGTCGCGGCGACGCAGATCTTCGATGATGGTAGCGGGCGTAACCACCGGAGGCTTACCGGTCTTCTCGTAGTGCTCGGTGCGGGCCATGCTAATTTCGGCGCGCACACCGCCCGGCAGAACCAGGTAAAGGGTTTTGGTATCGTCGTCCGAGGCCGAGATGACGGTGCCGGCGCGTTCCAGCTCTTTCTGGAGTTTGAGCGGATTTCCCTGGACAGTGAAATCGAGGTCGCGGATGGTAAAGCCGCTGATAATGTCGCGGATAGCCCCGCCGGTGAGGTAAATATTCATCCCGGCGGCGCGCGCGATGTCCTGCACAACGGTGACGCCGCGCTGCTGGTCCGGCGTCAGCCGGATTTCCATGGTGTAAATGTAATCAGCCATGCTTTACTTGCGAGTAACGGGGAGTCTCCTCTTGCCGCAGCCCATCAGAGATTTCCACAGGGGGCAAACCCGGGCTGCCCGAACTCTGTGTCGGCTCCATGTAAATGGTTCTATATGCTAGACTTATACAAGTTTTGCTAGGTTGTGGCAAGCACCACAAAATATCACATAGTTAACCTTTTGGCTACAGGGAAGGACGAGCCGCCAGCGGTTTCGCCGGAAAAGTGCGAGAATCGCGTTGAGCCAAACGGCGGAAACCCGCGCTGTAAGGGCTCTTAGCCCAAGCATGCCTTCCACCACCAAAAAAGTGATTGTGCGCAAGATGGACCGCGACACCATCCACGGGTACGTCTCGCCCTCCAATTTTGTGCACGAGGGCAAACTCGAATTGCTGAATACCGCGGGCAACGTGGTGGCTATCGATCTCAAGGATATTAAGGGCGTCTATTTCGTCCGCGAGTTCGGCGAGGCCGAGTCTCTGACCCGCAAGACCTTTACCAGCCGCCCCCGAACCGAAGGATTATGGGTGCGTCTGCGCTTCAGGGACAACGAAGTGGTAGAGGGAATGATGCCCAACGACCTCAGTTTGACCACCGCCGAGGGATTTCTGATCAATCCCCCCGATCTGCGTTCGAATACGCAGCGCATTTTTGTTCCGCGTACGGCGCTCGAGTCCCTGACCGTGCTCGCGGTCATAGGCGCCGCCCGGCGCCGCCGTGATACCGGGGATGACGCACGACAAGTTCCAATGTTTGGGGAGTAAAACAGAGTTGCACGATACTCAGCGATTTGCCCTCATGACTCTCAGACACGTCGCCACCACGATTCTCGCGCTTGCTCTCGCCACCACTTTGGCTTGCGGTGGAGGCTCAGGTTCCAACCCTTCGCAGCCAACGGTTCCACCTCCGGCCGTGGTGCCGCTCACTCAGTTGAGCACCGATACTTTCACTAACGCGAGCAGCCAGCATGAGACCGAGGTGGAAGCCCATGCCTGGGCCAATAGCTCGACCATCGTGAGCGCTTTTCAGGTGGGACGGATTTTCAGCGGCGGGGGCGCGGATATCGGCTTTGCTACTTCCACCGACGGAGGCGCGTCCTGGACCAACGGCTTTCTGCCCGGGATCACTACGTTTCAGGGTGGCAGTTTCAGCGCCGCCAGCGACCCGGCTGTGGCGTACGACGCCGCGCACGGGACGTGGATGATCTCGACACTGCCCATCAACGCGGTGACCGACAAAGTCGCAGTGAGCCTCTCGACCGATGGCTTGAACTGGGGGAATCCGATTATCGTCAGCACGACCTCCGATGCCGACAAGAATTGGGTGACATGCGACAGCAACAGCGGCAGCCCGTTTTACGGACACTGCTACGTGGAATGGGACGATCCTGCCAATAACGGAATCATCTGGATGAGCACGTCCACCGACGGCGGCCAGACCTGGGGGACGGCGCGCACCACGTTGAATCTTGCCTCCGGCATCGGTGGGCAGCCCGTAGTTCAGCCTGGCGGCAAGGTGATCGTGCCGATTGAGAGCTTCGATGGCTTGTCGATGATTGCGTTCTCCTCGTCAGACGGAGGCAATACCTGGAGCGCGGCCAATGTAGTTTCCTCGATCTCTGACCATTTCGTGGCGGGAAACCTGCGCACTTCTCCTCTGCCCGCCGCCATTGCAGACGCCGGTGGGACGGTCTACCTGGTGTGGCAAGATTGCCGCTACCGCGTGGGTTGCGTCATCCAACGACCTGGTCCTCAGCACCTCGACCGACGGAGTGATCTGGACGACGCCGACACGGGTTCCGATTGACGCGGTCAACAGCACCGCGGACTACTTCATTCCCGGGCTGGCGGTCGATCCGGCCACCAGCGGAAGCACCGCGCATCTGGGCCTGATGTATTACTTCTTCTCCAACGCGAATTGCGTTCCTTCGACCTGCGCGCTGCATGCCGGATTTATCTCGTCGTTGGACGGGGGCACGACCTGGACCGCGCCCACGACGCTGGCCGGACCGATGACGCCCACGTGGCTGCCCAATACATTTGCCGGACTTATGGTGGGCGACTACAGTTCGGTGGCGTACTCGGGAGGCAAGGCGTTCTCGGTGTTCGCGCTGGCGGGATCGAACGCGGGCTCGCTCTTCGATGAGCCTGTGTTTGCGACGACGAACGGTTTTTCGGCGGATCAGGGGGCAGTCATCCGAACGTCGGTGGGAGAGTTGCCCCTGCCGGGCGCGCATTCCGATCATCCGCCGCGACAGTTCGCAGACCAGGAACATAGGCGTCGCATCAAGCCACCGCACTCTCCCCTATAGGGACGCAGATTGGCTGCGTCTCTGCAGAGCCAAGGGGCAGCCACTTTCCCGTCCGCTCTGCCTGTCCGTTACAATCCCCTGTTGCTCACGGAACACTTCTATGAAGCTTGCACAGATCGCCTCAGCTCTGGGTGCGCGCCTGGAAAATGGCTCGCCTGAGACCGAAATCACCGGCGTTGCGGGAATTGAAGAGGCCGGCGCAGGCCAGCTTACTTTCGTGGCCAATCCGAAGTACGCGGCCGCGGCGAAGACCACGCGGGCGGCGGCCGTCATTGTCGGCGACGACTTCCCGGCCATCGCAACCGCCACGCTGCGCAAGCCAGGAATCCCTACCTGGCCTTCGCACGAGCCATCGAGTTGTTCTATCAGCCGCCAAAGTATGTGCCGGGCGTGCATGCCACGGCAGTGGTCGATCCATCGGCCAGGATTGGCAGGAACGCGCACATCGGCGCTTACGTCGTGATCGCCGAAGACGTGGTGATTGGGGATAACGCAGTCCTGCTGCCGCATGTTGTCGTCTATCGCGGAGCCCGAATCGGTGACAACTTCTTCGCCCATGCGCATGCCGTGGTACGCGAGGATTGCCGGTTGGGCAACAACGTTGTGCTGCAGAACGGCGCAGTCGTCGGCAGTGACGGCTTTGGTTTTGCCAAGGACGATGCGGGACACTGGTACAAGATCCTGCAATCGGGGCCGACGATCCTCGGTGACAACGTGGAGGTGCAGGCGAATAGCACCATCGACCGGGCGAGCGTGGGGGAGACGAGCATTGCGTCCGGCGTCAAAATCGACAATCTGGTGCAGGTAGGCCATGGCTCGCGGGTGGGAGAAGACACGCTGCTGTGCGCACAAGTGGGCCTTGCAGGGTCGACCGAGATCGGCAAGAACGCGATTCTTGCCGGACAGGTAGGGGTCGCGGGCCACTGCCACGTCGGAGACAACGTCGTGATCACCGCCCAGAGTGGCACGCACGGAGACATTCCCGCGGGCTCAATGATCAGCGGCTCGCCGGCATTCGATCACAAGCAGTGGCTGCGGGCGACCGCAGCCTTTGCCAGATTGCCGGAAATTGCCAGGGCGGTGCGGGGGAGGGGCGGGAAAAACTCTTAAGTGTCCCGCAGGACGCGGACTTCATGGCGGCTCGACGACCTCCGCGATCGGTCCGCGATTTGCGGCAGAGATGGTTTAAGGTCAGCGGATGGGGCGGGCCAACTCCGGCGTGTACAGTTCCACCCGATTTCTCCCTTGGTTCTTGGCGGCGTACAGTGCCACATCCGCCGCCTGCAACATAGCGCTCACGGTCGAATTCTCGGGCGAGATGGTGCTCACTCCCAAGCTGATGGTTACAGGAATCGAAGACTGATTGATGCGCAACTCGTCGAGGGCGAACCGGCCACGGATGCGTTCGGCGATGCTGGCAGCTTTTTCCGAATCACAATGTGGAATCACGATCAGGAATTCTTCTCCCCCATAGCGCCCGATGGAATCGTAGGTGCGCAACAGCGAGGTCATCTGACGCGACAGTTGCTTTAATACTTCGTCTCCCACCATGTGTCCATAGGTGTCGTTGATGGCCTTGAAATGGTCGACGTCCGCGATACAAATGCTGAAAATGCTTTTCTCGCGCTGCCAGCGGGCGACCTCGCGCGTGAGTATCTCTATAATCGCGCCCCGGTTGTAGAGCCCGCAAAGGAAGTCGTGCGTTGCCCGGTGCTCCGAGGTTGCAAGCGCGCAAACCAGTTTCCGCTGAAGATCGAGGATGCGGCTTCCCACCCGCAGCCGCGCCCGCAGTTCCTGGGCATCAAAGGGCTTCTTCAAATAGTCATCAGCGCCCGCGTCCAGCCCCGCCAGAACGTCTGCCCTTTCGGCCTTGGAGGTCAGCAATAACACGTAGGTGTAGGCGTCGCGGTTCGCGTGTCTCAGTTCCTTAACCACCTGGAGTCCGTTCAGCCCGGGCATCATCCAATCCAGGATCGCGAGATTGGGAGCAGATTCCTGCCGCAGGATGTGCCGCGCATCCAGGCCGTTGTCCACGATCTCCGGCTCGTACCCCCACTTGGTCAGCAAGCTGCCGAGCAGTTTGCGGGACAAGGGATCATCGTCGGCCACTAGGATCTTTGACATGCTCCCCGTTTCAGTGCAGAGAGGGCGTTCTCGAGCGCCGCCATCTGCTTTTCGAGTTCCCTGAGGGCGTCTGGGGCACCGTTCAGCTCGCACTGCTTTCCCATCTTCTCCAAAGCTTGCGCGGCTTGCATGGCTTGCGAAGCTCCGAAGACACTGACGGCCCCCTTGAGTTTGTGGGCCCCACGCTCCAGAGCTTGCGCATCGTTCTCCCTTACCGACTGCGCGACCTGCTCCTGCAACGGTTTGGATTCAGTCATGAAAATGTCGATCAGTTGTTGCAGGAGTTCCTCGTCGCCATCCAAGCGGCCCAAGAGCGCGGACCTATCCACAGCCTGCGCCACGGGGGCTCCGCTCGAAGCTTCGCTTTCGGCAAGCCTGGGGTTCTCTTCGGCGAAATATCGGGACAACATCGTCGTCAAGGTCTTCCGCTGAATGGGCTTGGAAATATAGTCGTCCATTCCCGCGGCGAGACAGCGTTCACGGTCGCCCGTCATGGCGTGGGCCGTCATGGCCACGATGGGCGTGTGGGTTCCCCTGAGCCGTTCGATTTCACGGATGCGGGTGGTCGCTTCCAGGCCGTCCATTTCCGGCATCTGCACATCCATAAAAATCAGGTCGAAGCGGTCCGCACTCCATTTGCGGAGAGCTTCGGCGCCGTGGGCGGCAAGGGTCACTCGATGTCCAATCTTCTCCAACAGTGCAGTCGCCAGCTTCTGATTTACCAGGTTGTCCTCCGCCAGCAGAACGTGCAGACGTCGCTCTGTTTTGGCGCCTTCGGCGGGAACCGCCTCCGGCGATTCGCCGCGGCACTTGCCCAAGACCATGCGGATTGAACTGAGTAATTCGGCGGGCTTGATAGGCTTGACTAGACACACCCTCACGCCCAGTTCCCGGCACTTCGCGGCAATAGCGGTTTGGTCGGCCGACGTCAGCATCATGATGGTCGCATCGCGTAATTCCGGCCGAGCCCGAGCCCGTTGCACCACTTCAAGGCCATCCATCCCCGGCATCTGCTCATCGAGCAGGACGAGGCGAAAAGGATGGCCCGTAGCCCAGGCGTCCTCCAGCTTCGCCAGGCCCTCGAAGCCCGAGTGCGCCTCCTGGGGATGCATCTGCCAGTGTTCGGCGGTCTTGCGCAGAATCTGCCGGTTGGTGGCATTGTCGTCGATGATCAGAACCGACAATCCCCGCAGGTCTTCCATGGAGGCAGGCTTGAAGTGACCGCCGCCCGCAGCTTTGCGCGGGGTGAATGCGACGGTGAAATGAAAAACCGAGCCAGCACCCGGAATGCTCTCCAACCAGATGCGCCCGCCCATCAACTCCACGATCCGCTTCGAGATCGCCAGCCCGAGTCCCGTGCCTCCATATTGCCGGGTCATGGACGAATCTCCCTGTTCAAACGCCTGAAACAGCTTGCGCTGTTTCTCAGGGGAAATTCCGATTCCGGTATCGCGGACGGCGAAGTGTAGCTGCGGCGCCGCACCTTCTCCCACTTCCGTGCTCACCTGGACGACCACTTCTCCGTTCTCCGTGAACTTGATCGCGTTGCTGGTCAGGTTCAGCAGGATCTGACGCAAGCGCAGAGAGTCGGCGACAATTTCCTGCGGCACGTCCGGCTCCAGGTGGAAAGCCAACTCCAGACCTTTCCGGTGCGCCATCAACGCCAGCGTGGTGGTGGTGTCGCCGACCAATGCGGAAAGATCGAAGGGCTGAGGATCGAGGATGATCTTGCCCGCCTCGATTTTGGAGTAGTCCAGAATGTCGTTGATGATGAGCAGCAGAGAATCCGCCGAGGACTTCACCATGGCAAGAAATTCCCGCTGTTCGCCGGTGAGTTCGGTGGAAAGGGCGAGTTCTGTCATGCCGATGATGCCATTCATCGGAGTGCGGATCTCGTGGCTCATGTTGGCCAGAAATTCGCTTTTGGCCCGATTCGCCGCTTCCGCCTCGGCGCGCGCTTTCCTGAGGTGAGCTTCCATCTGCTTGCGGTGGGTAATGTCGCGGAAGAACCACACCCGGCCCATGTAGTCGCCGCGACGATTCCGCACTACGGTGGAGTAGCGCTCCAGCGTTCTGCCATCTTTCAGCGCGATTTCGCAGTGATCCTCCGCCTGCGGATCGTTGTAAAGTTCGCGCACCCGCTTCAGAAAACCATCGGGGTCGTTGACGCGTTCCAGAACCGAAGCCAGCAGGGGGGTGTCGGAGGTTCCGGTCATAATGCCCGCTCGGGCGGCATCCGCTCCGGGGACGGAGATCTGCCAGACGTCCAGGAACCGCTGGTTATGCGAGACCACCACGTTATCGGCGCCGACGACCAGGATTCCGTCGGGCGACACCTCATAAATCGCCCGCACCAGGGAATGGTCGAACTCGTCCTTTGCCGTGGGCGCGAGGGAATGACCCTCTCCTGAGACTCCGGGCTCGCCTGTCATAATACAAATCCTCGCTGCCGTAGGATTCGGCTCTTCAGTCATTGATCGACGTTTTCGCACTTCCCTTCAGTCCTGGACTCCCACTACGGACGCTTCCCCGCAGGTTCGGCCAAGGCCCACGCCCATTCGTAACCGGGACCACTCCCGCCTGCTGCCGATGATCAGGGAATGGGATTCCTTTGCTTGCGCCGGCGGACATTGGGTTCGCGGCCACGGATTCGTGCAGCCCTGATGGCGGCGGCAATTTTTGCGCTGCTGGTCGAGTTCGCGGGCGCCTCGGAAAATGGCGCCAGCGTTTATCCCGTGGGCGTCGAAACCGTGCTTCCCGGGATGACTCCTCCTCCGCACGGCACCATGTTCTACGAGTTCACCACGTTTTACACCGCCAGCCATTTCGCGGATGCAGGCGGCCATAGTTCCGTTCCTGGGTTCAGGTTGGATGTTTTTGCCAATGCCGTGAAGCTGGTTCATAACTGGAATGTGCACGTCCTCGGAGGGTCTCTCAACAGCAACGTTGCGGTGCCCGTAATCTATGAGCGCTTGGCAGTACCGGGAAAGAGCTTCAGCAAGATGGGAATCGGGAACATCGCCGTTGGTGTTGCCCAGATCGGGTACAACCGCGGCAACTGGCACTGGTCGTTTGAACCGGATGTCTGGCTTCCCGGAACTCCGTATTCGAAGTCCGATCCTCTCAACATCGGGCAGCACAACTTCGCCGCCGGACCGGGTGGGGCATTCAGTTACTTACCGCGGGCGGGAAAGACGGAAGTCAGCTCCAAGGTGCTGTACATCGTCAATTTCACAAATCCCGATACTCACTATCGCAGCGGCCACGAATTCACTGGAGAGTACGCGGTCATGCAGCAGCTTCTTAAGAAACTGGCGGTGGGAGTGAACGGGTACCTTTATCAGCAAACCACCGGCGACACCCAAAACGGAGTCGCGGTGGGCGATGGATTTCGCGGGCGCGACTTCACCATCGGGCCCGAGATTCGTCTCAAGCTCGGCGCTCACAGTGGCCTGGCGTTCAAGTACCAGCGCGACACCTTCGTCCGAAACAAGCCTTCGGGCGGGGCCGTGTGGTTTCAGCTGTGCCTTCCTCTACCGATTGGAATGTCCAAGTGATGGGTTGGCATTCATGAAAGATGCGACGGCGAAGCACTTGCTCGTTCATAGCCGCTAACATCGGCCTGCTGCAACTGGACTAGAGAAGGTACGGCTTCCACCGGAGTGAAAGCCGCACCCACCCGCAACCTGGTTCCTTTACTTCTTGCTCACCTCGGTCAGCACATTGACCGCGGTCTGCTGCAGAAGCGGGGTCAGCACGTCTTCGCCATCCGACTTTGCCTTGCCCTTCAGTGAGCTCTGCAGTTGAGGCGAGGTTTGGCCAGCACGCACCAGCTGGTACTCCACGGTTACGTCGTCCTTCGACTTGATTTGTCCGTTGAAGCCGGTGAGCTGGTTCATAGCCTGCTGCTGTGCTGACATCGCCGCAGCGGATGCGGCTGCGCCTGCTGCCTGAGCGGCAACGGCGCCTCCCATTCCGCCTCCCATTCCAGCCATGGGCACCATGCTGGCAACCGGCGCAGCCATTTTCATGAACCGGCCGAAGCCGCCGCTGGAGCTATGTTTCACCGCCACACTGGAATACAGAATGTAATCGCACTGTTTCTGCTGAGCTTCGGCTTGCAACTGCATCGCGATGTGCGAGTCGAGGGCAGTGACCTCGACCGCCGGTCCGTTCATTAGCGCAACCTCCGCATTACGGATGGGCGTGCTGTAATCCGCTCCCGCATTATTGCCTTGACCTACCTGTGCTTCCGGCGGGGCGACCCCAATGCGGATCTTCCCCGCGGCTTTCGCTCCCAGTGGCTGAGGAGACGCCACGGTTGTACTGGCGGCTTGCGAACCACCCGCACCCGGCATCCCCATCGGAGGCATCATGCCTTGGCTCATCTGTTTGGCCATCTGCCACGAGGCTTGCTGGCCCGCCGCGCTACGGGCAGCGGGGTCCGTACCGGGATTCATCGCCGGCCCGCCACCCGCTTGTTGTGTCCCCTGAGGCACACCGTTCAGTTCCGCGAACGAGTTGACCTGCCGGTATCCGGCCGGCACGTCGAACATTTCCGGGAGCAAGTTCCTGCTTGGTGAGTTCCGAGATCTGGATCGTCACCGTGGTAGTGCTGCCGTCGGGCGCCGGCATGGCGATGGTCTCCCGAAGCGGATAGCCGGGCTTGCCGCTGCCAACGCGGCGAGCGATTACCGTGTCATGGCATCCCGTGCCCTGCTGGACGGGAGGAGCGATCTGCGCGCAAGCAGCTTGCTCTTTCGATATGTCAGCGAACCAGCCATCGATGTCGAACGACCGGCGTACCTGGTTGCAGGCATCCGATGAAGGCTCCTCCACCACCTTGGCTTTCAGGTGCCTGGCCTGGTAGCCGTACATCACCTTGCGCTCCCCGGTATCGGTGACAGTGGTGGTCACGGTGATCTTTCCGCCGGAAACCTCCGCCGCCGGTGCGCCGGTGGCGAGTGCCGCAGCCCTGGCGGCGTTCTCATCCTGGGGATCGTTCGAAACCAGGTAAGTCTGGGCTTGCTCGTTCAGGGTCACGGTGCGCTTGAGGTCGCACTGTCGGAGCGTGATCGTGCTTCCGTTTGGCCCTTGATTCACAGAGCGCTCGCGGGCGCCTTTGATGGAAGTCTCCGAACTGGAGACGAAGTTGCCGCCGACAGAGATACTGTTCTTGATGTGCAGATCCTGAGCCTGGACCGCCATAGCGGTGAGCAGGACCGCGAACCAACCGATGCGACGCGACGTTTTGGAAGGCATAGTGACTCCTTGTGGTGATGGCGGAATGCAATCGGCAGGCATCACGGCTGGTCCAAGCCCCCCCAAAGAGTTCAGACTCAGCCGTAGCCGCCTGCGAACTGCCTTCCTATTCTGTTAAGGCGAAATTGGCAGGTCGATTTGCGTCAGAGAGGGCAAGAAAACCTGCCGCGAACCGGCAAGATCGATCGAAAAGATCATCAAGTGATTTCCTTCCAATAAGATCGGTCCAATTCCGGATCGTTGACACCCATGCCAGGAATCGATATGCTGCGCGCCAGCGTTATTCCTCGCGCGTTTTGGGGCGTGCACGTGCAGCGCGGGTCTTCCCATCAGGTCACGGAATTGCTGGTTCGCTGGCGCGGCGGAGATCGGGCGGCGCTCGATGCCCTGGTGCCGCTGGTCTACGACGAACTACGCCACTTGGCGCATCACTACCTGCAGCGCGAGCGTCCGGGGCACACCCTGCAGAGTACGGCCCTAGTCCACGAAGCCTACGCGCGGCTGGTCGAGCAGAACCTGCCGGAGTGGCAGAATCGAGCGCATTTCTTCGGGGTTGCGGCCCAACTGATGCGGCAGATCCTGGTCGACTACGCGCGAAACCGGCGAGCTGCCAAGCGCGGCGGCGACGCCTGCCGGGTAACGCTCGACGACGCGGCGTCCCTGCCGCAGCGCGTGGACGTCGATGTAGTCGCACTCGACGACGCGCTCAAGCATCTCGCCAAAATCGATCCGCAACAGAGCCGGGTTGTGGAACTGCGATTTTTCGCGGGCCTTTCGATCGAAGATGCGTCGGAAGTCATGGGCATCTCCACCTCGACCGTGACACGGGACTGGAACACGGCCCGGGTGTGGCTTTACCGCGAACTGGATCGAGGAACGCCGGCATGAATCCCGAGCGTTGGCGGCAGGTACGGGAAATCTTCGAGCAAGCGGTCGCAGTCGACAAGGCACAACGTCCGCCCTACCTGGATCAGGCTTGCGGCACCGACCGGGAACTGCGTGATGAAGTTGAATCGCTGCTTCGTTATGAAACCCGCGCCAGCGGCGATTTTCTCGGAACGCCTGCTGTCGACATTCTGGAATCCCTGCCCGCCGGGGCGGACGGGCGCGTCGGCCAGCGAGTCGGTGTTTACGAACTCCTGGAACAGATCGGTCATGGCGGCATGGGAGAGATCTACCGCGCCCGGCGCGTGGACGGTCAGTATGAAAAAGAGGTTGCCGTCAAACTGGTCCGCGGAGGCTTCGACACCGGCCTCCTGCTGGAGCGCTTCCGCCATGAGCGCCAGATTCTAGCCACGCTCGACCACCCCAACATTGCGCGACTTCTCGATGGCGGCACGACCGAAAGCGGCGTTCCCTACCTGGTGATGGAACTCATCGACGGCACGCCCATGGATCGCTACTGCGATGAACACCATCTGTCTGTTTCCGAGCGATTGGCAATGTTCCGGCAGGTTTGTGCCGCCGTGCACTACGCGCATCAACGCCTCGTCGTCCATCGTGACTTGAAACCGGGCAATATTCTGGTGACGGGAGAAGGAGTCCCGAAGCTGCTCGATTTTGGGATCGCCAAAATCCTGGACTCACCCACGGGCGGCGAAACCACCCTCCTGCACCCGCTCACTCCCGAGTACGCCAGCCCCGAGCAGGTGCGGGGCGAACTGATCACGACTGCAACCGATGTCTATTCCCTGGGCGTCGTGCTCTACCAGTTGCTTACTGGCCATTCCCCTTATGGTGTAGACAAACATTCGCCCACCGGACTGGCCCGCGCCATAACCGACACCGAGCCCGAACGCCCCAGTAATGCCGTTCTTCGCAACGAGTCCGCAGTTTCCCAGCCGGACTGGCGCCGGAGGGGCGAAGACTCGCCAGTGAAGCTGCGCCGCCGTCTACGCGGCGACCTGGACACGATTGTGCTGAAAGCCTTGCGTAAGGAGCCCCAGCGCAGATATTCCTCGGTCGAACAGTTTTCGGAAGACGTTCGGCGCGAGATAGAAGGCCTTCCGGTCACGGCGCGCAAAGGATCGTGGAACTATCGCGCGGGCAAATTTCTGCGGCGCCACAAGATTGGCATGACCGCCGCCGCGCTGGTCGCCCTCGCCATTGTGAGCGGAGTTGTGGCTACGGTGCGCGAAACCCGCATCGCCGCCGCCAATGCCCAGAGAGCTGAGAGGCGCTTTAACGACGTACGCAAACTCGCCAACTCGTTGATCTTCGAGATTCATGATTCGATTGTGCATCTGCCGGGGGCCACGCCTTCCCGCAAGCTTCTGCTCGACCGCGCGGTGGAGTATCTGGATAAGCTCTCGCAGGACGCAAACGAGGATGTCGATCTGCAACGCGAACTGGCATGGGGGTACCAGCGCCTGGCGACGGTGCAGGGTGACACCACGCAATCGAATCTGGGGCAGGTCAACGCAGCTGAGATCAGCAACAAGAAGGCGATGGCCTTATTCGAAGCGGTCGCGAAGGCGAATCCCCACAATGTGAGCGATCAACTGAATCTGGCCATGGCCTACCGCTGGCGCGCTTTCTTCGACATCTACGAACCCACCGGCCGCGCGGAAATCGGCCGGGCGCTCGCGGTCACCGATCCGCTCGTCCAGGATCATGGTGACAATATTGATGTCAAAGCGGAACGGGCGCAGGAATATATGACCCTGGCCGATATCCAGGACGCCATGGGAGACCGTTTGCAGTCGATCGAGTCGTATCGCAGAGTCCGCGACCTACGCCGGGAGATCCTGCGCGCAAAGCCGGACTATCCGGGAAACCGCCAGGGTCTGGCCAAGATCACGGTGCTGCTGGGGCATGAGACCGGCCGCTTCGCATCGCGAGAGGAGGCGCTGCGTTTGATCAATGAGGGCATTGCCGACCTTGAAACGTTAGTCAAGGCGGCAGGGGATGATCCGGGTGTGATTCGGGAATTGAGCGCCGCCGAAGCGAAACGCGGTGAAGTGGAACTGATGCAGGGGGACATCGCTGCCGCCCGCAACGATTACCACCGGTCTCGCCAGCTCATCGACCGCCTTGCCAAACTCGACCCTGAAAACCAGATGCTGCAATCCGACGTTTGGGTCGCGGAATTTCTGGACGGGAGAGCGCTGGCAACGGCCGGCCGAAACGCCGAGGCGCTGACTGTTCTCGAACAGGCATTTCAGGGATACCTCGCCCTTCATCTGGAGGCAGACGTCGGGCCCGGACCGGGCGCGATGCAGGCGTGGATTGGCGAAGCCCAAGCCGGCACTCACCACATGACCGAAGCCTTGAAGAACTACCAGAAGGCAGCGGCAGGCTTGGCCGAAGATCAAGCGCGGTACGATGACGCCCGTTGCGATCTGGCGATGGTGGAAACGAAGATAGGAAACGCGCTGGTGAAGATGGGCAGATTGCAGGAGGCGGCGGCCGCGTACAAGAAAGCCCTAGATACGGCGAACCTGCCTGTTTCGCTCGCGCACATGGACATTCCCGCTATCTACGCAGCCGCCGACGCATACACAGGGCTGGGCCAGGTTGCGGCGGCGGAGGCGCGTACCGCGCCGGATGCAGCCTCGAGATCCAGCCAGTTCCACCAGGCGCGCGCCTCGTACCAGAAGAGTCTGGACGCGTGGAAGCAGATTCCGAACCCCTCAAAATTCAACGGGAACGGGTATGTGACCGCGGCGGATCCGAAGGAAATCGCGTTGCGGCTGACAAGTCTGCCCCAGGAGTGAGCTAGCCGACCTTTGGTGGGAGCTAGCCTTCCGCCACCATCTGCGGGGATAATGTTGTTTCAAGGAGTTCCTCATGGGTAGCGTGGCTCTTTTGCAATCCCTCAAAGAAGGCATTCTTGGTCAGGCAAGCGTGAAGACGATTTACGGCGAGCCGATTCCCGCGCACGGGAAAACCATCATTCCGGTAGCGAAAGTCATGTACGGCTACGGCGCCGGGGCGGGTACCGGAGGCATGGGCGAGACCAGCGCGCGAGGTGAGGGCGGCGGTGGCGGTGGAGGCGTGCGGGCGATTCCCGTCGGCGTGATCGAAGTGAGCGCGCAGCAAACCCGATTCGTTCCGATCAGCGACCGGCGCAAGCTGACCGCTGCCGCACTGGGCGGAGTGGTGCTGGGCGCGTGGCTGGGTTGGCGTAGACGGCGCTGACGAATTCCGCTCAAGGATTTGTATTCTGGCGTGGTGGCGGAGTCGCCGGCCGGTTCGGGCCATTCCCTCGACGCCTTTCGACGTTATAATCCTCACCACTCGTGAATCTCGTCCCCGGCACAAAACTCGGGCCTTACGAAATCCAATCTCCGTTAGGCGCGGGAGGGATGGGCGAGGTCTACCGCGCCACGCAGAGCAGTCTCGGGCGGCAGGTTGCCATCAAGGTTCTTTCCCCGGCGTTCGCCGCCGACCCGGAGCGTCTACGCCGCTTCGAGCAGGAAGCGCGGGCGGCTTCTGCCCTTAACCATCCCAACATCATCTCCATCTACGACGTGGGCAGCCAGGACTCGACTTCTTACATCGTCATGGAGTTCGTGGACGGCAAGACTCTGCGCGGGTTACTGGAGGCGGGATCGCTGGGCATCAAGAAGGGGTTGCAGATCGCCGCGCAAATCGCAGACGGGCTGGCCAAGGCCCACGCGGCGGGAATCGTGCACCGTGACCTGAAGCCGGAAAACATCATGGTCACGCGCGACGGCTTCGTGAAGATTCTCGACTTTGGCTTGGCCAAGCTGGCGCCTTCGTTCGGGGACAATCAAACCATGACCTCGGCGGTTCCCGCCACGCATCCGGGCATGGTGATGGGAACGGCGGGATATATGTCGCCGGAGCAGGCGCGAGCCGGCGAGATCGACTACCGCTCCGACATTTTCTCGTTCGGCGCGATTCTCTACGAGATGGTCGCCAGCAAGCAGGCGTTCAAAGGCCCCAGCTCGGCACAGACTCTGGCAGCGATCATCGAAGATGACCCGCAACCGCTGAGCGAGGCAAGCCCCAGGACGCCGACACCGCTGCGCTGGATCATCGAGCGCTGCCTGGCGAAGGATCCCGACGACCGTTACACTTCGACGCGGGACCTGGCGCGCGATCTGCAGCACATGCGCGATCATCTGTCGGATGCCACGACCTCCGTCCAGATAGCGCAGGCGGCTGCATCCTCGGCGCGCCCCAAGTGGCTCAAACCTGCAATTTTCGGCTTGGCGGGCCTGCTTCTAGGCGCAGCGCTGACCGCTTGGTTGCTGCCGCGTCCGGCCGTCGACTCGGTCTCGTTCCATACGCTCACTTTCTCGGGAAACGATTTGAACCCCAGCGTCTCTCCGGACCGGCGCCTGGTGGCGTTCAATTCGGATCGCGACGGCAAGGTCCGCGTCTGGCTGAAACAACTGGAGAGCGGCAGCGAGACCGCCCTGAGCCCAGGACCGTTCGACATCAATCCGCGCTTCTCGCCCGACAACGCCTGGGTGCTGTACATCGACAATCGTGCTGCCTACCGGATTCCATCGCTCGGCGGCGAGCCGCGCAAATTGCTCGACAATGTGGACGACGCGAATTGGTCTCCCGACGGGAAGCAACTGGCGTTCGTGCGCTTCGAGAATGCCGGACCCAAATTGACCACGGAGGTGGGCATCGCTTCGATCGCGGAAGGGACTTCACGGATCATAGCGAGCTTTGCGGCGCGCAACCTTGTGGCGCCTGCCTGGGCTCCGGATGGGTCGAAAATCGCCTTGACCGAGCAACGCGTTGGAACGGTCGGCACGCCGGTGCGCCATGTGGTTCTGGTCAGTCCTGACGGAAAAGACATCCGGGAACTGCAGTGTCCCGTGCCGAGCGGCGCTCTCTCGGCGGTTGCGTGGTCGGGCGACAGCCAAAGCGTGATTTACGAGGCGCCGGAATCGGCGGCGGAAACCGGCGGTCTGTTCGAGTCTCCCACGGGCTCGGCCGGACCGGTGCTGATGCAAAACGTCGACACCGGGAAGGCGCGCACATTGTTCACCGTGCAGTCGCCGGTATCGCGGCTGGAAATCGCGGGGCCCGGCCGCATAATCTTCGACTCGCTCATGCAACGCAACAACCTGAAGGAGATTCCTCTGGATTCCCGCGAAGCGCAGCGCTGGCTCACCCGCGGCAGCAGCATCGACCGCCAGCCGTATTTCGCTCCTGACGGGGAGGCGGTGGTCTTCTCTTCCTCACGCAGCGGCAATGTGGACCTGTGGGAGGTTTCCACCAAAACCGATTCCGTGCGCCGTTTGACGGACAATCCATCTTCCGATTGGGATCCGTTTGTCACCGCGGATGGCAAGCACTTGCTGTGGAGTTCCAATCGCAGCGGAAATTTTGAGATCTGGATGGCTGACCGCGATGGTAGCGCCCCCCGCCAGGTTTCCCACGACGGCGGCGACGCCGAGAATCCCGCGGCTACGGCCGATGAATGGGTGGTGTACGCTTCGGCGCAGACGGCGCATCCAGGACTTTGGAAAGTGCGATCGGACGGTTCGCAAGCTACGTTGCTGGTTCCCGGCTCCGTTTCCTGGCCCGACATCAGCCCTGATGGCCAGTATGTGCTCTATCACGTGCAAAGCGGAGTTCTGGACAACACGATCCGCGTGGCGCGCCTTTCCGACGGAGCGCCGGTGGATTTCAAACAAGCGGGACGCCGCGCCAGATTTTCCGGAGATGGGCACTCCATCGTCTACATCGACAACAAATCCGGCGGCATCGTGCGCAGAGCGTTTCCTTCCCCCGATGGGACACCGGCGCAGGTGCTGCTGCAAGCGTCCCCTGACGTAAACATCGAGACCTTCCACATCACGCCCGACGGCAAGCGGCTTGTGGTTTCGTACGAGCAAAGCACGAGAAGTCTGATTGTCGCGGACGGGGTGCCGGACGTGGGTGGGCGTGGGAAGTAAAGCGGGGCAGACATCTTTCGTCGCTACGCGACAGACGAACGGACGCCCGCCTCTCCATCGAGGCCCGGATCCCGGCTCTAGCTGGCTTTCACAGCTTGCGGGGTCTCCTGATATTCGGGCGGCAGGCCGCTATCGATCACGCGGCGAACTTTTTCCATCAGGCATTCGCGGCTGCCGAAATCTTTCGGCTCGATCGCGTCATGGAAGATGACGGTGACATCTCCCGGCTTGATGGCGAAGCGGCCTTTCGGCATCACGTAATGCGATCCGACGATGGTCACAGGAACGATCGGGACACCGGTTTCTTCCGCAAGATAGAACGGCCCCTTCTTGAAGGGCAGCAACTTTCCGTCGAACGAGCGCTTGCCTTCGACGTAGATGGTCATATTGATTCCGCTGCGAATCACCTCGGAAGCGGCGCGCACGGCGGCGATGCCGGCGTCGCGATTGCCACGGTCGACTGGAACCAGCGACCCCAAACGCATGGTTTTTCCCAGCAGCGGGTAGCTGAACAATTCTTTCTTGGCCATGATGGAAGTGCGGCGCGGTATGAGCGGCATCAGTAACGGCGGGTCGACGTTGGAGACGTGGTTCGACATGAAGATGTAGGTGCGAGCCGGATCAAGCTTGTCGAGTCCAACCGCACGCACTCTGACCCCCGCCAGGCGAACCGCGTTCCAGGCTCCCCACATCGACACGCGATAGAGCGTGTTCACATTGCCGACCAGAAAGGTCCAGGGAAACAGGAACAGTGCCGCGATGGGCAGGAGGATGGCCCAGAGCATCAGCATGGCGATGGTGCGGATCACGGGTGCGCTTCTCCGGACGCTTCGGATTCGCCTGCTAACCAGGCGGCACGACGAGCCTTCTGCTGTGGCGTGATATTGTCCACATCCTCGAGCCGAAACTCAACCTGCTCTTTGCTCGCCAGTTTCCAGTGTACTTCGTGTTCGCCGCGATGACTGCGGACGCGCAGACGAATGATATCGCCCGCGCGCAACTGCGCCAACCGGTAGTTGAAGTCGCCGTTCACGGCGCGTCCATTCAATTGCAGGATCGAATCGCCGACCGCGAGCCCGGCATGCTCGGCGCCTCCACTCCCGGAAAGACTGGCGACTACCGGAGGAGTTCCGAAGGCGCGAATCGCGGTGAAGCCGGGGTCGGCGACGGTGCCACGTACCTGGGATAAATGCAGGCCCACAGTCTTGAAGTAGTCGTTCCACGGAATTTCTTCGGTTCCGGCTACGTATCGATCGAAGAAGGATTTCAAATCGGCGTGGCTGACCTTTTCCGCGGATTGACGCACTCCTTCGGAGTCGGCAAAAAACTTGCCCTGCTTCGCGTCCTGGTTCATCGACTGAAAGAGGTCGCGCAGCGAAGCCGATCCATGGCTGGCCTCGCGCATGGCAAGATCGAGAATCACCCCCAGCAGTTCGCCCTTGTTGTAGTACGAGATGCTGCGTTGCGGCTGGCGATAGTACGAATACTTTTCCAGCCACGCGTTCAGGCTCGATTCTTCCGCCGATTGCGTCAAGTGCGCCGGACGGCGCTCGAACGAGTCAGTATCATTGGCCAGTTTGCGCAGATAGGTTTGTTCATCGAGCAAACCCGCGCGCAGCAGCGCGTAGTCTTCCACCGTATTGGTCACGCCTTCGCTGAACCAGAGGGTGTCCGAATAATCTTCCTTGGTGTAGTCCACAGGCTCCAGGGATTCCGGACGGATGCGCTTTACATTCCACAGGTGAAAGAACTCGTGCGCGGTCACGTCAGCGAAGGCGTCGGGGTTGTCGGCCAGCACCTGCGCGTTGAGGTCGATGGCCGTCGAATAAGCGTGCTCCATGCCACCGCCGCCCGGTTCTTTGGGAAAGTGGTACAGGAAGAGATAGGTGTCGAAGGGGCGGTCGTTCATCCAACTGGTCTCGGCGACCGACGATACGATGTACCATGGGAGCCAGTTTCTCCAGGTTGTAGTCGGCGGAGTCGGCATCGACGACGATGCGGTAGTGGCCTCCGCTTTCATCAAAATCAACTTCCCGGAAGTCGCTGACCTCGACCGGCGAGTCGACGAGGCGGTCATAGTTCGCAGCCTCGTAAGTGCCGCCGGCGTTCGCCAGCGTTGTGGCAATGCGCCATCCCGCGGGCAGATCCGCGATGTTGAGCTGGACCGGCCAGGCGCGGTTGTCGACGGGATACATCAGGATCTCGGCGAGATTGAAGAAGGCATGATGCTCGTTCAGTTGAGCGCCGTAAGGACCCGGCAGGTCGGCATAAATCTCGTAATCCACTTCCGTGCCGGCATCGGCTCCGTTTACTTCCCACAGACTCTTATTCAAGCTGTGCACGGCGAGTGGCTGCCCGGCGGAGTTCTTCGCACGCACCCAGTTCACGTACTGCGAAAAATCACGGACCTGGTAAAGCGCATTCCAGACGGGTAACTGCAATTGCCGCTCGCCAGCACCGGCAGGCAGGATGATCTGAACGTGGACCAGATGGTCGCCAGGATTCGCGAGCGAGATGCGATAGCGGACGGCATCCGTCTGAGCAAAGCTACCGATACTGCTCAGACATACGAAGAGTACGAGAACCAGCGCCAGCTTTCGGGAGATCACGCTTTGGCCGAGGCCTCCGCCGGACTGCCTTGGGACGCGCTTCCACTGAGTGATCGGAGGCGCTGCGGCAGCTTTTCGTAGATGCCGCCAAAGCCTCCATTGGAGAGTATCGCAACCACGTCGCCGAAACGCATCTCGGGCGCGACCAGTTGCACGATTCCGTCGACTTCGGGAACGATGCGCGCGCGCCGGCCATGCTTCTGAACGTGCGCAGCGACAGCGGCCAGGTCTAACCTCTCAGCTTCAGGGATAGACTCCGACTTAAAAACGTTGGCGACAACCACTTCATCGGCCAGCGCCAGGCTATTTGCCAGATCGTTCTGCAGAACGTTGCGGCGCATGGTATTCGACCGTGGTTCGAGAATCGCCCACAGGCGCGCACCGGGATAACGCGCCCGCAGCGCAGTCAATGTCCCGGCAATCGCCGTGGGATGATGCGCAAAATCATCGATGATGGTGATGCCGTTCACTTCGGCGCGCACCTCCAGACGCCGCTTCACGCTCTTGAAGGTCTTGAGCGCGGCAGCAATCTCCTCTTTCGAAATGCCATAACTGAAGGCCAGGGCAGCCGCGGCGGTGGCGTTCCAGACGTTGTATTCTCCTCCCAGAGGAAATTCAAAGTCCGCCCATGCTTCGCCGTCTTTCAAAACGGACCAGGTGGTCCGCGAAGGTTCCAGACGCAGGTTGGTAACCCTCCAGGCGGCTTTCGCCGAAGCGCCGTAGCGCTCCACCGGACAGAAGGCGCGCGCGATGCAACGCTCGACACTTTCTCCTGAGTCGAAGGCGATCAGTTTGCCCCGGCCGGGAATCAGGTTTACCAGGCGCTTGAAGGCGGTCTCGACCGCGTCGAGATCTTTGTAGATATCGGCGTGATCGAACTCGACCGAGGTAAGAATCACGCTGTCGGGAAAGTAATGTAGAAACTTCGGCCCTTTGTCGAAGAAAGCCGTGTCGTATTCGTCGCCTTCCACGATGAAGTGCTTCCCTTGCCCGACGCGGAAGCTGCTGCCGAAGTTTTCCGCGATGCCTCCGATGAGGAAGGATGGCTGCTGGCCGGCGGTGTGGAAGATCCACGCCAGCATGGAAGTAGTCGTCGTCTTGCCATGAGTCCCCGCGACCACGAGCACTTCTTTTCCCTTCAGGAACTCGTCATGCAGAATCTGCGGCAGCGAGCAGAACGGGATGCGCTGGTCAAGCACATGCTCGAGTTCCAAGTTGCCGCGCGAAATGACATTGCCGACGACTACTAAGTCGGGCCGGGGGTCGAGATTCTTCGCGGCAAAGGGTTGCGATACCGGAATCCCCAGCGCCGCCAGAAAGTCGGACATCGGCGGATAGGCGGCCGCATCCGATCCGGTTACGCGGTGGCCGCGCTGGCTCAGCATGCCGGCCAGCGATGCCATGGCGGTGCCGCAGATGCCGATCAGGTGAATGTGTTTCTTCTCAGTCATGGTTTCCGATCAAACTTTCATGGAACGCGTAACGGCGGAGGCCGGCGCGGTGGCCGCTTCCAGAATCTGAAGTTTCACTTGTCCGCCGCTGACCGCGAGCGACGCCCGCACTCCGATGGGGAGCGTAATGTTGCGCCGCGAGACATGCCCCGACCTGAGACCGTACGCGACGGGCACGCCGAGATCCCCGACAATGCGCATAATGACATCTACCAATGTGTACCCCTGGTCCTTGTGCTGAACACAATCGATCATCTCTCCGAAGACAAGACCGCGCACACCCGCCAATTTTCCCGCCAGTTTCAACTGCATCAACATACGGTCGATCTGGTAGGGCTTGGCGGCGATGTCTTCCATAAAGAGGATCGTCCCCTCCGTGCGTATTTCATACGGAGTGCCCAGCGATTCGACCAGCATGGAGAGGCATCCGCCATAAAGAATGCCTTCCGCCGCGCCTTCCGCCAGTGGCTTTACTCCCGAGTCGGAGCCAAGGTCCGGCGCCCAAGCCGACCCTGCCGTCACGGCGGATTCCCATGCGGCCAGATCGACGCCGCCGGCAACCGCGAAATCCTTGGTCACCATGGGCCCGTGGAAAGTGATCAGGCCCGCGGCGTCGGTGAAATAAGTCAGGAGCGTGGTGATGTCGCTGTAGCCGACGAAGATCTTCGGGTGCGCTACAACCGTCTGAAGATCCAGCCGGTCGAGCAGATAGTTGGCGCCGTAGCCGCCGCGGGCGCAGACGATGGCGCGCACGTCGTCGCGTGCAAACATCTCCTCCAGCTCGCGGACCCGGCGCTCGACCGATCCGGCAAAATACAGTTCCTTGTCGAGGATGGAGTCGAAGTAGAACGGTTTGTATCCCAATTGCCGCAGGGCGGCGCATCCGGCTTCGAGCAGTTCGCGCTTGATGTTGCTAGCCGGGGCGATGATGCCGACGGTGTCTCCCGGCCGCAGGGCCGGAGGCTTGATACGCGAGATCGGAGCCGGCTTAGGCATCTGAATGGAATGTTAAATGAAAAACTCTCCGCGACAGACCAGTTGCGCCGGCCCGCGCAGGAATACCTGCTGCTCCCAGCGAACGGTTTGCGCACCTCCGGGAGCGTGCACGCGCACCGGAGATTCGGCCCGCGCGGTCGCAATCGCCGCCACCGCCGAAGCGCAAGAACCGGTGCCGGAAGACTGTGTTTCTCCTACCCCGCGTTCAAAGAACCTCGCTTCCACATTATTTTTATCTCTTACGCTTACAAGTTCAACGTTAATGCCATGCTTGAAGCCGGGATAGCGGCCGATTTCGGCGGCCTCCGCCTGCCATGCCGCAGTAAAAGTGTCCACAAAAACCACGTAATGCGGATTCCCCATCGAAACCGGGATGCCGCGCACCTCACCGAACGCGAGCTTGATGGGAAACTCGCTGCCCACCTGCGGCTCACCCATCGCGATCTCGAACTCGTACTGCGAGCCGTTGCGCGCGGTGAGTGTGCAGGTCTTGAGCCCGGCTCCGGTGCGGATCACGATCTTCTCTCTCGCCTGTTCGGAGCAGAGGTGCGCCGCAACACAGCGCGTGCCGTTGCCCGAAATTTCTGCCTCCGAGCCGTCCGCGTTCAGCAGGCGCGCTTTGACGTCAGCATCGTCGGCGGGAAACAGCCACTCCACTCCGTCTGCCCCCACGCCGCTATGGCGGTCGCAGATTCGCCGCGTGAACTCGGCGAGATCGGCCGGGGAATACAGTCCGTCGATAATCAGGAAATCGTTGCCACAGGCATTGGCCTTCACGAAAGGAACGATGTTCGTGTGAGGGCTCATTCACCGCACCACACCTGGCCGATGCGCAAACCAGCGCCTGCACACACTGTGTCGCAAACGGGGCCGTTAATGTGCCGGTGCGCAAGCATGGGAGCTGAAGTTGGCTGGATTTTATCACTGGAAAACCGCGCTGCTGATGGCTTCCCGGGCACTCGGTTAACGCGGATGATTACCGCTGCACTGGATTTGTCAGGTAAAGAGTCGCGGATGGCTGTCCGTAGGCGTGCAGCACTTCGATGGTATAAAGCTTGTGCTGCTTCACCGCCTGCGCGACCGGATCGCCTTCGAACGCCACCACGAAATCCGCGTACTTGGCGGGATCCGCGAGGGCTTTTTCCCACAAGCCGTCGGGATCGGAAGGCCGTTTCCAAGCACGGTGATTGCTTTCGTTGATCGTCCGCTTCAACGGAATGCCCGCGCGCTGCAAGGCTCCCACGTGGTCTCCCAGGTACATCAGGAGGGTCGAGTCCGCGGGCAACTGTTTTAGCGTTTCCGCAAGCTGGGTTTCGAGTGCGATGCGGGAGCGTGAGTTGATCCAGGCCTCGCGGAAGCAGACCGGTTGCGCCCGCCAGACGGCCGCATAGCTGCCCGCGGCCAAAGCGATCACAACGACCGCGGCAACCATCTTGCCCACGGCATTGCGCGCGTATCGTGTTCCAAAGTAAACCACCACTGCCAGAAATCCCGCGAACGCCGGTAACAACTCGATTCCGTAGCGGACGTTGTAATAGGAGAACGGCCACCATCCCGGCACGTAGACGGGCACATCGCCATAAGCGACTGAGAGCGCATAGAACGGCAACGGAGCCCACAGCAAGAGCAGCGGCCACAGCCTGCGGTCCACCAGAATTAGCAACGTGCCGGCGAGAGCCAGCACCAGCCAGACTTTCTGCCAGTAGCTTTCGACCAGATTGGTCTCGGCCGACTTCATGAAGTAAGTTGCCGCCACCGCCAGATTTTTCTCTCCCGGATATGCGGCTGCACTTTTCTGTTCGATGGCGCGCGCGGAATATGGTCCGTCGGCAAACTCGAGCGGGTTGTGGTAGATGATGGCGTTGTAGGAAAACCAGAGAATCGGAGCAGCCGCGGCTACGATCACAAATTTCCGGAATCCCGATCGCAGGTTCCGTCTCCGCAGGCCTTCGCCCAGCACAACCATCAACGCCGCTACGATCACCAGCGCTGACAGAAACCATCCGTCATAGCGCGTCAGGCACGCTCCGGCAAGGCACAGTCCGCACTTCACCAGCGAAGCGGGAGCGCTCGACTCCTCCCGGGGCGCGGGAAATGCAGCCTGCTGCACGAACTCCGTGAAAAAGACCAAAGCCCAGAGAAACAGCGCCAGGTAGAGCGACTCGGTCATGGCAGTCGACTGCAGGTAGAGCAGATTGGGATTGGCCGCGTAGATCCCGGCGGCAATCCATGCGGCGGTTCTGGCACCCGAGTCCGGTGGAAGATTGAAGCTGGTCGCGCTGCGCACCAGGCGGAAGATTCCGACCACGCCGAGGACGTACGCGGCCATCGAAGGCACGGAACCGCCGGCGCCGGTCATCCAGGATTGGGTTGAGATGATAAAGGGAATCATCAACAGATGCGGCAACGGCAGCCACACCGTGCCCAGTTGAAGCAAACCTGGTGTGCGCGAATCGAAAACCCGGCGGGCGATGTTGATATGGGCGACTGCATCGCCGTAAAGCGCTACATCGCCATGCCGCAAGTAAAACAGGAAGGCACCCAGAGACACGCAGGTCGCCAGCAGCGCCAGCAACGAAATGTCCGAGTCGCGCGGGCTGGCTGGCGCCTTCATCCCAGGTGCGTCAATTCGCGGAAGATCTGAAATCGGGCTTCAATTTCACCCTTGGTGAGCGATTGCAGGCGTTCGGTTCCAAAGCGCTCCACCGCAAACGATCCCATTACACCGCCGTAGAAGAGCGCCCGCTTCAACACTTCGCGGTTGATCTCTCCCTGCGAGGCGATGTATCCCATGAAACCGCCGGCGAAGGAATCGCCCGCCCCGGTCGGATCTTTCACTTCTTCGATGGGCAGCGCCGGGGCGCGGAAAGGATGACTGCCGACGCCGAACGCGCCTTCGCGGAAAAAGATGGTGGCGCCATATTCTCCATGCTTGATCACCAGCGCCTGCGGCCCCATGGAGAGAACTTTGCGCGCCGCCTTGGGCAGGCTGGTCTCCCCGGCCAGCATTTTGGCTTCGCCGTCATTGATCAGAAGAATGTTGACCAGTCGCAGCGTCTCCACCAGTTCCGGGCGGCTGCCCTGAATCCAGAAATTCATGGTGTCGCCTCCGGTAAGGCGCACCGCGTCCATCTCCAGACGAACCGCCGCCTGCAGGCTGGGATGGATGTTTCCCAGAAAAAGGAATTGCGAATCCATGAACTCCGCCGGAATGCGCGGCTGGAATTTCTCGAAGACGTTCAGCTCGGTGAAATCGGTCTTGGCTTCGTTCAGGTTTTCGAGGTATTGGCCGCCCCAACGGAACGTCTTGCCCGAGGCATGCTCGATGCCGCGGGTATCGACTTTGCGTTTCTTGAGCACCTCTTCGTTTTCGGCGGTGAAGTCTTCTCCCACCACCGCCACCACGCGCACATCGGTGAAGTAGCTGGCAGCCAGAGAAAAATAGGTGGCCGAGCCGCCAAGAACGTGATCGGCGCGACCGGACGGCGTCGCGATGGAATCGAATGCGATGGAACCTACGGCAAGAATGCTCATGATTTTAGTGTTTGTTATCGAGATATTTGTCCAGAATCAGGCTGAGCTTTTGCCGCGTAGCCGCCGGGATTTTATCGCGATCGGTCAGGATGGCGTGCGCCAGCGCCGAGCCGCATTTGCAACCGCGTCCCGAGGGCATCCCCGCGACGGTTTCGCGGACCACTCGTGCGGCATTCTCCGCGTTCTTCACCAGCACCGCCACAACCTGGTCGACGGTAACGTGGTCGTGATCGGGATGCCAGCAGTCATAATCGGTGACCATAGCCACGGTCACGTAGCAGATTTCTGCTTCGCGCGCGAGCTTGGCTTCCTGCAAATTCGTCATGCCGATGATGTCGGCGCCCCAGCTGCGATACACATTCGATTCGGCCTTGGTCGAGAACTGCGGCCCTTCCATGCAAACGTAAGTGCCGCCGCGCTTGCCCGTGACCTTGACCTTCTTGCATGCCGCTTCGACCGCCTGCGACAGTTCCGGACAGATCGGGTCGCCAAAGCCAATGTGGGCGACGATGCCGTCCCCGAAAAACGTGTCGATGCGATGGCGGGTGCGATCAAAAAACTGATCCGGGATGACGAAATCGAGCGGCTTATGCTCTTCCTTCAACGAACCCACGGCTGACACCGAAACGATGCGCTCTACGCCGAGTTGTTTGAATCCGTAAATGTTTGCGCGGAAGTTCAGTTCAGTGGGAAGCAGGCGATGTCCGCGGCCGTGGCGCGCCAGGAAAGCGACCTTCCTGCCCTCCAGCGTGCCCAGAACGTAGGGATCGGAGGGGTCCCCAAAGGGAGTTTTCTGAGTAACTTCCCGGACATCGGTGATCCCGGGCATGTGATACAGCCCGCTGCCACCGATAATGCCAATTTCCGCTTGCGGCAAATGTCCTCCTGCATGGTGCAGACATCGATATCGAACCGTCGATTATACAAGAGCGAACGATGGAGCTTGAGCGCGGGCATGGTTTCTGAAACGCGAGACCCAGTACAATCCATGGCATGAAATATGTCTTCGCGTCCCTGCTCATCGGGCTTCTTAGTGCCTCATCTTTCGCGCAATCCGCTCCCACCTCCGCGACCGTTCCCGTCACCCTCGATCACGACCGCATCATCATCGACGTCCGCTTTCCCATGCCCGACGGCAGCAAGAAGCGGGTACGCGCCTGGGTGGACAACGGCAATCCGGAGATGGAGATCACTGCCGATCTGGCAAAGACCCTGTCTCTGGCTTCCGCGGGCAACGACGCCAAATCACAGTCGGCCGAACCGCCTAAGGACATCATCATCGGCGGGATGACCATTCATCCTTCCGATATAAAAGCAGCCAGGACCGTCACCGGCCGTGACAGCATTGCTCCCGGATCCAGCGCAGAGATCAACCTTCCGTCGACGGTATTGCGACACTACGACCTGATGGTCGACTACCTGAACCGCGAACTCACCATCGGCGCGCCGGGAACTCTGCATTTCGAAGGTGAAAGCGGGAAGGCAATTGTTAATGCCGAGAATGGCCTCATTCAGATCCCCAGCAAACTTTCCGGAGAAAAATACAACTTCGCTCTCGACCTCGGCGCTTCGTGGAGTTTCCTATCGAGCGAGGTGTTCGCCAAACTGGAAAAAGCGAACCCGAAATGGCCGCACATGACGGGCGCCGTGGGCTCGGCGAACATGTGGGGGGCGGAGGACGAAGCGCGTTGGGAATTATTGCGCATTCCCAGCTTCCAGTATGGTCCCTTAACCTTGGACGAGGTAGGAGTGGCATCGTTTCCTAAAGAACGCATGGCGTGGTTCGAAAAGCGCGCGGGCGTTTCGACCGCCGGCCTGATCGGCGCTAATGCTCTTTTGAACTACCGCGTGGGACTCGACTATGCGCACAGCACGGTGTATTTCCAGCAGACCTCGAAACATCGCCCGCCCGACATGGACATGATCGGCCTGGTGTTGCGACCTGAAGCGGACGGCCACTACACGGTGGTTGGCGTCGCCGACTTCGACGGCAAACCGTCGGTGCCTGAAGCGAAAGCGGGAGATACGCTGGTTTCGATCGATGGAACGCCGCCAACGGGCGGCACCATGGGTGAGACCTGGTCGCTGCTGGGAGGCAGTCCGGGAGACATTCGCACCCTGGTATTCGAACGCGCCGGGCAAACAGTTCACGGTGCAAGCCACCCGTGCATCGATTCCTGAGTGCGGACTCGGCAAAGCCTTAAGATCTCTTCGCGTGCTTCGCGACCTTAGCGGTTAAAAGCTCGTTTCTAATTTGCTGCGGCGCTCTTGAACAGATCCTGCTCGAGCCGGTCGGTGGTCGCTTGGTCTAGGCTCTCGCTGATCAAAACGATGTCTCCGTGCACCTCGATTTCGACGTCCCCGTCCTCTGTCTGCCAGACGTGCTTGCCGGTCAGAGTGTCGACGGTGTTCAAGTTGACTTCCGGCTTGTCCGGACCCGCTCCGGTCTCGCGGACATGCTGATATCGCTTGGTTAACGAGTGAGCGTAGATCGCCGCGAACTCCTCCGCCTTGGTGGGGCTCGACCACCGCGAAACGTACAGCAGCCCGAGCGGGCTTCCCGGATCGCCCTTGGGCCGCGCCGCGTAATAGTAGCCGCCGCGCCACTCCGGATACAGCCGTTGCGACGCTTCGATTCCTACATACTGATCGAGCAGCACGGCCACGTCGAACTCGCCCATGGCGCCGACGTCAAAGCGCTCGTAGCCGGCAAAGTCTTTTCGCAGATCTGGCAGCGGCATGGGAGGGATTTGTTCGCCCGAGAGATAGGTCTTGGGCTCCATGATCTGCCGCGTGCTGTGCGGTGGATTGAGGAACGCCCCAGGATAGGCTTTCTGTTTGCCTCCGGCGTTGAGCAGGGACACTTCGAAATCCAAACCGTAGCGGTAGGGGAAAGTCAGCGCCTCTTTGAGGAAGATCGGGGCGTTGTGGAATTGCACCGAGTCCGGCGTACCCGTGAGCATTCCCTCCTTCAAGGCTTGGACCACCTGCGGAGAATCCTTCACCGTCTGCCCCGTCGGCTCCAGCATGTAGTCGACCAGGGTCACCATCGCCTGGCCTTCGACCACGGCCTGGCGCGCGGTTGCGATTTCGTCCCGCTCAATGTCGTCGTTGGTGATGTCCTTCTTGGTGTCGAGGTCAACATCCCCGGCCCGCATCCATTTTTCCAGACCGAACGACTGATCCTGCAAAGCGTGGGTGAGTTCGTGTGCCATGACCGGCTTTTGCTGCTCGATCCCTACCCAGTCGAGAAGATTCACGGTTTTTGTCTTGGGATCGTAGTATCCCGCGACCTGCTCTTTCAAGAGCGCGACCAGAAAGGTCTGCAGATCGAAGTCGCGCGGCAGCAGGCCAAATTTCTTCAGCACCAGTTCCGAGCGCCGCAGCCGCTGCGCGTCCTTGTCCTCGGCCATGTTCTTCTGCAGGTAGGCTTCGACCTCGTTGCGGCTGGTGAGCCGGCGTTTCACTTCTTTCTTGATCGGATATCCGGTGTCGTCGCTGACGAATCTCAGGATCTCATCGACTTGCTGAAAAAGTTCTTCCGCTTCCTGCGGAGAGATCCTGGTTTCGGTCTGCGCGTGCGCCTCTTCCACGGGCGGCGGGGCCGAAGCCTTGGCGTCGGCGGGAGCCTGTTGCGCAGGCGCGGACGGGGGCGGTTGTTGGGCGACAATCTTGTGAGCGCAGCCCAGGCTCAGGCAGAGAAAAAGAATGAGGCAAATCAGTGTGAGCCGGGTCCCGAATTTTCGGTAAAATTTCCTTGCTTCTGTCATTGAGTTGGTTATGTCAGAAACCGATCCCCGCGAAACCGCCGCCAACTGCTTCCGCAAGGCCTACGAACTGCAAATGGCCGGCGAATATCAGCAGGCGATCGAGTTCTACAGCAAGTCGATCGAGGCCTTCCCTACCGCCGAGGCCTACACTTTTCGCGGCTGGACATACTCCTTCCTCGGCGACTACGAGCGCGCCATCGCCGAATGCCGCGAAGCCATCAAGGTTGATCCGGAGTTTGGCAATCCCTACAACGATATCGGGGCTTACCTGATTGAACAAGGAAAATGGGATGAAGCGATTCCCTGGTTTGAAAAAGCCATGGAAGCCAAACGCTACGAAGCGCGCTGCTACCCGCACTTCAATCTGGGTCGGGTCTACGAACACAAACACAACTGGACCCGGGCCAAACAGTGCTACGCCCAAGCCTACGCGCTCGATCGAAGATACACCGCGGCGCTGGCGGGAATCAGAAGAATCAGGGGAACTTTCAACTGATGTGATTCCTTTGCGTTCTTTGCGGCATTTCTTAGCGATCTTTGCGTTCAAAAGCTTGTAAGCGCAAAGCCCGCAAAGAAAAGCCGCAAAGGTCGCGGAGTAGTGTTCCTATTTGGCCACGAACTTCGCCACCCACTCCCCCGCTTCGCTCGTCCCCAGCGCGCCGCCAATATCCTGCGTCGTTCTCTTTTCGCTCACCGCTGCCAGCACGGCCTCCTCAATCTTCTCGGCCTCGTTAGTGAGTCCCAGGTGATTCAGCATCATGGCCGCGGTCAGAATCGCACCGAAGGGATTCGCGATGTTCTTGCCGGCAATTGGCGGCGCCGACCCGTGCACGGGCTCGAACATCGAGGTTTTCCCGGGATGAATATTCCCGCTCGCGGCCATGCCTAGCCCGCCCTGCAGTCCCGCCGCTAGGTCGGTGATGATGTCGCCGAACATATTGTTGGTCACGATCATGTCAAACTGCCGGGGATCGCGCACCATCTGCATACATAGCGCGTCGACGTACATGTGCTCCGGCGTGATCTGCGGATACTCCTGGCTGACCTCCTTGAACGTGCGCTGCCACAGGCCTCCGGCGTGAGTCATGGCGTTCGACTTGTCGCACATCAAAACCTTCTTGCGCCGGGAACCGTCGAGTTTCTGATGCCGTTCGCAATACTCGAAGGCGTAGCGGATAACTCGCTCTACTCCCTTGCGGGTGTTGATGTCTTCCTGGGTCGCGATCTCGTCGGCGGTCCCCTGCTTGAAGACGCCTCCAGCGTCGGTGTACACGCCCTCGGTATTCTCGCGGATCACCACGAAGTCGATATCTTTCGGTTCGACCCCCTTCAGCGGACACAGTGCGGGGTCCAGCAAGCGAACCGGGCGGACGTTGGCATACAAATCCATCTTGAAGCGCATGCCCAGCAGAATTTCTTTGGCGTGGATATTAGTTCTCACACGCGGATCGCCGAAGGCTCCGACCAGAATCGCGTCGAAGTCGCGCCCTAACATGGCAAAGCCCTCGGGAGGGACGGTGACTGCGTCTTTGAGATAGCGGTCGGCGCCCCAATCGAACTCGGTGAGTTCGACCGGAGCACACGTGGCTTGAATGACTTTAACGGCCTGGGGAATGACCTCGCGGCCAATGCCGTCCCCCGGAATGATGGCAATTCGCTTTTTCGTGCTCACGGGAAAAGAGAGTATCAACTAACGTGCAGGATTGTCATTCGGCGAATGGCAGGTCTCCGCGATCTCCGCGCTTTAAGAACTTCCCGGCCGAGGCTAGATCAAAACCTTGAAACGCAGAGAACGCGGAGAACGCCCGCGGAGTACGCGGAGAAACCCCTGCCTGCTCGTAGGCCAAGCAGCGCGGCTATGGTCGTTCCCCTCCGCTATAATTGAGTATTCAGGTATGAGTGTGGCGTCTTCACAGAACGAGGTGGCTACGGAGGTCGCCGGGTTGCGCGAGGAATTCGCCGCCCTGCGCTCCGCCTGCGGCGTCTATGGCCTGGGCTCGCGTTCGAAGATCGAGTTGCGCGGAGGCGACCGCGTGCGCTGGCTCAACGGCATGGTCACGAATAATGTCCGCGACCTGGCCGAGGGGCAGGGCGTCTACGCCTTCTTGCTCAACCCGCAAGGCCGCATTCTGGGAGATATTTACGCCTACAATCGCGGTGATTCCATTCTCCTCGATGTCGAACAGGCGCAAGCGGCGCAGATTCTCGCCCTCTTTGACCATTACATCATCATGGATGACGTGGAAGTCGCAACCTTGAGCGACCTCACCGCGCTCGGGGTTACGGGACCGAAATCCGGCATGATCCTGACTGCCGCGGGCGTTGCTGTGCCCGAGTTGCAGCCTCTCCAGTTCGTCGCGGTGAAATGGAACGACATCCCTCTGAGGTTGGTGCGGGGTGACAACCCCAGCGTCGCATCGTACGAACTATGGCTCTCTCCGACGAGCACGCCTCTTCTCGAGCAATCGTTGCGCAAAGCTGGAGCGAAGCCCGTCAGCCCGGCGGCCCTCGACCTGCTTCGCATCGCGAGCGGCATTCCCCGCTACGGGCAAGACATTCGCGAGCGCGACCTACCCCAGGAGACCGAGCAGACACGCGCGCTCCACTTCAGCAAGGGATGCTACATCGGCCAGGAAATCGTCGAGCGCATCCGTTCGCGCGGGAATGTACATCGCAAGTTCACCGGGTTTGAAATTGAAGGTGAGTTGCCCGCGCCCGGCGCGAAAATTGAAATCGACGGGAAAGACGTCGGCGAAATCACCAGCGCCGCTACCCTGCCGATCGATGGATCCACGCGTCAGCTAGCACTCGGCTACATTCGCCGGGAGGCCGCGACGCCCGGCAAGAAGGTGCGAATTGGCAGCAGCGAGGCCGTGGTTGCTAACGTGCCATTCCAAAATATCTTTTGAAGGAAAAATCATGCCTGAGAAGAAACAGGACAGCTTCACCGTAACCGACCGGCGGTTGTTCACCTCAGACGGCGAGATTCGCAAAGAAACCGTCGAGGAGCAGGTCACAACACCTCCGCCAGTACCTGAGCCTCCCGCAGCAATGCCGGAAGCGCCCGCGCCCCAAGCCGCCACCCAGGAAGCCGCGCCGCCTCCGCCGACCGCCGCCGAGCAGCAGGCGCAGGCCGACGCCTACCACAAGTCTTCGAAGGACCTGGACACGCGCGTCGAACTCAGCGGTCATTCCGCCAAGGAACTGGAAATGACCTTCGAGCGCTTCATGGCGTCGCTCTACATGACCGCCATGCTGCAGCTCGGGCTGATGCACGAAGAGGGCGGGCAGCCCCGGCTCGATCTCATCGGGGCGCGGCAGACGATTGACACGCTGAGCATTGTTGCCGCAAAAACCAAGGGAAATCTCACCAGCACCGAAGACAACTTCCTGCAGAACTGTCTCTACGAGCTGCGCATGGCGTACGTGGAAGTGACGAATGCGCTGGCTCGACCGCCACAAGCGGCGCCGGGCACCGGAACCACGGGACGATGAAGGCAACGCTCACCGTGTTGGGCAGCGGCACGTCGATGGGCGTGCCTACGATCGGATGCGACTGCGCCGTCTGTCACTCCTCCGACCCGCACGACCGGCGCACCCGCCCTTCGGTGATGATCGAGTACAACGGCAAGACTGTCCTGATCGATACCACTCCCGATTTTCGCGAACAGGCCATCCGCGAGCAGATTCGCTCGCTCGACGCGGTTCTCTACACCCACACCCACGCCGACCACATTCTCGGAATCGACGATCTCCGCCCCTTGAGTTTCCATCGCCAGGGCAGGATTCCCCTCTACGCCCGGCCCGACGCGGCGGAGTTTCTGCAAAACATGTTCCGTTACATTTTTGATGCCGACTATAAATACGGCGGCATCGCAAAAGTGGAGATGCACCCGATCGAAGGCCCGGTGGAACTGTTCGGCGCGCAGTTTGAGCCGGTGAAGGTGCTTCACGGCGATCTCGAGATTATCGGCTTCCGCTTCGGCTCAGCCGCCTATCTCACCGACTTCAGCGAAATTCCCGAGGCTTCGTTCGCGCAGCTGGAGGGACTCGACATTCTGTTTCTTGACGCTCTGCGGCACAAACCGCATCCCACGCACTCGACCATCGAGAATTCGTTGCGCATCGTGGATCGGGTGAAGGCACAGAGGGCCTTCTTTACCCACATCTGTCACGACCTGCCGCACGATGCCACCAACGCGAGTTTGCCCGAACATGTGCGCCTTTCTTATGACGGCATGAAACTGGAGTTCGAGATCTGAATTGCCGATTTTCAATTGGCAATTGGCAATTGGCAATTGAAAATCGGAAATGAACGTATGCAAGTTTTCCGCAAACTCGAAGAGATTCCCGCGGACTTCGGCCCCTCCATACTGACCGTGGGAAATTTTGACGGCGTGCACCGCGCTCACCTGCACGTGATCCGCGAAATCGTCAGCCGGGCACGTGCGCAAGGCGCCAAGGCCGTGGCGGTCACTTTCGAACCGCATCCTATCCGCATCCTGCGCCCCGATTCAGGGTTGAAGCTCATTACACCTACGCCCGAGAAGCTGCACCTGCTGGAAGAAACCGGCCTCGATGCCGTCGCGCTGCTGCCCTTCACCCGCGATCTTTCGCTGATGACTCCGCGCGAGTTTGCCCATGACATTCTCAAGGAAAAACTGCGGGCGCGGGAAGTCTATGAAGGCTACAACTTCCGCTTCGGACACAAAGCCTCGGGAGACGTGGCGATGCTCGCCGAACTCGGATGTGAAATGGGCTTCGAGGTAAAAATCGATCCCGAGATGACGCTGCGCGGCGAGCCGGTCTCGAGCAGCCACATCCGCAAACTGATTGGCGAAGGCCGTCTCAGCCGCGCCCGCCATCTGCTTGGCAAGCCATTCAGCATTCTCTCTACTCCCGGCCGTGGCCGCGGCTACGGCTCGAAGTACACCGTCCCCACCATCAATCTCAGCCGTTATGAAGAACTGGTGCCGCGCGACGGCGTTTACATCACGCGCGCACGCCTCGGCCCGGAATGCTTCGATTCTGTGACCAACGTCGGAACCCGACCCACTTTTGGAGCCGACTCCTTCGCCATCGAGACCCATCTGCTTAATTTTCATCCCCTCGAATTGAATCCGGATACCGAGGTCGAAATCTACTTCCTCGACCGTCTGCGCGATGAAATCAAGTTCCCGTCCATCGAGGCGCTGAAAGAGCAGATTGCGAAAGATGTGCAGAAAGCCAGCCGGTATTTTCATCTATTGAAACTGCACGCCTTGAACTTGCCGATTTCCAACTGACGATTACCGGCGCCCGTGGCTTACGGATTTGCGCGATGGTGACATCTGGCAGACAATATCCCCTATCCTGTGAGCTAAAATCTCCCCACTTACCGTTTAAGGAGGATGCAAATGGCAATTGACATGGACAAGCTCAATGCTTTTATGGGGCAGTTCGTCGGCGATCTGGGGGCCGCCGTCCACGCCGGAATGGTGGTCATCGGAGACCGGCTCGGGCTCTACAAGACGCTCGCGACTCAGCCCATGACTTCGGCCGAACTTTCCGCCAAAACGTCAACCGATGAACGCTACGTCCGCGAATGGCTGGCTTCGCAAGCGGCCGGCGGCTACATCACGTATGACGAGAAAACCCACAAATTCAGCCTTACCGAAGAACAGGCGTTCGCCTTAGCGAACGAGGATAGTCCCGCGTATCTGCCCGGGGCGTTTCAACTGGCTCTGGGCTCGCTCGCGGCGGTTCCCCGCATCGCCGATTCCTTCCGCTCGGGAGCCGGCATGGGCTGGCACGAACACGATGACGGCGTGTTTCATGGATGCGAGAAATTCTTTCGCCCGGGCTATGCCGCCAATCTGGTCAGCACCTGGATTCCCGCCCTCCATGATGTAAAGCAAAAACTCGAAGCGGGCGCGCGAGCCGCGGACGTGGGCTGCGGCAAGGGCGCTTCCACCATCCTGATGGCGAAAGCGTTTCCGAAATCCCATTTCTTCGGATTCGACTACCACGACAAGTCGATCGAAGGGGCGCGCGAAACCGCGAAGCGCGAGGGCGTCGCCGATCGCGTGACCTTCGAAGTCTCGAAAGCCAAGGAGTTTCCCGGCAAGGACTATGACTTCGTTACGGTGTTCGATTGCCTGCACGATATGGGCGACCCCGTCGGAGCCGCCAACCACGTGCTCAAATCGCTGAACAAAGATGGCACGTGGATGATCGTGGAACCCTACGCGAACGACGAATTGAAAGACAATCTGAACCCCGTCGGCCGTGTGTATTACTCGTTCTCGACATTGCTGTGTACGCCTTGCTCACGCTCCCAGGAAGTAGGACTGTGCCTGGGCGCACAGTCGGGAGAGAAACGCATCAAGGACGTCGTCACCTCGGCGGGTTTCAGCCGCTTCCGCCGGGCGACGGAAACGCCTTTCAACATCGTTTACGAAACCCGGCCCTGAGTACATGGGAGGGATCTCGTTCGTCGAGGTCCCTCCTCAGTTTCCCTTCCCAATTTGCCAACCAGCGCCTGAATATTGACAATCCCCCAGATGCCCCGCTTTTCTGACGCCACTCCTGCACAGCGCCGCACCCTGCTGGCGGCTTCCCTGGGCTGGATGCTCGATGCCTTCGACACCATGCTTTACGCGCTGGTGCTCACGCACATCATGCGCGATCTGGGCATGAGCAAGTCCACGGGCGGCCTGCTGAACACGCTGACGCTGCTGGCCTCGGGCATCGGAGGCGTCGCCTTCGGATTCGTCGCCGACCGCATCGGCCGCAAGCGCGCGCTGATGTTGAGCATCATCACCTATTCGGTCTGCTCGTTTGCCTCCGGGCTTTCCACTTCGATTCTTACGCTGGCCGTATTCCGCTTCATCCTCGGACTCGGCATGGGCGGCGAATGGAATACCGGCGCCACGCTGGTCGCCGAAACCTGGCCAACGGAATTGCGGGCGAAAGCCATCTCGATCGTGCAAAGCTCGTGGGCCATCGGATACGCGCTCGCCGCCCTGGTAGCGGGCCTGGTGCTGCAGGTCTCCAACTGGCGCGTGGTCTTTTTCGTCGGCATCCTGCCGGCGCTGGTCACTCTCTGGATTCAGAAAGACGTCCCGGAATCGGAGATGTGGAAAGATCATCAACACGCCGACGCCTCTCCCGATGCGCCCGCGGCTGCCTTCAGCCAGATCTTCCGGCCTCCGTACGCCAAGGCGACGTTCGCGCTGCTTTTTCTGAACTTCTTCTGCCTGTTCGCCTGGTGGGGCTTGTTCACCTGGATCCCCCCTTATCTCTCGCTGCCCGTCGAGCAAGGAGGCCGGGGCTTCGGCGTGATGCAGACCACCACCCTGCTGCTGGTGCTGAACCTGGTCGGCATGCTGCCCGGCTATCTCAGCTTCGGATGGGTCGCCGACTTCCTCGGACGCCGCAAGGCCTTCGTCGCCTACACCGTGATCGCCGCCTTTCTGGTTCCGCTCTACGCCATCGCGCGCCATCCCTGGGCGCTGCTGGTAGCGGGCACGGTTCTGGCTTTTTTCGGCACCGGATATTTCTCCGGCTCAGGACTGATTGGCAGCGAGATTTTTCCCACCAGCGTCCGCGCCCGCGCTTTGGGGTTCACTTACAACGGCGCCCGCGCCATGAGTTCGGTCGCGCCCTTTGTCATCGGACGCGTCGGCCAGACGAAGGGACTAAGCTGGGCCTTCTTTCTTTGTGCCGGAGCGTTTCTGCTGGCAGCGCTGTGCGCAACCCAGTTGCCGGAAACCAAAGGGAAGGACTTGAATTAATCCATCAAGAAAATTCACCACAGAGACACAGAGTCACAGAGAAAACATTTAGGCAGAAAACCCTCGAACCCCGTCGTTGACAGCCTACGCAGAATCAGTGCAGCAAGGCTTATAGGCTTTTCGAAAAAAGTGTTTTCTCTGTGACTCTGTGTCTCTGTGGTGATGGGTTTCCGAAAGCAAGTGCCTGCGCCTTCGAGCCTTACTCAATCGGTTCGACCACCGTCACTTGCGACTTCCCATCCGGCATCTGCACCACCAGCGTCGCCGCCAGCACCAGCACAATTCCCACCGTCTGCAGCGGACGCATCACTTCTCCCAGCGCAACCGCAGCAATCACAATCGAGAAGACCGGCTCCAGACAACTCACCACAATCGCCCGCGTCGGCTCCAGATGCTGCAATCCGGCGAAGTACAGCGAAAACGGCGCCAGCACCGATACCAGCGAAAACACCAGCAGGAAGATCCACTCCGCCCCGGAGTAATGCGCCGCCGCGATTTTCCACGGGGGATTCACAAGGATCCAGAACACCGCCGTGCTTCCGGTGACGTAGAGAAGCACCGTCCAGCGATCGTAGCGTTCGAGGAGGCTGTGTCCTGCGACGTTATAGAAGGCAAACGAAAACGCCGCCAACATCGCCGCGATCACGCCGACCGTGTCGAGACGCACGCTTCCCGACCCGACAATGCCGATGACCAGCACAATCCCCATCAACGCCAGCGCCACCGCCACGACCCGCTGCGCCGTGGCTCGTTGCAGCCCGCGCATCACCATGTAGAGCAGCACCCAGACCGGCGCGGTGTACTGCACGATGATGGCGATGGCTACGTTGGTTCTTTGAATCGCCAGGTAATAGAAGTAATTCGATGCCGCGACTCCAAACACTCCAAGAAGCATGAGTCGCCCTACGTCGGCATTGGGCAAGCGCAACCGGCGAGACCCGCGGACCAGAAACAGCACGGGCAAGAGGACGAAAAACGAAAGCGTAGTGCGGCTTTGCGAAAGGATCAGGGGATCGATGGGCCGCAACGATGCGCTCGAAAGAAGGCGCCCGGTAAAGGCCGCGCGCCCCAACGTGGCGGAGACGCCCCACAGGAACGTGGCGGAAGCGATATAGAGATATCCGCGGGCGGGATGCGCTTTATGGGCCAAGGAGTTGGTCGAGCCGCTCCGGATCGAATCCCACCATGATCTCCTCACCAATCACCAGGGTAGGCGTCGAACGGCTGCCATATTTATAAACCAGATCCTGTACCGCAGAAGGATCCTGCCGGATGTCGCGCTCCTCGTACGCAATTCCTCTCCCCGAGAGGTAGGCCGTGGCAACGTGGCAGGGCGGTCAGCCCGGCTGGGTGAAGATGATGATTTTTTTGTCGGTATTCAATGTTTTTTCTACAGAGACATAGCTCAGCTATGTCTCTACCACCGGCATCGGAAACCCGCGACCGGCAGCCTATTCCACATACTCTATCTTGAAACTGATCTTGGCCGTCTTGCGCAGCATGGCGGCCACCGAGCAGTACTTGTCTTCCGACAGCTGCACCGCGTCTTCAACCGCTTTATGCGAGACTTTGCCGCCAACCTTGTAAACCAGGCGGATGTCAGTATAAACAGTGGGAGGCTCCGCCGCCCGTTCCGCCTCGGCGCGTACCTCGAGACTGGTGAAAGGCTCGCGTTTCTTGCGCAGAATGCTGGCGACATCGTACCCGGTGCATCCGCAGAGTCCGATTAGCACCAACTCCATCGGGCTAGCGCCGGATTTCTTGTCGCCATCGACGACAATCGCATGTCCACTCGAAGCATCCCCCACAAACTGCTGGCCCGCGGTCCAGAGAGCTTTGGCTTCAGTCATTGGATTATCCTGATTTACGAAGTACGATTTACAAATTACGATTTTCGATTTCCAATTGCCAATTGCCGATTCTTTTCTTTCGCCGTCCGTCGGGAACTTACGAAAATCGCTGTTAATTGTTTCGCCTCTGAAATCAAATCCTTCAAGCGCTCACGGGGGACCAGACCAGCGTCCACGAGAAATTCCAGCCAGAACAGGGCTTCGTCGGACTCTTCTTCCACGATTCCGAGCTTGTGTACAAAGTCTGGCCGCGAACGAGCGCGGCATGCAGCACGATAGTTAGCGGCCACAGATGTCCCTGATCGAAGCAATTGCTGACCAATGATCCGTCCCTCGGCGCAGTTCGGCAGCGACCGGAACAATCGTAGAATTCTCAAGGCAAACGAAGTGGTTCGCTTTTGCAGTTCAACCGCCTGATCTCCCATCCGCGTTCTCCAATTGGCAATTGGAAATTGACAATCGGAAATTCTCAGTGACCGTCGTCACTCCCACCGCTCCCTACCTCCGGTTATCCGTGCTCGGCTCGGGATGAATCAGCACCCGAAACAGCTCCGGAGCTGCTTGTTTAAAGCGGATTTCCAACTCCGTCTGAGCATCGTGCACCCGCGTCAGGGGCAGATCATCCGACATGGTGCAGTGGCAGGAAACGTAGAGGCGTCCGCGCACCCGCTTGAGTTGGACATCATGCATGTCGAGCACCTCCGGAAATTCCTCGGCAATCTTCTTCAAACGCTTCTCGAGTGCGGCATCGCGCACAATTTCGTCGCCGGTTTCGATGGTGGCGGGCTCGCTTTCGATATGGGTGAGGATCGACGAAATCTCCGGCACGTCGCCCTTCATCTCCGATTCCAGCACAGTCACGCGATCGTGCGCCTCTTTCAAGCTCAGGCGCTCATCAAGTTCCAGATGCTGTTCCACGTGAAGTTGACCGCCCAGATCCTGCACGCTGACGTCGTGCACGTTGAAATTATTCCGGGTAGCGACGGCGCGAATACGATCGAAAATATTTTCGGTGTTCACCGCCCGCGGAATGGAGTGCACCACCACGTCAGCGTCGGGAAGTATTCTGTGGACCGCATCGGTCACCGCGTCCGCCACCTGCTCAGATCGCTGGAATGTCACGTTCCGTGCCAACCCGATGGAGAGATCGGCGAAATAGCGGTTCCCCGCCCGCCGGATGCGCACCCGGTCGACTTCCAGCAATCCTTCGACGCCCGAGACCGCCACGATGATCTTATTTCGTATGCCGGAGGGCGCCGCGTCCAGCAAGGCATCGATGGTCCTTCGCGCCAGCCTCCAACTGACCCAGGTCACCACTCCGGCCACGAACAGCGCCGCCGCCGGATCGGCGTCTCGCAACCATCCGATCCCATAAATGCGGCCCACCAGCACCAGCAGCAATCCCAGGATGACAACCCCGCTTGACCAGATATCGGTCGAAAAATGCAGGGCATCGGCCTCGAGCGCCTGGCTGTCATATTTGACCGCAATCCGTCCCAGCGCCCGTGAACGCCAGAAATCCACTCCCATCGAGAAGAACATCACCAGAAAAGCGGCCAGGCTGGGTTCGATCTCCACGTGCCGGTAAAAGAGACGCTTCACCGCCTCATAGACGATCCAGACACAGGTCAGCAGCAGCAGGCCAGTTTCAAGGAAGGCGGAAAAGTTTTCCACTTTCCCATGCCCGTACTGATGGTCGAGATCCGCCGGTTTGTCGGACACACGGACCGAAAAGAAGGTTATAATGGCGGCGATCAGATCCAGCCCGGAGTGGGCCGCTTCCGAGAGAATGCCGAGGCTGCCAGTAGTTACACCGACGACAATCTTGAGTGCGGTTATGGCGACCGCCGCCACGACGGAGTTGCCCGCCACGGCGCGTTTCTCCGCACGCATCGATTCGGAGCTGTAAACCGCTGGGAGCGCCGGCATGCGCGCATTATCGCTGTTGAACACTCCGTCCGCCAAGTATCTCCCCTTGCGGACTGGCTGTGACGGGAGCCGCCGCGACTCTGTGCTAGGATTTTCGGTTACTTCGACCTTTTCTGGAGGAATTCCAATTATGACCCATCGTGGGTTGGTATGTCTGCTGCTGCTCAGTACTTTCGCTTGGGGGCAGGCAGCAAAACCAACAACATCTACTCAGGAACCGGCAGCGGAACCAGCCAAAGTTGCGCCCGATGCCGCCGTCATCACTATTCCCGGTCTGTGCGACAAGGAACCGGCCGACAAGGCATCGGCGGATTGCAAGACCATCGTTACCCGCGCCGAATTCGAAAAGCTGATTGAAGCCGTCGCTCCCACCATGCCGCCCACCGCCAGGCGCCAACTGGCCACGCGCTACGCCAACGGCCTGATGATGGCCCACGAGGCCGAACAGATGGGCCTCGACAAGGGACCACGCTTCGAAGAGATGATGAAGGTCAGCCGCATCCAGGTGCTCGCTCAGGAACTGGGTCGCTCCATGCAGGAGAAGGCCGATCAGGTTCCCGATAAGGACATCGAGGACTATTACAACAAGAACGCCGCCCAGTTCGAAGAAGCCGATCTGCACCGTCTGTTTATTCCCAAGAACAAGCAAATGGAACCCACCTCGGAGAAATTGAGCGAAGAAGCCACGAAAAAGCGCCAAGAGCTTGCCGAGGCCTCCATGAAAGCCGTTGCCGAGAAACTTCAGGCCCGCGCCGCTGCCGGTGAAGACTTCAACAAACTGCAGGCCGAAGCCTTCCTCGCTGCCGGGTTGAAGGCCAAGGCTCCGAACACTGACATGGGTAAGATTCGTCGCACGGCGCTGCCTCCTGCCCACGCCGCCGTTTTCGATTTGAAGACCGGCCAGGTCTCTGCACTCATCACCGACGGCTCGGGATTTTTCGTCTACAAGATGGGCGAGCGGGACACCGTCCCTCTCGACAAGGCCAAGGAGGAGATCCACAACATCCTGCGCGGCCAACGCATGCAGGACTCCATGGAAGCCATGCAGCATGCCGCCACTCCTACTCTGAACGATGAATATTTCGGACCGGAACAGGAGCATCCCGGCATGATGGGCCCGGGCGCGGGGATGCATCCCCCGGCGCGGCATCCCATGCCGGCGGGCACGGCAACCTCAGAGCCTAAGTAGATGTCAGGTACGAAGCCTACGGTCGTCATCACCGGCATCGCCGGCAATCTCGGCCAGCGTTTGTTGCCGCAGTTGGCGGATTTTCAAGTCATCGGCATTGACTTGAAACCGCCAACCGGCGGTTCTTCCGCGCAGTTTGTTTCCATGGATCTCGGCGAGGAAGAGTCTTGCCGTGAGCTTTACCTGCTGCTCAAGGAATCGGGCGCAGTCGCCGTGATTCATCTCGCCTTTGTCATCGATCCCGTCCGCACCGGCGTACTTGACGTGGATCGCATGTGGCACATCAACGTCGCGGGGACCGCTCGGGTTCTGGAAGCCATTACCGAAGCCAACCGTGATAGCGCGATTGTGCAGAAATTCATCTTCCCCAGCAGCGTCTCCGCCTACGGCTCCGACTTGCCGGGTCCAGTCACGGAAGACTTCCCTCTGGGTGCGCACACTCTGCCCTACGCCCTGCACAAAATGGAGAGCGACCGCGTGGTACAGCAACGCGCGCCCGCTCTGCGCGGCTGTAGCGCCTACATGCTGCGTCCCCACATTTTCGCCGGGGCCAGCGTAGATAACTATCTGCTCGGCGCTTTTCGTGGCACTCCCAACGGACGAACCCGGCGCGCGGAAAAAATGCGTGAACAGGGCAAGCGGCTGCCTTGCGTGCTCCCCTACGGCAAGAAGTACCTGGAGAACAAGATTCAGTTCGTTCACGTCGACGACATGGCGCGGCTGATGGCGCATATCGTCCGCAAGCCCGAACCTGAGTCGCAGCGGCTGACCATCTTGAATGTAGCGGGGCGCGGCGAACCCCTGACCTTCGGCCGCTGCATTGAGATGGCGCAGGCCAAACTGATTCGCGTTCCCGGCAAAAGCGCCATGCGCACCGTGCTGCAGTTTCTTTGGAAAACCGGCGTCTCTGCCATTCCGCCCGAAGCCATGCCTTACATGAGCGGCGAATACACCGTGAACACCGAACGTCTGCGCAAGTTCCTCGGTCCGGAGTACGACCACGTCATCCGCTACACCATCGCCGAGGCCTTCGCCGATACCTTCGCCCACCAGGCCCAACCCCTAGCCCAAGGCTCCGCCGCGGATTGAACCACGCAGCCTCCAAAACTATTTCTCATCCCGAGCGAAGTCGAGGGACCCGGCGTTGCCGCTTCCGTGCGCTGCGGCCTGTTGCGGACTTCGCCGAACACGGCTACCCCTACTTCTCCCCCCGATACAACCCCGCGATCCCGAACGTATAAGGCGTCCACGCCGCTTCGCGGAAACCCGCACGCCGCATCCGCTCAAGCATCTCCTGCGGCTCAGGAAAGCGCTCTACCGACGCCGGCAAGTACGCGTACGGACCTTTCACCCCGGAAATCATCGACCCTACCGCTGGCAGCACACGCTTGAAATAAATGCGGTATAACCTGCCCATCAGCCCCTTCGGCTCTCCGAAGTCGAGAATGCCGCACTCGCCTCCGGGCTTCAGCACGCGGAGAATCTCGCGCAGTCCGGCATCGTAATCCGCCAGATTGCGGAATCCGAACGCCGAGGTGACCAAATCGAACTGCTCGCCCGCGAAGGGCAGATGGAGCGCGTCGGCTTCCACCCACCGCAGCGCCGTTCCCATCGACTTGAGATTCGCCCGCTGCAGCATGGCATGAGAAAAGTCCGCGCCCGCAATCTGCGCCGAACCGCTCGCCCGCCGCCGCAAGGCAAACGTCATGTCGCCGGTGCCGCAGCACAAGTCGAGCACCCGCGCATCAGGACGCTGCAAAGTCTCCGCAAACGTCCGCGCCGCCCGCGCCCACCACACCCGATCGACGTTGAACGACAGAACGTGATTCAGGAGATCGTAACGCGGCGCAATCGAAGTAAACATCTGGCGGATCGCGCGCGCCGCCGCATCCCGGTCCCGCGCCCCCTCGGGAGAGGCGCCTATCACCACGGACTTGCTTTGCTCTACCATTTCCAATCAGTTCTTAGCCGACAGCCGGTTCAACTCCGCCACCGCCTCCAGCACGATTCCGTCCGGCACAGCCTTCACGATCTCCACTTGCCCAATTTCCCGCGGAAGCACGAAGTGCACCACGCCATCGCGAGTCTTTTTATCCGCCTGCAGGCGCCGCAGCACGCTCTTCGGTTTCACCGCCACCCGTGGCAGCGCGCCAAGCCCAAGCACCGCGTCCGCGATCCGCCCGGCATTTAAGCTTCCCAACTTCCCCAACTGAAGCGCAATGTTGGTGGCCGCGACCATGCCCCACGCTACCGCCTCCCCGTGCAGGAAGCCGCGATAGCCGGTCTCCGCCTCGAGCGCGTGGCCGATCGTATGTCCGAAGTTCAAAATCTGCCGCAGTCCGGTTTCCTTCTCGTCGGCCGCCACCACCGCCGCTTTCTGTTTCACCGACTCGGCGATCACCCACTCCAGCGTGGCGACGTCGCGCCGCAGGATTTTGTCTTTCTCATCCTCAAACCGCCGAAACAACTCCGGACTGCCAATCACGCCGCACTTCACCGCCTCATACAGTCCCGCGCGAAATTCCCGCTCCGGCAACGATGCGAGCACGGCCGGATCAATCAGCACAGCTCGGGGCTGATGAAAGGTCCCCAGTAGATTCTTGCCTGCCTTCAGATTCACCCCGGTTTTGCCGCCGATCGAAGCATCCACCTGCGCCAGCACAGTCGTCGGAATCTGCACCACGGGGATGCCGCGCATGTAGAGCGACGCCAGCAGTCCCGCGGTATCTCCGACTACGCCGCCGCCAAAAGCCAGCAGCACAGCATTCCGGTCCGCGCCCATCGCGGCGAGTTTCCCAGCGAGCAACTCGACCGTCGCCAGCTTCTTGGCAGGCTCGCCGTCAACCATCTCAATCACTTTGGCGTCGATCCCCGCCCCCGCCAGCGACGTCATCAACTTCTTGCCCCACTTCCGCCGCACCGGGGGCACCGTCACCACGAAGACGCGCTCGCGACCGTCCAGCAACTCGCGCAGCCTCGCGCCCGCTTCGCCCAGCAGTCCGTTCTCAATCACCGCTTCATACGGATGCGGCTCAATCGCAATCTTCACTCGGATCATCGGGCTTTCATCATAACGTAGCTCGCGCCGACATTCCGGGCCTGCCTGCGTGATACCATTTTTCCAGCGATGAAGTGTGCGCCGTCTGAAACCGATTTTCTCGTGGTAGGAGCCGGTGTCGCCGGCCTGCGCGCCGCCATCGAACTCGCCCCCGCCGGACGCGTCGTCGTCCTCGCCAAGCGCGAGGTCTCCGACTCCGCCACCAACTACGCCCAGGGAGGCATCGCCGTCGCCCTCAGCGATGAGGACGAGATCAGCATTCATCTTCAGGACACGCTGGTTGCCGGAGACGGCCTGTGCAACGTCGCCGCCGCTAAGGTGCTGGTCGAGGAAGGCCCCGAACGGATCGAGGAACTCATTCAATGGGGCACGGAATTCGATCGTGATGGCACCCGGCTCTCCTTCACCCGCGAAGGCGCCCACAGCCGCGACCGCATTCTGCACGCCCACGGCGACTCCACCGGACGCGAAATCCTGCGCGCCCTCTACGCCAAATCGAAAACCCTTAAGAACATCTCCGTCTGCGAATTCGAGTTCTCGACTGAGTTGCGCTTTGAGAACGGGCGCGTCTCCGGCATCGATCTGATCGGCGACAAAGGCACCCACGAAAGCATCACTGCCTCCGCAGTGCTGCTGGCCACCGGAGGCTTGGGGCAACTCTATCGCAATACGACCAATCCCTCCGTCGCCACGGGAGATGGCGTTGCCATGGCCTTCCGCGCCGGCGCCGAAGTCAGCGATATGGAATTCGTCCAGTTCCATCCCACCGCGCTTTATCTCAAGAAGGCTCCCCGCTTCCTGCTCTCCGAAGCCCTGCGCGGCGAGGGAGCCTACCTGCGCAACCTCGAACTGCATCGCTTCATGCCGAAGTATCACGAACTCGGCGAACTCGCCCCGCGCGATGTGGTGGCCCGCGCCATCGTGCACGAACTTGAGGTCAGCAAGGCCAAAGACCCGGTGGTCTATCTCGACCTTACCCATCTCGACGCCGAGCGCGTCAAGAAGCGATTCCCCCGCATCTATTCCACCTGCATGGAATACAACATCGACATCACCACCGAACTCATTCCGGTGCGCCCCGCCGCGCACTACGCCATGGGCGGCGTGCTAACTGATCTCGATGGCCGCGCCACCCTCCCTGGCCTCTACGCCGCCGGAGAAGCCGCAGCCACCGGCGTTCACGGCGCCAATCGCTTGGCCAGCAATTCCCTGCTCGAAGGCCTGGTCTTCGGAGCCCGCGCCGGCCACGTCATGCGCAACGAACTGAAGCACGCCCCGAAGAAGCCTGGCGAGCCCAAGCACGCGAACTACTCAAACGGGCCAGTCGACTCTGGGCTGGAAAATCTGATCGGCGAAATGCAGGACCTGATGTGGCAGGACGTCGGCATCGTGCGCACCAAACAAGGCCTGCATCGCGCCATCGATCGGCTCGATCAGCTTGCGCCCCGCGTCGCTCATCCGCACACACGGCGCGCCTATGAAGCTTCCAACATCCGTCTGGCGGGATCGCTCGTCGCCCGCTCGGCTCTGGCCCGCGAAGAAAGCCGCGGAGCCCACTACCGCACCGACTTCCCCGCCCACAACGACGCCAAGTTCCTGAAACACTCCATCGTCAAGAACGGTGACATCCGCTTCCAAGCAGAATGATTTGCGGAGTACGATTTTCAATTGTCAATTTCCGATTGATTCCCTACAGGTTGTCATCCTGACCAGAGTCGAAGGGGCCTTACGATCCTCGTTTTACTGGGTGCTGGGTACTAGGTACCGGGTTCTTGTTTCTGCGGAAACACCAGCGAAGCTACCACGGAAATCGCCAGCACTCCGCCCACCACCGCCAGCGCCGTTCCCGTGGGAATCTTGTAATAGTCCGACACCAGCATCTTTGCCCCAATAAACATCAGCACCACCGACAGCCCGTAGTGCAGGTAGTGAAACACTTCCATCATGCCGGCCAGCGCGAAATACATCGACCGCAATCCCAGGATCGCGAATACATTCGAGGTATAGACAATAAAGCCGTTCAAGGTAATCGCCAGCACGGCGGGAATCGAATCGGTGGCGAAAATCAGGTCGGTTGTCTCCACCACCACCAGCACAACCAGCAGGGGAGTCGCCATCAATCTCGCGCGCCGCACCAGAAACTTGTCGGCCTCATAGTCCTCGGTCACCGGGATCCAGCGGCGAAACAGGCGCAGCACCGGATTCTTCTCCGGTTCGATCCCCTCTCCCTCCTCAAACAGCAGCTTGCCGCCGCTGTAAATCAGGAAGGCGCCAAAGATGTACATGATCCAGTGAAAGCGCGACATCAGGGTCACGCCCGCCAGAATGAAAATCCCGCGCATCACCAGCGCGCCCACAATGCCCCAGAACAAAACCTTGTGCTGGTCGGCTGCGGGGACTTTGAAGTAGCGGAAGATCAGAAGGAAAATGAAAAGATTGTCGACGCTGAGCGACAGCTCAATGACGTAGCCGGTCACGAACTCCAGCGATTGAGTCCGCCCGTGCCAGAAGTACACCAGCACGGCAAACCCGGCGGCCAACACAATCCATACCAGACTCCACACCACGGCTTCGCGAAACTTCACCGCGTGCCCGGGACGATGGAACACCCCAAGGTCCAGCGCCAGCATGGCCACGACAAATAAATTGAAGAGAACCCAGAAGATGAGCAAAGTTCAGATTTCCAATTGCCAATTTTCAATTTCCAATTGAACCAAGACTCCAGTCGGTCTTAAATTGGCAATTGAAAATTGACAATCGTCAATTCCTTCTCCCTCTTTCCCCGCTCTCCCACGCCTTCCATGCCCCGGTCATCTTCATGCTGTCGTCCATGTGCGATTCGTGCAGCAGCTTTTCCACCTCGGCGCGATGCAGGCGCGGCCCCACTCGCTCCGGCGCATCCGCAATGGCGAACGTCGTCACCGCCGATTCCGCGGTCAGCTTCTTCAATTCCGGAAGATCGACTTTGTCGAAGGTGTCCGACATGGCGTGATAGTTGATGATGTAGTTGGCCTCTACCTGGTTCGCATACAGCGTGGGCACTCCCTCGAGCAGAAAATCGAAATGATCGGTATCGGCCGTGGTGTCGAAGGTCAGCGTGGTGGCGTCGTATCCCTTCAGCGGCGCGATCAGCTTCTTGAGTTCGTCCGCAATGTCCTTGCGCCCGCCCAGCGAAAACCCGGTCATGCGCCCGTTGCCGTCGTCGTAGGCGATCATGGCATCGACCTTGTCCATCTCCGCCCGGTGCGCGGTGACATACGCCCGCGAACCCAGCAGTCCCTGCTCTTCTCCGGAAAACAGGATAAAGCGAATGGTCCGCTTGGGACGCAACCCCGACGCCTTGATGGTGCGCAGGGTGTCGATCACCAGGGCCGCGCCGCAACCGTTGTCGAGCGCTCCCGTGCCCAGTTCCCATGAGTCCAGATGCGCTCCCAGCACCACGATCTCGTCCGGCTTCTCGCTGCCCCGCAACTCGGCAATCACATTCGTGCTGCTGACCGGGCCTCCAATCTTGTTGGGAATCGCCAGGTCCGCGTACAACTGCTCACCCGCAGCCAGCAGGCGTGACATCCGCCCCGCATCCTCGCGCCCCACAATGACCATGGGGATCGATTCAATTTCACCGTGTTCGGTGTGCGTATGGCGGTACAGCAGTTCGTAAGGACGCGTCGATTGAAAGGCGATCGCCAGCACGCCCGCCCGTTTTGCCCGCACCATCACCTCACGAGCCTTGTCGTACTCGGCATCCAGATCGTCCCAGGTTTTCAACTCGCTCTGCGGCACCAGCAGTATCGTGCCGTTAATGTCGCCCGCGCGGACAAAGTCTTCCATCTGCCCCGCTCCGATATCCACCACCCGCACGTGATGTTGCGGGGCAAGCGACGGCCCCCAGCCAATCGAAACCGCCCGCACCGAAAACTGAACTGTCGGAATGGAACTTGATTTCGGATCCACGCCCTGTGTCAGGAATGCCACCACGCTCATCTCGGTCGCTCCCTCGGCCCAGGAGAACGGCATGGTGAAGTCTTCCGTATGTACGCTGTCCGCTCCGGCGGCTTTGAATGCCTCCACGCCCCACTGTGCGGCCCGCGCCATCGCGGGAGTGCCGCTGACCCGTCCGCCGATCCTGTCCGTGAGCCGCTCCAGGTTCTCGCCGATCGCCGAAGGCTTGAGTGCTTCACGGATCAGAACGTCCGCGTCGGAACTTGGAGAAGCCGAAAAACCAGGAGAAGCAAGCAGCAGGCCGATCATGCCCGCCAGAAGAGTTCGTGAGGTTCGCATACGACGTGAATTAGAAATGAAAATGCCAGAAAAGGCTAGAAGCGGACATCCGACCTCAGACTTCGGATCGCAGACTTCGGGCGCCAGAACAAAATTGTCATCCCGAGCGAAGAGTGCGGATCGCAGAGCGATCCGCAGGCGAAGTCGAGGGACCTTGCGTTGTGCCCCCCAACATCGAGAGGGTCTCCCGCCGCCAGACGCTGCCCAGTCCCGTAGGGACGCCTGCCAATAGCCCGGCGTTTTAACGCCGGGTACGCCACCAGGAACACAGGAGTCCCGTAGGGACGGCTGCAATCCCGCCTGCTCCTCTACCGCGATTGCGAGTGATTCTCTGCTTCCGGCGCTCGCTCCACCAACCGCACCGTCTCTAACAACACGTCCCCCACAATCTCGAAACTCTTGGGGCTCAACTTGTCCACCGTATCTTGCGGGGTATGCCAGAAGACGTTGTTGTACCCGTAATCGAAATCGATCAGATCGGCCGCGGGCACGCCGCGCTGCACAAACGGCTGGTGATCGTCCACCATGCCTACGGTGCGCGCGAAAAAGTGCGACTGGTATCCCATCTCCTGTGCTGCTTTGAAGACGTAATCCTCCAGCCACGGCGTGGAATTGGCGTCGCGGTCAATGTTCAGATCGGCATCGCCGATCATGTCGGCCAGCAGAAACGCCTTGATCCGCTTGAGGGTGCCGTCTTTCTCCCACTTCTCTGCCAGGTGCCGCGCGCCATAGGTGTTGTCGTCGCCGGTCCACTCTTTCACGGCTTCTTCGCCGTCGGTCCACAGCAGCCACACGCTGTACCCGTCGCGCTTTTTGCCGCGCAACTGGTTGGCGAGTTCCAGCAGAATCGCCGTCGAGGAGCCGCCGTCGTTCGCGCCCACGTACCCGGTGTCCTTGAAGGGATAGTTGGTGTCGTAGTGTCCCGCGATCACGATCACACCATCGCGCGTGCCCGGAAACTTGGCGATGATATTGCGCACCGGCAGTTTGCCCGCCGGCGTGTCCGCGATGAAGTAGTCGTCTTCCACCAGATCGCCCTTCAGGTGGGCGTAGATATAGTCTTCGAGCTTCTTGTGACTGGCGCTGCCGATGGGACGCGGTCCGAAGGCCACAATCTCCTTGGTGTACTGGAGAGCCCGCGCGCCATCTACCGATGGCAGGGGCCCGCTATCCGCCGGGGGAGGGCCCGCTTCCGCCAGGTTCGGCAGCGTCATCGAGGCCTTCGTCTCTTGGGGAGCTGGCGCGGTCTTTTGGCTGCAGCCAGCCAGCGCCAGCAACAGCATCAGCGTCGACCCGGCCATCAGGCGTTTTCGTTTCGCTTGCGCGGGAATCACGAAGCGTTTTTCTCCCGCCGCGCTTTGCGCTGCTTGGGATGCACCAGCCACGCCACTCCGATGCTCAGCAGGTAGAGCACCACCATGGGCAGCGCGAACAGGCACATATTCAGAATATCGGTGGTGGGAGTCAGAATCGCGGCAATGATAAAAATCACCAGAATCGAGTAGCGCACGTTGCGCCACATCCAGCCTGCGGTCACCAGCCCCATCAAGGCGAGGAAGAAGACCAGGATCGGCATCTCAAAAATCACGCCCAGCCCGATGATGATGGTCAGAAAAAGGTCGGTGTACTCTCCGATGGTGATCATCGGCTGAAACTGCTTGCCGTAACCAATCAGGAAGTCCAGCGCCGCCGGGTACACCATTTTGTAGCCGAACAGCCCTCCGGCCAGAAACAGGCCCACCGTCGAGACCATGAACGGGAAAACGTACTTTTTCTCGTTGCGATATAAGCCGGGCGAGATGAACAGCCACAACTGGTACAGCACAATTGGCGAAGCCACGAACAGCCCCGCCATGAAGCCGATCTTCAGGTAGAGATTGAAGGGCTCGGTCGGATTCAGGTAGACCAGCTTCTCCGACATACCATTGCGGTGCAGAGCATCCATAATCGGCTTCTGCATGATGGCGAAGATATTTTCGGCGTACCCCCAACAAACGAAAGAAGCCCGCGACCACCGCGATGATCGAGTAGACGAGTCTTTTCCTTAGCTCCTCGAGGTGATCGAGAAAGCTCATGGCGGGCATCGCATCGTGCGATTCCCCTCCGGGTGACATATCAGCGGCAATTTCAGGCATCAGGAGCCTTGGCGACCGGATTTACTTCGGGACTCTCGACTTCCGGGGAAGGTGGGAGTGAATGCTCGATGGTGGCGTTAGTGATGGTTCCCTGCGGCGGCTCGAGTGGCGCCAAAATCGTTTGTTTGGTCTTTTCGAATTCCGTCCGCACGTTCTGCACATCCAGATTCGAAATCTCGGTCTCAATCTGCGCTTTGAACTCGTTCGAGGCGCGCTTGAATTCGTTCAGCGCCCTGCCAATCTGGCGGCCAATCTCCGGCAACTTCTTGGGCCCAAAGATGACCAGAGCCAGCAGGAAGATGAAGATCATCTCTGGGAGACCCAGGTTCATAGACCCCATGATACTGCCAGACAGGGGATGCGGCCAATTGCCAGGAAAGCACGACTGCAGGGCTCAAAATCGGTGCACCCTCGGACCCGGTGGACGCATCCTAACTACAGCAAAATGCTCACCCATTTGGTTACTTCCGGGTACCCGAAAGCGGGTTTAGGACCACTTGGGGGCATGCTATACTGCGCTTAATCGCAGCCGGTAGGGATTTTTTACGCCCGTGCCGAAGGAAATCACAGATGGCTGGTAGTCCTCGTCGCTCTCTATTCCTCGTTGTCCTCATCCTCGTAACCTGCGGCTTTCTGGGCATGCTTTTCGGGCAAAGACTGAACCCGGCAGCGACTCCCAGCGGCGATTCCGACGTCCGCGACAGCCTGAAGCAATTCACTCAGGTGTACAGCGTGATCGAGCAGAATTACGCCGAACCGGTGAACCCCGACAAAGCCATTTACAACGGCGCCATCCCGGGGATGCTGCACGTGCTCGATCCGCACTCCAACTTCTTCGATCCCAAGTCTTATGCGCTTTTGCGCGAAGATCAGCGTGGCAAATACTTCGGCGTGGGTATGACCGTCGGCCCGCGCAACAATAAAGTCATCGTCATCGCGCCCTTTGCCGGAACCCCCGCCTACCGCGCGGGCATTCGCCCCGGCGACATCATCATCGCTGTCGATGGCAAGAACACCGACAACATGAGCACCTCCGATGTGGCTGACCTGTTGAAGGGCCCCAAGGGCACCACCGTCCACATCACGGTTCTGCGCGAGGGCAGCGACAAGCCGATTGATTTTGCAGTGGTCCGCGACGAGATTCCGCGCTACAGCGTCGATCTGCACTTCATGATCCGCCCCGGAATCGGTTACATGCACATTTCCGGATTCAACGAGACCACCGAGCACGAAGTCGGCCAGGCGCTCGATGAAATGGGAGACCTGAAAGGCCTGATTCTCGATCTCCGCCAGAATCCCGGCGGATTGCTCAGCGAAGGCGTCGGCACCGCCGACAAGTTCCTGCGTAAAGGCCAGTTGATCGTCTCTCATCATGGCCGCTCTTCCCCGGAAAAGCGTTATGTCGCCACCCACGGCAACGGCGGCAAGGAATATCCGCTGGTGGTTTTGGTCAATCGCGGCACGGCTTCGGCGGCGGAGATTGTCGCGGGCGCCATTCAGGACCACGATCGCGGCCTGATCGCGGGCGAAGTCACTTTCGGTAAGGGCCTGGTACAGACGGTGTATCCGCTTTCGGAAAACACCGGCCTGGCACTGACCACCGCCAAGTACTACACGCCCAGCGGACGTCTGATTCAGCGTGACTATTCGAACATCTCGCTGTATGACTACTATTTCAACCGCGACAGCAACGAAGACAACGCCAACAACAAAGACGTAAAGCTTACCGACAGCGGACGCACCGTCTACGGCGGCGGCGGCATTACACCCGACGTCAAGATTGCGCCGACCAAGAGCAACCGCTTCCAGGACTCGCTGTTGCAGCATTACGCGTTCTTCAACTTCGCCAAGCACTACAGCATTAACCATCATCCCACCAAGAGTTTCGAAGTGGATGACGTGATCATGCAGGACTTCCGCAAGTTCCTGGACAGCGAGAAAGTTCCCTACACGGAAGCCGATCTGCTCGAAAATAACGACTGGATCCGCTCCAACATCAAGAGCGAAGTCCTGGTCGACGGCTTTGGCCAGGAAGTGGGCATGCAGGCACGGGCGGAGGACGATCCCGAGGTGCTGAAAGCTCTCGAACTGCTGCCGCAGGCCAAGCAACTGGCGGAAAACGCGCGGAAAGTCGTCGCCGAGCGCGCGCAGGTCCACAGCTTGAACCGCTAAGCGCGAACCATCTCCGTATCCAAGGCCCGGGGCTCCCGGGCCTTTTCTTTTAGCAATAGAAATCCGTTGTCATAGCTATGAGTTATACATACTTTCCAGGATTCGTTATAGGGCCCCTCTACCGCCCCGGATGGCTTGGAGGGTTAGCCACACCCCAACTGTCGCTCCTGGGGGCCTCCATGCGCAATTAAACGGTATCGTAGGCAAGTATCGGACTGCGCTTCGCCATCAGGATTTGCCCTTCTACGAACTTTCAACAACTTAGCTTCCAGTGAACCGTAATGGGACTTGCCGAGCCCCCGCCTGTCTTGTCATCCCGGGCAGCGAGCGATGACGGCCAGATTCCGCCGCAGAACATCCTTCCGTTGACGCTACCCCTGCTGCCGTGTGAAAATCCGCCCATCATCCGTACCCTGCACTGGTATTCCATGACGCCTTTGAACTCTCGACCCCATCCGCCCACCGGCTTTTCGCTCACCGCATGAAGCCCGCAATCGCTGGACTGGCGGCGCTGCTGGCTCTCCTCGCCGGGGGGATGGACTGGCGCTCGCGGCGCATTCCCAACTGGCTGACCGTACCGGGTTTGCTGGCCGGCATCGCCGCCAATGCAGCGTTTGGAGGCTGGGCCGGCGCCAAGAGTTCCCTGCTGGGAGCGGGCTTGGGACTCGCGCTGCTGCTGCCGTTCGTACTGATCCGCAGCCTGGGAGCGGGAGACTGGAAGCTGGTGGGCGCAGTGGGAGCGTGTCTTGGCCCCGGTAACCTGCTGAGCGTTCTGCTGGTTACGGTGTTGGTCGCGGGAATCATGGCGGCCGTGCTGATTGTGTGGAAGGGGCGGGCACGGCAAACAGCGAAAAATATGCTCCACATCCTGGGAGCGTTCTTCAGCTTTCACCTGCCCGGCCCCGAGGTATCCCTCGACAGCCAGCAGTCGTTGAAGATCCCGTTTGGCGTAGCTGTTGCCATAGCGGTTATATTGTTCTCAGTGCGGCAGATTTGGGGAGTGGCATGAGACTCAGGTGGAAGCGGACGGTGCGCGACACGGGCGGCTCGCAAATCGCCGAGGCAGCGCTGGTGATGCCGATCGTGTTTCTGCTCTTCCTGGGTATCTTCTGGTTCGGACGGGCGTTCAACATCTATGCCACCATCAACCACGCCGCCCGCGAAGCGGCCCGACTGGCGGCCACCAATAGTTGCGCACTGTGCGGAAACGTCGACTACTCGACCGTCAGTGCCGATCCGATTGCCAACGTCGTGAGCAACGCGCTGCAAGCTTCCAAACTCGACCCCGCGCAGGTGAGTTCGATCACGCCTTCGTTCTGCAGTTGTGGAACCGTGAACTGCGGCACCACCGTTTCCTGTGCAACGAACTTGTCGGCAGGTCAGCCGAAAATATGCATCCAGTTCGACGTGCAGCTTAATCCTCAGGCCACTACCCCGGGCTCCTGCGGCGTGGCGGTCAGCTTCCGCTATCCTTACCAGTTTTACTTGCCCTTCACTTCCCTGAACCAGCAACAAATCTATCTCTCCACCCAGGTGGAGGCCGAGGGGGAACAATAGTGCGCTTCCCTGCATTCCACCTGCCGGCCTTTGCCACTCGCAGCGAAGCCTCGCAACTGGTCGAGTTCGCCGTGGCGTTGCCGTTGCTGGTGGTGTTCGTGGTTGGCATCTTCGACTTCGGCCAGGCTTTTAATTTGAAGTTGAAGCTGAACGGAGCCGCCAGGCAGGCCGCCCGCCTGGGATCGAGTTTGCCGACCAGCGATCTGGATGACCCGTTGTCGACCACTTCTCCGGTTTCCGTGGATGCAGTGCGTTCAGTGGTCGACTCTTATCTGAAAGCGGCCGGTATGAATGACTGCGGACTGTTCACGCAACCCGGCACGCTCACCGGCACCCTGACCTGGACTTACACCGCCAACGGGAACGGCTGCGTGGCGCCGTTGACTCTGGTGGTGAACCGCGCCTACGGACTGAAGACCACCGTGAACGGCATCCAAACCGATGTGATCTGCACCCAGGTCACGTTGAGCTATCCCTTCCAGTGGCACTTTAACAGTGTGATCCAGTTGCTGGTACCGGGGGCAAGTTATGCCGGGACCACGTTGATTCCGACCGATGCGGTTGCGCCGAACATGGATTAGAAGCCGTGACGCCCAAACCCACATTGCGGAGACGGCAGAAGGAGCGAGGGCAGACGATTCTGCTGGTCGCGATTTCGCTGGTTACGTTGCTGGGCATGACAGCGCTGGCCATCGATGTGGTCACGCTGTACGTGTCCCGCGCGGAGGCACAGCGCGCCGCCGACGCCGCGGCGCTGGCGGGCGCCAAGATGCTGGTCGATACCGGGCTCACCACCGATCCCTGCAACTCGACGCTAGCCAGTGCCGCGCAAACGCTCGCCATGAACCAGGCCATGCTGGTTGCGGCGCAAAACAATGTTTCAGGGCAGGCGCCAACCGCAACGGTCACATTTCCGAACGGAACCGGGACGACCAGCTGCCCCAATTCATTCGGGATTAATCCGCAGGTCAAAGTGGTCGTGCAGCGCACCGGGCTGCCGACATTCTTCTCGCGCATCTGGGGCAGCGCGCTGGGTTCGGTGAGCGCGAGCGCGGTCGCGGAGGGTTACAATCCCTCGGGCTCGGCGGGACTGAACACCACCGGGTCGGTGATTCCGATTTCTCCGCGCTGCACCAAGCCCATCATTCTGCCGAATTGCGACCCGGACACCTCGCACAGTCTTGGCGGCCTATCCCAGTGCGGCGGCGGTACGCACACATTTATCGACGCCACCACCGGCACCATCAGCAACCCAGGCCTGTTCCCCACAGGCGTCATTGGGGAGTATTTCCAGATGGGCGGCATCCCGCCACAACTGGTGTCGGGGTGCGACCCCACACAAGCGGGAAGCGGCTGCGTGCACCCACTTTCGCAGACCCAGCCGGTCGCCGGCCAATACTACCCTCTGGCTCTCTCGGGAGGAGCACTGCACCTGTGTCCCAGTTGCGCGAGTGGCACGTCCGGGTTTCAGCCGGATATTGAATGCTGCAATGCTTCGACGGTCACCTGCGGGCAGCAGTACGCCTTCGACCCCACTGTCTACCCCGAAGGTGGAGCGATGCAGAACGGCTTGCAATGCCTGATTCACCAGGCGCCCTCAAGCGGCCAGGATCGGTACGATAACTCGACCAGCTCTCCTGTGTTGTTCATTGCCGGCGACAACAACCCATTTGCCTCGGGGAGCGGCACCATTCAACCCGGCGATCACATCATGACCAGCGACTCAATCGTGACCGTGCCTCTTTATGATGGCGTCCTTTTGCCTACCCCCGGCACCAACTTCACCGTGATCGGCTACCTGCAGCTGTTCATCGACAGCGTGGATACCGTAAGCGGCAAAATCACGGCGCATATTCTCAACGTGTCCGGGTGTGGAAGCGCGCCGGTACGTCGACAGCCGCCATCCAGGGCGCGGCTACGTCGGTGCCGGTGCGGCTGATTCAGGCGCCGTAAGTCCGCGGCCTCGAACCGGACCTCGTTGACCGCGCCTGACGGCTCGACCGACAGCTATCAGTACGACACCCTGAACCGGCTGAGCACGCTGACCGATTCCCAGACCGGGCAGTTCACCTTCGGCTATGATGCGCTGAGCCGGAGAACGTCGTTGACCCGTCCCAATGGCATCAGCACCAGGTGCGGATCGACTTCTCGCGACCCTGGAAGCCAACCGACAATGCATACGTAGAATCGTTCAACGGTACGCTGCGAGCCGAGTCCTTAGACGTACATTGGTTCGCAACCTTGACAGAGGCCAGGCAAGTCATCGAGGGCTGGAGACGATCTTTGCTTTCGGAATTCGCGAATTGCGAATGTGGGGGCCAAAACCTTAAAAAGGCCCAATTGAGGCGATTGTTTGACGGTAAGGTAATATTGCCTTACAATGAGTTTGGTCCCAGGAGGCAGAATGACCCTTCTAACAATTACCGCTAAAGGGCAGGTGACGCTGAAGCAGGATCTTCTCAAACATCTTGGCGTGAATCCCGGGGAGAAGGTCGAGGCTGACAAGTTACCGGATGGCCGGATTGTGGTGAGAGCGGTGGCGCAGGATGGCGCCATTGCCGACTTTCTTGGTTGTCTCGCACAGCGGCGAGGGCCGAAATTCACGATCGATGAAATGAACGAGATCGCAAGCCAGGGATGGGCGAAGGCCAAATGAAAATTACCGCCGATAGCAACGTGCTCATTCGTGCCGCGGTTCAAGATGATCTTCGTCAAGCCCGGCGAGCGGCGAAGACCTTAACGGAAGCTGATCTCATTGCTGTGCCAGTCCCAGTTCTTTGTGAATTTGTGTGGGTGCTTCGCCGAGGCTACAAGAAATCCGCAGCCGATGTTTCCGACGCGATTCGTCGCCTGATGAGGACCACTAATGTGGTGATGAATCGACCGGCGGTAGAGACTGGTTTGTCCGCGCTCGATGCGGGCGGGGATTTTGCTGATGGTGTAATAGCCTATGAAGGGGAGTGGCTGGGTGCCGAGGAATTTGTCTCGTTTGACTCGAAGGCTGTTTCCTTACTGCAAGCACAGGGCAGCCGTGCCCGTTTGCTGTCGTAGCAAATGGTGGTTTGATTATGGAATTCAGAGGGTCCGATTTGAGTGCACGAATGTTCGGAGATAATCTCACGTCTTTACCGGAATCGCACTTCTACTGACGGCCCATCAGTTGGCTAAAGGGGGAGACCCGCATAAATATTGATTGATTATGATTGGCTGTGGGTCACCCGCCGCTCACCAATAGCGGAGAAAGTCCGGCCTGAGCTCCGAAAGCCTGCCCCGTTGACCTGATTGTGCGGATTGGTTAGAGTACGGGAAAGCTTTGGGGCGTTTTATGCGACGGTATTTGATTCTGAGTTTCGCGCTGCTGCTGATTTTCGCGGTCCAGGTGGTGCCAGCGACGGACCTGGCCGACGGCGATAGTGGCGTCAACTACGCAATCCTCACCGGTACAGCGTTTCATCCCCCTTCCACGACGAAACCGGTAACCTTGCCGGCGCCGCAACATTTTGAGGCGGCAAAGCAGCCTGCCAATTTCTATTCGTTCAGCCGGGACGCGCGAACCGAACGCGCGTCGGCTGTGCATCTCGTCTCCGTCCTGCGCTGTTAGAAATCTCCAGTTTGCATCTCCGACAACCAGGCCAGCAGCGGGTCACTTCCTTTTGCTTGCGTTTTTGCTCCCCTGAAGGGCTCGCCACGAAGCTTGCTGGCTTCCATTGCGGCAGGGCTCCCGCCTGAAACGGGCGGGGCGAAACTGAACAGGGGAAAGCAATCATGAAAACCGAAGACGAATTGATCTTTGAGTCTTTCAAGAGACCGGGCGAGATATCGGCTCTGGAAGAGGAATGGGATTTTGCCCTCGACGAAAGAGCGGAACAGTTGTTTCAAGTTCTGCATGAGCTGGAGGATATGGCCGACGATTTGACCGACGAACAGTTCTGCGGGATGGTGCACCAGGCGGTGACGGCGTGCGGTTTCGCCGACGCCGTGGATGCCTGGGTCTCACTCCTGGCGGTGACGGAACGCAGGATTGCGTTGATCGATTTCCGTGACGTCATGCCGCAACCGCTGGACGCACAGAACTGACGGCCAACCAAGTTCGTCCTGTTGCCGGTTCGTCATGGGACCGGCACGGGGCGGGCGGCAGCTGACGCTTGCTTCGCTCAATAGGCATCGCTCGGGGCGGAGCGGTACTTGCGAGCTGATGCGGCGTCAGCTGCCAGCTAGTTTTCCCGCGGCGAGAACCCGCGAAGACGGGGTCTTTCAGCACTCAAGGCGCTGCGCCACGCAAAAATCCATTCTTGTCTGCAAGTCCACCAGTACGCCGTGCGGCAATCAGACGCGGCGCCCGCTAATGGCGGACAAAGAACTGCCACTTATCGACATTGGCAGGTACCGCGATGTCGAAGAATCCCACCATCATTTCGTTGTAGGTTTGATCTCCCCATTGCACGGGGTCGTTGGGATCGGGGTTGTGAGGATTGTTGCGGGAGTTGTCGTACCAGGCGATAGCGCGCAGATCGGTCCCGGCTTTCAGCAAACGCGGCTCCGACAAACGGTAACTGAGCTGCCAGTAAAAATCGTAGTTCACGCGCAGTAATGTCTCGACGGTTTTGTCGGGATGCACGATGTCGTATTCAAACTTTTTGCCTCGCAGGTGCATGTGGGGGAAAAAGCTGAGCAGAAGTGCGTCGTTGGGGATCGTTCCGTGAACCTCAACCTGGTAATTGTCGGTGTTGGGCGGTATCGGAATGGTGTTGTGGTCGTTGGCGAGCTGTAAGGTGATCACGCGCTTCTCGGGCGGGGTTTTGGCGAAGACCATTCCCACGCTGGTTCGATCGGTGGCGGCTTTTCCGTTTGCGGTGTAGTGCATCTGGAAAACCAGATCGGAGTGGGCGGGAACAAATTTCGCCATGCCGTCAGGCCAGTGATCGGGAGAACTGCCGGGTGCGTACACCAAGAGCATGTCGCTGGTGGTCGCGTGCGCGTCGTGGCGCAGATGCTCATCGCCCAGGCTGGAAGCGGTAAAAGGCACGCCGACGGGAGCGCCACGCAACCACTTCGAATCCGGCGGACGGATGTAGACGACCGCGTGATGCACGTGAGAGCGGCTCGAGGGACGAATCTCGGACATCTGAACCCACTTGTCTTCGGTGAAGTTGGTGGGAACGATTTCGTAGGTGTACTCGATGTCGCCGTGAGCGCGGATCGCGACCGATTTCGGCATGGTGAGAACCGTGTCCGGCTGCGGAATGTTCCAGCCTTCGGTCCAGTGCACGGGGGGAGGCGCGTCGTGGGGATCTCCCTCCGGCGCTTTGGCATCGGCCCACGCGATCAGCGTCGCGATTTCGGCCTCGGTCAGGGAAGGATCGTCGGCGAAGTGGCCGCAACAGGGGTCGGCAAACCAGGGCGGCATTTTGCGGGAGCGCACGGCGTCGCGAATCTGATCGGACCAGCTTTTCGTGTCCTGGTAGGTGACCAGCGGGAAGGGTGCGATTTCTCCCTTGCGATGACAGGCCTGGCAGTGCTGCTGGACGATCGGCAGCACGTCTTTGTAGAACACAGGAGCGGGCTTGGGAGGAGCGGGGGATTGAGAGAACGCCGCACCGGTCAACAACAGGATGGCTGGAACGAGGGCTCGCGGCAAATCAAGGCTCCCACCGTATTATCGCAAAACCGTGGTGTGGGTGGCGTGATGGTTTTGACAGAGTTTTGCCGCTTCGATTAAGTGGTGGGAATTCCTTGATGAGCCGCTGGTGATGCAAGCAGGCACGGGCTCCCTCGACTACGTGGTCGCTCGCTCCGCGACCGGCCACTCCGCTCGGGATGACAGATAGTATGGGTTAGGACTTGGGGGCCTGTCCGGCGCTTTGGCGGGCCCGGAGGTGGCCGGGCAGTTCACGCAGAGCGTAGCCGGTGAGGGCGGAGATGATGGATCCGGCCGCGGTCAGCATGAGCGCACTGGCATAGCGGGCGAACCATCCCGCGCTGGCGGGGGCTGGCTCGGGCGCGCTGGCTGCGCTTCCCTGCCAACTCAGCGAGACGTCGCTTCGGCGTGCAAGGACCGATAAGGTCCGTTGCGCATCGCGCTTGAAATCTCCGCTGATCGTATTTTCCTGCACCGTGCCGTCCTCGGTCGCAACCCGCACCTTCACACGGTGAACACCGGAAGGAATATCCAAGGTCTCCGAGAGAGCGCCTTGCACGTCGGAAAAGACACCGAGCTTCTTTTTCGCGGATCCGCTGAGCCTGCCTGAGTAAGCCAGATCATCGTCGATCCAGACTTCGAGGCGGGCAGTGCGAAAGCTGTGCTGAACTTTCAGGCGGAGAGTGGCATCTTTGGCGCCCATCACGCTATGAAGTGCCATGAGTAGTCCGGCAAAACCCAATAGACCGGCGACGACCCACCCGGTCAGGGGAACCTTGACGGCCCAGGCGCGCGTCTGCTGGTAGAAAGCAACGGCCTGGTCGCGGATTTCTGCTAGGCGTTCCGGGTCCATGGAATTTCCTATTTTCTCGCCTCAGGAAGCGAGGCTCCAGTTACCAAGGTGCAGAGACAGATGCAGGTGGAGGTGTGCCTTAAACCAAGCAGGAGAAGCCTTATTTTCCGGTGTCGGTGAGAAGGACGACATCGCGGCTGGTGCGGCCGCGGGAGACGGCGAGCTTTTTGCCGTCGCGCGACCAGGCGTAATCGAAGATCTTGTCGGCTTTGAAGTCGGTGATTTGTTTCGCAGGTCCGCCTTCGAGAGGTTGCACCCAGAGATTCCCGACGCCCTGGTCGTCGGCGACCGAGTAGGCGATGGCGCGGCCATCGGGAGTGAAGCGCAGATTTCCATCCTTGCCGGAGAGCACTTCGAACTGATGAACGGGGGAACCGCCCGCGGCAGGAATCACCGCCATTTTCAGCCTGAAGGCAGCGCCGCTGCCCTCACCGTAGATATAGGCGATAAGCTTTCCGTCGGGTGAGAGGGTGGGCGAATAGCTATTGACGTCGGTGAGTTGGTTCGCAGATCCGCCATCGATCGAAGCGCGCCAGATGGTGAACTTGCCCCCATCGGTGGATGAATAGGCAAACCACTTGCCGTCGGGAGAGCAGCTGGGGGATTGGTCGAGCGACCCCTGGGTGAGCTGCATGAGGTTTCCGCCGTTGGCGTCGATGCGCCAGATGTTCACGGAATTGCGGGCGTGCAGAGACATGAAGATGATGTGATTGCCGTCGCCGCAAACCGACAGAGTGTTGCCAGGCCACTCGTCCTTGAAGACAACCGCCTTTCCACTGCCGTCGGCGTTGTAGGAGTCAAACTCCAATCCGTCACTGTGGGGTTGACTGACGATGTGCCCATCCGGTGTCCAGTCGAGTTCGAAGGCTTCGGCGTCTCCGGAGGTGACTTGCACGGCCTCGGAGGCGGGCGCTCCTGCGGGCATGACCCAGATGTTGTTGGTGGATTCGCTGGCTACGGTGACCAGCGAGCGTGCGTCGCGGGTTGCGCTGAAAGAATCCGCGTAATGATTCAGATCGTTGGTCACGCGGCGCAACTGACCGGAGGGATACGAGAGGTAGCCGATCTGGCGGTCCCAACGCGTGCTCTGGTTGGCGTAAGAGACCAGAAGTCCGGAATTGTCGGGCAGCCAGGCAGAATCCATCACCAGACCGATCTGGGAGGCGGGCGCAATCTCCTTCACGGCGCCGCCAGGGACGTCGACAGCCACGATGGCGCCTAAACCTTCCTTGCCGAGCACACGCATGATGGCAATACGTTTTCCATCGGGAGACCAGGAAGGCGCTCCCTGAAAGAGCGTGGGCTGCGTGACGCTGACCAACTTGTGCTCGCCGCTGCCGTCGGCGTTAGCGATCATGATGGAGCTGGACCCGTTGATCGACTCACCCCGCAGGAAAGCAAATTGCTTCCCGTCCGGAGAAAAGCTGATGTGGGAATCGACATCGGTGATGATGCGCTTGGGCGTGCCTCCCAGAACCGGGACCTGATAGAGCAGGCCGATCGAGGGATTCTCTTTCTCGATGCGATCGAAATAAACGTAGCTGCCATCCGGCGAGAAGGTCACGCCAATATAGTTGGCTTCCGAAGGCGGCACGATTTGAGCGTTGCTTCCGGTCGCGATGTGGCGGATCCACAGACTCTGCTGGCCGCGGTCCTGCGCGACATGCACGACGTATTTCCCATCGGGCGAAATGGCTGCCATGAACGCCTTGCCGGTGTTGGTGAGCTTGCTGATGTTCATGCTCTGGAAGGGCGCAGGCCGGGTGCGATGCAGGAAGGCATACACCCCGTAGCCTGCCGCACCCAGCACCAGGACGGAAATCAGAGCGATCAGGCCAGCGCCAAGCTTGTGTTCACCGGCCCCTTGCGCAATCTGCGTGGTGCGGGAAGAAGCCGGGCGCGCAACGGGCGTGGCGGAGGTCTCGGGAAGCGGCGTGGCCACCGGAACGCGAGCGGAGTCAGTGTCGCGCTTGAGCCGCTTGAGATCGCTACGTAGTTCGGCCGCGCTCTGGTAGCGGAGATCGCGGTCTTTCTCGTGCAACTTGGCGACAACGCGGTCGAGCTCCGATGGCAAGTTGGGATTCAGGCGGATGGGGGACACAGGAGCGCGGTGCAGGATGCCATCAAACATGGCCGCGGAGGTCGTCCCTTTGAAAGGCAGAGCACCGGAGGCCATCTCGTAGAGTACGGTGCCGAACGAGAACAGGTCGGAGCGCGGGTCGAGTTCCTCACCCAACGCCTGCTCGGGAGACATGTAAGCGACGGTGCCGACGGCGGTGCCGGGGCTGGTGAGATGCGAGCCCAGAGTGGCGGCAGTCGCCGCGTCCGTCTCGAGCGCCTTGTTTGCGGGAGCGAGCTTGGCCAGACCGAAGTCGAGAATCTTGGCCTGCCCACGATTGGTGACGAAGATGTTTCCCGGCTTGATGTCGCGATGCAGGATGTGCTTGGCGTGGGCGGCGTCGAGCGCGTCGCTGATCTGGATTGCCAGATCGAGCAGTTGATTGACCGGCAGGGGCTTGCCGCTGATCTTCTGATCGAGCGGCACGCCCTCCAGAAGTTCCATGGCGATGAAGTGCTCGCCGCCGAATTCGTTGATCTCGTATATGGTGCAAATGTTGGGATGATTCAGGGCGGAGGCGGCGCGGGCTTCGCGCTGCAAACGGTCGAGCGCCTGCTGATCGTTCTCCAGTTCCTTGGGGAGAAACTTCAGGGCAACGTGGCGGCCCAGCTTGAGGTCCTCGGCTTCGTAAACCACGCCCATGCCGCCGGAGCCGAGCTTGCCGATAATTTTGTAGTGCGCGACGGTTTGCCCGATCATGTCGTGAAATCGTATGGGCTGCGCTGGTTGGGTGTCAATCGAGGCGCGTGTTCCTAGTATCCCTTCTTCTTGTCGACGATCGAGAGTAGAGGCTGGTGCGCGAGATAGCGGCGCAGATTTTCGGCGATCAATGCGTAGTTACGCTCCCACAATTTTTCGGTGAGGCCCGCGGTGTGCGGGGTGATGAGGAGATTTTCCAGATCCCAGAGCGGAGAATCCGCGGCCAGGGGTTCTTTGTCGAAGACATCGAGGGCGGCGCCGCCGATTCTCTGGTTACGCAAGGCGGCGGCAAGGGCGGCGTGGTCGACAAGCGATCCGCGGCCCACGTTGATGAGATAGCCGTCGGGTTTCATGGCGGAAAGACGCGCCGCGTCCATGAGATGGTGGGTGTTCGGCGTGACCGGGGCGGCGAGGACCACGTAGTCTGACTGCCCGAGCAGCGCGTCGAGTTGAGCGGGGGAGAACACCTGCGCGAGGCCCTCGGGCACCGGCTTCCCGGGATGCTCTCGCGAGGCGATGACCCGCATGCCGAGGGCGGAGGCGTGTTTGGCGACCGCCCTTCCGATGCTGCCGAGCCCGACCAGGCCGACGGTCGCACCGGCGATTTCGCGCGGACGCGGCTGGCTCTCCCACATCGCGTTCTGTCCCCAGACATGCTTCTCCTGAAGGCGCACGGCTTGTGGAATTCGCTTGGCGAGGGCGTAGATCAGCGCCATTACGTGCTCGGCGACCACCGGACCGTGCACATCGCGAGCGTTGGTGAGAACGATATCGCTCTCCACCAGTTCGGGGAAAATCAACTGATGCACGGCGGCGGCGGTGGAGTGCACCCAGCGCAGTTGCTTCGCGGACTTCACCTGCTCCGGCCGGAGCGACCACCCGATGACCACTTCCGCGTCCAGAATCTGTTCATCCACTCCGGCGTAGTCTTTGAGATGGACGACGTCGAGCTGGGGGAACTCCCGACGAAGGCGCTCCGCTACCCAATCGGGCGCATTCCACAGCTCGAAGGGGTGGCGGAGGACGATGAGGAGTTTCATAGGCACAATCTTAAAACGCGGAGTTCGCGGAGAAAGGCCGCGAAGAACGCGAAGCAACTATTTCTTGAGCGGCATGCGCAGGTCGTGGCCCGTCATCTCTTTTGGCTCGGGCAGGCCGAGCATGCCGAGAATAGTCGGAGAAATGTCGCGCAGCGAGCCGTCGGGCCGCAGGGTAAATTGCTTGCCGTTTTCTGACACCACGATAAACGGAACGGGATTGGTGGTGTGCGCCGTGTGCGGGCCGCCCGTGGCCGGATCGATCATCATTTCGGCATTGCCATGGTCGGCGGTGATGAGCATGGCGCCGCCTTTGGCGCGCACCGCTTTCTCGATCCGATCCAGGCAGGCGTCAACGGTTTCGACCGCCTTGATGGTGGGCTCGATCTTTCCGGAATGCCCGACCATGTCGGCGTTGGCGAAGTTCACGATCATGACATCGAACGTGCCTTCTTCGGTTGCTTTGACCACGGCATCGGCGATTCCCGCAGCGCTCATTTCCGGCTTGAGATCGTAAGTTGCAACTTTCGGAGACTGCACCATGATGCGGTCTTCGCCGGGAAAAGGCTGCTCGACGCCTCCATTGAAGAAGTAGGTGACGTGCGCATATTTCTCGGTTTCGGCAACGCGCAGGTTGCGGAGATTGCCCTGACCCATCACGTTGGCCAGGATGTTGGCCATGGATTCGGGAGGAATCACGACCGGCAGCGAAAAATTCTTGTCGTACTGCGTCATGCAGACGTAATGCAGATTGTTGGGAACCTTGTCACGGGGGATGACGGCATCGAGTTCGGCGGCTCCGGGCAGATCGGTTCCCCCTTTGGGGTTCAGGTCGCTGTTGCGAGCGAGAGCGCGGGTAATCTGGCGGACGCGGTCGGCGCGGAAGTTGTAGCAGATGCAGGAGTCGTCATTGCGGATGGTCGCCACCGGCTCGCCGCGGTTATCGACGCAGATAAACGGCACGATGAACTCGTCGGTGACGTCTTTGTTGTAGGACTCTTTTACGCCTTGCACTGGATCGACGTATTTGGCGGCCTCTCCGTTGCCGTAAACCATCGCGTTGAAGGCTTTCGCAATGCGCTCCCAGCGGCGGTCGCGGTCCATGGCGTAGTAGCGGCCGTTGACGGTGGCAATCTTGCCGGAGTTGTACTCGCGCATCTTCTGCTGCAACTGTTCGACGTACCCGGCGCCGTTAGTGGGCAGGGTGTCGCGTCCGTCCATGAAAGCGTGGACGAACACCCGTTCGACTCCGTTCTGTTTGGCCATGCGCAGGAGCGCGTAGAGATGGGTCTGGTAGGAGTGCACGCCTCCGTCGGAGAGAAGGCCGAACAGATGCAGGCGGCGTCCCCCGGTGCGCGCATTCTTCATGGCATCGAGCAGAACGGCATTGGTGAAGAACTCTCCGTTCTGGATCATGAGCTCGATGCGGGTGCTGTCCATGTGAACGATGCGGCCGGCGCCAATGTTGAGATGTCCGACTTCGCTGTTGCCCATCTGCCCGTCGGGCAAGCCGACGAACTTGCCGCTGGTGTGGATGAGCGTGTTGGGATATTCGCGCAGCAGGCGGTCGTAGGTGGGCTTGCGGGCGAGCGCGATGGCGTTGGCCTTGGTCTCGGCGCGGTATCCCCAGCCGTCGAGGATGATGAGGATGAGGGGTTTAGGACGAGTCATTTTCCGAAGAGCTCCTGCTCCAGTTGGGAACGGTCGACGTTCAGATAACCGGCCACATCTGCCAGGATTGCGCTGAGAGTTCCAATCCGTAAACTGCGATGGTCAGGAACGGTCAGATTGTGTTGGTGCCCACGGAGGCTCGACTGCAAGCGAATGTGGCTGCCGACCTGGCGGGTTTGCTGGTAACCGTACCGCCGAAGCAGGCGGATGAGATCGTGACCGGAGAGATCACGAGGCAGCCTCAAACCGGGATGACCTCGTCTTTCACGGTGTGGAGACGAATCACGGCGGGCGCTTGTCCTTGATCGAAATGGGCGTGCACGGCCTCACGCACGTTTCGCCTCAGCTCATCCATGGTGTCCGCTTGAGTGAAGATCGAATGCCCGAGAGCGCGGGCCTCGTATCCTCCTTCGGGCGATTCCTGAACTGAAAAGATAATTTCAGTTTCTGCCATAAGTGTCGCCAAGATTATACTCTGAGCGCTTTTCACCACAGAGACACAGGGTCACCGAGTCACAGAGGGAAGCAAACACTGGTCTTTTCATCCTTTGTAGTTCAGCGCTTTCAACCCCAGAAATCTTGCCGAAGCTCCCAGCGCTTCTTCGATGCGCAGCAACTGGTTGTACTTGGCGATGCGATCGGTGCGAGAGGCGGAGCCGGTTTTGATCTGGCCCGCGCCAGTGGCAACGGCGAGATCGGCAATGAAGGTGTCTTCGGTTTCACCGGAGCGGTGCGAGATAACGCTGGTGTAGCTGTTGCGTCGCGCGAGGTCGATGGCATCGAGGGTTTCGCTGACCGTGCCGATCTGGTTGACTTTGATGAGGATGGAATTGGCGACACCTTTGTCGATTCCCTCCTGCAGGAATTCGATGTTGGTCACGAAAATATCGTCGCCGACAAGTTGGATCTTGTCGCCGAGTTCTTTGGTCAGATTCGCCCAGCCGTCCCAGTCGTCTTCGGATAATCCATCTTCGAGCGAGACGATGGGATAGTCGTTCACCCACTTCGACCAGAAACGCACCATGTCGTCGGAACTCTTGGCCGACTTGTCGGACTTCTTGAAGACGTACTTGCCGTCCTGGTAGAACTCGCTGGCGGCGGGATCGAGGGCGATGGCGATCTCTTCTCCCGGCTTGTATCCGGCCTGCTGGATGGCTTCGAGCACCACTTCGATGGCTTCGACGTTCGACTTGACCGATGGAGCGAAGCCGCCTTCATCGCCAACGGCGGTATTGTAACCGCGCTTCTTCAGCACACCTTTCAACGTGTGGAAGACTTCGACGCCCCAGCGCAGCGCTTCGGAAAACGACGGTGCGCCGACGGGCATCACCATGAACTCCTGGAAGTCCACATTGTTGTCGGCGTGGGCGCCGCCGTTGAGGATGTTCATCATGGGGACCGGGAGCAGGTTCGCAGCGGTTCCTCCCAGATAGCGGTAGAGGGGCAACCCGTATTCGGCCGCGGCGGCGCGGGCGGCGGCCATGGAGACCGAGAGAATCGCGTTCGCGCCCAGTCGCCCTTTATTTGGCGTGCCGTCGAGTTCGATCATCTTCTGATCGATGGCGCGCTGGTCGGAGGCATCGAAGTTGGCGAGCGCATCGGCGATCTCCGTATTCACGTTTTCGACGGCTTTGAGAACGCCTTTGCCCAGGAAACGGGTGGTGTCTCCATCGCGCAGTTCGACGGCTTCGTGCTCGCCGGTGGAGGCGCCGCTGGGAACAATAGCGCGGCCGACGGTGCCGTCGGTGAGAGTAACTTCGGCTTCAACCGTTGGGTTGCCGCGGGAATCGAGTACTTCGCGTGCGTGAATGTCTCCAATATTCATCATGGCTGATTCGTTGTCCTTCTCGAGATTTATGAATTTTGTATCGTCGTCGACCCGAACCGTGGGGCCTCCGGGTTCAAACGTAAGGCGCTGGCCAGTCAGCAGGCCGGTGCCGGTATAAGTTCTGGCCATCGTTTGCTCCGAAACACGCGATTATATCGGAGGATATGCGGAACGTCTGGGTCAGATGTCACCGGAGGGTGGTTCATCGGCGCGGGACAAGTCCCCTGACCGGCTTAAACAAGCGCGCGCTGGTATCTCGCTTGGTTCCTTTTCGCCTTCGCTTATTGTTCTCAAATTGAGCCTGCTTTACAGTCGAAGCAGGATGCTTGATCACACCGAAACGCTGAAGAATGGCGATCGCGCGCCCGAGTTTCTGCTTCCGGCAGCGAATCGGGAGGGCATCGTGTCGCTGTCAGGTTCGTTGAGCCGGGGTCCGGTGGTAGTCGAATTTCTGCGCGGAACCTGGTGACCGAACTGCGTGAAACGCATGGCCCAGTTTGAGCCATTGGCCGCCGAAATCGGGCAAGTGAAGGCGGAACTGATCTACATCGCGGCAGAGAAGGCGGACGGAATGTGGAAGCCGGCAAAGTTTTTCGAGAAACATCCGGTGAGCTTCCCTTTTCTGCTGGACGAAGACCGGTCGGTGACCAAAGCCTACGGGTTGTATCACCGCTTCGGGAAGGATGCGATCGACATTGCCCACCCGGCGACCCTGGTCGTCGCTCAGGACCGGACGCTGCGCTATATCTATCGCGGAGACAATCAGACCGATCGGGCACCGGTGGACGAAGTGATGGGAACGCTTAAGAGATTGGCTGCATCAGGAGGATGATTTTGAGATTTTCAGGAGGCGCGATGAAGAAACTGGCAGGACTCGCATGCATCATGTTGTTGGCGCTCGCGGCTGTAGCACAGAACAATGTTTCGGTTCCCGCGGGTACAGCCCTCAGAGTAAAACTAGAGACCACTCTCACCACATTTTCGAACAAAGTCGGCGATCCGTTTTCCGGGCGAGTGATGGAAGCGGTGGTGCTTGGCGGAAAGACTGTGATTCCGGCCGGTGCGACCGTGCAGGGACGGGTCACCAAGGTCAGCGAACCCCGCCGCATCGCAGGCAAGCCCACGATCGGCCTGTTTCCCGAAGCGCTCATCCTGCCCAACGGTGAGCATTTCATGCTGAACGCCCCCGTGGTTGACACCAACCTGGGTCACGGCACCGACGTCAACCAGGAAGGTCAATTCAAGGGGAGCGGCCACGACGGCAAGACTATCGCCGAGGTCGGGATGGGCACCGGCGGAGGCATGCTGGTCGGCGGATTAATCGGTGGCGGCCCGGGCGTCGTGATTGGCGGAGCGGTCGGCGCGGGCGCAACGGTGATTCACTGGCTCGGCAGACACCGCTCGGCGACTTTGCCTTCGGGAACGGAACTGACTCTCGAACTCAGCCGTCCGCTGGCATTGACTCCGGAAACCACCGGGCAGTAGTGCACGATTCTGCAAGCCTTGCGAGCCGGAGATCATTTCTCTCCGGCTCGCGGTATATTGGGGTGAATGCGAAAGACGACGACCGTCCCATCCAGTTCTCTGCCGCGCATCGCGATTGCCATCATGGCCGCGGGCAAAGGCACGCGGCTTAAATCCAAACATCCGAAAGTGCTTCACCAGGTCGGAGGCCGGCCGCTGCTGGCGCACGTGATTGCGGCCGCCACCCAGGTGGTGCCGGCGAAAGACGTGTATGCCATCATCGGCCACGAAGCCGACCGCGTGCGCGAAGCCGTGGCCTCGACCGGCGTCAACTTTGTGCTGCAGAAAGAGCAGCGCGGCACCGGACACGCCCTGATGGTCGCCCGCGAGGCGCTAGCGCCTTACGATGTGGTGCTGGTTCTCTCCGGAGACGCCCCGCTGATTACGACGAAGACCATCGCCAAGCTGCGCAATTTCCATCTGGCGAAAAAAGCCGCCATGACGCTGCTCACCGCGCAACTGGACGATCCGACGGGATACGGCCGGGTCTTGCGCAAGACGACCAAGAGCGACGACGTGAAAGCTATCGTCGAGCAGAAGGCGCTCTCTGCCGCGCAAGCCCGGATTCGCGAGATCAACGCCGGCTTTTATGCCTTCTCCGTGGAATCGCTTTTCAAGAACATCGACAAGCTGCGCACCGATAATCCGCATGCCGAGTTCTATCTGACCGACATGGCGGCAATTCTGGGCAAGGCGAAGGAACGGGTGGTGGCCGTGGCGGCGGAGAATCCGCAGGAAGTCCTGGGGGGAAACACCCGCGCGGAGTTGATGGATATCGATCAGCGCATCCGCAGTCTGAAGAATCAGCAACTGATGGCGGAGGGCGTCAGCATTTTTTATCCCCAGACTTGCATGATCGATACCGAAGTCGAAGTCGGAGCTGACACCGTGATCGAGCCTTTCGTCCAGCTTCTGGGAAACACGCGCATTGGCAGCGATTGCCGCATTCGCTCCTATAGCATTATCAAGAACTCAGAGATCGCCGACAGCGTGATCGTGCGGCCCGGAACCATCATGGACGGCGCCAAAGTGGCGGCGGGCGCGATTCTGGGGCCCTATTCTCACCTGCGCCCGGGGAGCGAGATCGGCGAGGGCGCACACGTCGGCAATTTTGTCGAGACCAAGAAGATCAAGCTGGGCAAAGGCTCAAAGGCCAATCACCTGACTTACCTGGGCGATGCGGAAATCGGAGCCGGAGTGAATATCGGCGCCGGCACCATCACCTGCAACTACGACGGCGTGAACAAGAACACGACCATCATCGAAGACAACGTGTTCATCGGCAGCGACTCTACTCTGGTGGCGCCCGTTAAGGTGAAGCGCGGGGCGTATGTGGGCGCCGCGTCGTGCATCACCGAGGATGTGCCTGAGGATTCGCTGGCAATTGGCCGCGGAAGACAGGTGGTGAAGGAAGGCTGGGTCAAACAAAAACGTGGTAAAGGGTAGGTAGACGCGGGCGAGGCGCCCGCGCCACATTTGGTTCGGCTACCTGGAAACCGCAGCGAACAGTTCCGAGTGCATCAGGGTCTGGAATTTCTTGTCGTCCGTCTTGAAGTGTAGTTGCAGATCAGAGCTGTCAGAATCGACCGTCACGCTTTCGAGAGCCGTCTTCTCCGCCGGGGTCGCCGTCAGCTTCTTGTACAGCACGCCCGCCTTCACCAGCGTCGAAAGGGTCGCGGCGGTCACTGAGTCGGCGGTCAGTACGTCGAGATCAAAATTTACGCCGCTGTTGAAGTTCATCTGATAGCGCGAGCCCAGTAGCCGCTTCTTGACGGTTTCGTAGTCGCCGAGCTTCGAAGCATCTCCTAACGCGGACCGCATCATGTTCTGGGTACCCTGCTGGTCGAGCACGCTCCATACGGTGCCAGAATCGACCGAGCCCATCATGTCAGAGATGGTGTTATTGGTGTCGAGGGTCGGGCTGTAGCCGTCGCGAGCATCGAGTGCTCCCTGTACCGCCGTGCGATCGCCAAACAACAGCGTGTTCTCGTCAAGAAACGTCATGTCCATGCCGCCCGACATTGGCCACAAATCGGTATTGCGGATCCTGACCGGCTTGATCTTGTGCAGCTTCATGCGTTTCAGGAACGCCTTCATGGGGAAATCGCCCTGCGCTACACCCACGATCCTTACAGCCTGCTTGGCATTGCGGTACGAGGCCACGCTGAGTTGCTCGACATCTTTATCAGGATCGATGCCAACTCCCTTGAGCGCCTCTTCGAACTGCTTCAGGTTTTCCGGCTCTACCTGATTCTTAAGGGCCATGGCGGTATCGGAATTCTTGAGGGCGCGATAATCCACGGAAATAATCTGCTGAATGTCGGAGGGGATCACACCGCGCGCCTGCGTGCCGAGCGGCATAGCCCACACACTGACGCACGCAAATAGAAAGACGCTCAAACCGATTAAGGACTGTTTCATAGACTGCCTCTGAGAAAACATGGATATTTAGATGCCGTGCGGTCCGCGTCCGTAACCTGCATCGTAGGTTCATTGTATGCCAACCCACAAACCGGGCGAGGAAACGAAAGTGTCATGGCGGTGTTATCAGAACGGTTCCCCACAGGGCTTCTTGCAGCGAGTTCTGGAACTTGGAAATTACGCCTCGACGTAAAGAGAGATTCCGCGCGATTCAGGGCTGGCTCTTGAGCATTGCCCCCTGTGCAAGGGGAGGACCAGAGGCGTCTTCGATGTGGATGGAGGCTTCGGTTTGTCCGGACTTCGCCTTGATCAATGAAATTGTGCTGTCGGTGGGGATGGTGAACTGATAGGCAGTATTCAGCACCATCTCGGCTTCCACGGCGCAGCTGGGATTATCGGGATGAGTGCTCAGCCGGGTCACGTAACCCACCTTGACGCCAGCGATCAGAACCCGCGAGCCTTCCTTCAGTTGCCCCACATTCTGGAAACACGCGCGCACGGCAAGCCGCTGGGCGTGATGTCTCCACACCAGTTCAGCCGAGAAGATCAGCAACACAATGCATGCGATGACCGCGATGATGACTCTTCCGGGCAATCTGGCGCTTGCGACTTTCTGCGGTCTTTCCATCACAGTTTGAGCGCCTGGGCTTGTTTACGCGCATCGGCGGCGAAAGCCTGGTCCTTCAAAGACTCGACGTTGATCTCGACGTTCGAAAGCGCACCTTCGAGCGCGGCGCGGGCCAGGGCGACTGCTGTCGTCAAATCGGATTTCATGTTGGGACTGGTGATCGGCTTCAAACGTTCCGCGATGTCCGCCACTTCCCTCGCCCGCTGGGCGACGCTCAGCGGAACATTGGTTGCCAGCTTCAAGGCGGCATCAATGATGCCGTCCGCGTTGGTCGACTCCTTGGCCTGTCTGTAGGCTTTCATCACAGCCTTGTAAGACTCGGCGTCGCCATCGATCGCGATCTTCAGTTCTTCGCGCAACTGCGACAGCCGCGCAATGGCTTCGCTCAACTCGCGCTCGTATTGCAGGTAGGCCTTCTTGCCGCGCGACATGGATGCCACCATGTTCGCCAAGCCTGCCGCCATCGCGGCGGCGGCCGCAGCGGCGCTGCCTCCGCCGGGGGTGGCCGTGGGAGCGGCCAGTTGCTCGATGAAAGGCTCTACGCCAGCCCGCAGGCCACCCACGGCCATTTTGCCGCTGATGACCGCGTCGAGCCGGTTCTCCAGGATGAGCGAGGAATCGAAGTTTTCGACCTGCAGAAACCACTCCGCGGCGGACTCCAGGGCCTTCTTTGGAATCAGGCCCACGATCTCGCTGCTCACCGCCTGCACGCCGTAGCGTTCGGCTTCGCGCTTGACCAGTTCGAAAACACGGTGCACCGGAGTCTGCTCGAAATCGGTCAGGTTCATGGAGACCTGCGCCTGCCCGCGCACCAGGAAGCCGGCGCCTTTGACGAATCGCAAACCGCCAGTCGAGAAGCGCACCGCCTTGGCGATCTTTTTGGCGATATCCACATCCGGCGTGTTCAAGAACACGTTGTAGGCGATCAGGAATTTTCGCGCGCCGACGACCGTCGCTCCCGCGGTGGGATGTACGCGGGGCTCGCCGAAATCTGGTTGGCGCGCCGGGTTGGTGGCGATCTCGGCGCGGATGCCTTCAAACTGCCCGCGCCGTATGTTTTCCAGATTCTGCCGTTCGGGAGAATTGGCGGCTGCTTCGTAGAGATACACCGGGATCTGGTAGCGCTTCCAGATCTCGGCTCCCACATGCCGCGCCATAGCAACGCAATCTTCAATGCTTACGCCTTCGATGGGGATGAATGGAACCACGTCGGTAGCGCCCATACGCGGATGCGCGCCCTGGTGATGATTGAGATCAATCAGTTCAGAGGCCTTCCCTACTCCCCGAATCACGGCTTCCTGAATAGGTTCGCGCTCCCCCACCAGGGTGATGACGCAGCGGTTGTGGTCTGCGTCCATCTCACGGTCGAGAAGATACACTCCCGGCATCTTCATGGCTTCGAGGATGGCGTCTACTTTGGTTTTGTCGCGGCCTTCCGAGAAATTCGGAACACATTCCACCAGCGTGGGCATAAGCCAGAAGAATAAAGGGCACGCAGGATCGCTGCAACTCGCGAGGACGGGAATGATTGGGGAGGGCGGAGGAGGGCGAAAAAATTAAGAGGGCTCATTAGGTAGCCCCGGACCCCCCGGTCAAGGAACAAAGTTTCTCACCCGGCAGCTAAAGGAGGCAGGACAACGTTGCGCGACGTCATCCGGTGCGCTGCCCGGGAGAATCACCCTAATGAGCCCACCTCCATTGTAGATGCACGAAATAGGGTGAAGTTACAAGGCGAGAGGAAATTCCAGGGAAAAAAGTAATGCCCTTCGGTTACAACCGTAACCAATTGATTCTATTACTATTATTTCTTTCCCGGAATGGAACGGTCACTCTTCTTGGGGAAAAATCTCCCGATTCCGAGGCGTACTTGCACCGTATTCACTCCCGGATTCGGCGAAGTCAAACCGGCATTGGAGATGTGCATGTAACGCAGTTCCAGGCTCCAATTGTATTTCTCCCCCAGAATATGCGCCCCTAAAGCGGTCCCGGACGTAAAGTTCACTTTCGAGGTGCCGCTGGGCACCTCGTTGTTGGTAAAGAGGGTGCCGCCATCCAGTTCCAGGTACGGCGCGAAGCTGCCACGGGTGGCAAAGTTCCACTTGAGGTTTACCGGGTTAACACCAAACCCATACGCGGTGTTAGCCGGTTGAAACAACATGAATACCGGCACCGCCTCCACGGCGCACTCGAAGCGGCCATTGAGGAAACCCGGACCATGAGGACGGGTCAGTATCCATCCATAGCGCAGGCCGACATTCCAGACACCGGTGTTCTTCGTGCCCCCACTCACGGAATGGCCGCCTCCGGTCCATAGCTCTAATTCGTGGCCACCCTCTTCGGGACGGGCCTGGGCACCGGCGATGACAGGAATAATAAGCAGAACAACCAGCCAGATATGTTTCATAGGACGTACAAATTGCGCACGATACAAGAAATCGAGCGGCTATGACAAATCAAATTCACAGCCCCAGGCCCCCATCCACGACCAGAATCTGCCCGGTGATGAAATGCGGAGCGGTCGCGAAAAACAGCACTGCGGCAGCAATCTCTTCGCCGGTACCGTTGCGGCGCATGGGAGTCTGCTTGGCCATACGGCGCATGAAGGGTTTGGCTGACTTCTCGCCCAGATCGATCATGCCGGGAGCCACGGCATTGACGGCGATCCGGGGAGCAAGGGCCGTAGCCATCACCTTGGTGAGCATGTGCAGCGCGGCTTTCGACGAGCAATAGTGGACATGGGTCGGCCACGGACGCAGTCCGCCGAGCGATCCCATATTGATGATCTTTCCCCTACGTTCGCGAAGCCATTTCAATGCTGCCTGCGACACCAGGAACGGGCCGCGCGTATTGGAGGCGAAGATGGCGTCCCATTGCTTCACGGTGAGCTTGTCGAATTGCGCAGTTTCATAGTTCGCCGCGTTGTTCACCAGGATGTCGAGCCCGCCCAGTTCCCTGGCGGCGTCCTTTACGGCGGATTTCACGGATTTCGGGTCGGTAACGTCGCAACGGATGGCTACGGCACGCACGCCAAAACTGCCCAGATCGATGACCGTATGTTGCGCTTCACGGGCCGAATGCTGAAAGGTGATGGCGATATCGGCGCCAGCCTCCGCCAAAGCGAGAGCGGAGGCGCGACCCAGCCGCTTGGCGGCTCCGGTGATCAAGACTGCCTTCCCCCTCAGGGGACGATCGTTCATGCTCCCGATTGTACCGCCCCAGGTCAGCAAGCGTGACCGACCGACCGTTCGCTTTGTGGGAAATTCTTGGAAACCGCCGGTCATCCTTGCTAAACTCCGGTCATGCTATCCCCGCGACAGGTCGTGGTTTACTCGCGAAAGGGTTGCCACCTGTGCGAAATCGTCAAGGAGACGCTGGTGAAGCTTGAGCGTCGCGGAGGCTTCCGCTGGCAGGAAGTGGACGTCGACAGCGACGACTCGTTGCGCCGGCAGTTCACCGACGAAGTGCCGGTGGTCTTCATCGACGGCCGCAAAGCCTTCAAGTACCGCATGGACGAGCGGGAATTCCTCCGCAAGCTGGCCAGCTAGGTCTCGGTCAAGCCCTCGCAACGAAACCATCGGTCCCCAGGCGACCAACTCCCGACTTCGCGGTATGATGATCCCGACTTTTCTACTCTATGGACTTCGACCAGCTCGAGACATTTCTCGAAGTCGCGCGCTTATCTTCTTTCTCCCGCGCCGCGGAGAAGCGCTTCCGCACTCAACCCGCGATTTCCTCCCAGATCCGGGCGCTGGAAGAGGAAGTCGGAGCCAAGCTGCTCGATCGTTCAGGAGGAAAAGTCTCTCTCACCCAGGCGGGCAAACTGTTTCAGAAATACTCCGAGGCGACGCTGGAATCCCGGAAAGCGGTGCTGACGGCGATCGCCGAAACCGAGCGCGTGCCGCGGGGCGAGATCATTGTCGGCGCCAACGAAGGCACCTGCCTGCATATCCTTCCCGAGGTCTTTGCCGAGTTCAAACGACAATATCCCGATGTCGCCGTGAACATCAAACGCTCGGACTACGCCAAGATTCTCGAGTCGGTGATCGACAATTCCGTGGATTTCGGCGTGGTCTCGCTTCCGGTGACCGACAACCGGCTTACGGTGGTTCTGATTCACCGCGACGAACTGGTCATCATCGCTCCACCGCAGCACCCACTGGCCAAAATGAAGTCGGCGACCGTGGCGGAGTCCGCAAAGTTCCCACTGGTGGTTCCCAAGGCCGGTCACACTCGCGATGCGCTGGAAAATTTGTTTCACGAGCACAAGCTCAAGCCGCGCTACGCCATGGAGCTCGACTCCAGTGAACTGCTGAAACGCTTCGTCGCAGCCGACGTGGGGGTGGGATTCATCGCGCGCTCCAACGTGTCGGAGGACGTTCGGGCGGGCGTGCTGTCGGCAATTCCTCTCTCGGACGCCAAGATTCGTCGCGACCTCGCGTTGGTATTCCGCAAGGACAAAGCTCTCAGCCGCGCCGCGCTCGCTTTCATCGACACCACGGTGAAAATCAAGACGGTCGACGCGGTGATCTCGGGGAAACCGTAAGCTACTCGGGAGGAGGCGCCTGGTTTACAATCCTCCGACGTGAAGCACTACGTTGCTCTTCTCGTTCTGCTCTCGACGCTCGCGGCTCCGGCTCAAACTCGCAAGCTCTCGCCCCGGGAGCTTGCGCCTTCGGCTTTCAAACTGATTGCGGTTAAGGTCACCGGCAACCAGCGCTACACGCCGGAGGAAATCACCGCCCTTGCCGGTCTGAAACTGGGGCAGACGGTGGGCGACGCCGATTTCAAGCTGGCTGTCCAGCACCTGGGAGACACCGGAGCCTTCACCGACGTAGCCTACAGCTACCAGTACTCGGACCAGGGCACCCGGCTGACCCTGCAGGTCACAGAGAATGACAAGCTGGTTGCCGCCCGCTTCGACAACATTGTCTGGTATTCAGACAAGGAACTGCTTGAGAAGCTGCACGAGCGCGTGCCACTGTTTGACGGCCAGTTGCCGGTGGCGGGCAATCTTCCGGATCAGGTTTCGGACGCTCTCCAGGCCCTGATGATTGAGCATAATGTGCAGGGCCGGGTGGATTACCTGCGCTCCGCCCCCGAGAACGGCCCCATCGACGCCATCGTTTACAGCATCAAGGGAACCGAGATTCGCATCCGCAACATGGATTTTTCGGGGACGGCTCCCACGGAACTTGGGCCTCTCCAGGCCGCCGCGGAGCCCCTCGAGGGAGCCGACTACTCACGCACGGTGCTCCGCGTTCAGGAAGACAAGGTGTTTCTGCCGATCTACCTTGAGCGGGGATATCTGAAGACCAGTTTTGGCGATGCCCAGGCCAAAGTGGTCGAAGCAACCTCTGCCCCAACCCTGGTCGACGTGACTTTTCCCGTGGTTCCCGGGCTTCAGTATAAAGTTGCCGATGTTCAAATCTCAGGGCAGACAGCGTTTCCCGTGAGCCAGCTGCGGCCGATCATCCATCTTCAAACAGGACAGCCTGCAAACGCAGTGCAGTTAGAGGAAGACCTGCTGGCAATAAGGAAGCTCTACGGCACCAAGGGATACATGGCCGTCGCCATCCACCCCAAACCTCAAATGGACGACGCGCAGTCCAGCGTGAAATACGAGATCGCGATCCACGAAGGGGATGTCTACAAAATGGGCGAGCTGACCATCGAAGGCCTGGATACCGAGACTACCGCTCGATTGCAGGAGGACTGGAAGCTGCGCGGCGGAGATCCTTACGACGCCAGCTATCCGCGGCGGTTCCTGGACGAGACCAATCAGGAACTCGCCGGGATGGGGGCGTGGAAGATCTCCGTTCATGAGGCGGTCGACGATAAGGAGAAGGTTGTGGACCTGACCCTGCACTACGACCCAAGACCTCGGTAGCACGGCGGGGTTGAAGAGGAAATTGCAAAAAAAGGTGTAACTATCTTGTGCGTGGCTAATCTCTTGTGTAAGGTTTGTGCTTCTTTCGAACCGAGGCTTGGAAAATCTACAGGATTTACCGTAGGACCTAAGGAGACCCATTCATGATTGTTAGCTCGCGGAAACTCAGCATTTCGTTCGCCGCTCTGATTCTAGGCGTGGGATTGGCAATTTTGCCGGCTCTCGCGGCCGGCAAGGCCCAGACGTTCAAAGGCGAGGTCAGTGACTCCTTGTGCGGCAAGAAGCACATGATGGAAGGCGACGCCGCGGGTTGCACCCGCGCCTGCGTAGCCAAGGGATCAAGTTATGCCCTGGTGGTGGGCGACAAGGTTTACACGCTCAGCACCACCGACAAGACTGCGCTCGGCGAACTCGACAAGCTTGCGGGCAAGCAAGCCAAGGTGAAAGGCACCGCCGATGGAGACACCATTACGGTGAGTTCGGTCGCGCCCGGACAGTAAGACGAATTTTCCGGCGCAGCCCTCCCCCCTTTTTTGCGCCGGGTTGAGGCGGGAATCTTCCAAGCGGATTCCCGCCATTTTTTTGGCCCTGCACCTGAATTTTCATATTCCTGTCATCTTTCGCTATGTTAGATTTGACCCCGAAATCAACCACAGCGCATCGGAGGAATAACGAATTGGGCAAGGACATGGTCCCCAAAAGGATTTTTTTCACCAAGGGGGTCGGCAAGCATAGGGAACGTCTCACATCCTTCGAATTGGCGCTTCGCGACGCCGGCATCGCGGCGCAAAACCTGGTGCGGGTCTCCTCCATCTTCCCGCCTCAGTGCAAGCTGATCGCGCGCTCCCAAGGTCTGAAATATCTCCATCCCGGTGAAGTGGTCTTCTCTGTCGTAGCCGAGAACTCGACTCACGAACCGCATCGCTTGCTGGCGGCCAGTATTGGCGTGGCCATTCCGGCCGACCGCAATACTTATGGCTATCTCAGCGAACACCACTCGTTCGGCGAAACCGAAGACACAGCGGGAGAATACGCCGAAGAACTCGCGGCCGAGATGCTGGCCACCACCCTGAACGTGGAATTCGACCCGGACCGATCGTGGGATGAGAAGAAGGAAATCTACCGCATCTCAAACAAGATTGTGCGCACCGCCAACGTCACCCAGTCAGCCGTAGGCGACAAGCGCGGCCTGTGGACCACGGTCATCGGGGCCGCGATTTTCATCTTCGACTAGTCCTGATCTTGCGGTAGAGACGCAGCGCTTGGCGCTGCGTCTTGCCGTCTTGGGGATTGGGCCCAGCCAGCCAAGTGCGTCTCTACAAAACCGCTATTTTCTGGCGGCGGCTTTTTCTTTCTTACTCTTGCTCGCGCCGTTACTCTTCTTGTCGAGCCGCTCCAGCACCGCCGCGACAATCAGCGGCAGCCCTACGGTCGCGTCGACGAATGCTTCTCCGAATTTCCCGCCCTCGGCCGGAGGCACGAACTTGCCCCACGAGATGGCCTCGCTGTACGGGCTTCCCGACAATCCACCCCAGTACACCGGTTCAGGACAGATGCGCACTCCGTAGTGATAGCGCTTGAGGGGCACATTTTCGCCCAGCCGGCGGTGCCGCAGTTCGATGAACGGCCCAAATTGCTGCGACCAGTTGCGCGGCACGCCGCCGCCGATGGTTAGAATGCCCAGCCGCTTCTGCCGCAGCAGCGTGGCAGCAAAGTGCTCGAGGTCTTCGAATGGGTCGAAGCGCAACTTGTGACGCCCGGTAGATTCGCGAATGCGGTTGTTGAGCGCGAGATCCAGACCCAGTTCCGAATCGGTGAAGGCCGGCACGAACACCGGGACGCCCTTCTCGTAAGCCGATTTGAGAATGCCTCGCTGTCCCTTGGCGTGTTTCGCGAGGTACTCTCCGATCACGTGATTCAGCTTGTAAGAACACACGATTTCGTTGTGATCCCATCCCTCCAGAATCTGCGTCATTACCTCTTCCACGTCGTCGAGGTTCTGCTCGGGTTCAAGGGTGTCGTAAACGCGGTTGTAGCCCTGCTCGTAAAGTTCTTCATCCGGAACATCCGGGTTGTAGCGGAAGTGGGCGCGCCCGGTAGCCTCGACCAGTCCGTGGGCCATCAGGGCGCCGGTGGAAACGATGGCGTTCACAATGCCCCGGTCGATCAGCTCGGCGATGATCAGGCCCTGCTTGGCCACGGTCATGGCGCCTGCGAGGGTCATGACCTTGAAACATTCCTGATCGCGAGCCATGGCTTCCAGCACATCCGCGGCTTCGCCGATCTGGCGGCCCGTGAAAGCGGTCTTCCCCATGGCTCGAACCAGATCGTCCACCGAGTGCACCCGATTCAGGTCCAGCGGATCGAGCGGAATCAAACGGTCTTCGATCGGATTATGCAGCTTGCGCTCGATGCCGGCGCCGTCATGATTGCTGTTCTTCAATTTCCACCTCCAGAGCACAGCCGATTTATGTGAAGGATTACTTTACTAGAACCGTGAGCGCGGCGTCAGCCGACGGGCGCGCGGCGGTGACTTCCGCTCTCTGTTATTCTAGTGCGCAAAATCTTTTCAGGAGAACGCGATCTTGCCGTCGAAGAAATTCTGCGTCGGACTGGTGCAAATGTCGGCCACTCCCGACCCGGAAAAGAACCTGCAGCGTGCCATCGACAAGATTCATCATGCGCAGGCGCGCGGCGCCCAGGTAGTGTGCTTGCCGGAGCTTTTTCAAACGCAATATTTTTGCCAGCGGGAGGACACGGCGTTGTTCGATCTGGCAGAGCCGATCCCGGGGAAGACCACGGCCGCCCTCGCGACTCTGGCGCGCCAGCTGCAAGTCGTGATCATCGCGTCCCTGTTCGAAAAACGGGCTCCCGGCGTCTATCACAACACTGCGGCGATTTTCGACACCGATGGATCATTGCGCGGGCTTTATCGCAAGATGCACATCCCCGACGATCCGCTCTACTACGAGAAATATTATTTCACTCCCGGCGATCTGGGTTTCCGCGCCTTAGATACCAGCGTAGGCAAGCTGGGAACCTTGGTTTGCTGGGACCAGTGGTATCCGGAGGCCGCGCGACTCACCGCGCTGCAAGGCGCTCCCATACTCTTTTATCCCACGGCAATCGGATGGCATCCCGCCGAGAAAGAAGAATGGGGAGCGGCACAACACGATGCCTGGCGAACCATTCAGCGCGCGCATGCCATCGCCAATGGCGTCTATGTCGCAGTCGTCAATCGCGTCGGACAAGAGAACGGAGACATTCGCGGCAAGGCCGCGCCCGGTTCCGGCCTTGATTTCTGGGGAGGATCGTTTCCTGTGCGATCCCTTCGGCCGCGTGATCGCCGAAGCTTCCCACGATAAAGAAGAAATTCTGATTGGCGAGGTTGACCTGAAACTGCTGGAGGAAATCCGGCGCAACTGGCCGTTCCTGCGCGACCGCCGCATCGACAGCTACGGGCAGATCACCAGCCGGCTGCTGGATTGAGCGCGCCACCGATGACACCTTCCGCAAAAAGCAGCGTCCGCTTCCCTGCTGAGTGGGAGCCTCATGCGGCCACCTGGCTCGCCTGGCCACACTTCCGCGACGACTGGCCGGGAAAGTTCGAACCCATTCCGTGGGTCTACGCCGAGATTATCCGCAACCTCGCCCGCCATGAGCGGGTTGAGCTAATCGTCAACGATGCGGCTTCCGAAAAGCGCGCTCGCAAAACGCTCGACCGCGCCAATGCCCTGAGCGACAACATCCGTTTTCACCGCTGGCCGACCGATCGCGTCTGGACACGCGACTCCGGTTGCACGTTCGCCGTCCATTCCACCCTGTCATCCCGAGCGCAGTCGAGCGACATGGCGCTCCCTGGCGGCCGTCCACTGGCGATTCAACGCGTGGGCGAAATATTCCAACTACCAGCACGACCAGAAAATCGGCGGCCTCATGGCAAAGGCTGCCAGCGCCCACGCGGTTCAACCTGTCTTCGGTGGGACGAGAGTCGTTCTCGAAGGCGGATCCATCGACAGCAACGGGCAAGGCACGCTGCTCACCACCGAGGAATGTCTGCTGAGCAAGGTCCAGGAGCGCAACCCCGCGATGTCGCGCAAGGATTACGAAAAGGTCTTCTCGGAATATCTGGGCATCCGCAACGTGATCTGGCTGGGCTCCGGTGTCACGGGAGATGACACTCACGGCCACGTGGACGACATCACCCGCTTCGTTTCACCGGACACGGTGGTCACCGTGGTTGAATCCGATCCCAAAGATCCTAACTACGAACCGCTGCGCGAAAACATTCGCCGCCTGCGGGCGGCCGTGGATCAGGATGGCAAGTCTCTCGGCATCGTCGAACTCCCCATGCCGGGCCAGGTGAGTTTTCGAAGGACGCCGCCTGCCGGCCAGCTATGGCAATTTCTATATCGCCAACGGGGTGGTGCTGGTGCCGGTGTTCAACGATCCCAACGACCGCGTCGCTCTCGACATTCTGGCGGATCTGTTCCCTGACCGCGATGTCATCGGCATTTATTCGGGGGATTTGATCTGGGGCTTTGGGGCGATGCATTGCATGACGCAGCAGCAGCCGGTCAGCACTTAGCAGTTGGCATTTAGCATTTGGCCGCTGACGGTCTCTCGGTAGTGTGGAAAAACCTCCCAGCTAAATGCTAACTGCTATTTCTTCAGTACAATTTTCCGCCCGCCGAAAAACAAGCACTCTGGCGCATCGGGCTGCACGGAGTCGCCGCCTTTAGGATTCAACTTCTCCCATGCCTGTCCCGAGCGGCTCGCCGGCGGCGGTCTTCTCCAACAAATTTCCGAGAAACAGTGGGAAGTAGGGCCCCAGCCGTCGCAGGGTGGTGATCAGATTGATCTTCTTCCCGCGCGGGTCGAAAGCCTTGGCATAAGACTCGGCTTTGTTGTCGTTGGCAATCCAAAGCAACTTCACATTGGCCGCGCAACACGCATCCAGCAGTTGCGCTCCCTTCATCCCGCCGCTGATCGTACCGTCAGAAGAAACGTCTCCGTAGAAATGCACGACGTCATACGATTGCCCCAGCGCCTGCGTAAAAGCGGGCACGCCCGCAAACACGCTGGCCGAGGTTGCCGGATACAAGCGCTTGTACTGCTGGCTATCGGAGTTCAACAAGGGCTGGAAGCGCGCATCCAGAGCGCATACCAGGATCCTGGTCCCGACTACTTCTTCTTTCTTGAAGGCGTCAAACAGGCCCATGGGTCTGCACTCTCGATGAAAGGGATTTCGTTCAGAAGACTGTCTACTTCCGGTATTGCGTAGGTTGCGGCCCCTTCTCCAGGGTTTCGCGATCCCAGATGGCGCCCTCGCGGGTGTAGTTGGCCAGTTCGAAATCCTGGGTCAACTCCAGCGCGTCCGTCGGACAGGCATCTTCACACAGGCCGCAGAACATGCACCGGCTCAAATCGTAGGTAAAGGTCGTGAGTTCCTTGCGGCGGGTCTTTTCGTTGCGTTCGCTCGAGACCACGATCAGATGTTCCGGGCACGCCAGCGCGCACAGGTCGCAGGCAATGCACATGGTCTCGTTAGTGTCGGGGTTGACGTTCAGCCGCGGCGCCCCGCGGTAGCGCTCGGCGACCTGAGGCCTCTGCAGCGGGTACTGCTCGGTGTAAATCTCCTTGGGATCCTGGTAGCGGAAGGTCACGTTCAGGCCCTGCAGCAGATCTACGAAGAAGACTTTGCGGAGCAGGCTCGTCATTCCCATGACGGAGTTAGCATATCATGAACCGCCGTCAGCCCAAGTCGCACAAATGGCGGGCTTTCGGTTGGGGAACTTCCCTGCAGCGCCTTCCGTATCTAGTGGCAGGAGACGGGTATGAAAGCCTACATCGCGCAACTGCCGCCGCTGGCCTGGGTAGGTTTGTTGCTGCCGGTGCTGGCGATGGCCCATCTCATCCTGGCTGCTGTCGCTCCGGAACTTGCGCGCGCCGCCCTCCCTGCCTCGGTCTACAACTTCCTTCGGCTGTTGTGAGCTTGATGGAGAGCTAAGAGCCGGTACCGGATGCTGGCGGCTCCGTCGGCAGACGGGAGTCCTCGCGGACCTGCTGCATGTGGGCCTGCATGGTCTCGCGCGCGCGTTCCGGATCGTGGCGCTCTACCGCCTCCAGTATGCGTTTGTGATGAAACTGCCCGCGCTCCGGACCACCGCCCACGTAGTAGGTTCGCATCCGCTGCTCGCGGAGTAATCCTACGATGGAATCGATCAGCGACAGAATCATCGGATTTCCCGCGGCTTCGGCCAATGCCAGATGAAAATCGAGATCGCCCTCGATAAAGGCGTCGGCATCGTGGCGAGATCGATCCATGACGTCGACCGCTTCCCGAAGGGCGCTGACATGCGCCGCTTCGGCTCGAATGGCCGCCAGGGCGGCGATCCCGGGCTCGAGAATCTCGCGCAACTCCGCCAGGTGTGTCGAACCCTCCGGTTGCCCAATCTTGCTCATCAGGTCGAGCGACTGGCGAATCACTTGCGACGTGCCGTTGGTGACGAACGTCCCCCGTCCCGAATAGGCCTCGACCAAGCCTTTCTCGTTGAGGACGCGCACCGCTTCGCGCACCGCCGTTCGGCTCACGCCAAATTGCTGCGCCAACTCGCGCTCGGCAGGCAACTGATCGCCCGGTTTCAACGCGCCGCGCGTAATCGACTCTTCGATCTGCCGGACGATATGCTCGTAAAGGCGGGACGTCTGCACTGCTTTGTACAAGGAGGGATCTCCGAGTCGGCCGCATCGGGGAGAGGCCGGACGACTAACTATACCAAAATCGGGAGGGCCGGTAGAGTCACCAGACCAGCAACTGCGGCTCCAGCAAGACCTGCGATGGATGCTGGCAATCCCTCCGCCAGCAATATCCCCAAGCAAAAACCTGCAAAGACCGTTCGACAGCAGAACGCGTGGGGAACATTTCGAACCGCGCCGGCGCTGAAACGATGTCCTCATGCTCCAGGCCGCGACAGCGGCATGATTTTATCGGATCACGAGGCAGTTCCTGTCATGGAACATGCCGACTTCACTCCTGGTTTTTTCAAATTCACATTCTTTTAATATTCCGGATTGTCCCGTTGCATCACAATCAACAGGGAGGGAGGACTATGTTCAATCATCGAAGCAACCGCAGGATGCCCCAGGTAGTCGTCGTATCCCTTGCTGTTCTGTGCATCGCGATTCTGACCATGGTGGCTTGCAACTCCTCATCCAAGCCTTCGTCGGAAACCGCTAATTCAACCCAGATCATTGGCGCCGGCAGCACGTTCATCTATCCGGTCATGACGCGCTGGATCAGCGATTTTCAAGGCAGCCATCCCGGAGTACAGATTAACTATCAATCCATCGGCAGCGGAGGCGGGATTCAGCAACTGAAGAAAGGACTGGTCGACTTCGGCGCGTCTGACGCCGCGCTCGATGACCAGCAACTGAAGGAAATGCCGCCGGTGGTACAGATTCCCGAGAGCGCTGGCCCGGTTTGCATCAGCTACAACCTGCCTGATCTTAAGGCTCCGTTGAAGCTGAGCGCCGCCACGTTATCGGGAATCTATCTAGGAACCATCAAGCAGTGGCGCGACCCCGCCATCAGGAACGACAATCCCGGTGTCACGCTTCCCAGTACGGCAATCATCGTTGCTCACCGCTCCGACGGGAGTGGCACCTCCAACATCTTCACCACCTACCTGGCCAAAGTCAGTCCTGATTGGGAGAAGAAAGTGGGTAAAGGGATTTCCGTTAACTGGCCGGCAGGCCTCGGAGGCAAAGGCAACGAAGGTGTAACCGGAGTCATCAAACAGACGCCCGGTGGAATCGGCTACGTCGAGCTCTGCGTACGCCAAGGAGAACAACCTTCCGGTCGCGCTGATTCGCAACCAGGCGGGAAACTGGGTTGAGCCTACCGCCGCCGGCACTACCGCCGCCATCGACGCCTTCAGCGACGAACTGGCGAAGGATGTACGCACCCCGATCGTGGATCCTCCGAAAACGGCGAAAGATGCCTACCCGATCTCGGGCCTCACCTTTCTCATTGTTCCCAAGGAACCGAAAAGCCCCGCCAACGGCCAAGTGGTGAAAGAGTTCATTCAGTACATTGTCACCCAAGGCCAGAACCAGGCGGAAGCTCTGTCTTATGCGAAGATACCCGCCGCTGTGCAACAGCAGGATCAGACTTTGCTCGCACAGGTTGGGGGACAAACGAATCAGGCCTCAACCGCGACGCACCCGTAACCTCTTGCAAAAAAGCATTGCCCCGTCCTGATCGCTACGCTTGTTCGCAGCGACGGGCCGGGGCTTTTTTTCTACCCGTCCGATCGTATTCTCTGTGCTGACTTTCCCGCTCTAACTCGGCGAAACCACCACCAGGTGGAACGTCCCGGGAACCGCCTTGGGCCGCGGGTGCGGATTCTCCGCGGTGGCAGCGGGTGACGCTCCGAACTGTGCCGCCGGAAGATAGATCTTTTTCGTCTTAGGATCGAGCGCCATGGTGCGCGCGCTTTTCTCCGTCTTTACGTTCTCCACCACCGTGTACTTATCCGCGCTGTCCTGCTTGACGATGGTGAGCGTGCCCGCTCCGTTCGACGAGAACACCAGCTTGGTGTCGGGATCAAAACCGGCTGCGTCAGGTCCATCTCCGATCGCAACCGTAGTCACGACTTTGCCCGAGCTCGAGTCCACCACCGCCATCTTCTGGTTATCACACACCGAAAACAAGCGGTCGCCAGCGACGTCAATGGCCAGGCCCGACGGTTCCTCACAGGGAGCAATCGACCAGTGCGCAGTCACTTTCAGCGTCTGCGGGTCGAGCCTGATGATCTCGCTCTTGTCTTCAATATTGGCGTAGACGTTGCCCTTGCCGTCGCTGACTGGGAACTCCGGCTTGCCGCCAACCGGGATGGTCGCCAGCACCTTGCCGGTCGCGGCATCGATGGCGGTGGCGTCGGCGCTGTGTCCGTTGAAAGCGAACACCCGCTTGCTCGCGGGGTCATAAAGAATTCCGTCGGGATTGGAGCCCGCCTTGACTTTCTGCAGCACCGCGTGCGATTTCAGATCGAAGACCACGACCTGATCTTCGCCGCCGTCGCTGATGAATCCGCGGTTCAAATCGTGAGCCAGCGCGATGCCGTGAATATGTTTCATTCCGTCAATCTTGCCCACAAGTTTCTCGGAGTCCATGTCCATAAGCTCGACCTGGGTTCCATGCGATACATAGAGCAGACGGCTGGGGCCATCGGCCACCAGATAATCCCAACCCCAATCTCCGGCAATCGGGATCGTCCCGGTGACTTTGTATTGCTGCGCTTGCAGTGGCAGTGTGATACCGAGGAGAAGAAATGCGAAAGTGAGAATCAGGAACCGCTTCATGAAAATCCTCCTGGCGGAAAAACTCGTGTCCGATTCTACGCGCCGTACCTGAAGGCAATCTTAAGTGGCAAAAATCGCGAACCGGTTATCGCAGTGCATGGTTCGTGGCCGGCAAGACTCGGTTGCGCGACTACGCGCTGGTTCGCAGGAACCCCACCAGCCCCGGAAGTAGGGAGAATAAAGTCTCCTGCCGGACTGTGCAAATGCTTTCATATTGACAACGACCAATCCACGCCCCAAACTTTCGCATGCGATGTGGTGCGGGTGAAGTGTCAGTAGCGCGGATGTGGGCCGCGTGCCAGGAGTTTTTCTTACTATGAAAACCCGGACAGCTTCTTTTTCCAGGCGCATTAGCCTGGTGTTCCTGGCGCTGGTAGGCGCAGCCACGTTTTTGTTCACCTTGGGCCAGATTCCCTCCGCGCACGTCCAAGCACAGACCACTCTGGGTGGCCCGTTGGCGGGATTGACGAGCGGCCAGTTGACGCACTTCATGACCGGGATGACCCAGTTCGATTTTCCCTGGGATCCGGTACACGGGCTGGGTCCGGTTTACACGAACACGAATTGCAACAATTGCCATGCGCAACCCGTGTTTGGCGGCTATAACTCGGGTCTGCGGACGACATTCTTTGGCAAGACGAACAGCGACGGAAGTTTCAATCCGCTTACCAACAAGGGCGGCATTGTTCTGCAGCCTTTGAGCGTGAGCAAGTTCATTCCCGGCTGCGCGTTGCCTGGGGAAACCACCGCGAACACGGGTGCGACGATTATCGCCCAGCGCGTTCCGCCGCCGCTGTTCGGCGATGGCTTGATCGATGGCGTGGATGATTCCACCATTCTGGCCAACTCCGGTCCGAAGGGTCTTGGCATCGACGGCGTCGCCAACATGGTCACGGATTACAACGGCGTGACCCGCGTCGGCCATTTCGGACGCAAGGGGCAGTTCGCTTCCCTACTGCAGGTGACCGGAGAAGCATTCCTCCACGATATTGGCATCACCAATCCGGTCGCCACCACCGAGGATTGTCCGCAAGGAAAATGCACCGTCCCGAAGATCTGCTTCAAGAAGTCCACGACTCAGCTGAACGACACCAACGGCATCGAGACCATACAGATTTTTGATTTCATTGTGTACCTGGCGCCGAACGTGCCGGGGATAGGAAATGCGAACGGGCAGACGCAATTCAATAACGTTGGCTGTTCGCTCTGCCACACGACAAGCTATCAGACTGACCCGGCGGTGAAGATTCCGACCGACTTTGCCGGGCACACCAATGGCCCCATCGTGGCCTTGAGCAATCAGCCGGTGAATCTGTATTCCGACTTGCTGCTGCATCACATGGGTCCACTGCTCGCCGATGGAATTCCACTCGGCCAGGCAGCGGGTGACCAGTGGCGCACGGCTCCTCTATGGGGACTTTCCTTCCGGACGGTGTATCTCCACGACGGTCGTGACAACAGTCTGATGCAAGCCATCGAAGATCACTTCAGTCTGGCCAACGGAAAGTATCCGGCCTCGGAAGCCAACCAGGTGATCACCAACTTCAACAATCTGTCGCCCTCGGACCAGGCGGATTTGTTGACATTCCTGAACTCGCTCTAGGGTCCCCCGGTTTTCGCGGACACGAAGCGGTTCCGCTTCGTGTCCTTTGTTTTTCAGGACGTTGGACTCTTGCCGCAATCCCTATGCCCGGCTAAGATCGTCGCCTTTGAGCAGGCCAGTCTATGAGCAAGGCTTTTCTTCCGGCATTTTGGACCACGATCGTCCTGGCCACGGCCCTTACGACTGCCGCCGCACCCAAGCGCGGGGCCTCGGCGTCAGTGCCTCCGGCATCCGCGCCCTCGGCGGCCGTGCTTCAAGTCGGCAGTTTGCAATTGCGGCGTTGTCCGGGTGTTCCCGCGTACTGCGGAACTCTTGACCGCCCGCTTGATCCGTCGGGGCAAGTCTCGGGAACCATCAAAATTGCGCTGCAACTCTTTCCCCATCGTGATCATTCGCAGTCGGCGCTCGAAACCATTGTCGCCGTGGAGGGCGGACCGGGTTATCCCAGCATTGGATCGCGCGCAAGCTACGTGCCCCTGTTCGCTCCGTTTCTCGATCGCCACGATCTTTTGCTGGTTGATAATCGCGGCACGGGAGCATCGCAGGTGATCGATTGCCAGCCCCTGCAGCGTTCCGCGTTTCTGACTCTCTCCGGCATCGCGGCTTGCGGCGCCAGCCTTGGGGATACATCCGATCTTTATGGCAGCGGGACGGCGGCGGACGATCTCGCGGCAGTGCTCGACGCCCTGGGAATCTCGCAGATCGATCTCTACGGCGACTCCTATGGAACTTTCTTCAGCCAGACATTTGCCGGGCGGCATCCCGAGCGCCTGCGGTCGGTGGTGCTCGACAGCGCCTATCCGGTCGAGCACGAGTCGCCGTGGTATCCCGAGGCGGCGCCAGCGATGCGCAACGCCTTCAACTCCGCATGCCAGCAATCGCTGGCCTGCCAGAATCTGCCGGGCGAGTCGCTGACTCGCATCACCGCCCTCCTGGATGCGCTGCGCACCAATCCTCTACGCGGCCAGGCTCACGATGGAGATGGCAAGCTCGTAAACGTCCAAGCGGATCCCACTACGCTCGCGCTGCTGGCTTTCGGCAATTCGACGGGACCGGTGGTGTATCGCGAACTGGACGCGGCCGCACGCGCCTACTTGGGTCACGGGAACTCCGCGCCGCTGCTGCGGCTGCTGGCGGAGAATGGGATAGTCTCGCAATCCGGAGTTCCTCCTTTCGCTCCTACTTACTACAGCGCCGGACTCTTTGTCGCGGTCAGCTGCGAAGACTATGCGTTTCCTTACGATCTGACTTCTCCGCCGCCGGCACGTCTCGCGCAACGCAACGCTGCATTCGCGGAGGAGCAAGCCACCGCACCCGGTGTCTACGCGCCTTTTACGATTTCCGAGTTCAATTCGATTCCTCTCGACTACAGCGTGCTCGATACCTGCCTGTCATGGCCCGTACCTTCGACGCTTCATCCTCCCGGACAGCCGGTTCCTCCGGGAGCAACCTTTACCTCCGCCCCGGTTCTTGTGCTGTCCGGAACTCTCGATTCCCTGACCCCTGCCGAGCAAGGCAAGAAAGTCGCTGCGCTGTTTCCCAACGCTACCCAGGTTCTGGTGGCCAACAGTTTCCACGTGACCGCGCTGGGTGATGAAGATGATTGCGCCTCAGAGATTGTGCGCTACTTTGTGCAGAACCTGAGTCCCGGAGACACCACCTGCGCCGCCCAGATCGCGGAAGTACGAACGCTTCCGAAGTTCGCGCAGTACTCGACCGAACTGGCTCCGGCTACTCCGACGGCGGGAAACCAAGGGACAGCCGCCGACCTGCGCGTGGCCGCAGCCAGCGCCTTAACCGCAGGCGACGCCATCGCACGCTGGTGGGTGAACCTGAGCGGCTCCGGCGTGGGGCTTTACGGCGGCATGTTTCACTACACCTACGCCAACAACGCGTATGAATTCCAGTTGACGGATTTCGAATGGGTGCAGGATGTTGCCGTGACGGGAACCATGAGCTGGGGATATAGCAAACCTGGTACGGTGAGCGCGCAACTTGCGCTCAGCGGGTCCGGCACGCAACCTGGGGCGCTGAATATCACCTGGAATGACCGCCAGCCGCACGCCATGGCCACCATCAGCGGACAGATTGGCGGACGAACGATCGCCGCGGCCATGTACGCACCGTAGGCCGTCGATCCTCGCCCGGCCTTGTACAATAGTCGGGATCAGGAACGATGACTATGGCGACTACCACCCGCAGCGCACATCCCGAGGCCTCCGCGACCGACATCCCCGCCGTTCCACTCACCATCGAAGGCTACAGCGTGTTGCACCAGATGATGCGCATCCGCTGGTCGGCGTGGCGCCAACTGCGCGCTTCACAGAAGACCGACATCGTGCACGAAGCCGTGTCCGTACTCGGCAAGATGGAACAGAATCCCGCCGGACAATCGGGACTCTTTTCCCTGCTCGGACACAAAGGCGATGTGATGTTCGTCCACTTCCGGAATTCCTTCGATGAATTGAATCAGGCCGAACTGCATTTGTCGCGCATCCGCCTGGGCGACTATCTGGAGCCGACGTCTTCCTACCTCTCGATCATCGAACTCGGCCTTTATGATTCGACCATCAAGACTTACAAGGCGCTCGCGGAACGCGGCATCGAGGCTCATTCTGAAGAGTGGAAGCGCGAGATTACGGAAACACTGAAGCGGCAGAAAGAAGCCATGCACCCGCGGCTCTACCCGGAACTGCCGAAGCATCGTTACATCTGCTTCTATCCCATGGACCGGCGGCGCGGCGAGGACAAGAACTGGTACATGGTGCCCATCGAAGAACGCGCGCGGCAGATGGGCGAACACGGGCTGGTCGGGCGCCGTTATGCGGGTGAAGTGCGGCAGATCATCACCGGATCGATCGGATTCGACGATTGGGAGTGGGGCGTCGATCTCTTCGCCGACGATCCGCTGGTGTTCAAGAAGCTGATCTATGAAATGCGCTTCGACGAAGTCAGCGCGGTCTTCGCGTTGTTCGGAGCCTTCTACGTCGGGATGCGGGTGCCGGCGGCGCACCTGGGCAAGCTGCTGAAGGGCGAGTTGCCGAAATAACACTCAGGCTTGTGATCGTTAGAAAAACAAAGCTTGACCACAAAGGACACGAAGGACCACTAAGAAAATCGCAGGGACTCACACCATGGCTACGCTGGGATTGGTCGAATATAAGGACGCCGGCCCGGAAGTGCGCGCGGTTTATGACGACATCATGGCCACTCGCAAGACCGACTGGATCAACAATTTCTGGAAGGCCCTGGCGCACGATCCCGCCACGTTGCAGCGCACCTGGGAGAGCATCAAGCAGATCATGGGGCCAGGAGCGCTCGATCCGCTGACCAAGGAAATGATCTACGTTGCCGTCAGCGTGACCAACCAGTGCGGATACTGCATTGCGTCGCATACCGCCGGAGCCCGCAAGAAGGGCATGACGGACGCCATGTTCCACGAACTGATGGCGGTGGTAGGAATGGCGAACGAGACCAACCGCCTGGCGGCGGGTTACCAGATAGAGATCGACGAACAGTTTAAGACGTAGTCGTCAGGCAACATCAAGCGCTCAACGGCTGGAGCCCTTCCCGCTCTTCTTTGCTTTTGCTTTCCTGAATACAAACTCGTGCAGCTTCATGTTCACCCTGCGGCCGCGGAAGGTGACGCCTTCGGCTTGCAGGCGGAAGCGCTGCTCGAGCGCGGATTCTCCGCGCAACTTGATTTCGCCTCCGGCGCCCAGCACGCGTTGCCAGGGGACATCATAGGCGGCGTGAAGCGCTCTCGCGACCAATCGCGCACCGCGCGGATATCCCGCGGCGCGCGCGACCGCTCCGTAGGTGGAGACCTTGCCCTTGGGAATCCTGCGAATCGTGGCCAGAATTCGAGCTTGCGTCATCGGAAAACTATAACGCGATCCAGCCCGCGCGAATCAGCCACAGCGAACCAACCGAGATCAGCAGCCAGAGTATGACGCCCTGCAGCAGAGGGCGATGGCCAACCTGCTTCAAGGTCGCAATGGAGATGCCGCTGCCAATCAGAAACAGAGTAACCGTCAATCCGATCTTGCCGCCTTGGCTGAGCCATCCGTAGGCCAGGGCGCCTCCGGGCAAATAGGTGTTGAAGACGGCGGCCAGGCAGAACAGGGCGATGAACCAGGGCCACTGGATCTTCGCTTTGGAGCGTTTGAAGACCGCGGTGCCCACCGACATGGGCACAATCCACAGGGCCCGCGCCAGTTTCACGGTGGTCCCCACGGCCAGTGCGACGGCTCCGTATTTCGCCGCCGCACCCACCACGGAACTGGTGTCATGAATGGCCAGGGCGGCCCACAATCCGAACTGGGTCTGGGTAAGCTTCAGAGCTGTGCCAATCGCGGGAAAAATCAGCAGCGCGATGGAGTTGAGCACAAAAACCGTGCCCAGAGACACTGCCATCTGTTCGTCGCTGGCGTTGCTGATGGGGCCCACGGCGGCGATTGCGCTGCCGCCACAAATGGCGGTGCCGGTCGAGATCAGGAAGGCGGAAGTATTCTGCACCTTCAGCAGGGCCCCCAGAGACATCCCCACAATCATGGCGAAGCTGATGCTCAGCATGGTGTAGAGAAATCCGCTGCGTCCCGCATGAATGACTTGATGCAGGTTCATGCCGAAGCCCAGCCCCACCACCGAGGCTTGCAGCAGGAATTTTGACAGCTTCCTGGTGCCCTTGGGAAAAGGATGGGCAACACTCAGGCCGAAAACCAACCCCATGGCAAGAGCTACCGGTGGAGACACGAAGGTGCTCGCGGCGAGCACCAGACAAAGGACAAAAAGAACCCGTGGAATCGTCATGAGTTAGGTAACTTTAAGGAAGTATCGACAGACACCAGTCCGAGAAAATCCCGCGGCCTTTCCATCCGCGAAATCAGGCCGCGGCAAGAACCGGAATCATGGTAAAGGGGGCGGTGAACGCAGCCAGACTACGCGGCCGCGTTTTTTTGGAACGACTCTATCGCCTGATCTTCACTATCGTACACTTCGAAAACCGTGACCAGTTTGGTGACCTGCAGCAGATCGTCCACGCGTTGCGTCAGGTTTGCCAGCTTAATGGCGCCACCCGAATTGCGTGCCGTGGTGTAGAGAGAAACCAGAGTCCCCAACCCGCCGCTATCAATGTAATTCACGCCACCCAGATTCAGCACGATGCGATTGTTCTCCGCGATGAGCTTACGGAGCGTGTCACGCAGCATCGCCGATTCCTCACCGAATACGATGCGACCGTGGCAATCGACCACGAGGATGCCGTCCACCGTTCGGGTATTCAAGCTTAATTGCATAGAGCCCTCCCCTTGTTGGGCGCGTACTTCCGACCGCCTTAGAAGCCTATCGTGGGTTTGACACATTCTGCAAGGATTTCGTAGGACAAGGGAGATTTTGGCCATTTTCCACCCACCCTGCGACCCCGCAACATACCGTATAATCGGGTTTTCCCCATCATGAGCTATCAAGTTCTGGCGCGTAAGTATCGTCCGCAGAAGTTCTCCGAAGTCATCGGACAGGAACACGTTACGCGGACCCTGAAGAACGCCCTCGAGCAGGGCCGCACGGCCCACGGCTACATTTTCAGCGGGCATCGCGGGATCGGGAAAACCACCGTGGCGCGGATTCTGGCCATGGCCCTGAATTGCCGCTCCTCCGACAAGCCGGTAACCGAACCTTGCGGAGTCTGCGAGTCGTGCACGGAAATCCGCGCCGGGAATTCGGTGGACGTGATTGAAATTGACGCGGCCACCAATCGCGGCATCGATGAGATTCGCGAACTGCGCGAGGCGGCCCGCTACCGCCCGGCCCGCGATCGCTTCAAGATTTACATTCTCGACGAAGCCCACCAGATTACCGATGCGGCCTTCAACGCGCTGCTGAAGACGCTCGAAGAGCCTCCGGGCCATGTCGTGTTCATGCTGGCGACCACCCAGCCCGAGGATATTCCGCAGACCATTCGCTCGCGCTGCCAGCATTTCAGCTTTCGCGCGGTGCGCTTCGAGCAGATTCTGGAACAGCTGCGCGATCTTTCCGGAACGGGAGAACATCGCGGCGGACGAAGATGCGCTGGCGCTGCTGGCCGAGGCGGGCGATGGTTCCGTGCGCGACGCTTTGTCGATTCTCGATCAGGCAATTGCTTCTTCCGACGGGCGTCTCACGGCTGAATCGGTGCGGCAGTTGGTGGGGGCGGCGCCCTCCGGAGTGATGGAAGAAGTGATGCAAGCCGTCGCCCAGGGATCGAGCCAGGACGTGCTGCGGATCGTCGACCGGTTGATTGGCGAAGGCCACAGCCCCACGCACTTCGCCCGGCAGATGGTGCGCTTCCTGCGCAATGCGATTGTGGCTAAGGTTGCGGGTGGAGACTCCTCCCTGCTGCAAATCTCGAGTGACGAACGCCAGCGAGTGTCGCGGGTGGCCGAGCTTTTCAGCGAAGAGGACCTGGCGCGGCATCTGCAAATCATGTTGCGGACGCATGGCGAGATCGGCTACCGGCAGGAGCAGCGCTTTCATCTTGAGCTGGGTTTGCTGAAAATGACCCACGCCCAGCGACTGCTGCCCATCGAGCAGTTGCTGAGTGAAGCGGGCATCGCCGGCGGCACTCCGAGGCCTGCCGGAAAGCCGTCGATGGTTCCGGACACGAAGCGATCGGAGACACCGTCGGCCGCCCGCACGAATTCCGTGTCTCCGTTTGCGGCCGACTCCGCCCGCAAGACCGGATCGAAATCTGAAATGTCGGCGGAGAATCCGCCACGGTCCGCGTCCGGTTGCGAATCCGAGCACACCGCCGAGCATCGTGATGGGAGCGGCGGCGCCGGCAGCCGACCTCGAACCGAAGGCGGCGCCGGTGGCGGACCCGGGCACGAATCAGGACGAGTTGCGGAATGCAGTGCTGAATGCGCTCGGTCAACATCGCATGCTGGCGAACATGCTCGAAGGCGGCGAATGGCGGGTTGAAGGAAACGAGCTGGTGATCCAGGTATCCACTTCCGCCACCGTGATCGAAATGTCGTTGGGTGCGGATGCGAAACGTCTGATCATCGCAGCCGCCAGCGGCGCGCTGGGGCGAGCTGTGAAACTGAAAGTGATCTCCGGCGGGAGCGGCCAGCCGGCGCCGGCCAGTCGGCCGTCCTCGAACGGCGGCGGCCGAAGCCGCGCCGAGCAGGATCCGGTCGTACGGCGTATGAAAGATAAGTTTGGGGCCGAGATCCGGACGATCATTGACTACCGGGAAAAGCGGTGACTAAGCTCCAGGCTTCGGGCTCCGGGCTTTTTGGGTCGAAGCTTTAGGATTTGTTCATGAGAGGGTTCGCATTAGAGCATCGCTTTAGCGGTGCCGCACAATCGCATCAAGACACCTTTAGGCGCCGCTCCATAAAGCGCATCCTGGAGCCCGGCGCCTGAAGCCAAAAGTCGAGGTTTTTATGTCAGGATTCAACCTTCAAGATCTGATGTCGCAGGCCAAGCAGCAATACGACGTGTTGCAGAAGAAGATGCAGGAAACGGTCGTCGAAGCTTCTTCGGGCGGCGGAAGCGTAACCGTGAAGATGGACGGGCGCAAGCAGGTGCTCAGCATCAAGATCGACCCCGAGACCGTGAAGTCAGGGGATATCGAGATGCTGCAAGACCTGGTCACCGCCGCGGTGAATGGCGCCAATCGAAAAATCGACGAGGCCATGCAGTCGACCATGGGCGGGATGCTGGGCGGGCTGGGAGGAATTTTGTAATTTTGTAATCGGGTAATTTCGGAATTTAGTGTCCTCGAATTTGCCAAATTACCCGATTACAAAATTACCAAATCATCTATGAGCAAATTCGCGGAACCCATGGCGCGCCTGATCGAGGAAATGAAGAAGCTGCCGGGAATCGGCAGCAAGACAGCACAGCGCCTCGCCTTTCACATCCTGCGCTCGAGCGATGAAGACGCCGAGGCGCTCGCGGCCGCGGTGCGCGACGTGAAGGCCAGCCTGCGGCTGTGTTCCATCTGCAATAACATTACCGACGTCGATCCCTGCGCATACTGCAGCAGCGCCACCCGCAACCAGCGCCTGGTGTGCGTGGTGGAAGAGCCCACCAACATCGCGTCGATCGAGAAAACCAAACACTTTAATGGCACCTATCACGTGCTGCACGGTTCGCTGTCCCCGCTGCACGGTGTCGGTCCCGAGCAACTGCGAATCGCGAACCTGCTGCGCCGCGTGGAAAGCGGGCAGGTGGATGAGGTCATTTTGGCGACAAATCCGACGGTCGAGGGAGAGGCCACGGCAGTCTATCTTTCGGAGCATCTGCGGCGTCCCGGTCTGCGCGTGACCCGCATCGCCATGGGGATCCCAGTGGGTAGCGATATCGAGTACGCCGACGAAATCACCATGCTCAAGGCGATGGAAGGAAGAAGAGATTTGTAGATATGTGGTCGGAATGTCGCGACTTAAATGGCCCAAACCGCTTCCAACTTGTGCAAGATTTTGATCCTCCGCAATCCCCGGTCTGGCGTTGACTTTCCATAACAACATCGCGGACATCCATAACACACTTTTTACATATACTTACAGTCACTCTTCTCGACCTTCAGTGAAGCTTGCTGGTGGTACTCGATTTGCACATTCCGTACGCGTTCTTACCTCGCCTTCATGAGTTCCTGACGCGAGGGCGTGCCACCGGGAAACCGGTGCTGGCCACAAACAGCGACCAGAGGCACGTTTCGGGCGCCAGCATTGCGCCGCGCTCGGATGTAACCGCATCCCAACTCGACGCTACCAGAGACCGGGCTAACCAGCCCGGTTTTCTTTTTGCACGCGCCACCGCTTTGCGGTAAAAAATCACTGCGAGGACCTTATGCCCCCAACCTTCGCCAACGGCAAAATCTGCTACATCGAAATGCCCGCGACCGATGTCGCGCGCTCGTCAAATTTCTACAAACAGGTCTTCGGATGGAACATTCGCACGCGCGGCGATGGCAGCATCGCCTTTGACGACGGCGCCGGTGAAGTCAGCGGCACGTGGGTGAAGGGGCGACCGCCCAGCGACAAACCGGGCCTTCTCTTTTATGTGATGGTCGATAGCGTCGCCGACACCATCAAAGCCGTCGAGGCCGCCGGGGGCAAGATCGTTCAGCCCATCGGAGCCGACGCCCCGGAGATCACCGCCAGGTTCGCCGATCCCGGAGGCAACGTGATCGGTCTCTACCAGGAACCGGCTTGATCTTTAAGCCTCAAGCGTCGCGTCGGGATCGAGGAAAACGTTGGGTTCCTGATTGGGCGCAAGGATGCCTTCGGGCAGTGCGCCGCGGTTGTACTCCGCCATACGGTTTTTCCACTTCAAGAAGTCAGTAAGGCTCTGCGGTTCGATGCGAATCTCCACCCTGCGCAGGCTGGCCAGCAGCAGATTCATCTCGTAGCGGAATCCGGCCTGCGAACGCAGATCGCGCGCGGACACCTTCTTCAACCCTATCTTGCGGTTGTGCACTTCCAGCAGTCCCCAGCCTTCCGGCAGTTCTTCTTCCCGCACCAGACTTTTCGGAACCAGGTAATAGCGCTCGCAGCCAACGCCGAGCTTGGGTTTCTGGCGAAACGGCTTCTCGCGATCGGCGAGGAAATCGGCGCGGGAAATCTTGCACTCCACCAGAACCGAATGGCAGGCGCGTTTCCAGCCGATGGCATCCGGCATCTCGCCGCTTGAGCAAGCCTGCTCCGACAGAATCACTCCGCAGCGATAGGAGCGCAGCCAGCGCACGGCGAGCGCGACCAGCTGATTGTGGGTCATGACGAAAAGATAGACGAATGCGGCCGCGAATGGGAGTGGCAGCAGGGCTTCAGGGAAGACAGCAACGGTTGTAATCAGCCATGTCAACCAAAAGCCGGTCATGGCGGCGCCCCTCCCTCTTCGAGCTTATAGGAAAGATTTCGGTTGACACGGTTCCCGCTCCTTTTATAATCATTCTTATTCGATAATCATGCGCCTCACCCATGAACAGTTCCGTGAACTGGCCGCGAAGCACGGTTTGGCGGTCACGCACCAGCGTCAGGTGGTCTATGAGGCGGTGATCGCTGCCCACGGACACCATTCCCCAGAGAGCATTTACGCCGCGGTCCGGCGTCGCATTCCGTCCATTTCTCTCGCCACGGTCTACAACAATTTGCGGCTTTTCATCGAGTGTGGGTTGCTGCGAGAAGTCACTCCTCATGCGTCCACGTTGCGCGTGGACGGCAATCTCAAACCTCATCATCACCTGGTCTGTTCGCGCTGCAAATCGGTGCAGGACATCGAAGGAGAATTCATCGATTTCAAACAGCTATCCCCGCAACTGCCGGAAGGCTTTGATCTGACGCAGCCGTTGATTGAGGTCTTTGGCCTCTGTCGCCGCTGCCGTGCAAAAACCTAAGCAAGACATTCTGTAACTGGGATCGTATCCCGGGGCTCGTCGTAGTTTGTTCGTCATAATTTACTTGAAGGAAGGAGCAACACGTGTCAACCGAAGCAAAATGCCCGTTCAAACCCACCGCAACTGGGGCCGCAACGAATGCGGACTGGTGGCCGAATCAGCTGAACCTGAAGATCCTGCACCAGCACTCCGCCCTGTCCGATCCCATGGACAAGAAATTCAATTACGCTGAAGAGTTCAAGAGCCTCGACCTGAATGCCGTGATCAAGGACCTGCATGCCCTGATGACGGACTCGCAGGATTGGTGGCCGGCCGACTTTGGCCACTATGGGCCACTTTTCATTCGTATGGCATGGCACAGTGCAGGCACGTACCGCATCGGCGACGGCCGCGGGGGCGCCGGAACCGGTCAGCAGCGCTTCGCGCCGCTCAATAGCTGGCCCGACAACGTGAACCTCGACAAGGCGCGCCGGCTGCTGTGGCCGATCAAGCAGAAGTATGGGCGGAAAATCTCCTGGGCCGACCTCATGATTCTCGCAGGCAACGTCGCCCTCGAGTCGATGGGCTTTAAGACGTTCGGTTTTGGCGGCGGGCGCGAGGACGTCTGGGAGCCCGAAGAGGACATCTTCTGGGGGCCTGAGGGCAAGTGGCTGGCCGACGAGCGCTACAGCGGCGACCGTGATCTTCAGAATCCACTCGCTGCCGTGCAAATGGGTCTGATCTATGTGAATCCGGAAGGGCCGAACGGCAAGCCGGACCCCATCGCGGCGGCCAAGGATATCCGCGAAACGTTTGCCCGCATGGCGATGAATGACGAGGAGACCGTTGCGCTCATTGCCGGCGGCCACACCTTCGGCAAAACTCACGGCGCTGCCGATCCGAGCAAATATGTCGGCCCCGAACCTGAGGCCGCCGGCATGGAGGAGCAGGGCCTCGGCTGGAAGAACAAATTTGGCACAGGCAGCGGCGATGATGCGATCGGCAGCGGCCTGGAAGTCATTTGGACCACGACGCCTACGAAGTGGAGCAACAACTTCTTTGCGAACTTGTTCAACAACGAATGGGAACTGACCAAGAGTCCCGCCGGTGCGCATCAGTGGAGGCCGAAGAATGGCGCGGGCAACGGAACGGTGCCGGATGCGCACGATCCGTCGAAGCATCATGCGCCATCCATGTTGACTACCGACCTCTCCTTACGATTCGATCCCGCTTACGAAAAGATTTCACGGCGCTTCTACGAGCATCCGGATCAGTTGGCGGACGCGTTTGCGCGGGCGTGGTTCAAGCTGACCCACCGCGACATGGGGCCGATCGCGCGCTATCTCGGCCCGCTTGTTCCGAAGGAGCCCCAGCTGTGGCAAGACCCGGTTCCCGCCGTGGATCATAAATTGATCGGCGAGAAGGACATTGCTGCTCTCAAGGCCAAGATCCTCGCATCCGGACTATCGATCTCCCAACTGGTCACGACTGCCTGGGCGTCGGCGGCGTCGTTCCGCGGCTCCGACAAGCGGGGCGGGGCGAACGGGGCGCGCATTCGTCTTGCGCCGCAAAAGGACTGGGAAGTGAACCAGCCGGCCGCGCTGGCGAAGGTTCTCAAGAAGCTGGAGGCGATTCAAAAGGAGTTCAACAGCTCGCAGTCCAACGGGAGCAAAGGGAAGAAGATCTCACTCGCTGACCTGATCGTGCTGGGCGGCTGCGCAGCGGTCGAGGAAGCTGCGAAAAGGGCTGGGCACAAAGTGAAGATTCCCTTCTCGCCGGGTCGCACGGATGCTTCGCAGAAGCAGACCGACGTGCACTCCTTCGCCGTAATGGAGCCCATCGCTGACGGGTTCCGCAACTATCTCCGCAGCGGACAGGTTTTGTCGGCTGAGGAGTTGCTGGTGGATCGGGCGCAGTTGCTGACACTGACTGCCCCCGAGATGACGGTTCTCGTCGGCGGCATGCGCGCCCTGAATGCGAACTTCGGGCAGGCCAAACACGGCGTCTTCACCAACCGGACCGAGACGCTGACGAATGATTTCTTCGTCAACCTGCTCGACATGAACACGAAGTGGCAGGCCTCTTCCACATCCGAAGGCGTGTTTGAAGGGCGCGACCGGTCGACGGACAAACTCAAGTGGACCGGCACGCGTGTCGATCTCCTCTTCGGTTCGAACTCCCAGCTCCGGGCACTCGCAGAAGTCTATGCCTGTGACGACTCGAAGGAGGCGTTCGTGAAGGACTTCGCGGCTGCGTGGACCAAGGTGATGAACCTTGATCGCTACGACCTTGCCTGAGTTCGGGAAAAGAGAAAGCTGTCAACTTCGCGCTGTTTCTGTTCTTTGGATCGGCCAAACCGAAGTCGTCGCTTTTCCGGGCTCGTGGGGGCGCATCACGCGCCCCCCATGCCTCCTTCACCAATAGGCGCAACCGTTTCATACGGACCGTAGTCTGTTGCCGCGAGAGAGCGCCATTTGCATGTCAGAGCTAAGTTCAGCCGATCAGTTAGGGGGTCAAGCTCCAGGTGCGGGCAAACCTTCCACGATTTATCGCCAACTACCGCGTTCCAACCCTGCCAACTTCTCGCATTCATTGACTTGCCCTCGCATCCCGCCCTAACATAGCCCCGCTCCATGATCGGCGAAACCATCTCGCACTACCGAATTGTTGAGAAGCTGGGTGGTGGAGGAATGGGTGTCGTCTACAAGGCCGAGGATACTGACCTGGGCCGTTTTGTCGCCCTGAAATTCCTGCCCGACGACGTCGTGCAAAGCCCGCAGTCATTGGAACGTTTCCGCCGGGAAGCCCGTGCGGCCTCTGCCCTCAATCATCCCAATATTTGCACCATTCACGAGATTGGCAAGAGTGGAGCCCAGTCGTTTATCGCGATGGAATTTCTGGATGGCATGACGCTGAAACATCGCATTGCTGGAAAACCCATCGAGTTCGACGCACTGCTTGGTCTAGGAATTGAGATTGCCGACGCACTCGATGCCGCCCACTCCGAGGGCATCGTCCACCGCGACATCAAGCCGGCCAACATCTTTGTCACCAAGCGTGGACATGCAAAGATTCTGGATTTCGGATTGGCGAAAATTGTGCCCTCGGCCAGTTCCTCCAGCCAGATTGCGGACGCCAACACGCGGACATTGCCGGTTGACGAGAACCTGACGAGTCCCGGCACGGCGTTGGGAACAGTCGCCTATATGTCGCCCGAGCAGGTGCGCGGCCAGGATGTTGACCATCGTACAGACCTGTTTTCATTCGGAGTGGTGTTGTACGAGATGGCGACAGGAGCATTGCCTTTTCGCGGCGACACATCGGGGGTCATCTTCGACGGCATTTTGAATCGCGCGCCATTGCCTCCCATGCGCCTCAATCCCGATATACCGGCTCGGCTGGAAGAACTTATCAGCAAAGCGCTTGAAAAAAATCCGAAGATACGCTGCCAGAGCGCTGGGGAAATGCGCGCCGACCTTGAGCGCATTAAACGTGACACCGATTCCTCGCGGTATCCGGTTCTTGTAGCGCCAGAAGATGAAGGGGATACCTTGCCGGCCGGCGTCCGTGAGCAAAGCTTCCCGGGCGACCAGTCGAGCGTCCGGCCACCAGCCTCACGCGACGCAGGCGCTCGGCTTGGAAAATCGCCGTCTCGGCCTGCTTGCTTCTCGCCGCCATCATTGGCGGGGGGTTCTACTGGCTCTCACACCGTCCACCAAAACTCACCGAACAGGACACGCTCGTGCTAGCCGACTTTAACAACACGACTGGCGACCCCGTTTTTGACGACACTTTGAAGCAGGCCATTTCCGTGCAACTGGCGCAATCTCCTTTTCTGAATGTCTTATCAGACGCAAGAGTGCGCAGTACGCTGAAGTTGATGGCCAAGCCCCGAGATGCCAAGCTGACACCGGACGTGGCGCGTGAATTGTGCCTGCGCGCAGGAGGAACGGGCTACATTGCGGGCACGATTGCGAGTCTCGGAAGTGAATATGTGATCGGCATTGACGTCATGAACTGCCGCACAGGCGATCCCCTTGCGCAGCAACAAATCACGGCGGTGAACAAAGAACGGGTTTTGAAGGCGCTCGGTGAAGCGGCGGCCAAACTGAGGGGCCAACTCGGAGAATCGCTGAGCACGGTAGAAAAATTCGACACTCCGCTCGATCAAGCCACTACTCCCTCCCTCGAAGCCCTCAAGGCTCTGTCGGAGGGGAGGAAAGCTGTGCAGGAGAAGGGCAGTTCGGCGGCGATTCCCTTCTTCCAACACGCCATCGAGCTCGATCCCAATTTTGCCGCGGCTTACTCCGCCTTGGGTGTTTCGTATTCCAATCTCAGAGAACCCGGCCTCGCCAGTGAGAATCTGCGGAAGGCTTATGACCTGCGTGACAGGGTGAGCGAAAGAGAGAAGTTTCGCATCACAGCTACCTACTATCTCCTCGTTACCGGCGAACTGGAGAAAGCAATTCAGAACTACGAGCTATGGGCCCAGACTTATCCACGCAGCAGTGAACCGTACGGCAACCTGGGAGTTGATTACACTTTCCTCGGAGATTACCAGAAAGCGGTAGCGGCAAGCCTCGAGGATCTCCGCCTCAACCCAGGCAGCGCGGCTGCCTACACCAATCTGGTAGGTCATGTATTCCGCCTTGGACCGTCTTAACGATGGCCAGGTCACGTATCAGGAAGCGATTGAGCGCAAGGTCGACAATCCCGTTCTGCACGGCAATCGTTACGGAGTTGCTTTTCTTGCGGGCGACGCCCGTGAAATGCAGAAACAAATCGAGGCGGTCAGCGGCAAACCGGGGGAAGACATCCTCTTTTCGTTCGCATCGGACACCGAAGCCTTCCACGGGCGCCTGACCAAGGCCAGAGACCTCTCCCAGCGGGCGATAAACTCTGCCGAATCGGAACGATTCCATCGAGACCGCAGCCGCATGGCAAATGAACTCGGCTCTGCGCGAAGCTGAGTTTGGTAATACGGAACGGTCTCGGCTTGAAGTCTCGTCTGCTCTGGTCATGGCCTCCACCCGGGATGTCAGTATTCTCGGAGCCTTGGCCTTGGCGCGCATCGGAGATACGGATCGTGCGAAGCGAATGGCAGACGATTTGGCCAAGCAGTTCCCGCTCAACACTACCGTAAATCGCTATTGGTTGCCCGCCATTTATGCCACGATTGAGATCAAGCGAGGCAACCCGGCGAAGGCTATTGATCTCCTCCAACCTGCGGTACCGTACGAACTAGGCACCCCCCTACCGCAGTTTGGGGTTGGCGGCTCACTCTATCCTCCATATGTGCGAGGCGAAGCTTATCTGTCCCGCGGGCGGGGGGACGAAGCTGCAACCGAGTTCCAGAAATTCCTCAATCATCCCGGCGTCACTGTGAATTCCCCTTTGGGTGCACTGGCTCGCCTTCAGCTCGCCCGATCCTATGCGCTTGCAGGGCACTCGGACAGGGCGCGCAGCACCTATCAAGATTTTTTTGCCCTCTGGAGAGACGCCGACCCCGCCATCCCCATTCTGAAAGAAGCCAAGGCGGAGTACGCGAAGCTACGGTAGCGTCGATCACCGCCAGCCGACCTTCGATCGAGCCCCCTACAGAACAGAAATTCGCAACTGTAGAAAACAGCGTCAGCACTCAAAACCTCTCCAACCAACACCATCACATGTCACGCCCCTACCTCACCAACCGGAGGCTTGGAACCGCTAGCGCCTTCACCATCACCGGACGGCGGTAGACCAACTCCAGAAGGTGGCGGGCGGCGGCGACTTGTTCCGCCATGTGGTCGCGGGGGGAGTATCCTTTGGCGGCGATCACGACGAATCCCTCGTGTTCGCGGACTTCCAATGCCCCGATGCGGCCGTCGCGCGTGCAATCGAATGCATCCGCCAGGCGCAACATGCCAGCCAGGCGCAGGACCATTTTTCGTTCCTGAGGATTGAGCCCGGCAAGTGTTTTCTGTCCCGGACGCGGAAGCGCACCGCGATGGTAGCGGGCCACGGCGGCGACCAGGCGCAAATCGCGCTCGCTCCAGCTCAACGGCGGAGTCATGCGGGAGACCAGGCGAAACGTGCTTTTGTGATGTCCCTTGTCGCGCCGCGAGCGTCCGACATCGTGCAGGAGCGCCGCCAGTCGCAAGATCGCACGCTCATCCTGGGAGCTTGCCTCGCTTGAAAGATTCTTTCCGGGAAGCCCGTCATACAACTGAAGAGCGAGATGCGCGACGCGATCCGCATGTTTGAAATCGGGATCGAGGATCGATCCCCACAGCTTAAGGCGGCTCAGAGCGGCCGCGGCGATCTCTGGACCTTGGGGCAACTCGGCGCACCAAACATTCCAGAGCGCAGACTTCCCTACCATCTTCTCGTGGTATTTCGCGATTCGGGCGGAGCGTTCTTCAATCACGCGACTGTGCCAGCGGGAGCGCGCCTCGATATCGGGAAAGGCGTGAATACGTACGGCAGTAGCCCACAAGACATCGAGATCGTGAACTTCTCCCAACTGGTCCTGCAGTTCCTTAAGGTCGTCTTTCCAGGCCAGATGCTGTTGGGGGAGAAAATTCTCGACGATGTAGCGGAAGCGTTTCAGGCCGATGCGCAAACTGTGAAATGCAACCTGCGAACGGTTGCGTAATGCGCGGCGATGCAGGTCGTGAGCGGCAGTCCACTTTTCGAGCGCCAGATGCTTGAAGATCGCGCTTCCCTGCCGGAACTTGGCGGCGCGGCGGGGCAAACTGCGAGCCCACCGCGCCCACTGCTTGCGATCGAACTCTTTGAGCGCCTGTGCGGCTTCCGCCTTGAGATGAATTTCGCGCGCGCCGAGGTAGCCGAGTATTGCCTGAGCAGTAGGGTCGTCAGGGCCGTCCAGACGCCGGACCCACTCCTCCATCACCTGGACATCGCGCAGTTCGCCGAGGCTGGCAAAGAGTTTCTTGCCGGCCTTCTTCATGGCTTTCCACGCGGGATCAGGATCCATGGGGATAAGCCCGTCGGCCATGGAGCGGCAGCGGCGCAGCGCAACCCGCAAGTCGTGGACGGAGTCGGGTGCGAGCTCGGCGGAAGCGTGCTCGCACTCCTCGAGGACACGTTGCATCCAGAAGGCTAAGCCCGAAGGTGGCTCGGGCCGGGTGACGGGAACGGTGGAGGCGGAAGACAAAGCTCTTTCCTTTATTTCCTGCAGACTCGGGGGACCATTCTCGCCGTAAACATCGATTAATACCAGTGCTTTGAGCGACCTTGAGGAAGACCGTTCGGGAGGTCGAAGCGGGAGTGGCGCGGCACTGAAGTCGCAGGGGCGGAAGGATTGGTCTTATTACCTCCGTAATGTGCGCCAGCGTACCTTTCGCATTACCCTTACTCCGTAGCCAGAGTTCTCGAGGAGCAGGGCGTATTCTCACCACCGACACCAATAAGGAAAGCCGAGCCGCGTCGGCACGGGCGTTTGTCCATAGCCTGAACATTCTGGTGAAGTATGTACGGCTGTACGGCTTTGAGCACAAACGCACCGAAGGGCAGTTCGAAAGCACCTGGGCGGAGTTGCAGAACGGCCTGCCGAAGGGTCCGGATGGCAGCTTCCTGCTGGGAGTCTCGGGAAACAAACTGGTGTTGGACGGCATGGCTCTGGAGACAGGGCAGGCGGAGCGCAGCTTTGCGCAGCTTCTGACCACGGCCGGTCTGGCCAGCATTCATTTTTCGAATCAAGTCACGATCGACGAGTTCGCGCGCCTGGTAAGGGCGTTCGCGATGGGCGGCTCTAAGGCGCAGGACATCGTCAAACAAATCAAAGAAACCTTCGGCGACAATAAACAAGCCAGCATCCGCATCAACGAAGTGAGGTTCGTTGCCGCCGACCCGTCGACCAATGACGTCACCGTAGCCGCTCAAATCGCGGCTCAGAGCCTGGGTCCTGAATTCAAGCAATGGTTGAATGATCCGCAAAAACTGCTGCAGTTAATCGCGGCAGCCGAAGGCGCTCACAGCGGCGGCGGTGGCGGTGGAGCCCCGCTTGGAAGTGTCCCGACCGTACCCATCCCGGGCGGCGGGGGTACAGGCAGCGGTGGCCCCGGAACCGGAGGCGGCGGGGGAAACTGGAGCGGCGGCGTGGTTCCTCTCCAGGAAGAGGAAGTCATTCAGGCGATCCGGTTGTTGACCAAGTTCGGCGAAATTGGCGGCGATCCGAGCGTCAAACCTGAGTTGCTGCAAAAGGAACTTGGCAGCGTCGATTCCAACACCAAATTGAATCTGCAGCAGCTGCTGGAGAGTCTGGCGGCTAATGTTTCGAACGAGCCGACCGACACGCCATTGCTGATGAAGGCGGCCGAACACATGGCCATTCGCTTCGCCATGGAACGCTTCCAGAAGGGCGAAGTGAAGGTGAATGCCGTACACCAGATGCTGGAGCACATGAGCCGGCAGATGGATACACTGCGGCAAATCCTGAGAATTCAGGAAGAGAAGATGGGCAAGGCGGGCATTCTGGTGGAATCGCACGCCGACATCCTGGACCGCATGTTCTGGGCGGAAGTGCCCGAGGCGGGCAAGAAGAGCGTGCTGATGTCGAACGAGGCGCCCTGCGTTCCGGCGCGCAACGTCCGCCAGTTCGTCGAACTTCTGCTGGAACGCGGTGACAAAGAAACCGCGACCGGCATCCTGAAAAACTATTTCGGCTGCCTGGACGCGAAAGACGTGGAGCCGCGGAAGAAGACTGCGATCGGCTTGAGCCAGTTGGCGGACCTGTTTGCGGCTGCGGGCGGCGAAGTTATTGGCGCAACGGTGCGCAAGGTTGGCGAAGTCCTGGCCAAGGAATCGGACACGGAACTGCAGAGCCTGCTGGGGGCTGCATTCGTACGTCTGAGCACGGAAGCCAGCAACCGCAAGCAGTTTGGCGCGTTGAGCGAAGTTTGCGCGGCGATGGATGTGGTGGCCAAACAACGGCCGGTACTGGCGCAGGAATTGCGCCCCCGCATCGGCGTGGAGAACCGGCTGCCTGAGTTTATCGAAGAGGCTTTGCGCCTGCCGGCTGTGCCTCAGGATCTGATGCAGGTGCTGCGCCGCACTTCGCAGGCTTCGGTGGATCATCTGGCGGACCGCTTTTTCCGCTGCATGCGGCGCGAAGAGTGCGATCGCATGGTGGAAGTGGTGCGGGAACTCGGTTCAGGCGGGCAGCAGCAGCTTCGGGACATGCTGCGCACGGGACAGCCGCGCCAGGCGGCGTCGGCCGTCGGCCTGATGAGCCGTCTGGACGTTCCTTCCCTTCTGGAATTGTTGCCGGCTCGTCTGCCCGAGTGGAACCGTTTTTATCATGACGTCGTGGTGCGCCAAATCGCATACGGCGCCGCGCACGACCGCGGGCGTTCGCTGCTCGAACTTCTGGAGATCCTGGACCCCCTGGTGTTACCGCAAGCACTCGACGAGATCGGGATGAGTGGTGACCGCACCGCGGTGCCGCCGCTCGTTGTCATCGCGGAGGCGGGTGAGACCCATGGCCGCTCTCCGTTACTCCAGGTAAAGGCCGTGGAATCCCTGGGGCGGTTGCGGGAACCGGAGGCGGTTCCAGTACTTCGCAATCTGCTGGAAGCCAAGAAAATGTGGAAGTGGGCCAGTCACCGGGAGTTGCGGATTGCCGCAGCCCAGGCGCTGGCCAAGATCGATCCGCGTTATGGCAGCCAAGTGTTGTCGGACAGCGGGCTCGAACCGGGAGAACTGGCGATCGCCGCGCTCGATGCGGCTCCGGCGTGTCCCTGGGTGCGGCAGCGGCGCTATGAGCGCATCGTGCTGCGCAAGACGCTTTCGGCAACCATCAGCAGTTCCTGGGGCAAGTCGAGCCTGATGATTCGCGAGCTGAGTCTGGGCGGCGGGATGGGGACAAAGGAAGACAACCTGCGCGTGGGCTCGGAAGCCAACATTGATATCTCTGCCGGAGTGCGCCACATTCGCGCTCAAGTGCTGCTGCGCCGCGCACGGGTGAACGAAGTCGGATTTGAGATCGTGAATACCGACCTCGAAAGCCGTTACCGCCTCCGCAAGATTCTGGTGGAATCAGTGGACCACGCGCCGGAAGCCAAGGGTGGGGATTGGGACGGTAACCGCAAGGGTTAAGCGATCAGAGAAGACAAAAGGCCTCCGTTCGTAACGAGCGGAGGCCTTTTCATTTGGCTGAAACTCGCTACTTCACCTTGGCAAAAATGATGACCAGGGTATACAGGGCGAGGGACTCGATCAGAGCCAGGCCCAGAATCAGCGCCAGCTGAATACCGGGGCGGGCGGCCGGATTACGCGCCAAGCCCTCGGCAGCGGCAGCCGTAGCCTTGGCTTGCGCCAGTCCGCACACTGCGGAAGCAATGGCCATGGAAAATCCAGCCGTAATGGCGACCCAGTTGGTTCCCTCCATTGCGCCGCCTTGGGCGAATGCCGGGACGGCCAAGAACAGCGCCGACAACGTCATGAACACGGAACTCAATTTGCGCATATAGTCTCTCCTCAGAATGATCGACCGTCAGTGGGTGGTTGACGTCATCCTCGTGCAGACGCCCTCACGCTTGCGGCGGGAAACCGGGTTTTCAGTTTCCAGGTTCCGGCTTGCGACATGGGTTTGAAACCGGAAACTCGAAACTGAACTTTCCCTTCTAGTGCTCTTCCGCGACCGCCCCCGCCAGATACACCGTGGTCAGCAGAACAAAGATATACGCCTGCAGGAATGAAACCCCAATGTGCAAGCCGAGGAACAAGATCGGAACCGCGACCGGAACCAGCGAGAAGAACACCATGGTGACCATATCGCCGGCGAACATGTTGGCGTAAAGACGAACGGTCAACGACAGCACGCGGGCGAGGTGGCTGACAATCTCGATCGGAACCATGATGATCGCAAGCCACCAGAAGGGTCCCATGAAGTGCTTCAGGTAAGCGATCCCCGAATGCTTGAAGCCCTGCACGTGGTAATAGAAGAACGCCACGACCGCGCAGCCCAATGGGACCACCGGCACCGCAGTTGGCGATTCGAAGCCCGGGATCAGCCCCAGCAGGTTGCAGATCAGGATAAAAATTCCCAAGGTCATCAGGAAGGCGGTGTAGCCTTCAATGTGATGCCCGATGATTTCCCGGCTCTGGTCCTCGATGAATCCGTGAAGGCCTTCGAAGACATGCTGCAGCGCGCCGGGTTTGTCCACCGACAAGCGCGAGCGAAGCAGGACGAACACCGCTACCAGGAAAATCAACACGAGCAGTTCCATGGCGGCGGAATTCGAAATCGGCGTCAGCGGATATTTAGGCTCGATGTGGAGCGCGCGCAGCAGGCTGGTGACCGGGCCGCCGAACAGGTGATTCAACAGGGCTGTGAACGCCAGTTGCTCCATGCAAATTTCCCTGGATATCTATGTCTTTGAGATTCAGTACCCGTACCGCAGCGCAGCGTAAGCCTCGTAGGCAGCCTCGCTCAAAATGGCCGCCACCGGCAATCCCAGCCCAAACAGAAAGCCGCGGAAGGCCTGTGAAGAACCTCTGAATATAGCATAGGCGACTACCCCGACCAATACATAGCGCAGGAGGAAGCGAAATACGACGGAGGCGCCGCGTTCGCGGCTTTGGGCATCGACAATGCGGTCCACCAGGCCTTCCACCCCGCGCACCAGCCATTTGAAATTGAGCCAGGAGAGCGCCGCTCCCAGAAAAAACCCGGCGGCGGTGGCGAAGCCATAGAACCACCAGACGATCAAAGGGGTAAGCGCGCCCAGTACCAGCAAAACTCGCAGAATGCGGCGAAGGGCGCCGGCGTAAAACGGGTCGGCGCGAGGGTCGGGCGGGATTTCGACGGGAGCCGGGTCCACTACTTTTCCTTCAGGGACGCCATGGCCATGCGGACCATCTGCACGAAACCGGCGATGGTGCCGAAGATCAGGCCGCCCATGGCCAGCCACGTGGTGTGCAGCCATCGATCGAGGAGCGTGCCCAGGATGTATCCGACCGCAATGGCCGCGGGAATGATGAAACCGACCTCCGAGTAGCGGGCAATCACAGTCCAGGAATTGCCCTTCGAATCTTTGTCGTCCGGATCGGCCACGGCGAAAGGTTAGCAGAAATCCACCCAGTTGGCGGAGCAGAGCCGCTTGGCTTACCCTGTGGAACGGTGAAACGCAAGGCGGGTCCGGGCAAACTCGAGCGCAACTTCTGGATCGTGGTCATCCTTTTCAGCGTGGTGGCCCTGATCCTGATTCTGGTCGAGGGGCATTATTGGAATTTTCAATAATCCCCCATGGGGCCGTGACATCCGCCGTCGGACGGGCAGGAGGCCCGCCACTCCATTGCATGAGAGAGATTAGCGGGTGGAGGCGGCTTCGCCCTTTTTGGCCAGTTTCGCGGCGACGAATTGCTCGATGTCGTTGATAGTCTGAAAATTCTCGATCACGATTTCATCGTCCGCGATACGAACGCGGAAGCTGTCTTCGAGAAAGGCCACCAGGCGGAAAATTCCCAGGGAGTCGATGATGCCGGCTTCCATCAGCGACTGATTGTCGGCGACTTCGTTGATCCCCTTGCTGCGCGCGCTCTCCAGAACAAACTCACGAACCTGCTCTTTGACGTCTGCCATCGTTCCCCCAAGGAAGTCTTTAAACTACCCTCCGCGGCGGCGAAGGGCAAATGCAAAGTGTAACGAACTACGCTGCCGGCGCTTTTCTCGCCAAGGTCACGCGGTCAATCTTGCCGGTGGACGTCTTGGGCAACACTTCGTAAAGCTCGATGAACTCCGGAATCATGTATTTGGGAATGCGCGCGGCGCAGTGCTGCTGTAATTGGACCACCGTCATGCCATCCGGCTCATTCAGAGAGACGAACGCCTTGATACGGTTGCCGATTTCTTCGTCGGGAATGGCGACAGCGGCGGCTTCTTTCACATTGTCGTGGCTGAGAAGCGCGGCTTCGATCTCGCCCAACTCGATGCGGTAGCCACGGCTCTTGATCTGGCTGTCGCGGCGGCCGAGGAACAGATATCCGCCTTCATCGTCGGGAGTCACCAGGTCACCCGTACGGTACATCTTTTCTTCGAAGTTCTTTTGAAAGCGATTGGGCAGGCACATTTTCGCCGTCTTTTCCGGATCGGCCCAATAGCCCGGAGTGACGCACGGCCCGCGCACATAGAGTTCGCCAACCTCGCCCTTGCCGATGAATTTGTCGTGTTCGTCGACCGCGAAAACTTCCGTGTTGGCGCAAGCTTTGCCGATGGGCAGCTTCTCCTGCGTCTTCAGCCGTTCCCGATTCACCTGGTAATAGGTACAGACATTGGTTTCGGTGGGTCCGTAGAGGTTGTAGAGATCGACTTTCGGAAGCAGGTCGGCGAGCTGGCGCAGATACTTCATGGGGAACACTTCACCCGCGAAAAGAATGGTGCGCAGATTCGGGATGCGCTCAGGCGTAAGATGCGCGTGCTGCAGCAGCAGGATCAATGCGGAAGGGACCGCATAGCAGATCGAGATCTTGTTCCCTTCCATGAATTTCCCCAGGCTTGCGGGGAACATCGCAACCTCTTCCGGAACCATGTAGACCGTGGCTCCCGCCTTGATGCCGTCGTAGATGTCGAACACCGAAAGATCGAAGTGCAGCGGCGCGTGGTTGGAGAGGACGTCATCGCTCGTGACGTTGAAGGTCTCGGCGCACCACTCGATGAAGGTCAGCGCATTCTGGTGCGTGAGCATGACGCCCTTGGGGCGTCCCGTGGAACCGGAGGTGTAAAGGATGTAAGCGAGATCGGTGGTGGTAGCATCGAGTTCCGGAGCGCGCGAACCGTCGAACTGCGCCAGTTCGTCGAAATTGAGATGCTTTGGGTTCTGCTTCTGATTATCGGCGAGCACGGCGAACTCAACCGAAGGAATAGTGGCGGGGTCCAGTCCCTTGAGCTTATCCGCGCACGTAATCAGGCCCTTGATGCCGCAATTGCCGATGATGTAGCTGATGCGCTCGACCGGCGCTTGCGGATCGAGCGGGACATAGACGCCTCCAGCCTTGACCACGCCGAACATGGCAGCCACGAGTTCAGCGCGCTTCGGCGAATAGAGGCCGATGCGGTCGCCCTTCTTGACGCCGCGCTGGCGTAAAAAATGGGCCAACTGGTTGGAACGCTCTTCGAGTTCGCGGTAGGTAAGGCCCTTGCCGCGGGCCGAGATCGCGAGCTTATCAGGATGCAGCTTCGCGCTCTGGCTCAGTAATTGTTGCAAGACGTATGGCATTTCCCTACCCCTGGTTCGTTCTTTTATCCGGAGACTTCTTCGCGTGCTTTGCGAATCTTTGGCTAACTTTTGCGGTCAAAAGCTTTTAATCGCAAAGGTCACGAAGACAATCATCGTCCATGCCAGCCTTCTCATCAGCCGAGCCCGTGGAATCCAGCGATAATCATTTCCTGGATTTCCGAGGTGCCGGAGTAAATCTTGCCTGAAATCGCGTCGCGCAATTCGCGCTCGATCTGATACTCGGTCATGTATCCGTAGCCGCCGTGAATCTGGATCGCGTCGAGCGCGGTCTGCACGTAGGCATCGGCGATGTAGAGCTTGGCGATCGAAGCTTCGCGCAAGGGATGTCGTCCCTGGCTCTTCAACCACGCGGCGCGGTACAGCAGCAGGCGCGAGGCTTCGAGACGCATATCCATGTGCGCGATTTTGTTGGCGATGGCGGGAAATTTTCCGATCGCCTGCCCGAACTGCTGTCGTTCCTGGGCGTATTTCGTGCTGGTTTCGAGCAGACGCTGCATCGCTCCCAGCTTCGCCGACATGATACAGATGCGCTCCCACTCCATGGAGGCGGTGAAGATCGCCGAGCCGCCGCCTTCCTTGCCGAGCAAATTCTCCACGGGAACTTCGACATCGACCAGCGCAAGTTCGGCCATCGGCGAAGTGCGCAGGCCCATTTTGTGGAGTTTCTTGCTGATCGAGAATCCCGGCGTGCCTTTGTCGACGATGAATCCGGTCACTCCCGCCTTGCCTTTCGAGGGATCGAGATTGGCGAAGACGATGACCATGTCAGCCATGGGCGCGTTGGTGATGAAAGTCTTGCTACCGTTGATCACGTAGCGATCGCCTTTGCGTTCGGCGCGAGTGCGCATGGCGTAGGCATCGGAGCCCGAAGTGGGCTCGGTCATGGCGTGAACGCCCACCCATTCTCCGCTCACCAGCTTCGGCAGATAGTGCTCTTTCTGCTTTTCCGTGCCGAAAGAGAGGATGGGAATCTCCGAACTCCACATGTGGGCGTTGATGGTGAACAGAAGCCCGTTGTCCTTGCAGCCGTAGCCCAGCGCTTCCAGGCCGCATACGGTGGTGAGAATGTCGGCGCCCCCGCCTCCGTATTGCTGCGGAATGGGAAGGCCGTGAATGCCAAACTTGGCGCATTTGTCCCAGAGGTCGCGGGAGAAGGCTTCGTTGCGGTCGCGTTCGATCATGTCGTCCGCGAGTTCCGTCTTCGCGAAGCGGATGACTTCTTTCCGGAAATCCTGCTGTTCTTCACTCCACGCAAAGTCCAAAATGTATGCCCTTCTTGACTGGTATGTGCTGCTTTCTACTGCGACTGCGGAGAAATCAACTCTTCTGCACGGGCTGGCGGGGGAACCGCCGCACCTGGCCGCCCGGTATACGAATCCGCGCGGGAACTCCCATGACTGTCAGGTTGTCTCCCACGTCGGTGATCACGGTGCTGTTGGCGAGGATCACGACGTTGTTGCCGATCTTGGCGTCGCCGATCAGCTTCGCGCCCGGTCCAAAATAAACATTGTCGCCGACTCCGCGGCTACCACCGGCAATCAAGACTCCCGTGCCCACAGTGCAGTTTGCTCCAATGCGCGTGGGGCCGATGCAAATGCCATAAGGCGTATGAATAATCAAGCCGGGACCGATCTCCGCTTCGCGGCTGATGAATACGCCGTTCCACAACTCAACCCAGCGCTGAAAAATGACGGCGACCAGCAGGACCAGCTGTTTCACGACTGGCACGCGAATTCCGGTGGCCCAATGAGAGAAGCGATAAGCGATCACCGACCACGTATTCTGCGCCATCAGAATGCGCAGCGTCTGTATCCACTCCGCCCGTTTCCAGATCCCTTTCTGCAGGGTGCCGACCCGATCCCACTTGGCTCTCTGGATGTCCACCCGCAGGTTATCGAACATGATTGACGTGCCCCCGAACCGAAAATCGGGGACAAGTTTAACAGCAGAGCAAACAGGCGGCCCATCACATGACTTGTAAACTATTCATTCGTAATGCGTTAGAGTTGGCGAGGCGCAGGAACGGATGAAGAACTTTGCGACTTTGGGTGAATTGTGGGTTCCTCCCCGGCTTGTCGGAGGGGGGAGATGCTTCGTCAGAAGCGATCGCCAACCGGGCTGCCGTTAGACTTCGGGGACGGGTGGAACACCCGTCCCCACGTGAGTCTATAGCGAATTAATGAATGCGATCAGGTCGGCCTGATCCGACGGCGACAGCGCGTTGAAGTTCTGGATGACTTGGGTGGCCTCTCCACCGTGATCCTGGATCGCGGTGTTGAGATCCTTGGCGCGCCCGTCGTGCAGATAGACCGTGCGCTGCGAGAGTCCCCAGAGCGGCGTGGTGCGCCACTGGCTGCCGGTGGCCTGGCCCAGGGGAATCTTGTCCTGAAGGCCCGGTCCCATATCGTGGAGGAGCAGGTCGGAATAGAGGTTCACGGTTTGGTTACTCAACGCGGTAATCGGTCCGTTGAAGTGTCCTTGCAAATCCGACGGAATGCTGACGGCCGCATCTGTCGTATACGTCGGGTTGTGGCAGAGGGCACAGCCAACGGTAGAGAACAGGTTTTGACCGTTGGTATTCCCGACGCCCGCCGTTACCGGAGCCAGATAGGTCAGAAAGTCGTAAATCTGCACCGTCTCAGCCCCCAGCGGATCGTTGGGGACAGACCGCCTTACACACGCTCCGGGAATGGATTTCCCCTGGGGCAGGTCTTCCACCGGATCGATGGGATTGGTGATTCCTAAATCGTGGTCGAAGGCGTCAGCCACAATCTGCATGAGAGAGGCTTCCTGGGCTTTGTAGCCGAAGCGCCCGACGCGGGGTTTGCCGTTGTAGTCGGTGACCATGTTGGGCACGCCGTTAATGCCAAACCCCTTGGGGCCGGCATTGGCCAGGATGCTGCTGTCGTCGATGGCATCAATCAGCCCGTCACCAAAAAGCGCGGGCGGCATGCGCTTGGCGATGATGGTGGCATCGCCGGGAATAATCTCGCCCGGAAGCGGACAACCAGGGATGAACTTATTCACGCTGAGTTTCTGCAGCAGCATGCCTCCTTCGTTGGTCAGAGGATTGAAGCTGCCGTCACTGTTCAGCTTGCCGAAGAATGTGTTGAAGAACGCGTTGTTCCCGTTGAAGCCTCCGGGGATGGGGCCTGCGTTGGCAGTCTTAATGTGGCAGATGTTGCAGCCGAACTGGGTATAGTTCGGACCGAGGCCGTGCACCGGGTCCCAGGGGAAATTGAACTGCGACAGTCCGATGGTGAAGTGGGTCATTTGCCCGCTGGTTAAGCCGGGTATAGCGCCGCCGAGTGTAGTTTGCGCCTTCACCGGCGCAGGCTGGATTTCTCCCAGACGGAAAAGAAACGTGGCGGATGCGAGCAGGGTCAGCAGGACTAGACTGGCACTTCTCAAAACAGAAGCTTTGCGCATATTCATCTGATACTCCTTCAGCCAACCCCACATCCGGCCAAAGATCCGGGCTCTCCGGGGGAAGAGCCCGCGTGGAAGTTTACGGCTCAGTAATGGTCATTCTCTGGTTTCCCGGGACGTTCGTGAAGGTTTGAACCATCCCGCTCGGCCAGTAAATCGTGAGCGTGTCGACCTGGGTGGCGGTGCCTAAACCAAATTGCTGGATCAGAGTACTGTTCCCCTGATAGGTAGCACCGTTGAACACCGTGCGCAGCAGGTTCACGCCGGCAACGCTGGCCACCAGGCGCGCGCCGACCGCGTCGCGATTGCTGACCGTTCCCACCAGCTTCACCTGCAGCCAATGGTTGGTGTTGCCCTGTGAAAGTGCCTGGTTGGCATAGAGGTGTTCAAGACCACTCGACGGAGCCTGGAAGATGTCCATGAATCCGTCGTTGTTGAAGTCGGTGAACTCCCCGGTCGGCGAGCTTCCGGCGGTGTTGCGGCCATAAAGACCGGCCAGATCGCCGAGATCGAGGAAAACTCCCTTCAAGTTCATCAACAACGTGGTATTGACGGGCTGCTCGGTGCAACCGTTCGCACCCGCGCCTGACCCGGTCATATAAAGATCTTCCCAACCATCGTTATTGAAGTCCATGAAGCCGGTGCCCCAGGTTACGGAGGCAGCCTGACCTCCCGGAGGACTGGTGCACGGCACCGTCGCCCGTTTGGCGTGAGCGCCACCTTGCTGATTGCCCTGGACCTGGGTGAAGACTCCCGTCGAGGAGCCCGCCAGCAGAACGTTGCTGAGCGGGTTCGGTAAATTGCTGAAGTTGGAGAAGTAGAAATCGAATTGCCCGTCGCGATTGAAGTCGCCGACTCCGATTCCCATCGCCGCCATGGCGACTCCAGCGCCGCTGCTGGAGGAAACGTCGGTAAAGATCCAGCCGCCGCTTCCGTCAGGTCCGTCGTTGCGCCACAGGACATTGGCGCCGTAGTTGGCTCCCTGGTCGTTCCCCAGAAGAATGTCGACGCGGCCGTCCTGGTTGTAGTCGACGAACACTGCCGTCAAGCCGCGCCCGTTGGTCTTGACGTTGCCCAGATACTGCGTGACCTCGGTGAAAGTGTTGTTCTTGTTGTTGTGATAGAGATGGACTCCGCTGTTCTTGCCCGAGCAGTCGGCGTGTACGGCGATCAACAGATCGAGGTATCCGTCGTTGTCGTAGTCGCCCCAGGTCGCACTGAAGTTATTTTGCGGAACGGCTTCGGCGAGACCGGAGGTAGCCGTGATATCGGTGAACGTGCCGTTGCCATTGTTGTGCAGCAGGATGTTCTGCGCCTGCGGTCCACCTAACAAGAGAAGATCGGGGTGTCCGTCGTTATCGATGTCGGCGAAAGACGCGCCGCTGACCGACGCTGCCGCAGTCAGCGGAATCCCCGCCGTCGCCGCATTGTCGGTATAGGTGGCGTTGTGATTATTGCGCCAGAGATGGCTGTCGCCGGCTTCTCCGGCCACGAAGATGTCCTCAAAGCCGTCGCCGTCGTAGTCAGCAATCGCAGCGCCCGAGTTGCCGGGGTTGAAGTCAGGATAACCGCCGCAGCCGGGCGGCAGCGTCGGAGGAGTCCTGGGCTGATCGAGTCCCGACATCGTCTTATCTCTAAACATGGCGGGGAAGAAACCACGTGGCAGGCCGGTGCGGCTGAAACTGTGGGTGTCGGTGGAGAGAACGTTTCCAACGTTATCCATCACGTTCACGGTGACCGAATAGGTTCCAGTCTTGGCCGAGAATTGCGTGGTGGTCGCCGTAACCGGCGTGATCATATTGGCGCCCGCACCAAAGCTGGTTCCGCCTCCTGGCTTCAGGATCTGCGTGGTTCCATCGGTCAGAGTGAGGACCACCTGCGTCTGCAGCGTCATGCTCGACGCGCCCAGATTCGCAACCACTGTAGAAAAGTCGTAGGTATAACCGAGTTGCGCGGTATCGGGGCCGCGGCCGCCGATGCTGGCATAAATCCCGTTGGCGGGCACAGCCGCCACCATGAGTGGAATCGTCTTCGACATCACAATATGGCCCGAACTGTCGAGGGTGAATGCCTGCAAGCTGAAGTTGCCGGTCGCGCTGGTGAACGTGCTGGTGTTGAAAGTGCCGGGCGTCCCCAGCACCTGCCCTGGAGCCAGAGTCGGCATGCTCGTAAGCAGATTGTGGGTATTGTTTGCAGGATCAATCAAGTTGACTTCGTCGGTAACCTGGACCGAAGTGGTCCCTGTGTTGGTGAGCGTGATCTGAAACTGCATGGGCGCGCCGACGGCTGCGTGCGATGCCGTGAGCATGTAAAAAGTCAACTGCACCGCGGTCGCTTGCGCAAACGAAGTCTGAGGTAATGAAACGATGAAGAGAAGGAACGCTGCCAAGAGAGCAGCGCAGACACCACTTCGGGGCTTCATAAGCAACTCCTGTGATTGCACACACGGCGTCGTCAAGAGGGGAGGGACAGCTCTGCGAGACCACCGACAACGGCTCTGGGCAACAGAGTGTGGACTTTGCCCACACTCCTGTCAAGATGAAAGAGTTTGCATACCGCTCGAAAGCGCTTGAAGGACGCGGGGTTTGAAGAAAAGCGAGGCGGCGTTGACGAAAAGTCATCGCAACGCCCGCGAGAGCGGTGGGTGCAGGCGTCGCGGTCCGCTTCTAGTGGCAGTTCTGGATCAGATCGTTGGCGATCGTCTGCGCACCATCCACTACGTCAGCGATCTTGTGCGGACCGTCGGCCACGCATTCGGAGGAGTGGGTCGAGGTGATCGCGTTCTCCCACAAGACCGCCAGCGCAGAACCCGACCCCATGTCCTGGGCCCCAAAGATGAAGTGCACCGGAGTCTTGTAGCTCAACTGAGACTTGCCATCGGAGGAGAGAATGCTGTCCGCCCGCCACTGGGCAGTCTGGGGTGTGGCGCTGCCATTGGAGCAATTCGTGTTGTGATAGGCCGGGTCGAGAAACATGTTGGCATCGGTTCCGTAACACGTTCCCTGGAGCCCGGCGCAGTTGGTAGTCTGCATGGTCTGCTGACTGCAGCGGCATCCATAGTCGATGCGCGTAAATGGAGGGCCGCTGGTGGGCAACACATAGTTAAAGATCGAATCTTGGCCGAAGCGCGCTAAAGCGTAGGCGATGACGCCCGCACCGCCGCTGTTGCCGGTGGCGCAGAAGGCGGTGTTCGAAGCGCGGATGTTATCGTGCACCCACTGCGCTGCCGTCGCCCATCGGCAAGACAAAAGCAGCGGCCCCCCGGGTCCATCCAGCCAGCCGGTATTTCCCAGGCTGGTGTCGTTGAAGTTGGTCTGCACCGCTGTGTAGCCTGCAGCGACGACGCTGTTAATCGCCATGTTCCCGTAAATGAACTGATCTTCGTACAGTTGGTTGCCCCCGCCTCCAGTGGTGTAAATGACCGTGCCAATCGAGGCCCCGGATGGTTGGCTGACCTTGATGTCGGCGGCGTAGGCCGCGACGCCGGGACAAGTAATGTTGAGGGAGTAGCAGGCCGAACCCACAACCGGAGGATTCACTGTGGAAGCAGGACAGGAGACCTGCATTCCCATGGCGGTCCCCAGCTGGTTCGGGGCGCCCGTCGGGGGTGGTGTGGGGTTCTGGGTGGCGCCGCCGCCGCATGCTACCAGGAGTACGCCGGCAGTGATGAGGAGGGCTAATCCCACGAAAAATCCCACACGGACGAGGTGCTGGCGGGGCTCACGCTTTGCCGTTGACATAGGGGAGGTCCTCGAACAACTGAAGTCTCGCGTCCTTATGAACCCGCTGGGACGGCGGATGTTGTGTCCGCGAACCAAAGAAACCAACCCGGCAAGAACGAAAGTACGGTGATCTGGGATGATTCTTGCATATACTTCAAGCCCGTTGCCAGCCGGTTCTGCTCGCCCGGGAATCGGCGGTTCACGATGCGGGTGGGCGGGAGATGGGTTTTCTACTGTCTTTGCCCTAGAGAAGTCCTACTCAGGGTCGTCAGACCGCTCGCGCTCCCACTCGAATAGGTGCATTATCCCGAAGACTGGCGGAGCGCGAGGGCAGTTGTGACTGACGAGACCAACGCCCTTTTATAGTTTATGCAAAAAATTGCGGTGGAGGGCATCTGTGGATTCGCGTGGGGCAGGACGAAGGGTGCAAACCTGCTTCTGTACAAGGGTTTGCAGCTGATGTCCAGGAAGAGGACGGAAGCGGGCAATGGCAGCCTGCTTGCTCCATCACGACCGCAGCCGACTGTAAGTCCACGTGGCTGAAGCCGTTTAAAAGCGCGTTTCTAAAGTCTGACCGAGTGAAGGTGCCGCCGTTAGCGTAGGCATGCTCAGCCAGCAATTGCAGTGCTGAAAACGATGCAGTGGGGGAGCTTTCCTGAGGGAGTTGGGGACTCAGGAAGCAAAAACAGTGAAACAAACCTGGTCAAGCATTTCTAATGCATGCCGGGTTGCCTGTTCGATTTGCGGTTCACCGGATTCTTAGGAGAAATGACCGATGAGAGTGCGTAGCTTGTTGCGCATCGGAATGTCTTTTTTATTGCTGGCGGGTCTGAGTGCCGTCGCCCAGCAAACACCTGCGGCAGACGGTCCGCAAAATGGCGCGCAAAACGTCGCCGAGAGCAGTATGAGCGGTTCCGATCAGCCCGCGCCCACGCCGGCTGCCGAGCCAATGGCGGGCAATCACGGGCAGCAGAGCTCGATCCCGCAGCTGCAAACGCGCGATCCGCGATACCGGATCAACAAAACCGATGTGCTTAGCGTGAACTTCCTGTTTACCCCGGAATACAACCAGAATTTGCAGGTACAGCCGGACGGCTACGTGATTCTGCGCGGCGTGCCTCAATTGAAGGCAGAGGGCATGACCCTGCCGGAATTTACCGAAGCGCTCGAAAAGGCCTACGGGACGTTTCTGCACGACCCTGTCATCACCGTGCTGCCCACCAACGTGGTTCCGGCCTATTTCATCGCTGGCGGGGAAGTACATAATCCCGGCCGCTACACCTTCCAGGGAGACACAACCATCGCGCAGGCGATCGTGCTGGCGGGAGGATTCACCTCCTACGCCAAGCACTCGCAGGTGATCCTATTCCGCCGCATTAACAACGAGTGGGTGGAAGGGCGCAGAGTCGACGTCAAGCACATGCTGAATTCCGGGAATCTGTCGGAAGACATCCATCTAGAAGCGGGTGACATGGTTTACGTTCCCAAGAACACGATTTCGAAGGTACAACAGTGGCTCATACCGGAATCGGACTTCGTCAAGTTCGGGTTCTTCGGCAACATTCCCCTGAAGTAAGGAATCAGAGCGGAGAAAAAAATCATGGAAGAGCTACACAGCAACGGACAAAACGGACATAACGGACACAACGGGAATGGCCACAACGGAAACGGCCACAATGGCGCCAAGTCGCCGTCCTCGATCGTCAAGGATTTCGTGTCGATCATGTTCCGCCGCCGTGAACTGATGAAGAAGGTGTTCCTGTGGACTGCGCTGGGAACCCTGCTAGCCGTGTTCTTCTTCGGCATCATCTACGAATCGGACATGGAAATTTTTGTGCGCAACGACATGGTGGAGGCCGCGGTCACTCCCGACACTAACGCGCGCACCACGTCCAATGATCTGACCATGCAAATCAACAGCGAAGTGGAACTGTTGATGAGCCAGGATGTGCTGAAGGAAGTGGTTCGCCGCTGCCCGATGCTGGTCGGGGGCACGTCCCTGCCCTCGCGGATGGCGCGCAAAGTGACCTCCTTGATTCCTGGTTACGAAGAGACCAAGTTCCCCGATGCGGTGAAGAAACTGGCGGCAAAGCTGGAAGTCACGGCGGTGAAAGATTCCGACAACATCACCGTCACCTACACCTCGACCGACCCGGTGAAATCGGGTTGCGTCATGTCGAGCCTGGCGGATGTGTACATGGCCAAGCGCAACGACGTGAACCGGCCGCCGAAGCTTTATGACTTCTTCGCGCAGCAGACGGAAAACTATCGCAAGCGTCTGCTGGCAGCGGAACAAAAGCTATTGGATTTCGCCAGCAAACAGGACGCGGTGATGGCGGGAACCCAGGCGCAAATTTCGGTGACGCAGGGCAGCCAGTTCCTGGCGTCTTTACGCAACACCGAGCAGCAGATCAAGCAGACGAAGGAACAGATCGCGGCCCTGGAGGCACAGCAGGCGGCATTGCCTCCACGCATTGAGACGACGGACAAGTCAGCCGAGAACATCAACCTGCTCTCGAATCTGGGAAACACGTTGAACACGTTGGAGAACACGAGAACGGATTATCTGTTCCGCTACGACGCCAACTACCGGTTGGTGCAAGACGTTGAGAAGCAGATTGCGCAGACCAACGCCATGATCGCGAAGCAGGCGAACGATCCGACCCACGAGTGGACGACGGACAACAACCCCGCCTACCAGTGGGCGACCCTGCAGTTAGCGCAGTCCCGTACCAGCCTGCCTACTTTACAGGCGCAGGCAGGGGCCATCGCCAGCACCGTGCACACCTACCAGAAAGAAGCTCAGGACTTCAACAAGAAGGGCGTAACCCAGGATGATCTGACTCGCGAAGTGAAAGCCGAGGAGGGCAATTACCTGCTCTACCTAGCGAAACGCGAGCAGGCGCGCATCTCGGATATGCTCGACAACCGCCGCATTCAAAACGTGACGTTCGACGAGAGTCCGACTTGGCCGGCGATTCCGGTTTTCTCGCCGACGCTGCTCATTGTTCTCAGTTTCGTACTGGCGGCGTTTTTGAGCATCGGCACCGGATTGACCGTGGATTACGTGGATCCGTCTTTCCGCACTCCCGACGAAGTCAAAGATTACCTGGATATTCCAGTATTTGCCTCGATCCCGGCGAACGGTCACGAGACCCCGGTGGGCGCGGCGCCAAAGAACGGGCACTAAAGCAGCTTGGACACGAGCACAGGGGGAGGGACACGTTGAGTAAGGCTTTCGAGTTACTACAGAATGTCGAAGCGGAGCGCGGGACGGGGTTAGGCCCGGTTCCGGTCAATGGCCACCGGACTCGCCCCAGCGTGGTCGACCAAGAAGAAATTGCTCGCCTGGTACAGCGGCTCTTCCGGGTTCCCGACGCGCCGCGAACGCTACTGTTCGCGGGCATTGATCGGGGAGACGGTTGCACCGCGATATGCGTTGCGGCGGCGGAAAACCTGGCCGCCACGGCGCCGGGGTCGGTGTGTCTGGTGGATGCGAACCTGCGCAATCCGGCCATCCATAAACACTTTGGCATCGACAATAGTGTCGGTTTGTCCGAAGCCATCCTGCAAACGGGTGCGGTTCACAGTTTCGCCCAACGCATGTCGGGAACAAACCTGTGGGTTTTGCCGAGCGGGTCGGCTTTCGCAACTAACCAGGCCCTGGCCGGTTCCGATGGTATGCGGGCCCGGATGGCCGAACTGCGCGAATCCTTCGATCACGTTTTGATCGACTCGCCGGCGCTGAATCCCTCTGCGGACGCGATGGCCTTAGGACGTCTGGTGGACGGAGTGCTGTTGGTGTTGCAATCGAATACCACGCGACGGGAGACTGCCCGCACCGTGATCGATCAGATTCGAAGCGCGAACGTGAACTTGCTGGGCGCGGTGCTGAACAAGCGCACCTTCCCGATCCCACAAAATTTGTACGCTCGATTGTAGAAGTTGGTCCTTCGGACCCCCCAACAGAGCCGGCCTGTTCAGCCGGTGTCAAGGAACACGCAGGACCGTTAAACGGGACTGAGAGGGCGGAGCTGTGCAGACCGAGTGCTTGTTGGACATCCCGCAAGACTTTCTGAGCCTCGAACGGCCTCAGTGGTATGCAATCCAGACCCGTTCACGGCACGAAAAGAAGGTAACCGCCGAACTTCGGGATAAAGGGGTCTACGCCTTCCTGCCCCTGATGAAACAAGTGCATCGCTGGAGCGATCGGAATAAGGAAGTCGATGTTCCTCTATTTCCGGGATATGTGTTCGTCAACACTTCGGGGGTACCGGAAGCGCGGGTTTCGGTGCTACGCACTCCGGGAGTTGCCAATTTCGTCGGCAATCACGGAAAAGGTACGCCGATACCCGACAAGCAGATTCGGGATATCCAGGCAATCCTCGAGCAGCGAGTGCCGATTGCTGCACATCCCTTTCTGACGGTCAACCAGCGGGTCCGTATCCGCGGCGGTTCCCTGGACGGGGTTGAAGGCGTACTGGTCGGCATGAATTCCGATTTGAGCCTGGTGGTGTCGGTGGACCTGATTCAACGCGCAGTCGCCATCAGGGTTTCGGGCTACGAGGTTGAGGCTGCTTAGAGAATTGCTCACGCTTCGGTTAGACACGGTGGAGCCGCAAAAACGATTTCTTCCAGGTTTCCGAGGGTCCCAGGTGAAAACAAGTAAGCGCAAGAAAGCGATCAAGATTGCCGTTCTGGGTATGGGGCATGTGGGGTTACCCACAGCCCTGGGTTTGGCCGAGTTGGGATGGGATGTGATCGGCGCCGACGACGACGCACGGAAGGTAAAGGTTCTCGAGGACGGTAAGGTCACGTTCTACGAGCCGGAAATGCAGCCCTTGCTCACCAAACATCTGGGGGGGCGCTTCCAGGTCACCAGCAACGTGGGCAAGGCGGTCGCGGACGCCACGGTGCTGTTCGTTTGCGTGGGTACTCCGCAAGGAGAAAATGGCAAGGCCGACCTCAGTCAGGTGGAAGCCATTGCGCGCACCGTCGCCGCGAACCTGAACGGATACAAACTCATCGTGGAGAAGAGCACGGTCCCCGCGATTACGGCGCAGTGGATCAAACGCACCGTGATCCGCCATGCTCAGATAGGTACCGCCAGTCGGCAGAATGGGAACGGAAACGGCGGGAGAAAGCCGGCAACGATCGGCAGCATCGCCGAGTTTGATGTGGCCTCGAATCCCGAGTTTCTGCAGGAAGGCAAAGCCATCGAGAATTTTTTTCATCCCGACCGCATCGTGATCGGCGTCGATTCCGATCGGGCGCGCGAACTGCTGGAGACCATCTATCGTCCGCTGCAGTGCCCGATTGTCGTGACCACGCCCACGACCGCCGAACTCATCAAGCACGCCGCGAACGCGTTTCTGTCGACCAAGATCTCCTTCATCAATATGGTGTCGGACATCTGCGAGGGAGTGGGCGCCGACGTAGAAAGCGTCGCTCGCGGAATCGGCCTCGATCCGCGAATCGGGACGCAGTTCCTTTCCGCGGGCATCGGCTTCGGCGGCTACTGCTTTCCGAAAGACCTGCGCGCCTTCCTCCACCTGGGCGAAGAGCACGGAGCCGACACTTCCCTGCTGCGCGAAGTCGAGCGGATCAATCAGCAGCGCACCGAGATTTTCCTGGCCAAAGTGCGGAAGGCGTTGTGGGTGGTGTCCGGGAAAACCATCGCGGTGCTGGGCCTGGCTTTCAAGCCGCGTACTGACGACATCCGCGAAGCCCCTAGCTTGAAAATCATCGATGCGTTGTTGCGCGAAGGTGCGTCCGTGCGACTGCACGACCCCGAAGCGATGGCGAACGCACAGCGTGAATTGCCGGAAGAAGCGGGTCGCGTGGCCTACTGCAAGTCGGCGTACGAAGCGGCGAGCGGCGCACATGCGCTGCTGGTAGTGACCGAGTGGGACGAATATCGCAAGCTGGATTTAGGGCGTATTCGCGAGGCCATGGCGGTGCCGATCATCGTGGACGGCCGCAATCTCTACTCACCCCGGACGGTGCATAAGGCCGGACTGGAATACATCAGCATGGGGCGTCCGAGCTCCGAGCATACCGTGCACGCGATTCCTGCCGCCAAGAGCCCTATGCGGCGGCGCACCGCGGCAGTTGCCATAGCCCGCTAGTTCATCGTTCGATTTGTAATTGGCCGTTCGGTAGGAAGTTGTCACCATGAAGAGGTGATCTCCTGTGGGCACGATTCGTCGACGAATCCTCCTCAATCTGTTCAAGCTGTTCGATCTCGCGCTGATGGTGTGCTCGTTCGCGCTGGCCACGTTGCCGGTGCTGAAAGAGCACGGCGGGCGCTCGTTTGCCGAGTTCCTGTCGATGCGGGTCAAGATCGGCAATATCGGGCTTTTCCTCAGCTTTCTAGTGATCTGGCACATCATCTTTTCGGCCTTCGGCTTGTACCATTCCAAGCGCATGGCCTCCCGGCGTTCGGAACTGTTCGATCTGGTAAAGGCCACCACGGTAGGAACCATTTTTCTCGGGACCATGGCCATCTTGTTTCACATCCAGATGGTCAACAGCACGTTTCTTCTGGTCTTCTGGCTGGTCGCGACCGGCCCCGGGCTGCTCAGCCGTTTGATGCTGCGGTACTTCCTCGCTCGTCTCCGAACTCACCATCGCAACCTGCGATGCATGTTGATTGCGGGAACCAATCGCCGGGCGGTCGAGTTCGCCCGTAAGATCGAAGCCAAGCCGGAACTGGGCTATCGCATCGTCGGCTTTGTGGATGAGGAATGGGATGGGATGAAGGAATTCCGTGACACCGGATATCCCCTGAGTGGCGGGTTCAACGACCTGCAAACCCTACTGCGGCAAAGCGTGGTCGACGAAGTGGTGATGGGCCTGCCCGTGAAATCCTGCTATTTCCAGGCGGCTCGCATCGCCGCCATGTGCGAAGAACAAGGGATTATCGTGCGCTTCCCCTCCAGCATCTTCGATATGAAGCTGGCTCGCACCAAGGCGGAGGATTTCGAAGGCGATTCGGTCATCACCATGTCTTCAACGGGTGCGTTGGAAGATTGGCCCGCCGTCATCAAGCGCTCCATGGATCTGATCCTTTCGCTGCTGCTCCTGATTGGGCTGTCGCCGTTGCTGGTGGTCGCGGCTCTCATGATCAAGCTGACGTCGCCGGGCCCGGTGTTCTTCCGACAAAAGCGTCTGGGGCTGAACAAGCGGATCTTCCATATTTACAAGTTCCGCACCATGGTGCCCGATGCCGAACTGAAGCTGGCCGAACTGGAGAAATTGAACGAGGCGAGCGGACCGGTCTTCAAAATCAAGAATGACCCGCGCATCACGCCGATGGGAAGATTCCTGCGCAAGACCAGCATCGATGAATTGCCGCAGTTGCTCAACGTGCTGACCGGTGAAATGAGTCTGGTGGGACCAAGGCCCCTCCCGGTGCGCGACTATGAAGGTTTTGACAAAGACTGGCAGCGCCGCCGTTTCAGCGTACGTCCCGGCATCACCTGCCTGTGGCAGATCAACGGACGCAGTTCCATTCCTTTCGAGCAGTGGATGGAGCTCGATATGCAATACATCGACAAATGGTCGCTATGGCTGGATCTGAAGATTCTGTACCGTACGATTCCGGCTGTGCTGAAGGGATCAGGAGCTGCCTGAGATTGAATTTTCGGCAAAGGATTTGAGTTGGCCCTCACTCCGCGAAGGCGCCCTATGCGCGGTCCCCACCGCGATCTGGCACGACCGGCGCCCGGATACGTCAGTCAATCTGCGCTGCAGCGATCGAAGCACCCCCACTGAATTGAGCGAGTGAACACGTGTCAGAGATTTGGGCAGACAGTTGGGGTCAGTGGCAGATAGAGCGTAAAGAGGGATAAGAGAGGATCGATGGTCTCAAGATCTCGACGGCTTCGGCACAAAATTATGCGCACCAAGGTTCGTGCGCCCTTGATCTGGCTTCGGCATCGTGGCCTGGACTCGAATGACGTTTTCCTTGCGTCCTATCCCCGATCGGGCAATACCTGGACCCGATTTTTACTGACGGAAATCCTGGCGGCAGAATCCGCGAGCTTTGACAACATCAACCTGATCATCCCGGAGATGGGAATTCAGGCCCGTGCGAAGGTTGAGCTTCCGGATGGCGGCAGACTGATCAAGACCCACGAAGCGTATCGCAAGGAGTACAAGCGGGCCATCTATCTGGTGCGCGACTTCCGCGATGTCATGCTGTCGCAGTATTCGCGGGAACGCGAGCTTGGCTTGTACAACACCGATTTCGATGAATACGTCGCCGCCTACCTGGACGGCCGGCTGAGCGGCTTTGGCGCATGGCAGGAACACCTGCCCACATGGCTCGATTCCCCGCTGGCGCAAAGCGGTAATCTGCTGCTCATCAAGTTTGAGGAGATGCGGAAAGACCCGGAGATGGCGATTGCGAAGATGGTGGACTTTCTGGGTTTGCCGGTGGAGGCAAATCGCATTCGCGAAGCCATCGCCAACAATTCGGTCGAGCGCATGCGCGCCAAGGAAAACGCCGCGCAAAGCCTGCCGAAGAGCAAAGGCGAAGAAGGACGCTTCGTGCGCAAGGGGGCGGTGGCTGGCTGGCGCGAGAAATTTACCGAATCGCAGCTGCGGCTGGTGGATCAGCGCGCCGGAGCGGTGTTGGCACGCATGGGCTATCCGCTGGCGTTTCCCCAGGCGGTCGGCGAAGAATTCGCGGCGGCGGAGCGCACCGGATCATAAATCCGGCGCTCCATTGATAGAGGAACTCTGAATATGGACTCTCAAAATCAAACGCTGCGAAAAATGGAGCAGGGTTCCCGCCGAAACGGACACGGGACCGCTTCTTCTCCGCTGAGTTCTGCGCGGCGCGCTTCGGCCGCTCCGCTGTCTCGCTTGCGAAGACTGCGGCGCAAAATGGGCGGGCTGGTGGCTTACAGCGTGAGCTGGTACCGGTACTAAACAATTTTCAAGATCGAGGCGGGAAGACTTCCATGCTACGGCGAATTCGTCACCAGATTACGAAGAGCAGTCTGCGGGTTCCTTTGGTGTGGTTGCGCCATCGCGGCATTCAGGAACGGGATGTCTTCGTGGCCTCTTATCCGCGATCCGGTAGCACCTGGCTGCGCTTTCTGCTGTTTGAAGCGCTGGCGAACACTGAAGCTGGATTCGATAATGTGAACCGTGTAATTCCCGATGTTGGCATGCATGCCTCGGCCCCCCCCATCCTTCCGAACCAGGGACGCATTATCAAAACCCACGAAGCCTACCGTCCGGAATACAAGCGCGCGATTTACGTGGTGCGCGACCCGCGCGACGTGGCTCTTTCCGAGTACGCGTATGAGGATGCGTTAGGGCGGGTCGGTGGCGATTTTGACCATTACCTCACCGACTTTCTGCGGGGTACAGCCACGGCCTACGGTTCCTGGCTGGAGCACGCGCGGGGATGGATGGACTCCCCCCTGGCGGCACGTGGCCGGCTGTTGGTGGTGCGCTATCACGACCTGCGCAAAGACACCTACGCACAGTTGGAAAACATTTTGAATTTCCTGGGCGTGTCGCTCGACCGCCAGCGCATCAGCGACGCGATTCGCAACAACGATTTTCAGCGGATGCGGGTGAAAGAAGACCGCAGCCCGCAGTTGGGAAAATCCACCGACGACCAGAGACGGTTTGTCCGGAAAGGCGCAGTGGGTGGGTGGCGGGATCAATTGACCCCGGAGCAGTTGGAGAGGATCGAAGAGAATACCGGGAAGATGCTGGCGCGCTTGGGATATGAGTCCAGTTCGCAGGCTTATTCCATGCCGAACGCCGCCAGCGCGGATTAGCAGTTGGCAGTTGGGCCCCCGAAAGGAGTTCCTCCGTTGGAACAGAGAAGTGGCACTTACAGAACGCACAGCAGAAATGGCTTGCTCGACTCGGCTCTGCCGATGATCGGCTTCGCGATATTGGGACTGGTGGCGGGCCTTGTGTTGATGATGATTGCCTCCATCGCCCACAAACACAGTCACCGCTACGCCGAAGTCGGGCTGTTTGCCATGTTCGTAATCGTGCCCCCGGTAGTGTTCTACTTCTGGAAATCGTTCCGGCAAGCGTTGAGCGGCGGCAAAGTGCTGCTCAAGAATCTGTACTGGTATCACGGGCTGTGGCTGCTGATCTTCCTCAGCATGCAGACCTGGCGCAAGCGCGACATCAGTGAAATCCGGGCCGCTCCGGTGGATACCTTCGCCGCGGTTCGCCTGATCCTGGTGACCTTCGTGGGATGCGTCCTTCTATTCCGCTTGTTCACCCGCAGAACCGAATTCCTCCATTCGTGGTTGCGCGGTATTCCCGGGCTGCTCATGGTTTTCGTTCTAGCGGCACTGACTTCGACCGTGTGGTCGATCTACTGGCAGTGGACGCTGTACAAGGCTTGCGAGTTTGCCGTCGATGTTGCGCTCCTGGCGGCCATCCTGGCGACCGTCGAGAGTCCGGACGAATTCAAGAATTTGTTTGACTGGGCATGGCTGTGGATCGGCATATTGCTCGGAATGTGCTGGCTGGGCGCTGCAATCTGGCCCGAAGTCGCACTGAGCCACAACCTGGAAACCGGCGGTTCGGCAACCGGCCCCATCGCTGTACAGCTGAGCGGCGTGTTTCCGGACGTCTCGGCCAACCGGGTTGGTGAATATTCGGCAATTCTGGCGGCCGTGGCCCTGGTCCGCTTGTTGCCGGTCAAAGGCTTCAAACGTTTCTTCTCCACCTGGTATACCTGGTTGTTCCTGGCCGCGTTCATCACTATGGTGTTCGCGCAGACGCGATCCGCTACCGGCGGATTCCTGATCGCCGTATTCCTGATCTTCCTGCTCTCGGGACGATTCAAACATGGAGTTGCCATCGTCCTGCTGGCTACGACCATGATTCTGATCACCGGCTCTGGGGGAGTACTGATCGACTACATGCGCCGCGGTCAAAGCGCGCAGGAGATGGAAGGCCTCACGGGACGTCTGCAGTGGTGGGCCTTTGCCTGGAAGAAATTTCAGGATGCTCCCTTCACTGGCTTTGGCGCGTACGCGGCCGGCCGCTTCCTGGTCATGGGCGCCATCGGAAACAACATCGCCAGTATGCATAGCGACTGGGTCGAAACCCTGGTGGGCTGCGGCTTCCAGGGCATCGTTCCCTTGCTCGCTGTTTTGGGCGTTGGCTGGTGGTACCTCTTGCGATTCGTACTGGATCCGGCGCGATCTCCGCTGGAGCGACAATTGGCGCTGGAAGCGATCGCGGTGCTCATGATCGCTACGGTGCGAACTGTGTTCAGCACCGACTTGACGTGGCATGCGCCCTTGCAGTTCTGGATACCGCTCGGTTATGCGGAGTACTTGCGCCGGCGTTACGCGGTCCGGTTACCCTACGCGAGCCGACGGGTATTTGCGGCGCCATCGCCTGGATCGGCGCTGGGATAGTCTTTGGGATTTGACATTACGGGATCGGGAGGCATTCCCGCTCTCGCTCAAACGGAGGATCGAATGGGTTTTCTTCAAGTGGCTCAACGGCGGTTCGGGATTGCCGGTGAACTATTGTCATTCTTCGCACGGAACAAGCGCTGGTGGATGTTGCCCATGATTTTTGTCGTGCTGCTTTTGGGCGTACTCTTGATTCTTGCGCAGAGTTCGGTGATCGCACCGTTTATCTATACCCTGTTCTAGGGTTGGGTAGCGGCGGTAATCCAGAGGGGGTCGGCCAGGTGTCCACCAAGCAGGAAACGTACGCAGAGCAAACACCCGTAAAGGTAGTTACGGAGGTGGGTGCTGGGCGTGCGCCTTCTTCGCGGTGGAGGCTGGTCGGATTCGTCGTGGCGCTTCTGGCGGTGATCTTCAACCGCCGCATCGCCCCCACGATCCACTTTGACTGGCTGAACTTCATTCCCGCGCTCGCGACGCTCTATCTTTGTTATAGCGTCGTCGCGCTCGACAAGACGTTCGGGCATATAGGGTTCGTGCACCGCCGCCTGGAGGCTGAGGGCAAACCCAACCCGCCTTTCGGTTCGTTCCTGTTCTCGCCCTGGTTTCGCTCCCTGGTGCTGATCCCGCTTCTGTTCGTCACGGTAGAGTTCGGCTTGCGAATGGCCAGCTACCATCGCGCCTTGCTCTACGAGCGACAGGGGAATCTCCTGTTCACTCCGGTTCCCAACCAGGAGTACACGGAGAAAGTTTCCCTTACCACTTCGACCATCAACGATCTCGGGTTGCGCGGCGGGCCAGTTAACCTGGCGAGCAACACCAAGAAGATTCTCGCGTTAGGGGACTCGATCACCTACGGGTACGGAGTCGATGACAATCACACCTATCCGGCGATGTTGCAGAAGGCCCTCGACGCGAAATTTCCCGGTCAGTACACCGTGCTCAATGGGGGCGTGGATGCCTATCCGGTGAGCTTCGAGCACCAGAAGTTTCTTTACCTGTGGCAGAAGGGTGTTCATCCCGATGTGGTGATCGTGGGCTACAGCTTCAACGAGGGCGGGCTCGGACATCTGGTCGGCAGCGACGAGAAGACGAAGGATCAATTTGCCCAGCGGGTGCGGATGAAAAACGCCCTGCGCAGCCTCGCACTGTACAACCTGATCGTAGAGAACTGGGCGCGGCGCGACTACGACAAGATGAAGAAGTACATGGTGCCGGGCACCAACTTCACCACGCTTTCGCAGGAAGATGTTGACGTGCTCTATACGAAGCAGCTCGAGGATTTCGTAAACGACTTGCGCGCGCACAATGTGAAGCCGGTGTTCCTGCTGTTCTGCGGTTATGACAGCCGCATCGGCAACTACGACGATTCCGGTCCTTTCCAAAAGCTGTTCCGGGATTTCGCGGAGAAGAACGGGATTCCGTTGCTGCGCAGCAAGGAAGCCTTGCTCAAGGGAGAAAGCCCGGACGCCAACCTGCGTCCCTACTTCCAGGATCCCTCCCACATGAAGCCCCCTGGCACAGCAAAGGTCGGTGACATGCTTGCGGACACTTTGCCCACCCTGCTGCAGCAGCCGTCGCCGGCAAGCGCGCAAGCGCCGACCGCTTCTCATCCTTAGCTTCGTCGATTGTGCTCCTTTGCTATTCCCCTCACCTCATAGGCCGATAGGAGAAAGAACGTTGGTGCATATGGCGGTGGTTTTGTGACGGTCGCACGGTTCGCGTCGGTAGTCACCGTTGGAGGAATTTCCTTGCTGCTCACGTTTGGCAGCGTCCTGCTGGGAGCCAGTCCCGCGAAAGAAGTGGTGCTGCAACCCGGGGACAACGTGCAGCAACTGGTGGAGCGTAATCCCGCGGGAACGACCTTTCATTTCAAAGCTGGGCTGTACCGCGGAGTCTCGATTGTTCCCAAAGATCGCGATACATTCATCGGCGATCCCGGCACGATTCTGAACGGCGCGCAGGTATTGCGTTTTGAGCGGCGCGGCCAGTATTGGGTCGCTGCGGGACAGACGAATCCCGACGAAGAAGCCGTCATGCGTATGGGACTGCCGGTGCAGATTCCCGGCGGTGGCGGGCAAGGCGGGCCGCGTGGCCAAGGGGGAGGCGGCCGAGGAGGTTTCGGCGGCTTTGGCGGGCCTCGAGGATTCGGTTGGCCGGGCGGCGGCCAGCGGCGGCAAGGCGGCGGTGGCCAGCGAGGAGGGCCAACCCAGCGTGAGTATCGTGGTCGCTGCCAGCCTGAGTATCCTCTCTGCATTTTCCCTGAAGACGTTTTTGTGGATGACCTGCCGATCGTGCGCGTGGAGCATCAGGAAGAGCTCGGTCCGGGACATTGGTGGTCCGATTCTTCCGCCGGCGAAATTTACTTGGCGGATGATCCTACTGGCAAGAAGGTGGAACTGGGTACGACCCGCAAAGCATTTTCCGGCGACGCGCACGATGTCACCATCCGCGGGTTGATCGTCGAGAAATATGCGCAACCCGCCGGAGAAGCAGCCATCGACGGCAAGAACGCCGATAACTGGGTGGTCGACCAGAACGAGGTGAGATGGAATCACGGCGTCGGCATCCGCGCCGGAAATGGCTGGAAGGTCCTGAACAACAAGACCCACCACAATGGCGATTGCGGGATGGGCGGCAACGGGAAAGACATTCTGGTCGAAGGCAATGAGATGTACAAGAACAACTACGCCGGGTACTGGCCGGGCTGGGAAGCCGGTGGCGCCAAGTTCGTTCTGACTGAAAACCTCGTGATCCGCAATAATTTCTCGCACGACAACATCGGGCCCGGCCTGTGGACCGACATCAATAACAAGAACACTCTTTACGAGGGCAACCGGACCACGAACAACACCGAAGGCATCTTTCACGAGATCAGCTTCAAAGCGATCATCCGCAACAACACCATCTGGAATGACGGCAACAACACTTATGGTCATCATGATGGCGACGCGGGCATTCTGATTGGCGAATCGCGCGATGTGGAAGTTTACGGAAACACGGTGACCAACTGCCGCGCCGGAATTCTCGGCCGGCAACTGAACCGCAACCAGGACGCGCAGCAGTACCACATGCCCGAGCCCTACCAGATCCACAATCTGTACGTGCATGACAACGTGATCACGCAGGACGCGGGAGTTGCGCTGGGCATCTTGAAGCCGGCCCCGCATATGAGTGACGACGTTTTCAGCCGATGGAACAACCGCTTCGAGAACAACACCGTGAAACTTGGCGATCCCAATGCCAAGGCGGTGATGTGGAATAACGACCGCTACACCCTGAGTGAGTTTCAGAAGATGATGAAGGAGCACTAGAGCCCCGGACCCCCCGTTTGTTGTTCTAGAACTCCTAAATCCATGAGCCAACATCAAACTGTCGTCACCACGAGTTGGGATGACGGCGACCGCGCCGACTTAAGGCTTGCCGACCTGCTCCATTCGCATGGAGTTCCGGCAACCTTATACATCCCTATAGAACCGTACCTGGGCCGTCCGGCGTTAACCCGGAATGAGCTGCGAATGCTTTCGGACGCAGGTTTTGAAATCGGCGCTCACGGGGTAGCCCATGAGCACATGCCGAGCCTGACCCGTGACCAGACGCTGGCGGTAGTGCGGGAATGCAAGAACCGTCTGGAATCGACTGTCAGCCAGCCGCTGCGGATGTTTTGTTACCCGGGAGGGCATTTCACGCGAACCACGGTGCGCTGCCTCGCGGACGCAGGCTATCTCGGCGCCCGCACCACGCGCATGCTGGCCACTCGTGCCACTTTTGATCGTTTCGAGATGCCCACCACGCTGCAGGCCTATCCCCACACCGGCTTCACCTATTTAAAAAACACTACGAAAGCAGGACGGCCTGCGCGTCTCTACAATTACATGATTGGCGGACGCGACGGCTGGGTGGAACTGGGCAAGCGACTTTTCGATCGTGTGCTTCGAGAAGGTGGAGTGTGGCACCTGTATGGCCACTCCTGGGAGATCGAAGACCACGACCTGTGGGATGGACTGGCTGAACTCGTCGGTTACGTTAGCGCCCGCAAAAAAGTGCTTTACCTTACCAACGGCGACGCGTTGGCACTACTGCAACCCGGAATCGACGCCATCCGGGAGAGAGCGCAGGCTCGTGAAGATACTGCTAGTTCACAACAAGTACCAACAGCCGGGAGGTGAAGACGTCGTTTTCGAGCAGGAACGAAAACTGCTCGAGGCTGCTGGTCACGACGTTGCGGTCTACTGCCGCACCAACGATGAGATCAGCGGGTACTCTGCCGTTCAGCGGCTGCAACTGATCAAGAACACGATTTCTTCCGAGACCAGCCGCAAGGAAATATTGCAGGTGTTACGACGGGAAGAACCGGAAGTGGTTCACATCCACAACACCTTCATGATGATTTCCCCGAGCATTTACCCGGCGTGCCGCGAGGCCGGGGTTCCGGTGGTGCAGACGCTGCATAACTACCGGCTGCTCTGCCCGGCAGCGAACTTCTTCCGCGACGGGCACGTTTGCGAAGAATGCCAGGATCACAGTTTGTGGCGCAGCGTGCAGCACGGTTGTTATCGCGAATCGCGCGCAGCCACGGCCACGGTCGCCTTGATGTTGACGGTCCACCGGCAACGCCATACCTGGCAGGACGGGATCGACCGCTTTATCGCTCTCAGCCAGTTTGCGCGCAGCAAGTTCATTGCGGGAGGACTTCCCGGTGACCGCATCAGCGTGAAGCCGAACTTCGTGGAACCAGACCCCGGCGAACGTGCGAACGGCGGTGGTTACGCGGCGTTTGTCGGGCGGCTGTCGGAAGAAAAGGGATTGGAAACGCTGGTGGCAGCCTGGTCAAAATTGGGCAATCGGATTCCGCTGGTGATCGTTGGCGAGGGCCCAGTTGGCCCGGTCATTAAGAAGCAGGCGCAGGAGCGCGGCATTACCAGCATTGACTTCCGAGGCCGGTTACCGCGTGCCGAAGCTCAGGCGATCGTAAAGGGATCAAGCTTCCTGGTGCTGCCGAGCGAGTGCTACGAAAATTTCCCCATGGGCATGGTCGAATCTTTCGCTTGCGGCGTCCCGGTGATCTGCTCGCGTCTAGGAGCTTTGCAGGAACTCGTCGACGACGAACGCACTGGCCTGCACTTCACCCCCGGATCCCCCGGAGAGTTGGCGGAAAAGGTGGAATGGGCATGGTCCCATCCAGAGCGCTTGCGCGAGATGGGGAAAGAGGCGCGGCGCGACTTTGAATCGCGATTTACCGCGGAGAAGAACTATTCGATGCTGATGGACATTTACAAGAGCGTAATCGCGCAACCGCAAGAGGTCACGGCATGAGCACGGTGGCAGTGAATCCGGTTGCGTCGTTCAAATTGCTGGGTGTGCGCGTGCATGCGGTACAGATTCCCGGCGCCGTCGCCGAGATAGAGCGCTGGATCGAAGAGAAGCAAGGTTGCCACTACGTCGCCGTCACCGGTATGCATGGCGTGATGGAAGCGCAGCAGGATCCCCGCTTTAAGCAAATTCTGAACACTGCCGACCTGGTGGTGAGCGATGGAATGCCGCTGGTGTGGGCTGGCCGCCGACACGGTTTCAACATCATGAAGCGGCGCGTCTACGGTCCCGAGTTGATGATGGCGTTCTGCGAAGACACGGCCGGCAAGGGCTACCGGCATTATTTTTACGGCGGCGCCGAAGGGGTTCCAGAACATCTTGCGGAGACTTTAAGCAAGACCTTCCCGGGATTTCAGGTCGCAGGATGTTATTCCCCGCCGTTCCGCCCCTTGACTGAGGACGAAGACCGGGAGACTGTCGCGAAGATCAATGAGTCCGGCGCCGACATCCTGTGGGTGGGCCTGAGCACCCCCAAGCAGGAGAAGTGGATGTACGACCATCGCGACAAGTTGCGGGTTCCAGTGCTCATGGGAGTGGGGGCGGCCTTCGACCTGAACACCGGCCGGCTGACCCAGGCTCCGGCCTGGATGCGGGAGCACGGAATGGAATGGTTTTTCCGTCTAGTGATGGAACCGCGTCGCTTATGGCGGCGATATCTGGTGCTCGGCCCCAGATTTGCCTGGAACGTCTCCCTTGAGATGCTGAAACTCAAGCAATATCAATAAGTTAGCCTCTTTCCACAAAAACTCCTCTAATTGCAGTTTGGCAGGATTTTGGGCAGTAAAGTGCACTTGCTGAAAATCTGGTGAAGAACATACTTTCGGGGAAACTCAATGAAAACACAGAAACGAGTCCTGGTTACGGGTGCAGGTGGGTTCATCGGCCATCATCTGGTAAAGCGTCTGAAAGGAGACGGCCATTGGGTCCGTGGGGTAGACATTAAAGAGCCGCAGTATGAACCAAGCGCGGGCGATGAATTTGAGGTTCTGGACCTACGCCGGGCCGACGCCTGCCTCATGGCGACCCGCGGAGGCATCGACGAGGTTTATAACCTGGCCGCCGACATGGGGGGCATCGGATACATCACGGCGTCGCACGCGGACATTTCCCGCAACAACATTCTGATTAATGCGCAGATGCTTGAAGCCAGCCGCGCCAATAGCGTTGGCCGCTTCCTCTTCTCGTCCTCGGCGTGCGTTTACGCGCAGGGCAAGCAGAAGAACCCGGATGTCACGCCTCTTCGAGAAGAGGATGCCTATCCGGCCGATCCCGAGCCGGGCTATGGCTGGGAGAAGTTGTTCGCCGAAGAGCTCTGCCGCTACTACTATCAGGACTTCAAATTCCCGACGCGCATTGTGCGCTTCCACAACGTGTACGGTCCTCTGGGAACCTACGACGGCGGCAAAGAGAAGGCGCCCGCGGCGATCAGCCGGAAGGTCGCGCTGGTCGAAGACGGCGGCACCATCGAAGTGTGGGGCGACGGCGAGCAGACTCGTACTTTCATGTACGTGGACGACTGCTGCGAAGGCCTGGTGCGCCTGATGGCCTCCGATTACACCGAGCCGCTGAACCTGGGCACTGATGAACTGGTCACGATCAACGGCCTGGTCGACATGATTGCAGGCATTGCCGGAAAGAGCGTGGTCAAAGCCCACAATCTCAGCGGGCCTCAGGGCGTGCGCGGCCGCAACAGCGACAACACCCGTCTGAACAAAGTGCTGGGCTGGGAGCCTTCCATCAAACTGCAGCAAGGCTTGAAGATCACGTACGAATGGATTGCGAACGAGCTCGGTGTATCACGCAAGCCTGTATCGGTTGCCGCTGACTGAGGAAAAGTCAGCGTGCAACCCTGTGGTTGACGTCATATTTCACCCGGAGAAACCTGTGAAGAGTATCTGGAATGCACTGAAGCGCTTCTGGGCAGGCTGGACGAAAGTTGCGCACATAATCGGCAACTTCCAGGCTCGCGTGCTGCTGACCATCATTTATGGAATCCTCGTCCTGCCCTTTGGGCTGGCGGTAAGGATGTTCGGCGACCCGCTACGCATCAAGAAGGCGCCTGACCAGTGGCTGGATCATGCCGAAGAAAAGATGGACCTGGAGTGGGCGCACCGGCAGTAGGGCCATACCTCCATCATGCGACAATTCCCCCAACCGAGGTTCCCGAGGGTCCATGCAAGTGGTGAGTGATGATCGCCCGGAGACGCACGTGGCTGACTCCGGGCTTACGCGAGCGCAGCGTTCTTTAGCCAATTTCTTTGCGGTGATCGCGGTTACGGTGTTTCTTCTGGTGGCGCTGGAGCTGATTTCGTTCGTCGGCATTCGCATTCTGCGCACCTCGCTTTTCGAAGAGACTCCCGGCAAGCGCGAGTTGGCGGCTTACAAAGGAGAAAGTTGGGCACCGGCTTTGGCCCGTGAGGAGAAAGCTTCGCGGCAGGTATACGACTACAAGCCGTATGTCGTGTGGCGCAGCCATCCTTTTCACGGTCAGACTTTGAATATCGATGAAGACGGTCTGCGACGCACCGATCACTCGCACTGCGACGCGAACCAGTTCACCATCTGGATGTTCGGCGGGTCCACGATGCGAGGAAACGGGTCTCCGGATTGGGGAACCATTCCCTCGGAACTGGCCGGCATGCTCGAAAAGACCGGCCAGCCGGCATGCGTTCGCAACTTCGGCGAGGGAGCCTGGGTGAGTACGCAGGAGGTCACGCAGCTGATGCTGGCGCTTAAGAGCGAATCGCGGAAGCCGAACTTCGTGATGTTTTACGATGGCGCCAACGATACGTACGTGCCTTACCAGTCGGGTAAGCCCGATGTGCACATGAACTTCGACACCATCAAGAACCAGTTCGAGGGCCAGCGAGCGCTGCGCGACGGCGGCTTCAGCTATCTGCTGCAGACCAACACCGTGCAACTCATCTTCTCGCTGACCGCGAAGGCGGCGCAGCATGAGGGCGACCGCCCGGTTCCCAACACCAATCTGGATGGTCTCGCCAAGGCGGCGGTGAACAACTACTTCGCCAATATGGACACCGTGCAGGGCCTGGCGCACCAGTACGGGTTCGACTACGCATTCTTCTGGCAGCCCGTCGTCTACACCAGCCACAAGGCGCTTCTGGGCGATGAGACGCAAATCCGCGAATCGAAGAAACTGGCAAATCTGGCAACCTGGACCCCCCGGGTCTATGACCTCGTGCGCGGACAACAGCGTCCGCATTTTTACGATCTGACCAACACCTTCGATCAGACGAACGAAGCATTATTTCTCGACTGGTGTCATATCACCATGACGGGCAACGAACTGATTGCCCGCCGGATGTTCCAGGTTCTTCGACCCGGCGGGTCGTGACCGCCGTCACCATGAGGCGCGCATGAAATCGGCGAATATGGGGATCCGGGGAATTTTCGGATATCGAGTCAGGAGAGGAAGGCAAGTATGGGTTTCCTACAAGTAGCGCAGCGGCGGTTTGGCATTGCTGGAGAGTTGCTCTCATTCTTTGCTCGTAACAAGCGCTGGTGGATGTTGCCGATGATTTTTGTAGTTCTGTTGTTGGGCGTGGTGCTGATTCTGGCGCAAAGCTCGGTGATTGCGCCGTTTATTTACACCCTGTTCTAGAGCGTGGTGGTTGGGCCAATCTGTGTCTCCTGCATCTTGCGTGCTCGGGTTTGGGCGTGACTCGCGCGGGAGCCAATAAAGGAACCGAATCGTGTACATTCTGGGAATCTCCTGTTATTACCACGACGCAGCCGCCGTATTGCTGCACGACGGACAACTGGTCGCTGCCGCCGAGGAAGAACGCTTTACTCGCAAGAAACACGACTACGACTTTCCCAAGAACGCCATCCAGTACTGCCTGGAGACCGCCGGCATTAATGGGAAAGATCTCGACTATGTCGTGTTCTTCGAGAAGCCCTTCCGCAAACTGGATCGCATCCTGGCGACCGTTCTGCAGACTTATCCGAAATCGTGGAAGGTCTTCCGCGAATCGATGATCACCTGGGTGCTCGACAAGCTATGGGTTGCCAGCACGCTGCAGGCGGAAATCGGCGTTCCCAAGGAACGCGTGATCTTTTCCGAACATCATCTGTCGCATGCTGCGAGCGCGTTCCTGTGCTCGCCATTTGACGAGGCCGCCATCCTTACCGTGGACGGCGTTGGCGAGTGGGTCACCGGAACCTACGGGGTCGGCCGCGGCAGCGAGATCAAGATTCTGAAGCAGATGGAATTCCCGCACTCCCTCGGCCTTTTGTATAGCGCGTTCACCGCCTTCCTGGGATTCGAAGTGAACGAAGGCGAATACAAAGTCATGGGGATGGCTCCCTATGGCAAGCCGATCTATGTGGATAAAGTCTGGAAGGTCATCCATCAGAATAGCGACGGTTCGTTCGCGCTGGATATGAGCTATTTCAGCTTCCAGCATTCGACCGAGCGGACCTACAACGAGAAATTCGCGCAGTTGTTCGGGGAGGCGCGCCCCACCAAGCTGCAGTTCTTCACCGAGGCTACGGGCTTCCCCAAATACTTTGGCGACCCTCCGGGAAACTACCTCGAGCTGTGCAAGCTGAATCAGCACTATGCCGACATCGCCGCCAGCATCCAGAAGGTGACGGAAGAAGTGCTGATCGGCATGGCCCAGAATCTCTACAAAGTCACGGGGATGAAGAACCTGTGCATTGCAGGTGGCGTCGGCCTGAACAGTGTCGCCAACACCCGGATTCTGAATGAGACGCCCTTCGAGCGGCTCTACATTCAACCTGCGGCCGGAGACGGCGGCGGCGCGCTGGGTGCGGCGCTGTGGGCCTATAACACGCTGCTCGGCAAGCCACGTACCTTCCGCATGGATCACGCGTATTGGGGAAAAGAGTTTACGGAAGGCCAAATCGCCGACTTCCTGAACTCCAACAACATTCCCTATCGTCAGGCCAAGAACGAAGACGAACTGCTCGACCGGACAGTGGAACGGCTGACCAATGCTAAGGTGATCGGCTGGTATCAGGGACGCTTCGAGTGGGGTCCGCGCGCGCTCGGCAACCGCAGCATCATCGCCGATCCCCGCAACGCCGAGATGAAGGAAATCGTCAACGCGAAGATCAAGTTCCGCGAGCCCTACCGGCCGTTTGCTCCATCGGTGCTGGCGGAGTATGCCGATCGCTACTTCGAGCTTCCCAACATGATGGACCACTATCCGGCACGCTACATGCTCTATGTGGTTCCGGTAAAAGAGTCGGCGCAGGCGACGCTACCCGCGATCACGCACGTCGATGGCACGGGCCGCTTGCAAACGGTATTCAAGGCGCAGAGCCCGCGGTACTACAACCTGATCGAGCGTTTTGGCCAGGCAACCGGGGTCCCCGTGATCCTGAATACCTCGTTCAACCTGCGTGGTGAGCCGGTGGTGACCACTCCAGCCAACGCCTTCAGCACGTATTCGAAGAGCGAGATGGACAGCCTGGTGATGGGAAGTTTCATCGTCGATAAGCAACCCGTGTCCCCTTCGCACTCCACGGTTGCAGTAGAGAACGTGGTGGACGACAAGGCGGTCGCGCCCACGCGGTCCTGAGCGCGATCAGTAGTTCGCGGCAGTATCTGAAACGCGGTCCCGCATCGGTGGGTCCGCGTTTCTTTACCAAGGCTTTTCTCCCCCGAATCTCGTCAGGGCGGAACCAATGTTGATCCTGGGTCTCTCTTCGCTGGACCACGACATCGCGGCAACAATATTGCGCGATGGCGAAGTTGTGGCTGCGATCGAAAACGACAAACTGATGCGCTCAGGGATGCGCGGGCTGCCGCAGGAAGCGATCCGGTTTTGCCTGGACAAATCTGGCGCCGACTGGAGCGATCTCGACCAAGTGGCTGTGGCCTCGGGGCCGGTCGAGGGCTGGATGCGGCGCTCTTTGCTGCGAGCGCGCCTGTCCCCGCTCTCGTTGAAAGCCAGCGCTTATTACGAAGTAAACGAGCTTGGCCGCCTGGCGCGCGAACTGAACCACCGGCGCGTCCTGCGCCGGTTGCACGGTCCCAAAGCCAAGGTCACCAGCTATAACCATCACCTTTGCCATGCCGCCAGCGCGTTCTACCAATCGCCCTACGACCGCGCGCTGATTCTGACGCTGGACCATGAAGGTGACGGCGCTTCCGGTCTGGTCGCGGTCGGTGAGGGCGCGAAAATCCGTCCGCTTCGCCGCATTCCGTTCCCCAATTCCGTGGCGTGGGTCTATTCCCAGGTGACCGAACTTCTGGGCTTTGCTCCCCGCAAGGACGAACACAAGACGCAATGGCTGAGCCTGGAAGGCGAGCCCACCTTCAAAGATCTGTTCCTGAAAATCCTGCGCCGTCCCGGATCCCCCCTTCCCCATCTGAATCTCGACTACTTCAATCACGGATTGGTAGGCCGGTTGGCTTTCTCCGACCGCTTCTACCGCGAACTGGGCCTTCCCAAACCGCTGGAACTCACGGATGAGCTGCGGCGCGCGCTGGCCGCCAGCGTGCAGCAGGCCTGCACGGAAGCGGTGACAGATCTACTCCGGCATTTTGTCCAGCGGGAAAAGATCGACCAGATATGCCTCGCCGGTGGCTTGTTCCTCAATTCACTGCTGGTTGCCGATGTGGAAAAGCAATTCGGTCTTGACCGGGTTTACGTTCCTCCCGCTCCCGGCAATGCCGGATCGGCGATTGGCGCGGCACTTCTGGCCTGGAACGGAAAACCGGTGAAAGCGACCAAGCCGGCGAAGCCCGGCCCTTACTGGGGCCCTTCCTTCAGCCGCACCGAGATCAAAGACATTCTCGACAACTCGAAAGCGCGATATTCGTTGCAGATTACCGAAGACCGCAAGATGGACATGGCGGTCCAACTCCTGCACGCCGGAAAGATCGTGGGCTGGTACCAGGGCGCCACGGAATTCGGACCGCGGGCATTGGGCAACCGTAGTGTGCTGGCGTCTCCGTGGGCTGATTACGTGAAAGAAAACCTGAACGACTACATCAAACATCGGGAGTGGTTCCGGCCGTTTGCCCTCGCCGTGCCGGAAGAAGATTGCGAGCGCTGGTTTGAGGCGTCACAATCCTGCCGCCATATGAACTCGCTGGCAACCGCGAAACCGGTGCAGGATGGGGTTCCCGAGAGCTTTCTGCTGCCGGGAAATCGGGTTCGCTTGCACGTGGTAAGCCGGGAGGCAAATCCGACGTTCTGGCGCTTGCTGAAGCGCTTTGGAGAGTCAGCGCCTGCTCCCATCCTGGTGAACACGTCCTTCAACCTGTTCGGCGAACCGCTGGTCGTGAAACCCAGAGACGCCATGCGGAGCTACTTCTGCTCGGGAATCGACGCGTTGATCATCGATAACTTCGTACTCTCCAAGACCACAGTGAATCATCTGGCGGTCGCGACCAGGATTACGCACACGGCGTAGCCGCGACAATCAGGCAAAGACTAGAGCCCTCGGAGACGAGGGCTTTTTTGTTGCAAGAAAAAGGCCCCATCTCTGGGGCCTTCTTCTTTTCGGGAGGATCAACGCACGCGGAGCTATTGGTTCTCGAGAAAGATAGGCTTGGCGCCGACCGGGACGGTTCCCTTGGTGATGGGGAACGATCCACCCGCAACATCCAGGTAGCGGATATATTGCGACCCTACGCTCATGGGCGATGTGGTGCACGAGCCATTCGAGCAGGTCTGGGATGTATCCCAGATGGCTTCCGCCATGTATCCACTGGACTTGGTGTAGTTGCAGGTCCAGATGGTCCCATTCTGTGTGCACTGTCCGGTGGGCGTGGCGCCGACAATCCAACTCTCCACCTGCGCGTACGCAGTGCCGGCCTTGCTCATCCCGGTCGTAGCGCTCCAGAGGCCGTCATCGGCATTGTCCCAGGCAAACCAGTAGTAGCGGACCACGCCTTCGCTCTCCTGTAACAGATAGTGACGCGACAAGTAAGCAGCACGAAGGTCGGGGTCTGTAAAGCCGTTCCCGCTGGTGTCGCCCCAACTGCCCTCGGTGCACCACAGCGGCTTGTTGGTCTGACCGTAGAGGACCAGTTGCGCTTTGAGGTTCTCAACCAGCTGAACAATGTCTTCCGGCTGCGGCCAGACGCCCAGTGTGGTGCTCCAGCTGTAGCCATGGAAGCTGATGATGTCTGCGTATTTTCCGCCTCCCAGCGCCAGGTACGGGCCCATCCAGTTCGCCACCCCGTGGATGCCGGTGGAGGGCGATGGAGTGGTTACCAGCGCGGTCGGATCGATCGACTTGATAATTCCGTAGGCATCCTGCGCCATGCGCAGCATCTGCGCGTTGGTCCCCTGCCAGTAGCCCGGCACCGTGGGTTCGTTCCACATCTCCCAATACTTGATCTGACCGGCGGCGTGGGTCACGATGGCGGTCACGTAGTCCTTGAAATGCTGATCCGTCCCTGTCCCGTCCGCATTCACATCGTTGGGAGCAGCACAGGAGCCTGCGGGCACGTTGGCAGTGCCGCATACCAGCGTCGGATTGGAGGACGCCCAGCCCGGCAACATCCCGAAGGTATAGATCAAATCAAAGTTGTTGGCTTGCGCGGTCGAAATCCAGTTATCGAGCGTGGTGAAGTCGTAGACTCCCGGAGCGGTATTCATCAGGTACCAATACGTGCCTGTGTCCCACAGGCGGAGGCCGACTGCGGGTACCGTAGGCATGTCGACGCGGCCGTGGGTTGTCATTGAGAACAGGCTCGCCGGGACCGGAATGCCGGTGGCCGGATTCGTGACCGTCACTGTAACTGAGGCCTTCACGCCGCGGCTGGCCGTAATGACGGCGGTGCCGGGTGCAACCGCACTAACCACCCCCACACTGCTGACGGTAGCCACCCCGGGTGCCGACGAACTCCACTGCACGTGGGTGGTCACGGTGTGCTGATTCTGGTCGCTACCCTGCCCCGACGCTGCCAGTTGCGACGTCTTGCCGGGTTTTAAGGAAACGGTGGCCGGAGTTACTTGCATCGAGAGCAGGGTGTATCGCCCTGCACTGCCCTGGCGGACGGACGATTGTGAAACGGACTGTGGAGTTGGGAAGTGGTTTTGTGCGGCCGCCAAGCTGCACATGGCCAGGATGGTGCCGACAACCGGCAGGAGTTTAGGTACAACTGCGACTTTCCGCTTGGGGGTCACGGACGTTCTCCTTCATTCGAACAGGGATTTCGATAAAGTGAGCGCTGTACTGGAGAGTAAGCCGGACCTGGACCGTCACCAAGGTCACGAAAGGAGTGACGGTAATATGCACCCGCCGTGAACCCTATCGGCGGAAAGACCAGTAGGGCCACTGTCTGGGGGTAACACGCTAATGCTAATCATCGATCCATATACTATGTCTTAAAGATATTTATAGGGCCATGAACGCCTTGCCCCGCCGCGTGTACCGCAGCCCTGCTGTGCAAGTTTCTTCACATTGACATCGCCCGCCCGACTGAGATAAAACTCCACCCCATAAGAAGTGTGGCCGAAGCGTAGATCGTCCCCCCGGTCGGACCCACTCCGCGGTCCCGAATTCCACAACAGGAGCAGCCATGCATCGCTCGAGCAGGAGCCGCCTACTTTTGTTCTGTTCTCTTCTTATGGTCTTGGGAGCGCTTCAAGTCTGGGGCTGGCGCCCGTTTGTGAGCCCTGATCCGGTGGAGAATGGAGAAGAAGAGGTCGAACTGGCGCCGCAACGCCCGACCGCAATTCCATCTGGCGCTGTCCCGGCAGCGAAGACCGCGACCTTCGGCGGCAATCCTTATCTGGTCGGCAACATTGTCACGCCGACCAAGACTCTCCCCGAGGCTGAAACCAATATCACGATCAATCCCGTCAACTCCGCAAACCTGGTGGCCATCATCACCGACTATTCGCAGCGCACCGGTGGCATCCTGACCAACGGGGCAAGCAAGTACGCCATCTCGAGCGACTATGGCGCTACCTGGGGCCAAACCTTTGTTCCGCTTTCGTCGAAGTATCCCATCACCAGCGATGGCGTGAAGTGGCTGGTGGATCGCGATCCCGGAGTGGCGATCGACCGGGCAGGTAACGTCTATTTCTCAGGCCTCTACCTCAAATTGGCACCGGGACAGCCGGGTGCCAGCACCAATCCTTCGATCGCGCGACAAACCACTCCCGGCGGCGTTTATGTTTGCGCAGGCACGCTTCCCGTGCCCCATCTCACATCCGCCAGTTGCCGGCCGATTGTTACGGATACGTCCGCCAATCCCACCACATCGGTGGACCGCGATTGGATGGCGGTCGACGGCACTACCTCGTCATTCTCCGGCAACGTCTACGTTAGCTGGACTTATTACACCGGCTGCAGCAGCAATGGAACCTGCGCGGCGAAGTACATTGCCTTTTCGCGCTCCACCGATCATGGCGTAACCTGGTCGGCTCCGATCCAGATTAACAGCCTGGGTCAAACCATCGTGGATTGGTCGATGGTCACGGTGGGAGGCGACGGAACCGTGTACGTCGCGTATGAACTCTATTTCACGACTGGAGCTCAGCGGATGCACTACGTAGCGGTTTCCACCGACGGAGGATTGACTTTCGGCACCCCGGTCGCCATGACGCCGCTGTTTGGAAATGTGGAGTTTTCCTGCCCCTACCGAAAAAATAGCGCTCCCAATGTGGTGGTGAGCTCGGTCAGCGGAGCCGAGTATGTGTACGACATCTGGGCGGAACAGAACGGAAACGGATCGAGCATCGCCGTGTCGCGTTCCATTCTGCCCAAGGCTGCAGGCGGCTTCACCGACCCGGTCATTATTAATGATTCCACGGCTGGCCAAAGAGAGTACCCGGCAGCTACTGTCGACGGCAACGGGATACTGGATACCATCTGGCTCGACACCCGGAATTCTCCCCAGGACGTGTCGCAATACGACGCCTATGGCACCTATTCCAAGGACGGCGGAGTCACGTTTGCGCCCAATGCCCGCATTACTCCGGCGCTCATCAATGGCAATACGAATTTTCTCGGCGACTTTTTCGGAATCACCGTGGAGCCCACTACTGGAATTGCCCACCCCGTGTGGACAAACGGAGGTGTGCTTAACGGCCACCTGCAAACGACTACGCTCACCCCTCAATAGGGGTGAGCACGCCCACCGGCGTGTGACGGCTTGCACAATGCTTTTCCACAGGACTTAAGGCTTTCGTCTTATTGTCCTGCCCGCCCGTTCCCGCTAAGTTGACGGCACCGTTCTTCCTCGAAGCCAGCTAGCAATGGCATCGCGCTAGTGCGCCACCCCTCGGGTGCGTCTGTTCCCCTCCTCTGGCCAGTTGTCGAAAAAACGAAATTGAGGAGATGTAATTTGCATTGGCTGCGGAGAACCACGCTTATTCTCTCGATGCTTTCGTCGCTGGCCTTGTTCATGACAGCATCCGGGGATGCCATCGCGCAGGAAGACCATTCCTCCACGGGCTCAAATGCTTCCCCATCGCAGAAGCGGACAACATTTGTTCCCGTTCCCGCAACTTTGTTTTCCATGACGACGCACGGCCGCGTCGACTGGCCCACCGTGACGTTCGCCGGATTGCGTCTGTGGAGCACCGGCACTTATTGGCAAATGATGAATCCCTCGCAAGGTGTCTACGATTTCACGACGCTCGATCAGTGGATCGCAACCGCCCAGGCAAACGGCGTTGATTTGATCTACACCTTCGGGGAAGTGCCGGCGTGGGCATCCTCGAACCCGGGTCTGGTTTGCGGCACCTCGGGTGCACCCGAGGGATCGTGCGCGCCTCCCAACGACGTCACCGCCACCGGTGGAGGGACGGACCAGCACTTCAAAGATTTTGTGACCGCCATCGTCACCCACGTGGCCGGCCAGATCAAGTATTGGGAGATGTGGAACGAGCCTACCGTACCGGGATACTGGCAGGGCAATGATCAGCAGTTGCTGCGCATGGCGAAAGATGCGTACGGGATCATCAAGGCGATCAACCCCAAGGCGATCGTCACTACGCCCTCCCCTTCCACCGGAATCCACGGGGTCGCGAATTGGATGGGGCCTTATTTGGCCGTGGGCGGCGGGCAGTACGCCGACATCATCAGCTTCCACGGCTACAGTTGGAGCCTTACCTGGGGCGTTTGGCCGCAGCCCGAGGACATTGTTCCACTGGTTGAGAACTTGAAAGCGCAACTGGTCCTCTACGGTCAGAACAAGAAACCATTGTGGTGCACGGAAGGCAGCTGGGGCGATACCAGCGGAAATGGATTCACCGATCCCGACTTGCATGCGGCGTTCCTAACGCGTCATTTCATTCTTCAGGAGAGCGAGGGAGTCGTTCGCTACTATTGGTTCGCCTGGGACAACGCCGACGACGGTTTGTGGACTGCCGCTGGCGGGCTGACGAAGGCGGCAACCGCTTACCAGCAGGTGGAGAGCTGGCTGGTGGGTCTCACGCCGTCGGGAAAGTGCGGACAGAACGGGACCATCTGGAGCTGCAACTATACGAAGTCCGGCGGGTATCAGGCCGAAACCATTTGGGACACTTCGCAGAGCTGTTCGAATGGCTCCTGCACCACCAAGTCCATGAAAGTAGGGTCGCAGTATATTCACTACAAAGACGTTGCCGGGGGCACACACAGCATCATCAAATCTTCAGTTCCGGTCGGAGCCAAGCCCATCCTGCTGCAGAACCAATGATCGCCCGGCCGAGGGCAAATTCTCCTAGGAGTTGCTCTCCCGCGATGCGCAAGCGCTCGTCGTTGATGTGCAGAATGTTTCACCTTGACAGCTCCGCCCGGCCTCCCCGATAATCCGCGACCACCGCCTGTTTTGGGGCGTCTCCCCTGTTTTGCGCGCAAGCAATCGCCGATCCGTCAGTAGCGTCACTGTCTTGGGACACGGCTTCGTTTGCCCTCACCCGCCGAAGCCGCACAGCAGTTCGCTTAAGAGGAGAGTCATGCGGAAGTTCGGGTCCTTTCTTGTCCTGGTTCTGTCCGTCACGCTTCTACCCACGCTCGGCTTTTCAGCCGCCCCGCCCGTCCCTATGGGACCCGGCGAATTTCAGACCGGAAAACAATTCGCGGTCGGTGTCACTCCCGCAGCCATCGCATGGGGCGACGTCAATGGGGATGGAAAACAAGACCTCGCCGTGGCCAACCTCGGCAGCAGCAGTGTAAGCATTCTGCTGGGCAACGGGGACGGAACTTTCCAAACCAAGAAGAATACGGGAACCGTTCCTAGTCCGATCGGCGTTGGTTTGGCCGATTTCAACGGCGACGGCAAACTCGACCTGGTAACCGTGCAGAACGGCACCAGCACCGTGGACATCCTTCTGGGCAAAGGCAACGGAACATTTCAGGCACCCACGACCCTGACTGCTTCCGGAGGATGCACTTCCCTTCTGGTCGGCGACTTCAACGGTGACAGCAAGAGTGACATCGCGGTGGGATGCACTGCGGGCATCACCGTCTTCCTGAGTAATGGTGACGGCACGTTTCAGGCCGGAAAGATTTCTCCGGCTACGGCGTCTTTGCCAATCGCCGCGGCTGACGTGAACGCGGACAACAAACTCGACCTGCTGGTCCCCGGAGGCAGCCAAACCTCAGTGATCTCGGTGCTGCTTGGAAACGGCGACGGTACCTTCCAGGCCGCGAAGAACACTCCCGCGCAACCGGATCCGCTTTCGGTGGCCGCCGGTGACTTCAACAAAGACGGCAAAATGGATTTGGTGGTGGGCAACGGAAATTTCTCCGGCATGACCCTGTTGATCGGAAATGGCGACGGCACCTTCCAACTCGGAGGCTCCGGGGCAGCGATCGACGCGCCGGAAGTCCTCTCGGTTTCGGTCGGCGACTTCAATGGAGACGGCATTTCAGACGCGGCCGGAGTCGGCCCGTTTACCAACGGCGTGATCGACTACATGGGGAACGGAACCACGTCGCTGACTGGACCCGTGTACTACGGGTCGTCGGTCATGCCGACGGCAATGATCGCAGTTGATCTGAACGGCGACAAGAAACTGGATCTGGCGGTGGTTAATAGCGTGGGCGACGTGGCCGGAGGAGTGGGATCTGTCAGCATCATTCTCGGTGTTGGCAACGGATTTTTCCAGGGCGCTCGCGCGTTCCCGGTGGGCCCCGGCACCTGTGGCACCAACTGCTCGACACCCTCGATCGCTACCGCCGACTTCAACGGAGACGGTTTCCTCGATCTCGTCGCCGCCAATCAACAGGACAACCTGCTCGATCTGCTGGTGGGCAATGGCGACTCTACCTTCCAGGCTCACATTGATTTTTCGCTGACCGGGTCCGTGCCTGACTCGGTGGCGGTCGGTGACTTCAACAACGACGGCAAGATGGATGTGGCCGTGGCCAACCAGTGCACACCCAACATCTGCGACGCGTCGGAAGGATCGATCGACCTTCTTCTCGGCAATGGGAACTCCACATTCCAAAACGCTGTCGCAGTCAGTACGGGAGAAAACCCGGTTTGGGTTACTGCCATGGATTTCAACAAAGACGGCAATCTCGATCTTGCTTACAGCGCTATCGGCGATTGCACCGTCAAGGTTTTGCTCGGCAACGGCAACGGCATGTTTAACACACCTCTGAGCACTCCCCTGCCGGGTTGTGGAAACGGAATGTTCGTAGCCGCTGACTTCAACAACGATGGAAAACTCGATGTTGCGGTGATCGAGCCGGGTGCTTTCGCAGTGCTTCTGGGCAATGGCGATGGAACCTTCCAGCCGGGCGTGACGATGAATGCTTCGGGGGCCGAAGGGCTAGTGGCCGCCGACTTCAACAAGGACGGCAAATTCGACGTTGCTGTCGCCGTCGGCCAGGGCGTGGATGTTTTCCTCGGCAACGGAGACGGCACATTCCAAGCGGCCTCTTTGTATCCGACCGACGCGCTCGCCGACTCGGTGGTAACAGATGACCTCAACGGTGACGGCATTCCCGATCTCGCCCTCGCGGCGAGCCCAGCGTTAGATGTGCTGCTGGGCAAAGGCGACGGGACATTCAATGCGTTCATCAGCTACCCAGCAGGCGGCTCTGCGTATGTCGGATCGGGAGCGCCGCTGGTGACCTCTGATTTCAACCGCGACGGCTCGAAAGATATCCTTGTGGCGTATCAACAGACGGGCATATACACGAACGTTTTCGAGATCTTCAACAACACCGGGGGCAACCGGCTCACCCTTACCAGTTCTCCGAACCCTTCCCTGTTCGGTCAGACAGTGAAGTTCTCCGCGACCGTGACCGCGACTGGCACGATCAGCGGACGTCCGGCGCCGACCGGAACCATCATGTTCCTGGACGGAACGACGCTACTGGGGACCATCACCCTTGCCAACAGCAAAGCGGCGCTCTCCACCTCGACGTTAACCACGGGCAGTCACTCGATCACGGCGGTCTACAGTGGTGACAGTTTCTTCAACCCCAATACCTCTTCGATTCTGAAGCAAACCGTGAACAAGGCGAGCACAACCACGACGGTGGCCTCGTCACAGAATCCATCGACCTTCGGACAACCGGTCACCTTCACGGCTACGGTCGGCTCCTCCACGACAGGCACGCCCACCGGTACCGTCACTTTCAAGGACGGCACAAAAGTGATTGGCAATGGCAGGCTGAACGCGAGCGGACAAGCCACTTTTACGACTTCTTCTCTGGCGCGCGGCAGCCACTCGATCACCGCGGTTTACAAGGGGGATACAAACTTCAAGACCAGCACATCTCCCGTACTGACGCAGACCGTGAATTGACGCTTGTGTTCCCGGGAAGTGCAAGACGTTGCAGATGTGCAATATCTTGCGCAGGCCCGGACCGGGCCATTGACAATGCGCAGAGTGCAGCTAGCATAGTAGCCTGCTTTTACAGGCCTTGATCCGTAGAGGCCGAGGGTGGGGTTTGGCTTCACGGTTGCTCGAAGATCCAGATTGGTTGCGGTTCCCAGAATCTCCTCAGGAGCTGTCATGCGACGCGCGCTTACCAGCAAGATTGTCCTTTCGTTGCTCGTTCTTTTTGTTCTTGCCGGGCTCAACTTGTGGGGCTGGCGCCCCTTCTTCGACCCTGAACCGGCGGAAAACGGCGACAACGACGAGATTCAACTGGCGGCGCAACGCATCCCCACGGCCTCGGTACCCTCGATTACGACCCGGTCTCTCGCCACCAAGTTTGGCGGCAACCCTTACCTCGTCGGCTCCCCGGTAACGACCACCAGGTCGCTGCCCGAGGCGGAGACCAACATCGCCGTGAATCCGGTGAATCCGTCAAACCTTGTCGGCATCATCACCGACTATTCGCTGCGCCCGGGCAACGATCAAGTCAATGGCATAAGCAAGTACACGATTTCGAACGACGGCGGCATGACCTGGGCGGACCAGTTTGTTCCCCTGAAGAGCAACGCCTACGGACTGACCAGCGATGGCGTGAGCTGGCTGGTGGACCGCGATCCTGGGATCGGGATTGACCGGCAGGGTTATGTTTATTTTTCCGGCTTGTATTTGAAACTGGCACCGGGACAGGCGAACAGTGCATCGAGCCTGACCCCCACGAATTCGATTTCACGGCAGACGTATCCCGGCGGCGTCTATGTTTGTGGCGGAACTCTGCCCAGCATCACGCTCACCAGTGCGAGCTGCAATCCGGTTTTCACCTACACCGGAGCCAAGGGCAACACGACCTCGGTAGACCGCGACTGGCTGGCGGTCGACGCCGGAGGCACGTCGCCTTACGAGGGCAACGTGTACGTGGTGTGGACCCACTACACCGGCTGCGCGCGCAACACCTGCCAGGCCAAATTCATTGCGTTTTCGCGCTCCACCGATCACGGCGCCACCTGGTCTCCGCTGATCCAGATCAATGCTGCGAGCCACCTCACCGTGGATTGGTCGATGGTAACGGTCGGCGATGACGGGACCGTGTATGTCGCTTACCAGAACTACATCATGACGCAGAACGAGCGCCAGCACTTCCTGGCCGTGTCGACCGATGGCGGACAAACCTTCAGCACACCGGTCGCGATGACACCGATTTTTCAGAATGTCACTTTCAATTGCCCATATCGCAAAAACAGCGCTCCCAACGTGGTGGTGAGTCCGGTGGCCGGCGCCGAATACGTCTATGACGTGTACGCGGAACAGACGGGCAAGACATCGGCGATTGCGGTAGCGCGTTCGCGCCAGACCAAGGGCAACGGCGGATTCACCACTCCGGTCACCATCAACGATTCGACAGCCGGCCAGCGCGAGTACGCAGCTGCAGCCGTGGATGGGAACGGCACGTTACACACGCTGTGGCTCGACACCCGCAACTCTCCTACCGACACTTCGCAGTACGACGTGTACGCCACTTATTCCAAGAACCTGGCCGCCACCTTTGCTCCGAATGCCAGAGTCACGCCGACTACCATCAACGGCAACACCAGCTTCATTGGAGATTTCTTCGGCATCACGGTTGAACCATCGACTGGAATCGCTCATGCGTCGTGGAGCAATGGCGGACTGATCAACGGACAACTGATCACAACGACCCTGACTCCGCAGTAGCCTTGTTCGCCAGGTCAACCCCGTCGCGACTCTACGAGCCTTCGTTTTCGTACATCGGCCGCACGATAATGAGCGCCAGTGGCAGGTCGGTGGTCTTGCCTCCCCGTTGCTGCCGCAGGCGTACCTGCAGCGTACAGAATCCGCGGTCGTCAGCGACCGGCGCAGGGAATGTCTTGTAGGCAGGATTCACCGGCATCAGGCTCAGCACGGCAGGCTCATCCTCGTGGGAGGCGAGCATTCCCCTCTTGCGAAGTTCCTCGACCGGAACCATCGCTTCCGGGTCCTTGTCAGCCCAGGAGGGACTCAGGATGACGAAATCGCGATAGGGGCTGATGGCATGGTCATCCCCATCCTGCTGCAGCTGCGCGTAGCGCATGGTGTACAGACCGGGGATCAGGTGGTGATGCTGGAAGTCCTCGCGGGCGCTGAGCAGGCTGATCACGCCGAGGAAAGCTCCGGGCCTAAGGGTGCGGTAAACGATATCCGGAGCGCTTCGCGTAGCTTTCTGTGCAGAGATTTCTTTTTTCCACCAGAGATCACAGATCGCCGTCTTCTTATTGTTCGCCACACTACTGAGGCGAATTCCCTGGGGCTCGAGCGAGCCAGAGAGCGGCTTGGGAAGTTCGGAGAACGCCAAGGCCGGGGCCGGTTCCGCGACATAGGGATCGGCTCCCCACGCGGAACCTGCCCACAGCAAAGGCAATAACAGCAGCAAGCATCGTGCGACAGCGCGCATGAACTGATTCTACGTCCCGGTGCCCGACAGCGGAACCGTCTGCGGGCTGCCTCCACCGTTGTCCGTGAACGAGACGTTGGCGCTCCGAGCGCCGGTCACGGTCGGAGAGAACGTCACCATCACCGTGCAAGTTGCTCCCGGCGCCAGCGAGGCCGGACAGGTATTGCTGGTCACGTTGAAATCGCCGACATTCGTTCCGGTGATGCTGACCTTGGTGATCTTCAGATTACCGGAAGGGGCAACGTTCTTGACGGTAATGGTTCTCGGTTGACTGGTGGTCCCCACCGCTTGATTGCCGAAGGCCACACTCGTGGGCGACAAGCCAACCGCAGTGCCGGTGCCGCTCAGCGATACGGTTTGTGGAGAACCCACCGCATTATCGTTAATCGACAAGGTGCCGGTTGCCCGCCCGATCGCTTTCGCCTTGAAAAACACCTGGACATTGCAGCTTGCACCCACGCCCAATGTCGCTGGACACTGATTCGTTCTCTGGAAGGGACCCGTAGTCGTAATGCTAGTGATCGTTACCGACACCGTACCGGTGTTCGTGACAGTAACGGTTTGCGAGGCGCTGATCACTCCGATCGGATCCACGCCGAATGACAGGCTCGGGGGCGTCACCGATACCATCGGCCCGCCCGTGGAGCCTCCGCTGCCGAGCAGAACGGAAGCATTATTGGACGACAGGTTGGCAACCGCCAGATCAAGGCTGCCGTCGCGGTTGAAGTCGCCGGTAGCGATACCCGCGGGAGCCGATCCGACATTGGTGTCCTGATGAGCCTGCAACGTTCCGTTGCCGTTGCCCAACAAGACGGACACAGTGCCTGCGCCGGAGTTCCCCACCGCGACGTCGAGTTTGCCGTCGGCGTTGAAGTCGCCAAGCGCAATCGAGTCGGGAGAGCTTCCCGTCGAGAATGTTCCTCCGTTGGTGAACGTCCCGCTGCCCGTGCCCAGCAGCATGCTGAGAGTTCCATCGCTCTGGTTCACAGCTACCAAATCGGTTTTACCGTCGCCGTTGAAGTCTCCGGAGGCGATGGCGACCGGCGCTACGCCGGTGTTGGGTTTTGCTGCTGCAAGCTTGAACGAGCCGTCTCCTTGCCCCAGCAGCACGGTGACGTTGTTGTCGGTATTGTCGGCAATTGCGACGTCAACCTTGTTGTCGAGGTTGAAGTCGCCAAGAGCGATGGCCACCGGTCCCGCGCCGGTATTGGGAGGAGTAGTCGTGGTCAGGAAGGTGCCATCTCCATTCCCCAGCAAAACGCCGATCGCCGGCCCAACGCTGTAGGGATAGACCAGATCTAAATTCCCGTCGCGATTGAAGTCGGCCACCTGCACATCGGTGGGCCAGATCGCCGGCACCAGGGCACCTTGGGTAAAGGCGAAGTTGCCGTTGCCCAGCAGGATGCTCAAGTTGTTGCCGGAGTTATTGGCGACGACGAGATCCAGAGCGCCGTCGTTGTTGAAATCACCCACGCCAGCGGCCACGGGGTTCACGGAATTGCAAACCGAGTTGGTGGTGCCGCCCGTGCACACCGTGGACATCAGAGTGAAGGTGCCATTCCCGTTGCCCATGAAGACAGAGGCGGTACTGTCGGTATTGTTCAGAACCACCAGGTCCTGCTTACCGTCTTTATTGAAGTCCGCGGAGATCACATCCTTCGGACCCTTGCCGGTGACGATGTCCGTCCGGCTCAGCGTGACGCCGGTGCTCGACATGGCGACCTGGAAGAACTGGGTGTTGGAAGGCCCGCCGCCGGGAGTGGGTGAGCTGACCGTGATGCTTCCCGTGCCCGCCGTGGCGAGATCGGTGGCGGGAATGGTTGCCATAAGCTGATGCCCGCTGACAAATGTGGTTGCCAGTGGAGAGCCGTTCCAGTTCACGGTTGACCGCGTCCCGAAATTGGCGCCGTTGACTGTCATCAGAACACTGGCGCTGCCCGGAACCGCGCTGCCCGGCGAAAGCGACTGCGACACAAGCGGCGTGGGATTGTTGGTCGACGCGGAGCCGGTGCCGGTGATGTTGACTACCTGCGGGCTGTCTCCCTCACTATCCCAGGTGAACAGTTGCGCTACCAGGGCGCCCTGAATCACCGGCGTGAAGGTGACGCTGATGGTGCAGTTCGCGCCGGGAGCCAGACTGCTGGGACAGTTGTTGGTCTGCTGGAAATCCTGCGTGTAGGTATCGGTCTGTCCGCCGTTGTTGCCGGTCATCATGATGGCAGGCAAGCTGGCATTCGGGTTTGCGATCGTAAGTGCGGTCGAACCCATGTTGGTCAGCGTGACGGTCTGCGGCGCGCTGGCAGTGCCAATCGCCTGGCTGTTGAAAGTGAGCGTAGGCGGGTTCAGTGAAACCTGCGTGCCCATGCCGGTGAGTTGGAGAACGTGCGGGCTGCCGCCGTCGCTGTCAGTGACCGTGACCGTTCCAAAACGCGTGCCAGTGGCAGTAGGCATGAAGACGGCGGTGATGGTGCAGCTTCCACCGGGATTCAGACTCGAACCGCAGTTGTTGGTCTGGGTGTAATCTCCGGTCGCCTGGATGCTGGAGATGCTGACCGCGGTGCTACCCCCGTTGGTGAGCATAGCGGTCTGGGCTGCTCCGCTCATAAACACCTGCTGCGTGCCGAAGCTCAGCAGCGTGGGATTCAGACTGACATTCGTACCCAAGCCGGTAAGGCTGACGATTTGCGGAGTGGAGGGATCGCTATCATTGATGGTCAATGTCGCGGTGCGCGTTCCAGTACCATTTGGCGTGAAAGTGACGTTGATGGTGCAGTTGAGCGGGCTTTCATTTATCAGAGCGCCGACGCCGTTGGCGCAGGTGTTGGTCTGAGTAAACTCGGAGGAACCCGTGATCCGGATGGTGGAGAACGTGAGCTTGGTGCTGGAGAAATTGCGCATAGTCACGGTGTTGACCGGACTGGGCGTCCCCACCTGCTGCGGTTGATAGAAAGTCAGGCTCGTCGTGGAATTGGGCACGCACTGACGAAGCGTCAGTGGCTCGGGACCACGGGGACTCTGGTTGAAGTCGAACAGGACAGGGTCGGTCGCCATGTGATTGGAGTCGGCGTCCCGGTTGGTCAACGGCGGAAGGTTGAACAGGTCCTCAATAAACGTCAGAACCGACGAATGCTCATATTGCACGTGCGAGACGCTGTTTCCCGCGCTTGCCAGCGGAGTGTACGGCGAAATCACGATCATGGGCGCGCGCATATCCAGCCCGTACTCGTCGACCCGCGGCGGGGGCACGTGATCGTAGAGGCCCGCGGGATCGTCCCACACAATGATGATGGCGGTGGGCTCCGTCGTCCAATACTTCGAATTCATGATGGCATTGACGGCGTTGACCGAGTAGTTTTCGCCAAAACAAATGCTGTAAGGAGGATGGTCCGTAGCTTCGCCCGTGGCCATCAGCCAGCTGACCTGGGGCAAGTTCCCGTTTTGCACGTCGGTGACAAAGTTGTTATCGGGAACGTTGTTCGCCCAGAGCGGACCGAAGCGCAGGTGGCTGATCAACTCCATGGAGTTGAATGGAATCTTGGTGTCGGCGTAGTACCTCCAGCTCACCCCGGCTGCCTGCAATTCGTCCATCATCGTGGTCATATCGAGGCACGGGAACATAGTGCTGAGATTTCCATTAGGGTCGAGGACGGCGATCACATCATTGGGCGGAGAGTCGCACCCTGCGGGGGCATTCGTAATCATCCCGGCTGACTGGGCCGCCACCGTGTAAAGATGGTTCGGAGAGGTGGATGCCAGGTTAGCCGTGAAGTAGTTGTCGGCGAGAGCGAAGTCGGTGGCGTATTTCCAATAATTAGGAATGTCGCTCTGCCACTGCTGACCGTAGCACTCATAGTCGCCATTCATGTTGCAGGGAGCGCCTACGTTGATCAGGTCAAAGCCGTCCATCTTGCCGTTGTCGATCGCCTGAATGAAGCATCCCCAGCCGTGACAGATGTCGTGTTCCATGGCATCCGGTAGATGTTGCATTTGGATCACCTGACCGGTGGAAGCCAAACCCTGCGTGATCGTGGGCGTTCCCGGAAAATTGTGCCCGAACATGCTGTCGAAAGAGCGGTTTTCGCGGACGATGAAGACCACATGCTTGATGTTGCTGAGGCCGGGAATTCTGCTGACCCTGTCGAGGACCGCCGAAGACGATTGGGCCGACTGGCCGAAGGCCGGCAACGAGCTAATGCACACTGCGGCAAGCAGCAGAAAAACGGCGACACGGACTCTACGCTCAACAACCTGGGTCAAGACGGTCATGCGGTCCTCTCACGGCAAGAAATCAACGACTGGCCCAACTTCTGTACCGAGGCGCTGGGAACCACTGGCCCAGCCTCGAACTTCGGCGCGACCGAGCGTGCAAAGTCTTTCCTCTTTGAGGCAAAGCTTTGGTTAGAACACGCTCAGAATGGCGCCGTAAGACGTTGGGGGAGCAAAGTCACGGTGCAAGAAACCCCACCGATTGTGAGGGATAAGAGCAATTTGGGTGCCAAGGGGATGTGCAAACTCTTGATCCGGCGATAGTTCTCGTGTTTTGGGGTAATTTCGGCGAAGCCTAACGAGCGGCTTGTACGATGCCCAGCGACCAGCTCACCGCGCGGATGAAATACTCCGGCAGAATCCCGATGAAAACCGTCGCGAACGAGGTCACGCTCAAGGCCGCCCACATGGCAGGACTGATCCGCAGCCGGGTCTTATCCGTGGCCTCACGCATGAACATGGCGTTTGCGATCTTCATGTAGTAGTAAAGCCCGAAGAGCGCATAGAGCACGGCCAGAGAGGCAAGGACGTAGTGCTCGCTCTCGATCAGGCTGAGGAAGATGAAATACTTCCCGTAAAAGCCGGCCAGCGGCGGGATTCCGGCCAGCGACAACAGGAAGATCAGCATCAGGACGGCTTCCGCAGGAGCGCGATAGTAGAGGCCCGCAATATCGTCGATCTCGTCGCCGATCACGTCCCGCTGGCGCAGCGAAGTGATCACCGCGAACGCGCCCAGGTTCATGAAGGTGTACACCATCAGGTAGAGAAGGATGCCTTTCAGCCCGTCAGTCCCTGCCTGCGAGGGAAAGTCCACCGAGGCCACCGCCACCACGCCGAGCAGGATGTATCCCACGTGAGCGATCGACGAATAGGCCAGCAGGCGCTTCATATTGGTCTGGGTGAGCGCCGCGAGGTTGGCGGCCGTCATGGTGGCAATAGAAACGAAAATCAGGAACGGCGCGTAAACCTGGTGCAGCGGATAGAGTCCCCAGAACAGAATGCGCAGCAGCATCACCCAGGCTGCGGCTTTCACCGCGACCGACATGAACCCGGTCACACTCGTGGGCGCCCCTTCGTAGGCGTCGGGCAACCATTGATGGAATGGGACAGCGCCAACCTTAAAGAGCAGGCCGGTGGAAGTAGCCAGCAGCGCCAGGATGGCGACCGGCTTCACATCCGGATTCTGCAACAACTCCTGCCCCAGGCGGCCGCGCAGAGTAATCAGGTTGGTGGAACCCGTCAGCCCGTAAAACAGCGAGAGCCCGTAGGCAAAAATCCCGGACGAAAATGCCCCGAGCAGCAGATATTTCAGCGCCGCTTCGTTGGAGCGGCGATCGGTGCGCAGGAAGCCCACCAGCACGTAGGTGGAGATCGCCATCAATTCCAGTCCGATAAAAGTCAGCACGATGTCGAAGCTCGCGGCCATGCACATCATGCCCACGACGGCAAACAGCATCAGCGCGTAGTACTCGCCGTGATTCTCATGCTCGACTTCAAGATAGCGGACCGACATGAGGATGGAGATCGCGGTTCCGGCGAGAAAGAGATACCAGAAGTAGAGCGTGAAGTGGTCAACCGCCATCGCATTCAAAAAACCCGACTGGCTGTTCACATGTTGCTGCGCAAACTGCCATTGGATCTTTATCACCCCGGCGGTCGCGAACATCACGCCGACGAACGCGGTAGCCGCATTCGCCCACTTCCACTCCGGGGGAATCATCAGGTCGATGAGCAGGATTCCCAACGCGAAGAGCGTGAGCAGAATGATGGGCAAGGACAACAAATAGTCCGTGCCGGTAAAGAATTGTCCCAGGCCGCCGCCCACTTATTTGTTCTCCTTGGCGGTCGCCGGAACGACGGCCACATTCACAACTTGCGGACTTACCGGGCGAACATACGCATTCACCACACCGTTTCCCACCTGATATCCGGGACGAATCGTCTGCACCAGTTGATTCACTGGCTGCTCCAGAATCTCGAAGAGCGGCTTGGGATAGAGGCCGATCCAGAAGGCGACAATCACCAGCGGTGCAAAGGTCAGCACCTCGCGGGGCGTCAGGTCGTGCAGCTTCTCGTTCTTAGGATTGGTGACCGTCCCGAAAAACACCCGCTGATAAAGCCAAAGAAGATAAGCGGCCGCGAGAATGACTCCAGGCGCGGCCCACGCCGCCCAGCGCCAGTTCTCCATGAACGTGCCCTGCAGAATCGCAAACTCACCGATGAAGCCGTTGAGCAGCGGGAGGCCCATCGATGACAGGAACATGATCATGGCGATGATGGCGTAGAGTGGCATCACATTGGCGATGCCGCCGTATTCAGAAATTTCGCGGGTGTGGCGGCGCTCATAAAGAATGCCGACGATCAAGAACAGCGCGCCCGTCGAGATCCCATGGTTGACTTGCTGAATCACCGATCCGCTGAGGCCGAGCGGAGTCAGCGCAAAGATTCCCAGGGTGCAGAAGCCCAGATGGCTCACCGAAGAGTAGGCCACCAGCTTTTTCATATCTTTCTGCACCAGCGAAACCAGCGCGCCATAAAGAATGCCGATGATCGAGAGAAAGATCATCCAGCCGCGCGGGGTCATGCCCAGGAACGTCGACGAGCTCAGCAGGACCTGCGGGAAGAACGGCAGCGCGAAGCGCAGGAATCCATACGTTCCCATCTTCAGCAGAACTCCGGCCAGAATGACGGAGCCTGCAGTGGGCGCTTCGACGTGCGCGTCGGGGAGCCAGGTGTGGAACGGGAACATCGGCACCTTGATGGCGAAGCCCAGGAAGAACGCGATGAACAGCCAGATGGCGGCGTGGAACGGAATCTGCGGAGCCGTCTTATAGAGCTCGGGAATGGCGAAAGTGAAGACACCGAGAACGCTGTGGTGATGGAAGTAAAGATAGAGCACCGCCAGCAGCATCAGCACGGAACCGAACAGCGTATAGAGGAAGAACTTGATGGCCGCGTAAAGTTTGCGCGGGCCGCCCCAGATGCCGATCAGCAGGTACATCGGCACCAGCATGGCTTCCCAGAACATGAAGAACAGAAAGAAGTCGAGCGACATGAAAACGCCCAGCATTCCGGTCTGCAGGATCAGGAACCAGACGTAGTATTCCTTCACGCGATTCTCAATCGCCGCCCACGACGAGAGGATCGAAACCGCGCCCAGCAGCGTAGTGAGCATGATCAGCAGGAAGGAAATCCCGTCGATGCCCAGGTAGTAGCCCGCGCCGATGGAGGGGATCCAGTTGTTGGGCATGCCCTCGATGAATTTGAAGTGGGTTGGCGTGTCGGTGAAACGCTGCGCCCAGAACCAGGGCACCAGCGGCAGCGAGACCAGAAAGCCGAGAAACGCGAAGATATTCGCGATCCAGCGGATAGCCTCTTTATTCTCCTTGGGAACAAACAAAAGCAGGAGCGCGCCCACCAGCGGCGTAAAAAGGATGATCGAGAGTATGTGACTTTGCATAAAAGCGGTTTCTCAATTCTCAGTTCCGGCTTTACAAAGCGCCGAGGTCCACCTGCGTCGTCAACGCCACATGTAGTACGCCATAAAGCCCACGAGCCCCGCCGTCATGACCAGCGCGTACCACTGCACCAGGCCCCACTGCAGCATGCGCAGCGGATAAGAAAACACGCGCGCCAAGATGGCCGGGCCATTCACAAAAAGCCCGTCGATGATCCACTTATCCCACCAGTTCGAGAGTTTGCCGGTAAACCGCGTCAGCCGTCCCGCACCGTTCACCGTCCCGTCGATCACATGAGTATCGAACCAGGCCGACGCCCCTCCGAGGCCCAGAACTCCCAGGCGCACGCCGTCGATCTTGCGGCGCCCCGTGAAGACGTAGTCATATCCCTCATCGACGTAGTACTTATTCAAGAGCACGTCATAGACAGGAGGCGCCGCGGCTGCGATAGGTTCGACGTAGTCCTTGTCGGCGTGACGGTAATACTTCCAGGCCCAGCCGGCGCCTGCCACCGCCAATCCCAGAGAGAGGGCCATCAGCAGGTATTCGGTGGGATCGGTGCGCTCCTGCTCTTCCCTCTTGCCGGCGGCCAACTGACCAGGTTCTTCAGCGCGAAAAACCGGCGCTTCGTGGGCAAACACTGGGTCCAGGAATTTCGCGAAGCGATCGGATCCGCCCAGGCTGTGCGGCCATCCCAGAAAGCCCGCGAAAATCGAGAAGAAGGCGAGAATGATGAGGGGAACGGTCATCGACCGCGGCGACTCGTGAATGTGATGTTCGACTTCGTGGCTCATGCGCGGCTTGCCATGAAATGTCAGGAACATCAGCCGGAACATGTAAAACGCCGTCATGAGCGCCGTGATGACGCCGATCAACCACAGCCAGCGGTACGCTCCGCCTTCCGAGGTCCACGTCTGCCACAGAATCTCGTCTTTGGAAAAGAATCCGGCGAAGGGGAAGATTCCCGAGATCGCCAGCGTGGCGATGAACATGGTCTTGTGCGTAGTGGGAATGCGGTGCCCCAGGTCTCCCATGTTCCGCATGTCCTGCTCCCCGCTCATGGCATGGATCACCGAGCCGGAGCCAAGGAACAAAAGAGCTTTGAAGAAAGCATGGGTGAACACGTGGAATACGCCGGCGGCAAACGCGCCGACGCCCAGCGCCAGAAACATGTATCCCAGCTGCGAAACCGTGGAATAGGCCAGCACCCGCTTGATGTCGTTCTGCACCAGTCCAATCGAAGCCGCAACGATGGCGGTCAGCGCGCCGATGATGGCGACCGTCTTCATCGAACTGGGAGCGAGCACGAATAACGCATTGGATCGCGCGACCATATAGACGCCCGCCGTCACCATGGTGGCGGCGTGGATGAGCGCGGAAACCGGTGTCGGGCCCTCCATGGCATCGGGCAGCCAGATATAAAGAGGAATCTGCGCTGACTTTCCGCAGGCGCCGACAAACAGCAGTAGCGTTGCGGCGGTGATCACGGGATCGCCGATCAGGAAGTGTCCGCTGCGCGCCAGATTGGTCACGTCGATAAAGCGAACCGATCCGAAGTACCAGGCAATGGCGAACATGCCCAGCAGGAAGCCGGCATCGCCGATCCGGTTCACGATGAACGCTTTATTCGCGGCGTTGCTGGCCGACTTGCGATGGAAATAGAAACCGATCAGCAAGTACGAGCACAACCCGACGCCCTCCCAGCCCACGAACATCAGGGCGTAGTTATTCGCCAGGATCAGCGTGAGCATCGAGAACATGAAGAGGTTGAGGTATCCGAAGAAGCGGTAATACCCGCCCTCATGCGCCATGTAACCGGTCGAGTAGATGTGAATCAGCATGCCGACGCCGGTCACAAACAGCAGCCAGATGCTCGAGAGCGGATCAAGCAGGAAGCCGGCATCGGCGTGAAACGCAGCCGGAGCGCCGGACTTGGTGAGATAGGTCAGGTTGCCCGTATCGGTGCCGAGCCAGGTATACAAAATCGTCTGAAAGGGTTTTCCCGGATTGCTTTCCGCGTAGCCCGTGTACTGCCAGACTGCGCCACAGGCGAAGAGAAATGCCACCACCACCAGGCCGACGCAGACAATGTTGACGGACGACTTCTGCATCTTGCGGCCGAACAGCAGCATGATCGCCGCGCCCAGCGCCGGCAACAGGGGAATCAGCCAGATGTAGTCTAGAAATAGCATTCAGCACTCTGAAAACAAGCAGTCAGCACTCAGCGGATCTAGCTAAGCACTTAGCACTTGGCAGTTAGCATTTGGCCCGTTCCGTTCCCCAAGGATGGCGGCAAGGACCTTTCCTGGCTAAATGCTAAGTGCTAATGGCTAAAAGCTGCCTCTCTACCACTTCAACAAATCCACTTCGTCCACGTTGATCGTTTCTTTATTACGGAAGAAAGCGATCAGAATGCCCAGGCCCACCGCCGCTTCGGCGGCCGCATCCGTAATAATGAAGATGGCAAAGACCTGTCCCTGCAATCCGTAAAGCCGGGAGAACGCCACCAGGTTCAGGTTCACGGCGTTCAAAATCAGTTCGATCGACATCAACACGATGACCACGTTGCGCCGCGTCAGGACGCCGATCACGCCCAGGATGAACAGCGCCGCAGCCACCACGAGATAATGAATGATTCCAATCGGTGCCATAAAATCAGCTCTCGGCTCTTCGCTTGCTGGGTACTAAATTTTTTTCTTCGCCATAACTACCGCGCCGATGATTGCTACCAGCAGCAATAACGACGCAATCTCGAACGCGAACATGTAATTGGTGTAGAGAACCTGCGCGATCTGCTGGGTATTGGAATCCTCCGGCAACTGCGCCAGAGTGTCGGGAAACGCGGACCGGCTTTTCGCGAACACGGCTACGAAAAGACCAAACAGCGCCACCGCAGCGACGATTCCCACCAGCCACTGCTTGTTGAACTGCTCCTCTTTTCCGGCGCGGTCGATGTTGACCAGCATGATGACAAACAGGAACAGCACCATGATGCCGCCGGCATAAAGGATGATCTGCACTCCGGCGACAAACGGGGCATACAGCATCAGGTACAACCCTGCCAGAGCGAGCAGCGTGAGAATCAGCGACAGCGCGGAATGCACCGGGTTCTTGCGCGTGACCACCAGCACCGCGCCCAGCACGGCGAGTCCCGACAAGAAGTAAAAGAAAAACGTTGTGGCTACCGGCATCATAGTAGTTCTTTAAACTTCTCCCACAATTCCACGCGCAGGCCCATCATGCCGGTGGCGAATAACACCGCCAGCCCGACGGGCAACAGAACTTTCCATCCCACCTTCATCAACTGGTCAAAACGGTAGCGCGGGAAGGTCCCGCGATACCAGATGTAGAGATACATAAAACCCGCAACTTTGGCCGCGAACCAGAAGATGTCCTGAATGCGATCGCGGACCGCGGGGACGAATAGGATGATCCCAATCAGCGCCAGTGCCGCGCCAAATCCCCCGAGTCCGATCGTCTGGATGCGGAAATAAGGATGCTTCGGCATGCGCGAGGTGCTGTAGAACGCGATTCCCGCAAAAAACAGAAACGTCAATCCGGGGATCAGCGAGAAAACCAGGTCCCAGGTATCTCCGCTGAGCCAGGTGGGAAACGGGCGCATCCATCCCCCCAGCCACAGCGTCACCGCGATCGATGACACGGCGATCATGGCCGAATATTCCGCCAGGAAAGAACAAAGACCAGCGGAAGCCGCTGTACTCGGTATGGAAGCCCGCCGTCAGTTCCGATTCGGCTTCCGGCAAGTCGAACGGGGCGCGATTGGTCTCCGCCACCATGGCGATGGCGAAGATCACAAAGGCGATCAACCCGAGCGGGAAAAACTTGAAGATGAACCAGGTGTGCTGCGCTTGCTGCGCCTTGACGATGCCGATCATGCTCAGTGTCCCGACGCCATCCTCGTTGAGGCTGGTCATCAAAATCGCGGAGAGGACGGCCAATCCCATCGCTATCTCGTAAGAGACCATCTGCGCGCTCGAGCGCAACGCGCCGATCAGCGGGTAGTGCGAGTTCGAGGCCCACCCGGCCATCACGATCCCCAGCACGCTGAGCGAAGAGACGCCCAGCATAAAGAGGATGCCGATATTCATGTCAGTGACCGCGTGCGTGGGGCCAAACGGCACCACAATGAAAACCGTAAAGGCCGTGAGCACTACCATGAACGGCGCAATCCAGAAGACGAAGCGGTCGGCTTCGGACGGAATGATGTCTTCCTTCAACAGCAGCTTGATCGCGTCTGCGATGGGTTGGAGAAGGCCGTGCGGGCCCACCCGCATGGGACCCAGGCGAATCTGCATGTGCGCCAGAATCTTACGCTCCAGCCAGTTCATCGCGATGACCGCGACCGAGAGGCCGACGAAGATCAGCAGAATGTAGACGAACGCCCAGAAGAGATTCCCGGCTTGCCCCGGAGTCTGGTTGCTCTTCAGATATGAGGTGATGTAGTCGAGCATTACCGGTCCACCTCACCCAGAACAATGTCGAGCGTGCCGATGACCGCGATCACGTCGGCGACCAGAGCGCCACGCACCATGAGATCGAGCGCCTGCAGATTGACGAACGACGGCGGACGCACACGCACGCGATAAGGCTGCGTGGATCCATCGCTGACGATGAAGTATCCCAACTCCCCTTTGGGCGCTTCGATGGAGTGATAGATCTCCCCCACCGGCGGCTTCAGCACCTTGGGCACCTTCGCCATGATCGGACCTTCCGGAATTTTCCTGACGGCCTGCTCGAGAATCCGCAGAGATTGCCGCATCTCCTCCATCCGCACCAGGTACCGGTCGTAGGTGTCACCATTGGTGCCAGTAGGAATCTCGAACTCCACATCCCGATAGGCCGCGTACGGCTGAGCCTTGCGCAGATCCCATTTCACGCCGCTGGCCCGCAACACCGGTCCGGTCACGCCCAGCGCCTTGCAATTGGCGGCCGAGATCACGCCGACTCCCTTTGTCCGCTCCAGCCAGATGCGGTTGGTGGTCAGCAGGGTCTCGTATTCGTCGATCTTTGGTTTGGCAAACGCGATGAACTTCTCCACATCGCGCTCGAAGCCTTCGTAGGTCTCGTACTGGCAGCCGCCGATGCGAAAGGCATGCGTGGTCAGGCGAGCGCCGCAATATTTCTCGAAAATCTTGAGAATTTCTTCCCGGTCGCGGAACAAATAGAAGAGAGGGGTGATGGCCCCGATGTCGAGGGCATGTGTCCCCAGCCAAAGCTGGTGGCTGGCCAGACGATTCAATTCCGTAAGGATGACGCGGATGTAATTCGCCCGCGGAGGCGCTTCAATGTTCAGCAGTTTCTCGACCGCTTCGCAGTAGCCAAGGCCGTTCGAGACCGCAGCTACGTAGTCCATGCGGTCCACGTAAGGATTGAACATTGTGTAGGTGCGGTGTTCGGCAATCTTCTCCACGCCGCGATGCAGGTAGCCGATCACACACTCGGTGCCCAACACCTTCTCGCCGTCGAGTTTCAGGATCACGCGCAACACGCCGTGGGTCGCCGGGTGCTGCGGCCCCATATTGATGATGAGTTCGTTGGTATCGAGATAGGTCTTATCCGGCTCGCCGAGTTCGAGATGGGAGATGTAGGTGGTCGGATCCGTCATTGGCCGCTCTCGATGCCCAGGTTGATCTGCACCCACTCCTGATCCTGCTGGATGATGCCGTATTCCTTGCGCAACGGGTGGCCCTTCCATCCCTTCGGGCAACAGGATGCGCTTCAGGTCCGGATGTCCCTCAAAACGGATTCCGAACATGTCGAAGACTTCCCTTTCCAGCCAGTTCGTGGTCGCCCAGATCGAGGTGGAACTCGGGAGCGAAGCGCCGTCGGCGATCATGGTCTTTACCCGGATTCGCTCGTTCTTCTCGAAAGAGTACAAAATCCACAGCACATCAAACTGCTTTTCGCGATTCGGATAATGGACGGCCGTGAGATCCACACAGTAGTCAAACTGTTCCTGGTCGCGCAGAACCTGGAGCAATTCAGGGATCAGAGAAGAGTCGACCACCAGGTAGTTCTGCCCCAGATACGCGCTCGCGGCAATGCCCGATCCGTATTGTCCCTTCAAGCGGATGGTCATTGCAGATTCCCAGGGCACCGGGACCGGACCTGCGGGCTTGGGAGGAGGCGCGGGCTTCTCAGCCGCGGGAGCTCTTGGGGGAATAGCAGCGGACTGAGCCGTGGAAGGCTTCTCCGCCGCCGGTTTCTGCTCACCGCCCGGCGGCGGCGGTGTGGGCGATTTGGTTTCTTCGGGCATAGCTGCGGAAGGTACACACCTCCGGCGGCGCAAATGCTTTCTGAAGAACGTTAACTTCTAACAGCTTGCTGGTAATGGTGTCAACGGATTGGGTGCCTCTCTCAGGCTCCGGCTCGAAGCCAGAGTCTCACACCCACTCCAGCGCGCCTTTTCTCCACACCCAGATGAAACCCACCACCAGAATGAGGAGAAAAAGCAGGATCTCGAACAGGCCAAACAGGCCGAAGGCTTTGAACATCACGGCCCAGGGAAACAGGAAGATGGTCTCCACGTCGAAGACCACGAAAAGGATGGCCACAATATAGAATCGGACGGTGTAACGTCCGCGGGCGTTATCGACCGGGTCGATGCCGCACTCGTAGGGCATAAGCTTGGTTTTGCCCGGATTGTCCGGCCGCACCAACTTGGCGGCCAGCAAGGTCACGGGCAATAAGATCCCGACGAGAGCGATAAAGATAAAGATGGGAATGTAGTTTTCCGGCATCCACTCCTCGCGCAAGCGTTCCTGAAAAACGAGAGCCCGTAATAGTACTGCGGACTGCATCCGGCTTCAAGGACTTGTGACCAAGCCGGAAGATGTTCCTTGTTTATAATCACTGTTTACCTCTTGACCATTAAGGATCTCCTTGGCACTCGACGACGAAATCTACCAACTGCGCCGCGACAAACTGCACCGGATTGAGGCCCTCGGCCAGCAGGCGTACCCGCGCAAGTACGACTTCACCCACACCATTCCCCAGATCTTGAGGGATTACAGTGCAAAAACCGCGGAGGAACTGGAAAATCCCCGCGTTAACGTGCGCGTGGCCGGCAGGATCATGGCGATCCGCCTCATGGGGAAAGCCGGATTCGCTCACCTCCAGCAGAATGGCGAGCGCCTGCAGATTTACGTCAAGAAAGATGCCGTCGGGGAGAAAGGGTTTGAACTTTACAAGCTCCTCGATCTGGGAGATCACATCGGCGTCAGCGGATATCTCTTCCGCACTCGCACCGGAGAACTTTCCATCCACGTCGAGGAGATCACATTCCTTTCCAAGGATCTGCTGCCCCTGCCCGAGAAATGGCATGGCCTCACGGATGTGGAGCTGCGATACCGGCAGCGTTACGTCGACCTGGTGATGAACCCTGAGGTGCGCGAGGTATTTATCAAGAGGAGCAAGCTGGTGCAGTCGCTGCGCCGCTCGCTCGACGCCCGGGGGTTCATTGAAGTCGAGACCCCGATGATGCATCCCATCGCCGGCGGAGCCGTGGCCAAGCCGTTCGTCACGCACCACAACACGCTCGACACCGATCTCTATCTGCGGATCGCGCCTGAGCTCTATCTCAAGCGGCTCACGGTCGGCGGGCTCGATCGCGTCTATGAGATTAACCGCAACTTCCGCAACGAAGGCATTTCGACTCGCCACAACCCCGAATTCACCATGCTGGAGTTTTACCAGGCCTATGCCGACTACCGCGTGGTCATGGAACTGACTCAACAGCTGATTGAGCAGGCCGCGAGAGATGTGACAGGCGGCACTCAGACGCAGTGGGGCGATCACACTCTCGATTGGTCGAAGTGGCAGAAGATGACCATGCGCGAAGCAATTATCCATTACTGGCCCGAGGCTGCCGGAGCCAAGCCCGAGATGTCGGATTTTGCTTCTCGTGAGTCCGTTGAGGTCCTGGTAAAGCGCTTCAACAGCAGTCACGCGCATATTCCTTATGATCCCAAGGAACCCGTGGGAAGGACGATTGCCAGTCTGTTTGAGGCAGCATCGGAAGAGCATTTAATCCAGCCGACGGTGATCTACGAATTCCCCACTGCAGTTTCTCCGCTCTCCAAGCAGAAAGCGGACGAGCCTGAATGGACGGAGCGCTTTGAAATCTACGCCGGGCAGATGGAGATCTCGAACGGATTCAGCGAGCTCAACGACCCCGAAGATCAGCGCAACCGGTTCGAGCAGCAACTCAAGGAACGCGAACGTGGAGACGAGGAAGCCCACCAGATGGATGCGGATTACATTCGGGCCTTGTCCTACGGAATGCCGCCAGCCGGAGGCGTGGGCGTCGGCATCGATCGTCTCACCATGCTGTTTACTAATTCCTCGAGCATTCGCGATGTCATCCTGTTTCCTCTACTAAGGCGGGAAAAAACGGACGCGGGTAGCGAGTAGTCACTGGCAGCCGTGGCGGTGGTTTGACGGCAAGATTCGGATGGACGTTTTGCCTCCTTTCCCGGCAGACTGGAATCGAATAAGGCCATGAGCTTCGAATTCGATTCTGAAACTCGCCGTCGTCTCGGCTATCAGCTGATCGATCATATCGACGCGTTCTTCTCTTCCCTGCCTGATCGCCCGGTGCAATTGCCCGCCGATCAACGCACCTATGGACCGCTTGACGAGCCGCTTCCCGAGCATGGCGAAGATCCCGGAAAAGCGCTGGCCGGGATTTTCCAAGCGATGACGGACCGGGGATTCCACGTTCCCAGCGCTAATTATTTTGGCCTGATGAATCCCACTCCCACCTACATGGGAGTGATGGCAGAGGCGCTGGTGGCTGCGCTCAACCCGCAACTCGCAACCCTGGCGCGCTCACAACTGGCTTCGAAGATCGAATTGGAGACAGTTCGCTGGATCGGCGAACGGGTTGGGTGGCCGGGGCCGTTCAACGGAACCTTTACCAGCGGAGGCAATGAGGCCAACTTCAGCGGTCTGGCCATGGCGTTAGCTGCGGGCTTCCCCGATGCCGTGGAGAATGGTGTGGCGTCGATCGGAGCGCGTCCTGTGGCGTACGCGTCTGCCGAATCCCATCATTCGCTCGATAAGTCGGCGGGTTTGCTGGGGATCGGACGCAAGAACCTGCGACGAATTCCCGTTACTCAGAGTCTTCAGCTCGACCCCGCAGCGCTGGAGCGGGCCATTACCGAGGACCTGTCCGCCGGAGCGAAGCCGTTTTGCGTTGTCGCTACGGCGGGCACCACGAATTCGGGCACGGTCGATGATCTGGTTGCGATTTCCGAGGTCTGCCGAAAACACGGCTTGTGGCTGCATGTGGACGGTGCTTACGGCGGGTCTGTCATCTTTTCGGACGTTCACCGGCACCTGGTGCGCGGCATTGAACTGGCGGACTCCATCACCATCGATCCGCACAAGTGGCTGGCAGTTCCCTTCGCCGCCGGAGTCATTCTCACCAGCCAACCCGAGGTCATGGAACGTGCCTTCTCCGTGGCGGCTCCCTACATGCCCAAAGCTGCCGCCGCCAAGCTTCCCGATAATTCGCGCATCAGCACGCAATGGACGCGCCGCATGAACTCGCTGAAGTTATGGCTGACGCTGCGAGTACACGGGCGCAAAGCGTACGAAGAACTCATCGACCGGCAATTGAAGCTGGCTGGCGACTTTGCGGACTGGGTGCGTCATTCGCAATATTTTGAGTTGGTCGTTCCGCCGGCACTGCCGATTGTGACCTTTCAGCTGAGGAAGTGCCGAGCTCAGTCCACAACAACGAGCATCGGCCCAACTTGAGATCGTGGAGGCAGTGACCAGAGACGGACAACGCTGGATTTCCGATACCGTGGTGAACGGCCGCGGAGCTCTAAGAATGATGGTCATCAGCTATCTGACGCAGGAGCGCCATCTGCTGGCTCTGCAAGACGCACTGAGCAAAGCAGCCATCGACGTGTCGTCGCCCGCCGTACGGCCCTAGATCCACTACCAAAAGAAAAGGGGCGGATCAAAGACCCGCCCCATATAGTCTTCCGCGGACGCGATCTTACTTCATCGCCACCGCGAGTCCCATCGGTACTTCACCCGTGTGAATGGGAATCTTGATGGGATTCTGAGTTTCGGTGAGTGAGCCATCCGTGCTGCTCACATTCAGGATGTGGAGGAAGTTCCCTGGCGTCGTACCATTCGGCTGCAACCCGAGGACGTACAGGAATTTTCCGGTCGGATCCAGCTTTACGTTGGTGGGTTCGTCCGTGGTGCCCTTCAAGGTCAGGTGCTGCACCTGGAGAGGCTTCAGGTAGTTGCTGCCGCTGATGTCATAAAGAGTGACAGTGCGCGTGCCAGACTCCACTGTGTAGAGGTGGCTTCCAGCCGTGTCGGTCGTCAGCCAGCAGATCAACGAGCCGGGATTGACAATGTCCTTCGCGAAAGCCAGCGTTCCAGCGGTGTTGTAGGTGTAAACCGCCATCTGGTTCACGGCAGGCATGCCGACGTAAACCGCGCGCTGTTTCGGGTGTGCTGTCGCGCCCAGGAACACGGGCCCGCGAACCGGCAGCATGCTGTTGTTCGGAACCAGCAAACCACCCGCGCCCACGTCATACGACGTGAACAGTCCGCCATCCATGAACTGAACCACGAAGACAAACTTTCCGCTGGGGCTAACCAGGGCCTGAGCGGGCAGAGATCCTGTCGGGTAGTTAATTGTGGAGTTGGCGACCGGGGTCAAAATTCCGGTCGTCTCGTCGAAGGTGAAGCTGGTGATATTTGGGATTCCGCCAATCTGCAGCGGGTCAGCTGCCTGGTTGACCACGGTCATCTGCGGTCCAGCAAGGCTGGTTTCGTCCAGACCGATGCTGACCGGGTCTTGACCGTTCGAAGCGGCGGTGCTGAGTTGCGTCAGACTGCCGTCGGAGTTGATCCCGAACGAAGTGATGGTGTTCGAATCGCCGTTAACGGCGAAAAGAAGGGTGCCAGCAGCGTTGACGACGATTTCCTGATCCGCCTGGAAACCGGGCGAGAAAACCGAGTTCATCTCAAAGACTCCGGTGCCGCCGGTGGCGAACGGAGATCCCTTGATCAGGCTCATCTTCCCGGTTCCGTCGTTCTTGAAAGCGTAAACGGAGTTTTTCCCAGGTAGCTGGCCGATGTTGCTCTCGATGTACAGGGCGTTGACCTGGGCGAAGGCCGCCACCGTGCTCAGGATCAGAACCAGGCTCAGAAGAACACCCGGGCGATGCCGCAACAAGAAGCGGCCTGCGTGTGACATGCTCATGACTTCCTCATCCTCCTATTGGAATTCTGCAACTGCAAGCGTCGGCCACATGAACGGTTATCCCCGCCTCTGTAACCATTTCGCCATCGGGAGCCCTGCCGCTTGCCCCGCCGGCATCGATTAATTGTTGTGATCCTGACCGAGCCTGCCCTTCAGGATAGGAAGGGGCAAGGTTGGGGGGTTACGGTCAAGCACAGAACCTTGGCGACATGGTGCAGGTTAGGGGCCAAATCATAGCGATGAAGAAACATGGTGTTTTGCGATTGCATCACGGTCCTTGTGCAGATTGATGCACAATCTGTCCAGCCTTGTGCAACCAGTTTTGGGGATTGCTGCGCGTTCTCTTCGATTGCTCGGTGCGCGCGCGGCCGTCGAAAATCAGCAGGGCACCAGGTTTTGTGAGATGAAACGCTGGAGCTAATAGACTCTACTCAAAACGCACGCATAGGAATAAATACCCTGCAGGAAAACTGCACAACAGAATTCCGAATGTCTCAATCGACGTGCCCGCTTTCTTCCAGAAAGCGCGCTTCCGGAGAGCCCATATCGTGCAATAAGCGACCCGATCATTTGCCTTGCTCCGCCACCGCAGTCGAGAACTCCAACGCGTTCGCCACCACTTGCTGTCCCGCATCGATCCCATCCTGCAGTTGGGTAAACCCATCCGGAGTCACGCCCAAGGCATGAACTTCCATTCTGCGAAAGCGGCTGGCTCCGTCTTTGCGGAAGACCCAATCCTTGTCGTGCAACCGCATCACCGCGATGGTCGGAACCACAACTCGGGGTTGCGTTTTGCGGGAACGGAAGGTTGCGGTCGCGAACATGCCGGGGCGGAGCGATCCGTCACCATTGGCAAGTACAATGCGCACCTTCGCGGAACGGGTGTTGGGGTCGAGTACGCGCGAAATGTCGGCCACCCTGCCGTGAAAAACCCGATCGGGAAACGCATTGAGGCGCACTTCGGCCGCGTCCCCGATGTGCACCTCCCCAAGATCGTTTTCGAACACGTCGCACACCACCCAGACCTGGGTGAGATCTGCGATAGTGAACAAATTCGGAGTGTTGTCGAGGCTTTTGATTCCCTCAAACCCGGCCACATTTTGCTCGACGATGGTTCCCGAAACCGGCGCCCGCAGAGGAATCAGCGCGCTCGGGTGCAGTGGGTCGCCGCCCATGATGCGAACGTGCTGCTCGGCGGCGGCCACGTCCACTCTGGCTTTGCTCTCAGCGTTCTGCGCCGTCTCCAAGTCTTTTTCCGCCAGTGCGCCGCGGTCGTATAGCAGTTGCGCACGGTCCAGCCCGCGGTGCGCCAGATCCTCGTCCGCTTTGGCCTTCTGGTAGTCCGCCATCACACCGGCCAGATCGGGGCTGGAAACCATCATGAGTAGTTGGCCTTTTTTCACGTAGTCGCCCAGTCTCACCTTCAAATCCACCACCCGTCCCGAACCCATGGAGGTGACGTGGATGGTCCGGTTGACGTCGGGATTCACCGTTCCGTTGGCGGTCACTTGCGTGGGCAGATCCCGGGTTTCCACGGTCGCGAGTTTGAAGAGTTCAGGATGATCCACTTCAAAAACGCCGGGCTCCCGGGTGATCTCCTCTTTCGTCGACGAGGCTTCGATATCGCGGGAGCAGCCGGCGGCGATCAGAGTCAGAAACAGAATGGAAGCGATCCCGGCCCGTCCCAAACGGCGGTAGCGCCTTCGCGTCGGGAATGTAGAGGACAGCACGGCAGAGGGGCGTGTCTCTGCCGTGCCTCTCCAAGGGCAACGGCCGGAGGCCGCGTTGGCGTTCGCCCTTGAACTCAAGAAATGTGCGTATGGCTGGTTCATTGGATTACCTCCCGACCTACAGCAAGATTCAACTGGCCCGCCGCTGTCAGGTAGGAACCGATCAGACTCAGATAGTTCAGTTGAATACTTCGGTAGTCATTCTGGGCATTGAGGAAGTCCAGCAGCGATGCGCCGCCATGCTGGTAGGCAAAAGAAACCGTGTCTCGGACTCGCAGCGCCTGCTGCAGATATCTCGCCTTGTAAGGCCGCAGGAGTTCCAGGTTACTGTCGAGTGCGGCGTATGCGGAATCGACATCGTTGAACACCTGCGCCTGCACCGCATCCCGCAATCTCTCGCTGCGGCTGATGTCCAGCTGGGTGCGCAACTTTTCTCCCTGATTTCGATCGAAGATGCGCAACGGAATGCTGACGCTGACCCCGAAATAGGCGTCGATGGGTGGATTGCGGCCAACATCAAACCCCAGAGTTGGATCGGTCGAACCATTGGCGATCGCCAACTGATGGTCGGTCTTGGCCTTGTCGACGGCTTCGACGGCGGCCTTCAGGTCCGGACGGCTGTCGATCGCGATGCGGCGAAACTCATCCAGCGGCTGAATCTGTTCGTTAAAGTCGAACGAGCCTTCGATCTCGAATTTTTCCACCGGCATCCGGTCATTCAGCAGCGTCAGAAGCTGGATCTTTGCGGTGCGCAGATTCACCTGCGCGGTCTGCACGTCAGACTCGAATTGCACGCGCTGCAACTCCAGGCGATCAAGGTCGATCTGCGCGATGTCGCCAACCTTGAACCGCTCCCGGCTGACCTGAAGGAACTGGTCGTAGTAAGACAGGTTTTCCCTGGCCAGGCGCAGGATTGCCTCGGCCTGCATGGTTTGGATGAAAGCGCTGCGCAATTCGAATAGCAGCGTGCGCTCCAAGTCGGTCTGCGAAGACGTGGCAATCGCGGTCGCGTTCTGGGCACTTTGCAGACGCAATTCACGCTTGTGTTGGCGCTCGTGCAGGTAGTCCACCGATGCCACCGGCAGCCAGTAGGCAAAAGGCCCGTGGGATGGTCCGCCGTTGAACGGATCAATCTGGTCCGCGGTCACCGTCAGATTCGGGTTCGGCCGCAGATACGCCGTGATTTCCTCGGCCTTCGATTCATCGATGTTCAACTGGCCCGCTTTCAGAGTCGGGTTGTCCTGTTCAAAGCGTGTCCGCACTTTTTCCCAGGTCCAGGGTTCCTGGGCCACGGCAGGTAAGACCCCGCTGTAAATCAGCGCCAATAGCAGGCAGCGCTGCGCTATCTTTCGCATGAAGCGCTCCGTTACCACGCCGGATAAGCGGCGCGTCGTTCAAAAGAGAAAAAATAGCCCCCGCCTCGAACGTGGGAGGCGCAGCCTCTTTTTTAAGAAAAACAAGATTCGCGAGAAGTGGTGAGATTAGGCGAGTACGAAGAAGGGAGGAGCGCGTCCGCTATGGGAGTGCAACCGAAGCGCGGCGGGTAAGGAAACTGCGGGCGTGAATACGAGCCCGCTGAATTCGTCATTCCGATCCGGTGCGAGTGAAACCGCGAGCAGCGCCGGCGAAGCCCCGACGTGGCTGACTTGCTGGTTGTTTTTCTCATGTTCCGCGCTGCGGTACACCCGCCTTACTGCGGGCGATTCCTCGGTCTCCGGTTGCATGGCCCGGAGATCATCGGTTGCGGAAATGACGGGGAACAGCAAAAGCAGAACGAATCCCAGAACCAGCACGATGCGCAAGGGACTGAGATACCGGTTTCGGCGCGCGGGCACGGCCTCGTGCCGCCACAACCAGAAGGCGGGAACAGCCAACAACACCCAGATCAGGTTAAGCAGTAATTCCATGCTTGCTGCCGAAGTTCCCCATTATAGGGCCGTCTCGGTTTCGCGTACAGCGGTTCTCGAAACGGCCCAGATAACGAGGGTAATGTCACTTCATTAAAGTTGCCAGCCCGATTGGATAATTGCCGCTCGGAACCGGCAGCGTCAGCGGTGTTACGGTCTCCGTCATGGTTCCGTCCGTGGCGATGTTCATGACATGCAAGGACGAAGTCGTCGGAGAATTCGAAATCGCGTACAGGTACTGTCCCGTGGGATCGAACTGCATCACCGTCACCCCACTGCCAGTGGTCGTCGGCGTCAGCGTGAGATGCTGCAATTGCACCGGCAGCAACGGGTTGGTCAGGTCATACACCGTAATCGAGTTGCTCGCACTCTCCCCCGAGTACAAACGAGTTCCGGCCGCGTTGATCGCCAGCCAGCAAGCCAGTGAACCCGGGTTGGGCACGCTGGTCTGGTAGGTCAGGAGTCCAGTCGAAGTGCTGTAGGTGTACACCGCAATCTGGCTGTCCGCGGGGAGCGCGGCGTAGAGGATCGTCTGCGTGGGATGCACAACCTCGCCCAGAAACACATTGCCGGTCGGGGTTAACACCGTGTCGTTCAATTTCAAAGTGCCGTTGGAGCGTATGCGATAAGAGTAGATTTGCGAGGGCACTCCGACCACTCCTCCGCCGGCGAATTGCAGACCGAACACCAGGTGTTGTTGTCCAATCGCGGCCTGGGAAGGCGTCGCCCCATAAGGAAGTAAGACCTGAGAACCGGCGTTGTGCGTCAGAGTGCCGTCGGTGGCGACTGTGAATGTCTGGAAATTCGGCTGTTTCGGGTTGATCTGATTGGGATCGCTTTCCTTGTTCACCACCACCAGAAAGCTGTTCCCATTGCTTAAGGCACCATCAAACAGCCCCAGACTGGCTGGCTGTGGACTGCCGGAGTTGTATGGCGAACCGCTGACCGGAGTCAGACTGGCGTCGGAATTAACCGTAAAGACTGCCACCGTATTGCTGAAACCATTCACCGTGAACAGAAGCGAGCCCGCTTTGTTCACGATCACTTGCTGGTCATCATCAGTCTGCAAACCCAGCGACGTGCCCGGCGCGGGCGCGCTTCCCGTTCCACCGGTCAGGTACGGAGATCCCGGCAAAGGCGTCAGCTTTCCCCCATCGTTCTTATATCCAAGCACAACATTGGCGTTCGAAACCGTGCCGATATTGGCATTCAGATAGACCGCGTTCGTCTGCCCCTGCACCGCGAGCGCTCCATTCGCAGCAAAAATCAACACCACCGCCAGCCAAGTTGATCCCCACCACAACCTTCTCACTTCTTTACCAAGCTCCCTCATTGTGCCCCCTTTATTGGCAGATGTGAGTTCCACTCTTTCACTTCGCAGCCAAAAGAAAACGAAGGAAATTCCCCCTCGGTTTCAAGCGGCCAAGGAAACTGCTCTGCTTTTTTTCAATCCAGCTAAAGGACGGAAAACGGGTCCTGGGAATGTTGCACCCACCGCTTGCCCCCACAGACCGCGATGGTTTCCTGAGAATCAGTTATGCACGATCTCTGCCACTCTGCGCTAGCGCGCGAATACGGTTGTTTTCCGCCGAAAACGACCGCCACCTTAATCATTCAGCCCATGGCAGAACTGCACACATTTGCAGAACATTGACAGTACTCTACATCTTCAGGCCCCCGCTTGCAGGCATCCCCGATCACATCCACATCCCGACCCCACCGGGAGAAACTCGCTGCGGCGTCAACCGCAGACGTCAGAAGCATAAGGATTATCTTCCTTTGTGATGACACAACTTTTCCACTGCCCGCGCGGGAACCTCGATCGGCATTCCCAACCACCTCGGTATGTGGTTTGTTGATAGATACTTGCTTTTGTTTGTACATCCGTTCACATGGCAGGAGAATTGCCCGAATCTCTGAAGTCGTTGTCATTCTGGATCGCGAAAGGGACCCGAGGAATCGCTTATGAAACCCCAGCCAGCCACGCCGGAAACTCTGCCGGCGGGCATGTTTTCGATGAAAGACAAGCCGACCGTCTCATGTCTCCGCTGCAATACCGAATTGACCGACTATCGGCCGACGCGGTTCACGTTCCTGCCCTATGGCATCAGTCGCGCACACGCCATGCTGGTCTGCCCCAAGTGCGGCCACGTGGAGTTTCTTTCGAAAGACAGCCCGTTGCTGAACCAATTGGAAGCCATCGCCAGCGATGGCGGGGACGACGACTAGGCCGGAATCAACTCCCGGGTGTCCTTGGAGTTTGCCTGATTCCACCGCCATGCGCTCGCGACCATATCCGGCAATGAGCGTCGAGCCTGCCAGCCCAGCAGGCTCCTAGCCAGGCCCGGGTCCGCCACCAACTCTGCCGGATCGCCTGACCGCCGGGGCGCCACTCTGCTGGGCACCTTCCGCCCCGCGATGCGCTCGATCGTTCCCACGACTTCCCGCACTGAAGAACCCTGGCCAGTGCCCAGGTTCAGTTCGGCCGAAGCGCCTCCCTGCAGATAATCCAGACCCAGCACGTGTGCCTCAGCCAGATCGCTCACGTGAATGTAGTCGCGAACACAGGTACCGTCGAGTGTGGGATAGTCCTCTCCATAAATCTCCAGGACGCGAGTTCCCGCAATCGCTTCAAAGGCGCAGGGAATCAGATGGGTCTCGGGAAAATGCAGTTCTCCGACCATTCCCGCCTCATCCCCTCCGGCGGCATTGAAATAGCGGAAGCTCACGAAACGTAATCCGTAGGCGCGGTCGTAAGCTTCGAGCGCGTACTCGAGAGCGAGCTTTGACGCGCCGTACGGATTTACCGGCAATCGCGGCGTCTGCTCGGTCATCGGCAGAATCGCGGGGTTTCCGTACACCGCGCAGCTCGACGAAAAGATGAACTTCCGCACCCCCGAATCGAGCACCGCATGCAGCAGCGCCAAGCCGCCGCGCACATTGTTCTCGAGGTATTTCCGGGGACTTACCACCGACTCGCCCACATAGGCGCAGGCCGCAAAATGCATCACCGCGTCCACCCGGCGAAGCACGGCCGCCAGTTTCGAGGAATCCGCGGCATCTCCGACGATCAGCTCGAATCCTGCGGCGAGGCCCACATGTCCGGTGGAAAGATTGTCGTAGATGATGACTTCGTGACCGTGGCGGCGCAGAGCGTGGGCGGTATGACTTCCAATGTACCCGGCCCCTCCCACCACCAGAACAACCATACCGTGTCCTTTGCAAGGGATCGTAGCAAGCCCGTGATTCCGGGCGATGTGACGTATATCCTGTGAGCCTGTGAAAAACCTGAACCGCGTCTTTTCCCGGTTGTCGATGCGCCGCCGCTACGAAGTATGGTTTCTCCGCTTTGGATTGGCGGACGGCAGCGGCGCCTGGTGGTTCCGCTATCTCCTGATGAACCCGGGACGCGCCGGATGCCCGGGAAACCCAACCGGAATGCCCGTACAGGTGTGGGCCACATGGTTTCCGCGCGGCCGGCGTCCTCAAACCTCGATTCAGAGATTCGCCTTGGATGGCTTGCAGTTAAGTGCTCGCGGCGAGACCCCGTTTCATTTCGGGATAGGTGAAAATAACATCGACGATCATTCTTGCAGCGGACGAATCGACGCGGACGACCACCGCGTCTCCTGGAACCTCCACTACCAGTCGACCGCGCAGGCCACGCTCAGCGACAAGGGATGGATCGGCTTCTCGCGGACGCCGCACTCCGACGCCGTTTTCTCAGGCGAGATTAATTTCGATGGCCGGAAGTTCAGCTCCCAGCCCCTGGGCTGGGGCGTTCAGGGACACAACTGCGGCTACCGCCATCGCAATCACTGGACCTGGACCCACGCCTTTTTTCCTGACACCGGCAAGGGCCCCGGCAGCTTCGAGGCGCTGACCTATGAACTGCCCCTGGGCATGCGCTTCTTCAACGCCGTGCTCACCTACGGCGGTCGGAAGCTCGTCTTCCGGAAACTCCGCGAAACCGCCCGCGATGCGCAGCAACTGCTGTGGAGCTTTAACTGTACCGGTCCGGAGAGTCAGCAACTCACGGTCACCGTTGACGGCGCCGGCGATTCCCTGCATCGGTTGCCCTACCTGAAAACGGATTGTTCCGGCAGCTTCGAAGTGGCCAACAACAGTCTTGCGCAGGCTCGGTTGCTGCTTCGGAACCGTGGCGCGACGGAAGAGTTCACCACGGACGGCGGAGCCGTCCTCGAAATGGCGGGCTAGGCTCGCATATCGCGAGCATCCTACTTTTTCAGGCGCGCGGTTCTCGGAGCCACATAGGGCGGCTTGTCCGGCGGAAAGTTCGTGCTGAGATAGTCGATGAACGCGTCACGATCCGCGGGCTCGACGAAGGCTCCCCACTTGATCATTTTGTCCACTACCTTGGTCCAGGTCGCCTTGCTCAATCGCTGTTGCACGATGATGCGCGATTCGTGGCACTCGGTGCACGCGGTGGTTACCTTCGCCTGGATAGGTGCGGCCGGTAACTCATTGGACTGCGCCCACAGCAACGGCGCGGCTAGAACAATCACAGCGATTTTCACCACGTCACGCCTGGACATGAATTTTCACCTGGTCAATCGAATTGTTGAGATACCCGCCCGGATTCCATCCCGCCTGCTCCGGCTGAACTCGCCCCTGGCTGTCGGTTGCTCGCGACATGATCACGTAGTCCCCAGACTTCGGGGCCTTCCAGCGATAGCTCCACAGACGCCAGGCGTACTTCGATTGTTCCTTGCCCAACTCAGCAGGTTTCCAGTTCACCCCTGAATCGGTCGAAATTTCTACCTTGACGATGTCCGCCTCTCCGGCCCAGGCCACGCCTTGCACATGCACGAAACGGGATTTCACCGTGGAACTCTCGGTCGGACTTGCGATCAGCGACTTCACGGTGAGCGCAGTCAGCGCATGCGTGTCCTCGGGCTTGACCGCTTCCCCGGGCTTGATTGGCTGGTTCGGCATGCTGTAGCCGGGCCGCATGAAATTGCCCTCGAATTCCTTGTCCAACACCTTGATTTCTGCCAGCCACTTGCAGGAAGCCGAACCGATCCAGCCCGGCACCAGCGCGCGCGCCGGAAAGCCGTGATGCTTGGGAATGGCCGCGCCATTCATCTGGGTTGCGACCAGGGTGTCCGCATCCATGGCTTTCTCCAGAGGAATGCTGCGGATGAATGGCGGAACCTTGCCCGGAACCTCATCCAATCCATGAAACATGACATGCTTGCCGGTTGATTTCACGCCCGCGCGTTGCAGGATATCTTTGAGCCGCGGACCGTTGAATTTCGCCGTGCCCACCGCGCCCTTGCCCCACTGAATGCCGGGCACATGCGGCTCTTCGAAAGCGCGGCCGTTGCCCGCGCACTCGAGCGTGTTGGTGATGCTATGGGACTCGAATTTCGCCAGATCCGCCAGGCTCAGAGTGAGCGGATGCTCCACTTCCCCGCCGACGCTTAGCTTCCACGTCTCCGCGTCCAGCGTGGCGGGCTCGTGCATGTGGTTGCGCACGAAGAAGTGCGGAATGGGCGTGATGAACGAGTCGGCGTACTCCGGCGGCATCTCCAGATCGAGGAAGCGGAACGATCGCAGAACCATTCCATCTTCTCCGGGTACGGGTGTTGCCGAGCGGTCCGCCGCCCAAGTCAGCAATGGATGAATGGCGCCGGCAGCAGCCAGCGCTGCCGAAGTCCCCAGGAGAAAATTGCGTCGCGTAATCATGATTGGTTAGATCCGTTGTTGGCTCAGTAATGGCACTCTAGGACTCTGCTTGTGCGCAAGTCAAGAGCATCCGCCAATGGGAAACCACGAATGTCATCTGCCGGCAATCCAGATTAAGAAGTACTCGTCAGAACGTATAGATCAGGTCAAACTGGAACCGGTTGAGGCCGGGTTCCTGCTGGCCTGCGGTCTTAATGGTCTTCGCCGCAAGAGCCGCGTTATTCTCCAGCCCCGTATTCAAGGTGCGGCCATGCCACCAGGTGAAGCTGGCCAGCGTGTTGCTGCGCAGCTTCCACAAGGCGTAGACGCGGTTTTGCAGCAGGTTCGTCGGCGTACGCTGATCGCTTTCGGCAAACGCAGCCAGCACCGAATCCTGTTCCTGCCGCAACCACGCATAGCCGAACTGCAGGTCATTCCTGTTCTTAACTTGGCCTAAGCTGAAGTCCACTCCGTACTCTTTATTTTGCGGACCGAGATTGGTGAGGACGTTGCCTTTTGTATCCAGTGGGTGGCTGGCGGCATCCAGGTTATCTTCAAATTCCAGCAACACGTTTACCGGGAAGCGCTCCAGTCCAGTCCTGATCTGGTTGTTCAAAATGAAATCGGCATAGAAGTATCCCGACCAGAAACGCAGCTTGCCGCTGGCGTCGGTAAACACCGCGTTGGTGATGCCATTTGCGCCAAACGCGCAGGGCGCATAGCTGGGCAATGCCGTGCTGCCGGCAGAACCCTTGGCGCAACCGGGGCCTTCCCCGGAGATCGGAATTCCCGAACCCGCCGTGGTGCTTCCCGTGGTCGTGGCTTGGGTTGCAAAGGCACTGGCCTGCAGCAACGCATTCGTACCCTGCCACTTCATCGCCAGAAACGAAGGCGTCGCCGTCCACCGTCCAAATTGCAGCCTCGTGAGCGCCTGTCCGCCGAGAGCATACGAGTCCGTCCCGGAGGTGACTTCGTTGAAAAGGTAGTTGATCGCCTGCACCGTGACGTTCTTCACCACCCGCCGGCTGCTGTCGAACGACAGCCTGATATCAAAGCCCTCGGGGTTCAGGTCAGGATCGCCGGTAACGGATGTCCGTTGCCACAAGTATGGAAATTTTCCGCCGGTCGCGGAAAACCACCTGTGCGGAACCGGATTATAAGTGATGAACCCCTGGTCGAGAGCGATGGTCTTGCGATCGAAGAAATTGGTCAGCGTCTCGTTGGTGGTGGTCGGATCCCCCTGGGTGCCCGTGGCAATGCGAACCCCGGCGGTGAAGTCTTCGTTCAGCTTGCCGTCAAACCCGAAACGCACACGGATGCGAGCGCGGTTACGGTCCTGGGTGGTTTGTTGCACGGAGCTCTCGCCGCGGACCCGCATGTCGCCGTTGAACCGGAAACGTCCTACCAGGTCTTCCAGGGCGGAAACCCGCTTCTGCTCGTCCTGCGCGCTTACGGCGGTGTTGGTAAGACTGCTTTTCACATCCGCGAGGTCGTGGTCAAGCTTGACGACTGTGTCTCTCTGCGCGTTAGCGGCTGTTTCCGCCTCTGCGGCCTTTTGCTGGGCATCGGCGGCCACAGTCTGTGCCTGCTGCAATTGCTGCTGGGCTTGCTGCGCCTGCTGCTGGGCCTGTTGTAAAGCCGATTCCCGGCTCCGCATTTCGTCCCGCAATTCCTGAATCTGTTTCTGCTGCGCGGCCAGGGCGTCGCGTAATTCCTGGATGTCTTGAACCGTGATCACGGCCGCTTTGCCGGAAGCCTTCTTCACCTTCGACCTGGACGCCGCGGACGATTGGGCATGAAGAGCCGCGGCCGCAAACAACAGCAGAACTGCGGCGGTGAGTGAGGTGCGACGGAATCGCATGGGGCTAGGGTCTCCTTTTGTGCTCTGCATCGCAGAACCACTCCAACTATCACCACTATCTCTATTCCATCACTTGACTTTAACCACGAGGTGACCCTTCTTGCGAAACACACTCACCTCGGACTACTACCGGGAGAAACCAGAGGACCGCTTACGCCGGCGACAAGCCCCACTTGCGCTGCAGCCGCCGCTCCAGGTTCTTGAATACCAGGCCGTCGACGACGTAACCGATGGCGATGATGAGAATCATGACCGCGATCACCTGGCTCATGTCGTTCAGATCGCGTCCCATCATGAGCAATTGCCCTAAGCCCAGGCTGACGAAAATCATCTCCCCGGAAATCAGGGAGCGCCAGGCGAAGGCCCAACCCTGCTTGAGTCCCGCCAGAATGAATGGCAAGCTCGCCGGCAGCAGCACGTACCAGAACAACTTGAAGCCCTTGGCACCCAGGTTGCGACCCGCCATGCCGTAGATCTTCGGCATCTGGTGGCGGCCCGCTTCCATGGCGATGGTCACCGACAAAAGCGAACCCATCACCACTACGAACAGAATCGCTTTCTCGCTAAGTCCAAACCACAAAACCGCAAGCGGCAGCCAGCAGATGCTGGGCAGGCTCTGCAGGCTCACCAGCAGTCCGCCCATGGTCTCTTCCAGAAACTTGTTGCTGGCCACTCCCAGGCCCAGAATCATTCCCAGCGCTACGGCCAGGCTGTAGCCGAGCAGCATGCGCCGCATGCTCACGCCGATCGCAATCCAGAAACTGTGGTCGGCGAATCCCGCTCTTAAGGACTCGTACACGCCTTCCGGCGAGGGGAAGATGTAAGGCGGCCACACTTTCAGTTTCGCGACGATCACCCAGATCGCGAGTAGTCCTGCGTAAAAGATTGCGTGTCTAGCGAAGCGCTTCATGGCCGTACTGCTCCTCCAGGGATTTGTTGATCTCTTCGCGCAAGTCATCCAGAATCTCGCGCGCGCTCTGGGCCACCGATACATCCTCGAGATGGCGCGGACGAGGTAGATCGATAGAGAATTCCCGCTTGATTCTCCCCGGACGAAACGTGAACAAAACTACGCGGTCTCCCAGCCGGACCGCCTCGCGCACGTTATGGGTTACGAAGATGATGGTGCGTCCGGTTTCCGCCCAGATGCGTTCCAGTTCGTCGTGAAGCAAATCGCGGGTTTGCGCGTCCAGTGCGGCAAACGGTTCGTCCATCAGCAGCACATCGGGCTCCGTGGCCAAAGCGCGCGCCAGTGCCACCCGCTGCCGCATGCCTCCGGAGAGCTGGTGAATGTAGCTGTCTTTGAACTGCGAGAGATGCACCAGCCGCAGGTAATAATCGATCCGTTCCTTCCGCTCGGCCTTAGGCAATCCCTTCATCTTCATGCCGAACTCTACGTTGTCTGCGGCCGTAAGCCAGGGAAACAGTCCCAACTCCTGGAAGATCAGAATGCGATCCGTTCCGGGACCGTCTACGGGCTTGTCGTCCACCTGGATGCTTCCCGAGGTTTGCGGATGAAGGCCGGCGATCAAATGCAAGAGAGTCGACTTGCCGCAACCTGAGGGACCGACAATGCAGAGGAACTCTCCCGGATTCACTTTCAAGTTGATGCGGTCGAGCGCGAGCAGATGGTCTGCGCTACTGGTCTTGTAGCTCAGCGAAATGTCGTTCAGCGAGACTTTGGGCGTTCCACCGGCTTGCGGCAGGCGAAGCGGAAGCACGTGCGCACTGCCCGCGCCTCGCGGGCGGCCTGAACCGCTATGAACCGCGTTCCTCACGTTGCCTGCATAAGAAGGTTGCGCCGTCGGTGTCATGGAATTGCCTTTTTCCCTTTCTCCGCCAGAACCTGGTTCAGCAAAGTTAAGTCGTAAAGATGGGACAGATCGGGCATCTGCTTTCCCAGGAAGCCCGCCTCGAACGCTGATTTCGCGGAGGTCAGCAACGAACTGCGGATGGGATCGTAGGTGACCTCGATCCGGGTGAACGCCTCGTCGACCACATCTGGGGGAAGCGCTTTGCCGATCTCGGCCTGAATTTGTTGGTTCAAAAGTTTCTTGGCTTCCGGCAGATGTTCGTTGATCCACCCCGTCAGCTCGACATGGGCGCGGATCCAGCTCTTGACCACGTCAGGATGTTCGTTCAGGAACTTGGTGCTCACGATTAAGTTGGTAATGACAAACTGGTGGTTTGGCCACAACTCGCGCTCATCCAGAAACAGGCGCCCGTTGCCCTCGCGAATCAGCCGCGTGGCCCATGGCTCGGGAGCCCAGGCAGCATCCAATTGCTTCTTCAGAAATAGCGTCAGCTGATCGGGATTGGCCATGGGCAGCACCTGCACGTCGCCGCCCTTGGTGACCGGCTTCATACCGTGAGCCAGCAACCACGCCCGCAGCGCCACGTCCTGCGTATTACCCAGTTGCGGCGAGGCCACCCGCTTGCCGTGAAAATCTTCCGGCTGGTTGATGCCGGCATCTTTCCGCACCACCAAAGCCGCTCCGCCGCTCGCGGCTCCGGCGACCACGCGCAGCGCTTCTCCGTTGGAGCGCACGTATCCGCTGATCGTGGGGTTGGGACCGATGTAGGTCATGTCGATCGCGCCGGCGAACAAAGCCTCCATCGCCGAGGGTCCCGCGTTGAAGGTCTTCCATTCGATCTTCACCTTCGGACCCATCGCCTTTTCAAACCAGCCGTTGGCCTTGCCCACCATGGCCTGGGGATGGGTGATGTTGGGAAAAGCTCCCACGCGAATGACGACGGCGCTTCCCTGCGCGAATCCAGCAACGGAAAGCATGAAAACCAGACCGCACCAGACCAGGGTTCGCTTAAGCATCGGTTCCCACGGCAGAGCTCGCCGTCCTTTCCGCGAAATCTTTGCCGGCCATGATCCCATAAACTAGATCTATATACTAGACTTTATTGACATAGAGGGGATAGCAATCCGGATGCCAGTTCTGCCGGCCTTGCTGCAACAATGTATCCATAGTCTTTTCAATCAGTTCTGGGAGATGCTTCAAGCCCGAGGGCGAACAGAGATATGCAACGCTTTTCCACCTGGCGGCAGACTTTGATCACGGATGGACGGTCAGCGCCGTCCTCAAGGCACCCGCAGCACCTGCAGCGTAATGTTGTCGGGACCGCCCCGTTCCCGGGCCAGGTCCACCAACTGCCGGCAGGCTTCCTCGGGAGAACACCCTTCGATCGCGCCCCGGATTTCGTCGTCGTGCACGATGCTCCAGAGACCATCGGTGCACATGACCAGAACATCTCCGGGACGAAGCTCGATCGGCCCTTCCGGATAATCCGGTTCGACTTCCGAGCCGGCGCCCAGCGCGGCGGTCAGGATATGCCGCTGCGGATGGGACTCCGCCTCCTCCAAGCTGATCACCCCATGAGCCACCAAACGACTGACATAGGAATGATCGTGGGTAAGGCGGGAGATCGAGGAATCGCGCACCAGATACAAGCGGCTGTCTCCGATGTGCGCGAAGTAGAGCCGGTTGCCCAACAGTGCAATGACGGTGCAGGTGGTCCCCATTCCCTGCAAACCTGGATGGTGGTCGGCGTACTCCTGGATTTTCTGGTGAGCTAGGCGAAAACCCGAAAGTAATGACGATTGGGGATCGTTCCCATCGCCACTCGCGTAGGCCTCTTCTACGGCTTCAATGGCAACTCGGCTCGCTTCCTGACCGCCTTCGTAACCGCCCATGCCATCCGCCACGCTGATCAATCTGCCTTTGACGGCAAATTGTTCGTCGCTGCGGGCTTCCCAATAAGAATAGCGGTCCTCGTTGTTTTCGCGCTGGCACCCCAGATCACTGAGGGCCGCCAGTTCTATCCCCGGCCGAATTTGCATTTGACTTCGTTCGCCCCTGACTCTGTGGAGTGGAAGCTCGCTTCCCTGCCGGAAAAACCCGTGCCGCACCGCAACCTCATGTACCCGAAGCTGGTCGAACCGGTTGGGGACCAGAGCTCTCAGCGTATCCGTTCTAGCCAGAAGAACGAGGCTCTGCACTCGGCTACTCGTTATGGCGGACTGCCCCAAACGAGACTGCGATTATACCGGAGGACCGCCACCCCCGCCTCCCCACGCGTGAAACGTTCTGAAAACAGAAATGACATTTGTCACCGCAATTTCGTGATGATCTCCACTAACCCCGACACTCGCCACCCGCCATGATGTGACCAGCTTGGGGGAAGTAGATCCCACGCTGCGGAGTTAGCCAACATGATTGCGAATCTCGAAGAAATCCCAAGTCTGCATGCGGATCGGGAAAGCGGCCGGGTCGTCGCTCACCTGGACGGCGTTAGCAAGAACTATGGCGATATCAAGGCTCTGGATAAGCTCGATCTCACCATTCATGCCGGAGAGTTAGTCGCTCTGCTTGGGCCGAATGGGGCCGGGAAAACCACCGCCGTGAAGCTCCTCCTGGGACTAGCCAAACCGAACGCCGGCTCGGTCACGGTCTTCGGCAGCAATCCGGTTATGCCGGAGGCCCGCATCCGTACTGGCGCCATGCTTCAGGTAGCCCGCGTGCCCGAGACTCTGCGAGTGCGAGAGCACATTGACCTCTTCTCCAGCTATTACCCGTCTCGCCTTCCCGGCGACAGAGCTGCTTTCGTTGACCGGGCTGACCGAGGTGAAGGACCGCTTGTTCGGAGAACTCTCCGGAGGCCAGCGGCAACGGGTACTCTTTGCCCTGGCACTGTGCGGCGACCCCGACCTGCTTTTTCTCGATGAACCCACGGTCGGCCTCGATGTGGAAGCACGTCTCATTCTCTGGGAAGAAATCCGCAAGCTGATCGCAAGGGGAAAGACGGTGCTGCTGACCACTCACTACCTGGAAGAGGCCGACGCGCTGGCGGACCGCATCGTCGTCATTAACAGAGGTACCGTGATCGCGAAGGGCACTCCGGCCGAGATCAAGGCCAAGACCGCCGGCCGGCGAATTCGTTGCGTCAGCCGTTTGAGCCTGGATTTCGTGCGGCAGATTCCCGGAGTCGTGGATGTGCGCCGGGATCGCGAAGCTCTCGAGATTCAGGCCGCGGAAGCGGAACCGGTGCTGCGTGAACTTCTGGCCCGCGACCAGGCACTGTCTCAGTTGGAAGTGTCCAGCGCCGGCCTTGAAGAGGCATTTCTGGCTCTGACGAAGGACGCAAACCAAAAAATCTCGTGACTCAGCGAGCCGGGGGTCTTCATCCGGAAAACAAGATCGGAAAGAGGAACTGAAATGGCAACTGTATCCTCCACATTGACGGGCATCACGCTTTCACGGCCTCTCAGTCAAACCTTCAACCTTCTGTTGAAGGAAATAAAATACGAATTTCTGAAGAATCTGCGCCTGCGCATGTACTCCGTTTCCGTCGTCTTCTTTCCCGTGATGTTCTACATCCTGTTTGGTCTGGTGCTGGGAAGGCAGGGCGCGAGCAAGATCGACACAGCTTCGTACCTGATGGCAACCTACGGCACCTTCGGGGTCATGGGTGCGGCGCTGTTCGGCACTGCAGCCGGACTGGCGGCCGAGCGTGGTCTAGGATGGTTGCAGGTAAAACGGGCCAGTCCCATGCCGCCCTCCGCCTACTTCGCGGCCAAGGTCATCATGAGCATGATCTTCAGCTCCGAAGTGGTCCTGCTGCTGATGCTGTTAGGAGTGGTGTTCGGCGGAGTCCACATGTCCGTGGTCGACGCCGCCAAACTCCTCAGCGTTCTGGTGATCGGCTCTCTTCCCTTCTGCGCGATGGGACTGGCGCTGGGATACTTCGTCGGCCCCAACTCGGCTCCGCCTACCATCAACATGATCTATCTGCCGATGTCATTCTGTTCGGGATTGTGGGTGCCGTTGATGTTCCTGCCGAAGTTCATGCGGCAGGTCGCGGAATTTCTCCCCTCCTATCATCTGTCACAGCTGGCCCTGGGAATTGTGGGTGCCGGGCGTGGCGGGTCGACCTGGGTGCATTGGGAAGTTCTGATCGGATTCACCCTCATTTGTCTGGGGATTGCCCGCATCGGCTTCCAGCGCGACGAAGGCAAAATGTATGGTTAAGGAAAGATTGGCCGGCTGGGCGCTGGTTGCATTGAGCTTGGTTCTGCTGCTTGCCTCTGGCAGACTGGAGCTGTTAGCACTGCTCTTGCCGCTGTCAATCCTGATGGGTTACGGAATCACGCGATTGGGTGGCGGCAGGACTAGAACCGTTCGCAAACGAAATCGTTTCACCGCGGCGCGATGAGACTTCTACCTCAGAATCGTGATCACGGCTGGGCCCCCTTCATCTGGCTCGCCTACTTCGGGTTTTTCTTTCTCGACCCGATTCTGAGCCATGCCGGATGGAAGCAGTGGCTGGCTACGGGGTTGGGTACCGTCGCATTTCTGATTCTGTATTTCGGCATCTACTGGCTGCGCCGCCCCTGGGACCTGGTGGATCTCGGCGTCATGGTGCTGATGGGGGTCGGATTCGCTCCCTGGAACGCCGGCGCTACCTGCTTCTTCATCTACGCCGCCGCCTTGCTTCCTTTCGTCGTCGAGACCGAACTCCTGGCGGTTCAACTGCTGGGAGTAATCGCGGCCGTTGCCGTCCTGGAGTGGTGGTTCCGGCACCTGTCGGGCTGGTTTCTCTTTTACTCGATCGGCATGTCTGCGGCGGTCTGCGGCGGCAACATCTTTTTTGCGCAGCGTACGCGCATGTACAGGAAGCTGCGCCTGGCCCAGGATGAGATTGAAAACCTGGCGAAGGTGGCGGAACGGGAGCGCATCGCGCGCGATCTGCACGACGTCCTCGGACATACTCTTTCCGTCATCATCCTGAAATCGGAACTCGCTTCGAAACTGATCGACCGCGACCCCGAGCGGGCCAAGGCAGAGATTCGCGATGTCGAGCAAACCTCGCGCGAAGCGCTGGCGGAAGTCCGCAGCACCATTCGTGGCTATCGCCAGCAAGGACTCGAAGAAGAGATCAAGCGCGCTAAAGCCACGCTCGAAACCGCCGGCGTCAAGGTGAGTTCGCAATCGTCCAGAATCGGACTCACCCCTGCCCAGGAGAGTGTCGTCGCCTTGGTCGTTCGCGAAGCCGTGACCAACGTGGTGCGCCATGCCAAGGCGCGCAACTGCCAGATGCGTCTGGCGCCGCAGAACGGCAGTTGCGTGCTCGAGATTCAGGACGACGGGCGCGGCACTTCCGGCCCGGAAGGCAACGGCCTTCGCGGCATGCGAGAGCGGATTGAAGCCCTCGGCGGTACGCTCGAGCGCGACACCAGCGCGGGCACCAAGCTGACTATCTGCTTTCCGCTCGCCACGCCGAAGGAGAGCGGCCGCCAATGAATCCAGCCTCCGAAGACAGCGCGCAAAACGATTCGCGTCGGCATCGCCGAAGACCAGGGCATGGTGCTGGGCGCGCTTGCCGCCTTGCTCGAAATCGAAGGCGATATCTCCGTGATCTTTCAGGCGCGCAACGGCAAGGACGCTCTTACCGAAGTCCTGGCCCAGAAGCCGGATGTCTTCATCACCGACATCGAGATGCCCGAGATGACGGGCCTCGACGTCGCCGTCGAACTCAAGCGCAGAAAGACCGGCACCCGCGTCATTATCCTGACTACGTTCGCCCGCAGCGGCTACCTGCGACGCGCGCTTGAAGCGGGAGCGTCGGGATACCTGCTCAAAGACATGCGTGCCGAGGAGTTGGCCGACGCGGTGAGAAGAGTGCAGCAAGGCTTGCGCGTGGTCGATCCTGAACTGGCGGCGGAATCCTGGGGAGAACCTGATCCCCTCACCGATCGCGAACGCCAGGTTCTACGTCTCGCCGGAGACGGCATGCCCAGCGGCGATATCGCGGTGCAACTCAGCCTCTCCGAGGGCACCGTACGCAACTACCTCTCCGAAGCCATCAGCAAACTGGGCGCCACCAACCGCGTCGAAGCCGCACGCATCGCTCGCACCAAAGGCTGGCTCTGAAGCTCGCAATCCTGATCAATCGGAAAATTCGCTCATGCGCATAACCGCGACCTCTCGCAGGGCGACAAATAGATAGAGCTGGGATGCGGCCCAGGGCCGCTTCCACATCCTTGAGGGTTACCATTTCCGCGTCTGAAATGAGCCGTGATATCCGGCATCCTTCCTGACGCGGCCGGAAACCCGCGATGGTCCGCTTGGGTTGCGGCGGATCCGGAAGAATTTCGATCCCAACTATAGATATTTCTTGTCATCGATCCCGCGTGGGCGGAAGCGCCCTCGGGAGACCATCTGCAATGTGCTGAAATTGCGGCAAAAACCGGCTGCGATTCATGTAGATGCCGGGCATCGCCAGACCTGCGCGTTCCCTCCACGCCGGGACTCTACATTGTCAAGTTGACGATACATGCCGCCGACTGCGTATAGTGGTTCACTAGCGACCAAAATTCTCTTTCCACCCCACCGGTGTGAAAACATGGTTTCACAGGGCCTGAAATTGGACAGAAACGACGACCAAATCCATACGCGTGATGTCAGATATGTGTTGACGCTCGACGAAATCGGCAACCTCGCCCGCGAGGGCGGCAAACCCGCTGAGACTCTCATGAACGTCGTCGCTTTGATCGCTAAGCGATTCGACGCCGACGTCTGTTCCGCCTACCTGCTCGAGCCCGACCGGGCCAATCTGGTGCTCGCGGCAACCCTCGGTCTCCGCCGCGAATGTATTGGAAGCCTGCGCATGGCGGTTCATGAAGGGCTCGTCGGCCTGGTTGCCGAAGCCGTGCAGCCAGTTGCTGTGGAGCAGGCCAAGACCCATCCTCGTTTCAAATATTTCGAAGAGGCCGGCGAAGACGACTATCAATCCTTCCTGGGAGTTCCCCTCATCGACCGCGGCGTGCTGCAGGGGGTGCTGGTCATTCAAACGGTCGAGCCCCGCATCTTCAGCGAAGAAGAGATCGAGATGCTCACCCAGGCGGCGGCACAGGTAGCGCCGGTAGTAAGCGAAGCGCGTACTCTGGATCGCTTCATTGCGCCCGTGCAGGAGCGGCTGTGGGCGCTAGCACGCAATCTCTGGTGGAGTTGGGACCAGGATTCTTCCAGCTTGTTCCTCGATCTCGATCCGGTGCGCTGGCGTCAACTGAATCAGAATCCCGTTTCCCTTCTAGCCGAGTTTCCTCTGGCGAAGCTGGAGAACCGGGCCGCGGAACTGGTGCTGCATAGCCGCATCAACTACGCCTACCGCCGCCTGCGCGAGTATCAGGAAGCCAACCGGACCTGGGGAGGCCGGCGCGCCGGAGTTCTGCGCCCGCGCCCGGTTGCGTATTTCTCCGCCGAGTTCGGCGTACACGAGTCGCTCCCCATTTACTCCGGAGGCCTGGGCGTCCTCGCCGGCGATCACATCAAGAGCGCTTCCGATCTCGACATCCCCCTGGTTGGCATCGGCCTGTTTTACGCCCAGGGCTACTTCCGGCAGCGCCTCGACCAGAACGGATGGCAGCAAGAGGAATATCTCGAGACCGACGTGAACCAGCTGCCCATGGAAGCCGCCATCGGAACCGACGGCCGGCCGGTCGTCGTCCAGATCGAAACCCGCAGCGGCTGCATTCTGGCGAAAGTCTGGCGCGTCAAAGTCGGACGCTGCGATCTGCTGCTGCTCGATTCCGACGTGGAAGGCAATGCCCCTGAAGATCGCGAGCTGACTTCCCGCTTGTACGGCGGCGATGGACGCACTCGCATCCGCCAGGAACTGCTGCTCGGCGTGGGTGGATTCCGCGCCTTGAAAGCGATCGGCATCGCGCCCGGCGTTCTTCACCTCAACGAGGGCCACAGCGGATTCGCCATCCTCGAGGCGATTCGCAGCCGCATGCAGGAAGAGGGCATCGGCTTTGATGGTGCGGTTCCCCGCGTCTCGCGCGAGGTCGTGTTCACCACGCACACGCCTCTACCAGCAGGACACGACCGCTTTGCCTCCGACGTGGTCGAAGAACATCTGGGCGTGCTGCGCGAATCGTTGGGTCTTTCGCAGGAGAATTTATTGGGGCTTGGCCGCCAGGATCCGAATAACGCGCAGGAAACCTTCTGCATGACGGTGCTCGCGCTGCGGCTTTCGCGTCGCGCTAACGCTGTCTCCGCGCTCCATGGTGAAGTGTCGCGAGCCATGTGGACCGGCATCTCTCCCGGCAAGCCCGAAGACGAAGTTCCCATCGGACACATTACCAACGGCGTGCATGTTCCCAGCTGGCTGGCGCCGCAGATGTCGCGTCTTTACGAACGCCATCTCGGCACCGCCTGGCGCGAGCACTCGAGCGAAGCCAAGATGTGGGACGGCATCGAAGACGTCGATGACGGCGAACTGTGGGAGACTCACCTCAGCCTGAGATCGCGGCTTATCGAGTTTGTGCGCCGCCGTCTGGTCGAGCAGGCGGAGCGTCGCGGAGAACCCCGCGAAACCCTGCGGAAGTTGGCGCGCGCCCTGAATCCTGACGCGCTGACCATCGGCTTCGCCCGCCGCTTCGCAACCTACAAACGGGCTAACCTGATTCTCACCGACCTCCAGAATCTCGCGGCCATGGTGAACGACCCGAAGCGTCCCGTGCAATTTGTTTTTGCCGGAAAAGCCCATCCCAACGACGAGCCTGGAAAGCAGGTGCTGCAACAGATCGCCGAACTGATGCGCAACGAGCAGTTCGCGGACCGTTTCGTCTTCGTTGAAGACTATGACATCAACGTGGGACGCCATTTCGTCCAGGGCGTCGACGTTTGGCTGAATAATCCGCGGCGTCCCATGGAAGCCTCCGGAACCAGCGGACAGAAAGTAGTTCTGAACGGCGGCCTGAACCTCTCCGTGCTCGACGGCTGGTGGGCCGAGGCCTACGACGGCATGAATGGATTCGCCATCGGCAAGGGCCGCACTCACTCCAACATGAGCGTGCACGATACCCGCGACGGCGAAGACCTTCACCGCGCCCTGCGCGAAGAGGTCATCCCGCTTTTCTACCAGCGTGATCGCGACGGATTACCCCGTGGCTGGATCAAGCGCATGAAGCACACCATTCGGACCCTGGGCTGGCGCTTCAATGCGGACCGCATGGTGATGGATTACACGCTCAAGTGTTACATCCCCGCGGCCGGTGGCACTTCGAGCGACATCCGCGCCCAGTGGTAGCGGGACGCCGGGCGCTCAGCCCCGTTGTTGTATCCTCGTGAGCGTGTTGCGCTCGCCTTCGCCCGGAAAATCTCCGACCCCGGGGCTGTTCCTCGGACTGGTCATCACCCTGGCCGCCGTGGTTTTGTACTCCTTTTACATCACCCGCCAAATCTCGGGCCTCCGCGAATTGCAGCACAGCCTGGTCGACCGCAACCGCAAAGACTCGCTGCAACTGCTCCGCATTCAAAACGATTTGAATTCGCTGGCGCTGGCCATGCGCGATATGCTCGACAACACCGAGCCTTATCCGCTGACCGCCTGGTCCGCGCAATTTCAGCGAATCCGCGCCGACCTGGAAGATGCCCTCCGCCTCGAGGCCCAGGTTGCGGTCACCAACCGCACCGCAGAGCAACGTCAATACCTGGGAAATGCGGTGCAGCAGTTCTGGAACGCCGTCGACCGCACCTTCGCTCTGGCGCGCGATGGCAAAGAGCAGGAAGCCAAAGACCAGATCCGGCTTTCCCTGCAGGCCAGGCAAGCATCGCTGAGCACCACCGTGGCGCGACTGCTGGTGCAGAATAACGAAAGCGAAGAACTGGCCGCTTCTCAGATCGCCGAGATTTATGATCGCGTGCAGCGCCAGGTCTACCTCTTTTTTTTCGCGACTCTTATCGCCATCCTGCTTACCAGCCTGTACCTGATCCGCTCGAATCGCCGGCTGTTTGCGCGCTTGGCGGAGCTTTCCGAGCAACGCAGCGAACTGGCTCAGAAGCTGATCTCGACGCAGGAATCCACCCTGCGCTACATTTCGCGCGAGTTGCACGACGAGTTCGGGCAAATCCTGACCGCAATCGGCTCCATGCTGAGCCGCTCCGGCAGCCGCCTGCCCGAAGGCTCACCGCTCCGAACCGACCTGCGCGAGATTTCCGAAATCACCCAAACCAGCCTTGATAAAGTCCGTAGCCTTTCCCAGGCGCTGCACCCGGTCATGCTCGATGAAGCCGGACTCGAGAGCACCCTCGATTGGTACCTTCCCGTGGTGCAAAAGCAAACCGGAACCCGCATTGCCTATGAGAAACTAGGACAACCCTTCCCCGTGGATGGCAACGCGGCAATCCAGGTCTATCGCGTGCTGCAGGAAGCGCTGAACAATGTCACCCGCCACTCGGGGGCGAAAGAAGCGTGGGTGCGGCTTCGATTTCTACCTGAGTATCTGGAACTCGAGGTCGAAGACCACGGCAGAGGTTTTACTGCGGAAAGCAAAAAGCCGGGGATCGGATTGGTCGCCATGCGGGAACGCGCCGAATTGCTGGGTGGAACGCTTCAACTGTTGCAGCCGGAAAAGGGAGGCACGCTCGTGCGTTTGAGAGTGCCGCGAGAGAGCACAGACGCGCATGCCGGATAAAATCTCAGTGTTGCTGGTGGACGATCACGGGCTGGTGCGGAAAGGCTTTCGCCGCATCCTCGAAGATGAACCCGACATCGCGGTCGTCGGCGAAGCCAGCGATGGCCAGGAAGCAGTGCGGCTCGCCCACGAACTGAAGCCCACCGTCATCGTCATGGATTGCGCCTTGCCGGAGATGAACGGTCTCGAAGCCACGCGCCGCATCCTGAGCGATCGCCCCGAAAGCCTGGTGCTGATGTTGAGCATGCATCCCGAAGAAACCTGGGTACGGCAGGCGCTCGAGGCCGGCGCGCGGGGGTACATCCTGAAGAATGCAGTCGACCTTGAACTGGGCGCCTCCATTCGCCGCGTCGCCCTGGGCGAAACCGTGCTCGACTCCCAACTCAATCGTCCCGCCAGTCTCAAGGGCGAACGCGCCGCTGCCCTCACTCAGCGCGAACTCGAAATCCTGCAGATGATCGTCGATGGCAAATCGAACAAGGAAATCGCGGCGGCCCTGAATCTCAGCGCCAACACCGTCGCCGTGCATCGCGCCAATATCATGGATGCCCTCGACATTCACAAGACCGCCGAACTCGTGGTCTACGCCATCCGCAACGGACTGGTGAATCTTCCGTGAATCGACGGTCGTTCCTCGAAGGCATGGCCGGGTTGGTTTCCGCATCAGGATTAGGACTGCTGCAGGCGACGCCACAAAAGGCGCATTCCGCTCTTCCCTTCCGCCTCGTCGATGTCACTCGCCAGGCGGGCATCGACTTCCATCACAACAGCGGCGCCTACGGAGGCAAACTTCTGCCGGAGACACTGGGCTCCGGCTGCGCTTTTCTCGATTACGACGGCGACGGCTGGCAAGACATTCTGCTCATCAACGGCATGGACTGGCCCGGCCACCATCGCCAGCGCAGCACGCTCCGCCTTTACCGCAACAACCGCAACGGCACTTTCTCGGACGTAACCCGCGGCGCCGGACTCGATGTCGAAATGTACGGCATGGGTGTGGCCGTCGGAGACTACAACAACGACGGGTTTCCCGATCTCCTGATCACCTGCGTCGGCGAGAACCGTCTTTTCCGTAACACCGGCAAGGGCAAGTTCGTCGATGTCACGCACAGCAGCGGCATCGGCGGGCGGCAGAGTCTCAGCACTTCCGCGCTGTGGTTCGACTTCGATCGCGACGGACTGCTGGATTTATTCATCTGCAATTACGTCAAATGGTCGGCCGAACATGACGTCTTCTGCAGCCTCGACGGCAAGCGCAAAGCCTATTGCACGCCCGAGGCCTACCACGGCGAAACCTGCTGGCTCTTTCACAATCGCGGAGACGGTACCTTCGAAGACGTCACCGCCACCAGCGGAATTTTCGACAGCAGTTCGAAGTCGCTGGGCGTCGCCATGCTCGACTACGACCGCGACGGATGGCCGGATCTGCTCGTCGCTAATGACACGCAACCCAACAAGCTCTACCGCAACCAGCGCAACGGAACCTTCAAAGACATTGCCGTCGAGGCCGGCATCGCATTCAGCACCGAGGGCAAGGCGCGCGCCGGCATGGGCATTGATGCTGCCGACTTCGATAACTCCGGAGTCGCCGGGGTCGCCATCACCAACTTCGACAACGAGATGGTCGGCCTCTACCGCGCCTCGAAAGACGGAAGCTACACCGATGTCGCCGCTCAGAGCGGCGTGGGCCTGGCCTCCAAAGACAAGCTGGGTTTCGGATGCATATTTCTGGATGCTGATCTCGACGGCTCGCTCGACCTCGCCGTCGTCAATGGACACATCGACGACACCGTGCGTAACGTGCGCAACGTCGGTTATGCGCAATCGCCGCAGTTATTTCTCAACAACGGTCACGGAATGTTCCGCGAAGTCGCCGCCGAGGCGGGCGGAGGCTTCAGCACTCCCAAGGTCGGACGCGGCCTGGCCTACGCCGACTTCGACCGCGATGGAGATCTCGACCTGCTGATGACCACTAACAACGGTCCCGCCTATCTCTACCGCAACGACCAACTCGCGGGCCATCGCAGCATCCGCATTCGCCTGGTCGGCACCAAATCGAATCGCGATGGCATCGGCGCCGCCGTCAAGCTCTCAAGCGGAGAACTCACGCAATCCCGCCTGGTCAAGGGAGGCTCCAGCTACCTCTCGCAATCCGAGTTGCCCGTTACTTTTGGTTTAGGAAAGCGCGACCGCGCGGACCGCATCGAGATCGAATGGCCCAGCGGCAGATCGGAAGAGTTCAAGAACCTCGCAGCCGGGCGAGCTTATGAGTGCGTCGAAGGCAAGGGGATCACCGCGCTCGACGGCTTCTAGTGTAGTTTGTCAAGCAGATCGACGTTTATAGTTCGGGTTGCATGGCCCTTCTTCGCGATCTTTGCGGATGTTCTTTGCGAACTTTGCGGTCAAAGGCTGTGCTTTCCCAGCGCCATCGCCACGATATCTAAGAGTCGTTATTTTCGGCGCACTACACTAGTATTTTTTCACTATTGCGCGCATCGTCCCATCCAGTTAACTTTCCTTTAAGTTTTACGTCCTCTTTACGGCCTCTCCTGGCCGTCACCGAGGCACCTACCCCATGGGAGCAGGCCGTCACTCCGGCCTGCCCCCGGTTTCTTTCAGCGTTCAAAATCACAAAAGAGAGTCCTGCGCAGTCCCATGGACCGCGAATCCTAATTTTCGATTGGGAGTTCTTGCAGGAAGTGGTGAGCGCGGCAGGACTCGAACCTGCGACCCATGCCTTAAAAGGGCATTGCTCTACCAACTGAGCTACGCGCCCACTGCTATCAAATTTAACACACGCGCAACCCCTGGCCGGCGCGTTTCAGGGTTGATCTCGGCTCGGAAATTTTTCGCGTGCTCTGTGACCGGTGCATCGGACCTACACTCTGCCTCCGATTGACAAGTCCCTTTTTCCAGACGATACTCCGGGAATCTGCACGAATTCGAGCACGGTCTCGCCATATCGTCTTGTGACTACCTGCTTACAGGTCAATCGATTTCTGGTCCCTTCGGAGGATTTATGACAGGAAAACCGCCCAATCCCAAGCTGAATAAGACGTTCGCGTTGGTTGTGCCTGGAACCCTGGTTCTGCTGGCCGTGCTGGGGCTTGCCTTTGTCCATGGCAAGTCCGTACTCGCCGGAAAAACTCCAGGCACCATCCGCCCGGGGACCGCGCAACAAACGGCTCTGACCGCATACGGCAACCTGCCGCTGGCTTTCGAACCCAATCAGGGCCAGACCGATCCCCAGGTAAAGTACCTGGCGCGCGGCAACGGCTACACCCTTTTCCTGACCTCCAGGGAAGCGGTGCTGTCGCTGGAGGCACCGACGAAGCGAAATAGAAAAACGAGCGTCGCCCCGTCCACCTCTGCCGGCGCGGCTCTGCGCATCGAGATGGCAGGCGCGAACTCCCTGGCCGCGTTGGCGAACGGCGATCTTCAGCCCGGCGTCAGCAACTATTACATCGGAGATAATCCGCACCAATGGCGGACGCAACGTCCCGCATTATGGGCGCGTGTCGTACGCCGGAATCTATTCGGGCGTGAATCTGGCCGTCGCCGGCAATCATGGCGAACTCAATTTTGACTTCACAGTTGCCCCGGGAATCGATCCGCAGGCGATTCAGTTGCGACTCTCAGGAGCCAAGGGCATAAGCACTGGCGCGGATGGATCGCTCGTGATCTCCACGCAGACCCGCGATGTTCAAATCGACAAGCCTCTCGCCTATCAGGACATCGACGGAGAACGCCAACCGGTAGACGCAAGCTTCGTTCTGGCATCGGATCGGGTCGGCTTCGCTCTGGGCAACTATGACCACACCCGGCCGGTAGTGATCGAACCGAGCATTCTTACATCCGATGCCACGCGTGTAGTGCCGGTTGCGGTGCAGCCCCAGCACCGGCGCGCTCTCCTCTCTTATTTGCTCTGGCTGCCGGTCGTCGGCTTGGCCCTTGCGGGAGCCGTGATTCCCCAACGGCGCCGGGCGCTGGCTTCGCTGCTTCTTTGTATTGCCTTTTCCGGAACCATGTTCCTGCTTGCCTGCGGCGGCGGTAGCGGCAGCGGCGGTGGTGGCGGAGGAGGCGGTGGTGGCGGGGGCGGCGGTGGTGGTGGAGGCGGTGGCGCGACCCTGAACTTCGGCACCTATCTGGGCGGAAGCGCCGATGACGGCGGCTTCGGCATCGCTGTCGATAGCAGCGGAAACGTCTTCGTCGTCGGAGAATCCGCCTCCATGAACTTCCCCGGCTCGCCAACCTATGCCGGCGGTTCTGGACATGACGCGTTCGTTACGAAACTGAGTTCGTCTGGCGCGCTGCAGTTCTCCACCTTCATCGGCGGAACCCAGGACGATGCCGCCACCGGCGTCGCTCTGCAAGGCGGCAACATCTTCATGGTGGGAAACACCCAGAATGGTTCGGGTTTCCCGACACCAACCAGCGTCGGCACGTTGGGTGGTGCGGATGCGTTCGTGGCGGAGTTCAACTCCAGCGGAGCCCTGACGACTACGTAACCGTAGATCGGCGGTACCGGAGCCGAGTACTGCCCTTCGGTATCGCTCTCGACGGGAGCGGCAACATCTACATCGCGGGCAAACCGCCTCGACCAACCTTTCCCGCTCACAACGCCAGAGCTTCCAGGGTGGCACCGATGCCTTCATCACCAAGCTGACCTCTTCCGGTGGAGGCCCGCCACTTACTCCACCTACCTGGGTGGCAGCGGCGGTGATCTCGCGACCGGTATCGCCCTCGACAGCAGCAATAACGCTTACATTAGCGGCGTGGCCGGATCATCCGGCCTGGGCACGGGCGGCAGCACCCTCAGCGGTACAGCTGATGGTTTTGTCGCCGAGTTCAACACCACCGGCGTCGAGGTCTACTTCACCTACGTGGGTGGCTCGGGGGACGATGGCGCCAACGCCATCGCCGTCGATGCTGCCAGCGGTGTCGCCTACATCACCGGCTTCACCCAATCCTCCGACTTCCCTCACCCGGGAACTCCCTTCCAGTCCTCGCTGAAGGGAACGCAGGATGCCTTTGTCACCCAGATCAATGCGGGCGGAGCCATTGGCTTCTCTACTTACTTCGGAGGCTCCGGCAGCCATGATACCGGCCTCGCCATCGCCCTCGACTCCAGTAAAAACGTCTACGTGACGGGAAGCACAGATTCATCGGACTTCCCAACCAAGACAGCGATCACCGGCGGAACGGCCTTAAAAGGCTCCGACGATGCATTCGTGACCGAAATCAGCTCTTCCGGATCGTCTGACGTCTTCTCTACTTACTATGGTGGAGCGGGTAGCGAGAACTCCACTTTGAACGGAACTCCGGGTGGCGGCATCGCGGTGGATTCCTCAGGTGTCATCTACGTCACCGGCACTACGAACTCAACTTCCGGCCTGCCACTCGCCAGTGCCGCCCAAAGCACTTTCGGCGGGAGCACGGGTGATGCCTTCGTGGGCAAGATCACGCCCTAACCGTTGCCCCTTGGAATTTTCCTAACCGGCTGCCCACGCAGCCGGTTTTTTATGCATTGCTGCTGAACAGGCAGTGTTAGTACTCTGAAATATAAGCATGGACAGCACTCGCAGCTTAGCGCGCAACTTCGTCGTCATCGCGACTCTTCTCCTGCTCGCGTTGCCCTCCAACGCCGGTAAGAAGAAGGCTTCCCTGCCCGTCGTCCGCTGGGCCGACGATACTCCCGGTTGCACTTTCTCCCGCGGCGACGACGGCTTTTACCGCTGGGGCCTGTGGACCGGCGATCTCGGCATCACCCTGGCCGTCGATTCCCAGGAACTGATCAAGGCCCGCAAGCGCATCGGCGCGGCCTTCGGGGTCCTGCTCACTTTCAAGTACCGCGGCGCATCGTCCGTCGATGTCACTACCAACCACATGAGCCTCGAGTTCGTCCGCCACTCCCAAGTCATTCAAGGTTCGCTCGATCCCGACGACTTTACGGCGAAACTCCAGGCCAATGCCGACGCCCTGGAACACGAAACCGAGCGCGGACTGAAGAAACATCCCGAGAAAGAACAGGAGAAAGAACCCGCCATCCAGGCCTACCTGAAAGATTCCACCGAGTTTCAGGATTTCCTCAGCAAGAACGCCTTGCGCGAGGTCAAACTCGATACCGGCAATACCACCGTGACCGGATGGGTCTTCTTCAGCACCCGCAACAAGTGGATTGGAGACTGGAAGAAGCAGGAAGAATTTGTGTTGCGCATCCCCTTCGAAGACCGCGTGTTCGAGTTCCCCTTCAGCCTGCCGCCCACGCAAGGCGACCTGATCCTGCGCCGCAGACCTTGAGATTTGGCTCCGGCGTTCCCATTTTGGTTCACTTCGAGCTAAGTCATTGATTTCTCGTTGAAGGCGTTTTGGACCGCAAAATCGGGAGACGAGCGTCGCCTGGAGTGCCCCGTAAACCGCATTTGCGGGGCCGTAGAGCGACGTTTGGGGGTCAGGGGATAGAAGAGGCCATCGCCCGCCTCAAACGCCCGTCCTGGGGGCTCTCAGCGCGACAACATCTATGAGCTATACATAGTTAGCCCGGTGGAAGCTACGGCCAATAAACTATAGCTTTGAGAAAGTGGTGATCCGGACCGGACGGCGCGTTAAACGGCGCTGGCTCGAATCCGGAACAGGCTCACACTGCGATGCGGCGCCCATCGCTTTCTTTCTGGGAGACGTAGCGCAACAGCAGGTCGCGCAGCGACACCAGTCCTTTCACGCTCTTGCCGTCGGTGATCAGGATGTGGCGGAAGCCGAACTCGCGCATCATGAAGAGGCAGTTTTCGATGGTTTCATCCACGCCCACCGTCTTCGGATTCGCCGTCATCACTTCGGAAACCCGGGTGGTTCCCGGCGCCCGCCCGCTCGCGACTACGCGGTTCATGATGTCGCGCTCGGAGAAGATGCCGACCAGTTCGCCGTTGCGCAGCACCGGCAAGGCTCCGATGTTGTGTTCCATCATGAAACGGGCGGCTTCGAGAACCGATTGATCGGCTTCAGCGGTGTAAACCCTGCGGTCTTTCACCAAATCGTAAATGAGCGCCATCAGGGGACTCCTTGGGAAAGGGATTGGCACTTGCTTGGCCCCGGACCCCCACGGACCCGGGAAGGGTTGCTTGAATCCCGATAATGTACCACGTTCGCAGTCCCGCTTGCAGCCGCTCTTGAACCCACAATCTTAAATCGCAGAGAACGCGGAGAAAGGCCGCGGAGGTCACGGAGAAAAGTGAAACACCCCAAAAAAATGGCGGCCTCGAGGACCCGGGCCGCCGCAGGGTTCACCTTCCGATCAAAAGCGGAGGTGCGGACCGAAGGTAACGCGCAGGTTGTTTTGCGCGCCATTGTCGAAGTAGATTTCATCGCCGATGTCGGCGCGCAGGCCGATCGGCCCCCAGAAGGCTTCGATGCCTCCGCCCGGGTACAACGCAAACCGGGTGTCGCCGCTGGTGATGCCATTCACCGCGCTGTTGAAACCCGCGGGTGCATTCTGATTCGAGGTGCTGAAGTTCACCAAGCCCAGCTTGCCAGTCACGAAAGCGCGCACCGGTCCTGAGCCGGTTTCGAACTTGGGACCGAACAACGCGGTCAAGGGACGGGTGCGGCTGTTCACGAATTGCGTGGTCACTCCGTTCGAGAACGTGGTGGTGAAGTTTCGTTTGAAGTCATAGGCCATTTCGGCTTCCAGTTGCACGCTGGGGCGCAGGTTGAAGGCGATGCGGCCTCCTACGCCGGCGAAATTGATCGCCGGACTGGTTTGGCTGAGGCGAAGATAGTCGGCAAACACTCCGGCTTCAAAATGATCTCCTCCGGAAGATTGCGCCATCACCGCCGGCGCGGCGAAGCAAATCGTGAACAAGACAGACAAGGCAATGCGCTTCATGCGTTGGTTACTCTCCTGTGATCGTTCTCTCAACTGCCCAAGCCTCCCCCCGAAAACTTACGAAGCGGCGCATGAAGTCGGGACGGTGGACAGCAGGGTAGGATGCTCAGTGCACGAGGCAGGTTGGGTTGTGGGGCAGTGAGGCGGAGAATGCAACAGTTAGTGCAGATTAAGCACAGCGGACCTGTACAAAAAACTGGCGCGGCTCAGAAGTGAGTCCGCGCCTTTAAGTAATTTCCTGTAGTTTACGGGTGGTCGAGACTGGACGAGGTCGCGCTGCCGTCTTTGTAATCCTCGCGTGGCGCGATCGAAACCACCGTGTACTGGCGATCTTTATCGTCCAGATCCTCGGAGCGCAGGATCATCTTGTCTTTCTCCAGACGAAATAGCGCGATGCCGCCAATCGGGAGCAGCACGGGATGCTTGTCGTCTTTGGGACGAATGTGGAAGACCATGCGATCGGTGCGCAGCACATATTCCTGGCACAACAGTTCGTGGGTCTTCCTGTGAGAGGAGTCGGTGCCGAGCATTTCGCTGGCGACTCCCTGGCCATCTTTTTCGTCGTAGCCGCACTGCACGGAATTCATCTGCATCAGCACGCCGCTGTGCACCGGCTTCGGTTCCTTGGCATAGGCCAGCGCCGCCAGCAGAAGTCCGGCAGCCGCGAATCTTTTCTTCATCGATCCCCCTTACCTGCCGCCCGACACTGCGCCTTCTGCAGCCCGCGGCGCGGCCATGAATCCTTATTTTTTCGTCGAAACCACGATTGGGGAAGCTTACGGTGGTAACTGGACTGGCGTAATCAGGCTTTGGGGGTTCCCGTGTCAGACCCCGGGAGCTGAACCTTCCATCGACAATCCCGGTGTGCTGCGAGTGGCATATCTGCTATCTTCTTGGCTTCATAGCCATTGGGAGTTCAATCGTCCGCAGGAATAGTGCCGATGCCGGATGCCGCACGTCCCCGACCTTCCACCTTCTACCGCTGGACCGTGCTGATTTTCGTCAGCCTGGCGATGGGCGGAAACTATTACATCTACGACAGCATTAACCCCCTGGAAGGCATCTTCAAAGAACAGCTTGGCTTTACCGCCACGCAATTTGCCTGGTTGAATTCCAGCTACAGCGTGGCGGCGGTGCTGACGTTGTTGATCGGCGGCATCGTCATCGACCGCATCGGCACCAAGAAGGCAATCACTTTTTTCGGATGCCTTTGCCTGCTGGGCGCAACCCTGATGTCGCTCAAGCCGAGCCCCTGGTTCATGGTGGGTAGCCGCGCCGTTCTTGGATTGGGCGCGGAGTCGATGATCGTCGCGGTGACCACGGCGCTGGCAAAGTGGTTCAAGGGGAAAGAGCTGAGCTTCGCGTTTGGCATCAACCTGACCATTGCCCGCCTGGCGTCGGTGGCGGCCGACAACTCTCCCACCTGGGCACACAGCGCGTTCTATCCGCAAGGAACGGGCGGCCAGCCCAGCTGGCGTGGGCCGCTGCTGATCGCCATCGGCGCCGGTGTGCTGAGTGTCGCCACTGCGCTGATTTACTGGTTTCTCGAGAGTGTCGCCGAGAAACGCTATGAACTGGGTCAACGGGGATCCATCGACAAGCTGGAGTTCCGCCAGATTTTTCAGTTCAACCGCTCCTACTGGTACGTGGTAGGACTGTGCTTTACGTTCTATTCGGCCATCTTCCCTTTCCGCACCTTTGCTATCGATCTGTTGAGCAATAAGACTGCGGTAGCCATGGCGGGAGGGTCTCCCACGGAAGCAATTCGGGTGGCGGCATTGAGCACAGCCGGCTTTCTCAACAGTCTGCTTCCCTTCGCGGCCATGATCGCGACACCTCTGTTCGGCCTGCTGGTCGACCGGGTTGGGAAGCGGGCGCTCTTCATGGTGATGGGATCGTTTCTGCTGATGCCGGTTTACCTGATGCTGGCGTATCTGCCCTTCGGGCACATGGTGGTGCTGCATGTGCCCTTCTATGGCGTCTGGAACTTGCCCTTATATCCGCTGCTGGCCACGTCGATGATGGGGATCGCGTTCTCGCTGGTGCCGGCAGTGATGTGGCCGTCGGTGGCGTACATCGTAGACCAGTCGCGGCTGGGGACCGCGTACGCGCTGATGACCTTGATCCAGCAGATTGGATTCTTCCTGCTGAACCTGATGGTGGGAGCGGCCAACGACTACTCCCATGCCGGGCCGGAGAACGTCGGCGGCTATGCCATGGGGATGTGGATCTTCTCGGTGCTGGGGTTTGTGGGATTGGCCTTCGCCGTCCTGCTGCGGGTGAGGGAGACGGGGCCGGAGGGGCACGGTCTGGAGACGATTACGACGGCGTCGGCGGCTTGAATGAAAACCGCAGGGGACGCAGGGGACGCGGGGCTTCTTGATTACAAGCCTCTGCGTCCATTGCGTCCTCTGCGGTTTTGGTTGAAGTGGAGTGCCCAGTTGACGGGGTTCGGGGAATCCCGATAGGCTGCGGAGGGTTACTTTGGTAGCTAGCGTGCGCAAGCCTTGGACACGCAATAGTTTGGCGGGAAGGTTTTCCCGAAGGCCGGGGCTGGATCGGCTGCAAGCGATACAACGAAAAGGCATTTATGCCGCATCTGACTGAATGCGGCCGGAAAAGGCAACTTGACGGACGCACGAAGAAAACACAGCGACGGGCTTTCTGAAGCAGAGGCAATTGAGCGAGCAAAGCAGGGAGACGCGGAGGCTTTCGAGACTCTCTATGACCTGCACAAGCGGCGTGTGTATTCGCTATGTCTGCGCATGACAGCCAATACGGCGGAAGCCGAAGACCTCACTCAAGAAGCCTTCCTGCAGTTATTTCGAAAGATCGGCACGTTTCGCGGCGAATCCGCCTTTTCCACCTGGTTGCACCGGATGGCGGTAAATGTCGTCCTGATGCGGCTGCGCAAGAAGGGTCTGCCGGTGGTTCCGCTCGAGGACACGGTGGAGGCCGAGGAAGAGACTCCCAGGAAGGAATTGGGAGCGCCGGATCCGGCATTGTCAGGATCGCTCGACCGCCTGCAGTTGGAACGGGCGGTGGAGGCATTACCGCCGGGCTACCGGTCGATCTTTGTGCTGCACGATGTCGAGGGATACGAGCATAATGAGATTGCCGAGATGGTGGGTTGTTCGATCGGCAACAGCAAGTCACAGTTACACAAAGCGAGGATGAAGCTTCGCGAGCTTCTCAAAACGAGCAGAGCTGCAAAAGCCACCAGGCCGTGAGAAGCGAAGGGACAGCGGTATCGGGGAGAGAGGTAGCATGACCTGCGCAGAGTTTGAACAAGTTCTGCCAGAGATCGTGGACGGTGGGCGTAATGCCGAGCAGGAAGCGCATTTGAGTTCCTGTGCCGCATGCGCCAGCGTAGTAGCAGATCTGCATCTGATTTCGCAGCAGGCGGAGGCACTGCAGGCGTCGGAGGAACCCAATCCCCGCGTCTGGAGATCGATTGCCGCGACTCTAGGGCAATGGCAATCGGAAATGGATTTGATCTCGGAGCAAGCCCGTTTGCTGCAAGCCTCGGAAGAACCCAGCCCGCGGGTGTGGAATTCCATTCAAGCGACCCTGGAGCAATGGCAGACGGAAATGGACGAGGTTTCCGCGCAAGCCTCTCTCTTGCAGGATTCCGCAGAACCTAGCCCCAGGGTTTGGAATTCCTTAGAAATCGCACTTCGCCAGGAAGGATTGATTCGCCAGCCGCAGCGAGAGCGGTCGGTCGCTTCCGCGCTTCCCCACCGCTGGAGCTGGGCATGGATGGCGCCGGTGGCGGCGGTGCTGCTGGTGATGGTAGGAACCGTCTATCAGCGTGGCGACTCTCCGGCACGGCTGCAGCAGATGGCGGTGACCAAGATCCCGGTGTTTCCCGTGGAGAGTGCCGAGGATCTGCAGATGCTGGATGCCGTGAGTTTGCGGGCTCCGGCCATGCGGGCGACCTACGAGACCAACCTGCGGAACGTGAACTCGTACATCCGGGATGCGGAACAGTCGGTGAAGAGCGATCCGAACGACGAGGAAGCCCAGGAATCGCTGGTCAACGCCTACGAACAGAAATCGATGATCTACGAGATGGCTTTGGACCGTTCTCTGCCATAATGGCGGAGTTGAAACGGCGGGGATAACGATCCGCCGGTGCCTTGGGGAGATGGAAATGTTCAGCAATCCGCGCGCCGCCAAACTGACCGTGGTTATGGTTGTCGTTGCCGCAATTGTCGCGGTGGGCGAGACACGCAAGGAATATCACTTCTCCGTAGGGCCCGGGGCCAGCATCTCCGTTAGCAACCCATACGGCCCGATCTCGGTCAAGCCCGCCTATGGCAACGAAGTCATCGTGACCGCGATCCTGCATTCCGACAAGGTGGAAGTGGACCAGAGCCAGGTGGGCGACCGGGTGGATATCGTTTCTCATCTGCTCCCCGGTTCCGACAGCCAGAGCGGCCGCGTCGATTACGACATTCAGGTGCCTTCGGATGCGAGCATCACGCTGCACTCGACGACCGGCCCGCTGCGCGCGGAAAAGCTTCAAGGCGACGTGAACATGGAAGGCAGCACCGCAGTGGTCGAGGTGCGGGACCTGAACAACGCCCACGTGCACGTTCGCACCATGAATGGGCCGGTTACGCTGACCAATGTTCGTGACGCCCATGTGGACATCACCTCGGTCAGCGGGCAAGTGGTGTTGACCGAAGTGACAGGACGCTTTGTGCAGGTGAACTCGACCAGCGGGTCGATTCATTATGACGGCGACTTCGGCACGGGCGGGGAATATTTCCTGACCAGCCATTCCGGGGACATCGACGCGGTGGCGCCCGCCTACGCATCGATTGACGTCAGCGCCCGCTCGGTAAAGGGGCAAGTGATCAACGACTTCCCGCTGCAGCCCAAACACACTACTTTTGCAACCAAGGTTGGGAGTGCCTTCTCAGGCACCATGGGTAAGGCCGCATCGTCGGTGAGGCTGCTCTCCTTCAGTGGTAAAATCCACCTCAGAAAACGCTGAAAATCAAGCTGGACCGGAATTTCTCCGGCCCGGACTCTGCTCAACATGACATCTGCACCTGGTTCGCACACCGAGGCGCGATCCGAACCCGCGCGCCTGGTGTTTCTGGTCGGGTTCATGGGCGCGGGAAAGAGCAGCGTGGGCCGGGCGCTCGGCCGGCGACTGGGCTGGCGGTTTGAGGATCTGGACGAGTGGATCCAGTCCCGCGAGGGCCGGTCGATCGATCAGATTTTTCGCGACTCCGGGGAAGCGGAATTCCGTCGGATCGAACATCTTACCCTGCAGGATCTGCACCTGAGCCTTTCCCATGGCATCGTCGCTCTGGGGGGAGGAACCTTCGCGCAGGCGCAGAATCTGGAGTTGCTTTCCGCAAATCAGGCCATCACCATCTTTCTGGATGCCGACGTCGAAGAACTTCTGCGGAGATGCCAGGCTGACGAGGCCCACCGGCCGCTATTTCGGGACGAATCCAGTTTCCGACGCCTGTATGAAAGTCGCCGCGCTAGTTACCTCCGTGCTGCTTTGTGCATTGAAACCGGCGGGAAAGACGTAGAAACTGTAGTGGAGGAAATCGAGCGCCGTCTGAAGTTTGAAGTGCGCTTTGATCGCGGAGGAGTGGAGAAGTGAAGGTGAGAATCCGAATCGCGCTCATATGTGTTGCTGTGATGCTGGTCCCAGCTGCGGCCAGTTCCAAGGAAACCCCAGGCCAGATGGTGGATTCGGGTTCCTTCGGAGTGTTTCTGAATGGCCGGCGGGTGGCGACCGAAACGTTCTCGGTGCAGGATTCGAGCGCGGGGAGCACCGTCACTTCGCAATTGAAGCCCGAAGGCGGAATGGATCCCGGACAGAAATCGGACCTGAGGCTATCGCCGGGTGGAGATCTGATTCGCTATGACTGGCACGATTTGAGTTCCGGCAAAGCGGAACTGACAGTAACGCCCAATGACCAATTTCTTATCGAGCACATCACCACGGCGACGGGCGAAAAGCCGGCGGAACAGCCGTTCCTAATGCCGGTGTCGACCATGATGCTGGATAATAATTCCTTCGTGCAGCGGGAACTTCTGGTGTGGCGCTATCTGGGCTCGGTCTGTAAGCAGGACAATGGGAAAACGCAGTGTCCCACTTCTCCCACGCAGTTTGGAGTGCTGGTTCCGCAGGAGCGGATATCCATGAGCGTGAGCCTGCAGGTGGTAGGCAAAGAGAAGGTTAAAGTGAACGGAGCGGACCGCGATCTGCTGAAAGTGAGCCTGAAACAGGAGAGCGGGGACTGGACCCTCTATCTCGACGATCAGAACATGTTCAAGCTGATGCGGATCGTGGTGGCCGGCAACAACACGGAAGTGGTGAGGGATTGATCGATCCCCAGCCCGCTGGCCCCTTGAATCTCCAGTGATCTAAGCTTCCTCCCGGCCCCGGTTTTCATCCAAAGGCTCTGCGGCAAGCAGGAAACGATTTGCCCTTAATCGATACACGTACGACGCGAGTGCTGTTTACGGTGCTGCTGTTCGCCCTGGCGCTGGGATTTCTCTACGTCGCCCGGCGCACCCTGATGGCGTTCCTGTTTGCGGTTCTGTTCGCCTACCTGGTGGACCCGGCGGTTTCTCACCTGGAAAAACTGGTGCGTGGCCGGGGACGGGCGATCGGTGTCATCTATGTTCTGCTCATCATCTTGCTAGTCGGGTTCTTCTTCTTCGTGGGGCCGCAGATCGGGCACCAGACGCAAAAGCTGAGCGCAGCGCTGCCGGTGTTGATCGAAAAGATCGGCTCCGGCCAGATTGCCGAGCAACTGGGCAGCGAGCATGGGTGGAGCACCGCGACCAAGGATCAGGTGAAGGCGTTTCTGGTCAACCACCGCAGCGACCTTCTTAATTTGGCGCAGCGCGCCGGAATTCGCGTGGCTGAAGTGGCGCAGCAATCGTGGTTGCTGATCGTGGTGCCGATCCTGGCAGCGTTTTTTCTCAAAGACGGCAGAATGTTCAGTCAGGTGGTGCTGTCGTTCGTGAATACGCGTCCGCAGCGCGAGTTCATGGAAGGGGTGCTGGGAGACCTGAACCAGATGCTGGCGCACTTTATTCGCGCGCAACTGACGCTCGCGGCACTATCGCTGGTCGCCTATACGGCATTCCTGGGCGCGATGCGGGTTCCGTACGCACTGGTGTTGGGCACCGCCGGCGGCGCCATGGAATTCATTCCCGTCGTCGGACCTCTGGTAGCCGGCCTGGTCATTATTGGAGTAGCTCTGCTGATGAGCTACTCCCATTGGTTGAGTCTTCTAATCTTTCTGATCGCGTGGCGCATGCTGCAGGACTATGTGGTTCAGCCGCGGATCATGGGAAAGAGCATGGAACTGCATCCCCTGGCGGCAATCTTTGGGGTTCTGGCGGGAGGGGAGATTGCGGGCGTGTTGGGAGTTTATCTGTCCATCCCCATCATGGCGAGTCTGCGGATCGTGTTCCGGCGCTGGCGGTTGTACGCCGAGAAAAAGCGCTTCGGGCCTTTGAACGAGTACTCCTTTGGAAGTGAGATCAGCCCTCCCCGGGGCTGAGGGGCAACTGAGCTGCGTCTCTACATGCAAGACGGGCGCGGACGCCCGTCTCTCCATCCATTTCCCCTAGACGCCGGCGGCTACCGCGTCCTCCACTTTTACCTGGCGCAGGAACTCGGCGGCGGCTTCCGGCAGAACCGTATTGATGAACATGCCTGAGCCGAGTTCGAAGCCGGCCACGCGGGTGAGCCGCGGAATCACACTCACATACCAGTGGAAGTACTTCGCTCCGAAGCATTCCGAGGGCGCGGTGCGAATGGTGTAGTTGAAATCGGGATTCTCGAGACCGACGTAGAGCTTCGCCAACAGATTATGCAACACATGGGCGAGGTCGTTGATTTCGGCGCCGCTGATGTCTCCGAAGCTCGCCATGTGGCGCAGAGGATAGATGTAGGTGGAGAAGGGCGAGGCGGAGGCGAACAGCTCGACCGCCGCGAAATGCGGGGTCACCATCACCACGCGTGCCTGCTCTTCGAGTTCTTCCTGCACCATCTGGCAGAACATGCACTCTCCGTACTCGTCGTAGTGGCTCAGCGCCTGCTGCAAGCGCTCGCGCACCTGGTGAGAGATGACCGGAGTCGCCACCAGCTGAGAGTGCGGATGTTCGAGGCTGGTACCGGCATCGCGGCCGTGGTTCTTGAAGATGGTGAGCTGGGCGATGCGGGGATCGAGACTCAGCTCGTTGTAGCGGGTCTTATAAATGCGCAAGACGTCGGCGACTTGCGCGTCGCTCATCAGCGGCATGAACTGGGAATGGTCAGGGGTCTCGATGATGACGTCATGGACGCCGAAGCCGTTGATGGTACGCCGCGAGCGGTGAATGGTGCGCGTGGGCTCGAGATCGCGCACCAGGGCCGCGAAGCGGTTGGGCACCAACCGAACCTGCCATCCTCCATTCTTGCCGGCCGGAGAGCGCAGAATCTCGGGCGGCGTCTGGCTTTCGTTTCCCGGGCAAAAGGGACAGGTTGGCACGTAAGCCGGAACCTCTTTCGTGGGCGCGGTGGACGACCATATCTTCGGGCCGTTTCGCGCGCTCGGTCGCGATGATGACCCACTCTTTGGTGAAAAAGTTCTGACGTAGTTCTGGCATGATGACTCCTTAAGATTCTTTATCGGCAAAGGCGGACAGGGCGTGAACCTCCGTCCTTCCGGGACTTGAATTGCGTATTCCAGCTTGCACTTCTGTCACCGTCGTAACAATTCTGACCCGTACCCAAGATTGGTTCGTGGAATCCCACCCTTTTCGCAAAAAACGCGACCAGGATCGGGCACCCTCGGTCCCTGGGGATTCCCGGCCTCTGAAAAACCCAGACTGAGTTAGCGTTTTCATTGGTGCCCTTTGAGGATCGGCCTTCGGTGCGCTCGGAACCGCTGATGTAAAATTCAGAACACGCTCATGCAAAAGAAGATCCCTGTCGGAATTCTCGGCGCGACCGGCATCGTCGGCCAGCGCTTCGTGCAGATGCTGGAGCACCATCCGTGGTTCGAAGTCGCGTGGCTGGCAGCTTCGGATCGCTCCGAAGGCAAGTCTTACGCCGAGGCCGCCCGCTGGCGGATGAAAACTCCTATCCCCTCGACGGTGAAGGGCATGCCAGTGGTTCCCGCCCAGCCCGAGGGCTCTCCCAAAGTCATCTTCGCCGCCCTCGACGCGGGGATTGCCGCGGAACTCGAGCCGCGCTTCGCGGAAGCCGGGTGCGCCGTAATTTCGAACTCGAGCGCCCTGCGCATGAAGAGCGACGTGCCGCTGGTGATTCCCGAAGTCAATCCCGATCACATCAAGCTCATCGAGTGCCAGGCATCCAGGCGCCAATCTGGCGGCTTCGTGGTCACCAATCCCAACTGCTCGGCCATCGGACTGGTGCTGGCGCTGGCTCCATTGGAGCAGCGATTTGGCATTGAAACGGTGATGGTCGTCACCATGCAAGCGGTCAGTGGAGCGGGATATCCAGGCGTAGCTTCGCTCGACATTCTGGGCAACGTGATCCCATACGTTCCCAAAGAAGAAGAAAAAATGGAGGAGGAGACACGCAAGCTGCTGGGGCGGCTCAACGGGAATGAGGTTATCCCGGGCACGTTTGCCATGAGCGCGCAGTGCAACCGGGTGGCGGTGGAAGACGGCCACACCGAATCGGTATACGTAAAATTCAAAACGAAAGCCGATGCCAAGGACATGATTGCGGCGTGGAACGAGTTCCGCAGCATGCCGCAGGAACTCGAATTGCCGAGCGCTCCGAAACAGCCGGTGCAGTACGTGGATGCGGTGGACCGTCCGCAACCGCGCTTTGACGCCGACGCGGGGGCGGGCATGACGGCGACGGTGGGGCGGTTGCGACCGTGCGGGGTTTTGGACTGGAAATTCACGGCGCTTTCGCACAACACGATTCGCGGGGCGGCGGGCGCGGCCCTTCTCAATGCCGAATTGCTGAAAGCTCAGGGATACCTGGGATGACTGAGTTCGGCCGTCTAATTCTCACCCCGAGGCATCGAGAAAACAATCGCTTGTGTCAAAGGTGGGCTTGCCGATGATCGTCATGAAATTTGGCGGTACGTCGGTGGAGGACGCCAAGGCGATCGAGCGCGCGTTGGCGATCGTCAAATCCAGGCTGCCGCAGAAACCTGTGGTTGTGGTCAGCGCCATGGCGAAAGTGACCGATCAGTTGCTGACCATGGCGCGCGCGGCCGGCAGCGGCGATCGCGATACCGCGTTGAAGCTTTCGCGGGCGCTGCGCGAACGTCACTACAACGCCGCCGGTGAACTGCTGGGCACGGGAATTTTCACGCAGTTCCATAGCGAACTGGAATCGGATTTCGACAGCCTGGATGAACTCCTGCGCGGAATCGCGGCCGTGGGAGAGTTGACGCCGCGGACCTCCGATTATGTGGCCGCGAATGGCGAACTGCTGTCGAGCAAGCTGATCACGGCGGCGTTTTCGGCGCGAGGAGTGGATTCGACGATGATCGATTCCCGGGAGTGCGTGGTGACCGACAGCGCGCACACGCGGGCGCGCCGTTGTTCGAGGAGACCAACGAGCGCCTGAAGGCAACCATCGTGCCGTTGCTGGCAGCAGGCCGGGTTCCGGTGATGGGCGGATTCATCGGGTCGACCAAGGCAGGTGTGACCACTACGATCGGTCGAGGCGGGTCGGATTTTTCCGCCGCCATCGTGGGTGCAGGGCTGGGCGCCGAACGCATCGAGATATGGACCGATGTCGACGGTATGATGACCACCGATCCCAATGTCTGTCCTGAGGCGCGGCGGATCAAGGTCATCAGCTTTGATGAGGCAGCGGAGCTGGCCTATTTCGGCGCCAAGGTGCTGCATCCGGCGACGGTGTTGCCGGCGGTGCAGAAAAATATTCCGGTGTACATCCTGAATTCGCGCAATCCCAGCTGCGAAGGGACGCGGATTACGGCGCGGGCGCCGCATTGCCGCAACAGCTTCAAAGCCATCGCCGCGAAGAAGCGGATCACGATCGTCGATGTCGCGGCGCCGCGCATGCTGCTGGCGCACGGCTTCCTCAAGGCAATTTTCGAGGCGTTCGACCGGCACCGGGTTCCGGTGGATGTGGTTTCGACCTCGGAGGTGAGCGTGTCGTTGACCGTGGACTCGAACGAATCGATTCCGGCGCTGGCGGCGGATCTGGCAAAATTGGCGGACGTAAAATATGAGGGACGGAAGGCGATCGTCTGCCTGGTGGGCGAGAACCTGCGGGAGACGCCGGGGATTGCGGCGCGCGTGTTCGGCGAGTTGGCGGACGTGAAGATTCGCATGATTTCCCAGGGCGCGTCGGAGATCAATCTGACGTTCGTGATCGAGGAAGACGATGTTCCCGGCGTGATTCAGCGGCTGCACAAGACATTTTTTTCGGATCTGGATCCTGAGGTGTTTGCGTGAAAGTGCAACACCCTAAAACGCCGAGTACGCGGAGAACTGCCGCGGAGGGCGCTGAGGGAAAGCTCGAATGCATATTTGTGTTTTAGGGCGCGGAAAGACCGGGTCGCTGGTGGCTTCGGTCGCGGCTGACCGGGGACATCGCGTGCGCGTTCTTGGTGCGGCAGAAAACCCGCATGGGTCGGCGCTTACGGCCGGGAATCTGGAAGGTATCGATGTGGTCGTGGATTTCACGACTCCGCATGCGATTCTCGAAAACATTGAGGCTTGCGTGGCGGCGGGAAAGAATATGGTAGTGGGAACCACCGGCTGGTACGACGAGATCCCGAAGGTGCAACGCTGGGTGGAGGAGAAGGGCACCGGGTTTCTGTATGCAGCGAATTTTTCGGTCGGCGTGAATCTTTTCTTTGAAGTTGCGCGTACGGCAGCCGCGGCGTTGCAGCACCAGTATTTCGGGCAGATTTTTGAGCGTCATCATGCGCAGAAAAAAGACGCTCCTTCGGGCACGGCGGTGGCTTTGCAGAAGGTGATCGCGGAAGCGTCCCGGACGGAACTGGAGATTACTTCGTTCCGCGAGGGCGACGTGGTCGGCATGCATGAGCTGACGCTCGATTCTCCCAATGACACGATCTATCTTTGCCACGATGCCAAGTCGCGGCGCGGGTTTGCCGAGGGCGCGGTGCGCGCTGCCGAATGGCTCGCCGGCAAAAAGGGTTTCTTTGACTTCCGGAAGGTGTGGAAAGAGCTGTAGCAGTAGTGAGTAGCGAGTAGCGGGGAGAAACCTGCGGTTTCCCCCTTCTTGCCCCCTGCTGGCTGCTCGCTACTTGCGTTTTGGAGTATCTTTTAACTATATGCAACTCCGTGGCTGTGGTACTGCGCTCGTTACCCCGTTCCATCAGGACGGGTCAATTGACGAAACCGCCTTACGCAACCTGGTCGCATGGCAAGTCGAATCGGGCATTGATTTTCTGGTTCCTTGCGGCACGACCGGGGAGACGCCTACGCTGTCTCACGACGAGTGGCTGCAGGTGATTGCGATCACCATCGAGGTCGCGGCTGGGCGGGTGCCGATTCTGGCGGGCGCCACCTCGAATTCGACACAGGACGCAGTAGCGAAGGCGAAAGAAATTGCCGCCGTGCCCGGGGTCGACGCCATCCTTACGGCTTCGCCGTATTACAACAAGCCGACACAGGAAGGACAGTACCGGCACTTCCGGGCGATCGCGGAAGCGGTCGACAAGCCGATCATCCTATACAACGTTCCGGGGCGCACCAGCGCGAATATTGAGCCTTCGACGCTCGCGCGCCTGGCGGAAGTCCCGAACATTACCGGAGTGAAGGAAGCCAGCGGAAACATGTCGCAGATCGCCGAAGTCTGCAACGTGGTGCCTGAACATTTTCTGGTGTTTTCCGGCGACGATGCCATCACTCTGCCGGTAATCGCTTTAGGCGGAGTCGGCATCATCTCGGTGGCTTCGAACGAGATTCCACACGAGATGGCGGAGATGACGCGGGCCGCGCTCAACAACGACTGGGGGACGGCGCGCCGCATCCACCGGAAATACCTGCCGCTGATGCAGGCGAACTTCATCGAATCAAGCCCGCTGCCGGTGAAAGCGGTGCTGGCGATGATGGGGAAGATTGAGGAAGTTTACCGTCTGCCGCTTGCTGCCTATGCGGCGGGACACGCGCTCGCGGTTGCAGAAAGTAGCGACAGAAGCGGGCGTGGTCACGAAAGCTGCGGTTCCGGCGGCGGATGTGGTTGATTTCTACATTTATGAAAACTGGCTGGCGGGACCGCACAAGATTGTTGTGCACCGCTCGAATTGCGGCCAGTGCAATCACGGCAAAGGACGCCCCGCGGGACACGATGCCAACCACGCGCGCTGGCACGGTCCGTTCCAGACACTCGCGGAAGCCCGCGATGCCGCTCACAATATGGCGGGAGTGCTGATCCGGAGCGAGTGCAAGTGCATTTAAATCAGTACCTAGTACCCAGTACCTAGTACCTAGTACCCGGTGAAAGGCAATACTTTGTGCGCACCGTTTCTACCAGGCACTGGGTACTCGGTACTGCCAACTCTTATGTCCTCTCTGCAATCTGCGATTGAGCGCCTGGCCAATCTGGGCGAGGTGGAGCGCGATCCTGCGGCCCGGCAGGTATTCATGGACTTTCGCGATGAATTGACTCAGGGCAAGATTCGCGCCGCGGAAAAGGTCGACGGCCAATGGGTGGTGAATGCCTGGGTGAAACAAGGCATTCTGCTGGGATTTCGCCTGGGCGAATTGAGCGAGATGGCGCAGGACGCCAGCCTTTCGTTTGTCGACAAAGACACCTTCCCTGCCCGCCGGTTCACGGTACGCGATCGAGTGCGTGTGGTGCCGGGAGGCTCGTCGGTGAGGCTGGGAGCCTACGTTGCTCCGACCGTGATCTGCATGCCGCCCATGTTTATCAACGTGGGCGCGTACGTGGATGAAGGCACGATGGTCGACTCGCATGCGCTGGTCGGTTCCTGTGCGCAGATCGGCAAGCGGGTGCACCTGAGCGCGGCGGCGCAGATTGGCGGTGTGCTGGAGCCCATCAACGCCATGCCGGTGGTCGTTGAAGATGACGTTTTGGTAGGCGGAAATTGCGGCGTGTACGAGGGGACGCGAGTAAGAACCGGCGCGGTGCTGGGAGCCGGAACCATACTGACGCGCTCGACCCCGCTCTATGACCTGGTGCGCCGAGAGGTGTACCGGGCGACGGCCGAACAGCCCTTGGAAGTTCCGGAGAACGCAGTTGTGGTGCCGGGATCGCGGGCGATAAAAAAAGGACCAGCGGCCGATTGGAATCTTTCGCTGTACACCCCGGTGATCGTGAAGTATCGGGATGAGAAGACCGATCAGGGAGTGGAGTTGGAGGAGTGGCTGCGGTAGGACTGCCTTTCTTGATTAGACAGTTATGTTCAGCGCTCCATCCGCAGCGCGCACTCGAATCTGATCAAGCTTTTCTGCAATCGCGTCGGCCGCTTGCAGTTCCGTGGCGGGAAACGTCGTCGGCAAGGCAATCACTTTCATTCCTGCCGCATGCGCTGCCTCGATTCCCAAGGGGGCATCTTCGATGACAAGACAGTCTTCCGGCTTTATGCCCAGCAGTTCGGCCCCTTTGAGATAAGGCTCCGGGTGAGGCTTCCCCTGCGCCACGTCATCGGCGGAAACCAGCACCTTGGGAAGCGGCAGACCAGCGAGTCGCAATCGCGAGGTGGCGAGGTGGCGCGTCCCTGAGGTCACCACGCACCAGCGGCCATCGGGGATAGCACGCAGCAGTTCGGCGGCACCGGGCATAACCGCTACACCGTCCTGGTCGGCGGCTTCGCGCCTCTCGAGTCTTATCGTCTCTTCTTCGGCGGGAAGATGCGGAGCCAGGATGCGGACCACTTCGATGGTGCGGCGGCCGTGCGCGATCGTGACTACTTTTTCAGGATCGATCGCGTGCTCCTTCGCCCACATCCGCCACTGGCGGTCGACAGAATGAGTCGAATCGACCAGAACTCCGTCAAGGTCAAAGAGGATGGCGGAACATGGGAATATTGGCATGAAGGGCTAGTGTCTCACGCGGTGAGGATTCACGAGGTCAGGGAGCGAGGCTGCTGCGGAACGGGAACGTCCGCCTGCTCTGTCGCCATCCGATGGCGCACTTCGAGGTGACGCTGCCGGAAATGAGCCTGGGCTCGCTCTCCCCAGGCGCGCACGAAATAGTAGTTCAGACCGGCACCGATGACGGAGCTGGCCAGGGGAATGAGGCGTCCTGACCATCGCTCCACGAAATCGGCGCTGGCCTGCGCGGCAATGCGTTGGATCACGCGGGGCACGAAGCGGTTGACCACTTCTTTTTCCAGGAGCTCGCGGCTGATGTCGACGCCGGCGGCGCTGGCGGCAGCGATCCAGAGCTCGGCGGTCTCTTCCTCGGTGTTGAACTCAAAGCCGTAGAGCAGGCTCAGCTTCTGAACAGTGCGCAGCGTGATGCCGGCGAGAATCCCGAGGTCGGGAATGATGGTGACGATGCCGCCTAGCCCGAGTCCCGCGCCCTCGGCGGCAGCGACTTTCATTCCACTGCGAATCACGCGGTGGGCCAGATCGTCGAGAGCGCCCAGATCGACGGAGTAGACGCCTTTGAAGCTGTGGATCGGGAGTCCATAAGCCGCGCGCAATTGCAGCAAGAACCGGGAAGGATCGACTTTGACCGTTTCATAGGCGTGCAGAAACCCGCGGCGCAGGCCCATTTCGAGACGCCGCCGCAGCCAGGGTTTTCGCGTGAGATCAGGCATCTAGTTAGACCTTATCGCAGATGGGGGGAGGGTCGCCAGTGGTCCGCGGCCTCTCTTTCGCTGCTTCGGGGCTGAGTCTACCGGCATCTTCCACCCACGGCTTACGCCGTGGGCTGCATTCTTAGGCCGCTCCGCGGCTGAGTAACGTCGGAGTGGAACAATGCCTATCCTGAGGAGCGGCTTCTAAGACGGGCTCGACGTCTTAGGCTCGGTACTGGGTACTCGGTACTGGGTACTGAGTACTTCCTCCTGTGCTAGCATCAATATTCCGAATGCCAACTGGAAAACTGCAAATCGTACCCCTGGGCGGACTGGGCGAGTTCGGGATGAACTGCATGGCGGTCCGTTGGGGCGATGAAATCATCGTCGTCGACGCCGGCCTGATGTTCCCCGAAGCGGAATTGCTCGGTGTAGACATCGTCGTCCCGGACATCAGCTACCTCACCGACAACCGCAGCAAGGTCAAGGGCATCGTGCTCACCCACGGCCACGAGGATCATATCGGCGCGCTGCCGTGGATTCTCTCCGAACTCAATGTGCCGGTCTGGGGCACCGAGTTTACGCTGGCTTATGTGGAGGACAAACTCGACGAGCACGGGCTGCTCGACGAAGCCGACCTGCACGAGATCCGTCCGAACGAGCGCTTTAAGATCGGCCCCTTCACCATTCATCCCATCCAGGTGACGCACAGCCTGGTGGATTGCGTGGCGCTGGCGATTCATACGCCGCTAGGCGTGCTGATCCATACGGGAGACTTCAAAGTCGATCCGACGCCCACCGACAACAAACTCTTCGATCTACACTCTTTCGCGGAGTACGGCAAGGAAGGCGTGCTGGCGCTGTTCCAGGACTCGACCAACGTAGAGCGCAAGGGCTATACGCCCAGCGAGCGTGCGGTTCGGCGAAAGTTTGACGAGGTCTTCGCGCGCACCGAGCGCCGGCTGTTCATCTCGTGCTTCTCGTCTTCCATTCATCGCATCAAGCTGGCCACGGAACTGGCCTTCGAGCATGGACGGAAGATCGCGTTCATCGGGCGCTCGATGAACAGCTCGGCGGAGATCGCGGAAGATCTCGGATACCTCGAAATTCCCGAGGGGCTTTTGATTCATCCCGGTGAGATGAAGAACTATCCGCCGGAGAAGGTTTGCGTGCTGATCAGCGGGACGCAGGGCGAACCGATGTCGGCGATGTCGCGGGCGGCGGTCGACAACCACAAGCACGCCAAGATCGAGAAGGGCGACACGGTGGTGCTCTCATCGCGCATCATTCCGGGAAACGAGAAGGCCATATACCGGATGATCGATCACCTGTTCCGCCGCGAGGCGCACGTGATCTATGAAGACGGCACCTCGCCGCCGATCCACGTCAGCGGACACGCCAGCCAGGAAGAATTGAAGCTGATCATCAACCTGGTGAAACCAAAATATTTTATTCCGATACATGGCGAATACCGGCAGTTGAAGCTGCACGCCGAGCTGGCCGGCAGCATGCACAACTCGGTCGGAAACGTCATCCTGATTGAGAGCGGGGACGTGCTGGAGTTCGATGAACTGGGCGCACGCAGAGTCGGAAAAGTGAACGTAGGACGGGTGTGCATCGATTCTGGAAACCGCACGGATGTGGTGGAGGATCTGATCATCAAAGACCGTCGGCACCTCAGTGAAGACGGCATTGTGCTGCCCATCATCGCCATCAACAAGCTGACCGGGAGGGTCGAAACCTCTCCTGAGATCGTGACGCGTGGCTTCTCTCCCGGGGAAGACGGCTTCTTGGATGGCGCGAAACAGATTGTGACGCAGACGCTGGATGTGTCAAGCGACGAGGAAAAAACCGACTACGGCGTGATCAAAGAAAAAATTCGCGCCGACTTGAAGCGCTATATTTCGAAGCAGACGCAGAAGCGGCCGCTGATCATGCCGGTGATTCTGGAGATTTGACGATCGTTACCCTCGGCGACATCCAACAAGCTCGCATGCGCCTGGAAGGCGTTGCCGTCCGCACACCGCTGATTCCTTTTCCGCTGACCGGAGATGACCGGCAACTCTTTCTCAAGCCTGAAAACCTGCAGCCCATCGGGGCTTTCAAACTGCGGGGCGCCTATAACAAGATTTCCACTCTCAGCGATGGAGATCGCCGGCGCGGCGTGATTGCTTACTCCAGCGGCAACCATGCACAAGGGGTTGCCTATGCGGCGCGCGCTCTGGGCGTGAAGGCGGTGATTGTAATGCCGCAGAATACCCCGGCGATCAAACTGCAAGCGACGGCAGCGCTGGGCGCGGAACTGGTGCTGGTGGGTCCGGGCAGCGAAGAACGCAAGCTGAAAGCGGAGGAACTGGCCGCGGCCCATGGTTACGTGATCGTCCCGCCCTACAACGACGAGCAGATCATTGCCGGACAAGGAACGATGGGATTGGAGATTCTTGAAGACCTCACTGAAGTGGAGACGGTGCTGGTGCCGGTGGGCGGAGGAGGCATGCTCAGTGGCGTCTCCACGGCGGTCAAGTTGACCCGGCCGCACGTCAAAGTGATAGGAGCGGAACCTGCGCTGGCGGCCGACGCTCAGGCCAGCTTTCGAGCGGGAAGAATCGTGGAATTCTCTGCCGACCAGGTCACACAGACGCTGGCGGACGGACTGCGCACGCAGAGTATTGGCCCGCTGAATTTCGAGCACATTCGCAAGTATGTCGATGACATTGTCACGGTCACCGAAGACGAGATCCGCGAGGCAATGCGCCGGCTGGCACAGAATCCCAAGACCGTGGCCGAACCCAGCGGAGCCGTGGCCGTGGCGGCGTTTCTGTTTCATCGCGAGGAACTGCCGTCCACCAAGATCAATGTTGCCGTGATCAGCGGGGGAAACATTGACCCTGCGACTCTGGCGCAGATCAGGAAGTCGTAAGGGATTCGGTCTGCGGAATCCCACCCTTTGTCGCAAAAAGCGCGACAAAGATGGGGCACCTTCGTCGGTGACGGTACACACAAAGTGCTTCAAAGTGCATCCAAGATAAGGATGAGAGCCGTCAGAGCCATCCAGTTCGCGGCAGTTCTGGTTGTACTGTTGTCTTGCGCTCAGGCTGCCGACTACCAACGCGCGGCGATGGTCCGCTTTGCGCGCATCTATCTCACACCTGACGCCAGTTCCGCGGTGCTGGGCTCGATCGACCGGGGCCGCGAGGTGGTGATTCTGGAAACCACGCCGGGCTGGGTGCACGTCACCGCGTCTTTGACGGAAGAAAAGACTGTCACCGGCTGGATCGTCGACAAGGGAGTGGTGCGGGCCGGCGACCCGAATGGAGATCGCATCCTGTACGGGGAAGCTGTCGACTCCGAGGATCAGGCGAGCCGTCCACAGGGCCGCAACAACGCCGCTCAGGACGCCATGCATCTTTACTATCGCGTGGCTGAATACTTCCCCAATTCTCCTTTTGCGGGAGAGGCCATGTACCGCTCGGCCGACATCCGCTGGCAGATCGATAAAGCGGATGTCAGTACGCGTCCCTCGGCGAAAGAAAAAGAAGCCTATCTTCGGGTTGGCATGAACGAGCAATACATGAAGGAAGTGATGAAGAAGTTCCCCAACACCAAGTGGGCCGACCTGGCGGCGTTTCACCTGATCGAAAACAAGACATGCGGAGATTGGCAAGGGGATCCGAAGTGCCCGGCGAAGGAAGCCGAGATTTACGAGAAGTACGCGAGCGAGCGCCCGGAGTCGCCGGCGACTCCCGAGGCTCTCTATGACGCCGCGTGGCGCTATTCCGCGCTGATCGAAATGTATAAGACGGACGAGCAGCCGAAGAAATCGGATGAATCCAAGGCCAAAGCGATCGCGCTGGCGCAGAAGGTCGCGAGTCAATATCCGCAATCCGATTGGGGAGCCCGGGCGCAGCGCCTGCTGTACCTGATCGGCCAGGGCGTGCCCACCTACGGCAACCAGATCGAGTAGTCGTATCTACTCGTCCGTTACTTTCTAGCCTTTTCTTTTTCTGCGATACTTTCAGCCTCACCCTTTGGAGGAAGCTTGAACGATTACCTGCTTTCTGTGGTGCTGGGAATCATTGAAGGACTCACGGAGTTTCTGCCGGTCAGCTCGACCGCGCACTTGCGCATCGCGGAATCGCTCTTTCATATCAGCCTGGGCGATGGCTATTGGAAGATGTACACCATCGTCATTCAACTGGGCGCGATTCTGTGTCTGCCGGTCTACTTCCGCGACCGGATTGCCAAGTTCCTTTCAACCTTCCCCACGGGCGAGAACGGAGACCGGACCATCCTGACTCATCCTCTCAGCCTGACGATGATCGCGTTCGTGGTAACGGCGGGACCCGCGTTCCTGCTGACGAAGGTGATTGGCAAACACCTGGAGGACCTGACCATCATGGGCGGTTCCCTGCTGGTGGGCGGCATCATCATGTGGATTGTGGACGCAATGAATGCGAAGTGGGAAACGGCCGGGCCGGGAGCGCAGGGAAGCCGCATTCACACCTGGAAGATGGAAGCCATGAGCCTGGGACAGGCGGTCTGGATTGGTTTCTGCCAGATTTTTTCTGCGGTCTTTCCGGGCACCTCGCGATCGATGTCGACCATCGCCGGCGGCCAGCTTGCCGGAATGTCGCGCGCCTCGGCACTGGAGTTCTCGTTCTTTCTCTCCATGCCCACCATGGTGGTCGCAACCCTTTACGACCTGCTGAAGTCGCTGCGGGGAAAGGGCGAGAATCCGATTGGGGTTTCGCAGATCGATGCCCACGGTTGGGTGGTACTCGCAATCGGCTTTGTGGTGTCGTTCATCGTGGCCTATGGATCGGTGGCGTGGTTCATGGCCTGGGTTCGCAAACGGGGATTTGTGCCCTTCGCGATTTACCGCATCATTCTAGGAATCGTGGTTCTCGCGTTCCTGGCGAAGGCGGCAGGATAAGCGTCCGAGATTCAACGTGTTGGGGCGGAAGCTAATTCGACAACTTTCGCCATTGTAGGGACGGCTGGTTCTTGGCATAATCGTCTGGCTCTGGCCTAGTTCTGCCACCAGGCGGGTTTTTGTCCCCGCGTGGCGCGAACATGCCAAATGAGGTATCTCACTAAGATTTTTGCCCCGACCAGCAACCGCCGGCTCAATGAGCTGATCGGTTTCTTGTTGTGCGTCTCCGCGCTCCTCCTTTTTCTAGCACTGGTCTCCTATTCCCCGCTGGATCCGTCGCTGAACAGCGCTTCGGTGCTGACGGGTTCGCGCGTGGCGCGCAATTGGATTGGCGTGGTGGGCGCGATTGTCGCCGATCTGGCGTTGCAGGGCTTCGGCATCGGAGCCTTTCTGCTGCCCATCTTCCCCGCCGTGCTGGGCATGCGCTGGTTCCGCTCGCGCAAGGTAGCCTCGCCCTTGGCCAAGTCGCTGGGCGGAATCTGGCTGATCATTTTTGTTCCGGCCCTCCTGGCCCTGCTTCCTGGGCATGTGCGCTGGATGGGTGCGGTCCCGATGGAAGGCCTGGTGGGGCGCATTGTGGGTGATGTGCTCATCCACTACTTCAATCTTGCCGGGGCGTATATCGTCTGTGCCAGCGTGCTGGCGGTTGCGCTTTATCTCTCTACCGCTTTCTCGTTTTCCTCCGTGCGGCTCTGGGCGCCTACCCGCTTCGCGTTCGTCGTAGCTCTATGGAATCGCTATAAAGACTGGCGGGAGCAGCGGGCGAAGAACCGGATGCAGAAGGATCTGGAGAAACGCCGCGCGGCGAAGCCGATGATCGCCACGCAGATGGTGCCAGCCCGGCCCGCCCCCGCAGCTCCCGCTCGCGCCGCTGAACCGGTTCGGACGGGGATCGACCGCATGGCGGCCGAGGAGCGCGAAGAAGTTCCGGCTGCGCCTCCGCGACCGGAACCGCCGAGCGCTGTCGCCAATGTGGAAGTCACGGAACGTGCCGACAGCGCGGGCAAGGCAAAAACGACTCTTCCCCGCATCGCCGGAGGCTTCAAATTGCCGCCGAGCAGCCTGCTGCACCGTCCTGACGAGCAGCAAGCGATTGATGCCGGCGAACTCAAGTCGCTGGCCCAGGTGTTGACGGAAAAGTACGCCGAGTTCGATGTCCACGGCCAGGTCACGCAGATCAATCCCGGTCCAGTGGTGACGACGTTTGAATTCAAGCCGGAGGCGGGAGTCAAGTACAGCCGCATTACCAATCTCACAGAAGATCTCTGCCTGGCGTTGAAAGCCGAGAGCATCCTGATCGAGCGCATGGCGGGCAAGTCGACGGTGGGCATTCAAGTGCCAAACCGCGAGCGCGAGATCATCTGGCTGCGCGAGAACATCGAGTCCCACGAATTTCTGGGATCGAAGTCGAAGCTCACGCTCGCCCTGGGCAAAGATATCAACGGCCGCATCGTAACGGCGGACTTGGCGGGAATGCCGCACCTCTTGATTGCAGGCTCGACCGGCGCCGGCAAGAGCGTGGCCATCAACGCCATGATCATGTCGATCCTGTACAAGGCGACGCCCGATCAGGTGCGGCTGATTCTGGTCGATCCGAAGCGGCTGGAGCTGGGAAATTACGAGGGCGTGCCGCATCTGTTCACGCCGATCATCACGGAACCGAAACTGGCGGCCAATGCGCTGCGCAACGCGGTGCGGGAGATGGAACGGCGGCTGAAACTGCTGGCGGAAAAAGGCGTCCGCAATATCGATCAGTACAACAAGCTTTTTGACGACGAACCTACGCCCAGCCTGTTCGGGGAAAATGCCGACGAGCGGCCGATTCCCTACATCATTATCATCATCGACGAGTTGGCCGATCTGATGATGCTCGACTCGGGCAATGTCGAAGAATCGGTCACGCGGCTGGCGCAGATGGCGCGCGCCGTGGGCATCCACCTGGTGCTGGCGACGCAGCGGCCGTCGGTCGACGTCATTACCGGACTGATCAAAGCGAACTTCCCGGCGCGCATCTCGTTCCGGGTCGCAACCAAGGTAGATTCGCGCACCATTCTCGATGCCAACGGCGCCGAAGCGCTGCTGGGCAAAGGTGACATGCTGTATCTGCCCTCGGGATCGGCGCGGGTACATCGCCTGCATGCGCCGTTTGTCACCGAGAAAGAGATCGCCGCGGTCGTCGAGTTCTGGCGGTCACAGGGGACCGCCGAGTACGTGGAGAAATTCCTGCAAGCTCCCAACGAAGAACGCGAGGCGGGCGCAGCCGGCGGGACCGGAGAAGAGGGCGAGGAGATCAACGATCCGCTGTACGGAGACGCGGTGCGCCTGGTGGTGGAGTTCGGCAAGGCTTCGACTTCCCTGCTGCAGCGTCGCCTGCGCATCGGTTATGGCCGGGCCGCGCACCTGATCGACTTGATGGAGCAGGACGGCATTGTCGGCGCCGCGGACGGCCCCAAGCCCCGCGAAGTGCTGAAGCGTCCCGACTGGATCGACGAAGTCGAAGAGTCGATGCGATAAACCTCGACGGCGTTCATCGGTCACAGAAGCCCAGCGACGACGCTGACGGTATACTCATTGCTTGCCCTCCCCGATCAATCTTCTGGAACCGCTGCGCCGCTACTGGGGATACGATTCCTTCCGTCCCATGCAGGAGCGCATTGTTCACAGCCTGCTGGACGGGCATGACACCTGCGTGATCATGCCTACCGGAGGCGGCAAGTCGCTCTGCTATCAACTGCCCGCCGTCGTTTCCGACAGAACCACGGTTGTGATCTCGCCGTTGATTGCCCTGATGCAGGACCAGGTGGTGCAGCTCGGGCAGATGGGAATTCCCGCTGCGCTGCTGAACAGCACGCTCGACTCCGGCGAGCAATCGCGCGTGATGCGGCAGGCCCGCGCCGGGCAGTTCCGCTTGCTCTACCTGTCTCCGGAAAGGCTGGCGAGAGCTGACACGATCGAGTGGCTGCAGCACGTGCCGGTCGCCTTCTTCGCCATCGATGAGGCGCATTGCATTTCGGAGTGGGGACACGAATTCCGTCCCGAGTACCGTCAGCTGAGTCGCTTGCGGGCGCACTTCCCAGATCGTCCGATTGCGGCGTTTACGGCGAGCGCGACCCGGCGCGTGCGTCACGACATCCTGCATCAACTGCAACTGCGTAATGCCGACAAGTACATTGCCAGCTTTCATCGCTCGAACCTGCGCTACGTGGTCAAGCAGTCGGACGCGATTTCGCAGCCGCAATTGCTCGAGCGCGCGCTGCGAAACTACTCCGAGGGCAATGTGATCGTTTACGCGCCCACCATCGCGCGCGTAGAAGAGACCGTCGATGCCCTCGAGGAGCAAGGCATTCCGGCGGTCGCGTATCACGGGAAGATGGAAGCCGACGAGCGCCGGCGCAATCAGGAGCGCTGGATGTCGGACGAGGTCCGCGTGCTGGTGGGCACGATCGCCTTTGGCTTAGGGCATCAACAAGGCGTCGGTGCGCGCCGTGATTCACCTGTCGCTGCCGAAATCCGTGGAACAGTACTACCAGGAGGCGGGGCGGGCGGGGCGCGATGGAAAGCCCGCCGACTGCATCCTGCTCTGGCAGAAGCGCGATACGGCGCTGCTCGCGCATTTCATCAGTCAAATCACCGATCCGGCGGAAACCGCCCGGGCGTGGCAACGATATCGCGAAGTGCGCGGGTTCGCCGAGTCGGCGCTGTGCCGCCATCGCCAGATCTGCTTGCACTTCGGCGAGACTCCCAAGTGGACGGCCTGCAACGCCTGCGATGTCTGTGGTTCGCAACCCGAGTGGCTCACGGTGCCTACGCAGACGACGCGCCGCAGACGGCCGCGAGTAACTTTGAACCCCGAGATCATCGCGCGGGTGCAACCCGCCGAACCGCGCGCCTCGGACGCGACCTCGGAGTTGCGCGACTATCTGCGGGAGTGGCGCCGCAAGACCGCCAAGGAGCAAGGGGTCGCCGCCTTCGTGGTGATGCACGATGCGTCGCTCGAAGAACTTTGCCAGGCGCCTCCCAGGACGCTGGCGGATATTCTCGAGATCACCGGATTCGGCCAGCGCAAAGTGGAGATGTATGGGAAGCAGATCTCTGCGGGCGCTCGAGGAGTTCCGCAACGGCGCGCGAGCCTCCACTACTACGGAGAAAAAGATTCCGCCTGCAGTCGAAACCGTCCGCCTGCTGCAGGAAGGCCACAGTTTCGAAGACATCGCGAAACTCCGCGGGCGTCTACTCTCGACCGTTGTCAGCACCGTCGCGGGGCTGGTCGAGAGCGGAGAACTGGAGTTTTCTCCGCAATGGATCGACGCGGAAAAGCAGGCGCAGATCGAAGCGGCATGCGCGCGTCTCGGAGTGCAGGCGCTGCGCCCGATCAAAGATGCGCTGCCGGCCGAGATTACGTTTGAGGAGATCAAACTGATCGTGGCGCGCCTGCGCTGGGAGGCATCGAAGCCAGCTGCTCCGAAGACTGCGTGATGCCGGTTCTGGCAAGACGATTGTGTAGTAGAATCGCGGCCATTCTGGGGCGCGTCGCTCAGAGCCGTTAAACACGCTTGGACGAGATTCTCTTTTTCGGCGGCATCATCCTGCTTGTGCTGTTCGGTCCCTGGGTGTTGCTGTGGCGAAGCCATCGCAAGCGTACTCGCCAGCGGGAGGACGATCAGACCCGCTGGGGCGAGCTGACCGAGCGCATTTACGTCCTTGAGCGCACCGTCCAGAAGCTGAAGGACGGAGCGGCTCCGGCGGCAGTTCCACAGGCGCCCAAAGTCGAAAGCGCGCCGATTCCAGCCGTAGTTCCACCCATCAAACTACCAACGCCTCCAGAACCACCTCCGGCACAGATTGCCCCGCGGGAGTGGGCGAAGCCGCCGGCTTCGCCGGTCGCGCCCGCCGCCATTTCCGCGTCGCCAAAGCCAGCGCCCCCGCCGCCAAGTTTCCACACTCCGGAACCCACGCTGTCGTTCGCCGATCGCTACAAGTCGGTGCTGAATGTGGAAGAGACGCTGGGCACAAACTGGCTCAACAAGTTAGGCGTCGGATTACTGGTGCTGGGTGTCGCCTTCTTCCTGGCGTTCCAATTGAAGACGCTCGGCCCGGCGGGAAAAGTTCTGGTCGGGTATGTAACCAGCGCGGTCTTGCTGGGCGCGGGAATCTGGTTCGAACGAAACAACCGCTACCGGATTCTGGCGCGGGCGGGAGTGGGCGGCGGATGGGCACTCCTGTTTTTCACCACCTATGCCATGTATCACGTGCCCGCGGCGCAGGTGATTTCGTCGCAGGCGCTCGATCTGGTGTTGATGCTGGCCGTCGCCGCCGTGATGGTATGGCACACGCTGCGCTACCGCTCGCAGGTGGTCACCGGGCTGGCGTTTCTTCTGGCGTTTCTCACCGTCACCATCAGCCACTCGAACGTTTACAGCCTGTCCGCAAGCGGCGTGCTGGCGCTCGGACTGGTCGTGATCGTCGGGCGGATGCAGTGGTTTGAACTGGAAGTCTTCGGCATCCTCGCCAGCTACCTGAACCATTACCTGTGGCTGCGGCCGATCATCGAACCCATGCGCGGACACCGGCATCCCTTTCCGGAGTTCGCCGCCAGCGCCGGCCTGCTCAGCATTTACTGGGTAATCTTCCGCGTGTCCTACGTATTGCGGAAACCCAAAGACGAATATCAGGAACGGATTTCGACGGTGGCGGCGTTGTTGAACACCGTTCTGCTGTTGTTCCTGTTCAAGTACCAGTCGACGCATCCGGAATGGGCGTTCTGGGCGTTGCTAACGATTGGAGCGGTGGAGACGCTGCTGGGCCAATTGCCCATCACCCGCCGGCGACGCAGCGCCGTCATTGTTCTCTCGACTCTCGGCATCATTCTGGTAGTGGCCGCATTCCCCTTCCGCTATTCCGGAAGCCAGCTGTCTGTGTTGTGGCTGCTTGAAGCTGAAGCCCTGCTGCTGATTGGAGTGTGGACGCGGGAGATCATCTTCCGCCGGCTTGGGCTTCTGGCGGCTGTACTGGTGGCGGGGCAGATGATCAGCGTAAATGCGGCGCGCGTGTGCGGCATGCGCATGGACGGTGGCGATGTTCGCGCCGATTATCCGCTGGCCCTGATCTTCGCAATCGCTGCCGCCATCTTCTACGCCAACGCTCACTGGGTTCGCCGCCGCTGGTCCGAGTTATTCGCTCACCCGGTGGACCAGAGGATGGCGCTGTACTTGTCCTATGTTGCCGCCCTGATGGGCGTGATCGGGCTGTGGATCGCATTTCCTGAAGCCTGGACGGCGGTGGCCTGGTGCGCCTTCGGGCTGGCACTGGCGGTTGCGGGACGGCGCTTTGGCATTCGCGAGCTCGATCATCAATCCAATGCGATTGCCCTCGCGGCGCTGGTTCGCGTTTTTGCGATCAATCTGGACACGACCGCTTCTGTGCATCACATCTCGATCCGCTTGCTCACCATAGGCGCGGTGGCCCTCCTGCTCTATGCGACTGCCTGGTCGCAGCGCGAGGAATCCGGCGAATCGCAAGCGGGGTCTTATTTCTCCAATTGGCCGCTGGTCATGCGCGATGCCTACACCTGGGCAGGATCGTTTCTGCTGGCGCTATTGGCCTGGTACGAACTGCGTCCGGTGGGCGTGGCAGTGGCGTGGGGGATCGCTGGACTGGTTCTGTTTGAGCTTGGTCTGAGCTACAAGTCGCGGTCGCTGCGCCTGCAGGGATACGTCGCGTTCCTGGCCAGCTTCGCGCGTATCTTCTTCGTGAACCTGAACGCTTCCGGATTGCCGGGAGAAGTTAGCCCGCGCTTTTACACCATCGTTCCCCTGGCTTTGGCGTATTTCTACGCCTACTGGCGGCTGAGCGCGGAAGACCCTGTGATCTCCCCGCTGGAACGCAAGTTGAAAGCGGCGGACTTCTGCAGTTACCTGGGCACGATCACAATCGCTTCCCTGATGCGCTTCGAACTGGAGGCCGACTGGGTCGCGGCGGCGTGGGCCGCTCTCGCGGTGGTTCTGCTGGCGATTGCGTGGAGGGCGGGACGGCGCGTGTTTCTGCACCAGTCGCTTCTGCTGGTGTTCGGCATCGGCTTTCGGGTGAGTCTGCACAATTTTTATCAGCGCAGCTATTTCCCGGCTCCGTTCTGGGAGAGCCGTTGGGTTTGCGTCGGGGTGGTGATCGCGCTGCTGTTTGGAGCGCTACCGCTCGCGATGCGGTTGCGGAGGAAGGACGATCCCGAGTTCGAGGGCATGCTGAGACGCCTGTTTCATGCTCTGGATCGTCGTCCGGAGCAGGTCCTCTTTTTTGTTGCCGTGGCGCTTCTGACGGTTTTGCTGGCGCTGGAAATGCGGCACGGCATGGTCACTCTCTCGTGGGGCGTCGAAGGGGTAGCTGTCTTCCTCTTGGCCCTGTGGCTGGCTGAACGCAGTTTCCGGCTCACCGGCCTGGGCCTGTTGCTGTTGTGCGTAGGCAAGATTCTGATCGTGGACGTCTGGGGACTGAATCCGCGTGACCGTTATCTGACATTCATCGTGCTGGGGGCTGCGCTGCTGCTGGTTTCTTTCCTTTACACCAGGAATCGTGAGGCCCTGCGGCAATATTTATGAAGCGCTGGATCGCATTGTCGGGAATCGTGCTGCTTGGCGTCGCCGCAATTTGGGTGAGCCAACGCCGCAAAGTGGACGTGCCTGCGGGTCCGGCGGCAGTGCTGTACCTGGTCGCCGACACCGAGCAGGAGCTCACCCGCATGCCGGTGAGCTTCACTCGCATGTCGGATGAGGAAGAAATCCGCATTGGAGACCGGCTGGCGCGGAGCTACGGCTGGCACGAAGCCGCTGACTCTTCCCCGGAGTTCAAGGAAGTGGAATCGTATCTGACGCTGGTCGGATCTCGTCTTGTGCCGCACGCGCACCGCAAGCTGCCTTATAAGTTTCACTACATCGCCGACCGGTCGTTTGTGAATGCGTTCGCCTTGCCCGGTGGACACGTGTACGTCGGCGCCGGTCTGCTGGCGCTGATGGATAGCGAAGACGAACTGGCTTCGGTGCTGGGACATGAGATGGAGCACGTTGACCACTACCACTGCGCGGAGCGCGTGCAGCAGGAACAGGCGCTCCGCAGGATTCCGCTGGGCGGGCTGATTGCCATCCCTGTCGAGGTCTTCGAGGCGGGATACAGCAAAGATCAGGAACTGGAAGCGGATCGCGAGGGCACGCGGCTCGCGGTGCAGGCCGGCTATTCGGCGAATGGCGCCATTCGTATGTTTGAAACTTTCGAGCGCCTCTACCAGGAGTACCAGACTCGGGCCCGGACGCCGCAGGAAGAGTTATCGGATGTGGCGCAGCAAACCATCGCCGGCTATTTCCGCTCGCATCCCCTGCCGTCGGAGAGGATCGAACAGATTCAGAAGCTCATCGCCAGCGAACACTGGGAGCTGAAGCCGGAGAGAGACCTGGCAGTCGCCTACATTTTCTGGACGGCGAAGGCCAATGCCGCGCTCGAGAATCACCGTTACAGCGAGGCGGAGCAACTGGCGGAACGCTCGTTGAAAGTGCGAGAAGGACAGCGCAAAGCCCTGGAAGTGTTGGCGCACGCGCAATTCGCGCAAGCGGAATTTGACGCAGCGGCGGCATCGTATCGGAAACTTCTTGAACTTGATCCTTCCGATATCCAATTTGTGAATTCGTTCGCGATGGCACTCGCCGCCAATAACCGGGAGCACGCGGCAGCCGATTTCCGGCAGTGGAGTGAATCTGCGAAGGGTGCGCAGCCCTCGGAGGTGCGCGTCTCCGCCGCTGGTCTTGCGTTGCTCGCGGGCGATTCTGAACCGGCGCGGCAACTGCAACTCGAACTTGCGGCCGATGCCGAGGCGAGAGGACAGCTCGGTTGGTGGTACTACCAGGCCGGACAGTATCAGGCAGCAGCTGATCTTCTCGAAGGGGCGCTGCAGCGACTCCCCGGCAATAGTGATCTGCGGGTACACCTCGTCTGGACCCAGATTGAACTCGCTCGCCTGAACGATGCGCTAGAAACCGTGAAAGCGGTCTACCAGGACGGGACAGCAAGGCCGGAGCGAACCATGGCGCACGCGGTTACGGAATGGCAGGCAAAGCAGCCGGATCAGGCCCTTCAGCATTTCGCGCAGGCGCTCGCCGATCAGCCGGAGTGGGGCAATCCCAAATGGGTAGGGGCTCTTTACTCCCCGCAAGTGGCCCGCAGCATTCAGGAGATGCAGGCCGAGCGCGAACGGCGTCGTAAAGGGCAGAATAGCCTCTCCCGATAGGGCGTTTCTAGCGGGCAGGTGGGAATAGAGGCAATCCGCAACACCCGCATTTGCAACGTCCTTGGGAGACAACCTCCGTCACTTCACTCACTTACCTGACGCAACGCACGCTGCTGGGTGATTTGGATCACAGCGCCCTCTCGGATGTTTGTTGAAACTTGTCACAGTCTGCTGTAGCACTGCTGAAATCTGCAACAGCAGAGTTTCTCAGGAGGTTTGCCGGTGGTCATTTCCGCAACAGCCAGCACCTGCGGCGAAAGAGGCCACGGCGTTCATCAGGTTGTAGAAATTTTACTAAAAGGAAAGCAATCATGAAGATGACAAAGCTTGTGATGTTAATCCTGACGATCGCGGTGGCACTGTTCGTACTGATCCCCAGCCTATCTTGGGCGGGCGATGACGGAGGGACTCTTTTCAAGGCGAAATGCGCAGCTTGCCACGGTGTCGACGGCGCTGGAAAACCAGCCGCAAAGATTCCCAGCCTGATTGGCGACGAGGCCAAGAAGGCGAGCGATGCGGACCTGGACAAGGCGATCACCGAAAAGCCAAAGCATGCGGGCGTAGCCAAGAGCTTGACTCCGGACCAGGTGAAGATGCTGGTCAGCTACATTCGCAGCATCCAGAAGTAGATTGGCCGTTCCCGATTGCGCACCGGTGTTGACGGGGAAAAACCTGCCCGGCAACGACCGCGGAGCCTGAGGGCGTGTCATGAGACGGACCGGCATAACTCGGCGGATCGAGCGAAGCACCGGCCGATCCACAGCCAGCCGGCAGACCCCTCGTCCATGCGCGTTGGTCACGGGAACCGCCCGCCCGGGTTCTGGCCGAAACTCCCCCAGACCCGGGTACCTTTTTCTTGTCGCACCTTCAATCACGGTCTGCGCCCTGCCTGACTATCCTTCACGGCGGCCTTCTTTCGTCTCGCTGTTCATGCCGCTCGAACGCAAGTCTCGTCTGGGTGCGACCCGGAGACAATTCCATGAGCAAGGCGTTGCTGTACGACGCGACGATTTGCATTGGCTGCAAGCAATGTGAGAAAGCCTGCGCCGAAAAGAACAAGCTTCGTTATGACGACACGGTAGCCGCGGAAGAGCGCCAGTCGGACCACAAGTACACCGTTGTTCTGACTAAAGACGACAAGTTCATGCGGCGGCTGTGCATGAACTGCCAGGAACCCGCCTGCGCCTCGGTGTGCCCGGTGGGCGCTCTGCAGAAGACTGCGGAAGGTCCGGTCACCTACGACGCGGACCGTTGCATGGGCTGCCGGTACTGCATGGTGGCGTGTCCCTTCGGAGTTCCCAAGTACGAATGGGGCAAGGTCCTCCCCAAAGTTCAGAAATGCACCATGTGCGCGGATCGCGTTGCGGCGGGAAAGCAGACGGCGTGTGCCGACATCTGCCCCACCGGAGCCACGAAGTTCGGCAATCGCGACGACCTGATTCAAGAGGCGCAACAGCGCATCCGCGACAATCCCGGCCAGTACGTCAACCATATTTACGGACTTACCGAAGTGGGCGGAACGTCTGTTCTCTTGCTATCAAGCGTTCCCTTCGAAGAGTTCGGCTATCGCACTGATTTATCGAAAGATCCACTCCCACTCCTGACGTATCGCGTTCTGTCGCGCATCCCCGATTTCGTGCCGCTCGGCGGCATGCTGCTGGGGGGCGTGTGGTGGATTACTCATCGCCGCGAAGAGGTAGCGGCCGCCGAGGGAAAGCCACCTGAATCGAGCGATCAGAAAGAGAGGAACCGATGAAAACGAAACTCACTTTCTGGAAAGTGGTGTTTCTCGCACTGATGGCGGCTGGGTTCTATGCGACCGTGGTGCGTTTCACCGAGGGATTGGGGCGATCCACGAATCTGAATGATCAGTTTCCCTGGGGCATCTGGGTAGGCTTCGATGTGCTCTGCGGCGTGATGCTGGCGGCGGGCGGATTCACCCTCACCGCGGCGGTACACATCTTCAACATCAAGCGCCTGCATCCGATCGTCCGGCCTACGGTGCTCACGGCGTTTCTGGGATATCTGCTGGTGTCGGTTGCTCTGATGTTCGACCTGGGCAGACCCTATCGCATCTGGCATCCGCTCGTCATGCGGAATCCGCATTCGGTGATGTTCGAAGTGGCGTATTGCGTGATGCTCTACACCACCGTGCTTTCGCTGGAATTTGCTCCCATTGTTCTGGAACGCTTCAATTTGCAGCGACCGCTGAAGGTCATTCGCGCAATTCTGGTTCCAACCGTGATTCTGGGCGTCATTCTCTCCACCCTGCACCAATCGTCGCTGGGCACGCTTTATCTGATCATGCCGGAAAAACTTCATCCCTTCTGGTATAGCCCGCTGTTGCCCGCATTCTTCTTTATCTCGGCGATCGCGGTTGGTTTGGCCATGACCATTTTCGAATCGTCGATGAGCGCCCGGCACTTTGGCCGTCAACTCGAACTGCCGATCCTGCAGGAACTGGGACGGGTGCTGGTGGTGGTGCTCTGCGTATACGGCACGCTGCGCTTTGAAGACCTGCTCCATCGCGGCGTACTCAAGCTCACGCTGGTACCGGGCTACGAGATGTATCTGTTCTGGCTGGAGATGGCGCTGAGCTTGATTCTGCCGCTGGCGCTGCTCTCGCAGCGCAAGATTCGCGCCACGGCGGGAGGACTCTACGTCGCGGCCGTGCTGGTGGTACTTGGGTTTATCACCAACCGGTTGAACGTCAGCATTACCGGGCTCGAGTCCTCCGCGGGGATGCATTACATCCCAAAGTGGACCGAGGTAGCCGTCACCGGGGCAATCATTGCGGTCGGCTTCGCGCTGTTTGGCCTGGCGGTGAAATACCTGCCCATCTTCCCCGCTGAACATGAGCACCCGGTGAGGTCATTCGAGGCCGCGGCTGAAGGGGAAAGAGTTTTGAGTCATGCCGGAGACTGAGCCAATACGCTGGACGCGCCTGCGGCACAGTGTGAGCGCAAAATTGATCACGCTGCTGCTCGCCGCAATGGTGGTGATTTTTGCGCTGGTCGGCTACCTGAATATCCGTCTGCACCGTCACGACCTGGAGGCTTCGGTCCTGGCGAGCGCGGAGAGGGTAAGCGACGTCATCAAGCGTAGTGCCACCTACTACATGATGCGGAACGACCGTGAAGGTCTTTACCACGTGATGGGAACCATCGCAGGTGAGCCCGGCATGGTAAAGGTGCGTATCTTCGACCCGGAAGGCAAGGTGAGCTACTCCACCGACGCGGCCGAGGTGAGCCACAGCGTAGACAAGGGCGCCGAAGCCTGTTATGGCTGCCATGCGCAATCTCAGCCGCTGACCCGGCTGAACCGGCCGGACCGCTTTCGCATTTACCGCCTGGGCGGCGGCCCGCGCATACTGGGCATCATCACTCCCATCGAGAATCAGCCGTCCTGTTCCAATGCGGAGTGTCACGCGCATCCCGCGAGCCAACAGATTCTGGGCGTGCTCGACACCAACATCTCTCTGGCGAAGGCCGACGCGCAACTGGCGTCCGGGAGCCGGGAAATGCTCGCCTACACGCTGCTGGCTGTATTCACCATTGCGCTTCTGAGCTGGCTGTTCGTGTGGCGGGTGGTGGGCGAACCGATCCGCGAACTGAAAGACGGCACGGAACGGCTGGCGGATGGCGAACTGGGTTACCAGATTCAGGTACGGTCGCGCGACGAAGTGGGCGACCTGGCGCACTCGTTCAACGGAATGAGTTTGCAGCTGCGCGCGGCCAATGAAGAAATCGTCGCCTGGGCCAAGACGCTTGAGGATCGCGTGGAACAGAAAACGCACGAACTGAAGCGGGCGCATGATCACGTGTTGCACGTCGAGAAAATGGCCACGGTTGGAAAAATGGCGGCGGTGGTTGCGCATGAGATCAACAATCCGCTGTCGGGGATTCTGACTTACGCGAAGCTGCTGCGAAAGTGGCTGGACCGGGGAGATTCCGGACCCGACAAACGCAAGGACGCGCTGGAGTGCCTGGATCTGATTGCGAGCGAAAGCCGGCGCTGCGGAGAACTGGTCAAGAACCTGCTCACCTTCTCGCGCACGCCTCCCATGAATGTGCAGACCACCGATCTGAATACGATCGTGGATCGCAGTGTGCGCCTGGTGCGGCACCAGTGCGAGCTCAACGGAATCCAGTTGCAACTGGACCTGGCAAAAGACCTTCCGACCGTGCGTTGCGATCCGGCGCAGATCGAGCAAGTACTTCTGGCGTTGATGATGAACGCGATCGACGCAATGCCCCGCGGCGGCAACCTCTGGATACGGACGAACGTCGCGGACTCCGCGGAGGATGTGGAAGTTGCGGTGAGAGATGACGGCATGGGCATTCCAACCGATGTTTTGCCGCACATCTTCGAGCCATTCCTGACCACGAAAGAAAGTGGCGTGGGATTGGGACTGGCGATCAGCCACGGCATTATCGAGAGGCACGACGGACGAATTGAAGTGACTTCAGAACACGGAAAAGGCACGAGGTTCATCATTACTCTGCCGATCGAAGCTGCAGTCGCACTCGCCGCAGCCGGCGATGCTTCGTCCGAAACCAGGAATGTGAGGTGAGAGACTTGAGCGCACCGGCCAAATTACTGATCGTTGACGATGAACTCAGTGTGCGCGATTCCCTGAGCAAATGGTTCCAGGAGGAGGGGTACGAAGTCGGCACCGCGGAAAATGCCAACGACGCCCTGACCCGACTGGCGGATCAACGCTGGGACGCCGCCTTGGTCGACATCAAGATGCGGGGGACCGACGGCATCGAACTGCAGCGCCGCATGCACGAGATCGACGCCGACCTGATGGTCATTATCATGACCGGCTATGCCTCGGTGGAGACGGCAGTCGCGGCCCTCAAGAATGGCGCGTACGACTATGTAACCAAACCTCTGGATCCGGATGAGATCGCGCACCTGGTAAAAAAAGCGCTGGCCCATAAGCACACCGAGAAGGAAAACATTTTATTGCGGGAGACGGTGGCGGAGGTGGCGCGTCCGGAAGAAATCATCGGCCAGAGCACGGCGATGGCGAAGCTCTTCGATGCGATTGAGACCGTCGGCCCCACCGACGCGACCGTGCTGATTACGGGGGAAAGCGGAACCGGGAAGGAACTGGTGGCCCGAGCGATTCACCATGCCAGCCCGCGCCGATTTCATCCCCTGGTGGTGATTCACTGCGGCGCGCTCACCGAAACTCTGCTCGAAAGTGAACTATTCGGACACGAAAAAGGCGCGTTTACCGGAGCCCAGTACCGCAAGAAAGGAAAGTTCGAGATCGCCGAGGGTGGAACCGTATTCCTCGATGAAATCGGCGACATCAGCTTGAAGACTCAGACCGACCTGCTGCGAGTTCTGCAGGAGCACGAGATCGTGCGCGTCGGCAGCAACCAGCCGATCAAAGTGGACTTTCGCTGCGTGGCCGCCACCAATAAAGACCTGGAGAAGCTGATTGAAGAGGGCAGGTTCCGCCCCGATCTCTTTTATCGTTTGAACATTTTTCGCATAGAACTTCCTTCTCTGCGGGAGCGCCGGGATGATATTCCTTTGCTGGTAAACCATTTCGTACACAAGTTTTCGCTGCAGATGAACAAGAAGATCAATCGTGTGGCGCCCGGCGCGATGGACCTGCTGCAACAACAGCCGTGGGCCGGGAACGTGCGCGAACTGGAAAATGCAGTAGAGCGGGCCATGGTGGTGGCGCAGGAACCGGAGATTCGAGAGCAGGATTTCGTGTTCAAATCGGCGGTGCCCAACGGCGCGCCCAAGAGTCTGGACGAAATTGAAAAAGCGCACATCCTGCGAGTGTTGGAGTCGTGCAATTGGAACCGGACTCGCGCGGCCGACGTTCTGCAGATCGACCGGGTGACTTTGCACCACAAGATCAAGAAATATGGCTGGAGCAAACCAACCGTTGAAACTCGATGAAGCTTCTGCAATTGCTGCCGATCGGGGATCTGGATGGCGGGTTGCTCATGGATCTGGGGCCCGCTCTCGCTGAGACCTTCCACATGCCATGCGAGGTCATCCCCCGCCCACTCAACCCTGAAATTGCCTTCCACGGGGAGCGGCAGCAGTATCATTCTTCCGAACTCCTCCAGCACATGCAGCGTTACCTCACGCCGGACTCCTGGCGAGTGCTGGGCGTCACGCCGGTGGATCTTTACATACCCATTCTCACATTTGTGTTCGGCGAAGCTCAGATGGCTGGGCCCTGCGCGGTGGTCTCCGCTCATCGCCTGCGCCAGGAATTTTACGGCCTGCCGCCGGACCCGGACATCCTGCGGCAGCGACTTCTGAAAGAAGCTGTACATGAGATTGGGCACACATTGAATCTCATTCATTGTGACGACTACACCTGCGCAATGGCTCCATCCCATGCCGTGGAGTGGATCGATCTGAAGGAGAGCACCCTGTGCGCGGGTTGCTACTCACAGATTTTTGAGACTTCTTCCTAGAGCCGCGGAACCCGGAACGCCGGCTCCGGGAGAGCTCAAGGCGTTCCGGGATCGCGTTCCCGCGTTGCTTCAGGCAATCTTCTTGATCGCCTCCTGCAGTGGCGCGGGCACGGTAAGCGACCAACTGCATGGCCGCTGGCGGCATCCGCTGGTCACGCTCGGCGCAGGCCCATCACTCGCGGAGTCCGTGATCAGATAGGGGATCGGTTTGCTTTCGATATTGCGGTAGAGTTGATCCTCCAGCGTCTTGAAGCATTGCTCAAGAGCGACCGAATCCTTGAGTGCCGCTTGCAGCATCTCGGCTTCAAATTTGGTCAAGCGGAAACCATAGGCTTCGACAGTCCCCAGAGGATCCTGCAACAGCAGTCTCCGAAATCTATAGTCGACAATGGCGTTTCCAAGCACGATGAGCAGATTCATATCGTCCTCCTAGTAATTATGGTTAAGGGTTACGGTGTGGTGGTTGGTGTGGTGGTTGGTGTGGTGATCCGACGGTTTGTTAGGTTCCGAAACTCTCGTGAGGCATCCCGCAACAATTGGGTCTCATCCCCGTTTTGCGACATGGTGACAGCGTCACGGTAGTGCTCAATCGCAAGATCGCGGCGTTCCATCTGCTCGTATGCGCGCGCCAGCTGAACTTGTGCCAGGAGAATGTCCGGAGGAAAATCATTTTGCAGGATCTCCCCCTTTCCGCGCAGTACGCTCTCCCATTCCTGCGATGCCAGGACCCAGCGATGTTGGGCCTGGTACACACGAGCCAGGCCGAAATGAGAGCCCACTTGTGGGGACGCACGCGCCGCAGTGGCAAATGAATTCTCGGCCTGAGCGAACTTAGCTTCCGCCAGGTAGATTTCGCCCTCGAGGTTGTGGTAGCTGCAACGCTGCCACGAGTTCGACGATTCATCCGGTTCCTGCATGCGAGTCAGAAGCCCCCGGGCTTTTCCGACCTGGCCCGCTCGGGCGTACAGGATCCCGGCTTGCAGCAGATCGTTGGTTTGCAGGCTCGAATCCGGGGAACGCAGGATGAGATCCGCCTGAAACGCTGCCTGGGGCTTTCTACTCTGTGCCAGATAAATACGCCCCAACAACGAGCGGCGGACGAGTTGCCACCCCTCATTCGGGGGCGAGGCCGTACTCAATTGGCGAACCAACTGGGATTCCCCCTCGGTCAGTTTTCCTTCGTACAGCTCCGCCATAGCGACGTACAGATCCCGCAAGTCCTGGTCGGCAGCGGCTCCCTCGCCCAAACGGGCAAACTCTTCGCGGGCTCGCTGGACATTGCCTTGCCCCAGATAAGCGAGCCCCACTCCCCAGTGCAGTTCCGGGGCCTGAATCGCGGCACGGCTGGCGGATTGAGCGGCATCCAGCGCTTGATCGTAAGCGCCCGTACGCGCCAGGTAGAGAATGAGGTTCCGGTAAGCCAACGCGGAAAACGGGGACAACCGGAGAACCTGTCTCAATTCGGAGATGGCAGGTTCGAGTTGGCCCACATTGTAGTAAGCGCCGGCCAATTCCTCGTGGGCTTCGGCGTCGTCGGGATAAAGACTGACCAGGAGGGTCAACGCCTGAGCCGCCTCGTCGTAACGTTCCAAGGCGGAGTAGTAGAAGGCATCGATTCGGCGCTGCTCGCGGTCGGTCACTGCGTCTCGCAAGTCATGGGCACTCTGGAATTCCGCCAGGGCTCTCCCATTCTTGCCCACCAACCACGAGTAATAGGTACCCAGCAGCATGTGAGCCATGGCGAAGTTGGGATCGAGTCTGATGGCCTCCTGTAGCAGCACGGGCACGCGATCCAACTTTCCCAGACCCATCGCATCCACAGCCTCGGAGTACAGTTGCAGCGCTTCCAGCGAACGGGTGGTGACCTTGGCCAGCGGACGACTGGAACTCTCAATACCGGCGAGCGATTCACCTAAGTCCTCGCGCACCCTCCTGGCGATCACGTCCGTCCGCGCGAAAAACTGATCCCGGCGGTCAAAGCGCTCCTGTTCGGCGAACAACAGCCTTCCCCGCGCCGGATCGATACCACGCACGCTGATCTGGAAGACGTTTCCCACATGCTCCACACTGCCAACGACCTGCACTTGCAGATTCTCGCGCGCGCAGATCTCGCGCCCCACTTCTTCATCGATGCGCGCGACATCCGTTTTTTTCATCCGTTGCAGCACGTCGTAAATCCTGGCACGGGGAAAGACATTCACGTAGCGCGACTGTTGCAGGGCAATGGTCAGGCCTTCACGGATGGCGGCGTCGGGAATCGCCTGGTCGCCTCTGCGGTCGAAGTCGCCGATCAAGACCCATCCTCGCTCCGCGAGGATGGGCGCCGGTTTGGCCAATCGCCGATGGAGCCCGAAACCAGCCAGGCCCGTCAGTAACAATACGATCACAACCACCGCCCACCTCTCCAAGCTGCGTGACACTGGAGGCAAGGACCCGGGAAGCGGCTGCAGCGGAAGACACCCGGTATGAATCAAACGCAAGTCTTCCAGCAATTCGCGCGCACTGGCATACCGGTGTTTCGCCTCCTTTGCCATAGCGCGATTCACGACAGCCTCCAGCTGCGCCGGAACCTGCGAATTGAAAACCCGTATCCGGGCCGGAGTTTCATTGCGGATGCGGTCTGCTGTCATCAGAAAGCTGGGGGATAGAAAGGGATGGTGTCCGGTCAGCATCTCGTAGAACATCACCCCGAGAGAAAATACATCCGCACGGCCATCCGGCCGTTCCTGCAGCAATATCTCCGGAGACATGTAAGCCGGGGTGCCGGCGAGGTCGCCGGAATCCAACGTGGAACTCTGGCCGGAGCGCGGCAGATGCTTGGCCAGCCCAAAATCCAGAATCTTCACCTGACCGTGGCCGGTCAACATGACGTTTTCCGGCTTGACGTCACAATGAATCAATCCCAAGTCGTGTGCCGCAGCCAGCGCTTCGGCACACTGTATGGCGATGTCGAAAAACTGATCGAGGGTGAGCGGAGACAGCAAGCGCTGCCGCAGGGTCTGGCCCTCGACGTATTCCATGACGAGCAGCATCTCGTTCGGCAATTCCAGCACGTCGTACAGGGCAGCCACGTGAGGATCGCAAAAGCGTGAGATTTTCTCCGCTTCCTCCTGGAAGCGTCGACGATAGCTGTAATCATTGCGGAGATCGGATGCGAGGCGTTTGAGGGCGACGACGCGTTTCAGCTTGGTGTCTTCGGCGCGATACACTTCTCCCATCCCGCCCTTTCCCAGTTGCTCGCCGATACGAAAACGTCCAATCGTCGAACCGGGACAGAAGTTGGCAGGCTGCGATAAGTTCGCCAAGGATTCGAGAGCCGCCATGGGCGAATCCTCCAGAGCCGCGGGCTTGCAGATCTTCCATCCGCCCGAATGCTGGATCCCTTTTGAGGCCGCCCAACTGCGACTTCATCGTAACTCTGGAGGAAGGGAGCCGGAACCTGTCAAGCGTAAGAATGATCCGCCGGCAGGCCCAAACTGGGAATAAGGAGAAAAGGAGGTGGAGGCAACTTCCTACAGCAGAACCGTTTTCATGCAAAATACACTGCCGCCCGACTTCTCGAACTCGGAAGTGTCGACCACTACCGGCTTGAGGTTTTCCTGTTGCAGGATCTTGACCAGGTTCGGGGTCACGCGCGGGGTGATGTAGTGTCCATTCGCCACCATGCCATTGCAGAGGAAGGCTAGCGCCTCGTCACGAGACAGTTTGTGAATTCTCTTCCAATCCCGCTGGATTTTCTCCAGGGAGCCGGGCGAGAATGCGCCAGGGTAGATCAGAACGGCAGCGTCGTTCAGCGGGCAGAAGCAGGTGTCCAGGTGATAGCAATGTTGGTCGACCAGGCGTAAAGGAATCACGGGAAAGCCAAGGTCTTTCATGGCGGCGGCAAACACGTCGATCGCGCGGCGGGTGGAACGGAAGCCATAGCCGGCCCAAATTTTGGAATGATCAGGATGCCAGATCAGATCGCCATGGCCTTCCAGACACTCGCCCTTTAAATCGAGAGCCACTACCTCATATCCACGTTCGCGAAACCAGTCTACGTAGAATGCGACTTCTTTTTGCCGGATGACATAGCGCATTTCGCTGGGGACGATGAACCCGCCGATTCTGTCGCTGTGTCCCACGAATACCTGGTTGGCCGCGAAAACCATGTCTTCGAGATCTCTGACCGGAGCGATGGTCTCTACCTGGATGCCTGCGCTTTCCAGCGCCCGGCATAGGTTCTCCCACTGCTGCTGGGCCCGGACCCGGTCGATGGGCAGGCGCATATAGGGGTTCTTGATCTCGCGGACATCAAAAAACGTCGGGGGGCACATGAGAATGCGCTGCGTCATCGCTTGGCATCATAGCGGGCGGAGAGCCTGCCGGAAAGAGTCATGGGGACAGCCTAGAACGGCTGTCCCCATGCGGTCGCGCTAGTGTTTTTCGATGACTCTCTGGATGCGCTCGAATGCCCAGTCGATCTCTTCCCGCGTAATCACGAGAGGGGGAGCAATACGGATGACGCGGTCGTGCGTTTCCTTGCAGAGGATGCCTTCCTTCTTCAAGGCCTCGCAGTACGGCCGGGCGGGGCTGTTGAGTTCCACGCCGATCCAAAGACCCTTTCCGCGAACTTCTTTCAGGTCGGGGCTGCGCAGGGTTTTCAGTCTGGCCAGGAAATAGGCTCCCAACTCAGCCGAGCGCTCCACCAGTTTTTCTTCCACCAGGACCTTCAATGCGGTTCGGGCGACGGCGCAACCGAGCGGGTTGCCGCCGAAGGTGCTGCCGTGATCTCCGGGCCGGTACACGCCGAGAATTTCCCTGGAGGCCAGAACCGCGGAAACCGGGTAGAAACCACCGGCAAGAGCTTTGCCGACGATGAGCACATCCGGCGTGATGCCCTCGTGCATGTAAGCGAAAAGTTTGCCCGTCCTGCCGAGGCCGGACTGAATCTCGTCGGTCATGAGGAGCACGCGATTCTGACGGCAGATGTCGGCTGCTTCCCGCAGGAATCCTTCGGGCGGAATGACGATTCCAGCTTCGCCTTGAATCGGTTCCACCAGGAAGGCGCACGTATTCGGAGTGATGGCGGCACGCAGGGCTTGCGCATCGCCGAAAGGGATGATCTTGAATCCGGGGGTAAATGGTCCGAAGCCGTCGCGGTACTGCTCGTCGGTCGAGAAGCTGACGATGGTTACGGTTCTGCCATGGAAGTTATTGGCGCAGACAATGATTTCGGCTTTGCCTTCAGGAATGCCTTTGACCTTGTATCCCCACTTGCGGGCGGTCTTGACTGCGGTCTCGACGGCTTCGGCCCCGGAGTTCATGGGCAGCGCCATGTCCATGCCGGTCAGATCATGGAGCTCTTTGTAAAGCAACGGAAGCTGATCGTTGCGGAATGCGCGCGAGGTCAGGGTGACCTTGTGCGCCTGGTCGGTCAGAGTGCGCAGGATCTTGGGATGGCAGTGCCCTTGATTGACCGCCGAGTAGGCTGCCAGGCAGTCGAGGTAACGCTTGCCCTCCACGTCATACACCCAGACTCCCTGGGCACGTTCGATGACCACATCAAGCGGATGATAGTTATGAGCTCCGTACTGAGTTTCGAGCTCGACGAATTCCTGGGTGTGAAAAAGTTCTTCAATAGCGGGCATAGGTTCCTTTCTTGTGGTCGCGCGCAGATGTTTTCACTCTTTTTCCAAAACCATCGTCAGCAACGCCATGCGAACGTATAAGCCGTTCACCGCCTGTTTGAAATACATGGCGCGAGGATCGTCATCGACCGTCTTGTCCAGTTCCACGGTCCTGGGCAGCGGGTGAAGGATCATGGCTTCTTTTTTCATCTTCTGCAGAACGGCTGAGTTGATCGCATAGCGCTTCAGGCCGCGGATGTCGGCAACGCGCTCGGGGCGAATGCGGGTCTGGTAGACGACATCCACCTCTCCAATCACACGGTCAAGGTCGGACTCCAGTTCGTAGGGGATGCCGTTCTGTTCCAGGTAAGCGAGGATGTCCGGTTTCATCTGCAGTTCGGGCGGGCTCACGAAAAAGAGCTTCACGCGCTCGAATTTCGCCAGCAGGTAGGCGAGCGAGCGGGCGGTGCGCCCGCGGTCGAGTTCGCCGATCATGGCCACACTGAGCCCGTCGAGCGGACGTTCACGGTAGATGGTGTAGAGATCGAGCAGCGCCTGGGTGGGATGCTGGCCGCCGTTTCCGTCCCCGGCATTGATGACCGGCACGGGAGAAACCTGCGCCGCGCGCAGGGCGCCGCCTTCCTGGTGGTGGCGGATCACGATCACATCACTGTAGTTGCCGATGATGCGGATCGAGTCTTCTACCTGTTCCGCCTCAATCTCGGAGGAAAACGCGCGCGCCTGCTCGGTCGAGAGCACGCGTCCGCCCAGGCGGTGCATGGCCGCCTCGAAGCAGAACCGGGTGCGGGTGGAGGGCTGATAGAACAGCGTCGCCAGAATACGGTTCTGGTAGTCCAGAGTTCCGCCTCGGGCAACCACCCGTTCCATTCCCCGCGAGCGGTTGAACAATTCCATCAACAGGGGAACAGTGAACTGTTGTGACTCGACCACGTGTTTCAGCTTCGTTCCACTGCCGGGATCAGCCAGTCCGTTCAGCGGCTGCCGGAAGTCGACCGGGGGAAGTATGGTTTCAGGCATGGCTATCGTTCTCCCACGGGAATCTGGGCCGGAATGATGGTGCTCTCCCTTCGACCCTGCCGGTCCGGCAGCACGTGCGTTCCAGCCGTTCCCCGGACCGCCTGCGCAAGATATTCATAGGAAGTAATGATGGCTTCCTGACCTCCGGATCGCAGGAAACGCAGGACCGACTCGATCTTGGGACCCATATTTCCGGGAGGGAAATGTCCGGCGTGCAGATGCTGTTCCAACTCGTCTGCCGTGATCGAAGGGAGGGGGCGTTGCGTAGGCTTTCTGTAATCGAGATAAACGTAATCGGTGTCGGTTGAGATCACGAAAAGATCGGCTTTCAACTCGGCTGCCAGCAGGGCCGAGGCCCGGTCTTTGTCGATGACGGCTTCCACTCCCACCAACGCGCCATCCCGGCGAAGCACGGGAATGCCACCGCCGCCGCAGGCAATCACCAGGACCCCGTGTCCGACTAAATCGCGGATCACGTCCAACTCGACGATCTCGATGGGAACGGGGGAGGGCACAATGCGGCGATATCCGCGGGCGGCGTCTTCGACGATCTCCCAGCCGAGGCTTCGTCGCCGTTCTTCCGCTTCGGAACGCGAATAAAACGGCCCTATGGGTTTCGCAGGGTGCTTCATCGCAGGGTCGTCTGCGGAAACCACGCTTTGGGTCAGCATGGCAATCACGGGAGTGTCGAGTCCCGCATGGGACAATTCGTTGACCAGAGACTGTTCGAGCAGATAGCCGATCTCTCCCTGCGAAGCGGCGCCGCAAACGTCCAAGGGAAGGCCCGGCACCTGGCTGACGGCTCGCTCCGATCGAAGCAGGGCTGCGCCCACTTGTGGCCCGTTCCCGTGAGTAATCACGAGGTGGTAGCCATCCTGAATGAGGTTGACGATCTCAGAGGCCGTGCGGCGCGCATTCGCCAGCTGTTCGGCAGCGGTTCCCTTCTCCCCAGCGCGGATGAGCGAGTTGCCACCGACAGCAAGCAGAATGGTTTTCATATAAAACCAGTAGCGAGTAGCGAGTAGTCAGTAGATCGGGTTACGCAGTTTCCGACCAGTTTGCAATCCCATCAGCACTCGACTCATTTCATCGGTTTTTGCGCATCGCTTTCTGCCATGCGACAAAGTCTCGGTATCCACGCACGCTTCCTCCTCGCTACTGACTACTCGCTACCGGGTCGCAGACCCTACCAACTCCTCCACTCCTGCCACCTCGGGGACGATGATGGAGGCGTCCTTCATCAGTTCGACCAGGATCGCTTTTTGCGCATGCAGGCGGTTCTCGGCTTCCTGGTAGACGGCGGAGCGCGGCGAATCGATGACGTCGTCGGTAACTTCGGCACCGCGGTGGGCGGGCAGGCAATGCAGGAAGATTGCATCGCGCTTGGCCAGGCTGAACAGTTTCGCGTTCACCTGGAATGGCAGGAAGATCTGGCGCCGGTGCTCGGCTTCCGCTTCTTGCCCCATGCTCGCCCAGGTGTCTGTGTAAACGACGTCAGCCCCGGAGACGGCTTCTGCAGGATCGTTGGTGACGATGCAAGAACCACAATTTTCCTCAGCCCGCTCGTGTGCCCAAGCGATGGCTTCCGCCTTCGGTTCATATCCGGGTGGCGAGGCCACCCACACATGGGCGCCCAGTTGTGCGCCGGCGAACATGAGCGAATGAGCGACGTTGTTGCCATCCCCAATGAACGCGACTTTGAGACCACCGACTCTGCCCTTGCATTCCCAAATGGTGAGGTAGTCGGCCATGGCCTGACAGGGATGACTGTAGTCGGTAAGGCCGTTGATCACAGGAATGCTGGCGTAGGCCGCCATCTCTTCCACGATGTGGTGCGCGAAGGTGCGAATCATGATGCCTTGCACCATCCGCTCCAGATTTTTCGCGACATCGTAGAGCGATTCCCTCTTCCCCAGATTGATTTCGGCCGGCGACAGGTAGAGGGCAAAGCCCCCGAGCTGATGAACTCCGACATCGAAACTCACCCGCGTACGCAAGGAGGGTTTCTCGAAAATCAGGGCCAGCGTCTTGCCGTTCAATGCCTGGCTGTAGGCTCCGGGCCGGGCTTTGATCTGGCGTGCCAGCGCCAGCAGGAACCGGATCTGCAGCGGCGTGAAGTCGCGGATCGAAAGAAAGTCTCGGGGAGTCATTTGCCCGCTCCGACCGGGACCAGTTGATGCTCCCGGGTGAAACTGCCTAAGCGTGCAACCAGTCCGGGGGTGGTGAGTTCCTCCACTTCGTAGGTCACTCGCATGCTGGGCTTGTCGATTTTGATCAGGCGGGCCAAGTCGATGGGAGTGGCCACCAGCACCAGATCACACGGGACCTGGTTGATGGTCTGTTCCAGTTCGTGACGCTGCATGGCGCTGTAACCCATCGCCGGCAGCAGAATCGTCATGTGGGGATAGCGTTCGTAGGTGCCGCGAATAGAGCCGACAGCGAAAGGACGCGGGTCTACCAGTTCGGCGGCGTTACAAAGCCTGGCCGCAACCACGCCAGCACCGTAGGGCATCTCTCCATGCGTAAGGGTAGGACCATCCTCGACCACCAGCACTCGCTTGCCACTAACCTTCTCCGGGGAAGGCACGGATACTCGGCAAGCCATATCCACGATGGTGGCGTTGGGATTATGCCGCTGTACGTTTTCGCGAACGGTTTGAACGTCAGCCGGAGCCGCCGTATCCACTTTATTGATGACCACGACCTGCGCCCGCCGCATGTTGACTTCGCCGGGGAAATAACCGAGTTCGTGCCCGGCGCGATGCGGGTCCGCGACTACGATTTCGAGATCGGACTTGTAGAAAGGCGTGTCATTGTTGCCGCCGTCCCAGAGAATAATGTCGGCCTCTTTTTCCGCCTGGCGAAGGATTTTCTCGTAATCGACGCCGGCGTAGACCACGGTGCCCTTGCTGATGTGAGGTTCGTACTCTTCCCGTTCCTCGATCGTGCATTGATGCTTTTCAAGATCCAGCAAGCTGGCAAAGCGCTGCACGGCCTGCGACGCCAGATCGCCGTAGGGCATGGGATGGCGGATGACAACTGGCTTCCATCCCAGGTGCCGCAGTTCGGAGGCCACGAGTCTTGAGAGCGGACTCTTGCCACAACCGGTACGGACGGCGCAAATGGAGATCACCGGCAGCGACGATTTGATCTGGGTATGCTCCGTGCCCAGCAGCCAGAAATCCGATCCAGCGGCGATGGCGCGCGAGGCGAGGTGCATCAGGTTGGCATGCGAGATGTCGCTATAGGAGAACACCACGACATCGACGTCCAATTCCCGGACGAGCCTCTCCATATCCTTTTCGTCGAAGATGGGGATCCCTTTCGGATACAAAGGCCCGGCCAATTCCCGCGGATAACGGCGACCCGCGATATCCGGGATTTGAGCAGCCGTGAAACCTACGACTTGGTAGTCGGCATTGTTGCGAAATACAACATTAAAGTTATGGAAATCACGACCGGCAGCACCCAGAATCAGCAATTTCTTCATGGTTTCGCCCCCGTACCAGCGACATTCTTACCCTGCATCTTCACTCCAGAATGGGCGTTGAGGCTGTGCCCGCTATCACGGGGCGGTGTGATGTTCGCACCGGAAACCCAGGTCCTGTGGGTAGGGCGCTAGACCGGGAACAGAGTCTGTCCGCCGACCTCGTAGTAGTCAATCGGTTGCTTCTCGCAACGGAACCAGTGCTTCAGGCACAGACCGTCGATTCGCCCATAAGAGGCACGGACGGGGCGGAACGCAGTGCCGCTGAATCGGCAGAATTAGATTGGCAAAGTGCCGAGGGTGGGCCGTGTCTGCCGAATCGTCGTCAAGTTCGATTCGGGAAGTTGCTTTCAAACGTGCGACTCAAAGCCAAGCCAGCGCCATTCCGTGTTTCTCGGTCAGACGTCGATCACTCAAGTTCGGCCTCTGGCGTGCATCGCTCAGCGCTTCACACTACGGGCGCTGCTGATTCCAATTTCCGGCGATTCTTATGCTTCACAAATGTGCAAACCCCGACTGCTCCAGTCTTTTCCGTCGCATGACGCAGGGCAAACTGTTCCAGGTGGAAACAGATTCTCCCCATCCCTTGCGGTTCGAGCCAACCGCTGGGCGAAGAAGGGAGAAGTCTTCGCGCCGCGTCGAACACTACTGGCTGTGTGACGACTGTTCCTGCTATCTGACACTGGTCTCTGAACGTGGGCGAGGAATGATCACAGTACCCTTGCCGAACCCAGTGGCGAAGAAACCCGTTTCGGCAGCGCTGACGCCGATGGGATTAGCTAGCGGTCAGGCACGGACCGGCAGCGGCCGTATCCAGCAGTAAAGGAGACAGTGATGTATCCAACACCAGTTCCGGGATGTTCAATTTGCGGGCGAGAGCGCGGGAACGAAGATGGCTGGTTCTTGATGTTGGAGAGCCATTGGCAAGACAAAGTGAAGATTCTGCAGTGGCACGACCAGTTGGCCACACAGTTGGGGATCCATCGAGTTTGCGGCGCGGCGCACGCCCAGGAACTCGTGGTGCATTGGATGACGACGGGGAGCCTCGACTATCCCTTCGCGCGCACCCAACCGTCGCAGGAACGGACACGGCAGAGCAGGCTGCAAAGCCTTCCCTGCGACGTCGATACCCGAGGCGCGCGGCAAATTGGGGAATTGGCAATTCACCGGGAGAGTATCCAGCGGATTCTTCGTGAGAGTCCCCACTCGCTCACTTCGATTCTGGACGCGCTGTTAAGCGCCCTGGGCCGCACTCAGCCGCGCTCCGAGGCGCATGTGGAAACTAACCAGGAAGAACTCTGTGAGGTTGGTCAAGGAGTGTCGTAGCAAATCAGCGCGGCCGGCGGCCAGCGGACTCGGCTTTCCGCCAGTCTCGCCAGTCGGCGTTGACGACACGCAGCATCTGCTTGGCCGCGGCAAGTAGCCAGTTTCCTTTCAATCCCGCGGCATGCCCCCGTACCGGTTTGAGCGGCGCACTGCCCAAGTGGATATTCGCCGTCTCCCATCCCATCGAAAACAGCAGTTTGAGCTCATCGCGATCCGCCGGCAGCGAGGACAGTTCCACGCGGCAACAGTGCGGAGATAAGCGTCGCACAATCCAACGTCCTCGCAGTTGCACAAAAGGATCGGGGCTGCGCACCGCGCGGCTCATGATGGCGTGATACATGATTTCCGCCGGTCCTTCCTCTCCTCGCGCCCAATGCACCGCGGAGGGAACCAGCGCTTTCGCTTCGCGCGCAATTTTTCCTCCCCGGCAGTCGGCGATGGCAACCAGCCGCTGGTGTCCCAGACTGCCCAGCCCAGCCACGCGACGCACCACGCGAAAGCTGAGACCCGGTTCCGGCATCAGGTGTTGTAAAGCTTCCTGGATACTCACCGACAATTTGTCGCGAAGAACCGGTAGCGCCTCCATCTTCTTCCAGAAGTTCACCGGGTTGCGCAGTTCTCCGGTGGCAATGTGCCGCAGCCACCGGTTCTCTTCCTCCAAAACGAAGGGTCGCCCGCCGTGGGCCAGCGATTCGCGATAGCCGTCGAATATTGCGGCACACGCATCTTTCGCTTTTAAGGTGAGATGTCCCAGTTCAGCGGCAAGTTGGGCACTGACGGCCAGCCGAACCAGATCATTGGTATAGGCAAGGAATGCGGCTTCATCGAAGTCGTTGACGCCCCAGACCAGACGTCCTTCAAGGTCGCGCCAGGTTCCGAAATTCTCGACGTGCAAGTCTCCCACTGCCAGAACGTGGGGAGCTTTCGCGAGATCTTTGCACACTTCCGGCCAGAGCTGCGCCCAACGATAGAACGTGGCCCGGAGGAAGGGGAATACCGCTTCGGCCATGCGCCGGTGCTTGAGGCGAAGATCCGGGCGCACCAGAACCGCATGCCGGGCAAGCCATTCTTCAAATCTGCGGGTTGCTTTAACGACATTCACTGCGGTCTGGCCCGCCACAATAGAGCCAGCCCGCACGGGTGTCAATCGGAATCAGGAAGGGCGCCGGGTGCCACCGGCGCTTTCCGAGATCTTCCGGCTAGTTCGCGTAGAACGCAGCATTCAGATCGGCAAACTGCTTGAGTTCTTCGGGCAGATCCTCGAGCGGTTGGATGGAGTCCGAAGTACAAGCTGGAACGCACGCGCCACAATCGATGCAGCCGGCAGGATCTACATAGAGCTGAGTAGCAGCTTCGAAGGCCGGTTCGTCTTTCTTCGGATGAATGCAATCGGTGGGGCACACATCCACGCACAACAGGTCTTTAATGCAGGTGCTGGTAATCACGTACGCCATGCTCAGTCTCCAGAAAAAGAATTGCCGCGCACTCTCAGAGTACGCGGGATGGCTGGCACGGACGGTGACCTGGATCACGGACTGATTGTGAGGTTGGTTGCCGGACTGCGCCCCGGACGTTTGGAGATCACCATTCAATGTGACGGCTGTCACATAAACCGCGGTTGAAATCCTCTAGAAAGGCATCAACAGCAAAACGGAACCTCATAAACCCAGAAGATAGCCCGGTCCTTCATAACCCCACAGAGCCGCCCCCAGCGGCGGGACCGGGCCTTCTCTTTCGCCTCCGCCACAGACCGTCCCCACAGCCGTGTACACGCAGACACACTGTCTTCGGCAGAACACGATTTCAGTACATCCGTGACAAGCTAAGTTGCTTTGTATCTATAAGATAGCCTTTGGTTTTTGGACTGCCCTCTAGTTCTGCGCAGACAGGGGCAGCCATGAAACCACGTGCATACGGATCAAAACGGTACGCAGAGAAATGGATGTTGCTGGCTCTGCTTGCGGCCCTCGCCGCTCCGGCCTTCGCGCAGAATCAGAGCGCGGCGAACATCCGTCCCCATCGCGAAGTTCTGGTCAGCATCGCGGACCGCCAACTGGCGGTGCTGGAAAACGGTCAGATCATCCGTATCTTCCCGGTGGCGGTCGGGGCTTCGGTCAGCCCCAGCCCGACGGGCGACTTTCATATTGTCAACCGCGTCTCGCACCCAACCTATTACCACCCCGGAGTAGTTATTCCGCCGGGCATCGACAACCCGCTCGGGCCGCGCTGGGTGGGCCTGGAGCGCAAGGGTTACGGCATTCACGGGACCAACGAGCCTCGGACTATCGGAAAGGCGGCCTCGCACGGATGCATTCGCATGCGCAATCGCGACATCCGGCAGTTCTTCGCTCTGGTTCGGGTCGGCGACGTAGTGCGCATCCGGGGTGAACGTGACACGGAAGTTAGCCAGGTCTTTGGTGGCCCGGTCAGCGCGGGTGTTGTCGCAGAAAATCAAACCGCCGCTTCGCAAGCGGGCGGCGGCCAGTAGTGAATCGCAATTCATCGGAGGATGTCATGCAACTCGCCATAACAGCTATCGCAGTTCTCGCCGGGCTGGTCTTCTCCCTGGCAATCGCACTTCTGGTCGAAGAGTTGATTTTCGGCAAAGTCTTCCGCCTGTTTTTTGCCCGGCAGGCGGCGGCTCGGGTCAGGTCTGGGCAGGGTCGCTGAAGCACAAGGAGGGTGTCATGCTGTTCCTGAAGTATTTGCTCACCTGGGGCGGCGTCGGAATGATGCTGGCCGCCGCTGGAATGCTGCTGTATGACCTTTACCTCGAGATGCAATACCGGCAGGCGGTCACGGCGGCTGGAGCCAGCCCGCTGCCGCCAGTCCCCCATGTTCGCTGGCGCGGCGCGTTGGCTCTGGCGCTTCTGGGCTGGGGACCGATCGTAATCGCGCTCGGCATCGTGGTGGTCCCCAGCGGGATGGGCGGAGTTCGCGTCAGCCAGACCAGCGGCACGCTCGCCGGGACGCTGTATCCCGGCGTTCATTTCGTGACTCCACTGGCGGAGAGGGTCGTAGTCTTCGACACGCGCGATCAGCTCTTCACCACGGGTGAGGTGGAAGACGGCAGCAAAACAACCGGCGGCAAGGCTCCGAAGGCGGAACCGCTCCAGGTGCAGGCGAAAGAAGGCTTGCCTCTGGGGCTTGCGATCACCGTGCGTTACCGGCTCGATCCCAAGCATCTGGATTACATCCAGGCAAACTTGCCGCAGCCGGTGGAGAAAGAGATTGTGCCTGCTGTCGTGGCCAGCGCCTGGCGGGAACTGGTTCCCAACTACACGGTGCGCGAGGTTTTTGCCTCCAGGCGCGAGGAAGTCCGCAAGCGGGCGGAGGGAGTGATTGCACAGAAGCTGGGTGCGGATGGAATCATCGTGAAAGAGGTCATGTTGCGCGACATCCAGCTTCCGCCGGAGTACGCGAAGGGCCTCGAAAGCCTGCTGTTGAAAGAGCAGGAGAACGACCGCATGGGAGTCGAAACCGAGATCCAGCAGAAAGAGGTCCGACTTGCGGAACTGCAGGCCGAGGCCGCCAAGGTGCAGCAGGTGAAACAGGCGGAGGGTCAGGCCCAGGTCCATGTGCTCGAGGCCAAAGGCGAGGCGGACGCCATGCAGTACACGCTGCCGCTGAAAGAGAAACAAATCCAGCAGTCTCGCCTGGAGGCAGAAGCTCGCAAGGAAGCTACCGTCAAAAATGCAGAGGCAATGGCCGAAGCGAAAGTGATCGACAGCAAGGCCGAGATGGAGCGGCGCAAGTTGCTTGCCGAAGCCGAGGCCGACCGGATTCGGGTCACTGCCGTAGCCGACGCCGGGCGCATGAGAAGTGAAGGCGAGATCCTGAAACAGAATCCACTGCTGATCAACAAGATCGTTGCCGAACGGCTATCGGACAAGTTGCAGATCATGATGGTCCCCTCCGACGGCAAGTTCTTTTTCGCGAACGACGTGCTGCGCAGCATGAACGTGAGCAACCAGGCCAGCCAAGCAGAACCGGAAGAACCTCCTCAGAAGTAGACGTTGGCGGTGTCGCGGGCGGCTCCGGTGTCTTTATAAGAAGGGGCCGCCCCGCGGCAAAAGACGACTCCAGTCAGTACCGGGCGAGGAACCAGGGCCATGCCAAAGCCGGTTTATAATTCGTCGATCCTCTCCATGCTGACTTCGTTGTCACGCTGGCTGCGCTCCGCGGGTTTCCTGCTGATCCTCAGTTCATTGAGCGCGGGCTCGTTCGCCGCGAACTGGACGACGCCCGAGGAACAACTCGCGCGCAAGATCGCCGGCGCCACCGGACCGGGGGCTGTCGCACTCGAGGTCACCAACGCCTCTTCCCTGCCCCGCTCCGATTTTGACGAGATTCGCCGCGGGCTGACGACACAGCTTGCCTACCTGGGTTTGCGATTCGTCAACCCGGAACAGGCTGCCGCTACCGTGCACATTTCGCTTTCCGAAGATTTACAGAACTATGTGTGGGTCGCAGAGGTTCGTCAGGGGAACAATGAGTACGCCGTGGCTATGGTAGCGGTCCCGCGTCCCGCAGCCCTGGCAGCGACACACGACAACGCTTCGCTGACCGTGCACAAGACTTTGCTCTGGAGTCAGGACGATCGCATTCTGGATGCGACCGTACTGGACGGTAATCCTGCGCACCTCGCAGTTTTGAGCGCAGACAAACTAGACCTTTACGGTTTCCGCGATGGCCGCTGGCAGCCCGAACAATCGTTCCCTGTCACGCATAGTCATCCGTGGCCGCGCGATCTTCGCGGACGGCTGATCCTGCGCCAGGATCACCTTTTCGACGCCCATCTACCCGGCGTTTTCTGTAAGAGCACAACCACCGCTCCGCTGGGTTTGAATTGCCATGAGAGCGACGATCCCTGGCCGGTGGGAAGCGACCAGTTCGCTTTGAGCGCTTTCTTCGCGCCGGCGAGGAATTTCTTTACCGGCGTTCTGGTGCCGGGCGTGGGTAAACAGACGATGGCCCCCGCTTTCTATTCCGCCGCGACTCTCCCTCGGGACAAATACACGCTGGCATTATTTGCGGGGGTGGACGGGCAGATTCATATGCTTGATGGCATCACCGATCGCACTCCCGGGAAGCTCGGATGGGGCAGCGATATCGCCAGTGTTCACACGGAATGCGGATCGGGCTGGCAGGTGCTCGCAAGCGAGAACGGATCCGGCCCGAGCGATGCGGTGCGGGCATATGAGATTCCCGACCGCGAGCCGGTCCTGATGAGCCAGCCTCTGGAATTTGCCGGCACGGTCACGGCGCTGTGGGCCGAGTCGAACGGGAATACGGCCGTCGCCGTCCTGCTGAATGCGGAGACAGGAAAATATGAGGCGTATCGCCTTACTATTACTTGTGGCCAGTAGCGTACTAGGCGCGGCAGCAACTCGTCCGCACTATGGCGGAACGCTGCGCATCGCGTTGCGATCGGCGCCCGTGTCTTTGGATCCGGCCACGGCAAATCCATACGACTCGGTAGCCGCCCGCAATCTGTGGCATCTGATCTTCGACCGGTTGGTCACTCTCGATGACCGAGGCTATCCCCAACCGTCATTGGCCGTATCCTGGCAAGCGGAACCCGGCAGCCAGCGCTGGCGTTTCAATCTGCGCAAGGGCGTAATGTGCCACGACGGGAGCTCGCTGACCTCTGACATCGTCGCAGCCTCTCTGCGCGCGGCGAATCCGAACTGGAAGGTCTTTCCCACCGGGGACGCCATCATCATCGAAACCGATTCTCCTGCGACCGACCTTCCGCTCGAGTTGACGCTGGCTCGCTATAGCATCGCCAAGCGGATGGGCAGCAAGCTGATCGGAACGGGACCATACTCCATCGCGCAGTGGGATCCGGGAAAGCGGCTCACACTCGCCGCACGCGACGACTACTGGAATGGCCGTCCATTTGTGGACAACATCGAGATCGCTCTGGGGAAAAATCTCCGCGAGCAGATGATCTCTCTCGATGTGGGGAACGAGGATCTGATCGAGATCTCACCGGAACAAGCGCAACACGCGGGCATGGAAAACCGCCGGGTGGAAAGTTCCAGTCCGGCGGAACTCATGGCGCTGGTCTTTGCCCGAGATGCCCAATCAGCCGATGAAGGACGTCTGCGCCAGGCTTTGTCTGCGGGCATCGATCGCACCTCGCTCAGCAAGGTTCTGTTCCAAGGCGGCGCAGAACCAGCCGGCGGGCTTTTGCCGAACTGGATGACGGGCTATGCCTTCTTGTTCTCCACCAACCCCGACCCTTCTCTCGCCCGCCAGATTCGCGCAGATGCCCGGCAAAGTTCGCCGTGGACTATGGGCTATGATGCCACCGATGCGACGGCGCGCGTGGTCGCTGAGCGCATTGCGCTGAACGCGCGCGACGCAGGGCTCACAATACAGTTGACGACTTCGGGGTCTCCAGACATCCGCCTGCTGCGCGTGCCGTTGGCATCTCTGAATGACCGCGTTGCTTTAGCGGAGTTGACCGCGCTGACCGGATTACCTTCTCCGAAGTTTGCGGGAGACTCGATTGAAGACATCTATGCCGCGGAGGCAGCCATCCTGAATTCCCAAAGGATCATTCCCCTGCTGCACGTTCGAGTGGCCTTCGGAGTGGGGCGGACGGTCAGAAATTGGTCGGCAGATCGCGATGGAATCTGGCACCTCGATGATGCCTGGCTGTCGGCGGAAAAACCATGAGTTTCCGGCGCAAACTTCTGTTGCTGTTCGCTCTGGCCATCACGCTATCGGTCGCGGCCGTAACCTGGACGATCTCGGCAATGACACGACGCGCCTTCGAACGCGCTGACGACCAGCGTACGGCGGCGCTGGTTTCGGAATTCCGCAGTGAGTTCCACCGCCGCGGCGAGGAAGTGGTCCAGCGGGTCGAGGCGGTTGCCGCCAGCGACGCGGCTACGCGCATGGCTTTGTCGCTCAGCCGCGATTCTCCGGATTACGGCGCCTACCTCGGAGAGGCCAAGACCCTCGCCGACAACCAGCAACTGGATTTCCTCGAGTTCGTCGATGGCCAGGGAACGATCATCTCGTCCGCACAGTGGCCGGCGAAATTCGGATACAAGGAGTCTTCGCTAACCATCGGCCCATCGGTCCCCAAGGAAGCGTTTCTGAGACAGGAACCGCTTCCGGACGGATCGACGCTGAGTCTGTCGGCGATTCGTGAAGTGAGTGCGGGCGACAAACCCCTGTATGTAGTTGGGGGACGGCGAGTGGACAAGAATTTCCTCGCCAGCCTGGAGTTGCCCGCCGGAATGCGGGCTTTGCTCTATCAGAATCTGACGCCGGAGTTTTCGGCAGCGCAGCTTCAGGACGCTTCCGGAGCGGTGCCGCGAGCGGATCGACTGGCGACGCTCGTCAAGCGGGTGCAGCTGCAGACACAGGAGAGCGCCGAACTGGTTCATTGGTCTTCCGATCCTTCCGAGGATGAGACCGTGCACGCCATTCCCCTGACTGGACAAAACAACGAACTGCTGGGGATGCTTCTGATCGGGAACTCGCGCCGTCCGTATGTGGAGTTACGGCAACGGATACGATCGGCGGCACTGCTGGTAGGTGGCGGCGGAATCATCCTGGCCATTCTGCTGAGCAGCTGGGCATCGGCCCGGGTCACTCGTCCCGTCGAACAACTGGCGGAGGCTGCGCGAGAGGTAGCCGCCGGTAACTGGAGTACTCAAGTTGAAGTCACTTCCTCCGATGAACTCGGCGAACTGGCACAAGCCTTCAACCGCATGACGCTGGAGTTGACCGAACAGCGCGAGAAGCTGGTGCAAACCGAGCGGGTCGCAGCCTGGCGCGAGCTTGCCCGGCGCCTGGCGCACGAGTTGAAAAATCCCTTGTTCCCGCTACAACTGACCGTCGAGAACTTGATTCGGGCGCGGGAGCAGAGCCCTGAGGTGTTTGAGGAAATCCTGAAGGAAAGTTCTTCCACGATGCTGGCGGAAATCGCGAACCTGAAAGCCATCATCTCGCGCTTCAGCGAGTTCTCGAAGATGCCGCAGCCGCGGTTCCAGAGAGTGGAGATCAACGAAGTCCTCCAGAATGTGATGCGCCTGTTCCAGGCACAACTCCGGAGTCCGGACCGGCCGCCGATTGACTGTGCCCTGGACCTGGACTCAGATGAGCAGCCAATCGCCGCCGATCCTGAATTGCTTCACCGCGCGATCTCGAACCTCGTGCTCAATGCCATGGACGCAATGCCGCAAGGCGGCAGGCTGACATTGCGGACACGGCAGGCGAGTGACGGGGTCACGCTCGAAATCTCGGACACCGGCAGCGGCCTCACTCCGGAAGAGTGCGAGCGCTTGTTCACTCCTTATTACACCAGCAAGGCGCATGGAACTGGCCTGGGCCTGGCGATTGTCCAGTCGGTGGTCACCGACCATGACGGGAAGATCAGCGTCCGCAGCCAACCGGGACAAGGCACGACCTTCCTGATTGAGCTGCCGGGAAATCTGGAAAAACTCCGCGCGGCTGAGCAGCCTCGCCACCCTTCGAATACGCTCTTATAAAGGAGATCTCTGTGCCGCAAAAAGCGCACCTCCTGATTGTCGATGACGAAGCCAACACGCTGGCTTCGCTCGCGCGCGCCTTTCGCCTGGCCGGACACGAAGCCACGGTCTGCGACAACGCAGCCAAGGCCCTGGAGCTGGCGAAGTCCCAGCCCTTTGACCTGATCCTCTCCGACGTCGTCATGCCCGGAAAAGATGGCCTTTCTCTGCTCGAGGACTTAAAGGCCCACGAGGTCTCCGCGCCGGTAGTCATGATGTCGGGGCAGGCTCACATCGACATGGCCGTACGCGCCACCAGGCTGGGGGCACTGGATTTTCTCGAGAAACCGATCTCGACCGACAAGCTGCTGCTCACCGTCGAGAATGCGCTTAAATTGCAGCGTCTGGAGTCGGAAAACCGCCAGCTGCGCCAGCGCCTGGGGAAACACGAGATCGTGTGGACGGGCGAAACCATGCGGAAGCTGATGGCCCAGGTCGACCGGGTCGCCGCCAGTGAAACCCGTGTCTGCATCCTGGGAGAAACCGGGACGGGAAAGGAACTCGTGGCTCGCACGCTGCACGAGCGCAGTTCGCGTTCCGCTGGGCCGTTCGTCGCGGTGAATTGCGCCGCGGTCCCCGCCGAATTGATCGAGTCCGAGCTGTTCGGACATGAGAAAGGTTCGTTTACGGGCGCTGCCGGACGCCACGTCGGGAAATTCGAACAGGCAGAGCATGGCACGCTATTTCTCGATGAGATCGGAGACATGCCGTTGCCCATGCAGACCAAGCTGCTGCGGGTTCTCGAGGAGGGAGAAGTGGAACGGATCGGGGGGGACAAGCCGGTTCGAGTCGATGTGAGGGTTGTCGTCGCGACTCATCGCAACCTGGAAACTCTGGTTCGCGATGGAAAGTTCCGTCAGGACCTGTTTCACCGTGTGTACGTATTCCCGATCCTGTTGCCGGCTTTGCGAGAGCGCAAGGAAGACATCCCGGTCCTGGTCGAGCATTTTGCTTTGCAGGTCTGCGAACAAAATAACTGGAAGACGATCCCGTTCACGCCAGAGGCCATTGAGGCGCTGCAGGCATACTCCTGGCCGGGAAATGTGCGGGAGCTGCGCAACGTTGTCGAGAGGCTGATGTTGTCGGCAACGGAAGGGACGGTGACCTTGGAGACGGTACAGCTCGCTCTGCCTTCAGGCTCCAGGCCCGTCACCACGGCAGTCGGTTCGGGGCCGCTCGCAGACAGAGTCCAGTCCTTTGAACGTGAAGCAATCCTCTCGGAAATGAAGCGCCATCACAGCAACGTCACGAACGCTGCCAAGGCTCTTGGGTTGGAACGCAGCCATCTTTATAAGAAGGCCGAGCAACTGGGGATCGACCTCCGCGCGCTCCGGCAAGAGACCGAAGTAAAGTAGGGGACGACTTCATCCACAGCTTCACGTCATGAGCATAAGTAATTGATCCTTAGGTTATTGCTCGACGATTAACCCGGAGGGCGCAAGCAACATCCTTTCCATGTAACGTTGGAGCCTATCCGCACGTTACAAAACTTCACACGGAAAAACTCGTAGATTCATGAAACCCGGGCTATGCTGTCCTCATCCACTGTCCGTGTACGGTCGTAAGGAGATGTGTATGTTCGTTCTCCGGTTGTTACGAATTGGCGGTGCCACTTCCTTTTGCTCGGTCCGTTTGTTGCCGCGGTCGGCGGCAGCCTTCTCGCAAACGATTTTGATTCCCTGACATAACCCTTCCAACATTTGTACCGGCAACGGACTTTTCAGATGAGTGGTTCGAACCCTGTGTGCTTCATCGACAATTGCCAGGCCTGTAGGCATCGGAGCAAAACGGCGTTCTGCAATCTGTCTCTCAAAGCGCTGCAACAGTTCGATCAGATCAGTTATTCCGTGGCGTACCCGGAACGCGCACTGATCTTCACCGCCGACTCGCCGTGTCAGGGAGTCTTCCTTTTATGCACTGGACGGGCGAAAATCTCGACCGCGTCGCGTGATTCGAAGAAAGTGATGCTGCGGGTTGCGGGCGCGGGAGAGGTGCTGGACTTCAGTTCGGTTCTGGCCGGTTCGCGTTACGAAGTGACGGCCGAAACGCTTTCGCCTGCGATTGTCCGCTTGTCGAAGCGCGAGGATTTTCTTCGCTTCCTGAGGTCGTTTCCCGAGACTTCGCTCTCGGTATTGCAGGCGCTGGGTCAGGAGTATCAAGTCGCCCTGCAAAGCTTGCGGTCGCTGGCATGGTTCCCCACGGCTACGGCTCGCGTCGCACAACTCCTGCTGGATATTTCCGAAGAAGGCCGTCGCGCCGATCGCGAGGGGAAAGTGAAGCTTCTGCTGACCCAGGAGCAGATCGGCCAGATGACCGCCACCTCCCGCGAGACTGTGACTCGACTGCTCGGCCAACTGCGGCGGGAGCGCATCATCAGTATTCGCGGATCGGACCTGGTGATCCGCAACCGTGCGGCGCTGGAACAGATGGCATGTTGAACGAACATCTGACTTGTTGTGATCTGCATCACACCGCAAATGTGATGCGCGTCACATACTGTTTGTGATCAAAACGTGAACCTGAAGTAGCAGGATACTTGCCATGGAAAGAGTCGTACGGCATCCCCACCTGCGCATTTGCGCACCCATCGCTAGGGTTGTGTCCCGTCCCTTCCGCTTTCCATTCTCTTCCCAGTCATATTTCACGACATCGCATTCGCCGGAGGAAGTTCATGCAGACCCTTGTGCAGATTGATTCGGATGAAATCATCCGACAACGTTTGGAAGCAGAAAGAGAACGCCTGCGGAAACAGTACGGCCTGTCACGGCCCGATCATTTTCAGCGCCCGGTAGAGCGCGCCTTCACTGCCGAGCAACGCAAGCAGGTAACCATTCTCTTCGGCGGATTCACGTGGAAGCACGAGGATCTGATTCGCGCGGTCTTCCAAGGCACGGGATACAACTGCGAGAAACTGCCGGTGCCGAACGTGGCCGCCTTCCAGATCGGCAAGGAATACGGCAACAACGGACAGTGCAATCCCACATATTTCACGGTGGGGAATCTGGTTCAATACCTGCAATTCCTCGAATCCACCGGCATTCCGCGGCAACAGATTCTGGATAACTATGTTTTCTTTACCGCCGGATCGTGCGGACCATGCCGCTTCGGCATGTATGAAGCGGAGTATCGCTTCGCGCTGAAGAACGCGGGGTTCGACGGTTTCCGGGTGCTTCTGTTCAAAGACAGCGACGGCATCAAGGCGGCCTCCGGTGAACCCGGGCTGAAATTCACCATTGATTTCGGCTTCGGAATGCTGAACGCGATGCATTTGGGCGATGTGCTCAACGACCTGATCTACCAGGTGCGGCCCTTTGAGGCGAATCCGGGAGAGACCGACCGCGTGTTCCACGAAGCGGTGGACGGGCTCTGTGAAGACCTCAGAGATCGCGAAGCATTTGAAATTGAAGAGCGGGCTCCGGACTGGGCGAAGCCAAAGTTCAAAGGCAACAAGATTCTGCGAAACACGTTCAACGTTTTCGGCAAGTGGCATGAGCACATGTGGGGCAAGGACTACTTGAACGCGCTCGACACGGCCACCGAGAAGCTCAACACCATCGAAGTGGACCGCACCAAGGTGAAGCCGGTCGTCAAGATCACCGGAGAATTCTGGGCGCAGATCACCGAAGGCGACGGCAACTTCAACATGTTCAACTTCCTCGAGCGCGAAGGCGCACAGGTAGTGGTGGAACCGATCGCCACCTGGGTCGCCTACCTGCTGCACCAGGCGAAGGCGCATGCCAAAGCGAAGTGGCCGGTGAACCGCCCCTACCGCAATCCCCAGTGGTGGGAACTCAAGAAGCATCTGGCGAACGACTTCGGCCTGCGCAAGAAATTGATGGGCATTGGCGCGGGAGAGATCATGTGGAACTTCTTCTATCACCGGACCATCAAGCACCTTGGCGGAATCACCCATCATCTGGTCCCGCAAACCGACCTGGCGGAGATGGCGCATCCCTTCTACAACCAGTTCGCTCGCGGTGGCGAAGGCCATCTGGAAGTGGGCAAGAACGTCTACTACACAGTCCACAAGCTCTGTCACATGGTGCTGGCGCTGAAGCCTTTCGGGTGCATGCCCTCTTCGCAATCCGACGGAGTGCAGTCCGCGGTCATCAACAAGTTCAAGGACATGATTTTCCTCCCCATCGAAACCTCCGGGGAGGGCGAGGTCAACGCTCACAGCCGCGTCCAGATGGCATTAGGCGAAGCTAAGGTCAAGGCAAAAGCGGAATTCGAACAGGCGTTGAAATCGACCGGCAAGAGCCTGGAGCAGATCCGGGAGTACATCGACGAGCATCCGGAGTTGAAGCGGCCCTTCTACCAGGTGCCGCACCGGGAAGGGATCGCCGGAACAGCGGCACAGTTCGTTCTGCACGTCGGCGATCGCATGGACAAAAGCACACGTTTCTGGAAGCGCTCTCGTGTTCCGGGCATTGCGGTTCCGGCCACGGCAAGCGGCGATTGATTCACTCAGGCGCGCCCCCAGTTGGTGAGGATACGCCGGTAGTGGTGTCCTCACCATCCGACCGCGAAGAGCATTTTTAGGAGTCCAAGGGAATGCACGATCACGAGAACAAATTCATGGTGGGCCTGGATGTAGGCTCAACGACCGTAAAAGCCGTCGTGGTGGATGCCGGGACCGATCAGATCCTGTGGCAGGACTACCAGCGTCACGAAACCAAGCAACCCGAGAAGACGCTCGACTTCCTGCGTCGCATGGAAGCCGAAGTCGGCATGCACAAGCACAACACGCGCATGTTCATGACCGGGTCAGGCGGGGGCTCCATCGCCGACCAGATTGGCGCCAAGTTCGTGCAGGAGGTCACCGCGGTTGCCCTGGCCGTCGAAAAGCTGCATCCCGAGGTCTATTCCGTCGTTGAGCTGGGTGGACAAGACGCGAAGATCATCGTCTTCAAAGATGACAACGAAAGCGGCCGGAAGAAGAAGATTCCGTCGATGAACGACAAGTGCGCGGGCGGGACCGGCGCGGTGATCGACAAGATCAATGCCAAACTGAAGATTGCACCCGCTGAACTGTGTGACCAGGGATACCACAACATCAAGCTGCACCGGGTTGCCGGAAAATGCGGAGTGTTCGCGGAAACTGACATTAACAGTTTGCAGAAGGTCGGTACGCCTCCGGACGAACTCATGGCTTCCCTGTTCGATGCCATCGTGCTGCAAAACCTGAGCGTGCTCACTCGCGGCCACACCCTGCGTCCGCATGTGTTGCTGCTGGGAGGGCCGAACAGTTTTATTCGTGGTATGCGGGAGGCCTGGCAGGCCAACATTCCACGCATGTGGCAGGAGCGCAAAGTAGAAATTCCAGCGGGAGCAAAACCGGAAGACTTGATCAAGGTCCCGCAGAATGCGCAGTACTTCGCGGCGCTGGGCGCGATTGAATTCGGCAAGGGCGAAGAGGAGTGCATCGGCTGCTATCGCGGCGTCGACCAGTTGGTTCACTACATTGACTACGGCCGTGCCGAAGAGAAGGCAAAGTCAGGCGGCAAGGGACTGGTGAGCGAGCCTTCTGAACTGGATCGCTTCAAGCAGAAATACCGCCGCAAGAAGTTTGTTCCAGCGACTTTCCAGAAGAACCAGACGGTCGCAGGCTTTGTCGGTATTGACGGCGGTTCCACTTCCACCAAGGCTGTGCTGCTGGACGAGAATGGCGACATCCTGTGCAAGTCGTATCAACTCTCGAATGGCAATCCGATCCAGGACACCATCGAGATGTTCGAGAACCTGCGCAAGCAAGTAGAAGCGCAGAACGCCAAAATGGAAGTGCTGGGAGTGGCAACGACCGGTTATGCGAAAGACATTCTTAAGGATGTTCTGAAAGCCGACGTAGCCTTGGTCGAAACCGTCGCTCATACCGAGTCAGCCTTGAAGTTCTACGACGATCCGCATGTGATCGTCGACGTTGGCGGGCAGGATATCAAGCTCATCGTCCTGCACAACGGTCGAGTCAAAGACTTCAAGTTGAATACCCAATGCTCCGCCGGCAACGGCTACTTTTTGCAGTCCACCGCCGAAGGTTTTGGACTAAAGGTCGAAGACTATGCCGACATGGCCTTCGCGGCTCAAGCTATGCCCGTATTCGGTTATGGGTGCGCCGTCTTCATGCAATCGGACATCGTGAATTTCCAGCGCCAAGGGTGGAGAGCGGAGGAAATTCTCGCCGGATTAGCGGCCGTGTTGCCCAAGAACGTCTTCCTCTATGTGGCCAGCATCCCGAATCTGGCGGCGCTGGGTTCGCGTTTCGTCCTGCAGGGCGGTACGCAAAACAACATGGCGGTGGTGAAGGCGGAAGTAGATTTCATCCACAACAGTTTCCGCGCCGCCGGAAAGCAGCCGGAGATTATCGTTCACGAGCACTGCGGCGAGTCGGGTGCGATCGGCGCGGCCGTCGAATCGCTGCGCCTCTGGAAGAACGGTCTGCAGACGAGTTTCGTGGGGCTCGACGCCGTCCGCAAGATCCAGTACCGCACGACGCGTAACGAGGATACGCGCTGCAATTTCTGCAAGAACACCTGTCTGCGCACCTTCATCGACATCAACACCACGAACGACACTAGTTTCATTCCGCTCAAGAAAGTCACCAAGGTCCCGTTGATGGAGAACGAGCAGCGCCTGATCATCGCCACTTGCGAAAAAGGTACCGTCGAAGACGTCAACGAGATGAAGGGGATCAAAGCTGGAATCGAATCGCTGAAGGATGCGCACCCGAACTTCGTGGACATCGCCTCGAAAGAAGTTTTCCGGCCGCGCAATCCGAAGATCGTGTCTGATCCGATCCCCGCACGGGCGTGGACCAAGTCGGCAAAAGAGCGCATTGCTCTTATGCAGAATCGCAAACAGATTCGCATCGGCATCCCGCGGGTACTGAACGCGTACGCCTATGCCCCGGTATTCAACGCCTACCTCGCGAGTCTGGGAGTGCAGCCGGAAAATATCATCTATTCCGATTACACCAGCCCGGAGATGTATCGCGCCGGCGCCAGCCGGGGTGCAATCGACCCATGCTTCCCGGCCAAGATCGGCATTCCGCACGTCTACAACCTGATTCAGGAGAAGCACCGGAAGAAACCGCTGAACGTCATCTTCTTCCCGATGTATGACGTGCTGACGACGCCTCTGTTGAAGGTTGTAGGAAACAATGCCTGCCCGACGGTGACGGCGACTCCGGAGACGGTAAAAGCGGCCTTCACGAAGGAGACCGACGTCTTCGCGGAACACAACGTGAAGTATCTGGATCCGATCCTGAATTTTGCCGACCGCAAGCTGTTCGCCTACCAGATGTACCAGGCGTGGCAGCCCATCCTTGGCTTGTCGGAGCAGGAGAACGACCTCGCCGTAGAGGCCGGCTTCGAGGCGCTGAAGGACTACGAGACCAGCATCCGCAAACGTGCCCGGCAGGTGCTGGATCAGCTCGAGCGCGAGGACCGGATCGGGATCGTGATGCTGGGCCGTGTCTATCATCACGACCCGGGACTGAACCACGAGATCATGGACGAGTTCCAGAAGCTGGGCTATCCGATCTTTTCGCAGAACACGCTGCCGCTCGATGAAGACATGCTGGAGCGGCTGTTCGGCGAGGAAGTACGCGCCGGGCTCATCGGCAGTCCGCTTGAGATCACCGATGTGTGGAAGAACTCGTACTCCTGCAGCACCAACAACAAGGTGTGGGCCGCGAAATTCACGGCGCGGCACCCCAACCTGGTGGCGCTCGAAATGTCGAGCTTCAAGTGCGGCCACGACGCGCCCATCTATGGTGTGATCGAGGGCATCATCGAACAGTCGGGAACGCCGTATTTCTGCTTCAAGGACCTGGACGAGAACAAGCCGTCGGGTTCGATCAGGATTCGTGTAGAGACCATCGACTACTTCCTGCGCCGGTACCGGGAACAGATCATCCAACGCCGCAAGGCGGGCGAGGAGGTCGAGGCACAACTGGCCGCCTATGAGGCCCAGCTTCGCGGCGAATTGCGTCAGGAGCCGCAGGAGATGGCGGCCGACTAGGAATCGCTCGGGCAAGTGTGGTCTGACCACAATCCTCCGTCTGTGCAAACTGGGGCGAAAAACTACAGCGAAGGCTGTATTGGTTTTTGCGCTGCCGGAAGATTAGGCTCAAGACTCCCGGCGAAACAGATCCGGAGAGGTTGTGTCGTGCTGACCCAATGTGTGAACCCCAATTGTTCCGTGGCGTTGCGATCTTTTAATGAAGGTCGCCTGTTCCAGTTCGAGGTGGTGTCCATCTCTGTCACGGCAAGTGACGACCACCAGCTTCCGTTCGACGAGAAGCCAAAGCGGCAAACTTCGCACTTCTGGCTCTGTGGGAGTTGCGCCTCGTCATTTTCCGTTACGCTGGAACCCCTGCTAGGTCTCAAATTGATCCCATTGCACGCGCTTACCTGTGATTCCGCGGGTTCAGGAAATCCGGCGCCGCAGGAATGTCCCACCAGTCAATCCAACCATTGTTAGTCTGCAGGTTGCGCGTTCGATCTGAGCGGCAACTTTTCTTGCCTGCCGGGAATCCGATCAAGAAGAGCTGTGGTTAGCAAATCACGCATTTCACATTTAAGAGGGTGTTCCAGGCGAGGTTCGATGAAGCCGGGTCAACCCCGTAAGAATTACACGTTCCGTAGGTTCATACTGGCGCCTAAGTCTTGCATATTTAACGAATACCGAGTTTGGCAATTATGATGCACTAGCAAAGAGCATAATTGATTCCGACGCAGAGATTGCATGTCTTCAAGTCTCTAATCGATACGTTGCGAGCGGCTGCTCGGTGGGGAATGGGCTGACGAGCCCGAAAACAAAAGGGCAGAAAAATACTTGGAGGTGACTCTTGGCATTTCGCATTTTTATCGCGGATGATCACGAAGTTGTGCGCAAGGGCCTGATGTCGCTCCTGGAAGCGCAACCCGACTGGGAAGTGTGCGGCGAGGCCGCGGATGGCCGTGAAGCAGTGGAAAAAGCTTCCGAATCGAAACCGGATGTCGTGATTCTGGATATCGGCATGCCCAGTCTCAATGGGCTGGAAGCAACTCGTCAGATTCTGAAAATGAACCCGACCGCAAAAATCCTGATCCTTACCTTGCACGATTCCGACTCTGTAGTGCGCGAGGTCCTGAACGCAGGAGCTCGCGGATTTCTCCTGAAATCAGACGCCGCCCGCGATCTGGTGGCAGCGGTAGAGGCTCTGCGGCGCGACAAAACCTACTTCACTTCCAAGGTCGCCGCAATGGTGCTGGAAGGCTACTTGAAGGGCGGAGCCGCGCCCAGTCCGACACAGATCGGACGCAACCGGTTAACACCGCGCGAGCGCGAGATCGTGCAACTGCTGGCCGAGGGGAAGAGTACCAAGGAAGTCGCGGTCGCATTGGGTTTGAGCGTGAAAACCGCCGAAACGCATCGCTCAAACATCATGCGAAAACTGCAAATTCATTCGGTGAGCGATCTGGTCCTTTATGCGGTTCGCAACAACATTGTTCATGTCGTGCAAACCGTATTGGATTAGAAACCGATGACGAATCTCATAAGTTCGTGCCCAGAGTCCAGCGCAGGTCACGCCCCCAAACTGAGAACACAAGTTCCGGCCGGCGGGACCTGCGCCGCCTCCGGCAATATCGATTAAGCCATCGACCACACAGTGCGTCGGTTCTCATTCTGTTTTCCGTTCTCACAGGCCGATGCTTGCAGGACGCACACCGGTACAGCAAATCCAGTTACACCCTACAGCCTGCACCGGATAGACCCTATGTGATCCCCGGCCTACGCTAAGAATGATTCGATTCTTAGTCCGGTTACGCAGAATCGCATGACCTTCGCCGGGGGTCCTTGATAAGGAGACAGCGTGAACGAGAAAAATGAGCCTGTACCCCTCACCTCAGACCAGGATCTTATCCAGCGAGTTCAACGTGGCGACTCCGAAGCCTTCACCGCCCTGTTCTACGCCCATAAGCCACGGATTTACTCCGTCTGCCTGCGCATGACGAACAACACCGCGGAAGCGGAGGATCTGACGCAGGATGCTTTCCTGCAAGTGTTTCGCAAGCTCGCAACGTTTCGCGGGGACTCGGCGTTATCTACCTGGCTATACCGGGTTGCCGTGAACACCGTGCTGATGCATTTTCGCAAGAAGGCCTTGCGCCAAATTTCCCTGGATGAACCCTGCCGGCAAAAGGACGGCCGCTCCGTGCGCCGCGATTACGGAATCCGCGACCAACGCCTCGCAGGTTCAGTCGATCGCATCGCTTTGGCTCGAGCCATTCGGGAGCTTCCGGCCGGCTATCGCACCATCTTCCTTCTGCACGAAGTGGAGGGCTACGAACACCAGGAGATTGCGCGGTTACTCGAATGTTCGGTGGGCAACTCGAAATCGCAATTGCACAAAGCCAAGCAGCGAATCAAGCAATTTCTGGCTGGCGCCAACGGCTCGTTGTGGCCCGCGCGAAGAACGCATGGAAACATGGAGCGTCGAGCAGCCAAGCACGTATCCGGCGTTGTCAAGTTGCGGGCGGGACGGATCCGTGTCGAGCCCTGGCGAGATCGCCTCGCTACCCGAGTAACTGCAACCGTCACCGGAACGGCACCGTCATTGATGGAAGCCTGAGTTGAGACATCTGGGTGATTCCCTTTAGCCCATTCGTGCTACCCAACTACACTCCGGGGCCATTGTGCCAAAATCCTTCGGGCGATAACTTACCCAGCACAGCCACAGCGTGCGAGCCTGGTAGTTCGTGCGCTGTGAGCGACACAACATCCGCGAATGCTTTCCTCTGGCTTGGCTTCCCACGGATGTTGGCAGCGAGACATCTCGCTGAGTAACTGCTGAGGCTGGCATATCCGAATGATGAGGGCAGAGACGACGTCGAAAGCTCCTATTGTGTCCCGTGGTCATATCCGGATTCTGATCGCCGATGACCATGAAGTCGTGCGACTCGGAATACGCAATCTTCTGGAGGCCAAACCAAATTGGACAGTCTGTGCCGAAGCTACCGATGGCCGGGACGCGGTGGCCAAGGCGGTTCAGTTTCATCCCGACATCATCATCATGGACTTGACCATGCCGTCGATGAATGGGCTTGAGGCGGCTAGACACATCGCGCAATCGCAGCCCGAGATTCCAGTGATCCTTTTCTCGCTGCACGTTTCGGACGAACTGACCGGTCACTTTGAAAGCGGAAGCATTCGCGGCGCCGTCTGCAAAAGCAATGCCGCGCGCGACCTGGTGGAAGCCGTGGATAGGGTCCTGAACGGAGCAACATTCTTCCCCGAGCGGGGGGCGGTATCCGCCCTTCCCCACTCCCGATAAAGCGCTTCACGGTTTTACCGAGTCACCGAGTGAATGATCGACAGCCGCTTAAACGCGGGTGATCGCGCTGAGTTTTATCACCCAGGCCTCTCGGTAGTGTTTATTTTTGCGGGGATCCGATCGCGAAGGCGATAAACGGAAAAGCTGCCGGTACGGGAGAGAAGTAAGCGAAGAAACCCGTATGCCGGCAGCTCGATCCTTACAATTCCTTCATGCAGCTTTTTTCTGAGCTCGAAACTTGGCCCACCGCGCTCTTTGCGCTGCGGCAATCCTTTTCCGTGCAGCCGCCGAAAGGCGCCGACGGGGTCCGGAAATGGACGAACTGTTTCGTCCGCCTCCATTAATTCCACGCAGCGCCGTGATTGCGGCGTCTACGCTATGAAGCTTGCCTTGCAAACGCTTTTGTTCTTTCATCAACGCGGTCAGTACTTGTCCAAGATTTGGCATGTAATTCCCCCTCGGGGAAGATTCTAGCAAAGCTTGAGGGCAATCGTTACTGAATTATTAAGTATTGGCCTGAACTTATGCCGCTGGGGTGTCTTCAAGGGCCTGAGACGGCCTGGGCAGGCGAATCTACCAGAGCGGGACGCGGATTCTGGACGTAGCCCGCCCTGGAGATTAGAATTTAGTTACCGTCCCCATGCTACATCCTCCGCGAACCGTTTCCCCTCCGTTTGAGTTTGGGTTGAGGACACGATCGCGTCCGGTGTCGAGGCACGGATGCGGCGGCTACGGAGGAAGTAAGAGACACTGCTGATGATAACGGGAGCATTACTTCTATTGGCCTTCGTGGGACTGACGGCCTGTACGGTGTTTCTGGTGCTGGTGATGGTTGCGACTCGCCGCCACCTTCGACAGGGCTCAAACGTCCCCCCCACAACCGTGTTTCCGCCAGTTACAGTGCTAAAGCCGCTCTACGGACTGGAGCCCGATCTCGAAGCCAATCTCCAGAGCTTTTTTGTCCAGGACTATCCCGATTTTGAAATCATCTTTGGCGCGAGAGACTTGAGCGACCCGGCTCTGGGCATCGTCCGCAAGTTGCACCAGGAGCACCCGAAGGTAAAGGCCAAGATCGTCACCTCCGGCAGGCCCGACCGGCCCAACGCAAAGATTTGCTCTCTGGAGAAGATGTACGCCGCAGCTTCTACTGCTTATCTGGTGATCAGCGACAGCGACGTACGGGTCGACCGGAACTATCTGCGGGAAGTTGTAGCTCCCCTTCTGGACCCGAATGTCGGGTTGGTTACGTGCCTGTACCGGGGAGTTCCGACAGGGGGCGCGTGGTCCTCACTGGAAGCCATGGGCATGTCGGTAGAGATGACATCCGGCGTGGTTGTGGCGGATATGCTGGAAGGCATGCGATTCGCCCTGGGACCCACCATGGCGGTGCGGCGCGACGCGCTGGAAAAAGCCGGCGGGATCGGCGCCCTCGGCAACTACTGCGCCGATGACTACGTACTCGGTAAGCGCGTATTCGAAGCCGGTTATCGCGTGGTTCTGTCGCAACACGTGATCGATCACGTCGTCCTGGCTCGCAGCTTCAAATCGTCGGTGTTGCATCAGGTTCGCTGGATGAAAAGCACCCGCTTCTCGCGGCCAGCCGGCCACATCGGCGCCGGGCTCACTTATGCAGTACCTTTTGGGCTGCTAGGCATGATCGTAGCCCTGGCGACACATCATGCTGTGCTTGCGGCGGGATTTCTAGGCTGGGCGGTCTTGAACCGCGCGCTTCTGGCGATTACATCCGGCTGGTTTGTCGTCCGCGACCCGAGGGCCTTGAAGTACTGCTGGCTGTATCCCGTTCGTGACTTCACTGGCTTTTGTTTCTGGTGCGCCAGCTTCTTCGGCAACACCATCGTTTGGCGTGCCGGGGAACGGTATCGTCTGGAGCAGGATGGGAAAATGGTGCGTATCGGCGGTCCAGCCTCCGATCAGTCCGCTTCAGGGCCGGTTACTGTAGACAACCTTGCCTGAGCTCTCTGCTGCTACATACTTCTGATCGCTAAGCAGCGCGTCGACCCGCGCCCGCTCGTAAGCAGGGACGAAGAGAAATACCCGAGTCGAGGAGTTCCAGGCTGTCCGCAGATCCTCGTCGTCCAGAAAGATCCTTGGCGCATCCGGATATGTGGAGCCAAACCACATGGAAGTCGTACGGCCATTGACCAGATCAATGGGTCGCCGCAAATAAAAGAGCAGGGACGATCCGAAAGCCTGATCTCCATAAATCATGACCTGGTCGGAGGCCTGAAGTTCGGGCCGGATTCGCTCGGCGAGGTCCCTGGAGGAGAGATAGGGGTCAAACCGGTTCAAGGCGACATGCGCCGCCACCAGGAACAGTCCCATAGTTAGCGCCATCGCCAGGGTTCCAGCGAATTGTTTTCGCCGAACACGAAACCAGAGGCTGATGACCGGGCCGAAGATCAGCGCGATCACGGCCAGGATCGCCGGCAACCGGAGAGCGGCGAACGATTCGCCGGTCAGGTCAAGCATGTGGGACATCGACAGCGTGTCTTCCGCCATGTTGTGTTTGGCTAAGACGGTGCCGATATCGGAAACAAAAGGCAGGCTTCGCGAGGTCCATAGCCCAGCAATCAAAACCGCCGCGGCGGCCAGGCATAGAGCTGCGGTCACGCCCGCAATCGCAAGCAGCCACCGGCTCCTGGAGACCTTCTCTTCCTCTTCGGCGGTCGCGTCCGCCAACAGAAGGACCAGGGGAAAATAACAAGGGAAGGTGTAGTACTCCTGGCTGGTCGAGAATGCGAAGAACGTCAGCACCACTCCGGCCCAGATCCAGCAGATGACGCGCGTCCGAATTCCAAAGCGATGGCTGGCCGTAGATTCGCGCAGCTTGCCAAAGTCGCGGCGCAGGTGGCGAATGGCCAATGGCAGATACAGGCTCCAGGGAAAGAGCCAGACCAGGTGCAAACTCCAATAGAGAACGGCCGGAACCTTGTTGTAATCGACCGGATAGCGCTTTCCCAGAAAGCGCAGAAAATGCTCGTTCACGAAATAGAACCAGAAGAAGCGAGGATTCCGGATACCTGCCAGAATGTGCCACGGTGCCGCGATAAGAAAGAACAGCAGCAAACCGGACGGAATGCGGAATTCGCGCCAACGCCGCCAGTCGCCGGTGGTGATCACGTAGATGATGGCGGTGATTCCAACGAATACCAGCGGGATCAGACCCTTGGCCAACACCGCGAAGGCGAGGCAGGCGTATCCCGCATACCAACGCCAGGACTTGGCAGGCTCCTCGAGGGCTGAGGAAAAGCAGTAGAACGAAGCCGCAATCAACAGGCTGAGGAGGGCTTCCGGAATAAGAATCCGGGTAAACAGGTAATAGCCAGCGGCAGTGCACACGAACAGCCCGGCATACGTCCCTGCCCGGCTGCCAAACGCTCGCGTCCCCCAGCGAACCGCCAGTAGCACCGTAAAGAACATCGCGAGCAGAGTCGGAACCCGCGCTGCGAATTCATTCACTCCGAATACGCGGTAACTGAAAGCCACCATCCAGTAGAGGAGAGGTGCCTTCTCGAGGTAGCGCACCCCGTTTATGTGCAGGGTCACGTAATCACCGGTCACGAGCATTTCGCGCGCAGCCTCGGCGTGGGTTGAGTCTGCGTCATCCTGTAAGGCCGGCGAAAATGTGGACCCCAGGTACACCGCCGCGAAAATCAGGAGGATGGCCGCCCAGGAACGAACCGGCGACGCTGCGGCAGGCGTGATGCCTACCTCTTGGGTAAGGGAGGTGCGAGTCAAAGCGCGAAGGTCCTCACGACGATGACCACTGGTTTGGTATAGGGAGAATGATTCAATCCAATGAAAGTTTACATGATTGCGTTACCGGGACCAACGTCTCCGGCCGCGCGATCTCACTCTCTCTGAGCTGCGAGCCAGCGGTTAGCGGAAAGTGTAGCCGATCGTCACTCCGTAACGGGTGGCATGGTTCGAGTTAAATTCCACGTTGTTGCGAATGAGATAGAATCGCGCCTCCGGCCGTAGGAAGAAATTTCCGTGGGGATAAAAGCGGATGCCACCTCCGAAGTCGCCCATGAAGTGGTTGCTGCTGGTGTAGTTCGTGCAACCGGTGATGTAGCTACAGGTGTAGAAGTTGTTGTAGAAACGGATGCTTTCGACACCAATACCAGCTACCAGTTCTCCCGTGACCCGCTTGGCCAGGTGCGGCAGCCAGATCCCGTTAAAGTCCCAAAAAAGTGGCCGGTAGGGCTGGTAGCCGTTGTAAACACCTTGCGTGGCCCTCCAGAAGATCTCGCCTTGTACACCCACATTTTTCCTGAGCAGGAAGTCGCCGTTGATGCCGGGATAAACTCCACCACCTTGCGAAGGGGCCGAAAACACGGTTGAACTGCCGGTCGAGGGAGCGTTCAGCCCGCCCAGTCCGAAACCGATGTCAATCTGCTGGGCATGGGCAGGATTCATCAGCAGGAAGAAGAAAGAAATTGCTGCAACCACCAGGACCTTTCTCAAGTAACCCCCTCCGGAAGACTCTCTAAATTCGATGTACGGGCTTGACTTAGAGAAGCCTTAACTGTGGAAAGATGCGGATGACAGGCTTTCCGTTTGCCTGCGATCCGCCGGTGTCGGGGACCAAAATCATTACCGTGGGGTAATTGCATACTGGGCCGTATACAATTAGTGTGTTTGTGCGAAGGACGAACTTCTAAGCAGGAGCATCGCAGCCTGTTCGCCGGTTGGGGCGGAAGCGCTTCCAGCAACCGGCCTTGGGGAGCCGCAGAGTGAAGATCTCGCAAAAGGGGCTGTATGCGCTGCAGGCGACGATGATGCTGGCCCGCCACTATCAGCAGGGTGCCATCAAGATCCGCGACATTGCTTACGAAGAGGACCTGCCGGAAAAGTTCCTGGAGTTGATCCTTCTGGAGTTGAAGAATGCACGCATTGTGGAAAGCGCGCGTGGCGCCAAGGGCGGCTACCAGCTGCGGCGTCCGCCAGCGGAGATACATCTCAGCGAGATTGTGCGTCTGATTGACGGTCCGCTGGCTCCCTTTGGCGATGCCGGGCAGTTGCGCAGCCTGATCGATCGTGACGCCGAGCACCGGGCGTTATACCAGGTATTCCTCAAGGTCCGGGACGCCGCAGCCCAGATTCTGGAGAACACCAGCATCGCGGATATCATCGAGGCTCCTATTGGCAATTCGAAAGGCCCACGAAAACAGCGTAAGAAGACCCAGAAGACGAATGTCCCACCGCTCTCGATCCGGCAGATCACCTGACTACGGTAACAACCCGGAGGGAGGCGCGACTTGCCGCGGCCACTCGAGGCAAGCGCAAGTAGCCGGTGTACTGCGCGCGAAAACTCCCACCCCTTCAGCATTCACCCGATTCCCTGATCGCCTATCCAGAACAGTGGAGGCGGAATGACAATTCTGATCTTTACAGTTCTTGTTGCCGTGGGATCGTTTTCTGCCGGGCTGCTGGGAGCCCTGACCGGCCTGGGCGGAGGCGTGGTGTTGGTTCCGCTGCTCACCCTGTTTTTCAAGGTTGATATCCGCTACGCGATCGGCGCTTCCCTGGTCTCCGTCATCGCCACTTCTTCCGGGGCTGCCGCCGCCTACGTGAAGGAAGGATTTTCCAACATACGAATCGGCATGTTCCTGGAGATCGCGACCACGTTCGGCGCACTGCTAGGTGCCTCGATCGCGACCTTGGTTCCCACTCGCGCCATTGCCATCATCTTTGGAGTGGTGCTCGTTTACTCAGCGTATCTCTCCCGCCGGCCGCGGCCGAAGTCCGAATGGGATGATCCGCCGGACCCGCTGGCCACGCGCCTCAAGATGAATGGAAGTTTCCCCACTGCGGAGGGTATGCGGTACTACAACCCACGCCGCGTCCCCGTCGGCTTCAGCTTGATGTTCGGCGCCGGGACGCTCTCAGGTCTGCTCGGAATCGGTTCGGGAGCAGTCAAAGTGCTGGCCATGGATCAAGCCATGAGAATCCCGTTCAAGGTTTCCACCACCACCAGCAACTTCATGATTGGCGTTACCGCGGCGGCCAGCGCCGGTGTTTACCTGAACCGCGGTTACATCGACCCGGGGCTTGCGATGCCTGTCATGCTGGGTGTGCTGGCGGGATCGTTGATCGGTTCGCACATTCTGATGAAAGCTGAGACCAAGGTGCTGCGTGTCGTTTTCAGCCTGGTCATCGTATTCCTGGGATTCCAGATGATCTACCAGGGCATCGTGGGGAGAATCTGAAGATGGCAATCGTTCCCAAGTGGACAGACCAGAGAGTCGAAGGAATCATCGGGACCCTCCTGCGCACCGGGGTGATGCTCTCGGCGGCGGTTGTTCTTGTGGGTGCTGCGATTTTTCTGATCCGCCACGGTGGATCCCACGCGGATTTCCGCGTCTTCAAGGGAGAACCGACGGACCTTCGCAGTGTGCGAGGAATCGCAGAGCGGGCATTCCACTTAAGTGGACGCGGCATTATTCAGCTGGGACTGCTGCTGCTGATTGCGACGCCCGTAGCCCGCGTGGCTTTCGCTATTTATGGCTTCGCGGAGGAAAAGGATCGCATGTACGTGGTATTTACCGTCATCGTGCTCGCGGTTTTGCTGTACAGCCTGGCGGGCGGCGCTTAACTCTGCTGCCAGTTCCGGTCAAACCTTGAAACTGCTATTGCCCGACGCCGGTGAGCACAACGTAGTAGGGGCTGACTGGGCTTGAGACCATCACGCTAAGAACGCCGAGCCGGGTGCCCGTAGTTGCCGGCTTGAAGGTGACTTGAATCTGACAAGAGGAGCCGGGCATCACGGAATCTCCACAGCTGTTCGTCTGGGTAAAGTCGATTCCTGAGGCGATAATGTCGACAATCCTCACGAGGCCATTGCCGCTGTTTGTAAGAGTCGTGGTCATGGGAGCGCTCGACGTGCCCACGGGCCTAGCGCTGAACTCCAGTTTGAGCGGTTCAATGTGGAAGGACCCGGAAGCCAGCACTGGCGCTCTCGCGGGAAGCATTTCCTGGGCGGCATCGGCAGAAGCCAACAGAACCAGGGCACAAGACAGCCGCACAAGGCACGCCTTCATTGCCACGCTCCTCGGGATCTATCATTTTACCCGGATGTCTAAGACGCTGGACAGGCTTGCCGTTTGACAGACGCGGGTTAGCCACATACGATTTCTCGTTCCTTCGTCCGCTGAATTCCAGCTATGGCCATCTTGATGCAGTCTTTTCCATCGCGCATCTTTCGAACCAGCCGACATCTGACCCTAACCGTCGTGGCCCTTGTGTTGTTGGCCAGTGCTGCAACGACCGGCACTGCCGATCCGCAACGCTACCTGAACGACATCAAGGCGCTGACCGCACCGGCAATGGAGGGCCGCGGAGCCGGGACCAAGGGTATCGACCGGGCGGCGCATCTTCTGGAGAAACGCTACCGAAGTCTGGGATTGAAACCGGCGGGGAGTCATTCCTATTTCCAGCCGTTTTCCGTGATCACCGGCGCTCGCCTTAAATCCAACAACCACCTGATCGTTGAGACGGCAGCTGGAAAGAAGGATCTGAAACCGAACCAAGATTTTGTTCCTTTCAGTTTCTCCGCTTCCGGTTCGGTCAGCGGGCCTATGGTCTTCGTGGGATACGGCGCTTCCGCCGATGAGTTTCAATACGACGACTACGCGGGTACTGACGTGAAGGACAAGATCGTCGTTGTGCTACGCTACGAGCCCACCGGATTCGCGGCGAAGAGCGGGAACACGGGGACCACGCAACATTCCCAGCTGATTACGAAAGCCATCAACGCACGAAACCATGGCGCCAAGGCGATTGTGCTCGTCAACGGAAAGCTGGGAGACGGTGAAGACGACCTTCTAAGCCGATTTGGCAGCGTGAGCGGACCCGAGAATGTCGGGATTCTGTTCGTGCAAGTGAAGAACGCAGTGGCGGAGAGCTGGTTTCAGGCGGCCGGTAAGTCGCTGGCTGACGTGCAATCCGAGATCAACTCGTCGAGCAAGCCCGCTTCGTTTGCCTTCCCCGACACTCTGCGCGCCTCGCTGAGCGTCAGCATCGAGAACACGCGGGCCACCGTCAACAACGTGCTCGCCTATCTGCCGGGCAAGACCGACGAATACATCGTCATCGGTGCGCACTATGACCATTTGGGACGAGGGAACGTGGATTCGCTGGCCCCCTCGCAGATTGGACAAATCCATCCTGGCGCCGACGACAACGCGTCGGGCACCGCCGGCGTGCTCGAACTGGCCCGGTTGCTCGCGCCCATGCGCGGACAGCTGCAACGCGGGATACTGTTCGCATCCTTCGCTGGAGAAGAACTGGGACTGCTCGGCTCCTCAGAATGGGTGAAGGAGCCCACACTGCCCCTCGACAAGGCCGTCGCCATGCTCAACATGGACATGATTGGCAGAATCAAAGACGACAAGATCTACATTGGAGGAGTAGGCACCGGATCGACGTTCAAGACTCTGCTGGAGCAGGCGCAGAGCAAATCAGGATTCAAGATTGAATACTCAGCCGGCGGTTATGCCGCCAGCGATCACACCTCGTTCGTAACCAAGCGGATCCCGGTTCTGTTCTTCTTCTCGGGACTTCATTCCGATTATCACAAGCCGTCAGACACCTGGGACAAAATCAACTCGATCGATGCGGCGCGTTTGCTCAATCTGGTCTCGGACATTGGAGTCGAGATCGCCGATGCACCGGAGCGGCCCGCTTTCCAGGTTGTGGCAGAGGAAAGAGCGCCCAGCGGTGGTGGAGGGCGCGGATACGGGCCCTACTTCGGCTCCATCCCGGATTTCGGGCAAACCGAAAATGGTGTTAAGTTTTCCGATGTCCGACCGGGCTCTCCGGCGGCCAAAGCTGGACTGAAGGCTGGAGACGTTCTGGTTCAGTTTGGTGACAAGCCCATCAATAACCTCTACGACTTCACCGACGCGCTGCGCCGCAGCAAGGTTGGAGACGTGGTCGAGGTTAAAGTGCTGCGCGACGGCAAGCCCGTAACCGCGTCGGTAAAGCTGGAACAGCGCCGCTGACCCTTAGGGCAGGTCAAACTCGTGGCGCGTGTTGTCATCCAGTCCAACCATCTCCCACCGCGTCAGTGTGACGGGAATCATGCCAGCTGCCAGGAACTGGTCATGAAATGTTCCCAGGTTAAACTTGTCACCTAACTGCTGCGCACGCTGGGAAAGCAGTTCCTCAATCTGCTGCTTACCGGCGATATAGTTCATCCCATAACCGGGCTGGCGGAAGTAGATCTCTAGGTCGTAGCGGGCAAGATTGGGGTCCATGAACGGCACGGTTTTCACCATGAACGCGACCGCATCGTTCAAAGAGAATTTTCCCTCCTGAATGTTCAGTTCAGCGGGAATCCGGGCTGCCCGCGCTAATTGTGCGATGTAGAACAACTCTCGCGCCCGGGGACGATCCTTCAGCAAGCCCGCCTGCAGCATCATCTCTTCGCAATAGAAACCCCATCCTTCGATGCGCCCGCTGTCGGTGTAAGTGGAACGGATCGGCCGTGTGTCGTGCTCGTGGATGGCGAAATCGAAGCGATGCCCGGGGATGGAAGCGTGGATGTGGTCCACCAACGGATCGCGGTATTGGATCTGTTCCCAGAAGTGCCGCTTCCCTCCCGGACGTTCAATCCAGAAGGCATCGGTTTTCTGCGGGCCGATATAGTCGGGAATGGTGAGGAGATGATTCTGTTCGATGAAACTGCGAATCAGTTTCTCGGCGTCTCGGACGCGCGCGTAGTACTCCTGTTCGGTTTTCGCCGGCTGCAGTTCCGGAAGATTGCGATTCTTCATCTGTTCGATCTTCAGGAAGGTCCGGGCGCGGCTGAGTTCCGTGTCTCCGAGGACGCGCAAGCCCTCCGCCGAATACGGCATCAGGCGGACGTTTCGGATGAACCAGTTGTAATTGTCGATACCGACCGCGCTGGGATGATTCAACCGGCTGCGATTGGCGACCAGCCACGCGTGGTAATCCTCGACTGCGCTCAACGCGTGCTCGACATCCGGAGCCAACTCGGGCTGATCTTTTCTCGACCCGTGCCAGCAGATCCTTGTACCAGCCTAGCGCGCCTTCGGGCGGCGGATTGCGCAGGGGCTCGCCTTGTCCGACACCGTCGTAGTGCTCCAGATGGAAAACGGCAATGTCAGTCAGGTCTCCGCCACCTTCGGTGAGATTGCGCTTGGCCTCGGCAACGATGGCAGGGATCGAATGCAACTGTGCGCGGAATTCATCTATTTTTTCAGCCGGAACAGGAATGGCCGTGTACGGGAGCCGCGCGAAGAAATCGAGATAGAAACTGGCGTCCCGAGACCATGGCTTGACCACGCGGTAATGGAAGTCCAAGTCATTCAACTCGGTGCGTACCAGCACCCAGTCCACTTTTCGCTCGACCGTCCAACCCGAGGGATCAACCGCGTGCAAGCGATTCATCAGCTCACCCAGTTGGTGTTTGCGGGTTTCAACGGTAGCGGGAGAGAAGTCGTGAGCAGTATCTTTCATGCCCTCTTCCCGCAGCTTCAGGTAGTCCTGGTTGATTTCGAGCAGACGTTTCCAGCCGTCCTGCTGCCCGGTGCAAAGAGTTGAGAGCACAAACAGCGCGAATAACGTGATCAGCCAACGGTGCATGGGTATTCCTCGAATCGATTGGTCTTGTGTCAAATCTGCAGGCCCTCACCGGCCATGGTCCGAGCAAAGCGCTGCGGCGAGAATTCTTCGAGCAGCGGATCTCTTGCCCGGCCTGCAATCAAATTGGCCAACATCTCACCTACAGCGGGGGCCAGCATAAAGCCGTGCCCGCTGAACCCGACGGCCAGGAAGACGCCGTCGACGCCGGGAACATCTCCGAGAATCGGACGATGGTCAGGCGTGGAATCGTAGAAGCCCTCGACGACGCGGCGCACGGGCAGCTCCGCTAAAGCCGGCAGTAGCGTTTCGCCCGCACTCAGCGCATGTTCGGTGAAGGTCAGATTGTCGCTGTCGGGAGTCTCCGCAAGCCATCCCAGATAAAAGACACCATTCAGCAGTTGCTTGCCGGCGAAGCCGCGCTCCAGGGCGACCACCAAGGGATGCATCAGCGCCTGGGGGAGTGGTTCCGTATAGGCAAGGCGGCGGCGCTCTGGAGTGATGGGAACGGTCAAGCCAATTTTTTGAGCCAGCGCGGGGGCGTCTACACCGGTAGCGATTACAACTTGCCTGGTGATCCAGGAATCGGTCGCCGTGGTGAGCCGCCACATCCCATCTTCGCGCTTGATATCCAGAATTTCCTGCAACACCAGCTTTGTTCCACGATCGCGCGCACGGCGCAACATGCGATTGCTCACACCATCGCAATCTTCCAGAAATCCATCTTCCGCGCAGAAAGATCCGCCGATCACTCCATCGAGGACGAGGGGTTCCGCGATCTCCCGGATTTCTGCCGGAGTCAGGATGCGTGACGGAATCCCCAACTGACTCTGCATGGCGACATTGCGGCGAAAGCGTGCCAACACTGGCTCGCTCTCTGCCAGGAAAAGATAGCCGCTGCGTTCCAGGAAGAAGGGGGTCTCGGGCTGCAGCCGTTCGTTGATCTGCTCAAAGAAGCGCATGGAGCGTTGCGCGAGAGTGCACTCTGCCCTTCCCTCGAACTGCTGGCGGATGCCGCCGGGACAAATCCCGGTTGCGCCAGCGGCAACATGCTTGCGTTCGAAGACGACGGTGTTCGCCACCCCCACCTCGGCAAGGTGATAGGCGATCGAGCATCCGATCACACCTCCACCGATAATGGCTACGTCCGCGGTTTGCATTTCACTCCGACGGTAACTCTCCGAATATCTCCGTCCGGGGATCGAGGCCCTGTTGCCGCATCCGGGTCCAGAAACGCCAGAACAACAGACACGCGCCCAGCATCACGACCAGCCAACTGGTGGTCGACTTCAGATACCAGGGCGATGGCGAACGCAGGTCGCCGGCCACTTCCACCACGAGCAATGCTCCCAGTAAAACGATGGCCGCGTCCGCAACCACAAGCTGTGCCGTTCGCGAGCGCAGAAATGTCATCTGGCGATAAAGCTGCGGGTTCACGCTGGGAAACATGATGAGCGCCAGAGCCATGAGAAGGAAATTCACCAGCATGGAAAGCACCAGCAAATCGACGCCGAGGAAGAAGTCTCCCGCCAGGTTGCACCCCAGCACGCAGAGACTCGCGGAAACGGCGGTCAACAACAAGGCATAGTGTGGGGTGCGAAACGTGGAATTCAGTCTCGAGAAGGCCCGCGGCAGAATTCCGTCTGTGCTGAATGCATAGAGCGTCCGCGAGTTTCCCAACATCAGCGCCGGTAAGACTTTGAGGATTGCGATCGTCACCGAGAGCAGGATGATGAAGGCTAGCCACGCGGGCAGCAGCGGCGCCATCAGGCCAGGGGCGGAGATGTCGTGCAACAGGGAAACCCGGTAGACGTATTCCCATGGCACAGCGTGGTACAGACTCCAGGTAAAGCCGATGTAGTAGACGGTAACTCCCCCGATCGCGATCAGGATGGCGCGCGCCAGATCAGAGGCTCGACGCGCTTCTCCGGCGGCTTGCGAGACCGCATCGAAGCCGATGAAGGAGGAAAACAAAACGACCGCCGTCCCCAGAAACGCCTTGGTTGTGAATGCCGGTAGCACCGTCACCGAAGACACGTTACTCGTCCCTGCAAAGTCTTTCGACGAATGCAGGACTCCGGCAATCGACATGATGATGGGGGCAACGATGGTGATGGCTGCCATCAACACCACACTGCGCTCGTAGAAGCGAACCCCGAAGAGATTGACCAGCCAGGCCAGCCAGATCGCGATGAGCGAAAGCGAAATTCTGAGGAGCGGGTGATCGAGGATGGAAGCTGCCGTCGGTAGGCCCGCCGCAGAGAGCATGTCGCGAATCACCGGCACCAGGAAATACGCCACGACACCCATGGCCATCGAGAGGCCAAACCATTGCGAGAAGCTGGCAATGAATCCCGCGAACGGGTTCAGCGCGCGACTCACGTTCACGTAGCTGCCACCTGCTCTCGGCATGGCCGACACCAAGGCGGCATAACAAAGTGCCGCCAGCACCGCGGGAACCGCCGCGACAACGTAAGCCGCCGGCACCCACGGACCTACGCCCGGCTGAAAACGCTGCACCATGAACGGCAGAATGTTAACGCCCACCCCGACCATCGCCGCAATGGCAGTGGCCACCAGTCCGAGGAGACTGATATCGCGGCGGAGATGGGGACGAGATTCAACCCGGTCGAACTGTTGACCGCCCGTCATCCGGCGCAACGCCGGCAGCGGATCACGCTTCCGCTCGGGAAATAGATGGTCAGGGTGTCGGTGAGCTCAATCCGGCAGTCTTCCACGATCTTGGAATCCAGGTCCATCACGATGGGTTTGTCGCCGCCACCCTGAAACGTGTACTGGTGGTAGAAGGTGAGACGATCCTCTCTCAGCGTATACCGGCCCGACTCGCCACTGCCCCAATACTTTTCAGCAGCCTGGGGCACAAAATAGAGAGTCGACCATCGCCCGCCGGTCAGCAGCAGGACTCCGCTCACGGCGGTAGTGACACCGCCGCGTGCGTACGATTCCAGTTGCCAGGCTCCTTCGATCGAAGTACCGATTCCCCGGTTGGACATGTTGAAGAGAATCGCGATGCCGAGATCGCGTTCGCGAATTGTATAACAGCGCAGCGCTCTTACCTCCTCGAAATCAGAGCCGCGTCGTCTTGAGTGCGTCTCCCAGAACCCTTTCCCGTGACCAGCCTTGCTGGCGCAGATGCCGAATGCTGAGCGCGTCGTGACGCTTGGCCAGTCGCACGCCCGAGTCATCGCGCACCAGGTCACAGTGATAATAAGCAGGAGGAGTGAGATTGAGGGCACGGCATAGAAGAATCTGCCGTGCCGTGGATTTCAACAGGTCCTCGCCACGCACGACTTCGGTGATGCGCATGTGCGCGTCGTCCACGACAACCGCGAGTTGATAGGCTGGCACGTCATCCCGCCGCCAGATGACGAAGTCTCCAAAATCCTTCCCCGCAACCCAGTGCTGAGGACCGAGGTGGAGATCGGTGAAAGCAACATCTTCTCCGTCCGGTAGGCGGAACCGCCAGTTCACCCCGGCCGGTTCGGCGAAGGCGCCACCGTCGGTGCGGCAGCGGCACCGGCCGGAATAGATGGGCTCATCATCCCCGTCGTTGGGAGCGCCGGCCGCCTGGGATACATCTTTGCGCGAGCAGGTGCACGGATAGATGAAATTGCCGTCGCGCAGTCTCTGCCAAGCCGATAGATAGTGGCTCCGTCGCTCGCTCTGGGAATACGGACCACAGGGTCCACCGCAGTCCGGCCCTTCTGTCCAGTGGATGCCGAGCGAGCGAAGGTCTTCCAGCATGGCTACCACAAACTCGGGCAGGCAGCGCTGCGGATCGAGATCTTCGTTCCTCAGGATCAGTGTGCCGGAATGCTGACGGGCCCGCTCTGCAGCGACCCAGAAGGTTCGCGCGTGGCCCAAGTGCAGCAGGCCAGTAGGAGAAGGCGCCAGGCGTCCGCGATATTCGGCGTTCGTCACAGGGGCATTTTAGCCTTTGGCTGTTCTACCCGTTCTTCAATCCAATGCCCATCATTGCTCCGCGGAAGCCTTCATCACCATGAGTGCAGGAACGTCCTGCTGTTTCACCAGATTGTTGTAAGCGCTCACGTCGGTGGCAAGAATCTCTTTCCACTTCGCGGTCTGCTCGTCGACTGCCTTGCTGAGCATGTCAAAGACTTCGTAAGACTGCTGCGTTGGCGCGGAGTCGGCGCTTGCGACCACTCCTCCCAGGGCGACCAGCTGATTATTGAGGCGGATGGGGAAATTGAGCACATCCTGTCCGCTCTTCGCCTTGGTTTGAATGAGCGCTTCTTCGACTTCGGTCATCTTCTTGTCGAGAGACTTCCCTGCCTCGGCGATGGCCTTGCCCCGCGGATCCTCTTTGAGGCGAGCGTTGATCGCCTTGATCTGGCCGCGCAGGTCGCGTATCTGATTCACCGTGTCGTCGGTCTCCGTCACCTTTTCCCGAATCTTGAGGAGAAGGTCGAATTGCTTCTCAAGATCGGCTTGGGCGACGTTCAAGCGGGGATCGGCCTTGACTTCGAATGGAGCCGTGTAGCTCTTGCCCAGAATCGTGAGGCGCACCTGATAGGTTCCGGGTAGAGCTTCAGGGCCGTCGGTATTACCCGCCCACAGAGGCGCATGGGGAACTTTGCTTGCGCCTTCGTACTTCAGATCCCATACGAAACGGTTGAGTCCGGCATTGGTCGTTAACGCTCCGGCCTTTGCTTCGCCCCGGCCTCCACCCTCGTCCTGTTCGTCATCCTCCTGCTTCTTGGGAAACTTGCGGATGACCTTGCCGGACGCGTCCAGAATTTCCAGCGTGATCTGCGGCTTCTCGGCGTCGGACGACTTGCCTGCGTCCTTGTCGAGGTCTTTCTTTTCGTCCGGCTTCTTCAACTCCGTCTTCAGCCAGTAGTCGATGACGGCCCCGGCTGGCGGATTCTTGCCGGTGTTGGCGCCGGCGTACGGAGAGCCCCCGAAGACCGTGTGGCTGGCGGGAGCCGGGTTGAACAGATGCACATCCTCCTGCGCAATCGAATCGCTGTACTGCTCGAGCGGAGTAATGTCGTCGAGCACCCAGAAACTACGGCCGTGTGTGGCGACGACCAAGTCGTAGATTCTTGATCAACCAGATCGTTCACGGGCGAGCGCGGCAGATTCAGCTGCAGCGACTGCCAGTGGGCACCGTCATCGAACGAGACATACACACCCATCTCGGTGCCGGCAAAGAGCAGGCCCGGACGCCGTGGATCGACTCGCACCGCGTGCACATAGTCATTGTCGGGAAGTCCGTCCGTCAGCTTGGTCCAGGTTTTACCAAAGTCGGTGGTCTTGAAAACGTACGGGGAGAAGTCATCCTGCTTGTGTCGTTCCACGGCGATATAAACGGTGCCGGCGTCGTGGGGGGAGGCTTCGATCATGCTGACGGTGCCCCACTCGGGCATGGCTTTCGGCGTCACGTTCTCCCAGTGTTTTCCTCCATCGCGGGTAAGCTGCACCAAGCCGTCATCGGTGCCCGCCCAGATCAAGTCCTTCTGCACCGGAGATTCCACGACCGAAAAGATCGTGTCATAGACTTCGATCCCGGTATTGTCCTTGGTGATGGGCCCGCCTGAAGACTGCTGCTTGCTCTTGTCATTGCGGGTGAGGTCCGGGCTGATGATGTCCCAACTCATTCCACCGTTCGTGGTTTTGAACAGCACTTCGCTGGCAAAGTACAGCGTCTTGGCATCGTACGGCGAAAACGCGATCGGCTCCGTCCATTGAAAGCGGTGCTTCAGATCGGCAGCGGCCCATCCGATCGGATTCACCGGCCAGGGGGTGACCTCCTGCGTTTCTCCTGTGCGATGGTCGTAGCGTGAGATATCGCCGCCGTACGATCCGGCGTAGACGATCATGGGATCGCTGGGATCGGGCGCAATGTAGCCGCTCTCTCCTCCACCTACGTCATACCAATCGGGCCGGTCAATGGCGCCGTTGTCGCTCGCGCTGGCGATCGCGACGGTGGAGTTGTCCTGCTGCGCGCCGTAGACGTAATAGGGAAAACGGCTGTCGGTGGTGACGTGGTAGAACTGCGCGGTTGGCTGGTTATATTCGCTGGTCCAACTGGTACCGCCGTCGGTAGAGATAGTCGCGCCGCCGTCATTCCCGTTGATCAAGCGCTGAGGATTCGTAGGGATCGATCCAGAGGCCGTGATTGTCGCCGTGCGGAGCACGCACCCGGGCGAACGTCTTTCCTCCGTCGTTCGACCGGTACGCGCCTGTATTCAAGATGTAGACCGTGTCCACCGACTTGGGATCGGCAAAGATGTGCGAGTAATACCATGCGCGCTGACGGAAGCGATGATCGTCGGTCAGCAATTGCCAGCTGTCGCCGCCATCGTCGGAGCGATAGATACCGCCCTTTTCGGCTTCGATCACAGCCCACACGCGATTCGGATTCGCCCCGGAAACGGTTACTCCGACGCGTCCCCAGATTCCTTCCGGCAGACCGTGTCCCTTCAATTCCTTCCATGTGGTTCCGCCATCCGCGGAACGATACAAGCCGCTGCCTGGGCCGCCACTATCCATGCTCCACGGGGTCCGCCTCGCGTGCCACAGAGCGGCGAACAGGACATTGGAATTGCTGGGATCAAACGTGACATCGATGCCGCCGGTCTTCGCGTCTTTGTAGAGAACTTTTTCCCAGGTCTTGCCGCCGTCACGAGTGCGGAAGATGCCGCGCTCTTCGTTGTCGCCGAAGGGATGCCCCAAGGCCGCGACGAAGGCGATGTCAGGATTCTTTGGGTCCACGATCAGACGGCCGATGGCATGAGTGTCGCCGAGCCCGACAAATTTCCAGGTCTTGCCGGCGTCGATGGACTTGAAGACTCCGTTTCCGCCGACAATGTTGCCCCGAATGCAAGCTTCTCCGGTCCCCACGTAAATGACGTTGGGGTCCGATTCCGCGACAGCGATGGCTCCGATCGAGGGCGAAGCATCTTTTTGCTTGTCGAAGACCGGTTTCCAGTTGATCCCGCCATCCGTGGTTTTCCAGACTCCGCCCGCTACTGAGCCGAAGTAGTATGTGTCGTTTTGTCCTACCACGCCTGTCACCGCGACCACGCGTCCACCGCGAAACGGACCGATCAGTCGATACTCGAGGGCTTTCCACGGCCCCTTGGACTCGCCCTCGTCATCGTTGGCTGCGTTCGCGCTGGCACCTTCAGCAGGCTTGGACGGCGCTGCCGCATCGTGCCTGGACTTCGCCGACGCGGAGGTCGAATTGGAATGTTTTTTCTGACCCAACGCAAGAACTGCTAGACATGCCACAAATAGGACGAGAGTCGTGGTTCGCACGTACCTGTACCTCCGAAGGAAATATTAGTAATGCAGTGGTGGCCGAGGCTGAAATTCTCCGCAGCGCTTATTCCACGTCAGCCTGATCGTCATCTTCCATGGACTCGGCCTTCAGCTGAACCTCAGACAAGCCTGCCCCACGCAGTGCCTGGTTGAGCGCCGGGAGATCCATCGTTTTTAGATGGTCGAAGGTTTTCAGGACGGCAGCGGCATCTTGTTCAGCAGCGGACGTCGCGTCCAGCAAGGCCTTTGTCGGCGCGGCGTCCGATCGGCCCGCATCGGCGTACAACGTCGAAGCAGCATCATTCACATGGCTCAGTGTGGGTGCTCCGGCGCCCGGTTGGCCTGACCCTTGAAGCACAGCCGTGAGCTTCTGGTCAAAGCTCTTAATCGCTTCGGCCGCCGGGCCAGTTGCCTTCGCCGACAGGTCATGGGTTTGTGCGCGCATGGAACGAGCCTGCATAACGGCCTCGGAGGTGCGAGTGAGCAACGAAGCCAGCTTCGTCGCCAGCTGGAATTGCTGCTCCAACCCAACGATCGAAGTCTTCACCCGCGGATCCATGACCACTGTGAGCGGCGCGGTGTAGCTGCGCCCGTCTGCCGTCAGGCGCACCGTATATTTTCCCGGCACAGCGTGCGGACCTAAGGGCTCCCGAGGTGTGTCTCCCGGAATCGCCGCAATCGGATATCCGTGCTCCGTGGAAACCGGAGCCGGGTAGTGCAGATCCCACACCCAGCGATGCATTCCGGCCTCGGTGGAGAGCATCTTTGGCATGCGAATCCAATAAAGAGGAATCAGCTGCTTCTGAAGTTTCTCCTCGGTGACTTCGAGCCGGTCCGCACTCGAATACCGCCTCACCAATTTGCCCCGGGCATCGAGGATCTCGAGCGTCACCGGGCCGGACGCCGCCTTCGCCAGATAGTAATCGACGATCGCGCCACTGGGAGGATTTGTAGCCGTGGGTTCATCAGGGGGAAGCGGAGTGTCAGTGTTGGTGTCTCGACGAACCCGATACGCGTGCCCTGGCCGGAAGAGATAGGCGTCCGCTTGCACCACCGTCGCGGCGATCTGCCGCAGAGGCGTGATGTCGTCAAGAATCCAGAATGCCCGGCCATGGGTGGCCACGATCAGATCGTCGTCATGAATCCACAGGTCGCGCATGGAGGTGTGCGGCAGATTCAGTTGCAGCGACTGCCAGTGATCTCCGTCGTCGAAAGAAACCCACACGGAGTTCTCGGTTCCGGCAAAGAGCAATCCCTTGCGCTCGGGGTCCTCGCGGACCGTGTCGACCGGTCCGACTTCGGGCAAGCCGGTCGTGATCGCTTGCCAGCTCTTGCCTGCCATCGCGAGTGCGATAGACGTACGGACGAAGGTCGTCGATCCGGAAGCGGCTCACGGAGATGTACGCCGTCATATCGTCCGAATGCGATGCACTGATCTGAGTGACTTTGCTCCAGGGTGTGAGTTCCGGGGGAGTAATGTTGGCCCAGTTTTTCCCGCCATCGGCGGTTCTCCACACTTGCCCGTCGTCGGTACCCGCCCAAAGAACATTTTCCGTCTTGAACGACGGAGCCAAAGCGTAGATCACGCCTCTTTGTTTCTCCGCGCCGTCGGGCACCAACTTTCCCACGCTGGGTGGAGCACCGGGGTCCTTGCGAGTCAGGTCGGGACTGATAGTTTGCCACGTCTCTCCACCATCCATCGTCTTGAACAGGACGTTGGCCGCGTAGTACATGACATGGGGATTGAGCGGAGAGAACATGAGGGGCTCGGTGCGATCGGTGCGGTATTTGCCGTTGCGCACGGGAATCGGCGTCACGTTTTGGACCTGTCCGGTGGACCAGTGGTACTTCGAAACTTCGCTACGCCCTGCTCCATAGATGACATCGGGGTTGAGTGGATCGGGGGCCACGTAGCCGTACTCGATGGCGCCCACGGGATGCCAGTCACGAAACGTGATCTCACCATCGTTGCCGCGGCTCGAGATGCAGACCGAACCGCTCTCCTGCTGGCCACCGCAAACTCGGTAAGGGAACGTGTTGGTAACGCTAGCGTGGTAAAGCTGCGCCGTGGGCTGGTTGTACCAGGACCCCCAGGTGCGTCCGCCATTGACGGTCACAATCGCGCCCTGATCACTCACCAGGAGAATGGTGTTGGGGTCGTGTGGATTGATCCATATGTTCTGATAGTCATCTCCCCCAGGAGCGCCACGAAAGCTCGCCCAAGTCTTGCCCCCGTCGGTGGACTTCATGGTCACGATGCTGGTGCTGTAGACCACATCCGGGTTCTTTGGATCCACTTTCGGAATCGGAAGATCGCCTCCGCCGATCCGCATGCCGGCTCGCGGATCCATGGTGACGTGATACCAGCTTTCGCCGGCATCATCCGAACGGTAAACGCCAAGGCCAGCGCCTGATCCGTATTCGCCGCGATCGGTGGTGGCGAGGGTCGCATACAGGCGTTTGGGATCACTGGGCGCGATGGCCACATTGATCTGCACCAGGTTCGATGGCAGGCCCTTTGTGAGTTGGCGCCAGGTTTCGCCGCCATCGGTGGACTTGAACAAACCCCCGCCGGTTCCGTTATACAGATTGTTGTCTTCCCACGGGCCTTCGCGCGCTTCCCACAACGAGGCGTACAGAATGTCGGGATTCGACGAGTCGATTTCGACGTCGGAGCCTCCCGTGTTCTCATCTTTCGAGAGAACTTGTTTCCAGGTGCTTCCGCCGTCGGCCGAACGATAAATTCCCCGCTCCGCGCTGGGACCGTAAGGATGGCCAAGCACGGCTGCGACCAGACGGTTGGGATCGCGTGGATCAACGACCAAGGCTGGAATTTGCTGGCTCTCGCGCAGGCCGAGATGATTCCAGGTCTTGCCCGCGTCTGTAGATTTGTAGATTCCATCCCCTACGGAAAGATCGGGACGATGCAAACCTTCGCCGCTGGCAACATAGATGACATTCGGATCGGAAGGCGCCACCGCGATAGCGCCGATGGATTGGGTCGGCTGCGAATCGAAAATGGGAGCTCCAGGTGCGGCCGTAATCGTCCGACTTCCACACCCCACCGTTGACCTGTCCGATATAGAAAACATTCGGCTGGTCGGGCACTCCGCTTACCGCGCGCGTGCGACCGCCGCGGAACGGCCCGATCATCCGCCAGTGCATTTCCTGGTAGGTGCTCTCGGGGTACTGTTGAGCTGGGCTGGCGCTGACGACGCTGACGACAAAACAACAAGCAAGAAAAACCGGCACCAAACGATGCGAAGGAATCACTTTGCAGTCTCCGTGACGGAAGGAGCAGAATAAATCAAATCTGGACAGCTGGCACAACTCTCTTTTGCGATTCGAAGAACTTAACCCTTTCCCCAGGCGGAAACATCCACGTACGACGAGTCAAGATCCGAAACCGCAGCACACCCTAACAACCTCAGCGTGCGCTCTACATCCGCGCGCAACACCTCGAGAGCCCGGCTAACACCTGTTTCACCGGCCGCTGCGAGACCATAAGCATAAGCACGTCCCATGAGAACCGCGCGCGCGCCCAGGCAGATTGCCTTCACGATGTCGCTGCCCCGGCGCACGCCTCCGTCCATGAACACTTCCGCCCGCTGGTTCACCGCCGCGACGATCTCGGGAAGCACCTTGAGCGTAGCCGGAACACCATCGAGTTGCCGCCCCCCATGGTTCGATACGACGATCGCGGCCGCATCCTCGTCAATGGCTCGCTTCGCGTCTTCGGCGGTCAGCACGCCTTTGATGACAATTGGCCCTCGCCAGGCTTCCCGAATCCAGCGCAAGTCCTGCCACGTAACTGCGGCCCGGGCCAGCGCGGCGCTTACATCGATCAGCTCCATGGGACCCTGCCCCGGAATCACGACATTTGGCAGCTTCGGGACGCCGCCATCGAGCAGAAAAGCAGTCAGCCACGCGGGATGTGCCAGCAGTTGCGGCAAATATGGAATCTTGGCGAACGTGCTTCCGGCCAACAGCTCAATCATCCCATTGCGAAAATCACGCTCGCGCAAGCCGGCCACTGGAGTATCGATAGTCACAACCAATGCCCGAAAGCCGGCATTCCGCGCTCGCTCGATGGTGGCTTCGGCAACCTCCCGGCCGGCGATGACATAGAGCTGGTACCAAACCGGTCCCTTGGAAGCCGCCCGTACATCTTCCAGTTTGTGACCCGAAATCGTCGAAAGGATGTAGCCGATGCCAGCGGATCCCGCTGCCCGTGCAGCGGCCGACTCTCCGCCGGGATGCATGAGGCGGCTGTATCCAACTGGAGCCAGCATGGCTGGAAAGGAAATCTCCGCGCCTAAGGCCGTCGTCCGCAGATCGCACGACGGGAAGGCGACGGCATGCCGCGGACGAAAGGTCACCGTATCGAAAACGCGACAGTTCTCCCGCAAGGTGACTTCGCTGTCCGCTCCGCCATCCAGATAGTCGAAGACCACTTTAGGCAAACGCCGTTGCGCCATCCGCCGCAAGTCTTCGATATTTACAACTCGCGGCGATGCGAGAGCACGCGATGCTTTCGTCATGGGGAAGGCCCATCCTGGTGTCAGTGGCAACATTACATACGCCATCACCATTTCCGCAAGGCAGGCCTCCTGGGCACGGCTACGGGGATAAGCCGGGTCGTGGACTCTGCGCTGTTGATATCATGTGAGTCGCACGATCCGTCGACCACATGCAGAATCCTGCTTCGAGATCGGACCGAGTGTCGTTGCTCATCTGCGTCACTCTCACGGCTTTTGCGATTTTCCGGATTGTCGCCACCTACTCCTCCATTTCCGTTGCCTATGATGAACCCGCGCACATCGCTTGCGGTATGGAATGGCTGGACAAGGGCACGTTCACGTTGGAACCCCTGCATCCGCCGCTCGCCCGCATCGCTGCGGCGATCGGGCCTTACTTGGCCGGGGCTCGGCTTCCGCAAGTGCGAATGATCTCAGACCCGGCGGGCGACTCGTACGACATCTATCCCGCCGGCAATGAGATCCTCTACACTCACGATCGTTACGCGCACAATCTTGCTTTGGCCCGCCTGGGAGAAATTCCCTTCTTCGTTCTCGGCGTGAGCCTGATCTTTCTGTGGACTCGCGAGCTGTATGGGCCCTGGGGAGCCGTAGTCGGTGTGCTGTTGTATACGACGCTGCCCGCAGTTCTCGCCTTCGCCGGACTTGCCTATGTCGACTTCGCGCTATCGGTATTTCTCCCTTGCACCTTGTTTGCGTTGGTGCGATGGCTACAGCGTCCCTCCTGGGGGCGAGCCACAATGCTTGGAGTCATGGCCGGGTTGGCGGCGCTCTCAAATCTTTCAGCGCTATTGTTCCTTCCGGTCTGCATCATCCCGATTGCGATCTGCTGGATCTGGAAGAAAGGTGACAGCAACGATCAGTTTGGTGCGCGCCGTTACGCCGCTACAATTGTCGCCGCCTTGCTGATGAGCGCTTTTGTGATCTGGGGCGGATATCGTTTTTCCATGAAGCCGCTCAGCCAGGTCTTTGCGAAACCGGCGCAGGATGCCGCCCAACTGCCGCCCTCCGTAAGGCGCCTCGCAAGTGCGATCGTGGAACTCGACCCGCCGCTACCTGCTCCCGAATTCTTCAAGGGAATCCTCGCGAGCTGGGTGCAGAACCGAAAATCTCCTCCCTCCTACGCGCTCGGCCAGATACGGCGAGGGGGATTCTGGTACTTCTATTGGGTTGATCTGGGTCTGAAAACGCCTCTTGCATTCCTGACGCTTGCGCTCTGTGGACTCTTCTGGACGGCGCGTTTTTCAACCAACTGGCAGGCCCTGGCACCCGCCGTGTCGGCCGTCGCAATCCTTTTGGTCTCGATGGTGGTCAAAGTCGATTTCGGTATCCGGCATGTGCTTTTTCTCTATCCTCTTCTAACGGTCGTTGCTGCGGGAGGTGCGCGGCGGCTATGGCAACATCGCGGACACCGGCCCTGGATAGGCCCCGCCGTACTCTGCGTGCTATTGGTGGGGCAGGTAGTCTCGTCGGTCTACGCTCATCCCGATTACATCGCATATTTCAACCTGCTGGCCGGGAAGCATCCGGAGCAGCGATTCTTATTCGGATGCGATCTCGACTGCGGCCAGGACGTAGGCGAACTCGCTAAGACCGTGCGCAACCGTGGGATTACTCATCTGACCCTGCAGATCTGGACTAGCGCCGACCTTCACCGCATGAACCTTCCACCTTTCGACACACTCCCGCCCTACGAACATAAGGGCGGCTGGATCGCGATCAGTGTCTTGTATCTTCGTTCCGGAGATGCAATTTGGGGCGGCCGCAATCGTGATGAGTACGCCTGGCTCGACTCTTATACGCCAGTGGAGTACGTGGGCAAAACAATTCGCCTCTATTACATTCCGACGCAAGGTGAGCCAGTTTCACAGTCCGCTGCTCAAGTTTCCCTCCTACTCCCGTCTCAGTGAGTTGCGCATCACTCATCTTTAATATGTCTGCTTTTCCCTTTGAACTTTCGTAACCAAGAGTAACGACATGAGACGTTACTTCCTAACCATCCATGCAAGTCTTTTCTACTACTGCAAGATTTTGCACACACCTACTCTCGCAGCCGTGGCTGAAGCTTCTTTATCAGCAGATTAGCTTTTCCCTCAATGGCAGCCGTTTTGCGATTCAAGAGTTACTCCCCTGTCATACGAGAAAGCCTTGAAAGAGGCGCATGGCAAATCCAACCCTCATTCCGCGCGTCCGTACGAGCCTCGGAAGGATCACGCCTGAAGCCTCGCTGCACCCGTCTTTCAGCGGGGACCGTCGCAAAGTCTTCTGTTTGTTCGGGACGCGCCCCGAGGTAATCAAGCTTGCCCCGGTCATCCGCGACCTCAAGCGTTCGGAACAAGGGGTGGAAGTGCGGACGATCTGCTCCGGCCAGCACAGCGACTTACTGAATCCTCTACTCGGGCTCTTTGAAATTTCCCCGGACTACCACCTGGATGTGATGCAACCACGCCAGACACCGAATGAAGTCTGCGCCCGGGTTTTGGAGCGTCTGGGACCAATCGTCGCAAAAGAAGCTCCAGAGCTCATGATCGTCCAGGGCGACACCACTACGGCCTTGGCGGGAGCGCTAACTGCATTTCACCACAAAATTCCAGTGGCACATGTTGAGGCGGGCCTCCGCTCGGGTAATCCTGAAAGCCCGTTTCCAGAGGAAATGAATCGCCGGCTGATTACTCGCCTGGCGAGTTATCACTTTGCAGCCACGTCCGGCAACCGTGAAGCGCTCCTCGAGGAGGGTGTTCCAGAGGCGAGCATCTTTATCACGGGAAATCCGGTCGTCGATTCGCTCCAGCACATTCTCCGCACTGCTTCTGCTTCCGAGCGGATACGGCCTCTACTCGACCGCATTGCTGGCCGCAAACTGGTGGTGCTGACCACCCACCGCCGCGAGAACTTTGGCGACACCATGCGCCAGAATTTGCGCGCGCTGCGGCAGTTTGTCGAAACTCGCGAGGACGTTACTCTCGTTTTCGCGGTTCATCCCAATCCCAATGTCGTCGAGGTGGCACAGGCGGAACTGAGCGGGCACTCACGAATTCTGTTGATCGACCCCCTGGACTATCCGGACTTCCTCCAATTGCTTCTCCACGCCTGGCTGGTGGTTTCAGATTCCGGAGGAATTCAGGAAGAGGCTCCTTCGCTCGGCAAACCGCTGCTGGTGCTGCGCAACAACACGGAGCGCAAAGAGGCAGTCGAGGCGGGCGCCGCGGTGCTTGTGGGGGACGAGCCCGGCCGGCTGACGTCCATCTTGAATAAGGTCTACGCCGACAGCACCTGGATCGAAACTATGAAACAGATGCCCAACCCGTTCGGCGATGGGATGGCGGCTCGGCGTATCGCTAACGTGATCTCCAGTGCCCTGCATCGAACGCATCGCCGGATCAGGGGGATCAGCCGATGAATTCTGCCGGCAAGCAACACGATCTTCTCACCGTGATTCTGGAAGATTACTTCCACGTAGGCGCCCTCAGCGGCTTGATCAGTTCGCGCGAGTGGTACCGCTTCGAAACCCGGTTCGAACAAAATACTCTCAAGACGCTCGATTTCCTGAAACAGTTCGATGTTCGTGCAACCTTTTTTGTCCTGGGCTGGATCGCGGAAAAACATCCCGACCTGATCGCAGAGGTCGCCCGGCAGGGACATGAAATCGCGAACTACGGTTTCCAACACAAGAATGTTCGCCAGATGACCCGCGAGGAGTTTCGCGACGACGCGCAGCGCTCTCGCGATGCCCTGGAAATCGCAACCGGAGCACGAGTCATCGGATACCGGATTCCACAGGGTTTGCGCTCTGCTTCAGACTTCTGGATTCTCGATACCCTGGCACAAGAGGGTTACGTTTATGACTCCAGCGTCTTTCCTTCTTCGCACCTCGGTGCGCAATTCCGGCGAGCCTACCTGCACCAGAACCAGCATGGCAAGTTGTGGGAGTTCCCTCACGCCACTCTGAACTGCGCGGGCTACCTGTTGCCGATCTCTGGGGGAAATTATTTCCGGCAAATCCCGCACACGCTATTGAAGCATGCCGTATCGCGGTGGAAGCGGGCGGCGGACGCTCCTTTCATGATGTATTTCCACGTGTGGGAACTGGACCCGGACCAACCCAGGATCAGTGCCACATCGTTCCTGACCCGCACCCGGCAGTACCGGAATCTCAACAAAATGCAGTGGGTCTTGCGGGACTATTTCGACAAGTACCGATTCGGCAGCATCGCCGACTATTTGCAGTGCGACACCCAGGCCTCGGCCTTGGAATCTCACCGAACCGCGACGCCGGTTGAGGTCGGGCGCGGTGCGCTAAATCCCGTGAACACGCCCGCAGTGAGAACCCCGGTCACCATCGTCGTGCCCTGTTACAACGAGCGGCCGGCGCTGCCCTACCTGGCGAACACCCTGGAGAGTGTGACCCGGCTTCTGAACCCGGACTACGAGCTCTCGTTCGTTTTTGTCGACGACTGCAGCACCGACGGGACACCGGAACTCCTCCAACGCCTTTTCGGCAAGCGCGCAAATTGCCGGGTGTTGCAACACCCGCGGAACCTTGGAGTCGCCGCGGCGATTTTCACCGGCATTCGTCATGCCCGGACCGAGATCGTGTGTTCCATCGATTGTGACTGCAGCTACGACCCGCACGAACTCATGCAGATGATTCCCCTGCTGGCTTCCGATGTGGACATGGTCACGGCATCGCCCTATCACGCTCAGGGGAAAGTCACGAACGTTCCCACGTGGCGTTTGACTCTTTCAAAAGGCGCCTCATGGCTGTACAGCAAAGTTCTGCATCACAAGCTCGCCACCTACACCAGCTGTTTCCGGGTCTACCGCCGCAGCAAGGTGGTTGACTTGCAACTGCGCGAGCCAGGCTACCTGGGAGTCGTGGAAGCTCTCGCGTTGCTCGATCTTAAGGGAGGGCGCATCCGAGAATTCCCGACCACGCTGCACGTTCGCATCCTGGGCCATTCGAAAATGAAAGTCGCAAGGACCGTGGTAGGTCACCTGAAAAACCTGCGCCGCTTCCGGCACATGCGTGAGTTGCTCGACAGCAACCAAACGCTGACTCCTGCCCAGCCGGATTCCGTTGCACAACCGTTAACCGAAAACGCGCTCGTCGACTCTCATGTGAGGACATTGAATGACTAGCACCGCGCTGGTTCCAAAACCCGTTGTAACTCTGCCGTCGGACCAGGACAGCACCGGCCGTGATCTGGGTTTGCCTGAGTTGGCATTGCTTGAGCAGTGCATCCAATCCGGCACGCTTACCAGTACAAAAGGCTCGTTTACCAGAACTCTGGAAGAACGATTTGCCGCGACTCTCGGGGTGAAGAAAGCGCACGCCTGCTCCTCCGGGACCGCCGCAATTCACATCGCGCTGGCGGCTCTCGATCCCAACCCCGGAGATGAAGTGGTCACGACCTCCATTACGGATATGGGCGCGCTTACTCCCATTTTGTATCAAGGAGCCATCCCGGTCTTCGCCGAAGTGGATCCCTTGACACTAAACGTGACGGCCAAAACGATTGCAGCCTGCCTGAGCGAACGAACCAAGGCGATCGTGGTGACGCATCTGTTCGGAAATCCGTGCGAGATGCGGGAGATCATGGAGCTTGCCAACTCCAGAAACATTCCTGTGATCGAGGATTGTGCGCAGTCCTTCCTCGCGCGCTACGACGGCCGTTATGTGGGCACGTTTGGCGCGATCGGCTGCTTCAGCATGCAGCAAGGAAAACACATGACCACCGGCGAAGGTGGTTTGGTGGTGAGCAACGATGAAGCTCTCGCCCGCCGCATGTTCCTGCTCATCAATAAGGCATGGGGATATGGAGACGCGAACCCGGACCACTACTTCATCGCTTTGAACTATCGCATCAGTGAACTGCAGGGCGCGGTTGCCGTCGCGCAACTGGAGAAGTTGCAATCCGTCGTCGACCGCCGTGTAGCCGGCGCGATGAAACTCACCGAACTCCTGGAACGCTTGCCCGGAGTCAAGAGTCCGCAAGCCTCTCCTGGCGCAGTCCACACTTTTTGGAAGTACTGTTTGAACGTCGATGGAAATGCGATCCGAGGCGGCTCCGTGGGTTTGTCAAAGCTGCTCAAGGAACGTGGGATTGCATGCGCGCCGCGATACATTCAGAAGCCGGCGTTCATGTGCGAGGTCTTTCAGAAACGCCGCACCTTCGGCGCCAGCCAATATCCCTTCAACCTGGCCCGTCCGCAAGCGCTCGACTACGACAAGTCGCGCTTCCCCTTGACCTACAAGGCACTGGAAGACGTTCTCGTGCTGCCTTGGAACGAGCGCTATACCGACGAACACATTCACTACATCGCGGAGTCGATTCAGCAGTCGGTCAGTGAGTTAACCATATGAGCAATAGACGTACAAGATTTGGCATTGTGGGCGCGGGCGCCATCGCTCAGGCATATGCTCTTGCGTTTGAAACCTCCGCTCTTGCGGAAGTCGTGGCGGTAGCCGATTCACGGCCTGAAGCTTCTTCCGCCTTGGCCGCAAGGCTCAAGTGCCAGAGTTTTTGCTCCCACTCGGCGATGGCCGCGCAAACGTCTTTGGACGCAGTTCTGATATGCACTCCGCCCAGTACGCACCCTGAGATTTGCGTGGAATTTCTCGAACGCGGCATTCCGGTGCTGTGCGAGAAACCGTTGAGCGTTGATGTCCGCGGCGCGCGTCAGATGATCGACGCTTCGCGCCGCACCGGCGTAAAGATGACCATGGCCTCCAAGTTCCGCTTCGTGGAAGACGTGCTGCGCGCCAAGCAACTGGTAAGTTCTGGAGCCATCGGCGAAGTGGTTTTGGTCGAGAATTTCTTTACCTCCCGCGTTGACATGACGAAACGCTGGAACTCCGATCCCGCCATCAGCGGCGGGGGCGTTTTCATCGACAACGGTACTCACTCCGTCGACCTGATTCGTTATTTCGTGGGGCCGCTGATCGAAATTCACGCCGTGGAAGGAAAGCGCAGCCAGAACCTGCCGGTGGAAGAAACCGTGCACGTATTCGTTCGCAGCGCCGCGGGAATTCTGGGCACCGTGGATCTCTCCTGGTCCATCAACAAGGAACTCGAGAGTTATCTCCGCATTTATGGCTCGGAAGGCACCATCTCCCTGGGGTGGAAAGAGTCTCGGTACCTGCCTTCCGGCAGCCGTGAATGGGCGGTCTTCGGTAAGGGCTATGACAAGGTCCAGGCATTCCGAAGCCAGATTGAAAATTTCTCCAAGGCATTGCGGGGAGAAGAGCCGCTGTTGCTGAGTGCGGAAGATGCTCTTGCCTCGGCTTATGTCGTGGAAGCAGGCTATGCCTCTTTGCGTGACTCGCGTTGGGTTCCCATTCCATTGCGCATGGCGGCCGCGGCCAGTATCACCAAGACGAATCAACGTGGCAACGTCAGCTTCCACTGAGAGAGGAGCGTGTTATGAAAACATCTTTCCTGGAAGACCCCGTGTCGGAGGCAATCATGAATCAGCGGAATGTGCGTATTCATCCGACTGCGATCGTGGAGGAAGGTGTCTCGGTCGGGAACGGTTCCTCCATCTGGGACACGGTGCACATCCGCCACGGTGCTTCCATCGGGGAAGAGTGCATTGTGGGTGAAAAAACCTACATTGCGTACGACGTCAAAATCGGCAACCGGGTAAAGATCAACGCTTTCGTTTACATCTGCACCGCTGTGACTATCGAAGATGGAGTCATGATTAGTGCCGGGACGGTGTTCACCAATGACCGGTTTCCACGGGCAACGACATCCGATTTGAAAACCCTGCGCTCCTCTGACCCCGACGAAGAGACCTTGCCGACGCTGGTGCGGGCTGGGGCTACGATTGGAGCGCATTGCACCATCGGCAACGATCTGGTGATCGGCCGTTTCGCCATGGTCGGCATGGGAGCGCTGGTGACCAGGAGCGTTCCTGATTTTCACCTGGTGGTTGGAGTTCCCGCCCGCTCAGTAGGATACGTTTGCCGCTGCGGAAAAGTACTGGCCATGATCTCTGAAGTCGATGCGGACGCCACATCGCGGCTTACCTGCCGGGCGTGCGGACTCGAGTACTGCCACGACAAGGGCATAGTCACCGAACTCGCGACGAGCCAGGGATGAATTTCATGTCATATTCACAAAAAAGTTGGGCCATCGTTGGCGGCGGGATTCTGGGAATGACCACCGCGCTACGGCTTGCACAACGCGGACAGCGCGTCACGCTGTTTGAAGGCGCAAGCCAGGTCGGTGGCCTGGCCAGCGAGTGGCAACTCGGGGAAATCGTCTGGGACCGCCACTACCATGTAACCCTGCTCTCCGACACAGCTCTCCGCAAATTACTCTCTGAACTCAAACTCGAAGACCAGATTCAATGGGTGCAAACCCGGACCGGCTTCTATACCGACGGCCATCTCTATTCGATGTCCAACGCCGTGGAGTTCCTCCGGTTCCCTCCTCTCGGACTCATCGACAAATTTCGACTCGCACTCACCATCCTGCATGCTTCCCGTATCCAAGACCCGGGAAACCTCGAGGATATTCCGGTCGAACAGTGGCTGCGGCAGTGGTCAGGAAATCGAACGACCGAGAAGATATGGCTCCCTCTGCTCCGCGCCAAGCTTGGCAGCAATTACCGGAAAGCATCCGCGGCGTTTCTCTGGGCCATAATCGCCCGAATGTACGCGGCACGGCGGTCGGGCATGAAGAAAGAAATGTTCGGATATGTCCCCGGCGGTTATGCCCGCATCCTGCATGCGCTGCGGTGCAAGCTCGAACAGACCGGCGTGGATATCGTCGTCGAACACCGCGCAAAGAAAGTACAAACGGTTGAGACTGGTGAAGTAGAAATCACTTTCGAGAATGGCGAACGCTCGCGCTTCGACGAGGTCGTACTCACGGTTCCGGCTTCCGTGGCAGCCAATCTATGTCCGGAGCTCAGTTCTGAAGAAGCCACAAAGCTTCGCCAAGTGGAATATCAGGGGATTCTTTGTGCGTCCGTTCTTTTGAAGAAACCTCTGGCCGACTACTACGTCACCAACATCACCGACAACGGAATCCCATTCACTGCAGTCATTGAGATGTCCGCGATGGTGGACCGCCAGCAGTTCGGTGGCAATGCGCTCGTCTATTTGCCGAAATACTTGCCGCCGGACGATCCGGCCTTTGCACTGAGTGACGACCATCTTCGCCATCGATTTCTCGCGGCGCTGGGAAGGATGTATCCCGCTTTCCGGCCATCCGATGTGCTTACCTTTAAAGTGAGCCGGGTTCGGCAGGTGTTCGCGATCCCCACTCTGCACTACTCCCGGAAACTGCCCTCTATGTTTACATCCATTCCCGGCGTGCAGATCGTCAATTCCGCGCATATCGTGAACGGTACCCTCAACGTGAACGAGACCGTTCAATTAGCCGAGCGTGCGGTTCCAGCATTGCTCGAGCGAACCAGTCACGCCAGGAAGGTTAAATATGTCGCCGTCTAAGCCGCTCGCCAGTCTGTCTCTGGACCTGGACAATAAGTGGTCTTACATGAAGACGCACGGCGATGCGGGCTGGGAAAGCCTTCCCTCGTACTTGGATTTGGTGGTTCCGCGAGTGCTGGACATTTTGAAACGGCGCAACCTTACCATCACGTTCTTCGTGGTTGGACAGGACGCGACGGAAGAGCGCAATCACGCAGCGTTGCGCTCGATCGCAGAGGCTGGGCATGAAATCGGCAACCACTCTTTTCACCACGAGCCTTGGCTGCACCTGTATTCCCGGAGGCAACTCGAAACAGAACTGACGAACGCGGAGGATGCCATTGAGAGCGCCACGGGAGTGCGGCCGATCGGCTTCCGGGGGCCGGGCTTCAGCCTCTCAGGCGACGTGATCGACCTTCTTATTCGCCGGGGCTACCTGTACGATGCTTCCACCTTCCCGACGTTTCTCGGACCGCTCGCGCGAGCCTACTACTTCATGAAGAGCCGGCTCAACGACCAGCAGCACCAGGAGCGCAAGAATCTTTTTGGATCTTTGCGCGATGGCTTGCGGCCCGTCGATGCGTATCGCTGGAACTCGGCCTCAGGGCAACTTATCGAAATCCCTGTGACCACCATGCCCCTGTTCCGGTTGCCAATCCATGTCAGCTATCTGATCTATCTCTCCACCTTCTCTCCCGCGCTTGCGTTCGCTTATTTCCGTGTAGCGTTGGCCCTCTGTCGATTCACTCGTACAGAACCTTCGCTGCTGCTACATCCGTTGGATTTTCTAGGCGGCGACGACGAGGCCGGCTTGAGCTTCTTTCCCGCGATGAAAGTGCCTGGCGGCACGAAACTCAGATTCGTCGAGCGAGTTCTTGACATGTACTGTGACCGGTTCGAAGTCGTTTCCATGAAACGCCATGCTGCGCACATCGCAGACCTGGCAGTGCCCGAGTTTGGACCCGAAGCGCTTCTGGCACGACGCACTTGATTCGACCCGCGGTCATATGTGCATCGACCACCGGCCCGGAAGACGCTCTGCAGGCCTGCCTTCGTAGTAAACTCACTCCGCCCTCAATCCCAAAGCTGCTGTGAAGAGTGAGTCCTGAGGGCGGAGGCTCGCATGTTCCGGTCCCTGGTCCTGGCGTCGGTCTTGATGTTCTCTCTGACTACCGTTTCCTCTTCTCAAGTCAGCACCGCTCCTGATACGCCAGAGCCGGGCTCGATTGCGGCCATCGCAGCCGCCACCACCGATCCGCACTACGTTTCGCCCTGGGTGGATTACCTGCCGCAGTCATCCACGGTGCCATCGCCCATGAGTTTCCTTGGCAGAATTCCTGGGGCACCAGGCGAACTGGTCGGAACCGAGAAGGCCTATGCCTACTGCCGCGCCCTGGCTGCTGCTTCTCCCCGCGTGCGCGTGTTTACGCTGGGGCACAGCGAGGAAGGCCGCGAAATCCTGATGGTCGCGATTGCCGATGAAGACGGCATTCGCGATCTGGACAAGTTGAAGGCTGCAACCGCTGCTCTGGCCGACCCGCGGCGCACCGACCCGGAGGCTGCTGAGCAACTGATCCAAAGCGCACGCCCTATCTACTACTTCAACGCCGCCCTCCATTCCGACGAGACCGGATCGACCGAGGCCATGCTCGAACTGGCTTATCGTCTGGCGGTGTCGGAACAGCCGATGATCCAGCACATACGCCAGCAGTTGGTCGTGCTCATCAATCCGATTTCCAACCCGGATGGCCGTGACAAGATGGTGGACTGGTTCTACCGCTATCTGAAAGGCAAAAGTGACGAAGCTTCCCTCCCCCGGCAATCGCCGCCCTACTGGTCCAAGTACACCTTCGTAGACATCAATCGTGACACCCACCAGCAAACGCACGAGACTACCCGGGCCGTCCATCGCATGTTTATGGCATGGCATCCCACCGTCGTGCACGATCTTCATGAGGGTGTTCCTTTCATGATGACCTGGAACGGCACCGGCCCCTACAACCCGGATATTGATGCCATCACCTATGACGAGTTCCTGGAACTCAGCTTTCATGAAGTGCAAACCATGACGGCTTTCGGGATGCCTGGGGTTTCGACTTGGAATTTTGGAGAAGCCTTCAGCCATCTTTATCTCGATTCCGTTGCCATGAACCACAACAGCATCGGCCGTGGCTATGAAACGTTTGGAAACGGGACGGCAGAAACTCTGAAACGCGAGGTCAGTCCGTCGGAGCAACGGCGTGAATGGTACAACTTGAAACCGCCTCCAGCGGAAGTCGTTTGGTCTGCGCGCGACAACCTGAATTACCAGGAGACCGGGGCCCTCGCAGCTCTCGACTACTCCGCTCGCGGCGCCAAGCAGATGCTGCGCAACTTTTACAAGAAGGGGTGGGATTCCTGGCAGAAGGGACTGAAAGAACCTCCTTACGCATACCTGATTCCGGAAGACCAAGGCGACCCCGGGCGCGTGGCGGGAATGGTGGGTCGTCTCTTGGCGCAACAGATTGAGATTGGACGGCTGGAGTCCCCGTTGACGTTAAAAGAGAGCACCTTCCCGGCAGGCACGTACGTGGTGCGCCTTGACCAGCCCTACAGGAACTATGCGGTCGACCTGCTGTCGCCGCAACACTATCCCAAAGACGGCAGCGAACCCTATGATGACGTTTCCTGGGAATTTCCCGCGAACTATCATCTCAACGCGATTCCCACCGCCGATCTTTCCGTGCGAGAGGCCCCGCTCGCGGCGCTCACGCAAACTCCGCATCGGGCAGGCACGGTCACGGGGACCGGTCCGGTCTTCCTGCTAAAAGACAGCGGACAAGAAAGCCTGCTGGCCGCGCGGTACCGGCTCTCGAACTTCACGATCGAAGTTGCCGAGCACGCATTTACCGCGGGAGGCGCCGACTACCCCGAAGGGTCGTGGATTCTTCCGGCGCAATCCGGCCTGCTGGATGCGCTTCGTTCGGTGGCTTCCGAGTTAAGCCTCGATTTCACCAGTACGGCTCCATTGCCTGACATCGCCAAACACGTCGAAAAGGCTGCGCGCATCGGATTGTGGGTGCCCTGGGCAGACACTGATTCGATCGGATGGGTGCGCTACATCCTCGACCAGCGCAAGGTTCCCTACACCTATCTACGCGATGAGGACATCCGCGCCGGAACTTGGCGCGATCACACTGACGTCTTGCTCTATGGCCACGTCGATCTCGAACTCGCGGAACAGATCATGGGCATCCCCAAAGCCTGGGGTCCGATGCCCTTCAAGAAGACTCCGCAGACGCCCAGCTTCGGCTCGCCGGCGGAGTCTGACGACATCACCGGAGGCATTGGATACGAGGGCCTTGCGCAGATCCAGCACTTTATCGAGAACGGCGGCCTGATGGTCACTTTGGGCAGCGGCTCCATGTTGCCGCTGGAAGCGGGAATCGTTCGCGGAGTGAGGCGCTCTTCGGGTGGCGTGCCCCGCAGCACTCAGGGAGGCGGAACCGCATCGGCGGCGGCCGCGCAGGAGGCAGCCACCCGAACTCCTGGCGCACATGTGCGAGTGACATTTGATCAGCCCCAGAGTCCTCTGGCGTACGGATATCCGGCGGAGACCTGGGTGTTCCGGCAAAACTTCCCGCTCTACGATGTCCCGCGCCGCTGGTTGCGCATGGCCTATTGCACTACTTGTCTGGATGGCCCTCAAGATCGCAGCCATATTGTGATGGAATGGGGCGCCAAAGATGGAGAGCCCTTTGTGGTAAGCGGCCAGGCCTGGGGAGCGGCTCAACTCATCGGACGACCGGCGATACTCGATATGCCCGTCGGTCGAGGGCATGTGGTCACGTTCAACTTCAACCCCATGCATCGGGACATGAACGTAGGCGATCACCGTCTGCTATGGAATGCGATTCTGAATTGGCAGGCGATTCTCGGGGAACAACCTTTGTCGAAATAACAGGTGCTACGGAGCTGTGCCGTAAACCGCCAACGCACCGCGCTCCCCAACCTGCTGGCGCCACATGGCGTAGTACAGGCCTTTCTGGGCCAGCAATTCTTCGTGCTGCCCAGATTCTACGATGCGTCCGCGCTCCAACACGTAGATCCGGTCCGCGTGCATCACGGTCGAGAGCCGGTGGGCAATCAAAATGGTTATCGCCTCCTGATTGGTGGCAACTTCGCGAATCGTCCGGCTGATCTCTTCCTCGGTAAGCGAATCGAGCGAGGAAGTAGCTTCGTCAAACACCAGCAACTGCGGATGCCGCAAGAGGGCGCGAGCGATGGAAAGCCGCTGCTTTTCGCCTCCTGAGACTTTTACGCCGCCTTCGCCAATCAACGTGTCCAAACCTCGGTCGGCGCGTGATAACAGGCTGTGCGCGGCCGCCTGCTGCAGGACTTCCATGCATTCCTCATCGGTCGCATCCGGATTCACGAACAGCAGATTTTCGCGGATGGAACCGGAAAACAATTGGGTATCCTGGGTGACGAATCCGATCTTTTCCCGGAGCAGGTCCAGATCCACGCGGTCTCGAAGGAATCGCGTTATAGAGGACTTCTCCGGATTTTGGTGAGTAGAGGCCGACCAGCAGCTTCACCAGGGTCGACTTTCCCGCTCCGGAAGGACCAACAAAGGCGATGGTATCTCCCCGGGCCGCCGCGAAGGTGATCTCATCGAGCGCCAGCGCTGAAGAACTTTGATGCTGAAAGCTTACTTTCTCGAAATTCAGGGTCATCAGCTCTTCGAGCGGCTCTGGGTTTGCCGGCTTCGGGTCGCGGGGCGTGTCGAGGATCTCCTGAAAATTCTGCAGCGAGACTTCGGTTTCCCGATACGTGTTGATGACGTTCCCCAACTCCTGCAGCGGAGTGAAGATGTAGAACGAATAAATCATCAGAGAGAAGAATTGGCCAATGGTGATCTCCTGCCGGAAGATCAGGTAGAGCATCAAGAAGAGGATGCTGGTGCGCAGCGCGTTGACCGACGTGCCTTGAATGAAACTCAGGCTGCGGATGTACTTCACCTTCTTCAGCTCGAGCCTGAGAATCTTCTCCGTGATTCCGTTCAGGCGATCGACTTCCTGCTGCGCCAGTCCAAGGCTCTTGACCAGTTCGATGTTGCGCAGCGATTCGGTGGTCGATCCAGCGAGCGCCGTGGTTTCGGCCACAATGGTTTTCTGGATCTTCTTGATCTTCCGGCTTAGGACCGAACTGATAATTCCCAGCAAAGGCACGGTGACCAGAAATGCCGGTGCAATGGACCAGTGCACCTGAAACGCGTAGATCATCACAAAGACAACACCGATCACCGAGATGAAGATCACGTTGATCGCGGCGGTAATAAACTTCTCCACGTCGCTGCGCACTTTCTGTAACTTTCCCAGCGTCTCGCCGCTGCGCTGGTCCTCGAACACCTGGTAGGGCAACTCCAGAGAGTGCCGGATGCCGTCCGAATACATTCGTGCTCCCAGGCGCTGCACGATCACATTGGTGTAGTAATCCTGAAAATTCTTGGCTACGCGCGAGATAAACGCCACCCCAACCGCGGCCAGCAGCAGCAAGCCGGCCCCGCGGATGAATTGCCCCTGAGTGTACTGGTGGTATTTCGTGGCATATCCGTCGATCACATGGCGAAAGATCACTGGATCGAGGAGCGAAAAAATCTGATTGGTCGCGGCCAGCAGCAGGGCCAGCAGGACCAGTTTCCAGTACTGCCTGGAGTATCGGTAGAGAAGCTTCATAGTCGGGCGAACGGGTACTACGACCTGGGGGTTAGATTCTGAGGAGACTTTTTCGATTCAGCAACAGATTAAGCGACGGAGGGGTTGAGACGCTGTCTGGCGTTGATTCTGGCTACGAAGGCACTCATCCCGCTAGCTGGCGGAGCTCAGAGAGCGGTTTCCCGCACTGGATCGCTATATTGAACCGCTTGCCGTGGCTTTGCGATTCCACCCTGACCACGACGCCCTCCCCATCCAGGCGAATGGGCCGCGACAAGCTGCCACCCTCCATCGTCATGATGAAGCGGACCGGGCAACGCTCAGGAATCGACTGTTCCGTTTCGAGGAGAACCCCACCGGCGCTGACGTTCCGGGTGGTGGCTGCGATTTCATGGGCTGAGGGCTCCGTGCCAAACTTCAGCTGTACCGGAAAGCGCAGGCTGAAGCGGGGATATCTGCGAGTCGGTTGATTTGCACGTCCAGCTACGTTGTTCCACACGAACATGTTTGGTCACGCCTCCGGGAGCTACTAGATTGACAAGTCGAGGGCACCGGTTACTAGAGCACGAAGGGACGATGTCCAAAAATCTGGCCCGAAACTGACTTGACTCAGCATTTGGATCAATCGCGAAGCGCCGCCGTTTTCAAGGTCACTGTACCGTGGACGGACGTTGTTGCAGTTCTCAACAGCCCGCGCCCGTGTTCTGCATGTACTTCGGAGACCTGTTGAACAGCGGCTCCAGCAGGCAAACTTGGGGCGTGCGCGTCTCCGTGAATCGCAGTCTTCGAGCGGGGTGGACGGCAGCCGTTGCGCTGCTGGCGATAGCCACCATGCTGGGCTGCCAGGCGGTGAGCACCAGCGCGAATCAGGGTACGAAACAAGGTGGGGCGGTTTCGCTCAGCAACTCCACTCTCGATTTTGGTAGCGTCACCGTGGGCGCCAGCAAGACGCTAACCGTCTCGCTGGTGAATGGGACGAGTTCGGAGATCCTCATTACCGCCGCTGCGATCAGCGACGCTGAATTCTCCCTGAGCGCTCCGGCGATCCCGGCCATAGTCAACGCCGGCCAAAGCCTGCCCTTGAGCATTGCTTTCAAACCGAAAGCGACGGGCACACCGAGCGGCATGGTCTCGATCACGACCAACACGCAAAATCTGGTGACCCTTTCGGTTTCCGGCAAAGGAACCAGTACTGCAGTGGGACAACTTGCCATGGTTCCCGCGAACATGAGTTTCGGCAATGTGCAGACCGGCAGCAGTCAGAGCCAGTCCGCCACGCTCACCAACACCGGCAGCGCCACCGTGAACATTAGCTCAGGTGAATGTGACCGGCACAGGGTTCAGCATCAGCGGACTCAGTGCGCCGTTGACGTTAGGGCCGGGTGCCAGTGCCTCGTTCACCACAAAATTCGCTCCTGTCACCGCAGGAACTGTTTCCGGGAACATCGCTATCACCAGCGACGCGTCCAATTCCCCGCTGAACACACCTCTGTCTGGCACGGGAGTCGCGCCGGGCACCCTATCCATTAGTCCGGCCAGCATGGCATTCGGCAGTGTGCAGGTAGGCGGCAGTCAGAAGCAGTCGGCAACCCTGACCAACTCCGGCGGCAGCAGCATTGTCATTTCGCAGGCCACCATGTCGGGCACCGGATTTTCCTTGAGTGGGATCAGTCTGCCACTCACTCTGGCGGCGGGCGACAAGTTCCACGCTGAGCGTGACCTTCGCTCCGCAATCTGCCGGAAACGTGAGTGGCACCGCCACCATCACATCAAACGCCTCGAACCCGAGCGTCACTCTTCCGGCAACGGGAACGGGTGTTCTGGCGGGAGCGCTCACGGCGAGCGCCTCCAGCTTGAGCTTCGGAAACGTCGTGCTGGGTAACAGTCAAACTCTGCCGGAGACCCTCACCAACACCGGTGGGATCGACGGTCACGATTACCCAGGCCACTACCACCGGCGCCGGCTTCAGCACTCACTGGCCTGAGTCTGCCCGCGTCCGCTGAGCGCTGGGCAAAGTATCGCCTTCAGCATCCTATTCAAACCGCAATCGTCGGGAGCGGTGAGCGGGAACATCGCGATCACCAGTAACGCTTCTAATTCCACTCTCAACATTCCGCTGTCGGGCACGGGGGTCACAGCTGGTACGCTAAGTCCTAATCCCTCGAGCTTGAGCTTTGGCGCCGTCCAGATCGGCACCGGCCAGAATTTGTCGGAGACCGTGAGCAATACAGGTGGGTCCTCGCTCACCATCACCCAGGCCACCGCCAGCGGCAGCGGGTTCAGTCTCAGCGGTTTGTCCTTGCCGCTTTCTCTCTCGGCGGGACAGAGCAAGACTTTCACGGTAACCTTCAGCCCTCAAACGTCTGGTTCAGCCAGTGGGAACGTCGCGCTCACCAGCAACGCTTCCAACCCGACTCTCAACATTCCGCTTTCGGGCAGCGGGGTCACCGCTGGAACGCTGGCAGCGAATCCGGCGAGCCTGAACTTCGGGACGGTTCAGGTCGGCAATAGCAGCACGCTGTCTGAGACGGTGACAAATTCGGGTGGAAGCACCGTCACTGTTTCTCAGCTTACGGTGTCAGGCTCGGGTTTCAGCACCAACAGCGTCAACACGCCCTTCACCCTGACGGCGGGACAGAGCCTGACCTTCAACGTCATTTATGCTCCGGTTTCGAGCGGTGGTTCCACCGGCAGCCTTACCGTCACGTCCAATGCTTCAAACCCGAGTCTGACCATCGCGCTTTCCGGCACGGGTTCGGCTCCCGGGACGCTGGCCGTAAGCCCCTCGACCTTGAGTTTCGGGAATGTCATCGTGGGAGCGCAGTCGAGCCTCACGGGAACACTGACCGCCACTGGTACCAGCGTTAGCGTCAGTTCTGTAACGGTCAACAGTGCGGAATTCACGGTCAGCGGGCTCACATTTCCCTTAACCGTCTCCGCCGGCCAGAGCGCAACCTTTACCGTGACTTTCGCACCACAGGCGACGGGTTCAGCCACGGCCACGGCATCGTTCGCCAGCAACGCCTCGAACTCGCCAGCGGTCGAATCGCTCACCGGGACGGGCACGGCGGCGCCGCAACACAGCGTCGATCTTTCGTGGACTGCCAGCACTTCCACGGTGACGGGATACAACATCTATCGCGGGAGCACGTCTGGCGGGCCGTACACAAAGATCAATAACACACTGAACAGCAGCACTGCTTACACCGACAATTCCGTTCAAGCCGGGCAAACGTATTACTACGTGACGACGGCGGTCGATTCGGTGGGCTCGGAAAGTATCTATTCCAACGAAGTGCAAGCGATCGTACCCACGCCGTAAGTGCTCAACCGTCCCGGATGTGGGTACCCTATGTCCTTCCGTGACCTAGTCATGGGATGAGCGATTCGCGAAACTAGTACGCTATGGCAATCCCCCAGCGTAGCCGACTCTCGGGCCTCGTTCTATCCACACTGATCGCCTTCCTTGCGGCGGTGAATCCCTTAAACGCTTCCACGAAAACAGCTAAAGGAACGCTGGCCTGCTCTCCTGTTTCCCTGAGTTTTGGCGATGTCGGCATCGGCCAGTCTGCTTCCATGTCCGTAACTCTCACGAACACGGGTTCGGCCATTGTCACCATTACTCGCCGGTATCGCAGCAGTGGTCGAAGGGTTTTCCGGGACCGGGCCTAAGCGTCCCGACCACCCTGGCCGCAGGGCAAAGCGCATCGTTCACCATGACCTTCACGCCCGCGTTCCACAGGAACAGTCTCCGGAACCCTGACCATCGTCAGTAACGCCTCGAATGAACGGCTCCTGATCCCCATGTCGGGCACGGGCACTAGCAACGCAAGCCTCGTCGCGAAGCCATCCAGCCTCAGTTTTGGCAACGTGCAAGTGGGCAGTGGTGAGACCTTGTCGGAAACGCTCACCAACTCCGGAACATCCAGTGTCACCATCTCTCAGGCGACCACGACCGGAACGGGTTTCAGCCAGCAGGGGCTGACTCTGCCCGTGACCTTGGCGGCCGGTCAGAGCTTCACCTTCCGCGAGGTCTTTACTCCGAACGCCGCGGGCAACGTGAGCGGCAACATCGCGGTAATCTCCAATGCGAATCCCTCGACCACGACCATCCCGCTTGCCGGGACCGGAACCGTGGCTGGCTCCCTGTCGATCTCACCCGCGACAGTGAATTTCGGCAATCGTCACCGTGGGCACCACCAGCAGCCAACCCGGAACCCTTAGCGCCACCGGCGCAAGTGTTACCGTGTCCTCCGGAACCAGCAGCACTTCCTGAATTTGCCGTGAGCGGACTTTCGTTTCCCTTTACGATCTGCCGCCGGGCAAAGCGCATCGTTTACCGTCGCGTTTACACCGCAAAGCAGTGGCACCGCGTCGGCCACGCTTGCGTTCACAAGCAATGCATCGAATTCGCCCGCGGTCGAATCTCTCACCGGTACCGGCACGGCGCCTCCACCGCACAGCGTTAACCTGAGTTGGAATCCGAGCACCTCTGTGGTCACGGGATACAACCTCTACCGAAGCCAGGTCACGGGCGGGCCCTACACCAAGCTGAACACGTCGCTGGACGCCCTCACTTCCTATACGGACAACACGGTGTCGGCAGGACAGACCTACTATTACGTCACCACCGCCGTCGATTCGAGTGGGGACGAAAGCTCATATTCGAATGAAGTCAAGGCCGTCGTCCCAAGTCCGTAACTGCTGAACCGCCTGCTTGTTCCCGCGACTGTCGAGGCGATGCACCACTGGAATCTTGCCAGCCCGCCGGGTGATCGCTTAGGCTACCTTCTTCGCAGTTTGGCTGCAGTCGCTAAGCTGCTTCGGTGCAATCACTTGCGATATTACGGAAGTGTTTGAACCAAGGGCAAGGGAGCATGTCTCGACGGACTCTGGACGTGGATCGTGCCTCCCTTGAATAATGAGGTTTCGTGAAAAGCGGGTCTGCATTGCAAAAGAGCTTGCTTCCTCTTTCCCGTTCTGCTGTCCGTTGCGCTGGCGACTTCCTGCGGAGGCGGAACCGGCAACCCGTCCCCGAACTCGATCAAAGCCTCACTGACTCTGACCGCCTCTTCTCTAGACTTTGGAGGAGTCTCGGTGGGTGCCAGCAAAACCAACACCGTCACCATCAGCAACGCAGCGGGAGTTGGCGGAGCCCAAAGCGTCGCAGTAACCCAGGTCACGGTCACCGGCGCAGGATTCAGCGCGACGACCTCGCCGGCGGCGCCCTTCACTCTCGGCGCGGGTCAGAGCGCGACGCTCTCAGTAACTTTTGCGCCTAAGACGTCGGGCACCGTGAACGGGACCCTAACGATATCGGTGGCGCAAGCAAATCCGCCCACGACTGTCCCGGTCACCGGGGATGGCCTTGCTCAAGGCCAGTTGGCGGTCACCCCGTCAACCATGAATTTCGGTTCGGTCACGGTCGGGAGCAGTTCCAATCTAACCGGCACTCTCACGGCCGGAAGTTCGGACATCGCGGTTTCAAGCGCGGGATGGAACGGCCTGGGCTACTCTGTCAGCGGGATTACGTTCCCCACCACAGTCGCCGCAGGAAAAAGCACTTCGTTCACGGTCACCTTCGCCCCGCAGTCCTCGGGCACGTCGAATGGCAGTGTGTCATTCGTAAGCAACGCATCGAATTCGCCGACAGTTGCCACTCTCACAGGAGTGGGCAGCCAAGCGGCTCAGCATTCCGTCACTCTGTCGTGGAACGCCAGCACATCATCGGTAGTGGGCTACTACATTTATCGCAGCACACAATCGGGCTCGTATTCCAATCCGCTTAATCCGAGTCCCCAGACCGGCCTGACGTTTGCCGACAGCACGGTGCAGAGCGGCACGACGTACTACTACGTCGTGACCTCCGTCGACTCCAGTTCCCAACAGAGCATCCATTCGAACGAAGTGCAGGCCATTGTGCCCTGATCGAAGCACCCGATTGCATGCCCCCGAACCGAAACGGTACCTCACACGGATATGTGATAGACGTCACTGATCCGATGTGACCATTCGGCCGAAACTCCCTCCAGAAGATTCGTGGTGGGGGGAGGCCCCATGCCTGTGGCGCAATCGGTCTCCGACAAATCCAACTGGATACCAAGTACATGCGGGATGTGCCTGCATGGCTGCGGAATCCGGGTGCAGGTTCGCGATGGGGTCGCACTCAAAATTGAGGGCGACCCGACCAACCCCGATAATCTGGGCAAGCTGTGTCCCAAGGGCAACGCCGGGCTGTCACGTCTGTACGATTCCACACGCGTGCTAAAGCCCATGAAGCGGACCAATCCGCAGAAGGGTCACGGCGTGGATCCGAAATGGGTGGAGATTTCGTGGGATGAAGCCTACGACATCGTTGCCCGTGAACTGGGCAAAGTGCGGGCCGATGATCCGCGCAAACTGCTGTGCGCCATCGGCGACTTCCAGCGGATCCTGCTCTGGGGATGGCCAGCGGTATTCGGTTCGCCGAACTTCTTCACCTCGCTGGGAAACTACTGCGGCGGGTCCTACCACCCGGTGAACGGTTCAGTCGACGGCTCGTTTGCCGCGATCAACGACTATGATCGCTGCAATTACTGGATCCAGATCGGTTCGGGAGACGGCTTTTCCTCACACCTGCATCTTTCGGGGAGCGCGAAGCGAATGGCTGACGCCCGCATGCGGGGGATGAGGGTAGTGACCCTCGACCCGCGGATGTCGGTGGCCGCCGCCAAGGCGGACGAGTGGATCCCCACGCTCCCCGGCACCGACCGCGCATTCGTTCTGGGCATGGCTCATGTGCTCATCCACGAATTGAAGCAGTACGACCGCGACTTTCTGCGCGAACGTACCAATGCGCCTTACCTGGTCCAGGACGACGGGTTGCTGTTGCGGGATGAGCAGGGTCGCGCCATGGTCTGGGACAAGCAACTCGCGGCACCGCGAGCATGGAATGCGGTCCTCCCGGCTCGTATGGCGCTCGAAGGAACCTACGAAGTTGCCGGTATGCCGGTGCGCACAGGGTTTCAGGTCTGGGCGAATATGCTGCAGGACCACACTCCGGAACAGATGTCGGAGATTTGCACGGTTCCGGCTGAGACGATCCGGCGAATCGCCCGCGAGTTTGTCGAGGCAGCACAGATTGGCGCAACCATCGAGATCGAGGGTAAGGCTTACCCATTCCGTCCAGCTGCGCTCAATTATTATCGCGGTTCGCAATCGCACGCCAACGGGCTTTTCGACAATCTCACCTACAAGCTGTTCAACATGCTGGTGGGTAACATTGATGTCCCCGGAGGGCACCTGGGGGTGCCGCTCGATCACCGCGGGTTCTTTATCCATGAGGGCGAAGATGGAGTGCTGAAGCCCGAGCCGCACCAACTGCATCCCGCGCCTCCATTTAAGTATCCGCCGGATTCGACCCACCTGATGGAGTGGTTCCCGATCGGATTCGATGCCGGGCAGCTCAACACCGAGACACTGCTCGAACCGGAACGCTTCGGTCTGAATTATTCGCCCGAGGCCATGATGCTGTATCACTCAAATCCACTTTGGAATCTGCCGGAGACGGACAAGGTGGAAAAGATCATGGCGCGGATGAAATTCGTCGTAGCCATCGATATCCAGCGGACGGAGTCCACGGAGTGGGCGGATGTCTTTCTGCCCGACCATACCTATCTCGAATCGTACCTGCTGACCTGCCTGGAGCCGCCGGCCGTGACCGGACATTCCCTGCGGCAACCGGTAGTCGAGCCGGTGGGAGAGACGAAGGATGCGTACGAAATCCTGACGGAGATCGCGGAGCGCCTGGGCTTCCGCGACGACTGGAACGATCTGCTCAACATCGTTTGCGGTTTCACCGCCAAACCGCAGTACCTGCTCGATCCGGAAAAACGCTACAGCGTGGAAGAACTCTGGGACCGCTATGGGCGCTCGATCTACGGCGATGACAAAGGGCTCGAGTGGTTCAAAGAACACGGTCATGCTGTCCGCTACCGTACGCCGGAAGAGACCTTCATGCCGTACGGCGAGTTGCGCATTCCCTTCTACTTCGAGTTCATCCAGCGACTCGGGAGCGAGATGCGGGAGAAGTTCGACCAGGTGGGGATGAAAAGCTGGCCGCTCGACAATTACCAGCCTTTGCCCTTCTGGAAGAACTCGCAAGTGATTGAGGACGGCAAGGATGGGTATCCGTTTTATGCCATCACGTTTAAAGAGAGCTTGCACACGTTTGCCGACACGCTGGTGCTGTCCTGGCTGTCGGAAGTGAGCGAGAAAGATGCCGTCCACGGCGGAATCCTGGTAAATCCGGTCACGGCAGGGAATCTCGGGATCAAGACGGGCACCCGGATCCGGTTAACTTCTCCGGCCGGCAGCATCGAGGGGCAGGCGCAAGTGGTGGAGGGGATTCACCCTCAGGTGTTCGGCGTGAGCAACGCGATCACACGCCGTTTCCTTACCAATGATCGTCAGAAACAGCGAGGGAGCCATTTCAACCGCTTGTTGACCGGTTCGATGCGCTACACCGACAGCGCGACCGGAGGGTTGGAGTCGAGCGCGCGGGTCCGGGTGGAGAGACTTTGATGCCGGCCGCCAACATTTCCGCCCTGGGAGCGACGCGCAAGATGCTGGGTTTCAGCCGGCGCCGGGTGGAATTCGAGCAAGCAACGGTGGCCGGTCTGTTACGCTCGCTCGAAACCCTGGACGGACGCAGCCTCTACGACAATTTGGTTTGCGAGGGCCGACTGCGTGGCGATTTTGCGATTGTGGTGAACGGTCTGAGTCTCAAGTCCGATCAACTGGATAACATCCTGCAAGGCGGAGAAGAGGTCGTTACGATGGCGATTCTGCGCCATCTGCACGGAGGCTAAGAGAGGCTTCATGGCAAGACTCGGGATGGTGATCGATCTGAAGCGCTGCATCGGTTGCAATGCCTGCACGTTGGCTTGCAAGCAGGAGAACGGCACGCCCGAAGGGATACATTACGCGCGAGTCATCACGCGCGAAATTGGAACCTATCCCAAGACCCGGCGCACCTTCCTGCCAGTGCTATGCAATCACTGCGACGACGCGCCCTGCGCGCAAGCGTGCCCGTCGGGAGCCACATGGATTCGCAATGACGGCTTGGTTATGGTGGAGCGCGAGAAGTGCATCGGCTGCCGTGCCTGCGCGGTGGCCTGTCCCTATATGAACCGCCACTTCATTGAGAAGGAGTTGCTGGCACATGGGTACGGCAGCGATGGCCTGAGTCCCTACGAAGCCGTGAAATTCGCCGAGTTCGAAGAGGGCACGATGACGAAATGCACGTTGTGCGCGCATCGTGTGGATCAAGGGTTGGAGCCGGCGTGCGTCGTTACGTGTCCCACCGACGCCAGAATCTTTGGCGATCTGGAACCTGAGGATGGCAAGCTGCAGAAGCTGATCCGGGAACGCAAGGGATGGACGCTTCTGCCTGAGTGCAACACGAAGCCGAGCGTGTTTTATCTGGACGAGTAACACGCCGGTGCCGAGGCCAGGGCATTTGAGGTTTCAAGCATGACGACATCATTCATCAGCGTCGCGCCGCATCGGTTTGCCTATGGCTACTACCGCCAGCCATGGTGGAACTGGCTGATCGGTACAGCATTTTTCTGCGGCGGTTTGGGAGCCGGCCTCTTTCTGATCTCGCTTGCCACTGGGCAGAAACTCGGAATGATACTCGGATATCTGGTCGTGGTGTTCGGGAAGAATGGAGCCCACCTGCTCTATCTCGGGCGCCCGGAGCGTTTTTGGCGGGCGGCGATGCGTCCGGACCGCTCCTGGATCGCGCGCGGAATCTGGGCCAGTGGATTGTTCGCGGTGAGTGGTGGGATCCTGCTGTTGCCGACGATCCTGGGTCCAGCGTGGCAGGCCACCGGGAGCATAGGCATCGGGGCGAAGACCGTTGCCGTTGCTTGCGGTCTGTTCATCATGTTCTACGACGGCTTTGTGATGAACCATTCAGCGGCCATCCCCTTCTGGAACACGCAACTCTTGCCGTTGTTGGTCCTTATGTACGCCACACTGGGTGGCACCACGCTCACCATCATGCTGGGCGCTTTTGAGGACTCTGAGATCCGGGGCACAGTGTGGTTAGAAAAAGCCGAGCCTTATCTCCTGATCGCAAATCTGTTATTGCTCTGCCTATATCTGCTGCGCATGTCGCGGTGGACCCCGGCGGCTCAGGAAACCGTACGCATGTGGGTGAAGGGCAGGTATGCCCGCGTTTTCTTTGGACTGATCGTCGCTGTCGGACTCATCGCAACTTTGTTGCTGTGGCTGGTTCAGCAGCAGTGGCAAGCGCGAGGGCTGTCGCTGGTGATTGCCGGATGCGAATTGACGGGAGACTTCTCCCTGCTCATGCTGATGCTGAAATCCGGATTATTCTCTCCGCAGACAGCGCCTGCATTCGGGCCTCGCGCAAATCCGACCTAGTCGACTTCGACCTGCCGCGATGAACCAGCATTGCCCGACAAAACCTCTCACCCGGCCTTTCGATCTCCGTGATGGATGAGTGCATTCCACCGCGATCTCGAACGTGTGATTGGAGGACGGTTCGCTGCGCACCACATTACCGTCTCCCGCGAGTTGAAATCGTGCGTGTGCGCGCGTTCCCCTGGACGATCATCGTGAATTCCACCGGGCAATTACTAGGAATCGTTGAGGCTGCTTCCAGCAGGAGCCCACCGAGACTTACATTCTTGCTCATGGCTTGAAGCTCAGAAACGGAGTTTCTGACGGAGAAGGTAAGGGCCACGGGGCAACGCAAACTGTATCGGTAGTGCAGGCGCCGTTCCTGATGAAACAGCGGATCGCAAATACTCATGTTGGGCATCCGGGCCGCACTCGTTCGCTCATTCGGGAGCAAAACCTGCATCGCCGCGCGCTCGTTCTTCCGAATGGCGTGAGTTCACGGGCCAACCACGACCGCAGCGGGGAAGCTACGCGATCGTCTATGTCAGGAGAGATTAAATCTCCGCTAACCCAAGTGGAAGCCTCCCGTAAATCATTGTCAAGATGGAAGTTATTTCACGCTGAGGTGCAAGCGCATGCAACCGTTGCACGACCTTGCAACCCTTTGATTCAGAGGGAATGTGGGTCGTTCTTTAAGGCGCTCGCCGCGAGATTCAGACTCGCTGGGCCGCTGGGATGACAGGCGCATCCCTTCTGGCCTCTGCTCGCTGCAGAATCCGGAGAACTCCAAAAATAACTGCCAGCGCGAGCAGGAAGAACAGGATGCCGCCATTGTGCTGCAAACGCCCGGTAAGAAAGGTGGGGTCCACATAGGTGCCAAGGACGGCCAGGGTGAAAATGCGGATTCCATTTTTGACAACTGCGAGCGGGATGGCCACCAGCACCACGAACGTTTGATCTCCGATGATCATGCTTCGTTTCGCAGACCGCTTATCGAATCTCGAGCCATTGTAAGCCCGTGGATTTTCAAATACCGAGCCCAATGCTTTTAAGCCGCAGACACCATGGTCGCTGCACTCCGACAGAACCCGAGCAGGGGTCGGGCTAAAGCCAATCCGCGGTCTGTGCCGAGGCTATAATCACTCCTGCTCATGGCCCTCGCTGCGGGGACGAAACTCGGCCCGTATGAGATCCACTCGCCGTTAGGTGCGGGCGGCATGGGCGAGGTGTATCGCGCTACCGACTGCAAGCTGGGCCGCGATGTGGCACTCAAGGTTCTGCCCGCTGAAATGGCGCACGATCCGGAGCGTCTCGCGCGCTTCCGTCGTGAGGCAAAAGCGCTCGCCCAACTCGACCACCCGAACATTGTCACCATCTACTCGGTCGAGGAATCCGAGGGCGTCCACTTCCTGACCATGCAACTGGTGGAAGGCCTGCCTCTGGATCGGCTGATTCCGCAAGGCGGACTCCCGGTCGAGCAGATCTTCGAGATTGCCAGCGCGCTGGGCGATGCGCTCGCCGCCGCGCACGACAAAGGCATCGTTCATCGCGACCTGAAGCCGGCCAACGTTATGGTCTCGAACGAAGGTCGCGTCAAGATCCTCGACTTTGGCTTAGCGAAAGATGTTCGAGCATCCAACCGGGGCGATGCCACGATGACTTCGGCCAGCCAAACCCAGGTGGGCGTCGTAATGGGGACGCCGGCATACATGTCTCCAGAACAAACATCGGGCCGCCCGCTCGACCATCGCACCGACATTTTCTCGATGGGCGTCCTGCTCCACGAGATGGCCACCGGACAGCGCCCGTTCGAAGGGAATTCTTCCGCCGAACTCGTGTCCGCGATTCTGCGGGATACTCCGCCCTCGGTCACCGACTTGCGTCCCGAGCTGCCCAGCGATCTCGCTCGCATTGTGCGCCGTTGTCTGGAAAAAGATCCGCGCCACCGCGTGCAGACCGCGCGCGACGTCAGTAACGAGTTTCGTGATTTATCGCGCCAGTCGTCTCACAAGTTGTCTCCTGCAGCAGTATCGACGCGCACGGCGGTGGCGAAGGATTCCGGATCAACCCGAGCCGACGAGGGTTTCTGGGTTGCGGTGTTGCCGTTCAAGTACAGCGGCGGCAACGCGGACCTGACCGCTTTGGCGGAAGGACTAACCGAAGACATCATCACCGGTCTGTCGCGCTTCTCCTATTTGCGAGTGATCGCACGCAGCTCGACCTTGCGCTACGCGCACGAGACCGTGGATGTCCGCGCCGCCGGGAAGGAACTCGGCGCACGCTACGTGATGGAAGGCAGTCTGCGGCAAGCCGGATCAAGGCTGCGCCTCGCGGTGCAATTGGTCGACGCCAACTCCGGCGCTCACCTGTGGGCAGAGAACTACGAACGCGCCTTTCAACCGGAACAGGTTTTTGAGCTCCAGGACGAGCTTGTCCCGCGGATTGTCTCCACTGTCGGAGATACGCACGGGGTTCTGCCCTACAGCATGAGCCAGACCCTGCGCAACCGGGATCCCCACCAGTTGACCCCGTACGAAGCTGTGCTTCGCGCTTTCGCGTACTTCAAGCATGTCAACGCCGAAGAGCACATCGGGGTCCGGGCGGGTCTGGAGCGGGCGGTTGAACAAGCACCCGGGAATGCCGATTGCTGGGCGATGCTCGCGATGCTTTACAGAGAAGAGAACAATCACGGATTCAACCTGAGGCCGGACCCGGTGGGCCGCGCGCTCGCAGCGGCGCGGCGTGCCGTGGATATTGCGCCCTCCAATCACCTGGCACATCACGCTCTCGCGTCCGTGCTCTTCTTCCGGCGGGAAACGCAAGCTTTTCGCAGCGCAGCCCAGCGAGCGATGGAACTCAATCCCATGGACGGGTTCACCTTGGCGTACATGGGTTTTCTGCTTTCCTATTCCGGCGACTGGGAGCGCGGGTGTGCTCTGATGGAGCGGGCCCGTAACCTCAATCCCAATCATCCTGGATGGTATTGGTTTCCGCCGTTCTTCAATGCGTACCGAGCGGGCGACTACGGTGGCGCCCTGGAGTTCGCCTTGAAGGTCAACATGCCGGGCTTCTGGCGTAACGAACTCGCTCTTGCCGTGACCTACGGGCAACTCGGGGAACTGGGGCTTGCGCGTAACGCGGCGCGGGAACTGCTTGCGGTTCGGCCGGATTTTGCAGTCACGGCCCGGACGGAACTTGAAAAATGGTGGCAGCCTGATCTGGTCGCGCGGCTGATCGACGGTCTCCGTAAGGCAGGGATAGAAATTGCGCCGGAAAAAGGAGTTCCCCCACCGGCAGTCGGCGCGGCGCAGGATTCCGGGAAGCATTGGTCGGGCGCAACGCGTGCCGAGGAAGGTTTCTGGGTCGCAGTGCTGCCGTTCAGATACAGCGGGGGCAACGCAGAACTCACCGCATTGGCCGAAGGGCTGACGGAGGAAGTCGTCACCGGCCTCTCGCGGTTCTCCTACCTGCGCGTGATTGCGCGCGGCTCGACGGCGAAATATTCCAGCGAGTCGGGCGATGTGCGTGCCATCGGCAAGGAACTGGGCGCGCGCTATGTGATGGAGGGAAGCCTCCGCCAGGCTGGGAGCAAACTGCGCCTAGCGGTACAGCTTGTCGACACGATCTCCGGCACTCACCTCTGGGCGGAAACCTACCAACGCACCTTCAAGCCGGACGACATTTTTGCCCTGCAGGACGATCTCGTCCCCCGCATCGTCGCGACCGTCGCCGATCAACACGGCGTTCTGCCTCACAGCCTGAGCAACTTGATCCGGAACAAAAGCGACGAGCTATTGAGCCCCTACGAAGCGGTGCTGCGAGTATTCAGTCTCCACGAACGAATGTCCGTGGAGGAACACGCGAGCGTGAGAACACTTCTGGAGCGTACGGTGCAAAAGGTTCCCGACGCAGGCGATTGCTGGGCCATGCTGGCGACGATTTACTGCGACGAGTACATGTTCGGTTTCAGTGGCGAACCTGATCCGCTGGGTCGATCGCAGGCCGCCGCACGACGGGCGATTGAAATCGAGCCTTCCAACTGGCTGGCATGCCAAGCACTCGCCCAGAGTTTGTTCTTCCGGCGCGAATTACAGGCGTTTCGTCCCCTGGCAGAGCGAACCATTGCGCTCAACAGGATGGATACAGCCAGTTGCGCCTTCATGGGTCTGTTGCTGGCGTTGTCGGGTGAATGGGAGCGGGGATGCGAAGTGGCGGATGCAGCCATCCGACTCAATCCTCACCATCCCGGCTGGTATTGGCTGCCGACGGTGTTTAACGCCTACCGCAAACATGACTACCATGCGTCCGTCGACGCGGCCGCGAGAATTAACATGCCTGGCTATTTTTGGGTGGCTGCCTCAACCTCAGCCGCGTTCGGGCAGTTGGACGAGCGCGAACGCGCGCAGAAGGCATTGAAAGAACTCCTCACCATCCGTCCGAATTTCGCCACCACCGCTCGCGAGGAATTCAGGAAGTGGTTTGACGATGAACTCGCCGAACATTACGTCGAAGGCCTGCGCAAGGCGGGGTTGGAAATTACCCGGGCAGAATAACGAGCAATTTTTTCACCTCGAAACGCTGCCCGTCCGGAGCAAGCTCTAATGGAGGCGAGTTCGGGCTCTAAGGTAGTCGTCTGCGGTGGTACGGTAGCATTCTAATCTGCTCTCTGGCTCGCCTGAGTACTGCAAGGCCTGTTGCAGGCGATCGGGGTGTGGCGATCCTGGTTGCTGGACCGAAGACTCCACCTGCGCCAGAGTCTCGTCACACGTGGGATCCCTGGTGACGCGAAGCTTGTCGACCGCGAAGTAGTTTGGACCATAGTCGGAAAGTCGCCGCTGGTAAGGAAGAAACTCGTAAACCAGCTTGATGAGCCGTGACTGGTATCGGCTGAAGCGTGCCTTGGCGATGAAGACTTCGTAGCTGGCGAAATACGACGAGCTTGGCAGAGCCAGGGCCAACCCCATCACATTCACGCTCACCTCTTTTGTATCCCCGAAGGTTCCCCTCCCCTGGCCCGTCGTTTTCCCTGGCGACCGCAGATTGGACGAATCCGCGTCGTGTGCAACTGGCGGGCCCCCGATTCTGCTGGTGGCGCTGGCGCTCTGGATGATGGCCGGAGGCAAAGCCACTTGCGTATTGGCAGCGGACAGCGAGTTCACTTCTCGCCTGAGGGAATATCCGGAGCCGCGGACCGACGGCGGAGGAGGCACGACCGAAGTCGCCGCTTCACGCAGAGTCGCTTGTACGATCGCCGGAACCGTGGGCTGGCCGCTCAGGTTCAACTGCGGCGCGGGGCCGACGACTTCGACGTAGCCGATGTCGATTCCATCAACCGCGCGAACGGATTGGTGGATCGACGGGGGTGGCCCAACAACCGCTGGCGTTGGTGCGGTCAGAGCTTGCCGCGTCGAGATGGCGGGGTTCGCGGGTGGTGGCCCGATCACCGCGGTCGAGCTTAAGCCCGTTACGTTTCGGAAACCTACTGCCTCACCGATGCCCGGAGGTGGCGCGACCACGATAAGAGCGGCGGCAGGAGGCGTGTTCAGTCGCGCTTGCGTCATCGCGATCAACGGCTGGGGCGGAACGATCGAACTCCAGGCCATCGTGCCGAGCCGTCGTGGGTCTGCTTTGAGTTTCACGTCCGGAGGTGCGACGATCGTCTGCGTACGGCTGTCCCGTTCGCCGCGCACGCTGATTGCAGGTTGTTCGGCGGACGCGAACTCTTGCCCCTTCCGCTGCTGTGACGATTCCCTTCCCTTCGCGCGACGATACTCGGGGGGCAAATAGTAAAGAACGTCTGATTTGTTGAAGGCAAGATGCCGCACCGCGTTCCTCTGCGAAACCCATACTTGGAGAAAACTTCCGAGGGCTGCCAGCACGATCACGTGCAACACCATGGATTGAACAAATCGTCTCCAGGGCAATTCGGACGGCACAAAAACATCAGCCCAGAAAACAGCCGGTGGTAAATTCAGCTTCGCCGGGGTGGTCCGGCGAGAAAGCAAAGTGTCGTGCAAGTTGTGGAGGAAAACTCGATAGGCCGGTTCCAGGTCGACCAGCAACTTCGGTGGTGGGGTCGTCGGAACCGAAACCGGGGGCAGCAGGGCAGTCTGTGCCAGGCGCTCGACCGTAAAGAGATGGCCATCATCGAATGCGAATGCCTGCGGGGAGAAAACCTCCAGAAGCCCGACAACGTCTTGCCCAAGAGGAATCGGCGCTGCCAGAATGGCTCGGATTCCGAGCCGGCGGCAGCTCGAGACGTCCACCCGAGGATCGATCTCCGAATCGTCACACCGCAATGCCTTGCCGGTGCGCACACACTCTCCGGAGAAACCCGAGGTGACATCCAAACGACAGCCCAGGGGAGGGGCGCTGCTTCCTACGCTGGCCCGGCAGATCATGGATCCCTTGTGGGCGAGCGCAATCGCAGCGCTGGTGCCGCCGGTCAGCACCAACGCCTGCGTGCCGATTAATCGCAGCGCGACATTCAGATCTGAATTGTCTGCTTGAGGTACACGATCCATGGCCTTGCCTTCTACTGGCTGCAGAAGCCACCGTGGAGGCGGCTGGTGTCTTACGGGCCGTACATCCCGGCTGAGGTCTGCGCCCTTATCTCTTCATCGATTGCGGCGCGCAGAGTTTGCGTTCTTGTCTGTGAGCTTCGCTGAGCAAGCAACCAATGTTCAAGAGGAAATGATCACCGGAACGAAGCGGCGGTACAAGTATGCCTCTTGATGCGAGTTTGATCGTAGCTGCCGGAAGTACACGATTGAAGACGGAAGCTGGAGAGCGGGTGACGAAGGTAACCGACACTAAGGCATCACCCGATCATACGAAACGATCGACGAACGCGCTGAGGCACCGCACGGGTCCGTCGCGCCGCAGGACAACAAAATCGCGATACTGCGAAGTCCGCATTGCCGTCACCGCTGCCGATTCATGGGTGTCCCCAAGGCGCGCGACTCCAGCGAGCAGGAATCACCTGCGGAATGCAATCTCTTTAATTTTCGTTTTGGGAAAACTCTGTTCCGAGATCTTAAGGTTTGCTACGGAGTCTGGATCTACACACGATGCGCGATCTTTGCTATACACCGGAATCGTCGCTTCAAACCGCTGGGACGGATTGCGAGTATCGTTTCACGCGTACAACACGCTAGATGACGTTCATACCGTAATTCAGGCCCTGGAGAGGAATCTGGACTTGGCGCATCTCGAAGGTATGCGTTGATTTGAGGCCACCAAAGTTGCCCCCAATCAGTAGGCTGATGGCTTCGCAAGCGGGCACACTTCGTCCTGACCAAGATCGACGAGATCCTGGCCTGGGAGAAGCGGAACGAGGCGGAGAAGGATACCCGCTTCGTGGATCTTGGGAGGTATCTGTGCGAGGTGCGGGCAGGACAGTACTGGCGGCTGGAGAATCTGAAGTCGTTTGACGAGTTCCTGAAACGGCGGTTCCCGGAATCGAGGAGGAAGGCCTACTACCTGATGTCCATCCACGAACACCTGCCGCCGCAGGTCAGGCGCGAGCTAAAACAGGTGGGATGGACGAAGGGGCTGGAGCTGGCGAAGGTAGCACGGAGGGACGGTCAGCAGTTCGAAAGTGCAATCCGGTTGCACAAAGCGCACGAGCTGCCGACCGAAGAGTTCAAGCGGGAGGTGGAGAAGGAGCTGACGGGGAAGGA
>CAWHVH010000007.1:0-368612 GCA_963832635.1 Terriglobia bacterium | reverse complement strand
AGCCGAGAAATGCGGACTACATGCGGCGTTCTGTCAAACAATTCCGCGAAGTCTCCTGGCACTGGGAAAAACGCACCTGGTCTCCCCGCGATGTGGTCATCCACCGCAAGACCCGGCATCTCTCCTTCGACACCTCTCTCGCGGAAAACAAAGATTTCGAACTCGTGAAGCAAGGATGGACCAAAGATCTTTGCGCCATCTGCCATTGGGCGCTCTTCGCCTCGAAAGATCGGCCCGAACACTCGACCGGCTACACCAACGGCCGCGAATGGCTATGCACCGAGTGCTACGACAAATTTATCGCGCGCTCCGACTTCTTCTCGTCCAACTATCCTGACATCACCTGACCGCCGGCATGGAAGATTCCCCTTGCTCCCGTGGTCCGTCAATGTTATCTGTGACTACCTTTTCGCAAGTCATGGCCATGACCTTAGGACACACGATTGCCTGAACCCAACTCACCGGCCGAACCGCCGGAATCCGCGGGTTTTCTCGCCCCCGGCGTGTCCATCGCGGAAGCTGAAGATCCCAACAAACCCAAACGGGTGATGGGATTTCGCGACCTGGTTCTGTTCTATGTGGTCACCGGCGTCAGCCTGCGCTGGATTGCCACGGCGGCGGCGGCAGGCCCGAGTTCCATCATCATCTGGATCGGCGCCTGGCTGCTTTTCTACACGCCACTGGCGCTCTCGGTCGTCGAACTTTCCTCGCGCTATCCCAACGAAGGCGGACTTTACGTCTGGTCGAAGCATGCCTTCGGAGATTTCTCCGGATTCATGTCAGCCTGGACTTACTGGACCAGTAACCTTCCCTATTTTCCGGCAGTCCTTTACTTCGCCGCCAGCAACATCATTTACATGCGGGAAGCGCAATGGGGGCATTTGTCGAATAACGCGACCTTCTACATCGTGTTTTCCCTCATCACACTGACGGCGGCCACCGTGATGAATATTGTCGGCCTTGATGTCGGCAAGTGGCTGCACAATGTCGGCGCGCTCGCCATGTGGATTCCCGCCGGCATCGTCATCGTGATGGGATTCATCGCCTATCCACCGCTATGGTTCGGCCACCACCTTCAGCCTGCACACCATGACTCCCAGCACCCACTTCAACGACATCATTTTCTGGTCGCTGCTGACGTTCGCGTTTGGTGGCTGCGAAACCGCGTCGTTCATGGGCGAAGAAATCAAGAATGCCCGGCGCACGATTCCATGGGCGCTGTTCTTCGGTGGGATCACGGTCGCCATTTGTTACATCCTGGGCACGGTGGGCGTGCTGCTCGCTCTGCCTGCTTCCGAGGTGAGCAACCTGCAAGGGCTCATGCAAGCCATCGCGAAGACCGCGGGCCGAGTCGGATTTGGAGCTGTGATTCCCTTCGCCGCCTTTCTGATCGCCCTGAGCAATGTCGGAGCAGCGGGAGCGTATTTGGCAGCTGTAGCCCGCCTGCCTTTCGTCGCCGGCCTTGACCGCTTCCTGCCTCCGATCTTTGGAGCCCTGCACCGCCGCTGGCGCACGCCCTGGATGGCGCTGCTGACGCAGGCGGTCATTGGCGCCATTTTTATCTTCCTTGGGCAGGCGGGCACCAGCGTCAAAGGCGCCTACGACGTGATGGCGGCCATGACCGTCATCACTTACTTCATTCCGTATCTCTACGTCTTCGCCGCCATGTTCAAGTTGCAAGGCGAACCGGCCGGGCCGGAAGTCATGCGCGTGCCGGGCGGAAGGCGAGTCGCGAAGCTGGTCGCCGTTGTGGGATTCGTTACCACCACGCTCACCATTATCCTCTCGTCCATCCCTCAGCCCGACGAACCCAACAAGCCGCTCGCCCTGCTAAAAGTTGTAGGAGGCTCACTGGTTCTGATCGCGATCGGCGCCTGGCTCTATTGGGCGGGAAAAAGAAAAGCTCTCGCCAGGTAGCGCCAGCGTCTCGCCGGCCACCCCAAACTTCTCTTTCCGTAATTGCCTCAAACCAACATCCACGAATCGTCGAACCCTGTTTCTGTTAATACGCGTCACCAATAAAAGACAACCCTTTTACAGCCTGCTAACACACGGGCGCGATCTCCCTTCTAGGCTGGCTTCACTGTGAATCGCCGCCAGGCGATTGCGGACAACCCTTATAAGAAACGGAGTACAAGAAGTATGAAAAAGGAAGATCTCTCTCCTGCTCTGCATGCCGAGGCCACATCCAACTCGGAAATAGAGAACCTTAATACACAACTACAGCGGGTGTTTGAGCGGCGCTCGTTTCTGAAGGGCATTGGCGTAGCCGGGGCAACGCTCACGGCGGGCGCGCTGCTGACGACCGAACTCAAAGCCGACACGCGCAGTTCAGGCAAGATAAGCAAAGGGGACGCGGCCATCCTGAAGTTTCTGGCCGCTGCCGAAATCATCGAGAGCGATCTCTGGCTGCAATACCAGGAACTAGGCGGAACCCAGGACGACGAAGTCTCGACCCTGGCCAGCAAGCTGATCCCTGGCTATCCCTCGAAACCCACCGGAGGAAACTCTTTGTATTTAGAAGATTTGTTGCCGCTCGACGGCGATATGTCGCAATACATTCACGACAACACCGAGGACGAGCTGACGCACGAAGTGTTCATCAACGCTTACCTGGAGTCGAAGGGCGAAACCCCGGTGAACCTGGACCAGTTCCGTACCCTGCCCAGCAGCAAGGCGACCGGCGCCAACCAATTCGGACGCCTCACCAATCTGATGCAACTAAGCGTTGACACATCGTTCTGGACGCGATACCGCAGCCATACAGGAAATCCCGATCTCGGTGATGCGTTTCCTCAGGCCATTCCCACGCTCGCCGTGGGCCAGCATCCCGCAATTCCGCGTACTGACGAGGACGCGAACCATGCCGACTTCTTTCAGGCGATCGTGAACACCGCCGGCTTTCACTTCGCTTTCATCGAGCAAGGTGGAAGCAGCCTCTACCCATCTCTGGCGCAGCGCGTAAACAACGTCGAGGTTTTGCGCATCCTGCTCAGCATCGGCGGGGTTGAGATCGCACACTTCCAGACCTGGCAGGACAAGGCCGGTAATGCACCGCAATTAACTGACGTCGTAGACCCGGTGACCGGTGTGAAGGTGACCTTTCCGGACCTGAACGCATCTTCGCTGGGTGAAGATTTCCAAACCAACCTGATCATGCCCGAGCCCGTCCCCTTCCTCAGCAGGAAGCTCCCGGCGTGCTCGATCATTCGGCCAACGGCCACCAAGGGAGCGGCGATGGGTGCCGTCAACGGCTTAACCGCAGACGGGCTCTTCATCGGCCAGTCAGCGGCGTTCTTTGCCTTTCTACGGGATCTGGCAGAAAACGCGGATGCCGCTACGCGAGGAGTCGAATCACGTTGACCTGCTTGTTTTTAAGCGGGCGCTGCCATTCATCGGTGCAGCGCCCGCGTTTACCCAAACAAATTCTTGTCCGGTGAAGGAGTAATTATGTTCGAAGGACTTTTGCAACCGATGCATCTACTGATGATCTTCGGAATCGCTCTGCTCGTGTTCGGACCCAAGAAGCTTCCGGAGTTGGGCAAAGGAATCGGAGACGGGATCCGCGGCTTCAAATCGGCCATGAAAGAGGAAGACAAACCGGTCGTCTCCAGCACGAGTGACCAAACGGATCAGGGGTGAACTGTGGGTTTTGGCGGAGTCGTGCTCATGCTTGGGCTGGGATTCCTGGTATTGGGTCCGAAACAAATGCACAAAGTGCTGGGACACGTCGCACGAATGAAGGCCGAGTTCGATAAAGCAAGCCGGAGCCTCAAGTCAGACCTGGCGGCGCAACTGGAAGGGCCACCACAGAAGGACAAAGAACGCCTTCCTCTGTGACTCTGTGGTGAAAACAATTTAGACCGGTACGGCAGTCTTTCGTTCCGGATTGAAAAATGGAATCTTCACGATCTTCGCGGACACCTTTTGCCGCATCGATTCCACGGTGATTTCCATTTGCAGCTTGTTGCCGATCTTGGAATGCGCGGTCTCGACGCTGGCGAGGGCGAGCATCTTCTTCAGGCACCGGAGACCAGGTGGTAGTCGTCGCCTTGCCCACCTGCTTGTCACCCGCATACACCGGTACGTGCACCCGCGAAGCCTGCGTCGGTGCCGCCGGCGAGAGTCCGAACTTTTCGTAGCGCTCCTCGACTTCCGTCCAGTCGAGTTCCAGTCCCACCAATTGCCGTGGCACGCCGCGCGTGGAATCTTCCAGCAGCGCCAACTTCCCGACAAAGTTCTCTTTGTCCAGGTGGACCATCTTGCCGAAGCCGAGTTCGAACGGCGAATACTTCTGTGAAGGGATTAAGGCTTTCTTCGAACTGGTGTAATCCACTTCGATTAGCAACAATCCCGCTTCGACGCGCGCCACATCCAGAGCCAGCATTCCGGCGGCGTGAATGTCAAACTGCTTTCCGGTCGCCATCAGCGCATCCCAGACTTTGACTGCGTCATTCCAAGGAATCCAGACTTCGTAACCCAGGTCGCCGGTGTAACCGGTGCGCGAAATGTCGACTGGCACGCCCGCAATCTTGCCCGAAGTCATGCGGAAATATTTCAGATTCGCGATGTCCGCTTCCGCGACTGCTTTCAGAAGCTTGGCGGATGTCGGCCCCTGCAATGCCAGCGCCGCCACCTTCTCCGAGATATCTTCGACCTGCACATCCATGTTCAGGCCGTTCTGGCGGAACCAGCGCAGGCTGGGATCGGCGGCGGTCCAGCGATACTTATTTTCTTCCAGCCGCGTGATCGTTCCGTCGTCGATCACCTTGCCCTGCTCGTCGCACCAGCAGCAATAGATCACCTGGCCGACTTTGACCTTGTTGATGTCGCGGGTAATCACGCGGTTCACCAGCTTGGTGGCATCTTTCCCCGTGATCAGATACTTGTAGAGCGGGCTGATGTCGATTAAGGCACAAGCGTTGCGGATGGCGTTGTACTCGTGCTCGTGGTGAACCTCGTACACGCTGACCGTGTAGTAGCCCGACCACTCGCGATAGTTCAAGCTGGTGCAGAGCGGGAAGGTTCTCTCGTGAAATGCGGTTCCAACGGGCACGGTTGGCTCCTGAAGTTTCGCTGGCCGGATTATATGCACCCATGCGATGCCCAAGCAACTTGACTGGTAGTCATCGGCTACGCAATCTGCAAGACAAACCGGGGCGCTTGTGGGTAGAATGACCCGTCACTTTCTTGCGGGTTTCGCCATGTCCTTCTTGTCGACCGACATTCTGCGTTGGGCAGTTCTTCCCAGCGGGCTCTGATCGCGCCTGAGATGTAGGCTAGCGTATTCTTCTCTGTATTCCGACAAGCTAACAGCTAGAGGCTAAGAGCTACATATGGCTGATTCATACGATGTCATCGTCATCGGCGGAGGCCACAACGGGCTGGTCAACGCCGCCTACCTGGCTCGCGCCGGGAAAAAAGTTCTGGTGCTCGAGCGCCGTTACGTGCTCGGCGGAGCCGCGGTCACCGAAGAAGTCTTTCCCGGCTTCAAGTTCTCCGTCTGCTCTTACGTCGTGTCCCTGTTGCGGCCGGAGATTATTCGCGACCTCGATCTTCCCCGCCACGGCCTGGAAATTCTGCCACTCGACGGGACCTTCACGCCCATGCCAAACGGCGATTACCTGTGGCGCGTGAATGACCACGGCAAGACCCATCGCGAGATCGCGCGCCACTCGAAGCTCGACGCCGAGGCCTATGACGAATTCGGCAAGGCGATGCAGGCCATGTGCCGCTTCGTGAAACCCATCCTGAGCATGGTTCCTCCCGATCCCGCAACCCTGAATCCGCGCGAACTGATGAAGCTGCTCTTCATCGGACGCCGCTTTCAGGGCATGACCAGCGAAGACAAATACAACCAGGTGCAGTTGATGACCATGAGCGCCATCGACTTCCTGGACCAGTGGTTCGAGACCGATGTGCTCAAAGCCACCATGTCGGCCTCGGGAATCATCGGCACGTTCCTCGGCGTCCGCTCGCCGGGAACCGCTTACGTGTTGCTGCACCACTACATGGGAGAAATCGACGGCGCGTTCCGTTCCTGGGGATTTTCGCGCGGAGGCACGGGCGCCATCTCGAACGCCATCGCCGATGCGGCCCGCGAGGCCGGGGTCGAGATTCGCACCAAAGCACCAATCGGAAAAATTATCGTCAAGAACGGCAAGGCCAAGGGCGTCGTTCTGGAGAACGGCGATGAAATCTTCGCCAACGTCATCTCTTCGAGCGTAGACCCTCGCCTGACCTTCACTCGCTTCATCGAAGACGGCAACCTGCCCACCGACTTCCTCGACGAGATTCGCCGCTACAAGTTCCGCGGCTCGTCGGGAAAAGTGAACCTTGCGCTCGACGCTCTGCCGGATTTCAAGTGCATGCCCGGCCCCGGCGCTCATCTTCGCGGCGCGATTTCGATCTCGCCCAGCGTCGAATATATGGAACGCGCCTACGACGACGCGAAGTACGGCAACTTCTCCCGCCGTCCCTACATTGACATGGTCATTCCGACTCTGACTGATCCTTCAGTCGCGCCTCCGGGAAAGCACATCATGTCGTGCTTCGTGCAATATGCGCCTTACAAGCTGCGCGCCGGTTTGAACTGGGACGACCAGAAAGAAGCCTTCGGCAACAACGTCATCGACACCATTTCCGAATATGCGCCCAACATCAAGAACATCATTCTGCACAAGCAGGTTGTGACACCTCTCGATCTGGAGCGTGAATTCGGCCTCACCGAGGGCAACATCTTTCAGGGCGAGCTTTCGCTCGAACAGCTCTTTTTCCTGCGGCCGGTTCCGGGCTGGGCGCAATACCGCACCCCGATCAAGAATCTCTACATGTGTGGATCGGCCACGCATCCCGGCGGCGGCATCATGGGCGCCAACGGACGCCTGGCCGCGCTCGAAATTCTGAAAGACGTCAAGGGGGCGGCCTAAACCATGCCTGACTCACGCGATGTCGTCATCATTGGTGGCGGCCATAACGGGCTGGTCACCGCTTTCTATCTGGCCAAAGCAGGATTCAAACCGCTGGTGCTGGAACGTCGCCCGCAGCCCGGCGGCGCTGCCATTACCGAAGAATTTCATCCCGGCTTTCGCGGCTCGATTCTTGCCCACACCGCGGGGCCGATTCGTCCCGACATCCTTCGTGACATGCAACTCGAGCGTCACGGATTGAAGCTGATTACGCCCGATGTCAGCACAGTTTCGCTTTCTCCCGACGGGCGTGCGCTGGTTCTCTACAACGACGTTCGCAAGACCGCCGAGGAAATCGGCAAGTTTTCAAAGAAAGACGCCACGCGGTACCCCGAGTTTCAGGAATCGCTAGCCAAGATCGGCAAAGTGATCGGCGAAGCTCTCACGCTCGCGCCTCCGAACATCGACGACCCCAGCAAAGGCGATCTCTGGGGCATGCTGCAAACCGGACGCGCCATCCGCAAACTGGGCAAGAAGGATATGTACCGCCTGCTGCGCTGGGGCCCGATGGCAGTGGCCGACCTGGTTGCGGAATACTTTGAGACGGAACTGCTGCGCGCGACCATCGCCGCTCGCGGCATCTTCGGCACATTCCTCGGTCCGTGGTCCGCGGGCAGCAGCCTGGTGCTGCTGCTGCGCGCCGCTGGAGACAGTCATCCCGCAGGTTCCGCGCACTTCGCCGTGGGCGGCATGGGATCGGTTACCCAAGCCATGGCCGCGGCCGCCACGCAGGCTGGCGCCGAAATTCGCAGCGGCGCGGAAGTCATCGAAGTCCGTGTCAAAGACGGCGCGGCCACCAGCATCGTGCTTTCGACCGGAGAAGAGATTGTTGGCAAAGCCATCATCTCGAATGCCGACCCCAAGCGAACGTTGCTGAAGCTGGTCGATCCCATCCATCTCACGCCCGACTTCGTCATGAAGCTTCAGCACTACCGCATGCCGGGCACAGTGGCGAAGGTCAACCTCGCGCTCTCCGGACTCCCCAACTTTTCCGCACTCAGCGGTGCCAGCGGTGATGTGCTCAGCGGACGCATTCACATTGGTCCGGAGATTGATTACCTGGAGCGCGCCTTCGACGAGTCGAAGTACGGCAATTTCTCGCGCCAGCCTTATCTCGAAGTCGCCATCCCCTCGATTGCCGATCCTTCACTTGCTCCCGCCGGCAAGCACGTCATGTCCATTTACGTGCAATACGCGCCTTATAAGCTGAAAGGCAGTGATTGGGAGAGCCAGCGGGTCGCACTCGGTGACACGGTCGTCAAAACCTTGACGCAATATGCTCCGAACTTGCCGCAATTGATCCTGAGCCACCAGATCATCACCCCGCTGGATCTTGAAGACACTTACGGGCTCACCGGAGGCCACATCTTTCACGGTGAGTTGTCGCTCGACCAGTTTTTCACCATGCGTCCCCTGCTCGACTGGGCGCGCTACCGCACACCGATTAAGAATCTTTATTTGTGCGGATCAGGAACCCACCCGGGGGTAGGATTAACCGGGGGTTCGGGGGCTAACGCGGCGAAGGAAATCCTGAAAGACTTGAAAAAGTAGCGGCGGCGCCTGCCCTGAGCGAAGTCGATCGGTCCCGCCGGCCACGCGGCCCCGAAGGAAAGCCGCCAAGATGGCGGCGCTACTATGAAGAACTCCGCCATCCTGCTTCTCTCGTGCCCCGACCGCAAGGGTTTGGTCGCAACCATCTCCGACTTCATCTTCCGCCACAATGGCAACATTCTGCACGCCGACGAACACGCCGACGAGGACTCCAATCTCTTCCTGATGCGCGTGGAGTTCGATCCCGCAGGTTTCGATATCGATCTCGCCGACTTCAGCCGGCACTTCCTGCCGATCGCTGAGAAATTCGAAATGAAGTGGCGTCTGGCGCAGGCGAACTATCGTCCGAAGATGGCGATCCTGGTTTCGAAATACGATCACTGCCTGGTCGATCTGCTGTACCGGCACAAGAGCGGCGAACTGGCCTGCGACATTCCGGTAATCATTTCCAATCATGCGGACAACCAGCCCACCGCCGACTTCTACCGCATTCCCTACTTCACCGTCCCGGTGCCGAAAGACAACAAGCGCGAAGCCGAGCAGAAAATCCTGAGCCTGCTTCGCCAGCACGCTCCCGACTTCATTGTGCTCGCGCGTTACATGCAGATTCTCTCCAGCGAGTTCGTGAGCGCCTATCCGCATCGCATCATCAACATTCACCACTCATTTCTGCCCGCTTTCATCGGCGCCAAGCCCTACCATCAGGCGTTCGCCCGGGGCGTGAAACTGATCGGCGCCACCAGCCACTACGTAACCGAAGCACTCGATGACGGCCCCATCATCGAGCAGGACGTCATCCGGATCTCGCACCGCGATTCTCTCGACGATCTGCTCCAGAAAGGCCGCGACCTCGAGAAAGTCGTTCTTTCCCGCGGCGTGCGCTGGCACGTCGAGAACCGCGTTCTGTTGTACGGAAATAAGACCGTCGTCTTCGACTAGACCGCCTGATCCGGCGCCGTCTGCAAGAGATTCCTTGCCCCTATTGGTGACTTTGGTGTCCTGCCTTCAGAGAGTCTTGTGCAACTTCCCATGTTAGTCTTTACTTAAATACACACCCTTTTTTGCGCGTTACGGGAACCGTTCGCAGGAGTCTTTCGATTGGTCGAGGATCCGAAGTGGGAGCTTGCCATTCTGGCCACCGTGCAGGGCTTCTACGAGAAGCTGCTGCAGGAATCCCTTGAGGGCGAAGTCCCTATCCCACAAGGACTTGAAGCGATCTCCCTGCAGGAAAACGATGGCGACGTCCACGTCACTCTGACCCGCATGCGGCGCTGGCTGACGTTGCTCGATATGGCGATCACGCCCGCCATGCTGCGACGCGCGTTCACCATCGAGACCGATCCTGAAATTGCCGAAGCCATGTTGCGTTATCTGGTGCGTCGCAAAGAAACCAGCGACGTCAATCGCGACAAGACCGACCTGGTCGCCACCTTCCTCTACCGCCATCCCCGCGTTCCAGGGCAGTGGGAACAACGCGGCTATGGTTTGGATGGCGCTCTTCCGTTGGCGCCTTTCGAGATCGCGCTGATTGAAATCCTGGCTGACACCGACGTCCCTTCGCTTCCCGACGAGCATGTGCAGATCCTCCGCCGCTTCGATCCTTTACAGGAAGAAGCCGAAGCCTTCGAGGATCTCAATACCCTGCTCGATTCCGGCATCATTGGCCGGGTTCGCGAACTGAAGCAGTTTCTTGACGTGTCGTTCTATCACCCCGGTGTGCTGGCTACCATCGCACCGTATAACGCCGTTTTTGGAAGGAAGTTCGACGCGCTCTTTCACGCGGCCGCCTCAGAGATCAAAACCTTCGCGCAGGCCCTGGAGGAACAGGGTGGCAGCATTCTGGGGAACGTGGATGGCGTAGACGTAACCGTCGAGCATGTCGCCGGACTCCAGGAGAGCGATCTGCTGAAGGTCGACTACGGCGCCGCGCTCGACAAGTTTCACCGGGTTTCGAAACTCAAAAAGGCTTTGGAGCGGCGTCCTCCCATTCGGAGGACCTTTCGTCCGACCCTGGTATCCGCCTCGGCAAAGGCTGGCCGTGCGGCGACCGCCGTAGCTCCTGCTCTCGCCCGCCACCCCTCCGTGGATGTGGCGGCCATGCGGGCAGCGGTCACGCCGGCACAGATTTCCATCGAAGAAACCAAGCTGCGCAAGGTGGAGGAATCGATTCGCATCTTTGTGCGCGTCGCCGATCCCAAGTTCCGCCAGATCGTGCCCATGCGGTTTTTCAACCTGATGCTGTTACCGGCCGAAGTGGACGCCTATTGCGCCGATTATCTGGAAGAGAAAAGCGTGCGTGCCGGTTCCGCTCGCACCTTGCTGCGACTGGTCGCGGTGATTGCGCGCCTCACCACCGAACTCGAAGAACTGAAACGAAATGAAAACTCGACGTCTTTGTGGAAGCTCCACGCCGACTCCCTGATCGTCTTGCTGGAACTCGCCCGCACTCTTGCCGAACAATCCGGGCGCATGATCACTCTGGCTAACCAGCACAACGGAACGGAATTTGCAGAAGCCATCCAGGCTTCCCTCGACAAACTACGCGAGCGCTCCGAAACCGCAGTACGAGTTCTCCAGAACTGAATTCCCCACAAATGGTTTGAGGCTGATTTACCGGGTCAGGAGACGCCCGCGGCCGCGGAACGTCCTGACGCCCGGTGAGTGTTCTTGGTGGCATACATGCGGCGATCCGCCTCGGCCAGCAACTCCTCAGCGCCCGCGCCGTCGGCGGGAAAAAATGCCTGGCCAATGCTGACCGAAACCGATTTGTCTCCGCAGATCTGCTGACCAACCTGGGAGACGATCGATTCCAGCCTCTCGACCATCTCCGTGGTGGCTTCACGCTGAAGGCCCGGAGCAACAATCACGAACTCATCCCCACCCATGCGGGCCGAATAGTCGTATTCCCGGCAACATTCCTTGAGCGCCGCCGCAAACATCTGCAGCAGCTTGTTCCCCTGCAAGTGTCCGAAGCGGTCGTTCACCTGCTTGAAACCATCGAGATCGGAAACGAAGACCGCCAGAGTCTCTCCCGAGCGCTGACAGCGCGCGATTTCCCCATCCAGATGCATGAACAGCGACCTGGCGTTGGGAAGACCGGTTAAATAGTCGGTCGTGGCCGAATCCTCAGCCACGCGGTATTTCAGAGCGTTCTCGATGGAAAAGCCCAGCTTCGAAGCGATTACTTGCAGCACACGCAGGTGGTCCCTGGTGAACGCGTCGGGCTGCGCCCGGTAAAGCGCCAACACCGCCACCACGCTCGATACACCTTCCAGAGGCACCGCCAGCGCGGAACGCAAGGTGCTGTATTTCGTCGGATCGTTCAGGTATCCCGGCTCGACCGACGGGTTTCCGTTCAAGATCGGCTTCTTGTTCTGCGCCACCCATCCCGACAAGCCTTGTCCGATGGGGATGCGCAGCGAAGAGAACAGCCGGAAGTTGTCTCCGCTCACATACTCCGGCACCAAGGTCTCGCCCTTCTGAACATAGACGGCCATGGAGTCATGGGGTACCAGACGCTTCAACCGCACTGACAACATGGAAAGCGTGTCATCGAGGCTGAGCGAAGTGCCCAGCTCATGACTCAACTCAAACAGCAACTGCGCTTCCTGGCGGGCGGCGGCAATGCTCGAAAGAAAGTCTCCGCGTGGCTCGAAGGGCTGCGCCACGGGCACTTCCGATTCCGCGAACCCGGCTGCCGGGGCCAGTCCACGTTCCACTTTCAGATCCGTCGACAACTTCGCCGGAAGCTTCGCGGGCTGCGCATGCGCCAGCTTTTCTAATTCCACGTAGCGCCGTTGCAAAATTGTCACCACGTTGGGATCGAAGCTGGTGCCCGCTTCATCCGCTACCTTGGCCATGGCTTCATCGAGCGGCAGCGCCCGCCGGTATTGGCGGTCCGAAGCCAGCGCATCCAGGCAATCGACCGCCGCCAGAATGCGCGCCCCGATGGGAATTTCGTCATGTCTCAAGCCGTAGGGATACCCGCTGCCGTCCCACTTCTCGTGATGGGCGCGAACAATCGGCACCACCGGGTAGGGAAAGTCCACCTGCTCCAGAATTTCGGCCCCGATAATGGGATGAATCTTCATCTTCTCGAATTCTTCCGGCGTCAGTTTCCCGGGCTTCGAAATGATGTGTTCCGGCACGGCCAGCTTGCCGATGTCATGCAGAACCGACGCCGCCTGCAGAGCCTCAATCTCGCTCTCGTTCAAGCCCAGGTCCTTGGCGACCTCAAGCGCATACACGCGGACGCGCTGCAGGTGTTCGTGCGTCGTGTGATCCTTGGCTTCAATCGCCAGCGCCAGCGCCTCGATGGTTTGCAGATGCAGGCTCGATACCCGCTCGGCATGCCGCTTCTCATCCTCGAGCTTTCCCAGGTAGAGGCGATACGAGCGGTACATCAGATACACCGGCGGCAGCACCAGGAGCGACGATTGCCAGCCGATATGCTGGTTCAGGAAGTGCACGACTCCCACGATCGCCGCGCCCACCAGATAATAAGGGAACGACCAGAAGTAGCACTCCGACCAGACCTTCAAGATCGGCTTGTTCTCGGTCAGCCGGATGATGACGGCCATGGCCAGGGTGTTGAAGACGAAATAGGTGATGGCCACCGCCAGCAGCGCCAGCGGCCCCGGACCATGCAGCACCCGCGTGGTCACGAGTTTGTACACGCCATACGAAACCGCGGTCCCCACCGGCAGCTGCGAAAGGTTGAAGATCACATGCACGGGCTGCATGCGGCGCGACGATTTCCAGTAGCACTGCACCAGGACCGCCGCGAAACCGATCACCAGGGTTTCACCGAAGCTCAACTCGAGCACACCCAGCAGGATGAACAGGAAGTTCACCGACATCGTCCCGTTGATGCCGGGCAGCTTGATTTTCAGGGAAGACGCCAGCAGCGCCACCAGCAGGTAACAGACAAACTTGAGCAGATCACTCGATTGCCAGCTCACGAAAGCCAGCGCAAAACAGACGGCTGCGGCCAAAGCCATGGCCGTGATGAACAGTTTGGCGCCCAGTTGACGTGTCATGGCTCGTGACGTTCATTGTGGCGTGAAACCCGATTCCCTGTCCGGTCAAAACGGGAATCGCCGATTACCTTCGTTTGGCACTTTCCTTTCAAAGACTTAGCCGCGTTTCCCGCATCTCTTGGAAGCTCGACCCACCACCTCTTCCCAAGCGGCCATTTTGTCCGCGTCCAGAATTCTGTACCCGGACAAAATGTCCTTCCTGTTTTGGGAATGAACCGCGTATCCCATTGATTTATTTACTGCTTGACTTAGGTTACCCAGTTGCCCCACTAGTCGTGATACCTCCCTCGAAATAGCGCCTCGCCAGGCCATATGTGGCCGATGGGAGAACGTTGGCGATGAAAAAGTGGATCGTGGTTTTCGTGCTGGCGGCGGTAACGCTGGCGAACGCCGATAACACTAAGCTGTCCCCCGACTTGCTGGCGAAGACCTCGGGTACGGTTCGGGTGGTCGTGCAATACAACCAGGCGCCCAGTCTGCTGGACCTTCAGACTCTGACGGGCTTGCTCGGCTCGATCGTGAGCGCACTGCCGGTCGTCAATGCTGTCGTGGCCGATATCCCGCTCACCAACGCCCTGCTTCTGTCGAACCAGAGCAACGTCAAGTACATTAGCGTCGACCGGCCCCTGGCTCCAACTTTGAGCAACGCCGCGCCCGCCATCAACGCTGAGTCCGCGTGGCAGTCCGGCTACACCGGATCTGGCATCGGCGTCGCCCTGATCGACAGCGGCATCGCCAGCCATCCGGACCTGAAGGGCGGATTCCTGGGAATGTCCCGGGTTGTCTGGAATCAAAGTTTTGTGCCCGGCACGTGGAGTGCTTCCGACCAGTATGGTCACGGCACGCACATCGCCGGACTGATCGCGGGAGATGGCGCGAGTTCTACGGGATCGAAGTATTCGCGCACCTTCAAGGGCATCGCCCCGAACGCGAATCTCGTCAACCTCCGCGTACTGGATCAGAATGGCGCCGGCACCGACAGCACGGTGATCGCTGCCATCAACACGGCGATTCTTTTAAAGCCGCTGTTCAACATTCGAGTGATGAACCTGTCGCTGGGCCGCCCAGTTTATGAGAGCTACCAGCTCGACCCGGTCTGCCAGGCTGTGGAAGCGGCATGGAAGGCCGGCATTGTCGTGGTAGTCGCGGCCGGTAACAATGGACGCTACCTTCCCACCAACGGTTATGCCACGGTCACCTCGCCGGGCAACGATCCTTACGTGATCACCGTCGGCGCGATGAAGCCGATGGGCACCCCTACTCGCAGTGACGATCTCATCGCCAGCTACAGTTCGAAGGGACCGACCGCGATCGATCACATCGTGAAGCCTGACGTGGTCGCGCCCGGTAACCTTCTGGTCTCGCTTGAGGAAGCGGGCACCCTGTACAACGAATATCCCGGCAACCGTGTGCCCTACAGCTTCTACGTGAATCGCGGCAGCAATGCGCCATCGTCCTCGTACTTCACCCTGAGCGGCACCAGCATGGCCGCGGGCGTGGTCAGCGGAGCCGTCGCCGACCTGCTGCAAAAGAGCCCGAGCCTGACGCCTGACCAGGTCAAAGCGCGTCTCATGAAGACCGCATGGAAGTCGTTTCCGGGGATGAGCAGCACCACCGACCCGACCACCGGAATCACTTATACCGATCAGTACGACATTTTTACAGTCGGCGCGGGCTACGTCGATCTCGAGGCCGCTCTCGACAGCACCGATGTCGCCAGCGGCAGCGCGATGTCGCCCAAAGCTAACTACGATCCGACGACCGGCAACGTGTACATGTCCTCAGATCCCTCCGCAGTGTGGGGCGATTCTGCGATGTGGGGAAGCTCTGCGGTGTGGGGCTCAGGGCAGTTTATTGCCTCGACCTCGGCCATGTGGGGTTCCTCGGCGATGTGGGGATCTTCCGCCATGTGGGGCTCCAGCACCTCCGACGGCTTTAATACTGTCTGGGCGGGCAGTGCGATGTGGGGCTCGAGCGCCATGTGGGGATCTTCCGCCATGTGGGGTTCGAGCGCGTCCGGCGGAGAGAACTAGAAACGCGTGGAAACAATCAGGCGTCGCCAGGAACCTTCCTTGTGACGCCTCTTTTTTGCGCCATTTTACCGGCCGGTTCCGGGCGCCCGAGAAACCATTTACCCGACGCCAAGACGGTGAATGATCGCCTGGAAGCGCGGATCAGACCGGATTGCGTCATACTCCGGGTCGACGTTGATGAAGAGCATCCAGTAGTCGTGATGCTGATACGACTTTTCGAGCCAGTCGAGCGCAAGGGAGCGGTTCCCCGCTACCATTGCGAAGTGCCCAACGTCATAGGGCCGTCGAGCTCCGGCTTTGGCCTGGTCCAGAACTTTGCTGACGGCGCGCTCGATTTCCTCCGGATGCCCGTTCGCCATCGCGTGCCAGAACTCTCCCTGGGAATCGATCGCGTCGGCGGCCCGCCATTGATCCCAGCGGCGTTCGCAGTAGTAGCCCGTGGTGAGCATGCTGTAACCAAGGTGGTAGCTGGGGTCCCGTTGCAGGATGCTCTTCGAAACCGAGATCACGCCGTCGTAGTCGCGCTGGTACTTGCGCAGCAGGGCAATATCGACATCCACGATGAGTGCCAGCGGATCCAGGCGGCGAGCAGTTTCCAGTTGCGCGTTGGCTTCCGCGAAGCGGCCATGGGCCATCAGGCCGAGAGCGTAGTACTGATGCGCGCTAGCGTAGCTGGGGTTCAACTCGAACGCCTTCTTGTATTCGCGCTCCGCGGCGGGCCAATCGTAGTCGTAATGGCAGGCAACCATCCCCAGAGCGGCATGGGGCTCGGCGAGCGACGGGTCCAGTTGCAGGGCCTTGAGGGCGGCGTCACGTGCCCGCGGAAGATAGGCGGCGGGATCCACTTCTTCGACATCGCCGATGGCAATCAGAGAATCCGCCAGGCCCGCCCATGCCAGGGCGTAGTTGGGGTCTCGCGCAATCGCCTGCTGCAACAGGTCCACACTCTTGAGTTCGGCAGGAAAGTTTCGCTGGTTCCAGAGATAGCGGGCCTCCAGGTACAAAGCGTGAGCTTCGGGGTCGGGGGTGGAAGGAGATTTCTTGGCAGAAATCCTGCGCGCCAGAGCCCCCGCAATCGAACTCGCGACTTGCGATTCGATCTGCATCCAGTCGCTGGTGGTCCCGTCGTAGGTCTGGCTCCAAATCGTGAACCCGTCGCGCGTACGATTCAGTTCCACTGTGACATGGGTGCGATCGGCGGCGCGCTGCACACTGCCTTCCACCACGGCCTCGACATTCAGGCGTGAACCAATGTCGCGAAGATCGTCATGTTTGCCTTTGAACATGTACGCAGAGCGGCGCCCCGCCACTCGAACACCGTCCAGATGGGACATCGAAGCGGCGATCTCGTCGGTCAATCCGTCACTGAAAGCGTCATCGAACGAGGGAGCGCTGAGATTGTCAAAGGGAAGGACTGCAATCGACGAAATCGGCGCGGGTCGCCGCCACCGCCATAGAAAGAGCCCAGCCAGGCACAATACGGCCAAGACGGCCACAGCCCCCCACAGACGCACTTGTGAGCTGCGCTTCCTGGCGTGGGGCGATCCAGTTCCATTCCCAGCCACCAGATCTGAGCTCTCGGCTTCCGCCGCCGGGACCCGATCCGCTTCGACCGGTTGGCTGAGGATGGGTCCTATCCAACGGTAGCCGCGGCGTTCGATGGTTTGAATGAAAATTGGATTGTCGGCCGAGTCTCGCAACGCATCGCGCAAGCGCATGACGGCGCTGCTGATCCCTTGCTCAAAGTCGACAAAGACGTCGGGGGGCCATAAGGCCTGGCGAAACTCCTCGCGCGTGATCACCTCGCCGGGGCGGCTCAGCAAGAGCGCGAGCGCCCGGAAGGGGAGATCCTGCAGACGAACCTTTACCCCGTTGCGGCGGAGTTCGCCCGCGCGAACATCGGCTTCAAACACACCAAAGCGTACGAGAGGCGGAGGCGCCTGCGCAGAACCCATAGGAGTGGCCGCAGGGGGAGGCAGCAAGTCTACCATTTGCCCCCATTCGGCGAAACTGGCTCCACGGAACCCTGCCCAGTGCCGTCTTTCCCCAGGCAATAGGCTGCTGTAACTCCATACAAATAAATTTGTTATCTCGTCAGACAGGCACCAGCCACGCGCTATTGCCGGTCCATTGACCAAAACCCCAGCGCACGCCACAGTCGGCGCGGATGTGGAACACCACTCCTTCAAAAAAAGACTGAATAGCAGTCCACTCTCAGGAGACAACGAATGCAATCGAATCGTTCGCTAGGGAAATGCCTGGGCATGAAAGCCCCGGCACTCGCCACGCTCTTCGCTGTGGTTATGATTGCCGGATTACTGGTTCCGGCGCAGGCGCAAACCTTCCCCTTAGCTTTTCCCACCGCTTCCACCTTCATCTCGGCCAGCGCGAGCGGCCAGTCGACCGTCGCAATGGCAACCGGGGACTTCAATGGCGACGGCAAGCAGGATGTCGTCGACATCGATAGCGGATCCGATCTCAACGTGATGTTGGGCAATGGGAATGGCACTTTTCAGACGCCGATATCCACCTTCATCGGCGCCAGCAACATCTTCTACGAAGCGATCGCCGTGGGCGACTTCAATGGCGACAAACTGCTCGATGTTGCCATTTGGACGTTAAATGCGACTACTACGAGCACGGAAGTTCACATCTTCCTGGGTAATGGCGCGGGCGGCCTCACCTTCAGCGCAACCTATAACGCGCCCAACAGCAGCGATTTCGCGCCCGGTCCAAATAGCATTGTCGCGGCCGATGTCAGCGGAGACGGCAAGCTCGACCTGGTCGCGACCACTCAGAACAATGGCGTGTTCGTTTTTGTGGGTAACGGCGACGGCACTTTCCAGACCCCGGCAAACTACAGTTACGGTCGCACCTCAGGATGCTGCACTGGCGTCGCCGTCGGCGACTTGAACGGCGATGGCAAGCTCGACATAGCGCTTCCCGTGAACGACGGCATGAGCGTTCTGCTCAACAATGGCAGCGGCACCTTTGGAGCGGCAACCTACTACGCTTCCGGAATCGGAGGCTCTTCCCCCGGTGACGGCATCGCCATCGGTGACCTGAACGGTGACAAGAAACTGGACGTAGTCATCACCAATGAAAACTTCGGGCTCATTGTTTACCTGAACCAGGGAAGCGGGACCTTCGCCGTCAATGGCACAGTCGGGAACCTCCCCGTTGGCCCCACCAATAATGTGATTCTCGCCGACATTAACAACGATAAGAAACTCGATATCGTGGTTCCCGATATCTATGGAGACGTCTTCACCTTTTACGGCAAGGGCACCGGAGCGTTTAACAACGGGCCAGAATATCCGCTCCAGGCGGCAAATAATGGCGGAAATTTTCTTGTGGCATTGGCCGATTTCAATAAGGATGGCACGCTCGATCTGCTCGACACCAGCGGCTCGAATACCAACACGGTGTCACTCGGCCGGGGGGATGGATCCTTCCAGACCAGCCAGTTCTACGCCTATAACTCCACCCTGGTAGCGAATAACATCGCGACCGCCGACTTTAACGGTGACGGATTCCCCGACACCGCACAGTCGCTCGGCGGTGGCGCCAACGGGATGATCGGGATCAACCTGGGCAGCTCCCATGGCGTGCTGGGAGCGGCATCGCTGGTCACCGCCAGCACTTGTGCGAACAATCTTGTGGAGTGGGTTGCCGCCGGCGATGTAAACGGCGACGGCAAAGCCGACTTGGTTGCCACAATGCAGGACGCGTCGTTCGCTGGTTGTCAGAACAACACCGTCGCGGTGATGCTCGGCTTGGGAACTGGAAAGTTCAAACCGGCCGCCTACTATCCCACCAGCTCGACGGCGCAGGAGGGCGGCGTTTATCTGGTCGACATGAATGGCGATGGCAAACTTGACATCGTTACCGGAAACGCCGATGGCTCCATCAGCGTGCTACTCAACAACGGCAAGGGCACCTTCAAGACGGGAACGTTGAATACCAGCCTGTCCTCCATCTTCATCTACGGCATCTCTCTGACTTTTGCCGACTTCAACGGCGACGGCAAGATGGACGTCGCGGTGACGGCTTCCGCTAATCCGCTGGCGGCGGTTTACGTGCTCCCTGGCAACGGCAATGGCACCTTCGGCTCTCCCATCCAGACCGCGTTGCCCTACTATCCGACTTCGCAGGCCTCGGGCGACATCGACAAAGACGGGAAAATGGATCTGTTCATTACCACTACGAGCAATGGCTGCAGCGGTGCATCCTCCGGGTATGCTTTCCTCAAAGGCAACGGCGACGGCACGTTTGCCCCGGGTTCCATGACTTGCGTACTCAACCAGGGTCCGCGAGTTCCAATCCTGACCGATCTCAATGGAGACGGAAAGCTCGACGCGGTCATTCCCTACGCAGCGGGCCCCGATCCTACCGTCGGCCCGGTGATCCTGCAAGGCAACGGAGATGGCACGTTCGTGACTTCACCGTTTTACTACGCGGGTGAACAAGCCATCAGCGCCGTCTCTGCCGACTTCAACGGCGACGGCATGCCAGATGTCGCGCTCGTCAACTCCGCCCTCTTCAACCCCAGTTTCCTCACTGTAATGTTCAACAGCTCGCAGCCGGTGAGCGTCTCTCCACTTACACTCAATTACGGAACGGTGACAGTAGCCACCAAGAAGGCCCTGACCGTTCTTCTCACCAACAATCAGAAGAAATCGCTGGCGATCACCAGCATTACGCTGGGAGGCACGGACCCGGGCGACTTCACCGAAACGAACAATTGCGGCACAAGCCGGAAGCCGGGCTGGGATTGCACCATCACGGTGACCTTTGATCCGACCGTCGCGGGCGCGCGCACCGCAACCTTGAGCATCGCTGACGCCGTGGGCACGCAAACCGTACAACTCAACGGAACGGGCAAGTAGAACCCTGATTCCGTGAGCGCCGCTGGCCCGTCCTCTTGGAGAGGGGGGCGGGCCACGCCGGTTCATCCCCATTCCCACCTTCACCGCGACGGGTCTCCTGGCTGCGGTGCCGGAGCGCGGCGAGGCGTTCGCGCTCCGGTTTTTAGGCGGTCCCGGCCGCCCCTACACCAACGTAACCTCCGGCTCCCGCGCCTTCCCGGCTATCCTTGCTGAAGGCCGTTCCTCCCTCAACCGTTCGCAGGGGAATTTTCATGCAAAACCGAGTCCGCAGTTGTTTCTTTGTGTTCGCCGGGGCTTTGCTTCTGGTCGCCGTCGGCTCCGCGCAGGATCAGCCGTCATTGGGCGATGTGGCGCGCCAGGCGCGCCAGGAGAAGCAGAAGAACACCCAAAGCAAGGATGCTCAAGGCAAGCCGTTACCGGCATCCAAGACGCCGCAGGTCATCACCAACGAATCGCTTCCGGCCACGACGCCGACGACACTACATCCTCGAATCCGTGACGACAAGAGTCGCGTCGTGGACGATGATTCCTCTTCCGAAGCTGCGCCAGGAAAGATGTCCGCCGACGAATGGAAATCCAGAATTCAGGCGCAAAAGAGCCTGGTCGACGGGCTGCAATCCAACATCGACGAACTTAGCAAATCCATTCAGTTCGCGCCCGGCAATTGCGTCGCCGGCTGCGTTGAATGGAACGAACACCAAAAGCAGAAACAGCAGGAAGTGGAGCAAATGCGATCGAAGTTGGAGACCGCAAAGAAGCAGCTCGAAGACATGCAAGATGGCGCCCGCAAGCAGGGATACGGCAGTTCGGTCTACGAACCGTAGAATTCTGGCGGAGCCAGCGAGACGCTGGCGCTACTCCAAAAGCAAAAGCCGGGCAATGTGCCCGGCTTTTTTACTGAAAGCCGACAGCTGAGCTAGCTAGGTGATATCGAACTGCTCCTGGTGAAGCGCCGGATCGCTCTTCACGATCACCGTCTTCTTGGTCAGCTCTTCCATCTCGTTCAACGCCCGCCCGTTGTTGGCCTTGAGCGCCTTGCCCACTTCCGGATTCACCCGCAGCATTACGTCCGAATGCTCCAGGTGCTTGGCGATCTTCCGCATCTCGAGATAAATCTCGTTGCAGACTGTCGTCACCGACTTCACGAAGCCGGTCGACTGGCAGTAAGGACACGGCGACCCAATGGTGCGTTCGAGCGATTGTTTTACCCGCTTGCGGGTAATTGCGACCAGCCCGAAGTCATTGAACTGCAGCACCTTCGAAGGAGCACGATCGCTGCGTAGCGCTTCTTCCAGGGCCTGCATGACTTTCTGCCGGTTGCGGCGCTCGTCCATATCGATGAAGTCGATGATGATGATGCCGCCTAGATCGCGCAACCGGATCTGCCGCACGATTTCCTTGATGGCATCCACGTTGGTCTTGACGATGGTGTCTTCGAGCCGTGATGTCTTGCCGACGTACTTGCCGGTATTGACGTCGATCGCCACCAGCGCTTCCGTCTGGTTGATCACGATATACCCGCCGCTCTTCAACCAGACTTTCGACTTGAGCGCCTTGTCGATTTCATCCCGCAACCCGAACTGTTCGAAGAGCGGAGTCTCCTTGGTGTAGAGCTTCACGCGCCGCACCAGGGCGGGCTGGAAGCGGTTCGCGAAGCGCAGAATGCGCTCGTACTCCTGCTCGTTGTCGACCCAGATCGCCGAGAAGTCGGAAGTGACCTGGTCGCGCAGCACGCGCTCCACTACGTTCAGATCGTGGTAGATCAGCGCCGGAGCTTTTCCGTTCTCGGCGCGGTTCTTGATTTCGGTCCACAACCCCTTCAGGAAGCGGATGTCGGCCCGCAGTTCTTCTTCGTTGGCTCCCTGCGCGGCGGTGCGCACGATGAATCCACCATTCCCGTTTTCGCGCTCGCTCAGGATGATGCGCTTCAAGCGCTGCCGCTCTTCCTCGGAAGAAATCTTTCGTGACACGCCGGTGTGATTCACCGTCGGCATGTACACCAGGAAGCGGCCGGGCAAGGCGATGTGGCTGGTAATGCGGGCGCCCTTCTTGCCAATCGGTTCTTTGGCAATCTGGACCAGAATCTCCTGTCCTTCTTTCAGCAAATCGCTGATCTGCGGGACCGGTTGCGGGGCACGCTGGCGCTGGAAACGGCGTCCGCCACGGCGTCCGCGGCCGCCCCGGTCAAACCCACGCCGGGGTGCGCGCTGGGTAAAGGCCGCCGTGCCTGCCGGAGCGCGTACCTCCACTCGGGCATCGACCTCGCCATTGCCGCGCGCTTCCGCATCCAGCAGCGCTTCCGCTTCGGCTTGCGCCTCTTCGATTTCGGCTTCCTCTTCTTCTTCCGCTTCCGCCTCGGCAGCGGCTTCGTCAAGTTCGGGTTCTCCCGTCGCGGGGAAAGGTTCCGCTGAGACCGCACCTTCTGCTAACGGTTCCACCGAAGGGGCGGCGGCATGCGTAGGATGCTCCTGGTAATCTTCCGCGGCCCGTGTCTCCTCTTCCAGTTCCTCGAAGGCTTCATCTTCCTCGAGATCTTCAACGTAGTGAGCGAGGTCGGCTTCTTCCTCTTCGATCTCCTCTTCCTCGATGGTTCCTGTCGAGGCCGTAGTCGAAGGCGCAGCGGCCACGGGCGTCCGGTCTGCAATCTCCGGAATGACCGTGAGCACATTTTCCTGCGTTGTATCGTCGTCGGTTTCCGTGGCTTCGCCGCCGAAGACCGCAGCGACATTCATCTGGTGGAGACGCTTCTGCTCGCGGTCCCACGCATCTTCTGAGCTCTCTTTCCGGACATTTTCCGCCACGCTCGATGAGTAGTCCTCCACTCGCTCCTGAATCTCCTCAACCCTCGAGACCTCGGGCTGGGCTTCGGCTTTCGCAAACAGCGGCTCATCTTCCGGAAAATTCTCTGCCACCGCCGGAACCCGTGCAGGCTGCGCTCCCGTAGCTTGACCCTGTCCGGCATACTGCGCGGGCGCGGCCGCCTTCTGCGCCATACGCTGGTACTTCGAAATCGATTCTCCCGGCAACAGGATCGGCTGATATCCCGGGGGCGGACCGTACTCGGAGCGCTCGCTCCGTTCCGGCCGCACGTTTCGCTCTGGCCGTTCATAACGGTCGGACCGCTCGCTGCGGGGAGCTTCCCGTTGCGGTTCCGCAGGACGGGCAAATTTCGACTCCGGCATACGCTCGCCGCGACGGCCGCGGCGGCGGCGCCGATTCCGTCCATTGCCGCGATCCTCCTGCTGGTCTTCGCCGCTCTCCGTATTCGCCAGCGGAGCCGCGGTGCGCTCTTCCCCTGGACTGTCGGCTTCTTCCGGGAAGTCTGGGCCTTCGATCACCAGCGATTGCCCCGCCGCCGCCACTTGCGCTGGGGGCGGCGCCTGCATTCTCGGTTCCGAAGCGACTGGCCGGTTGGTGGGAATCTCTTCCACCTCATCGCCTTCTTCCACTTCCATAAAGTCGGAGACGTACAGAAAGGCGTCGCGTTCCAGGCCAATGTCGACGAACGCGGACTGCATGCCGGGAAGCACGCGGGTCACGCGGCCTTTGTAAATGGATCCTGCCAGGGTGTATTCGTTTTCGCGCTCGAGGTAGACTTCCGCGAGCAGATCGTCTTCAACCAACCCCACTTTGGTTTCGTGCGGGGTGGAAGACACAAACAATTCTCTTGTCATTGATACTCCGGTTCCGGGCCGCTCCACGGCCACGGAATTCACCGGAACGGAGACAGTAAGAGACAGGAAGGAGAGATGCCAGCGATAGCTTGCCCGGGTAGGGCACGACCGGGGCCTCGGAGTTCTCTCCGGGACCATGTCCGTCGTATAAGCTTAGGAATCTTTTCCACTTATCGCGATTGCGCTCAACGAGGTCTGTGACCGCTCTCTCCAGATCTTCCTAGATCCGAGGGGGCCGTTACCCGCCCGTCGACGCCTTAGCTTCAATCCTGTCCGGCCTCTGCTGCCTCAGCCGGTAAATACCCTCTTTACGCGAGGGTGATCGTAATCTTGGTTTTAGCCGCGTATGGCAAGTGCGGCCAGCCTCCCTGCCTTCTTGTTCCTGCTCAATTCACGAAGCGGCGCATCCGGACATTCATCACAATGCCCAGCGCTAAAAACATGAACAGGACCGAAGACCCGCCGTAACTCATTAATGGCAGGGGAATCCCTGTGACCGGCATAAAACCGACCACCATGCCGACGTTGACCAGTATGTGGAAGCTAAGCACAGCCACCACACCCATCACCACGAACGTTCCGGCGCGGTCGGGCGCCGTTTGTGCGTTCTGGGTCAAACGCATCAGCACTATGAAGTATAACAGCAATACACCGAGAGCACCTACAAATCCATGTTCCTCCGATAGAGCCGCGAAAATAAAGTCGGTCTGCGGGACCGGCAGGAACGCCAAATGCGTCTGCGACCCCTCAGCGCTACCCCAGATTCCCCCAGAACCTACTGCAATCAACGACTGGATGACCTGATACCCGGAGCCCTGACTGTCGGCCTCGGGCTGCATGAAACTTACCAACCGCTCTTTCTGATACGGCTTAAGCATCTTCCAGGCCGGAAACAAAAGGGCACTCCCGACAAAGACCACGATGGCCGCCTGCTTCCAGTGCAGCCCGCCCAGAAACAAACCCATGATGGCGATGGGAAGATAGGTCAAAGCCGTACCTAAGTCCGGCTGCTTCAGCACCATCAGCATCGGCACGCCGACAATCGCCCCCGCTTTGAAGAAATCGGACCAGGAAAGCTCCTTTTGATGCAGATCCGCAAAGTACTTCGCTACCGCCAGAATCAGAATCAGCTTGACCCACTCGGAAGGCTGGAAGTGTTGTCCGCCCGGCAACTTGATCCAGCGCCGCGCCCCCAAGTACTTCTGCCCGAAGATCATGACCGTCATCAGCGAAGCGATCGATGCGATGTACATCCAGTGCACTTGATCGAGCAGAGCCTGATAGTTGACCAGACTGACCAGGAACATGGCCGCGACACCCCCCACCACCCAATAGATCTGCCGGACATGCGCTCCGGCAAACTTGGTGTGCTCGGTGGCGCTGTGAATCTGCATGACCCCCACGCCGCAAATAAGCAGCACAAAGATCAACAGCACCCAATCAAAGTCGCGGAATGAAACGTATCTGGACATCGGTCGTCAGGAACCGGTCGTTGGTCGTTCGTCGTTGGTCGTTGGCAAAAACAAAACTCTTTCCTCAGATGTTCACTGGATACTCGGTACTGGGTACTCGGTACTGGGTACTCGCTACTCGCACTAGTCCACCCCCGGCGCGGCGACCGCCAGCGGTAAATGCTTCTTCGGCAGTGGCACCAGGAAATGTCCGGCGTGCAGTTCATCGGCGCCGTCCTGTTCGTCGGTTTCATTCCAAACCGCTCCTATTTCCACCGGCTTGCCTGCTTCAGCAACCCCTGTGGGCTGGCGGCGCTGCTTATCGACGTAGGCCTTTACCACTTGAGCTGCAATGCGCGCGGCAAACTGGCCGTGTTCGCCGCCTTCGAATAGCACCGCCACCACCAACTCCGGATTGCGCCTCGGCGTCACCCCCACGAACCACGCATTGTCTTTGTAGTCGGCTTTGCCATGCGCCAGCTTCGCCTTCAACTGGTTGCTGATGGTCTGTGCGCTTCCCGTTTTTCCTGCAAAATCAATTCCCTGCAGGTGTGCGCTGCCTGCCGTGCCCAGCGGCGTAGGCACATTCGCCATGGCGTCGGTAATGATCTCCCAGTTCTTGGGATCGATTGGAACTTTCACCACATCGGGAATGTTTGCCGCCGGAATCAAGTTCGGAGGCATCTGATCCGGAAAAGCCACGTGCGGCCGGTGCATTACGCCATCGCTGGTGATCCCGCCAATGGCCCGCGCCAACTGGATGGGCGTCACCGCCACCGCTCCCTGTCCAATGCCCACCGAAATGGTTTCACCCGCGTACCACTTCTGCTTGAAATTGCGGATCTTCCACTCCTCCGACGGCATCACCCCGCTCACTTCCTGCGGCAGATCGATGTTGGTTTTCTGTCCCAGCCCGAACTCGGTGGCATACTTGGCGATGCGATCGATGCCCAACTTTTCCGCCAGCGTGTAGAAGAACACGTCACACGATTGATAGATGGCTTTGCTGATATCGACCACGCCGTGACCACGGTGTTCGGCGCTGATCCAGCACTTGAAATACCTGCCATAAAAGATCGCGCCGCCGTTGCAGATCACATGCATGTCCTGCGCGATCCCTTCCTGCAGTCCCGCGGTCGCCATAATGATCTTGAACACCGAACCCGGGGCCAGTTGCGCCTGGATGGCTTTATTCAGCAGCGGGTGATTGTCATCGTTGACCAGCTGGCTCCACTCTTCGCGCGAGATATGCACCGCGAAATCGTTGGGATCGAAGGTAGGCCGGCTGACCATGGCCAGAATCTCACCATTGCGCGGATCCATGGCCACGATCGCTCCATTCTTCCCGTCGAGCGCCTGCTCCGCCGCGATCTGCAGATCGATGTCAATGGTGAGCTTGAGCTGCTTCCCGGGCACCGCCGGAGTCTGATCGAGACGCCCCACTTCCTTGCCGCGGCTGTTCACGATGGCGCGCCGGAATCCGTTCTTCCCCATCAGAATGTTGTTGTACTCGAGTTCCACACCCGACTGGCCCACGACATCGCCGGGATTGTTGAACTCCCAACGCGGCTGGTTCAGCATCTGTTCGCTCACTTCGCCCACGTAGCCGATCAGGTGGGCCATGAACCCGTTCCGCGGATACAGGCGCCGGTGCGCCATGATGGTGTCGAGCTCCGGCAACTCGTTCCGGTGGGCCTCGACGAAGGCCAGCTCATCCGGAGTGATGTCGTCTTTCAGATAGATGGGCTGATACTGCGGCATGGACTGGAACTTGCGGATGCGCTCCCGCAACTCGTCCGGGTCCATGTGCAAACCGCGCGCAATCAGTTCGGAATCGGCCATCAGATCGCGGGAAGAATCGCGCAGCAGCAAAGCGGTGAACGAAGGATAGTTGTCGACGATAATCCGGCCTTCGCGGTCCAGAATTTTTCCGCGCGGCGCCAGAATGGGCACGTTGCGAATGCGGTTCTTTTCCGCCAGCGAGGCGTAGAAATCGCTCTGCACCACTTGCAGCCGCCACAATCCGTAGGCCAGGATCAAAAAAATGACCAGGATGATGTACTGCACCGCGGTGAGGCGGATGGGCGAAACTTTTTCGTCGCGGCCAAACATCGGAAATCGGACTTCGGACCTCGGGCGTCAGACCTCGGGAAACCGCCTCAGGGGTCGAAATTTCCTTTCGGGAAAGTAAAGCTCATTGTAACCCGCGATGGTGCTGCAGGCGGTTGCAGAATCGGGACACGAAGGGACTTTCCGTGACTTTCGTAATGCCCGATTGCATTTGCCGTTCTCCCGTCACTGCGATTCACGCCGTTTTGTTCGATGATCTCCAGATGGACCGCAGACAAGAGCCCCGGGCCCGGGCGGAGGTGTCGGTGCGGATTGCCGGCGTGGACGCAGATGGCGAACTCTTCGCCCAGGACGCCCTCGCCCGCAGCCTGAGCCCCAGCGGCGCCTTGCTGACCGGTATTCGGCGCAAACTCCGTTGCGGAGACGGCCTGCTCGTGCGCGCGGAAAATTGCCAGGCAAAATTCAAGATCGTCTGGGTAAGGGACGGCCAAGCTGCCGTGCAAAGGCTCAAGGGCGAGCCGTGCCCCTGGCAGGAAGTGTTGGAAGAGGTCGGCGCAAGGCTCTAGGTTCCAGGAAAACGCCTCTGGTAGAGACGCAGCTCTGCTGCGTCTGGCAAAAAATGTGGCCGCGCGCGCCTGCGCGTCCGTGGTGCTGTCTGTTGATGCCTATGGGGAATTAACGGTGAAACGCTCCAATTAAGAACCAAATTCCAGCGATCACGAAACCGATCCTTCCGACCAACTTGGGAACCGTGTGACGCCGGGTGGGTGGGGAGAATCCACCGCCAACGCGTCCCCACCAGAACTCCTTGCTCCCGATCGCCACTGCAAAACAAATCACCGAAATAATCGAACAGACAATTTGGCCACTATTCATCAGTTACATCCGCCCGGCCCCCCGCACGCAGCGAAGCTGCGCCTCTACAGCACAATGATGAAAGCCTGACGTCCGGGTCCGAGGTCCGAGGTCCGAGGTCCGACGTCCGGGGTCCGACGTCCGCTCTCACGTTCTCTGCTTCAGCTTGTCTAATCCGGCAAACAGCGCCACCGCCAGCGCGGCATTCGCCAGTCCTGATCCCAGTTCGTGCGACCAACTCCACTGCAAGCTGAGGCTCAACAGCCAGCGCGCGACCGCAAAATACACAATCTCGTGGATGACATAGAAGAACAGCGTCACCAGAAAACGCGTCCCGGCGTTCTCCACGTCGATCTTCACTCCCAGCGACGATGCGCCATATCCCACTACCGTTTTGGCGATGCCATAGACGCCAATGGGCTGATGGGTGAGCGAGTCCTGCAGAATGCCGATCACCGCCCCGGTCAGCAAGCCGGTAATCTGGCTGCGGCGGGCGACTGCGAAGAAGATCACCACCAGCAAAGGCAAGTCGAAAATCGAGAAGAAATGCAGCCGCAGCGGCAGAAACGCCTGCAGGAACAGCGCCAGCAGCGGGACGATAATCGCCGTCGGAACGCTGAACCGGTAAACCTCTACCTGTTCCTGAGATGTGTAGGTGATGGGCACGCTATTGAGGCTTGTCCTCCACGGGAGGCGGCTGCGACGGGCTGGCGTCTGGCTTTGGCGGAACCAGTTGCGGCTTAGGCTTGGGCCTGGTTGCAGGAACAGAGGTGGCGCCACCCGCCGTATTCGAGACTTTCACAGCCGGAGGTGCGGGCTGCTGATCGGTCGCGGGTTTCACCAATACGGTGCCCGCCGGTTTCACGAGCGCGGGTGCCGTCTCAGGGTTGCCTCCCGCATGGTTGGGCTGGCTCGTGATCTCCGGCTTGGCCGGTGCTCCCGGCGTTACAGGGGCAGTCCCACCCGGGGCAGCCTTGTTCGCATCTTCGGCTGGCTTTTCGGGCACCGAAGGCAGCTTTTGCGCCAGAATATCGACGGCGCGCAGGGACCCGGCGTCAGCGACTGCGGGAGTCTTATCTTCCAGCTTGGTGATCACCAGCACTTCTTCGAGCTTGCTCAGGTTCGCCGTGGGCTTCACCTTGATATTCTGAAACAAATCTTGCCCGGTCACCGAATTCACTACCGTTCCGACCGGCAAACCTTTGGGGAAGATCTGATCGCCGCCGCTGGTGAGCACGCGCTCCCCCGGTTGCACCTTCTCGTCCGACATGATTTTTTCGAGGACGACTTCTCCGGCGGCGGACCCTCGAATAATTCCCTGCAGCCGTGATTTCTCCAGGATCGCGCCCACTCCGCTGCTCTGATCGTTGATCAGCAGCACTTCCGAAGTCGAAGCCTCCAGCGGCCTCTGCCCGTAGACGCGCAGAACCTTTCCCACCACCCCGTCGGCGGTCATGACCGCCATGTCGGGACGAATGCCATCGCGCCATCCCTTGTCGATGTAAACCGATCGTGACTGCTCGCTGCCGCTCGAACCGATGACCTGGGCCGCCACCGTCTGCGAGATGAATTGTTCCTTGAATCCCAGCAGCAACTGCAGTCGGCGCGCCTGTCCGGCATCTTCGCTCAACCGCACCTGATCGAGCCGCAACTGCTCGATCTCCGCTTTCAAGTCCCGGTTTTCCTGGCGCACGCCCCGCAGGTAAAAGTAGTTGTGCCACAGGTTGGAACCGCCGCTCTGAATCCAAACGATCGCTTTTTCAAAGGGGGTCACTGCGCTGATGGTCCACACGCGGATCAGACGGGTGGGCTCGTTATCGACGTTGCGCTTGATCTGCATCGCCAACCCGAGCACCTGCAGGAACAACACTCCCACCAGGATGGTCAGATTGCGGTAACGGCCGAATACGGATTCCATACTTCAGTTTCGAGTACCGAGTACCGAGTACCGAGTACCCAGCCCGAGTATTGAGATTGGGATGAAGCATCGCGCGCGATGCGATCCCAGACAAATTGTGTTCTGGCCGTCATGATGGGAAACGGATTTTCAAGCTTGTCTCGGTACTGGGTACTCGGTACTCGAAACTGGTCTACTCGATCGAAATCTTCCTGAGCAGCTTGAAATCGCTGAGCATCTTGCCGGTGCCCAGCACCACGCTGCACAGCGGATCGTCGGCGATCGAAACCGGCAGCCCGGTTTCTTCGCGGATGCGCTTATCCAGATTCTTCAGCAACGCGCCGCCCCCGGTCAACACGATGCCGCGGTCGCTGATGTCGGCCGAAAGCTCGGGAGGCGTCCGCTCGAGCGCAACGCGAATGGCATTCATGATGGTCGAAACACACTCGCTCAACGCTTCGCGGATTTCGCTGTCATCGACGGTGATGGTCTTGGGCACACCCTCGATCAGGTTGCGGCCCTTGATTTCCATGGTCAGCGGCTTGTCCAGCGGATAGGCGCTGCCGATCTCAATCTTGATCTGCTCACCGGTACGCTCGCCGATCAGCAGGTTATATTTCCGCTTCAGGTAATTCATGATGGCTTCGTCCATCTGGTTTCCGGCCATGCGCACGGAACGCGAATAGACAATGCCGCTCAAAGAAATGACGGCGATGTCAGTGGTGCCGCCGCCGATGTCGACCACCATGTTGCCGCTGGGTTCGGTGATGGGCAAGCCCGCGCCGATCGCCGCCACCATGGCTTGTTCGACGAGGTGCACTTCGCTCGCCTTGGCGCGATAGGCGCTATCCATGACCGCGCGCTTTTCCACCTGGGTAATTTCCGAAGGCACTCCGATCACGATCCGCGGATGCACCAGCATCTTGCGGTTGTGCGCCTTCTGAATGAAATAGTTCAGCATCTTCTCGGTGACTTTGAAGTCGGCGATCACCCCGTCTTTCATCGGCTTGATGGCGACGATGTTGCCCGGGGTCCGTCCCAGCATTTCTTTCGCTTCCTTGCCGACCGCTTCGACTTCGCCGGTGTTCTTGTTGATGGCGACGATCGATGGTTCGTTGACCACAATGCCCTTGCCCCGCGCATAGACCAGCGTGTTGGCGGTGCCCAGGTCGATAGCCAGGTCGCTGGAAAAAATACTGAAAAGCGACCGCAGGTTGTGCATGCGCGACGCGTTTGAGTGAAAGCCGTTTGATGACATACGAAAACTTCTCTCTCTTGAGCCTGTCAGTTTCCGGGAGCCTTCCCGGTTTGCCATCGCCCTGTGACAGTCGAGACGGTCTTTATTCTATGAGATATCTCCCGCCCCTGCCGTGCACGAAGGTTCTTGCACCTCGGTCGTCCGGCCCCGAGTCCAAACTTTACTGGATCACAACTTTCTTCTGCTGCGTGTTCACGCCACCCTTGGCGTCCTGTGCCGTGATGGTAATCACGTTCTCTCCCGGCGGCAGCGGCGGCGTAAAGAAGTGAAAGCCTCCATCGTTGCCCACTACCGGCACTTCCCGCCCGTTCACCATCACCCGCGCGCCCGCCTCCGTCTTCCCGGTCAACTCAATCACATGCCCATGCTGAACAAACGGATCCACATCCAGCCGGATGGCCTCCGAATCCTTGCCTTTGGGAATCAAGGTGAAGCGGTTCTTCTCGCTCTCCACCGATTCTTTCCCCCCCGCGTCATAGGACTGCACCAGCCAGTAGTACGCTCCCTGTGCCAGTCCTGATACCTCTACATCCGCCGTCCCCACCTTGCGATCCACCACCATCGACGAGAAGTACGGGTTGCGCGAGATTCGCAACCGGTAGCCGACCGCATTCGGCATCTTGGTCCAGGAGAACTCGATCGGCTTCGGATCTCCAGCCACGAAAATGGGCATCATGTTCGCCGGAGAAATCGGGGTCGGCGGGCCGATCTCCTTTTCTTTCTCCATCTTAGGCGCGGCCGCATCGAAACTCACCTTCTCCCAGTCCGACAGGCGAACGGTTTCGCCGTTGCGCGTCACATCACCTGAACCTTTTTTCACCAGGATCTCGTGCTGATCGGCCTTGGGGTCATTGTGCACCATGGCCGCGCTCTCGGGAGCCAGCGAAGCCGTCGCTCCGCCCACGATCACCTGCGATTTCGACCCTTGCGAATAGGTCGCGGTTGTCAGGTCCACCGTGCCCGTGCTCACCGCCACCGCCACGTTGGTCTGCTGCTGTTCGTTGGCCGAATTCTCCTCGATCACAATCAGCGAGTCCTGTTTCACCGTGTAGTTGGTTCCATCATTAAAAACGATCTTGGCCATGCCTTCGGAGCCGGTCTGGATCACGTCGCCCTTCTCCAGTGGCACGCTGTAATCGGCATTAATCCAACTGTTGCTGGTAGATTTCTTTACCCGCACCGTGCCGTCGAGGGCAGTGATGTGGGCCTGCTGCGAGTTCATGGCGCTGGACTTGACGGGAGTCCCCGCCGCTCCAGCCACGGCTTCCAACAAATGGCTGCCCAAGCTGCCCGCCGCCTTCAGTCCGCTGGCGGTGAACTGCGGAAATGCAAAGTGCATGCCGGCAAGCATCGCCACCAGCACCGCCAACACCATCAAGATCACACTGCGATAGGTGACTGTCTTCCACGCAATGTGGATTCCGGGCTTGCTCTTCGACGAAACTGAGGCCACTGGCTCCAGCCAAACTTAGAGAATATGGGGTAATTTCAACACTATCACAAGCTTAACTGAGCGAGAACCGTTGATTAACTTGGGTCACGACCAAGAAGATTACCGAGGTAATAGGTGGAAGAACCGATTCGAACTCAACGCACGGTGGGATCGTCTCCGGTTTGGTGTTCGCGAATCTGAAAAGCGAGAAACTGGTGGATAGCAGCCAGAGCTTGCGGGTCTTTGCTGGAGATCACCACGCGCCCTCCGTTTTCCGTCGTCTCGAAACGATACTGAATCTGCTGGCTGCGGGCTTTCATGACCGGCACGCCGTCGGGCACCTTGTCGTGCACAAACATGGGGATGTCAAAGTCTCCATCCGCGAACGCCCGGGCCACGTGCGACAGGTGCATCCGGATCTGGTCCCGGCTCTCGCTGTCCTTCGGATCATTGGCTTCGACCTCGATCACTCCTCCATCCTTGGTCAGGCGGAAGTGATGCGTGGTCTTGGATTGGTCAAAGCCCATGCCCTGGTTTCCACGCTGTTGCATGGCCATGGTCTTTTGCGAGCCCGCCCCATCCTTGTGGTGGCACTGCTGCATCGAATCGTCACTGCTCTGCGCCACCGCATAGAAAGCCAGAGCCAAAACCGCCGCGCTCAACAGGACAAACCTCGCGACACGATGCTGATTCATTTGCGTTTCCCTTTCCGAGAAGTTCCCTCACCCAACGCCGTGTACAACTCCGGCGGCAAGGAGCGTCCGGCCGAATGCGAAGCCGCCAGCGAGTCCAAGAGACCGGCCGGTTTCAGCGGTGGTGAGGCTTTCCTCAACAGCACATTCCAATGCTCCACTGCCCGCTTCAACTGATCGTGCAACTCGTTCAATTCGAGGATGTGGTTTTCGAGCCGGCGCAGCTTCGCGGCCGCCAGGTCGCGCACCCGGGTACACGGCAACCCGCCACGATCCCGCATCGCCAGAATTTCCTTGAGTTCATCGATGGTGAAGCCGATGGAGAGCGCGGCGCGAATCAGCCGCACTCGGTCGATCAACTGGGATGGGTAGATGCGATATCCGTTTGAACCGCGCGGGGGATGCGCGAATAGACCCCGCCGTTCGTAGAGCCTTAATGTGTCCGGACTGATTCCGGCCACTTTCGCAAGACTGCCGGAACGCAAGGTCGATGTGGTTCGCGCCTTCACCCCTACAGTCTAGACCCCGGAACCCGGTCCAGAGTCAAGGGCTTCTTCGGCCACCTCGTGCGATATGAGGGCACCACTCCGCAAAGCCACCCCCCTCACTTGCCCAGTACTCGAACCCATCTGTACCATAGAAGGTTCCCAGGATTCCTAAGGAGACCTCATATGGCTACCGATACTCTTACCAAGCCGACCTCTGTCGGCAGCGCCACCCGCACCAAGGTTTACAAGAATTTCATCGACGGCGAGTGGGTCGAGGCCTCGACCGGCGAGACCTTCGAAAACCGCAACCCCGCCGACACCCGCGACGTGGTCGGCATCTTTCAGAAGTCCGGCAAAGCCGATGTTGACGCCGCTGTCGAAGCCGCCAAGCGCGCCTTCGCCAAGTGGCGACTGGTTCCCGCCCCTAAGCGCGCCGAGATCGTCTATCGCGCCGGGGAAATGCTGCTCGAACGGAAAGAAGAATATTCCCGCGACATGACCCGCGAAATGGGCAAAGTTCTGAAGGAAACCCGCGGCGATACCCAGGAAGCCATCGACACCGCCTATTACATGGCCGGAGAAGGCCGCCGCATGTTCGGCCCAACCACGCCTTCCGAGTTGCCCAACAAGTTCGCGATGGCCGTGCGCACGCCCCTCGGCGTCTGCGGCATGATCACACCCTGGAATTTCCCCATGGCGATTCCTTCGTGGAAGCTGCTGCCCGCGATCGTTTGCGGCAACACTTGCGTGATCAAGCCCGCGCAAGACACTCCGCTCTCGACTTATAACCTGGTCCGCACTCTCGCCGACGCCGGTGTCCCTAAGGGTGTGATCAACATCGTCGCCGGATTCGGTTCGAAAATCGGCGGCCCGCTGATGGAGCACCCGGACGTTAAGGCTATCTCGCTCACTGGATCCACCGATGTGGGGCGCATCGTGGGCACCACCGCCGCCAAGACTTTCAAGCACTGTTCCCTCGAACTCGGCGGCAAGAATCCCATGATCGTGCTCGATGACGCCAACCTCGATCTCGCCATCGAAGGCGGACTCTGGGGAGGTTTCGGCACCACCGGACAGCGTTGCACCGCCACCAGCCGCATCATCGTGCAGAAGGGCGTCTACAGCGAATTCGTCTCGCGTTACGTGGAACGCGCCAAGGCTCTGAAAGTCGGCAATGGACTCGATGAAAGCGTCGACATGGGCCCCGCCGTCAATGAAGCGCAACTCAAGACCGATCTGAGCTACGTGGAAATCGGCAAAGCCGAAGGCGCAAAATTGAAGACCGGCGGCAACCGCCTCGATAAGGGCGATTACCAGTACGGCTGGTTCCTCGAGCCCACGGTATTCGTCGACGTCGATCCCAAGATGCGCATCGCCCAGGAAGAAATCTTTGGACCCGTGGTTTCGATCATCCCCTGCGACGATCTGGAAGATGCCATTGAAATCGCCAACAACATCGAATACGGCCTCTCGTCCGCGATCTACACCAAAGACGTGAACAAGGCCTTCGTCGCGATGCGCGACCTTTACGCCGGCATTACCTACATCAACGCTCCCACCATCGGCGCGGAAGTTCATCTGCCCTTTGGCGGAGTCAAAGCCACCGGCAACGGCCACCGCGAAGGCGGCATCGGCGCCATCGACTTCTACACCGAGTGGAAGTCGATCTACGTCGACTACTCCGACAAGCTGCAGCGCGCGCAGATCGATACGGGGGAGTAAGCCGGACGTCGGACCTCAGACCTCAGCCGTCAGGACTTCGGTTCTGGCGGCTGACGTCATTCTCGTCTAAGATTTGTCATCCCAAGCAAGCCGGATCGGTTGCGCAGTAACCGATTCGGCGCGTCGAGGGACCTTGGGTTCGCGTCACGTGCTCCTGCCGCGTCCTCGCTCCAGCCGGAGGAGTCGGGTAGCGATGCACCCGACCCAATTCGCTTTAGCCGACGCCACCCCCATTGCATATACTGACTCGTCGACAGCTTTCCAATCCACATTCCCCGGGTGCCCCTTATGCGTCCATCCATCCGTCGTCTGCTGTCTTCCGTCGTTCTCCTGGTTTTCCTGCAGCTGAATCCGTCGAGCCTGTGGTCGCAATCCTCGATCTCGGGCTTCACCGCCGCCTCGGCCAGCCACGAGAGTCAGATCGAAAAGCAGTTCAAGGCCATCCCCAGCCCGGACGAGGAGCGGCGGCAGCATCGCATCTTCACCGCGGAACCACACATCGCCGGCTCCAAGCGCAACAACGATCTCGCGAACTATGTCGCCGACGAGTGGCGCAAGCAGGGCCTTGAGGATGTTGTCATCCGCCGCTATGACGTCTACAGCACCGAACCGAAGAGTACCTCGCTCGAAATGGTCGCTCCTGTCCATTACAAAGCCTCGCTGCGGGAAGCGGGATACGATGTCGATCCCGACACCAAGAATCCCCGCGTGAGTTCTGCCTGGACCGGCATGTCCATCTCCGGCGACGTGACCGCGCCCGTGGTCTACGCGCACAGCGGCAATCCCGAGGATTACGACCTCCTTCGCAAGAATGGCATCGACGTCAAAGGCAAAATCGTGCTGGTGCGTTACTCGAATCCCTACAGCTACCGCGGATTCAAGGCGCTCACCGCACAGCGCGAAGGCGCTGCCGCCATCCTGATCTATAGCGATCCCGCGGAAGACGGCTACAAAAAGGGCAAAGTCTTCCCTGACGGCCCGTGGGGCCCGGAGAGCCACATCCAGCGCGGCGCCATCACTTATGACTTCATGGTGCCCGGCGATCCGCTGACTCCCGGCTGGGCCAGCGTTCCCGGCGCGAAACGAATCCCCTTAAGCCAGGCGGTGTCGGTGCCCAAAATCATGGCGCTGCCGCTCTCCTGGCAGGATGCCAAGCCGCTTCTCGAAAACCTGGGCGGCCCGATGGCGCCCGCGGATTGGCAAGGCGGTTTGCCGATCGAGTACCACCTCGGCGGAGAGCGCGCCCGCGTCCACCTGAACATTCAAATGGACAATTCGATCAAGCCCTACTACGTCGTCGAGGCGCGCATCCGCGGCGCCGAGTTGCCCGACGAATGGGTGGTGCTGGGCAATCACCGCGACGCCTGGGTCTTCGGCGGCGTCGATCCCAGCAGCGGAACCGCCTCCATGATGGAAATGACCCGGGCGCTGGGAGAAATGCTCAAGCAGGGGATCCGCCCGCGGCGCACCCTGGTGATTTGCAGTTGGGACGGAGAGGAAGTGGGCCTCACCGGTTCCACCGAATGGGGAGAGCAATTCGCCGAGGAACTGCGCAAGAAAGCCGTCGCCTACATCAACGTGGATTCCTCCACCTCCGGCCCTGATTTCAAGGGCGATGCCGTAGCCTCGCTGGCGCCCATGCTGGTCGAAACCACTCACTCTCTGCAGGATCCCTCGGGCAAATCACTGTACGAGGCCTGGAAACAATCGAAACTTCGCGAGCAGGCGGAAGAGAAAAAACCTGGCGATGTAACCGACTACACGCTGCCCGACACCCGTATCGGCAGCGGCTCGGACCATACCGTCTTTCTCAACTTCGTGGGAATGCCCGTCTTCGGCCTCAGCTTCGAGGGACCTTACGGCGTTTACCATTCCATGTACGACGATTTCTACTGGATGAATCACTTTGGCGATCCCGGCTATCGCTACCACACGCTCATGTCGCAATTGTGGGGAGTGCTCGCCCTGCGGCTCGCCAATGCCGATGTCCTGCCTTTCGACTTCGCGAATTACGCCGGCAACATCCGTGATTTTGTTCACGATCTCGCCAAGGGCAAGGATCTCAGTCAACTCGACCTCAGCCCGCTATTGCAGGACATCGACCACTTTGCCGCAGCCGGCACCCGCCTCGATCAATCGCTGGCGGCCGCACTGGCCGCCGGAAATCTCTCCCCGGCGCAAACTGAAACCGTGAATCACGCCATGATGCAGGTGGAACGCAACTGGCTGAATCCCGACGGAATTCCCGGCAGGCCGTGGTTCAAACACATGCTCTACGGAGCGCGCTATACGTACGCTCATCTGGAATTGCCCGGACTGACCGAAGCGGTCGAGAAACAGGATTGGGCCACGGCTCGGCAACAGGCTCAACTCCTGCAGCAGGCGCTGAACAAGAACACGCAATTGCTGGACGGAGTAACTTCCCAGCTTGGCGGGAACGCCCAACCATCTCTCGCTGCCTTGCGAACCCAACTGGAGCAGATCAAGAGCACCTTTCCCGGAGACATGTCGATCTACATGAAGAATCTCTCCACCGGCGAGGAACTCGCGCTCGATTCCGACAAGGTGTTCGAAACTTTCAGCGTCATCAAGCTGGCCATCGCCGCCGAAGTCATGCACCAGATACAGGAGGGCAAGTTTTCTCTGTCCGATCGCATTCCGCTGACCGCCGCCAATGAGCGCCTGCCTTCGGGCGTCCTCTATGCCCTCGATCCCGGCCTGACACCGACCGTGAAAGACTTGCTGACCCTGATGATCATCATCAGTGACAACGAAGCCACCGACGCCCTTGCCGATAAAGTCGGGCGTGACAACGTGACCGCCTACGCGCACAGCCTGGGCCTCGCGAATACGTCCATCCAATTCGCAGACCTTGACTGGGACCGCACCTGGCTCGGGACCCTCGATCCCAGCTATCGCCACGCCAGCGGCGACCAGACCGTTGACTTCCCGTTCGGTCGATACAGCGACCAGCAGGTACAGGATGCTTTCGGCCACACCATCTACGACGCGGGCATTTATTTCGGCCACTCCACCACCCGGGAAATCGGAGAGTTGCTGGAAATGATGGCGACAGGAAAGCTTGTATCGAAGAGCGCAAGCGACCTGATCCTCGGCATCATGGAAAAGCAGCAGGTGAACGACCGCTTCCCGCGCTATCTGGACAACGTCCGCATCGCCCACAAGACGGGCGACGGCCAGCCTTTCATCGCGAATGACGCCGGCGTCCTGTGGGTCAACGGACAGCCCATTGTCCTGGTCGTCTTCACCGGCCATCATCGCGGCACAACGGCGTCGCTGCACGATGCGATTGCCCACGTCGCCGCTTATGTCGTCCAGCATTACGGCGGCCAGGTCTCCGCAGACTTCAAAAATGCGCCTGAATAGGGCTCTGTGCCGCCTCACAAGCCCCGGTGACGCTCTTCCGCATACAATTCGACGGGGCTTTGGGTAGAATCGAGCAGGAGCTTCATCTATGCCCCTGACCCAATCCCGCGAAATCAGCGCCGCCTCCCGCCTGGAAAACGTCCGCTATGCCATCCGCGATCTGGCGTGCGTAGCCGACGAAGTCGTCAAGCAGGGACACAAGATCCTGCCGCTCAATATCGGCGACCCGCTCAACTTCGACTTCCAGACGCCCGCGCACCTGATCGAAGCCGTTTACAAGGCGATGCGCGACGGCAAGAACGGATACGCTCCTTCCTCCGGGAATCAAACCGGCGCTCGATGCCATCCGCGGCGAGGCCGCGCGCAAAAGCATCACCAATATTCAGGACGTCTTTGTCACCTCCGGTGTCAGCGAGAGCGTTGACATCTGCCTGACCGCCCTGCTCAATCCCGGCGAGGACGTGCTCACGCCCAGTCCCGACTACCCGCTCTACTCAGCGGTGCTGGCGAAACTCGACATCGGGCTCAACACTTACTACCTGAACGAAGAAAACGGATGGCAGCCCGATCTCGACGACATCAAGCGCAAGATCACCGGGCGCACGCGCGGCATCGTGCTGATCAATCCCAATAACCCGACGGGGTCGGTCTGCACCCGCAAGATGCTCGAGGACATTGCCGAACTCGCACGCCGCCACAATCTGGTCATCTTCGCCGACGAAATCTACGACAAACTCATCCTCGACGACGACCAGCACGTCTCGCTCGCGGCGGTCGCGCCCGACGTTCCGGTCGTGACCTTTGGTGGCTTGTCGAAGAATTACCTCGCGCCCGGATGGCGCATCGGATGGGGCGTCATCAGTGGCGATGCGGCGGTGGTTCAGCCGTATGTCGAAGGAGTCAACAAGCTGCTGCGTTCGCGCCTGTGCGCCAACCATCCCGAGCAATACGCCATCAAGCCCGCGCTTGAAGGACCGCAAGATCATCTGATCGAAGTCATAAAGAAGCTCCGCTCCCGCCGCGATCTCACGGTGAACTGGTGCAACTCGACCCCGCGCGTCAGTTGCGTTTCCCCGCGCGGTGCCTTCTACGCCTATCCGAAACTCGACATCCCCGAAGGCGACGACGTTTTCGTGAAAGAGTTGCTGCTGCAGAAGCACGTCCTGGTCGTCCACGGCTCCGGCTTCGGACAAAAGCCCGGCACCAAACATTTCCGCATCGTCTTCTTGCCGGACGAGAAAACGCTCACCCACGCCTACGCCGGGATTGCCGAGTTCATGCAGGAGAGATACGGCAAAAGCGTTTAACCGCCGAGCGCGCCGAGACCGCGGAGAAAATCTTCTCTTCTTCGCGACCTTTGCGGCGGTTCTTCGCGAACTTTGCGGTAAATAGTTTTCTCGACCACAAATCCAAGTCGACCTTCCCTTCGTGCCCCTTGGTGTCCTTGGTGGTAAAAAGCTTTTGGGGGAAACTTCCACAAACCCAATCTCGGCCCGAAGGCTGACAGCTGACAGCACGCCCAAAATCTGCTTAAATCGTCGCAGACGTTGTGATCGACATCCACTGCCACATTCTCCCCGAAGTTGATGACGGCCCCAAGAACTGGGAAACGGCCCAAGCCATGTGCCGCATGGCCGCCGAAGATGGCATTGAGCATACCGTGGTCACGCCCCATGCCAACGAGCGCTACCACTACGACCGCGAATATTTGCAGACCTTGGTCACGCACCTGCGCGAATTAACCGGAGGCGCTCCCAAGATCAGCCTGGGATGCGACTTTCATCTCTCTTACGAGAACCTGCAGGATGTCCTTGCCCGCCCCGATCACTACACCATCGAGGGCGGCCACTACCTGCTGGTTGAGCTGAGCAACTACAGCGTTCCGATGCAGATCAACGAGTGTTTCACGCAGTTGGGCGACAAAGGCATCACTCCGGTTCTCACCCATCCCGAGCGCAATCCCATCCTGCAGCAGTCGCCACAGCGCGTGCTGCAATGGATTGAGCAAGGATGCGTCGTCCAGGTCACCGCCTCGGCCTTTACCGGGTCCTGGGGAGAACGCGTGAGCCGCGCCGCGAAATGGCTGCTCGACCGCGATGCGGTCCACATTCTTGCCAGCGACGGCCACGACACCGAATACCGCAAACCCCTGCTCTCGGCCGCGCGCGACGCGGTCGCCGAACTCTATGGAGAAGATCTCGCCGACACCCTGGTCGATGCCAATCCGCGCGCCATCGTGAACGGCCAGCCGCTGCCCTACTTCCCGAACCCGGTGATGAAGGCCTAGTCGTCCGCCAGCGCGCGAGCGGTGACGCGTCTAATAAAAGGCTCTTTGGAAGTCCGCGAGAAAATTGGCTTCGAAGTGCTTTGGGAAGGGCACGACGTTCGGTCGTGCCCTTGCGTCACGCATAATGACTACGCGCTCCAGCGCCTGATTCTTCGCCCTGGCACGCTACGTCCGTTGACCACAAACTATGTCGACTCACGCCTCCGCGCCATATCAGAGCTTCTGGCACATCCCGCCCAGGCAGGTCTCGCCAATCCCACAGGAATTCCCGCAGCGGCCGCAGTTCTGCGAATCACTCACAAACATTGCACTGTTCACACAACTGCCCATGCACTTTTCATAGCCCGGAGCGCAATCGCAGAAGCCAGCGTTACAGGTCTCCGAAAAAGCGCACTGGTTGCCACATCGCCCGCAGTTCGCGCTGTCGGTGACGAACGTGATCGTATCCACACACCTTCCCTGGCACCAATCCTGACCAAGCGAGCAACTCGCCGGCCCGATTCCCGGAGTCGTCGTGCTGGGCACGGGGTTGGGCGAATTCTTGGGAGCAACACAAGCCAACAGGAGAAAGGTTGTAAGCAGAAAGATCGAGGGGATCCGCAGAGCAAGCCGCATCATTTCACGAGCCGCCTTCATCAGCTAATTTCCCTTGGGTCGGGATGATAACACGACTACATGCCCAGTAAGATGCTCCGAAGTGAGGATACATTCGTTGCAAAGAGACTTAGCAGACAACTATTGAGATGCGGAATTTCCTTCGCGATTGGTTCCAGTTCGCGCAAGCCAACCTGACTCGACCTGTAAGTCGTGCAGGGTTTTCCTGGAAGACTGCCGACCGAAGCCCGCCCTCCCCTATTTCTGCGGAGGGGTTACCGGATCGTCCTTCGGTTGCACGGGACTCGCGGCGGGCGCCGTGGTCATCGCGCTTTCCGGATTCAGCAGGTGCTGGTGGTCGGGGCCCAGGCCAAGCTTGATCAGCGCGCGTGAGTCGGGGACCATCTTGCTCTGCCAGCCATTGTCGGCCTGAAATTTCTCCATGGCTTTTTGCGAAGAGTCGTCCCATTTTCCGGTCGCGTTCCCACTCATGTAGTGCTCGCGAATCAGCGCCTCCTGGATTTCCCGGGCGCGCTGCGGATCGATCTTCTGCTGCCCGCGCCGCCTCCAGCTGGCGCTCTTCCGCGATCGCTTTGCTTTCGAGCTGTGCGTGGAAGATTTGGTCGCTTTGTGATGGGTCGCCGTCTTGTGGGTGGTTTTCTTGCTGGTGCCGCTGCTTTGTCCCAGCGCCAGCGCACATCCCAGCAGGAGGGTACAAACCGCCCCCACCACCCTCGCCGTCCTGGAAATGAATCGCGTCAAATCTCTTGAGCCTCTATCTGGCTTAATTTCTTATTACTTACGCAGAACCACCGAGCCCGAAAGGGCGCGATCATACAACAAGATCGCTCCGCTCAGCAAGACCCGGCACCGAGATCATCGTACGTTCATGATCCCGGTGCCAAGTACCAGAGGTGTGCGTTCCAGGTTACGGAAGTGTACCGGCCAGGAAGATGGTTCCGTCCTGCCGGCCAGCGCCCCGCTGACGTACCAGGAAGACTACGTCTTGGCCGCTCTTCAATGCCGAGGTCACGCGAGTGTAGTCGTCTTCGCTGTTCACGGCTTGCTTGTTGATTTCCAGGATGATATCTCCGCGGGTCAGCCCCACATCGTCCGCGAAGGAACCCGGCTTTACGTCTTTCACGATCACGCCTTTGCCCGCCGGCACATCCAACTGGTCGGCCATCTGCTGCGTGAGCGCGCGCACCGTCAGGCCCAGTTTGCTTTCCTTGGGCCCGGATTGATCAGGATTCTCCTGATCCTCGCCTAGTCGCGCGGCAAACAGCTTGGCGCGATCGGCCACCGTGACCGACGCATCCTGCTTCTTGCCATTGCGGATGTATCCGATCGAGACCTTCGACCCCGGCTTCCGTGCCGCGATGTCGGCCACCAGTTCGTTGCCGTTCTTTACCGGCTTGCCGTCGACCGCAACGATGGTGTCGCCCACTTTCAATCCGGCTTGCTCGGCCGGACTGCCGGCCGTCACGTCAGACACGGTGACTCCGCTGCCCGTGCCATACACTCGGGCAATCGCCGGATTCTCCTGTGCATTGAACATGATCCCGATCGAGCCGCGTTCCACGCGATGCTCCGGCCCAATCAGCTGGTTATACACATCGCGAATGGTAAGCGAGGGCAGGGCAAAACCCACGCCCGCATAGGCGTTGGTATCCGTCAAAATTGCGGTATTGATGCCGATGACTTCCCCAGCCATATTGACCAGCGGTCCGCCTGAGTTTCCGGGGTTAATGGCCGCATCCGTCTGGATGAACGACTGAAATTGCCGGTTGGGCACAATGTCGCGCCCTTTCGCCGAAACGATGCCCGCCGTCACGGTTTCCTGCAATCCAAACGGGCTGCCAATGGCGAGCACCCAGTCGCCCACCTGCATGCTGTCGGAGTTGCCGAGTTTAGCTACCGGCAACGGCTTATCCACATCGATCTTGATCACCGCGAGATCGGTCTCCTGATCGGAGCCAATCACTTTGGCATCGTGCCCCACCGCGCCCGGAGGATCGTCCTGCAACTTCACGCGAATGCGGTCGGCCTTCTCAATCACGTGGCGATTGGTAACGATGTAACCCTTGGGATCGACAATCACGCCCGATCCCAGAGAACGCTCCCGAATCGCGCCGCCACCCGGACCACCCTGACCGCCGAAAAAGCGGTCGAAGAAGTCATCAAATGGAGTTCCACCCCCTCCGCTGTCGTCGTCATCTCCGCCCGGCGTGCGCCGGTGGTGCGGATTCTTGATCGTCGATTCAGTATTGATGTTTACTACGCTCGGTTCCAACTGCTTGGCGATCTGCGAGAACTGGTTGGAGAGGACTTGCGGAGAAGGCACCGACAGGGGCGTCGCATCCGATCCCTTTTTGCTTTCCTGCCCTTTCACTCCCTGGGAGATCACCGTCCCAATCAGGATGCCGACGGCCAAGGTGGCCAGAATTGTCAGGGTATACGCGAGGCGATTGGCCTTCAAACGCACCCAAAAAGCGCTTCCGCGCTCGTCCATAAAATACTTCCTCCGGGATCTGAAACTGCTGAAGATTATACCTGTTCGCCACCGGCAGCAGGCGCCTACTTCTTAGACGCAGGCTAAGGGAAAAGTGTTGTGGGAGCCTTCTCCGCGCCCTCTGCGGCAGTTCTCTGCGGTCAAAGGCTTCACTTATTTGGCCTGATACACGGTCTTGCCGCCCACCACGGTCCGCAGAACCTTGGTCCCGAGAATCTTCGGCGGAGCGACCGAGGTAACATCCCGGTCCAGTTCCACGAAGTCGGCGAGCATCCCGGGCGCAATCAACCCTTTCTGCTTCTCTTCGAACTCGGCGAATGCCGAACCCGTGGTATAGGCTGCAATCGCCTGCTCCATGGTTAGCTTCTCTTCTGGAAAATACTGCTTTTTGCCGTCTTCGCTTGCACGCGTCACCGCCGCGTAGAGTCCGCGGAAGGGAGTCACCGGTTCCACCGGATAGTCCGTCCCAAAGGCCAGCGGCACGCCTTTTTTCAGGAAGTCGGCCCAGGCATAGGAATGCGCCGCGCGCTTTTGCCCCAGCCGGTCCATCGCCCAGTTCATATCGGTCAGCAGGTGGCTGGGCTGCATGGAAGCAATCACCTTCAACTCTTTGAACTTCGCGATCTGCAACGGAGTGGTCACCTGCGCGTGCTCGATGCGCAAGCGATAATCGTCGCCTCCGTTGGCGGCCTTGATCTTTTTCTCCTTCGCGTCTTTTTCCGCCACCGCATACGCGTCAAGCGCCATCTGCACGCCCTTGTCTCCAATGGCATGGAAGCCCATCTGGAAGCCGGCCTCAATCCGCTCTTTCGCCATCTCGTTCAGCTTGGCCTGCTCGTACTGCGGCAACCCGGAATTCTTGGGTTCATCGCTGTAAGGCTCGAGTAGCGCCGCCGTATGCGACCCCAGCGAGCCGTCCATGAATCCCTTCAGCATGCCGGTGTGCAGCATATTGTCCGACCGTGGATGCTCCGCGCGATGCGCCTCGAGCGTCTCCAGCGAATCGTTAAACGGCAGCCACTCCGAAATCCGCGCCGTCAACTTGCCGTCATGCTCGATCTCTTCGTAGATCTGGAAATCCTCCCAGGTCGAATAATCCTGGATCGAAGTCACTCCCCACTGCGCCACATCGCGCAGCGCGGCTTCGATCGCCTGCCGCCGCTGGTCGTGGGTCGGTTTTGGGATCACGACTTCGACCGCTTCCTTCGCCGTTTCCCGCAAAATACCGGTCGGCTGACCGCTCGAATCGCGGTCAATCTTGCCGCCATCGGGATCGCGGCTGGCCAGGGTGATGCTCGCCAGTTGCAGCGCCCGCGTGTTGGCGACCGCAATGTGCCCGTCCACGCGATTCAGGAACACGGGATGATCGGTCGTCACTTCGTCGATGTCCCAGCGGCTCGGCAGTTCCTTCACCGGCCACAACGTCTCGTCCCAGCCTCCGCCCACAATCCACTCGCCCGGGGCCGCTGTCGCCACCCGCGCGCGTATACGCTCGCGAAATTCGCTGAGCGACTTCACGCCCACCAGGTCCACGCTCTGCCGCTCGAACCCCGCCGACGCCAGGTGCAGATGCGCATCGTTGAAGCCCGGCATCACAAAGTGGCCGGCGAGATTGATGACCTCCGTCTCCGGCCCTTTCAGTTTGAGGATGTCGGCTTCTTCGCCTACGGCCTGAATGCGGTCGCCACGCACCGCGATCGCCTGCGCCCGCTTGATCTCGGGATACGCCGGAGAAATCGGCAACCCCGTGTAAACGTTGCCGTGGATATAGATCGCGTCCGCCTTGGGTTTGGCCGCCGGCTCTTGCGCTTGCATGATGGCAACCGTACTGGCCAGAAACAGAGCCATTTTCATGTTCATGCGCTCACTCCCGCGAGCGCGAGCACCGACAGCAGGATTCGCTTGAGTCCGAGTTCGCGCCCGCTACAGTCAAACCACTCTTGCAAAGTATGCGCTCCGCCGCCCAGTCCTCCGCCGCCGATGGCAATTGCCTCTCGCCCCAACGACAAAGGAATGTTGGCGTCCGTCGAAGCCCGCTGCACCTGCGCCGCATTTCCCAGGTGTGCATCCACCGCCCGGATCACCTGCAGGATGCGCGCATTCGCATCCAATTCGCCCGCGGGACGGTTCCCGATCACCACGATTTCGCAGCTCAGCCCGAACGGACGCCGCTGCGAAGTCGATCTCCGCTCCATCGCCAGCGTCTCTTCCTCAATCGCGCGATCGAGCGCCTGCCGCAGAATCTGCTCCAGCCGTTCCATCTCCGCCATCGAAGTGGAGCGGATGTCTACCCGCATGCTCGCCGACTCTGGAATCGAATTGACCGAAGTGCCGCCGCGAATCACGCCGATATTGAACGTGGTCTTCGGAGACGCCGGCACCGGCGTGTGCGCGAACTCCTCAATCGCCCGCGCCAGCACCAGAATCGGATTGGGCGCGCCAAAATCGCTCCACGAATGTCCGCCCGGACCGCGGACGATCACTTCGAAACGCCGGCTGCCCAACGCCTCGGCCACAATCGTGTCCGCCCCCGCCCCATCCAGCACCAGGCTGTAGACGATGTTGTCTTTGTGCGCGTTCGCAAAAATGTGCCGCATCCCGCGCAAATCGCCTTCGCCCTCTTCCCCGACGTTCCCGATGAACAGAATCGGCAGATGATGCGTCACCTTGGCCGCGCGCAATGCCGCGGCGGTCGCCAGCAGCGCTGTCAACCCCGCCCCATTGTCGGAAACTCCCGGCCCGTACAAACGGCTTCCCTGCTGCCGTATGTTCAGAGGCGTGCCCGCGGGAAACACGGTGTCGATGTGGGCGCTCAGCGCGACATAGCGCTTTCCCAGCCCCCGCCGCACTCCGAAGACGTTGCCCACGTCGTCAATGCGCACTTCTTCGAGACCCAGGTCCGTGAAGCGCTGCTGCAACCACTGCCCACGGGCAGTTTCGCCAAATGGAGGCGCCGGAATCCGCGCCATCTCCAGTTGCCAGTGCGCGAACTGCGGCTCCTGCGCCCGCAACCAGGCGAACGCCGAGCGAATCTCCGGCAGGGCGGACAACTTCGTGACTTCCTGCTGCGGCGATGGAAAGGATTCCGACACTTCTGCGCGTGAACCAAGGGCCATGGAAGTTAATTCGTCATATTACAACGCCTTGCCGAACTTGGGGTTAGCTTTGGCGGGAACCGCCGATTACGGCAGGGTGGTAACAGTTACCGCGAAGTGTATGGATTCCGAAATCCAGAGTGGTTTCTCCGCGTTCTCCGCGGCACGTCTCTGCGATCTCTGCGTTTTAAGGTGTTGGACTAATCCGCCGAAGTTGCCGTCTGCACGCACCCCAGAATCTCCGCTTCGCTCAAGGTGTGGTCGGAAGCCTTGGCCAGCTTGTAGATCCGATCCACCAGATCGTCGGTGACCGTGAACCCATGCCGCTCCAGCCAGAAGTGCACATTCGACTTTCCGCTCATCGGCCCAATATCGATCACCTGCTGCAACCCGAAAACATGCGAAGGCACGCCGGAATAGACCGTATTTGCGAGCTCGAGATCGTTCTTGCGGTACGCCTTGATCACCGCCGCCGCATGCACTCCGGTCGCCGTGCGGAACGCATCTTCTCCGACCACGGGATAATTCGCCGGAATCGGCACGCCCGTCGCCCGCGACACCGCCTGGCAATACTCCTTGAGCTTGGTCAGATCCTGCGCGTCCCACGGCGGAATCCCCATCAGCTTCAGATTCACCAGCATCTGATCCATCTGCGTATTGCCCACGCGCTCGCCTACTCCCAGCGCGCAAGCATGCACGCAGTCCGCGCCCGCCACCAGCGCAGCCATCGAATTGGCGATCGCGAGACCCCGATCACAGTGCCCGTGCCAATCCACGCGCACTTTCACGCCCGAAGGCTTCACCACTTCGTCCATCACAAAGCGCACCAGCGCGTATGCTCCCATCGGCGTCGCGTGACCCGCCGTGTCGCAAATGACAATCGACCGCGCTCCGTGATTGATCGCCGCCCGGTAAAGCCGTTTCACCATCTCGGGATCGCAGCGCGAAGTGTCTTCGGTTACGTACATCACATCGAGGCCGAGCGACACCGCGTACTTCACGGCTTTTTCGGTCGTCTGCAAAAGAAAATCATCCGTCCAGCCTTCCGTATACCGCCGGATGGGGCTCGACCCCAGAAACGTCGCCGCCTCGATGCGCAAGCCGGTTTTCTGCACGATGTCGGCAATGGGACGAATATCGTTCTCGTGCGTGCGCGCCGCGCAGTTCGCCTGAATCTTCATTCCATGACTGACGATCTCGCGCGCCAAAGCCGTCACGTGCTCCACCGCCCGCGGACCCGCGCCCGGCAATCCAAGATCGAGCGCGTTGATGCCCAGCGCTTCCATCAAGTGCAGGATTTCAATTTTTTCGTGGATCGAAGGATCTCTCACCGAAGGCGACTGCAGCCCATCGCGCAAGGTCTCATCGTTCAGCCAGACGTGTCCCGCTGGCCGCAAAGACTGCGGATGAATCCGGTTCCAGTCGTAGATGAGTTCCGATACGTTCACTACTTCTCTTTCCCCGGCAAGGTCAGCCCGAAGACCGAAATCTGCCCCTTCCCCGCAACATTCATCCCGCTCACATCCTCCGGGTTCGGCAAGTACAGAGCCTTGCAATTCTCGCAGCGATAGACCTCCGCGTCCTTGCCCCAGGCCTTCTCCACATCGCCGCAGGCCTGCTCCTGCACATCGGTGGTGTAGAACCAGCGCTTCAAATGTCCGCCGCAGAATTTGCCCTTCGCGTCTTTCTCGTTGCAGGCGCGCTGTCCGACTTTCTTCATTTTCACTTTGTGGTTGGAAAGAGTCGAGGTAGTGGCCAAAGAAGTGATCCTCATCGCTGCGGCAAACCGCCGCCGGATATGTGCTTACGCAGCCATTTTACTCGATACCACCTTGGCGAAAGGGCGAGGCATCGACGGGAACGCTAAAACTCCCGCTTCGGCGCCGCCTGCTCGATCCCCACTCGCCCGGCCACCATCTCGGCCGCGAAATAATTTTCCCCACGCATCGCGCATCCGGCCATGCGCCGCATCATCGCCAACTGACCCACATGGGTCAGGGCGTCGGCGACCGGACCCTGAAACAACTTCTCGAGTGGAGCCGCGACCGCCTGTCCCGTGGCCAGGTAATCGTCGAAGGCCTTCAGCGACGCAAAGAACCGGTCTACCTCCTGTTTCCAGGCCAGCGGCGCGGAATCGTGCCACTTCCTGCTGCCGTCGGCCATCGACAGCCCCCAATCCATCAAATCGCCCATATGCGCCAGGATCTGCCCGGCCGTGCGCCCGCCGTCGCCCGCAGAGAAAGCGGCGAAAGATTCCGGAGCATCCCGCAAAACCTTCCCGCCTCGATACGCCAACGTAGCCAATGTATGCCGCAAAAACTCTCGTCCCGGATCCGACGCAGTCATCTTGTCCTTCCCCTCCCTATCAAGTCTGTTCACCCTGGGCGGAGCAAGCGTTTCGCGAAGCGAAGCGCTCACGAAGTCGAAGGGCCCCTGGCATCTGAGGTCTATCAGGGAATCTCCACCACCGCCCTACATCTTCCCCTTCCCACCAAACACCCCCGCGGCCCGCACTGCGCCGCGCAACTTCGCCGCCCATCCCGCGCGCGAACTGCATGTCCACAAACCCTTCCATCTGCCGGGCGAATTTCCTGCCGTAGCCGTACCACCAGACTTTCTTCATCCCCGGCAAGCGGTCCGAATCGACATATTTCACGCGCACCATTTCTTCCATCCCAAAGCGCCCGTGCGTCCGCCCAATACCGCTGGCCTTCACGCCGCCATGCGGAGCCTCGCTGATGCCGAAGCATGAAATCGCGTCATTGACCATGACAGTTCCGGCTTTGATCTGCTCCGCCAACCTCGCACCCCGCGCCCGGTCCCGTGTCCAGACACTTGCCGCGAGGCCGAACTCCGAATCATTCGCCAGCCGCAGGGCTTCCTCATCGGAATCGAAGGCCATCACCGGAAGCAGCGGACCAAACGTCTCCTCGCGCATGACGCGCATCTCGTGGGTGACATCGGCCAGCACCGTCGGCGCATAGAAATTCGGGCCCAGCTTCGGCAACCGCTCTCCGCCGTTCAGGATCCCTGCCCCGCGCGCCCGCGCATCTTCCACTTGCACTTCCACATTGCGCAGCTGCCGTTCGTGGATGAGCGGCCCCATATCGATCTCCGCCTCCATCCCGTTGCCTACCCGCAGCTGCTTCGCCTTGCGCACGCAAGCTTCGAGGAACGCCGGATACAGGCTGCGATGCACGTAGCAGCGCTCGACCGACAGACACGCCTGCCCCGCATTGACGAACGATCCCCACACCGCGCCACTCGACGCCACATCGATATCGGCATCGTCGAGCACCAGCATGGGATCCTTCCCGCCCAACTCCAGCACCACCGGCAGCAACCGGCCGGCGGCCGCCTGCGCAATGCGTTTCCCCGTCGGCACGCTCCCGGTGAAAACCAGTTTGTCGATCGCGGAGTCCACCAGCGCCCCGCCCGTCGCCCCGTCGCCGACCACGACTTGAAACACATCGTCAGGCACGCCCGCCTCATGCAGCAGCGCCCCCACCTGCAATCCGCAGAGCGAAGTAAATTCCGAGGGCTTCAGCACCACCGCGTTGCCCGTCACCAAAGCTGCCAGACTCTCGGTCGCCGGAATCGAAAATGGATAATTCCACGGCGAGATGATCCCGATCACTCCATACGGCTCGCGCAGCAAGCGGCCAGCCTTGGTCTTCATCGCCAGGTTGCCGTGAGGAACGCTTTCTTCGCGCAGAAAACGGTAGGCATTGTCCGCACAGAAGCGTGCAGCGTCGAGCACCACCTGCACTTCCGTCAGCAGCGCTTCGACGTACGGCTTCCCTTCTTCCCGCGTAATCAGCCGCGCGATCTCGGATTTCTTCTCATACACCAGCCGCTGAAACCGCCGCAGGATCTCAACTCGGTTCTGCACCCCGGCCGACTTCCACGCTCGCCTGCGCCGCCCGCGCCCGCGCCACGGCCTTCTCGACGTCCGCGCCCGTCGCCGGCGTGAATTCGCGCAACACCTCTCCCGTCGCGGGATTCACCGACGCCACCCTGCGCACCGCGATCTGGACATCCGTCGCCATTCTTCGCAAAGTTTACGCGGGCGAGGGCGCCCGCGCCACACCAGCCATCAATACTCCACCTCCACCAGATACAACCCGCTGGCTGCCGCCGTCGCCCCAGCCGCCGACCGCTTCCGCGCCTCCAGAATCCGTGCGATATCCTCCGGCGAAAGCGTCCCTTTCCCCACCAGCAAGAACGTCCCCACCAGATTCCGCACCATGTGATGAAGAAACCCATTCCCGCGCACGGTGTAAATCAATTCCTCCCCCTGCCGCTCGAAGCCGGAAGAAAAAATTCTCCGCACATTAGAAGCTTTCTCGTCAGAAATGCCTTCCCTTTGTGGACCGGAGCCTGTCCCGAGCGAAGCCGAGGGATGTCCTTTGTGGTTAGCGCTTTTCTCCCCATCCACCGCCGCAAACGAGGTGAAATCATGCTCGCCCACAATCAATTCCGCCGCGTCCACCATCGCACGCTCATCCAGCGGATACGGATAATGCCACACGTACCGCGCCAGAAACGGAGGACAAATCCCCTCGCGATACATGCGGTAGCGATAGGTCTTCGCCTTCGCCGAATGCCGCGCATGAAATTCCGGCGCCGCTTCCTCTACCCGTAACACCCGGATCGCCGCCGGCAGAATGTCATTTAGCGCCACCACCAGATTTTCCGCCGGAATCGGCGACTCGGTCGCGAAGCTGGCCACCTGGGCCAGCGCATGCACGCCCGCGTCGGTGCGTCCCGACCCCTGGGGCAAGACCTTTTCGCCGGTGACCCGTCCAATAGCTGAGGCCAGCGTGCCCTGGATGGTCTGGGCATCCGGTTGCACCTGCCATCCGGAAAACCCCGAACCATCGTAGGCCAGCGTCACTTTGAGATTGCGCATGCGAATTCTGCGGGACCGGGCCGGCTCGTCACCGGGGCCTTGGTTCGCCCAGGTTTTTTGCCCCGTGGACACAACACGGAAAACCCGCGCCCGGTCAGCTATACTATTGCACTTCCCACGTTTTCACGGAGCAAGTCAACCGGTGTTCAACCGCGGGCCTGCCAGAAAAATGAAACTCAGCCCGCGCCCCTTGCGTACCATTTATGGTGATTCGAGAGTTCCGCACTTTTTCAATAACGCAGGCCCGCTGCGTGGAGATGAACGAATGCCCTTGTCTCGTATGAATTCGATGATCCGGTGGATGACTGCCGCCGGGTTTGCCGTCCTGATTTCCCTGCCGGCCCTCGCGCAACAAGCGGTGCCTGACAACCCCAAGCCTCAAGCAGCCCCCACCACGCGGCAGTTTGAAAATGTGGACTACTCCAAGCCGCGCCACGCCTTTCCTAACCTGATTGCGCCTTACATGCCGCGGCCGGTGGCGGCGCCCGACTTGACTAATACCACCCGCATCGACCAGTTGCTGCAGAACGGAAAGCTCATGCTTTCCATGGACGACGCAGTCGCGCTGGCCCTAGAGAACAACCTCGACATCGGCATCGCGCGCTACAACCTGAACATCGCCGATACCGACGTGCTGCGCGCCAAAGCCGGCGCCAACCAGATTCTGGGCGCCAATCAGGGCGTGGTGCAGAACACCCCAGGCGGCGGCGTCGGCGGGTTGGGAGGCACCGTGGGCTCCGGTACCGGCGGCACCACCGCGGCTCCAGGAGGCATCGGCGCCGGCACCAACGGCCTGGTCAGCAGCACCTTGGGCTTGGGGTCGACCATCACCAGCTTCGATCCCATCGTTAGCGGAACCATTCAGTTCGACCGCAATAACATTCTCTCCGCGAGCTCGTTCAGCATCCCGGTCACGCCTCAGAACACCAACGCCTACAATTTCAGCTACGCCCAGGGATTCCAGTGGGGCACGAATATGTCGGTCGGGTTCACCAACACCCGTACCACCACCGACAATCCTTTTAGCAGCCTGAGCCCGCTGCTCAATTCCGGATTCCAGTTCAAGCTCACGCAACACCTTCTGCAGGGCTTCGGCTTTCTCCCCAACACCCGTCTCATTCGTTTGACCAAGAACAACCGCGAAATCTCCGACGTCGCCTTTCGATTGCAAATCATTACCACCGTCGACCAGATCGAAAACATGTATTGGGATCTGGTGTTTGCATATGAGAACGTGAAAGTGAAAGAGGAGGAACTGGCCTTTTCTCAGAAGACCCTCTCCGATAACGAGCGCCAGGTGCAGATCGGCACCTTGGCGCCGATCGAAGTGGTCCGCGCACAAAATACCGTGGCCACCGACGAGCAAAGCCTGATTCAGGCGCAGACCAACCTCGACCTGCAACAGCTTCTGATGAAGAACGCTCTCAGCCGCACCTTGCAGGATCCCGTTCTCGCCGATGCCGAGGTGATTCCCACCTCCACCATGCGATTCCCCGAGAAAGAGGCCGTCATCCCCACCCAGGATCTGGTGAATGAAGCGCTCACCCATCGCCCTGAACTGGCCGAGTCGCGCATCGATCTCACCAGTCGTGAGATCAACCTCAAGGCCATTCGCAATGCCATGCTCCCCAGTCTCGACGTCTTCGCCTATTACGACGGCAGCGGACTCGGCGGCGCCCAGAACCCGGCAAACCTGTGTTCCAACCAACCGCCGGGCTCCACTTTCTGTTCGGTTACTCCGTCCCCGTCGGTCGGCTACGGCAGCACCCTGAATCAATTGGTGAATTCCACCGCCGCCGATAAAGGCATCGGCGTAACCCTGAATATTCCCATCCGCAACCGCCAGGCGCAGGCGCTGCAAGTGCGCTCCCAGCTCGAATACCGCCAGGCGCAAATGCGCGAGCAGCAAATCGAAAACCAGGTGCGCATCGAAGTGCGCAACGCGCAGTTCTCGGTGCAACAGAACCGGGCGTCGGTGCAGGCCGCCCAGGCCGCGGTGAGACTGGCGCGCCAGTCGCTGGACGCCGAGCAAAAGAAATTCGATCTCGGAGCTTCGACTTCCACACTGGTATTACAAAACGAATCCGGGCTCGCCACCGCGCAGTCTAATCTGGTTTCTGCGCAAGCCGCCTACGTGAAGGCGCGCGTCGAACTCGACCGCGCCACCGGCCAACTGCTCGATCACGCCGGCATCATCATGGACGACGCCGTGCACGGCCAGGTCACGCATATGCCCGCGGTGCCTTACGCCGCCCCCCGCGCTAATCCGGAATCGGTCATGCCACCGCAACCCGGGCAAGTGCTGCAGGAAATGATGCCGAAAGAACAACCTCAACCTTTGCAGGAACCGGAGCCGCAACCCCACCAGTAATTGGAATGCCCACGGGTGCCCCATTTCTCGCGCCTTTTGCGAGAAGTGGGGCTTTCACGTCATAAGGCACAACTTCGGACAACTCGATCCGGTGGCAAGCGCACAGTCCCGCAGGGACGACTGCCAATAGCCCGGCGTTTCAACGCCGGGAAGGCAAACAGGACGAGATCAAGTCCCGGAGGGACGACTGGAACTTCCCGAAACATGACTCCTATATCTTGAGGTTATATGACTATAGCCAACGGTAATACTCGCCACAACGCTCTCAGGCGCATCTCCCGGCCCTGCGGTGGACTCCCGGACCCTCCCAACCCCCGATCGTCGATCCTGGGCCTTCCAGGGCTCAGGAAATGGCATCGTAGACGACGCTCACCCGGAACCTTGGACGGCCCAGCTCAAAACTCCACGTCTTTGTTTTCAATAACTTAAAGATATCACATTGACAACAAATGTCTTTAGCGGATGCCGCCCCCACCGGGAAACCACCCAGCAATTCCCAGCCGGAGCAGAACCAGCTATGCTCTCCGCGTGCGACTGTCATTCTCATCGGTCGATGTGGGGACGGGCATCCCGCAAGCCTGCCCTGAGCGAAGCCGAAGGGTCCGGGCGGAGCAAAGCTCCGCGAGTTTTTCGCCCGCGCCAATCAGGAGCCGCGCGTGAGCCTCTCCGTGGTCCTCATCACCTTCAATGAAGAAGCCAATCTCGCCCGCACCCTCGCCAGCGTGAAGCCGCTAGTCGAGGACGGCCACGGCGAAATTATCGTCGTCGACTCGGGTTCCACCGACCGTACCGTTGAAATCGCAAATGGTTTTGGAGCGAAAGTCTTCGTCGAGGCTTGGAAAGGCTTCGCCGGGCAAAAAAACTCGGCGCTCGACAAAGCGACCGCCGACTGGATTCTGAGTCTCGATGGGGACGAAGAGGTCAGTTCAAGACTTGCCGAAGAAGTGGCGGCAGTTTTGAAGGCGCCATCCAACCCGGGCGGCTATCTGATCCCTCGCCAGAACTTCTTTCTCGGCCGCTGGATCCAGCACGGAGGCTTCTGGCCCGACCCCAAGCTGCGCCTGTTCCTGAAAGGCGCGGCCCGCTTCGAAGATCGTGCCGTCCACGAAGACGCGAAGCCGATCCATGGGATCCCGGGACAACTGACGCACGCCCTGCTCCACCACGCCTACCCCACGCTTTCCAACTACATCGAACACATGAACCGCTACTCGACGCTGGGCGCGGAGATGGTCGTCACCAAGGGATACCGCGGCTTCAGTGCGATCGACATCGTCGTCCGCCCCATCGCGACTTTCATCTACAACTACTTCTTCCGCCTCGGATTCCTCGACGGCCGCGAAGGCCTGCTGCTGCACCTTTACCACTCGGTCTATGTCTCGTGGAAGTATGCCAAAGCATGGGAGATGAATAGGAGGAAACAAAGTGCAGATTCCTCCCTTCGGTCGGAATGACAAGTGAGTGGTTCGCGCTGCGATGCTCGGTGCTCTCCGTGGCTAGGTTTGGCTTTTCCTTCGTGATCCTCTGGGTGCTTTGTGGTTAAAGCCTATCCGCATGCCTTATCATGTTCCCGTGCGGGGTAAACATGGCTGAAAAGAAGCAGGTCGCCGACAGTCCGATTGCCGATGTCTTCGAGGGACGTCATCCCTCGGCCAGCGAAAAAGAGTGGGCGGAGAAAACCTTGGCCCCGACGCTCGAGAAAAATCCCGAGAAGCCCATCGGCGCGGCGACCGGCGTCAATCTCGACCAGCACGGAAACGCCCGCTATACCACGGTTTCCGGCGTCCCCATCAACCGGCTTTATACCGAGGCCGATCTTCCCGAAGACTGGAATTACGATCAGTATCTGGGATATCCCGGACAGCCTCCGTTCACGCGCGGCATTCACTCCACGGGTTATCGCGGCAAGATGTACACCATGCGCCAGTTCTCCGGCTTCGCTTCGCCGGAAGAGACCAACCAGCGATACAAGTATCTGCTCGAACACGGCGGCAGCGGATTGTCGGTTGCGTTCGACCTGCCGACGCTCATGGGGTACGACTCCGATCATGCGGCCAGTGAAGGCGAAGTGGGCAAGTGCGGCGTCGCCATCGATTCGCTCGAGGACATGGAAATCCTCTTCAATGGCATCGACCTGGAGAAGACCACGGTCTCGATGACGATTAATTCTCCGGCGTCGGTGTTGTGGGCCATGTACTTGGTCGTGGCCGAGAAGCAGGGCGCCTCGTGGAAGAAGATCTCGGGCACGATTCAGAACGACATCCTCAAGGAATACATTGCGCAGAAGGAATACATCTATCCTCCGGCGCCGTCGATGCGGTTAGTGATTGATACCTTTGAATTTGGATCGCTCTACACCCCGCGCTTTAACACCATTTCGATTTCGGGATACCACATCCGCGAAGCGGGTTCAACCGCGTTGCAGGAATTGGCGTTTACGGTTTATGACGGAGTCGAATACGTGGAGTGGGCGCGCCGTCGCGGACTGGAAGTTGACGAGTTCGGTCCGCGGTTGAGTTTCTTTTTCAACGCGCACAACGACTTCTTCGAAGAAATCGCCAAGTACCGCGCGGCACGCAAGATCTGGTATCGCCTGATGAAAGACAGGTTTAAGGCGAAAAACCAGCGCACCTGGCTGTTGCGCTTCCACACGCAAACCGCGGGCGTCTCGCTACCGGCGCAGCAGCCGATGAACAATATCGCCCGCGTAGCAATCCAGGCGCTGGCAGCGGTATTGGGAGGCACGCAGTCGCTGCACACCGATTCCTACGACGAAGCGCTGGCGCTGCCGACCGAAGAAGCGGCGCGTATCGCATTGCGTACGCAGCAGATCATCGCGTATGAGTCGGGCGTGGCACAGACGGTCGACCCGCTGGGCGGGTCTTACTTCCTGGAAAAGTTCACGCTCGACATGGAAAAAGGCGCTTTCGATTACTTCGACAAACTCGACGCCATGGGAGGCATGGTCAAAGCCATTGAGCGCGGATATCCGCAGAAAGAAATTGCCGAAGCCGCCTATCAATACCAGCGCGCCGCCGAAGCCAATGAAAAGATTACCGTGGGCGTGAATGAATTTGCGATTGAGGAAGGCTCTCCGCACATTCTGTATATCGATGAAAGCGTGGCGCGCCAGCAAACGGTGAAGCTGAAAGCGCTGCGCGCGCGGCGCTCGCAGGAAGCAGTGAATCGCGCGTTGGACGCATTGAAGAAGGCCGCCGCGCAGGAACCTCGTGCGGGAACGAATGGCGAGATTTCTCCGGCGAATACCATGCCGTACATCATTGATGCAGTGCGGGCTTACGCGACGGTGGGCGAGATTTGCGAGGCGCTGCGCGAGGTGTACGGGACGTACACCGAGGTCAGCATCACGTAATTTTGATTTTGATTGATTGAGTTATCTTGCATTCCGAATAACCTTCGCTATCCTGCTTGAGCGGTTGATCTGGCGAGCGGCGCAGATTGAGCGTCCAGCGCGTCAGCTACGCACGGATCGCTTATAGGATCAACCCCTGGCGCACGGTCGGTCTGGCGCTTCCGCCGGTAGCGATCACTGGTCGACTTCGCTCAGCCGACGACCAGGGATGTTGCGTTCGTCCAGGAATCCACCCTTTCCGCTAAAAACGCGGAAAGGATGAGGGAGCGCCCTCGCTGGGCATAGCTCAGGCAAAAACCGACTTTTCTCAAACGGCCAGACTGCGCACCGGAGTTGCGTTAGCTTGCGACTTTGCCGGCCAGCGCCTGGCCTGGGCGATGCAGATGAAGTGGAGAATCATCAGCAGCGGCACGCCGAAGGTCGGGATCAGGCTCAGGGGCAGCGCGGTCATGGGCGCCGTACTAATTCCGTTGGGATCGAGAAATTGTGCTCCGGCGCCTGTGCTCAAGGCGATGACCAGGTCGGCGATTCCCAGGAATTGCCAGAAGATGAAGGCCGTGCGGTGCTCAGGGCGCGCGAGCCTTCCCGCTGCCAGCAAGGCCGTGCCGCCGATGAACACGTCTCCCCAACCGGCGGGCATGGCAAAGACTGCCGGAAGTATGTGGTAGGCCGAGAGCGCGACGAATGTGAAGCCGACGATTCTCCAGGCCTGCACCTGAGTCAGGGTCGCTGGATTTAGCGAGAGCACGAAATCGCGAAACGATTTCGAGGCGAAGTACCAGGCCGCAAATAGAGTGACCGGGATTAAGACGGCGAACAGGAGCGGCAAAGGCGGCTGAGTAGCGTCGGTCTGGAACCAGGCGAGAGATCCGGCGATCAGTGCGAAAACGAACCAGACAGTGATCAGGCCGGCCGTAAGTTTCCTATAACTGGTATGGGTCATGACAATTCTCCTTGTTCTGTAACTGCGTTGGTTATTTCGTCAGCAAGTTTCATGAATTGATCCCACCGGCTACTGCCCAGCTGCTGCCGCACCCGCGCCTGCGCCCGCTCCCAGGCGGGAAGCGCCCGATCGAAGCAGGCCTTCCCCGTCTGGGAGAGCGAGAGCCGCCATTCGCGGCGGTCGTCGCCACGCCGCCGCGCGATCCAGCGATGGCGGCCCATGATCTCGAGAGTGCGGGTCAAGGTGGTGCTGTCCATGGCGAGGATGCGGCCCAGATCTCCCTGGGTCAGTTCGCCAGCAAGCGTCAGAGCCTGCAGGATGGTGAACTGCGAGGACCTGAGCCCCAGGGGACGCAAGGCCTCCTCATAGACCTGGGTGAGTGCGCGGGCGGCGCGCCGCAGGTTGGCGCACAGGCAAGGCAGAGCGGGCAGGAGCCGGTTCTTCATGGCAATTTTAGATGTATATACATCTAATTGGATGCAGGGAAATTTTTGGCGGCGGGTGTGGGATTGGTTCCGACGAAAATCCTGGGGCCAAGTCAGCCCGCCGCGGGTAGAATTCGGCGTACATGTCTGCCGATCAATTACAGCGTTTCGTGGAACAGCATCCCGCGCTGTTCGCGTCGATTTTTCCCGTCTATTTTGTGGCTCTGTGGCTATTGGTGGGCGCCACCATCAGTCTGATTGGTGGCTGGCACTCGCTGGCGGGGCGCTACCGCGCGCAAGCTCCGTTCACAGGAATGAAACGGACCATGCAGAGCGGGCAGATGCGATGGCTGGCGAATTACAACAACGTGCTGACGCTGGGAGTCAATCAGGAAGGTCTGTATCTCGCCAGCATGTTTCTGTTTCGTTTCATGCATCCTCCGCTGCTCATCCCCTGGAGCGAAATCACGATTACCAGGAGCAAGGGTTGGTTCCTTGAGTATGTGACCTTCACGATGGACCGCGAACTGGCGATTCCCCTTAAGGTTCGCGCCAACCTGGCAGAGAATTTGCGGAATGACGCGGGAAACCGCTGGCCCACGGAACAGACGTAAGCGCGGCGCTTAGCTGCCGGAAGCGATAACCGGCAGTTGACCGGCAACGTGGTTGGCACGTTTCACGTACAGCACCAGCAGCAGGATTCCCAGCACTGCCGCCGCGATTCCCATCAAGCCGGCTTCGGGACCGAAGCTGCCTCCGGTAAAAATCGCTTCGCGTGCCTGGCAAAAGAATTCCCTGCCGGGCGCGGAAAACGCAGGGTCCCTCCACTCTAGATGGCAGGGTGGGGTGAACTCGCTCGCTGCGCTCGCGGACAGGTGAGACACCTGTCGCTACGCGATTATTTTTTCCTTTGGCGGTAGAGGCTTTGATCGACCTGCTGGGTCATGGCTTCGATGTTCAGCGGCACTCCCAGAAAGTCCTTGATTTTTTCCGAGGTTTCTTTCGGTTGATACAGCACATCGTGATAGGGGAGGCGCATGACTGCGATGTTCGGTTGGCTGCTGAGCCAGCTATGGACTTTGTAAAGATGATCGCGGAAGGCGTTCACCATGGCGCTGTTGTCGACACTGCTGTCGTAGGTTCCGCGGCGGCGCAGCATTTCGTCCTGCGAGGCCATGATTTCGGGCAACGGGCGTTGCATGAAGATGACGCGGTAATCGTGTCCGGCGGGCAGCGAGAGCAGAAGCTGCGAGATGACTTTAACCACCTTTCCCTCGGCTTCGTTGATGAGCGTGGGGTCTTTGGGAAGTTGCTTGATGCGCTCCCATTCGAGGTATCCCTTGGGATTGTCGATGTCGGCGCGGCGTTCGCCGTCGGAGACCGGGGTCATGCCTCCGGCGGTGAGCATTTGCATCATCAGCGAAGTGCCGGAGCGGGGGAGACCGGAGACGATAGTGATCATGAAAGCCTTTCGTGAATAAGTAGGCGCCAACCTCAGGCGCGAATACTTTTTTTGGCGAAAACGGCACCGGCTGAAGCCCTGCCCTTCCCGGTTTTAGGACTATCGAGTAAAACACGAAGACCGTTGTGGAATCCAGAGGCGAGGTTTTGAGGTCACACTTTGCGACCTCAAGATGGGGGCGGTCGGGTAGACTCGGGAAGTATGCCCAAGACAAAGGCCCTAACCATTCCGGTGGAGTCGCGGATTCTGGTGGTCCGGCAGCAGAAGGTGATTCTGGATAGAGATCTGGCGGAGCTTTATGGGGTTCCGGTGAAGCAGTTGAATCAGGCTATCAAGCGCAACAGGGAGAGGTTCCCCGCGGACTTCGTGTTTCAACTCACGTCCAAAGAGGATCAAATCTTGAGGTCACAAATTGTGACCTCAAGTTCGGGATATGGCGGGAGGCGCTATCCACCTTACGCGTTTACCGAGCATGGCGCCATTATGGCGGCGACCGTGCTCAATTCGCCGAAGGCCGTAGAAATGAGCGTTTTCGTGGTGCGGGCATTTGTACGGTTGCGCGAGATGCTGGCGAATAACCGGCAACTGGCGGCGAAAATCAATGAACTCGACCGCCGCCTGGAAACGCACGATACCGCGATCCAGGAATTGATTGAGGCGATCAAAGCAGCTGATGACGCCGGAAGAGGGAACGAAACGGAAGATTGGCTTTGTGTTGCCGAAATAGCGGCGAGAGCCTCCAATTGCGCTCGGGATGACAAGTTTTGTTTCAGGCCATTTACAATGGCTTCCTTGATGGGGCGTGGCTGCTTTTTGAACTTCTTCACCATCCTGCGGAATTCGATTGGGCTGCTCCTGCTGGCTGTGGGAGCAGGCTACGGGCAGGCTCCTCCACAACCGGAATTGCCGCCGCGGGAAGTCAATCTTTGTGACCTGCTGCGCAATGCGAGTTCCTATGACGGCCAGCGCATCCGGGTGCGCGCAGAGGCGAACCGGGATTTCGAGGATTTCAGCCTGCACCTCTCGTCGTGTGGGTCGTCTGCCCTGCACCGTGTGTGGCTGCAATACGGAGACGAGAAGACCAATGCCGGTGCGGAGGTAGGACATCGCTTTATTCAGGCGGCTCCGCTGATTAAAGACGCGGGGTTCGACCGCTTCTCCCAGAAGCTGACCACGCAGCGCTTGCTGCTTCCTGACCTGAAGGCGTGCAGCGGACCGCAGTGCCACTACTACCGGGTGACGGCGACATTCACCGGGCGATTTTTCGCGGGCGTGGAACCGGGACGGGCTTCCGGAGTGAAGAGCTTTGTCGGATTCGGCCATGGAGACTGCTGCCACCTGCTGGTGATCGAGCAGATTTCCGACGTGTCGGTGGAACGCACGCAGGTGCCGGTGGGCGGCCAATTCCAGTGCTCGACCGACGCCTGGACTCCACCGCCGGATCAGGCGGCATCGCTCGTACGGGCTGGCGATCCCAACCAGATGTTCGCGAGCGTTGCCAAACATTGGGGAGATGATACGAGCCAGGGAACCGTCAACGGCACCGGTAGCTGGATCGCTCCCGACCTGTTGACCTCGTACACGGTGGATACGGTCGCCCCATCGGACAAGAAGAACGCTCCCGATCCCAGCACCACAATTACGCGGGAATCCTGCCGCGCGGTGGCGACGTTCGGGTCAAGACCTTTGTCGGAACCGATCTCGTGCGAGTCGCGAGAGTGGCGCTGGCAGGAAGACCGAGAGGGTGCGAAAGATTTGCAGCAGTCGGTCACCATGGGACACGATCCCTGGCGGCTGGAGTTAGGCCCCACCAGCAGCAACGCGATCGACGACGCGTACAAGCATTGGGGATTGCTTCCCGCCAGCCCACATTTGATCAATATCTGCGGCAATCCTACGAGCGACAGCGGACAAAGCGCGGAGTGCGGATGGTCGTCGCCGGACGGCATGCAGATGTTTCTGGTCCGGTTGCACAAATTCGATTATCTGAAGAGATTTGGCGGACATTGGGAGCACGTGATCTGGATTGCCACGGAGGTCGAGGGCAGTTTCTGTCATGTGCAGGGGGAACAGGAGAAGTGAAGCAGAAGTAAGAATTCGTTTTTTGTTCGCCTTCATTCCCTTCTTGTGGTAAATCATTCATTCATGCGGAAAGCCATTCTTCATCTCAAGAAGTCTGACCCGGTGCTGGCGGTGATCATCGAGCAAGTCGGCGCGTATCGCATCAACTACGACGAGCCCGCATTCGCCAGCCTGGCCGAAGCGATTGTTTACCAGCAACTGCATGGGAAGGCGGCGGCGACCATCTTCGCGCGGCTGACGGACCTGTCGGGGCTGCCGCTCAAGCCCGATGGCATTCTGAAGCTGTCGGAGGTGGAGATGCGCGGGGCGGGATTGTCGAAACAGAAACTCAGCTATCTGCGCGACCTGGCGCAGAAGACAAAGTCGGGAGAGGTGCAGTTTGAGCGCCTGCCGGAGCTGCCGGATGACCAGGTGATCGAACAGTTGACGAAGATCAAAGGCATTGGGCGGTGGACGGCGGACATGTTTCTGATGTTCTCGTTGCGGCGTCCGAATGTGCTGCCGACGGGGGATCTGGGGATCCAGATGGCGATTCGCAAACACTATCGCAAACGCAAGCTGCCGAAACCCGCGCAGATGGAGAAGATCGCCCGACCCTGGGTGCCTTATCGCAGCGTGGCTTGCTGGTATTTGTGGAGGAGTCTGGACATTAAAACCCTTTAACCACAAAGGACACGAAGGCCCACGAAGGGAAAGACATCCCCGATGCGGCATGCTTCGTTCGTGACCCTTTGTGTCCTTTGTGGTTAAATTGATTTATGGCGGAAGAAGCCAAAATTCGCGTACTGGTGGCCAAGCCGGGCCTGGATGGGCATGATCGCGGCGCGAAAGTGATTGCGCGAGCGTTGCGCGATGCGGGCATGGAAGTGATCTACACCGGTTTGCGGCAGACGCCGGAGATGATCGTCAACGCGGCGCTTCAGGAAGATGTGCACGTGATTGGCTTGTCAATTCTTTCGGGTGCACACAATGCGATCGTCCCCAGGGTGATGGACCTGCTCAAGCAGAACAAGATGGACGACGTGCTGGTGCTGGTGGGCGGCATCATCCCGGACCAGGACGTCGAAGCGCTCAAGAAACGCGGCGTGGCCGCAATCTTTCAGCCGGGCACGGCGATGGACAACATCGTGCAGTTCATTCGCAGTAACGTGAAGCCGCGCGGCGTGCCGGCAGCCGGCTGATGGCGGAAATCAACTCTTCGCGCTTGCGCGAGGCTCTCTCCAAAACCATTGGCCCTTCTCCCTGGTACTGGAAAACTTTTCCTTCTCTGACTTCTACGGCGGGACAGCGGTTCGTCTGGAGTCATCAGGGTGACGAAGGCCCGCTCGGATACGTGGTGACGCTGGCGCTCGAGCGGGAACCGGACAAGCCGCGGCTGGCGCTGAACACCTATTGCCGTCCATTTTTTGTGCCGCCGGCACACCTAGGGGTTTGGTGTCCGGAAGGCCGCGGTTTGCGGCTCACCTGTTTTGATCCCGATCGACTGAAGGCATTTGACCTGGCGGAGATTGCAGGATGGTTCAAGCAGTCGGCGGACCGCATCTATGCGCGCACGGAACCGATCGCGGATTTTGAAGTGCCGCTGGCGCTGGATGCGGGAACGCACAAGATCGACGTTCCGCCGGAACTGGCGGCGGTTGAGGAACTGATCGTTCCTACCAGCTTTAAGGCCATGAGCCGGGATGATCCGGCATTCGCTCTGTTTGTATTTTATCTTCACGCGGGACTGGTCGAAGTGCTGCCGCAGAAATGGTTCACGGCGGCGCAGTATCGCGTGGGCGAGCAATGGATCACGCGGGCGGCGCGAGATCCTGATTCGCACCGGATTATGGGTGAATGTTTTGGCGTGGGGACGTTTCTGCTGGAAGAAGATGGGTGCCGGTTGGAACGATGGATTGAAAAAAGCATTTAGCACTTGGCACTTAGCACTTAGCCCGTCGGAATTTGGGATGACCACAATCGTTTAGGGGCCAAATGCCAAGCGCTAATTGCTAAGTGCTGGCTTTGAACTCCTTCTATCAAATAGAGATTCTCGAAAACCTTCGCGTGCTCGAGTTGTACTCGGAAGATCCGACCAACCGGCTGACGCGGGAGTGTGTGCGGGCGCTGACGGACGCTGTATCAGAACTGGCTGCGGAGGCGCGGCCTCTGGTCATCACGGGGAATGCGAAGTTCTTTTCTGCCGGGGCGGACTTGCATGAGATCGCCGCACTGACTGGGCCGGCGGCGTACGAATTTTCCCAGATGGGCCAGCGGCTGATGAATGCCGTCGAGCGCTTCCCTGCTCCGGTATACGCCGCGATTCACGGATACTGCATGGGCGGAGGGCTGGATCTGGCGCTGGCGTGCCACCATCGGATTGCGTCGCCGCATGCGGTGTTCGGGCATCGCGGGGCGGCCTTGGGACTGATTACCGGCTGGGGTGGCACGCAGCGGCTGCCGCGGTTGGTGGGAAAAGCGAAGGCGCTGGAACTGTTTGTCGCCGCAGAAAAGCTGCATGCCTACGAGGCGTGGCGCGTCGGGCTGGTGGATGAAGTCGTGGAAGACCCGGTTAGAGAGGCAGCGGCGAGGATCGTGAATGCGGAAGTTCGAAGTCAGAAGGTAGAAGTCAAAATGCAGAAGTAAAGCCGGGACACCAGATTCCCTCGCTACGCTGAAGATGACAAGCTTTTTGGGCCGGGCTTCACTTCTTATTTTGAATTCTTCCTTCAGACTTTCGTCGCCCCGTTTGCGCCTTTCTGCGCGGCTGATATACCGTAGTCTGTTTGCGGATTACGACCCATGGCTGACCGTACGGATTCCAGCATTCCCTCGACGTCTACCGTCCTTGAATCGCGAGTGGACCCTACCTCCGCGCGCTTCGAAGCCAACATGCGTTTTCTGGCCGACCTGGTTTCGCAGGTGCGCAACGAGGGCGAGAAAATTGCCGAAGGCGGCGGGCAGAAGGCGATCGAGAGCCAGCACTCGAAGGGACGGCTGACGGCACGCGAACGAATTCAGCGGTTAGTCGATCCCGGCAGCTTCTTTGAGCTGGGCATGTACGCGGCCTACGGCATGTACGAAGAGTGGGGCGGCGCTCCCTCGGCCGGAGTCATAACCGGGCTGGCGCGGATTCAGACCCGGCTGGTCATGATTATTGCCAACGACGCCACGGTGAAGGCCGGGGCGTTCTTCCCCATGACTTCGAAGAAAGTCATCCGCGCGCAGAATATGGCCATCGATAACCGGATTCCGACGATTTACCTGGTCGATTCCGCCGGAGTGTTTCTGCCCTTGCAGGAAGATGTTTTTCCCGATACCGACGATTTCGGGCGCGTGTTTCGCAACAACGCGGTGATGTCGGCGATGGGGATTTCGCAGATCGCGGCCATCATGGGTATGTGCGTCGCGGGCGGCGGATATCTGCCGGTGATGTGCGATCACGTGTTGATGACGGATGGCAGCGGGTTGTTTCTTGCCGGTCCGGCGCTGGTGCAGGCAGCGATCGGACAGAAGGTCTCCGCCGAAGAGCTGGGCGGAGCGGTCATGCACTCGGCGATCAGCGGCACAGTCGATTTCCGCGAACCGAACGACGAAGCATGTCTGGCCCGCATTCGCGCCATCGTGGAGAAGTGGGGATACCGCCGGCTTTCTCCGTGGGATCGCAAGAAGCCCGAGGCGCCGGCACTGGCGGCCGAAGAAATTTACGGGATCTACGATTCGTCGCCGGCGCGGCCCTATGACATGAAGGAAGTCGTGGCGCGCGTGGTCGATGGCAGCCGCTTCGACGAGTACAAGCCGGAATATGGCAAGACCATACTGTGCGGCTACGCGCGCATCGGGGGATTTGCGGTGGGCATTGTCGCCAACCAGAAACTGCATGCGCAGCAGACGGACCATGAAGGGCACAAGCGGATCGAGTTTGGGGGCGTGATTTACACCGAGTCGGCGGAAAAGGCCGCGCGCTTCATCATGGACTGCAATCAGAACCTGATTCCGCTGGTCTTTTTCCACGACGTAAACGGATTCATGGTGGGCCGCGACGCCGAGTGGTCGGGCATCATCAAAGCCGGAGCGAAGATGGTGAACGCGGTGTCGAACTCGGTAGTGCCGAAGATTACGGTGATCGTCGGCGGATCGTTCGGCGCCGGGCATTACGCCATGTGCGGGAAGGCGTATGATCCGCGGTTCGTGTTTGCCTGGCCAACGGCGCGCTATGCGGTGATGAGCGGAGATGCGGCCGCCAGCACGCTGGTGGAAATCAAAGTGAAGCAACTGGAGCGCGGCGGCAAGAAGCTGAGCGACGAAGAGAAAAAAGAACTCTACGAATCGACCAAGAAGACGTATGACGAGCAGACGGATCCGCGGTACGGGGCGGCAAGGTTGTGGATCGACAAGATCATCGATCCCATCGAGACGCGGGATGCGATTACGCAGGCGCTCGAAGCGGCCGCGCTGAATCCCGACGTGGCGGAGTTTAGGGTGGGAGTGCTGCAGACCTAGTCAACTTCTTCGCCGCGGATTTGCGCGGATGAACGCGGACTCGAAGGTGGAGGAAAGCAGGTCCTTCGCTTCGCTCAAGATGACAACGTTTAAGAGTGGTTGGGCTTGGCTAAAGGCTAAAAGCTAAATGCTAAAAGCTGTAAAGCTGATCGAGTGTCCGCGCGATGCCTGGCAGGGGCTGAAGGAGCCGATCCCTGCCGACATCAAGGTCGAGTATCTGAAAGCCTTGATCAACGCGGGGTTCAAGCACATTGATGCGGCATCGTTCGTGTCACCGAAGGCCGTGCCGCAGATGGCGGATTCGGAAGAGGTGTTGAAGGACCTCGATCCGCCCGATGATGTCGAAATCATTGGGATCGTTGTGAACGAAAAAGGCGCGCAGCGGGCGATCAATACGAATGCCGTCCGGACGCTGGGATTTCCCTACTCGGTGTCGCCGACGTTCCTGCGCAACAACCAGCGGCAGACGCTCGACGAAGCCATCGACGAACTGGAGAAGATCAAGAACAAGGGTGAAGAAGCCGGGCTGGATACGGTCGTTTATATTTCGATGGCGTTCGGAAATCCGTATGGCGATCCGTGGAATGTGAGTGAAGTCGTCGATGCGGTTGATCTGCTGGAGTCCTATGGCGTGAAGATGATTTCGCTGGCCGACACCGTGGGTATGGCGAGTGCGGAGCAGGTGCGCGAGTTGGTCTCGGCCGTGCTGGGGAAGTACAACTATCTCGAGATTGGCGTGCATCTGCACAGCCGTCCCGAGCAGGCGGCGGAGAAGATTCTTGCAGCCTACGACGCGGGTTGCCGGCGCTTTGATTCGGCGCTGGGAGGCTTGGGAGGATGTCCGTTTGCGCAGGATGCGCTGGTGGGAAATATTCCAACCGAAAAAGTGATTGAGGCGCTGCGCGGGCGCGGGGCGGAGTTGCCGGCGCTGAAGCCGCTGGATGTGTTGCTGAAGATAACGGCGGAAATCGGGGCGCGCTATGCAGGGGCGACGGCGGCGGACTGAAAGTTCGGACCTCGGACCTCAGACCTCGGCAAATCCTTCGAGGAGAAGGATGACAAGACAGAAATGACCTATCAGACATTACAGCTTGTCTTTGACGGCGGCATCGCCACCATCACCCTCAACCGCCCCGACAAGCGCAATGCGGTCAGCTTTGCGCTGGTCGGCGAGCTGCTTGCGGCGCTGGATGAGATCGAGCGTTCATCGGCGCAGGTGGTCATCATCACCGGCGCGGGCAAAGCGTTTTGTGCGGGCATGGATCTGGACGAGTTGAAGTCTCTGCTGGGCAAGACGCATGACGAGAACGTGAAAGACTCGGCGCGGATGGCACAGCTTTTCCGGAGGATTTATGAGTTCCCTCTGCCGACCATTGCGGCGGTGAATGGTGCAGCCATCGCCGGAGGCACCGGGATCGCGACTATGTGCGACTTCACGCTGGCGGTGCCTGAAGCCAAGTTTGGCTATACCGAAGTGCGCATCGGGTTCGTTCCCGCGATTGTGTCATCAATTCTAGTTTGGCAAGTGGGACACAAGATTGCCCGCGATTTGCTGCTGACCGGGCGGCTGTTCGATGCCGCCGAGGCACATCGTTTTGGGCTGGTGAATGAGGTGATCGCTTCGGACCAGCTCATGGCGCGGGCGCGGGAACTCGCGGGACAGATCGCGGAGAATAGTCCTACGTCGGTGCGCATGACCAAAAAACTCATCAACAGCTTTCTTTCGCGGCAACTCGACGAGCAATTCGCGGCAGCGATCGAAGAGAATGCGCGCATCCGGACGACCGCTGATTTTCGCGAGGGCGTTTCGTCGTTCCTCGAAAAACGCAGACCGCGCTGGAGCGGGCGATGAGCGAGGCGCGGGTTTGCGAGACACGCGTGCGGGTACGCTACGCCGAGACTGACCAGATGGGCGTGGTGTATCACTCGAATCATTTCATCTGGTTCGAGGTGGGACGCGTGGAGTTCATGCGGCAACTCGGCCTCACTTATCGCGACATGGAGCGTGAGCACGGATTCTTCATCGCGGTGGTGGACGCGCGCTGCCGCTACAAGGCTCCCGCCAAGTATGATGATGAGGTCATCGTGCGAACGCATTTGAAGAACGCGCGCGAATCCATGGTGCATTTTGGATACGAGTTGCTGCGGGTCGGCGATAATACTCTGCTCGCCGAGGGCGAGACGACTCACATCGTGATCGATCGTGAGATGAAGATTACAGCCATCCCGGAAAAATATATGGCGATTTTCCGGGCGGCAGCGGGAAGGTAAAAACTTCACCACAGAGACACAGAGAAACAGAGAAACAGAGAAAAGGGTGGCGCGAAAAATGTGCGCTCGCGGCTTGAGCATGTCGTCGGGATTAGATCTTAGTTATTAAAGTTTTTTCTCTGCGTCTCTGTGCCTCTGTGGTGGAAAACGGAGTTCTCTTGCAAGCTCTTCACATCAACGGAAACGATTTGACGCTGGAGGCGGTGCGGGAAGTGGCCGTGGAGCGGCGTCCCGTGCTGCTGGCGCCCGATGCGCGCGAGGCGGTCAATCGCGCGCGCGCGGTGGTCGACAGACTCGTCGCCGACGACAAGGTTTCTTACGCCATCACGACGGGCGTAGGAAAGCTGAGCGACGTCAAAATTGCCGGCCCGCAGATTCGTGAGCTGCAATTAAACCTGGTGCGCTCGCACGCGGTGGGCGTCGGCGAACCGCTGTCCGCCGCGGAAACTCGGGCCATGATGCTGTTGCGCGCGAATTCCCTGTCCAAAGGCTGCTCCGGCGTGCGAGCGGTGGTCATCGACACGATTTGCGAATTCCTGAATCGTGGCGTCACTCCTATGGTGCCCTCGCAAGGCAGTGTAGGGGCCAGCGGCGACCTCGCGCCCCTGGCGCATCTGGCGCTGGCACTGGTGGGTGAAGGCGAGTGCCTGGACGAAAAGGGTACCCGCATTCCGACGGTGAATGCTTTACGCGCCGCGCAGGTCAAGCCACTCACGCTGGAAGCGAAAGAAGCGATCTCGCTGATCAATGGCACGCAGGGAATGCTGGGGGTGGGAATTCTGGCGCTGCTTGCAGCGGAGACCCTGGTAAACACCGCGGACGTGGTTGGGGCAATGGCCTGCGATGCGCTGCGCGGCACCGATGTGGCGTTTGACGAGCGCATTCACAAGGCGCGTCCGCATGCCGGGCAAATGAAGACTGCCGCGAATCTACGCAAGATGCTCGAAGGCAGCCAGATTCGCGAGTCGCATCGCGACTGCGGCCGGGTGCAGGACGCTTACTCTCTGCGTTGCATTCCCCAGGTGCATGGCGCGGTGCGCGACACGCTGACCCATTGCCGCGAGGTGATGGAGATTGAGCTGAATTCGGCGGTCGATAATCCGCTGGTGTTCGTGAAGAATCCAAAAGTGGCTGATGGGGAAGGTGATGTGATTTCCGGTGGAAATTTTCACGGCGAGCCGGTGGCGTTCGCGCTGGATTTCCTGGGGATCGCGCTCAGCGCTCTTGCGGGGATTTCCGAGAGGCGTCTGGAGAGGCTGGTGAATCCGTCGTTGAACGAGGGCCTGCCGCCGTTTCTCGCTCCCGGCGCGGGATTGAATTCCGGATTCATGATGCCGCAGGTGACGGCCGCGGCGCTGGTGAGCGAGAACAAGGTGCTGGCGCATCCGGCGTCGGTCGATTCGATCACCACCTCGGGCAACAAGGAAGATTATGTTTCGATGGGCATGACGGCAGCTCTGAAGCTGAAACGGATCATCGAGAACACGCGCAACACCATGGCGATTGAAGCCATGGCGGCAGCGCAGGCGCTCGACTTTCTGGCTCCCCTGAAGACTTCCAAGCGCTGCCAGGCGGCGCACGCAGCGATCCGGTCCGTGTGTGCGACGATGGAGAAAGACCGGGTCATGTATCAGGACTTCGCGCGCATCAGCGAGTTGATCGCGTCGGGCAAGGTGGCGGAGGCGCTGCGGTAGGGCATAGGGGCTGAACATTCTGATTGAGTCTCAACGGCACGGCTAAAACCGTGCCTTCGCAGTTGCTTACTGACCACTCGCTGGGTTCATTCGTCACAGACGTTCCGCGCATCTTTCTCAAGAATAAAAGGGCTCGGGAGGGCACGGCTTGAGCCGTGCCGCCCGGATTTTCCCAAGAAGGCTTTAGCCGCTGAGGTGATCTTGTCGAAACCTCCTCGTGACCATGCCTCGTTCGGTTCAAACACGTACTTCGTAACTGCCAGTACATGGGGACATCGCTCCATCTTTCAGACCGAACGCATGGCGCTTTTATTCATCGATACTCTCTTCCACTATCGGCGAGAACAGAAATATCGCCTCCACGCATTTGTAGTCATGCCTGATCATTTCCACTTACTGCTCAGTCCAACCGGGATCGCTCTCGAAAGGGCGATGCAGTTGATAAAAGGTGGATTCTCATATCGGGTTAAGAAGGAACTTGGGTTAAACATGGAAGTATGGGAACGAGGCTATGTGGACCATCGTATTCGTGATGGCCAGGACTACGAAGGGCACGTGGAGTACATCTTGCAAAATCCGGTTGTGGCCAGATTGTCGGAGAGTGCCGTAGAGTTTCCCTACTCTTCGGCGAACGGCCAATTCGAACTTGACCCGTGCCCTCAGGGGCTAAAGCCCGTCCTATCCGAATCTGCTTAACGGCACGGCTGAAGCCGTGCCATCCCGCTTCTTCTTATGCCGCTGCGCGGCCGGACGGGCGAGACGCCCGTCCCCAGACAACCGCTACGCCGACTTGGCGGCGCTTCCGTCCAGACCCAGCTCTCCGGCAATTGCCTTCATAGCCTCGATGCAGAAGGCGATATGCTCTTCCAAATCGACGCCCAGGTCGGCGGCGCCGTTGACGATGTCGTCGCGGTTGACGCTGCGGGCGAAGGCTTTGTCTTTCATCTTTTTCCGGACCGACTTGGCTTCGACTTCGGCCAGCGACTTGCCCGGCTTGACCAGGGCGCAGGCGGTGAGGAATCCGGCGAGTTCGTCGCAGGCAAATAGCGTCTTCTCCATGGGAGTGACCCGAGCCACCCCGGTGTATTCGGCATGCGACAGGATGGCCTGGCGGATTTCATCGGAGTAGCCGCGTTCTTTCAGGATCTGATTGCCCTTGTACGGATGCTCTTCTCGGCTGGGGTACTTGTCGTAGTCGAAGTCGTGCAGCAGGCCGACGACGCCCCAGAGGTTTTCGTCGGCGCCCGACTTGCGGGCGTAAGCCCGCATGCAGGCTTCGACGGCGAGCGCATGTTTGCGCAAACTTTCCGATTGGGTGAACTCAGTTAGTAAACACCACGCGGTTTCGCGATCTGTCATGGTTTCTCTCGGTTTTCTCCTGATGGTTGCGGCTGCTTTCGTGGGTTGATGTTTGATTTTACTTGACATCCACAGGGCATATCCCGCAGATTACGCAGCAGATTGAAATCTGGTACAGATTTCAGGGCCTGCCCGCTCTGGCACGCTCCCAATCTCAATGGCTACAACGCTTGCCCCGGTAGATTCCAGGGAAGTTGTCCGTTGCGACCGCTGCCTGCTGGTTCAATTTCGTACTACCAACAATCTTTGCCGCCGGTGCCACGGCTCTTTGGACGAGGACGAACCGGTTGCGGCCGCGCCTGTGCCCATGCCGCAGATGATGCCGGTGCACGGCAACGGACGCGGGCATCTCAACCTGGCGTCTTCGATCCGGCAACTGCGCTTGCGCAACGGCCTGAGCCAGCGGCAACTGGCCACGCGTATGGCGGTGCCCCGGACGTACGTTTCCAAAATTGAGAATGAAAAGGCGACCCCGACCCTTTCCTCACTGGAGCGGCTGGCGCGGGCGCTGGAGGTGAGCGTGCCCGATCTATTGAGCGGCGGCGAACGCAGCCGCCAGGAAGAAGTGCGCGAACTGATGCAAGATCCGTTCGTTGCGGAGCTGCTGCCCTTCGTGACCGAGTTAAATGGCATGCAGATGTCGAGCATCCTGACACAGGTACGCGATATCACGTTGCGTCCGCGGCGTAGCGCGTAAAGTTTCAGGACATTTGGCCGATAGAAAGATTAACCGCAATTGGCGAGAGCTCCGCGCCACACGGAAACGAGTTTTATCCGGGCAACCACCAACTGCAACCGGGATCTTCGGATCCCGGTTTTTTCTTGAAATGTCCTTTCACCACAGAGACACAGAGACACAGAGGCACAGAGAAGACAAAAAATAGGAAAACCTAAACATATTGGCATTTGTGATCTCTGTTGAACTCCGCATCGAATCTGCTTTCCCTTTTAAGGTTTTCTCAGTGCCTCTGTTCTCTGTGGCGAAGGTTCAGCAGATTGCGGCGGGGGTTCAGCAGATTGAAGTTCCCGCGGACCCTTCGGGCATAGGAACGGGCTGAGGCACACGGTCTGTGACCTCAGCGAGTCTTGCCAGACGATTACTGAGCGCCGGAGTCAGCGCTCCCGGCCGCATGCGCCAGAGGAAGTTTCCCGAGGGAATGCTTGGGGTATTGAGCCGGGCCTCGCTGCCGAGTCCGAGGACATCCTGCACGGGAACGACCGCCAAGTTGGCGACCGAGCCTTGGGCCATGCGGATGAAGGCCCAGTTCACTCCGTCGGCACATGGACCGGCGTAAGCTTCGACGGCACGACGTTCGTGTTCAGGCGCGGCCGCCCACCATCCCAGCGTGGTGTCGTTGTCGTGGGTGCCGGTATAGACGACACGATCAGGGGTCAGGCGATGCGGCAGGTAGACGTGCGCCCCGGGGTTGCTGAAACCGAATTGCAAGACGGCCATGCCGGGAATGTTGTGGCGCTCGCGCAAGGCGTGCACTTCGGGCGTAATGTATCCGAGATCTTCGGCGAAGAACGGTAACCCGCCCAGAGCTTCGCGCAAGCGATTGAACAATTCGTCTTTGGGACCATCGACCCAGCGGCCATGGATCGCAGTTGGTTGGTTGGCGGGAATCTCCCAGAACTGTTCAAAACCGCGGAAGTGGTCGAGGCGGATGTAATCGCAAGTCTGAGTGGCCCAACGCAGGCGCGCCACCCACCACTGGTAGCCTCGGGTACGCATCACATCCCAGTTATAGAGCGGATTGCCCCAGCGCTGCCCGGTGGCACTGAAAGCATCGGGAGGCACTCCGGAAACGAAATCAGGATCGAGATCTTCGCGCAAGCGAAACAAGTGGCGGTTTGCCCAGACATCTGCGCTGTCATAGTCGACGAAGATAGCGATGTCGCCAACCACGCGGATGGACTTCTGCGCGCAGGCAAAGCGCAGGGCGCGCCACTGTTCCTGGAAGAAAAATTGCACCGCCTGACGCAGCGCGATGGCAGCGGCAAACTCCTTGCGAGCGGCTTCCAGAGCCTCGGGTTCGCGGCGGGCCAGGGCGGGCGGCCAGTCTTTCCAGCACTTGCTCTGATAGCGCTCACGCAGCACGTCGAACAGCGCGAAGTCGTCGAGCCACCACGCATTCTCGGCGCAGAAGCGATCAAAGCGATTGCGAAAATCGCCGGTCGCGCCAGAGAGAAATTTGCCTGCCGCTTCAGAGAGCAGCGGCGTCTTGTAGGCCTGGACGGCGTCATAGTCGACGCGGTCGGCAATCTCGTCGGACTGGGAGAGTCGGGAGCCGTCGAGCCAGCCGTGCTCGACGAGGCGCTCGAGACTGACGAAAAGAGGATTTCCAGCGAAAGCCGAGGTGGAAGAATACGGCGAATTTCCGATCGCGGGCGGTCCCAAGGGCAGCACTTGCCACAGGCCCTGCCTGGCGGAGGCCAGAAAATCAAGGAATTCGTAGGCTGCCGGACCGAAATCGCCGATGCCCCCGCGCGAAGGCAGAGAGCTGGGGTGAAGCAGAATTCCAGTGGCGCGGGGAAATGACATGCCTGCTCAACGTCGAAATCGCAAGACGCACCTGGCTATTCGCCTTCGTCGCTTCCGGGTGCGCCACGAGTCAGTTGCTTCATCTCGTCCTGATTGATTTTGATCTTGCCCGATTTCTCCATCTGATCTTTGAGGTTCGACACAAACAAAGCGAACAGGTCGTCTTGCTTCTTCACCAGCAAGGAATCGCGAATCTGGTCCCGTTTCGCGGCGAAGTCCTGGTCGGTAGGTTCTTGCCGGTCAATGACCGCCAGAACCACGCCGGTGTTGCCGTTATCGATGGGCCCGCTGATTTCGCCCGGCTTCATGGCGAAAGCGATGGAGGCGCCACCCGACATGGAACCGATGTCAGGAACCTGTCCGTCGGGCAAAACCAGATCGCTGGTTTTCATGGTTGCGCCCAGTTCCTTCGCCGCCTTCTTCAGATCGTGTTCGGCTTTGGCGCGGTCGGACAGCTCCTGCGTCTTCTGCGTCAGCAAGGTGGCGACGCGCTCGTTTTTGAATTCCGTTTCCACGCGGCTGCGAATTTCGTCGAAGGTCGGCGTCTGCGGAGGCTTGACGGCGTCCACCATGAAAACGGCGTAGCCTTGCGGCAATTGCACTTCGTCAGCCGGAGCCTTTTCCCCTGCGCTGAATACCGCTTCCGTGAATTGCTGCGAGCTGCCGATGCCGGGAAGAGCATCGGTGCGGGCGATAAAGTCAGTATTCACCACCTGCAGCCCCTTGGACGCGGCGGCCTTGGCCAAGCCGTCGGCGCGCGCCTGGGTAACCAGGTGGTCTGCTTGCGCTTGCGCCGCCAGCGAGGCTTTCTGTTGCTTCAAGATTGGCTCGATGTCACCGCGAACCTCGGCGAGCGTCTTGGCGTGGGCATCCTGCTTGTCGTCCACGTGCAGAATGACGAAGGCATAGCCGGCATTGATCACGTCGCTGGTGCCGCCCTTGGGCAGCGAAAACGCCGCGTTCTCCACGTCGGCGACCGGAAAGCCGCCACGTTTGACCCAACCCACCAAACCGCCATTTTTGCCGCTCGGATCTTCGGAATACTTCTTGGCAAGCTCTTCGAAATTGCCGCCAGCCTTCAACTGCTTGAGAACGTCATCCGCTTTCTTGCGCGCCGCGTCGATACCTTTGGAGTCGACTTTCCCGTCGGGACCTGGGAGCGGCGTCTTGATCAAAATCTGGCGGACGTTCACTTGCTCAGGAACCCGGAATTCGTCGCGGTGCAGGTCGTAATAGGACTGCACATCCTGATCCGCGAGCGGAATGGTCGCGGCCAGCTTCGCCGTTTCGACCAGCACGTAGCTGATCTTGCGCTTCTCCGGAATGGAGTTGGCGTAACTGGCCTTGTTGCGCTCGTAGAAGGCCTTCAACTCGGTTTCCGTGGGATTGATGGTCTTCAGGAGATCGTCTTTTTTCAGAACCGCGTAGTCGAACTTCACTTTGGTGTTGCGCTTTTCGAATTCCTGGTGGATCTCAGCATCGGTGACCATGGCCGCGCCACCCACCAAGCCGCGCAGCTTGCTGACCAGGATCTGATCTTTAACGCCCTCTTCAAATTGGGACACGGTTAGGTTCGCGGTCTGTAAACGCTCTTCGTAGGCATCCTGGCCAATGAAGTTGCCACCGGGGAAGAACGTGGCGGCAAATTGGCCGTGTTGCAGTTCATCGCGCAGCTCTTCGTCAGTAGCGCGCAGGCCCATGCGCTGGGCCTCCGAAAGAACCGCCTTTTGCAGGATGAGTTGCTGAACCGCCTGAGTGTTGAAGTACGGCATCAGTTGCGCCGCCATGGCGCTGCCGCGGGGAAACTGCTGTTGCATCATTTGCCGGGCCTGACGCTCGACGTCAGTGCGGGTCACGTCTTCGCCGCCCACCTTGGCCACCACGCCGACGCCCGGGCCTCCGCCGAAGCTGAATCCGAAGCCGAGCCCGCCGGGGATCAGCGTGATCACCATGGCTCCGCAAAACACCAACAGAATGGTGCTGAGAATAATCTTCTTGATGGGGCCAGGGGTCTGCAGAAATCGAATCATGTTCTTGTCACTCCAGAATGAAGGGCAGAATTGAACATTATAGACTACCAAACCGGGCCCCAGTTCAGGGGTTGGCATCGCCTGGTGAACAATCATTCCTACCCTTGCCAAATTCGCGTACAATCGGCCATTGAAACGTTTCTCTAAATCAAACTCCAGGGTCACTGCCATGAAAAAATCCGGCTTCGTGGGTCTCTGCCTGCTGCTCGGGTCGTGCTTGTTGCTTGCCCAGGAACACTCCGCTCCACGCGCGACGGCTGAGTCGAAGATCGCGCTGCGCGATGGCTGGACCCTGCAATCGTCCGCCAAGGTGGATGAATCGGGAGAAGAGATTTCGACGCCCAGGTTCCAGCCCAAAGGCTGGTACCCGGTGAGCGTCCCTACAACCGTGGTGGCGGCGTTGGTCAAGCTGAAGGTTTATCCCGACCCGATGTTCGGCATGAACCTGCGATCGTTGCCGGGAGTGAACTACCCGATCGGCGGAAATTTCTCGAACTTTCCCATGCAGCCCGACAGCCCCTTTGCGGTGCCGTGGTGGTATCGCAAGGAGTTCACGCTTCCCGCCGACTATGCGGGGAAGACGGTCTGGCTGAAATTCAAAGGTATCAACTATCGCGCTAATATCTGGCTGAACGGCAAGTCCATCGCACACCAGGAAAACGTGGCGGGCGCATGGCGCACCTACGAATTCAATATCACCGCCGCCGCGGAGCCGGGAAAGCCGAACGTACTGGCGGTCGAAGTCTGGGCGCCCACCGACACCGACCTGGCGATCACCTTCGTCGACTGGAATCCCGCGCCTCCCGACAAAAACATGGGCTTGTGGCGCGGCGTGGAGGTTTCGACGAGCGGGCCGGTGGCTGTGCGCTATCCCACCGTAGTATCGAAAGTCGATTCGCCGGCCAACGATCAGGCGCATCTCACGGTTTCCGCCCTGGTCAAGAACGGGGAAAATCATCCGGTGAAGGGGACGCTCAAGGGACGGATCGAGAAGATCGAATTTTCGCAGGAAGTGGATCTCGGGCCGGGCGAATCGAAAGACGTGACCTTCGATCCCGCAAAGTTCCCGCAGTTGAATGTTGCGAATCCGCGCCTGTGGTGGCCGGCACAGATGGGCAAGCCGGACTTGTATGAACTGCACATGCAGTTCGATATGGGCGGAGGGGTCTCGGACCGCAGCCTGACTTCGTTCGGCATACGCGAGATCAACTCGGAACTCACGGCGCCCGACCGCCGCGCCTTCACCATCAATGGAAAGAAAATACTGATTCGCGGCGGCGGCTGGTCTCCCGACATGATGCTGCGCGAGAATTCGCAGCGGCTCGAAGACGAACTCGGTTACGTGCAGGACATGGGACTGAACACGGTGCGTCTGGAAGGCAAGCTCGAACCCAGGGAGTTCTTCGAACTCGCCGACCGCAAGGGCTTGCTGGTGATCGCGGGATGGTGCTGTTGCGATCATTGGGAGCACTGGGGCAAATGGAAGCCTCAGGATTTTGAAATCGCGCAAGCATCGTTGCGCGACCAGATGTATCGCCTGCGCAGCCATCCCAGCCTGGTGATGTGGATGAACGGCAGCGACAACCCTCCGCCGCCGGATGTCGAGCAGATGTATCTGGACATCGAGAAGGAAATGCTCTGGCCCAATCCGGTGGTGTCTTCGGCAACCGCGAAAACCGCGGCGGTCACCGGAGACAGCGGCGTGAAGATGACGGGACCCTACGAATACGTCGCGCCTTCATACTGGCTCAAGGACATCAAGAGCGAGAACCATGACTGCAATCAAGGCGGCTGCGGCGGCGCTTACGGATTCAATTCCGAAACCAGTCCTGGCCCGGCCGTTCCTCCCATTGAGAGCATTCGCGCCATGCTTCCCAAGGATCATTTGTGGCCGATGGACGACGTATGGAACTTTCATGCGGGCGGAGGCCAGTTCAAAGACCTTCACGTCTTCACCGACGCTTTGAATGCACGTTACGGGACAGCGACCAGCGTGGAAGATTTTGCCTTCAAGTCGCAGCTGCAGGGATACGAAGGCATTCGCGCGATGTTCGAAGCCTATAGCCGGAACAAATACACCTCCACCGGCGTCGTGCAGTGGATGCTCAACAACGCCTGGCCCTCGATGATCTGGCATCTCTACGACTACTATTTGCGGCCGGGAGGAACTTATTTCGGCGCGAAGAAAGCCATGGAGGCGCTGCATCCGATTTACGGCTACGACGACCACTCGATCTGGCTGGTGAGCAGCCAGTACGAGGATGCGAAGGGATTGAAGCTGACGGCGAAAGTTCTCAATCTCGATATGACTGAAAAGTTTTCAAAAGAAGTGGAGGTTGACGCGGCAGCTGACAGCACCAGCAAAGTCCTTTCGCTGCCGGAGATTTCGGACTTGAGTCCGACCTACTTCCTGGTTCTGCGCCTGCAAGATGCGAGCGGCAAGCAGGTGGGATCGAATTTCTACTGGCTCTCGTCGAAGTCCGAAACGCTCGATTGGAACAAGTCGAGTTGGTGGACGACACCGACGGACTCTTACGCCGACTACACGGCGCTCTCGCAACTGCCGAAAGTCAAGTTGAACGTCACCAGCCGCACCGAGCATAAGGGCGCGGAAGAGATCACGCATGTGATGCTCGAAAATCCCAGCAAGAGCCTGGCGTTCTTCGTGCGCCTGAAGGTGGATAAAGGTGCAGGCGGCGAAGAGATTCTGCCGGTCATCTGGCAGGACAATTACATCTCTCTGCTGCCGGGCGAGAAGCGGGAGTTGACGGCGAGTTACCGATCGGCAGAGTTAGGGACGGCGAAGCCGGTGGTGGAAGTCAGCGGCTGGAATGTAGAGTGAACGAGATTTGTTAATTTTGTAATCGGGTAATTTTGCAATTTAAGGAATGCAGAGCAGCCTGCTCTCGGATTTCAAAATTACCAAGTTACCCGATTTCCAGATTACCAAATCCTGTTCACGCCTCTTCCGGCGGCAACTCGAAATCAATCAGATTCCCGCGGAAGCCGCGTGTCTTCCAGGCGCCGAAGGCGATGCCCACCGCCATCCAGACAGAACCGGCAATCCATGCATGCCGGCTGAGATTCAGCCACAGCAGCAGGCAGATAAGAAACCCCGCGACCGGTGGAAAGAAGTTGGAGAACTTCCTCTCGCCCTTCACGAAATATCGCAGGAACGCGGCGACGTTCACTCCCATGAAGGCGATCAGAGCGCCGAAGTTGAGCATTTCCGCGCCCAGACCATAACTGAAAACTCCCAGGCTGACCAGCAGTGCGCCAGCAAGCGCGATGGCGGCGACAAAAATTACATTGTTGCGCGGAACGTGCCGGTGAGGATCGATCGCACCGAAGAAAGACTTGGGCAACGCGCTGCTTCGGCCCATGCCGTAGAGCAGGCGGGCAGCGCCAATCTGCGCGCCCATGCCGGAGCCAAAGTTGGCCACCAGCAGGGTGAATCCCACGATGGCAAACAGCGGTCCCCAAGCCTGTCCGGCAACATGCACGAAGGCGGTATCGACATCCGGGAATGGGCGCGAGGCGGGCCATACCAACTGGGCCGCGTAGCACTCGATAGCCGACAGAATGCCGATCACCAGACAGGTTAGAACCGTCGCCAGCAGGATGTTGCGCCGCGGGTTCTCCGCCTCTTCCGACAATGTGGAGATGCCGTCAAACCCGATGTAAGTCAGCACGGCGATCGACGTGCCTCCCAGCACCGCTTTCGTATTCCACGATTGCGGATCGTAAAAGGGCTGAGTGAAGAACCCCGCGCTGTCGTGCGGGTGTCCGAAGATGTAGCGCGCCGCTGCGACAAAGAAGATGGCAATCACCACTCCCATGCCAACGGCCAATGCGGAATTCACGCGGGCTGAGGTCTTAATCCCCTGGATGTTTAACCATGTAAGGACGCCGGCGAAAAAGATTGTCCACATCCAGTACGCAACTCCGGGGGCGAACACGTGCGCCTGCTGGCTGATCCAGATAATGCAGATCATGGGATTCAGCATGTAATCCATGACCATGCTCCATCCCGTGACATAGCCGAGCGCGGGATTGATTTCCTGGCCGACGTAGGTGAACGCCGAACCGGCGCTGGGATAGGCGCGTGCCATGCGTCCGTAGCTGATGGCGGTAAACAGCATGCCCACCATGGCAATGAGGATGGCGGTGACCACGTGACCGTGACCGCGATCGCTGAGCACGCCGAACACCGACATCGGCGCCACCGGCTGAATCACAATCACGCCATAGAGAATGAGGTCCCAAAGAGTGAGCGAGCGCCGTAACCGCGGCGCCGAAGAGGTGGGAGTGCCCGTTGACGAGGAATCCATTCCCGCGTATTGGATTATGCGGCAAGCCCCGCTGTCAACGACTAAAACGTTTCAGTGCAGGATTTTCTCAGCGAGCTCCGCGGCATTTCTCGGCGAACTCCGCGCTTTAGGGTTTTTGCTTGGCGTAGTCAAACGCGTACCCCGGCGCCTCATGCCCCGACAGGTTCCGCGTGTTGTAGTTCAGGAGATCATTGAGATGAACCGGGTCGAGCGGGTAGGATTTCCCCGCCGGATACGGATACGTCCCCATGGCGCGGAACGGCAGGGGGCCGACTTGATCGCCGTGGTAAGCGTAGAAATCCATGTCTTTCTCGTAGCCGTTCGCCGCGAAGAAATAATCGCGCACCCATCCCCGGGGCAGCGGCGGCAACTTCGCGGGATCGAAATCGAGCGCAACTTCATCCCCTGAACCGAACACCGCCAGCCGATCGTCGAACGACGAAACCAGCGGCAGCACGTCGCCATAGCGCGTGTAACTGCCTGCGGGACGCGTGTAAGGCCCGGTCGCGCTGGTTTTTTCGTAGATGTATTCGACGTTGCCGGGTGGCTGGTTCTCGATCTTCAGGGGAAATCCGTGGAAGCGCAGATCGGCTTTGACCAGCGGCACCGCAGTCAGCCGGAAACCCTGATCCTGGCTGGCCCGATCGATGAGAATGCTGTCCCAATAGATTTGCAGGTTGGTCGCGATGCGAATGCGCTGGGTGCCCACGGGAAGCTTGCCCGTCAGATCGGCCGTGATGGTTCGCGCGCCACCGGCGGGAAAGCCCATATCGTCGACCAAGTGAGTCCATTTGCCATCGGCGCCGAGCGCTTCCACGTACGGAGAAACTGGATGCAGTCCCGCCTGGTCCGCCGCGTACATGCTGTTGGCAGAGAAGTATTCCACCTCGCCATGCATCAACAGCCATAGCGGGCCGCCGCGATAAGGCTCGCCTAAATCGAGCTCCAGCGTGTGCATTTTGGCGAAGCCCAGGAAGGGCAGCACTTCGAAGTCGCCGAAATAACGGTGCGCCAGCAGATCGGGCAAAACGTCGTGTCCGTGTTCGTCATGCGCGGCCACCGGCGGACGGGCATCCTCGCTCATTACAACTTTGAACGGCGGATAGGGCGGATTGCTGGCGAAATATTCGTTGGGATACACGTCGAACGCTGCGGGATGATCGACCGCCAGCAGGCGCGCCTGATCGAGGTAGACGGCCTCTTCCAGTGGTTCCATGAAGCGGAAGCTCAGCTTGCCGTCTCTCTCTCGGATCGCGCTCCGGTCAATCTTGATGTATTCGGTGGGACGCGCAATATTGCGTTCGTTGGGTGCGACCCAGTGTCCCACGACACCCGCGCCAAGCATGTCGTCCACCAGTTCGTAATGCTTGCCGTTCCACACAAACAAAGTCGGACACGAACTGCCGCGCCGATCGATCTCCAGGTACTTCTTCTCCTGATCGGCGGCTACTTCGATTTCGTCTTGCAAGACACCCGTGGGCCACAGCATGCGAACCACGTCGGCTTGTTTCGCTTGGCCGAGACCAACATTGATCGCCAGTGAATTCTGGCCCAGGTAGCCGGACGAGCCGGCAAGTTCAAACTTCTGCCGGTTCGCCCCGGAGAAGACTTCGATCTTGGTGCCGATGGCGCTTTTGTTGTCGTTCAGGCCCTTCAGGTTCAACCGCAGCCAGTGATTCTGATTTCCGCCTTCATTGCGCAGCAGGATTGCAGGGCCATGAAACTGCGTGATCAGCAGATCGGTAGCGCCGTCGTTGTCGTAGTCACCGGTGATGACAGCGCGGGGATCTTTGAGCTGAACCTTGTCCAGGCCGACATCGGCTGTGACATCTTTGAATCCGTCGGGGCCAAGGTTGCGGAAAAGACGAATCTCCCCCTTACCGTCTTTGGTCTCTCCGACCGCGACGAGGTCGACCCAGCCGTCGTTATCATAATCGAAGGCGGCGACGCCGGAGGCGCGTGCCCAATTGAGTTTCGGCAGCGGAACCTGTTCGAAGTTCTTGCCTTGGTTGTTGCGCCACAACGTGAGGGGGGATGCGCCTCCTTCTGCGAGCACCACATCCATCCAGCCGTCGTGGTTGAAGTCGAGAATAGCGCTGCCATTGGAGTCGGCGACGGACCAGAACTGGTGTGACAGAAACCTCCCCTCTCTCGGATTTTCAAAGATCTCGGTTCCAATCCCCGTAACCAAAATGTCGACGGCTCTGTCATTGTTATAGTCCGTACCGGTCGATCCCAGGCTCGGCGCTTCCCCGGACAAGCCGAGGGATTCGGTAACATCAGTGAACGTGCCGTTTCCGTTGTTGCGGTACATCAAATTCGATCCGGTGATACTGGCTTGGTCGTGCGGAGAGGGGCTATTTTGAATGTCTCTAGTAACGTATAGATCAAGGTCTCCGTCGTGGTCGTAATCGACGAATGTAACGCCAGCGTTAAACCACCCGCCTTTCAGGTTCACGGATGCAGCGAGTGCGGCACTGGAAGTGACATCCTTGAACTTGCCGTTCTTTTCGTTGTGCAGGAGAGAGACGCCGTCAGCCGTGCTTACCACAAGATCCGCAGCACCATCGTTGTCGTAATCGCCTGCGGTACAACCGACAGCGTGCCGCAGCGGATCCAGGCCTGCCTTCTCCGTTACATCCTCGAACTTTCCGTCACCCAGGTTGTGATACAGCCCGAGTCCACTTCGCGGTCCGTTGTCCGCCACAAAAATGTCGGGTTTGCCGTCGCCGTCGTAGTCCAGGAAACAGGCGCCCGGACCGAACACTGCACCCGCTACGGATGCGTCCTGCGGTGCCGACCTGCCTACAAGCCCGGCACGTTCCGTGACATCCACAAACGTCACCTTGATCTGCTCGCGGCACTTTCTCTGCCGCCAGCGGTGACTCTTCCGCCAGCGAATACTTCCCTTGTTCCCCATACGCCAGGCTGATGGCCGCTCCCAGCTTGTGTTGCGTGACGTACTGGAAGCGCACCAGGTGCTCGCGGGCGCTGGCGAGGTCGCCAGACTGCTGGTAGGCACGCGACAATCCAAACTGCGCCGAGGCGTGCAGAGGGTTCAGCTTCAGCGCGTGCTGAAAGGCATCGATCGCCTGCGGAAACTGCTTGACCTGCGCGTAAGCCGCGCCCAGGAAGTACCAGGTGTCGGCGTCATTGGGATCGATTTCGGTAACGCGACGGAAAGCATCGACGGCTGACTGCGGGTTGTCGGAATTCTTGTCGAGCAATCCCAGGTTGTACCAGGCGTGAGGATCGTTGGGATTGTTTTTCACGCCGTCTTCGAGGATCGGCTTGGCTGCATCGACTTTGCCCAGATTCAGCAGCGCGATACCCTGATTCAGGCGCGCCATCTTCAGATTGAGATCGAGCGCCTCGGCCTGCTGAAATTCCCTCAGCGCTTTTTCGAACAACTGCTGGTTCATGTAAGCGAGGCCGAGATTGTTCAGGCGGGCGGCTTCGGCCGGATCGGACTTTTCTGGTCCTATGCCCAGCAGAACCAGAGCGCACGACAGCGACATCAGGGCAATGAATTTGGACTTGCGCATGCCAAAAAGAGTTAACCACAAAGGACACGAAGGAGCACGAAGGATTTTGTGCCTGCCTACTTCACAGAAGAACCATAAGGTCTCGCCGCTACCACGCCCTTCCCTTCCTCGACCGTCACCGTCTGTCCGGCGTCGAGGTTCGACAGCTTGTCGACCTGCCCGCTCGGCCATTGCACTTCGACGGCGTCAGCCTTGGTCGCGCTGCCCAGCCCGAAGGTCAGCACCAGTTCGCTCTGCGACAGATAGCTTGATCCGCTGCGCAGCATCTTCCATTGCTTATCTTTGCCGGAAGTGACGCGCACCACCGTGCCGATCCCGTCGCGGTTCGATTTCGTGCCTACCAGCTTGATGCGCAGGCTGTGATTGGTCCCGCCTTCGCTGCGGAACAGATACGCCGGTCCGCCATTGGTCGTCAGCAGGATATCGAGCGCGCCGTCATTGTTGATGTCGGCATAGGCGGCGCCGCGCGCGACTTTCGGGGCCGCGAAAGCCGTCCCCAGCGAGTTCGTCACTTCCTCGAACTTGCCTCCGCCCAGATTGCGGAACAGATGCGGAGGCTCGGCGTAGTGCACGCGCTTCTGCACGCGCTCAATCGCGTTTTCAATATGCCCGTCGGCCACAAAAATGTCGGGCCAGCCATCGTTGTCGTAGTCGAAAAAGAAGCAGCCGAAGCCGAGCGTCACCAGCGTGGCGCGGCCCACATCGGAGCGCGGCGCCTCGTCCACGAACAACCCGTTGCCCTCGTTGTGGTAGAGCGAGAGCATCTGGTTGGCGAAATTGGTGATGATCAGGCTGGAATGGCCCGAGCGGTCGTAGTCAGCGGCGTCCACGCCCATGCCGGCGCGCGCCACGCCATCTTCGCTGAACCCGACTCCCGCGGAGATTCCCTTCTCCTCAAAGGTTCCATTCTTTTTGTTCAGGTAGAGTTTGTTGGGCTGGGTGTCGTTGGCAAGAAAGATGTCAGGCCAGCCATCGCCGTTGTAATCGAAGATCGCAATCCCCAGCGCCTTTGACGCGGGATCGTACAGGCCAGCCTTTTGGGTGGCATCTTCAAACTTTCCGCCGCCCAGGTTGTGCCACAAGCGCGCCGACGAACCTTTATAGGATTCCGGAGTGCAGTAGGATTTGTGAGTCCCATCGATCGTGCAGTAGAGATCGCCCTTCTCCGACCACTGCACGTAATTCGCGACCACGAGATCCAGTTTTCCGTCGCGGTCGTAATCCACCCAGGCGGCGCTGGTGGAAAATTCGTTCGGGCCCCAGAGTCCGGCGGACTTGGTGACGTCGGTGAAGGTGCCATTGCCGTTGTTGTGGAACAGGTGATTCTGGCCGACCGCCGTGATGAAGAGATCGTCGAAGCCGTCGTTGTCGTAGTCGCCCACGGCGATGCCCAGCCCGAACATGGAAACGGCGAGGCCCGCCTTGCGGGTCACATCGGTGAAAGTGCCATCATGATTGTTGTGGTAAAGCTTCATCGTGGACGCGGGCCCCGGATGCCCCGGCCAGTTTTCGCCGTTCACAATCAGAATGTCGGGCCAGCCGTCGTTGTCGTAGTCGATGAAGGCGCAGCCTGGCCCCATGGTTTCAGGGAGGTACTTCTTTCCGAAGGCAGCGTTGTTGTGCTTGAACCGGATGCCAGCCTGCGCGGTGATGTCACGAAAGGTGACTTTCTGGGCCTGGGCGGAGGGAAGGCAAAACATCAAGCACAGAGACACCGAGGCACAGAGAAAACCGAACCAATTCGTTTTTTCTTTGTGACTCTGTGTCTGGGTGGTGAATTCGATCACGGATTTTCTCATCAGTCTGAGGCCCCGGGAACATTGCTCACGCTCTTCGCGGCTCGACGTGCGGGGATACGGGTCTCTCCATTAATTTCCGCCAGCGGCACCGAGACATGTTCGTGAACTGCCTGCCGCTCGTTATTGTCCTCAGGATTCAGTTGGCGATAGGGTCCGGTGATGGCTTGCGCCGCCTCGTTTGCCTTGAAACGCAAGTAGCGAACCTCATGCTCGTGCGCCAGTTTCTCGTTGCCCAGCCCGTTATAGCAGAGCATCAGGTTGTAGTGAGCTTCCAGGTCCTCGGGATCGACCTCCAGCACCGCTTGCAGCACTTTCACCGCATCCGCATATTTGCGCTGCAGGAATAGAACCCGTCCCAGGTTGTTCAGCGCCACGCGATCCCGCGGATACTGCTCCAGCACCGTGCGCAGATGCTCGGCAGCCTCATCGTACTTGCCTTCCGAGCGCAGCACGACGGCATAAAAAAAGTGCGCCCGAGCCAGGTCCGGACTTACCGCCAGAGCCTTTTCGAGCACAGTGCGGGCGCGGTCCATGTCGCCTTCCTGCACGGCGGCGCGGCCAATGTTGACCCATCCATCCGGATTCGTGGGGTCAATCTTCGTGACTTCTTCAAAGGCCGCTTGCGCCCCCTTCAGATCGCCTTGCAGCAGCAGTCCGATGCCATAGTCGTTCCAGCGCTGCCAGTCGTCGGCTTCAAGATCGGTCTTCGGCTGCGGCGCAGCGGCAGAATGGGGCGCTACCTGCAACGAGACTTCGTCTTCCGCCAGCGCAACGATGGGAAGGTTGGGAATTTCTTCTTTCTTCGCGGAAACGCCCTTCAGCGACCCAGTGAAGACATACCTGGTGTCGTCATAGTCGGGAGTGACCTCGGGCTTCGGCTGGTTGGGATCGGGGACGCCGGCAAAAGCAAACTGGGTATTCCACCAAGAAAACTTGCGATAGCACAGGCGCGCGTGCAGCGTGATCTTGTTGCCGGCATTTTCCGGAATGTGCAGGCGGTAATGCACCGTGTCGGCGGCGCCCGGCGGAATCAGGTGAACGTACACCACCGAGCGCGTCGCCCAGGCGTTGCGCTTGTTGATGGGATTGCCATGGCCATCGATCTGCAGCGAGCGGTAGAAGTGCGCACCCTTCTCCACCGGACCTTTGCCGTTGTCCTTGACCATGCCGCTCCAGAAAACAATCTGGCCCTTGTCGTCGGTGGCTTTCAGTTCGAGCCAGGTGTCGTAGGCATCGACCGTGCCTCCGGGAAAGAAGTGGCCGATCTTCTTGGTGCGGACCACTACGTCGACCCGCACGGTATCGCCGCGGCGCACCACCGGCTGCACGCGGTTCAGGGGAGCGGTTACCGGCTGCACTTCGGCGGGTCCGGCGGGAGTAATTTTCGCTTCGGCTTCTTCGCCCACGGCGAATGTGGTCGAGAGTTCGTTCTGGCTGGCTGCTGCCGGCTTCAGCGCCGACTCCGGCGAGAGAGCGAAAATATCGACGCTCAGAATCCCGCCCTTCAGGAAGTCTTCGGTCGCCTTCAACTGGGTTTCATCTTCGTTCGCGGTGGGCAGCGCGGTATTCGCCGCGGGAAAGCGGTGCGAGTGCACCATGCCGTTGATATTGCCCATGTCGCTGGAACGGCCGTGAGCGGCATGTGGCAGTCCGCGCACATCGCGGGCTTCGGCGGGTAGTAGAACGAGCGCGCGCCTTGTCCAGAGACGCCGCTGGCCTGCCAGTTGTCGTATTCGTTGAAGCCGCGAATCCAGCGGTAGTGATTGACCGGCACATCGAGATGAACTTTGTGGCAGGTAGAGCAGAACTCCGCCGTCTGACTCCGCATGAACGGCTTCAGAAACACCCGCCGGTGCGGTTCCGGATTCATCCTCACCAGGAAATCATGCAGCGTGCGCACCACCGGATTCTTCGAAGCCGCGAGCGCGTGCAGCTTGGGATATTCCAGATAGAAATCCGCTTGCCCCATGGTGCTCTTCACCTGGGCGATGGAGTGGCACATCATGCAGCCCAGCCCGGCCTGCGCCTCGGGACGGTGCACGATCTGCTTGATGGGAGTGTCCATCAATCCGCTATAAAGCACCGCCGGATCGTGGCAGCCTCCGCACCACTTCGAGGGCCGCGTCCCCACCGTGTCCTGCATGTATTCGACGGCCTTGCGGTACCACTGGTTGTTGAACGACGAGAAATGATGGGCGGAGCTGAACCACTGGTTGTAAATGTCTTCGTGGCAGCGCTTGCAGGAGTCCGATTCCATGAAGAACTTGCTGGGAATCTTTTCGCCGCCGTACACCTGCGCGGAACTGGGGAAGAACGGACCCTTGGGACCGTCGCCTTCGCCATCCATGGTAGCGGGAGGCATGGCCGGATTTTCAATGCGAGCGTGATTCTCCCAGCGCGAGTTTCGCAGATACCACGACCCCGCTCCCAGCCCCGCCAGTACCAGCAGACACGTCGCAGCGCGCGCGATGGCGGGGGCGAAGCCAGGCCGCTTCCCGATTCGCTCGGAAAACAAAATGCCCATGCCTGCCAGCGACAGGATGATGTGCGCGTAGAGCCAATTCCAATCCGAACGCAGCGTGCCGGTCTTGATCAGCACCAGCCCGAGGACCGCTCCGGCAAAGAGCAGCAGCCAGCCCATCCGCGCCAGAAAACCCGCGTCCCGCAGCAAGCGGTAGAGAAGCACAGCGAGCCATGCCGAGGCCACCACGCCCACTACGATGTGCAACAGCACTACAACCGCATAGAAGACGTTGGGCTGAGGAAAGGTGAAAAGGTATGCGGCGGAGGCAAACAGAAACAAGAAGAGCCCGGGCAGGATGCGACGATTTGCGGAGCCTTTAAACATTTGAAATCAGGGGCGTAATGCGACTCGGACCGTGGTCCGGCCCACATCGGGAATTGAAACAGCTTATGCTCATGGAGATAGGAGCTGAATAGTATAAAAATACTAGAACGCTCGCTACGGAAGCCCCTGAGGGTTGGGGAACACGCCGCGCGCACGCTCCAGTTCCGCAGCTACCGAGAGCACGAGTTCTTCCTGCCAAGGGCCAGCGGAAATCTGCACGCCGATCGGCAAGCCTTCGGCGGACCGGCTGATGGGCACCACAGCCGCTGGAGTTCCCAACAGATTGAACCACTCCGTGTAGCTCCACGCATCGAGATACTTCACGGTCTGGCCGTCGACTGTCCAGCTGCGTTCGCCGTGATGAAACGCTGGAATCGCAGCCACCGGGCAGAGCAAGACTGGATAATCGCGCATTTGCGCGAAGACCTGTAAGCGCACTTCATCGCGGCCGATCCAGGCTTTCGAGCAGTGTCTCTCCGGTATGAGCGGGCTCTGCCCCCACCCACGAGTTGAATTGCTTCAGAATCGGACTGAGGTCGGATTCGTGTCCTTTCGTCATGGGGCCAAGCAGCATACCCCCAGCGATTCCGAAAAACTTCCACCACAGCTGCCGGGCCCGCTCCAATCCTTCGGGACGAAAAGGGACGACTTCGAAGCCCGCGCTTCGCAGATGCTCCGCTGCCGTTCGCACGGCGGCCCGGGTTTCCGCAGTCACGGGAGTTCGTCCATCATCTTCAAAATATCCGATGCGGAGTTTCTTCAGGTCGCTCTTATTGGGCCAGCGCACCGGCACCGGAGCGGACGAGGTGTCTCCGTCATCCGGACCCTGCATCACCTCGAACAGCGCTTTCACGTCGGCCACCGTGCGGGCCATCGGACCCACCACGCCGATCAGCGCGAAGGGTCCGACCGAGGTTGGAAAATGTCCAGTGGCCGGAATGCGGCCGGGAGTGGGTTTGAGTCCGCAGATTCCGCTGAAGTGCGCCGGGACGCGAATCGATCCCCCGCCGTCGCTGCCCATGCCTCCGGCGGAACATCCGGCGGCGATGGCCGCTGCCTCTCCTCCGCTCGAACCGCCCGGAGTGCGGGAAAGGTCCCACGGATTATTCGTACGCCCGTAAAGAAGATTGTCGGTCTCCCAGGCCATCAGCAGTTCGGGGCTGTTGGTCACGCCGAGAATGATGGCTCCCGCCGCTTTCAACCGTGCCACCAGCGGTGCGTCCTGCGCGGCAATGTACCCGGCGCGCAGTTTGGTGCCTGACTCCGAGCGCATGCCGGCCACATCCATCGAACTCTTGATGCTGAGGGGAACTCCATGCAACGGTCCCAGAGCTTCGCCGCGAGCGACCGCATCTTCCGCTGCTCTCGCCTGGCGGCGCACACCTTGCTCGTCCAGGTGAACGAATGCATTCAGTCTGGGATTGAGCTTCGCGATCCGTGTCAGATGAGCTTCGACTAATTCGACCGGAGAAAGTTTCTTCAGGCGGATTTGCTCGGCCATGGAGACGGCTGAGAGGAAAGTCAGATCAGACATGCGACCGGTTCACCCATGCAGGAAGGGTGAGTCTAGCACGACCAGAATGTGCGAATTGAGCGGGAATCTAGTGCGCGGTCATCGACGAGACACGCTGTTTCTCTCCCCGCGCCGCACTGCGGCCGGGGGACTTCTTCGTGGCGTGTTTGGCCAGCCAACCCTTCAGATACTTCCGTGAAGCGGCATTCAAATGCGAGAAGAGCATGCCGGCCCGGCCTTCGTCATCGGCCCAGATGACCTCTCCCGTGCCTTCCACCATGTGCGAAGTTCCGGGCAGCACAAATCGCAATGGAACTTTGTGCACGGCGGGAAGCGGTTCTGAGGCCTGCAGTGAGAGTCCCTGTTGGCTGAGGTCGAGAATCAACCCGGGCAGAGCAGCAATGCCGAATTGCAAATAGACCAGCGTCTCCACCTTGTGACGCGCGGTTCTGCGGCGGTCCGGTTGCATGAAGACGCGGCCGGCGCGCAGTGAGCGCATCACCTGCTCGGCGACCATCGGCTTGTACAACATGAAATTCGCGCCTGCCTGAAAGGTCTCTCCCACGTGAGTGAGCGCACCCACCATGGCGAACACCACGGGCCGGCGATGCGAAGGAGCCATTCTCGCCAAGCGGGCAACTTGCGAAGCTCCGGGAAGGTCAAAGTCGAGGATGAGCGCCGAGTAATGGCCTTGCACCAGCGACTCCATGGCTTCGTCGGCGGAGAGGCACATCTCCTGATCGACCTGGAGTTCGTCCAGCAATTCCGCCAGCATGCGGAGCGATGCCTGGTTCCGGCACATCAGCAACGCGTTTCGCTTCATCAACCGCAGCTTACGGCGATGCCAGGCACGCGTAAAGTAACGCCAGTAATCGTGTTCGGCTTACCGTAAGAATTGGGACTTCGCGGGGAATTCGTCCACTCTCCCAGAGACGCGGGGAACCGCATCTGGTGCAGCACGAAGCCACAGCACAGACGCATCTCAAGGGAGAACCACTTCGGGACACTAGCAGCCAATGAGCTTTTCGAGACCGGCCCTGTTGCGGATAAGCAGCGTCGAACCCCGCAGTTGCGCCAATTCCTTCTCGCGGAATTCGCCAAGCACGCGGGTAACGGTTTCCCGGGAGGTACCGATCAGTTGCGCGATTTCTTCGTGGGTGAGAGAAACCTTGATGCGGATTCCGTCTTTGGTCTGGTCGCCGTCGCTGGCCCATTCCAGCAGCAGGCGCGCCAGTTTCTCCGAGACCGAGTGCGAGAGTCCGAGCGAGCGAATCATTTCATAGGCACTCTGGCAATTCTGGCTCAGGTGCTCAGCCGCGTTCAGGCAGGCGTCCGCGTGATTCTGCAGGAAGCGCAGGAAGTCATCGCGCTTGACGAAATCCAACTGGGAGGGTTGCAGGGTCTCAGCGGTCAACTCGTAAGGCTTTCCGGAAACCGTGGCGTGCAAGCCCAGTATTTCGCCGGCTTGCGCCATACGCAGGATCAGAGTCTTGCCATCGCGGGAAGTGGTGGAAAGCTTCACCCGGCCATTGCAGATGATGTAAACCCCGCGCGCGGATTGTCCTTCCACAAACAACACCGCACCCTGGGGATAGGCGCTCGCATACTTCACCTTCTCGAACTCTTCCAGCGTGTTTTTAGGAAGGTCGCAGAAGAAACCACTGTGCCGCAGCTTGCAAATAAGGCAGTTTTCCGTGATCTGCAGCCCGTAAGGTGAGCTCATAAGGACTACCCATGCCCCTTACTGGCGACTATATCACCTTGCATTGTGACTTGCAGCATTGGGAAGGCCCACGGGAGTTTGGACCGGCAAACTGCCGGGTGACCTCGGCAATCGCGCCTTGCGAATTAGGCCGAGCGCTTTGGTAATCTCCCTGCCGGTTTTAGCTGGTGTCATACTGCAGCCACAGCGCATGTCCCATTCTTCACAAGTGTCCGCCACGACTCGCCCGCCGCGCGTAAAACTCGCGGGATCCGTACTGGTCATGCTACGCCTGGAGAACGGGCGCCACATTCGGGCCAAGCTCCACCAAGTGTCCATCACCGGCGGGCTGCTTCACATGGAGCAGCCGCTGGACGAAGGCATCAAGGTGGAAGTCATGTTTCATGTGGGGAGCTACACGGTGCGCAGCAAGGGCGCGATGCTGTTTCCCATGTGGGCCACGAAAGGTTGTTTGCAGCCCTTCCGGTTCCTCGACTTCGGCGACGAAGAGCGCGGCAAGCTCGAGGCAACCCTGCAAACCCTGCTCGATCTGGGTGCCGCCACCACTTCGTTTCCTTAGACCAGCGAGCTACTTCGGCTTCACGCTGAAGTGACTGGCCAGGCACTGCCATCTGCCGTTGGTCCAAACCCAGGTATCCGTAAACCGTCCACGACGTTCCCACGGCTTCCCTTTATCCGTGCCTTTCTCAAAATAGACGCCGGTCACCACCGCCGTATCGCCCGAGGAGTGAATGGTCATATCGGAGGACTGGAGCGCATCCGGTTTGTACGATGTATCTCTGACGGAAGCGACGATCTGGGCCTTGTTGTAGAGCGTGCCCTCGGCGGTGGTCATCACGAAATCGTCGGCCAGCAGCAATTCCACCGCGGCGGCGTCATTGTGCATTTCCGCATGGTTCCAGGCGTTCTCCATGGCGATGACCTTGGAAGCGTCCTGCGCCCCTGCGAGAAGGGGAAACAGGAAGCAAAACAGGATGCCAGTCAGTTGCCGTTTCACGGATGTCCCTCCGGCGTGATTCGACGCACGCGACCACGTGACGCCTTCTTCCGCTAGAATATGCCGTGGATCGCGCGATTCGGTTACCGGATTATGCATCGGTACCGTTCTCGGCAACCCGCAAACTGGCCCCAGGAGGGACGCATGGCGCCCAAGCACTCTGAACGTTTTCTGAAAATCGTCGACGACGCCCGCAGGCGCGTTCGAGAACTTACAGTGGACGACGTCAAGGCCAGGCTGGATCACGGCGAGAAGTTCCTGCTGGTCGACGTGCGCGAGGAAAGTGAATTCGCGAAAGACCACCTGCCCAACGCCATCCATCTGGGAAAAGGGGTCATTGAAAGAGACATCGAAGAGCGGGTTCCCGATACGTCGGCGCCCCTGGTTCTCTACTGCGGAGGCGGATATCGCTCGGCCCTGGCCGCCGACAACCTGCAAAAAATGGGCTACACCAACGTAATTTCCATGGACGGCGGCATCCGTATGTGGCGGGAAAAGGGCTTTCCGCTCACCAAGGGATGAGGGGGGTACCCTCGTAACTTGCCCCCGCGGGCGGCATTGCCTGAGCATGGGAAGTGGCTCGGTCTATGCACGCAGGGAAACGACATTCCGGATACGGCGCTGGCGCAGCGGCCGCCTCAGCTCCCGATCCCAAGGCACTCGAGGCCGCCCTGGGCGCGTGTGCGGACGCAGAAACCTTCTGCACCGAACTCTCCAAGGTGTTCAAGGTGCGCCGCAACGAAGTAGCGCTGCTTGTGCTGGAAAAAGGCCTGCTCCGATTTCTGTTTCCGCAGCAACTGAAAACCGCCGGCTCGATTCCGGTTTCGAGCGCCACCGCGGTCGCCGCCCACACGGCCGTGACCAAGAAAGTCGAACTCTTCAACTCGTTCACCAAGGTCAAGCACGCCAGCATCTTCGAGACGGTGAAATTAGGAAGCGCCGACCAGAACGATCCGGGAGAGAGCGCCCCGATTCAGAAACTCATGTCTGCTCCGATTCTTTCTACTGAAGGCAAAGCTCTCGGTGTGCTTCAGGTTTGCCGGAAGGGCCTGGACTTGAATCTGGCAGGCGCCGACTTCACGCTCGATGACTTGCGGACCTTGGAAGAAACCGCCAAGCTGGCCGCCAAGGCAGCATTCTTGCAATCGGCCTGACCGTCATTCCTCTATCTCTTTTCACTCCCCTGCATTGCCCGATCCATCTGCTGCTTCTCATCGGCAGTCAGCGGACGAACGTCTCCCTTGGCAAGTTCGCCGAGCGCCACAGGCCCGATGGCCACGCGGATCAGTCGCAAAACCTCAATCCCGAGGTGCTCCAGCATTCTCCGGATCTGGCGGTTCTTACCCTCGTCCAAGACAATCTCAAGCCACGAATTTTTCTCTCCGCCGCGCAAAACCCTAACGCGCTTCACACGCAAACGTCCGCCGTCTTCACTCTCCACGCCCGTTCGCAACTGTTGCAACAAGCGTTCGCCGGCCACCACTCCCACCTGCACGTGGTAAGTCTTGTCCAGATGGGTCGCCGGGGCCAGCACGCGCGCGGACCACTCGGAATCGTTGGTCAACAGCAATAATCCTTCGCTGGCTTTATCCAGGCGGCCGACTGGAGATACCCATGGCAAGCCCTCCGCGACGAAGGCATACACAGTCTTACGATGTTTTTCGTCCGACGCGGTGGTGACGATGCCGCGCGGTTTGTTCAGCATGAAGTAGAGATTCGCCACTCGGGCGATGGCTTTTCCGTCTACAGTAATCCGATCTTTCTCGAGATGGACCGGGCTCTCCGGATTACGCAAGACGCGGCCATTGAGTGAGACACGCCCGGCACGGATCAGATCGAACGCATCGGAGCGCGAGCAATATCCGAGCTTGGAAAGAGCCCGCGCCAAGCCAATCTTTCGTGATTTCCGGGACTCGGCCACGCCTCATGCTAAACGATGGGCCTTGTTGTAACATCGCATTCATGATCGACCCGCATCGATTTGTGATCTTCCTGGGAGCAGCCGTCCTGTTGGCGATCGCGCCCGGACCCGGCATGCTCTATGTGCTTGCACGCACCTTAGCGGGAGGGCGCCGCGAAGGGGTGCTCTCGTCCCTGGGGACATTTTTCGGAGGGCTGGTGCATGTGGTGGCGGCCGCCACCGGTCTGTCGCTGGTTCTGGCTACGTCGGCCACTGCCTTCGCCTTCGTGAAGTACGCGGGAGCCGCCTACCTCGTCTATCTAGGGATTCGCATGATCATCAGCGCGGCTTCGAAGGACGACGCTCAACTCGAAATGCCTGTAGCTCAGGTGCGCCGCAATCCCTTCTGGCAAGGCATCGCTACTGAAGTGCTGAATCCCAAGACGGCACTATTCTTTCTCGCCTTCATTCCGCAATTCGTGAACCGCGATCATGGCGCAGTTCTCTGGCAGTTCCTGATACTCGGCGCCATCTCGGTCACGTTGAATACTTCCTGCGATCTGATCGTCACGCTCATGGCCGCGCCGATCGGCGCTCGTTTGCGTTCGTCCGCCAAGCTGCGACGGCGCCAGCGAACGGTCACCGGACTCACGCTGATCGGACTGGGCGCTTACGTGGCGTTCGCCGACACAAAATAGGACCATTCGCTCTGGTATGGCGCTGACAGAGCAGAATTGTTTTGTGCCTAAGCCCTTCGACTCAGCCCTCCCGGCTCTATTTCCACAAAATATTGTGTGCTAGACTGCGCAGTTTTCGCCAGAAAACTCTGAAAAAATCCCCAGGAGGTTTCTCTCCCATGCCAAATCGCTTTCGCATGTTCCCGGCTGTGCTCGCCACGGTGGTTGTAGTGGCGATGATCGCCCTCCCCCCATGCGCAATCGCGGCTGACGTACCGACCGTGAGTTGGATGCAGCTCTCCCCCACCACTTCGTTCACCGCGAGGTCGTATGCGGCAGTGGCTTACGACCCGGTAAGCAAGAAGGTCGTGATCTTCGGTGGCCTGAGTCCCAAAGGTTATTTGAACGATACCTGGACGTTCGACGGAACCAACTGGACCAAGGTCACGACTTCGTCCGCGCCGCCGGTGCGCACAAACGCCAGCATGGCTTTCGATAAAGTCTCGCGCAAGATTGTGATGTTCGGCGGCTACAACGGCCAGAACTATCTTGGCGACACTTGGACATGGGATGGCTCGACCTCGACCTGGACCAACGCTAATCCCGTGCATGCTCCCAAGGCGGTAACCGGTCCGATGCTTTTTACCGACCCCGCGAATGGACACGCCGACAATTTCGGCGGCTTCGACGGCATGTTTTATCAGGCCGTGACGTATCAATGGACCGGCACCGATTGGCAGAAACTGAATCCCACGACCTCGGCTTACGCTCGTTCCATTGCCGTAGTGGGCTTGGATGGGGCAACCAAGAGCGTGGTCCTGTTCGATGGGCTCGGCGACCTGAATCCTTACAACACCTGGACCTGGGACGGAACCAACTGGACCCTACAATCGCCAGCCACACAACCTCCCAGCCGCTATGCGGCCGGAGCCGCCTACGACCCGGCGTTCAAGGCTGTCATCGCCTTCGGTGGCGGAGAAGGCGGCATCGACATCAACGACACCTGGGCCTGGACCACGGCGGGCGACTGGAAACAGTTGACGCCAACTCAGTCTCCGAGTACTCGCGAGGGTCTGGGCATGGTCTGGGATCCGGTGATCGGTCACGTGGTTATCATCGGCGGACAGACCGGGCCGGAAAATAATCCGACCTACCTCAACGACACGTGGGTGCTTACACCGCACTAAGGGTTTTTGCGAAGCGGGGCTGCCCCATCCGCCCCGCTTCTCGCAATCCTCTACAGCTTCGCGCAATGTCACGCCTCGCAACTCGCCCTGGCAATGCAATAATGTTGCCCTGAGCCATGTCCGCACGCACTCGCACCCGGCAGCAGCGCCGCCATGCCCGCACCTCCGATCCGGTGGCCAGTTCCGCGTTCCGAAAGAATCTGCTGATCTCTCTGTTACTCGCCGTCTTCACCTTCATTCTCTACAGCCCGGTTCGCGGATTTTCTTTCGTCAACTATGACGACGACGGTTACGTCACCGAGAATACCCACGTGCAGGCCGGGCTTACCGGCGACACCATTGTGTGGGCTCTGACTTCGACCGAACACGACAATTGGCATCCTCTGACCTGGCTTTCGCATGCTCTCGACTACGACTTGTTCGGATTAAGTCCAGGAGCCATGCACCTGACCAACGTTCTGCTGCATGCGCTGAACGTTGTGCTGCTATTTCTGCTTCTTCAACGTGCTACCGGATTCACCGGACGCAGCCTGCTGGTGGCGGCACTGTTCGCCGCGCATCCCATGAACGTGGAGTCGGTCACATGGATCGCCGAGCGCAAGAATGTCCTGAGCACATTCTTCCTGCTACTCACGATCGGAGTTTATGGCTGGTATGCGCATAAGCCCACCGTCAAGCGATACCTCGCGGTCGCAGGGCTCTTCGCGCTGGCGCTGATGTCCAAACCCATGGTTGTAACGCTGCCATGCGCTCTTCTGCTGCTCGACTTCTGGCCATTGAACCGGGTCGAGGGCTGGAGCAAGATCCCCCCGCCACCAGAAGAGCAGATTCCTCAATTGAGTTTCAGCCGGCTTGCTTTGGAAAAGCTTCCGCTGCTCGCCCTGTCCGCGGGAGATGCGTTGCTAACCATGCTCGCCCAACGCAAGGGCGGCGCGATCCATCTGTTTCTGCCTTTTGGAGTTCGCCTGGAAAACGCCGTCTACGCCTATGCGATGTACATTTGGAAGGCATTCTGGCCCGCTCACCTGGCGGTTTTCTATCCGCACCCGGGCCGCTCATTGACGGCTCTTCAACTATCGTTGGCTGCGCTTTTCCTTATCGCGGTCAGCGCGTTGGTATGGCGAGAGCGTTCGCGCCGTTCTCTCGTCATCGGATGGTTCTGGTATCTCGGCACACTGGTGCCGGTCATTGGACTGGTCCAGGTCGGCGATCAAGCCATGGCCGACCGCTATGCCTACGTCCCGCTGCTGGGAATTTTCCTGATGGTGGTTTGGGGACTTGCCGATCTCGCCGACAGCCTGCGGATCAGCTCGCGCCCCCGGCAGGCCGCCAGCGCGCTAGGCCTGCTCATCCTGATCGTGCTGTCGTGGCGGCAAATCGGCTACTGGCGCAGCAATCAAGCGCTTTGGGCGCATACGGTGGCAGCGACGGGAGACAACGTGTACGCGGAAGTCAATCTGGGAGCCACGTTTCTGCAGGCTGGACGCCCGGATCTCGCCCTGCCCCATTTCCAAAATGCGGCCCGGATCAATCCCCAGGATGCCGGGACTCACTTAAATATGGGCGCCACCTATGCCAGCGTTGGCCGCAACCTGGAAGCGATCGAGCAGTACCAAGTTGCGATTCCGTTTATTCGAGACCCCAAAATCCTGGCGCAGGCTTATCAGGCCATCGGTACGCTTTACGCCCGGCTCGGTAACTATCCTCCCGCGCGCGAGAACTATCAGCGAGCTTTGGAATTCGACCCTAGCCTGGAAGCATCCCGGCGGGCCTTGAAGGCCCTGGGTACGCCGTAGGACGTCGCATTTACTGCCGGAATACGCGAGCAAATTCCTTGCGCAGCCCACGGTCTACCGAGTCGATTTTCGCGGCATAGAAGTCGAATACCGCATAACGAGCGACGTCATCGAGATGGTCGAACAGTACGAGAAAGCCATCCTCGCGGACCACACCCTGGATGGGAAGAAGGTGCCGATCCAGCTCCGGAGACGCTTCCTCAATCACACGGATGCGCGCATTCCGTGAGGCCAGGGAGGTCAGGAACGATCGAATCTCACATTCTCCGAATGCGGCAGTGATCGCCTGCATTAATTGCTTTCGAGTAGGACGGTCCGAGTTTGCCAGCTTACATTCCGGGCAGAGCCTGGTTTGCTCTGCGGTTTTCAGCGCCCAACGCCGTCCACAAACTTCACACGGCAGACTGATTGATCCGATCGCGACGTTGGTTCCTGCAGGTTGCATGAATTCCTAACCTCGAACCGCCGGTCCAGACTTGGAAAACGTCTCTGCCGCTCCAGATTGGCCCCGTACCCCAACCAGCGCACTATCCCAGTTGCGTTGGGAGGTGTAACGTTTCCGCGCTGCCAGGTACATTACAACCAGGCCCAGGACAAACAGCACCGCTACAAACACAGCAAGATATTGATCTGGTCCACGCAATTGCCACACTCCTATTTCTCAAAAAAATTGCTGACAGACACCGTAACCCGAGCGATCTGCTCTAAGCTTCGCTCATATGCGGGAGATCCCCGCCCTCACCGAATTCCCTCACCACCAATTCGCGGCGCTGGTATTCCAATCGCTGAAGTTGCTCGCCAGTCTGGCGAGCCTTCTGTTCCGTATCCCACGGCCCGTATTCCGACAGGCTGGTGTAGAACGGAGCGTAATCGCCATCCGTGCGATGCACTTCACAAAGACACCATTTCTTCGCTGACCTGGATTTCTCGGACAATGTCGCTCCAATTCCTGGGTTGCCCGCATGCCAATTTCGAATTCGCGGGAAGGACACCGATCGAACCTAAGAGGGGGAAAGCTTCAGATGGACTGCCTTATCTCAGATGATCTGAAAGAGGGAAGAAGAGTGATCTCTCAGTAACGACCTTAGCCTCCGAGGTAGGCGTTGTCAAGGCAAGTCAATGCCTCGCCAAGAGCATTGCACCCAATCGAGTTAGGGCGACGCCGGGTGAAGATTTTCTTTGACAATCTTATACCATGTAATACATAGTATATTGTATGGCCGCTAATAATGCCACGGAGCGCGAGGCTCCTGACAAGTGGGAAGTGCAGTTGCGCAAAGGGTGCCTGGAATTGGCGATCCTGGCCTCGCTCTGGGGCGGACGGCTGTATGGACTGGAGATCCTCAGGCGGCTGGAGAGCGATTCCGATCTAGTGGTCTCGGAGGGCACGGTTTATCCCCTGCTGAGCCGGCTCAAACTGCTAGGGCTGCTCAATTCGGAATGGGTGGAATCCGACGCCGGACACCCGCGCAAGTATTACTTCCTGACGGCAGCCGGCAAGGAACGAGCTCGCGCCATGTTTCAGGTATGGACGAAATTCTCGGCAAGCATCAGCAAGTTGCTCGCGCCGCTCGACGAGGAACCAGTGAAATGACAATCTCAGAGAATTCAGAGCGCACGATTAACGCGTATCTCGATGGCCTCCGCAGAAGCCTGCGCGGCATGCGGGCCGAAGACGTCCGCGAAATCGTAGAAGAGTTGCGCAGCCACATTCTCGACCGGTCCATGGTCGCGGGAACCATCACGGCGGAGGGAGTCGACTCGGCCCTGGCAGCGCTGGGCAACCCGGAAGAACTGGCGGGGCAATACCTGACGGATGACTTGCTGGCGCGAGCGCACACCAGTGGTTCCCTGCTGCTGATCCTGCGCAGCCTGTTCCGCTGGGCAAGCATCAGCGTTGCCGGGTCCTTCATTCTGCTGGGCTCGCTCGTTGGATATCTGTTGGGATTCGTGCTGGCTTGGGCGGCAATTCTCAAGCCCATTCATCCCCGGACTGCGGGACTGTGGATGATCCCACAGCCCGGTGGAGATTTTGAACTGAGTCTTCACTTGGGGTTCAGCGGAGCGCCCCCCGGCGCGCACGAGGTGCTGGGTTGGTGGATCATCCCAATTGGGGTCCTGGGAGTTGGCTTGTTCTTTGCGACTCTCCGGGTAGACCAGTGGAGCATTGGCAGACTCCGGCGAAGCCGCTCTTCGCATGCAGGATGAGCACGCAATGGACGCCGGCCATCCCAATCCGTCTTCCTGGCGCCAGGGCAATTGGCTGGTAGTAGCCGAGTTTGCCACAGTTGCCGCGCTGTTTATAGCGGACTTATATCATCACATCTTCATCAGTAAAACCCCCGACCTTTTCCTGTTGGGGTGGATTTCGCTGCGCTTGCGCGGGATGCGTTGGAAAGACGTCGGGTTCACGCGGCCCCCGCGCCGGGGAATGGCGTTCCTGATCGGAATTGGGGCGGGCACGCTGATGGAAGTATTTGAGCTGTTTGTCAGCCAGCCCCTGCTGACCCGGTGTCTGGGAAAGAGCCCCGATCTCTCCGACTTCACCAACCTGGTCGGGAACCTGAAGTTGACCTTGCTCTTCCTGCTTCTGGTTTGGACGCTGGGAGCCTTGGGAGAAGAAATCGTCTATCGCGGCTACCTGATGAACCGTGTGGCTGGTCTGTTTCGCAATACCAAGACCGCATGGGTCGTGAGCCTGATCGTGGTCAGCGTGGTTTTCGGATGCGCGCACCTCGACCAGGGCAAAACGGGCATGATCGAAAACATCTGGGATGGTCTGCTGCTCGGCCTGCTGTACCTGGCCTGCGGACGCAATCTTGCGGTTCCGGTCATTGCGCACGCGTTCTCGGACAGCCTGGATTTCCTGCTGATCTACCTGGGCAGGTATCCCGGAATGAAGTAGGGTGACGACGTCAGCGCCGCTTGGTGATACGGGACGGAATCACCTGGGTGCCGCTTCTGCTGAACTCGAAGAGCAGATTCCATTGCCTGCGCTGGTCTGGCGCAGGAGCGAATTTCCAGCGCTCGGCCGCCTGCATCGCCTGCCGGGCGAAATACTGGCTCGGCCCGTGTAGCTCGAACTTGCTTCCAACGACCTTGCCTGCCACATCGACATCGACCCGTACGCGAACTTTCACTCTTCCCGTGATCGTGTCGCGCGCACTCTTGGGGATGCTGGGCACAACGCGCTCGACGATTTCGTCTCCGCTTGCCGCCTGCTTGCTGACGGGCGCCGGTGTCTTCTCCACCGGAGTAGTCTTCTCGCCCTGCGGTTGCGCCGCAGATTCCGACGGGCTGGGCTTGCTCTCAACCGGCGGAGCGGTTGTTTGCGTCACACTAGCCGGAACGGGATTCTCCGGGGAGTGACGCATCACCAGCATGCCCACCAGGAAAGCGGCCGCCACCAAGGCAATCCCAATCCACAGCCAAGGGAAGGGGCGAGTACGTTCCTCCTGAGTTGTAGCCTGCGGCACGGGAACCTTGGAGAGCGAGGTGGACGGGGAAACAGGCGGCCTCTGGGTCTGTTTGACCGCTCCGGGATTCAGGCGCGATGCGATCTCGTTGACCGACCAGCGCTGCTCCGGATCACGCCACAGACAATTTCGCGCGATATCGAGGAAAGGAGAGCTCAACCCCTCCGGCAGTTTCAGCTCGCTATGTTCTTTGCCGTTACTCTGGGGAAGCTGGCGAGTGAGAGCCTCTGTCAGAGTCATGCCCAAAGACCATACATCTGCGGCGGCAGACTTTCTTCCCCGGGCTTTCTCCGGAGGATCGTAGATATCCGCCTCTCTAGCGGCGGCAAACCGCTCTCCGATCTGACCGATCTCGTCACTGGAAACCTTTACTTGATCGCCGGAGGCCAGGATGTTGGTCGGCTTCAGATGGCCGTGCACCAGACCTTTGCCGTGGAGATATCCGAGAACATTCACGACCGGACCCAGCATGTCCTGCGCTTCGACCGGCGTGAGGGCACGTTGCGGGAGAATCTGGGAGAGATCTTCCTCGGCATACTCCATGACGAGGAATAGCACATCTGCGCCTTCGATTTGAGCGCGGCCCGTTTCAAAAAGTTGAATCAGGTGCGGATGCGACAGGGCTGCAGCTCGCTTCCACTGTGCAAGTTTCTGGTCCGCGCTCGCCGGGTCGGCCTCGATCAGCTTAATCGCGGCTTTGCCGCCGCCACGTTCGGTGAGAAAGATGGCGCCCTGGGCGGATGAACCCGAGAAATTGGCGCAAGGGAAAGCGGTCGCCTAGTGTACGACCTTCCCACTGTTTCCACTCGTGCTTCATTACCGCTGCACCGCCCCTTCCCGACCCGGCCTATTCTAAGCGCACTTGCTGGAATTGATCGAGGATTGTATGCAACGATGGGAAGAATCGGATCTGGGGTCTAACGCCGGATGCGCCCGATGGGCTTTTCGAAGGCAATGGTCGGGCGGCGCAATCGCTTCCAGGCATCACCACTGATGCACCAGTAGCCCGCCAAGAAACCACCGATAAAGACACCCGTGAGCACTGCGGTCACGGCGGAGTTGTACTGCTCCAGACTTACGCTCACCAAATCCCAATCGGTGAGAGGCCAGATTACCTGTACGTAGAGTCCCACGGCGACCAGAACCACGGCCAGCAGCAGGATGACCGCCATCATGCCGACACCCGCGCTTTCAAACAGCACCATCAGCCACTCTTTCCATGGGCCCTGGGCTGCGGCAGGCTTGGCGGCGGATCGTACGGCAGTTTTGCGTGGAGGCGTCATTTCTGGACCCCTAACATCTTACTGGTCGCGAAAGCAAAGTCTCTTGTGACGAAAGTGCTAGCCCGTAACCACCGTTCGCGGCTGGATTTGCCCCACTCTGGCAGCCCTGCCCGCGACTTTTCTGCCAGATGACGGGTTTATATTAGGGGCTGGCAACACTCCAGCCCATGAACCTGTTCAAAAGACGTAGGGGCCCAAGATGAAAGCAAACTTCCACCTCCTTATAAAAACGACGTGCACTTTTCTTCTCTTGTGGTTTTGTGTGGTGGCCTTCGCACAAGACGCCAGCCAGAGTGCCGGCGGCAACTGGAGGATGTATGCAACCCAGGACAAGATGACAGCGGCCCGCAAAGTGCGCTTTGAACTCGACGCCGACAATTATCTCCGCGGCGCCGACCACAAGCCGCGTGTGGTCCTGTTCTGCACCGATGGCAAGCTTTCCCTGAGCGATTTCCGGCCCAACATTCGCATCGCGCCCCCGAACCGTCCCGGATTCTGGGGACAGCCGCAGATGGAAGTCACGGTCCGGGTGAACGACTCCCACAGCAATCACGGCTGGAATTGGGTGAACGGAGAGTTCCTGTCGATGGATAAAGGCACGACGCGCCAACTGATCGGCGCAAGGATCTTCAAAGTGGAGTTGCCGACCTCGCAAGGTGTTCAGATCGCCGAGTTCTCTCCTGCGGACCTGGATACCGGATTGGTATCGAAAGCCTGCGGAATCACCCCCAAAAAACCGTGAGTGAGGACGGCCACCCGCTCTCGCATCCCAAGTGAGTGGGTGGCCGCTCAACTAGCCGAGAAACTCTATAGTTGTGCAAACCCAGCGACTGTGGACAAGAGTGTCACCGCATACCTGGTCCGCGAGTAAGGCAAATGCATCCCCTACTGCGACGGATGCAGCACCAGGGTTCGTTCCAATCGAAACATGAGAAGGGTTTCGGCGGGAATCTTCACTTCCTTCCCACGCGTGAAAATCTGGGTTGCAAGCCCTCCTCCCGCGCCTGCCAACGCGCCTATTCCGGCTCCCTTACCGCCGCCGAAGAGTGCGCCCATCAAAGCACCCAGACCCGTGCCGCCACCGACCATTTCCGCGGTGCGGCGGTTGGTCCCCAGACCTTTCCGGTTGCTCTCGTCCACGTTGGAGGTAACCACTTCATACCGTTTCTTACCTACCATCACCGAATCAAGATCCAGCACCAGTTCCGGACTGTGGGTGGCGCCACCGCTGCTGATGTTGCGAATCAGAAGCTGCGCCGCCGATCCTTGGGGAATCGCAATCCCCCCTGCGCTGTCAGGAACGTCTTCCGTGATCTCGGCGGAATACAGTTGGCCAACGCTCGCACTCTTGGAATCAATGACTTTGTTGGTGCGGACCGAGATCTCGGTGCCGATGGAGATCACTTTACCCTCCACCGGTTTTGCGTTGCTGGCGGGCGTGGGAGATGCTGAAAAAATGAGCGACTCGACATCGCTTAGTGGAAACTGGTAGTGAACACCTTCACGGTCGGTGAAGCCGATCATGTTCTCTCCGCCGTATTCGCCCGAGTACACCTTGCCGTCATGAAGCGTGACGGTATCGGCGGAAGAGGTGAATACAAGCGTCTGAACATCTTTCAAGGGAAACTCGTACTTGATTCCCAGCTTGTCAGTGAAGTTGACCTGGCTGGAGGCTCCGGCCACATATTGTCCCGAATAGCTGGTTCCGTCGCGCAATACGATGGTGTCAGCGAAAGCGATCGGACAGAGAAAACAGATGACTGCCCAGAGGAAAACGCGTTTACATTGCATACTCACACTCCACATCGTAGAAAATTACCCCCTCGTTCCGGGGCGATCCGAAATTCGTCTCAAACCGTTGGAATTTTTTCCGGATACCACTTTGGTCGGCAGTATATCGCACGTGCAGCCGAGTGAGCACTTCGAGGAACTCGTGAATGAAGCGGCTCGGGAGGTTAACCCGGTGACGGCATCGTCTGAATCTGACGCAGTTCGATGGTGCCGCCAAATTCGAGTTGCGGATGACCTGCGCAACGGCGAACCGCTTGGTCGTAATTCGCCGCCTCAATGATATAAAAGCCGCCCAGCACCTCTTTGGTCTCGCTGTACGGCCCGTCGGTGGCCAGCGATTTGGGGCCGCGGATCACTTTACCTGCGTCGTCCACCAGTTTCTGGCCGCCCACCAGGTAGCCCTCTTCGCGCGCCTTGTTTCCCCACGCGGCATACTTGGCGAACCACTTGTGTTGCTCCTCGGGCGGCATTTCCAGCCACGGCTTGGCATCTGCGTAGAGCAATAAGATGAATTGCGGCATTGTGCGCTCCTTAATAATGGCTTCGACCCTTTGTCGCGTTCTGCCTGAACGACGCGCCAGCCCGCGGTAATCGACACCGGCCCCTAATTTTTTATAACACCATCGGCTGGTTGTCGATTCCGGCGAACTCGAGCGTCATACGTATGTCCGGCTGAAAACGACGATTCAACCCACAAATCAAAGGAGCTTGCAGATGAAGAGCAAAGTAAAACCCGTTCCCGAGGGCTATCACACGGTCACGACGTACCTCACAATTCACGGGGCGGCTGCCGCCATCGACTTTTACCGGCGGGCGTTTGGCGCCAAAGAAATCTGCCGCATGCCCAGTCCGGATGGCAAAATCATGCACGCTGAGATTACGATTGGCGATTCCCATATCATGCTGGCGGACGAATCCAGTGCAAGCGAAACCAAGTCCCCGCAGACGTTGAAGGGAACCACCGCCGGCATCTTCCTCTATGTGGAAGACGTGGATGCGGCGTTCAAGCAGGCGGTGAAAGCGGGAGCAAAAGAGACCATGCCTCTGCAGAATATGTTCTGGGGCGATCGCTTTGGCAGGGTGACCGACCCATTCGGACACCGCTGGATGCTGGCCTCGCGCGTGGAAGAAGTCTCTCCCGCGGAGATTCAGGAGAGAATGGCCCCGGTAGCATCCAAGTAGTCGCGGCCGGGATAAGACAGTTCAAACACTTCAGGAGAGTGACAATGCGTTACATGCTGCTGATTTATCAGAAAGAACAGGAAGGTCCGCCACCCCCGGAGGAAGCCCAACGCGTCCGTAACGCGCATTGGGCGGTGATGGACGAAACCAAAAAGCTCGGCATCTTCCGGGGAGCGGAGCCTCTCGAACCGACCAGCACTGCCACCACGCTGCGAGTGGAGGGAGACAAACTGGTCACGCTCGATGGTCCCTTCGCCGAAACCAAGGAGCAGCTCGCCGGATACTACATCCTGGACTGCAAAGATCTCGACGAAGCCATTGCCTGGGCATCGAAGCTTCCGTTCCGCTGTATCGGCGGGCCCGGGGGCGTCGAGATTCGTCCAATCCGTCCGCTGCCGGTTCGTGCGGAGCAAACCCAGAACGGTGACCATGCCACTGCGGTCAATGGTTGACGCAAGCGCTTCGGTCGAGTCGGTTTTTCGCGAAGAGTCGGGCCGGATCATCGCAACCCTGATCCGGCTCTCCGGCTCCTTCGACCGCGCCGAGGAAGCCATGCAGGAGGCCTTCGCCTCCGCTTTGGCCGCCTGGCCGGCAAAAGGCATTCCCCAAAATCCCGCCGCCTGGATCACGGCGGTCGCGCATCGCAAGCTTATCGATGTTGTGCGCAGGGAAAATACCCGGCTTGAGAAACAGGACTCCATGTTGTATGAGGTGGAGAACTCCCAACGCCGTCAACCAGACACGATGGATGACGCAGCCATGAACTATCCCGATGACCGGCTCTGTCTGATTTTCACCTGCTGCCATCCGGCTCTGAACCTGGAGGCGCAAGTCGCGCTCACACTGCGCACTCTTGGAGGACTGGCCACGCCCGAGATTGCACGGGCCTTTCTGGTTCCCGAGCCCACCGTCGCGCAGCGCCTGGTGCGTGCTAAAAGAAAAATCCAGGCAGCGCGCATTCCTTATGAAATACCACCCCCCGAGCGGCTGGCGGAGCGGCTGACCGCGGTCATGGCGGTGATCTACCTCGTCTTTAACGAAGGATATTCGGCGACTTCGGGAGCAGTGCTCATCCGCCGCGAGCTCTGCCAGGAGGCGATCCGGCTGGCCAGAATTCTTGGGCAACTCATGCCCGCTGAACCGGAGATCACCGGCCTGCTCGCGCTGATGCTCCTTCAGGATTCGCGGCGAGAAACTCGTGTGACTGCCTCCGGGGAACTGGTCACACTCGAGGAGCAAGACCGTTCCCGATGGGATCGCGGCGAGATCACGGAAGGCACGCGCCTGGTTGAAACCTCGCTTCGCCAGCGTCGCGTGGGGCCCTACCAATTGCAAGCCGCCATCGCCGCGGTACATGCGAATGCGCAATCGAGCGAAGCCACGGATTGGGCTGAGATCGCCGCGCTCTATCGCGAGTTGGCCACACTTTCGCCCACGCCGGTGGTTGCGTTGAATCGTGCGGTGGCGGTCGCCATGAGCGACGGCTGGGAAAAAGGACTCACTCTGATCGACGAACTGGGAACCTCGGGCAAGTTGTCCGGTTACTATCTTTATCATGCGGCACGAGCCGATCTGCTTAGACGTCTCGGCAGAAACGCAGAGGCTGCAGCCGCGTATCGCGAGGCGATCGCACTCGCGACCAACGCAGTCGAGCAAACCTACCTGAAACGACGTCTGACCCAACTCGCGGGCTCCTAGAAATTTTCGACCAGCCGGCCCAAGACACATCCTCGCTGCGATGCCGACATAGGGCTGCGTGGTGACTGAGCGCTACGGTCGCGTGCGCATGATGACGGCAGCCAGTGCGAAGCGTCACTGTGCCCGTTTGGGTTGAGGACGGTAAGATAGTTGAGATCGGCTGCAGGGTTCGCGGTGGCATCGTCGATGCTGAGTAACTATGTCGAGTGCCTGTTCCATTCGCGTGCGCGGAGTAGTCCAGGGCGTGGGCTTCCGTCCTTTTGTATATCGCCTGGCGCAAGCGAACACCCTTTCCGGCTGGGTGCTGAATGACGGGCAAGGAGTTGAGATCCACCTGGAGGGCACCGAACAGAACCTCGAGAATTTTGTTCGCGATTTGAAACTGACGCCGCCCGCCGCAGCCACCATTTCTGAAATCGATATCCAGCCCACCGATCCCCTTGGCCTGGCAGAGTTCACCATTCGCGAGAGTGGGCGCGGCGAACGGAACACAGCCCGAGTCTCGCCAGACCTCCCGGTCTGCGATGCCTGCCTGGCAGAGATGTCGAATTCCTCGGACCGACGCTACGGTTATCCCTATATCAATTGCACCAATTGTGGTCCGCGCTACACCGTGATTCTGGGTTTGCCTTACGACCGTCCCAATACAACGATGAAATCCTGGCCGCTGGATGAGCAATGTGCTTCCGAATATCACGATCCTGCTAACCGGCGTTTTCATGCGCAGCCCATTGCTTGTCCGGCGTGCGGACCGAATTACTCGTTGCGAGTTGGGAAAGACCAGGTCTATGGCGATCTGGAATCAGTTCGGAAGGCGGCGTTTCTGCTCACTGAAGGCAAGATTCTCGCGGTGAAGGGATTAGGCGGATATCATCTTGCCTGCGACGCCAGGAACGAATCGGCGGTCGCCGCTCTACGTGAGCGAAAGTATCGCAAGGAAAAACCGTTTGCGGTGATGGCTGGCGATCTCCAGATCGCCCACGGGTTGGTAGAGTTGTCCCCGCAAGCGGAAGCGCTGCTGACTTCGCCTGCCCGGCCCATCGTGCTTGCAAATGCCAAGCAACAACTGCCGGGCGTCGCCCCGGACAATCAGGAACTCGGGAGTGATGCTGCCCTACACTCCATTGCACCATCTGCTTTTTGCGAGCGGGGGCGCCGGAAGCGTTGGTCATGACCAGTGCCAACCGCTCCAATGAGCCCATCGCGTACGAAGACGATGATGCCCTGCAGCAACTCTCTGCGATCGCCGATGGATTTCTCATGGGACAACGGCCCATTGCCCGGCGAGTGGATGATTCCGTGGCACGTGCGGGAACCTTTGGCCCGGCCGTTCTGCGCCGTGCTCGCGGGTACGCTCCCGGAGCGGTCGCTTCCCTTCCGGTGGATCAACCCCTCCTCGCCGTAGGCGCTGACTTGAAGAACACCATCACCCTGGTCGTCGAAGGCCAGGCATTCGTCAGCCAACACATTGGGGATCTGGAACATTACCAGTCGTTCCGCGCGTTTCAGGAAACGGTGCGCGACTTGGTCTCAATGTACGAGGTTCGTTGGGATGAGTTGCTGATCGTGCACGATTGTCATCCGCAATATGTAACCACTTCACTGGCGTCGTCGTTGCCTTGCTTGCAACGGCGAGCAGTCCAGCACCACCGCGCCCACGTCGCTTCCGTTTTGGCAGAACGTGGAGAGTGGGGGAAGAAAGTGCTCGGAGTCAGTCTTGACGGGACGGGTTACGGAGACGATGGCGCGATCTGGGGTGGCGAGATCTTTCTCGGCAGCGTGGAAAAGGGCTTTCAACGGATCGCGCATCTACGCCATGCGCTCCTGCCAGGAGGAGATGCGGCCGCCCAGTATCCAGTGCAGGCGGCAGCTGGATTTCTTTTTCAGGTCGAAGAATTGCCTTCGCTGCACGAGGTCCCCTTTAGTTTTCCGGCGCGCTATCAACTGGCGCTGGAACTCGTTCAAAAACATGTTCGAGCTTTCCCGACCACATCGATGGGAAGGCTGTTCGACTCCGCCGCCGCACTGCTCGGTTTCACCCGCGAAATCACTTTCGAAGGACAAGCTGCCATGTGGCTCGAGCAATTGGCGAGGACTGCACCCTCCGTCGATCCCTATCCATTCCCATTTACAGGAGAAGAACTCGACTTCCGTCCTCTGTTGTCGGCGGTGGTGGAGGATCGGTTGAGGAACAGAAGCGCGAATGAAATTGCACGCGCCTTCCAGCGGGGAGTCGCACACGGATTGTCCGACGCCCTCCTTACTTTGAGCCGGAGCCATGGCGTGGATACCATCGTGATGTCGGGAGGAGTCTTTCAGAACGAACTGCTCCTGCAGGATATGCAGTCGTTGCTGTCGGGCTCCTCGCTTCAGCTCTGGACCAACGCCAAAGTCCCCACGAACGATGGCGGAATCAGTCTGGGCCAAGCCGCGATGGCTGCTTTCGGGCAATTCAATGAAACCGCGGGCTAGACATTAGGCATGAGCTCGACTCTCAACTGCGAAGAACTGCGAGAAGCCATTGCCGAAGTGAAGTTGGTGAGCGCGGTAGGAATCGAACCTACAACCTACTGATTAAGAGTCAGTTGCTCTGCCAATTGAGCTACGCGCCCTTGTCCGGTGAGCTTGTTCTTCCTGGGAACCCCCGCAGATCGTCCACGGGCTACAGGCAAATTGGGCTCATGCCACAGCTTGGGAAGCTGCTGGTCCGGGCCGCGAGATTTTTCCTCGCCTTCGGACCTGCCGGGTTGAATATTAACACAGCGCCTCGTCATGGTACCAACCCATGGCCTCTTGCGAACGCCACGCTTCCCTTCCGTCACCTGCATGCTATCGTGGAAAGCAACTTTTTCCCGAAAGACGGGTTTCGCTTCCCCGGAGGTATCTGCATGACGCGTCCTGACCGCCTTGGATTTGTCTTTGCGCTACTGCTTTCGTTCACGGCGCTGCCGGCGCTGGCGCAATCGTCCGCCGGTGTCCCCGCTCCGCGAAGCACAGCGCCTGGATCGACCACCGCGCCAGGTTCGACGGCTCCTGCTAACAATCGGCGTGGCCGCCAGCAGCCTTGCTGGCAGTCGGCCGGTATTTCGCAGCAAGTGGTGCAGCAGCATCGTCAGATTGAAGAAAGTATGCGGTCGCAAGTCCAATCCGTTTGCGCCAATTCATCGCTCAGTCAGCAGCAGAAGCGCGAGCAGATTCGCCAGATTCGTGAACAGGGCCGCAAGCAAATCGAGGGCTTGATCACTCCGCAGCAAGAGGAAGCACTCAAAGCCTGCCGCGAACAACGTGGTGGAGGACGGGGTGAGAATCACGGCGGTGGGGGGATGCATCGGGGTGGTGGCGAAGGTCTTTGCGGCGAAATGCCCGCCGGCAACGGCCACCCGAATGGGACCAGGCCTCAGCCTCAGAACGAGTCCCAATCCGAACCGCAATAATTGCTAAGACCACGGCCTTGCGATAACCGCGCCGCGTTGCGCGAGCATGGGCGTAATTTTTGTGCTGGCGCGAGGAGAAGAGGCGCGTCTCCCGCGGAGCCTCTGCAATCTCAGCTGCGCTGGCGCACGTCGGCGGCGAACGGGGCGACTTCGCCGACGCTCGGCTTTCGTTCGGGCAACCGCTCTACCTCGACCGGCGGACGGCGCTCGACCGTTCCTAGAACCGGCGCGTCCTCCAACAGACTTGGCGGAGACAGCGAGACAAACCGGCGCTCTACGCACAACTCATCAATCAGCCGTTGTTGGCGAACGTTCAAAACCTGCAGGGGCAACACTTCGAAGTTGCGGAAAATCCACAGCAGATGAACACGCTGCCAGAAGGAGGGTGCGATATATCGCGGACCGAGCGGCGTGAGTACCCGGAGAACACCGCCCGTCAGTTTTTCCATCCACATGAGCCGACCGCCTTACCGATGGTTATGTAGCCTTGAACCAGAGCAATCCAAGGGCCACGCATTATTGCACCAACTCTGATGCATGGCAAAGGAAAATTGCAATTTCCGGCTGGAGTGAATTTGCGGCGAACGGTTCTTGATCCCCGGCCAGCAGAAGGGCTTAACCGGAAAGAGGCGGGCGAACGACGATCCCAACATCCTGTAGTGCGCCGATCCCCCAGGTTATGCCTTGGACCCGAATCGGGAGCAGGAAATCTGTACGAGTTCCCTTCTGAACCACTCTAAGGTTTTACGCTGAGGCCTTACCCTGGGATCTCGGGTAGCAGTTCAAAGCGGCGAATGCTTGCCGCCATGCCAAAATTACCGCCTTCAGCGGAAGCTTCTACCCGTATCACCGAGGCCTGGCAGCACGCCCAGCGCTTTTCCCCGTTTGTTAATTCGGGGGGCAGCACCAGAATGATCTCCAGTTCGCTCCCCTCGCCGAACTGGGCGTCGGTGTACAAGAAAACCCCGCTGGTGCTGAGATCTCGGGTGTGCCCCGTCTGGGGCGTTCCGGTCTTGGGCGTTATTTTGACTGGGACCTGCGCCGGTATCCGCTTGCGCGACCGCCGTTCTTCGTGACTCGGGGACATAAGAGTGCCGAGACTACCACAAAGGGATGAGAAGTACGATTGCTGATTGAGGAATGCTCAGTTTTCCGGAGGCTTCGATCGTACTCCCGGCACCACCAGCGCCTGCTCAAGGGTAGGGGCATTCAGAGAACGGAGCTGGCCGTCGACATCGTGCATCTCATCCGCCGTGCCCGCCTCGGCACAGGCCCGCGAGAGTAATTCCATGGAGTACGGATTCGACCGGTCTTCCTCGAGATGAGGAATTGCCTCGGCGTATTTATCTTTGTCCGCCAGCAAGGTCCCGGCCGCCCCGTGATACTCCGCCTGAATGATCGAGCTATGGCCGCCGCTGGCCATGGCCTCCAGCTGAGCGAGCGTCTTTTGCGCGAGTTCCTGGTTCCCGGCATGCGCCGCCCGCACCGCCCGGTAACGCAGGATCCTGGCCCGCTCTTCTTCTTTCTCGGTCTTGGCAATATCTACCTGGTGCGAGAGGGCATCTTCTGCCGACTGGAGATGTTCGAGCGCGGAGGCATCGTCCTTCTGGTACATCGCCATCATGCGCTGGGCCCGGGCTTCCACAATGTCCAGTCCGAGGGAGTGGGCGCGCTCCGCCGCCGCGGCAAATGCCTTGTCGGCCTCGGCAAAATTGCCTTCCCGCACCCAGCTCGAAGCCTTTTGCAAAATAAAATCCATGCGCTCGCCGTCGTTCTTGGCCGCGGCAATCGCCTTGTCGTACTCTGTCCGCGCGCGGACCTCGTCGCCCATCAGAGCATAAGTGTCAGCCACTCCAAGAAGCGAGAACGAGAATTCCGGATCGATTGCCAGCGACGCCCGATAGTGCACCAAGCGCCTCATCGAAATTCCCCGACATCCTCAGGATCTCCGCGTAAGAGTCCTGTGGATTCGGCAGATTGGGCCGCACCGCGATCTGCCGTTCCATGGTGGCGAAAGCCTTGTCGAACTCATGCTGGTGGGCGTAGGCGTAGCCCAGATCGTTCAGCGCGGGAGCGTAGTTCTTGTCGATCGCCAGTGCTTTCTCGAACTGCCTGGTGGCACGCTCGTATTCCCGCTCACCCATCATCCAGTTCCCGGCCAGATACTGAACGCGCTTGTCCTTGGGATACATCTCCAGCAGATCGTTCATTGCGGCGATGCCGGGAAGGAAGTCGTTTTCTTCCACACTCGTGATCCATTGGGTCATCAGCCGCTCGCCGGGAGTTACTTTCGGTTCCAGTTCCTGGGCCTTTTTGCGGGCTGCCGACGCTTCCGCCGGATTCTCGCTGTTAAAGGAAAGCCAGGCATAGGCCAAGGCGAGGTTGGGATCAGCTGCGATGGCCGCGCGCCATCCGATATTGGCCCGCTCCAGATAGTAGTTTTCGTAATCGGCCATGGCGCGTTCATACAAGTCGCGCGCCTTCACCGACGAGGTCGTGACCTCCATGATTTTCGACGCGGGCTTAATGTGATGGGCAAAGGCCGGCAGGAGCAAACCACAGACACAGACGAAGACGAGCAATACGCGGCGCATCAGGATCTTCCCGCCAGAATGGATTTCGAGCCTTCCGAGCGGAGCGTAGCACGCAGTAACCACCGGGCAAAGTTACCGACGGTCCGGTGGGCATTGCCCGTCCGGAGAGTGCGAGACGGCGTCCGTCCAGCGGGCGCCTCGCCTGGTTCGCACCCCCAAAGAAAAGCTCCTCCTGCTCGAGGCAGGAGGAGCGCGGAAAAGAACGCAATTGATTCTTTCCTAGAAGCTGACCTTGGCCGAGAACTGCACCCCGCGCGGCCCACCGCCTCCCAAGGAACGGATTGCCAATGCCCACATCGCCGGTAGCAGTCAGAGGCAGGAAGCCGATCCCTCCGCCCGGCAGCGTCCAACCCGTTGTTCGCCGGATCGGTAATGAAGTTCGGCAAGTTCGGATTGGCGAAATTGGGATGGTTGAACAGGTTAAAGAAGTCCGTACGCAACTGCAGATTGACCCTCTCGGTGATCGGAGTGGTCTTCGAGATCGAGAAGTTCAACTCCTTGAAAGCCGGCCCGCGCAGCGAATTGCGGCCCAGATTGCCGAAATGCCGCGTGCCGGCGAGGCAATTGCTGTCGCCAGAACCACCGTTACTCGTCGGGTTGACCGAACGTGCATGGCACCTGGCAACGATGAAAGATCCACGTCGAGAAAACGGCCCGCACTCCCATAGCGAATCGGCCCGACTACATCCGGACGGTCGAAGCCTTCGCCCGGCCCCGAGTAGTCGCCTTCAAAGATGTAGTTCAGCTGGATACGGTTGGCCGTCCTGCAGGTTCAGAACTCCATCGACGCCCCAGCCGTTCTTCAGCTTCGTCTCCAGTTGCCGCCCCACTTCGGAAACTGGTAGCCGAAGTTCCAGGTAAACCGTCGCCGGATATCAAAGTTCGAATTCCCGCGCTCCAGGTTGCGGGAAGCAAGCTGTTGTTGGGTTGCGAAGCATTGGGGATGAAATCTTCGCTGTCGCTGGCATTATCGATCGAGTGCGACCACACGAAGTTCACCGCCGAGTTCAGTCCATGCCAGGCCGTTCATCCGCAGACTCGTCTGCAGTGCATGATAAGTCGAACTCGCCGAGGACTCCTCGCGGTTCACATAGAACAACGCCGGATATGCGGTGCGCGGTACGTTGAAGTTCACACCGTCTGGACCGTCGAAGCCGGCAATCGGACAGTTTGGCAGCGTGGCCCCATTGCACTGCGCCGCGGACGTATCGTATGCCGTGATCTGCGCCTGCGCTGGGCTGGTTGAGGTCGCGGAAACGGAATAGCTTGGTCCCCTTCGCCCCGACATAACCCACCTGGAGCCACGGCACGTTCGTCCCCAATTGCTGCTGCACGTTCAGATTGAAGTTCTGCGTATAAGGAGTGCGGAGATTCGGATCGGCAGCGAAGAAGTCACCCGACCGGAGAATCCCGAAAAACACCGGGAAGTTCGCACTGAGAGCGCTCCTCCGGCGAGTCCGGCGGAACTGATCGGGGATTTACCACTTCCGGTGTAAGCCGGTCCGGGACAAAACGAGCAGTTGTACGGCGCGTGTCCCAGTGAAGATATCCTGCGCAAACGCGTCATAGAACAATCCCCATCCGCCACGTACCACCGTTTTCCCTTTGCCAGTAAGTCATAGGCAAATCCGAATCGCGGCGCGAAGTTGTTGTAGTCCTTCCCATAGAGCTGGTTCGTGGGAGATGTATTGGTGGGAGAAGTAAGTCCAGCCGGTTAAAGCAGACCATTCTTCTCTCCGGCAACACCGAAATAGTCCCAACGGATGCCAAAGTTCATGGTCAGCCGCGACGTCCAGCGGTAGCTGTCCTGAACATAGAATCCGTGATTGTTCTCGAACGTGTGGCGGCGGCTATTGCCTTGCACTCCTTTGCCACTGCTGGGTAACACCTTGCAGAAACGAGGACAGATCGTCGAATCCAGTTTGCCGCGAAAGGTATTGTCCTGAATCAAGGCTATTGTGGTCCTACGGAATTCATAGCCAAACTTCACGTCGTGCTTGCCCGCTTTCCACGAATAGTTGTCGATGAAATGCCAGTTCGCATCAACGCGCGATCGCGGCACTCGAGTTGGTCGCGCCGATCTGCCGAAAAACCCGTTATCGAGATTTTCGGCAAGCCGTAGTCGAAGGGCGAAGTCACGCCCGTATTCAGACCAATGGTTGACGGATTGAAAGTTGCTGGTCCTCCGGAAAGAAGCCTTCTGCGAAGCGATTCCATCCGAGCCGAGCTTCATTGATCTGGTTTGCGTTCACCACTTTCACATACGAGAGTCGCAATCAACTGCACACGCGTAGGAGTCATGGTGTTAAAGCCCGGCAAGAGTCCCCCGGCTAACTGAGCAAACGGGAAACTCTGATCGCTGTCGCCGAAATAGTAGCGTCCAGTCAGAAGATTACTGGCGTTGAAATTGTGGTCAATCTTGGCGATCGCACTGTCGACGCGATTATTGAAGCGCGTGGAAACAGCTAGATTGTTTCCCGTGGGGCAGCCGCTGTCGAACGCCATGAAATCCATCGGCGTTACAGGGTTATAGACAGCGGAGGAGATGTTAGGCGCTGGATAAGGATTGCGAGCCAGGAGAGCCGCGATCACGGGGTTAACAGGACCATTGGCTGTGACGTCATGAGCGATTTGCTGTGGGAAAGGCACACAGCTCTGCCCCGCCTGCGCTCCCGACTCCCGCTGCCCTTCATAATTCAAATAAAAGAACGTCTTGTCCTTCCGGAGCGGCCCGCCCAGCGATCCCCCAAACTGGTTGTTGTGAAACGGGTCCTGAGCTCCGGCGGTATTGAAGAAGTTACGCGCTCCGCCCACCGAACTCGTCCGGTTGTACTCCAGCAGCGATCCGTGCAACTGGTTCGTGCCGCTCTTGGTCACGATGTTCACCACTGCTCCCGAATTGCGCCCGTATTCTGCCTCGTAGTTTGAAAGCACACGTAATTCGGCCACCGCGTCGATGGGCAGAATGGTCGCCGGGTCCCCGAACACGCCAGCTTCATTAATCGCGGGATCGTTGCGGAAGCCGTCGTTCATGTCGGTTCCGTCGAGCAGGAAGTTGTTGGCACGGCCACGCGAGCCGTTCATCGAGAAGGTCCCGAACGAACCCGGAGAATCGGAAATCTGGTCGGGCGAACCCGAAACCCCCGGGTTCAGATAAATCAGCTTCGTGTAGTCGCGCCCGTTCACCGGAAGGTTTTCAATCGTCTGAGTAGTCAGGGTGCCGCCCAGTTCGGCTGAGGTGGTCTCCACCTGCGGCAACTCTTCCCCCGACACTTCCACCTGCTGCTCGACTTTCCCGGTCCTCAGGCTTGCATCCACCCGGCGCTCGGTGGCCACATCCACCACAACATTATTGGCGATCGATGTCTGAAACCCTTGCTGGGAGATGGTCACCGTGTAAGTGCCCAATGGCAGTTCCGGTATGGCGTAGCTGCCGTCAGCGCTGGTCTGGGTCGTGCGCTCCAGGCCGGTGGCGGTGTTCTTGACCGTGACTTTGGCCCCTGACACCACGGCACCCGACGTATCGGTAACCGTGCCCAGAATTGTGCCGCGGAAGGTCTGCCCCACCAGCACGCTCGACGCGAAAAGAACAAAAGCAAGGACTATCCTCAACTTCATGACCGTCTCCTTTGGACACCCTGGGATAAGGTGCGCCCTGGCCCTAAGCAACTCGACCGCTCATATGTTGTTTTAATCGCGCGATTATACGCCGGGGGTCAAGCAAATGAGCCCGGAATCCAGTATCCGAGCGACGAGAAAAGGCTGGAATCGACCCAAAACGGTCTACTTCTGGAGAACTTTCCGGGGGAAGTCGATTTCGTCCCGGCAGCGAGCCCCACGTCCGACAGAGACCTTGGTCTCCAAAACAGCGTGGAATGCTTCTTGGAACTCCCCAACCGCCCCGCCTTGCGCTAGAATCATGGTTCTATGGTGCGCTGGATTGCATTCGACGATGAGACTGCGGAAGCCGTCGTGAGCCGCTTCCGGCGCGGTGCCGCGGAGATTCACCCCGGCAGCAGTCCAGTCGATTCTGCTTTGAGTACTGGCCAATCCAGCCTTTTGGTGTTTCCCTCGGAGACTCCGGGACGGGTCCTGCTGGCGCGCATAACACCAAAGACCGAGTTGCCACCCCCTCCACCGAAACCAAAACCGGCGCAATTTCCCACACCGCGACCACCGAAAGCGGAAAGCGCCCCAAGTCCTCACAAGAAGAAGTGGTGGCAGCGCATCGCGTAACCGCTACCCCGGAATCCCTGTCACCCATCCGAACGCAACCACGACCACGTGACGCTCGGTCCGTCCGAATTCCGCCGCGCTTGCGAGCAAAAAAATCCCGGGCCCAAGCCCGGGTGTTTAGAACCGACAACCAACGACTAGAACGATTAGAAGGTAAACGCCACTCCACCGCGGATGGCCCGTGCTGACTGCACCAGGTAGACAGTGTGTCCGTCTTGACCCATGACCGGCACATATCCCTCAGCCAGCAGGTTGCGCACGTCGATGATCGCGTCCATATGGCACGGCAGGAAGCCGGTGACTGGAATGGGCTGGCGGAAATAGAAGCTTAAGTAAGGATCGACTTGGCCGGGAGAGGCATTGAATGCGTCGACCGGGGTCAGCGCCGACCCGCTTGTCCATCGGTACGACGCGACCCAGCGGGTGTGGGTGCGCGGCAGGGTCCCCGAAAGCTTTCCCGCTACACTGTGACGCTCGCGAACCGCCAGGGATTCTCGGGCCTGCTGCAAACTCACATCGGGAGTGTTCAGGGCCAGCGCTCCGCCGTACCCGTAATCCACGGTGGCCGTGAGGTCGGACGCGATCTTGCGCTGCAAGACCAGCCGCATTCCAGCCGTATTCAGCGGTCGTCCTTGGTAGGTGAACGTCCCCGAGTCGAGATCCGGCAAGACCTGGCCATTCTCTCCGGTTACCTCACCCACTCCCGTAAGCGCAGGGTTCGTAAGATGGTCGGTAAAGGCCGCAACCTGAAGAGTTGTGCCTCCCATCCTCCGCGAGACGGACAACTCCTGATGCTGCGCTTTCTCGATGTAGGAAGAGAAGTTGGCCACGCTGACGTGGGGGTTTGATTCGCTCACGTCCGCAGGCGCCCCATCAAAGGCGCTCTCGGTACGGCCGTCGGGACGGGACGTACGGAAGCGGTATTCCACCAGCGTGTTCGGCGAGAGATGCAGATCAGCGGAACCATAGGGACGGAACGCAGTGGCTCTGCCCATGAACTGAATGGTCTGCAACTCTGAGCCGAATCGAAGTTCCACGACGTTCGCAAACGTCAGGTTGTCAGAACTCGACAACGAAAGAGACTGGAGCGCGTCGCCTCGGGAATAGAAGTCGGGCGCCGCCAGACGCCGCACGGTCAATGCCACTTGCGGTTGCGAACCGTTGCTTAGCCGGTGGGCATAGGATGCGCGCACCAGCGCGTTTGGCGAGCCGCTGTTGTACCCGACGTTTCCCTGGAGTGCGAGGGTTCCGGCCGATAACATTGATTTCTCGACCGAAAAACCCGTCATCATGTCCGAAGTGCTGCCGAAACCTTCAGACTGCGATCCTGCCAGAAAGGACACCGTTCCTTTCAGGTCACGGGATTCCTTCCCTTCGATTGACGTTCGGGAAGCCAACACCGCCGGATCTTCCTCGAGCACGCGCAGGATGGGGCGGTTCTCGGACGAGCGTAGCACCCACTTCCAGTCCTCTTCGTCGGCCGGCACGCGCGCGGGCACCAATTGCAAGGTCTCAAAAAGCGTATTCAGAGTAACGTTCACGACGGCAGAAGCGCCGGCGTGTAAGCCGACGCGTTCTCGCAGATAGGGTAGGAATGACGGTGCAGACACCCGGACGTCATACAGGCCGGGCACTAAACCCCCGGCAGCATAGAACCCGTTCTCATCGGTAAACACTTTCAAACTGCGGATCGCGGACCCAACCACTTCTACCGCGGCACCCATCTGTGGCACGCCACCCGCACTACGCACGTATCCCGAGATCGAACCCGATCGGCTCACAGCCATCGCCGGTAGGGCCAGACCCAGCGACAAGATTACCAACCCGAGCTTTCTCAGCATCAGTCCACCACCCTTATGGGAGACCGCACCTTGCGGGTCTTATTCGACCGCAAACGTCACCGAAGGATCGACCATTTGCTTCGACAGATTATCGTTCACCGTGATCTGGAGCCGGTAGACACCGGGTTCCAGGTTGGCCGCGGAAAGCGTTTTTTCCAGGGTCACCTGGTCGCCGATATTTCCCATCTGGCTGGTGGACTCTACCGTGTGAATGACGGGCTTGTTGGTGGCCGCATTCACCACGCTGTATACCACCGTTGCCGACGGCTTATGAGTCTTGTCGTCCACGCTCAGGTTATACACCTGCATCCAGAAATTCAGCTTCTGATTGCGTTTAAATACGACCGGCTTGCCGTCTGCTGGAGGTACGCGCGGCCGCACTTTCGTTTCGCCGATTACGAAGCTCCCGGTGCCCACGTTTTTCGCGGCAACCGGTTCCATTTGATCCGCAAGAATGAGCGAAGAGGCTTCCAGCTTGTCATCCGCGAAGTCGGGAACTCGAATGCCCTTGCTCCAGGTACCCACGCGGTCGCCGTTCACGTCCTTCACCACGACGTCGAAACGGTACATTCCCGGACGGAGCGGCAGCGCCTTCCAATACACCGACGAGTTTTCCGTCACCTTGGGCAGCAATTCCGCGGGAACATCCACTTGGACAGTATCTTCAAAAGTCTGTGCGATCTTCCCGCTCAGCGTGGTAACCCGCCCGAAGATGTTGACGGTACCCCGCTGCACTCCGTCCTTGTTCTGAAAGGTCACGTCGCGGTTTTTCACCTGCACTGTAATCGGAACCAGCACGGTGTCGCTGGTGACTTTTATGAAGTCGGCGCGCACATCGAACGGCATCAGGTTGATATTGATCTTGTGGCTGACGACTTCCTCAAGATCCTTGAATTTCACGACCGGAGGCCGGTTCAGCTTGGCGAACTGGTCTAAACGGTCGAACTCTTTCGCGCTCTGGTCATTCGTTAGCGGACTGGTGCCAAGCTGCTCGATTCCGCCATGGGTAAAGCGGTCGGTCTTGCTGGCCATCCCCAGCGACTCGTAGAGCGTGAGGCCGCCATTCGGGGTGTACTTGAGGGCGTCCTTCTCTGACCGGTCCATGGTCATGTGGTAATCCCCGCACATGCAGGTATCCACGAACTCGATAATGATCTCCTGGCCAACCCCCTCGAGGTAGCGGTAACGCCAGTCTTCAAAGGGAAAAGTGGAGGTCTCCCCGCCGCCCTCATCGATCGGCCGCTCGTAAGTTCCACCCGACGGATGAGAATCAATCTCGTCCGGCTTCCCGTACATAATGTAGATTCGGCCGCGGTCGGTCTTCCAGCCGGGGATTCCGGCGGCGAAGTGCTCATTGGCGTAGGCCATGCGGGCGTAGTGCTCTTCTTTGTATTCGTTTTCGACGGTATCGGGAGTCGGATCGCGGCGCTGCCAGAAGGCTTCGATGAAGGCGTCTCGTTCCTCGTCGTTCGAGAGCTGCTTGAAGGCGGAGCGCTCTTCGTCGGTGATGATCCAGCGAACGTCTTCGTCAAGCCACTTCTTGTAGGTCTTGCTGAGTTCCTGTTTCAGGGACTTGGCGTTTTGCTTTCTCTGCTTTTCGGTGAGCGGACGCTTGAGGGGGTCCGATTGTTGGGTTGCCGAAGCGGTAGGATCCGATTTGTTATCCTCGGCGAGGGCGGACGATCCCAGCCCGAGTACCGAAACGAGCAGGAGAGCAAACGCTACATGATCACGAAAGCCTACCCGGGACATAGTGGGGCACTCCTCACGGCGCACTCGATTGCGCCATTTTATGTCTTTCGACCACCCAAAGCAAGGCTAACTCTCGCGATCTAAAGAAATTGTTGGACAAAACCGGACCGGGAAACGGCCTTGTGCAAATGTATGCGTACACCCGGGAGGGACGCAAATGGCAAGCTATAATCAATAAGATAGACTGGGAACTTTTGCGGCGGTGACCGCGTATCTAGGAATGTGCGTCAGGTCCCGTCCGGCCAGAGATTTCAAGGCAGGTTTGGAGACGGCAGCAAACCGCCTGGGAGAGGCCTTCCCTCCACTCAAGACCAGACCGTGATACGGACATGAGCACCTGGAAAAAAGTCGCAATTGGGGTAGGCGCAGCCGTTCTGATCTTGATCGGGGCGGCGGTCCTGAATTACGAGGCGCACAAAGGCATCGTGACGGTGCAGACCGGCAAGGCCCAGCGGATGGATCTTGCTGCCGTGGTCAGCGCGTCAGGTGAAATCAAGCCGAAGACCTACGTCAACATTGGCGCCAATGCCTTCGGCAAGATCACCAAGTTGTATGTAAAAGAAGGGGATCGCGTGAAGAAGGGCCAACTGCTGGCGCAGCTTGAAAACGTGCAGTCGGCGGCTGACGTGAACGCCACGCGGGCCTCGGTAGAAAGCGCCCAGACCGACTCAGCCGCGGCAGCAGCAGCAGTAAACACGGCTGCTGCGGACCTCGACCGGGCCAAGGCGGATTGGGACCGGATGAAGCTCGACTGGCAACGTGCTCAGGGTCTGTTTAAAGAACAGCTGATCGCGAAATCGGAGTACGACAGCAGAAAGAACGCGTGGGAAACGGCAGACGCAGGACTAGCGCAGGCGAAAGCGCGCTTGGCGCAGGCCAAGGCGCAGAAAGAATCGGCAGACCGGCACATTGCGCAGAGCCAGGCCAACCTGATTCGAGTTGCGGATGTACTGCGAAAGACCGCGTACCAAGCTCCCTTCGCTGGCGTGATTACAAACCTGCCGGTACGGGAAGGTGAAACCGTGGTCATCGGCATTCAGAATTCTCCGGGAAGCACCCTGATGACCTTGGCCGACATGTCGGTAATCACCGCGGAAGTTCGCGTGGACGAGACCGACATCGTCAGCGTACAGCTCGGCCAGCCGGCAGATGTGATGATCGATGCCATCCCCAAGAAAGTCTTCAAGGCGGTGGTGACCGAGATCGGCGACAACGCAATCGTGCGATCGACCGGCGTGGCGACCTCTCAGCAGACAGCCGCCAGCGAAGAGGCGAAAGATTTCAAAGTGGTGGTGACGCTGCAAAATCCGCCGGAGGATCTGCGGCCGGGACTCTCGGCAACCGCGAAAATCACGACTGCCACTCGAAATCGCGCTCTGACCATCCCGATCCAGGCGCTCACCGTGAGAAACCAGGGTGACCTTGAGGCCAAGAGTGACGAGAAGGGATCGGTGCAAGCGGCTTCGCCACAGCGGGAGGCATCGAAGGATAAGAGCAAGCAGGAGATTCAAGGCGTCTTCGTGATTCGTGACAAGAAGGCCGAGTTCGTCCCCGTAGACACGGGAATTGCCGGAACCACCGATATCGAGGTTCTGAACGGATTGAAAGAGGGTGACGAAATCGTTACGGGCAGTTACAAAGTGCTGCGCACCATGAAACCCGGGGCTAGTGTAAAAGTGGATAACGCGCCGCCGAAGAAGGAAGAGGACAGTAGCGAGTAGCAGGTACTGACAACTGAAAAGCCACTAACGAACGGCGGGCTTGTCCGTCCAACCATGAGCCGTTTGGAACTTGGAGCGGTGGGTGTCGGCAGAAGACCAGGAGAAGCGAATGGCAACGGCAGAAGTAATCAGCATCGCGCAGCCCGAGGTGTCGGCTCCGCCCGAGTCCTGCATGATCTCGACGGTCGACCTGTGGAAGACCTACGACATGGACTCGGAGCAGCAGGTGCATGCGCTGCGCGGAGTGAACCTGCGCATCCAGCGCAACGAGTACGTGGCCATCATGGGTCCGTCAGGATCGGGCAAGTCGACGCTGATGAACCTGATCGGATGCCTCGACACGCCCACCCAGGGGCAGTACTGGCTCAACGCGCAACTGGTCAGCGAGCTCGACGACGACGAGCTGGCGCGGATTCGCAATAAAGAAATCGGATTTGTGTTTCAGACCTTCAACCTGCTGGCGCGGGCCACGGCACTGCACAACGTGGAACTGCCGCTGATCTATGCAGGGGTGCCGTCGGAAGAACGCGCCGAGCGCGCCAAGGGGGCGCTCGCCTCCGTAGGCATGGAATCGCGGATGATGCACAAGCCCAACGAGCTCTCCGGCGGACAACGGCAAAGAGTCGCGATTGCGCGCGCGCTGGTGAACCGTCCGTCGATCATTCTGGCGGACGAACCGACCGGGAACCTGGACTCGCAGACGGGCAGCGAAATCATGGCGCTCTTCGACCGCCTGCACGCCGGCGGAAATACCATCGTTCTGGTCACCCACGAACATGACATCGCCGAGTACGCCCACCGGGTCATCCACATTAAAGACGGTGTGATTGCGCGGGACGAAGTGAATAGCACTAAGAAGAAAAGCTAAGTACCGGGTACCCAGTACCCAGACATCGGTGCCTCGTTCCAACCGCGCAGTTTGCGAAGGAACGGGGCATTTTCTTTGTCCGCACGAGCCACGCAGGGACAGAGTTGCGCACGCCGTTCGGATGGGGCACCCATCGGTATGGTGCTGCTGGCTGACACCGGGTCCCTCGACTCCGCTCGGGATGACACGGGTGGGGAATGGCGAGTGGGACAGGCCCTAGAAGGCTCCGCTGATGGCGGACGAAATACCAACCGCCAGCAATCCGATCAATAGAACGCTCCAGCAGATGGTAAGTGCCGAAAACGCGACGCGCCACGGATGCTTTCTGGAAAACGAAGTAAGCAGCAGGAAGACGGCGGCAGTCTCACAAGGAAGCGCCGGAATTGCGTAGAAGGCGATGGCGCTGTCGGCGCCGAATCCTAAGGTAGCGAGGTAATGCGCGGAGGCGGCTCGTATCCCTCGCCAGAGTATCGGGATCGAAGGAAGCCATGCGAGAACCATGCCGCGAATAAATGTCCTTCTTTTTCCGGCGTCCATGGGGAGGAAAGATTGGCATGAGCGGGTCACGATGGCAAGCGTGTTTTGCGCTGCAAGGAAAAAGCTCTCACCACCGCGGACACGAAGATCACGGGGAATGGTGGACTTATGCGCTGGGTACTTCGGTTATGCGGTAGAGTGCTTTCCCCATTGATTCGAGGGGAGGTTGGACACATCTTTAGGAAGGCATGCCTCGGTCAGAAAATATCGAAGCCTTGCAACGCGCACTCCTGCGATTTAAAGCGCGGGACCTGGACGGGTATTTTGAACTGTACAGCAGTTCGGTCATTCATCATGGATTTTCCAGCCGGATCCGCCCTGGGGTCCCCGGACTGCGCGACCACTATACGGCTCTGCTGAAGGGGTTTCCCGACATGCGGGTCGAAGTCGAGGATATGGTTGCTGACGGTGAAAAGGTCGCCCATCGCTTCACGTTTTACGGAACGCATAAGGGAGAATTTTTGGGCGTCGCTGCGACCGGCAAGCTGGTCACCGCCGCAGGAATGCACTTCAACCTGTTTGCCGCAGGGAAATGCGTGGAAGTGTGGCAGGTGCTGGATACGTTTCGATTTCTGACGGAAATTGGCGCGGTGCCGCAGTTACGGGATATGCGCGGTTGAGGCCGTCGAAGACGCGCACCCGAAGGTGGCATGAACGATGACTGCGGAAGGTCATCGGGCGCAGTGTACCTCGGTAACTGGCCGTAAGAGGAAACCGAGAACTATCCTCTGCCCCGAGGGTTTTAACCGGCATGATCAACACCATCACCAAGGCGCTCTTAGTCCTGGCAGTGGGCGGTCTGATGCTTAGCACCGCCGCTGCGCAAACCACCACCTCCGGCGCAGGAGCGGGAGTCGTCGATTCCCATCATCCGCGCGTTAACCAGATCAACCACCGCGAGCAGAACCAGCAGGACCGGATTGCCAATGGCGTCAAGAATGACAAGCTCACCCCGGGACAGACGGCGCGTCTCGAACGTGGCGAACGCCGGCTGCAGCACAACGAGAAGAAGGACATGGCCGCGGACAACGGACACCTGACCAAGCAGGACCAGCATCAACTGAACCGCGAAGCCAACCACATGAGCCGGCGCATCGCGCACGACAAAAACAAGTAGCATCGAGCATTTGACATTCCACGTTCAGGACTAAGCCGCGGCGAAGACTGCGGCTTTTTTCTTTGGGCGAAAAAGGGCACTATAGGGCACTATTCGGATAGGCTGGCTCACGAAACCGTGGGACATTCGTCCTATCAAAAGGCTTTTAAAACGATGGGGGAGGCTCTCGCCCATGCGATCGAGCGGAATCGGCGTTTTCGCGCTGTTGGTTCTGGGGTTGCTCGCCCTTACGCCTTCCAACTCCCAAAGCCAGGTCGCAACGCCGCCGGTGCGAGAACCGGCGGATTCTCTGGCCGGCTTGTGGGGCAGCGAACAAATCTTCGGTCCGACGGTTCGCGGCGAGTTGACCATTGACGCGCGCGGTCCGCAATGGCTGGCTCGCGTCGGGGGATATGAGGCCGCGGTTGAGCATGACCAGCAAGTGCTTCATTTCTCCCTGCCCGGAGAAGCCGGCGAATTTCGCGGACGTGTCAGCGCTAATGGCAAAGAGATTGTGGGGCAGTGGATCCAATTGGGGGACGTGGCTTTCTACAGCTACTCATACGCCAGCCCAGTGCAATTGTCGGAGCTGGCACCTCGGGTTTGGCGGGGAGAGGTGAAGCCGCTCGAGGAGCGGGCATCGTTTTATCTCTCCATTCAAGCAGTGGGCGGCGGGCTGAAGGCGTTTCTGCGGAATCCGGAGGCCAACCGTTTTCGAGGCCAGACGTTTGATGTGGCGCTGAAAGACGGCGTGGTGACGCTCTCGCAGAAGGGCGAGGCGCGGTTGCAGGGAACCTTCGATCGCGCAAGCCGACGTTCTCTCTTTACCGGTTCTGGGTTCTTATCCGCTGGTGCAGTTCACGCGCCGGGACCAGAGCAATGCGGTTGGCTTTTATCCACGCGTTCCGTGGCCTTCCGGACAATATGTGTATGAGAAGCCGGTGGCGGAGGACGACGGCTGGCAGACCGCTTCCCTTGCGGACGTGGGTCTGAAATTGGCGCCGATCGCGGAGTTGATCAAGAGAATTCTGACGACGCCTCCATCGCTCAGCAATCCCGTGAACATTCAAGGACTGCTGATTGCCCGCCACGGCAAGCTGGTTCTCGAGGAATATTTCTACGGATTCGACAAACAGCGGCCGCACGATATGCGCTCCGCCAGCAAGACCTTTGCGCCGGTGCTGGTCGGCCTGGCGCGCGAGCACGGCGCGAACATTCCCCTGGATTCGCCGGTCTATTCATACTTCCCGGAATACAAACCGTTCGCCAACTGGGATGAACGCAAGAACAAAATCACGGTGCGGGATCTATTGGACATGACGTCGGGGCTGGCGTGCGATGATCACGATCCGTCGTCAGCCGGCAACGAAGACGTGATGCAAAGTCAAACCGCGCAGAATGACTGGTACAAGTTCATGCTGGATTTGCCGATGGCGCGGGATCCGGGCGGCGAAGCTGCGGTGTACTGCTCGTCGGATATCAACCTGGTAGGGGGAATTGTCAGGAAGGCAACCGGGAAAGCGCTGCCGGAGTTTTTCGATCAGTACCTGGCGCGGCCGCTGCAGATGGCGTCCTACCACATGAACCTCATGCCGACAGGCCAGGCGTACATGGGAGGCGGCCTTTATATGCGTCCGCGGGACCAGTTGAAACTGGGACAGCTTTATCTCTCCGGTGGAGTGTGGAATGGACATCGCATCTTGAGCGAGGCCTGGGTGAAGGATTCGGTCACGCGACATTCGGGTTTTCCGCCGGTGATTGCGAGTGACACGGATCATGGCTATACCTACGCCTGGCACACGCGTCATCTGAAAGCGGGGGGACGGGAGTTCCGCGATTATTACGCCGCCGGCAACGGCGGGCAGTATGTGCTGGTGCTGCCGGAACTCGATATGGTGGTGGGAATCACCGGCGGCGACTATTCGGAGCGCGCCAAGTTTTTCCCGTGGGAATCGCAACTCGTGCCCGAATACATTCTTCCGGCGGCGCTGGGGGAAGAGAATCCCAAACCGTAGGTGTAAACCATGGCACTCTCTCGACAGTCTCGCGACACCATGCTTGATCTGATTGCCGGGTTCTGCGCTTTCGTTCTGTTCTTCGCCGTTCTCATGTTGGCCGGCGGTAACAACTCAGCCACGCTGTTCCTAATCGCAGAGATAGTTTATTTTTTTGCCGGTCTGCTCCGCGGAAACGCTCGCCCACACGATCCAGTGCTGAAGACGCTATTCATCGTCGTTCCTGGCGTTTTCGTAGTTCTGCTGCTTGCCTACACCGGCGTTGCGTTTACCGCTCACGTCTACATTTTCTGTTTCGTTGCAGCAGCACTGATCGGAGGGTTTTTCGGAATCCTGTGGCGGCACTTCTGGAAGAAGGGCCGATACTCTCCCATCGCCGCGGTTACCGCTTGCTTGCTCATCCTCACCTGGTTCTCTGTCCGAATCGCATTGCCCAGAGCCATGGCTGCTTCCATGGGACAAGAGGTAGATGCAACCGCGCCTTCATTTTCGCTGATCACTCTGGATGGCGCCCCGATCTCGTCAGAACAGTTGCGGGGCCGCGTCGTGGTGCTAGCCTTTTGGGCCACGTGGTGCAGACCCTGTCTTTCGGAACTGCCCGAGGTACAGAAAGTGTACGAGCACTATAAAGGAGACGGACGGGTGGCCGTTCTAGCAGTAAACTCGGGTACCAGCGACGACACGGTTGAAAAGCAACGCAGGATGATCTCATCGCAGAACTGGGATCTCCCGTTCGCACAGGACTCGGAGAATCTGGAGCATCAGATGAAACTTCATGGGTTACCCGAACTGGTAGTGCTCGACCAGTCAGGGCGCGTTCGGTGGATCCATGATGGCTATGACGGCTCGGAAGACCTCACCAAGGAACTGGAGACAAGGATCGCAGTCCTTCTGCGCACTTCGCGCTAGCACCCTTCTCGCTGCTGCGTCCCACGCGTACAATAGCTCGCTCATGACCCACCTCTGCCGCCGTACCGTTACCTCTCTCCTCTTCTCTCTCCCGGTTTGGATTTTCCTGCTGCTGGGTGGCGTGTCGCCGGCGCAGGTCACCGCGATCAAAGCGGGGAGACTCATCGACACCGATTCGGGGACGGTGTTGAGCAATCAGGTGATCCTGATTCGCGACGGCAAAGTCGAGGCCGTAGGTGGCGCGGTGAAGATCCCAGCGGACGCGAAGGTCATCGATCTCTCGGGCATGACGGTGCTGCCAGGGCTGATCGATTGCCACACGCACCTCGTCGACAGTTATGAAGACGCAGACCCTCTCACCGAGCTAGAGAGAACGTCGGCGCAGGCTGCGTTCCAGTCGATCCCACACGCGAAAGCCGTGCTGCTCGCGGGCTTCACCACGGTACGCGACATGGGAACCTACCGCGCGCTGGTCGATGTGGCGCTGCGCGATGCGATTGCGCGCGGCGATGTCATGGGTCCGCGGATGTTCGTCTCGGGAGCCTACATCACGATTACGGGCGGGGCCGGAGCCGTTACCGGGTTCGCGCCCGATATCACGCTGCCCTGGGACCTGCACTACGGCGAGGCCAACAGCCCATGGGAAGTACGGCAAAGAGTCCGGGCGCTGGTGCACCAGCGGGTCGATGTGATCAAAGTCCTGGCAACCGGCGCCGTGCTCACGCACAACAGCAATCTCAAGAGCCAGGAGTTTACTCCGGAAGAATTGAGCGCCGCGGTGCAGGAAGCGGACAATTTTGGATTGCGGGTAGCGGCGCATGCCCACAGCGCGGAAGGAATCAAGAACGCAGTACGCGCGGGAGTGGCTTCGATCGAGCACGGCAGCATGCTGGATGCGGAGGGCATTGAACTGATGAAGCAGCACGGAACCTACCTGGTGCCCACGCTGGAGGTGCATGACTGCATCCAGGCATCGGGCCACGAGCCCGCAGATTTCGTGGAGCACGATCGCGACCTGGCGCGGATTCAGCAGGCGAATTTCCGCAAAGCGGTGGCGGCGGGAGTAAAGATTGCGTTCGGCACCGATATCAGCGTGTGTCCGTTCGGCACCAACGGGCGCGAATTCGGGCTCATGGTGGACAACGGCATGACGCCAATACAGGCGATCCGGGCGGCTACGGTGAGTGCTGCCGATTTGATCGGGGTGTCTGCGAAGATCGGATCGCTCAAGCCGGGCAAGTACGCCGACGTGATCGCGGTGCAGGGAGATCCGGTGCAGGATGTGCGCGTCCTCGAACACGTGAACTTCGTAATGAAGGAGGGGCGCGTTTACAAGCAGGATTAGATTAGGCGTGCTCCATCACTTTCATGGCGGTTTCGATGTGCGAAGCCAGTTCGGCAGGATCGGCGGGCAAATGGTGACGGTCCTCGGCAGGCAATTCGTCGCGGAGAGCTTCGTAAGGGAGCGGATTTGACGAATGAGCGACGGGAAAACCCACCGCGTCGGCGAGGCGGCAAGCGAACTGGACCACTGTAAGTGTGTCGAAGTTGCCCGGGTTCAACGCTTCGTGATGCCGAGCAGCGATGACCGCGAATTCCTGCGGCAGATTCCATGCGGCGACCAGAGCGCGTCCGGCTTCGCAGTGATCCATCCCGAAAAGCTCGCGCTCGCGGGCAAGAACATCACACGGTTGTAGTTCAGTGGCGCCGAGAAAATCGGCATACGCCTTGCGGTGGCAAATGGCCAGCGCCAGTCTTCCGATGTCGTGCATGACGCCCGCAGTGTAGAGAGCATCTTTGTCGAGCAAACCGATTTTGGAAAGTTGTTCGGCAATGATCGCGCAAGCCAAGCTGTGGCGCCAGCAGCCTCTCAGCACCGGAATTTCCAGTGAGTCTCTCAGGTAGGCGCGAATCCCGATGGTCACGGCCAGGGCTTGCACGCGCTCGAAGCCCAGCAGCATCACCGCCTGCAAGGTGTTGGTGATGGCAGTGGGAAAGGGAAACAACGGCGAATTCACCAGGCGCAGAAGCTCTCCGGAAAAGGCCTGATCGGAACGGATGAGATCGTGCAACTCCCGCAGCCGCGAATCTTTGTGGGCCATCACCCGTAGGGCTTTCATGGCAACCGCCGGAAACGGCGGGAGTGCCAGCAACGCCAGTGGCAGGGTTTCAGGTTCGACTCGCTCGATGGTGGTCACGGCGCAGACACCTCGTCGAGGGTTTCCTCGCTATTCCCTTTGATTGATCGGTACTTCTGGCAAGGACTTGAGTGTCTTAGGTAGGTGGCAAAGCAAAAGGCCTCGCGGGGCGAGGCCTTTGGGTGAAGTCAGGAAATGTTCTTACTGTGGGTCCGAGTCGGTTTTGACATCGGCGGTACGAGTGGGAAGCTGCGGTCCCGCCATGAAGAACTGATGGTCGTAGAGGTCGCGGTACATGCGTCCGGCGATCTCGGCCGCTTTCGGACCGAATGTCGGGCGCCCGCCTTCGAGGAAAACAACCGTGACAATGCGCCCTACGTCAGTATTGGCGTAAGAGGCAAACCAACCGAAGCGGGTTCCGGCCTTCGAGCAGGTTCCGGTCTTGCCCAAAATTTCTTCCTCATTGAAATTGAGACGCACGCTGCGCGCGGTGCCATAGGTCACCGCTCCCGCCATGCCGTCCGAGAGTTCCGGGATCACATCATTGATGTCGAGATGACGCTTCACACGCGGCTGGAAGTTGGCGACCTGTTCCGGCGTGGCGGGATGCTGCAGGTAATAGAGTGTGCCGCCGTTGGCGATCGCAGAAACCAACGCGCCCAATTGCAGGGGCGTCATGGAAATACCTTCCCCAAACGAGCACATCTTGCCAACGCCGCCAAGCGCAGCCGGAATCACCGCGTCAGGATAGGTACCGAGCTGTTCTCCGGGGATGTTGTAGCCAGCCAGTTCCCCGAGCCCGAACTGATGCGCATAAAAGCTGACTTTTTCGAATCCCAACTGCCGGCCGACAGCCTCGAAATAGGCGTTGTTCGAGTGGGCCAGGGCTTTGGTCAGGTTCATGCGGTAGCGGCCGCCCAAACGGATTTCCGTGTCTTTGGTGATCACGCCTTCGCTCAACGCGGCGAGCGCGACCGACAGTTTGATGGTCGAGCAAGGCTGGGCGCCGCTGGAGAGTGCGAGTCTCTGGTTCACCATCGCGAGAATTCGTCCGCTGGTGGGCTCGATGGCGACGACGGTACCGTTCATGTTGCCAAGGGCATCGATGGCAGCCTGGCGAACCACGGGATCTTCGCCTGCGGTGGCGTCGCCGTCGGTAACGTCGGTGGCGAAGCTGCTGGCGGTGAAGCGCTCATAATGATGACGGCGACGGCGACGCGTGGTCCGAGCGGTCACGCGAGAACTGGGCACCCGGCTGCGCGCCAGCCGACGCATGTGCCGGCGGGCATGCTGATTTTCACTGGGAGACTTGGGCTTGCTGGAGGTTATCGAATGAGTATTGACGGTGGCTGCGAGCGCGCTGCCCATCACAAACATCATGAATATGGCGGCAGCGGCAAGACGTGCAATGGCAGAGCCCTTTTTGAATATCACTTCCCTGTCCCGGTCCCCGGAGTTCACATCTTGATTCGATGCACGAAGCATGCCAGAAATCATGGTTTCCAGCTACGTTCGTGCATCTCTTCGATAGTATGAGACTTAGTTTTCGGGCGCAACCGAAAAGTAACCTAACGCGAAACCAGCCAAATCTCCGATAAGTCTCTATTTTGGTTAACCTTACACAAGTTTTGCGATGGGGCATATCCCTTTGGTAACGGGCACGGCAGATTACTGGAAAGCTAACTCCTTTGTGGAAAACTTTTTCCACTTTTTCTTCTCCTCAGAACAGGGCTTCGACCGAGGATGTCGCCGCGTTGACCTTCGCGTTCACGACGGTTAGCATTCCTGCAATCGGGCGCAGGTCATGATTCCACAAAAGTTATCCCACTATTCCGTGCTGGAACAAATCGGTGCGGGTGGAATGGGACTGGTCTATCGCGCCCACGACGATCAGTTGGATCGGCACGTCGCCTTAAAAGTGCTACCGCCAGGCGCCCTCTCGGATGAAAGAGCGCGTCAGCGCTTCCGTCGCGAAGCCCTCGCAATTGCCAAGCTGAATCACCCGAATGTGGGCGCAGTCTACGAATTCGGCAGCGATGCGGGCGTTGACTTCCTGGTAATGGAGTTGGTGTCAGGAGTCACGCTGGACACAAAGCTCAACGCCGGCCCGTTGCCGGAGAAGGAAGTGCTGCGGCTGGGGACGCAACTCGTCGACGGGCTCGACGCGGCGCATTCCCAGGGAGTCATTCATCGCGACCTCAAGCCCGGGAACCTCCGACTGACGTCCGACGGCAGATTAAAGATTCTCGACTTCGGCCTGGCGCAATGGGCCGGGCCGGAAGACGCGTCGGCGGTGACCGCCACCCTGACCAAGGTTGACGGCGAGATGAGCGGCACCCTTCCTTATATGGCGCCGGAACAACTGCGCGGACACAAGGCAGACGCGCGCACAGATATCTACTCCTGCGGCGCCGTCCTATACGAGATGATCACCGGAAAGCGTCCCTTTCCCGGCGTTTCCGGACCACAACTGGTGGGGGCCATTCTGGAGCAGCCACCTTCCCGTCCGAGCACGACCAATCGCGGGGTCTCGCCGGCATTAGAGAGCATCGTTCTGAAGGCACTCGATAAGGACCCTGAGCGCCGCTATCAATCGGCGCGTGAACTGAAAGTCGATCTGGAACGACTTAGCAGCGGCGTCGTGCCCTTGGCAGCCAAGCGACGTCCTCGATGGGGGCTGGTTGCGGCTGTCATGGCCGCGGTTGCGCTGGCATTTGTCACAGCCTTGAGCGTAGGAGGATGGCGCCATTGGTGGCGCGCAAGTCCCTCGGCGATTGCACCTCCAGCCAGCATCAAGTCGCGGCGGTCGGTGGCCGTGCTTGGCTTCAAGAATCTTTCAGGAAGACCCGACGAAGCCTGGATCTCAACGGCTCTGTCGGAGATGTTGACGACGGAGCTGGCCGCCGGTGAACAATTGCGCATGGTGCCGGGAGAAAACGTGGCGAGGATGAAGCTGGATCTGTCGCTTGCGGATGCCGACAGCTTTGCGCCCGACACGCTCGCCCGCATCCACAAGAATCTGGGGACCGACCTGGTCGTCATGGGATCGTATCTCGCCCTGGGTAAAGAGGCTGGAGGAAAAGTGCGGCTGGATTTCCGCCTGCAGGATGCGGTGGCGGGGCAAACAATCGCGTCGTTTTCCGAGACGGCGACAGAAGGCGAACTGATCGACCTGGTATCGCGGACGGGAGCGGACCTACGGCGGAAGATGGGAATCGAGGGAGTTTCTCCAGAGCAGGAATCGGGAGTAAGGGCGACGCTGCCGTCGAATCCGGAGGCGGCGCGTCTTTATTCCGAGGGGCTGGAGAAGTTGCGCGTGTTTGACGCACAGGCGGCGCGGGATTTGCTGTCACGATCGCTGACGATCGAGCCCGATCATGCTCTGACGCACGCGGCGCTGGCGGCCGCATGGTCGGCCTTGGGATACGATGCGAAATCGAGGGAAGAGGCGAAGCAAGCGTTCGATCTCTCGGGCGGGTTGTCTCGCGAGGATCGGTTGTCGGTCGAGGGCCGCTACCGGGAAGCGACCCATGACTGGCCGGCTGCGGTTCAGATTTATCGGACGCTCGCGAGCTTCTTTCCCGACAATCTCGATTACGGCTTGAGACTCGCGTCCGCGCAAGTTTCCGCAGGGTCTGGACAAGACGCGTTGGTCACACTCGCAACCTTGCGGCGTTCGTCACCAGCACGCGACAGCGACGCCCGCATCGATCTGGCCGAATCGAAAGCAGCCAACGCGCTGGGGGATTTCAAGCAGGCGCAGCAATCGGCCGCGAGCGCGGCAGGCCAAGGCCGCTCGCAAGGGTCGAGGCTGGTGGTGGCACAAGCACGTTCAGCTGAGGGCCGAGCGCTGGAGAGGTTGGGCAAGGCGACCGATGCTTCCGCCGCCTTTGCGGAAGCACAATCTCTGTTCACGGCGGCTGGAGACAAGGCGGGCGCTGCGTCGGCCCTGAATGCGAATGGCAGCGTGTTGTATGACCAGGGTGATTTCGCCGGAGCACGGAAGGCGTACGAAGAATCGCTCGCCGTCTTCCGTGAAGTGGGTGCGCAGGAACGAGTCTCCTCGGCCCTGAACAACATCGGCAATGTGTACTACGAACAAGGAGACCTGGTTCGCGCTCGTCAGTACTACGAGCAGAGTCTGAGCGTCGACCGGGAGATTGAGGACAAAGGCGGAACGGCCAGCGCTCTCGGCAACCTGGCGAATGTTCTCGATAGCATGGGCGACTTGAAGGGTGCGCTTCGGATGCAGCAGGAAGGATTGGCGGCATTTCGCGAGGTTGGTAACAAGCGAGGAATCGCTAGCACTTTAGGAAACTTCGGCAACCTGCTGGCGGAAATGGGAGATCTCGAAGGGGCAAAGGCAAAATACGAGGAGGGCCTTCGGATCCAGACCGAGAGCGGATATCAGCGCGGCGTCGCCTATTTGAGCTACGGATTGAGCGATGTTTTCACGGCCCAGGGGCAGTTAGGCGAAGCTCGCAAGTATGCGGAAAAATCGGCCGCCATTCGGCAAGAGCTTCAGGAACAGGGGAACATCGCCGCCAGCCAGGTGCAACTTGCCAATTTGGCGCTGGAAGAAGGCAGACCGGCGGAAGGCGAGCTGCTGGCGCGGTCCGCAGCCGGGGAGTTCGACAAAGAAAAAGTCGCGGACAATGGCGCCACGGCTTATGGACTGTTGGCCACGATTCAGCTGGCGCAAGACAAACTTGCGGAGGCAAAGGTATCGGCGAACCGGGCGGTGAGCCTTTCCCAACAAACCGAATACAAGCCTCCGCGATTTGATGCCACGATTGCGGGCGCTCGCGTACGCAGCGCGGCAGGGGATTCAGCCGGAGCGCTGAAGACTCTGGAGAGTATCCGCGCGGAGGCGGTGAAGTACGGATATGTTCCCTATGACTTCGAGGCCCGGCTGGCCATGGGCGAGATCGAGATGAAGGCGGGCAAGACGGCGGCGGCAAAAGCGCGACTCAGTCGGCTCGAGAAAGACAGCCGGGCCAAAGGATACTTGCTGGTGGCCGAGAAGGCGAAGAAGGCTAAACTTACCGACTAATGAACTCCTGCAGTCGAAGTTACTTTACGGACACTTACCCGTTCCCAACCCGATCGCAATTTTTGCTTCCTGGTCGGTGGTAACGAAATCGGGGAACCCGTCACGATTGAAGTCGCCGATCGCAACGCGACTGCTGTACCAAGGCACGTGCTTATCCACGATGGGAGTCTGAAAGGTGCCGTCTCCATTGCCCAGTTGCACGGAAACCTGCGCAGGAACGTCGGGCATAAAGTTTCCCGGGTAAATTGTAACCAAGTCGAGATGGCCGTCGCCATTCACATCGGTGGCGGCAATGTCCCAGGGATACGCCACCCGGTATTGCACGGGGAGGGAGAAGGTTCCATCGCCGTGCCCGAGGGCGATAGCGACGTCTTGACTGCCGGTATCGGCGACGGCGATATCAGGGATGCCGTCTTCGTTGAAATCGCCAATGGCCTGGGAGAAGGATTCGCTACCATGCGTGGTGAAGGTTTGTCCGGCTCGGAAGGTTCCGTCGCCATTGCCCAGATGAATGCTCACCGTGGGCAGGCGTAAATACGAATTCACATTGACGATAGAGATATCGAGGTGACCGTCGCGATCGAAATCGGCCACGCGCACTTTCCAGGGATCGCGGCCGCCGTTGGGGGACTGCTCGGGACCGGTCAGTGTACCGTCGCCGTTGCCAAAGATAAGACCGATGGACTTGGCGCGGTAGGTGGAAACGACTGCATCGAGATTGCCGTCTTCATTAAAATCACCGACTGCCACAGAGTAGAGCGCAAGCGGCTGAGTGCTGCGGGTGGAGAGCCGGAACGTGCCATCGCCATTTCCCAGGAAGAGCGAAACGGAGTTACCCGGGCTAAAGAATCCAACGGCCAGCAGGTCGAGATTGCCGTCGTTGTCGAAGTCGCCAGCTGCGAGATCCACCGTGCCGTAGAGTTCGTTACTGGCGTAGATGAACGGCGCACCAAAAGTTCCGTCTCCGTTGCCCGGCAAGACCTCGATCGATCCCTGGCCGGTGGAGGCGCTGTTGATGCCGGCGACGGCGATATCGAGGAAGTGGTCGTGGTTGAAGTCGGCAATGGCGATTCCCGCGGGATAGGAGGTGGAGTCCACATAGACCGTCGCCGGGCTAAAGCACTGGGCGGCAACCGGAACGGGCAGCAGAGACAGAAGCAGAAAAGCGATCAGGACGCGGATGCTCACGTCGGACCTCCTGATAGACAGACGTGTGCGTGGAAGAGGACGCACGCAACCCAAGCGCGGCGAGTATCCGACTACGCCGGGCGGATGTCAAGAGACGAATTCTTCATGGGGCCGTGACGATGGAATTTCAGATCAGAAAAAGCCCCACTTCTCGCAACGTGCGCGAGAAATGGGGCTCCCTGACGTATCTCGTGGCTACATCGGCTCGCTGCGTTTGCGGAGGAAGGCCGGGACATCCAGGTCTTCCTGCTCGAAGTTGGCGATCATAGCGTTACGCATGACGTCGATGGACGCCGGCTCATTCTGCACCGGGGTTAGGCCTCCAGATGCTGCCGGAGGATTCGATTCCTGCATCACCAGGGGCGGCGGGGGGATGGGATCGAAGTCGGGGTCGGGCTCAGACCGGCGAAAGTCGTCAGCGTCGCGGGTGACGGTGAATCCGGTGTGCACCTCGGGCTGGCGGCGGCGCACGTCGGAATCTTTGAAGCCGGTGGCGATAACGGTGATCTTCACCGAGTCTTTGCACTTCTCATCCAGGACGGCGCCGAAGATGATGTTGGCGTCTTCGTGGGCGGCGCTCTGGATGATGGAGCAGGCTTCCTGCACCTCGGCGAGTTTCAGCGATGCGGAACCGGTGATGTTGATGAGGATGCCGCGGGCGCCGTCGATGGCTCCGGCCTCGAGCAGTGGCGAAGCAATGGCCTTCTGGGCAGCTTCAGTGGTACGGCGCGCGCCGTTGGCGGTGGCCGTGCCCATGACCGCGTAACCCATGCCGGCCATGATGGCCTTCACGTCGGCGAAGTCACGGTTGATGATCCCCGGAATGGTGATGATGTCGGAGATTCCCTGCACGCCCTGACGAAGGATGTCGTCGGCGACGCGGAAGGACTCGAAGAAGCCGGCGTCTTGCGCGACCGCAAGCAGCTTCTCGTTGGGGATGACGATGGTGGTGTCGACCGAATCCATCAACTCGGCGATGCCACGATCGGCCTGCTGCATGCGGCGTTTGCCTTCGAAGGCGAAGGGCTTGGTGACGACCGCGACGGTAAGCGCGCCCATTTCGCTGGCGAGCGAAGCGATGATGGGAGCCGCCCCGGTTCCGGTGCCTCCGCCGAGGCCGGTGGTGACGAACACCATGTCGGCGCCCTCGAGGGCTTCGATGATTTTGTCGGAGTCTTCGAGCGCGGCCTTGCGTCCGACTTCGGGGTTAGCGCCGGCACCGAGGCCATTGGTGAGCTTGACACCGAGCTGAATCTTGACGGGAGCGCGCGACATGCGCAGCGCCTGCAGGTCGGTGTTGGCGACCACAAACTCGATGCCTTCCATGCCGGAATCGATCATGCGGTTGACCGCGTTGCCGCCGCCGCCGCCGACACCGATGACCTTGATGCGGGCATCGTTGCGGGCTTCCTCGTTAAAGCTGATGCGAATGTCGTTCTCTGTTTTTTTCATATCCGCCGCCTGAATTTAGTTTTCGTGCTGTCATGTTTCGTTTCGCCGCTTCGCGGCTAGAACCGTGCCTTGATTCATCCCACGAAATCCCTCAAGCTCCCTTGCCCACCAGCATGGCTTTCAACCGCGAGCTCCAGCGGTCATCCTGAATACCGCGGGCCATGCGAGCTCGCTGCCCGTAAAAAACCATTCCCAGAACCGTGGCGAACTCCGGCTCGGCCAGGGTCGAAGGCATCTTGGCCAGCGCCGCTGGCCACGACAGCCGCAACGGACGCCGCAAGACCGAATCCGCAATGTCGAGAATGCCCGGCAGGCGCGACGCCCCGCCGCTGAGCACCAGTCCGGCGACGCAGAGTTCGAGCATGCCGGCGTGGCGCAGGTTGTCACGAAGCATGACGAACAGCTCGTGCGCCCGGGGCTCGAGAATCTCTCCCACCATGCGCTGCGAGATGAGGCGCGACGGGCGGTCTCCGACGGACGGGACTTCGACCTCGTTGCCTTCGGGAATCAGAGTGACAATGGCGTGGCCGTAGAGTTTCTTGATTTTCTCGGCTTCGGCGACCGGGGTGCAAAGCCCCACGGCGAGGTCGCTGGTGAAGTGGTCTCCACCGATGGGGATGACCGCGGTATGGGCGACGGCGCTGTCCTGAAAGACGATGATGCTGGTAGAGCCCGCGCCGATGTCGACCAGGCAGATGCCGAGTTCGCGCTCCTCGGGGCGCAATACGGAATCGGCGCAAGCCAGCGGCTCGTACACGGTGTCGTCGACGTGGATGCCAGCGCGATTCACGGCCGTGACCACGTTCTGGGTGGCGCTGGCCGCGGCGGTGATCATGTGGACACGAACTTCCAGGCGCGAGGCCATCATCCCCAGAGGATCGTGCACGCCAGCCTGGTCATCGAGGATGAACTCCTGCGGCAGCAGGTGGAGAATCTCGCGGTCCGCGGGGAGCGGAATGGCGCGGGCCTTGTCGACCGCCATGCGGATTTCTTCGCGCGTAATTTCCCGCGAGCGTGCACCGAAGCTGATGCCTCCATGCGTGTTCAGGCCGCGGATGTGGGCTCCGGAAATGCCCAGAATCGCATGTTCGACCGGCGCGCCCACCGTGTCTTCGGCCTGTTCGACGGCTTTTTGAATGGAGCTGACCGCCTTGTCGAGGTCAACAATGATGCCCTTGCGCGAGCCGCGCGAGTCGGCCAGGCCATGCCCGCGATAGCGCATGCCGTTGTCGGTGATTTCCGCCACCAGCGCGCAGGTCTTGGCGCTGCCTACATCAATCGCCGTCAGCAGATGTCCGTACTGATTCGCCATGCTTATTGAGGTCCCTGATTCCTTGTAATTTCCGGACTCGGTTTGTTGCTCTTGACTGCGACGGACCTGGGCGGCACCGTTGTCTGAACTTTCGCCGCCTTCGGATGGCCGCTGGTCTTCTTCGCTACGATTTTCTTGTGCGCCGCTTTCGCAGGCTTCCTGCTCGCGACCTTCTTTGCTACAGACTTTGGCGTAAGCGGCTTGGGTTCGACCTTCTCATGCGTGACCAGCGCAGCCTGCTTGACTCCGGCGGAAAGTGCAGCCTTCGTGATTCGCGGCGAAAGCGCCGGTTGCTTGGCGGCGCCGCGCAAGTCGGGGTTCACGATGATCTGGCGGTCGTAACGCAGGTCGACCGACTCCAGCTTGTCGAACTGCTGGCGCCACTCCTGCAGGTGCGCCTTATAGATCTTGTAGCGATCGAGATAATTCGACGATCCCAGGTGCACCAGCACCGCGCCCGTCGGATCGTTGGCCAGAACCTTGACGTCGTCGGGATCGGAGAGATCGACTTCACTCAATTCCTGCGAGTAGTGCGCGCCGCCGGAGTCGAGCTGGCTGACCAGGTCGTTGTAGATCTTCATGACCGGGCCGCGCGTGGAGAGCGGCTCCCCTGGATTCATCCCCAGGATGACGGGGAAGGAGAATTTCTTCTTGCCCGGCGGCGGGAGTTCCATCAGCGTGCCGCCGCGATCGACCAGCATGATTTTCGAACCGACGCGGGCGAATGCCACTGGAGTGCGCTCGTGGATAACGACCTTAATGCGGTTGGGAACGAAGCGCATGACGCTGGCTGACTCGACCCAGGGAATCTGATCGAGTTGGGTCTGGCGGTCGGCCAGGGGAATAAAGAAGATGTTGCGGCCGATGTCACCGCCCATGACTTCCATGACCTGGGATTTGGTGACACAGTCGAGCCCGCTGACTTCGATGTCGTCGCTCGATTCGACGCGAAAGCGCCAGGAACGTTCTCCGTAGTGATAAGCGGCGGCGGTGGCGATGGAGCCGAGCAGAAGCACGGCGGCAATGACGACCGCCCAGGTGATGCGAGTAGCGGTTTTTCTGGGGAGAGATCCGCGGCGGACCGAGACACGTTTCTGTCCGCGCAGGAAGGGCGATTCCTGTTCCACGTCCAAGTCGAGCATGCGCGCATCGTCTACTTCTTCGCGCACCCGGTCGTCGGGCGGTGGATACAACTCATCCTGCGAGATGGTCGGAGCGTTTTTCCTAGCCATCAAAACAGGTCAGTTGTCGTCAGTGAATCGTCTGAGCGAGAACCAATATAACTGCTTTTCGCGAAATGAGAAAGAGAAAAGCGGACCTCGGACGTCGGACTTTGGACCTCGGGAAAGACTATTTACTGCGGAGAAGAGCTTGAACCACCAAGGACACGAAGGTTCACAAAGAAGACCTGACTCCCGGAGCCCGAGGTCCGAGGTCTGAGGTCCGAGGTCCGAGGTCTGAGGTCCGAGGTCTGAGGTCTGAGGCCCTGTTCTAGTGGGAAGCGTGTACCACCAACCTGGGGCAGGCTACCCGGACCTCTCGCATCTGCTCCAGAGTGACCACTCGGATGTTTTCCGCTTGCATGCGGGCCATTTCGGCCTGATGACGAGCGAGGTTTGCCTGCACTTCGCCGAGGCGCGCTTGCACGGTTCCGAGAACCGCCTGGGTCCGTCCGAAACCCGCGTCGCTCCGGCCGAACATGAACTGAGCCATGCCGAGATATCCCTGCGCCCGGCCTGAGACCTGTTGCGCCGTGCTGATGGAATGATCGGCGAGGTTCCGCAGCCAGTCGGGCTGGTGGTTCGCCAAAGAGTTGCCGAGTCCGAGGGCCAGAACCCCTACCGCCATCAGGTATAACGCTCTGTCGGATGCCATACGATTGCTCCTCACCAGATCGCTTATGCCCAATAGACGCGGGACCCGGGAAATCGTTAGGAATGTTATTTGTTAAATGTTGTAAAAGGAGGGATGCTCAAAACACCCAACCGCTCAGCCCTCTTGCAAGCGACCAAAACCGGGATCGCGGGGACTGCAGCCCTGTACGTGTCGCGGCTTTTCCACCTGCCCCAGGGGTACTGGGCCACCATGAGCGCCTTCATTGTGCTGCAGGGGGACGCTCCCTCGACGTTGAGCGCGTCGCAGGACCGGCTGATCGGGACCGCGATCGGCGCAGTCACGGGAGCGGTCTTCGTGCGATACGTCGGGGTCAGCGAGCTGTCGCTGGGGTTGGCGGCGGTAGTCACCATTCTGCTCTGCGAAATCCTGGGGACGCACACCAGTTACCGCATCGCCTGCGTGACTGCCGTGCTGGTCATGTACGTAAGGGCGCCAGGAACTCCGTGGAGGCTGGGGTGGGACCGGTTTCTGGAGGTAGCGCTGGGAATTGTGGTCGCGCTGCTGGTGGCGTTGGTGGTGCCGGGGAAAGGGGTGGAGGGGTAGGGAGGGAATCAGTCAGCGGGCTGGGTAGAAGCGGAGGGTTGGTCCTGCCCAACCTTGTGTCTAGAGAAGCGCGCGAACACGGGGCATGGAGCGAACAGACAGAGCAAGCTTGGGCTAACGCTGTCCTCGCCAATCAGCCGTTGCTCCGGACCCGCAAGCCTCTCCATATGCCCGAGAAGACCAATAGCACGCAACTTAACGCAATCACAACCGCGGTGACGCTCATCGCCGCAGCCTGCGTCTGATTTGAGGGTTCGAAGTGTTTGAAAGGTCCGGGTGGAAGCAGATGGAAATGATCGGCAGCTGAGCTATAGAGGAGAATGCTTCCAAGTGTTATACGCCCCCACCCGAACCGCACTTCCGTTCGAGGGTTGCCTTTCGCAGTTAACAACGCACGCCGTCCGAGCCGGAACAAATAGAAGGCAAGGCCAAAAAATAGCAGGTAACCTACGACAATCCAGAAGCGTTGGGACGATACAGCGCCAAACCCACGCATGATCCCGAGAAATAATCCCCGAATCAGGACAAGCGCGAGACCGTAGCCGGCGAGGAGGGACAGCCAACCCAAAATCTGAATGCCACGCCGTCTAGCAATCATCGGAACTTTCTTTGCAAAATCATTCTAGTCGGCAGCTGCTGAAAAATCCCCATAGCTCATCATCCAGCCCAGCCTATACTTGCAGCGCGGCGGTAGAGAATTTTATCCTCCTCAAAGCTGGTCAGCGGTGTCGGTTTTCAGTCCTACGCTGCTGAGTTCTTTGCCACCGTGCAACCAGCATGACGCGGCAATCATCATGCAACCGGCAGCTACGATTCCGCAGAGCGCAGAATATGCGTCAGCAGTCACGTTGGCCGATTTTAACCAGACTACCTCGTGTCGATCGGTATCCTCTCGTCCGACAGCGTCTGTATTTCGTCGGTCAGCTTGGCATCAAACTGGAGGCCGTAGCACACCCAAGTTGTACCTGGCTTGTAATACTTGATCCGTATCGAAATTGGTTGGCGCTGGTAAGCGACGAAATAGTGCTGATAGACAAACATCCCGGCTACGTTGGTCTCCAGTAATTTCGTTTGGGAAACATAAGAACCCATGAGTGTTCCGACCGAAGCAAATTGCGTCTTCAAATTCTCTCGATCGTCTGTCATTTTTGCCAAAGCAGGGTTTGTTTCAAACAGGTAGTCAACGGCGTCGGAGGTTTTACCCTGCTTAAGTAAATCGAAGAATTTGTCAGAGAGGGCCTGATAGGGCGGCTCTGTCGACCGCTGGGCCTGGCTCACATTCCAATTTCCAGACGTGCCGAGCACAATCAGACCGCAGATCAGACCAATCAGCATCCGGTATTTCATTTATCACCTCTATACTTGCGTCTTGTCTCCGTAAAGAAATGCCCTCATTCTAATGGGCCAGAGGCGTCAATTGACGAAAAATCTCCATTGCCCTCATTGAGGGGTCAGAGCGACATCACGCCTCTCCCTCGTTCGTCCCAGAGAACAGGGCTATCGTTGTCGCAGCGTACCTTTCTCCCTTTCGGGGGCTGACTCTGGTTCCGCCTTCTACCCATGACTTGCGCCGTCGGCTGCACTCTTGCGCCGCTTCGCGGCTGGATCAGTTCGATCGTCCCAGTAACACTGCCGTAATCTGGCTCGGGCGGGACATTGCGGCTAGCATCTAAGTTGGCCGAGAGGGCCTGATCGCATTGGAATCTTCTTCCAAGAGATTGATGCAGGGCGTACTCATTCTGATAACGCTCGCGACCGCCTTCGTCCTTGTGTCCCTTCTCGATGACGATTCGAGTGTCAGCCTAGTCACTAAATACCTGATAGAGGAACTGGGAATCGGACCTAACACTTCCAGCTACGACGTCTTGCGCACCGTCGAGAGATATGAAAGGTGGGGATTCCACGAGAAAGCCATTGCAACGGGAGTGTCGTGGGTTGAGAAGCATCCGAGAGAGGGCTTCATGGATGCAATCCTGCTCAGGGAGTTATCGCTGCTCTATCTGGAAAGCGCCAAGAAAGACGAAGCGCATCGGGAAGACTTCGTTCGCCAGGCCATGCTTTATCGCGACAAGGCACTCTCCTCCGACCCTGATTCCCCCGCAAACCTGGACGGCTTGGCGGGGATTTCCTTACGGGCTGGGGATATGTCCAGTGAAGAGCGCTGCCTTCAATATGGCAACACGGTCAAGTTGCTCGAATGGGAAAAACACTTGTACGAGCAAATGCGGGCGGAGGCTCTGAAGGAGAGTCATCCCAATCCCACTGCTGAACAGTGTGCCACTTGCGTCGATGCGACCGAGCGAAGGTTGGAGTGGGTCCAAGCCAAGCGACAGCAGGCTTCTTGTGTTTCCGCGCCCGCGAATTAGGTGAAGCGCTTTATACGGCGACCTTCCACCCAGCATGCGCCTGTTTCGCGGCTGAAGATAGAGAATCTGGTCAGCTCCCTACTTCATGTCGGCCTCTGGCCGGCCCAGCAGGGCAACAGCCCGCGACTTTTGTGCGGGGCTCGTCGTCTAACATTGAGTACAGGTCATGCTCACGCGGACGAGGAGAAGCTATGAGGCACGAATTGCAGCCAGACATCCTGCATTGCATAGGAAACACGTCTTTGGTGGCATTGCGCAACGTCGTGCCCAGCAATGGCGCGCGCATCCTGATGAAGGTGGAATCTGAGAATCCGACCGGCAGCATGAAAGACCGGATGGCGCTGGCCATGATCGAAACGGCGGAGCGGGATGGCCGCCTGAAGCCGGGCGGACCGGTGGTCGAATATACGGGCGGGAGCACGGGCGTGTCGCTTTCGCTGGTATGCGCGGTGAAGCGGTATCCGCTGCACATTGTGACTTCGGATGCCTTCTCGAAAGAGAAACTGGACCACATGAAGATTCTGGGGGCGAAGCTGCAGATTGTCCCGAGCGACAGCGGACGGATGACGGAAAAGCTTACACGCGACATGGTGGAGGCGGCGCGTGTGATCGCGGAGCAGACCGGCGCGTTCTGGACCGATCAGTTGAAGAACACCGATCAGCTAGTGGCGTATCACACGCTGGCGGAGGAGATATGGGCACAGAGCGGGGGAAAGATCGATGCATTTGTGCAGAGCGTGGGCACCGCGGCATCTTTGCGAGGCACAGCCGAAGGTTTGCGGAAGCGGAACGCGAAGATCAGGATGGTGGCGGTCGAACCGGCCGAGTCGGCGGTGCTGTCGGGCGGCAAGGCGGGCGCGCATAAAATTGACGGGATCGGGGCAGGCTTTGTGGTGCCGCTGTGGCGGGCGGACGTTGCCGGTCAGGTCGAGCGCGTCTCCACGGAGGAGGCCGTAGCAATGGCGCTCCGCCTGGCGCGGGAAGAGGGTATTTTCGCGGGGACTTCCACCGGGTGCAATGTGGTGGCGGCGTTGCGGGTGGCGGAACAATTGGGCCCGAAGGCGACGGTGGCTACGATGATGTGCGACACGGGGATGAAATATTTGAAGACGTTCGGAGCAGTTGTCGGAGCCTGAACCCAGGCGCCGGCTCAAGCAGACGGTTGCGGTTGGATACGAAAGGAAACAGCGAAGTGGCGACCCTGAATACCGAGCAGCTTTCCCCAAGAGTGCGCGAACGGATCTCCGAGCCTGCGATGGTGGAGCTTACGAAGCGCTTGATTGCGATTCCGTCGGAGAATCCGCCTGGGAATCACTACGAGGAATGCAGGCGCATTCTGTTCGATGAATTGAGCAGGCTGGGATTCGATGATGTCAGACGGGAAGGCGCGTGTGTGCTCGCGTCGGCTGGTACGGGTCCACGCACGCTTTATTTCAGCGGTCACTACGACGTTGTCCCGGCGCAGAGCCGCGATCAGTTTCAGCCTCGGGTGGAGGGTGCGAACTTGTTTGGGCGCGGCTCGTCGGACATGAAAAGCGGCCTGGCGGCGATGATTCATGCAGCGGCCGCGGCGCGGGATGAAGGGCTTCTTAAGAACGGTCGCATTGGAATTGTGCTGGTACCCGATGAGGAAACCGCCGGTCCGCGAGGGTCTCGCGATCTGAATGCGCGCGAGTTGCTGGGGAAAGATGCAGTTGGCATGTTGACACCGGAACCTACCGGCGGTGTCGTTTGGAACGCCAACCGCGGAGCCATTACGCTGCGCGCCACCATGCGCGGGAAGCCGGCGCACGTTGGACGGCAATTTGAAGGGGTGAATGCGTTCGAACGAGCGGTGCCGGCCATGGCCCGGCTTCTCGACCTCAAGAAGGAAGTAGAGCTTCGCGAAACGCAATACAACATCGCTCCGGCGGCAGCGCGAAAATCCATTCTGATGCTCGGGGGGCGGGCTGAGGCAGGCACGAATTTCAACGTGACGCCCGATTTCTGTTCTTTCACGATCGACCGCCGCATCAATCCTGAAGAAAACCTCGACGAGGAAAAACGCCGCTTGCGCGAAGCGCTGGAAGGGTTCGAAATCGAGGCGCTTCAGGAGGAACCCGCAGCGGCAACTGAGGCGGCGGATCCACTCGGCGTGATTCTTTCGCGTCACATCGCGAGCCTGACCGGGAAAGCACCCGCGTTCGAGATGTGTCCAGGACTGCTCGAAACTCGATTCTATGCGGCTCGCGGCATTCCGGCGTTCGCCTACGGTCCGGGATTGCTGACCGTGTCCCATGGACCGAACGAGTTCGTTCCCATCCGCAACATTGCACAGTGCGCGGCGATTTATGCGCTTACGGCAGCGGAGATGTTGGGGTAATCCACCGGGGTCGTCTAGCTTACTCGCGCTGACGCTTCCCTTTTCGCCTGCAGCTTCTCCAGAATCATCGGCCCCAGCTGTGAGACGCTGCCGGCTCCCAACGTCAGAATCATGTCTCCGGGGTGGGCAGCTTCACAAATGGCGTCTACTCCTTCCGTGAATGAGGGGACGTAGCGCGCGTCTTGTTCACCCATCGTGCGAACTTGCTCGGCCAGGGCTTCGGCGGTGACTCCTTCGATCGGGGGCTCGCTTGCGGCGTAGATGTCGAGCAGGAACAGTGTGTCGGCGTCGTGGAAAGCCTGGGCGAATTCGTCTTTCAGGTCGCGAGTGCGGGTGTAGCGGTGGGGCTGGAAGAGGACGTGAATCTTCTTATATCCGCATTGTTTTGCCGCCGCCAACGTGGCGCGAATTTCGGTGGGATGGTGTCCGTAGTCATCGATGACGGCGACTCCGGCGGCGGTTCCCTTCAGTTGAAAACGGCGATCGACGCCGCGGAAATTTTCGAGCGCGCCGCGGATGTCGTCGGCCTTGATGTCGAGTCCGATGCCGACAGCGATGGCGGCGGTCGCGTTCAGGATATTGTGAACGCCGGGCACGTGCAGGCGAAATTCTCCCAGGCCTTGCGATTTGAAGGTCACGTGGAAGCAGCTAATGTAGCCGTTCTCGCGTTCGGCTTTTTCAATCCTGATATGGAAGTCGGATCCGCGGCGGGTGCCGTAGGTGACGACCCGGCGCTGAACTTGAGGCAGCAAGCGGCGCAGCAGGGGATCGTCGTTGCACGCGACCACCATGCCGTAAAAGGGCACGCGATCCATAAAGTCGAGGAACGCCCCTTTGACGTCGCGCATGTTGCGGTAACAGTCCATGTGCTCGCGATCAATATTCGTGACCACTGACAAGATAGGCGACAGCCTGAGGAAGGAACGATCACTCTCGTCGGCCTCGGCGACCAGGTAGTGCGACTTCCCGAGACGCGCGTTCGAGCCCATGGCATCGACGCGCCCGCCGACAACGACGGTGGGATCGAGGCCTCCCGCAGCAAGTACGGCGGCGACCATCGAGGTGGTGGTGGTCTTGCCATGCATGCCGGCGATGGCGATGCCGTATTTCAGGCGCATCAACTCGGCCAGCATCTCGGCACGCTGGATGACAGGGATGTGAAGATTGCCGGCTTCGACAAGCTCGGGATTGTCTTTGGCGATGGCAGAGCTGGCGACGACGACCTCGGCTCCGGCGATGTTTTCGGCGCGGTGGCCTTCGAAGGTAGTCGCTCCCAGGCCCGCGAGACGCTGGGTGACGGCGGAGCTTTTCAGATCCGATCCCGAAACCTTGTAGCCGAGATTCAGCAGCACCTCGGCAATGCCGCTCATGCCGATGCCGCCGATGCCTACGAAATGAACGTGTTGAATTTTGGCAAACATTTTAAATTCTTAGCCACGGATTTGCGCGGATTCTCACGGATCGGGAAAATTCATAAATCCGTGTGGATCAGCGTGAATCCGTGGCCGCTTTCCCCGCTAACTTTGCCGCCATGGCTGCGATGTCACGAGCGGCGTTGGGGTGCGACAAACTGTTTGCGGCTGCGCCCATCCGCTGCAATTTTGCCGGATCGTTGAGCAGCGAACTCACCGTTTCCACCAGTGCCTGCCGGGTGAGGTTCGATTCCTCGAGCATCACCGCGGCTCCTGCGCGTTCCAACGCTTCCGCGTTGCGTTTCTGATGATCGTCGGCGGCGCGTGGAAACGGGACGAAGATCGCCGGCTTTCCGGCCGCAGCAATCTCGGCCACAGTGCTTGCGCCCGAGCGGCAGAGCAGCAGATCGGCATTAGCGAAGAATCGCGGCATGTCGTCGATGAACTTGAATACCTCGACAGACGAACCCAGGGTCTTATACGCCTCGGCTGCGTCATTATAGTCACGCTCGCCGGTTTGATGGACGATCTGTAGAGCGGGAAAGCGACTTTGCAACTCCGCCGCGGAATCGATCACAACCTTATTTATCGCGTGGGCGCCCTGGCTTCCGCCGAAGACCAGCAGAGTTGGCGTGGTGTGCGGGGTGGATGACATCTCGAAAAAGGCCTGGCGGACCGGGACGCCCGTGACTTCGGCGTGGCGGAAGTACTTTGCGGTTTCCGCAAAGTGGACGGCAGCGGCCGAGACCATTTTCGCCACTACGCGGTTGGCAAAGCCGGGCACGACGTTGGGCTCGAAGGCAAGCGTGGGAATGCGCTTCAGCACGGCGGCGAGCATGGCGGGGCCGGAAGCGTATCCTCCGACGCCAATGACGACGTCGGCTTTGAAATCCGAAAGCATTTTGCCCGCAGCCAGCACAGCGCGGGGAAGATCGAAAAGCGTTTTGAAACGGGTCGCGAGGGTGACGTTTTTAAGCGCACCGACCTGAACGAGTTTCAGGGGAAATCCGGCGGCAGGAACCAGACGGTTTTCGATGCCGCGGGCCGTCCCGATGAATAGCACTTCCGCGTTGTAATGCGTCTTGAGTTCCTGAGCGATGGCGAGCGCAGGGATCACGTGTCCTCCGGTGCCGCCTCCCGCAAGAATGGCTCGCATGCAGTGAATATACTATTGTTGATTTTTGATTGTGGATTGTTGATTGAAGATCAAAACAAGACCAGCGATCACCAGGTTTTCAATCAACAATCAAAAATCGAAAATCAACAATTCTCTTATTCTGCCTGCTTGCTCACGTTCAGCAGTACTCCCACACAAGCCAGCGTAATGAAAAGAGACGAGCCTCCGTAGGAAACGAACGGCAGGGGAATACCCTTGGTGGGCATAAGGCCGAGCACCACGCTGATATTGATGAAGGCCTGCACCACCACCATGCTGGTGATGCCGACGGCGAGGAAGCGTCCGAACATGTCGTCGACGTGAATGGCAGTGCGTATACCTCGCCATAGGAAAACGGCGAAGAGCGCAACCAGAATCAGCGAGCCGACCAGTCCCAGTTCTTCGGCGGTCACAGCAAAAATAAAGTCGGTGTGCGGTTCCGGCAGGTAGAAGAGCTTCTGCTTCCCTTCCATCAAACCCACGCCGGTGATGCCTCCGGTGCTGACCGCGATCAACGACTGAATGATGTGGAAGCCGCGACCTTGCGGATCCGAGTAAGGATTGAGAAAAGCCAGAATGCGGTCGCGCCGGTAAGCCACGTGGAAGATCAGAAAATAAAGCGGCAGCAACGAGGCGGCGAAGCCGTATCCGAGATAGCGCAGGTCAAGGCCGGCAACGAAAAGAATGCATCCGGTAATCGCCGCGCAGGCGATGGCGGTGCCGAGATCGGGCTGGAATACGATCAGGCCCAGGAAGACCAGCGTCGGCAAGACGGCCGGCAGCAGCGTGTTGCGCCAGTCGTTCATCGACTTGGTGCGGCTCTCGAGAAAGAAAGCGAGAAAGAGAATCAGCGCGGGCTTGGCCATCTCGGAGGGCTGGAAGGAGAAGCCTCCCCAGTGAATCCAGCGATGGGTGTTGTGGGAGCGGTCAAGGAAGAAGACCGAGATCAACATCAACGACGTAAGGCCCAGCAGCGAGAACACCACGGCGGGATGCTTGAGGCGGCGGTAGTCGATCTTCATAGCCACGGCCATGGCGCCGATACCGGCAACCGCCCATGCGAACTGCCGCAGCAGGAAGGTGTAGCCCGAACCGTAGCGCTCCTTCGCCATGACGGCGGAAGCGCTGAAGACCATCACCAGTCCGACAAACACCAGGACCAGGGTGACCACGAACAACCAGCGATCCACACTGACGCGCTTCGCCATGAAGACTCATTTCACCAGAGAGACAGAGGCAGAGAGTTTCCGCCTGTGGATTTGGGACGGGGAGTGACAGAGTTGGTTCCGGGGCAAAAGGAAAGCCTTTAACCGCAAAGGACGCAAAGGACGCGAAGAAATTCCAGACCGAGCGGATTATTGGACGGTTTACAAGGACCGCACCACTTCCTTGAAGACCCGGCCGCGGTGTTCGTAGCTCTTGAACTGATCGAAGCTGGCGCAGGCAGGGGCGAGCAGGACGATGTCGCCTGGCTGCGCAGCCGCGGCGGCGCGCTTGATGGCGTTTTCCAGAGTCTCCGCGTGCACGATCTCCGGGCCTTTGATCTGGGATTCGATCTTGGCCGCCGCTGCGCCGATGGTATAGACGCGCTTCACGCGTTCGCGCAACAAGTCGTTGAGCACGGTGTAGTCGCTGCCTTTATCTTTGCCTCCGAGGATGAGGTGGATATTGGCCGGAAACGATTCCAGCGCCTTGATAGTAGCGTCGACATTGGTAGCCTTGGAGTCGTTGAAGTACTCGACTCCTCGAACCGTGGCGACGTATTCCAGGCGGTGCTCGACGGCTTTGAACTCACGGATGGCTTTGCGAATCTTCTCCGGTTCGCAGCGCATGAGCATGCCCACGCAGATTCCGGCAAGCGCGTTTTCCACGTTGTGATTGCCCTTGAGCGGGATCTCGGAAACCTGCATGACTTCGCGCTGGCCATTGGGATCGCGGAACAGGATCTTCCCGTCTTTCACGTACGCCCCTTGCGCGACTTCTTTCTTGCGGCTGAACCAATACACGGGGGCCTTGGTGCGAGGCGCCAGTTCGACGCAGGTAGGGTCGTCGGCGTTCAGCACAGCGAAATCCCCGGACGTCTGATTCTCGAAGATGCGGGCCTTGGCATCGCGATAGGCAGCAAAGGTGTGATGACGGTCGAGGTGGTCGGGCGTGACATTGAGGATGACCGCAACCTTGGGGCGGAAGGTCTGGATGGTCTCCAACTGGAAGCTCGACACTTCGAGTACGGTCACGGTCTCAGGCGTGGCTTGGGCGACCAGCGAAATCGCGGGGGTGCCGATGTTTCCGCCCACAGCCGTGAGATAGCCCCCGGCGGCGACAATCTCTCCGGCCAGCGTCGTGGTTGTGGTTTTGCCATTTGAACCGGTGATGGCGACCAGCGGGCCGCGAAGGAATCGCGCGGCGAGTTCGACTTCTCCGATCACGGTTTCGCCGAGCGCGCGGGCTTGCACCAACAGCGGCGCGTCGACGGGCACGCCGGGGCTCACCACGATCAAGTCTTGTCCGCGGAAAGTGCGCTCGCCGTGGCCCCCAGTCTCGACCGCGATGCCGTGATCGAGAAGCACAGGGATCTCCTCCCGCAGTTCGGCTTCCGGCTTGGTATCGGAGACGGTAACGCGGGCGCCGTGTTCCTTGAGAAATAGCGCTGAGGCGACGCCGGATTTGCCGAGGCCTACGACAAGAACGCGTTTGTTGGTCAGGTCCACGAAATTATTTCACCACAGAGTCAGAGAGATATAGAGAAAGTCTTCATTGTTGATCTCAAGTGTGACGTCATCATCTCAGTTTCAGCGTCGTCAACGCGAACAGCGCGAACACCAGGCTGGCGATCCAGAAACGCACGATGATTTTTGACTCCGACCAGCCCAGCAGTTCAAAGTGATGATGCAGTGGCGCCATCTTGAAAATACGCTTCTTGCGCAACTTGTAGGAGGCCACCTGCAGGATCACCGAGAGCGCCTCGATGACGAAGATTCCGCCGATGAACGGCAGCAGGAGCTCCTGCTTGATCATGACAGCCACGGTTCCGATCGCGCCACCGAGGGCCAGCGATCCCACGTCTCCCATGAAAACTTCTGCCGGGTGCGCGTTGTACCAGAGGAAGCCGATGGCTGAGCCGACCATGGCTCCACAGAAAATGGTCAGTTCGCCGATCTGCGGCATGCGCTGCAGTTCGAGATAGGAGGCGAAGGCGGCATGGCCGCTGACGTAAGTCAGCACCGCCAGAGCGCCGGCCGCGATCACGGTGCACCCGATGGCGAGGCCGTCGAGTCCGTCGGTCAGGTTGACGGCGTTACTGGAGCCGACGATGACCAGCGCCACGAATGCGATAAAGGGCACGAATGCCAGCGGCCATAGATGCGGGTCGCGCGTGAGGCTTTCGATTACCAGGTCAGGACGGAACTGCTTGAAAAACGGCACCATCAGCTTGGTGGAATACATGCCACCGCTCTGCATCACGATGAGAACGATGGCGATCACCACGCTGGTGAGAATCTGCAAGCCGAGCTTGGCTTTTCCGGTGAGGCCGAGGTTGCGGCGATGAACTACCTTGATATAGTCGTCGGCAAAACCGATGGCGGCGAAGGCGCAGGTGGAGAAGACGGCAATCCACACGAAGCGGTTCGTCAGGTCTGCCCAGAGCAGGGTGGGAACCACGATGGAGATGGCGATGAGCAGCCCGCCCATTGTGGGCGTACCGGCTTTTTTCTGATGAGCCTTGGGGCCTTCTTCGCGAATGTACTGTCCGATTTGAAATTCACGCAGGCGGCTGATGACCAGCGGGCCGACGATCAGTCCGGTAAAAAGCGCAGTAAGGCTGGCGAACGCAGTACGGAACGTAAGGTAGCGGAAAATGCGGAACGGCGGAAAATAATGGAAAAGCTTCAGGTACAGCAGCCAATAAAGCAATCCGCCTCCATAAACCAGCCGTCAGTCGTCGGTCTTCAGTCGTCAGCTATGCGCTGACTTCCACTTATCCAGCGCTTTTTCCAGCTTTACGCCGCGCGAGGCTTTCAGCAGCACCACGTCACCGGCGCGGGTTTCTCGGTTAAGCCATTCTCCCGCCTCTTCGGGAGTGGCCACGAATTCGGCGCGTGTGCCGGCTTCCTTTGCGGCCTCGACCATAGGGAGCGCCAGGCCCCGCACACCCAGCAGAATATCGATTCCCTTTTTCGCCATGTGGCGGCCCGAACTGCGATGCATCTCCTCCCCCGCGGGACCCAGTTCGAGCATCTCTCCGGCAACAACAATGTGGCGGGATCCCGGCATGGTAGCCAACGCGTCGACCATGGCGTCGAGAGCTTTCGGATTGGAATTGTAGCAATCGTTGACCACGGTGATGTTACCCAGTTGGAGAACCTCGCCGCGCTTTTCGGCGGGCCGCAGCGTTGCTAGAGCAGCGACGGCTTCGGAAAGGGTAAGGCCCTTCTCCAAGCCAACCGCCACGGCAGCCAGTCCGTTATAGATATTGTGTTTGCCCACCAAGGGCAAGGTAGCTGGTTCGCGGCACTCGCCGATCACTACCTCGAAGGTCGAGCCATCCTGTCCATGCGCTTCGATGTTTTCGGCGCGGACATCGGCGGTCGCCTTCAGGCCATACATCACGACTTTGCCTTTGAAGTCGCGCCCGAACTGCGAAACATATTCGTCGTCGGCGTTGAGGACGGCCGCCGACCCAACCGGCAGGGAAGCGATCAGTTCGTACTTTGCGCGGGCAATCTCGGCGACGGACTTGAAAAACTCGAGATGGACGGGGGCAACGTTGGTCACGACCCCGAGATTGGGCTGCGCGATCTTTGCCAGGGCGGTGATCTCTCCCGGATGCGACATGCCCATTTCGATCACAGCGATTTCATGCTCGGGCTCGAGTTTGAGCAGCATGAGCGGCAATCCGAAATGATTGTTGAAGTTTCCTTCCGACTTGAGGACATGAAAGCGCGAGGAAAGCACGTGGGCCACGGCTTCCTTGGTGGTGGTTTTGCCGGCTGAGCCGGTGATGCCCACCACCGGTTTCGCCCAGAGACGGCGAACGGCGGTGGCGAGCGTCTGCAAGGCAAGCAGAGTGTCGTCGACGGCCAGAACCGGCGTGCCGGCAGGATAGCGACCCGCCTGATCTTTCCCGATGACGGCGGCGACCGCGCCCTTCGCGAGAGCTTCCGCGACGAAGTCGTGCCCGTCGAGGCGCTCGCCCTTCACCGCAAAGAACAGATCCCCCACCTGAATTTTTCGCGAGTCGATGGAATACGCGAGGGCCTCGGCATGCGGATCAAACTCGCCCGCAGCGGCGAGGAAGCTGGCGATGCGTGAGAGCGGAAGCTTCATTTTCCCGCACCCGCCTGGGCGACGTCGCAACTGTATCCGGCCTCGTGCAGAACCTGGCGGCAGACCTCGACGTCATCGAATGGCACCGACCCTTCGCGCGAGACCTGAACTTTCTCGTGGCCCTTGCCGGCGACGAGCACGATGTCTCCGGGAGCGGCTTCTGCGATGGCCAGAGCGATGGCCTTCCGGCGGTCAGGTTCCACTTTGTATCTGGCACCGGAGCGCTGCAGGCCGACCATGGCATCGTTGATGATGGCGAGCGGGTCTTCACTGCGCGGATTGTCGGAAGTAAGAACCGCGAAGTCGCTTCCGCGGCCCGCGGCTTCTCCCATCAAAGGACGTTTGGCGCGATCCCGGTCTCCACCACAACCGAAGAGTGTGATGACGCGGCCCTTGTTTTGCTGCACGAACTCGCGGGCGATGGCGGTCAGGTTGCGCAGTGCATCGTCGGTATGAGCGTAGTCCACCACCACCGTGAAAGGCTGTTTGCAGTCCACACGCTCGAAACGGCCGGGCACGCGAGTCAAGGTTTCCACACCCTTGATCATGGCTTCGTGGCTGCAGCCGCGTGCATAACCAGCGCCGACTGCAGCGAGGACGTTGTAGACGTTCACTCTTCCAATCAAAGGGGAGAACAGCGCCAGCCTGTCATCGGGCAGGACCAGGTCGAAACGCGTGCCGTGCGAAGTGATTTCCAATCTTTCGGCATGGAGATCGCCCTTGGCCAGCCCGTAAGTCAAAATCTGCGAGCTGCGCTTCCTGCTGATTTGTAGAAGCCTTTGTCCATATTCATCGTCTGTGTTGATCACCGCCGCGCGCGGCGGATCGGTCCCGCAGCCTTCAAAAAGGATCGTCTTCGAGGCGAAGTACTCCTCCATGGTGTGGTGATAGTCGAGATGGTCGCGGGTCAGGTTGCTGAAGACGGCGACATCGAAGGGGATGCCATACACGCGTTGCTGCGCCAGCGCGTGCGAGGAAGCCTCCATGACCGCCTCGGTCGCGCCGTGGCCGAGCGCGTCGGCCAGCATGCGGTTGATTTCGAGCGCTTCGGGGGTCGTATGGGGCGCGGGCAGAGTTTTCCCGGCCACGTGATACTCGATGGTTCCAATCAGGGCGCTCTTGCGTCCGGCCGCGGTCAGAATCGATTCCACCAGGAATGTTGTTGTGCTCTTGCCGTTGGTACCAGTTATGCCGGTGATCGAAAGCTTCTCGGCCGGCCTATGGTAGAAGTTCGCGCTCAACCGCGCGAGAGCGCGCCGTCCGCTGGGCACTTGCGCCCAGGCGACTCCGTCGCGAGGTTTCTCGTTGGCCGAATCCGTGACCACGGCGACCGCGCCCGCGGCGATAGCCTTATCGATGAAACGATTGCCATCGCTCGACTCCCCCTTCATGGCAACGAAGACGTCACCGGGCTTCACCCGGCGCGAGTCGTACTCCAACCCGCGGACACCCGGGTCGCCACTTTGCGCGAGGATTTCCGCGCCCTGGAGGAGTTGCTGAAAGGTCATTTGAGTCGAATTATAGGGTAAGGACGCTTCGAGCCGCTGTGTGCTACCGCTCCCAGACAAGTTTCGAGCCTACCGCCGGAACGTTACGACCACATGCGATCCGGCGGCTACGTGCGATCCGGCCGGCGGAGACTGATCCTGCGCCAGGCCGCTGCCGACGGCTTCGAGATCGAGCCCGCTTTGTTCCGCCGCCTCAATGGCGCTGCGCACCGTCTTGCCCAGGAACGACGGGACGACAATTCCTCCCTGCTCCGCATCCAGCACGACCGTGCCGGAGCTGCGGTCGGTGATCGGCTGCGCAGGCGCGGCAGCCGGATTTACGCTCGCTGACTTCTGCTCCGAAGATGGCGCTGGCTCTCTTTCGCGCTCACGTAACCCCGCCGGCACTACACCCGATCCGGGCCCTTCCGGCGACGGTTTCGCTGCAGCGGCGGGCGGCGACGCCAGGGGATCGCCTGTATCGGCGACCTCGATGGGATCTCCCAGACGATCGGGGGAGCCTTCTTCCAGGTCTTGCTCTTTCACACGCTGTGCAGCCAGAAGGAGTTGGCGGTTTGCCGGAAGATCGACGTCGTGCGGCGTGTGCAGGTATTCCAGCACCTGCTGGGCGATGCGCCGGAAGACGGGCGCGCCCACCTCGCCCCCGTGGTGGCCGCCGACCGGCGAATCGAGGATGACCGCAATGGTGACGGCCGGATTGTTGACCGGCGCAAAACCCGCGAAAGACGCGATGTACTTGGTGTGAGAGTAGGTGTGCGTTGCCGGATCGATCTTTTGCGCGGTTCCAGTCTTTCCAGCCGAGCTGTAGCCCTCAAGAATCGCTTTCTTGCCCGTGCCGTGAAGCACCACGCCTTGCATCATCTGCTTCATCTCGGCTGCGGTGAGAGGAGAAATCACTTGCCGGCCTTCTCCTGGGTGGAAAGCGATCATCTGCGGGGTGCTTTGCGGCGCGGTGGTAGCCGCCACAATGCGCGTGGGAACCCACGTCCCGTCATTCGCAATGGTCGACACCATGGCAGCGAGTTGCAGCGGTGAGACGCCGATTTCCTGACCCATGGCGATGGCGCCGATCGAGACCTTCGACCAGCGGCTCAGCGGTTTTGCCAGACCGCGCGTCTCTCCGGGGAGCTCGATACCCGTCTGCTGCCCGAAACCGTAAGCGCGGATGTATTTATAGAGCCGCTCATCGCCCAGGCGCAGCGCGACTTTGATGGCGCCCACGTCGCTCGAGTGCGCCAGGATGTCGGCGACCGACAACATGCCGAAGGGCTTCCAGTCGTGAATGCGGCGGCCATTGATGACGATGGAACCCATCTGGCAATCGACGACTTCATCCGGCCGGGCCAGATGCTCGTCGAGTGCCGCGGAAAGCGTGACCAGCTTGAAGGTGGAACCCGGCTCGTAGACGTCGCTGACGGCGTGGTCTTTCAGCCGCTCCGAAGTAATCTCGCGAGCGACGTTGGGATTGAAGGTTGGCCGGTTCGCGAGCGCCAGGATTTCTCCGGTGTGCGGATTCTCCACCACCACCGTTCCCGACTCCGCATGAGTCTGCTCCATGGCAGTCTCCAGTTCGCGCTCGGCGATGTACTGGATCTGCTGATCGATGGTGAGCACGACGTTGTCGCCGGGGTCGGGCTGCTTCTCGACGCTGCCAAACCATTTGCGCCGCGCGTCAACCTGAATGAGCATGCGGCCCGGCTTGCCGCGAAGTTTCTCGTCGTACTCGCGCTCGATTCCACTCAGGCCTTCGTCGTCCGTGCCGACATAGCCAAGAACCTGCGCTGCCAGTTCGCGCTTGGGGTAATAGCGCTTGGACTCTTTCTGGAAATAAATGCCGCGCAGATTGAGGGAACGAATCCGGCCGGCGGTTTCCTGATCGGCCTTGCGCGCCACCCAGCAGAACGTGCGGCCGGCTTTGCACCTGGCCAGCAACTCACGGGGATCCGCCTTGGTGATCCGTGCGATGAGTGAGAGAGTGCCGGCGAGGTCGGGAATTTCGGTGGGAACGGCAAATGCGGAATCGACCGCAATCGACATGGCCAATTCCCGGCCAGCCCGGTCATAAATGATGCCACGGCGCGCGGCCACTTCTTCGGTGCGCTGCTGCTGGCGCTGGGCGCGGTGTTCGAAGGTGCCGTATTCGAAGATCTGCAGGTACACCAGGCGCACGCAGATCGCTGCGCACCACAGAACCAGCATGCCGGCAAGCAGATAGATCCGGAGATGAGTGCGGTTGCGAGGTGTATTCGCGGCGGCCACGATTCGGTCCCTCAGAAAACAGTGGCGGCCCACTCGTACGAGGAGCCGCCCGCAAAACTTTCCCGCCGAGCCAGCGCCCGGCTGCGATGGGCGATGCGCCCATCGCCGACCTAGGTTTCTATTGCGCCGAGATCACCCGGATCGGGGCGACGCTGGCCATGACCGGCGCGCCGGAGTCGGGCATGGCGGAATCCATGCGGATGATCTGTCCGGCCTGCGGCGGCTGCATGCCGTGCTGCCGCGCCCAGTTGTCAATCCTCCCGGGATCGCGCAAAGAGGCGTCTTCCAGGCGCAGTGCCCGATTCATGTCGGTCATCCCGTCGCGCTGAATTTTCAAGGCCTCGATCCTGTATCCGTACTCGATGGCTTTGTAGTGCTGCCAGGCGAAGGTCATGACGAGCAGAAACAGGCAGGCGAGCGCCACTGCGAACTGGCGCATCTCGCGGCCACGCGTGGGATCTTCCACCTTCACCAGGCGCGAATTGTCGATGGCCTTGGCAAAATAGACTTCCGGCGTGCCGGTCCAGCATGGCCGGCGCCGGGTGGTGGGGACATTTCCGTGAATGGCTGCGGCTGCCGACATTTATGCGACTCCAAGGAGATCGTGTTCGAGCTGTGAAAGTTCTTGTGCGGAGACGGCGTACCAATGCTCCAGCCGTGCAGTTTCACTCTGCTGGTGGGCGCGCGCTTCCGCCCGCTCCACTGTCTCCATCAATTGGTCAATCAAGTTTCCTGAGTACATCGAATCCTCCAGTAATTTAGGCTCCTACCACAGAGCCACTGGAAACCGTTCCCGGCGCGGCTTCTTTCAAGTCTGCGCCGGGGCCCCGGCAGGTTCTCCGGGGCTAAACTTTTTCCGCGGCGCGCATCTTCGCGCTGCGGGATCGCGGATTGCGATCAATCTCTTCTTCACTGGCTGTCACCGGCTTCTTGGTGAGGAGGCGGTAATGACCCAGCTTCACTCCTTCGCGGAAGGCATCTTTTACGATGCGGTCCTCCAGCGAGTGGAAACTGATCACCACCATCCGTCCTTCCGGTTTCAGCAACTGCGGGGCTGCCTCGAGCAGGGCCCGCAGATCGTCCAGTTCATGGTTTACGAAAATTCGGAGAGCTTGAAAAGTTCTGGTCGCCGGATGAATCCTACGTTCTGCCTGATTCATTGGCCGGGCCGCGGCTGAGACGACATCCGCAAGTTGCACGGTAGTTCGTATCGGCCGCGACCGGACAATGGCTCTGGCGATTCTCCGCGACCTCCTTTCCTCACCGAATTCGTAAATCAGGTCGGCAAGCTCGCGCTCGTCGAACTGGTTTACCACTTGTTCGGCAGTCAGCCCGGAATGCGGATTCATGCGCATTTCGAGCGGTCCTTCCGCCTGAAAACTAAAGCCTCGCGCCGGATCGCCGAGTTGCAAACTGCTGACGCCGAGATCGGCGAGCAGGCCGTCAGCCCTCAGACCTCGGACCTCGGCCAAACCCGCAAACGATCCATGCCTCAGCTCGACCTTCGGCCAATCCGCCTGTAACCGCTCGGATTCGCTGAGGTCCGACGTCCGAAGTCTGACGCCCGCTTTTTCCAGCGCCGCAGGATCTTTATCGAGCCCAATCAAATGACCCGGTGCGCCGAGGCGTTTTGCGATTTCGTAACTGTGCCCGCCCAGGCCCACCGTGGCGTCGATATACGTCCCACCGCGCCGTACGTTGAGAAAATCGATCGCTTCTTTTAAAAGAACTGGAACATGACCGCTGCCATGCCCAACCCCCTGAGGGGTGTCTGCTGAACCCTCTGCCACTAGATACCCAGCTCGTTGAGCGTGTTCTCATCCTCGGGCGTGAACGACGTCTCCTCGATTTCCTTACGGAACATCTCCAGGTTCCGGACTACGAGATAGGTCAAGTTGCCCAGCACGGCGACCTCGCCCTTGATCTGCGCCGAGTCGCGCAGCAGTTGCGGGATCAAGAGCCGCCCCTGGCCATCCATCTCGACCGTCTGCCCGTAGTAGTTCACCCGGTCCAGAAATTTCTTCTTCGTAGGATTGAACGTCGATAGCGAAGCCAGCTTCTGCTCGATTCGTTCCCATTCCTCGAAGGGATACACTTGGGCACTCTTGCCGTCCAAGCTGGTGATATAGAATTGCTGACCGTATTTCTCGTCGATGACGCGTTTGAATTCCGCGGGAACCTTGAGGCGTCCCTTGTCGTCGACCCGAGTTGGGTGATTTCCGCGAAACATGTGCAATGCCCGTACTGGGGGCCCGGAACCGCAGGGCAGCTATCGCTACCAAGGAGAGGGAGGTAAAAAGGGCAAAAATGTCGGTCGATTTGGGTTGGTTAGGGCCGGTTTCTGGGGTGTCAGTCTTAAAATCCACTGGCTCCTCTTGCCGCTTCACTCTTACCCACGACCTCTACCGCTACAACCACTTCGTACCACTTTTTCCCACATCTTATGCCTAACTGGTTTATTGTCAACAACAAAGTTGAGGGTCTACCCTGGCGATTCTGTCTCAATGTGAAAAACGCGAGGGCTTGTGGCTTACTGATTCGATGACCACAATTAGTTGCGTTTAGGCACTTGAGTCTTTTGCCATTCTTTCGCCCCTAAGTCCTGAAGAATCTTGTGGAAAACTCTGGGAGGCGGATCTAGCCGCAGAGGGCCTGCCGCAAGATATGGGGAGGGACGTTGCAACCGCTCAAAAGCAGAACGATGTTTTCGCCAGCTGGAGGATTGCCTGCCAGGAGGGCGGCGGTCGTGGCGGCTCCGGCCGGCTCAGCGACCAGATGCTCTTCCAGAAGAAGATGACGAATCGCGCCAAGCATTTGCTCATCACTGACCAGACGGACCTCATCCACGACTTCGCGAATCGCCTGAACGTTCCCGGCGTCCGGCATACGAGTAGCCAGCCCATCAGCGATGGTTTCACAGCTCTCTGTCGGCACCGGAGCTCCCTGCTGCCAAGATAAGAAATACGATGGCGCCTTTTCGGCTTGGACCCCAATCACCTTTATTTTGGGACGAATGTGCTTGGCCGCTGCGGCAACGCCTCGGATCAGCGCCGTATCGCCCATCGGAACATAGAGAACCTCGGTTTCGGGCAGTTGCTCGAGGACTTCAAGCGCGATGGTGGCAGGCCCGGCTGGAAGATCGGAATCCCCGGCGTCGTTGAGAAAATACGCGCCCCGACTCTGCGCATAAGCCACAACTTCGTCGGCGGCGTCGCTGAGGTCGCGCCCGCGTTCGATGATGTTCGCGCCCAGAGCGGCGATTCGGGCCCGCTTCACCGGGTTCGGATTCTCGGGCAGGAAGATAGTGGCAGCGACACCGAGTAAGTTTGCGGCGTAGGCGACGGCCGCGCCGTGATTGCCGGTGCTGGAGGCGACCACTTCCCTCACCTGGCGGCGGGACATTTCTCGTGACAGACCGAAGATGGCGCCGCGCGGCTTGAACGATCCTGTGGGAAGCTCGCTTTCAAGTTTCAGGTGGACGTTGCATTGCCGCGAGAGCGAGGTTGCTGCGACCAGTCGCGTGACTGGCAGGTAGCGCTTGAGCACTTCTTGCGCCTCGCGAACGGTGGCGAACGAAGGAAGCATGCAGATGCAATGTAGCAGACCGGTGCGCTGCGGCTGAATTACAATCGCACCCAATTGATGCTGCATCGCGCTCAGTTCGCCCAGTGGCTACCGGTGCCGGTGGAACGCGTGTTTCTCTTTTTCGCGAACCCCGGCAACCTGCCGCGCATCATGCCACCCGAGACCGGGACCCAGTTGCTGCGCGTGACGCTTGTGCCGCCTCCCGGCATCTCCCCGATCCAGGCGACAGTCACCGATCAGGAACCACTGGCCGGGGCCGGTTCTGAGATTGTTACTTCCTTTCGGCTGATTCCCTTTCTGCCTTTCCGGGCAAAGTGGATCGCACGGATTGTTGCCTTTGAGTGGAATCACTTCTTCGAGGATGTTCAGGAGAAGGGACCATTCAAGAGCTTCCGTCACCGTCATGAACTGGTTTCGGAGGAGCGCAACGGAATTGTGGGTAGCGTTGTGCGGGACGTGATTGACTATGAAGTCGGCTTTGGATTTGTTGGGGAACTGGCGCAGAGGTTCTTTGTGGCACGGAAGTTCGAAAAGACGTTTGAATACCGGCAGAAGGCGTTGGTGAAATTGCTGGGAGTGAAGAAATAGCCGCAACAAGAACCGCCTGAACGGACGCGGCGTCGGCCCCCACGCAATTGATTATGGCTTCGTAGGTTCAACATAGACGGCGGTGCCATAGGCCAGCACCTCGGTGACGCCTTGCATGACCTCGGTCGCGTCATAGCGGGCGCCTACGACGGCGTTTCCTCCGAGTTCGGCTGCGTGTTGCAGCATGAGATCGAATGCCTCGGCGCGGGTCTTCTCACAAAGATTGGTGAGCAGGGTAATATTGCCGCCAAGAATGGTCTGCAGTCCGGCACCGATGGTTCCGAAGATCGAGCGCGATCGCACCACGATGCCGCGCACCACTCCCAGCGTACGAACCACCTTGAAGCCATCCAGCTCAAACTGCGTGGTCACCATGTTGTGGGCGACCATTCTTCCGGGCTGCGCGTAGCTTATCCCCATTGTGAGATCCTCTCCGCGAAGGTTATTCCAACTCTGCGGTAATCACAAACTCCTGCTCGGTCGCATCATAGCGGACTCTCAACAGGTTCGGTTTGCAACACACCTGGCAGTCTTCTATATAAGACTGGCTACGACCGGCCGCCTCGTCGACCGAGGTCGAATTCCACTCCCCGCATCCCGCACATTGGAAGCCTGCATCCATGGTCAAAATGTTTCGCACGCTCAGGTCCGCAACGTCAAGGCGGAGCACAACGTCTCCGCCCTGGCGGTTGAACGCGGTTAGCGGGCCGGCCGCCCGCCGGACCATAGCGGCACACCCTGCGCAGTCCGCAGCGTCAGCGTCTTGCCGTCTTTTGTGATCTCGCGGGCCAGCAGCGCATCGCTTCCGTTCAAGCTCACCAGCGAGCCCAACACCTCAATCTGATCCCCCTTGACGAAGGAAAATTTCTGCTGGGAGATGTAGTTGGCGGGACCGACATGAACTTCGACCATTCCAGTGCCGGTCTTGAGCATCAGGTGGATGCCCGTCCATCCATGCCGCCCCGCATGCTGCTGAACGTCATCGATCGTGCCAGAGACCTTGGTCTCGGTTTTCGGATTGTAATTCGGCGTGCCCCTATATCCTTGGGCCAGAGCGCTGGTAACGCTGGCAACGACCAGGGTTGCGACGCCGAGCAAAAATAATCTGTGTTGCTTCATGAGTTCCTCCTGAAAGTAAAAATTACGTTTCTCCTGTGTCCTGCAAATGCGTACCTATAAGAACAAACTCGGAAAAGCGACATTTGTTACGGGAATTCCACGGAGAATCTTCTTTTCCATCGAAAGATGTTCCCGAAGCGGGAGGTTGGCGCAGGCTCGAATCCTGAAGAAACGCAGAGCAAGCCCTGCGTTAGAAAAGCCCGCATGGCCGCGAACCCCACTATAATGGCGAGCTCACTACAAACCCGGAGGCCCCATGATTTCCCGACGCCATTTTCTGCAAACAGGAACCGTCGCTGCCGCCGCAGGATTGGGGACGGCTTTCTCCGCCGCTACCCAAGCGGAAGAAAACTGCGCGCCGCTACCACCGTCGATTACAAATCTCAAGTCGATGAAGGACCAGGCCGCTCCCATCACCAACGACGAGCGCCGCGCGCGCCAGGAGAAAGCGCGACACCTGATGGAGGCCCATCATCTCGACGCCATTCTGTTGATGGAAGGCACGTCACTCAACTATTTCAGCGGAATCCGCTGGTGGGGCGGCGAGCGCATGTTCGCCATGGTGCTGCCCGCGAAAGGCGCAGCGTTCTACGTGTGTCCGGGGTTTGAGGAAGGCCGGGCGCGCGAGCAGATCTCGCAGGCTCCGGAGAGCGAGCACGCGGATGTGCGCATCTGGCAAGAGGACGACAGCCCTTACCAGCGGGTCGCGCAAGGACTGAAAGACCGCGGCATCACGACGGGGAATCTAGGAATCGAGGAAACCGTTCGCTTCGTCTTCAGCGAGGGAGTGGGGAAAGCCTCTCCGCAAACCAGGCTGACGAGTGCGACGCCCGTCACTGCGGGCTGCCGCCAGATCAAGAGCGATCACGAAATTGCCTTGATGCGCCTGGCCGCAAAAGTCACGCTGGCGGCGTACAACGCCGCTTATCAGGCGCTGAAGCCCGGCATGACGAATGCCGACTTCCTGCATCTGGTCGAAGTCGCGCATCAGCAACTTGGTTTCGAAGGCGAGGGGTTGGTGGAGGTGGGCGAGTATGCCGCCTTTCCGCATGGCTCGGTCGCGCCGCAAGTCATCCACGAAAACTCGCTGGTGCTGCTCGACGGCGGCTGCCGGGTAGAAGGCTACACTTCCGATATCACGCGGACTTTCGTGTTGGGGAAAGCATCCGACAAGATGAAGAAAGTTTTTGACATCGTCCATGCGGCGCAGACCACTGCCTTGAAAACAGCGCGGCCGGGACTAGAGTGCCAGGCCGTTGATGCCGCCGCCCGCAAAGTGATTACCGATGCCGGCTACGGGCCCGACTACAAATACTTCGCGCATCGCCTGGGACACGGCATGGGCATGGACGGCCACGAGTGGCCTTACCTGGTGCGCGGCAACACCACAAAGATCGAATCGAACATGACCTTCAGCGATGAACCCGGAATTTATATTCGCGGCGAGTTCGGCATCCGCCTCGAAGACGACATGCACATTCTGGAGAATGGCGCGGAATTGTTCACGCCACAGAGCCCGTCTCTCGAAGATCCCTTCGGAACGGCCTGAGGAGATATCGATACGGGCGCCTCATTTCACCCGGTTCGATCGGCGGCGATCATGCTCGTCGTCCTACCTGTTCTTCTGGCGGCGTTGGCGGGTGCGTCTTCGATCGCCGGGCATGGCGACTCCTCTCGAACGTTCCTGCGGGCTCTGCGCTGCCTGGTCGCGGTCGAATTGATTCTGTTCGTCGTGATCGCGGGAGTCGGAGCCATCTATCAGGCGGCGAGCGTCCGGCGTGACCGCGAGACCTATCATCCTCCGGGAAAGTTGATCGATGTTGGCGGATACCGTCTTCATCTCTATTGCACCGGGGAAGGCGGCCCAACCGTGGTGCTCGACTTCGGTCTCGACGGTTCCTATCTCGACTGGTACCGGGTCCAGCCCCAGGTCACGCAGTTCACCCGCGTGTGCTCCTATGATCGCGGCGGATACGGATGGAGCGACGTCAGCCCTCGTCCCCGCGTCCCAAGCGTGATGACCGGCGAACTGCGTCAGTTGTTGAGTAACGCGGGCGAGAAGCCGCCGTACATCCTCGTCGGTCATTCTTTCGGCGCCTTTAATGCCTTGATGTACGCACACCGTTATCCGAGTGAGGTAGCGGGGGTGGTGCTGGTCGACGGCGCGCATCCCGATGAGTTGCTTCCCTTCTACTTCCAGAAAAAACTCTGGCTGCGGATGATACAGATCACCATGCCCTTCGGGCTGCCGCGCTGGCGAGGATGGTGCGGAACCGGACCACCGGAGATCGCGGGGATGAAACGGGCTATCGGATGCCAGTCGCACGTTTACGCGACGCACTATGCCCAGTGGCAGGCGTTTCCCGAGAGCGCAAACGAAGTACGAAATCTGGGAGCACTCGGCGATCTTCCGTTGATCGTGATTTCGCGCGATCCAAACCGCGCGTCCGGGCCGGACGACGAGGTTTCGCCAAAGCGCGAGCAACACTGGCTGGGACTACAGCAGCGGCTGCTGTCGCTGTCAAAGAACGCCACTCACATCGTCGCCGTCGGCAGCGGACACTCCGTTCCGTCACAGCGACCCGATGTCATCGTGGACGCGGTTCGCAAGATGGTGTCGCAGATTCGCGGTGCGAATTCTAGTGGCAATTCTGAATAAGCGCGGTCGCGACGGTGGTCGCCCCGTCCTGCACATCGGCGATTTCATGTGGAGCATCTGCGACACACTGGAAATCGTTGGTGGAGGTAATCGCCTGCTGCCACAGCGCAGCGTTTGCCACGCCCGGCGTATTGTCGAGCCCGCCGAAGATAAAGTGCACTCGCGTGCTGTAGTTCAGCACCGACTTGTTATCCGAAGACAAGATGCTGTCCGCCTGCCAAAGAGGGATATCGTTGGTATCGGCGTTCGAGCAATGCGCATTCCCGTAAGCAGGATCCAGGAACATATTTCCGTTTAATCCATAACAAGGATCCACCGGTCCCGCGCAACTGGTGTTGATGTGCGCACCTTTACAAATGCAGCCTTCATCAATCCGGCTGAACGGCGGCCCACCGGTGGGAACCACATAATTAAAGATGGAATCCTGGCCATAGCGCGCCAGAGCATAAGCGATGGCGCCAGCGCCGGCGCTGTTGCCGGTGGCGCACAACGCGGTACCGGTTTGGCGAACGTTGTTGTGCACCCACTGTGCCAGCGTCGCCCAGCGGCAACTCAGCGTGAGCGGTCCATCCGCGGCCGGACCCGTGAGCCATCCTGTAGACCCGGAACTGAAGTCGGTCTGTACGGCAGTGAAGCCCGCGGCCACCACCATGTTAACGGCGGTTGCTCCGTAAACGAAGTGAGTCTCATAGAGATCGTTTCCCGCGCCGCCAGTGGTAAAGATCACGGTTCCTTTGGAAGCTCCCGAGGGCTGGCTGATCTTCGCGATCGCGCCGGTGTAACCCGGAACATTCGGACAGGTCACCGTAAGGCTCATACACGACCCGGCGACGGTACCGGCAGGGCAAGCAGCCGAGACGGCCGAGGCTGTCCCCAGCTGATTAGGGCTGGGCTGCGGTGGAGGCTGAGTTTGCGTGGATGCCCCGCCGCCGCATGCAATCAAGAATAGACACGCGACCACCAGCACCAGCAAACCTGAGAAGGCAAACCGCATGGAGAGCACCTCACCCGGGGACATTTGGAAAAAACACAGGCTTGACGCGAGAGGCCGGCCGAACCTGGAAACCGGTCAGGCGTTTTCCTCAGAACTTACTTGGATGCATAAACCCGGTCGAGCGCGCAAAGTCGCGGCGCCGAACCGCGACACAAGAACGCAAAAGTTTGCACAGATGCAGTTGAGCGCGAAATGCTATGCGATGAGTCTCAGCCGCGAGTCAGATCGAACGCCGGAGAAGGCTCGCCTGACAAGCCGTGCAGCTGCTGCTTCACTGCGATCGATAACCGGCGGATTCCTTCGCGAATCTGGTCAGGCTTGCCGTAGGAGAAGTTGAGGCGGAAGTGGCGGGAGCCTTCCTCAGCGTATCCGTTCCGCGCGTAAAAAGAATCGCCCGGCACGAACGCCACTTTCTCTTCCAGAGCGGCTTGGAACAATTTCTGACAATCCATGCCCTTCGGCAAAGTTACCCACAGGAACAACCCGCCTTTCGGATGCGTCCAGGTTACCTCGGGTGGGAAATATTCCTTCAGAGCGGCGAGCATGACATCGCGGCGTTCGCGATACACCTTGCGAATCAGTTTCACATGCTCATCCAGAAAGCCGTCCTTGGCAACTTCGTACGCCACGATCTGCGTGAAGGTGGAAGTGTGCAGATCGGCGCCCTGCTTCAGTTGCACGATTTTCGAAATGACTTCCGTGGGAGCCACGATCCACCCGAGACGTAATCCAGGAGCTAGCGTCTTCGAAAACGTGCTCAGGTAGATCACGTTGCCGATGGAGTAGCCCGCGTCCCGACGCAGGTTCTGCCGGTCCAGCACCACCAACGGAGTCAGGTGCTCATCTTCGTAACGAAGCTGGCCGTAGGGATCATCTTCAACGATAGGAATTCCAAACCGGTCAGCCAGAAGGACGAGTTCGTGGCGGCGCCCCTCCGAGAGTGTCGTTCCCCCCGGGTTCTGGAAGTTCGGCAAAACATACATGAACTTCGGCCCGGAGCGCAGAGGCTCTTCGAGCAAGTCCGTACGCAAACCGTCGTCATCGCTCAGCACGCTGACATATTCGGCGCCATACACGTTGAACGCCTGCAGTGCGCCCAGGTAAGTGGGAGCCTCGACCAAGACCCGGTCCCCTGAATTGATCAGCAACTTCCCGATCAAATCGAGCGCCTGTTGCGAACCCGCGGTAATCAGAACATTCTCCGCCTTGGCCTTGATCCCATAGCGAGCAATATGTCGTGCGACCATCTCGCGGAGCGGTTCATAGCCTTCCGAAGCGCCGTATTGCAGGGCTTGTGAAGCATTCTGTTCGAGAACTTTGCGGCAGGCTTCCTGGAAGCGGGCAGTGGGAAACACGTCAGGGGCGGGCAGTCCGCCCGCGAAGGAGATGATTTCCGGCTGCTGGGCGAACTTCAGCAACTCGCGGATGGCAGAGCTCTTAATCCCCTTGGTGCGCTGCGCATAACGGGACGTCCAGGCAGTCGACATCGCTTCCCTCCTCAACCACTGTAGATCATCTCGTGATCCTGCCCTGCTTTTCTGTGACGCAGCGCCACGATCCGATGATGGAGATCACCGATACGCGTGATCGCCCTGTTGTTTATGTCCAGTTTTTTGGACAGTCTCCAGCCCTCATGTCCAGAAATTAGTACAACTAACCTATCTATGCTACCCGAACGCCAAAAGATGCTTTGATTTTCTCTGCTCCCGCCGCTGGCCGGGCTACTCAAGATGGTTAGGTAGGAGCGACGGGCCTGAAGTCCTCTCTTACCCCCAAAGCGCCGTTCCGCCCAACCGGGAGCGGCCCTCCTCTCTTTATTCGATCCAATTGAGTGAAGAAGCGTTCAGAAATTTGGACGCCGGCCCGAGGCTATCGAGCTTCGCGGGGAGAACAATGCTGGGGGTAGCCGGAGAACCTCTATTCCGATGCGCGGATTCCGTACTTATTGAGTTTGTAAGCGAGGGCGCTGCGAGAGAGTCCCATGCGCCGCGCGGCTTCTGCCTGCGCGCCACCGGTCGCAGTAAGGGTTTTGACGATTAGCTGTTTCTCGGTACGCTCCAGAAGGCCGGTGAGGTCAAAGGAGTCGGGCACGGAACGAACCACGGCTTCTGGCAAACTGCCGTGGCCGTTCCCGGAGATGGCGGCGGTCGACGCTTGCGCCGGCATGGGAAACTCTTCCACGCCGATTTCACCCTGGCGCGACAGAATATAGGCCCGCTCAATCAGATTCTTAAGCTCGCGCAGGTTCCCTGGAAAATCGTAAAGCTTCAGGCTCTGGATGGCCTGCGGGCTGATTCTGCGTGGCGGCAATTTCAGCTCAGTCGACACTTGGCGGGAAAACATTTCGCAGAGCCCTGGTATGTCTTCGCGCCGTTCCCGCAAAGGTGGCAAGTCGATGGGTACGACGGCAAGGCGATAGAAGAGATCCTCGCGGAAAAGACCTTCGCGGACGCGCTGCTCCAGATTGCGATGGGTTGCCACCAATACCCGGACATCGACCGTGCGCGGACGCGTGGAGCCCACCCGCAGCAACTGCCCATCCATGAGAATCCGCAGCAGCTTAGCTTGTCCGGCCAGAGACATCTCTCCGGCTTCGTCGAGAAACAGCGTGCCCTCGTGAGCCGCTTCAAACAGGCCCTGGCGCGTGCGATCGGCTCCGGTGAATGCGCCTTTTTCGTGTCCGAAAAGCTCGCTTTCCAAAAGAGTTTCGGTGAAAGCCGCGCAGTTCACTGCGACAAACGGCTTGGCCGCGCGTGGGCTGTTGCGATGAATGGCACGGGCCACCAACTCCTTGCCCGTTCCGGTCTCGCCGGTGATCAGAACCGTGGCGTTGGTTGGAGCCACTCGCCCGATCTTTTCGCGCATTTCGAGAATCGCGGGGCTCTCCCCATAAATGTCATAAGTGCCTTCCAGCCGCACCACTGTGTCTTTGAGCAACTCGTTCTCGCGTAGCAAGCGGGTGCGTTCATAGGCGCGCCGAACCGTGGCGCGGACGACTTCAGGCTCAAATGGCTTGGTGAGAAAGTCGAAAGCTCCATGACGCATGCTCTCCACCGCCAGTTCAATGCTGGCCACCGCAGTCAGGAAAATGACGGAGAGCGCAGGATCCGCTTCGTGCGCGGCCGCCAGCACGGCCAGGCCTTCGCCGTCAGGCATCTTCTGGTCGGTGAACACGACGTCGTAATCGTTGTCGGCTAGACAACGACGCGCCTCTGCGACTCCCGAGGCTTCCCAGATTTCGTGCTTTTCCTGGCGAAGATTCGACGCCAGGATCCGCCGCATGTGCGGCTCGTCATCAACGATCAGGACTCTTGCCATTCGCTGTTCCCTGTCCCTATGCCCCTTGGCTCGAGTGGCCGTTGGGCGTCGGCAACGTCAACGCAAAACACACCCGCTCCGGTTCGTTCACTTCGACCACCAGATCGCCGCCGTGCGCGCGCGCAATGTTGCGTGCAATTGGGAGGCCAAGTCCGCTGCCCCGGGCTTTGGTAGTAAAGAATGGCTCGAAGATTCGCGCCACTTCCGGTTGCGGAATGGGTGGACCGGAATTCTCTACCTCGATGCAGATATGGTGATCGTGAGCGTGCGAGCGCAGAAAGACGATGCTGCCCGAGGGAGCCGCCTCCACGGCATTCATAATCAGATTGAACAACGCTTGCTGGACCTGTCCGGAGTCCATTTCAGCCACCAAGGCCGTCGGAGTTCCGACTTGGAACTGCACGCCCTTCTGACTGGCGTGAGCGCGCGCGGCATCGGCGATATAGGCGATCGTGTCGTCCACCGAGGTTGGAGCGAGCCTGGGCCGTCGAGGCCGGGCATAGGCGAGGAACTCGGTGGTCAGCGTGACCAGCCGCGTCGCTTCCTCCGATGCAATGTCAAACATCTCTTCCCGTTCTGGGCCTGAGAGTTGCTTGGCGGTGGCGATTGAGCTGGAAATCATTGCAACCGGATTGCGAATCTCATGCGCGATGGCGCTTGAAAGGCGCCCCACGGCCGCCAGTTTCTCCTCCTGCAGCAGCCGCTCCCGGGTCCGATCAAGTTCGACAAGATTCTGTGCCAGCCGGCCTTCCTGCTTACGAAGATCATTCACCAGCCGCCACACCAGCGCGCCCACGATCAGGAAGATCAGCGACGTGATCCCGGTCTCAAAATATTCGCCAACATCCAGCGGGGGATGACGTTGAAAAAATTGCCAAACCCATATGAAGTTGTAGAAACTAGCAATCGACACCACTCCCAAAACGGTGACCAAGTGGAAGCGGAAGGCGGCTTCTAAGATTGGAACCACGGTCAGCACAAAGTAGGGGCTGTCCTCGTGATCGGTGAGCCGTGCGAGCAGCACGGCCAGGGTGAGATTCAAAAGGATGGAAGCCCACGTCAGCAAAACCAGGGCAGTGGGCCTTGGTATTTGCTTCAGCCCCTGCAGCCAGACCAGCTCAATCGCCTTCAGCAAGAATCCGATGCCCAAGGCAATCACCTGGGTACGCGTCGGCGATCCCCAGTAAGAGGAGAAAGAGGCATGCAGCGAGAGCAGGACCGCCAGCAGAATCAGGTTGAGAACGACGAAGATAGATTCTTGCCGCTTAAACGCGGCCAGATCCGACCCCAGCAGGGACGAATCCGGGTAGAGTTGTTTCAGCACGCATGACCCTCCTGCGCCGACCCTGGAGCGCAGACCCATTTCCCGCAGTGTAGTTCAACACCGTTCTCACGGCGCAATCAGTGGGGCATCATCACTGTTATCGGTGATGTACGTCACAGACGGAATGGTTGCCAACTTGCTCGGTTGCGGAAGCAAGCAATTCCCAGATTGGACAAAGGGACTAGGCGGGATTGCACCTTCGGTACCCAGCGGCATTTGAGTTTTCGGCTAAACTCAGACCTCTGCCTAATGTATTCCAGAGGGACGATACCTTCGATCAAGGGATGAGGCCTGTTTGCACGAGGAAAGAGCAAGCCGTCGCAGTCAATCCGACGCGCCAACGCTTCGCGCAAGTCTCGTACATAGATTCTTGTGGGCAAACCTGTTCGTGGTTGCCATGGGATTGCTGTGCAGCCTGCCCGCCCTGGCCCAGATATCTCCCGGGCCGCTCTCCCGCGCCCATCAAACCCTGAACGGGGATACCAATTGCACCGCCTGTCACAAACTGGGTGGCGCGGCGACCCTCAAGTGCCTGGATTGCCACGGCGAGATCGCTTCGCGGCTTGTCGCTCACAAGGGATTGCACGCCACTTATCACATCGAGCCCGGCTCCAGCCAGGAGTGCGCCCGCTGCCACTCGGAGCACAATGGAGTTGATTTTCCGCTGGTCAAATGGGATATAAAAACCTTCGATCACAAGCAGACGGGATACGCGCTTGAGGGGAAGCATGCAGGTTTGGCCTGTAACCGCTGCCACATCCCCGACCATATCTCTCCCGCCGAGCGGGCGACGATTAAGGTAAAGGACCTAAGCAAGACTTTTCTGGGAATTCCCACGACCTGCACGACCTGTCACCAGGACCAGCACCAGGGCCGCCTGGGCGCGAACTGCCTGCAGTGTCACAACTACAACGACTGGAAGACGGTCACCGTCGGGCAGTTCGATCACTCGAAGACGAAGTATCCTCTCACCGGATTACACGCGCAGGTCGCCTGCGCGAAGTGCCATACCCCGGGACCGGACAACCAGCCCCGTTATGCCGGAATTCCTTTCGGTAAGTGCTCGGATTGCCACAGCGATCCTCATCGCGGCAGCTTTGCACAGACCTGCCAGACCTGCCATAACACGGCGGGGTGGAAGAGGGTCTCCGCCGAGACCGTAAGTGAACACTTCGACCACTCCAAGACGAAATACCCCTTGCTCGGAAAACATCAGACGGTCGAGTGCACCAAGTGCCATCAGAGCGGGGACTTCAAGAAGCCGATTGCCTTCCAGAAGTGCATGAATTGCCACCAGCCTGATCCCCACAACGGCCAGTTCGCCAAGCGGCCCGACGGAGGCGAGTGCGCTGGGTGTCATACCGTGGAAGGGTTCAAACCCTCGACCTTCGGCCTGAAAGAGCATGGGGTCACGGCCTATCCTCTGCAAGGCAAGCATGCGGATCTGAAGTGCGCCCAGTGTCATATTCCCAAGGGAAAAGACACGCTGTTCAAGATCAAGTTCCAGAAATGTACCGACTGTCATCGCGATCAACATGACGGGCAGTTCGCAGCCGCCCCCTATTTCAACGGTTGCGAGCGCTGCCACAACCTGCAGGGATACCGTCCTTCGACCTTCTCCCTGGCAAACCACAAAGACGCCCGCTTCCAACTGACCGGCGGCCATCTTGCCGTCCCCTGCGGAGACTGCCACAAAGAGCCCCTGGAGGGAGCGCCCAAAACGCCGGTGCTCTACCACTGGAACGATCTATCCTGCACCACGTGTCATAACGACCCCCACAAAGGCCAGTTCAAGGACCGCATGGCCAAGGTCGGCGCCAACGGGAAGGCTGCGGGCTGCGAGGCCTGCCACACCACCAAGTCGTGGCGGGAGCTTTCCGGCTTCGATCACTCCCAGACTTCCTTTCCCTTGCTGGGAACGCACCGCGCCACCGCCTGCATCGATTGCCACAAGCCTCCGAACCTCGAAACTAAGCTGATGAACGTCGATTTCAAGGCGGCTCCGACCAAGTGCGAAGAGTGTCACGAGGATCCGCACGGCAAGCAGTTCACAAAGGGCAATGCCACACCTTGCGCCGATTGCCACAATACGGCTAAGTGGAAGCCCTCACTCTTCGACCACGAGCGAAGTACATCGTTCTCGCTGCGGGGAGCTCACCAGACGGTTCGCTGCGAGGCTTGCCATAAAGAGGTACGCCTGGTGGAAGGCAAGAGCGTGCTTTTCTACAAGCCCACGCCCAAGGACTGTGCCGCGTGCCACGGACCCGAGATCGTGAATCAGAACAAGCAAAAGAAAAACTGAGAACCGTCCAACCCCTTGCTGTTCGCGGGTTCTACCCTTTTTGCTGTCCGCAGGTAACCAGCGGTAACACGCCAGATTTTTGTACAAGTAAAGTTTTTTTAACCGGCGTCAACTACCTGTAAATTCTGCGACCGCTTTGCAGAAGTTACATGCACTCGGAAGTACATCTGGTTACGACGGAAATCTGAACAGTAATGGTCATTGTCCTGTTGAACCGATACTTGCGTAACTTTATCGCTCACGCACAACCATCTACCCTGACTGGGCGTCGAATTGCTTAGTCGTTATCATTCCTCTCTCGTATTGATTCGTAATTACGCAACTGTGGTGAAGGTTGGAGTCGAATCCTCTCTGAGGATGGGGCAAAGTGGTTTCGACAATCGTCGTGAATCTCGTTTTTGCGATCATGTTCTTGCCGTCCGGCGCAGCGACCGGAGGGCAGGGGCAGAGTACGACCGTCACCCATAGTCCTCATGGCGACTTGAACCTGCCCTGCCAGAACTGTCACACCGCGGCAGGGTGGAAGCCGATTCGCGCGATCCCCGAGTTCGATCACAATCAGACCAAGTTCCCACTGCGAGGTCTGCACCAAGGCGTGGCATGCACGCAATGTCATATCAAGCCGGTCTTCACGAACGTGGGACACAAGTGCGCGGATTGCCACGCCGATATTCACAAGCGGCAGTTCGGCGCGAATTGTGAACAATGCCACACGGTAAAGGGATGGACGGTGGGGGTGCAGCAGATCAATCAGCACCAGAACCGCTTTCCCCTGCTCGGAGCCCATGCTTCGCTTGATTGCGATTCCTGCCACACCGGAGCTGCGACGGGACAGTTTCAAGGATTGTCGACGCAGTGCTACTCGTGCCACGCGAAGGACTACCAGCAGACGACCAACCCTAACCATGTGGCCAGCAAATTCTCGACGAACTGCCAGACCTGCCATGGTTTCGATAACTGGCTGAACGCCAAGTTTGATCACTCTTCCGTGGGGTTCCCCTTGTCGGGAGCGCACGCGGTTCCTCCGCGGCAATGCGCGGATTGCCATGTCAACAACAATTACAATCTGACCAGCACCACCTGCATCACGTGCCACCTGAAAGATTTCCAGGGGACCACGAATCCCAATCACGTCTCGGCCAACTTCCCCCAGACTTGCCAACAGTGCCACACCACGGTGACGTGGCAGCCGGCCACATTTGATCACTCGCTGGTGAATTTCCCGCTTACCGGATCGCACACCGTGCCGCCGCGGCAGTGTACCGATTGTCACGTCAACAACAACTACAACCTGACCAGCACCACTTGCGTCTCGTGCCACCTGAAGGACTTCCAGGGCACGACCAATCCCAATCACGCGCAAGCGGGATTTGCGCAGACGTGCGAGCTGTGCCATAACACCACGGCCTGGCAGCCGGCCACGTTCGACCATTCCAAGTCGGCATTCCCGTTGACGGGAATGCACACCGTGCCGCCGCGGCAGTGTACCGATTGTCACGTCAACAACAACTACAGCATCACGAACACGACGTGCGTTTCGTGCCACCTGAAGGATTACCAGGGCACGACCAATCCCAATCACGTGTCGTCGAACTTCCCCCAGACTTGCGAGCAGTGCCACAACACGACCTCGTGGCTGAATGCGACCTTTAACCATTCAAGTACGGGCTTCCCCCTGACGGGATCACACACCGTGCCGCCGCGGTTGTGCACCGATTGTCACGTCAATAACAACTACAACCTGACCACGACGGCTTGCGTGAGCTGCCATTTAAAGGATTACCAGGGCACGACCAATCCCAACCACGTGACGGCGGGCTTCCCGCAGACTTGCGAGCAGTGTCACGACACGGTGCTCTGGACCGATGCCGTGTTTAATCATGCAACCACCGGGTTCGTCCTCAGCGGTGCGCACGCTGTGCCGCCACTGCAGTGCGCCAGTTGTCATATCAACGGGAACTACAACATCACCACCACCGCCTGCGTCAGTTGCCATCTGAATGACTATCAGGGAGCGACCAACCCCAATCACGTGCAGGCGGGCTTCCCGCAGACCTGCGAGCAGTGCCATGACACGGTGCTCTGGACCGATGCCGTGTTTAACCATGCGACGACGGGCTTTGCCCTGACCGGCGCGCACACCGTACCGCCACTGCAGTGCGCGAGTTGCCATATCAACGGCAACTACAACATCACCACCACCGCCTGCGTCAGCTGTCACCAGACGGATTACAACAACGCAACCACGCCGGTGAACCACATTTCGGCAGGATTCCCGACCACTTGCGAGTTGTGCCACGACACCGTGCTCTGGACCGACGGAGTGTTCAATCACAACAACACGGCATTCCCGCTGACCGGAATGCATACATCGCCGCCCCGGTTGTGCGCCGACTGCCATGTGAACAACAACTACACGACGCTGCCGACGACTTGCGTCGGCTGTCACCAGGCGGATTACAACGCTACGTCGAATCCAGGACACGCGGCGCAGCCGCAGTTCTTCCCGACTACGTGCCAGAACTGCCATAACACGACCAGTTGGCTGAATGCGACGTTCAATCACACGCAATACACGCAGTTCCCGATCAATCACGGCAACGCCAATGGCGTCTGCTCAACCTGCCACATCAATTCGAACGATTATTCCGTCTTCCAGTGCACCAATTGCCACGGAGGCGGGAACCCGAACAATTTCCATCATGAGAACGTCAGCGGTTATGTGTACAACAGCGTGAATTGCTACCAGTGTCATCGCAACGGACAAGGTGGCGGATAAAGGCTTAGCTCCCCCAGGTGCTGTAACAAGGCCCAGCGGTCAAGGTTCAGGCGTGACGCGGAGCGCCAGCGAGTGAAGATTAAAGATGACGGTAGTACAGAAACAAATCGCGACTCTCCTGCTATTGGTGTCCCTTGCAGGAGCGCAAACCGCCGGGCCCGCTACTTTGCAGGACGTCAGGGTTTCACGCGCCGGCCAGGATGTACGCATCGAGGTGACATTGAGCGCGCCGGTCAAAGCCTCCATGATCACCGCGGTTCACCCCGACCGCCTCGTGCTGGAACTTCCGAACACCACCGTTAGCGCCAGGCAACAGCACATTCCGGTTTACTACAACGGCGTGCGCGTGGTTCGCTACGCGCTCCATCAGGCGTCGCCGGCGGTCACTCGGGTGGTGATAGAACTCGACCAGGCCCAACCCTACGCTCTCCAGACAAACGGCAGTCAGCTGATCCTCACCGTCAGCCCGGAATTGGCATCGCGGGCAAACAGTCACCGGGGAGCGCCGGCAGCGGCGGCATCCGGTGGTTTTATCGGGGTGTTCCGGCGTAAGCAAGATACGATTCCTCCCGAACCGGTCAACGAAAATGCACAGATCCCGGTCGCGCCGCCGCCCGGTCCCGCGCTCAAGTTTCCCCAGGATCAGGGGGCGAGCGGGACGCCGGCGAGCGCGAGCAGTTCCCACCCCTCTGCCACGCATCCCAGTCTCGGCAGCCTGCAGCAAGGAACTGTGTTTCCGAACGCAGGCACTCCGGGAGCGGGAAATGTTCCGCCAGTAAGCGGCAGTGCCGAGGGGGGCTTTGAATCCGCTGCCACCACCACTGCGTCCGCGTCCGCAAAAACCACTCCGCCAAGCGGGACGGCTTTCCCCGCAACCACGGTCGCAACCGCGAAAAGTAACACCGCAAAACCGGCTTCCGTCCTAGCCAGCCCCTCTCCCAGGATTCTTCCCGGTCCCTTGCAGCAAGCAGCACGACGGGAAGTCCCGCGGCCTCTGTTCCGCCGGGTAACCCCAACCTCCATCCCCAAAACCCGGCGGGACAGACTGCGGCAGCGGCAGCGGCAGCGGTTCCGAGCCCCCAGCCGCCAGCGCAGACGCAAGCCGCCGGCACTCCGGTTCCCAGTTCGCCACCGCCCGTCGCCCCGCCCCCGGCTCCGCCGGTCGAGGCCCAAGTGACGCCATCGGCTGCGAACGCCAAGCAGCGGGTGCCGACCCAAGCCGCCAGCAATCCAGTTCCTGTTTTGAGTTCGCCACTGCCCGTCCCCCCGGCCTCTTCTCCATCTGTTGAAGTTCAACCGGGGAGCGCTACAGCCTCTGTCCCGCAGACCCCAACCACTCCTCCTGACTCTGCGGGACAGACTGTGGCCACTTACGAAGCTGCGATCGCAGCTCTGAAACCCGTTCCTGAGAATACGGAAGCACCACCACCGAACGCCGCGGACGAGGAGATGGAGGCCTTGAGGGCCGCCAACCCCAATCTGCGCACGGTCTTCAAAGTGAAGTATGTCGCGGCGGGAGTGGCTTACCTCGACGGCGGTCGCAGCGATGGACTTACCGAAGGGATGAAGCTGGAGATCAAGGACTCAGACCTGGCGCCTCGATCGGGTCAAGTGGTCGATCCGAATGATCCCAAAGTCGTGGCGGAACTGGAAGTCAGCGCGCTCGCCGATACTTCGTCTGTCACCGATATTCATTCTCCGAAACGGACGGTGAAACCCGGTGACCTGGCGTATTTGTCGGTTTCCGACGCGCAAGCGCTAGTGGCACAACAGACATTGAGCGCGACCCGTAAATACCCTGCGGTCGTCACCTTCACGGAAGGTGATCCGCTGGAGGAAGAAGCGCGTGCCGAAGTGCCAAAGCCGCCGCTGCCTTCGGTGAACCGCGCCCGCGGGCGTATCGGCTTGGATTACTTCAGCACCGTGAGTCACGGGTCTTCGAGCATTACCAGCTCCGACCTCGGCGTGGTCGTGCGCACCGACATCACTCGCTTGTACGGGACCTACTGGAACGTGAGCGGTTACTGGCGCGGACGGCTGCAGGCCACCTCCGGCACGGGTCCGCAAACCCTGCAAGACTTGATCAACCGTACCTATCACCTCAGCATGACCTACGACAACCCCAACTCCGCCTGGGTTGCGGGTTTTGGACGCCTCTACCTGCCTTGGGCGCCTAGTCTTGAAACCATTGACGGCGGCTACTTCGGACGTCGCCTGACCCACGGAGCTACTCTGGGTATCTTCGCCGGGTCCACTCCCGACCCGTCCTCCTACAGTTACAACGCAAATCAGGAAATCGCGGGAACATTTATCAATTTCGATGGGGGCAGCTACGATGCCTGGAAGTACACCAGCACCTCCGGCGTAGGGATGAGTGCGATCAACTTCGCCATCCAGCGGCCTTTCGTCTTCTTCGAAAACGGAATCTTTTACAAGCGCTTCTTCTCGATCTACGACTCGCTGCAGGCGGACAGCCCGAAAGGAAACCCAGCCGTGCCGGCGCCGGGGCCCGGTTTGAGCCGCAACTTCCTCACGGTGCGCATTCAGCCGCACCCGCGCGTGGAACTGGATTTCAACGAGAACTATTTCCGTGACATCCCCACCTTCGACGCCACCCTGATCGGCACGGGACTGCTGGACAAGTACCTGTTCCAGGGTTTCAGCGTGGGCGGCAGAGTCGAAGTAGTGAAAGGCATATTCGTCTACACCACGCTAGGAAGCAGCGGACGCACGGGTGACAGCTCCACCTCCCTCAACGAAGCGTACGGGCTGACCTTCAACCGCCTTCCCAAGCTGGGAGTGCGTGCGGATTTTCACTATTCCCGCTTCAACAGCTCCTTTGGCAACGGATCCTATGAAGCGGTCACGGTGTCGCGTAACCTGAGCGAGACTCTTCACCTGGAAGTGCTGGCCGGGCAGCAGAACTTCGCCAGTTCCCTCACCAGTGCCGGCCGCAGCCGCTTCATCAATGCCAACCTGGAAACCACTTTAGGGGCGCACTACTTCATGCAGGGAGGTCTGGGCATCAACCGCGGCGATTTGAGCTACGACCAGTGGCATTTCACGCTGGGCTACCGGTTCGATACCAAGACAAAGGGCAAATGATGAAATCGCAATCATTCTCGCGCTGGGTTCGCAGAGTCTGGCTGGTAATGCTGGCAGGGCTCGTTTTAGTCCCGACATCCCGGGCAGAGACTCTGGACGAGTTGCTCGCCCGCACCAGCAAGCAGGTTTCCGGTTTTCTGGAACAGTTTTCCGAAGTGAAGTGCACCGAGCACGTGGAACAGGACAAGCTCAATAAAGATGACAAAGTGGAACTGAAGCAGGAATCCACTTACGACTACCTGGTCATTCTCACCAATCCGGGCGGGGAGCTGACACTCGATGAGTCGCGTCTTGAGGTCAAGCAGGTCAAGGCGGACAAGAAAAACCGGTCGATGCTGGTGAGCAATGGCTTCGCCACGTTATTCCTGATCTTCCATCCCTACTACGTCGGAAGCTTCCAGTTCACACAGCTTGAGGACGAAGTCGTGGGCGGCCGGCGCCTCAGCAAGGTCGCTTTCCACCACATTCGCGGATCTCGCACGCCGGCGGCCTTGTCCCTTCGAGGCAAGGAATATCCCCTGGAGCTTTCCGGCAGCGCACTGATCGACCCTCAGACTGGCGCGATTACTCATATTGAAGCGGGCATTGAAAACACGATGGAAGACGTCGGGCTCAACAAGCTGCAATCGGAAGTGCAATACGCTCCGGTCACTTTCAAAGGGGCGAAAGAGGAGACATACTGGTTCCCGGCGGAGGCCACGGTCGAGGTCGAGACACCTCGTCAGCACTGGCGCAACATCCACCACTTTACGGATTACAAGCAGTTCTCAGTCAGCACAGAGGAGCAAGTGGCAAAACAATGAGCGCGAACGCAACCGTTGCAACTGCTGCAGTCATATCCTCCCGTAATGCCGAGCGAGGACACCGTATCCGCCTGCTTGCCGGCTACGCCGTGTCGATCGCTGTTATTCTCGGTCTGTCCATCTACGGCTTCAACTACTACACGCTTAGCGCAGCTGACCGCCCATTTTCACCGAAGCACGTACTCTTGCGGCCAAGCGGGCCCATCGGATTGAACCTGGGATTCCTGGGGTTCCTGATTTTCATGGGAATCTTCCTTTATCCCCTGCGCAAAGCCTGGCCCTGGCTCGGTCAGCAGGGCAGCGCGCGGCACTGGCTCGACATTCACGTCATGCTGGGGATCACTGCTCCCTTCATCATCGCCTTCCACTCGTCGTTCAAGTTCCGTGGCTTTGCGGGCATTGCCTTCTGGATCATGGTGGCGGTTTCCCTCAGCGGCATCATTGGCCGCTATCTGTACTCACAGATTCCGCGCAGTCTGAACGCGGCCGAGCTTTCGATGAGAGAACTGCAGGAAGTGCAAGAGAAACTCGCCCATCAACTGGCGCAGCAGGAGCTGCTTCCGCAAGCCGATCTCCGTTCCCTGCTGAAGTTGCCCAGCCAGGACAGAGTGAACCAGATGTTCACACCATTTGCTCTGGTCTACATGGTGATACTCGACGGCGCACGCGCCTTTCGGATTGCCAAACTGCGACGCCACGCTCTCAGCCTGGGTGAGCAGATCGCCACATTTGCGGGATTTCTGAAGACTCGCAACCGTGACCTGGAAAGGGCCATTGCCATGGCCAGGGAGGAAGCGAGTACAGCCAAGCGTGTCCTGTTCCTGAAGCGCTCGCAGCAGGTATTCCATCTCTGGCACGTGGTCCACAAACCGTTCAGTTACACGTTCGCCCTGCTGGCGGTTATCCACATCGCGGTGGTCATGATGATGGGATACTTCTGAGGCCGACATCATGGACACTCTGATCGCACTTATCGTCGCCGCTGTGATTGGCAGCTTCTTTCTGCGCGGCTATCTGAAGGGCCTCAAGAAAAGAGACGAAAAGGCTCGCGAATCCGCGGAAAAGGGAAAACTGTATTCCGAGGGACCGAAGGCCCAGCACCCGCACATCGACACCACCTACTGCATCGGTTGTCAGACTTGCACCAATGTTTGTCCCGAGGGCGATGTGCTGGCGATGCTTGGCGGCAAAGCCGTCATTGTCAATGGTTACAAGTGCATTGGCCACGGACTCTGCGCCGAGGCTTGTCCGGTCGGCGCCATCACCATGGTGATGGCTACTCCCGGCATGAGTGCCGACATGCCGCACTTGAGTCCTGAATACGAAACCAGCATTCAAAACCTGTTCATCGTAGGCGAACTTGGCGGGTTGGCCTTAATCAAGAACGCGGTGAATCAGGGTCGCGACTGCATCGACACCATCGTGCAGCGCATCGGCTCGAATGGCGCGCATCCATCCCGCGACAACATCTATGACGTGCTGATCATCGGCGCAGGGCCGGCCGGCATCAGTGCATCGCTCCGGGCAATCCAGCACAAGCTGAATTACATCACCTTGGAGAGGGACGAAATCGGGGGAACGGTCGCGAAGTACCCGCGCCAAAAGCTGGTCATGACCAGTCCGGTGGAATTCCCCATGTACGGCAAGTTCAAGAAGATGCAACTCTCCAAAGAGAACCTGCTGGCTTTCTGGGACATGATTCTGAACCGCGCGGACTTCAATGTGGTGACCAGCGAAAAGGTGGAGGATGTCCGCAAGGGCGAAGACGGCGTTTTCACGGTATTGTCCGCGCACAACCAATATCGCGCGCGCGCAGTCGTGCTGGCACTGGGCAGGGCCGGCGAACCACGAAAGCTCGGCGCCAAAGGTGAGGAACTGCCCAAGGTGATGTACCGCCTGATCGAAGCCGACCATTACATCAACAAGAAAATCCTGGTGGTAGGCGGCGGCGACAGCGCGGTCGAAGCCGCCATGGGGCTAGCCCACCAAGTCGGGAACACGGTTGTACTCTCCTACCGCCAAGAGCGCTTCAGCCGCATCAAGGAACGGAACGTCAAGCGCTTGGACGACTGCATTCGATCGGGAAAAGTTAAAGTCATGTTCAATTCGAATCCCGTCGAATTTACCGCCGAGAGCGTCATCCTCGAGGTCAACGGGCAGAGGCAGACCCTCCCCAATGACTTTGTCTGGATTTTCGCGGGCGGCACGCCTCCGAACGATTTCCTCAAGAAAATCGGTGTACGCTTTGGCCAGAAAGACATGACGCTCGAGGCCAGCAACGAAGCCAAACAAGCAAAGGCCGCGACTAAGCAATTCGCCGAAGCTAAAGCGGGGGCTCATTAGAACCTGAGGGGACCATGATTCGCGCATAAGTATTGACAATAAGACGCGTTTCGCCCATTCTTCTTGTGCCCAAATGGCAGAGAGAAGTAAGAGGGCCCCCCACTCCAAACCGTTACTTACAGTTTCCGCTCGCCTCGGGATGTTGAGCCCGAAACGGCAAGCGGTTATTCGGCCTGCACTGCAACATCCCCGCGAATTTGTGCTCATGAGCGTGCGGGCGCTGGCCCAGCGCCTGAAGACCGACCCGGCCACCACGGTCAGAATCGTCCGCGGCATGCAGTTCGGTTCCTACCGTGAGTTTCAGCATTATCTGCACGAACTTTCGATCGCCCATGCCACTTCGCTCGAAACCATGCAGACCGCCGGCCGCCGCGTGCGTACTGTACCCGGGCAGATCCGGTCGTCACTGGATCAAGATCGCCGGAATCTGGATGCGGCGGCACGCACCGTCGATCCTCAAAAGATTGCCGCACTGACGCGGCGAATCTATTCCGCGCAGCGCATCCTGGTCATTGGTGGCGACCTGGCGGCAAATCTCGTAAATTTTCTTGAACACCACCTGATGATCCTGGGCCTGCCCGTCTCCGCCGCTACGTCGCCGGCTGAAGTCGTTCACAAAGTGCGATTTCTCGGCAGGAAAGACATGGTGATTGCGATCAGCTTTCGTCGTGGACTGCGGCAGACGGTAGAAGGCCTGCGTCAGGCTCGGGCCAATGGAACTTACTGCGTGGGAATTACGGATTCCATGGTTTCCCCGATCGGGCAGTTCGCACAAGATTGTTTCTTTACTTCCGTAGATACTCCTTCATTTGGAGCATCCTACGTCGCCCCCATGGCATTATTAAATGTTCTGGTCGGCGCCTGCGGCAATTACAAGCGCAGCCGGACTCTCACTATCATGAAGAAGGTGGAAGAAGAACAGCGGCAAGGTTTTCGATGGTATGAACCCTGAAGACCAACAGCAACTCCGCCGGTCGCCGTCGGCAATTCCGTCTTGCAGAGAGCTTAGTCGGCTGCCGCTGCTGAGCTTTTCAATCCAGCCTTGAGATCGGCTGCCAGCAATCGATGGAACAGGTGCTCGCCGGCTTCCCGTCGGACCGAGAGTCTTCCCGCTCCATAGGCGCGTGACTTCAATCCGCGCTGCACCGCTTCACAGATTCCGAGATCTTCATCCTGCACTCGCGCACCGACGGCTACACTCTGCTGGTTGTACTCGCGGTGGGCCTCGCTCACATCCCCAAAGTAGAAATCGAAGATCACCCGGCAGTGATCGACGTCGATTGGGATGACGAGATTTGTATCCATATAACCTTCGTAGCAGTTGATCATGAGATTGGGATACTGCCAGAAGTACCACGCCCGGTCGCCCTTGCGGGTCGCACCCGTGGCGGCATCTTCATCGGAAGACACCATGGGACTGGACTGCAGGCAATAGCGGTCTTCATTCTCGATGGTGTACTCCTTGTAGTCGAGTACGGAACTCAATCCCTTGTGCAGATGCGGCACGTGGTATCCGCCATCAAGATAGTTATCGACAAACACCTTCCAGTTGCAATGGATGTCGTAAGTGCGGCTGTCGAAATAATGCAGCCTGCTGACACCGAGCGGAGCCACCCGCTTGACCAGGCTCCCGAGAAACTCCACCAGCGACTCCGCGTCGGGATCCAGATTGATGAATACGAATTTCTCCCAGGTCTCCGTGCGGACGGGGAACAACCCGTTCTGCTGGCGCTCGAAGTTCTTTACGCCATCGAACTCGGGCATTCCCTTGAGAGAACCGTCGAGCCCATAGTTCCAGCCGTGGTAAGGACAATGCAGCAGCGCGGCCTGGCCACAGGGCTCGGTGACAACCGCAGCAGCATGGTGGCGGCACACGTTAAAGAAACCACGGAGGACCCCGTCGTTGCCGCGCACCACAACGATTGGTTCTCCTGCCACCGTGGCAGTCACGAATTGACCGGGCTTTTCTACCTGCTCCACCCTGCCCACCATCTGCCAGGTCCGGCTGAACACGGTCTTATTCTCGAGTTCGGCGATGCGCGCATCCACGTACCAGGGCGCGGGAATGGTGGAAGCGTCCGCGAGCAGTGCGCGGTCGTCGTAGCTGGCGAGAATTTCCTGCACTGAGGCTTGGGTGATCATGACTTGCTCTTCCCTGCAATGATGGACTAAGTCTTCCGCTCCGCGCCGATCGCGCGCCCCAAAACGTCCAGAAACTGGGTGATCCGGGCTTCCTTCTTCTCCAAAGCATCGCCGTGCCGCCGGAAGAGGCCGGGATCGAGTTCCTCGGTCAGAAGCGCATCCTGGAAGCGCTCCATGGTCCAGTCCAGAATCGAGACCATCATCTCCTGGTCCAGATCCTTCCGCAGTTCACCGCGCTGCAACCCGAAACGCACAAAAGGAACGGTTCCATAGGGGTCCTCGGCCAGCAGAAAGCGGTTAATCTCCCGTTTCAAGGCCAGGTCGGTCCCGTAGTTTCCCAGCAGCGATACGCGGTAAGGAATCCAGTCTTCGTGCAGCAGATGCTCAGTGCTCGCCAGCCAGTAGCGCAGCACCTCGAAGAAACCCCGCTCCCGCACCTCGGCCGGAGTGTCCAGATAGCGAGGGAAGGAGCGAACCGCCTTCTTGTAGACCTCGAAAAACAGGCCGTCCTTGCTGCCGAAGTGCTGAAAGATAGAGCCCTTCGCGATGCCCAACTCGGCGGCAATGTCTCCTACGCGGGCGGCATGGTATCCCTGCTCGGCAAAATGACGCATGGCCGCGTCAATGATCCGGGTACGCTTGCCTTCCGAACGCGGCCGCGGAGGCATGTGACGGTAACGCGGAGGTGAAACCAGACTGCTTCCAATGCCACTCATATATTGACCTCAAGTCAGGAAACTTTACCGAAAATTGACGTGGATTTCAATTCTATTTTTCGCGGTCTTGCGTTAATGTAGGTCACCCACAACGAGCGTGGGGTGACTTAAAGTCAGACAAGCACGTGCCGCCCAGATCGCAGCAAATTTATGACGCAATTGTAGTCGGCGCCGGCCACAACGGACTCACGGCCGCCGCCTATCTGGCACGCGCGGGATTGACCACGCTCGTCCTCGAGCGCCGCGACATCGTCGGCGGTTGTTGCGTGACCGAGGAAATTGCACCCGGGTGTCGCGTCTCCACTACCTCTTATATCGCCAGCATGCTGCGTCCTGAGGTCATCAAAGACTTGAATCTGGCCGAGCATGGCCTGCGCATGGTGCCGTGCGACCCGGCCATCCAGGTCGCATTCCCCGATGGACGAGTGGTTCCCTGGTGGGCCGATCGCGACCGCGCTGTCACGGAGTTTCGCAGATACTCCCCGAGGGATGCGGAGACCTTCGTACGGGTCGACGATCGCTTGAAAAAACTGGCCCGCTACCTTCAGCCCTTCTTCATGGAGCCTCCTCCGGAACTGGATACGGCCAGCATGCACGGCTGGTCCGATCTGTTTCGCGTGGGCAAACGGTTCCGGGGAATTTCCAGCAGCGAGATCTCGCAGTTGATCGCCTTCCTGACCGGAAGCCTGGGCGAATTCCTGGATCGCAATTACGAATCCGAGACCATCAAGACGTTATTCCTCGCCAACAATGTCTACGGAAAGCACGGTGGACCCTACCAGCCGGGCACTGCGATCGGATTGCTGTTTCATCTGCTCAGCGGCGGCGAGCACGAACTGCAGGGCTTCTACGGCCACGTGATGGGCGGCATGGGCGCGATCACGCAAGCGCTCGCCTCCGCCGGCAAGAAGCTTGGCGTAGAGATTCGCACCTCGGCTCCGGTGTCCCAGATCATGACGCGCGGCGGGCAGGCAACCGGAGTGGCCCTGGAAGACGGGACGGAAATTCGCGCCCGCATGGTGCTCTCGAACGCCGACCCCAAACGCACATTCCTGCAGATGCTGCCCGCCAGCGAGTTGCCTTCGGACTTCGTGGATTCCGTGCGCGGCATCAAGATGGACGGCCCCTGCGCGAAGGTCAACATGGTGCTTTCGGAAGAGCCCCGATTCCGGGGCACGCCCTCGCAGGCAACCCCTCTGGAACGCACCTTCTACACGCTTGTGCCTTCTCTGGAGTTCGCCGAGCGCTGCTATGACATCTCGAAGTTCGGCGAGATTCCGGAAGAGCTCTGGGTCGACTGCGTGGTTTCCTCCAATGCGGACTCGTCTCTCGCTCCCGAGGGCAAGCACATCTTGACTTGTTTTGTGCAGTACGTTCCGTACCGGCTTCGCGAGGGCACGTGGGACGAGAAGCGCGAACTGCTGGGAGACCGCGTCGTCAGGAAGATCGCCGAGCATGCACCCAATGTTCCCAATGCCATCGTTGCGCGCCAGGTCCTTACGCCGCTCGATCTCGAACGAACCTACGGATTAACCGAAGGCAACATCTTCCACGGCGATCTGACGCTCGAACAGCTCTTCTTCATGCGCCCGGTTGCCGGCTGGTCGCAATATCGAACCCCCATCGGTGGTCTTTATTTATGTGGAGCCGGCGCCCATCCTGGCGGCGGAGTCACGGGCGCTCCCGGCCACAACGCAGCACATCAAGCACTGCGCGACTGGAAAAAGGGACGCTACAAAGGGGTCGCGGCATGAGCAACGGACACGCCATCGCCCCGAAGACTGCCGACATCGTCATCCTCGGCGCTGGAGTCATGGGGGCATCCATCGCCTTCCATCTCGCCCGCCGCAAGGCTGGCAACATTGTGGTCCTCGATAAAGATCATGTGGGTAGCGGCGGCAGCGGACGATCCTCGGCCCTGGTGAGGATGCATTACAGCTATCCGCCCGAGGTCCAGCTCGCGGTCACGAGTCTGCATATTTTCCAGCACTGGCGGGAGATCGTGGGTGAGCCAGGAGACTTCCGTAAGACTGGATTCGTGCGCATCGTCCATCCCAACGAGACGGCGCGCCTCAAACAGAACGTGGAGATGCAGAAGAAATTTGGTGTGCACGTCGAACTCATCGATCGCCATCAACTCCAGGAGCTGGAACCTGATTGGGCGGTGGACGAAGTCGAACTTGCCGCCTACGAGCCGGACTCAGGTTACGGGGACGGCTCCGGCGTGGCCAGCGATTTCCTCAGCTACGCTCGCGATCACGGAGTTACCTATTCACCCCGAACCGAAGCAACCGCGCTGCGCGTGGAAGGCGGACGGGTTCGCGGCGTCGTCACTAATCAAGGAGAGATTGCTGCTCCGGTGGTGATCGCGGCAACCGGCCCCTGGACGCGGCCACTGCTGCGGCAAATCGGCTGCGATCTGCCCATCGAACCGGAGTTTCACCAGGTCGCGATTCTTAGAAATGCTCCCGGCATGAAGGGTGGCGGCTGCGCCTGCATCGATTCGGTCACCGCGACTTATTTCCGCTCCGACGCGCACGACAAATTCCTGGTCGGCGACTTTTACGGAAAGCGTCCCGTTGATCCTGACAATTTTCCGCAGCGTGCCTCCGACGAATCGCTGGAGGAAATCATCGAGCGAGCCGCCCGGCGAGTGCCCAAGCTGGAAAACGCCGAGGTGATGCGCGGCGTCACCGGAGTCTACGACATGACTCCAGACTCGCGTCCGATCTCTGGGAGAGATCCCCGGCACTCAAGGTTTGTACGTGTGCGCCGGATTCTCCGGCATGGGCTTCAAGATTTCTCCGGCCATCGGCCTGGTGATGTCAGAACTGTTGTTGGATGGTAGCGGCAAGACGGTAGACATTGATCCGTTCCGGCCCAATCGCTTCGCTGAAAACGCTCCGATCAAAGCTGAATTTGAATACGTAGACGATTAACCACAATTTGTAGACACGCAGCTCAGCTGCGTCTTCCCGAGCAAGGAGAGAGTATGAAGAAGAAAGGCATTCTCGAACGATTGAAGGAAGGGCCGGTTCTTGGCGACGGTGGATATCTGCTCGAACTGGAGAAGCGCGGCTGGGTTCGCGCGGGTCCGTTCACGCCCGAAGTCGCTCTGACCTATCCCGAGGCATTGCGCGAACTTCACGTGGAGTTTCGCGAGGCGGGAGCCGATGTCCTGCAGGCACTGACCTTCTACGCCAGCCGCGACAAGCTCGCGACCGTGGGCCTCGAGAACCGTCTCGAGGATCTGAACCGCTCCGCAGTCCGGATTGCCCGCGAAGTTGCAGGCGACAAATGCCTGGTCGCCGGCAATTTGAGCCTCACGTGGATGTACGAGCCCGACAGCCCGTCCGCCGCCGACCGAGTCCGCAAAACCTTCGACGAGCAACTTGCGGTGCAGGTGGAAGAAGGCGTCGATTTCATCATCGGCGAGACTTTCTCTTGGCTGGGTGAAGCGCTCATCGCCGTCGAACGAGGCAAGAAAACAGGCTTGCCGGTGATGGTCACGATCTGCTTCGAGAACAAAAATGAAACCGCGGACGGCAAGACCGCCGCCGAGTCGGCAAAGACTCTGCTCGACGCTGGCGCTGACATCGTCGGCATGAACTGCCTGCGCCCACCAGAACATCTGTTGGGACCGATGGAAGAAATGCGGCGAGCGGTATCAGGCTATCTGGCCTGCCAACCGGTTGGCTATCGCACTCCCAAAGACAAACCGGACTTCACCAGCCTGCCCGAGTTCCCTTACGCGCTCGATCCTCTGCAGTTGACCCGCCGGGAAATGGGCGAGTATGCGGTCGCGGCACGCGACATTGGGATCAACTACATCGGCTCCTGCTGTGGCTCGGTCGCCATTCACGTGCGTGAAATGGCGCGCGCATTAGGCAAGCTGCCTGACGATCAAAGGGTATGGAAGAAAGGTGGCGAAAAGCCGATGTCCGCCTACGAGTACTACGGACACGATGAAGCAGTGGGCACGAAGAAGTAACCTTCACCGAGGGCTGGGCCATTCCATCGCGAATGGTCCTGCCTCGAATAAAAAAGGGCCAGCGCTCGACTGGCCCGAGGGTAAGGTACTCCAGGAAAATCAGGAACAAAGACACCAGAAATGGCCCTTCCAACAAATGCGTTCAATCGATAAGTCCCGGGACCAATCATCCAGAACGGGCCAGCAGCGGTACCCGCTCTGTTTCCTCAGAAAGTAATCCACCTCTAATCTGCGTTTGTCACCGTCAGATCAAGCAATTGTCATCTTATTGTTAAAAGAGGTGAGGCCCGCTAGTGCTGATCGTAGGCCGGATTCTCCACCGGCGTGGGTGTGTCGTAGTCGCGCCCGTACAGGTTCTTGTGGGTTTGGGGCACATTGTCTGCCGTCAGATGAAACACCCCGAGGGTTGAGCTGCTTCCGGAAATCGTGACTTCGCGCGCGAGTGTTTTCAGGGTCTCCGGCAGCGCCGCTTCGTACCAGATATGCAGCGTATACCGGCCCGGGGGGACTTTGGAAATCAGGACTTCTCCCCGCCGGTCGGAAATTCCGTAGAAGGGGGTCTCCAGCGCCAGCACGACCGCGCTCATCTGCGGATGAATGTTGCAGAAAATGTAAGAGATGCCAGGCTTGTCGAAACGCACATCGCGCGTAGTTCCAGCTTCGTACAGGCCGAGATCGAAGCGCTTCCCTTCGAACAACGAAAACACGTTGTGAAAGAAGGGATCGTGGTTGGGAAATGCGACCACCGATCCAACCGGCACGACCAGGATGTGAGGCTGGAAGCTCTTGTCCAGTTGCACCAACTGCGGGTGCTGCGGCGTGTAAGAGGCTGGTGAAATCCGTACGGAGTTGTCCGCCGGCGTCAGCCACAGAACGACATTCCCGGCTCTGGACTCGCGGCTAGACTTGGCGTTGTTGCCGGTCACGGTTACGCGCGCCGTCAACGTGACCTCCTGCGCCCTCACGCGGCCGCACAGCAGCAGCGTGGAAAACCAGGCGAGATGGATCAGCGCGCTTCTCATATCAGAAAAGAATTCCCATCATCAGATTCACCTGGTCGGCGGTCCAGTTTCCGCCGCTGATATCGAATGTCCGCAGGTGCCGGTACTCCGCCGAGAACAACAAGTTCGAGCGCGGACGGTAGATGAAGTTCACCAGAGAACCGCGATTCCGCGCAAGCGCGAAAGGCGAATACCCCGATGTGTTGCTGAACGCCCGGATGTCGCTGGCGTAAGGATTGTCCTGGCCGAACGCTCCATCGAATTCCAGTTTCGAGGTCGCTCTGAATTTCAGCTGTGCCCATCCGCCCACCGAGTCGAGTCCCTGAACCTGGGCGCTCGGATAACTCAGGTTGCCGCTGGCCACGACGGTCTGACCGATTCCGCCACCCAGCCCCCCCACCGCCTTGCCGCGATAGACTTCGCCGGCAAAACTCCACTTCGCCGCCAGAGGAACTTCCACGTCCGCCAGTCCCGCCCATCCGTCGACGTGCCGTCCGAAACCCCAATCCTGGCGGCTGTAGTAGCCTGCCACCCCGAACGTCAGCGGCTGACCGAACACGTTGCGCGACCACGCAACCCTGGTCGCAAAGGCGGGCTGGCTTGAGGACTCTCCCGCCTGCGGTCCACGCTCGTAAGGATAGGATGGTAGGTCTCCGGTGAGATTGTCGAGAATGCCTCCCTGCACCGTGATGTTCTGATTGTCGCCAACATCAAAGCGATGTTCGACCCGCACTTGAGGCGTCCAGCCCCACAGGTTGCCCGCATAACCAAAAGTCGGAACGGCCAGCGAAGCAAATGACGTCGGGGACAGCGGCGAAAAGAACAAGTTGTCTTGCCCGGCCACGATCGACGTGTGTTCCCAGTCCATCCGCATGCTGGCGATGCGCATGCGCACCAGGCCGAAATTCACTCCGTTCGTGGTCTGGGGGAATCCGCCCGAGAAGTCGAGTTGCAGGTCAGCGCTCGTTCTAGCCCCGGCTACCCGCGGACCGAACGCTTCCAAGCCGAGCTCCGACTGTCGCAGCGTGGCCCCGAAGTTTCCCTTGGGATCGAGAGGCCCGGGCGCAGCCGCCCAGTTGGGCACGTCCTGGTTGTCGGTCACGCCGCGATTGCTGAACAAGTTCATCAGCACGATTCCCGATAGACGCAGGCGATATTTCGAAGCGCTCTCCACTTTGGTTTGATATTGGTCGTCCACTTTCCCGGCGAGTAGATGTGTGGTTTCTTCGAGCGAGGCCACCCGTTCGTCAAGGGATGCAGGCTGGGCCGTCGTCGACGATCCGGTCGGCGCGGGCGCGGACGAAGACGCGGCGGCAGGCGGCAGCGCAGAGGGGGCAGCTGCCGTCAGTTGGCCGCGCGTTTCCTCGAGTTCGTGACGCAGTTCCGCGGTCTCGGCGCGATACTGTGCCGCTTCCGAACGAATCTCCGATACCGCCTCGCGTAATTGCTGCACTTGTTCTTGTAATTCACGCACCGCGGCAGTAGTGGCGTCGGGCTGCGCTGCGGAATTTACTGGTTGTGCCTGTTGCGCACACAGCCCCAGACTTCCTATCAGCAGAAATAGCAATGTCCTGACAGATTTTCGAATCCAGTCAAGTAAACCATTCCCCTGCTTCACTATTCGCCTCCCGAAGAAGACCTGGAAGTAACTGCTTGCGAACCCGGCGAGACGGTCTTAGGGTTCGGCGTAACCCCGATCCAGAATGCTACTCCGACCGGCCCTTTTTTGTCGGAGTCAAACGCGGCGGTGCAGGTTTACCATCCCCGCGAATTTCGCGTGCGCCGTCGGCGGAGGATGTTAGCGGCAGCACAATCCGAAACACCGTGCCACTATCGGAAGTCCTCTCCACGACCACCTCCCCGCCATGATCCTGGACAATCTTGTGCACCACTGTCAGACCCAGACCCGTGCCATTTTCCTTGCCGTAACTGACGAATGGCTCGAAAAGGCGGTTCCGGATCGCCTCGGGGATGCCGTGCCCATTGTCCATCACGCGGACTTCCACTGCGTTCGGGATCTCACGAAGCTGGACCTCGACCCGGCCCGCATCCGGAGTCACCGATTCGCACGCGTTCAGCAGGAGATTGTAGAGCGCGCGCTCCAGTTTCCTGGGGTCGAACCAGCCAATGCTGTTGCCCACCTGGCTCACGGAAATCTGCACCCGGTGAAAGTCCGGATGGGTGCGAATCGATTGCACCACCCGATCCACCGTCTCCTTGACGCTGCCGTAGCTCGGCCGCAACGACTCGCGGGTCCGCGAAAACTCCAGCAAGGAATCGATCAGATCGGTCATGGAGTTCACGGCCGTCCGCACTTCCTGGTACAGCTCCTCTCGCTGATCCGACGTCAATCGGCTTTCACACAGGAATTCTGCATTGGCTACGATGGCAGCGAGGGAGTGCCGCAGATCATGCGAGATGGAGCTGGCCATCCGCCCGATCGTGGCCAGGCGTTCGGCCTCCAGCAATTCCTGCTGCGTCTTCAACAGGCTATTCGCGCATGCGATCGAAAGCTCCAGTCACCTCCGCCACCTCGTCCCCGCCATGCGGGTCCAGCGGATAAGTGAAATCGCCCTTCTCGAGAGCGCGCACCCCCTCGACCAGACTTCCCAGAGGACGAGTGAACGTGTGCGAGATGAAGAAGACCAGCGCGCTCCCTCCTAGTACCGCTGCCAGACCCAACGCCAGAAGTAGATGATTAAGGCTGTCAAGAAATGCGGTTGCCTGGTCGTAGGACTTCAAAACACTCAGGCGGACAGAAGGGGATTTGCCGTCGGCCAGTTCGAGCGAAGTTCCAAGAAAACGCTCGTCCCCAAGTTGAACCTCCTCGGTATCTGAGGAGACAGACGAGGTGCGAACCACATTCTGCCTCGCCAGTTCTGCTTCTTGCGCAGGGGTCAACGTACTCCGGACTATCGTATCCCCATAATAGAAAGCGACCTGGCTCGCCGCGATCCGGCTCACTTGCGACGCCACCCGGTCATCGATTTCGTAGCCGATCACCAGAAATCCCAGCAACTGGTTTTCCGACGCAGGGCCAAAATAGATGGGCTTGAGAAACACTTCGTAGAGATGCTGCCCCCCGAACCACCAATGCTCCGGGCCTTCCTGCGTAAGCGAAGTCGCGAGCGAAGCCTGGGCCATGTCGCGCTCCAGGCCCGGTGACGCAGTGTGCAGTGCGACCACTCGGCCCGCCCGATCTGCAAGCACGAAGATGTCGCTTCCCGCTAATTGCCACAGGTCCTTGGAAGCATCCTGAATCGTGGCTTCGTGCTCGGTGGTCATCATCGCTCGCAGATTGGGCAAGTCGGCGAGCAGTCCTGCCGAACGGCTGAGAGTCAGTTCGCGCTCTCGCTGAAAATTCTGGAAGGTCGTGACCGAGTTCTGCAGGTCAGAGAAAATGCGGCTTTTCACCTGCTTTTGCACACTGCTGCGCACCAGCAGGAGGCTGGTGCAGGTCAAGCCCGCGGAGATGAGCAGCATGGACAACAGAAACTTGGTGCGCATCCGAAGTTTCACCATGCCCGCCCCTCCGTCGGCAGTAACTCGCACCGCGGCCCCACTTCAGCATCAACGAACAAACTTATATCCCATGCCGTGCACCGTGCGGAAATGGACCGGGTTCGCCGGATCCTTTTCCAGTTTCTGCCGCAGCTTCAGGATGTGGTTATCGACCGTGCGGGTGGAGGGATAGTTCTGATAGCCCCACACTTCGTTAAGCAGTTCATCGCGCGAGATCACCCGTTCGGCATTCTGAACGAGAAATTTAAAAGTCTTGAATTCCTGCGCGGTAAGTGCGATGGGCTGGCCCTCGCGCAAAACTTCCATCTTGGTGAAGTCGACGGAAATCCCGTCGAACGCAATGACCTCGCCTGTCGGAGTGCGCACCGTGCGCCGCAACGCCGCCCGCACTCGCGCCAGAAGTTCGCGCGGACTAAAGGGCTTGGTGACGTAGTCGTCCGCGCCTAGCTCAAGTAACAGCACTTTGTCGGAGACATCGCTCGCTGCGCTTAGAACGATGATAGGAAGCGACGGCGACTGGCTCTTGATTTCGCGGCAAACGTCTCTGCCCGACATCGCCGGCAACCGCAGATCCAGTACGATCGCTGCCGGCACCATGGTGCGAAACGACTCCAACGCCGACTTTCCGTCCGCGCTGATCTCCACGGCGAAGCCTTCCGACTCGAAGAGTCGTCGCAGCGCCTTCTGCACGGCACGATCATCTTCTACTACCAGAATTCGCTCCATCGCGAACGCTCCCGGCTCGGCGTGAGTAAGGCTCGTGCTCAGAGTTCCTGGGGGCCGCGGAGAGGCTGATCCCCGGTTACCTTCTACTCTAATCATAACGTCCTCCGCATCCTTTCAGTTCCACTGGTTAAGAAGCAAGGTCAAGCTTACTACCGGCAGGAACACCTAAGTCTCGCCAAACCCTAATGTTGACAATCTTTTTACAAGCGCGGGACACGTCGGAGACAAAGCCGCTAAATCGCGGAGCCGGAAGGAATTCTATGCGTCAATCTGGATTGGTGCGGTAGGTCCAGCCGTTCTTAGATAAGGGGACGAGATCCGAACGAACTTCCGTCCGGGCGATCTCCACCAGATGATGCGTCGGTGCGAGCGAGCATACCGGATCGGTCGCGTTCGCGTCTCCGGTGAGCAGGAAAGCCTGGCAGCGGCAGCCGCCAAAATCCTCAACGCGGCGTTCACAACTCCGGCATGGCTCCTGCATCCAGTCTTCTCCGCGAAAACGCCGGAACGCCGCCGACTCATTCCATATCCACTTCAATGCACGTTCGCGCACATTATCGAACCGCATATCGGGGATCACCCCGGCGGCGTGGCACGGGAGAACCTGGCCGGAAGGGTCAATCAGCAGCAACCGCTGTCCCCAACCGCCCATGCAGGCTTTCGGATAACGGGCGTGGTAGTCGGGCACAACACAATCGATTTTGATTCGGCCCGCAAGCCTTTGTTGCGCGGCGGCGACCACCCGCATCGATTCATCCACTTGTTCGCGCGTTGGCATGAGGGCAGCGCGATTCTTGAGAGCCCACCCGTAGTATTGGGCGTGCGCAATCTCCAAACGGTCCGGTTGAAGCTGCTCGGCAAACGCAATCATCTCCGGCAGATGATCGAGATTTTGCCGGTGAACCACTAGATTCACCGTAAACGCAATGCGAAACTTCCGAATGCTTTCCGAGAGCGCGACCTTGTGCGCGTGCGCATTGGTGCCCGCAATCCAGTTTGCCTCCGGTTCCCGTGCATCCTGAAAACTCAGCTGGATGTGGTCCAACCCCGCTTCCACCAGCGCTGCCAAACGCGCTTCCGAGAGCCCGATGCCTGAAGTGATCAGGTTGGTATAGAGACCTGCCGCGTGAGCCGCTGCGATCAGTTCTTTCAGGTCCTGACGAGCCAACGGCTCGCCGCCCGTAAAGTGCGCATGCAGGATTCCGAGGGCAACAGCTTCTTGAAAAACTTGGATCCAGTCTTCGGTCGAGAGCTCCGATTTCGCTCCGCTCATTTGCAATGGATTCGAACAATAAACACAGTGCAGCGGGCAGCGGTGCGTGATCTCGGCGATCAATGCCAGAGGATGGGAAGTCATCAGTAATCCACGATGCGCTTCTGCTGCAGGCTCTCGAGAAATGCCGTCACATCCGACCTAATCTTGGCCGGGTCGGCTTTGGTAAACCGCAGTGCCAGCGACGCCACGATCTCCTGCAGGCTACGCTTGCCATCGCAAAGCTCAAGAATGCTGCGGCCGGTGGTCTGCAAGCGAATCATTCCCTCCGGATAGAGAATGACCGGGTCTTCTCCATGGGATCCCCAGCGGCATCCGGTGGCCAAACGGGGACGGCTATCATCGACCGGCGCAGACACGATTCATGACTCCTGCATGCGGAATGCTCCCGGCGGAGGCCATCCCGGCTGTACATAGGCAAAGTAGATCGCATCCAGTTGTGCCCAGAGAATGTCGCACTTGGCACGCAAAGCCGCGATCGCAAGCTCCTGTTCCGCGCGCGTGGTGGCGTGTTCGCTCACCCATTGCAAGGCGAATTGCGCGTCCTCCGGCGCCTGCTCCAGGCGCGCGGTGAAGTAGTCGAGGCCGCCGGAGAGCCACGGATAGTGCTGGCGCAGGCGGTCCATGCGCAGGGAAATCAGGTCGCGGGAGAACAGTTCCGTGAGCGAGGATGCCACCGCCTCCAGAAATGTCCGGTCCCTCACCAGATGCAAATAGGCGTCCACCGCATAGCGCACTCCCGGCAAGATCTCGCGCCCGCCGGTCACCCGCTCGCGATCCAGTCCCGTCGCCTCCGCCAGGCGAATCCAGCGCTCGATGCCTCCTTCGTGAGTAGCGTCGCCGTCGTGATCGGTCACCCGTTTGCGCCAGGCGCGCCGGAAATCCGGATCCTCGCTGCGCGACAGGATGATGGCGTCTTTCATGGGAATACGGCTCTGGTAGTAGTAGCGGTTCAGGGCCCAGGCTTGCAGTTGTCCGCGGCTGAGCTTCCCTTCGTGCATCATCAGATGGAAGGGATGCTGATGGTGATAGCGTTCTTCGCCCACGGCGCGCAGACGCATACGCAACTGCTCGAGGGAAAGCAGCGCAGTCTCTTCCGGCCTGTCTACAGGTCGATGCGCCATCCGTCCTCCGCGACTTCCCATCCCGCCGCGCGCACTTCGTGATATTCGGCGCCCGCCTCGTTGAGCATGGGGTTGGTGTTGTTCACATGAATAAAAATCTTGCGTGGCTTTCGCAGGCCTGCCAGCTTTTTCAAACTGCCGTCCGGGGAAGAAATGGGTAGATGTCCCATCTCGCGCGCGGTGGCGCCACTTCCCTGCACCCGGATCAGTTCGTCATCGCTCCAGAAAGTCCCGTCAAACAAGATCGCGTCCGCAGCTTCCAGACGCTGCAGCAGCGCCTCGTCCACCTCCGCAATAGCAGGCAGATACAGAAGACTTCGGCCCGAAGCTGAGGTTACCCTCAACCCCAGCGAGGCTTCTTCCGGTACCAGCTGGCCAGCTTTCGCACCCACATAAATAGGATAGCGCCTGCCGATCGAAAATGACTCGCAACCGAGCCCGGACCCCTGCCCGTCCACGGAGGCGAGTTCAAAACTCTCACCCGGCTTGATCTCCGTCCAAACCACTTGATCAGGAATCCGGTTCAGCATTCCGAACGCCGCGTTGTCTTCCTGCAAAATCCGCCGCAACGAGCGCGTGCAGTAAATGCGAAACGGCTGCAACTCTCGTAGGGAGAGCAGACCTGTAATTTGATCGAGGTCAGCGCTGGTGAGCACGACACCCGCGATGGGAGAGCTTCGAGTCCCGTGGTTCGGATGGAGAGCGGGAGTAGCCTCGATCTGCATTCGCAGATCGGGAGAGGCGTTCAACAGGAACCAGGAATTGGAATCGCCGCTGACAGCGATTTGGGTTTGCGTGCGGCCTTTTCCCGGGAAATTCCCTGCTCGCAGAGCTTGGCAGTTCCGACAATCGCAATTCCACTGCGGAAAGCCTCCGCCCGCGGCGGAGCCCAGGATTTCGATGCGCATCCTGACAGATTACAGCTCGGCGCTCGCGTAGGTATTGATTTCGCAGTTCAGGCAGACTTCTTCAAACTGCGGTGTCGTCCATTCCATGAGCAGACTCCTTACCTGACCCGTTTTATATATCAATTCGGGCGCCCTGTCCAGATTCGCCCGTACTCTGTGAAAACATCTGCACACCTCGAAAAGAGGGCCAGGTTAACGCCTTTCTCACCCGCTGGCCGGGACCCTACCCGGCGTGTTATATATGAGTCTCACCCTCTTTTTTTTCATAACCCTCTGATAGGAGCCCTACAGATGGATCCGCTTCATCGCAAGACCCCAGCCAACGACCCGAATCTTGGCCACGATTGCAAATTTTGCCTAAATCTTGATCCTCAGTTCCACCAGCGCAAACCGATTGACAGGCGTGTGCAGGAAAACATGGGCGACACCGCCGCCGCTCATCTGACCGAAGACGGCTACGTGAAACATCGGCTTGCAGAGTTGTCGCGCATGCTCACTGCGGCGTAGTGAGCGGGCGTTTCATTTCCATTGAATAATTTTGGCCTCGGCGCAGGCCTCCAGGTAATCGGCAACGACTTCAACCGGCAGGGGCCCGTACTCGGCCGAAACCGCGTCTCGGATTTCGCCCACGCTTCTCTTCCCGTCCACGAAATTGACGATCTCATAGGCGTACAGCTCTGACTGATCCTGCGTGTTCAGCAGCGGTGTTGCCTCGCTATTCAGCAGCTTGATTTTCGATACGCGCTCCGCTCCCAGACGCGCGCGCAGCACATCGTCGTTCTGATACGTAAGCGGACCGAACTCCCCGACCCGGACGGGCACGCGCTTGGCAGAAGGGTCCGCCGCCCATGGGGCGGTGGGGGCAACGGCGCGCACTCCCCGGGCACGGGCATCCGCCGTCAGCGCGGAATAGAAGTCCGAGGCCTGTTGCATCAATTGTTTCACCGCGTCGGCATTCGCTCCTGCAGGTCCGCCCGCGGCCTCGACCAATGAATGCAGCACTCCGGTTTCCCGCCGCAAAACCTGCGTGATCAGGTTGCGCGCTTCATACCAGGCGCGGCCCGCGTCTCCGTGAGAATCCTCCATCCACTGCTGCGCTTGCGGAAAGCTCTGCGCCAACCGCGTTTCGCTCTGCGCCGTGTAGTACGGCAGCAGGCGCGGAAGATCCGGGACGTCGAGACTCGCAAACACATAGCCGGACGCCGCTCCCAGCAGCGCCACCCGGCGAAGTTTGGTAGGGTCGATTTGATCGAGGGTATCGTGATCAGTGTGAATGTAGAGATCAGGCCAGTCGCGCAAATAGAGGGACGGAACCGCGACTGTCGAAGAGTCGTAATCATCATGATCGCTGCCGGCCGCGTAGGGCGTAATATCCGCGATGAACTCGTCCCGCGTTCCTGATTCGCCAATGCGAGTTTCCACTACCGCGGCTTCGGGCCCGGACCCGCTCTCCGCATAATTCGTGGCACCCTCGCGGATCGTCTCCAGAAAACCCGCACCCACGTCCGTCACATAGCTGGGCAGGGACCAGGGAGTCTCGGTCACGTGAAAGACGGATTTGTTCTTGAGAAAATTGCCGCCCACCATATCCATGTGGATGTCGGCCCGAAGCTGGCTGCGCACTTCGGGATGCCGGCTCAGATAGGCCATCGTGCCTTCCACTTCCGGTCCCCAGACAAAGCGCAAAGTCCGCTTGGGACGCGGCAGAGCGCCGCTCTGAATCAGGTGAGCCAGCACGCGCGCCGACTCCAGAATCGTGACGCAGCCGCTGCCGTTGTCATTGGCGCCCGGACGCTCATGATCGAGATGGCAGCTGTACACCACCTCTCCCGCCTTGGCGTCCGAACCCGGGATGGTCGCGCTGACCACGGTCCAGTGTCCCGGTCCGACGGTGGCATTTACTTTCGCACTCAGTACCACGCTCTCGCCGCTACGTAACCGGGCGCGGAATGCCTCCGCGGTATCGCGCGACACCATAAACGCAAACCCCGCCGGCTGCCGCGCATCCAGGTGTCCCCAGCGAATCAGCGTCCGGTCTAGGCCCGACCAGGCCGTTGTCTGGTTCGGCATGTCGCTCACAATTCCCGCGGCTCCATACTTCCCCACCGCCAGCGCCTGTACCCGCGCCAGAACTCCGTCGGCCAGCACGATCTTTCCCCGCACAATTTTCCCGGCGTAATCCGAGTCATGGCTCCCGTTGCCAACGTCCACCAGATTGGCTTGCACATCGGCACTGCGGCTGTAGTCGGCAAGACGAATCGGATCCGTCGCCCAATCCGCCACCAGCAGATGTCGGGGACTTACCTCCCACAGTCGCCCCTCCTCGACCTTCCATCCGAAGTAGGACCGCATCAGGCCATAGGTCGTACTGCCATCGACTGGAAACTGTTCACTCTGGACGTCGGCCAGGCCATATTCTTTCGCCCGATGTGCGATAAACGCCGCCGCCTCGTCGAACTCCGCGGTGGCCGGCACGCGATGTAATCGGGTCAGATAACGCAGGTTTTCGTAGGGAGCGGCGCCGTTCGACTCATCGCGCAATGCCACCCATTGACTGGAAGAGAGGAACGCTTGCTGGCCGAAAGCAAGAACGGAGCTTAGAAAAAAGAGAGCAGAAAAGATGCGCAATCGGTTCATGTGGAGAGAGGATAACATCCGCCGGGCACCGTAACGACCCTGTGGCGGCGGAAACTGCGTGGTTCCAGCGCCACAGGTCATTGACGGTCAAACGTGATTCCGGGTTTCAGGCCTGAATCATCCGGTACGGCTTTTCTTCTCCCGGAAGCTCATGCGTTCCCCCGTTTGCCTGTCCACGGGGACGCAGGTCGTCGCGAAGATCCTTCATATGCTTGACGATGTTACCTAATCGTCGAGCAATGAAATTCATGGTCTTCGAGTCGTCCTCGACCTTCTCGAAATCCCTTATCGCGCGGGTCAGCAGTTCGATCAGTTGCAAATCATTCTTGTCCATTTGCACTTTGTAACCCTCCCCTCTATGAAGTTTGGAACTCGAGGTTCTTGGAGCGCGGCCTGGAGTCCGATCAAATGACAATGCGGATGGAAATAGAGCGCGGCTTCAGCTGCGCCATTCGCTATGCGAGGAGCGCCACGGAGGGCGGAGGGCGATTGGAGAGACTCTCGTCGAAAAGAACCGTGGGTAGCGGGGGTCCGGCGGGAGCAAATTTCGGGTATTCGCTTGCCGTCTGCAGAAATGTGAGGCCTGGGACGGGAGCCACCCAATGGGAGGCATCGCAATCCATGCGCTGCGGCATCCCGTCGGTGACGCTCGATCGGACCGTAGTGTGGTGTGTAAGAGCCGCGTGACAAACTCGCGTGGCGAGGCTGGCGCCCAGTGAGACGACAGCCGCCAGGATCAGCAACTGCCACCAGGTCGTTCGCCGCTTTGGAAGATCGGTTTGTCCCACTTGCAGCATTTCCGATTCACCCACGGGCCACGTCTCAGAGCGTTCTTCTGATTATACGTGTTCGCAGGGTTTTTCCCGAACCAGGAGTGAAGGGGCACGGCGAGGGGGCGCTAGGCAGGAAAATCGGCTCCGGCGCGAAGCAGGTTCGCGCCGGAGCCAAACGGGGGTTTACGGCAGATAGTAGCGGAAAGAGGTCAGAGCGATATTTTCCACGGCGTGAGGTTCACCCGGCGTTCCTGACCATGCGGCCTTGTCAAAGTACGAATATTGCGCTCCGAATTGCAGTTTGCCCTTCGGACCGTTGTACAGGCGATACCAGAATCCCAGCGTACCTTCGAGAAGGCGCCGGGTATCGCCGGTACAGTTGGAAGCGGATCCGGGGAGAAACCCTCCAGATCCGGGAACGGGTTCCGTGCCGCAACCGGAATTCACGAAGCCGGGCGCGCCGTAGCCTACATCCTTGCCGGCGGAATTCACGAACCAGGTACGGCCCGCATACTCGCCGCCAACGTTGCTATAGATATCGAGCTTCGGCCCATGCCACTCGAGAGTGCCGAGTCCCTGATAACTGCGGATCAGCGCCAGAGTGCCATCGGGACGAACCGTCACGTCCGGCAGACCGGAACTCCCGTAACGGCCTACGCCGTCGCCGGCAAGTCCGTGAAGACCAAAGACGACTCTCTTCTTATAGATGGACCAGCGCGCGTTCGCGCCAAACCCGCCGCCGGTACGCGTGTCGTTGGAAGCCAGGGCTGACGACGGACCCGTTATGCCACCGCAAACAGCTGGCGACACGGTGGTCGCGCAGGGAAACGTCCGGTCCCGGAACTGGCTGAGAATACCGAATGCTTCGTAGTGTCCAAAGCCCGGCTCCGCCGCTACCTTGAAGATCAAGTCGGGAGCCGCGTTGAACGAGTAATTCGCAGTGGAGTTGTAGAGTCCGCCTCCGTTACCCGCAGAGCCTACCAGGAAATTCGCCGACGTTCCGTGGGCGGTCAACGTGGTTTGCGCATTTTCCACCGAGAAACCGGCCCAGAACTTGTTATTCCAGTTCTTGGTGACGCGGAAGCCGTACTGACGCGCCCAGCTGAAACCGACGTTGTACTGCGGGTCGATGGTACCGGGCAGCGCTTCGCTTCGATTATCCATGCCCTTCGTGGTTTCGGTTACCAGGCTCCATTGTTGGCCGCCGGTGAACGTCCAGCCACTGTTTAGTGCAGCCTGTCCCCAAACTTGCCGCTGCCGCAGGGTGTAGCTATTGCTCTCGTTGTTGTTGGAAGTAACACCCGCCGACAGGAAGTCAGCTTCCACATATCCGGTGAGCTTGGCGCTCTTCAGCTTGCCCTCGACCAGCATCGCGACGCGAGACTGGCGACCGGAAGCAAAGAATTCCGAGAGATTCCCCTGGTTCGTGCCGCTGAAGGGAATGGCGTTGAACGGAGTATTGATATCACCGCCAGTGGCCCGCTTGCGCCACACCGTTTCAGCCGCCAGGAAACCGCCCGGTGTGATTGTCACTCCCTTGTAATGAAGAGCAAGTGGACTCTCCATCCCGTTGACCGTCTTTTGTGTTTCCTGCAAGCTCAACGCCGTGTTGGCTGAATTCTGCTTGATGTCGTTGACATCGTTGCTCAGATCGCTCACGGTCTTCTGCTGCGCCGCGGCTTGCGAAGCTGCCGCGTCCGCCTTGCTTTGAGCCTCAGTCGCAGTCGACTGGCTCTGGTCCAGCTTCTGCTGCAATTGCTGCACAGATTCGTCCCTGCTGTGCACTTCTTGTCTAAGTTCCTGAATTTGTTTCTGTTGCGCGTCGATCGCCTGTTGCATGCGATCCAGTTGTGCAGAAATGTTGGTGCTCGCTGCGCTCGCCTTCTTCTTTTTCGCGCTGCTGCCTGCCTGTGGAGCCGGCGCGGCCAAGGCGCTCGTCGCGAACGCGAGCGACAATACCACTGCCATGCACTGCTTCATTGTTCCTCCCCGATAAATTTAAGATCGACAGCAAACCATGTGTCACAACTCTGCAACATCTACTCAGGATTGGCTTTGAACGGACGATGCTAAGCGGGGTTTGTTAACAACAGATGAATTTTGGGTAAATATCCCGTGAATTGGACCTGAGGAGATTCGGAAAACACTTTAAGGATGCGGGGAAATACGGAGGAATGACAGGTGGTAGCGCGATATTCATTGCCTTCGACGGGCGGCATCTTTTTTAGAAGTCAGGAGGGCACGAATCATTCATGGGGAGCTAGCGTCGGCCACTCCAGTACCCCGATCCGCCCGTCCACTCCTAGCGTGAGCGTCGGGCCGTACAGACCGAGCAATTGACGGCGCCACCACACTCCGTCTTTCCGCTTCTCAGCCATCGTCGTGAACCAGTACTGCCACAGCACCACCCGGATCATCTTGGGCGGCGCATTCGGAAATGGATCCCCGGCAAATAGCGCCAGCACATCCGGGTCGTTGGCCAGCAGGCGCTCTTCGGTCGCTGGCACAATCGGATACTCCCGCCACGACCCAAGCGAGGCGAACCATAAATTCCAATCGAATCGCGGCTGATGCGGCGCGTACAGGCCCGGAGCTTTGTCCAGAGCCTGGGGCTTGTAGCGGAACGGATACGCCACCCAGTTCTTCCCGTCAGACGAGCCCTGGAATTCGATTTCATACCGCCCTCGCGTCATCACCGCAAATAGGCCGTATTGATTGGCGATCCGGAACGGCTCCAACACTGCGACCGGCGCTTTCGGCAAAGGCAGCGAAGGGAAGACGATCCAGAGCATCTCTGCCGTGGTCACATAAAAGAGCCAGCCCAACATCGCCCCCGTCAAAGCTACCTTGAGGGAATTTAGCGGCGAGTAGTCGGCTTCAGGCGGCGCTTCTTCATTTGCCGGAACAGGTTTCTTCCAGCCCTTGGGTAAGAATCGCATCAGGAAACGGTCATCCAACAGCAACACTCCGAGACAGAGGACCAGATAATTCAAGAACGTGTAGTTGGCGGTGAGAATGACCGCGATCTCCCACGGCGTCACGATCAGGAAGCAGACGATCCGCCATCGCCGCGGCAAGAACAGCATCCAGACCAGCCCCAGTTCCAACGACAGCGTGGCGAAAACCGTCGCCGCATGAAACCAGTGCGGCAAGTGCTGCACGTACCAGCCGATCCAGGTAGGCAGAGGTCCGTTCTGGTAGTACTCGTCCATCGCGGTGAAGTTGCGCCACTGCGGATCGCCGCTCGCCAGCTTCACCATGCCGGACTCGAAGTAAATCCGGAACCACTCCCACTGCAACAGGAACAAACTCGCGCGTAACGGCGGACTCGATTCCCCCCAGCCCGGCCGGAATCCCGCCGGAGCAAAGAACAGAGCGATGAATCCCGCCTCAAGCAGCATCCCATCCGACTGATAGCCGGAAAAATCCTGCGCCGCGCTCACGAAGGAGAGAAAGCACAGGAAGCAGACGACCAGCATGCCCCGCGGCCACAGGTTGAGCACGAGCAGCAACGACGCCAGCATGCCCACCCAGCACAGGGCCACTACCGCATGCGAACTGGCCGAGAACCACAGCAGCGTAGGAGCGAACCAGAAACGGGAACTCCCGAGCGAGCGCGCAACATCCTGCAAATACTCGCCCGCCGGCAGGATGCCGTTCGGACCGATCAGTCCTTTGATCTGAAACGAAAGAGAGCAGAATGCGGAAAAGTAGATCAGGCCCAGTGCGCGCAGGAACAGCCAGCGCGGAATCAGGCGATCCCGTGCTCCTTGCTGCGAGTCAAATAACCAGCGGGCGGGAGATACCGAAGTCCAATCCATGGACGCCCGCCATTATAACGGCGGACGCCGCTTAAATCTGGTAGTCCACGTCATTCATGATCCGCTGCAGCGACTCCGGCGGCGCTTCCTGTTCCGCTCCCTCCAACTGTCGCACTCTCTCGCGCAGCCGACTCAGCTCCGTCGCCACCGCCGCCAGCGCTTCCGACAGAGGATCGTTGATCTGCTTGGGATCGGTAATCACCACGCGTTCGCCGTTGCGGAAGATGATATGGCCGGGAACGCCTACCACCGTCGAGTTCTCGGGAACATTGCGCAGCACCACCGATCCTGCGCCGATGCGACAATTCTTCCCCACCGTGATGTTCCCCAACACTTTCGCGCCCCCTCCGATGACCACATTGGCTTCGATGGTCGGATGCCGCTTCCCGTGCTCTTTCCCAGTGCCTCCCAGGGTGACGCCTTGATAGAGGGTCACGTCGTCTCCGACCTCGGCGGTCTCTCCGATCACCACACCCATGCCGTGATCGATGAACAGCCGCCTGCCGAGCTTCGCTCCTGGGTGAATTTCAATTCCGGTGAGAAAGCGCGCGACTTGCGACCACCAGCGTCCCCAGAGAAAGAAGCCGTGATTCCAGAACCAGTGATTGATGCGGTAGAACCAGACCGCGTGCAGACCGGAATAACAGAAGAAGATCTCGGTTCGCGATTTCGCCGCAGGATCGCGCTCCATCACCGTGGCAATGTCTTCACGAATTGAAGCCAGCAGATGCGACATGGATTACACGGCCACGTCCACCGTGGGAATCTGTAGCGCCCGGTTGCGCAGCTCTTCGAAAAGAATACTACTCAGGTAGCGCTCGCCAAACGACGGCAAAATCACCACCACCAGCTTGCCCGCATTCTCAGGACGCCGCGCCACCTGCAGCGCCGCCATCACCGCTGCCCCTGAGGAAATCCCCACCAGTAGGCCTTCTTCCAAGGGCAGTCGCCGCGCCATCTGAATCGCGTCGTCGTTGGTCACGGTAATGACTTCGTCGATGTAGTCCCGGCGAAGAATCTTCGGGACGAAGCCCGCGCCAATGCCCTGAATCTTGTGGGGAGACGGCTTTCCCCCCGACAGAACCGCGCTGTCCGCCGGTTCCACCGCCACCGCCTTGAACGAAGGCTTCTTCGGCTTGATGTATTCGCACACGCCGGTAATGGTCCCGCCCGTGCCCACGCCCGCCACCAGGAAGTCCACTTTCCCGTCGGTGTCGTTCCAGATTTCCGGGCCGGTGGTCTCGAAGTGAATCTTGGGATTCGCGGGATTGTCGAACTGTTGCAGCATGTAGGCATTTGGAATCGTCGCCAGCAGTTCCTCGGCCTTCGCGATCGCTGCCTTCATTCCCCTCGGCCCCGGCGTAAGAACGATCTCCGCCCCCAGCGCCAGCAGCAGCACCCGCCGCTCCATGCTCATGGTGTCGGGCATCGTCAGGATGAGTTTGTATCCCTTTACCGCCGCCACGAACGCCAGGCCGATCCCGGTGTTTCCGCTCGTGGGTTCGACTAGGACGGTTTTACCCGGTTGGATCTTCCCTGCACGCTCCGCCTCCACGATCATGCTTACCCCGATGCGGTCTTTCACACTGGCCAGCGGGTTCCGGCTCTCCATCTTCCCGACCACCTCCGCAACGCACGCTTCGGTGACTTTGTTGAGCCGCACCAGCGGAGTATTTCCAATCAGTTCCGTCACATCGTTCGCGATCTTCATGATGATTCGTTCCTCCCCGTTCTTGCGCTTCCATATAGAGCAGCCTGACCGCCTCCGGGATGCAGACCCGGCTTTTCACCTTCACCATGGTTTGGAGTCTTCCGCCCCGGCCGGGAATTCTGATACCGTGAGGCTATTGCTTATGTGCAGGAATATCAAAATTCTCTTCAACTTCGACCCTCCGGTTACCGACGAGGAAATCCGTGCCGCTTCGCTGCAGTTTGTGAGGAAGATCAGCGGCTTTCACAAGCCGTCGAAGGCGAACGAACCTGCGTTCCTGGCCGCGGTCGACGAGGTCGCCGAAGTCTCAACTCGCCTTCTCCGTTCGCTCGAAACCAACGCGCCGCCAAAAAACCGCGAGGAAGAAGCCGCGAAAGCCAAGGCCCGCGCCGCGGAGAGGTTCGGCGCCTGAACCTGCCCGTCTGCGAAACCGCGGAACGTTCCCGCCGGAGACGCTCTTGCATGCACAGCGGTGTATGTGACAGATAGATATGGTTTTGTTGAAAACAAACAGGATAACGAGGGTCCGCTGATTTCCGGAGCGTGCAACGTTCAGGAGAGTGCGGACCGGCAGTGCGAATTTGCCTCACCTGTCGCTGGTGGGAGCGAAGTGGAGCTTGAAAGAAAGAGCCCCGAGACGCACGGGGACGACATAGTGCGCCGCGATGTAGAGGGTGGAATTCGGGCCGGGGTCGTTGCGTTCGATGACGACCTGCGAGGGCGCGAGCGCGATGTCGTGCTTCTGGGCTCTCTGCATGATGGTGGCGGTCAGGTCGTCGTCCGACTTCGGCGCCAGATATCCGATGTGCGTGCCGGCCTGCGCCGCCAGATCCCGTATGTCTTCTCGGAAGCTGAGGTTGGCGACCTCGGCCGCTCCAACCTGCCAACCCAGATTGGTCGCCAGAACCAGCACGGCGACGGCTAGAACGATCGCAATTCTACGCACCGACACTGTTTCCCCGTTCCGAACATTGTAATCGCTCGCCGGGCAGAGGATGGCTGCCATTCCGCAAGCAGCGTCTCAATCCCCCCATCCGATAGAACGCGGATGATTCGGACACCCCTACCCTTATATTCCACAACCGCATCTCGTTACCACTCCCAGCGGTTCACTTCACTTGCGCCCCTGTGCCTCTTATCACAGCGTACTTTTGTAACTACCACACATGTCTTAGTAACTGATTTACCACGAACGATTAACCTCAAACCCGGGCGGGGTAACGCGGCCGACAAGCATCGCAGCAACGCTCGTTTATGTGTTCATTGCTTGGCTTCGCGAAAAGAAATAGGAGGGCACCCCAGGTTCGCGCATCACAGTTCGGCACGCATTGCCGCAAGCATCCTGCTTCTCTATGATGGAAGATATCCTCCGTTTGCCCGAATGCACGAGAATGGTATGAAAATCATCTCCGTCAATTGCGGTCTCCCCCGAGAAGTGATGTCGCACGGCATCGTCGTGACCACCGGGATCTTCAAGCAGCCGGTGGCGGGCCGCGTCCCGCTGCGCCAACTCAATCTGGACGGAGACCGCCAGGCCGATCTCAGCGTTCACGGCGGTCCGGCCAAGGCGGTGTATTGCTATCCGGTGGCGCACTACGACTACTGGCGAAAGGAATTGCCAGGCCGCGAGCTGCCGACCGCCATCTTTGGAGAGAACTTCACGACCGCTGGCTTGTCGGAAGACTCGCTTCATCTTGGCGACCGGCTTTCCGTCGGCTCCGCCGAGATGGTGGTCACCCAGCCGCGCCTGCCCTGCTACAAGCTCGGCGTGCGCTTCGAGGCTGACGATATGGTGAAACGCTTTCTCGCCAGCCGCCGCACCGGCTTCTACCTGGCGGTCACGCGTGAGGGAGATGTGGGCGCGGGCGATGCGATCAACATAATCGGGCAGGACCCGAACGCGGTTCCCGTCTGCGAGATCACCCGTTTATACCTCGCCAAAGAATACAGCAGCGAAGACGCCGCTCTGGTGCGGCGCATCTTCAAAATCGCCGCCGTGCCCGAGAGCTGGAAGGGGTACTTTCGCGAACGCTTGCAGAGGCAAGGGCTGGGCGACGGAAATCAGGAGAGGCCGGCGAGTTAGCGGCGTGTTACTTCTTCAGCTCGGCCTCGGCTTCTTCCTCGGATAGTTGAGGCAACATGCGGGACGGAATGCTTCCGAGGCCATGTCTCGCCGCCTGCCAACCGAGGAATGCGCCGGAATCGGGTTCCGCGATGACGCCGTCTCCGACAGGTGGATGAAAATCGGCCGAGCCGGCACAGGTGCAGCCACCAAGGTTCGTAAGAAGTATCCGGAGCGTTGCCACCACCCGTCGAATATCTGGCCATCAGCATAACGAACCTGGAGCGGTCGCCACTGGTTTCTGCAGCAGGCACGGTCGCTGCCCTCGACTGTACACGGAGCGCAATTCTCGCGAACAGGTTGGGATTCTTCAACGAGGTTAACCTCCACCGAACGGGTGTCCACTCGAAGTCCTACGCCCAGCATCTTTAGCGCACTTTCCTTGGCGCTCCAGAGCAGCGTCACCAGTTGATTTCGTTCGTTGGGAGATACCCGCGAGATCGTAGCTTGCTCATCGGTCGCGAAATAGTCAGAAACAAAACACTCGCTCCGAGCCTCAATCAACTCCAAGTCACAACCCAAACCTGCACCGGAGGGTGCCACTGCACAAATCGCCCTGCCTGCACTGTGACTAATTGAAATCATTAACGGAGCCATCTCGTTTTTGAACCAGGCCAGGGGCGCACCCGAAGGCGCAGGCAATACTTCTATGGCGGCAAGATCAGAGGGGCCTCCCGGAAGATGCAGATAGGCCGCAACCGCCTGCTTGGCAGTCCAGCGTCCCAATCGCCAGTCGGCGCGGCGCTTGGCGAAACGCATGCCGCTAAGGAGACGTATTTCGTCAGGGCCCAACCAATCTTCTTCCGCCGGCACATCCGCTTCGGCTTGTTCCAGCCAATAGGTGTTCATGTGTCTACCTCAGTCCGAGAGGCGAAAGCGCGGAACACGGACTAGGCGGCAGTATCGATTTCGTCCAATTCTTTAGCTTCCAATTCCTTGTTATCCAGTTCTTTTTCCGCGCTCATCGTACGCTCGACCGCGTGTATCAGATAAGGGCGAAGGTTCGCGGGTGGGAGTATGTCGCGCAGCGCTCCCACTCTTCTGGCTCGATGCACGTTGTGTACGTGGTCGAACTCATCCGCCACTTCGCCGAGCTTCTCGGAGTATATGACTTTATAGAGTTCCTCCCATTCGACGCGTAACTTTGCCTTCTCCGCGCTGCCAGCTTTGGCGATGGATTCCGTCAGCGCTTGCAGGCGCACGTCTTTGCGAGCTCTGGCATCCACCTCGCCGGCGAATACGACCGCTGCCGCCGGGGCGCCACCTATGACCGAAGCGTAGGTTCCCTCTAAAGCAACCACTTCGAGATTTTTGTTCAGAGCTTGCGAGAAGACCACGTACGCCCCACCGTGATAGCGCGAAATCACGCAAAATATCATCGGACCTTTGAAGTTGACGACGGCCCGCCCGATCTCCGCGCCGTATTCAAGTTGCAGTTTCCGCATCGACTCCGGAGAGCCATCAAAGCCCGACAGGTTTGCCAGAAGGACCACGGGCCGATTGTTGCTGGCCGCGTTGATCGCACGCGCCACTTTCTTGGAAGAAAGAGGAAAGAGCGTACCGGATGTCCACCGTTCTGGCCCGTCGGCTGGTGAGAATCCTATCCTTGGTACCGGCTTGGACTCGATGCCAATAAGGCAAACCGGATAGCCTCCGAGATGGGCATCCCATACCACCGCGGTCTCCGCTCCTCGCATGCCTGCCCAGCGTTCCAGAGGAGGAAGGTCCTGGTCTATAGCGGCCATCATTACATTGCGAATATCAAAAGGCTTCTTACGTCCAGGATTGGTTTCGTCCGAAAAAATTTCGCCCACCTGAGCGAAATCACTTTCGTGCCCGTTCCTGTGAGGATACAGCTGCACGTCTCGGTCGATGGGGTCGGTCGTGATCGCCTTTCTGGGGAATCTCTCGCCCGGCGCCACATAGGTGTGTTCGTAATGCCTCATGAGGATATGGCAAGCCTCTTCGATGTTTCGCCCCCAGTACTGTGCCTGTCCATTGAGACCCATAATGCGGTCGTAACCGCCGATTCCGAGATTGTCCTCAGCTGAAATACTGCCCGAAAACTCCAGAGCCCGCTTCCCGGTGAGCACCATTGCAGCTTTGGGGGTCATGATAAGAATGCCGCGCGTGTGCATGAGCATAGTCGCTTCGGCGTTCCAGTAGGGTTGCGCCCCCACGTTGATGCCGTTGACCACCAGGTTCACCTCTCCGCCCGCCTGCGTAAACTCGATCAAGCGACGCAGCACACGCGCGATCCAATCCATGTTCTCCACTCCGCTCTCCATCGAGATCTTCGCGCCCGCGGAAATGGGGAACCATTCGACCGGCACTGCCATCTCTTCCGCCAAGTCGAGAGCTGCGAGAATGCGCCGGCACTCCGGTTCTGCGATCGCACCCAGATCCCTTCCCGGATCTCCCACCAGCAAGACCCGTGTCATGCCCTCGGGATAGCGGCCGGTGAAGTTGCGGATCAGGCCAACAACGATGTTGGCCTTGTTCTTTCCATGGGGACGCTCAACCGCAACCAATCGTCCTTCGGAATCAAGATCATGCTCGAAAAAAACACCCGTGGGAAACTCCGCTCGCGTGTCTCCCGGCGTGGGTGTAAGCATGCTGATAATTTCGTACGGATAGAGGAGCCCACGCTGCCGCATGCGGACGACTTTCTGGTCATATTCCGTCAACGGCTTAATGGGTTGCAGTTTGTTGGCCGGCCGGAAGGTAATCAACATCCCGCTGCCACCAGGGCTGGAGATGCGCACGACCATATCACGCAGGACGCCGGTTTCCGGGTTGGCAATACGGGCCCGGACGACCAGTTGCTCCAACCCCAGGCCTTCGGTCTCCGGCGCCAGTCGGCGCACGATGTCATGCAGTTCTTCCGGAGTCAGATTGAATGGCGGCCAGACGTAAAGCAATATCCGGTTCCAATAGAGCCGCTCTTGGGGTCGCCGATGCGATTGAAATCGCCGGATGCTCGCCAGCGCTTCCATTAACATGCGCTCGAGATGCGGCAGTTGCACAATGCGCCCCGAGATATCTTTCACTGGGGTCAGATCGCGCACCTCAGCACAGGCAAAAAGCCGCTCATCTTTGGGATTGTCATGCGCGACAGCGTGAAGGAGGTAGACATCTTCAGCTGATGGTAGCCGCTGAATTTTGAAATTGTTAAGCCGCCAGAGATGGAGCCGCTTGCCCATCATCGGATGGATTCCGCGGAAGAACTTTTCTTCTTCGTACGAATTTCCGCACGGACGATAAGTAAAAAACTGCACGCCCGCCATGCTCGGGCCATGGCCGGGCCCGGCCAGAGCCACCGTTATGCGGCGAATTGAGCGCCCAAAGCCAGTTTGGTTCAGGCTCCAGCAGAGTTCCTTCTGTGCCGCTTCAGAATCATCCACCGGACTGGTCTGCCGAACATAAATATCGATAGCCACATCGTCATTCGCTGGAACTTCCGCGATCATGGGAACCATCGTCCGGATCGCCTCTGTCAACTTGGCATGTTCAGCGTGCGTGGTGAAGACGTGAATATGCTTTCCCTGGTAGTCATACTCCGCCGTCACCAGACAATGTCCGTCGACTTCCAGAGCACGAAGGTCTTGAAGAGTGCGGATGCGATAGTGTCGCAATAGCAATACTTCCAGCATCAACTGGCGCAAGGCGTTATGGGCCGTCGCGAAATGGCTGGAAAATAGAGACATCAGGGGCTGCGGACATTCGACGAGATCGCGTACTTTCTCGCGGCGATCCTGAGCTTCCGGATCGGCGGCAAGATGAGCCAGATCAGCTTCGGCCCGCTCGTAGACCTGTCTTCGGGCCTGCTCAAAAAGTGGCTGATCGAAGTAGCGATAGCGTACTTCCCGGGCAAGGCCGGACAGAGCTGGAAAGAGTCCGCGAGTCGTGAGGATAAGATGATCGAGAAGTGTCCGAAACGATTCTTCGCTGTGCCCTCGCAAGGTTTCGACGCGTCGCAGACGCCGCTCCAGAACGGCCTGGATCGTAGCGACCTGCTGATCTATGCGCTGGTGCGATTTAAAGATCCATAGCAAACTCTGTTCCAGTTCCGCGGTGCGATCCAAAGTGAGCACTCCATAATGGGCCAGCGCCCGCCGCAGGCCTTCCAAAAAAGAAGGTGGCAATCCTTCCCCGAGGCTGCTCAACATACGCAAGTAAGAAAACAGATAGGCCTCAGCACTTGGTCCTTCCGCCCCACTTGGATCGTCCGAGGGCTGGTGATCGAACAGAGCGCACAGGTCCACGAAGATGTTAAGAATCTCCTCTTCCTCGCGCTTTATTTCGTCGCTATCCGCGGGGCAATCTCCATCCCATTCTGCGAACAGGCGGGCACTGCTTGCGGGGTCCACATCAAAGCCCAGCATGACTTGTCGAATATCCTCGAGGTTTTGGCGACAACGAGAACGTACCGTGACCATGCTGTCGTCAAATGGAATCGACTCGCCCAAGACCACCCGCTCCCCAGCCACGTCTGGGCTGGCATCGGCTACAGGTTCCAGCCGCAGAAGGGGCGCACCGGTATCCACCTGAACATTGGGGATGGTCATGATCTGGCGCACTTTTCCAGCAAATGGGGCGACGACCAGCATCTCCATCTTCATCGCTTCAAGCACAGCTAGTCGATCGCCGACTGCAACCGCATCCCCGACCTTCACTGACACCGAAACCACAACGGAGGGTGAGGGCGCGTGTACGACTCCCCCATCATCTCGATCAACCTGATGAGAGACGCCGTCTACCTCAATCCGGTAGCTCAAACCATGTAAAGCCGCGACAACGTGGAACCGGTGACCAAGAACAGTGAACCAATATTCGAAGCGACCCACTCGATCGACGCGAGCCTCGATGCGCGACCCATCCAGCTCCACGCGGTAGTGATTGAGGCCCAGGCGATAGGTCTTGAGGGAATACGAACGGCCTCGATAGCGTAGTTCCACAGTGCAGCCGATCCCACTCCGCACGCTCGGTCGCAAACGTGCCGCCGAGGCGTAGAACTGCATCTGCTCAACCCCCAATTGGGCCTCATACCCTTCAATCGCTGCAACCAGCAGAGCTACGTCAGCGTGTTGGCGGGAGACGTGGCCATCACTCGATGTCAGCAAGTCCAACCATCCGGTATCGACTTCCCCGCTCTCCAATTCCGCGCGGCTCAATACGTCCAACAGCAGTTCTTTATTGGTGGTCCGGCCCCTGATGACGATGACGCTTTCGCGCAACGCCCGCCGCAACCGGGCAAAGGCTTCCGCGCGGCTACAGCCATGCGCGGTGAGTTTGAGGACGGCAGTATCGAACTCCGCGGGAATGACATCGCCCTCGGCCACACAGGTATCGACGCGTATGCCGCCACCAGTGGGAATCTTGAGCCGCTCAATGACGGCCGACGTGGAGGCCAGGTCGCCGTCTGGATTTTCGGCATTGAGTTGCACCTGGATGGCATAGCCGCTTGCGCGCAGCGGCTCTCCATCCAGGTGGCCACCCCGCGCGACGTGAATCTGCAGTTTGACGAAATCGCGTCCGGTGATGCATTCAGTGACGGGATGTTCGACTTGCAATCCCGTGTTCATCTCGAGGAACGAAAAGCGGTGGCCTTTAGGTTCGTACAGGAATTCCACAGTGCCCGCGTTGGAATAACCCGCCGCTTGGCTCAGCCGCAGTGCCATTTCGCACAGCGCTTGATCCTGTTGATGAGAAAGAACAGGAGCGGGTGATTCTACGAGGATTTTCTGATGACCCAACTGGGTTATACATTCGCGCACGGGCGCGGCCCACAGAGTGCCGTAGTGGTCGCCGATAATCGGGACTTCGACTTGGCGCGCGCCGTGGATAAACTGCTCCAAAAAAACCGTAGGATTCCCAAAGGCCTCAAACCCCTCGGCCCGCGCGCCTTCAAAGGCCTGCCGGAGTTGATCTGCTGAGTCCACACGGAGAATTCCCCGCCCACCGTATCCCGCCGTGGCCTTAATCACCAGCGGATAGCCCAACCTCTCGCCATGACGCCGGGCCTCCGCGAGTGTTTCAACCGGTCCGCCGCTCCACGGCGCCACCGGAATTCCCGCTTGTTCAGCCAGAAGTTTCGCGCTGATTTTGTCTCCCAAACACCGCATTACTTCGCTATCCGGGCCAATGAATACGACGCCGATCTCTCGGCATAGGTCCGCGAAGTCCGCATGGGACGGGACGGCTCCCCAGCCTGTCCAGACTGCCTCGGCGCGCGCAGTCACCAACCCGCGCTCGATCTGTTTATAGTCGACGTAAGTTCTCTTGGACTGAGGAGTGTGCAGGTCGGCGAACTGGGCAGCACCGACGGGCACTGCCTCATCCGCCTCCCGGACGAACATGGCATGTCGATCGGGCTCAGTAAAGAGCGCGATTGTGCTCAGCGACGTACCGTGCTCCTGATTAAACTCGCGCACCGCATGGATGAAGCGCATAGCCGCTTCACCCCGAGTGACAATAGCCACGCGTTGAAATTCGTGGTTCATAAGTCTCCAATCAGAAGACCGTCGCGGCGAGTCAAGTCGACATGAATCACACCATAGCGGCCTCAAGCGACATCGCCGATTGCAGTGCCTTCAAATGTTGCGCATCGACCGCGTTGGGAAGCACGATCGTGCGATAGCCACGCAACTGCACATAGATATTTCCGGTAGTGTCTACAACCTCGGCGTCGAAATTTTCAAACTCGGGATGGGGAGTGACCACGGCATGCAGGCGGCCTTCGGCTCTGTCGGGCGAGCGTAGCAAGACGACTTCGTCGACATGTTGCGGCAAGCCCATCCGGCCTTGTATACCCATCTCCCACAGACCGGCGGTCTGGAAACACAGTTCGATCAGTCGCGGTGCCATGAGCGTTGGCAGATCAGCCGGATAGTGGTTCTCGGGCAAGCGTTTGGACAACAGGCCCACCATCCGGTGTCCATCCCACCAGGCACGTTCGATCACCTGGTACGCGGGACCGTGAAAGTAGAGGCGATAAACGTCAACGGATTCGACGACAGACCCGGTGGGCGTTCCCAGCGCGGCCTCAGTGATTGCGACTGGGGCTTCTTTCGCAAGGCGCACGCGACTCGTGAAGTGGGTCGTGATTTGCGGCTCCGCCTGATTCGGCAGAGTGCGGTAGCCAATCAAGCGGCAATCCGCAACCAGGTGATCCTTCTCCGAGTGCAGTAACACTTCTGTAGTTACGGTACGCGGCTCGTTCCGATAAAACTTGAATGGAGCGAGGAAATTCACGTCTTCGATTGAAGCAATGGACCAGGATGGAAGCATGGCTAGGGCGGCTTCCGCAAAGCCTTCGATGCCCATCACGCCGGGAAGAACGGAAGTACCGTCGATCTGGTGGTCGTGCAGGAACGGCTGAACTTTCGGATCAAGCGGCGTTTGGACGTTGAGACCGTGCTGAAGAGTAACGGAAGCGAGTGTGCCAAGCATGGGTCCACGCTTTCCCGTGGATACCGCGGCGATGTCAAGGCCGCCGGTAGGATCCCATTCGTTGAGCAGCGCGCCGAGCCGCTGTCCAATGACAATTTCACCGCGGGTTGCTCCCACGGTGAGTTCGCGGCGAATTAAGGGGACTCCGGCTTCGGGCGGGAGCATGTCGATGCCCGCAAGCTCCATCATTTTGGGGATTGAGCCGCGAGTCGCCATGCCGATGCCGCCCCATGCCGTCCAATCAATAACGATGCCGCGGGTCGCGGGGCGAGTCGTGCGGAAGTTGGACGTGATCTTGCACAATAAATCGTTGGCCGAGCTGTAATCGGTCTGACCTCCATTGCCGAAGCGACCGGCGATGGAACTGAACGCGATGGTCGACGAGATTGGCATGTCACCGATGGCGCGCAGAAGATTGAACCATCCGTCGGCCTTGACGTCGAAAACCAGGTCGAACTCCTTAGGATCTTTGTCAGGAAGGAAGTGGCTGCGTTCCAGGCCGGCGGCGTGCAGCAACACATCGATATGTCCGCTGCGCTCGCGGACTTGCTGGATGACTCTGCTGACGCCATCCGCGTCGGTGAGATTTACGCTGAAGTAGTGGGCCTTGCCGCCGGCAATCGTGACGGCGTTGATGGCGGTAACCGCAGCCTGGGCGCGTTCGAGAGACGCCAGTTCCCTTTCCACCAAGGCCGGTGTGGCGCGCTCGCCGCGTGCCTGAATACGAGTGAACAAATCGCGTTTGAGTCCTTCTTTGTCGGTGACGAAGCGTTGGAGATCAGGGTTATTTGCGTCGGGCTCGGGGACCAGGTCAAGCAGGTAGAAGGTGCCTCCAGAAGCAGCGGCGAGATCGGCGGTAATGGCGGAGACAATGCTTCCCGCAGCCCCCGTGATCACGAAGACGGTGTTGGAATCGAAGGTGAGGCCGGGCTGGCCATCGACCGCCGGTTGTTCCTGCAATCCGACAGTCCAGCGTTCGCCTTGCTGATAGCCGATTTCGACCGCTCCGGGATCGCGCAGAGTTTCTTCGATAAGGAGATCGGCGACTTCGGCGGGGGTGCCCGTGGCTTCGAAATCGACGGCTTTCACCAAGGCGTCCGCACGCTCGCGCTTGTAGGTCTTGGTGAAACCGGTGACAGCGCCACCCAGCGGAGCAACTGCGCCGGACGGATCGTAGCCGTGTTGTCCACCAAGCCGGGTAGCCGAAACCAGGAAGGTGCCGGGAAGCTTGATCGACTCGTAGAGCGTGCGCATGGCGGTGTATAGAGATTTGACGCGGACGCGCAGCGCTTCACGCCACGAAGAAATGTTCATCGCGCTGAGAGGCCCTTCGTTGTCGAGCGCGGGTAGCCAGTAGATTCCGTGGACGGGGCCCGCAGAGAGCCAGGTTTTGAGTACGACAATCAGCTGGTCCGGGTCTAGAACGGGGTCGATACAGAGGGCTTCGACTCCCAGCTCCACCAGCCGTTGAGTGAGGGCGTCGGCTACTCCCGACTTGTCAGGCATGATGACAACCCGGCGACCGTTCCTCAAAGTGACGCCAGTCGATTTGCAGAGAGTGAGCGATGGACGCAAAGTGGGCACCGGCACGCGTCGCGGAATACGATTAGCCGCATCGAAGCTGGCGAGCAGCGGACGCTCGACGGTCTTCGATGCGGTAGGGGGAACTATTGGAGCAGCGGCAGTTTGGCTAAGCGGCTGGCGGTCGCGGGCGAACTTGATGACGTGAGCCAATGTGGGGAAGTCACGCAGTTTGAGGCTTTCATCGCGTGGAATGTTATAGGCTGCGCGCACGGCGGCAAACATCTCCGCTTGCTTGACGGTGTCGACGCCGAGATCGGCTTCGAGGTCGAGATCGAGGTCGAGCATGTCTTTGGGATAGCCGGTTTTTTCCGCGACAATTTCGAGAACCTTTTCTTTAATCGACTCGTCCGTAACGCTGGACGTTAATGCAGCCCGCGGTGTGGGAGCAGGCACGGGCGCGGCAGCAACCGGGGCTGGCTGGCGATCGCGGGCAAACTTGATGACGTGAGCCAATGTGGGGAAGTCACGCAGTTTGAGGTTTTCATCGCGTGGAATATTGTAGGCTGCGCGCACGGCGGCAAACATCTCCGCCTGTTTGACGGTATCGACGCCGAGATCGGCTTCGAGGTCGAGATCGAGGTCGAGCATGTCTTTGGGATAGCCGGTTTTTTCGGCGACAATTGCGAGGACCTTTTCTCGAATTGAGTCCTCGGAGACAACTTGCGGAACGGGGGCCACGGTTGCACGCGCACCGGCAGGCTTGGTCGTCGATAGAGGGGTAGCTGTGTTGGCGAGGTCGGGGCGTTTCTCTAGCACGAAACGGATCACGTGCGCGAGCGTCGGGTAGTCGCGTAGCTTCAGGTTCTCGTCACGTGGGATATTGTAGGCTGCGCGCACGGCGGCAAACATCTCCGCCTGTTTGACGGTATCGACGCCGAGGTCGGCTTCGAGATCGAGGTCGAGGTCAAGCATGTCTTTGGGGTAGCCGGTCTTCTCCACGACGAGTTCCAGAATGCGCTGTTGCACGGCTTCCCTTGAAACGTTCGAGTCGGGTTTTGCAACGGACACGTCGACCTCGGTGTCTATTTTTACTGCGGACGCGGCCCGCGACGGCTGGCCGGCCAGCTCGGGACGCCGATCATGCACGAAGCGGATGACGTGAGCGAGCGTTGGGAAATCGCGCAATTTGATCTGGTCGTCACGAGCGATGCCATAGGCCTCGCGGACGGCGGCGAATACTTCAGCCTGCTTGACGGTGTCGACACCTAAATCCGCTTCGAGATCCAAATCGAGGTCGAGCATATCGACCGGGTAACCGGTTTTCTCCGCCACCAGGGCGAGCACGTGTTGCTTCACGGATTCTGCGTGCGCGCTGGCGACCGCAGCGACTGGTTGAAACTGCTGAGGCGTGGGCTCGGGTGGCTCAGGCGCAGGAAGGGTCGCTGGGACATCATGAGACACGGCGGCGATCCGCGCTGCTGCTACTTTATCTTTCATGCGCAGGGTGCGATGGACGACTTCGAGATCGCAGCCAGGGTGACCCGTAACGCTATTCATCCAGGCATTCCAGACATCTGTGTCAGCGATGCGATAGGCGTAGCCCAGGGCATTCGGTCCACGGCGCACCCCGTCCTTGGTCTTCAGCCAATGCAAAAGGGTCATGCTGATCTGCGATCCGAAGCCTGCTGCAAGATGCAGCGCATATTCGATGGGATAGAGCCCACCTTTCGACAAATTGAGGGCACCGAGTTCAGGGTCGACTTCCTTGAAGTTGGCGACGGGCGGCACGCATCCGGTTTCCAGAGCCTTTACCGCGACTACATCTTCAATGCCAGTACCCATGGCGTGCCCGGTGAAGCCCTTGGTATTGGCGATCACGATGCGATCAGCAACCTCTCCGAAGACCTGCCGCAGGGCGTAGATTTCCGCGGAGGCGCTGCCGCCGCGCGCGGGCGTATAGGTTTCGTGCGAAACAAATACGGTTTGCGACGCCATTTGCTGGCGCGAGATGCCACGTCGAGTTTCGGCTTGGGCAACCAGGCTTTCCATGACCCGACCGATGTGCTGCACATCGAGGCGGCTGCCATGAAACGCGCTATTGGCAGTGACCGCGCTGAGTAATTCGCAGATGGGGTGAATGCCACGCTGGCTGGCCGCTGCGGCGCTCTCGACGACAAGCGCAGCCGCACCCATGCCCATGATCAAGCCATGGCGGCGACGATCGAAAGGGATGGCAGCTTCGCTGACACTCTCGTCAGTGGCGGCCGCGCCGCTGGCGAGGAATCCTGGACCAAACCATTCCAACATGTGTTCGGAGGTGACGTCGTCGGCGGAGATGACAATCACCCGGTTGCACCGTCCGGCGCGAATCCAGTCCTGGGCCAGGGTTACACCTAGTGTGGTGCTGGCGCAGGCTGCGTTGATCTGCGTGTTGGGGCCACGCGCGCCGATAAACTCCGCGAATTGTGAATGCCCCATGGAGAGGACCTTGAACAGGAAGCGACGGTCGAAGATATAGGGGTTCTTTTCGATGGTGGCACGCACTTCCGCGATGCGACGCGCGATTTCGGGCATGACGCTGGAGTGTCCGTTGCCTTCGACGGCACGGGCAAGCAAACTTTCGAGCATGGTCAATTGCTCGCGGCGGGCGTGGTCGGCGTAATAACGCGACATTTCATCGGCGAAGGAGTCATAGCCAGGAAAGGCAGAGGCAAAGATCACGCCGGTATCGTCGCGCAGAGCATCTGGCAAACCCCAGCGATCGGGCAACTGTGTGGCCTTGGTGGTGGTCTTATAGCGCATGACAAGTGGGATGCCGGCATCACGCAGCGCATCGATGCCCGCGCCCATGGCGAGACGGGTGACGCGGTCAAGCGCAGCGGCGCGGTCGGCGGAGACACCGAACTCCTTTTCCAGATCGAACTGGCCTCCGCGTCCCGCCAGTTTAATGACGTCCGCGATGTTGGCGATGGACTCGAAAGTGGGCTCGCCGTTGTCGCTCTTCAACAGGCGCGTGATGCGTTTATCGAGCATGGCCTGACGAAAATGCGTGGGAATCGGAGCGATGAACTGATCGCCTCGTAGAATGCGGCTTACGTTGCTGTCATCGAAGATGCGTTCGGTTCCGGGCAGGCCGAGAGCCGCTCCCGTGATGACCACAGGAACATCTGCGGACTCGCCGTTATGGCCGTGGTAAACCTTCCAGCCTCGCTCGAGAACATCGGCGAACATGTGTCCGAGCTCGGAGTAACGGTCTTGGTTCAGCGGCGTCGCGGGCAGTGTGGCCACGTCGACCGGAACGGGTTCAGAAGCTTTCGCAGGAATCGATGCGGCGATCCCGCGGCCCAATCCCGCGGCGTAGAGCGCACACAGCGCCTGGTTGAAAGCCGCGATATCGCCGACCTTGGGATGGTTGGTAAAAAGAGAAACCACATCGTTGTGTTCTTTAAGCACGTCCTCGGCGAATCCCTGCAATGCTTTCTTCGGGCCAACTTCCACAAACACACGGGCACCGGCGGCGTAGAGAGTGCGCAAGCCTTTCACAAATTGCACGGGCGAGGCGACTTGGCGGGTGAGGATGTCGAGCATTTTGGGAACGACATCGGGACCCATGGGATAGAACTCTCCGTCGACGTTGGCGACGATGGGCAGTTGCGGTGACTGCAGGCGGAGACGCTCGAGTTCTTTTCGGAGAGGCACGCCGGCGGCGGCAACGATGGAAGTGTGGAAGGCGTGACTCACCGGCAGGAGAACGGGCTCATAGCCGGCTTTCTGGAAGGCGTCGATGGCATGCTCAACGGCTTTGCTGGCACCGCCGATGACAGCCTGAGAACCGCTGTTGATGTTGGCGATGACGACGTAGCCATCGATAGTCTTTAGAATGCGTTCGACTTCCGCGAGGGGCGCGAAGACTGCGGCCATGCGCCCGTTGTCGTCCATCGCGACCTGGGTCATGCCGCGACCGCGCGCGCTGACTGCTTCGAGCGCATCGTCGAAAGGCAACGCGCCGGCGGCCACGAGCGCGCCGTATTCGCCCAGGCTGTGACCCATTGTCATAGCGGGCCTGATGCCATAAGCGGCTAACAGACGCGTGAGCGCTTCGTCGGTCGCGAGCACGGCGGGTTGCGTGATGGCGGTCTGGCGCAGATCTTCTTCGGCCTTGGCCACCGCGTTCTCGTCGGACTGGTCGACAAAGATAAAATCGGTAAGCGGCTTTCCGAGCAGAGGAGTCATCACACGATTGGCTTCGGCGAAGGTCCTGGCAACGATGGGCTCGGTGGTGAACAGTGGCCGGAGCATGTTGGCGTATTGCGAACCTTGTCCGGTATAAAGGAAGGCAACTTTAGGTGCGGGGCCGCGGCCGCGAAAAATGCCTTGCGCGCGCAGAGCCTTCCAGACGGGATCTTGGTCGGCCGCGAGCGCCTTCAGCGCCTTGACCGATTTGTCGAGCAGGTCGGCAACGTCGGCGTAATCGATCGCCAGGCGCTGGGGTGCGCGCAAATCTTTTTCAGAGGGAGCGGAAAGTTCCGGGGCATGACCCGCTTCGGCAGCCTTCTGCACGGAACCCAGGCGCTCGATCAGTTCGGCATTCGAATTGGCGCCCATGACCAACGCGCCACGCAAAGGCAATTTCAACGAAGAGGCTTGCGGAATGTCCTGCACCTGCGCTAACGGCTGAGAAGAACGAGTAACCTGGTTTTCATCCACCGCATTCCTGGTATTCATATTGCCCTCATTCATCACGGCGACCGGAATGGCGCCGACTGCGACCGAGTGCTTGCCGTTTCCGTTCAGACGGTGGGGAATATATTCCTCGAGCACAACGTGGAAGTTAGTTCCGCCGAAACCAAACGCACTGGCGCCCGCCCGACGCACTCCGTCGGGCGTCATCGGCCACGGCTTCAGTTCCGTGTTCACGTAGAGCGGGGAGTGGGCAAAGTCGATATCCGGATTGGGGTGATCACAGTGCACGCTGGGCGGCAGCACTTTGTTATGCAATGCCAGGGTAGCTTTCAGCAATCCAGCGGCGCCGGCGGCGGCTTTGAGATGTCCGATATTCGATTTCACCGAACCCAGCGCCACCGTGTGAGGCGCTAGATGAAATGCACTCAGCACCTCAGTCATGCTTTGTACTTCGACTACGTCCCCGACTCTGGTTGAGGTGCCGTGGCCTTCGATGAAGCTGACGGTGGCTGGCGAGAGCCCAGCGTTTTGCCAGGCGCGTTCGATGCTCAGTTTCTGTCCGATGGGATTGGGTGCGGTGATGCCTTTGCCCTTGCCATCGCTCGATCCGGCGATGCCGCGCAGCACCGCGTAAATCTTGTCACCTTCACGTTCGGCGTCGGCTAGTCGTTTCAGCAGAAAGATGACAGAACCCTCGCCCATCACGAAGCCATCGGCACCATCGGCGTAGGGGCGTGTGCCGGAGGCCGAAAGCGCGCCGATCTTGCTGAATTTCACATAAGTGGAAGCGCCCATATTGCGATCGATGCCGCCTGTGACTGCCACATCGAAATCGTTCTCCACCAGACCCTCAACCGCGGCGCTGAATGCAGCCATTGCCGATGCGCAGGCTGCATCGACCACGTAATTGGGACCGTGGAAATTGAAGGTGTTGGCAAGGCGCCCGGCAATGCAGTTCGCCAGTTCGCCGGGCATGGTGTCTTCAGTGACATCGGGAATGCGATGATTCATGCGGTCATGCAATTCGCGGGTGATGTCGCGGCGTAAGGCAGCAGGCAGCGCGGCAAAGCTGGCGCTCTCCGCCAGTTCGTGCGCGTATTCGGGGAAATACAGGCGTAGTGCGGTGAAGTAATGTTTCTCGCCAGCCATGGCGTTGCCGAGAATCACGGCAGTGCGATCCGTGTTCAATGGGCGCTTGGGATAGCCATAATCTTCGAGCGCCTCCCGGGTGCAGGAGATGGCCCACTTCTGCGATTCATCCATCGCATCCACAACTCGCGGCGGAATCGCTAGATGCCATTTCATCGGTTCCCACACGTGTTCCCGGACCCATCCCCCAATCTTGGAATAGGTCTTATCCGGAACACTGTGATCGGCGTCGTAGTAAAACTCTGGATCCCAACGATCGGGGGAAACGTCACTGATGCTGTATCGTCCAGTCTTGATGTTCTCCCAAAACGCGGATGCATTAGGGGCGTCGGGCAACACCGCTCCTACGCCCACGATCGCGACGGCTCGATGCGCGGTATCTTCCATGATGAGGCTCCTGCTTAGTCGTGCATTCAGGCTGCGGTCTGCAATTTCGCCGCGCGGCTGTACAGAACGTCGGCGATGGAATCCATGTCGGTGATCAGGCCTGCCTGCGCACGGTGAATAGCGGGCAAACCCAGAGTCGTTTCAAGGGCGGTGATATCTGCTTCGCTCACGCCGCCGGCGCCGATAATCAGGCGCAAGCCCTCTCCGGCAACCTTGAGCGTAGCTTCGCGGGCGAAGACTCGGCTTATTGCCGCAAGTCCTTTCGCATCGAAGCGGCGGCTGGTTTTTTCGTTGAGTTTTCCGTCGGCCATGAGCGCGGCCCGGCGAGATAGGGTTCCAGCGCACTCGGCGTAAGCGATCAGTTCGCCCAATCGCAGCAGAACATGCTGATAGCGCGTGAGGCGGCCTGCACGGGCCCGTTCCATGACGTCGGCCAGAGCGTGCAAACCGAGCGCGGCCACATTCGCACCCACTTCCGGATGCTGCACGTGCAACGCTTCGAACTTGCGGGCCTCATCATGATAATGCTGACCGCGCGTTTTCAAGTGAAGCTGCCAACGATCGCGACTGATGGTCATCTCCATGATCTCGGAGGTGCCTTCATATATGGTGGTGATGCGAACGTCGCGGCTGATCTTCTCCACCATATATTCGTGGGTGTAACCATACCCGCCCAGTGCCTGGATACTGGCCTCAGCAGCGGCATTACCAGCTTCGGTCGCCATGTACTTCGCGATAGCGCCCTCGGTGTTCAAGCTGCCTTCGCTACCAGCGTCGATGCGCTCGGCAGTTTCTTCGATGTACGCGCGAGCGGCTTCCAGGCGCGCCACATGGGGAACGATCAACTTGTGGGTGTAGCCCTGCTTTTCGGAGAGTGGGGCGCCAGCTTGTATACGTTTGGTGGAATAAGGAATCGCGCGATCGAGCGCGGCCCAGCCTCCGCCCAACCCGAATGCAGCGACCATCAAGCGCGTGTAGCCGAAGACGGCTTGCGCTTGAGTCAAGCCCTGGCCCTCAACTCCGCCGAGGAGCCGGTCGGCATCGACGTAGACGTCGCTGAATGCCAGGGCTGCCGTGTTGCTGAGCCGAATGCCGTGCTTATCTTCGGGTTCATCGTGAGTGAAACCCTTGGTGCCCTTTTCCACCACGAACCAGCTCGGACCCGCGGGGGTATTCGCCAGCACCGTGTAAGCGTCAGCGATACCACCGTTGCTGATCCACTGCTTGTTGCCATTGATCTTGTAACCGACAATTTTGTCGTCCTTCATCACACGATCGGCGGTCGTGCGAAGCGATCCCAGATCGCTGCCGGCCTCGGGCTCGGTGGCGCCGTAAGCGAACAGGATTCCTTCGTCGGCGATGCGGCTCAGCCACAGCTTCTTCTGCGCCGGAGTGGCCCCGACCGTGATGGGATCGCTCCCGAGAAAGGTCGCCAGAACCGCCGTAGCAATGCCGAGATCGATGTGCGCCATCTCTTCGCAAATGCAATAGACATCAAAGGCGCCGCCGCCCATTCCGCCGAATTCCTCGGGGATGAACAGGAGCTGAATGCCCAGCTTGTCGGGGCTGCACATATGCCGCACGATCTCGAGCGGGCATTCATCGCGCTCGTCCAGCTCGATGAGGGTTTCGTCGGGCAACCGCTTCTTGGCGAAGTCGCGGAGCGATTTCAGGCTTAGCTTAAGTGTCTTGGGAGCAATCATGGGCGGTATCCTCACTTTGTCGACAGACTGTGCATTTCGCGAACTTTGTTGGTGAATTCCGGCAAGAACTCCAGCAGGTCATCGACAATGCCAACATCGGCAACCTGGAAGATCGGCGCCTTGGGGTTCTTGTTGATGGCGATGATGAAGGGATTGCCCTTGATTCCGGCGAGATGCTGAAAGGCTCCGCTGATGCCGCAAGCCAGGTAAACCTTGGGCTTCACGGTCTTGCCAGAGGTGCCGACCTGGCGGGATTTCTCCAGCCACTTGGCATCGACGACCGGGCGCGAGCAACTGAGAGCGGCGCCGAGGGCCTCGGCCAGCTCTTCGGCCATTGCGACATTGTCTTTTTCCTGAATGCCCCGGCCGATAGAAACCAGCACCGCGTGTTTGGTGATATCGACGTCGCCCGCCTCAGCGACGACGGTCTCGAGGTAGCTCCGTTTCGCGGTCAAGACGTCAACTTCAGAAGATTTGTCAATAATGGTTCCGTTCGCAGCAGCCGTTTCCAACGGCTTGAAGGCGCCCGGTCGAACAGTGATCACCGCGCCAGATGAGGTGTCACAAGTCACGTGGGCACTGACTTGTCCGCCGAATTCCTGGCGAACAACCGTGAGGGTTGAACCCACCATGCCGTCGATGGCCAAAACATCGGACACGCACTGCGCGTTCATTCGGACGGACAGTCCAGGCGCAAGATCGATTCCGAAATGTTCGTGGGCGATCAGAAGGATGCTGCCCGCGGGCAGGATCTTCACCAGCGCCGGGCGCACAAGTTCGGCATTGGGATAGGCGAGGGATTCGTTCGCAACTTTCCAGATCTCGGCATAAGTGTTGGGCAGCGCGGCGCACACATTATCCAAGTCTGGTCCTGAGCCAATGACCAGCGCGGTCAGCGGTGCAGAGGGGTCGATTCTTCTTGCGGCGGCCGCCAGTTCGAGCGCTGAGTCATCGGCGATGCCAGCCTTGTGAACGATGTAAGCAAAAATGCGTGACATTATTTCAACCCTCCTTTGGCGGCTACCAGTTCGAACAGTTTGTCGACGATCTCTTCCCTGCTGCCTTGGAGTATCTCGGCGCCCTTGCCGGTGGCGGGCGTGAAGTAATCCACGCGCTGGACTTTTGCGGCAGCCAATCCAACGATCTGCGGATCGAGATTCAACTCGGAAACGCCCAACGTCGGAATCGGGAGTGAAGCTACCTGACGAATCCCTCGCATGCCGACGTAGCGGGGTTCGTTGATGCCAGTCTGAATGGAGAGCACGCAAGGCAGATCAATCTGGTTGACTTCCTTGTTGCCTCCGGCGATTTCGCGGCTGATCTTCAGCGTCTTACCGTCGAGCACTTCAATGGAATTCACCAGCGATGCGAAGGGATAGTCGAGCATCGCGGCGAGCATACCGCCCACCAGGGCCCCGCCGTCCTCCGCCTGAACGCCAGTCAGGATCAGGTCATACTTGCCTTTCTGTACGAAGGCTCTGAGGATGGTGGCAATACCCCGGGCGTCCGATCCGGCGAAGGCGTCATCGGAAATCAAAACCCCATGAGTCGCGCCCATGGCCATTTCGCGGCGCAGGATTTCCTCGTCATCTTCATTGCCAACTGTCGCCACGGTGACCGTTCCGCCAACCCGGGCAACGATCTGCAAAGCTTCCTCGACCGCGTAGTTATCCCACTCGTTGATCGAATAGACGAGGTCATCCCGCTCGATGTCGTTGCCGGCGGCGTTCAGTTGGATCTCGTTTTCCGACGTGTCGGGCACTCTTCTCGCGCAAACTAGAATTTCCACTTTCAGCCTCCGTGAACTGCTACGGTTTTCGATTCTTTTTTGCATACCATCTGTCTCTCAACTAGTTCGCTGAGATCGATGGCTGTCATCTTTGCTTCCAAGCCCGCAACCTTGATCGCATCTTCCATATTCACCATGCAGAACGGGCACGCGGTCACGATCACGTTTGCCCCGGCCTCAGCGGCCATCTGCACTCGTTTCACACCGATTCGCTGTTCTTCCTTCGGTTCGTAAAACAGCATCAGTCCCCCGCCACCACAGCAGAAGGAGCGGTCTCGGGATCGGCTCATCTCGACCCGCTTCAGACCGGGAATGGCATCGAGCACATCGCGGGGATCGTCATAGATCTGGTTGTGCCGGCCCAGATAGCAAGGATCGTGGTAAGTGAAGACGTCGCTGTCGTTCGCGGGCCGAGTGAAGGTAATGTTGCCCGCTTTCACTTCGCGGGCGATGACTTGGCTGATGTGCTCGACTGGCGGCACGTCTTTGTAATCATGTTTGAGCGCGTTGTAGGCGTGGGGATCGGCGGTGACGATGCGTTGGACGCCCGAGGCCTTGATGCCTTCGACGTTGTGATCGCGCAGAGCCATGAACAAGGTTTCTTCGCCAAAGCGCCGCACTTCGTGACCGCTGTCTCTTTCCGCAGCGCCAAGGATTCCGAAATTGACTCCAAGGCGATCGAGGATTTTCGCGGTCGCCCGCCCGATTGCCTGTATGCGGTCGTCGTAGGAAGTGACACTGTCGACGAAGTACAAGGTGTCGGCGGGAGTGCTGCCATCCAGGATCTTGACCTGGCAGTCCTGCTCAAATTCTTTAGCCTTAGTCCAGTCGGCCTTCTTCTTTTCCATCTTGCCGTAGGGATTTCCTCGGCTCTCAAGCGCCTTGAGCGCTTTCTGCAGAGATTGAGGAACATTGCCTTCGTCGACCAAGCCGCGGCGCAAGTCGACGATCTTATCGATGTATTCGATCAGCAGTGGACATTCCTGCTCGCATGCGCCGCAGGTCGTGCAAGACCAGATCTCGTCTTCCGAATAAATGCCGCCGATCAACGCGGTTCCATTTTCCGACTTGCCCAACACCGGATAGTGCTCGAAGCAATAATCGCGGGCCTTGATGGTCAGGAATCTCGGGGACAGCGGGCGTCCCACTGCGTTCGCCGGACAATTGTCAGAGCAGCGGCCGCAATCGGCGCAGGAATAGAAGTCCAGCATGTGCTTCCACGTAAAGTCGTCGAACGTCTTCACGCCGAAAGATTTCAGTTCGTCCAGTTGTTGGTCGGAAACTCCCCACCGTACGGGCTTAAGGGTTGCGCGATCCAGCTTGGCAAAGTAGATGCTGAACAGCGAAGTCTCCACGTGAAACTGGATTCCGAAAGGCCGGTAGCACAGCAATAAAAAGAAGGTCAGGTCGTGGGCGAGATAGCTGCCGAGATAGAGCTTTTGGAGGGTCGCCAGTGGGGCCCCAACCAGCACACCCTCGAGAATCCACGGCAGTGAAAGGAAAGCCAGGAATTCGGCCGGTTGGCCTTGCCGCACTTGCGCCGCCGCCTTGCTAGCTTCGAAGACGCCATCGGCCAACATCAGGATCGCGATCAAGGCTAGAAGAAGAATGGCGTCTCCAGTGTGGCTTTTCCCATATTTCGCCGGCACAGCGTAGCGCGCGGGTTTGAAGACGAGCCGTCGAATTGCCAGAACGACCATGCAGGCAAAAACGATGGTGGTGGCATACTCTCTGACCATCTCGTAGATGTGACCGACTACGGTGGCCCCGAAGAAGTTGTCTGAGAAGCCAAGAATCAGAGAGAAGGCACGCGTCGCAAGCAGAAGGAAACCTGCGAAAACGAGGATGTGGATGATGCCCGCCGCCGGGTAGCGTGGATGTCTCCACTGCGCCAGCCAGAACTGGAAAACTTTTCCCAGTCTTTGCACTGGACGATCGAAGCGAAAGTCCGCTTGTCCCCGAAGCAACGGTCGCAGGCGTTTCGCCGCGATGTATGAAAAGCAGGCGAGACCTAGCAGGTGAATCACCAGGAACAAGGTTCGGCCTTGGATCAACCAGTACGTCGATTCTGCGGGTGAGCGGAATCCCTCGACCATGAAGTTGCCATCTCTCTCTGTGGACGAAGTCGACAGAAACTTACGAACGCCAAGTCAAGGGGCTACGGAATTCGACCATTTACGTTTTCTCGGAGGAATGACCGGTCCGGGAGGTCCTCGGCGTCAGGGATTGAGTTTCCAGTCGTGCGCCAGCGGATAAAGTCCCGTCGCTGTTTCGTTGCGCCTGTGTCGGCGTTCTGGCGATCATGCGAAACAGGAAAAGAGCCGAGTAATGTTACGTGACTGTCCATATGCGGGCTGCCCCCAACCCCATGGCAGTGCTTTAGAGTCCCTGAACAAATTGGCAACCAGAATCAGTACCTGGCAGACCAGCAGCATCCAGTACGATGGATCTGCATCCGCTGACATTCTGCGCTCCTCGCCGATCCCGGTCTGTGAGGTGGGGCTTCATTGTCTGTGAGGGGGGTCACACGCCAGCATGATCTAAAGTGGCCTCTACTTCCGACTGACAGGAAGAATCAGTTTTCCGCCTAGGCGTGGGGTGAAGTCGATGGGTCGATTTCGGAGCAATCGTTCCAATTCGTGTGCGAGGCTGGTCGTACGAACTCCATGGCACGTTCGGCAAGAGCTGTAATCGTCAGGCTGGGATTCACACCGAGATTCGCGGCGACCACCGATCCATCGCACACGTACATGTTTTTGTAACCGAAGACGCGGTGGTGATGGTCGACCACACCCTGTTGGGAAGACCTTGCGATCACGCAACCGCCAAGGCAATGTGCCGTGCCCGGAACGTCGAAGAGGATTTCCGGAATCATGCTCATGGCAGTGCCGCCAGTCAGCCGGGCAAAGTTTTCCGCAAAGTCATTCGCCTGTGGAATGTAGGTCGGGACCTTCTGTCCTCGGCTGCCGAGCGATTTCCTGAAGGGCCAGAACCAGGGACGGCGCCAGCACATCTCCAAATCACCTTCCGTGGCCTGCATGCAAAGCAGCACTACATTTTCGCGCGCCCATCCAAACGGTTGCAGCACCCGTAAAGTCCGCAAGGGATGCCGCAGCAACCCGAACGCAAGATTTTTCAGCCAGCGCGTGATGCGCACGCGGCCCGGAGTACCTCCGGTCAGCAGCGTGGTGAGCATGCTCATCGTGTCGGAACCGCTCGGGTAGCGAACTGCTTCGATGTGCGTGCATTCGTCGATATAAATACCGGAACCAATCGCAACGCCTTTTGACAGGTCTTCGCGGCTTCCCGGCATGCGCACCGCAAGCAGCGATTCGGAATTGGTACGGACATGCTTGCCGAGTTGATCGCTGATTCGCGGCAACAAACCGCTCTCTTTGAGATGGAACAGCAAATCCATGGTTCCCAGAGAAGACGCCGAGAACACCACCCCGCGACACGTAAATCGTCGCGGGTCTCTCCCGAGCCAGCCCGTGGATTTGACCGTACGCACTTCATAACCTGCGCTGCCATCAGAGGCTCCGTGCAGGGGTTCGACCTCGACTACTTTAGTTTCCGCAAGAATCCGCGCTCCTCGCGTTTCCGCAAGATACAGATAGTTCAAATCCAGGGTGTTCTTCGCGCCGTAGCGGCATCCCATCATGCAACCGCCACAGCCAATGCATGTCGTACGCGCCGGCCCTTCGCCACCGAAGAAAGGATCAGGAAAGGTGTTGCCGCCGGCCTCTCCGTTCGCTGGTTGGAAAATCGCTACGCTGGTGCGGTAGAAAGTATTGGCGACTCCGACTTCCTGCGCTGCCGCCTTCAGGAGGTGGTCGGCGGGGCCGAGAATCGTGTTTTCCACCACTCCCAGCATCCGGGATGCCGTGTCATAGTGCCGCGGCATCTCTTGTTGCCATGCCGCGAGTCCAGTCCAGGATCCTGCCTGCCACACTCGCTCAGGTGGCCGCAACAGTGTAGTCGCATAGGTAATCGAACCGCCCCCAACTGCGCAACCGTGCAGGATGGTGACATGCCGGAAATATCGGATGTTGAAAAAGCCGTTGAGCCCTAGTTTGGGACGCCAGAACCAGCGGTGCAGGGACCAACTGGTACGTGGCAAGGTTTCGGGCGACCACCGCTTGCCCATCTCCATCACCGCCACCGTGTACCCTTTTTCTGCTAACCGGTATGCGGCGACACTGCCTCCGAAACCGGAACCGACAATCACGAAGTCAAAATCGAACTTACTGTTGTGAGGCATCTCTCGCCAACGTTCCACGCCGGCCGCGTGCTAAGCGACTATGCGTGCTTGAGGTTCGCTCTTCTCTTTCCTCACGGTGGTTGGTTCCGGGTCGGGTTTTGATGGAATGAGGAGGGCCGGCTGTAAAGGACGTCTTCCAGGTTTTTCCGTAGAAGTTGCGCGATGATCGGCTGGTTCTGCCGCACCTGGGGTTTTACGGCGTGCAGAACGGATACGCAGCGACTTCCGCAACTCGACGAAGCTCGCGGTTAGAAATTTCTCCAGCCGCCAGAGATCTGGCGCCGCATGCACATCGCCGGTGAAACCGAAGTATGCCGTTCCGTTATAGGAGAGAACCGCGCAGTTGATCCCAATGTCTCCGCCGATCGGCACGTACGGGTAGAAGCGCAACATCTTGTGGCCGAGCAGATAAAGAGGAAACGCAGGCCCGGGGACATTCGTGCAAATTAGATTGCACAGTCCCAGCGGCAACTGGCTGATAATCGGCCCTACCACCACCTGTGCCGCAGTTGGAATCGTGCCCAACATCGTGCCGGCCATGCCGACCAGTTCCGCCACGTGCGCCCTCTTCAAGAATGCGACTCGCTCGCGGATCGCATTCATGAGTTTTCGAGGACTGCGAATGTCGAGCGGGACGGTAAGGGGCAGGAAAGTAATGCGATTCCCAAGTTCGCTGACGCTTCCGTTGCCGCGCACATTGACGGGAACCCCAATTCGCAACATCCGTCCCTGGATGCGGACCTCTTGCCGCTCGACGTAGCGCTGCACCGCTGAAGCGACTATGGTAAGCACCACATCGTTGACAGTCGCACCGCATGCTTGCTTTATCGCTTTGATGTCCGCCAGCGGAATTTCCGCCCACCTGAAATTCTGAGGCCCGCGGCAAATAATGTTAAACGGCAATCGCTGCGTGGTCCCGGTCAGTTCGGGCATGAATCGCGCGAAATCATCCATCGAGAGATCGGCCTTCCCATTCGCCTGCGGCTCAGGGTGAGAACCAGTTTCATGGCGATCGGTACCAAGCACTTGTTGCAGCACCGTCAGCAATTCCGTTTGTGCGGTAAGCACTCGTTGTGCGACCGACGAGGATGACGCAATCAACTCATCCAACAGCGATGTCGTGGGGTCCTTTTGCGGCGGCACCTGAAAGCGTACCTTCCTCTTGGGCAAGGGATGAACCTCGGGACTCGGATCCATCAACACATTCAGAAGTCCCACCCCGGCGAGTCCGTCGGCTAAGCAGTGATGCATGCGCGTGACGATGCCGGTGTTGCCCCCTTTCAAACCGCGTACCAGGGTGAAATCCCAGAGGGGCCTTTGGCGGTCCATCATTCGGCTTAGAATTTTTCCTGCGACCGCCTTGAACTCAGCGTCCGTCCCATACCTGAGCATGACCTGATGCACGTGATTTCGTATATCGAATTCGGGATCGTACTCCCAGATCGGAAGACCGATACTGAACGGAGGAGACACGACCCGCTGCCGGTATCGGGGAATAAGCGGCAACTTCGATTCGACAAACGCGCTGCAGGCCTTGAGCGAAATCTCTCCTTCAAATACGTTGACTGAGGCCACATTCAGAGGCATACCTTCCCTTTCGAGATAGAGGAAAAGAGCATCCCCCCCGGAGAGCCGGTCGCTGTCTCGATTCTGTGGCATGGTATGTCTCCGCTCGACCTCGCTTCTCAAGTGAGAAAGAAAAAGCGTGGCGCCAGTTTCATCAGCTTAAGCACCTTGTACACGTCGATGTTGACCCCGCGCAGGCCAATCTTGATAGTTTTGTCGTCTGCTCGATCCGCCATCTGTCCCAATTCTCGCAGCGCGCCCGGATCAATACGCCGGACCGAAGTAAAATCCACAATTACCTCGCCTTCGACCTGATCCAGTTTCTTAGAAGCTTCTTGCAAACTTTGAATTAGTCGCGATTCATCGACTTTGAACCACTCCGCGATCATTGCTTTCGGCATAATCTTCCTCATGCGGTCTGGTGCTGTAATGCCCCTTGCGCTCTTATGATGCCCCGTCCCTCATATGCGCTCCAAAAGAGGCCGACTAGCTCGTTCACCAGCGGCATACGCGGATTCGACCGCCAGGAAGGATCGTCAAACGCATTCTTGGCCAGATCGGGCATCGCCCGCTCAAAGTCCTCCCTCGAAATTCCCAACTCGGCGATCGAACGCGGAATCGCCAATCGGTCAAGCAACTGTACGGTCGCCGCCACCAGGTTCTTTACCTTCTCATCAATCGTATTGCCGCCCAGGCCCAGCAAATCCGCCATGGTTGCGTATTTCTTGTGAGCCACATACCCCTTCTGATTCGGCGATGGCGCAAACTTGGTAGGCACTGCTGCGTTGTAGGCAATGACGTGCGGCAACATGAGGGCATTCGCTCGACCGTGTGCGACTCCAAAGCGAGCGCCGAAAGCGTGAGCCAGTGCGTGATTGACACCTACTGCCGCATTGGAGAATGCAATCGCCGCGATGCAGGCCGCATTGTGCATCATGCTCCGCGCCTCTTCGTCGCTGGGATGCTCGTACGCAATCGGCAGGTACTTGAACACCAGCCGAATCGCTTGCATCGCATTCGAATCGGTGTACGGAGACGCCAGAATCGAAACCCCTGCCTCCAGGGCGTGGGTCAAACAGTCAATACCGGTGTCGGCGGTCAGGCCTCGCGGCATCGACATCACGAACTGCGGATCGACGATCGCCACGTCCGGGGTCAGCGAGTAGTCGGCCAGGGTCACCTTGCGGCCGTGCTCTTTGTCCGACAGCACCGCGAAAGGAGTGACCTCACTTCCCGTCCCGCTCGTCGTAGGAATCGCAATCAAGCGCGCCCGATTGGTCTTCTCGGTCGGGTATTCGACCACCCGCTTGCGAATATCCATAAACGGCGCCGCCAGTTCCTCCAGGTCGGCCTGCGGCGATTCGTACTTGAGCTTCATGATCTTCGCGGCATCGATCACCGATCCACCGCCCAGGGCGATGATCTGATCCACCTTGTATAAGTTGAGCGTCTCCACCCCCTGCATCACCACTTTGACCTCTGGCTCCGCATCAGGAATGACGGAGACGTGAACTAATGTCTGGGCGGGAATATTGCGGCGGACGACATCGACAAGTCCAAATTGCTCCAGAGCCTGGTTGGTAACGATGACGGTGGAGCGTGATACCAGGCGCCGCAGATTCTCCACGGCATTCACGTTGAAGTAGATTTGATTGGGCACTCGAAACCACATATGCGCTTGCGTCCTTCGCGCCACGCGTTTGATATTCAGGTAGTGATAGACATTGACGTTGTCGGTGGTGCTGTTTCCACCGCCCGTCCCACACCCGAAGGAAAAAGTGGGAACCATATCGTTGTAAATGCCGCCGAAGGCTCCAACGGATCCAGGCGAATTCACGATAATCCGCCCGGCATTGATCACTTCTCCGAACTTCTGGATGATGGCGTCATTGCGGGAAAAGATGACCGCTGTGTGTCCAAGCCCGCCAGCGTGATTCACGTCCACGCACACTTTGAGCGCCTCGTCGACAGATTTGGCCCGGTAGACGGCGAGCACGGGAAATAGTTTTTCGAACGACAGAGGATGTTTCCGGCCCACACCTTGAATCGGCGCAATCAGAAGCTTGGTGTCCGGCTTGACCGACAGGCCCACCATGCGAGCAATATCGGACGCTCTCTGGCCAACGGCCGCCGGCTGCATATGTCCGGTCTCGGAGTCGATCACCGCACGCCCCAGTAGCTCCGCCTCTTTATGGTTGCAGACGTGGGCGCCCAAATCAGCAAACTTCTTCAGGACGACATCGTAGATCTCATCATCGATCACCACGGTCTGCTCTGAGGCGCAGATGGTTCCATTGTCGAACGTCTTGGAGGTGATGATGTCCACCACCGCCATGTTCAGGTCGGCGGTCTTTTCCAGATACACCGGCGAATTCCCCGGCCCCACACCCAGGGCGGGCTTGCCGGAACTATAAGCAGCCTTCACCGCACTCGGTCCACCGGTGGCATCGATTAGCCCAATGTCTTTGTGCCGCATCAGGTAGGCGTTGTCGTCCAGGGTATGCGATTCGAGGCAAGTGAAGACGCCTTCGGGCGCTCCGTGCTTCACGGCTGTCTCGTACATGATGCGCACTGCTTCATGGCAACAGTGCCAGGCGTTCGGATGCGGACTGAAAATCACCGCATTGCGCGTCTTGATGGCCATGATGCATTTGAAGAGAACCGTCGAAGTGGGGTTCGTGATCGGTGTGAGTGAGAAGATGACTCCAATCGGTTCTGCCACCTCTACCAAGCCACGTTCCGGAAACTCGCGGATAACGCCGACAGTCCGTTTATCTTTGACGTAGTTGTAGACAAACTCAGTGGCCACCATGTTCTTGATGGCCTTGTCTTCCATGACCCCGAGTTTGGTTTCCTCAATGGCCAGACGCGCCAGATATTGGGCCTGGCCCAGTCCAGCCAAGACCATCGGTTTGACGATACGATCGACGTCTTCCTGCGTGTATTGCGTGAAAACCGCAGCGGCGGCTCGGGCTTGTTGGACTAATCCCTCGAGGTAGGTAATCCGTTCTTCACTGAGGTTGGAAACATCCGGCGGCATTTACGGCCTCCCTCCGGCTGCGAATGTTGGTTCTGACGCTGGGATCCGTCCGCGCGTCGCCGGTGTCCTACGCGTAGTCGATCGGGTTCTTCTCCAGCCAGTGCTCGTCCCGTGCTTTACCGATGTTCTTTAAAGCGCCAGCGACCACGCTTGCAGTTAAACATCGGCTCTCCCAGAACACCCCCGCTGCAAAACCAATGGCGCTTCCAAACAGTCCGTAAGCCATTGCTCTGCCCGCGGAAGTGTGACGTCGCGCTGTAAACCCGCTCAGCACCCCAATGCCCGCCCCAATGGCGGCTGCGATGATCGCATTTTGTGCGGACTCATTGAGAAATGGGGCCATGGGTTTTCCACTGAGAAACTGTTCTCGACCGGAGCGCGCACCCTCAACTCCCGAATGGAAAAGTTTGCGGCCGTATTCAGCGCTGGACTTCTCCCACTGGCAGAACGTCATAAAATTCCTTCCCGTGGCCAAGCATGAATCTGAAAACAGGTTACTGCCGGCTCTGCCTGATGGCTGTGATTGGCGTCACCGGCGTCGGGCAATATGATGCGTTGCGAAGCATCGGCACTCCGCGTGACGTCGCTGTAGGTGGCTCTGTCCGCTTGACAAGCCCGCATCCACGGCCCACGATGCGGGTTAGGTCGATGCTTATGGCGCGTGCCGCGAACGCAATGGCCTTGAAGCCTGAAACGCTGAAGGCGTTTGCCACTTACATTCGCGCAGCCGAAACAGAAATGAAGAACACAGAGCGTGGCACCAGTCCGTTCCTCTGGTCTGACAGTGATCCCGCGCTCGCCAGGCAGGTACATAGCGGGCGGATCGCAGCGGAGTTCTGGTCCGGTCAGGGCCCGGTCAAAATACCGGATGGCTTGATCCACGACTGGATTGGCGCCGTTTTCATCCCCGGCACGACCATCGCAAAGACACTGGCCCTTATTCAGGACTACGATCATCACAAGGTGATCTACGCACCGGATGTGCTGGACTCGGCGCTGTTAAACCGGCGTGGCAATCATTTCAAAATCTATTTGCGGCTTCTTAAGAAGAAAATCATCACGGTTATTCTCGATACAGATCATGCAGTGGTCTATCGCCGGTTGGATCAAACCCACTGGCTTTGTCGCTCCCGCACCACCCGCATTGCGGAAGTCGAAAACGCCGGCAGCGCGAATGAGAAACAACTCCCGCCGGATACGGGTCACGGCTTCTTGTGGCGCCTTCACTCCTACTGGAGGTTTCAGGAAAACGAAGATGGCGTGTACGCCGAGTGTCGAGCCATTTCGCTGACTCGCGACGTACCCTTTGGACTGGGATGGGTGATCGAGCCGATCATCCAGAACTTACCCAGAGAATCGTTGATCAGCACTCTTGAGGCGACGCGTCGGGCCCTTAGCTGAATTGCCCAGGCTGGAAAAGCCTACTGGCTTTTTAGGACACGCCCATTTCTTCTTCTGACCACTCTTCTTGCGTTTCCAGAGGGTCGTAAGAAGAACCGGCAAGACCATCACTGATCATGTGGTCGATCACCTCATCGATCCAACCAAATTCCTGTTGCTTCAATTCCAGTTTCCACTGCGCTTCTTCTTCGTCGCTCCATGGCCACGGGTTTGCACTCATAGCAATCCCCTCCGGTAAGACTAGCTGCTGGCGTTACAGGATAAGGAACTTCACCCGAGAAAGCGGTGACGCCGCATACAGAAGCGGGTGATGTCTAATTCGGCAGGAATGACAAGCCTGCCTCAGCCGTGCGAAGCCTCGGCGAGACGTTCGGCAATGATCGTGTACGCAGAGGGATTGAAGACCAGTCCCACATGCGTGCCCGGAACCTCAAAATCCACGTTTCGATCTCCCGTCCTGCAATATCGCCAGTCAACCACGCCATCGTCCTTGGTATAGATGGCAGTTTCGACAATCGAGGAAGGCAGAGCACCGCGCAGCGAGCTAAGAAAATCGCACGTGCATCGCGGCGTGTAGCAATCCGGAAGGACGCCGCGTCCATGATGGTTCAAAATCTCATCCCGAACCGCACTGGCTGCTCGCACGATCGAGGGATGCATGACGGTCCCACGAATGGGCGCGGCCAGCGTGATAACCGAGGCAATATCCTTCGGGCGCTGGGAAGCCAGCGAGCGGGCAATGATCCCTCCCAGGCTGTGTCCGATCAGATGAACTTTGCGGCCGGTATCTTTGATCGCCTGCCGGATTGTTTCCGCCAGACGATAGCGAATCAGCAAGTTCGGACACTCCGCATTCAGACCGATCCCGGAGAGGTAGGCCTTATACCCAATCCGCTCCAGCCAGGAATGCAAATGCGTCATGTAGAGGTCAGTTCCAAGAAACCCCGGAATCACGACTACAGCGGAACCGTCTCCGCGCGGAATTCCCAACCCGTAGTACACCGGGGAGGCATGCAGCAGCAGGAGTTCGGCGCCAAACAGCGCTTCCCTCCATATGGGAATATCCATCCCCGCTTCATGCTCGCGAATGCGAGATTCCGCAGGAGGCGCAGTGTACCTTCGTCGCCCTGACCCCTTCTTTTTCACGTGACCGCTCTTCATCATAGTGACGCGTGCACGGCGCGATGGGAATCTTACAAGGACTCTGATGACGTGTCGACTGCAAGCAACGGCACGTCATCAGACAGTAAGCATCTCGCCAGCGGTGCGAGACTCGACTGCACGAACTACATCAGGCGCCAGCATGCGCTGCGCGGCTCTTGCCGGCCTTCTGGTGAACGGTATGAGGCGGACGACGTTCGCCCGCGCGGGCGGCATTCCGCGGCCTGATCATCGACTCGATCAGAGCCTTCTCGGCGGTTACAAAGCTCCTCACCCCGTCACCAGTGAGATTCGCCATCGGCAAGACCCTGGAAGGTGAAACCAGCGCCATCGTCTTGCTCACCACTTTGAGGTTCACGTTTGTCTGTTCTGCGACGACGTCGAGCAGTTTCTTTTGCGCGTCGATGAAAGAACTCGTGGCTTCGGTCGCGAGCTTCGACAGTTCGGTTTTCTTCACCCTCTTGATCGGCAGCTCGTGCCTGCCGCTGGTGGCCCGGGCAGTTTCCTGCGCAATGACGTCGAGAAACTTCTTCTGCGCCTGGACAAAGGTCTCCATCCCTTCACGGGCAAGGTCGATCAGGTGCGGGTTCGGATAGCTCTCGCCGGCTTTCACTGCCTCGAGCCAGTGCAGTGTCTGCTTGCTGGTGGTGGTCAGGAAATCCTGCTGCATCCTGATGAAAGTCTCCAGACTGCGCCGAACCAGATCGGTTACAGCCACCGCTCGCGCTGACCCGGCCATCCTCTCCTTGCCGGCATTCATCATGATTTCATTTTCCTGATGCGCCAAATTCAGCAATATTTTCTGGGCTTCGACGAAGCTCGACGTACCCTCCGTTGCCAGTTCCGCCAGAATCGCCACCGGAGAATGCTCGGGGGCGAAGATTCCTTCCCGCATATTCTTTGTCGCCACCACGTTCTGTCGCATGGCGATATCCACCAGAATTCGCTGCGTTGCAAAAAAACTCTCTACTCCCTGCTGCACCCACCCGGTCAGCAGCGAGACAAAGGTCGGCGGGCTGGAGTGGGCGTGCCCGGACTTGCTCTGCTTTTTCATAATAACCCTCCAAGATTGCTGCACTGCAGCATCTACTAACATCTATTACTATGAATCGTTTATGTCAACACAAAAGCGCTTCGTGTTGCGTTGCGGCAGGAGCCCTGCTGAGGAAAAGTCGGGGCTTTGTTGCGGCCAGCAATCCCAAATCAAAGACTCTAGGCCACATGCGGCTCCTTGAACTCAGTCCCAAAATGGAACTGCAAGGCACTGCCGCATTTTCTGAATTAGCGACGAACCGCCTTCGCCTTCCGCCCTTCCCGCACCCGGGTTTCAATCACTTCTCCCAGGCGACGGAGGGCTTCCGCGCTCTGCGGCACATACGTCCCGAACATTTGGAAGTCATGGTTCATGTCCTCCCAGCTTTCGAGGACCACATCGGCGCCCCCACTTCTGGCCCGATCTGCGAAGGCCTCAATGCTTTCGTACAGAATCTCGGCACGCCCGGCCTGAATGTAGATCGGAGGAAGGCCACGCAAGTTGGCCCGGATAGGAGAGACGAGCGGATTCGAACGCTGGTCCGGGCGGCAAAACCAATCCGCCCATCGCGTCAGCATTCCTTCTCCGATCCAGTCGCAGTCGCGATTGCGGACCATGCCCGCCGGATCCATTCCAAAATCGGTCGCAGGTGACAACGCTACCGCTAAGGCCGGCATGGGGAGCCCCAAATCGCGCAGTGCCTGAAGCAAGGCCAAGACCAGGTTGCCTCCAGCGGAATCACCGGCAACCACCACGCTGTCCGGATGGTTGCTGCTTTCCAGTAACCAACGATAGGCGTCGAGCGCTTCTCCTAGTTGCGTCGGAAACCGCCACTCCGGCGCAAGACTGTAATCCAAAGCGAACGTCTTGGATTTCGCCGCCAGGGCGATAAGCGCGATGAAGCTCGCGTAGCTCTTCGGATAAAACGAATATCCGCCTCCGTGAAAATAGAGTACGGTGAGGTCACCGTCCGCTTTCTTGGGAATGAACCAACTGCCTTTGAATTTTTCGTTTACAACCGGCGCGATATTCACTTCATTCATCTCCCTGAGGCGTACCTCCACGGAATCCAGGTAACGTCGCGATTCCTCGATGTCGTTCGTGTCGCGAACCGTGTTCATCCGGCGCTTCAACACTTCCGTAGCCACCTCCATGAACCAGTTCCAGCCCGGCCGCAGCGGTCCTCTCGAAACCCGGCGGACACATACATTCACGACCGCTCCGCCGAATTCCGCCGTGTTCGAGAGGCGATATTTCGCCGGGCCACTGAAATGGATACTCGCCGCCATATCGACACTCAAGGCTGACTCTGCCTGCTCAGCACGTTCTGTGCGCCTTGCCAACACAACCGGCTCCCATAGAAGAGCGCGCTCGATTGCACCGACACCCAGTCTCTTAAGGAAAGTGGCGCGCCGAACGCGTTCCAGCTGCTCATCCACCGTTGCGTGGCATGGCGCGCGAAAATGGAAATCATGCTCACCTCCGGATCGCCAATGTCGTGCTGCACGCCGTCCAGAGTGAATAGCACTTTGCGTAGCATGATCAGCGGCGCCGGCAGGCGGACACCCTTCATTGCAATCTCTTCCAACAGGCTCAACGCATCCGTCGCTCCCGGGATTCGCGTGAGGGATAGTGCAGCGATGAAGCGGCGCACGCAATCGCGAATGATTTTCGCTTGCGATCCCTTGCGTCTCGCCCCGCCGCGGCTCAGTGCCTGGATCTGCCTGAAGATTCCGTCCGGATCCCGTAACGCAGTCAACAGGAATAGCAACGCAAGATGCCGTCGCTGTTCCAGATTCACATGTTCTGTCAGAGCCCAATCGAGAATGACCAGCTCTTCCGTTTGGTTGTCATATAAAAGGTTCCCCGCATGAGGATCAGCGTGAAACATCGCGTCCTTCTCCGCAGAAAAAACGGGGACCGCAAGGAACGCTTCCACCAACAATTCCGCAACCCGGGCTCGGCGCCATGGTGGCATCGAGGCCACTGCGCTTGTGACCTTCCTGCCCCGCTCTTCCGTCATGGCTGTGATCTTGGCAGTACATAGCTCCGGTATCAGGCGCGGAACACGAACTCCGATCATGGAATGGTAGATGCGATGCGCTTCAGTCAGCGTCGCTTGCTCTCGCGGAAACTGCACTTCATGCTGAAGCAGGCGCCGCACATCGCTGAAAGTTTCCGGAAGAACACGTTTCGCAAATCCGTATTCGTGATGTTTTTGTGCGACGTATTTCGCCAGTTGAGCGAGAAGATGCATGTCCTCGGCGAAGCATACGGGAATGTAGGGTTTCATCACCTTGAACACACCCCGCTCCCGCCGGCCCGTTTCTGCATCCTGCCAGGTAAATCGCACCACTGCACTGACGCTCGCCTCGCAGAAGATGCCCGGCTTGATCTTGACAGCGCTCCCGTTTAGCCGAGAACCCAATTCTTCAACGATGATGGCGCCGACCTGCTCGGCATCCATGTCCGAGATACCATTTTCAAGCTCCGTGAGTGACCGTCTCAACCGGGGATGCAGATGCCGGTTTCTGGCTAGCACCTGGCCGAGTTTTTGCAGGCCTGGAACCTTGGCGATGAGTTTCAGCAAACGCGCCCCGGTGGGTGTTTTCGCCGGGAGTTCCAATTGTTCGACGAGCTTGGGAGCGAGGCGCTCCGCTGAGAGGTTGAGGAACATGAACAGCATCGCGTCCTGCACCAGGGGACGCCAGTGGGCATATTTCTCTGGAACCAGTTCTTCCGCCGGCAAACGTTCGATCACCCAGTGCCCGATTCGCTTGCGCAAGAGCGGACCCGCGGGACCGCGCAGCATGCTTTCAATCGCGATGATTCGTTCTGACCTACTCTGGTAACAAGAAAAAAACGCGGCCTGCAATCCCTCCGGTGTGAACCGCTGCAGGTCGCGTTCGTTCAGGGACAGCGACATCCCCACCTCTTGGACATCGGTCAGGCGATGACGTACTTACCCGCCTCGATGATTCTCTGCGCAATCTGTTCGCGCAGTGCAATCGTGTTAAAAGGTTCATGCTTGGCCAACCGGCGTACGATGGCGATTTGCGATCGCAGCATGTCGCCCTCAGCCACGGCCGCAACGACTCTCCTCGCATTGCTTTCAATCTTCTCCATCGCGCCCGATAGATAAACGCGAGCCATCGCAATCGCCAGATCTGCATTACCATTGCGAGCCGCCAGCTTTTGTGCCCGGAGCAGCGCCGACTCCATGGCGTACGTCTCAATCACCATGTCAGCGATCGCGCCCATAATTTCCTGCTGGTCTTGAATCGCCTGCATGTACTTCTGTGATGCACTTCCCGCCGCGAACAGAGCCAGCTTCTTCGCACCGCCAATCAGCTTCCGCTCTTGCACGAAGCAATCGTCTCCGTCATCGTCGGCAGTGGTGCCGGAGATCACCTCGTCCATGAGTTTCTTGATCGCGGGCATGAGAGGCAACTGCCCCGACATGGCTCGCTTCAGCAGAAAGCCGGTGATCACCAGCCGGTTGATTTCGTTGGTGCCTTCGAAGATGCGGTTGACGCGCGAATCGCGATAGGCTCGCTCCGCCGGATATTCCTCGACGAAGCCGTACCCACCGTAGATCTGCACCATCTCGTCGACGACGAAGTCGATCAACTCCGAACCCCATACCTTGAGAATGGAGCATTCGATGGCATACTCGTCGATGACCTTTCGCACCGCCGGCATCTCGGTAACGTGCTCGTCACCCAGGTCTGCGATCGCTGCATCCATCATCCCCACCGTGCGATACGCCATGGCTTCCCCGGTGAAGACGCCCACCGCCATGGTTGCCAGTTTCTCGCGAATCAGTCCGAAATCCGCAATCACCTTGCCGAAGGCTTTGCGCTGTTTGGCATAAGCGATTGAACTCTCGAGGCAGGCGCGAGACGCGCCCACCGACCCCGCTCCCAACTTGAATCGCCCCACATTGAGGACGTTAAACGCTATGTGATGCCCCTTCCCGATTTCTCCCAGAACGTTCTCCACCGGCACTTTGCAATCCGTCAGGATGAGCGGACAGGTGGAAGATCCGCGGATGCCCATCTTGTGCTCTTCGGCGCCTATCGAAAATCCAGGGAAATCGCGCTCAATGAGAAAGGCGGTGAACTTCTCTCCATCCACCTTGGCAAATACCGTGAACAGATCGGCGAAGCCGGCATTCGTGATCCAAGTCTTTTCGCCGTTCAAGATGTAGTACTTTTTATCGGCCGACAGCACGGCCCGGGTGCGACAGTTCAGAGAGTCAGACGCGGAAGAAGATTCCGAGAGCGCGTACGCGCCCACCATCTGACCCGACGCCAGTCCCGGCAGATATTTCTGCTTTTGCTCTTCGGTTCCGAAGTAAACAATCGGCAGCGTGCCGATGCAGGTGTGGGCACCCCATGTCGCACTGAAACCACCGTACCTCGCCAACCGGTCGGCGATGATCGCCGAGGTGACCTTATCCATCTGCAAGCCGCCATACACTTCGGGAGTGTCCACCGCACTCAGTCCCAGATCGCCGGCTTTCTTCACTAACTCACGAAGCAATGGAAAATCCTTGCGCTCCATTTTCTCGATGTTGGGAACGATTTCGTTGATGGCAAATTCCTCGGCAGTTTGAGCAATCAGATTGTGCTGCTCGGTGAAATCTTCCGGAGTGAAAACGCCTTCGGCCTCGCAGGCCTTAATCAGAAAGCTGCCGCCAGAAATCTTTGCCGTGGGCACCGCACTCGTCGTGGCCATATTCTGTCTCCCTCCAACTGCGCTCTTGGGTTCGAGGAATCATTCTCGGGAGCAAGAATCTTGTTCCCGTACGCATCTGCCTATGGCACGGTGGTCTTCCGCGCCGCGAAATATTTTTCCCTTAGCTCTCTCTTCAACAGCTTCCCAGTCCCTGACTTGGGAAGGCTGACGAGAAATTCAACTGAGTGAGGACACTTGTAGTGAGACAAGCGGGCACGGCAAAACTCCACAAGTTCGGCCTCGCTGGCCCGGGTTGCAGGTTTCAAAACCACCAGCGCTTTCGGAACTTCTCCCCACTTGTCGTCGGGCACTGGAATCACAACGACCTCAAACACTGCGGGATGCGAAGCCAGCACCTTCTCCACTTCCAGCGACGAGATGTTCTCCCCTCCGCTGACGATGATGTCCTTCTTGCGATCGACAATTAAGATGTAATTGTCCTCGTCGATCGAGGCCACGTCCCCGGTGTGAAACCATCCCTCTTGCATTGCAACTTCGGTAATGTCGGGACGCCCCCAATACCCTTTCATCACCGCATCACCTCGCGCTACCACTTCCCCGATCGCCTTTCCATCGTGTGGAACGTCGCTTCCGTCTTCGCCTAGCACTCGAAGCTCCATGCCGGGAATCGCGAATCCAGTCATCGCCTGGCCGGCATAACGCCGCGCTCCTTCCCATGACAAGCTTGGTTTCATCGGCGAAAACGCGATAGCCGGTGACGTCTCGGTCAAGCCATATCCTGAAACACAACCGCAGCCCAGCTTCTCTTCGACTTCCTTCACCAGCGTGGGAGAAGAGGCCGCCCCTCCAATCGTGATCAAACGCAAACTGCTGAGGTCATATCTCGTTCTTTCGGGGGAATGCAGCAATGCGTTGGCCATGGTCGGAACCAGGGCGCAGCACCAGACTCGCTCCCGCTCGATCAGACGAAAGATCTCGACGGGATTGAACTGGTGAAGCATGACATGCGTACCGCCCACCAGCGTGATGGTGTGCGCGGCTCCCCATCCGTTCGCGTGGAACAACGGAATGGAATGCAACATGACGGTTTCGCCCGAGGTGTATCCGGCCATCGTCGGCGAAGTTTGCCCCGCCACGATCACCGACAGCGCATGCAGATAAACGTTGCGATGCGAAAGCATGACCCCCTTGGGAGTGTCACTGCTTCCGCTGGTGTAGAAGAGTTCGGCCACAGAGTCTTCGTCAATTTGCATCACGTCGCACCGGAACGGCGTGGCGGCTTGCAAAAGAACTTCGTAATTATCTGCCGAGATCCAATCAGCCTGCGGTTTCGCATCCAAAAGGAAGAAAATCTCAACCGACGGAACGGCTTTGCGGAACACTTCCGCCAAAGGAAGAAACTGCTGCTCAAGAAATAGAAATTTGGGCTTAGCGTCGTTGAGAACGAACTCCAGTTCGTGGGTTGCGAGCCGGATGTTCAGAGGCAGCAAGACGCAACCCGCCTCCAGCACTCCGTAGTATGCCTCCAACAGCCGGTGGCAATTGCTGCTGAGAAACGCGATCCGATCCCCTGGCTGTGCGCCTGCCGCCCTTAACGCTCCCGCCAGGCGCTCGCTACGCTCGGCAAACCGCGCATAGGTAAAGCGCTCCCCACCGCAGACTACTCCCACCTTATACGGAAATTGTTCGCGTGCGTAGCGCAGGAATCGCAGAGGAGTAAGAGGAATGTTCATGATTGCCTCCCCAGCTCGCACCTCCGATGACTCGAATCAGAAGGTCGAATCTCTTATCGAATCCAGCCTATACGCTTCTTGGAAAAAGACCGCAGTGATGAGAGAAATAAATCAGCCAAAGTGCAGTCCCCCGCCGGACCAAAATGGCAAGCGAAGTTTCTAACTCTGCAGAGTGCCTCGTCGTCTCTGTGCCTTTTGCAGAGACAGGGCGGTGTCTTTGGCACGCGCTATTTCACTTGCCCTGATTTGCCCCGGCTCGAGCGTTTTTTGGACCTCTTCTTTTTTCTCCGACCTTCCAGTTTCGCCAATCGCTGGCGCAGCCCTTCCAGTTCCGATAGCTTCTCTTGCGACGGACGCGACTGCGGTCCGGTCAGGAGGCGCTTCACCGATTCCACCGGCGACAAAATCGCCGATTGCATTTCGCCCAGGCGGTTCTGCACCGCATCCTGCACCGTTTGATAGGTATCGAACGCCGACTTCAAGTACCACATGACAAACTCTTGCCGCGTTTGATCGGACGCGACGATAAGTTGGCGAAGCAGTTCGAGGGGCAGCCCGGTAGGTTTGTCCTTGGCGTCTTCCGTGATGATCTGGGTGAGCGTAACGCGCGTCAGATCCTCACCGGTTTTGACATCGACGACCTGCACATGCACACCTTTGCGGATCAAGGCAGCGATCTCGTCCAGATTCACATAGCGACTGCCAGAAGTGTCGTAAAGCCTGCGATTGCCGTACTTCTTAATGACCACAGTGGCGGATTCCATTAAGCGAAGTCCTTATTGTTGCGCTGCAACAATTTTCCATTTCCATACTGCCACTACCAGGCGCCATTGTCCATATTTTGTCCGGTGTTGCGCCGCAGCGGACCCGGGGTGATTTCGAGGGGGGATGCACTCGAAATCCAGGTGCAACGCAATGGCGATCATCCATCTCATAGGTCTGATAAAGCTTTTCGCTCAATCGGAAGACCGGCCGACGGGACTTCGCGTTTGAGTCCCATTTCGGGAACGTGGAACTCTTGCAGCGCACAATTGTCGCCCACTTCCTTGACATTACCAGTCGGTTTTACAGTATGCTGAAACGGATGCTGCAATGCAGCAAAGGAGGCGAGTATGCGGGAAGACGTGAGCAAGGAATCTCCACGAAGCCATCCCCGGGAGTCGTCGCTCATCAACTTAATGTCCGGATGGGCGCAGCAGGGCGTTCAAAGCTACTTCGCCACGCAGCGCATTCTCATGGACCTCGCTCTGCGGCAAAACTCAAGCCTCATGTATGCTCTGAAGGAGCGCCTCTCTGACCCGCTCCACTCTCCCACCCATCTTCTCACCGAACTCGCTGACGAGGGCGTATCCAATCTGGTCGGCGCCCATAAGATATTCCTCGATCTGGCGCAGCGACAGAACCAGATTGTGATGACCGGCGTCAAAGAGCGCATGGGAGATTCCTCCGCGGCAATCGCCATTACCGATCTGTTGCGCCGTAGCCTCGACATTGCCATCGAAATGCAGCAGGATTTTCTGCATATCGCCGGCAAGCAGAGCCACGCATGGATCGACAAGGCAAAGGCGGGTAAAGCTCTCCAGGGCGACGCCGTGATTGAGTTGGCGCGCGAGGCTATGGAAAAATTCGTCCACGCCGAAAAGCAACTCCTCGATGCCATCGCCGAGCAAACCGCGAAGGCCACTAGAAAAACACCGGCCGGGTCCAAGGGAAAACCCAGGAAAACTGAATTGGCAGAGCTCGCGAGCCACGCCACCGGGGCGTTCATTGAGGCGCAGAAGAGACTAGTCGACGTTGCCGGTCGTCAGGTGGATGCGAACCTGAAAACCGCCAGCCGGACTATGGATTTCCTGAAGCCGCTCGAGGTCATGCCACTTTCAGATTGGACCCGCGAAGGCGTGAAGAGCTTCGTGGATGCCCAAAAGGCATTGATGGACGCGGTGACCAAGCCGCACAACGGATCCACCGTCTCCGGTAAGTCACGCCGGACGCCGCCCCGACCGCGTCGCACCAAGACGCGAACGCAGGCAATCCCGGTCTAGAATCTTCGCGCCAACCCGCCGCTGGGAAGGTAACGACGAGAATACGTTCGACTGGGGCACCTCGGTACGGGTGTGCTCCAGACAGGCAGGTAGGCGCGACCACTACTCCGTAAGAATGCGGCAACGTTCTTGTGTGATCGGTGCCACCGCACGGGTGCGTCATCGGATTGTCGCCACAAGAAATGAAGGCGGTTTCAAGCGCCTTGACGTCCGGATCTTCAACCCGTTCAAGAGCACTTAGCCACTCGTATATCGCCGCTCTTGATTGCACCGCCTCATCAGGGACCGAATCGCTTCATGAACGTCCTCTGTTTATCGCTTGCCAGATTAACTGTGGTTGTTGAACCAGTCGAGGGCGATTTTGGTATATTGGCCGACCTCGATGAGGTACCCGTCGGGATCACGCATGTAGCAGCGCCATTCCCAGCCGTCAGGATTGGGTAATGGCTCGGTAAGGAAGAACGCTCCTTTGTCGCCCCATTCTTTGTAGCAGGCCCAGATGTCGGCGACACGCAAATTAAGGAAGCTACTTACTCGGTTCAGATCCGACGGTGTTTCAAGAAGGACCTCTGGCTTGTCGGGAGTCGGGCCACCGCCGGAATTGAGAATGATCCACGTATTAACCAGCTTGACGTAGCAGGGATTGTCTGGCTTGATCAGTTTCCCGCCAAGAATTCGGACATAGAAGTCCTGCGACTCTTCCTGGTCCTTCACGGTGAAGAAGTGAGTTGCGAAGAAGCCTTCGTGTGCAATCGGCGCGTCCGGTAGATTCATGCGGTGCCTCCTGTTGTCGATAGATTAGGATGCGGACGGAAACGACTGGGGTCTAATAGAAACGTTTCATCTGCTGGCCACCTATAACGGGCATCTAGTTTAGGAGCGATTCCCAGTTGGCTGGCACTCTTCCTGCGGGTCCAGGGGCGGGCTGATTTTTTGGATGCGCATGCGGCGGAAGCAACTCCACCCCTTTGATCATCCCCCGCTTCTCGTAATCGAAGAACCAGTCCTCCCCCGGTTCAAAGCTGGTTATGATCGGATGCCCTGTCGCTGCCGCATGCTTGGATGCATGCTGGCTCGGAGAACTGTCACAGCATCCGATGTGCCCACACTCCGCACACCGGCGGAGATGAAACCACCAGCCTTTCGGTGACGCCATGCATTCTACACACCCATCGCCACTCGGCTTCGAAGCGGGGTTGATTCCGCGCGGACCCTTTTTCATTTCCGATTTTCCTTTCATGTCCTCTGTTGGCAAAATAATGTCACGCCACCAGCAAGCCTCCCCGATACCACCCTCCTCCGCGGCGACAGTCAAATCAAGCATGATTCGGCGAGCTGGCCCACCCTTTCCCCCTTACGATTTTAAGCCAAGGTTGCCCCACCCTTCGCGGTTTCGAAGGGTGGGTTGACGGTCACATCGTCCCTCTGTTGCGGCGCATCTTCAACATCGCCGCCGTCCCCGAAAGCTGGAAGGCTACTTCCGCGAGCGCTTGCAAAGGCAAGGGCTGGACTACGGAAATCAGGGAGGCAGGCGAGTTAGCGGCGTGTTACTTCTTCAACTCCGCCAGCCAGTTAGTGACTAATTGGAGTGGAGCCTCGGCTTCTTCCTCGGAGTGGTTCACCAGCACACGCTTGCCGTCGGAGGAGACGTCGAACGATTGGCCGATCGCAGGCACGGGCGCGTTGAACAGGCGCTGGGGCGTACCGACTTCCATCTCCGCTCCCTTCGGGGTCACCGGGCAGGCAAAGAAAGTGTCGTGAAGATCGGCATAGAATAGTTCCTTCCCGTCTCTCCTCCACGCAGGCCAGAACCCGCCACTCTCCGACACCCTCCATTTTCCTTTGCCCTCGGGGAAACTGGTAATGTAAATCTCCTGCTGGCCGGATTCGTCGGACTGGTAGGCCACCCAGCGGCTGTCGGGAGAAATGCGATAGGAGTAGATGTTGGATTGCGGCGAAGGCGGCTGCACCACCGCGACCGGCTTGGCGTCTCCATTCACCGGCCGTATCCAGAGCGAGACCATTTTCTCGCCATCGCCCCAAAGGTAGGTCAGATATTTTCCGTCGGGCGACCAGCCCGGGTAATGGTAGTTGTTCGATTCAGCGATCAACTTCTTCTCCGTACCGCTGCCATCCGCGGCTTTGGAGCGGATTTCTACGTTGCCGCCACCGCTGGAGGTTTGCGCTGAGAACACCAGCATTTTGCCGTCGGGAGACCATGCGGGCTCTCGAACCAACTGCTGGTCGAAAGTGATGCGGGTCTTGGTCTTGCGCTCAAGGTCGGTCGTCCAAATGCCAGTGGCGCTGGCGAATGCGACTTGTTTGTTATCGGGCGAAAGGCGCACATCAATGATGGTGGGCAACTGAGGGTCGTAGTCAACCAGCACCTTGCCCGAGCGGTCGAACCACACCAGGCGGCTGTTCGCCGCGGCAGCGCTGCCCGCCTCGTAAATCAGGCGGCCGTTCTGGGAGACAGCAAAAACGCAGCGCCACACACCGATGTCGTCGCGGAGGTTGTCGACGACCGGCACCGCCGATCCCGACAGCACCCCGGATTGCGGGTCGAGGGGCTGCGCCACCAGCGCCGTGCCGGCATGATAAAGAAGATAGCCGGACGCGTATTCCGCCGCCGAGTCGGTGGCGACGACCAAGTGCGTCTCCGCGCTGTCGACTGACCCGAAGTAAATTCCATTCTTAGTGGGATCGCCTCCGGTATGACTGGTGGCGAGAAAGAGAAAATGTTTCCCGTCAGGCAGGAACCAGGGCCAGCGATGTGTGGTATGCCGGGTCTTATCGAGTACCGTAGCCGGGGTCGTCGCGCCGCCCTGGGCGCTCACTTTTTCAAGCGCGTTCTCAAAATCGGGCGCGAACACGATCACATCGTTGCCCCAGCTTCCTCCTCGAGGATTGGGAGCATCGGCCAACGTGGCAACCGGGCCTCCCGTGGCTGCAATCTTCATCAACTTGCCGCCGGCAAAGAAGCCGACGTAGCGCCCATCCGGCGACCAGAAAGGATGCGCGGCGCCGGCGGTGCCGTCGAGCGCCTGCGCCGTGTCGCTATTGAGCGAACGGACCCACAGCAGCTTGCTGTCTCCCGAATGCGCGACGAAAGCGATCTTGTCGCCTTGTGGGGAAAGCACCGGCATGCCGCCCAAGTCGCCGGTCGCGTCGATCGAGAACTTGCCGGGCGGGGGAATTTCGGCGTGAATCGAGAGCGGAGACTCGTTGGATTTGGCCCAGCGGTATCCAGCGAATCCTGCCACCGCGATAAAGGCTAGCAGTAAAGCGGCGAGTCCTGTGGCCCAGGATTTGCTGAACTTCGGCGACAGTCTCTGCCGGTTCGGCCGGCGCCGCATCGGCCATCCAGCGCAGGTCCATCGCCACGTCGTGCGCGGACTGAAAGCGCTCCGCCGGATCTTTGGCAAGGCAAGCGCGCACCACCCGGTCGAGCATCTGCGGAGCCAGTGGTTGGGTGGCTGCAATCGGCTCGGGATCTTTTTCCAAAATGGCCGTAAACACGCTGAGTTGCGATTTGCCCTCGAAGGCTCGGCGCCCGGTGATCATTTCGTAGAGAACGCATCCGAAGCTGAACAGGTCGCTGCGCGCGTCGGCCTCTGCGCCTTGCAGAAGTTCCGGAGCCATGTACTGAAAAGTTCCCACGATCAGACCCTTCTGCGTCAGTGGCGACGCAGCCGAGGTGAGCGAGGCCAGATTCATGGTCGGCGTGGAAGGAGTGAAGGGACCGGCAGCCTGCGGGGCGATCGACAGCTCAGGCTTGGCCAGCCCGAAGTCCATCAGCTTCGCGCCGGCCTTGGTCAGCATGATGTTCGCCGGCTTCAAGTCGCGATGGATAATGCCCTGCTGATGCGCCTTCTCGAGCGCTTGGGCGATTTCCGTCCCAATCTTCAGAACCTGGTCCAGCGGCAGCGCGCCTTTCTCCAGACGCTCGGCCAGAGTCTGACCCTCGAGATACTCCATTACCAGGAAGTTGGTGCCGTCCTGCGTCCCGATGTCATAAAGGGTGCAGATGTGGGCATGCTGGAGCGCGGAAATCGCCCGGGCTTCCCGCTCCATGCGCTGCTTTAATTCGGGGTCGGAAGAAAGATGCGAAGGCAGAACCTTGATGGCAACGGTGCGGTCGAGGCGCGTGTCCTTGGCGCGATAGACCTCGCCCATGCCCCCGGCACCCAGGGGAGACTGAATTTCATAAGGACCAAGTTTCGTGCCAGAGGTTAGGGCCATTTGCGGGAGCCATTATAGCCTGTACAAAAAAATGGAGAGGCTGGCGCGGAACGGCGATAGGGCGACAATTCGGCAGCGACGGATACACAAGGTGGTATCAGCGCATGAACCGGTAGTCGGAAAAATCTGGCGGAGAGAGTGGGATTCGAACCCACGTTAGAGTTTCCCCTAAACACGCTTTCCAAGCGTGCGCCTTCAGCCACTCGGCCATCTCTCCGGCTACAGGTTGTTCGGGAAGCGAGTTCTAGGCAGGAACCTCATTCTGGCGCGGCGCGGGCCGGCCACTTCCCTTTTGATTCTATGATGCGCTGCCCAGAACCGCAACTTCCCGCGAGCCGTTCACTCGGTACTATCTACTCGCTCTTCTCGTGCAGTTGCTGCGCCAGGTAGTTCTCAATCCCCATCTCCGAGATCGCGTGCAGCTGCCCTTCCAGCCAGTCGATGTGCTCTTCCTCGTCGGTCAGGATGCCTTCCAGCAGATCCCGCGAGCCGTTGTCTCCCACGTCCACGCAGGTCTCGATGCCCGCGTTCAGACGCTTCACGGCGTCGTATTCCACCTGCAGATCGTTCTGCAGCTGCGCTTTCACGTTCTGCCCAATATTGATTTTGAAGTAGTCGCTCATGTTCGGAGTGCCGTCCAGATAAAGAATGTGCTCCATCAGCTTCTCCGCGTGCGTCATCTCTTCGATCGATTCTTTCCGCGTGTGCTTGGCCAGCTTCTCGTATCCCCAGTTCTCACACATCTCGGCGTGCAGGAAATATTGATTGATCGCAGTAAGCTCCGCTTTCAACACCTGGTTCAAGACCGCTATGACTTTAGGATCGCCTTTCACGCATCACCTCGCTGTATCTCATTCAGCCCCCAGCTTCCGCATATTTCACAATTTCCGTAGGATCGACGGATGTATAGCGGAAGTCTGAGTGTGCTTTATTTGCAACTGGAAAGGATAGCATCCGGGCCCATCTTGGGGCGAACTACGGAAGGATATGTGGAGACCTACGAGAGTTTGTCGGGAGTCGTGCCACCAGCTCCAGCTGCCGCCGCCGCTGCCTGGCCGTTGCTATTTTCGGGAGCAGGACTGTTCGCAGACGCTTCGGCCGCTGGAAGCTTGACTCCGCCATCCAGCACCCGGTTGTGCAGGCAAAAGAGTGCCAGTTCCAGCCGGTCGGCCACGCCCAGCTTGTCGTAGACCTTGCGCAGATAGTTCTTCACCACCTGCTCGGTGGTGCCCACGCGCACGGCGATCTCTTTGTTCTTCATTCCCTGCGTGACGCAGGAAACGATCAGCGATTCTTTCGGCGTCAACTGCACCTTGGGCCGGGATCCCGTGGGACGCGTCCCTTGCGTACGGTACGCCTCCATTACCCAGTGAATGCCCTTGCTGTCGAGCCAGGACTCGCCTTGCGCCACCTTGCGCAAGCAGTCGACCAGCAACTCCGGTTCTACCTCGCGCGAGACAATGCCTTGCGCTCCACGACGGAACAAATCCAGGGTGAGTTCTTCATTCGCCTCTGGCGTTACCACCACCAGCTTCAATCCGGCGTTCTGGCGAAGCAGATCGGAAACCGCCTCGACCGGATCGGGAGCCAGCGCCGATTCGAAAATCAGAATGTCCGCGGAAAATTTCTTGGCTGCGGAAAGCGTCTGCGCCAGCGTCTCCGCCTGCCCCACCACCCGGATATCGTCTTCCAGCGCGAAAATCTTGCGCAGGCCGGCGCGAAAAATCGCCTGCGTGTCCGCCAGAATCACGCGAATGAACTGGCCGTTGCCGTCATTCTCGTGCGGCTGTTCGACATTTTCGTCGAAGCTGACTGGAGTGCTTTCCATTCTTCCCCTCGCCGCCCTCTAGCGGCGTTCGAACCGGTACTCGTCGATGACCACGCCCACGCCCCGGCGGCCGCCTTCTTCAAAACTGCGTACCACCCGGCCCCGGCAGTCGAGCTGCACGTCGGCCGTCGCTCCCACGATGTCAGCAGGAAGCGAAATCGTAAAATCCACCATCGAACCCACCGGCATCTCGGTATCCACCACCTGGAACAGCACACCGTTGGCCGAGATGTTTTCGGTTTCCGCGTGCTGCTCACCGGATTTGGATTTCACCGAGACCGGCAACTTGATGGGAAAACGTGGCGCGCTCTGCATATCGACGTAGCGCTCGCCCGCCTTCTTTGTGGGCTCGCCACTCACCGGAGCAGACTCCGGCGGAGCCCCAGCGCTCTTCTTTCCCCAGGGCAGGCCGGATTTGCCGTTTTCCGACATAGGGTTCGACATCGAACGCAGATTACACCCCGGAATCAACAGTGGAAAGTTACCGAAGTCATTGAACTTTGAGCACTTAAGCGGTTGGGAATCAGGGAATTACAAGGGTTCGATGGGCTGCGTACGCTCAACCGAGCATTTGGCAACTGGCACTTAGCATTTAGCCATGAAAGGCAGGTGCCCGATAGAACATTTTGGGAACCTGAGAGCCTTGTCACGAGCCTTGAAACGGAGCGGGCAGGATCTTTTAGCGGCACCGCGAAACACAGAATGGCCAAGTGCCAGGTGCCAATTGCTAAATGCCGCTCTTAGAATTTCGTCACTTCCGTAAAGTTAAACTCTCTCACCTTCATCGCCGGCACTACCATGTCGAACGACTCCTCGCCGCTGGCGCGCACCGGAGTCCCCATCTGCTCGACATTCGACAGCATGTGCAGCAGGCTCTCGTTGAAGCGGAAGTTTCTTATCCCGTACTGGATCTTTCCGTCTTCCACATAAAAGGTTCCGTCACGAGTCATGCCAGTCAGTATCTTCTCGTAAGGATCGACTTCGCGGATGTACCACAACCGCGTCACCAGCACGCCGCGCTCGGTGGAAGCGACCATCTGGTCCAGGGTTTTCGGATCGTGGCTCGGCGCAAATACGATGTTCATGGGCGCCTCGCCCATCTCGTTGGGGATGGGGAAGCCGTGACCAGTGGGCTCGATGGGGCCGACGGAGTCTTTGTATTCCGACTTTCTCATTCGTTCGGCGGTCGCGCGCGCATACACCAGCCGCTTGACCACTCCATTTTCGATCAACTGCAGCTTTTGCCGGCGCACTCCTTCTCCATCGAACGGCGATCCGGACTGCAAAGGATGCGCGACATCATCCCAGATGTTGATGTTGTCTCCGAACAATTTCGTGCCGACGCGATTATTGAGGAACGATCGCTGATCGAGGATGGCCAATCCGCCGAAGTCGAAGAACATGAATCCCACAATGTCGAGCACCGCCGCCGGTTCCAGGATCACCGTGTGCTTCCCTGCCGGAATTTCCCTGGGGCCGGCCGAAGTCATGGCCTTTTCCGCCGCAATCTGCGCCAGGCTTGCCGCATCGAGCAGGCTCACATTCGGAGAGTTCGCTTTCTGCCACCCCGAAGAATCCGTAGCCAGCATGGTGATGGAAATTTCCGAAGAGGTCTGGGTATGCCATTCCGCCAACCCGCGTGAATTGAAAATCCCTTCCACCGATTCTGAAGAAGAAAAGATGCCGGCCGTGGTCAATCTGTTTTTCTGCGCGATGGCAACGATCTTGCCGACTCCCTCGGCCCGTAGCTCGGGAGTCACCGCCGCTGTCTGCTCAAAGTATCGGTTGACGATCGCGGGCGACTCGCCCGCCCCAGCTATCGGCTGCAAATCCGCGTCGGGCTCCTGCACCCGCGCCAAACTCTCCGAAGCCTTCACCACCCGCCGCAAACTGTCATCATCGAACCTGTTGGTAGTAGCCCGTGCCGTGCGCCCGCCAAACACGGTGCGCACCGAAACCGCAACGTTGTCCTCATCCACATTCTGGTGAATGGTGTTATTGGCAAACCGGGTCAGCGCCGAATGGCCGCCATAAAAGATCGCCTCCACCTCGTCGGCGGTGGAATGTTTTTTGATGCGATCGAAAATTTGCGAAGCTTGATCTTTTTTCAGCATTCAGCACTCAGCATTTAGCACTTGGCACTTGGCATTTAGCCATCACGCGTTCGCCTTCGACCTTTTGCAGCAATGCGGTCAACATCCTCCGCAGCACTGAGAGATGCGCCGTCAGACGTTCATAGTCCGAAGGCACCATAAAATTGAGATCGCGGGCCAGCAGAAAGTGATAATCCAGTTCGCTCGCGGAACCGGAGGCGATTTGCTGGTAGCGCTGGAATTCGCCGTTGCCTCGCTTACCACATCCCTCCGCAATGTTCGCGCCAATCGACGCGCTGCACCGTCGAATCTGTGACGTTAACCCGTACCGCTCCTCGCGGGGGAACCCGGCCGTCACGCCATAAACATCTAAAGTTAACTGGTGAGACCGCTCCCAAACCTTTAGACTTCTGAAGTCCTTCACTCGGCACCTCCGTGTCAGGGCCAAATGCTAAGTGCCAAGTGCTAAATGCTTCAGTGACGACCATTACGTTCCCTTGTATGCGCTCCCCACCTTGACCCCCCGAAACCGCGCCGGCGCAGCTCCGTGCCCCGTGCCCATCACCTGCTGCGGCTGTCCTTTGCCGCAATGCGGAGTCCCCCACAGCACCCACTCGTCGCGCGAGCAGATCGCGTCCATCGAATTCCAGAACTCGGTGGTGATTCCCGAGTACGACGGGTTCTTCAGCATGCGCACGCGTTTGCCGTGCTTGATCTCCCAACCAATCTCGGTGCCGAACTGGAAGTTGTAGCGCTTGTCGTCGATCGACCACGAGCGGTTCGTTTCCATGTAGATGCCGTGATCGGTCGAAGCGATCAGTTGCTCGCGCGTCAGCGGCTGCTTGCCCGGAAGAATGCTGATATTGGTCATGCGGATAATCGGCAGCCGGTTCCATCCTTCGGCCCGCAAGGTTCCGCCCGAGCGGCTCAGCCCGATGGTGTGCGCCGTCTCCCGCGAGCTCAGATATCCGGTGAACAGGCCGTTCGTGATGATGGGCGTGCACTGCGCCGGCACTCCTTCTTCGTCGAAGGCGAAAGTCCCCAGCCCCGGGCCATGCTCCTGCCGCGCATCGGCAACAATGTTGACCAGGTCGCTGCCGTAGCGCAGCGTTCGCAACTTGTCCAGAGGTAAGAAACGATGTCCCGGCAAAATTCGCTTCCATGCCCAGCACGCGATCGAGTTCAATGGGATGGCCCACCGACTCGTGAATCTGCAGGCCCAGCTGCGAGCCGTCAAGGATGATGTCAAATACCCCTTGCGGCCCCTGGTCGGCTTTCAGCAGCGCCACCGCCTCTTCGCCCACGCGCCGCGCATTCTCCAGCAGCTTCAGTTCGTGGACCAGTTCGTATCCCTTGTTCTGCCATTGCCCTCCGAAGGAGTTGGGATACGACCGTTTCTGGATCTCGCTCCCCGCAAACGCATGCGCCGCGTAGCCGACGCCGGTCGTGTATTTGGTCTGATGAATGTCGGCGCCTTCCGACGAGTAAAACCACTGCTCCTCGCGCCGGAAATTCATGTTGGTCTCCGCCAGAGTCACGCCGGGCACCGAGCGCAGCTCCGCGTCGATCTTCATCAGCAACTCGAGATTCTGCTCAATCGAAATGGTGAAGGGATCAATCTGGATCGGGGTCGTCCAATCCGCGGTTGCCGCCTTCTCCGGAGCCAGCCGGATGTCGCTTTGCTTGACGCGCGCCGAAGCCCTGGCAATTTCGACCGCCCGCGCCGCCGTGGCTTCGACCGCGGCTCGGCTCAGATCGTCGGACGCCGCATATCCCCACGCCCCGTCGGCGATGACGCGCACCCCAATGCCGAACGACTCCGAATCGGAAGCGCTGCCGATCTTTCCGTTTTTGGTCGCCAACGCCCGGCCGCGGTCGTCGCCAATGCGCGCGTCTGCATAAGACGCCCCACGTACTTTGGCGACATCCAGGGCCCAGTTGGCGATGTCTTTCATGGTGGGAAGGTTTAATTTACCACAGGTGTGCAGCAGGCTCGTCGACCGACGAGCCCCCGTCGGGTATGGAAGATTCTTCCCTCGATTGCTCTAGCCTCGCATGTCAATGTTGACACTGACACAAAGGTGTCAATGATCTGCTCAGCGTCCCCCGAAGGTAGTCGGCAACCGCATCGTCAGCCGAGGACGTGGCCACAATGAGCGGCTCAATTCCCAGCCGTCCCAGTGCTTGCGCTGCTCCTGCCCCCATGCCTCCGCAGAAAACGATTTTGCAACCTCGCAAGAGTTCCGGAATGCTCGAGCGATTCTGCGCTACGGGTTCACTTCCCGCACCACTTTCGCAGAGCCCCTGGTCATGAGGCGTTTGCGCGATGCTCCGGAACTCGCGGTTGCGCACTTCTGTTCCTTCCAGTTCATAGATGATGAAGCCCATGCTCTGGCCGAAATGCTGCGATATTGACTTTCCGTCGATGGTCGCTACGGCGATCTTCATCTTCCCTCCTAATCTCCATACTGCATCCCTAACCAGACCTTACTGAAGCATCACCGCAGCCACTGTGATCCCGACTACATCGGCTTGTGACTCCCCCCCGAAAATGAGTGAATAATAACCTCCATTATGCTCGCCGTTACGCCCATCACCGCGCAGAACGCATCGCTGTTTAAAGCCATTCGCCTTCGCGAACACGAGACCACATCCACTACACCATCCGGCCTGAGTATGAGGAAAAGGAAGATGTCGCAGATGTGGTACCTGATGCCGTTATTGATCCCCATCGCGAAACTGTACGGCTGGATGCGCTCGCGATACGCGTCCTAACGCCCTGCGCTGAACTGCGCGTCCAGGAACTCCCTCGGTGTGACAATCAGGATCGATTTGTAACTCCGCAACCTGAGCAGATGTCGGTCGCCCGACACCAGCACTTTCGCGTTCGCTGACATCGCGCATTCCAGAATTCGATCGTCGTCCGGATCCTCGGCTACTACCTTTACACTGAGCCGGGGAACAACTAGATCGCCACCCACAAAACCGGCAAAATTTCGTCGAGCTTAGAATTGCTCCATCCGAATTTTCCTTCGAGAACCCTCCGTACTTCCTTCCGAATCGCGTCCGAATAGCAGAACTCCCACCAGCCAGCCTCCGCTAGCTCCAGAATCTGACGTGGAAGTCCGCCGAATACCAGCGCCGACACGATCACGTTCGTGTCCAACACAATTCGCATCTACCTGCGCAACTTTCCCTTCAAGCCGCGGCTCGTGTGTACCATCCGTTCCACATCCGCCTCAACGATGCCCGCCTCCGCTGCCTTTCCCCGTCCATAAGCGTTCACCTCGTCCCACCACGAACTTCGCTCATACCGTCGCAGTGCCTCGCGGATCAACTCGCTCATGGTTCGGCTTTCTTTTCGTGCGATCGCCTGTGCCCGCTTGAGCATGTCGGGAGGCAACGTGACTGACAGGGTTTTTGCGTTTCTCATATCTATATTGTAACGCATGATTTTGTCATGCTATACATGATCCTACGAAATCCCTTCGCCACCGGAGCGGCGAATCCGCTCCCAGATAGACCTTTCATCCAGAGCGGAGCGTGCACGCGGTGTCGAGGGATCCCGCGTCACGATGAAGTGGAGAATGGCAGACCGGCTCGGCTGAATGCTGACCGCTGATGCTACTCTATCTTCGGCCACTCATACGGAAACAGCCTCCCCGCATCCTGCGGCGTCATCTTCACTCCCAGCATCTCCGCCGCGCGCGCCAGCGCTGGATCCCGTCCACTCGCCAGATCAGTCGCCGTCGGCAGTACCGTCTCATCCGGCGTCACTCCCACGTTCTCCAGGCTCTTGCCATCCGACATGATTACGTCCGCCTCGGTGATCGAGGCTCCATAGAACACCGTGATCCCCATCCCGGCACTATAAGAGTAGCGGCGGGACTCCATTACTTTTCCCGACGAGGTGTCGCCGACGATCGTTCCCCGCTTCTCCAATTGCACCACGCGCGCGAAAATCTCCGAAGCCGATGCCGATTTGCTGTCGACCAGCACTACCAGCTTTCCCCCAAATGGATTGTGAGGACGAAACTTGTCGATCAGCAGCTTGGTGTCTTTCCGCCCTACCCGGTCCGCGATCTTGATGTTGTTTTCAAACACCCCTTCCAACAGGTATTTCAACGTGTCCACGCTGCCGCCGCCGTTCTCCCGCAGATCGACGATGAGCGCTTTATGTTTGCGCGCCCTGCCGATCAGATCCTCGATCTCGGGTTCGCTAAAGGCGAAAATCGGTAGCTTCAAGATCATCAGGTCGTCGCCCAGTTCCTGATAGCGGGCGGCATTGAGGCGGCTTGCGTTCTCTTGCGCACGGAAAAGATCCCAGATATCGCTTCCCCCACCGCCGCCCGACAGATCTTTGATCTGTCGCAGTTCACGAAACTTGGCCATCGCCTCCACCTGGCGCGGCTGTCCTCCCGGATCGCGCAGATCCAGCCGCAACGACAGTTGTGGACGCAGCGTATGAAACACATAATCGATCTGCCAAAGGTCCTGCCGCGTCGGAGCAAACCCGTTGATGGCCGACACCTCGTCGCCTGCCTTGACGCCCTTCGCTTCCGCATCGCTCCCTGGACGCACGCGGAGGACAAAGCATCGCTCCCCGATCATTTCGAATTCCACGCCGTAATCATCGACGAAAGGACGGGACGGGGGCAGAAAGAAGGTGTGCGAATCATGCAATGCGTCCAGCGCCCCGGCAATATGCGAGAGCGCCGCGTTCTGCGACGTCGAAGCCTGAATCTTGTCCTTTGCTTCTTTAACTCTGGCGTCCCAATCCACTCCGTGAAACTTCGGATCGTAGTAATGCTTCTTCACATCCGAAGAGATGGTCTCGAGCATCTGCTCCGCGCGTTCGCGCTCGAAACTCCCGAACTGTGGCTGCTGCGGTGGTTTCTGCGCCTGGCAAGCGGCGCAAACTGGAAATGACAAAGCAATCGCAATGACAAAGATAGGCGTTAGCGTGGCGCGCATGTGGCCCCCGGCTCGTGAATTCGCCAGCAAGCTGGCGCCCCCTCGTTGTCGGAGGGAGTCTACCCGAAGTCGGGCCAGAATGACATAGCTGCCGCACGCACGGCTGTGCCGTCCGTCACTGACCTTCCGGACATCCGGGACTTCAATAGCCAGTTGGGCCATTCATGCGGACGGAGTACTCCGTCCGCCAAGGAGACGATTCATGACTACCCTGGTACTCGACAAGAAAGCCGACCTCGCCGGCCCGGGCATCGGCGACTACACAGAACTCGAAAAGATTCTTCCCCGCGACTACCGCTCCCTGCTCTCTCCCAAGGAAACACAACAAGCCATCTTCCAGACCAAGCGCTACATCGAAGACAATCTATGTAAAGAACTCAACCTGATGATGGTGGAAGTCCCGCTCATCGTCGACGTCGAAAGCGGCGTCAACGACATGCTCGACCGCGACGGCTCGCGCACGCCCATCCAGTTCCACATCTCCAATGACCGCAACCTGCACCCCATCGATGCCCAGGTCGTGCAGGCGGCCACCAAGTGGAAACGCGTTGCCCTGAAACAATTCGACTGCGGTATCGGCGAAGGCATCTGCACCGACATGCGCGCCGTCCGCAAAGATTATTTCCTCGACCATGACCACTCCGCCTACGTCGATCAGTGGGACTGGGAGCGCGTTCTCATCGCCGAACAGCGCAACCTCGACTTCCTGAAGGGAGTCGTGAATAAGATCTGGAAGGTCATCGTCGGCGCCGAGCGCTTCGCGCAAGGCCTCTTCCCGCAGCTCAAGGACTCCCGCTATCCCGACCTGCCGGAAAAGCTCGAGTTCTTCCACGCCGAGGAAATCCTCGACATGTATCCCGACCTGCCGCGCAAGCAGCGTGAGACTCGCATCCTGCAGGAGCATCCCGCCATCTTCATCATTGGCATCGGCTGGCCGCTCAAAGACGGCTACCCGCACGAGATGCGCGCCGCCGACTACGACGACTGGGTCACCGACACTCACGACCAGACCGGCAAAGACACTCATGGACTGAATGGCGACATCCTGGTCTGGAACCATGTCACTCATCGCCGCCACGAACTCACTTCGATGGGCATCCGCGTCACCGCCGAAACCCTTAAGAAGCAGCTGCAACTGTCGAACCAGCTCGACTTCATGAAGCTGCCCTATCACCAGGCGATTCTGAATAACCAGATTCCGCTCTCCGTCGGCGGAGGCATCGGTCAATCGCGCACTCTGATGCTCCTGTTGCGCAAAGCTCACCTTGGCGAGGTCAGCGTCACTGTGTGGCCGAAAATCCTGAAAGAAATGTGCGGACGCAAGAACATCTTTGTGCTGGATTAGTCCGCAACCCCGGGTGCCCCGTCCTTGTCGCTGCGCTTTTGGCGGCGACAAGGCGGGGATTTTTTTCGATCCTCTTTCCGCCTCTTCGCGTCCTTTGCGCTGCAAGTCTTTCCGAATGCCTGGAATAACTCGATATACTGTCCTGCATGAATAATGACGTCCGCCAGACCCTGCGCGAAGAATGGGCCTCCGCCGCTCCTTACTGGAAAAAGTGGAACCACAAGCTGGAATTTCAATCGCAGGCCGCCACCGACCTCGTAGTCAAGGGCGCGCAACTCGCCCCCGGGCACCACGTGCTCGACCTGGCCAGCGGCACCGGACAGCCCGCGCTCAGCATCGCCAAAGCCGTCGGCCCCAGCGGACGTGTCATCGCCAGTGACTTGACGCCCGAGATGCTCGACGCCACGAAAGAAAACGCGCGCGCCCAGGCTCTCTCCCATCTCGAAGTGCGGGTCGCCGACGCCGAGCGCCTTCCTTTTTCCAACGCCGAATTCGACCGCGTCACCTGCCGCTTCGGCATCATGTTTGTCCCCCAGATCCAGACCGCTCTCGGAGAAGCGCGCCGCGTCCTCAAGCCCGGCGGACGCTTCTCGTTTCTCACCTGGGGTAGCCTCGAAGAAAATCCTCTGTTCGCCGCGACCGTCGGACCCTTCATGAAGCATGTCAACCTGCCTCCGCCCCTGCCCGACGCGCCCACCATCTTCCGCTTCGCCGATCCCGATAAGCTCTCGCGCACTCTGACCGCCGCCGGATTCCGCGACGTCACCGCCAGCAAGCAGCAAGTCCCCTGGCCCTGGCCCGGCTCCCCGCAGGACGCGTGGGAAGGCATGCGCGATCTCGCCGCCCCCTTCAAGAAAATGATCGCGGCCGTTCCCCCGGAACAACTGCCCGCAGTCATGGAAGATGTGATGACCAACCTCCACCGCTACTATGACGGCAAGCAAGTCAACTTCCCCGCCACCATCGTCCTGGCGACGGGCGCGGCCTGAAAACGCAAGACCGCGATATGCTCCACGTGGATACTCTGGGTTCACTCGGATCTCTCTGCCCGAGGGGGTGCCCCATTTCTCGCGTCTTTTGCGAGAAGTGGGGTTTCCTTCCACCCTCCGCTCCACATTTGGCAGCGCCGTTTCTACGATTTCAATATCTGGACAAAGAAAAAGCGCATTGAGAAACTCAAGTACATACATCGCAATCCGGTAGCACGCGGGTTGGTCGAGGAACCGGATCAGTGGGAGTGGAGTAGTTTCCGACAGTATTTGTATTGGGAACCTGGTCCCGTGCCTGTCAATGACTGGGATGTGTTGAAGATGGAGGTTCGGCGGTTTGATGGTTCCAACGAAAAGCCCCCACTTCTCGCAAAAAACGCGAGAAATGGGGCACCCCGGCATCAGGGCATTTCCACAGTGACAAGGCATTCCCCTGTGTTTTGGTGGTGAGCCCGCCCTAAATAAAAACAGGGCAGCTAGCGCCGCCCCGTCCTGACTGAGTGCTGACTGCTGAGAACTAAGTCCCTTCCGACCACCCCGCCAGATACTCTTCCTGCTCGGGCGTAAGCCGGTCGATCTTGATGCCCATCGACTCCAGCTTCAGTTTCGCCACGCGCTTGTCGAGTTCTTCGGGGACGCGGAAGACGTTTTTCTCGAGCGTCTTATAGTTCTTCACCACGTACTCGCAGGAGAGCGCCTGGTCGGCGAAGCTCATGTCCATCACCGACGGCGGATGCCCTTCGGCGGCGGCCAGGTTGATCAGGCGGCCTTCGCCCAGCAGGTTGATCTTGCGGCCGTCTTTCAGCGAATACTCTTCCACGAAGTTGCGCGTGGTGCGCTTCGACGACGACATCTTTTCGAGCGCCGGAATATCGATCTCCACGTTGAAGTGGCCCGAGTTCGAGATGATGGCGCCGTCTTTCATCAGTTCGAAGTGCTCTTTCGCCAGCACGTTCTTATTTCCCGTCACGGTGCAGAACACGTCGCCCATCTTGGCGGCTTCGGTCATCGACATGACGCGGAAACCGTCCATCACCGCTTCGAGCGCCTTCGTCGGATCGATTTCGGTGACGATCACTTCGGCGCCCTGGCCGCGCGCGCGGCTGGCCAGCCCGCGTCCGCACCAGCCGTAGCCGGCCACCACGAACTTCGATCCCGCAAGCAGGAAGTTGGTGGCACGAATGATGCCATCAATGGTGGATTGTCCGGTGCCGTAGCGGTTGTCGAACAGGTGCTTGGTGTCGGCGTCGTTCACCGCGATGATGGGATAGCGCAGCACGCCTTCCTTCGCCATGGCGCGCAGCCGGATGACGCCGGTGGTGGTCTCTTCGGTGCCGCCGATGACGCCTTCGAGCGCGTCGGTGCGCTTGGTATGCAGCACGCTGACCAGGTCCGCGCCGTCATCCATGGTGATCTGCGGCTTGTGATCGATGGCCGCCAGGATGTGGCTGTAGTAGGTTTCGTTGTCCTCGCCCTTGATGGCGAACACGGGGATGCCGTGATCGCGTACCAGGCTGGCGGCCACGTCATCTTGCGTGGAAAGCGGGTTCGAGGCGCAGAGTGCGACGTCGGCGCCTCCATCGCGCAGGCAGATAGCCAGGTTGGCGGTTTCGGCCGTCACGTGCAGGCAGGCCGAAATGCGGATGCCCTTGAGCGGCTGGTTCTTGATGAACTCTTTGCGGATGATCTGCAGCACTTTCATCGACTGGTTGGCCCAGTCAATGCGCTTTTTGCCGAGATCGGCGAATTCCAGACCTTTTACATCCGAGGTCACTTGTGTCGTCGACATACTTCTCCTGTGGCGCGAATTCTAAAATTGCCTTGGTTATGATCTAGCGCGTTTCGCTTTTCCAATTGGAAATTGGCAATCGCCAATTGGAAATCGCGTCCTACTTGCGCACCGCGTGCCCAACCGGCTCATGCTTCAGGCCGGCATCGCTCGCCAGCTTGTGGGCCTTGTCGGTGGCTTCCCAGGTGAAATCGGGATCGGTCCGCCCGAAGTGTCCATACGCCGCCGTCTTGCAGTAAATCGGACGCCGCAGGTTCAGCGAATCGATAATGCCCTTGGGCGTCAGCTTGAAGTGCGAACGCACGATGTCCGGAATATTCGTCGGATCGACCTTTTCCGTGCCAAATGTGTCAACACGGACGCTGACCGGATCGGCTACGCCGATGGCATACGCCAGCTGCACTTCGCAACGCTCGGCCAGTCCGGCAGCGACGATGTTCTTGGCAATGTGCCGCGCCATGTAAGCCGCCGAGCGATCGACCTTGGTCGGATCCTTGCCGCTGAACGCCCCGCCGCCATGACGTCCCATACCACCATAAGTATCGACAATAATCTTGCGACCCGTGAGTCCGGTATCGCCCATGGGCCCGCCAATCACGAAGCGTCCGGTAGGATTGATGTGGTACTTGGTATCGGCGTCGAGCAGGTTGGCGGGAATCGTGGCCTGGATGACGTGCTTCAGAATGTCGGCGCGCAGCTCGTCGTTGCCGACGGTCTCGGCATGCTGGGTAGAGATCACGACGGCATCGACCCGCACCGGCTTGCCCTTGGCGTCATACTCAACCGTAACTTGGGACTTCCCATCCGGCCGTAGATAAGGAAGCTTCCCATGCTTGCGCACTTCCGACAGCCGCATCGTGAGCTTATGCGCCAGCGAAATCGGCATCGGCATCAATTCCGCCGTCTCATTACAAGCAAACCCAAACATCATTCCCTGGTCGCCGGCGCCGCCGGTGTCTACGCCCATGGCGATATCGCCGGATTGCTTGTTGATGGAAGAAATCACGGCGCAGGTGTTGGAATCGAATCCGTAGAGGGCGTTGTTGTAGCCGATCGACGAGATGGTGCCGCGGACCAGGCTTTGAAAATCGACGTAAGCCTTGGTGGTAATTTCTCCGGCGATGACGACCAGACCGGTGGCGGTCAGGGTCTCGCAGGCGACACGGCTCGAGGAATCTTCGGTGAGGCAGGCATCGAGGATGGCGTCGGAAATCTGGTCGGCAATCTTATCGGGATGTCCTTCGGTCACCGACTCGGACGTAAAAAGATAACGGTTTCTGGATGACAAGCAGCTTCTCCTTCAAGCGGTCTTGGACGTTCGGTGAGGCGGGATAATCACAAGCACAATGGCCGCGAAATAAGCGCCTGATATGGTCCTTTAAAAGCTAACAGAGATAGGGGTCAGGCGCAATTGTTTTGGGCCAGCCAGCAGCCGCCGGCAGTGAAATGACGGTACGTGCCGCGGGCGGATCACCGGGGCGGTTGAGTGGTAGAGAGCGGGGGTTGAAAAGCATTCAGCATTCAGCACTCAGCATTCAGCACTCAGTAGTTGGCAATTCGCCACTTCGGAATTCTGGTGCTCCCTTTTCAGGATCCTTCGAAATTCGGCTTTCGGATACACTGGGTTGGTTCAGGGGTGACGCATGAGTCCCGAGACGGTTGAGGCATTGTGCTCCAAGTGCGGAGCGACTTTCACGATGTTCCTGAAGCAGATGGCGGACCGCAATTTGAAAGTGGTGTGTCCGAAGTGCGCGGCGGAAGAATGCGGTCCGGCGGCGCCATCTCAAACCGCGCTGAAGAACTGAGCGGCCCGGCTACTGCGGTGGTGGAGCCGGTTCGGCGGGCACGGCGGGCTCCGGCTTGGGAGGCTCCAATCCTTTCTGGTTAAAGGTAAGAGTCTTGACTTCCCCTTCGTCACCTTGAGAAGGCAAGCTCTTTCCGTTGAACGAGAAATCCACTCCTCCCACATTCCCGGCACGAATCTCGACCGACTTCTTCGCGCGCACGGACTTCTCGGAATTCGCAACCAGCGTTTCTTCCATGAGATGTCGCCCATCGGCAGTGATGGAAAGCCAGGAATCGCCGCGGGCTTTAATCAGGACCACAAACTCTCCCGCCTCCGGCGATAGGGCCGCGGACGAAACCACGGGGCTCGAATTCTCCGCGGTATCTGCACTACGCGAATGGGCTGTTCTTTCGGTGGCTGGTTCCGTGGAAGGAACGGAAGACGCTGCGACGGGTGTGGGTGTAATCGCTGCCGCATGACCCGCCGGCGAGGCTGCTTCTCGAGCTTCGCGCTGCTTCTCGCTCGAATAGAAACCCCAAATCGCAAATCCGAAGGCGACTACCAGGAGGGCGACGGCGAGAACACCCCAGGGAATCTGGGCGACAGGGTTGCTTGTTTCCTGAGCCCGGGCTTCGAGCGCTTCCGCGACCTGGGGTTCGATGATTTTCGCAGGGGGCGTGTCTCCGGAAGCCGCCAGATAGTCGGCAATCGCCTGGTCTTCGTCCAGTCCCAGATGCCGGGCGTAGGCGCGGACGAAACCTTTGTTGAAGATGCCACCGGGGAGCTGGTCGAAGTGCTCGTCTTCCAGAGCGCGCAGCATGCGCGTTCCGATCTTGGTGTTCAGTGAGATGTCGTCGAGGGTAACGCCCTTCTTTTCGCGTTCGCGCTTCAACCTGGCACCGAAGGATTCCACGGCTTCTCCCGTTCTGTTCCGGAAAGCAAAGGTGGCCATGCCCATGATAGGACATGTGGGGTTCGAATTCGATTTTAACTCCGGAGTGAAGGAACAAGGCTCTGAACCACAGAGGACACGAAGGCTCACGAAGGAGAACCCTGCACCATTCACAGGGACGGAGAAAAGCCTTTCACCGCAAAGGTCGCGAAGGTCACGAAGAAAAGCTTCTCGCCGCCGAGGTCGGTTGATCTTTGCAGCCGATTGACGCCGTTGGCTTTAGGGGTTGGGGGCTTGGAGCGGCACAGCCCATTGCGGGAACCAATGGCGCACCGGCCCTGGAGAGACGTGGCGTTACGGGTTCCAGGTTACTAAGGTTGATTGCCCCTGTTCCGCGAACCACCTTATAATTCGAGCACTTCCGCCCTTCGTCGAGGACGTAGTTTTCATGACCAAGGCTACTGGTGCCGAGCGCAACCGGCAGGACCAAGAAGTCACCATCTTTCACGATGTGGCGAAGGCCCTGACCTCTTCGCTGGACCTCGACTCCATCCTGCAGACCATCATGGAAAAGATGGCGGAATACTTCCGTCCCGACACCTGGTCGCTGCTCATGGTGGATGACCAGCGCGACGAATTGTATTTTGCGATCGCCGTGGGCAGCGCCGCCGAGGCGCTGAAAAACGTCCGCCTGAAAGTGGGCGAAGGCATCGCGGGATGGGTGGCGAAACACGGCGAGCGGCTGGTGGTGCCCGACGTCTATACCGATCCGCGGTTCGCCAAGCGCATCGACGAAATGACGAAGTGGGAGACGCGGTCGATCATCTGCGTCCCGCTGCGCTCGAAACATCGCGTGCTGGGCGTGATCCAGTTGGTGAACGTCGACATGAAGCATTTCACCGACCAGGAAGAATTCTTCCTGCAGTCGCTGTGCGATTACGCGGCCATCGCGATTGAAAACGCGCGCTCGGTGGAGAAGATTCAGGAACTGACGATCACCGACGACTGCACCGGCCTTTACAACGCGCGCCATCTTTATAAAACGCTCGAGACCGAGGTGTACCGCTCGGCGCGTTTCGGATACGAGTTCACGGTTCTGTTCATCGACCTCGACCACTTCAAGCAGGTCAACGACACCCACGGGCATCTGGTGGGAAGCAAACTGCTGGCGGAGATCGGATACCTGATCAAAGCCCAGCTGCGCTTGATCGATTATGCGTTTCGATACGGCGGAGACGAGTTTGTCATTCTGCTTCCGCAAACCACGAAAGACGCCGCGCTGGTGGTGGCCCGCCGCCTGCGCGACACGCTGCGCACCACCCTTTTCTGCCAGGAAGAGGGATTGAATCTGAATGTGCGGGCGTCGATTGGGGTAGCGACGTATCCGCACGACGCCAAGACGCCGCACGATGTGATTCGCCAGGCCGACGAGATGATGTACCTGGTGAAGAACACGACCCGCGACAATATCGGGATCGCACAGCGCGGGGTGATGAAGTAGGGCGGTCGCCGGTGGCTGGTCGCGGGTTTTGAGATTCCCTACAATTTTGAAAACGAACGGGCTGCGGGCTGCCACTCGGCTTCTTGCGGGTTCATGAGTGAAATGGCGATGTTTCGCCAACTACCCGGGCCAAGCCTACGTGAAGATTTAAAAGTTCGACTGGAACGGCTCAAGCGCAAGGATTTTCATCTTGACTTAGTGTGCCACTGGAGATAGCGTGTCGCGGGCGCAAGTCTGCATCGCCCTCGAAGGATGGTCGCCGTGCGCATTTCTCTCCTCGTTCCTGCTCTCATCCTGTTATGTTCCGCACTCGCGTTTGGCGCTCACGGGGCGCATGGAACCGTTTCGCATCGAGCCTGGTTGGACTCCGCGGGTGCCGCGCCGATCACGTGCAGTCCCGCACCTTGCGTGATTCCTGAGCGCCTGATCGCGTCCGGAAACAACTGGTCGAATCTCGTAGTCAATCCTTTGAACACGCAGCAGTTGCTGTCTGGGGGCGACACCAGCAGTTGTCCGTCGACGGCGAACTATGCCTCATTTTCCAGCGGAGATGGGGGAGATACGTGGAGCCAGTCTTGTCTGCCTCCGCTGCTGGCGTCGAACCCGTATCTGGGGTCGCCTGCCACCTTTGCTTATGACCTGAATAATGTGGCTTATGCGTTTTACGACTCTGAGAACAACATCAATTTCAATGACGTTGTGATGAGTACTTCCCTCGACAATGGGACGACGTGGAGCACACCACTGGACGTGGTGAAGGCTAACGATTTCGGCATCGGTGTTTTGACCGGCACTGTCGATGCCAACGTAGGCAGCCCGTTTGCCAATGCGATCTACATTGTAGAAGGTGTCGGTGATCGGGCAACTGGCGGTGAACTTATCAACGTCCTCTCATCGCATAACGGCGGAAGCAGTTTCAAGACCGTGAATGTGCAACCAGACACAACGATGACGATCTGGGGAGAGTATGCGCAAATTGCGACCGGCAAAGATGGAACAGTCTACCTTACCTACCGTCTGTGCAATACAGTGAATGGCACGCCGTGCAAGATCATGTTCTCCCGTTCGACCAATGGAGGGACAACCTGGACGAAGCCCAGAGCTGCGGCGACTGTGGCGGCGGCGCCGGGTCAAACCTGGCCGAACACCTCCGTAAACGGACAACATTATGCGGTGTACCAGCCGGGCGTGATCGCGGTCGATAACAGCACTGGGAACTTCGCCGGCAAACTGTACATGGTTACTTACAACTGGACCGGATCGATTGTGCAGGTCGTGCTCACCAGTTCCACCAACGGTGCCAAGACGTGGGGCCCGCTGGTGCCGCTCGCTCCAATCACGAACGATCAGTTTTGGCCCTGGGTGAGTGTAAGTTCGACGGGAGCCGTTGGTGTCACGTGGCTGGATCGAAGAGATGACCCGGCAAATCTGAAGTATCGTGCCTACCTGAAGATTTCAACCGATGGCGGGACTACCTTTGGGTCAGACTTACCCATCGACGATGGTCTGGAAGATCCCACCAACGTCTACGCGGGAATTTTGTCCACCAGGAATGCTTGGGTCGGCCACGCCTTGTACACGACGTGGTTCTCTCATGGCGCGACGATGGGAACGATCGTCGGTGGCGTGCAATTCAAGTAGTCTTAAGGTCGAAAGCTGTCAGCAAGACCTTGGCCTCCTTCTTAACTGTTGAAACCAGGCGTTCTCACGTTTTGATTACCGGTGAGTGCTATCGCGATTTCTCGCCAGTCATTGCCTGCTGCTTCGATACAGCCCCCAAAGCAACCCAGCGGTCAAAATGAGTCCGAGAGCGAGAACTTTTCCTCGCACATAGGAACCGTAGAGCCCGGGAAAGCCAGCGAAATACGCGAAGGCAAGCAAGGCGCACCCAATCAGGAATGCGCAGATCTTTTCTCGGCCCGTGGCTTGGCGTCGTTTCAAGAAATGCTCCCTCGCCAGGAAGTTTACGCTAAGGCGATATTTCGACAGTTTCTACGAATACGTGGCTCACAGGCTGGCAAAAAGCTCTTGGCGCAGTCTCTCCACTGGCTCTTTATAACCTCGCTTCCAATCCTTGAACGCCGACCAGAAACGAAACAATCTCGCTGAACGAAGTGGCTGAAATAACACGACCAGAGGATTAAAGTCGCCAGCACCACCGAAGTGATGAAACACAGCAACGCCGAGCGACCACCGCGACCATTTCTTTCGTTGTGACCAGTTCAGAATAACCGCACGCTCTTGCACGAGAGGCAGAATCTGTGTCGCCATGTATTCGTGCCATATCGGGCTATCGGAATACACGAACAAAATGTCTTTTCCTCTTGGCAGCCACAACGCCCAGACAAGTAGGTACAGCAACGCTCGGTAGAGAAGATGATTGGCGACGGCAAATAGTGCGAGGGGCAAAATGAGGGGTAGAAGGACAACGATAAGAACTCCCTGCCTAAGCCTTCGAAAGAGTGGGTGCTTTTGCCGAGTCATGACACGAACAAACCCCGGTGTTTAGCGGCGTTTCTGCCACAGCATATTACACTCACCGTAAAACGGAAGAGCACAAGTGTCGAAATCAGGCGTTAGCACAAGTTTGCGCTGTTTGTTCGCCGATGCTTGCTGCGCGGAGGCCGCTCTTCGGGCGACGGTGAGAATCATCGCGATAATTTCGGCAGCTGATTTGAGGATCGAGACCCTGCCGACGTCCCCTGATAATCGCGATTTAGTGTGATCCGGCTCGCGGCTGGCTCTCTCCTGGCTTCTCCTCCCGGTCCGGCGAAAATGCGTGGTGCTGGGTAACGGAACGTCTTATCATCTCTGGCGGTGAGGAGCCATGTGTTTTTCAGCCACAGCGAATTTCGTGGGGAGCGGAGTTCTGGGCGCCGTCGGCGTCGTGACCTTGACCAACGTAAAGCATCGGCGCGAATGGCTTTTCGCCGCCCTGCCCACGCTGTTTGCCATTCATCAGTTCATCGAGGGATTCGTCTGGCTGGGATTGGACGGAATTCTTTCTCCCGTGGTGGCGCACAACATGGGCGCGGCGTTCATGCTGTATGCGCAGGGGTTGCTGCCTTTTTTGCTGCCGCTCAGCGTGTTGCTGTTCGAGCCTAACCGGAAGAGCCGCAGGCGCATGTTGCCGTTCCTTGTGCTTGGCGGAGCGACGACGCTCTACATCTTGTGGGCGTTGACGGCTTACCCCTTGCAGCTCTATGTCAGGGGGAACAGTATCGTCTACATCAACCAGGCGACAAACAATACGGCGGTGGCGTTGCTCTATGTGGTTGCCACGTGCGGCTCACTGTTTTTTTCGGAGATCAGGATGATGGTGGTCTTCGGAGCGGCAAACCTGGTCATCTTGCTGGTGGTGATGGAAGTCAAGCGCTATGCGTTCACTTCGTTGTGGTGTGCGTACGCGGCGGTTGCAAGTGCGATCATCCTTGTGTATTTCCGGACCAGCCGGGAAGAGCGGCCATTCCGCTACGCGTAGCAATCCCGCCGCGATCCGACCCAAATCGGAGCCTTTGGCTCCGGCCGACAGGGTTTCGCCGATGCCAGTCGTCGCTACTGGACTGGTCGAATTGGCTCTGCTCCCCGGCGCTGAAGCGCCGGGCTATTGGCAGGCGCTCCGGAACTGGGAGCGTTGCCCGCGGACCGTGCCACGTTCGGCAAGATCTTCTTCCGCCCTTTGGGCTTCCACCCAATCCCAATTCCCAGTCCCCGGCTTGCGCAGTGGGCTGCATGGTTTCGCCTCTTCGCGGCTTGAGGTTTCGACTCGGCTTGGAGTTTCGGTTCGGCGGGATCACAGCAGCGGTTGATCTCTCTCGATATGCACTCTGGATTCATCGGGTTAGCGGATGATCTGCGATTTACCCCGGGTGCATTGCGAATTGAGGGAAGGCGGCGCTAGAAGGACGAGATGCGCTGCATCTCAGCAGACATTATCAGCAGACATGAGAGGTGCCCTATGAGGCTTTACCGGCTTGTTTTCGCAACCTTGATTGCCGTCTTCGCCGCCCAGTTCGCCAAGGCTCAGGAGCAGCAGGAGTGGATTCCGCAGGAGGTGCAATCGCTGCGACAAAGTGCGTCTTCGAAGACCGAGTTCACGCTCGACCATTCGATGCTGGTGTTTGTGTCGAAACTGGACCAGGACAACGAGGACCTCCGGCGGGTGATCGCGGGGGTGAGCGGGGTTTCGATCCACCGCTACCACTTCGCCGAGCCCGGAATGTTCGATCCCGAGGCGCTGAACGCCATGAAAGAGGAGTACCGGGCGGCAGGCTGGAAGCAGTTAATGAACAACCACGAGAAAAACGGGGGACCCGGCCTGACGGACCTCTGGGTCCGCTTCGATCATGAGGCCATCACCAGCATTGCGATTCTGTTGACCAAGTCGAGCGAAGTCAATTTCATTGTGGTTTCCGGGTCGATCAGCCCGCTCGATCTGTCGCATCTTGGCGGACACTTTGGCATTCCGAAAATCGAAGGTGGAATCGAAGTGCCGAACACCGCACGGCGGTAACTACCGGAGAAAGCTATTCTTTCTTCGGTTCGGCTTTGGGCGCTGCCTCTTTCGGCGGGGTGTCGTCCGGCGCAGCCTTGGTCTTCTCCACGTACTGCACGATGACTGAGATGCGGCGGTTGGAAGGGTCCAACGGATCATTCGCGACGCGCAAGCGTTGGTCGGCGTAGCCTCGGACTTGTACAACCTGGTTGGGAGTAAGGCCGTCGCTTTCCATCAGGCGGCGCGCAGCGTTGGCGCGATCGGTGGAAAGTTCCCAGTTGCTGTATTCGCCTTTCCCCGCATAAGGCTTCGAGTCGGTGTGTCCCTCGATGGAAATTTTGTTGGGAAGCTTGCCCAGTTCTTTCGCCAGGGTAATGAGCAAGTCTTTGCCGTCGGCCGTAGGATTGGGTTTGCCGGACTCGAAGAACATACCCTTTTCCGATTCCAGCAGTTCGATCCGCAAACCTTCGGCGGTGACCGTCATTTCCAGATGGTTCTGAAGTTTTTCGAAGTCGACCATCTTGCGGACGGCTTTCTGTAGCTCTTCTTTCAGCTTGGGCATGTCCTCTTTGGAGAGGGCGAAGCTTTCTCCCGAGCCGTTCTGATCGCTTCCGACCAGCTTGGAGGTACCGGAGGGGTCCTTGAAGTATCCTCCCACTGCCTCCTGAATCTGCTTGCTGCTGTTCATCAGCCAAAGCACGATGAACAGCGCCATCATGGCGGTGACGAAATCGGCGTAAGCGACTTTCCAGGCGCCGCCGTGGTGGCCGCCGTGGGCAGCTTTCTTCTTGATGACGATAATCGGACGACCGTTGTCCATGGTCCAATCCTGGCTTACGCCGAAGCCGCAGCAGCGGCTGGAGGGGCCGCGGCTCCGCCCGCACGGCAGGTCTGCTCCACTTCCTTGAAGGATGGGCGAACGTGTCCCGGCACCGCGCGCCGCGCAAACTCAACGGCCATGATCGGCGCCGTGCCCTTGAGGAACGAGATCATCAGCACCCGCAGCACGCCGAGAAAAGCCGCCTCTTCATCCGCAGTCTTGGCCATGTTTCCCGCCATCGGTCCCACCAGTCCATAGCACAGCAGGATGCCGAGAAACGTTCCCACCAGCGCCGCGCCCACCTTCTCTCCAATCTCTTCCGGAGGCCCGCCCAGCGAGCCCATGGTGATGACCACTCCCAGCACGGCGGCCACGATTCCGAGGCCGGGCAAAGAGTCCGCCATGGTGCTTAGTGCCGCCACCGGTTGGGTGGAATCATGGTGATGCACTTCCATGTCGAGATCGAGCAACTGGTCGAGGTCAAAGGGTTCCACGCCGGTGATCGCCATACGCAGAGTGTCACAGAGAAAATCCAGGGCGTGATGATCTTTCATCAACGCCGTGTTCTTGGAAAGAATCGGGCTTTTATCAGGCTCTTCGACGTCCGCTTCGAGCGACATCAAGCCTTCCTTGCGCGCTTTATTGAGCAGGTCGTACATGGTCTTCAGCAACTCGATGTAGCGCTGCTTGGTGTATTTCGATCCGCCGAAAACACCTGCGATTCCACCCGCGATCTGCTTGAGGATGTGCAGCGGGTTGGCCACCAGCACGGTGCCCGCACCCGCTCCCGCGATAATCAGCAGTTCCGCCGGCTGCATCAGCACCTTAAGGTGGCCGTGCTCCATCAGGTAGCCGCTGACCACCGCCCCGAACACCACCACGATTCCGATAATGGCAAACATGACTGCTCAATTCTCCTGGCGGCCGTTCTCTTCCTCGGACGCGGATTGGGGCGCGTTCACACGCGGGGGCTGCCCGCGTTCCAGCACCGACTCGATCGAGTCGCCCGTTTCCACCATGGCCTGCCCCACCACCACTTCAACCGACAGCGAATCTCCCCACCACTGGATGGCCGAGCGGCTGACGATTCGCTGGATGTCGTGCGCCGCCCTTTCCAGATCCATTCGGCTGCAATCGGAGACGATGGCCAGAAACTGCTGCTCCGTCCAGCGTCCCAGGAAGGCATCCGGCATGGCATGCTTTACCGTCTGCGCCACGACGTGCAGTATGGCTTCCACGGCTTCGCGGCCACGGCTCTCTTTCAGACGGCGTAATTGTTCAACCTCGATGCACAGAATCCCGAAAGGAAGATGGTGTTCGACGTAGCAGGCCAAGTTCTCCCGGAGATGAGAAAGCGTAAAACCGCGATTGGGCAGGCCGGTAGCGACATCCAGGCAGCCATACACCGCCAGGTGCGATTGATGACGCTCGGGCGGAAGCACGGAACTGGATTCGTCGAAGCTCTCGGCGGCGCCGACGATGGAGCCGTCGCGTCCCCGAATCGGCGACGCCCACACGCGCACGGGCAGGCGGTGACCCGCTTTATGACGCAAGTAAACGTGGGCTTCTCGAGCCCGGCCCTCGTTCAGAGCCACGGTCAGTGCACAGTTGGCCCCGGAGAGCACGCTTCCGGCATCGTCGCAGTAGGCGAGAAGATCCTCACGGCAAACACGGCCCACCACCTCATGCCGCATGTAGCCGGTGATGCGTTCCGCGCCCTCATTCCAGAAAACGATCTTGTGCTCGCGATCCACCATGTACACGCCGGTGCGCAAGGTGTTGAGCACGTTCTGGAAAATTTCAGGATCCTGCAATCCCGCCATGCCAAGGCTCCTCTATTTCTATCGGCAGCGCAGGGCTGCAGCCTTAGGCGTTCGCGGAACACCGCAATGATTGCGCAATCGGATTACGATTAGGAGGGGCCGATCTCTAGTCGGCCGGCATGGCGGCTGGCTGTCTTACGTTTAGTTTTTGAGTGGCCGGGCGTTGCGCCGGTTCGGTTTCCAGCCACTTCCTGATTTCAGGCAGCGCGGCGCGGGTGACGAGTTCCCCGGCGCGCACCAGATCACGGCTGTGTTCGAAGTCGTCATACTTGAATCCATTCACGTCGGGCTCGATCACCAGATCCGACGCCTGCTTCCACACTTTGCCATTCATCTCTTGCGCGATGGCGAAGCACTGGCCGATGACATCGAACAGGTGCCGCGGCCCGTCTTTGTTCGTCCAGGTACCTTTCAAATGCACCGCGAGCACCCGCTCTGCGCCCATTTCGCGCAAGGGGACGGAGGGCACCGCGTGCGACAACATTCCGTCAACCAGCAGGCGTCCGCGAATTTTAACCGGCAGAAACATGCCGGGGTAAGCGCAACTGGCGCGTACCGGGTCGACCAGCGGGCCGGAATGGAAGACCACGCCCTCACCCGTGGAGAAGTCGGTGGCGGTCACCGCCAGGGGAACACAGAGGTCTTCGAACGATTTCACTTTCAGAACGCTGTTCAGGAATCCGATCATGCGCTGGTTGCTGGCGAATCCGTAACGCGACAGGGTCCAGCGCGCAAAGTGCTTGAAGCGCACTCGCGTGGCCAGTTCTTCCAGTTCGCTGGCCGAGACACCGCTGCAGTAGGCCGCGCCGATCAGCGCGCCCACGCTGGTGCCGGCTACAAAGCTGACAGGGATATTTTCTTCTTCGAGAACTTTGAGAACGCCGACGTGCGCAATACCGCGGGCGAAGCCGCCGCCCAGCGCCAGGCCGATGGCGGGCCAATTCTGGGCAGTCTCAGAGCCTCGCCCCCGCCCGGAAAACTCGCGTCCAAAGGCCTGTACCGACCGGATAATTCTGCCCAGACTCTTCACAGGGAACCCCACTTCACCCCGTTCCAGCCACCCTACATCTAGCAACTAAGATGCCAGCCATTCCCATTATGGTTTCGCAAAGCGCCGGGCGGCGCCAGTTACGCGCGAGACGTTACTTCGCAGGCGGTGACTAACTCCCTTAATCCTGATAACTTGTGGGCCATGATCCGAGAGATCTCCGCCGGCGGAGTGGTGGTCCGACCGACCCCGGAAGGCTGGGAAATCGCCGTCATTGAGCCTCAGAAGGAGCCTTCTGGCCCAGCAACAAGTGCAAAAAAAAGCGTCCGGAAAGTGACATTGGCTTTACCCAAGGGACTGGTCGATGCCGGCGAAAAGCCCGACCAGACGGCCCTGCGCGAGGTGTGGGAAGAGACCGGCTTGACCGCAACCCTGGTCACCAAGCTCATCGACATCAAGTATGTTTATGTGCGTTCCTGGGGAGACAAGCAGCGCGTCTTTAAGATCGTGAGCTTCTACCTGCTGCGTTACGGATCGGGAGAGATCGACGACCTCACCACCGACATGCGGGTTGAGGTGAAACGCGCGCTCTGGCTCCCGCTCGCGGAGGCGGTCAAGAAGCTGGCGTATCGCGGCGAACGCGACGTGGTTCGCCGCGCCCAACAATATCTCGAATCTCATTCGGAGGTCTGATTCATGCCCGGTACCCGGCCGCATCTCGAAAAGCATTTCACCGCCGGAAATTTCGTCCGCGACGTGGTGATTGGCATGTCGGACGGGCTCACCGTGCCCTTTGCCCTCGCCGCCGGACTGTCAGGCGCGGTGCAGAACACGCGGCTGATCGTGGTCGGAGGCCTGGCCGAGATTGCGGCCGGCTCCATCGCCATGGGCCTCGGCGGATATCTCGCCGCCCACGGTGACGCCGAACACTACGAACAGGAGCGCGCCCGCGAAGAACGGGAGATCGTGGAAATTCCCGAAGAAGAGAAAGGCCGAAGTCAGCCGCGTGTTTCACGAGTACGGGATCACCGAAGAGCAAAGCGGTCCGCTGGTGAAGGCGCTGAGCGAGCGTCCCAAGGCTTGGGTCGATTTCATGATGCGCTACGAACTGGGACTGGAAGAACCGGACCCCAAGCGTGCCCTGACCAGCGCGGTGACCATCGCCGGGTCCTACATTGCGGGCGGATTTATTCCCCTGTCTCCTTATATGGCGCTGTCGAATGCGGCGAACGGATTGATCATCTCCGCTGCGGTCACACTGGCGGCGCTGGGAGTTTTTGGCTTCATGAAAGGGCGTTTTACCGGCACTCCCCCGCTTCGCGCGGCGTCACAGACAATGGTGATCGGTGGACTTGCGGCGGGAGCCGCTTTTATGCTTGCGAAACTGATTGCATAGTATTGAATCTAAAAGATTTATCTTGACACCCGGGCGGGGAGATTCTAGGATGTACTCAACTTAATAGGGCGCGTGTCGTTGCCATCCTCACCCCACATCTAAGACGACACGCGCCTGTCGTGTTTTTGGGTGGTTTTCTCCGATAATGATTTCTGTGGAATATTCAAGCGTGCAGTTCGTCTGCGGCAAGGCTCTTTTCTAGTCGCCTGGGCCGTTGGTCCAATCGCCCGGTGGCAAAGACGATTCTGGCCGTGGTTTTGGTCACTTTGCTTTCTGCCGTCTAAGCGCTATCGGCAAAACCAAGCCGAAACCCGTCTCCGGCTGCGGTCGACGCCGATTACGTATCCGCGCTGGCCACCGCCAACCACTTCCTTCAAGCCTGGCAGGCGCAGGATCATGAGGCCGGCCTGCTTCTGCTGACGGATGCGGTTAGACAGCACGCCTCGGAAGACCGCCTGGACGCTTTCTTCTCGCCGGATCAATCGATCGAAGAGGGGTTCGAGATTGCTCGAGGCAAAAGGCTCAAGTCCGGACGCTACGTTTTCCCGGTCACCCTCTGGCAAACCATTCCGGGAAAGAACCGCAAGCCACACCCGCATTTTTCCGAAATCGTCGTCGTCCGCACTGGCAAAGACGACTGGGCGATAGATAAACTGCCGTAGAGCGATTTCCAATTGCCAATTGACGATAGAAACGCACCCACTTGGACCGGGGTTTGCAAATTGGCAATTGGCCATGGAAAGTCGGAAATTCCTATGAAGAGAATTCATAAAGTTGCCATCCTTGGCGCCGGAACCATGGGCGCCCGTATTGCCGCTCACTTCGCGAACGCCGGGGTTCCCAGCTACCTGTTCGACATTGTGCCGCCGGATGCCGACGGCCCCGCGCGCAACAAGATTGCCGCGGCCGGGCTGGATGCGGCGAAGAAATCGAAACCTGCCGCCTTCATGGACGCTTCTCTGGCGAGCCTGGTCACCATCGGCAACTTTGAAGATGATCTGAAAAAGCTGGCCGAGGTCGACTGGATCATCGAAGCGGTGGTGGAGAATCTCGAGATCAAACGCAGCCTTCTCAGGAAGGTGGAAGCCATCCGCAAGCCGGGGACGATCATCACCACCAATACCAGCGGCCTGCCGGTCGGCAAGATTGCGGAGGGATTTTCCGACGACTTCCGCCGGGCGTGGTTTGGCACACACTTCTTTAATCCGCCGCGCTACATGCGCCTGCTGGAACTGATTCCTACTCCGGAGACCGATCGCGCCGCGCTCGAAGCCGTCGCTCATTTCGGAGACGTTCATCTGGGCAAGGGCGTCGTGTATGCCAAAGACACACCGAACTTCATCGCCAATCGGATTGGCACCTTTTCCGTCCTCAACGTGATGCGGCTGATGCAGGAACTCGATCTGTCGATTGAAGACGTGGACGCGCTCACCGGACAGGCGGTCGGCTGGCCGAAGTCGGCCACGTTCCGCACGATTGATCTGGTGGGGCTCGACATTCTCGGCCACGTGGTCGGGAACATGACGCAGAACGCGCATGATGAGCGCGGCGACCTCAAGCTGCCCGATTTCTACAGACAGATGCTCGAGCGCAAATGGCTGGGCGACAAAACCAAGGGCGGCTTCTACAAGAAGATCAAGGGCGCGGGTGGCGAGGAAGAACGGCTGGCGCTCGATTGGAAGACCCTCGAATACCGTCCGCGGCAGAAGCCCAAGTTCCCTGCCCTGGAGATGGCGAAAAACGTGGAAGACACCGGCGTACGCGTGCGCATGCTGCTGGGACTTGATGGCAGCGCTCCGCAAAAAGCTGACAAAGCGGGACAGTTTCTCTGGCAGGCGCTCTCCGACCTGTGGACTTACTCGGCCAACCGCATTCCCGAGATTTCGGACACCATCGTCGAAATTGATCGCGCGATGAAGTTGGGATTCAACTGGGAACTGGGTCCCTTCGAACTCTGGGATGCGGCGGGCATCGAAGCTACGGTCGCGCGCCTGAAGAAGGAAAGCAAGCCGATCGCGGCGAATGCGGAAAAGCTGCTGGCCTCGGGTCAGAAGGGCTGGTACAGCGACGATGCGAAGTCGCCTTCCGGGCGGAAGTACTGGGATCTGAAAACGGCGAACTGGGAGCCGGTCCAGGTTCCGCAGGGCGTCTGGTCGGTGACGGTCGCGAAAAAATCCAATGGCGTGGTGAAGAAGAACTCCGGCGCCTCGCTGGTCGATCTCGGCGACGGCATAGGGTGCCTCGAGTTTCACTCAAAGATGAATTCGCTGGGCGCCGACATCATGAGCCTGATCACCCAAACGTTGAAGCCGGGAGGCGCTGGCGACAACTTCGACGCTTTTGTCATCACCAATGACGCCACGAATTTCTCCGTGGGCGCGAACCTGATGCTGCTGCTGATGGCGGTGCAGGAAGAAGAGTGGGACGACGTGGATCTGGTGATTCGCCAGTTCCAGAACATGACGCAGGCCATCAAGTTTTCGCCCAAGCCGGTGGTGGTGGGCGCGTTCGGCCTGTGCCTGGGCGGGGGCACGGAGATCTCGCTGCACGCTCCGGCGCGCCAGCCGCACGCGGAGCTTTACACCGGGCTGGTGGAAGTCGGCGTGGGCCTGTTGCCGGGCGGCGGCGGCTGCAAGGAGATGCTGCTGCGCGCGGTCGACAGCGCGGCTTCGATCCGCAAGGATGGACGCGGAGAATCGGTCGAAACGATGGAAGCCATGAAGAAGGCCTTCGAGACCATTGCGACCGCCAAAGTCGCGACCTCGGCGCATGAAGCCCGGGGCCTGGGTTTCCTTTCCGATTCCGACCACATCACCATGAACCGCGAACGCGTGCTCGCCGACTGCAAAGCCCGCGGGCTGGAGTTGGTGCACGCGGGATACGAGCCTCCCCAGCCGCGCACCGACATTCCCGCACCCGGCGAGAACATCCTGGCGGCGCTCAAGATGGGCGTCTATCTCATGCGCCAGGGAGATTACATCACCGAATATGAAGTAAAGCTCGGCAACAAAATCGCGGAAGTGCTCTGCGGAGGAAACGTTACGCCGGGAACTCCGGTGAGCGAGCAATACATCCTCGACCTCGAGCGCGAGGGCTTCAAATCGCTGTGCGGGGAGAAGAAGACGCAGGAGCGGATTCAGTACACGCTCAAGACCGGGAAGACGCTTCGAGGAATTGACGATTTTCGAATCTTAACCACCAAGGACACGAAGGTTGACGAAGGAAAACCGCAAGCCTTCCATGTGACCTCTTCCACGTGACCAAAGAGATGCGCAACTTGGCTCGTCGCTGTGCCCCTCGCGCCCTCTGTGGTTAAATTCTTCTGTTGCCAGTGCCCGCCAGAAAAACGGTTTCCCCTCCGCCCAAGCCTGAGGGACTGTTCGCTTCTCCAGACAAGCGGAACGTGCTCTTATGCCTGCTGATCGTGGTGGCTACGCTCGCGGTTTATAACCCGGTCAACCGGCATCCGTTTGTCAACTACGATGACCCGGCGTATATCACTGACAATCTGCACATCCGCCAGGGGCTTACCTGGGAGACGATTGCGTGGGCGTTCACCACGACCGAGCAGGCGAACTGGCATCCGCTGACCTGGGTTTCGCATGCGCTGGATTACTCGCTCTTTCATCTCAATCCCGCGGGACATCACTTCACCAGCCTGCTGATCCACGCGGTGAACGCGGCGCTGCTCTTTCTGCTGCTGGTTCGCGGGACCAGCCGGCTGGGCGCGAGTCTCTTCGTCGCGCTGTTGTTTGCCGTGCACCCCATCAACGTGGAATCAGTGGCGTGGATTGCCGAGCGCAAGAACGTGTTGTGCACGCTCTTCTTTTTCCTCGCGATTGGGGCTTATGGCTGGTACGCGCTCAAGCCCGGGGTGCGGCGCTATCTCGCGGTCGCGGCTCTGTTCGCGATGAGCCTGATGTCGAAACCGATGACAGTGACGTTTCCCTTCGTCCTGCTGCTGCTGGATTACTGGCCACTGGGCAGAGTGATGGGAAGCGAAAAGCTGGCGCCCGATGTTCCACAGAGTCCCTGGTCGAAGCTGGTGCTGGAAAAATTTCCGCTGTTCGCGTTGGCAGCCGCCAGTTCCGTCATCACCATGATTGCGCAGCAGTCCGGGCGGTGCCACGCGATCCACACTGCAATTTTCGTTCAGCGTCCGCGTGGAGAACGCCCTGGTCGCTTATGCCATGTATCTCTGGAAGATGCTTTGGCCAGCCCAGTTGGCGCCGATGTATCCGCATCCGGGGGATTCGCTTGCCGTCTGGCAAGTTCTGGTTTCGTTGCTGGTTCTGGCGGGGATCAGCAGCGCCGTACTCGTTTGGCACGGCAAGCGTTATCTCCTCGTAGGTTGGCTGTGGTTTCTGGGCACGCTGGTTCCGGTGATTGGGCTGGTGCAGGTGGGCGATCAGGCGATGGCGGACCGGTACGCCTACATTCCGCTGATCGGAATCTTCCTCATGCTCGCGTTCGCTCTGGCGGATTGGGCATGCTCGTACAATCTCGGCGTGGCGCCGCGGGTCATTTTCTCGGCGTGCATTCTGCTGGCGCTCAGCTTCGCTACCTATCGGCAACTAGGGTACTGGTCAAGCAATGAGGAATTGTGGACTCACACGCTCGCGGTCACGCACAAGAATTTCATCGCGGAAAACAATCTGGGCGGCGCGTTCCTTCTGCGGGATAAGCCCGAGGAGGCGCACGGGCATTTTGCGGCGGCGGCGGCGATCAATCCTCGCGACCCGATGAGCCGCTTCAACCTCGGCGCGTATTCGCAGGACCATGGTCAATTGCGGGAAGCGGTCCAGCAATACGAGACGACGATCCGTTTGACTTCTGACCCTGCTCTTCTGGCTTCGACCTATGCAAACCTTGGCGGAGCGTATCGCGATCTGGGGGACGGCGCCAAGGCGCAGGAGAGTTACGAAAAGGCGATGCAGTTGAATCCGAACCAGTTCAATGCGTATCTGGGATTCGGGCGGCTCGAGGAAAAAGAAGGCAAGTTGAATGACGCGATCGCCAACTATTCGCGGTCAGTGGAGATTCGTCCTTCGGAGCAAGGCTACTTGCAACTGGGACATGCGCTTGAGCAGGTGGGGCGCGGACCGGATGCGCTGGCGGCGTACGAGGAGGCGTTGAAGATCGCGCCGGATTCAGCGGAGGCGTCGGCGGCAGTGGACAGACTCAAGACCCATTAACCACAGAGGACACGAAGGAACACAAAGGATATCCTTCGTGGACCTTGGTGTCCTTTGTGGTTTCAGGCTTATTTCTTCTCGTCGATTTTCACGGTTGCCCGGGTGTTTTCCCAGTCGAGATACATGTGGCAGCCGGTTCCCATTTCGTGGAAGGAAATGGTGAAGTCTTCCACGGGCGCGGCGGTCTTGCTGACGCTCATATCCACGCGCGCCAGTTCGTCGCTCTCATACTTGTAGGGAATGCCCCACTCGCCGGTTTTCTTGTTGACGATCAGCGTCCACTTGTCGGCATTGGGGACGGTGAACATCGTATAGTTGCCGGCCGGAATCTCTTTGCCATCGATTTCGACAGGCGTATCGGTCACGAAAGTTGTCGCTTCATTGGCTCCGGTGCGCCAGACTTCTCCGTAGGGAACCAGGCCTCCATAGATTTTGCGTCCCTTGGCGCGCGGGCTGGAGTAGTCGACTTTAATCGAATGGCCGTCGGCGAATTTACAGGTGGCGGAAGCCGGCGGGCTCAGGGGTGGTTTCTTTTGCGCAAACGACAGGGTCGAGAACAACAGAAGGACGAGGACAACGGTAAGCTTTTTCATGAAATCTCTCCTCTTTTTGGCAGTTAGCATTTAGCACTTGGCATTTGGCCAGACAGACTTTCGAATGGCTAAATGCCAAAGGCTAAGTGCCAACTGCTTGGACGTGATGATTTCGGGCCGGATAGCAGGCCCACGCAATTATGCGCCACGCAAGCCAGCCGTTACAATCAACCCATGCCGGTATTCGACGAAAAGCAGGAAGAGTTGGAGCACTTTGAAACCATGATGGGCGTGCCACGCGGGCGGTTGGCGGTGACGCTCGATACCATTACCGATGCCATGGCCCTGGTCGGCCAGCACGGCGTCTATTGCCAGAGCCAGCGCTGGCCGGGCAAGCCGGTAATGGATATCCAGATGGTGATGAAGAACCTGACCGACGCGAAGGAATTGATTCAGAGCGTGATGGAAGAGCTGAAGAAGAATTGACGATTGCCAATTTCCAATTGACGATTGAACTGCGGTGGACAAACCGGCAATTGGCAATCGGAAATTGAAAATGCTCTTATGCCAGCGAGTACTTCCCTTTCTCAATCATAGCTTGCGCGATCTGCTGGCGCAGCTCAATCGTGTTGAACGGTTCGTACTTCGCCAGGCGGCGCAGGATGGCTAGCTGGGTGCGGAGCATGTCTCCTTCAGCGACTGCTGCAATGACTTTTTTCGCGGCGGATTCAATCTTATCCATCGCTTGCGACAGGTAGACGCGGGTCATGGCGATCGGTAAAGCGGTGGCTTTTTCTCCTTCGCGCTCAGCGATCTTTTGCGCGCGCAGCACAGCCGATTCCATGGCGTAGGTTTCGATCGTCATATCGGCGATGGCGCCCATGACTTCCTGCTGGTCTTGAATGGCCTGCATGTATTTCTGCGTGGCCGATCCCGCGACAAACAACCCAAGCTTCTTCGCTTGCGCGACCAGTTTGCGTTCTTCCGCGAGCGGGCCTTCCAGGTCTTCACTCACGCTTGGGCCGGAGAGGACTTCATCCATTAATTTCTTGATCGCCGGCATGAGCGCCAGTTGTCCAGTCATGGCACGCTTCAAGAGGAAGCCGGTGATGATGAGGCGGTTGATTTCGTTGGTGCCTTCGAAGATGCGGTTGATGCGGGCATCGCGATAGGCGCGCTCGGCGGGATACTCTTCGACGAATCCATAGCCGCCGTAGATCTGCACGGTCTCGTCGACCACGTAGTCGACCATCTCCGAGCCCCAGACTTTGATGATCGAGCACTCGACCGCATACTCTTCGATGGCTTTGCGAGTTTCTTTCAATGCGTCGGCGGAAGTCTTGTCGACCTCGGCGAGCGCGACATCCATCATGCCTACCGTGCGGTAGACGAGGGCTTCGCCAGTGTAGATGCCGCACGGCCATGTTGGCGATTTTTTCGCGGACCAGTCCAAAGTCGGCGATGACTTTGTTGAACGCCTTCCGCTGCTTGGCGTATCCAATGGCGTTGTTGAGCGCGACGCGTCCGCCGCCCACGCACATGGCGCCCAGCTTGAAGCGGCCGACGTTGAGAATATTGAAGGCGATGACGTGGCCCTTGCCGATTTCGCCCAGCAGATTTTCGACCGGAACCTTGCAGTCATTGAGAATGATGGGGCAGGTGGACGAGCCGCGAATGCCCATCTTGTGCTCTTCGGTGCCCACAGAAAATCCGGAGAAAGTCTTTTCCACCAGGAACGCGGTAAATTTCTCGCCATCAATTTTCGCAAACACGGTGAACAGGTCGGCGAAGCCGGCGTTGGTGATCCACATCTTTTCGCCGTTGAGGATGTAGTGCTTGCCATCGGGCGAAAGCGTGGCGCGGGCGCGACAGTTGAGCGCATCGGACCCCGACGAAGCTTCGGACAGAGCGTAGGCGCCGACGATTTCTCCGGCGGCCAGGCGCGGCAGGTATTTTTTCTTCTGTTCTTCGGTGCCGAAATAGACGATGGGCAGCGTGCCGATGCCGGTGTGGCCTCCCCAGGTGGTCGCGAAGCCGGCGTATTTCGCGATGTGGTCGGCGATGACGGCGGCGGTGACTTTATCCATTTCGAGGCCGCCGTAGGCTTCGGGAATTTCAACCGAGCTGAGGCCGAGCTCTCCGGCTTTTTTCAACAGATCGCGGGTGACCGAGAAGTCTTTGTGTTCGATCTTCTCGACGTTGGGCAGAATCTCGTTGGTCGCGAACTCTTCCGCCGTCTGCGCGATGAGCTGATGCTGCTCGGTGAAGTCTTCGGGGGTGAAGACCTCCGAGGTCTGACGCTCTTCCAGCAGGAAACTGCCGCCGGGAATCTTGGTATTAGGAATTGCGGTGGTAGCCATTAAAACCCCTTTCAACCACCAAGGACACTAAGGTCCACGAAGGGTTTTCTTTGTGACCCCTTTGTGTCCTTTGTGGTTTGAGCTCTTATCTCCACCCAGAGCCGTTCACGAAACGCTGGATGCCGTCTTTCAAGTGGGCGACATTAAAGTTTATAAGCAGTCCGAGGGATTTGCCACTCAGCTTGAGGTACGAAAGGAGCTGGGCTTGGTGGACAGGGTTCACCGCGTCCACGGACTTGAGTTCGACGATCACTAGGTCATCCACCAGCATATCGATGCGATAGCCCAGTTCCAACTTCGCTCCATCGTAAACAACTGGTAATGGCACCTGAACTTCTGCCATGTGTCCAGCCTTGCGGAGCTCGTGTTGCAGACAAGAAGTATAGGTACTCTCAAGCAGGCCGGGACCCAGTTCGGTGTGGACGCGTATGGCAGCAGTGATAACGCCATGACTCACTTCGTTTGCACTGAGTCTTTTCTTCAGGAGCGTTGCAGTTGCCATCGCAGGGCCTCCATCTATGCAGTTGCGCATGTATGGAAGAAGACTTGCAATTTTCAAACGTGCTGTCTGTGATGAGTGACCTTCGGAAGACCTTTTAACCATAAAGGACACAAAGGGGCACAAAGGATCTGCTTTTCTTTGTGTTCCTTCGTGTCCTTTGTGGTTATGGCTGTTGGAGGGTTAATTCAGGTTCTCGAAAATCCCCGCCGCGCCCATGCCTCCGCCGACACACATCGTCACCATGCCGTAGCGTGCCTTGCGGCGCTTTGAGTTCGCGAATGACGGTGGCAGTCAGCTTGGCTCCGGTGCAGCCCAGCGGATGTCCGAGGGCGATGGCTCCTCCGTTGGGATTGACTTTGTCAGGATCGATGCCGGCTTCCTTGATTACGGCCAGCGACTGCGCCGCGAAGGCTTCATTGAGTTCGATGACGTCGATGTCCGAGAGCTTGAGTCCCGCGATCTTCAGCGCTTTAGGGATTGCGAAAACCGGGCCGAGTCCCATTTCTTCCGGCTTGTATCCGGCGGTGGCGAAAGAAAGATAGCGCGCCAGCGGCTGGATGCCCAGGGTCTTGGCGCGCTCAGCGGACATAACGACCGCGGCGGCCGCTCCGTCGGACATCTGCGAGGAATTGCCGGCGGTGACGGTTCCCTTCACATGAAACGCGGGCTTGAGCGCGAGCAACGCTTCGAGTGTGGTATCGGGGCGGGGACCTTCGTCGGTCTTAAACGAGATTTCCTGGCGTTTGGGTTTCGATCCGTTTGGAGTCGTAAAGCTCACAGGAACAGCAACGGTCTCGTCAGCGAACTTGCCGGCTTGGATTGCCGCCAGAGCTTTCTGGTGGCTGCGCAGGGAGAATTGATCGCTCTGTTCGCGGCTGATATTGAAACGTTTGGCCAGACGCTCGGCGGTCAGGCCCATGGAGAGATAGGCGTCGGGATAGTGATCGACCAGCCAGGGGTTCGGCGAAATTTTGTTGCCGCCCATGGGGATCATCGACATGGACTCGGTTCCGCCCGCGATAATAACTTCCGCCCCGCCACTCATGATGCGCTCGGCGGCCATGGCTATCGCCTGCAGGCCGGAGGAGCAGAAGCGGTTGATGGTGATGGCGGAGACTTCCACCGGAAGTCCGGCACGCAGCGAGGCGATGCGGGCCACGTTCATACCTTGCTCGGCTTCGGGCATGGCACAGCCGAGGATGACGTCTTCGATTTCTTTAGGGTCGACTTGCGGGACGCGCTCCAGCGCGGCCTTGATGGCGACGGCAGCCAGTTCATCGGGGCGCGTGGCGCGAAGTGTGCCTTTGAAGGCGCGGCCTACGGGAGTGCGGACGGAGGAGGCTAACACTACTTCTTTCATGGCAGTTCTCTGAGCGAAATCTTTGTGTTCCTTCGTGTCCTTTGTGGTTAAAAGATCTCTCCAACCACAAAGGACACAAAGGATCACGAAGGAAAGCAATCAATTTCCTGGCTTCCATCGCAAGACCGGCTTCCGTGCCGCCGCGGTTTCATCGAGACGTGAAACGCGCGTAGTGTGCGGCGCGGCCAGCACCATCTGCGGGTCTTCTTCCACTTCTTCCGCGATCGACTTCATGGCTTCGATGAACAAATCCATCTCTTCGATCGATTCGCTTTCGGTGGGCTCAATCATCATGGCGCCGGGCACGATCAGCGGAAACGCGGTCGTGTAGGGATGAAATCCGTAATCGATCAGGCGCTTGGCCAGGTCCATGGTCTTGACGCCTTTTTTCGCCTGGATCTTGTCGCTGAAGACGACCTCGTGCATGGTGGGCGTCGAATACGGCAGATCGTAAGTGCCTTCGAGTCCCTTGCGAATGTAATTGGCGTTGAGCACGGCATCTTCCGTGGTCTGGCGCAGGCCGTCGGGGCCGTTCGCCAGGATGTAAGCAAGAGCGCGGATAAACATGCCGAAGTTGCCGTAGAACGAACGCACGCGTCCGACCGACAACGGACGGTCGTATTCGAATCCCAGAGTGCCATCGGCCTTGGTGATCAGCACCGGCTTGGGCAGGAAAGGCTCGATAGCCTGCTTGACCGCTACGGGACCAGATCCCGGGCCTCCGCCGCCGTGCGGCGTGGAAAACGTCTTGTGGAGGTTCAGGTGCATGACATCGACGCCGAAGTCCCCGGGGCGGACTTTACCCACCAGCGCATTCATGTTGGCGCCGTCCATGTAAAGCAGGCCGCCCTTGGCGTGCATGATTTCCGCGATCTTGTGAATCTCCTGCTCGAAGACGCCCAGGGTGTTGGGATTGGTGAGCATGAGCGCGCCGACATCTTCGTTCATCTGCGAGGTCAGTGCCGCGATGTCGACCATACCTTGCGCGTTGGACTTCAGATTCTCGACGGAATATCCGACCATCGCTGCCGTGGCGGGGTTCGTGCCATGGGCGGAATCAGGAATCAGTACTTTCTTGCGCGGATTCCCTTTCGACTGGTGATAGGCCCGGACCATCAGCAGGCCGGTAAGTTCTCCGTGAGCGCCAGCGGCGGGCTGCAGTGTGATGGCATCCATGCCGGTAATTTCGAGCAGGCATTCGCTGATGGTCTGGATGATGCGCAACGCGCCCTGCGAGGCCTTCTCCGGCTGATAGGGATGTCCGTTGGCGAGGCCGTCGAGGCGGGCGACCACTTCATTGACCCGCGGATTGTACTTCATGGTGCAGGAGCCCAGCGGATACATGCCCAGATCGATGGCGTAGTTCCAGGTCGAAAGCCGCGTAAAGTGGCGAATGATTTCGATCTCGCTCACTTCCGGCAGGTTGCCCAGATCTTTTCTCTCCGCGGACCCGAGGAGAGCGGCTGCGTCGACTTCCGGAACGTCGAGCGGAGGCAGCTTCCATGCGGCTTTGCCGGGTGAGGATTTCTCGAAGATCAAGCCTTCGTTCTGATTGACGTGGCGCGTGGCTTTGCGAGTCTGGTGTTTCATCGCGCCACCTCCTGTACATCCACTTCTTCTTTGGCGGATTTCACCGAGCGCTCGCTGTCAGCCACGAATCCCACGGCGGTATCAATCGCCGTGCGGGTCGTCGAGTTCGGTGCAGCACCAGAGCGCAGCGTTGCCCAACTCGGGATAAAACTTCTTTAGCGGAAGTCCTCCGACAATCTTGTGTCCGAGGATGCGGCTGTTGATGGCGTAGGGATCTTCCGTCGTTTCAACCACAAACTCATTGAAGCGCGGCGCGCCCGGGAAAAGAATTTTGGCGTGTTTGCCGAATTGCTGCTCGGCGTAGGCGGTTTTCGCCAGGTTCTGTTTGGCGAGTTCCTTCAAGCCGACCTTGCCGTAAATCGTCATGAAGATGTTGACCATGAGCGCCACCAGCGCCTGGTTGGTGCAGATGTTCGAGGTGGCCTTCTCGCGGCGGATGTGCTGCTCGCGGGTCGCCAGCGTGAGCACGAATCCGCGCTTGCCGTTGCGGTCGGTGGTCTGGCCGACGAGGCGTCCCGGCATCTGGCGGACGAACTGTTCGCGGGTGGCGATCACTCCGCAGTAGGGACCACCGAAACCCAGCGGCACGCCGAACGACTGCGCTTCCATGGCGATGATATCGGCTTTGCGCGGCGGCTCCACAATCCCCAGCGAAACCGCTTCGGCGATCGAAACCACCAGCATGGCTCCATGCTTGTGAGCGATGTCGGCAATAGCATCGACGTCTTCAATCGTGCCGAAGAAGTTAGGAGACTGGATCAGCACGCACGCCGTATCTGGCGTAATGGATTGCTCGAGCGCTTTCAGATCGACCCGGCCATTGTTCCCGAAGGCCGCCGTGCTCAGCGGCATGCCCTGATGCCAGGCGTAGGTCGCGAGCACCTCGCGATACTCCGGATGCACGCTGCGGGCGATGACCACCGAACGGCGTCCAGTGACGCGGGCCGCCATCATGACGGCTTCGGCGGCGCCGGTCGAACCGTCGTACATGGAGGCGTTGGCGACTTCCATGCCGGTCAGTTCGCAGATCATGGTCTGGAATTCGAAGATCGACTGCAGCGTGCCCTGCGAAATCTCGGCCTGGTACGGCGTGTAGGCGGTCAGGAATTCGCCGCGCGAGATCAGCGCATCGATGATCACGGGGCGGTAGTGGTAGTACGCTCCGGCGCCCAGGAAAGTGGCGTAGCCATCGCCATTTTCGCGCGAGCGCTCGCGGAACCAGTCGAGGATTTCCGACTCCGCCATCTGCCGCGGAATCTTCAAATCGCGGTTCAAGCGGTATTCGGCGGGGATGGGCGCAAACAGGTCGTCAATCGAGCGCGCTCCGATGGCCTTGAGCAGCGCTTGACGGTCAGCAGGAGACTTCGGCAAATAGCGCATAGGAACCTTGATTAGATGTGAGCCAAGACAATCAGACTCAAATTGCCAATTTCCAATTTTCAATTGCCAATTTTCTTAGAGGAGGGTTTGCAATCGGCAATCGAAAATCGACAATCGAAAATTCTTTTTTAGTGTCCGCCCTCTTCCGCGACAAATTTCTCATAGTCGGCGGCGGAGAGCAGCCCGTTCAGCTCGTTCGGATCTTTCAGCGTCATCTTCAGCAGCCAGGCGCTGTGAGCATCTTTGTTGATCTTCTCCGGGGCGGTTGCCAGCTCTGCGTTGACTTCGGTCACCGTGCCGGTGGCGGGGGCGAACAGGTCCGACACCGCCTTCACCGACTCTACCGTACCGAAGGTTTTGCCCGCAGTGATCTCTGAACCGACCTTGGGTAGTTCGACGAAGACGATGTCGCCCAGCGATTCCTGGGCATGGCTGGTGATGCCGACCGTCCCAGTCTTACCGTCGGCTTTAATCCACTCGTGCTCTTTGGTGTACTTGTAGTCGGCGGGATAAGGCATGATGGCTTCTCGCGTCTCCTTCGTGCTTAAGCTTTTTTCGGACGTTTGTAAAACGGTGTCGGCACGACTTGCGCCTTCACTCCCTGGCCGCGAATCTCCACTTTCACTTCCGTACCCAGGCTCGCGAACTCCGGCGGCACGTAGGCCAGGGCGATGTTCTTCTTTATATAAGGAGCGAACGATCCGCTAGTGACATAACCAATCTCGCTCCCCTTCGCGTCCTGCACTTTGTAGCCGTCGCGGGCGATGCCGCGATCGACCATCTCGAGGCCAACCAGATTGCGCTTCAGCCCGGTGGCTTTGGCTTTTTCGAGCGCTTCTCGTCCGACGAATTCTGGCTTGTCCATTTTGCAGAAGCGGTCGAGGCCGGCTTCCCAGACATTGATGGTGTCGGAAATTTCGTGGCCGTAAAGCGGCAGCTTGCCTTCCAGGCGCAGCGTGTTGCGCGAGCCCAGGCCGCAGGCGACGGCTCCGAATTCCTTGCCCGCTTCGAGCACTGCGTTCCACACCCGCGCGCTGGTGGCCTCGTCGGCGGGTACGTAAATTTCAAAGCCATCTTCGGCGGTGTATCCGGTGCGCGCGATCAGGATGTTCTTCAGACCGCACACGGTTCCGCGCGTAACCCAATAAAACTTCACGGCCGACAGATTCGCGTCCGTCAGCTTCTGCAGCAGATTGACGCCCTTTGGGCCCTGGATGGCGATCTGCGTGAAATCGTCCGACAGGTTCTCGACCGTGCAATTGAAATTGCGGGTATTGTCGCGCACCCAGTTGAAGTCTTTCTCGCGAGTGCCGGCGTTAATCACGAGAAGATATTCCTCTTCCCCGAGGCGATGGACAATCACATCGTCGACGAACGTCCCCTGCGGATAAAGCAAGGCGGAATATTGCGCCTGCCCGATCGCCAGCTTCGAGGCGTCGTTCATCGAGATGTGCTGCACCGCCGCCAGTGCTCCGGGCCCGGCGAGGCGAATGTCCCCCATGTGGCTGACATCGAAGATGCCAACGCCGGTGCGCACCGCATTGTGCTCGGCGATGATGCCGCCGGAACAGGGATACTCGACCGGCATGTCCCATCCGTTGAAGTCGACCATCTTGGCGCCCATCTGGCGATGGACGGCGTTCAGCGCGGTCTTGCGGACGGTCGGCGTAGTCGCCTCAACTGCGGGCAAAGCACCCTCGATTGGAAGCAGTGGCTGGGCTGCTGGGATCGTGAAACTCATAACCCTAACATGGTGATGGCGGCAGCATCAACCGGTGGCGGGCGCGGGGCGACCCCCCGCCTGCCCGGTTACCAACGGCACTTTCCGCCTTCCGGCCGCCGCGCTACATTTCGCTTATGGCTACCGCGATCAAGAAGTACTACTGCATGCAGTGCGAAATGCCCGAAGACAAGTGCGAGTGCGAGAAGTACTGCGCGTTCTGCCAGGGACAGGTCGGCGTACGCCTGTGCCAGGACGGCCTCTACTACTGTCCGCCCTGCCGCGAAGCCTGCGACTACAAAGCCTCGGACGAAGTCTAGCGTCCAACTTCCACGAGTCGATGAGTAGGACAGGGCTTTCTATACAGGTCCAAGCTTCGGCGCACCCGAAGCTGTGCCCGTTCCAATACCGCCAAGCCAATAAAAACGCCCACGGCGCTTATCCGTGGGCAAATCCAACAGAGAGGATAGAGCAACTACGCCGCCCTGGTGGTGGCTCTGGGCGACGGAATTCGTGGCTTGACCGGGGTACCGCAATACTCGTCATACAGGCGGCTGCTGGCGCCCTTCATGATCGATTCTCCGATCTCCCGGAAAGCTCCGCTGGCCTTGGCGCTGGTAGTGAGCGAGGCTAATTGGCGCAGAGCGTTGGCGAGCAGCACATCGTTCATGGCTGGGCCCAGATGTTGCAGCCAGGGGACCGGGACGGGATCGAGCGCCGACTCCGGTCCGACTCCCAAGTGATGCGGCACCGGGCCATTCCAGTACCACGGCGGGCAGATGTCATCGCCCTCATCGAAACTTGCCGTCATCCCGGCCGAAGACTGCGCGGCCAGATCTTTGGCGACGGCCAGCAAGCGCGCTCCGATTTCCTGGTTCGATACGTTCTGGCTTATCCCGCGCGCCAACTCCGCCACAACGTAGTCGGCTATCGCGACGCGGTACACGGGGCCGGGCTGCCCGGGACCGCCGTCCACCCAGTTGGGGTCGAGCAGGCCTTTGAGGAACGAAACTTTCTCGAGGATCAATTTCATGGAAGTCTCCTTTGCAGTCAGCAAGAGGAGAAGCACGCGGCGCGCCGAATTCGAGCCGAGGCTAAGTGCAAGTATTCTCTCGATTCGGCCGGTTGACGGGGGTTGGATCGCTAACCGTTGCGCTAATGGGAGCGATGGCGCCTATCTGATTGGATAGCTTGGTGCGCGGGATGCAGATTGGTAGAGAAGCGAGAGTGCATTCAGAGAGTTCTGCCGAGGTCTGAGGTCCGAGGTCTGACGCCCGAGGTCCGAGGTCCGACGTCCGAGGTCTGACGTCCGCCCTTAAATCACCACCGCTTCCTTATACTCTCCAAACACTTTCCGCATCGTGTCGGAGATTTCGCCGACCGTGGCATACGCGTCGACCGCGCGCACGATGTAGGGCATGACGTTTGATCCCTGCCGCGCGGCTTCTTCTACCTGTTTGAGCGAATCCTTCCACGGGCCGGGATCGCGCCGCGCCCGCATGGCCCGCAGCCGCTCCACCTGCTTGCGTTCGAGATTCTCGTCAATCCGCTGGATGGGAACCGCATGCTCCTGGTCGACGGTGAAGCGGTTCACTCCCACCACTACGGCCTCCAGCCGATCGACCTGCTGCTGATATTCGTAGGCGGCGTTCTGAATCTCCTGCTGCACGTATCCGCGTTCGATGGCCTTCAGCATTCCGCCCAAAGCATCGATTTTCTCGAGGTACACCTGCGCCTGCTTCTCAATCTCGTTGGTGAGCGATTCGACGAAGTACGAACCGGCCAGCGGATCGATGGTCTGCGGCGCGCCCGACTCGAACGCGACAATCTGCTGGGTACGCAGCGCAATCCTCGCCGACTGTTCCGTGGGCAGCGCCAGCGCCTCGTCGTAGGAGTTGGTGTGCAGCGACTGGGTGCCGCCCATCACAGCTGCCAGAGCCTGGATCGCTGTTCGCACAATATTGTTTTCCGGCTGTTGCGCGGTGAGCGTGGAACCCGCGGTCTGGGTGTGGAAGCGCAGCATCCAAGACTTGGGATTCTTGGCCTTGAAGTGATCGCGCATGATGGCGGCCCACATTCGCCGTGCCGCCCGGAATTTCGCCACTTCTTCCAGAAAATTACTATGCGCATTGAAGAAGAACGAGAGTCGAGGCCCGAACTTATCCACGTCGAGCCCCGCATCGATGGCCGCCTGCACATAGGCGATGCCATTGCCTAAGGTGAAGGCGACTTCCTGCACCGCAGTCGAGCCTGCCTCGCGCATGTGGTACCCGGAGATGGAAATCGTATTCCAGTCGGGCACATGGTCGTTGGCCCAGGCAAACATGTCGGTGATGACCTTCATCGCCTGGTGCGGTGGATAGATGTAGGTTCCGCGGGCGATGTATTCCTTCAGCACATCGTTCTGCACCGTGCCCGACAGCTTGCGAATGTCTCCACCCTGGCGCTTGGCGACGGCGACGTAGAGTGCGAGCAGAATCGAGGCCGTCGCATTGATGGTCATCGAGGTCGAGATCTTCGTCAGCTCAATGCCATCGAACAAGCGCTGCATGTCTTCAATGGAATCGATAGCCACGCCGACCTTGCCCACTTCCCCAGCCGCCAGAGGACTGTCGGAGTCGAGACCGATCTGGGTAGGTAGGTCAAAGGCTACCGACAGGCCGGTGGTACCGTTCGCCAGCAGATACTTGTAGCGCTTGTTGGATTCCTCGGCGTCTCCCATGCCCGCGTACTGGCGCATGGTCCAGAGCCGGCCCCGGTACATGGTGGGCTGCACTCCGCGGGTGAAGGGATACTTCCCGGGATATCCGACCTTTTCTTCGTAATCCCAGCCCGCAAGGTCAGCGGGGGTATAGAGCGGCCGCACGGGGATGTGAGAGGAGGTCTGCTTGTCGTCGGTAACCGGGACGGCGACCGTTTGAACTTTGTCGGCCATAATGAACCTTCAGATTACTTCTTCTTGCGCACCCGCCAAAACGAACTCAGACCGAACCAGCCAAACAGTAGGGTAAACCCGGCTGCCAGCGCCACGCGCCCGGAAGGGGCCTTGCCGGCCTGGTACCGGAGGTACTCACGCACAAAGGCCAAGGCGCCAATTCCAGCTAAACACAGGAAAACAAAGCCGGTGACCTCGAGCCAGAGCTGCCCGAGCACCCGTCCCATGTGGGACGCGGTAGCCCGCCAGGCCCGGCTCACAGCCCCAAAACCGCGGCTGCGGCTCGCCTGCTGGGCGGCAATGCGCGCCATCACTCCCAACTTGCGGGCTTTGGCTTCAACGTTCACCATCGCCGTCGATTTTATCAATCTTCGGCGTTACAATGAGCTGGGTGCGAGGAGAAACGTCACAAATCCCTGTGACGATTGACCGCATCCAAGGTTTGACGGCCGCGGCGGGCAAACCGCAGCCGGCCACCAGATACCGGGGGAAACGGGGGCCACTTGGACCAGCATTTGAAGCAGTTGATGAAGGAACTGGGCGAAGCCATCAACGAGTCCCTGGCCGATTCTGATCAGATCGCCGAAGTGGTTTCCAAGATCAAGGAGGGGGGGTACGACATCTTCCTCGTCCTTGAAGCCACCATCGGCGTCAGCAAGCCCGGCGAAAAGGCGACCGACAAGACTTCCCTGGTCACCACCCTGACCAGCAATCCTGAGCTCAAGATCAGCGACCAGGATCTGAAGTTCCTGAAATCCTTGCGTATCAAGATCGACGACGACGCAGCGTAAATCGGGTGGCGTAGAACCAACCGCCTCCTTCGCACCGCAACGCTAACTTTTTCACCCGCCTTTCGTCCTACCCTTCGTCGTCCCATGGCCACTTTTACGGTTCTCGTAAATGGACACCCGCGCCGGATCGAGGCGGATCCGGAGATGCCTCTATTGTGGGCGTTGCGTGACTTGCTCCAGTTGACTGGAACCAAGTACGGGTGCGGCATGGGAGTCTGTGGCGCGTGCACGGTTCATGAAAACGGCGTTCCCGTGCGCTCTTGCCAGATCTTGCTCTCTTCTACCCCCGGCAAAAACTACACGACCATCGAAGGGCTGTCTCCGAGTGGTGAGCATGCGTGCCAGAAAGCCTGGATCGAAGAAGACGTGTCCCAGTGTGGATACTGCCAGACTGGCATGATCATGCAGGCTGCCGCCTTGCTGCGGCGTTCACCGAATCCCACGAACCAGGAAATCGACTCCGAGTTCGCCGATCATGTGTGCCGCTGCGGAACTTACCAGCGCATGCGACGCGCGATTCATCGCGCCGCGCTTGAAGGAAAACGCACATGAATGCCACACGACGCTCATTCTTGCAAGCCGGCGCACTCGCCGGCGCCGGCCTGGTGATCGGCTTTCACCTCCCGAGCGCCGACGGAGACGCTCAAGACGTATTCGCTCCGAACGCATACATCAGCATCACTCCGGACAACGTCGTACGCCTCTGGATCACCCGCTCGGAAATGGGACAGGGCGTTCGGACGACGCTACCCCTCATGCTGAACGAGGAACTCGAAGCCGAGTGGTCGCAGATCCGCTATGAGCAGGCCACACCAGGCGGGCGGTTCCAGGGAATCCGTCTGCGTACCAGCGGCAGCGGAAGCACGGTGGGGACTTACAACGCCCTGCGCAAAGCTGGAGCGACTGCGCGCGTGATGCTCATCGCGGCCGCCGCCGAACGCTGGCATGTAGAGCCCTCGGCATGCGAGGCAAAGCAAGGCACGGTGATCCACGCTGCGAGCAGGCGGAAACTCACGTACGGCCAACTGGCGGCTCAGGCCTCAAAACAAGACATTCCCCTCAATCCTCCACTCAAAAACCGCAAAGACTTTCGGCTGATCGGGACGCGAGTCAGGCGCACGGATGGGGATTCGATCGTCACCGGCCGCGCGATCTACGGGATCGACGTTCGGGTCCCGGGAATGCTTCACGCGGTGGTGGCCCGGTGCCCGTATTTCGGGGGCAAGTTGGCTCGCGTCGATTCCGCGAAGGCTCTCATGGTCCCCGGTGTTCGCCATATCGTTCCCATCACCACCGGCATTGCACCCGGCGTGGCGGTGGTGGCAGATCACACTTGGGCTGCAATGAAGGGGCGCGACGCGCTTCAGGTCGAGTGGCAACCTGGCCCTCACTCCGAATTTGATTCGGTCGCCTTCATCCGGCAGATGGAGGACAGACTCGGTCAGAAGGACGACGGTTATTTCGTTCGCGGGGATGGCGACGCCCCCAAGGCAATCGAGTCGGCGAGCCAACAACTGGAAGGCGTTTACGAATTTCCGTTCCAGGCGCATGCGCCGCTGGAAACCATGAACTGTGTCGCGGATGTGCGCCCGGATGCGTGTGAGATCTGGGTTCCGACGCAAGCGCCCGAAGTCGCCCTGTCGCAAACTGCAAAATTGCTGGGAATTCCCGAAAGCGCCGTCACTGTGCATATCACGCTTCTGGGCGGAGGCTTTGGACGCCGCTTGTTCGCCGATTATGTCCCCGAAGCGGTCGAGGTTTCGCGTTCCATCGGGAAACCCGTTCAGCTGCTGTGGACGCGTAGCGATGACATGCGCTTCGGCTTCTTTCATCCCGCGGACGTCGAACATGTCCGTGGTGGCCTGGATGCGAAGGGCTCGCCCATCGCGTGGATTCAACGTTCCGTCGGGAGTGACCTTTCGATGTTTGGCGGGCCCAGCGAAGAGGAAAAGAAGAACCCCAAGCACTATTTCGATGACGGGAGTCCCTGGGGATCGTTCGACAATCCTTACAACTTCCCTCACCTGAAGGCGGATTTCATCCCCTTGAACTCGCCAGTCCCAACCGGCCCCTGGCGAGCCGTCGAGTATCCGCCCACGGTCTTTGCGCGCGAATCCTTCATCGACGAAATGGCGCACGCAGCCGCCCAGGACCCGCTTCAGTTTCGCCTTGATCTTCTGAAACCGGGCGATATCCTCTCGATCGGCGACGCGAAGCTCGATCGCGCCCGCCTGATTCGTGTGCTGGAACTCGCCGCGGAAAAATCGAACTGGACTCGTCCGTTGCCGGCTTCAGGGGACCGTCTCTGGGGCCGCGGCATCGCCTGCAACGTGTATGACGGCGATTGCTATATCGCCCAGGTGGCCGAAGTCTCCGTCGGCAAGCAGGACCGCGACATCCGCGTGCATCGCGTCGTCTGTGCCACGGACTGCGGGCTTGTCATCAATCCACTCGGGTTGGAAGGTCAATCGGAAAGCGGAATTCTATGGGGCCTTTCCGCCACCCTGCACGGGGGCGTGGACTTCAAGAACGGCGTCGCAGTACAGGAAAATTACTCCGATTTTGAAGTCATCCGCATGGACGAAGCGCCACAGATCGAAACCCATATCGTTCCCTCGGATTTGAAGCCGGGTGGCTTTGGCGAAACCGCTGTTCCTCCGATCGCCCCGGCGGTCGCGAATGCGATCTTCGCTGCGACGGGGAAACGGGTTCGGCGCCTTCCCGTCACCAGCGAAAAACTGCGCACGTAGCAGCAGTTTCCGGGGCGGGTCGCGATCACATCTAACCCATCCAACTTCCTGCTGACGGCCATCGGCTTGCCCTGTGAATTTCCTCGCTCCCACATTGGGCCCGGGTTCCATGCCCGAGCACCGGTTTTACCTTGACCTCGAACATCCCCAGAGAGACTGTTGGTTTGAATTAAAAAGACGAAAACTAATCCTCGCGCAAGCGAGTGTCGGAAAGCCACGGATCTCTAGGTAGATCGAGTCCAGCGAACTTAGAGACGGCCGAGCTGCCGCACGCGGAAGCGTAATTTCCGCGGCTGCAGGCTCGGCTTTTGTTTTTTTCCGCCGGCAGGCGAGTTAGCACGCACTTCGCCTGTTTTCTTTTTGGCGGCTCACCGCAATCGTTTCCAGGGCAGAGAACAAATTCACAAAGGAGAACTTCTATGGCAGCCATACTGCAAGTAACACCGCCTCTTGTCGAAGAAAAGGAAATCATCACGCATCTGCCTCAACCCCTCACCACCTTTGGATACGTCCCACTTCCCGAGACCGGACGAATCGTGGGGACCGGCTGGCTACCCGACGTTCCTGACATGCGTGACTTTACCGACGAGCATCCTGATATCGTCGACATGGTGGAGAAGCTCGGCATCACCAAGACCAAAAAAATGAAGGGCCCCATCCCCACCAGCATCGATCTGCGTCCCTGGTGCTCCGAGGTGTTCGATCAGGGCCAACTGGGCTCCGGCACGGCCAATGCCGCCGTAGGCATTGTTGAGTATTACGAGAACCGCGCGTTCGGCGTGCATATTGACGGGTCGCGGCTCTTCGTCTACAAGACCACCCGCGAACTGCTCGGCTTGGTGGGCGACACCGGAGCTGACCTGCGCACTACCATGGCGTCTCTGGTTCTGTTCGGAGTGCCGCTCGAGAAGTACTGGCCCTACACCACGCAACATCAGCCAACCCAAGCCGGACTCCGCACCTTCGACGCCGAACCCACCACGTTCGTCTATGAAACTGCGGACAACTTCGAGTCGACGTACTATTTCTGTCACGATCCCTGGGCGCACAAAGTGCCTACACCGGACGTGCTGAACAGCGTCAAGGCCTTCATCGCTGCCGGCAAACCTGCGATGTTCGGTTTCTACGTGTTCCCGTCTTTCAGCCAATCGAACGTGAGGGGTGGAATTCCTTATCCCGCCACCACCGAGCGGGCGATCGCAGCACACGCCGTCGCCGCCGTCGGCTACAACGACACGCTGAAGATCAAGAACACCGTCACCAACAAAGAGACCACCGGCGCCCTGCTGATCCGCAACTCCTGGGGCAAACTCTGGGGCGACCAGGGCTATGGCTGGCTCCCCTATGACTACGTGATCTCCCAGTTCGCCTGGGATTTCTGGACGCTGCTCGGCATGAAGTGGGTCGACACCGGCGCGTTCCATCTCTAATCGCAACTTCGCATCGGAGGGCGGTCGCAAGGCCGCCCTCCCGCCTTTACGCGAACCATTCCGTTCGTCTGCCCCCACGACTGGCTTGCACTCTTCCAATACTCACGCTTCATCGCGGCGATCCAACTTCGCACGCGTTTTCGGCATCGAATTCCTGCCAGATAAATAACCCGAAGGCTCCGCCCTGGTCTTTTTCGCTGTGCTAGTATCTTCCTTCGGCTCGTGTGATCCTGCGCTGCGGCCCGGATCATGAAAAGACCAGCAGCGTTCCCCAGACCTTTTTTACCGGAGCAAGCGGAACTTGCATGAAAGATACGCTGGGAGTCCTTTTAGCTGGAGGCGCAGGCGAACGCCTGTATCCTCTCACTCGCGACCGCGCCAAGCCCGCAGTCACCTTTGGCGGCATCTACCGCATTATCGACGTCACCCTCTCCAACTGCATTAATTCCGACCTGCGCCGGGTCTATATCCTCACCCAGTACAAGGCGCTTTCCCTGAATCGCCATGTCCGCGAGGGCTGGAACATCGTGGGCCGTGAGATGGGAGAATTTATTGAAGTCCTGCCCCCCATGAAGCGGGTCAGTGAATCCTGGTACCAGGGCACCGCCGACGCGGTCTACCAGAACATCTACTCCATCGGCTCGGAGCAGCCCAAGCACGTGCTGATTCTCTCCGGCGATCACATCTACAAGATGAACTATGGCCGCATGCTCCGCCAGCACAACGACTCCGGGGCGGATGTAACCCTGGCTACCATCCAGATCGATCCCGGCGAGGTTTTTCGCTTCGGCGTGGTGGCGGTCGACAGCGATAACCGGGTGACCGGATTCGAGGAAAAACCGAAAGAGACCGAACTGCGTTCGCCCCAAAACCCCAGGAAAGTCGCGGCTTCCATGGGCGTTTACCTGTTCAACACCGACGTCCTCATCCCCGTGTTATTGAAAGACGCCGAGGATCCCGACTCCGCGCACGATTTCGGCAAAGATATCCTGCCGCGCATGATGGACGACTACCGCGTCTACGCCTTCGATTTCGTGGATGAAAACAAGAAAGAGGCCCACTACTGGCGCGATGTGGGAACGCTGGAAGCCTACTACGACGCCAACATGGATATCGTCTCGGTCTCGCCGGTCTTCAACCTTTATGACTCGGACTGGCCCATCCGTACTTTCCAACGACAGTATCCCCCGGCGAAGTTCGTCTTTGCCGAGGCGGGACGCACCGGCACGGCTCTGGATTCCATCGTTTCTTCCGGCTGCATCATCTCCGGCAGCACAGTGCGCAACAGCGTGATCTCGCCCGACGTGCGGGTCAATTCCTACAGCGAAGTCGACGCCAGCATTCTCTTTTCGCACGTCAACGTGGGACGCCATTGCCGCATCCGCCGGGCCATCATTGACCGCGACGTCCACATTCCCGAGGGCACCAGCATTGGCTTCGACACCGAAGCCGACCGCCAGCGTTACTTCGTCACCGAAAGCGGCATCACCGTGGTCACGCGCGATTACTCGCTCTTCGAGAATCCCGTGACCGTCGACTACTTCACCAGCGAATAGCTACTTTTCGGCGTGCAATTGCTGGGCGAGGTAGTTGCCAATCCCCATCTCTTCGATCGAGTGCAGCTGCGATTCCAGAAAGTCGGCGTGGTGCTCCTCGTCTTTGATCATGCCCTGGAACAGATCGCGCGAGCCATTGTCGGCGGAGTCGGCACAAACCCGGATAGCGATGTTGTACTGGCGGACCGCGTCTTTCTCGTCTTTCAGATCTCCTTCCAGTTGCTGCTGCACGTTGGTTCCGAGTTTCGGAGTCAGAGCGACCTCGACGTCGGGCACGGAATCCAGAAATACGATGCGCTCGATCAATCCCTCGGCGTGGTGCATCTCCTCGATCGCGCGACTTTTCAAATAGGCGCCGAGCCGCGCGTATCCCCAGTTCTGGCAGGTTTCGGCCTGCACCATGTACTGCACAATTGCGGTCAATTCCGAACTCAAAGCGTCATTCAACTGCTTGATCACCTTGGCATCGCCCTTCATGATTCCCTCCCTTTCCACCCGCTATCTTGCACACGGAAAGTGACATTCGACTGTGATCTGGGGCACAAGGAGAGGGTTGCGAGGGAGAGCAACTGCGGAGCGTGGCTATTGGTTGGGTTTTCGCCACCGGTACTGACGACGGCCGAAGTCTGACGGCCGAGGTCCGCCTTACCGGCAATTTCCCGGCGCCGGCTTGCCCGCGAAGCGCTCACGGATCCAACTGGTCTGCTCGGTCACCGATTCTCCCGGCACGCGCATGCGGTCGAGCTTGGGATAGTGATCGAACTGCACGCGATCGCCCTGTTTGCACATGCGCCCCACGGCTGCGCTCACCAGATCGAGCGGGAAGACCGGATCCACTTCGCCGGTGATCACCAGCAAGGGCGCAGCCGCCCGTTTTTCTCCAACCCGGTTGCGGTTGAAAAACTGCTGAACGAACTGGTTGCTCTCCCAACCCGGCTTCAGCAGTTCGTCGGTCGAGTTGAGGGGCGGTCCGCAGCTTCGTCCAACTTGATCGTAGAACGGCATTCCTTTCGGAGTCAGCACATCCCTCACGTCGAATCGCGGATTTACGGTCCTGACGGCATAGGCCAGGAGCGCCAGCCGCCCGCGGGAATCTTCTTTGGCCAACCGTTGGTACACATCGCCTACATCCGCGAACCCGGAAAGCGCGATGCCGCCCAGAAATCCCGGGTCGCGAGCTCTCGCTCTGCATCTCATCGAGCGCGACCACCGCCGACGCGCCTTCGGAATCCCCTAGCGCAATCCACCTGGCTCCCAACTGCGGCACCGCCGCGTGCGCCGCCTTCACGGCGTAGATCACATCGTTCGCGTTCGACTGCATATCCATTACGGCGTTGGGGAAGTCGCTGCCCAACCCGGTGTAGTCGGTCGCGACCACCGCATAGCCCAGCCCGACCCACATGGCGAACGCCGGCCCGTAGTCCAGATTGCGCGCCAGGGACGGCGCACACTGCCGCGCCGCACCGCTGAAAGCGTGCGCCCAGGCAATCACCGGCCATCCGCCCGCCGGAGGATCCCCCGCCGGAGTCAGCACCACACCCGAGGCGGCCACGTCATCGCCCGTCGCCGAGCGCGAGTGATAAAGAATGCGCAGCGTCACCACGAAGGGCAGGTCGTATTGATCGAATGGTTCGGAGCGGATCAGCTCTCCGGGCTTTCCCGCGGGTAAAGGCTTGGCGGTGTCGTAGAACTTGGTCAGGGGAAACGACGGAGTAATCTTGGGCGGCTTGAGCGGCGCAGTCTGCGCCATTCCCACGAGGGAGGACAAGACCAAAAGACCCATCCAGGATCGGACCCTACTACCAAGGTTGAGAAGCATCTCGAATGGAATTATAGATCGTAGCGCTGAAGTGCTGCCCCTCCCTAAAACCTATCCTTTCTTCACCTGAATCCCCAATTCCTTCAGCTGAGCCTCGCTGACCGGCGTCGGCGCGTCCACCATCAAGTCCACCGCGCGCGCGGTCTTGGGGAATGGAATGACTTCGCGCAGGCTGTCGGCGCCGGCAAGAATCATGACAATGCGATCGAGGCCGAGCGCGATGCCGCCGTGCGGAGGCGTGCCATACTCCAGGGCTTCGAGGAAAAATCCAAAGCGCGACTTGGCTTCTTCCTCCGTCATGCCCAGTGCGTGGAAAATTTTCCGCTGAATGTCCTGGCGATGAATACGGATCGAGCCCGACCCCAGTTCGGTCCCGTTCAGCACCACATCATAGGCGAGCGCCCGCACCATCGCCGGATCGGTTTCCAGCTTGTCCATGTCTTCTTCATGCGGCGACGTAAAAGGATGGTGCGCCGCCACGAAGCGCTTGCTCTCCTCGTCGTACTCGAACATGGGGAAATTCGTGACCCACAGGAAGCGGAAGTCGCCCATGCGAAAGAGTCCATGCTTCTCGGAATACTTCTGCCCGAGCGCCGCCCGCAGCAGACCGGCCGAAGCGTAAATTGCCATCTCCTGCGGAGTCACCTTGCGGCGGCTCGCCGGATGATCCTGCGCTCCCGACTGCGCCGAGCCACTCACCAGCACCAGCAGATCGTCGGGCGCGGCGCCGGTCTTGGCGCGAATCTTCGCGGCCGCGTCGGGAAAATTCTTTTCCAGCCGCTTGAAATCTTCGAACAGCTTCGCTCCACCCTTGGAGTGGAACATCGGCTTGATCTCGTCGCGTTCCTTGCGCGACAGCTCGCCCACTTTCGGCGTGCGAATCGCGATCACCGGCAGGCTCGCGCTGATGCCGAGCGTCTCGAGATTCTCCGGCGCAAAGCACTCGCGCACTTCAGTAAACGCCGGCAGGCGCAGGTCGGGCTTGTCGATCCCGTACTGACGAATCGCATCGTCGTAATCCATGCGCGGAAACGGCGTCTTGATCTCATGCCCCGCCGCCTTGAATGCCGCGGTCAGAAATCCCTCGACCACCTCCCATACTCGCTCGGGCTGCGGATACGTCATCTCCAGATCGATCTGGGTAAACTCCGGCTGGCGGTCGGCGCGCAAATCTTCATCGCGGAAGCAGCGCACGATCTGGAAATAGCGGTCGAAGCCCGAGATCATCAGAATCTGCTTGAACAGCTGCGGCGACTGCGGCAGCGCGTAGAACGATCCCGGCTGCACCCGGCTCGGCACCAGGTAGTCGCGCGCTCCTTCAGGCGTCGAACGTGTCATGAACGGTGTCTCGATCTCGAAGAATCCCTGGGCGGAAAGATAATCGCGAATGGCAATCGCGACTTTGTGCCGCAATTCGATGTTGCGCTGCATGGCATCGCGCCGCAGATCGATGTAGCGATACTGCAGGCGCAGCTCTTCATTCGGCAGCACCGTGTCTCCGGGGAGGAACGGAGGCTGCTTGGCCTCATTCAACAGGCGCAGTTCCTCGGCGATCACCTCGATTTCTCCAGTCGGAATATTCTTGTTGATGGTGTTGGCGTCGCGCAGCTTGACCTTGCCGATCACGGCGATCACATACTCGTTGCGCAGCTCTCCGGCTTTGGCGTGCAGCGCGGGATTGTTCTCCTTGTCGCAGACAATCTGGGTCACGCCTGTGCGGTCGCGCACGTCGATAAACACCAGGTTGCCGAAGTCGCGCCGCCGGTTCACCCATCCCATGAGGACGGCGGTTTTGCCGGCGTCGGCGGCGCGCAGCACGCCACATTGGTGGGTACGTCGAAGATCGCCTAAAACATCGAACAAGTTGTGCCCTTCAGTCGGAAATGCGGCCCAAGGCCGAATCCAGGATTATAAATGGAGAGATGCGCCCGCGCGGTGACTAGCGCTTTTCCAGCATTGCGAAGGATCGGGAGCCTTCAATCGAAATCGTTCGCGCTCCACTGGTTGGGAGTTGCCTGTTGGAATTTCAACTTCCACGCGCCCCCCTGCATGACCCAGACGGAACTCATGTGCTGGTAGCGGCGCGAACCAAAATCCATCTTGCTGCGCAGAATCACGCGGTCGTAGGTCAGCACGGCCGCGCCCTCATTCAGCGGCACCAGCTTGAACTCGTAAAGCAGGATATTGGTGACGTCGGAGTCGGGCACGCCCTTGACGAAATCCTCGCGGTCGGTGATGCCGCCATTGGGATCGACTTCGGTGAAGCCTTCCGCCAGCGTGCGGTTGATGAACGCCGCATCTTTCTTCACTTCCGCGTTGGCCACGGCGCGCTGAGAATCGATCAGCGTCTGCTCCAGCGGACTGGTTTGCGCGAGACCGGAAAGGCTCATCGCAGCGAGGACCACAAAACTGACTCCTGCCCACCGTAGATTCCGCATAAGCCTCCTTGGAACAACCCTTTCGCATTTTGTCATGACTGCTTCTGAATCTTCTGCGCCAGCTCGGCGCGCGGCACCAACACCTGCTCGCCACTCTCCAGATTCTTCAGCGCAAACGCTCCCGCCTTCACTTCATTCTCGCCGACAATCAGCGTAAACCGCGCGCCCAGCTTGCTTGCCGTCTCAAACGATTTCTTCAGCCGGAAGCTTTCGTCTCCCAACTCGACCACCAGGTCATGACGGCGCAATTCGCGGGCCAAGCGGGCCGCCTCGCGATCCATGCCCTCGCCCAGCGGAGCAATGTAGACGTCGGGCTTGCGCTGCACCGCATCTGCAGTTTCCTTCAGCGACATCACCAGCCGGTCTTCGCCGATGGCAAAGCCGATGCCGGGAGCCTTCGGCCCGCCCAGTGATTCGGAAAGCCCATCATAGCGGCCTCCGCCGAGAATCGCATTCTGCGCGCCCAGCGCTCCGTGCGTGAATTCGAATGCCGTCCGCGAATAGTAATCGAGCCCGCGCACCAGGCGGTCGTTCAGCACGAAGGGCACACCCACGGCTTTCAGAATTTCCTGCACCTGCTCGAAATGCTTGCGGCAGGGCTCATCCAGATACTGGCTGATGCGCGGCAGTTTTTCAATGATCGGCTGATCCTCGGGAACCTTGCAATCAAACACCCGCAGCGGATTGGTCACCGCGCGGCGCTGGCAGTCAGAACACATCTGCCCCACCACGGGCTCGAGCGCCTGGCGCAGGGCTTCATTGTAAGTGGCGCGGTCGTTGGCGCATCCAACGGAATTCAGCTCCAGCGTCCATCCGGTAATACCCAACCGGTCGAGCAGAGTCGCGAGCATTTCGAGGATTTCCGCATCGCGCGCCGGAGACTCGCTACCCGCGGTCGGCGGCCCGATGACTTCTGCGCCAATCTGGTAGAACTGGCGGTAGCGTCCCTTCTGCGGACGCTCGCGGCGGAACTGCGGGCCGATGTAGTAGAGCTTGTTCAGGCCGCGATCCCACAACTTGTGCTCGATGTAGGCGCGCACCACGCCGGCGGTGTTCTCGGGACGAAGTGTGAGCGACTGCCCTTTTTCGCTCTCCGCCCGCGCTCGGTCTTCCCACGTGTACATTTCTTTCGAAACAACATCGGTCTCTTCGCCCACGGCACGCGCGAACAGCTCCGTGGCTTCGAAGATAGGCGTGCGGATCTCGTGGAAGTTGTAGTCGCGCATCACGTCGCGGACGGTTGCCTCCACAAAATTCCACAGCGCCGTATCCGGCGGCAGCAGGTCGCGAGTTCCACGGATCGCTTTGATCATCAGTCGTTAAACCCAGTCGTCAGTCTTCGGTCCTCAGTCGTCAGCGAAAGCGCAAAACCTTTTGTCATCCTGAGCGTAGCCGGTGCCTGAGCGAAGCGAAGGAACCGGCGCAGTCGAAGGACCCCTATTCCCTCTCCTGCTCCCAACCTCGCGTTCTCACTCACAGCATCGGGCGAATTCCTCGATGCCTCCCAGTCACTGCCATCCCCCGCGGGGTCCTTCGACTCCGTGATGGATCGCTTCGCGATCCATCACTCCGCTCAGGATGACAGCGCGTTAGTCGTCAGTCAGACCCGCACGGGCTGAATGCTGAGTGCTGACTGCTAAGTGCTATCTCTCCCGCAAGTACGCTTCCTTGTACCCCAGATAATTATTCGCGTACATCAGGATCATCTCCTGATCTTTCTCCTCCAGCTTGCGGCGGAACTTTCCCGGAGACCCCATCCACAGCGATCCCGGCTCGACGATCGTGTTCTCGGGAATCAGCGTGCCGGCCGCGATGATCGACCCTGCGCCGATGCGCGCGCCATTCAGAATCAACGCATCCCATCCCGATCAGGCAGCGGTCTTCGATCACGCAGCCGTGCAGCGTTACCGAATGTCCCACGGTGACGTAGTCGCCGAGATACACGCCGTACTTTTCCTTCATCCCATGGAGCACGCTGCAGTCCTGCACGTTCGAGTGCGCGCCGATGCGAATTTCGTGCACGTCGCCGCGCACGACCGCGTTCATCCATACGCTGGCGTGCTCGCCCAGCACCACGTCGCCGATGATCTGCGCCGACTCATCGACGTAGCACGAAGCCGGAATTGTCGGAGCAATGCCTTTATAAGAGCGGATCATAGATGACTGTCGAAGAAATTGAACATACCACGACGGCGCCTCAAGGCGCGAATCGCCGGTGATCGTTGAAACTGATAGAGTTGGCACTTGGCATTTTGCACTTGGCATTCAGCCACTCCCGATTCGGTCTGGCCAAATGCTAAGTGCCAAGTGCTAAATGCTTCCCAGGAATACGCCGAGCGCCTTGCCGCGCGGCAAGTACGAGTCCGCCACTACGAGCGACTCCACATCCGCCTGGGAAACCTGCGCCTGCTGATCGCCGTGCTGATGGCGGTGATGGTCTGGCTCTCGATCTGGCGGCACGCGTTTCCCATCTGGTGGCTGGTAGTGCCGCTGGCGGTCTTCTTCGCCATCGCCGTCTATCACTCGAAAGTCCTCGAGTCCAAATCGCACGCGGAACGCGCGGTCGCGGTCTATCAACACGGCCTCGCCCGCGTCGAAGACCGCTGGTCCGGCATGGGTGCAGCCGGAGATCGCTTCAACGATCCGCGGCATGTGTACGCCGCCGATCTCGACCTGTTCGGCGGCGGAGGCCTGTTCCAGCTTCTTTCTCTGGCCCGCACCCGCATGGGCGAAGACACCCTGGCGCAGTGGCTGCTTTCGCCCGCGCCGCACGACGAGATCCGCGAACGGCAAGCGGCTGTCGCCGAACTGCGCGACCGGCTTGATCTACGGGAAGATCTCGCCGTGCTCGGCGAAGATGCTCGGGTAGGCGTTCATCCCGAAGCGCTCATCCGCTGGGCGGAAGCGCCCAACCGGCTGGAGCACCGCTGGATGCGCATCGTCTCTCCCCTGCTGGCGCTGGCCGCCGCCGCCGCGGCAACGGTATGGGGCGTGTTGGGTCATCCCACGCCTCTGCTGGTGGTTCTTATCGTCGAGGCTGTGCTGGCACAGCCCGTCCGCAAGCATCTGGAGGAAATTCTCCACGGAACCGAACACCAGTTCGAAGATCTCGACCTGCTCTCGGCGCTCCTGGCGCGGCTGGAGCGCGAGCATTTCGCTTCGCCCCGCCTGCAAGCTCTAATGGAGCAGTTATCGTCGCATCATCTTCCCGGCTCGCAGGCCATCGCCCGTCTGCGCACCATCGTCGACTTGATCGACTCGCGCGACAACCTGTTCGTGCGCCTGCTCAACCTGCCGCTTCTCTATTCGGTGCAGGTCGCCTATGCGGCAGAAGCCTGGCGGCGCCAGCACGGAGCCGCCGTGCGGCGCTGGGTCGACGCCATGGGCGAAATCGAAGCTCTGCTCTCGTTCGCCGCCTACAGCTACGAGCATCCTGCCGACCCCTTTCCCGAATTCACCTCCGGGCGTGCCTGCTTCGAAGCGGATGCCCTGGGGCATCCTTTGCTCCCCGCCGCCAAATGCGTGCGCAACGACGTCACTGTTTGCGGAGAGACGCGCGTCCTGCTGGTTAGCGGATCGAATATGTCCGGCAAAAGCACGCTGCTGCGCGCAGTGGGGATCAACACCGTGCTGGCGATGGCTGGAGCCCCGGTGCGCGCGCAACGGCTGCGCCTGACCCCGCTGCGCGTAGGCGCCAGCATCCGCGTGAACGATTCGCTACAGGAAGGCAGTTCGCGCTTCTACGCGGAAATCAAGCGGCTGCGCCGCATCTTCGACCTCGCCACCGGGGACCCTCCGGTGCTCGCCTTGCTCGATGAACTTCTGCAAGGCACCAACTCCCACGACCGCAAAATCGGAGCTGACGGTGTGGTGCGCGCCTTGCTGAAGCGCGGATGCATCGGACTGATCAGCACCCACGACCTCGCGCTCACCGACGTCGCCGCCGGCCACGTGCGCAACGTGCACTTTGAAGACGAATTTCGGGATGGAAAGATCAGCTTCGATTACAAGCTGCGCGAAGGCGTAGTAAGCAAGAGCAACGGCCTGGAGCTGATGCGGTCCATCGGGCTGGAAGTATAACGAAGGGAGGGTCGGCCCGTCCGTAGGGACGCAGCAAAGCTGCGCCCTGCTTGAACTAGGTACTGGGTACTCGGTACTCGGTACTCGGTACTTTTCTAATTCTCCGTCGGTTCCACCGGCTTCACCTTAGGTGCAGGCGCGGGATGCGGTGGCCGGGGCGCGACTGGGGCCTCCGGAGCCTCCGCCATCGATGTCGCCCGGCGAAGTTCAATGGTCCCGTGTTCATTGTTCACCACAATGTGCGGCCCGCCCGTGCCCACCGAACCCGCTGCGCTGGCCTGTTCGTCTCCGTTGTTTACCTTCAGCTCCGAGAAGTCCGTCTGGAACTCTCCGCCGCGCGAGCGCGCATCGAGTTGAAAGCTGGCCTTGTCGGGAACGTAAATCTGCACGTCGCCCTTGCGATTCTCCACCTGCATGCTTCCCAGCTTCGTCATGTGCAGCGAAATATCGCCATTCTCGTCCTGGATGCGCACATCGCCGCTCAGGCCGTCGAGATGAACGTCCTTCGAGCGCGTCGTCAAGCGGAACGGGCCCGCCAGATCGCTCGCGCGCAGATCGCCCGAATCCATGTCGAGATCGCCGCTGAGTTTCCCAAACTCCATATCCGTGCGCTGCGATTTGAAGCTCACCGGCCCGGCGACCTTCGACAGCTTGATGCTGTCGAACTCGCCATTCAGGCGCACCGCTCCACCAATGTCCTCGAGCGAAACGTCGTTGGGTCGTCCTTCGACCGAGACATCGCCGGAAACTTTCGAGATCCGCGCCGAACTGTGCTCCAGACTCAGCGTGGCTTTGCCGTTGATATCGTCCGCCGAAACGTCGCCGCGCTGGTTCGACAGATTTACGTCTCCGTCGCGGCCCAGCACGCTGACATCGCCGCGCCTGCCCGAAACTGTGACCGCCGCCTTGCGCGGCAGCGAAATGGTCATGTCGGTCGCAACCCAGTGATCGCCCGCGCCCTGGGTATTGGCATTTAACGTGACAATCTTGTCGCTGGTCGTGATGGTCGGCTTAGTCTGCGCATTCCAGTTGTCGGCATCGCTCTGGCTGCTGGCGTTGATCCGTTTGTGCACCGTGACGTGAATCTGGTTATCGTCCGACGCGTTCACATTCACCGCGCCGCGATCCGAGACTACGTGCAAGCTCCCGCCGGCAGGAAAACCCTCCTGCAATTGATCGTCGTAGTTGTACGTGGTGCCGAAGAACGGGATGTCCTGGCCATCGATGTCGATGTTGTCGCGGATCGATCCCCAGTTCACTCGCGACGCCTGGGTAGCGGCCAGCCCGAACACGATCAGCACTACCAGCAGGAAAACTCCTCCTACGCCGATACCCGAGGCCCGCACCCCCTGCTTCTGCGCCTGCTGATGCTCGATCAGCTTGATCACTCCCCACAAAATGATCAGCACCGGCCAGTAATGCGCGAACCACGTGCCCAGAGTCTGCCACGGCAGCTTGCCCATATTCGCCAGCAGCAGCAGGATTCCCAGAATGATCATCACCACCGGCCCGGCGAAGGAACGCCGCGGCCGCATGGGCGGAATTGGCGCCTGGCTAGCCATTTTTCACCTCACTCGCCGGCGGCTGTACCTGCCCGGGCGCAACTCCCGTCGGCCCAGGCGTTGCCGGGCCTGGGGGTAAATACCCATCGCTGTGGCCCACCGTCGAAGCATTCCCCTGTAGCACCTTCACCAGTCCGATTACGACCAGCAGCAGCGGCCACGTCCGGTGGAATGCAATTACGTCGTACTGCTCCAGAAGAAACAGCATTCCCAGCGTGACCAGCACCACCGGCCCCATCAGGCCGCGGCTGCGGCAGCGCTCGCAGTCATACACTCTGCCGCCTCCGACGTATCCGAATCGCGAGGCGAACAACCATCCGCCGATGCCGACCAGAAACAGCGGCCAGAGCCGGTCCAGATCGAAGAAGCGGACGCCCATGGTCTGCAGCAGGAAAAGACAACCCAGCCCGATCAGGATGATCGCAGCCGCGGGGATCTTTCCCGCTTCCACCTTCTCGCCGCTGCTAAACGTTCTTGACAGCCCGAATGGGTCCGGGACGGGCTGCCCCATCTGCATGGCCTTCGCGCTCCGTACCGCATCGATGATCTGGTAGACATAGAAGAACGCCAGCGCGAATCCCAGCATGACGTGCATGGCGGCGCTGTCGGTGCTCGCCTGGCCCCAGATCAGGCCGAACAAAATCAGCAGGTGGGCGAATCCCTTCGCGTATTGCCCGCAGTAAACCGCGCCCACTCCCATGGGGAAAAATCCGGCCAGAATGCCAGCGACTGTCGGATTCGGCCCCGACCCTGGCGCCCCGGTCTGCACTGAGTAGGCCGCCTGCACTGGCGGCACGAATGCGGCCGCCGTCTGGGCGGGCTGTGCCACCTGCGGTTGCTTGCCTTCGAGCATCGCTGCCAGACAGTTCTCGCAATAAATCACTCCACGCACGCTGTGGGCACACTCCTGGCATAGCCCCTTGCCACAGGTGCGACAGTACGCTACCGTCGCCCTTTCGGGATGGTTCGCGCAGTTCATACCAACCTCCTGTATGTGGTCACCGTCACTACAGGTGGATCATTCAGAAGAGAGGCCACTATCAACTGGCTTTCTCCCTGGCTGTAGTTGCGTTCCTGCTTCTGATCGGGTTGTCCACTCGTATCGTCGTTCTTCCGCTCCTTTGGTTTTTCGCGTGGCGGTTCCTCGGGCGTGGTGGCCCGCTTGAACTGTTGCACGCGCGATTCAAGTTCGTACACAAAGCGGATGTTCTCGTAGTACTTCACCACTCGTCCCGTCGTCTCGTAGTAGGTGCGCTTGATGGCACTGGGACGCAGGTCGGCGTGTTCCAGGTCTTTCACCTTGACCCCAGCCACGCTGAGTGCGACCGAGAGCGAGAAAAACGCCATGCCAAACGACATGGCGAATCTCGGCTGGCGCGCCACGGCGAACACCGGAGCGAACACCGGGCGCAGCCATCCAGCCACCGCTTCCTTCCACGAGATTTTCGGCTGGGCGAGCGTGCGGGAGCTTTCGACCCCGCTGGTCGCGGCCAGAATGTTATGCACCAGGTTGGCTGGAGGCTCCACCTCCGTGAGCGTCTTCAGCCAGCGCCGTCCTTGTTCCGCTTCCGCAAAAAGCGGTCCGCACAGCGAACACGCTTTTGCATGAGCCCGGAAGCCTTCCAGCTTCGCCCCAGATAAAGTCTCGTCCAGAGCGTCGCTCAGAAGAGCATCGAACTCGGCGCACTGCATACCGTTTTTGCCTTCACCTGGCATTTAAATCACCTGTTTATATGTACGTTGAAGCAAGCGTGCAAGTTCCGCCCGCCCGCGGTTTATTCTCGACTTTACGGTACCCTCGGGAACCCTTAGAACTGCCGCAATTTCCCGGTAGTCCATGTCCTGAAGGTCGCGCAAAATCACGGCTTCCCGCAGTTCCGGGGACAGCTTTTCAAGCGCCCGGTGCACGGTTTCACTGGTTTCCCGGCTTTCCACCCGGGCGTCCGGGGGCAAGCCTTTATCCTGGATCTGGTCGCTGATGGGCATGGCGTCTTCGTGCTCGGAAGGCGCCGCGTCCAACGAGTCGGTCACCCGGTCCTGCTTGGTTTTCCGGAAATGGTCCACCAGCAGGTTGCGGGTCATGGTCGTAACCCACGTCATGAAAGCCCCACGGCCCATGTCGTAGCTGCCCAAGGTCCGATACATCTTGATAAACACTTCCTGCGTCAGATCCTGCGCGTCGTCGGCAGTTCCGGCAAACCTATAGCAAATGTTATAGATACGGCGATTGTAGCGCTGAACGATCTCCTCCCAGGCAGCGGCGTCGCCCGCGATACAGCGACGGACCAGCAGAGAAACCACCTGGGCATCTTCCAAACTGCGCTCCGCGAAATTTCTGGTCTCAGAAGACTGGGCCATCTTCGCCCTGACGCCTTACCCAAACAGCACACAGGGGATACGTCAATCTAGCCGAAGAAGTTCTTGCCCACGATCGGGCAAGGAATTGTAGCAGGGGTGTAAATGCAGGCGAACAAAGGAGAAAAGTTAGAAGCAAATCTGTAACTGGCGGGAATCCAAGGAGAAACGTATGCTTCGCCCGTTCAGCCAATGCGCACGGGGAAAAATTATGTGCCCACCCCGAACAAGCTCACTACCTGCGGACCCGGCGCGCTGTCGGTCACCGTCAGGTTTGCCGAGCGGCCGCCCGTCGCCGATGGCGTAAACGTCACCGTGATGGTGCAACTCGAACCGGCGGTCAAGGTTTTCGTGCAAGTGTTGCTGGCCTTGAAATCCTTCGCATTCGGTCCGCTGACCGCGATCTTCGCCAGGGCCACATCGGTCGGGCCAAAATTTGCCAGGGTTGCGCTCATCATCATGCTGGTGCCGACCATCTGCTGTCCGAAGTCGATGCTGGCCGGCGCCAGAGAGACCGTAGTCTGCAACAGGATGGGCACCTGCCCGCTCGAATAACCGCCCACCGCAAGGTCCAGCCGGCCGTCGCCATTGAAGTCCGCAATCGTCTCGGCATTGGCGGTGATGGTCGGAAACAGAACACCCTTCTGGAAACTGCCGTCGCCCTTCCCCAGCAAAATAATCGGACCATTCGAGTTCGCCAGCACCAGGTCGAGAATTCCGTCGCCGTTCATGTCTCCGACCTGCGGCGTTCCTGATCCGGTCGCGGGATATCCCTTGCGCGGTTGAAACGTACCATCGCCATTTCCCAGCAAAATGGAAATCGGAAAACTGGTCGGATTCAAATCGCTGACCACCAGATCCAGCTTGCCGTCGCCATTAAAATCCGCCGCGCTTACACAGGCCGCGTTGATTCCGCCGTTATAAGGCACCGGCGTCCCGAAGGTCCCGTCGCCCGCGCCCAGCAGAATGGAGACTTCGTTCGACGTCTTGTCCGCCACCGCCAGATCCAGAATGCCGTCGCCGTTGAAATCCGCCGTCGTCAAACCAACCGGGATGGGGTCTACGGCGTAATCCACGTGCGCCTGGAAAGTTCCGTCGCCGTTGCCCAGCAGCACCGAAACCGTGTTGGTGTCGGAGTTCGCGGTGGCCAGATCCAGATTGCCATCGCCGTTAAAGTCGCCCTCCACCAGGCCAATCGGGAAGGTTCCGTCGACGTTGTAAGTCATCGGCCGAGCCAGAGTTCCGTCGCCTTTGCCCAGCAGCACGTTCACCTGAAACTCGTTGGAGACGGCCACATCCATAATGTGGTCATTGTTGAAATCGCCCGTGACCAGCGACACACAATTTCCCTGCACCAGGAAGTCTTTCGGAGTCGCGAATTTTCCGCCGCCCAGCCCCAACAGCACCGAGACTTTCCCGCTCAGTTCCCGGCACAGCACCAGATCAAGGATGCCATCTTTATTCATGTCCGCCGTCGTCATCACTCCCGGATCTCCATTCACCTTCAACGTGGCGGTTTGCGCAAACCCCAGCCGTGAGATCGGAAGCACGATGGGGAAATAGACGATGTTCGAGATCGGCTGCCCGGGAACTCCGTTCACCACCTGCACCAGCGCCGTTCCCGCGGTGGCTACATCCGTGGCCAAAATCTGAGCCGTCAGTTGCGTGCTCGAGACAAACGTGGTCGTGCGCGAGGAGCCGTTCCACTGCACCATCGCCCCTTTGACGAAATTCGCGCCATTCACCGTCAGCGTGAAAGCCGCGCTGCCGGGAGCGATGCTGGCCGGCACCAACGGCTGCGAGATCTGCGGCACCGGATGCAGCGTCGCCGCAAAGGCCAGCTGCATTACCAGGAACAACGACGGCAAAACCCGCGCCCACTTCATCACGATTTCTCCTGGACTCGACCCCAAGCGTCTTCTACTTTTTCGAGCTGTCATCCTGAGCGGAAGATTCGTTCGCGAAGCGGGCGAACCCGCAGTCGAAGGACCCCTTTTCCCTTTGCATATCCCCGGCCCCCTCAGGGAATTCTCACCACCGCCCCGGAAGCCCCGATGTCAACAGAACAGCCTCACGCTCTTTTCGATTTCTTGCGTTGCGGTGAAACGGCCTTGCCTGCGAGGGAGGGGACTCTGACGAGTTCGCAGCGCCTAAGTCTGTCCGCCTTCGGAACCCCTGTCAAGATGCAAGGTTTTGCACTGCCATCTTTGACGTGCCCGACCCTGTAAAATGCCACTGAAACCCCATGGGCAGAATCCACGTCCTCTCCGAAGCCGTTGCCAATAAGATCGCCGCCGGAGAAGTCGTCGAACGCCCCGCTTCAGTCGTCAAAGAGCTCCTCGAAAACTCGCTCGATGCCGGTTCTACCCGCATCCGCGTGCAGGTCGAGGCCGGAGGTAAGAAGCTCATCCAGATCATCGACAACGGATCGGGCATGGTGCGCGACGACGCCATGCTCGCCTTCGAGCGGCACGCGACATCAAAGCTGCGGAACGCCGAAGATCTGTTGAATGTTGCAACGCTGGGCTTCCGCGGAGAGGCTTTGCCCTCTATCGCCTCGGTCTCGCGCCTGCGTCTCGAAACCCGCGCCCCGGAAGAAGATTCGGGTACGGTGATCGAAATCAATGGCGGCAAGATTTTCAAAGTCGAAGAAGCAGGACTGCCCGCCGGAACATCCATCACCGTGCGCGATCTCTTCTTTAATACCCCGGCGCGCAAGAAGTTCTTGAAAGCCGAATCCACCGAACTCTCGCATATCGCTTCGCTGGTCACGCATTACGCGCTCGCCCATCCCGACAAGCATTTCGAACTGCACTCGGCCACCAACGCCATGCTGGTTGCGCCTCCGGTCGCCGGATACAGCGAGCGCGTCTACCAGGTCTTCGGCAAAGAGACTCTCGACCAGTTGATTCCCGTAGCCGCCGTGCAACCGCTCGAGCGCATCGGCCTGCCCCAGCCGCCGCCATGGAGAAGAACAGAACCGGTTGAGCCAGAGTCCGCGGAAGAAAATGATCCTGCCCCCTTCGGCGAACTCCGCGTCCACGGCTTCGTCTCCAAGCCTGAGATCCAGAAGCTCAACCGCAACTCCATCTACGTCTTCGTCAACGGACGCCTCATCCGCGACCGACTCATCCAGCACGCGCTCACCGAGGCCTACCGCAACATCCTGCCGCCCACGGTCTATCCCGTGGTGCTGCTCTTTCTCGAATTGCCCAGCGGAGAGGTCGACGTCAACGTTCATCCTTCAAAGACCGAAGTCCGCTTTCGCCAGTCGTCCGTGACCCACGACTTCGTGCGCGATTCGGTGCGCGCAGCGCTGATGAAAGCCCGTCCGGTGCCGCAGTTCGCCGTCGAGATCAACGCCCATCCCACCGCCACCCCGTCGCTGACGCCCGGCGCGCGAGGCCTGGCAGCCGATCCCGCAAGCGCGGCCGGGCGCGAACCGTATGCGCCGCTTCCGGCGCAACCCTTCACCTTGCAGGCTCCGGTTCCGCCGCCCATCAATGAGCGCTTTTACTTTGAAGATGGAATCCGCATCGAGGGCAACGCCGCGCTCGCGCTCGCCCGCGCTCCGGAGGTGGTTCCCGGGGTGACTGATAACGATGGCTGCACGCCCGCCATCCCCGACGAACCGGAAGCGCCCTCCGATCTCGCCCCGTCGCTCGCTACGCTCAAGCCGCTCGGGCAGATTCGCGAATCGTTCATCCTCGCGGTCAATCACGAGGGCCTCTGGATCATCGATCAGCACGTCGCCCACGAGCGCGTGCTGTTTGAAAAAATCCTGAAGCAGCGCGCCGCGCAGAAAGTCGAAAGCCAGCGCCTGCTCATGCCGCTGGTCGTCGAACTCTCGCCCGCGCAGCAGGCGGTGTTTGCGGAAATTTCCGAGGAGCTGGCGTTCAACGGATTCGAAGCCGAGCCCTTCGGCTCGCGCAGCATCGCCGTGAAAGTCGCGCCTGCCGGAGTCGAAGCCGCGCAGGTCGAACACATGTTGCACGAACTGCTCGACCAGCTGTCGCGCGAAGAGCAGACCATCAATCTCGAAAAAGTCCGCGGACGCATTGCCGCCTCCATCGCCTGCCACGCGGCGATCAAAGTCAACATGCCGCTCGAGCAGAACAAGATGGAATGGCTGCTCGCGGAACTGGCCAAGACCGATTGCCCCATGTCCTGCCCCCACGGCCGCCCGGTCGTGCTGCGCTATTCCATGAAAGATATTCAGAAGGCGTTCAAGAGGATTTGAAGAAGCTGTCAGTTGTCAGCCATTCGGCGGCGAAGGGGGACGGCCGAAGTTTTGCGGCGTCAAGGCTTGACTTTCCCAGCTCCGCTTGGTATACTTAACTCATAGAAAACAAGGTAAATAGGTCTTATTAAGGGCGCCGAACCCCTGCCTTCGCCCTGCCCAAAAGTGTCTTCGAAAAGACCTTCATCTCGCCAGGGAGATTCGAGAGATTCCATTGAAAATCACGCGCAATGTCCATGTCCAATTGAAGGATGGGAAGCAGAAAGAGTTCATCCAGCTATTTGAGTCGCAGATTCTGCCGGTCCTGCGACAGCAGAAGGGTTTCCAGGATGAGATGACGCTGGTGGATAACAACCGCGCGCTCGCAATCAGTTTCTGGGATGACCGCAAGAACGCCGAGCAGTATCACACGTCGGTGTTCCCGAAGCTGGTGGAAAAGCTGACTCCGATGATCCAAGCTCCTCCGCGGGTCGAGACCTACGAGGTCGCCACTTCCACCCTGGCAGTTTCCGCCTAATTCCTTCCGATTGCCGACGGCAAAGCAAGAGGCCCCGCCCGGGGCCTTTTTCTTGTCCAGGCATCGGGTCATCCGCGCGTGGTAAATCAGCGCAACTTTGCGCCGTTTGTTCGTCTGAAAATGGGCCGATGAGCGCTTAAGCACGCACACCCTCTACGGATTCGGCGGAGGATTCAGGAGTTCGCAGTGTTCGACGCACATCACCGTCTCGATCTCGAGGTCGGCTTTCTTGTGGCCGGAGAAGCTGATATCAGGAAGGATCAGGATTGTCTGCGATCCGTTCGCAACGTTGAAGCTGCAATTGAAGCTGAGCGACTGGACGCCGCGTTCCTTGCAGCCGGTTTGATCGAGGACATCGGTCAAGGTCACGGTTTTGTCGTAGACCTGGTCGGCAAGATGCGACGGAAGTATGGCGACCGTCAGGGGAACCGGCGACTTGATCTTCACGCTGAGTTCCTGGGCATCGTGGTCGGGAGTCATCAGACTGTAGACTTTGGGCGCCGCTGTTACTTCGTATTTTTCCTTCACGATGCGGCGCCAGTGGAACTCGGGCTGGATGCAATTGTTCACACAAGTCCAGCTGTAGTACTGGACGTGCAGATCGTTGGGCGAAATGAATTGCCGGACGCCGGGCCCGAGGATGGCGCCTATGGTGGCGATAACCGGCTTCTCGGGCTTGCGTTCGTCCCGGAAGGTGATAATCATGGGACGCTCGGAGGGCAGGTGGCACTCGTAAATCCCGCTGCTGACATGCTGCTGCACGCAGAGGAAACTGAAATTCGCCGGAGCCTCGGGATGCTGCATCGCGTTGTTCCATTCGTCGGCCCAGACCATGGCGACGGTGACGGGATATCTTGCGTCGATACCGACGTGCATGTTGCCCCCTCCGGCTGCGGCATGGTAGACGCGACCGGCGTTCATGCTGGCGGGCTCCATGGGGATCGTCACGCCGTTGGCAGGAGTCCAGTCGAAAACGCGGTCTTGCGCGTACGACAGGCCGGCGAAGCCGCAGACCAGCAGCGCGGCGAAGATGGCAAGGTTCCTCATCCTGCAAGTATTTGCTGGGTAAATGCGCGTACGTAGCTAATTCGCGAGTGAGGGATTACGAAAGTTATGTTGCCGATGATAAACGCCCCGGCACCCCAAGATTCGCGTCCGTTCCCTGGGCGCTAAATCTGGGCTGAGGGACGCTCGACCGAAGCCTTCCGAACCTTCGTTTCCCTGTCGTCAGCTTTCACGGCGTAATCCGTGCGAGGTAGGCTTGGGAAAATTGGGTCGGCTCGGGTCCATCACGAAGGGAGATTTGAGTGTCGGACGAGATAGACCTGCTTAAGGGTGTTTACGATCGCTTCAACGCCCGCGACATGGAAACCGTACTAGCAGCTATGCACGAGGATGTCATTTGGGCCAATGGCATGGAAGGCTGGCATGTCCGTGGACGCGACGAAGTGCGCAAGTACTGGACGCGTCAGTGGGCGATGATGGACCCGCACGTCGAGCCTGTCGAGTTCTCCAGGGGCCCAGGAGGGGAGGTGGTTGTCGAGGTCCACCAGGTAGTGCGGGATCTCAACGGGAACCTTCTCGCGGACAAAATGGTCGGTCACGTGTTTCGAATTGAAGAGGGATTGGTCAAGCGCTTTGATATCCGCCCCGCGTAACCAACCAAGCCCTGTGCACGCGGGTGTCGATCGAGTATTCGAGTCGATGACGAACACGCGGGTGTCCCGCCCGACAATTATCCGAACGCCTTCTTGATTGCGTCATCGACGCAGGTGGCGGCGTAGTCGGTAAAATCACCAGCTGGCGTTTCAGCAAAGCTCTTGATGGCGTTCATCAGACCGATGTTGCCTTCTTGAATCAAGTCCAACATGGGAACGCCCGAGGCGGAATATTTTTGTGCGATGCCGACCACTTGAGCAAGGTGGGCCTCAATTAATCTTCTCGCGACAATTTCCTGTGCTGCATCCCAATCACCCGCCCCGGCCAGTTTTCGAAATAGCTGGGTCTCCTCATCCTTGTCCAGAGTCTCGCAGCTGGCGATTTCACTGATGTACATCGCAACTGGATCGCCAGGGTCGTGAATTTCCATGCGTGCTATCTCCGCTTACAACATTATTGCTGTGTCCCGGCGTTAGCCCTCATTGACCGTCAATGTGTAAGTGCGATATTTCGCCAGCCGCGAGTCTCCGTTCAGATTCCAGCTTTTAAAGCAATTTTCCCGGCGATGAACAAGAGAACGGCGGCGGCGATGCGAATGCGACCCGAGACCGGGACGCCCGCGTATTTTCTCAAAAGCCACGCCGTCAGCGGACAAGCGGCGAGACCCGAGAGCAGCGCGAACCAGCCGTTCGTCAGGGGCAGCGGCCCTTTCGTCCAGAGAAGCCATAAACCGCCCCCACCCGCGAGGATGGTCCACGCCCAGGCCGCTATCCAACCTAGCCTCGCACCCACCCTGCCTTGAGCCATTGACTTCCACCCTTCCGTGTCGGGGCCAGGACTCCGCATCGCGCCATAGTAAGGGAACCGCTTATCTATGCCAAGGCTGGCATGACTTTATCCGACTGTAAGAAGGTAGGTCAGCCCCGAGAGTGACTATCAGACTGATGGAATCGGGAACAGGTGGACATAACCGGCTTCTGGATGCACAATGCGCTCATGCTTCGCCTGATACTTATAGCGCTACTCGTCCTCAGTGCGAACCCTCTGCTCGCTCAACAGCCGGCCGCGACTTCGCCAAAATCCAAAACGATCGAAGCTTCGCCTGGCGCTCGACCGTCCGACTCTGCAAGTATGGCTGCCGCCATCCGTGACAGCTACTATCACCCCGACGGGATCTCTGGCCTTGATTGCGCCGTTTCTGTCGACTGGCCAGCTTTTTTTAGCGCCCTGAAGTTGAATCCCGCGGCAGATCGCCTGAAGGCAATTCAGAGTCTGAACGGATTTCTCAGGCTGTTCTGTTTCCAAGGAAGCGGGTGTGGACAAGGTCAACTAGATTTGCCGACGGCAAAGCAACAGGCCCCGCCCGGGCCTTTTTTCTTGTTCGCGCATCACCGCGCCAGAACGACCCTCTCCGATGTAACCGCGTCGGCAAACAAGAACTCGGCCAGACTCGCCGGCTTGGGCTCTGCTGACCAGGGTTGCGGGCCGGCGAGACCGCATGGTAGACTAGACTAGTTAAACTAAGTTTATTGGAAATTTATGAAAACAGTGAACATCCACGAAGCCAAGACTCACCTTTCGAAACTCATCGAAGAGGCGTCAAAAGGCGACGGATTTGTGATTGCCAAGGCTGGCAAACCAGTGGTTAAGGTCATTGCCATCAGCGCACCAACCGGTACGCAAGTGCGGCGGCTCGGTTTCATGGCAGGGCAGATCTCGGTGCCGGACGATTTCGACCAAATGGGTAAGGAGGAGATCGAACGCATCTTCGGCGGTGGTGCATGAAACTTCTGTTGGATACGCATCTCCTCCTCTGGGCTGCCGGTGAACCACGGCGACTCTCAAAACCAGCCCGAGCTCTCATCGAAAATCCGGACAATGAGCTCCTGTTCAGCGCGGCCAGTCTATGGGAGGTGGCGATTAAGCGCAGCCTCGGCCGGGACGACTTTAAAGTCGATGCGCGTCTGTTGCGCCGCGGCCTGCTGGACAATGGGTACACCGAATTGCCAATCCTCAGTGATCATGTCGTGGCCACCGAAAGTCTGCCCTTGATTCACAAGGATCCTTTCGACAGAATCCTGGTCGCACAGGCGACTGCCGAGGGCATAACGCTTCTCACCATCGATTCTCTGCTATCGCAGTACCCGGGCCCTATCAGGACAGTCTAGACATCCCCGCTTTTGGAGGCCGGAACATCCCCGGATCAGGAACGGCTCGGCTGAGGAACACTCGACCCCGACCTCCGCTGACCTTCGTTTCCCTCTCCTCCACCTTTCACGGCGTGATCTCAAACACGACGCCCTGGTTCTTGCTTCCGCCGAGCGACGCTGTGCCGAAGATATTTCCCTTCGCATCGACGGCCAGGCTGCCGTACGGCACGCCGCCGTCGGTCCCGCCGGTGAAGTCGTAGAGGTCGGTCAATGTCCACGTGCCGTTCGCTCGCGTCAGCTTGAATACCGAGCCGCTGCCATGTGCGCCCTCGCCCTCGGTCGCGCCGTAAAGATTCCCTTGGGCATCGAAGGTGAGCTTGTTATACGGTCCACCGTAGCCGCCGGTGAAGCTGTAGAGCGTGGTGAACGTCCAGCCTCCCGCCGAAGGCGACAATTCGTACACCGTGCCGCCGCCATTGACTCCGCCGTCAAAAGTTCCGCCGTACACATTGCCGGCCGCGTCGAGGATCACGCCGCCCACCGGATTCTGTCCGTCGTTCAATCCCTGGAAGTTGTAAAGCACGGTCTCGGTCCAACCGGAACCGTTGGGCGAAAGCTCATAGACCGCACCCACGCCGTTCGCACCGCCAAAAGAACTCGTGCCGTAAAGATTGCCGTGCGCGTCGAGGGTCACGCCCGCCGGCGGATTCGCTCCGTCGCTGCCTCCGGTGAAGCTGTAAAGCACGCTCTCCACCCAACTCTGCCCCGAGCGCGTGCCTTTGAAGACGGTGCCATTCCCGTAGTCCCCGCCCAGGCTGGTGGTTCCATAAAAATTGCCCGCCGAATCAAGCACTAGCCCGCCGATGGGTTGCGCTCCGTCTTGTCCGCTGCCGAATGAGTGGACGACACTCTCCTGCCACGGCGAGGTGTAATTAGAGCAGGTGTTCGCGGTTGGCTGCACTTCAAAGGCGACGCCGAAGTTTCCGCCGCCCTCGGTGGTTCCGAACAGCGCGCAGTTCGGGCGGATTGCTAGCGTGCCGAAGCCCGGCCCGGTGCCGTCCGTTCCCGCCTTGAAGCTGTATAGCCGGCTGAACTTCCAGGTGTTGCCGCGGGGCACGAGCCGGTAGACACTTCCAGCGCCGTAGCGCCCACCCGCGTAGGTGGTTCCATAAAGGTCTCCCAGTTGGTCGAGGACCGGTCCACCATAAGGACTATCCCCGTCGCCGCCCGTGAAGTTGTAAAGGACCTGGTAAGTCTGCGACTGTGCCGGCTGAGACCAGCCGGCAAGAATCAAAAATGCGGTGAGAGCGAAAAGAATTCCACTAGCGCGCCTGACCAAAGTACAACCGACAGCTGGACGTTGCAGCATTCCATGATCTCCTTGGGGTTGGGGTCGATGTTGGCCCGTGGTTGCGGCAGAACTGCGCCGTCTATTATGCACCATGACGGGAGTCAGGATGGTTGGCAACCAGCTCAAAGGCCGCGCTGGTGGCCCGGTTTGAGAAACGCCTGACTCAGCCTCTCTTACTTTGAGCTGGCTCCCGGCCCCAGTCCGGCGCCGTAGCATTCCGAAACTGCCTTCTTCTCTTCCGCCGTCAGCTGTCTCGCGATGCTGCGCATGCGGACGTTGATATCGTTGGTCCGGTACCCATCGGAAAAGTGCTCGAGCTGCTGTTGCAGATAAATCCCGTTCTGGGTGGCGAGCGGCGGTGCTCCTCTCACATAGCTCACCGGACCGTGGCACGACTGGCAGGGCGGAATGCCCCGCGGGCCATCTCCGAAAAGAATCAGGCGGACGGCCATCGAAGCCCGGGAAGGATCCTGCATGGCCTGCGGAAACGCCCGGTTGTCCTGAGGATCGCTGGCGGTCGGCAGCATGGCGAAATAAGCGGCCAGGTCGGCGGCATCGCGCGGCGAGAATCCCTGGGCAATGCTCTCCATCACCAGCGAAGCCCGCTTTCCCGAGCGGAAATCCTCCATCTGTTTCCAGAACGACAGGCGGTCGAGCCCCGCCAGGTTAGGGATGGGAGCAATCGAGCTGAATCCTTCTTCGCCATGACAATGGTTGCAGCGCCGGGCGAGCAGCAGTCCGTGAAAGGCGTCTCCTCGGGAAACCAATCCGAGGGTCTCCGCCGTCCAGGCCACGTCCGACGATATGCGCAGCGGGGGCTCGGCACTTGCCGATTGTGGGGAAGAATCCCTCCCCGCCATGAAGACGACGATCCCCAACAAAACCACCACGATCCCCAGCCATGGCAGCGCGCTGCGCACCCGCGAAACCCGGCTAGCGTGGCTCACAGGTCCGCCTTTCCCCCGGAAGCAAGGAGGCAAACTGATCTCGCGGCACCACGTCCAGCTGGCCTCTCATCGCGTAATGGCCCGCCCCGCAGAACTCATGGCAGGGAACCTTGAATTTGCCCGGCTTGGGGAACGTGAAGGTCGCTTCGGTGATGACGCCAGGCACAATCTTCAGGCCGTAGTCCGTACCCAGAAAGCTCAGCATGTGCACGACGTCGGCGCTAGTCGCGCGAAAGGTGATGGGAACACCCGCGGGCACGACCACACACTGCGGGACAAAAACAAATTGCTGCGCAATCATGCGCACGGTCAGCGCTCCGGACGGCCCTTGCGCCGTACCCAGATTGCTTTCCACGAATTCTCCCCGCAGGTGCAAGGTTGCCGGGTCGGGCGCTTCGCCGCCGCCAAAAAAGTGATACACGGGCAAGTCCACCATGTAGTAGCGGGTGGACAACAGCGCCACGGCCACCAGTAGGATGGCCAATGCAAACCCGATTTTCTTCATCGTTCCCGATCGATTCGTGCTCACGCCAGACACAGCGTCGAACTCAACAAGTCCGCCTTTGGGTCGATGGGGCTGGCTGTGATCTTTCAAGAGGTTGTCCATTCGATCGGAACCAGAGAAGCTGATTGTGATGAGCAATCCAGTTTCCGCGGACAGATCGAATGGACAAGTCTTGAAAGATCGCAGGTGGCCCACTCTTTCCCCGCTGATTTTAAACCACGGTTGCGCCACCCTTCGCGGTTTTCGAAGGGTCGGCGCGGCCCTTCAAACATGCGTGCAGTCCCGCACTGCTCCAAACCTTAGCTCCCAGTTATCATTTTCCAAACCATTAGCTTTAAGCTTACTTCGCGTTTACAGGCGTTTTGGGAGCCTGCAGCATCCCGGGTGGCCTCTGGGTCGTCCCGGGCCCAGGTTGCGCGTGTGGGGCTTCCTGACGCGCTGCAGGGGCATCCTGCGCGACGGCTCCACCCTTGATTCTCGCCTCCGGAATCGCCCAGACTCTCCTCCCGACGATATCTACAAGCTAACCCACTGACGGCACAGTCTTTGGCTTCCTCGGGCGCGGCGAAGGAGTACAATCTGGAATTTCCTGACCCGAATCGGGAATATTTCCGGCGGCCGAGGTGCTCTGGTGGTCGAGTGTGGCGACGTGGCTCCCGACTTCGATCTTCCCGTGCTGGTGGGAGGCGTCAAGCAGCGCTTCCATCTGCGCGAGCGGCCCGAGGGGCAGAGCGTGGTGCTGGCGTTTTATCCCTCGAACTGGGAACCCGTGAGCGCCGAGCAGATGATCGCGTACCAGGTGGAGCGGGAGAAGTTTCTGGCGCAGAACGCCGAGATCGTCGGCATCACCGTCGATTCCATCATGAACATCACCGCCTGGGAGCGCGAGATCGGGCCCTTCGATTTTTTGCTGGGCAGCGATTTCTGGCCGCACGGCGAAGTCGCGGAGAAGTACGGAGTGCTGCGCCGGAGCGATCCGTTCCGCGGAGCGAGCGAACGCGCCGTCTTTGTCGTCGATCCCATCGGCAAAGTGCGGTACAAGAAGATTTACTCCCCGACCGAAAAGCCCGGCGTCGAAGAAACGCTGGCGGTGTTGCGGAGTTTGTAGAGCCACGACCCTCAGGAGCCCGATGAGATCCCTGGTCCCGGTCTTTCTCGTTCTGATGTTCTGTTTTTCCAGCGCCATCCAGGCGGCCAGTCCCGACAGCAGAGATTCCGGCATCTTCGGCTTCCGCGACTCCGCGGGCGAGTCGGCGGAGGAAGCGCGCTTTCTCGCCGTGCCCGATCCCAAGCTGGCCGAAGAACATCTGCGCATTCTGACCCAGGCTCCGCACGTGGCGGGCTCGCCGGAAGATAAAGCGACCGCCGAGTATGTGGCGCAGAAGTTCCGCGAAGCCGGGCTCGACACTTCCATCCAGGAATACAAAGTCTGGTTCAACTATCCGAGCGAGATCAGCGTCGACATCACCGCGCCCGCCGGGGTGAAGATGCACGGGCCCACGCGCGAGCATGTGGAAGGCGATCCCTACCAGGACGATCCCCGGGTCATTACGCCCTACAGCGGCATGTCTCCTTCAGGAGACGTGGAAGCCGAAGTGGTGTACGCCAACTACGGCACGCCCGAAGACTTCAAGAGGCTGGAGCAGGCGAAGATCGATGTGCGGGGAAAGATCGTGCTGGTGCGCTACGGGCAGAACTTCCGCGGAGTGAAAGCCTTTATTGCGCAACAGCATGGAGCGGCGGGAGTGATTATCTACTCCGACCCGGCGGACGATGGCTGGCGCCGCGGCGATAAATATCCCATCGGGCCCTGGCGGCCCGACACCGGCGTGCAGCGCGGATCGATCGGCTACATGTTTGAGTTTGCTGGCGATCCCACCACACCGGGTATTGCGTCGGTGCCGTCGCTCGCCCGATTCCAAACGAATTTCGCCGGAGCAGTCGGCGCAGATGCCGAAGATACCCACGACGCCGCTGTCTTATGCGGATGCTTCGCCGATTCTTGAACACCTGGGCGGACCTGACACGCCGCGTGACTGGCAGGGCGCGTTGCCGTTCACTTATCACGTGGGGCCCGGTCCGGTGAAAGTGAAGATGCACCTGAAGCAGGATTACCAGTACCGCACCGTCTGGGATGTGCTGGGACGGGTGCGCGGCTCGGAATCGCCCGACGAGTGGGTGGTGGCGGGCAATCATCGCGATGCCTGGGTGTATGGCGCGGTCGATCCCAACAGCGGCACCGCCGCCATGCTCGAAAGCGTTCATGGCATTGGCGAATTGCTCAAGTCGGGATGGAAACCGAAACGCAGCATCGTGTTTGCCAGCTGGGATGCGGAAGAACTCGGGCTGATGGGCTCGACCGAATGGGGCGAGCAATACGCGAACGACCTGGCCAACTCCCCGGCTTACTTCAACATGGATGTAGCGGTATCGGGTCCGAAGTTCGGCGCGTCGGCGGTGCCCAGCCTGAAGCAATTCATTCGTGACATCGCGAAAGCCGTGCCCAGTCCGAAGGGAGGCACGGTGTATGACGTGTGGTTCCGAGGCAGTTCAGAAAACAACGGGCCGACGGAAGCGATCGGCGACACGCGGCGGATGCCCGTGGCGCAGGCGAGACCCGACGCGCCGGTGGGCGACCTGGGCAGCGGATCGGACTACACCGTGTTTCTGCAACATCTTGGCGTGCCTTCGACCGATGTGAGTTCGAGCGGATCGTACGGTGTGTACCACTCCGTGTTCGACAACTTCGCCTGGTTCAAGAAGTTCGGCGATCCGGACTTCACCTACGAGCAGGAGATGGCGCGCATTTTCGGTCTGGAAGCGATTCGCATGGCCGACGCCGACGTGCTGCCCTACGACTACGAAGAGTACGGCAAAGAGATCGCGATCTACCTCGAGGCTGCCAGGAAGAAGGCAGAGAACGAGTTCGGCGCGCAGGCTCCGAACTTCGGCGCGGCAACCGAGGCCGCCAAACATTTTGAGCAGGCGGGGGCGCGGATACTGGCCAAGCAGAAGAATCCTCCCAGCGATCCCGCCAAACTGAACAAGGCTTTACTCGAGACCGAGCGTGCCTTGCTGATTCCACAGGGATTACCCAACCGTCCCTGGTATCGCCATGCGATTTATGCCCCGGGAGAGTACACCGGGTATGCGGCCGTGGTGATTCCGGGGGTGAACGAAGCGCTGGATGCACACGATCTGGAGCGCTCGACACAACAGATTGCGGCGGTCGCGGCGGCGCTGCAGCGGGCTGCGAAGGTGCTGGAGGGGTACCGCTAGCCAGTCTTCAGTCTTCGGTCGTCAAAGGCTCTCGGCCCCGGGAGATTCCTTATCAGTAAACATCTCTGGCTCAGGCCTTCCGATTTGCAGTACACTTAGGCAACCGGCCGCAACGCCGGGTGGACGCGCTTTTTGCCCGTTTTCTCAAAACCAGCATCCTGCCAAATTGTGTTGCTTTAGGGGCCCTCATGCCGTCGGCACGCATTAAGACTCTCGTTGTGGAAGATGCATACTTCCTGGCGGAGGACTTGCGTACACGCGGCTTCGTAGTCGAGATCGTCTCTCCTGACAAAATTCCTTCGGCGCCGGTGGATCTGGAAGTCACGCTGGAAGAGTGTGAGACTGCCGCCGCATTGCAGCGGGTGGACACCCATCCGGAGGCGGAGGATTTGTGTGTGTTCGTCGCTCCGGGTGCGCTGACCGAGGGATATCGCCCGATGCGGGTGGTGTCGTTGATTCCGGAAGCGGAGGCTGCGGTCATCGCGATGCCGAGGGCACTCGCGGTTGAGCCTGCGATGATCGAGAAAGTCACGGCTGAGGCGATTGCTGAGGAGAAGGTTGAGGAAGCGATTCCTGTGGAGGCTGCCGTCATCACGCCGGCGGTCGAAGAGACCAAAGCGCCGGAGTTGCGTGCGCGGGAGATTCCAGTATCGGCAGAGGTGCCGACGATTGCGCCCGAGGTTTGGAACGTAAGAATAGAGACGGCGCGGCCGGTGCGGAAGGCCAAAACGCCGTCTTACGTTGAAGCCGGAAGGCGATTGCTTGCGTGGTGTGCGCAGCTCAGCCGAAACGAAAGAGCGCTGCAAAAAACCGCGACGCTGGTCGCCATGGGCGCCGTCACCGCGGTGTCGGTGCTGGTGCTGGGATCGACCATCCATCGCCTGGATCCGGTCCCACCATCGGTCAGTGAGTCGGCCATGATTCCGGAGACGACTGCGGCGAGTCCGGAGGTATCGGTTCCGGCGCCAACGCAGCCAAAAATCTCACCGGTTCCCAAGGTGATCGCGCGTAAGACCAAGGCGAAATCCAGCCGCGCGCGCAATCCGGAAGATGATATTGTTGCGAAGGATTTTGTGATTCACTTCGGCCGCAAGCCTGCTTCCCGGACGCAGGCGAAAGCAAAGAAAACGTCCGGGGTGAAGTATTACTCCGATCTGCAATAGTTCGCGGGTTCGAAACCAACCATTACAGAGTTTGTCTTTCGCCCCCACGGGGCTGGCGGGCGGGGACGCCCGCCCCTCCATTGATTCTCTCTAGCCGATCAGGCGGTGTGACCGCCATCGACGTTCAAGGTTGCGCCGGTGATGTACGAGGCTTCGGGGCTGGCGAGGAAAGTGACAGCGGCAGCGACTTCCTCGGGACGTCCAAAGCGGCCGAGAGCGGTCTGCGACTTCAACAAGTCCGCGACTTCTCCCTCGGGAAGCATGTCGGTCGCAATGGGACCGGGCTGGATGACATTGACGGTGATTCCCTTCGCGCCCAGATCGCGGGCCCAGCCGCGGGTATAGGCGGCGACGGCGGCCTTGGTGGCGGAGTAGTCTCCGATGCCGGGGAAGGGCGCGCGGGTGCCGGCGATGGAACCGATGGTGATGATGCGGCCTCCCTGGCGCATGAGGCCGACGGCGGTGCGGACCGCGGCGGCCACGCCACCAACGTTGATGGCGAACTGCCGGTCGAGTTCGGTGACCGAAGCGGAGGGATCTCCGACTCCGCCAGCGACGAAGACACCGGCGTTATTGACCAGGATATCGAGGCGTCCGAAGGACTGGGCAACGGTTTTGACGAGATTCGCGACTTGCGCCGGATCGGCCTGATCCGCCTTGTATGCCTTGGCGCGCACGCCCTTGGCAGTGAGCTCCTTGACCACCGCCTCTGCCTTGTCGGCCGAAGCCGTATAGCTGATGGCGACGTCCGCGCCGTCGTCCGCGAGAGAGCGGGCGATGGCGGCGCCGATGCCGCGGGAGCCCCCGGTGACCAGTGCGACTTTCCCTGCGAGTTTCTTTTCCATGTTCTGCTTCTCCAGATGAATTCTGTACCGCTCGGTAAGGTATGAGATGAGGGCGTGCGGCGAAGGATTCACGATTCTGTACCAATGGGTATAAAAGTGGCATCATAGGAGATATGAAAGCGGGGAAAGCGGCGGGGCGGCCGCGATCATTCGATGCCGACAAGGCACTCGATGCCGCCATGAAAGTATTCTGGCGCAAGGGCTACGAGGGCGCGTCGCTTTCGGACCTGACCCGGGCGATGGGGATCAACCGCCCCAGCCTCTACGCGGCCTTTGGCGACAAGAGAGCGTTGTTCGACCGGGCGCTGAAGCGCTACGACAGCGGCCCGGCGAGCTACGTGCGCGCGGCGCTGGAGGAGCCAACGGCGCGACGCGTGGCCGAGCGGCTGCTCACGGAAACGGCGGAGTTGCTGGGCGATCCGCGCAATCCGCGGGGATGCCTGGGAGTGCAGAGCGCGCTGGCTTGCGGACAGACGTCGGAGCCGGTGCGGGCGCAACTGATTGCCTACCGGCGCGCGGGAGAGGCGCTGATACGGAAGCGCTTTGAGCGCGCAAAAGCGGAGGGTGACCTGCCACGGGATGCAAACCCCGCCGATCTTGCCGCCTACATCGCGACCGTGATTCGCGGGATGGCGGTGGATGCGGCCAGCGGCATCGGCCGCAACGCGCTGCGGCGGGTGGCGCGCACGGCGCTGCGGGGGTGGCCGGAATAGAATGCCTTGATACTTCGCGGGCGCTGCAAGCGGACGCGGGGTCCCTCGACTGCGTTCGGCTTCGCCTCACTTCGCTCGGGATGACAAGCCCAATAAAGATGACAAGACCACAAAATCGATGACGAATTAAAGTCGGTTTTTCCACTGTTCCCTTCCCCATATTTTTCTGCCATAATCAATCGTGCACCCCAACCTGCACAAAATTCCAAGACAATTCAGAGCGAGGAATCGATGTCGGCGAAGTACATCTTTGTAACCGGCGGTGTGGTGTCTTCACTGGGCAAAGGACTGGCGGCAGCTTCGATTGGCTGCCTGCTGGAAAGCCGTGGGCTGAAAGTCAACCTGATGAAGTTCGATCCTTACCTCAATGTGGATCCGGGCACCATGTCGCCCTTCCAGCACGGAGAGGTGTTTGTCACCGACGACGGCGCCGAAACTGACCTTGATCTCGGCCACTACGAACGCTTCACCCACGCCAAGCTTTCTCGCGACAACAACTGGACCACGGGACGAATTTACGAACAGATCATCGCCAAGGAACGGCGGGGCGACTATCTGGGAAAAACGGTGCAGGTGATTCCCCACGTCACCAACGAAATCAAGTCGGCCATGAAGAAAGTGGCGCAGGACGTGGACGTGGCGATTGTGGAAATCGGGGGCACGGTGGGTGACATCGAGTCGTTGCCGTTCATGGAAGCCATCCGCCAGATGCGCCAGGAACTTGGGCGCGAACATACGTTGTTCATGCACGTCACGCTGGTACCGTTTATCGCGGCGGCGCAGGAGTTGAAGACCAAGCCGACGCAGCACTCGGTGAAGGAACTGCTGAGCATCGGAATCCAGCCGGATATCCTGCTGTGCCGCACCGACCGGTTCCTGTCGAAAGACATCAAGTCGAAGATTGCGCTCTTCTGCAACGTGGAAGAAGAAGCGGTGATCACGGCGAAAGACGTGGCGTCGATCTATGAGGTGCCGGTGGTGTTCTCGCATGAAGGCGTGGACACGCTGGTGCTCAAGCACCTGCATCTGGAAGCGAAAGACCGTGACTTGAAGGCGTGGGAAGAGATCGTGCACCGGGTCTATAACCCGAAGGCGGAAGTCACGATCGGGATTGTGGGTAAGTACGTGGAGTACGAAGACTCGTACAAGTCTCTGAAAGAGGCGCTGGTGCACGGGGCGCTGGCGCACAATCTGAAACTCAATTTGAATTGGGTGGAGGCCGAGGGGCTGGAGACCGGCGACAAAACTTATGAAGAGCAGTTGGCGGACTACGATGGGCTGCTGGTCCCGGGCGGGTTCGGCAAGCGCGGCATCGAGGGAATGCTGATCGCGATCCGGTATGCGCGCGAGAAAAAAGTTCCCTACTTCGGCATTTGCCTGGGAATGCAGACGGCGTGCATTGAGTTTGCGCGCAACGTGTGCGGGCTGGCGGACGCGAATTCGAGCGAGTTCGATCCGGCGACACCGCATCGGGTGATCTACAAGCTGCGCGAACTGCGCGGGGTAGAGGAACTGGGCGGCACCATGCGGCTGGGAGCTTGGACCTGCAAGATCGAGCCGGGCACGCTGGCGCACCGGATTTACGGGCAGACCGAGATCAGCGAGCGCCACCGGCATCGTTATGAATTCAACCGCGAGTATGAGGAGACGCTGACGGCGGGAGGGTTGCGGATTTCGGGATCGACGCCCGACGGGACTTACGTGGAGATGGTGGAGTTGCCGGATCATCCGCATTTTATTGGTTGCCAGTTCCATCCTGAGTTCAAGTCGAAGCCGCTGGAGCCGCATCCGTTGTTCAAGACGTTTGTAGGGGCGGCCTATGAGCACGGCTTGAAACGGCGAGCGGAGAAGGCGGCGGCGGAAGTGGAGCTGTTCCACCGTCCGGAGAAAGTGGGAAGAAGGTAGAATCAACCACCAAAGACACGAAGGACCACGAGGGAATCTCTTCGTGAACCTTTGTGTCCTTGGTGGTTAAGTTTTATGTCTGTCTCCTTCCAGGTCGAGGGCATTCGCATCGGGGACGGTGGTTTGTTCCTGATTGCGGGGCCATGCGTCATTGAGAGCGAGAAGCATGCCCTGTTCATGGCAGAAGTGATCAAGGGGATCACGCGCTCGCTGAATTTTCCATTCATCTTCAAGGCTTCGTATGACAAGGCCAACCGGACTTCGATCCGCAGCTATCGCGGGCCGGGGGTCACCGAGGGCCTGCGCATCCTGAAAAAAGTGAAAGACGAAGTGCACGTGCCGGTCTTGACCGATGTGCATGCGGTGGCGGATGTCGCGAAAGTTGCCGAGGTGGCCGACATCCTGCAGATTCCGGCGTTTCTCTGCCGCCAGACCGATCTGGTGGTGGCGGCGGCGATGAGCGAACGCGTGGTGAATATCAAGAAGGGCCAGTTTGTTTCTCCCTGGGACATGAAACACGCCATCGAGAAGTGTCACGACGCGGGGAATGATCGAGTGTTCGTGACCGAGCGGGGATCGAGCTTCGGCTACAACAACCTGGTGGTCGACATGCGGTCGCTCGCGATCATGCGCAAGTTTGCCCCGGTGGTGTTCGATGCGACCCATTCGGTGCAACTGCCCTCAGCGTCGCATGGAGACGATGATCGTCCAGCGGTCAGCGGAGGGCAACCTGAGTTCATTCCAGTGCTGGCGCGGGCGGCGGTGGCGGCGGGCGTGGACGGCGTGTTCATGGAAGTGCACGACAATCCCAGGGAAGCCAAGAGCGATGGTGCCAATGCCCTCGACTCGCGGGAGTTGCGCGGCGTGTTGAAGGAATTGCAGGCGGTGCATGGGGCGCTGGTGGGGGCGCACCTGAAGCCGTAGGGATTCTGAACAGAACTGCGGTCGCGCGGTTAGAACGGGCTCTTGTTTGCGCTGGACGCCTCGAATTGCAGATCAAGAGGGTATCCGGGCAGGTCTACGTGAACTGCGTACTCGGTTTCGATGGTCAGCGAACCGGTGCCAGTCGGGCCCATGCGACGCACCTTGATCTGATCTTTGGTGAGAGGCAGTTCGAGATCCTGGGCCTTCTTGAAAACCTCATCGCGAATCAGATCTTCGGGCTTGCTGTTGTAGGTATTGATCATGGCTTCGTTCTTGACCACATCCTCGAACTGATAGTTCGCGAAATAGGGTGGGATGAGTTCCGCGCCCAGAAACACCGACGCCACGATGACGAAAAGTCCGAAGATCAGCTTGATGGAACCCATAAACGCGCTCCCGCTTCGAGCCGCGCATCAAGAAAGTGGATGGTTCAACGCGCAGGTCTTAACAGCTTCTCGAAGTAACTCGTAATTGAAGCGATGCTAGCATCCTGCATTTCCCGAGTCGAGCGTTGAACGATCTCGACAGTGCCTTCGGTAACCTTTTTGCCGACGGTAACACGAAAGGGTATGCCCACCAGGTCAGCATCTTTGAATTTTACCCCTGGCCTTTCGTCACGATCATCCAGTAACACCTCGAATCCCGCTGCCTCGAGGTCACGGACGATGTCTTGCGCGGCCTTGATCAAGGCATCGTCTTTGACGTTGACCGGGGTCACTACGATCTCAAAAGGCGCGATCTGCGGCGGCAGCCAGAAGCCGTTTTCGTCGTTGCTCTGCTCGACCAGCGCGGTCAGGATGCGCTCGATGCCGATGCCGTAGCTGCCCATAATCGGCGTGACCTCTTTGCCGTTGCGGTCGAGCACGCGGGCGCCCATGGATTCCGAATACTTGTAGCCCAGCTTGAAGATGTGGCCGATTTCGACGGCGGTATCGATGCGCAGCGGGCCTCCGCAGTTGGGACAGTCTTCCCCCGCGGCCACGCTGCGCAGGTCGGCGTAAAGCGTGGGCTGAAAGTCGCGGCCCGGGGTCAGGTTCTTGAGGTGATACTCCTCTTTGTTGGCGCCGCCAACCAGGTTCCTGCGGCCTTCGAGAGCCTGGTCGACCAGAAGCAGCGGGCGCTCGCCGTCTTTCAAGTCTTTTGCCCACTCGATTCCGGTGGCGCCCAGATAGCCGGCCGGCGTACCGAAGAATTTCTGGATCTCTTCGTCCTGCATGGGACGGGTTGCTTTGCCACCGAGCGCGGTGATGAACTTGGCCTCGTTCAGCTGGTGATCTCCGCGCATGAGGGAGACCACGGCGCGAGTTGTCTTCTTCCCCGACTTGTCGGTCTCCTCCAGCATGTAAGCGAGCGTCTTGATATTGTTCTTCGGCGAAATGCCGAGGAACTTCGAAACATCCTCGATGGTCTTGGTGCCGGGGGTGTGCACTTCCAGCGGCTTGCCAACGCCTTCAGGGGCGAGATCGTCGACCGGCGCGAGCTTCGAGGTGGCCTTTTCCAGGTTGGCGGCATAGCTGCAGCTCTCGCAGCTCACGATCTGGTCTTCGCCGGCGGGGGTGCGCACCATGAATTCGTGCGACTGCGATCCGCCCATGGCGCCGGAGTGGGCTTCGACCACCATGTACTTGAGTCCGCAACGGTCGAAGATGCGGCAATAGGTGTCGTAGTGCTTGAGGTAAGAGACGTCGAGTCCAGCGGCGTCGATGTCGAACGAGTACGCGTCTTTCATGGTGAACTGGCGGACGCGCAGCAGGCCGGACTTGGGGCGAGCCTCGTCGCGGAACTTGGTCTGGATCTGGTACCAGATCTGGGGCAGCTGCTTGTAGCTGCGGAGTTCCTTGCGGGCGATCGAAGTCATGACTTCTTCATGGGTCATGCCCAGGCACAGGTCGGCACCCTTGCGGTCTTTAAGGCGAAACATGTTGTCGCCCATGACCGTCCAGCGGCCGCTTTCTTCCCACAATTCGCGCGGGTTGAGGGCCGGCAGGAAGAACTCCTGGCCGATCTTGTCCATCTCCTGGCGCACGATGCCCATGATCTTGTTGAGCGAGCGCTGTCCCAGGAAAAGGTAAGAGTAGATGCCGGCGGCCAGCTGGCGAATGTAGCCGGCGCGGACGAGGAACTTGTGACTGGCGACCTCGGCGTCGGCCGGGGCCTCGCGGAGGGTAGGGATGAAGAGTTCAGACCAGCGATGCATAGTGAGTACCGAGTACCTTGTACCGAGTACCGAGCGACGGAAGGGCGCGGCTCTCGAAGAGGAATTGAGTATTGTAAATGATTGCAGGAAATGCCTTCCGCTGAAGTTACCCCAGCTAGTCGTTCTTACCCCAATTTTTCAACGCCTTACCAGCGAGCCGCAGGTCGTAACCCGATCCGTTGGGGCAAGATTTGAAGGCTCGACTTGCTTCGGAACAGTTTATTGATGTATATTACATTTATACTAAGTAGTATTGTTTTTGGATGGAGGATTCAAGTGGTGACCTATGCCGATGTCGTCCGTGAAGTGAGAAATAGGTACGGGTTTACCCCCAAAACATGTTGGATTGCCCATGTTCTAGAGCTGCTTGGAGGCAAATTACGCAGCGCCCCCAACAGGATTGACCGCACTCGGCGTAGGAATCCGTGCCCTTCCGAAAGAATCTCAGGAATTGCCACGGTTCTGCTGATCTTGGGGAAGGTACATCCGCTACGACACTCACCGATCGGAGAAAATTCATGAAGGCGATACAGACAAAAGTGGCAGACGAAGTATGGATCGCGGCCGCACTACTTCAGCGCGAGCATCCTCGACGGGAGGATTTTTCTATTGAGGAGGTCATGGAGCGGGCCGCCAAGGAGGCAGGTAAAGAGCCGCTCCGCCCTGGTGTTTATGTTCACGTGGTTCAGCATTGCGTGGCCAACCGCCCTCCGAACCCGGGCCGCTATCGCATGCTCTTCGAGACTTCGTCCGGGCGTCGTCGTCTGTTTCGCAGTGGCGATAATTACGATCCTGCGCGCGAGGGCGCCAAAACAGTGCCGGACGTGGACGACATTCCGACTGAATACCGTAACCTTCTGGACTGGTATCGAGATTGGAACCGGGACACGTTGGAAGACAAGATCAAGAATGACCCGTTGCTCGCGCTGCGCGGATCGGGCAAGGAACTTTGGGCGGACGAGCACGCCGATGAATATGTTCGCAGGTTGCGCGAGGGTTGGGAATGAGCCGAATTTTCTGGGACACCAACCTGTTCATCTATCTCTGGGAGGATTACCGGGAGCTTTCCAAATTGGTGGTGTCTCTGCGCGAGAAGATGCTGGCCCGGAGCGATCAGCTCCTGACCTCGACCTTTACCTTGGGCGAAATCCTGGTGAAGCCGACCGCAGAGGGCAAAGCTGGCCTTTGCCAGCAATATGAAAAGGCAATCACCAGCGTTGCACTCCTTATTCCGTTCGATGTGAAAGTTGCGTCGGCTTATGCGTCGGTCCGGCGGGACCGCTCTCTACGAGCCCCGGACGCGATTCAGTTGGCGTGCGCTGCCAGCGCGGGAAGCGATCTGTTTGTCACCCACGACTCGCACCTGCACGGCAAGCACATTCCCGGCATTCAGTTCATCGCCCCGCTGGATCGCGTGCCTATCTGAGCGAGCTATCCCGCCAGCTGTTTCAGAATCTCTTTGCCCAGCTTCTGGGTTTCGCCGAAGAACTTCTGGTACTCGACGAACAAGCGATTCAGTTCGAGCGAGCGATCGGCGGTCAGCTTTTTCCGTAGAATCATGTCACGGATGTGCACGGGGTTGGGCAGCGTGGCTTCTTCGGTCAACTCTTCGAGCGCGATGGAGGGATCGTAGTGATACATGTTATTGATCCATTGAGACATTGGGTCATTGAGTCATTGAACCCTCATGCCCACAAGCTCATTGTACGTCGCGTCTGGGCTCAATGATTCAATGCCTCAATGATTCAATGTCTCAATGATTCAATCTTCTTAGATCATCTCTATTCCCCACAGGTCGTGCAGGTGCACGATGCCTTCCAGCTTGCCGTGGCCATCGACGACGACGAGCGAGGTGATCTTCTTTTCTTCCATCAGCGCCAGAGCAGTGGCGGCGAACTCGCTGGCGGCGATGGTGCGGGGATTGCTGGTCATGCACTCGCCGGCGGTCAGGTCAAGCACGTCTTTGCCGCGCTGTTCGAGCAGGCGGCGCAAATCGCCGTCGCTGATCACGCCCATCAGTTTGCCGCCTTCGACCACGGTCGTGATGCCAAGTTTCTTGCGTGACATTTCGTAGATGACGTCGGGCATCTTTGTTTTCGGGCCGACGCGCGGCACCGCGTCGCCGCCATGCATCAGGGACTCGACCCGCGCCAGACGCTTGCCCAGCTTGCCTCCGGGATGCAGGTTGGCGAAATCTTCTTCTTTGAAACCGCGCCGTGCCGAGAGCGTCATGGCCAGCGCATCGCCCAGAGCCAGCATCGTGGTTGTCGAGGCCGTGGGAGCCAGTCCCAGGGTGCAGGCTTCTTTGTCGACCGAACAGTCGAGGGCGACATCGGCAGCAGCCGCCAGAGTGGAGAGCTTAGGTTTCGAGGCGCGCGCGTTCTGGCCCGAGGCCTTGCGCTTGGGCGAGGCTCCGCACAAAGGATCCCCGGTCAAACTGATCAACGGCACTCGCAGCCGCTTGATGGTGGCGAGCAACCGCAGAATTTCTTCCGTCTCTCCGCTGGCCGAAAGGGCCACGACCACGTCTCCGCGCACCACCATCCCGAGGTCGCCGTGTACGGCTTCGACGGGATGCATGTAGAGGGCTGGGGTTCCGGTAGAACTCAAGGTGGCGGCGATTTTGCGCGCGATGATGCCGCTCTTGCCCATGCCGGTGACGACGACACGCCCGGTGCAGCTGTAAATCAGATCGACGGCACGGTTGAAATCCTTGGCCATGGGTCCGGCGATGCGGTCGGCCAGCGAACGCAGTGCCTCGGCCTCGATGCGGACTACGTTTTCGCCAATGTGTTTCATGGAGAAAGAGGATGGTAGCAAAAAACCGGTCGTTGGTCGTTGGCCAAAAAGCCAGACACAGTTGATCTGGGTCTCTACAGGGTGATGCCAGGGGTTTGGCCAACGACGAACGACCAACGACGATTTTTAGAAGTGATCGTCGATGATCCGCACCGGCGCGCCGAGTCCTTTGGCCTGGATGATCTTGTCCCAGGGACCGCCTTGCCAGTTATCTTTCTTCTTCTCGGACAAAATCCAGGGCGGCAGGGTGATCAGCAGGTTGCGCGCGATGGCCTGCACATAGGGTTCATAGAGCGACCGCAATTTGGTCAGCTTTTCGTCGGCGTAGTCGTCGGTGCGGAGACGAAGACCGTTGGCCGCCAGAGTTTCCCGCATGCGCTTCTGCTCTTCAGAGGTGAGGCGCTCGTAGGCGTGAGGATCGTAGTGGGCGTTCACGACTTGGGCCAGATCGACCGCCGCATGGCGAGCCATGGCAAAGGTAAGCTTCGCCTGTTCCGGCCGGATGCCGTCGATCCCGGCTAAGACCAGCGATGTGATATCGAGCATGACCGTCAGCGCACCCAGCCAGGACTGGTTGCTGTGCTGGGAACGAAAGAAACTCAGCACCGGATACGAAAGATGATTGGCCAGCAGGTCCGCCGACCAGCGCTCCCAGTCGCGGAAAATCTGGTCGAGCACGATCTGGTCGGGGCAGCAACCTAAGCGGTTCAGGAGTTCCGTGGCGGTGGGCGGCGAACCAGCGCGGGAGTCCAGCATCGAAATCTCGAGTTCGCGCACCGAGAATGCCTGGTAGACCACCGGCAAATAGCCGATCACGACGCCGAGGAAGGCGAAGCCCATGCCAGCTTCGAGGACGGCGAGCGCGCGGGCGGGGCCGTCGCTGGGAACAATGTCGCCGTAGCCCAGGGTAAAAAACGTTTCGCCGCTGTGATAGAGCAGAATGCCGAAGGTGATGGGTTCGTTGCCGAGTTTGACGTGCTCTCCGGCACCGTACTGTACCAGGGCAAAGCCGAAAATCAGTCCCGAGGCCCAGACCACCAGCAGCATGATGACGGACAGCGGACCAAAATAACTGAGGAAGCTCTCCCTGCGGTTGGGGGATTTGATCTGGCGCGCCATCTGCAACCAGGGCACCCAGGTATTGCGATAGAACCACGCGGTCAGGCGGAAATGGCGGGTGACCCGGCGTGGCAGCACGATGGTCTCAAAGGCGTCGAGCAGGACAGCAAAGATGACTGCCAGACCGAGGATGGTAAGGAAAATCATCATGGCTGAAAGGTCAGATGAGATAGGGATGGTAGCAGATTCAGGGGGATGGCAGTCCGCTGAAGGGAGGCGCGGAAACTTTTAGCCATCTCCACCCGTGTACCCGGACGGTCATTTGCCGCTTACGTTCGTAACCTTGTGCCGGGTTTCGGTAACCGCCTAACATGCGCACAGACGTTCCTCCTGCAAGCCTGCCCGGGTAATGGCACAGCGAGTACGCCTAGCGAGACCGGCCGCCATCTGGAGATTGTGCGATGACATCGACTACCCGAATTCTCATGGTTATTTCGGCCATTGTGGCCGGGCTTTTTCTGACGGGATGTGGGAAAGGCGCCTGCTCGACCACCAGCCTGACGCAGAGCGGCGGTTCCGGCTCTGGATCGGTTTCCACGGGAGGCACGGTCTGCGGGGCGGGCACGAGCGGGGGAGGCGGGTCTACGGCGGCGTATGCCTTTTACCTGGATACGGCGGTTGAGACGGCGAACTACAGCACGAATGGCACGTTCACAACCGTGACCAACAACAATCCGCCGGCGCTTGCGGGCGGTGTCTTCGATGACATGACTACGGTTGGCGGCAAGTACGTGTACATTCCCTTCGGCGATATCAACGGAGTACAAGCCCTGGCTCTTAATCATTCCACTGGAGCGCTTACCAATATCACCGGAAGCCCGTTTTTACTGACTCCTACAGGAGCCACGGCAGACACGGCAGTTGCCGATCCACAGGGCCGTTTTCTGTTTGTCGGCGCGGAGGGCGTCGGATCGATCACCGTCTTTCAAATTGGTTCCAGCGGGGCGCTCACGCAGGCTCCTTTTTCGCCCTTTACGAACCCCTTCAACTTGTTCTACGCCGACAGCTTAACCGTCGATGGAAGCGGACAGTTTCTCTATGCCGGGCAGTTGGATTTCGCGACTCCCATCGACGGGTTTACGATTGATCAGACCACGGGTGCGCTAACCGAGATTACGGGAGCTCCCTTCAACTTGGGGGTTGCGCAGTTACACGCAGATTCCAGCGGGAAGTTCCTTCTCGGGGTTCAGGAAATCCAGGACGCTTCTGGCAGCGCCACTGATCAGCACATCTATGTGTTTTCGATCGATTCCACAACCGGCATACCTACACCCGTAGGGGGCTCTCCGTTCGCGACCACGTCTGCCCCGTTCGATTTTGTGATCAGCCCCAACGGCAAGTTTGTGTACGTGACCGGGAACGATCCGGTTACGCACCTCGTTCTTCCGATCGAAGGCTATTCCATCGATTCCGCCAGCGGAATGCTTACGGCGTTGCCGGGCTCTCCGTTTTCGACATTGCCGGCCGCAACCCAGTGCAAGTTCGAGCAGAGTGGCGGCGAAATGTTCTGTGCCACGGCGGCCGGGCTTTCGGTGCTGAGCGCCAATCCCTCAACCGGAGCGCTGTCCCACATCGTCGATTTGCAAGTCACAAACTACCCCTTCGCAGTTACCGACTAGTCTTATGCAATCCGCAAACACCGGCTTCTGTCGCTTTTACAGAAGCCGGCGTACCTTTTTGGCCACGAAGCAAAGTCAGCGACAGAGGGTTAAAATAAGGAACTCCTTTCCTGAAGCTTCTGCCGGGATACGAATCTGCGGAATGGAGCGGAAAGAGAAATTATTTGCCCGGATAACACCGGGGGTGTGCCCGGCCGTCTAAGGAGTAGAGGCGATCCGTCCATCACATTGTGGCCATTAAATTAAAGATTCCGAACAGCAAGAAAAGCGGGCCTGGCAAGAAGGGCGTACTTTCGCGCGATCCCGTGATCCGGATTGCGCTGCTGGTTTTCGTCACCCTGGCGCTGGCGATGGGGGGAACCTTTTCCTATTTTTACGTCAAGTATGACCGCATCATTGACGAGAAGTTTCGCGGCCAGGTTTTCAGCAATTCGGCCAAAATTTATGCCATCCCGCAGGCGGTGCGGGTGGGCGAAACGATGGATGCCCGCGAAATCGAAGCCCAACTCCGGCGGGCGGGCTACAGCGATCACGATGCGCAATCTCCCATGGGGAGCTTCCGGCTGATCACTGGCGGCATCGAGGTCAAGCCCGGCCCCGATTCCTATCACAGCCCGGAGGCGGCGCATATCCAGTTTCAGGGTGGCAAGATCGTGAGCATCACCGGCAGTTCCGGTCCGCTGCAGGCTTATGAACTGGAGCCGCAACTGGTGACCGCGCTGTTCGATGCCGGGCAGCGCTCCAAGCGCGAAGTGGTGACCTACGACCAGATTCCGAAAGTGATGGTGGATGCGGTCACCGCGATCGAGGACCGGCGGTTCTTTGAGCACGGCGGGGTGAACTTCGTCAGGCTGGCGGAAGCGGCGTGGATCGACTTTACTCACCAGCGCCACGAGCAGGGCGGTTCGACGATCACCATGCAGTTGTCGCGCGCCTTCTTTCTGAGTCCGGAGAAGAAGATCACGCGCAAGATGGCGGAAATCATCATCGCCATGCAACTGGAGCAGAAATTCACCAAGCAGCAGATCTTCGCTTTCTACGCCAACCGGGTGGATCTGGGGCAACGGGGCTCGTTCACCATCAGCGGATTTGCCGAGGCGGCGCATGCCTATTTCAACAAGAATCTCAAGGACATTTCCCTGCCGGAAGCGGCGCTGATTGCGGGACTGATTCAGGCTCCAAGCGCGCTGTCGCCCTACCGCCATCCGGAGCGCGCCCTGGAGCGGCGGAACCTGGTGCTCGACAGCATGGTGGAAACCCATGCCATTACGCAGGCCGAGGCGGTGCGCGCGAAAGCCACGCCGCTGAAGCTGGCACCGCCGAATGTGGAAGCCAGCGACGCCCCGTATTTCGTCGACCTGGTCCGGGACACGCTGATCAACAAGTTGAACGAACGGGAGATGAACGAGCAGCAGGACCGCATCTATACCACGCTCGATCCCGACTTGCAGAAGGCCGCCGCCCAGGCAGTGGAAGCCGGCATGAAGTTGGTGGACGAGCAGGTAACGAAACTGCGCACCAAGCGCGTCAAAATCGGCAAAGGTAAATACGAAACCACGGTGCAGCCGGGTCCGCAGGCGCAGGTGGCACTGGTGGCGATGGATCCGCATACCGGCGAAGTGCTGGCGCTGGTAGGAGGGCGCAACTACGGGCTCAGCCAACTGAACCACACGGTGGCGAAGCGCCCCACGGGATCGATCTTCAAGCCCTTTGTCTACGCGGCTGCAATGAATACCGGTTTGAGCGGAGAGAATCCGGTCTTTACTCCCGCTTCGATGGTCACCGACCAGCCGACGACCTTCGCCTACGGCGATCAGATTTACGAACCGCGAAACTACAAAGAGGAATATCACGGAGATGTAACTGCCCGGTATGCGCTGGCGCTCTCACTGAACAATGCCACGGTGAAACTGGCGGAAGAGGTGGGATACGACAAGGTCGCGGACCTGGCCAAGCAAGCGGGCATCACTTCCGTGAAAGCAACGCCGGCGATGGCGCTTGGCGCCTATGACGCGACCCCGCTCGATATGGCGGCGGCCTACACCATATTTGCCAACGATGGCGTGAGGATTTCTCCGCAACTGGTCAATTCGGTCCGCAACGCGAACGGCGACGTGGTGATGGATTTCAAGCCAGAGAAACGCCAGGTGCTCGATCCCCGGGTTGCGTACGTCATGACCGACATGATGGAAGGCGTGTTGAACTTTGGAACGGCGTACTCGGTAAGGGCACGCGGGTTCACGGCGCCAGCGGCGGGAAAGACAGGCACGTCTCATGACGGATGGTTCGCGGGTTACACCAGTAACCTGCTGTGCATCGTCTGGGTAGGTTACGACGACTATAGCGACATCCGGCTGAGCGGCGCCCAGACCGCGGCTCCGATCTGGACCGAGTTCATGAAAAAGGCGGTGGCCCTGCCGCAATATTCGGATGCCGAACCCTTCACACAGCCTACCGGGGTAGTGGATGTGGAATTGGACAAAGCCACGAATCTGCTCGCAACCCCTTCTTGCCCAGAGACTTATACAGCGGCGTTCATTGCCGGCACCGAGCCCAACCAGACCTGCGATCAGACCAACGGGATGAAAGGATTCTTCTCGCGGATTTTCGGGATGGGGGGAGACAAGGTGCTGCCACCGCCTCCAGCGGGAGGCGAAGCCCAGGCCGGGGCCGCGGGACAGGGGACAAATCCGGACCCCAGCAAAAAAAAGAAGGGTCTATTTGGCAAATTTGTGGGTATCTTTAAAGATGACAAGCCGTCTAACCCGCCAACCAATCCGCCGGAAAACAGCGGAAACGGTCCCCACTAGACGGTTGCGGCGGTTGGGCACTCAAGCCCTAGCGAGTTTTGCCCGAGGGTCAGCAGGAGGTGCCGGGTATGCGTCGTCTCTTGATCGGTGGCACGCTGGTGCTGCTTCTTCTCTGTGGCCTGCGTCTGCAGGCTGAAGTTTCTCAATCGGAACAAGTGCAAGTGGGTTTGCCGCAAATGCGGGTGGCCGATCCTCCGAACGCGGCGGCTACGGCCGAGGCTCTGGAAGAACGCGGCGACAGTCTGCGGGCAGAGAAGTTCTATCTCGATGCCACGGATTACTATCACGCAGCGTTGAAAAAAGATCCGGACAACGCCCGGCTTTACAACAAGGTGGGCATCGCGGAACTGCAGATGCACCGCTTCGACGAGGCTAAAAAGGACTTTGAGCGAGCCCTCAAGAAGGATCGCGGCTACGCCAACGCCTACAACAATCTTGGGGTGATTTTCTATCACGACAAGAAATACTCGAAGGCGGTCAAGCTGTATCAGAAGGCGATCAAGATCACCCAGGATTCCGCCTCGTTCTACAGCAATCTGGGGACGGCCTACTTCGCGAAAAAGAAGTTTGACGAGGCGATGACGGCCTATGGTCAGGCGCTGCAGCTCGACCCCGACGTCTTCGAACGTTCGTCGCGGGTGGGCGTGGCGGGACAGATCTCCTCGCCCGACGACCGGGCACATTGGGATTACGTGCTCGCCAAATTATGGGCCCGGGCGGGCAATAACGACCGCTGCCTGGAAGCGCTGCGGAAGGCGATGGAAGACGGCTACAAGGGAATCGACGAGGTTTACAAAGACCAGGAGTTCAGCAGCCTGCGAAAAGATCCGAGATTCAGCGCGCTGATGGCTTCCCGTCCTCTGGCGATACCAGAGTAAAGTTAACGGCGAGAACGAGTTAGATCGTGACCAAAAAAATTTGGCGGCGGCAGAAACTTTTTCAGGCTGCCAGGGTTTACGATTACAAATAACTCCTGAAAACAACAGGGTGAGTAAGGAGAAACGGTAGACCCATCGGTTGTCGACCCGAGCACGCCCCAAGCAGACAACCGGTGGGTTTTTAGTTTCGGACCTCAGACCTCAGACCTCAGACCTCGGACCTCAGACCTCAGACCTCGGCGCCCTTCTCCGCTCCCGCCTCCCAATAATCGAAACTTCCCGCTGCACAATTGCGTCTTCTAGGTGCGACGCCGTGTTCGACCGAGCTTGTGGCGGCAACGCGAGTTAGCGACTGTCTTTCGGGCTGCGTTCGCCGATGTATTCGTCCACGACTTTTTTGAATTTACCCTGGGCTTTGAGGATGTACTCGACCGCGTCTCGTAGGGCGCCGTCTCCGCCCGCATGTGGCGTGACGTAATGGGCCTCGTCTTTCACTTCCTTGCGGGCGTTCTTTACGGCGATCGCCAAGCCGCAGTTGCGCATGACCGGAAGGTCGATGACGTCGTCACCCACGAACGCGGCTTCGGCGGGGCGCAGTCCCTCTTGCTTCAGGATTTCGCGAAAGACGGTCAGCTTGTCCTGGATGCCCTGGTGCACGTGCTCGAGTTTCAGATCGCGGGCGCGCAGAGCCACCGTATCGGAGATGCGCTTGGTGATCAGGCCGGTCTTGATGCCGGCGAGACGGGCCAGCGAAATAGAGGTTCCGTCGTGGGCGTGAAATCCCTTGGCCTCGAGATAGCTTTGGCTGACCAGGCCGAATCCGCCCTTGCCTCCGTGTTTGGCGGAATGCTTTTGAGTCTCCTGTAAAACTCCGGCCGGAGCGGGAAAGACGAAGAGTTTGCCGTCGGTCAGGACGCCGTCGACGTCGAACAGAATAAGTTTGATTTTCTTAGCGCGCTTCTTCGACATGAAGAAAGTTTACACGGGAGGGACCAGAAAGCTCTTGACCGCAAAGTTCGCAAAGGACGCAAAGAAATAGAAAACTGGCCTCCTAGCAGACTGATTTGTTCGCAGGAGGCCAGATGCTCCGAAAGAAGCGACTACTTCTTCGGTGAGCCGAAGTTGAACATATCGGTCAGATTGCTAATGGCCGGGCTATTGACGGGCACGTAGGGATTCGAGCCTACGACCGGATTGGGCAGGTTGTCGCGGCTTCGGCCGGAGATCGGCGACAGCCCCCAGTTGTATTCGATGAACTTCAGGATGGAGACGTGATCGGCGTAGCTGTGCGACACGGTTCCGCCGGTGGAGTAGGGAGAGATCACGAGCAACGGAATGCGGGTGCCATCGCCGAAGAAGTCGAGCGGTTGGATGTAGCCGGAATCGTAGTAGCCTCCACCTTCATCCACCGTGACGAAGATGGCGGTCGTCGCCCACAGCGTGGGGTTGGCCTGAACCTGGGTGACGATCTTCTTGACGAACGCCTCGAACAGATCGAACTTCGAGGAAGCGGGGTGTCCATCGACGAAACCCGAGGGCTTCACGTAAGAGACCGCAGGCAGAGTGCCGTTATAGATGTCGTTGTACAGATCGGTGACATCTTTCTCGTTGTTCTGCCGCTCGGTGGCGTTGGTCATGATGGAGGTTTCGTACTGCGTGAAGTTGCAGATATCGCAATAGGCGTTATAGGGGTTGGAGTAGCCGGGGTCCTGCTGGTAGAGATTCCAATCGTCGCCGTAGTACTTCCAGGAAACATTGGCGACATCGAGGGAATCGGCGATGGTGGGAACGGTTGAGGGCGGGATGACGAATTCGCCGGTGTTCACCGTGCCGTCGCCGAAGTATCCGGGAGCGTAGTTGTTCAGCAGGTAGTAGGCGCCAGGGGCACAGTTGGGATTCGGCTTGTAGGGGAGCGAACTGAGATACGAGAGCACCTGTTTGACACCCGGCTGGGTCTTGTCAGAGCAATTGCTGTAGGTGCCGCCGCTGTAGCCGTCCTGCGCCCACCAGTTGTTGGTGCCCTGCTGGGGAGTGGGGTCTTCGATCTGGTTGGTGGGAGGCGTAGCCACATTACCGTTGCCGTCGCTGTACCACGCGTCATCGCCAGCACCGAGCATGAAGCTGTTGGCGCCGGTTCCACCCATCACCGGCTGGTGGTAGTTGTCGGAGATGGCGTAGTTCTGGGCGAGAGAGTTGAAGTAAGGCACATCCCCCTGGGCCATGTTGTAAAAGCCCATCGAGATAGAGCCTTCGAAGGTGCTCTCAAAAGTGAACGGGTTGGGCCTGACTGCGCCGTTCGTACCGCCGCCGATCGAGACTTCTACGTAGGGGAACAGGTCAGACTTGCAGCCGCTGGGATTGGCGGAGGTCGCGTACTTCACGTTGCAGTCCGTCTGCTGCCACATCTGGTAGAAGCGATGAACCGGGCTTCCGGCGTAGTCGTCGTAGCCGATATCAGGCGTGAGTTGGTAGGGTCCGTTGGGAAGCTGATAGACATTCTTGAGGCGAGTGTCGACGGAGCCGTAGTTCAAACCGGTCGCGCCCGTGGTCAACAATCCGTAGTCGCTCGAGAGCAGTCCCGCCTCCGCAGCCTGGGCGGCGGTGATGGTCTGAAAGGGCGCAGGATGCGCGTCACTGGGGCTGGGCGGAGCAAACTGCACATTGGTGGGCGGCAGGAATTTCCAGGGATTTTTGAGTTGGGGGGCCAGTTGAAAAGTGCCGAAGACCTTGGCATTGTCCTGGGCCGCGAGAGCGTAGTTGGGGCCGGGCGTTCCGTCGGCATTAACGATGCCTTCGGAAAGCAGGTTATTGACGCTCTGACCGGTGGGCGGCTGATAGGTCGCGAAGAGGTGGTCGAACGTGCGGTTCTCTCCGACGATGACGATGACGTGTTGGATGGGGGTGGCGGTTGCAGTATCTCTGGCTTTGAGGGGTTTCGCAGCGAGGGTTGTGGGCACTACCAGATTCATCATGGTGGACAGCAATGCCGCTCCCAGCCCGACATGCTGCCAGACAGCGCGATAAACGTTTCCAGACCGCATCATGCTCCTCCAATAAAGATTGTGTGAAGTAATTTCCCCAAGCTTGGTTTCAGGCTGGGGCTTTCCGGTTGCGGCGTGGTGAAACGCAGTTGAATATTCGTTTAAAGGTTTGTTACGGGCGTGTAACCGGTGTGGAAAATGGAGTGGCTGGTCAAGATTCGTGACAATCGCGCGATTCCCGGCATGATTATCGCGGGGAGTTCTAAGAGCTTCACCTGAGGACTTTCCCCCTTCCCTGGCGGGAGGGCGGGCCAATTCCCATGGGGCGAACAATTTGCGAAGATCGGATTTCCCGGTTAAAATATCCGGATGTCCCTGCCCGTTCCTTCCCTCGATTGGGCTCACCCGCTGGTCCGGGAGTGGTTTGTGCGGCGATTCGGGACGCCTACGGAGCCGCAGGAGCAGGGTTGGCCCCATATTCTCGCCGGCCACACGACCCTGATTTCCGCGCCGACCGGTTCAGGGAAGACTCTTGCCGCGTTTCTTGCCTGCATTGATCGCTTGGTACGGAAGGCGCTCGACGGTGATCTGACAGACCGGACCGAGGTTCTCTACGTCTCTCCGCTGAAGGCTCTGGGGAACGATATCCAGAAGAATCTTGAAGTCCCTCTGGGCGAGATTCTGCAGATGGCGGGAGCGCGCGGGCTGCTGATGCCGGAGATCCGCACGGCGGTGCGCACCGGCGACACGCTGATGCACGAACGCCGCGCCATGCTCAAGCGGCCGCCCCATATTCTGGTCACGACGCCGGAGTCGTTATACATCCTGCTGACAGCGGAGCGCAGCCGGGCGATCCTGCGCGACATTCAGACCGTGATCGTCGATGAGATCCACGCCGTCGCGGACGACAAGCGCGGCGCTCATCTTTCGCTGTCGCTGGAGCGCCTGGAAGCGCTGACGCACCGGCGGCCGGTGCGGATCGGACTTTCGGCGACGCAGAAACCGATCGAAGAAGTTGCACACTTTCTTACCGGCAACGGACGGCCTGCTCCGGTGATCGTCGACATCGGACACAAGCGGAAGCTTGACCTTGCGATTGAGGTTCCCGGGAGCCCGCTGGGTCCCATCGCCACCAACGAAATGTGGGATGAGATTTACAACCGGCTGGTGGAATTGGTCGAGCAGCACCGGTCAACGCTGGTTTTCGTGAACACGCGGCGACTGGCGGAGCGGGTAGCGCACCAACTGGGAGAGCGGTTGGGGGAAGACAACGTAGCGGCCCACCACGGCAGCCTGTCACGCAAGCTGCGCCTGAACGCGGAGAAGAAACTCAAAGACGGAGAAGTAAAGGTCCTGGTGGCCACGGCTTCTCTGGAGCTGGGAATCGACATCGGGACAGTGGACCTGGTGGCTCAGATCAGCTCTCCGCGGGCGATTGCGGTGGCGCTGCAAAGGGTAGGACGATCGGGACACTGGCGGGGAGCGACTCCCAAAGGACGATTCTTCACCACCACGCGCGACGAGTTGCTAGAGTGCGCGGCGCTGGTGCGGGCGATCAAGCACGGAGAACTGGACAAGTTGATGATTCCCGAGTCTCCGCTGGATATTCTGGCGCAGCAGATTGTGGCGGCTTGCGCGGCGGCGGGGGTTCCCTCTGGAACCAGTTCGGGTGGCCGGAGGGACGCCAGCGCTACGGACGAAACCGATTCCGGGTGGGACGAGGATGAGTTGTTCGATCTGGTGCGGCGCGCGTATCCGTATCGCAATCTTTCGCGCGACACCTACAACGCGATTCTGGAAATGTTGTCGGAGGGAATTGCGGCACGGCGCGGACGGTATGGGGCGTACATTCATCGCGACCGGGTGAATCGCAGGCTGCGAGCGCGGCGAGGCAGCCGGCTGGCCGCGATCACCAGCGGCGGGGCGATTCCGGAGACGGCGTTGTTCAACGTGGTGGCGGAGCCGGAAGGCACCGTGATCGGCACGCTCGACGAGGACTTCGCGATCGAGAGCAATGCGGGCGACATCGTGCTGCTCGGCAACACCTCGTGGCGCATCCGGCGAGTGGAGGGAAAATCGGGACGAGTGCTGGTGGAAGATGCGCACGGTGCGCCTCCCAGTGTTCCTTTTTGGCTGGGCGAAGCGCCGGCGCGCACACAGGAGCTTTCGTTTGGCGTTGGCGATCTGCGACAAGAAATCAGCGACCGTCTCGCCGACACTTTTCCTGTGGGCATTTCGCAAGCGAATCCCAAAGTGGCTGAGACGGTGGCGTGGCTGAAAGAGGAGTGTGGACTCGACGATTCCGGCGCCGAGCAGGCTGTCGAATACGTCTTGCAGGGACGGGCGGTGTTGGGAGCCGTTCCCACCCAGGACACGATCATCGCCGAACGCTTCTTCGACGAGGGCGGCGGAATGCAACTGGTGATCCACGCGCCTTTCGGAGGAAGGATCAACAAGGCCTGGGGACTGGCGCTACGCAAACGTTTCTGCCGTGGTTTTAATTTTGAATTGCAGGCAGCGGCCACCGACAACGGACTGAACATCGCACTCGCCGAGCAACACAGCTTCCCTCTCGCCGATGTGTTTCACTTCCTGTCGGTAGAGACGGTGCAGGAACTACTGGAGCAGGCGGCGTTGGCTTCGCCCATCTTTGGGACGCGCTGGCGCTGGGATGCGAACCGGGCGCTGGCTCTTCTGCGATTTCAAGGTGGGAAGAAAGTTCCACCCCAGATTCAGCGCATGCGGTCGGATGATCTGTTGGCATCGGTGTTTCCCGATGTTGCAGCGTGCCAGGAAAACATCGAGGGCGACATTAAGATTCCCGATCATCCCCTGGTGAAGGAAGTCATGAAAGATGTCCTCACCGAGGCGATGGATATCGATGGGCTGAAAGAGCTTCTCGAGCGGATGGACTCGGGAAAGATTCGCTGTATCGCGGTCGACACACCGGTGCCTTCACAGTTCTCCCATGAAATTCTGAATGCGAATCCCTATGCGTACCTCGACGACGCCCCGCTTGAAGAACGGCGAGCGCGGGCGGTCGAGATGCGGCGGATTCTTCCGGAATCTGTGCTGGAAGAAGTCGGGAAGCTGGACACGGCGGCGATTGCCCAGGTGCGGGCAGAGGCGTGGCCCGATGTGCGCGATGCGGATGAATTGCACGACGCGCTGCATACGTTCGTGGCGCTGCCGGCAGAGGGTCGAGTTGCGAGCGATAGGACAGCGGATCCCGCCTGGACTATGTATTTTGACAGACTCCGGGAGCACCAGCGGGCTGCGGTGGCAACTGTCGAGTTGCCGGCGGGATGCCAGCGCTACTGGGTGGCGGCCGAACGGGTGCAGAGTTTTCTGCTGCTGTTTCCGGCGGCGCAGTTCGACCGGGCACTGCCGAAGCTCGAAGAGGCGGTTCCCTCCTACGACGACGCCCTGTTCTCGCTGGTCAGCGGGTGGATACATCACCTGGGTCCCACTACGGCTGAGCAGTTAAGCGAACTTCTGGGATTGCCCTCTTCCGAGATTGAGAAAGTACTGTTGCGGATGGAAGCGAGCGGCACGATCCTGCGAGGAAAGTTCACCGGACAATCACACGGCACCGAATGGTGCGAGCGGCGGCTCCTGGCGCGCATTCACCGGTTGACGGTGGCTACGCTGCGCAAACAGATCGAACCGGTGACGGCGGCGCAGTTCATGCGCTGGCTGTTGCGCTGGCAGCATGTCGCACCCGGAGCACAGGTGGAAGGCGAGCGGGCCACGCTCGAAGTCTTGCGGCAAATGCAGGGCTTCGAAATCCCCGCGAACGCGTGGGAACGGCAAGTGCTGGCGCGGCGCATCGCCAACTACGATCCGCAATGGCTTGACCAGTTGTGCCTGACCGGAGCCGTGGGCTGGGGACGGTTGTCTCCGCATCCCGCGACTCTGGAGGACTCGGCGGCGGGAAAGCGCCGCGTGATCCCCACAAGCGTCGCGCCAATTACTTTCTTCATACGCGAGGAGGCCGACTGGATGTCCCCCCATCAGCCTGCCTCCGATCGACCGGAAGGCCGTGGCCTGAGCCCGGGAGCGCATCAGGTGCTCGATTTTCTGCGCCAGCGCGGGGCGTCATTTTTTACGGATATCGTGCGCGGCACCGGCAAATTGAAAGCGGAAATCGAGACCGCGCTCTGGGAACTGGTTGCCGGTGGAGTCGTGACCGCGGACGGGTTCGACAACCTGCGAGCGCTGATCGATCCCAAGCGGCGGGCGGGCCAAGGCAGCGGGCGCAGCGCTCGTCCTCGCCACAGCTCGGGGCGCTGGGCGCTGCTCTACGCCGATCAAGCGGTGGAGCGGAACCGGGCGGTGGAAGCCACTTGCTGGATGCTGCTCAAACGTTATGGCATCGTCTTCCGCGACCTGCTGGCGCGCGAAACCAACTTGCCCAAGTGGCGGGAATTGCAGATGGGCTTCCGGCGACTGGAAGATCGGGGCGAGATCCGGGGCGGACGTTTCGTTGATGGATTCATAGGAGAGCAGTTTGCACTCCCGGTTGCGGTAGAATCCCTGCGCGCGACGCGCAAGATGCCTTTGACTGGGGAGACCATTACCGTCTCGGCGGCCGACCCCTTGAACCTGGTGGGAATTCTCGTGCCGGGCGAGCGCGTTCCCGCGATTTCAGGAAGGACGGTTAGGTTCCGGGATGGGATCGCTGTACCGGATGAGGTCCCGCTGGAGGGTTCGCAACGGTCAGTTGCTGCCGGGTAATCGGTTACGCAATAAAATCGGGAATCTGATGAGGGGGTCCCCCAGATTCCCGATGAGCGAGCCCGGCGAAACTGCTGAAAGCGCTTCCCCCATCGCTTTTGCCGGTTCGACTCAGTGATGTAAAAGCACGTCAGTAGCCAACCTCGAGGAAATCGCTAACCTTCTGAATTTTCAGGCGTCTGTGAAGCTGGCAGCTAAAATGACAACTCCCAAAACCATCCGAATCACTATCTGATCGGATAGAGTTCTATCTGTTCGGATATTGGACAATGACCATAAATCCTGTGCAGAGAGACCCGCGGTATGCTAAACAGAATCGCGGGAGTAGGGGCGAGGGCGTACGGTGAATCCAAGGTTGCAAGTGATAGCGGGGCCACTGAAAGACTCGAGTCTTGCCCTGTCCAGTGCAGAAGTTCCGGTGGGCCGCGACCCCTCGAATCTGCTTTCCATCAGCGATCCTTCCCTGTCGCGCAAGCACTGCGTGCTTATCCGTGATGGCGAACAGTACGCGATTCGCGATCTGGACAGCCGCAATGGTACGTTCGTGAACGGGGTCGCCATCAAGCAAGCTTCTCTCCAGCACGGGGATCAGATCTCGGCGGGAGACTCGGTATTTCTGTTCTTGCTGCAGGAAGATGGAGAGGAACCGTCTTCCGGTATCGTCGAATTCGAAGACAGCTTGACCCACGCTACTTCGCAAATCCGGCCGCAGGATGTGCTCTATCTTCAACCCGACCGGATTCTCAGCGAACTTCCCGCCACTTCGCGCCTGGGACGTAACCTGGCAGCCCTGCTCAAGGTCAGCCGGGTGGTGCACGCGATTCGCGACTTCACGGAGCTGCAGGACAAGATTCTAAGCCTGATTTTTGAGGTCGCTCCTGCGGAACGGGGAGCCATCCTGCTCGACCCGAAGAGTCCGGAGCAATTCTCGTCGGTCTTTGCGCGTCATCGCCGGGCCGCCGCTTCGCAACCGGTGCGGGTAAGCCGTACCATCACGCGGCGCGTGGTGGAGCAAGGCGTGGCCATTCTGGGCGCCGATGTGCCCGGCAGCGGCGGCCTCAAGTCCGTGGACAGCCTGGTGAGCTCCAACGTGCGATCGCTTTTGTGTGTCCCCCTCATGCTGTTCGATAAGGTTATCGGGTGCATTTACCTCGATACAACCAGCGCAGGCAGCCGTTTCGATGAGGAACATCTGCAGCTGGTGGCCGGAATCGCGAGCATTTCGTCGGTGGCCCTGGATAATGCCCGACGGGTGGAGTGGCTGGAGCAGGAAAATCTGCGCCTCACCACCGAGATCAATCTGGAACACAACATGGTGGGCGAGAGTCCGCGCATGAAAGAGGTTTACCAGTTCCTGTCGCGAGTAGCTCCCACTGATGCGACCGTGCTCATCCAGGGCGAGAGCGGTACCGGCAAGGAACTGGCGGCACGCGCGATTCACCGCAATAGTCCGCGCTCGGGCAAACCGTTTGTCACCATTAACTGCGCTGCCATTCCAGAAGGATTGCTGGAAAGCGAGCTGTTCGGCCACGAGAAAGGGTCGTTCACCGGAGCCGTCACGCAGAAAAAAGGGCGGCTGGAGATGGCCAACGGCGGCGTGGTGTTTCTCGATGAAATCGGCGAAATGGCTCCCCTGCTGCAAGTAAAGCTTCTGCGAGCGCTGCAGGAACGCGAGTTTGAGCGTGTCGGCGGGACTCGTCCGATCTCGGTGGATATCCGTCTGATTGCAGCGACCAACCGCGATCTGGAGGAAGCGGTGAAAGGGGGCACCTTCCGCCAGGATCTTTACTACCGGCTGAATGTGGTGTCGCTGGTCATGCCGCCGTTACGCGAGCGGCGCGAAGACATTCCCATGCTGGCTGAGTACTTCGTGCAGAAGTACACGAAGAAGTGCAAGATCAAGCCCAAAAGCATTGCTCCGGAGACCTTGACCTGCCTGGTAAATCACGAGTGGCCGGGAAACGTTCGCGAGCTGGAGAACGCGATGGAGCGGGCGCTGGTACTAAGCGTGTCGGACGAACTGCAGCCCGAGGATCTGCCCGAGTCCTTCCTTGAAAAGGACCCTCCTGCGGGGATCGCGGCCGCCAAGTATCACACTGCGGTCAAGGATTTGAAAAAGCAACTGATTCTGAACGCCCTTGAGGAAGCCAAGGGCAACTATACAGAAGCGGCGCGATTGCTGGGCGTGCACCCCAATTACCTGCACCGGTTGATCCGTAATCTGGATCTGCGGGAGTCGGTGCGCTCCGCGCCGGGACCGCGCACCGGGGGCAAAGCGGTGGGGCAGAGACTCTAGGGAAGTTGCAACTTCAGCAGCGTAGCCGGATTGAGATAAATTCCCTCCCAACGAACGGCGACATGCAAGTGGGGGCCCGTGGCGCGGCCGCTGCCGCCGCTCAAAGCCAATTCCTGCCCGCGCGCGACCTCCTCGCCTTCCTTCACTTTGAATTCGGAAAGATGCATGTACAACGTCAGCAATCCCTGCCCGTGGTCCAGGACCACGCAGTTCCCCTCGAAATAGAGAGGACGCGCCAACAGGACAGTCCCACGATTCACGGCAGCCACCGGAGTGCCCGACGGGACGGCGTAGTCGAGTCCCTGATGGCGGCTCTGCACTTTGCCATTGAAGGTACGTCCCGTGCCGAAAACATCGGAGATCGGGGCGTTGACGGGCGGGCGAAAATCGCCGGTCCAGATGCGGTCGGGATCGAAATGCTTGAAAGTGTCTTCCTTGATTGCTTTGTCCTGATTAATCTCTTTGATCTGCGCCGGATCGGGTTCCGTGAATCTCTTGGCCACTTTCACGGCAACGCTGGGATACTTCGCTTTAGCCACGGTGACCTTGCGCTCGAAGGTAATTTGATCTCCTCGCGCCGTGGTGGCGCTCAAGGCCAGCGAATATTGGGAGGGCGGCGTCTCGAGGCTGACGCCGGCGATTCCGTACCAGGTTTTGCTGGCTGGATCGAATGAGAAATAGATGTCGTGGCTGAGCCAGGTTCCAGAGAGCGACTTCAGCGATGCGGGAGCGGTTACCCGGAACAAGACCGGCGTCCCATTCACCAGCTTGGCGGGTTGCCATCGAACTGACCACGCTTTTCTGGCGGGTGGCACAGTCCCTGCGACCATGGGTGCTGGGATAAGACACAACCCCAGCAGCAGAAGCTTGAGTGAGGGTCGCCACATTCGCCCATTGGCAGATTTCCCGGCGGACATGCTTCCAGCCTAGCATCCAGCGGCGCGGATTGACGGGCTATAATCCGCTTGGTGCAGAACCATTTGTTTGCATTTCTGGTGCTGGCGCTGGTGGGATCGAGCGTGGCCACGGATAAACTGCCCGCAGATGCAAGAGCCGACGAAGTCATTGTGATGAAGAAAGAGAGAACCCTCGCCCTGATGAGCGGCGGCAAGGTTCTGAAGGTGTACAAGATTGCTCTGGGAGGAAATCCGGTCGGCCCCAAACAGCGGGAGGGCGATCACAAGACTCCGGAAGGCACGTACGTTCTGGATCGTCGCAATGCCAAGAGCAAATATTACCGGTCGATTCACATTTCTTATCCCAATGAAGAAGATCGGGAGCGAGCGCGCAAACTAGGAGTCTCTCCCGGTGGGGACGTGATGGTGCATGGCCTGCCGAACGGTTTCGGCTGGCTGGGAGCAACCCATCGCGTCCATGACTGGACCGATGGTTGCATTGCGGTAACGGATCAGGAGATGGACGAGATATGGAGTGCCGTTCCAGACGGCACTCCCATTGAAATCAAGCCTTGACGTTCCGGCTAGGACGCAAGCGCATAGGAGCGCTGTAGGGAATCCGGGCTGCGGAGAATCGCCAGCGCCTCGTCGACCGAGGAAACATCGAACACGCAGGTCAGGCGGGTGCGTTCCAGCATTTCGCGAACCAGGGGAGAGGGATTCACCAGCTTCAATTGGACGCCGTTGTCGCCGGTCCAGCGGTGAACAAACACGAGCATTCCGAGACCACTTCCGTCGAGGGTCTCCACATCGCTGAGATCCAGTACGATGATTCTGACGTTGCGCTGGCAAGTGACGACATCCCGTAATGTGTAGGTTGCCTCTCCGCGAACAATTCGGCCGCGGCACTGCAACACCACCACGTCTTCGCTGCGATCGACACCGACGGTAAACATAAGCTCCTCTTCCGGCCCAACTGCGCTATACCAATTAGACGCCAGGGGAGAGGGGATGTCACCCGACTGCGTGTAACTTCTTGTAAACAGATTGTAAAAAAGATGGCGGAACCCGGAGAAATCGTGCAGGCTCTGCTAAACCATGAGTGTCGGCTTTACCGTCTTCACTTGACCTGCAAGGTCATGCCGCGCTCGGGGGCAGGCGGAGAGCATGCCTTTTTGCGAACCCCGCTCAGGAAGGTCGCGATCGTCGACGTGACTATCGGCTCCACGCGGTCCGCGCCCAGGCCGTTTCCTGCGAAGTTCATGTGGGTGGCTCCGTTGATCACTCCCATCCACTGACATTTCTCTGCATTCCCGGGCAAGTCGTGCCACGGTACCTGGCGCGCCTGCGGGCCTCCTTTGAGAGACTGGTCGCGGGTTCCTGTCAACACAAGAATGGGTTTATGGATGCCGCTCCAGGCATTGTCTGGGAAAACGATGCCCGGTCCCTCCGGCGACAATGCGACATAGGCATCGAAGCGGTCTTGCCCGGCAGGAGGTGAAGGCACGCCGATGATGTTTCGCGCGCCCGCCTCCAGCATCACCGTTTCCGCGCCCATCGAGTGGCCGAGCAGCACTCGAAATGGCGCCTTACACTGCTGGTCCGCCCACTTGAGCGCCGCCGCGACATCCAGCAGGCGCGCCTGCTCGGCTTGCGGGCTGGCAACCAGTGCTTCGATGCCGGGCTTGAATCCGTCCGCGCGCATATCCGCGCGCAGCGCAGACATACTGCTTTCACGATGCCCCATCACGACCGTGGTGAAGCCGCTCTGCGCCATCGCTTCCGCTAGGTACCGATATCCGCGCTCAGAGCCACCCGCGCCATGCGAGATCACAGCCAGAGGCGTGCACCGTGCTCCGGCTGCAACCGCGCCGTAGACCAGCAGAGGCGTCATGTGGCCATCCGCACGGCTCACGCTCACGGCCTGCTGCGCAAATAGCGGCACGGAGGTGGTGGCGGTCACTACCAGGCACAGCACAAATAGCCGAGACCGATGCAGGATCGACGTACGCAAGTGAACCCTCCTGTCAAAATTCGAATCGCTACCCGTCAATTCGAGCCTCGATTCTGTTTTCTCCTATCCCCGGAGTTTCTAGCCTTTATCTTGAATGAAGAGGGCGCCAGAGTTTGAGTTTTTCTGATCGCTCACTGCTTATAAACCCGGTACGTGGGGAGGCAGTGTAAGGAAGTGTCGGCAGGTTAACGCTTCGCTATTCTGGCGTGAGAGGGGAAGTATCGAAGTCAGCGGGCACTCGCCGGCAAGACGAACGCCCGATCAAAAAGTGCTAAGATTCTGCTCAAATCTGTTTCGGGGATGCTGTGTCAATACCAATGAAAGCTCGCCTGACCCAACCCCTGGTGCGCGAGAACGGTTCGCATCGTCCGGCTACGTGGGATGAAGCCATGGACCGCGTGGTGGCGGCGTTCCGCAAATCCATCGAGAAAAACGATCCGCGGAACTTTGGCATGTTCAGTTGCTCCAAGACCACTAACGAGCTGAACTACGCAGCGCAAAAATTCGTTCGCAGCGTCATGGGCAGCAACAACATTGACAGCTGCAACCGGACTTGACATGCCCCCAGCGTCGCCGGTCTGGCGGCGGTATTCGGAGCGGGCGGGGGGACCAGTTCGTATCTTGAAATTGAAGACACCGACGTTATCTTGCTGTGGGGCTCGAACGCGCGGGAAACGCACCCGATTTTCTTTCACCATCTCCTGAAAGGCAAACACCACGGCGCCGAGGTTTACGTGGTCGACCCCAGACGGACCAGTTCCGCTGGCTGGGCGAATCTCTGGCTGGGACTACACGTGGGTTCCGACATTTCGCTGGCCAACGCCGTTGGACGGGAAATCATCGCTGCAGGATTGGTCAACGAAAAGTTTATACGTCACGCCACCAGCGGATTTGAAGCCTACAAAGCCCACGTTGAAAAATACACGTTGGAGCGTGCCGAGCGTGAAAGTGGCGTGCCCGCGGAAGCGATTCGCAGGATAGCTCATGCGTACGGCAAGGCTCCGCGCGCCCAGCTCTGCTGGACTCTGGGTATTACTGAGCACCACAACGCCATGGACAACGTGGTAGCCCTCATCAACCTGGCGCTGCTGACCGGACACGTCGGCCGCTACGGCAGTGGCTTGAATCCCCTGCGCGGGCAGAACAATGTCCAGGGTGGCGGCGACATGGGCGCGATTCCAGACCGCCTTACCGGCTTTCAGCATGTCGAGAACGACAGCTTGCGCGCCAAGTTTGAAAAAGCCTGGGGTGTGAAGATCCAGCCCAAACGCGGCTGGAACCTGAGCGATATGTTTGAGGCGATGGAGCACGGAAGCCTGACGACGCTGTACGTGCTGGGCGAGAATCCAGCGGATTCCGAGGCCGACCGGCATCGTGCCTTGAAGCGGCTGGGCGGCCTGGAATTCCTGGTGGTCCAGGACCTTTTCTATACCAAGACTGCGGAACTCGCTGACGTTGTGCTCCCCGCCGCGGCAGGCGCATTGGAAAACGAAGGCACGGTGACTTCAAGCGAGCGCCGCGTGCAGCGCGTGCGCTGTACTGTGCCACCTCCCGCCGGTGTTCGCAACGATCTTGAGATCATCTTTGATCTGGCTCGCCGGCTCGGTCATGACTGGGGTGCGCCCGATCCCGAAGCGATTTGGAATGAGTTGCGCACCTTGAGCCCCATGCACGGCGGCATGAGTTACCGTCGCCTGGAGGAAATGGGCGGCATTCAGTGGCCGTGCTACGACGAGTCGCACCCCGGGGAAATGTTCCTCCACGGACGGCTGTGGAGCGATCCGCTGATTGGTCCGCGCGCGCCATTCAGCATGGTGGAGTTTGAGCCGCCCGTGGACCGGATTGACGAGCAATATCCGATCCGCCTTACTACCGGCCGCCGGCTCGATGATTACAATACCGGCGTGCAAAGCAGAGAATACGCATCGCCGCTGCGGCGCAATGAAGCGCTGGATATTTCTCCGGAAGACGGTCAACACTACAAGTTGCGAGAAGGCGAACAAGTTCGTGTGACGTCGCGGCGTGGCTCTCTTCTGGCGCCGGTGCGGTTTGATCCGGCGTTGCGTCCGGGCCTTGCGTTTCTATCCATTCACCATCACGATCAGATAGCGACCAACGAACTGACCATTGACGCTGTGGACCCCAAGTCCGGCACCGCAGAGTTCAAGGCAACCGCGATCCGTATTGAAAAAATCTGAGAGGAGCTGATTGGACCTTCATCTAACCGACGCGCAAGCAACTGCAGAGGAACGCGCTGCCGTCGATTCGGATCTGGGTGCGCCCGAATCGAGCTGGCAAGGCGGCGAGCGTCCATCCGCCGAGACGCAGCGCGGTTTCCAACTCCGAAAGCTTTGGAAAGCGGCATCGCCTTCTGCCCCTGCTGCATGCGATCCAGAACCGCATTGGCTGGATTAGTCCCGGCGCTATCAACTATGTCTCGTTGCGCCTGGACGTTGCCCCCGCGGAAGTTCATGGTGTGGCGTCGTTCTATGGAATGTTTTCGCTCACGACCCGTCCCCCGGTTGTAGCCCACGTCTGTGACGACATTGCTTGCGTCACACGCGGCTCGGAAGGGCTTTGTGCCGAACTGGAAGGTGTGCTTGGTCCCGCAGGTTCCCCTTGCTCGAGCGGACGCGCCACCTGGCTTCGCAGCCCGTGTCTGGGTCTGTGCGAGCGCGCTCCCGCGGCACTGATCAGTTCTGCCGGCGAGCGATTCCGTGAACGAGTATTGGCGCCCGCTTCGGCGAAAGCCGTGCAGTCTTTGATAAACGACGCCATCCAGGGTCGCCTGTCGGCCGAGCCCGACGTGCTGAACGTTCAGACTAGCGTGCCTCAGGGGGCACACAAAAGTGAACCCTCGCCTTTGCGCCTTCTTCATCGCATTGGCAGAGGAGGCGCTTCGACCCTGGAGGCGTATCGAGAGACTCGGTGGCTATGAAGGTCTGCGAAAAGCATTGGAGCTTGGCCCCGAAGGCACGCTACGCGAGCTATCCGTTTCAAAACTACTGGGTCGTGGCGGCGCGGCTTTTCCCACCGCCAAGAAATGGGAGGCTCTTTTCCTGCAGCGTCATCTGCTGCAACCAGACAATGCTCGCGCGCACTACGTCGTCTGCAATGCCGACGAATCCGAGCCTGGGACGTTCAAAGACCGCATCCTCATGGAAGGCGATCCCTTCGCCATTCTCGAAGGCATGACGATTGCGGCGTACGTTACCGGCGCTCGGCAAGGTTATATCTACCTGCGCGGAGAATATCCGCTGGCCGCCCAGCGGATGCAACTCGCCATCGAGTCAGCCAGGGAAAACGGATTTCTCGGCGACAACATTCTCGACAGCGGTTTGTGTTTCGACATTGAAATTCGCCGGGGCGCCGGCGCCTATATCTGCGGTGAAGAGACCGCACTATTCAACTCGATTGAAGGCTATCGCGGCGAACCGCGCAACAAGCCGCCCTTCCCGACACAGTCTGGACTCTTCCGCCAGCCGACCGTCGTCAACAACGTGGAAACGCTGGTCAACGTTCCGCTTATCATCCGTGAGAGCGGCGCCGCTTACGCCAGGCTCGGCACTGAAAGCTCAACGGGAACCAGGCTCTTTTGTCTTTGCGGGCACGTAGCCCGGCCCGGGGTTTATGAAGTAGCCATGGGGACCACCTTGCGCGCACTCATTGATCTCGCCGGAGGCGTGGCCGGCAGCGGCAAACTGCAGGCGGTTCTTCTGGGCGGCGCGGCTGGAACTTTTGTTTCTCCCCAGGAGCTAAATACGCCGCTCACTTTTGAAGGCACGCGCGCCATTGGGGCCACTCTCGGTTCCGGCGTGGTCATGCTGTTTGATGACACGGTGGATCTTCGCCGCATCCTGCTGCGCATTGCCCGTTTCTTTCGCCATGAAACCTGTGGCCAATGCGTTCCGTGCCGCGTCGGCGTGGTGCGTCAGCAAGAAGCGCTGCAGCGGCTGGTGAACGCCAAACCGCTGGGCTCGACCGCCCAGGAAATCGCCATGTTGCGGGAGATGGCTCAGGCCATGCGCGATGCCTCCATCTGCGGTCTGGGCCAAACCGCGGGCAGCGCGCTGGAATCTGCCCTGCAACGTTGGAGTCTCTTTTGATGAGCGACGACTCGACAGAAATCGATCAACTGCTCGACGCGCCCCAACCGACGATGCCTCTGCCGCGCGGCCCCGTCCCCCAGGCCCCGCCTCAGCCCGAGCGCCGCTCCATCGAAATCAAAATCGACGGCCAGCCCGTCTCCGTGACCGAGGGTTCGACCATCCTCGATGCAGCCAAGAAACTTGGCATTGACACTCCTACGCTATGCTTTCTGGAGAGCCTCACTCCTGTAAATGTCTGCCGCGTGTGCGTGGTGGAGTTGGAAGGTTCGCGGGCCCTGGTTCCTGCTTGCTCACGCAAGGTCGAACCCAACATGTCCATCAAGACCGATTCGGAGCGCGTCCGCCTGAGCCGGCGGCTGGTGCTGGAGTTTCTGGCTTCGTCCGTAGACCTCTCTTTGGCGCCCGCGATGCAGGAGTATGTGGAGCGCTATGGCGCCCATCCCGAGCGCTTCGGCACGGCCTCGCGCCACTGTCGCCCAGCCCGTTAAGATTGACAACGACCTTTACGTCCGCGACTACTCCAAGTGCGTTCTCTGCTACAAGTGCGTGGAAGCCTGCGGCGTGGACGCGCAGAATACCTTCGCCATTGCCGTGGCGGGCCGCGGTTTCTCCGCCCACATTGCCACCGAGTTTGATGTCCCGCTGCCCGAATCTGCCTGCGTCTATTGCGGCAACTGCATCGGTGTCTGCCCTACCGGTGCGCTGATGTTCAAGAGCGAATATGACATGCGCCAGGCCGGCACCTGGGACGAGAGGCGTCAGACGCAGACTGACACCATCTGTCCTTACTGCGGCGTGGGCTGCAACCTCACCGTGCACCAGCAGGAAGGCCAGATCGTTCGCGTGACCTCACCGCTCGACCACAGCGTCACTCACGGCAATCTTTGCATCAAAGGGCGGTTCGGCTGGCAGTTTGTGCAGATTCAGGGTTCCAGCAAAGAAGAAAAGTAGCTCCGCTGCCGCGGCGCAGTGATGCGCCAGAGCCCTCGACGCGCACGTCCCGTCTAAGTTGTTGTGGGATTTGGTGGACCTGGTCGGGATCGAACCGACGACCTCTTCCATGCCA
>CAWHVH010000006.1:0-103071 GCA_963832635.1 Terriglobia bacterium | reverse complement strand
AGGTAAGACTGAGTCCGCTCCCGCTTGCGGCATATTTGTAAAGTATTGAAACTAAATCGGTTAAGTGTGCGATACGGTGTGCGAAATCGTCGCCTGCGCTAGGGGTGCCAATAAATGAGGATATCTTTCCGCCTGAAAGGAATCGTCTTGGCAGGGAGGTATTGACGCTCACCAACGAAGGATCAGGGTTGTTCGAGCGACGCCAGTCCCATGGATGCCTTCCTCACATTCCGGCCTCCTCCCTTCGCTGTAACGGACAACAGCACCGAAACGGCGAGAGAATCAACGGCAAAGGAATCGGCACCATCCCAGGTCTCCGATGAAGGGTTATTGCTACAAGTTTCTGAAGGAAGCAGGGAAGCGCTTGCTCTGCTCTTTCGCCGCTACGCCAGGCTGGTGCGCGGCGTGGCTTATAAAGTCCTGCGAGACACGTCTGAAGCCGATGACCTGCTTCAGGACGTCTTCCTCTTGATCCACCGGAAGTGCGTGCATGTTTGACGTTTCCCGCGGACCGGCACGGTTCTGGATCCTGCAGATGACCTACCACCGCGCCATCGCCCGGCGCCGCTACTTGAACTCCCGCCACTTCTACACCCGGGTCGACCTCGACGATGTGGAAAGGGAACTAGCTGCCCCGCGAAGTGCCTCCTCAGGCCCCGGGGATTCGGGCGACGGTTTTCGCTGCGAAGGGAAGGCTTCCAGAAGATATTCGAGGGGTCGGTCCCGAGAACCAGCGGCGAACCCTGCAGTTGTTCTTCGTCGATCGTCACACGTTGGGCGAGATTGCCACGAAGTTGAACCAGACGCGCGGGAACGTGAAAAATCACTACTTCCGTGGCCTCGAAAAGTTGCGCAAACAGCTTTTTGGGGATAAATTTCGAGGCGGTTCCGCAGTATGATACAGGACATCCATCCGAGGAGCGGGGGCGTTGTCTCACACCGAACCCCATGACGAGTTCCTGGAACTCTGTGCCGTTTCGACCTCGGGCCAGCTAACCCAGGAAGAGCAGAAGAAGCTCCAGGAGCATCTCGCCGTCTGTGCCGCCTGCCGGGAGTCCATCCGGCAGTACGAGACCATTGTGGCCCACGGGATTCCCGCAATGGCAGCGGACGAAACGCCAGGGGACCTGGACCCCGGACCTGCCTGGTCCCAAAACAAGCAGAGGCTGCTCTTTTCGACCGCATCGCACAGGAAAAAAAGGCAGGGACGGTCGTTCGACGGAATGGGAATGCTGACATTCCTGGGCCCGCGCGCCGTGTGCTTCCATTTGCCGGTGAAACGACGTGGCGTCACGTCTGGAGTCTTTATGCGGCCGGAGTGCTGCTGGCAATTGCTCTCGGAGTATCCCTCTATCAAATCGGCATTCGTCGCGGAGTGGATACCGTCAAGGTGGTTCCTGCGCCGACCCAGCCGAACTCGCAGAACTCGACGCCGCTCGAAGCGCAGGTGAGCGATGCCGCCCACGAAAGGGAAGTAGCGCTGGCTCAGGTTTCTCAGAAGGACCGCCAAATCGCCGATCTACGCAAACAATTGGAGCGACAATCGGTCGAACTGGCGGAGATGAAAGCGGCGCAAGTCCGGCTTGCAGCAGATCTCAATAGTAAAGATGCCGGAGCGCAAAACCTCGTACAACAACAAGCCGAATTGAAGCAGAAATTCGACGCCGCACAGGCGGATGCACAAGCGCTGCAGCAGAAGCTCGATACGCTTTCCAAGCAGTCCGCCGAAGACGAAGCGCGGGCCGGACAGCTGACGACGCAAGTCAAAGATTTGACCCAGGCCCTTTCCTCGCAATCGGGACGCCGCGGTTGACCAGAAAGATGAACTCCTAGCCAAGGATCGTGACATCCGCGAACTCATGGGAGCCCGCGACCTCTACGTTGCGGAAGTCTACGACGTGGCCCGTACCGGTGAGACCCAGAAGCCGTATGGCCGCGTGTTCTACACGAAAGGGAAGTCGCTTATCTTTTATGCCTACGATCTGGACCAAGAGCCGGGGCTCAAGTCCGCGCGTGCTTTCCAGGCATGGGGTCAGCACGGACCGGATCGTACGCAGGCTCTGAACTTGGGTATTTTCTATGTGGACAATTCTTCCAAGAAACGTTGGGTCTTGAAGTTCGACGATCCTAAGATGTTGGCTCAGATTGACGCGGTTTTTGTGACTATCGAGCCTAGCGGGGGAAGCCGGAAACCCAGCGGCAAACCCCTCTTATTTGCTTACCTCAAAGCCGATCCGAATCATCCGTAGCAGACGATCCGTCGGCACGCCGCCTCCTTAGCTCTAAAATGAAAATCAGGTGATGCCAGTCAGGGGGCCTCTTGCATACAACGCAAGAGCGTGACCGGAATCGGCCGGTCATAGGAGTTATTCACGTGCGCTTCCCCCAAATCACGTTTGTCTGCTTCCTGGCTGCGCTGACGGCCTTCCCCCTTCTTGCGCAATCCCCCAACGGAACCATGAATGGCCTGGTGCTCGATCCATCGAACCGGGTCATTCAAGGCGCTGACGTGCTGGTGATCAACGATGTCACCGGCGTGAAGTACTCGGTTAAAACCAACGAGGAAGGTGTTTATCTCGTTCCCAATCTGCCCCCGGGGCCATACCGGCTCCAGGTTTCGAAGATCGGGTTCAAGACGCTTATCAAACCAGATATCGTCCTCTTTGCCAAGCATCAATTGAACTACTTGGCGGACATCGTGCGCGTGCTCTTCTACACGGGATTGAAGTTCAACTTCTACGACGTCCTGGTCATGGCCATGGATGAACGGGTCATGAAAGAACAGGTCGAGAAGGCGCGCAAGCGCATGGCGTTGAACTCGTCACTTCCTATGCAACGCCGGCTGAATTTCGAGATGTCGGTCAAGAACCTCTACACGTCGCTGGGGGATCGGGAGCGGGTGCAGAAGATCCAGGGGCTGCTCAATGAGTGCATGACCTTTCTCGACGACCAGCTCAGTGTTCTGACCGGACCCTATGAGCAATTGCTATCACTCGACGATGTGATTGACCAGGAACTCATCCTGGTCGTCTCCCTGAACATCAACAAGAATCCCGAGCCCATGCGGTCGCTGGGGAAGATGCTGCTGCAAAACCTCCAGCTAGTCATAGGCAAAAGGTACGAAAGCGAGCAGCACCGCCAACGCAAGAACCGGCCGATGCTCAGTATCGTGCTGGACGAGTTCGCGCCCTTCGGGTATCGCAACTTCGCGCAAATCCTGCAGACCGCGCGCGGAACGAACACCGCCTTCCTGTTCTCGATGCAGGCCTTGCCGCAGCTCATGCAAATCGACAGGGGGTTCAAGGAGGATGTCTCGTCGGCGCCCAACACGACGATGATCCTGCGGACTCGGGACGAAGAGACCACGCGCTACTTCCTCCGCGCTTCGGCGGAACATCGGGTCGCCCGGCGTAGCGTGTCGATGCATCGTTGGAGACTGTTCGGCTTCGAGACCTACACGCAAACGGAAGCAGCGGTCGAGCACGAGGATAAGGAGACCCGGGCGCTTGATGAGCACATCAAGAATCTTCCCAAGGCTCAAATGGAGATTCTGATGACGGACGATGCCCGCGGCACGCTGCATGGCCTGTTGCATGTGCGAGCCCCGGAGGACGCCCGGGTGCCACGGTTTCGACCACAGCTCTATCCGACCCTGCGCCAGTCGCGCGAGGATTCCGCTGGTGCGAACCTGAGATTCAAGACGCCGGAACTGGCGGCGGTCGGCCGGCGGCGCAGATCAGGGGGCTGGTAGTGGCCAGGAGAATCTCAATCTTCGGGTTGCTGCTGATCGGACTGACGGTTGTCAGTTCGGCAAGTTCCGGCGCGACCATCCCGCCGAGAGAGCATGGCCCGGCTGCGGCCGATCCTACTCCTCCATACCAGCGTCAAGACACGTGGTACGAGTTTATGCTGAAGCAGTTCAACCCCGACGATGTCGACTACGGTCGTTGGATCGAACGTGAGCGTCGTGCATTCATCGAAGCGCGACTCAAGAATCCCTATTTCTTGTACGGCCTGTCCACGACGATACTTTTGGTACTGTCGGCCGTAGCCTGCGCCAAACGTCGGATCGATCATCGCCGGGCCATGTGGATCACGGCGGAAATGATGGCGGATATCTACAACCAGGATGCCTATTCGCGTCGCATCGCTCAAGAAGCAATCGACAGATACAACGCTCACATGGAACGCTGCAACCGCGCCATTGAGAACGCAGAACTTGGTGACCCCGTAACCGGTAAGGGCTCCGCGATGGAGCAACTGCGCGCCGAGTTAGCTTGCGTGGCTAGCGAGAGGGATACAGCGACACGAGAGAGGGACCTCGCGCGCGAAGAATTGCGGAAGAAATCGGAGATCCTTGCCGACATGTCCATGCGCTTGGAGGCGCTGACGAACAAGTCGGGAGCGACAGGCGGCGCGAAGCCACCCAGTGATATGCGAGGAGCGGATGCCAAATTGGTGACGCACATCAACAATCTGCAGGAGCAGCTCTACGCCGAGCGACATAACAACCGCAGGCTGAGAGGTGGGTAGAAAGTGGTCGTGGGGGTCACAGGTTTCGGCAGTATGTGGCGGCATAGGCTCGCAAAGCAGGTGCACGGGAACGACCGTGTTGTTCAAGCCGTGTACTACAACACGACGGGCGTTTTGGTGAAGGGCAGTGTCAGGCAGCGACCACGGATCTGCGGCTATGCGCGATTCGAAGCACTCAACGGTTTCGATCCGAACTGCCTTTCAAGGATGATCAATCGGGTGTTCGAATGCGCGGAACCGTCCGTATGGATGAAGTGCAACAAGCTGCTCTTCAAGCGAGTGCTAAAGACACATGAACATCCCGCCTGCTTCCTTGTCGTTGCAAAGTCCGGCCTCATAGGTCAACTGCCAGTCGGAACAGAAGGCTGGAGATCCTCCGATACCTGGCTTCTTTCTTTTAGCGAAAGCGTGCCAGAGCAGGAGGCCATGCTGCTCATGCCAATCGGCGGCTGGATACGGAGTAGTCTCGGACTGTTCATGCTCGAGTCTTCGCAGTCGCGATCCTGGGTCGCGCGTCTTGTGCTTCGCGCTGAGGAATGACAGGAGCAAGGAATGCGCTACTGGAAAGGCTCGATCGTGTTGAGCGTCACACAGGATTACCCTCTTCTGCGGCAGGTGCTGCACTCCGGCTTCATCACACACAACCAGTTGTTTGAATTCTTGAAGCTCGACTATTGTTTCTCATCGCGCAACGCCTTCAACAACCGAGTCCTTCGGTTGGTGAAACATGGCCTGCTCATCCGGCGCGAACGGCCATTCGTCAATCGTGATGTCGTCTACTCAATGTCAGAGGCCGGAGCGCTGGAACTGGCTGGGAGTGGCGAACAGTTTGTGCAGCCCACCCAAGGCCGATCGGACCACATGCGCAGCTTCCTTCACCATTCTTTGGAGGTAAACGAGATCCACCTGGCGCTCAAGCGCTCGGGATCGCTTGTCCACTGGATAGCCGAGACCGAGATTCGATCTCGGAACGACCTCACGTCGCATGGTTATTGGAAGTATTACGATGCGGTCGTGGTGGTTCGTATAGGTGGACATGACGTCAAGTTCGCGTTGGAGTATGAGCGAACACCGAAGGCAGCGCGGCACTACTTCGACATACGCCAGCGGATTGAGCAAGAGGTATCGGTCGATCACTTCCTCTACCTGGTGCCAAACCATGACCTGCTGTGGTTTGTGGCGGACAAGCTGTCGGAGTGCACCCGTGCGGTTTATGTTGGTTTGCTGAGAGAGTTCCTTCAGCACACCTTGATGTTGCCGGTGAGAAAAACCGGCTCTCCGGTGTCCATGACGTTCGCCTCGGTTCTGATGCACGGCAGGGAGGCGCAACGAACGGGATCTCTTTTTCCAGGGATTGCCGTGTGATTGTGATGTCGTTGCAGTGTGTTTGAGATGAGCGACATCAACCAACCCCAAGTAGAATCATTGGTTTGGTGGTTGACTATACTCGTTTTATTGAGCGATGCGGGTTGGGTGCCAGTTGTCGACTTCCGGTTTGCTCGTCACTTGCCTAGTGAGAGTGGCTCCGTTTCTCGACGAAGGTCAATGGCTTGAGCAAAGTCTCCAAACGCAAGTCCGGCCGGGCGAAACTCCTCCTGGCGCATCTCGCCAAGGTCTTCTTTTCGGGGCGAAGGCGGGGTGTACAATCCAGGCACTTCCAAGGGGGGAAATGGGGATTTCCGCAGGAACTCGACTCGCGCCGGTCGGCGCCGGCGGCATGGGAGAAGTGTATAGGGCGCGGGATACCCGGCTGGAGCGCACGGTTGCGATCAAGGTGCTGCCGTCGCATCTGTGCGACAGTCCCGACTTGAAGCCGCGGTTCGAGCGCGAGGCGAAAGCCATCTCGCAGCTCAATCACCCCAACATTTGCACTTTGTATGACGTCGGCCACGAGAACAGCACCGATTACATAGTGATGGAGTTTCTGGAAGGGGAGTCGCTGGCGGAGCGACTCAAGCGCGGGCCGCTGCCGCTGAAAGAAATCGTCGGAATTCGGATGCAATATTGCGGACGCGCTGGATCGCGCTCACCGTTTTTCCTGACAGGAACTTGGACAGATGATCCGCAATCCGGACCTTGTTCAGGTCCGACATCAGGAAGTGCCTGTTCCCCCCGGATACTTGATCTCGGGCAGGTGAGCGCGTGACGGAAATGCCCGGCCCGATCTTGCTAAAGAGCGCCGCCACCGCTTGTGTATTCACCTGCGCGTCGTAAGGGCCGGTGCTGGGGACCATCTGCCGGGAGAACTGCACGCCCGGATAGAAATCCGGCGAGGCGCCGAGCCCAAAATCGCCCGCGAGCCGGTGCTGAACAAGCACAAACCAGATGCCGACGAAACGGTGGCCCGCGCTGCCGAGCCGGAGGCGCAGACCTTTGCTCTTCCGGAAAACAGCCACGACTTCATCGGCGAAACGCTTGTCCGTCTTCGAGTGCCCGCTCTTATCTCGCCGCTGATGCATTTCGTCGCTGGAGCGTCTGATTCGACCACTCCACGCTTACGGAAACATAAAACGTTCAATGGGAAGACAGGCACACGTCTTAGCTTTTCTGTCATCGGAGTGCAGCCTGGCTCAGTTGGCTTGCGCAGAAATGTGGCGCAGATTTCGTCAACGCGGTGGCGGTTCGACAATCGACATGTGAGGGAGACGAATGTTCAGGAAGGAGGAGGAATCTATGTTTGGTCACATGAAAGCCCAACCAATTATCCGAGTGAAGCCCACCGCCGTCATAAGTGAGGCGGTGGATGCCCTGATCTCGGCGACGGAAAGCGGGGAAGTCGTTCGCTGGATCGAGTTCCCGACCGCCATTCTTTGCTTTGTGGTCGTCCCCGGGGATACGCGTTCCGGGGCGTTCTACGTTTTCGATCGCAGAGCTAGCACTTGGCTCTGGCTGGATTTCGAGGACGATCAATACGGCGGGTACGGCACGAGCGATTTTGACCTGCTCGTTGCCGAGTACGACTTCCTCAGTCTCGTCGAGCGCCCCGGTCTTCTGAGGGCGGACGCCGGCTGGTTATTAGAGCCGCGGAAACCCGCTGAGATGGCCAGTGGCATTGGCAAATGAAGGGTTTGCGGCGGCCGTTTGACAGAAATTCAATCCCGACATATCTAAGCACACACAGCTACAGACCGCGGAAAGGAGGCGAATCGTGGCACGACGAATGGTCGCAACGCCGGCGTTGGCGAAGGAGTATATCAACCTCTTCGTCAATCGCCGCGCCTACACCCTCCAATCGCCGCGCCCGCATCCCGAGAGCGGCCGTCATTATTATTACCGGCCCAAGGAACACGGATCGGGAGCGCCGCTCCTATTGACCGAGAAAACCGTATCGGACCACCTGGAGGGGAAGATAACCTTAGGGCTCTACGCCATCAATCCACTGAACCAGCGCTGCAAATGGGTCGCGATCGACGCAGACTATGCGCGCGCAATGGATGACTTGATCAAACTTCAGTACCAACTGACGCAGGATCGAGTGGATTCGGCGCTTGAGATGAGCAAGCGGGGAGGGCACCTCTGGATCTTCCTGGCAGTCCCGCTCCTGGCGAGGAAGTGCCGAATTTATATCTACGACCTGGCCCAAAAGCTGGGAGTACCGGTGAAAGGATCGGGCCTGGCTGAGGGGATCGAGGTGTTCCCGAAGCACGACGAGATTCAAGACGGCGCTTTTGGCAATGCGATACGCGGGCCGATGGGAATTCATCGCGGCGCGAAGCGTCGTTTCTGGTTTTACGGCGCCGACTACACCTTGGAAGCGCAGATCGAATTTCTGACGCGGCTGCGTAGATTGACCGCAGAAGAATTGGATCGGTTCACGGTGGGGAAAGAGCTTCCACCCAATATTGCAAAGGTGAGATCGGAGGCACCAGAAATCAGCGTTCCGGAAGCCCCTGGAAGCAGGCGGGGATTTTGCATCCTCGACTATGTGTCTGAGACTCGGGTCGTGGGCCGCAACTATGTGGCGCGCTGTCCTTCATGCGCTCTCCGAGGGCATGACCGTGGTCGAGACAATCTAGCGATCCTTGTTTGCAATCCACGCTTCTATCAGTGTTGGGCAGGCTGCACCAGAGAAATGATTCGGGCGGCAGTCGGGCGGCCGATCCCGGCCCCGGCAGCCCGCATGAATATTCGGATGAATCGAGGAGGAGGTGATCATGGTTAGGCACAAGTTCACGGGCATCGCCGGACTGCCGCTGGCCAGGCGAGCAGTCAGAACCCTGAAGGACCGGGGCATCTTTGCGCATTCGGTGCTCAGCGTTGAACACCAGCAACTGGCACAGCGTTACGTGATCCGGGGCCTCGAATCGGGGGGCTCGGTAAGCGATGTGGGCCGGTACGTGACTTTCGCCGACGAAAACGGTCTGCCTCTGGAGTATCTGCATCCTGTCGAAGCCATCGGGGCCAATGGCTTGCATGCCGTCGTACTGTCCACCGCCCTGGTTCGTGTGGACATGCTTCGCAAGGGGCGGACCTATGAACTGTTGCTCACAAGACACCGATTAGGTTTGGTGACGGACGGCCAGAAGCCCGAGCTGGAAACGGAGATTTTCTTCCGTGGTGTCCACGGGCGATTGGAACTGGATCTCGGCGGGAAAGACAAAGCGCAAGCTGGCGGTGTGGCGCCCGCATTCTATTCGCTGGCCGGCGAGGTGATGGCAGTTCCTGAGAGATTCCTGCCGCTGGTTCGTGCTGCGGTAAAAGGCGTGAATTGCAGCGGCTGCACCCACGCACACTACCTGCGAAGGCCCCGGCCCTTAAGTCAGTCGAGAGCCAACGATTCAGCAGGGCAAAGTGTGGCCTCGGCTGGGACTGCTGGGATCGCGGAAAGCTTGGCTGGCTAAGCAGGCGAAGGAACAGCGGCTGAAGCACTGACAAACGAGGAGGCGCACCGTGCTCACCAGGCTCAAACAAGGCTCACTGGTCGTTTGCCTTTTCCTGTTCCTTTTTGTTGTGATCGGCGGTGGTCTTCACCTCAATCCCGGCGGGGCTTTTCTTGCGGCCGCAACAGGCACGCCACTCGTCATCCATGCCTTCCAACGACGGGTGAAGGGAAGGGAAATCGAACAGGACCTATCGCTGTCATCGCGCACTCCTGGCTCTGTCCGATGCCCTGACGACGAGCGGTCAGATCCTGCCACTCGCTTCGATACTAAGAGCGTGGTCTGACCGTGGACCATATAGATGTGAGCTTACAACGGCAGCAGGCGGGGATGGCTGGAAGTCTCAGGCGCTCACACCCGGCGTGGATGTCTCTGATGCCATCCCTCTCCGACTTGGCTTTCTTGATGCCAATCCTCGTGCTGTTCTGGTCAACCACGGGTGTGGGGTGGCTGCTCACCGATTCCGATACCGGATGGCACATTCGAGCCGGGGAATGGATCCTGAACAACGGCCGCGTCCCGACGACCGACATGTTCTCATTTACGAAGGCCGGCCAGCCTTGGTTTGCCTGGGAGTGGCTTGCCGATGTTTTGATGGCGATAGTACACGCCTACTTAGGTCTGGCCGGAATTGTTCTTGTGAGCTTGCTTGTCCTGGGTGCCACCTCGGTCTGTGTCTACAGGAGCACCGTCGAGGAATCTGGGCATCGCCTGATCGCTATCGCGCTGACCGGCCTCGTAATGGCGGCGAGCACCATACATTGGCTGGCGCGGCCACATCTTGTGACTCCTCTCTTTGCCGCCGCGTTTTGCTGGGCGCTAAACAGGAGGGAGAGGAACCACGGCTCCGGCATACTCTTGCTTCTTCCTCCGCTGACCATCCTTTGGGTGAACCTGCACGGAGGATTCTTCGTGGGTTTCGTCCTGCTTGTTATCTATGCGCTAGGAACTGTGGGCGAAGGGATCTTGCGCGGAGCTCGGCATCACGCGTGGGATCGGGCGCGAAAATACTCTTTGATCGCGGCTATGTGCGCGCTCGCCGGCCTCATCAATCCCTATAGATATCACTTGCACGTCCACGTGGCACGGTATCTCGGGTCCTCGTTTTATTTCCAGCGCATCAGTGAATTTCAATCTATCGATTTTCATCTATTCACGGCTGCGTATTTCGAGACCCTGCTGGTGCTGGCGATCGCGGCCGCACTCTGGCACTTGGGCAAAGGAAGGGTTATCCACCTGATGTTGTTGCTGAGCTGGTCCCATCTGGCACTGTTCTCGGCGCGAAACATTCCGATCTTCGCGGTTGTTGCCGCGCCCGGTATCGGACTCGCGCTTCGTGAGTGGCTGGAGTATGCAGACTCGCGGTGGCCTATCGAGTGGCCGGGAAAGTTAACTATGAGTCTTCGAGAACTTGAAAGCGGACTGCGGAGCATCGCGATGGGTAGCAGAAGGCGCTGGCATGTCGCGCCCTGTTGTGTCGTGCTGGCGCTGGCGTTGCTTCTCGCTCATCCAGGTCGACGAAGAGCCCTTCGCCCGGAGTTTGACCGGAATCGGTTTCCGGTAGATGCGGCGAATGTTCTCTCTCAACAGACTTCTGGACCACCGATCAGGTTGTACTCAAGTTGGCAGTGGGGTGGGTACTTGATCTACCGTCTCTGGCCGTCGTTGAGCGTCTTTGACGATGGCCGGACGGATTTCTACGGCCCTCGTTTCGTGGAAGAGGGATTGTGCGCATGGGATGCGTGTCCGGATTGGGCCAGTATCCTGGCCCGTTACCGCGTGAACGCCGCGCTTCTTCCGGTGGATTCTGCCCTGGCAACCGTGTTGCGCGAACGAGGGGACTGGAAGGCGGTTTATCGGGATCACGTTGCCGTGCTGTTCGAGAAGACCGAGAACGGGAAGTGATGTCCGTTGGCCTATTTGCGAGGTACCCATGGCAGAAGCAAGGGAAGGTGCAGGTATCGAGAGGAGTGAAGAACATCCGGAGAATTCTGGCAGAGCAGGGCCACACGGGTCGCCAGAGGCGCATGGGACACCGGCGGTCAGGCGCCGTCTTCCGGACGAACGGCACAGCTTGACCCATCACTTCTCAGTGGGTGGGCAGGAAGGCTATGTCACCATCGGCCTATACGAAGATGGTCTTCCAGGCGAAATGTTCATCCGCATGTCAAAGGAGGGATCAACCGTTTCCGGGCTCATGGATTCCTTCGCCACTGTAGTGTCCCTGGCTTTGCAGTACGGCGTTCCGTTGCAGGTCCTGTGTGACAAGTTCAGCCACACGCGGTTTGAGCCCAGCGGTTGGTCGGGGAATCCGAAGATTGGGTATGCCAAGTCGCTCATGGACTACTTATTCAGGTGGCTGGAACTTCGCTTCCTGAAAGGTGAGCAGGGAATTCTGTTTGAGTTACCGAGACTCGTCCCAACGCAAACGGAAGCGGGCAGCGCGGTCAAGGCGCTGGGACAGATTGTCGAATTGGGAGATGCGCCCGCTTGTCAGTTCTGCGGCGCGCTGATGGTGAGAAACGGATCCTGCTACCGGTGCATGGAATGTGGCAGCACGAGCGGATGCTCATAAAGCGAAGCAATCGGAGTACGGTATGGCGAAAAGCGTGAACAAGGTTATTTTGGTGGGAAACGTAGGCGAGGATCCCGAGGTCAAGTACACCGCGAGCGGAGTTCCTGTCGCCAAGGTCAGTCTTGCCACCAACGAACGATTCAAAGACAGGAACGATCAATGGCAGGACAGAACTGAGTGGCACAGCGTTGTGGCCTGGCAGCGGTTGGCGGAGATCGTCGGCGAATACGTACGCAAAGGCTCGAAGGTCTACGTCGAGGGCAAGCTGCAGACATCAAACTGGGAGGACACACAGAGTGGCGAAAGGAAATACAGAACCGTGATCGTTGCTCGGGATATCGTTTTGCTCGGCTCGCGGGATAACGGACAGGAAGGCGAGCGAGAGATCACAAACCCGCAATCCAGTCCTGAGCCGGCTCCTGCTGTAGCTGACGAAGAGATTCCTTTCTAAGGCGGAAGAGATCTGTGGAAACCTCTGCACCTTCGCAGAGCCACAGACAGGAACGGGCGCACCTGCCGCGACTGACCTCCCGGCGGTTGGGCGCCCGTCCCGGCGCCTCCGGTACGGCTTGGGTTCGCCTGGGGACACGACCTAACCAGAACGGCTGATAAGTAAAGCAATCCACTGACAGAGTGATAACATGAGCTCAAATGAGACGAAACCGCGCACTGCATAGGTGGTCGGAGTTGGTGGAAAGCGTCAAAGGAGAGATCAAGAGGCGCAATGTCAGCCCCTAAACTTGAGATTCTTCCAACGGCCCAACGGCGACTTTGGAACGAACTGAAAAACACCCCCAACGAGTTCGTACTATATGGCGGGACCGCTCTCGCGTTGCGCCTGGGCCATAGGACTTCCGAAGACTTTGACTTCTTCTCCAACCACCCATTCTCGCCCAACGTTCTGCGGGAGAGGATTGCCTATCTCGAAAGCGCTGAAATGCGACAGTTCGAGGAAAATACCTTGACTGCAGTCGTCGATCGGGACGGCCCCGTAAAGGTGTCTTTTTTCGGGGGACTGAAACTCAATCGTGTACAAGATCCTGAGGTGATAGCGGAGAACGGAATCAAAATGGCATCGCTGCTCGATATCGGAGCGACCAAGCTGGCGACCATCCAACAGCGAGCTCAGGCCAGGGACTACGAGGATATTATCGCTCTCGCCGGCGCTGGTGTGAGTCTCTCGGAAATGCTTGGCGCAGCAGAGGCCGTTTACGGGAGTACGTTTAACGGCAGCCTGAGTTTGAAAGCGCTGACCTTTTTCGCCGACGGCGACCTACCTTCCCTGAGTCCGGTTGTCCAGTCCAGACTTCGTGCGATGGCCAGTCAGGTGAATCTGAAGCAGATCCCACTTATGCGGACGAGAATCGGCATCACTGGAGGCGCTTGAGCATGGACTCGGATCTTCAGGAAGTGGCAAGACGGGTGGTGTGGTTCAAGCGACCGGACGACACCCTGAAAGACCCGAAGTTGTTCCTTACGCACCTGATGACCTACGGCACGCTCCGCGAGATTCGAACGGCTTTGCGCTACTTTTCTGAAGAAGAGTTCGAGAAAGCTCTCGACGATCCGTACCCCGGAATCTTCGATCACCGCTCTTGGACCTTCTGGAACTTGCGTTATCATCACGAGCCGGTTCCGCCGCTGCCAAGCCGGAAGATCCCTCTGTAGAATCCGGCGCCGTAACCGCAGCTCGCATCGGGGATGCAGAGCATCCCCCCAAGTCTGGCCGCTCACAGGCCACTTCCTCGCGAGAAACATCATGACGACTTATCCAAGGAGAGTAGGTATATGTTTGTCGAACTCATGCCATTGCTTAAAGAAAGGACGTTGCTGATCACCGTCGCTCGGGTCAACGACAAAGTGAAGCTGAACGTGGTTCCTGTGAAAGTGAAGGAAGGCGAGGACAACGCTCTGACAACTCCCCTGAGCTTTTCTGGATCGCCCGAAGAACTGGATTGCGAATTAGGCAGACATCTTGCCGGATATGTCGAGTCTCACCTCACGCTCGGGAGCACTCTGGCCGAAGCTAAGGCGGAAATGGAGGCGGCGGCCAAGGCAGCGCGCCAGAAGGTCGAAGACAACGCAACCGGCCCCGAAACCTGTTCCCGCTATCGCTAAGAAGGACGAGTCACCAACGCCGACTGCTCCAGCAACCGATACGACGCCCAGTCTGTTCGCGGCGCAGCAAAACACCGAGACAGTAGCGCAGGTGGCTGGAGAAGAAAAGGGAGAAGCCACATCATGATCGAAGCAAAAGTGTTGCCTCGCAACTTTACCTACAACGGCGTCAAGCTTCCGGACCCGGATCCCAGAATGACGCCGGAAGAAGTCAAAACCGTGTACAGCCACCAATATCCCGAACTGGCCACGGCCGCGATCACGGGACCAGAAGCCTCCGGCGATCACTTGCAGTACAGCTTTGTGAGAGCTATTGGGACGAAGGGATAGCGCAGACTGCGGCGGGGCTCAGATCGGCAAACACAAATTGATCGCGCACGACGCTCTCACCAACCGATACCGGTATGTCAACCTTCAACATCGGTCCTGCATATACAAATGAGTGAAACTCGCCCCTCTCGCCACATGGATCGACTCCATCGGGCAAAGCAGCCAGCAGGTTATCATCAAAGTCGCAGCCGATAAACGAGGCGTCAAGTTGATGCGTGTCGATACAGGTCAGTTTGGCGCGTAGGCCGGAGGCGATCATCTCGTTAGCCAATTCGCGAGTGGGTTGACCCCACAACGGAAATATCGGCTGGAGTCCGGTGTCTTTCATTTGTTCCTCGCGATACGCGCGCACGTCCTCGAGAAAGAGATCCCCGAATGCGATCCCTTCGATTCCGGCGGCTACCGCTCGGGCGCACGTCTCAGCCATTAGCAATTCGTATTGCTCGTTCGAACAAGGCCAAGGCAAAGGGACATTCCAAAGGGACAAACCAGCTGCCGAGGCCTGCCGCTCGACCAATTCGCGTCGAACCGCATGCATGGCCACACGATCCGCCGGCTGGTTGAACGTAGTCAGCAGCCCGGCGATCTCATAATCGCGACGCTGGCGGAGAACGTGCAGACTCCATGCACTATCTTTGCCGCTGCTCCAGGAAAGAAGAATTGGCCTCATCGCGATAGACAGTTCGGACACACACTTTCTAGACTAACCAACTTCGATCGAAGACGGGGAGAGCACAACAGGCCGCCACCCTAGCGGAACACTCACGCTCCGGAGGAGGCCTGGCCCCCTCAAACCAAGGATAAACCTACGACGCCCTGACGGATTGCAAATCGAATCGAATTCGTCCCATTCGATCGAGTTCCTGGTAGAGACGAGAGATTTCCCCGGAACGCGCACGGTACCGCTCTAGATCGGATTCTGTCAGGCGCCCCTCTCGTCTCAGGGTTTCGATTTGAAGTGCAATCAACTCGAAAACTTCACGTTTGATAGCGGAGGCCGGGTCCATCACCATAGAAATCCTCCAGGGAAAATTGTAGACGACGAACTGCATGCCACCCAGCCTTTAGAAAGTCGAGATTATGCAGCCTGTGGAAAAAGTGGCCGCCATGCCCAGACTGAGATCTACCCGCCCCAGACCACAAGACACTACTGCTCGCACACGCCGGGGGAGAAAACCGACAACCATCGAGCGACAGGGCTTTGCGGACGAGAACTGCAAAAAAGCAGTTTTGGACCAGCTGCATTTGTTGACACGGGAGCGGAAGTCAAAGCAGCGAACTGTTGCCGGGAGATTCTTGAGATGTCAGGAACTGCAGATGTGCTCTGCGCTATTGGCAAAGGCGGTCGAGCAATGCTCCCGGTGGCATTGCGGGAAACGCCTCGCCCCGCCCGGAGGGTGCTTGCCACCGACCGCCTGATAGCGCCGGCGTGTGAGCTCGTGCTGCCAACTTTGGAGAAGGTCCCGGTTGAACAGCGTTTCTCGGCGGACGACCGCGAGGTCATCACGTTGGCAGAGAACCTGGTGAAGTCCGACACCGCCGTTCTGGAGGACTGGGAGCGGAGCGGAAGAGATGCGACCAAATACCTGTTGCTGACTCTTCAGCGATGGGTTGACAACCATGGCGGGAAGGCCATTCAGCGCCGCTTTGATCTGGATCTCACGCTCAGCGATCGCCTGGTCGAGTACTCGGATGAGCGGGGGCGGGAGGGCACGCTCTACCTGATCGTCGATCCGGAGAGTGCGGCATTCGTGCTCCTGAACCCAACCATCGAACTGCTTGGAAATGTGCATCCCCGGCTGCCCGCTACATTCTTCCGGTGCTTTGTGGGAGCACTCAACCGGTGGGTGCGGGTCTACGACCACCATGACGCCGAAGAGCGAGTCGACATGCTGCGCGAATGGTATGAGGGCGAAGAGAACGCCGAGCAGTACGAAGTGCCGGACGTCGAAGGCTGTACTGCAAAATCTCTCAAAGAGCCGCCTCTGAGTCTCGGAGCTTTGAAGGATCTCAACCAGAAGATTCAGAGCGAAGAAGTGCGGGCGCTCGTCAGCGGCGTGTTGACACTCCATTCGATCTCGCAACAGGCCAAACGGCCGGAATTCACTGAGGACATGGGAGAGCAGTTGATGGACTCGAATCCGCCGCTGCCGTGCCTGCTGGCGGCATTCTCGCAGGGAGATGCCGTGGTGGGCTGTTTTGACGACGAGGCCGAGACTGCAATGGAAGTCACGCCCCAACCCAACCTCATCATTCCCGTCCAGCTTTCTGATCCGGCCAGCATTCAGCGAGGCTTCCGAAGGTTAGGTGTAGCGTGCGAGACGCTGGCCGCCGCCAGTCGGCTGATCGACTTCATGCCCGGCAACAACGAGGGCGTAATTGATCCCGGGGACCAACGATGAACCCACATGTACGAATCGGAGACAACCGGATCTTCGCGCTAAAACAGGCGGTGCTCCTCTATCGGGAAGGCAGCCGGGCCTTTGCCACTTTGCACGAAGTGAAACACCGACCAAATGAAGCCCCGTATTTGTGCGCCGGACAGTGTGTGACTACAGGGTTTCTCGAAACGCTCGCCAAAGGTTTGGGTGCAAGCATGGCAGCAGAAGTGTTGCCGGAACATGTGCTGGCGCGGACACCAGATTTGATCGCCTGGTGGTGCCGTGCGCGACAACGATTGATGTTCTTTGGTGCCGGGAACACAGAAACCTCGGCCCTGAACGGGAAGATGTTTCCTCATCCTGCTCTGGTCTTCATGATCCAAGCACGTCGAACTGTTTGTACGCGCGCTCGCGGAGAATCGCCGGCCCAGGGCCGGTACCCGACTCTGCAATGCTCCCTATTGGAACACCGATACACACGGACGGGTCTGCCTTGGAAGTATGCGAGTTCCGGATGAGACAGGCGTCGCCTCGCTGGCAGGCTGGGAAAACGCATATTTCGCCAGCGAATTCACGCACCCGAGCGGTGCTGTCCGATTGATCAGTCATCCTGGCGGTTTTCTCGGTTTATGGTCGTCGCTGGCTGGGCGAAAGCGCGCCTTCCCTGTGAAGTCCCTCGCCGAGAGCAAACAGACGCTCAACGAGTTCGTGGAAAGAAGAGGTGAAGGATGAAGCCATGGAAAACGCACCAGATTCATCCCGAATTGCTGAAGCACCGGGTCCGTGTACTGGTTGTGGGCTGCGGCGGCAATGGGAGCGCGATTGCGGCAGGACTGCCGTATCTGCACCAGGCGTTGTTGGCATATGGGCATCCAGAAGGACTTCATGTCACCTTGCTCGATCCCGATGTGATCTCTTCTACCAACTGTGTCCGCCAACCGTTCAGTCAATCTGAGATTGGTCTTTATAAATCTGTGGTTCTTGCCAACCGGCTCAATATGTTTTGGGGCCTGGACTGGCAAGGCGTTCCAGAAAGGCTCGACCCAAAACGAAGGTTCGACGGAGTGGACATCGTAATCGGCTGTGTCGACACGCGGAAGTCCCGGGCAGCGATCGCAAAGTGCGCCGAGGATTGGAGTGAAGTGGCTTACTGGCTGGACCTCGGCAACAACTCTGACAGCGGGCAATTTGTGCTCGGGGAGCCCTTGAATCGCAGGAACCGGCGGCACAGACTTCGGCTGCGTACAGTCTCCGAGCTCTTCCCCGAAGTGATCCAGGCTGACCTTGACCGAGACGGTCTCCCGAGTTGTAGCGCCGCAGAAGCGCTCGACCGGCAGGAACCGTTCGTCAATCCGACATTGGCCAACCACGCATTGGCAGTGTTGGCACGATTATTCCGCTATGGGACGGTCTCTTATCATGGGGCATTTGTGAATCTCTCGGGCATCGGAGCGGTTCAGGCGTTGCGTGTCGATCCAAAAGACTGGCAACGTTTGCGTAGGAAACCCAAGATTCTTAAGCGAATGCACGCGGGACCCGGTGCCCCTAGGAGCAACAGTGATTAATCCCTGGCGGGTGAAACTGAGCGTTTGAGGCTGATATCCTGCTAGTGTTGAGTGTGCGAGAGGCTATATGGGTTTTCCTCAAGATTCTGTATGGAAGACGCGACTGGTGGAGCATGGATTCCCGGACCGTTCCTTCGACATCGAGTTCTGGCAAGCACAGGGAGATGAAGCCATCTTTTCCGCAGCGTGGGAGTTGGTGGAGATAGCCGAGGAAATGAACCATGGCGGAAAGCCAACACTACAAAGAACTGTTACAACTCTTAAACGAATCTCAGGTTGAGTATCTGATTGTCGGCGGCTTCGCGGTCATGAAATATGGAGAGCCCCGCTACACCAAAGATCTCGATGTGTGGGTCAACAATTCGCGTCAAAATTCAGTCCGTGTTGTGGACGCGCTCAAGAAGTTTGGCGCCCCTCTTGAGCATGACGGGATCAACGCGGAGACATTCACCGACAAGCAGGTCGTGTATCAGATTGGAGTCGCGCCTGTGCGAATTGATATTTTGACGGGAATTACTGGCGTCGAGTTCACCGATGCGTGGAAAAAGAGAGTGGCGGGCACCTTCTTCGGTGTTCCTGTAAATTTCATTTCTCTGGATGACCTCACGACGAACAAACAGGCTTTGGGCCGGAGCAACGACCTCAAGGACCTGAACCTGAAGCCAAAGACTGAGAACCGGGAATAGTGACCTCCTGAGCACCTCGCTCGTGCCCTCTTTCAAGCGTTGACCTTCCTTCCTTTGCAATCCTTCGCTTCTTTCTGGTTGAGGACTGATCAAACCACCGAGAAACAAACCTGCAAATAAGCGCGCAAAAAGAACGGAGCGGCAATGAGCCACCTTAAGCAACACGTGTTCAATTCGGTTACTGACATCTACTGTGGCACAGACCTGCAGGAAGGACACCTGCCTTGCGACCACGCTCTGCCGTCTGCGCCGGACTTCTTTGATCGAGACGATCCTCGATGGCACGCGGAGGAAGCTGGCGATCGCGCAGATACCCAGCGTGCCAGATGAAGTTTAGCCCGCCCCTCCGTTCAGTGCGACTTGAAGGGTTCTGTATCGACATTCCAGCTGGGATCTTGTCAACAACAGCCTTGGTGCGTGGAGGAAAAGCATGGACAACAATGCCGCGAAGAAGAACGAACCACTCTGCCCTCAAGAACAGGTTGCAAAAGCCGAGATCCTTGCCGAATGCGACAAGCTCTCGGCTGTGGGAATCAGGTTCGTTGCAGTCCACTTCGACGGCTACGGCGATGACGGGACGACTGAAGACGTGAAGTGCTACTCCGGCGACACTTATACCTGGGGTGAGCACGAGCCCATCGACTACGACCTCTCACGACTACAAGAACACTTCGAGTCTCTCGTGCCGTTCGGGTATGAGAACGATTGCGGCGGATTCGGAGATGTCGTCCTCGACGTAGCCGCCCGGAAACTTACGGTTGAGCGCAATGACCGCTTTGAGGATTACACAACCAGCACATATGAGGTGTAGCTCCATGGCCCATCCACTGAAGCACGCGGAGAACAGCGCGAGAAAGTTCGGCGGAAAAGCGGAAGACTACCTTCCAGTCCACAATTGGTTTGATGAATCGAAGGCATTCTTCCCCGACTTCCGCCACCGTGCGTTGCGACATCATGCCGAAGGCATCTTCCTGGTAGAGAAACTATTTGGAGTTGCGATCGTGAATAGCGATGGAACGAGGATTCCTGTTCGGTATCTGGGAGAGCAGCATGTCCGGGAGGACCTTGGCTGCATTCCCACAGCACAGGATTGGCTGTTGCAGATTCGTCCTCAGCGATGGATGTACGGCCAGGCTTTGGAGAAAGAGTGAATCAACCAAGGAGGAAGGAGTATGAGCGGCGCGAATGGCCATGCACAAGGTACGACCGAAGGAATCCTGCCGCCAGGGGTGATTGCGACGGGAGGTTCCCGGTTTTCTGCCGAGCAGATCAAAGAATTGGTCGCGGCGTTGGAAGTGCCGTTCGATCCCTCGCAGATCGAGTGGCGGGTAATCAACACCACTAAGGGTCAACAGCCCGCACGGGGTCAGGTTGTGCCTTACGCGGACCAGCGTGCCTACACCGATCGTTTGAATGCTCTGTTTACGCCGGCGGGGTGGACGCGCAAGTACGCAATCCATACCAGCGCGAATTTCGAACGAAGCGGGGACCAGAAGATAGTTGCGAAGGTGCTGGTCACGTGCGAATTAACCATCTTTGGGTTGGGTTCCCATTCAGCCACCGGAGAAGGATGGGCCGATGATTCGAATGCTGGGACCTCGGCGGAGGCCCAGGCTTTCAAGCGCAGTGCGAGTTGTTTTGGCCTGGGTCGGTATCTGTACCACTTCACGGGGACGTGGGTTGACCTCGACGAGCGGAAGCGCCCGAAATCAGTTCCGCAGCTTGCCGGATGGGCGACGCCGGCGGGCTGGCGAGAAGGCCTTCGGCCACGATGTGTAGCAGAAGTGAAATCTCAATCGCCGGCTGCAAACTGTGGCGGCGACCACAGTGAACAGGGGTGTGTCGTTGCAGAAAAAGTCCTTCGTGAAATTGAAGGGATGGAGAAGGTAGTCGGCAAACGGATGTATCGCGGGATCTTGAAGAGCGTGGCCAGAGTGTGGAATCCGAAAGACATTCAGGACAAAACAATCCAAGAGAGAGTCCTGGCTCACATGCAGGCGGCGAAACGGGGATTGCGGCGAGCCGAAGCTGCGCGAGAGAAGGCGGGGCTAGCAACGTTCGCCAGGGTCCTTCGAGCGTCGCGACTGAGTTCACTCGACCAGGTGGACAATCTCAAGACGCTGCAGGAGATTGTGGCTGCTCTCGAAGGGACAGCATCCAGTGCGAAGGAGTGAGCTTTCTGTCCTGAATCTCTGACACTTCGTTGTTTTCAAAGGGTCCCAACATCAAAAACCAAGTGTACGGGGCGCGGAAGTCCAAGATTCGATAGGATAGAAGCCTTCATGGAGCTCTATATCATCGCTGGCCCGAATGGCGCCGGCAAGACAACCTTCGCTCGGGAATTCTGCCCAACCGTGCGAACTGCACGAACTTCGTCAACGCTGGCCTGATCGCGCAAGGGATGGCACCGTTCTCGCCGGAAACGGCGGCCATTCGAGCAGGTAGAACGATGCTTCAGGAGATACACTCATTGGCCAAAAGGCGTGTGTCCTTTGCCTTCGAAACGACCCTTTCGGGCCGAAGTTATCTGGGTCTGCTGCGAAAGTTGAAATCCGAAGGCTATGACATTCACGTTTTCTTTTTGTGGCTTAAGAGCGTGGATCTTGCGCTGTCCAGAATCAAAGAACGAGTTTCCAGAGGCGGACACGATGTGCCGGAAGCGGTTGTGCGACGCCGTTTCGATCGATCCGTGGAGAATTTCCTGGATCCGTATGGGCCGCTGGCCAAGGTCTGGACATTGTTTGACAACTCGGCAAAAATACCAAAGGTGATTGCGTTGGAGAGAGACAAACGATCCGTATAATAGACAAGAGCACCTACGCCGCGCCGGTTAAGCGCTACGGTCGCACATGAGGAAGCCTTCAAAACACATATTGCAATTGCCATCGAGAAGCGCGCCGAGATTGCCTTCAAGGTCGCGGTTGCCAAAGCCATCGACGAGCATACCCGCTTGGGACTACCCGTCTACGTGTGGCGCAATAGCAGAGTGGTGAAACTGTCCCCGAAAAGGACAGGTAATTCTGCAAGGTCGCGTCACTAGAGTCTTTCTGTAAGGCGAACGGGCACGATCCGTGCAACTTCACACCTCACTATAAATTTGCCGATGTAGTTGAGCTTTCCGCCCAAACCCTCCGGCTGCGCTCCGCCTTTAACGATCACGCCCTCATCAGTCCCAACAAGTCCCTCAGAGAGGAGCTGAGTCATGAACTCTTCCCCAACCCCTGTGCTGTTTTCTCCGGGGCGAATTGTCGCGACACCTGGCGCACTCGCATTACTGGAAAAGGTCCAAAAATCACTGTCGGAGTTTCTCTCGCGACATCTGCGCGGAGACTGGGGCGACCTGTGCCGAGAGGACAGAGCAGAAAATGAGTCAAGCCTCAAGCACGACTTCCGGCTGCTCAGCAGCTATCCGCTTACCGATACCGACACCCTCTGGATCATCACCGAAGCAGATCGCTCGGTGACGACACTGCTTCTCCCCTCCGAATACTGACCAGTATTTTCCCGTGCAACCTAGCGGCCCAGTGCGGTCGAAACCCGGGCGGAATCCCAAAAGAAATGAGGATGGCCATGAGGATTCGTGTGTCTACAAGAGCAAAACTGTACGACCAACGCAAACAAGAGCACGTGGAACGGGGCTACCGAATTGAGGATGAGCGGCCCGTTCCAGCGAATGGGTTTTGCTCGTTCGTCGCCGTGCGCGAGGAATCAATCTCCGATCGAGTGGACGACTTGGTTGCGCAGGCGCTGGGAGGCAGGGTGCGATGAGACCCCATGGAAAGACCAAGCTGGGATTTTTCCCATTACCTGTCGCGGAGGCCAAGCGCCTGAGGAAGTGTCTGGTTGGTTCTGAATTCTCTGTACTCGATCCATGTGCGGGGGATGGAGTGGCATTCGTCCACCTGGCTGACGGGATGCAAGCACGCCGCTACGGAATCGAAATAGACGCGTATCGGACTGAACAGGCCAAGAGTCTGGGCATTGAGATGCTACAGGCGAGCACCTTCGACGTGCGCAGTCCGGCAGAGGCTTTTTCTCTCCTTTATCTCAATCCCCCCTATGATCTGGAAACCGGAGCGACCAACAACCAGAGACTGGAGCTGGTTTTTCTGGAGCATACGTACCGCTGGTTGAAGCCGGGAGGAGTGCTGGTGTTCATCATTCCCCAGCCTCAGTTGCGCGTCTGCGCGCGGGTTCTGAGTGAATACTTCGCGGACCTGTCGATATACAGACTCACCGAACCTGCCAGCGTGCAGTACAAACAAGTTGCGGTTCTCGGAGTCCGGCGGAAACGGCATCAGCACGTCAGAGATTCTGTGTTACTCGACTCCGTTCGATGGCTCGAACATTTGGCAGTGAAGCCCGACCTTGAACCCCTGGGTGAGACGCCCTCCGTTCGCCATGAAGTTCCCCCTTCAGGTCCAGTCACGCTCGTCCACACCGGAATTCCACTCGATGAAGCCGAAGACTTGTTGCTGGAGTCTGCGGCGTATCGTCAGGCAAGGCGGATTCTTTTACCGAAACAGCAGGATGTCAGAGGCAGGCCGCTTACGCCTTTACATGGGGGCCACGTTGGATTGCTTTGCACCGCAGGCATGCTCAACGGCGTCTTTGGCGAAGGCGAAGATCGGCACATCGCCCACTGGCGCTCGGTCAAGTTCACCGACCATTGGGAGGAAGAGGAAGCGGACGGCACCCGAATTCTGCACGACCGGGAGCGGTTCTCGCATGAACTGACGCTGGTCTTTGCCAATGGCAAAACCCAGACCCTTACCCACGAAAAGAAGGAACCCGAATGAAGAATGCTCACCTTCGCTTCGGTTGGCTGACGTACGTGAAGAGCACGGAGAAGACAACCACCAGCATCAAGCTTCACCTGGACCGTTTCATCGGAGAGGTCCTGCCCGATCCGCCGCGGCAAGCAAAGGCACACTTGATCTCAGTCATTGGCGGCGATACCCAGATATCGGCCGTCAGTGCGGCTATATCCATGACAGACCGGTTCATGGTGGAAGGGCCGGAGGTGCAGCCGATCCGCGTGTGTCTGGAACGAAATGTACAGTGTTTCAAAGGATCTATCCAAGTCCCAGGACGAAAGAAGCCGCTGCGTCACCTCATTGCAATGTCGGAGGAGTTCGCTTCGGGAAACATGTCGTCCAACACAGGAAGAACGCTGTTGGCCGGCTCGGATCATGCCTTTGTCTGGGCCTCCATTGCCCAGATCTACGGAATTCCGGGTGTTCCGGAGTGGGCAGACTGGTTTGCAGAGGAACTGAAGACCCATGATGCGACAAGCCAAATCCTTGGCATCGGGTGTGATCCAGTGACGGTCAAGGGAACAAAAGAACAGTTTCTCGACTGGCTGAGCTGGGGCGTGGAAAGCGAGGCGATTTCGCTCCCTGCGGAACCAGGTTCGATTCAATGGCCTAGGCTGAGTTTGGAAGACGTCTTCGGCGGTACCATCTAAGTGAGACATCTTTCTCGGTAAAATGCCATGTGAGCTTAGGATGAGACGAGCGACGTGCGTGAGACTATAATCTAGCCGGTGTCCTCGAGTTTGGACGGTAGGCATGGGCGGTGAACATGAGCGCTGATAGGCGAGTCCGGAAAGTCCCGGACACTGAACAACAGCAACTGGAGACGTATCTCTACTGGCAAAGTCTGCCTGTTGGAGATCGACTCTCAGCTGTCTGGGATGTGAGCGAAGCGGCCTACAGCTTCGCTGCCGCTTTCAAGGGAGTTCCGACCGATGCTACCGAAAGATCTGAAAGACCTGCTACGCGCATTCAACGAGCACGGCGTTAGATACCTGGTTGTGTGGGGGGTATGCTTTCGGCGTGGTCATGGTACTAGTGAGTGATAGCGGGTTACGAGTGCCGCCAGTGTCGGCTTAAGAACGATTCTCTATCTCCCCTTCCTTGAGCCCGAGCAGATACCCAGGTCAGCGCGGTGCGATTCAAAGCCTAATTTATTCTCACAGATTTCTTCCCCAGTTCCGTCGTTCTAGTCCATTCTTTCCCGCCTTTTTGTTGCCTGAAGTCTTTTCTCCTGTTGGTTGAGGGAGTTCCCATGCCAGAACTATCCACGATTTATGACTACATGCGCGCTAATTCTGCCTTACTCGGGTCGCGCATTCTCGAAGAGTTCCCGGCGCTGCATCAGTTCGATGACGCGGTCTCACCCCGGGTTGGGGGATTGTTGCGAAGACCTTTTCCCGCGCAAGCCATCGCGATCATGGGTCTTGCCAAGCGCTGGCAGCAGGCGCGCACAGGGATGGTCGTCGCTGAATGCGGGACGGGAAAGACATTGATCTCGCTGGGGGCAGTTCACGTCCACAGCGAAGGAAAGCCGTTCACCGCTTTAGCTATGGTTCCGCCACATCTGGTCCAAAAGTGGGCACGGGAAGCGTTTCTCACTTTGTCAGGAGTGCGCGTGTTCCTGATCGATGATTTGCGGAATGGTGGTGACAAGAACAAGCACCACGGCGTAAGCGAGGTGAGGCTGCGGCAGGGACACATCGTGCGAGAGGGGTTCCGCACGACGCTGAGCGAACTGCGTTTACGAAAAGCATCGTCGAGTCCACGGCAGCGCTGGTTGTCGCTGTGTGGAAGGCCCTCATTATTCATTGTCGGCCGGGAGAGGGCGAAGCTCGGCTACTTCTGGCGTCACGCTTACCGCGTACCTCGTTCGGGGCCGTACCTGGGCTGCGTTGTCAATTCCGAAACCGGCAAACCAGTCATCGGGGATACGGGTCGCCTTACGGTTGCCGAGTTTGAGAAGGTCAAGATTGCAGAAAGGATCGAGAGCCGGGAAGGGAAGTCCTGCCGGCCGTTTCACAGCCCTCTCTGGCAGGCCGATTGCGACAAGATCTGCCGCATGGCGCCGATCGAGTTCATCGGGCGCTACATGCCGGGCTGGTTCGACTACGCGATCTGCGACGAGATTCACCAGCTCGCCGGCGACACGGCGCAAGGCAACGCTCTCGGCACGTTGGCGTCCTGTACCGATCGGATTGTGGGCCTGACGGGAACCCTTCTTGGGGGATACGCGGACGATCTGTTCAATACCCTGTTCCGTCTCGAAGCTGCAAGGATGAAAGAGCACGGATACGAATGGGGCACGAGCGGACGAAGTTCGTTCTCCCAGGACTACGGCGTTCTCGAAACCATCACCAAAGTGGAGCCGGCCGAGAATCGGTGTTCCAAATCAAAGACCATCAGCACGGTTCGGCGAAAGCCTGGGGCGTCTCCTCTGCTCTTCGGCGAATTCCTGATGCAGTTGTGCGCCTTTGTCTTCCTGGAGGACATCTCGGGGGAACTTCCGCCCTACGAAGAGAGCTACGTGAGCGTTGCGATGGACCCGCTGATGATGGCCGCGTACCGGGAACTGGAGGATGCCATCCGGAAGGCGCTGAAGGAGCACCGGGGCAATCGGTCGGTGTTGAGCACGATGCTGAACACGCTCCTCCTTTATCCAGACCACCCCTATGGGCTGGGAATCCTGTACGGCAGCGAGTTTGATCCCGAACTGAAGCGCAATGCTCGCTTCGTCATTGCGGAGACACGCGATCTTGCGGAAGAACAGCATTATTCGAAAGAACAAAAACTGATCGAGGAGGTCAACAGGGAACTGGCCGAAGGCCGGCGCTGCCAGGTGTTCGCGGTGTACACGCAAAAACATGACGTCACGGCCCGGCTGCAACGAATCCTGAGCAACCAAGGCATTCGCACCGCAGTTCTACGCGCCAGCGTGGATACCTCCAAACGTGAAGCCTGGTATGAGCGACAAATCAAGGAAGGAGTGCAGGTCGTAATTTCTCATCCCAAGCTGGTCGAAACCGGGCTCGACTTGCTCGATTTCCCAACCATCATCTTCTACGAGTCAGGATATTCGCTGCACACGCTGCGGCAAGCCAGCCGTAGGTCCTGGCGTATCGGGCAGGGGCGGCCGGTGCGGGTGAAATTTCTTTGCTACGAAGCGACCATGCAGACGGCGTGTCTGCGTCTGATGGGCAAGAAACTTCTCGTAGCATTGACCATGGAGGGCAAGTTTGCCGGCGAAGGCCTGCAGACGATCGATGAAGACGATGACATGCTCTCGGCGATGGCGCGGGAATTGGTGGAAAGGAATGGGATTGGAGAGACAGCGGACGCCGTCTGGAGGGCGCTGAATGCACAACATCAGAGGCTGTTCCCGACGAATGTCCATTCCGATCCCGTCGGGTTGAGCGAAGAGCCGACTGCTGCGCTGGGGACGCGGATCGAGCCTGCCGCCCTCATCCAAGAGGCCTTCGAAACCAGTTCGGTGTTGGTCTTCGGCCAACGGCCGGGAGCGTTCTCAGGCAGAAAACGTCACCCCAGGCGGGCAGTCCCGGAGCAGCCATCGCTATTCGGTTTGAACTAGGGGAATTCAGAGGACAGGCACGAGTCGGGTCGACACTACCGCGTCCAGTCTTCCGGCGGAGACTGGACGCCCCATCCGTTGCCGGGTACATCGAGGGCCAATCCCAGGAGCCAGAACTTGTCAATCCCGATGCAGTTTACTACTCGTGCAGTGACCGTAATTCCCGCGGGAAGACCCTCCAATCGGACTGCCGCGCCAATTTCCAGCGGCCGACCGAATCTTGCCGTGCATCCCTGGGGGTTCACGAGGAGGGTCAGGCACGGCTCGGAAAACGGTTGTGCGAAGCCCACGCTGGCGAGGGTGATCGGTACCTCGAGACTTAATCGGGTACCGCGCCGGACCGCCCTTTGATTCGAAGAGGAGTTCAACTTCAAGTGTAACAATTTGTGACGGCGGGTCAAGGCTTGCACAGCCTTCGGCGCCAGGCTTCAACCTCGTTCTCATCCAGGCTGCTCATTCCCATCTGCGAATGGGGCGGCCGTCATCTCGCTCAGATCCAAGAGGTCTATTTTCAAATCGCAAAAGGAGGAAAGACCATGTCAGAAACAAGTACGCTTATTGGCTATCGCGGCCGGACCATTGGCCGCGAACAACTAACTCTGGTGCCCACACCACCAGCAACCGAAACACACCGCCCGATCCCCCATCACGAAATCGTGCGAGCATTGATCGAGACCCTCGGGTTTCGCCACATCGGAGTCGTCCACGACGAATACGCGGTCTCGCCGGACGGCATGAAGATGTTCGGCGTGCTCGATCTCGCAACCGAGATGGAGGGTTGTCGATTTTCCATTGGCCTTCGCAATTCCCACGACAAGAGCATGCGTCTGGCGATGACCTGCGGTTATCGCGTGTTCGTCTGCTCGAACATGGCGTTTGCCGGGGACTTTACCCCGGTGCTCGCAAAGCACTCCAAGTCATTCTCCCTGATCGATTGCATCTCCGTCGGGGTGGACCGGATGCAGCGGAACTTCGAGCCGATGAGCAAGCAGGTAGAGGCGTGGCAACGAAGTGAACTCACCGATGTGACTGCGAAGGTGGTCATCTACGAGGCGTTCGTCGAAGGCCAACTGGAAGCTCCCAAGCATCTTGCCCGCACCGTGCATGATCTGTACTTCGAACCGAAATACGAGGAGTTTCGGTCACGAACAATCTGGAGCCTCTCCAACGCATTTACTTCCGCATTCAAGGAACTGGATCCCATTCCGCAGTTCAGGGCAACGGCGAAACTGGGGGAGTTTCTGGAGACTCGGTTCTCGCAGTCGTTCTGACCTTGGGGCGGTTCCGGCCGGGTCGCCCCTCGTCTTTCGCCGAAAGCGCCGACGTCACGCAGCGATAAGGCTCCAGACTCGCTGTTGTGCCGGTGAAAACCTCGATTCTTGTGCAAAGCAAACCGTCGCTATCAATATTTGTAAACTGAGACGGAGCTGGCGGCGGAAAGCACCCACGGACAATGGATATAGTCCACGACGCGTTCGATCTGCTCGCTGACCACGGTGAACCGGATGGCTGAGTGTGGCGTCCATGCATCCGCACCCCGGCGGAGGACAATCACCACCGATTCGCCATCCACTTCACCCAACGCCAACTTCCAAGGCCAAGACCACCGCCCGTAACTGCCTTAATAGTTTCTCGATGACGTGCTGGTCCACGCGTCCCGTAAATGGAAAGATCGCCAGCTAGCCATCCGACATTCAATGCACTCTCTTATTCTGAAGTTGGAAGGTATGTGTCTCTTCTGCTTCGGCGAATAGCAAGGACGCTGCTGGCGTCACCAAAAGCCTCATACTTCTCGAAACTAAAGTTATTACGCCCACTTCTTAATTCACCCAGCTTGCCTGAATACGACCGAACCAGTCGCACAATCCTTTGCTACCGACAGGTAGACGTTCACGTAGTTCGTTTGGGGATCAACACTCACAACCGGCCATTTCCACGCTCTGGTCGGATCGTGCACGATAGTGAAATCTCCCGTATCCAATCATTTTAAGGCGCATCCCCGGCTCACCCTGCGGTGTGCCTCGATGAAAGTACCGAGCGTGCGAGGATGCGAATCAATTCCGGCTTCCCGGAGACCACCTCGATGCCATCATCCCAGCATGGTTCCTCGGTGGCCTGTCGAATCATCTCGGCGAGCGTGTCGAGTGAGAAGGGCTTGGAGAAGTAACTAAAAGCGCGTTCGCGCATCGCCGTAATCACATCCGTGGGTGTGCTGTCGGCGGCGAGGATGATCAGACGGGTATGGGGACGCAGCGAGCGAATCTGACGCAGGAGCTCGATGTCCTCTCGGCCGGAAGTCTGATCGCCGGTCACGATGAGGTCGAAAGCTCTCGCCCGGGCGACGGCAAGTGCCGCGAGATTATCGGGCACGCTCATCACGACCCAGTCGTCGGGCTTGAGCACGTCCAACAGAAGCTTCTGGACTTGCAGGTCGGCGCCTACGATAAGTGCATTCCTCACTGCAGAAGGCCGCATCCGATGTTCCCGCCAGCATTCATGTCTTCAGTCCCAGGTTCTCAACGCGAACCAACAATCTATCCTCTCGGCTGCCCGGGGGCGCGCTCCGGCGTAGAATCGCGTTGATTGCCAAGACCGTGCCACTGGCAGAATTCCTAGGTGACCGAGAAGCTCGCAAATGCCAAACCTGGACTAGCGGTTGGAGCGATTAGAAGGTTAAAATGCGAATATTTCCGCATCTATATGACGATGATGAGAGCGGGGAGGTGCCGCTGTGAGGCCGGAGCTTTCCTTCGAAGCACTCGACGCACTGTTCTTCAGCGCTCGCACCCACCGTGCCTGGCTCGACCGCCCGGTCTCCGACGACTTACTGCGCAAGCTTTATGACCTGATCAAAATGGGGCCGACCAGCACCAACTGCTGTCCAGCCCGATTCGTCTTCGTTCGTTCGAAGGAAGCGAAAGAACGCCTCGCGCCTGCACTGAATCCGGCGAATATCACGCGGACCATGACCGCGCCAGTGACCGTGATCGTCGCCACCGATACGAGATACCACGAAGACCTGCCTAGGCTGTGGCCTCACGACGCTGCTCCGCGTCTAAGGATTGTCAACGATGCTGCTTTTGGCGAGACGAAAGCATTCCGCAACGCTACGTTGCAGGGCGGCTACCTGATTATCGCGGCCCGTGCCCTCGGATTGGACTGCGGTCCGCTGTCGGGCTTTAACAATGCGAAAGTAGACGCAGCGTTTTTTTCTGATGGCCGCTGGAAGTCGAACTTTCTCTGCAACCTCGGGTATGGGGATCAAAACAAACTCCACCCTCGCGGTGCCCGGCTCGAGTTTGACGAGGCCTGTATCATCGAATAAAGGGTGCGGTCATTCCTGGCATACAGTGCAGTAGTGCCGTTCATTTATATTGAGTCCCTTGTCTCCAACGTACCGTATTACCGTACTCGTTGTCTAAGAGGGTTTGTTCGGCGTCATGCTGGACTCTCTGTTGGCTCAACCCGACTTAGCCGCTGCCTCGTCTACCAATTTGCCGTTGGGAACGACAGGCTTCCATGCCAGGTACATCGCGTGCGACTGGATGGCCAATTGAGTTCCTGCGGTTTGGACAACGTCCATTATCTGAAGGAGCAGTTCCTGCTGGATTTCGAGGAAGGCGATCCAGTTGTCGGCCAAGACGTAAGCGAAGACATCTACGTCGAGGGAAGAGGCGCCGAAACGGAGGAAGCGCACACGAATCGAGCTGGGCTCAACCAGCTTATTGTGTGTCAAGAGATTGTTGATACCATCGAGGACAGCGCGCATCTGTACCGCAGTCGTCTCACGAGTTAGGCTGAGGTCAGGGTGAAACCAAAATTTGTCCCGTGCGGAGAAGCTTTCGAGGGTTGCATTCGCGATTTGTGCATTAGGGACCCTGACTACAGTTCTGTCAGGAGTTCGAATGCGGGTTGAACGCAGGCCGATGTCTTCGACCGTTCCCATGGTATCGCCGACCTTCAAAAACTCCCCCACCCGCACCGCCTTGTCAAAGATGACGGATGCTCCGCCGATCACGTTTTCCAGGGTGTTCTGGGCCGCCAGGGCAACCGCCAACCCACCCACTCCGAGTCCAGCGAGTGCGGCCGTGGGATTTATCCCGAAGTGATGGAAAGCCACCAGCAAACCGACGAACAGAGCGAGCACGTCGACCACCCTGCGCGCCAGGCGCACAATCGAAGTCGCTCCAGACTGGCCGCGGCGGCGCGCCAGACGCTGGCGGATAACGCTTTCGCCCGCGCCGTTGAGGAGAGTGAACAGCCAGACACAGCCGGCTATCGTAATCACCGTAGTGGCGCTGATCCAGAACTGCCGGGCGAGAAGCGGGAGAGTGACTTTCGAAAGTGTCCAGCGAACAACAGCGGCCAGCAAGAGGAGGCGAATCGGTCTGGGCAAAATTTCCGGATTGGGCAGATCTGGCGCCTTGCGCAAATGGCGGCGCAACAGTCCGACCAATGGGCTTAAAAGAGAGCTTAGCAAAGCGGTAAGTAAATAAATGAGCGGCAAACCGACAAACGCGACTAGGAATTCAAAGAAGGGTATACCCGCGAATCGGATGTTAACCCACGACGGCGGAAGAAGTGTATCGATGGATACGACATTGATCTCATCGTATAGATCGGGAATGGAATCGAGGGTCTGACTGGCGAACAGCCAGATCGGCCTCGAGTTCACCCTGTCCACTCGTTCGACGAAGATGTCCACATTGCCGTTTTCACTGCTGATCGTCCCTACTAAATCTTGCTGAGGTTTGAACGGATCCCGCAGGGAGCCCTCGGGCTCGTCGCTGAGTTGATTAAGCCGTGCAGGAAGACGACGGTCGAGAACGACAAAGAGTTGGTGAGCAAGGACAGCGGCCGATTTGCCGCGAAGGGGTGTGTTTAAGTATCGAGCGGCAGTTTCATCGTCCCCCTGATGTGCAGCGCTCAAGAAGCCCAGGACGGTACCACGGGGCGTGGTACGGCCGAGCGTATCCTTGGGAGGCTCTGGCTTGATGGAGGCGGGCACTCCGAGCGGAACGGCCTGCGCCCAAGCAGGCGCAGAACCGGTAGAGGGAAACAGGACGGCCAAACAGACCAAACAGACCAAGCAAATACAGGAACATCGTTTCCGGGTGAAATGTGCGATGGGTGGCAGGACGGCAGGGCCTGAGGGTTTGCCGACGCTAACTGGTGCCCCTCCCGTCGTCGGGTGCCCTAAATTGCGCGCTGCACGTACACCCCGATCAGCTGTCTGGTCACTCGACAACACGACTGAGAAACGATGAAGTAGTCGACTCCTACAATCTTCTGTTCGCATGCTCCGAACGTATGCCCCAATGATGAAAGACTTCCTTCTCCGCATTCTGCTGGTTGGCCAGTCGAAGGTCACCTAGGAGTTCTGCCAGTTGGGGAGGAAAGTTCGAGAGTCTTTGAGTCGAGGCATCATGGTGAAGGAGACTAGCCGCGGTTGGAAGCGCTCCCGAGCGAGGGGCTTCGCCACTCAACCCAAGCTCAACCGCGTGTACCCGAAGCCCCCCAGCCTAGTAGTTTTACCAGTTTCGTCTGACCCGGGTCCTAGCTATCTTTCCGCACAGGCACACCCTTGGTTTGACGCTTACCCCAAGTGGCCTCCGGCAGCGATGACATCGGCAACAGATCGAGGCACCGGGCGGATTGTTGTCGCCGGCGAGGGGCGGCGAGACAAGCTGCTGCTCGCCCTGCAGAAAGTTCTCTTGGTCGGGGGAATTACGCTGATGGGTGTCTTTGTGGGGGCACGACTCGAAGGCAGGTTCCTGTCGGGCATGGCAGTCGCGAGTTTTGACGCAGCTCAGGCGTCGAGGCCGCGAGTACAGCGTGCGAAAGCCGTAGACGCCAAGGTTGATTTCACACTCTGGTCGGAGACAAGGATCGAGGCCTATAAACGGAGTCTGGCGGAACGCTGGCCACGCCCCTTGGCGGTGTTGCGCGTGCCGAAAATTGGCCTGGAAGCGCCGGTATTGGAGGGCACAGACGACTTGACGCTAAACCGCGGGCTAGGGCATGTACGGAACACGGCCAGAGTGGGGGAGGTGGGCAACGTCGGTATCGCAGGCCATAGAGATGGTTTTTTTCGTGGCTTGAAAGACGTGGGGGTCGGCGACCGCTTGGAACTGTCCCTGCCGGACCGCACCGACACCTATGTTGTGGAGAGTGTAGAGATCGTGGATCCCAGCGACGTCCGCGTGCTTAAACCCACGACCAAAGCCTCCTTGACACTGATCACCTGCTATCCCTTTTATTTCGTGGGCAGCGCGCCACAGCGTTACATCGTTCACGCGTCTATCGTTCGGTCTGAGCGGCTATCCCGCAAGGCGAGCGAGCAAGGCGGTTCACGGTAGGGCAACGAGACCGATGACAAAGAAGACTGCCGCTTCGCGGTGCGTGCACGAATCAGTTCGATAGTCAGTCATGATGCAAGACAGGAGAAAAAAATGAAGATACAAGGAATCTCGATGCTCAGTTTGGCTGCGGCCTTCGCGTGCATGGTCTTCGGCGTGAGCGCTGTTGCGCAAGTGCAGACTCAGACCAACGTTACCCACGAACAATCCACGCACGAGGTTAGCGTGGAGCGGGGAACCGTGGTGATGGTGGATGGCAACGACCTCATCCTCAAGATGGAGGACGGCTCGCTTCGGCACATCCCGAACGTCCCGGAGAGTGCCAAGGTCGATGTGAACGGCAAGGAAGTGGGTATACACGACCTCCAACCCGGGATGACGCTGGAGCACACTATAACGACGACCACTACTCCCAGGACGATCACCACAGTCCAGAGTGTTACCGGAACGGTATGGCATGTGAACCCTCCGACGTCGGTCATCCTCAAATTGGACAACAACACCAATCAATCGTTCAACATCCCCAAAGGACAAAAGTTCAACATTGACGGACAAATGGTCGATGCGTGGGGCCTGAAGAAGGGAATGAAGATCTCCGGGACTCGAGTCGTAGAGGTTCCTGAGACCGTGGTCTCCACCGAGAAGAAGTTGGCCGGAACGATGCCGCCACCACCTCCACCCGCGGATATGCCGCTCCTGGTCGTGTACGTGCGTCACGTGGTTCCAACTCCTGCTGCTGCTCAGCCGGAGATGGCGGCTGCCCAACTCCCGAAGACTGGAAGCATGCTTCCCTTGATTGGGTTTTTGGGACTGACGTTCACCGGAGCGTCGTTCGGGATGCGTTGGTTACGGAGAACGTAGCGGATTGAATCGGTCACTGCCCCTCGGTGGAGGGGAGTGGCCTTAAGCGAGGCGGAGATGAAGCGTGAGCAGTCTCCGCTTCGCTCGCTTGCGAGTTTGCGGTCCCTGCGGCGTAGTGCTCGTTGTTAACCCAGATGGGGAGGCGGATGCTATGAAGAGGTTGGGTCTCATGATCCTGCTGTGCCTGACGCTTGCGGCAGCCGGGTTTTGTCAAAACGAGGGGACTCCCTCCACGCCGGGACCGACATCCCCATCCAAGGATCCAGGAGGCTCAAGCGACTGGCACATCACCTGGGTACCCTCCTACCTCTGGTTGAGCAGTGTAAATGGGAATCTGGGAGTCAAAGGAAAAGCCATTCCCTTCAGCGCCAGCTTCTCGGATGTTTTCGACAAACTGAATATCGGCTACATGACCGCATTCGATATACGCCGGAAGCGGGTCGGTCTGTTGACTGACTTCCAGTACATCGATTTGTCCTCGGATGAGATAAAGACTCCCTTAGGTCTTCTTTACTCCAGCGCCCACACGGATGCGCAACAGTACATTCTTGACCCGGAAGTCTACGCGCGCGCCATCGACACTCCGAAATTCTCCGCGGATGGATTTGCTGGAATCCGGTATTGGCACTTACGGAGCAACCTCGACTTGCGAGCCGGACTATTGCCCGCTTTCCATGGCAGCGACTCGCGAGATTGGGTGGACCCAGTGCTGGGGGCGCGCTTCCGCTTAAATCTAAAAAAGGGTTTGTTCGTGATGTTAAAGGGAGATGGTGGAGGGTTCGGCGCTGGATCCCAAGAGACGTGGCAGATCTACACCGGTGTGGGCAAGGTTTTCAAACGGAAATTTTCATCTTTCCTTGGTTATCGGCGGTTGAGCGTTAATTACAGAGATGGCGGCTTTATTTATGACGTAAACATGAATGGCATGCTCCTGGGATTCGCAATCAGATTCAAGTAGATCCAAGCAGCTGCTTTCCGCCACCTCCACAGGTGACTTATGAAGATCGGAATTTCAAGCGTACTCGTTCTTGCCGCGACGTCCACGCTCTGGTGCCAGGAGCCCGGGAGCGCAAAGGCAGCGGTGCAGCAGAAGCTGGCGGAGCTCAAAGCCTCGATGGCGGCGAACCAGGCACAGCTCAAGAAATATCAGTGGCTGCAGACCACCCAAGTGAGCATAAAAGGCGACGTCAAAAAAGAGGAGCAAGCGCAGTGCCGCTACGGTCCTGACGGGAAGGTGCAAAAGACGCCGGTGGGAACTCCTCCCGAGCCCAAAGCACCTCCTCGAGGGCTGAAAGGCAAGGTCGTGGCGAAGAAAACGGAGGAAATGAAGGACTACACCGATCGGCTGAAGAGCCTCGTCGGCCACTATATTCCCCCGGACCCCCAGAAAATGCAGGCCGCGGCGCAATCCGGAAACGCGAATGTGAGCGTCGCCGAAAGTCTTGCTACCTTGACCTTCAATGATTACTACAAGCCGGGCGATAAAGTGTCGTTCGCCTTCGATACCGCGGCTAAGAAGTTGAAAAGCTACAACGTGAACACCTACCTTGACGACCCTCAGAAGGATGTCGTGACCTTAACCAACCAGTTTGCCAGCCTGCCGGATGGCACAAACCATCTTCAGCAGACCGTGTTGGACGCGACCGGAAAGCAAATCAAGATCACGACGACGAATCAGGGGTACAGTCTGGTGGCACCGTAGATCACGATGAGGGGTTGGGTAGGCCCTTAGAGAAGAGTTTTTCGGTCCTGCGTGCGAAGGGTGCCGGGAGGAGATATGCATAATCGAGCCATCTCCATTGCCACGGTGGTTCTGCTATTGACGCTCACCGCGTGTTCACGCCGTCCCGGCGACGAGACCATTGCCAAGGACATTCAAACCAAGGCTGCCGCGGATCCAGATACCCGGGACTCGGATATTAACGTTGCCGCCAAGGACGGTAAGGTTACCTTGAGCGGCAAGGTCAAAACGCCGGCAGCGCAAAAGAAGCTAGAGCAAATCGCGCGAGAAGAGCCGGGAGCGAATGGCATCGATGACGAAACCGAGGTCGAGCCCGCAGCGGCATCCCCCACTCCCGTGGCGGCCGCGCCCCCGCCTGCCGCTGCTCCGATAGCGAAACCCAAGCCACAGCCGATTGTCATACCCGCCGGCACCGTTCTGACCGTCAGAACGGTGAACTCGTTAAGCTCAAAATCGAGCCAAGCGGGGCAAACTTTCAGTGCGACCCTGGCGCAACCGGTGAGTATTGGAGGAAAGACAGCGCTGCCTGCGGGATGCAGAGTGACCGGCAGTGTGGTGAGCGCCAAGGCCAAGGGCAAGATCAAAGGCGAAGGCCAGCTTGACCTGACGCTGACGAGTATCGCGGTCGGCGCAAGCACTTATGACATCAAGACTCTGGTGCTGAGCAGCACGGAAAAAGGCAAAGGCAAGCGGACGGCTGCCACCACAGGCGGGGGAGCGGCCGGGGGTGCCTTGATCGGAGGGCTGGCCGGAGGAGGGAAGGGAGCCGCCATTGGCGCCGTAGCCGGGGCCGGTGCTGGACTGGTCGGAGGCGCATTGACCGGCAACAAACAGATTGAAATCCCGGTAGAATCCGCGCTCAGTTTCACCCTTTCTGCTCCCCTGACGCTTCCGCCACCAGGCCAGTAGTCCATCGAAAGCCAGTTGGCAAGTCGTTAGAAATCGAAACGCCGTATCCCACGTTTCAATCGTGAGGAACAAAGGCATGAAAAGATCGTTCCAGTCAGCAGCTAAGGGCGCCGTGGACCGTCGCAGATTCCTCGGCACGGCTCTCGGTGTTTGCGCGATGGCCCCTCAACTTCGTTTTTGGCCGATGCAGTTTGCAGCCAGCGGGTCTTTGACAAAACAGAAGCGTGACGCCATGACACCGTCCCAAGTGCTTGACGAATTGAAGGCAGGGAATGCGAGATTCCGTGCGGGGAAGATGGCTCCCCGGGACTACCTGGCCGAGCTGCGGTCGAGCGCGGCAGGACAATACCCGGCGGCGATCATACTGGGATGCGTAGATTCCCGGGTGCCCATCGAAATTGTCCTCGACACCGGCATCGGAGACAACTTCACGGCGCGGGTCGCGGGCAACATCATAGACGAAGACATGCTGGGCAGCATGGAGTTTGCCTGTGCGGCTGCGGGCTCGAAGGTGGTGCTGCTGGTAGGACATACGGCATGCGGGGCGGTGAAAGGGGCGATTGACGATGTCGTGCTGGGCAACCTCACCGGCCTGCTGGCGCGAATCAAGCCAGCGATAGCGGAGACAAAGTTTGACGGCGAGAAGTCGAGCAAGAATGCACGCTATGTTGATGCGGTTGCGCGAACGAATGTCGTGCTGGGTCTTGCCGAAATTCGCCGTCGCAGCCCAGTCCTGGAGGAATTGGAAAAGAAAGGAAACATCAAGATTGTCGGCGCGATGTACGATCTGCCGACTGGAATGGTGGAGTTCGTCAGCTCATAGAGCGTTTTCAAAATAGTAGTTTTGGAAGGGCGTGGCTTCAGACGAGCCGCTCCGGACCGCTGGAGCAGCTCGGGTCAAATTGAGACCGGGACGACCTGCGAACGATGATCGTGGCCGGAAATGGCACACAAAGGAGAACATCAATGGCAAGAATTGTGCAGAGAGCGTTTTTATTCGTGACCTTGTTGCCGTTAGTGATGAGCCTCGGGTCGCCGGCGACGATTGCAGCTCAAGGATCATCCCAGGACAAAGTGAAAGCCTGTAATAACCTGGCTGACAAGAAGGGCCTCAAGGGAGACGAGCGCAAGACCTTTATGCAAGACTGTCTCAACAAAGCGGATGTTCAGCAGCCTAGCGAAATGAGTCAGAAGGACAAGATGGATGCCTGCAAGAGCCTCGCCGACAAAAGGAACCTGACAGGAGCTGACCGCAGGTCGTTCATTAAAGACTGCATGAACAAAGCGAATCCCAAATAAAAATCGAGTACTTTCGGGCAGCTCGAAGGCCTGAGCCCGGCTTCGAGTGCGACATCACGGCACTTCCAGCGACAACCTAATGGGTTTGCAGGAACTGGGAGAGATTCAACAAATTATGGGGAACCACGCGGATGACACCCCAGCGTGGGCTATCAATATCAGAAATCAGAAAGAAGGAGATAGACACCGCAAGCGGCACGATCAGAAGCAGGCGACGGCTCGTGCCATGTGCAACGTAGCCAAGCAACCAGTTGCAGCAGATAGCGACAGCAGTCATCAGCACCCACGCCGCGATGGGGATACGGTTCCACCAGGCTGCCTGAGTGTATCCCTGCGAGTTCAATACATCATTCGTGCCGGAAACCACGAGGGCAACCAAAGGCGTGGCTGGCACCGTCGCACCTGGCCGGGCAGCGGCCCACAACTGGTTCTGCAGGTCAGATGTATTCGCGTTGATCTTCGCCAGCGTCTTAGGCCTGCGAGTGGTGTAAAACAATAAGCGCGCATCGGTGTACTTCCTCAGCAGCTCACGCAACCTCGCCCCGTCACCTGCAGGCAGCAGGTCGGCCCGTAGGTACTCTGTGCCGATCGAGTTGGCCTCAGTCTCCTCGCAATTTTTGCGCTGATCGTAGCGGGTGACGGCCATCGAAAAAGTGAAACCGATAAGCAGTCCAAGCAGTGTTAGGATCGCACCGAGCACAACCCCAAAATCATCTCGCTCCCCCTGTTGCAATGGGGTCAATCTGTTGCGAAAGATGGCTCCGGCATGCGCCGAGAGTGAGAGAACTGCGAATGACAAGACGAACACGAGAAGCGGAAAGTCCAGCAGGTTCATTTGCCCGTAAGCTCCCCTCTCAAGCTCCAGCGAAGCCTCAGACTGCGGCCCCAAGGCTGTGACCAAGTCCTTCGATAGGCCCTATTTCATCATCCGTGCAAGTGTACGTTTGGGCGCAGGACATTGTAAACCGAGTTGAAGGTGCGGAAGAACCGGGAAACCGGCAGTGTAGAAGCGTGCGCCCAAGGTTTCGTGGAACAGCTTGTGGAACAGCTGTGGAACGAAACGCGGCTGAACAGCATGGATTGCCATGAATCAATCCATAGCCAAGTAATTGAGACAATTCAAGGCGGCGGCGAAGCTGGGAGAGTTCTTGCAGGCTTGGTGCTCACAATCATTGTAGCTTTCGAACGTCGGTATGTGGATATGCGGGCGTGTGCCCGGCTTGCATCATTACAGCAGTCCGCCTGACTGGGTCTGCAACCACATAAGCCTCGGTCCCGGCATGCTCGTGGTGGCTCTGCGCCTTCATTGGCTCTGCGCTTATCTATTCCCGGTGAACGGGCGGCATCGTTTTCGTTATAGGCTTGGTCATGGGAGGTAGGTGCGCCGTCTATTGCCCCGCTGGACCGACTTGCGCGATGCACTGAAGATGTTTCGCTATCATCTAGGACGGGGCACCAGGCTCGCCGGGGGTCGCATCCCGGAAATCTAATACCCATGGGAGCCGAATCTGGAAAAATTGTCACTGGTGCGTTTACTCCCGTGCTCGCGAAACACTCGAAGTCGTTCTCGCTTATCGATTGCATCTCAGTTGGCGTTGACCGAATGCAGCGGAACTTCGAGCCGATGAGCAAGCAGGTAGAAGCGTGGCAACGAAGTGAACTCACCGATATGACTGCGAAGGTGGTCATCTACGAGGCATTCGTCGAGGGAAAGCTGGAAGCTCCCAAGCATCTTGCGCGGACTGTCCATGATCTCTACTTCGAGCCCAAGTACGAGGAATTCCGGCCGCGGACCATCTGGAGTCTGTCCAATGCGTTCACGTCCGCGTTCAAGGAACTGGACCCCATTCCACAGTTCAAGTCGACAGCCAAGCTGGGCGAATTCCTGGAATCGCGGTTCTCACGGTCCTTCTAACCGGCGGGGCGGTAAGGAGCCGGCCGCCCCCACTTGTTCGCACGCGTTACTTACGTCTCTAGGGTCTTCGTGAATTCGCGTAGCAATTCAAACCCTTCTCGAAGTTCCATCGCCAGATTGCACTCCTTCGCCAGCGCATCGAACACCGGTTCCCATTCTGTTGGCGGTGGATCAAGGTCCTTGGGGACGTCGTGGGTTCGCGCGTTTCATGAACGTTGCACGAACCACTGCGGCGATTTTGCTTTTGTCGAGCGTCCCTCCCCTGATCAAAAGCACCATGTCAATAAGGTCCTTGGTTCTGGTGTTAACGTGCCCACCTCTTGGCAGCGTATACGCATGAAGCTTTTCCGCAAATTGCTGCTCCCCCGAAATGATAGGGAAAGACGGCGGGGCTACGCCCCATAAGCGCTAACTTAAGAGGGGCAAAACCAAGACAGCTTCTTCTTCCTACCAAACGACGCTGACGCGCTGGCTCCTTGCCGCGTTGCCCGGCGTTCTAATGCAGAAGCCCGACAAACCGCGCAGGTCGCACAACGACCCCGATTGTGCGAGCTAGTGTTGTGCGGTTGCGCAAGTCTGAGCCTGAAGACCGTTCCGAATAGCCCGCGTCTGAATCCCCGGACTGAATCCCCGGATTGTATGCAGCCCGATGGACGAGGCGTAAACTGTCCCCAACGTGGGTTTGGCCTGTGCAAGATTGGGAGCGCACGCTGTAAGAGAATCTAGCTGCTGATTTGCGACGACTTGAGGGGGCTCTCCCAAACCGGCAGAGGAGATTCTTCGTTATGATCTCTGCAAGCGCGGCTTTAACTGGCTCCTACGACTACAACGAAGTGGCGCGCTCAGTGTTGATCGCCATCGTCGCGTCCTATGCCGCGCTCGATCTTACAGGTCGTGTAACCGCTGCAAGAGGCCGGGTTCGACTGGCTTGGTTGAGCGGCGGGGCGATTGCGATGGGCATCGGCATCTGGGCGATGCACTTCAAGGGGATGCTGGCACTGCGCCTGCCAGTGCCCGTCGAATATCACTGGCCGACAGTTCTGGCGTCACTTCTGGTGGCCATCCTCGCGTCCGGTGTCGCGCTGTATGTGGCGAGCCGCCGGAAAATGGGTTTCGTTGCGGCGTTGACCGGGAGCTTGTTTATGGCCACGGGCATCGCCGGCATGCACTACATCGGCATGGCCGCAATGAGATTACCGGCAATTACCCGATACTCTCCCCTTCTAGTGACGTGTTCCATCTTGCTCGCAATCTTGTTTTCTCTAATCGCGTTATTGATGGCGTTTGATCTACGCGAGGAGACTCGATGGAGTGTTCCGCGAAGGCTGGGCAGCGCCACAGTGATGGGAGTGGCTGTCTCCGCGATGCATTACACCGGCATGGCCGCCGCAAGTTTCCTCCCCGCCTCGCCCCCGGACCTTTCCCACGCCGTGAGCATCCCCCCGGTTGGCAACTCTGCGGTTGTCATGGCTGCCTTGATCGTGCTGTTGGCGGCCGTTACAACATCGTCTGTAGACCGGCGCCAAAGTGAAGACCGGCTCCGGCTTGTAATCGACACACTTCCCTCTATGGTGTGGAGCAAATCGCCCGACGGCTCCGCCGATTTCTTGAATCACCGTTTCCGGGAGTACACGGGCCTCTCCGTGGAAGATGGATTGGGCTGGGGCTGGATGAAGAATGCAGTTCATCCTGAAGATCGCGCAGAGGAAGAATGGCGGACAGCCTTTGCGGGGGGGCGGCCGTTCGAGAAGGAGGCGCGCCTCAGGCGAGCGGACGGTACCTACCGATGGTTCCTGCTCCGGGCTGTGCCACAGCGTGATGAGCAGGGAAGAGTCGTCAAGTGGTATGGAACAACTACCGACATCGATGACCGGAAACGCGCCGAAGATGAATTGCGTCAGGCACAAGAGGATCTTGCCCGGGTCACCCGTGTGGTTGCGATGGGAGAACTGGCTGCGGCAATTGCTCACGAGGTCAACCAACCGCTTACTGCAATTGTCACTAACGGCCAATTCTGCTTGCGCTGGCTCGACGGTGCGGCATCGAATCCCGATGAATTGCGAGCGGCGATTACGGAAATTGTGAACGATGGGACTCGCGCAAGCACAGTGATTTCTCGGATTCGTGGCTTACTGAAGAAGCGGGCCCCGAACAGGACGGAAATAGACATCAACCAGATTATTCAAGACGCAACCATGCCCCTGCGCAACGAATTCACGCGAAACCGTCTCTTCTTGCGCACCGAACTTGCCGCCAATCTGCCACGTGTGCTCGGCGACCCGGTTCTTTTGCAACAAGTATTGATTAACCTGATCATGAACGCCATTGAAGCGATGAGCACGTCCCCAGACGGGAGGCGGGAAATTCTGATTCGGTCGGCACGGAACGCAGATGGGATTTTGGTCCAGGTTCAAGATTCTGGACCAGGAATCGAGCCTGAGGCGGCAAACCACATCTTCGAGCCATTCTTCACCACGAAAGCGAAAGGTATCGGAATGGGGCTCTCCATCAGCTATTCCATAATAGAGTCCCATGGTGGGCAGCTGTCCCTCGAATCAGCTTCCCAGGGTGCGCTGTTCCAGTTTACTTTGCCCGCTAATGGCGCTGGTGTCTCATGAGCGAACCCGGGTCCATCGTTTTCGTTGTCGATGACGATCCCTCGGTGCGGGGCGCAATCAAGCGCCTTATCGGCTCCATGGGTCTGCAAGTCGAACTGTTCGAGACCGCGCAGGAGTTCCTAGCAAGCAAGCTTCCGAACGCGCCCAGTTGCGTCGTCCTCGATATCAGGTTGCCGGGAATCAGCGGACTCACCTTGCAGCGCCAGCTCGCCGAAGCGAATGTTCAGATCCCGATCATTTTCATCACTGCGCACAGCGACGTGCCGATGACAGTACGGGCCATGAAGGCGGGGGCCGTGGAGTTTCTCACCAAACCCTTCCGTGACCAGGATCTTTTGGATGCGATTCATCTGGCGCTGGAAAAGGATCGGGGCAGACGCCAACAAGAGGCGGAGCTTGCAGCACTGCGGGAGCGTTTCGAATTGCTGAGCCCTCGCGAGCGCGAGGTCGTCGCTATGGTCGTCTCAGGCATGCTGAATAAGCAGATCGCCGCGCAGATTGGCACTGCAGAAAACACAGTAAAGAGTCACCGCAGCCGCGCGATGGAAAAGATGCAGGCAAACTCTCTGGCCGATCTGGTCAAGATGATTCAAAGACTCCAAGTTGCTCCCAGCAAGAGCCCGTAAACTAAGGTAGTACAAGCATCGCTCTTTCTGTTACCCCACCGTTGCCAACGCTTGGTATCTGTTCCTGCTCACGTGGTGCATCCTAAACATTGCAAAGCTCGTAGTCACGGAACGCAGTGTCTGGGGAGAGAGTTACCGCAGCGAACAATACTAACTTTCAGGGTGACAATACGCTGCGAAAGTTGCGTGGTGCGCGAACTACGCTTTGGGACAGAGAGTCCCCCTGTGATGAGAGATCTTAGCAACGGCAGTGTGCCTCATGCGCACTTCGGGAGGAAGCAATATCGCGGCAGCGTCCGAGGCAGTCGGCCGAGGCGAGGTCACGCCAATAGAAAGGAGAAGTGTGTGCCCCGTGACGTGGCATGCGTGACCTGCTGTGGAGACTACTAAAATCCTCCAACCCTTCCGTGAGTTGCTTGAGTCGGCGCCAGACGCGATGGTCATCGTCAATGGAGCTGGGGAAATCGTCCTCATCAATTCTCAGACAGAAAAACTGTTCGGATACGACCGCGAGGACCTGCTTGGTCATTCGGTCGAGCGACTGATTCCTGCCCGCTTTCAAGATCGACATCTAGACCACAGGCCAGCGTATTTGAGTGATCCCCACGTACGGCCGATGGGGGCAGGCCTGGAACTCTACGCTATTCGCAAGGACGGCCAAGAGTTTCCAGTCGAAATCAGTCTTAGTCCTTTAAAAACTGCTGAGGGCGTTCTGGTTACGGCCGCGATTCGCGACATCAGCGAAAGGAAACGCATAGAGGGCCAGATTCACAAGCTGAATTTGGAACTGCAGGCCAAAGAGCAGTTGCAATTGTTGCTCGACTCCACGGCGGAGGCGATCTACTCCATTGATGTTGATGGAGCTTGCACACTCTGCAATGCAGCGTGTCTTCGGTTGTTGGGTTACAGTCGCGACTCCGAACTGCTTGCAAAAAACATGCACGCGCTGATGCACCACACCCGGCCGGATGGGCGCCCCTACCCCGAGGAGGAATGCAAGATTTTCCAAGCTTTCCGGCAGGGGAAGGGGACGCACGTGGCGGATGAAGTTCTTTGGCGCGCGGACGGAACTAGCTTCCCCGCCGAGTACTGGTCTTATCCCGTACATAACAACGGTCGGGTTGTAGGCAGCGTCATCACCTTTTTCGATATTACTCAGCGCAAGCAGTCCGAGGAAGCTCTGAGGCGATCGGAATCAAGGTATCGCTCAATGATTGAGAGCGCGCCTTATGGCATTTTTCGCGTTGACCAGAGTGGTCGCATCGCCATGGCAAATTCAGCCTTTGCAGCCATGCTTGGTTACCAAACTCCAGAGGAGGTGCTGGGCCTCAATACAGGTACGGACGTTTATCCCAATGCGACGGAGCAGCAACGGGCTCGTGATTATGCATCCGAAGATCCCAGGGTTGGATACGAGACCAAGTGGAAGCGCAAAGATGGAAAAACGATCACAGTGCGACTCGGTGGGCGGCGCCTGCCAGATGATGACGATCTTCCGGGCGGGTTCGAAGTCTTTGTTGAAGATATTACCGAACATCGATCTCTCCAGAAGCAGTTTGAACACGCCCAAAAGATGGAGGCGGTTGGCCGATTGGCGGGCGGAGTCGCCCACGATTTCAACAATCTGCTCATGATTATCAGCGGGTATGCGCAGCTCCTGGACGAGTCCTCTGCTGACCCTAGGAAGGTAGTTGAATACGCCACCCGCATCCAAGATGCTAGCTCCAAAGCCGCCACGGTGACTCGCCAACTTTTGGCTTTCAGTCGGAAACAAGTGCTCGAACCAACTGTCCTCGATCTCAGCTACGTAGTGAAGGACCTGGCGAAAATGTTGCCACGTTTGCTGGGGGAAGATGTTGAAACAGTGATGGAGCTAGATCCTCAGGTCGGCACAGTGCGGGCTGATCGAGGCCAGATTGAGCAGGTCATCATGAACTTGGCGGTGAACGCGAGGGATGCCATGCCACAAGGTGGGCGTCTCGCCATCGCGACCAGTAACGTGGCACTGGACGCCTCTTACTACCAAGGGGTCGAGGTCCCGCCGGGGCAGTACGTGTTGTTGGCGGTCAGCGATACAGGCATCGGGATGGACGCCGCGACTCAAGCCCATATCTTCGAACCGTTCTATACGACCAAAGAAGCAGAAAAAGGCACGGGGTTGGGCTTGGCGACGGTCTACGGAATGGTGAAGCAGAGCAACGGATTTATCTGGGTCTACAGTGAACCGGGCAAAGGCAGCATTTTTAAGATTTATCTTCCCCGTGTCGATGCACCTGCGGATTCCGACGAGAACCTCCAACCAAGCCGGGCGCCATCCACAGGGACTGAGACAATTCTCTTGGTGGAGGACGAAGCCGTCCTTCGCGACCTATGCCGAGTGTACTTGGAATCCAAAGGTTACTCCGTGTTGGAGGCCGGCAGTGCGAAAGAAGCGATGAAGATTTGCCAGAGCCATGATCGCCCGATTCACGTGCTGATCACAGACATCGTGATGCCTGGCTTGGGAGGATTGGAACTGGCCAAATCCGCATTGGAACTGCGGCCAGCGCTGGCCGTCGTTCTCGTGTCCGGATACACAGACCGCCAGTTAGACCGCGAAGCGATAGGTTTCGGAAAATTCCTGCAAAAACCATTTAGTTTCGACGCCTTGGCTCGTACCGTCAGATCGCTATTAGACAAGAATCGAGAAATACTTCTTATCGAGGACAGTAAATTCATGCGAGTCGCAGTTCAGAGAGCACTTAACGGAGCGGGATACACCGTCCACACCGCCAACCACGGAGAGGCGGGTCTACGGGCAGCCCGCGAGACACTACCTGATTTGATCCTCTTGGATCTCGTGTTACCGACAATCTCAGGCCTCGACGTACTCAAAGCGCTGAAAAAGGATGCCATCACAAAGAGCATTCCCGTGATCGTCCTCGCGGCACTTTCAGCACCAGCCAAGGAAGAACTATTAAATGAGGGTGCCACAGCTTGCATGGAAAAGTCGGACAAACTACTCGAAAACAATTCTGCAGCTTTGATTCACACCGTCACGCAGGTTGTGGGCAGAGCGAAAGCATCGAGGGGATAAAAAACGGGGTGTCATCCTGCTCCACCAGAGAAGTTCGCGTGGTGTAGCAGACCAGGGGCAAATGTTTCCAACTCTCGGCGCACGTTGTTTCAAGTGGAGGTGTGCGCGCATAAAACCCTGATCGTGGACGAATCGAGATTTCCGATCCAAAAGGTGTCGCGCGAGTGATTGACGCTGGAAGTCGCTGGAGACGCGAAATCCGGGCCCGACAACGGTCGATCAGCGTAATCACTCGCGGGACAATCTCATAAGCAAAACCCAGGGAAACCACGAAACAAACCGGTTTTCGACAGCCAGAGTTATAGCTATAATAGCCATGACGGAGGTGGGCCCTCATGCGAAGCGTTAATGTCGCAGAACTCAAGAACCGGCTGAGCAAATATCTAACGTTTGCCAAAGGCGGTGAGGAAATCATCATACGGGACCGTAATCTTCCTGTGGCAAAGCTGGTTCCTTTTTCTCCTGAAGAGGGCACCGAAGAAGAGCTGCTCTTAGTCGCTGCCGGCAAGATGCGATTGCCTGAGAGTCCCGTCGATCTGGAGAAGGTATTGCGGGTTCCAACAGGCAAACACCTTGGCCGAGCGGGAACGAAAGCTCTGCTTGATGATCGGGAACAATCGCTATGAGCAAGCAACCTGCTTTTTGGGACTCGAGCGCGTTGGTGCCACTGTGTCTGCATGAATCGACAAGTCGTCAGGCCCATGCTCAGCTGCGGAAATTCCTGCCGGTCGTTTGGTGGGGGAGCTTAGTGGAAGTTCATAGTGCAATCGCAAGACTGCGTCGCCTCGGCCAGCTGACCGATCGAGAGGAACAAAACGCTCTGTCTCAACTCGACCTGTTAAAGCGCGGCTGGAGGGAGATTCTGCCAGGCGATCCGGTGCGCGAATCGGCGACGCGTCTTTTGGACGCTCATGACTTGCGAGCGGCAGATAGCTTGCAACTTGCGGCAGCCATGATCTGGTGTCAGCAGCGTCCGGCAAAGAGGAACTTTGTATGTGCAGATCAACGACTATCCAGGGCGGCAATAGCAGCTGGTTTCTCCGTCCTGGAACTTGCCTGAGCGATCACCTCCTGCTCTTGTCTGGAATACTTTTCTAGTACATCCTACGCTTTGCGTGTCTTCCGGTTCTGCCGCAAGGCCGCTTTCTGACCACCTTCTAGTTACAGGGTTACAGGAGGACTGTAATGCCAAAGAGCGTAAACAAAGTCATGTAGGAAACGTTGGTAAAGACCCGGAGGTCAGGTATTCGCCAAGCGGCACACCGCTCGCCAAGTTCAGCCTTGCCACGAACTAGAGATTTAAAGACCGCAGCGGCGAGTGGCAAGAGCGCGTCGAATGGCACACCATTGTCGCCTGGCAGCGACTCGCGGAAATCGTCGGCGAGTTTGTCGGAACCGGCTCCAAGGTTTACATCGAAGGGAAGTGCAAACCTCGAGCTGGGAAGACCGGCAAAGCGGCCAGACGAAGTACCGGACGGAGATTGTGGCTCGCGATCTGGTGCTATTCGGTTCACGCGGCAACGGGACAGCTGATTCGCAGGAGAGCGATTCGGGTCCAGCAGCACGGCATGAAACCCCAAACGAGAGCGCCGGGGATCTGGAAGATATTCCGTTCTGACGGCCTCTCTCTCTGTTCAGCTTCCTAAACTCAACTGGAGGAGGCACCTATGAATCCCCCAAACGGCCATGCAAAAGATCCTGCCGTGGCCGAGACAGGCAATCATTCACCCGAGACTCACGCCGTTCATCTGCCACCGGAGTTTTCAGGCAACGAGCGGTTGTCACGGCAGGAGATCAAAGACTTCTGCGCTGCCTTGGAGGTCCCCTTTGAACCCGGGGTGATCGACTGGCGGGTAACGAATACCAGCAAGAACGGGAAACTGCGCTGCCGAGTGATCCCCTATGCGGATCAGCGTGCCTACACAGACCGGCTCAACCAATTGTTCACGCCTGCCGGCTGGACCAGGAAATACCAGGTGCACACTAGCGCCAACTTTGAGCGCGGCAAAGACCAAAAAACCGTGGCGAAAGTCTTCGTCACTTGTGAGCTGAGTATCAGTGGTCTTGGTGTGCATTCGGCCACGGGCGAAGAGTGGGCCGATGATGAGAACGCAGGCACGTCGGCGGAAGCTCAAGCATTCAAGCGTGCTGCCGCCTGTTTTGGCCTGGGCCGCTATCTTTCTTACTTCGAAGGTGCGTGGGTCGATCTTGACGAGCGAAAACGGCCGCGGACTGTCCCCAGTTTGCCTCCGTGGGCAACACCCGACGGCTGGCGCACGGGAATGAGACCCAACATGCCATGTACGAAGACAGGCAACGCCGAGAGAACTGGCCAGCGTATTCGCCAGGACAGCCGCGCCACGAACACAGAGTCCGGTGATCTCGTGCGACAGATCGAGGCGATGGCGAAACCACTTGGGCGCCGCTTATATCGTGGAGTGCTGCGGATTCAGGCCAAGGTCTGGAACCCGGATCAGATTTGCGATGTGGTCCTGCAGAGAAAGGTGTTGGAACAGATGCAGTCTGCAGACCGCGGTCTTGGACGTCTGCAAGCGGCACTTTCCAAGACAGGACCTGCAGCCCTTGAGTGCGCTCTCCAGTCAGTCAATCTACGATCCCTCGAACACATAGACAGCTTGGACGTGCTTAAGCGAATCGTCCTCGCCGTCGAAGCGACCGCATCGACGTTCAAGTAACCCGCAACTCCTGGCTTCGCTCAGTCTTTCCCCGTCCTAGTCTCCCGCTGCTGTTTCCCTCCGCCAATTGCGTCACATGTTCCCACAGTGGCTGCCCGGTTTACCTGGTGGATAGCCTTCTTTCGTGTACATCTCGGAACAGATGCGGTGAAAGTGCTCATCGTGCCCATGCTCAAGACCCGCGACGTGGTGTGCGTCTTCATGGATGACGCGACGGTGCAATGACTTCCCATTCGTACGCTCGACAGAGTGCCTCTTTCTTCGCGACCGAAAGGGTCACCGCGAAATCTATTTCCGGTTGAAGGACGCCGGGGTACCCCGCACGTTTTGCGGCTTCATCAATATCTTGTATGTTCTGGCGAACCGTACTTCTTCGAATTTCTCTTTCCTTGAGAAGAGCACTCTGCCGCGATTCAAAGAACTGATTGTGGTAGGTGGTGGCGTGCGGAGTCAGTGACATCTACTTTTCTCTTGGGGTCACCATTCATTATAGCGAACAAAGTGCGAAACTCTTCATTTGCGGCGCAGGACGGCACAGCACGATGAGAGTCGCGCGCTCCGCCGCTCCAAAGATCGAAGAGAACGCGACCATTCTTGCTAACCCCTCGTCGCCGTCTTAGCTCTCTGGCATTTCCTGCATCCGAGCGGACAATGGTTTTGTATAACTAACTGATTATGAGCCATTTGTTGTCATGCCGACTCGTAATCAGCGCGGTGTCAAATAGGCATACTGACATCACCACAAAAAAGCGTTCTAGAATGTTGTTATGGCTCGAACTGCTGTGACATTACGTATTGATGCGCCGGAGCGCGATGCGCTCAGAAGCCTGAGCAAAGTCGAAGCGCGACCGATCAACCAATTGCCGATTGAAGCGCCGCGAAGATATTGCCGTCTGTGGACATCACGAACGCGTTCACAAGCTGGGGTTGAGTTGAAGAGCCGTCTGGCAGCCGATAATGCCCAGAGACACCAGCGGAAAACATGCTCATCACGGTGGGCCCTGTAGCCGACCTTCTGAATGTGGGATTGAGCATGGAAGAGCTCATGAGCTTCGTGTTGAAGACAAACAGAAACAGGTGTTTCAAAGGGCTGTCCCCAAATGGACGATGTAACGGACTCGGACTCATGGCAGAGGTGCCGACGCGGCGCGACGACGGCGTCCCGGATCGAAGCAGAGCAACATCCTGGTCCAGAGCAAGGAAGCGTCGCAGCTTTAATGCGTGAATGGAGGACCAAGACCGTCCTCGTGTTTTGTCTTCCATTCCGTAACGAAATGTTTTCGTGTTACTGTTGCCCGAAATCCTTCCTGTGACGACTCCGGTCCCGAGTGGGTGGTGTGGCCAGAATATCCTCGGCAGCCATGAGGCGGGCTCCGATCCTGGGGATTCCGTCGGGGGGATAGACACTGGTACTGCGAGAACTGCGCCTGCGCACCTTACGTGCACTCGGAGCCATTTCAGGCGCCTCCAACGAACACTGTTCTAGCTGTGAAGCTGTTGCGCGCACCGCTGAGTGGAAATCTTGCACGCTCTTGAGTCGTCTACCTCTCCGCAACCAGGGATCATCGGTGCCTTTGATCTGATATTCCGCTCCTATGTTGATTCCTGGCATCACGTAGAAATGCCTTACCTCATCGAAGTTGAGGTTCGCGAGACACAACAAAGTCACTAAGCCAGCTTCAATCTTGTGCGGGTGAACTTCCCAACGGACTTTTCTCTGCGTCGGAGTTTTGTAGTACTCGGCGACCAAAACCGAGACGATAAGATTCTGTTCTACACGCAAAGCTGGCCTCTTGTTCCGCAAACGACACACTTGTACCTGGCCGGGGAAGGCGTTCGCGATTTGCCCAAGAACCGCCTCGCGTAGTTTCTTCATCCGCATGAGGTGTTCGTGGACCCGGAGCTGACGGGATGACGGACGATAGCCTGCAAGTTCGTAAGCTCGCATCATGCTTCCGAAATGAGAAACGTAGGTTGACTTGGACGGCATACCGGCGGTCTTTCTCATAATGTTTTCGGAAAGCCGGCCCTTCTTCTTGAGAAGGTGCTTCAACAAGTGGATCAGTTCGTCGTCAGATCTTCCCCGGCTCCTTCGCCGATGAGCCTCCAGGACGCGGTCAAAGGTCGCACGATCAACGATTGGCTTGAACGCTCTGGGGTTTACCACCCATTGATCGGGTGGCATCTGCATTCTTTTGCTGCCCAGCTTCGTGGTCGAACTTCCCCACACGTAGCATCCTGCATACTTGGGGTTTGTGACGATCTTATAAACACGGGTATAGGTCCAGGGTTGACCATCGCTATATCGTACCTGTCGCTTATTCAACTCTTGCGCGACCTCCGAGATACGGTGCCCCATGGCCAGGTCAAAAATTTCTCGAATACGCGCCACTTCAGCCCTGGACCCCGGAATCAAGATTACCCGGTCAGTGGCGAGATTCTTGTACTCTCCAGAACGGAGGATTTGTTTTCTCTTGCCGTCTGCCGAAACCATCACGCGGCGCAATCCGTAACCAGCCGCAGCCCCGACTCGAAATCCCATCAGTACGAGACGTTTTTGCCCAGCGTACGACTTTTGCCCCAGCTCGCGGCTGAATTCAGCAGCCATGCTCCGCTTTAAAGCTTTTATAATCGCGCTCGACATCGTTCCGTCGTTCGTGAACGGCTCAGTGCAGTAATGGATCGCGACGCCCGCCCGTCTGCAAAGAAATTCGTAAAAGGCAGCTTCGTCAATGTCCTGGAATCGTCCCCAACGACTCACATCGTGTACCAGCACCGCACCACATTTAAGATTGCCATTCACCACATCCGTAAGCAACTGCTGCAGACCCGGTCGCTTCCTAAGGAGCAGCCCGCTCCGCCCGGCGTCTTGATATGTGCGAACAACGCGAAATCCGCACCGACGTGCGTACTCCTCGATGGCTACTCCTTGGTTTTCGAGCGAATGCTCCTGCATATCCGTGGACATCCTAAGGTACTGGGCGGCTGGAATTGGTACTGATGGCATAGTGCTCCTTCCACTCTAGCGACTTCAGACTGCCATTCGGTTCAGTTCGCGGAGTATTTCCTCGCGCCTGAGCTGACGCGCTATGCGGGCGTGCTCGTCGTCGTTCCACAGTGCGTCCCATATCAGAATAGCTGTCAGCTCCCGTGCAAGTTGCCGAACACGCCATAGACGTTCCCCGTCCATTTGGAGGCTCTCGCACTCTGCTGGGCATTCATTCCTTCCAATAGCTTCGTTTTTCGACGAACGCTCGGGAGCTGCGAGCGATTCACATGCAACAGGTCTGTGGCTGCCCATTTCTAGATTCCTTTCTCTCCCGGGTTGTCACCCTGCAACTCCTTCGATGGTTGTTGGATTTCGGTCAGTTGACATGGACGATCAGCGATCTCCCGGGCCATCCTGCACGCCGCCTCTTGGATCAGACTCAAACGTCGAATCGCCTCGGGGCTATCGAGAAGATCCCTGAGCAGTTCGCAGCCACCCAAAATGATGGCCAAGCCGTTATTCAGATCGTGTGCCAGCAGGCACCGCCTCCAGTCAAGGGTGCCCGCTCCCTCGGGGGGTTGGTATGCCTGATTCATCGTAGCGACCACTCCGTTTGCTCAATTCGAGCTTGATCGTCACTTGGCCCAGCGTGCGACATGTGTGACCAGAATCATCCGAGTTTCGAGGATCGGGCTACTAAAGCGTCAGAGTGGCACACGAGCCCTATACTTGAACTCCGCCGTTGCTTACCTATGAACTGCTTATCCCAGGATCTCCTACACTTTTATGGGGAGGGGAGGAAGAACATCGCATGGATTGGTGAGCACTCTGCCTGCCAGGTCCCGCGCCCGGCAAGGTATTTGCTTCCACAAGTTCGTGCAACCTAAGAGCGATCACTTGCCGGATTGTCGGCACAGGTGCCGATCTTTCGGCACCTTGAGCGGACCGCACGAAAACACAAGCCGGTTTGACGAGATGGCTGACTTTTCGTGGTCTCGGCGCACGTCCGTCTGCCTCATCGTCGATTCACCCGAACACGGCGCACAACTTGAAGAAATTGCTCAAGGTTGTGTAGAGACTCCCCAGGAGCAAGCCGGGAGTCCACGCGCTGGATGCAGAACCGCTTCTTGCGATCCATGCCGGGTAAAATGTGGAAGTCCTGGAAGACCATCGTTGTCCATATTCAGTCGCGCCAGGAGTGTGATGAGCTTGCCCTCGCGGGGTACGGGGTCAATTTGCCACCGAATGGTCTCTTTCCATACCTTCACCCGACGGGCTACGATCACTGAGACGATTGCAACGTTCCGCACCCGCAATCGGGACCGCCACCGTCCGCTACGCCGGACAACCGAGATCTCTTCCGGGAACATGGATTGAATCTGCCGGATTAGATCCGCGCGGAGCGCTTGTGTGCGGTGGCGCAGATCGGTGGACTCGAAAGCTGACGGATTTCCGTAGCCAATGAGTCCATAGGCCACGGATATACTCCCGAAACGCCTTCGATATGCTCCAGGCGAAGGTGTGAGCTGGGAGTCGCGGATCAGGCGATGGGACAGTCTTCCTTCCTGCACCAGCAGTACTCGCAGACTTTCGAGCAGGTTTTGATCTGATAGTCGGTGGGTGCGGTTCTCCAATAGCCGCTGCGCTTCGGCAAACGTCGCCGGGGCCACAATCGGCTCAAAGGCTCCGGGAGTAATGGTCCACTTGTCTCTCTCCAGGCGAACCGGAGGTGTGTACAGTTTGGAGGATGTGCGCCCAAAGATATGACAGCCTGCGTATTTGGGATGGGTGAGGATGTAATAGACGTTCTGGTATTTCCATTTCGAATCACCGATGTAAGGGATGCCTCTTAGGTTCAGTTCACGCGCGATGGCGTACACCGTGCGCTTCTCAGACAGGAACATCCGGTAGATCGCGCGCACGCATTCGACTTCGTCGCGGGGCCCGGGAACCAGTATCACCCGATCTCGGGCGATGCTCTTGCGCTCTCCAAATGACAGCTGCTGCTTGGGATTCCGATCGGCATCGACCAGCATTCGTCGCAGCCCATATCCAGGAAGTCCGCCCTGTTTGAAACCCAGGTCTGCCAACCGTTTCTGACCCTCGAAAACTTTGACGCCCAGTTCCCGGCTGTATTCCGCTGCCATGGTTCTTTTAAGAGCCTTCATGATCAGGCTCGGCATTGTGCCGTCGTTGGCAAACGTCTCGGCACAGTAATGCACTGGAATGCCGGCCAATTTGCAAAGGAACTCGTAGTGTGCCGATTCGTCTGCATCCGGGAACCTCCCCCATCGGCTCACGTCGTAAACGAGGATGAACCGGTACGTCGCCGCGCCTCCCGTCACATCCTGCAGCAACTGGCGGAGACCCGCTCGCCGCCTCAGAATGACTCCGGTCCTTGTGTCCGTGTAGGTCTGGACGATCGCAAACCCTTTGCTCTCCGCATACTTTTGAATGGCGGCCATCTGGTTCGCTAGAGAGTACTGCTGGTGTTCGGTTGACTTGCGCAGGTATTGGGCGGCCGGAATGAACTGGCTGTCGGTCATGGTAAGCCTCCTGCAGAGGAAGATCGGCCAAATCCAGCGGAACTTTAGCCTTCAGGCGCTATGAGCGGGTCACGGATCACAAATGCGTCAACCGTCAATTCGAACAACATGGGGCTATCTTGGCTTCAGGAAATGACGATGCAGGACTGGCCACCTCTGGTTCGTCACCATCCACCCGTTCGACGACGGCAACGGCCGTATTGCGCGCGCCAGCGCCGGAAAGCTCTCCTCAACGCTTTTACAGCATGTCGGCGCAAATCCGGCAGGAGCGCTCGGCCTATTACGACATTCTTGAGCAAACGCAGAAGGGGACACTCGATATCACGCCCTGGATGGAATGGTTTCTCGGTTGTCTGGGCCGCGCCATCGACGGTGCACAGACCACGCTCGGCGCTGTCCTCGCGAAGGCGCGGTTTTGGGAAGCTATTGCCGGTATCACGATTAACGAGCGCCAGCGTCTCGTGATAAATCGTCTGCTCAATGGCTTCGAGGGCAAACTCACGACATCGAAATACGCAAAGCTTGCGAAGTGTTCGCAGGATACGGCCCTCCGAGACATTCTGCCGCTCGTCGAGAGCGGCGTACTTGTCCGCAGCCCCGCAGGCGGGCGCAGCACCAGCTACGAGCTCAACGAAAAGCTGAAACTATGAAAACCAACTCGTTGCCGTGGAATCGGTTTGTGAACATCGAGAGATCGAAGCGGAGCGGGCAGCGGTGGATGTAGTCGAGTATGTGAAGAATTCGGGAGATAAAGACTCTTGCTCAATAAGCTCATTGAGATTGCTGGTACGGGCCGATTTGAGGCGCGCGAGCCTTGTCAGGGTACTGGTCCGCCGCACTCGCTGTAAGGATCAACAACGGAACAGCAAGTGTCATCATATTCCGTTCAAGAAAGAGGCATTAAAGGACGCAATCTCTCAGATTCCGTTCCCTTGATGGTAGTGCCATCCTGATGCGGAAACCGCGGTTGGGACCGAGACCTTGTGAAGGCAAGGAATGGCTACCGCGATGCGCTGTCTATTCGACGACAAAGCAGGTCTTCTGCTACCCGCACCTTTGACCCGCAGTTGCTGTTTTCACCACGCACTATCAACAACTTCCTAGCGCCACCCGTACCACGAAGTTGTTGTAATTATTGTTTATTTTAGCTCTGAAAAGGCTGGCGTCGGCGGTTCAACTCCGTCCCTGGCCACCATATTCCAGCAACCTACGGTGAATTCATGCTTGAGTGATTTCCCGCTAAAACAGAGCTTCCCGAGAGTCGTTTCCCGGCTTACCACTCCCACCAACGGTCGGAACGGGTCTTGTGGGGATGAGGGATGGTGAGGCGCAGGGTGAAGGTCTGGTGCGGCGTGAGATGGACCCGCAGGGGGTTGAGCGCGACGGGCGCGATGACCTGATCTTCGGTGAGATTGGTTTCTTCCGCAGCCGTGATTTTCAGCGGCGTTTTCAGCTCGACATCAGCTGCTTTGCCGGCGATCTCCTGAAGGCGGAGGGTGTAGTGTTCGAGGTTCCCATCCGTGCTGGGCTTGAAGGCGAGGATGGCGACGTTGTCGGCGTTGAGCGAAAAGTAAGAAAGCTGCGGCTCGGCTGGTGTCATGGAAGATGACAACTCGGCTGTCATCAGCGGCAGGTCGAAGCTGACGCCTTCGCGGTAGGAGGCGACGGGATCGAGGTCTCCCTTCGCGGAGGTGATCGCGAAGTGATACCACGAGGTTGGCGGCAGGCCGGGTTCGACGGTCGGGAAGTTGACCATGCCCAGATCGCGGGTCTCGCCCTGATCCTGCTTGCGCATCACGGTGGCGCGCACGGCATTGAAGAACGTGTTGGGGCCCTTTACCCCGGGCAAGCCGGGAAGATAGTCGAAGAAGGCTTCGCGCTGCGAGAGCGTGATATTGACGGGGCTCCCGCCGGATTCTCCAGTGAGCACGAGCGAGTGCTGCGGAACTCCGGCGTCGGTGCGAGCGCCGGGCAAGTAGTCCTCGGGGATGCGGTGGTAGCCGATGCCGTCTTCCAGCCACACCTGTGACGATCCCTTAAAGAGAAATGGGAAGTTGAAGGAATAATATTCGCCGATCTGATTGCTGGCGACAAACGGCATTTTGTCGCGATCGAGTTCGTTGGCAATTTCGATGCGCTTGATCGAGTGATAAATCCGGATCTCGGTCGTGGGCCAGAAGGTGTCGGGGCGATGGATCACGATGCGGTCGAAGATGGGGCCGCTATCGCGGGTGAGCGTGAGTTTACCGATGCCGACGGGAAGATTGTCGGAAGGAATCCAGCGCAGAAGCTGGTTGAGCGCCTTGCCGGCAGTGGAGTCGACGAGTTCGCGATTCAGCGATTTATCGAAGAGGCTGAGGATAGCTCCGTCGGTGGGACGGATACGCAGACGGTAAAACGAGTTCTCGAGTTGACGTCGTCGAGGCTGATGAGGCCAAAGACTTGGCGGGCCCGGCAGTTTCGAGGAGGTAGGTTTTGTAGCCGAGCGCTGGAACATTCTCGGCGAGAAAAGCGACTTCGTCGGGAGAGACGCGCTGCAAGGGAACAAGGTGTCCCGTGGCAGGGTCACGGAGAATGATATTCTCTTTCGATTTCAGCCGCGCGATCTCAGATCGCTCCCAGCTAACTGGATTGAACACGGCCACAGTCTGGGCTTTTGCCGGCTTTTGTCCCAGCAGCGTCTGCAAGCCGGAATCGAGCAGATATTGAATGTCCGACTGGCCGGTGGAAACGTAGTCGACGTACTCCTTGTTCTGTTCATCGACTTCCGCGCGCGTCATAAGTTTGGGCCAGCCCACCTGCGCCGCTCCCGAATGCTCATCATATTTGTAAAGTTTGAACCGCGTGTCTTCGAGATTGCCGGCGGGCAGGCTGGTCAGGTTGCGAAAGGTGAGCAGGCTCCAGAGCATCTCGGCGACCGGCATGTGATTGTCGATCCAGCGCGCCTTGGCGGCGATGGAGGGCGAGTTGGTTTTCACCTCCGACCATAGTCCGCTGTAGTCGCCGGAGTAGGACGGGAAACGGTCTTTGCCGTATTCCGACTCCATGTGATGGAAGAACTCGGCGGGAGTGCAGACAACGATACGCGGTTGCTTGCCGGCGGCATTCCATTCGCGCACGGCGGGAAGTAGTTGCTTCTCCTCGCGATCGCTCGAAATGAAGTCGTGAAGATCGAGCAGCAGTAGGGCGTCGTAGGGATAGTTGGCTTTGGAATATTTATCGAGCAGTTTGTCGACGCCGCGCTGCATGATCTCCAGACGCGGGAGGCCTTCCCATTCCTTGGGATAGAAATGCTCTTTGGTGTAGGGCTCGATTTCGCCGGGATCGAGATAGTAGTCGGCCATGGCTTCGGTGTATCCGCCCAGTCGGCCCTGGGTCTGCCAGGTGAGGACGCGGCTGCCGTCGGGGGCCGTCCAGTAAAAGGGCATCTGGCCGGGAGTGAGAGATGTGCCTCCGAAGAGGAAGATGTTCGAGCCATTCACGAAATAGTGGATGCCGCTGCGGGCCAGCACCTGCGGCAGACGTGAGGTGAAACCGGGCACGTCGTCCATGATGGCGAAGTCGGTCTTGATGCCGAGGCGCTTTTCCAGATCCTTCATGTCGTAGGTGATCCGGTTGAGTTCTTCGGCGCCCATGAACTCGGTGTGCATGCTGCCGAAGACGGCGGAGACCTGAATCTGTCCTTTATTCACCAGGTCGACGAAATCCTTGATCTGCTGGGGATCGGTAGTGCGGTTGAGCCACTCGCGGATCTGCCAGGCGCTTTCGATGGTCCAGCGGAATTCAGGATCAGCCTTGGCATTGGCGATGACTTCGTCGATGTGCGGCTTGAGGCGCGGCAGGATTTCTTCGGGAGGCGCGAGGAAGCCGAGATCCCAATGGCTGGAGGGCATGATGTAAATCGTTTTGATGGTGCTGGGGGCGGTCTGGGCCTGAGTCATGGATGCCAGGCAAAGCAGCGACATCAGAACGGCTATAGCGCAGGTTGCCAGAGTTCGCACTCGAGAAATCATGGGAATCCATCTCTCCTGAGCATACCGGAAAAAGCTACGGGGCTTCCACGGAGGAAGCCCCGGTTTGCGCAGCGGGGGAGCGCTGGTTAGAAGTTAAGTTTCAGGAACAGCTGAATCTGGCGCGAGGTTCCGGTGCCCACCAGAGTGCCGATGGTGCTGGTACTTTTGCCGAAGTTCGGGTCGTTGAGGATGCCCGACGGATTCGAGAAGTTCGGGTGGTTGAAGAGGTTGAAAACCTGCGCGCCCAACTGTAATCCGTAACGCTCGGTAATTTGCGTGTTCTTGGAAAGGCCCATATCGAACTGGGCAAATCCGGGACCGCGTCCGGCGTTACGTCCCAGGTTTCCGTACTGGAGATATGCGGGAGCGGAAAACGCGTTGATGTTCAACTGGTTGCCGGGGACGCTGTAGTTCCCAGGCGTGATCGATTGTCCGGGCACCAGGTTAGGACGCAACTGATCGATGCCGAGGAATGGAGACGACAAGGCGATGTTGAAAGGCAGTCCGCTGCGCGCCTGGATGAGACTGGTCAACTGCCAGCCTTTGCCCAAGCCCTTGGGAAGGGCAGAAGTGGAGGGAATTTCCCACACCGCGCCGAGAGTGAAGTTGTGGCGTACATCGATGTCGCCGCTGGAGTAGTCAGCATTGGGATCGCGAGAGTTCTGATAAGCGCTGGTCAGAATATTCACGCCGTCATCGAGTTCATGCGCCCAGGTGTAGTTGGCATCGACATTCAGGCCCTTCGAGATACGGCGGCGCAGGCTGGCTTGCAAGGAGTGGTAGTTGGAATTGACGAAATTCCCCAAGCGGCGGACCTGGCCATAAACGGGGCTGAGCTGATTCGGCACAAAGACGAAGGGAGACAGGTTGAGCTCTTGTCCGGCGTAGGCGGCGCCGGCGGGCAGCTTTACGCCGCGATTGCCGACGTAAGAGACTTCAATGACGGTATCGCGGGCGATTTCCTGCTGCGTTCCAAAGCTCCAGTGCATGGAGTAGCTATCGCGCATATTCGGGTCAATCGCAGTTGACGTTCGCCGGCAGGGGCGGCGTACAAACCGGCAAGGGATTCGGTATGGGATAGCTTATGTAGTAAAAATTCGGCGGAGGGCTGAAGTTCGGCGTGCAAGAGGTCAGGCCAAACGCCAGGTTAAGGAAGTTGACATTGAAGCCCTGCTGATGGTTGCCAGCGAGAGACAGCGCAGCGCCGGTAAGCAGCGGGTTGTAGAAGACGCCGAAGCCGCCACGGATAACGGTCTTGCCAGTACCGCGAGGATCCCAGGCGAATCCAACTCTCGGTCCAAAGTCGTTGCGGTCTGGCTTATAGAGCCCTGCGCCCAGCGGTTGGAAGGGGGCTACCAGGTCCAATGGGTTGCGCATTAGGGTCGCTATGTCGAAGTTCTGAATCAGATCCCCGTGCAACACCGAGTTGTACTCGTAGCGCAAACCCAGATTTAGAGTGAAACGCGGAGTCATCCGGAAGTCGTCCTGGATGAAGAACCCGTAATTCGTGTTCTGCACGCCTACCATGGTGTGGCCCAGCGTGCTGAGTTGCTCACCCTGATTGGCAAGGAAGTCGGCGGTGCCGTCGAAGGCCAGGAACTCCTGGGGGTCGAGCGCATCGTGGGTGACCACGTGCCGAATGTCGAGGCCAACGCGAATGGAGTGGCGTCCCTTGATCCAGCTGACCGTGTCGAGAAACTGGAGCGCATGCTGTGGTCTGCGATTGGAGAACAGGGCCGGTCCCGGGGCGGTCACAAAAGTGTTGGTGTTGTCGCATCCCCAGAACGCGGAGCACTGGATGATGGGGAAATTGCCGCCACCGCCCAGAGAGTCGGTCTGCGGGCGATTGAAGGCAACGCCGAACTCGTTCAGCACGGTGGGGCTGAAGGTATGATTCCAGGTGCCCTTTAGCAAGTGGTTCACACTGCTGGAAGGTGAAACCTGGTCGGCAGCGATTCCGTACTGAGTGCTGGTATAGGAATCGGCGATGTTGTAGCGGAAAGAGAATGTGTCCCGGTTGGACGCGTTGTAATCGACCTTCACCGAGCCCGTGTCTTCCTGCAGACTGTTGCGGAGATTGCCCTCAAAGTATCCGAGATCGGTACGAACGATGGGGCTCCCTCCGGGATTCTGGAAAATCACTGGTCCGGCCACATTGGGAAGCGGGATCGCATTGATGACGGGCAGGATCGAGGCTACCGCCGGGGCCCTTGCCGCCTGCGTGAGAACCGCGACGGGACCGGTGGGGTTATTCACGATCTGGCGAACGCCCTCGTAGTTCACGAAAAAGAACAACTTGTCTTTCTTGATGGGACCACTGAGATTTCCGCCGAACTGACTTAATCGCAGCGGAGTGACTTGAGTGGCGAAGTAATTCTTCGCGTCGAAAGCGTCGTTGCGGAAGAACTCGAATAAGCCTCCGTGCAAGTCATTGCCGCCGGACTTGGTAATGACATTGACGATATCGCCACTCGATCGTCCATATTCCGCGGAGTAGGTCCCTGAGAGGACTTTGAATTCCTGAATGCTATCGACGCTGGCGCGGCTGATACGGGAAGCCTGACGACCCAGCTGCGTGCTTACGGCGTTGACATCGATGCGGGTCGCGTCCGCACCGTCGAGCAGCACATTGACTCCGGCAAATGTGGTTTCGTATCCGCCGAGGCTGTTCTGCCCGAACGAGCCAGTGGTGACCGAACCGGGGACGAGCGCAATCAGAGAGGTGAAGTCGCGCCCGTTCAGCGGCAGATTTTCGACTTTGTTGGAATCGATGGAGGCGCCAGTCTCGCTGGTTTGGGTGTTGACCGTGGTGGTATCGGCGGTGACGGTGATCTGGTCGCTGGTGGCGCCGACGGCCAACTCGACATCGGCGGCTCGGCGATCGGTGGCGTAAAGGACGATGTGGTCGATGATGCCGGTCTTGAAGCCGGGGTGATCGACCTCAACTTTGTAGGTGCTGGCAGGCAGGCCGGGGACTTCATAGGCACCGTCGCTGTCGGTTTTTGCGTTGTAGACACGGCCGGTCTTCAGGTTCGTGACCCGGACATCCGCACTGGTCACGACTGCGCCTGTCTTGTCTCTGACGATTCCGACGATCGCGCCGGTGTCGTACTGCGCGAGAGCGGTCGCGCAGGCGAGAAGGACAAGCATGAAGACGGTCATCACGAAATACGAGGTCTGGCGGTTCGTTCGTGACATGAATTACCTCCCCTTTAAACGCTCTCCCCAGGCTTTTGCGGGAGCTTTGCGTTTGGTCGACGGCGCCGGCTGGGCAGTTTCCATCCGGTCACTGAAACGTTTCTGGGCTTCGAGATCCTTGCGCAAGAGCGTTTCGGCGTAGCGCAGATCGTCGAGCACCGCACGGCGGGCTCCGGCCGCGTCGCGATTGGCGATGAGGCGGAAGATCCGTTGGTGGCGTTCAAAGTTGCGTGCGAAGTCATTGATCAAAGGCAGGGTGCGACGGCGGCCTTCGGCGAGGGCGTCGTACATCATGCGCAGCAGGGTCTCGACCGCGGCATTTTTCGAGGCGTGGGCGAACTCTTCATGGAAGGTCATCTCGAACCCCATGTACTGTTCGGGGCGATTGAAACTGGCCTTCATTCCCTTGATGGCGCCTTCCATCTTTTCGAGATCCTCCGTGCTGGCGCGGCGGGCAGCGAGAGCTGCGACGGTGGGTTCGAGAATCTTGCGCAGTTCGTAGAGTTCGAGGTACTTGATCTCCTGCAGCAACAGCATCCACTGAAAGTGGCGGCTGACGACGCGTCCGAGCGAGGACTGGATATAGGTGCCGTATCCGGGGCGAGCCTTGATCAGTCCGAGGAACATCAGTCCCTTAAGCGCTTCGCGCAGGGAACTGCGGCTGACGCCGAGCATGGCGGCGAGCTTCGGTTCGGGGGGAAGGCGGCTGCCCACCTGCAGGTCTCCGCCGCGGATCAGTCCCTCAATGCGGCGGGCGACGGTCTCCATAACGGTTTCGCGACGAATCGGTTCCGCGGCGACGGGATCGGGATTGGCCACTTCGATTGTCCTCGAACGGGTGAAGTTTGTCTGACAAACTTGGTGCTTGTCAAGAAAAAAACGAACGTCTGACTCCCGAGGACGCGACCGAGAGGGGAGATTTTAGTGAACAGCGGAGGCCACGACTGGGTTCTTCAGCACACCGAGCTTCTCGACTTCGACCTCGACAACGTCGCCAGGCTTAAGAAAAATCGGAGGTTTGCGAAACACGCCTACGCCCTCGGGAGTTCCGGTGGCGATGATGTCTCCGGGTTCAAGGGTGATGCTGGCAGAGATGTATGCGATCAGCTCCGGAATCCGGAAAATGAGGAGTTTGGTATTGGAGTCTTGCAGAGTGACGCCGTTGACCCGGGTACAAATGTTGAGTGTGTGGGGGTCGGCGATTTCGTCGCGGGTCGTAAGCCAGGGGCCAGTCGGACAAAATGTGTCGCAGGATTTTCCCCGTACCCACTGCTTGTCGGCGAATTGCCATTTGCGGGCCGACACATCGTTCAAGGCCATGTAGCCGGAGACGCAATCCATGGCGTTTGACGACGTGGCTCCCTTGCAGCGGCGACCAATAACCACGGCCAATTCTGCCTCATAATCGACCTGGGCATCCCCGTTGGGCAGGACGATCGGATCGGCCGGGCCAGCGATACTGGTGGAGAATTTCGCGAAGAGTATAGGCGCGCTGGGGGGATCGATTCCTTGCTCAAGAGAGTGGTCGCGATAGTTGAGTCCGACGGCCACGATCTTACCCGGGTGAGGAACCGGCGCGCGGAATTGAACGCTCTGCAACGCGTAACTCTCGGGGCGGTTGGGGCCGCTGGCGGTAAGTTTCTGCGCAACGGCGTGGGCGGTAGGTCCAGCGAGCAGAAAACTCTGCATAGTAGCGAACAGGGTGGCGTCCTCACCGGAGGCTTTGGCTGAGGCTGCCAGGTCGAGGACGCGGTCTTCGAGAACCGCTCCCAGACGTTGCTTGCCGTCGTACTCGAAGGTTGCGATGCGCATTGGTCCCCCCGCTGCCCAAAGCTCAAAAGCCCTACCCAGGGCCGGAACGATCGGTTTTTCCGATTGACAGTAGTTTTCCCGGAGTATATACGTTCGCTTGTCGGACAAACAAATGAAGGCTGAAATCCCTCTTTCGCGCTTCCAGATTTTTGCCGAGGGACTGGACCATCCCGAAGGACTGGCTTTCGATGCCGACGGAGAACTGTGGGCGGGCGGCGAACTGGGGCAGATTTACCGCATCAACCGCCGGGGCCGGCTGAGCGAGGTCGCCCGGATCGGCGGGTTCTGTCTGGGGCTGACGTTCTCGCGGCAGCAGGAGTTATATGTTTGCAATTTCAAGCTGCCGGCGCTGGTTCGGATGAATCGCAAGGGGCGGGTGCTGGATTCGTGGGAGCGCGTGGGATCGCGCAAACTGAAGACGCCCAACTTCTCGGTCTTCGATTCGGAAGGCAATCTGTATTTTTCCGACTCCGGGGACTTTGGGGAAGTGAATGGCTGGGTTTATCGTTTACGCCCCAACGGAAACGCTGAAGTCTTTGCCGGACCCTTTGCTTTCGCCAATGGACTCTCGCTGAGCGCCGACGAGCGCTTCCTCTATGTGGTGCAGAGTACTCGAAACAACGTGGTGGAAGTAGAGATCAAAAGCGATGGGCGGGGGGGCAAACCGCGAGTGTACGCCTCCGGGCTGGAGCGGATTCCAGACGGTGCGGCGTTCGATGCGCGGGGCAATCTCTATGTCACGTGCTATGCCTCGCACAACCTGTACAAGGTAGCGAAGAGCGGTAAGGTGTCGCTATTGGCTTATGATCCCGCGGGAACCATGATCGCGGGGCCGACCAATATCGCGTTCGGCGGTCCGAATTTCGATCAGATGTTCGTAGCGAACCTGGGGCGTTGGCACATTTGCCGGGCGTCCGCCGGCGTGCGTGGTCAGTTGCTGGCCAACCAGCGTTGAGACGAAGGAGAAAGGCAGTTCGGTCATGAAGATTACCGATGTGCGGTGGACTCCTGCATTCATTCCTATCGAAGCGCCGTTGCGCTACGCCTTCGGGTCGCACCCGGGATTCTCCAGAATCATTGTGGAAGTACACACCGACGAGGGGTTGGTAGGACTCGGGGAATGCTACGGAGGCGCCAGCCGTGAAGGCCAGCTTGCGGAGATGCGCCCGCTGCTGGTTGGCGAGGATCCGTTCCAGTTGGAGAGGATTCGCTGGAAGCTGGGAGCGCCGAGTTCTTTGAAGTTATTCGGGCACGTGCTGGGGTTTGCGGCGCTCGAGTTCGCCTGTCTTGACCTGCAGGGGAAGGCGCTGGGCAAGCCGGTGTGCGAGATTATCGGCGGCAAGATCCGTGATCAGGTTGCTTTTGCCGCGTATCTCTTCTACCGGTACAACAACGACGAAAAGCGGGGCGAGGTGGCGAACACCGGACAAATGGTGAAATTCGCCGAGGAACTGGTCAAGAAGTATGGATTCGAGACGCTCAAATACAAGAATGGCGTGTTTCCTCCAGACGAGGAGATCGAGACGTTCATTGCCCTGCGCAAGGCGTTTCCCAAGCTGAAGATCCGGCTCGATCCCAATGCGGCATGGTCGGTGACAACGGCGGTTCGGGTGGCGCGGCAGCTGCACGAATATGACGTGGAATATCTGGAAGACCCGGTCTGGGGAATGCGCGCGATGGCGAGGGTGAACGCGAAAGTGCCGTGGGTGACGCTTGGCATCGAACATGTCCGTTTTTGCGTTCGAAGACCTCGCACCCAACATTGCCATGAATGTGCTGGATGTCGTGCTGCTCGATCCGCACTGGTATGGAGGCATCAGCCGGGCACGGCTGGCGGGACAGATCTGCGAAGCGATGGGCGTGGATGTGGGGATGCACAGCGGCGCGGAGTTCGGGATTTCGCAAGCAGCCATGCTGCATCTTGGCGCCTCGCTTCCGAATCTGACGATGGCGCTCGATTCTCATTACCACCATCTCACCGATGACATTCTGGAGGGCGGCAAGCTGCAATACAAAGGCGGGAAGATGGCTGTGCCCAAGGGTCCGGGGCTCGGTGTGAAACTCGACCGCGACAAGCTGGCTAAATATCACGAGCTCTCGAAGAAGCAGCAGATGGGATCGTGGATCGAAGATCCGCGGCAGCCCGGAACGATTACCTACCAGCCGAAGTGGTGAATGGTGACCAAGATTAGTGCTCGGGACCTGGCGGTGGTGCTGGCGCTGTTGTTGAGCGCGAGCTTTGCCCATGCCGCGGAACGGACGGTGTGGCGGATCGGTGTCTTCGATCATTCCTCGAACGAATTCCGCAGCCAGGGAATTGACTACTCCAATCCGAAGGACGATCCGGTTTACCGCGCAGGTCAGAGCAAAGACGCGCAGGACTGGCAACGCTTTCAGCCGGGCCCGGCGAACGGCATGGCTGGTGGGCGCGAGCATCCATTCACGGTGTTGTTTGATCTTCCCGAAGCTCCCCGCGGCGTCTATCGCCTGAAAATCGCCATGCTGTATGAGACGCCGCGCTTGTCTCACTTGCGCGTGGACATCAACGGGCATGCCGGAATGTTCTATTTTCATCCGCGGCTCGACTACAACGCGGGTGACTGGGAAGGAACGTTCGTTCCCCAGACTTCGGCCGATACGAAGATCATCGCGATGCCAGCCGCGTGGTTAAAGAAGGGAAGCAATCGACTGGTGCTGACCGCGCTCGATGATCCGTCGACGCCGCAGAATTCTTTCGGCGCCATCGCTCTCGGCCATAGCGGGCTGGTCTACGACGCGTTGGCAGTTCAGCCAGGATGCGGCAGCCCACTACCAGCCGAACGCAGTCGACGCCATGGTGGTGCCGTCGATCTTTTATCGCGACACCAAGGCCGGACTGGCGGAAGTAGTGGAAGTGTATGCAGGCTTTGCCACTGGTCCGCGCGCGGGCGACGCGGAGCTGTCCGTCGGAGGCAGGACCCTGCGGCAAGTTTTCACGTCGACGGATGCGTTCGGGGAACAGCGCCTGGAATTTGACGTTCCGGAGTGGACTGGGGCTACACGCGCGACCCTGAAGATTGGAGCAAAGAAGTTTCCCCTCAACCTGACCGCAGCGAAAAAATGGACCGTGTTTATAGTGCCGCAGGAGCACCTGGATATCGGGTTCACTGATTATCCGGAAAAGGTAGCGGAACTGCATTCCGAGTCGATTGATGGCGTGATGCAGATCCTGAAGCGCATTCCGGAATTCCGCTGGACCCTGGACGGCGATTGGGTGGCGGAGAAGTACATCGCTGGGCGCTCGGACGAGAAAAAGCATGAACTGATCCACTGGATGAAGGACGGAAAGATCGTCCTGCCGCCGCAGTATGCGAACCAACACACGGGTACGGCCTCGCTCGAAGGCCTGTTTCGTTCGCTCTACGACAGCCACACGTTCGCCAGGCAGAATGGATTGCAACTGGGCGCGGCTCACATCACCGATGTGCCGTCGTATAGCTGGTCGTATGCGTCAGTGCTGGCCGATGCGGGAGTCAAGTATTTCGTTGCGGCGAGCAACGGATGGCGCGCGCCCATCCTGCTGATCGGGCGTTGGAACGAGAAATCTCCGTTCTATTGGGAGGGGCCCGATGGCGGCCGCGTGTTGATGTGGTATTCGCGCGCGTATCTCCAATTGGGGACGCTGTTTGCGACTCCTCCGCGGCTCGAAGCGGTGCACGACTCTTTGCCGGTATTTCTGCAGGCATACTCGCATCCGGAATACAAAGCGACTTCGACCATCATCTTCGGCACTCAGTTGGAGAACACTCCGCTTGCCAAAGAGCAGGCGGAACTGCCGGGCCAATGGTCGAAGCTTTATGCATGGCCGCGCCTGGAGTTCTCGACGTTCGGCGATGCGATGGCTAGTATCGAGAAGCAATTCGACGGGCAGATCGCGACGTATCGCGGAGATTTCGGCCCTTACTGGGAGGATGGGTTCGGGTCCGACAGCGCAGCCACGGCCATTCATCGGGAGAATCAGCAGCGCATCCTTTCGGCGGAAAAGATGGGGACGGTGCCGGCAGTGTTGAATCCGGAGCTTCGTCCCGAGCGTGAGCTTCTGAATCGCGCCTGGAACAACAGTCTATTGTTCGACGAGCATACGTGGACCTACGTTGGGGCGACAACCCAGCCCGAGAACGAGCAGACGAAAAACCAGTTGGCGCTGAAACATTCGCGAACCACGAGCGCGGATCGGGAGATTGGGGAATCGATTCATCGCAGTTGGGCGCAACTGGAGTCGTTCCTGGGGCCGAAGGACACTTCCATCGCCGTCTTTAATTCCCTGAACTGGACGCGGAGCGGACTGGTGACGATCGATCTGCAGGACGGCTACGGTTTGTTCGACAGCGTGACCGGAAAAGGCGTTCCCGTGGAGACCCTGCACATCGGGAAGAGTACTCCGTTGCCGGGATTCGGTGGTGGGTATCGCCTGGTGCGTTTTCGCGCGGAAGACGTGCCGGCGGTTGGCTACAAGCTGTTTGCGATTCGAGCGGAGAAGACGCCGGTAGGCGAGTCAACGCAAAGCTGACCGGGGACGACCTTCGAGAACCGCTATTATCGCGTCACGATTGATGCCGAATCCGGCGCGTTGCGCAGCATCTGGGACAAGGATCTGAATCGCGAATTGGTGGATGCGAGCAGTCCGTATCGTTTCGGCGCCTATGTGTACGTTACGGGCGCCGACGATATGCCGAATAACAGCCTGTATCGATATGGCAGTTCGTTGAAGCCTCCGAAACTCGATCCGGTCGCGGCTAGCCACGGACGTGTCGTCGGCGTCGAAGAGGTTCCGTTCGGGACCAAGATCACGCTCGAATCGTCGGCGCCGCACACGCCGGCGGTGCGGACGGAGATCACGCTCTTCGATTCCGAGAAACGGATCGATTTCGCGTACAAGATTCACAAAGACTACGTGCTGAGTAAAGAAGCGACTTATATCGCCTTTCCATTCGCCGCAGAGAAGCCGCAGTTTGCTTACGAGACTCAGAACGGGTGGGTGGACCCGGCGAAAGATGAACTGCTGGGCGGCAGCCGCGAGTGGTATACGGTGAATCATTGGGCGGCGGTGCGAAGCGGCGACTGGAGCGCGGCGATCCTGCCGGCCGATGCGCCGCTGGTCAACTTTGGCGACATTGTGCGGGGCAAGTGGCCGGCGGAGTTCACGCCTGCTTCGGGCACGATCTTTTCCTGGCTGATGAATAATTACTGGGGCACCAATTTTGCTCCGGGACAGGGCGGAGATTTTTCCTTTCACTACTCGCTGGTCAGTGAACGCGGCTTCGATCCTGCCGGGTTCACGCGGGCGGGTTGGGGAGCACTCACGCCGCTTGAGTCGGATCCGGTGAATGCGACGTTCACGCCCGGGCTTTTGCCCAGCGATCAAGCGAGCTTGCTGAAAGTCGACAATCCGAACGTGGCTCTGATCACGTGGAAGATGGCGGAAGACGGAGATGGAACCATCGTTCGTCTGGAAGAGGTCGCCGGACAAGCGGAAAACGCGCATCTGAGTAGTCCTTATTTCGGGATCAGCGAGGCGTGGCGGTGTTCGGGACTGGAGGATAACCAGTCAAGTGTGATTCCGGTGGATGGCGGTATTCAGGTTTCATTGCGCCCCTTCGAGATTGTCACGCTGCGCCTGCGCAGCCATTCGAAGCTTGCGCTGGAAAAGACCAGCCGGCTCGCACCGCCCCAGGAGATGCAGCCATGAGCATTACCTTCAAGAACAAAGTTGTGGTGGTCACGGGCGGGGCCATGGGCATTGGAGAGGCGACTGCCCGCAAGTTCGCGGGGTTGGACGCGGCGGTCGCGATCCTCGACCGCGATCGGACAGCGGGAGAGAAGACCGCGCAGACGCTGCGTCAGGGGGATCGAAAGCGTGGAGTTCTACCCTTGCGATGTGGCGATTCCTGCCGAAGTCGAGAAAGCGATTGGTGCGGTGGCGGCGAAATTTGGCGGGATCGACGTTGTCGTGAGCAACGCGGGCATCCAGCGTTACGGCGACGTGACGGGCACATCCGAAGAGCTTTGGGACGAGGTGATGTCGGTCAATTTGAAGGGCTGCTTTCATGTCTCGAAGTTTGCGGTGCCGTGGATCGCGAAACGCGGAGGTGGAGCGATCGTGGTCGTGGGATCGGTGCAAAGTTTCACCGCGGTGGGCAACTCGGCGGCCTACGTAACAGCCAAGCATGCACTGCTGGGGCTGGTGCGCGCCATGGCGCTCGACTACGCCGGAAAAAACATTCGTGTGAACTGCGTGTGTCCGGGAGCGATCGATACGCCAATGCTGCGCTGGGCGGCCAGCCTGGATGCGCATCCCGAGAAAGTTATCGAGACCTGTCACCGCATGCACCCGCTGGGGCGGATGGGGCGTCCCGAAGAAGTCGCGAATGCGGTGGCCTTTCTGGCGAGCGATTGGGCGTCGTTCATCACCGGGGCCGCGCTGATGGTGGATGGCGGAATGCTGGTGCCAACGGGAGGCATGGGATTTCAAGAGAGCGGCACGGGAGCGGCTACAAAAGAGTAACCATGCGCCTGGCGGACAAAGTCGCGATTATTACCGGAGCCGGGGCGGGGATTGGCCGCGCGAGCGCGGTGTTGTTCGCGAAAGAAGGCGCGAAGATTGCGGCGGTGGATCTGGATGCCACGACCAACGCAGAAGTCGCCCGGGAAATTCGCTCAGCGGGCGGAACGGCGCTTGCGATCCAGGCCGACGTTTCGCAGAAGAAAGACGTTGTGCGAATCGTGCGGCAGGCGCTTGAGGAATTCGGCCGGGTGGATATTCTGTTCAACAACGCCGGAGTCGTGCCCCACGGGAAAATCCACGAGACCAGCGAAGCTGACTGGGACCGCACTATGGCGATCAATGTGAAGAGCATGTACCTGCTCTGTCACGAAGTCGTGCCAATATTTCTCAAGCAGGGTGGTGGAGCGATTCTGAATACGGCCTCGACCACGGCGCTGCGCAGCGTGGTCGATCGCGCGGCCTACAGCACTTCGAAGGGCGCGGTTATTTCGCTGACACGCAGCATGGCCCTCGACTATGTGCGAGACAACATTCGTGTCAACTGCCTGTGTCCGGGAACCATCGACACGCCGTCGCTTCATCAGCGGCTGGCGGCATTTGCCGATCCCGAGGAAGCACGCAAGCAATTCGTTGCGCGGCAACCGATGGGACGTTTGGGAACGGCGGACGAGGTGGCACAGGCGGCGCTCTATCTGGTATCGGACCAGGCGACGTTCGTGACCGGCACTGCATTTTCCATCGATGGCGGATTCGCGGCCTGAACATGGCGAACTCTACTCCCACCTGCCGGAAGATTTCGTGGAAGGGGCGTCCCGGTTATTGCCTGGCGAATGATCTGATTGAGTTGACCACGCTGACCGGCGGTGGTTCGATCGCGGAATTGCGTTTTCGCGCAGGCTCCGGCAGGCCCGATGACAATGTGCTGTGGGAATCGCCGTGGCGCACAATCGATCCCGACCAGTACGAATCAGGGAAACACAAAAGAAAATATGGTCCACCCTTTGTGGGGAAGTTTCTGGCGGGATTCACCGGTCATGCGCTGTGCCTCGACTATTTCGGCGCGCCGTCGGATGAGGAGATCAAAAAAGGCCTGTGTCTGCACGGCGAAGCCGGTGTTTCGCGCTGGCGAACAGGAGGGATGACGGCTTCATTGTCAGGAGCAAAGCTGATGATGAAGACCAACCTGCCCGCTGCCGGCTTGAAGTTCCGGCGTGAATTGAGTGTGAATCAAGGCGAATCCGCGGTCTATGTTCGCGAAACGGTTCATAACCAGCTTGGGGCGGACCACTACTTTCACTGGACACAGCATGTAACATTCGGCGCTCCCTTTATGCGGAGCGGCGAGAGCGTCATCGCGGCGTCCGCGACCAAGGGGATGACCTGGCCGCTGGGCTATGAAGGCAAGAGCTTGTTGGAGAATTCCAGAGAGTTTCGCTGGCCGCACGCGCCGGGAGAGGCTGGTCATGCCGTCGATCTGTCGCAGCCGTTTCCGGTGGAGGGTAAAGGGTTTGTGGCCGCGATACTGACGGATCCCGAACGCCCAATTGCTTTTTTCGCAGTCTTGAACCGGAGGCTCGGATTGGTCGCCGGGTACTGCTTTTCGCGAAACAGGTTTCCCTGGATCGCGATCTGGGAAGAGAATTGCGCGCGGCAGGGTGCGCCCTGGAACGGCAAGACTCAAGCGCGAGGATTGGAATTCGGAACGACTCCCATGCCGCTGGGGAAAGAGGAAAGCTTTCTCGCGGGCTCGCTTTTCGAGACACCCACATTTTGCAGAGTGCCCGCGAACGGAGAACTGAGCACCGGATACGTGGGCTTTCTGGCTGCCGTCGGCAAGGGATGGAATGAAATTCGCGATGTGCAGGTCGGCGAGAACGCGATTTCTATCCTGGGCGACTCAGGACGGCGTGTGGAAATCGCGGCACGGAACTTGAAGCAGACCATCGTGTAAGGTCGTACGTCAACGCAGGGAGGCGAAAACATCGTGGGCGATACCACTGCAGGACTGCTGCTGTTGCTGGTCGCAGGCGTCACCAACGCCAGCTTCACATTGCCCATGAAGTTCACGCGGCGCTGGGCATGGGAAAACACCTGGCTGGTGTGGACGGTGTTCGCGCTGCTGATACTGCCCCCCGTGGTTACGTTCGCAACCGTACCTAATGTTCAACAAGCCTTTGCTGAGGTCGGCATGGGGTTGGTATTGACCGTCGCCGCATTTGGCGCGGCCTGGGGCGTGTCGCAGGTATTGTTTGGATTGGCGGTGGAGGTAATCGGGATCGCGCTCTCGTTCTCCATCATTCTCGGGATTGCGGCCGCCGTGGGCAGCATGATTCCGTTGATCCGCCTGCATCCGGAGAAGATTCTCACCAAGGGCGGATTCGGAGTGATGGTGGGCGTGGGCCTGGTCATTATCGGAGTCGCGGTGTGCGCGGTGGCGGGACAGCGCCGCGAGGCCGCTTTGGGAGAGGTTGCCGTGCACGGGAAGACCTCGCATGCGCGCGGGCTAGTCTTCGCGATTTGCAGCGGACTCGGCGCGGCGATGGTGAATTTCGGGCTGGCTTTTGGAGGGCCGCTGCTGGTGAGCGCGGAGCGCTTGGGTGCTGCGCCGCTGTGGGCGCCCAATGCGGTGTGGCTGCCGCTGATGATGGCAGGATCGATCCCGAACCTCATCTATTGCGGATATCTGTTGCGCAAGAACAAGACTGGGAATCGCTATTCGGAAGCGGGGACCGCTCCTTACTGGTTCTATGCATTTCTGATGGCGATTTTCTGGTTCGGCAGCACGTCGCTTTACGGCATTTCCACCGGAAAGCTCGGAAGCTGGGGAACGATTCTCGGCTGGCCGCTGTTCATGTCATTGATCGTGATCACGGCCAGCATGCTGGGCATCCTGACCGGAGAATGGAAAGGCGCGGGCAAGCAACCGCTGCGGATTCAGATGGGCGGGGTCGCGGTGCTGGTTTTAGCGGTATTTGTTTTATCAGCGGCAAGCCGCTGGGTGTAAGCCGGGGTGAGAGATTCGGAGGAAGCATGAAGGCGTTGGCCATTGATCTGGGAGGGACGCACGCCACCTGCGCGGTGGTGGAAGAGCGTCGCATCCTTGGATCGCGGGTGGTGACGACAGACGGTGCCCACGGGCTGAAATCGGTGCTGCCGCTCTTTACCGAGACATTTCGAGAGGTGAGCAAGCAAGTCGGAGTCGAACCCCGGGACTGCGCCGGGCTGGCATTCAGTTTTTGCGGGTTGGTGGATGCTCGTACAGGGAAAGTGGTTTCGACTAATCAGAAGTATGACGATGCGCCCGGGCTTGATCTGGTGACGTGGTGCAAACGTGAACTGGGCCTTCCGATGAAAATTGAAAACGACGCCCGCATGGCGCTGTTGGGAGAGTGGTATGCCGGAGGCGCCCGCGGATTCAATGATGTCGTAATGACCACGCTGGGGACTGGAATCGGCGGCGCCGCGATGATCGACGGACATTTGCTGCGCGGCAAGCACGCGCAGGCCGGTTGTCTGGGCGGACATCTGCCGGTTTCGTTTCAGGGACGAACCTGCACGTGCGGCAATGTCGGATGCGCCGAGGCGGAGGCCTCGGGATGGGCGCTTCCCCTGGTTGCCAAAGATATGCCCGGCTTTGCCGGGAGCGCTCTGGCGAAGGAAGAGGAAATCAACTTTGAAGCGCTATTCCGGCTGGCGGCTGCGGGGGACGCCGTGGCGAAGGCGCTGCGCGACCGTTGCCTGCAGGTGTGGGCGGCGGGCGCGGTCGGATTGATTCACGCGTACGACCCCGAGGTGGTTGTCTTCGGCGGCGGTGTCATGAAAAGTGCCGACATCATTGTGCCCTTCGTGCAGTCCTACGTCGAAAAACACGCGTGGACGCCCTGGGGCAAAGTAAAGGTTCGGGCAGCGGAACTGGGAAACAACGCTGGATTGCTGGGCGCAATTCCGCTCCTCTCCGAGCAAAGTTGAATGGCGAGACATTCGAATTACGACAAGTACCCAGTGGTACCGGTGGGTGCGTCCTCAGCCTGTGCGGTGGGGTGGGCTTCCATCATCGAGCGCTTGCGAGGGGCGTTGCTCGGCGGCCGGACCGTCGTCTGCGTGGAATGTTACCCTGGCGTGTTTGTGGACGATGTGGAACGCGCGCTGGTGGAGGGTCTACGGGCTGCCGCTGTCATTCGTGCGGACAAATTCTACAAAGATGCGCACCAGGTGGATGTCATGCTGGCTGCTTACCTGGGAGATGATCCGGTCTTCGGACGGATGAATGGTGTTGTGATCGAAGACTTCTTCGATCCCGCGCAGTTGCAGGTCGCTAAAGCATCAGTCGCGTCGCAGAAGAGTGGAGTTGTCTTGGTCATAGGAACCGGGGCGGCGTTGATTGCTCCGGAGCCCGACGTGCTGGTCTACGCCGACATGGCTCGCTGGGAGATTCAGTTGCGCCAGCGCCGTAGCGAAGTCGGAAATCTCGCGGCCGACAACCTGAAGCTGAGCGCGTCTCTCAAGTACAAGCGCGCATTCTTTGTCGACTGGCGGGCGGCGGACCGTCTGAAGAAAAAGCTTCTCCCCAGGCTGGATTTCCTTCTCGATACGAACGACCGCCAGGTCCCGAAAATGATTACCGGCGACACGTTTCGTGACGCTCTGCGAGCCGCCGCCCATCGGCCATTCCGCGTGGTTCCGTATTTCGATCCTGGTCCCTGGGGCGGACATTGGATGGAAGAGGTCTGCGACCTTCCGCAAGACACTCCCAATCACGCCTGGTGCTTCGATTGCGTGCCGGAAGAGAACAGCCTGCTTCTGGGATTCGGCGAGATCCGAGTGGAAATTCCCGCGATCGATCTGGTATTCAGCCATCCTCGTCAACTTCTTGGGGATGCCGTGCATGGGCGTTTCGGCACCGAATTCCCCATCCGCTTTGATTTTCTCGACACGATGGGTGGAGGAAACCTCTCGCTGCAAGTGCATCCCCTGACCGAATACATCCAGGACAAGTTCGGGATGAACTATACGCAGGATGAGAGCTACTACATGCTCGATGCAGGAGAGGACGGATGCGTCTACCTGGGATTGCGGGAAGGGATTCTTCCGCAAGACATGATGCGTGACCTGCGGACCGCGCAGGCGGGGGGCGCGGCGTTTCCGGCGGAGAAATATATCAACATCTTTCCGGCGAAGAAGCACGATCACTTTCTTATTCCCGCAGGCACTGTGCACTGCTCAGGGAAGAACAGCATGGTGCTCGAAATCAGCGCCACGCCCTACATTTTCACTTTCAAGCTGTGGGATTGGGGGCGGCTGGGGTTGAACGGGCTTCCGCGACCGATCCATATCGATCACGGCGAAGCGAACATCCAATGGGACCGAACGACAGAATGGGTGCGAGAGAATTTGGTGGACCGCATGGAAACCTATGGAAGCGGCATCCATTGGCGGGAAGAACGCACCGGGTTGCATGAGCGGGAGTTCATCGAGACCCGGCGGCACTGGTTCACGGGGTCAGTTTCCCATCACACTCGCGGCGGAGTGAACGTGTTGAATCTGGTGGAAGGAAGGGAAGCGGTGGTCGAGAGTCCCACACACGCCCTCGAGCCGTTTGTGGTCCACTATGCTGAGACGTTCATTGTTCCCGCGTCGGTAGGGGCCTACACGATCCGGCCGCACGGCGAGTCGGATGGCAAAGAGTGCGCGACGATCAAAGCGTATGTGCGCACCAATCCTTAGGGAGTTCCTGAAATGAGGCGTGTCCTACTTGGTTGTCTGCTGGCTGCATTGACGCTTCTGCCCGCATTCGGGCAAATCAGCAAAAGTCCCGCCGCGCCGGCGGTTTCCAAGCGTGTGTCTCTACTGCACGCGAAAGACGAGGTGTTTCACAGTGCCTCGCTCGATCGCGAAATGAAGTATCGCATCCTCTTGCCGCGCGGCTACGACAACGGCAGCGGGCGTTTTCCCGTGCTTTACCTGCTGCACGGACTGTATGGCGACTACTTGAACTGGGATACGCGAACGGATCTCGAGCACTATGCGGAGAATCTGCCGCTGATCATCGTCATGCCCGACGCCGGTGACTCCTGGTATACGAACTCGGCAACGGTTCCCAAGGATAAGTTTGAAGACTACATTGCGAAAGATCTGATCGCCGAAGTGGATGGCAAGTACCGCACCATCCGGTCACGACAATCACGGGCGATTGCCGGGCTTTCGATGGGGGGATACGGCGCGATGAAGCTGGCGTTGAAATACCCCGATTCGTATGTGGTCGCAGGAAGCTTGAGTGGCGCGCTCGACGCCGGACGTAATCTGGCGGAACGGATTGCAGAGTTTCGCGAGCAGTTGCTGAAGGTGTATGGTCCGCCGGACAGCAGCACGCGGCGGGAGAACGATGTCTTCACGCTGCTCCAGAAAGCCGACGCGTCGCAGCTTCCTTACTTATACCTCGCATGCGGAGAAGGGGATGAGAACTTCCTGGCCACGAACCGTGAGTTCGTCCAGCAGCTTTCATCGCGCAAGATCGCCTATGAATATCACGAGACTGCTGGCGCTCACGCCTGGGATTACTGGGACCGTGCTGTACGCCGCATGCTGCCGGCGATCTCTGAAAAACTTTCCCGCCACTGATTCAGCAAGAAGCCCTATTTGTCTGCCGAGATTAAAGCCGCCGTCTGTTTCCGCACATTGTAGCCTTCCAACCTCAGGCCCGGTGAAGAACCGCCAAGCTGCGGCACACTGAACGTTGCAACGATAGTTCGCGTTTCACGAGGGAACAGCGTGATGTAGTTGTCGTCGTAAACGATGGGAAGGACCTCTTCTCCGTCGAGGCCTTTGGTGATCTCGGCGCGTAGGAAGAAGGCGATGTGATTTGTACGGTTGGCAAGGGTGATGGTGGCGGTTCCCTGGTCGCCATCGCGTGAGAATGTAGAAGAGGTCTTCACATCCGCGGCCGGCATGGTATTCAGGGCGGACATGTCGGCCCAGTGCACCAGGTCCGTCTTGAATTGCACATCGTTCTTCACGCCTCCGAGATCGTCATCCGTGGCCGATTCCCAATAAACATTGCTGGCGATCACGGCGTTCGCGGCGTTACGCACTTCACAGCGCACGAAGTAGACGGGCCCAAGATTTGCCATTCGCGCCACCGTCATCGCTTCCGCGGCGGTGTCGGGTCCAAGGCTGAAGTCTTTTACGTCGCGCGAGTACTTCCTGCTGCCGTCGAGGGTGTAGAACGCGACAGAGACGGTTAGATGCTGTAGCGGCTCGGAGGTCTGGTTGGTGACGTAGATTTTGGCGGAGCTGCGGTCGCCGATGGCGTAGTAATCCCACACGACTCCAACCGGGCGCAGGGCCTTCTTGGCTCCGAAATATCCGCCGCCCTGTTTGAAATAGCCGTCGTAGAGGTGTCCGAAGAAAGACGGCCAGGGATTGTTCATCATCCAGTGAACCGTCATCTTCCGTGTCGCCCAGTGCGTGGCGTAGGTTTCGTCTTGCGCGCGGACATCTTCATAGTGCGCGAGTTGCGCCTTGCGGGAGAATTCCTCGGCTCCGTTTGACGGGCCGTAGCGTTTGTCGACGACTCGCCGGATGTTTTCCAGCGTGCTGTTACCCTCGTTCGCTCCGGCGTGGAAATACCAGTATTCGTTGGGTGGCCACAGTTTGTCCGGCGGAATGAATCTCTTGAGACTCTCGAAGGGAGGGATGGTCTCGTTGTCACCTTCCTCAGCGGACGAGCCTCGCGCCGCGCGATATTGATCACTGAACCAGTAATAAGGAGGGCGCCAGACGTAAGGGCCGATCATGTGAATGCCGTCCCACGCGCGGTTGTAGTTGGAGACGGTATCGACGGTGGCATTTTGCCAGTGCACTTCGCGCAGAATCTGGTGGTAGTCGTTCAAGACCGGGTCGGGCGGCAACCCGTCGCTTCCGCTGGCCCACATTACCACCGACGGGTGGGAACGAAGCTCACGTAGACGGGCCCGCAAACTGGCGCGGGCGACCCACTGGTCCTCGGCGGTCCACAGGTCCCAGTGCTCCCACTGGGCGCAACACATCCAGCCAAGCATGACGGGAACGCCTTCGCGGTCGGCGCGCTCGATCATGGTGTCGTCGGCGATCTTCGATTCCCAGCGGACGAGATTCAGGCCCAGATCCTTGACATAAAGCATGACCGCCGCATCGCGCTGCGGATCGTTGCGAAACAACAGATCGGGGCTGTAGACGCCTCCGCGAATCAGGTAGTCTCGGCCGTTGATCTGCAGGTAGAAATCGCCGCCTCCCCCGAGTTCGGGGAAGTTGTTGCTGGAATCACGCTTCTGCGTGATGGTGCGGATGCCGAAATCAATCGCTTGGGAGTCAGAAACCTCCTCGTTGACCCTGAATTCCAGTTTCAGGTGGTAAAGATTGGGCTTGCCCCAGCGGTAGGGCCACCACAGATCAGGGTCCGCCACCGACAACCCGTGAACGTCGGCAGGGCTGAGAGACACTTCCTGGGTCTGATCCCGAACCAGCGAAACGCTTTTTTGAAAATGGATAGTTGGCTTTCCAGCGCGGGAAATCTCGCCGAGGAGTGTGCCGGAAACGGTCTTCGACGTTCGATTCGCCAAGTCACAATAAACCGTCAAACTAGCAGGACTGATTGCCGGAAGGGGCAGGTCGGTTGCGACGTATGGATTTCTGATCGTGACCGCACCGGTTGCGGAGAGATAGACGCGCTTCCAGATGCCCGCGTTCCGGTCGGGCACGAACGGGATATCGAGATGGTGCTCGGGGTCTTGAAATCCGATGTACTTCCAGTTGATCCAGTCGAGCCAGCTGTCGGCGAGTTCGATGTCTTCGGTCAACGCCCGCTCCGGAATCACTTTGACCGCCAGCACATTCGTTCCGTTGGCGACCAGAAACTTGCTGACGTCGAATTCAAACTCGTTGTACATCCCTACCGCTTGCGAACGGTCGGCCAGTTTGTGTCCGTTCAGCCAGATGTCGGCCCGGTAATTGATTCCTTTGAAAATCAGCGAGTAGACGTCGCGTCCGGCCGGCGCCGTGAACGTGGTGCGATACCACCAGTCCTGTTTCCACAGGTCGCCGGGGGTGGTGAGATTCATGCCGTAGTAGAGGTCTTTGTAGACGCCGGCATCCTGGAGCGCCTGTAGCACGGTCGCCGGCATGTGCTGAACGGCGTACCACGAGGAAGCGTCGTAGCTTGCCTGCGACACGGAGGCATCATCGACGGGAACGTTGCTGGCGGAAATCAGCCGCCATCCGCTTTGAAGCTCCGTGAGATTAGGGGAGTTGGGGGAGGCGAGGGCCGGGGATGAGAGCAACAGAGAAAGCAAGCAAACGATTGTCAGGGGGAAGCCAATCTTGCGGCTCATTGAAATCGCTCCCGTTGCTGTCGAATCCCGGCCCTCCGGATGTCAAGACATTCGTAGCAACCTCTAGAAGGAAAGTTTAAGCGCCAGTTGAATCTGCCGCGGATCTCGCGCCGCCGTCAGGAAGCCGAACTCTGGCGTGTTAAAGGTCGTGGTGTTGATCGAATTCTGCGGTCCCGACTTGGCGAACTGCAGGTTCGGATGATTCCAGATGTTGAAGAACTCGGCCCGGAACTCCAGCTTGGTACGCTCGGTAACCCGGAAGTTCTTGAACAGTGAGAAATCCCAAGTCTGGTAACCGGGACCCTGGACAGAGTTGCGAGCCGCGTTGCCGAAAGAGCCAAAGGGCGGATCGACAAAGGCGCAGGGATTGACCCAGGAAGTGATGGTGCGTGTGCGATCGGCAGCCAGCCCGCCTTGAGAAATCGTCGACTGGCAATTGGGGTCAGGATTGGCGGCGACCGGGCCAGCGCGGAAGGGATCGGCGATCACATTGGGGCGCGACTGGCCGTCGGAGTTGGAGAAGCTGTTGGCGTCGAGAATGGTGAACCAGTTTCCAGTGGAGAAGCTGGTGATGCCACCAATCTGCCAGCCACCGATCACTTGATTCATCACGCCCGAAGCGTTGCCGAGCAGGGCCTTGCCGTGACCAATCGGAAGTTCGTAGAGATAGCTCAACACTAGTCGGTGCCGGATATCGAAGTCGGCATTGCCGTATTCGGCGTTGGGCTGCTGGTAGAAGCGGAAATCCCCGCCATTTTGCGCGCCCAGGTCAGCGTTGGACGAGATATCGAGCGCGTGCGCCCAAGTGTAGGACGCGAGGAAGGAGAGGCCGTGGCTGAAGCGCTTTTCGGCGCGCACCTGTAATGAGTTGTAGTTTGATTGTCCGCCCGAGCGGAACCAACCGATGAAGCCGTCGACGGCGGGGAAAGGACGCCGCGTATCCATGGGGGGAGGGTTGGGGCTGGGATCGGGCAGCGCCTGGTTGGCGTTGAGGTAGATGTATTGCTTCAGGCCTCGCGATCCCGCATAGGTTACTTCGAGTACAGTGCTGCCTGGTAGTTCGTATTGAGTCGAGAGATGCCACTGCTGCATGTACGGCGTGCGGAGATGCTGGTCGATCGAAAACAGCAGAGGAGTGTTGGGATCGGTAAGTGCGCTGGCGGGGAATCCGGACGCAAGGGTTGGGATTCCGGCACTGGAAAGGCTGCAGTCCTGGACAGCAGGGTTTGCCGCGGATTGTCCGCAAGGGTTGACAAAGTTCTGAATGGTGAAGAAGGGCGGATTGAAACCCATGCTCGGATTCGAGTACGGGCCAGCTTCGCTGCCTCCGTAGAAAATTCCATAGCCGGCGCGGATCACGGCCTTGTCGGTTGCCTGGTAGGCCAGACCGATGCGCGGCGCAAAGTTGTTGAGATCGGGAGAAATCAAGCCCGGGCTGCCGGTGGCGTGAATCGGAATGATGCTGGCCAGGATCGGCGTCAGCTGAACATTCAAGCCCTTGGGAACAATCAGGCTGTCGGTGGCGAGGTCGAAAGTACCTTGCTGGTTGTGGCGCTCTTTCACCGTGGTGAAAAGTTCGTAGCGCAGCCCCAGGTTCAGCGTGAGTTTGGGTGTGATTTTCCAGTCGTCCTGTCCGTAGAAGGCGTAAACCGGCCGGTGATAGTCGATGTTGTGCAGGTTGTTGATGCTCCCGCCATCGCTGAGACCGATCAGGAACGAAGCCAGGCCCGAGCCTCCCGTCCCAGGATTTCCGGGATTGTCAGTGAATACCGGGCCGAAATCCAGAGTGCCGCGCGCGGCGGCCGGCTGGAAGATCGTGAACTCTTCCGCGCGGATTTCGGTACCAAATTTCAACGAGTGCTTGCCATGAATCCAGGTGATGTTGTCGAGGATGCTATAGCTGTTTTGGATTTCGTGGGAAGGCAGGAACGTCGGACTTCCGATTTGCGAGACGTCGCTGAAGGTCAATTGCGGCAGTCCGCCATTGCCCGGCACATTGGGAATTCCGGGAAAGCCGCCGGGGTAATTCAGCAATTGCTCACTGGTTTTGTCGAAGTTGATCTGCTGGCGTTCGGAGTTGATGCGATTGTAGCCCAGGCGGAGTTCGTTGATGAGGGTGGGCTGGAACACGTGCGTCCAACTGGTGGCGAAGCTACGGTAGGCATTGTCTTCCACGCCGCCGAAGAATCCGCCGCCGTCGCCGGCGGTCGTATCAAATGGGCCGGGGATCACGCTGGGTTGATCTTCATAACTGAAGCGGAAGAAGCCGTAGTCTGAATTGCTAAATCTCTGGTCCACGCGGACGTCGAAATTGTTGCGGTTCTCAGTTCGCACCGGGTTCGACACATAATTGAATCCGTTGCCAGCCACGTTTGCGGTCGGATACAGCTTTAGAAACGCCGACGCGAGAGGATCCAGTCCGGAGAGTTGGTTGGTTGCAAAAGGAACTCCGCAGAGTCCTGTCGGATTGCCGGGGCCAACCAGAGTTCCGGTCTGGCGGGTATCGAAGATTTCGCCCGCATACGTGGGGTTGGAACTGCAGTCCAGCGTCGGGTAGGTAAGCAACGGTTGCGTCGGGTCGGGCGTGTAAAAGATCTGCGTTCCAGTATCCAGCTGAGAGGAGAAGTCTCCCAAGCGCTGCGCATCGGTCGGGACCGTGGAGGTTAACGTCTGCGCCTGACGGATACGCAATCCTTCGTAGTCCACGAAGAAAAACGTCTTATCTTTTACGAGGGGCCCGCCGAAAGTCGCGCCAAACTGATTTTGCTTGTAGGGTGCGATCCGGTTGTTGGCAGGGTCGAAAAAGTTCTTGGCGTCGAATTTTTCATTGCGCAGGAACTCGTAGGCGCTGCCGTGGAACTTATTCGTCCCCGACTTGATGGTGGCATTGATGATGGCTCCGTTGCCGCGGCCAAACTCCGCGCTGTAAGCGTTGGTTTGAACTTTGAACTCTTCGAGCGCTTCCACCGAAGGCTGAATCACGTAATTGGTTTCGTTCAGCAGATCGGGCAGGTTGGAGTTGTTGTCCACGCCGTCGAGCAAGAAATTGTTTTGCAAAGAACGGGCGCCGCTGGCGGAGAATCCAAAGCCGCCTTCGTCACGGGCTCCGGGTTCGCTGGGAGCCGTGCCGGCCGTGAGCAAAGCGAGCTGCGCGAAGTTACGGCCGTTGAGAGGCAGGTTCTCCACGCGCTTGTTGTCCACCACCTGGCCGAGTTCAGAGGTCTCGGTCTCCAATAGCGGCGCGGCGGTGTTGACCTCAACCGACTCCGTGAGGGCGCCGACTTCCAGTTTGACGTTCACCGCAATGCGCTGTTGCACATCAAGGCTCACGGGAACAGATACCGCCTTCTTGAACCCGGGATGCTCCACGGTGACCGTGTAGCGCCCTACCCGCAGCGGAGTCGCGACGAACTCGCCCGACTCATTGGTCGTAGTGTCAAAGTTAACGCCGCGTTCAATGTCGGTGACTGTCACCTTAGCGTTTGGAACCACCGCATCCGTGGAATCTTTGACCGTGCCCACGATGCTGCCCGTGTCGCGCTGCGCCCAGGCGGTCGTGCCGAACGCAAGGCAAAGTATGAGGGCGAAGAGACCGAATCGGCGGGAACAGACCACGCTCGGCATGACGAGCCTCCTTGGAGAAACCTCCGGCGCTACAGACGCGTGGTTGCAATCACTGCTGGGTTGCGCACCCACGACGTAATGCTTTTGTGCCGGAACAGAGCGGTCTTGATGTATAGTTACGAACAGTTACTTTTACTTTCGTTCTGAGGCATTGTCAAGGCAAAAACGGGGATCTCTTGCGCGGGGTCCAGGCCCGAAGGAGGCTCCATCTTGCGCTACCTCGGAAAAATGAAATCAAGATGTTCGCGGTAAATTGCGATGTCCGGTGTTCCCGCGCGAGGAACCACAACAGATCGGGAGGCGTAACCGCCAGCAACGGAGCGCGCCGAGGTTCAAAGCAAATGGAAAGCATTCGAAAGGGTACGATCCTCTTCCGTTTCGTTGCCCCGGGGCTGGCGTTCCTGGCCTGCATTTCGGCGGGACTTTCGCAGGCCCAGGCTCCGAGCCAACCCCAGAGCCAGATTGGATACAAGTCGGCGCAAGACGCGGAGCAGAAAAAGACGCTCCTGCTGAAAGACTTTACCCCTGAATCCATGCTGCACGCGCCTGTGCACAACATTGAGCGGGCAAAGTTTTACGTCATCGACGTGCACAATCACGTCAACGACGCCATGGGGATCGATGATCCCATGCCGCCGGAGCGCGTGGTCAAGATCATGGACGACACCAACGTGAAGACCGTGGTCATTCTGACGGGTATGTGGGGAGCGAAGCTGCAAAAAGTGATCGACACCATGGTGAAGCCGTATCCCGGCCGCTTCATCGTCTTTTCCCAGATCGACTGGTCGAAGATCGACGATCCTAATTTCAGCCGGGAGATGGTGGCGCAACTGGATGATGCGGTGGGCCGTGGAGCGCGTGGTCTGAAGGTGCTGAAAAACCTCGGTCTGGGAGTTCGGGACAAGACGGGAACGCTGATTACAGTCGACGATCCGCGACTGGACCCGGTCTGGGAAGAATGCGGGCGCCTCGGGATCCCGGTGTCCATTCATGTCAGCGATCCGGAGGCGTTCTTTCGTCCGATTGACCATAATAATGAACGCTACGAAGAATTGACCGAACATCCCGACTGGAGTTTCTACGGACCGCAGTTTCCCAGCAAGCTCTCGATTCTGGAGGCGCGGGACCGCGTGATCGCGAGGCATCCGCGCACCACCTTCATCGCGTTGCACGTGGCGAACTGGCCAGAGAATCTGGACTACGTATCGGCGGAACTCGACCGGTATCCCAACATGATGGTGGAATTCGGGGCGCGGGAAGCTGAACTGGGCCGCCAGCCACGACGCGCGCGGGAATTCTTCCTCAAGTACCAGGACCGGATCATGTTCGGCACAGACAACGGCATGGATGAGGAGATGTACCGCAACCTCTTCCGTTGGCTGGAAACCGGGGACGAGTATTTCGACTATTGGGGATATCCAGGGCAGGGGCGGTGGAAGATCTACGGCATGGAACTGCCAGACCCGGTGCTGGAAAAGATTTATCACTTGAACGCGGAACGCATTTTCCACGAGTTCAAAGGAGTCGCGGCGTTCGAACAGGGGGCGAAATGAAAACACGTATCAGTCTTCGGCATATTCTTTCGATGGTGATCTTGTTGATGAGTCTGGGGTGCACGCGCACTCCAAAGACGACGGCAGAGCCTCCCACACAGCCTTCTGCCATCAAGGTTATGGTGAGCGACGGCGGGCCAATGGTGCTCACGACGAGCACTTCAGAGTTTGACGTTCTGCCCTCCGGTTACGTGCAAGGCTTCCTGGTGAAAGACGGAAAGAAGCTCAGCCTCGATGAGATCGATCAGGGCAAGCCTGCCGGGAGTGACTATGTTGTGGCCGACGGCAAGGAAACGCACCTGATTCTCGATTTTTCGCAGGCGAAAGTCCTGGAGGCCGTCGGGAAAATGGGCGTAGGGAAGAGAATCGAAATTCCCGCCCGTCCGCTGGCGCCCTCCGGAGTTGGTCTGGAAGGAACGCTGGTGGTCGAGGCCTACGACGCCTTTCCGAACATCGTATTGACAAGCATCGCCTACAAGAACAAGGGCCCAGATGATCTCAGATTGGATAGCGCCATTGCGCAGAGCCATCGATTCAACGCAGCTGAGGCCGACCCCAAAGCCGCGCCCTTTGACATGTGGTCCTATCAAGGTTCCAGCTACGACTGGGGGAAAGACGACGTCTTCAAACTTACTCGAGGATTCTCCCATCCCAATGACATGGGTGCCGTGGTGAAGGGCGGCTATGGCGGAGGGATTCCGGTGGTCGCCTTCTGGACGCGTTCCGTGGGTGAGGCGATCGGGCACGTGGAGACTCTGCCGCTAACACTCTCCCTTCCGGTAAAGGTCGAAAAGGACTCTCGGGTGAGTGCCGCCATCTCCATTCCCGCCGACATCACTTTAAAAGCCGGGGACACCTATTCCACTCCGCGCACTTTTCTCGCGGTGTATGCGGGCGACTTCTATGAACCGCTGCGACTGTGGTCCAGCGTGCTGCAGAAAGAAGGATGGAATCTGCCCAAGCCGTCGAGCGAAGCCTACAACGTGAGCTGGTGTGGATGGGGATACGAATTCAACGTCACTCCCGCGCAGATGCTGGGCACGGTTCCGAAGTTGAAGGAACTGGGCATCAAGTGGGCGACGTTGGATGACCGCTGGTTCGACACTTATGGCGATTGGGATCCTCGCCCCGATACCTTTCCCGGTGACTCCATCAAGAAGATGGTCGACGATTTTCATAAGCAGGGGATGCTGGTGCAACTCTGGTGGCTGCCCTTGGGCGCAGAAGACGGCCAGGGCAAATGGGAGTCGCACAAATACATCGTGTCGAAGGTGGCCCAGGAACATCCTGACTGGTTCATCCTCGATAAAAACGGCAAGCATGCGCGCATGACCCGCGATCTGGCCGCTTTGTGTCCGGCAGTTCCGGAAGTGCAGGCATATTACAAGCAACTCACGGAAAAGTTCATACGCGACTGGGGATTCGACGGTTCGAAACTCGACAACATCTACACCGTCCCCATGTGCTACAACCCCGCGCATCACCACAAGTCGCCGCAGGATTCCGTCAACGCCATGGCGGACGTCTATAAAACCATTTTTCAGACGACGCGGGCGATCAAGCCCGAGAGCGTGACCCAAAGCTGCCCATGCGGAACTCCTCCGTCGCTCGCGTGGCTTCCTTATATGGATCAGGCGGTGACCGCGGACCCGGTAGGCGCCGTGCAGGTGCGCCGCCGCATCAAGATGTACAAAGCGCTTCTCGGTCCGGAGTCTGCCGTCTACGGAGACCACGTGGAACTCTCCGCCATGACGCGAGTCGGCAACGACTGGACGGAGCACGGCTCTGATTTTGCGTCGACGATCGGGGCGGGCGGAGTCGTCGGGACCAAGTTTGTCTGGCCCGACCCCGGTCCGAAGTTCAAGCCGGTGCTGCTCACACAGCAGAAAGAAGAGCACTGGAAGAAGTGGATCGGCATTTACAACCAGAAGATGTTGTCGAAGGGCACTTTCCGCGATCTGTACGTCTACGGCTATGACGTGCCCGAGGGATACGCGATCGAGAAAGATGGAGAGATGTATTACGCATTCTTCGCTCCCGGCGCAGACGCGTGGAAGGGGACGGTGGAACTCCGCGGGTTGCAACCCGGAACGTATCACGTGGTCGACTATGCGGAAGGGAAGGACCTGGGGACGGTCGAAGCGACGGCGGAGAAAGCGCCCAGCTTGACGACCGAGTTCACAGACCACCTGCTTCTCGAAGTGAGCAAGCAGGCGCGGAAGTTGCAGTAGCCCGATTGGTTTCGGACTACTTGCCAGGGATGGCGGTATTCGCCTGAAAGAATTGCTCGCGGTAGGCGCGGTCGCGAAAGGCTTCCGTGCCTCCCGGGCGAGTCGTAGAAAAAGCTCCTGCCATATTGCCCATCTTGAGGCATGTGGGCAGGTCGGCGCCGCGGACGTATTGCGATAGGAACCCCGCATTGAAGCTGTCGCCTGCGCCCACCGCATCGACCGGAATTACTTCTGCTGCCGGGCTGTCGAAACGTTCCGTGCCACGCCGCGCCATCGATCCTTGTTTCCCGAGTTTGATCACGACTACCGGGACGAGTTTGGCGAGGCGGTCGATCGCTGCTTCCAGATTGTCGGTTCCGGTGATCCTGCACGCTTCCCGCGCGTTGGGCATAAAAATATCCACGTAGCGCAAGATGCTGAGCAAATCACCCTGCCAGAGATCTTCGGGATCGTCATTGGTGTCGAGCGATAGAGTGAGTCCGGCCTGCTTGATCTTCTCGAAGAGGTTGCCGGCTCGAGGCTGCAGTCCGCGCTGCAGGTAGAACGACGAAAAGTGAAAATGGCGGGAGTCAGTCAGATAGGCGAAGTCCAGATCCTCGAAGCATAGTTCCGCAATCGTGCCGGAATAGGTGACCATATTGCGCCAGGCATCGCGCTGCAGGATCACGGTGAGGCCAGTCTTGGTCGAGCCAGTTGTTCGGCGCACTTTCGAGACATCCACGCCCCCGGCACCAAGGCGGTCCAGGGCGATGGTTCCCAAAGGGTCGTCCCCGATCCGCGAGATAAAACCGACACGGGCGCCCAACGCCGCAAGGTTATGAGCGACGATCGCCGAGGAACTGCCCAAGGTGAGCATCATCCGGTCCGCCAGCAGTTCACGCTCCGGCGGCAGTTCGTCGGGGAGTCCGTACAGGATCAGATCCAGATTCAGTTCACCCGGCTATGGTGACGTCAAAGCGTGGCATGTTCGGTCTCGGAGGAATCCTCTTCGTCGAGCAGAACGACGGGAGAAAGATTGCGCGGGTGGTCGGGATCAAGGCCCTTTTTCAACCCAGTGTAAAGCCCGGCGAGTTGCGCGCCGAACGCAAAAGGCGCCAGCATCACGAATTCTGGAAGTTGCGCTCCGAACTCGACTACGAGATCGGATGACGCGCGCACCACATCGTTCGCCCGGTTCGTGATTGCCAGTGTAGTGCCACCCAGAGCTTTGATTTCCCGCAGGACTTCGCATTCCGCGTCGAAGCCGCTTTCGGAGAGAAGAAATACGATCAGTGTCTCTGGGCTGACGATCGACTTGGGCCCGTGGCGGAACTCGAGCGTATGAAAACTTTGCGCGTAGGAAACCGACATCTCCGTCAGCTTTAAGGCCGATTCGCACGCCAGGCCATAAAATGGCCCCTGTCCCAGGCACACGTAGTCGGCGAATGAGCGCGAGCCTGCAAACTCCCGCACCTTCGGATGCAGATTGTCGAGGATGCCGCCGGCAAATCCCGGCAGCTTCGCCAGCATCTCAAGGAACTCAAGTCTCTGTGCGCTGAATGCCGCGAGGTATTGCAAGCCCAGCAGCATGGAGGTGAAGGAGCGAGTCATCACCGTGCTCTTTTCCTGCGCTGCAGGCAGGATCAGCGCAGAGGTGGTCATCTGCGCGAGCGGCTGATCTGGGCTGCAGGTGACGGCCAGGGTAGGAATCCGCTTCTCGCGCTCGAGGATTTCGGCTGCACGCAGCGCTTCTGAGGTTCGGCCCGACCGCGAGATCACGGCTGCCGCGAGATCGGCGGACCCCGCCAATACCGCATCAGGAAAAAGCAACAATTCGGAAGCGGGAACCGCGCGTGCCGGTTGTCCGGTGAGGGAACTCCACGATGCAGCTGCGGCCATCGCGAGGTAGTAACTGGTGCCGCAACCTACGAAGAGCCATTCTCGGCTTCCGCGAAACCGCTCCAGGACATGTTCTACATACCTTTTGTCCTGCAGTCGCGTGAGGCAGTCGCTCCAGCACTGAGGTTGTGACAGGATTTCCGCGAGGGCATGCGCTCCGGCGCCGGAAGCGCCATCGTGATCAGACAAGAGTCACCTCGATGCCGGCCTTCTTCAGGGCACGCAGATCGGATTTGGGGATTCCACGGTCGGTGATCACTTCCTGGAGAGAGGTGGGAGGGACGATCAGCGACAGGCTTCGACGCCCAAACTTACTGGAGTCGCAGACCGCTACCGTGCGCTTGGCAACCTCGACCATTACCCGATTCACTTTGGCTTCAAGAAGGTTGGGCGTACTCAGGCCATATTGCACATCGAAGCCATCGACGCCGAGAAACAAGATGTCCGCATTCAGGCGCCGCAGGGTTTCTTCGGCAATCGGTCCCACCAGGGAAAAAGAGTTCTTGCGAAGGGTGCCGCCGGTAAGAATGACCTCCGCGTTGGCTCCCGACAGTTCGGCGGCGATGTTCACTGCATTCGTCACAATCGTAAGATTGCGAAAGGTTCGCAAAGCGCGCGCAATCGCGGTGGCGGTGGTGCCGGAGTCGAGGATGACGACTTGCCCCTCCTTCACCAGGCGCGCGGCGGCAGTCGCAATGCGCAGCTTTTCCGCCCGGTGGAGCTTTTCTTTTTCCCGCAGCGACGGATCTTCCAGGGCGCCTTCCCGGGCCGGCAAAGCCCCTCCGTGGGTGCGGTGCACGAGGCCATGCGCGTGCAGAATCTCCAGGTCTTTTCGAATGGTGACCTGGGAAGTGTCGAACTGGCGCGCCATCTCCATGACCAGGACCCGGCCGTCACGGTTCAAAATTTCGAGAATGGCTCGTCGGCGTTCTTCGTTGAGCACAGAATTGTTGGAGCGTGTGGCAGCCTTTGGTTACGGAGCCACTTTTGATTGCTATTTCTTTTTATATCGTTTTCTTTCGTTTGTCTAGCGAAAACAGGTTCGACGCCAGCCCTCACGGCCAGGGCCGCTTTAGTTTCCGCTGGGAATCACACGCAACAGCATTCCGCTGCCGCCGCGCAGAATAATGTCGCCATGATCAGAGATCAGGACGATCTGACCCGCAGGAGGGGTACGACCGGCGTGGAGAATGGATACATCAGGAAAGCCGTAAGTTTCGCAGGCATCCGAACAGAAGACCCAGAGCGCCTGGGGTCGATGGTCCGCGTCGAGGTCGCCGCGGCATTTGGAGTGCGGCTTGGCAGCGATGCCAGCTAAAACTCCATTGGGAACCGGATCGCCAACCGTGTGCAGGCCGTTGGCCACCGGACCGCCGCCTCGATAGACGACCTCGCCACCAACCTGCGTGGTCGTCCAGGAAGCGTCGGAGGTCCCGCGGTCCGGTCCATTGTTGGGGATCTGCGTTTCGAACACCCCCATCATGGAAGCCAACGCCCGCAGGTTGGTCGTGATCGGGACGCGGCGTTTCCCCACAACGAGGGTGTCGAATTCAAACGATAGTTGTGCCCTCCCTTCCTTCGTCGCCGGACTCACTGCGACGACATGGCCCACTACCCTGGCTAAGATAAGAGAGGGTTGGCTTCACCTTGCTCACCCGGCCTGCCTCCACGCGAGATTTTCGGAGGCCGTATCCAGATCGTGCCCGAATTCCCGCTCTTGTTCCAGCATTTCCTGGCATCGCAGGCAATGTTCGGTCCAGGGGATGGCCTCCAGGCGCCGGATCGGTATATCGTGACCGCAGACGGTGCACACTCCAAAGGTACCTTGACCGATGCGCCAGAGCGCAGCTTCGATTTTTCGCACGAGTCCTCTGCGCTGGCTGCTCTGGTGAAATAACGATTCCTTCGACAGGCTGGTCACGGACTGGTCGCCGCTATCCTGCGGGAATGCGACATCCAGGGTGCGAGTCTCGTCTCCCCACCGGTGCAATAGACGGAACGACTCATCTTTTTGAGTTTCCAGTTTTTGCTTGAACTGCTGAAGGTTTGCGCTTTTCATTGTCATTCTCCCTACTGCCTTGTGTGAAGCACGTTTAGGTGTAAAGGTCGTCAAAGGCGGTATCACGGCGCTCCGCGCTTTGCAGGTAGTCGTCGAAAAACCGAAGCAGGAATGGAGTCTGGCTGCCGATGCCGGCGAACAAGAGAACGGGGACCTCCGGCTTGATACGCTTCATTTCAGCTCGGACGGAGGCGCCGGTTGCGTCCGGAAGGTCGTACTCCAACAACACTCCATCGACGGTTCGTTGCTTGAGCATGTCGAGAGCTTGATCGCCACTGGTTGCGAGCATCACTTCGTAACCAATGTTTTCGAGCATGTACTGCAAGATTGCGATCGACTCCGGGCGGTTTTCAACGCAGAGAACTTTTCTGTCACTCATGGACTTCCTCCAAGATGCGGGGCTGGTTCCTGGCTCCCCGGTCACGACGTGCACTTACCGCCTGCACTGCGACGAGAATGCGGGACCCCGGAAGATTTGCAGCGGTTGCACGAGACGCACCCTCATCGGAGTTCCCGGGCCACTGCCTATTTCATTTTGAAGATCTTGGTGGTTAGGACAACGGAGGAGGCCGGTTGTAGTGAGAACCTTTGGTAGGGAAGGGAAGAAGCAAATCGAAAGGAACGGCCGGATTCGCCGATACCGCCTGCGGAGGAGCGGGGAGGAACCCGCTGGTGGGCGCAACCCACTGCGATCCGTCACGGTCAAAACATTGTCGCTGATGATCCGGGGAAACGCACCGCGTGGTCGCGTGCAGGGGAGCCGCCAGTGAAAAGCCAGCGGGATTGGAACGCGCCAGGAAGAGCCCTAAGAGCGCGGCGCAGATGACAACGCCGTGACTCGGGATTAAAGCAGCGAATTTGCTCTGTGCACGGCGCATGGGTGAACGGATTAGAGCCCCTAAAAGAACCTGATGATCTCGGAGAGACTTTGGTTAGCTGGGGTCTGATTTTTTTTAGGCGAATTTCGACGAGGTGCCCGCGTGCCATCTTCACCCCTGGGTATGAGGCCGGCATAACGCCTTGCGCAGAGCTGGGAGAGATCGTGGCCGGGAAAAAGCCAGGCCACGAATCGCAAGAACGAATTACCATCTTCAACAGTACAGGGGATGACGCTGCAAGAGGTTGCTACCGCGGCCTTCCTGTACGAAAAGGCTGCGCGGGAGGGGTGCGGCCTTCGGCTAAGTTTGGCTGCCTAACTCCACAAAATGAACCCTGAATCCAATTTGGCGCCGCACGAGCCAAAGCCAGCGTCGCTCGCTCGATTCGTTGGATATTTCCTGCGGCTGGGAACATTCGGCTTCGGTGGTCCGATCGCGCTGGCGGGACACATGCAGCAGGACCTGGTCGACGAGCGCGGCTGGATCCGCAAAGAAGATTACCTTGAGGGACTGGCGCTGGCGCAGCTCGCGCCCGGCCCTCTGGCTGCGCAGCTCGCAATTTATCTCGGCTACGTTCGCGCCGGTCTGTTCGGGGCGACTGCGGTGGGAGTGGCGTTTGTCTTGCCATCGTTCCTGATGGTGCTGGGACTCTCGGCGGCCTACGTCCGCTTCGGTGGCCTGCCCTGGATGCAGGGAATGTTTTACGGCATCGGTGCCGCCGTGATCGGCATTATCGCGCGCTCCGCGTTCAAACTCACGAAACTCACGATCGGGAAAGACAAGTTGCTTTGGGGAATATTCTCGGTTCTGGCCGTCTCAACGGCATGGACCTCCCAGGAGATCATTTGGCTCTTTCTGCTGGGTGGAGTCGTGAACTTGTTGGCCAGGGCATTTCCGGCTCGTCTGCCGGCAGGCGCACGATCTCATTGCTCTTCGCGCCGGGGGCGCTGGCGACACTCGGACTCAGCGGCACTTTGCTGGAGCTCTTCGGTTACTTTGCGAAGGCAGGATTGTTCGTATTCGGTAGCGGTCTGGCCGTGGTGCCATTTCTCTACGGCGGAGTCGTGCAAGGGCATCATTGGTTGACTGACAAACAGTTCGTAGACGCGGTTGCGGTCGCAATGATCACGCCAGGTCCCGTGGTCATCACCGTAGCCTTTATCGGCTATCTGGTCGCCGGGATTGCAGGAGCGACGGCGGCAGCCCTCGGAATATTCTTGCCTGTCTACCTTGTGGTTGTGCTATTGGCGCCTTCTTACAAGCGCTGGGCGAGAAACCCGCAGCTAAACGCATTTGTGCGGGGTGTTACGGCAGCAGCCACCGGTGCGATTGCGGGTGCGGTCGTGGTGCTCGCGCGGCGTTCGGTTTACGATCTATCGACGGTACTGATCTGTGCTGCGAGCCTTGCCGTACTGTTTCGCTGGAAGGTTCCTGAGCCGGTTCTCATCGCCTGCGCGGCAGTGGCAGGCCTGGTCCTCCGACATGCCTGAAAGCTGACTTCTGGAGATGGAGAAAACATTGAGAAAACTGCCCGGTCTTGGTCTCGTCTTGGTATCGATTGCGGCGCTCGCCATACAAATGTGTGCTCAGAAGAACTCGCCCGCCCCGAGCGTAGCTCCGCTCGTGTTGACTGGAGCTATCCCCTTGCCGAATGTAAAGGGGCGCATTGATCATTTCGGTTTCGATCCGATCCACAACCGGCTCTTCCTCTCGGCGCTGGGAAACAATACGGAAGAGATTATTGGAATCAGTGCGCAGACCGTGGTTCATACCATTTCCGGAGTACCTACTCCGCAAGGCGTGGCGTATTCACCGGAGACGAACAAGCTGTTTGTCGGAAGCGACGAGGGAAAGCTCTACGTTTACGATGGCACCACCTTCGATCTGATCACATCCATCGACTTCGGCGATGACGTAGATAACCTTCGCTATGATGCGGCGGAGAAGCGATTGTACGTCGGCTACGGAGACGAAAAGACTGGTGCAATCGGGATGGTCGATGCCGCGACCAACAAGCGGCTCCAAGACGAGTACAAGCTCGGAGCGCATCCCGAATCATTTCAGTTGTCAGCTTCAGGTCCAAACATGTACGTGAACCTGCCGGACTTGAAGCAGATTGCCGTCGTCAATCGCAGGACGCACTCGATCGTGCGCTGGCCGCTGACCTTCGAGAGCAATTTTCCCATGGCGTTGGATGAGGCCGATCACAGGCTTTTCGTCGCCACTCGAGTGCCTCCTCGACTGGCCGTGTTTGACACAGGTTCGGGCCGCCTGGTCGCGGCGTTTCCGGCGGTCCAGGATTCCGACGACCTGTATTACGACTCCGCCCGCAAGCGGGTGTACGTCTGCGGCGGCGAAGGCTACATCAGCGTATTCCAGCAAGAAGACGCCGATCACTACAAGCTTCTCGCCAAGGTTCAGACCGCCATAGGAGCGCGCACCGCCGGGTATTTCGGAAAAGGCAGAAAAGGCTTCGACCGTTTCTACCTGGCTATTCCGGCTCGCGCCGACCATGGCGCCGAAGTGTGGATCTATACGGTGGAGGACTAGCGCGACGAACCAGGGACGGCGCACACGATCACTTTTTGTTGCTCGGCCCATGATCCCGATCGCGGCCTGTACGTCATTTACGCTGCGGGCCAGGAGTTCGCCAGGTTCGCGGCTGCAGATCCGGGACTCGGCTACGAGAATCGTTCCGCTTGTGAAACTCTGGTAGCCGAGACTTAGTCCAGTCTCAAGTCTAAAGAACTTCTCGGCGTTGCGTCTGTTCAAAAATGGCTCACTTCGAGGTAGACGGCCTCAGTAGCGGAACCTGTGGCAGTACGCAAGGTTCTGTTCTTGGGATCGAGGAAGAAATGTCTAGCTTGGCTGGCCTGCCTGGCTGAAAATGTTTAGCGATGAACATTCCATCCATGTTGGGCGTCTATGACCTTGCCTACCGGTTTGCCGCGGCTCTCGGCATAGGTCTGCTCATCGGTGCGGAGCGGGAGCGACGTAAAGGGGAAGGGCCCTCGCGCTCCCCGGCCGGTATACGGACGTTCATGATTGCTTCTCTGTCAGGCGCAGTGAGCTTGGCATTGGGGGGCGTGCCACTGCTAGCGATCACCTTTCTTGGAGTAGCTGGCTTGTCTGCAATCGGATACTTGCGCACCGAAGAGCAGGATCCTGGCCTCACCACCGAAACCGCTCTGTTGCTGACTGTATTGCTCGGAGGTTTTGCCCTGAAAGAGCCGGTGACCGCTTCGGCCCTAGCGGTGACCGTAGCGATCGCGCTCATGGCTCGAACCCGAATTCACCATTTCATACGTGATGTGCTCAGCGAGGAGGAACTAACCGATGCTCTTATCTTCGCGGCTGCCGCGCTGGTGGTACTTCCGTTGGTTCCCGATCGATACGTTGGTCCGTTCAGCGCCATTAATCCTCGGACCATCTGGAAGATCGTGATTTTGATCATGTCAATCAGCGCTGGGGGCCATATCGCCGTGCGTCTGCTCGGGCCTCGCTTCGGCCTTCCCTTGGCGGGGTTGGCTTCTGGCTTTATATCGAGTGTCGCCACCATCGCGTCGATGGGGGCACGTGCGCAAAAGGATACGCTGATTTCGCGGCCTGCAGTCGCCGGAGCTGTGCTCTCCACCGTGGCCACGGTGATTCAGTTGGCTGTGGTGCTGGCAGCGACCAGCTGGCCTGCATTTTCGGTACTGAAGATCTCCCTTGTGGGAGCGGGAGTTGCGGCGATTGTCTACGGGGCGTTATTCACGTTCAGGAATATTCGACAACGCGTGCCAGATTCAATGCAGGTCGGGAGGGTTTTTAGTCTGAAGACGGCATTGATATTTGCCGGTACGATCGCTCTGGTGCAGTTGGCTTCGGCGGCGCTTGACGCGAAGTTCGGCACAGCCGGGGTGATTGCTGCTGCGGCGGCTGCCGGCTTCGCCGATACGCATTCCGCCGCCGTATCGGTGGCGTCGTTGGTTGCGTCAGGCAAGCTAAGTGCTCAGGAGAGCGCGCTTCCAATCCTTGCCGGGCTGACCACGAATACTGTGACCAAGATGGTTGTTGCCTTCAGCAGTGGTGGCAGACGCTTTGCCTTGCAGATCATTCCGGGGCTGATGCTTGTGGTCTTGAGTGCGTGGTGCGGGACGATCTTCTCTCTCTTCCGGTGGAGGTACTGAGATCGTAATCGGTTCGACGACATGTAGAGCCCGGACCTCGGTATCCTGAGGTCGGAATTGCTGCGCGAGACTCTTCGCAGCAGCCTCTGAGAACTTGGAATCATCCGTGGCAAATAGGATCGTCATGACTTCCTCCCGTGCTGGCCAAACGTCACATGCGCGACTGCAATCAGGTACGCAGACCTGGCGGGTCGGGAAAATTGGGATTCATTCACTACAACGGCGGGCTGCAAGTCCACAGCTCACTTGTCAACGTCGTTCTTCACGATTAGCTTCCGCACTGAGATCCCAACGCTCGGCTCAAGCGGAGCAGTGAGCAAATCAGGCGTCTGCCGGACCTAAGCCGGCGAGCGGAGGCATTTTTGTCGCGACCAGCACCTCCAACAGAGTTGCCGTGTTACGAACGTTTCCTGAGATGGTGATGAGTGCTTTTGAGACCAGGGGATGCTCCCCCGCCAGAGAGTCGAGACGGTCACTCACGCTGTAGAGTTGCTGAGCCTCTTGCAGGATCGCATTGGTATGCATGGGTGCGCGGCTTTCGCTGAGTGCCTAAGGAGAGAAAACTTCAGATGGACTGCCTCAGTTCAGGAACCTGAAGGGTGGAGCGGTTAGCGACCAAATAGAGCCGAAGCGGATCGGCGAAGAATTGTCGTTTCAACATCGACTGATCTGATTTCGGAACCTCACACTGCGCTTCGTCGCCCGCTCAACAGATTGATGACCAGAACCACCAACCCCACAACCAGGAGTATGTGGATTAGGCCTCCGCCAACATGGAGACTGAAGCCTAGAAGCCACAGAATCAAAAGAACTACGAAAATTGTCCAAAGCATATTGAACCTCCTGCGCTCATTCCTGCGCACCGTAATGAATCGATGATGACAGGCGGAGCCTTGCGAGTCTGCGCAACATTGCTCACAACTGGGCGAAGGCGCAGCCCAGAAACCGGCTTGATCAATTGCGAGCCGGCAAGGGGGAGGCGGGGCATTATGTTTCGTGATGAGTTCGAACGATCGAAGGGAGGGGATTTCCGCTCAATTGTTGAGAAAGCCCGATTGAAACGACACTCCACGTGGAATTGGGGAGCACGCGCTTTCCCAGTACGATAGAAGCGAGCTAAACTTACAACGACGTCGGAATGGGGAGAATGGGACGCCGCGAGGCGTTGTCTATGAGACCTTTTGCCATCATTATGGCGCTTGTCCTGTGTTTGGTCTGGCCAAACGAGACCGCCGCCTATGCCGTCCTTGCCCATGAAGCGATCATCGACAGCGTCTGGGACACCAACATACGCCCCCTACTGTTGAAGCGTTTTCCCGATGCCACGCGACAAGAACTCAAAGAAGCACACGGCTATGCGTACGGCGGGGCCATTATCCAGGACATGGGTTATTACCCGCACGGAAGCTTTTTCTTCAGCGATCTGACCCACTATGTACGGAGCGGAGACTTTGTCCTCGCTCTCCTCCATGATGCCAAGGACCTTGACGGCTATGCCTTTGCGCTCGGGGCCCTCGCTCACTACGCCTCGGATAACGAGGGTCACCCCATCGGCACAAATCGCGCGGTGCCGCTTTTGTATCCCAGGTTGAAGACGAAATACGGCGACTCCGTGACCTACGAAGAAGACAAGCTGGCGCACGTGAAGACGGAATTCGGATTCGACGTTCTGGAAGTAGCGCATGGACGTTACGCTCCGGATAGTTACCACGATTTCATCGGCTTTGGAGTTTCGGTTCCTCTGCTGGAACAAGCCTTTCAGGAAACCTACGGTTTGGATCTGAAAACCGTGCTTACTGACGAAGACGAGGTCCTCGGTTCCTACCGTCATGCTGTCAGCCAGCTCCTTCCCAAAGCTACGCGCATTGCCTGGAGCCTGAAGAAAGACGAGATCCTGAAGGATCAGCCCAGCATGACGAGAAAGCGATTTCTCTATAATCTTTCTCGCGCGAGTTACCGGAAGAACTGGGGAAAGACCTATCGGCCGCCGACCTTGGGGGAGAGGTTTTTCGCCTTCCTTACTCGGATTCTCCCCAAGGTCGGCCCCTTAAAAGTGCTGCAACTCAAAACCCCTACGCCTGCGGCGGAAAAACTATTCCAAGCCAGCTTCAACTCGACTCTGGATCGCTACCGACACCTGCTAACCAAGGCAGGCACCGGCCAGCTGGAATTGCCCAACGAAAATTTTGACACCGGTGCGATAACGGAACCGGGAATATATCGGCTCAACGATGAGACGCATGCACAGTTGCTTGATGCGCTGGCGAAGCAGCATTTCAGCGGTGCTTCGCTGGGAGTTCGGGCTGAGCTTCTGGAATTCTTTGGGCATCCCGATGCTCCTTACGCGACGAAACGAAAGCCAAAGGACTGGGCAAAAGTTCAGGCCGAACTTGCACAATTGAAGAAGGCAGCTCCGCCGGTGGCTCCGACGGCCGCAAGTGGTCCCATCCAGCCAGGCCTCTCCTCCGAGTAAGGGGAAGGTCTTCTGTATTTTCTCAGCCGTGGCGGTTGAGGCTGCATGTGGGAGCTGCGGCATGCAACCGAGTCCAGCTAAATTCTCGGCCCCAGTCATAAAGGCCTCCTGGTGGTTGGGGCCGGCCTCGCTGGCTTTTGGCCTTTTATCAAGATCACTTCTGAACTGCTGGAGCACGAGGCCAGCTTTTGGTTTGCTGCTTCTGTACTGATCTGAATTGCCTCTGCTACAATTCATTCACGGGGCAGGGACAGCTGCTCTGGGGCGGTGTTGCCTGCAGGATGGTTTTGGACGGCCGTTTCGCTTGGTGTCCATTAACCTCGGAATTTGGTTCTACGGGCTTGAAACAGGCGGCGCAGGCGAATCGATTGAACCTGAGGAAAGCCACTAACACGCGGGCTTCCGATAAAGGTAAGAAAACAAGTTGGGGACGTAGTTCAGTTGGTTAGAACGCTGCCCTGTCACGGCAGAGGCCGCGGGTTCGAGTCCCGTCGTCCCCGCCAATTCTTTCAAGCACTTGCAAGGAATTGGCAATTTGCGTCATGGTCCAATTTGGTCCAGTTAGGCCAGTGCCTCTCCCTTGTTGAGCACCATCCGAACAAGTTTGCTTTGTGCCAGCCTCTTGTTCGGCATACCCGCCTGAGCGTAAAGATCCAGCGTAATGCGACTGTTCGCATGACGTCATGGTCCAATTTGGTCCAGTTAGGCCAGTGCCTCTCCCTTGTTGAGTACCATCCGAACAAGTTTGCTTTGTGCCAGCCGCTTGTTCGGCATTCCCGCCTGAGCGTAAAGATCCAGCGTTATGCGACTGTTGGCATGACGTAGGAGTTCCTGTACCACCTTCACTTCCTCGTTGTTCTGAGTCAGGGGGGCTGGCCCACCCTTTGATCATTCTTTCTTTCTCGATATACCACGAACGAGGTTGCCCCACCCAACGCGGTTTTGAAGCGGAAGCTGCTCCACCGCCATTGCTCCGGCTCAAGCACCAGACCGCGCTTCACTGGATTGTTATGCATATAGCGCAGCTTCTCCACCCGCTTGCGCTCGGTGCACGCGTTGAAGTCGTAAAACCTCGCCTGCCACACGAATGGCCTTCTCCCTCAAACAATGACGGTTGTGCCCTCACCTTGCGTTGCCGTCCGAGAATCCGCTGCGCAAACCTCTGCTTCACCACCTGCATGACCTTCGAGGGATCTCCCACCTGGGGTTCGCTCATCAACCGGTGAAAGTGCTCTGGCATGACCACGTATCCCACGATGAGGAATCGATATTTCCGCCGGGTCTCTTCCAGCAAACGCAGGAACAGATCGCGCCAGGGGACAGAACGACAGCGTTCCGGTACGTGCCTGGGCAGGGGCGGAGGCAGATGGCGTGCCAGGTATATGGTTACGCGGTACATACAAAGTGTCGGAGCGCGTGGCGCGGCGCCGTGAACTAGCACGCGTCGGCGGGTTGACGGTCGCGGCCCGACCAACGCAAAAAGGCCGGTTCGAATCATGGAAGGATTGCCGACAATCCGGAAGTTCGCCGGATCAGTCAATACAAGCGCGTTTATGAGGACGAATGCGGTCTCAATGAGTGCATTGGCCTGAAGGCGTCAAATCACAGTCAAATGCTGCACAGGCTAGCATTGCGAAAACTGTTTGCGTGCGTTGACGGCCAAGATATGCCATATGTCTCCCCTGTTTCAGCCTTATCTCAGTAATTCGGGTGCGTTGAATAGGTCAACTCAGCCTATCGAGGGCGCCCCTTTTGAAAAGGCGCAATTCGCTCCGAAAATCACTTTTGTATGTCAGCCAAAGCGCTGATTTGTCCGCCAGAACTCGGGCCAGCCTTTGCGAGGCGGGCCGCAGACGAAGATGTCAGGGTTGTCATCGCTCTCTTCGTTGTGGACGCCGAGCGAGTTGCCGTTGTGCCCCGCCAACCGGCACGACGTGAATTCGGCATCCACCCGCCTTTGCGACCACCCGACGACGATCAGCGTAGAGGGCTGTTGCTCCGGATAGGTCCGCAAATAAAACGAATTGGTCAGGCTAATGGGCGGCGGCAGATGGTAAGCAGGGCCAAGATTCTCAATCGCTCCCGCTTCGCCATAATTGTCAACAAGGATACCGACGTTCGACGACTGATCCGCTGGAAGCGAATCGCGAATGCCGGCAACGGCTTTGACGAGTTCGTCCCAGCCGAACTCCTCGCGCAGGTCGGAGCTCTTGCTCAGGGCAAAATCGCGCAGCGAACCACTGGACGCAAGAGGCACCCAGCCGGCAAAGAAGTATCCACCGCAGAAAACCAGGCCAGCAAAGAAGACAGCTTCGACTCCGTACCGCACATAGGCGGAACGCACCGTAAGCCAGCGTACGGCAACGACCGCGCCCATCGCAACCAACGCTGGATACGCCTCTGCGACGTAGTAGAAGCGTCCCTTGTTCATCCAGAAGAGCACGACCGGTAGAACGTACATCCAAGCGAGCATGCGATAACGGCTGGAGCGGAAAAAGGCGATGAGGCCGGCAATCCAGAGCGGCGCGGCGAACGGGTTTACATTCATAAGAAATTGATACGTCCAGTACCCATCGGCGCGGCCTTCGCCCACGTCACGCGCATGGATGTGTTGGAGCATGTGATAGGAGATAAAGTCGTGGCGGATGAGCCAAACGATATTGGGTAGGAACAGGAAAAGCGCAATCGCAACGCCGCACCACAACCACATGCTGCGCAGGTAACGGCGCGCGTAGGTGAGAATGAGTCCGGCAAGCAGACCGGCGATGAAGAAGGCTATCGAGTACTTGGTGAGCAGGCCAAGGCCGATGGCGGTGCCGATGGCGATCCACCAGCGGGGGTTCTCGGACTTGAGCAGGCGGATGGTGAACCAGCAAACGAGTGTCCACCATAAATAAGCGAAGGACGTGTACTGGAAATCGGTGGCTAGAATGATGGGGACCCCGGAAAGTCCGACCGAAAGAGCGGTGGTGACCTGGGCAAGCCGATTCCCGCCGAGATCGCGCGCCATGAGGCCGCTGACCACGATAACGATTCCCTGGGCGAGGACCGAGAAGAGACGCAGGCCGACTAGCGAAAGGCCGAAGAGGCTGAGGCCGATGCGCTCGATGAACGGTGTGAAAGGCGGATAGGCAACGAAACCCCAGTCGAGATGACGTGCATCGGAGAGGAATTGCAGTTCGTCACGATCGAAGCCGTAGCGGCCGTTGGTGAGGATGTGGATCAGGGCGAAGGAGGCGGCAATAGCCATGAGGAGGGCCGTGGCGCGGCGCGTAGTGGAGGCGAGCGAGGGGTCGGCGGGCGAGACCGAGCGGTCGGTGGCAAAAGGAAGCATAGTGGTTCCACGCCTCAGGAGAGCCTACGTTGACGCGAGGATATCAGTTCCCGCACAAAAGTAACGGTGATAAAAGCAGTCACGATATACGCCCGCCACTACGAGAGCGCAGCGCCGAGGAAGTGCAGCAAACCGCAGCAACAAGTCCATCCATCGCCATGTGAAGATTTTACTCCGGCATTGAGCTCGACTGACAATTGCCATCCATCGGGAGAGGACCCTTTCATTGGCTCGGTTGATGCGAAATCGCCAATGCACTCACCGACGCCGCATTAGTACTGGGAAGTCGGCTTTCAGCAAGTAATCGATTCCTCCTGGATCAAGGGCAATTTGGAAGTCAGCTGTTGAAACTAGATAGCACAAGCGTGCGCTGTTTGGTCGCCTTTTGTGGGGTCGATGAGTGAGATGGCGATATTTCAACAGTTAGTGCAGTAGGATCCGGACGTTGTATTCCGGGGACAGACTCTTTAATCAGAACAAGCAACTGCTGCTGCAGACGGTGATGCCGTAATCTCCAATGAAGAACTCCGCACCACCGGTCCTCGTATGACCGTTGATCCGGCCGCTCCGTTCCATCGGCCGGAGTTGCTCGTCGTCTCTGGCGTCACGAGGAGGTGCCTCAAGTTTGGGGATTGCTCGTTGGCATCTCGCGGGTTTTCCTTCGGGTGCCTCTACGCCGCCTCAGCGAGACTGTTGTTGCGGTCTAGCTGATAGAGTGAAGACCCAGGGTCAATCATTTAAGTCGCGATTATCGATGCCAAGTTTAGCCCCATCGCCGTGCCTTGTGATCTAGGTACTTCCACCTGGGACTACCCCAGTCTAGGGTGGCAG
>CAWHVH010000005.1:0-95257 GCA_963832635.1 Terriglobia bacterium | reverse complement strand
GGCCGTGAAGTTCGATGGTGTCGAGGGTAGCGGGGCGGCGGTAAGCTTGCTGACCAACGTGGTATTCGGTATGACCAGGCCAGGTCCTTTCGACGAGCGAAGGGCGCTTCGACGATTCCTCGCGAAGTTTCTGGGGATCGAGACCGCAGTCACGCAGGAGTTCCGCGGCGAAACATTTCTCTTCATCAGCCAGGCCCAGCAACAAATGCTCGGTGCCGATGTGGCGATGGGCCAGCCTGTCTGCCTCATCTCCTGCATACTTGAGAACGCGCTTGGATTCGTCGCTGAGTGGCAGGTCGACGGCGGTAGATGTGGGGTGGCGACTCGAGTACCGCTCGTCGATTCTGGCGCGTACCGCTTCGATGCCACCAGGCGGCTTCAGAAATCGAAATGAGAGGCTCTTATCCTCGCGCAGAATGCCCAAGCAGCAGGTGTTCGGTCTCGATGGAAGGAGTGCCGTACTGGGCCGCTTCGTAGCGCGCGAAGAAGATGACGCGGCGGGCTTTTTCGGTGTAGCGCTCGAACATAACCAACTCCGCAGGCTCTGCAGCCCACCCCACGGGACTTACTCGTCGTGTTCGGCCCTCCCAGCGTAAAAACGCCGGGCTGTTCGCAATCACCCCTTCGGACTTAGGTTGCCTGTGCCTTCCGGCTGGCCCACTTCCAGTACAGGTACCCGGGCACGCCCAGCAACACGATGAATGTTCCCCAGAAGGCTTCCGTGGGCCGCGTGATGATGGTGTTCAGGGTCCATGCCGCTCCAATCAAGACATAGAGCCCGGGAAGAATCGGATAGCCAGTACAGCGGTACGGCCGGGGAATATCAGGACGCCTCCAGCGCAAGATGAACATCCCCACCACGGTCAGAGTGTAGGAAAGCACCATCCCGTAGATCACGTAAGTGTAGAGCTGATCGTAGCGCCCGCTTACCGTGAGGACGGCCGCCCACACGCTTTGTCCAATCAAACTGAAAGCGGGAGTTCGCCACTTGGGATGAACCTCCGCCATGCGCCGGAAAAACACCCCGTCTTTTGCCATCGCAAAGTAGACTCGCGCGCCGGAAAGAATGCAACTGGCCATGGCTCCGAAGCAGGAGACCGCGATCATGGCTGAGAGCCAAGCTCCGGCAGCCGGGGAAAACAGCGCGACCGCGGCGGCGTGGGCGATGGTCTCGTGCTTCGCCACCTCCGACAGCGGCATGGCGTACATGTAGGTCAGGTTCATGGCGACGTAAACCACGCCTACGACCACCACGCCAATCACCATGGCGAGCGGCACGTTGCGGCGCGGGTTCTTTACCTCGCCCGCGACCCAGGTGATGTAGACCCACCCGTCATACGCCCAGAAGACCGCAATCAGCCCCACGCCGAAGGCGGAAAGCAATTGACCGGGAGTAAGGCCCATGGTCAAGCCTCCCGGGGGAACGGAAACGATGTTAGACCAGTGCCCTCGGCCGATTGCGAACCCTAGAAGGACAAATGCGGCCATGGCCGCGAACTTCGCCCAGGTCGCGACATTCTGCAGCAACGCGCCCGAGCGAAGCCCGCACACGTTGATCCAGGTAACCACCACGATGAAGATCAGCGCCAGGATGTGAGCCCGCGTCACCACAATTCCGGCGACCGATAGCACGACATGATCCTGAGAGATGGCGGGGATCACGCCGCCGAGGTAGGCCGCCGAAGCCACGGAAAGCGCGGCGATGGTGCCGCCGTTGGCGACGCTGAAGAGCATCCAGCCATAGAGGAAAGCCGGGAGATCGCCATAGGCTTCGCGCAGGTAAACGTACTGGCCGCCGGAGTCGGGAAACATGGAGCCGAGTTCGGCAAAGGCAAAGCAGGCGCACAACGAGATCACTCCGCCCAGCACCCATACCAGCAGGAACCACGCTGGATGCGGGAGGGGAGCGGCGATGTCTTTGGCGGTGAGGAAAATGGACGAGCCGATAATGCCGCTCACCAGCAGCAGAACCGAGTCCATCAGGGTGAGGCCGCGCACCAGATCGGGGCTGGAGGCCGACTCTATGGCTTTGACCGGTTGCGTGGCCGCTGGGAGATCCATGATTTATCCGATACCTAGCTCGTCGGGAGATTCGAGGGGAGTTCCACAGCGGCGGCAAATGACTGCGGAACAGTCTCCGCAGGTCAAGGGGTCGGTCACTTCTTCGGCACAGTTGGGGCAATAGAGAGGTTCGGGCCGGGGCTGCGGAGGTTGAGCCATTCGGATGGCAAATGTAGCATATCCTCTGTGATCCTTCGTGTCCTGCGTGGTGAAAAAGAGCTTTAACCGCCAAGGACACGAAGAGTCACGAAGGAGAACCTGCGTGTCTGATAAGCCACAATCTGCCGATGAGAAGCTGAAACTGGAATTCAACCGCTGGGCGGCTGAGGGTGAGGGCGAGAAGATGGAGCGCCATCACCTGGACATCACCGAGAAGACCATGCGCCTGATGGAACTCCGCCCGGGAGAGCGCGTGCTCGATCTCGGCTGTGGTTCGGGTTGGGCTACGCGGTTGCTCGCACGCATGGTGGGCGACGGGCCCGAGGGCTTCGGCCAGGTCGTCGGCGTGGATGTGTCGGATGAAATGGTACGGCAGGCGCGGGAGACGTCAAAGGATTTCGAAAATGTTCTCTACGTCTGGGGATCGGCGCAGCAGATTCCCTGGGAAGAGAATTACTTCGACAAGGTTTTGTCGGTCGAATCTTTTTATTATTATCCGGATCAGGATCGCGCGCTGACGGAGCTATTTCGCGTGATGGCGCCGCGGGGGCGGTTGTTCATCCTGATCAACCTGTACAAAGACAACATTTATTCGCTGCAGTGGGTGGACAAGCTGAAAGTGCCGGTGCATGTACGCTCGGAAGCGGAGTACATCGAACTGCTGAAAAAGCACGCGTTCGAGAATGTCGAAGCCCGAAGGATTCCGGATGATACGCCCACGCCCGATGATTACAAGACCAAATCGTTTAACAGCCTGGACGACCTGCGAGCCTTCAAGCGCATGGGAGCGCTGCTGCTGATGGCGTCAAAGCCGGATATGCGGACGCCGGCGCCAGGGTACACGATTTACTAAGACCCTTAACGACAGAGACACAGAGTCACAGAGAAAAACGCTGGGGCTTCAAAATCAGCTGTGGCGGAGTGTCGCGAACCAGCATGCGCCAACCGCGAAGATGGCGAATCTGCGGAACGGGTAGGGAAGACCCAGCCGAATGGCTAGCTCGTTCGTGGGGACTTCTTGCTTTCCGCTTGAGAGACCGCGAAAACGATGAGGATTGCCAGTTCCGGTTCGATGGGATGGCGGTATCGAGGGTGAGGAAACACGATGTAGTAAATGGCCGGATAACACAGAATCAGCCAGACGAAGAGCCATGCGCCCGGACGTTTTTGACGCAGCGCGAGAAACAGGCCGAAGAATGCGAACAGTGACGACGCCAGGAAGAGCGAGTTCTTGACTTCCGGCGGCGGAAACTTCGAGAGCTTCGGAATGCCCGCCCAGTAGTAGACGAACTTCTTGAAGCTGATGAAGGCGAAGCGTCCCGGATCCGCCTTGATCCAGGCGATAGCTTCCTGCTTGCGGACCTTCACGTAGGCCATCTCTCCCAGTTGGCGGTAGCGCCGCATCTCGCTCACGTTCTGTGTGGGATGGAGATACTCCTGCCAGGTGCCATCGGCGCCGGGGCCGTTGCCGATGCGCAGCTCCGCCCCAAAATTCGATCGAATGAAGATGAATTGCCCGAACGTACGCTCGTTGCGGATGAGCCAGGGAGTGATGCAGGCAACAAAGGTGACCGAAGCCAGAACTACGCCGGCGAACGAACGCTTACCCACCTTTGAGCGGCGGTACCAGACGTAAAGTCCCGAGGCAGGCAGAAAGGCGAGAAGCGATGTGTTCGTCAGCGCCGCGATTCCCCAGAGCAGGCCGAATCCAAACCAGGGTTGCCATCCTTCGCGTTCTTCCATCACCAGCGCGAGCCAGAAAATCAGCGCCATCAGCAACGCGGCCAGACTGGTTTCCCACACCCAGCGCGTGCACCAGTAGGTGACATTGGGTAAGAGGGCCCACAGCCATGCGGTCCAGACCGCGACGGATTCGCTGAAGCAGCGCCGCGCAATGAGAAAAATTGGAATGCAGGTAAGCGCCGAGAAAATGCTGTTGATGGTGAGCAAAACGAAGCGCGGAGGCATGGGTGTAGACGCCGAAAAGCTTGAAGACGCCTGCAATCAGGAACGGATAGAGCGGAGGCTCCCAAGCGGTCGGCCCCGTGATTTCATTGAATGGATTGGAGAAGCCCTGCCCCAGGGCAAGCGAACGGCCGATGCGCCCCATCTCCCATCCAAAGCTGAAATTATCGTCAAGGGTTTTGAATTTGTAGGTATGGCCAATGACGATGATGCCCAAGCGCAGGGCTAAGGCCAGCAGCACCATCCAGAAGAAGGAAGTACGGGCCCGCGCCCACCAGCGGAGAAAGGGACTCAGTGGTTGAGCGCTGACCTGCGAGGTTGTGGTTGGGGCATCCGCCATGCGAACACCCAGTCTACCGAATCCGGCATTCTGACTGCGCCGGAATCGCAACATCACGGCCGGGGCCTGTGTTGTGGGAGCGTCGATGCAACCTGTCTTGTTGGGCTGCGACGGCCTCAGCATATAATGCTCGGGATTCCCTGCGTCCGCCTTCCGGCGCCACAACTGGCGCATCTCCGGCAGGAAGATCGAAGAGGCTCATGGCATACGCGTCGACATTTTTTCGGCTGAGAGTCTGCACTGCCGGTTTGGCAATAGGAGCGGCCGTCTTTTCCAGCGGATGCTCGAACTCTCGAGCCAGCAGTGCATCGGCAGCTTCGAGCAAGGCCATCCCTGCCCATGTCTATACAGTCGCGGAGGAAACCACCCGACGCCAGGTCCAGGCTGTGGGGTCGTTGTTCGCCTTCGAAGAGAGCACACTCAGCTCTGAAGTGGAAGGTCCGGTCGCCAAGGTGCTCGTGGACATCGGGGACACCGTTACGGAGGGGCAGCCACTGGTCCTGCTTGACCAGCAAGAGTTACAGATCGAGGTCGATCGCCAGCAAGGGCTGGTACGGCAAGTCCGGGCGCAACTGGGCATTGGACCAAATCAGCCGCCTCCAGCGGATGCAGAGAAACTCCCTTCCGTGGAGCGCGCCCAAGCCGACCTGTTCGACGCCGATCGAAAGTATGGCCGCGCCAAAGAACTGTTCAAAGACAACCTGATTTCGCAACAACAGTTCGACGAGGTAGAGAGTCGCTACCAGAGCACGAAAGCGACCTATGCTCTGGCGTTGCAAGAGGTCGATCGCCTGAAGGCCATGCTGGTGTCGAGCGAAGCCAGCGAAAGGCTCGCCGAGAAAAAGTTGAGAGATGCGACCATTCGGGCTCCCTTCTCCGGTGCGATCAAGACCCGCGATGTGGATCCCGGCGAATATTTGCACGCGCAGAGCCCGGTGATGGTCCTCGTCCGCACCGACCGCCTGCGTGCGCGCCTGGCGGTGCCCGAGCGCTGGGCTGGCTGGATCAAGGAAGGCACGACGGCTGAGTTGCACGTAGAAGCATTTCCCGGCGAGACCTTCCGCGGCCGAATTTCGCGAATCAACCCGTCGGTCTCCCAGGATTCCCGTACGTTCGAGGCGGAAGTCTTGCTCGACAATAAGAACGGACGGTTGAAGCCTGGCTTCTTCGTGCAGGCATCCATTCCAAGCGAGAGGGAAGACAAAGCGATCTTTGTGCCGGAGCCGGCGGTGAATTACCGCTACGGTGTCTACAAGGTCTTTATCGTCGATGGCAATCGCGTTTCGGAGCGTCAGATCCGCCCCGCCGGGCAAACCGAGGACGACCGCGGACGACGCTTTGAGGTGTCCGAGGGGTTGAAGCCCGGAGATCGGGTCGCGGCGCCTGTCTCCGGAGAGTTGCACGAGGGCGACATTGTCACCGATCAGACCGACGGCGCGTCGCCAGTGGCAAAGTAGCTTTGGCGTCAAGATGACAACTTACCGATGAAGCTCGCCGAAATCTGCGTAAAGCATCCCGTCTTCACGGTGATGTTGATTGCATTCCTGGTCACGCTCGGCGTGTTTTCCTATCGCGGCCTCGCGGTCGATCTGTTTCCCAAGGCCGATCCCGCGACGGTGAACGTGGAAGTGCAACTGCCCGGCGCAACCCCTGAGGAGATGATCACGGGAGTCGTGCTGCCGCTGGAGGATGCCATCTCTTCTGTCAGCGGCATTGACGAGATCAGCGTCTATTCATCCGAGGGCGTCGCCGAGATTACCTGCACTTTTGTTCTGGAGCGCGATATCGAAGGCGCGGCGCAGGATATTCGCGAGAAAGTCGCCGCTGCGGTGAACCGGTTGCCGCGCGAAACCTTGCCTCCGGTCATCACCAAAGAGGATCCGCAGTCGGATCCCATCATGACTCTGCTGGTCAGTGGTCCCTTGAGCCGGCGGGAGTTGACCGAGATTGCCGACAAGCAGGTGCGTCGCGCGATTCAAACTGTCGACGGAGTGGGCAGCGTTGAACTCAATGGCGGGCAGGGAAGGCAGATCCGGGTTTTGCTCGATGCCCAGAAGCTCACGTCGCACAACTTCACGGTCCTGGACGTGCGCCAGGCACTGCAGCGCGAGAACATTGAGGCGCCAGGGGGGCGCATGATTCTGGGCCCCCAGGAGTTGGGGCTGCGTACTCTCGGAAGGGTCACTTCCGCGGGCCAGTTCGGTGAGGTGGTGATCGGAACACGCGGGGGTATTCCGGTTCGCGTCCGGGATGTTGCGCAAGTGGTGGATGGAGAACAAGAGCTCCGCACCTGGTCGGCCCTGTTTCGCAAGGGCACTCCCGGGGAGGATGTCGTCAGTATTCAGATCTTGCGGCAGTCCGGGGCGAATACGGTAAGGGTTGCCGACGACGTAAGGAGCCAGATCGAACAGTTGCGCGCGCAAATGCCTCCCGGCGTGCAACTGGTGATTGTCCACGATATCTCCGACTTCATTAAGGCGTCAGTGCACTCTCTCCTCGAGCATCTGATCCTGGGCAGTATTCTCGCCAGCTTCATCGTCTGGTTGTTCATCCGCAACTGGCGCGCCGTGGTGATCGCGGCAGTGGCGATTCCGGCGTCGGTAATTTCAACCTTCACGCTCATGCGGGCGATGGATTTCTCGCTGAACAACATGACTTTGCTGGCGCTGACCCTCGCAGTCGGCATTGTCATTGACGATGCCATTATTGTTCTGGAGAACATCTTCCGCTTCATGGAGGAAAAAGGAAAAGACCGGGTCCAGGCGGCCATCGAGGCGACACGGGAGATCGGGCTGGCCGTGATGGCCACCACGCTGTCGCTCATCATCATCTTTCTGCCCATCGCCTTCATGACCGGCTACGCGCGAAAGTACGTGAATTCGTTCGGCTGGACCATGGCCATGGCGATCCTGGTCTCGTTACTGGTCGCGTTTACGCTCACGCCGATGATGAGCTCCCGCCTGCTGAAGCTGGACAAGAACGCCAAGAAATCGCACTCCGCAGGGTTCCTGTTCTCGGTGGAGCAGAGTTATCTGAAGATGCTGCGATGGTCGCTGGCGCATCGCGCCATCATCCTCCTGATCTGCGTGGTCACTTTTCTTTCGACTTTCGGCTTGTACCGTCTGGTAGGCCGCGACTGGATTCCGGCCGACGATCAGTCGGAGCTGCAGAGTTCGTTCACACTCCCCGAAGGCACCTCTCTGGCGAAAACAACCGAGATGGCGTCCGACATGGCCCGGCGCATCATCGCCCTGCCGGAAGTAGCGTTTGTGCAGAGCTACACCCACGGGCCAACCAATCATGCGCATTTGTTCATTGGATTAGTGCCGCGCAGCGAACGGAAATTGACCCATCAACAGATGGCAACCAAGGTTCGCGGCATTCTCGCCACCTATCGCAATATCACCTCCAACGTGCGGCTACCTTCCGTGCTGGGAGGAGAAATCTATTTTCCGATCTCGGCCGTCATCCGCGGACCCGACCTCAACCAACTCGCGGAGATCAGCAAGAAGGTTGCCGACCACATGAGGCAGTATCCGGACCTCGTGGACGTCAATCCGAGCCTCAATCTCAATACACCCGAGCTGCAGGTCAAAGTGGATCGCCAGCGAGCCGCTGACATGGGCGTCAGCATGACCGATATCAGCGACGCGGTCCGGTTGTTCTATTCCGGTGAAGACGAAATTACACGATTCAAAGAGGGGTCAGAGCAGTACCCGGTCACCATGCAATTGCTGCCCGGAGCAGCGGGACAATGCCGACGTTCTCAATCGCATGATGGTTCCTTCAACCAAGCTGGGACAGGTGCGGCTCGAGAGTGTAGCTTCCATCGGGCGTGGATTTGGGCCTTCGACTTTGTGGCGATATAACCGCGAATTTGAAGTGAGCGTGTACGCAAATGTCACGTCTGGCTACCCTCTCGACGTCGCCGCCGCCCACACCGTGCAGTCTCTCAAAGATGTAGGGCTGCCCGCTGGCTATTCGTATCTGTTTTCGGGACAGGTCAAGGTTCTCGAAGAAACCACATGGAACCTGCTTCTGGCCATGCTTCTGGCGTCGGTGTTCATGTACATGGTTCTGGCGGCGCAATTTGAGAGCTTCTCTTATCCGTTCATCATTATGCTCACGCTGCCTTTGAGCATCCCGTTCGCGCTGTTTTCGCTGTGGATTACCGGGAGAGCGCTCAGCCTGTGGAGCGCGCTGGGCATGTTCCTGCTGCTTGGGATCGTGAAGAAGAATGGAATCCTGCAGGTGGATTACACCAACCGCCTGGTCGCCGACGGCATGCCGGTAGGAGACGCAATCCTTGAAGCCAACCGTGTCCGGCTCAGGCCCATTCTGATGACGACCTTTTCGATCATTGCCGGACTGATTCCGGTCGCGCTCGGTCTTGGCGCCGGTTCCGAGCAGCGCGCATCTATCGCCGTCACCATCATCGGCGGGCAGACTCTGTGCCTGCTGCTTACCTTGCTGGTGGTGCCGGTCGCGTATTCCTATCTCGCGGAATTTCACGCTCTTCCCTGGAGAGAGTGGAAGAGCCACGTCTTTGGCCGCGCCGCCGATCCCGTAAATTCGTCGGAACGAGACTAGCGGTGCTCGTTTGACCGCACCTTCTCCCATACTCATACCGCTCTCTGGACTATAATTAGGCGTTTCACGAGGACACCACATGGGATGGCTGCAAAACAAGTTTGAAAAGAACTTCATGATCAGCACGGTGGACTACGTCTTCAACTGGGCGCGGAAGTCCGCGGTGTGGCCCATGACGTTTGGTCTGGCCTGTTGTGCCATCGAGATGATCGCGTCCTCCACCGCCCGCTTCGACATCGCGCGCTTCGGGTCCGAGGTATTTCGTCCCAGCCCCCGGCAAAGCGACCTGATGATCGTGGCCGGCACCGTCACGCTGAAGATGGCGCCGGTGGTGAAGCGGATTTATGACCAGATGCCCGATCCCAAGTGGGTCATCTCCATGGGTGCGTGTTCCTCGGTCGGCGGCCCGTTCAACACCTACGCAGTGCTGCAAGGGGTCGACAAGATCGTCCCCACCGACGTGTATGTGATCGGATGCCCGCCGCGTCCCGAGAATCTGTTTTACGCGCTGCTCAAACTGCAGGATAAGATCGACCAGATGACGCTGGCCAAGAAGCCCACTGCGGTTCGTCTAGATCCCAGCATGGTGGAGAACTTCAAACGCCAAGTCATGATCGCGCAAACCCTGCAACCGAAGTAGCTGTCAGCCGTCAGCTTGCAGCTCTCAGGGACCGGAGGCTGACAGACTGAGAGCTGACAGCAATGTTTACCAAACTCACCACCCGATCCGAACTTCCCGCTGAGGGCGAAGCCAAGGAATTCTCCTGCGGCGACAAGATCCTCTGCGTGGCCAATGTCAACGGCACCATCACAGCGATGGACAACGTCTGCCTGCATCGTGGTGGACCGCTGGGACAGGGAACCATCGAAGGTGGCAAAGTGGTGTGTCCCTGGCATGGCTGGCAGTGGGACCCGCAGACAGGAGAGGCCACTCATAATGCGGCGGCCAAAGTAGCGGTGTATCCCGTGAGGATGGAAAACGAGGATGTACTGATTCAGCTTTAGCTTTGCCGCCCGGCAGACTATCGAGTCAGCATGAGTGCGACCACCGCCACCACGCAAAAAACAGCCAGAGTGATCACCGTGATCCGGTCGCTGCCTTCGAATCTCTTCCACGACTTGAGCATAAGCTGAATCCCTTTGTTGTGAGCCCAAGTTTGCGTCAAGATCCGCTCTCGCACAATGGCTACATTGTGGTGTTACCTGTGTAATTCCACCTTTGAGCCACAGGGGTCGCTAAACGGCTGATGCATAAGGGGGCAGAAGCGCGTTTGTAGTAAGCTACCGTCAAAGTTAACATACCCACGGTATGAGTCCTGTTACCCACTTTCTAACCGGCTGGGTGCTGGCCAACACGGCGACCTTCAACCGCAAGGACCGCGCTCTGATTACTGTGGCCGGCGTGATTCCGGACGTGGATGGTTTGGGAGCCGTTGCAGACCTGATCACACGCCACTCCCAGCATCCTCTGGATTGGTTTGCCCGCTATCACCATTCACTGCATAACCTGGGATTCGCCCTGCTGGTTGCGGGCGCGGCTTATGCCTTGGCTACTCAACGGGGCAAGGCCGCAGCCTTCGCTTTCCTCAGTTTTCACCTGCATTTGCTGGAGGACGTTCTCGGAGCGCGCGGTCCGGACGGCTACCAGTGGCCGGTGCCCTACCTGATGCCATTTTCACGGGCGGCGCAAATTACGTGGCATGGGCAATGGGCGCTGAACGCATGGCCCAACTTCGCCATCACGATCGCTCTGCTGCTCGTGACGTTGTATCTCGCTTGGGAGCGCGGTTACTCACCTTTGGAGATGGTCTCATTGCGGGCGGACGCGTCTTTCGTGGAGACCTTGCGGAGACGGTTCCCCCGGCGTAGGGCCGAGGTCTAGCAGTCTTATCCCAGCAACTTCAGAAATTCTCCCGGCTGATCTTCGAAGCCGGGGAATACCTGGTTCAGAGACTTGTTCCCGAGGTGGCGATAAACCGCTTCGCCCAGCACGCGCCGAAAGTCGGTGGTCAGGGCGAGATCGCGACCTTCATAGAGTTGAGACTGCTCAAGACCGGGCCAGCGTCCATAGACCTTGCCGCCCTTGACCGGGCCTCCCATGACGAACATGACGTTGGCGTGGCCGTGGTCGGTGCCGCGGTTGCCGTTTTCGCGGGCGGTACGCCCGAATTCCGACATGGTGACGACCACTGTGTCTTCCCGGAGATCGCCGAGGTCGGTCCAGAAAGCTCCGAGCGATTGCGAGAACTCGCGCAGAACATTGGCGATCTGGCCTTCGGTGCTGCCTTCATTGACGTGGTGGTCCCAGCCGCCGATGTCGGCAAAGGCCACCTGCACTCCCAGGTTCGCCTTGATCAGTTGCGCCAGCTGTTTGAGGCTGTCGCCAAAACGGCCGCGCGGATAATCCGCGCCGGCGGACGGCTTGTACTTCGCAGGGTCGGCGGATTTCAACATCTTTACCGCATCAAAAGTCTCATCTCCTGTGCCGTGCAGGACCGAATCCACCGAGTGCGCATACATGGCTTCGAAGGTGTTGGCGATGGGACTCGCATTGGGACCGCGTCCGCCCACTCCGAAGTCATTGATGTTGTTTAGAGCCACTGCAGGCTCGGGACCTGAAAGAATGCGCGGCAGAGACGGTCCCATCGCGACGGCCCGGAACGAGGACTTATCTGGCTCCGGCAGGGAGTGCAGGCAGCGATTCAACCACCCATCGTCGGTAGCCTTGACGCCCGGCGTTCCCGATTCCATGAAGTCCTGCGCGTCGAAGTGCGAGCGCGTGGGGTCGGGCGAGCCCGCCGCATGCACAATGGCGAGATGTCCCTGTTGCCAGAGCGGCTGGAAGGCCGACAGCGACGGATGCAGTCCAAAGAATCCGTCAAGATCGATGACTGATTTGCGGGGAATATTGATTGATGGACGCATGGCGTAATACGCCGGCTCGCCATGAGGCACGACGATGTTCAACCCGTCCGCGGCGCCGCGCTGGAAAATGACGACCAGCCGCTGGTTCTTCCCCGAGAGCGATTCCGCGCCCTGAGCGGCGCGAGTGAGAAAAAGAGGAACAGCGGCAGTGCCCACCACTGCCAGAGCACTGTTGCGAAGAAAAACGCGACGGGTAATGGACATAAGAACCTCAGCTTTCAGCCCTCAGCTCTCAGCCCATCGTAAAAGCTGACGGCTGAGAGCTGACAGCTGACTGACTCTTACCTTCTTTGAAACTCCGGCGAACCCAACAGCAGACCCGCAATGGCGGCGGTGTTGGGTGGTCGCGCCGGATCGTCCAGCTTGCGCTGGCTCACACTTGGGTCCTCAAGGCGCCCTGCGATGGTGTCATGCGTCTGCTTGGAAACATCTCCATTCAGCAGGTGACTCTCCAGTTCCGCCAGCGCTTGCAGTGAATCTGTGGGAGCCGTCGGTGTTCCCATCATCTGCCTGGGATCCACATGGGTGCCTCTCAGCCGGTCGGCGGTCAGTGCCATGGCGAAGTTCATGCGTCCCAGCAGCGCCGCGGAGTTCACCCATGCATCGGCCTTGCTCGAGTAACCGGTTGGCGGCTGCATCCCGTAGAGCGGCATACCGAGATTCTGAAGCTGGCGCGCGAGCGGCAAGGGATCGGTCACATCGGCTCCGCTGGCACGCAGGGCCGAGACCACGAACTCCAGCGGCGTTTTCACCTTGGCACGATACGCTTCGTCTGACCAGAACTCCGGCGACTTCAGCATAGTCTTCATTACTTCGCGAATGTCACCGTCTTTCTTCAGAAAAGTCTTCGTCATGCGATCCACCAGCGCCGGGGGTGGATTGTCGGACACGAAACGGACCGCCAGCTTGGTGCAGACGAATCTGGCGGTGGACGGGTTATGCGCCAGCAGGTGCAACACCTCCAGGCCTTCCTTCTCGCCGTTTGATTTGATGCGGTGCCCGAGGACGGTTTTGTCTCCCGGTTCGTGCATGCGCTCCTCGAAGGTGAAGCCTCCACCCTGTCGCGGTTGCTTCAAAGTCCAGCCCGTAAACACCCGCGCTACTTCAGTCACATCTTTCTGGGTATAGCCGCCGTTGACGCCGAGTGTCTGCAGTTCCATCAACTCGCGCCCGTAGTTCTCGTTGAGTCCGTTGCGCTTGCCTTTGGCCTGCTTTGCCGGCGGATTCCTCTGGGCATACCTTCTGCGCCAATTCTTGTTGACATGTTTCGGGATGCCGTTGGCGACATCGGAATTTGGGCCGACGCTCAGCCAGTTATCCAGATAAAAGAGCATCGCCGGACTTTGCGCTGTGGCTTTCAGAAGATCTTCGAATTTCCCCAATGCATTGGGACGAATGACGTCGCGCTCGTAACTGGTTAGCAGATACCGGTCAGCGCCCTTGCCAATGAAGACGTTGAAGTGGTTGAACCAGAAATCGGTCATCACTTCCTGCAACTGACGTTCACTGTAAGTGGCGCGCAACAGCTTGCCCGCAATCAGTTCTTCACTGACGACCGCCTGAGGATTGTTCATGGCCTCGATCGCCTCGCGCTGCTGCGGCGCCATGCCCTCCATGAATTCGTCCCGGCGATTGCCCCGCAACAACGCGGCCAGAGCGCGCTGATCTTCGGTCGACATCTTGAGGATTGCTTTCATGCGCTGGTCGGGAGGCAGGTCAAGAAGCTCCTGCTCTTTCGCCTCTGCCGCCATGCGGTCCTCGCGGCGGCGGGCCAGTTCCTCGTCGCTGAGTCTGGATTTTTTTCCGGTGGCGTCGGATGCGGTGTTGCCGGGGTTCGCTTCCTCCGCCTTAGTCTGCTGCTTCTGCTCGATGCGCTGCAACTGCGCTTCATAGACCGCGCGTTTCACCGGGTCGGAAGGGAGCGATTGTTTGCCCCGCTCGACGGCCTTGATCACTTGTGGAGGAGGAAAATTCTCGGCGAGCTCGCGCGTACTCATGCGCAGCGTGCGGTAAGGGGCCAGGCGGGCATCGAGAGTGTTGTCATCAATCCTGTCAGGATGGAGTTGCTGGTCGATCCATTTGTCGACTCCCATCGTCATTACGCGGTCCACATCGCCGGGCCGAGGTCCGAAGGTGAGCCGGTTCAGCGCGTGCAGGGCGCGCTTCTGCTCGTCCATCCCGGCGGAACCGGATTTCTCTTTCTTCGTTCCGAGCGCCAGTTGCGCGAAGAATGCGATGGTCAGCGAAGAAAGCAGAAATAGGAGAGCGAGTTTTTGGTGTCCTGACCGCATGGCTACTCCACTGCGAGCCCAGGGAGGCGTTAGTAGTTATGAACCCGTAGCAGGAGAAAAGTTGCTGAAAGGCAGGCTTTCGGCGCACAGCGCTCAGCCATCCGTAAATGCCTCAAACCCTGAAAAAACTGGGGTTTACTGACAGCTGAATGCTAAGTCAAATATAGCCGTCCGTGGTTCACCTTATGTTGCAGATTCGCGGCGAGCTGGTCGATGTCGCCCGGGGCAATATCGACGGGACGGTTCAGGAGGGGAGTGCGGCTGCTGCCCACCGCATCGCGCCGCACCTGCACCAGCAGCGCCTGGACTGCGTTGGGATCGAACTTCTGCGGCGCCAGACGCACGATCTCGCTCAGGGTGCTGCCCAGCGAGATGGAATCGCGGTAAGGGCGTTCACTGGTCATGGCATCGAAGGTGTCCGCGAGTCCGACAATGCGCACGCCGAGCGGGACATCGTCCACGCCCAGCCCGTCGGGATATCCGGAGCCGTCACTGCGCTCATGATGCCAGCGCACAATCTCAGGAATGCGCGGCCAGGGGAACTGCACGCCGCTTACGATCTGGTGGCCCACCACGGTGTGGTCGGCCATCTCGCGGAACTCTTCGGCATCCAGGACTGTAGGTTTGCTGAACAGCCGCTTATCGACCGCAACCTTGCCAATGTCGTGAAGGTATCCGGCAGAGCGTAGCGCGGCGGTGTCTCCCGGTTCCATTCCCATGGCTTCGCCGATGGCAGCGGCGTAGCGGCCCACGCGGATGGAATGTCCGTGAATGTTCACGTGCTTCACGTCGATCGCGGCGGCGAAGGCTTCGAGCGCGGTGTCGTAAAAGCCATGCAGGGAAGCCAGCAGCCGGAGATTCTCCGACACCCGTTGCGCCAGCGTCTGACTGAGGGTGTGATTCTGGATAGCCAGACCGACATAGTTGCAGAGCAGATCAAGAGATTCGAGTTCCTCAGCGTCGTAGAGCGTGTCGCCCTCGCGGTGGCCCAGGGCCACTATGCCCACCAACTTCCCCGCCACTTTCAAAGGCGCAAGGCAGCGGAACAGTTCGGGAGCCACGTTGCCGTTGGATGTCAGGTAGCTTTCATAAGAGCCCGACATCAGCACGACAGGCCCGTGCGCCGCCGTCAAAGCGTGGACGTGTTTGGGCAGAAGAGGAATGAAGGCGGGGTCCGGCATGAGCGCGAAGCCGTCGGAGGCGATGGAGGTCAGCAGAGATGGCTTATCGTTGTAGGTGAACAGCACGCCTTCGCAGGCGCCCGCCGCCTGCAGCAAGGCCGCCACCATGGCGCGAGCCGTTTGGGAAAACTCCCGCTCAGCCGTCATCTCCGGTCCGAGATCGGAGAGAGCTTCCACCGTGCGCAAGAGTCGCCGAAAATTGTTTTTCTGCGCTGACACGCTTGAGTGTGAGCAGAAAACCAGAGCAAAGAGAGGGTAACACGGCGGTTCGTGGCTGGCGGCCCAGCCCTAGTAGCTAGAAGTGTTCCTTGAGTTGAGCAAACGTCTCGACGGTGACCAACCGCTGCGGCGGCCGTGCCGCCGCCACTTCCTCGTGCTCCAGAATCCAGGTGTTGCCGTGAGGAACGAATACCGCGTTCAAACCCGCGGCCAGCGCGGGATTGATGTCGGACTTCGGACTGTTTCCGATCATCCATGTGGTGCTGCTGGGCAAACCGTGCTTGGAAACGATCGTTTCGTAGGCAGGCACGTCTTTTTCAGACACGATCTCGACCGCGGAAAAATATTCCTTCAGACCGGAGCGCTCTACCTTGCCGGATTGTTCCGCCAGGGCGCCCTTGGTCATCAGGATCAAACGATGACGTCCCCGTAAGTACTGCAGGGTTTCCGGCACGCCCGGAAGCGTCTCCACGGGTTGCTCCGCAATCGTTCGCGCGAATCCGTGGATGGTTTCGTGCAACGCCGGCGTGAGAGGGTCCACCGCCAGCTTCTCGAAAGTTTGCGCCAGGGCATGCACGAAGCTGTGCAGGCCGTAACCGTGCGTCACGATGCATTCACGCTCCACTTCATTCAATACTTCACGCACTTGCTCGGGTGAGAAATCGCGGTGGTTGAGAAAAGAGATGAAACCGGAAATGGCCCGTTCGAAGTAGATGTTGTTTTCCCAGAGCGTGTCGTCGGCATCAATGAGCAGGGTCTGCGGGTTTCCGGGCGTAGCGGTCAATGACATGCCAACAACATAATATCCGTGAACTGTGTGGCTGCGCGAAATGCAGGCCAAAATCGTTACTCTCGAAGGTAGTCTGCTAAAATCGAAAGCGATGAAAATTTGGGGCTGTCTGGTTTCCCTCCTGGTAATTTTCCTTATGGTTCTTCCGGCTTCGGCGCAAAAAACTCATAAGTCCATGACCGGTTCGGCGGCGAAGGGTTCGGAATCGTCTGCCATGGCCGTGGCGCCTGACCTTTCCGAGCGCCTCGCGAAGTGGCGCGAAGTGCGTATGCCGTTCGAGTCCAAAAGGCTTAGCGCTCGGGAAATCAAGATGGTCAACAAGCTGGTGGACGCCTCACTCTGTCTGGAAGAAATTTTCTGGCGTCAAAGCGACCCTGAGGCACTCACGATTTATCAGTCGCTCGCCACCAGCAGCAACCCGAAAGATCAGAGGCTGCGAAAATACCTCTGGATCAATGGTTCGCGTTACGACCTGTTGCAGGAGAATCGACCCTTCCTGGGGATAACTCCTCTGCCGCCCGGCCGCGGATTTTATCCGCAGGGCCTGACCCGGCAGAAGATTGAACAGTACGTAAACGCGCATCCCGAGAAGAAGGACGAAATCTACAGTTCGACAACAGTAGTGCGCTGGCATCACGATCAACTCGAAGGACTGCCCTATCACATTGCCTACCGGTCATTCCTCGAGCCTGCCGCCCATGATCTGTACGAGGCGGCTGACCTGAGCGAGGATCCGGCGTTCGCAAATTTCCTCCGCCTGCGTGCCGGTGCCTTGCTCACCGACGACTACTTCAAGAGTGACCTGGCCTGGGTCGATCTGAAGAACCCGAAGTTTGACGTGATTTTCGCCCCCTACGAGACCTATCTCGATGATCTGCTCGGCGTGAAAGCCTCGTACGGAGCCGCCGTACTGATCCGCAATGAGGAAGAAAGCAAGAAACTCGAGTTGTTCGAAAAGTACGTTGCGGATATCCAGGATGCGCTGCCTCTTGCGCCCGAGGACCGGCCTTCCAAACACGGACTGGAAACTCCCATGGAAGTGATGGACGCTCCCTATCGCGCCGGGGATCTGCGTCATGGGTATCAAGCCGTTGCCGACAATCTCCCCAACGATCCGCGCGTGCACGAACAGAAGGGCAGCAAGAAAATCTTCTTCAAGAATTTCATGGATGCGCGGGTCAACTACATCATCGTTCCGGTCGCGAAATACATGCTGCCGCCGGAACAGGCCGCCAAAGTTTCCGGAGAGGGCTACCTGCTCGGCACCATCATGCATGAAATGGCGCACGGACTGGGTCCGGCGTTTGCCCGAACCGCCGGCGGCAAAGTCAGCATTCGGGAGGCCATCGGTCCCATCTTCAGTGCTCTTGAGGAAGCCAAGGCGGATGCGGTGGGAATGTTCGGATTAAAGTGGTTGGTCGACCACGACGTCCTGCCCAAAGAGAAGCTGGAGGAATATTACGCTTCGTATGTGGGAGGCCTTTTCCGCACCATCCGCTTTGGAACCGGCGAAGCGCACGGTCAGGCCGAGATGATGGAGTTTAACTACCTGTCGGAACGCGGCGCCGTCAAGCGGGAGACATCGGGAAAATATGTCATCGACTATGCCATGATGCCGCAGGCGATCGCCGATCTCTCCAAAGAACTTCTGGACATCGAGGCAAAGGGCGACCGGCAACGCGCCGAAGCGTGGTTCAAGAAATATGACGTGATGCCCGTCGAACTGCAGGTTTCTCTGAAGGCTGCGTCCAGCGTGCCCGTGGATATCGACCCGGTCTTTTCGTTCAAGGAAAAAGTAAAGTAAGGGCTCGCTACCCGACGAAATCCACTTTCGCTTCGAGCGGAATAATGCCCGCCTTGTGTCCCATATCCAGCAAGCGGCGGACGGCTTCCCGGCCATCGGGCCCGTAGTCGAGGGTACGCTCATTCACGTACATGCCGACGAATTTGTCCGCCAGTTGAGTGTCGAGATCGCGGGCAAACTGCATGGCATAGGCGAGCGCTTCCTCGCGATGATCCAGTCCGTACTGGATGCTCTCGCGCAAAGCCGCTCCCACGCTGGCCATCAACTGCGGACCCAGGCTGCGGCGAATTGCGTTGCCCCCCAGCGGTAGCGGCAATCCCGTGATCTTGTACCACCACTTGCCAAGGTCCACCACGCGATGGAGGCCCGACTTCGCATACGTCAACTGACCTTCATGGATGATGAGGCCGGCTTCGAACTTCCCCTCGAGCACCTGCGGGATGATCTGATCGAAAGGCACAACCTCGGTTTCGATCCCAGGAGCGAAAAGCTCTAGTGCCAGGTACGCCGTGGTCAACTTGCCGGGGATCGCGATCAGTTTCTTCTTGATCTCAGTCACGGAAAAAGCGCGAGTGGCCACGATCATGGGCCCGTAGGCGTCGCCCACGCTACCGCCGCTCGGCAGCAGGGCGTAGGTGTCCTGGATATATGGATACGCGTGGAAAGAAATCGCGGTCACGTCGTATAGCCCTGCACCCTCCCGAGCCTTGCGGTTCAGAGTTTCGATATCGCACAAGGTGTGAGTGAAACGGAGTCCGGGCACGCGAACTTTGTTCGTGGCTAAACCGTAAAACATGAAAGCGTCGTCGGAATCAGGGCTGTGCGCCACCGTGATCTCGCGAACTTGGCCCGAGGTCGCCAGCGACGTAGAAAGCTCCGGAGACGCTTCGTCGATCCTGCTCATGCCTGCACCTTTCGCGCGCGCTGCCAGCCCGAGACGATTCCGGCCGCCGACATGATCTTGATGATTTCCGCGAAAACGAACCAGTAGAGGCCAAATTTCACGGCAGCAGCGAAGGAGTGGGTAATAACAGACAGCCAGGCGATGCCGCCCGCGAACAAGAGAATCTCGGCGAGCAAGCCCGCGGTGGCGGCACGAGCAAAGGTTTTTTTGCCGCTTTCGAATACCCAACCCGCCAGCGCCGCGACGAACGGATACGCCAGCAGGAACCCTCCGGTTGGACCCATTAACTGGAGGATCCCACCAGGTCCCGCGGGGTTGAATACCGGCATGCCCGAAGCCCCTTCGATCAAGTAGAGGGCCAGGGCAGCGAACCCTCGCTTGCGGCCAAGAGCTAAACCAACCAGGAGGACTCCGAAGTTCTGCATGGTTAATGGCACGGGAGTAAAGGGAAGAGGCAGCGTAACCCGGGCGCAGAGCGCCACGAACAGGCTGGCTCCCACGACCAACGAGATCTGCCGCGCAGCTTCGGCAGCGGGATGATGACGGTCAAGAATGGCGGTGTTTAGTCTTGCCATATGAGTTCTCCCAATCGGACCAAAACCTATGAACCTCCGCCCGGGCCTTGCTCGTGCTCAAGGCTCTCCTTGGAAGCGGTATCCGGCTTCATGTGGCGGCGAACACGAAGAAAGAAAGCTATTCCCACCCAAAACACCAGTCCGGTGCTCAGGGCGAGGATGAGGAACCACCAGATCATCCGCACGATGCTCTAGCATATCAAATCGAAAGCGGCGCGCGGTGACGCACGACACATTACGGACGGGAAGCCATGGCGTGCTCGACCTCTTCCGCCGTGTGGGGAAGGGCTGCTGTCAGATCGATGAGTTTGCCGCTGCTGTCGACGTAGAAGATGTCTTCGATGCGCACACCTAGCTTCTCTTCGGGGATGTAAACCCCCGGTTCGATGGTGAATACCATTCCCGGGCCAAGCGGGACGTCGTAATCTCCGGCATCGTGAACGTTGAGCCCGACGTAATGTCCCAGCCCGTGAATGAAGTATTTCCCCAGGGGCTGCCCATGCACGTCTTTCCCGTGAGTATTGATGTAGTTGTAAGCAACGTCGTAGAGCGAATCGGGCGACGTTCTTCCGCAGGCGCGATTTGCCGGACTCGAAGGCAGCGATGGCGGCCTGCTGGGCGCCCAGCACAACGTTGTAGATCTCCCGCTGGCGATCGGTGAATTTGCCGGTCGCGGGCAAAGTGCGCGTGATGTCGGACGCGTACATGGAATACTCGCCGGCCGCGTCAATCACCACAACGTCCCCAGCTTCCACCGTGGCCGAGTCATCCGAATAGTGGAGCACGGTCGAGTTGAACCCCGCTCCCACGATGGGGGCGTAGGCGGGACGCTCGCAGCCTCGTTTTCCCCACTCATACTGCATGAGGGCTGAGATTTCGCGCTCCGTGATCCCGGGCTTCATGGCGTGCATGGCAGCGAAATGGGCGGCGATCGAGGCGCCTGTGGCCTTGCGAATCAGTTCGATCTCGCCCGAGTCCTTATACGTTCGCAAAGTCGCGAGCAACGGGCGCACATCCTGGTACGAAGCGCCCAAGGGGAATGCATTGGCCCGCTTCAGCCATTCCAGAGGAGTCGTGGAAATGGAGGTCTCTCCCGGGCCGGGCACGTCGGTATACACGGTTGCGCGCCCTTGCGGAAAGAGCCGGACCAGTTCCGCTCGAAGATTGTCCAGAACCTCGACTCGGTCAAAGCCGGTGATCCTGGGGGCTTCGGAATTTTCCGCTCCCAGTTTCGGTCCCGTCCATTTCTCCTGCGAAAGGTTGTGCGCCGGGAGGAAGAGAATTTCGGTGTAAGCGTGGGCCGGCGTCGGACCCTGTGCCGGAGCGGCGGAGGCGATTAAGATCGCGGCCCCGGGTTCCTTCCATCCGGAGAGATAGAAGAAGTTGTCGTCCTGACGAAAGCCATAGAGATCGTCAGGACCGTCCGCTTCCATGGGCGCAAACAGCAGCACGACGCCGCTCGCCGCCTTGCTCGCGAGGGCTTCGCGCCGTTCACGGTAATCGGCATTCGGCTGGCGATCGAGGGCTACACCCAATTGTGGGAGCAGGAACAACAGCACGAGGATGAGCTTGCGCACGTTATACCCCGACGGGGAATGGTTTGGTGTGATCTTCGGCGCTCAGCGAGAGTCCGCTGAAGCGTCCTTGCAACAGCGACATCAGGCCCGTGTACCAGTAGCCCACCACAAACAGCAGCAGGAAGGGTACGGTGATGAAATTCTCGTTATCGATGGCGTAGTAGACCGTCAACGCGAAGTACGTGCCGATCAGCAACTCTACCCACGGCACCCATCCCAGCCGGCGCCGGTACTTGTTCGCGCGCACTTTGTCGGCTTTGCTCTCGACCCGGTACTTGGGAGTGCGCGCGAAGGCGGTCTGTTTGCCGACCAGGGCCTCCAGCACCGCCCGAGTATTGGTGATGGTCAGTCCGATCCCCAGAGCCATCAGGAACGGCAAATAGAGAATTGCCCGGTACCAGGTCTTGGGGAAGAGCTCGCGCTGCGAAACCAGATAGAAACTGGAAATCGAAAACGTGGACGCCAGGAACAGCGGCAGATCGATGTAGAGCATCTGAAACCATCCCTGGTAGAAGCGGATGATCATCGCCGGCAGCAGCAGCACCGACAGCACGATCATCAGGGGATAGCTCAGATTCGCGGTCAGGTGGTACCAGGCCTCGAACTTCACATGAAACGGCTGATCGCTCTTCATGACTCGCGGCAGTATTTTCTTGCCCGTCTGGATCAGGCCCTTGGCCCACCGCGCCTGCTGCGTCTTGAAAGCGGTCATCTCGACCGGCAGTTCCGCCGGACACTCGACATCCTGCAGGTAGAGAAATTTCCAACCCTTCAACTGCGCGCGATAGGAGAGGTCGGTGTCTTCGGTGAGAGTGTCATGCTGCCAGCCGCCCGCCTCTTCAATGGCGATGCGCCGCCACACGCCCGCGGTTCCGTTGAAGTTAAAGAATACGTGGCTGCGCGCGCGTGCCGAGTGCTCGAGAACAAAATGTCCGTCGAGCAGAATAGCTTCCACCTCGGTGAGAAAAGAATAGCTGCGGTTGATGTGCGTCCACCGGGTCTGCACCATGCCGATCCCGGGATCGGTAAAGTGGTGCACGGTGCGCATCAGGAAATCTTCCGGAGGCACAAAGTCCGCATCGAAGATCGCGATGAACTCGCCCTTCGACGTCTTCATCCCTTCCTTCAGCGCTCCCGCTTTGAAGCCCTCACGATTGGTGCGATGGTGATAGGTGACTGGGAACCCCTTGGCGGCATAGTGTTCCACCAGCCCACGAGCCACGGCTATGGTCTCATCGGTCGAATCGTCGAGCACCTGGATGTCTAATTTATCCAGCGGATATTGCAGGCGGCAGATCGCCTCCAGCAGTCGCTCCACCACAAACTGCTCGTTAAAGATGGGGAGCTGCACCGTCACCCGCGGCAATTCCTCAAAGCGTTTCGAAGGCTCCGTCGTACTGTTCTTCTTGTTCTTGTAGTAGAGGTACACCAGCGTATAGCGGTGCATTCCGTAAGACGCCAGCAGGACCAGAACCACAAAGTAGGGGATCAGCAGCGCGGTATCGAACGCGTTGGGGTGATACAGCCCCTGGAATGTCTTGTCGAGAAAGTGCTGGCGGAGGTACTGACCGAGACCGCGCGAGGCCGCCAGGACGGCAAAGGACGGGATGATCGGGCTACTCAGCGGTGCTCTCCTGTAGGTCCGGTCAGAACGGGCAGTGTGAAAACTCTATTGTACCCGAAGGGCTGCCGCGGTCCAGATACGGTAGAAACCTTACTCCTGACCGTCGCTGTTCGACCCAATCACCTTGAGTTGCAGGCTTTTCCGGCCATGCTGGTCGAGATGGATGTTTTCGCTGTGTCCCTCATAGGGTTTGAGGAACGCGGCGTCGTAGTAGGCTCCTTCCTCGAGGCTTTCAAAGGCGAAGATGGCATAGTCTCCGGGCGTCAATCCCGCAAGTACAAACCGCCCTTGCTGGTCGGTTACGCCTTTCGCGTAGAGTTCAAGCCGTCCGCGATGATCTCCCTCGGGGGCGGCGATCACGACCGCGTCTGCCACCGGGTGACCGTCGGAGTCCATTACGCTGCCATCGATCCTTCCGGTCCCGACGCCAATCAGCAGATCGAGACTGTAGGTTCCGCCGCCTCCAACGCTCAAGCCGGAATTAGTCACGTCGGTTCCCCCCACGGTTACAGACTTCAGGAAGAAATCCGGTGCCCGGGTGCCGCCTTCCACCAGAACCGAGTAGTTTCCGGCAGGAACATTCTTGAGTTCGAAAGTGCCATCGCGCTTGACCCGCGCCACCGTGGGCTGTGCATCTTCTCCGCCCACGAAGATGCTCTCGGCCTCGCGATCGCTGGAGCGGAGAATGACCAAAAGCGATGAGAAATCCAGCGCGTGATTGCTTTCGGCTCGAAGCTGACCGCGCACCTGGCTTCCGGCCATAGGAATAATTCTCACGTCGTTCAAGTCACGATCCGTGACTTCGAGCGGCTGGCTCGTAATCTGGTGAGTGCCAGCATCGTCGAGCACTGCCATGAGCGTGTACGAACCGGGCGCTACGTGGGAGATCTCGAACTTGCCGTCTTTGTCCACCTGGGCGGCGGTAAAGATGGCGTTCAGGTCTTTGGCACGGAGCATCAGAACCGCGTTCGCACCCGCGCGCGCCGGGATGTTGACGATACTGCCGCGGACGTGAAAAGTTGGGCCGGGAACCAGGTTGAAGTCCACCGGGGTCTCATCCCCGGCGCGCAAATCAAGGAACGCCGCCTGGCTGCGATCGGTGGTGCCCGGATAGTAAGTCGTGATGTAAGCGGTCTCCTGCTTTTGCTCAGCGCCCTGGGCGGCCGGGACTGCGGCGAGGTTCGAGAAGTCCGGCGTCGGGTTCACCGCGATCAGGTAGCGGCCCGGAAGCAGGTCGGGAATGCGATATTCGCCCAAGTCATTCGTCGTGCCCGAAGCGGCGGTTTCCAGGTGACGATTTCCCAGCGTAAACCCGTAGCGCAGGACGGATACATCCGTTTGCGCCATAGGATCGCCATCCTGATCGAGCACCCGGCCCACTACCACTGCCGCCGGCAGCATGCGCATCACGACATCGGCGATGTCTTTCCCCGGAGCAAACGACAGCGCTGTGCCCGGCGACCGGCGACGCCTCTTGTCGATCTCTACCAGGCCCGTGCGTTCGACGAATGCCCTGTACCGTCCGGCGTGGATGCCTTCGATTTTGAAATGGCCGTCCGCATCGGTTGTGGCGGCATAGTTGGCTCCTTCTTCCTGCGCCTCGGCAATCAATTGCACTTCCGCTTTCTTCACCGGGATGCCGCCGGGGTCCTTAACGACCTTGCCTTCAAGCGTGGAGGTGGGCGGCTCCTTAACCGCTTGAGGCGCCTGCGCATGGAGGGGGAATGCGGTTAACAGCAGAAGCAGCAAACCTATTCTCATACGATTTCCGGGCAAACGAGGGGTCGGAAGTTTAACGGGCGTGGGCAACCACTCTATTTTACCGATTCGGGCCAAATGAACCGTGTTGTGTGACCAATGAACGGGGAATTAGAGATTCTGGAGGCTACTTTGAAACAAGTGGGCCTGTGGTGTAACGGCAGCACAGTACCCCGTCAAGGTCACAGGTGCGGGTTCGAATCCCGCCAGGTCCACTCTTCCTTAAGCGGAGGTTGGTCCATGACCAAAATGGGAGAGCTGGCAAGACGGGGTGCTAGCTTCTCGCGAAAGAAAGCTTGATTTGAGCAACTCATCCACCGATAATTAGAGTGACCTTGACGGGGTGCTTTTAGCATCCGCACGGCGGCCTCGATTCCTCGAGGCCGTTCTTGTTTTGGTGGCCGTTAGTTCAGGAAATATGTCCGGTACAGAGTATCGCGTTGTGCCGGCCGAAAACCGGCATCGCGGATGATGCGTCTTAATTCTTCCTCCGTCGTGCAATTGGTCACGCCCGCTGCGCGCACCACGTTTTCCTCCAGCATGACCGAGCCTACGTCGTTGCCGCCGAAACGCAGGCCCATCTGGCATACCTTCAATCCCTTGCGTAACCCAGCTCGATTGCACATTGAAGAAGTTCGAAAGATACAAGCGCGCGATCGCCAGAGTCTTCAGATATTCCACCGCCGTCGCTTCATCCCAATGGCGTCCGCCCAGCGCGGTATTGGCAGGCTGGAAACTCCAGGGGATAAACGCGGTGAAGCCACCGGTCTCTTCCTGCAACTCGTAGAGCTTTTGGAAGTGATGGATGCGGTTTTCGTAATTCTCACCGACCCCGAACATCATGGTCGCCGTGGTACGCATACCGAGTTGGTGCGCGGTGCGATGCACGTTGAGCCAATCTTCAGTCAGGCACTTCAGGCGCGCGATCTTATAGCGGACTTCATCGTCCAGAATCTCCGCTCCTCCGCCCGGGATCGAATCGAGCCCGGCATCGCGCAGGCGCGCAATGGTGTCGCGAATCGACAGCCCGCTGTATTCGGCGATGGCGATAATCTCCGACGCCGAGTAACAGTGCAGGTGAACCTTCGGAAAGCGCTCCCGGATCCCGCGCAACATCCGCTCGTGCCAGTCGATCTTCAGGTCCGGATGCAGGCCGCCCTGCATCAGCACGCCCGTGCCTCCCAACTCGACCGTCTCCCGGATCTTGTCGTAGATCGTCTCGAACTCCAGGATGTACCCCTCCTTCGCCGCCGGACCTTTCAGCGGACGATAGAACGCGCAGAAGGTGCAGTACTCCGTGCAAAAGTTCGTGTAGTTGATATTGCGGTCGATGATGTAAGTGACTACGCCTTCGGGATGCAGCTTGCGTCGCACCGCGTCGGCTTCCATGCCGATGCCAATCAGGTCATCGGAACGGTAGAGATCGAGAGCTTGTTGTTTGGTCAGGGACATGGGCGGTCACAGGGGCCAGAGATAATTCTAAAGGACAGGGGCAGGATGCTCCAAGCCGGGGCGGTTCACGTTACTCTAGGCGGCTCTGGTGGCCTTCCGGTAGCGGAGGTACCGCGACAGGCCAATGACTCCGCCCACAACGGATATGGTAATCAATATGAACAAGGCCGGCTCGTAGTACTTGGAGAAGAAGTCGGACAATAGCCGTCCCGTAGATGGCTCCCAGGACCGCCAGAATCGTAAAACGAATCCCGCGTCCCACGGCCAGCGCCGCCAGAAATTTCTTCCGCGAGTACTGCATCGCTCCCGCCGCCAGCAGGAAAGGCACGATAGGAAACGGCGGGGGTAACATTGCGGGGACGGCGACCGCTCCAAATCCCCAGCGCTCAAAACTCTTGTAGACCTTCTCGATCCGCCGCTTTGTGAATCTTCGCTCCAAGGCGCCCTTGCCGCCCTTTTGCGCCAGACGGTACGTGAGATACCCGCCAATCAAGGCGCCCAGCGTGGCCATGCCCGCGTAGTAAAACCACAGACTGCGGTTGTGCGCTGACAACCAGATGGTGAGGACATCCATGCTGCCCGGTAAGGGGATCAACGAATTGTCGGCGATGCCCAGCAGAATCAAGCCGGGACCGCCCAGGTGGTGAAGCCGCCTCCACAGAGACGTTGCCGGAATCAGATGGACGGGCATCCACATGAGGAGGTTTGGGTTCTCCCTTTCGAATCCATAATGGTACGGAGACAGAATCGTCCTAGGTCGCGACCGCTTTCGCCGCTGGCACGAAGCGCACGGCCGGAGCCGGCGGTAATGCGCCGCATTCCTCCGCGTAGCGGTAGAAAAGCTGCATCCCCTCCAGGCAGCCGGAATCGAGCGAGTAATAAATATTCTCGGTCAAATAGCTTTTGACCGACGCTTCGCTGAGTCCCAGCCGAGGACCCCATTCGCGCGCGATTCGTTCCAGGCTGCCGGCGAGCAGCCCGTGGTCACGGGACTGTTGAAACACCAGTGGCAAATCGATGGATGCACTCGCCTCTCGCATGGCCGCTTGCCGCACTGCCCAGAACGCGAAAACGAAGGGTTTTCCGGTGAAGCGAATCCATTCTTCCGCGAGATCGTAAGTCACGTAGCGTGACCGGTCGATCTTGAGCGCGGGGTCTCCAATCACCAGGCCGGCGTCATGCTCTTCCAGCATGGTTTCGATCTCGGGCGCCATGGAAGTGAACTGTCTGTCTTCCCCCCACCATCTTGCGAACAGAACCTTGGTCAGCGCCACCGAGGTCATGGACGAAGTATCGAGTGCCACCGTCCGGATGCGCTCCATCGGAACTTTGCTGACCAGCAGGATGGAACGTACGGCGCGCCGCGAGGCAATGGCTACCCCCGGAAGAATCGCCAGGTCGGGAACACTGGTGTAGGCTGCCGCCGGAATAATGCCGATGTCCGCCGTTCCTGCCCGCAATTCAGCGGCACACTGGGAGGGAACCGTGTAGGAGATTTCAAATTGTCTGCCCGCGTGCTCATGTTCAAAGTCCCACATCAGGGGGGCGGTATTCAGATAAGAAATGGCGGAAATCCGAAGGCGTCTCATGCTGTTGTTTGATTCTAACAAAGCCGTGTGTCGGCTTCCCTTGACACGGTTTCGCCCTAGCTGTCACAGTCCGCGGGTTGGGCACCAGTGGAGGTACCGCGTGACGCAAACCGCAACAACCGCCGCCGAATCAACGTCAGGGCATGCTTTGGAATGGGTGGCCCTCGGGTTAACCCCTGGACTCGGCGCCGGCCGCGCCCGCCGCCTGGTGGAATATTTCGGCAGCATCGAGGCGCTTTTTCATGCCTCCCTCACCGAACTCGAAGCAACGGGAATGCAGGCGGTTTCCGCGCAATCGTTGGGGACAGGGCGATCGCTCGACCTTGCCCACGAGGAACTGGACCGCGCCACCGCCGCACGCGTGACGGTGCTGTCGCTCGATAACCCGTTGTATCCGCCTCACCTCAAGCAAATCTACGACCCTCCGCTGGTGCTCTACGTGCGCGGCAATGCAGCCGTCATTGGACAGCCTGGGATCGCACTGGTGGGCACCCGTCATCCCACGCCATACGGTACGGGCATGGCCGAGCGCCTGGCTTGTGATCTGGCCGCGCGAGGGCTCGTGATTTTCAGCGGCCTTGCCCGCGGGGTGGATACCGCCGGACATCGGGGTGCGATCACCGCCAAGGGGAAGACGGTGGCGGTGTTCGGCACCGGGGTAGACGTGATTTATCCCAAAGAGAATTCCCGGATAGCAGAAACCATCCTCGCGCTCGGCGGAGCCTTGATCTCCGAGTTCCCGCTGAATACATTCCCAGCCCCGCAGAATTTTCCCATTCGCAATCGCATTATCAGCGGTATTTCCATCGGAGTTCTGGTCGTCGAAGCGGCTGAATACAGCGGCACGCGCATCACCGCCCGCTGCGCGCTCGAGCAGAATCGCGACGTTTTCGCGGTGCCGGGGAACGTCACCACCAAGAATGCCTGGGGGCCGAACACCCTGATTAAACAGGGCGCCAAGCTGGTCGCCACCTGGGAAGACGTGTGGGAGGAACTCCCGACGGACGTTAAACTTGCGCTCGAGCCCAAGGCTGGGGATGAATCCTTGTCCTCACAAACCGCATCTCTCTTCCAGGAAGCCGAACTGGCGCCCCACGAAAAGAAGATTTTCGCAATCCTCAAGGCCGACGAATCCACTCACATCGATGAGATTGTCGAGCGTCTGGAACCTGCGCTCTCGTCGTCGGAAATCTTCGCGGCTCTTTTCGAACTCGAACTGGCCGGCAAGGTGAAGCAGTTGCCGGGGAAGAATTTTGTGAAGAGCTTTTAGAAAGCTATCAGCTATCAGCTTTCAGTAAGACCGAGGTATTTCATGCAGGACTTCAGAAATCTTAAGGTCTGGGAGAAGGCGCACCATCTGACCCTCGATATTTACAAGTCGAGTTCGATTTTTCCGTCTGAAGAAAGATATGGGTTAACCAGTCAGATGCGCAGAGCATCTGTTTCCATCGGCGCAAACATCGCAGAAGGATGCTGCCGAAAAGGAGACTGTGAATTGAGCCGCTTCTTGCAGATCGCCATGGGTTCCGCAAGTGACCTCGAGTATGAATTGCTCCTGGCCAAGGATTTGTCGTTGCTAAAAAGCGACGAATACGGGCATTTGTCGTGTGAGGTTACGGAGGTAAAGAGGATGCTTTCGGCCCTGATTCATAAGCTGAGGGCTGACAGCTGAAAGCTGATAGCTGACGGGCGGAACTTGTTGACTTCGTCCGATTCGTGCTAGCTTCGAATCCAATATTTGATCGATCGAGGGAACATTGTCTAAAGGTCTAGTCATCGTTGAGTCGCCGGCCAAGGCGAAAACGATCCAAAAATATCTGGGGAAGGGCTTCACGGTTGAGGCTTCGCTCGGCCACGTGAAAGATCTGCCCAAAAGCACGCTCGGCGTCGATATCGACAACCACTTCGATACCGAGTACATCGTCATTCCCGGCAAAGAGAAAGTTCTCAACAAGCTGAAGAAACTGGCGGCTTCGGCCGACAACATCTATCTGGCGCCTGACCCGGACCGCGAGGGCGAAGCCATCGCCTGGCATCTGGCCGAGGAACTGGGTGACGATTCCAAGGGCAAGAAGAAAAAGAAGTCGGACAACGGCAACCAACGCATTCGCCGTGTCACCTTTAATGAAATCACGCAACGTGCCGTGCGCGAAGCCTTCGAGCATCCCCGCGACATCGATCAAAATCTGGTCGACGCGCAGCAGGCCCGCCGGGTGCTGGACCGCCTGGTCGGATATCAGGTTTCGCCTCTGCTCTGGGACAAAGTCCGCCGCGGCCTCTCCGCAGGACGTGTGCAAACCGTTGCGCTTCGCCTGATCGTCGAGCGCGAGCGTGAAATCAAAGCCTTCCAAAAGGTGGAGTATTGGACCATCGATGCTCACCTTGCGGGACCCAAGCCACCTGCATTCGACGCCCGATTCCTCGGCAAGGGCGAAGAGAAGATTGAGGTTCCCAACGGCGAGGAAGCGGAAAAAATCCGGGTTGCGCTGGAGAACGCCGATTGGCTGGTCCGCAGCGTCGACCGAAAGGAACGCCGCCGCAACGCCACTCCGCCGTTTACCACTAGCAAGCTGCAGCAGGATTCCTCGCGCAAACTGCGCTTCAGCGTCAAACGCACCATGATGATCGCCCAGCGCCTCTACGAAGGCGTGGAACTCGGCGAAGAAGGCCTGGTTGGCCTCATTACTTATATGCGTACCGATTCCACGCGCGTGTCCAACGAAGCGCTGGCCGAGGTCCGCGAATACATTACGAGCCAGTACGGCCCGCAGTACATGCCGGAGGCGCCCAACACCTTCAAATCGAAAAAGGGCGCGCAGGAAGCGCACGAAGCCATTCGTCCAACGGCGGTCATGCGCCATCCCGATCAGATCAAGCAATACTTGAAGGAAGATGAATATAAGGTTTACAAGCTGATCTGGCAGCGTTTCGTGGCCTCCCAGATCATGCCTGCCGTATTCGACCAGACTACCGTCGATATCGACGCCAAGTCCGGCTCTGACGTTTTCTGGTTCCGCGTGACCGGTTCGGTCCTAAAGTTCGACGGATTCCTCAAAGTCTACGAAGAGTCGAAGGAAGGAAAAGACGAGGAAGACGAGGAACTCAAGCACAAACTGCCGCCGCTTGAAGCTGGCCAGAAACTCACGTTGAAGGCTCTGAAGCCCGAACAGCATTTCACCGAACCCCCGCCGCGTTACAACGAAGCTTCGCTGGTGAAGGAACTCGAAGAACGCGGCATCGGGCGTCCGTCCACCTATTCGGCGATTCTCAGCACCATTCAGGAGCGCCAGTACGTCCAGAAGCTGGGCGGAAAATTCGTGCCCACGGAAATCGGCCTGGTCGTCACCGATCTGCTGGTGGAAAACTTCCGCGATATCTTCGACGTGCAGTACACCGCGCGTCTCGAAGAAGAACTGGACGAGATCGAAGAAGGCAAGGAGACGTGGACCGACGCGCTGGCTGAGTTCTACAAAAAGTTCCTGAAAGATCTCCAATACGCCGAGAAGCACATGGAAAACATCAAGCGTATGGAGAAGCCCACGGACGAAAAGTGCGAGCGCTGCGGCGCCCCGCTGGTCATCAAGTGGGGCAAGCACGGTTCGTTCTATGCCTGCAGCACTTACGATAAGGAAAATCCTGAAAGCTGCACGTTCACCAAAGAAAATCCCATTAACCTGCCCGACCTTGATTCCGCCGATATGCAGGAGACTACGCAGGAGGAATACTGCGAGAACTGCGGCCGGGTGATGGTTTTGAAGCGCGGCAGGTTCGGCCAGTTCATGGCCTGCACCGGTTACCCCGATTGCAAGACCACGCGCCGTCTCGATCAGGGCAAGAAGGTCCCTGATATTCCTCTCGATGAGCCATGTCCGAAATGCGGGCGCAATCTGATGATCCGCCACGGACGCTACGGCGAGTTCACCGCCTGCAGTGGCTATCCCGAGTGCAAGTACGTGAAGCAGAACTTCATCGGCGTGAAATGTCCACTCTGCAGTGAAGGCGACCTTGTCGAGAAGCGGGCCCGCAAGGGCAACACGTTCTACGGGTGCTCGAACTATCCGAAGTGCAAGTTCACTTCCGCCAACAAGCCGATTCCCGAAAAGTGTCCGAGTTGCGGCCACGAGTATCTGGTGGAGAAGACTCTGAAATCGGGCCCGGTGATTACCTGCCCCAACAAAGAATGCGACTACGAGCGGGCGGCGCCCGGGGAAGCCGCTGCCGCCGGATGATTCCTGGAAGCCACGCTTCGCCATAATATTTTGCACCCGTACGGATGTCGGGCCAATCCAAGGAAGCGCGATAGTCTGTTTACTTTCCCAGTAGCAAATCTGGAGTCCGCTAGGAGATCTCTATGGCCAAGAAGCCTACGTCCGCTGATGCTGAATTGATTCTCAAACTCTACGACCTGCGCCGCGAAGCAGAGATGCGCAAGGCGCGTGCCTGGTTCTTAACGGAGTTCTGGCCCTCAACCGCAGACGATGTGGTAAAGATCGGCTCCGCCATGGGAACCCAGCACAACAACTGGCTGCGCCAGGTTACAGGCTACTGGGAAATGGCCGCCTCCCTCGCCAATCACGGTGCCCTCAGCGCCGAACTGTTTCTGGAACCCAGCTTCAGCGGCGAAATGTTCTTCCTCTTCGCGAAAGTACGCCCCATTCTGAAGGAGTTGCGCGAAAAGATGGAATCGCCGACCATGCTCCGTCACGTCGAGAAACTGATCAACAGCAACAAAAACGCGCAGAAGCACCTGGAGCGTACCGAAGCCCGCGTAGCCGCCCGCCGCAAGGCGATGTCCCAGGTGGCCAAAGCTAGCTAGGGTCCCTGACCAGCACCGGACACGAAGCCACGTCTTCGTGAACCTTCGTGTCCTTGGTGGTTTGAGCTTTCGGCTTACGAGATGTATTCCCGGATGTATTCGTCCTTCGACTGCGCGAGTTCGTGCGCGTCTCCATCGAAGATGATTTTCCCGTCGCGCAGAATCAGAAAACTCATCGGGACTTCCCCGCGGACGCCCTTGGGCAGCGGTTGCATCTGGTTGGTCTTGCGGTCGAAATAGTGGGTCGCCATGATGAAAGCATCTTGCAGGCGGTGAGTGACGAGCAGGGAACTGGTCTTGTAGACATCGCGCTGCTTCACGATCAGCTCTACGATCGTGGTCGAGGTTACCGGATCAAGCCCCCCGGTCGGTGAATCGTAAAGCAGCACTTCGGGCTGGGTAATGATGGCGCGGGCGATGGCGACGCGCCGCCGCATGCCTCCCGATAACTCGGCAGGGAAGAGATCGACGGTGTGTTCCAGCTCGACAAAGCTCAGCACCTCTCGTACCCGTTTCTCAATCTCCTCCTCGGGCACGTTGCCTTCCTCCATCAAACGGAACGCGACATTCTCGCGCACGGTAAGCGAATCGAACAAGGCACTCTCCTGAAACACGATTCCCACTTTGCGCCGCAATTCGAAAAGCTCTTCCTCTTTCATCTGGGTAACGTCTTCGCCCAGCACGCGGATCGACCCGCTGTCCGGCTTGATCAAGCCGAGAGCGAGCTTCAGGATCGTACTCTTTCCCGAACCCGCCACTCCAAAGAGTGCCTTCGCTTCGCCCCGCGGCAGGTGGAACGAAATGCCCTCCAGCACAGGCTTGTCTTCAAAGGCGATGGAAACATTTTCGAAGACAATGACGGGCGAGACCGAGTCTTGAGTAGAAGCAGCGCGCGGATCCGTGACAGTGGGTGGAGCAGCCATAGGTCAGCGATAGCCAATCAGGGCCATGAGCAGTTTGGTCACGAAGAAATCAACCAGGAGAATCAGAACCGACGATGCCACCACCGCCTGTGTGGTCGCCCGTCCAACCCCTTGCGTCCCGCCCCGCGCCGAGATGCCGTAGTAGCAGCCGATGGTGGCGATGATGAAACCAAAAAGAAGCGGCTTCACCAGGCCAGTGAAGACATCCTGGAAAACCAGAATCTGCCAGGCAGAGCTCCAGTACTCGTGCCAGTCCATCCCGAAGATAAAGCGGCTGACCACGCCGCCCCCAAACAGGCCCAGCAGATCCGAAATGATGGTAAGGAAAAACAGCATGAACACGGTTGAGACCACGCGTGGGGCGACCAGTTTCTTCATGGGGTCGGTGCCCAACGCGCGCATGGCATCGACCTGCTCGGTCACCATCATCGAGCCCAGTTCGCTGGCCATGCCAGAGGCGTTGCGTCCGGCCACCATCAGCCCGGTCAGAACCGGCCCCAGTTCGCGCACCATCCCTACGGAAACCAACTGGCCGATCAGGGATAGCGATCCGAATCGTTGCAGGGTGTTGGCGCTATTGAGAGCCAGAACGGCTCCAGTGAAGAAGCCGGTGAGCACGACGATGGGCAGCGAACCGAACCCAATCAGGTCCGCCTGTTGGACCATATCGGCGACATAGCGCGGATACTGGAAGACGCTGGAGACGGCTCGTCCTGCCAGCAGGGAATAGTCCTGCAAGGCCTGCACTTTGTCTTTGGCAAATTCCGTGGGCGAGATAAATTCCATGCGCGTCCGGCCAAGCCTCATCGCACTATAGCAGACGACAAGCCAGCTTTCAGCATTCAGGAACCCAGAGCCTGAAGCCTGGAGCCTGACGCCCGGAACCCCGGCCCTACTGCTCTCGCGTCTTCTTCTTGATCTCGATATTCAAACGTTTGATTTTTTGATTCAGGGTGGAGAGTGGAACGTGGAAACGTTCGGCGGCCTCCGTCTGGTTCCAGCCGCATTTATCCAGCATGTCGATGATGATGTGCCGCTCGCAATCTTCCATGATGTCAAACAGCGACGCGTCGGCGCGGTGCTCAAGTATGGGGAAGGCCGTGCCCCGTCCCGCGATCTGGTCGGGCAAAAGGTCCATGCCGATGTCGGTCCCGGACGACAGCACGACCGCGCGCTCCATCACGTTTTCGAGTTCCCTCACATTGCCCGGCCAGGAGTAGGCCAGCAAGGGCCGCAAGGCTTCGGTCGTGATCCGGCGTCGCGTACGTTCATTCTCCTGCGAATACTTTTCCAGGAAAAATTCGACCAGCAGCGGAATATCTTCTTTCCGTTGCCGCAGCGGCGGCAGGTCGATGGTGATGACGTTCAGCCGGTAGAACAGATCTTCGCGGAATTTGCCTTCCTTCACCTGGTGTTTCAAGTCCACGTTGGTGGCGGCGATAATGCGCACATCCACCTGCAACTCGTGGACGCCGCCCAGGTGCATGAACTTGCGATCCTGCAAAACGCGCAGAATCTTGCTCTGCGTGTCCATGCTCATGGTGCCGATTTCATCCAGGAAGAGCGTTCCCCGGTCGGCGATCTCGAACAGGCCCTTCTTCGAAGCGATGGCGCTGGTGAACGCTCCCTTGACGTGGCCGAACAGAGTCGATTCCAGCAGATCCGGAGGCATGGAGCCGGTATTCACCGGCACAAACGGACGGTCCTTGCGCTGCGAATTCAGATGCACCGCTTTGGCGATCAGTTCCTTGCCTGTGCCACTTTCACCCTGCAACAGGATGGTCGACCGGCTCGGCGCGACTTGCGCCACCAGGTCAAAAATCTTGAGCATGGGCTCGCTCTTGCCCACGATGTTCTCGAAGTTGTAGCGCTGCTTCAGCGCGCGCTTGAGCTGGATGTTCTCTTCTTCGGCTTTGTGGCGCGCCACCGCGGCGCGAACGTCGGCCAGCAGTTTTTCGTTGTCCCACGGCTTCTGGATGAAGTTGACCGCGCCCGCCTGCATCGCCTTCACCGCGTTCTCGACCGTGCCGTAGGCGGTGATCATGATGATGGCAAGCTGCGAATCCTGGCGGCGGAGGTCCGACAGCAGGTCGAGTCCGTTGCGGTCCGGCAGCGCCAGGTCCAGCAGGACCAGGTCAAACGTCCGCTCCCCCACCCGCGCCAGACCCTCTTCGCCCGTGCCCGCGCACTCCACGCTGTAGCCCTCGAGTTCCAGCAGGGTTTGCAGCGACTCGCGAATCGCCGCTTCATCGTCGATGATCAGCACCGCCCCCGCCAGGGACGAGGAGGAATCATTGAGATCGCGCGGTGGGATCACGGCAGCTTCAGACATTGACGGCCTTCCGGGTCAGGGGAAAATCCAGGTAAAACGTGGTGCCTTCGCCGGGCCTGCTCTCCACCCGGATCTTGCCCGCGTGCTCCTGGATGATGCCGTACGTCACCGAAAGACCCAAGCCCGTGCCCCGGTTCTGCTGGCCTTGCGGCGCCGTCTTGGTGGTGAAGAAGGGATCGTAGATGCGGTGAATGTGCTCCTGGGCAATGCCCGTTCCCGTGTCAGAAACCATGACACTGACGCCGTCGCCATTGGAGGTTGAAACTCGCAAAGTGCCGCCCTTCACCATCGCGTCACGCGCATTCAGGAAAAGGTTGAGGAAAACCTGCTGCAGCCGTCCGGCGTTGCCATGGATCAACGGCAGGTGGCTGCACAACTCGTCCTGCACCCGGATCTTGGTGGTCTTGAACTGATGCTCCAGCAACGCCAGAGTGTCGGCGATGATCTTGTTCACATCCACGTCAGTGAATTCCGTCCCGCTGGTGCGCGAGAAATTCAGCAGGTTGTTCACGATCTCGGACGCGCGGAAGGTCTGCCGCGTAATCTTCTCCATCAATCCGCTCTTCTGCGGATCGTCCTGCAATTGCTTGGAGAGCATCTGCGCGTAGGACGAAATCACCGCCAGCGGCGTATTCACTTCGTGCGCCACCCCGGCGGCCAGCAATCCGATCGAGGAGAGCTTGTCCGCCTGCGAAAGCTGCGACTCCAGTTCCATGCGCTCGGTGATGTCATCCATGATGATCAATCGCCCGATCACGTTGAACTTCTTGGTGACCAGAGGCGCGATGGCGACATTCACGATCCGCCCCTCGCCGGTGGGCGTTCCGAGGCGGAACTTGTAGAGGTTGTTGATGCCGGGATTCTGCCGCACGCGGTAGAACTCTTCGACGAACGCCGCCGGAAACACCTCGCTCAGAGGACGGGTCAGCGCCTGCCAGCGCGGCAGCGCGTACATCACCTCCATTTGCGAGTTCCACGACTCGATGCGGTCGGCCAGATCGACCGCCAGCACGCCTACGTTGATCGATTCGACGATATTCTCGTTGAAATCCTTCAGCCGCTCGTACTCGCTGACCTTCTGCTCCAGCGAGGCGTAGAGGCGCGCATTCTGGATGGCAATACCCAGGTAGCCTGCCAGCGTCTGCAGCAACTCCACGTCTTCGCTGGTCAGGAAGTCGCCTTCGATCTGTCTTGCCCAATCCGAGCACGGCAATAACTCGCTTCTGCGCCCGGCAGGGAATGTAGTAGTTGAGATCCAGTTTGCCGATGGCCTCCTGGGCGCTGCGGTCCTCACGTGGCACCTGGTGGGTGTTATCGAAAAACAGGTGGCCGGCTTCCATCTCCGGGCGCGGCGCGCTCAGGAAACTTAAGTCGATCCCCGTGGTCTGCGAGATGCCGAATGACTTCGCCAGCAGGAATCGTTGCGGAGCCTCGCCCGCCGTCAGGAACACCGCCATGCGATCCACCAGCAGCGTCCGCGACAAACGGTCAACCAGGGAACTCAGCATGGTGTCGAGATCGGTTTCCGAACTCAGTTCGCGCCCGAACTCAATCAACGTTTGGCGATAGTCATACCGGGTTCGGTAGAAAAACTGATCGATGCGGGCCTGAATCCATTTGCGCACCGGATCGAACAAGAGCGCCGTGACTACGATCGCCAGGATCAGGCCATAAGGACCCGAGTTCGGAATCTGCGTGTGCACCAATTCGGCGACTGCGGCGATGACCGCGAAGTAAGCTCCCGCAATCGCCCCCGCCGCCAGCGTGTACACCATGCCGCGCTTGAAAATCAGATCTACGTCCATCAGGCGGTAGCGGAAGATGGCGTATCCGAAGGTCAAAGGCAGCAGACCCAGCGACAACACCGAAACCTTCATCGCCGTCGTTGACAGCGATCCGGTGAGGTACGGGATGACATAAAACAGCGTGAACGGTGTGATCGCCAGAATGGTGCCGCGCGTCACCCACTTCAACTGTTGCCGCAGAATTGGCGTGCCCGCCTGCCGGTAGCTGTCCCAGAGAATGCCGGCGGCGGCCACGAAAAACACCGCGAGATATCCCATCTGCAGCCGGTCGAGGTTCCAGCGCAGCGTCTCGCTGGCTCGCAGGCTCTCGAGCGCGAACAGGTAAATGCTCAGCAGCAGCAGGCCCGGCAGATAAATCAGCGGAATCGCCCAGCGATGTTTGCGGACGAAGTTGCGTTTCTCCGGGAAAGTCAGAACGAAGTGCAGGAACAAGGCCGGTTGCAGCAACCACGCGACTTCGTTGCCCCAGAAAATCACCCAGTCGAAACCATTGAACTTCCCGGTGTAATGGAAGGCGTAGAAGATGAACGAAACCAGGCAGAACACGTAGAAGTGCGTCGAGCCGGGCGCAGTCCAGCGCCGCAGCAGCACGTAGATTCCGATCCCCAGGTAAATCAGCGCGATGAAGCGCAGCCAGTCGTAGAGCGACTTGTCGGTGGGAATCGGGATCACTACCGCGTCGAGGGGCACAGAGTCGCGCACCACCGAGTACGTCGCCTTCGACCATGCGCCGGTGCGGTAAAGTTCGCGCGTGAGCGCGGCCATGCTAGGGATCGTTTGCTGGTTAATCGCAGTCAGGCGGTCGCCGCGGCGGATCCCGCCCTTGTCCCCGGGGCCCATGGGTTCTACCCGATCGGCCTCCAGCTTGCCGCCGTGCTCCATCCACAGGACGCCGTCACTGGGAACCGGGAAATCGCGTTCCTTCTGGAAGTTCACCCACGCGAGGTAGGCCGCCGCAACCGTCACCAGGGCCAGCAGGACGGCGGTAAAGCGAATTTGGAAATCCCTGTTCATCGGCCGGGACGGCGGTTCCGGTAATCGGGACGAACTACCCCGATGCAAGGTCTGCACGTTCGGTGCCACGGCCAGAGACATAAGGGAAACTGCCAAGTGAAGACAAAGAAAAGACTTGTAAGATTATAGAGCCCCCGGAACGGTGTCGCTACAGATTTTAGAAGCTTTCTGTGGGATTCAGTAACTGCTTGACCCAAATACTCTTAGACGGAAACTATGAAATTCCGTTCTTTGAAGCCGGAGCGAGCGGGCCATGGTGTTCCGGGCAAGTCGAGTCAAATTTTCACTGGCTAAGATTCCGTTCCGCTTCCGCGACAGATTCGCAGTCTTCGATAGAATCACTCTCAGGATCACCGCACGGTGTGGAACAAGAGATCGACTGCGTCGCCGGATCAATTGATACTAAGACCGGGAGAGATCCAGATTCTAAGGACAAAAAAAGAGGGGAGCCGAAGCTCCCCTATCAAGAAGCGACAGAGGCGATATCACTTAGATAGACTCCGGCGGCGAGAGAAAAGTTGTCTGGCGGCGCAAGAAAGCCTGTGAAGATCAGTCCAGTCCAGGAAAGCAGCGAGCAGAACCCTCCGCTCATCGAGGAAGGTTACGTTCTGCTCGACGGCGCGCGTATGCGCTACCTCCGCGCCGGCTCCGGCCCGCCGCTTATTCTGGTCCACGGTCTGTTGGGCTATTCGTTTTCCTGGCGCTTCGCCATGCCGGTGCTTGCCCGGCATTTCAGCGTGTATGCGGTAGACATGTTGGGAGCCGGGTTTTCCGACCGCCCCGCTGGTCTCGACTGTTCCCTCCACGCGGGCGCCGGCCGCCTGCTGCAATTCCTGGATCACGTCGGGGTTACTTCATTCGACTTGCTGGGCACTTCCCAGGGCGGAGCTGTGGCCATGATGGCGGCCGCGCAAGCGCCTCAACGCGTGCAGCGGTTGATTCTGGTGGCCCCGGTGAATCCATGGTCTGCCCATGGAAAACGCCTCGGCCCCTTCTTGGGCAGTCTTCCAGTGTCTCGATTGTTCCTGCTCCTCGTTCCTCTCTTGAAGGTGGCGCACCCGTTCATTCTCCGACGCCTCTTTGGCGACACCCGCCGCATTCGTCCCGGCACACTGGAAGGCTATTCCGCACCGTTCGTCAAGCCAGGTTGCTTCGAATACGCGTTAGGAGTCTTGCGTTCGTGGAACCGCGGATTGATCGAAGTGCAGGCTTCACTGCCGAAAATCGCCTGCATCCCCACCCTGCTTCTCTGGGGCAGCCGCGATGCCGCGGTCAGTCCCGCTTCGGCGGAACCGTTGCAAAAAAACTTCAAGGATTGCCGCCTGGTCATGATGGAGGGCGTCGGCCATGTCCCCTATGAAGAAGTGCCCGACGAATTCAATCTTGCCATCAGCGAGTTTTTGTTGAAGCCCATCCCCGCAAAGTGATGCCGGCCCTTCTGATACTCTCGAAACAAGCAAGGCTGATCCCAAATCCTGTGATCCATTCTTCATGGCTCAGTACATTTTCGATCTGATCCGCGGCCATCTGGCCGAACACGGCTACTGGACCGTCGCCATCGCACTGCTGCTGGAGAATGCCGGCGTCCCGGTCCCCGGAGAGACGATTCTTCTGCTGGCCAGTTTCCTGGCATATTCCGAGCACCACCTCTCGCTGCCCTACATCATCCTCGCCGGAATCGGCGCCGCCACCTTGGGCGACAATCTGGGATACCTCATCGGGTACTTCGGAGGCCGGCCTCTGCTTGCCCGCTATCAAAGCCTGCTCCGCATTCGCCCGCAGACCGTTACCCAGGGGGAAGACTTGTTCGAGCGCTACGGCGCAGCCACCATCCTGGTTGCCCGTTTCATCGCCGGCTTACGGGTGATGGCCGGGCCGCTGGCCGGCGTCCTGCGCATGAACTGGCGCAAATTCGCCCTCTTCAATTTTCTTGGCGCCGCGCTTTGGGTGACGGTAGTTGCAGGCGCCGGATTCCTCTTCGGCAAGCATTGGGAAAGGCTCGTCGAGGTCATGAAGGGAGTCAACCTGACCCTTCTGGCCGTGGTCCTTGCCGCTGCGGCAATCTACTGGCTAAGGCGCCGCCGCAAAGGCTAGAAGCCGACGAGCAGTCCGGTCCGAGGCATCGCGCACCGCGTTCCTATGGCGTGCAGTGGAAAATCTGGGCGGGAAGGATATTGAAGAACTGAAAGTTCCGCCTTACCGAGCTGAAGCTGGATTCCAGACACGGCAGCAGCATGCGCGAATACTGAAACACCAGCATCGACCCCTGGTCGCTGAGCGCCTGCCGCGATTCTTCGAGCATGGTGCGCCGCAGCGCATCCGTCATGAGGCTGTAGGGAAGGCCGGAAATGATGCAGTCGGCGTTGGCCAGTTGTTGTTCCGCCAGAATGCGGCGTATGTCCGCCGCGGAACCGTGGACCACGCGGAAGCGCGGGTCGCGGATGCTGTGTTCTAGATACTGTGCGAAATCGTCGTTGAGTTCGATCGACACCAGCACCGCGTCCGGGCGCATGCGCTTCAGGATCTCGCGCGTGATGGTGCCCACTCCCGGCCCATACTCCACCAGCACCCGCGCGTTTTCCCAATCCACCTGCCGCAACAGATCCTTCACCAGAAATGGAGAGCTGGGTACGACCGATCCCAGCATCGAAGGATGCTTCAGGAAATTCCGCGCGAACAGAAGAACGGGAAATGATGGCAATGGAGTGGACTTTTTCGCCGCCGGACTCGACATGATGGAGTGACCTCGTGTAGCGCTGGGCAAGGTCACATCGTAGCCCACAGTCGCCTCTTCTTCCTCAAACCGAAGTAGTGATGAGGTTGGTACTTTGGTCACGAGCCAGACGTTGCCGCCTGCACTCTTGACCTCAGTAACTTGCAGTGGCCGAAGGCCTTCGTTGACAATCGGGATATCCATCCTTTCCGGGGACGCTCGCGAGGTGTTTTGAAGATCTGGTTCAACACTCTGCTCAGGCTGGCGGCGGGGACGTACTTCTGTCTCACGTCGGTCTATTGCCTGCTCGCCTTCCTGCCCTACACCTACTGCGCCTTCGTCAAAGCGCCGCCGTATGCCTGGATGCCTTGGTTTGTGCATCACCAGGCCGGGCTGTACTGGGTGGCGGTTGCGGCCACTGTGCTGGCGAACTGGGGGATGCCGGAGCCCTGGCGAAGAAAAGACCCACGCCTGCTGGTTGGACTCGGCTTAGCGGTTCTGGCTGGAGTTTACTTGACCCTCCGGCCCTTTCTCGCGGGACTAGAAGATAATCGCGCGGCCTACTGGTGGAGCTTGGCGGCGCTCGTTCCGCTGGCCAGTGTCTCCTGGTGGCGGCCTTCCAACACTCAGTCGGATGGGAACGCGACGCCGCGAGCGACGGATAGCCAACTCTTCGCCTACTCTACCGGGCTGCTCACCGCATTCACGGTCGCGCTGCTCTACGTAGTCGCTGCGCGCGAACAAGCTTCGAGCGCCGGTGGAAGCAGCGGATTTCACGCGGCCAACGCTACGCTCGCAATCTGGAGCATGATCTCTCATTGCGCGGTCGCGCTGATTGTTCTCTCTGCACTGAATCTGGTTTACCTCGCGGCAGCCAAGGCTCCCAAACCCCAAACGGCGCGGCGCGGATTGGTGGGCGCGCTGATCGTGGCTGCCCTGGCGACCGTGCTGGCCGGCTTCCTCAACAGCGCTATGAGCTTCGACGGTTGGGCGGCCAAGGTTTACGCAGCCTCGCTGGCTGTGTCCTTGACGCTGTGGGGATTCTCACTCGTGCTGCCCTTCCTGAATCACGAGAGCATCACAGACGCCGAAGAACCGCGCCGGTTCTGGTTGCCGAAGGCCGTCATCACCTGGATCATCATGGCGATCCTGGTGACGCTGGCCCTGGCATCGCGACGTTTGATCGGCGGCGAGGACTGGAACGGCTTCGTGGAATCCACCTCGGCTTTGATTCTTTGGGTCGGCCTCAGCCTGTGCCTCTATCGCTTGCGTCCCGCGCGAGCCAGTTACACCACCGCCGCAGTCCTCGCGATTCTCCTCGGCAGCGTTCTGACGTACGAAGGGCTGCAGGCAACCGCCATCTTCTGGGGCAAGTCGCTGGGTTCGACCGACGACGAAATCTCGCGTAAGTTCGAGGACTACGGCGAGCAGGACGCTTCGTTCCAGTTAGCGCACGACGTCCTGGGCAGCGCCCGCAGCCAGTCCTGCGGCGACCTGTGCCGCATTCTGCGCGAGTATACGAACGTCCGCGGCGACCAGATCCATGCTGAGGTTCACCTGGTAGACGCACTCACGCCAGTGCAAGGCACGCGTCCCAACATTTTCATTTTTGTGATCGACTCGATGCGCCCGGATTATCTGGGTGTCTACAATCCCGAGCACGTCCACTACACCCCGAATCTCGATGCGCTGGCGCGGGACAGCGTGGTATTCACCAATGTCTATACCCAATATGCCGGTACGACCCTCTCAGAACCCGCGATCTGGGCAGGAGCCTTGCTTCTCCACACCCACGATCCCGAATTCTTCGAGAACGTTGACAGCCTCGGCGCTCTCACCCATGCCGATCAATACAAGATCGTAGTAAGCAAGGACGGAACGATGGACCAGGTATTGCCGCCGTCGGCCGGCGCCACGTTCCTCGACACTGACAAGACCCTCTGGAACCAGTTGGAGATCTGCTCCACGGTGGAACAGGCCGAGCATTTTCTCGACGGACACACGAGCGGCCAGCCGGTCATGTTCTATACCCAACCGAAGAATGTCCACCAGTTCGCGCGCAACGATGTTCCGTCGCCAACCTCGCAGCACTGGCAATCGCCGGCAGGATTGAATCCGCGGATTACTTACGAAGTGCACTGGGTGGATGGATGCCTGGGCGGATTCTTTCGCTATCTCAAGCAGCGCCACATGTACGACGACAGCATCATCATCGTGACCAGCGACCACGGAGATGCGACCGGAGAACTCGGGCGCATCAGCCACTCGACTTCCATCTGGCCTGAGATCATGCGCGTGCCCCTGATCGTGCATCTTCCGCCGAAGATGCGCGAGCGTCTGGTCTATGATCCGGACCGCCTTTCGACCTTGACCGACATCGCGCCTTCGCTCTATTACCTGCTCGGTCACAGACCCATCCGGCAAAATCCGCTGTATGGACGGCCGCTGTTTGCCGAAACCCGGCAGGAACTCGACAGCTATCCGCGGAGAGATATCTTCCTGGCGTCCGACGTGCGCGCAGTCTACGGAATTCTCACGGCCGACGGACGTTACATGTACACCACCTACGATTCTCCCGCGCAAAGTTACCTGTTCGATCTGACAGCCGATCCCAACGCGCGACACGACATCCTCACTCCCGCTCTCAAGCAGCGCTACGACGAAGAGATCATCGAGCATCTGCGCATGATCGGAGATTTTTACGGATATAAGCCCGGCGTCGGTTCTCTGCTGGCATCGGCGGGGCAGTAGCGTCCCGCATCTCAAGTAACCTCTGTCACATTGCCGCCTCGCTTACCGCGATGCTACCCTCGCACTAGCGAATCCCATATGACTGCTTCCGCGCCAGCCATTCCGGCCAAGGACCCTCTCATTCAACGGCTGGGCCATCTGCTGCACGTCGATATTCCCGAAGTCTGGTTGCGCTTCCTGCTGGCGATTGTGGGGCTTTGTTTGGCGTTTGCCGCCGCCCTGTTTTCCACGGTCTCGCGAGAGTCCGGAAACTTGTGGGCTACGCTGGTGCTGGCTTCCGCTGCCCTGTTGTTGGCGACCCTGGTCGGATTGACCACCGTTCCCTATCTGGCGCGCCGGGTGGCAGGGGCGCGGGTTCGCGACATCCTTGACTACGATGTCACGCGCGCCGGAATCATCTACGTGCTGGTGGTCATCATGATCGGGATCGCCGCCCTCAATACCGGCAACAATCTGCTTTATATCGTCGTAGCCGCCATGCTGGCCGCAATCTTAGTGTCGGGCGTCGCTTCCGCTATGGTCTTGCGCGATCTGGAACTCGATGTCCGCCTTCCTGAGCATGTTTTTGCCGGCAGGGCAACGCAGGGAAGGTTTCTCCTGCGGAACGATGCCCGCTGGCTGCCCTCGTTTTCCGTGAACGTAATTTCGCTGAAGAGAGGGAAGAGCAAGAAGCATTGGCGCTGGCAGCCGGCGACTTTTGCCTGGCCTCCGAACCGTCCGTCGGAGAAGCAGTGGCTCCATTTGCCGGACCGCCAGTTGCGACGGGTTGCGGACGCGCGCCCTCCCGCTATCTTTGAGGGTTCAGCGTATTTTCCCTATATCCCACCGGGCGGAGAGCTGGCGGCAGAACTCGAATTGCTCTTTGATCATCGGGGACGCTATCGCCAGGAGAGCTTCGGCCTCTCCACCCGCTTTCCCTTCGCTTTTCTGACCAAAACCCGGCGCGTCCCCATCGAGCGCGAAATCATCGTGTATCCGCCGGTGGAGCCCACCGACGAGTACTTCGAGATTCTTCCCATGATTACCGGAGAATTTGAAACCTTTGCCCGCGGCCGAGGCTATGACCTCTATCGCATCCGCGAATACTTGCCCGAAGATTCCGCCCGCCACGTCGACTGGAAAGCTACAGCCAAGTCCGGATCCCTTAAGGTGCGCGAGTTCAGCCGCGAGGATGAGCGCAAACTACGCATCGTGTTCGACAACCCCGTCCCGGGTGGCATCTCGGATAAGGCTTATGAGAGCGCAGTAGCCCTGGCGGCATCGCTGGGCTGGCATTTCAGCGCGGAAAATACCGAGATCTCGTTCGTCGCCCCAGGTTACGACGGCGGTCCCGATATCTACCGCTTCCTTGCCCACTTGGCGATGGTCGCGCCGCAGCCTGCTCCTTCGGTGATCGATGGTCTCGCGGTCACCGACGACTACAACATCATCCTTACCGCCCGCCCGCGGGGCACCATCCCCACGGCGCTCTGGAATTGCTCGTATTTCGTATTCATCGGGAACCAAGGCCAATCGCCAGTCTTTTAGGAAAAATGAGGCTGTGAACTGTTGTCGTCTTGAGTTCCCGACGACGGCCGACCCACCAGCAACGACGGTTTTCGAGCAGCCACGGCCGCGTCCCCGGCATCTGAACCAGTAACGCCATTTTGTCGAAAGCATGACTTTCGTCGTAAGGTGAGGTATGCATCGCTTGCGTTTCCTGTTCTCAATACTGCTCCTGGGTTCGGTCTCTCTCCTGAACGCTCTGGCTCAGACGCAGAATGCGCCCGAGATCCCCTCGGGCACGACCGTAAGAATTCGCATCATCGACAAACTCAGCAGCGAAGAAAATCAGGTGGGCGATATCTTCCACGCCACCCTGGAAGATCCCGTTACCGTGGACGGTAAAGACCTTTATCCCAAGGGCGCCGATGTAACCGGTCGCATTACCGACCTGCACAAGTCCGGGCGCTTGAGCGAGCCGGGTGAGCTCGATCTGGTGCTCAACAAGGTCACCTCCGGAAGCATGACTTCAACCCTGCGCGTGCAGCCCCTGGCGATTAAAGGCGAATCCCACACCAAGAGCAATGTGGAGAAGGTGGGAGGCGGCGCGGCTTTGGGCGCGATCATCGGGGCAATTGCGGGAGGAGGGAAGGGCGCCGCAATCGGCACTCTCGCCGGCGGCGCTGCCGGAACCGGTGCCGCCGCTGCGACCGGTAAGAAGGCCGCCATCGTGGCCTCCGAGACTGTCCTGAGCTTCACAACCGTCGCCGATTCCGGCATGGTCGCCCAGAACGTACCCGCGCATGATCAGAGCACCAACAACCCGTCTGCCGATGCGCCTCAAACTGCCCAAAACCCGACGCCCGCAGGCGATGCGTCGCAACTTTTCGGCCTTCGCGACAAGCGCGTCATCCGCGACTGTGTCGCCGAGCACACTGCCGATTTCCCGCCGGGAACCACCGAACGTCCGGAACTCCCGCCGGGAACGGACCGCCAGCTCGAGCGCGGGCAGACCCTTTCGCCCGATGCCCAGAAAGCCGCCCAATCCCTGCCGTTGGCCTGTGTTCAGCAACTGCCCGCCTTACCCGGGGACCTGGAACGGGTTGTCTATAGCGGTAGGGTCCTTCTGATCGATAGCAACAGCAAGGTGTTGGACGTTTTTCCGCTACAGGAATCGCAGTAGCCTCGCTTTCAAAGGCACACAATTTCGCAAGTGTGCCTCATTTTTCTTGCTCCCACCCCCTCGTTTTCGTCTTATACTCAGCGGCGCCTGCGCCATTACTGGGTTGGGCGAAAACTGGACCCGGAGGGTGTGAAATGTTTGTTTGCGATCTGATCAAGCATCAGGAAACCTATCTGGCCGAGGCCGAGCAGACCGTGCTTGAGGTCGCACAAGCCATGGTGGACCGCAATATCGGAGCGGTTCCTGTGCTTCGCGGCGGCATGTTGGTCGGCATTTTTTCTGAACGGGACCTCATGAAGCGAGTCGTGGCCGAAGGCCGGGATCCGCGCGTGACCCTGCTCTACGAAGTCATGACCGAGGATCCCTTGACGGTCTCCCCTAACGAGCAGCCCAGCACCTGCATGCACCTGATGCGGCGCCATGGATTCCGTCACCTGCCCATTTGCGAAGGTCAGCAACTGCGCGGCATCATTTCGCTGCGAGACCTTCTGCTTCACGACCTCGACGAGAAGGACGACGAAGTCCGGATGATGCGCGCTTACATTCAGGCGACCCCGGATATGTAGGCGGTTGGTTGTTCCCGCTGCTTTCTCGGGTAGCCGGTCAAACCGAAGTTGCAATCCACCCGTCCATCCGCACTCCGACCCCTGGTCCCCTTTCAACCGTTCCAGGTAACGTTACCTCCGGTTACCTTGGTACATTGACCCATCGTCCGTACCTGCTTATGTTTCTCTCAGTGAAAACTAAATAGCAGGGTGTAGTCTGCCTACCAAGCTGTCCCCCTGCGGCTGGGAAACGGAGCATGAACCCCAAGGTCCATTTCGCCTACTACGCTCTCTGGATTGCACATCCTGTCCTGCAATCCCTCGTCGCGGGTGCGATGTACTGGCGAAAACTGCACCGCTCGTTTCCTGTGTTCTTCGGGTACATTCTGCTGCAAATCGCCATTTTTCTGGTCGTTTTCCCGGTTCACATGGAAGGGACATACGCGCAGTTTTTTTACCTGTACGCCGCTTGCGTCGGGGTCAGTGCGGCGGTGGGCTTCAAGGTGATCTACGAAATCTTTCTCGATGTCTTCGGTCCCTATCACACCCTCAAAGATCTCGGCTCTGTGTTATTCAAGTGGGCTGGACTGGTCATGGTTTTGGTTGCCGGCGTGGTGGCCGCCGCGAGTTCCTCGGCGGATCAGGGCCCGCTGTTGCAAGCGGTAATGACGGCACAACGGTGCGTGCGCGTGATCCAGGTCGGTCTGGTGATCTTCCTGCTGGTTTTTTCGAAGTATCTCGGAGTCTCGCGGCGTCAGCACAGTTTCGGCATTGCCCTGGGCTTCGGATTTTTTGCCTGCATGGAACTGATGCTGGTGGCCTTGCGATCTGGAGACTACATCGGCGGAACCTGGGCCAGCATTTCCAATATGGCCGCTTACAATGCCACAATCCTGATCTGGCTCGGGTACGTGGTTTCGAAGAGCCCTGCCCGGGAGGCTCCCGCGAATCTGCTCTTGTCGCAGCGCTGGGATCAGAGCCTGGGTGACTTGCAGCATCCCGCAGCCGCGGACTCGCTGATCCCCATGTTCGAGGGCATGGTCGACCGGGCCTTCTCACGCACCAACGGCGAATCCGTTCCAGAAGAATCTGGAGAACTGGTCTCTCATCGCATGGCCTCCCTTTCCGAGCAGAGTGTCCCGGTTTTTACCCCGCCGTCTCTGCCGACCAAACTCTGAGCTTTTCCCCGCTTGTCTGAATCTTGGAATTTCTTCCCACCTGCCCAGTGGTGTCGCGCCTAAGTTGGGAAAAGTTCAAAAGTAATTGAAAATCTTGAAGGAACAAGTGTTTCTTACCGCGGGTCATTCCCGTTTCAGCCGGATCTTTGCCGGCTTTTAAAAAAACAATCGCTGGACTCAGACCCACTGCACGGTATAATGCGCCCCGTGAGGGTTCCCGCTCCCAGGGGACCCGCACGCAAGGAGAACAGTCCATGAAACGTGCGGTCAGGATGTTAATCCTGATGGTAGGTTTATTCTGCGTGTACGAAGCGGTCGCCACTCCGATGCTGTTTGCATTTGATGGTGGACCGATTCTCTCGTGCCCGCCTCAAGTGAAAGGGAACTGCCCTCCTTCGATGAAGTAGGAGGTAGCTTCCTTCGCAGAGAAACGCTTGTTTCCTCGCCGCAGATAGCGGCTTAAAGGTCTCGTTGGGCTGACGATTGCAGAGTAACAACGTCAGCCCTCTTTTTTTGCTCGGAAATGTGCTACGCAACTCTACTGCCTGGCGCAAGCCTTGCTCCAGTTCCTCGGGGCTCGATACCGGCGCCTGGCAGGCAAAATTCGAACACACCACCGCAGTCGCATTCCCCTCCTTCACAACAGGCAACTGCGGAATCGTTTCAGCCAGTGCCCGCGGCAGATTTTCCGGCACTGCCTTGTTCGCCTCCAACTTCAATACCGACTTGTTCAAAGCGAATGGAGCCACAGCGGCGCGATAGAGTTGGTTCGCAACAGGTGTGTCGCCCAGCACCACGACTTGCGTGTGCGGCTGAGACAGATGTACTGCGGCAATCCCATAAGTAGCGGCAAAGAGGCCATACTGTCCCGCCATCCCGGCCAGAACCTCCAGTGTCTGCTCCGCTTTGTCGCGGTAACTCGCGTCGTTGGTGAAGGAATACATTCGCAGCAGCGCTATCGCGGCCGCGGAGTTGCCCGCGGGCGTAGGAGAATCCTGAAAGGGTTTGCGCCGCGTGCCCAGAACACCGAACGTCGCTTCCACGCCGGCGGCTTTGTCAGTGTCGAAAAAACCTCCCGCGACCGGATCGAAAAACGCATCGACCATCTTATCGGCCATGCGCTGCGCAAAATGGAAGTAGCTCAAGTCAGCGGTAGCTTCATACGCATCGAGGCAGGCGATCACCGTGAACGCGTAGTCATCCAGCACGCCGCGTATCTCGCGGCGTTCCGCCTGGGCGTCCGAATATGCCATCACGTGCAGCAACTGGCGCTCCGGCCGCCACGCTTCCGAAAGAATCCGGTCGAGCGAGCGCAACGCAAAATGGCGGGCTTCGCCCAGATCAAGCACCTTGGCGGCCTCAAGGTAGGCGGAGACGCACAGTGCGTTCCAGCCCACATACATCGTCTTGTCCACATAGGGAGTAGGACGCGCGAGGCGCGCCGCATAGAGCTTCTTCTTCGCCGAATCGAGTAACTCCTGCAGGCGCGGCAGTGGGAGGCTCAACCGTTTCGCAATCTCCTCGAGCGAAGCCCGGATGTAGAGAACGTTCTTTGCCGGGTTGTGGTGCATCTCGCCGACTTCGTTGATGTCGTAGTAGAGCGCGGCCACGCTGGCTTCCTCTTCGGTAAGCACTGCCTTAGCTTCGTCCAGAGTCCAGGTGAAGTAGTCGCCGTCGTCGTCCATGGAGTAGTCCGCGTCCTGCGAGGCATAGAATCCGGCGTTCTTGCGGTCGCTCAGCCACTCGTCCATCCAGCGAATGATGTCGCGCGCCACACTCGGCGAAAAACTCCGAGCCGGTGGCCTGGAAACCGTGCACGTAGTTCTTCAGCAGTTCGGAGTTGTCGTACGACATTTTCTCGAAATGCGGCACCACCCAGCGTTCATCGACCGAGTAGCGATGGAATCCTCCCGCCAGTTGGTCGTAAACCCCGCCGCGCGCCATTTTCTCGAGCGTCGAAACAAACACCGTGCGGAGTTGCTCGTCACCGGTGCGCACGTACTGGTCGATGATGAGATCAAGCATCGCCGGGTGTGGAAACTTGGGAGCGTTGCCGAAGCCGCCATTTTTGGCATCGAACATGCCTAACGCCGATTTCACGATGGCATCGATGACCGCGGGCGAAAACGTCGCACTGCGTCCGGCAAACGACTCGGCCTGCGCGATCGCGCTTTCCACCATCTTCGCCTGGTCGACAACTTCCAAATTCTTCTGATGATAGGCGTCGGAAATCGACAACAGAACGCGCTTGAAACTGGGGCGTCCATATCCGTCATCCGGAGGAAAGTACGTGCCGCCATAGAACGGCTTGCCGTCGGGGGTAAGAAAGGCGGTGAGCGGCCAGCCGCCTTGTCCACTGATGGCGCTTACAGCGACTTGATAGCGGCTGTCGATGTCGGGACGCTCATCGCGGTCGACTTTCACCGCGATAAAGCGTTCGTTGACGATCGCGGCAATCTCCGGGCTGTCGTACGATTCACGATCCATGACATGACACCAGTGGCACCACACCGCGCCGATGTCGAGCAGGATCGGCTTGTTCTCCCGCTGGGCCGCGGCAAAGGCCTCCTCGCCCCACTCATGCCACTGGATCGGCTGATGCATGGCAGAGCGCAGGTAGGAAGAAGATGCCTTGGAGAGGGAATTCAGGGTGGCAGTCATGCGTCAAGTGTAACGCGGGTCGCGGTCGTGGGTCGCCGCTGGCAGGTCGCCGCAAAACAAAAACTCTTTACTAACCACGATGTCATCTTGAGCGAAGTGGCCGGTCGCGAAGCGAGCGGGCAAGCAGTCGAAGGCCCCCTTGCTCGCCGGCGACCTGCGACCTGCCACCCGCGACCTATCCCGTCAGTCGTCTAGCAATCGCGCAATACAACTCCACCGCGTCAACCAACTGCTTCTTCTCCACATACTCGCCGTCCGTATGCGCCACATGAATCGATCCTGGCCCCACCAGCAGTGGCTGCCCCCAGTTGCCGAGAGCGGGAATGTCGGTGGTAAAAGCAGCTACCATCGTTGGCAATCCCTGCGGAGCGCGCAGGCGCACGAAAGGAATTTCTAAAGTGAACTCCACCCGAGCCAGGTCTCCCACGGTCGCCACAATCTCTCGCCGCAACACATCCGACGGGCCCACCAGCCGGTACAGCAATTGCGCCTGCGCCCGGTCGGGAATCACGTTAGGCGCGCGCCCGCCTTCGATGAGACCGATGTTCAACGTGCAGGGACCAATCCCCGGTTCTTCGGGGAGTTTCATTGCCCGCAGCCGTACTAGCGCTTCAAGTAATTTGTCGATCGCTGATTCGCCCAGTTCGGGGTAGGCCGAATGCGCCATGCGTCCCGCAGCGATCACCTCCACCCGCAGCGCGCCTTTGGACGCGACGGCAACCTGGTTTTCCGTGGGCTCGCCATTTACCAGAAATTTCGAGCCACACGCCTGTTCGTTCGCCACCTTCGCTCCCAGACTGTCACGTTCTTCGCCCACCAGAAAAAGCAGCCCGACGTGGATGCCTTCCTGCCGCAGCCGTTCCGCCGCCGCAATCTGAATCGCGATGATGCCCTTGGCATCGCACGAACCGCGTCCGTAAACGCGGTCATCATCTTCGCGCGAAGGGATGAACGGTGGCACCGTGTCCATGTGGGTGGAGAAGACAATCGCGGGTTTCGGTCCCTGGGGCGAAGTCGCGAAAACATTGCAGCGCGCCCCTTCGACAGGGATTTTTCGGGCCTGATATCCGAGACGGCTTAATTCGCCCTGCAGAAAATCGCCAACCGCCCCCTCGTTACCGGTGATCGACTCGATATCGACAAGTTGACGGGTGAATGCGACGGCGTCCATGGGGGAAAGGATAGCACTCAGCATTCAGCACTCAGCATGTCGAGGGCGCCGGTTCACCGAAACGCAGCAAAAGTGGGAGAACATTGAGGGCCGCATTCTTCACCGGACTCGCTTTGGCTGAGTGCTGAGTGCTGAGTGCTGAATGCTGAGTGCTTATAATGAATTCGTGCCCGTCCAGAACTCCGCCATCCGGTCGCTTTTCCTCGAAGGGCCTGCGGGACGCCTCGAAGCCCTGCTCAACGCGGGCGACGACCATGCCACCCACGCCGCGGTGGTCTGCCATCCCCATCCGCTTTTTGGTGGAACCCTGCACAACAAAGTCGTCTTCCACGCCATGAAGGCCCTGAACGGCTTTGGATTTCCCGTGCTGCGCTTCAACTTCCGCGGCGCCGGACTCAGCCAGGGCGAGCACGATCACGGAATCGGCGAGCGGGAAGATGTGAGCACCGCAATGAACTGGCTCGATCGCGAGTTTCATCTGCCGATCATCTTCGCTGGGTTCTCCTTTGGCGCCGCCGTGGGTCTTTCAGTCGCCTGCGCCGATGACCGCGTAAACTCCATGGTCGGACTCGGCCTGCCCGTGGCGCCTATCGACGATCGTCCGTACGACTTCGATTTCCTCCGCTCCTGCACTAAGCCCAAGCTTTTTGTCAGCGGCACCCGCGACCAGTTCGGCTCGCCCGCGCAACTGCGCCAACTCGTCGACACGGTCGCAGAGCCCAAACAGTTGGTGCTCATCGACTCCGCCGATCATTTCTTCGAAGGCCGCCTGAAAGAACTGCGCGACGCCATCGAGACCTGGATCCAGGAAGCGCTGCATCCGTAGAAGCGCAGCCAGGCTGCGTCTCTACCAAAACCGACCGGCTAGCCGCTCTTCTATAATCCTTGCCGATGCCCCCCGATCGCGATCGCCTCGCACTCGACATGCGCGTCACCGCCCGTCATCTTTTCGAACACGCGCTTTCGGAAGCCAGCATCGACCGCGCCTTCCAGCGTCATGTGGAGTGCGAGCGCGGAGTGCTGCGCGTCTGCGAAGACCTTTTCGACCTCAACTCCTACAGCCGCGTTTTTGTGGTTTCTATCGGGAAAGCCGGACACACGCTGGTCAACGCTCTCGAAATGCAGGCCGGCAGCCGCTTTGAAGGCATCGTTGCCAGTTCGATTGCGCCCGCGACGCAACTCCGCGGCTTTCGCTACTTCGAGGGCGGACATCCCACGCCCAACGAGGAATCGATCCGCGCTGCCGAAGCCATGCTGAAATCGCTGAACGCGCAGACCGCCTCTTCGCTGGTCGTCTTCATGATCAGCGGCGGCGGTTCGTCCATGGCCGAAAAACCACTGGACGACGAGATTTCCCTCGCCGATCTGATCGCTACCTACAAGGTTCTGGTGCACTCCGGCGCCCCGATCGCCGAAATCAACGCCATCCGCAAGCACCTTTCCTCGGTCAAGGGTGGACGCCTCGCCCGCGCCGCACATCCTGCGCAGCAGTTGTCATTGTTGGTGTCAGACGTCCCCGACAATATGCTCGACGCCCTCGCCTCCGGGCCTACCATGCCCGACTCGACCAGTGTCGAAGACTGCTACGCGCTCGCCGCGAAATACGAAATGCTCGAGCAGTTCCCGCCATCGGTGCGGGAGTTGTTCCAGCGCCGCGCGCTCGAAGAGACTCCCAAGTCCGACGATCCGGCTTTCCACCGCTCCCGCTGGTGGCCGATCCTGTCGAACGCTTCTTTGGTCGAGTCCGCGAAGTCGGCGGCGCAGCAGCAGGGCTTTGCAGTCACCGTGGACAACTCCTGCGATGACTGGGATTACGACAAAGCTGCTGTCTATCTTCTGCATCGCCTGCGGGGATTGAAGCAGCAATCCGAACGCGTCTGCCTGATCTCCGGCGGGGAAGTGACGGTGAAGGTTTCGAACGGCGGAACCGGAGGACGCAACCAGCAGTTCGTTCTGGCCTGCGCCACCAAAATTGCCGGAGAGACAATCACCGTGCTAAGCGCGGGCTCGGATGGAATCGACGGCAATAGCCGCGCTGCCGGAGCCGTTGCTGATGGCACCACCCTCGACCGCGCCAAGGCTCGCGGCCTGGACGCGCAAGCGCATCTCGCGAAGTTCAATGCCTATCCGTTTTTCGAAGCCCTGGGAGATGCAGTGATCACCGGCCCCACGGGCAATAACCTGCGGGACCTGCGTATTCTGCTGAGTTATTAAAAAAATCCAAATGAAAACCGCGGAGGACGCAAGGGACACGGAGCTTTTTCTTAAAAACTCTGCGTCCTCCACGTCCCCTGCGGTTTCGGTTTAAACGGAACTTACGCTGTCTTCTTCATCTTCTCCGCCGCTTTGCCAAACGCTTCTTCCTGGGCCCGCTCCATCTCTTCCGGAGTCATGATCTTGATCCGCGACCCCAGCGACCACGAGTGTCCGAACGGATCGGTGATCTGGCCATAGCGGTCGCCCCAGAATTGATCCATGAGCGGCATCTTCACCTTGGCGCCCGCGCCGATGGCCTTCTGCCAGGCCTCGTCCACGTTTTCTACATAGATGTGAAGGCTTGTGCTGCTCGGCGTCTCGGGTGCGAGCGAGCCGAATTCCGGGAACTCATCGGCCAGCATCAGCTTCGAGTCGCCAATCTGCAGCAGCGCATGAACGATCTTTCCACCCGGCCCCGCGTGCTTGCCTAACAACTGCGCACCGAGCGCTTGCTGGTAAAACTCAATGGCGCGTTCCGCGCCACGGACCACCAGGTGGGGAGTAAGAGTATGGAAACCTTCTGGAATAGGGGTAACTTTTTCCGTCATGGGAATCTCCTTTGCAGACGAAAAGTCTAGCGCAGTCGGCGGAAAAAGTTGTGAAAAGGGAGTTAAAAAAAGCGCGTCACGCCCTCTTGCAGCACCACGACCCGGTCTTCGATTCCGGCGGCTTTGGCTTCTTTATCCAGAAGCTGCAGGGGCTCTTCCATGGGCTCGTGCGAGAGCCGGAACGTGCCGTAGTGCATGGGAACCATCCAGCGGGCATTCAAATCGAGGAAGGCCCGGGTTGCATCTGCTGGATCAGCATGCACATTACGAAACGTCTCGGGATTGTATGCCCCAATCGGTAACAGGGCGACTTGCGGAGACAACCGCTGCCCAATCTCCTTGAATCCCGGAAAAATAAGCGGTATCGCCGGCGTGATATACCGAGTGCCGGTAATCGCGGATCACGTAGCCGCCGTATCCACGGTGCGAATCTTTGATAATGCGGGCGCCCCAATGCCGCGAAGGAACATGGGTCACGGTCAGCGTGCGATGGCGATAACTGTTCCACCAGTCGAGCTCCACCACGTCGCTGAAACCCAGGTCCGAAACCAGGTCAAAGACATGATGAGGAACCACAATCGCCGGCGCCGAACCTTTGCGCCGCTTGGTCAACTGCACGATCGCCCGCAGCGACGGCCGGTGCAGGTGATCGAAGTGGGCGTGCGTTACCAGCACCAGGTCGATGGGAGGCAGATCGCGCAGATTCACTCCGGGCTGGCGCAGCCGTTTCAGCACAAACAGCCAGCGCGCGAAGTTAGGATCGATCATCACGTTCTGCCCGCCCATCTGGAGCAGAAAGCTGGCGTGGCCGATAAAGGTCAGGCCCAACTCGCCGTTCGCCGCTAGCTTCGGTTTATAGCTCTCGCCGGTGCGCGGCGTCACCGCCGAGTGCCGCACCAACCGTCCGAACTGGCGCGCCCGTTTCCGGAGCGCCGGATTCTTGAGCGTCGAGTTGATCATCGATTTACGGATGGAAACTACCTCGGTCTCTCAGTCGAACCGTGCTTGCCTCCAAATCGCGGGCGGGTGAAAACACCAACTCCTCAATTCGGTGCGATGGCCTCTTCAGTGACGGAAGTTGTCCCGTATTCTAGAACAATTCCGCCACAGATTGCTTGACCGTCCGGATACACGTCAGTTCTAATCCTTTGTAGCGCAAAGGAGAAAGCCGGTATGCGGGTTGCGTTCTTGGGTTTGGGAATTATGGGTCGTCCCATGGCGGCCAACCTGGTGAAAGCCGGTCATGAGGTGACCGTCTGGAATCGCACCCCCAAGGACGTCGAGGGCGCGAAGACCGCCGCCTCTCCTGCCGACGCCGCCCGTGGAGCCGAGGTTGTCTGGATGTGCGTTTCCGACACCAAGGCGGTCGAAAGCTTGCTCTTCGGACCGCAAGGCGTCGAAGCGTCGCTTGCTGATGGCATGGTCGTTGTCGACTCCAGCACGATTTCGCCCACCGCCACCCTCAAGTTCTCCGATCGTCTCCGCAGCCGCGGCGTCTCCTACGTCGACGCGCCGGTTACCGGATCGAAAGTGGGCGCCGAAAGCGGCACCCTGATCTTCATCGTCGGCGGCGACGAGGGTGTTGTCGAGAAGCTCAGGCCGCTATTCTCCGCCATGGGCAAGGTCTTTTTCCGCATGGGAGACACGAGCAAGGGGCAAGCCGCCAAGCTGGCTATGAATCTGCAAATCGCCCTCATCTACGAAGGCTTCGCCGAGGCCCTGACCCTGGCCACCAAGCTGGGAGTGAGCGCCGAAACCATGATGCCGCTGATTCAGGCGTCGATGGTGAAATCGGGGGTGGTGGAATACAAAGCGCCGTTCGTTCTGAAGCGTGATTTCTCCCCCAATTTCCCCTTGCGCCTGATGTACAAAGACATCAAGTTGGCATTGGAAGCCGCCAAAGAAGCGCGCGTGAAGTTGCCTGGCCTCGAGACCGTCGAAGAAGTCTACGAAGTCGCGGTCGAAGACGGCCACCAGGACGAGGACTACGCCGCCACTCTCACCCTGCTCGAAAAATGGGCGGGAGTCGAAGTCAAAGGCAACGGTGCCTAATTTCATCACCGAATGACGTCATCCCGAGGCCGAAAGGCCTTCGCCCTGGCGCGCTCAGTATGACGTTCACAGAGTTCTCAGGATGTCCTTCGCGCTCTTTGCGCCCTTCGCGGTTAAGAGCTTTTGCCGTGGGCTTTGACTTAAACCAAAACCGCCGAGGACGCTGAGGACGCCGAGGTTCTTTCTCCAAAACCCCAGCGTCCTCCGCGTCCTCGGCGGTTTTCATTGGAAAGGTAATCCGTTACCCCCGTAACCAGATTTCCACCCGCTATTACAGAACTATTACACACCGCTTGCGTCAACCTTGATAGCGTAGACATCCGATTCAGTAGACCGAACATTGGGGATATCGAATGCAATTGGAAGCTCTCGAGCGCAAGGCTGCCGCCAACAACGAAATCAACTGGGTAACCGCCAGCTTCATGGCCCTGTTCCATATCGGAGCCGTGGCGGCGTTATTCTTCTTCAGCTGGAAAGCTCTGTTCACGTTGCTTTTCCTGTGGTGGGTCGCCGGGAGCCTCGGTATCGGCATGGGCTACCACCGTCTGCTGACGCATCGCGGATACAAAACTCCCAAGTGGGTCGAGTATTTCCTTACGGTTTGCGCCACGCTCGCTCTCGAAGGCGGACCGATTTTCTGGGTCGCCACGCACCGCATTCATCATCGCTACTCCGATCACGAAGGCGATCCGCATTCTCCGATCGACGGCAAATGGTGGGCGCACATGGGCTGGATCCTGATGGGCAAGTCCATGCATCACGACACCACCACGCTGGCCAAGTACGTTCCCGATCTCGCGAAAGACAAATTTCACGTCTGGATCACCAAGTATCACTACGTCCCTATGATCGTGCTCGGCCTGGCGTTGCTCGCGATCGGCGGATTGCCGCTGCTGCTGTGGGGAGTGTTCCTGCGCACGGTCATCCTCCTGCACTGCACCTGGCTGGTGAACTCGGCGACGCACTCCTGGGGTACGCGCCGTTTCGCAACCCGTGATCTTTCGACCAACAGTTGGTGGGTGGCTCTTCTCACCTACGGAGAAGGCTGGCACAACAATCACCACGCTCATCCGGTCTCCGCCCGCCACGGCCTGCGCTGGTACGAAATCGACATGAACTGGTACGGCATCTGGACGCTGAAAAAGCTCGGCCTCGCCAAGAACATTTACTCCGTCAAACTCTCAGAGCTCGAAAACAAGAACGAACCCGCCCCCGAAGAAATGTCCGAGCCAGAACTGGCCTCGGTGTAAGTAAAATCTTTTGATGGTGCCCCGGGTTCGCGCCCGTTCTTTAGGCGCTAACCTGGGACATCACAGACGTGATCGAACCAGTCTCCCTCCTGCGTCGCTTCCGATATAAGATTGCCAGCGTTCCGCATTCCAAAGTCACAACTTCAGTCATCCCATCCAGGAGGATCCTGCAATGAGCGGCTCCGTTGTTGTCCCACCGGTTCGCAGCCGGTCTTCTCTTGTCCGGTGGAAGATCCTTGCGTTCACATTGTTGTTTCTTGCCGGCGGGGAGTTTCTTCTTGCCGCGCACTACCGGAACAAGTGGGCCCACGAGGACACGGCGAGCCTGAGCAGGAGGTTTGAAGGGGTCTACTACGATTCCGAAGTCTGGAAACACGCGTCATGGCTGGGTGTCGTTTCCGAGCAGACACCCAATGACAACTGGACCATGCAGGAGATCATCTCCGAAATTCGTCCCGACTACATCATCGAAACCGGTACCTTCCACGGCGGCACGACGCTCTACTACGCCAGTGTGCTGGCCCAGGTGAACCCCGCGGGCAAGGTCATCACCATCGACGTCGACCCGCATGTGGAGCAAGCCTCCAAGTTCCCGCTGTGGCGCGAACGCGTGGAGTTGATCACGGGCAGTTCGGTCGACCCGAAGGTGACCGATCACATCGCACAAGAAGTCTCGGGCAAGAAGGTCCTGGTCACTCTCGACTCCCTCCACACCAAAGCACACGTGCTGAAAGAGATCGAGATCTACTCCAAGCTGGTGACACCCGGCAGTTACCTGGTGGTGCAGGACACGAACATTAACGGCAATCCGGTGCTGCCTGGGTTCGGCCCCGGCCCGAAAGAAGCCGTAGACGAATTCTTCAAGACTCATGACAACTTCATCGTCGATCGCAGCCGCGAGAAGCTCCTGACCTTCTACCCCGGCGGTTGGCTGAAGCGCCTGCGATGACGAGGGCACGACGACACCGCGCTCTTTTTCATTTGAAACCCTCGGCTGCCCCGTCCTTGTCGCCGCCCTGTTTGCGGTGACAGGGCGGAGACTTTCTTTGGACTCATCGCGCCCTTTGCGGTAAATTCCAACGCACGCTGACCAAAATCTCGATATCATTTGCCTTCGGCGATTCGGAGGGATGATCGATTGAACGATTGCGTCTTTCGCGCATCAGCGGGGCACTGTAGCCCACTCTGCGCCCATTGACACTCGCCCTGTGTCCGCCTAACCTGAAGGTCGCATGGAAGTAAACCTCACTCCCGATCAGAAGGCGTTTATCCGCCAAGCCATTGAAAGCGGACGCCTCCACCGCGAGGAAGACGCTATACAAGAGGCGCTTTCCCTGTGGGAAGAACGTGAACGCAGCCGCGCGGAAATCCTGACCGCCGTGGATGCGGCAGAGGCTTCCATTGCCGGGGGGGAAGGCCGCTCTGTCACCCAGGAGTCCATGCGGCAGTTGGCCGACGAAGTGAAGCAGCGTGGTCGCGCCCGCCTCGACGCTGAGCGAACCTCGCAACGCTGATGTCCCACGGTGTCGCACCTCAGGCTGAAGCCGATCTCGATCAAATCTGGTATTACGTCGCGAAGAAGAGTGGCAGCGTTGAGATAGCTGATCGGCTGATCGATTCCATCACTGAGCGTTTTTATCTGCTTTCCTGCCACCCCCACATTGGACGCCACCGCGATGACGATTTGCGCCCCGGCCTTCGCAGTTTCCCCGTAGGTGAATATGTCATCATTTACCGTGTCGAAGACAACGACGTACTGATCCTGCATGTGTATCGGGGTAGTCGGGATATCGAGGCGCTTTTGCGACAGTAACGACAACTTTTCTTCCAACGGGCTGGTTGTATTTTTCAACGCAGCGTTTCCTCTGCCAGGCATCGATAGATGCTGGGCCGGGCCACAAAAGCACAGTTACAATTTGCTTCGAAGTTGGCTAGTCGGTAGTGAGTCGGGGGTGAGCTTTGCGTTTTTATACAAAAGAAGAATGTGAGGAGTGGCTTAGCGGGCGAGACCGGTCAAAGCCAGACATGGTGCCTGAAACTCACGTTGAACGGATCTCTTACCCGGCTGAGCCCCACAGAATTTTTGTTATGGCCCATTGGATTTCGCGCTCCCTGACATTCCGAATGCCGACTCTGCTGTGGATTACCGAATGGAGTATTTGGTCGAGCAGCGAGAATTGGCATTTGTATTACAAGCTGCGTCACAGCTATGGAGACCTCCGGTTGCTCCACGAGGCTCCCGGGCATTTGTTTCTGGCACACGAATCAGAAGACCTCGCATCCTTCCTTCAAGTCGCCATGTTGAACGGTTGGGGCGGCTACATTCTGACCCACGCCGACTACGTGAACGCGTTCTTCAGTCACGACGAGTACATCGATTTCTTCGCCAAGCTCGATGACAACTTAGGAGAGGTACGCAAGGAATTTGGAGACGAAAGATCAGATCGACCTCGAGTTCCACCGAACGCTCGACCACAGTGAACTACTACAGGCCGCGCTCGCCCCCATGCGCTAAAATCCCTTCATGCGCATCACCAGTCGTCGCAAGGCCGTTGCCTTCTTCCTTACCCTGGGAGTCGGTCTGGCCGCCGTCGCCGTTGCCGTCGGCATGGGCTGGGTCATCCTCAATTGGCAGGAGGGCATCAAGGTCTTCCTCGGCGTCATCTTCTTCGGCGCCATCATCGCCGGCATCATTCTCAACACCATCTTTCTCGTCCGTGAAATCCGCCGCAACGAGCAGCACGACAGCTTCATCAACGCCGTCACTCACGAACTGAAGACGCCCATCGCCTCCATCCGCCTCTACCTGCAAACCCTGCAGCGCCGCGATGTCGACGAAGCCAAGCGCAAAGAGTTTTACCGGCTCATGCTCGACGACACCGACCGGCTTCTCGGCACCGTCGAGCAAGTCCTCAAAGCCGGAAAGGCCGGGCTCAAGAAAACTCCACTCCTCCGCTCCAACTTCGATTTCGGAGACCTCGTCCAGGATTGCGTCGACGCCGCCCGCACCAGCCACCATCTTCAGGCCGAAGCCCTGCGCTTCGAGCGCGCCACCAATGGCACCGGCGCTTCCGTCCTCGGAGACCCCGAAGAGTTGCGCACCGCCATCTCCAACGTCCTCGAAAATGCCATCAAGTACTCGGGAGAAAAAGTGGATGTCGCCGTCAAAGTCGAGTTGCCCGACGAGAAGCGGGTCGTGCTCAGCGTTCGTGACCAGGGCGTCGGTATCCCCGAACCGGAGCTGAAACGCATCTTCAAGCGCTTCTACCGCGTTCCCAACCGTGCCATGAGCACTGTGAAGGGAACGGGACTCGGCCTGTTCATCGTGCGCGCCATCGCCAAAAAGCACGGCGGACGCGTCTTTGCCGAAAGCCCCGGCGAAGGTCACGGCACCACGGTTGTCATGGAACTTCCCCGGAGCGTCCAATGAGCCGCGTGCTGATCGTCGAAGACGAAGCCCATCTCGCCAAGGGCCTGCGCTTCAATCTTGAAGCCGAAGGCCATTCCGTCGAAGTCTCCGGCGATGGAGAGCACGCCCTCGACCTGCTTCTCGCCAAACGCCAGCAGTTCGATGCCGTCGTGCTCGACGTCATGCTTCCCGGTAAAGACGGCTTTCAGGTTGCAACCGAATTGCGCGCCGCCAAACAGTTTGTGCCCGTCCTCATGCTGACCGCCCGCGGCCGTCCCGAAGACGTGCTCAAAGGCTTCGCCTCCGGAGCCGACGACTATCTCCCCAAGCCCTTCGAACTGGCCATTCTCCTTGCCCGCCTGCAAGGACTGCTGCGTCGCCGCGAGTGGGCCCGGCAAAGCCATTCATCAGTCGTGGAAGCCGAGTCCGCCAAAACTCAGGCGGACGTCGCCGACTACGACGTCTTCTCCTTCGACGGACGCACCATCGACTTCGGCAAGCTCGAACTTTCGGGCAAGGGAACCACGGTTCAACTCACGCTCATGGAGGCGGAACTGCTCCGCCACCTGGTCCGCAACCAGGGCCGCGTGGTTTCCCGCAAATCGATTCTCGAAGAAGTCTGGGGACTGCACGAAGACACCGACACCCGTGCCATCGACAATTTTGTCGTCCGCCTGCGCCGCTACATCGAAGACGACCCCGCCAAACCGGTTCATCTATTGACGGTGCGAGGCGTGGGCTACCGCTTCATCGCGGAAAGAGAAAAAGAAAAGAACTGAAATCTTTCAGATCCTTGCCGCGAGCCTTCACCATCAATGCGCCCCAGGCGCGCGCATCAAAAAGCCAAAGCCATCCACTTTATAGACGACGAGACCGGGCGAATCGGGCGTGGGAGTGACCTTTCCCGCTCGCACTTTATCGAAGGCAGCCGCCAGCCCTGCCAGCACCGTGGGCGATGCCACCGGGGCGTTGTGCGCACCCAGCACTTGTTTGAGGCCGGGCGCCAGCCCCGCCAGATGATGGACCGACGCCGCATAAGCAGCGAGATCGGTTTCCGGCGCAGAGAGGAAAATCGTCCCGGGATAGTAGGTGTCGCCCGTGAAAAGCAGTCCGTTTGCGCGGTTCGAGCAGCGAAATCGCGTCCGGTGTGTGGCCGGGCGTCGCGATGACTTCGATCATCCGTCCGCCCAGGTCGAAGCGCTCCCCGTCATGGATGTAGGCGCTGATCTTCCACGGACGCGTGGCGTAGGTTGCAGGGTCAAATCCTTTCGGCAGGTTTCCGCAAATGTGCTCCCGGAGCAATCTCGGCTTGCGCCGCCTCGCGCGACCCCTTGGCGTTGCGGCGCGTGAACTCCGTGTCCATACCATAGACCGTATCGAACTCCCAGTTTCCGCCGACGTGGTCCGGGTGAGTGTGCGAATTGAGTACGATCACCGGCAGGCGGGTGAGTTCCTGCGTGACCTTCCTGATGTCGCCGATGCCCATGCCGGTATCGAACTCGAGGGCGCGCTTCTCGCCGACAATCAGGTAGACGATGGTTTCTTCCCATTGATGCGGCTCGTAGATCGCGAACACTCCGGGCGCGGCCTTGTACACCTCGAACCAGCGATCGCGGACCGGGACGCGCTCGAGCGTCTTGTATTCGGCGCGCGGCAACGCCCGGCACCACTCCGGGATCGCAGCCTGGGCGAGCACAGCGGCCGCCTGCAAAATACAGAGCGCAAGAGTGACGGCAAGTCTATACATGAAGATCCCCAACCCGACGATCAGATTGAATCGTCGAGCGTGATGACAACCTGACAACGCAAACAGGGAGTATAGCGCCGGAGGTACGCACCGGAGTTCACGGGGCTGGGTGATGGGCGAATTGCAGGTGAAGAACCTTCGGACGTTGGTGGTGGTGTTTCTGTCGAATAGTGATATCGCGATGTTTGGCCAACTACCGTCAGTCAGCGGGATGAACCTTCAAGTCGCTCCGCTTCTACCTCAGCTTCCGGCTGAGTGGGAAAGGGCCCCAAGCTCGAAGCCGCCCGCCGCACCCAGGCCGTCCAGCGCGGCAAAGAACCAGGCCTCCCGCCGTGACCGCGTCACCCGAAGGCATGATTTCCGCTCGGTTCCTGCGAAATCACCCAAAAGGGTGACGACATCCGGCCCCGTTACACCGTATTGTGTCTCCATCTTCACTCGCACCAGGAGCCTCACATGAAGAAAACCGTCCTCACCTTCGGCCTCATCTCCGGCGTCATCATCTCCGTCCTTATGGGAGGCTCGCTTCTCCTCGCCGACAAGATCGGCTCCGGCCACAGCATGGTTCTCGGCTACACCATCATGGTGGCGTCGTTCCTGCTAATCTACTTCGGCATCCGCAGCTACCGCGACAACACCCTCGCCGGTCGAATCTCCTTCGGCCGCGCCTTCGCCTGCGGCATCCTGATCGCCCTCATCACCTGCGTCTGTTACGTCGCCATGTGGGAGGTCCTGTACTTCAACTTCATGCCCCACTTCATGGATAGCTACTTCGCCGCGCAGATTCACAAGGTCCAGTCCTCCGGACTTGACCCCGCCACCACCGCCGCGCAGGTCGCTGCCATCGAGCACTCGCAGCAGCTCTACCAGAACCCCTTCGTCAACATGGCCTACACCTTCATCGAGCCTCTGCCCGTCGGCCTTATCATTACTCTCATCTCCGCTGCCATCCTCCGCCGCAAGGCCCCTGTCGAACCCACCGCCGCTCCCGGAGTCATGACCACATAAATCAAAAGGCCGGGGCGTTAGCCTCGGCCTTCCGTGCTGTTCTCCCTCCCCCCGGCGAATGGGCCGTACCTTATCGGCGATTTCAATGGTGACGGACGGCTGGACATCGCCATCGGCGGAAGCATTCTGCTGAACGCCGGGAATCGCAACTTCAACCTCCTGGTCAGCGGCGCTCTGCCCCTTGGCAACGGAGCAGTCGCGGCCGTCGCTGACTTCAACGGAGATGGCCGCGACGATGTAGCCATCTCCTCCATTGATTCGCAGTCCGTCGAGATTTTCTACGGCCAATCGGACGGCAGTCTTTCCATCGCGACCGAACTCTACACCGCCCAAGACCTGGGCGGAATCGTTGTGGGAGACTTCGACGGCGATGGCCGCATGGATATCGCAGGTGGGCTGACGCTCGCTCAACAAGGCGTGATCTTCTTCAACAAGGGCAACGGCCAATTCGCCCGCTCGTTCTTCGCCTCAGGCGCGGACACCACCGCTTTGACCGCTTCCGACCTCAATCGCCGGGGAAAGACCGATCTGATTTTTACGAATTTCGAAGTGAACTACCGCCCGCCGAATGTGGATGTGATCTTTCACAAATGACGAGGCGACGGAGCGTCCGAAATCATACTCGGACTCATGCGGAAAGAAGGGAGCAGGTCATGATGGCGCAGATGTTCGCCACTCACCTAGGCAATTAACCCCTCTCAGTGGACACCGAGCGATGGAATCGTACCTCCATATTTCGCGCCAGGGGCGAGTGTGACGTCAAATTCTACGATCTGCCCAGCAATGGCAGTGAAACATCGGTGTATTGACTTCTTTGACCGAACGTCCATTTGCGCCGTGCGTCCATCAACTCCGAACGCTTCGGCGCAGTAAGTTCCTGCCTCGACGGGTATAAAGGCAGTACCATCAGTACCGGTCATCGCAAGAAATCCGGAGCGGCTCCCTTTTCTGGTGATCCGCAGTAGAACTGCGGGCGCAAACTCACTCATTGGCTCGCCCTCTTTCACGATTCTGCCTGTACTTAGGCTAACAAACCCGACCTTCCCATAAAGGCCCCTCTGAGCTTGAGCGACAATCGGAAATAACATCAACATTGCAACCGCTAACGTCGTAAGATATCTCTTCATTTGGGTACCTCATAAACTCCAGGCGGAGGAGGATTAGGAACATTTCGTTGTAGCGAACGGCCGGGTGGCCCAGCCTTTCAATCCTGTTTTCAATTCCCGTTTCGAGACTGAGGGTGCCCCGTCCTTGCGTCTTTTGCAAGGGCGGGTACGATGCTGCCGATACCATGAGATGTTATGCCTGCGGGCCTGCATCGTACGTACGGCGCGCACCACCTGCACTTTATCACTTGCTCATGTTACCGCCGATTGCCTTTTCTGCGCACCGCGCGCAGCCGCGATCGCTTCCTCTCGATTCTGGAGCAGACACGCAGGCGCTATCGCTTCGTGGTTGTCGGATATGTCGTTATGCCTGAACACATTCACCTGCTCATCACGGAGCCAGAAGTGGGCACTCCGTCTACCGTAATGCAGGTGCTGAAACAGCGCCCGGCGCGGGCCCTGTTGCCAAAGAGAAGGCGGATGGACTCGCGACAAGGCCGACTCTTCGCCGACGCTGGTCTGCGCACGCCTTTCTGGCAGGCTCGTTTCTACGATTTCCATGTGTGGACAGAGAAGAAGCGGGTCGAGAAGCTTCGCTACATCCATCGCAATCCGGTGAAACGCGGACTGGTCAAGTCAGCCGAGCAATGGCGCTGGAGCAGTTACCGCTTCTATCTGCTGAATGAAGCCGGACCTGTACGTGTGAATGAAGGATGGACAACGATTTCGTTTCGCGCGCCGACAACGTGATCCCTCACTGCAGGCACTCGCGATTCCCGCCCTTCGCAAACTACGCGAAGGACGGGGCACCCACAGCAGTAACTGCGTCGGCGGTTGAAAGGCCGGGCCACCCGCCTCTCGTGCCTCGAGGTTTCAGGAGAATGAGCCCCCGGAGGCGTACATTTCGTCGGCACACGCGCAACTTCGGAAACAGATTGAATTACAAGTTCGAATGGCATTTCCTCAGGCGGTGTGGTTCCAGTTGCTGGAGCCCTGATAATCGTGCCTCTAATCTTGGCTTTGGCGACACGGATATTCGATGCGCAGTCGGATTTTCCGAGCAATTCATCCAGGAGCTTCCAGTCTGAATCACGTCTCACGGGAAAGCGTTTCCCGAAGCTCTGATAATCATCGCCCCGTGCATAATTAAACCAACACTTCCCCTCTGGGCTTGCGAGATGCGGATTCTCAATTCCAGCGAACACTAAAGCTTCAACCTGAACCTCGGAATTTAGGAATTTGTCCGGATTCGCCTGCAGAGCACATAGCGATGTTTTGACGGTCTGACCCAGTACATCATTGCAAACCATCAAAGCAATGAATAGCGGCAAAAAGCGAATAAACTTCATTTCTTGCAACCTCCAATTGCTGCGCAATCAGCGGCTGCTCCATCTTTGGCCGCACCCTCGATTCCAGCAGACCGTCTCGAACTGATCGTCGCCGCATCGACGGACGCCCAGCTTGTATTCCACAGAACGAAATCCTTGCTTAGGTCGAGCACGCCGTTCACCATGTCAGAACTCATTTGTGGGCTACGGATATCCGTAAAGCCAATCGATTGAGAGAAATAAGATTCGGTTTCAAAGGCGTCGTGCTCTAAACTGAGCGCCTGGGCAGATGTGGGCACGCCTGGCATGATTTCTCCCGCATGCACGCCCTCGTGCGCGACTTCGGCTTGGGCATCCTGCGATCCGTTGGACATGCCGGGATTGAGCACAACATTGATTGTTGAGGATGACCCTTGCGCAAAGCTTGTCTGGCCGGGAGCACGGAGAGTAGGATCCGCACTGATATTTACCGTTTGGCCACGCGCATTCTTTTGCCCCTCGGCACCTAATCCATCCAATGTCCGCTTCAAAGCGGCTGCTGCTTTTGTGTCGCCATTCTTAACCGCTTTGTCATATGCGGCTTGCGTGGCTGCATACACATTTCGGACATTTGTCTGCGTCTGTGCGAAGGCGGCATTGCAGGCCTTGTCGTTAGATGCGCATGTATTCTTGAAGTCATACAAGCCTGTAGGGTCGACGATCGCTAGCGGGTTGTTCCGAGCATAGGCATAGCGGTTCCAGGTCTGAGGATTCCACGGTCGCCCACTGTTCAGAAGGGGATCGGGCGTCATGAAGCGTCCCAGGCTGGACGCGTTGTAGCGGGCACCGAAGTTGTCGAGGCCGGATTCGGTATCGCGTTCTTTGCCGGTAAACTTGTAGTTCTGCACGCAAGTGTTGGTGTAAGCGTGCTCCCCGCCGTAGGGCTCGAAATCGGCGTCGTAGCACATGGTTGCCGTGTTCTGTCCAGCCAGCACTTTGGCGATCACCCGCGCCGATCCCAACTGGTCAGCGAGGTAATAGAGAACATTGTCTGACGAGCCGCGCCGAGCAATCCGGCTCCCGCCGAAATAAAAATATTCGTTGAAGTTGTTGTTGGTGGTGCTGCCCGTGGCGTCGGTCTCGTCCAGAACTTCGCCACCCGCGTACCAGTAGATCTTGCCGCCCAACTTCTCCACCCGGTTGCCATCGCCGTCGTAGACATAGGTAGTGGAGGCGGTAGAAGTCATCTGGTTTTCGGCGTTGTAAACGTAAGTAGCCCCTCCGCTGCCTGGAATCGTGATCAGATTTCCCGCAGCATCGTAGGTATCGCCCGTGAGCTGGTTGTTGGAGGTCACCGTTACGCTCAGACTGCCTTGCGCGGGCGCCCCCAGTTCGCGTCCGTCCTCTGGAGGCTAACCTGGGCTGAGGAACTCTCGCGCACACCAAGATTGACGGAGAGATTCACCGCGGACCGTTGAAAATGCCAATTCACTTGGACGAATGCTTACCCCTACTGATGCGACGTCGACGCACCTGCCGCCAGCTCGCGCAGCATGCCGACGAAACCTGCGGCCGCCTGCTCATCGGAGAGGGAATCCAGGGGAATCGTCGCCGCCAGGTGCGGAGACTCGGGACGGAAGCGGACCGCCAGCAGGCTGTGTCCGCGCGAGGTCATCAGCGTATTCACCACCGGCGTCAGTTCCTGCGTCCACTCGCTGCGCGTGGTCAGTACCACCGGGCCGGGGCGAGATAACGTCCAGTTTCTATCCGCCGTCGCTTCGCTCTGTTTGTGGGTTAGCCAGCGATGACGGAAGACCTCCAGCCGCAGCGTGGGCGCGCAATCCAGGTCGGCTTCGAAGGTCAAGGTTTCGCGCTGTTTCCGGTAAATGCTGAACAACCACTGGAAGGGCATCGGCCGAGGACGAAGCCGAACCGTGACCCGGGCATTTTCAAACCAGTGCGCCGCAAATCGCAGTTGAGCGTGCAGGCGCGAGCATCCTTGCCAGCGCGTGTCCACGATCCGCGCCCGGCCCGAGCAGGCCGACTCTACCCAGCGCAAGGCGATCGCCGCCTTCTTGTGGTTATAGCGCAGAAAAAGGAAATACCACACCCCTAGCAGGACCGCTATGCTCGCCGCGTCAATCAGAAATAACCGCCCCACAAGCTCCTCTGATGCGAATAGTACGACTCGGGGTGCAAAACGGGCAACCTTTTCGTGCAGGGATTTTTACCGCGCCTAAGTCCATCCAAATCAATCAACAATACAAAATAGCTCAACTCTTCCGGCTACAATATCCCGGTGAAATTCATTCTTCGCGACTTTCGCACCGAAGATTTCGACATTCTGTGGAAAATCGACCAGCAATGCTTCGCCCCCGGGATCGCCTATTCCCGCATGGAGTTGAAGTTCTACATCAAGCGCCGCGGATCGTTCACCCTGGTGGCGGAGGCGGAAGAAAACGACCGTAGGCTTCATCGTCGCCGAAGCTGGTCGCAAGAACATCGGCCACATCATCACCATCGACGTCCTTCCCGAAGCCCGGCGCTTCCGGATTGGCTCGAAGCTCCTGCAAGCCGCCGAAGATCGCCTCCTCAACGCCGCCTGCCATGGCGTCGTCCTCGAAACCGCCGTTGATAACACTTCCGCCCTCTCTTTCTACAAACGCCACGGCTATTTCGTAGTCAAGACAGTGCCCAACTACTATTCCAACGGAGTCGACGCCTTCCTCCTCGAGAAAGAATTCGGAACGCACTGCCTGGCACGTGAAGCTGACAACGTCGAACCCGGGAAGAAGTGATCATGAACAACGTGCGGTCCGGTTAGCTGGCAAGCGCCGTAGGCGCGGCTGCCAATAGCCCGGCGCTTCAGCGCCGGGTAATCAACGACAGAGATCAAGTCCCGTAGGGACGACTGCCATTCCGCTGCCGCGCCAATCAAAACTCGCATAAACACGAAACCGATCCATAGAATGGAGTCGCGCAGCAACGCAACTTGGTGGGAAACCATGAAAATCGCCATCCAGGGAGAGCTAGGTTCCTTCAGCGACGAAGCCGCCCGCCGCATGCTGCCGAACTGCATCGTCGTCCCATGCGCTCGCTCCGCCGAGGTCTTCGATCGCGTCGAACGAGGATCGGTGAACGCCGCCGTCATTCCCATCGAAAATTCGCTGGCCGGATCGGTGACTGAGCACTTCGATCTCCTGCTCTCCCGTGACGTCTTCGTGCAGCGCGAATTTCAGCTGCGCATCATTCACAACCTGATCGCGCCCCGCGGCGTAAAGCGCTCCGCCCTGCGCCGAGCTTATTCCCATCCGGTGGCCCTCGATCAATGCCGTGACTTTTTCCGCCGCAATCCCGCGATCGAGGCCGCGCCCTTCTACGACACGGCTGGAAGCGTGAAGTACGTGATCGGGGAAAATCTGGAAGCGAGCGCCGGTATCGCCAGCCGCCGTGCCGCCAAGGTCTACGGAGGCAAAATCCTGGCCACTGGCATCGAAGATGACAAACGCAATTTCACCCGCTTTTTCCTGATCCGCAAAGTCCGGCGTATCCTTCCGCGAGCCAACAAGACCTCCATCGCCTTCCGCTTGAAAAACGTACCCGGCGCACTCTTTCGCGCTCTCAGCGCCTTCGCCTCCCGCGGCATCAGCCTGAGCAAGATCGAGTCCCGGCCCATGCGCGGACGCCCCTGGGAATACGTCTTCTACGCCGACTATCTGCGCGGCAACGACAAGCCGGCGCAAAATGCGCTGCGCGAGTTAGGGGACGCCGCGGAGTTTGTCAAGGTACTGGGGATTTACCCCTCCGCCTGAACCTGCGAATCAACCGTAACCGCCTGGATTTGCTGTTTGCCCATCACACCGTCATGTGAGGAAGCACACCGCTTCGCCACCCTCCAGGTTCTAGGCTGTAGATAGCGTCCCAGGGGACGCGTCGTGAAACAGGAGGCGTTATGCGTATCGTCAAAGTGATTTCTCTGGTTGCTCTCTGTGTGCTGGGTGTAAGCCTGATGCTGAATGCCGGCACCAACAAGTTCGGCGTAGCCGACAGCCGCCAGATCAACTTCGCCCATCCCACGATGGTGGGAAATGTGCTGCTGCCCGTTGGCGAATATCAGGTGCTGCACACCATGGACGGCGACAACCACATCATGGTGTTCAAACAGCTGAACGCCAAGGCAGCTCCTGCGGAAGCTCGCGTGAAATGCTCGCTGGTACCGTTACAGGCAAAGGCGGAACAGACCCAGCAAATCTATGCGTTGAATGCCGCCAATGAGCGCGTTCTGCACGAGCTGGTCTTCCGCGGGGACACAGCGAAGCACGTGTTCTAGAGAGATTCAAGATAGACCGGGGAGCCGCTGGCCTGCTGCGCGGGCACAGCGGCCCGGATCTCCCGCTGTACACAAGCTGACGGTCGAGTTTGCCCTTTTTTCGCCAGGCGGGTGGGTGGCAGACGGCAAGCGGGTACGAACCCGCGTTTGCCGCTTGGGATGGGGTTACCCCGGTGTACCTTTCAGATGGCGCATGCTTGCCGTTAGGGGTTAAAATCCAACAGTCTACGGCGGGTCTTCGCCGTGGCTTGCATCTTTCCAGGCGTCCACGTCATCAAAAACTTGAGCGAAACGCACTCAAGGAGAAATATGGCTGAGAAGTCGCGCTCCGAGCGCCCTGCAAAAGCGAAGGAGCAACCTCAAGAACAGGAACAAGACCGGTCTTTGCCGATCCTTCCTGTACGGGATACGGTTCTTTTCCCGCACGCCGTCCTGCCTTTGACCGTGGGCAGGGAAAGCTCCGTACAACTGATTAATTCTCTGGGTGAAGACAAGACCATCGTGGTGGTGGCGCAGCGCGAAGCTCGCGTCGACACGCCGCAACCTAGCGATCTGTACACCGTGGGTACTTTGGCCGTGGTGCACAAGGTCGTCAAGATGCCCAACCAGAGCCTCTTCGTATTTGCCGAAGGCCTCGAACGGGTACGCCTGGCGGAGTTCGCGCAGTTGACGCCCTTCATGCGCGCCCGCGTCGATTCCGTTCCCGAAGCGATTCCGCCGAAGAGTTCGGAAGTGGAAGCGCTGCAGCGCAATGTCCTGACCCTTTTCCAGCAGATAGTTGCCGGCTCGCCGACCTTGTCGGACGAGCTTTCCACCGTGGCCATGAACATCGAAGAACCCGGCCGCCTGGTGGATTTCATCGCGTCCTCATTACCGTCTCTTTCTACCGCCGATAAGCAGGACACGCTCGAGACCACCGATGTCCGCGTGCGTCTCGAAAAGATCAACCAGCACCTGGCGAAAGAGCTGGAAGTGCAGCAACTGCGCAACAAGATCCAGTCTGAAGTGCAGGACCGGGTGCAGCAGACGCAGCGCGAGTACTACCTGCGCGAGCAGATGAAAGCCATCCAGAAAGAACTGGGCGAGCAGGATGAAGGCGCGCGCGATACCGAAGACCTGCGGCAGAAGATCGAACAAGCAGGCATGCCCGATGAAGTCAAGAAAGAAGCCCTGAAAGAACTGGGCCGCCTTTCCCGCATGTCTCCGATGGCGGCGGATTATTCCGTCACCCGCAATTACATCGAATGGCTGGCGGTGTTGCCTTGGGCCAAAACTTCCGGCGGCGATGTCGACATCATCAAAGCGAAAGAAGTGCTCGACACCGATCACTACGATCTCAAGAAAGTGAAGGATCGTATCCTGGATTACCTCTCGGTGCGGCGTCTGAAGCCCACCATGAAAGGCCCGATTCTCTGTTTCGTTGGACCTCCGGGTGTCGGCAAGACTTCGCTGGGAAAATCAATTGCGCGGGCGCTGGGACGGAAGTTTGTCCGCATCTCTCTCGGCGGCGTGCACGATGAAGCCGAAATCCGCGGCCACCGCCGCACTTACATCGGCGCTTTGCCCGGACAGATCATTCAGGGCATCCGCCGCGCGGAAACCAAGGATCCCGTCTTCATGCTCGATGAAATCGACAAAGTCGGGCGCGATTTCCGCGGCGATCCCGGTTCTGCGCTGCTCGAGGCGCTCGATCCCGAGCAGAATTCGACCTTCCGCGACAACTACCTCGACGTGCCGTTTGATTTGTCGAAGGTGCTGTTTATCACGACCGCCAATATGCTTGATCCCATTGCGGAGCCGTTACGCGATCGCATGGAGATCATCGAGCTGCAGGGATACACCGAGGAAGAGAAGATTCACATCGCGTTTCAATACCTGGTTCCGCGCCAGATTGAAGAAAACGGCATTACCGCGGAGCAGATCGAGTTTCCGCAAGAGGCCATCAGTAATCTGATTCGCCACTACACCCGAGAAGCCGGAGTCCGCAACCTGGAACGCACCATCGGCACCATTTGCCGCAAGCAGGCGCGCCGCCTGGCCGAAGGCAAAACGGAAAAGCTGGTGGTCACCGACGCGGTGGTGCAGGAGTTCCTGGGCGGAATCAAGATTCGCAGCGAAGGCGAAATCGCCGAACGCACCGAGCGCGCCGGAGTGGTGGTCGGCCTGGCCTGGACGCCGTCGGGTGGAGACATTCTGTTTGTCGAAGCCAGCGCCATGAAAGGCAAAGGCGGATTCACCATCACCGGCCAGATTCAGGACGTCATGCGCGAGTCCATGCAGGCGGGCTTGAGCTGGGTGCGCTCGAATGCGGAGCAGTTCGATATTCCCGAAGACTTCTTCGAGAAGCACGACATCCACATCCACGTGCCGGCGGGAGCGATTCCCAAAGACGGTCCGTCGGCAGGCGTAACCATTGTCACCGCGCTGGTGTCGCTGCTGACCCACCGTCCGATCCGGCCTTTGCTGGCCATGACCGGCGAGATCACGCTTAGCGGCAACGTGCTGCCCATCGGCGGGGTGAAAGAGAAAGTCCTGGCGGCCAAGCGCGCCGGGGTCAAGGATGTCATCTTGCCGGCGGAAAACCGTACCAACGTGGAAGAGGATCTGACTCCGGAACAACTGGAGAATATTCAGATGCACTACGTGAAGACCATCGCAGAGGTTTTGGCGCTGGCGCTACCGTCAACGGTGCGCGAAGCCAAGCAGGACGCGGAACAGCGCGAGAAGGTTCTCACCGAACAACCGGTTTCCTAAGCCTTAACCAAAACCGCGGGGGACGCGGAGGATTTTGAAATAATTCCTCTGTGTCCCCAGCATTTTCTGCGCCAGGGATATGGTTGTCGGACCAATATCCTATAGCATTAAGCTATTGCATGATTTAAACCGCGATATGAGCCTTTGGCGACGGTCGGATGGCCTTGGAGCCCTGCCCAAGGCCTAACTTTCGATCTGGGGGCTTCCCAGCCTCGGGAAATGGTATTGTAGACGAGGTCTGCACCCCCGATTTAGCCCCCTCCTGAGCCCCGGAACCAAGAATCAATCACTTAGCTCGAAGCTGTCTACTTCCTGACGTGCCGGAGTCGCCAGTTCCGCGACGAACCCCGCCGGCGTTCTTCCCGGAATGTTCATCTTTGAAGGTTGTCATTCCAGGCAACGCGAGGAATCTGCAGTTTGCTGGCGCAGGCAAACTTCCTCCCTTCGGTGGGAATGACATACGTGGAGAGGTTACGAGCGAACTCTCCTCGAGGGCGGCAGTCGGCCATCTCTGAGCTCCTTCATCGTGTCCTACGCGTGGCCGGCGCTGGTGAGAGCTTCGATGGCATCTTCGAGAGTGCGGAATTGCAGGAACAGCGAGTCGACCCGCGTGACTTCGAGGACCTTGGCTACGCGTTTGTTGACGCCGACGAGGGCGAGGCGCCGCCCGGCCTTGTGCCGGGTGACAAAGGTGCTGACCAGCGTACCGAGTCCCGCGGAGTCGATGTAGGGGACCTCGGTGAGATCGAGAATCATGGTGAGCGCATCTTCGCCGCGAATCGCATTCTGGAACGGCGACAAGTTCTGCGTGGTAAGCGGCCCTTTCAGGCGCAGGACTCCCTGTCCCGGTCCCGCCAACCGCTCGATCGTCAACGGCTCCGACAGCATGCGGCAAATTGTAACCCGAGACGCTCATGCCGCGATACACTACTGATTCTGTCAGGTAGTGAGTCGCGGGCGGTACCGGGAACTCTTGACTTACTGCTGGTTTCCCATGGAGATACGGGTCTTATTTTTCGGGATGTTAAAAGATTGGGCGGGGCAGAGCGCCGATTCGCTCAGTCTGCCCGAGAACGCCACGCTTGGCGATGTCCTGCAGCATTACGAGGCGCGGATTCCGCGGTTGAAGGATTTTGCTGCCTCCATTGCCATGTCGGTGAACCAGGAGTACGCCGGACCCGAGTTCCGGCTGAAGTCCGGAGACGAAATTGGGCTGCTTCCGCCGGTGAGTGGCGGGAACGTGCACGCTTGTATCGTTCGTGACAGAATCGACAGCCAGGCGCGGTTGCAGGCCATCAAGCGTCCCGAGGACGGCGCTGCCGTGGTCTTTGATGGAGTCGTGCGCAACCATACCCGCGGCCGCCGCACCCTCTTTTTGGATTACGAAGCCTATGAGGACATGGCCCTCAAGCAGATGGAGGGGCTGGCGGAGCAGGCGATGCGGCAATTTGGCGTGCGCGACGTCCAGATCGTGCACCGCCTGGGGCGGCTCGAAATTGGCGAGACCAGCGTGCTGATTCTGGTGGCGTCCGCCCACCGGGCGGCCGCTTTCGACGCCTGCCGTTGGCTGATTGATACGCTGAAACGCACCGTTCCCATCTGGAAGAAGGAATATTTCGAGGACGGCGCGGTCTGGGCCGATGGTGAACCCTTTCCCGCGGAGATTCCCCGGACGGAAGGCATATCCACGGAAAAGTCTGCATCTAAGTGAATTGTTTCCCGATGAAAGCCCTGGTTTTTTTCTTGATGTTCGCGGGGATGGCTCTGTGCCTGGCGCAGGAAGCCAAGCCTCCGATTCCTGCCGGAGCTCGCAGGCCATCCCCACCAGCACCTTCCCAGGATGCCTCCGAAACCATCAAGGTTGATGTCAAACTGGTAAACGTATTCGTCACGGTGACAGACTCCAACGGATCGCCGGTCGCCAATCTCAAGAAGGACAACTTCCAGCTCTTCGAAGACGGGCGAGAGCAAAAACTCGCAGTGTTCGACAAAGAATCGGCCCTGCCGCTCTCCATTGTTCTTGCGCTCGATACCAGTCTGAGCACCCGCAAGGACCTTCCCCTTGAGCTGGCTTCCGCCCGCCGCTTCGCCCACGCCATCCTGCGGCCGGTGGACGCTCTGTCGCTCTACCAATTCAGCGAAGTAGTGGAGGAAGTGACTCCGTTCACCAGCGACCTGAAACGAATCGACCGCGGCATCGACCACGTGCGCCAGGGATCGGCGACTGCCCTTTATGACGCGCTTTATCTTGGTTCCGAGGCGCTCGAATCGCGGGAGGGAAGAAAGGTGATGGTGGTGATCACCGACGGCGGCGACACCGTCAGCCGGGTGGATTACAAGGAGGCGGTGCGGGCCGCGCAGCAGGCGGAAGCCATCGTGTACAGCATCATCATTGTGCCCATCGAGGCCAGTGCCGGACGCGACACCGGCGGCGAACATGCGCTCATCCAGCTTTCCGACGACACCGGAGGCAAGTATTTCTACGCGACCTCGGTGCCACAGCTGGACGATGCCTTCCGCAAGATCAGCGATGAACTGAGGACACAATACCTGCTGGCGTATTATCCGTCGCAGCGGCTTTCCGAGTCCGATTACCGTCGCATTCGAGTCGTGGTCGATGGTTTGCCGGCAGATTCCGATTTCCGTGTCCACCATCGCACCGGCTATTACACTTCCAAGTCGCACTAGAAGCGCGCCCTCGCGATTGCCTGGGGATGGTTATTTTCGCCGGGCGCCTTCGGTTTCGGCGGGGGAATCGAATAGAATGTTGGCTCCAACCATCTTGGACAGTTCATGGCTTAAGTCCGGGCAGCGGGTTGAACGACGGTGTGATCCTGGTTCGCTGCTCAGTTGAGAGACTTTGCGCGCTCCCCGGCCGGCAGACTGGGGAAAGAGCGCGCCCTGGAAAGGTGAAGGATGTCGCATCCGGCTTTCAAGCTTCTTATGAGAACACGACTGGTTCTGGCGGTATCGGTTTCTTTATGCCTATGGGGCTTCTCGCAAGCGGTTCTGGCGCAGAGCACAATCGCCACCGGCAGTATTCAGGGTAAGGTTACCGACCCCCGCGGGGGGGCGCTGAACGGCGTCAAAGTCACCATCACCAACCAGGAGACGGGGGAACCCCGCGAGCGGGCGACCAACTCATCCGGTATCTACGCCTCCGGGTTCCTGCTTCCCGGCACCTATCTCGTCCATCTGGACGCCAAAGGGTTTCAGCCCGAACAGACCACGGTCGTGGTGCAGGTAGGGGTCACCCGGGGTCTGGATGTAAAGATGTTCGTTCGCAAAGCGGACCAGTTGCCCATCTCCACCTCTGAAGTCCAGGTCAACTCAGAGCAAGTGACGTTGCAGGGTGTCATCACCGCGGAGCAGCTCAACGACTTGCCGCTCAACGGCCGAAATTTCATTCAATTCGTCGTGCTTGAGCCGGGGGTACAGCCGCAGGACGGCGTCGTATTGAATCCCTCCAAAGCCGGTGTCGCCGCAGCATCATTCGGCGGACGTTACGGACGCACCGGGCGACTCGAAGTCGACGGCATCGATGTGGGCGACGAAGAAGTGGGAGCCGCCACCCAGAACATCCCCCTCAGCGCCATCCGGGAGTTTCAGGTGGAACAGTCGTTGTTGCATCCCTCGACCGACCTGACTTCGTCGGGCGCGGTGAACGTGGTGACCCGTTCCGGAAGCAACGCCTATCACGGACAGGCTTTCTATCTCTTCCGTGACCACCGGGTGGCGGCGAGTCTGCCGGGTGGAGTCGATACTCCCTTCCAGCGAAATCAGTTTGGCGGAAGCTTTGGCGGGGCGTTGATCAAGGACAAAGTGTTCTTCTTTCTCGCGGGCGAGCGGGTGAAGCAGGATCTCACCTCTCCCGTGCTGCCCAGTGCTCCCTTCAACGGGCTGGCGGGTTTCTACAGCGCTCCTTTCCGCGAGAACCAGGGCGACGCCCGGGTAGACTGGCGGATCAAGCCCGATAACTATCACTTCTTCTATCGCTTTTCCTACGACGGCAATCGGGATGTATCGACGTTTCTTCCCAACACCTTTCAGCCCTTCAGCAATGTGAGCAGCACTCCCACGCAAACCTTGGGACTCAATTTCACAACCGGCGCTTACACCCACAGTCTCCGCTTCGGCTACATGAAGTTTCACGATCACGTGAGCGATGCGGCAACCGGCAGCGGCATCTTTAATCCGGCGCCGCAATTGGAACTGGCGATTGGCAGCGATCCCACCTGCCGGACTCCGGGTGTCGACCAGTTTTGTTCGGGGCCGAACTCCCTGGCTGTGCAGGCGACCATCCAGAGCAATGAACAGATCAAGTACGACGTGGGGCGTGTTTATCACGGGCACGTGCTGAGTTTTGGAATCGGTTACAACCGCATCCAGGAGGGCGGATACGCGAACTTCCTGGGCGCGGCGCCGGCGGTAAATGCGGTGGCTGGAACCGATCCGAATCCCCTGGATTATCCGGCCCAGAACGTGATCTTGAGCAGTGGCCAGGGCTTTGCGTCAGAGAAGTCGGCCTTCGGGTATCCGGGCGGCGGGCAAGGGCCCGACAACCGGCTGCTCGCCTATTTCCACGATACCTGGAAGCTGCGGCACAACATTAATTTGACCTATGGATTGCGCTACCAGCGCGATACCGGGCGAACCGACAGCGACCTCGCTCCGATTCCGATTCTGAACGCGTATGGACCGGGACTGGGGAACCGGGTGCGGCAGCCGGACATGAATTTTGGGCCGCAGCTGGGCATGACCTGGGATCCGACAGGAAATGGCAAGACGGTGATCCGGGGAGGAATTGGTCTTTTCTACGAGAACACTCTCTGGAGCACGCAGCGTTTCGACCGGCCTGCGAGGTTGATGAACGGACAGTTCGGGCTGACGCAACAGGCCTGCGTCGGCGGCGTGCCGCAGTCGTTTGTGCTGCCGGGCACCAGCACCGTGGTGACACCGGCGTTTTGCGGGCAGCCCATCGGGACGGTGGCCTCGCAGATCGCGCAGTTGCAACAGCTATTTCAGTCATCCAGTGCAACGGCGCAATCGAATCCAGGTTTTATCCAGAACTCGCTGACCTCGACCATCAACGGCACGCATACGGCGCTGTTTGCTCCCAACTTTCAAACGCCTCGCTCAACCCAGATCAATCTTGGCGTGCAGCACGAGTTGCGGCCGGGATCGGTGGTAAGCATCGACTATGTGCGTAATGTGGAAACCCACACTCTAATTGGCATTGATGTGAACCATGTCGGCGATGCGCGGTATCTGATTACACAAAATGCGATCAATGCGATCAGCGCGACCCTGGCAGCGAATGCTCCCGGGTGCTTGCCGGCGGGCGGAATCACCGCCGGAGCGGTTTCGCAGGGAGCCATTAATTGCTATCTGGCGACGGTCCCCACCGCGAGCATCAGCGATTTCGCCGTCAATGGCCTGGATTCCGGAAACGCTCTGTGCGGCGGCGCGCCTTGTCCGAATGCGGCCTTCCCCGGCATTAATCCCGGCCTCGGCACCAACCAGGTGCTGTTTCCGAGCGGCCGCTCCGTGTATAGCGCTCTGCAGATCAAGTTCAATCAGAGCGTTGCCCGCCCGGGCAAAACGCTTCGCAGCATCAAGATGCAGCTGGCGTATACGCTTTCGCGCTTTCAGTCCACGGCGCAGGACGGCGATTTCGTGAACAGCGCGACAGACAACGTCCATCCCAGCGCGTTTTTCGGTCCGAATGCGCTCGACCGCAAGCATCAGTTCTCCATCGGCTCGGTTCTGAATTTCCCGGGTTCCGTGCATATGAGTCTGATCTCCCGCTTCTACAGCCCCCTTCCTTCGAGCCTGCTGCTGCCGACCACCGGCAAGCCAGGGGGGATCTTTGTAACTGACATTACCGGCGATGGCTCGGGCGATGGGAGCGTGATTTATCCCAATGGAGACCTGGTTCCGGGTACGAACGTGGGAGCCTTTGGCAGAACCGTGACCAAGGACAACATCAACACCACGATTCAGAACTACAACAGCCGCCTTACCGCAACCCCGGCAGGAGGAGCGCTGATCAACGCCCAGATCATCACCTTGGGACAGTTGCAGGCGCTGAAGGGAACCGAACAAGCTCTGCAAGCGGCGCCTCCGGGGCAACAGGGTTTGAGCTGGCTGCGCAGCACCGACATCACGCTGGGATGGGACTACAAGTTCCGTGAGCGGTTCGTGGTGACGCCCAACGTTTCCTTCTACAACGTCTTCAATTTCGCTAATTTCGACGGGGCCAACAACCCGCTCTCGCCGATCCTGAATACTTTTGGGAATACCACGCCGGGCGCGCTGAATAGCACGACCTATCCTCAACGCAGCGCCGACCGCATTGGGCTGGGCAGCGGGGCATTCAGCCTGGGATCTCCGCGGACCATCGAGTTCGGCGTGAAAGTGAGTTTCTAGAGATCCGCGCCTACGCGCCTGGGAAAACTCTCAGCGTGTAAAATGCCTGCATGCCTTTTCACGGACAGGGAATGCCCGGTGCCGCGCGCAAGGGACGGTCGGTGCCTCCGGAGGACACTTCGGAGGAAGCCGCTTATCTGAAATCGCTTGGGGAAAAACAGAAACCGGTCAGCATCAAGCTGGCCGATGGCGAAGTGGTCCGCGGATGGATCGAGTATTACGACAAGAACATGGTGCGGCTGACCCGCGATGACCAGCCCAATCTTTTCATCTTCAAGCACGAAATCATGTACATCGCCGAGGATGGCAACAAGCGGAAATAAGCCCGCTTCCGCGGTCTTTGCGGCATTTCTTGGCGCGCTTCGCGGTTAAAAAGCCTTCTCCGAGTCTGGAAAAGACCTTAAGCGCGAAGTCGTGGAGGTCGCTGAGAAGAGCATACTTTTGACCACTTCACCCCTACAACACGGCGAATTTGTTCCCTCCATGGCGGAGATCGCCCGCGAAGCCGGGGCGCTGCTGATGGAGTATTTCCACCAGCACGTCAAGATCGAATACAAGGGTGACGTGGACCTGGTCACGGTGGCTGACCGGAAATCCGAAGCGCTCATTCTGGAGCGCATCCGCAACCGCTGGCCCTCGCATGACGTGATTGGCGAGGAAGGTTCGCGCATCGAAACCGGCAGCGACTACCGCTGGTATGTCGATCCGCTCGACGGCACCACCAATTTTGCCCACGGCTTCCCGGTGTTCTGCGTTTCCCTGGCTTTGGAGCACAAAGGGAAGCGGGTGGCAGGAGTCGTTTACGATCCCACGCGTCCGGAATTGTTTGCCGCGGAGCAGGGAAGCGGCGCTTACCTGAACGGCGAACGCATCCATGTTTCGAAGACCGCGAATCTGGCCGAGTGCCTGCTCGCGACCGGCTTCCCCAGCCACAAACGCCATAAGAATCCCAACATTTTTTTCTATCATCAGATTACTCTGCGTACACATGGCGTTCGGCGCGCCGGTTCGGCGGCGCTCGATCTTGCCTCGGTGGCGGCGGGCCGCTTCGACGGCTTCTGGGAGTTCAACCTGAATCCGTGGGACACGGCGGCGGGAGTGCTGCTGGTGGAGGAAGCCGGTGGCCGGGTCAGCGATTTTCGCGGAGGTGATTTCAAGATCGACAGCCGCGAAACCCTGGCCTCGAACGGCATTGTGCATCGACTGCTGCTGAACGAATTTGACGACGATCTTCGAGGGTCGTGGGCTCGAAGCATTGCCGGATCCGGGGGCGTATCGTCGGTAGCATCGATAAAAACCTCAGCGGGACACTGGAAATGGTATGAAACCAGTTTTCGTGATTGCCGTTTTAGTTTTCGCCAACACGGTAGCCCTGGCGCAAAAGGCTCCCGCGGTTGATCCCGCCTACCAGGCCTCGGTCGAAAAGTGGAAAGCCGACCTGGTCGAGGATCTGAAGCAGAATTGGCTGCCCCTGGCGGGACTGTTCTGGTTGAAGCCCGGAGACAATACCTTCGGCACCGATCCCGCGAATGCCCTGGTGCTCCCCGCCAATTCGGCGCCGGCGCGGGCCGGCAGCTTCGTTCTGCAAGGCAAAGTCGTCACCGTCAAGTTTGCTCCGGGAGCGTCGGCGACCATCGCCGGCAAGCTCGTGTCGACGGCCACACTCGATGCTGACGTCACCGGCCATGCCAGCGAGGTCTCCCTGGGCACGCTGCGCATGCACGTGATTCAACGCGGCGAGCGCGTAGGCATCCGGGTGAAGGATCTCGACAGCCCGGCGGTGAAGAAATATCGCGGGCCGATATTCTTTCCGCTGAATCCGGCCTTGAAGATCACGGCAACCTGGATTCCCGCCGACGGAAAAAAGATGGTGGACGTGCCCAACGTGCTCGGCGATGTCATGCCCACGCCGGTGGCAGGTGAGGCGCGCTTCAAAATTAACGGTCAGGAAGTCGCGCTGCAAGCCTTGGGCGGCGATCCGAAAGAAGGCCTGTTTTTCATCTTCAAAGATTTAACCAGCAAGACGGAAACCTATCCCCCAGGGCGGTTTCTGCAAACCGACGCGGTCGTGAACAATACTGTTGTGCTCGACTTCAACGAGGCTTACAACCCTCCCTGCGCAGTCACGCCCTATGCCACCTGTCCGCTGCCTCCGAAGGAGAATCAGTTGACCGTCGCCATTCCGGCGGGGGAAAAATATGAACGCAGCCATGCGACTCACTGAGGGGTAAGGTCCTCGGCTTGGCCTCGGAATACCAGTGACGCTTTGACCCTGTCACCCTGAGCGAAGGGATTGTCCACGAAGTGGACGATCCTGCAGTCGAAGGGCCCCATGCAAGCCGGGAGCAAACACCGGCCTCAAGAGGAGTTCTCTTGCAGACGTCGCGGTGAGAATTCCCTGACGCGTCACCTCTATTCAAGCTGCGAGGGATCCTTCGACTGCGCTTCGCTCCGCTCAGGATGCCACCGGTTCTAGAGGGACGATAAGCGTTACAATGACCTTAATGGGGACGTGATGCGCCTGTGGTCGGCGCTTCCCTTAATTTCACACAGGGTCCACTCGTGAATAATTCACTGCTTGAGCGAAAAATCGAAAAGCGTCCGGCGCAGGTGCGCCTTAAGGGACGCATCCTGTTTCTCACCGAAGACCCGGCGCTGATCCGCCGCCAACTGGCGGGCGAAGACCTGCCTTGGGACACGAGGCATCCGGAGAACAATCCCAAACTCCGCGACGATATCTCGACAGACGAGATCACGCCCGCGCACCTGTGCTTCTATTTCGATCAGACGCTGGGCGAGATTCCATACCTTGGGCTGAAGTGCGGCAACGAGATTCCCATTCAGCGCGGGGATGTGAAGCGCGGCGGCTTTGTGGCGGCGGTGAGCGGCAAGCGCCGCGGCAAGGGATCGAGCCGCGAGCAGTCTCCCTACGCTGAGATGTGTGCCGGGATCAAGCTGGTGATCGCCGAGAACATCGAACGCATCTACAAGCAGAATTGCCAGAACCTGGGCGTGTTGACCTCCACGAACTTTTCCTTGATCGATCGCATTCGCGCGGGCGAAGAGATTCCGCTCGCGGAATTCACCCAGGGCGAAGACGAGATCACCCGCCAGGTGATCGAATACGGGGGGCTGTTCCCGTTCAACGTGGCGCGCATGCAGGGCAAGGTCTTTCTGCCGCCGATTGAGACAAAGAAGCGTCCCATGACGCTGGCCGAGAAAATTTTCGCCCGCCACATGGTTGGTCCCGACGGCAAAGTCGGCGTCGAAGCCGTGAAGCCCGGCGACAGCGGATTTACCCGCGTCGACCTGCGCTTCAGCCACGAATACGTCACGCCCATGGCGGCGATTTTCTACGAGCAATTCGTCGGCAAAGACGTTCCGGTGAATGATGCGTCGAGCATCCGCTTCTTTCGCGATCACCTGACCTTTCTCGACGAAGTGATTTCCGAAGAAAAAAAGAAGATGGGATTGCTCGACCTGGCCACCCAGCTCAAATTTAAGCAGCAGGATTTCGCCAAGGCGCAGGGCATCAAGTTGCACGGCGAATTGACCGACCGCAAGGGTTCGGAGGGCATCTGCCATTCCGTGATGCTCGAGTCGTACGCACTTCCCGGGCAGGTGAATGTCGGCTCTGACTCGCACACGCCGCACGTGGGCGCGATCGGTTGCGTGGCCTTTGGCATTGGCACGACCGACGTCTTCAATTCCTGGATCACGAAAGACGTCCGGGTCAAAGTGCCGGAGTCGGTGAAGATCGTTGTCCGCGGCAAGAAGCATCCCAACGTGAGCGCCAAAGACTTCATCCTGAAGATTCTGGCGCTCGACTATGTGCGCAGCGGCAAGGCTCTGGCCAAGGTGATGGAATACTCGGGCGAAGCCATCGAGGCGTTGAGCGTGGATGAACGCGCCACCATGACCAACATGGCGGCCGAGATCGGCGGATTCACCGGCATCGTCGCTCCCGACCAGAAAGTCGTCGATTTTCTGGTGGAACGCCGCGGCATGAAGCGTGACCAGGTCGAGGCCATGATCGCCGGCCTGGCCAGCGATCCGGACGCGCAATATGCCCAGGTCATCGAACTAGACGCGGCCGAGATTACCCCGATGGTGGCGACTCCGGGCGATCCGGGGAATGGCAAGTTCATCCGCGAGCTGCATACGCCGGTTCCGGTCGAGATTGCCTACGGCGGCACCTGCACCGCGGGCAAGAACGAAGACATGGATATGTACGCCGAAGTGCTGGCCGACGCCCTTAAGCACGGCAAGCGGGTGGCCGATTCTGTGAAGTTTTACATCCAGTTCGGGTCGCAGGAGACGCGGGAATACTGCACGCGCAAGGGCTATCTCGACATCTTTCAGAGAGCCGGAGCCACGGTGATCGAGCCCAGTTGCGGGGCGTGCATCAACGCTGGGCCGGGCGTGTCGACGCGTCCCGACCAGATCGTGATCAGCGCGCAAAACCGGAATTTCCCCGGCCGCAGCGGTCCGGGGCAGATGTACCTGGCGTCTCCGCTGACCGTCGCCGCCAGCGCGGTGGCGGGGTACATTGTGGAGTACCAGCCCAGCGAACAAAGGGAACTGGTCGGGGCCTGACCGTTCGCTGTGGAACGCTGTACGGTACGGGGCATTCTTGCTAGAATGTGCGGTTCTCAAGAGTTCCGCACTACGTTTACGGAGACGAACAACTCATGACTTATGTGATTGCCGAACCCTGCATCGGGACCAAAGACACCGCCTGTGTGGACGCCTGCCCGGTGGATTGCATTCATCCCAAAAAGGACGAAGAAGCGCACGCGTCGGAGGAGATGCTCTACATCGATCCCGTGGAGTGCATCGATTGCGGAGCCTGCGTGCCCGTCTGCCCGGTGTCGGCGATCTTCGCGCTCGACGACCTGCCGGAAAAGTGGAAGGCGTTCACCGAGCGCAACGCAGCGTATTACGGAAGATAGCTGTCAGCTCTCAGCTTTCGGCTCTCAGCGTAAGGGCGCATTGGCGGGTGTCCGCCATGCGCCTTTTCTTTTGGCGGGGTCTTTACTGAAAGCGGAGAGCTGAAAGCTGATGGCTCTGAAAGAATCAGAAGCGATTGTCTTGCGCACGTATCCCTTGCGGGAAGCCGACCTGCTGGTCACGCTGTTTACGCGGCTGGAAGGCAAGGTCCGGGGCGTGGCGCGTTCGGCGAAGAAATCAAAACGCCGCTTCGGGGGCGCGCTCGAGCCGCTGACGTACGTGCGAGCGTTTTATGAAGATCGCGAGCGGCAGGAACTGGCGCGGCTGGATTCCTGCGAAGTGATCGAGTCGCCGATGGCCACCGAGGTGAGTTATCCGCGGGCCGTTGCCCTGGGCCATGTAGCCGAGTTGCTGGATGAACTCCTGCCCGACCGCGAAACCAATGACGCCGTCTTCCGGCTGGCGCTGTCGGTGATCGCAAGCCTGCGGGGACCGGAGGTCTGGATGCCGGTGACCTACTTCGATCTCTGGATGACCCGCCTCATGGGCTACCTTCCCGATCTTTCCGAGTGCATCGTCTGTGGCCGGACGCTGAACGGCAACCGTGCGTTCTACCACGCGCTGGCCGACGGCCTGATGTGCGTGGACGATAAACGGCTAGCCTCGTCGGAGATTTCGGCGGAGTCGCGAGCCCTGGTGACGAAGATGTTCCGCGCTCCGGTGGAGACGTTTGCCGGCGTCGAATGGCCCAAGGCCGTCGGCGCCGATCTGCGAAAGTTCTTAATCCAGATTTTGCAGCGGCATATTGAGAAGAAGCTGGTAACGGCGGGGATGCTGGAGAAGATCTGAAATTGCCCGTTGGGCCACTCAAAAATCGCCCTTGATCGTGTGTAACTTATAGGTTACAATGAGCAATGAGATTGAGCTTCGCCGTTACCTCACGCCGAACGGCCGGGACATTCTCGGCGATTGGCTGGAGGGGCTGAAAGACATCCGGACACGAGCGAAAATCGTGGCTCGTATCGACCGGTTGGCAGCCGGGAACTTTGGCGATTGCAAGTCCCTCCACGGTGGCATGAATGAACTGCGGATCGATTGGGGTCCTGGCTATCGCGTCTACTACGCGATGATCGGCAGGCGTCGTGTCCTCCTGATTTGCGGCGGCGATAAAGGCAGGCAATCCTCTGATATCAAGCGCGCCCTGGCGTACTTGGACGACTATCGAGCGAGGGAGCTATGAAACGCAAAGCGAGCGTGTCGCACGATGAAGCTACGGTTCGTGAACTGCGCGAGAACCCTGCATTCGCCGCCGAGTATCTGAGGGCGGCAATTGAGGATGATGCCGAGCCGAAGGTGCTCTTGATCGCTTTGCGGCGAATCGCCGAGGCGCGCGGAGGTATTGCTAAGGTTGCCAAGGCAGCCGGCATCCAGCGGGAAGCTTTGTACCGTGCGCTATCGGAGCGAGGAAACCCTCGCCTTTCCACGCTGGTCGCTGTGGCGAAGGCAGTCGGCCTCAGGCTCACCGTCGAAGTTGCGCCGTAGGTCCCGGAGCTGAATCTCGCTGTGCTGACGACTGCGCTCTGCTTCCATTACAATTATCGATTAGCCGTCGGACTCCCGAACAACCTGTGAATCCAGCCAAGCCCAACCCGCTCAGCTTCCAGGAACTTATCCTTCGCTTGCAGGCGTTCTGGGCCGAGCGCGGATGCGTGTTGCAACAGCCCTACGACGTCGAAGTCGGCGCTGGCACCATGGCGCCCGAGACGTTTCTGCGGGTGCTTGGGCCGAATCCTTATAAAGTCGCCTACGTGCAACCGTCGCGCCGGCCTGCCGATGGACGCTATGGCGAGAATCCCAACCGTCTTTTCAAACATACCCAGCTACAGGTGATCCTGAAGCCTCCGCCGGAGAATGTGCAGGAGCTTTATCTGGAGTCGCTGGGCGCGATGGGCATCGATCTGCGCCAGCACGACATCAAGTTTGAAGAAGACAACTGGGAGTCGCCGACGCTGGGCGCGTGGGGCATCGGATGGCAGGTGATGCTCGACGGCCTCGAGATCACCCAGTTCACTTACTTTCAGCAGTGCGGCGGCGTCGATCTCGATCCAATTTCCGCGGAACTGACGTACGGCCTGGAACGCATCGCAGCCTTTCTGCAGGATGTCGACAGCATTTACAACATCGTGTGGGCGCGCGATCCGGTCACGGGACATGTCACGACCTACGGCGATGTCCGGCTCGCGGACGAGTTGCAGTTCTCGGTGTACAACTTCGAAAGCGCCGACGTCGAGAAAACCTGGAAACATTTCGAACTGTGCGAGGCGGAGTGCAAGGCGCTGCTGGGAAACTACGCTGAACAGACAAAAGAGAAAGACGGCGATGGCACGGCCCCTGACCAGCGGCGGTTTCCCTTGCTTGCGGCTTACGATCTCTGCCTGAAGTGCTCGCACCTGTTCAATATCCTCGATGCGCGGGGCGCGATTTCGGTCACCGAACGTGTCGGCGTGATCGCCCGCGTCCGGGCGCTGGCGGTGGGGATTGCGAAAGCCTATGTCGAACAGCAGGCGCCGCCGCGGGAGCCGAAAGACGAGGAAGAACCGGTGGTGAAAAAGCCCGGAATCAAGAAAGAGAAGATGGCGCCGGTAGGGTCTTAAGTCCCATGAAGCCTTGTTGTTGCGGGCGTCCCGCGTTTTCCTTTCTTGTGACGCTGCTCACATTCGGACCATAGTTTTTCTGCGAGAATAGAGTGTCTCCCGCATGCCTGACTTTTTGCTCGAAATCGGTTGCGAAGAAATCCCAGCGCGCATGATTGATGCCGCCCAAGCCGATCTTGTCGCTCGCGTGGGTCAACTGCTGTCCCGGGAGTCTTTGGGAAGCGCGGAATGCGTGACGGCGCTCTCGACGCCGCGCCGCTTGAGTGTCACTGCGCAAGTCGCTCCCGCACAGCGAGACGTGACGGAACAGGTAAACGGCCCGTCAGTAAGCGTCGCCTTCAAAGATGGACAACCTACTCCGGCAGCGCAAGCTTTCGCCAAAAAAGTCGGCCTCGACGTTTCCAAACTTTCTCGCGTGACGACTCCCAAGGGCGAATACCTGTCAGCACAGGTAACGAAAAAAGGCCGGACCGCGGCGGAGATCCTGGTAGACGCTTTACCCAGGGAAATTGCCTCGATCTACTGGCCAAAGAATATGTACTGGCGCAAGCCCAGCGAGAAATTCGTTCGTCCGGTGCGCTGGCTGGTGGCGATGCTGGATCAGGAAATCATCCCACTCGAGTTTGCCGGCGTCCGCGCGGCCAACACGTCGCGCGGACATAGGATATTGGCGGATCGGGCAGTCCAGATTCCAAGTGCGGGTCCGGCCTACGTCGACGCGCTGAAGCAGGCGAAGGTTCTGGGTCGCGAGGCGCGCGAGTATCAGATCCGCAAAGCGCTGGACGCCGCCACCCGCACCCTCGCGGGCGCGCGCTGGCGGGAAGACAAGGCGCTGCTCGACAAAGTCGTCAACCTGACGGAATTTCCCTCGGTGATCCTCGGCAGCTTCGAATCCGAATTCCTCGAACTGCCCGAAGAGGTTCTGGTCACCGTGATGCGCGATCACCAGAACTACTTTGCCATCGAGGATGCGAATCACAAACTCCTGCCGCATTTCCTCGCGGTACTCAACACCGACGATGATCCCGAGGGCATCATCCGCCACGGTCACGAGCGGGTGCTGCGGGCGCGCTTCAACGATGCGCGCTTCTTCTGGCAAACCGATCAGAAGCATCCGCTGCGCGAGCGCGCCGAGTGGTTAAAGAACGTGACTTTCCAGAAGGATCTGGGCAGCTATTACGAAAAAACCCTGCGGGTGCAGCGGCTGTGCAGTTGGCTGTGCGAACTGGTGCGCAACGGGGGAGTCGCCGTGCGGCCGGGCGTGGTGCACAAGGCGGCTTATCTCGCGAAAACCGATCTCACGACAGAGTTAGTCAAAGAGTTTACTGAGTTGCAGGGGATTGTGGGCGGCCTCTACGCGCGAGTGCAGCAACTGGATGACGAACTGCCGGAGGCGACGCGCTTCGCGATCGCCGGTGCGATTTACGATCAGTACAAGCCCGAGTCGATGGAAGATTCCGTGCCGCGCACGGTAGAGGGAGCCGTGCTCTCCGTCGGCGACAAGGCGGACAGCATTGCCGGCATGTTCGCGCTGGGGCTGATTCCCAGCGGCTCGAAGGATCCTTTCGCGCTGCGCCGCCAGGCTAACGGAATCGTGAAGACGATTGCGGAGTACAAGCTCCCGCTTCCGCTGACCCCGCTGTTTCTGGATGCGCGCGAGGCCTATCGCGGCTCGGAAGCCGAGAAAAAGTTCTCGACGAAAGTAGATTTCCCCCGCGCGGTCGGCGATTTCTTCAGGGAGCGTCTGGAGTTTTATCTGCGCGACGTCCTGAGCCTGCGCTATGACGTGGTGAACGCGGTGTTGGCGGTGGGAGCGGACGATGTGGTGGACGCGGTGGCACGGGCACAGGCGCTGAAAGAAGTGATTCCCATGTCGGAGTTTCAGGCCATCGCCGCCGCCTGCAAGCGCACCCGGAATATCCTCAGACAGGCGGAGGAAAAGCGGTTCGAAGTCGCGCCCAGGTTCGATTTCATCGCGGGTTCTTCCCTCGAAGAAAAGACGCTCGCGGACTTTATCGAACAGACGGTCCCCAAGGTTCAGGAGCAGCAGAAGAAGAAAGACTACCGCGGGGCGCTGCTGGCACTGTCAGCGGCAAGAGAACCGGTCGACGCGTTCTTCGATAAGGTAATGGTCATGGTCGATGACGAGCAGATCCGGGCGAACCGCCTGGCGCTGTTGCAGAAGTTGCTAAGCGAGTTTTCCACGATCGCAGATTTTGCGGAGATCGTGACCGAAGGGAAGAGTTAGTGGTTTTGGTGTCATCCTTCGCTTCGCCCTGGGATGACAAACAAACGGGAAGCGACGATAGAGTCGAGAACATAAAGTCCGGCCCAATGCCGGCGCTACGAAATTCCACAGTAAAGGACTAATACCATGGCGACAACGACGATGCCTGAGACGGAAATCGAGAGAACCGACAAGAAATCGACCACCAAGTACGTTTACTTCTTCGGCGGCGGCAAGGCCGACGGCAACGGCAAGATGAAAGACGAACTGGGCGGCAAGGGCGCCGGACTGGCGGAAATGACCAATGCCGGACTGCCCGTGCCTCCGGGCTTCACTGTCCAGACTGAAGCCTGTCGCGAATACATGCGCAAGAACTCCGTCTCGGCCGACGTCGACCGGCAGATGGAAGAAGCTCTGAAGCGGCTGGAGCAGCTGCAGGGCCAGCGGCTGGGCAAAGGAGAGAATCCGCTGCTGGTGAGCGTGCGCTCGGGCGCAAAGTTCTCCATGCCCGGCATGATGGACACCATTCTCAACCTCGGTTTGACCGACGAGAGCGTGGAGGCTCTCGCCAAACGCAGCAACAATCCCCGCTTCGCCAACGATTCCTACCGCCGTCTCATCCAGATGTTCGGCAACGTCGTTCTCGAAATCCCCAAGGACGCCTTCGATGAAGTCTTCGAAGCCAAGAAGAAGCAGAAGAAAGGCCAAGCTCGACACCGACCTCGACGCCAAGGCGCTGAAAGAAGTGATCGAGGAGTACAAGAAGGTTGTCAGGAAACATGCCAAGCGGGAGTTCCCGCAGAACCCGCAAGAGCAGTTGGTGCTGGCGAGGGATGCAGTGTTCCGCTCCTGGCAGAACGAGCGCGCCAAGCACTATCGCCGCATCAACAATATTTCGGATGATCTCGGCACCGCGGTCAACGTGCAGGCCATGGTCTTCGGCAATCTCGGGGATACCAGCGGCACTGGCGTCGGCTTCACTCGCAATCCCGCGAACGGCAATAAAGAATTCTACGGCGAGTTCCTGTTGAACGCGCAGGGCGAAGACGTGGTTTCGGGCGTGCGCACGCCGGTGCACATCCTGGAACTCGAAAAGATCATGCCTCATGTCTACAACCAGCTGCGCGAGATCACCACGCGCCTGGAGAAACACTACAAAGACATGCAGGATTTTGAATTCACCATTCAGGACGGCAAGCTCTACATGCTGCAAACCCGCAACGGCAAACGCACCGGGTTGGCGGCCGTGCGCGTGGCCCTGCAGATGGTGGACGAGGGACTGATCACCAAGGACGAAGCGATTTTCCGCGTCGATCCGAACCAACTGTATGACTTCCTGGTTCCGCGGCTCGATGAAAAAGGCAAGATCGAAGTGCTGGCCAAGGGACTGCCGGCTTCGCCCGGCGCGGCCGTAGGCCAAATCGTATTCACCGCCGATGACGCGGTCGCGAAGGCCGGACACGGCAAGAACGTGCCGGTCATTCTGGTGCGCGCCGAGACCACGCCCGAAGACATCCACGGCATGGAAGTAGCGAAGGGAATTCTGACTTCGCGTGGTGGCATGACCAGTCACGCGGCCGTGGTGACCCGCGGCATGGGCAAGTGCTGCGTGGCCGGCGCGGGCGATATCGAGGTCAACGAGAAAGCCCGCGAAATGCGGGTGAAGGGCGAAGTCTTCAAAGAAGGCGACTGGATTTCACTCGACGGCACCACCGGGCGCGTGATCAAGGGACGCCTCAACACGCTGCCGCCTTCCCCGGACGATCCCGAGATGCTGAAGTTCATGGCATGGGCTGACCCGTTCCGCACTCTCGGCGTTCGCGCCAATGCCGACATTCCGCGCGATGCCATTCAGGCGCGAGCCTTCGGAGCCGAGGGCATCGGGCTCTGCCGCACCGAGCACATGTTCTTCGGAGAGAAGAAGATTCCGCACATGCGGGCGATGATTCTCGCCAATAACGAAAAAGACCGCCGCGCCGCGCTAAAGAAACTGCTGCCCATGCAGCGGGAAGACTTTATCGGCGTCTTCCGTGCGATGGACGGCTTCCCGGTCACCATCCGCACGCTTGACCCGCCGCTGCACGAATTCCTCCCCAGCCGCGAAAACCTGATGGTCGATCTCGCGACTTTGCCTTACGCCGATACGAAGCAGAAGAAAGAACTCGTCGAGACATATCGCGACTATCGCGTGAAAGCCGTCGGTGATTTGAAGAAGGTCTTGCCCGAACTCCTGAAGCGCGTTGAGCAACTGCACGAGATCAATCCCATGCTCGGACATCGCGGATGCCGCCTGGGCATCACCTATCCCGAGATCACCGAGATGCAGGCTCGAGCCATCTTTGAAGCGGCGGTCGCCGTTTCCAAAGAAGGAGTCAAGGTTCATCCCGAAGTGATGATTCCCCTTACCGCCACCTTGAAAGAGATGGCGAACCAGGGGGCGATCGTTCGCCGCGTGGCCGAAGAAGTCTTCGCCGAGAAAGAGCATCGTGTCGATTATTTGGTCGGAACCATGATCGAGTTACCGCGCGCCGCTCTGGTTGCCGACGAAATCGCCAAGGAAGCGGAATTCTTCTCCTTCGGCACCAACGATCTGACCCAAACCACCATGGGCATCTCGCGTGACGACTTCAACAAAGTCCTGCCCACCTACCTGGAGGAGGGAATCCTCAAGCAGGATCCCTTCGCCGTGCTCGATCGCGAAGGTGTCGGCCAACTGGTCCGCATGGCGACGGAGCGCGGCCGCAAGACGCGTCCCAAGTTGAAGGTCGGAATCTGTGGCGAGCACGGTGGCGAACCATCGTCGGTGGAATTCTGCTACCAGGTGGGACTGAACTACGTTTCCTGCTCACCGTTCCGCGTACTCACAGCGAGATTGGCGGCGGCGCAAGCGGCAGCCAGCGACAAGCTGAAAGTGGAAGGCGGACGAACGAAATAAAAACCGGGACCTTCCTGCATGTCCCCGCCGTCCCCTGCGGTTTTGGTTCAGGCAATGAAAACCGCCGGGGACACGGAGGACGCAGGGGTTCGATAGAAAAGAAAAATCTCTGACATGGACGTCGATCAGATCACGGGTGCCATCGTCAATTCTGCGATGAAGGTCCACACGGCCTTGGGGCCGGGCATGCTGGAGAGCGTTTACGAGAAATGCCTCAAACACGAGTTGAAAAACAGGGGCCTCACCGTGGAATCGCAGGTATGGCTTCCGGTGATCTATGACGGAGAAGAGATCGAAGGTGGGTACAAGATCGATCTGCTAGTTCAACACGCGGTCATTGTGGAACTGAAAGTTGTAGAGCAGATCCTGGAAGTGCATAAGGCCCAACTCTTGTCATATCTAAAACTGTCGGACAAACGGGTCGGCCTGCTCATCAACTTCAATGTGGTTCATCTCAGAGATGGCATCCGCAGAATGGTGAACAGCTATAAATCCTCCGCGTCCCCGGCGTCCCCTGCGGTTTTGGTTCAGGCAATGAAAACCGCTCGGGACACGGAGGACGCAGGGGTTCGATAGAAAAGAAAAATCTCTGACATGGACGTCGATCAGATCACGGGTGCCATCGTCAATTCTGCGATGAAGGTCCACACGGCCTTGGGGCCGGGCATGCTGGAGAGCGTTTACGAGAAATGCCTCAAACACGAGTTGAAAAACAGGGGCCTCACCGTGGAATCGCAGGTATGGCTTCCGGTGATCTATGACGGAGAAGAGATCGAAGGTGGGTACAAGATCGATCTGCTAGTTCAACACGCGGTCATTGTGGAACTGAAAGTTGTAGAGCAGATCCTGGAAGTGCATAAGGCCCAACTCTTGTCATATCTAAAACTGTCGGACAAACGGGTCGGCCTGCTCATCAACTTCAATGTGGTTCATCTAAGAGATGGCATCCGCAGAATGGTGAACAGCTATAAATCCTCCGCGTCCCCGGCGTCCCCTGCGGTTTTGGTTCAGGCAATGAAAACCGCTCGGGACACAGAGGTGACAGAAGAACCATAAACCGTTCGCGTCCTCTGCGGTTTTGATTGAATCACTGCACCTTCTGCAATCGTTCCAGCAATTTCTGCGCGAGGTTTTCTTCCGATTCCGACCACAGCAGGCGTCCGCTGGTTCCTGACTTCTTTTCCACGCTCGTGGTGAAATCCACCAACTTCTGCACATTTGCGCGGACGTGTTCTTCGTTCTCCGGCGTCAAGCGCACGCCTTCTTGCAGAAACGGTGAATCGAGACCGAAATCCACTTGAATGTGTCCGTCCTGCTGATAAGTGCCGTCATCGAACTCCGTGCCATGGATGATGAACTTCACCAGCGACGGTTGCAGTTCCCATTCTTTCTTGTCTTCGACGAACATCCACAGATCCCAATAGGCCTCAAACACGTACGCATAGTCGTCGTGCAGCAGGTCGGAGGCGACCAGCACCGCAGCTTCGGGAGTGATTCCCGGCCGAAAGCGCTCTTCAAAAATGGTGGCTTCATCCCACGAAACGGGGTGCATCGCGACGTAAGTGATTCCGGATTTCGAGACGGAAAAAGGGAACTGCCGCATCACGGCCAAAGCATGCGGAAGCATTTCTTCGCGCTCGAAGTCAGAAAACCACAGGCTCAAGTAAAGCGGGTCGGGCATCGCTGGAGGTTTAAACTGCAATATCATCAGACCATTCTAGATGCTCGCGGCCCGATGAACGTTGCGAAGAAGCGCAATCGAAGGCGGCAGCGGTAGCTTTGACAGCCAACCGCAGCGCTGCTAACATCAAAGATTCAAACGAGATGCCTGCCTTATCGTCCCCGTCGTCTAGCCCGGCCTAGGACATCGCCCTTTCACGGCGGTAACACGGGTTCAAATCCCGTCGGGGACGCCAA
>CAWHVH010000004.1:800000-2021861 GCA_963832635.1 Terriglobia bacterium | reverse complement strand
CGGTGGTGAAGTAGAAGAACGTCTTATCCTTGATGATCGGGCCGCCGATCGAACCGCCGAACTGGTTGCGGACGAGTGAGTCCTTGATACCAGCGCGGTTCGAGAAGAAGCTGTTGGCCGCCAGCGCCTGCACGCGGTTGTATTCGAACAACGATCCGTGCCACTGGTTGGTTCCGCCCTTCAACACCGTATCGGTCACGAACCCGCCGGCGTATCCGTACTCGGCCGAGAAGTTGTGCGAAATGACGCGGTATTCCTGAATTGCGTCCGGCGAAATGGTGGTGTTCGCGCCGCCCGTCGAAGCTCCAATCGAACCGCCGCCGCCCAGACCCTGATCGTTATTGTCGAAACCTTCGACCAGGTAGTTACCGCCTCCGCTTCGCGTTCCGTTCACGGCCGCGCCGCGATCGGTGCCGCCGTTCATTCCGAAAGCAACGCTGCCTTGCACGGCGCCTGCCAGCAGGTTGATGAAGTTATTCTGATCGCGTGTTTCCAGAGGCATGCTCTGCCAAACGCGGCGATCGACCAGGTCCGAGATCGAAGATTCGGTTGTCTGTACCTGCTGCACACCCGCTTCAACCGTCACCTGCTCGGTGCTCGTGCCCAGCTCGAGCGTCACGTTCTGGTTGATGACCGTTCCCACGCTGACCACGATGCCAGCCACTTTCGCGCTCTTGAAGCCCTTGGGAGACGTCTCCAAGGTGTAAGTGCCCACCACCGGCAACGCCGGGAAGCGATAGGTTCCAGCTGGCGTCGTCACTGTGGTGCGCTTTTCGCCGGTCGCGGTATTGGTCAGGGTTACCTGAGCATTCGCGACCACTGCGCCTGAGGGATCTGTCACCAGACCCGTCAATTCGCCCGATCCGCCTTGTGCCCACATGGTGCCAACCAGCAGCCCCAATACTGCGAACACCAGCAGGAACCGAGTCATGGTGTTACGAAATTCGTATTCCATCGACTGTCTCCTAAGTAGTTGAAATCCTATTCCAGGATGAGTTAAACGGCTTTTCACAGCTTCAGTCTTCTCCCGCCATATACACGACGAGCGTGTGACTAGAGCACACTGCGTACCAAAACAGTGGCTCAATAACAGCCATTAGTTTCAACATCTTAGAAATACACTTTGTTTAAGTTATTGAAAACTGGAGAGTCCCGGAAGATGCCCTATGAAATCCCGTAGAAATACCCCGTAAACCCTGTAGATCGTGTGCCAAAATGGGACGGTGACCGACCACGCCTACCACCAGGGAATCAAGTTATTCAACCGCAAAAAATTCTTTGAGGCCCACGAAGTGCTCGAGGACGTCTGGCGAGAGTCGCACAACCCGGAGAAGAAATTCCTGCAGGCGCTGATCCAGGTTGCGGTCGGGTTGCACCACCACAGCCGCGGAAATCGGGTCGGCGCACGCTCGCTGCTGGCGCGGGCCGAGCGCAACCTCGAACCCTATCCGGAAAAGTTCGGCGGCATCGAACTCGCGCCGCTTCGCAAGTCCGTCCACGCGTGGACTGAGGCTCTGGCGGAAAATGGACCTCCGCCTCCACATTTCAAAATCAAAATGAATGAAGACCGCCGGGGACGCAGGGGACACGGAGTGAAATGAGAAAACTCACGTCCCATGAATTTCATCATGCTCCGCGTCCCCAGCGCCCCCTGCGGTTTTCATTTAGCCCGACCAAGCTCTGACGACTGCTAAAATCGTCGTGCAGTGTCTCCGGCCTCCGCCAAACTCGCCGCCGTTCCCTTGCTCGACTTGCAACGCCAGTACGCGCGGATTCGCGAAGAAGTCCTTGCCGCCATCGAACGCGTTTGCGCTTCCCAGCAATTCATCCTCGGAGCTGAGGTCGAAGCGCTGGAGCGCGAAATCGCAAGCTTTACCGGATCGGCCGCCGCCGTGGGGTGCGCTTCGGGCACCGATGCCTTGTGGCTCGCGCTGGCCGCGGCGGGAGTGCAACCCGGCGACGCGGTCATCACCACCGCTTTCAGCTTTTTCGCTTCGGCGAGCGCCATCGTGCGGGCGGGCGCTCGTCCCATCTTCGCCGACGTCGATCCGCACACGCTAAACCTGGATCCCGCCAGCGTGGAAGCTCGCCTGCGCTCGCCCGTGTACAAGATCCGGGCCATTCTGCCAGTTCATCTCTATGGCCAGTGCGTTGACATCGACGCTTTCGAGCGCCTTGCTGACGAATACAAACTGGTGATCGTCGAAGATGCGGCGCAGGCCATTGGCGCGGCATGGCGCAACCGCAAAGCGGGGTCGTTGGGCATCACCGCCGCCTTCAGCTTCTATCCCACAAAAAATCTAAGCGCCTATGGAGATGCGGGACTGGTAACCGCGCGCGACCCGGAGCTTGCCGAACATATGCGGCGCTTGCGCAACCACGGCAGCCCGCGGCGTTACCTGCATGAAGAATTTGGCTGGAATGCGCGTATGGACGCGATCCAGGCGGCGGTCCTGCGAGTCAAACTCGCGCACATCGATAAATGGAGCCACGAACGGCGGGAGCGCGCGGCGCGCTACAACCTGCTGCTGGCCGAAGCCGGACTGCTTTCGGTAAAAGGCAATTCGCCGGTGCGCCTGCTCGAGATCGCACCCGGGGCGCATCACGTATTTCATCAGTACGTGATCCGCGTCGAGCGGCGGGACGAGTTGCGCAAATTCCTGACAGACTTGAAGATTGGCACCGAAGTCTATTACCCGATCCCGCTGCACCTGCAACCCTGCTTCGCGTATCTCGGCTACCGCGAAGGAGATCTCCCCGAATCCGAGCGCGCCACCCGCGATGCGCTGGCCCTGCCCATGTTTCCCGAACTGACGGAAGAAGAACAACGCTGGGTGGTGCAGAGTATTGCGGAATTTTATTCGTGAGGAAAAGCAGCATCTAGCATTTGGCACTTAGCATTTGGCCCATCTGGTTTCTTGCAGGCGCCAAAAGAACCTTCCATGGCTAAGTGCTAAATGCCAAGTGCTAGGTGCTTCTTTTACTTCCGCTTCTTCCTCGCCGCCTTCGACGGTTCTTCTCCAGGCGCGAGCACCCGCTTCACAATCGGGGTGTTGAATTTGTATTTCCGCTCTGTAACGTTGCCGTTATCGTCTTTCACGCGAATCACGAACACCGGCAACATACCTTCTTTGTCGAAATTCTCTTGCGACAGCGTAACCGGCAGCGCGCCATTGAGATCGTGCTCGCGATAAGCGGTTTCGTAGCGATGTTTGCGCACATTCCAGGTGAAAATGCGGATCTGGTTGAAGTCGAAAGGCATGCCGTCTTTGTTTTCGGTCAGCAGCACCAGGTATTGCGGGACGTTCTTGTCTCCGTCGGCCACCTGGTCGAGAACGAATGACGCAACAATGCGTTGACCTTCGGCGTATTGTGCAATTTCCATCGGCACGTCAACGTCGATCATGCGGCCCAGCACCCATCCCACGTGCGCTTGGGCATCGCGCACCAGCCACCAGTCTTCGAGCGGTTTCGCCGGTTGCTCTCCGTTGGGAAGCGCCCGGGGGGCGCCCGGCAGATTCTTTTCCACGGCGGCGCGCTTCAGCAGCGACACTTTGCTGCCGGAATTCAGTACGAACAGGTGCTCGGTGTCGCGTCCCGGTTCGACGTGGATGTTGGTGTCGTTGTGCGTGGTTCCCGTGCCCTGCACCGGAGTGTTCTGCTCCGCCTGCGCCAGTTTCTGCAACTGGTCATAGACCGGTTGCAAAACCAGATTGCGCTGCTCGATCCAGCCTTCGGCGCCGGAATCGGTGCGCACTTTGACGAAACGGCGGTCGCGGTCGAGCACTTGCACCCGGTCTCCGTTTTTGGCCACGCCGGTCTTGTTGTAAACCGCCGCCACCTGATCGCGCAGAATGGATTGGGGAGAGGACACGTAGGCGTATTCCTTCTGGCGGCGCGCCCGGTTGCAGGCAGGGAGAGTCGAAATCACCAATAGCAGGAGCAGGATACGGCTTGGCAGCAATCGGCTGACTGGATTCACGGGGGTCAGGAACACTATAAACCAGCCGGCAGGGGTTCGTCTCTGGTTGAGCACTCAGCATTCAGCACTCAGCATTCAGCACTCAGCCACTGCTTGTCGTGCTGATGCCAAATGGCTCAGTTTGCTATTTGCCAAGCACGCTCCCAGGCTGCGAGTTTGCATAGCTTATAGTAATTCATCGCGCAGGAGACGATATGAGACGCTCGCTGCCTCCCGGACGACCAAACCATGGCCCGGGCATCCGCGAGCGCGCCTTGGGGCTCCAAAAGCTAAGGAAATGGCATTCTACGCGACGTTCACGAGGAGCTTTCCCCGGCCGAAAAAGCGCTTGACCGGTTTTCAACAACTTAGCTCGGAGAGAACCAAAACGGGAAGAAATTGGCGCTTGCCGTCGAGACGCCGGCGCTACTCGTCTCCGAAGCTGATGCCGATGGCGCGGGCGGTGTGGACCAGTTCTCCGCTCGGATCGACGGATTTCATCTGGCCCACGGCGTCGGCGATGTCGACGGCTTTGATTTTCTCCTGTTGCAGGCAAACCATTTTTCCGAAGCCTCCGGCGGCGATCAGATCGACGGCAGCGACACCGAAGCGGGTGGCGAGCACGCGGTCGAAGGGCGAGGGCGTGCCTCCGCGCTGGATGTGACCGAGGACGCTGACGCGGACTTCTTTGTGGGCGGTGAGGGCGATGGCGTCGCCGATCAGGTTGCCGACACTGCCTCCGCGGGAAAGTTGCTTTAGCTCCGGCGGAAGCTTGATGCCTTCGGCGACCACGACGATGGTGAAGCGCTTGCCGTAGCCTTCGCGGCGGTGCACGTAGTTGCAGATCTTGTCGACGGTGAATTCGATTTCCGGGATGAGGATGATGTGCGCGCCTCCGGCGATGCCGGCGTGCAGGGCGATCCATCCCGCGTCACGTCCCATGACTTCGACCACCATGATGCGGTGGTGCGACTCGGCGGTGGTGTGGATCTTGTCGACCGCGTCGGTCGCGGTGTTGACGGCGGTATCGAATCCGAAAGTCAGTTCGGTGGCGCACAGATCATTGTCGATGGTCTTGGGCACGCCGACGATCTTCATGCCCTTGCGGAAAAGCTCGAGCGCGATTTTCTGCGAGCCGTCGCCGCCGATGGAGATGACGGCATCGATGCCGAGCTTGGCGGCGTTGGCGATCACGTCGGAGGAAATGTCGCGAATGACTTCCTTGCCGTTCTCGTCGGTTTTGTAGCAGAAAGGATTGCCGCGGTTGGTGGTGCCGAGGATGGTGCCGCCGCGGGGCAGAATGCCGCTCACGTCTTTGAGCGTCAGCGGGCGCGAGCGCTCGGGCCAGATGAGGCCGTCGAAGCCGTCGACGATGCCGATGACCTTCCATTGATATTTGAGGATGGCGGATTTGACGGCGGCGCGGATGACCGCGTTGAGGCCGGGGGCGTCGCCGCCTCCGGTACAGATGCCGATGGTCTGGATGGTCATAGGTTTCAGTCGTCGGTCTTCAGTCGTCAGTCAGAGCCCCCGGTACCCTATATCGTTTGTCATTCCGAGTAACGCGAGGAATCTGCATTTTGCCGGGGGCGGGCAGAAAACCTGTTTGCCTCGACCGCCCTTTACGCGAGCCCCACTTCTCGCAAAGTGCGCGAGAAATGGGGCACCCGGTTCATCATTCAGGATAGCGCGCTCACTCAGAATAACTTGTGACGGCGGGGACAGGGCAAGGTGACGGGTGGTCGTAGAGGCAAAACGAAAAAGGGGGCGCTGAGCGCCCCGTGGGTTTGAAATCCAGCCCGGAATCTAGGTGACGGTGAGCGTGATCGAGTTGGTATAGGTAGTGTTACCGGAATAGGTGGCAGTGACCTTATAGCTTCCGGCGGTGGCAGTGCTCAGGACGGTGATCGTCGCCGGGCTGGTCTGCGTCGTGATGCTGATGTTGCTCGCGATATTGCCGCTGCTATCCGTGATCGCCCAGGTGACCGTGGACGTAACGTCGACTTGTGTTCCTCCCGCCGTCGCAAAAACGGTGAGTGTCCCCATGTTTCCGCGCGCAATCGTCAAACTGGTCGGTCGGATCATGATCGAAGTCACATTGTTCAGCGTGACCGTAACCGTGCTGGTGCCGCTTTGCGCCCCGGCGGATGCTGTAACCGTAGCGGTGCCAGAACTTGCCCCTGTGACCCTTCCGCCGGAGGTGATCGGCGCGACGTTCGTGTCGTCGCTCGACCAGAAGACGCCGCTGGTCAAGGTCTTGGTGCTGCCATCATCGTAGGTCCCAATGGCGCTCATCTGCAGACTTGTCCCCTGCTGGATGTTGGGGCTTTGCGGTCCGACGGTGAGGCCGGTCAAGACCGGGTTCTGGAAAAAGCCGCTACAGCCGACCGCCAGTGCGAGCAACAGGAGTGCTACAAGTCCTGCCAGGAGTTGAAGTTTGCGCTTGGTGCTTGGCATCAGTATAGGACCCCGGACGGGCCGCTCCAGCAGCCCGCTTGCGGCGCGGTTAAATTGTAGCAGAGAAAAATCCTCGAAAAAGAGGGGCGTATCCCCTGATGTACTAAGGATTTCAGCCCCGCCGGGCGCCAAATGGTGGAACGTGGATGGCGGCGGGGCTTGCGTGTAAAGTTTTTTGAAGGCGGACCTCGGGCTTCGGACCTCGGACCTTGGACCTCGGACTTCGGCAAAGCAACCACAACCATCACCTATCTGAGGTCCGACGTCCAAGGTCTGACGTCTGACGCCCGATTCTTGTACTCTATCTCCAGACCGTCGTCTATACATGCATACAAAACATTTCCGTCTTCTGCTGACTCTTCTTGCTCTCGTTCTTTTCGCGCCTTCCCTTTTTTCCCAGACCGTTCCGGCGAAGAGCGCCGGCGTTCATCCTGTGAGGCATGCTTATTCCCTGCCCAGGGTGTGCGCCGAGTGCATTCGGGCGCATGAAGACTTTCTGGCTTCCGATGCCTTGAACGGGCGCGGGAGCGCCACGCACGACGAACTCGTCGCAGCCACCTATATCGCTTCGGAACTGGAGCAGTATGGCGTGGCGCCTTTGGGCGATGACCGTGGATATCTGCAGAAGGTTGCGCTCGAGAAGAAGAAACCGGCTTCGCCTCCGGAGCTGAACTTCACTCCGGCGGACGGCGGGCCGGTTACGTGGAAGCATGGAGCGGAGTTCGTGGTCCTCGAAAACGAAAAAACCGAGGCGAGTGGGCCATTACAGAAGCTGCAGGGCGGCGCGGCAATTGAGAAGGGCGCGTTTGTACTGCTGGCGTTGAATGGGGCTGGCGCGTGTGAGCGAAGACCAGATCAAGAAGGCCACCGACGGCGGTGCGGCCGCGATCCTGCTTCCGGTCACGGCGCGCTACAAGGCGCACTGGGATGCGATCAGCAAAAGGCTATTCGATGGCACGATCGAGTTGCCCAGCGAGCCGAGCGCGATGGAAGGGGGAGCGACGCCGGTCCTGATGCTGAGCGATGAGGCGGCGGCGCAACTCGCGAAAGTTGCCGACGGGACCACGATGCGCTTCAGCGCTCCCATGGGCGCAGCGGAGACGGTCGACACCTGGAATGTGCTGGGGGTGATTCGCGGCAGCGATCCCGCACTCGAGAAAAAGGCCGTTCTGTTTTCGGCGCACCTGGACCATCTGGGTGTGGGCGCTCCGGTGAAGGGCGACAGTATTTATAACGGCGCGGACGACGACGCCTCGGGAGTGACGGCGGTGCTGGAGCTGGCGCGGGTGCTGGGCTTGGGGCACAAGCCGCGGCGGACGGTCTTGTTCGCGCTCTTTGGCAGTGAAGAGCTGGGCGGGCTGGGAGCGCAGTATTTCCGCGCGCATCCGCCGGTGCCGCTCGCGGAGATTGCCGCGAATCTGGAGTTCGAGATGATTGGGCGTCCGGATGCGGCGGTGAAACCGGATGAGCTCTGGCTCACGGGATGGGAGCGCTCGAACCTGGGTCCGGTACTGGCCGAGCATGGAGCGAAGCTGGTGGGGGATCCGCATCCGGAACAGCATTTTTTCATGCGCTCGGACAACTACGAGCTGGCGCTGAAGGGCGTGGTGGCGCAGACAATCTCGAGTTACGGATTGCACAGGACTATCACCAGCCGAGCGACGAAGTGTCGCGTCTGGACTTTCATCACATGGATTCGGCGATTGGATCGTTGCTCGGCCCGGTGGAGTGGCTGGTGAATTCGTCGTTCGCGCCGGAGTGGAAGCCCGGGGGGAAACCTTAGGGCGTTGGTGGTTGGCCTAGAGCAATTAGCACTTAGCACTTGGCATTTGGCCCCTTGAGGGTGTTAAGAGTTCCGCGAAAGGCTTTTAACCGCAAAGAACGCATCGGGCGCGAAGACAAGAGACTGATCTGCCCTGTTCTGCTAAGTGCTAATTGCTTCTTTTGGCTCTCGCGATTCTGTCGTCGATGGGTTTGCGTCCGGCGAAGCCTTCGCTTACGCCGTGCCAGTGGGTGATGCCGTGCTCCCCGAGCTTCCAGCAGAGCAGGACGGTGCGTCCGTCGACGTGGCAGGGGAAATCCAGCAGACCAATATCCAGATCCTTCACCTGCACGCCGATGGCGTCGATTTCGGCGACCGCGTCTTTGACCTTCTGGATGGTCTTTTCCCGCTCGGCCTTGCGACGGGCGAGTTGCACGATGTTGATGAACAAGCCTCCGCTGAGAAAGACGCGGTGGGCAAGTTCCTGCAACTCATTGTCGACCGACTCGATCAGCTTCTTGCCGTCAATGGCCGTGCGCAGCAGGGATTCGAGAACGGGCAGGAGGCTCTGCGCTTCTTGCAGCGTGAAAGTTCGATCGGCCATAGGGGTATGAGGCTATTTTAGCGCAAACATTGAGTGCGTCGTTGGTCGTTCGTCGTTGCTCTTTGGCAATCGAGGGTAACGCTTTAAGTGGTGACCGATGGCATCTTCTCGTTCTCGGAAAATCTTAAAACGCAGAGGAGCGCGGAGGGGTTCGCTGAGAACGCCGAGCGAGAGAGGCAAAGCTTTTAACCGCAAAGAACGCAAAGGTCGCGAAGGAGCCCCTGGAGACGCGAGGTTTCGAGGATAACGCTTTAAGAGGTAACCGATGGCACTTGCTCGTACTTGGAAAATCTTAAAACGCAGAGAGCGCGGAGGAGTTCGCTGAGCACGCCGAGAGAGGCAAAGCTTTTAACCGCAAAGAACGCAAAGATCGCGAAGAAACCTCGGAGAATTCCGGGAGAGTCGGTGGTAGTACATCGGAATGCAAGGTCCCTCGACTCCGCTCGGGATGACAGTGGTTAGGTTTTGCCAACGACCAACGACGAACGGCCAACGACCCGTTTACGAAATTTCCAGCATGCGATCGAGCGCGACTCTCGCCCAGTGTTTGACTTCTTCTTTTACCTTGATCTGGTTCACGATGTTGCCTTCGGCTAGATTCTCGAGGGCCCAGCAGAGGTGCTGGGGCGAGATGCGGAACATGGTGGTGCAGAGGCATCCGGAGTCGTTGAGGGTAATGACGCGCTTCCCTTCTCGGGCGAACTCGTGGCCCATGCGATTGACCAGGTGAATTTCGGTGCCTACCGCGAACATGGTGCCTGAGGGGGCCTGGCGGATCATCTTAAGCAGGCCTTCGGTCGAGCCGATGCCGTCGGCTTTCTGGCAGACTTCCCAGCGGCATTCGGGATGGACGATGACTTGGATACCCGGATATTTGGCGCGGACTTGATCGACATGCTCCGGCAGAAAGCGCTGGTGCACCGAGCAGTGTCCCTTCCACAAAATGATGCGAGCCTGTTTGAGGCGCTCGGGCGTGAGGCCGCCGTTGATCAGGTAGGGATCCCAGACGACCATTTCGTTCAGCGGGATGCCCATGGCGCATCCGGAGTTGCGGCCGAGGTGCTGGTCGGGGAGAAAGAGGATCTTTTCGTTTTTCGCGAACCCCCACTTGAACGATGCCGCGGCATTCGAGGAGGTGCAGACCACGCCTCCGCGTTCGCCGCAGAAGGCCTTGATGGCGGCGGTGGAATTCATGTAGGTGATGGGGGTGACGCCTTCGCCGGCGTCGTTGGTGAGTCCGGCGCGGATGAGTTGCTCCCAGCAATCCTCGACTTGAGTGATTTCGGCCATGTCGGCCATCGAGCATCCGGCGTTGAGATCGGGCAGCACTGTGACCTGGCCGGGACGGCTGAGCACGTCGGCGCTTTCGGCCATGAAGTGCACGCCGCAGAAGACGATGTATTTGCCGCCGGCTTTGGCGGCTTCCTGGGCGAGCTTGTAGGAGTCTCCACGGAAATCGGCGAAGCGGATCACTTCATCGCGCTGGTAGTGGTGTCCGAGAACCACGCATTCGCGGCCCAAGGCTTCGCGGGCGGCGGTAATGCGGGCGTCCATGGTTTGGTCCGGTAGGACCAGATAATTTTCCAGACTGCAAACTTCTGTAGCCGTTGCCATCGTGTCCTGCTTTCAGCTCCAGGCACGGGCGGGCGCATCTTGCGCGCACTCCGCTCGATCTGGAACGGGGATGTTGAAAGCCTTCTTTAGCGGCTACAGCGGATTCACTGCCTTTTCAGGCCCAACCCGCGGGGATGTTGTTGCCGCTGGTACTTTCTTTACGCTTAGTTGGATGCTCCCGGCAATAGCAACGGTCGCTTTTTTTCGACCGCTAGTCACAGCCTGTGGTGACGGGAGTACCCGGAGATATTGTGCACTGGAGATGGGGCGGATGGCAAATTTCAGGCTCCGGGCTTAGAGGTTGGGCTTTCGAATCGGGAATCCGTTCGCAAGTCAGGGAGGGATGTTCCCAATCAGGCAACAGCCCTGAGGATCAAGCGGGATCGAGGGATGATAGCTTACGGATTTCAGAGACTAACGGGATTAGAGTCCAGAGAAACCGTGTTGTCCTGGTGGCAAGAACGTCCGCGGAGAACCCGATGAGGAACATCACCTGCTTTCTGACGAGAATCGCGATGCGACATTTGCGCCCGGGGTCAGTGCTGGTTCTGGCGGTTCTGTTTGTTCCCGCAAGCTGGGCGCAGCAAACCATGGTTTTGGTGGGCTCCGGATCGAGCGTTCCGGCGCTGCTTTATAGCCGCTGGGCCCAGGAGTACAACGGGCGCAACACGCAAACTCAGATCAAGTATCTGCCCACGGGAACCGAGGAGGGGATCGGCGAGATGGCGCATGGTAGCGGCGACTTTGGGGCTGGCGAGGTGCCGCTGGGAACGAAGGAGCGCGGGGAGAGCCTGACGGAAATTCCCGTAGCTTTGGTCGGCATTGTTCCCATCTACAACGTCGCGGGAGTGAAGACGGGGCTGCATCTTTCCGGAGACGTGCTGGCGGAGATTTTTCTGGGGGAGATCAAGAACTGGGATGCCCCGCCGATCGCCAAGCTGAATCCGGGGGTAACCCTGCCGAATGAGGCGATCCACGTGGTGTACCGGCCGGCGGGTAAAGGATCGAATTACATCTTTACTGACTTCCTTTCAAAGACCAGTGCGAAATTCCGGGGACGGCTGGGTACGACTCCTTCGCCGAAGTGGCCGGTAGGCGAGGCGGCAGAGCGCAGTTCAGATATGGCGGACAAAGTGCGCCATCAGGCAGGGGCGATCGGGTATGTGGAACTGGCGTATGCGTTGAAAAGCGGTCTGGCGCAGGCGGCGGTGCTGAACCCAGCGGGAGAATTTGTGAAAGCTTCCTCGGCGAGCATCGCGGCAGCATGCCGCGAGGTGGAGGCCGGGCACTGGGATAAGTTTTCGGTTTCGTTGACCAATGCGCCGGGGGGCGATGCGTTTCCGGTGTCGAGCTTCACCTGGGCCTATCTGCGGACGTCGTCGAGCGACGCGGCGCGGGCGCTCGCGGTCGGAGAGTTTTTGAAATGGGTCCTAAACGATGGACAGCAGTTCGCGGAAGAAGAAGGTTATCCGCCGCTGCCCGAGCAGTTGCTGACTAGGATCCGGGCGAAGGTCAAAGAGATTCATTAGCACTCAAGCATTCAGCATTCAGCATTCAGCCAATTCAGCTCCGGGCATAGCTGAATGCTGAGTGCTGACGGCCGAGTGCCTTACTCTATCCCCCGATGTGGACCATAGTCCTTGAAGCGGGCACGAAGTCGGATTCGCCGATGTGGTGGCGTTCTTCTTTCCTCGCGACCACTCCCTGAATGAAGGTTACGAGTTCTTCGTCGCTCGCGCCGCGGCGCATCAGTTCGTGCAGGTCGTGATCCCAGACGGAAAAAAGACAGGTGCGAATTTTGCCGTCGCTGGTGATGCGGATGCGGGAGCAGTGTCCGCAGAAGGGGTGGGAGACGGGAGCGATGATGCCGATTTCTCCGATGCCATCGTCGAAATGATAGCGGCGGGCGGTCTCGGAGCGGGCGTGGGGGATCTCGATCAGCGGGCGATACTCGGCCATGCGGGTGAGGATTTCGTCGAGCGTGACTACAGTGGCCGGCGTCCAGGTGCGCCCTTCTTCGAGCGGCATGAATTCGATGAAGCGGACGGTGACTCCCTCTTCGCGGGCGAACATGCCGAAGGGGATGATCTGGTCTTCGTTGAATCCGCGCATCAGCACGCAGTTGACTTTGATCGGCCACAGGCCAGTGCGGCGGGCGGCGCGAATGCCCGCGAGGACGTTGTCGTATCCGTTGGGCACGCGGGTGATGCGCGCGAAGCGGTCGGGATCGACGGCGTCCATGGAAACCGTCACGCGGCCGAGGCCGGCATCTTTGAGCGGCTGCGCCATTTCGGCGAGCAGGTGTCCGTTGGTGGTGATGGCGAGATCAAGCGGCTCGCCCTGTACGGTACGAAGCTGGGAGAGCTCGCGGACAAATTCGATGACTCCCTTGCGGAGGAGCGGCTCGCCTCCGGTGATGCGGACTTTCTCGATGCCGAGGCTGGTCAGGATGCGAGCCATGCGGAAGTAGTCGGCGAAGGGTAGGTCGGCGTACATGGCGCCATCGTTGCCGGTGCGGCAGTAGACACACTTGTAGTTGCAGTGGTCGGTGATGGAGATCCGCAGATCGGTGATGGGGCGGCCGAATTTGTCGGTGAGAGTCGGCATTTAGCACTTAGCACTTAGCATTTAGCCCCTGGGCTGTGTCGCTGGCTACCGGCAATGGCCTCGAATGACCAAATGCTAAGTGCCAAGTGCTAAATGCCTCTGTCTCGGAGCACGAATCTTAACTTTCGACAAACTTGGAAAGGAAACACACAGGCGGGCGAATCCCGACGGCCGCTTCCTTTCCAATGCGCTCCTTGCGGGGCGCGGGAGGCTCGGGCGTTTCCACCCGGACCCTTGGGATCGGTGTTCTCAAAAGCCTTTACCGCAAAGTTCGCCAAGGTTGCGCGAAGATCGCGAAGAAAACCTTCCCTCGCCGCCTTCGCCCGGGTATGCCCTTGGGGCTGAGGCGGTCGGAAACTCACGATCATTATAGATCGTGGCGGGGCGAAATTGGTTTCAAGGTTTCAGAGCTTTTTCAATGGCGGCTCCGGCGAGCGGGGCCATGATCTTGTATCCCGCCGGCGTGGGATGGAGTCCGTCGTCGGCGAGGTCTTTCTTCAGCAAGCCTTTCTCGGCGACCATGGCGCTGAAATAGTCGAGATAAAGGCAGTTGGGGTGTCCGGCGACATAGTTTTTGAGCCAGGCGTTCAGTTCGAGGATCTTCGCAGGCGAGCGGAAGGCGTACATGTTCTGCGACAGCGGCGTGTAGTTATGGACGGGTGTGACTGACGAGAAGATCACCCGGATGTGGTTGGCCCCGGCAATCTCGGCCATGGAAGCGTAGTTGGCTTCGATGTCTTCGATGCGCTCGGGCCCGGTGTTGCCGGCGATGTCGTTGGTGCCAGCGAGAATGACGACGACTTTGGGCTCGAGGTCGACGACGTCCTGTCGGAAGCGGATGAGCATTTGCGGAGTAGTTTGTCCACCGATGCCGCGGTTGATATATCCCTTGCCGGGGAAATATTCGTCGAGCTTCCAGATGTCGGTGATGGAATCTCCGAAGAAGACGACGCGGTTCTCATCCGCAGCGGGGGGCTTGAGGGCGGCATTGGCAGAGCGGTAGCGGCCGAGTTCCCCGAAGTCATCGCGAAGGATGGGAGCCTTGTAAGCGCGGTACTGTTCGAGAGCTTGCTCGGGAGTGAGTTGGGGCTGCTGCTGGGCAAAGGCGGAGAGGGCGAGGAGAAGCGGGATGGCAATAAAGATCAATAGTTTCATGGTTCCTCTGGGAAAACAGAATATCCCGATTGCTTGCACGCGTGAAAGATTGAGGACCCCCTGAATTGGTGCATCGGAATCCACATGAAGAAGTTCGCGAGGTTTCCGCTGGCGCTCAGGACGACAAGGTGAGGTTTTGTACTGATCACATCCCGTCATAGTTCGGCCCGCCGCCGCCTTCTGGCGGCACCCAAGTGATGATCTGGTAGGGGTCGGCGATGTCGCAGGTTTTACAGTGCACGCAATTCGACGGGTTCAGGCTGATGCGCTTGCCATTGGGTTGGGCCGGGTCCTCGACCATCTCGTAGACGTTGGCGGGACAGAAATTCTGGCACGGGTTGCCGAATTCTTTTACGCACCGGCTGTTGCAGACGTTGACGTCATCGATCACCAGGTGCGCAGGCTGATCTTCTTCGTGCTTGGTGCCGGAGTGGTAGAGGTCGGTCAGCTTGTCGAAGGTGAGCTTGCCGTCTCCTTTGGCGGGACCGAGCAGGTGGGCTTCGGCGCCGCCGTCTTTGGGAAGGTTGGCGAGTTTCTTCATGTGCTGGTAGCCGGCGGTTCCCGGATAGCGGTTGTGCAGGCCGCGTCCGCCGGTGATCATCTGCAGGCCGGTGTGGAACATGCCCGCATAGAATCCGTGCTCGAAGCCCTGGTGCATGTTGCGGACTTTCCAGAGCTCTTCTTTGATCCAGCTGGCTTCGACTCTTTTCTGATACTGGCCGAGCGCGGCGGCGGAGGAGTCGTCTTTCTTGAGCGCTTCGAAGGCGGTCTCGGCGGCGAGCATGCCGCTCTTGATGGCGAGGTGAATGCCCTTGAGGCGCGCCGAGTTGAGGAATCCGGCGGAGTCGCCGAGGATCATCCAACCGTCTCCGGCGACGGGCGGGATTGCCCACCAGCCGCCGTAGGGCAGCGACTTGGCGCCATAGCGGATCATCTTGCCGCCTTCGAGCAGCTTGGCGATGAAAGGATGCTGCTTGAAGTCTTGTAAAACTTTTTGCGGATCGAGGCGCGGGTCGGGGTAGTCCAGTCCCGTGACAAATCCGAGCGAGACGACGTTGTCTTTCGAGCCGTAGATCCAGGCGCCGCCATATTCTTTCGTCGTGAGCGGCCAGCCCATGGTGTAGATGACTTCGCCGGGCGCCATGCGTCCCGAGGGCACCTCCCAGAGTTCCTTCACGCCCTGGCCCCAGGTTTGCGGATTGCGATCTTTGGCGAGATCGAACTTCCTGATGAGCTGCTTGGTGAGCGACCCGCGCGTGCCTTCGGCCAGGATGACGACTTTGGCCTGCAGGTCGTAGCCGGGCTCGAAGTTTGATTTCTGGTGTCCTTCTTTGTCGACGCCTTTGTCGTCGGTACGAACGCCGGTAACGCGGTTGCCGTCGTAGAGAAGCTCGGAGCCGGCGAACCCGGTGAAGATGGTGATTCCAGTTTCCTCGACTTTGCTGCCCAGCCACTTCACGAACCGGTTGATCGAGATGACGTAATTGCCGTGATCGCGCAGCGGCGGCGGGGTGATGGGAAACTTGAACTTGCCTTTCTCGGTAAGGAAGTAGACGGATTCTCTCGTGACCTCGGCGTCGAGCGGAGCTTCCTTTTCGAATCCGGGCAACAGTTCGCGCATGGAGCGCGGGTCGAGCAGCGCGCCGGAGAGGCAATGCTGTCCGATCTCGCGGGCCTTCTCGAGGACGTAGATGTTTTCTTTGCTGAGCTGGGCGTCGGGATTGGAGGCGTTGTGCTCGTCGATGAGTTGCGACAACCGCAGGGCACAGGCCATGCCTGCCGGGCCACCGCCGACGATCACAACATCGGCCGGCATGACCGGTCGTTCCACACTTTCAATTGGCTTGCGAAACACTAGCATAAGAAAAACCCTGCCACGGATTTCCGCGGATCTTCACGGATAAAACAAATTCAGGAATTTAATCCGTGGAATCCGTGTTGATCCGTGGCCACCTCTAGCTCCCCGCCTTCGCCTTCTTCACTTCCTCAATCAGTGGCGGAACGATGTCGAACAAATTCCCCACGACTGCGTAATCCGCGATTTCGAAGATCGGAGCTTCGGAGTCTTTGTTGACGGCAATGATGGTACGGGAACCCTTCATGCCGACGATGTGCTGAATGGCTCCGCTGATGCCCAAAGCCAGATAGAGCTTTGGAGCGACCGTCTGGCCGGAGGAGCCGATCTGGCGGTCCATGGGGAGCCATCCCGAGTCGCAGATGGGGCGGGAAGCGGCGAGTTCTCCGCCGATGGCTTCGGCCAGGTTCTTGGCGATCTCGATATTCTTCTGTTCCTTGATGCCGCGCCCGACAGCCACGATAATCCCGGCCTGGGTGAGATCGACTGCTTGCTTGGCTTCTTTGAAGACCTCCTGCGGTTTGTTGCGGATCACGCCGTCGGCGATGTCCACGTTCACCGTCTCGACGGGAGCGGGGCTCGATCCGGCTTCGACTTTGTCTCCGCGATAGGCGCCATTCTGGAAGGTGGCGAACCACGGGGCGTCGGAAGAAAAGCTGACGTCGGCGGCGAGCTTGCCCTGAAACATCTGGCGGGTGAAGAGCAGCTTGTCGCCATCTTTTTTGTACCCGATGCAGTCGGTGATGGCGGCGCGTCCCATGGCGGTGGCGAGCTTGGGTACGAAGTCGCGCACCTGGTAAGTGTGCGGCATCAGCACCAGCTTCGCGGGATGCGATGTCAGGAACTGCTTGAGTGCGGCGACGAAAGCGTCGGGGGTGTAGGGCTCGAGCTTTGGCGACTCGACGGCGTAGACTTTGGCGAGCTTCTGCGCGGCGACTTCGTTCGCAAAGCCACTGACGCCCGAGCCGACCACGGCGGCTTCGAGCGTCCAGCCAGTTTCGGCAGCTAGAGCTTGTCCGGCGGTAAGCGTCTCCCAGGAGACGCGGTTGAGTTTGCCTTCGCGTTGTTCGACTACCACCAGAATTGTGTCAGACATAAGTGCGATTCTCGGTTCTCAGTTGTCAGTTCTCAGCTCCCAGCGAAATCGCCTCGCTTGGCTTGGGCGCAGGCGGCCGTCCTAACTCTTACAGCACCCGCAATTCGTTGCGTAGTTTGTCTACCAGCTTCTTGGCGATTTCGGCTGGAGGGCCCTCGATAAATTCGGTCTTCTTGGTTTTTTGTGGAATGTAGAGACGCTCGATTTTTTGCAGGTTGTTGCCAATAGCGGACTGCACGTCCGCCATCGTGACCTTCCGCATGGGTTTGTTCTTGGCCTGCTTGATGCCAATCAACGTGGCGTAGCGCAATTTGTTGATGCCCGATTGAATGGTCAGCACCGCGGGCAGAGGCATGTCGACGAACTGGAAGTATCCGGCCTCGAGTTCGCGCTTTACCCGGATGCCGGTGTCGTTCTTTTCGATCTGCATGATGATGGTGGCATGTGGCCAACCCAGCAACTCGGCAAGCACCACGCCGGTCTGCGCGTAACCGTAGTCGTCGGACTGCAGTCCGGTAAAGATCAGGTCAAACTGCTCGTCTTTGATCGCGGCAGCGAAGGCCTTCGCGGTATTGAAGGCGTCGAGCCCCACGAACGCGTTGTCTTCGAGGTGAATCGCGCGGTCGGCGCCCTTGGCCAGGGCTTCGCGCAGCACCTGCTGAGAACGGGCCGGGCCGGAGGTGATGACGACCACTTCCCCACCGTGCTTTTCCTTCTGGCGGAGAGCTTCTTCCAGCGCGAAAGCGTCGGGTTCATTCACTTCGTAAGAGACATCTTCACGGATCCAGGTGCCCGACTCGTTGAGCTTGAGGGGAGCGTCTTTCTGCGGCACCTGCTTCATACATACCAGGATCTTCAAGGGAAAACTCCTTCTGGTTATGCGGGTCCGCCGTGTGCGAAAGGTTGCAACCAACCTCTCTACCCGGGCGGCGCCGGCGAGCGAAACCAGTCAGTATAAATGAGCAGGAGGAAACAGAGGAAATCTGGTTTGGGAAGAGGAAGGGGAGCCCCGGGTTCAACCAGGCAGTTGGACCCGAGAGCCGTCGAGACCGGGCCTATTCACCCGAGCGATAGGTGGAAGACTCGGTGCTGGCGCGCGGGGTCAGGGTCGGCACCAGGATGTTCTGCTTGGCGTTGCGATCGAATCTCGTTTCCAGTTTGCCGGGATAAAGAAACTCATGCCCGATCGTCATTCCGGGGTAATACCAGGTGAGGAGCGCTTCCGGCTTGTCATGCCGGCGCTCCGCGAACGTAAGATCGGTCCTGCTGGTCGTGTGATAGCGCCAATCCGCGGCGGTCAGCGCGATCGACTCCAGCTTCGTCTGGTCCGCGTTGTAGATCAGAACGATCTGGCGGTTCGCCTGACTACCGAGCAACTGGAACCAGTAGGTACCGGCCGGCAGAATCCTTCCGGGAATTTCCACGGGCTGGCTGAAGGTAAATCGCGTCAGCTGGTTCCATTCGTCGGCACGGGCTGCCGGGGGAAACGCCGTGCAGCCGAGAAGCAATATCGCGAACAAACAACACATCACCGTACGCATACAAACACTCCTTTGAATGCGGATCAATTCGCCCCTGCTTACTTAGACGGTGGAGCGATGGATGGCGTTGCCAGATGTTTCGCGCTCGATTATCGGATTACGATACATATACTTTGCACGAGCCTTGCCTAGCATCGGCATGGCGGAGGTAAACTAATACGCAGGAGGCTCGTCATGTCTATATGTGTGAAGCGGCATCTGGTCCTGACGCTGCTGGCCTGCATGCTGATGGCGTTAAGCGCATTCGCGCAAGAGAATGTGTGGCAAGGCCCACAGAACGGCCCTCGCCTGAGGGCGCAATTGGTCGACAAGGAGAAGAACCTGCAGCACCGGCTTGCGGTGGTCGACGTCGATGTCCAGGGAGTCGCGCTGGCCGATCCCACCAGCAATCAGTATGCGATGGCCGGCCAGGGGCACTTGCAGTTCCGGCTGGATAATGGACCGTATATCCTGCCGTTGAACAACCGCATCGCGTTCGAGGCGCTCAGGCCGGGAAAACACACGATTGAGGTGACTCTGGCGGACAATAATTATCGTCTGATCGCGCCCAAGATAGAGTTGCAGATCACCGTCCCCTGACGCGGAAGGCTACTCGGTAAAGACGACCGACTGCACGCCGGAAATTTCAAAGCGCTTGCGGCAGCGCATATTCTTGCACATCATCATGTCGTCTCGTCGCAGCATGTAGGAGCGGGCTTTGGCGAAACGCGCACGGTCGCGCTCGTCGGCGCGTCCGGGGAGCTGGCGTTTCTTGGTTCGCACCAGCCAGCCAATTTCGTATTCGGCGGCCTGATGGCAATGGGGGCAGTTGAGGGTGGCTGGCTTCTTGTCGGGGCGTTCGTCGAAAAACTCTCGCTCTTCCATTTGGTCGTTGTTGAGTCTCTAGCCAACACAAGATATTACACCTTTGTTGAGCGTGAACTGTGGCAAGATTGGCTCCGATGGCTAGAAAGAAGAAGAAAATAAGGAAGTTCTCCGCCGTGCAGGCGGTCAAGGCTCTGGCGCGGGAGCGGATTGGGAAGGTTCCTTTACCGCAAGTGGTGCCGGACCGCAAGAAAAAAAAGGCGCGCAAGCAGAAACGAACTCTGGGGGAGATGCTGGCGGAGGAATGAGGCTTTTTGGCCTGACCTGGTAACAAACTGCCTGGTGGCAGGCGGGACTGGCGCTACTTGGCTATACGGTTTCCGCGACAAATTTTGCGAACTGGCGGATGTCGTCTTCGGTGGTATCGAAAGAGCACATCCAGCGCACGATCGATTCTTCTTCACTCCATACATAGAAGAAATAGCGTTCCTGCAACTTGGCGATGGCGGCGCGGGGGATCTGGGCGAAGACTCCGTTGGCTTCGACCGGGTACACAATCTTCACCCTTGTGATCTCGCGGACGGCGCTTTCGAGCAAGCGCGCCATGCGGTTGGCGTGCTGCGCGCTCTTTTGCCAGAGGTCGTTCGACAGCAAAGCCTCGAACTGGGCCGAGATGAAGCGCATCTTGGAAGCCAGTTGCATGCCCTGCTTGCGCACAAATTGGAAATTACGCGAGAGCCGCGGGTCGAAGAAGACGACCGCTTCTGCGCCCATCGCCCCGTTCTTGGTGCCTCCGAAGGAAAGCACATCTACTCCCAGGTCGCGCGTGGCCTGCCGCAGGGTCTGCCTCTGGCTGACGGCAGCATTGGCAATGCGGGCTCCGTCCATGTGGAGGAACATGTCACGCTCGTGCGCATATTTCGCAAGCACGCGGACCTCATCCGGCTTATAGACGGTGCCCATCTCGGTGGCCTGGGTGATGGAGATGACACGCGGCTGGACGTGATGCTGGTCGCCGATACCGTGGTACGCGTGGCTGATGGATTCGACGGTGAGTTTGCCGTCCTGGTTGGGGATCGGGATCAGTTTGCATCCGGTAAAGCGCTCGGGCGCTCCGCATTCGTCGCAGTAAATGTGCGCGAAATCGCTGCAGATCACAGCATCGTAGGAATGGGTGAGTGCCATGAGGCCGAGAACATTGGCGGCCGTCCCGTTGAAAACGAAGAACAGGTCGATGTCAGGGCCAAAGTGCTCTTCGAACTTCAGCTTTGCTGAGTCGGTGTAAGGGTCGTCGCCGTAGCCGACGGTGTGTCCGGAGTTGGCGGCTGAAATAGCTTGCAGAACCTCAGGATGAATGCCGGCATTGTTGTCGCTGGCGAAGCTGCGGGCGGGTTTCATGTCGAAAATAATGTAGCAGAGGAGAGAGGAGGCGTGTTCGCGGGGCGGCCGTTCGAGGGCCGCAAACACCTCAAGAAATTGCACACATGGCGTCGGCTGCTATCCACTGCCTTTCTCAGATGTCTAAAGCTCGAACCCGGCGCTCGTTGGCCGTCCGGCGCGGCGCGTGTTAGGGTAACAGCACAAAAGTCGGGTCTGTATCGAATAATGGCACGCCATACCGAGTCCCGTGTTAAACCAGCCGTCGAACTGCTGTTGTGCGTTGCGCTCTCGATGATCAGCGGCGGCTGCAGCAACTCGGCCGCTAAGGGTGAGCAGCCCCAGGGACCACCGGCGCTGCCGGTCAAGATTGAAGTTGCCCGCGCGGTGCCGGTTCAAGAAACCACCGAATACGTAGCCATGCTGAAGTCGCGCGACTCGGCGGTCATCAATCCGCAGGTGGAAGGCTACATCACCAACATTTTCGTTCATTCCGGAGACCACGTTTCTCCCGGCGCTCCCATGATGCAGATCGACCCCACCAAGCAAGAAGCGACCGTGCACAGTCAGGAGAGCGCGCACGCGGCACAGCTGGCAAATTTGAAGTACGCCCAGGAACAATACGATCGCGTGAGCAAACTGTACGAGGCGGGAGTCGACAGTAAACAGGATTACGACCAGGCAAAGTCGGCACTGGACGCGGCCAAAGCACAGCTCGCCTCTCTCGAAGCACAAGTGAAAGAGCAACGCGTCGAGTTGCACTACTACCGCGTCGTGGCTCCCAGCAGCGGGATCGTGGGGGATATCCCGGTCCGCGTGGGAGACCGGGTCACCACCACCACACTGCTGACCACGGTCGACAAACCGGGAAGCCTTGAAGTGTATGTGTATATCCCGATCGAACGGGCTTCCGGGCTCAAGATGGATTTGCCGGTGCAGTTATTGGATGGCGCGGGCAATGTGATTGCCGACAGCCGCATCAGCTTTATTTCACCGGAAGTCGACAATACGACCCAGACCATCCTGGTCAAAGCCAAGGTTGCGAACCACCAGGACAAGCTGCGGCACTCGCAATTCATTCGAGCACGGGTCATCTGGGGCACGCGCAACAGCCCGGTGGTTCCGATCCTGGCGGTTTTCCGCATTGGCGGACAGTACTTTGCCTTCGTCGCCGAGGAACAGAACGGCAAGACGGTGGCGCGCCAAAAACCACTCACCGTGGGAGACACCTTCGGCAACGATTACGTGGTGCTCGACGGAATCAAGCCGGGCGATAAGGTGATTGTCTCCGGCACGCAGGTGCTCAGCGACGGAGCAGCAGTAGAACCGCAGAAGAGCAGTAGCTAGTAGGTAGTAGCGTGAGCCGGGAAAATCGACCTGCCGCTAACGACTCGCTACTCACTACCGATTTTCCATGTTTGTCGACTTCTTCATTAAACGGCCGGTGTTTGCCACGGTGTGCGCACTGCTGATCATTCTGGCCGGCGCCGTCGTGATTCCCACCCTGCCTGTCTCGCAGTTCCCCAGCCTGGCGCCTCCGCAGATTTCCGTCAGCAGTTCGTATACCGGTGCGAGCGCGCAGACGGTGGAAAGCGCGGTGACAACGCCGCTCGAGCAGCAGATCAACGGGGCCGAGGGGATGAAGTACATCACCTCCGACAGCAGCAACGACGGCAGCAGCTCGATTGTCGCGACCTTTGATCTGAACCGGGACCCGGACCTGGCCTCGGTAGACATTCAGAACCGCGTAAATACCGCCCAGGGACGTTTGCCGAACGCGGTGAAGGCAACCGGGATCACCATTCTCAAAGCGTCGAACAACTTCGTCTTCGGCGCGGCGGTGTACTCGCCCGACGGCCGCTACGATCCGCTGTTCATGAGCAACTACCTGGACGTGTACGTGAAAGACACGCTGAAACGCATTCCAGGAGTAGCCGACGTTCTGATCTTCGGCGAACGCAAATATTCGATGCGGCTGTGGCTTGATCCGGAACGTATGGCCAGCCGGGCCCTGACCGCCGGAGACGTGGTGTCAGCTCTGCAGGAGCAGAACGTGGAAGTGGCCGCCGGACAAGTGGGCCAGCCTCCTTCGCAGAAGGGCCAGGACTTTCAGATCAGCGTGCGCGCGATCGGACGCCTTTCAGAGGCGTCTCAGTTCGACAACATCATCCTCAAGACCAACGCCGACGGGACGCTGGTACGGGTCAAAGATGTCGGGCACTCGGAGCTGGGCGCCGAAGACTACAGTTCGGAGCTGCAATACAAGGGATACGACGCGGTTGGACTAGGCATTACTCAGCTATCGAATGCCAACGCGCTCGAAGTCGACCGGCTTGCGATCGCGGAACTGGCGCGATTAGCCAAGCGCTTCCCTCCCGGCATGACCTACCACCTGGCGTTCGACACTACCGACGCGGTGGGTGAGTCAATACGCGACGTTCTCACCACTCTGATTTCGGCGATCGTGCTGGTCATTCTCGTCATCTTCGTCTTCCTGCAAGACTGGCGCACGACGATTATTCCTTCAGTGACGATTCCGGTTTCACTGATCGGGACATTCGCCTTCGTCAAGATTCTGGGTTTCTCCATCAATACGCTGACGTTGTTTGGAATAACGCTGGCGACCGGACTGGTGGTCGACGACGCCATCGTGGTGATCGAGAACATCGAGCGCCACGTGCAGGAGGGCGAGAAGAACACGCACAAAGCCGCGTCGGAGGCGATGGCGGAAGTGGCCGGCGCCGTGATCGCGACCTCGCTGGTACTGGTTGCGGTGTTCGTGCCGGTAGCATTCTTTCCCGGCACCACCGGGATCTTGTTTCGCCAGTTCGCGCTGACGATTGCGTTTTCCATTACGATCTCGGCGTTCAACGCGTTGACGCTGACGCCGGCGCTCAGCGCCATTCTGCTGGGCCGTAAGCACAAGAAGAAGAACTGGTTTTTCGAGCGCGTGGATCGAGTCATCGACGCGACCACCGAGGGCTACCGGCGCGTCCTGCGCAGCATCTTGAAGTACAGACTGGTCGCAGTGGTACTTTTTCTGGCGGGGCTGGCTCTCACCTATTTTGCCTTCGTCAAAATTCCCAAGGGCTTCGTTCCCAACGAGGATCAGGAATACTTCATCGTAGCCGTGCAATGTCCGGCGGGCGCGTCTCTTGAGTACACCAAGGGGATCGGAAGGCGGGTCTCCGACATTCTGGACAAAATTCCCGAAGTGGATGGCACGTTTGTGGTCGACGGGTTCAGCTTCAACGGAAGCGCGCCGAACCGGGCGATCATCTTCGTCCCGTTAAAGCCTTACTCGCAGCGCAAGGGGAATGCGCACAATGCGGATTCCGTTCTCGGACGGGTACGCGGGCCCTTACAGGGAATCTCGGGGGCGATTGTGATTCCGTTTGCGCCTCCGGCGGTCAACGGCCTGGGCAACTTCGGCGGATTCCAGTTTGAACTAAAGGACCAGGGCGGACACACGCTCGCGGACCTGGAAAAAGTCACCCAGGACGTGATCCGCCAGGGAAATGCGCGCAAAGATCTCACCGGCTTGTTCACCACCTACAGCGCGAGCGATCCGCAATACCTGGTCACCATTGACCGAGAGAAGGCCAAGAGCCTGCACATACCGCTGCAGCAGATCACCGACACGCTGGGCGTCTATATGGGGTCGTCGTATGTGAACGACTTCGACTTCAACAACCGTTCTTACCGCGTGTACGTGCAAGCCGACAGGCAATTTCGCGCCCGGGCGCGAGACATCAAGCAATTCTACGTGCGTTCCGACAGCGGAGCGATGATCCCGCTGGAGAATCTGGTGTCGATTGCGCAGACCACCAGCCCGCAGGTAATCAGTCACTACAATCTGTTTCGCTCCGCTGAAATCGACGGGTCGGCGGCCGGAAATGCCAGTTCCGGACAGGCGATCGCGGCTATGGAGGAAGTAAGCAACAAAGTCATGCCACAGGGATTCAGTTATGAGTGGACCGGCCTGTCGCTCGAAGAACTGCAGTCGGGCAGCACCGCACTGATTCTGTTCGGACTGGGAACGCTGGTGGTGTACCTGACGCTGTCGGCGCAATACGAGAGTTTCGTGCTGCCGTTCATCGTGCTGCTGGCGGTTCCCATGGCATTGCTGGGAGCGCTGGGGGCGCAGTGGCTGCGCGGCTTGCAGAATGATGTCTATTGCCAGATCGGACTGGTGATGCTGGTCGGACTGTCGAGCAAGAACGCCATCCTGATCGTGGAATTCGCCGAACAGTTGCGGCAGCGCGGAATGCCGCTGATCGACGCCGCGGTGGAGGCGGCGAGAATTCGTTTACGTCCGATTCTGATGACGTCGCTGGCTTTCATTCTGGGAGTCATGCCTCTGGTGCTCGCCACCGGCGCTGGCGAAAAAGGACGGCACTCGGTGGGCACGACCGTGTTCGGTGGAATGATCATGTCCACGTTCCTGAACCTGATTTTCATTCCAGTGCTCTATCTGATTATCGAAGGATGGCGCGAGCGGCGCAGCGAAGGGCGAGAACCGGTACCGGCGCCGCACCCGGCGGACTAGAAGCAAGGCTCTCTTGTAGAGACGCGGTCCGTATCTTCGCCACGGATTCCCGCCGATTCACACGGATAGGAAGAGATTTAGAAAACCCGTGTTTATCAGTGAGAATCCGTGGCTCGGTTTTTTGGCGATGGACGTGGCAGACGGCGGAGTTGCCAACTCAAGGGCCACCTTTGTTCGTTACTTCTGTACCTGCTCCAACGCTGCGCCCAGCACCTTACCCGGGCCCGGTTCCTGCACGAAGGCGATGAGGCGCAAATTCGCCGGGTCGACTTTGGAGCTCAGCTTCAGTTTGACATCTTCCGCGAAGCCTTTGTCTCTGGACAACGATCCCACCTTTTTCATGCTCTCGACCACCGCGACGTGGGTGAGTTTGCGGCCGTTGTTTTCGCCTGCCTTCACTTCTGACTCGGCGTGGTTCAGCGCGACCACAACGTAAAGGTCGGCTTTATGGACGGACTCCGGCAGAGCGTCGGCTTCGATATGCGCGCGCAGCGTGTCAGGACCTTCGAGCGAGATGGCGGAGATGTGTACGGGAATCTTCTGCTCGGCGCTGGCCTTCTGACACTCCCGCTTGGCTTGCGTCCAATCGTTGCCGCTGGCTTCGGCTTCGCCGTTGACCACTAGTTGCGGCGTGTAGACGCTGCGCAATCCGAAGTGATCGGAATAAGAGCTCTGGCGATCACTGAAGAAGGCTGACGACCACGGATCGCGCCAGCCCAGCGAGTTCCAGTAGTCCACGTGCTCGCTGAGCACGATCAGGTCCGCGCCCTGCTACTGGCTGCGTGCGATCCAGATCGACCAGCAGCCGATCGGCCGGAGGACAGCTGGAACAACCTTCTGAGGTGAAGAGTTCCACCAGCACGGGAGCAGCCGTATTCGGAGAATCGGCTCCATTCGAGAAAATTGGCATCAGGAGAAATAAGAGCGCGAGAAAACCAGCCCATTTCGTCATTGCAGCACCCACATTCTTATCGATAAGTTTACCTCTGAATGGATGTGCGAGAGAGCGCAAAAGTTACAGTCAGGCCGAAACACCCGGCCAGTGTTAAACCGGTGAACTATAATCGCGGCAAGTTTCGCATCATGCGCACATCCTTCTTCCTCACCTGGGTTCTGCTGACGGCAAGCGCTCTGGCACAGATGTCGAATCCCAAGGTTTCCCCGCCCCGGCACGCGGCAAAGACCGCGCCGCATGTGGCTGCGGCGAAGCCGTCGCCGCCGGACACTCCGCTGCCGCACTTCGAAGACGTCACGCAGGAAGCGGGATTGACCGTTTCTCACATCTCCACGCCCGACAAGAAGTACATCGTGGAATCGATGAGCGGCGGCGCGGGGCTGATCGATTGCGACAACGACGGCAAGCTCGACATCCTCACCGTGAACGGATCGACCATCGAACGTTATCGCGCAGGCGGCGATCCCATGATCACGCTTTACCACCAGGACGCGGACCTGAAATTTACCGACATCAGCAAGTCCGCGGGATTGATGCGCAAGGGCTGGGGCATGGGAGTGGCGGTCGCCGACTATGACAATGATGGACTGCCCGACATCTACGTGACCGGGTATGGCGGGAACGCGCTCTATCACAACCTGGGCAACTGCAAATTCGAAGACGTAACCGACAAGGCCGGAGTCGCGGGCGGCGGCTTTAGCACGGGCGCGGCCTGGGCCGACTACGACCGGGATGGATACGTCGATCTGTTCGTTTCGCGCTACGTACACTTCGACATGAACCACCTGCCCGACTTCGGCAGCGACGAGAAAAACTGCCGCTTCAAGGGGATCCTGGTGCAGTGCGGGCCGTGGGGAATGATTGGCGAATCCGACTTTCTCTTCCACAATCGCGGCGATGGAACCTTTGAGGAGGTTTCGAAAAAGGCCGGCGTTGACGATCCCAATCACTACTACGGTCTGGGCGCGGAGTGGGGAGACTACGATAACGACGGCTGGCCCGATCTCTACGTCGCCAACGATACCGGCCCCAATTACCTCTACCACAACAAACACAACGGAACGTTCGAAGAGCTGGGAATGCTCTCGGGAATCGGGATGAGCGGCGAAGGCCTGCAACAGGGATCCATGGGCGTGGACTGGGGCGACTACATGCACGACGGGCGGCTGGGGATGTTCGTGACCAACTTCACCGAACAGGCCGATAACCTGTATCGCAACCTGGGCGAGCAAGGCTTCTCGGATGAAAGCTGGGCGAGCAAGGTGGGCAAACCGACCTATCCGTACGTAGGCTGGGGCACGGCTTTTTTTGACATGGACAATGACGGATGGCTCGACATTCTTGTGGCTAACGGTCACGTTTATCCCCAGGTGGATTCGGTTCCCGGCGTTCCGCCCTACCGCCAGCCTTTGCAACTGTTTCGCAATCAGCGCGATGGCACTTTTGAAGAGGTCTCGAGCGTGCTGGCGTCGGTCCGTCCGGCGTCCCGGCGGGGTGCAGCTTTCGGCGACATCAACAATGACGGCAACGTGGATGTGGTGCTCATGAATGTCGGTGAGCCTCCGACGCTGCTGATAAACCGGGGCGGAAATCATAACCATCGCGTGCTCTTTAAACTGGTGGGGACGGGGAAAAGCAACCGCTCGGCGATTGGCGCCCGGGTCACCGTCAAGGCCGGTAAATTAGTGCAGATCAACGAGGTCCGGGCTGGAGGGAGCTATATTTCGCAGAACGATCCGCGGCTGCATTTCGGCCTGGGACCGGAGGCGAAGATGAACGAAGTCGAAATCCGCTGGCCAAGCGGGAAGTTGGAGACTCTGCACGATCTGCCACCGGACTTCCTCTACACCATCGTCGAAGGAAAGGGGATTAAGGACAAGATTCCGCTGCCCGCGCCGCGGTAAGCCCTGACGCCACAACGGAGTAATCTAATTTTTTTCGTCTGCTGTTAGCTTTTTGCGAAGTTGCGAAAGCAGTGGAAAACGTCCTCCCGTGATGGAAATCACTTGCAAACCGACGATCCTCGTCTAGAATCTGGACAAATTCGGCGGCAATCCCCTGGCGCTCTTCTTGCCACGAATCAATTTCCAGCTTGCAGATCGATCTAGTTTCCGTTTGTACGTCGGTGCTGTTTTGAGGGGGGTGGGTCATGGTTGCCGAACGCAGCCACTGCGTTTCTGTTTTCGTGCTGCTTCTTCTGGCCGGTGCGTGGGTGGGCTCTGCGCGCGCCCAAGAGCCTGCTCTGCCACAGGCAACGGAATACACCGGAATCACAATTACCAAGCGGGTGGACGTCGTCAACGTAGTCTTTACGGTCACTGACTCTAAGGGCCGATTCGTCAGCCATCTCCCGCAATCGAGTTTTCAGGTCCTCGACAATCACCAGGCGCCGGCCGCCATCGAGTACTTCCAGCAGCAGACGAACCTGCCTCTGCGGGTGGGCCTGTTGATCGATTTGAGCGACTCCATCCGGGGACGCTTCAAGTTCGAGCAGGAAGCGGCGAGCACCTTCCTGAAGCGCATCCTTCGCCCCGGAAAAGATGAAGCGTTTGTCATCGGATTTGACACTCATGTTCACCTGATCGAGGACATGACCGGCAACGTGCGCCACCTGTCCACGGCCATCAACAGCATGAATTCCGGGGGAAACACCGCACTGTATGATGCGATCGTTCGCGCCAGCAATAAGCTCCACGCGAGCAGCAGCGGAGGCATCACGCGGAAAGCCATCATTCTGATCAGCGATGGCATGGACACGGCCAGCAAGCTGACTCTGAATGATGCGGTGCAAGCCGCCGAGCGCGCTGAAGTCGTCGTCTACGTGCTCAGCACCAGTGACCTGCGGGAAGCCAAGTATCCCAAAGGGGATGCGATCATGGATCAGATCGCCCAACCCACAGGCGGACATATTCTTCAAGCCCGGGAGAAGGACGATCTGAAACACGGATTCGCGCAGATCGAAAAGGCGCTGCGCAGCCAGTATGCAATGGGATACCACCCGGCGGACTTCCGTTCAGACGGCAATTTTCGCGCCATCGAAATCATCCCGGATCAGCCAACGTTGAAAGTGCAGTGCCGCCGGGGATATTTCGCGCCCCGGGACCTGATGGCGCACTTCTTCTGGTAAACAGCAGAGGGCGATGGGAACAGCTGCCCCGGCTGGTGTTCGGACCTAACTCGGAAGTCGCTACTAGACGAGCGGGACGCTCGTCACTCCATCGAATCGTCTGGATGTCTTCCCGCCGCAACATCTCGGCCCTCTCGGGAATTCTTCACCAGCTCTGCCCGCGCTGCCGCGCCGGAAAAATCTTCCGCGCTTCCATCTTCACCGGCTTCCCCAAGATGAACGAGCTCTGCCCGGCGTGCGGGCTGAAGTTCGAGCGGGAAGAGGGATATTTTCTGGGGGCGATGTACATCAGTTATGCGCTGGCGCTGATCACGATTCTTGCGCTGGCCGTCGTGCTGTGGTTTTTCCTGCGCTGGTCAATCGAGAAGACGGCGATCTGGGCGGTAGCGCTTTTCCTGCCGCTCGCGCCCACCCTGACGCTGCTGTCGCGGGTGATCTGGATTTATCTGGATCAGACGGTGGATCCGGAGAAGGAGCCCCGATGAAATTTTATCCTGGTTCAAACAGTCCCACTCATTCGCGAAATACGCGCGAATGAATGGGCACCGTTGGTCTTGTGCGGCGTTATCGGTTAGGCCGCAGATTCGTCACACTTTTCCCCCCGCATGGCCATCGTCACGACGTGAAGCTGCGGATCGATTCCAAACGCAGAGAACCCGGCGTAAGCACCCGAAGAGACATACGCGGTGGCGCCGATGTTGCAAGTGTAGTCGTTGGCGACCCCGTGGATCATGCCGAAGCAGTAGGCCCACGCCCCGTCCGTCCCGGTGGGAGCGGGCCAATTGGGAGGGTTGGTCGAGTTGTCAGTATCAATCACCGGCCGGGCTTTGCTTCCCGCCATGAATGGCGCCTGAAGCGGAGTCGAAGCCGCGGTATCGGAACTAGTGCCATGTCCCATAACCGCTGTTAGGCGCACCAAAAACGTCGGTGCCGGGGGAGCGAAACTGTCAGTATTGAAAATCCGCACCAGCATGTAATCGGTACCGGCCAGAAAGTTTGGAGTTCCGGCTAAGGCCGTCCAATCGCTGGAATTCAGCGCGCTAAGCGGTACTACGTTGTCGGATACGCCCGGGGGAAGACCGGCCCCGTTATATTGAAACCACGTTTCGGATTGACCCAGCCCCGTCTGACTCCCCAGATGCGCCAGGAAATTGCCGTTTGCAGCGTTCGCGAGACTAAAGCCCAAGTTATAGAGGTAAACAGCCATCTCGGTTCTCCTTCCTTCTTGATGTTGAACGCGGACCCCGAGCGGGGAAGATGGGGGGACTTGAAAGTAATCCCCAACCCGAACGAAAGTCAAGGGGGAACCCGAAAGATGTCGCTAGGGTTTTTGACTCGCGGCGGCGCTCAGCACCTCGAGTTGATAGCGTGGATCGGCCCTGAGGTGAACCAGTTCCGGCTCGTTCTTGATGTCGGCGAGGCTCTCCCCCGCTCTCACGGAAGCGGCCAGAGCATCCAGCGCCTTCTGACGTTCTCCGGAAAGCTCGTAGACCAGTGAGGAGAGAGAGAGGATCGTTGGGATCCTTGGTGTGTGCCTCCTCGACTGGCTTCAGTTCCTTCAGAGCCCCTTGCTTATCGCCACTTTTTGCCAGGTACATGGCGAGATCCGCGCGCAGGACAAGTTGATCCGGGTGTTTGGCGATCTCTTCCCGGACCAAGCGAATCGCGGTCTGGTAGGCCTGCTTGGCCTTGGCTTCGTTGCCTGGGGTCCAGCGATACGCGTCTCCCAGATTGCCCCAGTTATCAAAATTGTTGGCGCCTAGCTGCACCGTCTTTTCGAAGGCTGGGACGGCTTCGGCGTAGTGACCCTGGTAGAAGCGAATGGTACCAAGGTTGTTGTAAACGTCTGCGCTAGGCTTGATTTCCAGCGCGTGCTGGAGCGCCGCCGCGGCATCATCGTCGCGCCCAAGCAGGTGATACACCGCTCCCAGATCCTCCAGCAGAATGACGCTGTTGGGTTCTAGCTTGAGCCCTTGCTCAAAATAGGAAGCCGCTTCCTTATAGCTTCCAGCGTTATATGCGACGCCGCCAAGATTGAGGTAGGTCCTCCAGTCGTTGGAGTCTAACTTTTGTGCTTGCATCAGTTCCCGGTTGGCTTCGCTGGTCTTCCTGAGCGTCTTGTAGAGAGCCCCCAACCAAATGTGTGGTACGGCACTTTTCGGATCGAGGTCGGCGGCTTTCTGGAGCGCTTGCTGTGCCGCCGCGGAGTCACCGGCCTCCGTCTTCACCAATCCCTCGGAGACGTGCGCAGCCGCCAGATAGCTATCGATGCTGATCGCCTTGTCCGCGTTCGCCGCGGAAAGCTTCTGCCATTGCGGGTCTGGGTTGGAGTGATTCTTGAAGTAGTACGCCTCAGCCAGAGCGGCGTAGCTCACCGCCGACTGCGGGTCGAGTTGGATGGCGCGATCCAGCAGTTTGATGGCGTTGTCTACGTTGCCTTCGCGGTCGTAGTGGTCCAGATCCTGACGGGCCCGCTGGTAGAGAGAATATGCATTGTCCTCGACCGGAGCCTCCTGGTTGGTTTGTGCCGTTTGCGGGCGAGGAGCGCCGCCTTTTTTCAGCCACCGCCAGCTGCCCGCGGCCAGCAGCAGGACAACCGCAGCGCCGCCAATCCACAACCATTTTTTCCACGGAGACTTAGGGGCATAGGCGGAGCGAGCCGTGGTGGGCGGAAGCCAGCTGGCGCTGCGCTGCCAGGTGGCCGGTTCCACACTCATTCCGGCGGCCTTGCGCAGTTCGAAGCTGACTTCGTTCATGGTCTGAATGCGCTTCTCCACATCCTTTTCCAGCATGCGGTGCAGCAGCGAGACCAGCTCGGGAGGCAGATCGGGGCGCAACTGCTTGAGATCGTGCGGAGGACTGAAGTGCAGGTTGTGCAGCACCGCGATGGAGTTCGCGCCGGTGAACGGCAATTTTCCGGTGATCATTTCAAATAGCACGCTGCCGAAGGAGAAAATGTCGGAACGTGCGTCCACGCGCTCGCCGCGCGCCTGCTCCGGGGACATGTAGAAGACGGTGCCGGTGACCATGCCGGGCTGGGTAAGCGTGACTTCCTTGGTGCGATCGAGATTGCCACCGTCGTCAGTCTCCGTCATGTTGGGATTGAACTTGGCCAGTCCGAAATCGAGAATTTTGACCAGCCCGTCTTCCGTGATCATGATGTTGCCGGGCTTCATGTCACGGTGGATGACACCGGCGGCATGCGCCTTGGCCAGCGCGTCGGCAATCTGCACGGCATATTGCAGGGCTTCTTCGAGGCTCAGACTGCGGCTCTTGAGAATCGAGGTGAGGGTGGAGCCGCGCACGTACTCCATGACGATGAAGTCGGTTTCGTCCTCGGTGCTGATCTCGTAAATGGTGATGATATTGGGATGGCTGAGCACGGAAGCCGCCATGGCTTCACGGCGGAAACGGCGGCGGGCATTCTCGGTACGGGGACGGTCCCCGGGTAATACCTTGATCGCCACGTTGCGATCGAGGGTGACGTCGTGGGCGCGATACACCACCCCCATGCCACCCGATCCAAGCGCCTCGAGTATTTCGTAATGCGAGATCCTTCGGCCGATCATCGCCAGCTTCTTTCGAGAGTTTCTCAGGCGAAATTTTACACGCTGCGAGCGGTTAGCGCCGTGGATTCGCGCACCGGGAGTCTACGAGGAGGAACCGTGGCAGCGATTGGGTGACGGACGGGCGCGGACGCCCGTCGCTACACGATGCATTAGGGTTGCGGCGGAGTGAACAACTTCAGGTTCTCGGCTTTCCAGCGCATGGCGGCGTAGATGCGGTTTCGTCCGCTGGGATGGTCGAAGAAAATCCATTCCTCGACCGGCCCGGGACTCATCTTGCGATATTCGCCGAGATGGATGGCGGCCTGCGCGAAGCCGTCGGGCTCGCGGCTGGCGTTGAGTCCGTACATGTCGGCCTCATATTCCTGGGTGCGGGTAAAGGTGTTCAGGACCGGCGTCAGCACGAAGAAGAAGATGGACGCCAGCAGCACGACCAATGGCAGTACAGCCGTATCTCCTGACCCGCGGATCTGCCACTTTTCCCCCCAGCGAGCCAGCGACCACTCTAACGCCCATCGAAGAAAGGCAAAGAACACCACGATCACGATGAGAAAAAACATGATGCCGGTGTAGACATGATTGAGAACGTAGTGGCCCATCTCATGCCCCATGACAGCCTGGATTTCTTCCGGCGAGCCGCGCCGTAACAAGTTGTCGTTCAGCGTGATGCGCATGGTGTTGCCGAAGCCGCTCACGTTCGCGCTCATGCGCGTGGTTTGCTTCGATGCGTCGATCTCGTAAACATCTTTCGCCGGGATGCCGTTGGCTCGTGCCATGCTAAGGATGGGCTGCGTGATTTTAGGATCGTTGAGTTTCGTAACTTTGTTGAAGATCGGGATGATATAGACCGGGGCAATCAATGAGACGAAAATCAGGAACACCAGGCTCACACCGGCGCCCCATATCCACCAGGTCCGCGGCACGCGGCGGGCAATCCCGAACAGCGGCACGATCAGAATGGCTCCCAGCACCAGCCCGACCAGCAGGCCTTTGAACTGGTCGTTCATCCACGGACCGAAGGTTTGCGTGGCCAATCCGTACTTGTGTTCGCGAAAGTAACCTTCGTAGACGGTTAGAGGGAAAGTCAGAACCGTGGTGAGCAGGAGATACTCGATCCAGTAAATCGCCGTCTGGATTGGCTTAAAGCGCGTGATGCGCTCGGCGAGATCGCGCATTGCGGCCGACCAGCGCAAATTCAGCAGTAGGAACGCGACTACAACTCCGTACAGGAAGTCCCAGAGGATCATCCAGTAGCCACCCTCGAAATAAGCATCGGAACGGGCTTTGGCGCTAGCGGGAATCTCCGCCAGATAAGCCTCGGTGGCCGCTTCCGCATTGAAGGTCGGCGAAGGTTGCGCCTCTGGAGGAACCGTGATCACCGAGGGCATGGTGGAGTCGGCCAACCCGCCCTTGGCGGACTGGGCGGAGGCGGGGATGGAAATCATCACAAAGAGGACTAGCAACAATCCACACAACTTCGCCGCGCGAGCAATCATGAGGCTTCCTTGGAAAAAGATTTGGTTGTCGGCCACCGCGTCCGGGAAATCGCGGCAGAGTTTTGGTTGCATCGTGAGCCGATCAGAATCTTACACCGCAAAGGGCGCAAAGAAACGCCGCAGAGAACTGCGGACAACAACACATCTCCGGAGTGTCTCGGACGGAAGGCGAAGGAACCCGCTAGGAACTGCCTTGCGCGGCCGCTTCCGCAGGATAGCGCGCCAGAGCCAGGTCGACGATTTCGCCGATCAGCTGCGTGTAGCTCTTTCCTGAAGCCTTCGCCGCCATGGCGAATTCCTGCTTGCTCGAGAGCCAGGGATTGGGATTGGCTTCGATGACGTACACTTCGCCTTTGGGCGAGAGCCGCATGTCGATGCGGCCGTAGTCGCGAAGCTTGACCGCCCGGTAAGCCGCGAGCGCGGTCTCAGACAGACGCTTCGTGGTCTCTTCGTCCAGATCTTCCACCACCGCCGATTTCGTGACTTTGAAGGCCTCGGTATCTTTCTCGAATTTCACGTCGCGGCTGGCGATTTTGGGCGTGCCTTTCGGCAACTTCGAGAGATCGAGTTCCACCAGGGGCAGCACCTGCGTGCTCTCGTAGCTGCCGAGAATGCCGGCATAGATTTCCCGGCCTTCAATATATTCCTCGATGATGGCCGGGGAATCGAACTCGTCTTGAATGTATTGCACCCGCTCCATCAACTCTTTCACGCTGTCGACCACAGCGTCGGCGTTAATTCCGATGGATCCATCTTCCGACAACGGCTTCACGATCAGCGGGAACGAGATGTCGTGGGCATGGTCGATGTGTCCACGGTAAGAGGTCGCGAAAAATGGTGTCTTGATGCCGTGGAAGGCGAACATTTTCTTGGCGATGGATTTATCCTGCGCGAGAAAGCTGGCATGCGGACCGGCTCCGGTATAGCGAAGCCCGAGCAGGTCGAGATACGCGGCTACGTGCATTTCTTTGGTGTCGTCGCCGGCGTAGGACTCCGTCAGATTGAAGATGAGATCGGAGCCGCACTTGGCGAGAGCGTGCAGCGACTGCGTGCGTCCGTCGATGACCTGGTAGGACGGCTCATGCCCCAGTTTCTGGAGCGCCTCGAAGATCTCTTCGCGATCTTCTTTCTCGACGCGCTTCTTGGTGCGCGACTTCCGCTTGCGCGGAGAGGGCTTCTCCTCCGCCGGTTCCACGGCAGGAGCGTCGTCTTCCCAGACGTCATAAAGGATCGCGACTTTCAGTTTTGTGTCTCCCATGTTTCCTCATTCTAATTATCACCCTTACGCGCCGAAAAAATCTCCATCATGGCTGAATGAATTTGCCCCGGGTCATGTAGTTCATGACCAAGGCGGAGGCGTAAACGGTGATTTCGGTCAGATGCTCGGACTCCCGGCGCGTGTCAGCACGCAAGCCAAGTTCTCCGATTCTCTTTTCGATCACTTCCAGAAGTTTTCGGATCAGCGGTCGCTGCACTCCCGTCCAGTAGGCAATCTTGTCGACGATCGCCTTGCGGTGCTGCTGCACAAACTCATGCGCAGGTCTCGCTCCTCTGCGGCGCTTCGACACATTAAAGATGTCCAGCAAGTCGGTATCGAGTTTGAGATCCTCGACCGGGATTTCTTCCACGCTGCTCTGGCGGTAGAACTCGCCGACCGTCGCTTCCATTTCTTCCACGCTAATGTCGGGACGGCCGCGACGGCGCACCGGATCGGTCTTGCCCAATGTGCGAGCGATGCGGTCCATGTATTTCAATTTCTCCATCGCGCCCCAGCCGCGATAGCGTTTGCGCCAGGGCGAGCGCGGGGTCAGCCACACCGCGAAGGTTTCCGCGAAATCCTCGTCGGGATGTTTCTGTGCGTACCATCCCGCCAGATGGCGCACGTGATTGCGGGAGAAAGGAACCGGACGGTAGTTGTCGCGGTAACGTCGCCGGAACGAGCCGAACAGTTGCTTCCATTCCGACGTGTTGTGAAGCTTGTAAGCGTAATTGAAGGCGTGTCCGGCCTCGTGGCGCAAATACATCATGACCTCGCGGGAATCCTCGAGGTCGTTCATCTCCTTTTCAAAAGCCGACAGCTCAGGATGCGCCAGATAAAACGGGATTCCGATGACCGGTTCCCCCGAAGGGCATCCCCATTCGTCGGTGAGATAGCAGGCCGGACGAAACTTAGTCAGACCCTTGCGCTCCAGTTCGCGATACAACTGCTGGACGAGGCGGTCGAGGGGCGAGCCTTCGATCTTCAATCCCAGATCGCGGATCGGCTTATCGAGGATTTCCTGAAACCCAGGTCGTTCTTTTTCCGTTTCGTGCACGAGATCTCACAAGAGCGGTCACGGAGCCGGCAGGGCGACAGGGTGGGAGAGAAAGTCGCACTCCACTGCCGCCTAGACGATAGCAGAATCAGCGATGCTGCCCACATGTCACGACAGAGCAAGAACCAAAGGTTGAGATGCAGAAGTGCCGTTTGCCGAGCGCGTGCCGGTGCGTAATCGGTAGCAGGTCAAGCATTTACGAGCCGCCGCCAATCAATGTGGAGGAACATACATGGTCAAGAACCACTCTGGTTCCGGGGCAACCACGGAAGGTTTTCGCATCACCTGATGATCTCGTTCCTGCCGCCCAGGGTCGAATCGGCTCCTCGCGTTCTTCACACTTCTCTCTCACAAAAAATTGACTTCCACGCGGCACACGCTGCGCCGAGCGCGGCGGCGCGGATTTCCAACTTGACAGAGGGCCGCCCCTAAATGCATATTCATTCATACAGATGCATATTTATCCACAGGTGGGGAGCGGGTGGCGGCCAAGCTGAAAACTGCGGTACTGGGAGCGACCGGGTATGCCGGCCTGGAGCTGACACGGCTGCTGCTGCGCCATCCCCGAGTCGCGGCGCCGGCGCTGTTGCGCCGCGGCAAAGACGCCACGGGCTCCGAGGATCTTGCCCAGGTCTTTCCCTCGCTTTCTGGAAACGGGGGCCATCCCCTGCTACCGTTCTCCTTCGAACGGCTCGGCGAGCTTGGGGTGAAGTTGCTGTTTCTAGCGACACCGCACGAGGTTTCGCGAGCTCTGGTTCCGGAAGCGATTTCCCACGGACTGAAAGTGATCGACCTGAGCGGCGCCTGGCGGTTGAAGGAAGAACAGAACCGGGCCGTGTACGGTTTCGACGAGAGTGACGCTGCCAGCGCGGCACTGATGAAGAAAGCGATCTACGGTCTACCGGAACTGAATCGCGTCCGCATCGCCGACGCAGACCTGGTGGCGAACCCCGGCTGTTACGCCACCTCGGTGATCCTGGCGCTGGCCCCTCTGATGCGGGCGGGCGTGGTTGACCGCGAGCACGGGATCATCTCGGATTCGAAGTCCGGCGTCTCGGGCGCAGGCAAAGAGGCGACCTCGCGGACGCACTTCATTTCGGTCGCCGACAATCTCTCAGCCTATTCGGTGTTTGGCCACCGCCATACCGGAGAGATCCTCGAGACTCTGGATCTGCAGGCGCGGCAGTTGATCTTCACGCCGCACCTGTTGCCGATCCCGCGCGGAATTCTTTCGACCATCTACGTGCATTTGTCACGGGCGATGACACCCGCCGAGGTGGAGGGCTGTTTCCGCGAGTTCTATGCAGGCTCGCCCTGGGTAAGGGTCTTCCCTTCCCCGCAGTTGCCGCAGATCCAGTTCTCGTTGCACACCAACTACTGCGATATCGGCTTCTGCCTGGCCGACGACCGCCGCCGCCTGGTGCTGGTGTCTTGCGTCGACAACTTGCTCAAAGGCGCGGCCGGACAAGCGGTGCAGAACATGAACGTGATGTACGGATGGAAAGAAGAGGAAGGCCTGAATTGAGAGTCGTGGTCAAAATCGGAGGGACAGCGCTAGAGGACAAGAGCGTACTGCAAACCTGCGCGCTGGCCATAGTGGAACTGGCGCGTGGCGGACATCAGGTGGTCGTGGTGCACGGTGGCGGCAGCGCGCTCACCCGCACCTTGAAGATGTTGGGTAAAGAAAGCGAGTTCATCAACGGCTTGCGCGTCACCGATGCCGAAACGCGCGATGTTGCGCTCATGGTGCTGGCGGGAATGGTGAACAAGCGCCTGGTGGCGGCGATTGGCGCCGCCGGCATCCCGGCGGTGGGATTCTGCGGAGGCGATGGCATGGCCTTCCGCGCACGCAAGAAGGCGCCCAACGGACACGATCTCGGCTTTGTGGGCGAGATCGTCTCGGTGGAGACGCGCTGGCTTGAGGCGATCTGGCAGCAAGGCGGAATTCCCGTCATTTCCAGCGTGGCCCTGGGCAACGATGGCGAGTATTACAACGTCAACGCGGATCAGATGGCAGCGGCTTGCGCCGTAGCCTGCCGCGCGAATTCGCTCATCTTTCTCACCGACGTTCCAGGCGTAAAAGATGCCGACGGCCTGGTGATCCGCTGGTTGAACCTGAAGCAAGTCTCCACTCTCATCCAGAAATCCGTTATTGCCGGAGGCATGCTTCCCAAGCTGGAAGCCTGCGGCCATGCGCTCAGCCATGGGGTGGGGCGGGTGCGCATTCTTCCGGCGGCCCAGGGACATATGCTCTCCGATTTTTATTCTGCCAAGCTCGATTGCGGGACGGAGGTGTTAGTCGCATGAGTTTATCGACAGTCCAGCGCGCGGAAGCGTCACTGCTTCTACCTACGTACGATCGCCATCCGGTGATGTTCACTCGCGGACGCGGTGTCTACCTTTGGGACTCCAAAGGGAAGAAATATCTCGACCTGTTGAGCGGCATTGGGGTCAACGCGCTCGGCCACGGACACCCGGCGATTCAGGCGGTTCTGTCGCGCCAGGCCAAGCGTTTGATTCACACTTCGAATCTGTTCTTCCACGAGTTCCAGGCGGAGCTTGCGAAGCAACTGGCAAAGATCTCCGGCCTCGATCGTGCGTTCTTCTGCAACAGCGGCACGGAGGCGTGGGAAGGCGCGCTCAAACTGGCTCGTGCCTACGCGCACGCGCAGAACAAGAATGGCAATCATTCCAAGTGGCGCATTCTGGCGCTCGAAAATTCGTTTCACGGGCGTACTTTCGGATCGCTGGCCACCACCGGCCAAGCGAAATATCGTGATCCGTTTGCTCCCATGTTGCCCGGAGTCAGCTTCGTCGGCCTCAACGATCTCGACGATCTGAAGTGGAAGTTCGATTCCAACGTGTGCGCCATCTGCCTGGAAACGATTCAGGGAGAAGGCGGCATCCGGCCGGTCAGCGCCGAATTCCTGCGCATGGCGAGAGAACTTACGAAGAAGAACGGCGCTTTGCTCATCGTCGACGAAATCCAGAGCGGCCTGGGACGCACGGGGCGCTATTTCGCCTTTCAACATTATGGCGTGCTTCCCGACATCGTCACGGTGGCCAAACCCCTGGCGGCGGGATTGCCTCTGGGAGCATTGCTCACCACCGACGAGGTTGCGACTTGCATGCATCCTGGCTTGCACGGCACCACGTTCGGCGGAGGTCCGTTGACCTGTGCGGTGGCGGTTGAGTTCCTGAAGCAACTCAAGACGCTCTTGCCGCGCGTCCGCAAGATGGGAGATTACTTTCACGAGCAACTCGCCGGACTGAAGGCAAAGCACCCGTCGATCCTGGAAGTGCGAGGTTTGGGCTTGATGCTGGCTTTGGAATTGGACTCCCCCGATCTGGCCAAGGCGATCGCGAAGAACATGCTGGACCAAGGCATCATCATCAACCGGACGCATGACACCGTCCTGCGCTTTTTGCCGCCTTACATCATCGAGAAAAAACATGTGGATCAGACGATCCACGCCCTCGATCGGGCGTTCACCGCCCTCTCGAAGACCGTGAACGGAAACAAGAAGGAAAGCAAGCGGCATCCCATCGAAACCGCTGAGGTGGCTTTTGCGCACGCGTAACGCGCTGCTGCCCGACGCGGAGTCGATTCACGAACTCATCAGCTCCTACTGTGAGCAAGGCGTGCTCTTGCCCCGGAGTCTGCCGGAGATCTGCGAGAATGTCCGCGATTTTGTGGTGGTCGAAGAAAACAATCGCATCATCGGATGTGGAGCACTGCATCTCTACGGCCCGCATCTCGCGGAGATTCGCTCCATCGCCGTGTACCCCGCTTCTCAAGGAAAAGGAGCGGGCCGCCGGTTGATCGACGCGCTGCTCGAACAGGCGGAGAAACATCAGGTCACCGGAGTCTGCCTGTTTACCCGGATTCCAGCATTCTTTTCGCGCATGGGTTTTTCAGTGAGCGCGCGCGAGGCTCTGCCCGACAAGCTCTACAAAGACTGCTGCAGCTGTCCCAAGCTGCTCTGCTGCGATGAAGTCGCGATGGTGCGTGGGAGTTTGCCGGAACTCCCGGCCGAGCCGCGTTCTTTCTCCCTGCTGGTAAGGTTGGAGGCATGAAACAGCCGGTCGCTTCGACGGAGAAAATTGTTCTTCCCGGCGGATTCGCATTTGCCGCGGTGCGCGCAGGTATCAAGGCTAGCGGACGGCTGGACCTGGCCACGGTGCAGGCATGTCCCGGAACCACGGCAGCTGCGGTGTTCACAAGAAATCGCGTGGTGGCCGCTCCGCTCCAGGTGGCGAAAGTTTCACTCAAATTCGCCAAAGGGCGCGTCCGCGCGGTCGTGGTCAATTCCGGCAACGCCAACTGCGCCACCGGAGACGCCGGCATCAAAGGCTGTCAGCGCGTCTGTAAGGAAGCCGCACGGCTGGCGGAAGCGAGAGCCGAAGAAATCTTTCCCGCCTCCACCGGAATCATCGGGGTTCCCTTCCCGACCGAAAAAATTCTTGCGCATCTCCCGGAGGTCGTCGCGCAAGCCAGCACCACGGAGTTGGGTGTGCACCAGTTTGCGGAGGCCATTCTGACCACCGACACTTGCCCCAAGCTGGCGTCCGTGGCCATTTCCGTGCGTAAGGGCAATATTGCGCTGCTGGGAATTGCCAAAGGCTCCGGCATGATTCACCCGCAACTGGCCACCATGCTGGTCTACCTGTTCACCGATCTGATCGCCACTCCGCGGCAACTGAAACGGTTGTTGAAAGACGCATCCGCCGACACCTTCAACTGCATTTCGGTAGATGGCGATTCATCCACGAACGATACAGTTCTGCTTCTGGCCAGCGGGCAAAGTGGAATCCGCCTCAAAGACGCTGGAGTAGGAAAAGCCTTCAGCAAAGCTCTCACCGACGTCTGCCAATCGTTAGCCGAGCAGATTGTGAGTGACGGGGAAGGCGTGAAGCATGTGATCCGTCTGCTGGTGGAGCAGGCTAAGAACCGCAAAGAAGCGCTGCAGGTGGCGCGATCCATCGCGCACTCGGCGCTGGTGAAAACCGCCTGGGCGGGCGCTGATCCGAACTGGGGGCGCGTCCTCGCGGCCGCCGGATATTCCGGCGCTCCCATCGATCCCAAGCGGGTCAACATCTTTATCGGTGATCAGCAGGTGTGCAAGGCAGGCCAGGCGTTCGCCTTCGACGAGGCGGAAGCTCACCGCTACCTCTCGCAATCCCGTTGCGATGTGCGCGTCCAATTGGGGCGCGGCCGCGGGCAGGTGCGCTTCTACACTACCGATCTCACCGCGGAATACGTTCACATCAACGCGGACTATTCGACGTAGGGTTAAGCCCGCACGGTGAGCCCGTCTAACCGCCGCTTGGTGGTGGGCGTCTGTGGCCGGGCGGCGCCTACGGCAGTGCCATCCATCACCTTTTTCAAGGCGACCTCAAAACGCTCCATCTCCGGCTGCGTGCCGACGGTAATGCGTACCCAGGTCGGCATGATCGGCCAGATGCGCCCGATAAACACGTTCTGCTGATGCATGGCGTCGATCACTTGCTTCCCGGGGCGCTTGGTGTCGAGCAAGAAAAAGTTCGATTCAGACGGAATGTAGCTGTAGCCGTGGTGATCGAGCCACTCGAACGTCGCTTGGCGAATGGTGGTATTGATGCGCCGCCGCTCCGGAACCAGTTGCGCATCCTTCAGACTGGCGGCAGCGGCTACCACGCCGGTCACCGGCATCGCATTCCAGCCGCCGTAGTTCTGAATCTTATCGAGCAGATCGGGACGTCCCATGGCAATTCCGCAGCGCAGTCCTGCCATGCCATAGATTTTCGAGAAAGTGCGCAGCACGATCACATCCTTGCCGGCCTTGACGAGGTCGATCGCTGACGGCGTTCCCGCAAAGTGAATATAGGCTTCGTCGACCAAAACCACCGACCCCTTCGGCTTTCTCTCCACCAGGTATTCGATATCGTCATGGCTGGTCAACGTGCCGGTGGGGTTGTTGGGCGTGCAGATATAGAAGACGCCCGCATCGGGGGCCGCCGCCAGCATCGCCTTCACATCGTGCGCGTGGGTCTTGGTCAGCGGCACCTTCACAATGCGTGCCCCTGAAACCTGGGAGGCAAACATACCCGCTTCGTATCCGGGATCGGCCGTCACGTAACTACGGCTGGACGAGGTGTACGCCATCACCGTGTGGTGCAGAGGTTCGCTGGAGCCGGGATAAACCAGCACGTTTTCCGGTTTCAGACCTTCCATCTGCGCGAAGGTCGCGGCTAACTCGTCCGTCAGATGGGTCGAATAGCGTCCGGCATTGGGAGTGATCTCCGCAATCGCCTGTCGCGCCGCCACGCAAGGACCCAGCGGATTCTCATTGGCATCAATGACGACGGCGTCCCTGGGAAAAGCCACGCGCTCGGCGCGGGCCAGCATGGGTTCGGTTACGATGCGAAACGCGGCGGCGGCCGAAGCGGTGGCGGAAAGGTGCAGAAACGAGCGCCGGGAAAAAGGAAACAGCGGCCTCTTGGAATTCATCATGCAACCTCCTGCGGATGAGCGCGACGGGCTCCCCCACGAGTGCGAACATACTACTAAGATTTTTTGCAGTTCGCCAATCGTTTGACCGCCATGGCTAGGCCAGGTTTCGCTGCAGAGTCGGACGGTCGAGTTCCTTCTCCCAGCGCGCCACCACCAGTGTTGCCACTCCGTTGCCGATCATGTTGATCAGCGCGCGGAACATGCTCATGAAACGATCGATACCAAGAATCAGCGCCATGCCCGCAACTGGAATCGAAGGCACAACCATCAAGGTTCCCACCAGCGCAATGAACGATGCACCCTGCACTCCGCTGGCGCCCTTGGAGGTGAGAATCGCCACGCCGAGAATCGTCACCTGCTGCAAAAGAGTTAACGGAGTATTGGTAGCTTGCGCCACGAACAGGGCTGCCAGTGTCATGTAGAGGCTGCTGCCATCGGTGTTAAAGGTGTATCCCGTCGGCACAACCAATCCGACCAGCGATTTGGAACATCCCAGTTTTTCGAGCTTCTCCATCAGGGTAGGAAGTGCGGTCTCCGACGAACTCGTGGCCAATACCAGCAAAATCTCTTCCTTGATATAGAGCAGGAACCGCAGGATGCTGAAGCCCACCCCCCAGGCAATGACTCCCAACACCACAAGCACAAAGAAAACCGAGGTGACGTAAAACGTCCCAATTAATTTGGCGAGCGGTCCAAGCGACGCGATCCCGTATTTCCCTACCGTGAATGCCATTGCCCCGAAGGCACCGATGGGAGCGAAGCGCATCACGATGTCGACCACTCCGAAGATCACGCGGGTCACGGCATCCAGCATCTCCAACAGAGGTTTGCATCGCGACCCCGCCGCCGATAGCGCAAATCCGAACAGAATCGCGACCACCACCACCTGCAGAATGTCGCCCTTGGCAAAGGCATCCACGAAGGTCGTGGGAATGATATGCATCAGAAAGTCGGTCACACTCTGAGCCCGGGCCTGGCCTGCGTATTCCGAGACCGCCTTGGCATCCAAGGTGGCCGGATTCACGTTGAAACCGCTTCCCGGTCGGACCACGTTGCCGACCACCAACCCAATCAACAACGCCAGCGTAGAGACGATTTCAAAGTAGATCAGCGCCTTGCCACCGACGCGGCCGACCTTCTTCATGTCCTGCATCCCGGCGATTCCCGAAACTACGGTGCAGAAGATGATCAGGGTAATGATCATCGTGATCAGCCGGATGAAGGCATCGCCAAGAGGCTTCATCGCAATGCCCGTCGCCGGCCAGAAGTAGCCGAGCACGACGGCAGCAACCATCGCGAATAAGACTTGCACCCACAGGACCTTGTAGAAGGGCGGCTTGTTTGAATCCCGGGGCGCCGCAGTGTCGGTCACACTGGCAGCGTCGAATGTTGCCATCGTCTTCCTCGAGTCGTAGGGATGCCGGCCTGAAGCTGTGGTTTGAAGCGCTATTCCGCCTTTGATGGTTCTCCGCAGGGTGTCCCGTCGAGCGTGCGAACCAGCCACGGAATAATGACCTGCTTGAAAATCAAGGGGTCGGGCCAGACTTTTACTTGCCGGCCCAAATGTCCACCCTGGGGATTGATCCATGCGGTCTTGGGCGTGTCGCCTTTGCTCAGCAGGAGATAGATGTCTGAAATTGGTACCTGTGTATCCAGAGCGCCGCCGATCACAAGCATGGGAGCCATTGGTTTTCCGAGAAGGCCCTGCTTCACCAGCGACATTTTGGGAAACGCCGTCGCCATGTCATCCAGCGTCTTCACCCCGTCGAAGATCGACATCAAGGCGGGCACCTGGTCGAACAGGTATTCCCTGTTTCCCAGCAGAGAATTCCTCAGGAAATCTTCCTGGAAGAACCCGTCGACTGGCGGGGACTGGGCGCTGGCGCCGCGCAGGCGGTTGCGCTCGACGATGGCAAGTTTGGTTGCCCAATAGGCTCCCCAACTGACGCCATGAACGGCGAGCCGGTTTTTATCGACTTCCGGACGGCTCTGCGCATAGTCGATGACGCGAGACAGCATCCGGTCGGCACTGACACTCACTTTGATCGGCGCTTGACCAGTGCCGGGTCCATCCACCGCCAGAAAGCCAATGCCGAACTGCAAGATGCCGGCAAAGCTTTCCGAGAGATCTTCCTTGCGGCTGTCCAGGCCGTTGACTGCAATCACCAGAGGAACCGGTCCCTTGGCATTTTTCGGCAGGCGCAGATACCCGGTGATCTCGGAACCCTCGAACGGAATGTGAACCACTTCCAAGGGGGGATCGAGAAACTTTGTGTGCGCGTGGAACGCTTCAAGAGCTTTGGCGTACGCGCGCTGCTTTCCGGGAGACGAGGGCACGGGCCAGCGGCCGAAGGAGTAAATGTGCCAGGCCCGGATATAGTCGGCATTGGCCTTCGCAGGGTCGGAGCTTTCGAGCGCCTTGCCTTCGGCCATGTAGCGGTCACCGACGGAAATAAAGGCTGCGGCCCATTCGTCCTTGTCGGTGGTTTTGATGGATTGGAATGCTTCCCGCACATCGCCGGGATCGAGTCCGATCAGCGGATACATACCATTCTCAGCGCGGCGGATGGCTTCGGCCTTAATCTCATCCAGGGTCCGCCCATGCTGTTCTTCGCCGTGTGCGAAGCCCAGAACCAGGAAAAGAGCAGGAACAATCAGACAAAACATCGGTGTAAGTCTCATTTTCGGTCTCTCGTTGTGGTTTAAAGTGGTCTGACAGCTGTACCACTGCTGGCCCCGGCAAGTCAAGCATGTCGAAGATGAGGAGCGATGCTCAGATAGAGTTCAGCCGCAGGGGGTGTTAAGGCTTCTTGGCGAGGAGGCTGGTATGGCTGGCTACGCAAAGCCACTTTCCATCGTCATGGACCCAAGTGTCGGTGAAGCGTCCCACGTGATCGTAGGGCTTGCCGTTGTACGAGCCCTTAGTGTGGTAGATGCCTGTCACAATGGCGGTCTCGGGATAGAAGTTGACTTTGAGGTCCTGGATATTCACGGACGCGGGCTTATATTGCGGGTCGCGGATGTCCGCGAGAAACTGCTCGCGGTCGCTGACTTCGCCATCGTATTCGGTGTTAGTAAAGCGGTCGGCGATCAGGGCCTGCAGCGCCTGGGAATCACGATTCACCTGAGCTTCATTCCACATGTGTTCGAGAATGATCAACTTCGCCGACTGCGAGTCGTCGCCAGGTGTGGACACCTGTGCTACCGAGCACGCGGTCAACATCAGGACGCATGGAAGAAGCCATTTGCGCATGGTTCGTACCTTGGGGCGCGGGCGGCGCACAAGCTGGGAAACGATAGCAAAGTAAGGATGGTCCAGGCCACACTGAACCCGAGTAGTGCAGTTACGAAGGTCATGGGAGATCCTGCGAAAGCCTGCGTGGCGGACGAGTCTCCGCGGCAGCGCGTGTAACCTTTTCCCGGGTGTCGCATCCTATCGCAGACCGTCGTGAGTCGAAGCCGTTTGAGCAACCTGGTTCGCAACAGTTGCAGGGTTCTGCAACTTAGGAAGGCTTGTGGGCTGTTGATAACGGCATAGGCATCCCCCTTCTACTCCGCGTAACTCGCCTCTATTCATCGTGTTGAAACCCCGACTGGAGCAGTTCTACTCCATCAGGCCGACCCATGGCCCTGCAAATGCACCTAAGCGCCACCGCAGTCACAACGCCTCTAGTCAAGGCGTACGTCTACTCTAGTCAAAGGAGCGCCGCAAAATGAATAGGACCCCCCAAGAAGTCGCGGAAGTATGTGTGTCTTCCGACGGTCCCCCCGCAAAATCAAACAATTCAAAAGTGTCGTCCCAGAGCCGGCGAAAGTTCCTGGGGAAGATGGGTATGGCATCGGTCGCTGCTGGCGTTCTCGGCAATGTCACCAGTGCGTTCGCTCAACCCCTGAAGGTCGTCAGTTCGCTTCCCGGTGGTTTGCAGGGGCTGTCCGGAGGAATCAACTCTCGAGTGCTGCAGGCGTATAACCTGCGCGTGGCGCAGGCCACTTCGGACTCCCTGGTCCCGGTTCCGCCCCACACCACCAACGGCGACGAGTTCCGTTACTCCGACAAGTCGGCCAGCTATAGCAAAGGCTTGCTACAGGACGACATTGGAGTGGTCAATCATGCCGCGTGGGAGTCGTTCAAGAAGGCTCTGCTCAGCGGCAAGAACAGCGATTGGGAAGCCATCATCATTGGCGGCACCCGCACCCAGAACGGTCCGCAAGGGTCCTACTGCTTCGACCTGGAAGGTCTGGACTCGGTGCAGTTCGGCAACGCCCCGTCTCCCGGGGATCCCACTGGTCTCCCAGTGGTACCGCCTTTTGACCAAGTTACGACCCAGGCTTATGGAACTCAGTTGATCGAGATGTACTGGGCCGCGATGCTGCGTGATGTTGCCTTCACCGACTATGCAACCAATCCCACCGCCATCGCTGCCGCAGCCGAACTGACCAAAGCAAAAGACTACCGTGGTCCGAAAGACAGCACTGGAACGGTAACCCCCGATTTGCTCTTCCGCGGCAAGTTCCCGGGAGAAACCGTCGGACCCTACATGTCGCAGCTGATGATCACTCCTACCAGCTACGGCGCCCAGCCTCTCGACCAGATGATGACGACGTTCCTGCCGGGCATCGACTACATGACCGACACCACGACGTTCCTTCAGGTGCAGAACGGCATCAGCACTGGAATCAGCCTGCAATACGATCCACTCCGCCGTTACCTGCATGATTGGCGTGGTCTGGCGGCCTGGACCCACGTGGATGTGCTGTATCAGGCCTACCTCGTGGGCTTCCTCGCGATGCAAACTCTGGGAGTTCCAGTAAATCCAGGGAATCCCTACATTGGGTCGAAGACCCAGAATGGCTTCTGCACCTTTGGTGGGCCGGATTTTGCCGCCTCCCAGGGAGAAGTCGCGGCTCGAGCCTTGCAGAAAGTCTGGTACCAGAAGTGGCTGATCCACCTGACGCATCGGCCGGAGTCGGGTGGCGGACTCGTGCACCAGATCCTGAGCGGAAATGGCAATAAAGTGCAGGCTCACCCCAACGCCAATGTGCTGAATTCGCAGGCAGTGGCCCAGACGTTCAGCAAGTATGGCACGTACCTGTTGCCGCAGGCTTTCCCGGAGGGTTCACCGACTCATCCCTCGTACCCCACGGGTCACGGAACGGTTGCGGGAGCCTGCATCACCATGCTGAAGTTCTTCTTCGACGAAAATTACGTGATCCCCAATCCCTTGGTGCCCACGAGCGATGGTCTTTCCCTGGTCCCGTACATCGGTGCGGACGCGGGTCAGATCACGGTTGGCGGGGAACTGAACAAGCTGGCGCGAAACGTCAGCTTCGCGCACGGTGTGGGCGCCGGTATTCACTGGCGCACCGATACCGACTGGTCCATGACCCTGGGCGAAGCCATGGCGATCGAAATGCTTCAGGATCGAGCCAAGTGCTACAACGAGAAGTTCTCCATCACGTTCACCAAACTTGACGGGAATAAAGTAACGATTTCCAACAAGTAAGGTTGAAGAGCAGGGGGGCACCGGAAGACCTGGCGTCCTGTCTAACGGAGCTGTTCCAAATGGGTCAACTCGCCGCAGCGAGTTGACCCATTTTTTTGTGGTTTCCGTTCCATATGCCAGTTCCCTGGCGGGCGTGAGGCGATAGGCGTCACGCAGTAGCAGGAGAGACAGGATTAAGACGCACCGGGAAAAAGGGGAATGGCGGAGCTATTCAGGCGAGCCAGGCCACTGAGGATGAGGTCACAGAGAACGGTGATTGCGGTCACAGAACCAGTGGTCGCGAGTTGCGACTATGGTAGCCGTTATGCCGATTCTCGAACGAACGTTCGAACAATCTCAGGAGCTGATCGCGGACCTCCGTTTCGAACGCGTCCGCCTCTGGAAGCAGCAACATCCTGACTCCCGCGTGATCGCCTACTTTCCCGTCTATGCTCCGGTGGAGATTATCCATGCCGCGGGCATGTTGCCGGTCGGCCTGCACGGCGGCGGCGACCGTCTCGACATTCAGTATGCCGACGCCCGGTTCGGATCCTTCATCTGTTCCATCATCAAGACCACGCTGGAGATGGGACTGAGGGAAAACCTCCAGGTGTTCGACGGCATGCTCTTCAGTTCCATTTGCGATTCCGCACGCAACCTCTGCTTCGTGATGAAGCGCAATTTCCCCGGTCTTTACGTGGACTTCCTGCACTTGCCGCACAACCCGAGTTCCGCCGCCTGTGTGGATTTCCTGAGCAGCGAGTACCGGCGGCTGATCAAGGAACTGGAACGCGTTGGCGGCCACGCCGTGACAGAGACAGGCCTGAAGACTGCGATTGCTCTTTACAACCACAACCGGCAACTGATCCGCAACCTTTACCAACTGCGCGCGCAGAAGCCGCACGTATTGCGGGCCTGGGAATCGTATGCGCTGGTTCGCGCCGGCAACTTCATGCCGGTCGAGGAGCACAACTCGCTGCTGGAGGAATCGTTGGAGCAACTCTCCGAGCGGCCGGGCAAGCCGCGAGATTCGATCCGCGTGGTGGTGGAAGGCGCCTTCTGCGAACAGCCTCCCTTGGACTTGATCAAACTGGTGGAAGACGCGGGCTGCTACCTGGTGGACGATGATTTCGTGATCGGCCAAAGCTGGTTTACGGAAGACATTCCGGTGGACGGCGATCCCGTGCTCGCGCTGGCCGAGAGCTATGTCAACCGCGCCGTGTACTCGTCGGTGCGTCACGATTTTCGCGCACCTCGCTGGGAAGGACTGGCTGACAAGGTAAAACGCTCCCGGGCGGACGCTGTGCTCTTCCTGATCGCAAAGTTTTGCGAGCCCGCCTATTTCGACTATGTGCTGTTCAAGAAGAAACTCGAAGAACTCAACGTGCCTCACCTCCTGTTGGAATTCGAAGAAAAGCAGTTCACGTTTGATCGGGTGAGAACCGAAGTGGAAACGTTCGTCGAATCGCTGGTGTTCGACTAGCCGCCGGGGTTCTGTTCCCGGGCAGCAGTAAGGAAGACGGTGACGACATGGCAGAAACGAAACTGACCGAATACCGCGGGAGCATTCATCAACGGCAAAAAGATCTGATGCTGAAATGGTACGAGCGCTTGAACCAGGCGGCTGAGTCGGGTACGCCGCCTACGGCCTCGCTGATGATTTCCGGGAACTGTGTGGAGTTGCTTGAGGCCTTCGGGGTGGTTCCCATCTATCCCGAAGTGAACGCGCTGCAACTGGCCATCCGGCACCAGTCGCTGGAGCCCATCCTGGCTGCGGAAGAGATGGGCTACGCGCCCGACAACTGCGCCTATGTGAAGGCCGACATCGGCTGTTATGTGAAAGGCATCACCCCCACCGGAGGCAAGTTACCCAAGCCAGACCTGGTACTGTGCAACTTCGTCGGTTGCAACACCTATGTCAAGTGGTTCGAGCACACCGCTGTGCTCACCGGTTCCAAGCTTTATGTACTCGACGTTCCTTTCCTGCGCGAAGACGAACCCAGCCGGGCCGACCTTGATTATGTGGTCCGGCAACTCAAAGAACTGGTGGCATTGCTGGAGCAGACGACCGGCAAGAAGTTCGATTACGAGAAATTCGTGGAAGCGGTGCGTTGTTCCGCCCAGGTAGAAGATCTGTGGTCGCAGATCAAGCACCTGGCGCGCTGTACTCCTTCTCCTTTCGACGCCTACTTCGACGCCATTACTCTGATGGGCCCGCTGTACGTCTATCGCGCGACGCCCGAGGGAGTGGACTTCTTCCGGGCCGCGTTGGAAGAGATGCAGGCGAAAGTGGCCAGCCGTCAGGGAGTTTACGACCAGGAGAAGTATCGCCTGGTGATCGAAGGTCCTCCGCCATATCCCTACTTCCGCACCTTCCGTGACATGTTCGCCAAGTGGAAGGCGTGCACCGTCGCATCCACCTACTCGACGGTCGGCGGGTTATGGGAGTTCGGAGCCCGCCACGATCCCGACCATCCTTTTGAATCCGTCGCCATGCATATGCTCGCGCATAACGTCACCAACCGGAACTACCTGCAGCGTTACGAACAGATACGCCGCTACCTCGAAGAGTGGAATGCGGATGGATTGATCATTCACTTCGTCAAGAGCTGCCGCCTGTTCTCCGCCGGCCAGGGGGACATGCGCGATTACGTCAGCAAGACGCTGGGAATCCCGACGCTCTACATCGAGTCGGACTTGGAAGACCCGCGTTACTTTGCCGAAGCGCAGACGAGGAACCGGATCGACGCATTTTTCGAGGCGCTGGAACATTCGAAGCTGACCGCAAAGGCGTAGTCAAATCGAGGAATTACTCATGAGAATCGCCGCCGGAGTTGACGTGGGGTCGACGCAGACCAAAGCCGTGGTCATGAGCGATAACGGAGGCCGGTTGATTTTGGCTCGCGCTCTGGTGGACACGGGAGCAAACGTGCGCAAAGCCGCGGAGAATGCCTTCCTGCTGGCCTGCCATAACGCGGAAATCCTGCCGACGGCAGTTGGGTTCGTCGTGGGTACGGGATACGGCCGCTACAACATTTCCTTCGGCAACGCGCAGTTGACCGAAATCAGCTGCCATGCCCGCGGCGCCCACTTCGTTTGTCCCACCACGCGCACCGTGATTGACATGGGTGGACAGGATGCCAAGGCCATCAGCGTCGGAAGCGACGGCCAGGTGATGGACTTTGTGATGAATGACAAGTGTGCCGCGGGCACCGGGCGTTTTCTGGCGAACGCGGCGGACGTGATGGGCATTGGGCTCGACGAGATCGGGCCACTGTCACAGCGCGCGACCCGTCCCGTGCGCATCGCTACGGTGTGCACGGTGTTTGTCGAGTCCGACATTCTCTCCTACCTTGCACAAGGCAAGAAGGGCGAGGACATCATGTCGGGGGTGCACTTGGCGATCGCCAAAAGAACGCTGTCGCTGGCACGGAGAGTTCCGATCGAGCCCGACATCACCATGACGGGCGGCGTGGCGCGCAATATCGGAATGGTGCGGGCACTCGAAGAAGTGCTGGGCAGCAAGCTGCTGGTGAGCCCGGACGCGCATTTCATGGGAGCCATCGGCGCCGCGGTATTTGCCTTGGAAAAGATGGACCAGAGTTTCGAATCCTCGACCTGGAGGCCCGAACATGCGGCTGGTAGCGGGCATTGATTGCGGAAGCAACTTCACCAAAGCCGTCCTGCTGGCGCAGAACGGTTCTGCCCAATCTTCGGTCCTGGGCAAGGGCCGTGCCAAAAGCGGCATCAACATGGAAGAGGCGGCACGAACTGCGCTGGAGGCAGCCTTAAGGGATGCGGGCCTTCGTAGAGACCAGGTTCACTATGTCGCCACCACCGGATTCGGCCGCTATGGCGTAGGGTTCCGCGATATCCAGATCACCGAAATCACCAGCGGGGCGCGCGGCGCCCAATATCTTTTCCCCAGCTCTCGCTGCGTGCTGGACATCGGCGGCCAGTCGACGCGAGCGATCACCATGGACGGGGCGGGCAAGGTCCGCACCTTCAAGACCAATGACAAGTGTGCGGCAGGATCGGGCATGTTCATCGTGCGGGCTGCCAAGTATCTGGAGATCGCGATTGAAGACGTCGGCACGCTTTCGCTGAAAGCCACGAATCCCCAGCCGATCAGCAGTGTCTGTGCCGTCCTGGCGGAGAGCGAAATTATCAACCACGTGAGTGCCGGGGTTGGCGTGGAAAACATCCTGCGCGGCATTCATGAGTCGCTGGCCGATCGGGCGGTGGGTATGCTCAAGCGCGCGGGGATGCAAGGCGAAGTTGCCCTCATCGGTGGTGTCGCGCTTCAGGCCGGCATGGTAAAGGCACTCGAACAAAAGCTGCCCACCAAAGTAAATGTCGCACCCGACTGCGACTACGTGTGCGCGCTGGGCGCGGCTTTGCTGGGACACAAGCGGCTGGCGAAGAAAGAACAACTGGCCAGCCTGCAACCGGTTTCATGAGGCTTTATGTCTTCTGCAACGGACACGACGGTTAGGAATAGTGGCGAAACGTCTTCTGGCGCCATTCGCGGCGCCCATGGATTTCGGCTGACGGCTGTGGGCAAGCGCCTCGAACTCGTGGAACTTCCCGCGCTCGAGCCCGGGCCTGACCAGGTCGTGGTACAAGTTGCGGGATGCGGCGTCTGCCATACGGACATCGGCTACGCTTACGATGGCGTGCCGACTCGACATCCTCTTCCGCTCGTGCTCGGCCATGAAATTGTAGGGCGTGTCATTGCCGCGGGCGATCAGGTCGCCCACTGGCTCAAGAAGACGGTCATCGTCCCCGCAGTGATCCCTTGTGGCGAATGTGTCGCATGCAAAGCTGGGCGCAGCACCATCTGCCGTAAACAATTCATGCCGGGGAATGACGGCGACGGCGGTTTTGCATCGCACGTGATGGTTCCGGGGCGAGGTCTTTGCCTGGTGCCTGACCACCTGCCTGGCGGCGTCACCCTGGCAGCGCTCTCGGTGGTCGCCGATGCCGTCACAACTCCATTTGAGGCGATCCGCCGGTCGCAGCTTAGCTCCGACGACGTTGCCGTTTTCACTGGCGTGGGGGGCATCGGAGGATTCGGAGTGCAGATCGCGGCCGCATTGGGAGCGGCCGTCGTCGCGATCGACATCGATCGTGAACGGCTCGATCTGGCGGCGCAGCACGGAGCTTCTCTCACCCTCGATGCCAGCCAGATCAGCCCCAAGGACATGAAATCGGCGATTCGATCGTTTGTAAAAGACAGCGGACGTCACGGAATCGGACTCAAGATTTTCGAAACCAGTGGAACCGCCGCGGGCCAGGCGACGGCATTCAGCCTGATCGATTACGGAGGCTACCTCGCGGTGGTCGGCTATTCGGCCAAGCCAGTGGAGATTCGTCTCTCCAACCTGATGGCGTTTGACGCGACCGCGCGCGGCAACTGGGGATGTCCGCCGGAACAGTACCCGGCAGCGTTGTCGCTGGTTCTGGAGGGTAAAGTCGTCCTGGGACCCTATGTCGAAGAGCATTCCCTGGACGAAGCTCCCGAGGTTCTGGAGGCCGTGCACAACCACGCCATGCGCCGCCGCGCCATTCTGATCCCGACTCATTGAGGAGAACCATGAAGAACCACAATCTTGTCGAAGACTTCAGTCCACGGGAAATCGTCGTAGAGCACCGTCCCGTTCGGGATCAGCAGGGGAGGCCGGTCGAGGGACTGCACAATGTCTGGATCACTCTGAACAATCCGGCCGAGATGAACGCCTACACGACCACCATGAGTAAGGAGATCATCCTCGCCCTGCGTGAAGCCAGCAATGACCGTGCGGCGGTAGCGGTGGTTCTGACGGGCGCAGGCAATCGCGCGTTCTGCTGCGGCGGAAACACCCGCGAGTACGCGGAGATCTATGCCGGCGCTCCTGCGGAGTACCGGCAATACATGCGCCTCTTCAACGACATGGTCACGGCGGTGTTGCAGTGTGACAAGCCGGTGGTTTGCCGGGTGAACGGAATGCGAGTGGGAGGCGGCCAGGAGATTGGGATGGCGTGCGACTTCTCCATCGCCAGCGATCTGGCCATCTTCAGCCAGGCTGGTCCCAAGCACGGTTCTGCGCCGGACGGCGGCAGCACCGATTTCCTGCCGCTTTTCGTAGGAATTGAACGGGCCATGTACAGCGGCACTCTTTGTCAACTGTGGAGCGCACACCGTTTCTACTGGCTGGGTGGACTCACCGAGATTGTGCCGGTGCTCAAGCTGGACGGGAAATGGGTTCCTAATCCGCGGGTGGTTACCGACCGCGTGCTCGACGAATATGGCCGGGTCGTGTTGGGTGAGTGGAAAACCGGTACTGCGGAACAAGAGGGCAAAGCCATGATGACCCGGGCCACCATCGATTTCAGCATGCTGGACGAAGCGGTGGAGACGCTGTGCACGCGAATCCTCTACACCATGCCCGACTGCCTGACCAAGACTCTCGAAAGTTTGCGTAAGCACAAGCTGGAACACTGGGACCGGAACCGTGAATCGAACCGTGCATGGCTCGCGCAGAACATGATGACGGAAGCGAATGCCGGCTTCCGCGCCTTTCATTACGGCACCAAGAACGAACGCGAGGCCAACTTCGTTCTGCTGCGGCAGCGACTGGCGGAAGGTGCGCGGTGGAGTGAAGAGCTTATTCAGGAAATCGCTCCCTGGGTGAACGAAGAAGCGAAGGTGGGCAAATGAAGAGCATCCGCCGCAATGGGGCTCAGCGAAAGTGACGGGATAGCGATGGGGACTGCAGACGAGACGCTCAAGGGCCAAGTGGCCATCGTCACCGGCGGTTCCGGCGGGATCGGAACGGCGATCATCGAGACCCTGCGCAACTCGGGCGCACAAGCCGTGTCCCTGGACGTTTCCCCGCCGCAGAGTAAAGCAACCCCATGGATCAAGTGTGACGTGCGGGAAGACGAGTCGGTGGCTTCGGCCATCGCTCAAGTGACCGCGGAATATCGGCGTATTGACCTGGTGGTTCACGCCGCTGGAGTGTCACGCGAAAGCGTGATCTGGAAGCTCACCGTGGAGGACTGGGACTTTATTCAGAGCGTCAATCTTCGTGGCGCATTCCTGTTGCTGCGCCACAGCATTCCAGTCATGCGGCGCGGCCCCGGCGGGCGGATCGTGCTGATTGGCTCCATCAACGGGTCGCGCGGAAAGTTTGGGACGTCGGCGTACTCGGCCAGCAAAGCCGGCCTTCTGGGACTGGCAAAGAGTGTCGCGCGCGAAACCGGCAGGTTCGGAATTCTCGTGAACGTGGTCGAGCCCGGTTGGGTTCGTACCCCACTCACCGAGGCATTGCCTAAACCGGTTCGTGACGCTGCCGTCGCCGAGAGTCCGATTGGCAAGTTGCTGGAACCATCGGACGTTGCGGCAGCGGTGCTCTTTTTGTGCGGGCCCGGAGCGGCTCGCATCACGGGACAGATATTGCGCGTGGATGGCGGTCAGTATCTCGGAGCCTATTAAAGCATTGCTGCCATCCGGAGGTTCAACTATGACTGACAAAGCGAAGGCTTCCGATCACCGCTGTACCAGATGCGGCCGCGTGGCCGCTGAAACTGATAAATTCTGCGCGGAATGCGGCCTCTTCCTGCGCGATGCCCATATCGACCAGCGGCTTTTACTCGCTCTTGAGTACGAACGCGAAGGCCGCAGTGAAGAAGCCCGTTATGAATTGCAGAGGCTTCTGCAGGCTGAACCCAATCACGTATTGGCCAACCACTTCCTGGGCACCTTCTACTTCCATCAGGGTACGTTGAAGTTGGCGATCGAACATTATCAGAGAGCCCTGGCCGCGGCTCCCACTTTCGTCCTGGGCCACTACGACCTCGGCGTGGCCTGGTACCACTGCGGCAACATGCTCGAAGCAGCGCGCGCGTTCCTGCGTTGCCTGGAAATCGATCCGGATTACAAGGCCGCTCACTACCGTCTGGCGATTGCCCTGTTTCATTCCGGAATGCTTGAAGAGGCCCGTGAACACTTCGAACAGTCGCTGGTGCTGACTCCTGACTACCTAATGGCGCACTATCACCTCGGCGTAATTTACGAGCGTCAAGGCGACATGGAAAGAGCCGCGCTCGAATTCGAGCGCAGCTGCGAAGAGAGTATTGGGGAGGTGAGCAGCCTGTACCACCTCGCCATGATCCGGCGCGCGCAGAACGACGAAGCCGGAGCCAATGAATTTCTACGGCGCGCGCGCGAGTTCAGTCGTGTCCACCAGGCGGCCCGGTAGGGTGCTCAGAGCGTGCGCAAGGATGGCCGTATGAACTCCGCGGAAGAGAGTACGCTGATTTTCGATTGGGCGGCCAACGGCCCCAGGCGCGCGCAGTGGCCCGTCCACGTAATGATCGATGACGAGACTCTGCGCGACGGCCTGCAAAGCCCCTCGGTCCGCGATCCTTCCCTCGAAACCAAGGTAGCGCTTCTCCACTTGATGGAAAACCTGGGAATCGAAACCGCCGACGTGGGGCTTCCCGGGGCCGGCCCTCAACAACGCGAGGCGGTGGTCACCCTTTGCCGCGAGATCGACCGCGAGAAAATGCGCATCCGCCCCAATTGTGCGGCGCGCACCATGATGGTCGATATCCAGCCGATCGCCGAGATTGCGCAGGCGACCGGCGTCGGCATCGAGGCCTGCCTGTTCATTGGCAGCAGCCCGATTCGCCAGTATGCGGAGGAGTGGGGCCTGAAGGATATTCTGCGCCACACGCGCGAGGCCGTACGCTTCGCAGTCCGAGAAGGACTGGACGTGATGTACGTGACCGAAGACACGGTGCGGTCGTCGCCTGACCATTTGAGTATCCTGTTTGCTGCCGCGCTCGAAGCCGGAGCCAAGAGACTCTGCTTGTGTGACACCTGCGGCGCTGCGACTCCCGACGGTGTCTGGAACCTGGTGTCGTGGGTCAAGTGGTTCCTCAAGGAATCCGGCGCAAACGCCGGCATCGACTGGCATGGACATGGTGACCGGGGTCTGGACATGGGCAACAGCCTGGCTGCTGTTGAAGCAGGCGCAACCCGTGTTCACGGCACAGCCATGGGAATCGGCGAACGAGTGGGCAATACGCCTATCGAGCAGTTATTGGTGAACCTGAAACTGCTCGGCATGCGGGATGACGAACTTCGGTGGTTGCCGGAATACGTGGACCTGACTTCGCGAGCCACGGGCCTTCCGGTCCCGGTGAACGCCCCGATCGTCGGCCGAGACGCCTTTCGCACCGCAACCGGCGTGCATGCGGCGGCAGTGATCAAGGCCGAGAAAAAGGGAGCCCACTGGCTGGCCGATCGCATTTACTCCGGCGTCCCCGCAACCTGGTTGGCGCGTAAGCAGGAAATCGAGATAGGCCCGATGTCCGGTAACTCGAACGTCCTTTATTACCTGAACGCTCACGGGCTGCCCAGCACCGCAGAAGTTGTACAGGGTGTTATGCAGGCGGCCAAACACTCCACCAAGGTCTTGACTCTCGTAGAAGTCGGAGAAATTATTCGCAGCATAACCCAGCCGGAACGCGAACAAGCCCCCAGAGGAAATTCGAGCGCGAAGACCTGAAAGTGCTGCTGGATGCGTAGGGAAGGTTGGGTCCGTCTCCATCGGCTTTCCCGCGATCCGGTAAGGTAAGGCTTGCCGACTATTCGGACACACCGGGAGATACCGACCTGAAAACTATTCTTAGCGCGCCATCAAAGCGGCAGGGCGCTGGGGAAGCGAGTCTGGAAGTCGAGCAGTCCAACCCATTCCGGTGTAATGGTGATACGCACCATCTCATGAATCATTGAGCCTAGTTGCTCGACCCATGCCTTACCTTGTTGGCTTCCAAAATAGCGCTCGGCAGCCATCGCATATTCCGGAACGATTCCCGTCACGGCTTGAAGCCGCGCCGTACCCCGCACCAGGAGCACCATGTGTGGGAAATTATTGTCATCAATCGTCAGCGCCACCTTGGGGTTGCTGCTGAGCGCCTTCAGCTTTGGCGCCTTAGGCGGACTGGCCAGAACGAACTCCCGTTCATTCCAATGGAACCAGATCGGTACAACTCTGGGCGTACCGTCCGTCCAGACATATGCCAGCCGCGCGGGAATGGTCGATTTCAGCAGTGTCAGTGAAGCCGGATGTCGCAAGAGATCAAGATCGCCCTGTTTCACCGGCATCAGTTACCCCCTGCGAGCGCTAAAAACCTGTCGAGGCGTTCGGGTTTTTGCTCCGAACTCTCCCTGTTTGACATTGCGAATGGGAAGGATTGTACACCCGTGGAAAAGACTGGATCGCATTGCGACGGAACCGCCGATAGCAAAATGTTCGCGACCTCGCCAGGAGGTTCGACATGGCAGTCGTTGCCAGTCTTCAGTTCCGCATTCGCTGGTAGAATAGCGAGCATACGGGGGACTGCGGCTTTCCTGTGCCCGCCGACGCCGGCCGCGGTTTGAAAATGGCCAAGTACGTCTTTGGTAATTATCTCCTCGATGTGGACGAGCGAAGGCTACTTCGTGATGACGAGGAGATCCGCCTGCGGAGCAAACTGTTCGACACTCTCCGCGTGCTGGTGGAGAATGCCGGCAAGCTCGTGCGCAAAGACGCGTTCATGGAATCCGTATGGCCGGACTCCGTCGTCGAAGATAACAATCTGGACTACTGCATTTCGCAACTGCGAAAACTGCTCCATCCCGAGAAGTGCATCGAAACCGTGCCCCGGCACGGTTATCGATTTATTGCAAAAGTAACCACCCCGAAGTCGCAGGGGCGGTTGATCCCACTGGAATCCGCGGCGCAACCGCCCGGTGCTCCCGATCAACCGATCGAATTCTTCACCACGAGCGACGGCGTGCGAATCGCGTACAACGTCGGAGGGCAAGGGCCGGTGCTGGTGCGGACGATCCATTGGCTCAATCACCTGGATTTCGAGTGGAAGACCCCGTTGCAGCGGCATTGGCTGTCGGAGATTATGCGGCACAACACGCTGGTGCGGTACGACCAGCGCGGCAGCGGTCTCTCGGACTGGAACGTCAGCGATTTTTCATTCGAACGGACGGTCCAGGACTTTGAAGAACTGGTGGATGCCGTCGGCCTTGAGGAATTCTCCATCCTCGGCGGTTGCCAGGGCGCGGCCGTGGGAATCGCATACGCGGTGCGCCATCCGGAGCGGGTAACGAAGCTGATCATCAACGGAACCTTCGCGAACGGCTGGCCGGCGCCGGGTCCCGGCGCGCAGGAGCACCTGGAAGCGATGCTGACTCTGATCCGCTCCGGCTGGGGACGTGACAATCCAGCCTTCCGGCAGTTGTGGACGACGCTGTTCCGGCCAGATGCGGATGTGCAGGAGGCAGCATGGCTCAACGAGTTGCAGCGAATCTCGTCCTCGCCGGAGAATGCCGCGCGCATGATGGCGGAGTTTCCCAACATCCGGGTCCTGGACATGTTGCCGAAGATCAGCTGCCCGACTTTGGTGCTGCACTCGCGCGACGATGGCGCTGTTCCGGTGCAGGAGGGAAAGCTGATCGCGGCACGAGTCCGCGGCTCGCGCTTTGTCGAATTGCCTACTCGCAGCCATATGGTCGCCCCCGGAGATCCCGCATGGGAGCAGTTCGTCCGGGAGATCTCCGCGTTCATCGGCTGGCACGAGGAAGCCGCGGCACAGATGACGGAAACCTCCGCTACTTGAGGGAGGTCGCACGCTGGAAACATAAGAAGGGCGGCTCGATTCTCGAACCGCCCTTTTCATTTTGCCGGGATTACGCGGCCGAACCGGGGGCCCGCACGATCCGAGTGTCGGGGACGCGGTATGGAGCCAGCGATGGGATCAGCCTCGGGACGCGCTTCTGATAATCCTGGTATTTCGAACCGTGCACGCTGACCAGGTCGTACTCTTCCCAACGAATTGCTGCCAGGATGTAGGCGGAAGTAAGCACCGCAAACAGAAGGTGCGCGCCGGTCATCGTAGGCGTAGCCCAGAACGCGATCAACCAACCCACGTACAACGGATGACGTACATAGCGGTAGAACAGTGGCGTGCGGAATTCGAGGTAAGTGTACGGCTTGCGCGCAAGATACAACACCACCTGCCGCAGGCCGAACAGGTCAAAGTGGTTGATCAAGAGCGTGGCAACGAACACTAAAGCGAAACCGAAACCGAACACCATGTTGATGGCGTTCCGAGCCACGGGATTGGTGACGTTCCAAACGACACCGCCAATAGGCTGCCAGAACGCGTACAACGCGATCAGCAACAGGCTGGAACTCAGCACGTAGGTGCTGCGTTCGGCCGCCGCCGGAATGAATCGAGTCAGCACCTCTTTGAATGCAGGCCGTGCCATGACGCTGTGCTGCACCGCGAACATCAGCAGCAGCAGAGCATCAATGACTAGAGCCGGCCAAAACGACATTCGAATTGCGGAGTCTATCGATTTCGGAACGTACAAATTACCGATGAACCCGACGGCATAAACGAACGTCAGAAAGAACACCAGGTAACTCACCAGCCCGTACACAAATACCGCTAAGCGCTTTGCCATACCTACCATCCTCTTTTTTGGGACCTGGCCCCTTGGACCCAGGTTCCCGTGAGATGACGCGAGACTAACGGCGCACCGGTACGAATGTCCTTTGGCGGTACTAAAATTTCGCTGAGAAGATTCTGAGAAACAGCGTCGCGGTGAAATCCTTTGGAATGAATTGTTTAGAGTTTCAATTCTTCCGCTAACTTGCAATAAATTGCCCGCCCGTGAGCTTGCCCCCGGGGTTCACTATCAGCTTGCAAGCGCGGTCCCCTATTTGGGCGGATGCCCCTCAACCGGATCACCATCTCGACCGGCCAGCGATAATCCCGCAGTGAAATCAGCGAACTTCTCCGTATCCTCAGGCCTCCCGCAGCCGTATTAGCAGGCACGTGAGCGCTGACGTGCGACTTCCGGAAACCGAAATGGGGTAAAAGCAAAATCTTTCTCGTGGGACGTATCCTCCCCGGCCTGCGATGCGTAATAGCCCATAGAAAGGAAATGCTCGAAAGGACATACAACAGTTGAAAATTAAAGGAGCGCAAATGAAAAAGGTTCTGACAGGTTCGGTGATTCTAGTTCTACTGTTCTCGATCACAGCGAGCGCGCAAAATGCCGGGAAGACCGATAAACTCGAGCCGTTGCCCCGAGATTTGGAAATCCAGCTGGCGCTCAGTGCGCTGCCACCACACCTCAGAAACAATGCGACGGTATATGTCTTAAATCCTGACAAGGGCTTTGAAGTTGCCCGTAAAGGCACGAATGGATTCTTCGCCCTGGTTGCTCGAACCGGCGATGACACGTTCCGGGGGACCTGGCCCCTGAGACAGTATCGAGACGACATTCTCTACCCGATTTCCTTCGATGACGCGGGCGCGAAGGCGCAGATGCGGGTCTTCTTCGATGCCGCTGAGATGCAGGCGAAAGGAACTCCGCCTGAAGAACTCAAGAAGATCATCCAGCAACGTTACCAGGCACACTATTACAAAGCGCCGGCACGAGCCGGTGTTTCATACATGCTGTCTCCAATCCTCAGGACCTACGTAAATCCGGACGAGAATGAGAACGTAGCTACAGCGAACATTCCTCATGTGATGTACTACGCCCCGAATGTATCCAATGAAGAGATCGGGGCAGCAACCCCAACGCCCGAACAACTGGGTTACTTCAGCCAGCACGGACGCTGGCAGGACACTCCGTATCCGTTTCTCATACTTCATGGCCCCCACGGGTACATCGTCCAGTTTCGTGGCGTAGTGGAGAGGGATGCGATTACCAAGGAATACGAGGAGATGCTTGCAAGGGTTTGCAAGATCAAAGAAGCGTGGTGCTTGCCACACTAATACGGCAAGCATCGCGTCGCGCCGGTATACCGAAGCAGCAACGGAAAGGACAAAAGAGTGAGTCATGAAAAACCAGGACTTTACCATTACCATTTCGATCGATCGATCTCCGGAAGAGGTCTTCGCTGCCATTAACAACGTTCGTGGATGGTGGTCGGGAGAAATTGAGGGCCAGACCGACAAACTCGGGGCCGAGTTCACGTACCGTTACAAAGATATGCACCGCTCCAAACAAAGCGTCACAGAATTTGTTCCTGGCAAGAAGATCGTCTGGCGCGTGTTGGACAGCCAGCTTAACTTTCTAAAGGACAAAAGCGAGTGGACGGGCACGGAAATTGTCTTTGATATCTCTGCAGAAAGTGGCAAGACGGAAGTCCGTTTTACACACTCAGGCCTAAAACCCCAAATTGAATGCTACGGTAGCTGCTCGAACGCGTGGGGCATGCTCGTAAACGGCAATTTGCGCGGGCTGATCACCACCGGCGAAGCGCAGCCGGACGTAATCGCGTAGAGGAACAAGAGCGAGTAGAAAGCCACGAAGGTTATTTTTGAAGTCTCTAAAAAAGATGATAAAACGGAAATCCGCTTCACTCACCAGGGTTTGGTTCCCGAATATGAATGTTCCAATGTCTGCTGAAACGCATGGGGCTCTTATATCAACGGGGGTTTATTGAGCTTGATTACTACAGGTAAGGGGCGCCCGAACCAGGAAGAAAAAGGGGAAGGGGAAAAGGCTTCTCGATGATGATGGACTCGGATCAATTTGTCGAGGGCCCTGGCCCGTTCGAAGCGCGCTACCTGGCCTTCCTTGAAACCATTTCCGCGCTTCGCACGAGCTTGCACCGCTACTGCGCCCGCATGACGGGTTCGGTGATGGACGGCGAAGACGTGGTGCAGGACGCGTTGTTCGAAGCTTATCGGAAGCTGGACAAGTTCGACCAGAGCCGCCCGCTAAAGCCGTGGCTGTTCCGCATCGCCCACAATCGCTGCATTGACTTTCTGCGTCGCAGAGGCGTGCGGGACGAAGCCGAGACCGCTGCTGCCATGCCCGAAGAAGCCTCGCCAGTTGAGCCGACCGCATTGGGGATCGGCAGAGCGGTTGAACAGCTGGTAGCTTCCCTGCCTCCGAAGGAGCGCGCATGCGTGCTTCTGAAGGATGTATTCGATTATTCGCTCGAGGAGATTGCGGAACTGGTCGATTCCAGCATCGGCGGCGTCAAGGCAGCGCTCAACCGCGGCCGAACCAAGCTGGCGGCTTCTTCTCCTGCGGCGAAATCCGCTCGAAGCACGAGCCCCGAGTTGAAAGGAATCATGCAACTCTACATCGATCGCTTCAACCGCCGCGACTGGGACGGGGTGCGTGAATTGACGAGCGCCGACGCCCGGCTCCGCGTGGCCGAAAGGTTTGTGGGCAAATTTGGAGACGCGCCTTATTTTGCCAATTACGAGCGCTGGCCTGTGCCTTGGAAATTGGCGATGGGCGAGGTGGACGGTGAACCTGTGGTGATCATTCTGCTACGCGGTGCGGACACCTGGACACCCCACTCCGCCATCCGGTTCGAGGTGATCGGCCAACGGATCGAACGCATTGTGGATTACATACACTGCCCATGGATGCTGCCGGCCGCAACCACCGTAATGGTTGCCAAGTAAAGTTCAGGTGTAGATGCAAACAGCACCGGCAACAGGAAAAACCCGCCGCCGGTTTTGAAGATCAGTCATTTGCTCGATTCGAGCGCATGCAAGGCCGCGTGGCTGTGTGCAACCGGTTGCGCAGCATCTCCCTTCAACATCAGCCACAAGATTCGGTTATAAAGCCGATCGTCTGCACGATCGGGTGCGCTCAGATCGAGCCCTTCCGACAAGCGGGCGGCCGCAGTATTCTGCGGATTCTTTTCATTCAAGTCTTGCGTGGGGACGATGGGGTCATAGGGCGTCAGGTCGGGCGCCGGCGCGAAAATGTCCGCCAGGGATCGGCTGAAGTAATCGAACTTGGAGAGCCGTCCCATGCCGAGGATGTCCTCGATCGCGGCGATCACATCGGTAGTGTTGATGAAGCGGTGCACCGTGCCCGGCCGGTTATAGGCCGAGATGGCGAAGAACGGCGCGCGGTGCGAATCGGTGTGGTCGGGTCCCGCCTGCGCATCGTCTTCGAGGACGAAGACCACCGTGTCCTTCCAATACGGGCTGTGCGAGAGCGCCTGTACGATCCGTCCAAGGGCGAGGTCGTTGTCGGCCATGCACGCGCGCGGCGTGCACTTGCCGGGACGCCCGGCGGCCAGGTGGTCCATCGGCAGCCACACGATTTCGAACTGTGGCATGTTGCCGTCGCGCACAAAGCGCTGGAGTTCGGCAGTCCACACATCCGCGCGCTTCTGATCCTGCGTAACGAAATCCATGGGGACGTAGTCGGGATTCACGTCGGGACCCAGGTCACGTTGCGTGACTGGCCAGCCGGGACTCCCCTTTACCATTTCGCCGTAGTCGCGGAACGTGACACCCTCGCGGTTCGCGAGCGTCCACAGGAAACCGCGCTCCGGTTCGTCGCTCTCTTCGCCGTCGATTTCGCCCCGCTTGCCTGCATAACCGGAGGGCACGACCTTCTCACCGTAGTTGGTCACGTAGGCAGCGGTGGACCAGATGTGTCCTTGGGAACTGACCTCGGCATTCACGAAGAAACGATCGAACAGCCCGAAGCGCCGCGCCAATGCGTGATGGTTTGGAGTGATGGTGACGTCGGGGAAATAGACGAGGCTGGGGTCGCCATCGCCTTCTTTCATGTCTCCCAGCACCTGATCATAGGTGCGGTTTTCTTTGATGATGTAGACGACGTGGCGGAACGGCGGATAGCGTCGCGCCGCGGGCTGGTGCTGCCAGTTATTGGCGGTGGCGACACGTTCGGTGAAGCCGGCCAGTTGCGCCGGCGGCAGTGATGCGGAGAGCACGCGCAGTGTGCCATTCAACTGTCCAAGCGCGTACGCCGTTGGGTTGCCGTCCGGCCAGTTGGTGAGCGGGACGGGGCCATCGGGGTTGGCATGGGTGCCGTGACCTTTGCCGGAAACGAACAGCAGTTCTCCATTGGCTTCGGCGATTGCAGTGGGATACCAGTCGGTCGGAATGCGCCCGAGTAATTTGCCCGTGGCCACGTCGAAGACGGCGACAGCGTTGTTGTCGGCTTCTGCGACCAGCAAGCGCTTGCCATCGGAGGTGAGCGCGACGGCGTTGGGTGTGCTGCCCTCAGGCGGAGCACCGGGCGCGGCGTCGTGCAGATAGCGCGCGACCTTCCGCTGCTTCGTGTCGACGACGGCCACGCGGTCGCTGCCCGCAAGCGTGACGTACAGCTCCGTTCCTTTCACCGCTAGCGCCGACGGATGCCGGCCAACCTCGATCCTGCCGAGGTACGCGAGCGCTCCGTCCGGCAAAACGCGGAACTGCGACACCGTGCTGGCGCCCCAAGCCGAGACGAACACGTGACCGTCCGCCGTGAGCGCGACGCCATAGGGATAATGATCGGTGGGAAACCGTTGCCTGATCTCGCCTGTCGCGGCGTCCACCACCGCGAGCCGATCTCCGACATTCTCGGCGACATAGAGGAATTTCCCGTTGGAAGAGAACGCCATTCCCGCCGGATAGCTGGTGCCGGTGCCGTCCGCCGTCTTTGCCTTTGCCAGTTCGAACTTGTTCTCGAGGGTGGCCGCGCCGTCTTTCCATGCGTAGACGAAGAGCAGGTCCGTGTTACCGCCGGAGACGCAGAGGTGACGGCCGTCGGGCGAGAAGGCGGCACCGTAGAATGCGCCGTCCTGGAGCAATGTCTGCGTGACCTTTCGCGTTTTCAGATCGACGACCTGAATGCCTTGCTCGCGCCAGCCGCTGAGCACCACCACGGCTCTATCCTTTTCCGGCGCCAGTGCAAGGTTGATCGGCAAACTGCCGAGATCAACCGCTTCGCCGGCGGGATCGAGTCGCACCCCGGTCGGCAGCGGCGAAGTGAAGAGCGGCTTCGTTTGGGCGGACATCGCCGCGCACAGCAGTAAAGACAGCGAGAGCGCGAATCGATAGACACGGAGTGAAAACATAACCGGGATTCCTCACAGACTTGGCATAACAAATGACACATCGCCGATGTTTCGGCGTCCATCAGCCTGAAGCTTGCATATCGTATCGAATCGGCCCATTGCGCGCGACTGATCCTTCACGGGTGAGTTCGAACTTGCTGGAAAGCAGATGCTGGAAACCCGTCTAGCTGAAGCCTCGACTGATTAGAGGAAAGCCCTGGCCGATCCGCGGAGGACTCCGTGCCTGTGGAAAGCTATTTGTCAGAAGCGATCAGACGCCGATCTCGATGGGGCTCAGTGCGGGGTTGGCCGGTGCTAAGCTCACATTTCTCCCCGACCTTCGCACCACAAGTAGGACACCGAACCGACAGAGCCTGTTTCTGTGTGACTTTCATGGCTACATAATGCGCGCTCACCGCGCGGCAAGGCTGGTCAGTTTTGAACAGTGCACGAACATTCGCGGCGCACCGACGAAGACCAGTCGACGCAAGCGATCCTGGCCCTGGCAGGAAAGTATGGGCGGTACGGCGATCGGCGCATCACGGTGTTGTTACGAGTACGGGGTGGCAGGTGGGAAAGGATCCAGTGCAGCGGATCTGGCAACGCGAAGGGCTGAAAGTGTCGCAGAAACAGCGGGGGGCGAGGACAAAGCCGGAACGAGGCGTTACACTAACATTCCGCTTGGTACAAAAGATCCGTCAGGTCAAGATTGCGATTGATATTAAAATAAAATGAGACCATCTATGACATCGTGCACCTCCGAAATCTCTTCTGCCTCCCAGCAACAAGCTTTGGCCTACGATCCGCTGCTCGACGACGTTGGATTCATGACCTGTATGACCCTGGTGCTGCTCGGAAATTACGCGCAGACCGGGCATCTCGGCGGCCCGCTCGCATACACGCCCTACAACGTGGCGACGCATCTGGTCGGTCCAGAAAACGGCGGCCTCCGCTACGATTACCGCCGGCCCAAGCATCCCTATTGCGACAAATTCATGCTCGCTGCGGGGCACTCGATCCCCACCTGCTACGCGCTGTGGATGATCATGGGCCAGGCGCTCGATCGCAAGTTTCAACAGACTCGCGATCCCCGCTACCACGTTGATCCGCAGGTCGCGATGCTACCGGTGGACGCGCTGGGTTTCCGGCGCAGCGCGGGCGCGCTGAGGTCACTCCTGCAGGATACGGATTTGGAAAACCATCCGCTGTTTGCGCAAGCCAAAGGCCGCGGCATTCGTGCCCTCTCAGGTCACGCCGAAAGCACCGACCTGACCAACGACGTGAACGGCGGCCCTTCGGGTATCGGCATCGCGACGGCCGCGGGCAAAGCGGCGTTCTGGGATGTGGTGGGCGCGCCAGAGTCTCCGAAAGTGATCGCGCTGGAAGGCGAATTCGCGCTCACCGAAGGTCACGCTCAGGAACTCAAAACCCAGGCGCTCGCGTTGCAAGTCGGAAAACGTTTGCGCGTGATGATCTCCGACAACAACGCGGGCATCGACGATTGCCTGATTGGCGGCCCCATTGGCGGCGTGATCGCCTCGCGCTTCGAAGGCTACAACCTGGTGGAGCAATGGACGTCCTACGGATGGAACGTCTTCACGTTGCAGAACGGAAACGATTACGGCCAAGTGGCCGCCGTGCTGAGAGCGATGGATGCAGTGGACCCGCAGGATCGCCGTCCCGTCGCAGCAATCGGCAAAACCATAAAGGGGTACTGGCCCACGGCCGCCGACGGAAAAATCGCCGGCTACGGCAATCAATTGGTGAGTTACGCCAGCCATCCCTACGCGTTGAAGATGAACTCGGAGTATTTCCTCGCGCTGGCGCAGACGTTCGAGAAGCATTACGGCGTCGAGTTCGAAGGCATTCGCAAGGGCCCCGTCAGCAACCATCGCGAGCGATTGATCCAGTTCAAGACGAACATTGACATCGTGATGTCAGTGCTCGACCGCAACGGATTGGGCGATCGTCTCGCCGAGCGCCTCGTGGAAATCGGCGACACCGTGCGGGACGACGTGAAGTTGCGCATCTCATCCTCGAGCGATCCGTTCCTCGACGATCGCCTGCGCGTAGCGGCGCTACCGCAAGAACCGCAGAAGGTCTCGATTCGCAATGCGATTTCCGGCGCGGAAAAGCAAGTCGGCATTGCGCTGTTCAAGAAACCGGGTGAGGTGGCCGGAGCGCGTCGCGCGATTTCCGAAATCATCAAGTGGATGAATTACGTCACCGAAGGACGTTTCTTCACCGTGGCCGCCGACCTTTCCGAGTCGATCAACGTAGAGCACGGCAGTTTGTGGGGACACTACAGTCCCCAGGACAATCCGCTGGGCACGCGCTTGAAAGCGCCCATTCAGGAAGCAGGCAATGTTTCCACCGCGATCGGGCTGGTGAGTCAAAGCGCTTCCGTCGATCCCGAAAAATTCGCCGGCGTTTGGGCTCTGAGCGGCACCTATGGAGCGTTCACGCCGTTGATGTACACCCCAGCGCGTGTCTGGAGCCAGCAAAATCAGGACAGCAAGTTCCGCATGGGCGTGCTTCACATCCTGGCTGCGCACTCCGGCCCTGAAACCGCGGCCGACGCGCGTACACACTTCGGCATCTTCGCGCCACAAGTGTGGAAGCTGTTCCCGCGCGGTCAGGCGATCAATCTGAGCTTTTGGGACTACAACGATGTCGCGCCCGGCTATTTCGCGGCGGCGGAAATCGCGGCACGCGATCCACATGTGGGCATTATCACGCTGGAAGTGGCGCGCCCCGACTTCCCGGTCGCGGACCGCAACCATTTCGCCGATACCGACCTGCGCGCTGCGGCGAAGGGCCTGTACGTAATCCGCGATTTCGCGCCCAATCAGCCGCGCCACGGTTACGTGATCGCGCAGGGGTCCAGTTCCACAGTGAATCTCGTGAAAGTGCTGCCGAAACTTGTAGCAGCCGGAGTAAACGTGAAGGTGATCGCGGCGATCAGCGAGGATTTGTTCGATCGCCAACCGCAAGCGTATCGCGATGCGGTGCTGCCGCCCGGGGCGCGCTACGATTCGATGGTGGTGTCCACGGGCACGCGACGGGTGTGGCCGCTGCGCAACCTGGGGCCGTTGACGGATGAGTATTCACTCACGTCCGACTTCGACAATGGCTGGAGAAGCGGCGGCCTCGAAGCGGACGTCATCGCGGAAGCGCATCTCGATCCCGATGCGATTTTCCGAGGAGTGGAGCGATTCGCCAACGAACGCGAGCGCCGGATCGGCGATCAGCGCAAAATGATTGGCTAATCGAGTGGCGGTTTGCACTCGACGCTTGTGCGCCCTTTATAGAGACCGCGTGAAAGCTTTCCAAAGAAAGAAGGATCAGCCGGGCCGATCGAAAACCAGGGTCGTTCTGGCCTAACGCCTCTGCGGCGTTACCCGGCAGACCAAAGCACGTGAGTGAGAAATGGTTGATCGGCCGTCAGCCGATCTTGCCGGAACCGCTTTAGTGTTCTCCGGCCCTCAAAGGTCTCCATGGAGAGCCACTCGTTAAGTCTGCGGCCTCCTGATCAAGTTCCGGGTGGTCTCGCGATTCCGACCATCACGTTTTCATCACACCGATTTGTCGGGGCGATTTCCCGTCAGTGGCCACAGGTTTCGTTCCCGCAGTTACGCACGTTCTGAACACACTGCTGCTGCAGCTTCCCGCTATAGAGATCGGTACAACGCGGTCCGCGTGCCCATACCTTCAATGCATAGGCTGAGCCGGTGACATTGCTGTAGGTGGTCACGAACAGGGGGAAAACCGGGGGCTGGGGCACAAACCCAGAGCACGACGTATCCGCCCAGTTCACGCGGATGGCGTCGCCGACATCCCACTCCGGGTCCCAGGTCCCGAAGGTTTGCTTGTAGGTAACCACTCCTCCGCAACCAGGAGGCCGGTCAAAGGGAAGCAGCTGAAACGAATCCGTGCTCCATCCGGGCGCCATGTAGAAGGAGTAGTAGTCAGCGAGTGGGTCAAACTTGCCGTTATCGTTCCCACGTCCGACGTAGGCCGACCACCCTTGGGCGTCCGGCGGATCATCGGAGATCACCGGGGACGAGTATTCGATATCGACATTCGGCTGCTGAACGTGATCCAGGATATTTCCTCCCACGATGGACAGCCAGACCCACGATTGTGGAATCGAGGTCAATAGCACCGCCGGATCGGAACGCACCGCATAGAATTTGAAACCATTGCCCTTGATCTGTTGACCGTTGACGGGTGCTATGACCAGCGAGACATTATCCTGATCGAGTTCACCGGCGATGTTGGGATCGACCCGCGCATCGATCTCGTCATCGACCCAGTAGGTTGGCTGCAGGTTGACTTTTAACGCGTTGAACTTTCCCACCAGGTAGGCCTGGCCGGTATTGGTCCCAAAGAAGCAGCCCTTGATGACGTAGGAGTTGTACTCGGGCTGCGGTGTAAACACCGCCTTCGTCGCCTGGCCGTTCACATCCGAGATCACCGGAGACCGGCAGATTGCCGTCATGGTTTTCAACGGCGCCGGCGCCGCGAGCATGCGCGTGTTCTTGCCCGTCGTGCCCGCGCTATTCATCTGCGCCCCAGTCGTGGGCTGAACCGGGCCGCTGGGGCTCGGATTTGTGGAATTCATCAGGGTACCGACTCCCACCTTCGGCTGGTTCTGCAGCATCGGCTGGGTCAGCGTTCGCGTTCGCGCCATGTTGACGCCCCTGCTGGCCACAAAAGCTTTTTGCTGCTCAAGGACAGTGAACAATTCCGGCTTCATCCGTATCTTCATCATCCCCAAAGCGGAATGGCGCACCACGCTTTTGGGCGTGCCTTTGGCCTTGCGTCTGGATTCCGTCTGCGCTTTCCTCAGCTCGTCCGCGGTCATCGGACGTTTCTTCAGGTTGGCAGGCATTCTTTGCGCCTGAGTGGCCGGGGCTCCGACCGGGGTCCCAGCCGGGGCTCCAGCCTGCGCTCTTGACGCCGTCGGCAACATGCACAGCGCAAACGCCACGGTTGCGATTCCGAGCATCCGCATGACGCCTGATGTGATCGGTTTTGTGAAACGTCCCTGCTCCATTTTTCCTCCTCCGCCAGACCCGCCTCCGCACTCAGGGGGTGATTCCTCGCGGTCTCGGGCACAGACTGTGGCATGAAGAGGACGATGTCAAAGGAACTGCAGGTGACTCCGGCGTGACTTCACAAATGCTTTCACGTGAGCAAGTTACCGGGAAGTGGTGACTCGCCCAATCGGACTGCGGTGACCCCTTCACCGATCGCCTGCCGGCGAAACTTCCACTCGCCGATTGAGCGCCCTGCCGTTGGCGGTGGAGTTATCGGCGACCGGCCTGCTTGCCCCGAAACCCTCGGGATGCAATAGTCCTGAGTCCACACCATGTTGTTTCAGCCACGCGATCACTGACGCAGCGCGATTTTCCGAGAGTGTCTGGTTGTGAGACGAATCTCCCTGATTATCGGTGTGGCCGGCAATCACCCACTTTGATCCGGGATGATTGTTGATGAGCCCCAGAACGGCATTGAGTGCCGACATGCTATCCGGCCTCAGCTTCGCCGAGTCCGTGTCGAAGTGAATTCCGTAGATGGCTACAGACCCCGTTTGCTCGATCGAGCGTTCGAGGTCGGCGGTGTTCTCCTGATGCTTGTGCAGCTTAATTTCCGCGGTTCCGCTCTGTCCGGCGACAAGATCAACGGGAACGGAGTTCTCGTCGTATCCGGGAGCCGCCGCTGTCGCTACTGCGAGCCCGGCCGGCAATCCGCTCAACCGACATTTTCCCTGCTGATCGGTGGATGCAGATTCGAGAGCGGCGGTCACGGTAGCGCCCGCGATCGGCTTGTTCTGGTCGGCGTCAGTAACCGTGGCAACCAGTGAGACTTCGTACTTGAAATTGTGCGGATTTACCAGGATGCGTACGAAGTCGATGGCATATCCGTCCGGCACATGCGTTGTAGGGTCATCGACCAGCAGCTTGACTGTGCCCGATTGCAGCAGTGGCCAGTATTCCGGTAGCAGTTTCAAGCTGACCAGTTTGCCGATGGGCCCACTCTGATCGAGGGCGTTGATCGCATACTCGAAGGTTGGAATGCGGGTGCCATTCAGGCTCACTTGAAAGTGCGAATGCAAGGGCACGGCTTGGAAGTCGTCCACAAACATCTGCACAAGGACGGTATTGATCTTTGCCGGTAAGGCCCCCACGCTCAGAACGATCGGTGTCGGCATGGTTAGTTCGCGGGCGTGTTTGCAACTTGCGTCCAGTGAGGGCGGCGGCGACGTCATCTGCTTCTCTATCGCGCAATCCGTGAGTGCTCCGCTATAGCCGTCGCCTAGCCCCGGAACCACCGCGCTGCCAATCATGACGCGATCCGTTCCATCCGGAGCGCCCGCCGGAATGTTGTTCGGATCGGGCCAGCGATGTGGCGGAGTCGAGTCTCCGGAGAATGGGTCAAAACCCTGCGGCCATCCGAAGCCGAGATTATTAATGTCGCCTGTGCGCACCACGAGGTCCGCTTCGGGGCCGTTCTCGGTACGCTCATATCGCAGGGCCCAGTCTTTGGCCTGGTTGCCCGTAGCGGCGACCGGCACCACCGGGTCGGCCTTCGGAGGACCAAACGACGGCGGTGCTTGCGGTATCTCGCCGTTTGGGGCTGGGGCTCCATTTGCTGGAGACGAAGATGAATTCGAGTCGTGTGTGCCGGTGTTTTGCGCAATCGCGTTGTTGTCGCGCGAGCCAGAGACCTTCTGCTTGATTCCGTTCTGCTGGTAGGACTGCTCCATTTCTTGAACTTTCTTTCTCGCGCGGTACGCAATGTAGGCGCAGCTCCCCATAATCAAAATAAGGAACGTTGCCAGCAGCGCAGCGGCGATGATAATCAGCTTCACCGCCTTGCTGCCGCCCGAGGAGACTGCCGGAGAGTTCGAAGGAGAGGCAGCCTGCTGTGCGGGAGCACTGACAATGGTTGGCGAGGCATTTGCGGTAGGCGCAGGATCCGACTGGCGTTTGCCGCAGACCGTGCAGAAAGCCTGACCTTCGCTAAGTGGTGCTCCGCACCCCTGGCAAGTTGTGCTCATCGTCTCCTCCCGGAAAAGCTGCAAGAACAATCCGCGTTGCTTGCCTCATCAATGACGCTGCGGTGCTGTTTGCGACGCAGTGAAGCTGTAGTCGCCAACGTATCCATCGGAACGCACCTGGAAACGCTGATTTCCAGACTGTCGCCCGAGACTTTGCGTTCATAACGCTCAGCCACGCCATCGGCGTCGGTTGAGGATGCAAGCTGCCCCGACGCGTCATAGGTGAACTGGGCGACGCCGCCGGCAGGATCGGTGACTGCCGAATGCAGGGAACGTATCCCGCTGGATCGCATTCCTCGAGGACCCGCGGCGATACCGGCTTCGTGTGATGACAGCCGGTGAGCATCCCAACCAGCATAATGAAGGCTAAGTACGACTTATGCATCCTGCGCATTGAGGTCTTCCACGGGCGCAACTTAGAAGGCAACCGGATTTATCGTTTGGTCATGATTCCCTGGTAATGAGTCTCGCTCACCTTGTCGTCTTTGCCGATCTTCTCCAGATCAATCGTATATTCCAGAATGCAAGCCGTGTCCTTCGTCACCCATACGGTGCCCGTAATGTTGTAGTCTTTCACGTTCCAGCCATTGCTCCCCGCGAACTTATCGATTGAACTCTGTTGCCTCGTGTCCACTGTGTACTTGGTGGTCTCGTAGCCGATGACGTTCTCCGAGCCTGCCTGGGTCACGGTCGGCTTGGTTACAAACAATTGCCAGGGCGTGACTCCGAGAACAACGCCATTGCCCGCGAGGACCCACCCGCGGTCATCAGAGCGGTTGTAATGATTCGTCTGCAGCGATTCCGCGAATCCATCATGGATGGACACCGGCTTTGCCCCGGGAACGCCATTGACCTGCCGATCGATATCGGTCGCGGGACGGCGATTGTGAATGGTGACGTCGAAGGTGTCGCCCGCCAGGTCGGCTTCGTAATCGGTAGAGCTTCCGTCGGTGGAATCTTTTTTGTAGGAAAAATGAATCGGCGTGGCGCTCGGCGGTCCTTGAGTGATGTTTTGGACACAATACGAGGAATTATCGAGTGAACGCAAAACAGGATTGCTCTCGTGCGTGCTCGCCTGTTCACTGGTACGCCGCACGTCCCGCGCTTGCCTGGAATTGCACGCTGCCGCGAGCAGCACCAGCAAGAGCGATAGAAACAAGCAAGTCGTCGTACACAGAATCTTCATTTGCGAATCCTCGCCATTTCGTAATGAGCTTTCTTGACGCTTCCGTCGGTCTGCCCAAGGCCTTCGTCCAGAATCAACTTCACGACACAACCATCGTCCGAGGTCCAGATCGTCCCTTTCTCAAAGCTGCCTTTGCCAAACAGGGTCACGAACGTTTGTTCATCGGAGGAACGGGCGCCGGCGGTATCGATGGAGTACCTGGTCGCCGGATAGCCGTTTATGTTCTCCGAGCCCTGGCGAGAAATGCTTGAGGTCTGGTTGAGGGAATCGAGCCTGGCAGACATCCCGGTGATTTTCAGGGAGGAAAGATCGAGAACTGCGCTGCTCCAACTCACCTCGTTCGACCGGACGCCGTGATACGAATGAGTGCCCGAGTTGTCCTGGGCCGTGATGTCTATGGCCTGAGGCGTGATGTCGGCCTGCTGCTCGATCGAACCCGTCGCATCGGAATATTTGTAGGAGTAATGAAAGGGCTGGGGAGGATCGTTGATCCGATCCCCAATGCACATCACGTTGATTGCAGAGCCTGCACTGTTCGACCCTGCGCCCGACGTTTCTTCCTGGGCGTTCTTTTCGGAATGCGACGTGCACGCGAAGGTCGCGAGCAGCGTAAGCGCTGCCGCCGCACAAATCCACCACTTTGCCTGTCGATTATCTGTCGTCATTTTCTTCCTTTGAGATGTTGCGGCGGTGTCCGCGAGTTTCTATCGCCAACTGTTCGCGTCTACTCCGCATCATCGGAAATCTGGAAAGTCCAGATGGCGTCGAACATCAGTCCATCGCCTTGCGCGCGGGCGACATCGCCGCCGGAAAAGTTCTTGGCTTTGGAAACCGGGCGCAGAACGACCCCGTACTCGCCAGGCGCCAACTCCGAGGCGGGGGAGATCTTGTATTTCCCGGAAGCTTCCTTCTGCGATTGCACGGGAACGCGTTCCTCCAGAAAGTGCGAATAGACTTGCCAGTCCGCTGCCGGGGTAGAGCGCGCATCTGCCTTTCCCTGAGTTGCGCCAACAATGCGGCAGGTGTTCTGCGCCGGGGTCAGTTTCACGATGGTGGGAGCAAAGTCGTCCGGTTTCACGCCCAGCGTGCGAGAGAAATCGACCTCGAAACTTGGCGAAGCCTTCTTCAACACATTGGAGGAAGCGGGTCCGGGGACGCCCCAGACGTAGGTCACTTTGGGCTGGCGGTGGGCCATGACGTTGGAGAAAACGCTACCCGCCTGCTGCATCGAGCTGCTGCCGGCAACGGAGTTCATGTGGCTGGCTGCATCCCAGGTGGCTGTGTTCACTTCCGCCTCCATAGCCTGAGTCAGGACCGAGTCGGAAGCCAGGCTCGCCATCGAAGAAGGCTTGGTCTTCGTTTCCGCGAGCTGTGTCTTCTCCAGAGCTAACTCTTGCGCGGGTCCGCCCGCAGTCACCGTGACTTGCGGCTTCCGCGACTTCGTAGCCGGGCTTGCAGCCGCGCTTTGTTCGGTTGGGGAAGCGGGAGAAGCGCCCGAACCGCCTCGGCTCGAGGCCGCGATCATCGCGTTTAATTCGTTCTCCGTGACCCCGGCCTTGTGCAGGCGCACTAATTCCGCGGTCGAAGTCTGGAACTTTCCCCGGTGCGACTGAATGTCAGACACCACGACGGATTCCGGCACGCCGCTCTTCACCATCTGGATCACGTCATCGTTGGTGAGCGGGCGCTGGGGTTGCTGTGCGAACGACCGCGCCGCCACCAGCCCCATGCCCACCATCAGCACGCTTCGAAAAAGAACTTTGGATTTCATGTAAGTCTCCATTCCTGAGAAACTCCCAAAGACTTCGGCCTGCGGTTTGCGACCTGTCGACTCCAGCTGACCAACGGCATCGATCGCTCATTGCAATCCGCCAGGCCACGGATCGAGTAAGGTCCCCTTCGGCCCAGTGACCGAGAGCTCAAGGCCGTAGTAGGCATAGATAAACTTCCCCGAGTTGTCACATTCGGCGGGCTGCACCCCGACCGTCAACGTGTTGCCGGTCTGCGAGGCGCTGACAACCACGTCAAAGTACTTGCAACTTCCGCCATCCACGCCAATTCCGTGCGATGAAAGATCCGGAGCATAGACACCAACGACGGTCTGCACATCGCCATCCAGTACGAACCCGGGGCGCAGTTGGCTGAAATCAATCGAATCCGAGAACGACAGGCGGCTGGGAGGGTAGCCATCGCCGACGTTGCTCGACCAGATGGGGTCAAATATCCAGAAAGCGATGCTCACCGGCTGCGCGGGGGGTGCCAAGCCGGCGACGGTCAGAGTGGAGGTATTGACCGGACTAAACACCATGTTCTGCTGCAGGTAACCGGTGGGAAGCTTCACCACCGAATGTGGAACCCGCGCTAACGAACGGGATTCCCGCGTGGCGTAGAAGGAAATCCCTGGAAACTGCACGGTGTGCCCGTCAGTTCTCACGATGGCCAACGTGACGTTCTTCAGGTCGTATTCGTTCTGAAACGTCGGGTTGAAGGTGACAACGATCTGGCTATCGCTCCACAGGTCAATCCCGAGATTGACCGGGCTCGGATTGTTGATGAATGATCCGAAGATGCGAGCGCTTCCTTGCACCGCTCCAAAGTTGCATCCGGTGATGACATATTGATTCGCGGGATACTGCCCGTTGCCCGGATCAGGCGTGAACACGATGCTGTGCTGCTTGCCGCTGATGGTTTCGATCACCGGTTCCGTGGTGAAGCGGCACATGCTGATGGGTTGCGGCGCGTGAATCGCCCGCTGCATAAGCGTCTGCCCCGAAGTGGCTTGCGTGGGTGGGTTGCCCGACTGCTGCAGAGGAGGTTGCCCTGAGCCGCTTCCAGCCGGCGGCGTGCCCCCGGCAGGATCTCCTCCAGGAGGCGTCGAGCTTCCGGTGGCGGGGTCCGTAGTAGAGTCCAAAACGTGCAACGGCCCCGACCCGCCGGTACTCGACGGATGCACAAGTGGTCCAGCGACCCGCGCTTTTGTAGACGCCGCCAATTTTTCCTTGTGGGTTTCGAGGCTCTGCGCGAGCAAGGTTTGCGTGATCGCGGAATCCGCAGATTGCACTCGATTGGAGACTCGAATCTTCTTACCCGGCATTACCTTCAGCTTGCTTGCCAGCGTCTTGCTGTTTTGAGCGGTGGTTGCAAGTTGCCCGGACCTGGCGTTCCCGTTGGCTGCCGGCAAGAGTTGCGAATTGCCCCCGGCACCGCCGGCAACTCTTCCTCCGTCGCTCGAACACGGCTGTACACTTCTGTCGCCCATCGCCTCAAGAACCTTCGCGCTTACCCGCGCCTGCACCAGCGCCCGGCATCCTGAAGAAGAGAAGTCAAACCCTTTGCGGGCCGATTGGATCTTGGAAATGACAACCAGTTCAGGAACACCACCACGTACCAGCTTGATCACATCCGCGTTGGTGAGAATTGGTTGCTGCACCTGTGAGGGCCGCGTGGGAGATATTGACGTCGTAGTAGGAGTAGCTTGCTGTGGAACGGCGCTGGCGCCGCCCATGAGCATGCCGCGCGATTGCGATGGAAGTAGGCCAGGACTCGTTTTGACCGGCCCCGGGCTTGGAGTCGCGAGAGTGATCCGAGTATTAGCGCCCGCCGCCAGTCGCCCGATTGACAGCGCATGCAGAACGAAATTGACGTTATAGGCGTAGTCTCCGCAGGTCCACCAACCCGAGCCCAATACAGATACCGATGGCACCGCGGGAGGCAGATGGTTGCAGGTTCCGCCAATGATCTTGATGGGACTACTCGGATTGTTGGCCGTGGAAGGAATGGACGGCGCAACTGCCGGCGAAAACGTAGACGGCGCGACGCCGATCTGCACCTGCAAGTCTTGACCGAGGGGAACCTGGTGCACAGCGTATTCGCAGACGGCATAGCCTCCGATGTTTCCCAGCGAGCTGAAGCTGTTGTAGGTTCCCAGCGGTTTGAACGATTCCTGCGTTGGGTTGGGACCCGTCCCCAGGCTGATCGTCACCGAAAGACCCTGGCATGGAGATGCCTGGTTGTATTGCAGGCCGGCCGTATTCCAGTACACGTAACCCACGACCACTCCCTGATTCTGGGTTTGGGGTTGGGATGGAGGTCCGTGTTTCTGAAGAGCGGGCGGCGTTACTTGCGGGGGCGCCGGCATCGTTCTGCCTATCTGCGCTGGAACTCTCACAGCGAGCCAGGCAACGACGAGAAGAACTGCACCAAAATTTCTACGCATCCGTGGTCACCTCCGGAACTGGGCGAGAAATAATCCAGATCCAGAGGTGGGTCAAAGGAACCTTGAGTGAAATCCAACTGACCCACTAACCCCAAGCAAGTGATTGAGTTATGCGGGATTCTGACCTCGCGCCTGAGGTAGCGAAAGTGAAGAATGAGAGGTTAAGGCACCGCAGCAGTGTGGGGACAGAGCAACAGGTTAACGGCTTCGGCCCGTGGTTGCCACCATATTAGAGGATCGAGCCATGACTTCCCCGGCCTGCCGTGACACGAGTTCCAGACCATGCGCTCGTCCCTCGGTGGCGAGGCTGCTGAGCTGAGCCTGCGCCAGAGAAGGATTCTGTTTGGCTTCGACTTCCCCTAGTGCGAGCCGCGCTTCGCATTCCAGGCCGTAGTATCCGAGCTTCTTGGCCGTCGCGGCCGCCGATCGAAGTTGTTGCTCCGCCGCAGAAATCGCAGAGACGCTTGCGGCCGCTTCAGGATAGAGACCATTGATTCGCGCGGTTTGCACCATGATGGGCAACTGCAGGGCCGGATCAGGGGTGTTGTGCGCGAGCAGCGCAGCGCGCTTCAGCGTATCGCGGGCTTGCCCGGGCTTATTTTCCAGCGTCAGCGCGCGACTCAGCAGCAGCAGGGCACTGCTGGCCGCAGGATCGCTTTGGTCCTTTTCGAAGGTGGGCAATGCGCTCTGCAAAAGCGTCTCCGCGCGGTCGGGGTTTCCTTCCTGTAACGCCAGCGCTGCCAGTTCCGACTGGCTTTCGGCAACGGCGTCGAGCGCCCCTATTTTCTGCCGGATGTTGAGCGTGTCTTCGAACTGTTGGCGCGCCCCGGCAAGATCCCCTTGAGCCTCAAGGGTCTCCCCCAAAACGATCATGGCTCCGGTCAGGTACTGTAGCCCGTCTTGCTCCTGGCGGAGTACAGTGATTGCCTGCTCCGCCAACCGCTTGGCGTCCTCCACTTGTCCTCGCGTCAAATCCAGATCGGCCAGCCGGTACATCACATAACCGGGATGTGCCGGGTCCATGGTTGCGATGATCTGCAACGCTTCTTGATAAGACTTTCCGGCCGCGTCCAGGTTCCCGCGGAGATATGCGGTGTCGCCGAGATTGCCCAGAGCGGTGGCTGCATTTCCCCTATCGCCCGCTTTTTCGAAATCGAGTTTGGCTTCGCGGTACAAGCGCTCGGCGTCATCCAGCTTGCCTTCGTTCTCAAAGTTGATGGCCATGTTGTTGACGATCGCGCCGGTCTTTTCGTACTCCCCCAGCCCCTGCAGAACCGAGAGCGCGCGCTGATAAGTCGAAATCGCCTCCTCAAAGTGCCCCTGAGTGCCTAAACCATCAGCAAGCAAGCGGAGCGAATCAGCGGCCCCAAGGCGGTTTCCAGCCCCTATAAAGATGTTATAAGCATCCTGGCATGAGGGGGGAGCTTCTGCAGGATTTTCACCGTACAGCAGCGTCAGGCATTCTTGCTTTCGAGCCTCCGCGTACAGCAACCGATTTTGTTGGGCTGAAGTTTTCTCCACCGCGCGACGAATCAGAGCCAGGGCAGCAGGCTTATCTTTCGTAAGCTTCGCCTCTGCCAAATCAATGCGTGGGTCCTCGGACGCGGGTGGCGGCAATCGTCGAAGCTGCTGGAGGGTTTGCGCTGCCTGGCTTCCGTGTCCTGCCACGATTTGTGCAGCCGCCAGCCTTAGTCCGTAGTCCACGCTGTCGGGAAACAGTTCGAATAAAGCGTGATAGACCGACGCCGCTTTTTCGTGATTGCCAAGACTTTCCTGGTAGTCACCTTCCACCATCATCCGTTCGCCGCGAGGCAGGTCTTGCGCCAGGGCGAACGCCTTCTTGATCTCGTCTCTACGATTTTGCTCGTATCCGAGTTGACCCCAGGCGCGTGCCAGCATCATGTGTCCCAGCGAAAACTTAGGATCTGCTTCGCCGGCTTGCAACAAGAGATCTTTGGCGCCAAGAATGTCGAACGCTCTCAGTTTGGCCACTCCGAGGGCGTAAAGCCGGGCGGCTTCGTCATCCATCGGCATCGAGGCCAGAACGCCCGCCTGATCGGTGTCAGCCAGGCCCGGCATGCCCAATCGTTCGCGAAGACTCGAACCCAGGCGAGAAACCAGGGGAAACAGGTTCTGGTTGCCGGCGATTTCGGCGACCTCTGTCAATATTTCGCCGGTCTGCGCGTCCTGCAGCCGGACATCCACCCGTAACTGCGTTTTGCCCGCGCCGGGCAACGCCGTATAAGATCCGAGGACGAGGTAGTCGGCGTTTAGCGCGGTGCCGATTCGCGCCGAACTGTCTCGATTCAACGTATCGATCTGCGACCATGGCGAGGAGAGACGCAGATTCGCAATATCTTCTCCAGCGATCAGGCGAAGTTTCTCGCCAGCCGCCAACTCCGTGCTCAGCATTTCCGACAAGGCCGTGCCCAGCCAGGCTTCATTCGCATTTCCGCTTACGTTGTAGAAGCCGAGCACCGCGATGGATTTCCGGACAGGGACCGCGAACTCTTCCTGCGGCGAACTCGCAGCCGCACGAACGCCCCGGGTTCGATGCCAGCCCAGCCACCCCATCGCCGCCAGTAGTACAACCGCCACACTCGCGGCTGCGTAGATCAGGAGTCCGCGCCGACTTGGCTTGAGCTTCGCGGGCCCCGTGGTCGCGAGAATCTCAGGAGGAGCTGCCTCGCTCCCGGGCGCATCCTCAACCTTGCTACGGCTTGTCGCGCTGACCGGGGCAATGAATCGGTAACCCCGTCGTGGAATGGTCTCAATGAATAAGGGATTGTCGGAATTGTCTTCCAGGGCAGCGCGCAGCTTCTTCAGGATGACGTTCAGACTGCCGTCGAAATCGACGAACGTGCCTTCCGGCCACAACTTGGCCCTTAATTCTTCCCGGGTCACTACCTCTCCAGCGCGTTCCAGCAGCAGGGTGAGCACGCGGAACGGCTGTTCCTGGACCTTTACTCGAACCCCGTTGCGCACCAGGGTGCTTTGAGCGGCGTCCGCCTCGAAGAGACCAAACCGGAACACTCGGGCAGAGGAGTTTGGCGACGCCATGGAGCAGCCCCCGGGGAAATTGGCTGAATTCTAGCACGCACCTCACGACACGTCAGCAGTCCGGTTATCTCTCTCGATACACAACACTTTTCGGGTCAGACCGGAGTCAGAGGCAAGTCCTTTGACCGGCACTCTTCGTGACCGCACACTGGCCTGCATTGTGACCTGCCGATACCAGCGCCGCGTGCAAAGGGAGTGCGTCCTGGAGACTGTGCTGATTGTATTGGCGATGTGGGGCGCAGTTCCTGACAGCGTGGCTCAGATTTTGCTGGGGGTCCAGACCAATTGGATTCGGCACAATTCATCCGCGGCAGGGGCACCCTTCAATTCCGGCATCGAGCGTTTGCCCAACCGCGTTGTCGCCGGGCCAAAAATCACCGTGCCGGAAACAGGCCAGGCCGCGAGCATCATCGTCGTACTCCGACGCAAGAAAGCAGCCGGGCAATTTGTTGGCGGATCAGTTCCCTCGCTCAACGGCGGAACAACCCCAATGGACGCCGAGGGGAAGGGCGGTCTGCTCACACCTGGACAGACACTACTGTCTCCCACGACCGCACAGCCGAGGTCGCGGCAGACGATGCCGTCCCAGAAAACTCGCCCGGGCGCCCATCCCACGTCTGCCGCTAATCAGTTCCATGGACCTTCCAACGCCAAGTCGGTGTGCATGGGAAGCACGGGAATCAGCGCTGTCGATCATGCCAAGTCAGGCGCGGTCTTTAGCCCGGGATACAGCTATAGCATCCAGGGGTGTGGCTTCGGGGCCAACCCAGGCCGCATTTATCTCACGGGCATTCCCAACCAGAACATTTCGAACCGCGGCCTTATCCAAGCACCCACGCAACTCCACTCTGATTGGGTTGCCCTGATGCCTACCGCCTGGTCGGACTCTTCCATCGAGGCCGTGGTCGATCCCTCCGCCAGCGGCTTCTACGATTCCGCAAACTGCACCGTGCAAATCGTCACCAGCGACCAAAGAACCTTGTGGAGTCCCGGGTTCCATTTCTTCGCCACGCGTGCCCCGCAGACTTTGGCCTCCGTTCCATCCGCACTCTATGGCGCAGGCAACCCCGGAAAGCGCCAAATGCTGAAGTCGGGAATCGATTTTTTCCCCACCCACGTCAACGACGCTGCGGGAAATCTGGTGCAGCCGCATTTCCTGAGTCCATCAGCGGCGTCTCTGGTGCTGCCAGGCCATACCTTCGCCGTCGTACGCGACGACAACGCGGCCCCATTTCCCCCCGGCACCGACACCGTTGATCTGGTGAATGTGCTTCACCCTGATTTTGAAATCCAGAGCGTCCAGCCCTTCTACGCGAATTTGACTCCGCAGTCCTGTTCCCTGAAGTTCACCACCAACGGCAACTGGAACACCTCACTCACCGGCATCGACAAGATCAGCATCGCGTGGCAGGAACAAGGATGCGGCAACAGCGGAGTGTCCGTTTACGCCCTGGACATCACGGTAATCGGACCGAAAGGAGTGCGTCCGTTCTAAGTCAAACGAGGCACTCGAAACCTATTTGAAAAGGAGAACTCTAATGCGCAAAGCCCTGCTTGGATTCGTTGTCATCTCAGCCATCGCGGTTTGGGCCGCCGACAAATCCATCGCTCTAAACGTGAAAACCGGTCTGTGGGAGTCGACGACCACCATCAAAGTGGGGGGCGAAATACCCCTTCCTCCCGGCATGCTGGAGCGGCTCACGCCCGAGCAGCGCGCCCGGCTGGAAGAGAGAATGAAGTCGAACTCGGGAGAACGCACCAACACGTTTACCGAGAGACATTGCCTTACGAAAGAAGAGCTACAGAAGGGCTTCAAACTGGGAGGAACGCCGAAAGACGCAGAGTGCACTCAAACCATTCTGACTTCAACTAGCACGAAGGCCGAAGTAAGAATGGTTTGCACCATCGAAAACATAAGGGGCGAGGGCACCATCGAGGTCGAGGCCTCGGACCCGGAAAACGTGAAAGGTTCCGGACACATGGCGGCCAACGGAAATGGCCACGCGATGGAGAGCAGTTCGACTTTCACCTCAAAATGGATCGGCTCTAACTGCGGCGAAACAAAATAGCGTGAAGCTGCGGGTTTGCATTGGCGGGCCTCCTGGCTGCACTTCTAAAGCCGTTCATCCCCGAAATGGGGCTTTGGATTGGCAGTTGGGGAGTCGCCGGCTGGTGCGGCGAATAGCCGCGAATTGTTCGGACGGTATTTCATCCATGCGTCGGTAGCACTGTCATTCGTGTTTGCGAGTACCACCACGCTCTGGTTGCGCCGCCTGACAAAGAAGATGTCCTTCTTCGGAAAATGGCCTGCGGGATCGTTGGGGCAAGCGCCTTTGTACAGCTTCGGACACCGGATCGAAGTAAAGCTTCTCCAACTTCCGAATAGCCGACCATTTGTTCCAAATGCGATGGAGCCAGGCAAACAGCAACGCGGTTCATTCCACGACAGGCCCCGCGATCAGCAAACCATGGCAACCTGCCGGCTACAGGCCCGGCACTCGTCCGGATGTTGTTGTGCGCGTCACAACCAGCTGTGACGTGCCTCATGGCGTTGGTGCTCGGCAGAGTACACGCTCTTACACGAGGGAGTGACTGGAGGTCCTGTTTTGGCATGGGTCCGCACGGCTGCCCGAGAGCTGACGTTTCCTTCGCTTTCCAGTTCGGTGATGCCAGCCAGTTCCTTGTTTCCACGTTTCCTGTCGGTCATCAAGGAAGGCAGCGCGGTTCTCGCCATTCGCGCCTCATCGGACCGTGAAGTCTCGGAGAGCAGTGGCTTCTCGATTCGCCCGCAAATTCTCACGCCCTCTAACTTGCTCGCCCGGAGAACTTTCAATGCTGCATCTGGATACTGGTAATACAGGTTTCATGCTTTTATGCACCAGCCTGGTCATGCTGATGACGCCCGGCCTCGCATTTTTCTACGGCGGCCTGGTGGGGCGGAAAAACGTGCTGGCCATTATGTTTCAGAGCTTTGTCTCGATGGGCTGGACGACGGTGATCTGGTACTTGTACGGCTATTCCTTGTGTTTCAGCGGCGACTGGCACGGAATCATCGGCAACTTCCACAATGCCTTCCTGCGAGGAGTCGATCTCACCACCGCATCGGCGCCCAACGACACAGTACCTGCGTTCGTGTTCATCGCGTACCAGATGATGTTCGCCATCATCACGCCGGCGCTGATCTCCGGCGCGTTTACCAATCGGGTCACCTTCAAGGCGTACATGTTGTTCCTCACCGGTTGGCTGACCTTCGTCTATTTCCCCTTCGTTCATATGGTCTGGGGTGGCGGCATACTACAGCAATGGGGCGTGCTGGACTTTGCCGGCGGCATTGTCGTGCACAACATCGCGGGCATCGCCGCTTTGGCTTCGGTTCTGTATGTAGGCAAGCGGCACTGCGTCGATCGCGGCCCGCACAGCGTCCCGCTGGTTGCCCTGGGAGCCGGCCTGCTGTGGTTCGGATGGTACGGCTTCAATGCCGGGAGTGAAATGCGCGTCGATTCGGTGACGGCCACCGCCTTTCTCAATACCGATGTGGCTGCCTCGTTCGCGGCGGTCGCATGGATGCTGGTGGCATGGATCAATGAAAAGAGGCCCAAATTCCTCGGCCTGCTGACGGGAGCGGTTGCCGGGCTGGCGACAGTAACTCCCGCGGCCGGCTATGTATCACCCACCACCGCTGTCATCATTGGCATAGTTTCCGGAGTAGTTTGCTACTACGCCGTTGAACTGAAGAACAAACTGCACTGGGACGACGCGCTTGACGTTTGGGGCGTCCACGGTGTGGGCGGGTTCCTCGGCATCGTCATGCTCGGAATCTTCGCCAACCGGCAATTCAATCCTGCAGGGGCAAATGGGTTGCTCTATGGCGATTCCACGTTCTTCGTAAAGCAAGTCGCCGCCGTGCTCTTCTCGTCGGTCTGGGCCTTCGTGTTCACATACGCGATGTTGTACGTCATCGACAGGTTCACCACGGTGAAAGTCGATGAGGCGAGCGAAGAAATCGGCCTCGATCAATCGATCCACGGCGAGCACGCCTATGAAGATGCCCCCGAGCGCGAGGATCTGGTTCATGCGGGCATCCGCTAGCTGGGACCAAACACTTTGGCGAAGGACCATACGGATCGTTCGCCATTTCATGGCGAAATGGATTGTGGCAGGGGTGATCGTCAGTTCGCCCCTGCTGACCCATGCTCAAACTTCCGAGCCCGCGCCCGCCCCAGCTTCAACCGCCAATCCGACGGACGCAAGACCGTGGTGGCGAGGCATCACGACCGACGGGTTCCTCTCTTTCTCCTACACCTACAACGTTAACCAGCCCAGCCCACGAATCAACCAGTTCCGGGTTTTCGACTTCAATGACGACGATCCCCAACTGGATGTCGCTCAACTGGTTATTCAACGTCCGATCAGCGAGCCGAAACAATTCGGCTTTCGCTTCGACCTGCTGGCAGGCTCGGGCGTTCCGGAAGTCACCGCCGCGTACGGCCTCTTTCGCGATATGAGTACCGGGATCGCGCACCACGTCGACATTTCCCAACTGTTTGTCAGCTACATCCTTCCGGTCGGGCCTGCCGGGAAGGGTCTGCGCCTCGACGCCGGAAAGTTCGTTACCCACATGGGATATGAGTTGATTGGCGGTTATGACGGTTACAACGACAACTTCAGTCGGGGGTTCATATTTGGGTACGGAATTCCGTTTACCCATACGGGAGTCAAGGCGACCTACGCTTTCAGCAGCAAGGTCACTGCAATGGTCTCCGTGTGCAATGGGTGGGACGATGTGCAGCGTCTCAATCACGCCTACACAGCTGCCACCCAGTTCGCGATGACTCCTACGAAGACCTTGAACATCACGTTCAACTTCATTCACGGCCCGGAGCGCCGACGGGATAATCACGACCAGCGCACGGTCTACGAATTGGTCGCGCAATGGCAGCCGGTCCCGAAGCTCACCTTGGGCGGCGATGGACTCTATGGCCATGAAGAGAATGGTGTCGCCCCCGGCCACGACGCGCTTTGGAAGGGACTTGCCGGATACGCCAAGTACAGCCTGACTTCCAAGTTCTCGCTCGCATTCCGCGGCGAGGCTTTCAACGACGGCGGCGGCACCCGAACTGGCATCGATCAAACTTTACGGGGATTTACCCTCACTTCCGAATACGACAGAGCCGCCAAATTTTCACGGTTGAACTCCCACTTCAGAAGGGCCGACGGGAAGTTTGTTCTGCGGGGCGATATACGCCTGGACTTGTCAGACAAAAACGTGTTCCTGGAAGGCAGTACCCCCACCGGAAAGCGGCAGTTCACTTCAGCAGTGAACTTGATTTATCTATTCTGAGCACACCTCTGAACCTCCAGGAGCGCCAAACCAGCAAAAGGCAACCAACCTGGTGAAGACAGACATTATCGCCATAGATGACCCACATGGGCGCCTCGCTGCTTCCCACCACTTTTGTGCTCCGCTTGCTTCCGCTGGCTAAGCTTAGGGGGTGGGAGCCGGACGGTCGGAGCTGTCCTCTGATCTTTCTTCCCCTGAGGCCAGAATTCGTTCCGCCTCTTCTTCGGACATATCGCCAATTTCACGCAGCAGGTGCGTGAAGTCTTCCTCGTCCATCGAGGTAAGGTGCTCAAATTCGCCTAATCTTGCGGCGCAGTCTCGCAGCGTGGGGTTCTCCAGCAATGCATGGAGAGGGAAATTGACGCGGAAGATTTTTCGGATTCGCGAGACGATGCGGGTTGCAAGCAAGGAGTGCCCCCCCAACGAAAAAAAGTTGTCGTCCCGGCTGATGCGGTCCAGACCCAGCACTTCGGACCAGATGGCCGCGAGTTTTTCTTCGTCTGAATTTGCCGGCGAGAGGAATACCTTTTCACCTTCGTCTGCGCGCTTGCCAAGCTCAGGCAATGCCTGCAGGTCAATCTTGCCGTTCGCATTGAGCGGCAGGCTGTCGAGCAGGGTGAGACGCGCGGGCAGCATGTAATCGGGAACTTGCGCTGCCAGAAAGCTGCGCAATTCATCCCGGCCGACCACCTCTGAACATGCCACATAGGCAACCAGTGTGCGGTCTCCTTGGTGGTTCTCTTCGGAGACCACCACGGCCTGTTTAACCTTCGCGTGGCGCCGGAGTGCAGATTCCAGCTCTGCCGGCTCTACTCGAAACCCGCGAATCTTTACCTGATGGTCAGTGCGCCCGAGAAACTCGACGGTGCCATCCGGCAGGAAACGCGCCAAATCACCGCTGCGATAGAGACGATCGGAAGAATCCAGCGAAAATGGATTCCGCTGGAAGCGCTCTGCGGTTCGCTCCGGCTGGTTGTAGTAACCGCGGGAAAGTCCGGCCCCGCTCATGTACAGTTCTCCAGCAACGCCGATGGGCACAGGCTTCATGCGACGATCGAGAATGTATACGCGGTCGTTGGCGATCGGCCGTCCGAGCGGTATGGTGGCCGGCTTCCACTCGGAAAACGATTCTTCCTTGACGATCAGCGTGCAGCAGCCGACCGTAGTCTCGGTGGGTCCGTAGTGGTTCATCACTGAACAACGGCTTCGGTCTCGGATGTCGCGCAGCAGTTCCCACGTGAGCTTCTCGCCGCCCACCACGACAAAATGCCGCGGCAAGACGGCTCGACCGTCAGATTCCCTCAGCAGCGCTGCGAGATGAGAGGGCGCGATTTTCAACAGGTCAATGGGATGTGCGGCCATGTAATCAGCAAACCGAGACGGATTCATCGCAGTTTCGTAATCGATCACGTGCAAACACCCGCCGGAAGTCAGAGCACCAAAAATTGAAGTGTTGCCCAGGTCAGCGGCCAGGGTTGAAACGGTTGCGAAATGCCATCCTTGGGGGTAATTTTCCACCTGCAGCTGCCGGCGGATGAAATGCGTGTAATTCACCAGATTGCGATGGCGGGTGGCTACACCTTTGGGAACGCCGGTTGAACCGGACGTAAACAAGACATACACCAGGTCGTCCGGCGTGGTTGTCGATTCCGGCCTGGAGAAGGGCTGCTCCTCGAACGCACCGTCAATGAGTACAACTTCGCCGTTATAGGTTGGCAGCGAATGGGTGAGCCTTTGCGCAGTCAGCAAAATCGGCGGCTTGGTCTGCGCGATCTGCTCAGCGACACGAGCCTGGGGATCGGACGGAATCAGCGGCAGGTAGCACGCGCCGGATTTCAAAATGGCGAGCAGGCCGATAATCATCTCCGCGCACCGGTCCATGTAGAGAGCGACCGGCAGGCTCGGGGCTGCGCCTTTGGCGCGCAGAAAGTGCGCCATCCGGTTCGCGCGTTCATCGAGCTGCCTATAGGTGAGGGACTGGGTTCGATCGCGCAAGGCGACACGATCCGGCCAAGCTTCCGCTTGCTGCTCGAATAATTCGTGAATGCACTGGTCCGCCGGATAGTAAGCATCCGTGTGATTGAAAGTGACGGTTACCTGGTGGCGATCCTCGTCACTCAGAATGGGTAATGCGTCAGCCGGGGAATCGGGATTCGTTATGCCTGCCGCCAGCAGGACTCCCAAGCCGCGTGAAAGGCGCTGTGCGGCGTCGAGCGGCAAAGCGGCTGCATCGTAGAACAGATCGGCTCTCCAGCTTGCTCCATCGGTTCGAACCTGCAACAGGACTTGGAACCGGCCGCGGGTCGTGTGCGTCGCAACCGCTGAGCTCTCATCGCCGATGCAGAACATCGCCGGGCAAAATGTCTCGAAAGCTAAGGGCTCACAGGTGACAAATCCGGTTTCCGTGCGCGCATGCTCGATTTGCGTAACCACATCCCGGAACGACATTGCGCCGGAAAAACGCACAACCAGCGGAAGCGTTGGGGCAGCGTTTTTTGTTACGCCATGAGCTCCCACATAACCGACGAGCACTTCAGATTGATCCGTGAAGCGCCAGAGCAAGACGAACCAGGCCGCCAGCAATGCCAGCGAGGGATCGGAACCGAACAGAAGCTGCCCTGCCGGAGTAGAAGATACAGCGACCGGCACAGAGGCAAGCTGCAGCGGAAGATCCGCGTGCGCCCGCCGAGAGAACGGGAGTAAGAGTGGCGGTACATCGTGATAGGGGCTTTGCCCTGAGGGTGCTCGTGATAGGTCGGTCATAGGAGTTGATGGGGGTTTCATGAGGGTATCAATCCTCGGCAGCCACTCGCGGCACTGGCGCAATCACGTCAGCGTCAGCGGCGAGTTCGCTGCTGGAGTCGTCAATCGCTCGCGCCAGGCCACGGATGGTGGGGTGGTCAAAAATCATTCGAACGTAGATCTCGAGGCCCAACCGGCTGCGCAAGCGGGATGCAATTTGAGTGGCGGTCAGAGAATGGCCTCCGATTTCGAAGAGACTCTCATCCACGTCAATCCTGTCCCGCTCGAGCACTTCACACCAGATGGCGGTAAGCACGTCTTCCATGGCCTTGTGCGGCGTGCCGTGATCGAGGGCCGGGTCCGGCCGGGGTCGGGTTTGCTGCCTGGCAAACACCATGCGATTCCGGTTATCAATGTCGAGCTCGGAGCACTGGGAATCTGGTTCCGTTTTTTCCTCTCTGCACTGCGCGGAGAAGATGTTCAACCCGGTCTCCGGATTGTTAACGACGGTCTCCAGCAGTCTTTCGAACCTGCGGCTCATCTCCACGATCGTGTCCCGGCCAAACAGATCAGTGGAGTAAACCCAGTGCCCGGCGAACCCGTCTCGGTCTTCTGTCATGAACAGCGCGAGGTCGAACTTGGAAGACTGGAGAGGCAGAGGGAAAGGGTCCACCTGGAGTCCCGCGAGTTCCCGCTCTGCGCGCGGCGTGTTCTGAAGCACAAACAGCGCCTGGACCAGAGGATTGTGGCGGTTGCTCCGCTCCGGCTGGAGTTCCTGAACCATCCTGGCAAACGGAAACTGCTGATGCGCATAAGCGCTGAGCAGACGTTGCCGCAAATCGCGGAGCAGCTGGCCGAAAGTCGGGTTTTGCGAAAAGTCCGTCTTGATGGGAAGAATGTTGACGAAGAACCCGACCAGGCTTTCGACTTCCGGCGTCACCCGGTTCGCGACGTCAGTACCCACAATAATCTGGGGCTGACCCGAGTAGCTCCAGAGCAGCGCGTGGAATGCGGCCATCAGTACCGCGAACGGTGTGGTTGCCTCCGCCTGCGCAAGTTGCTTCACGGCATGGGTAATGGGCTGGGATACCCTCACGGTTTCGCACCTTCCGCGAAACGACCTTACGTTGGAGCGCGGGCGATCGGTGGGCAGGGCGAGCACCATAGGTGCTCCAGCCAGTTCCTGCCGCCAAAAGGAAAGATGTTTTTCGAGTACATCGCCCTGCAGCCACTCGCGCTCAAACACGGCGTAGTCGGCATACTGTATTTCCACTTCCGGCAATGGCGAAGCCTCCCCTTGCAAGAACGCCTGGTACGCAATAGTCAGCTCGCGGAACAACAAGTTCGCGGACCAGGCATCGGTGATGATGTGGTGCGACACCAGCAGCAGCAGGTGATCTTCCGGCGCCAGTTGCACCAGACAAGCGCGCACCAGAGGCCCGCGCTCCAAGTCGAAAGGTCGCGCAGCTTCGTCTTCGAGAATGCACCGGCCGGCACCTTCACTCTTTTCCCCAGGCAGTGCGCTCAGATCGTACGTCGCGAGAGGAATGTGAAGGGTTTCCGAAATGACCTGCACCGGGCGCCCGTCGCGAACCGCAAAAGTTGTGCGCTGGGATTCGTGCCGCCGCACAGTTTCGTTCAAAGCACGGCTAAGCGCCACTTGGTTCAGTGGACCTTTCAGGCGCCACGCGCGGGGGATGTTGTAGAGAGCATTGCGCGGCTCGAACTGATCCAGCATCCAAAGCCGCTCCTGCGCGAAAGACAAGGGCAGATTTCCATTTCGAGGAACCCTGCGGATCAGGGGCGGGGCACATCCGGGTTCTACTCCCTGCGCCTGTGCGAGTTCATGCGCGAGTTCCGCAATGGTCGGCCGATCGAACAGGGTGCGCACAGCAATAGGTTGCTCGAGCCGGTTTCGCAATCGGGCGACGATCTGAGTCGCGAGGAGCGAATGACCTCCGATCTCGAAGAAATTCTCCTCCATGCCGATGTGCTCACGGCCGAGCACTTCGCGCCAGATCTTCGCGACCGTTTCTTCCATGGCCGTCCGCGGCTCAAGGTGTAGGGTGACAACCTCGGGCTCGGGTAGCGCCTGGCGGTCGACCTTCCCGTTGCGCGTCAACGGTAGCTTGGAAAGGGTCGCGATTCTGGCAGGGACCATGTATTCCGGCAGGCGCTGCTTCAGATAATGGCGCAGTTCGTCGCCTGAGATCTCCGAACCCTGGTGGGTGACCACCCATCCCAGCAGCCGGCGCTCGCCGCGCTGGCCTTCGCGCGCCAGCACCACCGCCCGCTGCACCGCGCTGTGGGTTTCGAGCGCGGCCTGCACTTCACCAAGTTCCACGCGAAAGCCGCGAATCTTGACCTGGTCGTCCACGCGCTCCAGGAACTCAACATTCCCATCCGCGAGATATCGGACGATGTCTCCGCTGCGATACATGAGCGATCCAGGGACGAACGGGTCCGGAACAAAGCGTTCAGCCGTGCGCTTGGGATCGTCAACATACCCCGCCGAGACTCCATCGCCCGCGATGTGCAGCTCGCCGCGGGCACCGCTAGGGACCGGCTGTCCCTGTTCATCGAGCACATACAAACGAGTATTGGCGACCGGACGTCCGAGCGGAAGGCTTGCCCCGATCCAGTTCCCCCAATCGAACCCGCTCAAGCGCAGGGTTAGCGATCCACAGGTGGTCTCGGTGGGCGCATAGTGGTTTACGATCTCGCAACCCACGCCTTCAACCGCGACCATGGCCGCCAGATCCGGCGTCAGCTTCTCTCCCCCCACCACCAGATATTTCCGAGGCAACACGGCTTTGCCCCCGTCGGCCGACAGCAGCGCCGCGAGGTGCGAGGGCACGATTTTCAGGACGTCAATCCGTTCGCGGCTGGCATATATGGCGTAGCGGGCACTGTCCGTGGCCACGTCATAGGGAACTACGTGCAAACATCCGCCCGAAGTCAAAGCCGGGTAGATGCAGGTGTTTCCCACATCCGCGCACACCGTCGAGACCAGGGCAAACTGCAGTCCTTCGGGGTACCTCTCCAATTCGAGCAGGCCGCGCGCGAACCAGGTGTAATTCACCAGATTACGGTGACGGACAGCCACTCCCTTGGGAGTACCGGTCGAACCCGAAGTGAACAATATATAAACCAGATTTTCAGGAGTGGTCTGCAAAGGCAGATTGGTTTGCGGCAGCGCTCGCCATGGCGACTGCTCACCGTCAATGCATACGACCGCGCGGGCGAACTCCGCTGTGGCCGCCCTGGATTTCTGGTCGGTCACCACGGCCACCGCGCCTCGCAGTTGCTGCGCCAACCTCAGCGGTGGATGCTCGGGATTGAGCGGCACATACGCCCCGCCGGCTTTGAGAATTCCCAGTAGTCCAACAACCATGTCCACGCTCCGCTCCATGCAGAGGCCCACCTGCTGGTCCGGTCCCACTCCTTGCTCGCGCAGCCAGCGCGCCAGTTGATTGGCCTGGGCGTTCAGCTGCTCGTAGGTCAGAGTACGATCGACACAGCGCACTGCGGTTCGCAGCGGCGTGCGTTCCGCCTGCTGCTCGATCAGTTCCTGCATACAACGCTCACGCGGGTAGTCGGATACTGTCTGGTTCCACTCCACCAGAACGCGACCCTTTTGCGACTCGCTCAGAACCGGCAGCCGGCCGACCGCGCACTGCGGGTCCTTTACGGCAGCCTGTAGCAACGTCAGGTAGGATTCGCTCCAATCCTGCACCATCTCGCGGTCCACTCGCGAAGCGTCAAAGTAGAACTCGAGATCGAGATCCTTATCCTGCTTCTGCACCGATAGGCGGGATACAAAGGGCTCGCTGCCACACTCCACTCGTACCACCTTGCACCGGAGCGCTCCCCAAGTGCTCTCTCGCCGCAATTCCGTGAAATCAAAGCCGAAATCGGCCAAAGGGGAGGATTCGGCGCTGGCATTGCCAGCTTTCGGAATACCGGAAAAAGCATGTTGCCAACGCGCGACTTCGGCGGCGGCTTGCTTCACGCTGGCGGCGAATTCGGAGAATGCGGTCTCTGGTGCAATGCTTAGCTGGAGGGGAACCCATTCCGAGAAGGGTCCAATTGCGTTTTCGAACTCGGAGAAGTCCCTGCCATCACACCGAAGGCTGAGCGGTGGATCCTGGAGCCGGGTGATTCGGTACAGCAGCACTTGCCAACAGGCCAGCAGCAGGTTGGGCCAGGACAAGGCATGTTCCGAACACAAGACTTCTATCTGGCGCGTGACCGAGCTGTCTACCTGGACGCTGACGCTGTTAAGCCAACCATAAGGTTCTTCGCAGGCAAATTTCAGCGGAAAAGTGATGCGGGGTTGGGGCTTCCGGCAATGCTGCCGCCAGAAATCGCGCGCCGGCGCAGCATCGCTACCCGTCAATATTTCCTGCCGCCACAGGGCATAGTCGGCGTATTGAAAGATGCTCTCGCGGTCGTGGAGTTCGCCGGAGTAGCACGAACCGACAAACGCCACCAGCCGCTCCATGCTGACCGCATCCGCACAGACTGCCGGCAGGCTGAGCAGCAGAAGATGGCGATCCTCGGTGAAGCTGGCGAGCAGGACCCGGAGAACCTGCCCATTCCCGGCATCACCGTTGTCCGCTTGACACTCGTACCATTGCTGGACTCGCGCCGTGTCGACGAGTTCGTTTGCCTGGCGCAGGTCCTCGTGGATCCAGACAAAACCGCAGTCTTCGTGAACCTCCTGCGACCCCGCGTCCTCACTGATCCTGGTGCGCAGGATCTCATGATGGCGGACGGTGGTTCGAATGGAGTCGCGTAAGCGCTCCGCATCGACCTTCCCCCACAATTCGACCCAGCAAGTCGCGCGCCGCAAGGGTCCGGCCAACTGCAGTTGCCAGACCCACTTCTGCTGATAGGAAAGTGGGAAGCATTTTGCGGTTTGGCAGCTCATTCTGGTTCCCGCTCCTTCAGGAGTGTCGTACCGGATACAGCCCTTGGTTCAGAGGCAGGTGCTCGGCCAGATAGCGGGTTGCCTGGCACCAGTTGGGGTCCATTTTGTGCAGCCCGCTGGACCGCACCATCACTTTGCCAATGCATCCTCCGGCGCAGTGACGGATGATCGGGCAACCCTTGCAATCCCCTTCCGCGAGATGCTGCACATTGCGTTTCTCGATGTTTTCCTTGCGCTCGGGAAAATAAACGATCGCTTTCTTTTCTTTGTCCCACTTGCCGTAAATCAGTTCGTTCAGAACGCCGGTCAAGTACTTTTCTCCGAAACAGGCCCAGTCGCAACAGGACACGTGGCCGTCGGAGGTCAGCTGGGGACAGACCGGTGAAGTGCAGGCGCGGCAGTAGGCGTCCACCTCTTCGTCGAAATTGACCATGAGGTGCGTCTGGTAGAACATTCCATTCCTTTGGGCGTGGAAAAACGCGGGGACGAATTCCTGCGCAAAGCGCAGCAACATCGGCACCGGAGTTTTTTCATTGACGGTTGAGGAATACGCGGGTGCTCCGCAAACGTACTTGACTCCCATGGAGCGGAAGTAGTCCAGCACTTCGACCTGGCGATGGAAGTTATCCGACAAGAAGGTGGCGCGGGTGCCGAACTGCATGCGGGGATGAGTGGCAAACCTGCGGATGTTGTTTTCCACCATCGGACTGGAGCCGCTGCCCGCCACCGTGGGCCGTTGTTTGTCCTGGATCTCCGGCGGTCCGTCACACGAAATCCAGAGAATATGGACATTCTCTTCCACCCAATCGGCGATCTTGCCGTTGAAGTAACCGTTGGTCTGAAGTTCGACCTGCAGGCGGTCCCCCACCAGTTTCTTGCCTTCATTGACGATTTCCGTCATGCGCGCGAATCCCACGGTGGGCTCGCCGGCCGCGAAAAAACGGATGGCGGGTTTCGGGGCCCAGGCAAAAAACTCCTTCATCCCTGCGACCGCAAAGTCCAGATCAATGGTTCGTTCGCAGGGATCGACGGTGCTGCCCCAATGAGGAATGTAGCAGTAGGTACAATCCAGATTGCAGGTGCTCGACATCAAAAAGCTGATGCAATGTTTTTTGTAGTGTCCCATGTGAGTGATAAAGCGCTAGCGCTCCCCCTGTAAGCATTTGTTGGTTCTATTCACTTCGATCGTTACGACGAAACCCGGGGGAGTAAGCCAAAGCGGAATTGCGATTGTCGTCCCACATCAAGCCGGCCACTTCACCACGCGAACCAGCCTCACATTCCAGACGCCATCAAGGCGTTGCAAGGTGTCGGGGCATGCTCCCCGAACACCGTCTGGTTGACCAATGCAAACTGCTTGTTGATCACACCGAAGGCGACCTTAGGATCGTGCGCAAAGCCGCATATCCAATGCTCCGCAGCCGCCTTCGAAAGCCACCTGACCTTGCTCGATAGTGTGTCGAGAGGGTACAGGTCGAAGGCCGGGCTCCATCCCGGAAGCAGATGGGCCGTGGTGGGCACCAGATCCGAAAGAAAACAAAAAGTGCCTGCGCCGGAGTCAAGAGTAACCAGCTGCAGGTCGCGCGTATGTCCGGGGACGCGTTGCATTCGAACCCCCGGGGCAGGCTCGTACGAGTCTTCGGTGACCAGGCGCATCTGCCCGCTCTGAGTCAGCGCATGGAAATTGCGGGGATCGTAGCTTACCGCATCCCGAGGATTCAGTTCCTGAGCATGCTGCCACTCGGCGCGCGAACAGTAGTACTGGGCATTGGGAAATGACGGTTGCCTGCCGCGGTCGGTCATGTTGCCCCCACAGTGGTCCCAATGGAGGTGCGAATTGATGACGATGTCAACCTGGAGGGGATCCATTCCGGCCTCCGCCAGCAGGTCGGCGATTGCCAAGGGTGCTTCCAAACCGCCGCAAAGAGGAGCATCCGGGTCAGTACGGACGCCGCCACCGGTATCGAGGACGATGGTGTGACCGCCTGTCTCCGCCACATAGCAATTCAAACTTAGAGCGATGCGGTTGGCACTGTTAGCCGGGAAAGCTCTGGCCCAGCGCTCCTTGGGAACCACCCCAAACATGCAGCCGCCGTCGGGGTAATACATGCCCCCCTGAATCGCCGTTACCGTCAAGTTCCCCAGTGAGATACGTGAAGTGACCAAACTCACCCCAATGCGCTGACGTGCTGGTTTTCGATTCTGCGAAGGGAGGTACTCGGGGGAAGAGTCTTGGAATCGAAACTTGTGAGCCCTAAACAGCAGCTCTGTATCTTCCCTTGATACAGCAGCAATGCCTGTCCGGTCTGTGATTCAAATCACGCACGTCTGTGACCGTGGCGCAGAGAACCGGACGGTTTCCCATGCGCTCACCCGACTGGAGCGCTTTCCGGCCGATGGCGGTTGGCTGCCTGTACGGTCTCCGCCCCACTCGCTCCGCCCGCCACCCGGCTTTTCCGCACTTCCCCGTGCCAGCGGTACAACCCCAGCATCGTACTTCTCTTCCCGGCTAAACCACCATTCCGCAGGGCGACTCCAATCGCACCTCTCCAATATTGCCGGACGTTGATGTGCGAGAACCTCACGCCAGCGGACTGTCACCCGGTGTCCGCTGAAATCACCTTTTTATGGGACTTGGGGCTTCGCGGTTCTAATGCGAGCCGCTCGTTTCTCTGGGAATGTAATTGTGATGGTCTTTCCGTCCCTGCTTATTTTTGGCGGCAGACCGCGCACGAGGTGGATGACCACTTTTCGACCAGAATCTGTAAATTTCATGTTCAAGCGATTGGGGCCTTGCTCTGGTGCCATCATCCGCATCACTCCTCGCAAACCCAGATGTCACTTGATGTTAGATCATTCCTCAAACGCAATCTGGTCAATTTTGAACAGCGCTTCCCTGAACTCCTAGGCCATAATTGAGGCACCTTTCGCACTAAAAGAACTCAGTCTCCTCTGCCCGTTTCAGGTTCGAGGCCGAGAGCGGATATTAACTTCGGAAGATCATTAGACTCGCTCGTTTTTGAAAAACCAGGACCTTGATGTCCATCATGGAAACACCTTTCATAGAAACGCTCGAACTTGTCAGAAAGTGCCCTGCGGCCTCCGATTTCCGTGTGCCCGAGCGGCCACAAGCGAATGCGGGTCTTCCGAGCCGGATTGCCGTCGTAGGCAACTATTTGCCGCGACAATGTGGGATTGCGACGTTCACGACTGATTTGTGCGAGGCGATTTCCCGTGAATGTGGCGTGGCTCGGTTGTTCGCCGTGCCGGTAAACGACACGGAGTCCGGTTATGACTACCCGGCACGAGTCAGGCTCGAGCTTGCGCAAGACGATTTGTCGTCTTACGAGCAAGCTGCAGAGTTTTTGAACTTCACCAATTTCGATTTGGTGTGTCTGCAACACGAATATGGAATTTTTGGCGGCCCGGCGGGCAGTCATATTCTGACCTTCCTGCGTCGCCTTAAAATGCCTGTCATCACCACTCTGCACACAGTGCTTCGCGAACCGAACCCTGATCAACGCCGGGTGATGGAGGAAATCGCAGCGTTGTCGGACCGCCTTATCGTGATGAGCGAGCTGTCGTCGCAGTTCTTGCAGGAAATCTTCAAAGTGCCGGGCAACAAGATCGATATGGTTCCGCATGGCGTGCCCGACTTGCCGTTCCTCGATCCCAACTTCTTCAAAGAGCGTTTTGGGGTCGAAGGCAAAGCCGTGCTGCTTACCTTCGGCCTACTCTCGCCCAATAAGGGGATCGAAAACGTAATTCAGGCGCTGCCACAGATTTTAGCCAAGCACAAGAACGTGGTGTACATGGTCGTGGGTGCGACTCATCCTCATATTCTTCGGCGGGAAGGCGATCACTATCGCGAACGGTTGCAGGCTCTGGCGAAGGAAATCGGGGTCGAGTCGAATGTGATCTTCCACAACCGCTTCGTCAGCCCCGAGGAGATGGTTGAGTTCATTGGCGCGGCAGACATTTACGTCACGCCTTACCGCCACGAGGAGCAAGTGGTTTCGGGCACTCTGGCCTATGCGTTGGGAGCAGGCAAGGCGATCATTTCGACTCCGTACTGGCATGCAATCGAGTTGTTAGACGACCGGCGTGGAGCGTTGGTGCCTTTTCAAGACCCCGACGCAATTGCACGCAAGACCGTCGAACTTCTCGACACTCCCGCGATCCGTCACGCGATGCGCATACGCGCGTATCAGTTCGCGAGAGGAATGGTCTGGAAAAGCGCTGCCCAGGGTTATATGGCGAGTTTTGGGCAGGCCCGCAGCGACCGCATGCGAGAGCCGCGCGTCATGTTTGCCGATGAAGCTGAGCCAAAGAGCCTCGACACAGTGCCGGCCCTGAAGCTCGATCACCTGCATCGGCTGACCGACGACACCGGCATCCTTCAGCACGCGACCTTTGCCGTTCCCAACTACGCCGAGGGGTACACCACCGACGATAACGCCCGTGCTCTCATCCTCACCGTGCTGCTTGAGCAACTTGAGCAACCGAGTGAAGTGGGCGACCTCGCCTTCCGCTACCTGGCTTTCCTGGGGCACGCGCTGAATCCGGCAAACGGGAGATTCAGAAACTTCCTGAGCTATGGGCGCGCGTGGAACGAAGCGCAAGGCTCGGAGGATTGCCATGGCCGTGCACTATGGGCGCTCGGAACGGTTCTGGGACGTTCCCAAGATCAGTCGCTCCGGGGCGCTGCCGGTCATCTATTCGAGATTGCGGCTCCCGCGGTGGTCACGTTTACCAGTCCACGTGCGTGGGCATTCGCAATACTCGGGATTGAGGAATATCTGACGTGCTTTCCCGGCGATCGGGATGCCCGGAAGCTCAGCTCGATGCTCGCTCTTCGCCTAATGGAACTTCACGCCGCGAACCTGTCGCCCGACTGGAACTGGTTTGAGGATGTTCTGGCATACTCGAACGCGAAAATGGCGCAAGCGGTCTTGATCGCCGGCCGTAGGAACTCCGATCCGCAGATGGTGGCTATCAGTTTAGAGGCGCTCGGTTGGCTCAGCGAAGTGCAACGTTGCGGCAAGAATGATTTCGTTCCTATCGGATCGCAAGGCTTCTACCGCAAGGGCGGCGAGAGAGCACGCTTCGATCAACAACCGGTTGAAGCGGGAGGCGCCGTGTCCGCTTATCTCGAAGCCTATCGTGCAACCGGAGACCAGCGTTGGCGCACTGAGGCCTGGTCCGCCTTCAATTGGTTTCTTGGCGACAACGATTTGCAGATTGCGCTCTACGATCCGACTACAGGCGGCTGTCGAGACGGTTTGCACCCGGAACGCGTGAATGAAAACCAGGGAGCAGAGTCGACCCTCGCCTTCCTGATGGCGCAGGTTGAAATGCAGTTGCTGGGAGAAGTCGATGACCGACAATCAAGCGGCGATCGGTTGAACGCTCACGACAAGAGTGATCAGGTCATTGCTAATGTGCTTTGAACTTGTTTCAGTGAAATCCCTATGAGCGTTGCCACAATAACTCGCTATGAGCCGCTGCTTCTCCGCCACCCGTCCAACCCCATCTTGACCGGCAAAGACTGGCCCTACCCCATCAACAGCGTATTCAACGCGGGTGCGATACGCCTTGCGGACGGTTCAACTCTGCTGCTATGCCGCGTCGAAGACCGTCGCGGGCTGTCGCATCTTTGCGCCGCCCGCTCAAAGAACGGCGTGGATGGCTGGGAGATTGATCGCGAACCTACGCTGATCTCGAGCCCCAAAGACTATCCGGAGGAAATCTGGGGCATAGAGGACCCTCGCATCACCTTCGTGCCTGAACTGAAACAGTACGTGGTCACCTACACCTCATACTCACGCGGCGGTCCGGGAGTATCTCTCGCATTGACGAAAGACTTCCGCAGCTTTGAGCGGTACGGCGTGATCATGCCGCCGGATGACAAGGACTCCGCGCTTTTTCCCCGGAAGATCGGTGGCTACTGGGCATTGATTCATCGACCGATGACGCCGCTCGGGTCCCACATGTGGATTTCGTATTCCCCCGATCTGCGTCACTGGGGAAGACATCGACTCATGTTGGAAGCCCGCCGTGGCGCCTGGTGGGATGCCAACAAGATTGGCTTGTCGCCGCCGCCTATCGAGACCTCCAAAGGCTGGCTGGTGCTTTATCACGGAGTGCGGCACACGCCTTCGGGGTGTCTGTACCGTTTGGGCGTGGCTCTGTTTGATCTCGAGAACCCGGAGAAATGCCTGATGCGGGGTGACTCGTGGATCTTTGGACCGGAAGCTGACTATGAGCGCAACGGCGATGTAAATGACGTTGTGTTTCCTTGTGGCTACACCATGGATGAGGACGGCGACACTATCAATCTCTACTACGGGGCGGCGGACTGTTCGATTGCGCTAGCTCGTGGCAGCGTCCGTTCGTTGTTGACCTGGCTCGACGCAAACGGCACATTCGATCGCAGACGGGATCAGGGCTGATGAACCCGCTCGTTTGGATCTTTCAATTTGTTTTCGGATGCCGACATCATCACGTGAGCCGTGTATTCACCATCAAGCACCGCACGTACCGCATTTGCTTCGATTGCGGACGCGAATTCGACTTGCCGGGAGTTCCTGCCGCTAGTCTGGTTCGCCGGTATTGACCTTACTTTTCCCATGTGAGCTATCTTGCTCAGACACCACCCTCCACTCCTGTCAATATTGATCCACTGAGTGTGTAGACGGGGCCGCGAACGCTGATTCGCAGCTCTAATTCCTAAGGCCGCCACGGGGGCAAACCCAGGTCGAGTCACATCGAGGCGACCACATCCAGCCAATCGGCAGTCTTCATCCGTGTGCACGCCGCGAAAGCTGGCGAATACACGATTCGACTCCCAGGTTCTCGGACATTCAAATCAGGGCACACCCTCCAGGCGGATGAGAGGCGTGAGCCGACGAAACAAGGAAGGTCAAAGATCATGCCTCTAATTCAACTGCTAGAAGTTCTGATTGTGGTGGGTGTTCTTCTGTGGCTGGTGAACCGCTTCATCCCCATGCAGGGAACCATCAAGTCCATTTTGAACGGCGTGGTGGTCATCGCCGTGGTCCTCTGGATTCTGAATGTTTTTGGTCTCTTTCATTCGCTTGCGAGAATCCACGTTGGGACGTAGTGGATCGCTCACCGTCGGCCCATTACACCGGGCCGCGTGACTTTAATTCGATGGAACGCAACACCGCAGACATCTGCGTCAAGGAGATAGTTTTGAAAAATACACTTTTGTTAGTTGTGGGACTCGCCCTTAGTTTGAGCGCCGTTGCTCAAAACAATTCGCAGACAACCATGGCCCTCGAACCCATAGCACCCACCCCAACGTTCCGGGTTAGCGTAGTCAGCCGTAGCGTGCAAGCTGTCAACTATGAGCACCGCAGCGGAGCTTCCAAGCTTGACTTTGCGGGCACAAGCCTGATGCCCGAGGCCAACGGCCAAGCCAAAGTGGAAAGCAAGAAAGGTTACATCGAAATCGAAGTGGAATTCGGCAACCTGCAAAAGCCCACGAGCTTCGGCAGCGAATACCTGACGTACATCCTGTGGGCCATTTCACCGGAGGGTCGCGCCGTGAACCTGGGCGAAGTGCTGGTAGGCGACAATCACCGCAGCAAGCTCGACGTTACCACCGATCTTCAGGCATTCGCTCTGATCGTCACCGCGGAACCTTATTACGCGGTGCGACAACCCAGCAATGTCGTTGTGATCGAGAACGTAGTTCGCGAAGATACCAAGGGAACCACCGAGGTCGTGAACGCAAACTACGAACTTCTCGAACGCGGCGGCTACATTCCCACCGGCTATAAATTCGATCCCGTGGTTCTCAATAGCAAGCTGCCGTTGGAGTTCTTCGAAGCACGCAACGCCTTACGCATCGCGCAATCGGAGGGAGCAGAGACCTACGCCCCCGAAAGCTATCGGCACGCTGTTCAGTTGATGAACAACACCGACGAGTATGCCACCAGCAAGCACCTTGACAGAAAGCCGCTGATCGCTGCCGCCCGCGAGACCGTACAGACTGCCGAAGACTCACGTGCGATTGCCGTCAAGAAGATGGCTGAGGGCCGGCTCGCCGACGAACGCCAAGCGTCAGCCAATGCGCAGGCCGAAGCGCAAGGGCAGACTGATGAAGCGATTCGCCAGAAACAACAAGCCCAGTCGGGCCAGGCTCGAGCTGAGTTAGCCAAATCTCAGGCGGAGTCCGACGCCGCACAGGCCCGGATCGAGGCCACGGATGCACAATCCGCGACTGCGAAAGCGCAGTCCGATATGGCGGATAACCAGGCCGCATCCGCGAACGCCCTGAATGCCGCGCAGGCCGATGCCGACCAGTCTCGCTTAGCTGCGATTGAAGCGCAGCAAGGTCAGCAACAAGCGGAGAACGACCAAGCCACCATGCGCGCGCGATTATCTGAGCAGTTGAATTCCATTCTCCAGACTCGCGACAGCGCACGTGGACTGATCGTCAGCATGTCTGACGTCTTGTTTGACACCGGGAAATACTCACTGAAACCGGGCGCGCGCGAGAAACTGGCGAAAGTCGCTGGAATTCTGCTCGCTTACCCGGGACTCGACATCGAAGTCGGCGGCTATACCGATAATGTCGGAGGCGACGCGATGAATCAACAACTGTCTGAGAACCGTGCCAGTTCGGTGCGCGACTACCTGGTACAGCAAGGCGTCGCCACAAATTCGGTTACGTCCAGAGGTTTTGGCGAGACTTTACCGGTAGCCTCCAACGATAATGCCGCCGGACGCCAGCAGAATCGAAGAGTAGAGCTTCTCGTATCGGGCGAAGCAATTGGACACCCGGTGAACCCGACAACTGGAAGCTTACGCTAGGTCAAGGGCAGGCACTTTGGAAGAAATTGAGGTAACACACCATGAACGCAATCAGAATCATCGGCACAGCGACTTTGTCTTTGCTTCTCGGAATCGCTGCTCCTGCTTTTGCACAGCATGAGCAGCAGGGCGACCAGCAAGACCATCCCCAGCAGCAACAGAGCAAAGATGAGCAAGCTAAACCCGAACATGCTCAGCAGCAACAGCATGCCCAGCAACAGCAGCAAGATCAGAACAAGCAGCAACAGCATGCCCAGCAACAGCAGCAGGATCAGAACAAACAACAACAGCATGCCCAGCAACAGCAGCAGGATCAGAACAAACAGCAACATGCTCAACAGCGGCCCAACGACCATCCGCAGCGCACTCAGGAACAGCAGCGCGTCCAGCAGAGCGCCTGGCAGCGGCACAGCTCACAACGCTGGGACTCGGACCACCGTACATGGCAACAGCGTGGCGGCTACCATGGCTACCGCATCCCTGATAATCGGTACCGGGGATACTTTGGGCCGGACCATGGTTTCCGCATCTACGGTCTGCCTTTCCTGGTGGTTAGCGGATACCCGCGCTTCCAGTACGAGGGCTACTGGTTCAGCCTCGTCGATCCGTGGCCAGGATACTGGGCGAATGACTGGTACGACACTGACGACGTTTATGTCACCTACGTTGACAACGGTTACTACTTGTTCGATCAGAGGTATCCGAACGTCGGAATCGCCATCAACATTTCGCTCTAGCCATCTACCGTGGCACAAGCCTCGCGAGAGGCTGAGCCCTGGTAAACCCATTTAAGACAAGAAGGAGTAGGACATGCTTGGAACCGTATTGATTATCGTTTTGATCTTGGCACTCTTGGGTGCCTTGCCCAGATGGACCCATAGCAGAGATTGGGGCTATTACCCGAGCGGAGGCGTGGGGCTCATCCTCGCCATCGTGGTCATTCTTCTCGTTATCGGCCGGATTTGAACCATGTGCTATTCACCAGAATCGCCAGACGCCCCGACTAAGAATCGGCGCCTGGCATTTTTTCGTACCGTGGCGGTCCTTCTGGTTGTGCTCCTCTGCAGCAGCGGTTCGTCCGCGTATTCGGTTCTTACACATGAGGAGATCGTCGACCTGCTGTGGACCGATGAGATCCGGCCTCTTCTGCTCAAGCGATATCCCGGCCTCTCCGAAGACGAGATCCGGAATGCTCATGCCTATGCTTACGGGGGCGCCGTCATCCAGGATCTCGGTTACTACCCCTTCGGCAGCCGAGAGTTCAGCAACATGGTGCACTATGTTCGCAGCGGAGACTTTGTTCGTGAGCTGCTGCTCGAAAGCCAGGACGTGAACGAGTACGCCTTCGCGCTGGGCGCCCTCTCACACTATGCGGCGGATATTGCCGGTCACCCCGCCGTCAACCAGGCGGTCGCGATTGAGTACCCAAAGCTGAGAGCGAAGTTTGGCCAGTCCGTCCGCTACGCTCAGGATAAGACAGCGCATCTGAAAACCGAGTTTGGCTTTGACACCGTGCAGGTCGCGAAGAACCGCTATGCGTCACAGCAGTATCACGATTTCATCGGTTTCCAGGTATCGAAATCCCTGCTGGAGCGTGTTTTCCCGGTGGTCTATGGAGTGGAGTTAAAAGACGTGCTTCCTCATGAAGATCTTGCGGTGGGCTCGTATCGTTTTTCTGTCAGCCGGCTGATTCCGCAAATGACTCAAGTCGCGCTGCAAACCCACAAGAAAGATCTGATGCGCGAAACCCCCAATTTTGCCAAACGCAAGTTCTTGTATCGCCTTTCGCGCTCTGACTACGAGAAGGAATGGGGAAAGGACTATGTCAAGCCCGGTTTGGGTACGCGTATCCTGTCAGCCCTCCTGCGATACACGCCCAAAATCGGTCCGTTCAAGGGATTGGCGTTCAATAACCCAACCCCACAAACTGAAGATCTATACATCAAGAGCATCAACAAAACCGTCGATCAGTATCGGGCCTTGCTTGAGCAAGTGAGGACGAATACGCTGGTGCTTCCCAACTACGATTTCGACAGTGGCCACCTGACCAAGGCGGCAGAGTACTCGCTCACCGACGATTCCTACGCGAAGTTGCTGGATCAGCTGGCAGAGCGGAAGTTCGATCGGACATCGCCGGAGCTGCGCGAGAACATCCTGCAATTTTATTCTGACTTGTCGGCGCCGATCGAAACCAAGAAGGACGGAACTCAATGGCAGAGCGTGCTGACGTCTCTTGATGAGTTGAAGTTAATGACTCCGCATGCGGCGGTGGCGGAAACCTCTGCCCAGACCCCCGAGCCCTCCCCCGTGACGAGGGCTGCCCAGACAATGTCGCCAGTTATCGTTATTGGTTTCGTCGGCGGCTTCATCAAGCACGACAATCCCGTGCACAGTGAAGTTCAGCTCGCCGCGCGCCTGCGCAAATCGTACCCATCTGGAGTGGACGTGGAAACCTTTGAGAGTTACCACGGTGGAAAAGCTCGAGCAAGAGTCCTCAGCCTGCTCGATGCGGACCATAACGGGACGCTCACGCTCGACGAGAAGCAGAATGCCCGCATCATCATCTACGGGCATAGCTGGGGAGGCTCGGAGGCGATCTCCCTGGCGCGTGAACTCGGCAAAGCCGGCATCCCGGTGCTGCTCACCATTCAGGTGGATAGCATCTCGAAAATCGGGCGCAATGATGCAGTGATCCCGGCAAATGTCGCCCGCGCCGCCAATTTCTACCAGCAGAACGGACTTCTGCGCGGCCAGCCCCGGATTCGAGCCGCCGATCCTACCCGGACCACGATCGTCGGCAACTTTCGCTTCGACTACAAATCGAACCCGTACACATGCAACGAGTACCCCTGGTACGACCGGGTGTTTGTGAAACCCCATACCCAGATTGAGTGCGACCCCAGCGTTTGGGAAAAGGCGGAGTCCCTGATCCGGTCAGACCTACCGGCAACAACGGTAGTGAGCGAACGGGAGCGATGAAAGTTTAAGGACGGGTTGCGCTCCGGCGCAACAGCGGGAGAGAAATAATGGCAGACAAAGAGTGGACCGTCAAAGACCTGGCCGAAGCTTTGAAGCGATTTCCGCCAGAAGCCAAGGTGTATTACGAGATGGGGCCCAATGGCCCAGGAACCATCGGCAAAGCGCAATGTGTAAAGGTCTGGGGCGAAGGTGACGAGATAGGAGTACTACTGGATCGGTAGCCGCGCGACACGGCGGCTATTCCAAGAGGGTTGGGGCCTCGACAACAACTTTCGTCGAGACCTTTCCTCAGGTAACTTCTACGTCGTCAAGGGACAAGGCTCATGGTCGCATTGGCACGCGATCTCGACCTCTTCACCGCCGGCGTCCTTACAGGTTTGGCTACAGTATTTGTCGTTACCGTTCACCGCGCAGCGGCATGGGATGTGCGCACACTTGTTCAGTTCAGCCGTTGCCATCGCAGTTCTCCTTGTTCAATCCTGACGTTGCAGTCATGACGCTATCGGACACATTCTTTACCTACCGCACAACCGGCTTATGCTCGTTTTGAATCGCGGTAGCCTCTATGGGCGTGAGGCGAGAGAGATCGCAATATCCAGATCCACTCAAGCAGGCTGCGTAGTTCCGTCTGTGCTCGGCGTCGGCCAGCATCCTGGTTTCGGGTGGAGTCAGGCTGGCGTAGTCGCAGGCTTCCTGGCCATCCTTGCAAGCCGACAGATTGCGCTGGTGTTCCGAGTAGGCCCTTTGCGCCTCTTCCGGCACAGTGAGTTTTGAGCGGTCGCACTCGCTCCAGCCGTTCTCGCAATTCCGCGCGTTGCGCTGGTGTTCAGCCGCCGTCACTTCGATAGCTTCTGCGGCAGTGAGCCGGGAGTGATCGCAGCGGCCGCCACCATTTTTGCAGTCGGAGACATTGAGCTGGCGCCTTGCGGTCTCTACTGCTCCGGCTTCTGATGAGGTCAGTTTCGAGGGGTCGCAATCCCCCACGCCGTCCTTACAATCGGAGAGATTGCGTTGGTGCTCCGAAAAGGCTACTTGGCGTGCTTCGGACGGGGTCAGCTTCGACCGCTCGCAGGAGCCCATGCCGTCGTTGCAGGCCGACACATTGCGCTTATGATCGGCGACCGCCAGTGCCACCGCCTCAGGCTCGGTGAGCTTTGAGTGGTCACAAGAATCGTAGCCGTTTCTGCAATCGGAGATGTTGCGCTCATGGTCTGCGAGAGCTACCTCGGCTGATTGCGAGGAACTCAGCTTCGAGCGATCGCAACTCTGACGGCCAGCTTTGCAAGCGTCCAGGTTCCGCGCCAGATCAGACGACTGGGCAACGGCCAGGGCAGGCAAAAGACTGACACAGAGTATTTGTATCCAAAGATATACTCCAAGATTGAATTTCATTTCCCAACCTTTCGGGCGGTTGAAAAGACCAGGGCTGACCGGAACCGGTGTATGGTTCCGATCAGCGCCAAAGAAGCAACTACTTCTTGTCTTCGTTGACTTCGGCGACGCGAGCCTGTTGGCCGGCCTCTGACACCGCCTTCACGAATGCGATCCCACTCTTCGGGGTTGAGACCTTACCCGAGAGGATGCTGCGGAACAACATGTGCTTGCCATAGATCGCTCGAGTGGAATCGTTGTCCTGCTCCACCACCGCACCCTCTAACGTCAGGCCTGCGAACACGCCCTTGGAACGTGAATAGGTCAGCATTTCGGTGTTCATCTTCCAGTCCGTTCCAGCGGAAGCATGACGGCCGACGGGGCCCGCTGCGACTGATCCTTCACCGGTGAGTTCGAACTTGCTGGAGAGCAGATGCTGGAAACCCTGCTCGTTCATGACCAGCATGACCAGGTCGACACCTTCGACGCCGATCTGCAATCCCCAACTCCCGCCACCAACGGAGACGAATGCTGGGGCACTCCAACCTTCCGCCGTGCGGCAAGAGGCTACGCCGCGTCCGTGCTTGGCGCCAAAAATGAAGCCGCCTTTAATGAGATCCGGCACGACCAGGATGCACTTTGCACTGGCGAGTACTTCTTCGGGGATACCTTTGTCTGGGGTCGCCATGATGGAGTGCAGAACGTCAATCGACGATTGCAATCGCGCTTCTGTATCTTGGCGGCCCGATCCCGCCCACGCGTAGGTTCCGACCAAGCCGATGACGCTCATCAAGAGCACTGACATTGTCTTTTTCATGAATTGTCCTTTTGGGGTTGCCGAACTAAGAGGAGAGAGCTTCAGATGGGCTGACTTAGTTCAGAAGACCTGAAAGAGAGAGAAGAATTGCTCATCTCTACTCTTGATAATCGCTCAAACGCTGCAGAATAGCTGGTCTGAATTGCTCACATCCCGCTTTCCTCGTGAAAGGGAGCAGGAATGTTTTCATCCGTTAACGTGAGCAATCTTGCTCAGAATCGCTCCTCCCGACGCTGTCATGATCCAAGTTGTCCTCGTGGAAGAGAGCGAAGGTGAATCGATGCAACCTCTCCCAGGTCTGTTTCGCAGGCGGTTGGCTTTCGTGGCGGATTGGTTCAGCAAGGTGGCGGCAATACTTCTACCGCAGGCTCACCCAGCTCCCACGCAGAGGATTTGTCCGTTTTGCGGTCTGATCACGTCCCGCCGCCGGGCTTCCTGCCTCGAGTGCGGCAAGTCCTTCAAGGCAGCTTAAAGGTCAACGTCTGCCTATCGTCCAGTCAGAGCTGGATCTTACCGCTCCGAATATCTCTCCACGCTGCCGGCGAAAGAGCCGCTTCCAGTTCGGGAGGTGTCGATTTGGAGCTTTTGCCGTGCCCACGTTTTTGAGCCCTTCCTGACCTGCGGCCCCGAAACAGGAGTGATGGTATCTGAGCCCTGATCTCTTCTTCCCGACGCTGTCTGGGCTTCACATGGAGCACGAAGTGGACTGCCGCCAACAGAAAGTGGGGGCCGTCTGACTTGGCGACTAGCGCGTCTACAGACTTTAGTGCGCCATCGGGCAGTTCCAGGTGGTCGGCCAGCAGAACAATGGGAATTGTCGGCCGGATCTGCTTGATCTCGGCGGCGATGACCGCGCCGTTCAGAAGGCCCAAGTGGTAGTCGAGCACGATCGCGTCCACAGACTGCGTCATGAACAGCCGCAGCCCCTCGTGGCCATTAGTCGCGGTCACCAGGTCGTAACCGTTTTCTCGCAACAGACCCAGCTGGACCGGGTCCCGGTGTATGCACAGTAGGGTTCCGCTGGTAGCCATGCTGATTGGATATATCGCGAATGCGCCTCTGGTTCTGGCCAAAATTGCTCACAAGCCAGAGAGTCCGAGATTAAGGCGGTGTAGGCCCCACTCCATCCCGCCTGGCTTTAGGGCCAATGGAGCAGGGCGCTAACCCGGATCTCGTCGTTTCGGTCTCTAGCGAAGTGACTGGAAGCCGAGGATTTGCGACAAGATAGTGCCTAGTATGCTGTACCGGCCCTCGGAATACTGGCCGTATTGATAGCGGCTATCGAAACCATCTTCATATCCGCGCTGAAAGCCTTGGCGGAAATAGTAGTTGTAGTCGTCCTGCGCTATGTAATAACCGCTGTAGCCGTAGTTCGCATCGCGGTAGGCATACGAGTCGCGGTAGTCGGAATGCCAGCGATCCTGCCGGTCCGCTTCTCCGGCACGGAAGCCTTCCTGGTAGCCGTTGTTTACCGCCTGCCGGAGCAGGTCCGCTCCGTATTGGTTGATCTCATAGTAGCTGCCTCCCCGATGGTAGCGATAAATCGGAGCCGTGTAGTAGTAGGGATCACGATCGTAATCGGGCGCACGTTCGTTCCGAAAACCTATCTGCTGCTGACGTTCGCGCTGTAAATAATCTTCCTGGAAGCGATACTGGGACTGGCGATTTTGCTGCTGCAGTCGTGCGGTCTGTTCTTGCGCGACGCCCTGCTTCTGATCGAACTGACGGCGATACTGCGTCAAACGCTGTTTCTGCTCTTCAATAAGCTGCTGCTGACGTTGTTGTGAAACGCGCTCCTGCTGCTGTTGCTGTGCGTGCTGCTTGTTCTGCTCCTGCTGCTGTTGCTGGGCGCGTTGCTGCTGCTGCTTGTTCTGTTCCTGTTGATTCTGTTCCTGCACGCGCTGTTGCTGCTGCTTGTTCTGCTCCTGTTGTTGCTGGGCGCGTTGCTGCTGTTGCTTGTTCTGCTCCTGCTGATTCTGTTCCTGAGCGCGCTGTTGCTGCTGCTTGTTCTGCTCCTGCTGTTGCTGGGCGCGTTGCTGCTGTTGCTTGTTCTGTTCCTGCTGATTCTGTTCCTGAGCGCGTTGCTGCTGTTGCTTGTTCTGCTCCTGCTGTTGCTGGGCGCGTTGCTGCTGTTGCTTGTTCTGTTCCTGCTGATTCTGTTCCTGAGCGCGCTGTTGCTGCTGCTTGTTCTGCTCCTGCTGTTGCTGAGCGCGTTGCTGCTGTTGCTTGTTCTGTTCCGCTGTTGCTTGTTCTGTTCCTGCTGTTGTTGGGTCTTTTGCTTCTCCGGCGGCACTTGCTGTTCAGGCGTTCTCTGCTTCTCGTCCTGCTGATCCTGCTGTTGGTACGCAAGGGCAGCGGTTCCAAGAAGTACGCACAGCACGGCTGTGCCGATGACTCCAATGTTTTTCATGGGGATTGCCTCAGTTTCAGGGTAAATGGCTCAACAGGAATTAACTGTCTTCTTTTGACCAGTCGACAACGGATGTCTGGTTCTCGCCGATTCGAGCAATTGTGAACAGAAGTCCGGATCGGAAACGGCTTAGGATCTATGGTGGAACGAGTGCCAGTTGAGGGGACGCAGATGACAAGACACTACCTTCACCTCTCCGTTTATTCGTGTGACAAGTGCGCAGGCCCCGTGATTAGTGGGTCGCTCGCGGTCCGCGAGAATGAGATATCAAAAGAGACCGGCATCCAGCAAGTCGGAGCGATTTGCCTCTCATGTGGCCACCGGCAAAGCAGCGCGAGCAAAGGAAGCTTGACACAGCAATTCCCACCGGTTGAGTGGCAACCCATCAAGGCGTTGGCGGAGACCAAGGCCCGGATCGAACTGGAGGCTGCGGTGACGGGATGAACCAGCGGAATGACTACGCCTGCCCGACCGCTATCGCCTTCTTGCTTGCCCGAAGTTGTTCAGCACTGAAAACCTCTCCACAAGTGCCGCACCGCCATTTTGCGTTTGAACTCGCCAGGTTCCCGGGACCGGCGCTCGAACGGCCGATATCGCTGGGCCGAAAGGCCATTACCAGTTCACCGCCGCACGCGAGGCACATTCGTTTTGCCATATTCATGATTGTTATCACGGGCACCGCCCGATGCGCTGGTCACAATTGAACACCGACTGAATCGGATGACATTTTATGGCAGAGAGTGAGAGCGGGTCGGAAGGATTCAATCGTGCAGGACAACATTCAACAGCGAACTGTGGACCTGTAGCCCACCTTCTACACCCCCGGCATAAGCAATAAATCCCAGTTTCCGGAACCGGTTCATAAAAAAGCTCACGCGGGAACGCGTCGTGCCGACCATTTCCGCCAGGGTTTCCTGGCTGACCTTCGGAACCACGGATTCAGGCACGCCTTCCTTGCCGAAATGAGCCAGCATGAGAAGGACGCGCGCAAGTCTCTTTTCGCTGGAATTGAACAGCTGATCGACCAGATCCTCTTCGTAACGGATATTGCGAGCGAGCAAATATCCAACGAACATATCCGAAAGGGCATGTTCGCGGTGAAGAGCTTCCATCATCGCTTTCTTCTCGATCCGCAACAGCTGGCAGTTGGTCATCGCGACGGCCGACCCCATGCGCAGACTTTGCCCGGCAAGCGCACCCTCTCCGAAAAAATTCCCTTCACTCAAGACACCGATCGTAGCTTCCTTGCCAGTCTTGGAAACTACGGTAAGCCGAATCTTGCCTTCTTGAATGTAGAAAACAGCGTCTGCCGGATCCCCCTGAGCGAAGATTCCTTGTTTCATGGGGACGGATATGTTCTTCCGGCCCTCGCCAATGGTTGCGAGGAACGTGCCCGGATCGAATCCGCCCTTCCTCTTGGTTGCAAATGACACCATGAATGACCATTCTAGTCTCTCGTCGATGGCGAGAGTGAGCCTTTCTGCTCACTATTTCAAAGATTAATGAGTAAGCCTTTGAGACGACTTGCTCGTGTTAACGACGCTTCCGCCGTCCCCCAAGAGTGGTCACTTTTGACCAGCTCTTATCCGTCATCTGCCTCATAGTAAACATCCCGAACAGACTGGTCCGTCCCACCACTTCCGGTCAGTTCGTAGCACGTCGCGGGTTCCCCCCGAGAAATCTCGTGGACCCCAGGAGAGTCTCAAGGACTGATGATTAAGAAAACGATTTTGGCCGGGCTGTTAGCCCTCGCTCTCCCACTCGCAGCCTCTGCTGGCAGCAGTATTGATTTCACCAACAGCGGCGGTACGCTCACAGGCACAAACGGTGGCTTTTCTCTGAACGGATCAACACTGATTGCCGTCAACGGCCTCGGCGGCGGTCTGATTACCGGGAACAATCTGGGGACGTTGGCTTTTAGTACAGGCAGCCTCAGCAGCGGCAGTTTGCAAATGGGTGGCACGTTTGCCGCAGGCGGCACGTTCAGCATCAGTGGAAATGGCACGAACGGGATCCCCAACGGCGTGATCTTCAACGGTTCCTTCGCGGGACCGGTGACCTGGACTCTGGTGACTCTGGCCAATGGAACCCACAACTACACATTGACCGGCTCTCTGGCCGGAACCTGGTACACCGGCGGAACCATTAGCGGCGCCACCGTCCAACTGACCATCAATACCGGCAAGGGATTCTTTAACGGGCAAACTACGATTTCGAGTGGCGATACCAACTTCACCACCGTCGTTCCTGAACCGGGTACTCTCACTCTTATGGGTGCGGGATTATTCGGGATAGCAGCCATTGTTCGGCGCAAAATAAAGTCGGCCTAGCTAAGCCTCCATTGACTTCTACTCGTTCCACTTCCCGCGCGGCGAAGACGCCGCGGCGGGATTTTGCAAAGGACCCATGACACAGACCGCGCAAGTCGGCACGATTCTGATCAAAGAGCAGCCGCCCCTCGCCGGGGTTCTTGCCATCGAGAGTGACACCTATTCGGGAAACTGGGGCATCGTGAGAGCTTTCAATGGCTTTACCCTCGATCACCAGATTCACGCCGCCGGATGGAACTTCTTCTTTATGGCGGCAGAAGTGAAGGCGATGTTCTTTGGCTCGCTGGGTGCGGAGAAGATTCAAGGTGCGCTGCAAAGAATCCTGGCGAAAGTACGCCACCAAAACTTCAACAGTCTCGAAGTGACTGGTATCGTTTCCAAGAGCTTCATGGGTATCCCTTACGGCTCCGTATCCGCGCACTCACGCCACATTCAACAGAATTCCTTGCTGGAGGGCGTTCGGGAACGTGCAAGAGTCTGATCACCGAAGCACACGATGACCGTCATGGAACCCGACCAAAGACAAAGTCTCGATCAAGTGCTGGAGTCTGCGACGGTCGTATCGTGGGCGGACCTCATGCGGGACGCTCGAACCGGCGTGATTCACATTGAATACGGCTTCGCGGTCGGCGGCACATTGGATTACCTCAAGGTCTGGTCCTCGATCGCTCGCGGACATTGGCTCATGGCCTGTGCGTACTGGACGTCGGCGTCCACGTTTCACTCACGCGGTATCCATTTTGAAAATGGGTATCATTCTGAAGGCCTGGCGCACATTCTGGAATCGGTGATGCGGCACCAATCGGCATTTATTCTTCCGTCGAACCTCGGCCGACAGGGACTACTGCAGATCGCCACTCCCACCGAAGAAGACACCGCAACGGCCGCAGCGTCGGTGCGTAACGCCTACGACTGCATCGAATCGGAAATTGCCCAACCCGTCTAGCTTGAACCTTGACTGATTACAGGGAAGCCCTTGACCGATCCACGGAGAACTCCGTGCCGGTGGAAAGCTGTTTGTCAGAAGCGATCAGACGCCGATCTCGATGGGGCTCAGTGCGGGGCTGGCCGGTACTAAGCTCACATTTCTCCCCGACCTTAGCACCACAAGTAGGACAGCGAACCGACAGCGCCTGCTTCTCGGTGACTTTCATGGCTCCATAGTGCACGCTTACTGGGCGGCAGGCTGGTCAATTTTGAACAGTGCACGAACATTCGCGGAGCTCAGAGACTCTTCAGACGCGACGACCGATTGCTGAAGGATGAAAGTTGGGGCACAAGGACCTCCTTGGACACTTGGACAGTAGAAGCGATTCCATTCAGAAGAATTCAAAGCGGGGTTAGAAAACTACACTTTTCTAACGCCAGACTTATGGCCCAAGAAACCCAATGTTCAGGCGATGTCGCGATGTGAAGAACAGCTGGGGTTTTCTAACGTGCTTGTTCCTTCGGCATTTCCCTGCCTGCCAGCGGGCGGACCCTAAATACTATCAACACGAATAAACATCCATAAGCTTTGCTTCCACACTTGAAATGAAGGCCGCACTGCAACCGATGGCTACATCCCCTGTAGGAGCAGGTGTTCTCAATCTCGCTAAGCCGTCCTATGCTGCCTCGTTGGTTTTGTAGTTTTGGTGGTTTTGGCAGCAACCGTCTTGACTGAAAAGAAAGCTCTGATTTCTTTCTGGCTTTGGGACCTTTACTTGCCGGGCCATTGCAACCCACTAGCCGACTTCCCATTACAGATCGCGGCTAGCTGGCATCAGATCGCTTCCGTGTGGCCGACCATCCAGAAACTGTGGAGTTGTACGCTTAAGATTGTGGGATTTAGATCGCAACTGCTCGCTTGTGTCCTTCCGCTGCTTTCACGCTGGTTCCACGACGGAGATGCTTATGGCTTTCGCGGAACCAATGATTCGAAGGGAGGAATCGAGAAGGACGTGGTAAAGGAATGTTCCGGCGGTTGGGTTCCGTCTTGATTGGCTTTCGCGAGAATCTCCATCGCCTTTCCCGTAAGCGGTGGGATGTGGATCGTCGCCGTGAGCCATTTTTCGCGTACCCAGGCTTGGCCCGTCGCCGGCTGACCGTCACATCCGGTAAACGGTAAACTCAGCCATCGCGACCGCTCGGCTTCGTTGGTAATCTCCTGAAAAGCTTTGCGAGCTCCCAGGGCCATTGAGTCGTCCTGCGCGCCGACCAGGCTGATTGACGCACTTTGTGAGGTGGCCATTTTCAGCCAGGAACGCACTGCCCGCTGGGCACTCTCCTCTGTCCAGTGTGCCTTCAGCATCTTCACTTCAATGTTCGACGGCTTCGTCTCCAGCATTCCCGACTCGCGTTCTTGGGCCGAGGAACTCTGTGAAGGTCCTTCAATGTACAAAACAGAACCGCCTCGAGGCAACAGCGCCGCGAATTGTGTTCCTTGAATGCGTCCAATCTCCAAGTGATTGGAACTAACAGCAAACATAGGTGCGGTTCCTGTCTTGCGGAGATCCGACAAGTAATCCGGTCTCCGGTTCAGGACCGCCCAACCGATTCCTGCAGCACTGGCGGCCCGCGCTACCTGCGTGAGAGCCGTGCCTCCAAACGGTTCCACCACGATCGCATCGGGTCGGGACTCAACTCGGCTTTGGATTGCCTTTAGGAGTTGCGTGCTCTGGTTCACGGCGTCGTTATCGGCAAACACTATCTCCACATCGCTCCCCAGCTTGCGCGCGGTCTGTTCCGCGGTCTGGGCTTGTGCCACTTGGAAATCGTTCTCGCGGGTGTGAAGAGACACCAGGAATCGGAGCTTTTTCAGCATTTCGCAAGTGTAACTGTACCCAGACATCCATGAAATGCTTTCAATGATTCTGGGCGAGTGACGGGCTACTCACTGCTGGGTCCGCGTGCTATGGAATGGTTACAACAGTTACCCGCAACTCGTTCTCGAGGGAGCAACAATCCCAGCCGAGAGCGGCTGACGGAGGTTGGGACGCAGTGTGAGCGAGCCGTCATCGTTCAGTTTCTGGTGACAAGCCCACCGCACTGGATAGCGCATTCCCTTTACCTCAATATCGGCTCTAAGTTTCAATCCTTGCCAATTGGGGACGTTTGGAAGGACGAACTGTGCCTGCCGAATCTTGCCCGGTAGCGGGTAACCGGCGTCCAGACAACCGCTCTTGAGCACCTTTCCGTCCTGGCTCTCCACGGTCACCCTCAATACGCCCGGTACACCCGCGATTCCGTCATTTGCGAGACCGACAATTATCCCCAGGTAACCATCGTCCTTATAGCTCCAGATGAAAGACGGCCTCACCCGATAGCCAATTCGGCGATTGATCTGGTCGAACGCTGCCGGATAAGCCTGATAGTAGCTCATTAGATTCTTTGCGCTGATCTGATGAAAGTTCCAGAGCGACCAATAATTCGCCCCGACATCAACCACATGAGCAATCATGTTCTCTGCCGGCGATATCCCTTCATAGGCGACGCTTGGATCGGGAGGTTTACCCGGAAGCCCCTGCTCAAGCAATGCCGCGATCCAAGGCGGGCGATTGCTGAGCGCTTCAATCTGCTCGTTCTCAATAAAGATGGTATCGCTGCGAATCCAATTGTTGCTGCGGATCGTGCGGTCTAACAGCTCTGAATTACCAACCCGGCTATAGTCCGGTTGAGTATTCGTCAGTAGAGGAGTCTTCGAAAAGTGCTCGAGCTGGACTTCGAGCATACTGGTCCAGGTGCGCTCTGCTGTCTGGTAATCAGGGAAAGGATTGTTGCCAAATGGCCAAGTGTGTCCTTCACCCCAAAAGCCATACATGAAGGTATCGATAAACTCGATGAGCGGATTGCCATCGAATTCCGCCGCCAATAGGCCAACCAATTCTTTGAATGCCTGCTGAAAAAAAGGATCGTCATACCGGGGCTGATAACGCGAATGCGGGTTCTGCAAGTATCTTTGCGCCGAAGCCCTGCTTTCCTGATCGCTCAGAACCAGATCAACCTTCGGCACTTTGTCGAGTACAAAATCCGGGAGGGCTGCTTCGTGTGTATAGTCTGGAGCGCACATCTGAACTCGCAATCCGACCCGCTTGTTGTTCTTCTTCGCCAATTCAAAAACGAGCTTCAGGTAATCGGGCATCTCCAGGCGTCCAGACCGCGGCTGCACTTCCCTCCAAGTCGGACGGATATAAAGCTGCTGGCCCAAGGGAAATCGAACCAGGTCTTCGATCGCCTGGAGAATATTGTCTGACTTGATTTCCTCCGTGCCACTGTCGGCTGTGATATAGGTGACCAGTCCCTTGCCATAGTTCGGCACAACGCCTTCCGAAGGGGTGGTGGTCATCACCACGTCGTCAGTGGGAATGACGGCATCAGGTGGGTATTGAGGGAACGGACCCTGGTTGAGGCGATCGGCAACCGGGGGACCAGAGCCGAAGTCGTAGCTTCCCCAGTTGTGGGCGGGAACCTTCGCCTGCGCCTTACTCATTCCAAGTTCTAAAGCTGCGGCGACGGCGACAGTACTTTTTAGAAAATCTCTACGCTGCATCGGAATTATCTCCTGCTGCCCATTGAGATTTAGCAGTGCCGCGTTTCTGACCGATTGTAGTACCTGTCGGTGAAGGTTGCGCCCGAATCGCAGGAAACGGGAAGTAGACCGCTAAAGAGAGCGGATTAATACTGAGAAACGCGCTTGTGGCCAGCGAACTGCTAGTGCGTTGTCGTCTGGCAAGAAAACGGCCCGGCGAACAAGAGCCAGCGACTTTCGCGAACCCTAAATACTATCAACACGAAGAAACACCCGTAGCCTCGTTCGGACCCGATGTTGGTAGCAGCAGCTTTCACCTTCAGTGATTGTTTCGCGCGTTGGTGCAGCTGCATTTCTGGTTTTGTAGTTTTGTTGGTTTTATGAGCATCAACCATCTTGGCACTCAGCAGATTCTGGTTTGAGCCACTACATAAAGGAGAAAATCGACTTCCCTCTCGGTGAGCGCCTCACGAACCACACGCCGGTATTGATCCGCACCGTGCCCTGAATTACTTCCAGATTGCCGACAAGCCGGGAGGTGATCGGATCGTCAACACAAGCGCGTTTGCCAGGACCTGAGGTCGTTCCTGGGATCGGTACTGTTGCCATACGGCTATATTTAGTGGAACGCCAGAGTGCCATCGGACCAATAGGGCACTTCGATTGGCACGGTCCGCAGCGGCGGCAGCTCTTTGTTCAGTGGACTATCTGGTTTGTCAGGGTCCGGGAACCAGATAGATGTCGAAGAAATGGGTGAGTTCGGATCATCGGCGTTCAATTCAGCAGGATCTTTCATCGGCAAGAAGAACATCACGTGGCATAAATTGTGTGAATTGCCCAAATGGGTAAGATATGCATCCTTGGACATCATATAGCTCATTGCCCCCGGCTCCACCGGCGGAATCTCCTTCTTCGCATACGCCTCTTGAATGCCCGCGATGCGCTCTTTTACGGAGGTCACTCCAGCGAGCGTCATTTCCGTCAGCTTACGAAAAATCGGCAGGATCGACCGCACAGCCGCTGGATTGAGGCAAATCGCCCCTCTCTGCTTCGGACTCCAAACGTCATAAAAGTCAATGCTGGCCGTCCATGACGGCCCCGCCATGCACACAAAACCGTTTGTACCTTTGACCGCTGTTTCCCAGCCTTTGGGCGTCAGCACCAAAACAGACGCATCCTTTGAAATGCCCTCCGGAGCAGCGCTTCGCGCCAGCGCGATTGCCGCATTCTGGTCCATTAAATACTGCGAAAGTGGCATCATCGTCGGATAGGGCCTCTCTGCCTCCTGTGCCCGCGTGCTCGCAGTCATGCTCAGCAAACTCACGAGTGCAAGCGCTCCCACTGCAACTCTGGCTGCAATCTTTTCGATCTTTGCAAATCGCATCATGCTCCTTTTCGTTTCCTTCCTGCCGAAGATGTGTCCGCAACTGCTCAAGGCTCGATGCTTAGCTTGCTTGGCGCGGAGTATTGCCCTGTAGGTTTCCACCGCCCCGAGCACTCCCCAGGAGCCCGGGCTTAAGATATGGAAGGCCGGATCGCTCGGCTGCGGACTCTACTGCTGCTGAGACGCAGGGCAACCGAAGGTCCAAACTCAAACCCTTTCATTTGCAGTGGCTTAGGGCGGCATTGATCTGCCGAAATTATGGGTTTCTGGATAAAGTCCCGGTATGTCGGCTTGTAGGAATCCATTTCAGAAACTCCTGGATACTATCAACACGAATAAACACCCGTAGCCTCGTTCTGACCCGATGTTGGTAGCGGCAGCTTTCACCGTCAGTGCTTGTTCCGCACCTGGGTGGTTCGCTGCATTGCAGGTTTTGTAGTTTTGTTGGTTTTGATTCGGGATCGATGGACGAGTGAAATAGCCCCTTGCCTGGTTTTGTAGTTTTGTTGGTTTTGGCCGTGGGTATCCATTGTCGATCCTAGTGAACGGTTGAAACTGTAGAGTTGAACGAAAAAACAGCGCGAAAGCAGTGCGTTTGAGCGCATTCCGTCAGCAGTGCCCTCCAACCCCACCCACTCTCCAGCTTCGCGTCTACGTGCCCGCCAGGGGCTACAGCATCGTGCTAAATAGTGATTCTTCGCAAAGAGATCTGTCAGAACCAGCTCCGAGGAAACAGTTGATACTCCATTCTCTTACTCGTCTTCGAGCGTTTCGCGCGGCTAATTCTCATCGGAACCACCTTGTCCAAGTCTTGGTTCGGAAGCAGCTGGGCGGCGGATATGAACGCGGACCGCAGCAGTCCTCGACGACGCTTTAGCGGAGTGCCGTTAAGCTTCGCCTTCAGCCAACTATCCATCTCCATCATGAAGTAGGACTCTATTTCCAGACGTCCCATGTTTCGGAGATTACGGGTACCCATTTGACTGCGCTGCGTGTGGCGGAGCTCAGATTGTGGTCGCGCCAGACGGCAGAGTGGGGATTTGTCACGCGTTTCTCGGGAGTCGAAAGACGTTCGTTGGCCATGTCTCGGATGAGTGTTTTTTCCCCGAAAGGGATCCAATCTGGACTGAGTGGTCCCGCCGTTCACCGCTTAACATTCCTAAGTGCAAGAACTGTGAGTGCCTTGGTATCTGTGGTGGAGGATGCCCCGCGAATGACCCTGATGACCTGTGGGCTACCGATCAGGGCTTCTGTGCTCATTCTCGGGTGATCCTCAATTGGCTGATTTGGGACCTTCTGGACCAAACGCAAAATCCCGAGGGAACTCGCCTGGCTGGATGACGCTAGTGCTTTTTCGGACGCGACGCCGGGATGAGTGCTCAAGTCTGAAAGAAGGTGTGAGGCGTCGCGTTCGAAAAAGCCGTCAGAAGGAAGCCGCTGGCGCGGCGGACGCGGGACTTATGGAAATTGAATGGAGCGAGAGAGGTTTGTAGAAGTTGGCGGGGTGTTCAATGTCCGTGAGCGGAGGAGTCGACGCGCATGGGCCAGGGCGAAGTGCGCTTGAAGCGAAACCTACTCTGGGGCATGAAGAAGCTGTCGAGCGGCGACGGAGACACACTTCGGCGAGACGCTGTGAGGCGCGCCGACAGTGCGGTGTGTGGGCGAGTGATTTCATGCAGCCGTGGCCAGGAGCGGTGGAGAACGGAGTTGGAGTTGTGCGGCTGTGAATCGTTCGACAACGACCATCGGTCCACCGCACTTGGGACAGCGCCATAGGGGCTGTGTAGTTGGTGCAGTCGATGGTTCCGATTCGGCTTGCGATGGAACTGCGTGGAGAGCAGCGAAGCACAGCGGCATGAGAGTAGCGCGCCTTCGGTTGGCGAGGAAGCCGAAGTGACGGATGCGGACGAAGCCCTTGGGGAGCAGGTGAAGTAGGAAGCGACGCAAGAACTCATCGCGCGAGAGGGTCATCAGTTTCTGCTGATTGTGGTCCGCGGAGTCGCGCCAGCGAAAGGTGACTTGGCCGTCCGCCAATGCGACCAAGCGATGGTTGGAGATGGCGACGCGGTGAGTATAGCGGCCGAGATACTGCAGGACGTACTCGGGTCCGCCGAAGGGTGGTTTGGAGTAGACGATCCAGTCTTTGCGGAAGAGCGGACGCAGCCAGGCCGCGAAGAACTTGGGATGGGCGAGTGGTGCGAGTTCTCCGGCCAGGTGCAGTTGACCGCGCTCGAAGGCAGACTTCAGGCCAGCGACGAACTTGCCGCGAAACACGCGCCGCAGCACCGCGATCGGAACGAAGAAGCGTGGGTGGGATCGAATCCAGCGGGCGTGATCGCGGGAGAGTCCGCCAGCGGGAACGACACAGTGGACATGGGGATGCAGCTGGAGTTTCTGGGTCCAGGTATGGAGCACGCTGAAGAAGCCGATCTCGGCTCCGAGATGGGCGGGATTGCGTGCGACCTCCAGCAGGGTTTCAGCGCTGGCCCGAAGCAGCAAACCATAGACAACCTTCTTGTTCTGCAAAGCGAGCGCAGCCAGGTGCGGCGGCAGGGTGAAGACGACGTGGACGTAGGGCGTGGGCAGCAGTTCACGACGACGCGCCGCGATCCAGCGCTCCCGCGCACCGGTCTGACACTTCGGGCAGTGTCGGTTGCGACATGAGTTGTAGGAGATGGTGGCACGATGTCCGCAGCCGGTGCACTCATCGATATGGCCGCCGAGAGCGGCGGTGCGACAGCGCGCGATGGCCCGCAGGACCTTAAGGTGGTTCCAGCGGAGCCACGAACGGTTCCTCTCGATGAAGTCTGTGCCTGCGCTGCGAATGATGTCGGCCACCTCGAACCGTGGTCGACTCATTTACTCCTCCTCGAACGACCTGCCTTTCCTCAGCACCAGCGCATCCAGTGGACTCGGTGTGGCATGCAAGTGCCGTTGCGAGAGGTGGAGATAGCGAGCGGTTTCTTTCAGATCGTGATGGCCCAACAGGATCTGGATGGTGTGCAGGTCAGCGCCGGCTTCGAGCAAGTGCGTGGCGAAGCAATGGCGGAGCACGTGGGGATAGACACGTTTCTTAATCCCGGCGCGGCGGGCGGCATCCACGCAAGCGTGGTAGGGCGTCTTGTCATCCATGGGGTGATCACCGCTGTGCCAGCGGTTGCCGGGAAATAACCACAGGGACTTTTTGCGCAGACGTCGCCAATGACCGCGCAGTTCCTCGAGCAGGATGGGGCTGAGCATGACATCGCGGTCTTGATCGCCTTTGCCGCCTTGAATGTGTACGATCATGCGTCGGCTATCGATATCGCTGACCTTCAGGCGCGTGAGTTCGGTGCGGCGCGCACCCGTGCCGTACAGAGTCATCAAAATGGTGCGATAGAAAGGAGTCGGCGCAGCATCGATGAGCTGTGCTACTTCTTCCTGACTGAGAATGGTGGGCAAGCGATAGCGTTTCTTGGGATAGGGAGTGTCGGCAATGCTCCAGGGTCTCTTGAGCGTCTGGATGTAGAGGAAGCGCAGGGCGCAGAGATGATTGGTCACCGACCCAGGAGTCAGTTTGTGCACGGTGAAGAGCTGGGCTTGGTACTCGCGAATGTGCTGCGTCCCCAGGCGGTCGGGCGAGCGGTGGAAGTGCTGGGCGAAGCGCTCGATGAAGCGAATGTAACGCTGTGTGGTAGCTTCAGAGTAATGACGACGCTGGAGTTCCTCCAGCATCATTTTGCGTAGATGGGTCACAGGGACACCTCCTTGTGACCCACAAATTAGCTGAACCGAACAGGACTGCCGACATCACCCACGCGGCAGCGTCCGCCGCGCCAGCGGCTTCGTTCTGACGGGCAATCCGGAAGTTGATCGGAAAACTGCTGATGGGCCGTCAGTTGAAAAGCGCATCGTGTCACGCCGCTGGCTTATTGCTTGGGCGTCTGCACGTGGAATATTCAGCGCAACACGTGACCGCTTTTATTACGTTTTTATCACGTTCTTTGCGTCGTCCCCAGAATCTCAGATTGCAACACCAAGCAATTTGTTTCTGACCCATTGAAACATTTGGCGGAAGCGTGTGCGAGTCGAACGCACCGGCGACGGGAAAACCCGCCGCCCGCCGGTTTTGAAGACCGGGAGGATCACCGGACCCCATGCGCTTCCGTGAGGGATTGCCGCCTTGCCGGAGAGCTTTGAACTACGGTTGCGCTCAGGTGTATACGCGGGCCGCCTTCCATCGTAACTTGCAGCATCGCTCCGCAACAAGTTTCCGATAGCCGCTTATGGACGACCGCGGGAACGCTGCATTCAACCTCCGCACCCTCAGGCAAACAGAGACCCGCCGTGAACCATTCACGGCGGGTCGAGGCGTGCGTTTAATGGGGGAAGGCAACCCGCCGAGTTGCGCGACCCGGCGGGTTTGAAGGAGCCTCTCCACGTTTAGCGCTCGGGGCACAAAAGCGCGGAGAGCAGAAGCTTGCGCCGCCAGACCTTAAGCCAACCTTAAGTTCTCGATGGCCAACCATTTTCGGGAAATTAATGAGGCTCGAGTTGGAGACGATCTAGCTCGAGCCTCGGGTTAGGGTCAATCGAATGAAGTACCAGCAGTGTGCCTCTCGTCGAGGATGGAAGCAACATACTTTACATAACTTTACCCGGCCCACAGCGAGCTCGCGATAAGATGGTTCCTCATGAAACGGGTACTTGGGGTATTGCTGCTATTCAGCCTGCTCGCGTGGAGCGCTGATTTCAAACCCGCCAAACTGCTGGAAATCCGGGATGCGAGCGAAGTAGGCGCAAACACGGTGACCGACAGCTCCGAAGGCGTAACCGGGGCGCCGACGTTCATTCCCGCGTTGCTCGAACGCTGCCGGGTCACGGTTGCCTTGGGTGGCGTCAGCTACAGCGCGATCTATCCGGTTAACAAGCATCTGAAAATCACGGACTTCACTGCCGGAGATATTGTCCCCGCCCGCATCGAAGGCAACAAGCTGGTCATCAAAACCCTGGACGGCAAGGTAGTGAAGTCGAAGATCGTGCACCGCGAAGTAATCGACGCTCCGCCAGAGGAAAAAACCAAGGGCGGACAAGGGAAATAAGCCGCCACTGCCGTCTAAAGGAATCGACCAACAACATGCAACGATATGAGCGCGTGATTGAATTCCCCACCGCCAAAGGCAACGTGAAACTTCACGTGCAACAAGGGGGCGCGGGGCGGTTTCATCTGATGATCACTCTGCCCGAGCGGCCCGCTTCGAACGAGTTCTCTATCTCGGTCCCGGTCGAATACACCGACCAGTTGGCGCACGCCATCGGAAAAGCGGCGGACGCTTCGGGAGAGTAGAGCCCCCTGGATGAACGCGCCTTGGCAGTCCACGTGGCGCTACAATACGGATGCATGTCCAACCAGCCCAGCAAATTCTCTTTCATCCAACTGGACGTCTTTACTTCTATTCCTCTCGAGGGCAATCAACTCGCGGTCTTCCCCGATGCTCGCGGGCTCAGTGATGAGCGCATGCAAGCCTTGGCGAAAGAGATGAATCTTTCCGAAACCACGTTCATCTTCCCGCGCGATGCTGCGGTCGAACGAGAGCAGGGCGTTCAGGTGCGCATCTTCACGGTCGCGGAGGAACTGCCTTTTGCCGGCCATCCCACGTTGGGCACCGGCTTCGTATTGCGGGGTGCGAGCGGAGCGGCAGAAGTCGCGCTTCATCTGAAAGTAGGAAAAGTCCCGGTACGATTCGAGGAATCCGACGGGAAGCCGGTGTTCGGTGAGATGACCCAGATGGATCCGGTGTTCGGGCCGGTGCACGATCGCGAAGCCGTGGTGCGCGCTGCAGGTTTGCGCGATGGCGACGTGGATCCTTCGCTGCCGATCGAAACCGTCTCCACCGGAGTTCCCTTCACCGTGGTTCCTCTGCGCGGCCTCGAAATCATGCGGCAGCTGCGCGTGGACTTGAAAGCGTCGGCGGAATATCTGGCACGCGCGGGAGGAAAATTCTTCTATTTCGTGAGCCGCGAAACCGTCGACCGGGGAGCGCGTCTGCATGCGCGCATGCTTTTTTACAACGGCGAGGATCCGGCAACCGGGTCGGCGGCAGGCTGCACGGCGGCCTGGATGGTCAAGCACGGGGTCGCGAAACCGGACGAACGTGTCCTGATCGAACAAGGCATCGAGATGGGGCGGCCCAGCCGAATTTTTGTCCGCGCCGCGCTGAGGGATGACCGAGTGGTTAACGTGCGCGTCGGCGGCAACGTGGTCGAAGTCTTGCGCGGAGAAGTTTCTCTTTAACGATTTCTGCAATAGCGCGCTGAAAATGCGGAATGCACAAGCATCCAAAACTTTCAATGAGACGAATGTCCCATTAGCACCGGCGGCACTTTACACGAAGCGCTTCTCCTTTTACTATGCACATCGCTCTGAATTCTCCAGTTCACTAGACAGGGTTTGGGATCCCACGGCGTTTGCGCTGCGTGGACCATTGCCATTTCGGAAAGACGAATGAAGCCCAAGCGAACCATTCTGTGTGTCGACGATAACGAACAAGCTCTGTCCATCCGAAAAGTCATGCTGGAAACCCGCGGCTACCGGGTGCTCGCCTGCACCAGTGGCGAAGAAGCCCTGGAGCGCTTTCGCAAAGGCGGCGTCGATCTGGTGCTCACCGATCTGGTTATGCCCGGCCTCGACGGAACCAAGCTGATCGATGAGATCAAGAACCTCTCGCCACAGACTCCCGCGATTCTGCTTTCCGGAAAAGTTCGCATCTACGATCGCGATACCCGCGCCGACGTGTTTCTCCCCAAAGGCATGTACGCTCCCGCCGAACTGCTGGAGCGGGTGCGCGTGCTGTTGGTGAGAAAACGGGGGCCGAAGCGGGCACAATCGCGGATTGAGCGCGCCGTCGGGCGGATCTCGGCCGCTTGATCGCTACCCACGCTCTCTTTGACTTCGTGTAATATCAATCCTTTGCATGGCAGCCTTCATTGAAGCCGTTGAACTGCGCAAAACCTATCGCGTGGGAAAAGTCGATGTTCCCGCCCTGCGCGGCATCTCTTTCAGCGTGCAAAAGGGGGAATTTGTCAGCATCGTCGGTCCTTCGGGCAGCGGAAAATCCACCCTTTTCTATCTGCTGGGTGGACTCACGCGCGCGGATTCCGGGCACGTGGTGGTCGATGGGGACGATTTCGCCGTATTATCGGACGCCGACCGCACTCGCATGCGCAAGCGCAAGATCGGGTTCGTTTTCCAGAAGTTTAACTTGCTGCCCACTCTGGATGCCCGTTCGAACATAGAAATTGCCCGCGACATTGCCGGAGAAAACGGAACCCGCGATGCCGCTTATTTCGACAAGATCGTTCATTTGCTGGGACTGGAGAAACGTTTGCCACATCGTCCCTCGGAATTGTCCGGCGGAGAACAACAGCGCGTAGCGCTGGCCCGTGCGTTGGTCAACAAGCCGGCCATCGTGCTCGCGGACGAGCCGACCGGCAATCTCGACACTAAGAATTCCGACATCGTATTAGGCATGTTGCGCCACTCCAATCGCGAACTGGGACAGACCGTGCTCATGATCACGCATAATCCCGAGGCCGCGAGCTACGGCGACCGCATCATTCACATGCGCGATGGTGAAATTGTCACTCCCGATCGAGACCCGCAGTGGAGCCCGCACGAACACGGTTGATGCGGCTGAGCCGGATGCAACCGCCGCGGGCAATCAGACATTCAACAGGATGAGCAGCCATGGACGATCTGCGTAAACCGATTCTTCCGGGCAAAGGCGCCTCGGATTACGAACGCTACCTGCACACGGACGAGCTGTTGTCTCTACAGAAGCCGACCGACCAACTTCTGCACAAAGACGAGATGACCTTCCTGGTCGTGCATCAGAGCTCGGAGTTGCTGCTGAAGGGCGCAACTTTCGATCTCGAACGCGCGCGCGCCTGCATTGCCGAGGGCGATTTCGCAAACGCCGCCCGCCTGATGCGCCGCTCCAACCAGGTGCTCGAATATCCCATCTCGTTGCTGCACGTGCTTGAGACCATCACTCCCTACGACTATCACATCATCCGCGCCGGATTAGGCCATGGCAGCGGCCTCGACTCTCCCGGATTTCTCGGACTGTTGCACATCGGTCCGCGCTTGCGCGATGTGTTCTACGAGCAACTGCAAAAGGCGAAGGTGACGGTCGACGACATCTATCGACGGCATGAGGAATTCTTCGGATTGCACGATGTTGCCGAGCGCCTGCTCGACTTTGACGAACGCGTACACCTGTTCCGCTTTCATCACCTGAAGCTGGCGCAGCGCATCATCGGCGGCGGTGTGGTGGGGACCATGGGAACTCCGGTGGAGGTCCTGCATCAGCGCATGGAACACCTGTTCTATAAAGAGCTTTGGGATGTCCGCAACCAGATCACAGCCAAAGCCAACGAAGCGCTGCAGCAGAAGACCGGAACCGCTTCCAAGTATTGAGTACCGGCCGTTGCTCCTGGCCTCAGCGACGCGTCGAGTCCGCGTGACACTTCGGCGAAGCCACCAGAACTTCGGAAGTGATTCCCCAGCTCGTCAGCACCGCGCGGTGATCACAATTCCAATTCTCGGATACCAGGTAGTCCAGGAGCTCGATGGGACGGCAGCCTCCCACGATGCCCGGATTGATTCGCCACAAGCGTTGCCAGCCCCATCCGACCGCACGAGAGAGCCCGGACGCACCGAATGTCAGGCTTGCCAGACAAAGCTTGCCTCCGGGGACGAGCAAGCGATGGGCCTCAGACAAGAGTTGCTCGATGAAGTTGGGAGCCAGCAGATCGAATACGTAGATGGAGACGAAGCGGTCTAAAGTCTGATCGGGTTCAGGTACGCGAGGGGATGCGTCACTCTGGTGAACACGCGCCCGTCCTGACCACGGTTCCAGACGCTTCCGCGCCAGTGCGATCATTGTGCTGCTGATGTCGAGCCCGGCGTAGCTAGCGTCTGTGGACAAATATCGCTGCAAAAGGCGAACCGCGAAACTTCCCGTGCCACAACCGAACTCGAATATCGAGCGCGCTGACTCGAACGCAGCATGAGCGATCAGGTCGTTGATGGCGTGATTTTCGTAGAACTTCTGCCAATCCTGCATGGAGCCAAGACGATCGTAGAAACGCTTAGCCTCTTCAGGCGAGAGGCACCGGCCGGTTGGCTCGAGAGTTTCCACGTCCGAATCCTGGCGGCATTCGCCGCTCGCAGCGACTCACACCCCGGGTTTAAGCAAACTGGTTGTAGACCCAGGCAAAGACCGCGCCGCCAGTCAGTCCATCGACAGCCCCGTAGAGAGTCCCAACGATCACATCTACGAGGTTGCGAGTTGCATGGTAGCCGGGGTAGACCGACGACATGGTCTGAAGGAATTGCTGGCCATAGTTGCCCCAGACCAGGTTCGACAGACCCATTACCAGCATCGCCAATCCCCAAAGGATTGCCGACGTTAAGGCTAGACCTCTTATGCTCAATTTCACGGCTGCTCCTTTCAATTTATTGTAGGCCAAACGGCGGGACCGTGGCCGGCGTGAAGAAGCAGGGGACAGCGAGCGTGTGCCGCCGATTGTCACGAAATGCGCAAGTGCTGTAAAATGAGGCGGCAGGGCGGGAGTAACTCAGTGGTAGAGTGCGACCTTGCCAAGGTCGAAGTCGCGGGTTCAAATCCCGTCTCCCGCTCCAAACTATGACCAGCCCCTTGGATAAGGGGCTTTTGTATTGCGCGTGGCGAACGCGGGCCACAGGAGAACCCTATGCGTTGTCTTGGAACGATCGCCGCGACGCTGCTCTTCGTTGGCGTTTTGACAGCGCAAAGCACTCCCTACCAGCAAGGAACCATCCTCGACATCCAGCGCAGGGACGCCCAAGGCGTGGTGCACAAGGCCACGGACGCGGCGCCCCCTCCCACCCAGGGCAGGTACGACGTCACGGTACAAGTCGGGGAGATGGTCTACGTCGGGCGCTACAAGCACGCCACCGACTACGTGCCCAATAATTGGGAGGTCGGAAAACTGGTGGAAGTCCGCGTGGGCGCGCACAAGCATCGCATTTACCTGAAGGACGTTTCGGGGAAAGAGGTGGCGTTGCCCATCGTGACGCGACGACCGGCCGCGAGCGCTCCGGCGGCGAAATAGCGCTCCCGGGCCGGCAACTCAGCCGGAAGCTGGACATTTCCCAGCCCTCGTTCTAATTTAAGAGAGCAAGGCGCGGTACCCAAGTGGTAAGGGAGAGGTCTGCAAAACCTTTATGCGTCGGTTCGATTCCGACCCGCGCCTCCAGCACTTCCAGTCTCGGTCAATTCCAGCCAATCCAAAGAAAACTATTTCGGAATCGGGGTTGCCTCCCTGCCCCCAGCCGAAAAGGCCTATCCGCTTGAATCTCCACGGTGGTCCGCGGCAGCAAACGAACTTCCTAAGAGTCTTACGACTCCTGCAGAAGTTCTTTGTTTGGTGCTAGCATTCTTCAGCAGTTTCGAAACCGTGGGGTGCTCCACTGACTAAGGCCATGAGCCAATTCTTGCGCGCGATTGGATTCGTGTCCCTTGCCGGGTCCTTTCTTCTGCTGCCCGCCACCGCGCAGAACACTCCCATCAAAGTCACCACCATTCATGTGTTTAATGGCAACGACGGGGCGAATCCCAGCCTTGAGACCCTGGCCCAGGGAGAAGACGGCAATCTTTACGGGACGACGAATACCGGATCCTTCGGGAAACTGGGAGGCACGGTCTTCCAGATGACTCCCCTCGGGAAGGTAACGGTGCTGCACGCGTTCGCCGGATTTGATGGTTGGCATCCTGCGGCGGGGTTGGTGTTGGGCAGCGATGGGCTGTTCTACGGCGACACGCGCTCGCGTGGGTCCTTCTTCCCCGATGACGGGTCGATCTTCAGCATTGCCAGCGATGGAGCCTTCAACCTGCTTGCCGCGCTTGATGACAGGTTTGCCAACCCATCAGCGCCGTTGATCGAGGGCGCCAACGGGAACTACTACACCACCAGCCCGGGCAAGGGAGGACTCAAGACTCCGGGAGCCGTCTTCGAGGTCACACCCACGGGCCAATTGCAGCTGCTGCACGTCTTCAGCCGGGGCAACGATGGCGCCAACCCCATTTCCGGCCTCATCCTGGGCACCGACGGTGCTTTCTATGGCACCACGTCGAGTGGTGCGTTCTTCGGCTGCGGGACCATCTTCCGCATGTCTCCGGCAGGCTATCTGACCACCGTGCATATGTTCACCTGGCGCGATGGCTGCAATCCGCTGGGCACGCTCTTGCTGGCGAATGATGGAAACTTCTATGGAACCACCTACGCCGGGGGTACCAAGGGCTACGGCACCGTGTTTCAGATGACTCCCGGCGGCCAGCTGACGACCTTGCACAGTTTCGCCGTCTTTGATGGCGCGTCTCCTTATGCCGGACTCGTACAGGCTACCGACGGCAAGCTCTACGGCACCACCGACAGCGGCTCCTTCGGAAACTATGGAGTGCTCTTCTCCATCACCACTCACGGCCGGTTCGCGGTTCTGCAAAGGTTCGACCGGTTCCACGGCGAAGGTCCGGAGGGCGGACTCGTCCAGCACACCAACGGCCTGTTGTACGGCACCACGGCTTTCGGTGGATTTACCAATCACGGCACCGTCTATACCGTAGACCTCGGACTCGGCCCTTTCCTCAAGACCGTGGAAACCTCGGGACTGGTGGGGGATCAGGTAGGCATCCTCGGGGGCGGCCTCAGCGGTGCATCTGCAGTGACCTTCAACGGCACGCCTGCCGTTTTCAATGTCGTTTCCGATACTTTTATTACTGCCACCGTGCCTGCCGGCGCAACCAGCGGACCAGTGCAGGTCACGACCTTCGGCGGAAGTCTCAACAGCAACGTGAACTTTCAAGTCTTACCTTAGCGCGGCGGTCTCCGCGGAATGACCGCGGACGAATAGGGGGGAAAAAAAAGGCCCGCTCCTGAGCAGCGGGCCTTTTCTGCGGTGTGGCAAACTACTTCAGAGCGACCGCAAGTCCCTGCGGCACTTCCCCTGAGGGCACTGGAATGGCCGTCGGAGAGACGGTCTCTGTAACCGTCCCATCGGTCTTGCTGATGTTCAACACGTGCAGGTAATTTCCTACGCCTCCGGGAGGATCGTTGAGCCCGAGCACGTAGAGATACGATCCCGTCGGATCGATCTTGACGTTGGTGGCCAGCCCGCCCGCCAGCAGCGGCAGATGCTGCAACTCTTTCGGCTTGGTGAAGTTTGCGCCCGTAATGTCGTAGACCGTGATGCTGTTCGAGTTGGTCTCGGTCGTGTACAAACGAGTGGCCGCCTTATTGCTGGTCATCCAGCAAACCTGCAATCCGGGATTCGTCGTGATGTGGCTGAAAGCGATGACTCCCGCCGAGTTGTAGGTGTAAGTCCCCACCATATTGACGTCGGGCAGACCCACGTAGATTGCCCGTTGCTTGGCGTTGGCCGCGGCACCGAGAAAAACTGTACCTTTGCTCGGCAGCAGCGAATCATTGATGACCAGTCTTCCACCCGCGCCCACGTCGTAGGAGGTCAGGGCTCCGCCTCCCATGAACTGCACCACGAACACGAAGCGCCCGCTCGGGCTCACCAGCGCCTGCGCAGGAAGCGAACTCGCTGGATACGTGAGCGTCGAATTCGACACCGGAGTAAGGTCGCCCGCCGCGGTCACAAAGAACGTAGTGGCATTGGGAGAGCCGCCAGTTTGTCCAGGGTCGGCATCCTGATTAATGACCGTCATCACCGTGCCCGCCGGAGGGGTTTCATCCAGGCCGAGACTGACCGGGTCGGCTCCGTTCGAAGCCGAAGTATTCGCCAGCGTCAGGCTTCCATCGGAGTTGATATTGAAGGAAGAAACGGTATCGGAATTTCCATTGACCGCGAACAACAGGGTGCTGGCGGCGTTGGTGACGATTTCCTGATCAGCCTGGAATCCCGGAGCAAATACGGGATTTGAGCTGTACACGCCGGTACCCATGGTGAGATACGGCGAGCCCTTCAGTTGGGTCAACTTGCCTCCGCTATTGACGAAGGCGTACACGGAGTTTTGACCAGTCGTCTTGCCGATGTTGCTTTCTACATAAACGACATTGTTCTGCGCGAGTGCTGTGACCCCGAGGAACAAAGTCAGCAGTAACGATAAACCTGCGATCGACCGCGAGGTGATCCCGCGGTCACGAGCTGCGATGGTCATAAATACTCATCCCCCTGGGAGTCCTGAAGATCCGCCGATGGTGAAGACCGCTCCTGGGCGAAGACCGCCTTCCCGCAGCCATTCCGTGACGGAAGCGAAGCCGCCACAGCCTAGCCAGAGAATCGGCTCAGGGCAAGAGACCTAAATACCCTGGAGTCGAACTACTCCAGTCAAATTGGGGTGTTCACACCAGCGCGGGAGAACCTGATTTCTCAGGGATACGAGCCGGAATCGGGTGCGCTAGTTGTGATAGACGACGTACATGGTGCCCCCGGTAAGATTGCACTGGCCTTCTACGGTGTTGTCCGAATTGATCTTAGCCTTGCAAGTGGCGCCGGCGGTTGCGGTGGCACTCGCTTCCGGGTTTTCCGGCGTAGCCTGCACGGTCTTCAGGTTGTCCCCCACCGGAACCGAAAGAATGACGACAATGATCCTGCGGTAGGGACCCCGGTGTTGTGGGCCAATGATCCGTATCGCGTCCACCTGCACGCCCGAAGCGTTCTCAGGCATCGTGGTTGGCGTCTTTTCGCCGCCATTGCTGACCAGGCAGTTCACGGTCGTGATCAGGCTTCTGATCGTAGCCGCCTGGGTCGTATACCTCACTTTCGGACAGGGTTGAGCCCAGGCGCAGAAAGCGAGGAAAGACCAGACCACGGCGAGGCGTACCAGGAAGAGTCGCGTCATGCCTGCATTCTGCCGCAAGTCTTCAAAGTTTCCAGGTCGAATGCGAGGGAGTGCCGAAGAGGTAACTCAACCGATGGCGGACCTGACCCTGGGCGCTACCCGTCCATGTGAATCTTCCATGGGAGGCCGCGTCCCGCGACCCCCACCACCTCATGCTTTCCGCGGGAGGAATCCCCCTCGGACCGGAAAGCCAGCGCACCAGCGATCAAGAGCAGGGCCAGCCAGCCAACCAGAAAAAGCCATCCGAAACTCATCAGGATTGCGTACAGCACATCACCGTCCATAAGACCTCGCCGCAAACTTCAAGGCGCTGGAGTTCCGTGCGTTTCGACACTGCAGTTCGTGTTTCCCAGTCAGCTCTTTGTATTTCGTGACGACGTCCTGCACGGCATTCATGCGTCCCAGGGTGGTCAGATCCTCCGCGTGCAAGGCGCTCTCGATTTGCGCCATCCACGATTCCACGGCAACATCGACGCCGGCGGCAATCTCGGAAGCCACAACCGACACTATTTCGGATGGAGTCAAGACGTGTAGTGAGTTCATAGGTTCCCCACAAGGCTTTGCCGACTCACGCGGAAGAGCGGAGCTGTCCGCTCTTCCGCATGCTGCGTCATTGCTTTTCGGTTGCCGAGTTCATGTGCTGCAAGAATCTCTGCTGGTGCCGGTCGATGAACTTGTTGAGCTTGGCCTTCTGGTCGGCGGTGAGCACCTGATAAAGATCCGATTCCATACGGGCCTTCTGGACGGTCAACTCGGTCATGGTCTGGGTCTGTTGCGAGGCCAGCGTTCGAGCCTGGGCTTCATCGAAAGTTCCGCTTTCGATGACTTGGCGCAGTTGCTGGCGGTTCTGCATCATCTGTTGCATCAGTGGCTGGAGCGCCGGCTTGTCTTTGGCCAGAATCTGCTTCACCTGGGCCTGCTGCGCGTCGGTGAGGTCTAAATAATCTGAGAAGAAGTGCATCATGTGGCCGCCGAACATGCCGTAGCCGCGCATCTCCGACGCTCGCACCGAGCGGACGACCACCACGGTTGTCAGCAACAATCCCGCCAGCACGCCTGCGATAATCTTGAAGCGAGTCGACTTCATACAGCCTCCTGCCATCCCCTGAGGGGCGGTTACTTTCCCTGCACTGATATGAACACCGGCGGCATCGAAACCGAGTAAAGAGTCGGTCAACCCTGGTAAAGTTTTGTAAATCCGAGAGTATGGTAGGAGTTGACAATTCTTTACGCCTGCCCCGAGCAGGTTTCTGTCAAAGTAAACAGAGATATCGTGGAAAATATCCTCATTATTGACGACGATGTTGAGCTTTGCGGCCTGGTTTCCGAATACCTGCAGGCCGAAGGCTTTCAGGTCGAGCCTTCCTACGATGGGGAGCGCGGACTTGAACGCGCGCTCAGCGGAAACTACGTTCTCATCATTCTGGATGTGATGCTGCCGGGATTGAACGGTTTTGAAGTTTTGCGGCGCATCCGCAGCACATCGCGCATTCCCGTTCTCCTGCTGACCGCGCGCGGCGAAGATGTCGACCGCATCGTAGGCCTGGAGATTGGCGCCGACGATTATCTGCCCAAGCCTTTCAATCCCCGGGAACTGGTCGCGCGCATTCGAGCCATCTTGCGCCGCACCGAGCGTCCGGAAGACTCCGGCCAAGGGCGCGGTCCCGACGTGGTGCGGGTGGGCGACATCGAACTCGATCCGGCAACCCGCAGCGTACGCCATCGCGGTGAACCGGTGGAACTGACCTCCGTCGAATTTAATCTGCTGGAAGTGTTGCTCCGCGAAGCCGGCCGCGTGGTCACGCGCGAAAGGCTGGTGTACGCCGTACTCAGCCGGAAATTTTCTCCGTTCGACCGCAGCATCGATATGCACGTCAGCAAGGTACGGAAGAAGCTTGGCGATTCCGAGAGTGGAACCGAACACATCAAGACGGTGCGCGGCGTCGGCTACATCTTTACGCGGCCCCGGGAAACAGCGAGGGGCACGACGCCATGAGGAGCCTCTTCTTCCGCATTTTCCTTTCCTACTGGGCGGCCCAGGCTCTTTTCATCCTGGTGGCCGTCGTGATTACCCTGACTATGCGCCCCCAGCGTGATACCTCGGTGTGGGGAGCTCAGTATGGGAAGGCGCTGAACGAAGCGGTCCAAGCCTATGACCACGGAGGTCAGGCGGAGGCGCAGCACTTTCTGGAGGATTTGGAAGAGACGCAGCAGATCCAGGCCTTTCTCTTCAACGGGCAAGGAGAAGAAATTTCGCGGCGCGCGCCGCGAGAGTGGGCGCACCACATCTTCCACGACGGCGAGAGCCGCGAAGACGGATTCCTGGGACGTCTTATGCCCAAGCGCTTCGTGCGGCAATCGATGACCGCGGCGGACGGGCATCATTATGTCTTGCTGGTGGCCTTGCCGCGTGGGCCGCGTATTTTTTTTGGACCCCATGGAATTCCCGGCCTCGGATTTCTGCTGGCGGTGGTGTGCTCCGGTCTGGTGAGTTACGTCCTCGCCCGCTCCCTGACCGCGCCCGTGGTTCGCCTGCGCACGGCGACCCGTCAACTGGCGGCGGGAGATCTGAGCGCGCGCGCCGGCGGCGCCGGGTCACGGCGCAAGGACGAACTTGCTGAACTGGTGCGCGACTTTGACACCATGGCCGAACGACTGGAAAACCTGGTGAATGCCCAGGCCCACCTGCTGAACGATATTTCTCATGAACTGCGCTCTCCCCTGGCGCGTCTCAACGTCGCGCTGGGACTGGCGCGGCAGCGCACTGGCCCGGAGGCTCAGGCAGCCCTCGAACGCATCGACCTGGAAGCCGCCCGTCTCAACGAACTCATCGGCCGCCTGCTTACCATCGCCCGCCTGGAGGGCGGCGAAGAGGCCATGCAGAAGTTCCCGATCGCGCTCGAGGAACTGGTGCAGGAAGTGGCGAAAGACGCCGACTTTGAAGCCCAGGCCCGCGATTGCCGTGTGGAAGCGATCATCGTGGATGATTGCATGGTGATGGGCGATCCTTCCCTGTTGCACAGCGCGCTGGAAAACGTAATGCGAAACGCGACCCGCTACACCCGGCCCGGAAGTGCGGTGGAGGTGCGTCTCGAGCGTGGGCAGGGCACTCGTGGCCCGGCTGCCGTGGTTCAGGTTGCCGACTCCGGTCCGGGCGTGCCCGACGAAGCTCTGGACAAACTCTTCCGTCCCTTCTACCGCATTGATGATGCCCGCGGCCGCCAGACCGGAGGAGCCGGCCTCGGACTCGCCATCACCGATCGCGCCGTGCGCCTGCATGGCGGCTCGGTGCGCGCCGCTAACCGCGCCGGGGGCGGATTGGTCATTGAGATCAGGCTTCCCCTGGTCGAGAGTGACATCGCCACCCCCGAGTTAGAGCCCGCCAGCACCACCGGAGTCTGAAATTTTCTTCCTTTCTCAGGTCTGTTCAAATTTCTAAACGAAATTGAATGGTCACAAATACCGGTGACGCCCGTCACCGACATGGCGGTTGCATCTTTCATAATATTTGCGAAATTAAGCAACTGTAATTTCCACTTCAACCATCGCCACCCTCGTCAAACTAAGAAAGGGAGTCGGACCCATGAAACGACTGCTCAGCATCGCAGCCATGATCTCCTTGGTTGCTCTTTCCTGTGGCGCGGGAAGCCCTGCTCCGGCGCTAAACTCCGGAAGCGCAACGAACTCTTCCTCGGGCGGCTCGGCCGCAAGTGCTCCCTACTCCCTGGTGGCGTGGACGGAGCTGGGAATGCATTGCATTGACGGCAAGGACTACTCCATCTTCTCCATCCTGCCGCCGTACAACATTATTCACGCGCAACTGATCAAGAAGGGTGAGCCGCCCACGCAGATCACCAGCGCGGTGACCATCACTTACCAGGCCACCCCGGACACGACCGGGTCGGCGAACTCCTCCAGCGCCGGCAAAACCAATTTTTGGACCTACGTCCGCACGCTCTTCCTGAACAGTGTCCCTCCGGAGACCGGTTTGGCCGGCTACAAAACCCAGAGCAAGACTCCGCAGCCGATGACCTATAACTCGACCGAAGGATACTGGGAGGGAGTTGGCATCCCGACAGTTCCCTATGACGACAAGAATGTCTTCAACGCTTTGCCCATGGCGAAACTGGTGGCCAAGGATTCCACCGGCAAAGTTCTGGCGACGGCCAGTATTGTGCTTTCGGTAAGTGACGAGATCAGTTGCAACACCTGTCACGGTTCGAACACGGATCCGGCCGCTAAGCCGGCAACCGGCTGGGTGAACAATTCAGACCCGGCGAAAGACGCGAAACTCAACATCCTCAAGAAGCATGATGACCGCTGGCCGATTTCGCAATATCTCAGCCAGTTGCAGGCCAATGGATGGACTTATCAATCCAGCCTCTACCAGACCGCGCTCTCTGGAACCCCGGTTCTATGTGCCGCCTGTCACAGTGACAACGCCTTGAACCTCGCGGGACTTCCGGGTATCGGCTCGGAGGCCAGCGACATGCATACCCTGCATGGCCCACAGGTTCTCGTCTCCAACAACCAGACACTCGATCAGAACAGCACCACCAGCGACCTGAATTCCTGCTATCTGTGCCACCCTGGTCCCAAAACGCTGTGCAAACGGGGCGCGATGAATACCCAACTGTGCTCCAGTTGTCACGGCAACGTCAGCTATGTTGGGACGGCATCGCGCCAACCCTGGCTCATCGAACCCGCTTGCCAGATGTGCCACAACACCAGCCAGCGCTACACGACTACGTTCGACAGCACCGGCCAGTGGCGGCAGACGACCGACAAGACCTTCGCGACCAATGACAATGTGCCGATCACCGGGGCGAATCTCTATCGCTACAGCACGGGCCACGGGACGGTTTTCTGCTCGGCTTGCCACGGATCGCCGCACGCCGAATTCCCCAGCCTGCAGGCGAACGACAACCTGTATCCCACCAAGCTCCAGGGTTACGCGGCAAAGGTTACCGAGTGCACCGTTTGTCACACCAACCGATTGCCAGTGACCGGCAACGGCGGGCCACATGGATTGCACAATGTCGGCCAGACCTGGGTGAACGGGCATCCGGACTACGTCGACAGCCACGGCTACCAGGCCTGCGCCTACTGCCACGGAGCTAACTACAAGGGCCTGGCGCTGTCCCAGTCCAATGTGGCGCGAACGTTCACGGTGGATGACGGGGGCAAGAAAACCTTCCCTGCGGGTCACCAGTTCAGTTGTTACGACTGCCACAACGGTCCGAACGGGGGATAAACACGGTCTGGGTGTACCGGGGGACGGCATCGCGTGCCGTCCCCCTTTACTATTTTGGCGCGATTCATAATCGATCCCCGGCGAAAACGAGCTTAGAATACAAACCAAGGCGTCGATTGAGAATGAAGTAGAGGGGAACCGTGACCACTGACAATGAAAAACCGAGGTAAGGCGGGGAGTTGGGATGCAGAAATACTGGAGCGGCAAGTCCGCATTTGCAAGGCTTTCGCGAACTCCACACGTCTGCTGATGCTGGATCTGCTGGGAAAGCGGGAGTGGCCTGTTGGGCGATTGCAGCAGGAACTTGGGGTTTCGAAACCAAATCTGTCACAACATCTCGCGGTACTCAAAGCCGCTGGTGTCGTGGTAACCCGGCGAGAGGGCAAGCAAGTCTATTGTGGGCTGGCGATGCCGGAAGTTAAGAGCGCCTGCCACCTGATACGCACCATGCTGCGCGCCCAGCTTCGCAACGGACGCAAGCTTATGATCTGAGCAGAGGCCGGCGAACGCCGGCCTCTCCCCATCTAGTCTTCGGCTTCCACCAGGGGCATGTTCACTAAGTGCTCGCTGATGAACCACACTTGCAATTCGTTGGTTCGCAGAACGTCGCTCACCACCATGTCATTGGTGCCGTCGTCCCCGAGTTCGGACGCGCGGCGGGCCAGTGTACGGCAATGCCCGATGATGATCTGATGCGCGTCGAGCAGTCTTGAGATTTGCACCGGCACTTCTTCCCTCCCCCGCGGCGGACGCTCAATGCGGGTGGTTTCCGCAACATCGGCTGCCATGGCGATACTGATGCCGCCCAGAAGCTGGATGCGCTCGGCGATGCCGTCCACCAGATCCACCTGCTCACCGTAGTGCTTATCGAAAAGCAGATGCAGTTGATAGAACGTGGGGCCCGCGACCTGCCAGTGTGACTTTTTGTAGAGATCGCGCAGGGTCATGGTGTCCGCCAGCATCTGATTCAACTGCTCAGTCATCTCCAGGCGAACGGGTTCTTCGAGTTCCAAAGGAAGGGCATGATTGACGGTGCCGTATTCTTGAATTTCGCGCGCCCTCTGACGAAAGCGAGGCTGCGCACTCACGGGATGGTGGTTGCCGGAAGCTGTTTTCTTTGCCATGAGGATTCTCCTATTCTGTGCAATGTCCGAACCGCTGGGATTTTCGAAAACGCGATTAAAGTCTTACTGAGAGCGCGACCGAGACGAAGCTCGCCACTGACACTTCTGATGATTCCGCCGCGCGCTTGGATTCCAATTTCGCTGGCGCAGATGTCTAACCCTGAATCGGACCCTTCCGGTCAGCAGAAATCCCCACAATTGGCTATCATTGAAGATTACACCCTGAACAGGCGGAGAGATCAGACGTGGCAGAGACGCAAACGAATGGAATAGAGGTCCTGGAAACCCGGGAATGGCTGGATTCGCTGGACTACGTGCTGTCCAATGGCGGACCGGAACGCGCCGGCAGGCTGCTGCAACAGCTTTCGTTGCATGCCAGGCGTCAAGCCGGAGTCAATTTACCCTTCACCGCCACCACTCCCTACCAGAATACGATTCCGGCGAGGCAACAAGCCCCGTTTCCTGGCAGTCAGGAAATGGAGCGCCGCATCAAGAGTCTGGTGCGCTGGAACGCCCTGGCGATGGTGGTTCGCGCCAACAAACTGCAAGAAGGCATTGGCGGTCATATTTCGACCTTTGCTTCTGCGGCTACTCTCTATGAAGTTGCGTTCAATCACTTTCTGCGCGCCCGTACCGAGGCCGGAGATCGCGACATCGTCTACTTTCAGGGACACGCGGCGCCTGGAATCTATGCCCGCGCCTTCCTCGAAGGCCGCATTGCGGTGCAGAAGTTGGAGAACTTCCGCCGTGAACTAAAAGCCGGTGGAGGCCTTTCGTCGTATCCGCACCCCTGGTTGATGCCGGAATTCTGGGAGTTCCCCACGGTTTCGATGGGGCTCGGTCCAATCCAGGCGATCTACCATGCCCGCTTCATCAAGTATCTGGAGAATCGCGGCCTCAAGCAAACCACCGGCGGCAAAGTCTGGGCATTCCTGGGCGACGGGGAGATGGATGAACCCGAATCGCTGGGTTCCATCACCCTGGCTTCACGGGAACGGCTCGACAACCTGATCTTCGTGGTGAACTGCAATCTGCAGCGGCTCGACGGCCCGGTGCGCGGCAACGGCAAAATCATCCAGGAATTGGAAGCGATCTTCCGCGGCGCCGGATGGAATGTCATCAAGGTCATCTGGGGCAGCGATTGGGACCACCTGATCCAGAACGATCGCGATGGCCTGCTGGTGAGGCGCATGGGCGAGATCACCGATGGGCAGTATCAGAAATATTTCGTCGAGAGCGGCGCTTACTTCCGCCACAACTTCTTCGGCACCGACCCGCGCCTCCTAAAGATGGTTGAGCACTTGTCGGATGAGCAACTTGCCCGCATGCGCCTGGGTGGACATGATCCCATCAAAGTGCACGCAGCCTTTCGCGCTGCGGTTGACCATCAGGGTTCGCCGACCGTCGTTCTTGCGAAGACGATTAAAGGGTACGGGCTGGGGGAGGCCGGCGAAGGCAAAAACATCACGCACCAGCAGAAGAAGCTGAATGACGAAGAGTTGAGCATGTTCCGCTCGCGCTTCGGCATTCCGATTCCGGACGACGAACTCCACAATGCCCCGTTCTACCGTCCTCCCGACGACAGCGCGGAAATTCGCTACATGCAGGGACAGCGCAAACAACTCGGCGGCTATTTGCCCGAGCGCAAGGTTCGCGCGGCGCCGCTGGCTCCGGTTTCTGACGCGCACTTCGAGGAGTTCTACAAGGGAACGGAGGGCCGCGAGGCTTCGACCACGATGGTTTTCGTGCGCCTGCTCTCGAAGCTGCTGCGCGATCCGGAGATTGGCAAGCTCATCGTTCCAATCATTCCTGATGAAGCTCGCACCTTCGGCATGGAAGCCCTGTTCCGCCAGGTAGGAATCTATTCCAGCGTGGGCCAGCTCTACGAGCCGGTCGATATGGATACGTTGCTCTATTACAAGGAAGCGAAGAACGGGCAGATCCTGGAAGAAGGCATCACCGAGGCAGGTTCCATCTCCTCTTTCATCGCGGCGGGCACGGCCTACGCTAACCATGGAATCAACACGATTCCCTTCTTCATTTATTACTCCATGTTTGGCTTCCAGCGGATCGGCGACCTGATCTGGGCCGCCGCCGACATGCGTTGCCGCGGCTTCCTGCTGGGCGGCACCTCCGGAAGAACGACTCTCGCCGGAGAAGGCTTGCAACATCAGGACGGCCACAGCCATGTGCTGGCCTTGAGCGTGCCGAACCTGAAGGCGTACGATCCCGCGTTCGCCTACGAGATCGCCGTCATCATCCGTGACGGCATCAAGCGCATGTACACCGATCAGGAGTCCATCTTCTATTACCTGACCGTAACCAACGAACCCTTGCCCATGCCGGAAATGCCCGAACGCGAAGGGATTCGGGAGGGCATTCTCAAAGGCATGTACCGTTTCCAGGCTTCCGAGAAAAAGGATGCCAAGCTGCGCGCGCAACTTTTTGGCAGCGGCACCATTATGTTTGAGGTGCTGAAGGCGCAGCGGATTCTGGAGGAGAAATACGGCGTGGCGGCGGATGTGTGGAGCGTAACCAGTTACAAGGAACTGTATCGCGATGGCAACGACTGCGAGCGTTGGAACATGTTGCATCCCACCGACCCGCCGCGAGTTCCCTTCGTGACCGAGAGTCTGAAAGACGCGCCCGGCGTGCTGGTGGCGGCATCGGATTACATGAAGGTGTTGCCCGAATCCATCTCGCAGTGGATGCCGCGCCCGCTGGTTGCTCTGGGCACGGACGGCTTCGGCCGCAGCGAGGGCCGTGCTTCTCTTCGAGACTTCTTCGAGGTGGATGCGAAACATGTTGTCCTGGCCACGCTGCACGCTTTGACGCGCGAAAAGCAGATTCAGCCGGAAATTATGCGGCAAGCCGTGAAAGACCTCGGTATCAACCCCAACAAGCCGAATCCAACCATCAGCTAAGGGAGAGCAAGGTACGTGACAGAATTCAAGCTTCCGGAACTTGGCGAGAACATCGATCAGGGAGATTTGGTGCGATTGATGATTTCGCCGGGCTCCAGCATCAGCGAGGGCCAGCCGGTGATGGAACTGGAGACCGACAAGGCAGTCGTGGAAGTGCCATCGTCGGTGACGGGCACGGTCAAGGATGTGCGTGTCAAAGAGGGCGAGAAGATCAAGGTTGGTCAAGTGATCTTCACCGTCGAGAACGGCTCTGGCAGCGCCCCGGTGGCCGCGAAAGAAGTTACGTCTGCCCCGTCGCCAAAGCCCCCTCAGACTCAAACTCCCGCTGCTCCGGTACAGACTAAACAGGCTGGGAGTCCCGCTCTTCCGTCACCCGCTTCTTCGGGAGCTACGGAATTCCGGCTTCCTGAACTTGGCGAAAATATCGATCAAGGAGATCTGGTTCGGTTGATGATCGCTCCCGGAGCAAGAGTCTCCGAGGGTCAGCCGGTGATGGAACTCGAAACTGACAAAGCCGTGATTGAAGTTCCGTCTTCCGTCAGTGGAGTGGTGAAAGACATTCGAGTCAAAGAACGCCAGAAAGTCAGAGTCGGCGACGTGATCTTTACGCTGGAGGGTGGCGCAGCGGCGCAACCTCAGCGAGCAAGGTCCGCGCCCGTGGAGCACGTCTCCGGGCAGCAAGCGGCGCGGCTGGCATTTCAAGCCGCGATTCACGCCGAAGGAAAAACCGAAGAGCAGGCGCTTCCTCCAGATCAGCCTCAGGCTCCGCCGCCGGCCTTCTCCATGCCCGTACAACTGGGCAAGGTAGCCGGTATGGATCAGGGCGAACCGGTTCCAGCAGCACCCCATGTCCGGCGCCTGGCGCGCGAACTCGGCGTCGACATCCACCTGGTCAAAGGCAGCGGTCCCGGCAACCGCATCAGCAAAGACGACGTCAAGGCTTTCTCCAAAGCGTTGCTTCTGTCAAGCACGGCCGTCGCTCAGACTTCCGGAAAACCCTTTGCCGAGCCCCCGCTGCCCGACTTCTCAAAATGGGGGAAGATTGAGCGGGTCTCCATGCGCGGCGTCCGCCGCAAGACAGCCGAGCATCTCTGGCAGGCTTGGACCACCATTCCCCACGTCACCCAGCATGACAAGGCTGACATCACGGAACTGGAACAGCTGCGCGCCCGTTTTGCTCCCAAAGCCGAAGAAGCAGGAGGCAAGATGACCGTCACCGCGATCGCCTTGAAGGTGGTGGCCTCCGCTCTAAAGGTATTTCCCCAGTTCAACGCCAGCATCGACCTGGGAAAAGAAGAAATCATTTACAAGCAGTACATCAATATTGGGGTCGCCGTTGACACTGACCGCGGATTGCTGGTGCCGGTGATTCGCGATGTCGACAAGAAGAACATCGTCGAATTGGCGGCCGAACTGACGCAACTCTCCCGCAAAGCGCGCGACAAGAAACTGACGCCGGAGGAAATGTCGGGAGGCACCTTCACCATCACCAATCTCGGAGGCATCGGCGGAACCGGATTTTCCCCGATCGTGAATCACCCCGAGGTCGCGATTCTGGGGATGTCGCGCTCGAGCATGGAACCGGTGTGGCTCAACGGGAAATTCGAGCCGCGCCTGGTGCTGCCGGTATCGCTCTCCTACGATCATCGCCTGATCGACGGAGCCGACGCCGCCCGCTTCCTGCGCTGGATTGCCGAAGCGTTCGAACAGCCGTTCCTGTTATCGGTGCAGGGATAAAAACAGCGTTAACCACAGAGGACACAAAGAAACACGAAGGCCGTGATGGTTGAACTCAGGCGGTATTCCTTCGTGAACCTTCGCGCCCTTTGTGGTTAAAAGCTTTTTCTAAGAACATGACAGAAACTTCGAATCTCCATATCGCGATCGTTGGCGCCGGGCCCGGGGGCTACGCCGCCGCTTTCCTGGCCGCCGACCTTGGCCTCAAAGTCACCCTCATTGATCCGGAAATCAATCCGGGCGGCGTCTGCCTCTATCGCGGATGCATTCCCTCCAAAGCCTTGCTGCATGTTGCCAAGCTGATCGACGAGTCGCGGCACGCGAAGAATTGGGGCATCGAATACGCCGATCCGAAGATTGACATTGCCCGCTTGCGCTCGTGGAAAGAAAGCGTAATCAAGAAACTTACCGGAGGCCTCGGCCAGCTCTCGAAGCAGCACTCAGTGCAGTACATTCAGGGACGCGCCGCATTCGAGAATTCCACCACTCTGCGCGTCTCAAAAACCGGCGGGGGCGACGAGACTCTGAGCTTTGACCGCATTCTGCTGGCGACCGGTTCCCGTCCCGCGATCATTCCCAGCCTTAAACTCGATAGCCCGCGGGTCATGGACTCAACCAGCGCTCTCGACGTAAGCGAAATTCCCGGCAGTCTTCTGGTCGTTGGCGGCGGCTATATCGGCCTCGAATTAGGCAGCGTTTATGCCGCGCTCGGCTCCAAGGTTTCGGTCGTCGAAATGACTGCCGGCCTGCTTCCCGGCGCCGATCGCGACCTAGTGTTGCCTCTGCACAAACGCCTGGAGAAGAATTTTGAAGCCATTCTGTTGAACACCACGGTTTCCGGCATGAAGGAAGAATCCAACGGAATCCGGGTAACCTTCAGCAGCGCACAGACGCCGCCCAGCGAGCGCATCTTCGACAAGGTTCTAGTCTCGGTCGGACGCAAACCGAATTCTGAAATCCCAGGCCTCGAGAAAACCAAGGTTCAAGTCGGCCCGCGCGGCTTTATCCAGGTGAACAAGCAGTTGCAAACCGACGACCCTTCGATTTATGCCATCGGCGACGTGGTGGGCGAACCCATGCTGGCGCACAAAGCGTCGCATGAAGGACGCACCGCGGTCGAAGCCATGGCGGGACACAAAGTTGCCTTCGAGCCGAACGCCATCCCCGCCGTGGTCTTCACCGATCCGGAGATTGCCTGGTGCGGATTAACCGAAACCCAGGCCCAGAAGGATAACCGCGCCATCAAAGTGGCAAAGTTCCCGTGGGGAGCTTCCGGCCGCGCCATGACGCTCGACCGCACGGAAGGCATGACCAAGCTGGTCATCGATCCCGAGAGCGAACGCGTGCTGGGTGTCGGCATTGTCGGTGTGGGCGCGGGCGAGTTGATCTCCGAGGGCGTGCTTGCGGTCGAGATGGCTGCGCTTGCGGGCGATCTCGAACTGACGATTCATCCCCATCCCACGCTGTCGGAAACCATCATGGAAGCGGCAGAGGTGTTTTACGGGCGCGCCACCGACATCTACCGGCCGAAGAAGTAAGCCTCCAGTACAATGTTGCTCGCTCCACGCGCGGAACTGCGCGACATTTCGGGTCCGCCGGCGTCCGCTCTCTTCCGGGAGGCCAACATATCCTCAGCCCGATGAGTCACGGCTCGTCCACCATTGCAAGAACAAGTGTGTCGGGTAATAGATCAGCAGCGGTACCAGGATCAGATAAGCCAGAACATACAGCCATCCCGGAACCACGTGTTGTTCGCGAAAGAATGGCCCCCGCGCCCAGTTCACATCAAACTGCGGGCGCCAGAAGTAGCAGAGGGGAACGACAATCCAGGCGGTCAGGGTCTGCAATTTCCAGCCGCGAGGGTCATAGCCAAGTCGCCGTATGCCCCATAGAAGCAGCACCGGCACCACGACATGGAACAGGCCGAACAACCGCATAAATAGCGGGACGTGGACATCAAACATGTACTCGGTACCGCCTGTGATGTGAGTTCCCGTGAGCAGAGTGCCCACGAGATCGATCGAAAAGATGGTCTGAAAAATCAGTAGTCCTGAAGCCTGCCAGGAAAAGATCAGCGGGCTCTCCAGCCACAGCCCCGCCAGAATCAGCAGGTTCCCCAGATCGCAGAAATACAGAAAGTTCTGCGGGCCATACTGTCTCCAGTAAAGCGGCGCCCAGGCCAGCACCCAAACGGTCCAGGTCAGCTTGAGCCAGATGGGCAGTCGCATGCCAGCCATTGTATTCGCGGGCTTTAACTCGAAGGCCATCCCGAAAATCCGGTCACTTTTCGCTTACCACCGTAACTTGTGTCTGCGGGAATCGCGCTCATAGCATGTGGTATGCCTACGCGTGCATTCCTTCTGTCCCACGACGAGAAGGCGCTCGACGCCGTGACCCAGATCCTTAGTGAGCTGGAGGTTTCGTTCGAGCTCTTCCATGAACCATCCTTCGCGGTGAAGCGGGTGGCCAGCCATCACTTCGACATGATCCTGGTGGACTGCGACAACGAGCAGAATGCAACGCAGGTATTCACGAGCGCCAAGAACTCGAGCGCGAATCAGACCACAATCTCCATCGCGATTGTCGACGGAAAGAATGGACTGGCCAACGCCTTCCGGCTGGGCGCCAGTCTTGTACTCTCGAAACCAGTCTCAATCGAGCAGGCTCGAGGCACCGTACGCAACGCACTGGCGATGGTCAGGAAGGCCTCGCCAGAAGCGAAACCCATGGCCACCCCAACCCATACTAGCGCCCCTATCGTGACGGAGACCGACCTGCCGGGCGTTCCAGAGGCAAACTCTCATTCGACTCTTCCTATAGCGAAACCCAGCGCGCCGGCCCCGGCACCCGTTAAAGCAATCGCCGAGATTCCGCCCGCGCCCGTCACGCCTCCCGCTAAAGCCGTTTCGAAAGTTATCGAAACCACTCTCAGACCCACATCTCCAAGCCCGATGCTGACGTCGACGGACACGCTTCCGCTGTCCAAAGAGGGAGTGCCGAAATCGAAACCCTCGAAAGCCAGCAATCTTTCTTTGATGGGAGGAGATCTGCCCATCGGGAGCAGCAGGCACCCTGCGCCACCGACCTTCGGCATGGCGGAGAAAAAGGAGAAGGCACCGCGCAGGACCAGTTCCGCCCTGCTGGCAGTTGTCACCGTAGCCCTGGTCGCTGCGAGTACGTATTCCTACTCGATGTTTAATCCCAGCTTCCATCGCCTCTTGCTGTCGCAATACGGCAATGCGCTAGCGCTCGCTGGACTCGCTCCCAAAGCGCAGGTCGTGGCCGCTGTGCCGAAACCAGCGCCGCGCATACCTGCCGCTCCGCCTGCTCCTGCTGTGACACCCGCGGCGACTGCTGCGAATCCTGGCACCGCTGCGACTGCCAGCAATCAGCAGCCGGACGGCTTTGCACAGGAACCCCAAAGCGCATCTTCGCAGGGTTTCCAGTCGGGCGACACTCCTCAGAAATCGACAACTCCTGTGATCCTTTCCACCTCAGCCACGACGGTTCAGAAAGACAACGAACCCCTGGTTCTTCCGGAAGAAGTTGCCGACAGCCACGTCGCGTACCGCGTGCAACCTTCCTACCCTGAGGCAGCGCGGCACAAAGGCGTGAAAGGCAGCGTCGTCCTGACCGCCGATGTCGACAAGGACGGCAACGTCGCAGCCGTCCACGTGCTGAGCGGAAATGCCCTGCTGGCGAAGGCCGCGGTTGGCGCCGTCAAGCAGTGGCGTTATGAAGCGTACTATCACGGCGGGCAGCCCACGGAATTCCAAACTCAAGTCACCGTGCACTTCCCACAGCACGCACAACGATAAGACTTACGGCTTCTCTCCTTTGCTTTCCGGGTGGCGCGCCGACCACCCCTCCTTCGCCTCCACAATTACCGTCGTAACTTGATGGGGCTCACCGCTGTACCTACGATTACCATTATGAGTTACCAAGCGTTACTCTTCTGCCCAGACGACAAAACCGCGCGCGTTGTCACCCAAGTTTTGACTGAACTGGACTTCACAGTCGAGCCATGCAACGAGCCCTTTGCTGCGGTTAAGAAGTTGATGGCACAACATTTTGATGCCGTCGTTGTCGACTGTGACAACGAGCAGAACGCAGCCCTCTTGTTCAAGAGCGCGCGCAATTCCGGATCGAATCAGAATTCGCTTGCCGTCGCCGTGGTCGAGGGCCAGGCCGGAGTCGCAAAAGCCTTTCGCATCGGCGCGAATCTTGTACTGACCAAGCCCATCAACGTGGAGCAGTCCAAAGGCACGTTGCGCGTCGCTCGCGGTCTGTTGAGAAAAGCGGATTCAGGAAAGCCTGCTGGCACGGTCACACCCGAAGCGAAAGCTCCCGCATCGCCGATTTCAGAATCGCCGCGTCCGGCGAGCCCCGCGCCCGCGCCAGTGAAACCGCTGGTCGCCGCGTTCACCACACCCAAGCCGACGACCGCGCCGCCCACTCATATTGTGAATGAGTCGGGATTCGAACGCGAAGCAGAAGCCGGTCCGAAACCAGAACCAACGGAAGCAGCGCTGCTCGAGTCGATGTCCGATCCCGCACCAGCAGCCAAGACATATCCGGCCGCGCCACCTGCCAAGGAGTATCCGTGGCAGCCGGTCTCGAAGCTTGCGGAGCCCATGGCCTCTGCGCTGCGGCTTGCAGCTGAGACTGCGACCAAACCATCGGGCGCCGAACCCGCTGCCGAAACTTCAGCTCCCAACTGGGGAGCGCCCGTGGAAACCGGGAAAGATCATTGGCCGGGCCAGGTCAGCAACCAAGGCGCTGCCACTGCACCCGCGCCTGCGAAACAGGAGTCGAAGCTAGCGGCCCAGCTCCCCGAATTTGAAGAAAGCGCCGCTCCTGTCCACGAGAGCAAACCGGAACCACCCAGCCCGAAGGGATCGCTGATTCCGATGGAGGCTCCGCAGATCGAGCCTCCGACTTTCGCCGCACTGGCGGTCAAAGATCATGAAGAGACGGAAGGCAGCAAGAAAGCGTACATAATCATCGCCCTGGTGGTGCTGGCTGCGATCTTTACCGCCTACATCGCCTACCAGAAAATGCATGCTTCCAGCGGCCCGGCACCCGCACCCGCGGCGGTACAGACTGCCCCGGCTCCGGCCCCTGGCGCTGGAACCGTCAGCGCGGGAGCAGCCGCGCCAACTGTTCCCCAGGCCGAACCGGCACCACAGGAAATTACACTTTCGACGACCAAGACTTCCGAGCCACACAGCAAGAAGACCGAGTCGGACGTGACCGTGACCAAGCCATCGGCCGCGATCCATAACCCGCCTCCAGCCGAAACCTCTGCCGAAGCTTCCGCACCAGAGCCTGAACCAATTTTGGTGAAGCACGAAGCGGTCGCAGCTGCGCCCAAGCCCGTCGAACCAGATGTCGCTCCGCCTCAAGCCTTTGTGATGCCCTCAGACAACAAGGAGCTCTCGGGAATTGCGGCGGTCGCTACTTCGGTTGTCGCGAAGCCCGTCGCCAGTACGCTGAAGGTCTCGCAAGGCGTTTCGCAAGGCTTGCTGATCAAGCGAGTTCAGCCCGTTTATCCTTCGCAAGCCATGCAGATGCGCATCGAAGGCACAGTGCTGCTCGATGCCACCATCACCAAAGACGGTAAAATCTCAAACGTCAAAGTGGTGAAGGGAGACGACGTCCTCGCCAAGGCCGCCGTGGATGCCGTCAAGCAGTGGAAATACAATCCCTATTTCCTGAACGGTGAACCGGTGCCGATTCAGACGCAGATCAATATCACCTTTAAGCTCCCGTAAAGCGTTTCCACCGCATCTCGCAGCGCGAAGATCATTTCTTCGCGCTGTTGCTATTTTGTGCGAAATCTCCCTGCCTCGAAGCCAGTTATAATAAAGGGATGCCCACACCCCGAAATTCGCATCTGTGAGGGCAGACCCTATTTATGGACTTCAAATTAGTCAGCGACTACAAACCTCAGGGCGACCAGGGGAAGGCCATCGAGTCCCTGACCCGGGGAGTTTTCGATCGGGAGCAGCATCAGGTCCTGCTGGGCGTAACTGGCTCCGGCAAAACCTACACCATGGCCAAGGTGATTGAGGCAGCCAACCGCCCCACCATCGTCATGGCCCACAACAAGACCCTGGCGGCCCAGCTTTATCATGAGTTCAAAAGTTTCTTCCCGCACAATGCGGTCGAATATTTCGTTTCGTATTACGACTACTACCAGCCGGAAGCCTATGTGCCCGCCGCCGATCTCTACATCGAGAAAGAAGCCACGATCAACGACGAACTCGACAAGCTGCGGCTCTCGGCCACGCGGTCGCTCTTCGAACGCCGCGACGTCCTCATCGTTTCCTCCGTAAGCTGCATCTACGGCCTGGGGTCCCCCGAAGCCTATTACGGCATGCTGCTCTTCCTGGAGAGGGGCCAGAAGATCAAGCGCGAAGACATCACCCGCAAGCTGGTGGAGATTCTCTACGAGCGCACGGAAGGAGACTTCCGGCGTGGCACCTTCCGTGTCCGCGGAGACGTGATCGAGATTTTCCCGACTTACGACGATATGGCGTATCGTGTCGAACTCTTCGGGGACGAGATCGACTCGTTGTCGCAGATCGATCCTCTGTTCGGCACCGTCAAGCAGAAATATGTGCGGCTGCCGATCTATCCCAAAACCCACTACGTAATGAAGCCCGAGACCAAGTCCAACGCCGCGCAATCGATCAAGGAAGAGCTCACCTGGTGGGAAGCGGAACTGGAAAAGCAGGGACGGCTGGTCGAATCGCAACGCGTCCACCAGCGCACCATGTACGACCTTGAGATGATCAAGGCCATGGGTTACTGCCACGGAATCGAGAACTATTCGCGGCACTTCACCGGACGGCTGCCCGGCGAGCCTCCGCCCACGCTGCTCGATTACTTTCCCCGCGATTTCCTGATGTTCATCGATGAATCGCACCAGACCGTGCCCCAGCTGCATGGGATGTATCACGGAGACCGCTCGCGCAAGGAAACGCTGGTTTCGTACGGCTTCCGTTTGCCTTCGGCGCTCGACAACCGTCCGCTGACCTTTGAAGAATTCGAGCACCGCATGAACCAGATGGTCTATGTCTCGGCCACACCCGGCCCCTACGAACTCACCAAGTCCGCGGGCGTTGTCATTGAGCAGATCATCCGCCCCACCGGCCTGGTCGATCCTCCGGTCGAGGTGCGCCCCGTCAAAGGTCAGATCGACGATCTGCTGCACGAGATTCGCGACCGCGTCGGCCGGGGCGAGCGTGTGCTGGTCACCACCTTAACCAAGCGCATGGCGGAAGACCTGGCCGAGTACTACAGCGAGGTCGGCGTAAAGTGCCGCTACATGCACTCGGAAATCGAGACCCTGGAGCGGGTGAAGATTCTCCGCGACTTGCGCAAAGGCGAGTTCGACGTGCTGATCGGAATCAATCTGCTGCGCGAAGGACTGGATCTTCCCGAAGTCTCGCTGGTGGCGATTCTCGATGCCGACAAGGAGGGCTTCCTCCGCTCCAGCGGATCATTGATTCAGACCGTCGGCCGCTGCGCCCGCAATTTGAACGGACGCGCCATCCTCTACGCCGACACCATGACCGACTCCATGCGCAAAGCCATGGACGAGACCGACCGCCGGCGCGCCATTCAGGTGGCTTACAACGAAGCCAACGGAATCACGCCGGAGTCCATTGTGCGGCCGCTGGAAATGTCGCTGGCCCGCATCCTCGAAGCCGACTACGCGGACTTGACCAGCGAAGCTGAAGGCATGCCCGACTTCAAATCACAAGAGGAGTTGGACACCTACATCGCCAAGTTGGAAAGCGATATGCGCGAAGCCGCCAAGCGCTTCGAATTCGAGAAGGCGGCGAAGTTGCGGGATCGAGTCAAGGAGTTGAGGACCAAGGAGTTTTTGTTCGCGTAGAGCGTGTTCTCCGACGTTCTCGGCCGGTATCAGCGCTTCAGATAGTCCGCCGGCGACACAATGGCAATGCCCTGCCAGGGATGCAGCGTCAGTAAATCGGTGTCGCCAGTCAGAATCAAATCCGCCCTGCCATTAAGAGCAACTTCCAGAAACTTATCGTCTTTCGGATCGCGGCAGGCACGCATCGGATAAACGATAGGCACGAACTCGGCCATGCGCCCCAGTAGTCGCAGGAACTGCTGGCGATCGCCAAGACTGATGTAGCGATCGAACTTCGGGTGAGCCAGAACATCAGCCAATTCGTTCATGGTGGACTCGGAAACCAACAGAATTCCGGTATCGACGGCCCGGTGCACCGCCCGGGAGGGGACGGACGACGGGATCAGAAGGCGGCTGATGAGAGCGTTTGTATCGGCAACGATCCGCTCGCGGCGCCGCATCATTCCTTCATTAGCTTGTTGAGAGCTGCCTGGGTCAGGCCGCGAGTCTGCGGCTCGAACTCCGACGCGATCACAAAAACGCTGGAATTGTTCCGCATTCAGATCGCGAATCCGTTCATATTCTTCCGCCGACATGATCACGGCCACATCCCGGTTTTGGCGACGTATCACGACGGGTTCGCGTTGAGCCGCATCCAGAAGAGCCGCCAAGCGTTGCTTAGCGTCCGTGGCCGAAACAGATTTCATACGGACATTTTAGCTAAAATGGACAAATTGGACGAGACGGACTTCTACTCGCCATTAGCGGCCGCCGCTGCCATCGGTTTGCGGTAAACCGTGTACTCCGGCGTCGCCGCGGTCTGGAAGTTCACGTCCGTCGCGGGAAGCTTCTCGCCCTGTCCCAGGAACAGGTATCCCCCGGGCTGCAGATAAAGATGCAAGCGGTGAAGCAGCGACGAGCGTTGCGCCGCCGAAAATTGCGGCAACACTCTCATGCAGAAAATACAGTCGAAACGGCCGATGTAGTGTGGCTTGGCCAGATTCGTCGGCGCGAAGGTGACCAGGTTCCGCACCCGGGGCTTGGCCAGGAAGTGCTGCCCTACCTTGGCAAAATACTTCTGCACCACGGGACGCGGCAGGTGTTCGAGTTCGTTCTGCGGATAGAGCCCGCGCTCGGCGGTCTCCAGGGCTTCGCGGCGAATGTCGCTGCCCACGATGTGCACGTTCCAACTGCCGCCACCATGCAAAGCTTCACAAACCGTAATCGCGATGGAATAGGGCTCTTCGCCGGTGGAACATCCCGCGCTCCAGATACGCAAGTTGAGCGGGCCTTCTCCGGTCTTTCGCATCTGCAGTTCGGGCAAGACCACCTTGGAAAGGTGCTCGAACGCCGGCGGATGCGCGAAGAAGCGGGTCTCGCCGTCAAGCAGGTCCTCGACCAGCGCGTCGCAGTCGCAATCGGAGGAGCGCAACAGTTCCAGCAAATCGCGGGAAGTGGACATATGCCGTTGCTCGACATACGCGGCGACCACTCCTGCGAGTTTTTCCGCGGGAGCATCCAGAAGAACTCCAGTCTGGCGCTCCAGCAGCAGTCGAATTTCCGAGAGTTCCGATTCGAGGACGGTGACCCGGGCCGAAAGTTTGTGCATGGCCGACACTCCAAATCGCGAGATCGCATTCCCGCAGCCTGCCCAAGCAAACGCGGGATTCCGGGGGGAGCGCTTACACCACTTTCACTACATGCTGGCAGCCGCCGCTTGCGACTTCGCCCGCTTATCCTGCTCCGCCTGCTTCTCTAGTACGCTCAGCTCTTTTTCGAGAGAGGAGAAGCGCTGCAGAGTCTCATGCATCCGCAGAGCCATATTGCGAATGGTCTCGATCTGTGAACTGGCGCTCGGCGGCAGCGCGCCGGGTTCGAGCAACAGCAATTCGGCATTGCCCAGCACCGAAGTCAGCGCGTTGTTCAGCGAGTGCCGGTTATCGAGCATGTAACGTCCCAGCGCGGCCTGCCGCTGCAAGGCGACATTGGCGATCTCTGCCCGATTGGCCCGGCTCAGCGCGTCACGCTGGCGCAGGGCTTCGCGGGAAACCAGCACCAGCGAATCCATCCAGCCCTCGTGCTGGCGCAGGATGGTGACCCCGGGCTGAAATTCGCGCGGGGCAAACCCATCTTTCCCGTGGATCAGCAACACCGGATTCCCGGTCAACTCCAGCGCTTGCATGACTGGAACCAGTACCGTTGCCTTCACTGCGGCCACAATCGCCAGATCGAACTGATCGGGGTCGAGATTGCGGCACAGGTCGCCACTCATCAGCGTAAACGCCGGGGTCTCGGGCTGCGTCTGCCAGAAGGCAATCACCGCTCGCGAGAAATCCGCGTCATCGGAAATGATCAATACGGTAGCCTGATCCACGTTCACCTTCTGAGCCGGTCATCGCCCTGGTTAGGCCTTCCCGTCATCCCCGGGATCGGACATGTCGCTCAAGACTTCGAAATCCGGAACGTCTTTTGCCGGCGCGGCAGATTTGGCTCCGGCGGCGGCCGCCTGGGCGCGCGCAACCGGCGGCGTTTTTTTCACGCCACCCTTGACCGAACGGGCCAAGGCCGTGTCCACCACCGATCGCAGATCCACCAGCATGCGCAACGGCTGGCCTGAAGAGTATTCGGCATGGAACATGACTTTCCATGACTGGCAGATCATGCGCAGACGCACCGTGGGCTCGTCCGCCGAGAATTGCGCTCTCCGGCAGTCGAGAGAGTTGACGCCGCGCTGTTCCAGGTCACGCAGACCATCGAGGATGGCATTCAGATCCTGGTGCATCAAACGGAAGAACACACGCCGCATCAGGAAATTGAAGCGCGTGAACGCAACCATCGCAGCCGGCAGAAAGTAGTTCGCACCCGCGGAGATCTTGAGCTTTCTTCCTTTGTCCAGAATTCCGCTGCTGAGCAATTCGTTCAAGGTCCGGCTGCGTTCGGCCGTCTGTACCAACTCCTCCACCGCCGCAAGCCACTCAGGAACGGTGAGCTTGGCGCTGCCCAGCACCGGCTCGAGTACCTGTGCGACATAGTCCATATCTACGTCTGCATCTTCCAGCCGTGAAGGCGCGGCGTGGGAAAAGAACTGCACCAGAAGGAAATCAATTTTGTCGCGGTCCGAGTCGGTGCGCTCCGGCTTTCTCAGATGGTGCAGCAACAGGATGCGCAGCGCTTCGTCCTCTACCAGCGTGGTGGTCTGCAGGAACTGGCGCAGTTGATGGACCTGAATCCGGCCGTCCATGTCCAGGAACCATTGCCGGGCAAGCTCTACGGATTCCTTCGGCGGAGCATCGACCGCGGCTTCCAGATCGCCGCAGGAAGGCAATTCGATGACGAACTCCCGCGCCAGGGCCGCATACAGCGGATAAAGCATCCGCGCGGTGCGCCATTCCCCAGCCAATTCGTTCGGTTTCGACGTGGCAGTCATGGTTTTACGATCCAGTTGGCAACGGCGTGCGTAAAGCGCGCCGCCACCGCGGTACGCCCTTTCTGATATTGCACGGCGACCACTGAGGCTTTGGCATCAAGGGTTCCATCGGAGTTCTGCAACCGTACTTGATCGGCAAATTCCAGCGGCAAGGTCGAGGCAAAGAGCACTTCCGAACAGGTCCCAAATTCGATGACCGTGCTCTCGGTGAGCGCCTGATCGCTGCCAGCGACTCGCGTCAAGCGCACTGGAATCCGCACCGGAGTGGCGTTGGGAAAAAATTTGGCCAGCTTCGCCGTCGAGCTCTCCCGCGCCGCTCGCGCTCGGGCAGTTCCCTGTGTGGCCACTACGTAACCTCGTTTCCGGGGGTCGACACGGCCTGGGTCCCCGAGCCTGCCGGTTAGCAAGGGCTTGGGGTACCCGGACCGCACCGCTCTAGTGGAATGCACGAGCCCGGCCAAAGTCCACCAGGGAAAGGTCCGTCTAAGTGCCTGATTTATCAGGTCTCATAACGGGACTGCGGAAGGCTGTATCAGTTCAGAGGGGAGGCTCCGTCTCACCATGAGACATAGTCTCAAACGCAGTTAGAAGGCTGCGGCGGGAGGGCGAAGTCCCTATTGCAGCGTCTGGGCGGTTTGTGCCGGAGTCTGGCGTCCGCCAATGTTGTAACGCTTCAGCTTGCGGTACAGGGTAGCGCGGCTGATGCCTAACATCTTGCCCGCCAGCACCTTGTCGCCCTTCACCTGCTCAAATACGCGCTGAATCGTAGCCCTCTCGATGTCTTCCAGATCCGTGGTTGAAATTCCCGACATCTCCGCCTCGCTGTCCGATTCGGTGGACGTCGAGTTCGATGACAGTGCGGGCGGAAGATCTCCCAAATCGATCGTCCGGCGATCGCCCAAGGCCACGGCGCGCTCCACGCAATTCTCCAGTTCGCGCACGTTGCCCGGCCAGTCGTATTGCAGAAGAGTTTTCATCGCCGAACTGGTGATCTGGATCGAGTCCCCCGGGGCATAGCGGTCCAGGAACCAGTGCGCCAGCATGGGAATATCCGACCGGCGTTCGCGCAAGCAGGGCAGGTGCACGGTGACCACGTTCAGGCGAAAATAAAGATCCTTGCGGAACGTGCCCTTGCGGTATTCGGTCTCCAGATCGCGATTGGTCGCGGCAATCACCCGCACATCGACCTTGACTTTCTGATTGCTGCCCACCGGACGAACCTCTTTTTCCTGCAAAACCCGCAGCAGCTTTGCCTGCAGTTCCTGCGGCAGCTCTCCGATCTCATCGAGGAAAATCGTGCCCCCGTTGGCGGACTGAAACAGCCCAGTCTTGGACCGGATGGCTCCGGTAAAAGCTCCCTTTTCGTAACCGAACAGTTCACTTTCAATCAGAGTGGGCACCAGCGAACCGCAGTCCACCGCGACGAAGGGACGATTCGCAAACGAACCGCGGAAGTGAATGGCGCGCGCGACCAGTTCCTTGCCGGTTCCGCTTTCTCCCGTAATCAGGACCGGCGTGCGCGTATCCTTCAACCGCGAAATCATCCGCAACACGTCCTGAATCTTGGTTGACGCTCCCACGATCCCGTGCAGCTCCGTTTCGGTGTCCACGCGTTCCTTCAGGAACTGGTTCTCCTCCACCAGCCGGATTTTCTCCGCCATGCGGCGCAGAAACAGACGCAACTCCTCGAGCGGCGAGAAGGGCTTGCTGATGTAGTCGTAGGCGCCCAGCTTCATGGCCTGGACGGCGGTCTCGACGGAACCGTGTCCGGTCATCACCGCCACCTCGGTACGAGGCAGCATCTTCTTCACTTTTTCGAGAAACTCGAGACCCGACATGTTCGGCATGACCAGGTCGGTCAGGATGATGTGCGCCGGCTGCTCCTCGAGTAGCGCGAGAGCGGATTCGCCGCTGTCGGCCTCCATGCAGGCGAAACCCAGCGCCTCACCCACGGTCATGCACAATTTCCGGATGCTCTGTTCGTCATCCACAATCAGCAGACGGATGCGCAAATCTTCGTTCACGACGATTTCCCCATGGTTTTCTCTACCACCGAAATGAATTGATGAACGCGAAACGGTTTTTCCACGCACGGCGCCCCGGTTCGGCGCAGTGTCGCCACCGTCTCTTCGTTGGCGATATCCCCGGTGATGAAAACAATGCGTTCCGCCAGTTCAGGACGATTTTCTGCGACCCAGGCGTGCACATCGGCGCCGTCGACTCCGCCGGGAGTGCGCATATCGGAAACCACGCCCAGAAATTCCCCGGATTGCAGCAGTTGCAGACCATCCGCCCCCGACTCCGTGCAGACCACGGAATAACCACTGCGCTCCAGGGCGGCGCGCACGTAAGACATGACGGCAGGCTCATCCTCTATGAGCAGTACCGGCAATACGGCAGGCTTGGCAGCGGGAAGTGTCATCGTTGTGTAACTCCAGCAGCGACCCCGATCGAGGCCGTCTCTGACAGGGCGGGCAGGCGAACGATAAACGTCGCTCCTTCCCCGTCGGTATTGTTGTGGCAAAGAATCTCGCCCCCATGTTCGTGGACGATGCCATAGCAGATGCTCAAACCCAGACCGGTTCCCTTCCCAACTTCCTTGGTGGTGAAAAAAGGATCGAAGATGCGGTCGGGGGAAGAAATCCCGTCTCCGTTGTCGCGGAACGAAACCTCTACGAACGCTCCCAATCTTGCGGTCATAATGCCGATGCGAGCGGGGCGGCCGATCTCCCGTACCGCATCATAGGCATTGTTCAAAATGTTCAGAAACACCTGCTGCAACTGGTGGGAATCGCCCACCACCTGCGGCAATTCCTGATCGAGTTGCTCGACCACTTCCACGCCGTGGCTGTGAAAATCGTAGGCTCGCAACTGCACCGTGCGTCGCAGGATCACATTCAGCTGCACCGGTTTGCGTTGCGGCGGCATCTGCCGGGCAAAACTCAGCAGGTTCTGCACGATCTGCTTGGTACGTTGCGCTTCCTGCAAAATGACGCGCAGGTCCTTGCGCGCACTTTCTGGAACTTCCGAGTTCTCCATCAGGAGGTCGGCAAACCCCAGAATTGCCGTCAATGGGTTGTTCACTTCATGCGCGACGCCTGAAACCAACTGTCCCACGGCCGCCAGCTTCTCGGCATGCACCAACTTCGCCTGCAAGCTGGCAGAGTCGGTAATGTCGCTCATGACTACGACAATGCTGGTGACATTGTTTTGCTCGTCCCGCATCGGACTGAGGTTGACCGAGAATTGCCCCACCCGGCCATCGCCGCGCAGGATCTGCAGCTCCAGGTTGTCCACCTGCTGACCGGCGAGGGTCTGCCCGTAAGCCTCCGCCAGCACATGGCGCCGGGGCGCCGCCACCAGGGTTTCCAGTGGCTGCCCCAGAATCTGCCGCTGTTCATATCCCATTTCCTGCCAGCGGCGGTTGGCGTAGCTCACCAGTCCGGCCGTATCGGCCACCAGGATCAGACTCTGCGTATTGTTCAGGATCTTGCCGCTGAAATCGCGCTCGCGGTGCAATTCGGCTTGAAAACTCTTGACACCGCTGATGTCGAGCATCAGTCCGCGATACTGCAAAGTGCGCCCGTTCGCATCGCGCACGGCGAAGGCGTTGATCAGCACATGGACTGGGGACCCATCCTTGCGGCGCAGAGTGGTTTCATGATTCCGGATCAGCCCCCGCTCCTCCACGACCTGGGCGGTCCGTGTGCGATCCTCCGCCGAGAAATAAATCTCGGAGGGAATATTCACTTTCAGAAGCTCTTCCCGGCTGTCGTACCCCAGCATCCGCACCATGGCATCGTTGACTTCAATGAAGCGTCCGTCCTCGGTGGAGAAATAAATCCCTTCCTGGATGTTGTCGAATAGTTCGCGGTAGCGCCGCTCGGCCTCGCGCCGGTCAGTGATGTCTTTCAGTACGTGGATGGTCTGCAGGCCCTCGCTGCTGGCACCGTGCACCCGCGACGTGGAGACCAGGTAAGAACGCTGCAACGCCGGATGTACGTATTCGTCAGCATCAGCGCCGGTGGTGCGGCAGAACGGGCACGAATCTAACGGTGCGTCATTGCCGATCGCCAGCAGCGCGCACATGTTGACGCCGATCAGTTCCTGCGGAGAGACGCCGATGAAGTCCGCCAACGACCGGTTCACCCTCAGAACATTGCCGGCTTCGTCGTGGACAACGATGAAATCACTGATGGCGTCGAAGATCTCCATCCAGTGGCGGTTGGCGCGGTCCATCCGGGTGAAGAAACGCGCGTTCTCCAGCGCAACCGAGGCATGTCCCGCAATGGCCTGCAGTAATTGCTGGTCCTCCCGCGCCAATGTCTTTCCCCGGTCGGCCAGGCACAACACCCCTAAGGGTTCACCCGATCCGCCCAGCAACCGCACCAGGGTGCAGTCCTTCCAGCCGAAGGCCGAGGCGAGTTCGGGATGCAACAGGTCGGCGGCTTCACCGGAGATAATGGGATGGGGATGTTTCTCCAGCGCCTCCCCAAAAGCTTTCGCCAGCCGCGAAAGCATGGGCCGTTCGCGGTTGAACGCCCCCGCACCCTCCTGCAACGTGATCAATTCGAGATCAGAATCGCGGCGCATGGCCAACGCCGCGGCGCGGGCTCCCAGCATTTCCGCCGCACGGCTGACGAAGCTCTTGGCGAATTCGGGAAGCCGAACCTGGGCGTTCAAATCCAGCACCAGGGCCATCAGGGATCCGGCCCGGCGGCGATGCTGCTCCGAAAGGTGCAGATTGCGCGTTACCTGGAGTGCAACCGAAACTTGGGTGGCCAGCGCTTTCGCCCGGCGAACGTCTTCATCGGAAATGCCCACCTGGTCGCGGCGGTCGAGCACGCCAAACATTCCCAGGACTTGCCGGTCGCTGCCCAGCAAAGGAACAGCGAGCAATTGCCGGATGGAAAACTGCTTGATGATTTCCAGGTTTGCGCCAGGAATTTTCTCGGGATCATCGGACCAGAAGACCTCGCGATTCAGCAGAGCCTGGCTGGCGACCCCAGAAGGAAAAACCAGGTCCACCATCACGGTTTTCCCCTCGTCGGCTCCCCAATGCACGTGGAACGCTCCATCCTCCTCGATGAGCCCAATAAACGCACGGCTAAAACCCAGAAAATCGGATGCCCGCAGTGAGAATCGCTGCAGGAATTTATCGAGGTCTCCGATCGAACCCAACTCGGAGGAAATCCCCAGAAGCTGATGTAGTTCCTGGGCTTGCTCGCGCGCGGTTGAATATAGTTCCGCGTTGGCGATGGCTACGGCGCCGAAGCCGGCCACCGACGACACCAATGATTTCTCTTCCGCGCTAAAGGCTCCTTCGTGGCGCGGATAAACCAGCACCGCTCCTTGCGTTCGCGAGGTGCGAAACGGCGCCGCAATGAGTGCGCCAGCTGGAACCAGGTCGCCCAGCGCATGCGCGGCCGGATCGATCGCCACCGTGATCGGCTCGCCTGCCGCCACTGCCCGGGAAGCAAGATGGCCGGCAAAATGAAGCCCTTGGCGTCCGTGACGACTCTTCACCGAAGCCGCCAGCTGCGGCGTTTCTGCCGAGACTGCCGAGAGTTCAAACGTCGCCCCCACGCGCAGTAGAATACAAACCAGCCGGGTTCGCAGCAGCACTCGCAAGCGATCGGCAACCGCTTCCACCACCGCCGTGGCGTCGGGTACCGAGTGCAGTGCCTGCGCGACTTCGGCAAGAATCTCGGCCCGCCGGTGTTCCTCGCGCGACACTTGGGTCAGGCGGTTCGCCTCGAGCAAGCTTCCTAACTGGCCTGCAAGAATCGTGGCTTTCGCGGCATCATCTTCGCTGAAGGCGGCGTCCGACGTGTGCAGGAATACAGCCGCTCCAACTACCTCGTTGGAAACGATTAAAGGCGCGGACATCAGAGACTTGGCATGATATTCCGCGGCAAGAGTGTAACGGCTGGCGTCCACCTGGTTGGCGTACACGGTCTTGCGCTTCCGGATCGCCTCGGCAGCCACCGCGCTCTCTGTCGCTTTAAGGGGAGTGCCACGGAAGCCATCGGCCATCAACCCATCGGCTTCGGCTCCCACCAACTCATCCTTCGAGACGCACTGCCAAAAATAGGCTCCGTCAACCTGGAAGAACTCCCGCGTGGCAGTGCAAAACAGATGAATGAGCGCAGGCGCATCCATGCCTTGCGACGCCGCCGCCGAAAACTTCAGCAGCAGCCGCTGGAATGCGTCTTCCGACCGCGAACTGGAGCTTTCAAGCACGGTCGTTTGTTCCGGTTGCATGGTCAGAGGCGCACCGCCTGCCACCTTGTCTCAAAATGCCAAGTAATTGAATATAGAGGAAAAGTAGCTTGCTATCTCATTTTGAGTCAAGGGAATAAGGTACCTCCTAGTTACTTGGGAAATCCCAAGGATCGCGAGCGTCAGTCTCAACCTGAGAGATTTCGTCCCCGATGAGACAATTTCCGGCCCCTTCCGGCTCCCATCCCACCCTGCGGGATTTCAAACAAACATTTTGTTTTCATATCCTTAGAAGGCATTGCCGGCAGTAACACCGAAGGTCGTAGGGGTGGCAAGGGCATTGCTTTGAGGAAGGTGCGACTCTTTCCAAGGAGGAATTGTGTCTCGGGCATTTATTCGGCAGTGGATTGCAAGCGGTCTGCTGGCGTGGGTCGCTCTTTTGGCCGCCACCGCCTTGTTGCACCCTGCTCCTGCGATGGCGCAGGACGAGTTAAGCCGCAAAGTCAAAGTCAAAATTGCACCGATCTACCCGGACATTGCACGCCGCATGAACATCACGGGAGTCGTCAAGGTGGCCGTGGTGGTGGCGCCGAATGGAACCCTGAAGAGCACAAAAATCGTGGGCGGGCATCCCCTGCTCGTTACCGCCGCGTTGGATGCATTGAAGAAATGGAAATTTGAAGCGGCTCCGGGGGAAAGCCAGGGAGTCGTCGAGTTCAGGTTCGAACCCCAGTCGCAATAGTCGTGGCTGGCACAGCGCGTTCACGGAGGAGCAGCAAATGACGATTGGCAAGAAACTCTACATGAACTTCGGAGCCGTCCTTGCGATGGTCGTAGTGCTGTTTCTGGTGAACTACGTCGCCGTGCAGCGCGAGCATGGCGCCAAGAACGCGGCCTCCCAGGCACTTGAACTGGCCGATGCCACCGACCGGATCAGGTTCCAGATGATGCAAAACCGGCTCTACCTGAGCAACTACCTGCTCAGTGGCGACAGCCGCGAAGTCGACCGGATGAATGAAGGTGTCCGCACCCTGGGCGAGAAATTGCAGGCCTCCGAGGCACTGGCCAATTCCGAGCAGCAACGCACCGCGCTCGACAAGGTCATGCAAACCGAGCAAAGCTGGTCCAAGGAATTCGCAGCGCCCCTGGTTGAGAAACGCAAAGAAGTCGATGAAGGCAATGCCACCGTCGCCGAACTCCAAATCTTCTATCTGCAGAAAGACGCCACCTCCTGGGTCAAGACCTCCACGGAATACCTCGACACCGCCGATCAAGAGAGCAAGCGGCTGCTCGAACAGCGCCGCAAGTCGGATGAGACCGCTGCCACCGCGACCATCCTGATCGCTCTGCTCAGCACCATGCTGGCCCTGGTGCTTGGAACCGTCATTGCCTTTACCACCGCCCGGTCCATCACCACCGCCCTGAACAGCCTGATCAATGTGGCGCAACAAATCGGGGATGCCGGCGACCTCGACCACCAGATCGACATCAACCGCAGCGACGAAATCGGCCAACTGGCACGCACCTTCGCCAACATGGTCACCTACCTCAAAGAGATGGCGACGGTTTCAGAAGCCATCGCCGGTGGGAATCTGACTGTCGAAGTGCAGCCGCGATCGAAGAACGACACTTTGGGCAATGCCTTTACCCGCATGATCGACGGCCTGCGCAACCTGGTCCGCAACGTGCGCGACGCTTCCTCGCAGGTCGCCAGCGCCTCGTCTCAGGTCGCGGGAGCCTCCGACGAATCCGCCAAGATCAGTCTGCAGACTTCTTCCGCCATCGACGAAGTCACCAGCACCATGCACGAGATGAGCGTCAACGTCCAGAACATGGTGAAGAGCACGCAGACCCAGGCTTCGAGCGTAAGTGAAACCTCCGCCTCCATCGACCAGATGGTAGCCTCCATTCAACGGGTGGCCGACACCGCCAAGGTGCTGCTCGACATCTCCAACCGATCGCGCGAGGAAGTCCACAGCGGCATCACCACCATGGACAAGGCCACCGACGGCCTGAACAAGATCAACACCACCATCCGCGCTTCGGGAGAAATCATCGACGTCCTCGGACAACGCGCTGACGATATCGGCAAGATCATCGAAGTGATCGACGATTTGGCCGAGCAAACCAATCTTCTGGCATTAAATGCGGCCATCGAAGCGGCCCGCGCCGGAGAACATGGTCTCGGTTTCGCGGTGGTCGCCGACGAAGTCCGCAAGCTGGCCGAAAAATCGGCGCAATCGACGAAAGAAATCTCAGAACTCATCCAGAGCATTCAGAAGGAAGCCCGCAAGGCGGTCGAGAACATGGACCGCAGCACCGGCATTGTGAACGAAGGCCTGGGACTGGGTCAGGAGCTCAACGGTGCTCTGCGCAAGATCTCGAACGTGGTGACCGAAGTCTACAAGTTCGCCCAGGAGATCGGGGCCGCGACCAACGAACAGTCGCATGGATCGTCGCAGATCGCCCGTGCCACTACCCGGCTGAACGAAATCACCCACGAAATCAACTCCGCCGTGGAAGAACAGGCGTCCGGCGCGCAGGCCGTGGTTAAAGCCATGGAGCGGATGCGCGAACTGGTGCAACAGACCACCTCCGGTTCCACCGAACTGGCGGCATCGGCCGAGCAGATGTCGAAGATGTCACGCGACCTGCTGGAGTCGATGGACCGTTTCGTGCTGGAACAGATGGAAAGGGCCATGTCGCGGCTGGAGGAGAAGTCCGGCGCCCGAGGGCAGGCGCGCCACGCCGCTGCCGGCGCTCGGAACTAGGCACGGGACGCTCTCATGAACCGGGAATTCCACATCGTCGGCTTCCAGGTGGGACGCGAGACCTACGGCGTGCCCATCACCGCCCTGCACGAAATCGTGCGTGTTCCGGAAATCACCGCCGTGCCCGATGCGCCCAGCTACATGGAAGGCGTCATCAACCTGCGCGGCAAAATCGTTTCCGTGATCGATCTGCGCAAACGCTTCGCGGAAAAGAAAATCAGCACCTCGCGGCAGAATCGCATTCTGGTCGTCGAACATAACGGACGACTCGCCGGGCTGATCGTCGACTCCGCGTCGGAAGTGCTCAAGATTCCCTCCACGGATGTGGAGCCTTCGCCCACCACGTTTCAGGAGGGCGGCCTCAACTGCGTGACCGGCCTGGGCAAGTATCAGGGCCGGCTGATCCTTCTGCTCGATATGGCCAGGTTGCTCGAATACAGCGGCCTCAAACAGCAGAATTCCGGCGGTGAGGGCGGGAACCAGAAGACTGCCGCGGCTGAGACACGAGGCGCGGCTGCAGGACGATCGTAGTCAGAAAGCAAGAGCACGAACCGACACTCATGAGTACATCTGGCCTCAACGCCCAGCTTACCGAAGCCGAGCTCAAACTCCTGCAGGCACTCGTCTACCAGGAGTGCGGGATGCACTTCGACGAACGCCGCGCCCATTTCCTGCAAGACCGCTTGCAGCGCCGCTTGCGGGAATGCCAACTGGACTCCTTCTACAGCTACTATCGCCTGCTTATCAGCGACCAGGGCAAGCAGGAGTTGGCTCAACTGCTCGAGAACCTGACCGTCAACGAAACCAGTTTCTTCCGCAACAAAGCCCAGCTCGAACTTTTCCAGAAGTACATTTTCGAAGACCTTCTGCACCGCAAGCAGGATCGCCGCGACTACTCCATCCGTATCTGGAGCGCGGGATGCTCTACCGGGCAGGAACCTTACACGCTCGCCATGCTGATGGCGGACGCGCTCGCTTACTACTACATGCGTAATCCGCTGCCTTTCGACATGCCCACGCCCAAGCCGCTGATTCCTCCGCCTTGGCGCGTGGAAATTCTGGCCAGCGATATCAGCTATTCGGTGTTGCGCGCCGGCCAGGAGGCAACCTACAGCGAATCCCAGATGGCCTCAGTCGATTACAGCTATCGGTTGCGCTACTTCGACAAGCTGGGCGAACGCTACGCCATAAAAAAAGCCGTGAAAGAACTGGTGCACTTCGATTTTCACAACTTGAAGACCGAATACCTGCCCCAGCGCAATGACATGATCTTCTGCCGCAACGTCATGATGTACTTCGACGAAGCCGAGCAGAAACGCCTGGTCGATAAGTTCGCGCGCTGCCTGAATGCCGACGGCTACCTGTTCGTCGGCCACGCCGAAAGTCTGCTGGGCTTGACCGATAAATTTGCCATGGTGCACCGCAACAGCGGGACCGCGTACCAGCGAGTCGAGGTGGTGGAGTGACGCATTCAGACGAACGCGGAGCGGAGTTGCGTGAGCTGTTCTTCGAGAGCGCCCAGGAATTGTTGCAGGCGCTCAATGACGAAGCTCTCAAGCTCGAAAAGCGTCCCGGAGATGTCGAAACCGTTCGCAGCATCCGCCGCGTGGTCCACACCCTGAAAGGCGACGCCGCCGCCTGCGGATATCGGGAACTCAGCGAACTGGCCCACGAACTGGAAGATGTCCTCGGCATGGAGACGACCTCCGCCCATGGCCTGCTGGCCGAGGTCGCGTTTGCGGCCGCCGACAGCTTTGGCGCCCTGCTGGCCGCTTATCGCAAGAAGCACAAGCTGCCGTCGACCGAACCGTTGCGCAAGATGATCCATGAACTAGCGGCGACCCCTGCGGGTGGAAAAACTCGCAAAAAGAAGCCCCATGCGCCCGTCTCCGCTGCGGTATGGAGCGAGTACGAAAAACTTGCGGTACAGAACGCTTTGCGGGGCGGAAAGCGCGTCTATCACATCTCCGCGCAAGTCGACCCGCACTGCGCCATGCCCATCGCCGCCCGCCAGCTGATCTTGAATGGCTTGAGCGCTGCGGGCGAGGTTCTGGCAGCCCGGCCCGAAGCCGGCTCTGTCGAAAGCACCCAGCGCCTCGAGTTCCTGCTGGCCAGCAACAAGACCGCGGAAACCGTCGCTGCGAAGTGCAAAATCCCCACGGTCATTGCTCACGTCAAAGTGGAGGCCATCCAGGGAAAAGCGCGGAAAGGCAAAGCGCAGATACCGGAAGCACAATCAGCCGCAGAGATCGAGCAGACGACCCATCCGCCGGCGGCGGATCCGGTTCCGCAGAATCACGCCGAAGAGCCCGAGCCCGACGCCAGACCGCAGGCGTTAGCGACCGTCTCGGAAAACATTCTGCGCGTGGACGCGGAGAGAATCGACAACGTCTTGAACCTGGTGGGTGAACTGATCATCGGCAAGTCGATGCTGCAGCAGGCACTCAACGAGTTTGCCCGGATTTATCCCAAGGAAGGGATGCGCGGCCGCTTCGCCGATGCCATGGCATTTCAGGCCCGCGTGTTGAACGACTTGCAGCGCTCGGTCATGAAGATCCGCATGGTCCCGGTTGACCAACTCTTCCGCCGCTTCCCGCGCATGGTGCGCGACGTCGCCAAACAATGCGGGCGCCAGGTGGAATTGGTAGTCAGCGGACAGGATACCGATCTCGACAAGAGCATCCTCGACGCCATCGCCGAACCCATGACGCACCTGGTTCGCAATGCCGTCGGACACGGCATTGAAAGCCCGGAGGAGCGCCAGAGAGCTGGCAAGCCCGCCCGTGGCACCGTCCGCCTCGATGCCTATCATCATGGCAACCAGGTCATCGTGGAAGTGAGCGACGACGGACGCGGCATCGACATTGAAAAGGTCAAAGCCAAAGCCGTTGGCCAGCAAATCGTAACTGCGGAAGAACTTGCGCGCATGACCGAAGCCGAAGTGATGAATCTCGTCTTCCGGCCCGGTTTCAGCACCGCCGACGAAGTCACCGAGGTCGCTGGGCGCGGCGTGGGGCTCGACGTGGTGCAAAGCGTGCTTCACCGTTTGAAGGGCACGGTCAGCATCGAAACCCGTAGCGGTTACGGCACCACCTTCCGCCTGAAGCTGCCACTGACGCTCGCCATCATCAAAGCGCTGCTGTTCCGCGTGGAGCAGCGGCTTTATGCCATCCCGCTGAATACCGTGGCCGAGATCGCGCGCGCGCACGAGTCCGATCTTCATCAGGTGGATAACTACGAAGTCCTGCAGATGCGGAATCAGGTGCTTCCCTTGTTGCGACTGGGACGGCCGCCGCGAGACGGGTTCACGAATCCTGCGGGCAAGGTTTTCGTGCTCGTCATTCACGTCAGCGAACGGAAATTGGGCTTGATCGTCGACTCCCTGGAAGGCGAGGAAGAGCTGGTGATCAAGGCTCTGGATGACCAGACGATCGCCACTGACCTGGTCAGCGGCGCATCCATTCTGGGCGATGGCCGGGTGGTACTGGTTCTGAACCTGGCGGCGGTCGTGGAGCGCTACTCCAAGGGCCGTCCCAATCAGGTGGGCGAAGTGGCTTCGGGACTCCTGCTCCCGCGCAGCGACGGAATGCTGCCGCCAAACCGTACGGCGGAGGTGCAGCAATGAGCTCACCGGTTCGCGTGCTGGTGGTAGATGATTCCGCCCTGATGCGCAAAATGATTCCTCAGATCCTTCAGACCGACGATTCCATCCAGGTGGTGGGAACCGCGATGGACGGAAATTTCGGTCTCAAGAAGATCGAGGAACTGAAGCCCCAGGTCGTCACTCTCGATCTTGAAATGCCCGGCATGGGTGGCATCGATATGCTCAAGCAGATCATGCGCCATCACCGCTTGCCGGTCATCGTGGTGAGCTCGCACAGCACCGAAGGAGCGGCCGTCACTTTGAAAGCGCTTTCTTTCGGGGCCTTCGATTTCGTGGCCAAGCCGGTCGACGTTTCCTCGCGCATGCCGGAGATTGCCAAGGAACTGATCGCCAAGATCAAGGCGGCCGCGCAGAGCCGCGGCTACCAGGCAAAACCGGTCGCGGATGTGGTGCGTCCCTCGGAGAAAGCGACTCCCAGCAAGCAGAGGCGCCCCAGCCGGGTGGTCGCGATCGGAGTCTCGACCGGCGGTCCGAACTCTCTGCAGTTCGTTCTGTCCCAGCTTCCCGCGGACTTCCCGGGCACCTTGCTGATCGTGCAGCATATGCCCGAAGGCTTCACCGAGATGTTCGCCAAACGTCTGGATGAGATCTGTGCGATCTCGGTCAAAGAAGCGCAGTCCGGAGACTTGCTGCTCGCCGGCCGCGCTCTGGTTTGCCCGGGAAGCCGGCACTTGAAAGTGAAGCGCCTGCCCTTGGGAGACGTCGCCATCCTCAGCGATGAACCTCGCGTCAATGGACATCGGCCCTCGGCGGACGTGCTTTTCAGGAGCGCGGCGGAAGAATTTGGACGGCAATGCCTGGCGGTTCTGATGACCGGCATGGGTGAGGACGGCGCCCAGGGCATGGGCGAAGTGAAAGCCGCCGGAGGCATGACCATCGCGCAAAGCGAAGATTCCTGTGTCGTGTTCGGCATGCCCAAAGCCGCAATCGAGCGCGGTTTCGCGGTGCGGGTGGTGGGACTCGATGCCTTGGCCAATACCCTGCAGGCGCAATGCGCGCCCGAGGGCGATGGTCCGGATTTCGGGGAGACTGGTAAGGCAATGGGAGCAGGACGCAGGTAGATGGAAAACCGGCAGCCAGAAAGTCCTGCCGGCGCAGATTCGGATTCAGCTGGAGGAGGTTTGTCATGGAGCAATTCGCGCCAGTACGACGCAGCAAGGACGGTCAACCGGTCCGCTACCTGGTAGTGGATGACTCAGTCTTCGCACGCAAAAACCTGGCCCGCATGATCGAGACATTCGGCGGGCAGTTGGCGGGGGAAGCGGGCGACGGCATGACCGCCATCACCGAATATGAACGCACCAATCCTGACATCGTGCTCATGGATATCACCATGCCACAGATGGAAGGCATCGAGGCCGCCGAGAAAATCGTGCGGTCGCATCCCGAAGCGCGCATCGTTATGGTGTCTTCCGTCGGTTATCAGGAAAACATCGTGGCGGCTCTGCAACGTGGAGCTCGGCACTTCGTGCAGAAACCGGTGAAACCGGAGGTTCTGTATGAAGTCATCAAGTACGTGCTGGGAGAAGATGGCACCGTGGCGCAGGCCGCGGGCGCGGGGGCCTAGTCATGAAAATGGAGTTGATCCAGCCGTTCATCAATGCGGCGGATGCTGTGCTGGCGCAGGGCCTGCAATCGCCCACGTCCATCGGCAGCCTCAGCATGGAACAGGAAGCCTATCGCCGCAAAGGCGTAGCCGCGCTCGTGTGGGTCACGGGAGATATCGAGGGCCGCATCATCTTTGACCTCGATCCCGAAACCGCAGGGCGCGTGGCCAGCCGCTTTGCCGGAATCGAACTGCCGGACTCCGACGACTTGGTCCGCGAAGCGGTTTGCGAAATGGCCAACCAGACCATCGGCAACGCCATCACCGCCCTCAACGATCAGGGATTCCATTTCCGCGTGCACCCCCCGGTGGCGCATACCGCCGAACATGGTCCCGGCACCAGTGAAGACACCGAGGCGCTGGTTATCTGCTTTGAAACCACCGCCGGCAACGTATTCATGAATATCGCTCTGCGCTACAACCGCAGGCGCCAAGGGGAGCGCGCTGTGGCCGCCGGCGAGTAACTCGCCAGCCGCGCCACGCAATTCCCCTCGTAGAGACGCAGTTCCGCGCTGCGTCTTGCCGCCAGTACCCATAAAATCTGCTGGAAATGAAGACGCAGCCAAGCTGCGTCTCTACGGAAGCTTTTCGCGGATTTTCGTCTTACGGGCTGGCTCTTACGGGCTGGCAAAAATATACAAAGGATTCTGCGGAGGTGGCTGCTGTCCCGGGGCGGGCGGTGGAAACGCGCTGGGAGCACCCGGGATGGTCAGCACGATCTGATCGGGCGGGTAAATCACTCCCGCGGCATTCTCGGTCACCGTGCGAATCACGGTGGTGCTGCCGGCATCGCAACTGCCCGCATACACCCGCTGGTTGCTCGCTCCTGCCGCCACAAACATCCGGAAGCGCGCCCCGCCAATGGTGCCGCCCGGCGTCCCCAAACCATTCACGTTGCAGCCGGTAGCATCCGTCGTGTCTACTTCGACGACGCTGGCGCCCGTTCCGCTCTGGCCGCTATCGGTCACGCCCAACGCGTTGGCAACGGTAAAACTGGTTCCGGCAACGGAATTAATCAGAAACGTTCCGTTATTCCCGGCGTCCGACATGCCGCTGACCACAATCGTCATGCCCGCCTGCAAAGGAGGACCTGACGGCTGCGAATAGGTATAGGTGGTGTTCCCGAGAGAATCTTGCGAGGCCCCGCTGATGCTTACGGCCGTCTGCAGGGGAATCACGCTGCGCAGGCTGCCATCAATCGCATTCAGAATCGTCACCTGCGACTGAATGCAGGGCCGCGTATCGCTTGGGTTCGAAGTGCACGGCGCCACCTGCTGCAGGCTGGCGACATAAACCCGGCTCCCATCCGAAAGCGCGGCCACCGAAACCGGGCTCGCCGCCACCGGAGTGCTGAACATCACCGTCGGAGGATCGACCGCCACATTCACCGTCACCAGGTTATTCGTGACCGGATTGGTCACATACAGACGGTTGCGGAACGAGTCATAGACCATGTAATTCGCGCCCGCTCCCACCGAGGGACACGCCGGCAAGCCGGAGGCGCCACAAGTCACAGCATCGGAAATCGTGTCGATCGACGTGATCGTCCCGCTGCCGGAATTGAGGACATAAATTTTCTGGTTGTCGGAACGCGCCCGCGCCCACACCGGGGAAGTCCCCACCGGGATCGTGGTCTTCACGGTTCTTGAAACCGGGTCAATGCTGGTGACTGAATTCGCGCCAAGGTTCACCGAGTAGAGGTGATTCGCGTCCGCGGTTTCCACCAGCGCGACCGGATTGGCGCCTACTGGAATGGTGTTGCTCACCACGTTCGTAGCGACGGCGATGGCATCGACCGTCGAGTCACCGTAGTTGGCGACGTACATGGTCGAATTTTCCATGCTCTGCACGAAAACGGGCACCGGGTGCTGGCTCGTACCGGCCAGGACGGTCGTGGTTACCGTGGTCGGCATTGACGACGCGAACGAAGACACCGTGTCTTCCATGCTGTTTGCCACGTATGTGCGACTTCCGCTAGGCAACACGGCCACGTGTACAGGACCCAGTCCCACATGGGCCTGTGCCACCGCCGTGTCCCCCGATACATCGAGCCGCGTGGTCGCACCCGGATTCACAGGCCCGTTAGCCGTCACCACCAGCATGTAGTGAAGAGCGCCAGGATTCGGAGGCGTGGGCGGCTGTGGAATCGCCACCGGACGATAGGTATCGCCGCAGTTCAACTCAATGATGATGAGGACGAAGAGGGCCGCGAAGCGGCCTAAACGTGACAACTTCATCGGCACCCCGACACAAGAACCCATGGATTCATACTGTTCCTGGAAGAATCCAACTATTCTAGCGGCTTAGGGCAATCTGCGCTAGGGATAGGCTTTGGCTTGCTCGCTGTCGGCTCTTCCACTCACCGCGATCTCACTGGTCAGACGGCTACAAAGGGGCCGAAAACAAACGACCGAATGCCCCGGACGCTAACGGCTCAGTGCTGTCGCTTCAAACGGGTCCTTCAAACGGATTCACGATGCGGAGCCCGTCGAACTCGCGCTGCCCCTGAAAATCCTCCGAGAAGAGCACCCGCGAACCCGCCTGTTTTGCGCACCGCAGAATGAGCGCGTCCCAGAAAGACAGACTGTGCAGGCGATGAAGATCGATCGCAGCGAGTATGTCCGCAACATCCGGCGCAGCTACGTCGAATTCCGCCAGAAGCTCTACTTTCCGCCGCGCGACGCTCGCATCGACACCGAGTTTGCGCGTAACCGCGACGAAATATTCCTGCAAAACCTGCAAAGAAACCACGCCCGTGCCCGCACCACGGTGCTCCGCGATCAGATCAAGGGCGCGCCTCTGCTTGGCGGGCGCCGTCTTGTCATCGGTATAGACAAGGATGTTGGTGTCAAAGAAACTACGAACGCTCATGAATTTGATTCCGGTCGAAGCGCCAACCACGCGAATTGCCTTTGCCGGAAAGGCTGCGGAACTCAGCCATGCTCCGGTCCGGATCGTCACCACCGGCGAGTTTTTGCAGGTAATCGCGGATCAACTGGTTCAGGCTCGTTCCCAGAGCGTCGGCACGCCGACGGGCACGGGCGACCAATTGTTCATCCACGGAGAGGGTAAGGTTCATAGACACATTATAAGTGTACACGTATTATGTGTCAACTTCGGAATAACCGGGCTAAAAGCTGAGAGCTGAAAGCTTAAGAGCTGCTCTTCCTCGCCTTCTTCCCGTTCGCCGCTGCTTCCCGCGCGGCTGGCTTCTTCTTGCCTTCCATCTCCGCCAGGCTCTGCTTGAGCGCCGCCATTAGATCCACCACGGGGGCCAGCTTCTTGGGCTTCTCGACTTCGGCAATCTTTCCGCCTTCGAGCTTGGTCTGGATCAGGTTCTTCAGATTGTCCTGAAACGAGTCGTGATACTTCTCCGGATCCCAATCGTCGGCCAGGGCCTCAATCAACTGGTTCGCGACTTTCACTTCCGATTCCTTCAACTCCACGTCGGGCGCGCCGAATCCCTCGACCTTCTTCACTTCCTCGGCGTAGTACATGGTGTGCAGCATCATGCCGCCTTCATGCGGACGCAGAAACACGGTGTACTCGCGGTTGTGCATGGTGAGCTTGGCGATGGCGACGTAGTCGCTCTCTTCCATCGCCTTGGTCAGCAGCGCGTACGGACGCCGCCCCGCCTCTTCCGGCAGCATGTAGTACGAGGCATCGAAGTACACGGGGTCGACTTCGCTGCCCTTCACGAACTCCAGGATTTCCATGGTCTTCGCGGTTTGCGGCTCGATCTTCTTGATCTCGTCGGGCTCGATGACCACGTACTCGTCTTTGCGATACTCGTATCCCTTCACGATCTCGTCGCGGCTGACCACGCGGTTGTCGTTGGGACAGTAGTATTGCTGCTTCACCCGCGTGAGGTCGTCGCGATGCAGCATGTTGAAGGAGATGCCGGAACTGCGCGCGCCCGAGAAAAGACGCACCGGCATGGAAATCAATCCGAAGGTAAGATATCCCGACCAAACCGAGGCCGCCATAGTTCACCCCGTAGCTGGATTGGCGCAAGGCGCGCCAAGGTACTGAGTTTAGACTACAAAGAATGAGTTTGACGTTCGCCAGAGGGAACGGTAACCGAAAGTGAAAGCACGATGGAGTGGGGAGCCGTCGCATACCACACAATTGGTGGTGGTTAGATTGGAGTCGGTGACGTTTGGGAAGCTCTTCCCGCCGACCAGCCCGACCCTTTCACCCGAGAGTCGTTTGCGAGGTAGTTGCCTCACTCGCCGCTTCGGTTTGTTCCCCGGACCCGATGAGCGGGCGGCCCACACATTCGCGTTCTGTGGGAATGTGTAGGGTTACGATGCTGCCTACGCCACGATGCTGCCTACGCCACAGTAAGAATCTCGCTGCTTGCATTTTAGTACCCCACTCATTCGCAGAGAACGCGAATGAGTGGGCCACCCGTCCTGGTCCAACGACGATCCCCGCATGTCCATAGACGTCGCCATGCTCTTGTGCGATCACGTCCCCGGCTGTACCTTCGCTGAGGGGTTTTGTATCCGACAAACCGGGAATGTGAACACTCGGATCCGCCAGCTCGTGCGCACTGGGCATCCTCGTATTTCCGTCTTTGTCCTTGATTTCGGGCCTTGTCTTACCAGCTTCAGCTAGAGTGTCCCCCACGTATTGGTTACACTTATCACTGCCCGGCTTAAAAACCTGTGGGTGTCCTACATCTTTGCCGCTAGTGTTGGTACCGTTGATGGCCCAATCCTTGCTATCCACGTGGTTATGTGCAGTTTGAGCGACAGTCCAGCCCTTCACCTGTGCATCAGTTTTCCAGCCATTACCTGACAACTTGTTCTTGAACTTCTGCCACAGGTAATCTGAGTGCCCGTCTAGATCCCGAGTGGTAGTGGGGTTGTTGCTGACGTAGCTGTAGAGATTGAGGCTTTGCGGATTCCCGAAACTCGCGTAGGGCACTGACGTTGGCTTGGCCGCCCAATCCGGCGTCATAAACCTGCCGAGGCTGCTGCCGTAGTACCTAGCCCCGAACATATCCAAACCGGATTCGGAATCGCGTTCTTTGCCGGTGAACTTGTAGGTCAAAAAGGCGTGTTGGGCCGACCAGTCGGTACATAAACGTCAACGCGTCGTAGATGTATCGGCAGATGGAACGGAGCAAGAGTCGGAAACGACCACCCCTTTGGTCACTCTATTTTGGACAACTCCGATTCCAGGTTCTCCAGAAGTTCATCGTCCGAGATCAGTACGGAGCTTTCGTTAGGTGTATCGAATATGCTGATCCTGATCCCATCTCTCACCGTATCAGGGAGCATCTCGTGCATGAACTCTTGCAGCGGTATCGGTCTCGGCAGAAAATCGCGCCAATCCCCGACCTGGCAGAGACGCGCGTATTCCTCAGCAGGCCAGACAGGAATAGTGGGGGTTCCGGTGTCCGTTGCGCCCATCGCCCACCCCTCATTCCATAAACCCCAAACTTGATTTTGGTCGGCAGCCTTTTTGATGAAATAGGCGTACCGCTTCTGGCCAGGAAGTTTTACTACAGACTCGATTTCGCGGGCGTTAATTCTCACTTTTGTCATTCCTTCTTTTTATTCTTGCGGCCCTTGTTGTCATATTTGTGCTGCGTTCGGTGATTGGTAACGTTTTGCAGGCTTGATGGTGACTGCGTATGACTGAATCCCTTGGCTGCTTCGCGACCACGAGCATGGGCCATCTCCTTGCCCGGGGGCACGCGTACAGTATCACGCCGGGTGCCCAAGACAATGTGGGTGCCCCAGTCATTCGCGCACTTTGCGAATGACTGGGCTCTCGACTGCGGCAAAACTCTCGACCGGACGGCGCTTGATGTCCTGCGCCCATTCCGGAAACTTCACCCGAACCGGTCCCGTCTCTCCGGGTAGCAACTGCTGGTGATGAAGTGCAGATCGTGCGTGCCATAATAGCGATGGAGGCGCTTGGTCACGCCGTCAGAATCATCTCAACGATCGGGGGTGTGACGGTGATCCCGACACCGTGTAGTTGTGATCAAACCCAGTCATTCGCAAAGTGCGCGAATGACTGGGGCACCCATGTTATCTTGGGCACCCGGCAACAGTAATCAGTCTTCAGCCCTGACTTTCAGTGGCTTTCCGTCTGAAAAAGAACGCATGGATCGGCAAGGTCAAAGCAATCACCATCGACACAAAAATCAGGACGGATTCCACCACGGTACGGGGGGAGCCCGGCTCAGACATCGCTTCGGAAAGGGCCTCAGAGAACGTGAGAACGACACGTCCGTGGATTAACGTCGAAAGGAATGGAAGTATGAAGAGCGGAAACGCCCAAAGCCACACAACGATAAACATCACGAGCCACGCGGAGCGGGCGCGCTTCACATACCCAGTCCAAATAACCGTCAAAGCGATGAGAATGATTGCAAGGCAAGCAACACCGAGATAGTGCGCCGTTTGAGCCTCCGCCCGATAGCCAGCATCAAGGTTCGCCATGAGGGTCCTATCATGCCCGGCTTGAAGATTCCACACGGCTGATGGAATAAGGCAAAGTAGCGCGATGGTAAAGAGGACGCTTGATACGAAGACTGAATCGGCGCGGATTCTCATGGCAACTCCCCCTTGAAGAACACGCCTTCCAGCTTCATTTTGCGCTAGTAACATGGCACTTGCCAGATCAACTGTTGAAACCAGCCGATTTACACTCATTGAGCCTGCTGTACCCGATACATCGCGGTCGATTCGGAGCAACACCGGGCGAGATCCCAAACCCCTAGCGAAGTGCGGTATTGCCCAACTGCCCCACTTCTATAAACTCTTCAGGCATTTCCATGATGAAATAGCTCTTTGCCTCGTCTTCTCAGCGCCGCCCTGGTCACCGTTGCTTTCACCGTGCTCGCCCGCGCCGTCAGAGGAGTCACTACCTCGGGCGCGAGCGCCGGCGCCGTCGTCTGCTTTCTGCTTTACGCCATCGCCGGCCCCGGCGCCTTCGCGGCCCTGGTCTCCGTGTTCATCCTCGCCTGGATCACCACCCGCCTCGGCTACGCGCAAAAACAAAAGCTGGGCACTGCCGAGAAGCATGATGGACGCACCGCCTCGCAAGTCCTCGCCAACCTCGGAGCGGCAGCGGTCTGCGCGCTGCTGTTCGCCTATTCCGCGAAAAACTTCGTGTTCCTGCTCGCCCTTGCCGCTGCGCTCTCCGAAGCCGCCGCCGACACCGTCTCCAGCGAATTCGGACAAGCGTGCAGCCGGCAAGCCCGCCTCATCACCACCTGGCAACTGGTTCCCGCCGGCACCGACGGAGGCGTCACCCTCGGCGGAACTCTCGCCGGAGCCGTTGCCGCCACCGTGGTGAGCCTGGTCTGCGTTTGGACCGCCCTCATCCCGTGGAAATGGCTCGGCATCTCCGTTCTCGCGGCCGTTGCGGGAACCCTGGTTGACAGCTTTCTCGGCGCTGTCCTCGAACGGAAAAAGCTCTTGAACAACGACTCGGTCAACTTCCTGAGCACCGTCTTCGCGGCCGTCCTATCCTTCGGCCTCTCCCTTTATTTCCAATGAGCTACACGAGAGGGCATGTCCGAATGGTCCTTGCTGGTACATCCCGCCCACGCGAAAATGTGAATATGCCTCCGCTACGGAAGCATCTGACTGCTTAAGGGAAAGTCGATCCGTAAGGGAATGCGTATTAAGACGTTTGTGATCGGAGTGGCGTTTGCGCTGGCGTTGTTTCTGTTTGCCCAACGCCGTCCCGACGCCCAGGCCCAGGCTGGATTCCACGGCGTACTCGACCTCACGCACACGGCTCTGCCAGCCGCTTCGCTGAAAAGAATATCCAGTACGGATCATCTCGGCACGCAGATCGACCCCCCCGGGCGCCTCATCCAAGGCATGTGGACCGCTGACCAGATTCCTCCCGAGCGCCTGATTGCTCCCCTGGTGGTGCTCGATGTACGCGCCGCTGCTGCCGACAACGCCGATTATCAGATTGGCGTCGAAGACATCGTGAAGTGGGAACAGGCTAACGGACAAATTCCTCTGGGCGCGGTCGTGATGGCGCGCACCGGGTGGGACGCCCGCTGGTCCTCCCCCCGTAGCTACCGCAACGCCGACTCCAAGGGCGTCATGCACTTCCCCGGCTACTCGGAAGACGCCGCGAAATTTCTGGTGGAGGCGCGAGACGTGATGGGATTGGGCATCGACACCCCCAGCGTCGACGATGGCTCCTCCAGCAAGCTTCCGGTCGAGCAATACACCCTCGCCCACAGCGTCTATCATCTGGAAAACGTCGCCAACCTCGATCGTACCCCTGCGAGCGGAGCGATCGTAGTCGTCGCCCCCATGAAGCTCCAGGCTCGCGAACAATCCCCCGTCCGCATCTTCGCACTGGTCCGCTAGAGTTTCGAGTACCGAGTACTGAGTACCGAGCGAAAAGCAAGCCATCTGTGAACCGTCGAGTCCTTGTTCGGTAAGGTTTCTCTCCGCGGCCTCCGCGACGGCTCTCGGCGCTCTCAGCGTTTTAAGATTCTCGCCCTTCACCACAGAGGCACAGAGACACAGAGAAAACCATCATAGAAAAACCCAGTGGCAAGAACATCTAGGCATCACTCGACCGCCGGCGTCCTGTTGCTTTTTCTATGGTTTGGTTTTCTCTGTGCCTCTGTTGAACCGCTTTTGGCTCGTCACTCGATACCCGGTACACGGTACTCTAGGCCGCATGAGCGATCCACGCTATCCCATCGGCAAGTTCACCTACACCAACCCGCCCACCGAAGCCGAACGCGAAAAACTGATCACTGACATCCAGCGCACCCCCAAGTACTTGCGGGCATCCGTCCAGGGACTCTCTCCCACGCAATGGGAAACCTCTTATCGCGACGGAGGATGGACCATCCGCCAGGTGGTTCATCATGTCCCCGAGAGCCACATGAACGCCTACATCCGCTTCAAGCTGGCGCTCACCGAGGACGAACCGACCATTAAGCCCTATATGGAAGACCGCTGGGCGGAACTCGCCGATGTGCAGGCGACTCCTCCGGAAGTCTCGCTCGCGCTGCTCGACAACCTGCACGACCGCTGGGTGCGCATGCTGCGCGCCATGAAGCCGGAAGAGTGGAAGCGCGCCTTCCGCCATCCTGAAATGGGAGTGGTCCCGCTGGAAAAAAATCTCGCTCTCTACGCCTGGCACGGAAAGCATCACGTAGCCCACATCACGGAGTTGCGCAAGCGGATGGGGTGGTAGGGAGCGCCGGATATAAGCACTTGGCATTTAGGCGCGAGGTGCATTTGCGGATCAACGAAAAGCCGTCATGGCTAAATGCTAATGGCCAAGGGCTAAGTGCTAGCCCCTACCCCAGCCCCATCTTCCACCACACATAACTCAAGGCCTCTCTCATTACCGCGACTGCTCTCTGCCGCATCGTCCGCGGCAACGAATCGGGACGCGGCGCCACGTACACCTTCACGCCTTCATGTTCCAGCAACCGGCGGATGCGGAACACGTGATACGCATCGCTCACCGCGATGCAGGTGTGCATATGGTTGGCGCGCATGATCACCCCGATCCGCTCCGCCGATTGCGCCGTGTCGGAGCCCTGCGTCTCGGCAATCAGGTTGGCGTCCGGAATCCCGCGATGCATCAGGTAATCGTGGCCCACGCCGCCTTCGCTGAATTTAGGGTCCTCGCCGGAACCGCCGGTGGTGATCACGACCGGCGCAAGATGTTCCTCAAAGAGCTCGAACGCGTGATCGAGACGCAGCCGGTAGACCGGGGAAGGATGTCCCACATATTCCGCTGCCCCGAACACCACGATGGCATCGGAGGGATGCAGTTCCTGCTCGGAGGCGGTCCGCACAATCCCCAGGCAAATTGCGATGAAATAGACGAACAGAACGGCTGCGGCGAAGGCCATCAACCGCAGCAACCAGTGACTACGCCGGTTGCCAGTGCTTTCCGTCATCCTTGCGCGAAGAACTGGGAGATCTCCTGCGCGGGGATGGCTCCCTCTCTTAGGATGCGCCAGCGGGCCTCGCTGTCGGTGAGGTCCACGATGGTGGAAGCGACTTCGCGAGGAGAAGTCCCGCCATCCACAATAATCGAAATCCGGTCCTGCAATTGATCGCGCACCGCTTCCGCGGTGGTACATTCGGAGGCGCCGCTGAGGTTCGCCGAAGTCGCCGTGATGGGAATCCCGGCGGCCTGCACCACCGATAGCGCGATCTTCGACTGCGGAATGCGCAGGGCGACGTTGCCGGTGTTGGCCGTCACTTTCAAGGGGAGCCGCGATCCGGCGCGAATGATAACGGTCAGCGGCCCCGGCCAGAAGCGCCGCGCCAACTGATCGAACTCCTCGGGCAGCGAAAGTGCCAGTTCCTCGGCCTGCTCGACGCTCTCGATCAACAGCGACAGCGGTTTGTGGCGCGACCGCGTCTTGATCTCGTAGACGCGGTCCACAGCCCGCAGGTTAAAAGGATCGGCCGCCAGCCCGTAAAACGTATCCGTCGGCATTCCCAGCACTTCTCCGGCCCGAATCTGATCGGCTGCATACCGGATGAGCGAAGTCTCCGGCTTCTCACTGCTGATCTTCACGATTTCCGCGCGCACTAGTATCCTTCCAAATGTCTGCTGAAACGGCGAAAACTAACATAACACGACCGGCAGGGGCAAGCGGTGATAAAGGGGAAGGCACGGCTTGCCGATTGAAGGGATCAGACCCTGAGGGCACCTTGTCGCACCGTTTTTTGCAGTGACTGGGGCGGGCATCTGTTCGGCCCTGCGTAAACTTCATCTCCCGAGTGATAGGCTGTTTCGAACCGCACCCCATGAAGAAAACCCACGAAGCCGACCTGAGCCGCCTCCGCCGGATTGAAGGACGCCACAACGCCCTGGTGAAAGACCTGCGCCGCGCCTTTGCCCACGGCGAGTTGACCGGCGACGGTTACTGCGCCATTGAAGGCGTCCGCATTCTCGAGGAAGCCATCCGGAGCGGACTCAAGTTTCGTGCCGTGTTCTTCAATCAATCGGCCGAGAGCAAAGCCGAACGCCTGCTGCCCCAGCTTGCCGCCCACGTCGAAACCCTGCTGCTTCCCAACAAGCTGTTCGCGAGTTGTGTGCCCAGCGAAACTCCGCAAGGCGTGGCCGCCCTGGTGAAGATCAAAGAGTCGTCGCTCGAAGAACTGCTCGCCAAATCTCACGCCGGACCGCTGCTCGCCGTCGCCGGAGTGCAGGATCCCGGCAATCTCGGCACCATGCTGCGCTCCGCCGAAGCCTTCGGCGCCGCGGGCGTTCTGCTCGGCGAAGGAACCGTCAGCCCCTTCAATCCCAAAGTCGTCCGCGCCTCCGCCGGATCGGTCTTCCGCCTCGCCTTCACTCGCAGGAATCTCGCCGAGACCCTTGAACCTATGCGCGCCAAGGGCCTGCGCCTGCTAGCTACGTCGTCGCACAAAGGCACGCCACTGAACGAAGCCAACCTCGCCCCGCCGCTGGCTCTCTTTATCGGCAGCGAAGGCGCGGGCGTCCCCAAAGACCTGCTGGTGCAAATGGACGAAACTCTCGCCATCCCCCATTCGCAGAAAGTGGAATCCCTCAACGCAGGGGTGGCGGCCAGCATCGTGTTGTATGAAGTGCAACGGCAACAGAAGTAATTTCCAATTTGCAATTGCCAATTGCCGATTGGAGAACCATGGGCGCACGGGTTTAAATTGGAAATTGGCAATTGAAAATTGGAAATCCAAGAATGGGTCTCTTCGAGTCCACTCCCAACCCGAACCCCGGTGACGCGACCCGGCCCCTGGCCGACCGCATGCGTCCGCGCACGCTTGACGAGTTTGTCGGGCAGGAGCATCTCATCGCGCCCGGCAAGCCGTTGCGCGCGCAGATCGAGCGCGACGATATCGGATCGCTCATCTTCTGGGGTCCGCCCGGCACCGGCAAAACCACCCTTGCCCAGATCATCGCCCGCATGACCAAGGCCGAGTTCATCGAATTTTCTGCCGTGCTCACCGGCATCAAAGAGATCAAGCAGGTCATGGCCGATGCCGACCGCGCCCGCCAGTACGGCACCCGCACCATCGTGTTCATCGACGAAATCCACCGCTTCAACAAAGCCCAGCAGGACGCCTTCCTCCCTTACGTCGAAAAAGGCAGCATTCGCCTGATCGGTGCGACCACCGAGAATCCTTCGTTTGAAATCATCTCGGCATTGCTCTCCCGCAGCCGCGTCTACGTGCTCAAACCGCTGACCGAAGAGCAGATTGTCACCCTTCTCCGCCGCGCCCTCGAAGACAAGGAACGAGGACTCGGCAACCTTGCCCTCCAAGCCCCCGACGAGGTCTTGCAGAAAATCGCCGCCTACTCGAGCGGAGACGCACGCAGCGCCTACAACGTGCTCGAAGTCGCCGCCCCGCTCGCCCAAGAGCGCTCCGGCAAGGAGACCGGGGCCGTCATCACCGATGACATCGTGCAAGACGCCTTGCAGAAGCGCGTCCTGCTCTATGACAAGACTGGAGAAGAGCATTACAACCTGATCTCCGCCCTGCATAAATCGGTCCGCAACAGCGACCCCGATGCCTCGCTCTACTGGCTCGGCCGCATGCTCGAAGCTGGGGAAGATCCCCTCTACGTCGCCCGCCGCGTCGTGCGCATGGCGGTCGAAGACATCGGCCTTGCCGATCCCAACGCGCTCTCCCTCTGCATGGCCGCCCGCGACGCTGTCGATTTCATCGGCATGCCCGAGGGCAATCTCGCGCTCGCCCAGGCCGTCGTCTACCTTGCGGTCGCACCCAAATCGAACGCGCTCTACACCGCCTACGGTGCCGTCCAGTCGGATGTCGAACGCACTGCCGCCGAACCTGTTCCCCTTCACCTGCGCAACGCGCCCACGGGATTGATGCGCGGCCTCGGCTACGGACAGGGTTACCAGTACGCCCACGACCTCGACGAAAAAATCGCCGACATGCAGTGCCTACCCGACAATCTCCGCAACCGCATCTACTACGAACCCACCAGCGAAGGCATCGAAAAGCGCATCCGCGAGCGTCTCGATGAGCTCAAAATGCGCCGTTCGCAAGCCTCCCAGCGCCGCGCATCCACTAATAAAAGCGAATCTTAGGCGTACTTTGGAACATCAAAAAGCATACTTAAGGTGTTCTTCGCGCTCTTAGCGTCCTTTGCGGTTCAAAGCTTTTAGGGGGCCTGAATGTCTACGACGCCGGCTTTCAGCATTGTCGAATCGGCACTCCCTCGCTTCCCTCACGAGCAGGTGCAGGATTTCCTCAAGCTGCAGCGCGCCGCGCAGAAAATCACCTCCATCCTCGATCTCGATCAACTGATCGACAACATCGTCAACGACGTCGCCCGCTCTTTCGGATGCGTCGAGGCAAACATTTACCTGCACGATGAAGCGCGCTCCGAGATGACCCTCGCGGGAGTCTGCGGCTGCACCGTCAATCACAAAGGCCACGTGTTGAAGATCGGAAAAGAAGGCATGGTGGGCTACGTCGCCGGCACCGGACAGATGCGCTACGCCCCCGACGTCGCGAAGGATCCCTACTTTATCGCCTGCGAACCTTCCATCCGTTCCGAAGTCGCGATCCCGCTTCTGGTCGACAGTCGCCTGGTCGGCGTCTTCACCGCTTCGCATCCCGAACTCGACGCCTTCCCCGCCGCGCAACTTCGCCTGCTGCAGGCGCTCTGCGGACACGTCGCCGTCGCCGTCCACAATGCGCGCCTCTTTCAGCACGAACGCCGCCAGCGGGAAAAAATGGATCGCGAAGCCGACGAGGCGCGCCAGATTCAGCAATCGCTTTTGCCGCGCAGCTCCCCCTTCATCCCCGGCATGGTCGTCGCCGGCACCTCGGTCCCCGCGGGCGCGGTCGGTGGCGACTGGTACGATTTCATTCCTCTCGACGACGGACGCTGGGCCCTGGTGCTCGCCGACGTCTCCGGTAAAGGCACGGCAGCGGCACTCTTGATGTCGGCCACGCGCGGCATGGTGCGTTCTCTTGCCACCTGCTGCGGCCCGGCGAATGTGCTCACGAAATTGAATCGCCTGCTGGTCGAAGATTTCCCCAACGGCCGATTCGTTACCATGATCTACGCCGTGCTCGATCCCTCTACGCGCTCGCTCACTTTCGCCAGCGCCGGACATCTGCCGCCCCTGCTGGTCGATGGCTCGGGCGCGCATTATGTCGACACGGAAAAAGGCCTGCCGCTGGGACTGACCTACGGAGAGTATTCCGAAAAGACGATCGAACTGCCGCCCGATTCCCGCGTGCTTTTCTACAGCGACGGCATCACCGAAGCCGCCAACGCGAATAGCGAGGAATTCGGCGCGGACCGCCTGCGCGCGGAAGCCCAGACTGCCGACGCCTGCCCCGAAAAGCTGATCGAAGCCGTCCGCCAATTCGCCAATGGCAACGGCCTCGAAGACGACGCCACCGCCATCCTTATCAAAGCCTAGACGCCCACATAGAGCCAGAGCCTGCCCCTGAGCGAAGTGGAAGGGCGTCCGACCCGCTCCGCTTGCCCTCGCCTTCCCGCACCCGTATCATGGCGGCCAGTCCGCTGGGGTCTCTCACAAAACTAAGGAGTTGCTCGAATGCGGAAACGCAAGGTTCTGCTCGTCTGTCTGGCCGCGCTCTTTGTGGTTCTGGCCATTGCGATTCAGTTCACCATCGGTTGGCGTCCCTTTCTCGGCCCCCGCAAGCGCGCCCTCACCGATCGCCATTTCGAATCGACTCCCGAGCGCCTGGCTCGCGGCCGTTACCTCACCCAGGGACTGCTCGGCTGCGAGACCTGCCACACCCCTCATGACTGGAGCCACCACGGCGCTCCTGGGCTCCCCGGCATGGAACTCGCCGGACAGGAGTTCCATCTGCCTGGCTTTCCCGGAACCATCAATGCTCCCAATCTCACTCCTGACCGCGAGACCGGCAGCGGCGCCTGGACCGACGATCAAATCGCGCGCGCGATTCGTGAAGGCATCAAACATGACGGCACCACCCTGTTTCCCCTGATGCCCTATTCCGGCTACCGCCACCTCTCCGACGAAGACCTGGCATCGGTCGTCGTCTATCTGCGTTCCCTGCCGTCCGTGCACAATGTCGTGCCGCCGAGTCACATCAACTTCCCTGTCAACCTTCTCGTTCGCAGCGTCCCCGAGCCCGTCTCCGAACCGGTGTCCGGCCCTGATCCCTCAGACCCCATCGCTCGAGGAAAATACATGGTCACGATGGGGTGCGGATGCCACAACGCCGTCGAGGGCCTTCCCTACGCCGGCGGAGAGGTTCTGAAAGGCGACTGGGGAGAAGTCACGAGCGCCAACCTTACGCCCGACCCCTCTGGCATCAGCTACTACAGCGAAGCCACTTTCATCACCGCCTTGCGCACGGGATATGTGGGCGCGCGAAAACTCAACTCCATCATGCCCTTCGGAGAATTCAAGAATCTCTCGGACGATGATCTGAAAGCCATCTTCGCTTACCTCAGGACGCTCAAGCTCGTCCATCATCGCGTGGATAACACGCTGCCGCCTACCTACTGCAAAATCTGTAAACAGAAGCATGGCGGCGGCGATCAGAACTAATCCCGCTTGACTTTCACTACCGCCTTAATATAACTTATCGGTTATGCAACCGATCGGTTATGGACAACCGGATCTGGACGCCACCTTCGCCGCCCTGGCCGATCCCACCCGGCGCGCGATCCTGGCCCGCCTGGCTTCGGGAGAGGCTTCGGTCAGCGAACTGGGCGCGCCCTTCGCCATGAGCCAACCCGCGATCTCGAAGCACCTCAAGGTCCTCGAACGCGCCGGGCTCATCTCGCGCGGCAAAGACGCGCAGCGCCGCCCACGCCGCCTGGAACCCGCTCCGCTCGCCGCCGCCGGCGACTGGCTCGAACGTTACCGCCAGTTGCTCGACTCCAGCTTCGAGCGTCTCGATACCCTGCTCGCTGAATTACAAAGCGGTAAGAAGCCGGCAAAGAAACGAAAGGGTCCTATGCGCTGAAGAATGGCGGCACAAAACTTCTTGTGGAGTCCGCCCCAAAGAAACGAAAAAAAATCGGATCCGCCAAAAAGGAGAAAACAATGGCCGCCAGCAATATTTCCCCGAAACTACCCGAGCGCGAAGTCGTCATCACCCGCATTTTCGACGCGCCCCGCGAACTCGTCTTCAAAATGTGGACCGACCCCAAGTACCTCGCCGACTGGTGGGGTCCGGGAGTGTTCACCAACCCGGTCTGCGAGGTCGACGCGCGCGTCGGAGGCGCATGGCGCATTGTCATGCGCGGCCCCGACGGCACCGATTATCCCTGCGGCGGCGTCTATCGCGAAGTCGTCATGCCCGAACGCCTGGTCTTCACCAATATTGCGACCGACAAAGACGGCAACCCGGTGCTCGACGGCCTGACCACGGTCATCTTCGATGACCACAACGGCAAGACCAAACTCACCCTGCAGACCCGTGCCGTCGCGCTCGTCGACTACGCGGCCGCCTATCTCGGCGGCATGCAGGAAGGCTGGAGCCAGAGCCTGGACGGCCTCGCCGCCAGACTGGCGAAGCCCTGAACCCAGCAGTTCGCGTCCCTACAAAATTTGCTGACAAAGACATCACTGGACGCCCCGTTCTTTCGCACAAGTTGCGAAAGGGCGGGGCATGGTTTCAACGTCATCTCGACCTTTGGGGCCGGCCCAGATACGATGAGTTACCATGCCGCGACAGGGTTTCTCTTTGGTTATCAGCTTTCTGCTGCTTGCGGCCCTCTCCTGCGAGCGCTCGAAATCTCCCGCGCCCGTTGTGGTTCACGTGTTGCGCGATTCCTCGGCGGCCTTTGCCAAAGACTTGAGGCTCGCTGACTATCAATTTGGCCTGACGAACCCGCATCTGAACAATGGCAGAGTAGTGATGATCGCAACCAATGAGGGCGATTCATATGCCATGCTTCTCCGACAATTTGCCGGCAGCACTCCTGATCTGCTGATCCTTGACTCCCAATCAGACTTGCCCATCGACCTGGCAATTCGGAAGCAACTCGGAACAGCCGTATTGGTCTGCGGCCAGCACCCGGCGTTTATAGCGGCTTCTGTGTCGGGTGAACAACGGGAAGGGGCGCAAGAGTATCTGCAGTTTCTGGTTTCTCACTGCGGTAGTACCAATGCCGTAAACCGCCAAGACTCTCCATCGGCCAGTTCGGAGAACTTGATCGAAGAGATGTTTCCTCACGCGAAGAAAAAAGCAGAGAACGTCCGCTGCTTTCGTTCCCTGACACCTGCAATGTCGATACAGGATGTGGTGCAAAGGTGCGGGAGACCCGACCAGGAGGCTGGTAGCGGAATTTACATCTTCCTCTACTACCTGCGGAACGGCTCCACAGTCGCGATCGGAACCGCCGATTTGAACAGAACGGACCACGTGACTTACACAGACCCAACCGGGAAGAGCGAGTCTCTTCTACACCCAGAACGATAACGCCTACCGGAATCTCGCCCGGTGTTCCACCAGAATGCAGCGGTCCATCACCACGAAAATGCCCGCGGCTCGCGCCTTCTCCGCGGCTTTCTCGTCGATCACGCCTTCCTGCATCCAGATCATGGGAACCTTCAACTGAATAGCCTGGTCCACCACCTCGGCGACGGCATCCGAGCGCCGGAAGATATCGACAATGTCGATTCGCTCCGGAACCTTCAGCAGCGAGGGATACGCCTGTTCCCCCAACGCCTCCTCGATCTGCGGATTGACCGGAATGATGCGGTATCCCTGCGTCTGCAGATAGGCGGCGACCCCATGGCTGGGGCGCAAAGGATTGTTGGAAAGCCCTACAACCGCGATGGTTTTAGCGCGTCGTAGAACGTCAGTGATCGGGTCCGACCGGGTGAGCGAGGCCATTTGCCGCCTATTGTAGCGCGAGGCCCTTGATTTTAGCCGCTTTTGTGGGGAGAAAGTCCCCCACCGTAGGTTCGCTTAACCGTCGGGTTAACACGGGGTATCCGAATGGATAGCCTCATGCGGGCAATATGCAGGCAAGCGTGCGCATGCGGCAGCCGAAATGTTCTTCTCCTTCAACGCTTAGCCGCGGATCAACACCGCCCGCAATTTCTCTGGCGACTCGCGTGCAATGAGATCGAAATAGTGGAGACCCTTGCAATGACTTTCGTTGTCAAAACCAAAGACGATCTCTGGAACTTGTTGCGGCCGGAAAGCCCCTGGCACCCATTCCGCCGGCCGCGCCCGCTGATCCGCATCCCCGAACTGCCGCCGCAGGAGGCGCGAGCCTGGGAACAACGCCTGGACAGCATCCGCCAGCAGTGCGGCTGCACCTCCGGCGCGCTCGCCATGGCCGCCTTCGCGATTGTTTTTGCTGTGTATTCCGTGCTCGATACCTCGTTGGCCGTGGGCACGCTGGGAATCGCGAGCTTCGCGTGGCAAGGAACGCTTCTGGTGGCCGGCCTCATCTTGAGCGCCGTGGTCGGGAAGTTCCTGGGCCTTCTCTCCGCCTCCATCCAATTTCGGCGAACCTGCTTCGACCTGCACCAGCGCCTGCATATGAAAACCATGATCCTCCCGCAGTCGGTCCGCCCGTGCTGCCAAAACCGCCCGCTCCCCTACTGACCACGGATTGCGGAAGACTGGAAAAGGCGCATCTCAGCTGCGCCTCCGGGATCACAACGAAATGTTGCCACATGGAAAGACACAGCGAAGCTGCGTACGAGGAAGGGCTAGTCCGTGCTCTTTTTGTTGGTGTCCATCTTCTGCTTGAACATCTTGGTCGCCAGCTTGCGCACGGTTTCAGAAACTTCTTTATTTCCCGACAGGTTGCGCAAATCGTGCACCAGCAGGTTCTTCATCAGGCCGAGGGAAATATCGAGCGGCGTACGCGGATTGAATATCAGGTTGCGCACAATCCCGTAATGTTTCATGAAGCGCCGCTTCAGCGGAATCTGCCGCAGCACCGCTTCCAGCACGTTCTTCTGGCTGGCGAACTTCTCGACTTCGCTGTCGCCGATCTTCGGCGACTCCAGCACCGCCAGCGCCACCACCTTGGTCCCGTCGCGGATCAGCAGCGAGCGCTCTTCTTTCGTCCCCTTCATCGCCAGCTGAATACGGCCTTTGATGTCGAGCTTGCTGATCTTCTGCAGCGCGCTTCCCCGCTCCTCTTCTCCGGGATGGGCTTTTTTCTTGGCGGCTTTCTTGGGAGCGGCCGTCGCAGTTGCTACAGGCGCCGCGGCGGGCACAGCCGGGGGTGCTTCGGCCGGAGCCGCCTCTTCCACGTCCGGAGACAGATCCTCATAGACTCCGCCGATCGGCTGGAACGGTTTTTCCGCATCGGTCGCAATCTCCGCGGAATGCTCATTGAGATAGGCCGTCAGCCCTTCATCGAGCACCGGGTCCGATTCTCCGGATTCGCTTGCGCCCGGCTCGGCAAGGATTTCGTCCGACGAATTGCTTGGCTTTTCCGTGGCAAAGCCGGCCGAGGCCAATTCGGTTTTCACAGTCGCGGATTCCACCATCTCCAGATTCGCATTCGTCTTCAGCGCGTTGAGAATTTTCGGCGAAACCTTGACGCGCGCGCTCTTGAGCATCGCCTCCACGACTTCCCGCGAGCCGGAAGCCGATAGCGCAATCAGCGATTCTTCACTGGTCGAGGGATTTTCGAGAAGCGCGGGCAACAGGACAGGCCGCAGATTCTCGGGCGCGATCAGATATTCCAGCACGTCTTTCTCGGTCGCGGGATCGGACGCGGCCTGCTGGGAGGCATTCTCGTCCCATCCCGCCAACGTCATGCGGGCTTGGGTACCGAAAACTTTGTTGTGATTGGCGAGGTGCACCAGGATTTCAATCATTTCCGCCGGAGGCACGGAGAGCGCGCCTTTAGCCGCGGCCTGCATCAGGGTGGCAGGCACCGCCGAGGTGCGAATCAGATCGATCATCCGTGGCATTGAACGAAACCCCTGACTTAGCTCTTACTCAACTCACTCATAGACTTGTCATCCCGAGTGGAGCGAGGGATCTGCATTTTTCACTTACTCTTGCGCCTTCTGGCACCGGAAGCCGCTTCTCTCTCCAGCTCGCGAACCACTCGCTCCAGTTCCTTGACCAGACGATTCGGCTTGGTGCGACCGAACTCGTCGGCCAGCGCACGGTAATACCAAAGCGTACCATCCCTTTTTCCGCGAAAGCGTTCCCAGATAGATTCCCCAACCTCGCGATAATCGCGGAGAATCGTGCCTACATTGTGCAACTTGTCGGCCGCCGAGACCAGCCGCACTTCGTCATCTTCCGTCTGCAAACGCTGCAGATACTTCCCCTTGCGCTCGTACCACGGCGGCTTGGGCTCTTCGTAGGCGTCGGTGCATCCGTCGACGATGTGCGCCACGCGCTTGCCGAAGCGCCGGCGGACTTCCTTCAGCATGGGCATGCCGCCGCAATCTTCGACCACGTCATGGAGCAGCGCGGCGATGGCGAGATCTTCATCGCCTCCCGCCTCGAGCACCAGGCTGGCGACTCCGAGCAAGTGCGCGATGTAGGGAACCTGGCTAGCTTTGCGGGTCTGCCCAGCGTGCTTGCGCGCGGCAAAGAGCAACGCCTGCTCGAAGCGGCGTCCGAGTTTTGGAGCGCCATTTTGGGAATCAGATTTTCTCGATGGCATCTTCGCTATTCTTCACGAACAATAAAGCGCAGAGTTTCAATGACATAGCTGTAAGTTATTGATTCTCCATGAACGCGCCAGGCGTCCGCTCTCCATGAAACGGCGCTCTGTCCGTCATCTACAATGCCATTTCCGGCGACGCTAGCGGCCCAAGGATCGAAAGCTGACCCTCCGGAGGCCCTACAAGTCATCTAGAATCCCGAGAGGCCTCATATCGACCGGCAGCACGACAATAGCTTTATGCTATTTACTGTCCCGCCGCATCCGCAGATACGCTCCGATGAAGGGCTGTAAGTCGCCATCGATCACACGGTCGACATCGCCGACTTCGGTCTTGGTTCGATGGTCCTTCACCATGCGATAGGGTTGCAGCACGTAGGAGCGGATCTGCGATCCGAAATCGATATCCAGTTTCGAGTCTTCGATTTTTTTGGTGGCTGCGCGCTTCTTTTCCATCTCGAACTCGTAAAGCTTCGAGCGCAGCATGCTCATGGCGCGCTCGCGATTCTTATGCTGCGAGCGCTCATTCTGGCAGCTGGCGACTAACCCGGTGGGAATGTGCGTGATGCGTACCGCGGAATCCGTGGTGTTGACGTGCTGCCCGCCCTTGCCGCTGGAGCGGTAGGTATCGACGCGCAAATCCTCGGGCTTGATGACAACTTCTATGCTGTCATCGATTTCCGGAGAAACATAGACGCTGGCAAACGACGTGTGCCGGCGTTTCGCCTGATCGAAGGGCGAGATGCGCACCAACCGGTGCACGCCAATCTCTCCCTGCAGCATGCCGAAGGCATATTCGCCGTTGACGGCGAAGGTCGCTGACTTCAATCCGGCCTCCTCACCCGCCTGATAATCGTAGAGAACGGTCTGGAATCCCTGGCGCTCGGCCCAGCGTAAGTACATGCGCAGCAGCATGTCGGCCCAGTCCTGCGATTCGGTTCCGCCGGCGCCGGGATGAATGGTGACAATGGCGTTGAGCGCGTCGTTCGGGCCGGAGAGCAGGCTTTCGGTTTCCAGGCGATCAACCAGTTCGCGCAGCGCGTCGATATCGCGGCGCAGGTCGGCCTCGACGTTCTCGCCTTCACGCGCTAACTCGAAGTACGCGTGGATGTCATCGCTGCGCCGGACCAGGTCGGCTTCAGTGGCCAACACGTGTTCCAGGCGCTTTTTTTCGCGCATGACGATCTGGGATTTCTGGGGATTCGACCAGAGATTGGGGTCGGCAGCCTGTTTGTCGATTTCCGCTAGCTGTTGCTGCAGGGTGCCGGCGTCAAAGGTACTCCCGGAGGTCGCGTACTTTGTCTTTCAACCGCGCATATTCTTGTTCCAGCTCATCGAACATGATCAATTCTTTGTCCTCGGGTGGTATAGGAAGCGCATCGCCAGCGCCACTATAGAAATTATCGCACACAGGAAGGCGAACCAGTCTCCGTGACGGGTGTAGAAGGTGGTTACGCTGCTGAGCGCGTAGGGCGCAACCAGGGTAGTGCGAATTTTACGCGGAATGCTGGCCACGATGCGGCCATACGGATCAATCGACGCGGTCACCCCGGTATTTGTGTCCCGCAGCAGCCAGCGGTTGTTTTCGACGGCGCGCATGCGGGCTTGTTTCAGGTGCTGCGCGTAGGCTCCGCTGTCGCCGTACCACCCGTCGTTGGAGATATTTACGAAGACCTGCGCGCCATTCGCGGCAAGCTGGCGGATTTCATCGGGAAAAATCGATTCGTAACAGATGAATGCGCCGAGCTTCGTGCCTCCGGCATCGAGCGGCGCGCGCGAAGTGCCCTCGGAGAAGTCTCCGACCTCCTTGGTCAATCCTCCGGCAAACGAAAAAATGCTCTTGAAAGGAACGTATTCGCCAAAGGGCACCAGGTGCACCTTGTCATAGCGCGAAACCCAGTCTCCGGCGGGACTTACCAGCGCGGCCGAGTTATAGATCTGCGTCGGATGGCCGGGCGTGGCGTTTTTCACTCCGATGCCGCCGGCAACCACCCAGGCCTGCGTCTGACGCGCGATATCGCTGATGGCCTGACGGAAATTGGGATCGCCGGTATAGAACGGCGCGGGAGATTCGGGCCAGGCAATCAGGTTGGGATGCTGGCTGGAGGCGTCCGGAGGCTTGACGCTGAGCACGGTGAGATCCTGCAAAGTATTGTCGAAGTAGTCTTTGGTCCAGTCCGCCCCCTCGAGGATGGGGATGTTCGCCTGCACCAGGTACGCAGTGTGATCGGGAACCAGCACCGGTCCCGGAACCCAAAGTCCGGATTGCAGCACTACCGCCGCGCCGATGGCCGCAAACATGAGTTGCTTGCGGTTATTGCGCCGCAGAAGAAAGGCCGCCGCGAAAGCCACGTTCACCACCATGATTTCAAACGACAGACCATAAACTCCGGTGACGGTGGCGATGCGCGAGAGCGGAATGTTGTCGACCTGCGAGATTCCCAGCAGGTCCCAGGGGAATCCAGTGATGCGGGTGCGGGCGAGTTCCACCGCGACCCACAGCACGGGAGCAAGCACCAGAGCGCGGCGGCTGAAGGGAGTGTCGTCAGCGAGCAGGCTGACGAGAAGGCCGAAGGCGCCGTGGTAAAGCGCGAGATAAAGACAGAAAAGAATCAGGATGCCGGTGGCAGAGAAGGTATCGACGCCGCCGTACTGGCGCATGACGCTAAAGATCCAGTAACAGCTTCCGGCGTACCACAGGATGCCGCAGGCGTATCCCAGAACGAATCCCTGCAAGGGCGTGGCGGGAAGAAGTTTGGGAGATTCGGGAAGCTGCAGCGTGTCAGGCACGCGGGCGCGCAGTAAAGCGACCAGCAGCGGAGCGACAGCGATCCAGCAGAGCACGTAGAGATTGGGCAGAGGGAAAACCAGGATCTGGAGGACAGCCGAGAGCACGACCAGCAGCCAGGCATTCTTATGAATTCGGCGCACGGGAAAAGGATAACAGGATGGCTCTCAGCTCTCAGCTCTCAGTTCTCAGTTCTCAGTTCTCAGTTCTCAGTTCTCAGTTCTCAGTTCTCAGTTCTCAGAAAGGAGACTTCGCTTTGAGTTGGAGGTTTCGAGATCTCCGGTTACTGCTTGGAATCGGTTTCGCAACCGATTCCCGAGCGCCAGTTTGTCTCCGCGACAGAGACTGCGTTTTGAACCTCGATCACGTAGATCCCGGCGTGTCCCTTGGAATAGTCTTCTTTCCAAAGTTTGTATCCGGGCTTGTAGTCGGGGATCGACTGGGTAGTACCGATCCGCCTGGTGACGCTCGCATCCACCGCCTTACGGGCAAAGGGCATGTGGGGGATGGATTCCGCCACAGCATTGTCTTGACAGTCTCTCCAGGTCAGGTTGTCCACCGCGATGTGAACGATGGCACCCAGTTCAGGGGAACTATCGACTTTAAGCACAGTGAGGCGAGAGCCCTCTTCTCCGGCACGAGTCTTGTACTCCCAAATGTCCCCCGGGTGGAATTTGGTATCAGCCGCATCCTTCAAATGAAAGTCGCTTTTGGGCAGGACTCCGATCTGACCGGAGGCAGTTAAGGTCACGAAGAGGGCAAGGACAGCGACCCGAGATTTCATAGTGTTCCCTGGAGTCTAACTCCACGTTGTTCTGCCTTCAAGGTTAAGACTCTCGTGGTCACTGCTTTGGCATGCAATCCCCCTTGCCGCAGGGTGCGCGACAAGGATGAGGCCCGCCTTTTTTTGTCTTTTTCTCTGCACAAGATGGGCAAAACCTTGCACCTTGACTCTGGAGAGAAGTCGAATCATACTCTGCCGCTGCTAGGGGCGCTTGAGCGCGACCAAACCGGCTCAAGTCGGAGGAGATTCATGGGTCAAAGCAAGCGGTCATCGAAAAACAGCCACGACTCGGCGGTGGTGTCGAGCAAACTCGAGAAGCGGCTCAAGTCCTACGCGCTGGTCGCTGCCACGGCGGGCGTGGGAGCGTTCGCGGCGGCTGTGCCGGCCAACGCCGCGGTCATCTATGTGCCAACCCAGATCACGCTGATCAATGGACAAGTCAACCTCGATCTGGACGGCGACGGAACCACCGACTTTACCCTGGTCGATCGGGAGAAGACGCAGTTGTTCTACTCCAACCGCATGCTGGGGGTTGCGGGAGCGACGGGAGCGAGCGTGGTCAAGAACCATGGCGGCGCGTCGGCCATGGCGATGGGGTCCATCATCAGCTCGGGGCGTTCTTTTCAGCCGGTGGACAAGGCTCGCGGAAGAATGGAATCGATCGGGTACCGCTGCGTGACCAGCAGCGCCTGCCAGACTTTCCAGATCGGACCGTGGAAAGCGGTCAAGAACAAGTATCTCGGTTTCAAATTCACCATCAATGGTCAGACGCACTACGGATGGGCGCGGCTGAACGTGAAATCCCAATATCAGGCGGGCGGCAACTCCATGATCCAGGTTTACGTGTCTGGCTATGCATACGAGAGCACGCCGGACATGTCGATCAAGGCGGGGCAGACCACGGGAGCGGATTCGGCGGCGGAAGTTCCCGGGAGTTTGGGAGCGTTGGCGAGGGGCGCGGCGAAGTAACGCGGGATTAGTGGACCTTGCTCCGCTCGGGATGACAGAGTGATCAGGGTTCCTTCAACTCAGCTCAGTGCAGGCGTGTGGGGGCGGGCGTCCTTGATTGATCCAGCCGGGTCTTTACGAACTCCACGATTTGCGGAGTCACATACGCAGGCGGGTGGATGGGGAAGGTGGGGCGTCCCGCGACCGGCTTCAGGGAGACCTTGTCCCAGGCCGGCTTGCTTTCGTTGGCATGAAGGATGACGGCATCGGCGCGGTCGAGGAATTCCTGGGCGGAGGTTTTGAAGTCGGCGGTTTGCGGGTCAAGGACGGTCAGGTAAAGATCGGGCTTGATGAATTTCAGGATGCTGTTCGATTCGAGAATTACGTTTTCCGCATCGGCTAGACGGCGGCGGAGGGTGGGCATCGCTTCGGCCAACCGGCCTTGCTGGGTGCGGACCCACCAGACTTTTTTGGCTCCGGCGACGAGGAAGCGCGAGGTGTCGCATTCGCCGGAGCGGTCTTTCTCTTCCGTGATTTTCCAGGTGTGATCGCCGGTCGCGCAATCGCAGGGCTCGCCGTTGGCGCTGCAGACGCCGTGTCCGTATTGCGTGATCTTAAGGGCGGTCCAGTGGTATTCGGGCAGGGCGGCGATCAAGCCGACGACCACGCTGGTCTTGCCAACGCTGCGCGAGTGTCCGCCGATGACGACGATGGCCATTACTTTTTCTTTGCCAGGCGCGCCAGAATTGCCAGCTCTTTCAGATAGTCTTTGATCGGTCGAGCTGGAGTTCCCCAGAAGACAATTCCCTTCCCACGAATCACTTTCTTGCTGGGGATGCCGCTCTGCGCGCCCAGGATCGCGCCGGCTTCGATGCGCACGTGATCGGCGATCCCGACCTGGCCTCCGATGATGACGCCGTCTTCGACCACCGCGCTGCCGGAGAGTCCGGTCTGGGCTGCGATGACGACATCTTCCCCGATCTGAACGTTGTGTCCGATGTGGACCAGGTTGTCCAGTTTCGTGCCACGGGCGATGCGGGTGGTTTCAAGCGCGCCGCGGTCGACGGTGGAATTGGCGCCGATTTCGACGTCGTCTTCGATCTCCAGGCGTCCGACCTGGGGGAACTTGTGATATTTGCCGGTGGCCTGGTCGCGGACGTAGCCGAAACCGTCGCTGCCGAGAACCGCTCCGGCATGAACGATGACACGGTCGCCGAGCCGGGTGTCGGGATAAATGGTGACGTTGGGATAGAGGTGGCAATCGCGTCCGATGTGGACGTTGGGGCCGAGGACGCAACCGGCGGCAATGGCGGTTCCCTCTCCGATCTCGGTGTTTTCGCCGATGACGACGCGCTCGGCGACGACGACACCGTTCCCCAGTTTCGCGGTGGGATCAACGACGGCGGTGGCATGGACTCCGGGCTTGGGCGACGGCGGGGGAAGAAGAAATTCCGCGGCGCGGGCGAAGGCGAGACGAGGCTGGTCGGAAATAAGAAGCGGCTTGGAATTCTGCAGCGCTGCGGCAAAGGGGCCGGCGATGACCGCGGTCGCGGCCGAGGCGAGGGCTCGCGGCAGATTTTTCTCGATCTCGACGAAGACCAGGTCTCCGGCGGAAGCGGCGCCGATGCTGGAGATTCCGCTTACGGGGACGGCGGCGTCTCCCAGCAGACGGGCATGAATGAAGTCGGCTACCTCTTGGAGAGAGCGCTTCATGGTGACTTTAGTATACGAGGAGGGGGTCAGAGAAAAGCGAATGGGGCTAGAATTGGAGGATGGAACGCAAGATTTTCTGGACCGCCTTCACGGTGCTGGGACTGCTGGCGGATGTGCTGTTGCCCTTGTGGTGGGCGATCGCGGCAACCATTCCGGTGGCTTACGCGAGCTGGTGGATCGCGTATCGCAGTGACTGGTTTTAAAGCAGTCGTCGGTCTTCAGTCGTCAGTCTTCAGCGAAAACCAGGTGAGGGATGGGTTGTTGGAATCCCACCCTTGTCGCAAAGGGCGCGACAAGGATGGGGCAGCCGGCCTGAATTAACGAGCGAAATCCGGATTTATCACTAACTACGGAGGACTGTGCGCTCCAACCCACAGGAAGTTGATTCTTCGGGGCGCAATACTTTGCACATTGACTTACTGGCCAAAGTAACACAGAATACGCGACTGTTTCGTGCCGGTTGAAAAGCCAGCAAGCAAGAAACTTCTGCGTCACTAAGGTTTCGGGCCCCTTCCTGAATGAAGTTGTACCCCAAAGATGTGCATGCCGCGGCGGCGTGGAAGAATTGGACCTCGAGAGAATCTCACCGACTTGCGTCGGACTGCCTGGAGGTTGGTAATGAAGAGGGAGCCCATCGCTTTGCTGGCATTAACCTCACTCCTTTTGTTTTCCTCTTCCTTGAGCGCTCGAAGAGGGCAATTTCTGGAGGCAGGCCAGTACGCGACCGGATCGAACGCCGTGTCGGTTGTCACCGCCGATCTCAACGGGGACGGCAAGCAGGATATGGCCGTCGCCAGCAAGGGCAGCTCGACACTTAGCGTGCTGCTGGGTAATGGCAATGGCACGTTTCAGGCTCACGTGGACTACACAGTCGCCGCGTCGCCCAGTTTCGTGATCACCGGCGACTTCAATGGCGATGGCAAGATCGATCTTGCCGCGGTAAGTTCCACCAGCGGTCTGGTCAGCGTGCTGCTGGGAAAAGGCGACGGCACGTTTCAAACTCACATTGACTCCAGTGCTGGGAGCGAACCGGTGTCTCTTGCCAAAGGAGATTTCAACAGAGACGGCAAGATGGATCTTGCCGTCCCGAACGGGATGGGAGGCGTGAGTGTTCTATTGGGCAAAGGCGACGGTTCCTTCCAGTCCCCGGTGAGTTATCAGGCAGGACAACATCCCTCGGCCGTGGCCGTCGCGGACTTCAACAAAGATGGAAAAGCGGATTTAGCAATCACGAACGCACGCAGCTATACGGTCAGCATCTTGCTGGGAAAAGGGGACGGCACATTCCAAACGCATGTCGACTACAGCACTGGTGCAATCCCGGTAGCAGTTGCGGCAGGTGATCTCAACGGAGATGGTGCTTTCGACCTCGCCATCGCCGACGACTTCGGCAATATCAGCGTGCTCCTGGGCAGCGGTGACGGGAGCTTCAAATCCGAAGTGGACTATGGAACCGAGTTCTATCCCTTTTCGGTGGCGCTGGCTGACATTAATGGAGACGGCAAACTCGATATCGTGACGGCGAACAGCGGCGAGGCAAAGGGGTACAGCGTTAGCGTTTTCCTGGGAAAAGGGGATGGTACGTTCCCAACACAGCTGGACTTCGGTACGGGAACCGATCCATTGTCGGTTGCTGTGGCCGATTTTAATGGCGATAGGAAGCTCGATCTCGCAGTAGCGAGCTATTTCAACAAACATGGCGCGGGCGTGGTATCGGTGCTGCTGGGTAAAGGAGACGGTACCTTTCGGGCGCGACCGGAGTTTCTCGCTGGTGTGGAGCCTTATGGCGTCGCTGTCGGCGATTTCAATAAAGATGGCAAGCTGGACATGGCAGTGGCCAACGAGGGTCTCGGCAACAGCTCTGTAAGCGTGCTCCTCGGCAATGGAGATGCAAGTTTTCAGCCTCATGTTGACTATCCATTGCCCCCACTCGTGTATGCCGTAACCGCCGCCGACTTTAACGGTGACGGCAACCTGGATCTCGCGATCCCCGCTTCCGGAAGCAATGTGGTAAGCGTGCTGCTGGGTAACGGTGATGGCACATTTCAGTCCCACCTCGATTACGCCGTATCGGAGTACCCAACAAGAGCGGCCGTCGGGGACTTCAACCTGGATGGCAAGCCCGACCTAGTCGTTACGAACAGTAGTTGTTGCATAGGCCCAAACACCGTCAGTGTGCTACTCGGCAATGGCGACGGGACGTTCCAACCACACCAGGACTACGGAACGGGCCAGTATCCGTACTGGGTGGCGGTAGGAGATTTTAACGGCGACGGCAAGCCGGATCTGGCGGTAACCAACGACACCGATGGCACGGTCAGCGTGCTCATGGGAAATGGCGACGGTACTTTCCAGGCGCATGTCGATTACCCGACAGGCAAACTTGTTTCCGGCGTGGCGGTGGGAGACTTCAACGGCGACGGTAAGGCCGATCTGGCCGTGACCAACTCCTCCAGTTTTACGGTGAGCATTCTTCTAGGAAATGGTGACGGCACTTTTAGCCCCGCTGTGAATTACAGCACAGCGGCGATACCGGACCAGGTAGTCGTCGGGGATTTCAATGGCGATGGCAGGGCAGACCTGGCGATTGCCGCCGCCGGCGCAGATGCAGTGAGCCTCCTGCTGGGCAACGGCGACGGAACATTTCAGAGTCATGTGGATTACGCAACCGGAGAATTTTCCAGTTCGCTCGCCGTGGGCGATTTCAACGGCGATGGCGCGACCGATATTGCCGTCGCAAATCCGTTTGGCTACACCGTGAGTCTCCTCGTTAACACCGGAAAGTTCGCGCATCTGCATCCGTGATCGCTGTGGTCGCCGATTTCCAAATGAAGGTAACTGTTGTAATCAGGCGATTCTCCTGGTTTGCGCCTTCTGTTCGCTCGTTAGCCTGGAAATTTTAGTACATCGGAGGCTGGCCTTCGGGGCGGGTTTTCCAGCGGCGGTGGACCCAGAGCCATTGATCGGGATGGCGGCGTACGTGGTCTTCGATCACTTTGGTGAAGAGGGCGGTGTTGGCGAGGGCGTCGGCATCGTCGTCTCCGGTGCGAATCAACTGCACCGCGGGGTCAAACCGCAGACGGTACTTCCGCAGGGCTGGGTCCCAAATCGTAAAGCCGGGAACCACGGCCGCATCGGTGCGCAGAGCGATGCGGGCCATGCCGCTGGCGGTGCAGGCGGGAATCCCGAAGAAATCGACGAACACGCCTTGCGGCGGGGTCATGTTGGTGTCCATGAGGATGCCGACGGTCTCGCCTTTTTTCATGGCCGACAGCAGGCCGCGGACGAAGTCATCTTTGTCAACGGTGGAATTGCCGTGCATGGTGCGGTAGTGGCGCATCAGGCGGTCGAGGTAGAGGTTGTCGAGCGAGCGCATGACGATGTGCAGGGGATGTCCGTGAAGCGAGTGCGCGAACGAAGAAACTTCCCATCCGCCGAGGTGAGCGGTGAGGAAGAGCACTCCTTTGCCGCGGGCAAGGGCGCGCTCGAAGTTTTCGAAGCCGTCGTAGATCACCACCTTGTCGACATTCTCCGCAGTGTACTTGGGGAAAAGGCAGACCTCGGCGAGTTGGCGGCCGAGAGAGGTAAATTCTCCGCGCAGGATGCGGGCGCGCTCGTGGCGGCTTTTGTCGGGGAAGGCGAGGGCCAGGTTGCGCATGCCGACGCGGCGCAGGCGGACGTGCAGCAGGTAGACGGTCCAGGCGATGGCGATGCCAGTGGATCGGGCGAGCCAGCGCGGCATGGCGCCGATGGTTTTCACGAGTAGCCAGACGGGGGCGTATTCGAGTTTTTGACGCAATGTTTCGGCTCTGCAACCTCAGGCGCTAAGGCGCGTGCTTCTCAACCGGATGAAGGCCCCACTTCTCGCAAAAGGCGCGAGAAATGGGGCACCCAGCGCAAATCCCGGATCTATTTGGCGGCGGCTTTGGCCCACTTGGCCAAGGAGTTCAGGAACGGATAGGCGCCTGCCGGGGCTTCGATTTCGCCGGTGAGCGATGTCTTGAAAGGCACCATGCGGCCGTAGAATTCCCGGGTGCTGTCTTTGTCCTGATTAATGGCGGCGCCGTTCAGTTCGAGTCCGGCGAAGGCGCCGCGAGCGCGGGAGTAGCTGAGCACCTGGGCGCGCATCTTCCAATCGGTGTCGGCAGCGGCGTGCCGTCCCACGGGGCCGGCGGCAACGCTGGCGTCGGCGCCCAGCTTGAACTTGCTGTTCAGCAAGTTGCGCATGCCGTCCTGGTTCATGATGAGCATGACCAGGTCGACCGCCTGGCCGCCGATCTGCAAACCGAAGCTGCCGCCCTTTAAGGAGAAAAAGGCGGGAGTGCTCCAGCCCTTGGGAGTGCGGCAACTGGCGACACCGCGTCCATAGCGCGCGCCGAAGATGAATCCGCCCTTGAGCATGGAGGGAACCACGGCCACGCACTCGGCCGAGCCGAGGACTTCCTCGGGAATGCCGGTATCGGGGGCGCTTTGAATTTGATCGAGTACGTCGGCGGCGGCTTTCACACGGTCCACCGCTTTGTTATTGTCTTTGTCGCTGTCCTCGGCAAACCCAAACGCGCAGAGGCAAACCACAACCCACAGAACCACAAGCTTCTTCATGTGTCCTCGTCTTTCCTGAGAAAAAGTATGCCCTGGGAACCTAGTTCCCTGATTCTAATGGATTCGCGCAAGCAGGTGGGGGTTGGCAGGGTGCCGGGAAAGGGGAAGGGAGGGGAAGGCAAAAAAATGCGGGGTTGGCAGTAGTGACCCTAGTCTCCACTCCCAACCCCGTCTCCCAGGTTCTGTGGTAGGTGAAGCGAGTATGGGGGAGGGGCGGAAAAGCGACAAGATTACGACGGTCACTGTCCGATGGTAACTAAGTGGGAGGGTCGCCGGGTCGCCAGTGGCCGGAGCCATTAAAAAAGCCCCACTTCTCGCAACGTACGCGAGAAATGGGGCTATTTGAAGCTTTATTTCGCGGTGACCAGGGAATGGGTGATGGCGTGAACGGAAAGGGCGATGCGGTTCTGGACTCCTACTTTGCGCATCAGCTTGGCCACATGGGCTTTTACGGTGCGTTCTTCGATGCCAAGGGCGGCGCCGATTTCTTTATTGGAGCGGCCGGCGACCAGCATTTCGAGCACTTCCTTTTCGCGGTCGGTGAAGCTCACACGGCCTGCGGGGAAGATGCGTCCCGGAGACGAACTGACCCGCTCGATGAACATGGAGAGCACACGCCGCGGAGCCCAAACTGAGCCCTGGTGAACGACGCGAATGGCCTGCACGAATTCTGCGGGGGAAGCGGCTTCATCCACGTAGCCCTTGGCGCCGGAGGCGATGGCTTTGAGAATGGTTTCCTCGTCGATGCCGGAGCCGGTGACGATAATGCGCAGGTCCGGGCGGGTGGCCTTGAGGCTGGCCATCAGATCGAAGAGGTTTTGTCCGCTGCGATTACCCAGCAGGATCAGGTCAATGTTCTGGAGGACGCTGAGGTCCGGCAGCGAGGCCGAGACCAGTTCGAAGTCGGACTCGGAATCAAAAAGCGCGCGGAATCCCACGAAACGCAGTGGATCGCTTTCCACTACGGCGATTCGAATGACGGGCTTCTTTGCAGGGGCCGTTGCTGATTTCATAGTCTTCTACTCAGGGTAATCTGCGGTTAGGATAGACGGATTCGCCTGCGTTGCAAAGAGTTGGTAATGATTCACGATTACGGGGGTAACATAGGTACATGTCATTCCGGTGGGGCGTAAATCTATGAAATCGCGATGCGCAAGGCATGTGGCCTGGCTGGCAATTTTCCTGATGGCGGGAATACTCAGTAGTGCACAAACCCCGTACCAACCGAAATTTCCGGGGGATCCGGCGCGTTCGGAGTCGGAAGCCGTGGCTTTGGGCTACATGCGCACGGTGCTGCGGGCGCAGCGGGAGTACAAGAAAAAGCACACGGAGTTTGCCAAGACGCTCGCGGACCTGGTTCATACGGGATCGTTCACCAAACACATGACCAATCTCCAGCAAGGCGATTACACGGTCGGCTTCCGTTCGCACAAGGACGGCTTCGAACTGGCGCTGACGCCGAATCAACTGGACGCCGAACACCGCTCGTTCTACGCGACCGACGATGGGATCATCCACGCCGACGAAGAGAAAGCCGCCAGCGAGAGTTCGCCCAAGGTGAAATAGGGACGGCGACTATCCCTTCGAACCGGGCTGGATTTCCGCGGCTCTGCCATTGCGGTAGGTGACGCTGACCGGCTTTCCCCCGTTGGGATAGTTGACGGTCTTCACCGCAGGATCGCTTGAAGGCTCGGGGATGCCCATGCCGATGGCAAAGGCGACCTGGAACTCGTCCATCCCGAGCTTGACTTCGTGTTTTTCGATGGAGTCCCAGGTATCCGCCGGCCAGTGTTTGTAAAGTTCGTGGGGATCCTGAATGAAAAGCATCTCGTCGGAATAGATCTGGTAGTTCCCCGCCTTGACGGATCCGATGGGGAAGGCGTAGCTCTTCCCAGCTTTCTCGAATACCGCCATGACCTGGCGCTGGTCCGAAGCGCCCGGGGTGATATCGGTGACGACATCTTTGATCTCCAGGCGTTCGATGGGAAGAAGCAGCCCGGCTTCGTGGGAGAAGTCGGCAGCGACGGGTGGCGGGATTATAGGGATAGTAGGTGTAGCGGTAGCCTTCCTTGACCCAGACCGGCTGCTGTGTGAGTTGCCGGGCGGACTTCAGATCGTAAGGATAGAGCTTCTTAGGAACGACGTAGTAGTCGGCATTCAGAGGGGGAGCGGGCTTTTTTTCTTCTTCAACTTTGCTGGATCGACGGGTGTAAAGGATGTATCCGGCGCGGCCTGCGGCGACCAGGATGGCAAACACCAGCACCAGTTGAATGCGTCGTTTGAGTTCGGGATTCATGGGTTCTTGCTGAATCTATCAGATTTTCCGGGAAAAGCTCTTAACCGCAAAGGACGCGAAGGACGCAAAGAAGACTTATACGCGCTTCAGTTTGTGGCGGGTTAGATGCGGTTTCTTTGCGATCTTGGCGATCTTTGCGGTTCAAAGCCTTTAATCGCAAAGTCCGCAAAGGAAGACTGGCCGAGCCATTCAGGCGCGCGGTCTTGCGGTAAACTGAAGGGTGGGGTGAAGTCGCCTGCGCATGCGCCTGCCCCGGATTCTCAGGAGAAACGAATGCCGACAGCAGTCACACAAGATGACGTTTTGAGCGCGCTCAAGCAGTGTTATGACCCGGAGATTCCGGTAAATATCGTGGACCTTGGTCTGATTTACGGGGTCCGCTTCGAACCGGCAGCCGAAGATCAGCAGGACGTCACGGTCGACATGACGCTGACCGCGCAGGGGTGTCCGGCGCATGTGGAGATTGGGCAGCAGGTGAAAGCCAGGGTTGAACAATTGCCGGGGATTCGCAACGTCAACGTCAACGTCGTATGGGAGCCGGCTTGGACGCCGGAGCGGTTGAGCGCGGACGCGAGAAAGCAGCTGGGGATCGAATAGATCAGGACCCCCACTTCTCGCAAAATGCGCGAGAAATGGGGCACCCTTCCTTTGTATTCGCTAGCCGTGGAGGAGGGCGTCGAACCAATTGGAGCGGCGGCGTCTGGCTTCCGCCAGGCGCTGTACAACTCCGGAAATCAGATCGAGATATTTTGTTCCGCGTTCGGCGTAGTCGGGGAGATGATCACGCACGTCGGCGAATTTTTCGGGATACTCCGACGCGAGTGTAGCGACCCCGACGCCGGCAACCAGCAGGCCGGCTGCAGTCTTTCCTTTCAGAAGCAGGATGACGCTGGCTCCGGCAGAGCCGGCCACCAGTACACGCTTCCAGTCTTTCATGCGCACCCTCCGTACCTCATTCTGAACCCTCCTTCGATTTCGTAGCTTATACTTCCGCCGGAGCTTCAGGAGGATTTTGATGCCGAAATCCCGCGGTAGAACACTGATTCTTTTGCTTGTATCTTCAATCATAACGCTTTGGGCCGGGGCGCAAACCAAACCGCGTGCGAGAGATCTGGGAGTCCCGTTTGATGGCACGCCGGGGCCGCTGAATGCGATCACGGACGTGAAAGGCGTGGAAGTAGGCGAGACGACTTTGATCTCCGGGGAGGGCAAGCTGCAAGTGGGGGTGGGACCGGTGCGTACGGGAGTCACGGCCATCTTGCCCCGGGGGAAGAATCTTCTGGATCCGGTGTTTGCAGGATGGTTCACGCTGAATGGAAATGGCGAGATGACCGGCACGACCTGGGTGGAGGACTCGGGCTTCTTGGACGGCCCGGTGATGATCACGAATACGCACAGCGTGGGCGTGGTGCGCGATGCGGTGATTGCCTGGCGAGTAAAGCATGCGCCCCCCGACGAGGACGGATACTGGTGGTCCCTACCCGTGGTCGCCGAAACCTGGGACGGCTATCTGAACGACATCAATGGATTCCATGTGAAGCCGGAGGACGCGTTTCACGCGTTGGATACAGCGATGGCCGGGCCGGTTCCGGAAGGCAATGTCGGCGGAGGCACCGGCATGGTCTGCAATGAATTCAAGGGCGGAACAGGAACCGCGTCGCGGGTGCTCGATACCAAGCACGGGGGCTACACGGTCGGTGTGCTGGTGCAATGCAACTATGGGGAGCGCGATCAACTGCGGATTGCTGGGGTGCCGGTGGGCAAAGAGATTCCCGAGCACAAGGTTTGGGGCAGCGACGTGGGCTCGATCATCGTCGTGGTGGCTACGGATGCTCCTCTGATTCCGACGCAATTGAAGCGCGTGGCCCGCAAAGTCTCCCTGGGACTGGGCCGGGATGGGAGCTTTTCGGGAGATGGATCGGGAGACATCTTCATCGCCTTTTCGACGGCGAATTCAGGAGCCGCGGAATCCAAAGGCCTGCGACAGATCACCATGCTGCCGAACGATCAGATCGATCCCATCTTTCTGGCGACGGTACAGGCTACCGAAGAGGCGGTCATCAACGCGATGGTTGCGGCGGAGACCATGACCGGAGTGAACAACCGGACGGTGATCGCATTGCCGCACGACCGGCTGCGGGAAGTCCTGAAAAAATACAACCGGCTGGCGAACTAAGGCGGGATAAGCGGGGACGGGCAAGAGCCCGTCCCTTGGAAGTGTCGTTATTGCAGGCTGGCCTGGGTCAACTTCACGGCGCAGACACGATTGTTACAGTTGCCGACCCTCACGGACTGCAAGGTGGTGAAGTAGACGCTGGATGCCTGCGCGGCCGTACTGGCGTTGTCGATGATGATGCCGCTGGTTCCGCCGGGATAATTCACGAAGTTCAAAGATCCCGGCACGGAGCCGGCGCTGATGTCGTTGGTAATGATGTAACCGTTGGTGGCGTCCACCAGACCGCTGATCAGCAAGTCGTGGTCGCCGACAACTCCGCCGAGATTCAGATTCGGGTTATAGAACTCGGTATAAGGGAGCACAAGGAACGCCGTTAGCGCCGGCCAGGCGCTGCAGGCTCCCATTGGGAGTGCTGTTGATCAGGGGATACGAGGTAAAGCCGATCCAGTAGTGATAGGGAGTGGTATCGGCGGTGCCGGTTCCACACATGAAAAGGTGGCCGGAGCTGGGGGTGTTGAAATAGTTGTTGTCAAAGGTGCCGCTGTGGATGTCGACTCCGCCCTCGCCCACGGGAACGCTGATCATTCCCGTCAGGTCCTGCGTGAGTTGCGCTACCACGGCGTTCGTACCGTTATTACCCGTGAAGGCCAATATCCTTTCGCTCGCTCCGCTGGCATCGAGAATGACGGAATCAGGGATACCGTAAGCGGTGCCTGGCGGTGTGCAAGGGCTCGGCGTGCCGGTGCGTCCTGGGGGATTGATGACGGTGCAGCCTCCGCCACCCACCATAACCGGGCCCGCGTGCAGCGTGGGCGTGGCGCCGCCAGCGTTGATAACCCAGAGCTCTCCCAGTTGGTCGCCGATGATGAGGTAGCCGTAGGGATTGTTATAGACGCCGCCGTTGGGCCGCGGAGTGGCTCCGCCGGTACCGGCGACGGGCAAGGTGTACGTCCAGTCCACGGTGGGATTGGTGTTGAGAGCGCAATTGAACACGCAGCTGATGCGGTAAACCTTGCCATCGTCGGAAGCGACAAAGCCCTTGTCGGTAGCGTAGTCGACCCAGGGCGACGAAAACGTGTCAGTGGATGCACTGGAGAACGTCACAGACTCGAGGCAATCGGTGGTAACGGTGCAGGCAGTTCCTCCGGGCATGTTCGGTGCTGTGGGCTGCGGTTGACCGTTCCCTCCCCGGTTACCCAGGTCAGGATATGAAACACCGCGGAGCCCGCTGCGCTTTCGACGTAGGCGATCTTCTTGCCATTCAGAGAGATGACGGGTGAGGTCAAGACGCTGCCCGTCGCCGTGCTGCCGTTGTAGGCCCAATCAATGGTCGGAGCGTTTCCGCAGAAACCGGTAGGATTTCCGCTATATAGGTTACGGATACCGACCATGTTCGCCTGGCCGTTGTTCGCTCCCCGGACATTGAGCGCGAACACGACGTAGTCATTGGTGCAGCTGGGGGTACCATTGATGTCAAAGTTGAACTTGGCAGGGAACATGTTGACCGCAACGTGTCCATTTCCCAGCGAGACGGCCCAATCGACCTTGACGCCGTTTCTTCCGTTCCCCGGGCTGCCATCGATGACTCTCTGCTGCGGGCGCGGGGGCTTGAACGGACCGAAGCCGGCCTGACTTCCGATGGTTCGCTCCGCCAGCGCGCGCAAGTACACCTGCTGGAAAAGGCGGGGATCCGCCTTCGCGCTCCTCAGATTCTCAGCCGTGGCCCCGCCACCCAAGATCACGTGGCGAGAAGTCCAGTCGTGCACTTGCCCAACGTGCTGCGGCTGTGCTGACGACAGCCTTGTCCTGGGCACAGGCCAAAGCGATACCGAGGATTACGAAAACCGAAAGTCGAAGACAATTTTTCGCAGACATCACAACTCTCCCGCGACGGTGGTTAAAAGCCGTCGCTCCAGTTTAAGGCAGGCGTCTAGTCTTTCCTTTGTGGTAACTGGTGATCAGTAATCACCTTGGTAACCCGCTCAGATTACCAAAGCTGCTGTGCGAAGAATGTTACCGCAAATCTCTGTGCATGGCGGAAGGAATCATGCGGGCGCCGGCTGGGCAACCTCGTGGAGGCAGGCTGCGAAGGCTTCGAGGGCGCGGTCGATTTGCGCGCGCGAAATCACCAGAGGTGGCTGGAAGCGAATGACGTTGCCGTAGACGCCGCCGACGCCAACGAGAACGCCGTTACGGAAGAGCGATTCGCGGATAGCATCGGCCTCCGCGGTGGCGGGAGTCTTCTTCTGGTCTTTGACCAGTTCGACGCCGATCATCAGGCCGAGGCCGCGAACGTCGCCGATCAGCGGATTCTGCTTTTGCAGATCGCGAAGTTTCGCCATCACGTAGTTGCCGGTCTCGGTGGCTTTGGCGAGGAGATTCTCTCTTTGTATGAATTCGATATTGGCGAGCGCGGCAGCACAGGAAATCGGATTGCCTCCGAAAGTGGAGAGGTGATCGCCGGGCTTGTAGGCGGCGGCAATTTCCGGACGAGTGGTGTAGGCGCTGAGCGGGAAACCGTCGGCAATGCCTTTAGCAGTGACCAGGATATCGGGATCGACGCCGTAGTACTCGTAAGCGAACATCTTTCCGGTGCGGGCGAAACCGGACTGCACTTCGTCGGCAATAAAGAGGATGTTGTGCTGGTCGAGCACTTTCTTAATTTCTTTGAAATAGTTCGGCGGGGGCACGATGATTCCGCCTTCGCCCATGACGGGTTCGGCGATGAAGGCAGCGACGTCACCGGCGGTGGAGAAGCGGATGACGTCGTCGAGCGCTTTGGCGCACTGGCGGGCACATGCTTCAGGATCGTCCGGCCACAGCGAGCGATAGACGTAGGGCGCGGGCGCGAAGGCAATGCCGGAGGCGTAAGGGCCGCCGCGCTTTTTGCGTCCCTGGTTGCCAGTGATGCTGAGGGTGCCCCAACTGCGTCCGTGAAAGCTGGCGTGAAGGGAGATGAACTCGTGCTTGCCGGTGTAGAGGCGGGCAAGTTTGAGCGCGCCTTCGATGGCTTCGGCGCCTCCGTTGCCGAAAAAAGTTTTGGTGAGGCCCGGAGAGGTGATGTGGGCGATCTTCTCCGCGAGATCGGCGGTCGGCTGTGAGTGATAAATGTAGGAGGCGCAGTGGACCAGCTTGTCCATCTGCTTTTTGGCGGCGGCGATGACCTCGGGGTTGCAGTGTCCGGCATTGACCACGGAAATTCCGGCGAAGCAGTCGAGGTACTCGCGGCCGTTGACATCGGTGATGACAGCGCCGCTGGCGTGGTCGACCACCAGCGGGACCACCTGCTTCATGAAGCCGGTCATGACGTAGTCTTTGTACTTTTGGATGGTGTCGGACATAGATCCTCAGTTCAAGAGCTTTTCACCGCAGAGTACGCCGAGAACGCCGAGCGAATTTGATTTTTCTCGGCGGTCTCGGCGTCCTCTGCGGTAAATGCTTTTCTAGAATTTCCTCGAATGCTCTTTGGCCCAGCGTTCGATGACGACTTTCTTTTCGCTGTAGAACTCGATGGCGTCGCGTCCCTGGCCGTGCATGATGCCGAAGAAGCTGTCTTTCCATCCGCTGAAGGGAAAGTAGGCCATGGGTGCGGCGACGCCGATGTTGATGCCGATATTCCCCGCCGGGGCTTCATAGCGGAATCTGCGGGCCGCCGAACCGCTCGACGTAAAGAGCGACGCCTGATTTCCGTAGGCGCTGCGCTCCAGAAACGCCAGGGCCTCGTCGAGATCGTTGGCGTGGACGAGGCTGAGCACCGGTCCGAAGATTTCGGTGTCAGTGATTTCGCTGGAGTCGGGCACATTGTCGAGGACGGTCGGCTTCACGAAGTTTCCGGCGTCGTATTTCGGGATCTTGGAGTTGCGTCCGTCGAGCAGGACTTTGGCGCCCTGCTTCTCTCCGGCTCCGATGAGAGATTCTACGCGGGCTTTGCTCTGGGGCGAGATCACCGGGCCCATCTGCACGCCTTCGTCGAGTCCGTTGCCCACACGGAGGTTGGAAGCCGCCGCAGTGATGGAATCGCGGAAGGTTTTCTGCGCGTCACCAACCGTGACTGCCACCGAGACAGCGAGACAGCGCTGCCCGGCGCAGCCGAAGGCGCTGTCGCTGATGATCTGGGTGGCCATCTGCATATCGGCATCGGGTAAAACGATGACGTGGTTCTTCGCGCCGCCCTGGCATTGGGCGCGCTTTCCGTTCTGTCCGGCGCGGGCATACACGTATTTTGCGATGGGCGTAGAACCTACAAAACTAATGGCGCGCACCTTGGGATGATCGAGCAGCGCATCGACGGCCGCTTTGCCGCCATTCACGAGGTTAGCAACGCCTTTGGGAAGTCCAGTCTGATCGAGCAGTTCGTAGGCCCTCCGCATGGTGAGCGGCACGCGCTCGGAAGGTTTCAGGATGAACGTGTTTCCGCAGGCGATCGCGTATGGCAGAAACCAGAATGGAATCATCCCGGGAAAATTGAACGGGGTGATCGCCGCGACGACGCCGAGAGGCTGGCGGATCATGGTCTCGTCGATGCCGCGCGCGACATCTTCGAGGTTGTATCCCTGCATCATCATGGGAATACCGCAGGCAACTTCGACGTTCTCGATGGCACGTCGCAGCTCGGCTTTGCCTTCGGCAAAAGTCTTGCCGTTTTCCTGGGTGATGATGCGGGCGAGTTCGTCCACGTGATCTTCGAGGAGCTGTTTCAGCTTGAAGAGGGGCTGGATGCGGTCTTCCGGCGGCGTGCGGCGCCACTCGGGGTAGGCGGCCGCGGCGGCTTCCACGGCGCGGGCCACTTCGGCGGCATCCGACGAGGGCGAGCGAGCAATGACTTCGCCGGTGGCGGGATTGACGACATCCGACCAGTCCATGGTGGTCGAGTCGACCCATTGGCCGTTGATGAAGTTCGGAACTTTGGTTGCGGTCACTACGGCGGTACTCATGAATTTGTTGCCTCGGCAATCGTGAAGAGTTCCTACGTGAGTTGCGTGGCCAGCGCGCCTTTCTTGCCGCTGACCTGGGCCAGCGCGGATTCGAGGACGTCCAGGCCCTCGTCCATCTGGTCATTGCTGATGACCAGCGGAACCAGGACGCGAATGACATTTCCGTACGAGCCGGCGGAAATGGTGATGAGGCCGTGCTCGTAACAATACTGCGTAACCTTCTTGGTCTCGTCCTTGGCCGGCTCGCGCGTTTCCGTGGACCGCACCAGTTCGATGGCCTGCATGCCGCCCAGTCCGCGCACGTCGCCAATCAGGGACCAGCGCTTTTGCCACTCCAGAGCGCGTTTCTGGAAGCGGTCTCCCAGTTCGTTGGCACGAGCCAGCAGGTCTTCCTGCTCGAACAGATCAAGAACTGCCAGCGCCGCCGCGCAGGAGAGAGGATTGCCGGCGAAGGTGCCGCCCAGCCCACCGGGGCCGGGAGCATCCATGATCTCGGCACGGCCCGTGACTGCGGCCAGCGGAAGACCGCCGCCCAGCGACTTGGCGCTCACAATCAAGTCAGGCTCGATTTTGTAATGTTCGCTTGCAAAGAGGGCCCCGGTGCGTCCAAAGCCGCTCTGGACTTCGTCGGCGATGAACAGCACGCCGTGTTTGTGGCAGAGTTCGATGAGTACGCGGAAATAATCCGGAGGAGGAGCGACAAATCCGCCTTCGCCGAGCACGGGCTCGGCGATCACGGCGGCGACGTCTTCCGAAGCCACCACGCGCTTGAAGGTGTCTTCAAGATGGCGCGCACAGTAAAGATCGCACGTCGGATATTTCAACGAGTAGGAACAGCGGTAGCAATAGGCGTATGGAATCCGATAGACATCGCTGGGGAAGGGCGCAAAGCCGGCCTTGTAGGGATGCGTCTTGCTGGTGAGCGCCAAGGTCATCATGGTGCGCCCGTGGAAAGCGTCCTCGAAAGCGATAATGCCGGAGCGCCCGGTGTGGGCGCGCGCGATCTTCACGGCGTTCTCGACAGCTTCCGCTCCGGTATTGACGAATAGCGTCTTCTTGGGAAAATTTCCCGGCGTCACTTTATTCAAGCGTTCCGCCAGGCGCACATATCCTTCGTAGGGGGTCACCTGCACGCAGGTGTGCATGTAACGATCGAGTTGCTCGCGCACCGCGGCGACCACCCGCTCGCGGCGATGGCCGACGTTGATGCAGCCGATGCCGCCGGCGAAGTCAATGTAGCGGTTGCCATCGACATCTTCGAGCCAGGCGTCTTCCGCCTTCTCTACGTAAATCGGAGTGCTATGCGAGAGGCCGCGCGGGACGGCGGCTTCGCGGCGCGCCGATAACGCTTCGGATTTGGGACCCGGAATCGTAGTTTTCAATTGAATCGTCGACATGGAATTCTCGCTTCCCTGCAGCGGCTAAAGCCGGTCAGTTTTTTCATCGTTACGGCACGCCTGAAGGCGTGCCCTGATACGAATCAGAATCTTCCTCTCTCAAGGCATATGCTGGTGTTTCTCGCTATCCGCTACTTCGAACTGCTACTCAGTACCAGCCGATAGGAGCTTCGTTCAGGTTGATGTGCACCTGCTTGGTCTCCAGATATTCTTCGATGCCCCACGGCCCCAGTTCGCGGCCGAAGCCGGATTGTTTATAGCCGCCCCAGGGCGCTTCCACGTAGGTGGGCTGCATGTGGTTGACCCAGACGATGCCCGCACGAATGGCCTTCACGGCGCGAAACGCCTTGAAGATGTCACGCGTCCAGACAGCGGCGGCGAGACCGTAGGGCGAATCATTGGCGATCCTGAGCGCATCTTTCTCGTTTTCGAAGGGAATTACCGTGGCGACCGGCCCGAAAATCTCTTCGCGAGCGATGCGTGCGCTGTTGTCGACGTCGTAAAAGATGGTGGGCTCGACGTAGTATCCCTTGGCGAATTTTTCTGCCCGGCCTCCACCAAAAGCGACCTTGGCTTCTTTCTTCCCCACTTCCTGATAGGAACGCACTCGGTCGTACTGCTCTTTACTGACCAGCGGACCCATCTTGGTTTCGCGATCGAGAGGCGCGCCCAGCTTGATCTTTTTGGCCTTCTCGGTCATGGCATCGACGAATTTCTTATAGATAGATTTTTCGACCAATATGCGACTGCCGGCGGAGCAGACTTCGCCCTGATTGATAAAGACGCCAAACAGCGCGCCATCGATGGCAGCTTCGAAATCGGCGTCGGCGAAAAAGATGTTGGGAGACTTGCCGCCGAGTTCGAGAGTGACGCGCTTCACGGTATCGGCGGCTTGCTTAACAATGATCTTCCCTACCGCGGCGCTGCCAGTGAACGCAATCTTGTTAACGTCGGGATGCTGGACCAGGGGCGCGCCGCAGGTCTCTCCAAAACCGGTGATGACGTTGACGACACCCGGAGGCAGGCCGACGTCGGTCAACCATTTCGCCATCTCGAGAGCGGTGAGCGGAGTCTGTTCGGCGGGCTTGAGAATGCAGGTACAGCCCGCAGCCAGCGCCGGAGCGAGCTTCCATGCAGCCATCAACAGCGGATAGTTCCACGGAATGATTTGTCCCGCAACGCCGATGGGTTCCTTCAGCGTCAGGCTCATGGCATTGTCGGGGACGGGATTCACGTATCCGAGAATCTTGGTGGCGAGCCCGCCGTAGTATTCGAAACAAGTAGCGGTGTCGGCAATGTCATACTCGGCTTCGACAATGGGCTTGCCGCAGTTGCGCGCCTCGAGTTCGGCCAGCATGGCGGAATTCTGACGGAGTTTCTCAGCAAGGCGAAAGAGGACGCGTCCGCGCTCTTGTGCCGTGGTGGTGGCCCATGGACCTTCGTCGAACGCGGCGCGGGCGGCGGCGACGGCGCGATTCACGTCGTCGGCATTCGCGTCGGGAACCTGAGCGATGATTTCTTCCGTGGCAGGGTCGTAGACAGGAAACGTCTTGTTTGACCTGCTGTCGACCCACTCGCCGTTGATGTACATCTGATAAGTTTTCACGTCGGTCTTGACTCCGCCTGGCATTTGGCGACCTCCTGCATCTTGCTGCGACTTTTGCGGCACGACCCAGGTCGTGCCCCCTCTCACGCTTCCGATGCCGCTACGCGGCAGACGGGCGGGGACGCCCGTCTCTCCCTTATCTGTTTACCCTCGCTCCGCTCGGGGACAGGAGACACCTGTCTCTATGTGGGCCGTGCTGCTTCCAGCTTTTGCTGCACTGGCGGCGATTGTGGTTGCTTCAGCCTTCCGTAGACGAAGAAGAAGAACACGGCCATCGCGATGAAGCCCAGGGTGATGCCGAACATGCCGGCTTCGTACTTCCAAACCGAGGTGATCTGTTTGGCCGGGAAAAATGCCAGCGCGATTCCCAGGATCGTCGTCACCAGACCGCTTGCGCCCGCGAACACCAGCAGGCCTTTGCCGTAGCGGCCCTTCTTTTCGCGCTCCCGAGCGGCAAACTTCAGCAGCGCGGCGAAGACGTAGAGAAAGGGTATCAACTGTAGGACCACCGCAGCCGACAACATTTTCTGAAACGCTTCCTGCACGCCGCCGGAAGCGACGAAGCTGATGACGATCAGCACCAGGGAAACGATCGCCTGCACGATAAGCGCGGCATGCGGGGTCGCATATTTCGGATGAACTTTTCCCAGCCACGACGGCATGTAGGAATCGAGTCCAGCGACGAAAGGGATGCGCGCGGAGCCGCCCATCCAGGCAGAGCCGATGCCGGCGATCGACAGGCTCAACATGACGGCAAATGGAATCAGGATCCATCCCACTCCAAGCCTGCCCGCCAGATGATTCACGGCTTGCACAATTCCCTGCAGCACGCTGATGTCGTTCTTGCCGACCGCGATCAGAAGAGTCAGCGTCGCCCCAATGTAGAGCAGGCCGGAGAGCACGCCTCCCCAGGCAACCGCGCCGGGAAGCGTGCGCTGCGGATCTTGAATTTCATCTCCCATGACGGAGGCGAGTTCGAGACCGACCAGGCCGAAGCAAATCACTCCGAAAGAATTCAGGACGAAGCGCGGGTCGGCGGGAATGCGGAAATCCGCGGCAGTGATGGTGGTTCCAAAGCGCGAAAAGATGACGATGCCAAGACCGATCAGAACCGCGGCGGCAACTCCCGTTCCAATGGCGCCAACATTGTTGATCCACTTGCCGACGCCGAGTCCAACGATGTTCAGGATGGTGAGAAACGCCAGCAGCAGCACGGAGGTAATCATCGCGAACGTCTTGTTGTCAGCCAAAGCCTGGTGGCTGGGGCCCAATGCGAAGACCGAAACGCCGACGAAGTACAGCATGACCGTCGGCACGTAGAGCATGTTGTTGGTCCAGTAACACCAGCCGGAGAGAAATCCGTGAAAGTCGCCGAAAACTTCTTTGGCCCAGAGATAGACTCCGCCTTCGCCCGGATAGCGGTGGGCAAGTTCGATGACGGCAATGCCTTGCGGCCAGAAGAAGAGCAAGAGAGAGATGAGCCACAGCCAGACGGTGACGCCACCGTTGGCGGCGATCGAGGGCACAACGTTCAGGTTGAAGACGGCGACCACAAACAGCAACACCAGATCGAAGCGTCCGAGGACGCGCTTCAGGTGCGGCTGGTTGGGATCGTTCTCTGCCAATGAGACTCCTGAGGAAGAAAAAGGGCAGGTGGGGACACCTGCCCTACGCAAGCGTTAGTGCACAGCGACTGCCGGGGCTTCGCGCTCCTGCTGGGCTTTTGCCATGGCCGGGGCGACGTCTTCGAAGGCGGCGAGATGCTTTTCGATGTCGGCTTCAGTGTGCTGGACGGAGATCGTCCACTGCTCATCCCACCAGTACGGTTGTGCCATCACGCCGCGGTTCACCATGCCGAACCAGTAATGGCGCCACAGGTCGACGTCAATCGCTTCCCAATCGCGGTAATTGCGAACCTCTTTGGGATAGAGCATGAGAGCGCCGTTGGCTCCGGCGCTGGCGATGTAGCCTTGCAGTCCGACCTTGGCGATGATCCTGCGATAGCCGTCGTTGAGCTTTTTGCCGAGCTTGTCGACGTGGGCGTAGTTCTCGCGGGTAAGAACTTCGCGGAACGTGGCGAGCCCGGCGGCCATCGAGACCGGATTGGTGTTGTAGGTGCCCCCGTGAAAGACCTTGTGTTGCGAGATCAGGTCCATCACGGCGGGGTGCGCACCGAAGGCGGCGAGCGGCAAGCCTCCGCCGATCGACTTGGCGATACAGATCATGTCGGGAGTCACGCCGAAGTATTCTGACGCGCCTCCCCAGCCGAGTTTCGCGCCGGTTTTGACTTCGTCAAAGATCAGCAGCGCGCCGTTTTTGGTGCAGAGATCGCGCAAGCCTTGCAGGAATCCGGACTGCGGCAGGCAGAGTCCGACGTTCATCATGATCGGTTCGAGGATGATCGCGGCAATCTCTCCCGGATTTTGTTTAAAGCGCAGCTCGACGGTCGCCAGATCGTTAAAGGTTGCGATGGCGACATTCGCGAGACTGGCTTTGGGAACGCCGAGGCCTCCGGTTACGGATGTGGGCGCGTGGATGTCGCCATAATCGGGCGCATGCGGCTTCACGCTGACCAGAGCGGCGTCGTGCAGGCCGTGATATCCACCTTCGAACTTGATGATTTTGTCGCGTCCGGTGGCGGCGCGGGCGAGGCGGACGGCGTGCATGGTGGCCTCGGTGCCGCTGTTGCCGAAGCGCACCATCTCGACCGGAAAGCGCTGGCAGATTTCTTCCGCCAGTTGCCATTCCATGTCATGGGGCATGCCAAACATGGTGCCGGTGGTCAGGCGTTCGCCGACGGCTTTCATTACCGCGGGATGGCAGTGTCCGGCCATCAGCGCGCCGAAGCAGAGGTTATGGTCGATATAGTCGTTACCGTCGAGATCGCGGAAGTGGGAACCCCGGCCTTCCTTGACGAAGATGGGATAGGGATCATAAGCGCGGTAGTTGCTGGCCACCCCCAGAGGGATGCGCTTCAAGTTACGCTTGTGAGCCTCGGCGGACTTCGGCGTGCGGCGCTCGTAGGTATCGAGCTCGCGTTGCAGATCTGCGTACATCAGGATTCTCCAGAAGACTCAAGCCGCCGCAGGCGGCCATTAGAATGTGCCCGGACGGTAGGAGCCGTCCGGGCTTTCGGGCTAGAAGTAATATTTTAAAGCAAACTGCACCAGGCGTGGCTCGCGAGCGTTCAAGATCTGACCGAACGTCGTGTTTGAGAAGTTCCCATCCGGGTTGTTGAACGACGTCCGATTGAACAGGTTGAAAATGTCGGCGCGGAATTGGAAATAATTGGTCTCCGTGATCGCGATCTTCTTGGAGAAAGTGATGTCCCACTCGTTGAGTCCCGGACCGCAGCAAATCGAACGAGGGGTAGTTGCAAAGGTGCCGGGAGTGGGATCGCTGAACTGGTTCGGATTGAGGTAGTAGTGACCAGAACTCGCCTTCGGGTTCAGAAGCTGTAGCGGCCCCGTAAGTTGTGGCGCTGCCGTCCCGATGAAGAACAAGCTGCTGATCAGCTCATTGTCATTTTGGGTTTGCAAACGGATAGGGAAACCGCTCTGGAATTGGGTGATCCCGGAAATTGCCCAGTCGTTGACGACCTTTCCCACGAATCCATTGTGCTTGGGAATCGGGAGCTCCCAGTAGTAATTGATCACAAAACGTTGGGCTGCATTGAAGAGCGACAGGGCCCGGCTGGCTCGCGGGTTGAAGGGGTTCAGCGTCTCCTCGAAACTCGACGCCTGGTCCAGTGACTTGCTGAAGGTATACGAGGCCTGCAGTTGCAATCCGTGCGAGAAGCGCTTTTCCAGCATGGTCTGGAATGAGTTGTAGGCCGCGTTGGCGATGGTGTCTTCGGCGAAGACATTGGCGAAGACCGGGATGCCGTCGACCGGGCAACCCGTACCGATGTTCGGGCCATTGGTCACGCAGTTGGGAGAAGAAAACGGACGGAGACCGACGAGTTGTACGGGAGTGCCAGTCCCCGAAGCGCCGGTGAGCGTCGATCCATTCGGAAGATGAAACGCCATGCCAGCCGGCACGGTAAAGTTGAAGGCGTTATCTTCCAGGTATGGCCCACAAGCACTCGATCCTAGAATCGTGATGATATCCAGGCACGTTTGCGGATTTGCCGCATTGATATCGTGCGATGCCAGTAAGCGATGGCCCTGGGAGCCTACGTAGCCGATCTGCCAGACCAGGTCTTTGGCAAGTTCGCGCTGGATGCTGAAGTTATACTGCGCGGTGTACTGGCTCCTCAAATGCGGCTGGAACTCACCGTAGAGCAGAAGCGGCCGGAAGGTGGACCAGTCGGTTGGAGTTCCCGGCGGCGGGGTAAGGAAACCGTTGAATGGATTGGGATTGGTGGTTTGATTTTGACTGACGAAGGGCGTGTTGAAAAACGTCCCGGTAAGAAAGTTGCTGCCACCAAAGGGCGGCTCGGCCCCGAACTGTTCGAGCACCAATTGCTCGATCGGGTTGTAAAACAATCCCCAACCGGTGCGAATGCTGGTCTTGCCGTTGGTCCCGAACAGCTTGTTAAGAATGCCGCTGCTGAAGTTCGGGCTGTACGCCAGTCCGATGCGCGGCGCAAATGCTTTGTAGTAGCCGGTAGTCAGGCCGGCGGGCACGCCCTTGTCTCCCGGAACGACGAGACCCGTCGGCAGGGTTCCGGTGTTGTTGCAGTCGGGACTGCCGATGCCGTACGACTGAAAGGTGGCGATGCTAGTGGGATTCAACTGACAGGGATAGACCGTCGTGTTCTGTCCCGGGCGGAAAGTCTGAACGTGATGCAATACATCCGTCAGGGGAGTGTCGAGTTCCCAACGCAACCCGTAGTTCAGTGTGACGTTCGGCCGTATCTTCCAACTGTCCTGCGCAAAGAGATAGACACCGGTGCTGCGGACGTTTTCCCGCTGCGCCGAGCCTTGGGAGTATGTGTCCGCTAACCCCAACAGGAATCCCGGGTAATTGTCGTCGAATAAAACCGCATTACTGCTGCTGCTGTCGAAGGTGTAGCTGCCATTAACGTTGTAATAAAGAGTCTGGTCGAAACGGTTGCGGCGCACGTCGGCGCCGAACTTCATGGTGTGGTTTCCCTTCACGTAGCTCACGCTGTCGGTCCACTGGAAGGTGTTGCCCACCTGCGGCAGCTCTCCTTCGAAGTTGTTCCCGATCACAGCGCCGCCCGAGATCGTGATGAAGGGCAGGCCTTCGTGGTTCGCGCCCAGACCTGGCGTGATCCCGAATTTCGGATTGCCGGTTAATGGATTCGCCGCCAGTGCGTTGATGGCGGAGGAGTCCGAGAGACCGGTAAAGCAAAACTGAGATACGGAACTGGGGCAGGAACTGGTCACCGAACCTGTGTTCTGGGGATGCTGGAAGGTGAGCTGCCCTTCTCGCATGTAGGTGAACCGGGCTTCGTTCACCAACGCGTTCGAGATCGTCCAGGTGTGGGTCAGGTTGTATTGCTGGAAGCGCTGGGCCACGTTGCTTCCGTATCCGGGAATGCTCGCCCCCGCAGCCTGGAAGAACGAAAACGGGGCAAACATGGCGTCATCAGTGAAGTAATAGTAGGCGCTGAAATTCTGCCGGTCGTTAATCTTATGATCCCAGCGAATGGTGAACTGATCCTGGCGGTCCCGGCCCACCGGAACGGATTGGAACGCCCCGGTAGGAGAATTTGCGGCCGGCAACTGGTTCAGCAATGCGGAGGCAACCGGGTCTTGACAAGGCAGAGGGATCTGGTTCGTCGGGAACACTTGCGACCAGGGGATCGTCTGGCCCGGGGTGGGAACGGGCAAATTCGCAACTCCCAGAGCCGCATCGCATCCCGGGCGGCCATCGAGAGCCTGAGCCACAAAGGGATCGCTGTAGCCTCCGGCGAACGTCGATCCGGCGGAGAAATCTCCGCTGAATTCGGGATTCGTCGGAACGTAGACCAGATCGCTGGGCTGGCCTTGACGCACGCGCCGTCCTTCATACGAAATGAAGAAAAAACTTCTATCCTTAAGGATGGGGCCGCCCAGAGTGCCGCCAAACTGGTTCTGATTGAACTGAGGCTTAGCAGTATTCAGGTACCCTTGGGCATTCAGAACCGTATTGCGGAAGTATTCGTAGACGTTGCCGTGGAAGGCATTGGTCCCCGACTTGGTGATGACGTTAACGACCGCACCGGAGTTGCGCCCATACTCGGCGTCGAAGGTGTTGGTGATGACGCGAAATTCTTCAACACTATCCGGAGTAGGCTGCACCGTCGGCAGGTTTGCAAACTGATCGTTGGCGTCGCCGCCGTTAACGCTGAAATTGTTGGCGCGGTCGCGGCCCCCATTCACCGAAACCGATCCGGCGTTATCGCTTCCGTAGAACAAGCTATTGCTGCTGCCCGACACCGATTGCACACCCGGCTGCAACTGCAGGAACTGGTAAGTATCTCGCGCGTTCAGGGGGAGTTCGTTGACCGAGCGGTTGTTCACCACCGCGCCCAACTGCGTGCTAGTGGTGTCCACCTGGGGCGCCTCGGAGGTTACTTCCACCGTTTCCTGCGTGGTGCCGACCTGCAAGGTCGAGTTGAGAGTGACAACCTGGTTGACATCGACAATGATGTCTTTCTGAACGTTCTTCTTGAAGCCTTGCGCGGCGAAGTCAACTTCGTAGGTTCCGGGCACGACTTCAACAAAGACGTAATCGCCACTGGAATTGGTCGTGGCGTCGCGACTGACGCCTGTTGCCTGGTTGATCAATGTGACCTGGACGTTGGCCACCACCGCGCCCGAGGAGTCGGCGGTCCGACCCAGGATTCTGCCGCCGGTACTTTGGGCCAACAGTAAGGTGGAACTCAGCAGGCACAACAGGACGACCAGGCAGCGGGTCGCGCAACGAGCGGTTGACGACGGCATGCAGACCTCCGGGAGACGGGGTGGAAGTTTTAAATTTGAAAACCGGAATGCCTTGCGTGTAACCCAAACCTTGCTATAATCGCGCAAGGTTAGAGGGACACTCCGCACACTGTCAAGCGAAAAATACTTCTCCGTTCCATAAGAAAATCGTGTTGGGAAACTGGCTTGGGGTCATGAAGCCGACGGACAGCAAACCTTACTTGAAAATCGGAGACGTGGCCCGCATGGTCGGGGTTTCGGCCTCGGTGATCCGCACCTGGGAGAGCCTGGGGTTGACTCGTCCCCGGCGCACCGCCAGCAAGTACCGGCTCTACACACTGAACGACGTGAAGGTGTTGAAGCGGGCCAAGTTCCTGCGCCGGGTAAGGGGACTCAATGCTCCCGCGATTATTGCTACCCTCAAGCGGGAAGGGCTGGCCCGGGGCAACTCGAACACCGCCAGTCACGCCATCGGCGGGCACCTCCGCCAGCTGCGGCTGCAGCGGAAACTCTCGCTGGCGCAGGTCGCCCGGAAGGTGGGTGTTTCGCTTGGCTTTCTCAGCGCCCTGGAGCGCTCCCAAATGAGCGCCTCGGTCGGCACCCTGCGGAAACTAGCCCGTTTTTACAAGACCAACATCCTTGATTTCTTTGACCCGGCCGAATCCAATAGCCGCCTGGTAAAGCCCGAACGCCGCAAAGTGCTCGAAGCCGGACCGGGCGTGCGCATGGAGCTGCTGGCATGGGGCAACGCGGTGATGGAGCCGCACCTGTTCCGCATCGCGCCCAACTCGGGCAGCGGCGAGTCCTACACCCACGAAGGCGAAGAGTTCCTCTACGTCTTGCGCGGCGAGCTGCACATCTCCCTGCAAGGGGAAGAGTACCGGCTCAGGCCGGGCGACAGTTTTTATTTCGAAAGCGCGACACCGCATCACTGGAAAAATCCCGGACGCACGGAGACGCATGTGCTCTGGGTGAATACTCCGCCGACCTTCTAGCGGAACAGGGAGAACCTACCTTTGGCGCCAGCCGACAACGTACGGCCGGACCCACGCACGGGGAATTTTCACGTTTTGCATCATCCTGCTGGTCGCCGCACTTCCGGCGAAGAGCCAATCGATCTCTCCCGCCGATCTTCTGGTGGTGCACGGGCGGATTTACACCGTCAATTCCCGCCAACCGTGGGCGGAAGCGCTGGCGATCCGCGACCACAAGATTGTGGCGGTGGGGACGTCGAAAGAGATCGCCGCATATCGCGGCCCCTCCACCCAGATCATCGACGCCAAAGGTCACTTTGTGCTTCCCGCATTTGCGGATTGTCACATCCACTTTATGGAAGGCTCCTTAGGTCTGACCCATGTGAAACTGGATGGCGCAAAAACGGTGGCCGAGATCCAGAAACGGGTGAAGGAGTACGCCGCCGCGAATCCGAACCTGCCCTGGATCACCGGGATGGGATGGGTGTATCCGACGTTCGGTGCGACGGCTTTGCCCAACAAGAGAATCCTGGATGACGTGGTTCCGGACCGCCCAGTCTGGCTGGAAGCCTACGACGGCCACACTTCCTGGGCAAACAGCAAGGCGCTCGCCATGGCCGGGATCACTCGGGAAACCCCCGATCCTCCGAATGGAAAGATCGTCCGGGACGAAAACGGAGAAGCCACCGGCGCGCTCAAGGAAGCCGCCGGGCATTTGGTCTCGAAGTGGATGCCGGCGCCGACCCGCGAGGAACGCCTGGCCGCTCTGCGATTGGGAATGCGCGAGGCCAACAAGCATGGACTGGCGCGAGTCCACAGCGCCGGAGGAGACTTCCAATATCTGGATCTCTACGACGAGTTGCGCCGCGAGAACGAGCTCACCGTTCGCTTCTACATCGCGTACTTTCTCGATCCTCCCGAGCTGACTTCGAAAGAGATTGGACTGATCGAAGAAGCGCGCAAGACCTATCACGATGAATGGATTTCCGGCGGCGCGGTAAAGACCATGCTCGACGGCGTGATCGAATCGCACACCGCCGCGATGCTCGAGCCCTATACGGATGATCCGACACAGATCGGGAAGTTGTTCTGGGACCCGTCGAAATACCAGGCCGCGATTACCGAGCTGGACCGCCGCGGGCTGCAGATCTTCACGCATGCGATTGGAGATAAAGCGGTCCGCACAGCGCTCGATGCCTACCAGCATGCGGCGGAGACCAACCGCACCCACGATGCGCGGCCGCGCGTAGAGCACATTGAAACCATTGCGGCGAGCGACATTCCGCGATTCGGCAAGCAGGGCGTGATCGCCAGCATGCAACCGCTGCACGCTTACCCGGATGAAGACACCCTGCAAGTGTGGGCCCGCAACGTGGGGCCGGAACGCGTACAGCGCGCCTGGGTATGGAGAAGCATTGAGAAGTCGGGTGGCGTTTTGGCTTTCGGCAGCGATTGGCCGGTGGTCACGCTGAATCCGTGGCCGGGCGTGCAGAATGCCCTGACGCGGCAAACCACGGAGGGGGATCCGCCTGAGGGATTCGTGCCGGGTGAACGTATCAGCCTGGAAGACACGATCAAGGCATACACGCTGGGAGCCGCATTCGCGGGACGTCGAGAAAAGACCGAAGGTTCTCTGGAGCCGGGCAAGCTCGCGGACCTGATCGTGATTCAACAGGATATCTTCAAAATCGAGCCCAGCGACATTTCCAAGACCGAAGTTCTGCTCACAATGGTGGGCGGCAAAGTCGTGTATCAAGCGCCAGAATGGACTTCCGACAAGGCATCGAAGCCGGAGGCAAAGTGATCTCCCGCCGAATTTTTATTCTGTCACTGCTCGTCTCGGGCGTTCTCGTTCTTGGCTCGTGCGGCAAGAAGACGCCGACGCTCAACCTGCTGGTTTGGGAAGGCTATGCCGATCCTTCGTTCGTTCGCTCGTTCGAGGAAGCCAACCACTGCAAGGTTTCGGCGTCGTACATGGGGTCGAGCGATGAACTGGTAGCGAAGCTGCGTGGCGGAAGCGCGGGAAATTACGACATCATCTCTCCCTCCAGCGACGTAGCCACGATGATCGCCACCACCGGACTGGCCGAACCGCTCGATCTCACGCGGATTCTGTCCTATTCGCAGCTTTCGGTGCAGCTCACTTCCCTTCCCCTAGTCAAAGCGAATGGCAAGGTTTATGGCGTGCCCTTCATGTGGGGTCCCGACCCCATGATTTACGACACGACCGTGTTCGCGCAGCCACCGGACAGCTGGAACGTGTTCTGGGATCCGAAATACAAAGGGAAGATTTCCGTGTGGGACGACCTCTCGACCGTGTACATGGCGGCGCAGGTGCTGGGCTTCGACAAGCCGGATCCCGGACAGCTTTACAACCTCAGCGACCAGCAACTGGACGCGGTCAAGAAGAAGTTGCTGGAGCTGAAGCCGAACATCCGCAAGATGTGGTCCACCGGCGGTGAGCTGACCAATCTCTTTCAGAATCACGAAGTGGTGCTGGCGATGGGATGGCCCCTGATGACCAATCAACTGCGCAAGGTCAATTTTCCGGTCGGAGAAACCATTCCCAAGGAAAACACCACGGGCTGGATCGATCACCTCATGATCACCTCGGGCAGCGAGAACAAAGAACTGGCCTACAAGTTTCTGGAATACATGATTGAGGCGCAGACGCAGAAGAAGGTCACGGATGTGACCGGGTACACGCCGGCGAATCCGCAAGCCGCGCAGTACATGACCCCGGCTGAGGTCAAAGGCCTGCACCTCGACGACGTGGACAACTATCAGAAGCACATTTACTTCTGGCAGAACGTGCCGCGGCGGGCGAAGTACAACGAAATCTGGAATGAAGTGAAAGCGGCACAGTAGGAAAGCAGCCGTCAGTCTTCAGTCGTCAGCTAATGCGAATGTCCAATCTCAGCCCAGCTACGATTTCGTCTCCTTCGGTTGCGGCACCTCCTTCGACGCTTCTCGACATCCGCGGAGTGGCCAAATCCTTCGGCAAGAACCCTGTTCTGCGTGACATTTCGCTGCAGATTGCGGAAGGTGAGTTTCTGACCATTCTCGGCGAAAGCGGATCAGGCAAAACCACATTGCTACGCATTATCGCGGGCTTCGAGAGCGCGGATGCAGGGGAACTTTGGATGGCGGGGCAGCGGCTCGATTCTCTGCCTCCTTACCGGCGCCGCGTGAATACAGTCTTTCAGAATTACGCGCTCTTTCCCCACTTGAACGTTGCCCAGAACGTTGGCTACGGATTGCAGGTCGCGAAGCTTCCGAAAGAAGAAGTCTCAAAGCGCGTGGAACAGGCGCTGGCGATGGTGAAAATGACCGCTTTCGCGGCCGCGAAGCCCTCGAAGATCAGCGGCGGACAGCAGCAACGCATTGCGCTCGCGCGGGCACTGGTGAACCGTCCTCGTCTGTTGTTGCTCGACGAACCTCTATCGGCCCTGGACGCGAATCTGCGCCGCCAGATGCAGGTGGAATTGAAATCTCTGCAGCGGGAAGTGGGCATCGCCTTCGTGTTCGTGACCCATGACCAGGAAGAAGCCATGGTGATGTCGGACCGCATCGCGCTGCTTCGTTCGGGCGAACTGGAGCAGGTGGCTTCTCCGCGCGAGATCTACAGCCGTCCCGCGACCGCATACACCGCGCAGTTCATCGGGCACACCAACCTACTGCGCGGAGCCGTGCGAAACGGAATGGTCCAGTGCCACTCGCTCGCGTGGCGGACTTCGTTGCCGGACGGCCCTGTATTGTTTTCTCTGCGCCCGGAGAATCTGCGCCTTGCCGGAACTGACACAGACGGCGTGCGGTTCCACGGCCGCATTCAGCGCCAGGCATTTCATGGAGCGACGGAACTGGTGCAGATCGAGTGCGCCGACGGTTTGTCGTTCTCGATGCGGACCGCCGCGCGCGACAACTGGCAGGGCGAGGTGGAACTGGAATTTTCTCCGGCGGACGCGGTCGTGGTTCGTGAATCCCCGGAAAGGCACTGATGTTCTCGCGCGCTTACAGGGCTGCTATCACCGTTCCGCCGCTGGCATGGGTCGCGGTGTTCTTGCTCGCGCCCTACGCCCTGCTTCTTTGCTACAGCTTCTGGTCGGTCTCTCCCAGTCAGACCATAGTTCACTCATGGACGCTCGACAACTACCGTGAACTGTTGCAGGTCGACGTCTATTTTCAGACGTTGTTCCGTTCCATGTGGATTGCGGCGCGGGTGACGCTTTTTTCTCTCCTGTTGGGTTACCCACTGGCGTACTACCTGTCATTTCACGCGGGCAAACGCAAAGATCTTTTCTACCAGTTGGTGATCATCCCGTTGTGGGTAAGCTACCTGGTCAGGGCCTACGCCTGGAAAACGATTCTCGGCAGTGATGGCGTGTTGAACACGCTGCTGCAGTATGCGCACCTGACCCGGCATCCGCTGGAGTTTCTGCTTTATAGTCCGTTCGCGGTAGTGCTGACGCTGACCCACATCTACACGCCGTTTGCGATCTTGCCCATCTACGCTTCGCTCGAACACATCCCGCGCAGCCTGGTGGAAGCTTCGCACGACCTGGGTGCGTCGCCGCTGCAGACTTTCTGGAGAGTGATCTTTCCTCTCTCCATTCCCGGCGTGCTCGCGGGCGCGACCTTCGCCTTCGTGCTCAGCCTCGGCGACTTCCTCGCGCCGCTCTTGCTCGGCGGGCCCAGCGGCATCATGATCTCGAACATTGTCGTCAGCCTGTTCGGAGCCGCCTACAACTGGCCGCTGGGAGCCGCCATTTCCCTCTGCATGCTTCTGCTGGTGGTCGCTCTTCTCTTTCTCTCGGAAAGCCTGGAGAAGAAATGGAGCTTCCGATGAGCGCCCTGCGCGAACGATCAGGATGGCTCTCATGGCACGCCATGGCGGTGTTTGCGTTTTTGTATCTCCCCATCGTTACGCTGATCGTGTACTCGTTCAACGGGCAGGGAGTAGGTGGCTTTCCTCCGCGGAACCTGACCTTGGACTGGTATCGCATGCTGTTTGCGGATGACGCTATCTGGAGTTCGGTTCTCAACAGCCTGATCGTGGCGGCGGCCGCCGTAACCATCGCGCTGGCCTTCGGCATCCCCGCCGCGCTGGCGTTAGACCGCGCCAACTTCCCCGGCAAAGCGGTTTTCCGCCGCCTGGTTCTTCTGCCTTTGATTTTGCCCGGCATCATCACCGGTCTCTCTCTTCTTATGTTGTTTCGCGAGGCCAATGTCAGGCTGAGCCTTCTGACCATCGTGCTCGGACATGGAACCGCATTGATCTCGGTGGCAACCACCGAAGTGTTTGCCGGGTTGCAGAAGCTCGACCGTGCGCAGGAGGAAGCTTCCCTCGACCTGGGAGCGAACTACTGGCAGACCTTCTGGCGGGTGACGATTCCCAACCTGCGGCTCTCGATTATCGGGGCCGCGCTGCTCATCTTTACGCTGTCGATGGACGAAATCGCGGTCAGCTTTTTTCTCATTGGACGCGACAACACACTGCCGCTCGAAATCTGGGGCCGCCTGCGGCGCGGCATTACGCCCGAGATCAACGCCATCTCCACTATCATCTTTATTTTTTCACTCATTGCCATCGTGTTGTGGTACCGGTTGCGCACCCGTGCGGAGGGCAAACCGGAAATCGCCGCGGAACTCATCGAGAGCGCGGCGCAAGGGGACTGATTATGGGCACGAATCGCAGGGACTTTCATCAAGTTTGTGGTAGCAGGAAGCGTGGCGGCAGGATGTCCGATCGATTTCTCTCTGCTCGCCGCGGAAACCGACGAGAAACCGGTGGTCGATGGCGAAGAGAACCGCATCTGTCATCAGGTGCGCGACGGAAAGGTCTTCGAGAGGCCGGCGGTCTCGGCGCGTCACGACATCGTGATTGTCGGCGGAGGAGTCAGTGGCCTAAGCGCCGCCTACCTGCTGCAACACCGCGACATTCTTCTGCTGGAGAAAGAGCCGCACTGGGGCGGCAACGCCTACATCATGGAATATGACGGAACGCCCTACGCCACCGGCTCCGCCTTCCTCGACAAGAGCGAGTACTCCTATCACTTCGCCAAAGAGATTGGCCTCGAACCGCTGCCCATCAGCGACTGGGACGGAAGCATCATCAACGGCGAGTTTGTCGCGGATACCTGGGGCGACGGCCTCGACAAACTGCCCTACTCGCCGCAGGTTCGCGAAGGCTTCAAGAAATTCAAGAAAGACATGCTGGCGATCGATCTCGAGAAACGTCAGAAGGAGCTGTATGCGCTTCCCTTCTCCAACTTCCTGAAGGGCTATCCCGACGAAGTGAAGCAGTGGTGGGACAACTACGGACCCTCGAACTGGGGAGCGACCAGCGACGATACGGCTGCGACCATCGGCGTCTATGAAATCCAGATGATCGGAGGCCCGAAACGCAGCGACGACCGCTGCACCTGGCCCGGAGGGCTGGGAGCCATCACCAAGAAGCTGGCAGAGACACTGCAGCCTCTCCTCAAAGACCGCATGCAGATCGGCGCCACCATTGTCGCGGTCGTTCCTGACAAAGATGAGGTCCAGGTCACCTACATGCAGGGAACGGAACTAAAGACCGTTGCCGGCAAAGCAGTGATTATGGCGAGTCCCAAGTTCATCACCCGGCGCATTGTGCAAGACCTTCCTCAGGCACAGAGCGATGCCATGCAGCAGATCCGGTACATTCCTTATGCCGTGGTGAATCTGATTTTCGACAAACCGGTCTTCAACAAAGGCTACGACACCTGGTGCCCAGGCAATCAGTTCACCGATGTCATCGTGGCTGACTGGGTGGTCCGCAACCAGCCGGGGTACAAACAGAAATACAACATCCTGAGTTGTTACACGCCGCTATCAGAAGAGGATCGTCCTTTTCTATTGACGGAAAGCAGTGCTCGCAAAGTGGCGGAGGGGGTTCTGCATGACTTCCAGAAGTTGCAGGCGGGCATGAACGTGAACCCGCTCGAAGTGCACATTTACCGCCGCGGCCATCCTCTTTATATGTCCACTCCCAAGCTGTTCACCGAAATTCAGCCGATCGTGCGGCAGCCCATGGATCGCATCTTCTTCGCGAACACTGACTCCGAGGGCCCGGTTTCGACCACCGCCTCCGGCATCCTGGCCGCGCAACGCGCGGCAAAAGAAGCGGAAGCTCGACTGGCGGGCACGCCCTTCCCCAAGAAGGCGGCAGTGTCCGGGTGATCCAGCGCTATGCCTTAGGCCTTCCGAACCTTGGGGATCGCGGAATCATAGTAAAGTGGTAGGAGCAGCATTCGTGCCGGCCTGCCCTGAGCGCGATTCACAAGGAAGGAACAGTTATCTCTTGAGTTCAGCAATTCGTAACATTGCAATCATTGCGCACGTAGATCATGGCAAGACCACGCTGGTCGACGCCATGTTGAAACAGAGCGGCACCTTCCGCTCGAACGAGCACATCATCGAACGGGTGATGGATTCGAACGAGTTGGAGCGCGAGCGCGGTATCACCATCCTGGCCAAGAACACGGCGATCTTCTATCACCACGTAAAGATCAATATCGTCGACACGCCCGGCCACAGCGATTTCGGCGGCGAAGTCGAGCGCGCGCTCAAAATGGTGGACGGCGTCATGTTGCTGGTGGATGCGAGTGAAGGCCCGCTGCCGCAGACCCGCTATGTGCTCAGCAAGGCGCTGGAGGCACATCTGCCTCCCATCCTGGTTATTAATAAGATCGACCGCTCCGACGCTCGTCCCCAGGAAGTGCTCAATGAAGTCTACGACCTCTTTATCGATCTCGACGCGAAAGAGGAGCAACTCGACTTCCCCGTGCTCTACACCAACGCCAAGGCGGGCACGGCTTCACGGGATATAAAAGGAGGGGGCGAAGATCTGCGGCCATTGTTCGACGCCATCCTCAACACCATTCCCGAGCCCCAGGGCGATCCCAAAGGGCCGCTGCAGATTCTGGTGGCGAACCTCGATTACAGCGACTATCTCGGACGCCTCGCCATTGCTCGCGTCTTCAACGGCACCATGTTTACCGGGGAAGACGTAGCCATCGCCAAGCTTGATGGCTCTCTGCACAAAACCAAGATCACCAAGCTTTTCTCCTTCAGCGGACTCAAGCGCACCGACATTACCGAGACCACGCTGGGGGATATCGTTGCTGTGGCGGGAGTGGAGGGCATCACTATTGGTGAGACCATCACCGACGCCCTGAATCCTGCGCCCCTGCCACATATCGCTATCGATGAGCCGACCATTGCGATTCTTTTCACCGTAAATACTTCTCCTTTCGCGGGCAAGGAGGGAACCTATGTCACCTCGCGCAACCTGCGGGAGCGCCTGGACAAAGAGTTGCTCACTAATGTCTCGCTGCGCGTCGAAGAGACCGGCACCACAGATTCCTTCAAGGTCATGGGCCGCGGCGAACTGCAGCTTTCCATCCTGATCGAGATGATGCGCCGCGAAGGCTATGAGCTCATGGTAGGCAAACCGGAGATCGTCACCAAGCGCGTGGACGGCAAATTGATGGAACCGGTAGAGCGGCTCATGGTCGACGTTCCCGACGGATTCGTGGGCGTGGTGATGGAGCAATTGGGAACGCGCAAAGCGGAAGTCGTCAATATGCATAACCACGGCTACGGACGTGTGCGCATCGAGTTCCGGGTTCCCAGCCGCGGGCTGATCGGTTTGCGCAGCCAATTGCTGACCGACACGCGCGGGACCATCGTGATGAATTCCCTGTTCGATGGCTACATCGAGTGGCAGGGAGAGATTCCGCACCGTCCCACCGGCGCACTGATTGCCGACCGGGGCGGTGTCTCGACTTCCTATGCTCTATGGGGTCTGCAGGAGCGCGGTGAATTGTTCGTAGGGCCGGGCGTCGATGTCTATGAGGGCATGATCATCGGCGAAAACGCGAAAGATAATGATCTTGACGTCAATGTCGTGCGCGAAAAGAAGCTGACCAACATGCGCGCCTCGACCGCCGACGAAGCCATTCGCCTGGTGCCCTTCCGCCAGTTGAACCTGGAGCAGGCGATCGAGTTCATCGCCGATGACGAATTCGTCGAGATCACTCCCAAATCGCTGCGGCTGCGCAAGAAAGTGCTGCAATCGAACAAGCGAAAAAAGAGCGCTTTCGCGGCCGTCGAAGAAGGATGACGATGCCGGGAAAGGTCAACAAACAGGCGCCCGGAGTCTTTGAAATGCGCCTGGTGCCGTGCAGCTGCGGCACCACCTTCGCGGTGGCAGAGGGCTACGATCAGGCGGGAAGCCGCTGGGGCCGGTTTCTGGTGTGTCCCAAATGCGGAAAACGGCACGATCCCCGCAACCGGCTGTTGCGTCTGGGGTATCAAAGGGAGCGATTCTGGAAGGTGGAAGAGTGCTGACAGCGGGCGCCCGGCCCCGGTTAAAGCACGGGTTTTGAATCGCTTTGCAAAATTGGCAATCCTGCTATACTTCTCCCGCATTTGACTGTTCGCCAACTCCGGCTCGATAAGCGCGGCCAACCAGCCTCTGCTCCCCCGCCGAAGTGAGCACACTCAGATAGCTCATCGAGAGGCAATCGCTTGAAGAACATTTTCGTTGGAAACCTCGACTTCAACACGTCTGAGGAGGAACTGCGGCAGTTATTTGAGGCGTATGGGCAAGTGGATCGCGTCAGCATCATGACAGACCGGGAGACGGGCCGCTCGCGCGGTTTCGGGTTTGTCGAGATGACCAACGCGGAAGACGGAGACAAAGCCATCGCCGCATTGAACGGAAACCAACTGGGAGGACGCACGCTGAACGTGAATGAGGCGCGTCCGAAAGTGGAACGGGGCGGCGGCGGGGGGCGGCGGCGGCAGAGACCGCGGCGGACGAGGTGGTGGCGGCGGCGGACGAAATCGCTGGTAGTCCTTTTTCACTCTCACCAGTTCCGGGGCACATCCTTTTGAATTCCTGCGCGAGGAACCGCAGGTTCGGGAACCACCTCCCGTGCCTGCGACCCCGAAGGCTTTGAGCCGTGAATCTGGCCCAGCCCGCGGTCCCGTCGATTGATCCCCCTTCCTTCCCCATGTAGACTTGAAAGATCGCAGTGCGCCCGTAGCTCAGTTGGATAGAGCGATTGCCTCCGGAGCAATAGGTCGGGAGTTCGAATCTCTCCGGGCGCACCAGAGTTTCTCAGGTGCAACCCGGAGACATGGGTAACAGAATGTACCGGTCACAGGGGTGACACTCTGGGGCCAAACGGGTTGTCGAGCGGTTCGAGCACCCGGGTATCGAGATCGAAGTAGCCTAGATCATAATCCATAAAGCTAACCAGCCAGATATCGTCCTGCACTTCCTTGATGCCGACCGCCTGGCCGGCGAAGACGGTGCTGAAATTAATCTTCTTGTTTCCCAAGCAAATGCGTCCACAGTTGGTGACCACGATGACTTTGTCGTGGAAGGGATAGTCGATGTCGGGCAATCCCTGATAAGAGCGGGAGGAGGGACGATAGACCTGGGCGGGGTATTTCATATCGAGCGCTTCATGCGGACGTTCCTGATTAAAAGTTTCCAGGAAGTGGTCGAAGCGGGCCTGCTGCTGTAGGAAGTTGGCGCAGGCAGGCTTGGTGGCTTCTTTCTTCAAGGTGAGGTGCATGCGCTCATGGCGGCCGTTCTGTTGAGGATGGCCGGGACGGATGCGCTCGATGGCGATGCCCAGACGCAACCACCAGACAGCGAGCTTGCTCAAGTGAAACAGGGCGTGCGCGGAAGCGAAAGGCACACCATTATCGCTGCGGATGTTGGTGGGCAGGCCACGCTCCTGAAAAAGCCGTTCCAATACAGCAAAAGCGTACTGCTCGCAGGTGGAAGACAGGGCCTCGCAGCACAACAGATAACGGCTGGCATGATCGGTGACGGTCAGGGGATAGCAGTACTGGCGATTGCCCAGCCGGAACTCGCCCTTGTAATCGATACACCAGAGATCGTTGGGTTGCTGGCCCAGGGACAAGGGCGTGCCCTGAGCGCGAGGACGCAAGCGGCCGCGGCGCTCGACTAAGCCATGGCGGTCGAGGATGGCGTGGATGGTGCTCTTGGCCGGGATCTTGATGTCAGAGAAGCGGCGGCGGAGGCGTTCCCGTATCTTGCGCGCACCCCAGCTGGGGCGCTCATGCTTGAGGTTGAGGATGTAGTTCTCCACCTGAAAGGGGAGTTGGTTGGCGTAGCGATAGGGGCGGCGGCTGCGATCAGTGAGGCCTTGCAGGCCACATTCCTGATACCGGTCGAAGATCTTGTAACCGGTTTTGCGGGAGATGCCAAACTCCCGGCAGAGGTCCGACATCGGTTCCCCGGCGAGGCGCCGAGCCACAAACTGCAGCTTCTCATCCATGACCGAACACTCCTTCCAAGGCATTCCACCCCTCCCCTAAAAAGGGGAAAAGTGTAACCTATGTGTCCGGTACGATCTGTCACCTATGTCTCAGGTCGTGCACTCAGCGATTTACGTCCGATTCAGAAAACCCTCTAAACTCAGGTGTAGCGGAAACTGTAGCGGTTAACCGAACGGATAGTGGTCCTCACCATTCAGATAGATTCCAGCCCATTTCAACACTCCACCTAGCCCCGCCTGTTCGCAATTTGCAGCCGCAATCATCCGATACATCAGATAGCTGCGGCCCGACTGTAGCATCAGGAGCACTGCGGCAGGGCAATTGCATACCGGTTTTTGTGACAAGCTGATCGACCTGGAGGGTGACATGTTCTGTGGTCGAATCCAATCCCGACAAGGGCGACTTGTGACCCTGCTGCTGATTCTTTGGACCGCGCTGTTCCTGCTGCATCCGGCAGTTTCTCGGTTTTCGACGGCAGCCGCCCAATCCGTATACCCAACGGACGAACTGATCCGCGAGGCCACCTTCATCTTCCGGGGCACGGTGGAGAAGACGAACGCCAGCACCATGCCCGCTGTCAAGGCGAGCGCTTCGACCGCGGTGGTGCGCGTAGATCAGATAATCGATGGGCCGGGAGCGCCTCCCGATCTCGTCGGCAAAGGGATTACGGTGCAACTCCTCGAGCCGCGGGCGGTCAAGGCCGGCAGTCAAGCTGTGTTCTTCACGCGGGGATGGTTGCTGGGCAACAGCATCGCAGTCATCGAAGTGGGCAACAGGGTTGCCACTGCAGAAGCCAGTCGGATCGAAGCGCAGGTGAAGAGCACACGCCAGACAATGGCGGACGAAAGATTGCAACAGGAACTGGCCACCGCCGATGCAGTCGTTCTTGGCAAGGTGACCAGCGTGGGGCCGGCAGCTATTCCCCATCTCCGGACAGAGCATGACCCTGACTGGTACGAGGCCCGCATTCTGGTGGAGTCGGTGCTCAAAGGGCAGGTGCGCGGACGCGAGATTGCAGTTCTCTTTGCGCACAGCCAAGACCCTCAGTGGTACGACTCTCCCAAGTTCAAAGAAGGGCAACCGGGAATCTGGCTTCTGCACCGCAATCAGTTGCGCCTCCCGGGAATCGAGAACCAGTACACCACTGTGAGAGCTCTGGATTTCCAGTCAAGGGAAGAAATCGGCAGGGTTGAGCGGTTAGCTAAGCAATAAGAGACGTTCATACTTCGCATCTGGGACAAAACCTCTGATGGCAGGAGGGCACCATGACTGACAACGCACGATTAGGCCGGTATTGGTACGGCTGGGTTCTTCTCGCCGTCACGCTGCTGCAATGCTTCGCGGGGGCACAGCAGGTTCAACTGGTCAACGTCATCCCGGCAATGTACAGCGATCAGACCAGCAACGACAGCGAACCAAATGTGACGGTTGACCCTGCAAATCCCGACCATATCGTGGTCACCGCTTTCACGCCCTGCCCGCCCCTGATGTCGACCACGAACGCGCCACTCTATTTCTCTCTGGATGGAGGAACAACATGGCAGTTGAACTGCATCTTGCCAGGGAATAATACGACCTTTGGGACAGGAGACGTTACTCCGCGTTTTGCCAGCAGCGGCGTGCTCTACGCCGGAGAATTAAATGGCAGTTCGTTCCTGGAGTTGAACATTCTCCGCACCAGCGATTTTACCAGTGCGACTCCGATGACCCTGCTGGTGGACCGGGGAAATGAGGACCAGCCCTATACTCAGGCCATTGCGGTCGGCGGCGACCACGTGTACATCGGAAACAATAACCTGGCGCTCGACAGCACAACCGGCATGTCGGCGTCGGTCGATTTGTCCCAGGATGCTGCCACTGCCCCCGCCCCAGCAGGTTTCAGCTCCACGGTCCTCGAACATCGCGCGACCTGTGGTCAGGATCCGCCTCCGATAAGAACGGCGTTCCATTCCAATGGAATCATTTACGCGGCCTACTACCGGAACCAAACCGGCTCGCCGTGTTTTGCCGGCAGTAACACTGTCGATGTGGTCGTGGCGCGCGACGACAACTGGGGAGGCGGAGGGTTCAACTCGCTCGTTGACACCGGTGATGGCCTTCCGGGAGTCAGGGTCGTAACTGGAGTCTCGGTGGTTTGGGCGGGCGCCATGGGGCACGAGCGCCTGCAGGGCTCGCAGGTTTCGATTGCCGTTGACCCCAGCGACAGTAACAAAGTGTACGTCGCATGGGCCGACGGGACCTCAGCCGCTTACACTCTGCACGTCCGTCGTTCAACCAACGGTGGCGTCACATGGGATCCAGAAATCAAGACCGTCACCCTGGCCGACAATCCTGCCCTGGCAGTCAACAAGCTGGGCATCGTTGGCTTTCTCTACCAGAAGTTTGTGAACCCGGGCACTTGCCAGGCCGTCACTGCGGGGGGAGCATGCTGGGAGACGCACTTCGAGACTTTTGATGGCACAACCTGGACCGATCTTCCCCATCCGCTGGCCAACGTTCCGGACGATGTTACTGGATTCGTGCTTGGAGATTATGTGCATGTCCTGGCGATCGGGGAGGATTTTTATGGGGCTTTCTCCGCGAACAACTATCCTGACACCAGCAATTTCTATCCCGGAGTTCAGTACCAGCGCTACGCGAACTTCACGACCCACGCTCTGTTCGCAGATGCAGCACAGACCATTCCCGTTGCTCGCTCGTTCGATCCCTTTTTCTTCCACATAACGAATCTTCCAGCGCCACAAGACTTCTACGTGCGTGACTGGACCAGTTCCGCCACCAGTCATGACGACGGTGAAGAACCGTCTAACGGTCCCGACTGGTGGACTACCAGCGACGTCTGGAACCGCCTCGACAACACTAACGGCGGTTTCAACGCGAACGACCAGCCCAATCAGCAGACCGCGCAAGATGCCAGCAGCGGTCACAATTTTGCTTTCGTACGGGTCAGCCGCAAGGCTGCTCCGGGAACTGGGCCGGACGTCAACGTTACTGCGCGCTTTCTGTTTGCAGACTATGGCCTCGGCGTTCCGTACCAGGACGTCGCAACCTCCTCCACGGCCACACTGACCTTCTCTGCGACCGATACCTCCAAGACGCTGGCTGATGGCACCGGGGTCCAGTGGGACGTGCCAGTCACGCGTTCCACGCACATCTGCATGGCGGTGGAAATTACCGCGCCCGGTGACCCCTATTCACCAGAGTTGGCTGGACGTGCCCCCGGCTGGCCTACCACCGACTGGACGATTCCGGCAGACAACAACAAGGCCCAGATCAATATGGACCTTCCGGCGATGGCCTCGGGCTCGGGCACAGCCTCTTTCTACTTGATTGCGCACAATGCCGCGCTCTATCCGCGCGATATGGTGATTCATTATTCGATCGATCCAAAGACGCTGCGTCTGTTGCAGGGCGCTCAGCTCACAGTGGTTGGTGGCGAGACCATTCCCCTGCGTGGTTCGGGCAATCTGGTGCTTGCTGACATGCAACCAGGAGAAAATCGCTGGCTGGAACTCAGTTACTCTGCTCCCGGGGCCAAGCCGGGACACCCGGTTCCGGTTTCTCTAGCTGAAATGAACGGCGATAGCGTCATCAACGGCGCGACGATTGCGGCACAACCTGTAGCGATGGACCGGATGATTAGCACCAACTTGAGACTGCATCGAGCGGTCTTCAAGCGTCTGGACGCAACTTTTCGCGCACCCGAAGCAGACGAAGAAGCCTCAGCGGCCGCCAAGTTGCTTGCCGAGAGTCCGGTCAGTGCCGCGGCCTATCTCAACTTCCTCAAGCAGCACGCACCCTCTATGGCCAACACCCTAACCGGCTTGCTGCAGTCAGAGAAATCCCCGGACCCGTTTGCGGCATCGCGCGCGATGAAGGTACTCGAGAACGCCATAGCCATGCAGCAGGTGGATCTGGCCGCAAGCGCTCATGCATCCTTGCTAAACAAGCTTGATGCCTTCCAAACCATGCTGCAAAAGACACAAGGCGATCCCGCAGATATTCTGCAGATGGTGCTCTGGCAGCGTCGGTTGTACTCGACAGCTCCGGAACTCACTCGACTGAAAGTGGCCAGGCATGTAGTCGAGGAGTCTGACGAGTTCATTCGTGCCTACGGGAAGCCCAAGGCGCGCGACGATAGCTATGCCGAACTCCTACGCGAGCTTCACGACAGCTTCCACGATACGGCCGAGGCACTGGAAAAGCAGGATCGGCAACTGGAAGTGCTGACGGACGAGATCCTTCGACACACTTCTTCGCTGGCGGGCCTTGAAAAAGCGCATCGCGCTTACTTGATCGAACTACAGAAGCTGGTGAAGTAGGAGAATTACGGTCGTCAGGGCCACCGGGGGTATCCTCTACTTGGGCGAGCGACGGCCCGGGGGATGTTTCTTGCCGGTCAAAGCAGCGTCTAATCGAGCGGCGAGCGCGTCGAATTCCGGTGTAGGACCGTTCCATCGCAGTCGATCTACGTCGTCGAAGAGTGCGATATCGGTCCGCAGCGTGGCCAGTTTCCGGAACAGAAGTGCGCGGTCGCGCTCGCGCCCGAGCGTGGCGGCCAGGGCACCCGCGTTGGCCAGATTCACGCGCCACTCGCAACTGTCGGAGGGTATCGATTCGATATGGCCGTACTTCTCTAAGACCGCCGCCGTCGACTTCGCGCCCCAGCCCCGCAAGCCCGGGTAGCCGTCGGCCGCATCACCCACCAGTGCGAGATAGTCGGGGATCGATGCCGGCGGCACACCGAACTTCTGCACGACGCCCGCCTCATCCAAGGTAACCTGCGTCCGGCGATTCAATTGGACGATCCGAGTGCCGCGCACGCATTGCGCCAGATCCTTGTCCGGCGTACAGATGATCACGCGCCCGACGCCCGCCTCACGGGCCGCTGCTTCCGCTGCAGATGCCAGGGCGTCGTCCGCCTCGAACTCTACCATCGGCCAGACCACAATGCCGGCCGCGGAGAGTACTTCTTCAAGCAGCGGAAATTGAGCCAACAGGTCGGGTTCGATGCCCTCGCTTGTCTTGTAACCGGGCCACAGTCCGTTGCGAAAGGATTCGATCACCTGATCGGTCGCTACCGCGATATGCGTGGCACCGCCACGAATCATGCCCAGAACGGATGCGAGCACGCCTCGGACCGCAGCGACCTCTCGTCCACTTGAATCTTTCGAAGACGGCAAAGCGTAGTAGTGCCGGAACAACTCATAGGTGCCGTCGACTAGATAGATGTCCACAAGAACTCCAGCACGAACCATATAGGAGGGGGGATTGCGCGATCAACCAGCAGACTGTCTCTGCGGGGCGAGTGAGCGACCTCACAGACATCGGTGAGCGGCGACACCTACGTCTGGTGATGTAGTTCACAGCCGTCTGAGACTTGTTGCGGTATCAAGAAGCGTCGGCCTCGGCCTGCCCGGCAGGCGGAAGATCCGGCGCGATTATTGGTTGCGGACTATATACGTGAATATTTTCCAAGATGCAGGTCATCTTTTCCGCCTGGCCGCGGTCTTCGGGGTCGGCGTCCTCCTGTTCCTGATTCTCCGCGGCTTCCTTGTCCCGAAGAGTTTCGGAGAGTACGGGCACTATCGTGGCAACGCGATTTCAGAAATCGCCGCCCGGCCCGTCAATTTTGCCGGCCACCAGACTTGCGAAGCTTGCCATACCGACGTTGTCGACAAGAAAAAGGATGGCAAGCATGCGCATGTGAATTGCGAAGCCTGTCACGGACCTCTGGCCAACCACGCCGACGACCCTGCTTCGGTGATACCCCCCAAGCTCGATACCGCCGTACTCTGCGTCCGCTGCCATGAGGCCAACGCGGCCAAGCCCAGGAGTTTCCCGCAAGTCGCTTCCGCGGAACACTCCTCCGGACTTGCCTGCGATACCTGCCACCAGCCTCACAGCCCGGTCATCAGCGCGGCAGGTGCGAAATGAACATCACCCGGCGTCATTTGTTGCTGTTGCTGCCGGCGGCGGGCTTGGCGTGGAAATACGTCCTGGCGGGAACACCCGAAGCGGCCCCGAATTACAAGCTCAGCGAACATTGGTGGGGCATGTTGATCGACCTTCCCAAGTGCATCGGGTGCGGGAACTGTGTGCGCGCGTGCCAGGCGGAAAATGACGTTCCCGATGGCTACTTCCGGACATGGGTGGAACGCTATCACGTCACCGATTACGACATCGAAAATCCGCACGTAGATTCGCCCGACGGCGGCAAGCATGGCTTCCCTCCGGCCAAGGACCCCAGCGGCAAGAACTTCTTCGTCCCCAAAATGTGCAACCACTGTGCCGACTCCCCTTGCACACAGGTGTGTCCGGTGGGAGCGACGTTTGTCACTCCCGACGGCGTGGTGCTGGTCGACAAGAAATACTGCCTGGGTTGCCGCTACTGTGTGCAGGCCTGCCCCTACGGCTGCCGCTTCATCAATCCGAAAACCGAGACCGCGGAAAAGTGCACGCTCTGCTATCACCGGATCACCAAGGGTCTCACCACCGCCTGCTGCGAGGCGTGTCCGACCGGCGCGCGGCAACTGGCGGACCTGAAAAATCCCCAGGATCCGATCCATGAGTTCCTGAGAACTCACAGCGTTCAAGTGCTGAAGCCGTACATGGCGACCCGGGCCAAGCTCTACTACAACGGTCTGGACGGATCGGTGCGATGAAGGGCCGCAGTCTCAGAAGGAGCGCGTATGCCGGGTGTTGAAGGCTTCATGTATCCCAACGAAGTCGAGTTGCAGTGGAGCGTGCTGATCGTGCTGTACCCGTTCCTGACCGGACTGGTCGCGGGCGCATTCATTCTGGCTTCGTTGGAGCGTGTGTTCAATGTGGAAGCGGTCAGGCCCACTTACCGTCTGGCCCTGTTGACCGCACTGGCATTCCTGCTGGTCGCGCCTTTGCCGCTGCAACTCCACTTGGGGCATCCGGAACGATCGTTTGAGATGTATTTGACCCCGCACCGCACCTCGGCCATGGCGATGTTCGGCTTTGTCTATCTGTGGTACCTGATGGCGGTGCTGGTGCTGGAAATCTGGCTCGATTACCGGCGCGATATTGTCCTGCTGTCGCAATCCACCACCGGCCTCAAGCGCCTGATCTATCGGGTCATGACACTGGGCTCGAGCAACATCAGTGAGCACGCGCTGCGAGTGGACGAGCGGGTGGGATGGTTCATCACGCTGATCGGAATTCCCTCCGCCTTTCTGCTGCATGGCTATGTCGGTTTCATCTTCGGTTCCATCAAGGCCAATCCCTGGTGGTCGACGCCCCTCATGCCGGTGGTCTTTCTGTTCTCCGCGATGGTATCGGGGATCGCGCTGGTGATGCTGTTGTACATGCTGATCACCTGGGCCCGTAAGCAGGTCATCGACATGCGGTGTGTAGATACCATAGCCCGCTACCTTTTCTATACCTTCATCATTGATTTCAGCCTCGAGACGCTGGACCTGATCCACCGCATCTACGAGTCCGACGAATCGTTCCGCAGTCTCGATTTCATGGTCCACACCAAGCTCTACGTTTCGCACATCGTGGTCCAAATCGCGCTGGGCACGGTTACTCCCATTGTGCTGCTCGCAATCACCCAGGTATTGAAACTGCCGGAAATCGCGCGGAAGCGCATTTATGTCCTGGCCGGGTGCCTGACCATGATGGGCATCTTCGCCATGCGCTGGAATGTGGTGATCGGGGGACAGCTGTTTTCCAAGAGCTTTCTCGGGTACACGACGTACAAGATGGGGCTGGTCACACGGGAAGGTTTACTGGCGGCCATCGCACTGACCGTTTTGCCCTTCGGGATTTTGTGGGTGCTGGTGAAGCTTCTACCCCCTTGGGTGGAAAGAACCTCGGGCTCGCTTCCCGACGCCACACCTGCACACTGAGTTCAACCGGTACGCTTTGGAGCCTTGAAGCGGGTGGAGATTATGGACGATCTTCTCGACGCTTTCGCACGGCTTGAGGCACGTCTGGAAAATCTGGAGCGCCGGGTCGCGGCCATCGAGCATCGCCCTGACGCAGTTCCCATCCCGCCAATGGAAGCGCCGGGGCCCGCGACAGAAACGCCCGCGATTGACGCGTACGCGCTTCCACAAGCGGGAGGAATCTTCCCGGTTCTGGGCAAAGCCCTGCTCGGGATTGCGGGCGCCTACGTGTTGCGTGCGGTGGCCGAGTCGGGCTCATTTCCGAAGGTGGCCGTGGTAGCCCTTGCCCTCGCCTACGCGGGGACCTGGCTGGTATGGGCGGCGCGGGTACGATCTGGTCCCCGCTTTACCGGCACCGTGTACGCTGCCACGGCCGGCGCCATCCTCGCTCCCATGCTGGGAGAACTCACGCTGCGCCTCCAGGTCTTGTCAAGCCTGGTAACGGCCGGTCTGCTGAGCGTTTTTGTTCTCGCAGCCTACGCCCTGGCATGGAAGCGTAATCTCGCGCCCGTGGTCGGGGTAGCCCAGGTCACGGCGGTGATCACCGCCCTCGTGTTATTGATTGCTTCGCATGATCTTGTGCCCTACATCGCGGCGCTTCTGGTCATTGCCCTGGCCAGCGAGGTCGCGGCGGCATGCAATCGCTGGCTCGGTCTCCGGTTCCTGGCGGCGCCGGCAGTCGACATCGCGGTTTGGATTCTCGTCTACATCTATTCGCTCCCGGGAACTTCACGTCTGGAGTACCCGTCCGTAGGGGTTACGACACTGCTCGCGCTGCCCTCCCTTCTGTTTCTGATTTACGGGATCAGCGTTGTTTTCCGAACGGCGTGGCTTCGCCTGCGGATCACGCGCTTCGAGATCATTCAGCCCATCGTCGCGTTTCTGCCCGCTGCACTGGCTTGGGTATGGTTTGCGCCGGGCACAGGCTCGGCAGCGCTGGGGGCTTTCTGCTGGCTACTCTCGGCCGCCTGCTACGCCGCGGCCTTTGCCTGCTTCGACCGAACCGCGGAGCAGCGCAACTATCACGTATACGCAACCTGGGGTGCTGGGTTGATCCTGGCAGGCAGCTTCCTTCTCCTGTCACCGTTGTTGCTCGGGCTGTTTTTGAGCGTGGCCGCGATCGCGGTCACGCTGCTGGGCGCTCGCCTGGCACGCCTGACGCTCGAGTTCCATGGTTTGCTGTATCTGGCGGCAGCCGCGTTTGCATCTGGCCTGTTGGAATATGCGGGCCGGGCGCTCGCGGGGACTTTTCCCGCTGCCCCGGGATGGAATGCCTGGATCGTCGCGGTTTCCGCACTTTTCTGCTACGCCATTGGGGGGCAATTGCAGGGAGAACGCTGGAACCAGCGACTGCTGCGGCTGCTGTCGGCGATCCTGGCAGTCAGCGCGATCGCAACCTTTCTGGTTTCTGGTTTGTTCTGGCTGGCAGCGACCGGCATGACGTCCTGGAGTCTCTCATGTCGCCGTCATTCGCACGCTTACCACCTGTGCGCTGGCGCTGGCGTTGGCCTTCGCCGGCTCTCGCTGGCGGCGCGTTGAACTGGTCTGGACCGCCTACGGCGCGCTGGCCCTGGTCACGGCCAAACTGCTGTTCGAGGACTTGCCCCACGGCCAATCGGGATCCATTGCCATCTCGATCTTTCTGTATGCCGTGGCATTGCTTACGGTTCCCCGCGTCGCGCGCAGCGTCCGGCCACAAAGGTGAAAAGACGTCACACGAACTGGTGACGCAAATCACAGCCCGGAGAGACAGGTTTTCGTTATCTTCGTTTCCTCCCCACACAACTGCGGACCCATGAAAGAGCATGGCATAGCCGCTGCCCCAGCCGAAACCGAGCCGCCGAGTCCAGGGCGGCCGCACCCCGGCAGACCGGACGAAGCCCGTTTGAAGGAGGAAATACCGCGATGGAGCATTCTTTGAAAAAGAGTCTGGGTGCCGTGCGCAGAAGTGCCGTCAACTTGTCGCAATTCAGCCCGGTCAAGGAGAGCACTCTGGGAGAGGGCAAAGATCTACCCCTGATCCTGGAGCCCGCCGCGGAGCAAGTGGATCTCGCCGAGTGGGTGCGGAACCATCGCGGGGAGCTGGAGACGAAGCTCTACAAGCACGGAGGCTTTCTCTATCGTGGCTTTGGCCTGGAAAGCGCCGCCGATTTCGAGAAAGTCGCAGGCTCGATCTGTGGCGAACTCTACGCCGACTACGGAGACCTGCCGCGAGAAAATGTCGCCTGCAAAGTCTACACTTCCACCTGGTATCCCAACGACAAGAGCATTCTCTTTCATCAGGAAAGTTCACACTTCACCAGTTGGCCGCGCAAGATCAATTTCTTCTGCGTAACCGTCGCGCGCGAGGGAGGCTGCTCTCCGGTTGTGGATTGCCGCCTGGTCTACCAGGGGCTCGATCCCAAAGTCCGGGAGATGTTCGAAGAGAAAGGTCTGAAGTACGTTCGCAATTTCCTGCCCGGAGTAGACGTACCCTGGCAAACGTTCTTCCGTACCGACGACAAAGCCGTCGTCGAGGAGCATTGCAGCAAGGCTCACCTCGGTTGCGAATGGACCCATGGCGGAGAAAGTCTGCGCTTAACCCAGCGCTGCCGCGCCGTGGCACGCCACTATGTGACCCAGGAAAAAATCTTCTTCAACCAGGTGCAGCTGCACCACGTCTACTGCCTCGACCCTGACACTCGCAAGTCTCTGATGTCGATGATGAGCCGTGAAGATCTCCCACGGCAGTGCGTCTTCGGCGATGGTTCCGAGATTTCGGACGCCGTCATGGAGCATGTCGGAGAGACTTACGAGAAGTATGCGGTCCGCTTCCAATGGCAGAAGGGCGACATGGTGACTCTCGACAACATGCTCGTGGCGCATGCCCGCGACCCGTTCCAGGGAGAGCGAAAAATCCTGGTCGCTCTGGGAGACATGATCACCGGCGAAGAAGTCGACCGGCTCAACCGCGAAGCCAACGCAACCTAAGGCACGCAGGTCAGCGGCGCGGCGGACGTCAGAACCCATATATCCGGGAAGCTGTATGCGCCGGCCAGCGCGTCCGACGGAGTCTTGCGCTCGAACCAGGGCAACAACGCCTCGTTCTGCAGCGTATAGACCTGCGCCTGACTTCCAAAGCCGACCACCTGCTCATGCAGCTGGACCTGCGCCGGAGCATCTTCCACCGCATCTCCTGTCTCGATGAAATTCTGAAAGCATTTGTTGTGATTGAACGGATCTCCCCACAGAAGCGTGAGACTGGTCAGGTCTCCGATGAATGCGTCGTGAATGGTCTCCGCCACTTCGTGACTAAGAGTGGCTGCGTCGGGAGAGGGGATCGACAACAGGTCATCGACGCCGAGCAGCCAGGAACTATAAGCGAATACGTTCTCCTGAGATTGGTTGGCGCGAAAACCCGCGGCGTGGTATCCGAAAGCGTCGTGCTCGACCGCGTTGTAGGAGATGAAAATCACATATTCATCGGAGGGGAAATCGCCGTCCTCAAGCATGGTGAGGATGGGGCGGTCGATCACGTGATCGTCGAGAATGTTCGCCAGATAATTTCCTGACTGCGATTGAAATACGGTCGCGCCCCCCGGCGGCACGGTCAGATCGAGAGTCGCGCCCACCACCGGCGACAGGACCGTGTGCCAGCCGGCCGCCGCGTCGGGGAACTCCGTGCGCAGCATGGCGTCGCCGAATTGCTGATAACCGGTGAGATAGTCCGAGAGCTGGAAGATGGGGCTTGCAACAATCTGAGGGACGATGGGCGTGGCGTCCAGCACGATCGGATTCGTCCCATCTGCGGAATAGTCAGGGATGGTCAGCTTGATAGGGACGATCACGGTGCGAATCCTGGTCGTGCCACCATTCTCGGGGGCGCCGCCAACGACAGTGTAGTTATAGTTGCTGCCATTGATGGAGAACGATCCTTGCCAGTGAGCGAGCGTTTGAGCAGCACCCGAGCTCAATCCGGCCATAATGTTCTGTCGTTCCTGCGCGGTGAATTCGGCGAGCAGGTCGGGATGCTTGTAGGTGACCCGCAACTTCTGCGGCATTTGCGCGGCGGGGATCGGCCGGTTGAAAGATCCCGCTGCCTGCGCCCACAAAGGAAGAGAAAGAAGCAAGCTGATCCAAGGGCAAAGCCAGGTTTTTCTCATTCGCTAAACTCCGCGAGGCACGCTCGGCGCGCGTTCCTCAGGATTCAAGAAAACGCCCTCCGCAATGGAGGGCGTTCGGCCGATTCAAACCTTCGCTACTTCATGACCACCGCCAGGCCTTGAGGAATCTCGCCAGCGTGAATGGGGATTTTGAGCGGAGACAAGGTCTCAGTCAAGGTTCCGTCAACGCTGCTTACGTTCAGTACGTGCAGGAAATTTCCGGTGGTGCCGGTCTCGTTCAGACCCAGCACGTAGAGGAAGGCTCCGGTGGGATCGAGTTTGAGGTTGGTGGGATTTCCGCCGGTCAGCAGCGTAAAGTGCTGCAACTGGAGAGGTTTCAGGAAGTTCGGGCCGCTGATGTCATAGACGGTGACAGTACTGGATCCAGATTCCACGGTGTAGAGCCGGGTTCCGGCCGGGTTGGTACTCATCCAGCAAATCAGAACCCCAGGATTCACGATCACTTTGGCGAGTGCGAGCAAGCCCGCGGTGTTGTAGGTGTAAACGCCGAACTGATTCACCGCCGGCATGCCGACATAAATCGTGCGCTGCTTGGGATGCACGGCCGCTCCCAGGAACACCGGACCGCGTGCCGGTATCTGCGAATTGTTCAGGGTCAGCAATGCTCCGGCGCCGACATTGTAGGAAGTAAGAGCGCCTCCACCCATGAACTGCACTACGAACGCGAACTTGCCGCTCGGACTCACGACGGCATCGGCTGGAAGTGAGCCTGCCGGGTAATCGACGGTCGAGTTGCTCACCGGTGTTAGATTCCCGGTGGTATCGTCCACCAGAAAGCTGGTGATATTCGGAATGCCACCCGTCTGGTTAGGGTCGCTAGCCTGGTTGACGACCGTCATTTGCGGGCCCGCCGGACTGCTTTCATCGAGGCCCAGGCTCACCGGATCCTGGCCGTTTGAAGCCACCGTGTTAGTCAGCGTAAGACTGCCATTGGCGTTGATCTGAAACGCAGAAATCGTGTTCGAGTTTCCGTTCACGGCGAATAGCAGGTTGCCCGGCTGGTTCACTACGATTTCCTGATCTGCCTGGAAACCCGGCGCGCCTACCGGGTTGGAGCTGAAAACGCCGGTGCCGTTGGTGAGAAATGGCGAGCCCTTGATCGCGGTGAGCTTCCCGGTGCCGTCATTGGAGAAGGCGTAAATGGAATTGTGATTGGCAATCTGGCCAATATTGCTCTCGATATACACCGCGTTGACTTGTGCGCTCGCCGCCGTGGTGAAAATCGCGATCAGGAGCAGTGAGACCCCTGCCCAAGTAAACCGTTCAAAACCAAATCTTCCGCGCGATGCTCGCATAGACGAGAATCCTCCTGGGCGTCAATTTGTGCCGCATGCGCACGGCGGAGGGGACACCGATGCCGCACTGCCCGAACGAATCCGCGAAAGCCTACCTAGTCGCGGATGAAGCAGCAAGAGCCCAACGACTCCACAAATTGGGTATAAAGCCTCTGGAACGAAGGCTGGAGCATGTGAAGGATAGGCCCGAATCAGGGAATCCGGGGCATGGTCCTATGGAAAGATCGGCGAAAACGCTCTCCCGACGAACGCTTACGGAATCGTCAGAGTGGTCGTTTGCAGCTTTCCCTTATTCAAGCCACCGCTGGTCCACATGGGATGAGCCACTCCGTTGGTGGGTTCGGCAAGAATACCGGCATAGTCTCCGATGAAGGAACCTGCACGGATGAGTGACGGCGTCACCCGCGCATTGGGCGCGAAGGTCGCACCCAGGTCGGTGCTGTAAGTGGCGTAGATGTCATACATCGAGACGATTGGGGAGTTTCTGGTATCGAACCAGGAAACATGCAGCGCGCCGTTGTTGTCGACCGCGGCTGCGGGAAACAATCTCTGGCCCGCCTGCGAGTCATTCATGGCCACGGGTGCGGTAAACCCGCCCATGCCCTTGGGTTGGTTGGAGCGAACAAAAACCACCTGGCTGCTCACGCCGATTTGCTGGGCATAGACGTCGTAGACATATTCGGCTCCCGGAATGGGGCTCACCACTACGTTGGGTCCGCTGTTCTTCCGGTAGGTGGAATTGAAAGCCAGGTCCTGGTAGATGGGCGTGATGGGCTGCGGCGCTCCGAAGCTCAGACCGCCGTTGGTCGAAGTCGCCAGCCAGTGCTGCGCCCGGTTGCCATTGGTCAGGGTCTGGTACGAAACGTAAATGGTTCCATCGTTGCCCACGGTGGCTTGCGGCCATTCCACATCCGTGTTCGTCTTGCTGATTTGCAGCGGCGCTGTCCAGGTCACTCCGTGGTCAGTGGAGCGGGAAAAGACAATGTTCTTGGTCCTGCAAGTCGCGCCCTGGCAACCCAGGAAGTGCAGCCACGCGACGTAGACATTGCCGGAATTCGGCGATGCGCTGTTGTCGGTGACGATGCAAGGCTTGTCTTCCGAGAATGGATTGGGAGAAACCGGGTTGGTAAACACCGGACGGCAGTTGGCGGCGGTCAGCGCGACCGAGGGCAGCGTGGCCTGGCACGCGTAAATCCCGGCGGGCGGATGGGGCCGCGAAACTCCCGCGTCTTTCGAAGCGTTGTTCGAACTCGCCAGTAACTCATAAACTCCGGCGATAAAAACGTTGCCGACCTTGTCGATCGCCACCGCGGGATCACGATTGTCGAGCCACTGCAATCCATCGCTGGTCAGCAGATTGCTGTTGGCCAACGGAACAAAACTCTGCGTCCAGGAGGCGCCGGCATTGTTGCTGACCACGTACTTGGTCGTGCCCTCACTGACGTTGCGGATCGAATAGTCGGTAATCACTCCCACCATGTTGGAGGCATTGTTGGGATCAATCGCATTCACTTCCTCCGCCTCCGGCGTCGTCGTGGTCGGCGTAGTAATGAAACCAACCCGGTATGGAGATCCGCGGAAAATTCCGGAAGACGTGCTGGTGTGTTTGCTATTGGAACTCTGGGCCTGACACACAACTGCGAGGAGGAGGAGGAAAAAACAAGCGACTCGCTTCATGAGTATTATGTCCCGTCGTGGAATAGAGTCACGCCCACGGTATTAAAGCACAGGTTCAGAGATAAAGTGTTAAATCGCTGAAAATTTTAAGGGGGACGGTGCGCAATATTTTTCACACTTGTCTCTTGGACATCTAGACATTCGTCGCGATTCTTCGACGAAAATCGACACAACCCTTCGCTATAAGTCTTCTTAAGCGATTTAGACGAGCGGCCAGATCTGGAGAACCTCAGGCGGGTTGCGGTTGTTCCTTGAGTCGCCGCGGCTTCATCTCTTGAGCCCACACTAAAGAACTCCGTACGTTCTTCGCCGCAAAGAGCAGTTTAGAATCCTTCCCGTGATTCAGAGCTTTCAGCTGCGTGCCCAGCCCTGGTGGGTCAATCTGCTGTGGATCGTACCTTTTCTTGCCTATGCTGTCTGGCGGCGAAAGAGACTCGATCTCTCGTGGCGTCAGCTCACGTTCGCCGCGATGTTTGCGGCCGCCTTCGGATTCATCGAAGCGGCGGTTGTCGTCTACCTGCGCGCCGCCGTCGGGCTGCTGCCCGGATATCACGGAACCCTGGCCGATGTTCAGCGCATGGCGGGTGACACCTATCGGCAGGCGCAGGCCATCAGCCAGTTTCCGCAGAGTCTTTTCACGGTGGAGGTGTTTCGGGAAGCGGCGACCATGGTCATTCTGCTTGCCGTCTCATCGTTAGGCGCGCGCAGAATGAGGGAACGGTGCGGACTCTTTCTTTGGACTTTTTCGCTCTGGGATGGGTTCTACTACGCGGGCCTCTGGGCTACGGTCCGCTGGCCTTCATCCTTCAAAGAAGTGGATGTTCTCTTTCTGATTCCGCAACCCTGGATTTCCCAGGTATGGTTCCCGCTGGTGATCAGCACGCTGACCGTGATTGTGGTGCTTCTCACCAGAAAGAAGGCCGGGACGACTACGCCGGTTCCATAATCTCAACGACTTAGAGCATCCGTGACGACTGCCGGTAACCATCCATCGCGTTACGGAAGGCAGTAACCTTGGTCATCTTGTTCCCATCGCCGTCTTCCGTCACTCTACTGAGGACAGGGGTGCAGCACGTTTGAGGGAGTGTTTTCACGTAATGGGCGATGAGAAAGCGACTGCTGTCGGCGCAGACTGGACGAAGCTGTTAGCCGATCCTGACCTGATCAGCCACCTTGGGACGCTTCTAAAGGCATATCGTGAAGCGCCTGCAGACCAGCGCGATCAGGCGCTGCTCGACGCCATGCGCGAAATCAAGGGCGGCAAAACTGCCATGGCCGCGGCGGCCGGCACTTCGGGATCCTCTTCGACCACGCAAACCACTTCGGCCGTGCCCAGCTATCCTGCGCCCGCTCCGCCTTTCGAACCTGACATCTTCACACCTTCGTGGGGCGAGGATCGCCGTCAATATCCGCGGATGAAGTGTTTTGTCGCGGTGGAATTGAAGTTGGAAGGCGCAGCAACGCCGATCTGGGGAAATCTTTCTAACACCAGTATGGGCGGATGCTTTGTCGAAACCGCCTCTCCAGTTCCCACTGGCGTGAACGCCGAGATTGGCCTGTGGGTGGCGAACGGAAAACTTTGGGTGAAGGGCATCATCCTGAACGGCATTGTCACCAAGAGCAATCCCTGTTTTGGCGTGCGGGTCAGATTTGAAGAGCTGGAACCGGCGGCTCGGGAAACCTTGCGGCAATTCCTGAAATTCGTGGAAACCACGACCAAGGGCTATCGCAGTCAAAACGGATACCTTGCGCAGATGAAGCGCTAGTCCACCCGCGATTTCTTTTTTGCAGTGCATCCTCACCTGCTCCCATTCATCCAAACTAAATAGGACACCGAAACTCACGTCAAAAAGTGGGCAGATTCCGGCTCCGGAAGCACGCGGGCTGAGAACTTGATAAACTTTTAACTGATTTGAATTCCCAGGTTCCGGACGTGCTTGTTCCAGTGCTCCACCTCGTAAGACCGTAAACCTCAATTGCGGCACATCGTCGAAAGGGAGACGCTATGGTGGCGAGTGAGCAGACTCTGCTCAGCAGCAAGCAACTCGATCTTCTGAGTATCAACACCATCCGCACGCTGGCGATCGATGCGGTCCAACAGGCCAATTCCGGGCATCCCGGCGCTCCCATGGCGTTGGCCCCGGTTGCCTACGCGTTGTGGCAGCAGTTTTTGCGCTACGACCCGGAAGATCCCATCTGGCCGAACCGCGACCGCTTCGTGCTCTCGAACGGCCACGCGTCGATGTTGCTCTACGCCATGCTTCACCTGGCCGGGGTGCGCGCCGTCAATCCCAAGTACGAACGTCTGGGCGAGATGGCCGTCACCCTCGATGACATCAAGCACTTCCGCCAGATCGACAGCAACACTCCGGGACATCCCGAATATCACGTCACCTCGGGTGTCGAAACCACGACCGGCCCGCTCGGCCAGGGGATCGGCAACAGCGTGGGCATGGCCATCGCCGGGAAATGGCTGGCCGCTCGCTATAACCAGCCCGGCTTTGAGATGTTCGACTACAACGTCTATGCCATCTGCGGCGATGGCGACATGATGGAGGGCGTCGGCTGCGAAGCCGCTTCGCTCGCCGGTCATCTGAAACTTGCCCAACCTCTGCTGGATCTACGACAACAACCGCATCACGCTCGACGGACCCGCCGAGTGGTCCTTCACCGAAGATGTGGCGGCACGCTTCGCGGCCTATGGCTGGAACGTCACCCACGTGCTCGACGCCAACGATCTTCCCGCGCTCGCCGCTGCCTACAACACTTTCATCGATACCAAAGACCGTCCGACGCTGATCGTCGTCAACAGTCATATCGGATACGGTTCGCCCCACAAGCAGGACAGCAACACCGCTCACGGTGAGCCTTTGGGCGAAGAAGAAGTGCGCCTGGTCAAGAAGAACTATGGTTGGCCCGAGGATGCGAAATTTCTGGTGCCCGATGGTGTGCGCGAAAACTTCCGCGATGGCATCGGCAAGCGCGGTCACGCGCTGCGCGAAGCCTGGATGAAGCTATTCGGAGAATACGAAAAGAAGTTTCCCGAACTCGCCGACCAGCTCTACCGCATGCAGCATCGCGAGCTTCCCGATGGGTGGGACAAGAATCTGCCCACGTTTCCCGCCGACGCCAAGGGCGTCGCGACGCGCGAGAGTTCCAGCAAAGTTCTCAACGTCGCTGGCGCAAAATGTCCCCTGGCTCGTAGGCGGCTCGGCCGATCTCGCCACTTCGAACAAGACCACGTTGAAATTCGAAGGCGCGGGAGATTTCCAGGCGGGCAACTACGGTGGACGCAACCTTCATTTTGGCGTCCGCGAACACGCCATGGGCGCGATCGTGAACGGGATGGCGTTGTCGAAACTCCGCGCCTTCAGCGCGACCTTCTTCAACTTCAGCGACTACATGCGTCCCACCATTCGCCTGGGTGCAATCATGGAGATTCCGCCCATCTACATCTACACCCATGACTCGATCGGCGTGGGAGAAGACGGGCCAACCCATCAGCCCATCGAACAGCTGGCCTCGTTGCGGGCGATTCCCGGGCTGATGGTCATGCGACCCGGCGACGCCAATGAAGTCGTGGAGGCCTGGAAGGTCATCATGCAACTTCGCCACGAACCGGCGGTGCTGGTCTTGACGCGGCAGGCGCTGCCAACCTTCGATCGGACGAAATATGCACCGGCTTCGGGCGTAGCGAAAGGCGCGTATGTGCTCGCCGATGCCCCGGGCGGAAAACCGGAAGTGATTCTGATGGGAACCGGGAGCGAAGTCTACCTCTGCCTCGCTGCCTATGAGCAACTCACGGCGGAGGGCGTGAAGGCGCGCGTGGTCAGCATGCCTTCGTGGGATTTGTTTGAGCATCAGAGTGACGACTACAAGGAAGAAGTTTTGCCGCCGGAAGTGAGGGCGCGCGTCTCGGTGGAAATGGCGGCCGTGCTGGGATGGTCGCAGTATATCGGCCCCACGGGAGTGTCGGTCGGTATGCGCAGGTTCGGAGCCTCCGCGCCGCTGAAAGACTTGCAGAAGAAATTTGGCTTCACCCCGGAGCGCGTGGTCGCTGCGGCCCGGGAGTCCATCGCACGATCGAAATAACTGGTCGTCAGTCGCCGGTCTGGAGTGGTCGGCGAGAATCGACGGCGTTTTTCTTAAGGAGATTGTTATGCAGCCTACTGGAGTTCTGGATACCGCAAAAGGCGTCAACCATCTGAGAGATCTGCAGAAATACGGCCAGTCGGTGTGGTTCGATTACATCCGCCGCACTCTTCTCACCAGTGGCGAACTCAAACGCCTGATTGACGAAGACGGGCTGCGGGGAATGACTTCGAACCCGTCGATTTTCGAAAAGGCGATTTCCGGCAGCACCGACTATGCCGACTTGCTGAACTCTCTGAGGTCGCGGACCGATCTCGACGCCAAGGCACGCTACGAAATTCTGGCCATTCGCGACATCCAGGATGCCACCGACATCATGCGTCCGGTGTACGAGAGCACGAAACGCCGCGACGGCTACGTCAGTCTTGAGGTCTCGCCCTATCTTGCGCGCGACACCCAGGGGACGCTCGCGGAAGCGCGCCGCCTGTGGAAAGAAGTCAGCCGCGAGAATGTCATGATTAAAGTGCCGGGCACAGTCGAAGGCATTCCGGCTTTCCAGCAACTGATCAGCGAAGGCATCAATGTCAATGTGACCCTGCTGTTCTCGCAGAAAGTCTACGAGCAGGTAGCCGAAGCCTACATTGCCGGGGTGGAGCAGTTGGCGAAAAATGGCGCCGATATCAGCAAGATCGCGAGTGTCGCCAGCTTCTTCATCAGCCGGATCGATTCCTCGATCGACAAAATCGTCGCCGATCGCCTGAAGACCGAGAAAGATCCCGCCCGCCAGGCAGAGCTGAAGAGCATCCTGGGCAAGGTCGCGGTCGCCAACGGAAAACAGACCTACCAGAAATATCTTGCCATCTTCGGAACCGATCGCTGGAAGAAACTCGCCGCCAAGGGCGCGCAGACCCAGCGCGTGCTCTGGGCCAGCACCAGCACCAAGAACCCCAACTACAGCGATGTCCTCTACGTCGACGACCTCATCGGTCCCGATACGGTGAACACCATTCCGCCCGCGACCTTCGATGCCTTCCGCGATCACGGGAATCCCAGCGCTAGTCTTACGGAGAATGTCGCGGCCGCCAATCAAACCATGGAAACCGTGGCCAAGCTCGGCATCTCGATGGACGAGGTTACTGACAAACTCACCGTCGACGGTGTGAAGCTCTTTGCGGACGCCTTCGACCAGTTGCTCGCGGCGGTCGAAAAGAGTTCGAAGCCGGAGACGAGCCCAAAAGTTAGCCGCCAGCAGTATGCGTTGCCGGATACGCTGGCGGGAGCAGTCAAGACGGCAATCGACGAATGGCGTGCCGCCGGGAAAGTGCGCCGGCTATGGCAACGCGACGCGTCCCTGTGGACAGGCGCCGACGAAGCCAACTGGCTTGGCTGGTTAGGCGTAACCGAAGAGCAGATCGCGAACGCCAAAACATTTCGCGATCTTGCCGAAGAAGCAAAATCGCAAGGCTTCACGCACATCCTGCTGCTCGGCATGGGCGGATCGAGCCTGTGTCCCGAAGTCCTGCGCATGACCTACGGAAAGGTTGCAGGCTTCCCTGAGCTGCACGTGCTCGATTCCACCGATCCCGCGCAGATCAAGACCTTCGAAAATAAAATCGATCTGGCAAAGACACTGTTCGTGGTTTCGAGCAAGTCGGGTACGACCCTCGAGCCCAATATCTTCAAACAGTATTTCTTCCAGCGAGTGAAAGAGACGATCGGCGCCGACAAGGCCGGCAGCCGTTTCATCGCCATCACCGATCCCGGATCGAAGATGGAGAAGGTGGCCCAGGGCGATCGTTTCCGCCACATCTTCCACGGCCTTCCCAGCATTGGAGGACGCTACTCCGCGCTCTCCAACTTCGGCATGGTGCCCGCCTCTCTCATGGGCGTCGACACTCCCAAGTTTCTCGATCGCACGGAAGAGATGGTAAAGGCCTGTGCCGCGGGTGTACCGGTCGAAGAAAACCCGGGTGCGGTTCTGGGCGTCATCCTGGGATCGGCTGCGAAGAGTGGCCGCGACAAGGTCACCATCATCGCTTCCCCGGGAATTTCCGATCTCGGCGCATGGCTCGAACAACTGCTGGCTGAGTCGACCGGGAAACAAGGCAAAGGCATCATTCCTGTCGATAAGGAAGCCCTGGGTGCGCCCGAGGTTTACGGGAGCGACCGCGTCTTCGCTTATCTCCGCCTCGAAACCGCGCCCGACTCCGCGCAGGATGCGAAAGTCGCGGCGCTCGAAAAAGCCGGCCAGCCGGTGGTGCGCATCGCCATCGCCGACCGCTACGATCTCGGTCAGGAATTCTTCCGCTGGGAAATCGCTACGGCAGTGGCGGGCTCGATCATCGGCATCAACGCCTTTAATCAACCCGACGTCGAAGCCAGCAAGGTGGTCACGCGCGACCTGACCACGCAATACGAGAAGAACGGATCCCTGCCTGCCGAGTCACCGGTTCTCGAGGACCAGGGCATCAAGCTGTTCACCGATCCTAAGAACGCCGAGGCTCTCGCGAAAGCGGCTGGCGCCGACAAATCGCTGGTGGGATACCTGAAGGCTCATCTCAATCGTCTGGGCACGGGAGACTACTTCGCCCTGCTCGGCTATATCGAGATGAATGCCGCGCACGACAGCCGTGCTCGAGGACATGCGCAACACCCTGCGCGACAAAAAGAAAAATGCGACCTGCCTCGGGTTCGGTCCGCGCTTTCTGCATTCCACCGGACAGGCGTACAAGGGCGGCCCCAACAGCGGAGTGTTTCTGCAGATCACTTGCGACGATGCCGTCGATTTGCCCGTTCCCGAACAAAAATACACCTTCGGCGTGGTCAAGGCGGCGCAGGCGCGCGGTGATTTCCAGGTGCTCGCCGACCGCGGACGCCGCGCCCTGCGCGTGCATCTCGGCAAAGACCTGAAGTCGGACCTGGCGAAACTGGCAGCAGCGTTCAAACAGGCACTACGCTGATCTGAGAGATCTCAGGTAGGGCAGGTGTCCCCACCTGCCCAGCCGCGAAGCGGCGCAAGGATGCACGGGGTTATCTACTAAGCAAAAGTAAGGAGTAATCCATGCGTTTAGGAATGGTAGGTCTGGGCAAGATGGGTGCGAACATGACGCGCCGCCTGATGCGCGGAGGCCACGAGGTGGTCGTCACCGACCTTAGCGCCGACAACGTGAAGCACCTCAGCAGCGAAGGAGCGATCGCATCCGCCTCGCTCGACGATTTCGTCGGAAAACTGGGCAAGCCGAAAATCTCCTGGCTGATGGTACCCGCCGGAGATCCGACCGAGAAAACGGTTCAGGCGCTGGCGCAACGCATGCAGCCCGGCGACATTCTTATCGATGGCGGCAACTCCTATTACAAAGACGACGTTCGCCGCTCGGGCGAACTCAAATCCAAAGGAATTCACTACGTCGACGTCGGCACCAGCGGCGGCGTCTGGGGGCTGGAGCGCGGCTACTGCATGATGATCGGAGGACCGAAAGAGGTCGTGCAGCAATTGGATCCCATCTTCAAGACCCTGGCTCCGGGCCGCGGCGACATTCCCCGCACCCCGGGGCGTGAAAAGATGCCGGGCACTGCCGAAGAAGGTTACGTCTACTGCGGTCCTTCCGGCGCCGGACATTTCGTGAAGATGGTGCACAACGGCATCGAGTATGGAATCATGCAGGCGTACGCCGAGGGATTCGATATTTTCCGCAACGCCACCAGCAAGGACGTGCCGGAAGAGCGCCGCTACGACCTGAACCTGCCCGACATCGCCGAGGTCTGGCGGCGCGGCAGTGTCATCAGTTCCTGGCTGCTCGATCTCACGGCGATGGCCCTGGCGGAAAATCCCACGCTTTCCGAATACAGTGGCTTTGTGCAAGACTCGGGCGAAGGCCGCTGGACCATCGAGGCGGCCATTGAAGAAGCGGTGCCGGTGGATGTTCTCTCCGCGGCGCTGTTTACCCGCTTCCGTTCCCGTCAGGAACATACCTTTGCGGAGAAAGTGCTCTCCGCCATGCGGCAAAAATTCGGCGGCCATATCGAGCCCGGAACCCTGCAGAAAAAAACAGCGTAGATTCTTCCGTCGCACGATCACGAGAGGACAGGAATGGTTCAAGCAGACGTGACCCCAGTCGCGCAGCCGCAACGGATCGGCAAGCCCGGAGATCCGTGTGTCATGGTAATTTTCGGAGCGACCGGCGATCTCACCCGCCGCAAGCTGGTTCCGGCGCTCTACAACCTCGCGAAATACGAACTGCTCTCCCGCGAATTCGCCATCGTCGGTGTGGCTCACAATCCCATGTCCACCGACGATTTCCGCAAGAAAGTCTCCGACGACCTCAAGGAATTCGTCGGCAAGGACGTGGACCCCGACCTGAGCGAGTGGTTCATCCGCCGCCTGCAGTATGTCACCGCCGACTTCGACGACAAGAGCGTCTATCCGAAATTGAAAGACCTGCTCGCGCAGGTCGACAAGGACCACTCCACCCACGGCAACTATTTTTTCTATCTGGCGACTTCCGCGGATTTCTTCGGACCCATCGTCGAACAACTTGCAGCCGTCGGCTTGATGGAGGAAAACAACCAGCACTGGCGGCGAGTCATTATCGAGAAACCCTTCGGGCGCGATCTCGATTCCGCCAAGGCGCTGAACACACAGTTACTGCGAGTCGTCAGCGAGAAGCAGATTTACCGCATTGATCACTACCTGGGCAAGGAAACCGTTCAGAACATTTTGGCCTTCCGCTTCGCCAACGGAATCTTCGAACCCATATGGAACCGCCGCTACATCGATCACGTGCAGATCTCCGTCGCCGAAACCGTCGGCGTCGAACAGCGCGGCGGATACTACGACCAGGCGGGCGCACTGCGCGATATGGTCCCCAACCACATCATGCAGCTCATCAGCCTGACCGCGATGGAGCCGCCGATATCGTTTCATGCCGACTCGGTTCGCGACGAACAGGCCAAGATCCTGAATGCCATCCAGCCAATCAGTGCCGAAGAAGTTCTCACCCGCACCGTACGCGGTCAGTACGGCGAAGGTACCTGCATGGAACAAGCCGTTCCTGCTTACCGCGCGGAGACTGGCGTCCCGCCCGACTCGAAGACCGAAACCTTCGTCGCCATGAAGTTGCTGATCGACAACTGGCGATGGGCTGACGTCCCGTTTTATCTCCGTACCGGCAAACGCATGCCGGTTCGCAATACCCACATCGTCATCCAGTTTCGCCGCGCCCCCTTCGTGCTCTTCCGCGATACCCCGGTCGAGAACCTGATGCCCAACCAACTGGTGCTGCACATCCAGCCGGAAGAGGGCATCTCGCTGCGCTTCGCCGCCAAGGTTCCCGGGCCCGTCATGCGTCTGGGCGCGGTCGACATGAATTTCGAATATGTCGACTATTTCGGGCAACAACCCAGCACCGGTTATGAGCGCCTGCTCCACGACTGTATGATCGGAGATGCAACCTTGTTCCAGCGCGCCGACATGGTCGAAGCCGGATGGTGCGTGGTCAGTCCTGCTCTCGACGTCTGGAAGGCTCTGCCTCCGCGCAATTTCCCCAACTATGCGGCGGGCACCTGGGGGCCGAGGGAGTCGGAGGAACTGCTGGAGCGCGACGGGCGGCACTGGAGGAACTTCGAGAAATGATATTGGCAGGCGACATCGGGGGCACCCACACAAGACTGGCGTTTTTCGATGTCATGGACGGCCACTTCCGGATGGTTTCCCCCTCCGTTTTTCCCAGCCGCGATTTTTCCGGCCTCGATCAAATCGTCGCCAAGTTCGTGGAGACTGCCAAAGTTCGCGCCGACACCGCCTGCTTCGGCGTCGCCGGCCCAGTGCGCAACGGACGCGTGGAGACCTCGAATCTTCCTTGGATCATCGACTCCGAACGCTTGTCGGACGAACTGCACCTCAAGAAGACTCTGTTGATTAACGATCTCGAGGCGAACGCGTGGGGCATCCCCGTTCTCGATTCCTCCGATGTCGTCGCGCTCAATCAGGTCAAGGGAACTCCCGTAGGCAACCAGGCGGTTATCTCCGCCGGCACCGGACTGGGCGAGGCCGGCATGTATTGGGACGGAACCCAGCATCAGGTGTTCGCCTGCGAGGGTGGACACACCGACTTCGCACCCCGCAACCAACTGGAAATGGAACTGCTGGAATACCTGCACAACCGCTTCGGTCATGTCAGCTACGAACGCGTGGTTTCCGGCCCGGGCCTGGTGAATCTTTTTCATTTCCTGCGCGACACCGGACGCGGAACCGAACCCCCGTGGCTCGCCGACGAAATGCGACAGGGCGACCCCGCGGCCGCCATCTCGAAAGCCGCTCTCGAAGGCCGCTGCCCGGTGTGCGAACAGGCGGTCGACCTGTTTGTCTCCCTCTACGCCGCCGAGGCCGGCAATCTCGCGCTGAAACTCATGGCAACGGGCGGAGTCTATCTGGGCGGAGGCATCGCGCCCAAATTGCTGTCGAAACTGGCCGGGCCGCTGTTCATGCAATCGTTCGTCTCCAAGGGCCGAATGCAGACCCTGATGGAATCGATGCCGGTGCGGGTCATCACCAACGACAAGACCGCGTTGCTGGGCGCCGCCCGCTGCGCGTCGGTAAGATCCGGAACGTAAGAAAGCCGGGCACCATCGAAAACGAGGTGCCCCATCTTGGTCGCGCCTTTTGCGACAAAGGTGGGATACGAAAATATCGACACCACATCTTCACTCATATGCCGACTGAAATTCGTACCTTCCCTGATCCTCCCGCGCTGTTTCAATCCGCCGCCCAGGAATTCGTGACTCTGGCGAATGCCGCGATCCAGGCCAGAGGCAAGTTCTCGGTCGCGCTCTCCGGCGGCTCCACGCCCAAGAACCTCTACGCTATGCTCGGGACCATGCCCGAAATCCCCTGGGAAAAGATTTATCTTTTTTTCGGCGATGAGCGCGACGTGGCCCCCGACGATCCCGAAAGCAACTACCGCATGGTGAAAGAAGAGCTGCTCTCAAGGGCTCCGATTCCGACAGAAAACGTTTTCCGTGTACGCACGGAAGTGAAAGACGCAGAAGCCGCTGCGTCCGAGTACGAGCAGAGCATCCGGAGTTTTTTTGGCGTGAAGCCCGGCGAGTTCCCCCGCTTCGATCTGATCCTGCTCGGCATGGGCCCCGACGGTCACGCCGCTTCCCTGTTCCCCGGCTCGGCTGCGCTGACGGAAACGAATCGACTGGTGGTGGCGAATTGGGTGGACAAGTTCCAGACCTACCGCATCACGTTCACGTTCCCGGTGCTGAACAGCGCCGCCTGTGTCACGTTCATGGTCAGCGGCCCCGACAAAGCCCCCATGGTCCGCCAGATCCTTGGGGAAAATCGCCGCGACTTGCCCTCAGCCCAGGTCCATCCCACCAACGGCCGCCTGGTCTGGTTACTGGATGCCTCCGCGGCAGCAGGATTATCCGCGACGCCTTAATCATTCCCGCGCCCCTGTCCTCCTGAGCGGAATTGCACTGGCGCGCGGCGCGGAAGACTCGACGCTCACACCGGTTTTCGCGGAGGTAGTGTTCGATCGCGGATTTGCGCGCGATCGCCCCACGTCGACTCCTACACGCCGTCCAGTCGTATAGTAAATACATGGAACGAATCCGTGTGGCCTCATTGCAGTACTTCATCCGCCCGGTTCAGACGTTCAATCAGTTTCGCGATCAAGTGGAAGCGCTGGTTGAAACCGCCGCGGACTATAAATGTCAACTCCTCGTTTTCCCCGAATACTTCACCGTTCAACTGCTAACGCTCGGGAACGTAAAGCGTCCCATCCGCGAGCAGATTGAAGATTTGGCGAAGCAAGTCCCTACCTACAAGGAATTGATGGAGGGCCTTGCCCGCAAGCATCGGATGTATATTGTCGCGGGCACGATCCCGGTGATGGAGAATGTCGGTGACCATGTTTATAACGATTCTTTCTTCTTCAGTCCCTCCGGCAATGTCGGCGTCCAGGGTAAGTTGCACATGACGCGCTTTGAAAAGGAGGACTGGAAGATTTCGCCGCGCTCACGGCTGAAGATCTTCGAAACCGGCTTCGGCAAGGTCGCGATTGCGATTTGCTATGATGTCGAGTTTCCCGATATCGCCCGGGCCGCGGCTCGGCAGGGTGCCCATATCCTGGTCGTCCCCAGTTGTACGGATGAGCGCCAGGGCTTTCTGCGGGTGCGCTACTGTTCTCATGCTCGCGCTATCGAGAATCAGATTTATGTGATTCAATCTCACACCGTGGGCTCGTTGCCCATGGTGCCGGCAGTTTCGCTGAACTACGGCCAGGCGGCCATTCTTACACCGAGCGATTTCGCGTTTTCGCGGGACGGGATACTGGCAGAGGGGAATCCGAATCAGGAAATGATGGTGATTGGGGAGCTTAACTTGAACACCATCACCGATGCGCGGGAGTCGGGTACGGTACTGCCATTGCTCGATAGTGCCCGGAGCGCATCGGTCACTGCCGAGACGGAGATCGTAATTCTGTGAACCAAGTCCAACCCCAAATTACGGTGCGCAATACGCAACCCACGGATTTCCCCGGGATCATTGCCATGTGCAGCGAAGTCTACACATCCGGATTACCCTGGAACCAAGACCAGCTGACTTCGCATCTCCGCGTCTTTCCTGAAGGACAGTTCGTTGCCGTGGAGGAATCTTCGGAGCGCGTGGTGGGCATGGCTGCGAGTCTGAGTGTCTATTGGGACGACTACGACATGAAGTCGAGCTGGCGGGATTTCACGGATCTAGGCATGTTTACCAATCATGATCCGGTTCACGGAAGGACGCTGTATGGCGCTGAGGTCATGGTCCACCCGCTGATGCAAGGTCGGGGCATAGGTTCGAAAATCTATCAGGCTCGACGGGATCTCGTCCGGCGTTTGGGATTGCTTCGTATTCGCGCGGGGGCGAGACTGCGTGGTTATCATGCGTACTCCAGCCGCATGAGCCCCGAGGAATATGTGATCGCGGTCATTCGCGGCGATTTGACGGACCCAACTCTGTGTTTTCAGTTGAAACACGGTTTTCATGTGATGGGAGTGGTTTCTGATTATCTTCGCCACGATCCCGAAAGTCTTGGCTATGCGGCCGTCATCGAATGGATTAACCCCGAAGTCGCGGTGGCCGCGGATTATGCCGGCCAGGACCCGCGCTTCCAGACAAACAAGTTACCACTCAGATGAGGATGACAGAGGAGGGTGGGGCCCGGTATGCCACCGAACCCGGTAATCCCATGCGATCAATGATTATCTATAAGCTAATTTCGCGCTGCGAGGCGATTCTGGCAGCTTTCGCGCCGCGGACGACCTCGACCCTGCTTCGACCCTCCGCGACGCCACCAAGGGCCTCTACGAACTCCGCAGGAGGCATCCTGTACGGCCTCCGCACGGTGAATTTCCGCCCGGAGATCTCCTGGACAATTTTCAACAACTTAGGCGTATCAACATAATTTGTTGTTATTGGTTTGTACGTACAACAACGGAAGTAGAGCAGGCTAGAACACCGGCACCAGGTTGTGTCGCTTCTGATACATCTTGCGGTCCACTACGCGCAGGGCATCGGCGTAGTCCGCGCCGGTCACGTAGGCGGACAGGCCATAGCTGAAGGCCATCTGGTAACTCTTCTTGTGGGCCAGGTTCCACTGCTCGACTCCGCGCAATAACCGCTGCACGGGATAGTCGGCCTGCTGCTCGTTGGTCTCCGGCATCACGATGAGAAATTCGTCGCCGCCCTGGCGGAAAACGATGTCGCCTCCCCGGAAAACCGTTCTCAAGATTTTGGAGAAGTCGAGCAGCACCTGATCGCCCTCGATCGAACCGAATTTGGAGTTGATGGCGCGGAATCCGTCGAGATCGATCGCCATGAAGGTGAGAGGGCTGCCTATCCGGTTCGCGCGGGCCACTTCGATCGGAACAATCTCGTTGACAGCGCGCTTGTTGAGCAACTGGGTGAGCGGGTCGATCAGAGACAGGTTTTCCAGGCGCTCGTTCAGCACCAGTTCGCGGATCAGGGCTCGACGGGTGGCGTTGAGCGTGAGCTTCTGCCCCAGCAGGTAGATGTTGCAGAGCAGGATCAGGCTGATGAGTCCGAAGAAAAGCTGCGGCAGGTAACTACGTTCAATGAGGACGACGCGCTGCGCCCACATCATGTTCGGAACCAGGATCGACAGTAACCCTCCGGTCAGCACCAGAATGACCAGGGCCCCGATGGACCAGAGCTGGAGGTCGCGGCCCGAGAGGTCCTGAATCTGCCGCTGAATTTCTTCCGCTCGCGCCAGCATCGACGGCTGGACGGCTCGCTCGTCTGCGTTGCTGCCTGACATTCGTCTCCTCCGGAGACTCTCGCCCGAAACCGCGGGCCAAAGACCAATTGTCTAATGCAAGGCAGGAGGCAGGCATGGGGAAATGGGGTCGAGTGATTACGTTCGTAATCCGCGGTGGGAACCGCCGGGCAATCAGGCGTAGTTTACGTTTACCAGCACGTTAGCGCCGCCTTGCTTGCGGAGGGTGATCTCCACTCTCTGGCCAACCGGCAGCGCGTTCCGCACATCCCCTTCGACAACAACCAGATGGGATGCGTTGCCCGCGCCCTCCAGGGTCACAATCGATTTGTTCGATTGGCCTACGTGAGCTTCAAAGAACTGTACGCTGGCTACTTTGCCACGTTGCACCAGGCCCGATTGGGACGGACCGGAAGCCGTGCCCCCAACTCGAGGCGAGGTCGCGGCAGACGGCGTTCTCTTGTGTTTCAGCTCGAGCAATGCGTTCAAGGCGAGAATGCCTGACAGGGCCAGCAGGATGAGGGATAGAAACAAGCCGTCGACGGTGGTAACCGAACCGTAGATAGCAATCCAGGCGATACCCAGCAGAGGGACGAGGGACAACAGCAGCGAGAGGACCAGCATCATAGGATTTCCCGCAGGAATTTATAGCAGAAATCAGGCGGCGGTTTCAGCGGAGACTGGAGAAGCGGCTTCAGGCGCAGGGTTCGCGCCAGTCTCCAATTTCCTTCAGCCCTTCGGCACGCGTCTGCTCGAAGAGGCGGACGCGATGACGGGTATGCTCAAACTCATGGATATCGGCCCAGACCTCGGCGCGCCAGTGCTCGTCGTGAACCGCCGATTCGCCGCAGGAGGCGCAGCGAGTGTGGAGTTTGCGAACGATCCGCGGAGCCGAAGTTTGGGGAAGTTCGATGAAGATGCAGCGGACTTCCTGAATGTCTTCGTTGTCGCCGATCAGGTGCTCGTAGCGCAAAAGGAAGCCGAAGCCGAGTTTACGCGCCTCCATTTCGGCTTCTGCCCGGGTGTGGAAGGGACCGTACTCGGCGCGCAATTGCTCGGTCGAGTCACAAGCCATCCAGAAAGTCTCTTTGTACGCCATCGCCTACCTCGCGGGAGTTTTCCGCCCTCGGCAAAGGCTGGGCCGAGTCGTGCTGGAACCGCAGACCTTCGGGAAGTGCAATTCAAGTGCCGAGCGGCCTGAAGTAAGCTGTTGGCAAACAATGAGTTGCAACGGTTTTGGCGGTCGGGATTCGGGCCGAAATGCAAGCTTTTGCAGCGTTTTCCCCAGCCGGGTTCTCAGGGATGCTTGTGGTCACTAGGCGGCTTCCCCGGGCCCGCGGTACTATCAGCGTAGCTCGGGCCCTGTCTAACCTTCGAAAGGATGTTATCGAAGCCTATGGGTCAACGCCGGGAACCACGGAAAGATCTCAAGGTCCCCGTTCGCATCTTTGGAACCGACTTCAGTGGACGCCCCTTCTCCGAGAACATCACCACGGAGAATGTCAGCCGCGGCGGCGCCAAACTTTCCGGTCTGAAGGCCACGATCAAAATCGGTGAAGTCGTCGGGATGGCTTATGGGGCGAACAAGGGAAGATTTCGCGTGAAATGGACCGCGACGCGAGGGACCCCTCAAGAAGGGCAAGTGGGACTCGAGAATGTAGCGCCGGAAAAGCCCTTCTGGGATTTCCCGCTGCCCGCACCCGGTATCGACGAATTTGGCCGGCATTCCAAAGGCACGGAGAGGCGCAAGCATCCCCGGCTCAAGTGCATGAATTCCGTTGAACTCTATCCTGAAGGCGAGAGCACGAAGATCTGGGGCAAGGCGGCCGATCTCAGCGTCGGCGGTTGCTTCGTCGAAATGCCGATGCCGTTACGGGAAGGCGCCAACCTGAAGATCATCTTGTGGATTAAAGACGAAAAACTTCTGGCGAAAGGGAAAGTGATCAGCAGCCGCCCGGGGTTCGGAGTCGGGGTTCAGTTCAGCGAAATTGCGCCGGAGGATGCGGCGCGCCTGAAGCAGTTTCTGCAGAGCATCACGCGCCTCCCGGTGTAGGTCCGGGGGCCGATCAACTCCCTTCCCCCGGTGGCGGCAATGTAATCACACTTGCAGTCTGGCTCGCCATAGCCGGAGGCGCCGGGCCCAGACATCGTTCCACGGCCGCCGAGAGATACAGATGGTGGACGGGCTTGGTCAAATGGGCGTGCGCACCCAGTGCAGCGGCGAGGCGCAGCTTGCGAGGATTTTCTTCGGCCGAGCAGATGATGACCTTCAAGTCAGGGTGACGCTTGCGCATACGGCGCAACGTGCGCAAACCATTTAATCCGGGCATTTGCAGGTCGAGCAACACCAGGGCGGGAGCACAGCCTTCGTCCAGCCGGCGGAGCGCCTCGTTGCCATCCCCCGCAGTCTCCACGTGATAACGATCCAGTTCCAGCAGGATCCGCAGATAGCGGCGCATGTCCGGCGAATCGTCGACCACAAGAATCGTCGGTTGAGCCGAATTGGGTCGAGCCGACAGCATAGGCGGAACAATTCAGCGAGCTTCCGGAAAACCTGGCTTCCAAGATGAGAGACGCCAGTAACTCGCCCGGTTCAGTGATTTCCCATCATGCCGGCAAAGACCACCGGAGCCTCACGACGGAAGAACCCTCGACCATTCGGGCACAACCGCAGGGGATTGTGCACACCCACAAGTAATTGGGGCGTATTTACCCTCAGATCGAGTCCTCGTCAACCACTTTCCTGCCCCAAGAGGTCCCTTAGTTTCAGGTACATGCCGGACGTCCACAAGCCAGTGCCGCAGATTGTGTGCAGTCAAGCCGACCGGTCCCGCCAAGACAACACCAGGTAGGCCGACCGTTGCCACTTTCTAACATCCGTTCAACTGAGCGGTCGGTGACATTGCTCACACCATGGCCTGTGAAAAACTGGACGCAGGCCAAGCATGGATACTTCGGCAGCTATCCTGCAAGTGACACAGCAGGTTGTGCTAAGCCGATTTCTTCCGTCCAGTTCGGTCCCCCATGGGCGGCGATATAAAGAGCAAGTTCCAGGCGGCTCCAGACTCCGAGTTTGTCGAACGTGTTGCGCAAATAGTTCTTCACTACCTGCTCAGTGGTACCAATGACGTTGGCAATCTCGCGGTTGGTGAGACCTTCCCAAACCAGAGTTGCCACCTGCACTTCTTTCGCGGTTAGCCGATCACGTGGTTGCATGTTTCTGTTTGCTCCTTCATAAACATGGCCGTTGCTAATTTGACCCGTTTGCGGCCTTCGGTGATGCCCGCGCGCAGAAACAACGTGCGCAGGTGTTGTTTGACAGTGCGCGGGCTGATCTTCAACTGGCTTGCAATTTCCTTATTGCTGCATCCCTGGACCAGAAGCTTCAGGACTTCCTCATCGCGCCGCGTAATTTTGATTTCGTTGAGATTGGTCATTACCGTTCCTCGCTGATTTGCTGGACGCGAAAGAAGGAAGCAAGTGTTTCGCCAAAGCTTCGCCTAGGAGAAAACCAAACAGATGCTTACGTTTGGAGGCAGACCAAGAGTCCACACCACCGTAACCTTGCAGCCGGAATGGGACTGAGCGTCCCATAACGGCCCTGCCGACACGCTTGCCCTTCCTTTCTGGCTCCAAGCGGGATACTTTCAACGGAATTCAGGACAGGTTAAGGTGAGACGTGAGATTACTAAGCACAGCTTGGTGGCGGTGAATTGTGCGCGTCCTGATTGTCGAAGACGAGCCTCGTTTAGCGGAGAACATCGCGCTCAGCCTGCGGGAGAGCGCAGGCTATGCCGTCGATATCGCTCCCGACGGCCAGGAAGGCCTGTTTCTCGCCGAGTCCGACACCTACGATCTTTTGCTTCTCGACCTGATGCTGCCGGGCATGGACGGAATGGAGTTGCTCAAGCGGATTCGCAAACAAGGGCAACACACTCCTGTCCTGGTGGTAACCGCGCGCGACGATAAAGAATCCGTCGTCGCCCTCCTGAATGCGGGTGCGGACGACTATCTGACCAAGCCGTTTGATCTTGGAGAGTTGCTGGCGCGGGCCAAGGCGCTGATCCGTCGCGGGAAAGGGCATTCTGCTCCGGTGCTGGCGATCGGCGATCTGGAACTCAACACGGTAAACCGCACGGTGCAGCGGGGCGGCCGGCCGGTTACTCTGACAGCGATGGAGTACCGTGTCCTCGAATATCTGGCGCACCGTCCGCGGGCGGTGGTGTCGAAGACGGAATTGCTCGAGCACCTTTACGACTACAACTGGGAGAAGTTCAGCAACGTGATCGAGGTGTACATCTCAGGGCTGCGTCGAAAACTGGATGACGGATCTTCGCGACAGTTGATCCATACGATTCGGGGACAGGGTTACATTTTGCAGGACTAGCGATGCTACGGCGTTCCATTCAACGGCGGCTGATTGCGACGGTCATTGTGTCGCAAGCTTTATTGGCGCTCGGACTGTTGCTCTGCGGGATCTATTACACGCATCGCCGCCTGCTTTCCGCGCTCGACCTGGGAATCCAGTCGCGGGCGACCAGCGTGGCCGCGCTGGTGCGCTACGCGGAAGATGACAGCGGGAACGTCTACTTCGACCAGCGGCTGGTTCCTCCTCCGCTTGATCCGGCGCATGCGGATCTGTTTACCATCTGGACCGACCGTTCCGGGCTGCTCGTCCGATCGAAGAACTGGCCAGCGGGCCTGGATATACCGCTCACGGGGCCGCGCGATTGGACATTTATCTCCGGAGGCATTCCCTATCGCGCGGTCCGCGTGGGGCAGATGCCGATCCTGGATCGGGAAGCGGATCTGCCGGAGGTGACGCTGACGGTGGTGTATGCGTCTCCGACATTGCACGTGCAACAGCAGGTGCGGGAAGCGGGAATCTTCATCGCGGTGGCCAGCCTGCTGTTGCTCGCCATGACGGGATTGCTGGCGCTGTGGGGCATCCGCCGCGGCTTGTTGCCGCTGCAGGAACTGGCGACGCAGGCGTCGCTGGTCTCCGCCAATCAGTGGAAGCTGCGTGTTCCCGAAGAGGCGGAACAGTTCTCGGAGCTGCGGCCGCTCACCGAGTCGATGACCACCATGCTCGCGCGCCTCGAGCGTTCCTTCACGCAGCAGAGGGAGTTTCTGGGCAACGCCGCTCACGAACTGAAGACTCCGGTCGCGGTTTTGAAATCGACATTGCAATCCTTGCAGACCCGTCCGCGCAGTTCGGAAGAATACCGGCGGGGACTCGATCAGGGTCTGGAGGATCTGGAGCGGCTGGAGCAACTGCTGCAATGGATGCTGCGCCTGGCGCGCGCGGAACAGTGGGCGCATGGAGCGCTGCGGCGGGACTTGCCGGTGATCAATCTGGGCGCAACCTGCGAAGAGGCGGTGGAAAGAATTCGTCCGCTGGCGGAAACCCGCCACACCAGGCTGCAACTATCGACGAACGGGCCGGTCCTGTTCCGGGCAGATCCGGAGGATCTGCAACTGGTGTGGGTCAATCTGCTGGAGAACGCGGTCCGTTACAGTCCGGAAGGGGCTTCGGTGGAGGTAACCGTCTCCAAGAATAACGGGGAAGCGGCGCGGGTGGTGTTTCAGGACCATGGTGTAGGCATTCCAAAGGCGGACCTTCCCCACATCTTCGAGCGCTTTTATCGCGGAGACCATTCGCGTGCCCGCGCCACGGGAGGCTTCGGACTCGGACTGGCGATCGCGAAGGCGTTGGTGGAGGCGTATGGCGGAGCCATCGCCGTGGATAGCGAACCCGGCCAGGGAACCCGCATGGTGGTTGAGCTTCCTGTAACTGATAGGCAACCGATCTGAGACGAGACACTGCACAGCTATTGGTTCAGGTTTCCTTAATCTCCCCTTGTTGAAAATAGCGATTCGTTTGCGCCCCATGGTGAGGTGTATGAATTCCAAACTTCGTGCATTAGCCGCTCGGAATCCGCTGCCAGCCGGTCTTTGTGCCGCAATCGTGGCGATCGGCCTCAGCGTGGCCGCCTGGGGGCAGTCGCCGGGCAATCAGGCAAGCATCGCCAGCGGGACCACGCCCTCCTCCGATAATGCTCCGCTGACGCTAACCTTGCAGGATGCTCTGGAGCGCGCCAAGAAAATCAATCCGGAGTACCGCTCGGCGGTCACCGACTACGGCCTTGCCAGGGAAGACAAGGTGCAAAGCCGGGCGACGTTGCTGCCCAATGTGAACTACACGACGTCGTATCTCTACACCCAGGGCAACGGAACGGTTGCGGGAAAATTCATCGCGAACAACGGCGTGCATGAGTATCTCAGCCAGGGCAATGTGCATCAGGAACTCTCGCTGCAGAATATTGCCGACTACCGGCGAACCCAGGCTTTGGAAGCGGCTGCACGGGCGCGCTCGGAGATCGCCGCCAGAGGATTGGTGGTCACTGTCGTCCAGGCCTATTACGGGTTTGCCGTGGCAGAGAGGAAATATGCCACCGCGCAGCGGGCCGATACCGAGGCGCAACGCTTTCTGGACATCAGCCAGAAGCTTGAAAGAGGCGGCGAAGTCGCGCATTCCGACGTGATCAAGGCCCAGATTCAACAACAGCAGCAGCATCGCGACCTGCAGGAAGCCGAGCTCGAAATGAACCGGAGCCGGCTGGAGTTGTCGGTGCTGGTGTTTCCCGATTTCACCGAGAACTTCACGGTAGTCGACGATCTGCAATTGCCGGAATCCCTGCCACCCTTTCCGGAAGTGCAGGCCGCAGCCGCCAACAAGAATCCGGAATTGCGGGCCGCGACCGCTACGCTGCAGGCCTCGAAACAGGAAGTGGCCGCCGCCTGGAACGGGTTTCTGCCGTCGTTGAGCTTCGATTATTTCTACGGGATCGATGCCGCGCACTTTGCCACCAGTCAGTATGACCCGGTCACGCAGCAGACCGTTCGCAATCTCGGGTACGCGGCGCAAGCGACCCTGCAGTTTCCGGTGTGGAACTGGGGATCGAATCGCAGCAAGCTCAAACAGGCCGAGTTGCAACGCGGTCTGGCTCAAGTAGAATTAAGCGCCACGCAACGGCAACTCCTGGCCAACCTGCGCACGTTCTATGACGAAGCACAAACCTCGCGGCAGGAACTGGAGTCGCTGAACCAGTCGGCGGAACTGGCCGCCGACAGTTTGCGGCTCACGACCATGCGTTACCAGGGCGGCGAGGCCACGGTTCTAGAAGTAGTGGACGCGCAGAACACGCTGACCCAGGCGCGAAATGCTTTTAACGATGGGCAGGCCCGTTTCCGGGTAGCGCTGGCCACGCTACAGACGTTGACGGGAAATTTCTGATGAACTTCACTCTCCAGTCTTCCCTCTTGAGCTGTCCGCGCGAACCCCGGTTTCGGGCATCGGGCTTGCGGCTTCCGCAAAAGCCTCTTCTCGCGGCTTTGCTTGCCGTGCTGGTCGCGGCATCGTTCAGCGGTTGTTCCAAGGAACCGGCGGAGAAGGAACCGACGGTGCCGGTGCAGGTGGCGACCGTTCAGAAGACCTCGCTGCAAAGAATCGTGGTCGCGCAGGCCATCCTTTTTCCACTGCAGCAATCCGCGATTACCCCGAAGATCAGCGCGCCGGTCGAGAAGTATTACGTGCAGAGAGCCAGTCACGTGCATGCCGGCCAGCTTCTGGCGGTGCTGGAAAACCGTGACCTGTCTGCGGCGGCCGAGCAGAACCGCGGCGACTACGAGCAAGCGCAAGCCGCGTACGAAACCACCACGGCCGCGAGCCTGCCCGCTGACATTCAGAAGGCCCAATTAGATGCGGACGCCGCCAAGCGCATGTACGACGCGGAGCAGAAGCTCTACGACAGCCGCCAGGAGTTGTTCAAGGAAGGCGCGCTGCCGCGCAAGGATCTGGATCAGGCCGGCGTGGATTACACCAATGCCAAGAACCAGTACGAGATTGCCGAAAAGCATCTGGAAGCCATGATGGCGGTGGAGAAGGAACAGACACTGAAGTCGGCGGCGGGACAACTGACGTCGGCCAAGGGCAAGTACCAGGGAGCGTCGGCGCAACTCAGCTACTCCGAGATTCACAGCCCCATCAGCGGCGTCATCACCGACCGCCCGCTCTACCCCGGGGAAATGGCTACGGCGGGCATGCCGTTGCTCACCGTCATGGACATTTCACAGGTCATCGCGAAGGCGCATATCCCACAGCCGGAAGCAGCGGTATTGAAGGTCGGGGACAAGGCGATGATTATGGCTCCCGGCGACAGCGCTCCGGTCGAAGGCAAGGTGACGATTATCAGTCCGGCCCTGGATCCCAACAGCACCACGGTCGAAGTCTGGGTGCAGGCGAAAAATCCGAAAGAGCAGCTGAAACCGGGAACCAGCGTACAGGTATCGATGGTGGCACAGACCGTGCCCGATGCGCTGGTGATTCCTGCGGTCGCATTGCTGACGGGAGATGACGGCGCGACCACCGTAATGGTGGTGGGCGACGACGATCGCGCGCATCAGAAGCCGGTCAAAGTCGGCATTCGCCAGGGCGATCAGGTTCAGATCACCGAAGGGGTGCAAGCCGGCGCGCGGGTGGTCGCGTCCGGGGCTTACGGCTTGCCCGACAATACCAAGATCCAGGTGGAAACGGCGGAGCAGAATTCCAACGACAAGGGCGCGGCCAAACCGGGTACGGACAAGGGCGGGGACGACAAGGATGACAAGAAATAGCGCCCCGCGGCCGTTCTCGCGCCGACAACCCGCAGGTGACGGGTCCCGGACCACCGGGGCGCCCGAGTGCCGCGTGAGCGCCGGAGGACGTCCGTGAACCATCCGGAATCCTCTTTCTGGTTTTCGCGTCATTCGAAACCGGTCATCTTCGTTATCATCACGCTGGCGCTGCTGGGAATTTACCTGGCCTTCACCATCCCGGTGGCGGTGTTTCCCGAGACGAATTTTCCCCGCATCCTGATTGCGGTCGACAACGGCGTGATGCCCATCGACCAGATGATGGTGACGATCACGCGGCCGCTGGAAGAAGCGGTCAACAGTGTTCCCGGCTTGCAGGAAGTGCGCTCCATCACCAGCCGCGGTTCCGCGGAAATCGATCTGTTCTTCAGCTGGGACGTCGACACATTTCAGACCCTGCAGTATGTGAACGCGGCACTGTCGCGGGTACAGCCGGATCTGCCGCCGACGGCAGCGGTGGTCGCGCATCGCATGACCTTCGCCAGCTTTCCGATCATCGGCTACAGCCTCACTTCCCCCAACGTTCCGCAGACCAAGCTGTGGGAGATGGCGACCTACGACATCAAACCGCGCCTGAACCGGCTGGACGGAGTATCGACGGTGGTGATCCAGGGTGGCCAGGAGCCCGAGTTTCACATCATTCCCGATCCCGCGAAGTTGCAGACCGCGAATGTCACGGTCCCTGACATTCTCGAAACCATGCGGCGGACGAACCTGATCGATTCTCCAGGCTTGTTCGAGCAGAATCACCAACTGGTGCTGGGGTTGATCAGCGGGCAGGTGCGGACTCCCGAACAAATCGCAGAAACCGTGATCAAGACGACGCCCGGCGGAATTCCGGTGCGCATCGGGGACGTGGCCACGGTGGCTCCGGGAACGAAACCCCGGTACACGATCGTGACCGCGAACGGCAAACCCGCGGTGCTGCTCAACATCAACCGCCAGCCCGACAGCAACACGGTGCAGGTGGCGGACGAAGTGCACCAGCAAGTGGCAGAGATCCAGAAGTCGCTGCCGCCGGGTATCCAGATCACGCCTTTCTACGACCAGTCGATCATCGTCAACGATTCCATCAAGAGCGTGCGCGACGCCATCCTGCTGGGATTGATTCTGGCTTCGATCATTCTGGTGGTGTTTCTGCGCGATTGGGGAACCTCGGTAGTCGCGGGCCTGGTGATTCCCGTCACGGTGGCGGTGACGTTTATCGCGCTGAAGCTTCTGGGGCAGAGTTTCAACCTGATGACGCTGGGAGGGCTGGCGGCGGCGGTGGGCCTGGTCATCGACGATGCCATCGTGGTGGTGGAAAACATCGTGCTGCACCGCGACGCCGGGCAGGACCGGCTGCAGGCCATTCATAGCGCACTACAGGAAATCACGGTACCGCTGATTGGCTCGACGGTGACACCGGTGGTGGTGTTTCTGCCGCTGATCACCATCACCGGCGTGACCGGGACATTCTTCCGGGCGCTGGCCGTCACCATGGCGGTCTCCCTGTTTGCTTCTTTGGCGCTGGCGCTGACCTGGACTCCGAATCTCAGCCAGTACTTCATCGGCAAGGGCAAGGAGTTGTCGGTTGAAGGCATGGAGCCGGATGAAGAATCCGTGGACCGGTTGCTGGCGGTGGAAGAGGCTTCGCTGGGAAAGTTCTTCCACAAGATTGTTGACTTCCATCAGCGCTGGCTGCGCCGCGCGCTGGCGAAGCCGATGTGGTTGGCGGGGCTCAGCGTGGTCCTCATTGTGGCTTCCTATTTCTGCTACCAGTATTCCGGTTCGGACCTGATGCCGGAAATGGATGAAGGCGGCTTTACGTTGGATTACTTCACTCCGGCGGGCACATCACTCGAGGAAACCAACCGCATCGTGAGCCACATGGAGCAGATCGTCAACGCCACGCCGGAGGTGGAAAGCACGTCGCGACGCACCGGACTGGAGCTGGGGCTGGCGGCGGTGACCGAGGCGAACCGCGGCGACATTCTGGTGAAGCTGAAGAGGGATCGCGACCGCGGGATTGACGACATCATGGAGGAAATTCGCCAGAAAGTTACGACACAGGAGCCCGCGGTGAAGGTGGAGTTTGTGCAGGTGCTGCAGGACATGATTGGCGACCTGACCAGCGAGCCCGAACCGATTCAGATCAAGTTATTCTCTCCGGACGCGGCACTACTGGAAACCTGGGCGACGAAAGTGGGAGAGACGATCGGAAAAATCAACGGCGTGGTCGATGTACTCAACGGAATCGAAAACACCATCAGCGGCCCGGCGGTGAACTTTCAGGTGGATCCCAGCATAGCCGCGCGCGCCGGATTCACTCCCGAAGAAGTAGCCACCGATGCGGCGGCGATTCTGGAAGGCGAACCGGCAGCCACGCCGGTGATTGCGAACGATCGTCCTTACACGGTGCGGGTGCGTTTCCCGGCGAGCGACCGGGTGTCGCTGGACGCGATGAAGAACACACTTTTGACCAGCAGCACCGGCCACACGGCCACGCTCGGCTCTCTGGCCACCATCACCGAACTGCCGCCGCAGACCGAGATCCGGCGAGAAAACCTGCAGCGCGACGTTTCGGTCACCGCCCGTCTGGAGGGCGTCGATCTGGGAACCGGAATCGCGGCGGTGCAGAAGGCGATGGCCGGGCTGCACATTCCTCCCGAGATTCGCGTGGAATACGGAGGCACGTACCAGCAGCAGCAGAAATCCTTCCGCGACCTGGTTTCGGTTTTGATTCTGGCCATCGTGCTGGTCTTTATTGTGCTGCTGTTTGAGTTCGGCTCTTTCGCCGCGCCGCTGGCCATCCTTGCGTCCGCGCTGCTTTCGACCTCGGGCGTCTTCATCGCGCTCGTGATTACCGGCACGACTTTCAATGTGTCGTCATTCATGGGCATGATCATGGTGGTCGGCATTGTGGCGAAGAACGGAATTCTGCTGCTGGATGCGGATCAGAAATTCCGCAAGCTGGGACTGTCGGCGGAAGATGCGATGCTGCAAGCCAGCCGGCGCCGACTGCGACCCATTGTGATGACGGCGCTCGCGACCATTGCCGGGATGCTGCCTCTGGCGTTTGCCGTCGGAGCCGGTTCCCAAATGCTGCAACCGCTGGCCATTGCCGTGATCGGAGGCATCCTGATTTCCATGGTGCTGTCGCTGGTGATCACCCCTGCCGTTCACTACTACTTGAGCCACGAAGAGAGCGAACAGGTCAGTCCTCGGGAGCTTTCCCCGACCAGTCGATAGCTTTGGGGCGCGGCTCATGGTCAGGAAGCACTTACCCATCAGAGTTGCAAAATCTTGCACATTCAGGTGAGGGGCGTAAAAGAGCCCCGGTCTGTAACCCCCAAAGCTGTCAGTATCAACATCTTGCAGCGGGCTGCGTTCGAATTTGGTTGACGAATTGCACTACAATACAGGGGATTGAGCGGTTCGCCTGGAGGGTTGGGAGTGCCTGCCGACGTAAAGCCGACTGCGACAACCACGCAGAATAAGCCGGTGCTGGACCGCGAATCGTTCCAGCAACTGCTGGCGGCCGCCTATGTGCTGCAGGAACAAAGTGATCGCCAGCCCGCGAAAGCGCCACGCCCGGATTACACGCAGGCTCTTTCCGAATTCGTCGAAATTCAGAGCCTGATTCAAAGCCATCAACTTGATTTGCAGTCCGCAGCTTCGCTGATCGCCCGTCGAGCCGAGAAATTCACCGGGGCGAGCGGGGCGGCGGTTGGGATTTTGAAAGACGACGAAATCACTTACCAATCGGCGACGGGAATCGCTGCCGACGATAGCGGAATGCCCATCGCGGCCGCGTCGAGTCTTTCGGCGCATTGCATCAGTAGCGGCCAGACGATTCAATCGCCGGATGCGCAAAAGGACCCCCGGCTGCCTGCAGATGTTTGCCGTGAAGGCGGAATCCAGTCATTGATCGCCGTTCCCGCACGTCATGACGGCAGAGTGGCGGGCGTGCTTGAGCTTCGCTTCTCGGAAAAGAACGCTTTCCAGGAGCAGGATGTTCGCACCTGCCAGTTGATGGCAGGGCTGTGGGCGGAGGCCATCACACGAACGGCCGAACTGGAATGGAAACAGGCCCTGGCGACCGAGCGCGCGACCATGATCGAAGCTCTGGAAAGAATCAAACCTCAACTGGAGCGGATTGCAGTTGACCCAGGCAAGACCGCAGGTGTGGCCCCGGTCGAATCAAAGCCCGCCACGTCAGCCGTTCCAATGCCTGACGTCATCGGCACGAAGAAAGACGAGAAGGACATTGCCGAAGTAGTGTGTCTTGGTTGCCGACACCAACTGGAGAAAGAAGAGTTTTTTTGTGGAATCTGCGGTGCTCCCCGTCCCAGCGAAGAACCGACCAGCGGAGACTTACAAAGCAAGTGGGCTTCTCTTTGGCACCTGAAGCAGGCTGCAGACATTCGCAAGAACGCAGCGTCCGAAGAGATTGAAGAGATTGATGAGGCAAACGAATTCCCGGCTTTGCCTCTGCCTATCGAGTCCGATTCGCCGGATCTGGATTTCCTGGAAACGGGCTCCGAACTGACGGATGGCGATATTGCGGATGCAGCAGTACGGATATTGCCCGCGGGGGAAGACGCCACCGAACAAGCTCCCTTAGGGCCGGTCTCCGCATCGCCGTGGAGTTCGGCATCGCGGGCTCGGGAGTGGTTGGAATCGTTCAACACGCCGCGGAAACGCTTGTGGCTTGCGAAGCACCGGGCGAACCTGTATCTGGCGACAGCAGCCGTTCTTCTATTGGTCGTAATCGGAGGATGGGGATCGCACTCGACTCCCAACGGCGCGAGCACTACGAATAATCGCCACCCAAGGACCCCGCCTCCGCCACAACTGACGCTCTTCGAAAAGACGCTGGTCGAATTGGGCTTGGCTGTCCCTCCTCCCTCGGCTGTCTACAAAGGAAACCCAGACATTAAAGTCTGGGAAGATGAGCGCACCGCCCTTTACTACTGCCCGGGGGCCGATCTGTACGGAAAGACGGAACGAGGCAAGTTCAGCAGCCAACGTGACGCGCAATTGGACCAATTCGAGCCCGCCTTCCGCAGACCTTGCCAGTAGCAGCCTTGCTTCTGAGTTTTCCTACAGGAATTTTTTTCCACATCTGGGGTTTGACAAGTCGAAGTACCGGGAGTGGAATTAGTTTATTCACTTCGTGGGGGAACTAGATCGTGTCAGAGCCTTGGGAAAAGGGACAAAAGCCGGTTGAATTGCCCAATCCGGAACTCAATCCCCTTCAGAATCCGACCCTAGGCCGGAATCTCGGGCGCTGGGCGCAGGTCTACTTTACGAGTCCCCCGGAGAAACGAGAGCAAGCGGTTGGTGATCTTCTTCGCGAGCTCAAGACTGAGACAGAAGTTGAATCTCCGCGCCTGGAGGAAAGCAGCCAGGCAAAGTCTGTGATTCCTCACCTGATTTGCAGAGTTTGTCAGCAGCCCAACGAACTCGAGCAAAGATTCTGTGGACTGTGCGGCACCTCTTTACGATCTCCTGAACCGGTACCGGCACCATCTCCGCGCAGCGTTGAGCAGCGCGAGGAAGAGGCATTCGCCCCGAGAGCGTCCGCCGAGGCCGATGAACTGGAATGGCTGCGCGAAAAGAGCCTGAGCCGCCTCTCCGATTCAGAAGAGTCTTCCGGAAGGTGGAAGTACGCAGTCCTTGCGCTGGGAGTTTTGTTAGCCGCGTTTGCGGCACTGCAGTGGTTTTCCAGCCGCCCGGATGTGACGTCCTCGTCGCCACCCGCTTCCTCCGCGCCCGCTCCGGCGGTCCAACCGGTTCAGCCGCCGGCGCCAGTGACCACGCCCGCAACTGCAGCAAGTACCGTGGAGGCCGAGAAGCAACCGCGAGTCGAGCCAGCGGTTGCGAAGGAGCTCGAGACTCGTTCAGCACGGGTGCTAACCAACTCTCTTCCTGAAAGGGCCAGCGGCGTTGCCGGACAAACTGAGCAGACGACCCTGCCGCCTGAGGGCGGAGCACAGGAACTCTACCTGGCGCAAGGCTATCTTGAAGGGAAACATGGGATGCGCGATTCCACGGAGGCGGCGAAGTGGCTGTGGAAGGCGGTGGCCAAACAGAATACGGCCGCCGACGTTCTGCTGGCGAACCTCTATATGACCGGAGACGGAGTGGCGAAGAGCTGCGATCAGGCCCGCCTGCTGCTGGTAGCGGCGGCACAAAAGGGCCAACCCAACGCTGCGGAGAGATTGCGCAGCCTCGAGTCCGGCGGCTGCCGCTAGTTCCCCTCGCAAATCTGCAGGATCGATGCGACTGCTGCCATACGCGGCGTCTTCTTATTGCTCAATCATTATTGCTCAATCAAGGGCCGGGCTCGAATCGCGGGCGCATCCAGGTTCATGATGCTCTGCTCCCAGCGTTCCAACCCTTCAGGCGTGGGCTGCATTTTCGTGTCGGCGAGCTTCGTACCAGAGAGCAAGTTCGACACGGTTCCAGAGTCCGAGCTTGTCGTAGATGACGCGAAGATAGTTTTTGACGACGTGCTCCGTGGTTCCAATGGCGTCCGCGACTTCTCGATTCTTGAGACCCTGGGCGACGAGTTCGATGACTCGCTGTTCCCGCTCGCTAGGAATCCGTTTTCCGTAACGCTCGCTTCCGAACATAGCTGCCTCCGATACAAGAGTGTTGCGAGTTTCACCCGCTTGATGCCGCTGGTAATACCGAACCGCAGAAAAAGACGATTGAAATGCGCTTTCACGGTGCGCCGAGCCATCTTCAGCTGCCGCGCAATTTCCGAATTGTCACAACCCTGCAGCAACAATTCCGCAATTTGCTCTTCGCGCGGACCCAATCGAACAGGATTCTCCTTCATCGTAGACCCCCCCATTGGACGGTGGCGCCGCCAACAATCGCGCGCAGGACCAGTTCTGCGGCCAGCTTTGGGACTGCCAACTTTGAGAACTATGAAAAGACGGTTGGTGGTTCTCCCAAAACTCATAGCATTCACACTGCCAAGTTCCTTGAGGGAACTCAGTGATCGTCAACCGAGGATTTCCACAGGCGGCGCAAACAGGTTAGAGGTGATGCGGACCGCAACAAGAGTGCGTTTCTTCAGCAGTCAGTTCGACGAGGAGAGAAGATGAAGAATTGGTAATGATTTCGCCACAGAATATTCATGCCTGCCTAAGGTGAATGCCTTAGGTCAAATTTCCATCCCTTCCGGTCCAGGACGGAAGGAATTACACTTTTTCCGGTATTGTCATCCCACCACGGGTGTGCGACCGGTGGTCAGGCTCGGTAGCGATTAGGGCGCTTGATGCTTTAGGAGAGGCTTGTACGATTACCTGACCGTCAGAGTCCCCGTCTTGCTACCCCCATTTGCCCCTACTTTTACCTGCACGGTGGTTGCCGAAGAGACGGCCTTGGTCGCGACCATCCAGGTAGCACTCGTACTTCCCGCGGGAACCATCATCGTAGCAGGCGGTGAAACCAGCGCCGAGCTTCCGCTCAGAAGGGTGAATGTCACCGCGATCTCGCTGGCCAGAGGTTGAGCAAACGTGACCGTTCCCGTGGCTGTGTCGCCACCAGTGACAGAATTGGGATTGAAACTCACCGAAGTCGGCGCGTTCGGCGTGACCGTCAGGGTGGCGATCCGAGTGACACCATAGGCGACCGCTGACACCTGCACGTTTGTGTTGACGGAAATATTCGCCGTGGCGAGCGAGAACGTAGCGCTGCTTGAGCCTGCCGGAACCGTAACCGAAACTGGAATCGAATTGACTGCCGCGACTCCTCCGGTGACGGTGAGGGTGACGGGAATATCCGCCGCCGCCGTGGCAGCGAGTGTGACGGTGCCGGTACTGGCGGCCCCTGCGATCACAGACGCCGGGGAAAATTTCAGGGAACTCGGAGTATTGACGGTCACCGTCAAGGACGCGGTCTTAGTTGCACCGTTGGCGGCCGCCGAAACCTGAACCGTAGTCTTCGTCGAGACGTTCGCGGTGACCAGAACAAATGTGGCGGAGATCGAGCCGGCAGGGACGGTCACCGCCGCGGGGATCGAACTCACTGCCGAAGCGCCGCTGGTGACCGTGAGCGTGACAGGAATATCCGCCGCCGCGGTTGCCGCAAGGGTGACAGTGCCGGTGCTGCTGGCTCCGCCGATTACCGAAGTCGGAGAGAACTTCAACGAGCTTGGGGTATTCGCAGTCACCGTCAACGAAGCCGTTTTGGTGCCGCCGTTCGCCACGGCAGAAACCTGGATCGTGGTTTTGGTCGAAACGTTGGCGGTCACTAGAGGGAAAGTTGCCGTGGAGGATCCGGCCGAAACAATCACCGAAGCCGGGATCGAACCAACGGCGGCGCTTCCACTGGTTACAGTGAGTGTCACCGAAACGTTCCCAACCGCGGGGGCTGCCAGAGTCACGGTGCCTGTACTGGTGGCGCCGGCGATGACGGAGGTCGGTGAGAACTTCAGGGAAGTCGGGGTATTGGCGGTGGCGGTGAAAGTATTCGTCACCGTGGTGCCGTTGAGGCTTGCCGATATCTTGGCCACCGTCGAACTGCTCACCGCATTGGTCACCACACTGAAGGTCGCCGTGGAAGCGCCCGCGGGAACAGTCACCGAACTCGGGATCGAAGCCACTGCCGCGCTTCCGCTTACCACGCTAAGTGTCACACTGGTATCCGAAACCGTGGGCGCGCCGAGAGTCAACGTTCCGGTTGTGGTCAATCCGCCAACCAGCGACGTGGGGCTGAATTTCAACGAGCTGGGAATTTCTGGCGTCAGAGTCAGAACCGCGGTGAGAGTCGAGCCTCCGAAAGCGGCGGTCAGACTTGCCGTAGTCTTGCTCGACACGCCACTCGTGGTCACCGCCACCGGGGCGCTGGTTCCGCCCGCCGGGATGGTCACACTGGGAGGGATCACCGCCAGCGAGTTGTTGCTGGAAAGATTCGCAACGGCTCCGCCGGTGGGCGCAAGTCCCACCAGGTAGACGGTGCCGATCGAATTCACTCCGCCCACGAGACTGCTCGGATTCAGTTTGAAGTTGTAGAGAGCGGCTTGGGAATTCACGCCCGTGGCATCGATGATGTAGAGCCCGGTGTTGCGGTCGCTCAAAAGCACGCGATCCTGCCCGAGGTAGGGATAGACGCCCCAGTTGCCGTCCAGTTGCGTCGCATTCACCGCTCCCGGCCAGGTGTCATAACTGCCGACGAGCACCGGGCTGTAGGGGTTGGTGATGTCGAAGATGAGCGTGCCTGCCTGAAACCAGGAAACGTACAGCAGGTTGCCCATGATCTTCGGATCGTGCGGCGCAATCGCGTCGATGCCCAGCGCGGACATGGTCAAAGTCGAGGCGACGGTCACGCTCGCGGGATTGCTGATGTTGTAGATCTTTACTTCCGAAGTGCCATCGGTGGTCTTGCGGCTGTACGCCAGGTAGTTGCCGTCGGCGGTAGCGGAGGCGCTGCTACCGTCGATTCCAGCACTGAACGATCCCAGCAGCACGGGTGCCTGGGTGGCGATGTTGGTGATGTCCCAGATATCGCACTTGCCCCCCCAGCCTGCTGTGTAGAGACGAACGGAGCCGGAACCGTTGTCCTGAATATCCATGTCATTGACCCACATGGGATCAGTGGAAGTGATGGTGGTCTTGAGGACGGGAATGGCGGGATTGCTGATGTCGAACACTTTGATGAGGGCCGGGGCCGTCAGATTTTGCGGGATGAAAACGAAATTCTGCCAGACTGCGACCTTGTGAGTATTGTCGTAACCGCCGTTGGCGGAGGTGATCTGCGAGAGCAACTGCGGATTCGCGGGGTCGGAAACATTCACGATGTGCAGCCCGCTCCCCATGTTGTCGGCGAAGTAGCCGATGCCGTTGGCGACTTTGACGTCTTCCATGTCGAGCGAATTCGAGGGCGCGTAGTAGGAAGCGAGCACCGGGGCATCGGGATTGCTGATGTCGTAGATGAGAACGCCGTTGCGCCGTTCCGACGCGATGTAGGCGTAGTGGCCATCACCCCAGACCCCGGCATAGCTCTGGTAGGCGCCGTACGGGTTGGTGTGGGACCGGAGCGTGGTGTGGATGCCCTGCGCTTGCGCGGAGGCAACCAGGCAGGCTGCGATCAAAAGGAAAAGTATGCGGTGGACAAACTTCCGCGGAGTAGGAAGGTAATTTATAGCCATTCTGGTCAAACGCCCCTTTACGGGTTGGCCATAAAGGGGAGAAGAATGGCCAAGCATCCGGAATTCCGGTCTTTACTGTGCAATGTGCCTGCCAAACTACGGGGACGGAAGGACTTCTAACTCTTTGAAAAAAATAGCGATATCCGCGTTTTCATGGCGTTTGCCGAAGCCGTTGTGAAAAAACTTGCGCACCTGCCTGTATAACGACATTTTTTGCAAGTTTGCCTTACACTAGCTCAATTCAGCCAACATGAAACTTTCGGTGGTCATGCCCGTCTACAACGAGCGCCATACCCTCCGTCTGGTTGTGGAGCGGGTGCTCGCCGTGAATCTCGAGATCGAACTGGTTTGTGTCGACGACGGCTCGCAAGATGGTTCGCGGGAGATTCTGGCAGAATTGCAGGCGCGTCATCCCCAGGTGCAGGTTTTTCTGCAGCCGCACAACATGGGAAAAGGGGCCGCGCTGCGCCGTGGCATTCAACAGGCCACCGGCGACTACGTGATCATCCAGGATGCGGACCTGGAATACGATCCTTCGGATTACCCGGCACTGCTCGAACCGCTGTTGCAAGGCAAAGCGGACGTGGTATTCGGTTCGCGATTTCTGGGAAGTGCGCCGCACCGCGTTTTGTACTTCTGGCATTCGGTCGGGAATCGTCTGCTGACCCTGCTTTCGAATTGCGTCACCAACGTCAACCTCAGCGATATGGAAACCTGTTACAAAGTCTTCCGGCGCGAGGTGATTCAATCGATTCCGATCGAGGAAGACCGCTTCGGATTCGAACCGGAAATCACGGTGAAGGTGGCGAAGCGTCGGCTCCGCATCTACGAAGTGGGCATCAGTTACTGGGGCCGAACCTACGAGGAGGGTAAGAAGATTGGCTGGAAAGACGGCGTGCGCGCGCTCTGGTGTTTGTTGAAGTACTCAGTCACGGAACCGGTGGTCACCGGCCAATATGCGGAGACCGCGCGGCAGTCGATTCCTGGAGCCCCGGACAGCAGAAATGCCGGCAGCTAGCGCCGCATCCGCGAAGTTCGCTCGCGCACGCGCCCGGTGACGTCACGGACCGCGGCGACTTGAGAAATGGGGACGTCTGGTTCCGCCATCAATCCCATCAGAATGGCTTCAAAATCCTTTGCCATCTGGGCGATGGTCGACTGATCGAACAGGTCGGTGCTGTATTCGAAGAAGCCGTTCTGGCCGGTCGCGGCCTCCAGTTCCAGAGCCAAATCGAACTTGGCCGTTCCCGTGTCCACGAACTTCGGCGGGGTGATGGCGAGACCCTTCAGCTCCAGAGCGGGCACGGGAGCTTTCAGAATTCGAAAATTCACCTGAAACAGCGGCATGCGGCCGGCTTCGCGCGGAGGTTTCAGCGCTTCCACCAGCTTGTCGAAGGTGAGATCCGCGTGCTCGATAGCTCCTCGCACCACATCTCCCACCCGTTTCATCAATTCACGGAAGGTGGGATCACCGGAGAGGTCGCTGCGCAGCACGAGAGTATTGACGAAAAAACCGATAGCGCCTTCCAGGCGGCGGCTGGACTTGGGTGAAACCGGCGAGCCGATGGAAATGTCATCTTGTCCGGACCAGCAGTGCAGAAACACGTTGAAAGCGGCACAGGTGCCGCGGAAGGGCGTGGTGCCGCTGGCCAGGCTCAGATCGGTGATGGCCTGGAGTTGCTCGCGGGAGAGCTTCATGGGATAGCGAGTGCCGCGCAAACTGGCGAGCGGCGGCCGCGGTCGGTCGGTCGGCAAATTGAGTTGCGCCGCGCCCGTCAGTTGCCGCTTCCAGTACGCGACCAGTTCTTCCAGGCGCTCTCCTTGCAGATAGCGGCTCTGCCAGAGCGCGAAATCGCTGTACTGGATGTGAGGCTCCGGCAAGATCGCGGGACGGCCTGAAACCAAGCCCTCATACAAAGGCGAGAGTTCCTGATACATGAGCTGGGTGGAACCGAATTCGGTGGCGATGTGATGGGCAACGTGAACCAGAAGGTATTCGTCTTCGGCGAGACGGATCAGCGCGGCCCGCAGCATGAGATCGCGGGAGAAGTTGAAAGGCCGCGAGGACTCGTGCTTCACGATCCGATCCGCTTCCGTGTCCTGTTCCGTCCCCTGAAGATGCCGCAGATCGTATTGCTTCAGCTCCACATTCCACTTCTTGAGGACGACCGGGACCGGGTTTCCTCCCGGAGCCAGAAAGACGGTGCGCAAGACTTCGTGGCGCGCGACCAGAGCGTTCAAGGCCTGGTGAAAGGCTTCGACATTCAGCGTGCCGTGGATCCGTACGACGTAAGGGACGTTATAGACGCCGGTACCCGGCGTAAGCTGGTCGAGATACCATAACCTGCGCTGGGTGAAGGAGATCAGGCGCGGCTCATCGGGCTTGCGGCGCTCCAGCACCGGTTCGGCTTCGGGTTGTGTTCTGGCGGCACCGCTCATGGGTACTCTTGGCCTTGCTGACGGGCTTAAACTGTCAGCTTACGGTAGCAAACTCAATCACGACTGAAACCAAAGTAATGGTGTTTGGTTCCGTAAATTGTGAGAAAAAACATGTAGGTACCCGAGTTGGCATCGCCGCCGGTTTATGTCCGACTGGTATGCCATCAGGAGTAGATTAGCGCATATGCAGGAACCTGTCGGTTTCCAGTTATCGGCTCAGCAAAAACGGGTGTGGCATTTGCAAGAGAACGGCCAGCCTCTGGCGGCCCAGGTGGCTCTGGGGCTCGAGGGACCGCTCGATGCGGACCGGCTACGAGGCGCGCTGGAGAAGGTGGTCGAGCGGCATGAGATTCTCCGCACCGGATTTCTCCGGCCTGCGGGAATGAAGTTCGCTCTGCAGGTGGTTCATGGCGATGCCAAGCCCAAGTGGGAACAGGTCGACCTGCGAAGTGTAGCGCCTGCTGAACTGGAAGCCAGGTTGGGGCCGGTGCTGGCGGCGGCCAAGCTCGACCTGGGCACCGAGAGCGGCATGGTGCACGCGTTCCTTGCTATTTTGCCTGCGAACCACAACATCCTGGTTCTGACTCTGCCTGCGCTGTGTGCCGACGCGGCGACCCTAAAGAATCTGGTTTCCGAGCTGGTCCAGTTTTACGGAGGAGAAGAGGCGACCGGCGCCGATCCTCTGCAATATGCCGATTACTCGGAGTGGCAGAACGAACTCCAGCAGAAGGACGACGAGGAATCCAACGGCAGCCGGGAATACTGGGCGGGATACAAGGCGGCACAGATACCCGCGTTGAATCTGCCCTTCGTTCGCAAGGCGGAAACCAAGAGCGAATTCCGGCCTGAGACTGTCCCGCTCGGTCTGGAGCCTGCAGTCGCGAGTTATCTGCAATCCTCGGCGAATGCGGCAGATTTCCTCCTGTCCTGCTGGCAGGCCTTTCTCTGGCGGCTGACGGGACAAGCGGAAGTGGTCGTGGGATTCGTCAGCGACGGACGCAGTCATGAAGAACTGAACGCCGCCTTCGGAGTGTTTGCGAAGGTGCTTCCGGTGTACGCGAACTTCGAGACCGACCGCAGGCTAGTGGAACTAGTGGAGCAGACCGGGCAAGTGCGACAGGAGGCGAGCGGGCGGCTGGATTATTTCAACCTCGAGGATCCGGAATCGGTCCCTGCCGGCTTCAGTGTGCAAGAAAAATTCCCGCAGCGGTCCGCCTCCGGGATTTCATTCTCAGTCTTCCAGGAACGTTGCTACGCCAACGGATTCCAGGTGGAGTTGCGATGCGTGGTCGAGGATTCCGCGTGGCAGGCGGAACTGGTTTTCGATCCGGCCCGCTTGCGGCGGGACCTGGTCGAAACCATGGCGCGGCGCTTCGGCGCTTTGCTGGCTGGCGCGGTCGCGAATCCGGCAACGGCTGTCAATTCCCTGCCGATCATGGACGCGAAGGAGCGGCATCAGGTGGTTGCCGCCTTCAACCAGACCAAGGCGGACTACCCGCAAGGCAAGTGCATTCACGAATTGTTTGAGCAGCAGGCGGCGCGCTACCCGAACCGCCCGGCCCTGCGCTGCGGGGAGCAGGAGTTCTCCTACGCGCAGTTGAACTCGCGCGCCAACCAGTTGGCACACTTTCTGCGCAAGAATGGAGTCGCCGCGAATACGGCGGTCGGACTTTGTGTGGAGCGCTCGGCGGAGATGATCGTCGGGCTCCTCGCCATTCTCAAGGCTGGCGGATGCTACGTGCCGCTGGTACCGGATAATCCCAAGGCCCGCCTGGCGCACCAGTTGTCGGAAACCAAAGCTCCCATCGTGCTCACCCAGCAAAAGCTTTTGGACAATCTGCCCGAGTTCGCGGGCAAGACGATCTGCCTGGATCGCGATCTGGCCCTGTTTCAACATGAGCCCAGGGTCAATCCGCAAATTGTGAACAGTCCGGAAGACCTGGTGTACGTCATCTACACATCAGGCTCGACCGGCGTTCCCAAGGGCGTTGCGGTTTGCCATCGCAATCTGGTGAACTACAGCCATTTCATCCGGCGAAAGTTGCAACTGGAGCAGCCGACCCAGGGATTGCATTGCGCGACGGTCTCTACCATCAGCGCCGACCTCGGGAATACCTGCATCTTCCCTTCTCTCATTTCCGGGGGATGCCTGCACGTCATTGGGTTTGAAATGGCGATGGCCGCCAACTTATTTGCGGCTTACACGGCGAAGCATCCGATCGACGTCTTAAAAATCACTCCTTCTCACCTGAACACGCTGCTGAATGCTCCCGACGGAAAGGCAGTGCTTCCCCGGAAACATCTGGTGTTGGGGGGAGAAGCCTCGAGTTGGCATCTGATCGAGCGCATTCGCGAGAGCAGCAAGTGCGCCGTCCTGAACCACTACGGCCCGACGGAAGCAACGGTTGGTTGTTGCACCTTTGCGGTTGCCGAGAACGAGGTGAAGGCGTGGGCGCCGGCCACGGTTCCGATCGGCAAACCGATCGCGAACGATGTGGTCTACATCGTCGATCGCAACCTGCAACCCGTCCCGCCAGGCGTGGCTGGCGAACTCTGTATGGGCGGAGCGGGACTCGCGAAGGGCTACCTGAATCAGCCGGCACAAACAGCGGAGCGCTTCATCGCCCATCCTTTTTCGAGCGATCCGACCGACCGCCTTTATCGCACCGGCGACCTGGCGCGGTTCCTTCCCGACGGAAACATCGAATTCCTGGGCCGCATCGACCACCAGGTGAAGATTCGCGGATTCCGCGTCGAGCCCGCGGAAATCGAAACCGCCCTGCGTCAACATCCCAAGGTGCGGCAAACGGTCATTGTTCCTTACGACGACGCGAGCGGGGGAAAACGGCTGGCTGCGTATGTGGTCTCGGCACAGGCGCTGACTCCGGAAGAACTGCGGCGCTTTCTCAGCGAACAGTTGCCCGAATATATGGTCCCTTCCGCATTCGTGCGCATCGAATCCGTTCCGCTCACGGCCAACGGAAAAGTCGATCTCAAAGCGTTACCTTCGCCGGGCCAGCCGACGCCGGCCGAACGCGAATTCGTCACGCCGCGTAATGCAGACGAAGAGAAGCTGGTGGGGATCTGGAAAGAAGTGCTGAAAATGGATCGGGTGGGAGTGACCGACAACTTCTTCGAGCTGGGCGGGCACTCTCTGCTGGCGACGCAGATCATCTCGAGGATCCGCAATACGTTTCGGGTGCAGATGCCGTTGCACAGTTTTCTGGAGAGCCCGACGGTCGCAGGTCTGGCCGAAAAGATCGTTCACTGCCCTCCGGCCGAGAGCGAGGAAGAGGAAATGGCTCGCTTGCTCGAGGAGTTGGATGGCGTCTCGGACGAAGAGGCCGAGCGCTTGTTATCGGCGGAGGGGGAGAAAGGCCACAAGGCTGGCGGAAGCAAGCCTTAGCCGAAGGATGCCGGCGCGCCCCCCGCGACGGGGGTAATCTGGACAATCCACCTCTCGTTGTGCCACTCTTCTTGTTACCGGCTTTCAATCAGCGGCAGGGCCCCAAGTGCAAGCTTAAAAAAGACTTAGCGTTCCGAAGCTGGGGTCGCGAAGTCCGATCCTCTCCCCCAACACGGCCTCGGTCGTCGTCCGCCTGTCCGGAGCAATATGGCATCGACTTTTGAACTGACGATTCGGCCTCGCAAGGGCTGGCAGCCGGTGGATTTCAAGGAGATCTTCCTTTACCGCGAGTTGCTGGCGTTCCTGGTCTGGCGAGACATCAAGATCCGCTACCGGCAGACGTTGCTCGGGGGTCTGTGGGCGGTGCTGCAGCCGCTCATCGCCATGCTGATATTCACCTTCGTCTTCAACCGTCTGGCCGGAGTGAAGAGTGACGGGCCACCGTACCCGCTGTTCGCTTTTGCCGGTCTGGCGCCGTGGACGTTCTTTTCCGGCGCCGTCTCGCAGTCCAGCAATAGCCTGGTCACCAATGCTCAGCTGGTATCCAAGGTGTATTTTCCGAGGGTCTTTATTCCACTCGGCGCGGCGGGGGCGTTGCTGCTCGATCTTTGCCTTAGTCTGGGGCTGCTTGGGCTGCTGATGATCCATTACCGCTGGCCGCTGACCACCCAGGTCTTCCTGTTGCCGATATTTATGCTGGCGGCCGTGCTTTCCGCTTCCGGAATCGGGTTGATCCTCTCGGCACTGAATGTGAGCTTCCGCGATGTGAAATACGCGGTCCCGTTCATGATCCAGATGGGAATCTTCGTAACCCCGGTGATTTATCCGATTCGCTACATCCCGCAGCGCTGGCAGATTCTGATGGGGCTGAACCCGATGGCGGGCGTGGTGCTCGGCTTCCGCCATGCGTTGCTGGGCACGGCGGCGTCCTGGCAGGTCATGGGCGTGTCGTTGGGAGTCAGCGTAGTTCTATTTGTTTTTGGACTCTTCATCTTCCGGCGGATGGAGCGCCGCTTCGCCGACATCATCTGATATGACTCCCATCCTCGAAATCAAAAACGTCTCCAAGGAATACCGGCTGGGCCGGGCATTCCAAAAGACAGAAACCTTTCGCGAACTGATGCAGCGAACGTTGACCGCGCCTCTCCGCGCCCTGAAGGGCTCGCCGGAAGAGGGTCGGGACGTGAAGGAGGAGCGTTTCTGGGCGCTGCGCGATATCAGCTTTGACGTGGCGGAAGGCGAGGTGGTGGGCATCATCGGACGCAACGGCGCCGGGAAAAGCACCCTGCTGAAGGTGATCTCGCGCATCACCGATCCCACCGAAGGGTTCATCAAGGTGCGCGGTCGCATGGCCAGCCTGCTCGAAGTGGGAACCGGATTTCATCCCGAACTGACGGGCCGGGAGAACATTTTTCTCAACGGCGCGATCCTGGGCATGCGGAAGACGGAGATTGTTTCGAAGTTCGATGAGATCGTCGCCTTCGCGGAAGTGGAGAAGTTCCTGGATACTCCGGTGAAGCACTATTCGAGCGGCATGTACGTGCGGCTGGCGTTCGCGGTCGCGGCCCACCTGAATCCGGAAATTCTGATCGTCGACGAAGTGCTGGCGGTGGGAGATGTGGCCTTCCAGAAAAAATGCCTGGGAAAGATGAACGAAGTGAGCCGCGGCGGACGCACGGTGTTGTTCGTCTCGCACAACATGGCAGCCGTCGAGAATCTGTGCCGCCGGGGAGTCGTGCTGGAACGGGGAAAGATTGTTTTTGATGGCGGTTCAAAGGACGCCGTCCACCGTTACCTGAACAGCCTTGCGGGCACCATGAACGCGGACGGGCATATTGTCGATTTGAGCGGCGCCTCCGACCGGCGCTCGATGGTGGGAAAATTTCTGAAGAAGATCGAGTTCTACACCGATGGGGACCGTCCGCTGATCGAAGGGCTGCAGATTGGGGCCCGGTTGAAGGTGAGGGTGCATTTCGATCTGCCCAGCCCGACCTCGAGCTTCAATCTCGGTCTCGGCTTCAACAACATTTTCGGGCAACGCATTTTTACCGCGCACAGCATGCTGGAACCGAACCGCTCGAACCAGGAGCGGGTGGGGCCGCAGGTGTTCGTTTGCGATATCCCCAGCCTGACGCTGATGCCGGGCGACTATACAGTGCGCCTGTGGCTGGATATCGGCAACGCCGAGGCGGATCTGATCAACGACGCGGCGCAGATTAGCGTGATCGAGTCGGACTACTACGGCACGGGCAAAGTGCCTCCTACGGGCGCGTTCGTCCTGAAGCACCGCTGGTACCTCGAGCAGGCGGCCGATGCCTGAGTCGGGGGCGCTTAGGAGAAACAATGCCCACAACCATGGCGCATCGGAACCTGTACTTTTGGGAAATTTGTGGGGAATTTTGGAAAAATCGGCGCAGGCAAATGTGCAAACATTTTCATCTTGAGACTTCGGGAAGGCATTCTGCGGCTGAATCTGAAGCACATGTCAGCGGTTTGGGTTGCGAGGCTTGGCCTTGAGATTGCACCAACGGTACCGTCATTCCCCCGACAGGTCCCGCTCGGATCGTTCATCAAGGATGAGGATTCAGGAGTGGTAAACAGGCAGCGGCCATGTCCCTCCCCTGGGCCGGAAATAGCGCCTGTTCGTCAGACCGGCATGGTCACGTCAGGGACGGGAATTCAGTGGACGATCTGAAGAGCAAAGTGGCGGGCCTGAGTCCGGCCAAACGGGCACTGCTTGAGCGGATGCGGAAACAGGCCGCCGGATCGTCTGTGCCCGGGCTTCGCCGTCGGGGCGAAGCCGACTCTGCGCTCTCCTTCTCACAACAGAGGTTGTGGCTGATCCAGCAGATGGATCCAGCCAGCTTTTTGTATAACGTGCCTCGCGCCGTGCGTATCCGGGGCAAGCTGAAGCTGGCGGCTCTGGAACAGGCGCTGAACCAGATCGTGCAGCGGCACGAAATTCTGCGCACCACCTTCCGGAGCGATGGGAACCAACCGCTCCAGCATGTCATGCCCTCGGTTGCGATCGACCTGCCGCTCACTGACCTTTCCGCGCTCCGCGGAGACGCGCTCGATCACGAAGTGCAACGGCTTGCGGTCGAGGAAGTGCGGCGTCCCTTCGACCTGGCGCGAGGTCCTTTGCTGCGTGCCAGAATTTTCCGCCGCTCGCCTGAGGATCACGTGCTGGCGCTGGCGATGCATCACATTGCGAGCGACGGATGGACTGCCGGCATTTTGTTCGACGAACTTGGAGTTCTTTACCAGGCCTTTGCGAGCGGACATCCCTCGCCGCTTCCGGAACTGCCGATCCAGTACGCCGATTACGCCGCCTGGCAGCGGGAGTGGATGCAGGGCGCAACCCTCGACCAGGAACTCGCCTACTGGCGCGGCCACATGGAAGGGCCGCCGGAGGCGCTCGATCTTCCCACCGATCACGCCCGTCCCGAAGACGCCAGGTATCGCGGGAAGACCCGTTCCATCGTGTTGCCGAAGGCGCTGACGGACGAACTGAAAGCGCTGAGCCAGCGTGAGGGTGTCACGGTTTTCACCACCCTCGTCGCGGCGCTGAAAATCCTGCTCTTCCGCTGGAGCGGCCAGAAAGATCTGGTGGTGGGCACGGTCAGCGCCAACCGCAACCGCACTGAAATCGAGCGCCTGGTCGGCTGCTTCATGAATTTCCTGCCGCTGCGCGACCGGTTGGAAGCGGACCAGAGCGCGCTTGCGCTTCTGGCGCAGGTCAATAAGACCGTCCTCGGCGCGTATGCGCACCAGGACTGCCCATTCGAGAAGATGATTGAGGCGCTCAATCCGCAGCGCGCGCTGAATGTGAATCCGCTCTACAACGTCGCGCTGTTGATGCAGAACTTTCCCGAGATCGCTTTCGGCAGCGACTCGGTCGAGGCGCGCTTTCTGACCGTCGATACCGAGGTCGCGTTCCTCGATCTGCGTTTGATCGCTGCGGAAACCAGAGAAGGCATCCAGCTGAGTTGCGAGTACAACGTCGACCTGTTCGATGCCGAGACGATTGAGAAGCTGCTCGAGAGCTACCGCCTGGTGCTCGAACAGTTCTCGACCCATCCGAAGACGGCAGTGGTGGAGTTTGAAATCTCGCGCGCGCTCGTGGCCCAAGCCGAAGCCGCGCGCAAGCGTGAGCAGAAACAGACGATCGCGGTAACCGCGACATTTACCGCCGAACCCATCGAGGAATCGCTGGCGTTTTGGATGAAGCAGCTGGGCATCCGCTCGCGGATTGAGTTCGCGCCCTATAACCAGGTGTTCCAGCAACTCCTCGATCCCTCCAGCTTGCTGGCCAAAAACACCGACGGCTTCAACGTGGTGCTGGTGCGAGTGGAAGATTGGGTACGCTTCGAAAAGGACGGCGGCGGTTTTGTGGGCAGCCGGGAGAAACTTGAGCGCAGCGCGCACGAACTGGTCGACGGACTGAAAGCCGCGGCGCAACGGTCCGCAGTTCCCTGCGTGGTTTGCATCTGCCCTCCATCGGCGAAGCTTCTGGCGGAGGTGCGGGCGGTCGAGATTTGCCGCGGCATTGAGGAACTCGTCTCCACGGAACTGGACGGGGCGCCGGGCGTTCACGTGATCCCTTCTGCCACCGTGCTCGATCTCTATCCCGTCCCGCACTACGACGACGACTACGCCGATCAGCTGGGCCACATTCCCTATACGCCGGCTTTCTTTGTGGCGTTGGGAACCATGATTGCCCGCCGCGCTTCGAGCATCCGCAGCACTCCCTTCAAAGTGATCGCCCTCGATTGCGACAACACGCTGTGGAAGGGAGTCTGCGGCGAAGACGGGCCGCTGGGCGTCGAGGTGGACGCGCCCCGGCTGGCATTGCAGGAATTCCTCCTCGCCCAGCAGCGGGCCGGCATGATTCTGTGCCTGTGCAGCAAGAACGCCGAGGAAGATGTGCGCGCGGTGTTCGAGCGCAATCCGGGCATGCGCCTCAAGTACGAGGACATCGTCGCCTCGCGGATCGACTGGCGCGCGAAATCGCAAAACCTGCGGGAACTGGCCGGGGAACTGGGGCTGGGACTCGACAGCCTTGTCTTTATCGATGACAACCCCATCGAGTGCGCCGAGGTGCAGGCCGGATGTCCCGAAGTGCTCGTGCTGCAGCTGCCGGAGCGGGATGAACAGATTCCGCTGTTCCTGAAACACGTCTGGGCGCTCGACCACTGGAAGATCACCGCCGAAGACCGCAAGCGCTCGGGGATGTACCGTCAGAATGTCGAGCGGGAACAGCTGCGCAAGGCAGCGGGCTCGCTCGAGGACTTTCTGTCCGCACTGGAGATTGAGGTCGAGATCCGGGCGATGCAGCCGGAGGAACTGGCGCGAGTCTCGCAACTCACCGAGCGCACCAACCAGTTCAACTTCACGACCATCCGCCGTTCGGAGGCCGAGATTCAGCAACTCTGCGACGGCGGATCCGCATGCCTGGTCGTTCACCTGCGCGACCGCTTCGGAGACTACGGCTTGGTCGGCGTGGCCCTGTTCGCGAAAGACAGCAACGCTCTCCGCCTGGATACCTTTCTGCTCAGCTGCCGGGCGCTTGGGCGCAAGGTCGAGCACCGCATGCTGGCCGAGTTGGGACGGCGGGCGCAGAAAGACGGCCTGGGATGCGTCGATGTCAAATTCTCCCCGACCACGAAGAATCAGCCGGCACTCGATTTTCTGGACGCGGTGGGGTTCCAGTTCAAAACTCCGGACGGTGGCGGCTTCCTCTATCGCTTTCCGGCGGAGTACGCGGCTGGTGTCGAGAAATTAGACGCGCCCGCGCAAAGCCCGGCGGTTGAAGCTGAAAAAGCGGCGGCGCCGGCCGGCGGCCTGGTCGAGACTCGCGCCTTGGCCCGCATCGCGCGCGAGCTGAACAGCGTTCCTGCCATCGCCCACGCGATCGAATCGCAGAAAAAGCTGCGAAGCCACGGCCTGGCATTCGTCGCGCCGCGTAATCCGACGGAAGAGATTGTGGCTGGCATATGGGCGCGATTGCTGCACGCCGAAAAAATCGGTGTACACGAAAATTTCTTTGCCTTGGGCGGCCACTCTCTGCTGGCTACGCAGGTGGTCGCGCGCATCCGCCAGACGTTGGGCATCGAACTGCCCCTGCGCGCGATGTTTGAGGCGCCGACGGTCGCCGAGTTATCGCAGCGCATCGAACTCGCTCGGCGATCCGACGCGCCCGCGGCTCCGGCTCTAGTGCCGGTCCCGCGCCGGGACCCTCTGCCACTCTCGTTTGCCCAGCAACGGCTCTGGTTCCTCGATCAACTGGAGCCCGGCAATCCGCTCTACAGCATCCCGCAAGTGATTCGCATGTCGGGGACACTCAAACGGGAGGCCCTGCAGCGCAGTCTCGACGAAATCGTACGCCGGCACGAGGCGTTGCGGACTACCTTCGCGATGGCCGGCAGCGACCCGGTGCAGGTGATTGCGCGTGAACTCAAACTTCCGCTGGAAGTGACTGACCTTTCCGGCACCGCGCCCGCGGAACGCAAGACGGAAGTGGAACGCCTGATCAGGCGGGAAGGGTTGCGGCCCTTTAATCTGCAAACCGGGCCGCTGATTCGCGCGCACCTGTGGCGTCTTGCGGAAACCGAGCACGTGCTCTTGCTCAACATGCATCACGTGGTCAGCGACCGCTGGTCGATGGGAGTGCTGGCGGAAGAACTGGCAGCGCTCTATGCGGCGTTCACACAGGGCAAGACTTCGCCACTGCCTGACCTGATGCTGCAATACGCGGATTACGCGGTGTGGCAGCGGCAATGGCTGCAGGGCGATTCGCTGCGGCGCTCGCTCGATGCCTGCAAGAGCCGTCTGTTGAACGCGCCGCCGGTGCTCGAACTGCCCACCGACCGGCCGCGCCCCGCGGTGCAGACTTACCGCGGCGCTTCCGAGACTCATCTGCTTCCGAGAAAGCTGGTGGAGGCGTTGAACGCGCTCAGCCAGTCGGAAGGCGCGACCTTGTTCATGACCTTGCTGGCGGCATTTCAAACGCTGCTGGCCCGGTATTCCGGGCAGGAAGACATCGTCGTCGGATCTCCCATTGCGAACCGCAATTATGCGGAGATCGAACCGCTGATCGGTTTCTTCGTCAACACCCTGGCGCTGCGCACAGATCTCTCCGGTGACCCGTCGTTCCGCGAGTTGCTCGAGCGCGTCAAAGAAGTCGCGCTGAGCGCCTACGCGCATCAGGACATTCCTTTTGAAAAACTGGTGGAAGAACTGCACCCGGAGCGCAGTCTGAGTCACAATCCGATTTTCCAGGTGATGTTTGCCGTGCAGAACGCTCCCCTGCAGGCGCTCGAACTTCCCGGGCTGCGCCTGGAGCGGGTTCCGCTCTACACCGGGACTTCGATGTTCGACATGTCGTGGTTCGCAATCGAGGTTCCCGACGGTTTGCTGCTGCGAGCCGAATACAACACCGATCTTTTTGAGGGTTCGACGATCGGGCGCATGCTCCGGCAATTTGAGATTGTGCTCGCGGCGGTCGCCGAACATCCGGAGCGCCGCCTTTCGGAGCTGCCGCTGCTCGACAACCAGGAGCGCGCGCAGGTTCTGGTCGAATTCAATCGCACGGCGGTGGATTATCCCCAAGGCTTGTGCATCCAGCATTTCTTTGAGGCGCAGGCTGACCGCACTCCTGATGCAATCGCGCTGGTCCACGATCGCGAGCGCCTGACTTACGCGGAGTTAAACGCGCGGGCCAATCAACTGGCGCATTTCCTGATGAAGCTGGGCGTGGGGCCGGAGGTTCTGGCCGGCCTTTGCACGGAGCGTTCGGTGGAAATGATGGTCGGCATTCTGGGCATTCTGAAAGCCGGCGGCGCTTATGTTCCGCTCGATCCCGCGTATCCCAAGGACCGGCTGGCCTGCATCCTCGAAGACGCCAAGGCGCCCGTCCTGCTGACTCAGCAAGCGCTGCTAGGGGGATTGCCAGCGCACTCCGCGAAAACGATCTCCATTGATACTGAGTGGCCGGTGATTGCGCGCGAGTCAACGTCGAACCCCGCCTCGGCGGTGAAGCCCGAAAATCTCGCGTATGTGCTCTTTACTTCGGGTTCGACGGGACGTCCCAAGGGGGTTGCGCTCGAGCACCGCAGCGCCGCCACCTTCCTGCACTGGGCGCAGGGCGTGTTCACACCCGCGGAACTGGCCGGCGTGCTGCTTTCGACTTCGATCTGCTTCGACCTTTCCGTCTTCGAGATGTTCGTGCCGCTGGCGGTGGGAGGCAAGATCATCCTGGCGCAGAATGCGCTTTATCTGCCGGCGCTTCCCGCGAAAGACGAAGTCACGTTGATCAACACCGTGCCATCGGCGATCGCGGAACTGGTGCGGATGCAAGGCGTGCCCGCCTCGGTCAAGGTCGTGAATCTGGCAGGGGAAGCGTTGCCGGACGCGCTGGTCCAGCAGATCTACTCCTCAACGGCGGTCGAAAAAGTTTACAACCTCTACGGTCCGACCGAAGACACAACCTATTCGACATACACGCTGGTGCCGCGCGACGCCGCAGTCACCATCGGCCGCCCGCTCGCGAATACACAGGCCTACATCCTCGACTCTCATCGCGAACCGCTTCCGGTAGGAGTGCCGGGTGAACTGTACCTCGCCGGCGCAGGCCTGGCTCGCGGCTATTTTGGACGCAGTGATCTCACCGACGAGCGCTTCGTGCGCAATCCCTTCAGCGCGGATCGCCGCGCGCGCATGTACCGGACCGGCGACCTCTGCCGCTGGCTGCCCGACGGAAATATTCAGTACCTCGGACGCATGGATCACCAAGTGAAGCTGCGCGGTTTCCGCATCGAATTGGGCGAAATCGAGGCGGTGCTCGCGAAGCATCCCGCGGTCCACCACAGCGTGGCGATGGTGCGCGAGGACGAGCCGGGACTGAAGCGTCTGGTCGCCTACGTGGCTTGCCGTTCGCTGCCCGCGAAAGCCGAGGAACTGACGGCCCATCTCAAGCAAAGTTTGCCGGAGTTCATGGTTCCGTCGGTGTTCGTGTTCCTCGACGCACTGCCACTCACCCCGAACGGGAAGGTGAACCGCAGCGCGCTGCCGGTTCCGGAATACACTCGCGCCCACGAAGACACTTTCGTGGCACCGCAGACTCCGACAGAGGAAAGGATCGCGGCAATCTGGGCTGAGGTTCTGCGGGTGCCGCGGGTTGGCGTCCACGACGATTTCTTTGCGCTGGGCGGGCATTCGCTGCTTGCAACCCAGATCATCTCGCGCATCCGCCAGGCTTTCGAGATCGAACTGCCGCTGCGGGCTCTGTTCGAAACTCCGACCGTGGCGGGATTGGCGACGCGGATCGGGGGAGCGCAACCCGCATCGGAGATCAGCGAAACAATTCGCACAGTTTCGCGCGATCAAGCGCTGCCGCTTTCCTTCGCGCAACAGCGCTTGTGGTTCCTCGATCAACTGGAGCCCGACAATCCTCTGTACAACATTCCCTGGGCGCTGAGAGTCAGTGGAAATCTGAAAGTGGAGGCGCTGGAACAGAGCCTGAATGCGATCGTGGAACGACATGAGACGTTGCGCACCACCTTTGTAGCGGGAAAGGATGAGCCTGCGCAGAGAATCGCGCCTCACGCCCGCCTGGCGTTAGGGATAACGGATCTGAGCCGGCGGAGCGAAACGGGACGCGGCTCCGAAGTCGAGTCGTTTATCCGGGAGGAAGCGCGGCGGCCTTTCGATCTGCGGAATGGGCCGCTGTTGCGCGCGCACTTGTTGCGGCTCGGATCGCAAGAGCACATCCTGATCCTCAACATCCACCACATCGTTTCGGACCGCTGGTCGATGGGCGTGCTCTCGCACGAACTGGCGGCACTTTATGCCACGACTGTCGAAGGAAAGCCTTCCCCATTGCCGCCTCTGCCGGTGCAGTACGCCGATTTCACCGTCTGGCAGCGGCGGTGGCTGGAAAGCGGTGTCCTCGAAAAACAACTTGCCTACTGGAAAGATCAGCTCCAGGACGCTCCGCCGGTTCTCGAATTGCCCACCGACCGGCCGCGCGCGGCGGTTGCCAGCTTTCGCGGCGCGGTGCGCACGATAGAGATTTCCCAGGCAACCACGGAGCGCGTGCACTCGCTCTGCCGCGAACATGGTGCAACTTTGTTTATGGCGCTGTTCGCGAGCTTCCAGGCGCTGCTAGCGCGCTACAGCGGGCAGGAAGATATTGTGGTGGGGACGCCGATCGCCAACCGCAATCGCGCCGAGATCGAGAACCTGATCGGCTTTTTCGCCAACACCCTGGTGCTGCGCACGAAGATTCCCAGCGATCTCAGCTTCGCCGATCTGCTGTTGCGGGTGAAAGAAACCGCGCTCGGCGCCTACGCCCACCAGGATATTCCCTTCGAGAAGCTGGTTGAAGAACTGCGTCCGGGACGCAGTCTCAGCCACAATCCATTGGTGCAGGTTTTCTTCGCGCTGCAGAATGTTCCACTCGAAGCGCTGCAGCTGAGCGGATTGCAGCTCACGCCGGTCGAGACTGATACGCAAACTGCGAAAGGCGACCTGTTCTTCGCCCTGGTTGAAACCCCGGAGGGGTTGCGTGGGCGGATGGAGTACAACACCGACCTGTTCGACGAGGCGACCATTGTGCGGCTGCTCGAGCACTACCAGGTGCTGCTCGAAGCGGCCGTCGCCGATCCCGCGCTCACGGTCGCCGAGTTGCCGCTGCTGTCGTCCTCCGAGCGCGATCGGCTGCTGCATGATTGGAACTCGACTCGCTTCGATTATCCCCGCCAGCTTTGTCTGCACGAATTGTTCGAACAGCAGGTCCTCCGCAATCCCCAGGCCGTCGCCTGTGTCTGCGGCGAGGAATCCGTGACCTACGGCGAGCTCAACCGCCGCGCCAACCAGATCGCGCACTTCCTGCAGCAGCGCGGCGTCGGGGCGGGCCAGCGCGTGGGCTTGTTCGTCGAGCGCTCGCTCGCGATGATGGCCGGCCTGCTCGGCATCCAGAAGTCGGGCGCGGCCTATGTGCCGCTCGATCCGTCGTATCCGGCTGAACGCCTGCGGCTCACGCTCGACGATGCCCAGGTGCCGGTGCTGCTGACCCAGCAGTCGCTGTCCTCGGCGCTGTCATCGTTCATGCCAGAGCATGGAGCCGAGGTCGTCTGTCTCGATGCCGACTGGGAGAAGATCGCCGCCCACAGTACAACCAACCCCAAGAGCGGAGCCACGCCGGAAGACCTGGTGTATGTGATCTTCACCTCGGGCTCGACCGGACGTCCCAAGGGGGTGCAGGTGCCGCATCGCGCCGTGGTTAACCTGCTGACCTTCATGGCGCAAGAACTGCGCATGGGACCGGACGACGTCTTCCCCGCGCTGGCTTCGTTCGCCTTCGATATGTGCATTCCCGAACTCTACCTGGCGCTGGTCTCGGGAGGACGAGTCATCATCGGTGACCGCCACCTGGCGGCCAACGGCGAGGCGCTGGCGGAAGTGTTGCGCGCGACCGGCGCGACCATCGTGCACGCCACGCCCACCACCTGGAATCTGCTGCTCGAAGCCGGATTCACCGGGAAAGGACTGAAGCGGGTGATCGGCGCCGAAGCCCTGCCGCGCGAGCTGTGCACGCGCCTGCTCGAGGCCGATGCTTCGCTCTACAACTTCTACGGGCCGACCGAGACCACGGTGTGGTCGGCCTTCCATCACTTCCGCTCGCCGGAGGAGCCGATCGTGGTCGGACGTCCGCTGGCGAATACGCAGATCTACATCCTCGATGCGCAGGGACAGCCGGCGCCGATCGGAGTGCCGGGGGAGATTCACATTGCCGGCGACGGCGTGACCTGCGGCTACCTGAAGCGGCCGGAGTTGACGGCGGAGAAGTTCATTGCGGATCCGTTCTCTTCGAAGCCGGGCGCGAAGATGTACCGCACGGGCGATCTGGGACGCTATCTGGCCGGACGGACGCATCGCGTTCGAAGGCCGCATCGACAACCAGGTGAAAGTGCGCGGCTACCGCATCGAGTTGGGCGAGATCGAGACGGTGCTGGGACGGCACGCGGCGGTGCAGGAGTGCGTGGTCATCGCGCGCGAGGATGTGCCGGGAGACAAACGATTAGTCGGCTACGTGGTGCCCGCGCCCGGGCAGTCACCGAACGTGACCGAGCTGCGCGGGTGGGTGAAGGAACGGCTGCCGGAGTACATGACGCCGGTGGCCTTTGTGATGCTCGACCGTTTTCCGCTGTCGCCGAACGGCAAGGTGGACCGCCGGCACCTGCCCGCGCCGGATTACGTGCGTCCGGAGCTGGGCCAGGGCTATCTGGGGCCGCGCACGCCGGCGGAAGAGGTGATCGCCGGGATCTGGGCGGAGGTGTTGAAGCTCGACCAGGTTGGCATGGCAGATGACTTCTTCGAGCTGGGCGGACACTCGCTGCTGGCGACGCAGGTGGTGTCGCGGATCCGGCAGGCGTTTCAGGTGGAGTTGCCGCTGCGGGCGCTGTTCGAAGCCCCGACGGTGGCGGGACTGGCGGAGCGGACCGAAGCGCTGGGACGCGAGAAACAAGGGCTGGAAGCGCCGCCCATCACGCGCGTCCAAAGAGACCAGGCGCTGCCGCTCTCCTTCGCCCAGCAACGCCTCTGGTTCCTCGATCAACTCGAACCCAACAACCCGCTCTATAACGTGCCGCATATCGCGCGCCTGAGCGGGCGGCTGAATGTTGGGGTACTCGAGAAGACTTTGAACGAAATCGTGCGCCGGCACGAGACGCTGCGTACGCGTTTCGAGAGCGTCGGCGATCAGCCGGTGCAGGTGATCGCACCCAGCTTGACGCTGCCCCTCACGATCGTTGATCTAACCGGCACTCCCGAAGGCGACCGCGAAACCGAAGCCCGCAAACGTGCGATGGAAGAGGTGAAGCAACCCTTCCACCTCGCGACCGGACCGCTCCTGCGAGCCTCGTTGCTCAAGCTTTCCGACGACGATCACGTGCTGGTGCTGAACACGCACCACATCATCAGCGACCGCTGGTCGCTGGGCGTGCTCTCGCAGGAACTGGCCGCGCTCTATGAAGCTTTCCTCGAGAACAAGCCCTCCCCGCTCCCGGAACTCACCATCCAGTATGTCGATTACGCGGTCTGGCAACGGCAGTACCTTTCAGGTTCCGTGCTCGATGAGCAACTTGCCTACTGGAAGCAGCAGCTCGAGGGCGCACCGCCGGTGCTTGAGATTCCCACGGACCGTCCACGACAGGCGCTTGAGAACTTCTGGGGCGGCGTGCATAAACAAACTTTGCCCGAAGACCTGGTGAAGGATCTGCGGGCGCTGAGCCGCCGCGAGAGCGCGACATTGTTTATGACCTTGCTTGCGGCGTTTCAGCTGTTGCTGGCGCGTTGGTCGGGACAAGACGATGTTGTCGTGGGCACCGATCTCGCTAACCGCACCCAGGTGGAAACGGAGAAGCTGATCGGATTCTTCGTCAACCTGCTGCCGGTTCGCACCCGCTTCGCGGGCAATCCGAGTTTCGAGGAGCTTTTGGAACAGGTCCGCGAGGGATCGCTGGGCGCCTTCGCGCATCAGGATCTTCCCTTCGACAAGTTGGTGGAAGAGCTGCGGCCGGAGCGCAGCCTGACGCACAATCCGCTGGTGCAGGTGTTGTTCGTGATGCAGAACACGCCGCAGATGTCGCGGGAATTTGGCGGGCTCAAGCTGGGCCCGCTCGGGGTGAGCAGCACCTCGCGTTTCGATCTGGTGCTGTTCATCAACGATCCCGAGGGATCGCCATATGCGACCTGGATGTACAACCCGAATCTGTTTGAGGCACTGACGATTGAACGTGTCGCCGGACTCTACGAGGCGTTGCTGCGCTCGGTGGCATCGGATCCGGGGCTGAAATTTTCGGCGATTCGCGAACTGCTGGGTGAAGCTGAGCGTCAACAGCGATCGCGGGAAGAAAAGGCTTTCCAGCAGGCCAGCATAGAGAGGCTCAAACGCTTGAAGCGCAAAGCCATGAGCGAGGCATAAGACGCCATCACAGACGGTTGGGGTGATCACGAAAGTAACATGAAGGAAGGCAGGAAGGCTGGGAGAATGAACGGTACGTACCAGTTTGTGCTCGGGACAACCAATGGGAAATAGTGTGACTGCAGGATTCCGACTGTCCGCGCAGCAGGAACGCGTGTGGGCGCACCAGCAGGGGAGAGAGGGGCGCGCGGGCGGTGCAGTGTGCCTGATCCAGATCGAAGGACCGCTGCAACTGCCCAGGCTGCAGGAGGCACTTCGGCGCGTGGCCGGCCGTCACGAGATTCTGCGCACGGTATTTCACCGGCAACCGGGATTGAAGGTGCCCTTCCAGGTCATCCGCGAGGCGATTGAGCCGGCATGGAAGACCCTGAGCTTGACGGGCACTCCAGCGGCGGAGCAGCAAATCGAGGTTCTGACAAAAGCCGCCCGCGATACGCAGTTCAATCTGGAAGCGGGTCCCACGCTGCAAGCGCTGCTGGTGGAACTTGCCTCCGATCGTCATGCGCTGATCCTCAGCCTGCCCGCGCTATGCGCCGATGCCCGTACCCTGCATAACCTGGTCTCTGAAATCGGTCGTGAATATTCCGGCGAAGCTGCGGGGGAAGATCCCATGCAGTACGCCGACGTGGTGGAATGGCAGAACGAACTGCTGGAGGCCGAAGACACCCGCGCGGGCAGGGATTTCTGGCGCGACTATTTCCGCAGTCTCGATCTCGCCGGTCTCGGAGCCGTTGCCCTGCCATTTGAAACTAAGACAGACACGCTGGCGTTTTCCCCGAAAATTTGTGCGTTGCCCCTGAACGCTGCCACCGGCGGCCAACTCGAAGCGGCCTGCAAGGCGCACGAGGTTTCCCCGCAGGATTTCCTGCTTACTTGCTGGTTGTTGCTGTTTTCGCGCCTGACTGGAAGTGAAGCAGTCACGATGGGCTGCGGCTTTGATGGCCGCAAGTATGAGGAACTTGAAAACGCCCTTGGCGTTTTTGCCAAGGCTCTTCCCATTCGTTTCTCGTTCCAGGCGGACTCGTGCTTCGACGCCGCGCTCCGTCTGGTGAAAGACTCTGTCAGCCAGGCCGGCAAGTGGCAGGAGAGTTTTGCCTGGCACAAGGTGGAAGGACTTGCCGATCCCAACGGCGTGGTTCTGCCGCTGGGATTTGAATACAGCGAGCTTCCGCCTAAGAAATCGTATGGTGACGTCCGGTTCGCGGTGCAGAGGGAGTCCATCGTACCGGAGCGTACGAAGCTGAAGCTGGTGGGAGTGCGCGGGGACAAGGGCTTGACGCTGGAGTTTCACTACGACGCCTCGCGCTTCGCGCGCTCGTCGGTCGAACGCATCGCCTGCGTACTTCCAGACCTTGCTTGCTTCCGCCCTGCAGGCTCCGGAAACTCCCGTCAGCCGTCTGCCGCTGCTGCCTGCCGCGGAACGACGGCAACTGCTGACCGAATGGAATCAGACCGCGGTTCCCTACCCGCAAGATCGTTGCCTGCATCAGCTCTTTGAAGCCCAGGCCGCGCGGACTCCGGAGCGCCTCGCCCTGGTCTCGGGCGACCAGCAGCTCAGCTATCGCCAGTGGAACGAGCAGGCCAACCAGTTAGCTCATCACCTGCGCAGTCTGGGAGTCGGGCCGGATGCGCTGGTCGGACTCTGTCTTGACCGCTCCGCCGGCATGATGGTCGCGCTGCTCGCCATCCTCAAGGCCGGCGGCGCCTATGTCGCGCTCAATCCCGATAATCCCAAGCCGCGCCTGGCGCAGCAACTCTCGGGCGCCGTCGCGCTCATCACCGAAGCCAAACTGCTTGCGCAGATGCCCGAGTTCCGCGGCCACACGCTCTGCCTTGGCCGCGATGAGCAACTCTGGGCCAGCCAGCCGGTCACCAATCCTGACACCCCGGTCACGCCCGAGAACCTGGTCTATGTCATCTACACTTCGGGTTCCACGGGTGTGCCCAAGGGCGTCGGCGTCCGTCACCGCAATCTGGTCAACTACAGCCACTTCCTCACTCAGCGGCTGCAACTCGAGAAATATCCCGATGGTCTGCACTTCGCCACGGTCTCGACCCTGGCCGCCGATCTGGGCAACACCTCGATCTATCCGGCGATGATCTCGGGCGGCTGCCTGCACGTGGTTCCCTACGAAGTCTCGACCGACGCGCAGCACATGGCGCGCTACACGGCGCAGCATCCCATCGACGTGTTGAAGATCGTGCCTTCACATCTCGAAGCCCTGTTGAACTCCGCCGAGGCGCGACAGATTCTGCCGCGCAAGTACCTGCTCACCGGCGGCGAGACGCTTTCGCCCCAGCTGGTCGCGAAGATCCTAGAACTCGATCCCGCCTGCGAGCTGTTCAATCACTACGGACCGACCGAGACCACGGTGGGCTCGCTCACGCTGCGGCTGAACGATTACGACTGGAAACACGCTTCAGGACACAGCATTCCCATCGGACGGCCCATTGCGAATACTCAGGTGTATATCCTCGACGGGCAGCGGCAACCGGTGCCGCAAGGGGTGATTGGGGAACTCTACATTGCGGGCGCGGGAGTGACGGCCGGGTATCTGAACCAACCGGAGCAGACGGCGGAACGTTTTGTCGCGAACCCGTTCGTGTCCGACACGCAGGCACGCATGTACCGCACCGGCGATCTGGCACGTTACCTGGCCGACGGCAACGTGGAGTTTCTGGGCCGGGGCGACGATCAGGTGAAGATCCGCGGCTTCCGCATCGAGTTGGGAGAGATTGAGGCGGTGCTGGGGAAACATGCGGGAGTGAAGCAGGCGGTGGTGCTGGCGCGGGCGGACGAGCGCGGCGAGAAACGTTTGCTGGGCTACATTGTCGCGCGTGATGCGAACCTGACCGCTGACATGTTGCGCGGTTATCTGAAAGAACAGTTGCCCGACTACATGGTGCCGCAGGCCTTGCTGCTGCTGGCCAAGCTGCCGCTGAACCCGAACGGCAAGATCGACCGCCAGGCGCTGCCCGAGCCCGAACAGGCCGAGACCCGGGCCTACGTCGCTCCCCGCACTCCCACCGAGGAACTCCTCGCCAATATCTGGGGCGAGGTCCTCCGCCTTCCGCAAATTGGAGTGTACGAAGACTTTTTCCGCATCGGCGGCCACTCTTTGCTGGCGACGCAAGTCATCTCCCGCATCCGCCGAGAGATGAAGATCGAGTTGCCTTTGCGCCTGTTGTTCGAACACACGACGGTAGCGCAACTGGCGGAGCAGATCGACAAGGTTCGCCGCAAAGAAGAGGGGCTCGCGATTCCTCCGATAGTTCGAATTCCGCGCGATCAATCGCTCCCGCTGTCGTTCGCGCAGCAAAGGCTCTGGGTGCTCGATCAACTGGAGCCGCACAATCCGCTTTACAACATTCCACGCACGCTGCGCATGACCGGTACGTTGCACGTCGGCGCGCTGGAAAAAGCGATCAACGAAATTTTGCGGCGGCATGAATCGCAGCGCACCACCTTCGCGGTAAAAGATGGGCAGCCGGTGCAGGTGATCGCACCCTCGCTAACGATCAAGCTCGTGCCCGAGGATCTCGCATCGATCCCGGAGGCGCAGCGCGAGAGCGAAGCCCGCCGGATTGGCATCGCCGAAGCACAGCGGCCCTTCGATCTGGCAACTGGGCCTTTGGTTCGCGCCCACCTGTTGCGGCTCGCGGCGGACGATCACATACTGCTGCTGACCATGCACCACATCGTCAGCGATGCCTGGTCGGCGGCGATCGCACTCTCGGAGCTGAGCGCGTTGTACGAAGCATTTTCGAACGGCAGACCGTCCCCGCTGGCGGAACTCCCCATTCAATACGCGGACTACGCGGCTTGGCAGAGAAACTGGTTCCAGGGCGAGGTTCTCGAGAAACAGGTCGCCTACTGGCGAAAGCAACTGACCGGCGCGCCGCCACTGCTGGATTTGCCCAGTGATCGTCCGCGGCCGGACGTGCGGTCGTTCCACGGAGCGCTCGAATCCGTGCCTCTCTCCCCGGAACTCTCCAAGGGGTTGAAGAAGTTCAGCCAGCAGGAAGGCGTGACTCTGTTCATGACGCTGCTGGCGGGATTCGAGACCTTGCTGTCGCGGTATTCCGGTCAGGAGCAGATCGTGCTCGGCACTGACCTTGCCAACCGCACTACCACTGAGACCGAGCGTCTGATGGGCTTCTTCATCAATCTTCTGGCATTGCGCACCGACCTCTCGGGAGATCCGACGTTCCGCGATCTGCTGGGGAGGGTGAAAGAGGTGGCCCTGGGCGCATACGCTCACCAGGATATGCCGTTCGACAAGCTGGTCGAGGAGCTGCAACCCAAGCGCAGCCTGGGCCACAATCCGCTGGTGCAGGCGCTGTTCGTGATGCAGAACACGCCGCGCCAGAAGCAGGAATTGCCCGGGCTGAAACTGTCTCCGTTCGCGATGCCCATCACGCGCTCGAAATTCGACCTGGCGGTTTTCATGGTCGAAGGCGAGAACGGGCTCAGCGGCGACTGGCTCTATAGCACGGACTTATTCGAGCGCGAGAGCATCTTGCGCGTGGCGAAGCACTTTGAAACTCTGCTGCGAAATGCGGCGGCGCATCCTGAGAGCCGGTTGAGCGCCATCGCCTTCCGGACGGAAGAAGAACAGCAGCAGGCGGATTCCGAAAAGAAACAGCGCAAACAGTCGCAGTTGAAGAAGCTGATGGCGATCGCCCCCAAAGCGGCCAGCCTGACGGCACCGGAGAAGGAGTAGAAGCGGATGGAAAAGCAGTCGACTGCGGGCTTCTGGTTGTCACCGCAGCAGAAACACGTCTGGTCGTGGCAGCAGCCGAACCGCCAACAGAACGCAGGGTGCACGGTGCGCCTCAAAGGTCCGGTCGAGGAAGCTGCGCTGCGCCGGGCATTGGAGCGGGCGATCTCCCGCCACGAAATCCTGCGGACCGTGTTCGTGCGTCAGTCCGGGATGAAGGTTCCCTTCCAGGTCATCCGCGAAAGCCTGGAGCCCACATGGCAGAACGCCGATCTCCGGAACCTGAGCCTGGAGGAGCAGAACGCGGAACTCGAGAAAATCGTCGGCGCTGGAGAAACGAGCGGCCTCAATCTTGAGTCTGGGCCAGTAGTCCACGCCACGCTGGCGCAGTTGGGGAGCGACCGTTGGATGCTGGTGCTGAGTGTTCCGGGGCTGTCGAGTGATTTCCGGTCCCTGCAGAACCTGGTGCACGAAATCGGCACGATTTACGCGGGAGACGAGAGCAAACTGAATGCCGAGCCGCTGCGCTATGTGCAGTTCGCGCAATGGCAAAGTGATCTGCTGGAATCCGAGGACGAAGCTGCGAAGAAAGCGAAAGAGAGCTGGGCGAGGCTCGCGGGGCCGGACTCGCTGGCGCTGCCGGGAGAGATCCGAAATCCGCAGCAAGACGCTTTTGATCCGCAATCGTTGATTTTGACGATGGACCCGGGAGAGATTAAGACCCTGGAGACGGTGGCTGAAAAAAATGGCGCCTCTGCAGGCGATGTTCTTCTAGGCGCTTGGCAATCTCTGGTGACGAGGCTTACGGGACAAGCGACGTTCGCGGTCGGCGTTTTCCTGAACGGGCGCGAATATGAAGAACTGCAGGATGCGCTTGGTATCGTCGGCAAAACCTTGCCGGTTCCTGCGCGTTTTGACGGCGACTTCCGGTTCTCGGAAGTTTTGCATGCGGTGAGTGCCGCGACCAAACAGGCCGTGGAGTGGCAAGAACATTACGCTCCAGGAGAATGCGACCTGCCGATCGGCTTTGAGTTTCGAGACCTGCCCGCGAAGCGAACCTTCAAAGACGTTTCTTTCCGGATGGAGCGGACGCTTATCGTTCCGGAGCGGACGAAGCTGAAGCTGGTGGGAGTGCGCGGGGACGGGGGTTTGACGCTGGAGTTTCACTACGACGCCTCGCGCTTCGCGCGCTCGTCGGTCGAACGCATCGCTGCCTACTTCCAGACCTTGCTTGCTTCCGCCCTGCAGGCTCCGGAAACTCCCGTCAGCCGTCTGCCGCTGCTGCCTGCCGCGGAACGACGGCAACTGCTGACCGACTGGAATCAGACCGCGGCTCCCTACCCGCAAGATCGTTGCCTGCATCAGCTCTTCGAAGCCCAGGCCGCGCGGACTCCGGAGCGCCTCGCCCTGGTCTCGGGCGACCAGCAGCTCAGCTATCGCCAGTGGAACGAGCAGGCCAACCAGTTAGCTCATCACCTGCGTAGTCTGGGAGTCGGGCCGGATGCGCTGGTCGGACTCTGTCTTGACCGCTCCGCCGGCATGATGGTCGCGCTGCTCGCCATCCTCAAAGCCGGCGGCGCCTATGTCGCGCTCAATCCCGATAACCCCAAACCGCGCCTGGCGCAGCAACTCTCGGGCGCCGTCGCGCTCATCACCGAAGCCAGACTGCTGGCGCAGATGCCCGACGTTCCGCGGCCATACGCTCTGCCTTGGCCGCGATGAGCAAACTCTGGGCCAGCCAGCCGGTCACCAATCCTGACACCCCGGTCACGCCCGAGAACCTGGTCTATGTCATCTACACTTCGGGTTCCACGGGTGTGCCCAAGGGCGTCGGCGTCCGTCACCGCAATCTGGTCAACTACAGCCACTTCCTCACTCAGCGGCTGCAACTCGAGAAGTATCCCGATGGTCTGCACTTCGCCACGGTCTCGACCCTGGCCGCCGATCTGGGCAACACCTCGATCTATCCGGCGATGATCTCGGGCGGCTGCCTGCACGTGGTTCCCTACGAAGTCTCGACCGACGCGCAGCACATGGCGCGCTACACGGCGCAGCATCCCATCGACGTGTTGAAGATCGTGCCTTCACATCTCGAAGCCCTGTTGAACTCCGCCGAGGCGCGACAGATTCTGCCGCGCAAGTACCTGCTCACCGGCGGCGAGACGCTTTCGCCCCAGCTGGTCGCGAAGATCCTGGAACTCGATCCCGCCTGCGAGCTGTTCAATCACTACGGACCGACCGAGACCACGGTGGGCTCGCTCACGCTGCGGCTGAACGATTACGACTGGAAACATGCTTCAGGAGCACAGCATTCCCATCGGACGGCCCATTGCGAACACTCAGGTGTACATCCTCGACGGGCAGCGGCAGCCGGTGCCGCAGGGAGTGATTGGGGAACTCTACATTGCGGGCGCGGGAGTGACGGCCGGGTATCTGAACCAACCGGAGCAGACGGCGGAACGTTTTGTCGCGAACCCGTTCGTATCCGACCCGCAGGCACGCATGTACCGCACCGGCGATCTGGCACGTTACCTGGCCGACGGCAACGTGGAGTTTCTGGGCCGGGGCGACGATCAGGTGAAGATCCGCGGCTTCCGCATCGAGTTGGGAGAGATTGAGGCGGTGCTCGGGAAACATGCGGGAGTGAAGCAGGCGGTGGTGCTGGCGCGGGCGGACGAGCGCGGCGAGAAACGTTTGCTGGGCTACATTGTGGCGCGCGATGCGAACCTGACCGCTGACATGTTGCGCGGTTATCTGAAAGAACAGTTGCCCGACTACATGGTGCCGCAGGCCTTGCTGCTGCTGGCCAAGCTGCCGCTGAACCCGAACGGCAAGATCGACCGCCAGGCGCTGCCCGAGCCCGAACAGGCCGAGACCCGGGCCTACGTCGCTCCCCGCACTCCCACCGAGGAACTCCTCGCCAATATCTGGGGCGAGGTCCTCCGCCGGGATCGCGTGAGCACGGAAGACAACTTCTTTGATTTAGGAGGCCATTCTCTGATGGCGACGCAGATTGTCTCCCGCATCCGCGAAAAGTTTCGCGTGGAGCTGGCGATGCGGATGTTGTTCGAGAAACCGACAATTTCCGGACTGGCACAAGCCATCGAAGCGGCGCAACAGGAAGGTTCAGAAAGCACGGAACCGGCGATCGTTCCCGTAGCCCGCGACGCCTACCGCGCGAGGAGTTCGTGAGGCGATTCACACATCAAGATTAGGAGCAAATGGCAATCTCGAAAGGCATATAATCAGGCCTGACCCGTCACTTCCCCTCGGCAGATCTAGCCCCCACCGGACGGTCCGGCTGAAAGCTGCAAAACTTTGCACTCATCGCACACCCCAGCGATGAACCAACAGGCTAAAGACCTTGTAGGTTTAAGAATTTAAATTGTTTATCCGTGGGTCATACTGGCTGGGAAAGCTGGCCTCAGGTCAACGTTGGCAAGGGAAATGCACACTTTTACCCCAAACACGTCGGGGTCTGATCACATGGTGAGCGCCACGCAGGGGTGCGCTTCAAGGCAAATGATGGAGGAATGGAACCACACGGAAGCGGAATACCCGGATGCCTGCCTCCATCGGTTGCTGGAAGCCCAAGCCCGGCGCACGCCTCAAGCCACGGCGGTGGAATTCTGCGGGCGCTCGCTCACTTATGAAGAGCTGCATTCGCGAGCGAATCAACTGGCCCATCTGCTGCAGCAACATGGGGTGCGCCGCGAAACTCTGGTGGGACTCTGCGTGGAGCGGTCCATCGAGATGCTCGTCGCACTTCTCGGAATCCTTAAAGCCGGAGGAGCGTATGTTCCTCTCGATCCCGCCTATCCGCGGGATCGTCTCCAGCACGTCCTCGAAGATGCGCATATCGAGCTTCTGATTACGCAGGCCGACTTGCTGTCGCAGATGCCTTCGACCGCGGCGAAAACCATCTGTCTCGATCCGGAGTGGAAAGCCCTTGCCGGGCAGAGCGGCGATCCCGTCGCGGCCGAGGTGGGTGCGGAAAATCTTGCTTACGTGATCTACACCTCGGGTTCTACCGGAAAGCCGAAGGGCGTGCAGCTCGAGCATCGCAGCCTGGTCAATTTTCTCTGTTCGATGCAGCGCGAACCGGGTTTCACGCAGGACGACATCCTGGTGGCCGTGACCACTCTTTCTTTCGATATCGCAGGGCTCGAAATGTTTCTGCCGTTACTGTCGGGCGGGCGTGTGGTGATTGCTCCTCGCGAAGCCACGTATGACGGACGTCTGCTGGCTGAATTGATCGACAAATCGAAAGCCACGGTGATGCAGGCGACGCCGGCCACCTGGCGGCTGCTGTTTGAATCCGGCTGGCGCGGCAATCGCCAGTTGAAAATTCTCGTCGGAGGAGAAGCTCTGCCAGCTGAGCTGGCACAAGAACTGGTCACGCGCTGCGGTCCAGTGTGGAACATGTATGGACCGACCGAGACCACCATCTGGTCGTCGGTGTACCGCGTGCAAGGGGATGAAGGGCGCATTCTCCCCATCGGACGGCCCATCGCCAATACCACGTTCTACATTCTTGACGGTGAGCGGCAACCGGTCGCTGTGGGTGCCGAAGGTGAGCTTTATATCGGTGGAGACGGGCTGGCCCGGGGATATTTCGAGCGTCCGGAACTTACTGCGGAAAAATTCGTGGTGGACCCATTCCGCGGGCGTCCGCAGGCGCGCATGTACCGCACGGGGGACCTGGCACGCTTCCGGGAAGACGGCAACGTCGAATATCTCGGACGGCTGGATCATCAGGTCAAGATTCGCGGCTTTCGCATTGAACTGGGAGAGATTGAAGCAGTGCTCGACCAGCATGCGGACGTTCTCCGCTCGGTGGTCGTGGCGCGCGAGGAACAGTCCGGCGACAAGCGCCTGGTCGCCTACGTTGTCTGCAATACCGAGAGCACGGTGAGCTCCGCGGAATTGCGCGAGCATGCACGCAAGCAGCTGCCGGATTACATGATTCCCGCGGCCATCGTGCAGCTGGCCACGCTGCCTCTGACTCCGAATGGCAAAGTGGACCGCAAGGCGCTGCCCGCGCCCAAAGCCACCGACTTCGCTGCCGATGTGAACTATGTCGCGCCCCGCAACCCGGTGGAAGCGAAACTTGCCGGGCTGTGGGAAGAGACTCTGGGAATCCATCCCATCGGCGTCGAAACCAGCTTCTTCGACCTGGGGGGACGTTCGCTGCTCGCGGCACAGCTGTTTACCAGGATTTCGCGGGCGTTTGGCCGCGACCTGCCGCTTGCCACATTATTCCGCGCTCCTACCATCGAGAAACTGGCGGCCGAGTTGCGCGACGCATCCGGCACGTCGGGGTACAGCTCGCTGGTGACGATCCAGCCGCTCGGTTCCATGCCGCCATTCTTCTGCGTGCACGGCGGAGCCGGAAGCACCTTGTTTCTCCACCGGCTCTCACGGGAAATGGGCCCGGACCAGCCCTTCTATGGATTGGAACCGGAAGGTCTCGACGGACGCCGGGTTCGCCGCACCACGGTGGAAGAGATGGCTCGGCATTATCTGTCTGAGATTCGCAAGGTGCAGCCCGCAGGTCCGTACTTCCTCGGAGGCTACTGCTTTGGCGGGTTAGTCGCGTTTGAGATGGCGCGGCAGCTGCGAGAGCACGGAGAGCAGGCGGCGCTGGTAGCCATGCTGAGCGCTCCGCTGCGTTTCCATCGCATGGTCGCGCGCCGTGCATCGAAACCCGTTGCGGCGAGCGGAACCTCAGACGGACGCCTGACGCGATTGGTCACTTCGCCCGGGGGCGCGCTCCGCTGGCGATTCCGTTCTTTTACCCGCGGTTTGCGCGCGCGCATTCACATGGGGACTTGCCACACATTTCTGGCACTGGGCCTTCCCATCCCCCAGGCTCTGCGCACCATGTATGTGGTTCGCATGATCAACTCGACCGAGTCGCGTTACCAGCCCAAACCGTATGCCGGAACCATCACTGTGTTCCGCGGGCGCGGGCTGTATGAAGACGACCCGAACATGGGTTGGGATGGCCTGGCGGCGTCCATCGAAAATCGCGAAATCGGCGACGGCGGATTGCGCTCCCGGCGAGACATCATGAACGAACCGCTGGTAACGCAGCTGGCGAAACAGATCGAGGCTTCGATGGCGAGCGCCAGCAGTTCAACTGCGGGAAAGAACCAGATGAAATCGGGCGAAAGCCGCGTGGCCGCTGCCGTTCCGGCGGGCGGTGGGGACAATTAAGACAAGTTTCGAAGGAGAATGTTTGTGGAAAAAACCGTGGGTTCACCGAAGAAGAGTATCGGGGCGATTCGCCGCAAGGCCGTGGATCTGTCTCATTTCAATCCCGTGCGCGAGAGCCAGTTCGGCGATCAACCGCTCCCGCTGGTCATGGAACCGGCCGCCGATCAGGTGGATTTGGCCGACTGGGCGCGCACCAATCGTGACTATATCGAGCAGAAGCTCGGCCAGCATGGTGGCGTGTTGTTCCGCGGCTTCGGTTTGAAAAATCCGCAGGACTTTGAACGGGTCGCGGGCTCCATTTGCCGCGAGCTCTACTCGGAATACGGAGACCTGCCGCGCGAAGGCGTGGCCGGCAAGGTCTATACCTCGACTCCTTATCCGGAAGACAAGTCGATCCTTTATCACAACGAGAGCTCGCACATGAGCCGATGGCCCAGCAAGATTAATTTCTTCTGTGTCACCGTGGCCAAAGAAGGCGGAGCCACTCCGGTGGTCGACTGCCGCAAGGTGTACCAGGGCCTTGATCCGAAGGTGCGGCAGAAGTTCGAAGAAAAGGGACTGAGCTACCTTCGCAACTTCTCCGAGGGTCTGGACGTCAGCTGGCAGCGCTTTTTCGGAACTGAAGATAAGTCGGTGGTCGAAAATTCCTGCCGCCAAGCGGGCATGACCTGCGAGTGGCATGGCAAGGACCAACTGCGCATCCGGCAAAAATGCCGGGCGGTACTCCGCCACCCGGTGACCGGCGAGATGTCGTTCTTCAATCAAGTGCAGTTGCATCATGTGCATTGCCTGGATCCGGAAGTGCGGCAGTCGCTACTGTCGATCTTCAAGCGCGACGACCTGCCCCGCCACGTCTTTTACGGCGATGGCTCTGCGATTGAAGACGCCGTGATGGACCATGTCGGCGAGGTCTACGAGAAGAACGCGGTCCGCTTTCAGTGGCAGCAAGGCGACATGATCAGTCTGGATAACATGCTGGTGGCGCACGCCCGCGACCCGTACGTAGGGCCGCGAAAGATTGTGGTAGCGCTCGGCGACATGGTCGATGGCGCACAACTCGACCAGGCCAGTGGAGTTCACGCGTAACCAATCGGGCCCTGAGCGAACGATATTGAGCGTTGCTTTTTAAACATGAAAACTGACAGCCCATACGGAACCAAAATGGCGCCAGGACCTGCGGAACTCAAGACCGAACCGGTCTATGAGTTTCCGGTTACCTTTGCGCAGCAGCGACTCTGGTTCCTCGACCAGTTGCAGCCAAATTCCTCTTCGTACAACGTCGCCTGGTCGATCCACATCACGGGTCAGCTGCAAGTGCAGGCGCTTGAGCGGAGCCTCAGCGAAATCGTCAGGCGGCACGAAGTTCTGCGCACCATCTTCGCGGAAAAGAACGGAGAGCCCGTGCAGGTTGTCTGCGCCTTTCAGGGCGTGGGTTTGCCGGTGCTCGATCTCAGTTCGAACCCCGATGCTGAGGCGAAGGCGCAGCGAGCCGCACTGCAGGAGGCGCAACAACCTCTCGACTTGAAAAACGGTCCGTTGTTCCGGGCTCGGCTGCTGCGACTGGCAGAAGCGGAACACGTTCTGTTGCTCACTTTGCACCACATCATTTTTGACGGCTGGTCTCGGCGCATCTTTGTGCAGGAACTGGCTTCGCTCTACGAGGCTTTCTGTGCCGGGAAACCGTCTCCTCTCTCGGACCTGCCGCTGCAGTACGCAGACTACGCCGTGTGGCAGCGCAAGCATTTCCAGGGCAAGAATCTTGAGAAGCAGCTCGACTATTGGAAAACCCAGCTGGCCGACGCTCCTCCCAGCCTGGCGCTTCCGACCGACCGGCCACGCCCCGCAGTGCAGAGTTTCAACGGCGCGGTGAAAGCCTTCAGCCTTTCAGCTGCTCTCCGGGATCACATCAGCCAACTCGGCCGCCGGCAAAATGCCACGCCGTTCATGATTCTTCTCGCGGCCTTCCAGGCACTGCTGGCGCGCTGCAGCGGGCAGGAAGATATTGTGGTGGGGACGCCGATCGCCAACCGCAATCGCGCCGAGATCGAGAACCTGATCGGCTTCTTCGCCAACACCCTGGTGCTGCGCACGAAGATTCCCAGCGATCTCAGTTTCGCCGATCTGCTGTTGCGGGTGAAAGACGCGGCGCTCGGCGCCTACGCGCATCAGGACATCCCCTTCGAGAAGCTGGTTGAAGAACTCCGCCCCGAGCGCAGTCTCAGCCATAACCCGCTTTTCCAGGTGTTGTTTTCACTGCAGAATGCTCCGCGAAAGAAGTTCGAACTCTCCGGTCTGCAACTGAAGCCCCTGGAAGTCGCGGGCAATACCGCAAAATTCGATCTCTCGTTGTTCCTGGTCGAAACCCCGGAGGGGTTGCGTGGGCGGATGGAGTACAACACCGACCTGTTCGACGAGGCGACCATCGTGCGCCTGCTCGAGCACTACCAGGTGCTGCTCGAAGCCGCCGTCGCCGATCCCGCGCTCACGGTCGCCGAGTTGCCGCTGCTGTCGTCCTCCGAGCGCGATCTGCTGCTGCATGATTGGAACTCGACTCGCTTCGATTATCCCCGCCATCTTTGTCTGCACGAATTGTTCGAACAGCAGGTCCTCCGCAATCCCCAGGCCGTCGCCTGTGTTTGCGGCGAGGAATCCGTGACCTACGGCGAGCTCAACCGGCGCGCCAACCAGATCGCGCACTTCCTGCAGCAGCGCGGCGTCGGGGCGGGCCAGCGCGTAGGCTTGTTCGTCGAGCGCTCGCTCGCGATGATGGCCGGCCTGCTCGGCATCCAGAAGTCGGGCGCGGCCTATGTGCCGCTCGATCCGTCGTATCCGGCTGAACGTCTGCGGCTCACGCTCGACGATGCCCAGGTGCCGGTGCTGCTGACCCAGCAGTCGCTGTCCTCGGCGCTGTCATCGTTCATGCCCGAGCATGGAGCCGAGGTCGTCTGTCTCGATGCCGACTGGGAGAAGATCGCCGCCCACAGTACAACCAACCCCAAGAGCGGAGCCACGCCGGAAGACCTGGTGTATGTGATCTTCACCTCGGGCTCGACCGGACGTCCCAAGGGGGTGCAGGTGCCGCACCGCGCCGTGGTTAACCTGCTGACCTTCATGGCGCAAGAACTGCGCATGGGACCCGCGGACGTCTTTCCCGCGCTGGCTTCGTTCGCCTTCGATATGTGCATTCCCGAACTCTACCTGGCGCTGGTCTCGGGAGGACGAGTCATCATCGGTGACCGCCACCTGGCGGCCAACGGCGAGGCGCTGGCGGAAGTGTTGCGCGCGACCGGAGCGACCATCGTGCACGCCACGCCCACCACCTGGAATCTGCTGCTCGAAGCCGGATTCACCGGGAAAGGACTGAAGCGGGTGATCGGCGCCGAAGCTCTGCCACGCGAACTGTGCACGCGGTTGCTCGAGGCCGATGCTTCGCTCTACAACTTCTACGGGCCGACCGAGACCACGGTGTGGTCGGCCTTCCATCACTTCCGCTCGCCGGAGGAGCCGATCGTGGTCGGACGTCCGCTGGCGAATACGCAGATCTACATCCTCGATGCGCAGGGACAGCCGGCGCCGATCGGAGTGCCGGGGGAGATTCACATCGGCGGCGACGGCGTGACCTGCGGCTACCTGAAGCGGCCGGAACTGACGGCGGAGAAGTTCATTGCGGACCCGTTCTCTTCGCAGCCGGGCGCGAAGATGTACCGCACGGGCGATCTGGGACGCTACCTGGCCGACGGACGCATCGCGTTCGAAGGCCGCATCGACAACCAGGTGAAGGTGCGCGGCTACCGCATCGAACTGGGCGAGATCGAGACGGTGCTGGGACAGCACGCGGCGGTGCAGGAGTGCGTGGTCATCGCGCGCGAGGATGTGCCGGGAGACAAACGATTAGTCGGCTATGTGGTGCCGGTGGCCGGGCAGTCACCGAACGTGACTGAGCTGCGCGGGTGGGTAAAGGAACGGCTGCCGGAGTACATGACGCCGGTGGCCTTTGTGATGCTCGACCGTTTTCCGCTGTCGCCGAACGGCAAGGTGGACCGCCGGCATCTGCCCGCGCCGGATTACGTGCGTCCGGAGCTGGGCCAGGGCTATCTGGGGCCGCGCACGCCGGCGGAAGAGGTGATCGCCGGGATCTGGGCGGAGGTGTTGAAGCTCGACCAGGTGGGCATGGCAGATGACTTCTTCGAGCTGGGCGGACACTCGCTGCTGGCGACGCAGGTGGTGTCGCGGATCCGGCAGGCGTTTCAGGTGGAGTTGCCGCTGCGGGCGCTGTTCGAAGCCCCGACGGTGGCGGGACTGGCGGAACGGACCGAAGCGCTGGGACGCGAGAAACAAGGGCTGGAAGCGCCGCCCATCGCGCGCGTCCAAAGAGACCAGGCGCTGCCGCTCTCCTTTGCCCAGCAACGCCTCTGGTTCCTCGATCAGCTCGAACCCAACAACCCGCTCTACAACGTGCCGCGCACCATTCGCCTGACCGGCACTCTGCAAGCGGATGCGCTCGAAAAAGCGCTGAACGAGATCGTGCGCCGCCATGAAACCTTGCGCACTTCCTTCACGACCGTGAACGATGAACCGGTACAGGTGATCGCGCCCAGCCTGGCGGCCCCGTTAGCCCTGACCGACCTCACTTCTCTGCCGGAGTCCGAGCGCGAGGAAGAAGCCCGGCGGCTGGTGATGGAGGAGGCGAAGCGTCCCTTCCACCTTGGCGAAGCTTCGATGTTGCGGGTGTCGTTGCTCAAGCTTTCTGATGACGACCATGTGCTGGTCCTGAACACACACCACATCATCAGCGACCGCTGGTCGCTGGGCGTGCTCTCGCAGGAACTGGCCACGCTCTATGAAGCTTTCCTTGAGAACAAGCCCTCCCCGCTCCCGGAACTGCCTGTCCAGTACGCCGATTACGCCGTGTGGCAGCGTGCGTTCTTATCCGGAGAAGTTCTAGATAAACAGCTTGCGTATTGGAAGCGCCATCTTGCGGGAGCGCCGGCGACGATCGATCTTCCCACCGACCGCCCTCGTCCTCCGGTACAGACATTCAGCGGCGCGCAAGCCACCACTCATTTGCCGCACACGTTGGTCGACGCGCTGAAAGAACTGGGCAGAAAAGAAGGCGTCACATTTTTCATGACCATGCTGGCGGCGTTCAACGTCCTGTTGTCCCGCTATTGCGGGCAGGACGATCTGGTGGTGGGTTCGCCCATCGCCGGACGCAATCGTGCCGAGGTCGAGAAACTCATCGGCTTCTTCGTCAACACGCTCGTCCTGCGCACGAACCTGTCGGGCAATCCCAGCTTCCGGGAATTGCTGGGCCGGGTTCGCGAATCCGCGATGGGCGCGTACGCGCATCAGGACTTGCCTTTTGAGAAGTTGGTGGAAGAACTGAAGCCGGAGCGCGATCTCAGCCGCAACCCGCTGTTCCAGGTCATGTTGATCCTGCAGAACGTCCCGCGCGTGGGGCAGACCATGGGAGAGCTGACGGTGGGGTCGTTCTCAACCCCCAGCAGGAGCTCGAAGTTCGATCTCACACTGATTCTGTCCGAGGAATCGGATGGCGTGAGAGCCACATTCGAATACAACACCGACCTTTTTGACACAGCGACCGTCGAGCGCATGCTGGCCCATCTGCAGGGAGTGTTGGAAGCAGTAGCGGCTGATCCGGCGCAGAGCATTGCGGAAGTGCCGATCATGACGCACTCCGAACGGCAACAGGTCCTGGTGGAGTGGAATGCGACCGAAGCGTCCTATCCCCGGGATGCGTGCCTGCCGGATCTGTTCGCGCAACAGGCAAAGCAGACTCCGGATCGAGTGGCCGTTGCCTTTGCGGATCAGCAGATCACGTTCGGAGAGTTGCACGACCGCTCGAACCAGCTCGCACACTACTTGAGAAAGCTTGGCGTCGGTCCCGAAGTGCTGGTCGGCTTGTTCATGGAACGTTCCATCGAAATGGTGGTCGGCCTGTTGGGAATTCTGAAAGCCGGCGGCGCGTATGTTCCGCTGGATCCGGCGTATCCCAAGGATCGCATCGCATTCATCGTAGAGGACGCCAAGGCGCCCTTGCTGGTGACGCAACAGTCCCTGGTCGAGAGCTTGCCGAGAGGCTCGTCGAAGACGGTTTGCCTGGATACGGACTGGACGGCGGTTTCACAAGAGAGCACTGACGATCTGCCCGGCGAGGTCGCTCCCTCGAACCTGGCTTACGTGTTGTACACGTCGGGTTCCACGGGCAAGCCCAAGGGCGTTCAGATTGAACATCACAGTCTGGTCAATTTCGTCTGCAGCATGAAAAACGCGCCGGGACTCACTGTCGACGACACCTTGCTGGCGATCACGACGCTCTCGTTCGACATAGCCGGCCTGGAGTTGTATCTGCCCCTGATTACTGGCGCGAAACTCGTGCTCGCTTCTCGCGAACAAGCATCGGATGGCAGGCAACTGCTGGACCTGTTGAATGAATCGAAAGCGACGCTGATGCAGGCCACGCCAGCGACATGGCGCATGTTGATCGAGGCCGGTTGGACAGGAACCCCGTCACTGCGCGTCCTGTGCGGCGGCGAAGCTCTGCCTCCCGATCTGGCGAACCAACTGTTATCACGTTGTGGACAACTCTGGAATATGTACGGGCCGACCGAAACCACCATCTGGTCCACGCTATACTGGGTGAAATCCCCTCTGGCCTGTGTAGCCCCAATCGGCCGTCCCGTGGCCAATACCGCGCTGTACATCCTGGATGCGCAGCGGCAACCGGTGCCCATCGGAGCGGCAGGGGAACTTTACATTGGCGGAGATGGTGTGGCTCGCGGGTATCTGAATCGTCCCGAGTTGACGTCGGAAAAGTTTGTCACTGACACCTTCCGCGAATCGGACGGCGCTCGTCTATACAGAACCGGAGACGTCGCTCGCTATTTGCCAGACGGCAATGTGCAATATCTCGGGCGAACAGACTTCCAGGTGAAGGTGCGCGGCTTCCGCATCGAACTGGGAGAAGTGGAATCGGTCCTGGCCCAACACTCCTCCGTACAGCAAGGCGTGGTCGTAGTCCGCGAAGACGCCCCGGGCGACAAGCGTCTCGTGGGTTATGTTGTCCCGAAAACGGGACAGAGTCCGTCCGTCTCGGAGCTGAGAGCGTTTCTGAAAGACAGTTTGCCGGAGTACATGGTGCCCGGGGTGTTCGTGACCCTCGAAACCCTGCCCCTGACGCCGAATGGCAAGATCAACCGCCAGGCGCTGCCGGCGCCGGAACCCGTTCAGACCGGAGAGTTGGTTGCACCCCAAACGGAAATCGAGAAGGCGATTGCCGACATCTGGGAGAGAGTGCTGCATGTTTCACCGATTGGCGTCCAATCGAATTTTTTCGAACTCGGAGGCCATTCCCTGCTCGCCACGCAAGTGGTCTCACGAATCCAGAAAGAGCTCGGGGCACGCTTACCGCTGCGCAGCTTGTTTGAGCATCCAACGATATTCCAGTTGGCCAAGGAACTCGGAATGGCAAATCAGCACGACAGTGGAGTCCTGGAGTCGACGATTCCCCAACTTCCGCGAAACGTCGAACCGGCCCAGCAGTCCTTCCCCTTGTCGTTCGCGCAACAAAGACTCTGGGTACTGGATCGTCTGGAACCCGGAAGTGCCGCCTACAACGTACCCATCAGCCTGCGGCTCAACGGAACGCTTGACGTCGCCGCATTAGAAGATGCGATCAATCAGGTTATCCGGCGCCACGAGGTTCTGCGTACCGAGATCCATTCGGAAAACGGCGAGCCGGTACAGAGAATTCTTCCGCCCAGCCATAGCAGCCTGACGGTGGTGGATATCAGCGGAAAGCCTCCGGCGGAGCGCGAGGAACGCGCTTTACGTTTGGCCTCGGAAGAAGCGCGGAAACCTTTTGATCTGGCGCACGGTCCTCTGATCCGAACGAAGCTGTTGCGCTTGTCGGAGCAGGATTTCGTGCTGCTGATCACGGTGCATCACATTTCCTTCGACGGCTGGTCGGCGGGAACCTTCCTGCACGAGATGGCGGCCCACTACCAGGCCCGGGTGCGCAACGAAGAGTCGGACTTGCCCGAATTACCCATCCAGTATGCGGATTTCGCCGCCTGGCAGCGTCAGACTCTGCAAGGCGCCGCTCTGACCCAGGAGTTGAATTACTGGAAACAGGAATTGGCGGGGGCTCCGGCAAGCATCGAGCTTCCGGCGGACCGTCCCCGGCCCCCGATGCAAAGCTTCCGCGGCCGCAGCCGGACGGTAGTCTTCGAGCTTCCCTTGTTACAGCGCTTGAAGGACATCAGCCAGCGTAATGGCGTCACTCCCTTCATGACGTTGCTGGCGGCTTTCGACGTGCTTCTGCAGCGCTATAGCGGCCAGGATGATCTGGTGGTAGGAACGCCGATCGCCGGACGCAGCCGTCCTGAAGTCGAAAAGCTCATCGGTCTGTTTGTGAACACTCTGCTGTTCCGCACCGACATGTCGGGCAACCCGAGCTTTGTGGAACTTCTGCGTCGCGTTCGGAAGACTGCGATGGGTGCCTACGCTCACCAGGATGTTCCTTTCGAACGTCTGGTGGAAGAGCTCAAGCCGGATCGTGACCTGAGTCGCAATCCACTCTTCCAAGTGATGTTCGCCCTGCAGAATCTGCCTCGCGACGAGTGGAAACTGCCGGGCCTGAATCCTGTTCCGTTCCGGGTGGAGGGTGAGAGTGAAAAGTTCGATCTCTCGGTCACCATGGTGGAGAGAGCGAACGGACTGAAAGCAACGTTCGGGTACAACACCGATCTGTTCGACGAAGCGACGATCATCCGGATGATCGGGCACTTCCGCCGGTTGCTGGACGCGATCGCCGCCAATCCGGAACAACCCATCGCGGACCTCCCGCTTCTGAGCGACGCGCAGGAACACAGGCTCCTGGTTGAGTTTAATCAAACGGCGGCTGACTACTCTCGCGCGTCCTGCGTGCCCGGTCTGTTTGAGGCGCAGGTACAAAGAACTCCCAACGCCGTGGCCGTGGTGTGGGGGGACAAGGAGCTCACTTATCGTCACCTGAACGAGCGGGCGAATCAGATCGCACATTACCTGCGGAAATCGGGAGTGGGTCGCGATGTGCTGGTCGGCATCTACGTTGAGCGTTCGCTCGACATGGTGGCTGGAATTCTCGGCATTCTCAAGGCCGGTGGAGCGTACGTCCCTCTGGATCCCGCTTATCCGAAAGACCGCATTGGGTTCATTCTGGAAAACGCGCAAGCACCCGTGCTGCTGACGCAGCAGAGCCTGATTGAAACGCTGCCCGAACACAGTGCCAAGGTGATCCAGCTCGATGCGGATTGGCAGACGATCGCGCGCGAGAGTACCGCGAACCCTGCCAGCCTGGCCTCCCCGGAAGCCCTCGCCTACGTCCTCTACACGTCGGGATCGACGGGCAAGCCCAAAGGCGTCCAGATCGAACACCGCAGCCTGGTGAACTTCCTCACCAGCATGGGCAAGAAGCCCGGCCTGAAGACGGAAGACATATTGCTCGCCGTGACTACGTTGTCTTTTGACATCGCCGGTCTCGAACTGTATCTCCCCCTGATAACGGGAGCTCAAGTGGTTTTGGCCTCGCGAGATCAGGCTGCCGACGGCAAGGAACTGATCGCCTTGCTCGAACGCTCTCACGCCACCGTGCTGCAGGCGACTCCAGCAACCTGGCGGATGTTGATCGAAAGTGGATGGCGGGGGCACCCGCAACTCAAGATCCTGTGCGGAGGGGAGGCCTTGCCCTCCGACCTCGCCGATCAACTCCTTTCGCGATGCGGCGAATTGTGGAACATGTACGGCCCCACCGAGACCACGATTTGGTCTTCCGTATACCGCGTGACCAGTACCTTGGCAAATACCGCTCCCATCGGGCGCCCGATTGCGAATACGACCATGTATGTCCTGGACGCCCAGAGACGACCGGCTCCGATTGGCGTGCCCGGCGAGCTCTACATCGGCGGAGATGGCGTCGCGCGCGGCTACTGGCAGCGTCCTGAACTTACAGCGGAAAAATTCCTGCCGGATCCGTACCGCCCCGAAGAGCGTATTTACCGGACGGGAGACCTGGCGAAATATATGCCCGACGGCAACATCCAGTTTTTGGGAAGAGCGGACTTCCAGGTGAAGGTCCGCGGCTTCCGCATCGAATTGGAAGAGATCGAAGCGGTATTGGCGCAACATCCGGCGGTGCGGCAAGGAGTAGTGATCGTTCGCGAAGATCGTCCCGGCGACAAGCGCATTATCGGTTACATCGTGGCCAAGACGGGCGAAGACCCCAGTACCGTGGATCTGCGAGCTCATTTGAAGGGGAGCCTTCCCGAGTACATGGTGCCCAGCCTGTTTGTAAAGCTTGCGAGCCTGCCACTCACGCCCAATGGGAAAATCAACCGGAGGGCGCTGCCCTCTCCGGACTGGTCTCAGATGGAAACTCTGGGATCCGTTGCCGCCCGCGATCAGCTGGAATTGATGCTGGTGAAAATCTGGCAGAAGGTGCTGGGCGTCCCCAACGTTGGGGTCACCGACAATTTCTTCGATCTTGGCGGCCACTCGCTGCTGGCGGCGCGATTGCTGTCAGAGGTGGAGAAGGTCGCCGGCCGCCAGATTCCTCTTTCAGCGCTGTTCCGCGGCGCCACCGTGGAGTCGTTGGCGCAGGTTTTGCGCGAAGGTTCCGAAGCCAATCCCGATCCCGTCGTTATGGAGATCCAGGCGGGCAACGGTGGCTTGCCATTCTTCGCGGTCGCGTCCCCCGGCGTGGACACCTTGGGTTACGCGTCGCTCGCACGCCACATGGGATCTGATCAGCCGCTTTATAAACTCCAGGCCCAGGAACCCGTAGTCGAAAGACGGCCCTTTACCGACGACGAACTGCGCGAACTGGCTCAGGAATACATCGCCGCCATGCGCGCTGTGCAGCCCCAGGGTCCGTACTGCATCGGCGGAATGTGTGAAGGCGTGCAGATTGCCGAGAGGATGATTCTGGAACTGGAAGCCCAGGGCCAGAAAGTCGGTTTGTTCGCCATCTTCGACACCTGGGTGCTGCAGAATTCTCAGGATCCCTGGCGCTGGAGGCTCTACTACTATCAACAACGCTTGCGTTCCCTACGGAAGGGCAGCCTTAGCGACCGACTCCGGGTTTACAAGCGTGCCGCGCGCAACAAGATCGGCCAGGTGACGGGAAGCATCGCCCCCCGCTCCGATTGGCACCAGGCATACTGGCCTGAGAACTTCACGCCGCGGCGTTTCCGCGCTCCTGTCGCTCTGTTCAAGCGCCCGAAACAGCCTTTTTATTACGTCGATGATCCCCAGATGGGCTGGGGCGTTCGTAGCGAGAGTGGCGTGGAGATCCACGAGATCGACTTCCATCACCTCGAGATTCTGCGCGAGCCGTATGTGCGGATCCTGGGCGAGAAGCTGGCGGACTGCATTAACCGTGTAGCACGATCGAATGGCCAGTCCGAGTCCGAGGTCCAGGACCCGGAAACCGACGGGCCCAATGCGACGGGAAGGACGCAGTAGATGGCGGTGGCGATTGAGCCCGGCCTGCAACTTACGATTCGCCCCTTCGTTCCCCGCGCCAACATGGCTTCTGCTGGCCTGGGCAATCAAGAGGTTCACGTCTGGCACACTTCGTTAGAGGCTGCTGACTCGAGTCTTGCCGGATTGCGGGACTTGCTTTCTCCCGACGAGGCCGAACGCGCCGCTCGTTTCCGTTTCGACAAACATCGTGCCCAATTTACTTTGACTCGTGGATCCTTACGCTTGCTGTTGAGCTCTTATCTGCAGCTGCCTCCTGGCGAGATTTCTTTTGCGTATTCGGACCACGGCAAGCCCAGTCTTGCCGGGAATGTCGACGACCAGCAGTTGGATTTTAATCTCTCGCACACCGAAGGCATGGCTATCTTCGCATTCACCCGGGGACGCCGTATTGGAGTGGACATCGAGAACCTCCGCAGCGATTTCCGGGTGGACGAGATTGCCGAAAGATTTTTCTCGCCCGCCGAACGTGCGGGTCTGAGCGATATCCCTCCGTCGCAACGCCACGAAATCTTCTTCCGCATCTGGACGCAAAAGGAAGCCTATATCAAAGCCCTGGGTGAGGGCCTGTCGCATCCCTTGCATCAATTCGATGTGTCTCTGGGCGACGCGGCACTGGTCGCGACGCGACCCGATGGGTTGGAAGCCCGGCGCTGGCGCCTCCAAAGTCTGAATATTGCTCCAGGTTTTGCTGCCGCCGCGGCCGTTGAAATCGATGGAGCAAACCCTCCAGCAAGATAGTCATTCGATCGGAAATCCGCTGACGGCATGAAACGATTTTCCAAAATCGAAATCCTGAAGAACGTGGGGTCCAGTTGGTTTGCGCTCGGGATCAATGTTTTGGTGGGCATCTTTATTTCGCCCTACATCCTGCACCGCCTGGGGGACGAGGCTTTCGGCCTCTGGGTATTGATCTTTTCCGTGACCGGATACTATGGTCTCTTCGACCTTGGCATTCGTTCCTCCATCGTCCGCTACGTCGCGACCTACACGGCGGTGGACGATCACGAACAACTCAACCACTTAATCAGTACGGCGATGTTCACCTACGGCGCCGTCGGATTGCTGTGCTTGCTGCTCACGGGCGTGGGAGCATTTTTCATAAGCTCGATCTTTCGTTTACCCGCGGACTTCGTCAGTACGGCTCGCTGGTTGTTTCTGATGGTCGGCGCCTCTGTCGCTTTAGGCTTTCCTCTGGGCGTGTTCGGCGGCATTCTGGAAGGGCTGCAGCGTTTCTACCTCTTGAATTTCACCAGCACCACTTCCATCCTGACGCGAGCCTTATTGATCGTAATCGCGCTGCAACACGGCAAAGGCCTTCTCACCGTTGCCCTGATCACCGTGGCACTGCCGCTGATCACCGCATCCATCAACGCGGTATTCGTCTTTCATCTTCTGCCTTTGCAAATCCGCCGCTCCTGCGTTGATCGTGGCACTCTGAAAAAGATTGCGAACTATGGCGGCACGACATTCATGATCATCGTGGCAGGCCGGCTGCGCTTCAAGACCGATGCGGTCGTGATTGGGAGCATGCTGTCGGCGGCGGCGATTACTTACTTTGCCATCGGTTCCCGTTTGGTTGACTACGCCAGCGAAGTAGTTAGTAGCCTGGCGCAGATTTTTGTCCCCATGTCGAGCCATTCCGACGCGACCGGCGATCTGCAGGGCCTGCGAAAGATTTTTGTGGCCGGCAACCGCGCTTGCGCGCTGATCATTTTTCCCATCAGCGCCATGCTCATCATTCTTGGCAAGTCGGTGATTGAGGCTTGGGTCGGCGTGAAGTACGTCGCCACCAGCTACCCGGTATTGCTGGTGTTGTTGATTCCTTCGACCCTGATGTTGGCTCAAGCGGCTTCAGGCCGGATTCTCTACGGTATGGCCAAGCACAAGACCCTGGCGATGGTGACGCTGGCGGAGGGGGTGGCGAATCTGATTCTCAGCATCGTACTGGTTCGGCCCTACGGCATCATCGGCGACGCCATCGGAACGGCACTTCCCCTTACCTGCACCATGCTTTTTTTCATGCCCCATCATCTTTGCCGCCTGCTCAAACTGCGGGTCACCTCTTACCTGCGCGAAGCCTTCCTGCTGCCTCTGGCGTTGACGGCCCCGCTGGTGGCGGTCCTGCTGTTCATCCGTCATTGGTTTGTCGCGCATAATTACTTTCAACTGCTGACCCAGCTTCTGGCTGGAGCCGCCGTCTACGGTGTTGGGCTCGCCTGGGCAGTTTGGACACACAAGGCCTGGGACGTCAGCGAGGTTACTCGTACGGCAATGCATGAGGCGGAAGCGTTGGAATTGGTGGAAACTTATCAGCAAGAAGTTTAAGAACCAGACTGACGGAGAGAAATGAGTACGAGTCCTAGTCGCAATCCGGTTTTGATTCTGGGTGCCGCGCCGCGCATCAGCGTCACGATTGCGCGCTCACTCCATCGGATGGGAGTGCCGGTGGAAGTGGCAGCCTCGGTTGATCACGATCCCGCATTGCGTTCAAAAGCGATTCGCGCTTTCCATCGCCTGCCGGCGGAAGATCCTCAGCTCATCGAATCCCTGTGCGAACTGATCAAGAACAAAAGTTTCGACACACTGATTCCAACCAGCGATTCTGAGCTGGCCTTTGTCGCCAGGCACTATCATCGGCTGCGCGCCCTTCTCCATCCCGGGTGTCCTCCGCCTCATATTGTGGACCGCGTTCTTAACAAGGCTGCGACGCTAGCGGCAGCGGAGCGGTGTGGAATTAAGGTTCCCTCGTCCTTCACCATTTCCAAGGTCGAGGAACTGGAGGCGCTGGCCGGCAAACTGCAATTCCCCGTTGTGGTGAAACCCGCCGAGCGGCGCTCGCTGAGTTTCAAGGTTGCCTATTGCCAGAACGCTCCGGAACTGGTCGCGTTCTTTTCCACCAACCAGTACGGCCCGATTCTGGTGCAGGAATATTGTGCGGGAGTGGGCGTAGGCATCGAGATGTTAATGCACCAGGGAGTCGCCCTGGCAACCTTCCAACATCGCCGCCTGAAAGAGGCGCCCGCGACCGGCGGCGTTGCCGTCATGGCGATCGCCGAAGAAGTGGAACCCACACTGGCCCAGGCCTCATTCGATCTGTTGCGGACAATCGAGTGGGAGGGTCCGGCCATGGTCGAATTTCGTTATGAACGCGAGACGGGCCGCGTGGCGTTGATGGAAGTCAATGGCCGCTTCTGGGGAACTTCCTCCCTTCCGGTCCTGGCCGGGTTGGATTTTCCGGCCTATTTCTGGCAAATCACCCACGGCATTCGACCCGACGTTCCCGAGTCGTATCAAGTGGGCACTCGTTGGCGTTGGACAGCCGGTTATCTGGACCGCCTCCACGGAGTCATGGCACACCCTTCCAGCAAAGTGGGTTCCCGTTCCTCAAGGCTGGGAACCCTGGCTGCAGTTCCTGGGGATTTTTGGCCGACGATTCGCGACGCGGTGTGGTCCTGGTCAGATCCGAGACCGGCAATCGACGAGTTAGCGGCGGCCGTCCGACAGTGGTTAGTGGCCGACGGCAAGTGGCTGATGCGAAAGTTGATTCCCCGCAGCCTGCTTCACGATCGCGGCGTTTATTATCGCCTTGGTCCACAGGCGGGACCCATTTACGCCAGGTTGCGAGCCGCTGACACCATGGGAATCGCTCTCGAAAATCGCCGCACCGTGCCCGCAGGCGCACGATCGTTTGTCTTCGTTTGTCACGGCAATATCATGCGCAGCCCCATGGCGGAGCGCATGCTGAAGCGCGTTCTGATTGAGCATGGACAGGAGGGAATCGAAGTTTGCTCGGCCGGCATGCACGCTTCGCCCGGCCGCGAAGCGCATCCTCTCGCGCAAACCGTGGCGCGCGAGCTGGGATTGCCTCTCGATCACCATCGCGCACAGTTGATGACCGCGGAGATCGTGGAGAACACTGATGCCATTTTCGCCATGGATTTCCAGAACAAGGCGGAATTACTGGCCCGTTTCCCCCAAGCCGAGCGCAAGATTTTCATGTTGAGCGCCTACGCTGAGGGCTCGCGGCGCTATCGCGAAATCGACGATCCTTATTTCGGCGACGAGGAGGAAGTCCGCCGTTGTTACGCGCTACTGCGAACCTGCGTGCATAATCTGGTCAAGAGTCTGTGGCCCGTAGACCGCATGGCAGCGGCTTACGGTGCGGGGGCGATCCGTTGAGCCAGTTGCGGCCGGCCGTGACGCCGGACACAAAGGAATTTTCCGAAGAGACGCCATGAGGGATAACGTTCAGAGAATACGGCAGGCCATTGCCCACCTGAAAACAACCCGCGATTTCTTGCTCCATCGCAAGCCCGCGGGCCGCCAAATGACGGTTTTCCCCGACGACTTGTTCATCCTTTCGTATCCCAAATCGGGGAACACCTGGACCCGATTCCTGCTCGGCAACCTCATTTACCAGGACGCCCCGGTTACTTTTCGCAACGTGGAAGAGCGTATTCCTTCGATCTACATCTACTCCGATCGCCAGCTGCTTCGCCTGCCGCGTATCTTCAAGAGTCACGATTGTTTCGATCCGCGATACCGGAAAGTCATTTACATCGTCCGCGATCCAAGAGATGTCGCGGTTTCCGCTTATCACTATTCCATCAAAGTCAAGCTGCTGCCGGATGGTTGTCCAATGGAAGACTTCGTTCCTCTGTTCATGAGCGGAGCGTTCGGGTCGGGTTTGTTGGCGGACCCGCGCTGGGGCTCCTGGTACGACAACGTGGCCAGTTGGCTGGCTATGCAACACAATCGCAAGTTCCTGCTGCTGCGTTACGAAGATATGCTGGAAGATGCAGCTCGCGAACTGCGGAAGGTGGCAACCTTCCTTGGAATTGAAGCCACGCCCGACCGCATAGCTCGCGCCGTGGAACTCAGCTCGGCTGACAAGATGCGCGAGATGGAAAAATCCCAATCCAAAGACTGGCAACTGACCAAGGAGACGCGGCAGGACAAACCGTTCGTAAGGAAGGCACGCGCAGGAAACTGGAAATCGGAGATGCCCGCACCTGCGGTGGCGCAGATAGAAGCCTCATGGGGAACCTTGATGCAAACCCTGGGGTACGAACTGGCTATAATGCCGCAGGAGAAGAACAATCCGGCGCTTTCTCGCCCCTGACCACTACCATGAATATTCCCAAGGGAGGTTTCTCCAAGGCCGTCCGCAACCTGCAACAAGTGGGGCGCGTGCTGACCGGGCGTCAGCTGGCCGGACGGAACCTTACGGTGTTCCCGGACGATGTCTTCCTGGTTTCCTATCCGCGGTCGGGCAATACCTGGACTCGCTTCCTGATCAGCAACTTGGTCTACCAGGACGATCCCACAACCTTCGCGAACATCGAGCGTCGCGTCCCGGAGATCTATTTCAACGCGGACCATATGATGCGTGCGTTACCGCGTCCGCGGATGTTGAAAAGCCACGAGTGTTTCCAGCCACACTATAAGCGCATCATTTACATCGTCCGCGATCCGCGCGATGTGGCAGTTTCCTTTTATCACCACAATCTGAAGGCGGGAAACATTCCCGACGGCTATCCCATGGACGACTTCGTGCCGCGCTTTATCGCCGCCGAGTTTGATTCCCGATGGGGCTCATGGGCCGAGCATGTAATCAGTTGGCTGACCTTGCGGCAGGGACAACCCGGGTTTGTTCAGTTGCGCTATGAAGACATGAAAGAGGACCCGTGCCGCGAACTGCTGCGGGTGACGCAATTTCTCGATCAGTGCTCATTCCGCAAGATCGACTCCAGCCCGGAGCGACTGCAGAGAGCGGTGGACCTGAGCACTCCAGAGCGCATGCGTACCTTGGAGAAGGAACAAGGGAGCCAATGGGTGTTGACCAAGAAAACGCGCCTCGACAAACCCTTTGTGCGGACCGCTAAATCCGGTGGCTGGAAGTCAGTTCTGTCAGAAAAAGCCGTCTCCCTGATCGAGTCGGCATGGGGCAACACCATGCGCTCTCTTGGCTACGAACTGGTCGGCGCTGCTCCATATCCGCCTGAGGACTCGCCTGTCGGTAAAGGCGTTCGCGCTGGCCACTAGACCTTCTTCGTCCGCTTCTGCAGCCGTATTCGAAACCAGTTGGCAACCTCTGCCACGCCCGGACGCGGGTCCGCGAATGCCAGGTCGTCGTAGCGCACACCGGGATACCACGGTACCGCCATCTTCGCCAGGCTTGCCCAGAAGTTGGGGTAGGGGATGGGCCACTCCGGCGGACGTCCGCGCCGCAGGTTCTCGAGATGGGTCAATTCCCCGGCCATCCTCCGGCAAACGATGCCGGTTTTGAAGTCGACCGCTTTGGGCGGTTCCGACTTCTGCAGCCACCACTCCACCACGTAGCGGGGATAGTCCACTCCGCTGGCGAGGGCCAGTTGCATGGAGCCCCAGGGCCGGCCGTTAATCTCCATCAATACCGCGCGCCCCGCTTCGCTTTTGTATTCCACCATTGCAATCCCACGGAATCCTGCCGCGGTGATGAGAGCCCGGCTGGACTCCACGACTTCCGCTTCCAAAGGTACCGATTCCCGGGCACTGCTGCCCGACCCCCGGGGATCGGACTCGCGAACTCGCCGCCATTGAAAAGGTATGCGAATCTCGTCGCCTAGAGAAAAACATGAAAAGCCGATTCCGGTTCCCTTTACGAATTCCTGCACCAACACATCTCCCGCGATCCGCAACCGGTCTGTCACTCTGCTGATAAGTTCAGCACGCGAATAGGCGTAAGCGACCGAGCCAAAGACAGTTTGAGTTCCCACCCAGCGCACCGAAAAGCGATCCTTCACTACCGCAGGGAAAGTCGTTGAAGGCAACTCCGCGAGGTCCTTCTCCGAGGAAATTAACCAGGTTGAAGGCACCGGTATCCCCAGTGAGCGCGCGAGTTCCACAGTTCGATATTTGTCGGAGGCTAATAGCAAAGCTTCGGGACTGGGCAGAACCACGGGACAAACAGATTGGAACTGATCGCTATGGCGGGAAAGAGGAAGAGTCGTCCAGTCGGTAATGGGAACGATCAGCTCGATTTGGTTTCTGGCGGCAAATTCGGCAACGGATGCGCCAAACGCCGAGGTGTCATCGGTGGAAACTGGATATTCGAAACTTGTGCGGCAGTACTTCGATAATTTGGCGGCTGCGAAAATCCCCTGATTGGCCCCAACCGCGACCCAGTGGCCTGCGTGACCCAATGAGCGCGTGAACGCCAAGGCCGCCGCCGCGTGCCCATCGAGAACGAGGATTCTAGCCAATGTGGCGCGCACCCCATCCCGTGCCGACCGAGGCTGCCTGTATCTTCACATCGCCCTTCCCAGAAAGGTGCATTCCAGGTTCCATTGGAGCCCATCCACTTCCTTGCTTGGCCGCACGCGACGCAGCGATAGAAGATCAGCATTCCGCCGCACCGGACCACCCACCGTAGTCACTGCGGTGCGGTAACCCACTTCCTGACTCATTTTCCGTGTGTTCTCGCTCCAATGAGGAGACAGTGCCGGGCAGGGATACGAAAAATGGACTACCGGCCCCCCCAATATCTCTTCCAATCGCCGTTTCGAATCCGTCAATTCCGTTCTTGCGGCGCTCTCGTCCACGTAGGCCATGTTGGGATGAGTGAGCGTATGCGAACCGACGATGTGGCCGTTCTGCCCCAGGGCGCACACTTGCTCCCAGGTCATCATCAACCGCTGGGTGGGTCGGGGAGGTCCGGCTTGCAGAATGGCTTCAACGCTTCGAACAAATTCTTCTTGCGCCGCCCCGGCAAGTTTGGCGCACATATCCGACGCGTGAAGAAAAGCTCTATCACGCTCAGCGAAGTCGCCGAGCGGCCAACTGGTCTTGAGATCATCGTTCCACGATATGCTCTTGGTGGTCAGGAAAGCATACCGCAACCGGCCCGGCCAAGGCAGTGTGTCGTTCTCCACGCAATCCACCGTCACATAAAAGGTGGCCGGAACGCCTACCCGATTCAAGATGGGCATTGCGATTTCATGGTTGTCGGCATACCCGTCGTCAAAGGTGACCACAACGGCGCGGGGGGGAAGGTCCCGTCCTTCCTGGAGCGCGCGCAGCAAGTCATCGAGCGATACCGCGACATACTCGCGGGCGATCAGTTCCATCTGGCGCGCAAACACCGAACTGGAATGAACAATGCCACCCAGAGTTTGGCTCTCCCGGCGCGGATCCTCCATCACCGAGTGGTACATCAAAATTGCCGCTCCGTGCCCTCTCAACCGGCCTGCGAGACGCATTGCGCCAGTGGACATGAGGCCTTTTTTTATCCAATCTTTGGGCATGCTGGCGATATCAGTCGAAGCTCTTATCCCCTCGCGATTTTACCGTACCGGCGCTTCCCCTCCGCGCCCTCTGGAGAACGGCAGTAACCTGTTGAAAATAATACAAATAATTGAAGGCCTGGAGAATCAAACAAGGACTCTTCCCCCTCACCAAGGTAATCGCTCTCCGGTGCAAAAACATGGACAACAGGCTGCAGATGGAACAGCATCTTTATCGCAAACATTTGCACATAATGGCTTTAGGAGCCAGGGCAAGAATGTTGATGTTTCTAATAGCCTTTATTTCCTTTAATCTAGGGGAGAAGAAAAGGCTGCGCGAAGGCACCTGAATTGCAACTCATTCTGTGGGTAAAGATGAGTTCCATGCAAGTTTTATTCAGTCACGCGCCGGAGTAGTACTCTGGCAGGGAAAGCTGTAGGGCATCGCCTTCCCTTCAGTCGCTGCAATGCAGACCCGTTATCTTCATGCTGTCTGGAAATCATTCCAGGCCCAAGTAGGCTACAACGAATATACGAACCTGGGAGGTTCACGGATTTGACTGCTTCCACAAGCCATCTCATTGCGCCACACGGCGGAGAATTAGTTAACCTCATCGCACAACCGGAACGCACCAACGAACTCAAAGCTCATTCGCGCGAATGGCCCTCGTGGGACTTAACCCAACGCCAGATCTGTGACCTCGAACTGCTCATGAGCGGCGGATTCTCGCCCCTGCGCGGCTTTATGACGCGGGCTGACTACGAAGGCGTTTGCCAGAAAATGCGTTTGTCGAGCGGAGTGCTCTGGCCTATGCCGATCACTCTCGATGTGACCGAGGCTTTCGCGAAGACGCTCTCGGCCGGCAGCAGGATCGCGTTGCGGGATCCTGAAGGCGTCATGCTCGCGGTGCTCAACGTGGAAGAAGTCTGGCAGCCCGACCGCAAAGCCGAGGCGGAATCGGTTTTCGGAACCACCAGCGTCGCGCATCCCGGCGTGGACTATGTACTGAATCGTTCGAACCCGTGGTATGTCGGCGGCACGCTCGAAGGCCTGCAAGCGCCGTCTCACTATGACTTCCGCTCTTTGCGGTTCACGCCGGCGGAATTGCGGGCGGAACTTGCCCGTCTCGGCTGGCGCCGCGTGGTTGCATTTCAGACTCGCAACCCCATGCATCGCGCGCACCAGGAACTGACCTTCCGCGCCGCCAAGCAGGTGGAAGCCAATCTCCTGATCCACCCTTCCGTGGGCATGACCAAGCCGGGTGATGTCGATTACTTCACCCGCGTGCGTTGTTACCAGTTGCTGATTTCCAAGTATCCGCAGGGAACCGCGAAACTTTCCTTGCTGCCACTGGCGATGCGCATGGGCGGCCCCCGCGAAGCCATCTGGCACGCGCTGATCCGCAAGAATCACGGCTGTTCCCATTTCATCGTCGGACGCGATCATGCCGGCCCGGGCAGCGACCCCAGCGGCAAGCCTTTCTACGGCCCCTACGATGCGCAGGAATTGTTCAAGAAGCACGAAGCTGACATCGGCGTCACCATGGTGCCGTTCAACATGATGGTGTACCTCGAGGATGAAGACCGTTACGTTCCCGACAACGAGGTCAAGAACGGCTCGCGTGTCCTGAACATCTCCGGTACTGAGTTGCGTCGCCGCTTGAACGAGGGCGGAGACATTCCCGGATGGTTCACCTATCCGGAGGTCGTCCACGAACTGCGCCGCAGCTTTCCGCCGCGTCACCGGCAGGGAGTGACGATCTTCTTCACCGGACTCTCGGGATCGGGGAAGTCCACGATCGCCAATGTGCTGTTGACCAAGTTCCTGGAAACAGGCGGCCGTCCGGTGACATTGCTTGACGGAGATCTGGTGCGTAAGCACCTCTCGTCTGAACTGGGCTTCTCGAAAGAGCACCGCGACATCAACATCCGCCGCATCGGCTACGTGGCCTCCGAAATCACCAAGAACGGCGGCATCGCCATCTGCGCTCCGATCGCACCCTATGACGCCGTCCGGCGCCAGGTGCGCGAGATGGTCGAACCCCACGGTGGTTTTGTCCTGGTACACATCGCGACCCCGGTGGAAGTCTGCGAGCAGCGTGACCGTAAGGGCCTTTATGCCAAGGCCCGCGCCGGGATCATCAAGGAATTCACCGGCATCTCCGATCCGTACGAAGAGCCAAAGAATGCCGAAGTTGTGATCAACACGGCGGAACTGAGCCCCGAAGAAGCCGCTCAGGAAATCATCCTGCACTTGGAGCGTGAGGGCTTCATCGGAGTCAACGGAACGTCGAACTAGGTTGAGGAGATTTGGGGAACTCTGCCATGGACTTTGCGATCAAAATCCTGATCGGCTTTGTGGTAGGGACCTCCATCGGCCTTACGGGATTGGGGGGCGGCGTTTTATTGCTGCCCCTTCTAATTTTTGGTCTCAGAGTGCCTCCCATCGTGGCGGTTGGGTCTGACGCTCTTTTCAACTTCGTCACCAAGATCGGCTCCAGTTGGGTGCATTTGAGCAAGGGCACGGTACGCCGCAAAGTCGTTCTCGCACTGGCAGTCGGCAGCATCCCGGGATCGATTCTGGGAGTCAGCTTCCTGAAACATCTTCGTGACATCTATGGTACCGGGGTCAACGCATTCATTACCTCGGCGGTAGGAATTCTCCTGCTTTGCATTCCCACTCTGCTGCTGTTTCAGACCCACATCGAGGATCGCGTCGCCAACCGTGCGCCGACCATGAAATCTTTCCTCGGTATGTCGGTAATTGGTCTGCTCGCTGGATTCCTTGTGGGCATGACTTCGGTGGGTTCAGGGAGCATCATCATGATGCTTCTGCTGCTGTTTTACAGCTTTCCGCCCAAAGTCATGGTCGGAACCGACATTGTGCATGCGGTGGCACTGACCGGCGTAACCAGCCTGCTGCATTGGCGCATGGGCAATATCGATGTGCACCTGGTGGCGGCGCTATTGATCGGGTCTATCCCCGGCGGATTGCTGGGTTCTCAGTTGAGCACGCACGTTCCTGTGCTGTGGCTGCGACGTATACTCTGTACAGTATTGTTGGCGACCGGGGCGCGCATGCTTCTCGCCTGATCTCCTTTTGGAACCTTCATGACCAATCATCCTTCTTATTCCGACATTCTGCAGCGTATCCAGTCTGCCCTGGAGGCTGCCCGCCTGGTACTCAGCCGCTTCACTTCCGGTGCGATCGAGGCCGAGTACAAAGCTGGACATGACCCCGTCACCGAAGCTGACAGATCTGTCGACGCCGTTCTGCGCAAGGAACTGCTGCGCGATGGCGAAGGTTGGCTCTCCGAAGAGAGCGTGGACGACCTTTCCCGCCTCGACAAGCGCCGGGTGTGGGTGGTTGATCCCCTTGATGGCACGCGCGAATTTGTAGCCGGCATCCCCGAGTTTTGTGTTTCCGTGGGATTGGTCGAGGACGGGCGTCCGGTCGCAGGTGGGATCTGCAATCCTGCAACCAACGAGATTTTTCTGGGTTCCGTTGAGTCCGGGGTGACCTACAACGGAAAGCCAGCCAAGCCTTCTCAACGCACCAGTCTCGAGGGGGCGCTCATTCTCGCCAGCCGTAGCGAAGTGAAGCGCGGCGAATGGAAGGCCTTCGACAATCCCTCGTTCAAGGTCCGGCCCATGGGATCGGTCGCCTACAAACTGGCATTGGTTTCGGCGGGGTTAGCGGATGTAACCTTCACGCTCACACCCAAGAATGAATGGGATGTTGCCGCCGGAGCGGCGTTGGTGGATAGCGCCGGAGGCTACGTGCGTACGCTCGACAATGCACGGCTGCGCTGCAACCAGAAGAATCCGCTGCTTTCGGGACTTCTGGCTTACGGACCGATTCTTGCGCAACCCGCTTCTGGCCCGACGGAGCAGCCATTTGCCGGCTGGCGCTTCACGTCCCGAGTTAGCTCCCAACCGATCGTCTAATTGCCTATGAGGTACGTAACGCTGCGGAGCTGCCTTGCGGACGTGCCAGCATCGAACCGACTCCCTTAACCAGCTCTCGAACTCCGGCGCAGTGCGAGTCGAAGTATCGACCAATCTCGGCAGAAGGAGCGGGTTGCTGGTTGCGGTCGACACCAAGCCGGCATCGCAAGTTGTGGCGGAAATAACCCTCTCTTCCTTAAGCCAGTCAAGGAAAGTTGTCTTATAGACTCCCGCTGGGGTAACAGAAATGCGCCGCGGTTTGGCCGACCATTTGCTGGAGCCTCTTGCGGTTGTCTTCGATTTCTTTCTTGAAGAGCCGCTCGTCTTCGGGTGTGCGATGGCGATGCGTATGCAGCTGGAAATCCACCCCTTGGCGGGCAAGTTCGGCGACTTCTTGGGGCCGTCATCAGGTGCAGGATTCGCCGCGCCGCCAATTGCTCGTAATCGATACCGAGCAGCGCCGCCAGGGCAGCGAGCCAATTCGTTTTTCTGCGCCCCAGTCAGGTCCTTCGCCTCCGCTTCTTTCACCAGCCTTAGCACGATTCGATGCGCTCTCAGGTTCGCTCCGCAGGTCCATGGGCTGGTCCAACCCCAGTGCTGAGCCCTTGTCGAGCACCGTGCCCCGCCGCTTCCATAAGAGGTAGGAGCACATGAGGTTGAAGATCGGCTTCTGATAATCGCTGTAGTAGGTCGTCTGATAGACGGTGACAGGGAAACCGTGTGCCTTGAGCAGAGGATAGGCCTGGGAATAGAAATCGTAGGCACCATCGTCGAAAGTGATCGCGACACTGCGCGGCGGCAACTCCTCTGCTCCGAGTCTCTCCAGTCCTTCGCCCAACCCGCACAACGTTGTATTGTCCCGCTTCCAGAATCCGCAGACGCTCGTCCAGGACTTTGGAGGCATGTACAGCCCGGGCCGCCAGCTCGTGCTCGTCTTCCTGTGAGATACCGTGATAGCAGAGAATCAGCAACCGCGACGCCGCCACCGGCTGTCGCGCATCCAGGCGAAAAACTCCCGCTGCCCCGTAACCTGCAGCGCGGTCTCGCTGAATGTATTTCCGCATGTGCTCGGAGAAGAGCGCGGTTCGTGCTACCCGACGTACGATCCGCGAGTTGTTTGGCCTCGTGGTTACATCCTCGATGCGCGGGAATTTCTCACCGTCGAGAAGACACGCATCCACGATCTCCAGATTGAACAGCCGCCAGATCCGATTCCCGTGGTCACGCCGGTGTGCTCGATGTTCCGCGAACAGGCGCTTGATCGCCTCCGGCTTGAACAGATTGCGCTCCAATGTGCGGGGCTCAAGCAGCATGTGTTCCAGATCATCGAGTTGCGGCCCGGCGAGCCAGTAAGCCCACGGTGTCGGGAATCCCATCTTCTTGCGATAGATAATGGAGTGAGGCAACAGATCCTCCACCGCCGACTTCAGGATATGTTTTCCGGCAAGGCCCTCGATCGAGAACTCGGCCGGGATGCCGGCCGTGAACTCAACCAGGATATGATCCAGAAACGGCACGCGGCTCTCGATCGATGCGGCCATACTCATCTGATCCTGCTTCATCAGCAGTTCGACCAGGTAGGTCTTGATGTCGGTATAAAGCAGCCGGTGCAAGAGATCTCCGAGTCGACTGTTCCCAGTAAGACATGCCCCCGGTATAAGCATCATTCGCGGACTGCCGCGCGGCATCCGTGAGCAAATCAGCCGCTTCCGTTGCGGAGAATGCGGAATAGAAGTTGTCGAAGTAAAACGACGGCCACGAAGCTCCGTCTCGGACCAGGAACGTGTGTTCCAGTTTCCGGTGGAGGGTTGCGCCCAGAGGGCCCGCACCGATTCCCTTGCGAATGAAATCCCGGAGAAATGCTGGCGTTACTGAACGGTACACGCCGTCCATTCGCGAGTTGATTAGAGTCCAGGCATAGCGCGTGTAGCCGGCGAGAGTTTCGTCGCTTCCCTCGCCGGTGAGCACCACGGTCACACGCTCGCGCGCCAGCCTCGCGACGGAATAAAGAGAGACGCTCGAGGGCCACACAATGGGCTCGTCCTCGTGCCAGATCAGCATTGGAAGATGATCGAAGAACTCTTCTCGGCTTAAACGTACTTCGTGATGCTTCGATCCTATGTGTTCCGCAACCTGCCGGGCGAATGGCAGCTCACTAAACGCATCCTCGCCGTATCCCACGGCGAAGGTTTCGATGGGTTCCTTGCGGATTTTCGTGGTCAGAGCCGCAACCGCGCTGGAATCAAGGCCGCCACTCAAGAAGACTCCCAGCGGAACATCGCTCATCAAGTGACTCGCGACGCATTGTTCCAGCAGCTCGCGATAGGTCTTGACGTAGTAGTCGCGGGTACGGCGCACTGCACCCTCGCCCGACGGCATGTCCCAGTAAGACTGGATGGAGATCTCCCCGCGTTCGTTGAGTTCGAGCGTATGCCCGGGCAATAGTTTCTTGATGCCCCGGAACATTGTCGCCTCTCCCGAGATGTAGCCGAATGCCAGATACTCCGCCAGGGTGGCGGCGTTAAACTCCGCCTTCACCCCGGGATAGGTGAGGATGGTCTTGATCTCGGAACCAAAGAGAAATTTCTTTCCATCGAAGAAATAATAAAGAGGCTTGATTCCCAGACGATCGCGCGCCACCAAGAGTCTGCGGCTCCGCCGATTCCAGATGGCGAAGGCAAACATGCCGCGAAGATGCTTCACGCAATCGCGCCCGTATTCTTCGTACAGGTGAACGATCGTCTCGGTGTCACTCTTGGTTCGATACCGATGCCCTTTTGTTTCCAGGCCCGCGCGCAGCTCCTGGTGGTTGTAGATCTCGCCGTTGTAGACGATCCAGACGTTTTTCGTCCTCATTGCTGAGTGGTTGGTGTCCGGTTTTTACGTCAATGATGCTCAACCGGCGCATGGCCAGGCCGACATTTTCTTCGACGAAAAACCCGTCGTCATCCGGCCCGCGGTGGGAGATTTGCGCGTTCATCTCCGCGAGCGTGCCGCGGTCCGCATGTTCGCGCGCGTCGGGATAGAAAATTCCGCAAATTCCGCACATATCTAGGAACCCGTTCCTCCGGATACCGGCACTCTTGAGGCTGCGGGCTCCGGCCAGAGCATCCGGATCGCATCCTTCATCACCACTGCGTTCTCATCGGAGCAGAAAACCTCGACCGCCGACGCACTTACGAGTATCTCGCAACGCAGCACGGCGGAAGCGGAGGAAACAACTTTCTTTCCGCCGGCTTCCAGATAGCTTCCGTTACAAAGAATAAGACTCCGCCGACCCGTAGACCACTGCTGCCCGAAATACATGAATTCAGCATCGCTCGCCCACGGCGCAATACTCCAAGGTTCATCCCGGCTGCCGAAAGTGATGAAGTGTGTTTCGTCAGCAGTTTCGTAGTAATACGCACGAACCTTCGATGCTCCAGCGATCGTTCCCGCTTTCACAAAGCGGCCAGGCTGCGTTTCCGACCCGTCGACGGGCAGCAACAAGGTTACAAACTCCGCCGGCAGCTTAGCCACGGTACCGAAGTGCAGAACCGGTGCTGGCTCCTTCTTCCCGTACACCGGGGAGTACCATCCCGGCCGAGTTTCGCACTGCCAATCATGCCCTTCGGCGGCGATAATCCGTAGGCCTTCCCGTCCCCCATCATGCACGAAGACCTCGTCCAGGCCGGACAGCTCCGGATCCAAATGCCAGAAAAGGTCCAGCACATGCTCGCCTTCTCCCACCACCAGATCACGCACTACCCAAAAGCGCGACTTGAGCGAGAAAACCCAGCGACGGTGGATCACGGGACGATAACCATCATGGCTGCCAAGAAACAGGTCAAAAGTCTGGCCCGTAACCCAACCCTCCGATTGCACGCGGGGGAGGGCAGTCCACGAAAACGGTCCTTTCGGATGCGCTTGTCCGTGGCCATCCACCTGGAGGGTGTTGTGAAAAGCGGTGCTGCGAAACAATCTGCGCTCTTCCCCGACATATTCGCAGGCTCCGGGATCAATCAACAATGGGCGGCCATTCCGATTAAGGCAAACGCTCAACGCGTCGGCGTGGCCGTGTCCGGCGGACGATGTGCCTTGAGGTCCCGCATCCACCACCAACTGCTGCCGAGGTCCCCCCAGGAAATACAGGCCACCGGCCGGCAACGCTGCGGAACTCTCTGACGGCGCCGTCGCCGGCAGACGCTCGAATTCAGCAACACCTTCTTCGCCCAGAAGCCACAGTGTCTCTTCGCGCAGAGCACCTGCTACCGCTTTGAAGTCTTCGCGCCCGAACAGCACCGCCCCCGTGGCCAGTGGATCAGCCATGTGCTCCGCGCGGTTACGCCGCGGATCGAACAGGCGGCCGCCGTCGTCGTCTCCAAATCGCGGGCCGGTGCCGGCGCGGGTCAGAAGGCACAAGGCATTCAACATTTTCTCCAGCTTGGCATCGAAGCCGGCCGGAACGGATAGGTCGTTCACTGTGGCCAGGATTCCCGCGTGCAGAAACAAGTCGAGCGCGTACACATGGTAGTAAGTGGATTGTTCGAAATGGAGACCGTCGGCTTGCACCTGGCGCTCCGCCTCTCGCCTGACGATCTGCCACCCCAAGTGTTGCCAGCGCCTTGCGGAGGGCAGTTCCGGACACATCGTTCCGATGAAGAACAAGGCCACACCTTCTCCCAACAGATGCGTGTTAGGGGAGAAATAGGTCGAGAGGTAACACTCGATGTGCCGTCCGTTGATGCTGAGTGCGCGAAGCCATTCGTGCCGGAAGCCCGCGGGCATTACCGGGGTTCCGCTTAGCAAATAGTACGTCCATATCCAGGAAAGGCTCCGAAAGGCAACCTCAAGGCTGCTAGCCCAGTTGATTCCGATGGGATAGGTGTTTTCGGCGTGCCAATGCCGCCATTCATCGAAGATCTCGTTGGCAAAGCGATGATCCCCACTCAAGTGGTAAGCCTTGGCCAAGGTTACGAAATGCTGGTGGCGATTCAATTCCCATGTGACTTTGCTGTCCCCAACCTCGTCGAAGTCCAAGTATCGAATCTGAAACCAGGGCTTTCGCGGTGCACGTTTCTTGTGGACAAGATCATTGTGCCAGTCGATGTGGGTACCGTAGTTCAGATCGGCGTAGCCGAGCAAATCAAAATGGTGTTCACAAATGTGCCCCGCTCCCTGCAGTATCGCTTGCGCCTCCTCGGGAAAACGCTGCCTCAAAACCGAGCACAGAGAACTGACGGCATTAGGAGAGAAAAAGAACCTTGGGATACGCCCGATGTCCTGCGATGTCGTCTGGTCGCCGAACGGGAAGCCTGCGCGATAGCGCAACATATCTGCCCGCATCATGATCTGCTGTCGAACCCGGTCCACGAGTTCGGCGCGATCCATGGAAATCAGGCGCTTCCATCGATCAGTTCGCAGTGTGTCGGCAGCAGCAGGCATCAGGAATCATTCCTCATCGAACTCGACTTGGGGTTGCTAGGCCACCTATCTTGTTGATTTATATAACTTTGCTAATAAGTCCTCGACCGGCCACTTCCAACCGGAACCACGCTCGTGTTTAATATAGCTGGGAGTTCCCGCCTCTGGTCAAGAAACCTCGGGCCGAATGTGCAAGCTTTTGCAGACAAACCGATATCCGGTTCAGGCCAAGTCGAGACAAACGTTGGTAATGTTCCAAACAACTGAAAACAAATGTCTAATATGGGTTGAGGATCAGGGCTCGCGTGTGTTCCGGCCCCTTGAGTGCCCCTCAAACCTGCACCGCCATTACCTTGTTCCAGAGGATAAGAGTTTCGCATGAATCGGTCTATTAGCGTATTTGGTCTCGGTTACGTTGGAACAGTCACGGCGGCTTGCCTGGCGCACCAGGGAAACTCCGTCATTGGTGTCGACCTGAGCGCCATCAAGGTTGAAGCGATGGATGCGGGGCGCAGCCCGATCGTGGAACCGCGCGTCCCAGAGTTAGTCGCAGAAGGCCATCAAGCGTCCCGGTTGCATGCCACGAGCAACTCCGAAGCGGCAGTACTGAAGACCGAAATCTCGTTCCTTTGCGTGGGGACACCCAGCTTGCGCAACGGTAAACTGGATCTCGGACACATTGAGCCCGTGTGTCGCGAGATTGGCGCCGCTCTAAAGAAGAAAACATCCTTCCACCTTGTGGTCCTGCGCAGCACGGTGTTGCCCGGAACCGCTGAGACCATCGTGGTCCCCGCTCTCGAAAGCGCCAGCGGCAAAAAGATAGGCAAGGATTTTGGCGTCTGCGTCAATCCGGAATTCATGCGCGAGGGTACCGCCGTTGCCGACTTCCTAGAGCCGGCCATGACCATCATCGGCGCGGCCGACCCCGCGCACAGCGCTATGCTGCGTGAACTTTACGCCTGGGCGCCAGGCCGCATGTTCGAAACTTCATTCCGCTCCGCCGAAATGACCAAGTATGTCTGTAACGCCTGGCACGCGGTCAAGGTCTCTTTCGCCAACGAGGTCGGCACTCTTGCGAAGCACCTCGGCGTCGATGCCGAGTCGGTCGTCGAAATCTTCACAGCCGACACCAAGCTCAACATCTCGCCCAGCTATTTGAAACCCGGCTTCGCCTTTGGCGGATCGTGTTTGCCGAAAGACGTGCGCGCGCTCAACTATCGCGCCAAAGAACTTGACCTCAAGTTGCCTCTTTTCGAATCCATCGTGCCGAGCAACGATGAGCACCTGGAACGCGCTGTCGAGATGATCCTCGATACCGGCAAGAAGAAAATCGCGATGCTCGGATTGAGCTTCAAAGCCGCCACCGACGATCTCCGCGAGAGCCCGCAAGTGCAATTAGCGAAGCGCCTGCTTGGCGAAGGACGGCAACTCCAGATATGGGACGACAACGTCGCCCTTGGCCGTCTGATCGGTTCCAATCGCCAGTACATCGAGGACGTCATCCCCCACATTGGATCCTTGCTCTCTTCCAGTCTGGAGGAAGTGCTGAAAGACGCCGAAGTGGTCGTCGTCGGAACCCGTGGCGTTGACCGCGAGGCTCTCCGTCAGTACCTCAAACCCGGTCAGGTCGTGATTGATCTGGTAAACCTTGAGAAGGCGCGCCGGATCCTCGGCGTAGGTGCCTACGAAGGGATCTGCTGGTAAGCAACTCGAATCATGAAGATCCTGTGGGTCAAGGCCGGAAAACTTCTGCCCGTCGACACCGGCGGGAAGATCCGTTCCTACAACATTCTGGTACAGCTCGCCAAGAGTCACACGGTCACCCTGCTTTCCTACTACGGCGGGAATAAGGATCTTGCCTACGAAGCCGACATCGTTCGAAGCCTTCCCGGCTCTGAAGTAATCTACACAGCCGCACCGGACTCTACCGTTCGTCAATCTCTCGACTACCTGCTGCGTTTGCCTTCGACCGCGCCTTACGCGGTAACCAAATTTACGCACCCGGAAGTGCGGCGAAGCGTTTCGCGATCTCTTCAGGAGCATCGTTACGATGCGGCCGTTTGTGACTTTCTTTCTGCATCACTGAACTTTCCGCGCGAGAGCCCGGTTCCCGTCGTTCTGTTCCAGCACAATGTGGAAACGTCTCTCTGGCAGCGCATGGCCGACCGCGAGACCAATACAGTGCGCAAGCTCTCATACCGGATTGAAGCCGCCAAGATGGCGCGCTACGAACGCAGCGCGCTGGCGAATTTTGCCCACGTCATTGCCGTCTCCGATCATGACCGTAACCAGATGCTGGCGATGGATGGTAATTGCGCCATCAGCGTTGTACCCACCGGTGTGGACACCAGCCGCTATCAGCGAGTGCCCTCGGCTTCCGGCACACCACCTTTTGTTGTGTTTACCGGTTCCATGGATTGGGAGCCCAATGTCGATGCGGTGGAATATTTCTGCCGCGAGATCTGGCTCGATGTGCTCGGCGAATTCCCCACCGCGCGCTTTGAGATCGTCGGCCGCAACCCTTCCGCTCGCGTCCAGCGTCTTGCCTCCGACAGTGTCGTTGTGACTGGAACTGTTCCGTCGGTTTCCGATCACCTGCGCAACGCAACCGTGGTTGTCGTGCCTCTCAGGATCGGCGGCGGCACGCGCCTCAAGATTTTTGAGGCCATGGCCATGGGCAAGGCGATGGTGTCCACCTCCATTGGCGCCGAGGGGTTGGACGTGCAGCATGGACGCGACCTGCTGCTCGCAGACAACGCCCGGGGGTTCGCTGCAGGCATCCTGCATTTGTTGCGCGACGCCGCGCTCCGTCGCCGTTATGAAGATGCGGCAGCAAAGCTCGCTGCCCAATACGATTGGTCGCATATCGCCCGTCGCTTCGCCGAAGTATTGCAAAGCGCGTCCCAGGGAAACTCCGCTTCGCAGCGAGCCGCCAGCGCCTCTGCGGTGAGGCCATGAGAGTCATGGTCCTCGACGGCAACCAGAACCAGGCGGTCGCCTCGGTGCGTTCACTGGCTCGCGCCGGCCACCAGGTATGGGTCGGCGAATCCTCCTCATGGTCGAAGGCGAGCTGGTCGCGCTACTGTCACGGCAAATTCCAGTATCCGCGTCCGCAGCAGGGGGCCGACGCATTCGTCGCGCGTCTCGCAGAATTGGTTCGCGAACAGCCCGGCACGCTGGTCCTTCCCATGACTGAGGCGACCACTTTGCCGATTTCCGAGCAGCGCGATCTACTTGCCGCCGCCGGCGCTCGCTGGGTCCTGCCCTCTCACCGCGATCTGCTGCGCGCGTGCGACAAGGATGAGACCACCCGGCTTGCGTGTTCTCTGGGAATCAAAGTTCCCGCCACGGTGGTGATCTCGAAACCCGAGGAAGCCGCGCAGGCAGCTCCGTCTTTGCCTTATCCCGTAGTCTTAAAGCCGCGAAGCTCGGAAGAGCTTTCTGGAAAATCCGTCCGGACCACGGGCCGCCCTCGCTATGCAAGCAATGCAACCGAATTCCATGCGGCCTATCGCGACATCAGCCAGCGATCGAGCGTCGTCCTGGTGCAGCAATTCGTGGATGGAGCCGGCGCCGGTTACTTCGCGCTCATGCATAAAGGAGAGCTGCGCGCCGAGTTTGCCCACCGCCGTATTCGCGATGTCTATCCCACGGGATCAGGCAGCGCTCTCCGCGAGAGCGTGAAACCGGCGGCCGAAATCCGCGAGGCCGGTCTCGCGATGTTGCGGGCGCTCAACTGGCACGGCGTCGCCATGGTGGAGTTTCGCCATCAACCGGGCCAAGCTCCCGTCTTCATGGAAGTCAACGGCCGCATGTGGCACTCTCTTGCCCTGGCCTGTTACGCCGGCGTCGACTTCCCAGCTCTGCTGGCGCAAATGGCCGAGCACGGAGACGTGGAGCCGGTTCCCGACTACCGTGCCGGGGTGCGCTGTCGATGGTTCCTCGGCGACTTTCGTCACCTGATCGAAGTGTGGAAAGGTGCGCCTGCCGGATATCCCAGGGCATATCCTGGGAAGTTCCAGACTCTGGCCGCGGAGTTGATTCCAGTGCCTGGCACGTTCCACGACAATTTCACGTTGGATGACCCGCTGCCGGAACTGGGCGACTGGGTAAGTTTCACGCAGCGGCTGTGGAAGTCGCCAGGTGGGAGATAGGACTACGATGTTGAAGGGCGCTCTCCACGTACATAGCACCTATTCCGACGGCGAATTCACGCTCGCCGAATTGCGCGAGATTTTTCTCGCGGACGGCTGCTCCTTTGTCTGCATGACCGATCATGCCGAGCATCTTGATCCTGATTCTCTAGCCGCGTATATCGAGGAATGCCAAGCCCGCTCTGACGCCAGCCTGCGTTTCATCGCCGGCCTCGAATACGGATGCGAACGCCGCATGCATATCCTCGGCTATGGGGCCACTCAGTTCGCCAATTCGACCGATCCCCAGGAGGTCATCCGCCACATCGACAAGCAGGGTGCAGTTTCAGTCATCGCGCACCCCAAGGATGAATTTTTTGAGTGGATCGAACAATTCAAAACCTTGCCCCAGGGAATAGAAACCTGGAATTCGAAGTACGACGGCCGGTACGCTCCCCGTCCGGGCACCTTCGCCTTGCTGGGCCGCGTGCAACAGCGCCAGCCTGGGATGCACGCGTTCTACGGCCAGGATCTCCACTGGAAAAAGCAATTTCGTGGGCTTTTCGTGGAAGCCGATTGCGCCACCAACGAAGGCGCAGAAATCATCAATGCCCTCGCCCGGGGCGCCTTCCGCGGCCAGAAAGGCGATTTGCAACTGGCATCGAGCGGCGTGGTTCCCTCCGAACTGCTCGCGGAATTCGGGAAGGCGCACGACCGTTCGTACTCCATGTGGAGTCTACTGAAAAACGTCAAGGGCGCTCTGGATCGCCTCGGCATACCCGTACCGCAGTCGTGGAAAGCTCACTTGCGGAGAATTTTCTGATGGCCGCCGGCAACCTGTTCCTGATGTACCACGAACTGGAGCTTCCTAAACGTCCGCTCTGCCATGCAGAGCCCGGCTACGTGCGCTACATCGTGCCCGAAGCCGATTTCCGAAGCCAGATTCGCTTTCTTCGGGATTCGAACTTGCCGGTGATGAATGTAACTCAAAGTCTCACCGCCACTGACGGCGCCGGGATTGTGCTCACCTTCGACGACGGCTGCGAAACCGATCTGCTCACGGCGGCGCCCATCCTGCGGGATGCGAGCTTTAGCGCGACGTTCTATATCACCTCGGGATTTCTTGGCACTCGTGGCTACTTGCTGCCGGGACAGGTCCGTGAATTGAGCGAGGCTGGTTTTGAAATCGGCTGCCACTCGATGACTCATCCCTATCTGGATGAGCTTGCCAGCGCCGACCTCAAGAGAGAAATCGCGGATGCCAAGTCTCAACTCGAAGACATCACCGGCCGCAAGGTAGATCACTTCTCTTGCCCCGGCGGACGCTGGACTCCGCAGGTAGCCAGGATCGCTAAACAGTCCGGCTACCTTTCCGTTGCCACCAGCCGCGTTGCGCGAAATGACCCCTCATCCGATCGCTTTTCTCTGGCGCGGGTCGCCGTCATGCGCGGCTTGGCAATCTCTGCTTTTCGCGATCTCTGTCAGGGAAATGGCCTGCGCCAGTTGCAGCTGAGGGAGCAAGCCCGTGCTCTGGCCAAGCGCTTTCTCGGAAATTCTGCCTACGACAGGCTACGCGCCGCATGGTTACGTGAAGGTCCCGGCAGCGATCGCAAAGGTTGAGCGGTACGATCCTCTTCGACCAACCTTCCACAAGCCCACTTCTCACGCACAAGGTTCTGTACGTTCCCGTGGTTCATGTACCTACGTGTAGGTCAATGACCTACTGGTATCTGTCCCGTTTTGTACCCCCCCACTAAAGTGCCATTAAGGACGAAAGAGGTCCCCCTGATCTCGTCACGAGGATGGTGCAATGTCCCCCTTTGCAACAGCTTTTGCCGCCAACCGCCGGAATGCCTCTTCGCTCGCTTCCCAAACGTCAACCGTCACAATGATCGCACTCATAGCTTTGTTGACGTTGTTAGCCACTTCCTGCGGGTTGGCGCAAGGCGCCTCCACGAAACCGTCGAGCACGACGGCGAAAACCTCGAAAGAATCCGGCCAGACCTCAGTGCGCGGGCATCTCACGGTATATGGCACTTTGCCCGCAGCCACCATCGGAGTGGCATATACGAGTTCCGTGCAGGTCAGCGGCGGCACCGCCCCCTACCAATTTGCGCTGGCTTACGGGTCGCTGCCGGCTGGATTGTTATTGAATGCCAAGACGGGCGCCATCTCCGGTACTCCGCTTACCGCGGGAAGCTACCTGTTCTCCCTCTCGGCTACGGACCTGAAGAACGACTACGGCGATCACCGTTTTACGGTGACCGTGGTGAAGGGTACGGGCGGCAATATCAGCGTGACTGTTTCGCCGGCCAGCGTATCGCTTACGTCGGGAGCCACCCAACAATTCACCGCTACGGTGCGCGAGACCAGCCTGACCGGCGTCACCTGGTCCGCTTCCGGGGGACAAGTCTCCAGCACTGGCCTCTTCACCGCACCCACTGTGACCGCCCCCTCCGTGGTCACGGTAACTGCGACCAGTACAGCTGATCCGACGGCAAAGGGATCGGCGAGCGTATCGGTCGCGCCCGCCAGCACCAGTGGCTTGAGCATCATCACCACTTCCTTGCCCTCAGCCACGACAGGCAACGCCTATTCTGCAAGCCTGGCCGCGAGCGGAGGCAAGACCCCCTATCAGTGGAGCATGTCGGCGGGCACGCTGCCGCCTGGACTACAGCTCAACGCTTCAACCGGGACAATCAGTGGAACTCCATCGCAATCCGGGACCTTCCAATTTACCGCTCAAGTAAAAGACGCCTCGTCGCAAACCGCGGCGCAAGGGCTCACGATTCCGGTGTCCACTCAGAGTTCCGGCGGGTTCGATGGTCCCGCGGAGTTGCCCCGGATCTTTATACAGAGCGCGTTAGCGAACACGCCCGCACCTGGCAAGACCATTACCGTCAGCGCGGGAGGAGATTTCCAGACCGCGCTCAACAGCGCCAGCTGTGGAGACACGATTTCGCTGCAGGCGGGAGCCACCTTCACCGGCCCCTTTACCTTGCCGGCGAAGGGCTGTGACGATGCCCATTGGATCATCATCCGCACCAGCGCCGCCGACTCCAGTCTGCCGGCCGAAGGAACGCGGATTACGCCCTGTTACGCCGGAGTCGCGTCGCTTCCCGGACGCCCGTCCTTTAACTGCACTTCTACCCAGAACGTGATGGCCAAACTGAACTTCAACAGCACGGGAACGGGCCCCATCCTGTTCGCGTCGAGGGCCACCCACTACCGCTTGCTGGGACTGGAGATCACTCGCTCCGCAGGCACAGGAGTCGTTTACAGTCTGGCATCCATCGTCGCCGGCGGAACCGCGGATCATATCTATTTTGATCGCGTGTGGATGCACGGCACGGCTCTGGACGAAACCACTCGCGGTCTGCTGCTGGGCGGCAGCACCTATATGGCGGTAGTGGATTCCTTCTTAACGGACTTCCACTGTATTGCGGTCACGGGAGGCTGCACGGATGCACAAGACATTTCCGGCGGGCTGGGCGGCTCTCCTCAAGGCCCCTACAAGATCTCCGATAATTTCCTCGAAGCATCCACCGAGAACATCATCTTTGGAGGCGGAGGCGCCACCGTCGCTCCCACTGATATCGAGATCACCCGCAATCACATGTTCAAACCCTTGACGTGGCTTCAAGGTCAGGCGGGTTTCGTCGGCAAGGTCTTTACCGTAAAGAACCTCTTGGAACTGAAGAACGCCCAACGAGTTCTCGTCGATGGAAACATTTTTGAGTACACCTGGGGAGGCTTTTCGCAGACCGGTTTTTCGATCGTGCTGACTCCCAAGAACCAGTCCAATGCATGCCCGTCTTGCCTGGTGACCGACGTGACGATCCGTTACAACATTTCCAGTCACACCGGAGCAGGGATGCAGATTGCAAACGGACTCTCCGACGCCGGAGGCGCACCGTTTGACGGTGAACGGTACAGCATTCACGACGACGTCTTCGACGACATCAACGCTGTCACTTACGCGGGGTCTGGCGTCTTTGCTCAAGTATCCATGGGCGACGGAACTCCGCTGTTGCAGAATGTTTCCATGAATCACCTGACGGGCTTCGCTCCCAGTGAATTACTGAATGTGGGCGACGACACGAACGTCAATGCGCCCATGGCCAACTTCACCTTCACCAACAACATCGTGAATGCCGGAGCCTATCCAGTCTGGTCCACTGGCGGCACTAACAACTGCGCCATCCACGACCTCCCCATAACCACGATGACGGCTTGCTTCGCCAATTGGACGCTTTCCGCCAATGCTCTGATTGCCGTCCCCAACAACTCTCCGTCTTCGAGTTGGCCGTCGGGAAATTTCTTCCCTGCGAACGCCACGGCTGTACAGTTCGTCAATTACAACAACGGGAATGGCGGCGACTACCATCTGTCGTCTTCCAGCCCTTACAAGAATGCTGGAACGGATGGTAAGGATCTAGGCGCAGATATTGATGCTGTGGTGTCCGCCACTGCCGGAGTCTACTGATCTGGACGGTCCGCGGTTGAGCGTTTGTGTTCAACCGCGGACTGCCTGAACCAGCGACGTTCCAGACCCTTCACCGATCAAATCTGCGCGAGCGAATCCGCCACATCTCGACTCGACTTCCACGACGAAATAACCTGGCAGAAAACCTTTCCTTCCTTGCATCGCATCTGGTCTTGTGCGGACGATGAGCCTCGGAAGGCGTGCTATCATTTTCCTCAGTATTGGTTCTCCTATGAAATTGTTGAGGGCTGTTGAGCGCGGCGTTCTTTGCCTGCTCTTGGTCAGCGTCTTCTTCTTGAATTCTCCCCGGATCACGGCGCAATCACAGGAAAGTCCACGTTCCGGCTTTGACGGGCCAGCGGAGCTTCCCCGCGTTTATGTGAAAAGTTCGCTCGCGGACACCCCATCTCCTGGGCACGTCCTGCAGGTGAAGGAGGGCGAGAGTTTTCAGGATGCCCTCAATCGGGCGGCTTGCGGGGACACCATCCAGTTGCAATCCGGCGCGACCTTCCGAGGACTCTTCAGACTCCCGGCCAAGCATTGCGACGACGCCCATTGGATCGTGATACGAACCAGCGCGGCCGACGCCGATTTGCCTGCTGAAGGAACTCGCGTTTCTCCATGTTATGCCGGTGTCGATGCCCTTCCCGATCGCCCCGCCTTCAAGTGCACAGCGGTCAAGAACGTGATGGCGAGGATCGCGTTTGCGGCCAAAGGAGGGAGCGGGCCCATCGAAGTGGAAAATGGGGCGAATCACTACCGTTTTCTGGGTGTGGAGATTACCCGCGAGGCGGGAGGGATCATCTATAACCTGGTGGCAACCCAGAAAGGAGGAGCCGCGGATCACCTGGTATTCGATCGCGTGTGGTTGCATGGCACGGCAACCGACGAGACGACTCGAGGCATCATGCTGACCGGCGACAGTTATGTCGCAGTGGTCGATTCGTTCTTTTCGGACTTCAAATGCGTGGCTGTAACCGGAGCCTGTGTCGACGCTCAAGCGATCGCCGGCGGGCTGGGGAGCCAACCTCAAGGCCCCTTCAAGATCGTGGATAACTTCCTGGAGGCCGCCGGGGAGAGCGTTCTTTTCGGCGGTGGCGGCGCTTCTGTAACCCCGGCCGATATCGAGATTCGCCGCAACTACATGTTCAAGCCAGCCACCTGGAGACCCGGGCATGAACCGTTCAGCGGCGCACCGAATGGCCGGCCCTACATCGTGAAAAATTTGTTTGAACTGAAGAATGCCCAGCGAGTCTTATTTGAGGGCAACGTACTTGAAAATTCCTGGGGTGGATTTACCCAGACGGGTTTTGGAATCGTACTCACTCCCAAAAACCAGGGTGCGAATACCTGTCCGCCATGCCAGGTGACCGATGTCACCATTCGTTACTGCACGATGAGCCACGTGGCGAGCGGTTTTCAGATCGGCAACGGACTCTCTGACGACGGTGCGGCGCCCAAAGCCGGAGAGCGTTACAGCATTCACGATATTGTCGTGGACGATATCCAGGGCAAAGCGGCCAAAGGATTCGGGATCTTCGCCCAGATTTCCATGTCTGCCGCCGCCAGGACCATTGGCAACGTTCCCGTCCCGCCACTCCGTGATCTGAAACTGGATCACATCACCGCGTTTCCTCCCGACTCCCTCCTCGTCATAGGCGGTCCCGTCAGTGGAACGCATATGAGCAATTTTTCGCTGACCAACAGTGTTATGACGGTTGGCGAAAGGCCGGTTGGTTCGACCGGAGGGGGGCCTCAGAGGAATTGTGCCGCCCAACCAGATCGGAAGGGGCCGGGAGAAATTCTTTCGGATTGCTTTGCTCCTTATGTGTTTGACCACAACGCCCTCATCGATGCAGGAGGAGGATGGCCTAAGGGCAATATCAGTTTGAAGAAGATCTCCGACGCTCACTTCGCCGACTATCGCGATGGAAATGGCGGCGACTATCACATCCTGCCAGGAAGTAAGCTCAAAGGCGCTGCGTCCGATGGGAAGGATATCGGCGCTGACATCGACGCGGTTAACAAAGCTACCGCCGGGGTTCAGTAGTACCGGATCTTAGAGCCAAGACAAATCCTTGGTGACCAGGAATCGTCCGGCGGGTGTTCTGCTCTTCAACCAAAGTTTGAAATCAAAATATCTCCGATAGTTGCGGCGAAGTCTCTTCAGGTGACCGTAAGGCCGCAGGTCGGGTGTTGCGAGCGGATACCCCAAGTCTTCCAGGGTATCGCCGATCATTCCTTCGAGCGTGGCCACTTCCGGGGCGGATATGGATTCCCGCCATCGACCTACCGGATGAAACCCGCCGCCTGAGGCGGCAAACGACGAATTCGGTTCGCTGACCGACCCGATTCCATTCTGCTGGATGCGATCGTAATCCAGATCTTGCTCGATGAATCCGCTCAACTGACCGAGAACCTCGCGCGGGTTGCCGATCAGTTCCTCGAACCGCACCTCGCAGTAGTCTTTTCCCAGGCTGCGGCCATCTTTCCTGCCTTTGCGCACGATCCAATCCCAGTATGCGGCGCCGGCCAGCAACGGGCGTTTGCGATCCCACGGAAAGGGCTTGACCCACCCTTGCTTCTCCAGCGACAACGCCACGTCTCTGCCGTCGCGGATAATGTGGACGATGAGCGCATCCGGAATCGTTTCCTTGATGCGGGGAAGGTAGGCGAGGTGTTCCGGAGTGCAATCCGCCCAGCGTTCTACGCCTTGTCCGCGGGCGATTTCTTCCATCACCACTCGCAGGAAATTGCCGCCGTTGCTGCATTCTGCGAGCACCTTCTTTTCAATCAATCCCGCATCGAGTCCTGAAAGCTGAAAGAGTTTGCTGTCGAGCCATGCCTGCATCAGATTCTTTCGGTTTTGAATTTTTCCCAGATCGCCGAATCGCGGCTCCAGCAGGTTGAGGGCGTGCGATTCCGTGCGATAAACCGCAAAACCACCGGCGGAAAGCAGCATGTGATAGAGGAGCGTGGTGCCCGAGCGGACGGAACCCAAAACGAAGACGGGAGCCTTCTTGCGCGTAACTGTGTGGTTGCGCGCCGGCTTTAACTCTGCGGGTGCTGTGCTCTCGTTGCTCACGACTCGATGAAGATGGCCGGCATGGGTTTCTGCTTCAGCGTTCGCCGGCCGCCCGCGTTTCTGAAAGTGGCAGCGCCCGGGACACGAACCCACGCCCGCTCCCCAGGCAAACCTGCTCAATATCGTCCGCCAGTTCGCTGGCGTTGTCATCCACGCCAACCGAAGGGATCCGGGCTACCAGCTTCTCGCGATCCGTGGCAGCTTCGGTCAGCAGGCTCAGCAGGCGCTCGCTGTCGCCCGGCTTCCACAGTTCAGCCCCGCGCGGACGGGTCCCGTTGTCGCTCGCCAGCACCGGCACTTTCAGGGTTAATCCTTCGAGCACCGAAGAACACACACCATCGGTCAGGGGGATTCGAATGTAAGCCAGCGAATCCTTCATCATGGTCAGAAACAGGTCGTGGGGAACAGAGCCGGTTACACAGCTGGCCGAGGCCAGCCGTTCGCGATCCAGGAAATCGCGCAGCTGCGGTACTTCGCGCGCGCTTGTGCCCACCAGCAAGAACCCCACCTTCGGGAACCTTGTCCGAAAGCGACGCATCACGTCAGCCAGAAAATCCAGCGTGTACTCTTTGCGGAAACACAGGTAGATGAAAAACACGCCCTCGTGGCGCTCGCGAAAGTCCCTGACTTCAGCCGGCAACGGAACCGGGTCGAACTGGACATACTGCGTGGAGAAATGCGGGATTGGGACAACTTTCTCCGCGGGAACTCTCGCAGTGAGAATCGCTTTTTTCACAGGTTCACTATTACAGTAAACGCGTGAGGAAATCCGGAACAGAAGAGAGAACGCCCGTTGCCGGAAAGACCCCGTTGGAGCCGGGAAATAGTTCTGCTCGTGCCCACCGCAGTAAGTAAGCAAAGCGGGCCGCCTCCACATGCGAGCCAGCATCAAGGCTGACAGGGCCAGCAGGTATCCCTTCCTGGTGTCCCCGTTCACCCGGACATGCACCGTATACCCGCGTCGCACCCAGTGCAGCACCTTTCGCAGGTAGTCCCATCCATCCTGCACATCGATGTACTCGGGACTTTTGACTTTGCGATTTTCATTCAGATTCATCACCTGGCAATCCCAGCCGCGTGCGCTCAGTTCTTTACGCAGGGCGACGAGGCTCATGCTCCAACCGCACACCGGTGGGGGCCAGTTGCCGATCTGAAGAATGTGTTTCCCGGGCTTGTGATTGCCTTCCGCTGTCATGCCAGGCTTCTCGCCTTCCTCAACTCCGGCATTCCTGTCTTCGCCGCCAGCGCTGCGTGATAGACCTGTTCGTAGCGATCACGAACCGCTTCAAGCCGATACTGCGCGTAGGCCGCCATTCGGGCACGCGCTCCACAAGCGGCTCTCAAATCCTGATTCTCGATGAGTTTGCCCACGGCCTGAGCCAACTCGCCGTCGTCAGGGGCAGTCAGGAAGCCACTCTCCCCATCAGTGATCAGCTCGGAGTTGCCACCCACGTTGGTCGCCACTACCGGAACTCCCGCTGCCATGGACTCCAGAATTACGTTCGACAGGCTCTCAGACAGAGACGGGAGAACCGTAGCATCCAACGACGCCAGAACCGCCGCAATATCCTGCCGATCCCCCAGGAACTGGACTCGCCCTGCCAATCCGAATTCACCCACCATCTCCTCGAGTTTCGCGCGCAACGGGCCATCACCCACTAACACAAATTGCACGTGCTGGAATTTCCGCGCCAACCGCGCCGCCATCCGCAGAAATAATGCGTGATTCTTGGCTGTGTCGTTCATCCGCGCAATCATGCCGACGCGGAGAAGTCCCGATTCGCGGGGAAGCGCCGGCACCGTTTCGGCAAAAGCTTCGTCGGGGAGCGCATTCGGGATCACCACAAGTTTCTCTTGCTCCAACCCCGATTGCTGAAGCCGCTCTGCGGCCGCGCGGGAGTTGCAAATTACCTTGTCGCACATGCGAAACGCTATATTCTGGCTCCGAAATTGCAATGGTGTCAGCAAATCCCCCAGTTGGCGATGGCTGCCGAGCACCACCGGCATCCGCGCCAGCCGGGCCGCGGGAATCAGCATCAGATTGGCGTAGAAATCGAAGGCATGCGCTATCACGGACTTGTGGCGTCGCAAATAGCGAGCTAGGGAAATTCGCGCCAGCTGAGATTTCACTTTGAAGAGGCTGCGGCCGGGATTGAATTCCACCACTTGCGGCAAGCTTTGAAGGAACTCCCCGCGCCGCGCCAGGCAACCTGCTTTCACTTCGAAGCTTCCTGCGCTCAGCCCCTGTGCCAACGTGACAAACTGCCGCTCAGTGCCGCCCCTTTCGAGGCTATTGACCATGAGAAACAGCCCGGGGCGCTGCCTGGCAGGCTGCGCATTGGCGCCCGCTTGGTTCACGATGGACTCCCGGCTCCGGCCGCTTCAGGGACAAAGCTGGGATGCTCGCCCCCCCGTGCCTCGAGAAAGTTGCGATGCCAGAGCTCAAATACCAATAAGAGCCAGATCGCCCCCGCACGGTCCCGATATCCGCGGAAATGTTCGTCGAGCAGCGTCCGCACCGCGGCGGGCTTGAAATACCCACGCTGCAGAGTACGGGGCTCGGTCAATATACTCAGCAGTCCATCCTTCATTTCATGCCGCATCCAATGCACCAACGGCAGAGAGAACCCCTGTTTCCTGCGGTGCAACAACGCGGGTGGAATTCCGATCCGCTCGGCAAGCTTCTTTAATAAGTATTTCCGCGTCCCATTGCGATACTTGTAGTCAATCGGCAGACCCGCCGTCCAATCCACAAATTCATGATCCAGCATCGGGACTCTCACTTCGAGCGATGTGGCCATGCTCATGCGATCGACTTTCGCAAGAATGTCGGCAGTCAGGTAGGTCTTCGTATCGAGATAGAGCAGACGGCTCAGATGATCATGAGCCGGCGCTTGCTCGTAGTACTGTTCGAACTGTCGAAACGGATCGGCGAATTGACCGGCCTCTGCCAACAACTCGTTGCTGAACAGGCTGCGTTCCCGGTCGAGCGCGGGAAGAAATGAGAGTCCGTCCAGGTACCGGTCCCGCGGCGGCAATGAGATGTTCCACGCCAGCTTGCGTCCCCGGACATTTTGAGGCAATGCGGGATAGAGATGATTACGGTACAGACGACCCAGCCAAGCCGGTATGCCGTAGCGGCTGCGGCGCAGGTTCACGATGTACCGGTCGTAGCCTGCATAGAGTTCGTCCCCACCATCGCCGGACAGCGCCACGGTGACGTGCTGCCGCGCCAGCTTGGAAACATAATAGGTCGGGATCATCGAAGAATCGCCGAAAGGCTCTTCCATCATTCTCGATAGCAATTCGAGGCTTTCGGAAATATTCGGGTCCACCACCAGGTCGTGATGGTCGGTTCCGTAGCGTTCGGCCACCAGCCTAGCGTATTCCGCTTCGTTGAAATCCTGGTTGCGGAATCCGATCGAGAAGGTCTTCACCGGACCACTGCTGGCCCGTGCCATCAAAGCCACCACGATGGAGGAATCCACTCCACCGCTTAAAAGGGCGCCAAGAGGCACGTCGCTGATCAACCGAATTCGCACCGCCTCCAGAAGCTTGCTCTCCAGTTGCTCCAAACACTCTTCTTCGGATTTCGGAGGACGATCGCCGTAGGTGGATACATCCCAGAATTGCCGGATCTTGATCTCGCCCCCGGCATATTCCAGAAGATGGCCGGGGGGCAACTTGTGAATGCCGCGAAACGCCGTGAAGGGATCGGGGATGTAGGCGAAATAGAAATACTGAAGCAGGCCTTCCAGGTTCACGTCGGCTAGTTGGGGGGCGACGGCCAGCAGGGTCTTGATTTCCGATCCGAACAGAAGGCGGCCGTTATGCAAGGCGTAGTGCAGCGGCTTTTTCCCCAGGCGATCCCGCGCCAGCAGCAACGAATTCTTGCGCTCGTCATAGAGCGCGATGGCGAACATGCCGCGCAGTTTCTTGACGCAGTCCGAGCCCATCTCTTCGTAAAGATGGACGATCACTTCAGTGTCGGAGTGGGTGTAGAACTGGTGTCCGCGACTCTCGAGTTCGCGCCGCAGTTCCGGAAAGTTGTAGATCTCGCCGTTGAAGACGACCCAGACGCTCTTGTCTTCGTTGTGAATGGGCTGGCGGCCCCCGGAGAGGTCGATAATACTGAGCCGGCGCATGCCCAGCCCGACCGGCCCGTGGGCGTAGATTCCCTCGTCATCCGGTCCCCGGTGCACGATGGTCTGGCACATGCGGTGGACCTCAGTGGCGCTGATCTCATCGCCCCGACGACCAACCATTCCGGCTATCCCGCACACTCTTCTGCCTCCCGCTCGGGCCGCTCTGCCAGCTGCGGCACTCCCACTCGCTTGCGACCCTGTACCGCGATCGGCTGCTCAATCACCCTCAGATCATCAAGTCCGCAACTCTCGAACCAGCGGAATACTTCTTCATAGGTGTGTTTCGATTGATACCACGGCGAGTACCAATCGAATGTATCCAGCACACGCCATTTGGGATCCCGATTGAACGACATGGGAATCATGTAGGCCAAGGCCCCGCTCATGGGACGGCCGATTCCTGGAATCTTCCGCAGCCCCTGGTGCACTCCGTAAAGTGGAATCACCACGTAGCACAAGCGATGCAACCATCTCGGGGACATGCGCCGCGTTACTTTGCGATACACATCACTCATCCGGTACCAGGCGTTGTAACTGCTGTAGAGCCAGATCGCGATCCGCCCTCCGGGTTTCAGCAGTTTGGGCAGTGCCTTAAATGCCTTCTGGCAATCCGGCGTGTGGTGCAGCACCCCAATGCTGTAGATATAGTCGAAACTCTCAGGCGCGAAAGGCAGGGCGAAGACGTCTGCCTGAAAAATTGATGCCGAACGGCCCGCCAGGTTTTTGGCTGCCACTTCCGCAGCCAGGCTGAGGTCGATGCCGACGACGTACGCGCCCCAGCGCGAGACCACCTCGGCAAATCTCCCCATGCCGCAACCCACGTCCAAGACCAGCTTGCCGGCAAGGTCCTGCGGACGAAAACCGGTCCGCCGCTGGAATGCGCCTTCGGAGCGCCGGCTCTGCTCGGTGTCCAGTTGTGTCTTGGCATGCGCGTGCCATTGAAACCCGAAGCTTCCCGCGTAGTGCTGGGCATCCACGAAGCGATAAATCCCATTTACCAACGGATAGCTCCGCCCGCATTCGGAGCAGCGCAAGGCTTTGACGTCTTCCTGCAACCTGCCTTGGCAAGTCAAGCAGCACAGAATCCGCAAGACCCGGCTATCGACTCCAGGCGTACTCGTTCTTCCGGTCGCTGGTCGCAACCTTGAGGGTTCCGTTCTTTCCACCGTTCATTTCCGGTGCGGGAGTCTCTGACCGGCCTACTGGCGATTCGATAGAGCGCGCACACATATCCCACCATGAAATACGGAAACAGGTTGTATTCGGTCGAAGCGAACATCGAACCGACCACGTAAGCCGCAAGACTTGCCCAAAGGGCGCTGGTCCATAGCCGGATATCTTCGGTCGCGGCATACCCTGGGAGCTTGCGAATCGCACCGACCTTGTGGAAACTCAAGGCAAAAAGCAGGATGAACAGGAACAGAGCCGGGAAGCCTGCCTCCGCCGCCAACTCCGTGTAGCTATTGTGCGCTACGTGCCAATCTCCGGAGAGCACCGGAAAGTTCCCAGGACCGACGCCGAAGATTGGGTTATGGACGGCAAGAGAGATGCTCCGCTTCAGCAGTTCCTCTCGTGCCTCCAGCGATCCCCGATCGCCGGAACCTCGAATGTTGCCTTCCGTCAGGCTCTGGAAGCGCGCGATAAAGTGGGGGGTAGAGAGCGAAACTCCCAGCGCAACGATGGCGAACACGCCTGCGCCCAGCAGCAACATCGTTCGTTTCTGCCTAACCCCATACTCCCAAACGCAAACCACACAGGTAATCACCAGGGCGATCATTCCGCTGCGCGAGTAGGTGATAAGTACGCAGTACATCATCACCACCAGGCTGACCGCCCAGACCATCTTTCGCAAGCCCCCCTTGGCGGCAAACATGAACGCCATGCACAAAGGAAAGTTAATCGCTATATTCATCGCCAAGTCGTTGGGGTTCTCCAGAATTCCCTTCTGGATTCCGTACAGGCGTCCTCCCACCGTCTGGTGCGCTGCTACCGACAGAATCGTGATAAAAGCCACCGAGCCGGCTTGGATGTACAGCAGCTTTCTCATCTCTGAGACCGATGAGATGATCAGCCCGATCAGCAAACCAACGATCACACCCTTGGAAAACTTGGTGAAGACGGTATCAAATGCTCCCCCCCGCCAGTAGGCAAACGGGATGGTAAGGATCATGTGCATCAACAACAGCAGAAGCACTTTCAATTCCAACGGAATCTTGCCGCGCTCCTTGGGAAGCACGCCGAAGATCAACGCCAGTAACGCGATTCCTCCGCCAATTTTCTCGAGAGGCAGCACTCCCAGAAATGGGATCATGTCCTGCGGGCGCATGAAGTAGAGAAACGCAAAAAACACCAGGGCGTAGTAAGCAATGCTCTTCTTTTCTTTGAGCCTTTGCACTCCCCATCCCGTTTTCTTGACCATGGCCCCCCGATTATCTCTTCCGCCGTTCGTGACTACCGGTTCCATGCAGCCTTCCGTCCCGTAACAAAATTGGCAAACGCGACCACTGCCGCACTGTTCAAGATGACAAATGTAAAAGCTGCATCCGCCATGCGCGCCAGCAGACCGCGTTTCATCTGCGCCACCACCAGAAAACTCAACGCATAAAATGCAATCTGCAGAACCAGCGCGATGCGATAGATCGGCTGACGCAGCATCATGGATGCCACCAGCGTCGCTCCCAGCGCAAAGGGCACGATGAGCCTTATCAGCTTGTGGCTGACGAACTCAAAGCGCAGCGGGTTCGAACCGCTCAGCAGCCATGGAGCTAACTGTAAAAGCTGGTAGTTTCCGCTCAGGGTTCGCACCTTCCGGTTGAATTCCCTCCCGGTTCCCTGATCGGCTACGTCCCAGGCACGCGCTCGCGGATCAAACACCACTCGAAATCCTTGCCGCACCACGTTCATCGGGATATACACGTCATCGAGAATCGTCTCTGTCGGCACCGTGACTAACAGGCTCTTGCGCACCGCATACAGGGCTCCCGTTGCCCCCACTACGGACCCCGAGAGAGATTCCATCTCCCGAACTCTCTTCTCGAATTTCCAGTAGAGCCCCATGCCCCTGATCGCCTCTCCCGCCGCCGGATCGCCCAGCATCAATTCTCCACTCGCGCATCCCACCGACGGGTCGGCAAAATTCTCGACCAGCAAACGCACGGCGTCCGCCTCCAGGTGCTGACGGGCGTCGGTGAACACCACAATCTCTCCGCGCGCGGCGCCAATCGCATCATTGAGCCCCGCAGCCTTCCCCCGCGCCTGCTGGTTTACCAGGCTGCGCAAGCGTTCGTGTCCCGCGTACCGCGCCAGGATCTCGTTCGTACCGTCGCTCGACCCGTCCGAGACCACCACCACTTCGCAGCGCTCCTCGGGATAATGCAGGTCGAGCAGATTCCGTAGCTTGCCCTCCAGAACTCTGGCTTCGTTCCGAACCACCATGACCAGCGTAACCGACGGCGTCACCGGTGCGAGTTCGACCGGCTTCGCCCGCCAGCGGCTGCGCAACCAAAGCCAGACCGCATATCCCACGTACGCATAAAAGATGACCGCCGCCCCTCCCCAGAAAAACCATGTCATTGTGCGCCCCGCCCAAGCAGGACGATTTTGACTGTCTGGAACATGATGATAAGGTCCAACCCGATCGAGGCGTTCTTGATGTAGTACAGATCGTATTGCAGCTTCTCCTTGGCATCTTCCACGGTGTTACCGTACTTGTAACGAACCTGCGCCCAGCCCGTAATCCCGGGCCGAACCACGTGCCGGACCGGGTAGTATGGAAGCTCGCGGGTGAGCCATTCCACGAACTCCGGGCGTTCGGGCCGCGGGCCGACAAATGCCATATCGCCTTTGAACACGTTCCATAACTGCGGAATCTCATCCAGCCGTGAACTGCGAAGGAATTTCCCCGTGCGCGTAATGCGCGGGTCGTTATCGCCCGCCCAGGTGGGACCGGTGTCGGCCTCGGCATCCTGGCGCATGGTGCGAAACTTAAAACAGTAAAAAGTGACTCCGCCACGTCCTACACGCTTCTGGCGGTAAAGAATCGGTCCCGAGGAATCGAGCTTGATTGCCAGACAGACAAACGGGATGACCGGAAGCACAACCAGCAACAACGCGAATGCAGCCAGCGAGGAAACCGTGCGCTTGATGAGCAGGAAACTCGCGCTGAAGCGGAATCCGTCGGCGAATACCAGCCAGCTGGGATAAAGGTTCTCTACCTCGATCCTGCCTGACATTTTCTCGAGCCACGAAGTAGCTTCTTCGATCTTCGCTCCGTCCAATCGCAGGTGCAGCAATTCCTGGACGGGAAGCGTACCGCGGCGGTCGGGCATGGCCACGATCACCCGGTGAACCGCGCGTCCAGTTACGCATTCCAGAAGATGCGCCGCTACCGCTTCGCGGGTTACGGCCCCTTCAATATTGCCGCTCCAGCCCACGACTTCAATCCCCAATTCCGATCGCGCTCGTAACCCTTGCACCAGGCGCTGGGCGCGGTCTCCTGTCCCCAGCACATACACCCGCTCGCGCAAGTAGGGCTGCTGCGAGAGCCACGCGTATGCGGTGCGCCAACCGAACAGCGCCACCGTCAGAATCACCAGGCCAGTCAATGCCGAGTTGTTGCCGGGCAGAAAATTGGGAAATATATAGCCGACTCCGGCGAGAGCCAGGGCCACCAGCCCAAGCACGAGCAACAAACGAAACACCTGGTCCCAGCGCGCGTTGAAGCTCGAAGGATCATAGAGGTCGAACCAGTGGGAGAACACCAGCACGATCAAGGTCGCGACCAGAATCTTGTAATAGCCATACTCGAAATTCAATACCAGGTAGCTGTCCTCGCGAAATTGGAGGACCGTCCCCAGCAGGAACGAGGTCCAGACAATCAAGGCCTCGCCCACCAGCAGGATTAAGGTGCGGACCGGGTAATAAACATTGAAGAGCCTGATCACGCTCTACCTCTGTGGTTCTCCCTCGCCGTTCGGTCGTCCGTAAGCTCCGTAGTAGTACCTGGTATAGGAGGAGGAGTCCGAATCGATGCCGTTCAACACCACTCCCACCAGGTGAGTATCACGGAATTCCTGACGCGCTTTGCGCGCAATGTCGAAGGGCGTCGCGTTGGAACGCACCACCATGAGAACGCCATCGCAGTAATTGGCGAGCAGGCTGGCGTCGGATACCGGAACCGCGGGCGGCGAGTCCAGTATGATCCAGTCGAACAAAGCCTCCACCCGGTTCATCAGGAACTTGAGCCGGCCGTTTGCGACCAGTTCTGCGGGGTTCGAAATGACCCGGCCCGAGGGAATGAAGAACAGATTCTCCATGGGTCCGCGCTGGATGATGCCGAATTCGTCGGTTTCTCCCATCAGGTATTCCGCCAGCCCCGGGGTCGCCGAGGTTCCCAGCGCCGAGTGCAAGCGCGCACCGCGCAGGTCGCCGTCAATCAACAGCGCCCTCCGCCCATGCTGCCGCACCATGACCTGCGCCAGATTGGCAGCCACGAACGACTTGCCTTCCTTGGGCAAGGAACTGGTCACCAGGATTTTCTTCAGCGGCTGCCGCTCCCGCAGTTGGTACAAGCGCGAACGCAAAGTGCGGAATTCCTCGGTGCCGAAACCCTGCTCCTCGGCGTTGAAGAAAAGCATGGTCTTGAGGTCGGGAGTCCAGTTCATCTGCGCGCAGCGCGCCAGCAACGTGTCGAAAGTGAATGGGGTTCCCAACGCGGGCATGGAGGATTGCAGGCCAGCAGGAGGGCGATCCATCACCGGAGACGACACCCCTCCGTCGGCTGCGGTCGCGGCGTTGGCCGCGGGCGGAACTTCCACTTGACCTCCCTGGCCCGCTGTGCGCTCCTGTTCGGCCCGCTTCAGTGCTTCATGAATTCGGCTCATAGTTTCCTTTCCTTGGGGAGGTCTTGCTCTGACTGGCGTAGCCGGTCAGCGAGGGTTGCGAGAGTCCTCAGGGCTTCTACCAGATCAAACTTGTCCGTGGATGTCACCGGTGGCGCAACCGTCATTGCCGCCGATGCCGTGCTGTCGCTCAGGTCGAAATCCCGCGCCACGGTTTCCACGACGTTGGAGCCAATCACCTTCTGCTGGTCCACAAACGAGCTGACCAGGCAGTGCTCACAAACCAGATTGACCACACGCGGAATTCCATTGGCGTAGCGGTGGATGGCCACCAGCGCCTCTGCATCGAAGATCTGCTGCCCGTTCGATCCTGCGATTCGCAGTCTCTGGGTGACATAGGCCTTGGTTTCTTCCAGCGAGAGCGGGTGGGTCTTGGCTCGCAGGGTCAGCCGCTGGCGCAGTTGCCGCAGGTGCGGTTGCTTCAGCTTTTGCTCGAGTTCGGGCTGGCCGACCAGGACGATCTGTAACAGCTTCTCGGTAAAGGTCTCCAGGTTCGTCATCATGCGAATCTCTTCCAGCACATCGTCGGAGAGATTCTGGGCTTCGTCCACGATGAGAACCGCGGTCTCGCCGGCACGATAACGATCCAGTAACCAGTTGTAGAGCCGCAGCAGGATCTGGCTTTTCGCTCTGGAGTCGCAAGGTATGCCGAAATCCGCCATCATGTAATCCAGAAACTGGGGAACGTTCATCTTCGAGTTGAAGATGAATGCGGTCGCCACCTGCTGCAGTCGCAGCCATTCCAGCAGTTTGTTGATGAGGGTGGTCTTTCCCGTTCCTACTTCCCCTGTCAGCAGTACGAAGCCCTTGCGGCTCTGGATACCGTAGGTGAGGCAAGCCAACGCCTCCTCGGTGTGCCGCGTTAAGAAAAGGTAACGCGGGTCCGGGTTGACGTTAAACGGATTCGCTCGCAGTCCGAAGAATTCCTTATACATGGGGTATTTAGACCTCTGCCTTTTCTCGTTTTTCTTCGGGGGCTCGCTTTCCGTCTCCGTCGCGTCCTTCAAGGTTGGCCCCAATCCAAGGGATCGAAACCAGTGTCGGCAATTCCAGTATCGCGATCACATCCTGCTCGGTACGAATTGACTTGTCGCGCAATTCCAGCCACATGGCCAGGCCGAGTCCAATCGCCAGACCACCGCCCGCCCCGCCGGCTGCGAACATCCAGCGCACCGGGAAGCTGGGGGAATCGGGTAAGCTGGCAGGGTTCAGCAGCCGCATCTGTTCTCCCTGCTGCCGCCGTTCCATGTCGGTCTGCATTTCTGATTCGCTCTTCTTCGCCAGAAGATCGTTGTAGAACTTTTGCGCCGTGTCATAGTCGCGGGTTAGAGCTTTGTACTGCTCTTCTACGGCCGGACTGAGCGCAACTCGACTCTGGTAGAGAGTGATCTGTCCCTTGATCCGGTTCTGCTCGCGTGTCGCCTGGGCAATGGCCTCGCCGTACTGATGAATCTGCAAACGCAGTTGCCGAACTTCCGGCGGTTCCGCGACTCCCGCTTTGTCCGGGGTCGTGGGTGACGTCTTAGCGGCTGCGGCGTTCATCTCGTTCAGCTTGCGCTGGACCTCCGCAACGTCCGCCTTGGCTTTGATCACGTCAGGATAGTCATCGGTGTACCGCGCCTGCAGCGTGATCAACTGGCTTTGCAATGCTGCCAGTTGCTGTTGCAAAGTCTGCGGATTGGTCGCGTTCTGCGACGACTGCCAGGCTGCCACTTGCTGCGCCAAGAGCGATTCGGCATAGGTCTTATCCTGCTGCGCCCGGTTGAGCGTTTGGGTGTTCGCATCCAACTGCGAATTCAACCCCATCAGCAGCTTCATGTTGTTATCTTCGTCGCCCGGCAACTGACCCATGTACTGCTTCTTGAAGGTTGCCATCTTGCTGTCGAGATCATCCAGATTCTTCTTGGCGCCGTCGAGCTGCCCCGAAAGAAATTCGGTGGTGCTCTGCGCAACACCCTCGCGAATCTTCAGGTTCTCTTCCAGCAGCATGGAGGTCAGTTGGCTGCACACCTGTTGCGCGTCGTGCGGATTGTCGGAAGTAAAGTTCACGTAGAAACCCGGCAGGTCGCTGCCCTGTCCCGGCTTCCTCTTCGTCGATGCCGTGATGTCCGGCTCCACCGGTTCAATGGTGAGATTCGTCCGGATTTCGTCGATAATGTCATCCACGCTCTTGCCGCCCTTGTTCAGTTGCAAGTTCTCGATCATCGGCTGCAAGCGATTGCGACTCAGCACTTGCTGCTGCATGGTGGCGATGCGCTGCGTGATATCTTGCGTGACCACCGGCTTGACGTAACCTTCCGGCACCTTCTGCTCTTCCACCAGCACCAGCGACTGCGAAGTGAATTTGGGAGGAAAGGCGTAGGAGATAAGGAATCCGGCCAACGGCGCCAGCAGCGTCGGAATCAGAATCACCTTCATCCGCCGGCGCAACATCGCCAGATAATCGTCCATCGTTAAATCGCGATTCTCAATCATGCTATTCCCGTTCTGGCCATCCCTTCGGAACGGCCCACAAAATTAGTCGAGCCGGATCGGGTGGGGAGTCCAATCAAAGCCGATCAGAGCCACTTGTCGCCGCGACGTGCGGTTACAGGAGGGAGCGCCTCCGCAGAATGTCGAATCAAAACCGAGATTGTTAAATTGATAACTCACAAAGCCGCTGAACTCACGTCCGAACCGACGATGCAGCGAGCCGCCAACATACACGTAATTGAAAGACTGGCCGCCTACGGTGCCCGTGGTCGCGGGCAGAATGCGCGAGTTTGTGGTGTAGCCGATGTCACCGGTCGCCGACCACAGACGCCCGAACGGCCGGTTGGCGGACAGCCGTACAAGGTTCGTCTTCGCTCCTCCATAAAACCCGGAGCCGTTGGAGTTGTAGCGGTCGTAACTCAAGGTCACGCCGGTCTGCGTAAACCGGTAGCGCAGCATGGCGCGACCGCTGGCAGAAATGGTGCTGGTCGTGATGCTGCCGGTCATGTTGGGAATCGGATTGGTGATCTGGGTAATTTGCGGCCCGCCCCCGAGTACCAGGTCCATCCTGCCGGAAATCCGGTGGCCATAAAGCACGTGAAAGACATGGGTGCGGAAGTTGCCCGAAACCGAAGTCGGAAAGTGAAACGACTGGTAGCTATACAACAGGCCGACCTGGTCGCTGCGGTTGATCTGGTAGTTGTATCCCGCCTGCCCACCGGCCTGTTGACTGTTGAAGAAGGTAACTTTCTGCCCGTTGACCACCGTAGTGTTGCTACCGTTGGTAAAGTGCACCAGGCCAAATGACCCGGCCAACGTGAATGAGGTGCGCGGCGACACGCTCTGCGTGATATCTGCGATGGTGGTATTGCTGATTCGCGGGGATTGACCCAGAGAAGCGAGTTGGCCTCCTCCCCCCAGCAACCCTCCTCCGCCCCCGGTACCGACGCCGGTGATGCCTCCCCCGCCGCCGAGTCCGCCCACTCCGCTCAAGGCGCCGCTACCGCCATAAGCGCCGAATCCGAACGCGCCTTCGGGCAGGTAACTGAACGAGTCGCGCACCGCGAGTTGACCGGTCCGCCACAGATAACGTTGATCTCCATTGAAGCTGTGAAACTGGGTCAAGCCGAGGTGCTGACTGTTGTAGTACGCCGCACCGCCGACGTATTCCAGTCCCACATCGTAGCGACTCCAAAGCTTCTGCAGCGCCAGGCTGCCGAGCGCCCGGCTTACGCCCTGCACTGCCCCCGCGCCCACCTGGCTTCCAATGTTTGTATCCACAGACTGGCTCACGTGAATTCCCGGAACCAGAAAACTGCGCGACGACGCATTGGGATCCAGGTTGGGAAGATCAAGCCCGGAGATGGGTGGATTGTCCACATTCTGTTGCGGAGGTGGACCTGACTGTCCAAACGCCGGCGCCGGTCCGGTCGAGGAGGACGACGGCGTTCCACTGTCGGGGGGCTGCTGCCCGCTATTGTCCTGCGCCGTTGCGGAAACGCCCATCAGTACCAGCAAAAGGCAAACCGAGATGTAGTCGCGAAGTTTCATCACACGTTCCTTACGGGACGACAATGGTGTCGCCGGGCTTCAATTCGATGTTCTCGTTCATGGCCTCGCCCTTCACGACCTGCTTGTAATTGAAGGGAAATTTCTGCTGCTTCCCACCCTCGGTACGCAGCACATAGATCCCCTTGGTGTTGGCGAACTGCGTAAATCCGGCGCTGGCGATGGCTTGCAGCACCGTCATATTGGGAGTCAGCGTCATCGCTCCGGTGTGAGTGACTTCACCCAAAACGTAAATGCGCTGGCTGTTCATCTGGGTGACCACCACGGTCACACGCGGATCCGCGATAAATTTCTTCAGCTTTTCGGTCAGCGAATTCGCCAGTTGCATCGGCGTCAGACCCGCTGCCTGCACGTCGTCCAGCAGCGGCATGGAAATCTTGCCGTCCGGCCGCACCGGAAGCGTGTTGGTCAGGTCGGTCTCCTTCCACACCGAGATGTGGAGCACATCGTCGGCGCCGATCACATAGTCCGGTTCCGCCATGGCACCGGCTTCCTTCGATCCGCCCATGGGCGCGTAGGGCTTCTTGTCTTTTCCATTCGTGTTGTCCTGCGCCCACAGCATCGTGCTCATGAGCGCAAGCAACAACCCGGTCATAATTGCCAGCTTTTTCATTCGCTTCTCCTGGGTGTTTACGAGGCCCCGTATTCCCCATATCCAATCTGTTTGAGCTTGTAAAGCAGGGCCTTATAACTGATCTGCAACTCCTGGGCGGCCCGTCGCCGGTTCCAGCGGGTGCGGGTCAGCACTTTCAAAATCAATTCCTTCTCCGCTTCGCGCGAGGCTGCGCGCGCGGCCTGCTTCAGGGAAACCGTCCCTCCATTTCCCCCGCGCTCGGACTTCAGTAACATGGCACGGAGCCCGCCCATCGCCACGGCTTCGTCGCCCAGCGCCACAATCGCCTTGGCCGCATCTTCCAGTTCACGCACGTTTCCCGGCCAGGCATAATCCAGGAAAAGTTGCCGCGTCTGAGCGCTCAACTCCGGCTTCGGCCGATGAAAATCCTGCGCATACTTGGCCAGGAAAAACTCCATCAGGTGCGGCACATCCTCTCGCCGCTGGCGCAACGGCGGCAACCGCAAACACACTCCACTGATCCGGTAATACAGATCTTCCCGAAACCGGCCGGAGCGCACTTCGGCCTCGAGGTCGCGGGCGGTACCACAAACCAGTCGCGCCCGCATCCGCCCCTTCCCATTCTCGTCGCTTTTGGGTAGCGCTTCCAGCAGCTTGACCTGGGATGCGGTACCTAAGTCACCAATCTCTTCCAGGAATACCGTCCCCAGGCTGAACAGCGCCTCAACCCCTTGAACGTCAAAAGCTTCCGGCGTCAACCCGGCGCAAACTACCATCCGGAACTCTTCCGCCCGGCGCGCCGAGGCCTGGTGAATTCGCCGGGCTATGGTGCGTTTCCCGGCTCCGGTCTCGGCCAGCAGTAAAACCGGAATTTCGTTTTGTGCTAGTTCCCGCATAACGGCTTCGACCGGCATCATGCTCGGACTGACTCCCGGTAAGAAGCCTACGTCCCCGGCTTCACCCGCGCTTGCGGGACCACCAGGGTCGGTCTGTTTGAAGAACTCTTGTCCCATGGATTGACCTTACGAACTCGGGGAGGGAAGTGAGTCGTGCCGCGCGTCTTGCCGACCGCTTGACTGGAAGCACGGTCAATGCCATCCCCCCGACTCTCGACTGCAAGTACGGCTCAAAGTTAAACACTTTAAAATCAATGAGTTATGATGACTACGCATGGTTACCATAAACCCAATCTGCGCTTCTTACCCTACAACACGCCGCCAGAAAATGGAAAACTTTTACCCATTCTGGGGTAACTCCTTCCGCATTACCCGGGCTGCAAAAGGGTAACCTTTCTCGTAATTCGCACACATCCACGGACATAGCAGACATCAGATTGGGTTTCTCCGGGGATTCCGCTGCCTCGCGCCGTAGGAAAATTTTTGTCCCTTTAAGATGCCGGGTTCCCTGCAACCTATAGAGAGAATTTAGAAACCAATTCTCCAGGGAGGTTACTGCCGGTCAGTGGGGTGCGATTGCGCCTGAAATCGAGTTCGCATATGCTCAGGGCATCCACCAAGTTTACCGCGTGAGCCAGACTGCCCAAGTCGCGTCTCTATCCGACCATCCCCCGGAGGCCATTGCACACGGCTCATGGTGGCGCGCTGGCGTCCTGGTCCTGTTGGTCGGGTGGCTCTACTTCCCGGTCCTAACCCGACTGGCTGCCCAATGGTGGCAAGACCCGAATTTCTCTCATGGTTTCTTCGTTCCGGCTTTCTCGCTGTTTGTCCTTTGGCAAGATCGTTCGCGGCTTCTAGCGCTGCCGCGCCGGCCTTCGTCCTGGGGGTTGGTCATTACCGTGTTGAGCCTCACCGTTTTGATTGTCGGCTCACTGGGCGCCGAACTCTTCCTTTCGCGAGTTTCATTCGTACTCGTGATCGCGGGGTTGGTGATTTTCTTCCTCGGCTGGAATTACTTTCGCGCGGTTCTGTTTCCCTGGGCCTTTTTGCTTCTCATGATTCCCATCCCCGCGATTCTGTTTAACCAGATCACATTCCCTCTGCAGATTCTGGCATCAAAGGTCGCGGCCGCCGTGCTGCCGCTGGCGGGTGTTCCTGTCTTGCGCGAGGGAAACATCATTAATTTGCCCGCGATGCCGCTGGAAGTCGCGCAAGCCTGCAGTGGAATCCGCTCGCTGTTATCGCTGGGCACACTGGCCGTCATCTATGGGTATCTCATGGAAACACGTAATTCGATGCGCACCGTACTGGCTCTAGCGTCGATTCCGATCGCGGTCATTGCCAATAGTCTGCGCATCGTGGGTACCGGATTGCTGGTCCAATATTGGGATCCTGATAAAGCCGAGGGATTTTTCCACGCTTTTTCCGGTTGGCTGATTTTCGTGGTCTCATTGGGAATGCTTTTCCTGCTCCATCATCTCTTGCTTCTGTTGTGGCCGGCTCGGGAGAAAACGGCGTGAGATCGCATTGGCGACTGGCCGCTGCCACGCTTCTTCTGGTCGCTACTGCGCTGTTTTTGCATGCTCGCAGTTCCAATGAAGTCATGCCCCGGCGCGAGCCCCTGGCCTCGCTGCCCCACCAATTGGGTGCTTGGACCGGAACCGACGTCAGCATTCCACAGGAGATTCTCGACATCCTGGGAGCCGGCGACTTCCTTCTCCGCGTGTACCGTACTCCCGAAACGCCGCAGCCTTACGTCGATCTCTTTATTGCCTATTTTCCCAGCCAGCGGAGCGGCGACACCATCCATTCCCCAAAGAACTGTCTGCCTGGGGCGGGCTGGTTGCCGGTGGAATCGGATCGGGTCACGCTGTCGTTGCCCGGCCATGCCCCCTTCCCTGCCAATCGCTATGTGATTGCTAAAGGGGAAGACCGCCTGCTGGTACTCTATTGGTACTGGGCGCACAACCGCGCCGTCGCCAGCGAATACTGGGCCAAGTTCTATCTGGTGGCGGACTCGATGCGCCTTAACCGGAGCGACGGTTCGCTCATTCGCATTACCACTCCCTTGCGTCCGGGCGAAAGCACCGATGTCGCGCAGCGCAGACTGGTCTCGCTGGCGGGCAACGTCATCCCCCTGATTGATCGCTATGTTCCTCGCTGAGTCCAATCCCTCGCGCTGGTGCCGGCTTCGACTTGCGCATATGACCAGAGTAACTTTTGGGTGGTGCTCGGATCGAATTAACGTAGTTGAGCGCGCACATATTAGTATGGTGCTTCGCTCGCGCTCGTCACATTGGGAGATTTGAATGAGGCATTTTCCTGTTGTCCGTTTGGCAATTATTCTCGGACTGATCGCGGCCGTAACCGTCGGCTGCTCCCGCGATCCCAATGTGCGCAAACAGAAATACGTGGAGAGCGGTCAGCGCTACTTCGACAAGGGCAAGTACCGTGAAGCCGTCATTCAGTTCAGTAACGCGGTCCAGGTGGATCCGCGTTTTGCCGAGGGCCACTACAAGCTCGCACTCACCTACCTGAAGCTGCAAGAATGGACCCGTGCCTACCAGGAACTTGGGCGCACCATCGAACTGCAGCCTGACAACTACCAGGCCCACATCGATCTCGCCAACCTGCTGATTGCCGGGCGCGACCTCAAACAGGCCAAGGAACAGACCGACCTGCTGCTTTCCAAGCAACCCAACAATCCGCAGGCCCACGTCGCCTTCGCAAACCTGCTGGCCGCGCAAGACAATCTCCCGGCAGCAATTCAAGAGATGCAAAAGGCCATCACCCTCGGGCCCGAACTCTACGAGTCCTACTTGAACCTCGGTCTGTTGGATATGCGGGTCAACCAGCCAGATACCGCCGAGGCCAACTTCAAGAAGGCGGTTGCGATCGATCCCAAAGCCATGAACGCGCAGTTGGCGCTGGGCAGCTTCTATCAGGCGCGCAGCCGCTTCCCGGAAGCGGAAGAGACCTTCAAGCACGCCATCGACATCGAACCCAAGAATCCAGAACCGCGCGCTGCCCTGGCACGTCTCTACATGGCGCAGGGAAAGCGCGCCGAAGCCGAGGATTTCCTGAAGCAGGTCAAGCGTGACCTTGCCGACGACCCGGTCGGATACCGTATGTTGGGCGATTTCTATTTCGCCATCGGCGATCTGGACAAAGCCACCGCCGAATACGCTTTGATCCATCAGGATCACCCCAAGGATTTGCAGGCGAAGAAGAACTACATCCAGTTGCTCATCCTGAAGAACCGCCTGGACGAAGCCCGCAATCTCAATGACGAGATCCTCAAAGGCAACGCCAACGACACCGAAGCGCTGATCTATCGCGGCCAGATTCAGATCCGGGATGGACACGCCAGCGACGCCACCAACACTCTACAGACCGCCTTGAAAAATGATCCCGACAACGGAGTGGCTCACTACCAGTTGGGCATCGCTTTCGACCAGTTAGGAGACCTGGCGCGGGCGGAGAATGAATGGCGTAGTGCGGTGCGCTTGCGGCCTGATTTGACGGAAGCCCACCGGGCTCTCGCCGCCGTGGCTCTGCGCAAGGCCGACATGAGTTCGCTCGAGGAAAGCGCTACTGAGATCATCCGGCTGCAGCCCACATCTCCTGATGGTTACGCCCTCCGCGCCGTCTCGTTCATTAACCGCAAGCAGTTCCCTGAAGCTGAAGCGGACGTCAAAAGAGCCATCGAAGTGGCGCCCCAGAGTCCTGTCGGGTATATCCAGATGGGAAACCTGCGGTTGACGCAGAAGCAGTACGGCGACGCCGAGAAGGCCTATCAGCAGGCGCTCGACAAGGACTCCGGGTCCACCGACGCATTGAGCGGCCTGATGAATACCTACATCGCGCAGAAGCAGTCCGACAAGGCCATCGCCGCCGCCAACGCGCAGATCGCCAAGGTTCCCAACAACAGCGGCTTCTACGACTTGCTCGGCACTGCGCTTTTCCAGGATAAGAAAGACAATAACGGCGCCGAAGCCGCCTTCCGTAAGGCTGCTGATCTCGACAAGAATAATTCCGATGCCTTACTCAAGCTGGGACAGGTCCAAGTTGCGAAGGGTTCCACCGATCAGGCCATTGCCACCTACCAGCAGTCCATCAAGGACAATCCGCGGGAAGTGAGTTTCTACATCCTCATGGGAGAGCTCTACGAATCCAAACAGGACTGGACGAATGCCAAAGCCGCTTACCAGAAAGCGCTGGACCTCAAGCCGGACAATCCGCTGGCTTCCAACAATCTCGCCTACGTCCTGCTGCAGAGCGGCGGCAATGTCGACATAGCCCTATCGCTGGCGCAAACCGGACGTCGTGGCATGCCCGACTCTCCCAACGCCGCCGATACCCTGGGATGGGTTTACTACCAGAAGGGCGCGTACAAATCGGCGATCGACCTTTTCCAGGAAGCGCTCAAACTGTCGGAGAAAAACAAGTCTCCAGACGATCCCACCGTCCATTACCACCTGGGACTGGCGTACGAGAAAGACAATCAACCGGCACTCGCCCGCCAGCATCTGGAGCGCGTCCTCAAGATCAACCCCAACTACTCCGCCGCGGCGGACGTCAGGAAGGCTCTGGCACAGTTGCGATCCTGAACCGTGCCGACCGAATCGCTACTGCGAGAGGTAGCGTCCCACCGCACATACCGTTTCCGCGAAGAACGCGATCAGGGTAATCATGGCGAGAACGAATGTCGTGCGAGTTGCGTCTCTCATTGGGAAGGGCCTCAGGGTCGGCGGATAGAACTTCAACCAACCACAATCGCAGTGTAGGCACTCCCTGTTTCGTTGCGATTACCACTCGGTAAAATGCTGGCTACAAGGCGGGGAGTTGCCAGCCCGCTATCTGGAATCGGGACCTTTCCAAATGGCGGGCCGGCACGCTTCTCTTCTCTCCGGATGCAGTGAAGCGGAAATGCAATCTCCCGCCGCTAGTAGACGTTCTTGATCAGGGCATTGATCATGGAGATGTTCGCTCCCAGATCCTTCCCATCCGTCCCTGCATTCTTGTAAGGACTGGTCGAAAGCAGTTGGTAGTTGCCGCCAATTCCGTTGTTGTAGTTCGTAAATCCCACCGCCGCCACATTGGCCGGAAAGAAGTTTCCTACCGGCCAACTGGAAATGGGCGAATTCTTCGGAACCGCGATGATGGCGTTGTTGGTGAAGTAGTACGGGTTAAAGCAGGTCGGAAGGACCGTGATCGGCTTATCCGAGAACGCGCAGTTGGTCGTTCCCCCCGTGGACCACACCGGGTAGAGCGCCGCATTCGTGATGCTGTTGTTAAAGGTGAAATTCACCATCTTCGGGTTCGAAGTATCGTCGCCCACATTCAGTACCATGTTGGTGGGAAAGCCGGTGATGTGATTGATATCGACATCCTGCAGAACCGGCACTCCCAGTCCCATCGAAACCTGCGCCAGGATGCCTGAGCCCGCGTACAACACCGGGTTGATGTCGTCGACCGTGATGTCATGAATGCTGTAGCGCTCGCCGGCCAGCGGGGCCCCACCCGTGTCCGACAGGCCGTTCGCAATCTGCAGTCCCGAGCCCACGTGGCTGATGGTGCTATAGCGCACCGTCACGTCGGTCACCTGGCACAGCGGGCAAATATTCAATCCTCCGCTGCTCTGATTCTTCGGGGTCAGCAGGATGGAAAATCCAACCTGCGAAAACCCGCCCCAACTGTATTCGAGAATATTGCCTTCAAATAACACTCTCTGCGCGTTCTTCAACTCGAAGTGGTTCTTGACGACGAACGGGTTGCCATTGCTGCCGCCCACGTACCCGGGCTGCCCCTTGAGCCACGTGAGCGGCTTGAAGAAATGATTGAAGCGGACTTCGATGTCGGCGGGGGTCTGCGTAGCCTCCGATCCTCCGAGAATAATGCTCTCGCTCGAAGCCTCCAGAAAATTGTCGTCAAACTTGTAGGGGCCCATGGGTAGATCGCCGTTCCCCCCGGCAATCGCGATGCCGTCGGTACACGATCCCGACACGGATATGCAATGAAAGTCGTTGAGGTAGGAATCGACCACGGCGAGATTCGTGCTCGAGACCAGTGATACGCCCTTTTGCGTTTCGTCTTGCGCAGTTCCGTGGAGCCACATGCGATCGAACACCAGGTGATCGTTGGCGGCGCCCGTCGTCATGCCGATCAGCGCATAGGTAATCCCACCGCCCAACGGGCGGGTCACCTCCAGGCCCAGCAGACGATAGTGATTCGCACCCGCCGCAAACGTAATCGGACTGGTCGAAGGCACCGAAGTGACAATCTTTGCCATGACATTCTTGGTCGACGTGCAGCTCAGAGCCGGCCGTCCGGGGAGTGATGCGACTCCGGCATAGCACGGCGTAATGCGCGTTCCTTCCGGCGGCAGAGCCGAATCGGGCGAGGCGGTGCGCACAATGATCCAGTGACCGTTGTCGCAGCTCTTGTTGGGAAAGGTGTAGGTTCCGGTAAACGTGGCACCCGCTTGCAGCATCAGGGTATCCCCGCAGGCCGCACTGTTCAGCGCACCTTGCAAGTCTCCGCCCGCGGCTACGGTAGTCTTCTTTCCCGGCGCCGGGGTATTCGCCAGGGCGCTTTGGACACGAACCAGCGGTAGTTCCGCGGGGCCGTCATACTTCGCGGAACTCTGGGTGGAAGCAGTCTCAGCCGCAGTTTGATCTTGCCCGAAAACACTCGAAGTGAACAACAGCGCGGGAAGTAAAAGAGTAAGAACTGGAAAATACAAGATTCTGCGGAGGAAGGAAATTCCGATGCGATACATTGTGCCCCTGTCTGACCTGAGAGATTGGGTGCGTGTCTGCAGGAACACTAACGGCTGGTCGCCTTCTCCCCCAGATCACCTGGGTATGCAAACCTTGAGGACACGGAAGTACATACGGAATGGAAAGTCGCCCTCTGCCATGCGCCCGGACGTATCCAAAGTAATCCCGGCCTCGACGAAGTGCTCGCGCCCACATGCCAGAATCGGGAGGAATTACACCCTTTTCATCATGACGACTGGCTCTGTTCCGGGAACGTTATTTTCCGCTCTGAAAAGCAAAATTGAGGCCCGCCAGGCGCGCGTGGCTGTGATCGGTCTCGGTTATGTCGGCCTGCCGCTGGCCCTGCTCTATACCGAGCAGAAGTTTCCCGTTACCGGCTTTGACATCGACCAGCGCAAAGTCACTGCGCTCGCCCGGGGCGGGTCCTATATCTACCGCATCCCGGCTACCGAGATTGCTTGGTGGGTGCGCGGTAGACAACGGATCTCGCGCCGTGAACCAACAGCATCCGCAAGTATGGATCGCCTCGCTTGATGATTCCGAAGTGCCGCTGTTTGTCGCCGCTGGAATGTTGCCTGGGCACCAGTCCGATCCGTGCCGCCCGTTGTGGAAGGATCGCCCGTCTGCAATGGGCCGCTACGACGGCGGTAGCAGTGACTGGCCGAATGCCTTCCACTGCAGCGATCTTCTGGCAAAGCGGATTGCTTCGGTGCATCTGCTGAACTTGCTCCTCCATTTTGGAGATGCGTTGTTCCAAGGCGCAGAGTTCTTCGCAGAGAGTGGCCAGAAATTATCGCCCAAATCCACTCGATAGCGGGTATCCGTCTTCGATCAGTCGCGGCAGTGCCGCGCACCTAGCTGAGGTGGAGAGGAAGGACGATGCCGTGCTCAGCAAGAAGACGACGAATTTGATTTCCCCAACTGCGTCCGGATCTGATCATCCGGCTACGTATCCGGTGCAACGCTTAATGGATTGCTCGGCACAAACCGCATGTTCGGACGGTTCACCGCTTCGCAAATCACCTCTGCATCGTTGGCATCGTTTTTCTGGGACTTTAGGTAAGGCTTGACGAACTTCGAATCGAACTTCAGTCCCCAAAAGCTCTGAGCACCTGGGCCCAGTAGTGCGCACCCAGCGTGGCTTCGATGCCGATCAAACAAGGAATTTGGTACGGGAAGAACTCCGCAACTAGGGAGCGTCGAAGCCGCTTACGTGGGACGGTTTCACTTCGACGTTAAACCCGTGGACCTGGAACACATTCTTGGCAACGTCCAGCCCAACCACTTTCATCTCGATGGCTATGAGTCCTCCGGCCTCGACAGTAGAAAATTGCTAGTTGTCGGGCCGGGGGTAGTATCTGAAATGTTATTTCAGACACTACCGGGCCGGGTTCATCCCATCGGGTCACCGCGAGACCAGGTGTCATTCCCCGCGGTTGTCGTCACTCCAATGGTACCTCCCAGTACGGCGTGAAGAGACTCATCTGCGTTGTGCCCGCCGGTCTCGCTGGGATGAGTTGATAAATTCTTAGGCGTCTCAGAAACAAAATAGGTTACCCGCGGCATATGAAGGTCTTCTGCTGCAACCATGCACATTCCGGTGGCACGTAACGCACAAGGTGATGAGGTTCTGCTCCGAGTCATCGCCACACTGACTGCGGTATCGCTTGTGGTGAACCTCGAGATTACGCATTCCACCACACGCCTGGCATTTCCAGCCATCCCTCCGCAAGATCTCCTGCCGAAGTGTTTCGTAGGCGTCCGGGTCGAGCTGTAAACGTTTCTGCTTGGCCGGGTCACGGCGCATCAGGCGACATCCTCCCTAACTTGGGAAAGGAACGCCCGCTTGTATTCGCCCGGAAGAAATGTGAAGAACCGCAGCATCGAACTCAGCAGGATCTTGGGGTCGCCGTTGTCCAGGTGGGCTCCCGCCAGGAAGTCCGCGCAGATCATTTCCAGGCAGTAGCCACGCGACTTATCCGATCCGAGCATCAGAGCCGCGGTTTCGATTGCCTGCTCGAGGACCGGAATCTGGCTCCTGTACAGCTTGAAATACATGATTTCCGATGGCTCCTCTTCCTTCCCCGTCAGCTCCTTCTCCACTTCCCGCTTGAACTCTTCGGTCGGCAACTCGTGCGCTTTGTGCAACCAGATTGCACTTTCGAACTGCTGACCGTCCCTCCGCGCTACCTTCGCCAGTTCCAACCCCTTCGTCCATCCCACCTGCTTTAGTTCGCGCCTGACCTGCGGCGGCAGGTGTTCGTGGATGGACATCAGGTAGTACGCCTTCCTCCTCGATTCCGGGAACCGCCGTTCCAGGAACTCGTCAAACGACTTCAGATTCTCCAGCCGCCAGTACCGTCCCGCCCGCACCTCGCACAGATACCTCCCAAGATCCACGAAGCGGGTGTCCTTCTCCGCCTCGTTCCGCTTCTCCCACGCCAGGATCTCGTCGATCTTGGTCAGGACGAAGTGGGCCCGCTTGCGATTGAGTTTGGGAGGCATGGGCGGATGATTAGTAAGCAAGCTCGTCAAGCCAACCAAGGTTCTCGGCTCCTGGCTTCCGGATGAGATCGATCTCGACCAACTGCGGCTTCCCCAGGCAAAGCCCCACATAGGGGCAGGTGCGGCAGGGATTCTGCGGGAAGCGGATTCCGCTGTGGGGCAGGAACTGGGCGGATTCGATGCGCCCGACGGTGTCTTCGACCAACTGGCTGAACTCGTGGCGTTGCTGATCGGTGATGGTGGTGCGCAGGTACTGAACTTCGACCAGGCGCTTGCGGACGAAGACAATCTGGGCCACGTCGGAGATGCCCGTCATCCAGGAATAGCAGACCAGCTGCGGATCAAGAGCCAGCAGGCCCTCGGGCTCCTCCGGATAGCGGCTGGAAGTGGTCTTCCATTCCAGCAAACAGCCGGTTCCGTCCAGCTTCCCGATGGCGTCGACGTAGGCAACAAATTCGTTATTGCCAGCCACCGGACGCGTGAATTTGATCTGCAGGCTACGGCGCGGCTGGCGAATGCGGATGCGGTCATCCTGGCAGAACCGGTCCAGCAGCATGATTCCTTGCTGGAGCATGCGGTCCCAGCTGTCGCCGTTCGCATACTGCAGCCCCAGATTCTGGCAGGCCGACCATTCGCGGAACAGCACAGCCGCCGGATCCTGACGGAGAAAATACGCGCCCAAGGCCTGTTCGAAGGCGCGACCGAACAGCATGGCGGCCCGGGTGTCCTTCTCCTGCCAGCCGTCGAGGTAACGATGGCGATAGCGGCGCGGGCAGGTCAGGTATTGGCTGATCTGGGTGTAGCTGTAGGTCACGGCCGCACCTCGGGGCTCGCGGACACGCCCGTCGAAAGCTCTTCCCACTGGGCAGAGGGGGCGAAGCCGTCGAGGTTGAGCAGGGAAGTGCCGTGCAGGACGACGTGGCTGATCTTGACCACGCCACGAAGGCCCACGAGGCTCTTGTCGTCGATCTCATCGCGCCCCAGCAGCTCGGTGTCGTAGCCGAAATCACGCAGGAACCAGGTGAGCTTCCAGAGCGCCTTCGGCGAACAGTAGAGGCGCCCGGCGATCAGGTGTCCTGTCAGGCCTCGGGGCTCGAGCACCTCGAGTCGAAGCGCGTAGTACGGTTTCTGGGCCTGCCAGCGATATTGGGCTCGCTCCACGCGGACCAGGAAGAGACCATCGGGGAACACGCCGGCAGAGGACGAGTCGGCGTTGCCGAGACCTTCGAAGCGGCGCTTCAAGCGGCACCTTCCGAAGGACGGCCGTAGCTGTTGAGCTGGCAGAGCAGGGCATTGCGGTCTTTCTCGGCCCAATCGGCCAGGTGGTTGACGAAGTTCTCGACCTGCTCGCGAGTGGCCTCGCGCAGGGTCTTTACGGCACAGAAGTCGGTGGCATAGGACTTGACCAAGGTGGCGTCGAGCTGATGCTGCCGAATGAGTTGGCAAAGGCGATCGCGGACCGTGGGGCCGCCGTAGTTTCCGTTGCCATTGGCGGGTTGCGGAAGCTTCTTGGAGTCTGAACGAGCGTCCGGTTGACCGGCGAAGGAACCGATTTCCTCGACCGAGCAAATGCCGATGCCGTAGGCCTTGCGGAGGGCGCGATTGACGGCGCGGGTTTCGGCCACGCGCAACTCGGCACCACGGACCAGGGGAGAAACGTTGGAAGGGTCGGCATCGCCATACCCGACGAAGCCCTTGCAACTGCGCGAGAGGAACGCCGTTGCTCGGAAGGCCCATCGCTTACTCGCAGGATCGCAAAACTCTGATACTGCCTCCACCTGTATGCCATGACATCGATGCCTCCTGGCGTACTCAAGCAGACCAACGTGGGTGACGTACCACTTTCCTTCAAGGAGGATGATGTGCCCCGCCCGTATGGACAGGGCGTATCTCTCCGTAAGCTCATCGAGTGACGTCAAAAGACCCACGGTGAGCAGGACCGGCCATGTGTTCTTGGCGACGCGGCGGTTAAGGTGCTGAAGGGTGTGTTGTTGAGCCACAGATACCTCCTGCACAATATTATAACGATATCGTATAAATATCAACACAGATGTACGCTCAGAAAAGGAGATCCCGTCGACAGGAGAACCGCACCATGTCAGACACTTGGAACGGGTTCGTTTTCGCTACGCCTTGCTGCGGGGCTTGCTTTTCATCACGCGGTCAGCGGCTTCGAGAGTGGCGTTTGCTATGAAACTGCTGAGGCTTCGCCGCTCAATACGAGCCGCTTGGTCCACGATCGCTCTTTCTTCTTGAGTGAAATACACGAGGGTAGGCTTAGTCGAGGATGCAGTCTTCGAACGGCGTCGATGGGATGGGGATACGGTCACCTCGCTAATAGTAGCATCGTGACCAAATTACGACTTGAGATGATGAACAAACGAGGTTAACCCTGCAGGTCGCGAGTGGAGTGGTTTGGTATCAGCATGACGAGATCGTAAAGTGGGGGCCACCCGGTTGAAGAGGTCTTTCCCCGTCATCAATTGATTGTCTCCATCGGACTCCGGAATTCTGGTCACGACGATTGTCTTGTCATCGTCTCTCCTTGACACCGTGTGCTAGCATGGTGCTGATATAAGTTTCGGTGTAGACCAAAGATCGTGCTTCTTGTGTAGATCAAAAAGCTTCGTAGCAGACCTTACGATTTAGGAACCAAAACAATTAAATAGATTGCATTCCGCAAGCGATTCCTGCTCGCTGGAGTAGCGCGTCTTGGGGAGACCTATGAAAAGGACTCGTCAACACTCTGCGTCCGAACCGCAGACCTCTACTATTTCCACCGCCGGGGAGGTGCTCGATGATGGGACGCTGATCGAGTTAGTTCGCTCAGCGCCTGGTTCCGCGAGGCTTCTGCTGCTCAAATCCAGAAAGGGCGAAGAGCCGGTCATCGCCCCTGTTCATCACCTGCCGACTGGCGTCTACGTGCCGGCAGTTCTCGCGGACAGTGTCCTGCAGCATACTAACTTGCCCTACGGATGCGCGAGTTATGTGTCTGCTCGCGATCTCTACTGCCAGCTGATTGAGGTGTTCAAAACCAGGTGCGCCTGCGAGACTGGCGAGGCCCAAATAGCCGCATGTTTCGTCTGCGCCTCCTACTTCGCTGATGGACTCCACGCGGCTCCGTGCCTTGGGATTACCGCGGATGAGGCCGATGGGACGATCATGCTCCGAGCCCTGAATTGCTTGTGCAGACATCCACTACCGCTGGCGGATCTCCAGTCTGGCGGGCTTTGGAGCCTTCCGCGCCGCTTCAATCCGACGCTTCTTTTGCACGAAACAAAGTTCTCGTCGGCAGCGATAAATGCATTGCGGGCTTCGCAGCATCGCGGTTTTGGCGTACTGCAACGCGAGGGTATCGCGGCAGCATGCTGCGCGAAGGCCTTTCTGATCGGCGCGGACACGCCAGAAGACCTTCTTGAGCTTAGCTCCGTGCAGATCCACTTGCACGCGACTCCAGGTTCGGCCGCGGTTTTGGACGATTCGGCTCTTCGCGAGGTTGCGGATTTCTTTCAGCCCCGGCTTCTGCAGTACCGCCTCGATAACTTCGACGCAGTTCGGGGATCCAATTTTGATGTACCAGGATTCGTGGGCCCTACGCGGCAGGCCGCACACACCTTTGGCGCATGTGTCATGAATGACCCAGAACTGCAAGCCGGGGTAGTGGCGCTCTTGAAGCCACAAGAGCAATTGGACCGCGCCAGGCGCTGGGTTAGGCGGGAATCTTTGATCGTTGAGGCGTTGCTCGTCCTCTGTCATCGGAACGAGACGACGGTCAGGGTAGGAGAGTTGGCGACGCTGGTCAACGTGATCCTCGAAGGCCGCGGCGAAAATTTCCGCATGACAGCGCGCCGGGTGGGGGCGGTTTTGCGCCAGCTCAAGCTGCTTGCGGAGCGTGACAGCCGTGGTTACGGGTTTCATCTTTCGAACGAGGTCAACCGCGCCATCCATCAACTGGGCCGGACCATGGAAGTGCCCTCGCTGCAGGAACTGGTGCCTGGTTGCGAATTCTGCGCTGAACTGGCTCCGGACGCAGGGCAGAGGTGAACAATGTGCAGGTAGTGTACGTCATGCACATTTGCAGAGGATTTGGGAATCGGAGAGAAACGTTCGCTTCAAGGAACAAGGAATCGACAAAATAAGGAAGTCAGGCTGTGCACCAAAGCAAAGACGAAAAACGCGCCCTCTTCCGCCAGCTTATAGCAGCCGGTTGCCCCGTCGATGTGGATCCCGGCCCCGACGAATTGACAATCACGCAAGATGGCGAGTCCTACATCATGGACATGGGAAATGAATCTGTCGGAATTGTTTTGCACGTGGCGCTTACCCGCGAGCTGCCGGGCCAGATTATCGTCAAAGAGTTCGGGGATCTTTTTCTACCCTGGGGCAGAATGCCTGCGATCTGGTTGGATCCTTTGGAGAAGGGGTCCGACGTACCCTACAAGTTGCCGAAAGGCTTTTCGTTCGAGCGCGACTTGGTTCTTAATGACAAGCTCGGCGCGTCGGGCATGAGGTTGCGGCGGGGGGACTACGTGAGTGGACTCGTGCTCGGTTACGTGAGAACCCGGATTTCGGAGAAATACAATCACGGCCAGTTGTTGGACGCAAAGTTTTCCGTCTTCGATGTGACGGGTAAGGAGTACCGCGGCGATGTTCGTTTCTTCATGGACCGCGAAGGGAGCAAAATGAGGCGGTCTGCGGTCCGACCGGGAAAAGGATTATTCGAGCCCGCTGAGCCAGCATTCGAATCGACCTTGAAGCCAACGGCGAGGCCGCGACAAAAACCAGCGATAGCTCGAACAGAACGCGATGATTCAGCGGTCGAAGAAAAACTGCCACGGAACTGAGCGTCGTGCTCCGCAGCCCGTGGGCGGCCGAGCCTCAAGTCCGACGGTGAAACTGAGGTCTCAGGCTTTCTCGGCATCGGCGGAATTCCCGCTCGAATGCCTGACTAAAGTAATCTCTTGCTCATCGGGAAGGTCCGTGGTCCACATGCTAGAATTTAAGCGAAATTCACCTTTTTCTCATGACGACTGGCTCTGTTCCGGGAACGTTATTTTCCGCTCTGAAAAGCAAAATTGAGGCCCGCCAGGCGCGCGTGGCTGTGATCGGTCTCGGTTATGTCGGCCTGCCGCTGGCCCTGCTCTATACCGAGCAGAAGTTTCCCGTTACCGGCTTTGACATCGACCAGCGCAAAGTCACTACGCTCGCCCAGGGCGGGTCCTATATCTACCGCATCCCGGCTACCGAGATTCAGCAGGCTCGGGCGCAGGGCTTCTCCGCTACCTCCGACTACTCGCAGATTACCCAGATGGACGCCATCATCATTTGCGTCCCCACGCCGCTGAACGAGTACCACGAGCCGGATTTGAGTTTCATTACCGATACTGCCTCCGCGATTGCGCCGCATCTGCGTGCCGGCCAGTTGGTCGTGCTCGAGAGCACCACCTATCCCGGCACCACCGAAGAGGTGATGGTCCCGATCCTGGAGAAGGGAAATCCCGCGGGCTTCAAGGCTTCGCGCGGCGGCGCTCCCACCGGGCAGGAATTCTATGTCGCCTTCTCGCCCGAGCGCGAGGATCCCGGGAATCAGACGGTGGCACGGCGCGATATCCCGAAAGTTGTGGGCGGTCTTGATCCGCAAGCTTCCGACCTCGCCGCCGCCTTGTACGGTGCAATCTTCAACCGCGTAGTGCGCGTGTCTTCGCCGGCTGCCGCGGAGATGACCAAGCTCCTCGAAAACATCTATCGCTGCGTGAACATCGCCCTGGTCAACGAATTGAAGCTGCTCTCGCTGCGCATGGGCCTCGACATCTGGGAGGTAATTGAAGCCGCCTCTACGAAGCCCTTCGGCTTTCACCCCTTCTATCCCGGCCCCGGCCTAGGCGGACACTGCATTCCGGTCGACCCCTTCTATTTGTCCTGGAAGGCCAAAGAGTGGGACTTCCGCACGCGCTTCATCGAGTTGGCGGGCGAGATCAATATCAACATGCCGTATCACGTGATCTCGGCCGTGACCGGCGCGCTCAACCAGAAAAAAAAGGCGCTCAACGGATCGAAGGTGCTGGTCCTCGGCGTCGCCTATAAGAAAGACATCGACGACCTGCGCGAATCGCCGGCGCTGACCATCATCGAACTGCTGCAGAAAGAGGGCGCGCTCGTCAGCTACAACGACCCTTATTTCCCCAAAGTAGGCAAAGGCCGTAAGTACGATCTGCAGATGACCTGTGCACCGCTCGATAATCTGGGGCAGTACGACTGTGTACTGATCGTCACCGACCATTCCGACTACGATTACCGCCGCATCGTCGACCAGGCCCAACTGGTTGTCGATACCCGTAACGCTACACGCGGCATTCAAAGCCCCAAGATCGTACGGTGCTGATAGGTTTTAAGGAGCGATGTTGGCACGCCCAATCCTGATTCTTGCGATTGCGGCGTGCCTTTGCTTTTCTTTCGGATTTGCCGCCGGACATCCTCCCGCACACTGGCAGGTCATCGGCCCCGGCGGTGGGGGCGCACTCTTCTTCCCCACCATCAGCCCCAGCGATCCCAAGCGCCTCCTGGTCGCCTGCGACATGACCGGAGCCTATGTCTCCGACGATGCCGGCCAGTCCTGGCGGATGTTCAATCTCCGCGGTCGCGTCCGCTTCTTCGCCTTCGATCCGAACGATGAAAACGTCATTTATGCCCAAAGCATCGGACTCTGGCGGAGCCTCGATGATGCCCACACCTGGCAACTGCTCTATCCCGACCCAAAGACCGTGACTGGCATCTCCATGGCGAACGATCATGCTGGAGAAACAATTCTTACCCGGGACCGTGCAAGCCAAGAGATCACGGCTTTGGCGGTTGATCCGGTTAACTCGAAGATGCTCTACGCCGGTTTCCGCCGTGGCGACTCGTTCCAAGTCCAAATGTCTCACGACTGGGGTAGGACCTGGGAATCGCTGTCGACCATGCCCGCCGCGGTGAACACGCTGTATGTCGATCGCCACAACGGCAACCTGTATGCCATCGGCGAAAAGTTCATCCAGGTCCGCGAGAACGGCCTCTGGCAAAACCGGGTTCTGCCCCGGGGAGTATCTTCCCTGCCGGTAATTTCGGCCTCAACGCCCCGGAGCGGCGGCCCGGTCTTCTACGCCGCAACTTCCTCGGCGTTGTTCCTTTCAGAGGACGGCGCGAAAAGCTGGCAGCCGCTCTATCTGCCCACTGCCGCAAGAATTCATACCCTCGCTGCCAGTCCCACCAATCCCGACGTCGCCTACGTTTCCTACAGCGATCTCGAGGGCGGTCTACTTTCCTTCGGCAAGAAATGGTTTGGTGTCGCCCACACCGCAGACCGCGGCCGCACCTGGCAACTGGTTTGGAAAGAATCCAATCAGCCGGCGGCCAACCTGCACGACGCCTGGATTTCGCCGCTGTTGGGTCCCGGCTACGCGGGAAATCCCATCGGACTGGCGGTAGCGCCAACCGATCCGAATATCGTCTACTCGACCGACTACGGCCGCGTGCTGGGTTCCGTTGACGGCGGCAAGACCTGGGATGCGATCTACTCCACTCGTCGTCCCGACGGATCCTTCACTGGGCGAGGCCTCGAGGCCACCACCAGCTACGGCGTGCATTTCGATCCCTTCGATGCCAAGCGAATATTCGTTTCTTACACTGACATCGGTTTGTTTCGCAGTGAAAACGGCGGCGAAAGCTGGACCAGCGCGATCAACGGCGTGCCTCCCGCCTGGCGCAATACAACTTACTGGATGGTGTTCGATCCCGAGGTCCGCGGACGCGCCTGGGCGGTCATGAGCAAGAACCATGACCTGCCTCGTCCCAAGATGTGGCAGCGCAGACAGCCCTCCGACTACGAGGGGGGAGTCTGCACCAGCGAGGACGGCGGCAAAACCTGGAACTCAGCGAGCGTGGGGCTGCCGCCGAGCGCGGTCACCCATATCCTTCTCGACCCCGCCAGTCCGGCGAGTGCCCGTGTCCTCTATGTGACTGCGCTCGGACGTGGCGTCTACAAGTCCAGCGACGGCGGGAAATCCTGGTCGTTGAAGAACAACGGAATCGAGGGTAGCGAGCCCCTGGCGTGGCGTCTGGCACGCGATTCCGCAGACACGCTCTATGTGATCATCGCGCGCCGCAGCGACGACGGCAGCATCGGCAATGCAGGAGACGGAGCACTCTATAAATCGAACGACGGCGCCGAACACTGGACTCGTGTTAACCTTCCCGGCGGCGTCAACGGCCCCAATGGCCTCGCGATCGATCCGCGTGATCGCCAACACCTGCTGCTCGCGGCCTGGGGACGCAGCACTCCCCCGCAAGCCCAGGGCGGAGGCATCTACGCCTCCTTTGATGGCGGCAGCAGATGGCGTAATGTGCTCTCGAAAGACCAGCACATTTACGACGTCACCATCGACCCGCGCAATCCCAAAATCATGTATGCCGCCGGATTCGAGTCGTCGGCCTGGCGATCGGCCGACGGAGGCGCTACCTGGGAACGCATTCGCGGATACAACTTCAAGTGGGGGCACCGGGTGATTCCCGATCCGTCGGATCCTGAGAAAATTTATGTCACCACTTACGGAGGCGGCGTTTGGCACGGCCCGGCAAAAGGCGACCCCACGACCGTGGACGAAATCGCCACCCCCGTTCTCGCGCATGGCCGCTGAAGCTGACACAATTTGTCACTGCAGCGCCTAGAACCGGTAATTCCGAAAACGGGACCACGTCCCGACCTGCCATCCTCCCTTAAGTGATTGACACCATTCGGCCTAATGGTGCCAGAATCCCCCACTCCGGTAACTCGCTGCTGGCAGCCTGCCTGCACTTATCCTGTTTGCCAAGAGCGGAATACCGCGAAGGCAGCGCTCGGGAGGTATCGGTCATGGATAACGGCTTAGGCAAACGTCGCCACAAACGCATCAAGATGGTGTTGCCATTGAAGGTCTGGTCGAAGGATGTGTCGAACAACAGCTTCAACGAGCTGGCGCACACTCTCGACATCACTCCGATGGGTGCACGCCTGGGGGCTATTCGCCACTTGTTGAAAGCCGGAGAGACAGTGACCATCCAATACCGGCAGCGGCGCTTTCAGTGTCGCGTGGTGTGGGTCAGGCAGATGGAAGGAACGACGGAATATCAAGTGGGAGTGGAAGCCGTCGGCGGCGGAGAAACCTGGGGCATTGAAATCACCGATAATGAGCATAGCGACAGAGCAGAGCTGGTGCTTGCGTAAGTCTACGGCGTCTGCGGATTCGGCACGCTGGAGTGCGCCACAATGAGCCACTGTCCGTTGAAGTTCTTCACCACGATCAGGTAATTCCCTTCCACCACGCGGTCGCGCAGGGTCGCGTTGTACGCTCCGGTGTCGTAGCCGAGATCTCCCGAACGCTCGCAGTGCAAGCTATTCACCGTATACCCGTGGGTTCCGCCGCTGATGGATCGCTGAATCTCCGCCAGAATGGAATCGCGCCCGTGCACTGAGCCGTCCCACCTCATCAGCACTGCCTCGGGAGCATAGAGTGCCCCGACTTTGTCAGCGTGGCCAGCATTGAATTCACGCACCCAGGTGTCGCGCAGCTTCTGCATTTCTACCGCGAATCTCTGCTGATCTTCTGCGCTTCTCGATGTGGGGCCGGTTTTGGTTTGTGCCGCGCCCGCAGTCATGGCAACCAGCAGCCAGCACACAGACCAGAGTTTCCTGGGCATGGGCATCCTCCGGCTGTAAAGCATACAGAAACACAGGGCAAAAAAGAAAAACCCTGCCGCAATGCGGCAGGGTGGAAGAAGAGAGGAAACGAGATACAGAAACGAGATACAGAAACGAGATACAGAAACGACTTGAAACTACGCCTTCAGCTTGCGACGGACGGCGCCAGCCAAGCCGATCAGACCAGTGCCCAGCAGGCTCAAAGTGCCCGGCTCGGGAACGACAATGTTGGTGTCGCCGCTGGAGATGGTGGTAGAGCCGTTGAAGAAGCCCTTACCCGTGTTGATGGTCAGCTGCACGGTCACGCCGTTGGTCGAAAAGCCGGTGCCCGTGGTCCCTGTCAATACGCCGGTCAGGATGTAGTTGTGGGTTCCGTTGGCCAGAGTGATAAGTTGCCAGGTCACCGGTCCGCTGAAGGTACCCGTGAACAAGGTGCCATTCGGAATGCCGTTGCTGCCGTTGCCGGTGATGCTGAACGAGCCACCCGCCGCGAATGTCCCGCCCATCTGCAGCGAGCCGCTGGTTAGCGCACCGGTTGTGAAGCTGACACTGCCCAGATTAGAGCCCGTGATCAGTCCGCCCCCGTTGAGCCCATTGACGGCCACCAGTGCGGAACCGCTCAGCGAAAGTCCGCTGTTCGTCCCCGACAGAGTGCCGCCACTATTGGTGAAGTCCACGCCGCTATTGGCAAAAGCCGCCATCGGAAGCGCTAATGCCAAAACCGCGAGTAACAGAATCTTCTTGCCCATACTCTTTACTGCCTCCTAGGAAGGTTACGGTGTCCACTGTCGGCCGGGGGGGAATCCGAAGACAAAGTGTCGAGCACTTGCATCATGCTCGGGTAACGGACTGTGTAAATGCACCCCGGATACCAAAGCCCTTAAAATCTAGGCCGTTGAATCTACAGGCCCTTAGCAAACGTGACAAACGTTTTCACGCTGTCTATCGCAAAGTTGTGCACACTTTTACGACAGTAGGTTTCGCTGCCAAAAAGTGTCAAGGATGTGCCACATCCGGCTCTCGAAGCACACCAGAACTTCGACAATTCTCTCTAATGCGTTGCAATGGAGACAGTTGGATGGAAAACAGGCGGTGAAATCCCCGCGGATGACGAGGATTCCGGATGGCGCCGTCTCAGTCGGCCGCCACGTCTTGGCTAACCAGTGGTTCGGTTGGTTCGGAGCGCCGCCGCGTAGAACGATTGGGAGGCAGGCCAGCATCGCGGATCTTGTAGAGCAAAGCGCGGTAGCTGATGCTGAGCGCCCGGGCGGCCTGCTTGCGGTTCCAATGATTGGCCTGCAGGACCTTCAGGATAATCTTGCGCTCCAATTCGCGCACCGCCTGTCGGGTAAGTTTCTTCAACGAGATGGGACCGTCCAGATTGATGTCGGGATTGAAATATTCCTGTTCCCGGGTCACCAGGTCGCTTGAGATCACATCTTCGTTGCCCAGAATCACATAGCGCTTGACCAGGTTCTCCAGTTCGCGGATATTCCCCGGCCAATGATATTTCTGCAGAACACCCATCAAATCAGGTGAAATCGCTTTGGCGCGGCAGTTGTATTTGCGGTTGTAATACTCCAGGAAATATTCGACCAATTCTTCGATATCGCCGCGCCGTTCGCGCAGGGGCGGCATGTGCAAATTAACCACGTTGATGCGGTAGAACAGGTCCTGGCGGAAGGTGCCGCTCTCGATCTCTACCTCTAACTGCCGATTGGTGGCGCAAACCACCCTCACCTCAACCCGCTTATCTTCCTGCGCGCCGATACGGCAGAACTGCCCATCTTGCAGAAGTTGCAACAGCTTGGATTGGAGCGCCAGATCCAGTTCAGAAATCTCGTCGAGGAAAAGCGTGCCCCGGTGGGCCATTTCCACTCGGCCGGGCTTGGAACCATAGGCACCGGTGAAGGCACCCTTCTCGTAGCCAAACAGCTCGCTTTCCAGGAGCGTCCCGGGAATTGCCGGACAATTCACCTTAACGAACGGGCCACCCTTCCAAGGAGATAGACCGTGAATCATGCGCGCGATAATGTCTTTTCCCGTGCCGCTTTCTCCCTGAATCAACACTGGAACATTCGCGCAAGCCACCTTGGACAGTCGCTCCCGCAGTAATTGCATTGCTTCGGAACGACCGAAAACAATGGCATCAGGGGGAATCTCGCCTAGGGACTGCACCAAAGAACTTACCGGACTGGTTGTTATGGGCATCGCGTAGCCTGTTTCTCCTTGCTCGCTGTAAATGTGTGCACCCTGAGCACCAAACTATCCCAACCCTGGTCAGACCGCTCCAAACCGAAGTTAAGCCTATTTTTATTAATATCTTATGGAGATCCGTATGCGCCAAACTGGAGCGCAGCGCACCGTGGAAATCTGGCTCACACAGTGGTTTGACCAGAGGAAAACATTTTCACACGGAAGAAGCAACTTTCCTTTGGACAGGGTGGGAGTTGGGACTATGGTGCAAAAGCGGGCGGGAGAATTTCAGACCGACCAAATGGTAACCTTCGGCATGGGTTACTCGAACGGTTCGCGCTCGTAAAGTTCGCGAGGCTTTGGGCAACGCATTGGTGGTCGCCAGCGGCGCGCTGGGAATTTCGAGCAAAACCTGTGCGGAGAGCGGCAAAGAGCGGCGCACTGCGACCAGCACGCCTCCCGCACTCACATTCAAAGCTGTGGCAAACTCAAGGAATTCCTTCCCCTTCTCATCGCGGCTACGTACGAATACTGGGATTGCCAGTGGCAAACGTGGCCAGCTACGGCGCTCAGCGTCCAGCTTCCGTCGGTTCAATTTGCCCTCGCACAACTAGAGTTACCCTTCTCTTTCCCGCATCTTGGGGGCCAAACTCCACCTCCCGAAATGAACCCTTTCATGACTGGCGGCCACGCCTTCCCCTGACCTCAAGGAAGGGGTTTACTGCCGCAGCTACTTGGGAGCACAAGTTTCGCTTTTATTACGCCGGTGACTTACGCTTAGTCCCGCGAACTGAGTTCGTTACAACTGCAACCTTTTTCCCTTGAGTGACAAATTGACGGCATTTTTCGTTGACAGCGCCAGTGCTCTGTCATACCATCGCGGTAAGCTATTCAGTCCGTTTTGCGAAGAACTGTTCCCTCCCCAAGCCGTCAAACCACGAGTTTCCAGCTATGGCCACAGTGCCAGAAAATTCGTGTCTGCCCCAAGGGAAGTCAACCGCTACCGGCACAGAGCTGTGCCCGGAGCGACCGGCGACGGGTGAGTGCCCCAATCCTGCATGCAGTCATGACCTTCTGCAGGAATACACCCAGTTGCGCGAGCGCTTCCTGCGAACTACGAATGCGTTAGCTTCGGCGGCGCACGACCTGAAGACTCCCCTGGCAATTCTCAACGGCTATGTCGAGTTGCTGCAGAGCGAAAAGCTGGGTTCGCTGAACGACCGGCAACGCGAAGTGCTGGGCGATATGCGCTCCAGCGGCCACCGGTTGCAGCACTTCATCCAGGATTTTCTCAGCTTCAGCGTGCTCGAAACCGGCGAGATGAGAATGCAATACGAGGCCGGCGACATGAACGCCTGTCTCTCTGAGGTTTGCCGGCTGTGGTCGCACCGCTTCCAGGAGAGGGGCTTAGCTCTTTACTTTCTGGCGAACGACAAACTTGAGTCTTTCTCGTTCGATGCTCCGAAAGTGCAACGCGTGATCTCTAACTTGCTGGAAAACGCATCCAAGTTCACTCCCGGTGGCGGCACGGTGTGGTTACACGCCGAACCGTACATGTGGGAGCGACGCAGCGTCAGCAAGCCGGAGATCCCGAGCGAGCGCCGCCGCCAGCCGATGGCGCTGCCCAATTCGGTGAAGGTCAGCGTCTCTGACACCGGCCCGGGCATTCCGGCGGAGTACCATATCGAAGTATTCGACGATTTCTTCCGTCTGCCGCAGAACCAGAATCAGTCGGAGGGCATGGGGCTGGGTTTGGCCATTGCCCGTCGTCTGGTCAACGGCATGGGCGGCAAAATCTGGGTAGAGAGCGAACCGGGCGGAGGCTGCAAGTTTTCTTTTATCCTGCCGCTACAGCCCGCGCTGAGTGCGACCAACAAAGGGAAAAACAAATGAGCGATACGGCGAACATCTTGCTGGTCGATGATGAACCCGGGATGCTGCGTTACATCCGGACCCTGCTTGAAGTCGACGACCACAAGGTTGAGACCGCCAGCACCGGGGAAGAAGCGCTGGAGCGCGTGCAGAAAGGGATGCAGCCCGACCTGGTGCTGCTCGATCTGCTGATGCCGGGCATCGACGGCCTGCAGACTCTGGAGCAACTGCGCCAGATGTCTCCGGGCGTGAAGGTGGTCATGCTTTCCTGCGTCAGCGACACCCGCAAAGTGGTGCAAGCCATTCGCCTGGGCGCGCACGATTACATCACCAAACCATTTCAGAAGGCGGAACTCGACGCCGTCATCGATCAGTGCCTCGGAACCAATCAGCAGAATTATCCGGGCGAGGTCGAAGAGCTGTGCGACGACGTATTCTTCGTTGCCGCCAGCCCTGCCATGCGTAAGATTCGCTCGCAGGCAGCGCTGGTCGCCAACGTCGACATTCCTGTGCTGTTGCTGGGCGAGAGTGGTACCGGCAAGGAAGTACTTGCACGGCTTATTCACAAGCTTTCCCCACGCGCGCACCGCACCTTCCTGAAAGTCAACTGCGCCGCGGTTCCCGCGGACTTGCTGGAAAGCGAATTGTTCGGATACGAAGCGGGAGCCTTTACTGGCGCCACCCACCCCAAGCCGGGGAAATTCGAGCTGTGCAACAAGGGAACCATCCTGCTCGATGAGATCGGCGAAATGCCGCCCCTGTTGCAGGCCAAGCTATTGCACGTGCTGCAAGACCAGCAGTTCTCGCGGCTCGGCAGCCGTTCGGTCATCAAAGTGGACGTGCGCATCCTGGCCGCGACCAATATCAACATTCCGGAGGCGCTGGCCAACAAGCGTTTGCGCGAAGACCTGTATTACCGTCTGAACGCCTTCACTCTCTCGCTGCCGCCGCTGCGTGAGCGCAAGGAAGAGATTCCGATTCTACTGAAGCATTTCATGTCTCGCATGTCGGAACACTATGCGCGGTCGCCGCTGCCCATGTCTCCCACCATGATGCAGGCCTGCCTGGATTATGCGTGGCCGGGAAACCTGCGCGAGCTCAGCAACTTCATCAAGCGTTATCTGATTCTCGGCGACGACAAGCTGGCCATCAACGAGCTGAACCCCAAGACGGATGGCACCGGGGCGCGCATCGATTCCGCGCCGCACGGTGGAGGCGAGTCGCAAGGTGGATTGAAATCGCTGGCCCGCACCGCCAAGGACGAGGCCGAAGCCGAGGCCATTACCCGCGCTCTTGAAGAAACCAATTGGAACCGCAAACAGGCGGCGGCGCTGCTAAAGATCAGCTATAAGGCACTGCTCTATAAGATCCGCCAGTACGGGATTGCCCAGACCAAGAGCCACCACCGGCTCTCCGCGGGCGCGTAAGCGAAAATCAGTCTCATCCGTAGAAAGGGAAAGAGACGCAGCCGAGCTGCGTCTCTGATGGCATCGCCGAAAGTTACTGCACGACCAGCGTGAACGAGGTGGCGTGCGAGACCGTTCCCGTAGTGCCGGTCACGGTCAAGGTATAGGTCCCGGCGGGAGTGCCGTTGGTCACCGAAGTCTGGCGGCTCGAGCCGCAGGAAGCTTGCAGCCCCACCATTACCAGAACCGCCGCCACCAAAAGACCCCCAAACAGCTTGCGCTTTCGCGAGACTCTCCCACCAATACCCAAGCCAAGTAGGGCCAGACCGGACACGGGCAGCCAGGTGGCATAGAGCGGACCCACTCGTTGGTTGAGCTTGGTGATGGTTGTGGTTCGCATCGTGGTGCCGATGGTGAGCACTGTGGTTGCCGTGCCGGTAGACAAGTTCGGAATTACCTTGGTACTGAACACGTCGGTCGCCCCCGAGGGCAGGCTGGTGCCGAGCGCCATGGAAATGCTGCTGGGGATCACCGAGTTCGTGGGAATCGTGCTTACCGTGACGGTATAGGCGGCCGGCAACCCCGCGGGAACCGTCTGACTCGCCGGACTGATGCTCACCGCGAAATCGTTGATGGTTGCGCTGGTGCTGGCGCTGGCAACCACTCCGGTTGCCCCAGCGACCGTGACTTGTGCACTATTGCTCAGAGTGCCCGACACACTGGGAATCAGATTCACCACGATGGACACCGTCGCGCCTGCGTTTACCGTCCCCAGGTTACACGTCACCTGGCCCGATGAAACTCCGCTGCAGGAGTTGGAACTGGTCCCCGCGAAGGTCGCTCCGGTCGCTGGAACAAAATCGGTGAAGGTGACTCCTGAGGCTGCATCGCCCGTGTTCGTGATCATGTAGGTGAAAGGAACCTGGTTCCCGACACCGTACGGTGTTGATATCGGAGGAGCGGTCATGGTGAAACTCACCTTCGGACCCACCTTCGAAACGAACGCATCGCTCGCCCCCGAAAGGCTCGCCTGATACGGGGCCGCCGTGGGGAAGTTGCTGGATGCGGTCTCGCCCGCCACGTAAACATTGCTGGAGTTATCGACGGCAATCCCGGTGCCGGCATCGTTCCCCGCGCCTCCCAGATAACTGCCGTAGTAGCTGGTCGCGTTGCTCATGGTGGCGGTGGTATCGATCCGCGCCACGAAGGCGTCTCTGCCACCGTTAAGCGCAGAACCGACGGTCGGCAACGGATTGGGGTGAGGAAAGTCCGTCGAATTCGTCCAGCCGGTGACGCGGGCGCCCTGGATCACGTCCAGCCCGATATCAGTCCCTACGTCGGCGTTTGAGCCACCGAGGTAGGTGAAGTACAGCAATTGAACCGTGGACGTTGACGAGCAATTGTTGGAGGTGGGCGGCTGGACCTTCGCGACAAATGCGTCGGACGCTCCTCCCCCATTTGCCGCCTGAAATGCAGGAGTGAGGGTGCAACTCGGCGCCTGTCCGAAATCCGTCGACGTGGTCGAACCTGTGACATACGCATTAAAGTTCGTATCGACCGCCACGGCGTTCCCGATATCGTCTCCACTGCCGCCCAGGTATGTCAGGTAAGTCAGACTCGGCGGGGTCCCGATCTGCTTGGGGAAGAATGTGAACTTGGCCAGGAAAACGTCGATTCCGGCCTTGTAGGTCTGAAACGAGTTGGTCGCCTGCATATCGCTGAAACTGGTTCCACCGGTCACGTAGACGCCGGGAGTAGCTGCTGTTGATGTCGACAGCGATGCCGCCGCCCACCGCAACTCCGTTCGAAGGCGTGCCGCCTCCCAGATAGGTTGAATAAACCAGGCTGAGGTTCCCCGCCTGGGTGGTATCCAAGCTGGCGAGGAAGAACTGGTTCGTTGCCTTCGGAGTCAGCTGAAACGCGCCTGGGTTGGGAAAGACCGGAAAATTGGTGGAAGTGGTGGTGCCGGTGACGTAGACCACCGTCGAGCGATAGTCGACTGCGATTCCCGTTGCGGTGTCCGTGCCGTCGCCCGAAAGATACGTCGAGTAGCCGAGGGTTGAGCCTGTCGAATTCAGTTGGGTCACGAAGGCATGGGTCCCGGTCGATACCGGAGTGTCCTGATATCCGCGGGAGGTCGGAAAATTGGTGGAAGTGGTGGTGCCGGTCAGGTCGACGTTGAACGCGGAGTCGATGACTATCCCGCCCGTTAAGTCCACGCCGTCCCCGCCGATGTAGGTGGAGTACAGGATGGCCGAACCGGTCGAGTCCAACTTGGTGACAAAGACGTTTGCGGTGCCGTTCAACGTGGTTTGAAACGGCGTTCCCGTCGTGGTACCCGGGAAAAGGTTGGAAGTGGTCGAGCCGGCGATGTACGCGCTGGCGGCGCCATCGACGGCGATCGCCGGACAACGCGGCTGCGGCAAGCCGCTGGTATTTATCGCCGAGCAAGCTTCATTCCCGGTTCCGCCCAGGTAGGTGGAATAGACCAGCACGGGATCGATCACCAGATTCCGGGTGTGGTCGTAGTCTCCGATCTCGAATCCCACTTGGTTGGCGCTGCGCAGCACATAATGTCCGCTCACCGCGCGCCGCTCACGGCCGAAGGTCTGATAGACCTCAGGAGCCTGCAATCGCACTTCGCCGTTCCCTGCCGCGATAACCAGTTCGCCTTGTTTGTCGAGTCTCAGGCTCTCGGCGCCCGGGAACTGAACCGCGACCTGATGCGGATCGGCGTTCGGCGCCACTTCCAGGTCGTACTCGAGACGTCCCTGCTTTCCGTAGTAGACAAGATCCACACCGGGATAAACACCCTGATAGCGTACTTGCGCGAACTGAGGGATATTCCGGTGCCACTTCGTGGGATCGTTGCCGATGAGGTAGTTGCTTTTACCCGGGAGTTTGTCCGCGCCCACGACCGGGGCGTTCGGGTTTGCGTGCGCTAATACCATGCGCAGAACCGCAGCCTCTTTCGGCGACTTGTGCAGCGCCAGGACGGCTTCGTCGGCGGTGAGGAACAATCCGTAGTTGCTGCCGCGGGCGACAAACTTCACCTGAGGATCGGTCTGACCCTGGTTGGGTTCGAAGACCATGGGAAGGTGGCCGAAGTTGACGCGTACCTGTTGAGAATCGGCAGGGGCAGTGGGTGCGCTGATCTTCTTGCTGGCCGCCAACCGGGGCGCGCTTGTGTCCAGCTTCAAGGCCAGAGCTCCGGCCACCAGCAGCATCGTCAGAACCAGTCCGACGCGAATCCGCGAACCATACCTCACCCACCCAGAACCGATCAATCTCACAAGCTCCTCCGAGTTTCCCTATCCATGGAGAGGAAAAAGAAAATAGCAGACAAACAACATGCCGCCTCGCACACGTGCGAGGCAGCCCGCGTCTCTGTCATCAGAAATGGGACGAAAAATAAGTATTTACTTAAACATCTGACGAATCGACTGTCAAGCCGGACACACTCCAGCCCACGCTTCGATCAGATGCCTCCTGGGAGCGCAAAAGATGTCGCCGCATAGCACAACCGTGCCATGCGTATGCCATTTGTAGCGAAACACAAAATGCTCTTGCCCGCAGCTTTGCAGCAAATTGTTTCATCCGAGCTGAGTTCTGGCAAGGGGGGTCTTCAGGCAAGTCGCTCATTTCAGGTTAGCGCATGGGTCTTATGACTCTGTTTGCGCGGTGGCAGCAGGATTGCTCTACGAACAGCCCCGGGCACACGCCTTTTTTTCAAGTTACCTCCCCTTGCCCTCCCCACCCTGCGGGCCGTGGAAATCCGCGGATTGGTAGTGCTGCGTTTTAGTAACGGAAGTAGTTCCTTGCAAAGTTTGATGTTGCAAACGTCAGATAACACAGTACTCTGGTCGAAAATAGTCGAGAATTTTCCGTACCTGGGATTCTCTGCCTCGTTTCCGCTGGCAGACAGGCGCAGTTCTGCTTGAGAGTGAAATGCTGATAGGAAGAGAGACCGGAATGCAGCAACCTCCGCAGGAACGACGCACCATGCGGCGTTTTGACATGCGCTTGCCGGCTGCCGTGCGGGTAACCGACCAGGGTGCAGAAGAACTGTTCACCGAAACTCAGAACGTGAGCGCCCGCGGCGTGTTCTTTTATCTCGACCGGTCGCTCGACCCGGGCTCCCGCATTGACGTCACGCTGACCTTTCCACCTCACGTCACTCTTACGGATTCGGTGCGCGTGCGCTTTGTGGCCCGGGTGATCCGCACGGAAGCGCCGCTTCCTGCTTCTCGCATCGGCGTTGCCGCCGTGATCGAGGAATACGAGTTCCTGCGATCCACGCCTGGACCGGATTTCCTGAGCGGGTTCGGGAAAGAATGGAAGGGAAACTAGCGCGGCTTCTATTTCCGGTTGAGTTCTTCCATCTCGCGCTTCAGGCGGGAGTACCGCCGCACCAGCGTAGTCAGATAACCGACGTGAATAATCCAGGTGGCGGCATACGCGGCATAGAGGAAGTTCATCGCACACCTCGGGGCTCGAGCAGGGCTTCCAGTGCCTGAGTCTCTTCTATTTCTCTTTTCACCACTTCCAGGCGATAGCGCGACCAGCAGACCAGGTACGCGAAGCAGAGGAAAGCCAGCCAGTTGATGAGCAGCACGTGGAGCATGCGCGGATCCATCGATCCGCCACCGCCAATCACGGGCTGGGGATGCTGGGTGCGGAAAAACCAGATGGAGAAGTAGACGAGGGGTACGTCGAGCGCCCCGAAGACCGCCAGCGCGGCCGCGATCGTAGGCGTGTTCCCGCTGCTGGAGAACTTGCGCAGCATGAGATAACTGACATAGATCAGCCAGAGCACCAGCGTCGACGTCAGCCGTATGTCGCCGGGGGCCCACCATATCCCCCAGACCGGGCGCGCCCACAAGGGTCCAGTCACCAGCACGACCGTGCAGAACACCACGCCGACTTCAGCGGTTACAAGCGCCAGCACATCCACCCGCTCCACGGAAAATATTTTGCGCACGGCGAAATAGAATGCCGCAATCAGGATGCCCGTGGTGGCGATGGCAGAGGGCTCCATGCCCGCGGGCAAGGTCACCAGGTAAGCCACGATGCAGATCAAAACCGCGATCGCGATGACGATGACATTGGCCATCCGGTCCGCGCGGGGGCGGGGCCGCACCAGGCATTGGATCGAGGCGACGAAATTCAGAAAAAACAGTAGAAACGCCGTCCACGCCGAGGGCACATGGTAGTAGATGATGCGATAGACGTTCCCCTGCATCTGGTCGGTGGGGGCAACCACCAGGGCCTGGTAAAGGGCATAGCTGAGCAGAACGGCCGTGACGATCGAAAAAATGGGGAACAGTCGTTTCATTCGGCGTGCAGGATGAGTTCAAATAGAAGCAAGCTAGCGATAGTAAACACCACATCGTAGGCCACAAGCAAGACGATCCAGAAGCGGGCCGAGTATTCTCCGCTCAGAATCGACGCGGTTGCATTCACCATCCCGAGAATGGCCGGAATCGAGATGGGAAACAGCAGCAGCGGCAGCATGATCTCGCGGCTACGGGTGCGCAGCGACATCGCCGCGAAAAACGTGCCGTTCACCACCAGCGCCCACGTACCCAGGGCCGCCACTGGAAGCAGTTGCCACGCCGGGCCCACGGCACGCAGGTTGTAAAAAATAATGAACAGGGGTGTCATCAGCGCCTCAAGGACGCAGACGAAGATGAAATTGCCCAGCGCTTTGGCGAGGAACAGAGAATTCGCCGGGGCCGGGGAAACACGGTAGGCGTCCAGCACCTGGTTGCGCATCTCCCGCGCCCAAGTCTGATTCAACGCAACCACGGAGGCGAACAGGAACGCGACCCACACCAGCCCGCCGGCGATGTGGCGTGACTCCTCCGCCAGCGGATCGAAGGAGAAGCTGAATACCACCACCACCAACAACGCGAAAAACAGCATGGAGTTGATGGCATCTTTCGAGCGCCATTCCAGGCGCAGGTCCTTCACCAGCGTGGCACGAGTAATGCCCGGGGGCACGGTGCTCATCGCGCCTCCACGGGTTGGAACGTCGACGTCCGCGATACGATCTGCCCGTATTCCATCCACACAAACTCATCCGCCACGCCTTCCAGCAGCGCAGCCTGGTGAGTCACGACAAAGATCGTCTTTCCGGAGTCCCGCATCTTTCCCAACAGTCCGACCATCTCCCGGGCGGAGCGCAGATCGACGTTCGAGAATGGCTCGTCCAGCAGCAGGATTTTGGGATCGTTGAGCAGCGCCCGCGCCAGCGACATCCTCTGCCGCATGCCCTGCGAATACTGGCCCACAGGACGCGCCATCCCAGGATCAAGCGCTACCGCGCGAATCACCTCAGCGCATCGTTCATCCTCATGAATGCCGTAAAGTTTGGCGAAGTAGCGCAGGTTCTCCATGCCGTTCATCTCGTCATAGAGCAGCGAGGGGTGCGCCATGTATCCCACCTGGCGGCACACCTCCCGCAGTTTGTCGCTTCCAAGCATGGAAACGGTTCCGCGGGTGGGTGGGGTCAACCCGGCGAGCGCGCGTAAGAGCGTGGTCTTCCCCGCCCCATTGTCTCCCAGGATGGCGTAAAGACGCCGGGCGTCAAAGCTGGCGTTTACGCCGCGCAAGGCGGCAAAGCGTCCGAATTGCTTGATGAGACCGGTGACGACTACGATGGGATCGCCACTCGATACACGCTGGTTCGCGGAAGCCACTGCGAGTGAAGATAGCTGAAGGCCTCAGCGAAGTCGAGGCCGTAGGCTAGTTCGACATTCCTGCGGGTGTTTGCATCTGCGTCATGCTCTTCGGAGTCTCACTGGCGGGCGTGGCCGCACCCGGAGCGGGAGCGTACTTCGAAGCGCATTTCGCCTGCAGTTGCTTGGCGTGGAACACGCCATCGCGTCCGAAGCTGCCTTCGGCCAGAGCTTGGGAATTGTCTTTGAAGGTGTCGGGAGGAGCTTCCGTCCCGCTGTAAACGACCGGCAGCGTCTGATCTTTCTCTACCAACACGAACTCGACGTTGACGCCGGTCCGCTTGATCGAACCCGGCAGTACGTTGCCGGCGACCCGCAACCGCTTGGTATAGGCGCTGTTGCCCATCCCATGCAGTTCCTTGATGGTCACGTAATAGCTTTTGCTTTCCTGGACGCCGGTATACGCCAAGTAACCTAGGGACATCAGGATCAGCAGGGTCGCCCCGCCGAACTTCAGATATTTGCTGGTTTCGCTGGACATGAAATCAAGCACCCCACCCGACCCTTAAACTTTATGCCCTGACCGCGCATGGGTCAAGCTGTCCGAAGGTACAACGCAGCAAGATCCCGGTAACCGCCTGGCAAGCCCCCGAGGAGCCGAATTCTGGCTATCACTATCATTGTAAAAGGCAAATACCACAGAGATACACCTTAAGCTCGTCCGGAAGGTCCGGGCGGCATGCGAGGAAGAGATTGCGCGACGACACCGCCGGACGGCGAAAAACTCCAACCAGTTCCCCCGCCCGCGTGATGTTCCCCGGCCGGGTTGGCCAGATTCCACCCGCGGCGATTTGAAGGGTATCTCCCCCGTACTCGAGGCGATAAGCGTTCGGGAAAACGCGGACGCGCCAGACCTCAGCAATCAGCTGATTCTCGTCTCGAATGACGATGGAGCGATTGGAACTCCCGCCTACTTTTCCAGCGTACGCAGATCCCCCGAAGGGCGCACCCTGAATATAGAGGGAGGCCTTTTTGTCACCGCATTCGAATGTGCCGCTTTTTCGCCGATTCCCCGTATATCTGCCTAATTCACGGCCCGATTCGTCCTGGATACGGTACTCCGCCAGTTCCATTCGCGGAGTTGGGACAACCTGAAGGAGCGTGAAGTTGCGCTCGCCAAATTGACTTAATCCGCTGAACCTCCAGACATCGGCAGGAGCGAGTTCCGCGGCGGCTCTCTCAGCCCGCGGCTGAATCACCAACGCCCAGAAGAAAATCGCCGCAAAGATCAGGACGACCAAAACCAGGAGGACGGATAGGCCGAGAATTTGCACGCTCACGCTCGCATCAAGCGAAATTTTTTCGATTCGCGCCGATTCACTACGGAACCTTACAGCGTGTGCACGGTTTCTCAAACCCCGCCCGCGTTGATATTCTGAATTCTATGATCCATCCCTGGCACGACGTCACTCCCGGAGACAAGCTTCCCCAGGAATTTCAAACCGTCATCGAGATCCCTTTTGGCTCGAGCGTGAAATACGAACTCGACAAGGCCAGCGGCCTGATCAAACTCGATCGGGTGCTCTACTCCGCGGTCTACTATCCGGCCAACTACGGATTCATTCCGCAGACCTTCGCGGAAGATGATGATCCGCTTGACGTGCTGGTGCTGTGCCAGGAGACCGTGGTGCCGCTGACCATCATTCACGCCCGCGCCATCGGACTGATGACCATGATCGACTCCGGCAAGAAAGACCACAAGATCATCGCCATCGCCACCGAAGATCCGGAGTTCAACAGCTACCACGAAGCCAGCGAAATGCCACCCCACCGGCTGATCATGCTGCGACGCTTCTTTCAGGATTACAAACAGCTGGAGGGCAAAGCGGTGGAAGTCGACGAGATCCGCCCCGCCGCGGAAGCCTATCCCATCATCGAAGACTCGCTGCACCGCTACAGCGAAAAGCGCCGCCAGGGTTTCAAATAGCCGCTACCAAACCCGGCACGCATTCGCGCTCACCATGGGTTGTCCGGCTTTGCAGCTCCAGGTTTGCTGAAATTCGGGCATGTTCTGCACTACGCCGTCGACGCGATACTTCCCTGGAGAATGCGGATCAGTCTGCACCCGGGTGCGCGCAAATTCCGGACGCTGCTTCTCGCACCACACCCGCCCAAATCCCAGGAAGAAGCGCTGCTCAGGGGTGTAGCCGTCGATCTTCTGCGCTGCTTTCCCAGTCGGATCGGCAGCAATCGTCTCGCGGAGCGCCATCAGGGCCACCCGCGCGCCGCCGTTATCGGCGGTGTTCTCGCCCAGGGTCAGCCGGCCATTCAGCTTCAGATCATCCACGGCGATGAAGTTGCTGTATTCGTCCGCCACGCAGCTCACGCGCTTTTCGAATTCCTTGCCGTCCTGCTCGGTCCACCAGTCGCGCAGGTTGCCCTGGGGATCGAACTTGCGTCCCGAGTCGTCGAAGCCGTGGGTCAGTTCATGGCCGATCACGATGCCGATCCCGCCAAAGTTCACCGCATCATCCATGTTCTTGTCGAAAAACGGAGGCTGCAGAATTCCCGCCGGAAAAACAATCTCGTTGTACGAGCCGCTGTAGTACGCGTTCACCGTCGGCGGAGTCATGCCCCACTCTTTGCGGTCGAGCGGCTTGCCGATCTTGGCGATCTGTCGCCTGGCCTCGAATTCATTGGCGCGCACGACATTGCCCAGCAAGTCGCCCCTTTCCACCTTCAACGAGGTGTAATCGCGCCACACTTCGGGATAGCCGATCTTGTTGCGGATAGCCGCCAGTTTGATCTCGGCCTGCTTCTTGGTCGCATCCGACATCCAGGGCAAGGACTGAATATCCTCATTCAGCGCCTTTTCGAGCGCCGCCACCATCTTCAACATGCGCTGTTTGTCCTGCGGACTGAAGTAAGCTTCCACATAGCGCTGGCCCAATGCTTCCCCCAGCGAACGATCGGTAAGATCGACACAGCGCTTCCAGCGATCTTCCATCTGCGCCTGCCCGGTCAGTTGCTGCTGCATCTTGAAATGGGCGCCGACAAAGGGTTGCGATAGCCAGGGCGCCGCGGTATCGAGCAGACGCCACGTGGTGTAAGTCTTCAGCGCATCCAGTGGCTCCGCCTCGAGTACTCCGTTCACTGCCTTGAAGAAATCGGGATTCGCGACGTTCAACTCCGTGAAGCTGGGCGCGCCCACGTCGGTAAAGTAATGGTTCAGGGCGAAATTCGGCGCGAGCGCCTCCGCCTGGTCCTTCGTCATCTTGTGATCGCGGTTCTTGGGATCGCGCCGCGCCGCGCGATCCATGGAAGCCTTCGCCAGACTGGTCTCGATGCGCAATACCGTCTGCGCGGAATCCGCCGCTTCCTTCGGAGACTGTCCCGCCAAGGTGAACACCTCGGTCGCATAGTCCACCAGGTGCTGGCGCATCGCCACCATCTTGGCGTCGGTCTGGATGTAGTAGTTGCGGTCGGGTAAGGTCAGTCCGCCTTGATCGATCGCCGCAATCACCTGGTCGGCATTGTGCAGGTCGGGAGTGGAATAGAAGCTGAATAACGCTCCCGCGCCCACCATGCGCAAGCGGGCGATGGCGTCGATGAGCGCGCCTTTATTCTCGACCGCGGCCACGTCGTCAAGAAGCGGCTTGACCGGGCGAACGCCTGCCGCGTCCGCTGCCTTTTCGTCGATGCAGGAGGAATAGAAATCTCCGATCTTCTGGTCAATGGCGTCGCGCTTCGGCGAAACCACCGAGGCTTTCTCCAGAATCTCGCGCAGCTCCCCTTGATTGCGCTCGTGCAGCTCGGCAAAGCTGCCCCAGCGCGGCAAGTCTGCCGGGATCTCGGCCTTCTTCAGCCAGTTGCCGCAGGCGTATTGAAAAAAATCGACGCAGGGATCGACCGTCCTGTCGATGTTATTGACGCTGAAGCCGGAGGGGGGCTTGGATTGAGCAAATCCCGCGAGAGATAAAAGCAAGCAACCGAAGATCAGGCGGTAGTCACGCATGATGGCCTCATTTCCCGAACCCGAGATTTTAGGCCGAGAGCACGCGCCGGGCAAGGTCCGAACATTGTTTCACCACAGAGACACAGAGCCACAGAGAAAAGTTTTAAAGAAAAAACCATGGGACTTATCTGTCTTCAGCTCGCATGAACCAGCGAGTGGTGCCTCCAAGGGTCTTTATCTGTTTTGTCTTCTCTGTGACTCTGTGTCTCTGTGGTGAATGTCTTCGCTTGCTTCAGCCCGGCGTATAATCTTTGTTCATAGAATCCAGCGAGGGTGGTACCGCAATCATGACTTCCACGAATGGCAATAACGGACACAGTGTTCCAAAACCCCGCGCCGAGTGGCTCGCCCGACGCAAAGCCGAGAATCGCGACGGCAATTTTTCCCAGATGCACTATGCCCGCCAGGGAGTCATCACTGAAGAGATGGCTTATGTCGCGCAACGGGAAAAACTGTCGCCTGAGTTAGTCCGCGATGAAGTCGCCGTCGGCCGCATGATCATCCCGGCGAACGTCAATCATCCTGAACTGGAACCGATGGCGATCGGCGTCGCCTCGCTATGCAAGATCAACGCCAACATCGGCAACTCTGCGGTCACATCGAACATCGACGAGGAACTCAAGAAGCTGCACACCTCGGTCCACTACGGCGCTGACACGGTGATGGATCTTTCCACCGGCGGCAACATTCGTGAGATCCGCGAAGCCATCCTGCGCCACTCGCCCGTACCGATCGGCACGGTGCCGATTTACGAAGCCATCTCGCGGGTGAAGCGCATTGAAGACCTCACCGCTAACGTCATGCTCGAAGTCATCGAAGAACAGGCCGAGCAAGGCGTCGATTACATGACCATCCACGCCGGCGTGCTGATTCAGTATCTGCCGATGGTTTCGAAGCGCATCACCGGCATCGTAAGCCGCGGCGGCGCGATTCTGGCGCAGTGGATGGCGCATCACCACAAACAGAATTTCCTGTACGAGTGCTTCGACGACATCTGCAAGATTTTTGCCAAGCACGACGTCAGCTTCTCCCTTGGGGACGGCCTGCGTCCGGGATGCATCGCCGACGCCAGCGACGAAGCCCAGTTCGCGGAACTCGCCACTTTAGGCGAGCTCACCAAGAAAGCCTGGCAACACGATGTACAGGTGATGATCGAAGGCCCCGGCCACGTGCCGCTCGACAAGATCAAAGAGCAGGTCGACAAAGAAAAAGAACTCTGCTTCGAAGCTCCGTTCTACACGCTGGGCCCGCTGGTCACCGACATCGCGCCCGGCTACGACCACATCACGTCGGCCATCGGCGCGGCTATGATCGGATGGCATGGCGCCGCCATGCTGTGCTACGTCACGCCCAAAGAGCATCTCGGATTGCCCAACGAAAAAGATGTGAAAGACGGCATCATCGCCTACAAGATCGCCGCCCACGCCGCCGACATCGCGCGCAAACGCCCCGGCGCGCAGGACCGCGACGACGCGCTCAGTTACGCTCGCTACAAGTTCGATTGGGAGAAGCAGTTCGCGCTCTCGCTCGATCCCGGAAACCGCCCGCTCCATGCACGATGAAACTTTGCCCGACGACTACTACAAAGAAGCCGCGTTCTGCTCCATGTGCGGACCGAAATTCTGCTCGATGAATTACTCGAACAAAGTGGACGAGTACAACAAGCAAGTCCACGGCTTGGAAAAGAAAGACTATTCGGAACTGGTAGAAAAGCTGGTCACGTTGAAATAGCCTAGTCCGCGGCGGCCAGTGCCTGCGACCTTCCCAGAACGCGGTTGATGGCACTCTCAATGTCCTCCCCCGCCTTGGATGCGATGTATTCGCCGAGGGCGCGATAAGCCTCGAACTGCGTCTCGTCAAACCATTGGTCGGCGGTGGACTGATGCGGGAAATCTGTGTGCGCCGAGGCGTAGCCTCGCACGACCGCCGCCAGACGCGCCGCGAGCGGTGCGTTCACGTCATCGGCCGGCAGGCTCGATTTCAGATAAATGATCTTGCCCACGTCATTCGGACCGTAGTGGATGTCGCCGATGGCGAAGTTCCTGTCCGAGAACGTGCTGCCCGCCTCCGGCTTGATCTGGCTGGCGCTGATTTTGATATCGACGCCGAAATCGGTGCGGCATTTTTCGATGGCGCTGATCAGGTCGCCAAAACCATAGCTGTGATCGGCCCCGCTGTCGCAAGCAACGATGAGCCGGCACCGGCGCTTGACCAGCTCATAGACCGCCAGATTTTCGAAGTGACCGCCGTCGGATAGATAAATGTAGTGGCTGTCCTCGTCGCTGTGCGCCACCAGTTCTGAGATCAGATAGGCCAATCCCAGCTTCGGCCCGGCACTTCGCCACTTCTCGCGCAGCCGCGTGTTGCCCATCCACCAGCCCAGGCGCACGTCAAACAGAGTCATAAAAAACGCCGTCGGCGGAGAAGTGTAGTGTCCCATGTTCGGGCTGGCCGCCGCCCCGGAGATCGCCATCGCCGTGCCCAGGCTCAAGCCGCGTTTTGATCCCTGCTTCTCGTTCCTGCCCAGGCGCGTGGGTGCATAGGTGGCGCATGAGGAATACATGCTGTCGGCCGCGGGATCGTAACCGCAATACAGCGGCGTGAAGACGAATGACTTGGCCTTGCGCTCCACAAACCCCAATTCCTTCCCGCTCGACGTATTCAGCGCCGCATTCAGAATCGGATACGGCCCCGGAGACCCGGCCAGTTCTTCCAGCGGAATGTCGTCGTGCGGATCAAATCCCGTGTATTGCTGCGGCTTGCGATCCGGATTCGACGCTCCCAGGTAACAGCGCACCAGGCGATTGCGGTAGAAGTGATGCATCGAGAAATCATTCACGTCGATTCGGGCGGAAAGCAGTATCGCCGCCATCCCCAGCCCCGCCACCGCCGCCAGCAGGTAGTACCAGTGCTCAGCGGGACTCGACTGAATCGCCCAATAGCTGTCGTAAACATCGCTGCTCGGCCCCCCAAACCACAGCTTCTGGGTCAAAGAAGGCTCGTACCAGAGACCCACAAGAATGTGCACCGCCGTGGATAGCAGCACGAGCAGTCCGGACACGAAGATATAAGGCGCTATTTTGGCCACCACTTCTTTGATTTGGCGATGCTGCAGCAATCCGCTGGCGGTCTTGAGCCATTGGGATGGACTCTCTCCGCTGGTTGCCGGGCTCTTCCCCGCTATCAACCCGGCCACGCTCGACACCACCCACACCACCGCCGCCGACAGGTTGATGCCTTTCCCCCAAGCGCTGTTTATACCCACTCGCACCAGCAGCGGACCAAAAATCACGATGGCAAAGGCGATCAACCATACCAGCCCGCTCACCATTAACTGGCCGCCAACCCGCGACCACCATTCCCGGACCAGGTCCTGGCATCCGGTGCCCAGCACTCCCAATTGCACCACGGCCGTCAGCAACATCAGCAACAGGACCGCCACCGTTCCCAGAGTGATCAGGATCCAGGCATCGTCGTAGTTCACCGAGATCTGGTTGGTCACCAGCCAGGAGTATCCCTTCAGCAATACCCCCGCCAGAGCGCCCGCTCCGAAAGCCGATATGGCCAGCCAGACGCGTGAGACGGCCTCCTCATCGCTCTTGGTCGCTTCGCGCACTTCCTTATTTCGCCGTTTCAGCACTAGATAACCAAACGTCCAGATGAAACCGTAAAAGGCTGCCCCAGCCGGAATCCAATAGACGCTCTGTCCTTGGCTCTGCCAGATCCAGATGGCGCCATTCATCAGCCACGCCGCTACAAAAAACGGTGCCATCACCAGCAGGCCCACCCGGTTTCGCGCCCACCATTTTCGGTTCTCCTGCCGGTCGCTGCCAAAGTCCGTCATGCTGACCGTCATCACTCCCGTCGCCAGCGTAATCAGAAGCAGCGCGATAACGAACGAAAGATCAGGATGCAGCAGCAGAACATCCCAGTTGAAATGCACCAGGGTCGAGGGCAGCAGAATCACGGCCAGCAGAACCAGCAGAATCACCATCAGGTTCAGGATCACGTTGCGTAGCCATGTTCCCGCAGCCGCAGCCGTGTCCGGAGAAAGCACACCCATCTGTGGCGTGAGATAGTCGGCATATTTGCGCAACCAGTGAATGGCGGAGCACTCCGCCAGCTTCCCTGTCTGGTAGGTCGGTTGCTTCAGCGCAGTTTCGACCGCGCTAAAGTCTTTGGGCGTGGCGGCGCGCAAGGTCAATGCCGCCAGCCACGAACCTATGTATCCGCCGCCGGAAACGGTCGAGAGATAATCGAAGTCGCGCAAAAGTCCACGCTGCGCCAGCGTCTGCAGCACTCCGAGGTTGAAGGTGGCGCTGCGGATGCCGCCGCCAGAAAATGCCAGTCCGATCAGGCTGTCTTTCGGCTTCTTGTCGGTAACCACTTTCCGCGCCGTGCGTGCCGTCTCGATATGGTCCAACTCATCCGAGAAAACTTGCGGAAAACAGACAGGATCGTCAGGATTTGCAGGTGTGGGTACGGGAGGATCGCTGGCGAGGGGCTTTTTATCGGGCATACCTCTGCCTCCTTCCCCCTCAAGCTTGCGTTTGAGCAAAACTTAGCAGAAGACTACTGGAAGTCAAGCAAAAGCAGGGTTAACTGGACTAAGTCAGGGCCAACGTCCGTCCGCAATTGGCACTGAGGAGTACGTCTGAAATCCAGACATGTGGCGGGCCGCAGTCTTACCGGAAGTCCGCCATCCCGTCCCACACCAATTGCACCGCAATTGCCAGAATCAGGAATCCGAAAATGCGGTTGATAGCTCCTGTCGCCCCCGGACCCAGCCGCGACACCAGCGGTCCTCCCAGGCGTAGAAACAGATAAACACTCAACGCCACCGTGGCGATGCCGATCACCATCCCGAAATACGACATCAGCGAGTCAGTATGCGCCGCCAATCCCATTACTACGCCAATCGAGCCGGGGCCTGACAGCAGAGGCATCGCCATGGGAGTGAGCGAGATATCTTCCTTGGTGCTGGCTTCTGCGCTCTCTGACGGGGTGATGCGACTGGTCGCAGTTACCATCCCCCACGCCGTGTTTGCGACGATCAGTCCACCCGCAATCTTCAGCACCGGCAGCGAAATGCCGAAGAAATTGAGTACGAACCGTCCTAGAAACAGAAAGAACACCAGGATCAGGCCCACATACACCGAAGTCTTGAGCGCCGTACGATTGCGCTCCGGCTTGTCGAAGTCAGTAGTGAGCGAGTAGAAGATGGGCACACCACCAAACGGATTCACAATCGGAAACAGGGCAAGAAACGTTGCACTCGCCGCCGAGGGCAAGCTTTTCAAGATGTCGGTAACCCCGTACGCTCCGATGATCATTCGCGGTTCGAGTTCCCAGCTTCAAACAGAAGGGCCCGGTCATCATACGGAGCGCCAACTCGGCCCGTCAACGCGGTTGGCCGTCTCGGCATATAATTGCGCCCATCCATGCCGTTGACTCCTGGCACTCGCTTCGGCCCGTACGAGATTGTTTCCGCCATTGGCGCAGGGGGCATGGGTGAGGTGTACCGGGCGCGGGACACGCGCCTGGGGCGCGATGTCGCCTTGAAAGTGCTGCCGGAATCTTTTTCGCGCGACGCTGACCGTCTGCGCCGCTTCGAGCAGGAAGCGCGCGCGGTAGCGGCTCTGAATCATCCCAACATCCTCGCCATTCATGACATAGGAGAGCAAGGCGGTGCGCCCTTCATCGTTTCCGAGTTGCTCGAGGGGAGTAGTTTGCGCGCCGAACTGATGACCGGACCGCTGTCAGCGCGCAAAGCCGCCGATTACTCCGTTCAGATTGCGTACGGGTTATCAGCCGCGCACGATAAAGGCATCGTCCACCGCGACTTGAAGCCCGAAAACGTTTTCATCACGAAAGAAGGACGGGTCAAGATTCTTGACTTCGGTCTGGCCAAGTGGTCGTCCGCGGCGAACGAGATCGGCGCCACTTCGGCGACTCTCGAAGAATCGCCCACTGAAGCCGGCATGGTCATGGGCACCGCCGGGTACATGGCGCCCGAACAGGTCCGCGGGGCCGCGGTCGATGCCCGCACGGACATTTTTGCTTTCGGCGCCGTGCTCTATGAAATGGTTTCCGGACACCGCGCCTTCCGCCGCGACACCGCCGCCGAAACCATGACCGCTATCCTCAAAGAGGATCCGCCGGAACTGAGCGAGATGACCCATCCGGTCTCTCCGGGGATGGAACGCATCATCCGCCGCTGCCTCGAGAAACAGCCTGAGCAGCGCTTCCAATCGGCGAAAGATCTGGCTTTCGCGCTCGACGCGCTGACCGGCACCACTTCAAAGACCGGCGGACAACCGGCGATCGCGGCGAAACCTGCTCCGCCGCGATGGGCAGCCATCGCCGTCGTGGCGGCGCTGTCGCTGGCTCTGGGCGCGGGCCTCGCCTGGTATCTGCACCCCAGTCCCATTCCCGCTCCGGCTTTCCAACAAGTCTCGTTCCATCGCGGCAATGTGATTCGCGCACGCTTTGCGCCCGACGGAAAGACGGTGGTGTACAGTGCATTCCTCAACGGCGGGGCCGCCGACACCTACGTGATTCGCGACGAGTATCCCGAACCTATTCCCGCCGGACTTCATGGCGCGCTGTTGCTCGCGATTTCCAAACAGGGACAGATGGCCGTGCTGGTGCGGCCCGGGAACCTAGTCCACTTCCAGTCGGTGGGCACTCTGGCCGTGGCCCCGCTCGGGGGCGGCGCACCCCGCGAAATGCTCGACCAGGTCTACGACGCCGACTGGTCGCCCGATGGCAATAGCCTCGCCGTCCTCGACCGTTACAAGAATCAATGGCGCGTGCAGTACCCGATCGGCAAAACCATTCTGCAAGTCGATAACTGGCTGAGCGATCTGCGCGTCTCCCCCGACGGTGAGCGGATTGCCCTCTTCCGCCATCCCGGCGGCGCCAGCGACGATCGCGGCGATGTCATCGTCGTGGACCGGGCCGGCCACGTCAGCACCGTCTCCACCGGGTGGGAATCCCTGGAAGGCCTGGCTTGGGCGCCCTCGGGCAAGGAAGTCTGGTTCTCCGGTTCCAACACCGGCCTGCAATATTGCATTCAGGCGAGCACACTGGACGGCCATACCCGCACTGTGCACTGCGGGACCTCCGGCACCATCATTCTCGATCGCACGCCGACAGGCGCCACGCTGGTGATGTCAGGCCAGCAACACGTGGGCATGTCGCTGGTCGAACACGGCTCGACGGAAGATCGCGACCTGACATGGCTCGATTTCAGCTACGGTCCTCGGTTGTCTGCCGATGGCAGTACAGTTCTGTTCACCGACCAATCGGGGAATTCGGGCTCTGGTTACAACGTTTACGTCCGCAAGAGCGACGGATCGCCTGCCGTGCGCATCGGTTCAGGCGGCTTCGGCACCGACATTAGTCCCGACGGTAAATGGGCGCTTGTCGTCCTACCCGGCGATCCCGCAGCCCGCATTCGGATCGTGCCTGTCGGTGCAGGTGAGCCCCGCATTCTTCATTGGGACGGCATTCAACCCTCATGGGCGCACTGGCTGGCCGATGGGCAACACATTGCCATGCTGGCCACCGAACGGGGTCACGGCATGGGCTCCTATCTCACCGACCGAGACGGCGTCACCCCAAAACTCGTGGCCGACTTGGGCGCCTGGCCCGGCATCGCGCCTGACGGCAACACCTATCTCGTGCGGGACGGCGACAAACTCCTCCGCAAATCGCTTTCGTCCGATGCCAGTGTTCAGGTCCCCCTTGCCGCTCCACTCCTGCCCGGGGGGCAGCCCATCGGCTGGACCTCGGACTCGCAACATATCTTCATCCAGCTTCCTGTCACTTCGGGCGCGAACATCTATCGCTTTGATTTGAGCTCCGGCAAGCGCGAGCTCTGGGAGGCCATCAAGCCAAGAGACTTGATCGGACTGCTGCCCATGAATGCGCCCATCGCGATCACTCCCGACGGCCGCTGGATGGCTTTCACCTACACCATCAACCTCACTCAGCTCTACCGCAGCGACACGCTGAAATAGCTCCGCGAAAGCCGACAGCGTTTCCCCTAGAATTTTGGAATCAGGAATCCTGTCTGACGCCGGTGTTCTTCAAAGGCTTCCCCGAATTGCGCGGCCAGCATCTTCTCTTCCCGCCTTGCCTTGATCCAATAGCCCAGAACGATCAGGCAAACTCCCGCGACGCATCGCCATCGATCAATCGCAAGAGCTCCGCCGATCGCGGCCAGATCGATGCCGGAATAGATAGGATGACGGAAATAGGCGTACGGTCCGGTGCGGATGAGCTGATGATCTTCTTTGAGCGTGATCCTGGCGCTCCAGTACTGCCCCAAGTGCCAGCGCGCCCAGAGAGCGATCGCGATGCCGATCCAGGTCAGCACTACTCCCGTAATCGCCTGGGCGTAGGTCTGGTGAAGAACATGACGGCCGAGAACACCGATATCGCCCCTCTTGCTGAACAATAGAGCGAAGCCGAGAAGCTCGAGCACCACGATGCCGTAGCGCGACAGCAGAGATTCCTTCTGGACCGTGCGGCGCGTCTTCAACGCGCTCACCGCCCAGTACACGATAAAGAGGATCCACGGGCCTTCGATGAGGTAGCGCCAAATCATGTTTCCGCCATGGTATTGAAGTGCTCCCCGGTTTGGCTCCGAGTGCCAGCTTCACGGGCAATCATGTCGCACAAGCATTAGAATTGTACCGACCGACAGGAAATTTCCAACCATGCCCGCCGCTCCGTCCGCCGTTGACGCGGTTCTCCGCCAGTCCATTTACCGATACTTTCTTCGTCACGGCCGTGCTCCAACGGTCGCAGAAATGGCCAGACTTCTAAAGGCCACCACGCGCCAGACTCGCGCTGCGCTGGCCCGCCTGAGCGAATCGCACGCTTTTATGCTTCAGGAAAATGGAGAGCTCTGGCGCGCCGCTCCGTTCTCGGCCATTCCTACAGCCTTCCCGGTCCGGATCGGAAACGACTCGTGGTATGGAAATTGCATATGGGATGCGCTCGGCATCCCGGCCATGCTCCACAAGGACGCCGACATCGACGCCACCTGCGCCTGCTGCAACACCGCGATGCCGCTCCATGTCCGGAATGGGAGACTGCGAGAAAGAGACGGCGTGGTTCATTTCGCCGTGCCCGTCTGCCGCTGGTATCAGGACGTCGCTTTCACTTGACGGACCATGCTCCTGTTCCGGTCGGAACTCCACGTAGACCGCTGGTGCCGGCAATGGAATTGCCCTCGCGGAGGATCTTTGACCCTTGGCCAATGCTGGCAGCTTGCCGAGGAGTGGTATGCCGATCGCCTCAGTCCCACGTGGAGGCCCAAGACCGAGGCCGAGGCCGAGGCCGCCTTCGCCCGAATCGGATTGACCGGAAAATTCTGGAACCTCAATTCTTGAACTTTAGCGGTAGACTGGGCCTGGCAAGCTGCATCTAACCACACGAACCATGCGCCGCCTCTACTCCATCCTCATAACTTCCATATTAGGACTGGTCACGCTGCTTCCCGTGCACGCGCAGGAACTCGCCAAGCGGCTCATCCTGAAAGACGGCTCCTACCAGTCGGTGACGAAATACGAAGTCAAAGGGGACCGGGTGCGCTACTTAAGCGCGGAGCGCGGCCAGTGGGAAGAAGTCCCCAAAGATATGGTTGACTGGAAGGCCACCGACGCTTTCGAGAAAGACCGGGCCGCGGGCAAGCCCGATCCCGAGGCCGTCGAACTCGACCAAGAACTCGAAGCCGAGCGCCAGGCGGAGGAAGCTAACTCTCCTCTGGTCGCCCCCGGCCTGCGCCTGCCCGACGATGGCGGGGTGGAGTTGCTCGACACCTTTCAGGGACAGCCGCAACTGGTCGAACTCGATCAGAACGGTGGCGAAGTCAACAAGAACATGAAAGGAAACATCCTGCGCGCGGCCATTAATCCTCTGGCCAGTTCCAAGCGGACGATCGAGATTCCCGGACAGCACGCTCGCAATCAATCTCACGCCGCGCTGCCGTCGATTTACGTCAACATCGAATCTGGAGGCGCCGCGCCAGACATGGGCTCCGGCCATCTAAAAGACGATCGTCCTCCCGAGCCTGAGCTGCCCTGGGATCGCTTCAAAATCGTCCGCATGCAACCCAAGGGGGACAAGCGGATCGTGGGTGATATCAAGATCGCGGTCTATGGTAAGAGCAAGCAGGAAGGAAAGTTCGTTTCCACCAACTCGCAACAACTCACCGGAGGCTGGGTAAAAGTGACGCCGACGGCGCCTCTCGATCCCGGAGAATATGCGCTGGTCGAAACCCTGGGCCAAGAAGGCATCAATCTCTACGTCTGGGATTTCGGCGTCAACCCCAACGCGCCTGCCAATCCGATGGTCACCAAACCCGACGCCTCCGTCCCCGCGCAACCTGAAAAACCCAAGTCGCTTGAGAAGCGCCAATAGTCTTTCCGAGGCTCACTCCATCACAGCGGGGGCACCGCCCGATCGTGTGTTCCGCTCGCTTGACTTGCTCCGCGCCTCCGCGCAGCATGTTCCCGGAATGAGGAGGTCTCTCCATGGCAGCAGGAAACGATCCGATTCTCAGCAATCTCGGAATGGCCCACCTGGGCAGCCCCAAAGCGTTGCTGGGGAAAGGCGGCGGCATGCTCGGCGAATTCCGGGAGTTCGCCATGCGCGGAAGCATGCTCGATATGGCCGTCGGCATCATCGTGGGCGCAGCTTTCGGGAGGGTGGTAAGTTCCTTCGTCTCCGACATCCTGATGCCCCCGATTGGCCTGTTGTCGGGCCATTCTGACTTTTCCAACAAGTTCATCAACCTGTCAGGACATGCCTATGCGTCGCTCGCGGAAGCGAAAGCCGCCGGCGCGGCCACTCTCAATTACGGCGTCTTCCTGAACGCTCTTTCGGATTTCTTGATTGTTGCGTTCGTGGTCTTCATGCTGATCCGCCAGATCAACCGCCTGAAGAAAGAGGAACGGGCACCTGTCGTTTCGACGCGCGAGTGCCCGTTCTGTCTCTCCGCAGTCGCTATCAAAGCAACGCGCTGTCCGCACTGCACTTCCGCTCTCAACGTGGCCTAACCTGTCTGGCGGCGAGAGTGAGGGAGCAGATCGGGCAAAACAGAAGATTGCTGAAGTTGGTCGCGAGTCCGCTAGCGATGAAGGGATTGAGCTGCTGTCATCGTGTCTGCAGCGGTGGGCTCATCCGGTTGCTGTTCGGACTCCGCTAGAAACTCGACCCCGTACAGATATAGAGCGCGATGGCGAACTCTCCCAAAAACCCGAACCGGTTCCTGGCATCGGGGAGGGAGAAATTCAACTTCAATTTGAGATTCCAAAGGCAGGTTTGCAACCGTAAACAGGCACATTCCCACATCACTGACGTTGATGCCAATGGCGTTCAGCTGCGCAGATCCGGCGAATACTCGCACGGAAGTGTTCAGCAATTGACGTTCTTGGCGACGCCTGTTTTGTTTGGATTCGCGCTTGAGCATTGTCCCCGATACCAATGTGGACAAGGTAGCGTAGGGTTGCTCGCTGGCGAAGGTTACGGAGGTTCAGCACCCCCACGGGGACCCGGACCGCCGCTGCGGGCAGGGTTGGGATAGCACTGGAAGTCCTCTACTTCACTCTCTCCGCCTCTTCTCGAATTCTCTGCCACGCACGCTCCACGTGCCGCTCCTGTGTGTTGGTCTGCCCCACACAGAACCGCAGCGTCATCTTCTCGTTCAAGCGGGTGTGCGTAAGATACAAATCTCCACTGCCATTCAGCCGATCCATCAATTTCTGATTCGCTTCGTCTCCCGTTTTCAGCCGGAAGCAGATCAGGTTCAGCGGTACCGGAGCCACGACTTCAAAGCGGTCATCGCTCCGCACCCAATCCGCGAACTGCTGCGCCAGCCGCACATGCTCGCGCACATGGTACTGCAGCCCCTCCACCCCATAATGCCGGATCACGAACCACAACTTCAGCGCGCGGAAGCGCCGTCCCAGTGGAATGTGCCAGTCGCGGTAGTCAAACACCGCGCCCGACTCCGTCGCCTTGTTCTTCAGGTATTCCGGCAAAACACTCAGCGCCTGAATCAATGCCTTGCGGTCCGCTACATAGAATGCATCGCAATCGAAATTGGTGAACATCCACTTGTGCGGATTGAACTCGTAACTATCAGCCAGTTCGAGGCCGTCATGAATGTGCCGCAACTCCGGACACAGCGCCGCCGTCCCCGACATAGCCGCATCCACATGCAACCACAAATTGTTTTCCCGGCAGATGCGCCCGATCTCACGTACCGGGTCGATGGCATTCGATGAAGTGGTGCCGACGGTCGCACACACAAAGCAGGGAACCAATCCCGCGCGCCGGTCCTCCACAATCCGGCGTTCCAGTTCATCGGCCCGCATGGCGAACTTGTCGTCCACGGCAATCAACCGCAGATTGGCGCGGCCGAGTCCGGCAATCTTTACCGCTTTCTCGATCGAGGAATGCGCCTGGCTTGAGGTGTAAGCAACCAACTTACCGTCACCTCCGTTTTCGTTCGTCGCGAATCCGGTTGCGCGTTCCCGCGCCGCAAGCAGCGCGCACAACGACGCGCTCGAAGCCGTGTCCTGAATCACACCTCCGCCAGGTGAGGTGGACAGAAATTTCTCCGGCAAGCCCAACATGCCGGCCAGCCAATCCATTACATGCGTCTCCAACTCTGTGCACGCCGGGCTCGTCGCCCACAAGCATCCCCTGCACGCCCAGTCCCGAAGACAGAAGATCTCCGAGAATCGCCGGCGCCGACGCATTGCAGGGGAAATAGGCATAAAAATTCGGCGACTGCCAGTGCGTAATGCCGGGAAGAATCAATTTCTCGATATCTCCCAGCATCGCCTCGAACGGTTCCCCGTGCGCCGGCGGATGCTTCGGCAGTGAAGCCCGAATCTCTCCCGGCTTCACCCGCGAAAGCACGGGAAACGTTTCGATGCGCGCGTAGTAGTCCGCAATCCAGTCGATGACTTCATGGCCATGACGGCGGAACTCTTCAGGAGACAAGTGGAAGGATTTGTTCGACAAGAAGCCTCCAGGGAAATTTGCGATTTACGATTGCCGATTTACGATTGAAAACTCAAACGAAGGGCCGCTCTAGATAGCTTTGTCATCCTGAGCGGAGTGAGGCGGAGCCGAACGCGGTCGAAGGATCCCGTGCTTGCCTGCAGCACCCTCGGCCTATCAAGGAGTTCGCATCAGGGTGCAATCCTTCGTGACCCTTCGTGTCCTTCCTGGTAAAAGCTTTTTTTCTAAACTTTTGCCTTCGCGATCAGTCCAAAATCCCGTAGAACACGCGCGTGTGATACGCCATCGCCACCTGTCCGTTGACCTGATACTCGTCAAAGATCCGGCGCGCCTCCTTCAGCATGGGCGCGTAATTCGCGTGACCGGTTAGCGGCGTGTACGAAGACGACAGCAGCCGTCCCTCGATGCCGTCATAATCGAACCGCTGCTCGTACTTGAAGACTCTCTCCTGATACGCGGCCGGCGCGAAGAAATCCCGTATCTCGGATGTAGTCCGTTCGTGGCGCACCTCTTTGTAGTCGGTTCCGTAGTCGAGCAGCAATTTCTCGTAGGCGCGCAGGAACGCTGTCGAATCCGTGAGCCGCTCGTTCCACAGCAGCACGGTCCATGCTCCGGGCTTCAGAATCCGCACAAACTCGCGTCGCGCCCGCTCGCGATCAAACCAGTGCGCGGCTTGCGCCGCCGTCACCATCTCAACACTATGATCGGCCAGCGTGGTCGCTTCTGCAGTCCCAGCAACGCTCGACAAGCGGGGAAAGCTCCGCAGATATTCCTCGCCGGCTTTGCGCATCTCGGTATTAGGCTCCACTCCGTAAACCCGGTTGCCGTTTTCCAGCAGATGCCGCGTCCAAATGCCGGTACCGGAGGCGATATCAGCGACAACGGTATCGCGCGTCAGACCGCATTCTTCTTGGAGAAGTTCAAGAATCTCGGCCGGATATCCCGGACGGTAGCGAACATAGTGGTCGACTCGAGAAGAAAAACGCTGGGTAGGATCGGTGACGGGCATGTCTCCAGTTTATCGCGCTTTCAGGTGACCGATGAAGAGTCCCAGCCCCCTTCCCCATGAAATCTTTTGCACTTAATGTGCGACTCCCCATACGCTTTCGCGTTGCCATTCCGGGGCCGAGCAGGGCAGTTCGCCTTTCATTCAGCAATCAGAATCAAAGATCAACAATCCCCCCTTGCCCCCTTTTTGGCGCGCAAATTGCTATCCTCTCCCCATGCGCCTCGTCGTCAAAGTAGGCACCAGCCTGATCGCGCCCGGTGGCCGCATCGATACCAACCGCATGCGCGCGCTGGTAGACCAGCTTGATCTCACGAACCACGAGTATCTGATCGTCTCTTCCGGCGCTATCGCTTCCGGCATGTCGAACCTCGGCCTCGGCGACAAGCCCACCAGTGTGCCGCTTATGCAGGCCTGTGCCGCCGTGGGTCAGAGCCTGCTGATGCATACCTACGAACAGCTCTTTTTTGGAAAGAAAGTTGTGGCCCAGTTGCTGCTCTCGAGCGACGACTTCACGTCTCCCCTGCGCTACAAGAATCTGCAGAACGCCTTGCAACAGCTCTTGAAGTTAGGGGTGGTGCCGGTGGTCAACGAAAATGACAGCGTCTCGGTGCGCGAACTGGTCGGCGCGTTCGGCGACAACGACGAACTCAGCGCTCTGCTGGCCACCGCCGTAAAGGCCGATTGGTTGTTATTGCTCACCGATGTCGATGGCTTCTATGTTCCCAACGGAAAGCGCTCTAAACTCATGCGCACGGTGCGCAAATTGACTCCCGACATGGAAGCTTTATGCAATGGCCACGGAAAACTCGGCACCGGCGGAATGCGGTCCAAGATACGCGCTGCCAAAGCCGCAAGCGAGGCCGGCGTGCACGTTGCCATTGTCAACGGACGTCACGCCTACGCCATCCCCTGGGCGATCGAACGCAAGATTGGCACCTATTTCCCTCCCCAGAGAAAGACATCGTGACGGCCACCAGGGAATGAGCACACCTTCCACCGGCGACAAACTGCGGCGCGCGAAAGCGGCGGCCCCTCATGTGGCCCAACTCTCTACCAAGCAGAAGAACGCCATCCTGCTGGTCATGGCCGATGCCATCGAGTCTGCGGCCAAATCCATTCTCGAAGCCAATCGAGTGGATGTCGAATCCTCCGGCCTTTCGGGCGCGATGCGCGATCGCCTGCTGCTCGACCCGGATCGCATCCGCGCCATGGCGCGCGGCGTCCGCGAGGTCGCGAATCTGCCCGACCCGATCAACGAAACTTTGTCTGAATTCAAACGTCCCAACGGTCTGCGCATTCGTAAATTGCGGGTTCCACTGGGAGTGATTGCCATCGTCTACGAATCGCGCCCCAACGTCACAGTTGATACTGCCGCCCTCGCGCTCAAGACGGGCAACGCCATCGTATTGCGCGGTGGCAAAGAAGCCTTCTGCAGCAACCAGCGTCTGGTGGAAGTCCTGAACTGCGTCACCGGACTGCCGGAAGGCGCCATCGAGCTGTTGGATTCGAGCACTCGCGAATCAACTCAGGAACTGATCAAAGCGCGAGGACTGGTCGATGTCCTGATTCCTCGTGGGGGGCCCGAACTCATTGCCTACGTCGCCGGCAACGCGACCATTCCGGTCATCGAGACCGGCGCCGGGAATTGCCACATCTTCGTTGACGAATCGGCAGACTTCGATATGGCCGATGCCATCGTCATCAACGCCAAGACGCAGCGGCCGTCCGTCTGCAATGCTGCGGAAAAACTGCTCGTGCACAAAAACATCGCCGCCGAATACGTGCCCCGTATCGTGAAGAAACTACTTGCTGCCGGAGTGGAAGTTCGTGGCGATGATGAAACCCGCCGCCTCACTTCAGGCATGAGCGTGGTTCCGGCACAGGAAGAGGACTGGGGACAGGAATATCTCCGGCTCTGCATGGCGGTGCGCGTGGTGTCGAGCGTGAGCGAAGCGATCTCCCATATCAACCGTTATTCCACCCAGCACTCCGACTCGATCGTCACCAGCGACGAAACCAACGCACGGCAATTCCTGCGTCAGGTAGATTCGGCCGCAGTCTACTGGAATGCCTCCACAAGGTTTACCGACGGCGCCGAGTTCGGCTTCGGGGCCGAGATGGGTATCAGCACGCAGAAGCTGCATGCTCGCGGCCCCTTCGCCCTCGCCGAGTTAACCTCCACCAAGTACGAAATCATCGGCACCGGACAAATCAGAGAGTAGCTTGCAAAGAGCCCGCCGTCGTTCCAGGTCCCCCATCGAGGAGAGTGCTGATTTCCAAGCGCTCGTGTTCTAATGAATACGTGCCTTCAGCCGAGCTCATTACCGATCAGGATCTCGATCGCCTGCGCCGTGAGAAATGGTGCCTTCAAGGCAACTCCGTGCGCACCCTCGATGACGCCCGCGTCTTTATCGAGTCCGTCGGCTTCTGTCTTCTTTACCCGCTGAAGCCGCCGGTGTTGGTCCCCACGTTCATCGGAGCCTGGTCGGGTTCTGACGAAAAACTTCCCACCTGGCAGCATGCGTTTTACGATCCGCGCTCGCGCGACGTCACCAACCTCATGGTCCGGCTCTTGCGCGAACACGCTGCCTATGAAGCCAATCTTTTCGACGAGAACAACGCCTTCCTGGTCGCGGCCTCCCTGTTTCCTTATTTCTATGCGCTGGTGGGCGAACGCAACCCTAAACAAGCTCCCAAACCCGGACCTCGCTCCGAATACTCGCAGCTCGCTTGCGACACTTTTGAAATCATCCGCCGCGACGGACCCATTTCGAAACCGAAGCTGCAGGAAGCTCTCGGCGGCTCGGTCTCGCTGGCCGCGCTCGACCACGCCCTGGGCGCGCTCTGGTCGAAGCTGCGTATCACTCGCGTCGACTACCAGCCTGCCGAAGGCGCTTCCTGGGATGTTCTCTATCGCTGGTCGCCGGATGCGGTTCGGGAAGGAGCTGGACTTTCCGTGGGAGAAGCTCTCACCGCGCTACTCTCGAAGTACCTCGACTGCGTGGTGGCCGCCGACCAGCAGGAACTCGAAGCATTCTTCGGAAATTTCGTCCCGCGCTCCCGCGTAAAAGAAGCGGTCAACGCCCTTCTGGCTGCCCGTGAATTGTCGTTTCTGCGAGTGGGCAATCGTTCTCTAATTCAGATCACCCCGGCCAAGTCCCCGGCAGAAGTGAAACGCTCCGCCTCTTAGCCGGACGTACCAAGCCGGAGAAGCTCTGGCTTTTCTCGGTACCCGGTACTAGGTACTCGGCACTCACTTTCCTGTAAAATCACGCACAATGTCCGATCCTTTCCCACGCAGGCTCATCATTGCCATCGACGGGCCGGCTGGCGCCGGTAAAAGCACGATCGCCTCGCGTCTCGCCCGCAAACTGGGATACATCAACCTGGAGAGCGGCGCCATGTACCGAGCCCTCGCGCTCAAAGCCATCGAATGGGACATCTCCTTCGAAGACGAGACAGCTCTCGTCGAACTCGCTCATAACTCGTATATCCAGCTCGAACCCAGCCTGGGAGGCAACCGCGTCCTTCTGGATGGCCGGGACGTCACCGCCCGCGTGCGCGAGACCGATGTCACGGAGGCCGCCTCGCGCGTCTCCGTTCACCCCAAAGTGCGGGAATGGATGGTCGCCCGCCAGCAGGAGATGGGAGCAGGCGGAGGAGTCGTCATGGAAGGCCGCGACATCGGCACCAAAGTTTTCCCGGGCGCTGACGTAAAAGTTTTTCTCGATGCCGATCCCGTGGTCCGCGAGCAGCGCCGACTCGCACAGCAGCAACTGAAAGGCAATGCCGCAGTCGCGACCGCCGCGGAGCTACGCGCACGCGATCACCGCGATCGCACGCGAGCCGCTTCCCCCCTGGTCCCAGCCGCGGACGCGCTCCGGCTCGACTCGACGGAGTTGTCGGAAGATGAAGTTCTGCGGAAGGTAGAAAACGCAGTGAACCAGAAATTGGAGAGCTCAGCCGGGCGGACGAACTCCCAACCCTAGATCGTGCTCGCACTGACGTGCGGTCTGAGGAAGCTTGGGGAGTTCCGGCATGCCGCCGTCAGCAATAACCGGGAATCCCTCACTGCTGCCTACGGCTTCAGTCCCGCCAGATACTCAGCCACGATTTTTTGGGTCGCCGCATCCATCGCTGGCCGCGGGCCATTCGAGGCACTCCTGTAGCCCTTAATCCCGATGTACACCGCGTTGTAGGCGGTGTCTCCCAGGTTCTCTACCCGATGTTTAAAAGGTGGAAACCATCGCGACTCTCCCGGCTTCGCGTACACTTCGGTCACCTTTCCTTTTTCGTCGGTGAATCTCAAGTGTCCTGCGGTCAACACAACCACCACGCCTCCGGGGTGATCGTGCAACGCCGACTTCTCGTGCGGGCCGTAATGCACATCGACCACCTGCACATATTCGTTTTCAAAGGCGAGTTTGTAATGTTTGGGTTCGACCTTGGTGGGATCTTGCGCTGCGGCTTGAACAGCCAGACACACCAACACGACCGCCAAGAACAATTTGGAGACCATGCTCTCCCCCTGACGTTGACTCTGGCGTTTGTGACCGTGCTTCCGCGTCACGCTACTCCGCGCCCGGGCAAACTTCAAGGTCGGATTTCCAAACCGGACCAAACTGGTTATGGTGGAAAAACTCGCCGGCGCGCGGTCGCGCATCCATTTTCAATTTCGGTTGGAGGACGTTGCCGACTTTGTGCGCAATGTAGACTTCCCACTCCAGTCTTCTGCCGCTCACGCCCATTGTGCAAACATCTGCATATTGACAGACCGTCGTTCGCGTAGAATACTCCGCCTCCAGGTGCTCGCTTCCCGGCTGGGCAGAGTCGACCGAGGCGTCACGGATCCTACCTACCATAAAGCCTCAACCTTTGAGAGGGGACAAAACATGAAGATGTTGCGCGTGCTCGGACTCGGGCTCGTCGTAATGCTGGCGTGGGCTGGCATCGGCCAGGCCCAAACATGGACATCACTGACCAACCAACCTACTTTCCTGACGGATACCTCAGTTCTGCTCACCGACGGCAGCGTGATGACGCATCAGTACAACAGCCCGACCTGGTGGCGTCTGACTCCCGATAACACTGGCAGCTACGTCAACGGGACCTGGAGCCAGTTGGCCTCCATGCAGTCCACATACGCACCGCTTTATTTCGCCTCCGTCGTCCTTCGCGATGGCCGCGTCCTCGTCGAAGGTGGCGAGTACAACTTCCTCAGCCCGATTGAAACCAACATGGGCGCCATCTACGATCCGGCTGCAAACACCTGGACCCAGGTCAACCCGCCCTCCGGCTGGTCCACCATCGGTGACTCTCCAGCGGTCGTTCTTGCCAATTCGACCGTCATGCTTGGACGCAACGCCAGCACGGCGACCGCGTTCTTCAACGCCTCTAGTCTGACCTGGACCGTCAGCGGCACCGGCAAGGCCGACATCTTCTCCGAAGAGGGTATGCTTCTTCTGCCTGACACCAGCGTGCTGACGGTTGACACCCAGAAGGCGAAGAACGCCGAGCGCTATCTGCCGCCGGCGAGCCAGAACAAGTGGATCAACGCGGGCACCACGCCGACAGATCTGGCCGATCCCGGCTCGCTCGAAATCGGACCCATGATTCTCCGTCCAGACGGCACGGTTTTCGCGATGGGCGGAAACACGGCCGGCCCCACCGCGGTTTACACTCCGCCCACCTCACACATGGGTACTGGTACCTGGGTCGCGGGTCCGAACTTCCCTAGCGGCAACGACATGGCCGATGCCCCCGCCTCCATCCTTCCGGACGGCAGCGTGCTCTGTGAAGTCAGCCCAGGCGTCTTCGGGTCTCCGGTCAGCTTCTACGAATTCGACGGAACCCAGTTCAACTCGGTTCCGAACCCGGCGAAAGTCGGCGTCGACAACACTTCTTATGAAGGCCGCCTGCTGGTTCTTCCCACCGGGCAGGTCCTCTTCGTTCCCTCCGATGGCAAAACCAAGTTCGCCGCCGTCTACACCGCCAATGGCAGCGCCAACCCGAACTGGGCTCCCACTATCACCAAGTTCTCGAGCACCATTACTCATGGAAGCGTGAACAACAAGATCGGCGGAACGCAGTTCAACGGTCTCTCCAATGGCGCCGCTTATGGCGACGACGCTGGTATGAACTCCAACTATCCTCTGGTGCGCATCACCAACACCGCCACGGGACACGTCTTCTACGCCAAGACGCACACCTTCAGCACCATGGGCGTCGCCACCGGGACCAAGGTCGTGAACACGCAGTTCGACGTGCCCGCCAACATCGAGACCGGCGCCAGCACCCTCGAAGTCGTGGCTAACGGCATCGCTTCCGATCCCGTGAACGTCACCGTCAACTAGAAGTCCAAAGTCTCGCTTACACGGGTACCGGCTCGCCGGTACCCGTTTTTTTTGACCCCGGACGATGCATATGAAAAGCTCTTGACTTATCCTATATTTCCGGTATTATCGAAATATGCCAGACCGCGTCGCCCAGTATGCCGATATGTTCTCCGCCATGGGCACCGAACCCCGCCTCCGCATCATGCAACTCCTGCTCAAGGCTCATCCCGAAGGACTGGTGGTCAGCGACATTCAAGGCGAGCTCGAAATCCCCAGTTCCACTCTTTCGCATCATCTCGACAAACTGAAGAACGAGGACCTGGTCCAGGTCCAGCGCGAAGGGACATTCCTTCGCTACACCGCCAATACCGAGGCCCTGCAGGAACTCATGCAGTTCCTTTACGCGGAATGCTGCACCCGCAACCAGGCACTCAAACCCGAAGACTTCATTCACATCAGGAAATAGGAGAATCTGCTATGAGCACGGATATCAAAGAAGCAGTCAAGGAGAGATATGGACAGGCCGCTCTGCGCGTGAAAACCGGAGGCAGTTCCTGCTGCGGCACTCCTCCTGCCACCGATCAGCACAGCTGCGATCCCATCACCGGCCAGTTGTACGACGTTTCTCAAATCGACCAGATCCCCGAAGAAGCCCTGCTCGCGTCCCTCGGCTGCGGCAATCCCACTGCGCTCGCCCAGTTGCATCCCGGCGAAGTAGTCCTCGATCTCGGTTCCGGCGGGGGCATTGATGTCCTGCTCTCGGCGCGCCGCGTCGGCCCCACCGGCAAAGCGTATGGCCTCGACATGACTGACGAGATGCTCGCCCTGGCCAACGAGAACAAGAGCAAATCCGGGATCGACAATGTGGAATTTCTGAAAGGTGAGATTGAGCACATTCCCCTGCCCGATAACTCCGTCGATGTCATTATTTCGAACTGCGTGATTAACCTCTCCGCCGAGAAAGACCGTGTCCTGCGCGAAGCCTTCCGCGTCTTGAAACCTGGCGGACGCTTCGCCGTCTCCGACGTGGTCACGCGCGGTGACATCCCCCCCGAGATCCGTAAAAGCGTCCTGCTCTGGGTGGGATGCATTGCAGGAGCGCTGGCAGAGAATGAATATCGCAGCAAGCTTGCCGCTGCCGGCTTCGAGCAGATTGACGTCGAGCCAACACGAATCTACCGGGTAGACGATGCCCGCGAATTCCTTTCCCGCGAAGGCGTGGATATCGACGCCATCGCTCCCCTGGTGGACGGAAAATTCATGAGCGCCTTCGTTCGCGCCGTCAAACCCGGCCGTCCCCAAGAGGCCTGCTGTGGCCCGACCTGCTGCAGTTAAGGGATTGATTTATCTGGAAGGGCCGTCCATCTGAGGGGAGTTTGGCGGCCGTAAACCGAGTGTGCGGTATTTCCATCTTCTTTACACAGTCATCGCGCCCCGTCAAGGAAAACATCACTCCGTGATGCAGGTCACATCGCGGAATCGCAGAAATGGTATCATCTGTTCATGTGCTTATACGTATATATTAATACAAGGAAACAATCCCTATGGTGAAGCTGCAAGTCTTTGATCCGGCCATGTGTTGTTCAACCGGCGTCTGCGGACCCAGTGTCGATCCTGCCCTGCCCCGCTTCGCCGCCGATCTCGAGTGGCTGAAGGGTAAAGGCGTGGCTGTCGAGCGCTACAACCTGGCGCAGGAGGTTGCTGCCTTTGCCGGCAATCCCATCGTGAAGTCTGCTCTGAACAGTCAAGGGACCAAGTGTCTGCCGCTGGTGTTAGCCGACGGAGTGATTATTTTCCAGGGGACTTACCCCGCCCGCGAGGCGTTGGCGCGCTGTGTGGGCGTGGACTACGAGCCTGGCCCCATCATCACCACGGTGAAGGAACACGTGCCGCTAGTCTCCATTGCCGTTCCGGGTAACGGGGGGAAAGGTGAATTGTGAAGCTGCTTGAAGGTCTCACGCGCAACTTGATGTACACCGGCAAAGGTGGCGTCGGCAAAACTTCGATTGCCTGTGCTACTGCGGTAGCGCTTGCGGAAGGCGGCAGGCGTGTCCTGCTGGTTAGCACCGACCCGGCCTCGAATCTCGACGAAGTCCTTGAGACTTCCCTTGGCATGCATCCCACCGCGATCGCAAAGGTGAAGGGCCTTTCCGCGATGAACGTCGATCCCGAGGAGGCAGCCCGGGAATACCGCGAACGCGTTGTCGGTCCCTACCGCGAACTTCTGCCGGAGTCAGCCGTGAGAAACATCGAAGAGCAACTTTCCGGCGCTTGTACGGTGGAGATTGCCGCCTTTGATGAGTTCGCAAAATTGCTGGCTGACGCCCACGCTACCTCTGACTTCGACCACGTCATCTTCGATACCGCCCCTACCGGACACACCTTGCGCCTGCTGCAATTACCGGCGGCCTGGGCGGGATTCATCGACACCAATGTGGGGGGGACGTCGTGTCTCGGTCCCCTGGCGGGTCTGCAAGCCCAGCGCGAACTCTACCAGAACACGGTTCGCGCCCTGTCGGATCCGGCGATAACCACCGTCTTTCTGGTAAGCCGCCCAGAACACTCTGCGCTCGCCGAAGCTGCGCGGACACACGAGGAACTGCGGGCACTCGGCCTTACCAATCAGAGGTTAGTCCTCAACGGAATATTTCATGCCCGAGCGAAGAGCGACGCGATTGCCATTGCCCTGGAGGAGCGCGGCCGACGCGCATTGACGGACATGCCAATCGCCTTGCAGGACCTTGCGCGAATCGAAGTGCCCCTGGTTGCACACGCCTTAATCGGGGCAGCCGCGCTGCGTGCGTTAGGAGACGGTTCTGAAGCGGCCGGCAGCGGCAGGGTAGCGACACCGGAGGAGACCAATCTGCCGCCATCGCTGGCGGCGTTGCTGCCTGATCTCTGTGCTCGTGGCAAAGGTGTCATCATGACCATGGGAAAGGGCGGTGTGGGCAAGACGACCGTGGCCGCCGTCCTTGCCATGGAACTCGCCGCCAGAGGACATCGCGTTCACCTGACCACCACCGACCCAGCTGCCCACCTGCATCTCGCTCTGCGAGGCGAGATCCCCGGCCTGCGGGTCAGCCGCATTGATCCCGTCGCCGAAACGCTGGCCTACACCGCGGAAGTAATGGCCGACGCAGGCCGCGATCTCGACGAAAAAGGGCGCGCGCTGCTGGAAGAAGACCTTCGCTCCCCTTGCACAGAGGAGATCGCCGTATTTCGCGCCTTCGCCCGCTGCGTGGACGAAGGCAATCACGGGTTCGTAGTGATCGATACTGCTCCTACCGGACACACTCTGCTTCTGCTCGACGCAGCCGAGGCCTATCATCGCGACGTAGCCCGCAACCTGAGTTATATTCCCGACAGCGTCCGCCGACTGCTCCCTCAATTACGGGATCCGAACTTCACCAACATTCTCATCGTCACTCTCGCCGAGCCTACGCCGGTCCACGAGGCCGGGCGCCTGCAGCAGGATCTCGAACGCGCCGGCATCGCTCCGTACGCCTGGGTCATCAATCAGAGCTTCTGTGCGACCGGAACTCGCGATCCAATCTTGTCGCAACGAGCAGCCTTAGAGCTGCGTTCGATCGCTGAGGTGCGCGACAAGTTTGCCTCAAGGCTGGCACTGATCCCCTGGCAAACCGAATCACCGGTGGGCGCCGAAGGACTTCAACACATGCTCGAAACGACGGTGACCCAATGAAAGAACTGGAACAGTATTTCAAGGCGCTGGCCGATGTGAACCGGCTGCGCATCCTGAACCTGCTGCTCCATGGCGAGTTGTGCGTTTGCGATATCCAGTATGTGCTGGAAACCTCGCAGCCCAATGTCTCGCGCCATCTTGCCTACCTGAGAAACTCGGGGTTGGTACTCGACCGTCGCGACGGCTACCGGATTTTCTACCGCCTTGCGGAGCCGAAGCAGAGTCCGAAAAAGCGGCTTTTCGAGCTTCTCCAAAAGGCCTGCAAGGAGGAAGAACAGTTGCTGGCGGACACGCGCCGCCTGAAGCAAGCAATTGAAAGCGGCTCGTGCACGGTGAGCGACTGGAAGCCGTACGCGGCCTTCGGAGCAGCCAGGACTACCCAGACCCATCGAAGCTAAATGCCAACGACAGAGACGGAGTTCGTGGCCATCCAGACTGTGCCACACTGCGCCACGGGAGGGAAACGCGGGATGATTCGACGGGCTGCCAGTGAAGCCTTGGGGACAGCCTTCCTTTTGATGGCAGTGGTTGGTTCCGGCATCATGGGCGAACGTCTCGCGGGCGGCAATGTCGCCATCGCTCTGCTGGCCAACACGTTAGCCACCGGCGCGGCGTTGGTCGCACTGATTCTGGCCTTTGGACCCATCTCGGGAGCCCATCTCAATCCTGCTGTCACGCTCGGTGACGCCCTTGCAGGAGGAACCGCGTGGCGGGGATGTCCCGGGCTACCTCGTTGCCCAGGTGTTCGGCGCATTTGCGGGAGTGGCCTCCGCGCATTTGATGTTCGGCCTGCCGCTGTTCTTTGCCTCGCAGCACGCGCGCAGCGGGCCCGCGCAACTCTGGAGCGAGTTCGTTGCCACGTTTGGGCTGCTCTCGGTCATTTGGGGATGCGCGCGCTCCCGCCCAGTGGCCATTCCCTACGCCGTCGGCGCCTACATCACGGCCGCCTACTGGTTCACTGCCTCCACGTCGTTCGCGAATCCCGCGGTAACCTTCGCTCGCGCAGCCAGCGACACCTTCGCCGGAATTCGCCCCGCGGATGCGCCGGGATTCGTTGCAGCCGAACTCGCGGGCGCGGTGGCCGCCACGTTCGTCTTTCGCTGGCTACTTCCCGCTGGCGGAGTCCAGAAGGCAATCGAGATCCAAGAATGAGGTAACAAAATGCCGACTCACTACAACGTCCTCTTCCTGTGCACGGGAAACTCCGCGCGCTCCATCATGGCGGAAGGCATCATGAACCAGCGCGGCCGCCCCACCTTCACCGCGTACAGCGCCGGAAGCCATCCTTCAGGCAAAGTTCGCCCCGAGGCGCTCAGCGAACTGGCAAACGCTCGCATCTCCACCACCGGCCTGCGCAGCAAGAGCTGGGAAGAGTTCTCCCAACCGGGTGCACCGGAACTCCAATTCGTGTTCACGGTCTGCGACAACGCCGCAAAAGAAGTCTGTCCTGTGTGGCCCGGACAACCCATGACCGCCCACTGGGGGGTCCCGGATCCGGCCGCCGTCGTGGGCACACCCGACCAGATCCAGCGCGCCTTTCGCGACGCTTTTTTCATGCTCGACCGTCGCATCGGATTGTTTCTGAGCCTCCCGTTTGCCACCATCGACCGCATGGCTCTCAAGAAAGAAGTCGACCGCATCGGCCAGCAATGAACTTGAGCATCACTCGCGCTACAGAACCGGAAGATTTTCTGGAACTATTTACCCGTCTCGAGCGAAGACCATATGAAACCTCGTACGTCGAATCTAAGAGAGCATGCCCGGCACAGATCAGTTCGCCCAGAACTCGGACCCCTACCTCCTGCGCCTGGCGTTGGCGGGGGATGAAAGTGCTTTCCTGCTGCTTTACGAGCGGCTGAAGGGCAGCATCTTCCGCTATGCTTTTTACATGACGAACTCAAAGTCGGCTGCGGAAGATGTAACTCAGGAAGTCTTCATCTCTTTGTTGCGAGAGGGCTCGAACTATCGCCCCTCTCTCGGAGACGTTGGCGCTTTTGCGTTTGGAATTGCCCGCAACCTGGTTCGTCGCGCGGAACGCCGTGAACGCCTCTATCAGCCGCTCCCTCATGACCGCGCGCTTGAAACCCTCTCCGAAACTCTGGTATCCCAAGCGGAAACCTTGCCCGGTCGCATGATCCGCAACCAACAGGTCGAGCGGGTCCAGGCGGCAGTCGCATCTTTGCCCGACCACTACCGCCAACCCGTAGTACTTTGCGACTTGTGCGAGCTTTCCTACGCCGACGCCGCTTCCCGCCTGCACTGCGCCGTGGGCACCATCCGCTCGCGACTGAGCCGCGCCCACGCTCTGCTGGCGCAGAAGTTAAGGCCACTCCGAGATCCTGAGCCTGAGATCGGAGCGGCCGGCCCCGAAGGATGTGTCATATGACTTGCCAGGAACTGCGTCTCTATTTCGAAGATCCATTGCGCCACGATCCCGAGTTGCGCCCCGAACTCGAGCATCTCGCCCATTGCCCCGATTGCGCCCGTTTTGTCGAGCAACAACGTGAACTCGGCGCCAGCCTGCGCCTGACCCGCGAGGGGGCCCCTCGAATTCCGACTTCGTTGGATCTTGCGGTCCTGGCAAATTACCGCCGCCACTTCGCCGAACAACGAAATCCGGTCAAGGCTCCCCGCAAGCGCGGGTTCGCGGTCTTGCAATGGACCGTGGCAGCCGCGGCGCTGCTGCTCATCGCAGGCGTGTTGTTATGGCCCGGGAAGAAGCCCGTCGCCATCGCTCGACCTCAGTTGCCCCAGACGGAAATTGCGTCGCAGACTCCTGCCGCAGCCGTCGAGGCCTCTTCTCCGCTCCGGCGCACGGTGAAGAAGAAGACATCGCGTGCGGTGCAGCGCCCATTGTCGCCTGCCCCTGTGGAGGCTGCATCCAATCAGCTTCCGCCCGGTTTCCGTAGCCTGATGTACTGCGATGAATTCAGCTGCGGAGATGCGCTCGAAGTCATCCGCGTCCAGCTTCCGCCAGCCGCTGCGGCTCTTTCCCCAGCGGCAATCTCGGGCGGCGGTCCGGTGTTTGCCGACGTCCTCGTCGGTCCTGACGGTATCGCCCGCGGCATTCGTGTCGTGGAGTAAGAATCTTGACTTACGGAGGAAAATACATGCGTCTGAAAACTTATTCTCTTGTTCTGATCTCCATCGCCGCCCTCGCCATCGGCCTCGCGGCCCAAAGCTCGCCGGACTCCGCCATGCCGGTCACGGCCGGCGCCATGCCCCCGGGCGGTATGTTCGCGATGCACCTCGAGAACAGCATGGACGCCGCACCTGTCAAAGGCGTACCCTTCTGCGCTACGGTCACCACCGATCACACGCAATCGTTCGCCGACGGCAACCGCATCCACACCACCGACAGCTCCACTCTATGCCGCGACAGCGAAGGCCGGACCCGCCGCGAAGCCGGACTCAACCTGATGGGCGCAGGGCCCGATAAGCCGGCTTCCAAACTGGTCACTATCATCGATCCCGTCGCCGGCGTCCGGTATCTGCTCGATCCCGCGAGCAAGGTCGCTCACAAGATGGCGCTTCCTGGGCCCGGCGCCGCCGGTCTTCCCGACCTCCCGGTGAAAAATGAGCAAGTGATGATCGTCCGCAGCGCCGGAGGCGGAGAAGCAGGAACTGTTTCTACCAACACCAACATCATCTACAGAAAGACCGGAGACGATCACGAAGCCCCGGGTACGACGGAAAATCTCGGCGACAAGACCATCAACGGTATTCTCGCCACCGGCACTCGCATGACTCACACCATTCCCGCCGGGAAAATGGGCAACGATAAACCCATCACCGTCACCTCCGAGCGCTGGTATTCGTCGGACCTGAAAGCCACAGTGATGACCAAGCACGATGATCCCTGGGCTGGAGAGTTGAAGACCGAATTTACCAGCGTCAATACGTCTGAACCCGACCCCTCGCTGTTCGCCGTGCCCAGCGACTACAAGGTCGTCGACGACAAGATGGGCCCCATCAAGATTGAGATGCGCGCGCCCCTTCCACCTCCACCCCAGTAGAACGTGTAGGGGACGGGTACTCTCTCACCCGTCCCTCTTCCTACTTCATGCTCTTTTCCCACTCAGGTTCTGTCGGAGGCACCAGGTCATACTCGTTCGACTTCTCGCCCTTCAGGTAAATGTCGAACCAGTTCACGATGTGATGCAGCCGCTCTACCCGGTGCCACGGCATCCCCGAGCGCGACAACTCGTGCGACTCTCCCGGAAAGCGCACTTCGGCCGTGGGGATCTTCCTATATTTCAGCGCCCGGAACATCTCGTCGCCGCCCGTGTCCGGAGGCGTGCGGAAATCGGCATCTCCCAGGATCAGCATCAGCGGCGTCTTTACATTGTTGATGTAGGTAATCGGCGAGCGCCGGGCGTAATCGTCCGGGTCTTCAAACGGAGGCTTGCGGAACCAGTTCTCCTGAAACAAGGTGAAATCCGCCGCGTACCACCACGCCGCCCAGCTCGCGATATCACGTTGCGACACCGCCGCGGCAAACCGGTCCGTATGCCCCACCACCCAATTCGTCAGCAGACCGCCGCCGCTGCCTCCGGTCACGCCCATGTGCTTGTCGTCAACGTAACCACGCTTGATCAGCTCATCCACGCCAGCCATCAGGTCTTTGTAATCGTCGCCGGGATAGTGGTACTGAATAATGTTTCCGAACGCCTCGCCGTACGAGGTGCTTCCCCGCGGATTGGGATACAGCACCACATATCCCTTCGCGGCCATCCACTGCATCTCGTGAAAAAAGACGTAGCCGTACGCCGTGTGCGGTCCGCCGTGAATATTCAGGATCAGCGGATACTTCTTGTGGGGATCGAAATCCGGCGGCTTCTGCACCCAGCCCTCGATCCTCTTCCCGTCAAAACTCGTGTACCAGATATCCTCCGGCATGGTGAGGTTCAGTTCGCTGAATAATTTCTCGTTCACACTGGTAAGGCGCTTCTGGCTGCCGTCCCCACCGATGAGAAAGAGATCGTTGATCATGGTCGGCGTCGAAATCTCCGCCACCACCTGCGTCCCGTTCGAGGTATAGCTCTCGACCGCCTGATCTCCGCTGGTCACCGGCGCAGGCTTGCCGCTGTCGACATCGAAGCGCTCGATATTCGCCCGTCCCTGCTTGGCCACCACCACCATCACCGACTTGCCGTCCGCGCTCCATACCGGACTCGTGCCCGCGCCGCCACGCGGAGGCTCCTGGTCTCCCAGAATTCCGCCATCGATGTCCCAGTCATAATCCGCCGTCAGCTTGCGCGGCTTTCCGCCGATGTCCATCACCCACAAATCCGGTTTCTTGTACGACTGCACCGGCTTCGCATCCTGCCCCATAAACGCCAGCTTGCGGCCATCCGGGCTCACCGCGATCTCGAACGCGGCCCCGTCGATGCGCGCCACCTCCGACGTCTCGCCCCCGCTCTCCGGAACCGAGTACACCACGTTCGACGGTGACTCGTAGTAAGGCTCCAGATTGCGGTCGGAGGTGAAATAGATCTTCGACCCATCGGGAGCCCATACCATGTCGTCCTCATCGAAATTTCCGCTGGTCAGCTGCTTGGGCTTCGGCGGATTCTGCGGATCGCTCGGGAACGCAATCGTCCAGATGTGATTGGGACGCGAAAAATCCAAGTACCCCTCGCCATTCAATCGGTAGACCGCCCGGGTCGCCACGTGGATATCGGGCTCATGCTCCGGCTTGGCGCACCTCGACTTGTCTTTGTCTTTCTCCTTTTCTTTCTCTTTCTCACATGCGGCTCGCGCCAGATCTTCGGGATTCGCCCCGCTTTCAAATGCGATCGTCTTGCCATCCGGAGACCAGCGCGCCCCGGCGGCTCCCTGCGGCATCGTCGTCAGCTGCCATGCTTCTCCACCTGCCATCGGCAGGATGAAAATCTGCGGTGGTTCCGGCTTCCCTTCCTTCTCCGCCGACCGTTGGAACGCCAGATATTTTCCATCGGGCGACCACTGCGGTCCCGAATCGTGCTCGCCGGACGTCAGCTTGCGCGGCTCGCTTCCGGATGTCGCCACGCTCCAGATCGACGTTTCATACTTCTGCTTCTCGCCCACTACAATCCGCACAAACGCCACCTGGGAACCATCGGGAGAAATCTGCGGATTCCCGATCCACTGAAACTGAAACAGATCTTTCTCGGTAATCGCTCGCTTCTGTCCAAACGAAGATGAACCCAGGCAGAAAAACACGCACCACAACCCCAACAAGACACAGCGAATCTGTTTTTTCATTGCTTTCTCCCGAATGGTTAAAGGCGACCCCACGTCACCCGACAAGAATCGCAGCCTACGCCATCTAAGCAAATAATGGCAAACATTCTCCGCGCAACGATTTTCTTTGTGTCCTCTGCGGTAAAAAGCTTTTGACTTTGATCTTCTCCGGTCCCCCGGAATCAAGTTGCAAAAGTTCTTAATTGACGAGACAATCGCCGCCACTCTTCATGGCAACCGCCACGTCGCCGCAGCGCCAGGCCCTGTCGCGCACTCTCTCCATCGTTCTTGTCCTCCTCGGGATTTCCGTGTTCATCAACTACATCGACCGCGGCAACCTCTCCATCGCGGCGCCCATGCTGAAGGACGAGCTGGGGCTATCCGCATCGCAGCTGGGTGTCCTGCTCTCCGCATTTTTCTGGACCTATGCCTGCTTGCAACCGGCGGCGGGATGGCTCGTCGACCGGCTGAACGTCAACTGGGTAATCGCAGCAGGATTTCTGCTCTGGTCCGCCGCCACCGCCGCGACCGGGATCGTGCACACCTTCGCGGTCCTGTTCGCGTTACGCCTTACGGTGGGCGTGGGCGAATGCATCGCCTTTCCGTCGTACTCGAAGATCATCGCCCTGCATTTTCCGGAGGAGCATCGCGGACTCGCCAATTCGGTGATCGCGGCAGGCCTGGTTCTGGGACCCGGTTTCGGCATGATGATGGGCGGCTTCCTGATGGCGAGGTTTGGCTGGCGGCCATTCTTCATCGTGCTCGGATTGGGCAGCCTGCTCTGGCTCATCCCCTGGGTCAAGTGGATGCCCGAGGCCCGAGATTCCATCCCCTGCATTGCAACCGGCGCCCCCAGTCTCGTCGAGTTCCTGCGACTGCGATCGGCTTGGGGAACCTGTGTCGGACTCTTCTGCGGTAATTACGTGAATTATTTCCTCATCACCTGGCTGCCTTTTTACCTGATGCGCGAGCGCCACTTCTCCATGGACAGGATGGCCCGCATCGGAGGCATCGCTTATCTGTCGGCGGCCGGCTTTGCCACCCTTTCCGGATGGCTATCCGATCGCTGGATCACGGCTGGGGCAACTCCCACTCGAGTTCGCAAGACGTTTGCCGGCGGAGGAATCGCCCTCGCCGGGATTTTCCTCGGCCTGTCCGCGATCAGTGGTCCAGTCGTCGGTCTGGCCTTTCTCTACCTGGGTCTTATTTTCTTTGGCGCCGGTTCTTCCAATGTCTGGGCAATCACCCAAACCCTGGCCGGACCGGAGGCCGCCGGCCGCTGGACCGGTTTTCAGAACTTCTTTGGCAATCTCGCGGGTGTGGTCGCGGCCTCCCTCACCGGATTCGTCCTCGACCGCACCGGACATTTCTACTGGGCTTTCGCCATCCTGACGGCGGTTGCACTGACCGGCAGTCTCTCGTGGGTATTCCTGGTGGGACCAGTCGAACAGGTTCGTTGGCACAGGAGGTCAGTACCCAGTACCTAGTACTCAGTACCCAGCGATAGTCGAAAGGGCCCCTGGGTTCTTGGTTTTACTGGGTACTGGGTACTCGGTACTGGGTACTACTTTTCCCACCCCGGGAATCATTCCCAAAAAGACGTTCACCCCTCACATCCGTCACACGAGCAAGGTGCTATACCAAAGAAGTTCGCCCGTCAGCTGGACTCACCTCACTCCCATTTGCAGGTGACGTCCTATGTCGCGCCATTCTTCGATTCGAAGATTTTTCTCTGTGTCTCTGTGCCTCTGTGGTGAAGTGTTGTTCCTCTGCGGCCTCGCACTAGCCCAGGACGCCTCCGCTGGCGCTCTGCGCGGCACTGTCACCGATTCCACTCACGTCGCTGTGCGCAATGCCGCCGTCGCCATCGTCAACACGGCGACGGGGCGAGCTTACTCCTCCCTCACCGACGCTGAAGGACGTTACTTCCTCGACCTCCTTCCTCCCGGCGATTATTCTGCCCGCGCCGAGTCGCAAGGCATGTCGCCCGAGGTAGCCCCCAACCTCCACATCGACGTCGGAGGCCTACTCCAACTCGACTTCGCGCTCTCGGTCGCAGGAGCGAAAGAGACGGTCACGGTCTCCGCCGGACCGCAACTGGTCGAGACCCAGCCGACGGCCATCAGTGCTCTTCTGGATGAGCGCGCGATCAGCGACCTCCCACTGAATGGACGTCGCTTCACCGATCTTGCCTTGCTGGCCCCGGGTGTGACCCAGGATCCGCGAGGCCTGACGTCCGCCTCTAACGGCGATCTCGCCTTCGGAGGCATTCGCGGATACCAATCGAGCTACCTCGTCGACGGCGCCGACAACAACAACGCCTTCTTCGGGCAGGCTCGCGGACGCTACCGCGCTCCCTACCAATTTTCCAATGAAGTTGTGCAGGAGTTCCGCGTCTCCTCCAACACCTACGGTGCCGAACTCGGACGCGCCGGCGGCGCCGTCGTCAACGTCGTCACCAAGTCCGGATCGAATCATTACCATGGCACCGGCTTCTATTATTTTCGCGACGGCGCGCTCAACGCCGTGCACGCCTTCACCAATGGCGCGAAACCCACCGACCGCCAGCAGCAACTGGGATTCACCTTCGGCGGACCCATCAAGCAGAACAAGGCATTCTTTTTCTTGGGCCTCGATCAGCACATCTTCCACGTTCCGGCCATGGTGCGTTTTCTCGATGGCAGCACCGTGCTCGTTCCCCAGAAAGGCGACGAACCGCTGCATCATGGCGACTACGAAGACAGCGACAAAGCCCTGGTCTTTGCTACCGCCGCCCAGCTTTCCACCATGACCGGCAACTTCCACTCCGCTCTACTCGGCAATACCGGCTTTGCCAAAGTGGACGTCACTCTCAGCCCCAAGCACTACCTGACCGCCCGGCTCAACACCTCGCGTTATTACGGATCGAACAATGTCTTCTTCGATCCCGCCAGCCCGATCACGACCTACATGATGAGCGACAATGGAGAAGAAGTCGTTGCCACGGAAAGCACGTCGGTATCGCTGACCAGTTCCATCTCTCCCCGCACGGTCAGCCATCTGCGCGCCCAGTTCTCGCGCGATCTGCAGCAGTCTTTCGCCAATACGAACAGCGTGTTGACGCGCATCTCGAGTGTTACGGACGGATTCGGCCGCTCCACCATTCTCCCCCGCCGGACCAATGAGCACCGGCTGCACTTAACGGAGACCGTTAGCCGCGAAGCCGGACGTCACTCCTGGAAGTTCGGCGGCGACGGCCTGTTCACGTGGATTCAGAACTACTTTCCGTCGCTCTCCGGCGGGGAATACATCTTCGACGACATCAAGGTCAATCCTTTCACCTTCGAACCCATGCTGGCGGGGATGGCGACCACTCCCTTGCGCGCTTATGCTCACCAGGTCCCGCGTTACTACATTCAGAATTTCGGTTCTTACACTACTTATCCCGACACCAAGGAATACGCCGCCTTCGTGCAAGACACGGTCCGGGTCACCGGACGTCTGGCCCTAAGCCTCGGCGTGCGCTACGACCTGCAAACGTTTTCGACGAAAGGCATGGTATCGAATCCCCTGTGGCCTGATTCGGGCAAAGTCCCATTCGACGCCAATAACGTCTCTCCCCGCGTCGGACTTGCTTATTCCATCGGGCAGGATCGTCCCCTCGTGATCCGCGCCGGATACGGCCTCTTCTACACACGTATCCCGCAGATGTACACTTCGACCCTCGCCACCGACAACGGGCTCGCCGCCACCAATCTCATCCTCGACAATGCCAACTACTACGATCACCAGATCTTTCCCCAGTATCCGAATCCGCTGGTCCAGTGTCCCGCGGGCGCTGCGGGATGCGCCGCTCCCACCGGCCTTACCGGCTTCCTCAACACCGAAGTCGCTGCTTTCGCCCACAATTTCCAGACGCCCAAAGTTCAGCAGGCAAGCATGGGCATCGAGCGCGAAGTCGCTCACCGCCTCTATGTCGGCGTCTCTTACATGTACGTCCACGGCCAGAACCTCATTCGCGCGCGCGATGTGAATCTTCCTCCGCCGTCCGATGTGACCTACCCGGTTTACGACGACAGCGGCGCCAACTTGCTCGGCTACTACAAAGTCCCGTCCTTTTCCACGTGGCAAATGCACTCCAGCTTTACCTGCCCTTATCCACCGTGCATCAATCCGCTGGTGCGCCCCATCCCTCAACTGGGTGCGATCGACCAATACGACAGTGCCGCCTCCAGCGTCTATCACGGCATGACACTGTCGGTGAACCGGCGAATGACCAACGGCGTCTATTTCCGCCTCGCTTACACTTTTGCTCATGCCATCGATGATGGCCAGGACGCGCTCGTCGCCGGACGCCCGGTCACCGTTCAGAATTCTTACTCCACCAGTTCCGAGCGCGGTTCGAGCGTGACCGATCAGCGTCACCGCTTTGCGTTTTCCTGTATCGCCGAACCTCGCCCTTTCCATCGCGAGCACCCCTTCCTGGGAAAAATCTTTAACGACTGGAAGCTTTCCAGTGTGATCAGCATCGGCAGCGGACGCCCCGTCAACGCCAAAATTTTTGGCGACCCCAATCAGGACGGCAATGACTCCAACGACCGTTTGCCCGGTCACGGGCGCAACGCCTACCTGGGTCCCGACTATGCCACCACCGACATGCGCCTCACCCGCAGGCTCTTCGTCCGCGACCGCATGAAACTGGATTTTGTGGTCGAGTCTTTCAACCTTTTCAACCGGGATAATCTGCGCGTCAACATCACCGACGACAGCTTCCAGAACACCGCCGGAAAGTTCGTTTACCTGGATCAAAAACTCGGCGTGAACTATTACCCCGCTCAATATCGCGTCCCTGCCAACTTCACCAAAGCCACGGACGCTTATGCGCCGCGGCAAATCCAACTAGCCCTGAAACTCGCCTTCTAAAAGAAAATACATAGGGGCGGACGCCTTCGTCCGCCCCGCCCGAAGCGCAGATGTGCGTCCAATGCTCATGTGTTCCATCGCGGGACATATGCTCGGTCAATCCGGTTTGCCCCGGCCACTATGCTAAGTCACAGGCAGTCAATGACATAACCGCTACTGTTCCTCCGGATCCTCAGGCCCGTCGCCAAGCCTTCCACCCCTGAATTCCTGCTGAAATCTCCCACTTTTCTGTCCAGAAAGTTGACATTGCACTTGACTTGCCCGCAGAACCTTGCAATAACTATCCGGTCCAAGTGGGACGAGTTTGGGGGTGTAGTTCGTTTGGCTGAAGTCAGACTTCAAGAGGGTGAATCCCTCGAAAATGCTCTCCGCCGGTTCAAGCGCAAGGTACAACAGGAAGACATCATTAAAGAAGTAAAACGTCATTCCTTCTACCTGAAGCCCGGCGAGAAGAAGCGTGTCAAGGAAGCGCTCGCTCGCAAGCGCAGCCGTAAAAAAGCACGCAAGGAACAAGACTAAGCGGACTTCTGGGCCGTCGCTCCCCCAGTGACGGCCCATTCGTTTATCAATTTTCATCCCATTTTGGGAAAGCCAAACTGACTCACCTACGTTTTTCCCCGCTCCTTGCGCGGAGCGGGCCGGGCCGAATCCAGGGGTATTTCCAAAGTGAATTGAGGGGGGTGTGATGGCTCCTCTGCACTCTTGCGCCAACGCAGAGGAGATGGGGTGAAGGGAGCACTCTCAATGGAATTCCAGGACAAGGTACTCAAGTGCATCGACTGCGGGGCCGACTTCGTTTTTACGGCCGGGGAACAACTGTTTTTCCATGACAAGCAGTTCAAGAACGAACCAAAACGCTGCAAGAGCTGTAAAGCCAAACGCGTCTCAGTGCTGGGGGCTGTGCCCGCGCAAGGCAACGGCAGCGGCGGATATGCGAAGGTAGAAACTCGCACCACCTGCTCGCAATGCGGGAAGGAAACTACGGTGCCCTTCAAACCAACTCAAGGCCGTCCAGTCTTTTGCCGTGAGTGTTTCCAGGGACGTAGGCAAGCCGCTTCCGCCTAGCGAAACGTAGTTGCAGTCACTGATCTTTTGAGTCGCACCTGGTAAGAAGGGCCCAGCTTTCGGTGGAAGCCCCGCTTCTCCACCGCTGAAGCAGACTTCCGGCGAGTCCTTAGTGTCTCTGTTGCGCCCCCGATTACTGGATCCTTCGGTGCTCGGTACTAAGTTCCAACTCTCCTCTGCGCACCGAGCGCCCGCTTCTCGTCCTCGTGCTTCACCAGCAGCGCCTCGATTTGCCGCAACAGATCCTGCGTGCCCAGAGGCTTCACCAGAAGCGATTGCGCCCCTTCGCGCTTCCATTCGCTGTCGTCCGGCGGATAGGCGGTCAACAGCGCAGTCGCCGGATTGTAGCTCTGCCGCCGTGCCGCCCGAATCACATGAAAGCCCGCATCTTCGGTCTCCATGCGCGAATCCGTGATTACCATCTGGTACACATCCGCAGCCAGCTTCTTCACGGCCTCCGCGGCCGATGATGCGGTGTCTACATCGAATTCATTCAATTCCAGGACTGCTTTCAAGGTCAGCAACACCGCCATGTCATCGTCTACAAGAAGAATGCGCCGCTTCATGGAGCACCTCGAGGGTAAGGTGTTCGAAACCGCAAGGACTTTGCGACTGCGCACAAGGTCAGAAGATCACCGCGGGGCGGGCGCGACTGCACTTCTGAACGAAGCGCCACTCCTACGTTACACTAGATTCGTGGCAACTTTCTACGTAGAGAATTTTGGATGCCGTGCCACCCAGGCCGACGGCGCGTCCCTAGAGCGCCAGTTCGAGCAGCGCGGACTGGAACGCGCCCCTGCGCCCGCCGCCGCTGAATTCGTCGTCCTCAACACCTGCACCGTCACCGCTGCCGCCGATCACGATGCCCGAGCTGCCATCCGCCGCATCCATCGTCAGAATCCCAATTGCCAGATCATCGTTACCGGATGCTACGCTCAACGCGCTCCCGAAGAAATCGCTGCTCTCCCCGGAGTCACGAAGGTCATCGGCAATTCGCACAAGCACTTGCTCGCGGAGATCAGCACTCAGCCCAGACCTCGGACCTCAGACGTCAGACCTCAGCAAGATCAACGGACAGAAAATTTCGTCCCATTGTCAGTCCTAACGCCCGAAGCCCGAAGCCTGACGTCCGAAGTCCAAGGTCCGGGGTCCGAGGTCCGAGGTCCGAGGTCCGACGTCTGGGTTTCCGACATTTTCGCCCACACCGAACTGCTGGCTGCGCCCGTCTTCGATGCCGCCAACGAACGCACCCGTCCTAACCTCAAAGTGCAGGACGGATGCAACAACCGCTGCTCTTTTTGCGTCATCCCCTACGTCCGTGGCAAGAGCCGCTCTCTCACCACCGACCGCATCCTCGAAGAAGTGAACACGCTGGTCGCCGCCGGATATCAAGAAGTTGTGCTCTCCGGAATCAACCTCGGCCGCTGGGGCCGCGACCTGACGCGTGAAGCGCAACCGTCGAGCGGCGATCCGCGATTGTTTTCCGGCCAGCGACTCGCCGCTTTGATCCGCACCATCCTCGAGCAAACTACTCTTTCGAAGTTAAGAATCAGCTCCGTCGAACCCATGGACTGGACCGATCAACTTATTTCGCTGGTTGCTACTTCGCCTCGCATCGCCAAGCACGCCCACATCCCCATGCAGTCCGGCAGTGACGCGGTCCTCCGCCGCATGCACAGGAAATATCGTCCCTGGAATTACGCGGAGAAGGTCACCAGAATTCGCGCCGCCATGCCCGACGCCGCCATCGGCGCCGATGTCATGGTCGGGTTCCCCGGTGAAAGCGACGCCGAGTTTGAAGAAACCCGCAGCATGGTCGAAGACCTGCCCTTTACCTACCTGCACGTCTTCACATATTCCCCGCGTCCCGGCACCCCGGCGGCCTCCATGCCGATGCAGGTTCACGAGGCGATCGCCCGCGACCGCAACCGCCTCCTTCGCGAACTCGCTTCAACCAAGAAGCTGGCCTTCATGCAGTCTTTCGTGGGAAAGAGCATTGAAGCCATCACTCTGAAAAACGACTCGTGTGGCGCGAGCCCCCAAACCGAAGCGCTGACGCATAACTATTTGAAACTCCGCCTCGACGGACACCACGCCCCCAACCGCTGGCTCACGGCGCGAGTCACCGGCGTTGCCCACGGCTCCCTCCTTGCGACCTCTGGCCTAACCCGCAGTCACTCTTCCGGAAACCGTCAGTGTCGCCAAAAAATACCGTCGAATTGTGATCCAGATCACTGCCGTCATCAATCGTGCCTTCGCACAATCTCAACACCCAAGAACATGGGGGCAGGAACTTCCTACCAACAGGGGAACGAATAAAGATGAACACGAAAACCGCCGGTTCACGCACTGGCAAGCTGACGGATGACGCTCTGCTTGCCTGGCACCTCCTCCACCGTGGTGTCTATGCCCGTGTCGCACGCAGGCTGCGAATCGATGCCTCTTACGTCAGCCGCGTCGCTGCCGGCGATCGGGAATCTCCACGGATTCGTAAAGCCCTGCTCAGCGAACTGGAGCGCATCCACCGGCTGCGTCCAGCTTTCTAGCGGTTCCCCACAAATTCGGTCCGTCTTTCGGGTACGGGGGGAAGTGTGCGCTCCGGCCTCCCCTGCGGAGTCATCCTTCTTGACTCCACGGCGGTTCCGTTGGCACAATGCCCAACCGCCGCTGCGTTCATGAAATCACGACTGACCCCAAGGAGAACCCGTGAAAAACCCGGCATTCTGTCTCGCCCTTCTTCTGCTGTTCTGCTTCCCGGCCATCGCCCAATCCAAAGATGGCGTCGTCCCCATCAACGGCGGACGCGACTTCGTCTACGTCAAGCCTCCCAACACTTCTTTCCCTGCTCTCAAGCCGCCCGCCAACCTCACCACCATCTACAGCAATCTGGGCACCGGCAACAATGTCTACAACGCCGCCGCCGGCACCGGCGTCCTCGGACACAACGTTCCCAGTCAGCCCTTCCCTGAGTGGGTGGCCAACGGATTCACTCCTACCGCCGACCACACGGTTACCGAGATCCAGGTGGGCGTCACCTACGTGCAAGGTCCCGACACCGTGATCCTCAGCCTCAACGCCGATAACGGAGGCAAACCCGGCCAAGCCCTCTACATCACGCAGTTCACCAACCTGCCCACTTTCGGCACCTGCTGCACTCTCGAGACCGCGACTCTCACCACCGGAGTTCCCGTCACTAAAGGCACGTTGTACTGGGTGGTACTGCGGACCTTATCTTCCAACCAGGGCACATGGGATGTCTGGAACAATAACTTTCAGGACTTGCAGGGAGCATTTTCGAACAGCACCGGCCACGGATGGAACAAGCAAAGCACGCAGGAACTGGGAGCCTTCGGCGTCTTCGGCCAGTAGGTTGGGTTTAGGAAGGCCACGCGGGCCGTCAAGTCCATACCCGTCTACTGCTGCGGCGTCTTGCGGTCCGACTCGGCCACAACTCAAATGTTCTCGATGTGCCTGCGGCGGCGGTGAGACTTGCGCTTCCGCCTCGGCCGGTGAAACATCCGCGTTCCCAGCATGGCGGACTGCCCTTCCGGATGGGGAATCGCCGCAAAGAAAGATAGGAGCAGGAGAATCAGAACGAAGAGAAGAAGCAAGCCCCACAGCGAAGAACCAGCGTCGTGAAAACTTCCGGGGGGAAAATTCAACGAGAGAAAGCACACGGCCGCCCCGGTCCACAGGGCCCACAGGATGCGCTGCTACTTTGGCACGGCTGAGAGTATATGCTCCGCCGGTCGAAAACCCTACCCGATCAAACCGAAGGGGACGGGGCGCCGAATCCAAGACCTTGTGCTAGCCTGTCCCATTACTATGTCCAGAACGGCGTCCGAAAAAAAGCATTTCCTCAGCGACAAAGTCGAGCACTTCACCGAGTCCGTCATTCGCGAGATGACGCGGCAGGCTATGCTCCACGGCGCCGTCAATCTCTCGCAGGGATTTCCCGATTTCCCCGCTCCCTCCGAGATCAAGCGTGCCGCCCAGGAAGCCATCTCCGCCGATGTCAATCAGTACGCCATTACCTGGGGAGCGAAGAACCTGCGCAACGCCATCGCCCGCCGCTCCCATGACTGGCAGGGCCTGACCATCGATCCCGAGACCCAGATCACCGTATGCTGCGGCTCAACCGAGGCCATGATTTCTACTCTCATGGCGATCTGCAATGCCGGCGACGAAGTCATCGTCTTCGAGCCTTTCTACGAAAACTACGGCCCCGACTCGATTCTCTCCGGAGCCAAGCCGCGCTTTGTAAGGTTGCATCCTCCGGCCAGCGACGATGGCGAATGGACCTTCGATGAGCGCCAACTGCGGGCGGCGTTTCATCCCCAGACCAAGGCCATCATCGTCAATACCCCCAACAATCCGACGGGGAAAGTATTCACGCAGGCGGAACTCGAACTGATCCGTGATCTATGCGTCGAGTTCAATGTCATTGCCATCACCGATGAAATCTACGAGCACATCCTCTACGACGGGACGAAGCACATCTCTCTGGCTCGCCTCGATGGCATGCAGGATCGCACGGTGACGATCAACGGATTATCGAAGACCTACAGCGTCACCGGATGGCGCGTCGGCTGGACCGTTGCCCCGCCAGCCATTACCAACGCGATTCGCAAGGTACACGATTTCCTCACCGTGGGCGCCCCTGCGCCATTGCAGGAGGCCGGCGCCGCCGCCCTCGAACTCCCCTCGAATTACTACCAGAAGCTCGCCGAGGGATACCGCGCCCGCCGCGACAAGCTCATTCCCGTGCTCACCGAGGTTGGCTTCCGCTGCTACCGTCCCCGCGGCGCGTATTACGTGATGACCGATATCTCGAAATTCAAGTATCCCGACGATGTCGCCTTCGCCAAATATCTTGTGAAAGACATCGGGGTTGCCACCGTTCCCGGTTCGTCGTTCTACAAAAATCCCAAAGACGGCTCCCAGCAAGTCCGCTTCGCTTTCTGCAAAAAAGACGAGACCCTCGAAGAAGCCGCCCACCGCCTGCGAACCAGGCTCTAGGCCTCAGGCGTCAGGAAAAGTGCAGCGCCTCGAATTTCCTCCGAGGTTTTCTTTGCGCCCTTTGCGGCAGTTCTCCGCGACCTTTGCGGTAAAAGCTTTTCCTGACGCCCGAGGCCCCAGGTCTGAAGCTTGCTCGGTACTCGGTACTGGGTACTGGGACTGGGTACTCGGTCCTGATCTGCGGTATACTCAGCAAAAGTTCCGAAATCTCCCAAGGGAAGTGAAGTCACATGTCTGTGAGATTGGCTGAAGAGGTATCTGCTCAGGTTCCCGCCGACGATTTCCAGGCGCTGGAAGAGAAGGTTTATCGCACTATTGAGCTGTACAAGTCCGCGCGCGATGCTCGTTCGGCCGCCGAGCGCGACACGCAGCGCCTGCGCGAACAACTCGAGGAGCGAGAAGAAGAAGTCGAGACCATGCGCAAGGAGATGATCCAGCTGCGCAAGGAACGGGAAGAGATCCGCAGCCGGGTGGAAAAGATGCTGCAGCAGATCGATTCCCTCTCCACCGAGCAGGCCGCGAGCTGACTTGCACGCATCTTAAGGGGCCAGGAGCAAAACCGTTATGGCATCCGCTACCAAGCAAACACCCTTACGCGACGCCAACAACTCGAGCGTGCGGGTAGAGATCTTCGACCAGGCCTACAACCTGCGTGGCTCCGACCCCGATTACATTCTTAAACTCGCCGACTACGTCGACTCCAAGATGCGCGCCGTCTCTGAGCAGACACACACTGTCGACACCGCGCGCCTCGCCGTGCTTGCGGCTCTGAACATCGCCGACGAATTTCATTTGCTGAAACGCAAACTCGATCACGGATCGTCCGAATACTTGCAGCGCGCCCAGCACCTTTCCAACATCCTCGACGAAGTTCTCGAGGATACCCGCAAAGCGGGATAGCCCTGCGAGGGTCCGAAGTCCGAGGTCTAAGGTCCGCCTTACCAAAGTCGCTGGCAAATGGAGTGCCATCTTTTTACGTCCGGCCTCTTGCGCCCGGGCCCGCTTTTCCCTAGCATCCAATTCTGTAGCCGGCCTGCGGTGTTGGTGATCGGGGGTAACCGATTTTTGAACCAATGCCGAATGAACGGGGACTCGACTCGACAATATGATCCTGTGTGCGACGCTCCGCCATGCGGAGATGCCTAATGGGTCTCGGCGGGTTCCCACCGTCTAAGACGGGTTCATTCTCGGCCCTCCAACACGGCACAGTGGGTCGGCTTACTTTTTCCAGAACCTTCTCTCCTGATAAACTGTCAGTAGCAAATCCCAGATTTCCTGCATCTAATTGAACAGTGTTTCCCAGACTCTTTCATCTCGGCGATTTCAATCTCCCTACCTACGGTTTCCTGGTTTCCACCGGTGTCCTGGTGGGCATGTGGATCAGCGTCCGCAACTCCGAGAAATCCGGCATTGATCCGGAAGACGCCTGGAACCTCGGCATCCTCGTTGTCCTGTGTGGCATCCTTGGTGCCAAAATTCTGTACATCATCAATGACTGGAGCACGTACGCCGCTCATCCCGGCGATATCTTTAGTCTCGCCACCCTGCAAGCGGGAGGCGTGTTCTCCGGAGGCCTCATCGGCGCCGCTCTTGCCGCCGCCTGGTACCTGCGCCGCCGTCACATGCCCGCGCTTGCCACCTGGGATGCTTTCGCACCCGGCTTGGCGCTCGGCCACGCCATTGGCCGCGTGGGATGCTTCGCGGCGGGATGCTGCTGGGGCAAGCCCACCACCCATTTCTGGGGAGTCACTTTTACCAATCCCCTGGCTCGCGATCTCGTGGGCACGCCACTCGGCGTCGCTCTTGAACCTACGCAACTCATCGAATCCGCCGTCGAACTGGCGAATTTCTTTCTGCTCATGTGGATCTTCAAACGCAAGAAATTCGATGGCCAGGTGGTCGCCGCCTACTTGATTCTCTATGGCGTCGCCCGCTACTTCATTGAGTTTCTGCGCGATGATCCCGGCCGTGGCTCGGTCTTCGGAGGCATCATGAGCGGCACCCAGCTGATTTCCATCGGACTGGTGATCCTCGGCGGCTTCATCTGGTACCTGAAGAGCAACGTCCCCAAATCAGTGCCAGCACAAGCCACGCGCTAACCTGTAGTTGATCTCAGCGTCCTCTGCGGCCCTTCTCAGCGCCCTCCGCGTTTTAAGATTTTCTTAGCGCCCTTCGCGTCCTTTGCGGTCAAAAGCTTTACACACCCTATAATCCCGATGAACCCCAATGCCCGACTACCCTCAATTCCTGACTGTAGATGACGACGACGCCGGCCAGCGCCTCGACCAGTTCCTGGCCGGCAAACTTCCTGACACCAGCCGCGCCCGCGTCCAGCAACTCATCGCCGAGAAGAAAATCCGTGTGAACGAAGAAGAAGCTGACAAGCCCTCCCTGCGCCTTCGCGGCGGAGAACGAATCTCAATCCTGGGACCAGTCGAACTCCCGCCGCTCCGCGCCATCGCCGAAGATATCCCGCTTGATATCGTCTTTGAAGACGCTGACCTGGCCGTGATCAACAAGCCCGCTGGCATGATGGTTCACGCCGGCGCCGGAGCCACGGAAAGCGAACGCAACCGCGGTACGCTGGTCAACGCCCTGCTCCACCGTTTCGGCAAACTCTCGGATGTCGGCGGAGACCTGCGCCCCGGCATCGTTCACCGGCTCGACAAAGAAACCAGTGGCCTGATCGTGGTCGCGAAACACGACGAAGCCCATCGTCGCTTAGCCGTGCAATTTGCGCAGCGCAAGGTAAAGAAGACTTACATCGCTTTAGTTCACGGATGGATGAAACAGGAGAAAGGGACCATCACCGCCAGCATTGCTCGCGACGCTGTGCGCCGCACTCGCATGACCACTCGCCGCCCGGGAGGCCGCGAAGCCATCACCCACTATCAAGTCAAACAGCACCTCGAATCTCCTTATGGAAAATTCTCTCTGCTGGAAGTCCGCATCGACACTGGACGTACCCACCAGATCCGCGTACATCTCTCATCGCTAGGGCATCCGGTAGTAGGGGACGCACTCTACGGCGCGCCTCGCGAGCTGAAAGCCAAGAACGCGCAGACAGTCACGCTCGATCGCAACTTCCTTCACGCGAAGTCGTTACAACTCACCCACCCGAGTACCGGCGAATCGCTGTCGTTCAGCACCGACCTACCCCAGGAACTAACTGCCTTTCTCGCAAAGCTAACGTAGCGTCAGCGTCCCAACGGCAGCGATGTCCTTACCCCTGTCATCCTTACCGCAGCAAGGCATCTTCACCGCAAAACAAAAGCGGCGCTTCACCCGCCGCCTCTCCTTCGTGTTCCTTTGTGTCCTTTGTGGCTAAGGCTTTCTTTGCGCCCTTAGCGGCCTTCGCGGTTAAAAGCTTCTCCAGGTACTGTCTACTGTCTTAACGTTCCCCCTAACGCTCCCAGGGCCTTCACAATTTCCCCCGACCACTTCGCCACTTCCTCCTCGCGCAAGGTCCGGTCCGCCGCCTGAAACCGAGCCCGCAACAGCAGCGAATATTTCCCCGCCGGCACTGCCCCGCCCCGAAAGATCTCCACGGGCACAAATCCACGCAGCTCTTTCAACCCCAGCGCGGCAACCGTCGCGGCAATCTTCTCGAATACCACGCCGTCGTCGAAGACAAACGAGAAATCGCGCTCCACCGCCGGATATTTTGCCAGGGCTTCATACCGCACTTCGCGCAAGCCATGCACATACAGCCGGTCGAGATACAGCTCCGCCAGAAATACATCCTGCCGCAGCTTCCCCGCCGCCGTGACTTCGGGATGAACCTGCCCAAACTGCGCCACGGTTGATCCATCCATCACCGCCCGTGCCGAGCGTCCCGGATGGTAGTACTCCGGCGTGTTGGAGTCGAAGTAGAGCGAGTTGTGCTGGAACATTTCGAGCAAAGTTTCCACATCACCCTTCACATCGAAGAAAGATAGCGGTCGCGCCGCCTGGTTCACGCTCGGCTCAACCGCGCTGCCCGTCATTCCCAGACCCACCCGCTTCAACTCCGCTGCTTTCGTCCCAGACGCTTCCCAGATCGCGCCAGCCTCAAAGAGCCGCACGTCGTTCGTTCCCCGATTCAGGTTGTAGGCCAGCATATTCAAAATGCCCGGCACCAGCGAAGTACGCATCACCGACGCTTCGTCGCTGATCGGATTCGCTAACTCCAGCGGGATGGCCGCGGAGAATTTCTCCGCATCCTGCTTGGAGATAAAACTCAGCGACACCGCCTCGTCGTAACCCAGCCCCAATAGCGACGCGCGTATCTTCTTGTCCTTGGCCGCATCGGGCAATTCCACAACCGACCCCACATACGCCGGCAGTGTGTTGCGAAACTTGTCGTAGCCATGCAGACGCGCAATCTCTTCAATCAAGTCGATCTCGCGTTCCACATCCAGCCGCCAACTTGGAATCTGGACTCTGAATTCCGAGGCGTCCCTGCGTTCCGGCGTCAGCTCAAAACCAAGATGCTCCAGGATGCGCACGATCTCTTCCGTCGGAAGGCGCTCGCCCAGAATCCGCAGTACCTCCGGCAGGTTCAAAGCAATCGGAGCCTGATCGACGCGCATCGCAATCACGTCGTTTACTTTGCCCGCCAACTCGCCGCCGCCCGACTCGAGAATCAACTCCGCCACCCGATCGCATGACAGAATCGTCGACTCGAAATCGGCCCCACGTTCAAAGCGGTGCGACGCGTCTGTATGCAGCGCATGCCGCCGCGACATCTTGCGAACCGTCGCCGGATCGAACCACGCCGACTCGATCAGGATATTCCTGGTCTTGTCGGTGATCATGGTGTCGAATCCACCCATCACTCCAGCCAATCCAACCGGACGCTTGCCGTCGGCGATGACCAGGTCCTCCGGAGTCAGCTTGCGCTCCATGCCGTCCAGCGTCTTCAACGTCTCGCCTTCTTCCGCCAGGCGGACGATGATTCTGCCGCCTTCGAGCAGATCGAGATCGTAAGCGTGCGTGGGCTTGCCCATCTCGAGCAGCGTGTAGTTGGACGCATCCACGGCATTGTTGATCGGCCGCGAATCCATCAACGAAATCCGCCGCGCAATTTTCTCCGGCGAAGGTTTAATCTTCACTCCGCACAAAACCCGCCCGGTAAACCGCGGACACAACTTCGCCGCCCGAATCTCAATCGGGAAGGCCGCAGCTTTGGCGGCAGGAGGTAATTGAGGAGGAATCGCCTTTAGGCGCGAGTCATAAATGGCCGCCGCCTCTCGCGCCACCCCATAATGATTCATGGCGTCGGGACGGTTGGTCCCAATCTCCATCTCGAAAACAGTGTTCTCCCCACTGCCGGAAATGCCTTCGACGGCAATCCCCACCGAAGTTAAATCCTCCGCCAGCCGCCGGTCATCGACGCTGACCTCCACGAACTCCCGCAACCATTGAGGAGAAATTTTCATAAACCAGCTATCAGCTCTTAGCCATTAGCTCTTAGCGCCAAACAACCACTGTCATCCTGAGCGAAGTGATCGCGCGCGAAGCAAGCGATAACGCAGTCGAAGGACCCCTACCGGACCGTTGGTTCGACGTTTTAACTAGGTACTGGGTACCAGGTACTCGGTACTGCCTCATCTCCACTGCTGCAAGAACCTCACATCCCCCTGAAAGAACAACTGAATATCGTCCACCCCATATTTCAGAATCGCGATGCGGTCCGCACCCATGCCAAATGCGAATCCCGAAACCTTCTTCGGGTCATAGCCGTTGTCCTTCACAAACTCGAACACGTTGGGATCGACCATGCCGCACCCGAGAATTTCAATCCATCCAGTGGTCTTGCAAGGACGGCAAGGTTCTGACCCGCGCTTGCCTTTCCCGCCGCAGATGAAGCACGAAACCATCATCTCGGCGCTCGGTTCGGTGAAGGGGAAGAACGATGGACGGAAATGCGTCTTTACGCTCGATCCGAACAGCGCTTTCATCGCGTGATCGAGCGTGCCCTTCAAATCCCCAAACGTAATGTTGGTATCGACCGCGAGGCCTTCCACTTGGTGAAACATCGGCGAATGGCTCGCATCCGGAGGATCGTTGCGATGCACTTTCCCGGGAATGACAATCCGCAGCGGCGGCTTCATCTTCTCCATCGTCCGAATCTGCACCGGAGACGTGTGCGTGCGCAGCAACAACCGGTCTCTCTGCGCCTTCCCGCCCTGTTTCGCGATGAACAACGTATCCTGCATGTCCCGCGCCGGATGGTTGGGAGGAAAATTCAGCGCTTCGAAGTTGTAATAATCCGTCTCGATGACCGGTCCCTCTTCGACGGAATACCCAAGATCGCGAAACACGGCCACAATCTCGTTCAAAGTCTTGATGACCGGATGCTCAGCGCCGAGGGGACGGCGAATGCCGGGAAGGGTTACATCGACACGATCACCTGCGAGTCGTGCACTCGCGGGCCCGCTCGTGATCCGGGCGAGCGCAGCCTCAACGCCTCCTTCCACGCGCGTTTTCAGTTCATTGACGCGCTGCCCAACCTCGCGCTTGGCATCTTTCGGAGCGGCTTTCAACCACAAATCGTTGACCAGCGTCAGAACGCCATTCTTTCGAGCCATCCACCGGTCGCGGAAGAGCTTCCAATCGTTCTCGTTCGCTACCGCCGAAGCCTCGGCCTCGAGCGCAGACAAGAGTTCCCGCGACGGCAGCATCCAGCGACGCCTCTGAGTAATTCGTCAGTTTTGGAACGCTGTATGGCATGTTTGCGACCGTCTAGAGCCCTTCTTGGCGCCCTTCGCGCATCCTTTGCGACCTTTGCGGTAGAAGGCCTTTAAGTGGACGACAAAAAAGTAGCAAGACGGGCGCGACCACCCGTCCCTACCGACTAAATGCTGAGTGCGGAATGCTGAGTGCTCTACGCTAGCGCGCTCTTCGCCTGCTCCGCCAGACTCTTAAACGCCCCGGCATCATTCACCGCCAGGTCCGCCAGAATCTTCCGGTCCAGCTCCACGCCCGCTTTCTTCAAGCCATGAATGAACTGGTTATAGCTCATCCCGTTCAGCTTGGCGGCGGCGCCGATGCGCACGATCCATAGCGAGCGGTACTGGCGCTTCTTCTGTTTGCGGCCGGAGTAGGCGAACTTCAGCCCGCGCTCAACCGCTTCCTTGGCGGAACGGTACAGTTTGGATTTTGTGAGGAAATATCCACTGGCGCGGTCTAATATCTTTTTCCGCTTGGCGCGGCGTTTGGTTCCACGTTTGACACGAGGCATGTCGTTCTCCTTTTGCTTTCGTAGTAACGGCGGCTGGAGGTAGGGGACCTGGGAAGGCCTGTGTAACCTCTTCACTCACCGGACCGCAACCAAAGTCGCAGTCAACGCGGCAAAGCCGCGATGTTGCTTTAACTCGGTACTCGGTACTCGGACAAGGTACTCGATACTAGTACGGAATCATCCGCTTGATCTTCGGCGTATCGGCATCGCTCACCAGCACGCCCTGGCCCAGCTTCTTCTTCCGCTTATGTGGTTTCGAGGTCAGCATATGGCGCAAATGGGAATGCCCGCGCTTCACCTTCCCCGTGGCAGTCTTCTTGAAGCGCTTGGCAGCGCCTTTATGGGTTTTCAATTTCGGCATGATTCCTCATTCAGCATTTAGCAGTTGGCAATTAGCACTTAGCCAGCACACTTTCTTGCAGACACCCGCACAAACCCAAACGGGCTAAATGCTAAGTGCCAAATGCTAAGTGCTAGTTCTTCCTACGCCTGATTCACTCGCGGCGGTTGCGGTGCGGCCTGCGCTTGTTTCGGCTCCGCGGGCTTGCTCGGCTTCTGCTGCACTTCCGTCTTCTTCGGCGCCAGGATGGCGTGCAACGTGTTGCCTTCCTGCCGCGGCCGGAACTCCACGATCGCGTGCTCCTGCACGTCTTTAATCAGACGCTCCAGGATCTGGCGTCCCAACCCGGTCCGCGTCATTTCCCGTCCGCGAAAGAAGATGGTCGCTTTGACCTTGTCTCCCTCATCCAGGAACCGCAGCACGTGGTTCTTCTTGGTCTCGTAATCATGGTCGTCCACATTGATGCGGAACTTCACTTCCTTGACCGTGATTACTTTCTGATGTTTCTTCGCTTCCCGCTCCTTCTTCTCCTGCTGATAAAGGAATTTCCCGTAGTCCATGATGCGGCAGACTGGCGGGGTGGCGGTGGGCGAAATCTCGACCAGGTCCAGGTTCTTCTCGCGGGCCATCTTGAGCGCTTCGTAGGGGGGCAGAATCCCGATTTGCTGCCCTTCATCGTCAATTACGCGGATTTCCCGCGCCCGAATACGCTCGTTCGTGCGGATAAAACGTTTATCGATAACGGTCCTCCGTCCACTCTTCGGATAGAAAAGGGATTCGAAATTATAGCACGAGGTAGCGGCCTTCCCGGGCTGCAGTCCGGTTTTCTCCAGTCGATCTTCTCGCGTTGACAAGCGACCGTCTTGGACGCACAATCTCGCCGCTCTTTTCGCAGCCTTCCCCAGGTCAACCCAGCCCAGGAACGAACCCAGGGGGCAGTGCATTCCGCAGGGCCAAGGAGACCGGGGAACACCATTCACCGACATCAACCGTGGTTAATGGAGGATTTCAATGTCGTATCGGGAGCAGTTGTACACCACACTGACAATCAGCCTGATTTCACTCTGTCTCGCCATACCGGCATCGGCGAGCAGCTTCAAGGCAGCCGGTCACTTCCAAGTGGGGAGCCATCCGGTCGCGGTGGCGGCGGGAGACTTCAACAGGGACGGGATTCTCGATCTTGCCGTGGTGAACAGCAATCGCACCGTCAGCGTGCTGGCGGGGTTGGGAGACGGATCGTTCCGCGAGCGTGTGGACTATGCCATCGGCGTGGACGCGCGCTCGATCGTGGTCGCGGACATCAACGGTGACGGCAAAGCCGATGTCGCGGTCGGCAATGCCGGGACCAAGAGCGTGAGTATTCTTCTGGGGCGCGGCGATGGCAGCTTTCAGTCGCATTCAGAGAGCAGCGCCGGGCACGTTTCCGGAGCGCTGGCAGACACTGTTGAACGCGCAAAAGACCTACCAGACGGGAACGCAGTCGGTTTCCGTGGTGTTCGCAGACTTCAACCGCGACGGATTACTGGATCAGGCGGTCACCACCACGCGCGATGACCGTGTGAGCGTGCTGCTGGGAACCCGGAGCACCGGCGGGGCGGTGCCTCCGAGCGGCAACATCCTGACCAATTCTGGATTCGAAAGCGGTTCGCTTTCGCCCTGGGTGGTAGGGCGGAATTTCTGTTCCAGTTCCTGCCATCCCTGGGCGGTGAGCACGTTCCGGCCGTACGCCGGCACCTACGATGCGGGCGACACGGGCAACATCGAGGTGGTGCAGAACTTCACCGCGACCTCGACCAGTTCCTTGTCCAGAGTCGGGGTTTGGGACCGCCATCCTGCGGGCATCCAGCCGACGGCGGCGGACTTTTTCTACACCGACGGGACGGATGACGAGTTTGTCTTCTTTACCAACGATACGGTATGGGATCCGATTGACCTTACCGCCGACCTGGCATCGGGAAAGATGCTCGACGGCTTCTCGATCTTTGGATTCAGCGGAGGCGGGAACATCAACATGAACACCTTTATCGACAACGTGATGATTCGTTAGTTGGTATTGGTGGGGAAGCCGGCGGCCTCGGAGAGTGGCCCGCCGGCTTTTTTTGTTTTTCGGTCGGAGGCGCGTGGACAACTTCTCTGGTTCCCGGAATCCCACATCGAAGTGCTCTCCGGCCCGGTTGCGCATATAATGGCTAAAAGAGATGAGGGCCCTGCGTTTCACTTCCATTCTGATTGTCCTCCTGGCGGCAGTGTGGCTGCCAGCGTGGGGACAGAGTTCGTCCACCGGCGCTGCGGCGGAAAAACCGGCGAGTGCGCCGGCTGCGAAGCAGGACGCAACCGGATCGACCGCGCCGGCTTCGACTCCCGCCACCAATGACGATGCGGCGGCAACCATCATCAAGACGGTCAATGAAGTGAACGTGGTGTTCACCGTGACCGATAAGCACGGGCACTACGTGCGGGACCTGAAAAAAGACGATTTCAAAGTGATGGATGATAACCGCCCAGTGCCGGGAATCAGCAGTTTCCACACCGAAAACGATCTGCCCCTGCAGGTGGGATTGCTGGTCGATGCCAGCAACTCGGTGCGCGACCGCTTCAAGTTCGAGCAAGAGTCGGCGATTGAATTCCTGAATCAGACCATCCGTCCGAAATACGATAAGGCGTTTGTCGTCGGGTTCGATGTGACGCCCGAGGTCACGCAGGACTTCACCGACAATACCGAAGACCTTTCCCACGGCGTCCGCATGTTGCGTCCGGGCGGCGGAACCGCGATGTATGACGCGCTTTATTTCGCCTGCCGCGACAAGCTGATGAAGTCGGGTCAAACCGGTCCCGTGCGAAAAGCGATTATCCTGCTCAGCGACGGCGATGACAACCAGAGCCATGTCACCCGCGAAGAAGCCATCGAAATGGCCGAGCGGGCCGAGGTGATTGTCTATACCATCAGCACCAACGTGACCGGCACCACCCAGCGCGGCGATAAGGTGCTGGTGCGGATCGCCGACGCCACCGGAGGCCGCGCCTTCTTTCCCTTCCAGGTGACCGATGTGGCCAACGCGTTCGCGCAAATTCAGGATGAGTTGCGCAGTCAATACGCGCTCTCCTACAAGCCGCCGAATTTCCAGGCGGACGGACTGTTCCACACCATTGAAATTTCAGCGCTCGACCCCAAGAAAAATCTCAAGGTGCGCAGCCGCCACGGCTACTACGCTCCCAAGCAGTAATTCCCTTCCATGGCAGGATACTCAGGCACGCCGCTTGCCCGGAAACTTGGCATCAAGGAAAACTTCCGGGTTCGCCTGGTGGGCATGCCGGCCAGCGTAAAGGCGGAACTGAAGGACGCTCTTGCGTCGTGCCGCACGCAGCAGAGCGAACTTGACTTCGCGATGATCTTTGTCAAGAAAGAGGCGGAGCTGCGGAGCACAATCGCGCCCCTGGCAAAGCAACTGGCTCCCGCGGGAATGTTGTGGGTAAGCTGGCCCAAGAAGAGTTCAGGGGTGCCGTCCGATCTGGACGAAAATGTGGTGAGGGGGATCGGGCTCAAAGCAGGTCTGGTGGACGTGAAGGTCTGTGCGGTGGACGAAGTGTGGTCAGGGCTGAAGTTCGTCATCCGGTTAAAAGATCGCTAGCAGCCAACAGCTCCAACGGCATAGAAGAAGGATTCTAGGCTGGTCTGAGGGCGCTACGCGCGGGCGTGATGGGGCGGTTGAAACCTGGATCTTTCTGGTCGGCGACGGTTTCGCTGTGGCTGCGGGCCGGCTTGAGGTCCCAACGACAGAACTGGCAGCGGGTACCCTGGGTGTAGATCACGTGTCCGTGAACCGGGCAATCCGGGTTGGGGCAATAGCGAATCGTCGTGTCCCTCATGTGCGCAAAGTAGCACGAAGAGGCCCGCGGGTCCGCTTAATTTTTGAGTTCTCTGAATTCGTTTTATTGCTGGATCGTATTCCGCGTAACTTCAGGGCAGGGCCAGCAACACCGTGTCCTGATCTTCCGCTTCTCTCGTCCGTGCCGCCGCCGGCTTTTTCTTTCCCAGCTTGCGGCGAATATCGGGCCAGAATTCCTTCACTACCAGCGTGATGGTGTCGTAGCCCACCTGGCTTCCCCACACGCTGGCGGTGTTGGAGAGAGTACGGTCCCCGCTGGGATGGTAGCTGTAGGTGGAGATGCCGGCGGACATGGCGCTGCCCAGAATTTCAGAGACATTGAACTGCGAAGTGCCGGAGTCGCTGCGAGTCACGAAAATGCGGCTTACGGCGTACCCGGTACGGTGGACGAACCCGCCCTGTCCTGACTGGTAGAAGCGCGGATCCTGGCGGAACACCGAAGGCAAAACGGCGCCGGTCATGAAGTTTTCGATGGTGCCGTCAGCGAAGTAGGCTCCAAAGCGCTTTCCATAGCCTGCGGCTCCCTGGCCGTATCCGGGTTCACTATCCTGAGCCTGGCTGATTCCCGCCAAGAACGCGTACCAGGGAATCTGCACATAATCGAAGGAGCCGCGGGCGACGACCTTGAACTTCTGTCCAGCCGAAAGCGGCGGAAGGTTCTTGTTTTCGACCGTCAGAAAGTTCGGCAACGCGTAAAAAAGGCGGTCGTTGGAGGTTCCGCTTTGTTCCTTGGACTTGTCTTGCGGGTCCTTTCCGGCCGGGGGCTGTGATGAGGTCTGCGCCTGGGTGGCCGAGGGCGCATCCGGCATGGAGCTCTGCTGCGCAAAAGCGCTTGCGCAGAGCAAGACAAAACAAAGTGAAGAAATAAGACGTACGGAAAAAGTCAAAGGGATCGCCGCTCCTTCAGATCGTTCAAAGTGTTCTCAGCTTTGATGCTTGGTATTGGAAAAATGATTTGCCTTCAAGGATATCAGGTGCTGTTCGCGGGCTTGCCTATTCATACCTCTTGGCGACGGCGTAGTATCCCAGCCGTGATTGGATTTTGTAGTCTTTGTCCTTGGCGTGGATTTCCACTTTGCGGAACGTGCCATCAAGCTTGGCGTTCGTCGGCGTGTATCCGATGTTGTACTGGCTGCGTAGTTCCCTGGCAATCTGCTCGAAGGCGTCTTTCAGCTTGTCATACTTGTTACCGACTTCAATGACCCGGCCCCCGGTTTCGCTAGTGAGTTTCTTCATCTGGCTGTCACCGGAATAACCGAACCCGCCGTAGAAACCACGGTCGGCACAAAGCAGGACATAGACGATGCTGTCGGATTTCTGTGCAGCCTCGATGGCGTCGGTGAGCTTAAGCTGGCTGCCCTGGTCTTCGCCGTCGGTGAGCAGGATCATAGCTTTGCGTCCCACCTGTTGGGCCAACTCGTCGTGGGCAGCGAGATAAACGGCGTCATAAAGCAGAGTACCGCGAGGCCCGTTGGCGGTCGGGACCGGGCCTCCTCCCATGCCGGGAATCACGCCGCCCCCGCCTCCGGTGTTGATGCGGGCGCTGTCCATCCCGGTCTTGAGAAGATGCACGGAGTTGGTAAAGTCCTGCAGCAAGTCGACATTCACGTCGAAACCGATTACGAAGGCTAGGTCCTTGTCGCGAAGGATTTCCGCCAGGAAATTCCCTCCCACCTGTTTTTCCATGTCGAGCACGCGGGCCTGGCTGCCGCTGGAGTCGATCAGGATGCCAAGAGTCAGAGGCAGATTGGATTCGGCGGCGAAATACTTGATTGTCTGGGGCTTGCCGTCTTCGGCGACCTCGAAGTCGTCTTTCGTGAGGCTGGGGATGAGAGCACCCTTCTTGTCCTTCACGTTAAAAAAGAGCTGGACAACGTTAACGTTGACTTTCAGCGTCTCAAGCGATTGATCCTGGTCCTGCGCGGGCGTGGGACTGCTCTGCGCCTGGGCAACGGGCATGGAAGCGGCCAGCAGCAGCGCGGCGGTGGCCCCAAGGACCTGAAAAACACGGGCTTTGAGCATGAAGGATTCTCTCGCGGTTTTTTGTTAGTCTATTCCTGAAGCGTTAGATGCGCCAAGTTGGGGTGGATCCAGGTTCCACTTCGTAAAGAGTGTCGCCGCGAGGCGGAGGGGCTATCCGTGTTGCTACGAATTGCACGAGCAAGTTGCATAGTGACGGTGTGGTGGATCCTGGCGGCGGGCACTTGCGCGGCGCAATCGGCGCAAGATCAGCAAAAACAAGACATTCCGGACGCTCCATCGGCGGTGCAGCCGCCCCAGAACTTTCCCAATGTCCCGACCACGTCGCCTCCGGGAAGCAACACGCCGGCACCCACTCAAACCGAGCGACCCGCCACGCCCGCGCCAGCTACAGGGGAGACGCCGGGACCACCTCCGCCTTTTAAAGTTGAGACCGTGCCCCAAGGGGGAGCCACCGCCGAGCAAAACGCGGGAATGAGCCCCGGACAGGAACAGCTCTACAAGATCAGAGTTCCCGTGAACCAGGTGCTGATCCCGGTGCGGGTGCTCGACTCGGACGGACGCCCGCTGGAAGGATTGCTGTCCAAGGACTTCACCGTGCTTGAGGACAACATCCAGCAGAAACTGAATTTCTTTACCAGCGATCCCTTTACCCTCTCGGCGGCAGTCGTCATTGACACCGGGATGGCCGACGTAGCCGTGCAGAAGATCAATGAGACTTATTCTGCGCTGGAAGGCGCGTTCAGCCGCTACGACGAAGTGTCGGTGTACACCTTCAGCAGCACCTACTCGCAGGTGGCGGACTTTGCGACTGCAGGCAGGGAACTGACGGCCACACTCAACCAGTTGAAAACGGTTAAAGGGCGAAACAATGGACCTCCCGTGACCAGCGGGCCGCTGGGGCCGGGAGGGCCGATGGTGAACGGGTATCCACTGGACCCGGGCGCCCCGACGGTATACACACCTCCGAAGGAAACGCATGTCTTGAACGACGCCATTCTGGCGGCGGCGCGCGATCTGAGCAAGCGCGACCGGTCGCGCCGCAAAATCATTTTCGTGATCAGCAATGGCCGGGAGTGGGGCAGCCGCGCCAGCTATAAGGACGTACTGAAAGTCCTGCTGGCAAACGGAATCCTGGTTTACGGAATTGGCGTGGAGGAAGCCGCGATTCCTGGATACAGCAGATTATCGCGCTTCCACCTCCCGAAGATGGGATACACGGATCTGTTGCCCAAGTACGCCAATGCCACAGGAGGCGAGGTCACCAACGATTACCACCGCAACGCGATTGAAGCCGCCTACGTACAAGCCATCGGCGACGCCCGCAACCTGTATACGCTTGGCTACACCACGCGTGTGACCCCGAGCAGCACCTACCGTGAAATCGAAGTCCGCGTGGACCTGCCGAATGTAAAAGTCTTCGCCAAGGCAGGCTATTACCCCTTGCCACCGGTTCGGTGAGGCGAGCATTGGACGCCAGGTTCCGGGTTTCGCTGTGGTGAGAACTATGAGAACCAGCGCAGCCTCGGGGCGGTGCTCATTGGTAGTAACCCCGGTAACCTGCCGGTAATGCTGGGGCGTATGGTATAAATCCAGCAGCAATAAGCCAAATTCCCTGCGCGGGGCGTTCGCGGGTACGGAATGTTAGCCGCGGATTTTGAGGAAGGTCTTGAGTTTCATCAACTTTGCAGCCCGGGAGATCAACTGCAAGATCGTGTATTACGGCGCCGGGCTGGGCGGTAAGACGACGAATCTGCAGTTCATCTATCAGAAAACCGCCGAACAACAAAAAGGCAAGATGATCTCGCTGGCGACGGAGACCGAGCGAACGCTGTTCTTCGACTTCCTGCCGCTCGACCTCGGGTCGGTGCGCGGTTTCAAGACCCGCATTCACCTCTATACCGTCCCCGGACAGGTGTTCTACGATGCCAGCCGGAAGCTGATCCTCAGGGGTGTGGACGGCATTGTGTTCGTCGCCGACTCCCAGCAGGAGCGCATGGACGCCAACGTCGAGGCCCTCGACAACCTGATGGACAACCTGAAGGAACATGGGTACGACTTCCAGAAGATTCCCTACGTCCTGCAGCTCAACAAGCGCGATCTGCCTAACGTGATGCCAGTGCCGGCGCTAGCCAAGGAACTAAAACGCAAGAATGAACCGGTGATTGAGGCCGTGGCCTTCCAGGGCGTGGGCGTGTTCGATACGCTCAAAGAGATTGCGCGGCAGGTATTGGTCGAGCTCAAGCAGGGGGGGTAGGAGCACAGTCGTCAGTCCTCAGCCTTCAGTCGTCAGGGAAGCCCCGCCTCACACTCAACATCTGTTCCAAGCACATACACAATCCCCTTTCCTCAGCTAGAATTGCGAGTTTGCTCGAACACTTTCCGGGCCTTCTCGGAAAAAGGGGCGTCTTCATGCGCATTCTCAAAGTTCTGCTGCTGGTTTTGATGTCTTCTCTGTTCGCCTTTTCACAGACCGCGCCACTCAAGGGAATTGAAGTTTCGGACCTCGACCGCAAGGCCGACCCATGCACGGATTTTTATCAATTCGCCAATGGCACCTGGCGGGCCAATAATCCCATTCCTGCGTCGATGACCCGATGGAGCCGGCGCTGGGCTGCCGGCGAGACTACCAAAGACAAGCTGAAACTCATTCTGGACGAGGCTTCCGAGGACAAGAGCGCGCCCAAAGGTAGCACCGAACAACTGATCGGGGACTATTACGGCGCGTGCATGGACGAGTCGAAGGTAAACGCTCGTGGCATGGAGCCGTTGAAGCCTTATCTGGCCCGGATTGACGCAGCCGGGAATATCGCCGCACTGCAGCAGGTGATGGCGGAACTGCACGACATGATGGTGGTGGTGCCCTTCGCGCTTTTCGGATCGCAGGATCCGCATAACCCCACCGAGGTGATGGCCGATATTTCCTCCAACGCGTTAGGACTGCCGGAGCGCGACTACTATCTGCGTCCCGAGCCACGGTTTGTGGAGGCGCGCGCGAAGTACCAGCAGCACGTCGCCAATATGCTCAAACTGGCAGGATGGGATGAAGCCAAGGCTACAGCCGGGGCGCAGACAGTGATGACGATGGAGACGAAATTTGCTGAGGCCGAGCTGGCTCCAGCGCAGTTGCGCGATCCCAGCGCCACCGATCACAAGACAAACTTTGCGCAGTTGCAGGCCATGGCTCCGCATCTGGAGTGGGCGGATTACTTCAAACACAAGCAACTGCCGCAGGACGTGGATTTGAATGTGCAGGAGCCCAAGTTCCTGCAGGAAGTCGACCGTCAGATGCAACAGACGTCGCTCGATGATTGGAAAACCTACTTCAAATGGCATTTGCTTGACCAAACGGCGCCCTATCTCTCGGACGCGTTTGTAGAAGAGGATTTCGCTTTCAACGGCAAATATCTGGGCGGGGCCACGGAAATCAAGCCGCGCTGGAAGCGTTGCGTGGAGTCGAACGATCAACTGCTGGGCGAGGCGTTGGGGAAGAAGTACGTGGAGAAATACTTTCCCCCGGAGGCCAAGGCGCGGATGCAGGAAATGGTAGCGAATCTGCTTGCCGCCATGAAGGACGACATCGTCGGCCTGCCGTGGATGAGCGAGCAGACTAAGCAGAAAGCGCTGGTGAAGCTGGCCACGTTCAACCCGAAGATCGGTTATCCCGACAAGTGGAAGGACTACAGCAGCGTCGACATCCGCCGGGACGCGTTTTTTGAAGACTCCATCAATGGCCGGAAATTCGCGGTCGAGGACGACCGTTCGACCATCGGCAAACCGGTGGATCGCGGGCGTTGGGGGATCACCACGCCGACTTCCGATGCCTACTACAATCCGCTGATGAATGAGATCGTGTTTCCCGCTGGAATTCTGCAGCCTCCGGCGTTCAACATGCAGGCTGTGGACGCGGTGAACTATGGCGCGATCGGCGTGGTGATTGGCCACGAGATTTCCCATGGCTTTGACGATCAGGGAGCGCAGTTCGACGAAAAAGGACGGTTGAAGAACTGGTGGACCGACGACGACCTGAAGAAGTTTCAGACACGCGGACAATGCGTCGCCGACCAGTTCGAGAACTACTACATCGAAACCGGCGTGCATCACAACGGCAAACTCGTGGAAGGAGAGAGCATTGGCGATCTGGGCGGAGCCAGAATTGCATTTCTGGCCTACCAGAAATCGCTCGCCGGAAAACCGCGTCCCGCGGATATTGACGGATTCACGCCGGAGCAGCAATTCTTCATTGCCTGGGGCCAGTTTCGCGGGGACGCGATCCGCATCGAACAGCAGCGCATGATGATGCAGGCCGACCCGCATCCGGTGGCGAAGTACCGGGTGAATGGACCGCTGTCGAATCTCCCGGAATTCCAGAAGGCATTTCACTGCAAGGACGATGCCGCGATGGTGCGCGGAAAGGATAAGCGGTGTGAGGTGTGGTAAAGACGGTTGGTCTTTGCTCGACCGGATTATTTCCGTAGAGACGCAGCGCTCAGCTGCGTCTCTACCGGCGACGAGAACACTCGCTACTTCACCTTTAACGTGCGCAGCATCTGTTCGAAAGTCGGGCGGAGCGAGGCGAAGTCTTTGTCAGGGGAGATGAACACGAGATAGAGCAACGACCCGTCGCCCCGGCGGGTGGTAACCAGCCAGTCGCGTTCCCGTACCGGCCGGCCATTTTCCTGTATCGGCGAGGACCCGATCAGGTCGATCGACTTCCCTGCCGCGCCATTCATCCGGATATCCTCATCATTGCCCAGTTCACGCAAGTCAGGGTTCGATTGCCGCAGCGACGCCAGCAGAGCATGGGTGTCGGCGTCGAGGCTGGCGCTCGAATTTTCCGGTTGATAAACACTGATCATGACACCGACCGCAACCGCGTTCTGCGTCACTCCCTTGGGCGGCGCAATGGTGACAGCGGATGTTTGATCGCCATAAGTCTGCCAGTTCTCGGGATACGAAATCTGAAAATCATTGTGGTTGAAGGGGCGCAGGTTCGAGCTTGCGCCGGGAGATACATCTCCCATGGCGGCGTTCGCCGCGTTGCCTCCTCCGCGCTTCTGCCAGGCGGCAATTTCCTCGGCGGTCATGGGTTTCATGGCGGCGACTTCCTGTTTGACCTGGCGGAAATCGGAGCTATCGACCAGATACTGCCGGCGCGCCGGAAGCGTACGGACTTCGGCGGACACATACTCCACGCGATTTCCGGGGTCGGGATGGTCGCTCAGGAATTGCAGCGACCGCGATCCACCCTGCGCCTTGATTTTCTCGAAGAACTCGACCATGGCGTGGGGATCGTAACCGGTGTCATACATGATGTCGGTTCCGAGCAGATCGGCTTCCTTCTCGGATTCGCGCGAATTCTTCAGGAAGTAGGAACCCACGCCGAAAGAGATACCCTGCGCGGCCATCTGGGCGAGCGTGCCTCCGCCGAGCAGGCCTCCGAGCACAGCCAGCGGCAGCTGAGCCGCCATCTGCTTCGTCGCCGCACGCGTGCCATGACGCTGTACCACGTGCGAGATTTCGTGGGCAATCACTCCTGCGAGTTGAGCTTCGCTGTCCGCCGCCTGGATGGTACCGACATTCACAAAGATGGGGCCTCCCGGTAGAGCGAAGGCGTTGATCTCTTTCTGATTCACCACGTGAAAGCTGTAAGGCCACTTCTCGCCCGGAGCGTGCGCGGCAAGTTGATGTCCCAGGTGCGAGATGTACTGGCTGACTGGGCTGGAGTCGGGGAGCACGGGCAATTGTTTAGGGATCTGCGCGGCCGATTGCTGTCCGGCCTGAATCTCTTCCTGTGCCGAGAAGAGATCGAAGCCGTGCGTGGGCGTGACACGGGCAGGAACGACCGGCGCAAGCAGCAGCATCACCAACAGAAGCGCGATCAGGCGCGAGGGTTTCATATCGTCTCCGTTGCTTGGAACTTTAGACAATGCCAGGTGGGCAAGGCAAATTGCACCGGCCTCCCGAAATACCAGGGCCACGAGAACCGCGCAAAAAAAACGGCGCCGGATGACCGGCGCCGAGAAGAGGAGTCAGCGAGATACGAGCTTATTTGCCGTCCAAAGTTCCGGTAGCGCCGAACTCGCGCCGGTTGGCGACAGTGCGAGCCGCGCGGGTCGCGACTGGCGCTGCCGCGGCGGCTCCGTAGCGTTCGAGCAGCATCGGCACCATGGCGCCCTCGGCCTCCTTGATGAAGGTGATGCGGCCTTCCGGGCTCAAATCGATGCGCACAAAGTCTCCCAGCTTCACCTGCCCGGTGGCGACCAGGTTGGCCAGCGGAAAAACGATGTTGCGTTCAATGGCGCGTTTCAGGTGACGGGCGCCGTACTTGGGGTCCGTTCCCTCATGCAGAAGGAAGTTCTTCACCTTGGGCGTGCAGTTGAACACAAACTGGTTCGCCGGCGAAGCCATTAATACGCGTTGTTGCACCATGCCGAGTTCGATTTCAAGAATCTGCTCGAGGTGTTCGGGACGAAGAGTCCGAAACACCACCACTTTGTCGATGCGGTTCATGAACTCGGGCGTGAACTTGCGCCGGGCGGCTTCAATGGCAGTGCGGTTGATCTTGTCATCAAGCGTCTGATCGATCTGAATCACCTTGTGGGCAAAACCCAGTCCGCCATCAACCAGGTTGCTCATCTCGCCCGCCCCCAGGTTCGAGGTCATGATGATGATGCACTGCGACAGGTCGACCCGGCGGTTATCCCCAAGCGTGAGCGTGGCCTTGTCGAGAATGCCCAGCAAGAGCTGCCACAGGGCATCGGACGCCTTTTCAATTTCATCGAACAACAGAATGGAGAGCTTCAGCTTCTCCGTGTGCCACTGGTTCAGAGCTTCCTGCGTCAACAGGGGGTGAGTTTCGCGGTGTCCAAGGTAGCCCGGGGGCGAACCGATGAGCTTGGCGATCTCGTGCGAGTGCTGAAACTCGGCGCAATCGATCTTGATGCAGGCTCGGGCGTCGCCGAACAAAGATTCAGCCATTGACTCCACAACTCGAGTCTTGCCGGAGCCAGTGGGGCCAAGGAACAGGAGATTGCCAACGGGACGGCCGGGAGGATTCAAGCCCGCAAGGAACATCTGGTAGATTTCGACGACCTTGTCGACTGCCTGATCCTGGCCGACGATCTTGCGGTGCAAGGCGTTGTCAAACTCTCGGGCATCATTACTGCGACGAGTGGGATCGAGTACGGTGCTGAGCACGCTTTTCATAGGGTCTGGCCCTTCTTTGTCCTTTCCTGGGCCCTTATGCTGCTGAGAGAGCTTGCCAGTTTGCCAAAGAAGAAAGCGACAAATTTTGTCACTCTCCTGAATCTCTAACCACCCCGGATTAGAGCAAACGGTTCGCCATCCTAACACCTGCCGCCCACGGCTCCGTTCCTACTTCACTTAGATGCCGATAGCCTGTCTCAGGAGGCACTTACGTTCACTGGACCGCCGGCGCAATGAGCAATTGTTTGCGCAAGCGGGAAGTTTTTCTGGCATGGAGGGCACGACTTTCCCCCTCCCCACGTGGCGGTGACCCGACGTAACTGGCAGCGCCAAAACACCGAGGTTAGCATCCGGTAAGAGTTGGACTTACGGAGAAAACCTTGCGTCGCTTCAGTCTGATTTCCATTTTCTGCATATTTCTACTGGGTTCCGGATTCCTGGTCCGGCGCATTATCTGGTCACCCGTAACGGTGGCGGCCCAATCGGGACAGGCCCCCTTGATCGTGCGGACATCGAAGACGTCGTTGCCCGTGCGCGCGACCGCGTCAGAGCCTCCGGCGCCTGCGGTGCTCATGGCGCCTCCGGGTAGCACGGTGTATGTGGCGAAGCGGGGCGACAGCCTTACCTCCGTCGCACATCAATATATTTCGAAGACCTCGTACCTCACCAGCGGTGAACTGGCGGAAGCCATCCGCAAAGCCAACGGCGACCTGCAGGGAGTGTTCCTGAAGTCGGGCCAGCAGTTAATGATCCCGGGCATGTTGGATGCACCGATCGCGGAAAAGGCGGTCCCGGTGCCGCGCGATTTTGAAGTCCGCGCGGTCTATTTGACGGGCGTGATGGCGGCGAGTGACCGGGGGTTAAAGATCATCCGGCGGTGGCGGGAGGTGGGCGGCAACGCCGTCGTGTTTGATGTGAAAGACAGCGACGGGTCGGTCAACATTGCTTTCGACGATCCCCTGAATGGCGGACACAGGCCCGCGATCCGGGATTTGCCCAAGTTCACGCGATTCCTGCACTCCCAAGGCATGCACGCGATTGCCCGGGTGGCAATTTTCCGGGATGAGCGGCTGGTGGTGGCCCATCCCGAACTCGCTGTGAAGTCTCACCGTACCGGACAGCCCTGGCGGGAGAATGGGAAGCTGGTGTGGACGGATCCTTCCCAACCCAAAGTGCAGGAGTACGACATCGCGCTGGCAAAAAAAGCTGCCGAGTCTGGCGCCGATGAGATTCAATTCGATTATGTGCGCTTCCCAGCCGAGGGCGACCAAAAGGACGCGGCCTTCTTATTTCAGACTGCGCATCCCGATTGGCATCGCTCCGACGTAATCAACGACTTCCTCAAGCACGCCTATGCGGAACTGCATCCCACGGGCGTGTTGTTATCCCTGGATGTGTTCGGGGTGATGGCCTGGCAGCGTCAGGTGGATCTGACGCATACCGGCCAGGATATTGTCGGCATGGCGAAGCATTGTGACGTCCTTTCGCCGATGATCTATCCCTCGCATTTCTTTGGCATGGACGGCTACGATCATCCTGGAGATGCGCCCGAGCATTTCATCGGCGAATCGATGGCGCGTTTCGAACTGATCACCAAGGGTAGCGGGGTGACGATTCGCCCCTGGCTGCAGGCTTTCGCCTGGCGAACCAGAACATACTCGCCGAAATACATTGAGACCCAGGTGCTGACCGCGAAGAACAAGGGCGGCATCGGATTCTTGTTCTGGAACGCCAATAACGACTACAGCAAGCCCTACGCGGCCATGCCGGAAATGCGGGCGGCCAAGGGGCAATACTTCCGCGGAGATGAAGTGGGAGAAGCCGTGCGAGCCGCGCTGAAACCCGAGGCCATCGCACCGACCCGCTAAATACCTGTTAATCATCGTCGCTTGATTCGCACCCGGACATAACGGTGTTTCTGTGTCTGAAATTCTGACGACCGTCTGGTTTAGTCAATTCCCTTCTTCAGTTGGGCCGAAATCCCACCGAGAGCGACGGCAGAGGTCGGTTATAATAATCGAACTTTGGCGGTCGTAGCTGCCGTGCGCCGACCAGCGAGAAGGCGCATCCCTCAATGGCAGTAGCGAAATCATCTCGGGTGAGGAGTATTCATGGCGATTCAGAAGACGGAAAAAATCTGGCATAACGGCAAGCTGATCAACTGGGACGATGCGCAGCTGCACGTCATGTCGCATGTGGTGAACTACGGTTCGTCGGTCTTTGAGGGCGTACGCTGCTATGCCCTGCCCAGCGGACCCGCGATTTTCCGGGCTTCCGAACACATTCAGCGCCTGCTGGATTCCGCCAAGATTTACCGCATCGACGTCGATTTTTCGCGCGAGGACCTGGTGGCCGCCATGCTCGCCGTGGTGAAGAACAATAACGTGTGGCCGTGCTACATCCGGCCCATCATCCTGCGCGGGTATGGCGAAGCCGGAGTGAACCCCTTCAACTCGCCGACCGAGGTCTACATCGCGAACTATCCCTGGGGCAAATATCTGGGAAGCGACGCGGAGCAGGGTGTCGATGTCTGCATCTCGTCGTGGACCCGGATTGCCCCCAACACGCTGCCGGCAATGGCCAAGTCGGGCGCGAATTACATGAATTCCCAGCTCATCAAGATGGAAGCCATCCTGAACGGGTACGTCGAAGGCATCGCGCTCGATGCCAACGGGTATGTGAGCGAGGGATCGGGCGAAAACCTGTTCGTGGTGCGCAATGGCGTGCTGCAGACCGCGCCGCTGGGCAACTCAGTGCTGCCCGGCATTACGCGGGATTCGGTGCTGAAGATTGCGAAGGAGCTGGGGATTCCGGTGGTGGAGCAAGGCATTCCTCGCGAGATGCTCTACATTGCCGACGAAGCCTTCTTCAGCGGCACCGCCGCCGAGATTACCGCGCTGCGCTCGGTCGACAAGATCAGCGTCGGCAAGGGGGTCATCGGTCCGATCACCAAGGCCATCCAGAAAGAGTTCTACGGGATCGTGCAGGGCACCAAGCCCGACAAGTTTGGCTGGCTCACGCCAGTGCCGGTGGAAACGGCGGTTAGCCGCTAGGGGCTGGTTCGTTTAGTCTTTGTCGCTTAGAAAGCCGCCTTTCGGGGCGGCTTTTGTGTTGTCTATTTCCCGCACCAGACGATGTCGACGCCGTACTTTTCAAATGCGCGATCGGCGGTAAGAAGCGCCATTTTCTCCTCGAGTGCCTGAGCGATGAGCAATCGGTCGAAGGGATCGCGGTGATGAAGAGGAAGTGATGCAACCGCCAGAGTATGCCCAAGAGAAATCGGAAGCGGTCGCAGCCCTTGTTCGCGCATGAATTGAGGAACGAACGACTGCGCCGACTGAGGAAGCTTCAGTTTCCCCGTGGACGACTTGATGGCTATTTCCCACGACGACACCGCAGAGAGGAATATCTCTTGTTCGAGTTCGGTGATGACATCCTGCGCCTTGCGCGAGAGCCGTTCCGGCTGCAACAGACTCCAGAGCCAGACGCCGGTGTCGAGCAGATATCTCAAGTCTTTTTCTTCTTCTTCTTTGTTCTCGGTCCAGGGCTGGAAACAAAAGGCGCGTCGTAGAACAAGGCTTCGAGTTCGGGATCGGGCGCATCGAAGTCGTCGGCAATCCACATCTTTTCCCGCAACATTCCCATGGGGCGAGTTTGGCCTTTCGGGGCGGCTGCAATCAGACGCGCTACCGGCACCCCAGCCCGCGAAATCGTAATTTCTTCCCCCGCCTCCACTCGCTTCAGCAGGTTCGACAGGTGGGTTTTGGCCTCGTGAACGTTCACTTCCATAACCGCCAGTATGGACTAAGTCCGTTGACTAAGTCAACGCAGGTCCTTCGCTTCGCACCGCATGACAACCTCGGCCTGGGACGAAGCGATGGGCCGCAATCGTCCCGTTACTTAGGTCATCTTGGGTCAGGTGACGATTCGGGCGATGATAGTGGTTCGGGGGAACGTGTCGATGAATATTGACGACCTGCTGCGAATCGCCATGGAGCGCCGTAGTTCCGACTTGCATTTGAAAGTTGGCAACTACCCGCACCTCCGCATCGATGGCGAATTGGTTCCATTGACCGACCAGCCCCGCATCAGCGCTGAAGACATGTTGACCATGGCATTCAGCATGATGTCAGCGCGGCAAAAGCAAAAATTCAAAGAAACCACGGAAATCGATATGGCCTACGGCGTCGCCGGACTGGGCCGCTTCCGTGTGAACGTTTTCCAGCAGCGCGGACAGGTGGGACTCGTCCTCCGCGTCATTCCCACCAAGATTCGCGCCCTTGATGAACTCTATCTGCCGAAAGTAGTGGAGCAGATCTGCGACATGCCCCGCGGCCTGATCCTGGTCACGGGCGTCACCGGTTCCGGTAAATCCACTACCTTGGCCGCCATGGTCGACCGCATCAATTCCACCCGAGCCGAACACATCATCACCATCGAAGATCCTATCGAATTTCTGCATCGCGACAAGAAAGGGTATGTAAACCAGCGCGAAGTGGAAGTCGATACGCCTTCGTTTGGAGCGGCGCTGCGCGCTTCTCTCCGTCAGGATCCGGACGTGATCCTGGTCGGCGAAATGCGCGATCTCGAAACGATCGGCACGGCTCTGCACGCGGCCGAAACCGGACACATGGTGTTCTCCACGTTGCACACCCTGGACGCGGTCGAAACCATCAACCGTATTATCGCGATCTTTCCTCCGCCGGAGCAGAAGCAGATCCGCTTGCAGCTCGCCGCCGTGCTGCGCGCTGTCGTCAGCCAACGGCTGGTTAAGCGCTGCGATGGCGAAGGCCGCGTACCGGCGGTCGAAGTCATGATCAATACCGCCTACATCCGCGAGTGCGTGCTGGTGCCGGAAAAGACGCGCGCCATCCGCGACGCCATTTCCGCCGGCACTTCGCAGTACGGCATGCAGACCTTCGATCAGTCGCTCTGGGACCTGTTCCAGGCCGGGCTGATCAACTACGAAACCGCTCTCGAAAACGCTTCGAACGCCGACGACTTCAAGCTGCGTATGCAGGGCATTTCCTCGACCAGCGACATCTCGAGGAACGCCATGCAACAACAGGGTTTCGGCGGACGCTAGACTTTTCCTCCTGGACACGGGCGCGCTCCGGCGCGCCCTTTTTTTTTGCGAAAGGTCGTTAACCACAGAGGACACAAAGGCTCACGAAGGAACGGCACTGCAATTTCGGTCTATTTGCGCTAACGTTGGTTCATGGCGTTTGGGCGTCCACGTAAACTCGACACCGAAGCTGAACTCTACGCCTATGCCGTCGGCGCTCTGGGACGCCGCATGCGCTCGGTCGCAGAGCTAAAGCGGCTGATGCGCCCGCGGGTGGAAGCGGAAACGGAATACGGGCAGACACTTATCGAACTGGTGATCCGCAAGCTGAAAGATCAAGGCTATCTGAACGATGCCAAGTATGCCGCGGCCTATTCATCCTACCGGCGCGACAACGAAAAGTTCGGACGCATGCGGGTAGTAACCGATCTGAAGATCAAGGGCGTGCACGGCGAAGTCATCGAGAAAGCGGTGGAGTCGTTCTATGACGAGGTGAGCGAAGAGAAGCAGGCGCGCGAATACCTGCGGCGCAAGCGCCTGGAGAAGCCAAAAGACCAGAAGCACGCCGCCAGAATTTTCCGCCAGCTCACCCGGGCCGGCTTCGGATCGAAGACCATCTTCAAGATTCTCAAGAAGTGGGATGTCGATGACGAGATGTTAACCGCGCTCGAAGGAGAGGTCGAATGAAAAGCCCACGGAACACAGAGGATGCTTGATGTTCATTCCCTCAGCGTCCTCCGCCTCCCCCGCGGTTTTCATTTAGAATTAGCGTTTCATGCTCACAGGCTCTGAAATCCGCCGCAAATTTCTCGACTATTTTGTCGAGCACGGACACAAAGAAGTGCATTCGTCGTCGCTGGTGCCGGCGAACGACCCCACCTTGCTCTTCACCAACGCCGGGATGAACCAGTTCAAGGACGTCTTTCTCGGCCTGGAGAAGCGCGATTACAACCGGGCCACGACTTCGCAGAAGTGCGTGCGCGCCGGCGGCAAGCATAACGATCTCGAAAACGTCGGCTTCACCAACCGCCACCACACGTTCTTCGAGATGCTGGGCAATTTTTCCTTCGGCGACTACTTCAAAAAAGATGCCATTGCCTTTGCCTGGGAGCTGATCACTTCTCCGGCCTGGTTCAACGTCCCCAAAGACAAGCTCTACGCCACCATCTTCAAAGGCGAGAATGGCATCGAGCGTGACGCCGAAGCTTATGACTTGTGGGTGGCGCAGGGCGTCCCCAAGAATCGCATTTACGAGCTTGGCCTGAAAGAAAACTTCTGGCAGATGGGCGACACCGGCCCGTGCGGGCCGTGCAGCGAAATTCATTACGACATGGGCGCCATCGCCTCGGACCAGGGACACACCGACTGCAAATTTGGATGCGAGTGCGGACGCTACGTCGAGATCTGGAACCTGGTGTTCATGCAGTTCGACCGCGACTCCTCGGGCAAACTGACGCCGCTACCCAAGCCGTCGATCGACACCGGCATGGGTCTGGAGCGGATCGCGGCGGTGCTGCAGGGCGTGGTCTCGAACTATGACACGGATTTGTTTATCCCGCTGATTGAGCGCGCAGCCGAACTGACGGGGACCTCTCTGAAGACGGAGTTGAAAAAAGAAGCGCATGCGAAATCGGCGGCGTCGCTGCGCGTGATCGCCGATCACTCGCGAGCCGCCACGTTCCTGATCTCCGATGGTGTGATTCCTTCGAATGAAGGCCGCGGGTATGTACTGCGGAAAATCATCCGGCGCGCGATCACGCATGGACGGTTGCTGGGACAGAACAAACCATTTCTGTACGAGATGGTGTTCGCAGTGCGCGATCTTGATGCAGGATGCATATCCGGAATTGAAAGAGACCGCGGATCGGGTGTCGAAGGCGGTGCTGGCGGAAGAGACAAGATTCGCGCACACGCTGGAGCTCGGACTCCAAAAACTCGAGGCAAGCTGCTTGACGATGCGAGGCGAGCGAGTTGACAAGACTCCGCAACGAAGTAATCTCCGAGATACAGCGGGGGCTACATCACCTCGAAGAAATGTCATACATCCGGGGCCGTGGCTCAGTCAGCTTAGCCGGGCAGAGATGCCTTTAAGCTCTATGACACCTTTGGCATGCCGCTCGACTTCATGCAGGACGCGGCGCGCGATCAGGGCATCGAATTCGATCAAAAGGGTTTCGACGCCGCCGATGGACGAGCAGCGCCAGCGAGCCAAAGCTTCCTGGAAAGGCGCGGCCAAACAAACCGCGAATCCCGCCTACCAGAAGCTGCCGACCTCGGTCTTCGAGGGCTATCGCCAGACGCGCTCGGATGGGTGCGAGGTGCTGGCGATTATTTCCAACGGTCAAGGTGTGCAACAACTCACCGCCGGCGAAAAAGGCGAGATCATTCTCGATCACACGCCGTTCTACGCCGAGTCCGGCGGACAGGTCGGCGACCGCGGATGGCTCTACTCCGACGATCACAACACCATCGTCGCCGAAGTAACCGGCTGCTACTACCCGATTCAGGGCGTGCGGGCGCATCAGGTGGTGATGAAGGGCCCCATTCGCGTGGGTGACAAAGTCGACGCCGTAGTCAACGCCGAGGTCCGCGATTCGACCATGCGCAATCACACCGCGACGCATCTGCTTCATGCCGGACTGCGCGAGGTGCTGGGCAAGCATGTGAAGCAGGCGGGATCGCTGGTCGATCCCGGACATCTGCGCTTTGACTTCTCGCACTTCACCGCTGTCGCCGACGAAGAATTGCAGGACATCGAAGACATCATCAACAAAGAAGTGCTGCGCAACCAGAAAGTCGAAGTCATCGAGAATGTCCCTATCGACGTGGCGGTGAACCAGTATCACGCCATGGCGCTGTTCGGCGAGAAGTATGGCGACAAGGTGCGGGTCATCCGGATCGGAGACTTTTCGACCGAGCTGTGCGGAGGCACGCATACCGGCGCGACCGGCGAGATCGGCCTCATCAAGATTCTGAAAGAAGGCAGCGTGTCGTCAGGAGTGCGGCGGGTCGAAGCGGTCACCGGCGAAGGCTCGCTGAAGCACTTCCGGAAAGATCACGAACTGGAAGGCGTGGTCGCCAGTTTTGCAGCTCCCACTCTTTCGCAAAGTACGCGAAAGGATGGCGCACCCGAGATTCTCAGTCCGGCCGAAGCTTTGAGATTGGAACTGGAAAAGAAAGACGCCGAGATCAAGCGCCTGGCGCGGGAACTCGATCAGGTGCGCATGAAATCGGCATCATCCTCCGTGGGCTCGGTCAACGAGAAGATCAAAGAAGTGCACGGCGTGAAGGTTCTGGCGCATCGCGTGGACAATCTGGAACGGGCGCAACTGCGCACCCTCATCGACCAGTTGCGCGACAAGGTCGGCTCGGGCGTGGTGGTGCTGGGCTCGGCGAACGACGGCAAGGTCGCGATCATCGTCGGGGTGACGAAGGATTTGACCAGCCGCGTGCAGGCCGGTAAAGTGATCGGCCCGGTGGCGCAAAAAGTCGGCGGCAAAGGCGGCGGGCGTCCGGATATGGCCGAAGCCGGAGGCAATGATCCCGGCTCTCTGGACGCAGCGCTGGATTCGGCCTATGGAGTGGTGGAAGCGTTACTAAAATAGCACTCAGCAGTCAGCATTCAGCCTCTCGGCGACCATGCGTGCTGGCTGAATGCTGAGTGCTGATTGCTGAGTGCTTTTTATGGACGAGCGCATACGCTTCATCAAGCATCGCGGCAAAGCGATTCTGCTGATTGACTTCAGCGGTCTTTCAGGAGAAGAGTTTCTGCCCATCGTAAATGAAGTCCAGCGCAAGATCGCTGCTCTGCCTCCGAATTCCGCTTTAACCCTCGCTGACTTCACCGGCGCGCATATCGACAAGTCCGTAGTCATGCGGATGAAGGAAGTGCTGGTGCTCGATCGTCCGCATGTCAAGCGGTCTGCCTGGGTGGGAACCGAAAGCCTCCCGAAGGTCTTCTACGAGAATTTCAAGAGTTTTTCGCAGCGCGATTTCCCCACCTTCGCCACCCGCGAAGAAGCGATGGACTGGCTGGTAAGTTCCGAGTAGCGAGCACGAGCGAACCTCGTCGATTTTGTCTTTAGCTCGGTACCCGGTACTCGGTACTCATGACTCTTCAGCTCCTCCACTTCAGCGTCACCGGGCCACTCATGGGATGCTTCATCTCCCCACCATTCATGCGCGAATCCAGATACGCCTGCTTCAGTTGGAAGTACCACTTCGCGGGGCGGTCGGCGTCGTCGATCAGCATCAGGTGCGGGTTCGATTTCAGGCCTTCCGATTGACTCTCCATCGTCCGGCGATCCTGCTCGACGAATTTCGCGAAAACAAACTTCAACAGCTCCGGCGCGAACGGGATCCAGCGAAACAGATTCCAGGCCGCGACCACGTCGATACGGCAGCGGTCGCGTGTAATCGGCGTGACCGTCGTCAGACTCGAGAACCAGTACTTCCCTGCCCGTATGGTTTCCGAGCGCATGTTCGGGAGCGCGAAGTCGATGGTTGTAGTGATGGAATCAGCGTCGGCATAAAGGCGCAGCAGCTTGTAGGGCGCGCTGTTAGAGCTAGGCGTGTGCGCGCTCATGCGGAAGCCGTTGGGAATGGGCTCGAAGTTCTTCGTCTTCTCGTGAATGCTTTCGCGCTTCCGCCACCACCAGGCCTGGTGCACAAACGGACCGTGCGCGGGATCCATCAATCCGATGATGCCGTGATCGACCGAGCACGGAAGGTCCGCGGTGAGGTACGCGAGTTTGTATTTGTCGCTGAACGTGGGCACGCACGGAGCCGGCGCTGCAGGGTCATCGCGCCTGGCGAAGCCGGCGCCCGCGGCGCCGGGCTCGGGGATGAACACCCATATAAAGTCGTCATGCTCCTCGCAGGCGAAGCTGCCGGCGTAGATGCGATCGATCTTCAGTTTCTGATCGGCCGTGAGCGACGGGATGAGCTGGCACTGGCCGGAGTGGGCGTCGAATTTCCATCCGTGATAGCTGCACTCGACCTGGGCTCCGTCAAACCATCCGCAGGAAAGGGGCATGCCGCGGTGGGGACAGGCGTCCTGCAGACAGAACGCCCTGCCGGATTGGTCACGTCCGATGACCAGAGGGATCTCGAGCAGCATGGCCTTGCGCAACTCGTTGCGGCCGACTTGATCGCTGGGCAGCGCGCGGTACCAGAAGCCGCGCAGCATGAGCGAGTCGGGCGTTTGACGCTGGAGTGGGATGTCGGGCATGGACAGTCGAGGCTACTACAAGTCGGCCTTCTGGCTCCAGGCTTCCTGCTTCAAACGACAATGGATAACTAATCGTGAAACCCTCCCGCTGAGAAATCCGGCGTCAATGGCGCCTTCGGCGCGAATTTCTCCGCCCACTTGATTCTTCCCGTCATCTGCATCACCACGAACAACGTGACGATCGAGCCGATGGTGATCGCGAGGCCAGTAAATCCTTTGAAGAAGAACGCGTAGGAAAACAGCACCAGATAGATTAGCTGCGCGATGCCGGCCTCGACTGCCGCAAAACGGATGCCGACCACCAGGCGCAGGTAACTGACCACCAGAAATACCGACACCAGCGAGCAGATCACGAACGCCAGATGAATCGAGATGTGGTCGACGAGATAGGCCATCAGCAGGTGGAAGGCGAAGAAGGCAGTCGCCAGGAAGAAGTAATTCATGGGATGCATTTCGATGCCGCGCAGCGTGGTGATGATGAACATCAGGAAAAAGAAGAAGAACAGCGAGACGGGCGCAAACAAGCTGATCTGTCCGGCAAGCGGGCCGGGCTGCAGCTTCTCCGGCATCGTCGTGCCGATCTGAAATCCCGAGAGCAGGTTGGCGTACTTCCACGTCAGGTCCCAGCCATTCGCGGTCTCGCGTTTTTCGGTGGGAGAGAGCGTGTCAGGCGGAAAGTCCACGTCTTTGAAGTTGGTCTTCAGGTTGAGCGCAAAGTCGCGCACTTGCGAGACCTGGTCTCCGAACTTGTAGACCCAGCTGTCCATGCCCTGGGAGCGATAGGAGAACGAGACGTCTTTGGTCGCTCCGGCGGAGATGGGCACAGTCGCGGTGGCGCCGCTGCTGTCGGTGCGAACCGACGTAGGCTGGCCGTCGACCAGAACGGTCAGGTCGTCGTAAACGGCTTGCGATGCGGGAAACTTCAGCTCGACGTCGACGGATTGGTCTTGCCCGCTGGTGTTGCGGAACCTGTAGTCCCCCGCGAAATCGACCGCGTAGGTGCTGTACCAGAGCAGTCCTTTCTGGCGGTGATTCAGGTTGAGCACGACGTTGACGCGGCTGCTTTCGAGCGGTAGTGCGGTGGGAACGGGCCGCGTGACCTGGTGTTCGTAGGTCTGCCCGTTCTCCTGCACCTGTTCCGTGACCACCTTTTGAGTCCAATACTCGGCCGTGGGCGCGGTTTGGGCCTGCTTCGTGCCCCAGCTGGAGGCGACCTTTTCATCTAGATGATCGCTGGCCGAGTAGGTCCGCGAGAAGATGGTTCCGCCCAGAATCATCCAGGCGACAGTAGTGCAGAGGAAGATAAAACTGATGGCGGCAATGCGTTTGATCATGAGCGGGTCTCCGTTGGGCCGGCGGGGATCGGCATTACGGAGTACTTTGTAACATAAAGTACAATGTGTCAAGAAGAAAAATACGCCGGTCGAACCGCCGCCTCGCAGCAGCCGAGCCGGGCCACGGCGCACACGGCCCTGGTGCGCAGGTCACTGACGGCCCGGGAGGCTTAGCGCGAGGATGGACTCGGGACACTGTTCCCCACGAAACCGGATAGAACCCGGTTGTGGGAGGGTTTATGAAGAAAGCTCTGATGTTGCTGGTCATCCTGCTGGCCCTGGTAACGTTGGCGCAGGAGAAATCCTCACCCATCATGGTGAAAGAGGCGACAACCACCACGGGAGTGGTGATTGTGACTGCCGACATGGCTGGCAAGTCCGTGCAGTTGCAATGCACGGCCAGCATGCCTGATTGCGCGGCGTTAAAGAATGGGAAGTACGTGATCGTGCTGCTGCCGAAGAATCACGGCATGTACGACTGCCAGAATGTGGACGTGTACGCGCCCGATGCCAACCCGGCGACGGACCCGCGGATCGGCGAGTATTGCCTGACCCAGAAGTAGCCGTTGCAGCCAAAGGGCGATGGGTTACTTAAGGCACCAGGAAAACCCTCCTGGATGGTGACCTCGGTGGACTGCCGCCTTCTGCCACTGCGACACAACTCTTTGTTAAACAGTTACTTACAAAGATAACTCCAATGGTTCTATGCCCGTTGGATAGATTGCTCCCCCTCCCCATCCGGCCTATAATCGACCCACTCTGGTAGGTAAGATTCTCCTTCAGGTTCCGGGCAGGTAGCTGCGGTGGCAGAGTTGTGTCTCCGTTGCTTGAACGAGAAAACCCGGTATGCGAAAGCACCTGCAACTCGCCCTGATGGCCAGTACCGTAATCGCGACCTTCCTTTCTCTCACCACGCCATACGTGCAGGCAGAAACCGGTTCGGGTGGAACGACGGAAATCATTACCACGACGACCGACGAGTACGGGCACAAAGTCTACGAAAACGAGATGGTTCCCGTAACCGCGTCGAAGCACACGGAAGCTCCGGCCCAGCGCACCTCGCTGGTCTACTGGAGTGCGAAGCAGCACCGGTGGAAGCCGGTTCCTTCGGCCAACGTGCGCGCGGCGCGATCGGCGGCAGCGGCTGTGAACCAGTACTTGGGGTCGGACTCCTCGGCACCGGTTCTCAACTACAACCGTGGTAAGTCCTTCACCCCGGAGCAAGTGGATGCGGCCATCGAAAAGGCTGCGGCGGAGCACAACGTGGATCCCAACCTGGTGCGGGCAGTGATCAAGGTGGAATCCAACTTCAACCCCAATGCGGTATCCCGCAAGGGAGCCATGGGGCTGATGCAGTTGATGCCGCAAACCGCCCGCCAGCTGAAGGTGACCAATCCGTTTGACCCGGAACAAAACGTGGATGCCGGGGTTCGACATCTTAAGCAGCTCATGGAGAGCTACGGCGGGGATGTCAAACTGAGCCTGGCGGCCTACAACGCCGGCCAGGGATCGGTGGCGCGCAGCGGGGGCGTTCCCCACTTCGCGGAAACCCGTAACTACGTGAAACGAATTACCAATCTGTACTTCAACGGGTCGGACGACGGCTCCCATATCCTGGGCGGTCCGGTGCACGATCCGGTGCGGGTGGTTCGGGACGCGCGCGGCGTGCTGTATATCAGCAACACCGACTAAGGTCCCTGCATCTGTTCTGAAGTACGCAACCGGCTGACAGCGATTACGGGCAAGAACTTGAAAAAAACACATCGAGGCCAACGCGCGTTGCGCTGGGGAGCGGCGCTGTTTCTGCTGCTGCTGCCCGTGCTTCCTGCGCATGCCCGCAGCCGCCATACCGACGCGTGGGCGCGATCACAGTTCGCCAGGGCCGAGCGCATGCGGGAAGCCTTGAACGGACGTCCCTCCAAGGAGCGCACTCGCCATCAGTACCAGCAAGTCATCGACGCCTACCGGCGTGTCTATTACGGCGCGCCCGCTTCCAGCAAGGCCGACCCCAGCGTGGTGGCTGTGGCGGAGCTCATGGTGGAGATGGGCCGGCGTTTTGACGATAACAAGATCCTGCGTTCGGCGATCGGCCAATATCAATTCCTGCGGCGAGAATACCCGGGCAGCAAGTATCGCGTGGACGCGCTGTTCACCATCGGGGAGATTTACAAAGACGATCTCAACGACCAGGCCAAGGCGCAAGCTACGTTCCGCGATTTTCTGAAACGCTATCCGCGGAGCCATCTGGCTGACGACGCGCGCGCGGCGCTGGAAGAACCGGTGCAGCGGGCATCGCTGAAAACCAGGAGCGGCGGGAATGTTGATCGCAACAAGGCGGCTCCCAAAATTGTCGCCGACGATAACAAGGTTGCCGACACCGGCAGCGACAAATCTTCCAGCACCAACGACGCTCAGGATGACGACAGCAAATCGGCGGCCCTGGCGCGGGTGACGGGAATCCGCCACTGGTCAACTCCGGACTATACGCGCGTCGCCATCGACGTCGAGCACGATGTGAAGTACGAGTCGCAACGCATCAGCCATCCTGACAGGATTTTCTTCGATCTGCTCGATACCAGGCTGGCGTCGACTCTGGTGGGTAAGACGTTCGACGTCGATGATGGCTTCCTGAGGAAGATCCGGGTGGCGCAATTCCAGCCGGGCAAGACGCGGGTCGTGCTCGAAGTCGACGAGCTTTCCGACTATGAGGTCTTCCTGCTGCCCAACCCTTCGCGGCTCATCATCGACATCCATGGCAAGGACACGCATGGCAAGCGTGCGGCCAAGGGAAGCGATGACAATTCCGAGACTGCAACCGCGGCGGAACCGAAATTCGAAACCACCAAGCCTTCGCCAACCACGCTGGTGGTGAAGTCGGAGGAAGAAAAGAAGCAGGAGAAGATCGAAGACGCGAAGATTGAGGAGGCCAAGAAAGCGTCGGCGAAAGAGACGAAAGAGCAGGCCACGAATCCGGCTCCGAAAAAACGGATTGTCGAAGTCGATGACGATGACGACAATTCCACGGTCGCGAAGCTGGATCCGCCCGACGTGAAGACGCCTCCCGTCCCAGCTCCCAAGTCCACCCGACGCAGGAAGAGCTCCGGCAAGGCGGCGAAGACGGTTGCCCCTGACGTGGACATCCGCGAAGCCCAACCCACCGCCAGCGGCGATCGCTCGCTCATTCGCGCGCTGGGGCTCAAGATCGGAAAGATTGTGATCGATCCCGGACACGGCGGCCACGACACCGGAACCATTGGTCCCAATGGCTTGCTGGAAAAAGATCTGGTGCTCGACGTGGCCAAACGACTGGGCAAGCAACTGGAACGCCTGGGCGCCGAAGTGGTTTACACCCGCAGCGATGACACCTTCATTCCGCTCGAAACCCGCACGGCCATCGCCAATCAAGCGCGGGCCGACCTGTTCATTTCGATCCACGCCAATTCGAGCCGGGATCCCGATGCCCGCGGCGTCGAAACCTACTACCTGAACTTCACCTCATCGCGCGACGCCCTGGAAGTGGCGGCGCGCGAAAATGCGGTGTCGGAGAAGTCGATCCACGAACTGCAGGACCTGGTGAAGAAAATCGCGCTGAAGGAAAAGATTGAAGAGTCGCAGGAGTTCGCCAGCGACGTGCAGCAGGCTCTCTACACCGGACTGTCGGTGCGCAATGCCAGCATTCGCGATCGCGGGGTCAAGAAAGCGCCCTTCATCGTGCTGATTGGCGCCAACATGCCTTCGATCCTGGCGGAAATCTCGTTCGTCAGCAATCCCGTTGATGCCCGCAAACTCGAGACCCCGCAATACCGGCAGCGCATTGCCGACTCGCTTTATCGCGGCATTGAGAAATACGTCAATGGATTGAGCGGGGTAAAGGTGGCGAGCCAGGTGGATAAGACGAACAGCACCGAGTAGCGGTTAGCGGATACTGAGCGCCCCTACGAGATCTCCGTCGTAACCCCCGCCGGCGACTAATGGGTCTGCTGGAAACTTTCCCTTCCTCTCTGTAGTCTAATCTCTTAGGTGGCACGTAGCCGGACTTCGCTTTTCATGAGGCGTTCGACACTCTTCGCGGGCATCTTCGTCGTTTGCCTGGCGCTCGGCGCATTCGCGCACGAGGTGCCACGCACGCCGGCGTACGCCCCGATGCTTCCCAAGGATTTCGGGGGATGGCAGATGTCCGGCAGGACGAAGGCCAGCACCGAAGCCAATCCAGGAGATTACGCTCAGACCAACAGCTGTGGCACGGGTCTGGAAGCCGGCGCCAGCTGTACGATTCATGTGACGTTTACACCCAAGCAGACCGGAAAGCGTCCGGCGACCCTGAGCATCGTCGACAATGGCGGCGGTAGTCCGCAATACGCGCACTTGTGCGGAACGGGAACTTAGGAGGAGGACAGTCTCCAATAGGTGCGGTACTTGACCGCTAATAACTGATTGTTCCCGGCTGCGTGAGCGCGGCCAGGAGCTTTCTTGACGATCGACGACGGATCTCTGGTATGCCTGGAAACTTTCCCGTCCCCTCTGTAGTCTAATTCTGCAGGACTACATGAGGCTTTCGAAGGTTCTCCCTGGGATTTTCGTGATATTTCTGGCGCTAGCTGCCAACGCGGGCGAAGGTCCGCGTGCGCCTCTGCTTCCCAAACAGTTCGGAGGGTGGCAGATGTCCGGGACGCCCCGGCTCAGCACTGACCCCGCGGTACCTGATCCCATTAATCCCGCGCTGCTCAAGGAATACGGCTTTCTCGATTTCGAATCCGCCTCCTACGTCCGCGACGACGGGCGCAAGCTGGCCATCAAGGCCGCCCGCTTTAACGACGCCACTGGCGCCTACGGGGCATTCACCTACTACCGCATGCGGCCGATGATTACCGAGGAGATCGGCGACCAGGGCGCGTCGTTGAATGAACGCGTGCTGTTCCGGCGGGGCAACATCCTGGTGGACGCGGTCTTCGCGAAGTTGAGCGCCATGTCGGCCGCCGAGCTGCGCGAGCTGGCAAGCGATTTGCCTCTGCCGCCCGGTAACGCGGGCAATCCTCCTGACCTGCCCGGCTATTTGCCCCGGCAATCGCTGATCGCAAACTCGATCAAGTATGCGCTCGGTCCAGTGGCGCTCGACAAGCTGAATGCACCCGTCCCGGCTTCCCTGGTGGACTTCAACGCGGGCGCGGAAGTCGTGCTGGGAAACTACAACAGCTCCGGTGGTGAAGCGACGCTGGCGGTGATCTCCTATCCCACGCCGCAGATCGCCGCCGAACAATTGCGCCGCATGGACGCGGCCCACGCCGCATTCTATGACCGGCGCAGTGGACCGATTGTGGCCGTAGTGTCGGGACCGATTTCGCAAAGCGAAGCCAAGTCGTTGCTGGCTTCGGTGAACTACGACGCCGACGTTACCTGGAACGAGAACACGCATTTCACCAGGCGCGATAACCTCGCCAACCTTCTGGTAAACATCATCATCCTGTGCGGCATCATTCTCGGCTTCGCGCTGGTATCCGGACTGGCCTTCGGAGGACTGCGCGTGCTCGCCCTGCGCGTCTTTCCCGTGCGTTGGTTTGGCCGCGCCGACGAGGTGGAATTCATCTCCCTGCACCTCTCCCAAACTGACACTGAGGCCGCCGATTCCAAGGTAAGTCGCTCAATTAAAGTCGGTTAAGAGCTCGCAAGCGTCCGCGTGTCTCACTTTGAGTCACTTGTGGGAGCTATTAACCTATTTCGTAAGTGATTGAAAACACTGATATTTATTTCACAAAAATTTCTTGACACCCCCCTTTTTCGGCTCATAAGATTTCGCCAGAAAGTTTTGACGGCTTTGCCTCCGTTAGAACTATTCTCCCTTGAAAGAAAAGGCCACCTTTTGCCGGGTGGCCTTTTCGTTTGCGTGCAAGGCGCTGAGAGTTGATTGTTTGTTTCGCCGTTCTCCTTCGATGGTCTGCTTCGTCGGCGGCTACGGGCTCAACCTCACGCCGCCGTCGCGGAACCGTTGATTCCCTTCGCAGACGCTTGTTCCCCGATTCCAAGCACGATTCGCCCATTCACCTTTCCGCTCTTGAGTCGGGTGAAGATATCGTTGATGGATTCGAGCGGCTCGGTCGCGATGGTCGCCTTCACTTTGCCTTCTGCGGCGAAGCACAGCGCCTCCTCCAGATCCATGCGCGTGCCTACAATCGAACCGCGAATGGTGTAACCGTTCAGCACCACATCGAAGATGGAGATGGGAAACTCGCCCGGAGGCAGGCCGTTCAGTACGCACGTACCGCCGTGACGCAGCATGCCAATGGCTTGCTTGAACGCGATAGTCGAGACGGCGGTGACCAGCACTCCATGCGCCCCGCCGATCTGCTTCTGAATCTCCGCGGGTGGGTCCTGAGTTCTGGCATCGATGGTAATCTCGGCGCCAAGTTTTTTGGCGAGGGCCATTTTCTCCGGTCCCAAGTCGACTGCGGCGACGTGCAGTCCCATGGCCTTGGCGTACTGCACCGCGACATGGCCCAGTCCGCCGACGCCAGAGATCACCACCCACTGGCCGGCGCGCGTTCCAGTCTCTTTCAGTCCTTTGTAGGTGGTGACGCCGGCACAGAGGATCGGCGCCGCGTCGATGAACGAAAGGTTTTCGGGGATTCGTCCCAGAAAATCGGCGCGCGCCACCGCATACTGGGCGAAGGTGCCATCTACGGAATAGCCCGAGTTTTTCTGCTCGGGACAAAGCGTCTCCCAGCCCGACAAACAGAACTCGCAATATCCGCAAGCACTGTGCAGCCAGGCAATGCCGACCCGGTCGCCCTCTTTCAAATGAGTGACGCCGGGCCCGAGCGCGACCACGATGCCCGCCCCTTCGTGTCCGGGCGTGAACGGAAGGGTCGGTTTCACCGGCCAGTCCCCGTCGGCCGCGTGCAAATCGGTATGACAGACTCCACTTGCGATAATTTCGACCAAGGCTTGCCCCGGTCCCGGCTTGGGGACGGGAACTTCCCGCACGACCAGCGGCGCGCCAAACTTCTCGACCACCGCGGCTCTCATGGTTTTTGGAATTGCCATGCTCTACCTCCAGAAACGAACTCAATTAAAAAGATTCTAGGCGCGCGGCAAACATCGGCCTGTGATCCAGGTCACATTGGGAACGGGGAAATGAATCCGCGGCGCTCCGCCGCTGCCGCAGGGAAAAGTTTTGCGTGTGGATTGGCTGATGCAGCCGTTCTTGCGCCGGGACCGCGAGGCGATTTGGTAAACTAAGCAGCAGCGGAAGCGCAAGCCGACGTAGCTCAGTTGGTAGAGCAGCCGATTCGTAATCGGCAGGTCAGCGGTTCAAGTCCGCTCGTCGGCTCCATCACACCGTTTCCCCGATCCTGGGAAGTCAACGCGGAACTATTTCACGGGAAGCGCCGAGGCTCTGCTCGGCAAGAAAAAGCCCACTGGTTCAAAACCAGTGGGCTGATTTGTTTCTGCACGGCGATGACTAGAACGTCACGCCGGTGACGAAGTCCTGGCAGGTGTTGGTGGTCGTGTCCATGTATGACTGATACAGAGCTTTGCCGTTCCAGGCATTACCCGTATAGTCTCCCATGAAGCCGCCGCCGAAGCCGTCGTTCAGCGGATTCGACTTCTTGGCCGATAGTGCATGACCTGAACTGAAACTCTTCCCCGCATTGGCGGAGAAGGCAAAGAAGGGTTGGTAGCTGAGGTTGCTGGGATCGTTGCGCCGGTCGAGCCAGGTGACGCCGATTCTTCCATTCTTCGGATTCAGGTTAAGCCATTGGAGGAACTGATCGCCGCTGGTTGCGGTCGGATTCACGATCACCGGCGCACCCCAGGTACTGCCGCCGTTGGTGGAACTCACGACTTCCATTTGCATCTGCGTGCCCGTCCAGTTGTAGATGGCGAAAGAAATTCTCGCCGTCGAACCGCTGCCGAACACACCATTCGCCGGAATCTCACTCACGCGTTCGGAGGTATTGGGCAGTTGACCGTAGAAGCAGCAGAACCCGGGATCGGTCACCAGCGTGGTCGTGGCAGCCACGGCAGCCGTGCTCCAGGTATTGCCGCCGTCGGTGGATTTCGAAAACATGATGTTCGAAAGCGTGCCGCCGCAATCGCCGGAAGCTCCGCTGGTGGGGCAGCGCAGCCAGTTGACATAAACCGTGCCATCCGAGCCGACCGCCAGATCGCTGAACTGGTCGACCATGCCGGGGTAGATCTGGAGCGTATCAACAACCTTCGTCGTCCAGGTCTTGCCGCCGTCAGTCGAGTGCGAAACCGCGATCTCACTGTTGCTGCCGCTTGATCCGCCGAACTGCGTCGAGGAAACGTAGATGGCGTTCTTCAACGGGCTGTTCGCGTTCGTGTCGATCTCCATCCACGGCTTGTCGGCTAGACCGTTTTGCCTTTGGAGGGGCGGGGTTACGATCACCGGAGTGCCGAACGTCATGCCGCCATTTGTGGAAGAGGCAAGAACGATGTCGTTATTCTGGATGCCTCCCGCGAAAGCCGTACCGTTGAGGTCGAAGCCTACGATGGGGTCGCCTTCGCCGCCGCTGCCCAGTGAGCAGAAGTGGTTCCAGGTGGTGCCTCCATCGCTGCTGGAGAAATATCCCTGGATGTTGGAGCAGTTATAGTCGTTGCCGCCGCTCAAGAGATTCATGGCGTTGGTCGGATTGACCGCAATCGGATCTTCGTTGACGGGATTGCTGCCGCCTTCCGACGCGTTCACCGGAGTGAAAGCGCACGGAGCAGGACTGCAAGTGAGGTTGGGGTTGATCACGTTCGCGTTCATCAAACCCATTCCATTGCCGACATGGATGTTGACGCGGCCGGCTTTGATCGCGCGCGACATCAGCACGTCACCCGAGTAGGGAAGGTGCTCGAGCATTTGCGCGCTGGCCAGGGATGTGAGGATCAACAACGTGAACGCAAAGAGACAGGCTGTCACGATACGGTTAGAACGCAAGTTTGGCCTCCATGCTAGTTGTGAGGTTTTCCTGGGCGAGTTAAAGGACTGGGAGAAGCGCGGGACTGCGCATAAGATCCAGCACAATAATTCCAGGAACTAGCGCGGGCCGGACTCTATCGCCATTAATGTGGACTGTCAATGTGCAGAGGAATGCACAGGAGTGATCGGACTCTGGAAATTGGTTCCCCCCTGCAAAAAAGCACGGGCCAGGCCCCGTGATTATCACTTGCTTTTTGCAAGTGACATTGCTAGCCTACCGTGCGTGCCTGGGAAGCCCAAGTCGAAGCCCCGCTCCGGCTGCCCGGTGAGTATTTCGCTCGAGGTGTTTGGCGATCGCTGGTCGTTGCTGATCATCCGCGATCTCATGGTGCGCGGCTTTCGCACCTTCAAGGAATTCCAGGAATCGGGCGAAGGCATTGCTACCAATATTCTGGCGGGCCGTCTAAGAAGGTTGCAGGCGTCGGGCATCATCACTGCGGAACGGGAAGCATCGGACGGACGAAAGGTAAACTACCGGCTCACCGAAAAAGGCATCGATCTGGCTCCGACTCTTCTCGAACTGCTCATCTGGGGAGCGCGGCATGAGGAGACGGGGGCGCCCTGCGGTGTCATGCTGAGCATGGAGAAGAATCGCGCGGCGGTGCTGGCCGAAGTCCGGCGGCGCTGGCAGGAACGTGACCCGACGCCGGTGCTGCCCAGGTTCGGAGACGGGCCCGCCAATTTCCGCCAGCCGCAGGCGCGGCGCTCCCGGTCGCCCTCGTCGAGGCCGTAAACGAACTCCGGATTTTTCCCGTGGGCCTGTCGATTGGCAGCCTGCTCAAACGTCTACCTGAAGCGGAACCTATTTACCGCCGGCCACGCCGGTGCGAAACCCTGGAAGGAGCGAAGCATGAGTAAGGTTCGGGTACTGGTTGGCACAAAAAAGGGCGCGTTCATCCTGACCTCGGACGGAAAGCGCGAACAGTGGGATGTCAGCGGTCCTCATTTTGCGGGCTGGGAGATCTATCACGTCAAGGGATCGCCCGTCGATCCCAATCGCTTGTACGCTTCGCAGTCAAGCGGCTGGTTTGGACAGACCATGCAGCGCTCGAACGACGGCGGCAAAACCTGGGAGACCGTTGGCAACAAGTTCGCCTATGACGGCGTTCCGGGCACGCATCAGTGGTACGACGGCACGCCCCATCCCTGGGAGTTCAAACGCGTCTGGCACCTGGAACCATCCTTGACCGATCCCGACACGGTGTACGCCGGCATTGAAGACGCCGCCATCTTCCGCTCGACCGACGGCGGACAAAACTGGCAGGAACTGCCGGGCCTGCGCGGCCACGGCTCCGGTCCGCACTGGCAGCCAGGCGCGGGCGGCATGTGCCTGCATACCATTATTCTCGATCCCAGCGATCCGCAGCGTATGTTCATCGCCATTTCCGCCGCCGGAGCCTTCCGCACCGACGACGGCGGCAAGACCTGGAAGCCGATCAACCGCGGGCTGCGCTCGCAATTTATCCCCGATCCGACGGCCGAAGTCGGACACTGCGTCCACCACATCGCCATGAACCCGTCGCGTCCCGGCGTTCTGTTCATGCAGAAACACTGGGATGTCATGCGCAGTGACAATGCCGGCGACTCGTGGACCGAAGTCAGTGGAAATCTGCCGACCGATTTCGGGTTCGTCATCGATGTCCACACGCACGAGCCGGAGACTATCTACGTAGTTCCCATCAAGAGCGATTCCGAGCACTACGTGCACGAGGGCAAGCTGCGCGTCTTCCGCAGCCGCACCGGCGGCAACGAATGGGAAGCGCTGACCAAGGGCCTGCCACAGAGCAATTGCTACGTCAACGTACTGCGAGACGCCATGGCGGTCGACCAGCTCGACAAGTGCGGCATCTATTTCGGCACGACCGGCGGGCAGGTGTACGCCTCGGCGGATGCCGGCGACAGCTGGAACGCGATCGTGCGCGATCTTCCGGCGGTACTCTCGATCGAGGTGCAGACGCTGTCATGATTCGTGTCGAACTCCCGCAGCATCTGCGTACCCTGGCGCACGTGCAGGGCGAGGTGGAACTCGAGGTCGCGGCTCCGGTCACGCAGCGTTCCGTCCTCGACGCGCTCGAACTCCGCTATCCCATGCTGCGTGGCACCATCCGTGACCACGCCACGCAGCAGCGGCGCGCCTTCCTGCGCTTCTTTGCCTGCCAGGAGGATTTGTCTCACGAGTCACCCGACGCTCCCCTGCCCGAGGCGGTCGTCTCCGGGACGGAGCCGTTTCTGATCATTGGCGCCATCGCCGGCGGCTGAAAAAAAGTGTTCCGATTTGTCGATTTTGCACCGCTTCGTTCGACGTACAAACAGAGCTGAGATTCAAGCTCCCAACAAAAGTATAAGGAGTAATCCCAATGAAATTCCTATGCATGTACAAACCCAGCAAGCCCGAAGGCACGCCGCCGGCCCAGCGCGAGATGGATGAGATGGGCAAGCTGATCGAGGACGGCTTCAAATCGGGCATTCTGCTCGCCACCGAAGGTTGCCTGCCCACCGTCAAGGGCGCGCGCGTCCGGCTCTCGCGGGGAACCTTCACCGTCACCGACGGGCCCTTCGCCGAGACCAAGGAAGTGGTCGGCGGCTTCGCGCTCATCCGGGCGAACTCGAAAGAAGAGGCGATCGAATATACCAAGCAATTCCTGAACATTGCCGGCGACGGAGAGACCGAAATCCGCCAGGTGTACGAAGGTTCGGAGTGCCCCGGAATCGAAGCTCACGTGCGCGAGACTGTCGAATCCGCATGATTGGGCCGAGTGCACGCTGTCCCGTACGTGCAGGACGGCGATTTACAGACTGGGGCGTGCCACCGCCTGCGCGGACGGAACGCCCCAGTCGCAATGATGTTCTTGGCCGGTTTAGCGTTCGAAGTGAATAATGTCGAGCACCACGTAGCTGCTGCGGTTGACCAGCACGATGTGTCCACCGATGATGCTGTGCTCACATCCCGGCGGCGGAGGCGGCAGGCGCCGCTCCACTTCCTCGGGGCAAGGAAACATCTTCTTTCGGAGTCCAGGCGGCAGCGTGCCCCGCACGCGCAACTGTCTCTCCAGACCCGGAGGCAACCGGTCGCGCTTGCTGAGCCCGGGCGGCAGATGATCGTCATCGTGATACCAGTGGTGCATCTCGTCGCGGTCGTGCTGGCTGTAATAACTGTGGTCGCGGTCCCGGTCATCGTCGCCGTGATGCTTGCCGTGACCATGATCGTCCGCCAAAACCATGCCTGAGGCTAGAACCAGCATTGAACCGATCGCCACCCATCGCTTTAGTCGCACGTCGCCCTCCGAAAATCCAGCTTTTCACGTTACCTTCCATCCCAGTCGCGGAACAGATTACCGAGGGACACCATCTCTCCGCCTGAGATAAGCTCCTTTCGTGTCTGGAATCAGGACCATCAATCTCGAGGCCGGCTTCCCTACCCGGGACGAAGCTCGCCAGAAGCTCGAAAACTCCCTGGCCAAAGCCAAGAGAGACGGCCTCGCCGCGGTGAAGGTGATTCACGGCTATGGTTCTTCCGGACAGGGAGGAACTCTGCGCTTTGCCATCCGGGGATATTTGCGGCAGATGAAAGACCGCGGAGAGATCGCCCTGTTCGTGAACGGCGAGAGTTTTTCGCAGTTCGAGGAGCGCAGCCGCGAAATGCTGAAAAAGGTTCCGGAGTTAGTCGTCGACCAGGATCTGGGCCGCGGAAATAAAGGCGTGACCCTGGTGCTGATCCGGTAGACGAACGCAGAACCTTACGGTAGCTTAGAACATCCTCTTCCACGGAATGCCCCATGACTGCGTTCGATCCATCACGGAAACATGCGGGGACCGCCCATCTGGTGGTGCGCTCCTCGAAGATTCATTCCAAAGGCTGCTACACCAGTGTGCCCATCGCCGAGGGAACCTTCATCGTCGAGTACACCGGCGAACGCATCACCAATGACGAGGCAGACGAACGCTACGAAAACCGCGAAGACACTTATCTTTTCGGTCTGGAAGATGACCAGCATGTCATCGATGGTGACGGCGTGGCGGCGTTCATTAACCATTCCTGCGACCCCAACTGCGAGTCCGACGAAGTCGATGGACGCGTGTGGATCGTGGCTCTGCGCGACATTCGGGCGGGCGAAGAACTCACCTACGACTACTGCCTGTACGACGGAGACGACGCTTCTCCCTGCTCCTGCGGTGCCCGGAATTGCCGGGGAACTCTCTATTCCGATGAAGAGATGGAGAAGCGAGCCAAAGACAGCGGAACCGCAGCCGAAGCGTAAATCAACTCTCCTGATCCAGGTTTGAACGCCGCCCGCCGGCAGCGGTCTCGTGCCCGCTTGGGTCCTTTGGGCTCGTGGCGCATACTGCGTCCTTCCACCAGATGAAACAGCTCCTCGCCCAGATTTTTGGCGTGATCGCCTGCCCGCTCGAACGCCTGCGCCATCAGCATGATGGATGTGCTGTATTCGCGGCGCTGGTCGCCCGCCGCGAGATGGCGATGAAACACCGCGTGGCAGCACTGGTCGATCTGGGGATCGGTCTGCAGGACCCACGAAGCAGGTTCGAGCTCGCGGGTCACAAATCCCTGGTGCACCGCGTTGAGCATCTTCTCCAGCACCTGCGCCATGGTGATGAAGTCCTTCTGATCGTCCTTCGGCAGCCGCGTTCCCAGCTTCTGCAAGCGCATGGTGATCGACCAGGCCAGGTCGCCAATCCGCTCCAGGTCAATGATGAACTTCAGGCAGGCCAGCAGTTCGCGGGCTTCCTCCTCGCTCACCTGGGTAATCGCTGTGGTGATTTCCTCATCGATGCGGCGTTCCATGCGGTCAAGCTCTTTCTCGCAGTCTTTCACCGCAAGAAAGGCCATGTTCGAAGCGTTCTCGATGAAGTCCCGCAGGTTGTAAGCGGCGTCTTTGGCGACCAGGCAGCCCTGCTGCGCCAGCGCGGTAAGTTCTTTCGTGGAATCGAGCTCTTCAACACGCTTACGCTTCATGGTTTTTCGCCGCAGCACCGGGTAACCCATGATAGCGCTGAAACGCGAGAATTCCATCTTTGCCCACGTAGCGTTCAAGGACAGCGGCCATGGGTTCGATCATTCGGTTGTGCTCGAGAGGCGCTCGTGAGAACTCTCCCGCTTTCTGCACCAGAACGGTTGCAAGTTGCTGACAAAGATTCCCTTAGAGACCAATTACCACTTGCCAACCCCGGCCAGGCTTCCGGATAATCATCCTTGCAAGCTCCCAAAAACACCGTGTACCGATACAGTCGAGCGGATTTGCTTCGCATACTTCGGCTGACGGCGCGTCAGTTCAGCGCCTGGGAAAAAGCTGGACTGGTGCCGGCCGCCGAGAGCTACTCTTTCTTCGATCTCCTGCAAATCAAGAAGGTGCGCGACCTCTGCGCTCGCAAGGTGCGCCCGGCGGTGATCCGCCAGTCGCTCGAGGCCATGCAGAAGCAGGTGGCAGGCATGGAGAATCCGCTGCTCGAAGCGGGAGCCTTCACCACCCGGCACAACCGCGTCGCCTTCCGCCACCAAGGCAAGCTGGTGGAACCGATTGCCGGACAGTTCATGTTCGACTTCTCGACCGAACAACGGGTCGTGAGCCAGTCCACCATCCAGATGGCGAAGCCAGTCGGACCCGCGCCAGATGCGGCTGAGTTGTTCGCCCGCGGAATCACCCTCGAAGAGGATCCCAACAACCAGTTGCAGGCCATCACCACATATCAACGGGTGCTGGAACTGGACCCCGAGCACGCCGCCGCCAACATCAACCTGGGAACGCTTTACTACAACCGCCAGGACTATTCGCTGGCCGAGAAGCACTATCGCCGCGCCATCGAGATTGACCCGCGTTACGCCCTCGCCTACTTCGATCTGGGCAATGTGCTGGATGAAACCGGCCGCGTCGCCGAAGCCATTCAAACCTACAACACCGCTTTGCAACTGGCGCCCACCTACGCTGACGCCCACTACAATCTCGCCCTCGCCTACGAGAAAATCAAAGAACCGCGCAAGGCGCTGCGCCACTGGCGCGCTTACGTGAAGCTCGACACCACCGGCCCCTGGGCAGTACACGCCAGAAACCAAATCCAGCGCATCCTGCAGGCGGATGGGTTGAAGCTGGTGCCGGGTCCGAAGAACAAGTAAAAACCAACCGTAAAAATCATTCCCCACAGCGCAGCTCAGCTGCGTCTCTACAGAGAATCTGTCTCTGGAACCAGTTCACGGTTCAGCCGCACCCGCTTCACTCCAAAGGCGATCATGCGTGCGGGAAGGTCGCGCACATACGGAATGCGAAAGAGCAGGCGTACGCCCCAAGGGATCTTCCCCACGTTTTGTGAAGTCAGAACCGCGGCAATCAGCCGCTTCTGCACGAACGATTGCAGGGCTTGAATCACGCGCGTGGGCCACTCGCGCTCCTTCTGCACCTGGGCCAGAGCCTGCGGGTCGACGCGTCCCTGCTTAAGCTTCGCCGTCAACAGATTGGCCGTCACCACGGCGTCCTGGATGGCGTAGTTGATGCCCACGCCGCCCACCGGCGACATCACGTGCGCGGCATCTCCGATCAGCAACAGCCCCGGCTTCCACCACACCGGACAGCGGCTCGATTCCACGGAAAGCAGCGAGCACTGACGCCAGTCGGTGATGGCCGACACGTGGTCCGCAAAGCGCGGTTCGACTTCGACAATCGAACGGCGAAAGGCCTCCAGGCCGGCCGCGCGCAGCTCCTGATAATGCCCCTTGGGAAAAACGAATCCCACTTGCCAGTACTCGAAGCGATCGAACACCACCAGTATTCGCCCCCGTGAAACGCCGCCCAGCACGCGGTCGGAACTGTCAGGATCGGTCGATCGATGCGGCAGGTGGAACCACAGAATATCCATCGGCGGTGAAGTCCCGATGGGTTCGATTCCCGCCAGATGTCTTATCTTCGAAAAGCGCCCATCCGCGCCTACCGTCAACAGCGCTCGTACCTCATGCCACCCGTCGGTGCTCTGGTAGCGGACGCCGCGCACCACGCCGTCCTCCTCGATCAGTTGCCCGGCATTGGCTACCATCTGTAGCCGAAACGAGGGATATTTCCCCGCCTCGGCCGCCAGAAACTCGAGAAACTTCGTCTGCGGCAACAGCATGATGTAAGGGAACTTGGTTTTCAGCCGTCGCAAATCGATAGGATTGAAGTCGCTGTTGGCAATCCGCAGCGTAGGACCGTAGACCTTCACATGCCGCAGTTTGAGGAGAGGCTCGGCCAGTCCGATCTGATCCAGAATCTCGAGTACCGAGGGATGAATCGTATCGCCGCGGAAATCGCGGTCGAAATCTTTATGCGCTTCAAGCAAAGTGACGGGAACGCCTTGCCGGGCGAGCAGGAAGGCGAGCATCATGCCGCCCGGTCCGCCGCCCACGACGCAGCAAGTCGTTTGCCGGGAATCGAGAACCGACTCCGCAGGCTTTACCTCTGAATCCGGAATGGTGGCCGTAGCCATGAGTGAATCCGCACACTATACCAAGACAGAGGAGAGAGTGATTGCAGATTTAACCTCGCTCTCCAGTCTGTAGTCTGAAATCCTCAATCCGAAATCTGCAATCCCTTCCCCGACTTCAGCCGCCTTCCTGGTGCTAAAATCATCGGTTACCATCCTCTTCCTGAAGGTACTTATATGGCTGAGATCACGTTGCAGGCTGCCGTTCCCACTCCTTTAACCACTTTTACCGAAGACGAAATTCTGTTTCGCGACAACATTCATCAATTCGCCGAGGACAAGGTGCGTCCCCTGGTCAAAGAAATGGACGAGAAAGGCGTATTCGACAAGAGTTTGATTCACGAGTTTTTCCAGTTGGGCTTGATGGGAATTGAAGTTCCCGAACAGTACGGCGGCGGGGGCGGAAAATTCTTCGAAGCCATTCTTGCCGTGGAAGAGATGTCACGCGTCGACGCCTCCGCTGGAGTGGTCGTCGATGTACAGAACACGCTGGTGAATAACGCGCTGATCCGCTGGGCGAACGAAGAACAAAAGAGGCGTTACCTGCCCCGCATGGCCGCCGACACCGTGGGCGCCTACGCGCTCAGCGAAGCGGGTTCGGGATCGGACGCTTTCGCCTTGCAGACCAAAGCTGAACTCAAGGGCAGCGACTACGTGCTGAACGGACGCAAGCTCTGGATTACTAACGGCAAGGAAGCCGGCATTTTTATTCTGTTCGCGACCATCGACGCATCCGCGGGCTACAAAGGAATCACGGCGTTCATCGTCGAGAAAGAATTCCCGGGATTCACTGTGGGCAAGAAAGAAGACAAGCTGGGCATTCGCGCCTCTTCCACCTGCGAATTGATTCTCGAAGACTGCAAAGTCCCGAAGTCGAATGTGCTCGGCGAAGCCGGCAAGGGATACAAGATTGCCATTGAAACCCTGAACGAAGGCCGCATCGGCATTGGCGCGCAGATGGCGGGCGTGGCGCGCGGCGCGTGGGAGTATGCCTCGAAGTACGCGCAGGAGCGCAAACAGTTCGGCAAGCCGATCGCCGATTTCCAGGGAATCCAGTTCCAGATCGCGCAAATGGCCACCGAGATCGAAGCCGCCCGCGTCTGATGGTCTATAACTCCGCGCGCATGAAAGACGCGGGCGTGCCCTTCGTGAAGGAAGCCGCCATGACCAAGCTGTTCTGCTCGCAAGTCGCGGAACGGGTGACTTCGCTCGCGATCGAGGTCTACGGCGGATACGGTTTCACCAAAGATTATCCCGTCGAAAAATACTGGCGCGATTCAAAGATCGGCAAAATCTACGAAGGCACTTCAAACATGCAGCTGGCCACCATCGCCAAGCTGGTGATGGGAAAGTAAAGCTAGCCGTTCGCACCTGGCACTTAGCCCGCGAAAACTCGGGAACCTTGCGGTGGCTAAGTGCTAACGGCTAAGAGCGAAAAGCAGTTTTCAAGTCACTCCCGTAATCCGATGATGGGTTACTCATAATGTGCAGGACTTTGCACATCCGCCTCGTCCTCGACACCCCTTAGTGCAAAATAAGACATTTATTATCAATATCTTACAATTTCACCGTGCGATGGCGTCCAAGCTGCATTTCCACAGGGTGCCCACGGTGATTCGGGCGAACATGGGGTGCAACGTGATCAGCTTAATGAGCGTACCTGCAGTGGCGGCTGAACCCGCAGCAGTGGTGCCGAAGCCGAAGCATACGATGTTGCCGGTTCTGGTCGTGCTCTTCCTGGCGTCCTACGGCTTGATGGCGCTGCTGGTCGTGGAACAGGGGCGCACCATCGATTCCCAGCGGCATCTGATCGTGCAGCTATTTTCCGACAGCACCGAACTCAGCCACATGAAGGGCAAAGCCGTTCAGGACGCTTACAAAGCTCACGCCCTCGCGCAGCAGCACTCCCAGGCAGAAGCTCATCCCCAGCAGCAAACTCCGTCGACCCAGGTAGCGCCGCAGGCCAGCGACACGAATCGCGACGCCGCGGCAAAGTTTCGCAAACCCCTTCCGCAGAGGCCATCCCCGCAGGACGGACAAGAGATGGCGGACGCACGTAGAAGTCTGAAGTCCATCTAGCGGACAGGGGCAGGTAGGGGCCCATGAAAGCTGTGGTTTCTGTGGTGATGTTGTTGGCTTTGTCTCATCCTCACATCGTCTTACCGCTGCGCGCGCCAGTGGATCCAGTGACCGTGCGCCATGCCCATAAAGGCGGCCAGTGGTACTTTGCCGAATCCGGACACGCCGTCTATTGCCTGGGCCCGGTACGCATGCTTCCCGATGCCACCGGCGGCATTGAACGCGTCGCCACCTTCTGCGAGGGCGCTAGACCCATGGTGCCGTTGAAGGACTAGGGCCTCGGAGCCCCTTCTTCCGTCAGCTATCGATTCGCAGCTTCCCCCTACTGTCTGAATCGCCTGCGCCCTCGGACTTCCTGTACATTTACTTCATGCCGAAGTTCGAGAAGCATATTTTCGTGTGCGGCAACCAACGACTGCCGGGACATCCGCGCGGATGCTGCGATCCCGCGGGTCAGGCCGCGCTGCAGAAGCTGTTCAAACAAAAGCTGAAAGAACTGGGATTGAAAGGCAAAGTCCGGGCCAACCAGGCGGGATGCCTGGATCAGTGCGAGCACGGCCCCAACGTCGTCGTCTACCCTGAGGGCGTCTGGTACGGGCACGTCACCCCTGCCGATGTCGACGAGATCATCGAATCCCACATCGTTGGAGGCAAGCCGGTCGAGCGCCTGAGGCTGGCCGAGGAATGTATCAACACCCCGAGCTGCGAACATAAAGCGGCGCGAGCGGTCGCGAACAAAGGTGCCGAAGAGAAGTAGCGGCAGGCCCGGCTGCAATCCCCGAAAATACAGGACTTATCCCCTTGGAGGCGGGCCATCTGCGCTCCGAAAGGAAGTCTTCAATTAATGTACATACTAATATGCATTTATATTTGTGTTAACTCTGGGATATATCCTAATAAGAGGCCCCCTGCGCGATCGCGGGAGGCCGGACGGCCTCCAGCATCATCCCTGCCCCGGTCGCCTCTCTAAGGTGCCTTAGAGCGCTGGGAAACACCATCCCACGCTACCGCCAGACCTGTGTTTTCGCCAGCAAGAACGCCTTTAACCATTTTCAACAACTTAGCTCGAAGTGAACCAACGTGGAAGGAAAGGCTGAAAACCATCAAAACCGGGGGCGTCACGAATCGATTCTCACAAGCATCGCGCTTTGGAATGCGATTGGCCGCGGCCTGGAAAGGCGAGGTTGTGCGGATCAATTACAAGACCCAATCACGAACGGGGAGATGGTAGGCGCGGCAGGATTCGAACCTGCAACCCTCGGATTAGAAATCCGATGCTCTATCCGTTTGAGCTACGCGCCCGGAAGGTGCGGCAAATACAGAGCTTATTTTACGCGACGAGGCCTGCTGCCGGCAGCCCCGGGGGTGTACCTTCCGTGAAACGGGGTCGGATGTCCAAAATCTGGACAGACGGGTGTAAGGTGGGGGCGCACGGAAAAAATAGCGCAAGGGGGGCCACATGAACCGTCTTGGGGCAGACGTATCTCGTTGGCAGCGCTCGATTTTCTTGTTGTTCCTGACCTTCGCGTTCGGGATGGGCTGCGCGCTGGGGCAGACTCCCGGGGTCACTCGAGACAGCATCCTGATCGGATCCTGTTCCGCGCTGGAGGGGCCGGCGCGCTTCCTGGGCAACCAGACTGTGCTGGGCGCGACCGCCTATCTTCACGGCATTAACGATAAAGGTGGTGTGTTCGGCCGCAAGATTCACTTGCTGGCCTTCGATGATAGCTACGATCCCGAAAAGGCTCCCGCATGCTTCAAGCGCATGACCAAGGAAGGAACCTTCGCGCTCGGCTTCTTCGTGGGGACGCCGACGGCCAAGGTGTATGTCCCTCTGGCCCAGGACGAAAAGATTCCCGTGGTCGGCCTGTTCACCGGCGCACAGCTGCTTTACGAGCCGTTCAAGCACTATGTGATCAACGTCCGCGCGTCCTACTACGACGAGACCCGCGAGCAGGTGGACAAGCTCTGGGAGCTGAACGTCCACAAAATCGGCGTGATCTACCAGGACGACGCTTTCGGAAAAACCGTATTGGAGGGCGTGAAACTGGCGTTGGAGAAACACAACGCCGCGCCCACCGGGCTGGGAACTTTCGAACGTAACACGGTGGACGTGGACTCGGGACTCAAGGCCGTCATGGCGGCCCATCCGCAGGCGGTGGTGGTGGTCGGGCCCTATGCGCCCATGGCCGCCATCGTCAAGAAAGCGCATGCCGAGGGCTGGCGGCCGCAGTTTCTCACGGTGTCGTTTGTGGGAACGGAGGAGTTCATCAAGCAAGCCGGGCCGGACGCGGAAGGCACGATCATTACCCAGGTATTGCCTCCCTACGACCGCACCGAATATCCCACCGTCGCGCTCTATCGCAAAGCGCTGCGGGAGTTCTATCCCGACACGCCGCCCAGCTTCGTAAGCTTTGAAGGATTCGTCGACGCCATGGTGCTGGTCGAAGGACTCAAGCGCGCGGGCAAGGATCTGACGCGGGAAAAATTCATCAGCGCGATTGAGTCGATCCACGGCCTGAACATGGGCCTGGGCCCGAAACTCGAACTCAAATACAGTCCCACCGACCACAAGGGCTTCGATAACGTCTACGCCACCGTGGTGCGCGGCGGACAACCTGTGCTGATTACCGACTGGTCCACAATCGTGAAGTAGGAACGCTGTCCCGGTGCGGATCGGCCTACTTCAGATCATCTGAGCGGTCGGCTTCCGTGTCGTATACTGCCCGCTTGGTGAGTCAGGGCTCAAGCCCCGTTCGCCAGCCAAGCTCTCGTAAATCCACATGACTGCTCGGAACCCTTCCCGGCTGGCTTACATCGACTGGATGCGTGGACTCGCATGTGTGCTGATGTTTCAGACCCATTGCTACGACTCCTGGCTGGGAGGCGACGCGCGCAAATCGACGTTCTTCATGTGGTCGCAACTGGGCGGGACGTTGCCGGCGCCGCTGTTTCTGTTCCTGGCGGGAATCTCATTTGCGTTGGTCACGGACAAACTACGGAAAAAAGAAACGCCGGTCGATCAGATCGCGCGCACCACGATTCGCCGAGGTGCGGAGATTTTCGGGCTGGGGCTACTGTTCCGGTTGCAAGAGTACATGATCGCCTTTCCCTGGGCTCCCTGGAGCGATCTGCTGCGGGTAGATATTTTGAATACCATCGGGCTCTCGATGATGCTGATGGGCGGGATGTGCTGGCTGGTGTTGCGGGCGGGCCGCGGCCGTTTGGCGTTGGGCGCTTCGGCCGTCGGCGTGGCTCTGACGATCTCGTTGCTCACGCCGCTGATCTGGACGGTGTGGCGTCCGCGCTGGCTGCCGTGGCCGATCGAGTCCTATATCGACGGAGTGCACAATCTCGGTGAGCCGCAGGCGTGGCTCTTTCCGGTCTTCCCCTGGACTGCCTTTGCCTTCTCTGGGCTGGCGACGGGATTTCTGTTGTTGAGCGATTGGGCGCGGCAGCGGCAGGCGGCAACTTTCGTGACAGCCGGCGTGGGCGGAGTGGGGTTGATCTATCTCGCGAAGTGGCTGGATGCGCGGCCCGGGCAGATTTATCCGGTGTATGACTTCTGGCACACCAGCCCGAACTTCTTTCTTGATTCGGGTGGGATTACTGCTGGCCATTTTGTTGGCCGTGTATGCGTGGTGCCGCTGGGGACCGGGGCAGTGGGGATTCAGTCCGCTGATTCAGTTAGGGCAGACTTCCCTGCTGGTGTATTGGGTGCATATTGAATTCGTTTATGGACGGCTGTCGATTCTGCCCAAGCGGGTGAATGACATTCGCACGGCGTCGCTGGGATTGCTGACAATCTTTCTGGCGATGCTGGTGTTGTCGCTGTTAAGGACGCGGTTCAAGGGAAGAGGGGCGGAGGTTTGGGGCTGGCTGCGTCCAACTGGAGAAGTCAAAAGCTCTTAACCGCAAAGGACGCAAAGGGGACACTATGATTTCGCCGAGACTTGGCGGATGGCATTCTCTACTAACTTCAATCCGATTGCCCATTGCTGGCGGGCGCGATCCTGATCGTCTCCGTAGCCAAACAAATAGAACGTGAGGTAGAAGCCTTCGCGGGCTTCCTCGCCGTAGTAGCAGCGGCGGATCAGGAATTCAGCGGCAGCGGGAATTTCAGGGACGCGCTTCAGGAGTTCGCTCAAGCGCTTGGCCAGAGCTTCGTGCTGGGCAAAAGAAAATCGCCGGTCATCTGTAGAGAACAGCAGATCGACGTAAGAGCCGAATTTGTGGGTGGCTCCAAAGATTTCCTCTTCAGGATTCAATTCCGTCGTCGACCAGGCATCGCACTTTGCGGTTTCGAGAGTGCCGGCAGGTGAATTGACGGCGGCAAGAAATGAACCCAGTTCTTTTTCGCGCTGCGCTTCTGCGACGTAAAGCAGCAAATCCGGTTGGCGCTTCAAGTCGTAATAGCGCGGTCCGCCCTCGGGCGCGGCCCAAGGCAGAGCGAGGGTTTCATCGTCTGCCCCGAGTTCCACGGCGTAATCGGCGTCCACGTTAGAGCTATCAGCTGTCAGCTTTCAGCGATCAGTTTTAATGCGCCGGTGCGGTTTGTGGAGCGGCCTGTGGCGCGGCTTGCGGGGTTCCGAAATCTACTTTCGGCACCGCGCGTGAGCCTTCGCTGGCTGCGAAATATGCGTCGTTGGGCTTGTAGCCGGCCCATCCCGCAAAGATATTGTTGGGGAACTGTTTGAGGTACGTGTTGTAGTCCTGCAGCGCGTCGTTGTAGCGCTTGCGCTCGACCGCGATGCGGTTCTCGGTTCCGGCCAACTCGTCCTGTAACTGGAGGAAATTCTCGTTCGACTTCAACTGAGGATAGTTCTCGGAGATGGCCAGCAGGCGTCCGAGCGCGCCGTCGAGTTGTCCGTTCGCCGCGATCTTGTCGGCCGGGGTTGAGGCCGAAAGCAAACGCGCTCGGGCATTGGCGATGTCGCCAAACACGGTTACTTCCTGCTGCGCGTATCCCTTTACCGTCTGCACCAGGTTGGGAATCAGGTCGGCGCGGCGCTGCAGCACGATGTCGACCTGCGACCACTGCGCCTTCACCGCTTCGTTCTTGGTGACCAGGGTGTTGCGGACGCTCACGTACTGGCCAAAGGCGAATAGTGCGATGAGCACCAGGATGATAATCACGATCAGACCTTTACCCATTTGTTTTATCTCCTGCGAACCGGTCTCGCTTCAGGATTTTTGCGTACCGGCGGAATCAAGCATTGTATCGACTGCCGCGGTTACTTGCTCGACCGCGGTTAAATAACGAGCGAAAACGTCGGCGACATCGAACTGCGCCCGCTCTGCCTTGTGCTCCCGGATATCCATCACCTGGAGAAAGGCGGCGGGATCAAAGGCAACGCGCTTGGCGAGAACCTGCACGGCCTCGCGCTTGGTAGCAGGGACGGGTTGGCCCATCGCCATCAGGGTGTGACGGAACAGAGTGGTAAAGGCGGGCAGCGACCGCGCGAGCAGTTCCCACATGCGCTCTTTGTGTCCGGCTGCAATCAGCAGGCGTTCGCGGAGCAGAATCAGTTTCTCGCGCAATTCATATTCCAGCTGTGCGCGGTGGAGATGCATGGGAATCTGCAGATCGGTCAGAACATCGTCGCCAAAGAGCACGCGATGACGCTTCTGCATATCCGTCAGTTCGATGGAGAAGACGTCGGCAGAGCGTTCCAGTTCTTCGCGGGTCATGACCAGCGGCGCGGGATGTTTGTGGTGATCCCACCAGGCGATGGCGGGCGCAAGTTTTTCGAGAGTGCGGTAGGAGGTATCGCGCAGAACGCACAGCAGATTCACGTTGGAAAAGTCGGGATGAAAGTCGCCGGTCGCGGCCGAGCCGTAAAGGATGACGCTTTCGAGAGTGTCTCCCACAGCCGAGCGCGCGCGAGTGACGAATTCGTTGATCTGTTTTTCCGGAATCACGTCAACCTCCAAAGGCTTTTCGTAATGAGAAGCGGCGTATTACCAACTCCCCCCGGCGCCGCCGCCGCCGGTACTGCCGCCGCCGAAACCACCGAAGCCGCCACCACCGCCCCCGAAGCCACCACCGCCCCATCCACCACCGCCGCCCCCGCCACCGCCGCCGCCAAACAGCAGAAACCAGAACAGCACCTTTCGGAGCGGGGTCAAAAGCACGATCGCCAGGATAATGAGAATGACGATGATGGCGCCCGGCGAGAGTTGGGTGTCGGGCTCGCGATCTGGCACGGCCGGCGCGGGTGGCCGGTCCATATTGATCTGAACCCCGGCGTCCTGGGCGATGACATCGGCGATCCGCGAAGTCAGCAGCAGGACCGCGCCATTGAAATCATTCTGCTTCAGCAGTGGAACGGCTTCGCGCCCGAAGCCTCCGACCTTTCCATCCGGCAGGATGGGCTCAAGGCCATAGCCGGTATTGATGTAGTACTTGTGGTCCTGAACAGCAAGCAGGATGAGAACGCCGCGGTCTTTGCCCTTCTGTCCAATTCCCCACTTCTGGTAGAGCTGCACTGAATAATCGAAGATGTCGGCGCCGTCGAGCGACTTGATGGTAACGACGGCAAGTTGCGCCTGGGCTTTGGTATCGAGTTGGCTGCAGATGTCGTTGAGTTTTGCGACTGTCGTTGAGCTCAAAACGCCCGCAAAATCGTTGACGTAGCCAGTCGGATGGAGTTGCGCGATGGGCTCAGCGCAGGTCGCGACGGCGAGGGCCACGAGGAGTGCGGCGACGAATGCGCTTTGCCTCACCAACTTCATGTCCAAGAAATTGTACAGGAGGAATATTTCGGACGACGAAAACAGGAAGCTGAGAACCGGTTAGTCAAATCGCATCCCTGGTTCCGATGCGCTTCAGGAAATCGATCACCTGGCTTTCTGCCCAGCGGCCATCATCTCCATCGGGTTGTGCGATGAAGGAGCAATGTCCGCCATCGGCGGTTTCGACGAAGGCGATGTTGGGGTTTGCCAGAAGTTTCTGGCGCGTCTCGGGAAGGATGCGGATGAAGGGATCGTTGGCGGCGTTAAGAATGAAGGCTGGAACCGCAATACGGTCAACCACGTTAGCTGCGGCGGCCCGGGCATAGTAGTCGTCGGCGCCGGTGAATCCGCAGTAGTAAGCAGTTACTTTGTCGTCGAAGTCGCGCAGCGTCGCCACTCCGCGCAGGCGGGAGACATCGAAAACGCCGGGAAACAGGCGCGCCTTCGCACACAGACGGCGGCGCAACTTCCACAGAAAGTAGTACTCGTACAGGCGGTTGCCGGGGAGATGCAGCGCGTCGGCCGAGGCGGCGAGATTCATGGAAGGACAAACGGCGGCAACCGCGCGAAACTCCGGAGGGCCTTCCCTGCCCCACTCGCCCGCGAGTTTGAGCACGAGATTGCCGCCCATGGAAAATCCGGCGAGAGCAAAGCGGGAGATGTGATCGCACTCGATGAGATGGCGGGCCACAGCGGCAATGTCGGCGGAACGTCCCGAGTGATAGAGAGTGGGCGAGATGCCGTCGGTGCCACCGCAATTGCGCTGGTTCATGCGGACAACATTCATGCCGCTGGCCATGCCCTTGGCAGCGATGCCCAGCATGTAGGTGGACTCGCTCGAACCTTCCAAGCCATGCACGATGATGACGGTCAACGCGCGCTGGCGATCGGGGTGCCAGTGACAATGGCAGAGGACTTTGGCTCCACCCTCGACTTCGATCAGGCGCTCTTCGGAAGGCGGCACGGTGATGTGGCGCGGCAAGAAGAAACTGCCAAGAGTCTGCAGATGTCCGCCACTGAGTCCCCGGCGGGGTTGAAATGCTGGTTGCATGGCTTGCGCGGACCCCACCCCCTCATTTTAAATGGTGGAGTTGGGCAGCGTTTGGAACGGAGTGGTTTATGCCGATTTTTGAATACATCTGCAAGGAATGCCAGCATCCATTTGAAGCTTTGGTGTTCGGTAGCGAGAAGGCAGAGTGCCCCAAGTGCCACAGCAAGAAATTGACACCCCAGCTTTCGGTGTTCGCAGTGTCGGCCAAGGGGAGCGGATCCGCATCGCCTTCGGCGGGACCTTGCGGAAGTTGCGGAGATCCGCGCGGACCCGGGGCCTGTTCCATGCGCGACATGAATTGATGAGCTCTTTAGAAGCAACGGGCGCGCAACGCTGAAATCCTAAGCCACGATCAGCTTAAAATCTTGCCTGCGCGAATTCTGTCGTCGCTACGCGACTGACGAGCGGAGACGCCCGTCGCTCCATCGTGCTGCTATTGGTTATTCCTAGACATAACAGTAATTTGCGGACTCCAGGAGTGGGGTATACTGCGAGCATTCCCCGTTCCCGGTTCGGGATCGCCTGCGAACGGCGCTTCGTCTGAATCCTGGAATTCGAAGAAGACTCGTAACCTGGGAGTTTGCAGGCTTCGCATGGACGACGACGGCAAAACCCTGCCCGATTACGCGCTTCCCGAAGGTACTGGGGGCGGTCAGTCTCCGGCGGACCCAGCGAAGAAAGCGGCGGTAGGGGCGCAAACGCCGCCTCCGCAATCCGATGCCTCGGACTCTCCCACTCTGGCGCACTCCAGCGCGCTACCGTTTGGATCGACTCCTGCGCCGCCCCTTTCGCCGGTCTCCGACAGCGATCTGGGAAAAATTGCTTTGCTGGCGCCGGGGGCCGTGCTCGGTGGCCGTTACCGGATTCTGAAGGTGCTTGGCCAGGGCGGCATGGGAGCCGTCTACCAGGCGCGCGATCAGGAACTGGATCGGGTCATCGCGCTGAAGGTCATCCGCCCTGAACTGGCGGGAAATCCCAGCATCCTGCAGCGCTTCAAGCAGGAACTGATTCTCGCGCGGCACGTCACCCACAAGAACGTGGTGCGGATTTACGACCTGGGCGAGGCCGATGGCATTCGCTTCATCACCATGGAATATGTGGAAGGCGACGACCTGCGCGCGTTGCTGCGGCGCCACGGAAAGTTCTCTCCTTCACAGGCGGTGGAGATCATCCAGCAGATTTGCCGCGCGCTCGACACCGCGCATGCCGAAGGTGTGATCCACCGCGACTTGAAACCTCAGAACGTGATGCGCGACCCGCAGGGGCGGGTCGTGGTCATGGATTTCGGTCTGGCGCGGCTGCTGGAATCGCCCGGCATGACCCAGACCGGCGCTCTGGTGGGGACGCTCGAGTACATGTCGCCGGAGCAGGCGATGGGCGAACCGCTCGATCAACGTTCCGATCTGTTTGCGGTGGGATTGATCTTCTTTGAACTGCTGACGGCGAAATCGCCGTATAAGGCGGACACCGGAATTGCCACGCTGGTCAAGCGTACGCGGGAAGCAGCGGTGCCGGTCTCGCAAATTGATCCCAGCGTACCCAAAGCGTTGAGCCTGGTGGTGGGCCGGTGCCTGGAACGGGATCCGAATCATCGTTACAACAGCGCGCAGGAGTTGCTCGATCAGCTGGACGCGTGGCAGTCGAATCCCAGCGTGGTCGAAAAGTTGATTGCGCAGTCTTCGCCTTCGCGCAGCGTGCAAGTGTCGCTGAATCTTCCGAGCCAGGGGAAACTGATCTGGGCTGCCGCGGCACTCGCACTGGTGATTGCTTTCTTCGCCGTGCCGGCGACCCGGCATTTGATTTTCCGGCCCGCGCCGCAGGGAGAGATCCGCGCGGGCAGCATTCCCGCTTTGAGCAAGGGAAAGTTTGTGGCGGTGCTTCCGCTGAAGGTTCTGGGGGACGAAAAATCGTTAGGTTACGTGGGCGCGGGATTGGTGGATGCGCTTTCGGCCAAGATGTTTCAGTTGAAGGAAGTGCACGTCGCCTCGGCATCGGCGGTAGACAAGATCGCGAACAAGGACCTGTCGCTGACAAAAGCGGCGCAGGCGCTGGGTGTGAACCTGATTCTGCAAGGCACGGTGCAAGGCACTGCGGACAAGTTTCGCATCACGCTCGATCTGGAAGATGTCGCCGGGGGACGCCGGGTATGGAGCGACGAGTTTTCGGGAGTGCCGGACGATCTGCTGACGATGGAAGATCACATCTACGGCAGCGTAGTGGCAGCGCTCGAGTTGAAGCCGACCAACGAAGAGTTGGCGCGCAGTGGCGTGCATCCTACCGAGAACAGCACGGCGTACGATTCGTATCTGAAGGGACGCAATGCGCTGCGTGGAAGCCAGGGAACTCGCGATACCCAGGCAGCGGTCGAGTTTCTGCAAGGCGCGCTGCGGCAGGATCCGAATTTCGCGCTGGCGTACGCGGGTCTGGCGGATGCGAACCTGAGACTCTACCGCGACAGCAAGGATTCTCTCTATGCGGAGAAGGCGCTAGCAGCGGCCCAGAAGGCCGAGAGCTTGAATCCGAATCTTCCTGAAGTTCACCAGGCGCTGGGAAGCGTTTACAACGCGACGGGAAAAAGCGCGGAGGCGGTGGACGAACTGAAGCGGGCGCTGGCGCTGGCACCGAACTCCGATGAAACCTATTACCGCCTGGGCGACGCCTATCTGGCCAGCGGCAAGAAACAAGAAGCGATCGCCGCGTACCAGGCGGCCGTGAATGCAAATCCCTATTACTGGTACAACCACAACAAGCTGGGTGGCGCGTATCTGCAAACCGGCGACAACGGGAAAGCGCTCGCAGGAGTACCAGCGAGTGACGGAGCTTGCGCCTGATAATCCGATTGGATATGGAAACATCGCTGCCGTCTACGAACGGCAGGGCCGGTGGCAGGATGCGATTCCGGCGCTGCAGAAGACTTTGGAGCTGGAGAAGGATAGCGCCGATTATTCCAACCTGGGCACCGCTTACTTTTTCCTGAAGCGCTACAGCGATGCGCTGCCGATGTTCGAAAAAGCGGTCGAACTGAGTCCCAAGGACGAACAGGTGATGGGCAATCTCGCGGACGCCTACCGCGCGTCAGGCAACAGCCAGCAAGCCGTGTCCACCTACGATAAAGCCATCGGGCTGGCGTACCAGCAACTGCAGGTAAACCCGCGGTCAGCGAGCGTGATGGGAGACCTGGCGCTCTACTATGCGAAAAAAGGCGACCCGGCTCACGCCGGTCAGTACATACGGCAGGCGCGGGAAATCGATCCTTCCGACTTGCAGTTGATCTACGATTCGGCGCAGGTAAACGCCCTGGCAGGAAAAAAGGAAGAAGCTCTGGCGGCGCTGAAGGAGGCGTTCGAGAAGGGATACTCACCGGAAGAGGCCCAGAATGACCCGGAACTGGTCACTCTTAAGGGCCTCCCCGAATTCGGAAAGCTGGTGAGCGAGTATGGGAAAAAAGCTCCCTAAGCGGGACGTTTGAGCCAACGTCGGCGCGAGATGATTCCGCCGATTCCCGTCAGCATCAAAGCTATGGTTGCCGGTTCAGGAACATTCGCGGTCGCGCTGAAATCCAGACCGCCGGGCCAACAGGTTTCCGAAACGCAGCCGAACACAATGGAGAAATTCTCTCCCGATACGATTCCGGCAAAGTTCTGGTTGATGCCGGAAAGAAAAATCGTAGTGATTCCGTTCAAGGTCGAGACGGTGCAATTCGCAAACGCGGTGGTGGTGCAACCGATAACGTTGGCCGATACTCCGGACTCGGTAAGCTTCAGATTGGTCCAATCGACACCTGAAGCGTTGGTGAAGAACAGGGTTCCGAAACCGCTCGAGGGAACACCGAAGGTGAACTGCTGTCCGACGGATACGCAGCCCGGAGTGGGGCAGCTAGGGTCGCGGATGATAATGGTCGGATCGAGGCTGGAATCGGCATAGGCAGCGGTGGCGAACACGGCCAACGCAATGAGGATAAACAAAATGCGCGAGAACTTGATCGAAGGATTCACGAGGTGAACTCCTGCCTGTTTGATTTGCGGGGGGAAGGAGACGAGCACCCTGGAATGTGGAGCAAGCGTCGCGCCATTCCTTCCACGACTCGAAAATAGCTATGTTCAAGCACAAAATGGGAAGCTGCGTCTTTTTACAGTTGCAATAGCTTGCAAGTGTGCAGAATTTTGCAGTTCAGTGGCAAAAGGCGGGAAAACCGGGGCTGTGCAGACTCGCCCCCGGGGAACCCTGGCAGTCGAAATTTAAGATCGTTAGGGATGTAGTCTTGGAATTCCCATCATGCGCTCATACGGGTTCTTTCTGACGTTTTTTGCGATGCTCACATCTCTGGTGGCGGCTCAACAAGGCCCTTTCAACCTGATGCCTGTACCGGCGAGCGTCCAACCAGGTACGGGACAACTCGTCATCAACCCCTCGTTTGCGGTGGCGGTCACGGGCAACACCGAGGTGCGTCTGCAACACGCGGTCGAGATTTTCATGGACCACCTCCGCCAGCAGACGGGCATGCTGCCGGTGGACGTGGGCTTGACCGATGTGTCGAAGGCGACGCTGGTAATCCATACCGAGGGCATCAGCAAAGATGTGCAGGAACTGGGCGAGGATGAGTCTTACACCCTGGAAGTAACCAGCGCCGGCGCGAAACTGAGCGCCGCGAACACTCTGGGCGCGATCCGCGGGCTGCAGACCTTCCTGCAATTGGTGGAGGTCACCCCGGAAGGCTTCGCGGTGCCCGCAGTCACCATCCGGGACCAGCCTCGTTTTCCGTGGCGCGGCTTAATGATCGACGTCAGCCGCCACTTTATTCCTCTCGATGTGCTCAAGCGCAACCTGGACGGCATGGCGGCCGTGAAGATGAATGTCTTTCACTGGCACCTGTCGGACAACCAGGGATTTCGCGTGGAGAGCAAGAGGTTCCCCAACCTGCAACAGATGGGTTCGGACGGGCTCTACTACACCCAGGAGGAAGTGCGCGACCTGATCGCCTACGCGCGTGACCGTGGCATTCGCGTGGTCCCGGAATTCGATATGCCGGGACACAGTACGGCCTGGTTTGTGGGATATCCCGAACTCGCGAGCAAGCCGGGACCCTACAAGATTGAGCGCAATTGGGGCGTTTTTGACGCGGCGATGGATCCGACGCAGGAGCGCACCTACCGCTTCCTGGATGAATTCATCGGTGAGATGGCGAAGCTGTTTCCTGACCAGTATTTCCATATCGGCGGAGATGAGGTCAATGGAAAGCAATGGGACGCGAACCCGAAGATTCAGGAGTTCATGCACCTCCACGGGATCAAGAACGATCAGGACCTGCAGGCCTACTTCAACAAACGGGTGCAGGAGATCGTGCACAAGCACGGAAAGATCATGGAGGGCTGGGACGAGATTCTCCGTCCTGATTTGCCCAAGAACATCGTAGTGCAGTCGTGGCGCGGGCAGGCATCGCTGGCCGAGGCCGCCAAACAAGGCTACCGTGGTTTGCTTTCCTATGGCTATTACCTCGACCTGATGTGGCCCGCCGCCCGGCATTACGCGGTTGACCCCCTGGGCGATAGCGCATCCAATCTGAGTCAAGAGCAAAGGTCTCGCGTTCTTGGCGGCGAGGCATGTATGTGGTCGGAGTTCGCTTCGCCGGAAAACATCGATTCGCAGGATCTGGCCGCGCACCGCGGTAATCGCAGAACGTCTCTGGTCGGCTCCGACCGTGCAAGACGTGCCTTCCATGTATGCCCGCCTGGCAGTGATGCGCCATCGACTGGACTGGCTGGGCCTGACCCACGATTCGTCTTATCCCTTGATGTTGCGCCGCATCGCGGGTTCAGATGACACCACGGCGTTGCGCTCGCTGGCCGACGTGGTCGAACCGGTAAAGGATTATGCGCGCGAAGAATTGGCGCCGACGCCGGCCACCAGTGCAACTCCACTGAACCGATTGGTGGACGCGGCGCGACCGGAGAGCAACACCGCGCGGGAGTTCTCGGCAATGGTCGACGAGTTCATCGCGGGCAAAGCCAGCGACGACAGCAAGAGCCGAATGCGATCTCTGCTGGTCATGTGGCGTGACAATCAAGCCAAGCTTCAACCTCTGGAAGGCCACTCGTTTCTGCTGAAGGAAGCGATTCCGATTTCGCAGAATCTTTCGGCTCTGGGCGCGGCGGGATTGCAGGCGATGGACTACATCAGCGCGGGCCGATCCCCGATGCCGGAATGGTCCAAAGAACTGCTGGCTTTGACCGACAACGCAAGGAAACCGAATGCGCAGCTTCTGTTGATGGTAGCGCCCCCGATCGAAAAACTGATTCGCGCAGCGGGCGAACCTGCGGCGAAGCCTCCCGCGAACTAAGACGGGTGGCTTCTCGCGCTTGCAGAGGCACGCTTTGCCGTGATTCAATTCGCGAGGCTGTGAGGTTCCCTATGAATTCACTTCCCTCTTCCGCAGTCACCGACCGGTGGCCCCTTCTGCCATTGGAAGACTGGCAGGACACCTATGACACGCTGCACATGTGGACCCAGATGGTGGGCAAGGTGCGGCTTGCTCTCAGTCCGCGCGTGAACCATTTCTGGGAAGTCACGCTTTACGTCAGCGTACGCGGACTCACGACTTCTCCGATTCCCTACGAGCGGGGAATCTTCGAAATTGAATTTGATTTTCTTCACCACAACCTGGCCATCCGGACTAGCGAAGGGTCAAGCAAGACGATTCCGCTGGCGCCGCGGACGGTCGCAGACTTTTACCGCGAATTCACGGCCGCGCTCGAGTCGCTCGCAATTCATGTCAAGATTTGGCCCATGCCGGTGGAGGTTCCGAATCCCATCGCGTTCGACAAAGACGTCACGCATGCGTCTTACGATCGCGAGGCGGTGAGCCGGTTCTGGCACGCCCTGATCCTGGTAGACACCATTTTCAAGGAATTCCGCGCGCGCTTTATCGGCAAAGACAGCGCGGTCCATTTCTTCTGGGGCAGCTTCGACCTGGCGGTGACGCGGTTCTCAGGACGGCGAGCGCCGGAACGGGAAGGCGCCGACCCGATCACGCGGGAAGCGTATTCCCACGAGGTGATCAGCGCGGGATTCTGGCCGGGCGGCGGCGACATTAAGGGCGCGGCCTTCTATGCGTATGCGGCTCCCGAGCCCGAAGGATTCTCGAAGAGCGCAGTGCTCCCGTCCAAAGCGTTCTACCATCCGCAAATGCACGAGTTTCTGCTGATGTATGACGAGGTGCGTCAGGCAGAATCGCCGAAGGCGATGTTGCTGGACTTCCTGCAAAGCACTTACGAGGCGGCCGCGAATCTTGGGAAGTGGGACCGAGCGGAGTTGGAGCGATAAGAGTCGGTCCAAGCCACGTAAAGTCCGTTACCGCCGCGAGCCGGTTCTTTCGAGGTAAGAACCGGCGGGCGACTGGGGGTGGCAACTAATTCTGAATCGTGATCGTGATATTGACTTGTTGAGAAATGTCTCCTCCACTGGCGCTGCGCGCGATTACGCGAACAGTTCGGGCGGCATTTGGGAACGCGGAAGTGGTGCTGGCTCCGGACCCACATCCCGTGAGCGACAGTAGAGCAGCGACGGCGATTGCAATCACCAGCACTGCAAGCCGCCGGCGCCGGCTGATTCCTTCAATCACAATCAATCCAAAGAAGCCGCTTGCCCAGAGTGGCAACAAGCTTCGGGGATGAGAGCGGTTGACGGCAGTCGTGCTTTGCGTGCTCACCGTCAAGATTGACTGCACGGGACCCTTGGAAGGCATGACAGACGGTGGGTTGAACTGGCATGACACTCCCTGGGGCAAGGAACCGCAGGAAAGGACGACCGTGCCCATGTATCCGTTGACCGGATTCACGGCGACGGTGAAATTCGCGCTTTGTCCGCTCTGAATGGTGGCGCTGGTCGGGCTGGCGCTGACCTGATAGCTGGGCGCAGAACCGGTCAGGTTCACCACCTGGGTCAGAGGAGCACTGGTGTTCTGGAAGAAAGAAGAATCGCCGGAGTAGGCAGCCGTGATGGAATGACTTCCTAGGATCAGGGTTGAGGTGGTAAGTGTTGCTTGCCCGCCGCTCAGGGTGGCGCTGCCCAGCGAGGTTGCGCCATCGTAAAAGGTTACGGTCCCGCTGGGAACGGCGGTGACTCCGCGCGCGCCAGCGGTTACGGTCGCAGTGAAGGTTACCGACTGCGCGAGAGCCGATGGATTCAGCGAGGACGCCAGAGAGGTGACGCTCCCGGAAGAGTTAAGCATCTCGGTAATACGCCGAGAAACTGTCGCCACCCACGATGGCATCGACTCCGCCATCGCCATTGGCATCGATCGTGACCAAGCCATAGGGATAGCCGCCAGCTGGAAATTCGTTGGGCGAACCGAAGGTCCCAGAACCGTTGCCGTAGAGAACGCCTACCGTTCCGAATTCGGAATTGACATACACCAGATCCAGATTGCCGTCCTGGTTCACGTCCGCCGCACGAATCTCTCCCGGATAAGGGAGGTCGGTAGACGGGGTTCGAGGTCGCTGGATAAAGGGTGGCAGCCTGGAAGGTGCCGTCCCCGTTGCCCAAGGCAACCGCGATGCCCATGCCGGCATTGGAGTCATCGATCGTGACTGCCAGGTCTTGATTGCCGTCGCCGTTCCAGTCACCGACAGAAACGCCCACGGGAAATTGGTTTCCCAAATCCATGTCGGGCTTGGCGGTGAAAGTGCCATCCCCCTTGCCCAGCAGGATGGAGGCAAAATTGGACTCCGATTGCGGAATTACCAGATCGAGCGCGCCGTCGTTGTTGAGGTCGGCGGCGGCGATTTCGTATCCCTGGCTGGCGATGGAGTAAGAGACGGGCGAATTGAATCCACCGGAACCATTATTGATCAGCACGACGACATTGTTGGGCGCAGTCACAACGGCGATATCGGGCTTGCCATCACCGTTGAAATCGCGCGCGACCAGACCTTGGGCGGAACTGGAACCGGTGCTGTAGATAGTTGGAGACCTGGAACGTGCCGTCACCGTTCCCGAGAAGCAGGTTGATGTTGCCGGTGGCCTCATCGGAGGCAACGATGTCTTGCTTGCCGTCCTGGTTGAAGTCGCCGGTGGCGACAAAATTGAGGTTACCGCCGCTTCCGTAATTCACACCGGACTGAAGGCCGTTCGCATTTCCTAGAAAGACAGAGATGCCGACGCCGCTCGATCCGGAGTTTCCCAATACAAAGTCAGGTATGCCGTCGTTGTTGAAGTCAGCAGAGGCGGTTCCGACACCCAGAGCATACCCGCCGGCGGCCGGTTGCGGAGAATAGTAATCGCGAGCAGCGGCAAAGGTTCCGTCCCCGAAGCCCTGCAGATAGGTCAGCGTATAAGAAACATCCGGAACATAGTTTGCCGAAAGCAGATCAAGTTTCAAATCGTGATTGAAGTCGGCGAGCACCGGCTTTTCCCAGGGAAATCCCCCGACCGCAAAACCGACGGCGGGCGTCTGAAAGGTTCCGTCGCCGTTCCCGACGAGGACAGCGGCATCCGCGCTGTCTGCGTTGGCAACGACGATATCGGGCTTGGTATCACCGTTAACTTGCGCAATCGCCAGTCCTTGTGGGTAGTAACCCGCCCAGTAGGAAGTTCCAACCTGAAAGGTGCCATCGCCGTTGTTCAGGTACACGGTGACCGTGTCGTTCTGGCAGTCGGCGGTCGCGATATCGGGATGCCCGTCGCCATTGACATCGGCAACGGCCACCACCCCGTCCATCGCCGCACAGGAAGTCTGCCCGCTGGGGGGGACGAGAGCAGTCGCAGGCTGGTACCCACCGGTTGCATTCGCGAGAAAGACCTGCGAGTTACTCACCAAGTCGAATCTGTTATCGCCGTTTACGTCGGCGAACACTCCGGCTTCGATCGGCCCGGGATAGGGTACCCGCGTGGGAAGCTGGAACGTGCCGTCGCCGTTGCCGAGCAGAGTGGAAACCGAAGGGGTGGGATTAAGGTCGTCCGGCGCAGGAAGGCCGTCGGCGATGACCAGGTCGGGTATGTTATCGCCATTAACGTCTACGATCATCACCGCTGCGGGATTTGCGGCAGATTCGGAGTACGGCCCCGCGGCGCTGAAGCTTCCGCCTCCAGTGCTGAGGAAAACGTCAAACGAGCCGCTGGAACTCCCGCTGTGTACCAGGATCAGATCGTCCTTTCCGTCGTGGTTCAGATCGGCGGCGTACAGAAGGTCGCTGTATCCAAAGGACGAAGGAGTCAAAACCGGCGCGCCGAAAGTTCCATCGCCGTGCCCAGGCATCATAGACATGGAGAAGGTCGCGCCGTAGTCGGTGGATACCATCACCGCGACGTCTTTGTTCCCGTCTCCGTCGAAATCACCTACGGCGGGGGCGCCGAAGCTCTCGCCTCCCGCGGAAAGCACGCTACCGGCAAAGAAACCTAGATTCATGGTGGGGCTGGCGAACAACTGCAACCCCGGTTGCGATCGGCTGGTGCGCGGAGCAGCCGCAGATTGACCCCGGTGCTGCCGCACGTACATGGGAGCGTGCATTCTCTGGGAATGTTGGTAGCGTAACGCCAACCCCCTGGCTGCGGGAGCCGTGGTCGCTGCATATGCCATTACGCCGTGCATAACAAAAGCAGCCGCAAGCAAAAACATTACTCGCTTCATTACTATCCTCGGCTTTCTATTCAAGATCGTCTGTATCGCATCTCACGTGGCGTCACCTCGGGACTAGTTACTAACACGATTGAAGCGATTCTCCATTAGAAGTTATGCACGATTCATGCCACGTCTAAGTGATTGAAAGGGAGGCGGCCACAAGACATATTTGTCCAGGGATGAGACTGGCGTCCAGATCAGGCACAGCGGGAGATCGCGCCATCACATTTTGGGGAACGATGTGGAGTGGGAGAGATGCGCGGGCGGAAAGCGGATTAGTGCAGCGCGCTGCTGTTTGGCCGGCTAATGCCGTACTGCTTGATTTTGTGATAGAGGGAGCTGCGCGGGATCCCCAGTTTGCGCGCGGTCGGCTCTACCCTTCCGCCTTCGAGAAAGAGTATTTCCTCGATGTATTGGCGCTCCATGTCTTCCAGGGTCCGCACGGCACCGTTACGCAGATTCATGGAATCCACTTCAACGTCGAAATGCAAGTCTCTCTCGGTGAGAATACGGCCGCCATTCAGCAGGACGGCGCGCTCCAGGACGTTGCGTAATTCGCGAATGTTTCCTGGCCAGGAATAAGACTGCAACATCCTCATGGCTCCCGGACTGATCTCGATGGGGCCCATTCCAAGGTCGCTTGCGAGGTTGCCGAGGATGCTTGCCGTCAATACCGGAACATCCTCCACGCGTTCCCGCAACGGCGGAGTGGTGAGAGGGATGGTACTGATGCGGAAGTAAAGGTCGCTGCGGAAAGAGCGTTCCCGTACCCGCTTGGCCATATCCTGGTGGGTGGCTGCGATCAGGCGGATGTCGACGCGGCGGTCGCGCACGTCTCCCAAGCGGCGAAATTGCTTCTCCTCGAGCACCTTCAGAAGCTTCGGTTGCACTTGCAGGTCGACGTCACCGATTTCATCAAGGAATACGGTCCCCTTATGGGCGATCTCAAGCAAACCAGTCTTGGAATGGACGGCCCCCGTGAAGGCGCCGCGTTCGTGCCCGAACAACTCGGTCTCAAGCAGATCGCGAGACAGCCCCCCGCAATTCAGATCGACGAAGGGCGAGGAGGCGCGAGGCCCGTGCTGATGCAGCCAGTGCGCGAGCACACCCTTTCCAGTTCCGGTTTCCCCTTGAATCAGGATGGGACTGTCACTCGCAAGAATCTTGTTGGCAGTTTCGCCAAGGGCCGTGATACCCGGGCTGCTGCCCAGGAAGGGATCGAGGGTTCTGCGTTGCGTCTGGCTCTTTTCCGCCAGGTCCTTCTGACGGTTGCGCTGATTTTCAATGCAACGCTGGAGGATGAGGGATAACGTCCCCAATTCCGTGGGCTTGGTCAGAAAGTGTTCGGCGCCCAATTTGACGGCTTCGACCGCCAGATCAATCGAGCCGTATCCGGTTAGAACGATCAGAGGAAGGCCGGGATCGACAGATCGCAGGCGAGGAATGAGATCGATTGCATTTCCATCGGGCAGGCTATAGTCGAGCACGGCTGCGTCGGGATGCGCCACCCGCAAAAGTTGCTCCGCGCCCGCGCAGGTATCTGTAGAAAGCACCTCATAATTGCGACTCTGTAAGAAAGTGCAGATGGTTTCGCGGACACTTAGCTCATCCTCAACCAGTAGAATTCTATCTTTAAGCATTTTGTGGCCCTCCAGCGCGTTCGATGTGTCAAAAGGCGCCGGCTTTCCGTCGAAAACTTCCGGATGCGGGAGCTGAGCTTTCGCAATGCGTCGCCTTCACCGCAAAAACACGAATGGCTCCCGGATTACCTGCCAGGCCTGCGGCCCTTGGTCATATTTCCAGTTTGAAGATGCGCCCCCACGGGCGGCTCAGCAAAGGCCCAAGGCTGATTGCCACGGATTCTAGCGTCGGTGGAGATAATCGTAACCGAGGGACACGTTATGTTCGAAAAACGGAACAGAGCGCTGAAGGCCAGCCCCAACCGGGAGTGGCAGGGACGTGAGAGATGAGATGTCGAAGACAAATGCCGCGTAACTCACGAGGCTTAGAAGATGAGGGCGTTCCTCAGCATCTCCTGCCTAAAACGAAACTTCCGGAAGTGAGTAACCAGTAGTCTAACTGGCCGCCGATATTTCGGGACTCTTCGCCGGATGGCGAAGGCGGCCGAGCTGGCGAGCCAAGCCGCTCAAATGCTGATAGCGCTCGGCGAGGGAAACCGGCGAGAGGCCCGCTCCGGGCAGGACAATGGCCGTCCAAAGACGTAGTAAAACCAACGTACAGTGGAGCCGCAGACGGACTGCATTGTTCGCCAGTTCCTGGCCTGCCCGAATTACTTCCGGATCGGCATGATGGCGAGACGCCTCACCGATTCTGGACAGAATCGCGGCATTATGGGAAACCGCGCTCACGTATTCCGCTAGCCGCCAGCAAGCGTTCGCGCTGCACCGATCGGAACAGACCGGGAGGCAGACTGGAACGAAGAAACTCTTCCTCGTCAGGATCCACCAAATTGCAAAACGCCTCGACGTCGACTGAGCGCAGGCGATTAACGAGTTCGGCAGGCGAGAGTTGCGCGGAGAATCTTCCCCGGGTGATCTGAAAAAACAGCACCGGAAGCAGACAAGCGACGATGATAAGAGCAATGACAGTAATCATTTCGAATCCAAAAGGCACCGCATAGCGCGTCTCTGGCACTCCATCCGTTAACTCATTCCCGGCGGCACATGCCAGACCAGGGTTAGCCGGCGCTAGCCAAACGCGACCGGGGTGGAAGGACGGGACTGCGTTACGGTTATCCTTCCCTATGAACCCACACCATGTTACTGTGCACCTATACACCCCGGCTAATCAAACGGTGTGCGAATATTTCAGTTTTCCGAAATCCGAACAAGGTTTATGCCTTTACATTCGGCGCTTGAGGACCTAAGGGACACGACTCTCCGCAAGGTTGCCGGCCTGCTGGGGAGGCTGGAGTATCTGGCCGGGCTGCGAACAAAAAAGGGGAAGTATTCGCACTGGGGTTTGGCCAGGGTTCATGGAGAAGCGGCGGCGGAAGAGGCCATCTCCCAAGCTCATGAATCGACAGCAGCGGGAGTTCTGCGAGCACCCTTGCGCAGAATGGTGCGCGACGCCGAGGTGTCGAGCGAGGCCAAAGGCGTGCCTCCCGAATCGTTTACACAAGAGTTACTGGCTCGCGGGCCGGATCTACTCCCACCCCGCCCCAGCGCCGGATCGGCGCGGCATCTCAAGTCAGTGCTGCGCGTTCTTTCGTATTTGACGAAATCTCGATAGGGTGCCACTCACCCAGACGCATGGCCACACCCACCACCTGACCAATGATTTCCGCCTCCTGGGGATGACGCAGCACCCGCACCGAAACTGGCGACAAGGGATGAGGCTGCAAGATGAGGTTTTCCCGCTTCAGCGTGCACCAGCAGCACGTGTGTCCTTCGCGGGTCTCCACGAAGTAGACGGGCCGTTCATATTCTGAGCGCCAGACTCCATCCACCACTTTGTTGCGGGACTCATCCACCTGGATAAACGTTCCCGGAGGCAGAATCGGATACATGGTGAAATCCTCGCTGCCGATGTAACCATAGGTGAAATTATGGTTCACAAACTGAGCGAGATAAGCCAAGGGTACCGGGCCCCATTGTTCGACCATGCGACCCACGTTGCTGGTGTGCCGCATGTCGAAAGAAGGGTCGAGACGGGTGGGCATCTGCACGACGCTGGCGTTCTGCAAAGAATTCAGGCGATGGGACTTTGGCGGCAAACTGAGCGCGAGATCAGCCGCTCCCTCGTTCAGATCGACGCCGTACCAGCCCATGATCTCGTGGAGGTCATGGCGATAGATGATGGCCAGTGCATAGAGACGATAGATGCTGGGTACGATGCCTTTGGTCTCAATATCAGACAAGCGGCTGGGGCCAATCAGGAATTCCTCATTCCCATGGCGTTGTGCAATCAGAGCGCTCGCGCTCTCCACGTCGCGCATGGTGAGTCCCAATCGTTCTCGAACACCGCGGAGATTTTGGCCAGCTCCGAACATCGCTTCCACCTTATTCGCTTCCTAATTTAGTTATCATAAACGCGAACACTAGTGCAAAGCTTTGCAATCGAACACTTCATATTGGCCCACCTGCCCAAAATTCAGATGTAAGCCCCAGCCCGTCCAAGATTCTGGCAATTCATGCACAGGCAATTTTCCACTCTTCATACTAGTAAAACAATAAGATTTCAATGGAGTTTGCAGCAGATTTCGTCGAATTCGTCATTCCTTGGGGTCGCGCCTCCACTGTCCAGATTCCAGACAGAGTCTGGAAGTGACACTGGAAGGCGACGCAAAGGTCGACGGATGCGTGTCCCTAAGGCTTAGCGGGGAGCCTTGAAGACGAATTCGATCGACTGGGTCTCATGGGCCCCGACGGTCACTTTCCGGCTGGCGGCCCCCAGCTTCTCATGCCACGCCTCGAGCGTGTACGTACCGGGAGGTAAGTTCTTTAAATCGAATATGCCTCCTTTACCAGTCACTTGGAATTTCCGCTGCCTTAGCCGCTGGCGTCGCTGCGCGACGGAACGGGCGGGGACACCGGTTCCTCCATCAGGTGGCGAATCGTGGACGAAACTACTTCGGCGACTCTTCGGCTTCTTTCCCCAAGCGGACTCTCAGATCGGGCGGCAACTCATCCAGCAATGTCAAAAAGACGCCATTGGTCCAGCCGAATCCGATGACGTTGGACCGATAGCCCTCGGCCACTTGCACGTTCGAGGAGTCGGTGACGACGTTGTATTTCTCGCGAAGGTTTCCATCACGCTGGAAGTTGGCAAGTACCATGGAGAGAAATTTGAAAGAAATGCGGTCGGCATCGGCGTCGTATCCATAGCGGCGCAGTCCTTCGACGGCGAGCAACTGGATGGGCGCCCAACCGTAGGGATAGTCCCATTGCACACCGGTTTCCTTCGTACTCATCGCCAAACCGCCAGGTTGTTCGAAGACGCTCGCATTCTTCGCGATCGCACGAGCTTCCTCGCCAGTCGCCAGTCCGGCCCACAGGGGATAGAACGTGGTTGCGTACTGGTACGAAGACTGTTCCTTTTTCACAAAGTCGTAATCGAAGAACATCCCACGTTGCGGGTTCCATAACAGGGTTCTTACGATCTTCTCCCGCTTCGCCGCCCGCTCTTGCCACAGGGAAGCGGCGGATTTGTCCCCCAGCCATCCGCTGATGGTTTCCATGTCTTTCTCGGTCTTGTAGAGCAGGCTGTTCAGGCAGACCGGCGCATAGTGATGGGTCTCCGCTCCGTAGGGGCCGAAGCGGAACGAGATATCGAATCCCGATTCCCGCATGCTGCGGTCGCCCTTGTAATACTCCGGGCTCAGACCAACGTACCTGATCCGCTGGCAGTTCTCGGGGCGCTTGGCAGTCGGGTCCGCTTCACACAATTGCAGCGAATATTGCCGGTTGAGCAATCCCTCGGCGTGATCGGACTCCATGACGAATGGGCTTTGCAGCTTCTCTTTGAGGAAGTAGGCAAGCACATCGTGGTAGTAGCGGGTCTCGTCGTGCAAGCCTTCGGGGACCGGCCCTTCCCCGAAATCGTAGTAGCGCGACAGGCCAGTGGACCCGGCCAGATGCGGCGCATGCATCCACATCTCGTAGTCCCGATTCACGTATTGATAGGCAAGCTTAAGCCAGGCGCGATCTTCCGGGCTGTGCACTTTTTCGGCCTCGTACACGGCGCGCACCATGGAACTGAGAAAGGGCGGTTGGGAGCGAGTGAGGTAATAAGTGCGATTGGCGTTCAGCACGGCGCCGTAGTGTTCTATCTCAAAGAAAAAGTCGTCAACCATTCCGCGGGCGAGGTCGATCCTGCCATCGCGCAGCAAGCCACGAATGATGAAATAGCTGTCCCATCCATACATCTCGTTGAATCTTCCGCCGGGTACGACATAGGGATTTTCCAGATAGAGCAGGCCCGGGGGATGAATTACATCTCGATCTTTCGCCACTTGCCCCGGCGCCCGGATCACAAAAGGGATGTGTTCCACTCGCACTTTGCAATCTTGCGGAAGCTTTTGCAGCGCGGCGGGAATCGCCATATCCGCGGGTACGTAGAGTAAGGGCTCCTCGGTCAATTTTGAATCCGCAACCGCCTGGCAGGTAGACGTCGAACGGGTGAGTACGTCCCAACCCGAGGAAATATACTCGCGAATCGTTCGGAGCTCCGAATTGTCGGTCGAGGCCTTCATTGCTTGGGCTTGAGCAGGCGGCAGCGCACCTGAAACCACGAGTAGTACCACCGCCAGCGTAATTTCGGGCGATGAGAAAAGTCTATGCGAGCTGACGAATTTGTCGAGAGGTCTCATGGGGACAGGTGCAGCAGGATTCGTGCCCGCCCAGCATACTCCGGATCCAGCATACGAGACGGTGGATGCTCTGCGGCGGAAACAGGAAGACGAGGCAGGTTGGCGGCAAGGCCCAACAGTGATCGCACCTTCGGAATGCGGCAGCGCGCGTGCCTCAGCTCTCGCTGAGATCCTGACTTCTCTTGAGGAGATCCAGAAATTTGTGGCGGTCATGCACGAGCCGCAATCGCAAGTCTCCCAGTTCACGAGTGGAAGGGTCTTCCAGTTCCAGGTGGGCCCGAACTTTTTCTGCTCGCGTCTCTTCCATCAACTGCAAAATGGACCACCCACCTCTCCGCCTGGGCATTTACCCTCCCCTTATTCGTGGTTTCGAGCTTCCGTACCGGCCACCAGCTGCAGGAGAATCCGAGACTTCGATGTGCCATCCAAAACGATGACACAACCCGCAGTTCGGTTCGAATACAGTGATTCTTGTATTTTTCCGCAAAAGGTGTTGCTCAGGATAAGGGGTCACGGGCAGGGCTGGGACCTGAGAAACGACACGAGTCCGGGCAAGCGAGGATGAGTGATTTGGCGGTTTCTCCCCAATAACGGAGGGGACCGTGGCGCAACCGCCCGCCTGCCACTAGACTACTGGGCAAGAACAATGGTCAGGAATAGAGTCACCCGGTGCGGTCGCTCCCTACCAACGACCGGGCCGGAGAACGGCTTCCCTTGAGCGTCGTATGAAAGTACCCAGTAAGGCCGACAGCGAACGCTTTCGGAGCGGCTCGCACAAGTATGCCGCTTACCTTGAGACGCCCGAGGGCCGTTTGCGATCGGACTTGGCCTTTGCCAACCTGCAGGATTTTCTTCCCTTGGAGGGAAGATCTTCGTTGCGCGCACTGGATCTCGGGTGCGGCACGGGAGCGACCGCCGTTCGCCTGGCGCGACTTGGCATTCACGTCACGCTGCTCGATTCCTCTCCGGCGATGCTGGATATTGCGAAGCATGCAGCGCGGGAAGCAGGGGTTACCGGCCAGGTCACACTGCAACACGGCGACGCTACTCGATTGGCGGACTTATTCCAGAATGAATCGTTCGATCTCATTGTTTGCCACAACATCCTGGAATATTGCGACGACCCGCCGGCTCTGTTGCGCGGTGCCGCTCGCGCGCTGCGAGATGCCGCGGCGATACTGTCGCTCCTGGTGCGAAACCAAGCAGGCGAGATACTAAAGGCCGCTATCCAAGCGGGCGATTTAGATGAGGCGGAAAAGAGTCTGACGGCGGAGTGGGGACACGAGTCCCTTTACGGTGGCAGGGTGCGACTGTTTCGATCAGATAGCCTGCGACCCATGCTGCAAGCCGCGTCGCTGGCGATGATGGCTGAGCGGGGTGTACGGGTCCTTTCCGACTATCTGCCGCCACAGGTTTCCCGCAGCGCCGGGTATGAGCGGATTCTTGCACTGGAGCGCAAGCTGGGGAGCCGGCCAGAGTTTGCCGCAGTCGCGCGCTACACACAATACTTCGCGCGTCGCGAAGGTCCCGTGATGGAGGACCGTGCGTGAACGACGTCAGAGCGAAATCTTTGTCTCCGACAATCAGGGCGAAAGTGCCTGATACCGCCATTTCGCTCGGGCTCGGGCTCACGAATGAGTGCAACCTTGCTTGTGCCTTCTGCTATCGAGATCCAGCCCGGACGGATCGTCTCGCTCTCGATCAGGTGAAGGCAGTCATGGAACGCCTGCCCGTCCGCTCGGTGAATCTGGGCACAGGCGAGAACGGCATGCATCCGGACTTCAGAGCAATCCTGGCCTACCTGCGAGCGCAGCCCGTAAAGCTCACTCTCACATCCAACGGCCACAGCGTTGCGGTTTTGGAAGATGATGAACTTCGTGCCTTTCACGACATCGAGTTTTCTCTCGACTATCCGACGCAAGCGGAGCAGGATGCACAGCGCGGAAACGGCAATTGGGAACTGATCCACCAGCAAGCCGAACGTTGCGTAAGGCTCGGCCTGCCGGTAACCATCATTGCGGTCATGATGAAGGCGAATTACCTGCGCCTGGCGGATGTGGCCCGAGTCGCCAAGCGCTTTGACGCTCCCTTGCGAGTGAACGTATACCAGGCGGTGCGATCCGACATCTATGCGTTGTCCTACGAAGAGTATTGGGAGGGCTTCCGGCGTCTCTTTGCGGAGACCGATGTGATCGCCATCGGCGAGCCGCTGGTGCGGGCGATGGCAGGCCTTCCACCCATGGGAGGAGGATGCGGCGTCAGCACCGTGCGCGTGACGCCGAGAGCGACCACGCAGCCTTGCGTGTATTGGCCGGGGTCGGGAGAGCCCCTGTCGGATCTGATTCTGACCGGCCCCGGCATTCTGGACTCGCGCGCCTTCGAGCAGGCCCGGACGCTGCCAAGCGCCTGTGAACCTTGCGAGTTTCGCGAATCATGTCATGGAGGATGCGCCGGACGACGGCGCCTGCAAGGCGCACTGCTGCAGCCGGACTCCTATTGTCCGATCATTCGCGGGCAACGCCCGAGCCTCGAGATCCGCATGGCCGCTGCCCGCGATCTGCCCAAGCTGAGCAGTTCCTGCACTACCGTCGTGATTGCCCGGGACGCGGACTCGTAAGCCCGTCCGCCATTTATTTCGCGTCCATCCAGGTGTCCGATCCCGTCAGCTTAACCGCCACGTCAGAAATGAAGATGTGCAGGGGTTTGCCATCGGCGGTGCCGCGGTGCTCCGATGAGACCAGCAGCGGACCTGCTTTTTTGTAGCCTGCCCACGATGCAATGACGAGGCTCGGCTTCTTGGGACCGCCGCGGTGGTAGACCAGGTACTCGACGCGGTGGTCTTTGCCGACGTAGAGGTCCCAGGTGTCGCCGGGCGTGTAACCGCCGCCTTCCGCGGGATATTTCACACTGACAAGCTCGGCCGAACCGCTGCCCGCCGGCAGTCTATGCATTCCTTGATCGGTCACGGTGGCGCTGGTGTCCCAGTAAGCATGGAAGGGGAACAGAAGCCAATAATTATCGTTGGTGAAAGCCGGATCGACTTCGTTTTTCACGTTGTCGGGTTGGCTGCTAAGTTCGGAGCGCATGTAGGTAACCTTGACCGGCTTGCCGTCTTTATCCGTCCCTTCATAGGAGACCTTGTTGGTCTTGGGCTCCCACTCCCACTTGTGAGCGACTTTGAAGAGTCCGGGGATTTCGCCGTTCCAGGTGTAGCGGATGGCTTCGATTTGCCCGAACGAATCAAGGCCATAGGTCTTGGCAATCTGTTCGATGATGGGCGGGCGGCTCTGCGCCCACGAGGTTGCCGCCAGTGTCAGGAGCCCAAAAGCCAGAATACGAATGATCGTTACTCGGCTCGAATTTTTCATGGATGTCGCTCCTCGGTAAATTGAACGGACGCTGCTTTGGATGACGGGCGCGGGCTTCCGGATACAGGAAGGCATACCGTCAAGTTTCGCCCACTGCGCTCGGCGGCTAGCCCTTTGCAGATCCGGGCACCGCGGGTCGTCTCATCCGGCGAAACAGGATGATGGCGGCGGCCGCTGCTACGGCACCGTACTCCAGCAGCATCATCCAGCCCGGAACCAGCCACGGACGGCCCATCGCGCGCAAATGCCAAACGTAATAAGTTGGAATGATGCTGACGGTCCAGATGATGATCGGCACCGTCGAGGCCGACCGGAGGAACGGCAGCAGCCAGAGAAGGTACCACGGATAGACGACCGGCGCACATAGAAGCGACGCTGCCATCGGCCATGCAAATGCCTCCGGAGAACATGCCGATGCCTTGCTTCTCATCCAGATCGCGGTAAGAAATCCCACGAGCACGGCCACGCCGGTTGCAAGCTGGGGAGCGATCACGCGCTCGAGCATTGCGAACACCGGATCGTTAAAGCGGAAACTGTGCACGTAGGTGCCGAGGGAGCCGGTTGGTATCCGACCGTGATTGAGAAATGGTACGTAGAGGAGTGCGACGACGATTACTGCCAGAGCGCCGTCGCGCAGGCGAACACGCCTCCAGTAGAGGGGCAGCAGCACAATCGGGAGCAATTTCACGGCTACCGCCAGCCCAAATGCCAAGGCTGCAACCGTACGCCAGCGCCGTACCAGGGCGGCGAGAGACACCAGCAGGAGCAGCACGCCGACAATGTCGATGTGGCCGCTGCCCGCCACTTCAATCGCCAGCAGCGGGTTCCAGGCAAACGCCAGAACCCAGTGGGCTGCTTGCCCGCTCCTACGCAATAGATCGAGCAAAACGAAAACGATTACCAAATCGCAAAGTACAAAAGCCAGCTTCAGCGCAAAGATCGACTCATGAATCGCGGTTACGGCGCGGAAGAAAAGCTCGGCGCCCGCGGGATACGGGCTCGGCAAATCCGGGTGGTTCAATGTTCGGGTCTCGGGGGTGTGCAATGCGGCGAAGGCAGGGTCGTTGGGAATGACAATGTAAGGGTTATAGCCGAGTCGTTGCACGCGGCCATCCCAAAGATAGCGGTGAATGTCATCATCCGTGCCCGGCGGCATCATTAGAAACGCAAGATGCCACATTGCGGCCAATACCAGCCCGATGACGACGACGCTGCGGGGAAATCTTGGCGTGGAGAAGAACTCACGGATGGCGAGGAGGTACGCGAGGCCAGCAATTCCCAGCGGTATAAGGAAAGACGGTGCGCCCATGCTGCCGAACTGGCGTGAGCAGACGGTCAGCGCCACGAGCAAGATAACGCCGAGCCCGTACAGCTTGCGGGATGGCGTGAATGTCAAAGGTCTCCTGTGCCCGTCCGCAACTGTGCGATCGCTGGTCCCCACTGTTTCAGCCAGTCGGCCGTTCGCGGAGCCCTGGCGGGAGCGAGACGCAGCTCCGTTTCCAGACGAATCAGGTCGTCGGCCACATCAATATCGTAAAAAGGATCGGCGAAACCCACGGATAGCTCAAGCTCTCGTGCGCGCGACAGGAGTCTTTCCAGCGCACTGCTGGTGCCCATTCCGTCGCCTGCGAAAAGCGTAGGATGAGCAGCCTTTGCCCCAACCAGATAGTAGCCTCCGTCGTGTGTCGGTCCCACGACCATGTCCTGCGTGGCCAACGCTGCGAACGCATCTTCGAGAACCGAACGCGGCAGGTGCGGACTGTCGCTGTTGAAGGCAATGATGCGCCGCTGGCCGGAGTTCGCGAAGTGTGCGAACACCGAGGTCAGGCCTGCCGCAAGACCTTCCCCCTTCTGCGCAACAACGTTCACTTCCCTGCCTGCCACTAGCGCCAGTTCGGCGACGTCGGTGTCCGGGCACATGATGGCAACTTCCACATCGCCGAGTGACCGCGCCAGCGCCAACGTGTCGTCCAGAAGACAGCGATAGAAAGCTGTGACGACGTCAGGAGAAAGGCTGGGAGCGAGGCGGGTCTTGACCGCGCCTGGGCGGGGCGCTTTCGCCATGATGACAAGCGTACGGTTACTCGCTGGCGAACGCACCACGGTCTCGCTTGAAGATTGCATAGATTGTTGGGGAAATAATATACGACGGGGTGGCTATGATCCCGGTCTTGGCTTCAATGGGGATGTTTAGATCTTCTGAACTCTGTCATCCCGACCGAAGCGGATCATCGCAAAGTGATCATCTGCGGAGTGGAGGGACCTTCGGTTGAAGGCTTGCATCGGAGGGTGGCGATCAACTCAGAATGGAAATGTAATAGTCCGTTCTGAAAATGTTTGACATGTGGAGTATAATGTGGAACAGGTTCCACAGTATGGAAATCGTTCAAATCGTCCTGGATAAGAAGCTGTTACACGCCGCCGACCAAGCCGCGAGGCGCACTCGGCGAAACCGGTCCGCGCTGGTGCGCGACGCCCTGCGGGAACATCTCCGCCGGCTGGAACTTCGAGCCAGTGAAGAACGCGACCGCCAGGGCTACTCGCGAAAGCCGCAAGCCGACGTGGAAGCGAGTGCTTGGGAGTCGGAGGCCATGTGGCCGGAAGAATAGCCCGAGGGCCGATATCCCGAGGTGACGTCCGGCTCTACCAGTTTGCCGCGCCCGACAAGAAACGGCCGGCCCTCGTGCTCACCCGCAACAGCGCCATCGCCTATCTATCGACGGTCACGGTGGCGCCCGTTACTTCCACCATTCGCGGTGTGCCATCGGAAGTCGTGCTGCATGAGGAAGACGGCATGAAGTCCCCTTGTGCAGTAAACCTGCACAACGCGGTGACGGTATCTCAACAGCGTTTAGGAAGACGCGTGGCCCAGCTGAGTGCCACGCGGATGAATGAGGTGTGTGCCGCTCTGCGCTTCTCTTTAGGGTGCGATTCAAACTAGTTGTCGGGAATTTGCCGTGCCAAAGACCTACGCTGGCCGTGCTGTCGCGGCTCGTCGACTCCGAAAATAATAGCGCACGATCAGGCTCAGGATGAACCATCCCGCTCCGATGGTGCCCTTTAGCGTGCCGCTGATCTTCGACTTTCCGATGCGCGGATAGTAGCTCACCGGTACCTCAACGATTCGGAATCCCCCGAGCGCACCTTTCAGGATCATCTCCACCGCCCATCCGTAGGTCGTCTCTTGCAGTTCAAGCCGGCGAAGGACATCGGCTCGCCCGGCACGGAACGGTCCGAGATCGCTAATCTTCAGACCATACAAGAGCCTGATCAGGAAAGCCGCCAGACGGTTCCCAAACGCTTGCTGCCAGGGCATCGCTCCAGGAACGCTTTGCTTGCCCAGGCGCGATCCCACTGTGATATCCGCACGACCCTCAAGGATCGGCGCCAACAGAAGCGGCAGCTCCGCCGGCCGATCGCTGTAGTCGCCGTCGAGGAAGACGACCACATCAGGGGACATTCGCACTCGCCGAGCCCGGTCAGACAGGCTCGACCGTATCCGCGACGAGGCTCCTGGAGGACGCGCGCTCCCATCTTCGCGGCGATCTCTGGAGTGCCGTCGGTGGAATTGCTATCGACAACCAGGACCTCAGTGACAATGTCGGCGGGAAGGTCAGCCAGCACGCGGCCGATGGACTGCGCTTCGTTGTGAGTAGGAATGACGACCGACACTCGCACTTGATCTGGGATCAAGCTACCACCATGGGGAAGACGGCCAGCGTCGCGCCAGCCAGGCGTCGACGCCCCAGGTTCGCCCCGCTCGTCCGACCACCAGGGCTAGCGATGCGAGCACCGGAACCAGCAATTCCCAAATCCACGCCGTGCCCCACTCCGACACCCAAAGGCTGCCCAGGTACAGAAACGCAACCAAGGCAACCGGTCGCGTCAGCAGCCCGACGACCAGTAGGATCCCGAGAGAGATCTCGGTCAACGCCTGCATAGGAGCCGCCATGGCAGCGTGAGCCGCCATGAAACCCATGACTGCCTTCCACGCGGCCGGCGAGTGGCTCGCCTTGATGTAATAGTTGATCAGCCCTGCGTAGCCTGCGGTGGTGTAGAGTCCCTTTCCCAGATTTTCGAAAAAGACCCACACAAACATTGCGCCGATGGTGAGACGAACGATGGCCAGCCCGTTCGCCGCGGACAGTTGGTTTCCCTGATTTTGCGTTGGGCTCCCGTTCGTCATGGTCGTCAACCTCGTACGCGTGAAGGCCTAGAGAAAAGGAATCAAACCGGGCGGTTGGGGTGGGAGATGGGAATCGAACCCACAACGTCCGGAGCCACAGTCCGGTGCTCTGCCAGTTGAGCTACTCCCACCGCATCTTTGTGATTATACCGAAAAGACAGGTCTTCGCGGGTCACGCGTCGCAGAGTAGATATGAGTCGACGTCTGAAGTCGAAGGCCCGAGGTTTGAGGTCCGGCTCTTACCGGCCAACGCCCACATACTGGAAGCCCATGGAGCGCAGGCGGCTGGAATCGAGCAGGTTCTTGGTATCGAAGATCAGCGGCCGTTTCAGGGCTTGTTTGATGCGTCCGAAGTCGAGAGCACGGAACTCGGGCCAGCCGGTTCCGACGACAAGGGCGTCCACCCCTTCGGCGGCAGCGTAGGCGTTCTCGCAGTAAAACACCGTGCCATTCAGTTCCATGCGGGCTTCGGGAATCGCAACCGGGTCATAGGCACGAACCCGGGCACCCTTGGCGATCAGGCTCTGCGCCAAACGGAGCGACGCCGAGCCAGCCACGGAATTGGTATTGGGCTTGAAAGCGAGGCCCAGAATTCCAACGTCCTTGTTTTGCACGGAGTGGACCACGGTCGAAATCTTTTCCACCATGCGCTCCGCCAGGTTTTGATTCACTTCCCGCGCGGCGGTCAAGACTTTCAAAGCAACCCCGTTAGCCTGGGCGAGTTCCGCCAGCGAATCCATATCGGATTCGGCGAAGAGACCGCCCATGCCGGCTCCAGGCTGCAGGCACCGGGGCGCAATCTTCTTGTCCAGTCCCAGGGCGAGCGCAAGGTTGACGGCATCTGCATTGACCCGTTCGCAGAGGGTGGCAAGTTCGTTGATGAACGAGATCTTGGTGGCCACGAACGCCGTCGCCGATTCGCGTACCAGCTCCGCCGTCTCATGATTGGTGACGATGACGGGAACGCCGCGCATCACGAGAGGATGGAAAATCTGCTTGATGGCCAGAACCGCATCGTTCGAAGGCGTGCCCAGAATGATGCGATCAGGCCAGTTGAAGTCTTCGACGGCGCATCCCGGGGTGAAGAACATGGGCTGGGAAACGATGGTCGCCTTTAACTTTTCCTCTTTCAGGCGCTTTTCCACGCCCGCCGCGGAGCCGACCGACACCGGTGTAACCAGCGAGAGGACGGGAGGCTTCAAAGCCAAGCGGGCGATGCGGGAGGCCAGATCCGAAAGGTGCTGCGGTGTGTCTTCGGCCAGAAAGATCACTTGCGCTTTGCGCGCAAACGACTCCATGTCGGTCGAGTAAATCAGGCGCCCGGAGCGTACGTTGCGCTTGATGACCTCGGTCAGATTTTTTTCGAAGAACGGGACATTGCCCTGGGCCATTTCGACCATGCGGGAGCTGTCAGGATGGCAACAGATCACCGGGGTGCCGAAATCCGCCAGGCAGGCGGAGATCACCGTACCCAGGTATCCCGAACCATAGACCCCGATCTGCATAAACGCCCCCGGCTACCGACAGCCCTGAAAGCCGCCTGGGAAGCGGCATCTGCCCCCCGCACGAATGGGACACCCACTTCTTATCTACGCTCGCGGGAAGGGGTTGACAACGTACGAGAGGGACATGTACTTGGGGGAGTGTCCTTATGATTTTGGCGATTTCGTGGAGTGGTCTTTCGATTGTTGCGGGGGCTAACGTCCGGCCCGCGACACTAAGGTGCGTCCCAGCGGGACCGGGGCCAAATCGACCCAGCGGTTCTCGCGCTCTTCGCGCACGAAGGTCAACTCGGTGATCTCGATACGGCGCGAACCTTCGAAGCCGGCCCAGCGTTCGCGAGCAATCTCGTGCGCCTGTTTAGCCCGTTTTTCATCGCTGAACTTCGCAATGGTGAGGTGAGGCATGTAGGGAAATTCTTCTTTGGCCGCCAGAACTTTCGCGTTGAGCTGGTCATGGAGTTCACGCAGACGGTAGCCGCCGCGGGCGATGCGGATAAACACGGTTGGGCGTGGTGGGACAGAAGGTTTCGGCGTCGCCCATGGCGATCTCGAAAGGGTTGACGCGGCTGCAGACTTCTTCGAGAAGTTCGGTGGCGATGGGTTCGCTGCCGTCAAGAACCCGCGGGGGCAGCACGGTGATGTGGGCCGCGAGATGGGGCAGGGCGGGATGCAGTTCGCGCCGCAGAGACTCCACAAACTGACCGACCGGACTCTTCACGTAAGCCACCAGGGAGTACCGCGGGGCCAGCATCATCGTTTGGGCATTATAGCGCGGTCAAGACCGGGAATGCGATGACGCAGGCGCAAATGGAAGCGGGGCCGTCAGTTATAATCGAAGCAGACCTTCACGGAAGTCGGGGCGTAGCGCAGCCTGGTAGCGCACCTGCCTTGGGCGCAGGGGGTCCGCGGTTCAAATCCGCGCGCCCCGACCAAAACACCCAGTCGTCAGTCTTCAGTCGTCGGCCTTCAGCCAAAACCTCTCTCGCGAAAATTCGTTAGGGATTTCGGCAATCGCGGTTCTGCGAAAAATAGTAAACGTCCCGTCTGTATGAATGCATAAGTGAAATGAAGAAGGGTTCTCGAAGCGGTTACGATGCTGAGATCGGCGAGGAAAGCGCCGACTCAGAAAGCTCACTCGGAGAACCCTATGAACAGCCTTCACTATATCGGATTCGACGTTCACAAAAAAGCCATCAGTTTCTGTGTCAAGACCGCTGCGGGCGAGATCGTGGAAGAAGGCAGCGTGCTGGCGCAACGCGAGGTCCTGCGGCGATGGGCCGTCAGCTCGACCGCATGCGTGGCGCGGAGCGCTGGAAGCGACCCTGTTCAGCAGCTTGGATCTACGACACGCTGAAGCCCTACAGCCAGCAACTGGAGATGGCGCATCCCGCCAAGATGAAAGCCATCAGCGCGGGCAAGAAAAAGAGCGACAGCCTCGATGCCCGCACCATCGCCGATCTGGTGCGCTGCAATCTTTTGCCGGCCTGCTATGTGGCCACGCCGCGGATTCGCGAACTGCGCCGCCTGCTGCGCTATCGCAGCCTGGTGGTGAGCGAAGCGGTGCGCATGAAGAACAAGATGGCCGGGCTGCTGATGGAAAGCGGCGCGCTTTACGTGAAGGAGAAGCTGCACCGCAAGAAATATTTCGCCAGTCTGCTGGAAGAACTCGAAGAGGTGCCGGAATCGGTGATCGATCTGCTGCGCTTGAGCCGCGGCGCGCTGGAGATGTTCGAGAGCACGCAGAAACGGCTGGTCCGCGAGTTGCTCGCCGACCCCGAACTGGCGCAACGAGTGGAACGATTGATGTCGATTCCTGCCGTCGGAGAAATTACGGCTCTGACCTGGGCGCTGGAGGTCGGCGATCCACAGCGCTTCCACTCCGGCTCCGATGCCATGAGTTACTGCGGACTGACTGCCGCCTTGAAGTCTTCGGCGGGCAAGCAGCAACGCGGACCCATCTCGAAACAGCGCAACCACTGGCTGCAAACCACACTGATCGAGGCCGCCAAGCTGGCCCCGCGGTGGAATCCGCAACTGGCGGCGCTGCACGCCCGCGAGTTGGAGCGCGGACATCGCAACCGCGCCACCCTGGCCGTGGCGCGCAAACTCGTCACCTATCTGCTGGCCGTCGACAAAAGCCGTCAGCCCTTTCAACTGCGCGTGCCTTTGGAAGAGCCGACCCAAAAAGCTGCCTAAGAAGGAAAAACTTTGAACTCAGCGATCATCCGGCCGTTCCTCGCCAACTTGGGGACTGGGCAGAGGAGTCTCGACTCCCGATGCTCCTTACCGTCTGTATCGAGGCCGGCCGGAAAACCCTAACTCATACTTCGTGGACCGGACTCCGCTTCGGTTCCCGCAAATGGATGTCTGGCCAAGCTGCTGCTTTGGCCGCTCTGAACGATCGCTGGTTGTTGGCTAACCTAACCGCCTCACCCTCGCTTCGAGAACCTACTCTTCCAAGCGTCAGGAGACCTCCGTCTCCTCTTGACTTTTACTTATCATGGATGTCCCCGCATTATTTGAGCGCAGGTTTCACCGCCGCTGTTGTCGTCGCTGTACTTTCCGTCCGACCCCTGCACGCACGCATTGCCGGTAGGATCGGTGTAGCGCAGCGGGTTATTGCGCGCATAGCCGTACATGTTCCAGCTCTGCGGGTCCCCAGTGTCCTGATCAGCGAATGGTTCATCCGGCTGTATGAACCTTCCAAAGGCCGAACCGTAATGCCTCGAACCGAAATAATCGAGGTTGGACTCGCTATCCCGTTCTTTGCCGGTGAACTTGTAATTCACAGTCGCATGTTGAACTGAGCACGAGCCGAACTGCATCATAGCGACAGGCATCTGCGTCATAAGCATGGCTCGTGGCTAGTACCTGTCCCCGGCTATTACACACGTCGCCCCGCTATGACTCCCGGTCCATAGTGGGGTCGAGGTTGTAGCTGATGTCGTTCAGCCAATCTGCGATAAAGTCCTCGTCCTTCGAATCGAACTCGTAGGCATCATTCATTAGTAACATGCTCGCCCAGTAGACTAAATCGCGTTCTTCCACATGACCGAGTCGTTTCTTGGTGAGAGCGTTTTGTATGTGCTCGCGCGTGATCGGGATGCCGGGTTCGGGGACATGGAACTGTTGATTGATCCAACGATTCTCCGGCTCGAAGTTGAATTCGACTATGCCACGAAGAGCACGGCGTACATCGTCAACGCCGATTTCCAAGCGGGCATACTGCTCCAGAGCAGTAAGCTGCTCCGGAGTCAGTTTCGGAAGCTCAGTTCTTTGGGTCATAGTGTACGAGCCTGCCTGCCGCATCAGTCGCCGTTTGAACGGTTTTGGAGCTACCGTCGGCGCCTACAGTCTTGATGATCTGCTGTGCGCCATTAAATCCCGGCCTTTCGACGATCATTTTAACGGACCCGTCCGACAACGCTTGCAGGGAGACTTTCGCCTGACTCCCAGCCGCCTGAAGACCTCTTTTCAGTGATGCTTTTTGTGCCGAATCTGCCATTGCTTCAATGACGTCTTTAGCGGCTGCCTTCGTCCCGTCCTTCAGTAACGCGCCCTCCCCAACCTTGGTGATGCCTTCTCCGAAGGTCTTCACTGCGGTTTCAGCAGCAGTTTTCCCAGCGGCACTGCCAAACAAGCGACCGAACAGTCCTGAAAGCCCGAGTTCTGGGACACGAATGAAGAAGACATCGAAAGGTCCTAAGAAACCAGGATTTATGCTGTCAGCCCTCGCCATCTCTTGACTGGTTGGCGCTGTAGCCGTTACCGTAGCGCTTGCTTGCGCGTTTTTGTTGTTCTCCTCCACTTGAGCGCAGGTTTCACCGCCGCTGTTGTCGTCGCTGTACTTTCCGTCCGACCCCTGCACGCACGCATTGCCGGTAGGATCGGTGTAGCGCAGCGGGTTATTGCGCGCATAGCCGTACATGTTCCAGCTCTGCGGGTCCCCAGTGTCCTGATCAGCGAATGGTTCATCCGGCTGTATGAACCTTCCAAAGGCCGAACCGTAATGCCTCGAACCGAAATAATCGAGGTTGGACTCGCTATCCCGTTCTTTGCCAGTGAACTTGTAGTTTTGTGCGGCGCCAAGGTTTGTCTTGATCGGAATCTCGGTGCCAAAAGGGGTGTAGTCCGACTCATTTTTCACGATGCCCCCGGAACCGCTGATGATAGTCGTCGATCCTAGGTGATCCGCGAAATAGAACGTTGGCGGACTGTTGGTGTTGTCGCGCCGCGCAACCCTCTTCCCGTCGAAGAAAATATACTCCCACGTCAGCGTTCCGGCGAGATTGCTTTCAACAAGGGAACTGTTTCCAGCCCCATACCAGTATAACGTGCCTCCCGAAGTGACCTGATCCCCGCTTTCTGAACAAGTCCGAGTATGATTTGGGACGAACAAAAGGCGAAGAGGTCGTTACCGAACATACGAGTTTAGGCTGGCGCGATCCAGTCGTTCAAGGGTGCATTGTCGGCCCTGCGAGAAAGAGAAAAGTTCGAAAATCGTCTGCTAGGGCCGACCAGAACACTCCAGATTGATTCTTCGGGGCACGCTCGCCAACCCCTCCGCACTTTCGAACTTCATGGACCCGCGGACACCTTTGTCGTTCACCCGGTTGCGTCCGGTTCGCGGGCTATCGGAAGCCTGGCGTGAAATCGTCCCACTCATGCGGGAGCTGGCGATTTGGGCATACAATGCTCGCCGTTATCGAAGTGAAAAAGAGATTTTGTCAGGGAGCATGTCATGGGTGAGCCGGCACCGGATCCAGTTCGATATAACGAAGTCGATCGTTACGCTGCCTTTATGGACGTCGTGCGCCATCGTATGACGAATCGCGCATTCGCCGCTTACAGCGTCCCGCGTGCGCACTTCGAGATGATCCTCGAAGCCGCTCGCCACGCTCCTTCGGGCGCCAATGCCCAGCCCTGGCACTACATTGTCGTCACCGATCCGGCCGTAAAGCAGAGCATCGGACAATGCTTCGTCGATGAACAACAACACCGTGCCCGGCTGCGGATGGGTTTTCCCACTCCCAATTACAACGGTGTGAAAACTGCTCCCGGCTTGATCGTAGTATTGGCCGATTTCCGCTTTGTGCGGGCTTTTCCCGTCTTGAACGACGGATCGGAGCTCGATCGCCGTTATGTTCAGAATGCAGAACGGATCCTGCTCCAGTCCGTCGCTGCTTCGACCATGTCGGCTCACCTCGCCGCCGCGGCCCTGGGCTATGCGGTTTGGTGGATCACCGCGATTGGGCAGGAGGATATCCAGCGCCAGATCAAACCTCTTCTTGGGGTTCCGGAGGAACTGTCGATCATTGATGTCATTTGCTTCGGCCCACCGGCAAAACCATCCTACAAACGGTGGAAGAAGCCGCTGGATCAGATCATGAGCTGGGACCGGTTCAACCCGGAATGCAGCATGACGGTCGAGCAGATCGACGAATGGGTGAAAACCACCCGCCACAAAGTCATGTACCGCGATGAATCCAAGATCGATTGACGATTTTCAAGCATGGCTTTCGCTTGAGTCCGCGGCGGCGGGCGTGCATCTACGTAGGCATGACAACCTTGACGGAATTCAACTTGACCCAGACCACGGCGGTTCTGACTCGCACTCCGGCAACCCTGGATGCGTGGTTGCGCGGGCTGCCCGACATCTGGGTGCGCTCGAACGAAGGGAAAGATACGTGGAGTGCGTTCGATATCGTGGGCCACTTGATCGTTGGGGAGCGGACCGACTGGATGCCGCGGGCGCGGATGATCCTGGAGCAGGGCGAAGCGCGGCCATTTGATCCTTTTGACCGTTTTGCGCAGCGGAAAGAGAGTCAGGGCAAGTCTCTGGAACAGCTGCTGGACGAGTTCGCCCGCCTGCGAAGGGAAAATCTGACTGCGCTCGAGACACTGAATTTACGGCCGCAGGACTTGGCTCGGCGAGGAAGACATCCGGCGCTGGGAGTGGTGACGCTGTCGGAACTTCTGGCAACATGGGCTATTCACGACCTCACGCATGTGCATCAACTGTCACGTGTGATGGCCCACCAGTATCGCGACGCGGTCGGTCCGTGGAGTGCCTATCTGGGGGTGCTGCAATGTGCCGGCCACAGCGCTCCGTAGACTGGGGCGCGCAGCGATTCGCGTCAGTTGTCACCCGACCTGGGCGCGCAGGTGGCCCCGTTGATCTTCAGTTCGGGATGAAGGTTTCGGCACCACCAGCCTTTTGATTTCGGCAGCGGTCGTCCAGGCAAGGGTGGTTCCGGGCATGCGGCTGATTTCGATCGGCAGAGTTTCGAGATACCTGGACAGCGGCCGGAATGAACCTCTTCCGCCGTAGTCGTGCCAGAATACGAAACCACGGCGAGACATCATGACCGCCATTTTCATGGTGTCGTTGCGGACAAACTCCTCGGCGTGCGCGCCATCGATGAAACCGAGTTCCACGCTATCCCTGAAGGGTTCCGGATCGAAGACCATGGAATCGGAGTAGATCTGCTGGTAGCGATGGGTCAGTCCGGCCCGTTTCAAGTAGGCTTCGGGGCTGCGGTCTTTCACTAATGCGATATCGGTCGAAAGATAGCCCCGCAAGCTGTCGGACCCAGGCGGAAGATCGAGGGTGAAAACTTCACAGCCGGGAGCGGAGTTCAGGATGAAGACAGCGGTGGTTCGTCCGTTGAAAGTACCGATTTCGAAAATTCGCGTCGGCTGCAGCAGCTTGGTCACCGCTGCCAAGGTGAGAACTTCGCGGGGATCAGTGCCCCCGCCGTTCTGGAAACGCATAGGCACCGTCAAGGTATCGAGGTCCGATGGCGCCAAACCGGGGATTGGGCTGTTCGCGGGCAAACCCTTTCCCATAAGCTCATCGTATTTTCGCAGGCAAAACGATATGTAAGCACGCAGCGCGGAGGGTTTCCGCAGTGCGAGACTGACGGAATACAGATTGAGGCCCTTCGTAGCTTCGATCGCTTCCCTAAAACGCTGAACGACACTCATTCCACGGACCCCTGAGGACAGATTCCGACGGAAGTGCTGCGCAACTGAACTCCTTAGGGAGTGCAGAAATTCGAGCCACCTGGTGAGATCGAGCCAGACGGTGCTCGACTCTGCTCGCGGCAAAACAGCGGCGTTCCGGTATTTTCTCCGGTCGGGAGGAAGGGTGTCAACCGGATTCGGTGCGTGCACGGTGGAGCACTCAGCTTTTTCGACTGAATCCCAAAAGCCATCGTGACATCTAAAATGGCACTCTTAAGGAACTGAACTTCATGGCAAAACCTGTCCTGCTTACGGTGGATGATGATCCGGAGGTTCTACGAGCGATCGAACGCGATCTGCGGCAGCACTATGCTGACCGTTTTCGGATTATGCGTTCGAACTCCGGCAAGGCGGCTTTGGAAACCCTGAAACAGCTGAAAGTGCGCAACGAAGCAGTGGCACTGCTGCTGGCGGATCAGCGCATGCCACAGATGGATGGCGTTGATTTCCTGGGCGAGGCGATGGACCTGTTTCCTGATGCCAAGCGGGCGTTGCTCACAGCCTACGCCGACACCGATGCGGCCATCAGCGCCATCAACAAGGCGAAACTGCATCACTATTTCCTGAAACCGTGGGACCCACCGTCGGAGAATCTGTACCCGGCTCTCGACGATCTGCTGAGCGACTGGCTGGCTTCCTTTCGACCGAGCTTTGACGGTCTGCGAGTTCTGGGTACACGATGGGCTCCGAAGTCGTACGAGATCCGTGATTTTCTGGCGCGCAACCACATTCCGTACGAATGGATCGATGTCGAGTCCGCGCCGACGAATCCGGACGTGCGCCGCTTGCTCGACGTGCTGGGCCCCGAGGCGGAGAGTTTACCTCTAGTGCTGTTTCCCGACGGATCTCGAATACCCGAACCGACACACTCCGATATCGCGGCCAAGGTTGGACTGCGAACTCACGCGGAGGCCAACTTCTACGATCTGGTAATCATTGGAGGAGGGCCTTCCGGCCTGGCGGCGGCCGTCTACGGAGCTTCCGAAGGCCTACGCACGGTAATGGTCGAGCGAGAGGCGCCCGGGGGACAGGCCGGTCTGAGTTCGAAGATCGAAAACTACTTGGGATTTCCCGCCGGATTGAGTGGCGGCGATCTGGCACGACGGGGGGTGGCGCAAGCGAGGCGTTTTGGAGTCGAGATCCTCTCTCCCGTGGAAGCGGTCAGCCTGCGAGCGGAAGGTCCTTACCGCATCGTGAAGCTTTCTGACGGCAGCGAAATTTCCTGCCACGCCCTTCTGTTAGCGATGGGAGTGCAGTGGCGCAAGCTGGGATTGCCGGGCGAGGACCGATTGCAGGGCGCCGGAATTTACTACGGCGCGGGCACGACGGAAGCGATGTCGTGCAAGGACGAAGTGGTTTACATCGTCGGCGGGGCCAATTCGGCAGGCCAGGCGGCCATGTATTTCTCCCGCTACGCGTGCGAGGTGATCATGCTGGTCCGGGGCGAATCGCTGGCGGCGACCATGTCGCAATACTTGATCGATGAGATCAAGCAGACTCCGAAGATCAAGGTCTACACTCATTCGAGCGTGGTTGAAGTGCATGGAGACACTCGCCTGGAGGCCATTTCGATTCTCTGTTCTGACACCAACAAGACGGAACAGATTCCAGCCTCCTCTTTGTTCATTTTTATTGGCGCGGTGCCGCGCACAGAGTGGCTCGGAAACTTGATTGAGCGTGACGAGCGCGGATTCATCCTTTCCGGGCCGGACCTGCTGCACAATGGCCAGCGGCCCAAGAGCTGGAACCTCGACCGGGACCCGGGACTGCTGGAAACGAACGTGCCGGGCATTTTTGTGGTCGGCGATGTGAGGAAGGGGTCCACCAAGCGGGTGGCTTCCGGAGTCGGGGAAGGAGCGGTGGCAGTGCAATTCGTGCATGAGTACCTTAAAAAGGTAGGAGCATGAGCGCTGAGCTGATTTCTGAACTGAAGAAAATCGAAGCGTTCTCCGATTTGCCGGAAGACGACCTGGCATGGCTGGCGGGGAAGGCAACGGTATATTCCTTCAAGCCGGGCGAGATCATCATGCGTGAGGGGGAACCCGCGGACCGCATGACGATCATCCTGGAAGGCGAGCTGCAAGGCCGGCGGGAAAGCATGGGTGCGGATGCGCCCGTCTACACCGGGCGGGCAGGGCAAGTGACCGGAATGCTGCCCTTCTCGCGCATGACGCACTACACCATCACGGGTCGCGCCCTTGGTGCAACCCGCATCGCGGCAATTCCTACCAGCGTTTTTCCGGATATGCTCCACAGAATTCCTGCGCTGGGAGCGCGCCTGGTGGGAATTCTGGCCGACCGCGTGCGCGAAGTGACGAAGCTGGACTTGCAGCGGGACAAACTCGCGGCCCTGGGGAAACTTTCCGCGGGCCTGGCGCATGAATTGAATAATCCCGCTGCGGCGGGAAAGCGTTCGGCGGCGGCATTGCGAGAGGCCTTTGACAGATTGCGGTCAGCCGATGCAGAGCTCGACCGTAACCAGCCATCTCTCGAGCAACGAGACCAGATTCGTGCGCTGGAGGCGGGGGCACAAAAAAGGCAAGCGCAATCGAAGCCGAAAGATGCCCTGCAACAAAGTGACGCCGAAGAATTCGTTGGCAGTTGGCTTGGCCGCAACGGGGTCGCCAACGCATGGGAGTTCGCGTCCGTTCTTGCGGAGTCAGACTTTGACGTGCAGGCGCTCGAAGACCTGAAGGCGGAGCTTCCGGCGACCGCGCTCGCCGCGGTGGTAAAGCGACTGACGGCGATCCTGGATATTTCTCGCCTGCTGCAGGAGATACAGAACAGCACCGGGAGAATTTCGGAGCTGGTGCGGGCCATCAAGGAATACTCCTTCATGGACCAGGCACCGACGCAGCAAGTGGATGTAGCCAAGGGAATCGAAAGCACGCTGACGATTCTGATTTATAAACTGAAGCATGGCGTGACGGTGGTTCGCGAGTTCGATCCCAACCTTCCCAAGATCTTCTCTTACGGCAGCCAATTGAACCAGGTGTGGACAAACCTGATCGATAACGCCATCGACTCCATGAAGGGAAAAGGCGAGTTGCGCATTCGGACGTGCCGCGAAGGCGATGACATTCTGGTGGAGATCGTCGATAACGGACCGGGCGTGCCCCCGGAAATTCAATCGCGCATCTTCGATCCGTTCTTCACCACCAAGGACGTGGGAGACGGAAGCGGACTGGGACTCGACACCGTGTATCGCATCGTGCGCCAGCACCATGGAAACATCAGCTTTTCGTCGAGACCCGGAAACACCTGCTTCCGGGTACGTCTGCCGGTCGAGCAACCCAATCCAACCCAAGTTGAGGAAACGGAAGCGAGCGGGGCTACAGGAGATACATCGGGCGGTTAGTCAGACCGCCCGATGCTGTATTGCTAGCGCCGCTGCAGTCACGGCATTGAACATCGCGGCAACGTTCAATGCCCTCTAGCACCGCATTAGGAGACATCGGGCGGCTTGCGGTCACGCCATCCGACGCTTCGCGGGAACGAGGCCCCCCGTAAGGACCACGTTGCCCTGGAACTTGGTCTTTTTACGATTCCTATTATGTCGTTATGCGACATACACACGCACAATCACAATCTCTTGCTCAAGCGGCAACCCCACGGCCTCACGCGACCGGCACGATGAACTGAATTGGTGATTTGGAGTTTCCCGCGCAGCCGCACATCGCAAATACAAAAAGGCAAGGCGTACGCGAGGAGAGATCAGGGATTCAGCAAGCGGGAGGCGGCCGGTTGTACAGGAACTCGACCAAGACAACACTGCGGCGAGGGACAACGATTGCCGGCAGAATCCGTGTCACGGGTAGATACAATATCGAGACGTGCAGCGCAGGCGGAACCCATTGCAGCGAGTATTTTTCAAGGTCCTGCCGCTTCTGCTGAGAGCAGTCGCACTGGGCGCTGGTCGTCGAATGGGAAACTGGGTAATACCGGACAAATCGGGTGCTGACACTTAACGCCAGCGAGAGCATGAGCAATGAGACCGTCAGGGCGAATGCACCCCGGCTTCGCTCAAAAGTTCCCAGCGGCTTGGCAGTGGCAGCCATGCAGACGAACCTGATTTTTTCAACAGACGGGGCGCCGGTCAAGGAGAAGAAAGCCTCTATCGGCCTCGGAGCGCGGGCGAGACGATGACCTGACCAAGCCGGGGTTTTGTCTGCCCTTTGAACTGGAATTCTGCTCCCAAATGGCGTAGGTTGCTGATTACAAATATTTTGGCGCGTGGCTGCGGGCATGGGAAAAGCCCTTCGCGTGGGCTAAAAAGCGAAACCTTTGCATCGGCAACCCAGAGAGGCGAATCAACATCTTTTGTGCGTCCTGTCCTGGAATTTGCCCTTAACTGATACGAAATCTTACATATGGACTCGTGCAAACCAATGAAGCGATTCTTCAGGAGGAGTCGGCTGGTTTTCGCGGCATTTACCTCGATCACCGTCGCGGCCGTCTGTTTTGGACAAACCTTGGGCGGGTATCCCGGCGCCTCCGTGGCATCGGGCGGAGTTGCGATCCCGTCTGCGCAGGGCCCGTTCGGCGGGAGCGTGGCGGAGGCGAAGGCCACGGCTACGGTGCTCCCCGTGTCTTTCAAAGACGCGATTGATAGGGGCCTGCGAAACAATCTCGGGGTTCTGCTGCAAGCGGACAACAGCATCGCGGCGCGCGGGCAGAAGTGGAGCGAACTGAGCAACCTGCTTCCCAACGTGAGCGCCGGCGTCAGCGAAAATGCGGCGCAGGTGAATTTGGCGGCGGAGGGGTTTCGTTTCTCTGGAGGAGCTTTCGCCGGCATCCCAAAGGTAGTCGGCCCGTTCGGTTTCTTCGACAGCCGGTTCTATTTGACCCAGAGCATCTTCAGCTTGAAGGCAATCGACCGGACACGCGGCGCGGTGAGCAGCGAGAGAGCGGCTCGATTGAACTACAAAGATGCACGCGACCTGGTGGTGCTGGCGGTGGGGAACGCATACTTGCAGGCACTGGCCGGAAGCGCGCGCGTCGAGACGGCCGAGGCACAGGTACAGACGGCCCAGGCACTGTACGACAAGTCGCTGAATCAGCAGAATGCCGGGGTGAGTCCGGCGATCGACACGTTACGGTCTCGCGTGGAGCTGCAAACCCGGCAGCAGCAGTTAATCGTGGCGCGTAACGATTACGCCAAGCAGAAGCTCGGTCTGGCTCGCGCCATTGGACTCCCTCCGGGGCAGGAGTTCTCGCTGAGCGACAAAGCGCCCTACGAGCCTCTGGCGGCGTTGAGCCTCGACCAGAGTTTGCGGCGTGCCTACGAATCTCGTTCTGACTACCAGGCGGCGCTGCAACAGGTGCGGGCTGCACAATTATTCCGCAACGCCGCTACCGCCGAGTATTATCCGACGATTGATTTGGCTGCGAATTATGGGGACTCGGGGGTTACTCCGGGCGATTCACACGGAGTATTCGCTGTGGCGGGAACGCTGCGGATCCCGATTTTTCAGGGCGGAAAGGTGCATGCCGACGTTTTGCAGGCGGAAGCTCAACTGAAGCAGAGCGAGCAGCAACTGCAAAACCTGCATGGACAAATCGATTACGATGTTCGCACCGCGCTGTTGGATCTGACGGCGGCCGCGGACCAGGTCGAAGTGGCTCGCAGTTCGGTCGACCTGGCAGGTCAGACGCTGACGCAGGCCCGCGATCGATTCGCGGCAGGGGTTACTGACAATCTGGAAGTCATTCAGGCGCAAGAGGCGGTCGCTTCTGCGAACGAGAACTATATTTCCAGCCTTTACGCTCATAACCTGGCCAAGGTGGAACTTGCCCGAGCTCTGGGTTACGCGGAAGAAGGCGTGAAGCAATATCTAAAGAGCAAGTAAAATCATGGCGCAGACAACAGAAACTCCCGCACAAAACAGCCCGGTTGCACCTCCCGCCCCAAGTCCGGCTCCGCTGCCGGCCTCCGAGAAGGATCTGCGTTGGAAGCGCACCACCAGCAATCCGCGCGTCCGCATGGCACTCATCCTGGGCGCGATCGTTTTGGTGGTGGCGGGGTTCTTCTTGTGGCGTTATTTCACCAGCTACGAATCCACTGACGATGCGCAGATCGATGGCCATCTCAACTCCATCAGCGCGCGGGTATCGGGGCATGTGATCAAACTGCTGGTGAACGACAACCAATATGTGGAGGCCGGAACGCCGCTGGTCCAGATCGATCCCAAGGACTATCAGGTCGCATTGGATCGTGCGCAAGCCTACTATGCGGACGCCCTCGCCGGAGCGGAGGCGGCGCAAGTGAATGTCCCGCTGACTAATGTGAACACCACCAGCCAGGAATCGGCCGCGCAGGCCGACGTGGAGAGCGCCAGGGCCGGCATTGCCGCGGCGCGCCAGCAGTACGATGCCGCCAACGCACAACTGGTGCAGGCACAGGCCAATAACGTCAAAGCGCAGAATGACCTGGTCCGTTACAAGCAACTGGTCGACAAACAGGAGATCTCGGAACAACAGTACGACCAGGCTGTGGCTGCGGCCAAGGCCAGTGCGGCCACGGTTGACGCGGCGCGCGCCAACGCTTCGGCGGCGCAGCAGCAAGTGACCCAGGCACAGGCGAAATTTGCGCAAACCCAAGCCAACCTGCGGGCGACTCAAACCGTACCCCAGCAAATGGCGGTCACTCGCTCCAAGGCGCAGTCGGCGCAGGCGCAGGCGGAACGCTACAAGGCCGAACTGGAGCAGGCCCAGCTCAATCTGCAATACACGACCATCGTGGCTCCCGTGAGCGGTGTCGTGACTCAGCGCAGTGTCGAGGTCGGACAGAACGTCTCGGTAGGCCAGGAACTCATGAAGCTGGTGAATCTGGATGACATCTGGGTAACCGCCAATTTCAAAGAGACCCAACTGCAGCATATGCAGGTCGGCCAACGAGCCACGATCGCAGTGGATGCGACAGGCAAGGAATACAAAGGGCACGTGCAAAGCATTGCCGGGGCCAGCGGGGCCATCACCAGCCTGCTGCCGCCGGAGAACGCCACTGGCAACTACGTCAAGGTGGTGCAGCGCATCCCGGTGAAGATTACCTTCGATGCCGGCGAAACCAAACAGCACGCGCTCCGACCTGGGATGTCCGCGGAGCCCAAGGTCTGGATTCGCTGAGTTCTGCAGCCACGGCCTCGATTTCAGCCAGGATTCCCGTGGTATCGTTGATGAAGAAAGAGAACCCGGGCAGCCGGAGTGCTGCCCAAGAGCGGAGGGCTGCCTTGTACCGGATCATCACCGTAGAGCGGGAGTACGGATGCGGAGCAGGGGAGATCGCCGAGAGCCTCTCCGGGCAACTCGGATGGAAGCTTTGGGACCACGCACTGACTGAAGAGATCGCGAAACTGGCCAACGTGGATTGTTCGACGGTCGAACGTTGCGATGAGCGCGTGGACAGTACGTTTTACCGCCTGGCCCGCGTCTTCTGGCGGGGCAGCTACGAACGCAGTTCTCCATTGGGAGATACGTTCGACGCGGATTGCATGTTCGAAATGGTGCAGCAGGTGCTGCAAGGAGCAGCGCAAGAAGGCAACTGCGTGATTGTCGGGCGTGGAGCCCCGTACTTTCTGCGGGAGCGGTGCGACGCCTTCCATGTTTTCCTGTACGCTCCGCGGGCAGAAAAAATTCGCCGCCTTCGAGCGAGTGGCAAAAGCCTGGAAGAAGCCGAGGAACAAGTGGATACCGTGGACCGCGACCGGATGACCTTCGTGAAGCACTACTATGGCGCGGATTGGCCCACGCGGTCGCTCTACCACATGATGATCAATACGGCGGTCGGAAACGAGAATGTAATCTCGACCATTCTGACCACCATGCATACGCTTGAGCGGCAGGCGGTAAAAGTCTAGGCAAGGGCACGGCCTCCTCACCGCTGCTTAGTTCTCGACGATCCACGATCTGGGGAAAATCCAATGAAAAAATCGCTTGCGGGGAAAATTGCGCTCGTAACCGGAGCCAACGGCGGCCTGGGAACATCGGTGACTCGGGCACTGCTGGAAGAGGGCGCCACCGTCGTCGGCCTATCCCGGAAAATCGACCAGTCGGAATTCGCCAGTCCGATGTTTTTTGCCGTCAGCGCGGAGATCTCCAGCGTAGACGGCGCGAAGAAGGCGGTTGAAGACGTGATCGCCCGCCACCAGCGCATCGACATTCTTGCCCACCTGGTAGGCGGGTTCGCCGGGGGTCCGAGAGTCGACGAAACGGAAGACTCCGTTTTCCAGCAGATGTTTGACGTAAATGTAAATGCCGCCTTCTACATGCTGCGAGCTGTCATCCCTGCCATGCGCAAAGCCGGAAGCGGCCGCGTTGTCGCGATCGGCAGCCGGGCTGCGGAAGATCCTGGACCGGGAGTTGGCGCATATAGCGCGTCCAAGGCAGCATTGGTTTCTCTGGTCAAAACGGTCGCGAGAGAAAACAAAGAGGCCGGCATTACCGCCAACGTACTTCTGCCCGGCACCATGGATACCCCGGCAAACCGGCAAGCGATGCCGAAAGCCGATTTCTCCACCTGGGTCGAAACCTCGTCGGTCGCTTCGTTGATTGTGTGGCTTTGTGGGGAAAACGGGAAGGATGTAACGGGCGCAGCGATTCCGGTATACGGGCGAGGACTCTAGCCAGGGGTATTCGCCGCGGTCTTGCGCTTTTCATCCAAAGTCACGCGGTTTTTGCCCTGTTTCTTGCTCTGGTAAAGATTTCCGTCGACGCGGCGCATTATGGTTTCGGGATCGTCGCCGACCTGCCTCAGGGTAGCCCCGACGGAGATGCTCAGGGCTATGCCACCGCCCGCGCCGGTCACGAGAGATTGTTCCACCAACATTCGGCAGCGTTCGGCCAGGGTTTGCAGGCTCTCGGTTGTGACGTGAGGAAGAATCGCCATGAACTCATCACCGCCCCACCTCCCTACACTGTCTGAAGAGCGAAGACTTCGGGAGAGCGTTTTTGCCGCGACGATGAGCGCTTCGTCGCCGATGTGGTGACCGTATTGGTCGTTGATTTCCTTGAAACAGTCCACATCGATCAACATCAAGCCGAAGTCGTACCCATAACGCAGGGACTCGTCCAACACCTGCCCTAAACGGAGTTCCAGGTAGCGCCGGTTGGGAGTGTGGGTGAGGCAGTCCAGAAAAGTCTGCTGCTCGAGATAAATGACTCTTTGTTCAGCCTCGCGTTTGGCAGAGTTGTCCCCGAACACTTCCACCGACCCCACGATGGCTCCCTCGTCGTCGATGATGGGACAAACGCGGACCGACACAGGCACGCGATGGCCTTTCTTGTGCCGCAGGTAGACGTCGGCCTCATGGCCTTGACCGTCAATCATCGACTGGCTGAGAGGACAACCGTTCACGCACAAGCCCACTCCATCCTCGGTGGTATGCATCAGCAGGTTGTCTTGGCACCGCCGCCCGACCACCTCGGCAGCGGTGTATCCGGTCAAGAGTTCCGCGGCATGATTCCAATAGGTGATTTGACGTTGGCGGTCGACAAAATAGACGGCGTCGTAAAGATTGTCGATCAGGCGTTTGTAAAACTGATCGGAATACTTTGGGGGCGGTGTAGGTTTTCCCGGGGTAGAGCATCCACGGCAGCCATCTGCCGTCTGACAGGCGCATTTTTCTCGATTGCTACAGCCCTTCTGTGACGTAATGACTCTGGGTAGGGGCGGTGGGTCCATAGAGCCGTTATCGGCAAATTCTGGCGCCGGCTTCAACTCGTTGTTCAGGGATGGCCAGTTCGCTCGTAACCCCTTCGTAACCAAGGCCTGCACAATTTTGGTTGCACTTTAACACTGGTGAAATATTTTGGAAGTATCATCAGTTTGGAGAGGTTTCCGAGCATGGGTGCGGCCCGAATTCCACGGTTTGCTCTTCCCTTTCAAGTGGCCGCCATCTGCTACCGACGCCGGGGAACCTCGGCCGAGTTTCTGCTGGTCAACACCAACGGTGGCGGCAAGTGGACGTTTCCCAAGGGCTCCCCCGCGGCGTCCATGTCCCACAGTCGGGCCGCCGAACGCGAGGCCTGGGAGGAAGCCGGCGCTCGCGGAACCATTGAACCGCGGCATTTTCATCTCTATCTCCATTCCAAAGGCGTTTTCTGGAAGCCTCCCGGAGTGCAGGAATTCGTGGTCAAGGCCTTCCTGATGGAAGTGGAGGAAACGAACTCGCCGCTGGAAGAAATGCGCAATCCGACCTGGTTCAGTGCTGACGACGCTCGCAAGATTCTGGCAAAAGGCCGCGAGGTGAAATACGCGCGGGAACTGCAAGCGGTCATTGATCGGGCCGTGGATCACATCCGTCGCGAACGGACCCTGCCCGGGAAGGACGCCTCCGCCTCGCGCCGGCCCAGCCTGCCCTGAGCGGCGTCCCCCGCCTTCTGGAAACCGCCCTTCTCGTGAGACGATGGATATCGCCCATGATCCAGTTGTCTTCCGCAGGAAAGCGCTATGGTCACAAGCTCCTATTCGAGGGAGCGGACTGGCTGATCACATCCGCACGACCGCGTCGGCCTGGTCGGCGCCAATGGCACCGGCAAATCCACTTTGATGAAGATTCTTGCCGGACTCGAAACCCTCGACTACGGGTCCATCAGCACGGCCAAGGGCATCGGCGCGGGATACCTGCCGCAGGATGGCCTCACCCTTTCCGGGCGTACCGTATTCGAGGAATGTATGGCTGTGTTCTCGGAGTTGCGTGGTCTCGAGCAGGAGATGGAAGACCTGACCCGGCGGATGTCGGAGATCGACTCGGCTTCCGCGGAATACGCTCAGGTCGCGGACCGCTATCACCGTATCGAACACGAATTTCAGACTCGCGATGGATATGCGATCGAAGCCCAGGTGGGCACGGTGCTCTCCGGCCTGGGATTCCGCAAAGAGGATTGGCACCGCAATACCGAAGAATTCTCCGGCGGCTGGCAGATGCGCATCGCGCTGGTCAAGCTTCTGCTGCAACAGCCAAACTTGCTGCTGCTCGACGAGCCCACGAACCATCTCGACCTGGAAGCCCGCAACTGGCTGGAAGAGTATTTGACGAACTATCCGAACTCCTTCGTGTTGATCTCGCACGACCGCTATTTTCTCGATGTCACCGTCAACAAGATCGCCGAGATCTGGAACAAAAAGATCACGCTCTATCCCGGCAACTACGACAAGTACCTCGTAACCAAGACGCAGCGCCTGGAACAACTGGAAGCGGCGCAACGCGCCCAGCGGGAGCGGATCGAGCAGCTGGAAGTGTTCATCAACCGCTTTCGCTACACCGCGACCAAGGCCAAGCAGGTGCAGAGCCGCATCAAGGAACTGGAAAAGATTGAACGCATTGAACTGCCGCCGGAAGAGCGCACTATACACTTTTCGTTTCCGCAGCCGAAGGCCAGTGGGAGGATCGTCGCGGAGTTTGCCGGCGTCGCCAAAAACTACGGCGAAAAGAACGTCTTCCGCGACGTCAGCTTCATGATTGAACGGGCCGACCGCATCGCCTTGGTGGGGGTGAACGGCGCAGGAAAATCAACTTTGATCAAGCTGCTGGCCGGAGATGAACCTTTAACCGCGGGCGAGTACCGCCTGGGACACAATGTGCAGTCCGACTATTTCGCCCAGGACCAGTACAAAGAGCTGAATCCCGACGCACGTATTCTTGACGATCTAGGAGCGCTTTCTCCCCGTTCCACTGAAACCGAACTGCGAAGCCTGCTGGGATGCTTCCTGTTTTCAGCGGACGATGTGTTCAAGAAAATCGGAGTGCTCTCCGGCGGTGAGCGCAACCGCTACGCCCTGCTGCGTATGCTGCTGCATCCCGCCAATTTCCTATTGCTGGATGAGCCGACAAACCATTTGGATATGCGGGCCAAAGACGTTCTGCTGGAAGCGCTTTCAAAGTACACCGGCACCGTGGTTTTCGTCTCCCATGACCGCTACTTTATCGATAAGCTGGCCACTCGGGTTTTCGAGGTGGGCGAAGGACGGGTTGAAGTCTACCCCGGCAATTATGAAGACTACATGTGGAGAAAGCAGGGCGGCGCAGAGGCTTTGCAGAAGACGGTGGCCGCCTCGCAGGCAATCGTGCAGCCAACCAATGGTAACCAGTCGACGGCGGCGCCAGGCGACGCGAAATCCAAGCGCCTGAATCCCATCAAACGCAAGCAGATGGAAGACCGGCTGGGAGAGATTGAACAGGAAATCTCTGACCTGGAGACTGCCATTGCTGACTGCGAAACCGCGCTGCAAGCCTTCGTCAGCGTGGAGGAAACCCAGCGGCTCACCCAGGAACTCTCCGATCACAAGGCGGAATTGCAGGCGCGCATGGCGGAGTGGGAGCAACTGGGGGAAGCGCTGCAAGCCTGAGTAATGACGGTTCGCCACTCGTACAGGTTCTTCCGTAACCTGCGTTTCCCCTAAAGTCCATGCGATAGTCAGCCGTGGCCCTGAATTGGGCCAACATTTCAAGACCCGCCGCACGCGGCCTCCGCCTGACGAAGCCGCTCGGACTCAAGGAAGGTCGGAACCGATGCTGCAGTCACCAGAAAAGAACTCTTCCAACACCCAGTTTGCCTCGAACCCGAACTCCTATGCGCCGGCGAAGACCACGACCGCGCCCACGGAGCAAGCCACCATCGGCCGTTCGCTCGTCATTAAGGGCGAGATCAGCGGCGCGGAGTCGTTGTACGTGGATGGCAAGATCGAGGGCACCATCAACCTGGCCGAGAACCGCGTTACCATCGGCCGCAACGGAGTTGTCGCCGCCAACATCAACGCCCGCGAAGTCGTGATCATGGGCAAAGTTACGGGGAACATCCAGTGCAGCGATCGTCTCGACATCCGCAGCGAAGGTTCGCTGGCGGGCGACGTGGTGACCATGCGCATCAGCGTGGAAGACGGCGCCGTGCTCAAGGGCAGCGTGCAGGTTCGCACCGCAGAGAACAAGCACGAGAAGAACCAGCCGCAGGCACAGAACCAGCCCAAGCCGGTGACTTCTATCGCCGAGCAACCCAAAGCAGCGGCCGCGGCAGCCGGAGCACACGCGTAAGCGCAGACCAGCAGATCAAGATTTATCTTTAATAACAAGGGCACCCGCGAGGGTGCCCTATTTCTTTTCCGGCTTCAAATCGAGTGCGGCGGAATTCATGCAGTAGCGCAGGCCGGTGGGAGCCGGGCCATCCTCGAAAACGTGCCCCAAGTGGGCATCGCAGCGGGCGCAACGCAATTCGGTGCGCTCCATGCCATGGCTACGGTCGGTGATTTCGACCACGGAATTTGCATCGACCGGTTGCCAGAAGCTGGGCCAGCCGGAGCCGGATTCAAACTTGGTGTCAGAGATAAACAGCGGCTGTCCACAGCAAACGCAGTTATAGGTCCCCGTCTCCTTACTCTTGTAATACTTGCCGGTGAACGGAGCTTCCGTGCCAGCCTGCCGGGTGACGTAGTACTGCTCCGGGGAAAGCTGACGCCGCCATTCTTCGTCAGATTTTGTGACTCGGTCTTTCGTGGTGGACTTCGTTTCATTGGTCATCGCAACTGGTTAGATGCTCCTGATCGTAAAATGTCGCAACCTCAGATTTCGATAGTCATGTCTTCGAGCCGCGTCGGATACTTGTTCAGCACTTCGCCTTTTTCTTTGCGCACGACCACCGTGTCGGAATGACGGAAGCCGCCCCAATTGGGATCGTAGACGCCCGGCTCGCAGCTGAACGTCATGCCCTCTTTGAGAACGGTTTTGTCGCCCTCGGCAATCCAGGGCGATTCGTGGGCTTCGAGCCCGATGCCGTGGCCAGTGCGGTGTTTCAGGAACTTCGCGAATCCTGCCTTGCGAATCTGGTCGAGGCTTTTCTTGTCGACCTCCTGAGCGATGGCGCCTGCTTTCAGGTTCTCTACTCCGGCGTCATGAGCGGCGAGCATGGCGTCAAAGAGTTTCTTCGCGTAGTCGCTGGGATGGCCGACGCTGAAGGAACGTTCGCACTCCACGTTGTATCCGCCAACTTGCGCGCCCAGGCTGAGGATGAGAGCGTCGCCGGGTTTGAGCTTGTCCTTGCTGGGCATCGCGTGGGGAAAGGCGGATCGCTTTCCGAACGGCACCAACCCGCCGAAGGGCGCGTCGATCCCGACGCCGACAACGTCTTTCAATTCGGCGGACATTTTGTCGGCCACCGCGTCCGCGGTGGCTTTGAGAATTTCATCTTCAGTGACACTGCCTTTGGTCTGGACGAAGGTACGCCCCGCTTCGACGGTAAAATCGGCGAAATACATGGCGCGGCGCATCACGGCGATCTCGTCGTCGTCCTTCACCCAGCGCATTTGTTCAATCATGTCCCCTGCCTCCACGATGGTGGCACTCGGGGCGCCTGCCTTGATGTGCAAAAGGCGAGAGGGAGTCGGCTCTTCGACGCCAATGCGTCCTTTGCCGAATCCGCGCTTGGCGACTACGCTCGAAGATCCACTGCACACGGTTCACCGGGCCAGGATAATCAAAGTAGGACTCGTAGTCCTTCACCCACCAGAGCTTTACCTGGTCCGATTCGAGTTCAGGAATGAACAGGGCGGGATCGCCTGACGCAGGAATCAACGCCGCCAGCGGTCGCTCCGTCGGCAAATGGAAATAGCCTGTCGTATAGATGACGTTGGTAGCGTTGAGCAGCACGACAGCGTTCAGTTTGCGCTTCTTCATCTGCTCCTGAACCTGGCGAATCTTGCCGCGATACCAGTCGGGCTGCAGGCGGTCGTGAGGGCTCGCGTCGGGCATCGCGGCCGACAAATGGAGACGCCGCATACGGCCGAAACTCGTCACATCCGCGGTAATGCTCAGCGCGGCCGTGCCCGCCAGGGTACGCAGGAACTGCCTGCGGTTTGCCATGAAGCCTCCCCGAAATGAAGCGATGGAATGATTTGGAAAGCGACCTATCTTAGCGCAATTCAGCAGGCGTGCAAGGCGGGTTTTCTAGACAAGAGAGCGACTCTGCCCATACACTTTTCAGAGCAAGCCACTTGTTTGTGGCCTTGATCCTATGCGACTCGTTACCTTCGAAAACTCCGCCAAACAACCCCGCATTGGCGCCGTCACCAGCGACGGCCGGATTGTCGATCTGAACTCCGCGACAGCGCTTTACCTGCGTGACGTGGAAAGCGAAGGAGCTTTCTACCGGCTCGCGGATGCCCTGGTGCCCCCGAACATGCGGGCACTTTTTGAGGGAGGAGACACCAGCCTCGAGACCGCGCACAAGGCGCTGGACTATGCGTTGCACCACGATGACGGCGTTGTCGGACCTCGAGGGGAGGCGATCTTTCATGCCGCGGCCGATGTTAAGCTGAAGGCGCCCATCATCCCGAAGAAGTTCTTTCACACTGCAGGCAATTTCCGGGAGCATCACGAGGAGGCGACGAAGGCCGGGTTTTCCCATCCCGTTCTGCCCTGGATCGTCTTCTTTCAGAACGTGGACGCGATCATCGGCAACGATGAGCCGGTGATCTATCCTGAACATCTGACGCAAGAACTGGATTACGAACTGGAACTGGCGGTCGTTCTGAAAAAAGGCGGCAAGCACTTCACGCCGGAAGAGGCCGCAGATCACATCGGCGGATACGTGATTTTCAACGATGTCACCGCCCGTGACATTCAGCGGCGCGAGATGAAATCGGGCGTATTCAGCTTCTGCAAGGGCATTGATACGTTCTGTCCGCTGGGCCCGTGGATCGTTACCGCCGACGAGATTCCCGACCCGCACAACCTGGCGATGGAGCTGCGCGTGAACGGGGAGTCGCGCCAGCGCTCGCACTCCGGCAAAATGTCGGTGAAGATTCCTGAGATTCTTTCGCACTATTCACCCATGGGGTACAGCGCGGGCGACGTGGTTTCGACAGGGACGGTTTCCGGTGTAGCCGCTTTCAGCGGCGATCCCAAGGCATGGTATCTGAAGCCGGGCGATGTGATGGAGTGCGAAATCGAAAAGATCGGCGTGCTGCGCAACCGCGTGGTCTCGTGGGAAGAAGCCTATGGCCATAAGCCCGCCGCGATGGCAACGCAGGAAGTGCTGAAATAAAGTTCTTCGCCACACAGACAAGGAAACATCCTGGTTTTCAACGTGTCTCTGTGGTGAAACGGGGTTTCCTATGACATCCAATTCCAAAATCTGGGTTAGCGATTTGAACGCGCGTCCCGAGATCCGTTCGGCGTTCCCGCGCAATACGGTTCGCTTTTACGACACCACCTTGCGCGATGGCGAGCAGACCGTGGGTGTGGTGCTTTCACCGCAACAAAAGCTCGAGATCGCCCGCAAACTCGACGAACTGGGCGTCAGCCGCATTGAAGCCGGGTTTCCTCGCGTTTCACCGGAAGACGCCGAGGCGATCCAACTCATGCAGAAGGCCGGCTTGAAGGCCGAGCTTTGGGGATTCTCCCGCGCTGTGAAGGCGGATGTGGAAGAACTGGTACGCCTTGGACTACATGCCTCAGTGATCGAATCGCCGACCAGTGACATCAAGCTGAAGGCCTACGGGATTTCCCGCGACGAACTTCTCAAGCGCGTAACCGATGCGGTTTCCGTGGCCAAGCAGAACGGAATTACCGTTGCCTTCTTTGCGGTGGACAGCACGCGCACGCAGCTTGATTTTTTGCGGAGAGTCTATCTTGCCGCGCTGGAAGCGGGCGCTGCCGAGATCGTTGTCGTCGACACCATTGGCGCCTGCGGGCCCGAAGCTGCCGAATTTCTGGTCTCTCAAGTTTGTGGATGGGTGGGCCCGTCGGTACCGGTGCACTGGCACGGCCACAATGACTTCGGCATGGCAACCGCATGCGGCGTAGCGGCGGTGCGCGGCGGAGCCTCATGGATTCAGGGCACGATCAACGGTATGGGAGAGCGCGCGGGAAATGCCGATATCAGCGAGATCGCGCTGGCCTTGAAATGTCTCTACGACATTCCGGTGGCGCTCGATCTGACCAAGGTTCGTGAGGTGTCGCAAGTGGTTTGTCAGAACGCGGGATACACTCTCGACGCCTGGAAGCCGCTGGTCGGAGAGAACCTCTTCATGCGCGAGAGCGGCGCAGTGGCCAGCCAGTTTCACATTCCCGAAGCCATCGAGCCCTATTCCTCGGAGCTCGTCAATGCCAGGCGTAGCATCGTGCTGGGAAAGAAGAGCGGCCTCGACAGTATCGATTTGAAGGCGAAGGAACTCGGACTGGCGGTAGCCACTGAACAACGCGCGCCGATTCTCGCGGAAGTCAAGAAGCGAGCCATCGCCAAACGAGGACTGGTGACCGACGACGAGTTCCGGCAGATGGTTGCCGATTCTCTCGCCGTGGCGCGCTGAGCGGCGTTAGTCCTGCAGCGTCAGATCTCCAGCTCCGACATGGGCGTGTAAGCGGTACTTACCACTGCCTCCCTTTTCAAACGAGCGGAACAGCCCTCCCTTGGAGACATTAAAGGGTGCGGCATCGAGGTCGCCGCTCATCACGGAAGCGTCCACGTGCGCGTATTCAGCCGCGTCACCAATGTCGACCGTCAGATCTCCGGCATGGATTTCAATATCCTTATCGCCGATCAGGCGTTCGACGGTTGCATCCCCGAAGGGCATTCGGAGATGCAGGTCGACGACCTTGGGCACCTCGATGACAATGCGAAAGTCGTTTCGCGGACCACCGCTGATCGACAACACTCCCTTGGAGGCTGAGGTTTTCAAGCCGACTTCGACGTCGCTGAGCTCGCCAGATTTCGTACCTTCGAAATGTACGCGGACTTTACTCTCGTCAATTCCCTTCACCACCACTTCCCCGGAACGGACGTGTATGTGAAGTTGGCCTCCGGATGGAAACTGGGCTTCGAACGAGTCTTTGCCGACTTGTTTGGTCTCCACTGGTTTCTCGGCGAGAGCGAGCGTCGCAAGCAGGAATGGCAGAACCAGAAGGATCGCGCGGCGTTTCATGGACACACCTCCACCTGATGATGAAGGGTACGGAAGGATGGGCAAGAAAGTTCCCTGGTCCCGCCGCTAATGCTTGAAGTGCGGCAGGACGGCGTCGCCGAAGAGCTTGGCTTGTCCGGTACGGTCATCGCCCCAGATTTCGAGCATGATGTGGGTGCAACCGGCGGCGCGATATTCTTCGATTCGCTGGATGCATTCGTCCGGTGTGCCGGCGATGGGACAGACCTTGCGCAGGATTTCGTCGGTGACCGCTTTTGCTGCCGCTTTGCGGCCGCCCTTTTCCATCGCATCGGCAACCGGACGCAGTTCGTCGAATGTCAGACCGGCGCACTCCAGAAGCACATCCGCGGAACCGCGTATGTTCTGGACCTTGTTGGCAAGATACATGGCGGCCTGCTCGCGCGCCCCTTCTTTGCCGGCGGCCGAGTCGCGGCCGATGCTGCCCACGACCACGGAGCCAAGCACCAGGCTTGAGGGATCTTTCCCGGCTTTGCGTGCGCCTTCCTCCATGTTCTTTTTGGAGTAGCGAACAAACGCGGGAGTGGTGATGCTGGCCGTGAGCAGGCCATCGCCCACCGATCCCGACATCTTCTGCATGACTGGTCCGGTCCCCGCAACATAAACCGGAGGGACCGCGCGCGGAGTATGCGCGTCCGCTTTCAGGGGAGGCACGTCTGCGGAGAACACTTTGCCTTCATAGCGGAACGCATCGCCTTTCAGTACGCCTCGTACCACTTCGATGCTCTCGCGCATCACGGTCGCCGGACCGACTTTCTCACCCTCGCCCTCGCCAATTTCCTTCATGAAGATTTTCGACGCTCCCAGGCCCAGCAGGAAACGATCGCCGGCCAGATCCTGCATGACCCGGGCTTCCATGGCGATCTGCACGGGATGACGAGTGTAGGGAGAAATAATTCCCCAGCCCAGTTGAATACGCCGGGTCTGTGCCGCAATCACCGCCAGAATCGCCGTCGACGAGCGCGCTTCGAACGAATGCTTGCGCCACCAGGGATAGGCTTCGGCGATCCAGAAGGCGTCAAAACCCGCGTCCTCGCAGGCCTTCGCCATGGCCACGGTTTCATGCACCGGTTCCATGCTCAGTTGCAATACACCAATGTTGAAGGGAATCATGAGTTCGTTGTTGTTCCTCTTAGTCGGGATCTTTCCAGGCGTGCTCTAACCCTTTAATCAACTGCCAGACGGCTTTATTCAGCGGCGTAGGTACGCCTGTTTTCTCTCCCCACTGCACGATCGCGCCGTTCATGAAATCCACTTCCGTCTGGCGCTTGGCCATCACGTCTTGCAACATGCTGGCGCGATGCTTCCCCGGAGCATTGGCGCCTTTCTGCACCAGTTGACGAGGATCTCCGTGCAGTTCGATTCCAAGCTTCTTGGCGACCGTCTCGCCCTCGGCAATCAGATCGTCAAACAACTGGGCGGTGGGAGCGAAGCGGGCGGCGGCGCCATGATGCAGCAGGGTCAGCGCCCCCACAGGGTTGGTGGCCGCGTTGAAAATCAGCTTGGTCCACTGCGCTCCACGGGCGTCTTTCAAGGCGATGGTGTTCATGCCCGAGCGCGTAATCAGAGCGGCAAGCTCTTCCACCCGGTTCATGGGAGTGTTGGTTGGCTCGAACGGACCGATCCAGGTGTCACCTTTGATGTCATAGCCGATATGTCCGGGCGCAATCGGATGCCCCGCGGGAAAGGTCGTTCCGCGGATCACGTACTTCACATGCTCCGCGATAATCTCTTCGTTGCCCACGCCGTTCTGCACCGAACACACCGCGCTGGTCTCGTCGAAGATATGAGCGACTTGAGCGATGGCGCTGCGAGTGTGAATCGCTTTGGTGGCGACAATGCCGTAATCACAGTGAGGCAATTTCGCAGCGTCGCTGGTCGCGTTCAGGCGGGCGGTAAATTCGGCTGCGCCGGAGAGTCGAAGACCGTTCCTGGAGATCGCGTCGGTGTGTTCCTTCCAGACGTCGTAAGCGAATACTTCCGCCTCGCCGGCTTTCGCAAGATGCGCGGCGAATAAACTTCCCACCGCGCCGCAACCGACCACGCAAATCTTCATCGCGACACGGTCTCCCGGGTCTCCTGCCCTGAATAGAATCGCCACGGAACATCCGCCAGACACTCGCCCTCGTCCTTGCCGATGCGGTAGGTATCCTGGGTGTACAGGCAGACTTTTCCGTCCTTGTCGACCACCTGCGGATGCAGAGAGAAAATCATGTTCTCTTCCAGTTGGACGTCACTCTTCGCGCCGATGGCGGGATATTCGAGCATGGTCGTGCCGATGCTGTGTCCGGAAAGATGACCGAGCGCGAAGCCGTGCCTGGCAAAGGTTTCGGCCACAGAACGATGCACGTTGCTGGCGAGTTCTCCAGTGCGCATCAATTTGCGCGCGGCTTCGAGGGCGGCCGGATACGCATCTGCCATAGCTTGCGTGCGCGGGCTGACCTGGCCACGAATCAGGGGCCGCGAAAATTCCACCCAGTATCCGCCAACGCCGGTGATCTCGAGCGAGTACAGCAGCAGGTCATTGGCGGAGACCACCCGGTTTCCGGGCACTTTGAACGACGCTTCCGCTTCTCCGTTCGTCCCCGAGAGCAGGATGTTCATCATGCGCGGACCTGCACCGCGGGCAAAGAATCGTTCGACCGCCGGGGCCATGATTTCAGCCTCGGTCTTGCCCGGCTCATAGGCTTCCACCAGCGCCCAGAAGCCTTCCACGATGATGTCCATGGCATCGCGAACTTCGGCGAGCTCTTCCTCGCTCTTCACCGCGCGCACGGTGTCGAAAGGAACATCGAAGGGTTCGAGGTCGAAAGATCCATTGATCAGCTCACGATAGTCGCGTACGGCGAGAACGAAGTTCATCCCGTAGATGCCGACGCGCTTCCAGCCGCGTTCGCGGGCGCGTTCCCGAATCCACTGGCCGGGAACGTCGGGCCAGACATGGTCTTTGACCCAGGGCTTCGTCTTATCGCCAATCCAGCGCGCCTCACGCGGAAAGACCAGCGTTGGCTCGCCGGAGAGCGGGATCACAACATAAACATAGCGATGTACGATCTCAAATCCAGAGACGTACATGACCGCGCCCTCGAAGCCGGCGTATTGGTTTCCGCACACGATGAGCGCGTCGAGGCCCTCACGCTCCATGCGCGATCGAATATTCTTATAGCGGCGGTCTATTTCGTTTTGACTCGGCAATGTCCCCTCAAGCTAAACGCGTCACGAAATGAAGTCGCCCACGCTTCCCTACTGCTGCACACCGCACAATTCAGCGGCGGTTAATGCATAGATTTTGGTGATATTCACCAGCGTTTTGATTTCTACTTTTTCCCCTTGCTTGTCGCGTGGGCCGCTCGACGGCCCATAATTCACGGTCTCGACTCCGTAGCGGCTCAGCACGCTTGCGTCCGAGCACCAGGTCACCACTTCGCGCTGCGGAGGCGCGCCCATGATCCGCTCATGGTTCGCGTCGATCGCGCGGATCATCTCGTGTTCTTCGCTGATCCGCGCCCCTGGCACGGATACGTAGGTTTCGAACTCCAGACCCCAATCGGGATGCTTCTTCTCCAATTCAAAGAACATCTGCTGAATATTGCGCCGCGCCTCGCTCATGGGGATGGTCGGGGGCACGCGCACGTCGAGAAACAGGTCGGTCTTCTCGGGCGTGCGACTGGCGCGCCAGGCATGCCCGCCGCGGATTCCGCCAAGATTCACCAGGGCTTTCTTGCCACCATGCGAAGCATTCTTCTCCCAGGCCGCAATCCACTTCATCACCGTGTCCATCAATTCGTACATGCGGCGGATGGAGTTCATTTCCTCACGCCCTTCGCAGAACGCGGTGTGCACGTAGATGCCGGTGCAGGAGATGCGAACCCACATCGAGCCGAAATGCTCCAGCACCACGTGCGTATCGGTGGGCTCGCCGAGAATGCACATGTCGGGCAGGATGCCATGATTCACCAGATAGTGCGTGCCGTAACCGTATCCCCGGTATTCTTTTCCCTTGAACTCACCCCACTGTGCCTTTTCGATTTCTCCAGCGACGGCGGCGACGATCACATCGCCCTTCAGCTTTACTCCCGCGCGCTGCAGCGCTTGCACGGCGTGCGTGTAACACACCAGCGCGCCTTTCATGTTGTAGATGCCGAGACCGTAGATGAAGCCGTCTTTCACCACGGCATGCGGCTTATATCCGATGCCCGTCAGGAATTCCTCCTGGCCGGTATTCGATGTATCCATGTGGCCGTTGAACATCAGATTCTTGCCGCCACCCGCTCCCACCCAGCGCCCTACAACGTTGGCGCGGCTCTCTTCCACTTCCTGCCAGGTCACGCTGAGCCCGAGTTGCTTCAAGCGGCCGTGCATGTATTCGGCCATTTGCAATTCGCCGCCGGTCGGGCTGGGAATGTTGATCACGTCGCATGACATCGCGACGATCTCCTCCTCTTTCACCTGGGAGACGATCTTTTCCGCGAGCGCCGGATCGAGCGTCGATGAGTTCTTCTTCGGCATGTCAGCGCTATCCTTTGCCCGCAAGGCGGAAGTCGTCGGGATACGTACACATCTTTTCGTTGCCTTTGTCGGTGATCAGAAAATCGTCTTCCAGACGCAGGCCTCCACCACCCGGCCAATAGATGCCGGGTTCGATGGCAAGCACCATGCCTTTGCGAATCGTTCCCTGTCCCGCCTGGTGCGCATACGGCGGTTCATGCGCGCGCGCGCCCACCCCGTGGCAAATTGGATGGGAGGGCTGTCCGGGATATCCGCCTTCGGCGATGCGCGCCCGCACCAGGCGGTCGAGATCGGGGAAACTCGCTCCATCGCGCGAGTACTGCACTGCCTCGTTGAACACGCTCAGCAGCAGATCGAGCAGTTTGTGATACTCGGGAGTTAATTCGCCGGGACATGCGTTCTTGGTCAGGTCAGTCCAATAGCCATCGGCGCAGACCCAGATCTCGAACAACGTCGGCTCGTTTTTCTGGATGGGACGATCGCCCGTAGCCGTGAAGGTCGCAATGCCTTTCCCCGACCACACTAGCGTGAAGGCACGCGCCATCTCGACCTTGCCCTTGTAGCCCACGCCAAGTCCGTGGACAAAGCCTTCGTACATGCCTCCCACTTCACTCTCTTTCATGCCGGGACGCATGTGCTCGCGGGTGTAATCCATGGCGAGGGCGGCGAGTTCATTAGCCAGCCGCATCCGTTCCACTTCCTGGGAGGTCTTGATGGCGCGGGCCTCGTTGAGCAGCGGGGTCGCATCCACCACCTGGCCTGCTACTTCTCCGAAGGCGTCGAAGTACATTTGCGTCGGCGTGGTGGGCTCGCCGACCATGCGATCGGCCGATTGCGTGCCCATGTTCAATTCAACGCCCACTTTGTCGGCCAATCCACGCTTTTTCAGAACGTCGAGTGCGATGTCGAGAGCGCGGTACTGCGGAGGACGCGGATCGCTCTCGTGATAGCCCTTGAACAGGCGAATGTCTTTTGTCCACGAGTTGCGCTCGGCATCCGCCAGTTGCGGCTCCAGCGTAATCAACGTCGCGTCGCCTTCGCGGGGAAACACAACCGCGTCATATCCTTTCATGCACCAGTAGTTGGTGAGATAGAGAATGTTGTCAGGCGCGCGCACCACGAGAGCGCTGAGATCCCGGTCTTTCATCAGGGAGCGCACGCGAGCCAGCTTCGCTTCGTCCTTCGCCCAAGCCATCTTTAAAACCAAACCTTCCTAGTGTGTTCCCGGCGGCACGATTTTCATCCTGGAATGTCCACGAAGCTTCTTTGCCTTTGATCAACCGGTAGACAGCGGTGTGGAGAGGCGCCGGAACCCCTGCTTTTTCCGCCTCCCGCGCAATGGCGCCGCTCAGGAAATCGACCTCCGTTGGCAATTGATGGCGGACGTCGTAAAGCATGGACGGCGGATGATTCGTCATCGCCCCAATTTTGTTCATGATCCACGGATCTTCGTGCAACTCAATTCCTGCAGCAACCGCTACCCGTTTGCCCTCTTCGATCAAGGCATGCAACAAGTGTCCCAGATCGTCGAAGTGCGACTCGGTTGCGAAATGCGGCGAATGCGGCAAACCGGTCAGGGCCGAGACCCCATTCACCGAGGCGTTAAAAATCAGCTTCGACCACTGGGCGGGACGCGCGTCCTGCAACGGCTCTGCCTTGAGACCGCCGGCAACGATCAGATCTGAAGCTTCCCTCACCAGCGCGTACGGTGTATGCCGCTCTTCGAACGGACCGAGCCAGGTCGCGGTGTCAAGCTCGTACTGCACGTGAGAATCGCTATGCCGGGTGCCACTCATGAACGTGGTGCCTCGAATGACCTGTCCGCGCGTGTGCGCCGCGATAATTTCCTCGCTTCCCAAACCGTTCTGCGCGGAAATCACCGCCCCGTAATCGAAATGATGCCCCACGCCGGCGATGGATTCTTCCACCTGTGTCGCCTTGGTCGCGACAATTGCAAGATCGCAGTCAGGAACATCGTTGGCGTTCGTCGTTGCCTTCAACGACACCTGAAATTCATGTTTCCCCGAAACCCGCAGGCCGTCCCGGTTCAGAGCGCGGGCATGTTCTTCGCGACGAACCAGGGCCCAGACTTCCGTCACCCGGGCCAGATGAGCGGCGTACAGGCTTCCGATCGCTCCGCAACCCACAATGCAAACTCTCTTCATCCCTTGCGCCGGCGCCATTTCCTCTCTATCGTTTTTCCACTTTCACCAGCTTCGCCGCCTGGCTGATTTCTTTTCCAACCATCGCGCGGAACAGGCTGTCGGCGTTGTTGAACGAATCGTCGATGAAGATGCCGTCGGCAAAAAGCGCATCCTGCAGCGCCGCCGAAATCGTATGAATCGGCGCCGCCCCACCCTCCCCCATCCCCTTGGCTCCGCTGTAGCTGTGCGGCGATGGCGTCTGAATGTGCCCGTACTTCACCTTGGGCATGTTCATGGCGGTAATCGGCGTGTAATCGCTGAAGGTGCTGGTGAGCATGTTGCCCACCGCGTCATACACACAAGTTTCCATCAAAGCTGCGCCGATTCCGTGCGCGGTTGCGCCGTACACCTGGCCCTCGACGATCGGCGGATTGATCACCGTGCCGCAATCGTCCACAGCGACGTAATCGAGAATCTTGGGAATGAGAGTGTCGCGATCGATTTCGACGACGGCAATGTGCAACTGTGAAGCGTAGGTCAGCGTCAGGCTGCCGTACTTCTTCACCTTGTCGGGAACCTTGAAGGGAGCGCGCCAGATGTATCGGCAGTTCAAGGTAACGTCGTACATGTCGGTGGGCAGCACCGCGCTGTTCACATTGACGATGTTTGCGAGTCCCCAATAGTTGATGGACTTGCCGTTGGTCCTGCTGCGAAGTTCTGGCCCCTGCGCGCCGGTTCCGAACTCTACATCTTCTTCTTTGCTCTCCAGAACGAACGCTCCCAGGCGTTTCATCTCGGCTTTCAATTTCTGAGCCGCGCCGTGGACCGCTGAAAGCCCCGAGACCGCGAACTGGCTGGCGTAGGTGCCGGAAAATCCCGTGTGGACGTTACGCTCGGTATCAAAGCCCGTACGCACGGTCACCAGATCAGGATGGATGTTGAGCACATCGGCCACGACCTGCGCAGCAGTCGTCTCATGTCCTTGTCCTTGTGGACAGGACCCCACCGCCACCACCACTTCTCCGTAGATATCGAGCTTGCAACTTGGCGCCCTGCGAGTTGCCGGAGAAGGGCGCGCCCGGGTTCACGATCTGCGACTGGCCGAAGTTGTTGGTTCCGGAATCGAGCGTGGTGCCGATGCCGATTCCGATCAGCCGCCCCTCTTTGCGGGCTTCTGCCTGCTTCTTCTTCCACTCGTCCCAGCCGATCAATTCCTTCGCGACCTGCAACATTTTCGGATAATTGCCGGAGTCGTAGACGCAGCCGTTGGGGGTGGTGTAGGGAAATTCCTCGGGGCGAATGTAATTGCGCAGGCGCATCTCATCGGCGGGAATGCCCAACTCGTGCGCGCAGATATCGATGACGCGTTCCAGGAACCACAAGTGCTGCATGCGGGAGTAGCCGCGGTTGGGACCTACCGGACATTTGTTCGTCACCGCCTGGCTGAAGTCGATGCGGGCATTCTTGAAGCGGTAAACGCCCGGAAACACCTGCGACCAGATCACACAACCCAGGGGCTCGTATCGCGGATAAGCGCCGCAGTCGTCAATGTGACGCGACGCCAGACCGGTAATGACGCCATTCTTGTCGAGAGCCACGCGGGTATCGCGGAACGTGCGTTCGTTGCCGTGCGCGCTCGAAGTGATATGTTCCGATCGTGTCTCCACCCATTTGACCGCACGTCCTCCGGCTTTCTTCGAAATCAGCGCACACACCGCCATCTGAGGATAGCTGGTGATCTTGATTCCGAAGCTGCCACCGATGTCAGACGTCTGCACCCGGATGCGATCGATGTGCACTTGCAGGTGGGCGGAGAGAAACTGAATCGCGAACGAAGGGAACGAATTGTTGCACTGGTAATAAATGCGCTCGTCCTTCGGATCCCACTGGCCGATGACGACGTTATTCTCGAGTGGCGTGCTGGAGAAACGATGGAAGTGCATGCGGTCGATGTTGACGACGTAAGCCGCATCTTTGAAGGCTTTCTCGACGTCTCCGTACTCGAAGACGCCGTTCCAGATTCTGTTCGTTCCGGCATCCGCGTGCAGGATGCTCTCGTCTTTCAAGGCCTGCTCGGCATCGACGACGGCTTCGAGTGCTTCGTAGTCGATCTGGACAAGTTCGGCGGCATCGTCCGCGATGCTCGGAGATTCGGCCGCGATCGCCACAACGGGTTCTCCCTGGTACCGGACTTTTCCGACCGCGAGCGGATAGTCTTTGATTCGTCCTGCGGCATCGGGAGCAATTTCGATAAACGGCTGGGTGTAGGGCACGATCTCGGCGCCGGTCATCGTGCAAATCACGCCCGGCAAGGCTTCTGCCGCGGAAGTATCGATGCTCACAATCTTCGCGTGCGCATATGGCGAGCGAACAAAACGGAGATAAAGCATCTCGCGCAGCTTGATGTCGTCCGCGAACCTGCCTCGCCCGCGCAACAGACGGTTCTCTTCCTTGCGCGGAAGTGACTTTCCCACCCACCCTGTTTTTTCTGCCGAGCTCACCAATCTTGCTCCTTCTTACACTAATGCAGCTTGCAATCCGTCGATCAGTTTCTGGACTTGCTTCTTGCCCAGCGGTTCCAGCAATCCTCCAGCGACCGATGCCAAACGCCCAAACACCTGCGCTTCGCCCTTCCAAGCCACTTTTGTGCCGCCGTCCGCGGTCGACAAGTCGAAACCCGCCACCAGCGCCACGTTTCCTCCGGCCATGCTTCCCTGTCCTTTGTACTGCGCGCGACTGGGACGCTCGGCTTCGGCGAGTTCCATTTTCACGTCCGCTGCCCCTTTGATGTAAGAGACGCCCACATTCACCTTCACGGTGAAGTGAGTGGGATCCTGCACGGTGACGCCGCGAAACTCGGGCAGCAGGGGCGCAAACTTATTGGGGTCGGTGAGGAAGTCGAACACCTCTTCCGGTGGACGCTTCACCTCGAATTCACCGCCGAACTTGATCGCCATGCTTCAGGCCCCTTTCATGTCCCGTGCCGCCGCGTGAATCGCCTTCAGAATGTTCTGATATCCCGTACAGCGGCAGGTGTTGCCGGCGATCGCCTTGCGCATTTCTTTTTCGTTGGGACTTGGATTCTGCGAAAGCAACTGCAATGTCGACAGCATCAGGCCGGGAGTGCAGTATCCACATTGCAATCCGTAGGAATCGCCGAATGCCTTCTGAATGGGATGGAGTTCCCCATCTTTCTCCAAACCTTCGACGGTCATGATTTCCGCGCCGTCGGCCTGCACCGCGAACATGGTGCACGATTTCACCGCTGCACCGTTCATCAAAACCGTGCACGCGCCGCAATACGTCGTGTCGCAGCCGACGTGCGTCCCGGTAAGATCCAGATCCTCGCGCAGCAACTCGACCAGCAACTTGCGCGGTTCGACCTCGAGCTTATGCGCCTTACCATTGACCTTGAGCTGAATTGCGACTTTTTCGATGGCTTCAGGCATAGAGATGGCTCACCTCAACCCGTTCTCCGCGAGAACGGCGCACAGCGATTTCAATTGCCCGCTTTACCAATGCGCCGACCAGGCGGCGCTTGTAGTCGGCCGAGCCGCGCATATCGGATTGCGGCTCCGCTGCGGCCCGCGCCGCCTCCATGGCACTGGCAATGGTCTTGGCGTCGATCGCCCGCCCGCGCAGCGCGTCTTCCGCTGCTTTGGCTTTGATCGGTACCAGACCCACGCAGCCCATGGCGATCGCGGCATCCGTGCAGGTGTCACCGTCCATGACGAGCTGTACCGCGGCACTGGCGCTCGGATACACGGGCGCGGAGCGCTTGAACGCGACGTAGGCCCCGCCGCTGCCTTTTCCGGGCACTTTCACCGACACTTCACTGAGCAATTCGTCGTGCGCCAGGGCGGTCGTGTAGGCGTCCTTGATGAAATCCGGCAGTGCAACCGTGCGCTCGCCTTTTGTCCCCAGACAGCGCACTTCGGTCGAAAGTGTGATCAGCACCGTCGCCCAGTCGCCACTGGGATCGGCTTCGGCCAGCGAGCCGCCAATGGTTCCACGATTGCGGACCTGGACGTCGGCAATCCCCGCAGCACAGTCATGAAGGATGGGAATCGTGGCCGCGACCTCGGAATTCTCGATCTCCGCGTGCCGCGTCAGCGCCCCGAACTTCAATGCTCCGCCTTCTTCCTTGATAAAGGACGTCCCGCGGATGAAGTTCAAATCCACCAGGTGTTGCGGATTCGCAAAGCGCAGCTTCATCAGCGGAATCAGGCTCTGCCCGCCGGCCAGCAGCTTGGCGTCATCACCCAGTTCCGCGAGCATGGACGCCGCTTCCTTGAACGACCCGGCACGATGATAATGAAAGGCTCTGGGATACATGGCTTCGTTTTCCCCGGCGGGTCTGCGAAGTGACCGGAACCGGGCTCATCAGCTTAACAAAGACAGCGTCAACCTCGCATCTCAAGCAGTCTGGCGCGCGAACCCGACAGCCACCAGCGCAAGCGCGCCAATCACCAGTGCCGAACCCGCAATCGCCAGCGCGGAAGCGAAAGCCGCGCCATGAGTCACGGTTTGCAGAATTACGCCGAGCGGAAAAATCAGCGCGCCGATGGCGAACGTAAGAGCCAGCGCGAACTGCACTCGCGAACTGAAGGCGACACTGTCGAATACGACTCCTAACACGATCATCAGCATGCCCAGGCCAATCCAATGGGAGTGCAGATCCACCTGGCGCACATAGTCGTATTTTGTGCCGGCGTAGCGGTCAATCGCCGCGTCTGCCGCCGGCATCTGCCGATTGGCGGCGTGTTCAAATCCGGCGGCCAGCGAGACTCCCATTTGATCCAAGGTTTGATGCTCGACGAATAACGCGTAATGCAATCCATACAGCATGCCCAACGAGGCCAGGGCGACCCCACCAAAGATCAGTAGTTTTCGCGCTGCGCTCACGCTGGGCCTCCCGTTTGCGCATCCAGATGACCGGTGTAACGCACCACTCCTGTTAACATGCCGATCAAAGCCACAATCACCATCAGCCCGCCGAGATCTGCAATGCCACCCGCAACCAGCCCGTAATCGATTTCAAGAAAAACGGAAACCGGGAGAATCAGCGAACCAGCGAGCAAGAGGGTGACCCAGCGCTGCTTCCAGTCGCCCGTGAGAAATACATACGGCTGGAGGAATGACAAAAGAATCGCCAGCAGCCCAAACTCGATGACATGAGAATGTGCGGCAATATTGACTGCCTTCTCGCCCTGTAGCCTCCCGTAGTCGTCTGCCGATCGAGACACTGCCGCCGTGTTCCCCGCGGCGGCGGAATCCGCAGTCATCGCCAAGATTTTGGTCTCCCGCGCCTCGTGTTCATACAAGTGGGCACCCGCGTACCACGCGCCGTGCACAAAGCCCAGAAGCACAAGCACGGTGCCACCCGAAAGCAGTGCCCGCCGCTCCCAGCTTCGGTCGTGCGGAAGTTCCGGTTCGACCGGCCCCACCCTCCGGCTGCCGAAGTAGCTCCATAACCCCCACCCTTCCGCGACAAGCACTCCGATCAGCAGCGCGCCCGCCGAATCCGCCAGAACGCTGGCCCATCCGATCGCCGCAAACGGGCTGTACGCCAAGCCCACATAGTGAATCAGGAAAATTCCGACGGGGAGTAGCACACCTCCGGCCAGACACAACTTCGCGAGAAATTTCTTGGCGCCCGCGGAGAGAGCCACGTAGGGTTGCACCAATGCCAAGAGTAGCGCCAGGTAGCCGGCTCCCGTCATATGGACGTGCGCGTCCACTTTTGTGCCACGGTCTTCCATCAGACCGCCGATCTTTGCGAACGCCGTTTCCACGCCCGCCGGGTCGCGAGCCGACACCGCCTGCGCCGCCGCTAACAGTGCCGCGCCCGTCTGCCCTCCATTCTGATGAAGGATAAACACGGCGAAGATGTCGCCGAACAACATGCCTCCGGCGATCAGCGCGATTCCTCCGAACACCAGCAGCCGGCGAGCGCTCATCGCGGCGAAGCTGGCGGCCAGGTTTGCCGGAGAGTACTCCAGCGGGCGAGCGCCGCCCCTGCCTTGCCCAACATTCTCCGACGGGTTGACCGGCCCCCACACAGCCATAGGTTAGTCCGCTGCCTTCGCCGCAGGATTCACCGAACGAAATGCCGGCAGCACATGCTTCGCAAACATGTGTTGCGTCTTGATGCTCTTCCAATGCTCGAGTCCGCCGAAATTGGAGACGATCGCTAACTCGCCGATGCCCCCCTTGTGAGCCAGGGCGCGCACCTGGTTGATCACCTTGTCGGGTGTACCGATGAAAGCAATTTCCTGATCCACAATCTGTTCGTAGGTCAGCTTGGTCAGCGACTCGAGCGCGCCGCTCGCGTAAAAGCCGTAGCCTTTCTCTTTCAGTTCGGCCTTCTTCTCTTCGCTTTGAATCGACTCTACCGGAGAAGCGTTATATGCCAGAAAATTCTTGAGCGCCTGTTCCACTTCCTTGCGAATCTGCTTCTCGTCCTCATCGATATACACGGGGCGAATATAAACAATGTCGGGTTCGTGCCCATGCTCTTTGCAGGCCTGCTTGTAAATATTCAGCGGCGCCTCCAGCACCTTCCATGGCAGCAAGGGAGGAACGAAGATGCCCCAACCCTTCACTCCCGCCATCTGATACGTGATGTCACTGGTCCCTCCGGTATAGAACTTGGGGTGGGGTTTCTGCAGGGGACGCGGCACCACGCTGACGTCTTTCACTTTGTAGAATTTTCCGTCATAGGAGAACTTATCCTGCGTAAAGGCGAGCTGCAGGATGTCAATGGCCTCGTTGTAGCGGGGACGGCTTTCCTCCAGCGGCAGCGCCGAAGGACCAAACAACCAGGCGTGACCGCGCCCCAGGCCGCACTCCAGTCGGCCGTTGGTCAGGATGTCGGTCTCGGCAATCATGCCCGCCAGCCGCATCGGATTTTCGAGAGGCAGGGTGTGCAATGCCGTACGGAAGCGGATGCGCTTGGTGCGCTGGGCCGCCGCGGCGAACATGGCCAGCGGGTTCGCGGAGATCGAGAACTTCTGAAAGAAGTGATGATCGATTAGCGAATAGACATCGAAACCCGAGTCGTCCGCGTGCTCGATCTGCCGCATGATCTCCCAGGTCATGTCGTAATACGACTTGCCCGGCGGCGTCTGCATTTCGCAGTAGATGCCGAATCGCATGGTCCCCCCTAAGGTTCTTGCTCGTCCGCCTTTTCCGCGGCTTTGATCCCCCGATAGTTTCCCCGAAAATAAAGCAGGGGATTGCCGTCTCGCACTACGACTTCCTCCACCTCCGCGATGAAGATGGTGTGGTCGCCCGCGTCCTGCGCGGAGTGCAACCGGCACTCCAGGTAAGCCAGCGCCCCGTGCAGCACCGGGGTTTCGTGAGAAGTACGGTCGAAGCGCGCTCCCACCTCGTCTTCCGCCTTTTCGTGGGTGCGCGTCGGGCGAGCGTAGTAATCCGAGATCACCCGCTGCTCCTCGGCCAGAATATTCACTCCGAAACGCTTCCGCGCATGCAAATGAGCATGGGTCTTGGCTCGATGATCCACGCACACCAGCACCAGTAACGGGTCGAGCGACACCGAAGTAAATGCGTTCGCCGTCATGCCGTGAATTTCGCCCTCGTAGTCCACCGTGATCACGGTCACGCCGGTGGCAAAAAGTCCCATCGCCTTACGGAAATCTGCCTGGGTAACACTCATCGAAAGGTGGGTCCCTGGCAATCTTAGCCGAGTTTCACGCGGAGCGGGCGACCGGCCCGCTCCGCTCTTCAGAGCTCAGAATGTGAAGCGCAATGCAAGTTGCAACTGGCGCGGATTGAAGATGGAGCGCGGCGTCCCATAAAACGCGCTCGGCGAGCCTTCACGGTTCGCGCCACACACCGACGGGCCTCCCTGACAGAAGTCCGCTGCTCCGTACGCAGTGTTGTAGTAATGGACATTCAGCGTGTTGAGAAGGTTGAAACCCTCCGCCAACGCTTCGAGATTCTTACCTTCGCCAACCTTGAATGATCGGGAGACCCGCAAGTCCACACTCTGATAGCTGTCTCCCTGAAACGTGTTGCGCGCTTCGATGCCCACCCGGTCGTTGTTGCCGAAAACATCGCCGTTCACATCGGAACCCGCGAACTTGGTGAAGTAGTTGGGCGACTGCAGGCTCACGATGGTGCTGAGCATCCAGCCATTCAGCAGGATATTCATATGCTCGGGACCAGACAGGATTGCGTTCGCCACAAAGCGCTGGCCCACACCATCGGAAGAAATGGCTCGCTCTTTGTTGAAACAGCAACTGTCTTGAGGAATCAATACGAAGCTGGGATTGGGACCGTTGTCGATGCCCTTCGACCAGGTGTAACTGACGCCGTATCCAAAGTGATGAGAGAGCCGCTTGTTCAGGTTGATGAGCAGGCCGTCCCATTGGGAATCCCACTTCGAATCCGCCTCAAAGTAGACTGCGATCGAACTTCCGAAGTTTTGGGGTTGGCGCGTGCCGGGGAACGGCAAGACGCTTGTGCAATCGCCGGGCACAGCGACGATGTGATAGTCGAGTTTGTAGCCCGCCTGGCCGGCCGAGTTGTGATCGAGTACCGGACACCCGTTTTGATTCGGCTGGTTCACGTTCCAGAAACTGCCCAGGTGCACGCCGCGCACGTGCAGAGCGGTGATGTTCAGCACCGCATCCTTGAACGGCTCGAACTCAACTCCAAAGCTGGCTTGAGCCCCATAGGGCGGCTTGTGGTCTTTGGCGAAGCGCGCGATCACGGAGTCACCGAAGAACCCGCAGGTGGCCAAAAAACCATTCGGGCAGCCCAGAAAGGCCGCCGGCGTCGCATCCGGGTAGGTGCCCTGGGCCTGCCCTGGAGCCAGCAGGGCGTTGAGCGCGTAGTTGGTAATGAACGGCGCGCTGGCGAACGCGAACAAACGCGTCTTTGCGTTCAGCGTATCTTCCTTGTTGGCGCGCCCGGGATACTGCCCGATCGTGCCGCCGCAAGAAGGAATCTGGCACATCAGCAGCGGTGAAGGGATGGTTCCATAGAAGATTCCGCCGCCGCCACGAATGACCAACCCCGAATGCCCGCCCGGTGACCAGGCGAAGCCAGCCCGCGGATTGAAGTTCTTATTGGGATTGTTGATTGCGGCGCTCGGCCAGGTTTCGCCTTCCCAGCGCAGGCCATAATTAACTGTAAAGTTCGGCCGGACTCTCCACTTGTCTTGAATGTAGAGACCTTCGTAGGTGTGGCCCAGTGTGCCTTTCGCCTGATTGCGAATCGGCGATGAAATTGCACCGCCTTGATAGACCGAAGTGTTGATGGTCGGTTCGCTGAAATTCGAGGCTGCGTCAAAGCGCTCGAAAAAGATCACGAAGGGATGCGGGCAAGGAGCAAAACCGCATGCCGAGTTGCCATCGGTCCCCAGGAATGCCGGGAGATTCGCGAAGTCTGCCTCGAAGGGATAGAACAGCGGGAATGACTCGGTGGTGTTGACATGGTTAAAGTCACCGCCAAACGAAATCGTGTGATTTCCCCAGCTCTTGGTGACGTCATCCACAAACTCGTAGCGGCCCTCTTCGTAGAAATCGGGATTGCCGCGATTCACCCCCAACGTGAACAAGTTCGAGACCTCGAGGTGCGGCTGCGTACTGGCCGTAGGGAAATCGAAGAAACGGTGCGCATACTGGAAGCGCGCCTCGTTCACCAGCGTACCGGAGATTACCGAGACCAGGTTCCCCACCACCGACTGGTCGCGAAAGCTGTTGTTCTTGAAACCTGAAGGCAAGTCGAATCCGTCGTTCAGGGGAGACAGGTTGGTGGAGCGCTGGTCGTTGAGGAAGTAGCGAACAAACGCGGATTCGTGATCGTTGAAGGTGTGATCGAGTTTGACCAGCCCGTCGTCGTAGTTGATGACACGATTGACGTGCAGATTTTCCGCCGGCAATCCGAACACGTTGGTTTTGACGTTGTTGATCGCCGCTAGATTGTCGAGCACCGCAATGTTGTAGAACGGAGATTCGATGTGCCGCTGCCCTTCGTAATTCGCGAAGAAAAAGGTCTTGTCTTTCTTGATCGGCCCGCCGATGGTTCCGCCAAACTGATTCTGGCGAAGCTTGTTAAAACCCTCGCCGGCCAGTGAACTTTTGGCGTCCATGAAATCGTTGCGGAAGAATTCGTAGAGCGACCCGTGCAGATCGTTGGTGCCGCTCTTGGTGATGACATTCACGATCCCGCCCACGGCGCGTCCGAATTGGGCACTGTAGTCGCTATTGATGACGCGGAACTCCTGCACCGCTTCCTGCGATGGCGTCGTCTTCTGGATGCCCGACGCCGTCGACATGTTGTCGGCGCCGTCGACGGCTACGAAGTTGTAGTGGATGTTCTGACCCGCGAACGAAAGCTTGGTCACGGGTTCGATGATTACGTCAGTGCTGCCGGACGTAGTATCGCCAATGGTCACGCCGGGAGCGAGCAGTGCGAAGTCGATGAACTGTCGTCCGTTGACCGGCAGATTCTCAATTTTCTGCTCGTCAATCACCGTGCTCACCATGCTGCGCGTCGGTTCCGCGACTTCTCCCACATCCTGCACCGTCACTTCCTGAGACACCTGTCCCACCGGAAGATTGAAATCGAGTACGCCGCTGGCGCCGATGTCGAGATGGACCTTCTTCGCCTGGCGCTGGAAGCCCGGCTTGTCGGCCGTCAAGGTGTAGTCCCCCACGGGGAGGGATGAGAATTGATAGTCGCCGGTGACGCTGGCCGTCGCCGTTCGGGAGAGGCCGGTAGCCTGGTTCTCGGCGGTAACCGTCGCCGCGGGAATCGCAGCGCCCGTAGTGTCGTAAACTCGGCCCTGCACCGTCACGGTCACCACTTGGGCATGCAGCGGCATCACCATCACCACGATGGTCAACAGCCAAAGCCCAAAGTTCAAAGCGCGAACAGAACGGTCAACGGCATGGTTCAACGCAAAGCGCTCCATATCGCCTCCTCAATATTGGCCCCACCCACGTTTCGTAACCTCACGTTCGTTTCTTGCCCCGTTTTGACTTCTGCTTCTCGGCATTCGAATTCTGTGCGTGCATGACGCGGGTGAGCCTGGATTCCGAGTCGTCCAGATGCTGCGCCAACAGCGCCGCGCACTGCTTTAGCTTTCCCGCCGCCAACAGCTCATATATCTTGCGATGCGCCGGAATCAGGCGGCCGGGAGCGTTGTGACTCTGGTCGACCAGAACCATCCCCATGCGCACCTGACCCACCAACTTCTGATAGAAAGACTCCAACCGCTTGTTGCCATGGAACCGCACCAGCAGGCTGTGGAAGTGCAGGTCATGACCGACAGCACGCATCCAGTCCCGCTCGCGCACAGCACGTTCGTAGCCGTCGAGTTCGCTGCGCAACTCGGAAAACACTTCATGCCCGGGCTTCGCCGCCAAGACGGCCGGGATCTCCAGCATCCGGCGCAGGTGGTAGATCTCCTGCACATCTTTTGGGGAGAGCTGTGAGACCGCCACCCCGCGATGGATGCTGCGTTTCAGCAAGCCTTCCAGCGACAAAATCCGCATCGCCTCGCGCATGGTGTTGCGCGATACTCCGAGTGCCGCCGCCAATGGCACTTCTTGTAGCGCCTTTCCCGGGCGCAATTCTCCGTTGAGAATTCTCTGCCGCAGAATCGACGCGACTTGGTCGGCCACACTGACCCGGTGTATTTGTGCGCGCTCCATGCTGGATCAGGAAAGCTTGGATGGGCAGGCATGGTGCCCCGAATTGTTCACAATGTCAAGTGTTGAACAATTGAACGAACGTGTGGAAATCTTGACAGGACCGCCGAATCGCAGCGCGTCCCTGCTCTCATGTATGATTTCGCTGAATAGGTTCAAGAACCGGGCAGTGGGAAATCGATTTTGCCCGGAAATATGGATTTCAGAACAGCCTTGGACCAGGCTCTTTACAGTTTTTGGAATTTTTTTGAGGCTTACGCTTGTCCTCGCTTGAAACAGCCCGACTCGTGGAAGATGCATTGGGGGCTGCCCTCCCCGGGGCGATGCTCTCACGGGACGCGGCTTTGCAACTGATCCGCGTCACCGACGACGAGCTTCCCGCGCTTTTGGCCGCGGCGCGCGCGGCGAAAGAACGCTTCAAGCCGGGCGTCGTCACCTATTCCAGGAAGGTCTTCCTTCCGCTGACCAACCTTTGCCGGGACTATTGCGGCTACTGCACGTTCCGCCGCGATCCCGGCGACCCGGGAGCACACACCATGACCCCGGAGGAAGTGCTGCAAGTCGCGCGCGCGGGCGAAAAATTGGGCTGTACCGAGGCTTTGTTCAGCCTGGGTGACAAGCCCGAGCTCATTTTTCCGGAAATGCGCGAGACGCTTCGTCACCTGGGCTACCATTCCACGCTGCAATACCTGGAAGCAATGTGCGAATTGGTGCTCCGGGAAACGACTTTGCTGCCTCATCCCAACCCCGGATTGCTGAGCGCCGAGTGGGTCTCCCGTCTAGCCTCGGTCTCCCCCAGCATGGGCCTGATGCTCGAAACCACGAATTCCGTATCTGCTTGGACCTGGCCTCGCTCACGACAACGCGCCCGATAAAGTCCCCGCCAAACGGCTGCGCACCATCGAAGAAGCCGGCAAACAGGGAGTGCCTTTCACCACAGGTCTGCTGATCGGCATTGGAGAGAGCCCTGAAGACCGCGTCGACACCCTGCTGGCGATCCGGGATCTGCATGACCGTTACGGGCACATCCAGGAAGTGATCGTGCAAAATTTTCGCGCCAAACCGGCTATTCCAATGCGAAACTGGCCTGAGCCGACTTCCGGAGAAATGATGCGCACCGTGGCCGTTGCCCGCTTGCTCATGCCGAACGTCAACATTCAGGCGCCTCCGAACCTCTCCGCGCCCTATTATGACGACTTGCTGGATGCCGGCATCAACGACTGGGGCGGCATTTCGCCGCTCACTCCCGACTTCATCAATCCCGAAAAGCCCTGGCCTCATCTTGCGCAACTCGAACAACGCACGGAATCGAAGGGACACAGGCTGCGCCAGCGTCTTCCTGTCTATCCGGAATTTCTGCCTGGGTTGAACACTCGTCCTCCCCTGCTCGCAAACCGGCTCAACGCTGCCGCCGACCTAGACGGCTATGCTCGGAGGCCCACTTCATGATCGTCGTCCTAACCGGGGGCACAGGTGGCGCAAAGTTTGTCGATGGTCTTCGCCAGGTTGTCTCGGCACAAGAACTCACGATCATCGTGAACACCGGCGACGACCTCGAATGGTGGGGACTCTACGTCTCCCCCGACATCGATTCCATTACCTACGTGCTGGCCGGCATGTTGAGTAAGGAGCGCGGCTGGGGCGTGAAAGGCGACACGTTCTTCTGCCTGCAAGCCATGGGACAACTCGGCCAGCCCATCTGGTTTCACACCGGAGACCGCGACCTCGCCGTCCACTTGCTTCGTTCCAAGTTGCTTTCGCAAGGCAAAACCTTGAGCGAGGCCGCGACCGAAATCTCTTCTCGCCTCGGCGTACAAGCCCGCATCCTTCCCATGAGCGATTCGCGCGTCGAGACCCGGGTGATGACGCCCGCCGGTGAACTGAGCTTCGAAGAGTACTTTGTCCAGCGCTGGTACCAGGACCCGGTGGAATCCGTCCGCTTCGCCGGCGCCGCCGATGCCGAACCCGCACCGGGCGTGATTGAAGCCATCCGCGCCGCCAGCGTCGTGATTCTCGCTCCGAGCAACCCCGTAACCAGCATCGGCCCGATTCTCGCCGTCCCCGGTGTCCGCGAAGCTTTGCGCGAAACTCGCGCGCCGGTCGTGGCCATCTCTCCCATCGTCGGCGGCGCGGCGGTTTCCGGACCTGCGGGCGCGCTCATGGCGGCGCAAGGCCTCCCCGTCTCCCTCGCGGGAGTCGCCCAGGCTTATCACGATTTTCTCGACATCCTGGTCGCCGACACGCGCGATGCGAAAGAAGCCGAACAACTGCAGCAGTCGGGTTTCCGCGTGCATTGTGCACGCACCGTCATGCGCACCGCGGACGACAAAGCCGACTTGGCGCGCGCGGTTCTTGCGCTCGTATCCGGCGAAGGGACGGCCCACGCCGCCTCGGATCCCTCATGATCCTCGTCCCCGTCAAGAATCTCGCGAATGCCAAGCAGCGCCTCGCCACTGTGCTCGATCAACCTTCGCGCACCGAACTCGCGCACGCCATGTTGCTCGACGTACTCGAGACCCTCAGCAGTTGGACGAATTGCCCGGAAGTCGGCATCGTGACCAGTGACCCCTACGCGCTCGAACTGGCGCGGCGCTTCGCTTTCACCGTAATTCCAGACAACGCCAACATCAGCGAGACCGACGCCATCGAAATGGCCACGCGGGTTTGCGAATCCCGCGGAGTCGACAGCACGCTGGTCATCCCCGGTGACATCCCGCTGATTCAAGCCACTGAACTGCAAACCATTCTGGACGCCGCCCCGGAAGCAGGTTCGGTGCTGGTTCCCGCCGGCGACGCACGCGGCACCAACGCCGTCTTTCGCCGTCCCGCCGGACTGTTTCCGCTGCGCTTCGGCAACGACAGTTTCAAACCGCACTTCGCCGCCGCCAAGGCCACTGGGAAACCGTGCGTCGTATTGTCATTTCCCGGGATCGCCATGGACGTCGATAATCCTTCCGACCTCTCGTCGCTCGCCAGTGCTTCCGGCGAAACCCGCTCCCAGCGCCTGATTCGTCAGTGGGACCTCCGCGATCTTCCTTTGGCCGCCAACGAGTGAGTCGAGTCGACAACCATGACACGTCCTCTCTCGATCATCCCGATTCCGTTCACGGATGAGATCCTTCCCGGCGACTCACTTCCGGAGAAACTTCTGCTCGCGCTGAAGCGGAACAAGCTCCGCCTGAAGCGCGGCGATATCCTCGTGTTAAAGCACAAGATCGTCTCCAAGGCCGAAGGCCAACTCATCGACCTCGCCACCATCAAGCCCTCGCGCGCTTCGCGTTCGTGGGCCCGCAGCTACAAACTCGATGCACGTGTCACGGAACTTGCCCTTCAGCAGAGCACGCGCGTCGTGCGCCGCAAACGAGGAGTACTGATCACCGAGACTGCCCAGGGCCTGGTATGCGCTAACAGCGGCATCGACGTCTCCAACGTCAACGGCGGGCGCCACGCGCTCCTGCTTCCCGCCGATCCCGACCTCTCGGCTCTGGAACTCCATCGCGCCCTGAAAAAACGGCTGAAACTTTCCATCCCCGTTCTCATCACTGATACTTTCGGGCGCCCCTGGCGCGAGGGCCTGACCGAAGTTGCCATCGGCATCGCGGGAATGAAAGCGATTCACGACGATCGCGGACGTCGCGATCCCAGCGGCTACCGGTTGCGCGTGAGCCTGGAGGCTGTAGCGGATGAACTCGCTTGCGCTGCGGGACTGGTGTGCGGCAAGCTATCTCGTACGCCCGCGTGTATCATTAGGGGTTTTCCGTACCGCACCGCGCGAGGGACGGCCCGTGAACTGCTTCGCCCCGCGGCGAGCGATTTGTTCCGCTAGTGTACGAGAGAAAATCGCGAGGCCCTTATGCTAGATCCGTCCGAACTCGAACGCTTCCCTTCTCTCGAATGGACTGACATCGCGCCCCGGCTGTCCTCTCCTGTTCGCGCTGCTCTCGAACGCGCGCTGGAAACGTTGGATGGGAGCGCCCTCGTCCCCGAACAGGCCTTACTGCTCGCTCGTGTGGAAGGCGACGATCTTCTTGGCTTGCTCGTCGCCGCCAACGAACTGCGCCGCGAGCTTGCCGGCAATATCGTCACCTACGTGGTGAACCGCAATATCAACTTCACCAACATCTGCTTTGTGGGATGCAAATTCTGCGCCTTCAGCCGCGGCCCGCGCGAATTGGATACCTATTTCTTGAGCCCCGATCAGGTCGCCCAGAAGGCGATTGAAGCCTGGGAACTCGGCGCCACCGAAGTCTGCATTCAGGGCGGACTTCCCTCATGGCCTGCCTCCGTTTTACTATCGCGACATTCTGCGCGCCGTGAAAGGCGCGCTGCCGCGCATGCACATCCACGCCTTCTCCCCCATGGAGATCATGTACGGCATCGAACTCACGGGGATGCCGCTTGCCGACTACCTGTCCATGTTGCGTGACAATGGCCTCGACACCCTGCCCGGCACCGCCGCCGAGATTCTGGACGACCAGGTCCGCTTTATCCTCTCCCGAAACAAGCTCAGCACAGAAGAATGGAAACAGGTCATCCGCACTGCGCACGGACGCGGCATCCGAAGCACGTCTACGTTAATGTACGGGCACGTCGAAACTCCCGATCATTGGGTGAATCAACTGCTGCTGCTGCGCGAAATCCAGACTGAGACCTCCGGATTCACGGAGTTCGTGCCCCTGGGCTTTGTGCACCAGAACACGCTCTTGTTCCATCAGGGACTGGCACGCTCCGGTCCGACCCTGGCGGAACATCTCAAAATTCATGCTCTCGCCCGCGTCCTGCTCGCCGGCAGCATCAACAACATTCAGGTTTCCTGGGTAAAGCTGAATCGCAATCTGTCGCAACTCTGTCTGAGCGCGGGCGCCAACGATTACGGCGGCACGCTGATGGAGGAAAACATCTCTCGCGAAGCCGGAGCCACCGCCGGGCAATACACCAGCCCGGAAGATTTCCAGGCACTGATTCTGGAGGCGGGACGTATCCCAGCCGAACGCAACACCACCTATACCCGCATACAGATCAAACTCCGCCCTGAAGAATTGGTTCTCGAGCAAGCGCGGGAACCGGAGTTCGCATGAGCCGCGCCATCGCGGTGGTTGGTGGTACGGGACCGGAAGGATTTGGCCTGGCGCTGCGCTGGGCGCAGGCGGGAGAGACCGTCATCATCGGATCGCGCGATGCCAAGCGCGCCCAGGACGCGGCTGCGAGGATCAAAGAAAAAGTCGGTGCCGGCGCACAAGTTTCAGGAGAAGAAAACGCAGCCGCCTGCGCAGCCACCGATCTGATCGTTTTGACGATTCCTTTCGAAGGTCAAGCGAACCTGTTGAAGCAACTCAAACCCGTGATCCGGCCAGACAGCATCGTGATCGACGCAACTGTTCCGCTGGCCGCCAGCGTCGGCGGCCGCGCGTCGCGCACGCTTGGCGTCTGGCAAGGTTCCGCCGCCCAGCAAACCGCCGAACTGGTTCCAAAAGGTGTCACCGTGGTCGCGGCCTTTCAAAATGTCTCCGCGGAACTATTGAACGCGGATGGTCCCGTGGAGTGCGATGTTCTGGTGTGCAGCGACGATCCGAATGCCGCCCAACTCGCTCGCGCCCTCGCCGCCAAGATCCCCGGCGTCCGTCCTGTCGACGGCGGCAAGCTCGAAAACGCCCGCATTGTCGAGCAGATCACCGCACTTCTCATCGGCATCAACATCAGAAGCAAGGCCCACTCCGGAATTCGCATCACAGGTTTGCCCGAAGCAGCCTACAAGTAGCGCCGGCGTCTCGCCGGCCACAAAGTCGCCCGGGTGCCCCATTTCTCGCGTACTCTGCGAGAAGTGGAGATTGGGGAAAGGGTAGCGTCACGCAATCGATGACTTCTGCCGGCGAACCCGCCATCCAATTCCGCAACGTCTCTTACCGCTTCGATGGCGGACATGAACTGCTGCAGAATCTGGACCTCGATGTCCAATTTGGCGAAACCCTGGTTCTATTGGGACGCAGCGGCTCCGGCAAAACTTCCACCCTGAAACTCATCAACCATCTTCTGGTTCCCACCGGTGGTGAAATTCGCGTGGAAGGCAAGTCCACTCGCGACTGGGATGTTATCCGCCTGCGTCGCAGCATCGGCTACGCCATCCAGGACGTCGGCCTCTTCCCGCACTTCACCGTCGAACGTAATATCGGGCTCGTCCCGCAAATCGAATCCTGGCCCGCGGACCGCATCCACAAGCGCGTGGAAGAATTGCTGCAACTCGTGGGACTCGACCGCCAGCTTGCCTTGCGCTACCCGCGCGAACTCTCCGGTGGCCAGCGCCAGCGCGTTGGAGTGGCTCGTGCCCTCGCCGCCGATCCTCCAATCCTCTTGATGGACGAGCCTTTCGGTGCACTCGATCCCATCACACGCGCCGAATTGCAGCGCGAGTTTCTAGCGACTGCAGCAGCGCCTTAAAAAAACCGTCGTCTTCGTTACCCACGACCTGCGCGAAGCTCTCATGCTCGGTACGCGCATCGCGCTCATGGAGGCCGGACAACTCGTCGCAATCCTGACACCCGACGAATTTCTGCATTCCCGAGAACCGCTGGTGAAATCCTATGTCGATGCTTTCGGCACCGACTGCAGGCCCTGAGTGTTTTTCTCTGCGATCTTTGCGGATGCTCTTAGCGATCTTTGCGGTTAAAGGCTCTTGTTTTTCCTGAAGGATGAATATGAACCTCTGGAATTTCATCGCACAAAATCACGTCGAAGTACTGGAGCTCACGCTCCAGCATTTGTGGCTGGTCGGTGCCTCTATTTTTTTCGCCGTGTTGGTTGGCATTCCGCTCGGCATCCTCATCACGCGCCATCCGGTTCTGAACAAGCCCATCCTCGGCAGCGCCAACATCATCCAGACCATCCCCAGCCTCGCGCTCTTCGGCTTCTTGCTCCCCGCCCCCTGGATCGGCGCGCGCGCCGACCGCCTCGCCATCCTCGCGCTCACCCTCTACGCCTTGCTCCCGCTGATTCGTAACACCTACACCGGAATCACCGGCGTGGACCGCGCCGTAGTAGAAGCCGGACGCGGCATGGGAATGACAGACCGCCAACTCCTGTTTCAAGTCGAACTGCCGCTGGCCCTCAGCGTGATCATCGCCGGAATTCGCGTGGCCGCAGTGATTTCCGTCGGCCTCGCCACCATTGCCGCAGCCATCGGCGCGGGCGGCTTGGGTGAATACATCTTTCGCGGCCTGGCCATGGTGAATAACCAGGTCATCCTCGCGGGTGCGATACCCGCCGCGTTCCTGGCCATTTTCGCGGACGTAAGCCTCGGCTGGCTCGAAAAGCGCCTGGCCCCGCGCTAAGGAGCGGCGGCGTCCCGGCGGCAAAAAGAAACCAACGGGTTTCTCAGCGTACTCCGCGGAAGTTCTCCGCGACCTCCGCGTTTTAAGATTTGATTCGCCGCAGAAACGCAGCTCAGCTGCGTCTCCTCACGCCGATCCAGATTTTCGCCGCGCCCGATACTTGATACTCTTAAACACCTTGAAGCTCACACTCCTGCTGGCGCTCACCCTGCTGCTGACCTCGTGTCTTCCTTCGCGCGAAGACCGCATCGTCATCGGCTCCAAGAACTTCACCGAGCAACTGGTCCTCGGAGAAATTCTCGCGCAGCAGATCGAAAACAAAACCCATCTCAGCGTTGAGCGCAAGTTCTACCTCGCCGGAACCTTCATCTGCCAGCAGGCGATTCTCAGCGGACGCATCGACATCTATCCCGAATACACCGGCACTGCCCTCACCGCCATTCTGAAAGAGACACCGGGAGGTACTCCGGAAGAAGTCTATCGGCGCGTGCATGACGAATACGCCCGGCGATTTCACCTCGACGTCGGCCAGCCCTTCGGCTTCAACGACACCTTCGCGATCGAGATTCGCGGAGAAGACGCGCGCCGCCTGGGCCTGAAGACGATCTCGCAGGCAGCGGCATACACGCCCAAGTGGCGCGCCGGCTTTGGCTACGAGTTCATGGAGCGTCCGGACGGTTACAAGGGCTTGGCCAGGACCTACGGTCTGCGTTTCGCTGAACCGCCTCGCATCATGGATCTTGGGCTGCTGGCGCGCAGCCTGAAAGACAAACAAATCGATCTCGCCGCCGGCAACACTACCGACGGCCTCATTCCAGCTCTGGATCTCTTTGTCCTCGAAGATGACCGCCACTACTTCCCGCCCTACCAAGCGGTTCCGATTATTCGTGAGGAGGTCTTGACTCGGCATCCCGAAGTGAAGCAGGCACTCGACGAACTGGCCGGAAAAATCTCCGAGGACGACATGCGCCGGCTCAACTACGCCGTAGACGGCCAGCACCGCGACCCAAAAGTCGTTGTGAGTGAATTCCTGCGCCGCAAGGGATTGTAGGTTGAAGTCTGAGGTCTGAAGTCCGAGGTCTGAAGTCCGAGGTCCGCCTCTCCTACATCAGCCAGATCGCATCCACATCCACAATCACTTGTGTCCGCGGAATCTTCTGTTGCGCCGCATACGCCAGCATCGACCGCAGCAACGTGTTCAGCTTCTCCCGGCTGGCCGCCTTCAACACGAAGTGATAACGGTAGTCGCGCTTAAGCCTGAGAATTGGCGCTGCCGCTGGACCCAGGACGCGAATCCCCTCATGTCGCGTCTTCTCGAACCATTTTCCCAGCACGCCCGACCACTGCAAGGCCTCATCGAGTTTGTTGCTGCGAACCAGGACGTTGGCCAGCGCGCTGTACGGCGGATAGTGCATCCAACTCCTGAAACGCAGCTCTTTTTCATAGAAGCCGGCAAAGTCGTGTTGCGCCGCATACTGCACCGCGTAGTGATCGGGAAAATACGTTTGCAGGACTACTTTGCCTTTGGTCTGTCCTCGACCCGCACGGCCGGCCACTTGGGTCAACAGTTGAAATGTTCTCTCCGCCGCCCGAAAGTCCGGCAGACCGAGCGCCATGTCCGCGCCCACCACGCCCACCAACGTCACCCCATGGATGTCATGTCCCTTGGCGATCATCTGTGTGCCCACCAGCAGGTCCAACTCACCTTCATTCAGCGCATTCAGGGCGCGCTCGAAATCCTCGTGCCCACGCACCGTGTCGCGATCCAGTCTTCCGATGCGCGCCGAGGGAAACATGCCGTGCAAAAGCTCTTCCAGTTTTTCCGAACCCGTCCCGAGAAAATAAACGTACTCGCTGCCGCACTGCCCGCACACCTTGGGCACCGGGGCGGTGAACCCGCAGTAGTGGCACTCCATGCGGCGCGACTGTTTGTGATGAGTGAGGGCGACCGCGCAGTTCTTGCACTCCATTTTGCTTCCGCACGTCCGGCAGAGCGCTACCGGAGAAAAGCCGCGACGATTCAAGAGAACCATCACCTGTTCTTTCCGCTCCAGGCGATCTTTGATTTCTTCCGCCAGCTTGCGCGAGATCACCTGCTCGCTCCCCGTCTCCTGAAATTCCAGACGCATGTCGATAATCTCCACCTCCGGCAGCGGACGCTGCTCCACGCGGTCGGGCAGATCGATCAGCGCGTACTTGTTTTTCTTGGCGTTGAAATACGACTCGAGCGACGGAGTGGCCGACCCCAGCACCACCACGGCGTTGGCCATCTTCGCGCGCATCACCGCCACATCGCGCGCGTGGTAGCGCGGGGTCTCTTCCTGTTTGTACGAAGCATCGTGTTCTTCGTCCACGATCATCAGCGCCAGGTCGGCCGACCGGAGCGAATACCGCCGAGCGCGTGCCCACCACCATGCGCGCTTCTCCGCGCTTGATGCGGTGCCACTGCTCCGCTCTCTCCTGATCCGAAAGACCCGAGTGCAGGATGGCAACTTCGCCTCCGAAGACCTGATGCAGATCGGCCGCTACCGCGGGAGTCAATCCGATTTCCGGCACCAGGAGAATCGCCGAGCGCCCCGCTTCGAGCACCGCGCGCATGCCCGCGAGATACACCGCTGTCTTCCCCGAGCCGGTCACGCCGTGCAGTAGAAGGCCCGAGAACTTGTGCGCGTCAACGCCATCGCGAATGCGTTTGAGCGCTTCCTGCTGCGCGGAATTGAATTGAAAATCAAACGGCGAAGGCCGCGGCTTCGACTTCGACATCGTGAACTGCGCAGCTTCCTCGACGATCTCGACCAGCCCGCGCTTCACCAGCGTTCCCAGAGTGCTGCGCGGCACTTCAAGCGCGTGCAGGGTTTCGACTTCAATCCTCCCTCCAGCCGCCGCCAGCGTCTCGACTAGCAGGCGCTGATTCTGATTGAGCTTGCCGTCGGCACTCTTGAGCAATGCGATGCGAACCGTGCGCGCCGCATCCTGTGCACCGGACAGATCTTCCCGCACGATCCACTTCTTGCGCACCATTCCACTGAGCAGCGATCGGGGAACTCGCGTGGCCCCGCGGAGACTCTGCTCGCGAACCGCTTCGCGCTCTGACAAGTAATCGAGCACGCGAAATTCGGCGAGCTGATCCTCCGGAGTCTTGCGCGAGCGCGCGGACGATCCGCTCATACCCGCGAGGTGCAGAGCCATCTGGCCGTCCGCGGTGATGCGATAGGTGATGGTGCGCTTGAACTCCGCGCTCAACGGCAACATGGTGCGAAACACTTCGCCGATGGGCGCGAGGTAATAGTCCGCGATCCATTGGCCCAGGCGGATGAGCGACTCATCGAGCACTGGCTCGGCATCGAGCACGCCGATGACGTTCTTGGTTTGCACCTCGGGCTTACGATCGTGCAGGCGCACAACCACACCCGACATGCGCTGCTGGCGAAACGGCACCAGCACGCGACCGCCGACCACCGGCGCCATGCCTTCGGGCACGCGATAGGTGAACGCCATATCGAGCGGGACGGCGAGGGCGACGTCGCAGAATTCGGGCATGGTCAGTGGCATCCTACCATTGCAAAACCGCATAGTGTTCCACGTGGAACACTCAAAAAGTATAGCTGCTGGCTAATGTTGCGTTCCCGGCTAACCGGCGGAAGCAGCGAGGGTTGGGCAAGCTCGCCCGTTTCGGGCTGTCACTATAGCTTGTGACGAGTTTACCGTTCGCTGCAAAAAGGGCTAATCCGCGCTTTTCGGAGGCGCTTCCAGGCCCAGTTTCTGCATCACCATTTGCAGATCTTTCCAGGCTTCTTTTTTCTGGCGGGGATCGCGCAGCAGGAACGCGGGGTGATAGGTGACAGCGAGCTTGGTGCCGCGGAAGTCATACCAGTGTCCGCGGAATTCGGACATGGGGGCATTAATCGCCAGCAGAGTTTTGGCGGCGACGGCTCCCAAGGCAACGATGGCTTTGGGCTTGATGGCCTCAATCTGGCGCATCAAAAAAGGCGAGCAAGTTTCGCACTCGTCGCGTTCGGGCGTGCGGTTATTTGGCGGACGGCACTTGATGATGTTGGCAATGTAGACGTCTTCGCGCCGCAGGCCCATGGCCTTGATCATGTTGTTCAGCAATTGTCCGGCCCGGCCTACGAAGGGCTCGCCCTTGATGTCTTCATCGGCGCCGGGAGCTTCGCCGATGAACATCAGATCCGCGTGGGGATCGCCGACGCCGAAGACGATCTGCTTGCGTCCCTGCTTGTGCAGGCGGCACCGGGTGCAGTCTCCGAGATCTTCGCGGATGATGCGCAGAGCGGCGACGGGGTCGGAAACATTCGCTTCCGGCTTGGGAACCACGAAGAGTTCGGATTCAACGGCTGCGGCTTTCGCTCTGGGCGGCATTTCTTCTCGCTGTTCTGGCTGGAGTTCGGGGACCGGAATGGTTTGCGTTGTTGTTTCGCGCCGGTAGAAATCGTAGATGCCGAGTTCGTTGTAATAGCGAATGCGATCGGCGAGAGCGCGTTTGAGTTGGGGATCGAGGATGCGAGGCATCGTACCTCAGCGGCTAAAGCCGGACTTATTTGACATTGCATCGGCACGACTGAAGTCGTGCCCTTCCCAAAGCATAATCATTCTGTGGTCGCTCCGCGACTGGACAGGCAAAGACGTGTCCCACCATTGTCGGAATTCTTAATCATCGACGGGTGGCCGCGGCAGGCTTTTGTTTTTTCAGCCGCACCACCTGATCGAGCACACGCTGGGCGACTTCCCACTTGGTGGTCTCAGGAACTTCGACCACATCGTCGTGGGTGATGATGGTAACGGCATTGCGGTCGGAGTCGAAGCCGACGCCTTCGCGAGAAACATCGTTGACCACGATGGCGTCGAGGGCCTTGGTGCTTAATTTCTTGCGGGCATTTTCGAGGGCGTTTTGAGTTTCCGCGGCAAATCCAATGATGATCTGAGAGTGCTTGTGGCGAGAGATTTCCGCCAGAATGTCGGTGGTCGGCTCGAGTTCGAGCGACATGGGACCGGTGCGCTTGATCTTCTGCGCGGCCGTGGATTTGGGACGGTAGTCGGAAACCGCGGCAGTCTTGATCACGATGCTGGCTTCGGGCAACAGTTTGAGGACTGCCTGGCGCATTTGTTCGGCGGATTCCACGCGGGTAAGTTCGGCTGCTCCGGGCGGGTTCAAGGCCGTGGGACCAGTGACCAGCAGGACGCGCGCACCGCGGCGCACCGCGGATTCGGCGAGAGCGTATCCCATGCGCCCGCTGGAGCGATTGGTCAGGTAGCGGACGGGGTCGATCTTTTCGCGGGTGGGCCCGGCGGTGATGAGCACGGTTTCTCCAGCAAGTTCCTGCGAGGCGCCCAGGGCTTCCATGGCCGCAGCCACGATGAGTTCGTTTTCGGCCAGGCGTCCGGGACCAGTCATGCCACATGCCAGGTAGCCGTCGCCGGGTTCCACGATCCTCACTCCGCGCCGGCGCAGGATTTCGAGATTGGCTTGCGTGGCCGGGTGGTTCCACATGTTCACGTTCATCGCCGGCGCGACAACGACGGGAGCGGTGGTGGCCAAATAGAGCGTGGTAAGAAAGTCGTTGGCGATGCCCTGCGCGAACTTGCCGAGTACATCGGCGGTTGCCGGAACGACGACCAGCGCATCAATGGACTGAGCCACGGCGATGTGTTCGACGGCCGAATCGATGTTGGCAGTTTCATTTCCCGCCGCGAACATGTCGGTAATGACTTTTTCGCCGGAAAGGGCGGCAAAGGTGAGGGGCCGTATGAATTCCTGGGCGGCGCGGGTCATGATGACCTGCACGCGAATGCCCCGCTCCTGCAGCAAGCGAACGATTTCGGCCGCTTTGTAAGCTGCAATTCCTCCGCTGACGCCGAGAGCCACCTTCATAAACACATTTCCAATTGCCGATTTTCAATTGCCAATTTCAGGAAGCCCTGCGAACTCAATCGGCAATTGCAAATTGACAATCAATCCGTCTTGATTCCCTTGTCCATGATCTCGCTGGCGACTTCGACCGGGGTTTTAGGGATTTCGGGGATCACCCATTTCACCTTTCCGGCTTTAATCTCATCCTGAGCGATGCGGCAGGGTTTGCGGGAAACGGTATCGATCACCGGAGGCGCACCGCCTTGCAATTGCCGGGCGCGCCGGGCCGCAACCAGGATGTAGCGATAATTGCTGTCGAATCCCTCTATCAACTTCATCGTGTCTCCCTTGTGGCTAGCCTTTCTTGCTAGCGCCCGCCGGTGCGAATGAAGCCAGAATCGGTTGCAACCGCTCCCTTGCATTGCGCAGCAGGCACGATTCCGCCTTTTCCGCGATCACGGCGTCTTCGGCAGAAATTTGAATTCCCGAGCGCTGCAGTCGCACGGCGAGCAGGATCGACTTCAGCAGCTCGATGGAATCCTCCAAGCGGTCATTCACCAAAATATAGTCGTATTTGCCGTAATTCTCAATCTCACGGGCGGCCGTGGCCAACCGGCGTTCGATTACCCGTTCGGCATCCAGGCTGCGATTCCTGAGCCGGGACTCCAGTTCCTTGCGGTTGGGGGGAAGGATGAAAACGCTGACGGCTTCGGGCAGTTTCTTCTTAATCTGTTCGGCGCCCTGCACGTCGATATCGAGCAGCAGATCTTCTCCTTTTGCCTGAGCGTCCCGCAAAAAGCTCCTGGCGGTTCCGTAGTAGTTGCCGAAGACGTCGGCGTGCTCGAGGAACTCGTCCTGTTCGATCATGCGCTCGAACTCTTCGCGGGTAACGAAGAAATACTCGCGGCCGGTCTTCTCGCTCCCCCGGGGAGCGCGCGTGGTGTAAGAAACCGAAAACTCCAGGCCGGGGACGCGGCGGAGCACTTCGTTCACCAGGGTGGATTTACCGGAACCGGAGGGCGCAGAGATGATGAATATGTTGGTCATTCGAGATTCTGCACCTGTTCGCGGGCTTTCTCGATGTCGGCTTTCATAGCCAATCCCATCTCGGTGATCTTCAGGGCTTCACCTGCCAGGCCTGAGGTTTTCGAAAGCAGGGTGTTGGCTTCGCGATTCATCTCCTGCAGCAGGAAGTCGAGTTTCTTGCCGATTTCGGCGCCTTCGTCGAGCAGTCCGGTGAAATGTTTGACATGGGTTTGCAGGCGGACCAATTCTTCCTGAATGTCGCTGCGATCGACCAACAGGGCAGCCTCTTGCAACAGGCGTTCAGGCTCGATCTGGGTATTGATCATTTCCTGCATGCGGGTTTTGAGCTTCTCGAGGTAGGTTTGCAGGACGGCGTGACGGTGATGCTCGACTCCGTGGCCGGCCTTCTCGACATGAGCCATGCGCTGGCGGAGTTCGCGCTCAATGCCGCGGCCCTCTTCCTCGCGCATCTGGTTCAGTTTGGTGAGAGCTTCTTCGGCTTTGGCGAGAACGGTGGCCTCGAGTTCCTCGATTGCGGGTAGAGCGGCGCCTTCCATCGCTCCTGGCATTCGCAAAATGGCATTCAAATCTGGTTCCGCGACCAGGCCGAACTCGGCAGCGGCTTTGCGAAACGCCTGAATGTAGCCGCCGACCAGGTCGCGGTTCAGCGAAAAGCCCTCGGCGGTTCCGCGTTCGAGGCTCAAAGTCAGCTCGACATGGCCCCTGGCCAGCTTCTCCTTCAGCAGGCGGCGCAACTTCATTTCCAGAGAATCGCTGTCAGAGGGCATGCGGAAGTGCAGATCGAGGAAACGGTGGTTGACGGATTTCAGAGACAGAGTAAAGCCGAGTTGGCCGTTGACCTGTCCTTTGACTTGCGCGAAGCCGGTCATGGAGCGGATGGGCATAGTGAGAAATTTACGATTGTTGATTTTTGATTGATGATTTCAAAGCAACACTTCCAATTTTCAACTACCGATTGCCCCTTCCCGCGAAAACCCGAGAGAAACGGGGCACCTTCTTCATTCCCTGCTGGGTACCAGCTTCGTCTGATCGATTTCCAGAAACTGCAGTTCGTACAAGCGGCGGTAGGTGCCCAGCTTTTTCATCAACTCGTCGTGAGCGCCGATGTCACTGATGGTGCCATTTTCGAGAACCACGATGCGGTCGGCGCGGCGCACCGTTGACAGTCGATGCGCGATGACGAACACTGTGCGCCCGGTCATCAAATTCTGCAACGCTGCCTGCACCAGAGATTCCGACTCGCTATCGAGGGCGGAGGTAGCTTCGTCGAGGATGAGGATGGGCGCGTTTTTCAGCACGGCCCGGGCAATAGCGATGCGCTGACGTTCACCGCCGGAGAGCCGCACGCCGCGCTCACCGATGACGGTGTCGTAGCCGGCGGGCATCTCCATGATGAAATCGTGCGCCAGGGCGGCGTGGGCAGCTTCTTCCACGTGCTTTTGAGAAACTGCCGGTTGCCCGTAGGCGATATTGTTGCGCACGGTATCGTTGAACAAAACCGTTTCCTGAGTCACCACCCCGATCTGCGAACGCAAGGACGTCAAGGTGACATCGCGAACATCGCGGCCGTCAACCAGCAAGCGTCCCGAACTGACATCGAAAAAGCGGGGGATCAGGTGGACCAGGGTGCTCTTTCCGGCGCCGCTCGAGCCCACGACGGCGAGCACTTCTCCGACACTGACTTCGAGATTGATGTCGCGCAGGATTTCGCGGGCTCCGTCGCCATTGCCCTCGTAGGAGAAGCCGACGTTTTCGAAGCGCACGCTGTGGGAGAACGGAGGGAGAGGCTTGGCGGCAGGCTTTTCGCGGACCTCGTCTTCCGTGTCCATGAACTTGAAGATCTCAGAAGATGCGCCCAGAGCCTGCTGGAAGTTGTTATTGAAGAGCGCAAATTTACGGACCGGATTGTAGAGGCTGAAGACCGCGGCGATAAATGCGCCAAAGGCCCCCAAAGTGAATTCGTTGTGCGCGATCTTGTCGCGGCCGAGGAGCAGGAGCAAGGCAATCGCGATCGCGCCAAAAACGTCCATCAGCGGTGAACTGATCGCGGCCGCGGCCACGGAGCGTAAATTGGCTCGAAACAGCCTCTGGGCAGCGCTGCGGAAACGCGCGATCTCCCAGCTTTCCATGCTGAAGGCCTTCACGATGCGGTTCCCGGAGATGGTCTCCTGCAGAATGTTCTGGATATCCGCCAGCTTATCTTGCCCGCGGCGCGTGGTGTGGCGGACGCGACGGCCAATTCTCGCGGCCGAGTAGATGATGAACGGGATAAACAGCAAGAGCACCCATGCCAGCTTGCGCCCGAGGATTACCACCGCGACGGCGGTAAACAGGAAGGTGAAGAACTGCTGCAGGCCTTCCGCCAGAACGCTCGACATAGCGTACTGCACCCGCTCGATGTCATTGATGATGGTGGAGATCAGCGTGCCGGTGGTGTGTTTCTGAAAAAAGGCGGCGGAACGGCGCAGGACGGAATTGTAGAGGTTATTCCGCAGGTCCGTAATCATGCCAAAACCGGCATGGTTGACCAGGTACGTGCCGCAATAGTCGAAGATCCCTTTCAACACCGTGGAGCCCACCAGCGCGAACGCTACGATGGTCCAAGCATTATGGAAATGCGTGGGCACAAACTGCTGCAGGTAGACGACGCGATTGCTGCCGGGCAGAGTGAACAGTTGAATGTTCTCTGATCCGGAGGACGGGTTCAGCACCCGGTCGAGAATAGGCTTCACCAGAATCAGGCGAAAGGCTTCGAGGAACCCTACGCCTGCCAGCAGCACAACGCCTGGCACCAGTTGCCATAAGAAGGGCAACACGTAGCGGAGAAGCCGTGTCAATTGCCGCATAGGGGGCTCATGGGGCGCAGTCGGGCCGGGTCTGCCGCCGCTACTAATTCAGAGTGTCGCAAACCGTTATTCTACTGGACTCCGCGACGATTCGGCAGTGACCTACGGACCACGCCCGCGGGAGTCCGCCCGATTCTAGTGCGGAGGACGCGGGGGCTCAAACAAATTCGGCGTTACCGAATGAATTCCCGGATGGCATCGAGGTAGGACTGACCTCCCAACGCCGCATTGTTCAGATGACCGCCCCCTTCGATGATCATTATGGTTTTGGGTTCGGAGGCGGCGGCGAAGAGTTGGCGGGTCATATGGCAGGGGACGGTCCAGTCGGAGGTACCGTGAAGCAGGAGTACCGGCATGCGCAGGGCGCCGATTTTCGCGATGCTATCGAAGCGATTGCGGAGCAAGGCGTTCAGCGGAAACAGGCGGAAAATTCCCATGCGGCGCGCCATGTCGGCGACGGAAGTGAAGCTGCTTTCGACGATCACGCCGGCGGCTTCGGGATGGCGGCTGGCGAGTTCGATGGCGATGGCGCCGCCGAGAGAGTGTCCATAAATCACGATCTGATGCGGGCTGTAATGACGGTCGCCCACCAGATACTTCCAGGCAACCTGGGCATCTTCGTAGACCCGCTCTTCGGAGGGGAAGGGGCCGGTGCTGTGTCCGTAGCCGCGGTAATCGAAGAGGAAGACGGAGATTCCGAGAGAACGCAAGAGGACTGCGTGGGGAAGATTGACGCCGATGTTGTCGCCGTTGCCGTGAAAGTAGAGCATGACTTTCGGTCCGGGAGGCTCGGCAGGAAGCCAGAATCCGTGAAGCTGCTGCTTGCCGTCGCGGGTCTGGAAAGCGACGCGAACTTCTTCGCCGGAAATTCCGAGCGAAGCAGGGGTGCGGCGGAGGGTGCGCGCGGGCATGAAGATGAGGCGGGTCTGCCATTTCCACACGATCAGGCAGGCCGCTGCGTAGCCCGTTATCACTAGCGCCACGACTTTGAGAGTGAGCATGGCGGGCGAGAACTACTTCGGACTGTCGCGATGAACGGTTTTCACGCGGTATCCGGCTTTGCGAAGACGCTTGCTGACATCTTCGGCAATCATGACCGAGCGATGCTGGCCACCGGTACAACCGAAGGAGATGGTGAGATAGCTTTTGCCCTCGCGAATGTAGTGGGGCAGAAGGTAGATGAGTAATTCAGAAATCCGTGAGATGAACTCGCGGGACTGGGGAAAGGAGCGAATGTATTTCGCTACCTTCGGGTCGCGTCCGGAGAGTGGCCGGAACTCAGGCACGAAATGCGGGTTGGGAAGAAAGCGGACGTCGAACATGAGGTCGGCATCTTCCGGCACTCCGTGCTTGAAGCCGAAGCTGACGCAGGAGACGAGCAGGTTCTTGTCAGACTCCTGTTTCTCGAAGCGCTCGGTAATGTAGGAACGCAGCTCGTGCACGTTGAACTTGGAAGTGTCGATGACCAGGTCAGCCATGGCGCGAATGGGCCGCAGGTGGCGGCGTTCGGCACCCAGAGATGACTTGACCGTGGTGTTGGTGCCGAGAGGATGCGGCCGGCGGGTTTCGCTGTAGCGGCGGAGGATCACGGCGTCGGCGGCTTCGAGAAAAATAACTTTCGTGGGCAGTCCGCGGCGGACCGACTTGATGATGGCCGGCAGACTCTCGAGTTGCGTGCCTTCGCGGACGTCCACGACCAAGGCAGTGCGCTCGATCTCCGAGGACTGGCCCACCAACTCGGCGAAGCGGGGGATCAGGCCGACCGGAAGATTGTCGACACAGTAGTAGCCCAGATCTTCGAAGGCTTTCAAGACCGAAGCCTTCCCCGATCCGCTCATGCCGGTGATGATGACCAACTCCCCGGGCGAGTGGCCGTCGTGGGGGGGGCCAAGCCGTGCGATCTTACGCACTTTGCGTTGAATTTTGCGAGTGAGATTGCGTCGTGCCATCCCAAGGCGATGGTAGCAGGGGACCGCCGGAGTCGCTAGTCGCTGGGGAGTATCGTCCCCAACATGAAAAGGGCACATTGGAATGTGCCCCTTCCGATGCAGGACTTGTGAATGAGCGCCAAACCCCCTCGGCTACCGCAAGGCAGCGACGACATCCACTTCCTGAAACGTGTTGGAGTAATCCTTGGCCAGTTCGGCCTCGCGATGACTCCTAGGCAACTGGTGCCCGCTGTCATTGCCCGCGATCCAGACTTGCACCAGGAAATAGCGGTCGCCGTAACGATGGAAGACCAACTTGGTTTCCCTGGCGGTCTTTCTCGATTCGACGCCGATCGCGTTTACCATCGCGTTCTGGTTCATCTCGGAACTCCGGACCAGCAACGTCTTGCCGTCGACCGCTCCGAACGATTGAATCGTGTATTGGCCCGAGGGAAGGGTTGACCCGTTGACGATGAACTCAAACGGGACATCTGCTTTCATGCGGATGGTCTGCGCGAGCGAGTCGCCCACCATCATCAACGCGAGCACAACAACCAGCATAGATCCATGCAATTTCATAACGCCTCCTTTTTGTCTGTCTAAAAAGGTGGGCGGGTGCAGCCTGAATCCCAGACGCTTCATTCGCCTCCGACCCCGCAACTGCCCCCCAACCTTTGATCAGATCGTCGCCATGAGCTAAGGCAACCGGGGGGCCAAATCGTCGCCGGCCTCGTTCGAGGTCTTGCGCCGCGGCATAAGGTGCTGATTCACAGAAGTTTGTGATCTAATGCTTGGCATCTGGCCGAGTTCCGGAAGGCCGTTTCAGCTCCGACCGTTAACCACACGGTTAGCGGCAGCCACCCTCCCGGTTAGTTCTTCCGACAAGCGATTGGGGTGTTATCTGGGTGGAAACCATGAATCCTAGAGTTGTCGGCATCGCTGGTCCGTTCCAAGGCACGACCTTCCCGCTGCCAGGCGAGGAGATTTCCATTGGACGCGATCCGACAAATCACCTGTGCATCTCCGACAAGTCGCTCTCACGGCGGCATTGCCTGATCGCAGGCAGCGGCGAATGCTTCACCATTCGAGATCTGGGCAGCCGCAACGGCACGCTCTTGAATGGCATGCCCGTGGAGGAGCAGCCCCTTCGGCACGGAGACCAGATTTCCATCGGTGAGTCGGTGATCGTCTTCCTGGTTCGATCCGACGAAAAGCAACTGGAAAGGAGCCCGATTGTATTCGCCGACACTTCCGAACTGGGCGCTGCATCTGTAGTACTGCGGCAGGAGGATGCTCTCTACTTGCAATCCGAGAGGCCCACCCTGCCGACGCAGGACGCTGCGCGCCAAGCCCGGGATTTGGACGCGCTGCTCAAGATTGCCACCGGCATCGGCAGCATTCGCGACCGGGAGTCGCTGCAGTGGCAATTGCTGGGACTGGTCTTCGATGTAGTGCCGGCGGACCGCGGTGCGGTCCTGCTTACGGACAACCCCAACGAATTCGATTCCGCTGTCGCCTGGGATCGTGTGCTGGGCCCCGCTCATCCGGTTCGCGTCAGCCGTACCGTCGTACGGCGGGTGCTTCAGGAACGGGCAGGGCTAGTAGTCAGTGACGTGTCTACCGACAAGACTCTCCGTTCGGTACAGACCCTGAAAGATCTGCAAGTACGTTCTTTGTTGTGTGTTCCTCTGCTGGCTCCCGGCGGAGTTCTGGGCGCGATTTATCTCGACAGCCGGAGTTCGAGCGAGCATTTCGATGAAAATCATCTCCAGGTAATGACGGCCGTGGCCGGGATCGCGACGCTGGCCCTCGACAACGTTCGCCACTGGGAAGACCTGCTTCGCGAAAACAGCGATCTTCGCGCTGAAATGAATCTGGAACACAATATGGTGGGGTCGAGTTCCCGGATTCGCGAAGTCTTTGAATTTATTCGCCGGGTCGCTGCTACAGATTCCACCGTACTGATCGAAGGTGAGAGTGGCACGGGAAAAGAACTGGTGGCCCGGGCGATTCACCGCAACAGTCCTCGCGCAGAGCGGCCGTTTGTCGCAATCAACTGCGCTGCCATTACCGAGAGTCTGTTGGAGAGCGAACTGTTCGGACACGAAAAAGGGGCATTCACCGGGGCCCTGAGCCAGGTGAAGGGGAAGATGGAGATCGCCGAAGGCGGCACGCTCTTCCTTGATGAGGTCACCGAGCTCGCCGTCGGCCTGCAGGCCAAGCTGCTGCGAGTCCTGCAGGAGCGGGAGTTCGAGCGTGTGGGCGGAACCCGCTCAATCAAGCTCAACATTCGAGTGCTGGCGGCCACCAATCGAAAACTGGAGAAAGCGGTGGAGATGGGAGCCTTCCGCAAGGACCTTTACTACCGGCTGAACGTGGTGGCACTGACCATGCCTGCCCTGCGGGACCGGCGTGACGACATTCTGCAGTTGGCGGAGCACTTCATTGCCAAAACCAGCCGGAAGTCAGGATCACGCGCAAAATCGATTTCCGCGGAAGCGCGAGCCTGCCTGCAAAGCTACGATTGGCCCGGCAACGTGCGGGAACTGGAGAATGCGATCGAACGGGCGCTGGTGTTGGGCTCCGGAGATGTCATCCTGCCTGACGATTTACCGGACACCATTATTGAATCGGCGCTACCCGCGCCCTCGGTGAACGCGAAATATCATGGAGCGCTGAAAGAAACCAAGAAACAGCTGATCCTGCAGGCGCTCCAGCAGGCGAACGGGAATTACATCGAGGCCGCCAAGACCCTGGGCATGCATCCCAATTCCCTGCTGCGCTTGATTCGCAATCTGGACTTGAAGGCAGCCGCGAAGTCCGGACTGCCACCGTCATGATTCGTGCCGGGAACGGAATCTGTGCAAAGAGACCTTCGTCCTAGAGACAATCGCGGGCCTGCCCAAATTCGAGAGTATTTGTTAGCATTGCTCTCCCTGTCATTCGTCGTTACAGCCAGAATCTGCTTTTGTGTCATCGAAGCCTTCAGGAAAGGTGGTCTGTTTTGCGGAAAAGATCTCTTGTTGCGGTAGCCCTGCTTCTTGTCTGTGTCTGCAGCGTGTCGCTGGCCCAGACGCTGCAAAAGCTCGTTCATCAGCCCCCCGACGGAGCTGGCATCGGCTTTCTTCTTACCGATGGCACGGTATTGTTCCAGGGCAATGCCGAGTCGGATTGGTCGAAGCTCACACCCGACAATACGGGAAGTTATGTGAATGGAACATGGACGAAGGTGGGCAGTCTGCAATCCGGTTACGTACCCGACGCCTTCGCTTCGGCAGTGCTGGCCGATGGCCGGGTAGTCATCGTGGGCGGCGAATATAACAACGGTGGCTTCGTTCTTACCAACCAGGGCGCGATTTATGATCCCAGCACGTCCACCTGGACTGCGCTTACCCCTCCCAGTTTCTGGCCCTGGATCGGAGACTCGCCGTCCGTGGTGCTGCCCAACGGCAAGTACCTGGTAGGCAACAAGCTGGTCAAGCAAATGGCGGAACTTGATCCCAAGACTCTGACCTGGACCAGGGTGAGTTCGGCGGGCAAAGCGGACTTCAACGCCGAAGAGGGCTGGACCCTGATGCCGGACGGCACGATTCTCACCTACGACGTGAAAAATGCTCCGAACTCCGAAATCTATACCCCTTCCACGGGCAAGTGGGCTACCGCCGGGAGCACGATTGTCGACCTGCATTCGATTAACCCGGGCTGCCTGAACTACGGAGGCACGCACTGCTACCATCCGCCGGGAGAGGTGGGACCTGGCATTCTGCGCCCTGACGGCACCGTATTCGCCAGCGGCAGTCTGGCCACAGGCGCATCGGCAGGACACACATCCGTCTATTCCCCGGTTACCAAAAGCTGGACACCCGGGCCCGACTTTCCGAGTGGCGACAACGCGGGCGATTCGTTCGCGGCGCTCCTGCCCAGCGGCAACGTGCTGGTTCTGGGCAACAGCGGACGGCTGTATGAGTTCGACGGGACCAACCTGACTCCGACCCTGTTTGCCCCCGGAAGCTTGCTGGTTCTGCCGACGGGACAGGTCCTGGTGGGCAGTTCGACGGTGGAGGTTTACAACTCAACCGGCACCTACAATCCGGCATGGGCTCCGACCATCACCACCTTCCCCAGCAACGTGACCCACGGCATGACCTACCAGATTTCCGGCACGCAGTTCAACGGTCTGTCGCAGGCAGCTGCGTTCGGAGACGAGTTTGAAACCGCAACCAACTACCCGCTGGTGCGGATCACCAATAAGAGCACCGGTCACGTCTTCTACGCGAAGACGCACGACCACAGCACCATGGGAGTCGCGACCGGAAGCACGATCGTCTCGACCAATTTCGATGTCCCTTCGGGAATCGAGACCGGGGCCAGCACGCTCGTGGTGGTGGCCAACGGGATTCCGTCGGCCGCGGTGAACATCACCGTGAACTAGACTCGCGATAAGGGTTACGACCGTGCTCGACGGGAAATTCCCGGCGGGCGCGGTTCTTTTTGCGCTGGAGTGAGACGCAGCGGAACTGCGTCTCTACGGTCACGGTTACTGACTCTTCAGCCGCGCGGCTTCGAACTCGTCACCCTTCTCCCAGCCTACGAGTTTCGGCATGGCGGCGGCTTGCCATCCCAGAGCGAAACCGAAGCGGGCGATGGCGGCGTCGCCGGTGAAATCCATCTCGGGACGATATTCGTCGCTGGGCTGGTGATAATGCTTCGAGGTGTACTCATCGGCCTGCTGCAGTCCCCATGCCGCGTCGTGCCCCTTGTACTTGACGCCCTCGTTGATCGAGAAGGCGGGGATTCCAACCCGCGCGAAGCTGAAGTGGTCGGAGCGGTAATAGTGCCCGGCCTGAGGGCGGGAGTCGGGCCGAATCGCCAGGCGGAATTCCTTCGCCATGGCTTCCACCGTGGGATAGAACGTGGTGCGCTCGGAGCCGGAGACTTCCACTTCTTCCGGCGAGCCGAGCGGAGGAACATCGTCAAAGTTCAGGTCAAGAGCGATCTTCCCCGCGGGGATTGGCGGATGTTCTCCCAGATATTCCGAGCCCAGCAGGTCCTGCTCTTCGGCGGTCACGGATGCAAACAGCACCGAGCGCCGCGGCCTCTGCGTTGACAACGAATACGCCCGCGCAATCTCAAGCAGAATGCCGCACCCCGTCGCATTGTCGTTGGCGCCGTTGTAGATGTTATCGCCGAGCATGTCCGGGCGAATGCCAAGATGGTCGTAGTGAGCACTGAACATCACGGCCTCGTTTCTAAGTTTGGCATCGGAGCCCGGCAGTTCGGCGATCACATTGTTCGACTGGAAGGGGCGAATCTGGCTCACCATATGCGCCTTCAACCTGGTCTGCAGCGCCGTGGGATGAAAGTCGCGCGAGTTCGCGTCCGCCATCAGCTTGTCAATATCCATGCCTGAGGTGGCGGCGATCTGCCTGGCGACATCCATCTGAACCCAGGAAGCAACTTTCAGCTTGGGCTGGCCTTCGAGTTTCAGGAATGACTTTTCACCGGAGTTTGAATTACGAACTACGTCCCAGGGGTAGCTTGCCATCTCGGTCTGATGAATCAGAATGACACCCACCGCTCCCTTGCGGGCCGCTTCCTCGTATTTGTAGGTCCAGCGTCCGTAGTAGGTGAGGGCACTGCCTTTGAAGAACTTGATGTCACTCGATGGCGGCTCATTGACCAGCATGAGCAGCACTTTGCCCTTCACGTCCACGCCCTTGTAATCATCCCAGTTGTATTCGGGAGCTTCGATTCCGTAGCCCACGTAAACGATGCCGGCATCCACGTCCGACTCGGGCTGCTGGGTTTCGTTGAAGGCCACGTATTCGGTCAGGGGTTTCAAGTCGAGGGCGGGCCCGCGTGCAGGCACGATCGAAAACGTGGTCTGCGGCAGAGTGGTGACGCCCACCATGGGCACCTTCTGCATGTAGGTGCCGTGGTCTCCCGCAGGCTTCAATCCATAGAGAGCAAATTGGGTTGCGATGTATTCGGCGGCAATGTCGCCCCCGCGTTGTCCGGTGCCACGTCCCTCGAGCAGATCGCTGGCCAGAAATTTCACATGAGCGCGAATTCGCTCCGGATCGATCTTCTGCATGGCAGCAATGGCGGTGCCGGGAAGACGGGCTGCAGCCAGCGACGACGAGGCGGTTTGCCGGTGCGCCGCCTGCGCAATGCAGACGGTCAGGACCAGCATCAATGACACCCAAACGGGAACACTCTTTCGCATCTACGGGACTCCTGCCGAAGGGCAATGATGATTGGGAACGTTCCATTGTACGGGATGTGTCAGGGAAATTGCGGGTCCCAACCCATTCGCCGGTGAAAGTTCATAGTGGAACTTCCGTGCAGAGGCTCCCTGCAACATTACCGAAGTAAGCCAGGAGGGCGGTTTTCTGCTGCCACCCGGCCACGTGCTCGGCTACTCTCGGGCCGACACCATCTGCCCGCGCGAAAGGCAGGGGTGTGGAACGGAACGTGACTGTCCTAGCCTTGGTCCTTTTGTCGGGACGCGACGATCTCTGGCTCTATGCCGGCATTGGTGCCGCGGCCGGCGTGTACCTGTTTTACCGCGGATTCCGCACGCTGCAGCGCAAGCGGCTGATTCTCGACACTCCGTCTTCCAAGATCCGCAGCGCCTCCATGGGACTGGTCGAAGTGAGCGGCCTTGCAACCGGCCCCTACACCATCCCCGCGCCGGTGACGGGTGTGCCTTGCTATTTCTATCGCACCATCGCATGGCAACTGAAACAGGCGGGCAAGAACAAGGAATGGCAGAAAGTCGCGGAAGAGAGTATGCACGTTCCCTTCTTTCTCGACGACAACACCGGGCGCTTGCTGGTCGATCCCCAAGGCGCCGAGATGGAGATCCATCGCGACTTCCACGAAGAGTACAGCGGATCGTTTTTCGGCAGCAACGATGACGTTTCCTTGAGTGTAGCCAACTTCCTGGCGCGCTACGGTGTCGCCAACGATCACCGGCTCCGGGTTGACGAGTACTGCATCAAGCCGAAGAATGCGCTCTTTGTTCTGGGAACGCTGGCGCAGAATCCGGGAGTCGAAGTCAGCGGGACGCCGGTGCGCAGCGGCCTCGCCGGTAGCCTCACGCTAAACGGCTCGAACCTGGGTTTGCCGACGGGCAATGCTGGAAAAGCTGGAACCACGGTTTAACCTGAATTCCAACGTGACCTTCCAGCGAACCGTCGTGGTCAACACGGTGAAGGATGGAGTGTCACAGGAAGTAGTCCGGCTTTCGAGCGATGCCAAGCCCGGAAGCGCGTCGGAGATGACGCAACAAGGAAAGATTGCAGCGGCGCTCACCAAGGCTGGAATCACCAGCCCGGCGGCCTGGGCCGCTGCAGGCATCGCGGGAACAGCGCTGGCGCCCAGCAATGGCAGCGCCCTTGCCACTGCGGTCACAGCGGGCGAATTCGATGCCCACCCCCCGGTGGTGTTGATGAAAGGCTCCCACGATCCCGCATTCTTTATCTCCTGGCGCAGCCAGAGGGAGATCGTGCAATCGTTGGGATGGAAGTCCACGGCCATGATCTGGGGCGGCCCGGCGGTGACGCTCGGCTGCCTGTACTACCTGCTCGCGCACTTTGGGTGGCTGTAGGAAGGGTTACCGATGAACACTGTCATCCTTGCCGGATTTGTCTTCGCGATCGTCGGCACGCTTTGGTATCTGACCACGATCTATAACGGCCTGATCGCCCTCAAGAACGACATTGACAAGGCGTGGGCCAACATCGACGTCATGCTCAAGCAGCGTCACGACGAGCTAAGCAAGTTGCTCGATGTCTGCAAGGGCTACATGGACTACGAACGCGATACGCTGGTGAAGATTACCCAGGCCCGAAGCATGTACCAGCAGGCAAGGACTCTGGACCAGAAAGCCCAGGCCGATCAGAGCATGACATCCGCATTGCGGGGATTCTTCGCGGTGGCGGAAAACTATCCTGAGCTGAAAGCCAACAGCAATTTTCAGCAGCTCCAGAAACGCATCACGGAACTGGAAAGCCAGATCGCCGACCGCCGCGAGTTCTACAACGATTCCGTCAACACCTTCAACATCCGCATTCAACAGATTCCCGACACGTTCGTAGCGGCATTCATGAATCTCAAGCCACGCGAGATGTTCAAGGTCGAAGAGGCTGACAAGTCCGATGTAAAGATGGCCTTCGGCGCTGGCGCCTCGTAAAACCCGCTCGCCGGTCGTTCGTCGGTGCCCGACGCCCGGACCTCGTACCAACCTACTAACCCCATAGCACGTCCGTACCTCACGGCCCACATATCCGGTCCAGTAGAATGGCACCGTGAACGACGCGGTTCGCATCGGGATTCTGGGCGACTTTAACCTCGACCACCGGTCCCACCATGCCACCAACGATTCCCTGCAGCATGCGGCCGCCAAGCTGGAGATCAAGCTTGAGTCGCAGTGGATTCCTACGCCTTCGCTGGCCGAACCGGGAGCACAGAAAACTCTCGAGAGTTTCGATGGACTGTGGGCCGCGCCCGGCAGCCCTTACAAGAGCATGGAAGGCATGTTAAAGGGCATTGAGTTCGCCCGCCGCCGTGATTGGCCTTTTCTGGGGACGTGCGGCGGTTTTCAGTATGCGCTGATCGAATGCGCCCGCAACGTGTTGGGCATCAAAGACGCGGATACCGCCGAGAATAATTCGGGCTCGAAGAACATCATCATCTATCCGGTAGCCTGCGCCGTACCCGATCGGAAAAAGGGGGCGCCGAAGCTGTCGGGAGTTGTGCCCGACATCCGTTTACGCCCGGGTTCCTACTTGCAGAGCTTCTATGGAAAAGACGTCGTCAAGGAAGAGTTCTTCTGTAATTTCGAGGTGAATCCGGAATACGAATGGGCGGCCATCGAAGCCGGATTTCCGGTAGCCGCGCGCGGCGCGAAGGGGGAAATCCGGGCCATCGAATCTCCTACCCACCGTTTTTATATCGCCACTCTCTACCAGCCGCAGCTCTCGTCTAAGCGCGATGACCCCCACCCGCTGATTCTGGCGTTCGTGCAGAGCGCCGCCGACTGGGGGAAGAAGAAGCTGGATGACAGCGTTCTCGAGTAACCCCGCAGTTCAGCCCTGTTTCACAAATCGCAACGAAGCGGAGTTCATGCAATAGCGCAGTCCGGTCGGCGGCGGGCCATCGTCGAACACGTGTCCCAGGTGCGCATCGCACAAAGTGCAGGAAACCGCGGTCCGGACCATGCCGAGGCTGTTGTCGCTTATATTGGTCACGTTTTCCGGAGCAATCGGCTGCCAGAAGCTCGGCCAACCCGTCCCCGAATCGAATTTCGTGGCCGAGCTGAACAGAGCGTTATCGCAGCAGATGCAGCGATAGAGACCCTTGTCGTGCAAGTTCCAGTATTGCCCCGAATAGGCGAACTCAGTGTCGGCATGGCGAGTGATATCGAAGGCGTTCGGCGATAGCAGCTTGCGCCATTCCTCTTCACTCTTCACTACTTTTGGTACATGAACGGTCTTGAGTTTCTTCCCGTCATCCGAGAACTCGACGATGGTCACTTCCGGGGGAGTGCCTTTCGCAGCGTTGGCGCTCACTTCCAGAACTCGCGGCCGGCGCAGCGACCACAACATCACGCCGCCAAGAGCCGAGGCTGAGACCACAAGAAATCCCCGACGGCTCACACGACCCGCGTCCTTATCCAATTCTGATTCGAACATGCTTTCCCGCCCTCGATGGCTAACGATTCTTCGCCTCGGCCGCGTCGGTCGGGGTATACAGGTCCGGAAATTCCGACTTCAAGTGCGCGACCTTGGGCGCGTCGTTGAAAAAGATGTACGGGCTGTCCGGATGCCGGGCGGCGTAGTCCTGATGATAAGCCTCTGCCGGATAAAACCCCTTCAACGGCACCACCTGGGTCACGATGCGGTGCGGAAAGACCTTGGCCTTATCGAGCTGGGCGATGTATGCCTCGGCGATCTTCTTCTGCTCTTCGCTGTTGTACGAGATCATGGAGCGGTACTGCGTGCCCTCGTCCGGCCCCTGACGATTGAGTTCCGTGGGGTCGTGAGCCACCGAGAAAAATACGCGCAACAACTGCCCGTAGGTGACCTGCGAAGGATCGTACGTGATCTGCACCGATTCCGCGTGCCCGGTCTCGCCGGTACTCACCGTCTCGTAGTTAGCGCTCTGAGCGGAACCACCCGTGTACCCTGAAGTTGCGTTGATCACGCCCTTCACGTGAGCGAAGACTGCCTGGATGCCCCAGAAACATCCGCCCGAGACGACTGCCGTCTGTTGGCCTGTGGCCTTGGCGAGCGGGGCATCGACCTGAGGATTGGGCACCGGTGTGCCAGCCTCCGCAGCGTAGCAACTAACGATTCCCGCGAGAAATAAAGACAATACAGCGACAATTCGCAAATAAGGACTCATGATTCCCCCAAGAGAGATGACGACTGGATCTGCTTATTGGATTTCCGGCGGGAACAGAAGTTACGAGTTTCTGGGGACGCCTTTGGAATCAACTACTTCCCAGCCCTCGACGGCGGGCGCAGGTGCATCCTACCAAGGTCATGTTTCGGGCGAGTGGAAGTCATGCGATAAGGGTTCCTACTGGGTACCGGGGATTTTCCTTATGCGATGGTCACGCGTTCTGGTCGCTGCGCTAGTGTTTCTCAGCACGGCTACGTTCTTCCTCCCGTACGGTTGGGGGCAACAACGGGGCTCAAGCGTGGGGCGCGAACTGTTGGAAGTTGTGAACCATGAGCGTCGCGAACAAGGACTGCCTGCGCTGAAGTGGAATGATGCCCTGGCAGCGGCCGCTCGAAAGCACGCGGAACAGATGGCGCAGCAGCGAACACTTTCGCATCAACTGCCTGGCGAAGCGAGCCTGCCCGCCCGCGTCGGCAAGGAGGGGGTTCGACCACTCCTGGCTTTCGGAGAACATCGCCGAGGGCACCAGCGCCGACGATATTCACGATCAGTTCATGAAATCGCCGAACCACCGCTCCAATATTCTTGACTCTGACATGGACACGGTCGGCATCGGCGTCGCGGAGTCCGGTGGTAAGTGGTTCGCGGTTGAAGATTTCTGCAAAGCCAAGTAAATGGGAAGAGGCCCGGTATGTGGTCCGGGCCTCGGGGTACATCCGGAAGAGCAAGCTGGCGCTCGCCCTTCCCGGTCAACACAACCCTGTTCATTCGCCAACCCAGCTCGCGCCTCATCTACAGACTGCTCGAAAGCTCATCGGCGGTGTTCGAGGTAGCGCGATCACGGCCGTAGTACGCCTCCTGGTATCCGTTGGCGTACGCTTTGCGATAGACCTGCCGGTTGCGTTCCTGGTCGGATTCGACGTCCGCGAGTCCGCGGATCGCGCTGCGGTAGTTGTCCGTCTTGGTGACGCGGAACGGCTTGGCCGCCCTGCGGTCCATGGTGCCGTCCATGACTCCATCACGGTAGCCGGTCATCTCGGCGAGTTGTGGAGCGCTCACCTTGCTGGCGCTGGACTGGAGAATCTGGTTGTATCCCCTCTGATAGCCGGCGACATAGGCACGGCGATCCTGGTCAGCGCCCCAGCGACCGCTGCCAACGTGCGGACGGTTGCCTTGCGCCGCATCCAGCTTTCCGACGTACAAGCCGTCGCGAAACGCGGCGTTGGTGGCCTGGTAGATCCGGCTGGTGGCACTTTGCGTACTGCGGGCAGCCACTCCCGTCAGCAGGCTGGCTGCAATCCCCAGCGTCAGTGCGATTGCAAACACGTATAACGAAAGTCTTTTCATTTCCATCTCCTGTTTCTCGAGTGAGTGCACTGTTGAAGTGCCGTTGTCTGATTAGAGACTGACTCGCAGGCAGGCGGAGTAAAAGGTGTGTAAAGTCCGTGTAAATTCAGGTGTTAATTGCCAGCGCAATCGTTTAGGCGACGTGCCCCGGCGACTACCTCGTACTTGCTTTCCTCCAGTTCGCGCACTAGAAGCGGGGCCAGAATCCCTTGCGTCTTGAAGCTGGCGGCCAGTTCTTCAAGGCTCTTATCATCAAAGCGTTTGCGGGGATTAGTTGCTGACTCCGCAAGCGCGGTGATGGGAACGCTGCGGTATTCGTGGTTGTTGACTGCATTTTGGATACTCGGCATGATCTTTTCTCCTCTCGTGTGTCTTTGGTTAGGTGTTCGTGGACTCAGCGCAAACGTCGAGCCTGAAAGCCAAACGGTGCAGGCGTTAGCGTGTTATGCCGCTGCCGCGAGTGCCGCTGGCTCGGGGGCAATGCCCCCGAGGATCACGGCAGCGGTTTGTTGAACGGCTTCCAAGCTCTCGCGCAAGAGGTTGGCGTCTCCGTGCCAAAGCTGGATGTAGTCCTGGGATGAAGTTCCGTTTTGCAGTCCAACCGATTGGCAGACTACAAAGGCCACGGCTTCGGCTTCGGTTTCGCGGACCTGTTTGGTGGTTAGTGTGCGGCGGTCGCCACGATGCAACATTTCGTGGGCGATCTCATGCACAAGCGTCGAAAATTCCTCGGCTGGCTGCATCCCCGAAAGCAGCGTGATCTTCCCGCCATGCGAAAGACCCTTCGCGGGAGCAATCCTCTCGGAGAAACTGATCTCGACGCTCTGCTTTTCTACGAACTTGAACAAACGTTCGCGGTACCCTGAGCTCGGATCAGGCTTTTGCTTCGATGCGTTGTTTGCCTTGTCCTCGCTGATTTATCCTCGAATAGCCGCGTCCGCACGGCTGGCTACGACCAACCGTCCAGCGAAGCCGAAAGCCGTGCCAGCGACACAACACTTGGGTCACCGAGGAGTTCAGTCATGAAGCGCATCCGACAAGTCATTGTTGCGTTGGTCGGTCTGTTCTATGTTGGTCTGCTCTACCCGTTGTGCGCCGAGTTATGGCGTAGCAAATGGCTGCTTGAAATGCACGACAATGAATGCGAGCCAATGTTCATCACGTTTCTTGTCGCTCTCGGAGTATTTCTGCTCTTGGCTGTTCGAAAGCCATCAGAGTACAGGCTCGTGATTGCTTTCGCCGCATGGCATGGCCTAGCACATTCTGCAACGATGTTCATCCAATCGCTCGAAACTTCCATGCACAAGGTTCCACGCGGTTACAACGATGTGATCCTCTTCGGAGTGATTGGAATAGCGCTGCTGCTCAGTGTCCCCCCGAAAGAAGTGGCTACCCGATCGGAATTCTGAACACGAAGGAGAGAAATCTGGACAAAGGTAGGCGTTGAGCCGACTTCAGCCTGCGAACTTATATCCCAGGCCGGGCACGGTGGTGATCAACTCGGGCTTTTTCGAATCCTGCTCCAGTTTCTGGCGCAGGCTCGCGACGTGGACATCGACCGTGCGCGTAAATGTCTCGACGTTGTAGCCCCAGACTTCTTTCAAAATCTCGTCGCGCGACAGAGTCGCGCCACGATGTTCCACGAAATACCGCAGCAGTTGGAATTCGCGCGCCGATAGATTCACAGGTTTGCCCTGGCGCCTGACTTCGGTGCCACGAAAATCGATTTGGACAGAGCCAAACTGCATTACTTCACTTTGCCCGGCCGGGCGGCTGGGAGCACGCCGCAGCAACGCCTCAATGCGCGCCGTGAGTTCCATCATCTCAAACGGCTTGGTTACGTAATCATCAGCACCCAACTTGAGGCCCACGACTTTGTCCACGGTTTGCCCACGCGCAGTGAGCAGCAGAATGGGAGTCGCCAGTCCCGCCTGGCGAATATCGCGGCAGACGTCGAACCCGTTCTTGCGCGGCAACATCACGTCCAGAATGATCAGGTCGAACGCCAGGCGCGTCGCCTTGTCCAGTCCAGCCGTGCCGTCGACGGCGCAGTCCACCACGTATCCCTCCTTCTGGAGGCGATCCGTCAAGGTCATGCGCAGAGCTTCTTCGTCTTCTACCAAAAGAATGTTCTCGTTCATTTCACCGTTCGACTGTCGCTTGCTCCTTCATGGCAGGTTTTTCCATGAGCGGTAAATGCAGCGTAAATACGCTGCCATGTTCCAATTTGCTAACCACGGTGAGCCGTCCGCCCATGGCCTCGGCAATGCTCTTGGCCAGCGGCAAGCCCAGACCCGTGCCACGAATCTGCGCCGCGGTCACGGCCGCGCTGCGATAGAACGGCTCGAAGATCTCATCCACTTCCGAGGACTTGATCCCCAGCCCTCTATCCTCGACACTGATTTGGATTTCCTGCGCGCCCTCGCCCAAGCGAGCGCTCACCCGGATCCAGCGATTTTCTCCGCCGTATTTCACCGCATTGCCGATCAGATTCTGCAAGCACTGCGTCAGGGCAGGCAAGTCCCCGGTGACCTCGGGCAAATCCGGATCGACCTCCCGCTCCAACCTGAATCCGGCCACATGAATCAGGCCCGCGGTGTTGTTGAGAGCGGCATCCACCACTTCCGATACACGCAGCACGCGCAAGGTGTAATGATTTCTTCCTTCCTGCGTGGCCGCAAACAGCAGGATCTGTTCGACCAATTGTGCCAGTTGGCGTGCCTGATCTTTGATCACCGCCCCGTACTGGGTCAACTGCTGCTTCCCGTCCACCACCCCGTCGGCGATGTTGTCGGCCGCCGAAGCAATCACCGACAGCGGTGTCCGCAATTCGTGCGAAACCGTGGCCACGAAATCCACCTGCAATTTTGCGAGCTTCTGCGCCCGGTAGCTGGCGAATACCACCATGGTCATACCGACCGCCAGCAGCGTCAGCACGCCAAAGCTCAGGAACAGATTCCGGCGGCGCGCCGCGGCCACCAGGGCCTCCAGCGACCCCTCGCGATGCTTCAGCAGCAGTGTCCAACGGTCGTGATTCTCTCCGATGTTGATGATCGGGAACCACATCGGCGCCGAGAATTTGTGCCAATCCTTTCCGGGTGCCGTCTTTCCGTTTTTCAGGCTCTGCCATAAATGCCCTTCGGTTGATTCCGGCGGAGGGCCGAACATGCTCATGGTTACATCTGCCGAATTTTCCTGCGCCACACCGAAGTCGGCATCCGACGAATAGATCACCCGCGGAGCGTCGCCGCCACTGACCACCGCGACCTTATATGCGAGTCCGCCCGAGCCACCAAAATAGCGCTGCGACAGATCAGGAAAGACCTGATTCTCGATCACCTTGGCGTTCAATACCACCACGATCCAATCCACGCGCTGCGGATTCGCCGGCGTCTCCAGGTCCCCCGGCAAGGCATGGTGAACGATGGGATGCACCAGCGCCGGAATGGTCGGCTCAAACTGCCATCCCGTCATGGGATCGCTGGCCTGCATGGGCTGCGGCGGACCGTCTGGTCCGGGTTCCGATAGATCTCTGTCCGGAGGTGGTGGTGGCTCTCCCCCGGACATCCAGGCACGGGTCGCACGGCCCAGGTTGGATGCGTCCGTATTGAGCCGCGCCAGCAGTGGCTTCATCTCGGGCCGCTCGTCGTAGACCTCGAGCATTCTCTTCTCGCCATTCAGTCGCAGCAATCGCGGGTCACTCTGGCTCGACTCCCAGATCAGGATGTTCTCGACCAGGGCGGGGTCAGTCGCCGTCAGCCGCCACTCCGAATAGCGCTGCAGATAGTCGCGCCAGTTGTCATGCGCACCGGCATCGGGCCCTACCTGCAGGTTCACCGCAATCCCTGAAAACTGCCGGAAGAAATCCAAGTGCCAATCCATGACCAACGAGTGCAGGTTATCGCCCAGCCGCGCCTCATCCGCCTCACTCACCTGCTGGCTCCAACGGTACTGCAGCACCCCCAGGGTGATCAGCACCGCCGCCATGGTCAACACCAGGGCCGTCAGAAATGCACGCTCTTTGCCAAACAGTTTCATCAGAATCAGTGCGGTCAGGAATGAATGGATTAGTTGTAATGATAAATGCAGCCCGTGAGAAATGGGACCGTAACTTTACTCATAAGGACAACGGAGAACGTCTGACTTCACGGCCGTCGCACGCTCGCCTGAAAACCCCGCGTACCACTAGAGATGCACGCATCCCGGGGATCGGTTGTGAGTAAGAAGACCAGCAAGGACTGGGCCGCGTTGGAGGGCCGAGTAAGGCTCTCCGCCAGTTACGAAAGTCCAAGACCACGCCCCGCGCTGCAGCTTGACACCATTCGTATCTGGAACCCTCGCGCCTCTCCTTCTAGACTCTAGCCGACACTCAGCTTGGGGGACACGCCCGTGCACATGCAGTGGATGAACTCCTATGCCATTCCCTTTTCGACGCTGATCAGCTACATCCCGGTGATCGCCACTCTGGTCACCTGTTTCTTCAGCGTCGTGCTGGCGCGCGCCACCCTGCGCTACGTGGAGGCCACGGACAAAGGCCTGGCATTAGCCCGGGAAGAGTTTGAGCGGGAATGGTCTCCGGAGTTGCACATCAAGCTGGAGCGCATCTCTTCTACGGAATCACGCATCGTCGTCACCAACCTTGCCAAGATCTCGGTGCTGCTGCAGTTGGCCCAGTTGCGCAGGCTCACTCACGCGGTTCCCGCCGAACGCTGGTTTCTGAATGATCCCTTGGTTGGCGGGATGACGTGGACAGACGACATCACCAAGCGCCTGCTGGGATGTACTGGGGCCGACTTCGAAGGCGAAGTCGCAGCCTCCATGACCTTCTACGCTTCAGGGCGCATGTACCGCACCGACTGGTTCCGCTTCCACATTCAAGTGCACAGCGGACGCATCACCCGCCTTGATCCCAGCAACATTCCCGCCCGTCGCGTGCGCGTGCTCGAGGGCCGCAGAGGTCCGGAGCGCCGGCGCGACTTCGTGCAGGACGTCACCGCAGATGTTGCGACCAATAAGCCCGATAGCAAGTTCTTCGTCACTGGAGCCTGATCGACCGCCCGTCGCGCATATACTGACGCTTCGGTCTTGCGACCATGCCTCGCCTACTCCGCACCGTATTGCCACGCATCCGCCGCTCCCTTGCCGACAAGGGACTGCTCACCACCCTGGGGCGCAGCGTTCTATTGCCGGTCCATCTAGTGCGGGAGTACCGGACTGCAAGGAATCTCAAGCCCGATGGGCACCGCAGCACCTTCGACCTCGCCCACGATGTCGACACCGATGGTGAGGTTCTCGGCTGGACCTACCTGAGCGACCTGGATATCTCGAGTCCTAACTGGATTGATGGTGTCGATTATTGTGCAATCGAACCAGAACGATTCGATGCAATTCTCTCCAGTCTCGAAATCAGGTTTGAAGACTTCACCTTCATTGATTTCGGATCGGGCAAGGGCAGGGCCCTGTTGATGGCATCCGACTTCCCTTTCCGCAAAGTGATCGGGCTGGAATTTTCGCGAGAGCTGCACGAGACCGCCGAGCGGAATATCCGGACTTACAAGCGCTCGCCGCAGGGATGCCGCGCGGTGGAGTCGCGCTGCGTCGACTTCCTGGATTTCTCTCTCCCGCCGGAGGCGTGTGTCCTGTATTTTTACGATCCCTGTTCGGAAGCGCTGTTCCGACGGGTGCTCGATCACATTCGCAAGTCGCTCGAGGAACATCCTCGGCCGCTGTGGATCGTCTATGTCGCTCCGGAGAAGAAAGAAAAGCTGCTCGACGCCGCCGGCTTTCTGGTGAAAGCCGGACGCAACGAGCAGCATCAATTCTGCTGGTACAGAAATCGATAAGAAAGACGGGCGCGGACGCCCGTCCCTACAGTGTTCAGTTCACCCATGACGTGGTCTCGAGCGCGCGGATGTACTCGACCACCGACTCGCTCCAGCCGTCGATGTGCGTCCACTTGCCGTAGCCTACGCCGTTCTTGTACGACGCTACGTTGATCACGTATCCCTTGCCCTTGGGCCCGGGAACAGTGTCGTGCGCCTGCTCGTCGCTAATGACGATCAGGCGGTCGTAGCGCTGGTTCCGGTTCAGTTCCTCAACGGCCTTCCCGAGGTAAGTACCGTTGTGGCGCTGCGAAGCGTCGATGGCGTCACGCAAGGCGAATCCACGACGCGCCGGCACCTCCACCAGGTTGTCTGAGAAGCTGAACACGCTCACCTTCTCTCCGATCTCGCGCAGCAACACGGCGAGCCCGTAGGCTGCGTCGGTACGCTGCATCTCGGACCGGCGGGAAAGCGGCGCGGTCATGGAGCCGGAAACGTCGACCAGTACGATCGTCTTTCCCGGCAACTTCTCCTGGCCGGCCACCGAAGCGAGCATCGCCCGCTCGAGTGCCTCTTCCCACTGCGGAGCGTAACGCGCCGCGGCGAGAAAGCGGAACGGGAGCACGCGCTGCGTCTTCATGGAGCCGAGAGCCGCGAGCACCAACTCCTCCTCCACACCTGCTTCCTTCATATTGCGCAGGTTGCGGAGCAGGGCCAACGCTCCCAGCTTGTTCTCGGCCAGCAGACGCTGCCATGCCTCGCGCTTGTCGGCGCCGGACGACAGCGCCACCTCCCATGTATCCGGAGTCGCCAGCCGTCCCCAGATCAGCTTCTTCCACACACCGGCCTGCGCCGCATCCCGCGGCTTGGCGTGAGAGAGGAACAGCACGTCGCGCAGCTTGATGGGTCCGCCGCGATCGTACTTCGCAAGCTGATACTCGTCAAACTTCGGGAAGGCCGCAGGCCAGTCCCTTCTTGACCTGGCCCGAGAGCGGCACGCGCCCGTCCTTCCAGTAGATGGCCACGAACTCGGCGAGTTCGTCGGCACGCTGGATGACACGCATCAAGGTGTCGGCCACCAGGTGACGGTGCGTCTTGTGACGCGCCATCTCGCGGACCACGAGCAACGGAGCGTGACGCAACTTCATCTGCTCGCGCGCCTCGACGGCCAGCGCCGCCACCTTCCCGGCGTCGACTTTGGGGACGAGTTCCGCGATGCGGCCGGCGATCTCGACGCCGTCTTCGTAGAACTGGCTCTCCCAAAGCAGGCAAGCCAGCACCGAACGCCGCAACTGCAACTCAGCCGGAAGGTGACGGGCCGGCGCGCCCTCATGAGTGCGGGGACCGAAGTTCAAGTTCAACATGTTTAGACGGGCCATGGTGGCCTCCTTTGCGTTTCGTCGTTCGACCGCGGAGCGGTGAGGAATCTGCATTTGCTATCGCCGGGGAACACAGCGACGACGGTATGGTTCCGATGCTCTGCCACTGAGCTACACGGCCTAAGCCCTGGCGGGACTCGAACCCGCGACCCTCGGATTAGAAGTAACCCTCGTCTTCACCACCGGCATAATTGTCGAGACGCAGCTCAGCTGCGTCTCTCCTGGGCGCTCGCGCCAGCTTCGGCGACGATTTCAGTACCGGCAAAGCCCGCCGGCTTTCGTGCGGGCGGGACCGGAATGATCAAAGCCAGATCTTCCATCTGCGTCCGTGTCGGAAGATTCTTGTGGCTGAAATCCGTGCAATCCGCCACCTTAAAGGGAACAGCGCGGAATTTGCTGAAGCAACAGAAGACTGCCTCTTCGCTCTCGCGGTAGCCCTTCTGGATGTGCGCCCAGTAGCATGAACGGCACAGCGACTCCTCTTCCCTCGCGATGTCTTTCTTGATCGAGATCGTCTGCATGGTTCCCTCTCTGATTTACGCCTCATCTCGTGATCACCAGGTCGGCGAGATAGTCGCGCTCCATGGACAGCAACAAACCCTGAAACTCCGCCATGGTCGCTGCCGGATGGCCTTCCACAAATAGTTCCGCTTCGAACTCCGATGCCTGCGGAAAAAATCTCTTGTAGAGCTCTATTTTCTGATCGCTGCTGGCCCTTCCCACGCACAACTTGTAATCGATCCTTCCTGGTCGCAGCAGAGCTGAATCCAAAGCTTCGACCTTGTTCGTAGTCATGACGAACAAAACTCCGGTCGGCGCGTAAAGCCCATCCAGCACATTCAGCAAGCCGGAAAGCGTGACGCCCTTGGCCGCGTTTTGAGTATGGTCTTGCGTAGTCGTCGTCCCCCCCGGACGCGGAACTGACTCTTCGCGCGCGTTCCCGCTCTTCATGCAGTCGATGTCCTCGAACAACAGAAGTGAATTCGCCGGCACCTGGTTCACCGCACTCATCAGCGACCGATCGCTCATCTCGGCGAGATTCACGCAATAGATCGACAGGGCGAAATGCGCCGCTAATGCCGACACCAGCGAAGTCTTTCCCGTCCCTGGAGGCCCGTAAAGCAAATAGCCACGATGATAGGGAACGCCCAGTCGCGCGTAACGCTGCTTCGAACTTCGAAACCTTTCGATGTCCTGCACCAGGTCTTCCTTCGCGCCGAATTGCAGAACGACCGATTCCAGCGCCCGTGGCGCGTAACCTTCCACCATGTCCCAGCCGTCGTTGTAGACGAACAGATGCGAACGCGTCTCCATTCTCGCCGTGTGAGACTGGACGACTTCATCTACGAATTGTGTAAGCAATGCACGCTTCCTTCCCAGCGTTCGGAAAGTCAGAGATTCCACTCGCCTCGCGCTTCGTTCTCGGCCCTCTTCACTGCGGAAGAACCAGACTTCGAAAGGCCGCCCACGATACCAGAACCAGTGATGTCCAGGCGCTGGTATCAATGCGATTCGCTCGCCGCGCAGAGTCGTGTCCAGATCGAGCCTTCGAATCCGCTGCAGAAACTTCTGGCCCAAGAACCATTCCTTGACCCACACGAATGCAGCATCGTCATCCGTCACCGTGATCATCATGGTGGTCTGGCTGACGAACCACTCCCACATGGCCTCGGGAACGGCTCGCATGTAAACACCCAGACCGCCTACGATCATCAGCAGTAGTCCACCCGAGGCAAACTCGTTGTGGCCACTCAGGATGCTCTTGATCAGTTGCGCCATAACATTCGTCTTCTAACCGGCATCTTGAGCCGGAGTTACAAAGTTGACATGCAAAGGGCCGGGGAACAGGCGACACGGTACGTGAGGCGTCCTTCCGTTTAGACCACACGAGCATAATTTCCCGCGGCAGGGTTCGAACCTGCATCTCCCGATCCACAGTCGAAGTAACCGTAGTCTTCACCACCGGCCTTAACATCAGTCTTCGGTCGTCAATCTCCGTTCGTTAGCACTTTCGCCGGGGAACGTGCGAAAAGAGTTCGAGGCTGAACTCTCAGGGAATCTTGTAAGTCGGGGCTACGCCCCCATCCCCTGAGTTAGAAGCCCCGGCAGGGTTTCCGTCCCTGCTCTCGTTGGCGTGGAAGTAACTCTTCTCTTTCACCACCGGCGGCAAAACATGTCGTCAGTCGTCAGCACAAAGCAAACGGTCAGGGAACATGCGGACACGGCAGGGCTTGCGCCCATGAGGATTCGAACCTCACAGCCCGAGGGCTGTTTCGCCTAAGAAGTATCCGTGGCCAATCGCCACTGACCCTGTGAAGTTAATGCTGGGGGAACGAGCGGCAGCGGCGTATGCGTTGTCGAGGCGATGAAACCGCGGCCTGCGCCACCCAGCGGACTTATTTTTGTTGGATATGCGTTACCGAGCGCCGAGGATCGGACTGACGCGATCGAAGGACGCCCTATAGCAACCTGAGCCGACGACCGGCGTCAGTTGCCCGCATAGCGATTTGGTTGTGGTTTCTGCCAATGCGGCGTCCTTTCTGAAGAAGATGTCTGAAGATGCCATGACTTTTTATTTTATGCAAGAGAAAAATGGTTTGTTTCTCAGAAAATAATGTCGTGACGGGATAAGTTTTGAGATAGCTGGCACTTAGCACCTGGCATTTCACAGTTAGACATGCAAGTTTTCTGCCGCTCGCCCAGAACGCATGCGGACCAGTTCATTTGGCGTCTCCCGCGCGATCTGGTACTTTGGGCAGTTCCATCTCAACCCGGGAGATCCCGTTGAAAACACGCCACTGGTGTTCGGCCCTTTGCCTTTCTGTTCCTGGCTTCTTTGTGCTTCGCGCAGCTTGACGGTCAAACCAAACAGTATGCCCATGACGTCTTCAAGCAGCTGATCGAGATCAACACCACCGATTCCGTGGGGAACGTGACCACCGCGGCGGAGGCGATGGCGCAACGTTTCCGTGACGCCGGATTTCCCGATGGCGACATTCACGTGCTGGGTCCCAACGACCACAAGAAGAACCTGGTGGTGCGGCTGCACGGAAACGGCAAACACAAGCCCGTGCTGCTGATCGGGCATCTCGATGTGGTCGAGGCCCGCCGCGAAGACTGGACCACCGACCCCTTTCAGTTCGTGGAGAAAGACGGCTATTACTATGGCCGGGGTACGCAGGACATGAAGGACGGCGACGCCATCATGGTGACTACGCTGGTCCGGATGAAAAAAGAGGGCTACGTGCCCGACCGCGACATCATCCTTGCGCTCACCGCCGACGAAGAAGGCGGAAAGTCGAACGGCGTCGATTGGCTGATCAAGAATCATCGCGAGTTGATCGATGCCGAATTTGTCCTGAACCACGACGGCGGCGGGATCACTCTGGATCACGGCAAGCCCATGCTGATGGAACTCGACGCCAGCGAGAAACTCTACGCCGATTTCCGCCTGACTTCGACCAACCCGGGCGGACACAGTTCGCTGCCGGTGCCCGACAACGCCATCTACCATCTGGCGAACGCTCTGGTGGGCATCGAGCACTACCAGTTTCCGTTTGAGTTGAACAACGTCACCCGCTCCTACTACGAGCGCATGGCGGCATCGAGTTCCGGAGAACGTGCTGCCGACATTCGCGCCATTTTGAAAACGCCTCCTGACATGGAGGCCGTCGCTCGACTTTCAAAGGATGCGATCGACAACTCGACGATGCACACTACCTGCGTCGCGACGCGGCTCAGCGGCGGACACGCCAATAATGCCCTGCCGCAAATGGCGCAGGCCAACGTGAATTGCAGAATTCTGCCGGGACACTCTGCGGAAGAGGTGCGGAAGGCTTTGGTGCAGGTGGTGAATGATCCACAAAGTGACGGTCGAGTATGTCGGCCCCATCGGAGTGGCATCCCAGCAGGCGGCGGAGCGAGTAAGTTATCCGCCCCCGCCCTTGCGGCCCGAGGTGATGCAGGCTCTTGAGAAGATCACCGCGGAGATGTGGCCGGGAACCCCGGTCATTCCCAGCATGAGCACGGGCGCGTCCGACGGCGTCTACACGAATGCGGCCGGCTTGCCTACGTATTGCGTCTCGGGCGAGGCCATCGAGCGTACGCGATATCCGCGCGCACGGCAAAGATGAGCGGATACCCATCGTTTCGTTCGATCGCGCGGTGGAGTTTTACTACCGCTTCCTGAAAACCCTCACTTCGGGCAGTCCCGCCTGATTCGTCGAAGCAGAGCCAGTTCGGGTACCACAGGTGGTGTTCCCTTTTTGAAATTCTCTCACCGGGCTCTGACCCTAAGGTCACATGCCGGTACCTCATGAGATAACTAGAATCATCGTTGGCGGCGGGATTGCAGTGCTAAAGTCACCGCAAGATCTTCCCCCGATTTTGAACCCGGTCGGCAAGGCCGGGATTTTTTACATTCAATTTAGGAGAGATCATGATTCGTAAGATTTCGCTTCTACTGTTTTGCTCCTTGTTCTTCTTCTCATTGGCCGCGGCAGCCCAGGACAAAGCCGAGGTTTTCGGTGGCTACCAGTACCTGCATGCCAACAGCGGCAGCAGCGGCGTGCCAAACTTCAACCTGAACGGCTGGGACGCGGCCGTCAGCGGATATGTCAACCACTATTTCGGAATCACGGCTGACTTCTCTGGTACCTACGGCACGCCCAGCGTGCTAGGCGTAGGCGTGAGCACCCATCTTTACACCTACATGTTCGGCCCCGTGGTCAGAGCGGATGCCGGCAAACTGCAGCCCTTCGCGCACGCCCTGTTCGGCGGGGCGCACATCAGCGGCTCGGTGAACGCGGGAGGCGGCGTCAGCGCCAGCGCTTCCGACAGCGGCTTCGCCTATGCGCTGGGTGGCGGCGTGGATTACAAGGCTCTGCCCCACATTTCCATTCGCCTGGGACAGTTTGATTTTCTGCAGACCCACATCAGCAGCCAAAGCCAGAACAACTTCCGTTACTCGGGTGGCGTGGTGATTCGCTTCTAACCACTATACTAACGGCGGCGTTCCCGTTTTGCCCGTAGATGCAGACCGGGAACGCCCGCTTGCCTCGTTCCCGAGCCAATCCACACGACGTCCCGCGATAGCGACTTGACATTCGCCTTATCTTCGCCCAGAATCTGCCTATGGCTATCACACGGCGTCAGCACCAGGTGTACGACTTCATTTCGCGCTTTGTGGCGGAGCATGGATATTCACCCTCGTTCGAAGAGATTGCGTCGGGCCTGGAGTTGAGTTCGCTGGCCACGGTACACAAACACATTTCGAACCTGGAGAAAAAGGGGCTGCTCACGCGCGACTACAACCGCAGCCGGTCAATCGACCTAGTCCCGCCCAAGGGACGGTTGAAGCAATCGATGTCGGTGAACACGGGCGTGGTGCTGCCGCTGGTGGGACGCATCGCTGCGGGCCAGCCGATTGAGGCCATCGAAAGCCAGAGCACGATTTCGCTGGCGGATTTCGTGCGCTCGAAAGAAGTGTTTGTGCTCGAAGTGAAAGGCGAATCGATGCAGGACGAGCACATCGTGGATGGCGATTATGTTCTGGTGGAGAAAACCAGGACCGCGCACAACGGGGACATCGTGGTGGCGCTGGTCGAGAGCAACGACGCCACCCTGAAGCGCTTCTATCACGAAGGAGATAAGATTCGCCTGCAACCGTCCAACGTGAACATGCAGCCGATCATCAAGCCGGCATCCTCGGTAGAGATTCAGGGCCGGGTCATCGGGGTGCTGAGAAAGTACTAAGGCCAGTCTTCAGTCGTCGGCAAGTATTGGGCAGGTCCCGGCATTCCCTACATGCAAACCGTTTTTGTCACCCATTCCCCCGTGGGAAGCTGATAGGAGATGGTGTGCGGACTCTGCCCATCAGGGCAGCCGCCTTGTCCCATTGACGCCATCATATGATCCGCCGCCATCGGCTTCCACATCAAGGTTCTTCCCACGAAGTTGTGCTTTTTCATGACCCTTGTCAGGTCTCGGATCATGGCCGGGCTGGGATGTTTCACACTGGCTTTCTTGGTTTTCCTTCGCGTCGCCATTTATTTTCCTCCGTCGGTGTTCTTGCAGTCGGTGCAAACGATTTGCAGGTGCGTGGTTGTCAAAACCTTTGCCTTTGGATCAAGGACATTCGCCTTGTCGAGGACGTTCACGTCAATGTTGCCCGGTTTGGAGGTAAGTTCCCGGGTAATCTCCACTTTGATTGTCTTCATCTTCTCGCCGGGCTTGAGATTTGTGGGGGTCTTGAATTGCAGCGAGAGCTTGTTGGCCTCCACCGATTGAACTGCCGAAAGGTCGTCTCCAGAGACGTCAATCCAGATCGAATCGTACTGGTGCAGCATAACGGGCATGGGTTTGCTCGAATCGGCAACCGCCTTAGGAACGTCGAGCGTGGAGGCGGCGGCGATGGGCGAAACCAGCACGATCTTGTCGGGAAGTTTGGCCGAATCGTCCGCGGCGGTTGTCGTGGTATCTTTCTTAGGCGCTGCTGGCTTACTTTTGTCGGTAAGCTTCTCTGCCGCGGGTGGGTTGTCCTGGTTGCTGCAACTCTTCACATCAAAGATGTAGGCGTTATCGGAGAGGCGTGTGCACAGCGCCGAGGAGTTTATCGGCTTGCACTGCTTTTCCCCGAATTCGATACGCTCACAGCCGGCGATGAAGGTCCACGGCTGTGGTGTGGACGGTTTGTCTTGCGTCGGCCCTGATGAGCTCGGTTCGCCTGGGCCCTTGAGAGTGGTTGGATCGATCGGCTTGAAGCCGAGGGGATCTGGAGACTGTACCAGAAGGCTAGTGTCACTGAGTCTCGTTAGCTGGAACTTGCAGGATGCGTCGGCAACAAAGCTGTAATAGGCAGTCCAATGATCGGGGAAGAAGGGGTAAGAGACTTTCACCAAACCGCTGCAACCACCGACAAAGGACTCCGGAATAAAACTTTTGATCACGATCTGGTTGTTGTTCTGCTCGATGGCGTACGGCAAGGGCACAACGTTGCCACTCACGGTGACGATAGGACTGGTTTGCGAAATGCTCTGCGCCGTCCCGCCATAGGTCGTAAACAGCCGGATCGCGTTTGCCAACAAGTCGCTGCTGGCCTGTGTAAGTTTCACTTCGAAGCTGCGGACGCCAAGCTTCGGCGGCCCAATCTTTACCTCTGAGATTGCAATACCCGAGGAATTGTTTGCCGTGTCAGCCGCAACCAGCGGTTTGGCAGAGCCATAACGGCCGATGATGGCCCCGGTTCCGGAAGCCAGGGCATCGAGCGGAACCATAAGGTCGAAAGCCTGATTCGACTTGAGAATCAGCCCATCGCCGCCTCCCGAATACGTCTTGTCCCCGATCGAAACTTGGGTTCCTGTGAAGAAGTTGTTGCCGACGACTGAGATCAGCGCTGTCTTGGAGCCGACCGGAGTCCAGGAAACGTGATCGATGCGCGGCCCAAGATCATCCTGATACGTGTTCGAAGACTCCACTCGAATATTGGAATAATCGGCGAAATTCAAATAGCGGTCAGCAAAGATCTGCGGGCGGGTCAGGGTCAGAGTCGCGGCATATTTGACCTTGGTGGCGCGATTTTCGTCCCCCGGAAGGAACGACGTCAGCGTCCCGGCATCGTATTTTTTCCAGTACGTCCGCACATGCGCCGAGAGGTCAGCCCGGCAGGCCGGCGACGACTTTCCTGACTTTGGAGTCTTGTCAGCACCGGTGCAATCCTTAACGGGCAAGGAGGCGACGGCAAAAAGCTGCCGCATGCCGGGCGATAGAGATCGTCTGCCGAGCACGGGCCGGAACATCCATCCAAAGATGAGGGTGTTCGGATGATTCGGCTCCATCCGCTCGTAGGAGATCGTGTCGTTATCGCGGTACAGGTAGAAGGTCTGACCGCGACGGCGTTGGCTGTAGCCGACCTGGATAGTCTTAACCACGGCCGTACCGCCAAAGGCATTCGATTTCGTGCTGAGAGACGCTGCGTTGTACGTTTTTTCCTGCGGCATCAGGGCCACCAGGGAAAATCCCGTGCCCTCGTCATCCTCCGGCGTTTCCGAATCGTGGCAGATGTCGAGCTCCCTCTTTTGGTTCTTCGGTAGAAGGCTCTCGGCCTTGGTTTTGTTGCACAGCGTAATCTCCACCACCGCCACCGCGTCATTCGCAGTGCGCGGTGGATCGATGCTGACGTTGAACCCAAGCACCGCCTGCAGCCGGGTTTCATTCTCCCCGGCTTGCGGGTTGTGCAGCAGCCGATCCGACAATGCCCGTTCCAGAATCATCCGCAAATTGAAGATCTGGTAACTCAGGTTCACCTGGTCCGTCAGCAGGTCGGCGGCATTTTCTCCGTAGTTTGGATTGAATCCCGAAAAGCTTGGTGCGGTCTCAAGCGCGGGCGCTGTCGGCGTGAAGCCGTTGGAGGTTGTCGTGGTTTGTGTCTGAGCCGTATTCGACTGACCGTTGTTGGGAAGAATGTTGCCGCTGGAATCCACGTTGCCGGTGGAGTTTGTTACCCCCTGAGTCACACCGGGGATAGGAACAGGATTGACCTGGAAGTTCGAGGTTACTTCGCGGCTCTGAAATCCCTGGATGTTGCCAAGCGCAGCGGCCACCGACTGCTGATTGACGAAGCCGGTTTGCATGTTCTGCAAGGTCGCGCTGAGATTTTCGATCATCAGCGTCAGGGTCCGGTTGTCGAAGACCTTCGGTTTTCCGATGCTGATGCCGTTACAAGGATGTTTCTTGTCGCTGACACACGACGATTGCCCCCACAACAGGTGAACGCTCAGGAAGAATGAAAGGAAAACCGGAAGGAGCAAGCGAGTGTGGCGCGGCATGTGTTTCCTCGCGAGTGGTCGGAAATGAAGAACGGGGCCCGGCGATTTGGGAAAAGATCAGGGGGAAGGCAAATCGACGGACACAATACACTTGCCTATCACTGGTGGCAACAGGTATTCAATCTTGTTCCGAAATCCGAAAATCAAGATTCGATCGTCGCACCATACAGCGGGAGTCTTAAGCCAGACGCCGCGCTGAGCCTTTCGCGACATCTGCCGGGAAAAAACAACGGGAAGGTCGGTCCAGTTCGCTTGTTCGGTTTTCCAAAACAACAACGCCCGGGTTTTCGCCCGGGCGTCCTTGCTCGCTCGTCAGAAGTATCAACAGGTCTTATCCGAGGTGCTTGTCGAGAGCCTTCTGGATCTGCTCTTTCGGCACGTAGCCGACGATCTGCTCTTTGACCTGCCCGCCTTTGAAGACCAGGAGCGTCGGGATGCCGCGCACGCCGTAGCGCATGGGAGTGGCGCTGTTGCGGTCCACGTCCATCTTGCCGACTTTCACTTTGCCCTGGTATTCGGTCGCTAATTCCTCGACGATGGGGGCGATCGCGCGGCAAGGGCCGCACCACGTCGCCCAGAAATCCACCAGAACCGGCTGATCGGACTTCAGCACGTCTTGATCGAAATTCGCATCGTTCACTTCCACAATCCCGTTGCCTGCCATTGTTTCCTCCGTCAGTGTCGCTCGTCGCCGTGTTCGTGCGACGGCGTTCCCCGGTCCGCTAGTCGGTATGAGTGCTTCCGGATGAGCCCATTATCCTAACACCAACATTAGATGCTGGGCAGTGTTGGAAGTCGCAAAGGCAGCTCTCAGCCATCAGCTTTCAGTTCTTGGCTGCGGGCTTTTGCCCCCAGCTTTCCACCAGGACCGGAGACGTTGGGGATTGGGCTGGTTTTAAAGGAGAGCTGATGGCTGGCAGCTGAAAAAATTAAAAGCGTCCTAAGCTTCTCAGCCCAGGACGCCTCGGCAGCCCTCCCCCAGAACTGCCAAACCACGAATATGATCTTAGGTTGGGGGTAGGGTCCTGTAAATGTAACGATAGTAATAGTTTGCGGACGCCAGGTAATCTCCGGGGATGGTCTCTAAGGTAACGCTACCCAGTGCATCCTATGTCATGCCGGATCGCCGTAATCCATTGGGATGCAAGAAGAATGGATGTTTTTCGGCGCAAGTCTCACGAAACGTGACCGTCGCCCACGCTCAATCGAGTCAGGCCGTTTTCCACAACTCCAGGAAATCTGTCAGTGGGAAGTTTCCCAGGTTTCGCCGCCGTCGGAGGTGGTCCAAATCTCCTGATTCGACGTGGTGACTTTGCCGTGGAGCGAGTCGGTGAACTCAATCCCGATGATGTTGGAGGTGAGAGGCTGGCCGCCGGCGGCCGGTGTGACCTGGGTCCAATGCTCGCCAGCGTCCACGGAGTGGTAAAGGGCTCCGTGAGAGCCTCCAACCCAGATATCCGACGCCATGGCGGCAACCGCAGTGAAGGTGGCATCAGCGGCCACGGGGATGGTTTTCCAGCTTTTCCCAGCGTCCAGCGACCTCTGCAAGGTGCCGTCGGCGGAGAGCGTCCAGCGCGGGATAGCCTTCTTGTACGCAGTAACGCTGTTGGCAAGCGCGGGAGATGCCAGTTCACGCCGGGCATCCGCCCGTTGTGTCTTGGAATCGAGGCTCTCGTCCGCCAGGGCTTGTTTCGCCTTCCCCAGGCTGGATTCGGCGGTCTTGGCGGCAACCGTGGCGGTTTCGGCATTCACAGAAACTGGCTCGTTTGTGGAAGGCACTCTCGCAGCGGGTCCTGCCATCGCCGTGAGATTTGCGGCGGCAGGCCTGCTTTCCGCTGGGGTGGCGGCAACCATACCTGAGGAGACGGCCAGTTTATCAGTTTGCACGGGAGCAGCCGGGAGAGCAACCGGTGCGGCTTTCGCTCGACTCTCGGCACTCGCCGGGGGCGCACTCACCCTCGCGCTCGACTTCGCGAGATCCCGTGGCGCCGATTGCATCGTGGCGCGATCTTTCTCAAGTTTGTCTGCCACGATGATTTTCTTTTCGGGCGCAGGCTCCATGAGTTTCGCCGTTACCTGTGGCGCTGCTTCCTTCGAGGCTGCAGGCCGGGGTTCGAACTTGGGACGCAAACTGACCGCAGCTACAACCACGACGGCGCACGCCGCCAGGGCGCCCCAGCGCAGTGCGGGCCATCCCAGCCAACTGGAGCGGACAGGAATCTCCTGGACCGCGCCTTCGACTTGCGGCGCAGCCACGAGCACCACTTCGCGGCAGTCGGCGCACTGTGAAAGATGCGCCAGCACCGAATTGCGCTCGCGGATGGGCAGCGCTTGCTCGGCGAACGCCGTCAGCAGATCGGCGTCAGGATGCACCCCGGGTTTGGCACTTGCCGCCAACCGCTGCCGCACGACTTTGGGAATTTCTGTCATCAACCGTTTCTCAGGCCCTGTTGCAAATCGCCGGCTTTAGCCGGACCCATCCGCCGGGGCCCCAGCCTTCTTCTCTGAGAACGTGGTCTCCTGAGTTTCTTGCAATCGCTTACGGAGGTTCACCCGCAGGTCCCGAACATCGACTTCCAGCGCTTCCTCGGCTTGCCTCCGGCTCATTCCGCGTTGGCGAAGACCCCCTAAAATACTCTTCCGCAATGACTTACAAAGCTTATCCAATTTGCGGCTGATGGTGGATTCGTGCACCGCCAGACTGCGCGCGATGTCGGCCAGGGTGCGATCATCCAGAAAATACGCGGCCAACACATAGCGGTCTTCCGGAGGCAAAGCAGCCAGAGTCGCATCGACGGCTGCCTCCACTCGCGAGTCCACCTGCGCGATCGGTTCCGCTTCCGCAGTGGCGAACTGCGCGCCCTCTTCGGTCTCCTCTTCCAGGCTGACCAGACGCTTCGTACGTCGATAGCGGTTCACGTACTCCTGCGCCATCACGGTGCGCAGCCAGCCCTCGAGCGATCCGCGCCCGGTATAGGACGACAGTTTCGAAACTCGTTGACCGTCGCGCAGGCTGGTACCGTACAAATCGGCGTAGAGTGAGTCGGCAAGTTCGCGAGCGGCTGAGGATTCCTTGGCGATGTAGCCGGCCACCTCATACAGCTTTTCTCGGAAGCGCGTCAGAAAGTGTTCCCACGCGCGTTCATTGCCCGCGGCACAGGCGCGGGCGAGAACCAGATCTTCCACTCGCAGGCTGACGTACAACTCTCGAATTTCTACGATCGGCGCGCCGGGAAGATACTTCGCAGCAATCTCGCCGAGCGCGGCATTGAACTGTTCGCCGCTGATCCCAAACTCAACCCCCCGGCTTTTCTGGTAAAGCTCCGCCACCGTGGATTCAAGACCCGGCGGAGCGGCGGCGAGTTGAGCGGGAGCGTCCATGAGGCGCGCACTCACGATGCTATCAACTTTTAGACGCAAGCAACCGTAATTTTGGCGTTCTCGCTGCAGTCAGGAAGAGGAAAAAAGGGACGCTCGCGGAGAGCGAGTTGGCGCGCTCGCCGGAGTGTCCCTGCAAGGCAAGGTGGAGGTACAACATGAAGTCAAAATGGCTGATTGCGGGAGTCGTGTGCGTGATGGCCGCGCTGGTGCTGGCGCTGCGATTTCCGGTCCATGCCGGAGAGGTCCCCAGCGCTTCCGGTTACACCGTGCTGGCTCCCATCCGTCATGGGAATCTGACCGTCTTTCCGGTGGTAGCGGCGAAGTCGCACGACACCGAGGGATTCTTGACGCTCGATGAAGGCCTGAAATCGGGCGAAGTGATGGTCGCGGAATCAGGCAGCGTTTCACCGCTGGTGCGGCCGCGGCATCCGCGCGATCCAGCGGGCAGGCCGTACGGAGGAGGCGCGCAGGTCAACCAGTTGGTGCTGGTGAATAACTCCAAGCGCCCGCTGATTCTGCTGGCCGGGGAAGTCGTTACCGGCGGAAAGCAGGACCGCGTGATCGCGAAAGACCGCATCGTTCCCGCGGAGAGCGATCCTATCGACTTAGGTGTTTTTTGCGTGGAGCCGGGACGGTGGACGGGAGCGTCGTCGAAGTTCGGATACTCCGGCGGAGTCATGGTGCAACCCGCAGTACGCGCGAAGGCCATGGCGGACAAGGATCAGAGCAAAGTCTGGGCGGAGGTGGGCAAGGCGAAGGAGGCGGTCAGCGTGGCTGCTCCTCCTCCGGTTGCCAGTGAATTGAGTCGTACCAGTTCTTATGCGCGGGTGATGCAGAATGAGGAAGTGAAAAAGCAGGTGGACGCCGTGGCCGAGCCCATCGAACATAACTACGAGAGCGTGATCAAGCAATTGCGCGATCGCAACGCGGTCGGTGTGGTGGTGGCGGTGAATGGACAGATTGTCTGGTCCGATATTTTTGCCAGCACGCAGTTGCTGGAAAAATATTGGCCCAAGCTGATCCGCTCCTACGCCGCGGAAGCCGTGGTGACGCGAGCCGACAATCACGAGGTCAGCTCAAAGACGGCGCAGCAATTTCTCGAAGACTTCGAAGGCCGTCACGAAACCATCGAAAGCGAGCCCGGACTTTATCGTCACACGGAAGTTGCCGGAGACGGCTTCCGCGCCTTCGAGTTGACGTCACTGCTACCCAAGACCGGCTTCGACCTGCACGTGGCGAAAATGGCGGAGTAACTTCTCCGTGCTCTTCGTTGTGGGCTTCGGGAAGGGCACGGCTTAGGCCGTGCCGCTACGGACAAAAACAATCGGCCTTTAGCCCCTGAGGTACGACGCCGGCCGCTCCCAAGAGCGGCCGGCATTTTTTAATCCTTGTCGTCGTTGTCCTTAATCGGCGTGGTCAACGGAGGATGATCCGAGTGCGCGTTCGGCACGGGCTTGTCCTGTCCCGCGGGATAGATCGCGATTCCATCCGTCAATCCCGCTGACCGGCGAATACATGGCTTCGTCGAACTTTCCACTCGACCGGGGATTCGCTAATGCGAATACCGGATGAGCGGTTCCTGCGGCAAAAGAGAGCGATTGGTAGTCGCCGACCATGGGGCCGAGGCTGGTCGCAGGCAGCGACTTCAAAGACATCGGACCGGCCAGAGTGACCGGTGCCGTCCAGGTGCTCCCGCCGTCTGGAGAGGAGACATAACCCTCCATCAACTGGCACGTGGTCACCGTGCAGTTCGAGACGGGATAGAAGTAATAAGTGAGGCCGATGTGCGCGCTCGATCCTGAAGTTCCCGGCTCGATCTCAAGCCCGGGGATGAAGTGATCAACCGTGCTGGTGGTGGGATCAATGGGAATGCGCACGGCTCTGGACCAGTGTTTACCGTCCGTCGAGGTGCTGTAGACGATGTCGTTCGATGGACATCCGGCGCGAAAACTGCAGTCGTGCCAGGCCACAAAGACTTTTCCGGCTGCGTCAATCGCAGCACCGGGAAGGTTCAAGTCGCGCAAGCCTCCCGAATTCCCATGCGTGTTGGGGACAGCGATGGTGACCGTGCTGCTCCAGGTATTGCCGCCATCGCTCGACGTGTAGGCCAGCAGCGACGAAGCGAAGGCATCGCTGCTCGGAACGATCACGGTTCCGTTGGGCTGCGCCATCGGGTTTCCCCCAAGACCGGTCGGGCCTCCGGCGGGTTGCGTGTTCGGTCCCCAGGTAAGTCCGCCATCGGTCGAAGTGTTCAGGAAAATTACGTCGCCAGCGAAATTGTCGTCCCACTCGGCGTAGCAGTGGCCGTAGAACGGGCTGCCGGAGTTATTGTCGCAAGCGACCCAGGTCTTGTCGCTGTTCTCGACGGGCACAGTGACGTTGACCGGATTGTTCCAGTTAATGCCGTCTGTCGATCGGCTCATCAGCATCGCGGTGTGGGAGCCAGACGATTGCAGAGGAAGCGAAGCGATCATCCACGTGCTGTGCGCCGCGTCGAATGCCACCGCGGGATCGCTCACGCGAAGGAATTTCCCTCCACCCAGATTCTTGGTCAGCCCCGGCAGTGAACCACTTTGCCAGGTCATGCCGCCATCGAGCGAGGTCGCCCATCCGATGTCAGAGCAGCCTCCGTTCAGATTGAAGCGCCCCTGCTGAAAAGTGGTCACAATGGTGTTGCCGAAGGAAAACGTGTCGGGCTCAACTTCGGTGGCGTGCTGCGGTCCGATGTTGGTGAACGGGTCTTTGCTGACCTCGTTGAGTGTGACCTGTGCCGAACTGAGAATGGGAAATGCGAAAGCCATAAGGAGCGCGAGGACTGGTGTGAGAATGCGAGAAAAGGGTTCAGGCGTAAGGGTACGCGACAAGATTGGCCTCCAACGAAGTTGAGATTTTCCGTGCGCTGACGGGTTGCAAGGTTCCTGGCAACGGCAACTAGGAGCCCCAGTAGGTCGGGGAAGGATGAGCGCAGCGCGGCGGAGTGTCAAGTAGGCCGAAAGACTCTTGCGAGGTCGTTTGTAAAATCGAGCGTGGCCATCTCGGACTAGTCACTGCCGTGATCGTCGCATGGAAAGGGCCTTGAATCTGGGTTTTGAGCGCTAATCGCCTGATAGCGGTAGTTGAGCCGCTTCAGTGGATCTGCGCTATTCCAGTCTGCGCTGCCGCCGCTGTTTACAACAGTTAACATTTCGGCAAGGACGTGGTCTCGCGTAAGATTGGGAACCGAAGATGCTTAGCGACTTCTTCACCGAATATTCCGAGCGGAGTGATGACGAGCTTCTGCAGTTGGCATCTGAGCGGGATTCCTCCGACGCCGCGCTTTGCGAACCAACCTTCCGTATCCGCTTGCGAGGCCAGCAAATCGTCCTCCTCGTCCGGTTTCCCCACGGCGGCTGAGACCAACTGCGACATCCGGCTGCATCGCCCTTCAGAAAGGCCAACTGGTAGCTGCACTGACAGTTACTCCAGCTTGCGCTCCTCCATCTGTTTGTACACCGCCTCCGCTTCATCCAGCCGGTTGAGAGCCGTATAGTCGAAGGCGAGGTTGCCATAGTTAAAGACATCATTTGGCTCCAAGCGCAGCGCTTCTCGATGTTCCTCCACTGCCTTGTTCCAGTTGCCCAGGCGGCCGGAAAGAATTCCCAGCTCTCGGTAAGGCAAGTCGTCTCTCGGGTAGGTCTGTTGCCACAGTTCGTAAGTTTGCGCTGCCTTCTCAAGTTCGCCGGTATAGAAGTAGTAGTAGAACGCCTCGATGGAGAACCGCTCCGCTCGCTCACCTTCTCCCGCAACTCGTAAGCCTTGCGTATGTCCTCTGCCGCCTTTGAATTGCTGTACGTAGCTTCGTAGCTTCTTCGGTCGAGTATCCCGAGCGGCACGATCGAGCTCTCGCATACCGCGATCTGAGCACGATTCCTTGACAACGGAAGTCTACGGCTACGCTGACGCTCTAGACGCTGAATTGCGTCGGCGCAATCTCAGCGAGTCCGACCGGATTGAACACCAGCGATTCGTCATGGGGCAGGAGCCGCATAGAACGCCCTTCCACTCTAGTCTGAACAGGCTTCGAACGATCGGCAACGTCTTGTTGGACACCTTGATCGCGGTCTTCGGGACGGCGGCGCTTGAATCTGGCATTCCGCACCCTGTGCCGCATTCGGGTGCTGATGTCATCTGGCGGGTCTGGATTACGACTACCGTCATTGCGAGCCTACTCGGAGTTCTGGCAACCCGTTACCGTGCGTCAAAGACCGGGGTCTGGGCGTGGCTACTGCCGAGCTTGCTGTTTGCATTTGGTGCTGTGCTTTACGTTGGTGGCAGGAGGTCAGGATTCGTGAATCAGTTCTCAGGCTATGACTGCGCAATCGGTCTACAGAAATTCGGATTGCAACCAGTTCTTCATTTTTACAATCCCGTTGATCCGGGCTGCGAGTTCTGGCAACGTTCCGTGCGTCAAAGACCAGTGTCGCGCGTGGCTACTGACGAGTATTCTGTTTCAACTGCCGCTGTTCTTAACGTTGTGGCACGAGTTTCAGGATCGTAAAAGTTTTCGAAGCGAAACCGCGAAACGGTTTACAGAAATGCGTACTGCACCGCCAACGATCTGCAAGAGCCGCTGCGGGCGGAGAGTTACAATAGCCCAGAACCACTGAAGTTCTTCATGCGGAGGAAACGATTACGCACGACTTGCAGCGACTCGGAGATTTATTGGGACTCGCGTCAGTTGGTTGTCTGTTTGCAGAGTTGATTTATTTTAATCGATTGGTCGCACGCCTTGATTCCGCTCTTCCTCCCGACCAGCGAATGCCGAGACCTCGGCGCACACCTTTCCAGCTATTTCGCGAATACCGGCAAGTTTGCGGAAACAACGATCTTCCCCGCGTTTGTATGTTTTGGCTGTTTGGCTTCATGATTCTTCTTTCCGCCAGTCTTGTCCTTGGCGGCCCGTTCTAGACGTCAGTCGGCGTAACATCTCGATTTCACTCATTGCCCCGAGCAACCGAATGGTTTCCGGGGAGAAAAGGCGAACAACGGGCGCGACCTTCTGAGAATGCCTGTCTAGATCAACTCCGATTGCCTTCTACCGTCCCGCCCCCTCATACCAACTCCGCCACGCCGCAGGATTCGGTGGCAGATTCTGCGCCGTGATGTCACGGAGCGCGTGATAGACCCAGCTATGGGTTTGCGCGTCGAGAGAGGTGTCTTCGGCGAAGTCGAGCAGCCTGGGGACGATGCTGCGGCGCTGCTGTTCGCTCAGCATGCCCGACTGCGCCAGCCCGCACGCCGCGCTTTCGCGCACCATGGGCGAAGGATCGTCATGAAACGTCTTCAGCAGCGGTTCGAGGGTTTCGTCCGTACCGAGGTACGACAGGCCCTCGACTGCCCAATGACGGATCTCTGGATCCGAGTCACGCAGCCCGCTGCTGAGGACTTCGTTCACGCGTTCTGGTTCCACTCCGCGATTGCCGAGCAGACCCAATGTCCACAATGCCCAGATACGCTGTTGCTGAGGGCCGGCTTGCGCCTGCCTCTCCAGGCGGTTGATGCTTTCGCTGGTTTTGGCGACGTTGAGCGCCGCCAGGTCAACTTCGATGGTGGCAGCGCGCACGTGCAAATCATTCGAGTTCAATCCCGTGGTGATCAGCGAGCTTAACTGCGGACTCAGTTTGATCTGGCCGTGCCAGCCGTCCACGCGCCCCGCGATCTGATCGGTAGCGCCTTCGTAGTGATTGATGGCGCGCTCCAGAAGTGACTCTGCCTGACGTTGCGGGCTTTCGTGGTTCAGCCGCTCAGCTTCGTGCTCCGAAAGAATTGCTGGAGACGCCGGTTCCGCCTTGCCTTGCAGCGGAAGATACTGGGAGAGCTGTTGCCAGCCGGCGCGCGCCACCCCGCTGTCGATCGACACCACGGCCAATGCCGCCAGCACACCCACCAGTACCGCCCAGGGTGCGCGCATCCCGCGAGATGGCACCTGTATGGGACCGTCTGAGGTAGCCGCAGGATTACTCCCCAGCGCGCCGAAGTCAGGCTTGGCGTCCAGGCGCGAATCGTGCTCCCACATGTTCACAGGAGAAGTCTAGGGTGGGGTGTCAGGGGGGTAAAGTTACGTCAGAGTACTTTGGTTTGTTACTTACGTAGCGCCCGAATCGTTTCTGTAACTTGTGAGAGCTTACCTTGGGCATGCCGTCTAAGGCCGATTTGCGTCGTCTTCAAAAGCGGCTGGGTGCCGCTGGAAAGCCGGTCTCGAAGTAACGGCAGTCCGCTTTGAGAGGACAGTCATCGCAAAGCGGGCGCGTACGCTTGCACAGCTCCTGGCCATGTTGACGCAGAAGCTGGTGAGCCGCGATCAGGGCTTCGTAGGCGCGTGGAAGCCGATCTTTCAGAGCCTCCTGCACGGCGCGATAGGTGGTTGAATAGCTTTTTTTCTCCTCGGCCAACCCCAGCCGCAACAGGACGCGTAGCCCGTTTGATTCGAGCGACAGCACGGGATAGCTGCGGGTCAGCATAAGAATTTTTTCGGCGCCGGGATCTCCGACGCTGGGAAATTTCTTCAACGCCTTTTTCGCTTCGGGAAGAGGTTTCTTCAAAACGGATTTCAGGTCATCTTTGAAGATCCAGTGAGCAAGCTCGGCGATCTGGCGCAAGCGCCGGGCACGGAGTTCGGGAACCATGCCGCCCATCCTGGTGATTTCGACCAAGTCCTTGTCGGAGGCTTTCAGAATCTGCTCTGGCTTGGTACCGATTTTCTTCTTCAGCGCCGCAAAGGCAGCCGCGCGTTTTTCATCGTCTACGAGATAAGCAACGTTCTCATAGAGGATGAGTTCCACGGGATCGGTGATTTTCGGCGGCGCGGGACGACCGTAGAACTTCTCCAGCGCTTTCGTGACTTGAGCGAGCGTAGGCGGGGCGCTCATCGCAATGGTCCAACGATTCTGACCATAGAGGACACTGAGGATATCTGAAATCCTCAGTGAACCTCTGTGGTCAAGTGTTCCGTGTTTACTGCTGTTGAGTTTTGTTCCAGTCGTCTTTCGACAACGGTTTCACCGGCTGCAGTTTCGCTTTGGCGAGTTCGGCATTCAGCTTGGTGACCTCTGAAAACTGCTGGAACTTTGCGCTGGCATCGTCCAACTGTTTTTTCAGAACCTCGGTGCGATCGAGTTGCGATTGTGTGGGCTTGCCTTCGAATCCATTGACGCCGCCGTAAAGCTCGCCCAGATTTTCGCGCAACTTGTGCTCGCCGGTAATCATGCCGCCTTCCTTGATCGAAACCAGGGTCCCGCGAAAGTCCTCGAGCTGCGCGGCCAGCGTGTCGAGTTGCGCTTTCAGCTTGCGCTCCTTACCGGCTTCGGTGGCGCGTTGCCGCACCTGGTCGCGAAGGCCCACCGTGGCGTCCGCAACGTAGGTGAGCTGTCCCAGCATGTTGTAGAGTTCCATCACGGTTTTGTGTTGCAGGGCCAGATCCTCAGGTGTGGCCTTGGAGCGCGGATCGGGAACCAGATCGATCTTGCCGGTGTAAGTTTGCTTTCCCCGGATCAGCTTCACCGTATACGTTCCCGGCTCAACCTGAGGTCCGTAGAAGGCGAACGGCTGCTCGACCAGCGAAGCGGCCGGCGGCACCTTGGGAGGCTTCAGGCGTTCTGCCCATTCGACGCGCACCACGCCCAGACGCGGCTCTCCGGGAATGGTATTCACCAGGTTCCCTTTGGAGTCGTAAATTTCGATCCGCAGAGTCCCGACGATCAGGCGCTTCCTCTGGTAATAGACGATGGGAGCGCTCTCGGGCAGGGACCGCCCGATGAATTCCGAATCGCCGTCGAAGCGCTGCTCGAACGACGGCAACGCCAGTTCGGTGGGACGGGACGGAAGGATCGCCGCCGCCGACTCCAGAACTTCCGGAGTGATCGCGCGCAGCGGGGTCAGGTCGTCGAGGATGTAAATTCCCCGCCCATGGGTTGCAATCAGAAGATCAGATTCACGCGGCTGGATCGCAACATCGCGCACCGAGACATTGGGAAGCTTGCCGGTGAATTGCGCCCAATCTTTGCCGTCGTTGACGCTGAGAAAGAGCCCGGACTCCGTGCCCACGAAGAGCAGATTGGGATCGACCACGTCTTCGCGGACGACGTGGGCATACCCCTTCAAGTCTTTGGTGGAAAGCGACGTCCACGTCTGACCGTAGTCGGAGGTTTTGTAGACATAGGTCTTCATATCGCCGGTGGCGTGACCGTCGAAAGTGGCGTACGCAGTTCCGGCGTCGAAGTGCCCAGCTTCGATGGTCGAGACCCAGGTATTCGCGGGCAGGCCGGGGATATTCTTCACCACATTCGTCCAACTCTTGCCGCCGTCTTTGGTGATCTGCACGTTGCCGTCGTCGGTCCCGGCCCAGATCACATCTCCGTTCTTGGGCGATTCCGCGATGGTAAAGATGGTTTCGTAGCGTTCGGCATCCGAGTTGTCGATGGTAAGCCCGCCGGATTTTTCCTGATGCTGTTTGGCGGGGTCATTGGTGGTCAGGTCCGGCGAGATCTTTTCCCACGATTCGCCCTTGTCGGTTGAGCGGAACAGGAACTGCGCGCCGATGTAAATCGTGCCCGGATGGTTGGGGCTCATGGAGATCGGCGCATTCCAGTTGAAGCGGTACTCGGGATCATTGGCGCCGGGCAGCGGACGAATCTCCTTCGACTCCTCGGTCGATTTGCGCACGCGGGAAATGTGCCCGCCCTGGTACTCGACGTAGACGATGTCGGGATCCGTGGGATCGCTGAATGCCCAGAAACCATCGCCGAAACCGATGTTCTTCCAGTGCCGGTTGGCTACGCCACCCACTGCCTGGGACGGACCCATCCAAGTGCCGTTATCCTGCAAGCCGCCGTAGACGTTGTACGGGCGCTCCATGTCGGCGCTGACGTGGTAGTACTGCGCGACCGGCATCTGGTTCAGAAAGCGCCAGTGATTGGCGCGATCAAGCGAGTGATATACGCCACCATCGCTGCCGCAGAAAAGCTCTTCGGAGTTCTTGGGATTGATCCAGATGGCGTGGTAGTCGCCGTGAACCCCTCCCGAATCGTCCCCGGAGAACGCCGCGCTGAAGCTCTTGCCGGCATCATCGGAAATGGTCAGGCCGAAGCCGGGCTTGTAGACGCGGTCGGCGTCGTTGGGATCGACGATGATGCGCGCAAAGTAGAAGGGACGTCCGCTCACATTGAACGAATTGTTGGTTTCAGTCCAACTGTCTCCAGCATTATCGGAGCGGAACAGCGCGGTGTGATTCTTGGCCTCCACGACCGCATAGAGGCGGTTCGTGTTCGATGGCGCCACGGCGATGCCGATGCGTCCGAGGTCGCCGTCGGGAAATCCTTTGCGAATGGGATGCCAGGTTGCGCCCCCATCCGTGCTCTTGAACAGTCCGCTGCCGGGGCCTCCGGAATCGAAGTTCCATGGCTGCCGAAGCACCTGCCACATAGCGGCGTAGACCGTGTCAGGACTCTTCGGGTCCATTGCCATTTCGGCGCAGCCCGTCTTGTCGTCGACATAGAAAACCTTCTTCCAAGTCTTGCCGCCATCAGTGGTTTTGAAGACGCCACGCTCTTCGTTGGAATTCCACAGATGCCCAAGTGCGCAGGCATAGACGGTATTACCGTCCTTGGGATCGACCAAGACGCGGCTGATGTGCTCCGAGTCGGCGAGTCCCATCAATTGCCAGTTCTCGCCCGCGTCGGTGGTGCGGTAGAGTCCAGTTCCCACCGATACGCTGTTGCGCACCCAGCTTTCTCCGGTGCCAACCCAGACGGTCTTGGGATGCGAGGGATCCACCGCTATCGAGCCGATCGACTGCGTCGGCTGCTTGTCGAAGACCGGTTTGAAGGTCGTGCCGCCGTCCACCGACCGCCAAACCCCGCCACCCGCAGCCCCGACATAGATGGTCAGGCGTTGTCCCTCGGCGACTGCGGCAATGTCGGCAATGCGTCCGCCCATCACGGCCGGGCCGATCGGACGAGTCAACAAACCACTGAACGTATCGGAATTGATCTCCTGGCCAAGGGCGGAGGAAGTACACAGGCAAAGCATCGAAAACACACAAAGAGCGACCAGGGCTGAGACCCGGTTCATCATATGTAGACCTCGCTGGGAAAATTAGAGACGGATAGCGGATTATCGACTGCGACTGGAAATCGCATTTTCTTGAAGCATGCGGTCCGTCCGTCGCGGGCCTTGCGAGGCCCGCAACGGACGATGAGTCCTGCTAGTTCTTGGGCTTCTCTGCCGGCTTGGCTTCCGTCTTCGCCGCAGGCGCGGGCGCCGGCATCTTGAAGACGGAGTCGTCCACCGGAACATTCAGTTCCACTTTATCGAGAGTGATCGACTGTTTTTCCGGGCTGCCTTTGGTGCTGCTCTCAATGGCAAAGGGGAACATCAATCCGCCCACTTCGCGGTAGTCGGCCAGCGACGTTTCGGTCTGCTGTTCGCTGCCGCGCACCATGCGCGTTCCCTCTTCCTTGATTTCCAGGTAGCTGTCGCCATCGAGATAGATCGTGTCCACGTCGCCGTTCGGGCGCGTCAGCTTCAGCTTGTACGCATCGGTGCCCTCGATCTTGTCTTTCCCGAGCAACTCCACCTTGTTCCCTTTAGCCTGGTAATTCAGCAGGGGCCAAAGGTCCGACTGGTCCTGCATTTCTTTGGCTTCATCCGCCGTCACCGGTTCGGGATCTTTTTTCCCGGTAAACGGGACGATGGCCCACCCGGATTTGCCGTCGTAGGCCTGCACCAGGACCATGCCTTGAATGGTAATCTCGTTGCGCAGCATGCCGGGCTGCTTCAGGATCATGACGAAGGGAGCCTCCATGCTCTGCATCTCGGCTTTACCCGTCATCTTGATGGTTTTCACGGCTTCGATCTTGTCGGCACCGCCCATGGCCGCCACGTGTTTTGCGACCAGTTCATCCACCGTTTGTGCCAGCACCAGCGGCGCAAGCACAGCGGCCATCACTACGCTGAGACACAGCTTTCGCAACATGTATAGTTTCTCCTGAGAACTTCCGCAGATGCACAACTGGCAGCCACCGTCAGAGCAGGCAAAGCAGTGGAATCGACGGAAAACAAACGATATAGCTGGAGACACCCGCTGTCAAATCGCGGCATCACAAGGTTATACGCGAGGGGAAGAACTTTGGTTCCAAAATGGACAGGGAAAAACTGTTTAAGCCCGATAAGCATGCCCGGAGCCTTGACTTGCTCCTGTAAACTACCCCAATCTTTTGCGGTTCACCATGCAACGAGGTAGCCAATGAGCACTGCTGACGACAAGTTTTACCATGCCAAGATTACCAAGCGCATGGATTTTGCTCCGGACCTGTGGATGATTCGCATCCAGGCCGGAGGAGAATTCAAGTTCGCGCCCGGGCAATATGCAACCCTGGGCGTACAAGGACCTGAAAAGCGCTCCGAACGCCCTTACTCAATCGTCTCCTCGCCCTACGAAAACGAGATCGAATTTTTCTTCGAACTCGTCCCGGAGGGCGAACTCACTCCGCAGCTTTACAAGCTGCAACTCGGCGACGAGTTGCTGATGCGGAAAGCTTGCAAGGGTCGCTTCACTCTCGACACCAAGAGTGGACGCACTAACCATTTGCTGGTCAGCACCGTGACCGGCGTGGCTCCTTTCGTGAGCTATGTGCGCACGCTCTATAAAGACTGGAAGGAGGGCAAGTACGGCGGCGAACACAAGCTGTTCCTGCTGAACGGCGCCAGCCGCTCCTGGGAGTTCGGATATCTCGAAGAACTTCAGAAGTTTGCCAACGAAGTTCCCTGGCTCACCTATGTGCCTTGCGTGAGCCGTCCCTGGGACGACGAGAAGTGGAAGGGTGAGGTCGGGCGAGTGGACGACGTGCTGCGCAAGTACGCCGACCAGTGGGGCCTGAATGGCTCCAACGCCGTGGGCTATCTCTGCGGACATCCCGAGATGATCGAGCACGGCAAAGGCATGCTAAAGCGCATCGGCTTCCAGAAAGAGTTCTTGAAAGAAGAGATTTACTGGATTCCGGGGAAAGAGACGGCTAGTACCTAGTACCTAGTACCCAGTACCGAGTACCGAGAAAACGCGAGCACCTAAAGAATGAGAGATAAAGAACCAACAAACAATGGAGAGACGGGCGTCCTCGCCCGTCTATTTTTTTTCTCAGCGCCGCTCGCTACCGGGTACTCGGTACTGGGTACTCGGTACTAGGTACTCCCAACGACTTTACTTCTCCGCTCCAACTGCACCGTATCCCGCCAGCGGTCGCCCATCTTTCCGATGCGCTCGCGGCGGCCTACTTCGCGGAAGCCGTAGTGTTTATGCAAGCGAAGGCTGGCGGCGTTCTCGGGGAAGATGCCCGCCTGCAAAGTCCAGATGCCGTTGCGTTCGGACTGCCGAATCAACTCTTCGAGCAGGGCGCGGCCGATGCCGCGTCCGCGCTCCGATTCAGCGATATAGATGGAAACCTCGGCAACGCCTCCGTAAACGCAGCGGCTGGAAACCGGGCTGAGCATGGCCCAGCCCAGCACTCCTTTGCCGTCGCGCGCGACCAGGCGCGAGTGCGCGAGATGTCCCGCGCTGAACTTCTCCCATGCAGGCGCTTCGGTTTCGAAGGTAGCGTTGCCGGTGGCAATGCCCTGGCGATAGATCTCGATCACCGAGGGGCCGTCCGCGTCGGTCATGGACTGGATGGCGAAGTTCATTCGGTTTCCGCCGGAGCGAAAAAGACCAGCACCACCAACTCCTCCGCGATGTCGTAAAAGCGGTGCTCGACTTGGGCCGCCACGAAAATCACGCTGCCTGCGCCGACCTCCTCATCTTCGTCTCCCGAGCGCATCCGCGCCCGGCCGCGGACCACGTAATACATCTCGTCTTCATGATGCGGCTTCTGCGGATCGGTGGCCCCCGCCGCCAGCACATAAACTCCCGCGCTCATCGCCGGCACGCGCAGGAACTCGAGGTAGCGCTTACCGCGCTGTTCGCGCTCGGCGAGCAGATCGGAAATGCGGGAGAAGTTTTCCATCGGCGTTACTTTTTCGTCCACTGGTCCACCCAGTCGTTGACCGTCTTGTACCAGAGCTGCGAGTTCTGCGGCTTCAGCACCCAGTGGCCTTCGTCGGGGAAATACAGCATCTTCGAAGGCACGCCCATCACCTGCAGGGTGTCGAAAAGCTGTAGCCCTTCACTCACGTCGAGGCGGTAGTCGAGCTGTCCGTGGACCACCAGCGTCGGGGTCTTGAAATTCTTCGCTGAATTGCGCGGAGACCACTTCTCGTACATTTCAGGGTTGGTATAGGGAGTGCCCTTGAACTCCCAATTGTTGAACCAGAGTTCTTCGGTCGTGCCCCAGGTAGAAATCGTATTGAACATGCCGTCGTGGGTGACGATGCATTTGAAGCGGTCGGTGTGGCCGAGGAGCCAGTTGGTCATGTATCCGCCGTAGCTCGCGCCTAGCGCGCACTCGCGGTCTTTGTCGATGAACGGATACGTCTTCTCGGCGTAGTCGAGGCCTTTCATCAGGTCTTCAAACGGAGCGCCGCCCCAGTCGCCGTTGATGGCGTCAATGAACTTCTGCCCGTATCCGGTCGAGCCGTGGAAGTTGATCATGACGACCACGTATCCGTTGGCGGCGAAAAGTTCCGGATTCCAGCGGTAGCTCCAGTCGTCTCCCCAGGCGCCCTGCGGCCCGCCGTGGACGAGGAACTTCACGGGATATTTTTTGCTGGGATCGAAGTTGGGAGGCTTGACGAGGAAGCCTTCGACTTTGTCGCCGTGGGCGCCGTCGAACCAGAAGGATTCGAGGGGGGACATGGAGACTTGGGAGAGGACGGGAATCGTTGAGGTGAGTGAGGGGCTCGGTCTTGCCGGACTCAACTCATCGGTACGTGGACGGGCTTCTTCAGACGTGAAGACGGCCTTATGAATTTCATTCGGATACTGAAGGGCCATGTGAGTGAAGATGCAATGTCTTTCCGTCGCTGCCGACGGCTAGATCATCGTTGTAGTCGCCTGTAACATCCGCCGTATCTACCGGATGCGGCTTCCAGTGTCGCAATTAACGATTGGCGCGTTACCGTTGTTTTCGGAAACTGAAATAAAGACTATTCGAGTCGGGAAACCAAACGTAAGTTCCGACCCACCGATCAAAATTCTCCGTCAGATTTTTCTTCTCCCCCGTCTTCCTGTCGTACAACATCAACCGGAACCGATCGCTCTCATATCCCGGACGCTGCTGGGCGCGGTAGGCGATGTACTTGCCATCGGGCGAATAGAGCGGCGACGAGTCGCTGGCGGGATTGTCGGCGGTGATGTCCTTGGTCGCAGCCAGGACCTGCGCGGACGAGGCGTCCGCGGGAAAATTCACCGGGACGGTGAACAGATCGTTGTTGGTCGAAATCGCCGGAACCTTGTCGTGGTTCGAGGCGTAGCACATCTCCTTGCCGTCGGGCGAGAAGGAGTAATCGTCCTGCCCACCGAGCGAGAACACGGGAGCGTCGTAGTCGCCAGGAGTCAGGTCGCGCGGCGCGCCGCCCTCCGCCGCCGCGACCAGGATGTGACTCCGCATCCCTTTCTTGTAGGCGTTCCAGTGGCGATAGAGCAGGTGCTCGAAGATCAGAGCCTTCACCTTGGAGTTCTGCACTTCCTGCAGCTTCTTGGCGTTGCAAGCGGCTTCGGCCTCGGCTGCGCCATCGCATTCGGGATACACATCCGAAGTGAAGAGAATGTTCTTGCCGTCGGGGGACCAGAGTTCTCCGCCGGCCTCGGTCGCAATCGACGTGAGTTTATGCACGCCGGTGACGGTTCCTGACGCGCCATCAAAGTCGGCGATCCAGACCTGCGATCCGCCCTCTTTATTGGACATGAACGCGAAGCGCTTGCCGTCGGGCGCCCAGCGTGGACGGTCGGCATCCTGATCGGCGATGATTTCGCGCTCCTGCCCGCCCGCGAGCGGCACAATCCAGATGTGCGGTGTTTTTGTATTGGCCGCGAGATTCACGTCCACGGCGGCGAACAGCACCCACTTGCCATCGGGAGAAGGCTCGGGCTCCTCCACCCGTTTGAGCGACATCAGGTCTTCAAACGTAAACGGACGTCTCGCCTGGCCAATGAGCGGAACCACGTAAAGAAGCGTAAAGAGAAGGACGCATAGACGGCGCATGGAGTCTCTCCTGCACGAAACGAAAAAGTTTACTCCATAGGCGGGCGGGGCGCATGTGATGAAGGCAATTAGCACTTGGCATTTAGCATTTGGCCCTTCTAGATTGTCAGAACTCCGCCAAAAAACGCCGGGCGCACAGCTGAGCATCGGTGTTCTGCAGCTCCAACAAATGCCGACTGGCCAAATGCTAAATGCCAAGCGCTAATCGCTGAGTTTTTTCCGGCAACTTTCCTCCCTCCCGCGCAATCTAAGGAAATAGGCAGAACTGCAGCTCCTCTGCTTCCGGCCCCCTGAGCGGAGAGGGTACGGTGGCAGGGGAGCGGCGGCGATCCGCAGACTCCATCCTCTTCCGCTACACTGTATTTATGAGATTTCTCGCAGCTCTCGGCTTCGGACTGCTGGCGGCTGTTCTCTTCGCTGGTTCTGTTGCCGTCCCCGCCTCAGCCCAGGAAGGCACGCTCGATAAATCGCAGCCCAAGAACATCACTCCCGAAGAAATCATCACGCGTTTTGCCGCCAAGGAAAAGGAATTCCAGGAAGCCCGCGATCATTACACCTACCGGCAATCGGTAAAGGTAGAAACTCCCGAGGATGGCGGCACCTATCAGGAAGTGTTCGATGTGGTCTTTGACGACCAGGGCAAGCGTCTGGAGAACGTCGTATTCGCGCCGCAGAGTTCGCTGAACCTTCTTCAGATGTCTCCCGAGGATCTGGATGACATCCGCCACCGCCTGCCGTTCGTCCTTACCAGCGACGAGATTCCGGAGTACCAGATTCTCTACGTCGGGCAACAGCAGGAAGACGAACTGCACTGCTACGTCTTCGACATAGCGCCCAAGGAGATCGTGGGCAAGAAGCGATATTTTCAGGGACGCATCTGGGTCGACGATCAGGATTTTCAGATCGTAAAGACCTATGGCAAGACGGTGCCCGACATTCGCAAGAAGAAGGGTCAGGAGAACCTGTTTCCGAAATTCACTACCTGGCGCCAGCAGGTGGACGGCAAGTACTGGTTTCCCGCGTTTCACCAAAGCCGATGACGTGCTGCACTTCGACGGTCCCGCCGGCGATATACGCATCATCGAGATCGTGAAGTACGAGGACTACAAGCGTTTCGGCTCGAACGTGAAGATCACCTACAACGGCGAGGAAATTCCGAAGGGTAAGGATCAGAAGGCGCCCGCCGCGCAGCAACCGCCTCCGAAATAGCGTTCAGCACTCAGCATTCAGCCAACGCACGTTCATCCCGCTCCGACGCCATCCTGAGCCCGACAGGGAAAGGATCTTGCGTGCAGCGACCCTGCGCCATCGTCCGCGGATCCCTCGCTCCGCTCGTGATGAGGATGGTTTTGGCTGAATGCTGAATGCTGAATGCTGAGTGCTGAGTGCTCAATAGAACAAATACTTCCGCCACTTATCGTCCGACCGGCCCATCAGGCGCATGATGTGGCGGCTGGTGTGGAGATTGAAGGCGCGGGGCTCGCGCATCAGCTTCATGCTGGCTTCCGTGGGCATCTGGTTGCCCTTGTGCCGGTTGCAGGGATGGCAGCAGGCCACCAGATTCTCCCAGGTCGAGGCTCCGCCCCGGGACCGTGGCACCACGTGGTCGAGAGTCAATTCGCCCGCGGGCAATACTTCTCCGCAATACTGGCAGGTGTTGCGGTCGCGCAGCAGAATGTTCTTCCGCGACAGCGCCCGGGTCTGGTGCGGAATGCGCCGGTATTCGAGCAAGCGAATCACCGAGGGCAGCCGCACGGCCAGACGCGCCGCGTGCAGGAAGTGTCCGTTCTCTTCCTCGGTCATGGCGACGCCCTTGAGCACCAGCACGATGGCCCGGCGAGCCGCGCAGACATTGATCGGCTCATAGGACGCGTTCAGCACCAGCACAGGCGCATGCAAGGCATGGCCATCACCGTCCTGATGCGTGCCCAGCATCGCGGGAGGCGGCAGGTGGGTCCGGTTCATCGAGTTGTTCCACTTGCCCGACATGCTTTTCCTGAAACTCTTTCGCTTCGCTCCGAGAATCGCTACTGGTCACCCGTGGGCGGCCATGGTGAGCCTGGCGTCATCCTCCTCGACCGGCTCGGCATGAGCCACGTCCAACTTGAGGGTGCGCGCCACCGTGGCGACCCAGACTTTGGCGGCCCCGGCGCGCCGCAAAACCCGCGCGCATTCTGAAGCCGTCGTGCCGGTGGTGAATACATCATCTACCAGAAGAATCTCACGCCCAGCCACATCCTGCGGCTTGCCCACTGCGAAGGCACCGCGCAGATTCTCTCGCCGCTGGTGGCTGGTAAGGCCAATCTGCGACTTGGTCTCGCGACGCCGCTCCAGCGCATCGGCGGAGAGCACGTATCGATCGCCATCCTGACTAAGCTTCAACGCGGCGCGCGCAATCAATTCCGACTGATTGAATCCGCGCTGCCGCAATTTTCTCGCGTGCAGCGGAACCGGCACCACCAGCACCGGCTTCGCGGCAAACGCGATCTCCAGCCCCGCGATGACTTCCGCCAGCATGCGTCCCAGCACATTGGCGGCGGGACGAACCTGCTCGTACTTGAGCAGGTGAATCAATTCGCGCAAGCCGCCATCATAGCTTCCGTACGCAGCAGCCTTCTCAAAAGGAAGACTCAAACGGCGGCACAATCCGCACAAGGGCTCTTCCGCCTCTCCAGAGAATGCGTACGCACTCACCAGCCGCTCGCCACAAACCGAGCAGACTCCGCCCGCAATCGGACGGATCGCCGATAAGCAGTCTTCGCAGACTGGAAGCCGGGAAATGTTGATCAGGGGTGCGCCGCAGAGACGGCAATCGGACGGAAACAGCGTGGCAAACAGGCTTTCGGCAATGCCGCCGACCGAGGAGACCAGAGAAGCCACCAATGCGTTCTGCTTCTTTACCGCTTTGGTCCCGATGGCCCGAGTTGGGTACCCGCTACTGCTGAAGACGAGCCTCCCTCGTCCGGTCGGTGCTACGGGGGCTCTACCCGAACGAATCCCTCTCAGTATAGCGGGCTGACATGCTGGCGTGCAATCGCCGAAGCTGGTTCAGGCGGCTGCGCGCTGCGCGGGCGGATGGACTTCGGGCCGCTCGCGCACCACCACGAAACTGGGCCGGTAGTACCGCCGGAAACAGTCCCCGCAGCGCACTGGGCGTAATCCCATCAGCGGCAGAATGTGCTTCTCCACAAAATTTCGGGGCCGCGAACGGTAGCCGTCGACGCTCCCGCAGTCTTCGCATTGGAATGTTCTGCACAACATGACTGGTATTCCTCAGATGTACAGCCAGAGGGCAAGGGTTGCTGATTAGGATGATAACAAACCCCTGGGCCCAACAAAAGTCTCGTACCTTGGATTTCACCGAGGATTAATATAGGCCTACCCCGCCACCGGGGCCGGAACCTACTTGTAAAGCAGGCTTTGCGCGTGGTAACGTGCGCGGTCTCACCTAAGATGAAGTCGCACCATCAGTTGCGAGGATCCTAATCTATGAGCACTCAAACCGTGGCGAAAGACGGCGAAGGTCAAAAGAAGTACCGGCCCTATGTTCCTGAAAACATGGAGATGAAGGAGTTCACCTTCCGTGCCGTCCTGCTCGGCATGGTAATGACCGGCATCCTGGGCGCCGCCAACGCCTACCTGGGCCTGAAGGCCGGGATGACCATCGCAGCCACCTACCCGGCTGCGGTCATCGGGATGTCGATCCTGCGGTTAATGAAGGGCTCGCTGCTGGAAGAGAACATCGCCCGCACCATCGGGTCGATTGGCGAGTCGGTTGCCGCGGGAGCCGTGTTCACTATCCCGGCTTTCGTTCTCGCCGGTCTCTGGCCCACCCTCGGCATGGGCAAATACTGGCAATCGGTCGCGCTGATGATCATCGGCGGCTTGCTGGGCATCCTGTTCGTCACGCTGCTGCGTCGGGTGATGGTCGAGGACCCCGAGCTTCCCTTCCCGGAATCGGTCGCCGCTTCCGAGATTCACAAAGCCGGACAGCAAGGCTCCAAAGCTGCAAAAATTCTTTTCGCCAACATGGGTTTCGGAGCGTTGGTAAATGCACTGGGCTTGCTCAACGTCTTCGAACCGGTGCACACCTTCACCATCAACATCGGCAACCTTGGAAAAAGTCTTTTGCTGCGCACCAGCACCAACCCCAAAGTGGCGATGGTCACCACTGGCGGCATGAGCACTTTCAATTCGCCCGCCATCAGCCCTGCGTATCTCGGTGTGGGCTACATCATCGGACCCCGGCTGGCGGCGCTGAATTTTGCCGGCGGCGTACTCGCATGGGGATTGCTGGTTCCGCTTCTTACCTACGTGATGGGTCCGTCGATCGCCGCCTCTTTGCCGGCGGGCACCGCGCCCAGCTGGGGAACGCTGGCGGGAGCTGTGTACTTCTCCATCGTGCGCCCCATCGCCGTCGGGGGCATGCTGGTGGGCGCGTGCTACACCTTGTTCAAGATGCGCAAGCAACTGGGCGTGGGCATGAAGCGCGCAATTTCTGACCTGAAGAAATCCGCGGAAGCCCATCAAGCCACCAACCGTACCGATCGCGATCTGAACATGAAGGTCGTGTTCGCAGGAGTGGGCGTGGTCTTCCTGGCGATGATCGGACTCTACTATTTCTTCATCGATGGCGCCCACAACCTTACCGGCAACAAGGTCATTGCGGGAGCCGTGGTGGCGGCCGCGGTTATGGTGGTTCTGGGATTCTTCTTCGCCGCGGTTTCCGGCAATCTGGTCGGGATGATCGGGTCGTCGAACAATCCAGTCTCCGGTCTCACTCTATGCACTCTGGTGGTCGCCGCCCTGCTGATGGTTGCACTGGGGGTTTCCGGCGTCGGAGGTGTAGCTGCGGTCCTCGGAGTGGCGGCGGTAGTCTGCGTGTCATCGGCGGTCGCCGGCGAAATGCTGCAGGACTTGAAGGTCGGTCATATTCTGGGCGGCACTCCGGCAAAAATGCAGGTCGGCGATATTTTCGGCATCGTCGTTGCCTCGCTGGTGCTTTTCTTCCCGTTGATGATTCTCGATAACGCCTACCACTTCGGCAGCGCCGCCCTTCCGGCTCCGCAAGCCGGCCTGATGGCGATGCTGGCACAAGGCATTGTCGGCGGCAACATGGCATGGCCGCTGGTAATCGTCGGCATCCTGATGGGCATGGCGATGATCATGGTGGAAGTGAAGAGCCCGATGCTGTTCTCGGTCGGGATGTATCTTCCCATCGAGACCACCTTTGCGATTTTTGTGGGCGGCCTTATCCGCTGGTTGACCGACAAGATCCGCGACCGTCGCGGCTATAACGATGCCCAGAAGGCCCGCGTCGACAATGCGGGCGTGCTGACCGCCTCAGGCCTGATCGCCGGAGAAGCGCTGTGCGGCCTGGTCATCGCCGGTATCTGGCGCGGGAACACGCCGCAGTTGCTGCAATCGCCGCCGGCAATTGCAGCCGTCATTGCCATGGCAGCGCTCATCTTCGTGATGATGAAGGTGCCGCTCTCGAACGCCGGCAGTCCGGATGAACCGGCTCCGCCGACGGCGATCATGTGATTCGATTGCAGAAGTCAGAAGTTAGAATGCGGAAGTGGGAGTTCTTATCTGCATTCTGCTTTTTGACTTCTGCATTTCCTTTCTGATGTCTATCGCCGACAACATCGCGGTCCTTCAATCCCGCATGGCCGCCGCCGCGCGGCGCGCAGGACGCGATCCCGAAGAAATCGCGCTGATGGCCGTATCGAAGACTCATCCCCCGGAGCGAGTCCGCGAGGCTTACGACGCGGGGATTCGGCTGTTTGGCGAAAACCGTGTGCAGGAATTCGGCGGCAAGGCCGCGTCATTGGCTGACTTGCGCGACGCCCTCTGGCACATGATCGGCCACCTGCAAACCAACAAAGCCGCCCGCGCCGCGGAGTTGTTCACCGCTGTCGATTCCGTCGATTCGGTGAAACTTGCGCAAAAACTCGATGATTCCGCTCGACAGCTGGGAAAAAAGTTGGCAGTTCTGATCGAGATCAACGTGGGAGGGGAATCCGCGAAGAGTGGAGTTGCTCCCGATTCTCCAGAATTGGAGGCACTGCTCTCCCTGGCACATGGTCTGGAGCATCTCGAGTTTCGCGGCCTGATGACGGTTCCTCCCTACAGCGAAGATCCTCAAGCCGCCCGGCCGTATTTTCGGAAATTGCGCGAACTGCGCGATCGAATCCTTTCCCGCAACCTTGCGCATCTGGACTTGAGCGTGCTGTCCATGGGCATGTCGCACGACTTCGAAGTCGCCATCGAAGAGGGATCCACCTGCATTCGGGTGGGGACGGCGATTTTTGGGGAGAGGGCATGAGCAATCAGCAATCAGCACTCAGCATTCAGCCCGTCCGCGGACATGGCTAGAACGAGCACCATGATTCCATTCAAAGAGTCCGCGGCCGGCGTCACCTTCGCGGTCAAGCTTCATCCTCGCGCGAAAAGGAACGCCATCACCGGCGAAGTAGGAGACGCGCTCAAACTCTCTCTGACCGCTCCTCCCGTCGAGGGACGGGCCAACGACGCCTGCATCGAATTCCTCGCAAATCTTTTGAAGCTACCGCGCTCGTCAATTACTATTGCGTCCGGCCACGCCAGCCGCAACAAAGTGATCAGGGTGGTGGGACTATCGGCCGCGGAAGTCGAACGCCGCCTGACGCCCTGACCGACCGCGCAAGGAGCTGCGATTGAGCTTTTCCGAACGCTTCGAGGAAATCCGCACCGGGTTCGAGCGTCCCTTCTGGGTTGCCAACGTCAGCGAACTTTTCGAGCGCCTTTCCTATTACGCCGCCTTCGCATCGCTGGCCCGGTACCTGCACGAGACGTTGAAGTTTCCGGTGGAGCAGGCCAGCAGCCTCACCGGACTCTTCGGAGGGCTGGTCTGGTTTCTGGCGGCCTTCGGCGGAACCCTGGCGGATCGCATGGGCTTCCGGCGCGCGCTCTCGCTCGCGTATCTGATCCTGAGTTGCGCCTACTTCCTTCTGGGTTCGATCGGAGCATCCTGGCTCGCTCCCGTGCGCGATGCCATGCCGCTGGTAGTCCTGGTCACGGTGATTCTCATGCTTCCGGCGCTGGGCATTGCGCTGGTAAAACCGTGCGTAGTCGGCACCACCGCGCGTGCGTCGAAAGAAAATGTCCGTTCGATCGGCTATTCGATTTATTACACCCTGGTGAACATTGGCGGCGCGGCCGGTCCCTACGTCGCGTCCTGGGTGCATCAGCACCTGAGCGTCGAGAACGTCTTTCGCGTGGCCGCGCTCAGCGTCTTTGCCATGTTCTTCGCGGTACTGCTGTTCTTCAAGGAGCCCCGCCGCTCCGGTGAGACGCAAACCGTCAGCCTCGGACAGGCGGCAAGAAATTTCGGAACCGTGATCGGGAATCCCCGGTTCATGCTCTTTCTTCTGATTTTCTCGGGATACTGGATCGTCTACTGGCAGGAATTCATCATCCTGCCGCTTTATGTGCACAACTACATCGATCCCAAGGCCGATACCGAACTGATGCTGGTGACCGGTCCGCTGACGGTCATTTCGCTGCAACTGCTCTTCAGCTTCCTCACGAAAAGAATTCCGGCATTTCGCGCGATCACCCTGGGCACCCTGATCTCCGGACTCGCCTGGATCCTTCTGATCATTCACCCCACGGTTCCCATGGTGATTGTCACCCTCTTCGCGGTATCCCTCGGGGAGATCACGCAGTCTCCGCGCTACTACGAATACATCTCGCGCCTTGCGCCTCCGGGCCAGCAGGGCACCTACATGGGCTTCGCCTTTCTACCGATCGGGATCGGCTCGTTGATCGGCGGATGGTTTGGTGGAATCCTGGTCCATCATTTTGGGGAGGTCACGCACCAACCTGGCTACATCTGGTGGGCCGTAACCGGCGTTGGGGTTGCGACCGCTGCGCTGCTGTGGATCTACGACAAAACCATGCGCGTGGAGAGTTCCGTCCCGGGAAATTCGACTGCCGCGTCCTAAGCAAGTCACTGCGCCGGCCATTGTTTTCGGCTATCATTTGCCGCCGAATCCTTAGCGCTATGGCTAGACGAAAACTTACTCCCGCTTACATCGCCGCTCACATTCGAAGAGTCTTGAAGGACGGCGGCTCGGCTCCGCATGCAGAAGACGTACAGTGGTTCTTCAAGGAAGAGGTGACATCGCGCGGCTGGCGCACGGCCGAGTTGCGCAAGGTCGCACTGCGCTTCCGCCGAACCATTCTTAAAGAAGCCGGACTCCCCTTCCTGGTCCAGGTCGCCGACAAGCTCTTCACCGGACGCGTGCTGGAAGAGAAAGTCTTCGCCGTATTCCTGCTTGAGAAACTGGTGAGCGGCCTGGGCGACAAAGAATTCAAGCTCTTCGAGTCATGGCTGTCACGGATTACCAGTTGGGCCGATCACGATGGGCTGGTCCACTATCTGATCGCGCCCATGATGGTGGGGAAACCCGCTCGTGCCGCCAGCGTCTTTCGTTGGGCGCGATCGCGCAGCCGCTGGCATCGCCGGGCTGCATGCGTCGCCCTGATTCAGGGCACCCGTCAGAAAATGTTCTTCCCGGACATCGTCAAGTTGTCGAACACCCTGCTCAGCGACGAAGACGACATGGTGCAGAAAGGACTGGGCTGGCTGCTGCGCGAGACCGCGAAGGCGGATCCAAAACGAACTGTCCCTTACCTGATGAAGATTCGCGAACGCTCCCCGCGCCTGGTGCTTCGAACGGCTTGCGAAACGTTGCCTCTCGTCAGCCGTAAGAAAGTACTCGCTGCGTGAGCCGTCTCACCATCTTCGGGCTTTTCGCGGTGACTGCCATGCTCGTCTGTTACGCGTTCGAGAAGCGAAGCCCATGGTTCATCCTGGCCTTCGCTGCGGCATGCGCGCTCGGGTCAGTCTACGGATTTCTGCAGGGCGCATGGCCGTTTGGCATTGTCGAAGCGATCTGGTCCCTGGTAGCTCTGCGCCGCTGGTGGCTGGCCGGGCAGTCACACTAGGCGCCTGTTCTGTGCTGCCGCCATTCGCGGAAATCCTCTCGGTTGTTTACAATAGTGGTTTGCCCATGAACCTTGCCGCCATCCAAGCTGCACTGCGCGAGCGGAACATCGACGCCTGGCTGTTTTACGACCACCATCACCGCGACCCCATTGCTTATCGAGTGCTGGGACTGCCCGAAAGCCTGATGGTTACCCGGCGCTGGTTCTACCTGATTCCCGCCAATGGCGAACCCACCAAGTTAGTGCACAAGATCGAGTCAGGACATCTGGACACCCTCCCCGGCGCCAAGCGGCAGTACGCCGGTTGGGAAGAGTTGTTCGAAGAGATCAAGAAACTGCTGACCGGGCATCGCGATATCGCCATGCAGTACTCTCCCAACAATCTGGTGTTCACGGTCTCTCTCGTCGATGGCGGCACGCTCGAGTTGATTCGAGGCTTGGGCAAGAACGTTCTCAGTTCCGGCGATCTGGTCGCGCAATTCGAGGCCACCTGGACCGACGAGCAGATCAAGACTCACTTCGCGGCGCGTGACGCCGTCGACGCCATCACCGCCGCCGCTTTCCAGGAGATCGGGCGCCGTGTTCGTAATGGCGGCACCACTGAGTCCGATATTCAAGACTGGTTCATGGAAGCTTTCGGGCGCGAGAACCTGGTCACCGACGATCCGCCCATCGTCGCCGTTAACGGCAACAGCGGCAATCCGCACTACGAGCCTCACCGCGGAAGTTCTTCTCCCATCCGCGAAGGCGACTTCGTGTTACTCGACGTCTGGGCAAAGAAAAACACGCCCGAAGCGGTGTTCTACGACATCACCTGGACCGGTTTCGTCGGCAAGACTCCGTCCGACCGCATGCGCGACGTCTTCAGGATTGTGCGCGATGGGCGCGACATTGGCGTCAAAACGGTGCAGGACGCGATCGCCGCGGGCCGTCCGATCGCCGGCTGGGAGGTTGACCATGCCGTGCGGGCGCACATCAAGAACGCCGGCTTTGGCGACAATTTTATCCATCGCACCGGACACTCCATCGGTACCGACGTGCACGCCAATGGCGCCAATATGGACGATCTGGAGATCCACGACGAACGCAAGATTCTGCCCAATTCCTGCTTCTCGATCGAGCCGGGCATTTACCTGCCGGAGTTCGGCGTACGCAGCGAGGTCGACGTTCTCGTACGGCCGAAAGCGGCGGAAGTTACCGGTAAAATTCAAAGCGAGCTTGTAATCATCTGAATGGCAAATTCCACTGTGAGTAAATCGAGAGCGGCCGACAAACCAGAGGCGCAACCGCTGACTGCCATGTCGATTCTGGCGCCACTGGCCGGCTGGGTGCTTCCCGGCGCGGGCCACCTGATCCAGAAACGCTGGACTCGCGGCTTCATTCTGATGGCCACCATCGTGACCATGTTCGTGCTCGGGCTGATGATGCAAGGGCACGTCTACAAACCCAATGGCGGCGACATCCTCGATATGCTCGGCTTCGTCGGAGACATCGGCGGCGGCGGGCTCTACTTCCTCACGCTCGCCAAGGACTGGGGTCAGGGCGCGATCGCCCACGCGACCGCCGACTACGGAACCAAGTATCTGATCGTGGCGGGCCTGCTGAACTTCATCAGCATGGCTGACGCCTACCACATCTCGATCGGGAAGAAACCGTGATTCTGCATCCTTCGCACTTCACCGCCGCCCTGCTCTTCGCCCTGTTTGCTTCGATTGTTTTCGGCATCACGCAGCGCAGCGACGCCATCGAACAGGTCCGCTACGGGCTCTACTGTTTCGCCATGTTCGTCGGCGGAGTGTTCGTTGCCGGCTGGGTCATGTGGCTGTTGCGGCACTAAAACACACGCTGGAGATTCTGATCCATTGAGGCCGGAGGTCCGACGTCCGCTTTTTCATCCCTCCCAGACAAACGCGTCGAACACCCTCTTCGTATCGAATCCCAGGTAGCGGTAGAGCTCGACAGCCCCGTAATTGGCCTCAGTCACGGTAAGTGACAACAGCGAGAACTTCCGGCTTCGCAGATTGCCGGCCGTGGCGGCCAGCAAAGACTCTCCAATCCCGTGGGACCGGTATTCCGGCAAAACGCAGACCTGGGTGACGTGCCCCACGTCATGACGGACTCGCGAGCACAGGATCACTCCGATCACGCTTCGGTTTCGTTTGCTTACGGCGACAAAAGACGACTCCGGATCAAACGTCCCGCATCCCGGAAAGCGGACGATGTTATTCAGAAAGCGCAGTGATCCGCTCAGGGTGCGGTACTGGTCATTGATCTCCGCGTCCACGTGACCGCGATACGCCGTCGTGATCACCGCCGCGACCGGCTGGTAATCCTGCTCGGTCCAGCGCCGGATTTCGATCTCCCCATTGACCGATTTAGTCGATTTGACCGGGTCGGCGAGCGGAAGCACCATGAAGAGACGTCCGTGCCGCGAAAACCCCTGTTCGACGAACGGACGCGCCACCGCTCCCGTTTCGTGGATCAGAAGCTGTGCTTCAATGCGGTGAATGCCGGGTGACTGTTGCAGCGTCTCGATCACATGGGTGAGCAGCCGCGATTCCACCTCATGCGGATTCGGCAACCGCCCGCCGTTGGCCACAAAAAGATCGCCGATCACACCTTTGCTGCCCTCGTAAACAAAAAACGCATAGCCGAAAATTCGGCCGCGGTCGATGGCGGCATAGCCGGGGAGGATCTTGGCATCCACGTAGCGCAGAATCATGTCGGCGGAACCGCCGTAGTCCCACGAAAGCAGGCTGCCCCACACCTGGATTTCGTCATTCAGCAGGGGCCGCAAATCCACCGAAGAAAAATGTCTGAGATCAAGAATTTCCAAACCCGGGCTCCTGAGCCTTTACGCTAAGAATCGCGCATCGCCCTGAGGACGAAAATGGAGTGTAGTGCCTCACCTGCTGCCAGGCAAACCGGTGAACACAGGGAAGCAACATCGCACTCGACTTCGGTCCCCAGTTCTAGTAACTGCCCACCGGTGCCACCCAGAAATAGTCCAGCTTCTGCGGCCAGTAAGTCCCTAGATACGAAACCCGCCGCCCTCGAAGGACTTTTTCGACCACAACGCGAGCCGACTGCGGAGCCACCACGATATGCGTTCCCGTGGGAATCTGTCCGCCCTCGTAGCGGGTGACGACCCGGTTGCCATAGAAAGCCAGCCCATACTCGGTTTCGCGCGAAACGCCGAACACCGCCAGCGGCGGCAAGGCGCTGGCCTCCTCCAGGCGGCTGATCTCGTTCCATACCGGGCGCGCGGAGAGCGTTTCATCCAGCATCGGCGCGCCAATGCGCAGCAGCGCCGCCACGCTCAAGACCACCGGAATCAGCGTGACAAAACGAAGCAGCCGCAAGCCCTTCGCCCGAAACAACGTGATCGCTATTCCCGCCGCCAGGATGAGCGCCAGCACCGTGGACACCTGGGTCGCCCGGTTCCAGGGCAGATGATGTTGCTGCAGAATGTACGCGATCATCAGCGCCGGAACGAGTAAAGCGGCGGCCACTACCGAGTGCAGCAATACCCATAAGACGTTGGGACGGTCGTCGTCGGCCGTGTGCCGCCGCACGTACTCCGCCAGCAACAGAGTGCCTGCCGGAAGAGCCGGCACAATGTAGCCGGGCAGCTTTGACTGTGATAGCGAGAAAAATGCCACCGGGACGATCAGCCAGAGGATGAGAAATACATTCAGTGCATCTTCTGAGCGGAGCATTTCGCGCTTTTCGGCCCACCATGTGCGAAGACATTCGAATAGTCCTGCGATGACGAACACGGCCCAGGGCACCAGGCCCAGCAGCATCACCGGGAGGTAATACCAGAAGGGTTCGGGATGATGGTAGAGATTGGTGCCAAACCGCGCCAGGTTGTGCTCGAGGATGAAAACTCGAAAGAATTGCGGATTCCTGATTTGCACGAGCACATACCACGGCGATGCAATTAGCAGAAAGAGAAGGATTCCCGGAATCCACAGCGTGCGTCGAATCAGGGAGAACTCTTTCTTAGCGCCGGCAAAGAGCGCCAGAATCACGGCGGCAAGGAAGGGAGACACAGGTCCTTTGGCCAAAGTGCCGAGAGCGAGGAAAACGTAGAACAGCGCCAGGTACTGCCGTGATTGTGTCTCATGCCAGGCATACCATGCGAGCAGCGCGATGGTGAGCGTCGCGGCCAGGGGCATATCCATCGACGCCGCCCGCGAGAATCCAATAATCCCTGCCGCTGAGGCGGTAATCAATGCCCCGTCCAAATGCGATCCGGGCCGAAACCGCCGAAGAAACCAATAAACGGCAAACACCATCAGCGTGGCATCGACGGCGGATGGGACGCGCGCAGCCCAATCGCTGACGCCGAAGACGCGATACGAGACTATCGCTTCCCAATAATAGAGCGCGGGCTTCTCCAGCCATGCAACGCCGCCCAGTGTGGGAGTAATCCAGTCGTGCCGCGCAAGCATCTCGCGCGCCACTTGTGCATAGCGTGGTTCGTCGGCCCCAATCAATCCGAATGACCCCAAGCCGTAGAAAAAGAGGAACGCACAGAAGCCTGCGAGCAGGACCCAGTCGGTGAGAGCGCGGAGTCGCTCGTTCAATCGCGCCTTCCTGCCATCAGATTTGCAGGGACACTCATCAATTTCTCTGCTCTCTCAGACGCATCAACGCGTAAATGCTGATCAGCGTCCAAGTCACTTCGAGAACCACGAAACCGATCTGAAAAGGATGGAATGCGATGTAGGCAAGAATTAAGGAGCCCACCGCATTCAGCAGGTTGTAGGAGGCCTTGCGGGAATCCATCCACCTCATCTGGTGGCCCGCGTAGGCGACAAGAATCAGCAACGCCCCGACAAACGAAGCGATCTGCCGGACCATCGAAGTATCCATAAGGAGTTATTGTACGGTGGGACGCGCGCGAAGCTGGGCGATGACGCGGGCGACCGCGACCGAGAGTGGCCCCTCGAGTGACAGCCCGCTGGCGCACTCGTGTCCGCCACCACCGAACTGTTCCGCCACTGCCGCCACGTTCAGGCTCCCCTTGCTGCGCAAGCTGACGCGGTAGCGGCCGTCAGGAAGTTCGCGAAAGAACGCGGCAACCTCCACATCCTGGATGGAAAGCGCGTAGTTGACCAGGCCTTCACAATCCTCTTCCTTGGCCTCGCAGCGCTCCATTTGTTCGCGCGTAATCCAGATCCACGCCAATGGACCTTCGCGATGCAGGTTCGACAGGGCGGCCCCGAGCAAACGCATTTTTGCAGTGGAATGCGCGAAGTAGATGTTGCGCGCGCATCGCGCCGGATCCGCTCCCGCCATTACCAGTTCCCGCGCCAGCGAAAACGTATGCTCGTTGGTGCCCTCGAACATGAACGAGCCGGTGTCGGTTAACACTGCCGTGTAAAGACAAGTCGCAATTTCCGGAGTGATGGTCACCCCCGCCTCGCGGGCCAGGTGATAAACCAATTCCGCCGTCGCCACCGCCTTAGGATCGATCCAGTTCACATTGCCGAATGGCCTCCCGCTCAGGTGGTGGTCGATGTTGATCAGAAAGCGATTCTCCAGGCCTTCCAGCCGGGTCCTCTGAATGCTGTCGCATTCCAGGATGATGGCCGCTTCGTAATTGCCGTTGACCTTCTGCGCTTGCACCACGCGATCGGCAAATGGAAGCGGCTGGTAAATCCGAGGTACGCCGTCAGCCAGCACAACTTCGGCTTCCTTGCCCATCTCCCGGAGAATTTGTCCGCACGCCAGGGCGGAACCCACGGCGTCGCCATCGGGACGAGCGTGCGAGGTCAGCAGGAAGCGCTTTCGCTGTCCGATCTGCTTGAGAACCTCTTTCACCATCTCGCTCGACCCCTGATCCTTTCTGGCCTCACTTCTTGGATTGGACCGAAGACCGAATGCCGGCGGCCGACGAGCGCTTCTTCGTTCGCCCCAGCAACTCGTCAATCCGCGCGCCGTATTGTTCCGAGCGGTCGATCTGAAACAGCAATTCGGGCGGGCGGCGCAGGTGCAACCGCTCCGCGACTTCCCGGCGAATGAATCCGGTCGCCGCCATTAAACCTTGCAGCGAACGCTCCGCCTCCTCCTCGTCGCCTTCGACATTTACGAAGATTCGCGCCGACTTGCCGTCGCCGGCGAGCACCACACTGCTCACATTCACCAGCCCGATCCGCGGATCGCCAAGTTCCCCCTCAAGGATTGTCTCGATCTCCTCGCGCAGGGCTTCTCCCATGCGTTCCCGATGGTATTTTTGCCCTCGCTTCTCCAACCGGCACCTCAGAATAAAACGGATGAGAATATCAGAAATCGGGCCGCTGGTCTCGCGGCGAAAATCCCGGCACGGCCTGCCTGCCGTGCCCATTGAGGAAACTCTGAAAATACAGGAATTTACGGAGAGTCCAAAAATTCAAGGAATGAATCCGCGATCTCCGCGCCGCCGTTGTTGGCAATGCGCGTCGCCTGCCGCTCGACATTCTTCATCAGGCCGTCGAGATAGTCGCGCGAGTCGGATACGCTCACCACGCCCACCGTGGCGTGGTTCCAGAGGCTGCTGGCATCGAGTTCCGCCACGGCCACGTTGAAGTGGGCACGCAGGCGGTCCTTCAAGCTACGCACCACCTGGCGCTTGTCTTTGAGCGATTGCGCGGCTTCAATGCGCAATTCGAGGGTAAGAAACGCAATCATTCGGTCGTCAGCAAAACCGAAAGACCAGCGGCCAACCACCAGCGACCGGTTTTATGCAATCACTTCCGCTGCGATGCGCTCGGTCACGAACGCCTCAATCACATCGCGGGCCTTGATATCGCCGTAATTCGCGATCGAGATGCCGCACTCCATGCCATTGCGCACTTCACTGGCATCGTCCTTGAACCGCCGCAGCGATCCCACCTTGCCTTTGAAGACGACCACATTGTCGCGCAGCAGACGCACTTCGGAATCGCGTTTGATAATGCCATCGACGACCTGGCAACCCGCAACCGTCCCCACCTTGGGAATGCGGAAGGTTTCGCGAACTTCGGCGCGCCCCTGATAGGTTTCCTTAATCGTGGGCTCAAGCAGGCCGGTCATCGCGCGCTTGATCTCGTCCTGCAGTTCGTAAATGATCGAATGCAGCCGGATATCGACTTTTTCCTGCTCCGCCAGTTCCTGTGCTTTGCGTTCCGGACGCACGTTAAACCCGATGATGATCGCGTTCGAGGCCGAAGCCAGCAGCACATCGCTTTCGGTAATCGCGCCGACACCGGTGCGCAGCAGCTTCAGACGAACCTTATCGTTTGAAATCTTCGTCAGAAGGTCGCTAAGCACTTCTACCGATCCACCCACGTCGGCTTTCAGGATGATATTCAGTTCCTTGGTTCCGGCGGTCTTCAGTTGCTCCGCCAGGCCTTCGAGCGACACTCGCGAGCTCTTTGCCAAAGTCGCTTCGCGCGCCTTCTGCTCGCGGTATTCGGAGATCCCGCGCGCTTTATCGCGGTCGGCGACTACGACAAACTGATCGCCGGCTTGCGGCAAGCTTTCCATGCCGAGAATCTCGACTGGAGTCGAAGGAGGAGCGACTTCCAACTGAGCGCCACGATCGTCAAACATGGCGCGCACCCTGCCGTACACGTTGCCGACGACAAAGTTATCGCCGGTGCGCAGTGTGCCGTCCTGCACCAGCACGGTGGCCACAGGGCCGCGACCGCGATCAAGTTTTGCTTCCAAAACCACGCCCGTCGCCGCACGTTCCGGCGTCGCCTTCAGTTCCTGCAGATCCGCGACCAGGCAAATCATTTCCATCAACAGATTGAGATTGGTTTTCTGCTTGGCGGAAACATCCACGAAGACCGTGGTTCCACCCCAGTCTTCCGGCATCAAGCCACGATCGGCTAGCTGCTTCTTCACGCGGTCGGGGAGGGCCTCGGGTTTATCGATCTTGTTCACCGCGACAATGATCGGCACTTCCGCCGCATGCGCGTGATCGATCGCTTCGAGCGTCTGCGGCATGACTCCATCGTCAGCCGCCACCACCAGCACAACGATATCCGTTGCCTTCGCGCCCCGCGCACGCATGCGAGTGAACGCTTCGTGGCCCGGCGTATCCAGGAATACAATCTGGCGGCCGTAGGCCGGCGACTGCGTGTCCATAATCGTGACTTTGTAGGCGCCGATGTGCTGGGTGATGCCGCCCGCCTCGCCTCCCGCTACATTGGTGAGACGAATGGAGTCGAGCAGCGTGGTTTTGCCGTGATCGACGTGGCCCATGATGGTAACCACCGGCGGACGCGAAACCGCTTCGGCTCCAACCCCCTCTTCGCCAGCAGCCGCTTCGGAAATATCTTTCTGCGCCTGCTCTTCGAAGCTGATGATATTGGTATCGGCCCCGAAGAAGCGCGCCATCTCCCCGGCGAGTTCGGAATCCAGCGTCTGGTTGACGGTGGCAAATACGCCGCGAGCCAGCAAGCGTCCGATGAGGTCTTTGGCGCGAATTCCCAGCTTCTCCGCCAGATCCTTCACGCTGATGCCTTCGGAAATCGTGATGGTGCGTGTGATCGGCTGCGGCTCGTTGGAGAGCGACAACCGCGGCGGCGGCGTGTAGCCCTTCATCGGGCCTTCTTTTACCCCGCGCGGAACATAGCGTTGACCGGGCCGGCGCGACGGCGCACCCGGCCGGCTTCCCGGACGGGTCAGCCCCGGAGGCGGTCCGCCCGGACCCACACCCAAAGGACGAGCACCGGTCGGCGACTGCCGCGTCGGATGCATGGGACGCCGTTCGCCCGGCCGCAATGGCGGACGCGAAGTCGGCGCACCCGGACGTGGGCGCTGAAAAATCGGCTGCCCCGGCACTGGACGCCCCGGAGCCGGCCTTACGGGCGTGGCTCCTGCGGCGGTGGGTGGAGGTGCCGCCGGCCTCGGCGGAGCCTTATAAACCGGCCGCGGCCCAGTCTGCGGAACAATCATCCGCGGACGTGGCGGCTGCACTGGAGGAACCGCCGGTCTTGCGGCAACAGGAGGCGCTGGAGCTTGCGAAACCGGAGCGGAAGGAGCATCTGCCGCTCCAACTGGCGGCGCCCCGGCCTGCACCGCAGGCGGTGTTATCGCGGGCGGAGCCGGTTTCGGCGGTGCTGCCACCGGGGGCACGGCCTGTGCAGGAGGCGTGGGTTTCTGTACTGGAGGCGGCGGCGCGGGAACCGTGAATGTCGGCCGGGGCGAGGTTGTGGGAACCACCAAACGCGGAGCCGTAGGGGCGGCTGGCGGTGCTTGAGGCGCGACTGCCGGCGGCGCTGCCGCTGCAGCCGGCTTCGCTTCCACTGGCGCAGGCACTGCCGCGGGGCGAACTGGTGGAGGAGCGACTGCAGCCGGCGCCTGTTGCTTGGCGCGAATGGCATTCAGTACGTCGCCAGGCTTGGAGATGTGAGACAGGTCGATCTTGGTACGAATCTCGTCCCCTTCGGAACGGCTCGAACGCGCTGCCTTCGCGGAAGCTCCCGCGGCATCGCTCCCACCGCCCCTGAGATAGGCACGGACCTTGACTGCCTCATGCTCTTCAATGGAACTGGAATGCGTCTTCTTTTCAGTAACGCCGACCAGCGGCAGTACATCGAGAATCGCTTTGCTTTTGACTTCCAGCTCCCTGGCCAGATCGTTGATTCGAATCTTGCTCATCCGCCCTTCGTTTCCTCCGATTTGTCCCCGCTAAGTCTTCATATCAACCTCACGGTGTCGGCATACTTTCCCGCACTCCTCATGGAAGCGCGCAACATTTACTCTTTTTCCTGGGAAGGAACTTCCGCTTCCACGGGTTCCTCCGTTTGACTTGCCGCTTCTGCAACCGGCTCTGATGCAACTTCGCCTTCAGCGGTCGGCGCAGCCACTTCTTCCGCCGAGGCTTCGGCTACGACCTCGCCTTCGACTGGCGCAGCGGCAGCTTCGCCGCCCTCCAGGCTGGAGAAGTAATTATTGACCGCAAGACTGATTTTTTCCACCGTCTTCGGTCCAATGCCCTCGATCGCTTCCAGTTGCTCGGGCGTCATGTCCGCCAGCGCTTCCACGGTAGTAACACCCGCCGCGCTCAGTTTCTCGACCAGGCCTTCGCCCAGGCCGGGAACATCTTCCAGCGGGGTTGCGGAAGAGCCCACCAGCTGCGACATCTGCTGTTCGACTTCCTGACGCTTTTCTTCCTCGCTCTTGATGTCGATCTTCCAGCCCAACAGCTTGGCGGCAAGGCGGACATTCTGCCCTTTCTTGCCAATCGCCAGGGAGAGCTGGGTATCGTCGACCACTACTTCCAGATGCTTGTCGCTGCCATCGAGCACCGTAACCCGGCTGACTTTCGCGGGCTGTAGTGCTTTCTCCGCGAAAGTGACGGCATCTTCGTGATACTCGATGATGTCGATCTTTTCGCCGCGCAGTTCGCGGATAATCGACTGCACCCGCATGCCCTTCATGCCCACGCATGCGCCCACCGCGTCCACGTCTTTATCTTTCGACATGACCGCAATCTTCGTCCGCTCCCCGGCTTCGCGCGCAATGGCGCGAATCACCACAGTTCCATCGTAAATCTCTGGAACTTCGGTCTGGAACAGGTGCTGGACCAGCTCCGGCGCCGCACGCGAGACCACAACCTGCGGGCCCTTGGAAGCCTTCTCCACGCGCGCAATGACCACCCGGACACGTTCCCCGATGGCAAACGATTCCAGGCGCGACTGCTCTTTCCTCGGCATGCGCGATTCCGCCTTGCCCAGGTCGAAAATCACATCCGGACCTTCGATCCGTTTCACCGTCGCATTCACGATCTCCGCAACCCGCCCGATGTATTCGTTGTAAACGGTGTCGCGTTCCGCCTCGCGCACTTTCTGGAATATCACTTGCTTCGCGAGTTGTGCCGCAATGCGCCCCAGAATCCCTTCGGTCTCTTTCGGGATCTGCAGTTCGCCTCCGACTTCGATGTCGGGATTCAGCTTCCGCGCATCTTCCAGCGTAACTTGCAGGGTGGGATCTTCCACCAGCTCCGGGCTCTCCACTACCGTCTTCACCGCGAAGGCTCGAATCTTGCCCGTCTCCTTGTTTAACTCCGCGCGCAGGTTTTCCTGCGTCTTGTAGTACTTGCGAGTGGCGACCACAATGGCGTCTTCCACCGCACTCACTACGATCTGCGGATCAATTCCTTTTTCGCGGCTAAGGGCGTCGATGGTGTTGTAAAGCTCGCTTGCCATATGTAAACCCGACCTCGAACTTCGGGCATCGGGCCTCAGACCTCAGGCTGCTAATTGACTGCAGCCTGACCAAGGTCTGACGTCCGAAGTCCGCTCTTAAATTTCTGGCACCAAGTTCGCATGCTCTACGTTCGCCAGCTCGATCTCCAGCTTTTGCGGCGTGCCTTCCGCCGGGCGAAACTTCTTTCGCGCCGTGCTCACGTCGAGCGTCAGCCGCCCTTCGTGAAAGCTCTCCAGCCTGCCTTCGAAGTGGCGATTCCCATTCACCGGTTGGCGTGTCATCAACTTCACCAGACTTCCGGTGAACCGCTCGTAATCCGCCGGCCGAAGTAACTTACGATCCAGTCCCGGCGACGATACCTCTAACAGGTACGAACCACCCGGCATCGCGTCCTCAACATCGAGAATCGTTCCGACTTCCCGGCTCACGTTGGCGCAATCTTCGTGCGTCACTCCGCTCGGCTTATCAATGACGATGCGGAGCATTCGCGCCTTGCCTCCGCCGCGTAATTCGACCTCCACCACTTCCAGCCCGCTGGAGGCGGCCACGCGAGCGGCTACTTCGCGCACTCGATCGATATCAAATGCCATAGAACCAGCAACTTACGGTTGATTGATCGACAGCGAAACAGGCTGAAACTAAAAAGTGGGCTTGCGCCCACTGGTGTGCTTCGCCGAATGCTGGTACTACACAACAGTTTCCAGTCATCAATATACGCCGCTGGAACAGAAAAGACAAACCGCGGAAATCGCTCAGGACGGGAGCTATCGCCGCAATCTAAAACACTGATTAGCCTCAGCCTTTGGGCTTATAATCCATCAGCCCCGGAGGCCTTTCGATGTTCAGCTCCCGCGCGCTGACCTTCGTCTTACTCATACTGACCGCTGCGCTCCCGGCCTGGAGTCAGAGAACCGGTGGCGGCGGATCTCGTGGAAGCGGAAGAAGCGCCAGTGGACCAGGCGTGACGCCGCTCCCCGGTTACCGGAGCACTCCTTTCCTGACTTCTCCCACGGTTCAGCACGCCAGCGACGAGCCCCGCGTGGAGTTCAAGTCGGAAACGATTCTCGTTCAGGTACCGGTAGTGGTCACTGACAAAGCAGGCAATGCCGTACCCGGATTGAGCCGGACTGACTTCGAAGTCCTCGAAGACGGAAAAGAGCAGAAGATTTCGAGCTTCGAGGAAGTCGAGACCAGCCACGCTCCCTTGACTCCTGCAGCCACGCAAGCGGGGGAATACAGCAACGCAGGAGCAGTCGGAGACGCGCCCCGCGCCGTGACGATCATCGCGCTTGACACGATCAACACCCCCTACCTCGATCAGACTTACGGTCGCACGCAATTACTCAAGTATCTCGCCGACAACGTGCAACCCGGTCAGGCGATCGGCCTGGTGGCTTTCACCAGCCGCGGCGTCAAAGTCATTCACGACCTCTCCTCCGATCCCGCGGAGCTGATGCAGGCTCTCAAGAAGGTGAACGGCGAGCTTCCCGCGCTGCAGGGAGTGAGCATCGACACGCAGGCGGCCGCAGCCGCGGGCGCGGACCTGCCGTCGGCTTCCATTTTTGGATCGCCACTGGCCAGCACCGCGGTTAACCTGGAAGATTTCGTAACTACCGGTGACGCTGCCATCGCCCGCATGCAGCAGGATCGAGCCATTGAGGCAACGATGAAAGCCTTTCTGGAACTGGCATGGTCAGTTCGCGGAGTGCCCGGGAAGAAATCCCTGGTATGGGCCACGGGCGGCTTTCCCTTCTTCATGGATACGCCTTCGGCGGTTCCCGGGGGATACTTGTCGATCCTTTACGAACGAGCAGTGCAGGCGATCAATGACTCCGAGATCTCGGTCTATCCCGTCGACGTTCGCGGTCTGGTGAACTTTTCGCCGAGCAGCGATGCCAGCCAGCGCGGTGCAAGACTTGGCAACTCTTACACGCAAAGCCTCAGCGCCCGCAGTTGGCTGCAGAGCTCCACCATCGACAGCTTGAAGGATTTTGCGGAGATGACTGGAGGACGCGCCTTCTATAACACCAACGACCTGACCACTTCCTTCAAGCGCGCCGCGGACGATGCCAGCCATTACTATGTGCTCACCTACTATCTCGATACCCGCAACAATAAGGCTGGATGGCGCAAGCTGAAGGTGAAGTTACACCGGCCCGGCATGGAGGTCCGCGCACGCGGTGGATTCTTCGTTACGAACGCGACCGTGAATCCCAACACCGCTCATCAGTCCGACATGGCCTTTGCGCTTACTTCCCCGTTTGACAGTACCGGAATTCCGCTGACCGTGCGATGGAGAGCAACCTCCGCCGACGGCGACAAGAAGAAGGTGCAATTCGGCCTGCACGTCGCGCCCCAGGGCCTCACCTTTGAGGGAGAGCAGAACGAAATGAACCTTGATTTCGCCATCATCGCCCTGACGGCGAAGAGCGGCACCGCAGCCGATACCATCAGCCAGACCGTGCAGGGCGCCGCCAAGCCCGAGAACCTTCCGAAAATGCGGGCGGAGGGAATCGCCTACAACAACGCGCTCGAACTTCCCCCAGGCCAGTACACCGTGCGCTTCGTCGTCCGCGACAACCTCAGCGGCCGAATCGGCAGCGTCTCGGCCCCGCTGACCGTGAATTAACAAGTACCGCAGGCACAGAAAACAATTTCTTTCGCACTATATAAGTAGGAGTACCCGAACTTTATTCCCTCAGGAGTCGTGACATCCCCGCCTTCACTGCACTGTCCCCCTTAACACCGTAATCGATGCTTTCGGCAGGGTGTACTGCACACCCTTTCCGCCCAGCTGATTCGAGGTCACTGCCGGGCCATCGGGATTCGCAAACCCATTCTGCCCCATGGGATTCCACACGTAGTTGTCGGCCCCGAAGCTGATCTGCGTCACAGTTCCTTCGAAATAATGATCCGTATTGTCATTGGAATCGTGGAAATCCACGGTCAACGCATGCGGCACGAATTGGTCTTTATTCACCAGCAGCAACCCCCACTGGCCATCCGGCCGCAGCACCGAGTAGACCGTCACCAGCACGTGGCCCTTGGAATCCGTAATGTCGCTCGATGAGGGATACACCACGTGAGTCTGGTCCACAGGATCCGACCATTCCTGTGTCAGCATCTGCGCCGCGAAGAACTGCGAAGTTGTCTGCTTCACGTTGTAGCGGTTGTCCACACTGAACATGCCGAACGTACCCCACCCACCACAGCCCTGATACATGGGCAGCGGTTCCCACTGGTAATAGAACAGCGCTTGGCCGCCCGCGGTGAGGAAGGAACCGGCGTAATCCGCCACCCACAATGCTCCGAAGGGTTGCATGTATTGAATCGCCGTGTCGTAGGCGAGATTTGATTCCGTGATTTGCATGGGCACATTGGCCGGCAAGCCATCCTTGCGCCACACCTGCATGATTCCGGTCACCAACCGCGGTTCGCGATACAGGTCTTGCCACTGGATGCTGCAAGGATTGAACGGGTAGTGCTCAAAGGTCATTACATTCAGATCGCCGGTTGCATTGTGGCCGGCCAGGTAATTCAGGAAGCGATTGAACCACGACACGTTGCCTTGCGCGTCCGGCCACACTTGAATGTCACTGTTCGTGCCTTCAAACACAGGTCCCGCCAGTTTGATATTCGGATCCACGGCATGAATGGCGTTCGCCCATTGCACATAAAGGGCGGCGTCATCTTCCGGTAAGACGAACTGCCCGTCGGGCTCTTCGCCGAGTTCGACGTAATTGATCGCGTATCCGTGGCTTTCGAGATAGGCAATTTCGTTGGCGGCATTTTCCGGATTGTCATAAAGCATGGCCACCGGAATCGTCATCGGCAGGCCGCGAGTCAGCCCGCTGTTGAAGACCAGATCGAAGCCCGGTTGCTCGCCGTCGTCGGTCGCGATACCGCTGGGATCGTGCCAGGGATCCACCGAAGAACAGTAAGTCAGGGTCTGATTCCCATCGGCGCTGTGGGTCATGTAATCCTGAAAATTCCCTGCCGAATCGAAGCTCCCTACATAGACTTCGTCAATGGCAAAGCCCAGGCAATTGCGAATGTCGGCCGACCCGTGACGATCGCAGGTGCTAGAAGATGACGTCATCAGCACGCGTACAAACTCCACCTTGATCGTCTGGTTCGAGAGCTTGAGCGTAACTGTGCCCCCACCGCCGTTCGTGACGGTTCCCCTGGGAAAATTCTTCCAGCTTCCATTCCCCGGACTGCCGATGGCGTCTGACCCCGTCCAATACTGCACTTGATAGTCGACGGCGTACGGATTCGTCCACACGATCTTGATTCCGTTGACCGCTATCTTCCCGCCCAGGTCGACCACGATCCATCCCGGGTGCAGCGAATCAGTTTCGCCTGTGTAATGCTGCGAAAGATAGGGATCGCTCTTCCAATAAGTAGTCAAATCGCCATCATCGAGCCGCGAGTACCCGCCGCTCGATCCGTAGTTGCTGGTCACTCCTCGCATCGGCAGGTTGTAACCAAAGGATCGCCGGATCGATCCTCTGCTGTTCGCATCGCCAACGAAGTATCCCTGGCCCGCCGGATCACTCCAGTTGCCAGTGGGATTCCAATGCCACGCCTGAATACTTAACTCCGTGTTCAGCCGGTAACTGATCCCTCCCCAGCCCGCAGTCAGCATCTGCTGCACCTCCGCGGGGCCATAAAGAACTTGCACCGAGTTCAAAGGATCGCGATCGATTCCGGCTCCGAAGGATCGCAGCGGGCTAAACGAGTTGGTGGAGTGTCCCGGAGTAATGTCGACGGTAGCTTGTTGAGCGAGGCCGGGCAGAGCGAACGAAAGAAGTACTAACCCAATCCAGCAACGACCCGCAGTGCACTTGGCAGTGAAACGTTTTAATACAGCTGCGCAAGAAACTCTCACTCGGCAAACGGCTTGTTTCATGACACGGAACTCCAGCGGAAGGCGGGCGAAACATTTTAACTCAGGTCGTCAAGTTAGCCGTCCAGCAAGGCTTTCACCGCTCAGGGCGTCGCGGATTCGCCGTGGAACGGAATGAGCAAAGGGAGGGCACACGCCGCCCTCCCTGGGTCTTTGGACGCCTACTGGCCGACCGGGGCGTTGATGGTGCCCACCAGACCGGTGCGCCCATCTTGCACGGCCAAGTGAACGCGGCTGTTCGGCGGCGGAGCGTCCATGTCCATGTGCAGCAGCAGCCCATGTTGCAGAATCTGCTGGTAGGTCTTCTCATCGAAGGTCTGATCCACCTTCTTACTCAGGCTGGCTCCCATCTTGCCGTCGGGCGAGAAGGCGGTCGCGTAGAAGGCCACCTCAAGATGCTTGCCGTTTCCGGAGTCCTCGGCGGAAAGCGTGCTCGCATCGACCAGGAAATCCAAGCCTACTTTCCCCTTGTTGGCTGAAGGCGGCACGACGCGGGCGGTAAAGGCAACCAGTGTTGACGGAACCACGTCGGTGGTCGCCTGCGCGACTTGCTGCTCCGCGTTATAGCCCTTTACCTGTGTGGGATCGATGGCAAAATATCCGCGACGGTATTGCTCCTCCACTCCGTCCTTCTTCACTTTCACCTTGATGGTGCGGTACTTCCCGTCGTACTTCTTATTCTGAGGATAGTAGCCAATGGTATAGGCGGCATTCTGATCTTCAAAGGCGCGCTCAACGCCGACCTTGATCTCGTTCTGATTGACGTAAGCCCGGCCGCCGGTTTCGCGGGCCATCTCTCGCATTTCTTCCTGGGAATCGGTATCCGTAGAGAGCGTCAGGCCCCGGGCATCAACCGGATAGATGGCAATCTGCGCACTGGATAACCGAGCCGCCGTTTCCCGTATCTCCTCCGCATGCAGAGTGCGGGCCGTTGCCGCATAGTTTCCGGAGGCGTGCTGGTCGACGCGCCGCGTATCCATGCTCGGCAAGTCTTCCTCCAGTTCGGCGTTGGTCACGGTGCGATCTTCCGGAATCAGGGAGAGAGGCACGTCTCCGGTAACCCAAATAATGTTCTTGCGCCCGGGCAAGCCTCCCAAGATTCGGCTCAAGCTATTCAGCGCATTCAGAGTGAGGACGATTCGTTGCTCCTGCGCATATCCTTCGGAGACGTTCGCGAAAGCCTGCAACTGCGCCTCCACTGCAGCTATCGCCGGGGCAATTCGGGCCCCCACAGCGCCGCCGCTGGAGATAGCGTCACTCACAGGAGCCACGCCCGAGTCGTTGACACCCGCGGGACCACCCGGTGGCGTAGCGCTCGAAGGCGTGTATTCGTTTTGCAAAGGCCGGTAATGTTGTAGCGCGGTGTAAAGAATCTGTGGGTCGCTGGTCAAATCCTGGAGTACATTCAAGCCTCCGGTCAGAGTGAACACGCCCATGCGCTCGCCTGGTTTGAAATTCTCTTTGACGAATTTCAGCATCTGAAACCTGGCGTACGCTTGATCCTTGAATGGAGTATTGATCGCATCCAAAAGCAAAACCGTGATTGGTCCTCCCGGCGAGCGGTATTGGGCGCGATTCGAATAAATTCCAGGGGGCAGCGCGGGCGGGGCAGAGTTATTCTCTTCCGGAGTCGCGAAGGTTGAGATCTTCTGCTGCTTGCCGTTTTCCTCAACCGTGAAATCGTCGGCATGCAGCCCGCTGACCGGCTTGCCCTGCTTGTCGGTCACAACTACATCGACCAGGACCAGATGGGTACTTACTCGAATAGTGGGAGGCGGTACCTCCGAAGCGGAAGGAGCTTGCGCCTGCAGGCAGGTGACCACCGACAGAGCTCCGACCAGAACCCAAAACCGACCCAGTGACGAACGAAGCCAATTCGACATAATCCCTACTCCCTCCCATCCCCTCTCGAACGCGTGCCAACGTTATTATTTTTCTAATTTTCTGGCAAGTCATTTCAGCAACTAAGCCCTGCAAACGGCTTTGTGTAAACTCCTTGCATGCTGTGGGTCTCGATCGTGGAAATCGCGCTGGGAGTCGGCCTGATCCTGTGGAAGAAGCCCAACCGGCGAATTTCGATCCGCTGGTTTGCGGCGGGTATCCTGCTCATTCTTCTCGGAGGTTTGCGGCTGCTGATCTGGTAAGGGCGCTTTCCTTGCCTCAATTCCCAACCCGCCTCTAGAATAGAGGATTACCCTTTCTCCTGAGAAAACATATGATTCATTTCCCTGTTCCGGAAGCTCTTACCTTCGACGACGTGTTGCTGCTGCCCGCCCGCTCCGATGTGGTTCCGGCTCTGGCCAACACCCAGACTCAGCTGACCCGCAACATCCGCCTCAACACTCCCATCATCAGCGCCGCCATGGATACGGTCACTGAATCCCACATGGCGATTGCGATGGCGCAGCAGGGCGGCCTGGGGATCATCCACCGCAACATGAGCATCGAGCAGCAGGCCAACGAGGTCGACAAGGTAAAGCGCTCGGAGAGCGGCATGATCGTGGACCCGGTCACCATGGGACCCGACGCCCGAGTTTCCGACGCGCTGGAGGTCATGCGCAAATACAAGATTTCGGGCGTGCCCATCACCAAGAACAAGCAGCTCGTTGGCATTCTGACCAACCGCGATCTGCGCTTTGAAACCCGTTTCGATGTTCCCATCAGCCAGGTCATGACCAAAAAGAACCTGATCACCGTGCCGGTGGGGACCACTCTCGAAGAGGCCGAGAAGATCCTGCACGAGCATCGCGTCGAGAAGTTGCTGGTCGTCGATGATCAATACAACCTCAAGGGTCTGATCACCGTTAAAGACATCCAGAAGAAACTGAAATATCCCAACGCCGCCAAAGACTCTCACGGACGCCTGCGCGTCGGTGCCGCGATTGGCGCCACGGGAGATTTCCTCGAGCGCGCGCAGGAGATGGCGAGAGCGAAAGTCGATCTTCTCGCCATCGACAGCGCCCACGGCCACTCCACCCGCGTGCTCGATGCCATCAAGGAAATCAAATCGAAGCTTCCGGAAGTCGATCTAATTGCTGGCAATGTCGGCACATTCGACGGTGCCTGCGAACTGGCGCGGGTGGGAGCGGACGCAATCAAGGTCGGCATCGGCCCCGGTTCGATCTGTACGACGCGCGTCGTCACCGGCGCAGGCGTTCCCCAGATCACTGCCATTGCCGAAGCCTACCGCGCCACCAAGGATGCCAACGTCCCAGTGATTGCGGACGGCGGCATCAAGTATTCCGGAGACATCACCAAAGCGTTGGCCGCCGGCGCAAGCGCCGTCATGATCGGATCGCTCTTTGCCGGAACCGACGAAAGTCCCGGAGAAATGATTCTGTATCAGGGCCGCACCTTCAAGTCCTATCGCGGGATGGGATCGCTCGGCGCCATGGCTGCCGGATCGAGCGAGCGTTACTTTCAGAACACCGACGGCGACGCTTCCACAGCGATGCCGGTGCTTGGCGAAGAGTCGAATCGCCTAGGCAAGCTCGTGCCCGAAGGAATTGAGGGACGCGTTCCCTATCGCGGTTCCGTCTCGATGATTGTTCATCAGATGGTCGGAGGATTGAAATCGGGCATGGGCTACTGCGGCTGCTCCACGATCCCGGAATTGTTGCAGAAGACCCGATTCGTGCGCATCAGTGTCGCCGGATTGCGCGAGAGCCATGTGCACGATGTCATGATCACGCGCGAAGCGCCCAATTATGCGATCGAGTAACCCTGCTTCGCGTTTTTTACGGCGGTGTTCCGTTAGCTGACGGCCATTCGAACCTATGATCCCAGTCTTCCGGAAAGTTCCGTCTTGACCCCATCCCGCAAAGAAATCTACAAGACCTGGATTGCCGCTGGACTGTGGCTGCTGCTGATCGCCATCGAGTCGACGGACTGGCTCTCTGCCGCCCACACCAGCCGGTTTCTCTATCCCATCCTTCACTGGCTGACCGGCGTCGATCCCTTCACCTTCCTGTTCTGGAATTTCTACATCCGCAAAACCGGGCATGTGGTGGGATATTTTGCCTTGAGCCTGCTGTTGTTCCGCGCCTGGAAAGCCACTATTCCTGTACCAGCCGCCCGCTGGTCGATCGAGTGGGCGCGCATCGCCTTCTTCATGACCGCTCTGGTGGCCAGTTTGGACGAATGGCACCAGACATTCCTTCCTTCGCGCACGGGAAACCTGCACGACGTGCTGCTCGACAGCACCGCGGCGTTCGCCGCCCAGGTTCTCATTTTCCTCTGGTTTTATTTCCGCAGAGGAAGTCCCAACGTGGCCTTGAAGAGTACGCTGGCTAGCGGGGAAGAAGGTGAATGCAGCTGACGACGGGAGACCAGCGACTGCCGTTAATACATCGAGTCGTACTTGGTCACCACCCACTCCCCGTCCTTGTTTTCCAGAGTGACGGAGAAGAGTTCCTTGTAAGTGGTTTTCTGCCCAGGAGCGTTGAGGCGCATGCCGCGGTAGCGAAGAATGCGGAGCGGCGGTGTGTCTTCCCAATCGACGATTTTCCAGGAAATCAGCGGGTGCTGCGCCTCGGAGTCGCAAAGGAAGGCCGCATATTTCCTGCGGTAGTCTTTCTCCCAGTCCGCGAGTTCCAGTTTGCACTGTCCGTTCCGCATGGCGTGGAGGAACTGGTTGGCGACCCGCTCGGAGGAGCGGTCGCGCAGCGGATTCAGTGAAATCTCATTGGGCACGCCGGAAAGCGGGTCGGTTTCCGCCGAGCGCGACAGCACCGGTCCTTGCCCGTCCAGCCACATCAGATAGCCGAAAAACACCAGCAGGATCAGCACCCCTGCCCCGACGGCAATCATGATCTGTGTGCGATTGAACTCCATGGCCTTCCGGCCAGTCTAGTGCGATTGCAAAGAGTTGCAAGATTACGGTCGATAGACGCGGCGGGACATGTACGAGCGGCCACACGCAACCCGCACGGAAGTTCTTGAGCATCCGCCGTGAGCGATGCAAACACCCTATTTCTGCGGGTTTCCCACGGGTGCGGAGGCTGGCTCCGGCTTCCCAAAAACAGCGTCCTCCAGAGGAATATTCACTTCAATCTTGTCGAAGACGAGCTTCTGCTTATAGGGCGTGCCGATGGTGTCGGAGTCGATCTGGTAGTGATACATGACACCATTCACCGGGCGGTAATCTTTGAAGAACGATTCCGCCGTGAATTTCTGCGTTCCCGCATCAATCTCGCCCTGCCACTTCACCTCGAGATAGGAACTCGCATCAATGTAGTCGTACCGGACAGCACCGTCTCTCTGGGTGATCTTCAATTTGTAGGCATCGTTGCCATCGACTTGTTCCTTGCCATCGAGTTCGACCTGGTTGCCCTTGGCTTTGTAGTCGACCAGCGGACCGTCGAAGTCAGCACCTCCCGCCATGTTCTTCAACTCTCCCGCAGTCAACGGTTCGGGAGCACCGCCGTTATCGGGACTCACTTTCCAACCCACTGTCCCGTCTGTAATGCGAGTTGCACTTTGTCCGCCGACCGTCATCTCCTGCCGCATCTTGCCGCCGCGTTTCATCTCCACCATGAAGGGACCTGGAGGATGACTGCCGATGGTGATGTTGCCGGTAAGCCGCTGCGTCTGGACCGCCTTCAATTTTTCCATTCCGCCGCGCGCAGCAATCGCTTTTGCGATTACCTCATCCACCGTTTGAGCCGGCACCAGGGAAGAACCCAGGCACAGGATGATCCATATCAGGCCAAAGCGCTTCATGAGAACCTCTTGTCGGAAACGTCTTCTGAGACTATCGCGACCCGTCCGGATTAGGCAAAAGAAAACGCACCCCATAGGAGTGCGTTTGAAAATTGCAACGGACGCGACCGGAGCCTACTCTTCCTTGTCTCCGCCCGACGCCGGTTCCGCGCCTGGCTGAGCTTGTGCCGCTTCTGCCTCTTCCATCGCCTTCTTGGTTTCTGCGGCACGCTTGGCGCGAGCTTCCGCGCGCTTCTGCCGCTTCTCGTCCAGCGTCTTTTCGCTGCCGAGAAGTTCGATGAAAGCCGTTTCCGCGCCGTCGCCCTTTTTCCAGCCCGAGCGAATAATGCGGAGATACCCGCCATTGCGGTCGCCGAAGCGCGGAGCAATGGTGTCGAAAAGCTTGGTCACGGCTTCGCCCGTCATCAAATAGGACGCGGCTTGGCGCCGCGCCGATAGGTCGCCGCGCTTGCCCAGCGTAATCATCTTCTCGACGTTGGGACGCATGGCCTTGGCCTTGATGATGGTGGTTTCAATCCGCTCTTCCACGATGAGCGAAGTCACCAGGTTACGCAGCAGCGAGCGGCGATGCGCGGTGTTCCGTCCTAACTTCCATCCTGATTCTTTGTGACGCATGGAAAAAACTCCAGTTCTCAGATATCCATTAAAAAGCGACGCGGGCGCCGGAGCGCCCGCGTTTCACTCTTACAGATCGTTATCGCCGTAGGCCGAGGCCGGCAGCACCTGGTTCGAAGTCGGTCCGGGCACGGCATTGCCGTGCTCGTCGATCTTCATGCCCAGACTCAGTCCCATGGTCGAGAGAATTTCCTTGATCTCGTTCAGCGACTTCCGCCCGAAATTCTTGGTCTTCAGCATCTCGGCTTCGGTCTTCTGCACCAGCTCGCCGATGGTCTGAATGTTCGCATTCTTCAGGCAGTTGTAGCTGCGTACCGAAAGCTCGAGTTCCTCGACCGAACGGTTCAGGTTCTCGTTCTTGATCTCGGGCTTGCGCTCTTCCGATGAAGTCGCCGTCTCGATGTCTTCCTCGAAGTTGATGAAGATATTCATGTGGTCCTTCAGCAGCTTCGCCGCCAGGCCGATCGAGTCAGCCGGGGTAATGGAGCCGTTGGTCCACACTTCCAGAGTCAGCTTGTCGTAGTCGGTGATCTGTCCCAGACGGGCTGCTTCCACGGTGTAATTGCACTTGCGCACCGGAGAATGCACGGAATCGATCGGGATAAAGCCGATTCCCAGGTCTTCGTCGAAATTCTTGTCGGCGGAGACATAACCGCGGCCGCGCTTCAGGCGCATTTCCATGTCGAGCTTGCCGCCTTCGCTCACCGTGGCAATGTAGACCTCTTTGTCCAGCACTTCGACGTCGGCATCCGCCTCGATCATGCCGGAAGTGACTACTCCCGGCTGATCGGCGCGCAGATAGATCGCCTTCGGAGCGTCGCCCGCAAGCTTGAAGGGAATCTGCTTCAGGTTGAGGATGATGTCGGTTGCGTCCTCGACCACGCCGGGGATCGACTGGAACTCGTGCAGCACTCCATCGATCTTGACCGCGGTAACGGCCGCTCCCTCGATCGAGGACAGCATGACGCGCCGCAGAGCGTTGCCGATGGTGGTGCCGAAGCCGCGTTCAAACGGCTGCGCCCAGAAGATGCCGTACTTGTCGGTGAGGGTGGAAGTGTCGACTGCGAGACGCTTGGGTTTTTGAAAACCTTTCCAAAGCATGTGTTTCTCCTTCGGCCATGTGGCTCAGTACTGACTCCCTGAACCGGTCCGGGTTCAGGTCAGACGTCAGCAAAGGCTGATCTGGCGCGAATGTGGACCGAAAAATCCGACTACTTGCTATAAAGTTCGACGATCAACTGCTCGTTGACCGGCAACTGAATCTCTTCACGCTTGGGCAGAGAGAGCACGCGGCCCTTGTAATTGTCGCGGTCGATCTCCAGCCAGGTCGGCGCATTCTGGTGACTGGCGAAATCCTTCGATTGCTCCAGAATCGCCAGTTTGCGGCTGTTCTCGCGAATGGTGATCTCCTCACCCACGCTGCATTGGTAGGAGGGGATGTTCACCTTGCGGCCATTCACCGCCACGTGTCCGTGACGCACCAGTTGGCGCGCCTGCCGGCGAGACATGCCAAACCCGAGGCGGAATACTACGTTGTCCAGACGGCGCTCCAGTTGTTGCAGAAGCAATTCGCCGGTCACACCCTTGGACTTGGCCGCGTTCTCGAAATAATTTCGGAACTGGCCCTCCTGCGTGAAGTACATGCGCTTGGTCTTCTGCTTTTCGCGCAGTTGCAGGCCGTAACCGACGATCTTGGCCTTGCGGTCTTTCCCGTGCTGGCCGGGAGCGAAATTGCGCTTTTCGATGGGGCACTTGTCGCTGAAGCACTTGGTGCCCTTGAGGAATAACTTCATGCCTTCGCGACGGCAAAGGCGGCAGACTGGATCGGTATAACGTGCCAAGTTGTTTCTCCTTATTAGATGACCGGTTTACAGGTTTGGCTTCACCCTTCATCCCGGACGAAAATCAGCCATTAGCTCTTAGCCGTTAGCCTTTGGCTAAGAGCTAAAGGCCAAAAGCTAAGAGCTTGTTTCTCACACTCTCCTACGCTTCGGCGGACGGCAGCCGTTGTGGGGAATCGGCGTCGCGTCGCGAATGTTGCGGACTTCGATGCCCGCCGCAGCCAGTGCCCGGATGGCGGACTCGCGTCCGGAACCAGGACCGCTGACTCTCACTTCCACGCTGCGCACGCCGTGATCGCGCGCCATGTTAGCCGCGTTCATCGCCGCCTGCTGGGCCGCGAAGGGCGTGCCCTTGCGCGATCCGCGAAAACCCAGCGACCCCGAACTCTTCCACGAGAGCACGTTGCCCGCTGGATCGGAGATGGTCACGATGGTGTTATTGAAAGAAGCCTGGATGTGCGCCACGCCATGGGACACATGCTTGCGCTCTTTCTTCTTGAAAGTCTTTTTCTTGCCTTTTTTATCCGGCGCCGCTGCGCCGCCTGCTGCCGCTGCTGGTTTTGCCATAGTTAGCCTTTAGCACTTAGCCTTTGGCTCTTAGCTTTGCCGATTTGGGGGTTAGCCAACGGCTAAAGGCTAAAAGCTAATAGCTGGGTTAGGTTTTTGCCGTCGCCTTCTTCTTCTGCGCCACCGTGCCTTTGCGCGGACCCTTGCGGGTGCGGGCATTGGTGTGGGTGCGTTGTCCGCGAACCGGCAGGTTCCGGCGATGACGGTACCCGCGATAGGAACCGATTTCGATGAGCCGCTTGATGTTCATCGAAACTTCCTTGCGCAGGTCGCCTTCGACCAGGCCTTCCCCCTCGATCACCTGGCGGATACGATTCACTTCATCTTCGCCGAGGTCCTGGACCTTCTTCATCGGGTCCACCTTGGCCTCGTCGAGGATACGTGCCGCCCGCGAGTTCCCGATCCCATAGATGTAGGTCAGCGCGATATTCGCGTGCTTGTTCCGCGGAAGATCGACGCCTGCAATACGTGCCATAGTGCTCCTCTAAATTGGCCGGCAAGACGCCGGCGTCACTTATCCCTGTCGCTGTTTGTGCTTCGAGTTCTCGCAAATCACCCGCACCACACCCTTGCGGTGGATGACTTTGCACTTGTCGCAGATTTTCTTTACCGATGCTCGTACTTTCATAAACCTAGTCCATCTCCAAATCGAGAAAGCTCTTAGCCGTTGGCTCTTGGCTTCTAGCTAAAGCGCTAATCGCTAAGAGCTTATTTGTAGCGGTACACGATCCGGCCGCGATTCAGGTCGTAGGGCGAAAGCTCCACCGCCACTTTGTCCCCCGGCAGAATACGGATGAAGTTCTTGCGCATTTTGCCGGAAACATGCGCCAGCACCTGGTGTTTATTCTCCAGTTCCACCCGAAACATGGCATTGGGCAGCGGTTCCACCACCACCGCCATCACTTCAATCGCGTCCTCTTTACTCATGCACTCCTTTTAGCTATCAGCTCTCAGCTGTCAGCTCTCAGTTAAAACCCATCTCACCGAAAGCTGAGAGCAGATGGCTGACAGCTCTATTGCGTCAAAATCACCGGACCCTCACGGGTCACGGCCACACAGTGTTCGAAGTGGGCGCTGAAACTGCCGTCCGCCGTTACCGCGGTCCACTTATCATCCAGCACCCGGGTTCCGGCTTTTCCGAAGTTCACCATGGGCTCGATGGCGATCACCATGCCCTCGCGCAACCGCGCCCCTTGTCCCCGAGTCCCGAAGTTCGGTACCTGGGGCTCCTCGTGCAGACGCGTACCGATTCCGTGTCCCACAAACTCGCGCACCACGCTGAATCCGTTGGCCTCGACAAACTCCTGCACCGCCGCGCCCACGTCCCCTACGGCATTTCCGATGCGGGCCGCTTCTATGCCGCGATACAGCGAGGCTTCCGTCACTTCGAGCAGCTTTTGCAACTCAGGCGGAACCGAGTCGCCCACGGGCACCGTAATCGCCGCATCGCCGTAATATCCGTCCAGCACCACGCCACAGTCGATCGAGACGATATCTCCCGTCTTGAGCACTCGCTTCGCCGACGGGATGCCATGCACAATCTCCTCGTTGATCGAGGTGCAGAGCACGCAGGGATAATCGTAATACCCCTTGAAGGCGGGCTTCGCCTCCAACTCCTTCATCTTCTGCTCGGCGGCCCGCTCCAGGTCCATGGTCGAGACCCCGGGCGCTACCATGCCGCGAAGGTGCTCCAGTACCTGACGCACGATGCGGCCGCTGCGCCGCATTTTTTCAATCTCGCTCGCCGATTTGCAAACGATTGCCATCCCTATTCGCCACTGGCCATCGAACCGCAGTGGCCTTCTATCACCTGAAACACAGTCGCGGTCACCTCATCCGCCGGCAAATCGCCGTTGACGGAAACCAGACGTCCCTTGTGACCGTAATATTCCACGACCGGGCGGGTCTGCAATTCGTAGGCGACCAGCCGTTCCCGAATCACATCTTCACGATCGTCGTTGCGGATAACCAGCTTGGAACCATCAACATCGCAGACGTCGGCGACGCGGGGTGGCTGAAAGTAGACGTTATAGATATGCCCGTTGGCGAGACAAGTCCTACGTCCGGTGAGCCGGAGCAACAACTGATTATAGTCGACATCCAGTTGGATCACAATCGGCAAACAGTTGCGAACACTTGAGTTGTCAAGGAACTCGTGCTCGAAAAATGCATCGAGCCAGCCCGCCTGCCGGGCAGTTCGCGGAAACCCATCGAGAATAAAACCCCGCGCGCAATCCGCCTCGCGCAGCCGGGACGCCACCATCTCGCAGACCAAGTCATCAGGAACAAGCTCTCCGTGCTCCATCATGACCTTAGCCATCGCACCCAATTCCGTCCCGCGTTTCACGTTATCCCGCAAGATGTCTCCGGTGGAGATCTGCGGAATCCCATAACGTTGGGCAATACGCTTGGCCTGAGTGCCCTTGCCGGCGCCCGGTGGTCCAAGCAGGATGATCGGTCCGATGTTGCGCGAGGTGTCCTCTGCCATCGAACTGCCCAAGCACTACCCTATAACCGCACGATCACGGGGGACGGCCCCGTTTCCAGCCGGGCCCGCCGCTACGACCAGGTACGGCGCCCGCGAATGCGTCCACTGCGCGGCGTAAACCCGTCGTAGTGGCGCATGATCAACTGCGCTTCAATCTGCGTGACTGTATCCATGGCGACCCCCACCACAATCAGCAGCGAGGTGCCACCAAAATAAAACGTCACGCCCAACCCGTTCGTCACCCAGGTGGGAAGCCGTTCAAAAAACGCTCCCAGCGCCCCCGGCAAGTGATTCAGGTGAATACCGGCAATCATCCATTCAGGAATAAACGAAATGATGATCAGGTACAGCGCGCCTACCAGCGTGATCCGGGTCAGGATTTCGTTGATATTGTCCGCCGTCCGCTTGCCTGGCCGAATGCCCGGAATAAATCCGCCATACTTGCGCATGTTGTCGGCCACTTCGCTGGGATTAAAAACGATGGACACGTAGAAGTAGGCGAAGAAAACAATGCCCACCGCATACAGCAACGTATAAAGCGGCTCGCCCCACTTCAGCCAATCGAGGATCGGACCGACCACCTTATTGTTGTGGAAGGCATAGAGCGCGGTCTGCGGCAAGGTCAGAATCGACGAAGCGAAGATTACCGGCATGACGCCGCCTGCGTTGACCCGCAACGGCAAGTGGGTCGATTGTCCACCCATCACTTTGCGTCCCACCACGCGCTTGGCGTACTGCACCGGAATGCGGCGTTCGCTCCGTTCCACGTACACAATGAAGCCCACGATCGCGATCATCAGCGTGATCAGGATGATCATCGCTGGAGCCGTGAAAGCTCCCCAGGCATCGGTACGAATCTTGTCGACCAGGTCGGCCACGCCCCGCGGCAGGCCTACCACGATGCCCGCGAAGATCAGCAGCGACATGCCGTTGCCAACACCGCGTTCGGTAATCTGCTCGCCCAGCCACATGATGAAGGCGCTGCCCGTGGTCAACGTCAGCATCGTCATCAGCACGAAGCTGATTCCCGGGTTCATCACGAAATCCCCGGACTTCTCCAGGCTGATGGCAATTCCCAGCGACTGAACCGCGCTGAGGACTACGGTCAGGTAGCGCGTCCACTGGGTGATTTTCTTGCGCCCCAGTTCGCCTTCCTTCTGCAGCTTGGCCAGGGGTTCATACACCACGGTCAGCAACTGCAGGATGATGGAGGCGGTGATATAGGGCATGATGCCCAGGGCAAAAATCGTCAAACGGCGTAACTGGCCACCGGAAAACAAGTCCACGAAGCCCAACAGCGTGCCGCGGTTCTGATCGAAGAACTGCGACAGCTTGTCGGCATTCACTCCAGGCGTGGGAATGTGTCCGCCCAAGCGGTACACCGCCAGGAGCGCAAGCGTAAACAAAATGCGCTTACGCAGGTCCGGAACGCGGAAAATGTTGGCCAGTTTTTCGAACATTACTGCAAGACCTCGAATTTACCGCCGGCCTTGGTGATCTTCTCCTGGGCCGACTTGGAAAACTTGTGGGCGTGCACGGTAATGGCGCCCGTCAGCTCGCCATCGCCAAGAATCTTGACTGGATGTTTGGTGGAGATCACGCCGGCCTTGCGCAGTACCTCGGGCGTAATCGTCGTCTCGCCCAGCGCCGCCAGCTTCTCCAGATTCACGATGTTGTATTCCTTGCGGAAAATGTTGGTGAATCCGCGCTTGGGCATGCGGCGGTGCAGAGGCATCTGGCCGCCCTCAAAACCACGCATCATGCGCGAACCGCTGCGCGAGCGCTGGCCCTTGTGTCCACGGGTCGAGGTCTTGCCCATGCCGGAACCCATGCCCCGGCCTACCCGCTTCTTGTTGGCCGACGCCTTTTTCGGTGCTCGAACGTTCGAAAGATTCATATTCGCTCTCAGCTTTCAGCTTTCAGCTCGCAAAAGCTGATGGCTCCTATTGCAAGATCTCGACCAGGTGCGGCACCTTGGCGACCATCCCGCGAATGGCGGGAGTGTCCGGACGCTCGATCACCTGATTCAGGCGGGTAAACCCCAGCCCCTTCACGACTAACTTCTGCTTCACCGGAGCGCAGATCGCCGATCGCACCCACTTGAGGTGGATCTTACCGCCTGCGGCCGCTTTCGCTTGCTTGGGCATAATTCCTCATCACCGGCAAAACGCCGGAATTACAAATCCTGGGCCGACTTGCCGCGCATGGCAGCAACATCACTTCTGTTCTTAAGCCGCTTTAGCGCATCGAAGGTGGCCTTGATCACGTTGTGCGGATTGGTGGTTCCAATGGACTTGGTCAGCACGTTCTGAATGCCCGCCGAAGTCATGACCGCCCGCACCGCGCCGCCGGCGATCACGCCCGTGCCTTCCGGAGCTGGCTTCAGCAGCACCTTGCCGGAGCCAAAGCGTCCCAGCACCAGATGCGGGATCGAGGTCTGCGTGAGATTCACTTTCATCAGGTTCTTCTTTGCCGACTCGATTCCCTTGCGAATCGCCTGGGGAACTTCTTTCGCCTTGCCTGAGCCGTATCCAACCACTGCGGCGCTGGGATCTCCCACCACCACCAGAGCGGCAAAGGACAGGTTCTTGCCGCCTTTGACCACCTTAGTGACGCGGTTGATCGCGACCACCTGGTCTTTCAGTTGATACGAGCCCGCATCGAGTTTCTTAATCACAGTTGGCATAATTTCTATTTTGCAATTTTGTAATCTGTAATTTTGTAATTTGAAACGCTCGTCTTAAAAGTTACAAAATTACCGGATTACCAAATTACTCAATCTCCTTAGAACTGCAATCCCGCTTCGCGGGCAGCATCGGCCAGGGCCTTGACCCGGCCGTGATAAATGTAGCCGCCGCGGTCGAACACGACTTTGTGGATGCCTTTCGCTTTGGCGCGCTCGGCGATCACCTTGCCCACGTCTTTGGCGGACGCCACGTTTCCACCCGTCTTCCGCTCACCCTTCTTGCCTTCGGCGGAACTGGCGGCAACGATGGTCGCCCCCTTCAGATCGTCCACGACCTGCACATAAATGTGGTTCAGCGAACGGTAGACATTCAGCCGCGGCCGCTCCGGAGTGCCGATCACTTTCTTGCGGATGCGATCGTGTACGTGTCGCCGCGTAATATTTTTCGATTGCTTGTTGAACATTTTTAAATCCTCGGTCGCAGGTCGAGGGTCGCTGTCGTCACCTGACGACTGAAGACCGACGACTGACGACTGGCTTTTACTTCGCTCCGGTCTTTCCAACCTTCTTCTTCAGGCGCTCGCCGGCATACCGGACACCCTTGTTCTTGTACGGGTCCGGCGGACGCAGGCTGCGCATTTCGGCGGCGACCTGCCCGACTTTTTGCCGGTCAATTCCAGTCACACTCAACTTGGTTTGCTTGGGATCGACGGCAACTTCAACGCCGGAGGGCAGCGGGTACTCGATGGGGTGAGAGTATCCCAAACTGAATACCACCGTCCCTTTGCCCTTCAGTTCGGCACGATACCCGATGCCGACGATCTCCAACTCGCGCGTCCAACCCTTGGTAACGCCCTCTACCGCATTGTTCATCAGGGCGCGAGCCAGACCATGCACCGCCGCCTGCGAATCGTTCTCCCGGATCGCCACCAGGTTGCCGTCCTGTTGCTCAACCCGAATTCCGGCGGGCAGCAGCGTCTCCACCTTGCCCTTCGGGCCCTGCACGGCAACCGTGTTGCCTTCCACCTTGAACGTCACTCCCTTGGGGAGCGGGATCGGCTTTTTTCCAATTCTTGACATAGATTCAGCTCTTAGCCTTTAGCCGTTTCGCGACCAGCTAGTAAATTTCACACAAGACCTCGCCGCCCACGCCTTCTTTGCGGGCCTGGCGTCCGGTCATCACGCCCCGGGGCGTGGTCAGAATGTTGATGCCCAGCCCGCCAAGCACGCGCGGAATCTCGGTACGCCGCACGTAAACCCGGCAACCCGGGCGGGACACGCGCTCGACCTTCGAGATCGCGGCCTCGTTGTTGCTGCCATATTTCAGGTAGACGCGCACCACTTTGTGGCCGTCCTCCTCCGCGGCTTTGAAATTGGAGATGTAGCCCTCTTCCTTCAGAATACGGGCAATCTCCAGCTTCAGCTTCGAAGCAGGAATATCTACCTTCTGGTGGCGCGCATTGATCGAGTTGCGAATGCGCGTCAGCATGTCTGCGACCGGATCGGTCAACCTCATCGTTTGCTTCTCCTCGAGCCGCCCGTTCGCTCCGCACCATCCGGAGAACCCGCGGCAGCTAACTGTTTCACGTCAATCGTCTCGCATTGGCCAACGACAAATGGCCAACGGTCAACGACTGGTTCCCTACCAGGACGACTTCGAAACCCCAGGAATCTCTCCCCGCAGCGCCAGGCCGCGGAAGCATAGCCGGCAGATGCCGAACTTCCGCAGGTAAGCGCGCGGGCGTCCGCATATCTGGCAGCGGTTGTGCTTGCGCGAAGAGAACTTGGGCTTTCTTGCGTCCTTGACTCGTTTTGCCGTAGTAGCCATGAAATCCTTTTAACTCGAAACTTAGAAACTCTAAAACTTTGAAACCTGCTTCACGCCCTGAACGGCATTCCCAGATGGCGCAGCAGCGCCCGCGCCTGATCATCGTTGCGGGCGGTGGTCACGATGGTGACATTCATCCCTTTCAGCTTGTCGACCTTGGCGTAATCGATCTCCGGGAAAATCAACTGGTCGTGCAGACCCAGCGTGTAGTTGCCGCGTCCATCGAACGACTTGGTCGACACTCCGCGGAAATCCCGCACGCGGGGCAACACCACGTTCACCAGGCGGTCGAAGAACTCATACATGCGGTCGCCCCGCAGGGTGACCATGGCTCCAATGGACTGCCCCTCGCGCACCTTGAAAGCCGCGATCGACTTCTTGGCTTTTGTCACCACCGGCTTCTGACCCGTAATCTGTCCCAGTTCGTTCACCGCGGGATCCAGCACCTTGGCGTTCTGCGTGGCTTCGCCTACACCCATGTTGACCACAATCTTGTTCAGATGGGGCGCGGACATTGGGTTTTTCAGCTCAAATTCCTTCATCAGTGCGGGCGCCACTTCCTTCAGGAAGCGCGTTTTCAGCCGCGGCGTTTCCTTGGCGCTGTGACGCGCTACCTGCGGAGTCTTCGGTTCCGCCTGCGCTTCGCCCTTTTTCTCTTTCTTCTCTTTTGCCATGATCTCTCGTTTGCTTTCTCTCACGGTTTCGGAAGGAAGCTATTAGCTCTTAGCCAACCCATTCCGGTTCGTGAGCACCTTCAACTTTATTCTCTGTGCCTCAAGCTAAAAGCTCGAAGCTACTTGTCGAGCGTCGTCCCGCACTTCTTGCAGATGCGCACTTTGCGCTCGCCGCGCATTTCGTGCCCGATGCGGACCGGGCCGCACGTGCCGCACACCAACTGCACGTTCGAGAGCGAAATGCGGCTCTCCTGTTCGGCGATGCCGCCCTTCACGTTGTGCTGCGGATTGGGGCGTACGTGCTTCTTCATGATCATCACGTGCTCGACCAGGATCTTGCCCTCGTCGGGAAACACGCGCAGCACCCGTCCCTCTTTGCCCTTGTCGCGCCCGGTGATGACTTTCACCACGTCGTTACGCCGGATGTCCACTCGCCTGTGTATCGTCGTCGTTGCTGTTCCCATGACAAACCTTCTGACTTCGTAATTTTGTAATCGGGTAATTCTGCAATTTGGACCGCGTCCGAATCGGGCTTCACCTGGCCAAATTACCCGATTGCCAAATTACAAAGTCCCCTACAGCACTTCCGGAGCCAGCGAGACAATCTTCAGGAACTTCTTCTCGCGCAGTTCGCGGGCCACCGGCCCGAACACGCGCGTTCCCACCGGTTCTCCACCTTCGTTGATCAGCACCGCCGCATTCTGGTCGAAGCGAATGTAGGTGCCATCCCGCCGCCCGTACTCCTTGCGGGTGCGCACAATCACCGCTTTGACCACCGCGCCCTTCTTCACCTGCCCGTCCGGGGAGGCTTCTTTCACGCTGGCGGTGATCACGTCTCCCAGATCGGCGCGCAATCCCGTCGAGCCCCCCAGAGGCAGGATCATCTGCAGCTTGCGGGCGCCGGAATTGTCGGCGACCTCGAGCATGGTTCTCATCATGACGCCCATAGTTCCATCTCCTCGGCTTCCCGGCGGCTAGCTGGCCACATCGGTTGCGGCGACTTCCGGCACCAGGGCCGTCTTGCGAACGATTTCCTTCAGGCGCCAGCGCTTCAGCTTCGACAGCGGCCGGGTTTCTTCCAGCCGCACCACGTCGCCGATGTGAGCCTCGTTGTTTTCATCGTGGGCATAGAACTTCTTGCCCTTGGAAACCACGCGGCCATAAAAGGGATGCGATTTCTTGCGCACCACTTCGACCACGATCGTCTTCTTCATGCGGTTGGAGACCACTTCGCCCACCACGACTTTGCGGCGTTCGTGCACCGCCTGCTGTGTTTCCGCCATTACTTCTTCTCCGTTGCGCGGGCGCCTGCAGCAACACGCTCGCGGGCAATCGTCTTCACCCGGGCAATGTCCTTGCGCAAACCGCGAATCTTCTTCAGGCTCTCCGTCTGTCCCATGTTGAGCTGGAACTTCAGCTTGAAGAGCTGGTCGTTGAGCTCACGCTCCTGGTGGCTGAGCTCGTCGTCGGTCAGGTTGCGAACTTTTTCTGCTTTCATAATGACTCTCAGTGTCCCGCGCGCTTCACGAAGCTGGTGCGCAGCGGCAGCTTGTGCGAGGCCAGACGCATCGCTTCGGTCGCGTCCGCAATCGTCACGCCTTCCATCTCGAACAAAATCTTGCCGGGACGAACCACCGCGACCCAATGATCGGGAGCGCCCTTGCCCTTACCCATACGGGTTTCAGCCGGCTTCTTGGTCACCGGCTTGTCGGGAAACAGGCGGATCCAGATCTTGCCGCCACGCTTGATAAAACGCGTCATGGCCACGCGGCTGGCCTCGATCTGCCGGTCGGTGATCCAACCCGGCTCGAGCACCTTCAGCCCGAAGTCCCCGAACGCCAGCGTGCTGCCGCGCCACGCTTTTCCAGTCATGCGCCCGCGCTGCTGCTTGCGGTACTTCACTTTCTTTGGCATCAACATAGAATCAGCTCTCAGCTCTTGCTGTAGAGACGCAGGTTACCTGCGTCCTTGCATAAAATTTAGAACGCACCCGTCGCGGCGGCCGGCTGCTGGCCTTCGCGCTTCTTGGCAGCAGGCAGAATCTCGCCGCGGTACATCCACACTTTCACGCCGATCACGCCATAGGTGGTACGCGCTTCGGTAAAACCGTATTCGATGTCGGCGCGCAGCGTGTGCAGCGGCAAACGTCCCTGCAAATACCACTCCGAACGCGCGATCTCATTGCCGTTCAGGCGCCCACTGACACGAACCTTGATTCCCTTGCAGCCGAAACGCAGCGCCGAATCCACCGCCTTGCGCATCGCCCGCCGGAAACCCACGCGCTTTTCCAGCTGCAGCGCGATCGACTCCGAAACCAGCTGCGCATCCAGCTCCGGCTTATGTACTTCCTGGATGTCGATGTAGACCTCGCGCGCGGTGCGCTTCTGCACTTCCTGCTTCAGTTTGTCGATCTCTGCGCCCTTGCGCCCGATGATGATTCCCGGACGCGCGGTCTTGATGATGACCCGCAGCTTGTTGCCCGGACGCTCGATCTCAATCGAGCTGACGCCCGCCGATTTGAGCTTGTCTTTCAGCTCGTTCTTCAGCTTGACGTCTTCGAGCAGCAGTTTGTCGTAATCCCGCTCGACAAACCAGCGCGACTTCCACGGCTTGGTATAGCCAAGGCGGAAACCGTAAGGATGAACTTTTTGACCCATCGTTGCTCCTTGGTTGGAACCCGGGCAACCTCGCCCCGCGTCCCGCGGCCCATTCGGCCGCACCCTCAAAACTATTTTTTCGCTCCGGCCGCTTTCTTTTTCTTTGCCGGGGCCTTGCCCTTGGCCTTCGCTCTCGCCGGAACCTTCGCGCGACCCGCCGTCTTTCCTTCGCCGACTACGCGCGCGGTGCCGTCGCCGCTCTGCCCCCGCTCCGCCAGTTCGATCTCGATGTGCGCAATGCGCCGCACATAACGGAACGCCCGTCCCATCGGTGCCGGACGAATTCGCTTCATCCGCGGCCCGTCATTGGCCACGGCGCGTTTCACGTAGAGCCTGTCGACATCGACATCGATGCCCTTTTCGCTGCTCAGGTAGTTCGCATTCTCCAGCGCCGAGCGCAGCAGCTTCTCGATCGTGGGCGCAACCCGCTTCTTGGTGAAGATCAGCGTGTTGAGCGCGTCTTCCACCTTGAGGCCCTTGATCAGGTCCAGCACCAGGCGTGCCTTCTGCGGCGAGACGCGCATAAACCGGGCTTCAGCTCGAAATTCCATCGTGCGTCTCCTTTACGCCTTCGGCGGGGCCGACGGCGCCGCCGGAGCCGGGGCTCCCGGACCGCCGGGAATTCCGGCCGGCCTGGCGGCTACTTCGGTCGCCGCTTTCATCGAGTGTCCCTTGAACTGCCGGGTGAAACTGAACTCACCCAGCTTGTGACCCACCATGTTCTCGGTGATGTACACCGGGATGAATTTCTTGCCGTTGTGCACGGCGATGGTGTGTCCCACCATTTCCGGGATGATGGTCGAGCGCCGCGACCAGGTACGCAGTACCTTCTTCTCGTTGCGCGAGTTCATGGCTTCCACCCGCGTCTGCAGGAAGCCATCAATAAACGGGCCTTTCTTGGTTGAACGTGCCATAAAGTCAGCTCTCAGCTTTCAGCCGTCAGCTCTCAGCCAACAGCTCTTAAATCTCACCTCACCCGCGGTTGTCACTTCTTGCCGCGACGGTTCACGATGAAGGCATCCGTCCGCTTGTTGTTGCGAGTCTTATATCCACGAGTCGGCTGGCCCCACGGGGTCACCGGGTGCCGTCCGCCTGAGGTCTTGCCTTCACCACCACCGTGCGGGTGATCGACCGGGTTCATCGAAACACCGCGGTTCACCGGACGCCGTCCCAGCCAGCGCGTGCGCCCCGCCTTGCCGATGGTCACATTCTCATGATCGAGATTGCCCACCTGCCCGATCGTCGCCATACAGTCCTGTGCAACCTTGCGGGTCTCGCCCGAGGGCAGTTTCACCAGCGCATAGTCGCCCTCTTTCGCGACCAACTGCGCCGACCCGCCCGCCGAACGCACCATCTGCGCGCCCTTGCCCGGACGCAACTCGATATTGTGAATGGTGGTGCCGGGAGGAATATTGCGCAGCGGCAGCGCGTTGCCGACCAGAATATCGGCGTCGGCTCCGCTCACAATCTTCTGTCCCACCTTCAACCCGTCGGGCTGCAGGATGTAGCGCTTCTCGCCGTCCGCGTACGCCAGCAGCGCGATGCGCGCTGAGCGGTTGGGATCGTATTCGATTGAAACCACCTTGGCCGCGATGCCCGTTTTGTCGCGCTTGAAATCGATAAGCCGCAGCTTGCGCTTGTGTCCGCCGCCGCGATGCCACATGGTGGTATCGCCGGAATTACGCCGTCCCCCGGTACGCCGCTTGGGTTCGAGCAACGGCTTGTGCGGACTGGTCGTCGTGATGTCGTCATTGACGATCGTCGTGCGGTAGCGCAACGTCTGCGTCGTCGGTCTGTATGTCTTAATCGCCATAATCAGCTCTCAGCTTTCAGCTGTCAGCTCTCAGAAAGTTTCCTATCAGCCGCCGCTTTCACTGAAAGCTGACGGCTGACAGCTGATAGCTGCATTACAAGTTTTGTGCGTACTCCGGCATCTTCTCGCCGGCCTTCAAGCGCACGTACGCTTTCTTCCAATCGGGACGGTAGCCGGCAAACTTGCCGCGCCGCCGCTCTTTCCCGGGATAGTTCGCGGTGCGCACCGAACTCACCTTCACTTTAAAAATCGACTGCACCGCTTCCTTGATCTCGGTCTTGGTCGCCTTCGGCGCCACCTGGAATACCAGCGTGTTCTGGTTTTCTTTGATCGCCAGACCTTTTTCCGTGATCACCGGACGGCGAAGAATCTGATATGCGGATTTCATCAGGCCACCTCCGCCGCTTTTTCATGCCGCACCCGCTTGCGCGGAGAACGCGTTGCCTTCTTCGCCGTCCCCTCGCCTTCGTGATGCTGGCGTCGCTTCTTGGAAACCGAATCTTTCAGCGAAATCTGCAGCTTCTCGATCGCAGGCTGGGAGAAGATCGCGCGGTCATAGCGCAACAGATGGTAGGGATGCACCTCGTTGCCGCGAATCAGTTGCACGCCTTCCAGGTTCCGCGAGCTCAGTTCGAGATTCTTGTTCTCGTGCTTGGGGAGCTCAACCAGCAGCACCGTCTTATCCACTTTCAGCGCATCGAGCGCATCGCGGAACGGCTTGGTCTTGGCTTCTTTCACATCGAAGGCATTCACGATGATCAGCTTCCCATCGGCAAACTTCGCCGCCAGCGCCGATCGCAACGCTCCCAGCAGCTTCTTGCGCGGGAACGTGTAGTCGTGGGAGTGGGGCTGCGGTCCGTGTACCGTGCCGCCGTGGCGCCACAGCGGAGAGCGAATCGAGCCCACGCGGGCGCGTCCCGTCCCCTTCTGCTTCCACAGCTTCTTGCCGGCGCCCGATACCAGTTTCTTGTTCTTGGTGGCGTGCGTGCCGGCGCGCTGCGAAGCCCGGTAGTGCTTCACCGCTTCCCAGAGCAGGTCTTCGTTCACCGCGCCGAAAATCTCGTCGGCGAGGTCCAGCGTCCCGACCTTGGCTCCGCTCAAATCATGAATATCAATCGTTGCCATATCGTTTCCTAGCTACTCGCTACCCTTTTTTCGCAGCCCGCTTGGCGGCCTTCAACGGATCGACCGTCGCCGAACCGGCAAACCCACGGCGCTCTCGCGGCGGTTTCTTGGCTTTCGTAATCACCAGATACCCGCCGTTCGGACCGGGCACACTGCCTTCGACCACCAGCAGGTTGTCATCTTTGTCCACGCCCAGAATGCGCAGGTTGCGAACCGTGACGCGATCGACTCCCATGTGTCCCGACATCCGCATGCCTTTGAACACGCGCGACGGGAACGCCGAAGAACCGATCGAACCGGTGATCTGAAACATCGAACCATGCGACTTAGGACCACCCGCGAAGTGGTGACGTTTTACCACACCCGCGAAACCACGGCCCTTGCTGATGCCGACGATATCGACAAAGCGCTCGCCATCGAAAATATCGACCAGCACCCGCTCGCCCGCCTTCACAGCGCCATTGCCTTCAGACTTCTCCTCGACTTCCACCGGGACCTCGCGGATGAACTTCACCGGAGGAGCGTTATTCTTGCCCAAGTGTCCCTTCATCGGTTTGGTCAGGCTCTTCTCTTTCACGAACTCGACTAATCCGATCTGCGCCGACTCGTAGCCGTCTTTGGTCTGCGTCTTGTGCTGCGTGACCACGCAGGGGCCCGCCTGCAGCACGGTCGCCGGATGCACATCGCCCTTGTCATCGAAGAGCTGCGTCATTCCGACTTTCTTTCCCAGAATTCCTGTGATCTTTCCCATTTCCCTCTCCATTCCCAGCTTGGCTCGTCATTCAATGAACGACGGCTATTGGCTGGGGTTGGTTGTTTGTCTTCGGCCAACGACGAACGACCAACGACTACTTATGCTCTTTCCCGAAGGCCTTGATCTCGACGTCCACGCCAGCCGGGAGATCGAGCTTCATCAGCGCATCCACGGTCTGCTGCGTGGGCTCGAGAATGTCGAGCAAACGCTTGTGGGTGCGGATCTCGAACTGCTCCCGCGACTTCTTGTCGACGTGCGGCGACCGCAGCACGCAATACTTGTTCTTCATCGTGGGCAATGGAATCGGGCCCGCGATCTGCGCGCCGGTACGGCGCGCGGTGTCGACAATCTCACCCGTGGACTGGTCCAGGATGCGGTAGTCGTAAGCTTTCAACCGGATGCGAATTCTTTCTTTTCCAATCACGTCGTCACTCTTTCGCCCTCCCGGCTCATCCGGAAGGAAAGAACTTTATGTGGCGCGGGCGGCCTCGCCCGCGAACCCATCGTGCTTTTGAGACCCAGCTCTTAGCTCTTAGCCTTTAGCTCTTCTCTCGGTACTCGGTACTCGGTACTGGGTACTCGCAGTTACTGCACAATCTCCGCAATCGTGCCTGCGCCCACCGTGTGGCCGCCTTCACGAATCGCGAAGCGTAATCCCTTTTCCATCGCCACCGGCGTGATCAGCTCAATCACCAGGCTCACGTTGTCTCCCGGCATCACCATCTCCGTGCCCGCCGGCAACTCCGCCACGCCCGTCACGTCCGTCGTTCGCAGGTAAAACTGCGGCCGGTATCCCTTGAAGAACGGCGTATGCCGCCCGCCTTCTTCCTTCGTCAGGATGTACACCTCGGCCTTGAACTTGGTGTGCGGCGTGATCGAGCCCGTCTTCGCCAGCACCATCCCGCGCTCCACATCTTCTTTCGCAATGCCGCGCAGCAACAACCCGGCGTTGTCCCCAGCCAGACCTTCGTCCAGCTGCTTCTTGAACATTTCCACGCCCGTCACCACCGTCTTGCGCGTGTCCCGGAAGCCCACAATCTCCACTTCCTCGCCCACCTTCACCTTGCCGCGCTCGATGCGGCCCGTCACCACCGTGCCGCGTCCCGAGATCGAGAAAATATCTTCAATCGGCATCAGGAACGGCTTATCCAGATCGCGCGCCGGCTGCGGCACGCTCTTGTCCACCGCCTCCATCAACGCGTCAATCTGCTTTTCCCACTTCTCTTCGCCGTTCAACGCCCCCAACGCCGACAGCCGGATCACCGGCACGTCGTCTCCGGGAAACTGGTACGACTTCAAAAGCTCGCGCACTTCGAGTTCGACCAGGTCGAGCAACTCAGGATCGTCGACCGCATCGCACTTGTTCAGCGCCACCACGATGTAGGGCACGCCCACCTGGCGCGCCAGGAGCACGTGCTCGCGCGTCTGCGGCATGGGACCGTCGGTCGCCGCCACGACTAAGATCGCGCCGTCCATCTGCGCCGCGCCCGTGATCATGTTCTTGATGTAGTCGGCGTGGCCCGGACAATCCACGTGCGCGTAGTGCCGGTTCGCGGTCTCGTACTCCACGTGCGCCGTCGCAATGGTGATGCCGCGCGCCTTCTCTTCCGGCGCGTTGTCGATCGAATCGAACGACCGGAACACAATCTTCGGATTGTGCTTCTGCAACACCTTGGTGATCGCCGCCGTCAACGTCGTCTTCCCGTGGTCAATGTGACCAATCGTCCCTACGTTGCAGTGCGGCTTATTCCGCTCAAATTTTTCCTTCGCCATTTGCTTTCTATCTCCTCGGCTGTTAACTACGCCGGAACCAAATCGTCACCGTCGGCCTCGTAATACGCGCCAACGAATTCCTGTTTTTCCACCAACTCCCCGGCAATCCACTGATCGAAGCGGCCGAGGTCCTCCGAAAACTGCTCGCGGAAGCGTTCAAACCCACGATGCCCATTCCAGAAATCCCGAACCCGGCACCGCCCATCCGACTCCCGCTTCACATCTGTACCGAGGTAATCCTCGGACCGCCGGACCAACCTCTGCCAAACTCCATCCGGCCCAAATACTCGCTCGAACTCAACCAGCCTGCCTTCTCTGACCCAAAATCTGCGGTCGACAACGAACCGCGGCGCCGCCAGTCACTTCGCGGTGCCTTGCACCCGCGCAATGATCTCCTCCGCCACCGACCGCGGAGCCTCTTCATACCTCGCGAAATGCATCGAGTACTCGGCCCGTCCCTGGGTCGATGAGCGCATGTGAGTCGCGTAGCCGAACATCTCGGCCAGCGGCACAATGGCGTGAATCACCTGAGAACCGGCGCGATGCTCCATGCCTTCGATTCGTCCACGGCGCGAACTCAAGTCACCCATGATGACACCGGCATAATCTTCCGGAGTTACCACTTCCACCGACATCACCGGCTCCAGCAGCACCGGAGAAGCCTTGCGCGCGGCCTCCTTGAAGGCCATTGATCCGGCGATCTTAAACGCCATTTCGTTCGAATCGACGTCGTGATAACTGCCGTCATAAAGCGTTGCCTTGACGTCGACCATCTCGTAGCCCGCCAGAATGCCGCCTTCCATCGCTTCTTTAATGCCCTGATCGATGGGCTTGATGAATTCCTTCGGCACCGAACCGCCAATGATGTCGTTGATGAATTCGTAGCCTTTACCTGGTTCGTTCGGCTCCAGGCGAATCTTGGCGTGACCGTACTGACCGCGGCCGCCGGTCTGGCGAATGTATTTGCCTTCGGCTTCCGACTTTCTGCGAATCGTCTCGCGATACGCCACCTGCGGCTTGCCGACATTGGCCTCGACTTTGTACTCGCGCATCATGCGGTCGACGATGATCTCCAGATGCAACTCGCCCATGCCGCTGATGATGGTCTGTCCGCTGTCAGGATCGGTGTGAACCTTGAAGGTGGGATCTTCCTGCGCCAACTTCGCGAGCGCCATGCCCATCTTTTCCTGGTCGGCCTTAGTCTTCGGTTCCACCGCCACCGAAATCACGGGAACCGCGAACTCAATCGATTCGAGCGCAATGGGATGCTTCTCGTCGCAAATGGTGTCGCCGGTCGAAACATTCTTCAAGCCCACCGCGGCACAGATGTCGCCCGCCAGAATCTCGCTGACATCCTCGCGCTTGTTGGCGTGCATCTTGAGCAAACGCCCGATGCGCTCGTGCTTGCGGGTACGCGGGTTCAGGACGCCTTCGCCGGACTTGAGCTGTCCCGAGTAAACCCGGATGAAGGTCAACTGCCCGACAAACGGATCGGCCATGATCTTGAACGCCAGCGCCGCGAAAGGCTCTTTGTCATCCGCCTTGCGCGTCAGTACTTCGCCGGTGTCAGGGTCCTTGCCATGCACTTCCTTGGTATCGAGAGGGGAAGGCAGATAATCCACCACCGCATCGAGCAACGGCTGAATCCCCTTGTTCTTGAACGCCGTTCCCAGCACCACCGGGAATAACTTCAGACCGATCGTCGACTTGCGCAGTGAAGCCCGCAGCTCATCGGAGGAAATACTCTCGCCCTCCAGAAACTTGTGCAGGATTTCGTCATCGTTCTCTGCAATCGTTTCCACTAACTGAGTGCGGAACGCCTCCGCTTTCTTCTGCAGGTCGGCGGGAATCTCCTCGGTATGATATTCCGCGCCCATCGTTTCATCTTTCCAAACGACAGCCTTCATGTTGATCAGATCGACCACGCCTTTGAACTTGTCTTCCTGGCCGATGGGAATCTGGATCGCGACGGGCTTGGCATTGAGACGCTTGCGGATGGTATCGATGGCATGCTCGAAATCGGCACCCATCTTGTCGATCTTGTTGATGAAACAGATTCGCGGGACGCCGTATTTATCAGCCTGCCGCCAGACTTTCTCCGACTGCGGCTGCACTCCATGAACGGCGTCAAACACCGCGACCGCGCCGTCAAGAACACGCAAGGAGCGTTCGACTTCCGCCGTGAAATCGACGTGACCGGGGGTATCGATAATGTTGATGCGGATATCGCGCCAGGTACAGGTTGTGGCCGCGGAAGTAATCGTGATACCGCGCTCCTGCTCCTGCTCCATCCAATCCATCGTGGCCGTGCCTTCATGGACCTCTCCGATGCGGTGCGTCCGGCCCGTATAGAACAGGATGCGCTCCGTCGTAGTGGTCTTGCCGGCATCGATGTGCGCCATGATGCCGATATTCCTGCAACGTTCTAATGGGACTTGTCTGGCCACGGCTTTCTATTCTTCCTTCTGGGGCTCTACCAATTTCGTAATTTCGTGATCGGGTAATTTGGTAATTCATGATCTGAGCTAAGCCGAGTAGCTCAAAGGCAAAATTACCCGATCACCAATTTCCAAATCTTCCTACCACCGGTAATGCGCGAATGCCTTGTTGGCTTCCGCCATGCGGTGAACGTCTTCTTTCTTCTTGATCGCAGCGCCTCGATTGTTGGCGGCGTCGAGCAATTCATTGCTTAACTTGTCGATCATCCCCTTCTCGCCGCGTCCGCGGGAGTAGGTAATCAGCCAGCGAATGGCCAGCGAAGTACGCCGGTCGGCATTCACTTCCACCGGCACCTGGTAGTTCGCGCCACCCACGCGGCGCGTCTTCACTTCGAGCAAAGGCTTGGCGTTCTCGACCGCCTTTTTGAAGAGCTTCAGCGCTTCGTCGCCGCCCTTTTGCTGCAACCGGGTCAGGGCTTCATAAAAAATGCCCTCCGCCGTGCTCTTCTTGCCCTGCCACATCATGGAATTCACGAACTTCGTCACCAGATCCGACTGGTAAACCGGATCGAGCTCGGTTCCACGCTTTGCGATATGTCCTTTTCGAGGCATCTAGCTCTCTGCTCCTGGTTGGTCTTGGCCCACGACCAATGACCAACGACGAACGACGAATTACGCTTTCGGTCGCTTGGCTCCGTACTTCGATCGGCTTTGCTTACGGCCGGCGACGCCCACCGCGTCGAGCGTCCCGCGCACCACGTGATAGCGAACGCCCGGCAGATCCTTCACGCGGCCGCCGCGGATCAAAACGATCGAGTGCTCCTGCAGGTTGTGTCCGACTCCGGGGATGTACGTGGTCACTTCGATCCCGTTGGTCAAGCGCACACGCGCCACCTTGCGCAAAGCCGAGTTCGGCTTTTTCGGAGTTTGCGTGTACACGCGGGTGCAAACACCGCGTTTCTGCGGACATCCCTGCAACGCAGGACTCGCCGTCTTGTACCGCGGCCGCTTCCGGCCGGACTTCACGAGTTGATTAAAAGTTGGCACTCTTGCCGCTCCTTGCGACTGTCCACTCCCGCACCCCAAGGGCGCGAACGCGGAACTGCGCCGCACTTGCGTTTCCCTGATTTCAGGGGCTGGATGGCGGGGTCCGCCACCATACTTCCCGCTGCACACAACGACAGCAGGAGAATTCCGGTTTCCCGTTCAGACTAGCGCTAACGACGGTGGCACCAGGCACTGCCGCGGTTGGCGACAGCAGGTACTCCGTTTCGCTAGCTTTGCCCCGCATATCCTTTCAACGGGTGAAAGGTGAGCGCGGAGCATTTCAGCGAGGGCCGCTTCAGAAACTTTCTCCGAAGACGTTAACTTCTAAAGCTGAGCTGCATTCGTACGAGGCACTTTTCGCACACACAAACAGCGCGCGAAGAAAACCTCCGCGTACAGACTAGCCAGACTTAGCTCGCGGAACCTTACAAATATAACAATTCGTGTTGCACATCGTCAACCACTGTGTGCCGCATCTGATCGCTGATGAGTCTCTCGCGGCGAGTTTCGGGGAGAACGTTCCCCGGCCCCAGGATTCCTCCGGGAATTCGCCCTCCGGGAACTCAATAGTGCGTCGCCGGGCAACTACGGTTGCCGAAAACAGGGATAGCCTCTAAACTGTCCGTTTCCCAGTCAAGAGCGCTCGCCCCATGGATAACCTTGAGGCGGGGAGGATGCATGGGTAGGTTGGGTTCTGTTTGCTGCGCACTCATCTCGGTAATTTTCTTCAGCATGATTCTCGCAAGCTGCGGTAGCGGCGCCGTCAGTGGCACTGCCTTCGAGAAACCCGCGCGCCTCGCCATCAACCCCTCTGCGTCAGTATCGCTAGATTTAGGCGGCACGCAGTCGTTTACCACCACGGCGACCAACTTCGCCAACCGCACCATCACCGTCCAGGTCGCCTACCAGACCACGAACGCCTCGGTAGTAACCGTCGCCAATAATGGAGTTGCCTGCGCCGGCACCTGGGATTCTCTAAGCCAGCCGCGAGTCTGCACGCCTGCCTCCAGCGGTGTCGCCCAGGTCTTCGCCTCGGCGCGAGGGGTTAGCAGTACGCCGGTCACCATCTACGTTCACCAGCACATCGACAGCATCGCCGTTCAGCAGATTCCGCCGCCGCCCCCGCAACAGCCACCAACCACGCCCTGCATCTCTAAAGACACCACTTCGTACTACCAGGTCAATGCCTTCAGCCGAGGCACGGATATCACTTCCACGGTCGGGCAATTCACCTGGCAAGTCGCCAGTACCGCGGTGGCCTCGACCAGCGATACCGCCACCGGCCTTGCCAACATGGTGAACGGAGCCTCCTTAAATCAGATCCAGGTCACCGCGAAAACCCCGGGAGTCACACAGCTTTTCGCTTCTATCGCCAACGTCGTCAGTGCTCCTTTTAACTTCTATACTTGTCCGGTCAAATCGATTTCTCTGACTGTCAACGGGGTAAGCGGCAATTCCTTTACCGTGATAGGTTCGGGTTCGAAAGACGTCACGCCCACCATTACGGATGCCAATAACAACATCATCACCGACGTCCCCCTGACCTGGAGTTCTTCGGCGCTTAACGCGGGAACGGCGTCGGAAGTCACGGCAACCAGCGCCACTGCCACGGCTGGGGACGGAACCATCTCCTTGTCCCGTCCGGGAACCACCGCTGTCGTTGCCTCCTGCACCCCTCCGACCTGCAATATAGGACTTACGCCGGCCGATCCCGTTTATCCAACCGGCGCCATCTACCCTGAAAGCGTCATCACCGGCACCGCTACCTCGAGCAGTTCCACCGAGCAAACTCAGACTGTCTGGGTCACGACTACCGATTGCAGCCTGCCGCAAAATTTCAGTACCAACTGCCTCACGGCGCTGGTCCCTATCATCAGCCCCATTAATACCGTCGGGAACCTGGTCATCCTTCCGGCCACTCCAAACTCGATGGTTTTTGCCATAGCCCGCGGAACCAGCGGAAATGTGCTTACCGGGTTCTTTGGCACCGATCAAAGCTTTCAAGGCACCAAGGGTCTGATGGTCGCCACCCTCTCCTCCAATTCGCCCGCCATCAATCAATTTCCCGCGGTTGTGGGGAAAGTTCTGGCGGTATCTCCCAACGGCAACAAAGCGATTATCTCGGACACCCTGGATACTCCGAACGTTGTGTATGTGTTCGACAATACGACTCACGCGGCCGTAAACTTCGCCATCACCGGCGCCACTGCCGCTGCCTTTGCGCCCGACAACTCGAAGGCTTTCATTGTCGCCAACAACGGCACCTCCAGCACCCTCTACGTCTATTCCCTGCTCGACGCGTTGCAGACGATTCCGCTGAGCAGTACGAATGTCGCCAACGATGTGACTTTCCTCTCGGAAGGCGCTTTCGCCTATATTGCCGGAGGAAGCGCGAGCGGTGTTTCCGTGGGAAGGACCTGCGACAACGCCATCCTGCCGTCCGTCACCACTCCCACGGCACCCACCTTCATCAAGACTTTGCCGAATGCCACGCAGATTTTGGGATTGGATCCACCGAGCATCGACGTCATCAGCGTGGTTGGGAACCTGATGCCCCCGCCCACCCAGCCAAGCGGTTGCTTCCCCACCGTGATCAACACCGTGAATTCTTTCAATCTGGGCCAGGGAGTCTTCACTCCAAAACAGTTGCTCATCGCGCCCGACGGTAGCAAGGCCTACGTGGTGGCCGCGAACCTGCCGAGTATCCTGATCTTCGATGTGAACAACCAGATTTCGTCCGCCATCCCGCTGAATGGCACCACCTTCCCCACGCGAGCCGCGCTCACGCTGGATGGAAACCTGCTCTACGTGGCCGCCGACGATGGCATGGTCCACGTCCTGAGCACGCAATCCGGCGGAGACATCGCGGAAATCCCCTTCCCTTCGACGCCTACTACTCCCGATTATCTGTGCCCGAATACACCTCCGGTGCCGTGCAAACCAAACCTGATCGCCATCCAGCCCGAATAGTCAGGCTTTCGGCTTCAGGTAGAACCCGCAATGGTTTGAAAGGATGCGGCTTCCAGCCGCATCGCCCGAAGCCAATAAAAATGCGGGCTTCAGCCCCTGAGGGCGCAGCTTTCTATCCCGAAGTCAATTGATGAGAACCAGGTGCTAGGCTTTTGCTTTTTCGAGGTCGCGGCCCACGCTGTCGAGCACGCCGTTGATGAACTGCACCGACTCCGGGCTGGAGAATTTGCGGGCGATTTCCAGTGCCTCATTGATGATGACGGCGCGGGGCGTGGTGGGAAAAGCCAGCAGTTCCGCGACCGCCGCGCGCAGCACATTGCGATCGACCGCCGCCATGCGCTCCATGCGCCAATTCTCGGCGTGACGCTCAATCAACTGGTCGATTTCCGAGGTCCGGTCGCTGGCCACGCGGAACAAGTCTTCGGCAAACCCGCGCACATCGGCGCCTACGCCGCTGCGCTCGTTCCAGAATGTCCGGCGCACGTCTTCCGCCTTCTGCCGGCCCATGTCGGCCTGGAACAACATCTGCAGAACCAGTTCGCGGGATTTTCGTCGGGTGCCCATGGAGCAGTAGCTATCAGCCGTCAGCTCTCAGCCTTCAGTCTACAAGAACTCTAGTGGGATACCGACTTAGCGTTTCCGCTTCGGAGGGCGCATACGTGATTTAACGGCACGCGTTTTGCTGAAAGCTGATGGCTGACGGCTGACAGCTTTCTTCAGCGCCGCCATCTCCACCGCCGCCAGCGCCGCCTCAAAGCCCTTGTTGCCCATCTTCAGGCCGGCGCGGTCGATCGCCTGCTCCAGCGTGTTGCAGGTCAGCACTCCCAGGCTGTGTGGGACGCCTGTCTCCTGCGCCGATTGTCCGATCCCGCGCGCCACTTCGTTCACGATCACTTCGTAGTGCGCCGTCTCTCCGCGCAGCAGGCAGCCAATGCAGATGATGGCATCGTACTTCCCGGTCTCGGCCAGGGTGCGCGCCGCCGAAGGAATCTCGAAGCTGCCCGGCACGCGCATGATGGTGATGTCCTGACTGCGTGCCCCGGTCCGCCGCAGCGCGTCCAGCGCCCCCTGCAGCAAGCGCTCGGTAATGAACGCATTGAAGCGCGCCACCACCAGCGCAAACCGCTTCCCCTTCGCGTTCAGTTCGCCTTCGATGCCCGGCGCGGGTTCCTCGGGTTTGCCGTGCACGGTGACCACGATTTCTCCCGGCAGCTCCAGCGAAAAGCTGCGCTCGCCCGAAGCCGGAGAAGTCGAATCGGCCAGCACCTTCAGCTTCATCTTCTCGGCAATAGCAAACACGTTGTCAGGATTCGTGACTTCGACCACCATCAGCCGCGCCACGTCCTTCAACCGGTCCAGCACGTCCTTGGGATACTCGGGAGAAAGCGCGTTCAGGCTCAGCATACCCACCGGGGCGGTCAGGATCGCCGACCGGCGGTCCGCCACCGTCATCCGCTCAAAGCCAATCGCCTCGAAGAACGCCACCAGCCTGCGAAAGTCTTCAGGCTTGGTGGCATAGCGTCCGATATGGAGAGACTTAAGCAATTTTCGATTGTCGATTTTCGATTGTCGATTGGTTCAGTTTACAAATTGGCAATTATTTTCCCTTGAACTGCGCCGCCCGCTTCTCCAGAAACGCGGTCGTGCCTTCTTTCTTGTCTTCCGTCGCGCAGGCCACGGCAAACAGCACCGCTTCCAGATACAGGCCCTCGGCGAGGGTCATCTCCATGCCCTTGTTGACCGCTTCCATGGCGTACTGCACGGCCAGGGGAGCATTGGCGATGATCTTCTGCGCGATAGCTTCCGCGCGAGGAATCAGATCACCAGCCGCTGTGACCTCGTTCACAAGGCCAATGCGATGCGCCTCCTGCGCCGTGATCATCTCGCCCGCCAGCACCAACTGCATCGCGATTCCCTTGCCCACCAGCCGCGGCAGCCGCTGCGTGCCGCCGTAGCCGGGAATAATCCCGAGCTTCACTTCGGGCTGGCCCAGCTTCGCGTTTTCGCTCGCCAGACGCATGGTGCAAGCCATGGCAATCTCGCATCCGCCGCCCAGCGCGAATCCGTTGATGCAGGCAATCACCGGCTTGCCCAGATTCTCGATCAGATCAAGCACCGACTGGCCCTTGTGCGTGTACTCTTTGCCCGACACGGCGTCGTGCTTGGCCAGTTCGCCAATATCGGCCCCTGCAATAAACGCCTTCTCTCCCGATCCCGTCATGATGGCGACGCGGATCAAGCTGTCATTCTTGATATCGGTAAACGCCGCCCGCAGGTCCTCCATGGTCGCCATGTTGAGCGCGTTCAAAACCTTGGGACGGTTGACGGTGACATAAGCAATCGCGTTTTTCTTTTCCAGAAGAATGTTTTCGAAGTTCATAAGATTAGATTCCTTGCCACGGATTCACGCGGATTAAACCAAACCCTCTGTCATCCTGAGCGAAGCGATCGTCCACGAAGTGGACGATCACGCAGTCGAAGGACCCCTATTAAACTAAAATCTGCAGCTGCATGTCAGGGAATTCTCCCTGAATCTTCGCCGTAAGAATGCCTTTCCACATCTCTGTCTGGTCAAGTAACAGGGATCCTTCGACTGCGCAAGAACTCGCTTCGCGACGTTCTCGCTACGCTCAGGATGACAGACTAAATTCTTATCCGTGCTCATCCGTGGCCAAACAGTTACAGCTTCTGCGGCTTCGGATTCGCCGGGTCCGCATAATCATAAAATCCCCGCCCCGACTTCCGCCCGTACCATCCCGCCATCACCAACCGCTTCAGCAGCGGAGGCGAAGCAAAGCGCCGCTCTTTGAATTCGTCATACATCACGTGCGTGATGTAGTACGTCGTATCCAGCCCGACAAAATCCAGCAGCGTGAACGGACCCATGGGGTACCCGCAGCCCAGCTTCATGGCATTGTCGATATCTTCAATCGACCCCACGCCTTCTTCATACGCCCGGATCGCGTCCAGCAGGTACGGCACCAGCAGTCGGTTAACGATGAACCCGGTTTTGTCCGACGTCCGCACCGGAACCTTGCCCAGCTTCTTGCCAAACTCATAAGCGGTCTCGTACACGTCATCGGCAGTAGCGATCGTCCGCACCACCTCGACCAGCTTCATCAAGGGAACAGGATTGAAAAAGTGCAATCCAATGAAGCGCTCGGGACGCTTGGTCGCGGTCAGCAGCTCGGTAATCGAAATGGAAGAGGTGTTCGAAGCGAAGATACAGTCTTTCTTCGCAATCGCATCGAGCGCCGAATAGATTTTCTTCTTCTCGCCTACATTTTCGATCACCGCCTCGACGATGATGTCGCAATCCGCGAGGTCCTGCATATTGGTCGTGCCCTTCAGCCGCGCACGCGCCGCGTCTTTCTGCTGTGCCGTGATCCCACCCTTATCCACGGGACGCTCGGCAAACTTCGCCGAGCGATTTCTCGATCCCGGCAAAGCCCTTGTCCAGAAACTTCTGCTCGACTTCAAGCACGGTCACGTCGAATCCAGCCATCGCCGAAACCTGCGCAATGCCGGAACCCATCAAGCCACAACCCAGTACGCCGACTTTCTTAATGTTCATAGAATTCCTTTTCACCACCGAGGACACGAAAGATCACAAAACAAAAACCTTCGTGCCCCTTTGTGTCCTTTGTGGTTTATGACGTTCAACTGCTGATCCCGCGCTCCGCTCGGGATGACAAGTCGTAAGTATTTCCAATTTTCAATTGCCAATTTCCAATTTCCAATTGGAAAACCTAGACGATGAGGCCGTTCAATTGGCAATCGAAAATCGGCAATTGGCAATTTAATTCATGCTCTCCACAATCATCGCAATCCCCTGCCCGCCGCCGATACACGCCGTCGCCAGCCCATACTTCTTCTTTCGCCGCCGCAATTCATGCAGCAGCGTAATCACCAGCCGCGTGCCAGTCGCGCCCAGCGGATGCCCCAGCGCTATCGCCCCGCCGTTGACATTCACTTTCTCGCGATCCAATCCCAACTCTTTCTCGACCGCCAGATATTGTGCCGCAAATGCCTCGTTCACTTCGATCAGATCGATGTAGTCCAGCGTCAACCCAGCTTTCTGCAAAGCGATCTTAGTGGCTGGAACCGGACCGCGGCCCATCAACTTGGGATCGACACCGGCAATTCCCCAGCTGACAATTCGCCCCAGCGGCTTCAGGTTTCGCTTCTGCGCCTGCTCCAGCGCCATGACCACCACGGCTGCGCCGCCATCCACAATGCCGCTGGCGTTTCCAGCCGTCACCGTGCCGTTCTTGCCGAACGCCGGCTTCAGCTTCGCCAGCCCTTCCATCGTGGTCTGCGGACGCCGGTGGTCATCTTCGGTGAACATCTCTCCGCTCAACTCGCCCTTGCGATCTCTTCAATGGCACGGGAACGATCTCTTCCTGCAGGCGCCCGGCCTTGTACGCCGCATCGGCCATCTGCTGCGAGCGCAACGCAAACTCATCCTGCGTCTGCCGCGTGATCCCCTGCTGCTCACCGTACAACTCAGCCGTATTCGCCATGTAAAGGCCGCAATAGGTATCGAGCAGCGCCACCATCAGCGAATCTTCGAGCTTGCCCCCGGGCGCCAGCGTGAACCCATCGCGCCCGCGAATGGAAAACGGCGCCTGCGACATCGCCTCCATGCCGCCAGCCAGCACCACGTTCGCTTCGCCCAGCTGAATCATCTGCGCCGCGTTCACGATCGCCTGCATCCCTGACCCGCACAACCGGTTGACGGTCAGCGCCGGAGTCTCAATCGGCAGCCCCGCCCGCAATCCCACGTGCCGCGCCCCGTAAAGCGCGTCGCCCGAAGTCTGCTGCGCATTGCCGAAAACCGCGTGATCGAATTCCTTGGGATCAAGCCCGGAGCGCTCGATCGCGCCTTTGCTGGCGACCGACGCCAGTTCCATGGCCGTGAAGTCTTTCAGCTTGCCGCAGTACCGCCCCATGGGAGTACGCGCCCCGCTTACGATTGCGATATCACCTGGTTTCAACATGAAGGTCCTGACTCAGAAAGGATAAGAATGGCTCAACCAAACTTGTTAGTTTATCAGCGCAGGCGGGATTCAGGCGAATTGCCGATTGCCAATTTCCAATTGCCAATTTTAAAACAGGGAATTCGATGGAGGGGCAGGCTTCCCGCCCGTCAGTCGCGAAGCGACGTCAGAACCGGATGATAATGATCGGCGCTTTTCAATTGGAAATTGGCAATTGCAAATCGGAAATGACTTTTACGCGACCGCCGCGGTCGCCATCGATGCCGCCAGAGGAACCACCTTGCCCGCGCCCTGGGCAATCGCCATATCCAGCGCCAGTTCGGCGCGATTGATCACTTCCGTGACGATATCCACGGGATCGTACTGCTGGCGCACCACGGCTTCCGCCAGACCCGCGCTGAACGGGATGGGGCCTTCTTTTTCCGGCAGGGTGACGCTGGCGATCACCTTGCGCAGCTTCTCCACTGCCATGAGCCCTTCCTTTTCCGCAGTTTCCCCCAGCACGATGGCGACGGTGGTCATCTCGTAGCGGAACGCCAGATCGTTCTGCCGGATATTGGTGGCGAACAACTGGCCAATCTGGCGCATGGCCGCTTCCACCGCCGCTTCCCCAAATTCCTTTACCATGGCGGCGCTTCTGCCGAACTGCATCAGCAGCACCGTCACCGGAGTTCCCTGCTGAATGCCGCGCTTGGTCTCCGCCATGAGCAGATCGAGGTACGACGCCCGCTTCAGCAATCCCGACTTCTCGTCGGTCACCGACAGGTTTTTCACCAGCCGCCGCAGCCCGGCGTTATTCAGCGCAATTACAATCTGATCGCTGATCGTCTTCAACACCACGATGTCGTTCGAATGCCAGCCCTGCGGTGTATCTTGCGCCAGGAAGAGCACCCCGACGTGGTCCGCGCCGTCGGCCAGCGGCAGCGCCAGCAGCGACGTGATCTTCAACTCGGCCAGCGCTTCGCGCACCGATTGCAGTTCCGGAGCCGCCGCCGCATCGGTAACGGCTAGCGCCCCCCGGCTGATCGCCAGGTCCTGTACCGCGGCCACCACTCTCGCCAGAGCGCTGGCGTTCCCCGCTTTCACTCCCTCGCCACAATATTCCTTCACCGCCGTCGGCGGCAGTCCGGGTTTGCGCATCGCGGTCACGCATCGCGTGGCCTTCCACTGCGACCCGATCTCATTCACCGCCGTCGTCATCACCGCATCGGCATTGCTCTGGCGGTAGAGTTTGCGGGTGATCTCGGCCACCCGCGTGAAGCTTGAAACATCCGCCGCTTCCGCCGCCGTCTCGCGTGCCGGCGCCGGTGCCGATGCCACCGGGGCGACGTTCGGCGCGGGCTCCGGCCGGTTCGAATCCGAGTAGCGCGGCGACATCCCCGCCGCCAGGTAAAGCTGCTGTAAATCCTGATTGCGCTCTTCCTCGTGCGGAAACAGTTCCTGAATGCGCTGCAAGCGTTCAATGGCTTTCGAGCGCATGCCGTATTGCACCAGGATCTCCGCCTGCAGCATCAAGTCCTGTAGCGCCGCTGAACCAAGCGTCGGCTCCTCCTCCGCGCGAACCGGTTCCTGCACCGACTTGTTCAAGTTCGAAAGCCGCGACGCGATCACCTTGTAGCGGCTCTCGTCGATCTTTCCCTTCAACGATTCCAGCCGCTTCTGGTGTCCCGGCTCGTAGGCATCCACTTCGACGGCGCGATCCAGACACTCCGCCGCTTTCGGAAAATTCTCCATGCCAAAGTGCAGATCGAACAGCTTGAGCAAGGTCTGGCAGTAATCCGCTTCGCGATTCGAGCCGTTGTAGAGCTCGCTCATGAATTCCAGGATCTCGGGCGAAGCCCGGTGCGCTCCCGTCACTTCCTGCATCATGGCCAGAAAAGCCCGACGTTCCCCTTTTCGGCGCTGGTACGCCTCCAGCTTGCGCGCCAGAGCCACCGCATCAGCATCCTGCTCCCCATCGATCAGCAGACCAATCAGCTTCGCAAGTTCGTTCACCCGTGTCGGATTCTGCTCGAAAATCTGCCAGACAAAAGGTTCGGCTTCGCTCAGCCGGTTGGCCGCGAGCAGCGCCTTCGCGTAGACTTCGCGCAGCTCCATGGAAGGATTGCCCGCGCTCACATGCGGCTCCAGGACAAAAATCGCCGCCCCCATCTGCCCCTGATCCAGCAGACTCTTGCCATAACTCAACGCGATCTTAGGATCGGTCGCATCCTCGGAATAGGCGCGCTCGTACCATTGCGCCGCGTTCGCTCCTGAAGCTTCCGTCAGTTCCGCCAGCCGCTGAAAGGACGCTGCCGCAGCCTTGTTGTCGCCGAGTTCGGAACACAGTTCGCCCAGCCGCAGAAAATTCCGTTCGCTCGCCTCCAGAGCCACAATGCGCTTCAGAACAATCAGCGAATCCGGCTTCCGGCCCTGCTTGGTAAGTTCTTCGAGAGCGTTCTCGTAGGTTTCGACCGCCAGCTTCCGGTTGGTGTTCTCGAGCAGCTGTCCAAAGCGGACTTTCTGATCCCAGGTGGGGTTCACGAACCGCGCTAACTTCTTGTAGGTCAGGCTCGCGCGGGTCGCATCCTCCTCTTCAATCTGCCGGTCAAACAGGTCGCCCAGCAACCGTACCGCTTCCGGAGTCCGTTGCAAAGAAAGACAAAGATCGGCCGCCATCTGCCGCACCGTATCGTTGTCCGGATCCGCGGAAAGCACCCACAGGTATTCCTCCAGCGCGTCGGCGGTTTTTCCCTTTTGCAGGAGCTTTTCGGCACGCTCTACGTGCTTGGTGATTTCGGCGCGATCGACTCGATTGGTTGCGTCAGCCATGGGCGATGGGAGGGAGGAACCCAACTGAATTATGGCGGCAGGCTTCCAACCACGGCAATGAGGTAAGGCACAGTGCGATTACGAAGGTCACCGCTCGAATAACTCTTTGGGCATGAGCCACATTCTGGTATACGTGCCCAAATGCCTGAGACCCGGGAAGCCCTCGAAGAACACGGATTACGACACCAATTGAGTGCCGGACAAATGGCCATGGTCGCCGTCGGAGGATCCATCGGCACCGGCCTGCTGCTCGGCTCCGCCGCCGCTCTCGAGATCGCCGGTCCCGGCGTCATCCTCAGCTTCGCCCTGGCCGCGGTTATCAATTGGACTGTCACCTTGGCCATGGGCGAACTGGCCAGCCAGCATCCCGCCGCAGGATCGTTCGGCGTCTACGCCGACCTTTACCTCAATCACTGGGCCGGATTTATCTCGCGTGCCGGATACTGGGCCGCCATCGCCATCTCCATTGGCGCCGAACTCGTCGCCTCCGCCACCTACATGGGCTTCTGGTTTCCGAGAGTTCCCGCGCTGGTCTGGGCGATTGTCTTCTCGTTGCTCTTGTTTCTCATCAACCTGCGCAGCGTCGGCAACTATGGCCGCTTCGAATACTGGTTCGCGATGATCAAAGTCGCCACCATCGCGGCCTTCATCGTGATTGGCGCCGGCCTTCTGCTCGATGGACGCGTCGCCTCCCAGTACACCTCCCAAGGCGGATTCCTGCCCAACGGAGGGCTCGCCCCACTGCTCGCCATGGGCTTTGCCATCTACACTTTCGGCGGCGTCGAGATGGTCGCCATTACTACCGGCGAATCCCGCTCGCCGGCAGAGATTCCCAAAGCCATCCGTCTGACATTCCTCATTCTTACCAGCGTTTACCTCGGAGCCATCACCGTGCTCGCCGGCATCATGCCGTGGAATCGCGCCGGGGTCACCGAAAGTCCTTTCGTCAGCGTATTCCGCCACATCGGCATTCCCGGCGCCACCCACTTCATGAACTTCGTCGTACTCACGGCCGCGCTCTCCGGATCGAACGCCGCGCTTTACGTCGCCTCGCGCATGTTGTTCTCGCTCGCCCGCACAGGATGGGCTCCCAGGGCTTTCGGCAAACTGAATTCCGTCGGATCACCGCGCCTGGCCCTGCTCGCCTCCTCGTTCGGCGTCGTCGTGGCGCTGGTGCTCGAGAAATGGGCGCCCAAAGATGCTTTCGTGTCGATTCTGGGCGCGGCTTTGGTAGGAATGTTGCTCTCCTGGCTGGTAACGCTCGCCGCTCACGTGAGATTCCGCCAGCAACTTTCCGCCGAAGAGCTCGCCGCGCTGCCCATGCGCTCCCCGCTCGGCCCCTGGGGATCGGTCGCCGGCTTCGTCCTGGTCCTCGTCGCGATTCTCGAATCGGGCCTGAAATCCCACCTGACGCTGATCAGCGGCGCCGTCTACATGATCGTCCTCACGGCCGCGTACTACGTTCTGAAACATTCACCACAGAGACACAGAGTCACAGAGAAAACCAACCCATAGAAAAACCCCTTGCCCCAGCGGTCTGCTTGTTACAAGCCGAGCGTCCGACCCGGGGGTTTTTACCAAACCCTGGTTTTCTCTGTGTCTCTGTGCCTCTGTGGTGAAGAAATAACCGCGTTCGCCACCGCCGCCTATCTTTACAAACCGAGCCTCCGCCCCCTGGGGTTTTACCAAGCCCTGGTTTTCTCTGTGTCTCTGTGACTCTGTGGTGAAGAAATAACCGCGTTCGCCACCGCCGCCTATCTTTACAAACCGAGCCTCCGCCCCCTGGGGTTTTACCAAGCCTTGGTTTTCTCTGTGTCTCTGTGACTCTGTGGTGAAAGGTTCTACAATACTCACCATGACCGACGACCTGCTGCGCTACCGCCCCGAGTTTCCCATCCTCGAGCGCTCGACTTACCTGATCAGCAACTCGCTTGGAGCCATGCCGCGCGGGGTCTACGACGCCATGAAGGGATATGCCGACACCTGGGCCACCCGCGGCGTCCGCGCCTGGGAAGAGCGTTGGTGGATGCTCGCCTCAGAAGTCGGAGACGAAATCGGCGCCCTCATGAACGCGCCCAAGGGATCGGTCTCGACCCATCAGAACGTCACCACTTGCCAGGCCATCGTTGCCTCCTGCTTCGATTTTTCCGGCAAGCGCAACAAAGTCGTCTACAGCGACATGAACTTCCCCTCGGTCATGTATTTCTGGGAGGCGCAACAGGCGAGCGGCGCCCGCGTGCACATGGTCAAAACCGATGACGGCGTCACCGTTCCGACCCAGCGCCTGCTCGATGCCATCGACGAGGAAACTCTGCTGGTGCCGGTTTCGCATGTGATCTTCCGCAGCGCCTACATTCAGGATGCGAAAGCCATCATCGAGAAAGCCCACAGAGTCGGGGCGCACGTCCTGCTCGATACCTTTCAGTCTCTGGGCACGGTCCCGGTGGATGTGCAAGCTCTCGATACCGATTTTGCCTGCGGAGGCGTGCTGAAGTGGCTCTGCGGCGGTCCCGGCGTCGGCTATCTTTACGTGCGCCCCGATCTCGGCAAGAAACTCGAACCCCGTCTTACGGGATGGACCGCACACCAGAATCCCTTCGCCTTCGAAATCGGACCAACCCGCTATACCGATCCGCCGTACCGTTTCATGAACGGCACGCCGCACATCCCCGCGCTTGAAGCCGCCCGGCCTGGGTTGAAGATCGTCACCGAAGTAGGAGTGGAGAGAATCCGCGAAAAATCGAAACATCAGACGACCAAGTTGATCGAACTCGCCGGCCGCCACGGCTGGCGCGTGAACACTCCGCGTGATCCTGAAAAGCGCGGAGGCACAGTCTCCATCGACATGCCGGATTCGCAGGAAGTGTGTCGCGAATTACTGAAGCGCGAAGTGCTGGTCGACTGGCGCCCGAAAGCCGGCGTCCGCATGTCCCCGCACTTTTACAACACCGACGAAGAGATCGAGCGCGCCATCGCCACGGTGAACGAAATCCTCCACCAGCGCGTCGCCAGCGCCCAGTAAGCAGATATTCTCACGGGACGGGCGTTTCTTTGCGTCCTTCGCGCGCTTCTCTTAGCGTCCTTTGCGTTGAAAGGCTGTTGAATTTTCCCGCGACCGCGGGATCAGTTTTTCGAGCTTCAACCCGCCCGGAATTCTGCGACTTGCTCGCCCGCGTGGAACACCGGCTTCACTCGATCGCCGAAAGCCTGAGCAGCCTTGACGTTGATCTCGTCGATCTCTTTCCTCGACCACCCCACCGACGAGACGTCGATCTCCCCATCCTGCGCGATCCAGAAAAGCGTCGGCACGTTGGTTAATCCGTAAGCGTTCGACACGGGATAGCTCCTGGTATCGTCGAGCAGTACCGGTAAGGTCACGCCGTACTCCCGGTTGAACAGCGCCGTATCTTTCTTTTCGTTCTGCGAGACGCCCACAATCGTCACATTCTTCCCGCCGTACGCCTTGTAGATGCGCTCGACAAACGGCATCGCATACTGGCACACCGGACAGGAAATCTTGAAAAACGCCAGCACCACCGGCCCATGCGCCAGCGCGTCTTTCAAGGAAAATGTCGATCCATCCATCGCCGGCAACGAAAAATCCGGAGCCGTCTTCCCGCTCGTCAAAGCCGCCATCTTTCCTCCCCAAACTAGATATGCCGGGTGCCCCAATCTTTGCGTTCTTTGCAAGGGTGGGATTCCACGACCCCATCCCTCGGGGCTTTAGATGACTCCCGCCCGCTTGAGGATTTTCCTCGCCAACCCCGTCAACGGCAGTGCCAGAACGTGACTCCGGGGGATCCAACTTCCCTCGACGCCCGCCGGCCCCTGTTTCACCCGCACCGTGTAATCGGTCACAGTAATCGAGTGCTTCAGTTTCATCCACGCCCCATCCACCCCGTTGCCTTCAATCCGAGGCAATTCCCACATACCGGGCATGAGTGATTCGGTTTTCGCGCGCTCGACCAGTAACACCGCATCCTCGCGGCAATCGAGCGCGTAATGCACTTCTTTCTTCTGCTGCGGCTTGGCTCTCTCGGCCGCCGGCAATTCTCCGCGAGTCCGGCAAACCTCGCTCACGGGACACGTTAAACACCGGGGCTGCCGCGGCACGCACACCGTCGCGCCCAACTCCATCATCGCCTGGTTGAAGTCTCCGGGACGCTTCGGGTCGAGGACTTCTTCAGCCAGAGGCCAGACTTCGGCCTGCCCCAGATTCTTCCCGGCCACCCTCCCGAGCACCCGCTCGACGTTGCCATCGACCACGGCGACGGCTTCGCCAAACGCAATGCTTGCGATGGCCGCCGCGGTGTAGCGCCCAATCCCCGGCAGCTCGCGCAAGCCCTCCGATGTCTGAGGGAAATTCCCGTCATGTTTGCTGACAATTTCCTTTGCCGCCCGGTGCATCATCCGCGCCCGGCGGTAGTAGCCCAGGCCGCTCCAGGCCGCAAGCACCGAAGCCTCCCGCGCGCGCGCAAGTTTCTCGACTGTTGGAAACCTCTTTAGGAACGCGTGGTAGTGGTCGATGACGGCCGCCACCCGCGTCTGCTGCAGCATGATCTCGGAAACCCAGACCCGGTACGGATCGCAATCCTTCCGCCAGGGCAACTCCCGCCGCTCCCGCTCGTACCAGGAAAGCAGGCGCCGCCGCAAAATCCGTTTGTCAGATTCAGCAGTTAGCACTTGGCACTTAGCATTTCGCCCGCAGGGGTCTTTTCTCGGTACTCGGTACTCGGTACTCGGTACTGGGTACTCGGTACTGGGTACTGCCTCACATCTCGGTTCTTGCAATCGCCACCCAGCCGCGCTTCTGCTGTTGCCATACCGTCATCACGCGCCGCGGTTCCGAGGAAAGCGGCTTGTCATCCGACTTGCCATCGAGAATCAACTGGTAGGTCACGACAAAGGTGTTGCCGTGCAACTCGGTCTTGACATCCGCGAGCGTGTAATCTTTCAGATCAAAATGCTGCAGGCGATCGAGAGCTGCGGCCCGATCCATTCTGCCTTGCGGCGTGATCGCGACATAGTTGCCGGCAATGTGTCCGGACAGATCATTCCAGTTCCTGGTTTTCACGTCTTCCCAGAAACTGCGCTCCAGCCCCTGTCCGCCGGTCGCATCTTTCCAATGATTGACGACGGGACGCTCTCCATACAAGGTGCAAGCCGGCACAAAGGCCAGCAGCCCCAGCAATGCCAACAAGACCAACCGCCTTTTCATGCCGCGATTTTAGCAGTTCGGAAACTTTCACCACAGAGACACAGAGGTACAGAAGAAGACAAAAAGCAACCCCCATCGTGGCGCTGGACCGACAAGGGTATGGGATATAGACAACATCAGAAGCCTAGCCTTTTCTATCTAAAGGTTTTCTCTGTGTCTCTGTGCCTCTGTGGTGAAGATTTTCGTTCCCCGGCGTGGCCATCCGCCATCCAACCCCGTTATCGGCCCGGATGCCTCCGGGTTGACCCTCGGCCCGGGAGACGAAATAATGGCAAAGCCTGGTTTCCGCAAATCACAATTGGCTTTTTTCGAGCCCTACTGGAAGAACGTCTATGAGCGACTTCAACCGCAAGGTCGAGGAGGCCGCCGAACGCCTGGAAAAGGAAACGGCGGAGCTGATCAAGTATCTGAACGACGAAGTGGTGCCGGCCGCGCGCCAGCACTCCACCAAAGCGCTGCGCATTGCCTCCGAAAAACTGTCGCGCTTCGCCGACTACATGGACGAGCACAAGCACAGCCAGAAATAAAACTTCGTCTTGCCTTGCTCGCCCTTCTGGCTTTCTTCCTCACCGCCTGCGGACATAAGCCGGTCGAGTCGAGCGTGCCCGCTCCACCCACAATTGCGCCTGCGCCTGCCCCTGCGCCCGAAGAAATTCCATCGCCGGAAGGGGAAGACAAAGAAGCCATTCACATTCCCGCCGACGCCAAGCCCCTCGCCGTCGAAACCGGAATCGCCAGTTGGTACGGAGCCCCCTACCACAATCGCCGCGGATCGAACGGCGAGGTCTACAACATGCACGCCTTTACCGCGGCGCACCTGACTCTTCCGCTGGGTTCGATCGTGCGCGTCACCAACGTCAAAACCGGACACTCCGCCATCGTGCGTATCACCGATCGTGGTCCGTTCGTGGAAGGGCGCATCATCGATCTCTCCATGGCCGCCGCCAAGCAAGTCGATGTCTATCAACCGGGAATCGCCACCGTGAAGCTCGAAGTGCTGCAGACCCCGGCATCGCTCGATCAAGGAGGCCGATGGGCGGTGCAGATCGGCGCGTTCGACGAAAAGAAAGCCGCCGCAGAGCTAGCCGATCACCTCACCCGCCGCTATCACACCGCCAAAGTCATCAGCTTCTGCAGTCCGATAGGCGACTGGTGGGTGCGAGTCCGGGTGCAGAACGACGACCGCCGGCGCGCCCAGGAAGTGGCGCACGATACCTCCACCCGGGAAGGCGCGATCTTCCTGGTGCGCCTGGATTGAAAGAGTCGTCAGGATTCAGGCGTCAGGCGTCAGCAACGACTTGCGTTTCAATGATTTCCGTGGCGAGAAGCGGCCGCCCACCCAGCCACCTTTTGGCCCCTCACCAACGTGTTTTGACGATTTCCCGCCCAGCCCTGACCATAGCTCATGGGGGTGTTCAGCATGGACCGTCGGCTTGGCGTGCTCGTTGTGCTTCTCGCTGTGTTCTCGATTCCGGTTTGCGCGCAGATGACGTTAGGAACCAATGCGCCCCGGCTGTTCGATCAGGGCATGGATGTCCTCCAGGGAGTGGGCGTAAGCACCAATAGTTTGAACGCCATCGACTACTTCCACCGCTCCGCCGACCTGGGGTTCGCTCCCGCGCAAGTGATGCTGGGGTACTTTTACGAAACCGGTTCGCAGGCCACCACAGCCGACCCTGCCGCCGCCGCCGACTGGTACAAGAAAGCTGCGAAACAGGATGATCGCCTGGGCGCCTGGCTTTTAGGACGCCTTTACTACACCGGCAACGGAATTCCGCGCGATCTCGATGCCGCCGAAACCTGGCTCAAAAGGGCAGCCAATCAGGGAGATCCCTACGGAGAGTACCTGCTGGGACTGGTGAAACTCGAACGCAATGACTATGTGAACGCCGCCCCTATGTTCCGCAAGGCCGCATTCCAGGGAATCCCGTTGGCCCAGCAACAGTTTGCGGATCTGCTGAAAGACGGCAAGGGCGTGAACGCCGATAAGTTTCAGGCTTACGTATGGCTTCTGGTCAGCTACCAGGCGGGAAATCAGGCGGCTGCCTCGGATTTGTCCGCGCTCGAATCAGTCCTGGGCACGAATCAGGTGACCCTGGCCAAGAACAAAGCCCGCGATCTCGAGCAGACCGCGACCCGCGCCGTCGTCGCTCACAGCGGATGCACCGGGTGGCCCGGCGAATTCGGCACGGTGCCGGCTCCGCCTCCGCCCGACATTCAGCGCTTCTGCCACTAAAAAGAAAAAATCAAGTCAACGGAGACTCTTTCAGTCCTTTCCCCCGAATCCCACGGGAGTTTAAGATTCGAGGCATGAGCGACTGCCTGTTCTGCCGCATCCTGCGCGGCGAGATTCCCGCCAAGAAAGTTTACGAAGACGATCACACTTACGCGTTCGAAGATATCCATCCGCAAGGGCCGACGCACGTGCTCGTGATTCCCAAGAAACACATTCGCGGATTGAAAGAAGCGACGCCCGAAGACGCAGAACTGATCGGCCGCTGCCAACTGACCGCCGCCAAGATCGCGCGCGACCGCGGCATCGAGGAGGGATACCGCACCGTGCTCAACGTCGGCCCCAAGTCGGGGCAGTCCGTCTTCCACCTCCACGTGCACCTGATCGGGGGGCGGCACATGACCTGGCCGCCGGGCTAACGCGGTCCTTCACGGATTTTCAATAACTTGGAGATATCGGCACCGGGGGAGCGCCGAACCCGGTTACGGACGCCGCCTGGAATGTCATTTGCGAAGGCAGAGAAGCCCGCCAGGCGACGTTTGGGGGCCGGGACGACTCAGAGTATCCCCAGCCGGACAGAATCGCGCAGAGGCGATGGCAGGCCAGCTCGCGACTTCATATATAGCTTAAAGATATTACGCCCAGAGAACCATCGCGGTTCCCCGCTTCGGGAAAATCGGGCAGTCGAGGGGCCGTTCTAGACTGCGGCTTCGTCTTCGGGCGCGCCGTGGCGGCGAAGCAGTTGCGGCAGGTTCTGCGAGAAGGCAGAACGCGGCAAGACCATGTCACAACCGACTTCGTGGGCTTTCTGCTTCAGATCTCCCTGCACGTGCGACAGGAATCCGATGATCGAGGTCCCCTTCTTCAACTTGGTCTTGAGTTTGGGGATCAGGGTCAGCGGTTTGGCGTTGGCATTGTTCATGTCAAAGATGATGAGCGAAGGTTTCTCTTCGCCGTTCTGCTTCATGTGATCGAGCAGATCCTTCTCGGTTTTGACGAACTCGACTTTGACATTGAGTTTGCGCGCCGTCTCCTGAATCTTCGCCGCGAAGAACAGGTCGTCGACGAAGGCGAAAATGCGCGAAGTGGCGTCGTCGCGCTGCGGCAACGGCTCGGGTTCGGCGGGGGCGTAAGTGGGAGCGAAGCCGGGACGTCCGCGTCCGGGACGCGCCCCGTTGCCTCCGCCCTGCGCGGCGCGGTAGCTGTGATCCATGGGAGCGGAATAGACTCCGCCCAGGGGTTGACGATCGCGGCCGCCTTGGGCGCCGCGGTTGGGTGGACGTCGGCCGCGCCGCCGTCTGTTTCTCCCTCCACCACCGCCGGAGGGGTTTCCGGGTCCAACATTCATGTTTGTCTCGTTTGTGTAGTTCTGTGTTCTCGACGCCCGGAAAGGGCGCTTGTTTTTCTTACTATCCTGCTGCCGCTCTCCGCGTAGTCACCTGCCTCGCGCACTGTTCGGCGCGGAACAAACCCGTTGCGGCTGGAACCTGCTCGTGAATGATCTTTTTGTCCGTTAGGCGCCTGGAGACCGTTGGCGCGGAGGGCCCGCTAGGGAGCGTGGCCGCTGGGAACAACACCATGCTACCGCTGGTTGCAGAGAACGCGCAAGGGCAAACTCACGGTATTTTTGCACAGGAGTAACCGACACTTAAGACCCCGGCTACGATTTGTTACTCACGTTCTATAATCTCCACGTCCCCCGGGGGAGAGTCTCTATGCTGTTTTCTACTCCCGTGCGTTGTGCTGTTGTTGTCACCTTGCTGTTCGCCCCGCCCTCGTCGTCGCAAACCAAGTCCGCCGGAAAAGATCGGCCGCCGAAGGCCGCGGCTCCAAAGCCCAAGCTCACCCCCGAGCAGCAACGTGGCCTTCGACTGCTTAAAGCCAGCGAGGGCGAAGCTGCTGCCCTTCAGCCGGAGATGCGCGCCTTCGTTCTGTGGCAGGTGTCACATGGCTATGCAAAGGTCCTTCCCGACAAGAGTCTGGCTACGTTGCTGGATGCCTTCAAGGTAACCGAGTCGATTGATTCCGACACGCCTCCCGATGGCTGCGCTTGGGAGGTGTGCCACATGAAGAGTTACCTGCAGCGCCATCTGGCGGAGGAACTCTTGAGCCGCTGTGAGGCGAGCGGCAAGTTCGATGAGGTGGAACAACTGCTGCCTCGCCTGGAGCCAAAGGTGCGCGAGGAAATAGTGGACAGGCTGATTATCGAGTACGCGGAAAAAGATCAGTTCCCCTCGGCCATCGCATTGCTCAACCAGATTGACGACGATCGCTATTATCCCTACTACGCCGCCGAAGCGCTGATGATTCGTGATCCTCACCCCGAGGACCGGCTCTCGATCTTCACCCAGGCGGTCTCGCGCTTTCGCGCGCAGCCTGATGCACAGCCGGACAGCTACGACCTGGCGACGCTGGTGATCCGTTTTTCGCGCGACCTGCCATCGACCGCCGTGCTCGACGCCATCGATCAGATTCTGGCTCGCGCCAAAGACGAGGACGAAGATCAAAAACAGCGGGTCGGGATCAACTCCCAGGCAGGCAGCGTGTACTTCGATTCGCGTTACCAATTTCGTTTGTTTCAACTGCTCCCGGTACTCGAAGACCTCGACAAAGCGAAGGCCGAGGGACTGCTGCGCGACAACGCCCCGGTGGGCAAAGCGTTTGACAAGTTTCCCAAGGGACCGCAATCGATGGATCCAAAAGCGTATGGAGATACCCCGCTGCCCAAAGGCGATTACGCGGTTGGCCCCGAGGTCGATGTGGTCGATGACAAGGATCCGAACGAGGCCGCCTACCAGGCGTTGGCGCCCATCGAGCTTAAGCTGCAAAAGATATTTGGCGAGGAAGAAAAGGACCCGCAACAGGCTTACCAGGACGCGCAGGAATTGCCGGTGAAAGGTCCGATGGGGGACACCTTCCCGCCACGCGCCGAGGCGCTGGCCAGCATCGCGAAGTCGAGCATCAAGAAAGATCCGGCGCTCGCCAAGACGGCCATGAATGACATGCGTAAGCTCATTGGCGATCTGGATATAGCAATTCAGGCCCGCTTTCTTACCGTCGTGCCAAACTTCTACGTCGAAGTCGGCGACATGGAAGAAGCGCGAAACAGCATCAGAGATTTGATGAAGCTGGCCGACAAACTCTACGCTCGCGATACGGACTCGTCCGATCCCAATCTGCTGTTCAAGGGCTTCTGGCCGGCGACCGCCCTGTGGAGACGCTGCGTGGAGTACAGTGCGAAGGTCTCTCCCGAGTTTGCGGAAGAGATGCTGGCGCAGATTCCCGACGCGGAGATTCAGAGCTTCGCGCGAGTCAACTACGGCGCCTCGCTGGCGGGTGCGGAACGCTTCAGCGCCGCGAACATCGAGTGGCACAAAGGCGGGCGGCACGCGGGCGTGATGTTCTGAATCGAGATAGCTCTTGGCGAGCCCTATCCTTGAGTTTCTCCAAAATCGCAGGTGCGAGAACGGGGTCTCTCGAGAGTCTCCAGGGGCTTAGGGCCCGGGCACCAGGGTGAGGGTCGCGTTGCTCGAGTTGCAGATGAACGGTGAAATGTTCGCCGCGTTGATGGAGGGTCATTCACCTGGCAGAGGCTGGGTGCTCCACTCCGCTGTCGCTTGACGGGCGCTTGAGCCTGGGATAACCGGCGGGGGTCGGCGTATTTGCGGCGTCAGCGATAGAGGAATTTGCGACTACCCCCCGCTGACTTCCTTCGCCCACTGCATGGCTTGCCAGTAAGCTTCGGCGACTTCGCTTTCGCTCAGGTGCAGCAGGCGTGAGAGTTCTCCGGAACTTTGCCATTCGCCGGATTCGCGGGCCAGCATGAGTTGATAGAGCGGGCGCAGACGGCTGGCGCCACCTAACAAAACTGCTTTGGTCTCCTGGTCGAGCGGAACTTTGTCGAGCAGATCGGCCATGGGGATTTCCAGCATCGCATCCATCAGCGACAGCAGACCCATGAGAAACAGGTCGGAGTCTCCGTGCGGGATGCGGGGCGAGAGCAGTTCGCAGAAGCGGGCGCGCACCAGGGCGGAGGTGACCAGTTCGCTCGATTTGCCCTGTCCGGCGCCGAGGGTGGCGACCAGGCGGATCCAGCGCCGGGTCTCGCGTTCCCCCAGCATCGAGAGCGCGTGGCGGATGGAGTGGATTTCGCTGGCGAATCCGAAGACCGCCGAGTTCAGATAGCGCAACAGGCGGTAACAGATGGACGCTTCGCTCTTGATGACATTTTCGATTTCGCGCTCATCCAGTTCCGGCTTGGCCACGGCCTGCAACATACGCAGGTAATTGAAGCGATTCTCCGGGATGCCGTGGGTGGTAAGGATTTCCGGGCGCTGGAAGAAGTATCCCTGGAAGTAAATGAAGCCGGCGTTGCGAGCCTCGACAAATTCTTCGCGGGTTTCGACTTTTTCGGCCAGCATGCGGGAACGCCAGGGCCCGTATTGCTTCACCATGGCGGCCCGCTCCGCGGCGGTAGTCAACTTCATGTCGACTTTGATGATGTCGGCGAGGTCGGTCATCTTCTCCCGCGGATCGTTGGCCACAAAGTCGTCCAGTGCGATGAGGTAGCCGGCAGACTTGAGGCGCTGGCAGGCGGCGATGACCAGATCGTCGGGCTCGACCGATTCCAGAATCTCGACGACGGTCTGCCCCGAGGGCAGCAGCGTGACGTACTCCTTGAGCAGAACTTCCCGGGTGCAATTGATGAAGGCGCGGCGTCCGCCGCAAAGCACCTCGAAACCGATCAGCATGGAGTTGTCGACGGTACTGCGGGCGGCGGCATCCGCGTCGGTGCCGCGAAAATAGTTTTCCACCCCATCGCGAAACAGCAACTCATAGCCGAACACCTGCTCCTCGCGGGTCAGGATGGGTTGGCGAGCCACATAACGGGCGGAAGACTTGCTTTCCGAGCGAGGGGGCAGGTTGAACTCCGGCAGAGTGGGACACTTGATTAACATCGGCAAAATCGGCGGAAGATTGAGGGAAGCCGCCAAGTGCTTGCCTGCTCAGGTCTTGCGATTTACCCTGACGCTTCCCGAAAAGGAGCCCGATGGACCGGCGAAAGTTCCTGAAGAATACCGCCATTGCCGGCGCAGCCGTGGCTTCGGGCGCCCTGGCGACCAATCAGCTCTCTCCCCGCTTTCTGCCGGAGAGTCCCGTCTTTGCAGCGAATCGCAGTCACTGGGCTGAGGCGCAGCCAGCGGCAAACGCCGCGCTCGGCCAGAATCTCGAATGCGATTTCGCCGTCATCGGCGGAGGCTTCACCGGACTCTCGTCCGCTTACTACCTGCGCAAGAAATTCCCCCAGGCTCGCGTGGCCGTGCTCGAAGCCCGGGGCTGCGGCAACGGCGCCTCCGGAAGAAACGGCGCCATGGTGTTGAACCTGACCGCGGACCGCTACATGGACTTCAGCTCCGATCCGGCGCTGGACAAGAAGATTTACGACCTCACCGCCGAGAACATTCAGCGCCTGCACCAGCTGAGTGCGGAAACCGGAATCGACTGCGAGCTCGATACCAACGGCGCCGTGCAGGTGTTCAACACCGCCGCCGATCTGGCGGCGGGCAGGCAGTACGTGGAGAAGGCGCGCGGCCTGGGCATGCCGCTCGAGATCTGGAGCAAGGAGCAGGTGCGGGAAGCCCTGGGAACGGACGTCTACGAAGGCGGGCTGCTCGATCCGCAGGCCGGGCAGGTTCATCCCATGAAACTGCTGGCGGCGTGGAAAGCGGCGGCGCAAGCGGCGGGAGTCACGGTTTACGAAGATACTCCGGTGCGCAAGGTGGCACCGGGAGAGGTGCATGCGCTGGAGACTTCGAACGGGCACTCGGTCAAAGCGAAATCTCTGGTGCTGGCGACGAACGCCTACTCGTCGAAGATCGGATTTTTCCGCAACGCGATTTCCCCCATCTTCAACTACGTGGGAATGACGGCGCCATTGAGCGAGAGTGCGTTGAGCGACCTGGGATGGAAGAGCCGCCTGCCCTTCGATGACAGCCGCACCCTGGTCTATTACCTCGGGCTGACCCGCGACAATCGAATTCATATTGGCGGCGGCCGCGCGGACTATAGCTTCAACGCAGGCTTAGGCGACCGGAGCGACGCGACGTCCGCCTATGAGCAGTTGCAACGAGAGCTGGCGCGCATCTTCCCCAAGCTGGCCGGGATTGGCTTTGAGAGCACGTGGAGCGGAATTGTCGATATGACGCTCGACTTCGCTCCGACGGTGGGAACCATGGGAAAACATGGCAACATCTACTACGCAGTCGGCTTCTGCGGTCACGGCGTGAATCTGACGTCGCTGTTCGGGCGCATCCTCGCCGACCTGGCGGCGGGCGAAGGCGAACGCTGGCGGGGCCTGCCTTTCGTCAACCACCGGCCTCCTTACGTTCCTAATGAACCCTTCCGCTGGCTGTCGATTCAGGCGCTGATGGAGTGGTACCGGATGGCGGGGTAACCCAGAGCCGCTCCGCGAGCGGAGGCGAGGTCGATGGGTAAAGGCTTTGCAGCAGAGAAAGTGCACGACCTGAGACATAGGTGACAGATCGTACCGGACACATAGGTTACACTTTTCCCCTTTTTAGGGGAGGGGTGGAATGCCTTGGAAGGAGTGTTCGGTCATGGATGAGAAGCTGCAGTTTGTGGCTCGGCGCCTCGCCGGGGAACCGATGTCGGACCTCTGCCGGGAGTTTGGCATCTCCCGCAAAACCGGTTACAAGATCTTCGACCGGTATCAGGAATGTGGCCTGCAAGGCCTCACTGATCGCAGCCGCCGCCCCTATCGCTACGCCAACCAACTCCCCTTTCAGGTGGAGAACTACATCCTCAACCTCAAGCATGAGCGCCCCAGCTGGGGTGCGCGCAAGATACGGGAACGCCTCCGCCGCCGCTTCTCTGACATCAAGATCCCGGCCAAGAGCACCATCCACGCCATCCTCGACCGCCATGGCTTAGTCGAGCGCCGCGGCCGCTTGCGTCCTCGCGCTCAGGGCACGCCCTTGTCCCTGGGCCAGCAACCCAACGATCTCTGGTGTATCGATTACAAGGGCGAGTTCCGGCTGGGCAATCGCCAGTACTGCTATCCCCTGACCGTCACCGATCATGCCAGCCGTTATCTGTTGTGCTGCGAGGCCCTGTCTTCCACCTGCGAGCAGTACGCTTTTGCTGTATTGGAACGGCTTTTTCAGGAGCGTGGCCTGCCCACCAACATCCGCAGCGATAATGGTGTGCCTTTCGCTTCCGCGCACGCCCTGTTTCACTTGAGCAAGCTCGCTGTCTGGTGGTTGCGTCTGGGCATCGCCATCGAGCGCATCCGAAAGATGGTGGGCGCTATAGGATTCGAACCTATGACTTCCACCGTGTGAAGATGGCACTCTACCGCTGAGTTAAGCGCCCTGCCGTGCGGTCTGGATATTGTAGCAAATGGGTGGTGGGTCGCTCGTCGTGGGTCAAATCAGGCCGGGCTTACAAGTTGACTCGGCTTGCGTTATTTCGCGCGGCGCTTCTGGAGTTGGGTGACTACGTCCTCGGGATCGGGATAGCCGGCGCCCAGGCTGCGGGTGAACCAGTTGCCGCCGCGCTCGGCGATCCGCTCGCCGTCGGCGATCACCTCGAACTGTCCGATCTTGCCCGGCACCAGCGCGGCTTCGAGGCCCAAGCGCTGCCGGATGAGGGTCACGAGACTCGCGACCTTGGCCTTATTGTTCTGTCAGGTTGGGCAGTGCACGATCTCGATCTTCAATACAGCACCTTGATGTTTTCTTTCGAGTACGGCAAGTCGAGGCGCTGTTCCTTGGTCAGCGTCGAGATCTCTTGCGGCAGAGCGTGGGCACTGCGCACCAACGATCCCAGGGCAAAGAGCGCGATGGTGACGAAGACGAGTCCCACGGGGGAATCGTACTGCGGGAAGTCCACGCCGGGCAAGTAGACTTGGCCGCGGGGACCTCCCTCTGAGCTGGGGCAAGATCTACTGACACGGGTCGTTACCGCCGTAACTGAGAAATTCCAGATATTGCGAAAATCATGGGCTGGGCGTCCACCCGGGATGACGGTTAGCCTGCTTTGGGAGAGTTTCGGCGGGCGAGGTCCGGTCTCCTCCACCGGCCCGTATATTGTAGGAAACGAACAGTTTTTCCGCCTGCGGCGTCCATGATAGGCTAGGGCTTCCCATGGTCCCTGAACACTCCCGGAAGCATGCGAGCCGGTGCCTCGATGGTGTCTGATCCCAAACCCGCGAAGGCGCCCGCAGCCCCTTCATCCCATGGGACTTCCCTGCCGTCTTCGGAGCCCGAGGAGGCGCAACTTTCTGGCCCGGACGGGGTTCGATCAGATGTGAGCAGCGTAGCCATGGATCGCGGCATGCTCGGTCTGGCGGCGGGAGTGCAAGCCGCGCTAGAGCCGGAGCTCGCCGTTTCCGGTGGCACGAATGATGCCGAAGTCATGTTGCGTGTCAAAGCCGGGGACGAAACGGCTTTCGCGTACCTGGTACAGAAATATCGCCGTCCGATGGTGAGCTTCATGTACCGCATGTCGCACAACGCGGCGGCGGCAGAAGATCTGGCGCAGGAAGTTTTTCTGCGCGTGTACCGCTCGCGGGAGAGCTACGAAGCCGCCGCCAAGTTCACGACCTGGCTGTATCGCATTGCGACCAACCTCGCGGTGAATCATGCGCGCGATACGCGCCACGAGCGTCCGGAGAACATGGTCAGCCTGGATGAACCGGATGACGAAACGGGGCTGACCGTCGACGTACCCGATGATTCGGCGACCGCGGAAGAAACCATCATGAAGCGGGAGAGGATGGCGGCGATTCGCCAGCGCGTGCAAGCCCTGCCGGAACGGCAGAGGACGGCGGTCATCATGCATAAGTACCAGCAGATGGATTACCGCCAAATTGCCGAAGTATTGAAGCTGAGCGAATCCGCCACCAAGTCGTTGCTGTTCCGGGCGTACGAGACGCTGCGGGGACAGCTGAAAGAGTTTGTGTAAAGGAAGCGTTATGAAATGCGATGACATTCGCGAACTGATGCCGGATCTGGCCGCCGGACTCGACGCGTCCACGCCGGAAACCAAGGAACATCTGCGCAGCTGCGCCGAGTGCACGCGCACGCTGGAGGAATTCCGCCAGACGATGGCGCTGCTCGACGAGTGGCAGGTGCCGGAGCCGTCTCCGTATTTCGATACGCGGCTGAACGCGCGCTTGCGCGAGGAAGCCAGCAAGCAGCCGGCGGGCTGGATGCAGTGGTTCCGCAAACCGGCGTTGGCGATTTCGTTCGCGGTGATTATGCTGGCGAGCGCAACCGTTCTGCGGCTGAATTCGCCCGACAAACCCAAGACCGTGGTGGGCAACATGGTGCCGGGACCGGGGACAGCGGTAGGCGATCTGCAGGCGCTCGACAAGAATCACGACCTGTATTCGGATTTCGATGTGCTCGACGATTTACAAGTTCAGCAGGACGTGACCGCGAATCCGTAGTTTGCGGCATAGGTGGTGATCGTAGAGGGGCGGCTTTGACCGCGTCTCCGAGGCACTGCGGGGAGAGCAGGGCAGGTGATTGGGCGGAGATTCAATCCGGGGGGATTGGTGGGCGTCATTTTGACGCTGGCGCTTTGCACCGCACCCCTCAGTTTCGCGCAGCGCCGCGGACCGCGCGGGCAACAGCGCGCTGAAGCCCGCCGGGAAAATCGCGGCCACGCGGGAGACTGGCTGCGCCGCTACAAAGACCTTCCTCCTGACCAGCAGGAGAAAGCTCTCGAGAACGATCCGCAATTCCGCAATCTTCCTCCGGAGCGGCAGCAGCGGCTTCAGCAAAGGCTGCAACACTTCAGCAGCCTGCCTCCCCAACAGCAGGAACGCATTCTCAACCGGATGGAAACCTGGGAGCACCTGACTCCCGAGCAGAAAGACAAAGCCCGGCAGCTGTTCGGACAGCTGCAGCAGCTTCCACCGGACCGGCGCCAGGCAGTGCAGGGCGCGATCCGTGAACTGCGCGACCTGCCTCCGGACCAGCGCGAGCAGTTGATCAACTCAGACCGCTACAAGAGCCAGTTCTCACCACAGGAGCGGGATTTACTGCGGGGCACTGCACAGCTGCCGCTGGCGCCAGCCGAGCACGAGAACGAGTCGGGACCGGAAGAGCAGTAGGGCGGACCTCGGACCTCGGACGTCAGGCTTCAGAATCAAAACACAATCGGTTGTAGAGACGCAGCTTGGCTGCGTTTTGCTATTTCCTCAGCAGGTTTTTCGCGATGAACAGCACATTGGCGGGGCGTTCGGCCAGGCGGCGCATTAGATACGGATACCACTCGGTGCCGAAGGGGATGTAGACGCGCATCTTCCAGCCTTCTTTCACCAGGCTTTGCTGCAAGTCACGGCGGATGCCGTAGAGCATCTGGAACTCAAAGGCGTCACGGGCGATGTTCTCGCGGGTGGCGAAGGTTTTCGCTTCTTTAATAATGTTCTCGTCGTGCGTGGCCAGACCGTGATAGACGCCGCTCTTCATCAGAGTCTTCATCAGGCGTACATAACTCTCGTCTACTTCTGATTTTTTCTGGAAGGCAATATCTTCCGGTTCTTTATAGGCCCCCTTACAGAGGCGAATGCGAATGCGCTCGCTCAGCAGCTTTTCGACGTCGGACTCGGAACGGCGCATGTAGGACTGAATGACAGCGCCGACGCATCCCTGGTTGCCGGGAATGCGGTGCAGTTCATGCACGAAGTCGAGGGTGCGCTGGGTGTAGGGGGAGCCCTCCATGTCGACGCGCACGAAGTTGGGCGGCTTCATGGCAGCGGCTTTGGCGACCAAGCCGGTAACCTGATCGCGGGCCATTTTTTCGTCCACATCCAGCCCCATGTGGGTGAGCTTGAGGCTGATGTTGGCATTGAGCTGGCGGGCGGCGATTTCGTCGAGCAGTTGATGGTAAAGCTGCGCGCTGGCGCGGGCTTCATCGGCGTTGGTGACATTTTCGCCGAGATTGTCGATAGAGACGCCCGGCCCCAGCTGGTTCACGGTGCGGGTGGCGCGGAGCACGTCTTCCACCTGGGTTCCAGCGACGAAGCGGCCGGACATGCGCTGCCCAATGGCGGAGCGTTCGGCGATCCCGCGCAGGGAGCGGCTCTCGGAAAGAGAGATAAACAACGCCCTTAACACGGGAAACCTGACAATGCAGTCAAGATAGAAAGAAGACAGACTGGCGCGTACATGAAGTTCACAGAAATTTGTATCACAAACCGCAAGGATTGGCGGTATGACGGCGATCACGCACGGAGGTACGGGGGCCGGAGTCTACTGGTTATCGGGATCGAATCGAACTTCGACCAGTTCCTTGCTCTCCGCCGAAGCGGGTTCCCATCTCCACTTGTGAACGGCCTGGTCGGCGGTTTGCGCCAGAAGGGGATGACCGCCAAGGATGTGGGTCGTCTTGACGGAACCGTTGGGTGCAACCACGGCTTCGATGCGGACGACGCCCTTGATGCGAAGGCTGCGGGCGATCTCTGGATAGGACGGAACCACTTTGCTGACTACCTTGCGTTTGGACTCGTTCTGATCCTGTTGCGACCAGGAAGGACTGGAAAGAACCAGGGCCGAAGAGACTACGAGCAGAGCTACCACAGCCGTTCGTCGTATGTTCACAATAGTAAAAGAATAGTGGCAAACCCAGAGACGCCGAAGATCACGATGGTCACGCTGCGTGATTGATACTTCCGTGTGAAGATTAGAGGTTCAGTTTCTGAATTTCAGACAAGGAAAGCTTCGTCGACATAGCACCACCGCCAGCTCTCCCCGGGCTCAAACGACTGCATGATGGGATGCTTGGTCTGGTGGAAGTGCTTGGTGGCGTGCTTGTTCTTGGAAGAATCGCAGCATCCGACGTGGCCGCAGATGAGGCACTCCCGCAGGTGGACCCAGGTGTCTCCCATCTCCAGGCATTCCTTGCAGCCTTTGCCGCTGGGTTTGACGTCGCGTATCTCTTTCACATGGGGGCAGGTGGATCGAGTCTGAGGCATCGGATCTCCTTATGATTACAACTCGGTGCGTAATGCTTTGAGCCAGGGGTCGTCTTGCCATAACTTTCGCGCCGCTTCCACCTGCACTTTAGACAGCGGTGCCCCGTCGGAGGCGCTGGAATTCTTTTCGGCCTGCCGCGGGTTGCGGGCGCCGGGGATGACCGTCGAAACCGCGGGGTTGGCCAGAATGAACTTCAGCGACCACTGGCCAAAGGCGGTCGAGTCTCCCGGAGCAAGGCCTGCCACGTTCCGGAGACGCTCGGCGCGGGGCACGAGTTCGCGCATCATCTCGGGCGGCAGAGTGTGCGAACGGTGATCGTCGTGAGGGAATACCGTGTCCGGTGTGAATTTTCCCGCGAGAATACCGTAGTAGAGCGGCACCCGGGCGATGATCCCGACGTTGTTCTTCCGGGCCAGGGGCAGAACCTGCGGCTCCATCTCCAGACGCAGGGCGTTGTAACCGAGTTGAATCACCTGTCCTTTGCCCCGATCGAGAACTGCGAGCGCTTCTTCCGGAAGGAACACGGAAACGCCGTACCAGCGAATCTTGCCCTGCTTCTGCAGTAGCTCGAGAGTTTCGGGCCAGTCGCCGTGGCGGATGTCGTTCTCGTCGGGATTGTGCAGCTGGTAGAGGTCGATGACATCTTTCTTCAGTCGCTTCAGGCTGGATTCGCAGGAGCGGATAAGATGTTCGCGGCTCCAGTCTTTCCCGCCCACGCCATTGCGAACTACGTTGCCAGCTTTTGAAGCGACGTAGACTCCGTTCCAGCCGCCGGAGAAAGCTTTGCCCAGCATCTCCTCGCTGCGCCCGTCGCCGTAGACATCGGCCGTGTCAAAGAAATTGACGCCGAGATCGCGGGCGCGACGCACGGCGGCGATGGCATCGGCTTCGGGAGTTTCTCCCCATCCCCATTGCTCGCCGGCGGCTTCACTGGTACCGCCAATAGCCCATGAGCCGAAACCTATTTCACTGACGTGGAGGCCGGTTTGACCTAACGTGCGGTAGTTCATGGAAAGCTCTCAGCTTTCAGCCATCAGCTCTCAGCGCTCGGCAAAGGTTTGCTTTGCACTCGGTACTGGGTACTGGGTACTGCTTACCCGTGATGTACTTCCAGAAATTTTTCTACTTCGAGCGCGGCCATGCAGCCAGAACCGGCGGCGGTGATGGCTTGCCGGTAGCGGCGGTCTTGCACGTCCCCGCAGGCATAGACGCCGGGGACGCGAGTAAAGACGTAATCTTTCGTCTTGAGATAGCCGTCCTGATCAGTGTCGAGCTGCCCTTCAAACATCTTGGCGTTGGGGATGTGCCCGATGCCGAGGAACATGCCGCTGACCGGCAGGTCCCAGCGTTTGTCGGTTTTCGTATTGTGCAGCTTCAGCGCGGTGACTTCTTTTTGGGAGTGGTCGAGCACGTCTTCCACGACGGTGTCGGTGAGAAATTCGATCTTGGGATTGGCCTGGGCGCGCTCCAGCATGATCTTCGAGGCGCGGAACTGATCGCGGCGATGGATGAGCGTCACTTTGGTAGCGAAGCGGGTGAGGAAGGTGGCTTCTTCCATGGCCGAATCACCTCCCCCGATGACCGCGATGGGTTTCCCGGAGAAAAAGAATCCGTCGCAGGTGGCGCAGGAAGAGACGCCGTGTCCGATAAGCGCTTGTTCGTTGGGAAGTCCCAACCAGCGGGCGGAAGCACCGCTGGCGATGATCAGCGTCTGGGTGTGGAACTGGTGTTTGCCGACGTGGAGCGTGAAGGGACGCTTGCTCAGGTCAACACTGCTGACATGGCCGAGGTGATATTCCGCGCCAAAGCGCTCGGCCTGCTTGCGCATATTCTCGATCAGTTCCGGACCCTGGATGCCGTCGGGAAAGCCGGGGAAATTTTCGACCAGCGTGGTTAACGAAAGCTGCCCACCGGGTTCGTGGCCTTCGATGACCAGCGGCTTCAGGTTGGCGCGCGCGGTATAGAGGGCGGCGGTATGTCCAGCGCAACCCGAGCCCATGACGATTACGTTGCGAATGTTGTCCATAGATTTAAGAGTCCAGAGTATAGATTAACGATTTCGGATTTGGATGCAGAGCGGGGATTTCCAGCCTCGCCTGTGAGACGCCTTCCGGATTGCCGGCGGGACGCCGGCGCTACTTTCTCGCTTTCGTGGGTGGCTTTCGTTTTGCGCCGGCTTCACTCACGCGTGCCAGTTCGGCCGGAACCATGTGGCGCGCTCCCAACAGGGCGCGATAGTCCGCCACGATGCCAGTGGCGTGCTGGAACAGAGCCTCATAGGCGCTCTGGTCGGGAGCAGGGCCGGCTTCGGTGGCGTAGCAGCGCGCCAGAACCACGGACGACTTCCCGAAGCGTTCCAGTTTGATGCGGCTCGCCGGCGTATCGGTGGAGAGCATGGTGGCCGGACTGGTCACGGTGGAAGCGCTGTCTTCGATGGTGAGTTCCAGCAGATCCTTGGGATCGCGCACCCGGAAAACCAGGGTTTCGACCATATTCTTGGGATCGGTGCTGAACGAATACTGCACGGTCGAGAACATTGCCGGCCCGGGAAATTCCTTGCGCATGCGCACCCAGTTGGCGATATCGGAAGCGTCGCCGGCCTGCGTGCCGGCACCGGGCTGAAGCAGGTTCGGCTGCGCGTCGAGGCTGGAGCGGCCGCGCGCGACTTCGAAGTCCGTCCCAAACATCGGCTGTCGCGGCACCTTGGCGAGGGCGGAGGCGATCTCCTGCTTCTCCTCGGGCGAAGGCGCGCATACGTTCAGCATGTTCACCTTGACTTGAGGCTGACTGGACGTCGGAGGCGATTGCTGCGCACTCGCGACGCTTGCGGCGGCAAGGACCAGGATGACAAGAATGTATCGGAGCACGCTGGGATTTTATCAGGTCCGGCGTCGGGGTTCAGGCTGGGCAAACGTTCCAAGGCGGGCCGGCGCAGGAGGCTTGGCGTCTGACGCCCGTCCTGAGATCCGCTTCTAGATTTCGGGATAGATATCGAAGAAAGCTTCCAAACTGATCTTCAGCTGCTTCTCCACTTCTTCCTTGCTGCCTTCGAGGACGTGCATGGTAACGTGCGCGTCGCGACCGTTCTTGAGCTTGAGGGTAGCGTCACCTACCTCGAGGACCTCGTCGGCGGGCAGCAGCCGCATTCCATAAACCAGCGTCAGATTCGCCATGAGGCTATTTTAACTGCGGCCCACCCACCCATAGCCTAGAGCCTGAAATCTCCGAGGTCCGAAGTCCAAGGTCCGGGCATCTATAATCGGAACTGGTCCCTATGCAGGTCTCCTATCGCTACGCTCGTTTTTGGCTGGGCCAGAAGGGCTTGCTGCCTTCCAGCAAGCTGGCGCTGGTGGCGTGGTACCTGCTGGGACTGGATGTGGCGTTGTTTGCTCTGCAAAAGCTGCTCTCGGCCTTCAAGGGCTCTTACGGAGCCAGCCTCGCGGGCTGGGTTAATTTCCTGTCGTCCGTCGTCATCATTCTTTTCTTACTTCTCGCCTTCCGGTGGTTAAAGAAAAAGATGCTGTGGCGGCTGCGCAACCGCCTGATTGTCACCTACATGTTCATCGGCGTGATCCCCGCGGTGCTGCTGATTGCCATGGCCGCCGCCTCGATTTATTTGTTCTCCGGGCAGTTCGCCAACTTTGTGGTGACTTCAGAACTGAACTCGCAGTTACGCAGCATGGGCTCCGGCAATGCGGCCATCGCCAATGAGCTGGCGGGAGAGCTGCAACAGTCACAGCCGCCGGTTTCGAAAGCGCTGGAAGGGCTGAAAAAGAATGACCGGGCCTGGGCGCATCACCAGGTCTGCGCGTGGTTCGGAGAAAAGCCTCTACCCCTATGCGGCGCAACGCCTCCTTTCTCGCTGCCGGGATCTCCGGTGCCACCAGACGGAGAGATCGTGCGCGATGGCCAGAACCTGTATCTGCGGGCGGCGACTACGCTGAACGTCCGCAACAGCAAGCTGACGGTCATCTCCAGCCAGCCTCTGGACCAGGATCTGACGGAAAAAATCGCCGCGGGATTGGGCGAAATCACGCTCTACGCCACCGCCTTCGAAGTGAGTCCGGGGACCAAGCAGACAACCGGACAGCAGCGCCAAACCGAGATGGTCATTCATACCGAAGGCCCGCAGGGCCCCTATGTGCAGAACGGCAATGAAGGGCTGCGGCCTACCTTCACCGCGGGAGTCTTGCCAGCGGCCACCGGATCTACCGACCGCCAGATTACCTTCGGGACGCCTCTGGCGATCGTCGAGTGGCATAGCGGCGAGAAGAAGCAGGCGGGAGCCATCCTGCGGGTGCAGACACGGCCCTCGCTGCTATATGCCCGGCTGTTCGGCGAACTGGGAGATTTCGCGCAAGCCGTGGAATACATCCTGCTCTTCATAGCGATTTTCTTTGCCATCATCGAACTGCTCGCGCTCTACATCGGCACGCGACTGACACGAAGCGTGACTAAGGCGGTGGCCCAGTTGTACGACGCCACCGGACACATCAATCGCGGCGACTTCAGCCACCGGATTCCGGTGAAATCGAACGATCAGCTGGCCTCGCTGGCGACTTCGTTCAACTCCATGACCGCATCGCTCGAGGAACTGATCGAGGAGCAGAAACAGAAGCAGCGCATGGAGAACGAACTGGCGATTGCCCAGGAAGTGCAGGCGCAGCTGTTCCCGCGGCAGACCTCAGAACTGGAGTCGCTCGAAGTACATGGATTCTGCCGCCCGGCGCGGACCGTGAGCGGTGACTACTACGACTTCCTGACCGTGAGCGCCGACCGAATGCTGCTGGCCGTCGGCGACATCAGCGGGAAAGGAATTTCGGCGGCTCTGCTGATGGCGACCATCCACTCCGCGGTGCGCGCGTACAGCATGGAGGGCATGCCGGTGCTGCGCGAATCCTTGGCGGTGGGCGCATCCACGGGAAAAGGGATGTTGATTGGAGCGAGTCTGCAGGGAGTTGAGGCTTCGCCGGGTGCGTTGCTCGCCTTGCTGAATCACCAGTTGTACGAAAGCACCCCAGCCGAAAAGTACGCGACACTGTTCCTCGGCACCTACGATGGCAGGGAGCGCAGGCTGACCTACAGCAATGGCGGGCATTTACCCCCGATCATCATGAGCGAGGACGGGTCCATACGGCGGCTGGACGTAGGCGGCACGGTAGTGGGCTTGTTTGACAATGTGTCGTATGAAGAGGGCTCGGTGCAACTGCGCCGGGGAGAGATCTTTCTCGCTTACAGCGACGGCGTCACCGAACCGGAAAACGATTTTGGTGAGTTCGGCGAAGAGCGGCTGATCGATCTGTTGCGCGAGAATCGGGACCTGCCCCTAGCGCGGATCAGCGAGATCGTCACGGCGGCGGTGGATGACTGGATTGGAGCCAACGAGCAGCCCGACGATGTGACGCTGGTGCTGGCGCGAGCGCGGTAGGTGGTGCCGGCGATCTTTGGTCGCAGGGGGCTGACCCGCAAACCGGCTCCCGTTTACCTCGGCCGTTTGCGAAATTCATTCACGGCCAATACCTCGCTGGTGTGATCGGGATGTTCTCGCTTGACCCGTTCCTGGAGAGTCGCCACGCTATCCGCAAGAGTCGACGGTTTGTAGCCGTACATTTCGTAAGTACACTGGCAACCGGGAAATGGACAGGGCACACCCGTTGGGTCGACAGAACTCCCGCGCTGCTGGATTTCCTCTTGAAACTTGCTTTTGCCGAGCACATCCGTTCTATACGCCTTGGCCATAGATACAAGCTTGCCACAATTCCCGGTTCTGGGAAAACGTCTCTCCGGTCATCCCAGAGCGGCCGGTATTCGACTTCAATCACATAACCAGGAGGCACGTTGGGAAAAGGCGCCAGGGTTTGTCAAGCGACATTCGCGCCAGTCATCAGCTCTAGACCAGGAGCTCCAGACCAGGATGGGGAGAAGCAAATCTAATTCGAGGCAGCCGCTCAACAGTTGGGTCTGGGCCCTCTTCAGGTTTCCCAGTGCGCACCCTCAACCGGTGCGGCTGCCCCGTTGCTCCGCGCACCCCTTCAATTAGCAGGCACGCCCCGCGCGGAGCAAAATCAAAAAGTCTCGAAATCAGGGTGAGTCAGAAAGCGAGAAGGGACGGCTAGCAAAGGAAGGTACAAAGCAAAGCCAGAAGAACATCCGAGCCGGAGGAAGGCGTGACCCCAGCACTTTCCTGGGTGGCTTCCAGCGCGTGGCTGGGGAGCCAGATGCTCGCCCGGGCAATGCCGACTCCGGAACCACTCGAGGCCGACGACAAGCGGGCTTTCGCCGCGATCGGCGCGGTGCCTCCATGGAAGGTGTAGTCCGGCAGATCCACCTGTGGCAGGACGAGGATCAGCGCTATCAGAAACAGCTCGAAGATGAGGAGCGCCCAGCGCCAGCGAGTCATGGAAGCACGAAGTACCGCTGTGGAAAAACTTACTGCGGTTTCCGTCCCGATGTCAATGTGGACTTTCGCCTCTTATATCGATAGGCACGCGCTGGCCTTAACCCTGGGAGCCAGCGACCCCCTCCGCCCGCGGCGCACACGCCCTTGTGAGAATCCTCACCATGAGACGTGGCTAGAGTCACTGCCCGTTCCGCCCGTGCGGTCTTTAATGCGATATGGCTGAAGTCCGCGAAGGTCTCCGGAGTGATCCATGGCAAATGACGAAGTTCTCCAGTGCCCCTTGTGCCAAGGCCATGCGCAGGTAAACCGCAGGGAATTGATCGAGCTGCTATCCGACCGCAACCTCCGGGAAAAAATCGAGAAATACCTGTTGGAGCTGGGGCAAGGAGAAGAACCAGCCGCCGTGGGCGCGAGCCGGGCCGGTTCGCGCAATTTCGAGAACGATGTGCACACCTGGAATCCGCAACTGCCGATCTGGCGACGAAGTCCCAAGGAGTAGCACGGTCTTGAGCTTTTGACGCACAACCCGAATGAAGGCTGCCACCATGCCGCAAGTTGAGATGGAAAAAGTGGAACCGCTGCTTGAGCAGTACGAATCGCAACGCACGAATCTCATCCCCATTTTGCAGGAAGTGCAGGACGCCTACCGTTACTTGCCCCAGGAAGTGCTGCGCAAGATCTCGCAGAAATTGCGGGTGCCGCTGACCGAGGTGTATCAGGTCGCAACCTTCTACCGCTGTTTCAGCCTGGTGCCGCGCGGCAAACATGTGATCCAGGTCTGCCTGGGGACCGCGTGCCATGTGCGGGGAGCGCCGCGGGTACTCGATCGCATACTGCGCGATCTGAAAATGGCGGGGCCGGGAACCACCGGAGACCTGCAATTCACCGTGGAAACAGTGCGCTGCATTGGCTGCTGTGGACTGGCACCGGTGGCTCGCGTGGATAACGCCAACACCCATCCCCACTTGACCCAGGCAAAAGTGGGGGGACTGCTGAAGAAGTACCAGGCCAAGGCCGAACCGCCAACCGCCGCCGCGCCTGACGAGGCAAGCCATGCTAAAGCTTAAGTCCCCCCACGAAATCAAGGAACTGCAGCTCTGCCTGGAGGCCAGTGAGACCTCGCGGCCCTGCATCTCGGTATGTGCCGGCAGCGGTTGCAAGGCCTCCGGCGCCGATAGTGTGCTGACTTCCCTGCACCGCGAAGTGGAAAAACGCGGACTGCAGGGCACCATCGACATCAAGAGCACGGGCTGTCACGGTTTCTGCGAGAAGGGCCCGGTCATGATCGTGTGGCCGGAAAAGGTCTTCTACAACGGAGTGTCGCTGAGTGACGCGAAAGACATTGTCAATAGCGTGACGAACGGACACAAGCCGGTCGAGAAGCTGCTGTACAAAGACCCGGCTACCGGCAAGCGCGTGCTGCATGAAAATGATGTCCCGTTCTATGCGGGGCAAAAACGGATTCTGTTCGGGAATAACGGCAAGATCGATCCGAAAGACATCCGTGACTACATCAAAGTCGGCGGCTACGCGGCGCTGGGCAAGGCGTTGACCGACTTTTCGCCCGAGCAGGTGGTGGAAGCGGTCAAGAGCGCCGGGTTGCGGGGACGCGGCGGGGCCGGATTTCCCACCGGCATGAAGTGGGAGGCGCTGCGGAAAAGCTCAGTCAAGCCGCGCTACATCGTCTGCAACGCGGACGAAGGCGATCCTGGCGCGTTCATGGACCGCAGTCTGCTCGAAGGCAATCCCCACAGCGTGATCGAGGGCATCATCATCGGCGGTTATGCGCTTGAGGCGCAGGAAGCTTACGTCTATGTGCGGGCGGAATATCCCCTGGCGGTCGAGCATCTGAACATCGCCATCGCAGCGGCGGAGAAAGCGGGGCTGCTGGGCGACAACATTCTGGGCTCGGGCCTGAATTTCCGTATTCATGTGGTGCAAGGCGCGGGCGCATTCGTCTGCGGCGAAGAGACCGCGCTCCTGGCGTCGATAGAAGGCAGGGTGGGCGAGCCCCATCCGCGGCCGCCGTACCCCGTCCAGAAGGGTTTGTGGGGTAAGCCGACCGTCATCAACAACGTGAAGACCTGGGCCAGCGTGCCCGTGATCATTAACAAGGGCGCGGAGTGGTACGCCTCCATCGGCACCGAACACAGCAAAGGCACCATGGTGTTTTCGCTGGTCGGCAAAATCAACAACACCGGCCTGGTCGAAGTGCCCATGGGTATCACGCTGCGGGAGATGATTTACGACATCGGCGGCGGAATTCCCAACGGCAAGAAGTTGAAAGCCATCCAGATTGGCGGACCCTCCGGCGGTTGCATTCCCGCCAGCATGCTCGATCTGCCTATCGACTACGAAGCACTCACTACCGCCGGTTCGATGATGGGCTCGGGCGGCATGGTGGTGATGGACGAAGACACCTGCATGGTCGACGTCGCCCGTTACTTCATGGAGTTCCTGGAAGAAGAGTCATGCGGGAAATGCTTCCCGTGCCGCGAAGGAACCCAGCATTTGAAGGACATTCTGACTCGCATTTCGCAGGGCAAGGGGACGGAAGACGACCTCGAGTTGCTCGATGACGCGGGTTGGATGATCAAGGAAACGTCGCTCTGCGGGCTGGGGCAGACGGCGCCGAATCCGGTGCTGTCGACCTTGCGGTATTTCAAGGACGAGTACATTGCGCACATTCGCGACAAACGCTGTCCGGCAAAAGTCTGCCGCGAACTGATCGTGTACGAGATTGAAGCCACCATTTGCGACGGTTGCCATGCCTGCGTGAAGGTGTGCGCGTCGGACGCGATTCTCGGGGAGAAAGACCAGGCGCACGAGATTGAGTCGGCGAAGTGCATCAAGTGCGGAGCGTGTCTGGAAGTGTGCCGGCCGAAGGCGGTCTTGGTGCACTAGGTTTGGTTGCGGGTTTGCGGTCAAAAAGCTTTCAACCGCAAAGGGCGCAAAGAAGAAAACACGAGCGAGTTCATTAAGGAGAATGCCGTGCCAACGTTGACGATTAACGGCATCGAAGTTGAAGTCGAAAAAGGGATGACGGTGCTGGACGCCGCCCGCTTTCTGGGCATCCCGATCCCCACGCTTTGTCACGAAGACGGCCTGACTCCTTATGGCGCCTGTCGTCTCTGCCTGGTCGAGGTTTCGAACGGCAGAAAGAAAACGCTGCAGGCATCGTGCTGCCTGCCGGCAGAAGACGGCATGAAAGTGTTCACCCATTCCTCCCGAGTGGAGCGGGCTCGCAAGCTGCTGGTCGAGATGTATGTGGCGGTCTGCCCCAGTTCCAAGCGGATCCAAGACATCGCTTCTGCCATGGGCGTGCGCGAGGTGCGCTACCCGCGCAAGGACGAGACCTGCATCCAGTGCGGATTGTGCGTGCGCATGTGCGAGCAGCAGATGATGGCGGGAGCGATCGGTTTCTCGGGTCGCGGGCTGAACCGCAGCGTCAGCCGTCCGTTCGACATGACCAGCGACAAGTGCCGGCAGTGCGGCGCCTGCCTCTATATTTGCCCGGTGTGCGAATCGCGCTGCCAGGGTCCGCAAGCCGAAAGCACGCTGTGCAACGGCTGCCTGAACATTTCGACCGTGTGTTTCCAGAGTTACGACAATGCAATGTGTTTCCTCGAACCGTGCCACGCCTGCGAAATCAGCGGACCTTTTCGCGCCGATGTCCAGGTAAAGCCGCGGTCGAAAGAATTTACCCACATAGTGGAGAAATAGATCGTTGGAGAGACTGCCATGACCTTAACGCACTTGAATGCCTCCGCCGCCACCCTGACCAAGAACCGCACCGAGGATTCCGTCAGCCCGATTAGTGGAATGTGTGCAACCTGTGTCGATGGCTGCATCGGCATGTGCGAGATCGGTAAGAGCGCCTATCGCGGCAGCGAGATGATTTATCCGCAGCCCTTCGGCATCATCACCACCGCCTCGCAGAAAGACTACCCGGTAGACCTGTCGCATTTCACCATTCTCGGCCGCGCCGCGGGCGCATGGGGAATTGAAGAAGACTCGAACCGCGCGCTGTTTCCGGCAGTCGATCTGGAGACGACCATCGGCGCCGACAACGGTATCAAGTACAAACTGCCCTTCACTGTAGCGGCCATGGGCTCGACCAACGTGGCCAAGAACAACTGGCCCGGACTGGCGGCGGGCGCAGCCATCACCGGCACCGGCATTGCCGTCGGCGAGAACGTCGTCGGCATGGACATGGATTCACGATTCGATAACGGCAAGGTGATTTCCAGTTCCGACCTGGAGTGGCGCGTGCAGTCCTTCCGTGAATGGCAGACGGAAGGCTACGGCGAAGTGTTCATCCAGGCCAACGTGGAAGACACCATGCTCGGCGTGCAGGAGTACGCCATCAAGAAACTGGGTGTAAAAGCAGTCGAACTGAAATGGGGACAGGGAGCCAAGGACATCGGCGGCGAAGTGAAGATCAAAGACCTGGCCAAAGCGCAGGAGTTGCACCGCCGGGGTTACGTGGTGCTGCCGAATCCCACCAACCATGTTGTGATCGAAGCTTTCCGGAAAGGTGCATTCCACGAGTTCGAGCGCCACTCACGTGTCGGTATGGTCACGAAAGATGGGTTCCTCAAACGAGTCGAGGAGCTGCGCGCTGTTGGCGCTCGTTATATTACGTTGAAGACGGGAGCGTATCGCCCGGTGGATCTGGCGCGCGCCGTGAAGTTCGCCTCGATGGCGCGGCTGGATCTGCTCACGGTCGACGCTGCCGGCGGCGGCACCGGGATGAGCCCGTGGCGCATGATGAACGAATGGGGCGTACCGGGAATCGAACTGCATTCGCTGCTGCGCCAGTACCTGGACGAACTCCGCCGCAAGGGAGAGTACGTTCCTCCCATTGCACTGGCCGGTGGATTCACCTTCGAAGACCAGATCTTCAAGGGATTCGCCCTCTGCGCTCCTTATGTGAAGCTGATTGGCTGGGCGCGCAGCCCGCTGGCGGCTGCAATGGTGGCCAAGAATATCGGCAAATCGATCGAGGCCCAGACGCTCCCGATTTACATCGAGCGCTTCGGCACGACCGTCGACGAAATCTTCGTCAGTTCGACCGAACTGCGCGAGAGGTTCGGCGATCGCTTCAACAAGCTGCCGGTGGGCGCCATCGGCTTCTACACCTACTACCAGCGGGTGGCGCAGGGCCTGCGGCAACTGATGGCCGGGGCACGCAAGTTCGCCTGCAAATACATCGACCGGACCGACATCGCGGCACTCACTCCGGATGCAGCACGCATCAGCGGCATCCCACTGGTGAGCGATGTAGACAAAGAAGAGGCCGAAGCAATTCTGGCTTTGTAGTTCACTGAATTACCAGCCAGTACCGGGCGGGTGCGCCATAACCGTGGCGGCCCGCCCTTTGCTTTGGTCCTGAGAATAGAAGAAATTTGCGGTAAGAAACGCCAGCGATGCGGCCCGGGGGACCGGACCGCACGCTGGCAAGAGTGAAAGACTTACTGGTTGGTGATGGTTACTTTGTTTCCGTCGAGTTTGGTGAAAGTGACGCTGAACTTCTCGTTGTAAGTCTTGGCTTTGTCCTGGAGGTAGCTGATGGCCATGGCTTCGCCGAGGGTCATAGAGTAGTCGGTGTCGGTGCGCCAGTGGATGCCGGCGCCGACGCCGTGACCGAAGCTGACGTTGCGCGCCAGCTTGTTCAGTTCGCCGCCCACAGTGATCTGGCCCGCATCTCCGCCGGTGTACGCCTGGAGCGAAAGACCATCGCTTGAGGGCATCTGCGGATTGGGGATCACCCAGGTTTCGTCGAAGAAGAACTTCAGAACGGTAATGGCCGCTCCGCCTGCTGTTCCGTGGCCCGTTGGGTAGGACGGATGAGCCGGTGAGCCTTCCGGGAAAGCCTGCGACAGGAAATACGATTGGTTCTGCGCGAAGCTCTGCGCCACCGCCTGCGAGTTCAGCACGTTGCTGTTCAAGGTCGCCTGGATTTTACTCTGGTTGCCGGTCATGATCTGGTACAGAATCCCGCCGCCCCACTCCGGACGATGCGTCAAGTGAACCACCCACTTCTGGTACCAGACTTTGTCCAGAGCGCGGGCGGTTACTTCCGCCAAGGACTGCGCAAAATCAGGACCGCCGAAGGTGCAGAAGCCATTCTGCGTCTTCGAGCTGAAGTAGGGGTTGCCCGGGTTCAGAGGAGCGCCCATACCGCTCAAAACCAAAAGCGCCATGAGATATTCCTGGTAGGGCCAATCCACGTGGGTGATCGCCGCCAAGCCGCGGAAGTCATGCAGGTAACGGCCGGTATTATCCGCTTGATTGCGCAGCCCGGTGTCGATGCCGTTCTGAACCTGGAGGAACGTGGTTGGGTCGAGCATGTAGTCGACGCCCGCCACGTAAGTGGTCATCGTCTGGCTCATGGCTTGCTGGCCAAATGCGGTAGGCGTAATCATGAACTGCGACATGTGGGGGCCCACCGTCTCCCCGGGGAAGGTTCCGCGGAATAACAGATTCGGCGTCACATTTCCGCTGCCGTCTCTCGCACCGCGATAGGTCGGCTGGGCGGTGAGTTCTGCGGCTGCCGACAGCGGCAGTCGCGTTGCTTACGTAATCGGTAAAGGCGACATCGCGCAGCAGCGAGGCCCAGTACATTTCGATGAGCTGCGTGCCGTATGCCGCGCTGGTGACCTGATCGAACGGCGGCACAAGAGGTATACCGGTCGGGTCGCCGGGCGAAGGAGCGTTGCCGTACTGGATCGAATCGAGAGTTTCCAGATCGTAGGCATAAGCGCCTTGCGGACCGTTCTCCGTGCGCGTGCCGCCCAGGATGATGGCTTCCCAGTTCGCCATTGTGGGGTTGTTCAATGCCTTCTTGAACGATTGCCATGCTGCCGGGTTTACGACGCAGATATCGTTTTGGAGAAGACACTTGCTATAGCTGGCCGACTTGTCGGAATAACGCTGTTCATCGCCGTTCGTCGTGTGCGGAGGAACGGGAGAGAGCGAATCCGAGGTGGCCGCTCCCAGGCGGATGGCAAAGGCTCTGCTCACGCGTGAGTTGAGAAGCCCCGGCTTCTCCGAAGCCCCCGCAGCAATACCGCTGGACTTCCCGGACTGCGCCAATGCTCCGGGCGCGCTGCCGAGCACGCCGGCCGCAACCGTGGCTGCGCCTAGTTTTCCAATGAAGCTGCGCCGGCTGGGCGATGAAAGCGGAACAGCCGTGCTGGTTTCGGGCAGGGGATTGGCAGTGCGCACATACACTTCTTCTTTCTCTTCACGGGGGGTCCTGCTCATGTTTGTCTCCTTGGATCGTAGAGGTGCGAGTGACTAGAGAACACGGACTGGCGCGCATCAGCGCACCTGTGCTGCCAAAGGAAGGGCTGCCCGGCTCGCACGCCTGACGGCAGAGTTAAGGTCCTAATATATCAATGTGTTAGTTTGGATCGCGCTGCCGGCGCTGGGGAATTTCTCGGAGGGCAGAACTGCGCAAGATCGCATCCGAATGCGACTGTAGTGCAAGAGGTTGCGCATCAGGCATAGCACAGCCTCTCCCCATTTGTTCTGATGCACATGAGTCGCGAAGGTTACAGCTCTAAGGTGAAGTACCTATGCGTTTCGCCTGATTTAAACCTCGTGGGGTCCGGAATTCGTCTAACGATGCGCGAGGCTGTAGGTCACTCCATAAGCCGAGTCGGCACTGGCGACCCCCATGAAAATGCGCTCCAATTTGTGCCGTCCTGCGCGATGCAGAAGGTAGCTGACGCCTGCAACACCCGCGGTCCTGCCCCCGAAGAAAGCCAACTGTCCCAGGGTGCCGCTCTCGCAAAGCGTCTTCCCCATAGGGTTCATTTCTCTTCCCCCTTGGCTCAGGTTGCGATGCGTAATCCCGAAGTCGGCGGCTTCCAAAGCGGCGTGCGAAAAGAAGAGGATTTGATTGGTCTTGTCCCAGTAGCGGTGGTGGGAGGGCGCGTCGGGCAAGTTTTGCGCCAGAGAGACGCCACAAATCAGAAACCAGGTGAGCAGCAGACCGGCATTTTTGCCCATGCCGCCAGAGTAGGGGGCCAGATCGGGCGTGTTGAGATCACTTAGGTATGTTCAGAGATTCCCTGCAGTCGATTTGGGAAATCAGGGCGGAACGGGAAACTCATCTCTTCTTGTGCGGCTGCTTCGGAAGGACTTGCACATTCGAGGTCACTACTTGCCCTTTTGCCATGCCGCCGAAAACCACCAGCCCCTGCGAAGTCACCAGCAACCCGCGATGATCCATGGTTGGGTTGGGCGTGTTTTCGTCGACCAGTTCCCATTTTGCCGTCTTGGCATTGAATGCAAACGTCACGGGCGACGGTTGCGAGGGCTTTCCGTCATAGCCGATCCCGTCGTAGTTGTAAGGATTGTTGGTGCCGCCCGAGAAATAGATCCTGCCGTCTTTCTCGGAAGCGCCGGCCGCGATGCGATAGCGTGCCGAGCCGGGATGGTTCGGGAGGCGAGTCCAGGAAATTTTCAGAGGGTCGTGCGGGTCGATCTTTCCCATCCAGCACTGGTCCGAGGCAATGTATTTCGGCTTGTCTCCGGATGGATTCCTCCGGGCACCGTCCACGTAGACGATGGTGTCGTCCACCAGGGCACCGGCGTGGCCAAATACCGGCAGACCCAGGATGGGTGTTGCCTGCTCCCACCGATCTTTTTCGACGTCGTAGATCTGAACATTGCGCACCGAGTCGTGCTTCGACCATCCGCCGACCAGATAGATGTAGCGGTCGTTATAGACCCCGGCCACGGCATCGTCGACCGGAACAGGAATGTCGGCGCCGCGGTACCAGCGCCCGCTGTGGAGATCGAGAACGTTGACATCCGGGACGGTGGTTTCATTACCCTGCGCGTCAACCACGTATCCGCCGAACAGAAACACCTTTTCGCGTGCACCCACGGCAGCCGCGGCAATACGCCCCGTGCCCGGCACCGGGTTGATTTCCGTCCACTCTCCTGTCGAGGCATCGAGCGCATAGCCGGCGGAGGTGATGGCGTCCCAGGTTTTCTTGGGGCCAATTCCCATGAGCGAAAACAGAAGCAATTGCCGCCCGGATTTGGCCATTGCCACGGCGTTGTTCGAGATCGGCATCGGCATCGACTCGAATTGAGTCTTCGTTCCCCAGAGAAGAACCGACGCCAGTGGGACGAACAGAAGAAGTCGAATACGCAATCGCATCTTTAGTCTCTTGAGAATGTCAGAACCAGGTACGCTTGCGATACTCCCGGTATTGCTCACCGAATTTCGCCTCGAGGACCCGAGCTTCCTTGCGTGCACGAAGAATCTGAACCACCAGTAGAAGCGCGAGCAGCGCGAGAAGATAGGGCTTCTTCAGGGCGATCGCGAAGCCCAGCACCATCAGCCCACTGAACACATAAATGGGGTTACGAATCTTCGAGTAGAGCCCGCGGGTGACCAACTCGCGTGCCTGAGCACTGACCGCAAATGAATTGCCGAGTTGGAGTCGCGCGGTGAAGAGCAAGCCCGCACCCACGACCACCAAGGCAAGTCCGACCGAACGCGCCAGGTCCCATGGCCCCGGCAGTACCCGGACAATCAGCAACAGCAGCAGCAGGAGCGCGCAGAACTGCACTATCAGAAACGGGAGGAAGCTCCGTTTCTTTGGAGGGGCGTTCATTCCACCATCCCCTGCCGGACGCCATGGATGAAATCCGTGTACGCCGGGGTAAAACCAGCGGCGCGCAAGTCGCTGGCGATTTGTCCACGATGGTAGGCCGAATGCATGATCATGTGCAGCAGAATGTCTTCTTCGCGGCTGTTCCAGCTTTCTCCCTTGGAATTCTTGTACGCCACTTCTCCAGAGAAATCCGTTCCGCCCTGCAGCCGATCCTTCCACCGAGCGGGCCAGGTCCGCGATCTCTTGCTCACATTGTTCGAGAGTAAGGTCGGGCCAGACGGGGAGGCTCTGGGGTTTCTGTTCGATGCGTTCCAGCCACAACCGCTCCGCCGAGAGAATGTGCGCCAGAAGTTTACGCGATCGCTCGGTAGCCGAGGCTTTCAGCACGCGCATAACTTCGCGATTCGCCCACTCGTCGTAGGTGAAAAGACGCCGGAGATGTTGATGCATATCCATGTGGAGGTGCCCCGTCTTTATTACTTTAAAACCGAGAGGCAGCGCATCGCAAAGGGGCACCGGGCCCAGCGCCGTCAATTTGCGTGCGTTTCGCCAAGACGCTACGATGCGAATGAGCGATGCGATGCGGCTTTTCTTCCTGATTTTCGCAGGTCTTCTCCTGGTAGCGGGAGGCGCTCTTGATTGGGCGCAGGAAACAGGATCGCAGATCGAGACTCTGGTCCGAAGCGGCGAGGCGGCGCTCGACGCGGGCGATCTGGCGCGTGCCGCCTCCGACTTTGAGCAAGCCCGCCAACGCGCCCCTGAGAATCTCGAGGCCAACCGGGGCCTGCTGCTCACCTACCTGGAAGCAGGACGACTGCGGGAAGCGGAAGGGGTCGGAACCGCGGCCGCGGCGCGCTGGCCGCAGGACGCACAGATTCAGCACTGGCTGGGTCTGGTGTATTTCAAAACCGGCAGAAACGAGCAGGCGCTCGCGGCTCTCGAGCGCTCCGAAAAACTGGACGGCGCCCACTTTGACATCCATTTCGACACAGCCCTGGTGTTGCTTGAAACCAAGCAATACGCTCCCGCTGCTGAACAACTGGAGAGAGCCCTCAAGCTGAAGCCATCCGATGCACTGGCTCATGTGCTTGCTCGGGCGCGCGTATCAGAACACGAATCGGACGGTGCAAGCGATCGAACAATTTCAAACGGCTCTGAAGATCGACCCCAACGTGCAGCTCGGCCATTATCATCTGGGATTCGCATACGCCAGTGTGGGCCGGAATCCGGAGGCGATTGCGGAATATGAGAAAGAACTGGTGCGCTCGCCGGAAAATCCGAATGTTCGTTATGAGCTGGGACACTGTCTGCTAGAAAGTGGCGATTGGAAAACCGCCATCATCCACTTGAAAAAAGCGGCCGAACTCAATCCGCAAAATTCCGATGCCGCTTATGATCTGGGCAAAGCTCTATTGCTGGAGGGAGACGCCACGGCCGCGATTCCTGTGTTGAGGCGCGCTATCGAGTTGAACCCAGCCGATCCCAGCCCGCACTATCAACTGGCACGCGCTCTGGAAAAAACTGGCAATGCGCAAGAAGCCAAGCTGGAACTCCAGCGCTTCGCCGAACTGAAAAAAAACCAGCCGCAAACAGGAGGCATGGCCACGGGCCGAATCCAGTGATGCGCAGCCTCCGGCTAATGCTGAGTTGTCGCACTTCTCGTAGCCTGCCTTCTCCGCCTTCCTTCCTGGGGAGCGGTACCTCAGCGGAAACTGGCCGCCAGAAAGCCGGCCGCTGAAGCGATCTCGTTCACCGATGTGACGCGCGCGGCGGGAATCGACTTCCACCTTACATGCGGCACCCTCGACAAGCTCTACATCATGGACTCGATGTGCGGCGGCGTCGCGGCTTTCGACTACGACAACGATGGCTGGATGGACATCTATCTCGTCAACGGCTCGACGCTCGCAGATATGCGTGGCGGCAAATGTCATCCGGGCAAGCTCTATCGGAACAACCACGACGGTACCTTCACTGACGTGACGGCGAAGTCCGGGCTCACGCATTGTGGCTGGGGATTCGGCGTCGCCGTCGGTGACTACGACAACGATGGCTGGGAAGATTTGTACATTACTTATCTCGATGGCGCCGTGCTTTATCACAATAATCGCGACGGTACGTTCTCCGACGTCACGGCGAAGGCAGGCGTAGGGAATCCAGGACGCTGGGGAACCAGCACCGCCTTCGGCGACTACGATAACGACGGTTATCTCGACCTATACGTGGTCAACTACGTCGATCTTGATCTGGACCATCTGCCGGAATTTGGAAAAGGACCGTTTTGCCAATATCGCGGCATCCCCGTTTCCTGCGGTCCGCGCGGCTTAAAGGGATCGCGCGACCGCCTCTACCACAACAATGGCGACGGCACGTTCACTGACGTAACGGAAAAACTGGATATCGATCCCAGTGGAAATTATGGCTTGGGTGTGCTGTGGCTCGATTACGACAAGGACGGCTGTCTCGACCTTTATGTGGCCGACGACTCTTCCCCCAGCATGCTGTATCACAACGACTGCAAGGGAGGATTCACGGAAGTGGGCGCGGAAGCCGGAGTCGCCTACAGCGCGGATGGGCGCGAGCAGGCCGGCATGGGCATTGATTCCGAAGACTACGACAACGACGGCTGGCCTGACATCGCGAAGGCAAATTTTTCCGACGACACCAACAACCTTTATCACAACGATCACAACGGCCAGTTCACCGACATGGCCGGACCGGCCGGCTTTGGTCCCATCAGTATTCCTTTGCTCGGTTTCGGTATGAAGTTTCTCGATATCGACAACGACGGCTGGAAAGATATCTTCATAGCCGATGGACACGTGAATCCGCAAGTGGACCAGCACTCGTTCGGCGTCACCTACGCGGAGCGGCCACTCCTGTTCCACAATCTCCGGGATGGCAAGTTCGAGGAGATCGGAACGAAATCGGGCGCTGCGTTGAACCGCCGCTATGTTGCGCGCGGGGCGGCAGCGGCCGATTTCATGAACAACGGCCGTCAAGACCTGCTGATCAGCACGCTCGATGGCTCGCCTGTCCTGCTGCGCAATCAAAGCGCGCACAGTGGACACTGGCTGCGGATCAAGCTGGTCGGCAACAAGTCGAACCGCGACGGTTTTGGAGCCCAGGTCGAGGTCAAGGCTGGGACTCTGACGTTACGAATGGAAGCTCGCGCCAACAGCAGCTTCGAATCGGCCAGCGATCCGCGGCTGCATTTCGGATTGGGGTCGGCCGCCAGGACGGACTCAATCGTGGTGCGTTGGCCCTCGGGCAAGGTCGACACAATCGGTCCGGAAGCTGGCGACCAGGAGCTGGTGATTGAGGAAGGTCGTGGGGTGGTGAAGCCGCAGGGTCCAGCCAGAAAGTGACCGGCGATCACAGGACCATGGGAAGCCGGTCACACGTCGACGTGATAGACCTTTTCGGACTGCCGGACATCTTCCAAATTCTGGAGTTCGCCTTTTTCCATCTCCGCTTCCCCATAGTAGTAACCAAAAGACTACCTGTAAACCATTGAAAGAATTGCCTGCTTGCTTTGGCGAGCTACGTGCGCCTAAGGGGCCAGATGCGGGGTCGGGCTTCGCGGAGTGACGCGCAAGTCCGCTCTTGATCTTCCAGACCAAGTTAGGGATCAAACGCTTGACCGGGGGGCCCTGGGGCGCAAAATGCTGCGCACTTCACAGTCCGTGGTGATGCCGCTTACATCACAATGTGATTCCCGGGTTTCCGGTGGCAAACGCTTTCTTTGAAAACTTCGCACACTGCGAGAGGGTAGGCTAATGAAAAAGTTGCAGTTCTGCCTCGTATTGTTCTCCGTGCTGCTACTGGCGCTCGGTGCCGTAGCCCAAATCCAGAACGGCCAGTTCTCAGGAACAGTCACCGATCCATCGGGCGCTGCTATTCCGAACGCCAAGGTGACAGTCGTCAATACCGGGACCAATCTTTCGGTCGTAACCACGACCAACCAGACCGGGGCCTACACAGCGAAAGAACTGCCTCCTGGGTCCTACAAAATCACGGCTGAGGCGACGGGGTTCCGCACGGTCAACAACACGAACCTCACGCTGAACGCCGGCACCATCGCCCACGTCGACTTCAAGATGACGCTGGGGCAGGCGCAAGAAGTTGTGGAAGTGACCAGCGAGGCCGCAGCGGTCAACACCGAAGAGTCCAAGCTGGCGACGACAATTTCGGCGACCCAGATCGCGAACCTCCCGCTGAATGGCCACAATGTGTACGACCTGATGCAGATGGCGCCGGGCGCGGTCAACGTCAACGGCGTCGACATGGAGAACGGTCACGGCACCGTGGTCAACGGCCTGCGTGAAGATTTCAACGGCTTTTTGATTAACGGCGTGGCCAACAAGGGTCTGAGCGGCGGCGTCAACAACACGCCGATTCAGGACACGGTGCAGGAGTTCCAACAACTCCAGTTGAACGTGTCAGCCCAGTACGGCAACAGCGCCGGCAGTGTCAACAACCTGGTGACCAAGTCGGGTACCAACGCCTACCACGGCAGCCTGTGGGAGTACGTGCGCAACGATGCGTTTGACGCGAACGAGTACTTCCTGAATCAGGCTGGCTCAGCGAGACCGCCTCTTCGCTTCAACCAGTTTGGTGGAACGTTTGGCGGTCCGATTATTAAAGACAAGCTGTTCTTCTTCGCATCCTACCAAGGTGACCGGTTTAAGACCTCGGGCGTACCGCAGACCATCACTACCGAGTCATCGGCATGGCGGCAGAGCGTGCAAACCGCGTTCCCGAATTCAGTGGCGGCGCTGCTCTACAAGGATTTTGCGCCGACGATTGCGGGTTCCCAGATTGCTACGTTGGACCAATACGTACCGCAGCATCCTGGACCTCGGCGTCGGGATCCGGCCATATGGTTCCCGACTACACCGATCTATCTCTTGTCCCTGACAATAACAGTTACCAGGCGATGCGCCTGGGACTAAGTTCCAGTCCTGCTGGGAGTCACGCGCTCGGATCATGTCGCCAACGCCGAATCCGGCGGTCGGGTTGCAGCACAATGCCGGCGCTAACGGCCGGATATCGCAAACCGCAGCGCTGGATTCCTCAACGCCAGCACCGCGATCTTCGGTTCGCAAACTCAGTCGCTGGGCAATCTCTTCAACGGCAACGAGGCCTCAGGCCGTCTGGACTATAACTGGAACACCAACAACCGTTTGTATGCACAGTTCAACTGGCTGAAGACGACCGACAGCTTCGGGCCTTGCTCGACGGCTTGTACCCGCGGGTTTTCCAATCCGCAACGTGTCATCTTGCCTAATGGCCAGCTCAGCTACGTACACACCTTCTCGCCCACGGTGCTGAACGAATTTAAGCTGGGCTACACGCAAAACAACAACGGCATCGGCGTTTCGACGCCGGGTGTTCCTTCCGTCGCCTTCGACGATGGCACGGTCGGCTTTGGCTCCTATAACGGTTACCCGCAGTTCTTTAAAGAGCACGACTATAGCTACGGCGACATGGTGTCGATCAGCCATGGCAACCACAACATCAAGACCGGCGTCGACATCAAGCGCAACATCGAGAACAGCGAATTCGATATCGCGCGCGGCTCCTACTACTTCTTTGACTCGGTCTACTTCGCTGCGGACGCTCCCTACGGTGAGGCCGCGGGCGTAAATCCGGGCTTCGCCACGAACCAACCCGGCGCATTGGGCGACAACGTTCGTCACTGGCGCAACCTGGAGTTCGGCGCGTACGTACAGGATGACTGGAAGGTTACCAAGCGTCTGACCTTGAACCTGGGTCTGCGCTATGACCTGTTCACCCGCCACACTGAAGAAGATGGGCTGGTCACCACCTTCAAGCTCGGACCGGGTGTCGGTCTGGCGCAACAAGTGGCCAATGCCAACGTTCCGTTTTATGCTTTGCCAGCTGGCGGTCCGTATCCAACCACATGCAATCCCAACACAGTGGCCAATCCCAACACGCAGGTTCTTGCCGGGGTTTGCGGCCCTGGTGGTTTTGCCTCTGCGAGCACCCTTGGGCCTGGCGATCACAACAACTTCGGCCCACGGGTTGGTTTTGCCTGGGACGTATTCGGCGACGGCAAGACCTCACTGCGTGGCGGCTTCGGCGTCTCGTACGAAAGCACGCTGTACAACCCGCTCTCGAACTCGCGCTGGAATCCGCCGTACTACTCGTTCAACGGCGGCATTCAATGCGCTGGTCGCAACCGAATAATCCCTCGATCGTGGTCTACGGCCCGACGACCTGCACCAACGGCGCGAATTGCGTTCCGTCGGGTGCAACACCGACATTTAGTGGACCGCCGACCAACCCCGGACAGGGCATCGGAGCCCAGGCCACCGGCAATATCAACGGGTGGGCGTCCTCCAACCCTGACCAGGCCAAGCTGACTGGCATCGTCCTGCCTCAAGGTATCAAGGACCCTTACGTGTACAACTTCTTCTTCAGCGTACAACGCGAGGTGATGCCGAAGTTGGTGGTGGAGGCCGATTATGTAGGCACGGCAGCGCACAAGTTGTTCCGCGCTTCCGACATCAACACCCAGGCGGGTGGATTCCTGCCGGCCGGGTCTTCGGTAGTAGATAATTTCGGTCGCACCCTAACGGGCTTGCAGAGTTCGATCAACGGCGTAGGACGGCCGAACCCGAACTATGCCACGCTCCGCACTTGGGAGAACGCGGTCAACTCCAACTACAACGCCTTGCAGCTGTCCGTCAAGAAGCAGATGAGTCACGGAATCCTGCTAAACGCGGCTTACACTTGGAGCCATTCGTTGGATGACGGCTCCACCTGGCATAGCGGCTCGACGACAGCGACTGGTGGATCGGGCGGCGACGGCTATCTGACAGACCAGGCTATTCCCGGTCTCGACTATGGCAACTCGGTGTTCGATATCCGGCACCGTCTTGTGTTGAACTATGTCGTCGAACTACCCGGCCAGAAACTGCACGGGGCGCTGGGTTGGATTGCTGGCGGCTGGAACGTGAACGGCATCTGGGCTTTCCAGAGCGGAGCACACTTCTCTCCGTATTCATCGAGCAGCCCGCAAACTGCGCGAGATCTCCAGTTCCGACTACGGCTTGCACTGCGGCACCGACGTCAACGGCGGAAACTGCCAGAATCTCGGCGGAGATTTCAACCTGAACGGCAGATCACAACAACCGTCCAAACAGCAGCCTGCCTGGCGTTGGCAGCTTCTCTCGCAATGTGTGGGAAAACGGCTGGTGCGGCGGCGGATTCTCGCTCTTCTGGCGGTTGCTCGCAGCCGAATCAGGCCGGCTTGCCCGTTCTGAGCGCGCCTTGCCTTGGGTTGCACCGGAACGCTCGGCCGGAATACCTTCACCGGCCCCGGCCAGTGGTACACGGACATGACGCTTGCCAAGAACTTCAAGCTTACGGAACGCTTCAACCTGAAGTTCGAAGCCAGCGCCTTCAACCTGTTCAACCGCGCCAACTTCCTGCTGGCCGCGTCGGGTGGCGGAGCCAACAACCACACGACCCAGCCGAACTTTGGCCAGGCCGGCGCAACGCTCAACGCCCGCAACCTGCAGTTGGGTCTGAAGTTGAGCTTCTAATCAGAAACAAACCCTAACAAGGGCTTGTCCCGGAAAACCGGGACAAGCCCTTTCCTCTTTGCGGTGCTCATGTCGCTTCGAAAAGCCCAAAACGCCGCCTTCCTGTTTCTGCTGTGCTGGTCGTTCTACCCAGCACGGCCTAATGTCGCATGGGCGCAACAACAGAGCCTCGGTTCGATCATCGGACACCTTCGGGTGACAAGAGGCGGCGCGCCGCCGGAACGCGTTCTGGTCTCGCTCCGATTCCGCGGAGCCGACATCGACAGTGTTTACACCGATTCCCAAGGCGTCTACGGGTTCCATAACCTCCTCCCCAATCCCTATTCTGTGGTCATTAACGACGACCGTTACCGGCCAGAGGAGCGGGAGGCCGTGCTTCGACCGGACAGCCTTCAACCTATTATGTTTGTCGACATCACCCTGGTTCCCAAGGCTCCCCCGAAGAACGATCAGGAGGTGCCTGTCAAGTCCGCTGGCGCGAACCGGAACATGACCGATGTGCGCGAGTACGAGGCCAAGTTTCCGAAGCCTGCAGTAAAGGAATTCAAGAAGGGCATCAAGGCCGACCAAGCCGGCAAGAAGGATGACGCGATCAAGCATTACCAGAAGGCTCTCCAGATTGCGCCGGAGTTTTACGAAGCCCACAACAATCTGGGATCGGATTACCTGAGTAAGTCGGAATTCCCCGCTGCGCGCAAAGAGTTCGAGCAGGCGATCGCCGAAAATCAAAGCGACGCCGCCGGCTACTTCAATCTAGCCAACGTCTGCATGCTGATGAAGAATCTGCCGGAGGCGGAGAAATACCTGCAGGAAGGCATCCGAAGACAGCCCGATTCGGCGCTTGGTCAGTTTCTGCTCGGCTCGTTGAACATGAAGGTCGGGAAGATGCCCGAGGCCGAGCACGCTTTGCGGCAGGCGATTCAATTTAATCCAGCGATGGTGCAACCCCGCCTGCAACTCGTAAACCTGCTGCTGCAACAACAGAAGAAGCAGGCGGCGATCGAACAACTCCACGAGTTTGTGTCCACCTTCCCCGACAATTCCTTCAGCCCGCAGGCCAGAAAAGTGCTGGAACAACTCGAAGGGCCGTCCCAGGCCAAGACGCCCAGTCCCAACTAATTTCTTTCGCGATTCTGCACAAGGTGGCAGAAATCCTGTTTCAGCTTGCAGGCTTGCTGATACTCCGCGCTCGCAAGGCTCTTGCGCCCGAGTTGTTCGTAGGCTAACCCCAGGTTCAAGTGCGCTTCCGCGAGATTAGGATCGATCTTCAGGGCGCGATGATAGCTTTCGACCGCCTGCGGCAGCCGTTTGGTCAGGCTGTAGCTGATTCCCAGAAAATTATAGAGCTGCGGATCTTTGTCCATGCCAAGCTCAGCGGCTTTGCTTAGTTGCTTGACGGCGTCGGCGTAGTTCTTTTGCTGGTACTGGAACATCCCGAAGTCGCGGCGGGCGAGGGCAAAGTTCGGCTGAATGGCTACCGTCTTCTCGTAGGCCGCGAGAGCCGCCGCCGTGTCGCCCTTGGACTCGATATAGGCCAACTCATACCAGGCGCGATAATTTTGCGGATTGTATTTGAGCGCCTTGTTGACCCAGCTCTTGGCTTCATCGGCCTGGTCCTGGTTGATCAGGGCGCGCCCCAACCCCACCATGGCCTGATCGAAGTTGGGATTCCGATCCAGACACTTCTTCAGTTCGCTCGAAGCCAGCGCCCATTGCTGCCGCCGTAGCGCCACTTCCCCCAGCATGAAGGGCACGATGTACATCTGCGGATCTTTTTCGCGCACTTTCTCAAGCAAATCCTGCCCGGTGGGAAAGTCGTTCACCTGAAAAGCGTCGCCCGCCTCAAGAATGGAATTGAACTCCCAGAGTTTGTCTTTAGGATCCGGAAGACCCTTGGCCAGCGCGTCAGCTGTGACCGCGGAGCGATAAGAAACGTAGCCGAGAGCGCGCAGCTTTTCGGAAGCATCGGGACTCAGCGTGGGATTTGCACCAGTGGACGGCGTAAACGGTTTTTCCCGCAGCAGCGCCACAACTTTGTCTTTCAGGACAGCCACGGTCGCGGTCTGCTGGGAAGCGAGGTTGTTCTTTTCCTCAGGATCGGCGGTCAGGTCATAGAGCTCGGGCTCGGGCGCTTCAATGTAATGGTAGCGGCTGGTCTCGAGAGCGTGGAGAGGACTCCATCCAAACGAACTGAAGGGATAAAAAGTTTCGCTGTAGCTCGGTGTCTTCCTTCTCGGCCAGCGGACCGAAGAGCCCGTGGGATTTGAAATTGCTTTTCGATAGGATCCTTCACTCCGGCGAACTGTAGGATTGCAGGGGCGACCGCGACTGTCTCGACCGGACGCGCGACCCTACCCGGCTGAATCCCGCTTCCAGCAGGCGGTTTGACGATCAGCGGAATGTGGACGGTAGAGTTGTAAATGAAGAACCCGTGCTCGTGCTCGCCGTGATCTCCCAGCGACTCGCCGTGATCGCTCAAGAATGCGATGAGGGTGCGATCGTAAAGATGGTTCTGCTTCAGAAACTCCATCAGCCGGCCGAGTTCGTGATCGGCGTAAGCGATCTCTCCATCGTAGAGATGATCTTTGTATTGGGTATGGAACGGCTCAGGCGGATCATACGGGCTGTGTGGATCGTAGAGATGCAGCCACAAAAAGAAGGGCCTATGCGGCGTCTTCTTCAGCCAGCCGATAGCGTGCGTGACGCTCTCACCGGCTTTGCGGTCGACCAGGCCAATCTCTTTTTTTTGGAAGGTGTCTGCCGCAAAGGCGTCGTCATAGAACTGAAAGCCGCGGTTCAGTCCCCAGCTGCGGTCGAGCACGAACGCGCTGACGACGGCGCCGGTGGCGTATCCATGTTGCTCGAGCGCTTGCGCCACCGAGCGAAACTCCGGAGAGAGTGGCTGGCCGGTAAAATCCTGCACGCCGTTCTGAAAAGGATAGGTCCCGGTCAGGATGGCGGCGTGTGACGGCCAGGTCAGGGGCACTTGCGAGATCGCTCGATCGAAAACGACTCCGTCGTGAGCCAGGCCGTCGAGAGTCGGAGTCTGAATCTCCGTGTATCCGTAGCAACCGAGATGGTCGGCGCGCACCGTATCCAGTGTGATCAGAATGACGTTTGGAGGCAGTTTGCGCGGCGCAGGACGGCCCGCCGCTAGAACACACGTCTGCGTCAGCAGCAAAACCAGCGCCAGTTGGAGAAACCGTCTCATCTCTATTTCGGTTGTTGCGCCTTGCGCATTTCTTCGTCGGCCTGCTGATTCAGACCCTTGGCAGCCAGCGCCTTGGCCAATGCGATGTGCGTTCCAGCATCCTGGGGCATCAACTCGGATGCTCTTCGCAGTTCCGTAATTCCTTCGTCCAGACTGCCCTGATAGACGAGAATTTCTCCCAGTGCACGATGACCCGGCCCATAGTCGGGATAGGCCGCAATCGACTGGCGAAATGCGGCGATCGCCTCCGGAACCATCTTTTTCTGCAGGTAGGCAGCTCCCAAATTGTAAGCCGCCGCAAAGTTAGTCGAATCGAGCTCCAGCGCGTGTTTCAGCGTCTGGATGGCGTGATCGAAGTCCCCCACGCGGGCATACGCGAGTCCCAGTTGAAACACTGCCAGCGAATAGTCGGGACTCAGTTGCAACACCTTCTGAAGCTGCTCCACGGATTTCTCGAAATCACGGGTGCGGTAATAGTTGAGCCCCAGGAGGTAGTGAACCGGGACCGAGTTGGGCTCGGTCTTGAGCGCAGTGTTGAGCTTTTCCGTCGACTGTTGGTAGTCTCCATGCTGGCTGTCGGCAATCGCGTCGGAGATCAACTCGTAAACTTGAATGCGGTCCTTGGGATCGGGCAAATTGCGATCGGTGATGGTGGGAGTGCCCCCGCCGGAAAAACCCGCGTACCCCAGCGATTTCAACCGCTCCATTAACGCCGGATCAAGCCCGGTTTTCTGCGCCAGTTCCTGCCCCGCGCTGTACTGCTCGATCAGCGTGGTGAGCTTGTTGCGCATCTCCCCGGCAACCGCCTTTTTTTCGGCATAGAGATTGTGCGTCTCCCCGGGATCCTTCGTCAGATCGTAAAGCTCGGGCTTGGGCGCGTCGATAAAGTGATAGTTCCCGGTCTCAGCGCCGCGAAGTTCGCTCCAGTTGAAGTGCAGCCGAGGCAGAAACGTCTCCGCGTAGAGACTGCGCGCATCATTCTTCTCCTTCTCCATCATGAAGGGCAGCAGGTTGCGTCCCTGCACGTCGGACGGGTACGTCGACCTTGAGGAACGAAAGCACGGTCGGCATCAGGTCGGGCAGCGTAATCAGCTCAGAAACAGTTCGCGCCGAGGGACCGCCCGGCAGACGAATAATCACCGGAATATGCAGGGTGGCGTTGTAGATGAAGAAACCGTGCGTCTTCTCTCCGTGCTCGCCCAGGCTCTCGCCGTGGTCTCCGGTGAGCACGATGACAGTATTCTCGTAAACGCCTTTTGCCTTGAGCTCCCGAATCAGGCGTCCCACCTGGGAATCGGCGAAAGCGATCTCACCGTCATAGGGACGGTCCTTGTACTCCTCGCTATAAGGACTGGGCGGGCGATAGGGATAGTGCGGATCGTACAGGTGCATCCAGAGAAGGAATTTCTTCTGGTAATTCTTGTCCAGCCAGTCGAGCGCCTGGTCCGCGACCAGGTCGCCTGATCTCTCCATCTCGTCGAGGTTCGATTCCTGCAAGCGGCTGAAATCAAAGTGGTCGTAGTAGAAGTCGAAGCCATGATTCAGGCCGAAGCGGGAATCGAGCACCGCCGACCCGATCACGGCCCCGGTCGCATATCCGTTTTCCTTGAGCACCGAAGCCAGCGTGGGCTGTGAAGGGTTCAGCTTGTTGTCGGCGAAGTCATGCATGCCGCTGCGCAAGGGGTAAGTGCCAGTAAACAGCGACGAGTGCGCCGGCAGCGTCACTGGAACCGGAGTGTAGGCCCGCTCGAAGCGCACGCCGTCCTGCGCGAGCGTGTCGATATTCGGCGTCTTGATCTGCTTGTCTCCGTAGCAGCCCAGATGATCGGCGCGCAGCGTGTCGATGGTGATGACCACGACGTTGGGTGCCGGGCTGGGCGCGGCCACCGCGGAAAGCGCTGCCAGACACGCCATCGCGGTGACGACGGAGGAACGGAAAAGAGTCATTCGGTGCTGAAAATTATATCCCAGGTGAGAGGCTGCAACCCCGGGGAATACCCGCGGATTATGCTAGTCTGAAGAGCCATGAGGGGTGTTCGAATTCTGCTGGTCTGTGCTGCTCTGGCGGTTGCGGGCTACGCCGCGAATCCGCCCGCTAAAAAGGCCGCTTCGCCGGACGTGTTCCTGGTCACCATCGACACTTTACGCGCCGACCATGTCCATTGTTATGGATACGACCGGGTCGAGACGCCCACGCTTGACGGTTTGGCGAAAGACGGCATCCGCTTCTCCGAGGCCTTTACGCCGAGTCCGATCACCAATACGTCTCACACCACGATTCTCACCGGGCTGCTGCCCAGTTCGCATGGCGTGACGGACTTCGCGATTCCCCTCGCCCCGTCTCACCTGACCTTGGCTGAGATGCTGAAGAAGAAGGGATATCACACGGGAGCCTTCATCGGTGCCGTCATCCTTGACAGCAAAACCCTTGCCCCGGGCCTCGATCGCGGATTCGACTTTTACGACAATTTCCCCGAGCATCCCCAAACCAAAGAGCGCTGGGGACGCGTGGAACGCCGCGGCATGGACGTAGTGAAGCATGCGGAAACCTGGCTCAACGCCCATCCCGCCGGTCCGCACTTCGTCTGGGTGCACCTGTACGATCCGCACGATCCCTACGAACCGCCTGCTCCTTTTTCGGAAAGCTATAAGGATCATTTGTACGACGGCGAGATCGCCTACGCGGATTCCGCGCTGGCGAATTTTGTCGAGTACGTGAAAAAGCACGGTTGGTATGAGAATTCGGTCTTCGTCGTAGTGGGCGATCACGGAGAGGGTCTCGGCGAACATCACGAAGATACTCATGGAATCTTTCTCTATGACTCGACCACGCACGTCCCGCTGATCGTGAAACTGCCGGCAAGAAACGATGCCGGGAAGGTGGTCGAGGCCCAGGTCCGAACCATGGATATTGTTCCCACCGTGCTCGACCTGCTGCATGCGCCGGTTCCCAGCGGCCTGGATGGCGCATCTTTGAAGCCGTATTTCGCCGGGACCGACGACGCCAACCGGACCGCGTACGGCGAGACTGACTATCCCTTGCGATTCGGATGGGCGCCGCTACGCTCGGTGCGCGCCGATGGATTCAAACTGATTCGCGCTCCGCGTCCTGAGCTCTACGATCTGCATAGCGACCCGGGCGAACGGAAGAATACCTACGCGCCGGACAACAGTACGGTCGTCAAACTCCAGCAGATGCTGGCGGAGGTTTACTCGAAAACGCCGGCGGGAGGCGGGCCTGAGGGCGCGGCCACCGAAGGCGCCAAGAATGATTTGAAGGCTTTGGGGTACGCCGCCGGCAGCAACACGACCGGCGCCGCGAATCCTGAGAACCTACCCGATCCCAAGGACAAGATTGAGGAGCAAAACCTGCTTCACACCGCCATGCTGGCGTCCGACGACAACCGCTCCGCCGATGCTCGCGCTGCGCTCGAAAAGGTATTGCAGCTAGATCCCAAGTCGCCGACGGCGCTGCGGCAGTTGGGGGAACTGGAACTACAGGCAAAAGACTATGCCAAGGCCGCGGATCATCTAAAGCGGGCACGCGAGGTTCGTCCTGAAGATGCGACCGCTGCCTTTTACGAAGGTCAGGCGCGCAACAAGATCGGCGACTTTGCCGGCGCGCGCGATGCGCTCGAAGCCAGCTTGAAACTCACGCCCGGCCAACTCGACGGACGCTTGCTGCTGGGGGACGTTTATTTAAGCCTCAAGGATCCCAAGGCTGCTGAGGATCAATTCGAAGCCGCGCAGTTGCTCGATTCCAATAGCGTCGCGGCTCAAATCGGCCTCGCCCGTGCCCAGGTGGCGGAGGGCAACTTCACCGACGCCGTTCAACAGCTTCAGCCTCTGACGACCTCGCAGCCGGACAACGCGCAGGTGTTTGAGACGCTCTCCGCAGCCTACACCGGCCTTGGCAAAACCGCCGAAGCACAGAAAGCGGCGGAGCGGGCGAAGGCTTTGGGCGGGACAACTAAGTAACTGCCGTGATAAACGCATGATGCACTTTCCACGCGACTCCAGCACGGATCAACACTCTACTTATTAAGTAGACCATAACTTCCCGGTCGAGTAGCCCATCAGGCGAGCGGCAGGTTGAAGTAGAAGACCGAACCGTGTCCCAGCTGGCTGGTCACGCCGATGTGTCCACCGTGGGCCTCCACAATTGCCTTGGCAATCGCCAGCCCCATTCCCGTTCCCTGCACCTGCAGGCGCTGCCCGCGTCCTCGGTAGAACTTGTCAAAGATGAGCGATTGTTCAAAGTCATCGATGCCGGGACCGCGATCGGCGACGCTGGTCATCAGCATGCGCCCGCGCACTTCTCCGGCGATGTGGATCGGCGCGTCCGGCGGGGAGTACTTAGCGGCATTTTCCAGCAGCTGTACGATCACTTCCTCGATCCGGCCAATGTCCATGCGGGCCGGAGCCAGGTCCGCGGGCAACTGGATTTCGATCGGATGTTGACCCAGCACCTGCTTTGATTTCTCGATCGCCGCTTCGACCGCTTCCTGAACGCGGTGGGGAGCCAGGTTCAGCTCCACTTGATTCGCATCCAGTTGCGCCATTTCCGCGGCTTCGCCAATCAACCGGTTCAGCCGGTCGCTCTCTTCGTTGATCACTTCCAGTAACTCGTGGCGCTGGCTTTCGTCGAGGTCCGGGTTCGAAAGCAGGGTCGTTGCCGACGCCTTGATTCCGGTGAGCGGGGTGCGGAATTCGTGGGTGATCGAATCGAGAAGAATCGAGCGAAGTTGCTCGCTCTCGCGCGAAGCTTCGGTCTTGCTGAGTTTTTCGACGGCTCCGGCGCGTTCGACGGCAATGGCGACCAGGCCGCCGATCGCTTCCAGAGTGCCTTTCGAGGGAGGAGCGCCGGCGACTCCCAGGCTACCGACCACTTTTGCGCCCAGGCGCATGGGCACGAACGATACCTGGCTTTGAGAATCGAACTTCGGATCCCCGCGGGCAGCGACCGACTGCAGTTCGTGGACCTCCAGACCGCTGATCTCCAGGCGCGAGCGGTAGACATCGGACCGGTTCGGCACCCAGATCGCCGCCGCCTTCACGCCAAAGGTTTCGGCGATATAACCGGGGATCTCGTTCAACAGTTCAGCAACGTTGTCGGTGGACAACAGCTGCTGGCTGAAATCATAGAGCCGCTCGACCTCCTGCCGTCGCTCGTTCGCGTTGCGCGCCGCGCGCCGGGCGCGTTCGGAGAGCTGGCTGGCGATCACCGCCGTCACCAGGAAGGCGAACAGCGCCGCCCAATTCTGCGGGTCCGCGATGGTGAAAGTGCCCATCGGCGGCAGAAAGTAAAAATTGAAGGCAAGTGTCGATACCACTGCCATGAACACGGCGCAGCGCAAGCCCCAGGTCGTGGATACCACCAGCACCGCAAGAAGAAAAGTTAGCGCCACCGTGGTGGGGTTGACTCCTACCAGGCGCCGGTAGACCAACACAATGACAAAGACAACCGCGGCGGCGGCGAGATATTGGGTGGCGGTCTGACCAAACGTACGTTTCACGAAGGGATTGTAGCTGACATCGACAATTCTCTCCTGCTCAACGACAATAGGCGCGATGCCGAAGACTCCCGAACAGTGGCTGGAAGAGGCCGCTCCCGCGAAGAAGGGCGGAGTGTTCAAACTGTTTCTGGGATATGCGCCGGGCGTCGGCAAGACCTACGGCATGCTGAGTGAGGCCATTCGCCGCCACAGCCGCGGGGAAGATGTGGTCATTGGAGTGATTGAGAGTCATGGCCGCAAAGCCACCGCGGACTTGGCCAGCCAACTGGAGACGATTCCGCGACGAAAGCTGGACTACAAGGGAGCGGCATTCGAAGAAATGGATGTGGATGCCATTCTGTCCCGCAAACCGCATGTCGTTCTGGTGGACGAACTGGCGCACACCAACGTCGAAGGCAGCAAGCACGCCAAGCGCTACGAAGACGTTTTCGAAATCCTCGATGCGGGAATCGATGTGCTCTCCACCATGAACATCCAGCACCTGGAGAGCGTCACGCCCATGGTCCAGGGCATCACCGGAATCACGGTGCGCGAGACGGTGCCGGACTGGGTGCTGAAGCGCGTCGACGAAGTAGTCATGTCCGATCTGACGCCCGAGGCGCTGCAGAACCGCATGCGTCGTGGCGATGTCTATCCGCTGGAAAGAGTCGAACGCGCGCTCGGCAACTTCTTCCGCCCCAGCAACCTGATCGCTCTCCGCGAGCTTGCCCTTCGACAAGTGGCCCATGCAGTCGACCGCAGCCTGGAAACCTACATGAACCAGGAGGACTCCGGGCGCAATCTGGGCGTGCGTGAACGCATTGCGGTCTGCATCAGCTCCAACCCCGCGGCGCAATATCTGATCGCTCGCGGCGCCCGCATGGCCCAGGGCATTGACGCCGAACTGTACGTTCTCTATATCGACATGGGACAGGATGAAAGCGAGCACGACCAGAAAACCCTGAGCGCCAACATTCGCTTCGCCGAGAATGTCGGCGCGCAAGTAGTGAAGTTGCAGGGAACCACGGTGGCGGAAACAGTCGCCGAGTTCGTCCGCGAAAAACATATTACCCAAGTCGTCTTCGGACGCTCGGCCACCCGCGGCTGGCGGAAGTATCTTTACTTCTCGGCCATCCACAAGTTTCTGCGCGATGCACCTCCAGTCGACGTGCACATCGTGACCCAGGAACCTTCCTGATTTCTGCTTATGAGCGAACACCGCCGCATCCTCGTGGTTGACGACGAACCCCAGATTACGCGGGTGTCTGCGAACCAGCCTCTCCAGCCAGGGATACGATCTGCGCGTCGCCAACGACGGCGAGACCGCTCTGGAAATCATGAAAGACTGGACGCCAGACCTGGTCATCACCGATCTTTCCATGCCAAACATGGACGGTCTCGAACTGTCGCGGCGCATTCGCGCGAAACTGCACGTCCCCATCATCGTGCTTTCGGTGAAAGGCGAAGAACGGACCAAGGTGCAGGCACTCGATGCCGGGGTCGACGACTACGTCACCAAGCCTTTTGGCATGGAAGAATTGCTGGCCCGCGTGCGCGCCAACCTGCGGCGCCAACCTGTGCCCGCAAGCGAAGCCGCTCCCGTGATTGAGACGGGAGACTTCCGGATCGACCAGTCGGCGCACAAAGTCACTGTGCGTGGCCGCGAAGTCCATCTCACTCCCAAAGAGTTCGAGTTGCTCACCTACCTTGCCCGCAATCCGAACAAAGTGGTCACTCACCGCGCGGTTCTGGCCGCGGTCTGGGGAGGCAACTACACCGAGCAGGTCGAATATCTGCGCGTCTTCGTGGGCCAGTTGCGCAAGAAACTGGAGTCTGGTTCCAACCCTCCCCGCTACATTGTCACCGAGCCCTGGGTCGGCTACCGTTTCGAGCCCGGCGCTTAACCATCCTTGAATCAATAACTTATACCGCTTACGAACATTCTATGAACTCTTTATTCGATCTTTATGCGGCGCAGTATCGAATGTGTCGAGAGGCGAGCCGAGCCTCGGAGAAATGTCGATGGCGATTCTGGCAATGATCAACCTAGCTCTGCTGGTCGTGAATCTTCCTGTTCGTGCAACGTGGAACGAGCGAACCTCGATCCCATGGTCAAGAAACTCCACTGAGGACGAACTCATTGGCGGGCTTGCAGGACTGAGCCCACCCATATCAGCTACGCTCTGCCGTCGTCTTTACGAATCCCTTATGAACTCTTTACTCCAGTCTTATCCGGGAAGCAGTGCAATGGTTGGTTCCGAATACAAAGCAGTATCCGTGTGTCCTGGTAGCTCAGATGATGTTCGCATTTGCGATTGCGTGCATGGATGTCGCGGCCTTCATGCTTAGGGTTTTTCATAACTTTTCCTGGTCGAGGAAAGAGTCATCTACCTTTCTTCTCTACGGCCCATCTCGCGAACCGGACAGGAAATAAACGGAGCTTATTTGTGACAAATTCAAAAGAGCTGCGGTACAAATGCGCAAGGACGGCAGGGTTAGTCCTGGTCGCCGCTGCCTTGCTTTCGTCTTCACTCTCTGCACAACAGCAGACAGCCTCCCTGCCGGCGCCCGCCAGCGCCCAGGAAGTGGAGGAGTTGAAACAGCTAGTTCATCAGCTGCAGTTGAAAGTCGAAAAACTTGAAGCCGAGGAACAAAAACAAAACGCGGCACGGACGGCTGCCGCTCCGGCTGATCCTCCCCTGGAGGCAAGCACTTCCAACAGCATAGCTTCACCCACGCCCGTAGTGGCCAACGCGCTGGTACAAACGCCAAACGCCCTGTCAGTCGCAATGCCCCCGGTAGGAACACCCGAAAAACCGAAGCCGGCCGAGCCCTTCGCCTACGCGGACTGGACCTGGCTCAACGGCAACCCCCGCACCAAAGAGTCGCCTCTGGATACGAAGTTCTTCACTCCCGAAATCCGGGCCGACGTCGACTACATTTATGACTTCAAGCATCCGAAAGACGACACCATCGGGGGATCGAGCGAAGTCTTCCGCTCCAGCGAAGTCCAACTCTCCCAGTTGGGTGTGGGCGGGGATTTTCACTACGACAATGTTCGCGCGCGCTTAATGACCCAGTTCGGCTTGTACTCGCAGACCACACCGAGGAATGACTCCAGTCCATCACGCGGACAATGGAATCTTGCCGACGCTTACCGCTATCTCTCGGAAGCCTACGGCGGCTACCACTTCGACGCGCTGCATGGCGTTAACGTCGACGCGGGAATTTTCATGTCGTACGTGGGCTTGTTCAGCTACTACAACTTCGACAACTGGGCCTATCAGCCGTCGTATGTCTCCTCGAACACGCCGTGGTTTTTTAACGGCGTGCGCGTGCAGATCTTCCCCACGGAGAAAGTGAAGATCGAAACCTGGTTCGTTAACGGATGGCAAGCCTATGGACGGTTCAACAACCGGCCGGGCATCGGCGGCCAGATTCTTTGGCGGCCGACGGGCTGGCTCTCGATCCTGGGGAATCAGTACGCGTTGGGCGCGGATACGCTGGGAAACCCCGGCCGCATTCGCTATCACACCGACGACAGCGTCCAGTTGAAGTATTACGACAATCCTGCGAAATTCATCGACAAGGCAGCTTTTTCGCTGACCGGCGATATGGGTTGTGAGCATGGCGGCGGCGTGAACTGCACCGGCAACTCGGTGAAGATGGTTGCCGGCCAACCGGTCGTCCAGCCCAAGCAGAGCTTCCTGGGCTACATGATTTACAACCGGCTCTGGTTTGCGAAAGACCACTACGGCCTGACCCTCGGCGGCGGACAGATCAACAATCCCGGACGTTACCTAGTCCTGCTGCCGCCCATCAACGGCGCAACCGCGACCTCGGGCACGCCCTATTTCAGCGAGAATCCCGGCGATCCGTTCAAAGCCTGGGATGTCTCGGCAACCTTCGATTACATGCCCAGCCAGTACATCACCTTCCGCTGGGAATACAACCACCGCGCAGCCAGCGTTCCCTACTTCTCCGGTTCCGGCGGCATCACGCCTCCGGGTGGGAATACTGGAACTCCTGGTTCGCAGGTGTCTGGCTGGTCACCCGACCTTCGCAAGGATGAGAATCGTTTGAATTTTGCCTTGCTGGTTAAGTTTTAATGCTGAGGAGCTCGTCATGCAGGATTTACTTTTTGTCGCGATCACGGTTGTTTTCTTCGCGCTCTCGGTGGTGTATGTCTACGCCTGCGAGCGCCTGCGCTGAGGTGGATGATGGGAATTGAATCGGCAGTAGTGCTTGCGATTTGCGTGTTGCTGATGGTGTACCTGGGATACGCCCTGCTGGCGCCGGAGAAATTCTAGATGACCACCAGTGGCTGGATCCAAATCCTGATTTTTCTGGCCGTGATCTTCGCCATCACCAAGCCGATGGGCGGCTTCATGGCCCGGGTCTTCAACCGCGAAAAGACGTTTCTCGATCCCCTGATGCGTCCGCTCGAGCGCTTGCTTTACAAGCTGACCGGCGTTGACGAAGACCATGAGATGAAGTGGACCGAGTACGCCATCTCGATGCTGCTGTTCAGCGGCGTCTCGATGCTGGTTCTCTACGGACTGGAACGTCTGCAGGGGGTCATTCCCTTTTTCAATCCTCAGAAACTGGCGGGAGTGGGAGCCGACCTTGCATTCAACACGGCCGCCTCGTTCACCACCAACACCAACTGGCAAAACTACGTTCCGGAAACCACCATGAGTTACTTCACTCAGATGGCCGGACTCGCCTACCACAACTTCGTTTCCGCAGCCGTCGGCATCGCGCTCGCCATTGCGTTTGTGCGCGGCATCGCCCGGCGCGAGCGGGAAACCATCGGCAACTTCTGGGTTGACATGACTCGTGCGACCCTCTGGGTGCTGTTGCCGGTCTGCGTCGTGTTCGCGCTGCTGCTGGTTTCACAAGGCGTGGTGCAGAACTTTCGTCCTTATGACACCGCGAAACTGGTCGAGACACAGCACGTGCAGAAAACCGGCGCCGACGGCAAAACTACCACGGAAACCATCACGGACCAGGTGATCGCGCAAGGCCCGACCGCTTCCCAGGAAGCCATCAAGATGTATGGCACCAATGGCGGCGGCTTCTTCAATGCCAATAGCGCCCATCCCTTTGAGAATCCCACGCCCTTCACGAACTTCCTGCAACTGGTTTCTATCTTCGCGATACCCGCGGGATTGACTTACACCCTGGGCAAGATGACCGGATCTTTGCGCCACGGTTGGGCGGTGTGGGCCGCCATGGCCATCCTCTTCGCTGCCGGCGTCAGTACCGCGTACTGGGCCGAAGCCCGCGGCAATCCTCTGCTGAAGAACACGGACCAGCGGGCCAGTCTCACCCAATCCGGCGGAAACATGGAAGGCAAGGAAGTGCGCTTCGGCATTGCGGACTCCGCCTTGTTCGCAACGGTCACAACCGACGCCAGCTGCGGCGCGGTCAACAGCGTGCACGATTCCTACACACCCCTCGGCGGCATGGTTCCCCTGGTCAACATCATGCTGAGCGAGGTGGTATTCGGAGGCGTGGGCGCCGGCCTTTACGGAATTCTGATCTACGTCGTGCTCGCTGTCTTCATCGCCGGATTGATGGTGGGACGCACGCCGGAATACCTGGGCAAAAAGATTGAAGCTTACGACGTGAAGATGTCGATGCTGGTGGTGCTGGTCTTTCCCCTCATCATTCTGGTGTTTACCGGAATCTCGATCGTGTCCCCGGCGTTCGGCACTTCGAGCATCAGCAATCCCGGCCCCCACGGCCTGAGCCAGATTCTCTATGCCTACACTTCGGGCGCCGGCAACAACGGCTCCGCCTTTGCCGGCCTCAACGGCAACACCCCGTGGTACAACACGACGCTCGGAATCACCATGCTGATCGGCCGTTTCTTCATGATCATTCCCATGCTGGCGGTGGCGGGCAACCTGGCGAAGAAGAAATATGTTCCCCCGTCGCTTGGCACCTTTCCCGTGACCACGCCGCTGTTTTCGGTGCTGCTGGTGAGCGTGATCGTCATCGTCGGCGCATTGACCTTCTTCCCGGCGCTCAGTCTGGGCCCGGTGCTCGAGCACCTGCTGATGCAGGCGGGAAAGACCTTCTAGGAAATCACTATGGCCAGAGAACGTTCGTCGCACGCCAGAAGCTTGTGGGATCCGAAAATTGTTCGCCGGGCCCTTCTCGACTGTCTGCTGAAACTTGAGTCCGCGCACCATGATGCGTAACCCCGTCATGTTCGTGGTGGAAGTTGGGAGCGTGGTGACGACGGCGCTTCTGTTCCGCTCGCACACCGGCTTCTGGTTCAACCTGCAGATCACGCTATGGCTCTGGTTTACCGTGCTCTTCGCCAATTTTGCCGAAGCCATGGCTGAAGGACGCGGCAAGGCCCAGGCCGAGACCTTGCGCAAGACCAAGTCCGAAACCGTGGCGCGCCGGTTGCTGCCAAACGGGATGACCGAAACCGTAGCGAGCGTAAAGCTGCGCTCGGGCGACGAAGTTCAGGTGGAAGCCGGCGAATTCATTCCCGGCGATGGTGAAGTGATCGAAGGCGTCGCGTCGGTGGACGAGTCCGCGATCACGGGAGAGTCCGCTCCCGTTATTCGCGAGTCTGGCGGAGACCGTTCGGCGGTCACCGGCGGCACTCGCGTGCTCTCCGACAGAATCAAGGTTCGTATCACTTCGAATCCCGGCGAGACTTTCCTCGACCGCATGATCGCCCTGGTCGAAGGCGCCGAGCGCCAGAAAACTCCGAACGAAATTGCTCTGAACATCCTGCTGGCGGGACTGACCATCATCTTTCTTCTCGCGGTGGTCACGCTGCAGCCCTTCGCGATCTACTCGGGATCGCCGCAGACCGTATTTGTGCTGGTTTCGTTGCTGGTCTGCCTCATCCCTACCACCATCGGCGGCCTGCTTTCGGCAATCGGCATCGCCGGCATGGACCGCCTGGTCCAGCATAACGTTCTGGCCATGTCAGGCCGCGCCGTCGAAGCCGCCGGAGACGTCAACACCCTGCTGCTCGACAAGACCGGCACCATCACGCTGGGAAATCGTCAGGCCGCGGAGTTCGTTCCGGCACCCGGCATCACCGAGGCGCAGATGGCCGACGCCGCGCAACTTTCTTCTCTCGCCGACGAAACTCCCGAGGGACGCTCGATCGTCGTGCTGGCAAAAGAACGCTACCAGTTGCGCGGCCGCGAGCTGGCTTCCCAGGAAGCCGAGTTCATTCCCTTCACCGCGCAAACACGCATGTCGGGCGTGAACCTCGACGGCCGCGAGATTCGCAAGGGCGCCGTGGACGCCATCTCGAAATATCTCAACCAGCATGGCACTGGACTGCCCAAAGAGATTGTGGGGGCGGTAGAGAAGATCGCGCGCTCCGGCGGAACCCCTCTGGTGGTCGCGGAGAATCGCCGCGCCCTCGGCGTGATCCATCTCAAGGACATTGTCAAAGGCGGCATGCGCGAACGCTTCGATCAGTTGCGCGCCATGGGAATCAAGACGGTGATGATCACCGGCGACAATCCTCTGACCGCCGCGGCGATCGCGCGTGAAGCGGGAGTCGACGATTTCCTTGCCGAAGCCACGCCCAAAGACAAAATGGATCTCATCCGCCGCGAACAAGGTCAAGGCAAGCTCGTGGCCATGACTGGCGACGGCACCAACGATGCGCCTGCGCTCGCGCAAGCCGATGTTGGCGTCGCCATGAATACCGGAACTCAGGCGGCGAAAGAAGCCGGCAATATGGTGGATCTCGACTCGAATCCGACCAAGCTGATTGAGATCGTCGAAATCGGCAAACAGTTGCTGATGACCCGCGGCGCCCTGACCACCTTCTCGATCGCGAATGATGTCGCCAAGTATTTCGCCATCATTCCCGCCATGTTCGCCGCGACCTTCCCGGTGCTGAACGCGTTGAACATCATGCGCTTGAAGACGCCGGAGTCGGCGGTGCTCTCGGCGGTCATCTTCAATGCCCTGATCATCGTCGCGCTGATTCCGCTGGCGCTGCGCGGCGTGAAATATATTCCGATGAACGCGGAGTCGCTGCTCCGGCGCAACCTGTTCGTTTACGGGCTGGGAGGCCTGATCGTGCCTTTCATTGGCATCAAGCTTATCGACATTCTCATTACCAGCACGAAATTGGTGTAGCCATGAAAAAACATCTTCGTCACTTCGTCCTCATGACCATCGCGACCACGGTCCTGCTGGGCATTCTGTATCCTTTGCTCATCACCGGTCTCGCGCAGGTGTTGTTCCCCAACCAGGCCAACGGCGAACTCATTCGCCGCGGAGGAACGGCGATCGGATCGCGCTTGCTCGGCCAGCCCTTCACCGGGCCGGGTTATTTTCATTCGCGTCCGTCCGCTTCGGGCGATGCGGGTTACGATCCCATGGCTTCTGGAGGTTCAACTCTGGGGCCGACCAATCAGAAACTGGTGGATCGCGTGAATGCCGACGTCGCGAGCCTCGAGAAGGAGAATCCCGGTGTGCCCATCCCGATCGATCTGGTGACGGCCTCAGGTTCAGGATTGGATCCCGACATTTCTCCCGCAGCCGCCGCATTCCAGATTCCCCGCGTCGCCCGCGAGCGCGGGTTGTCGAAAGATGAAGTTCGAGTCCTGGTCCGTCAACACACCGAGCAACGGCAACTCGGACTGCTGGGCGAACCGCGCGTCAATGTGCTCGAACTGAATCTGGATCTGGACAGCCGCGCTAAGCATTAATGCTTCGCTGCCAACTCCGCCTTGCGCGCCTCAATCCACGCGGTCATCCGCGTCTGGAATACATCGAGCGGCAGGGCGGAGGCCCCGAGCACCTCATCGTGAAAGGCGCGAATGTCAAAGGCCGAGCCCAGCTCTTTCTTCGCCCGCTCGCGCATATCGAGGATTCGTAGTTGTCCCAGTTTGTAAGCCAGCGCCTGTCCCGGCCACGCGATGTAGCGGTCGACTTCGGTCTGAACGTTAGGCTCGTCCATGGCGGTATAACGATGGAAGTAGTCGACCATCTGCTGCCGCGACCAATGTTGTGAGTGCACGCCGGTGTCGACCACTAACCTTACGGCGCGCCACATTTCGTTCTCCAGACGTCCGTAATCGCTGTACGGATCCTGATAGAAGCCGATCTCTTTGCCCAGCCGCTCCGCATACATAGCCCAGCCCTCGACAAACGCGGTGTACTCGGCGTGCTGGCGAAACGCGGGTAGCGAAGCGATCTCTTGCCCGATGGAAATCTGCAGGTGATGGCCCGGCACGCCTTCGTGATAGGCGATCGCCTCGACATTCAACGTGAGGCGATGCTCGGGATCGTACATATTGACGTTGATGCGCCCCGGCCGTCCGGTTTGCGGCGATCCCGGAGTGTAGTCCGCAGGCACGCCCGCCTTCTCACGAAAAGTTTCCATGGGAACCACGATCAGCTTGTTCTTCGGCAACGTCCTGAAAAGCTCCGGTAACTTGGCATACATCTGGTCGGCATACTTCTGATATAGACCAAGCACCTGCTGGCTCGACGAGGCGTAGAGCGAGCGGTCGGTGCGAATGTGCTCGTTCAAGCTGGCCAGGTCTTTGAATCCCAGCTTATGAGCCACCACCAGCATCTCTTGCTCAATCTCAGCCACCTGTTTCAGTCCCAACTGGTGAATCTGGTCGGGCGTCATGTCGGTTGTGGTCAAGTGCCGGATGTTATAGCGATAGCGCGCCTCGCCATCCGGAAGCGCCCACACCCCGAATTCCGTGCGCCCATGCGGCGCGTAATCCTTTTGCACGAACTCGGTGAACTTGGCATAGGCGGGGACAACGTCGTCGTGCACTGCCGCCATGACCTCTTTCCGCAAGCGCTCTTGATCGGCTGCGCTGATGCTCGCAGGGAATTTGGCAACCGGCTGCGCAAACGGATTCGCTTCACCTGGACTATCGGCCACCGACCGCGCCTGCGGCACCACCTGTTCCAGCAGATACTTCGGGGGCATCAGCTGGTCGTGCATTCCCTGCCGCGAATTCGCGATGACCTGGTCAAAGACCCGCGGCAACTGGCGTAGGCGGGCGACGTAGTTCTCGTAATCCTTCATCGTCTCAAACGGGCAGAGCGAGGGCAGCCCCGCGTACATGAGATGAACCCCATCGAACTGGTCGATCAGCATCTCCCACGGCTTGAACCGGGCGCCTTCGATATTGTCCTGAAGCCGCCGGATCATCAGGCTGCGGTTGAGTTGTTCCTGCTCTGACAAACCTGATTCCGGAATCGCTTTGAACCTTGCCAGAAAATCCTGAGCCTGCCGCACATTGCTGGCGAAGAACTGGGGAGAAAGATCGCTCAGACGATCGTTGAAGCGGTTATCGCCATATGCGGTCGCAGTCTCGGGATTGGTCCGCATCTCATAGTCCCACTCCTCATCAAGCAGGGCTTTGAGAGATTCGGATGGAGACGGATTCTTGACTTGCGGGAAGACGGTTTGCGGCAACAAGCAGGTGAGCAAGATACACAGGATTTGAATCGGGCGCATGGCTAGGGATTGTATGCGTTCGCGGAATCCCATGCGACTCCGATAGAAATGACCCCGCCCGATCTGCTCTGGTGCTATGCTGTTGCGCTCCATGGGAAGCGCAACCGTTCTCGTCAAGTTCTTTGGGCTCGCGTTTAGCGCGCTCCTACCGGTGATCAACCCGTTGGGATCGGCGCTCATGTTCCTCGGTCTTGTCGGCAACGCTCCGGGATCGGTCTTTCGGCGCTTGGCGGGCAAGATCGCGATCAGGACGACGCTTTTCCTGGCAATCGTGGAATTGGTGGGCACTGCGTTGCTGGCATTCTTTGGAATCTCGCTTCCGGTGGTGCAAGTCGCCGGCGGATTGGTACTCGCCGCCATGGGTTGGAGCCTGTTGAATCAGCAGGAACCCGACAGCAGTCATAACCAGCAAGCCCTTACCGACGCCGCCTTCGGATCCCTGGATCAAGAGGTCTTCTATCCTCTTACGTTCCCGCTGACCGCCGGCCCTGGCTGCATTGTGGTAACCCTGACTCTTAGCGCCCACGCCTCGGTGAAGGGCTTGCTCAACAACGCCATGGCGCATGCCGGAATTCTGCTGGCCATCGCGGCTCTGAGCTTCACAGTCTTTCTCTGCTACGGATACGCGCCCAGGATTACCGCCCGCATTTCGCCGCAGTCCGCGCACGGCATTCTCCGCGTGATCGCTTTTGTGCTGTTGTGCATCGGTGTGCAGATCACCTGGAATGGCGTCGACGCTCTGCTGAAGACCGCGTTGAAATCGTAGCGGTCCGCGATTTCGCGGCGCCTGGCTGCTGAACGCCTGGCTTTTTCTTGGTTCGGTCGGTTCGGGAGACGGGATGATTTTCTCGACAGTTCCGGGCAAGTCGCAGAGCCTATAATTTGACTTGTGTCACAATAAATGACTGATATAGGCTTATGGTGGAGTATGTATGTCATCGTCATCGCTTCGTAGATCGCCCACCCGACGACGACGCGCCCGAAGACCAGCCGCCTCTTTCGATCCCAAAACGTTCTTAGCGCAATCTGGCCTTGGTCGGACAGTTCATCACTATGGCGTGAAGCAAGTCGTCTTTTCACAGGGAGACCGCGCTGACTCTATATTTTTCGTGCAGGACGGAAGAGTGAGACTCAGCGTGCTTTCGAAACAGGGGAAGGAAGCGACCATCGCGCTGCTTGGCCCGAATGATTTTCTGGGCGAGGGATGCATCGCCTCCAATCAACCTATGCGACTGGCAACTGCCACCGCCATTACGGACAGCACGATCCTGAAAATTGACAAGAAACAGATGCTGCGCACTCTCCACGAAGAGCATGAACTGTCCGACCTGTTTGTTGCCTACCTGGTCGAACGTCACAACCGAACGCAAGAGGACTTAGTGGACCAATTGTTCAATTCGAGCGAAAAACGGCTGGCACGGGCGCTTTTAATACTGTCCCGCTTCGGAAAGGACGACAAGCCCGAAAGCGTGGTGCCACAAATCAGTCAGGAGATGCTCGCGGAAATGGTTGGCACTACCCGCTCGCGCGTGAATTTCTTCATGAATAAATTCAGAAGGCTCGGCTTCATCAAATACAACGGAGGATTGCAGGTGAATAGTTCGCTGCTCAATGTTGTCCTGTACGAGTAGCTCAAGCCGGCTTTCCCCAGTTCCCATCGTCGTTCTCCATTCCAAGACAAGCACACCCATTTCAAACCGCGTCGAGAGATGTTCAATCTTGAACAGACAGACGTTCTTTTGGGTACCTGGCATTCCGCAAGGGGGCCTGAGGAGCAGCAGTGGTGTATTGGATCGCGTAAAAAGCAGTGGAGTGCTGTCGTGGTCGCCAAGTGTAGCAACCCCTCCTGTTCGGCATCGTTTCGCTATTGGAGAGACGGACGGCGCTCTCGCCTCGAAAGAGATCAGTCGGTCCGCGCGTCAAAATCCAACCAGATAGAGTTGAGTTCCTCAGCGCAATCTGCCCGAGCCACGAAGACAGTTGCCGTCAACAGCACGTCTTACTGTACTCCTGAGGATGGCGGCATTTTCGTCGTGACCAGCACCTCCAATAGAGTGGCGTTGTCGCGAACGCTCGCCGAGATGGCGAGAAGGCCTTCTGAAATGCCGGGATGTTCGTCCGCCAGCGAGTCGAGGCGGTTGCTCACGGCGTGAAGATTCTTAACCTCGTGCAGAATTGTATGCGCAGGCATCGACTCCCTGATTTCGTGAGAGCCTAAGAGAGAAAGACTTCAGGCGCGCTGACTTAGTTCAGAGGACCCGAACGAGGAGAGGAGCGACCACCTCACGAAACAGTATATCAGCTCATTCACTTCCAGGTCCCAGGCCGAGAGCAGTCATCCTGTAAATGGCATCCGAGGCACCTGTTCCTTTTTGAACAGACAGAGGTAAGTTCGCTCCAGTAGATTGCGCAATTATATAAATGAGGGAGTTTGGGGTCGCTCACGATTGCAAGGGCGTGTTTCAACTAAATGCGCGTGATATGACCGCTCGACCTCCATGCGGTACGTGGGTTTCTTAGGTTCCAATTGTTCGGGTTTGGTTCTACCGAGACACTCTGGAGAAGGGCGGCCTTGCTTCTTCTAGGCGCCTGTGCGGTCCCCCTACACAGGTAAGGCTGCCCCGTTTTTGGGGAGACTCCACATGACCACAGCATATCGCGGACCGGGGAGAATGCTTCTCTGTATCGACGATAACCCGGCGATCTTGGAGTATGAGAGATCGCTATTCGAGAATTCTGGGTACATCGTCATTACCACAACCTCGCCTCGGCAGGGACTTCAGCTGGCGACGATGTCCCGCTTCGACGTCGTAGTCCTCGACTACCACATGCCTGAAATGAGCGGCCACCAGGTCGCCCGGGAGATAAGGCGCACCCGGCCCGACACCTCTCTGGTCATGGTCTCGGGCAGCGAGATTCCCCAGAACACGCGCACGCTGATCGACGCCTGGGTCCCCAAGGATGCGGCCATCGGAGAGCTGTTGGCCGTTGTGGATTCTCTTTTTGATGGGTCTTCCTATGACACACGAAATCATGACAAACGCTGCGCAACCGGAACTGAGAGCGAATCGACACAACCGTCTCGAAACTCTCGCAATGAAGCCTGAAGATCGCGGGATCGAAGCCTCTACGGAAGCGGGAAACGGAGATGGCCGCCGCTCCCGTGAAATCGCTCCCTATGGTTTGCCATTTGGGAAAGACTGCGTCCGCTCCGCCCTGCGCGCCAACGGGCCGTGCTTCCTGCGTGACGCATCCCTGACCGAGTTCGACCGTATGGCCCACCTCGATTCGTTTCCACGGAATACGGCGATCTTCGTGGAAGGACAGGCTCCGCGCGGTATCTATGTCCTGTGTCAGGGACGCGTGAAACTGACCACCACCAACCAAAACGGAAAAACCTTCATCGTGCGAGTCGTGCAGGCAGGAGAAATCCTGGGACTTCAATCAGTGGTCAGCGGCCAGCCGTACGACCTTACGGTTGAGACCCTCCAGCCGTGTCAACTGGCCTTCATCCATCGCATCCACTTTCTCTGTTTCATGAAGGAAAACGCCGATGTGTGCTTGCACGTCGTCCGGCAACTTAGCAGCGAGTGCCAGGCGGCCCAAAGAGTGATCCGTTCGGTCGGAATGTCGCATTCGGCTTTCGAGAAGATGGCTCGTCTCCTTCTGGAATGGAGCGGCGAACGACAGGCCCCTGACAGTCCCCTGCGTATAAGAATCTCCATCACTCAGGAAGAAATCGCACAACAGATTGGCACCACCAGGGAAACCGTGACACGCGTTCTGAGTGAGATGAAGAAGCGGCGCATCATCAAGGTGTCGGGTTCCATGCTTTTGGTCCGAAGCCGAGAGGTCTTGGAACGTTATTGCTAGAGAGATCCAGCCCTGAAATTAAGTCGTAGCCTCTGCGGAGGCGCCGACTGGCGATATGCTGCGAAGCAGTGACTCGAAGGCGTATGACCCTAGATGAATTTCGCCAATCGCTAACCGCGACCGAGCCAGTCGTTGTATAGGAATTTGGAACTCTGAGCGGCGCTCCTTGTTTCCTGTGACTTTAAGAAGTTGGACGATCCCGACGACGATGGCAGGGATAGTGGCCGGGACCGTCGTTTTCGAGAAGCTCCGGCAGAGGCCTTGCGCGCTAATATATCGGCACCGCACTCGTTGTAGAGTGCTGGCCAAATATGCCCGCGAGCACCTCACGCATTCTCCGCCTGCCAACTCAACGTGAAGCTCCTCCGCGCACCGCTCTGGGACGCCTGTTGCTCAGCGGCCAGCGAATGGATGAAGAAGCACCCGGTGAGCAGGGCCACACCTGGTACACGGTGCTATGGCTCACGGGCGTAGATTACTTCTCCACTTTGGGATACCAGCCGGGCATTGCGTTGCTGGCCGCCGGGGCTCTCTCCGTATCGGCGACAGGGGCACTTGTGCTGGTGACTTTGTTGGGAGCGGTTCCGATCTACGCGGAGGTGGCCCGCCGCTCCTACGCCGGGCAGGGCTCGATCGCTCTTCTCGAGAACCTGTTCGGCGGATGGATGAGCAAGATTTTTGTGCTGATCCTGCTCGGTTTCGCCGCCACCGACTTCGTCATCACCATGACCCTGTCGGCGGCCGACGCGGCGCGCCACGCCATTGCCAATCCCTATGTGCATCCTTATGTGGGAGGTGCGCAGATCGGCCTCACCCTCGGACTGTTGCTGCTGCTGGCCGCAGTTTTTCTGCTGGGGTTTCGGGAAGCCATCAATCTGGCAACCGTGGTGGCGATTCCCTATTTGCTCCTGAACACGGTGGTCCTGATACGGGGCATTTGGCAGATCGCTCTTGAGCCGGGGTTGATTGCTCACTGGCGCCTCAGGTCTTAGCGTTCACGGCGACTGGACTCCGGTCTTGATCGCCTCCGCGCTGGTTTTTCCCAAGCTGGCGTTGGGATTGAGCGGGTTCGAAACCGGGGTTTCTGTCATGCCCCTGATCGCGGGCGGTTCGGAAGACGAGGCCGGCGAGGCGCCGCAAGGCCGGATTCGCGCCACCCGCAAGCTGCTTCTTACCGCCGCAGCCATCATGAGCGTGATGCTGCTCGCATCCAGCTTTGTGTCCACGCTGCTGATCCCGGAAACCGCCTATCGTCTTGGCGGACCAGCTGCGGGCAGGGCGATTGCCTATCTCGCTCACGAACTTCTGGGCAACGGCTTTGGCACGGTCTACGACCTGTCTACCATCCTTATTCTGTGGTTCGCCGGCGCCTCCGCCATGACCGGCTTGTTGAACCTGATTCCCCGCTATCTGCCGCGCTTTGGCATGGCGCCCCGCTGGGTCTCCTACCGGCGCCCGCTGGTGCTGGTGTTGCTGGTGATTGATGTTGCGGTCACTCTGGCGTTCCGGGCCGGGGTTGAGGCGCAAGGAGGCGCGTACGCCACCGGCGTTCTGGTCCTGATGTTCTCCGCCGCAGTCGCGGTCGCCATGGCGAGGTGGCGAGAAAGCAGCATCCGCACGCCCGTCACTGTTCTGCTGGCACTTTACTTCGTCGTGGTGACCCTGGTTTTTGCCTACACCCTTGTCGCCAATGTCATCGAGCGCCCTGACGGCATCATCATCGCCAGCATCTTCATCATCCTTCTTCTTCTGGTCAGCGCTCTCAGCCGTTATCGCCGATCCACCGAGATGCGGGTCTCGGAAGTCACTTTCCTGGACGCCCGGTCCAGTGAACTCTGGTCGTCCATCACCGGACAAAAGGTAAACCTCGTTCCCCACCGCACTTCTACCAAGGAACACCGGGCGGCCCTGACCGAAGAAGTTCGCCAACATTACAAAATCGCGGGTCCACTGCTCTTCCTGCACGTCAATCTCATGGATAATCGCAGCGACTTTCTGTCGCCCCTGCGGCTGCGAGTCTTCCAGGAAGAGGATCGCTACGTAATCGAGGTGTGGGGAGCTGTCGCCATTGCGAACTCGATTGCTTACGTTGCGGAGCTGTTGAACCCCGTGAGCATTGTCCTGCGCCTAACCCGCCGCAATCTCATGAAACAGTCGCTGGCCTATTTGCTTTGGGGTGAGGGAGAGACTGGACTGATGGTGTATTCCATTCTGGTGCGATATTGGGAGTGGACCCGTCGGGCAAGCGCTCCCCGGATCTTTCTGATGAGCGAATAGACGGTCCCGTGGATGGTTATCACACGCCAATCGTGCTTCAAAGCGTGTTCGCTATTTTTCGCGAAATCGATACAGGAGGGAACTGGTAGCGCTACCGGGAATCGAACCCGGGTTTGAAGATTGAGAATCTTCCGTCCTAACCCCTAGACGATAGCGCCACAGGATCGAGACGTGATTATAACAAAGCGGACGCGAGGCCTTCCATCCGCCGGGCGCGTTAATGCCGCCGTTCAGTAGTTGTTCTTTTCGCTCTGCCGGTAAACGTCGCGCAATAACTGCGCGGTGGAAACCGTGATCTCGCCACGCTCCACCAGATCCGCCAGCAGTTGCATCATGGGATCGGAGGACTCGCCGGCCACAACTTGCCGCAAGCGCCCGATCATCCGGTCGACCCGGCCGCGGATGGTGGGATAGCTGACCTGATAGACGCGCGCCAGGTCTTTTAACGAGCCCGACGCCAGCACAAATTGCAGCATCAGGTTGAGTTCCTCAGCCGGCAGCGAAAGCAAAGGATGCTGCCGTGCCGATCCATTTTCTGGAACAGTTCGGGAGGACATGCAGCAAACTCTACTTTGCGCTTTAAAAAATGTAAACGTTACGTCGATAATCTTAATCGATTTTAAGTAGCTGAATTTAAAGTATTTAACAAAGTTACCCCGGACCGCTTGACAAGCCGCGATCTCAGTAGCAGAATCCCTTTTAGGCGAATAAAAAGCGAATAAACTCCGCCGCCTCGCACGCTCCCTGAAATCTGAGGTCCTTATGTCTTCCCCACTTTTTTGCGCCAACATGGCGCCGGGACGTCCCGTTGTCTTTTCCCGCCGGGAAAAACCGACGCTGGTGTTTGAACGGCTCTCGACACTGCCTAAGCTGGCAGGAGTCACTCCCGCATCGCGCCTTGAGGTGCGTCCCACACCCGAAATGGTTTCCAGTGGAATCGGAGAAATCGACGCGCTGACCGGCGGACTGCCCCGCGGATGCCTCACGGAAATTTGTGGGCCTGCCTCCTCCGGACGCACCAGCGTGCTTTTAGCGGCACTCGCCGCCGCCACCCGCCGCCAGGAAGTCTGCGCGCTGGTGGATGCGTCGGACGCCTTCGATCCTTTATCCGGTGCGGCCGCGGGAGTGGATTTCGAAAAATTGCTGTGGGTGCGATGCGGAACTAAAAGCTCACCACAGAAGCACAGAGACACAGAGAGAAAATTTAAACCGCGAACTCATCTGGGAAATAGTGCGTCGATCTTTCTCCCAGCCCCGGAGGGGCGACAGAATATCCCCGAAGGTCCTCTCGCGCAGGCCCTGCGCGCCACCGACCTGCTTCTGCAAAGCGGCGGCTTTGGGATGATCCTCATGGATCTGGGCGATATCCCTTTCCAGAGCGCGCGCCGCATTCCTTTGACGACCTGGTTCCGCTTCCAGCGCGCCGTCGAAACCACGCCCACCATCTTGTTTGTCATTGCGGAAACGCCTCTGGCGCAGACCTGCGCTTCCCTGCTGCTGAAAGTGCAGTCGGGAAAGCCGACAGCTCCCAGTTCTCAGCTTTCAGGAAAAGAATCACCCGCACATACGCAACTTCTGAATGGACTTTCGATTGAAGGAGAGCTGCTGCGTTCAAGATTGCAGCGCAAACCCGCCCAATCGGTCACCACTGCATTCAACACTTCAAGTTTCAAGCTGAGAGCTGACAGCTGAAAGTTTTCTATGACCTGTTTCGCCTGCATCTTCGTTCCTGATTTTCCCGTGGAAGCGCGGCTGCGCGTGGAACCGGAACTGCGTTCGCAGGCGGTGGTCGTGCTGGAAGGAACCGTGCCTCTGCAAAAAGTTTTCGCCGTGAACGAAAAGGCGCGGCGCGCAGGAATCGAGCCGGGAATGAGCAAAATTCAAATCGAAGCTTGCTCCGGTCTCGCCCTGCGCGCCCGTTCTCTGCTGCAGGAAACCGCAGCCCATGCAGCGCTGCTCGACTGCGCGCAGTCATTTTCGCCGCGCGTCGAAGACACTGCCCGTGACACCATTCTTCTCGACTTGAGTGGGCTGGAGACGTTATTCGGCACGCCATCCAAAATTGCGCGTGCGATGGCGCGGCGCGCCTCCGATCTGGGATTGGAAGTCCATGTGGCGGTCGCTTCCAATCCCGACACCGCTTTGCTGGCAGCCCGTGGATTTTCCGGAATCACCGTCATTCCCCCCGGAAAAGAAGACGAGCGCCTGGGAAATCTTTCCCTCGAGGTGCTATTCGGCCTGCCCGATTTTGCCGGGGAAAATTTCGCTCACCTGGAAACCTTCCGGCGCTGGGGAGTACGCAATCTGCGTGCGCTCGCCGCCCTGCCCGAAGTCCCGATCAGCGAGCGCCTGGGCCAGACCGGCGTACGCCTGCAGCAACTGGCCCGCGGAGCCACCTCGCGCACGCTGGTTCCGGTCGATCCGCCGCAGGTTTTCGAGGAAGTCATCGAACTTGACTATCCCCTGCTGCTGCTCGAACCGCTGGCATCCCTGTTGGCGCGCATGCTCGAACATCTCTGCAACCGGCTAAGCGCGCATGCACTGTGCACGCAGGAATTGCGATTGCAATTGGAGCTCGATCCCACCGCGCATCAGGAAGAATTGTTCGGAGGCACAGAAGAGTCTGCCTCGGAACTCGGAGCAACTGGAAAAGCCGCGAAGCGCCGCGAGAATGCGGCCCACGGTGTAAGCCGTGGGTTAAAAGCAGAACCGGCGGCAGTCCCGGAGGGTCAAAAGAAAAATTGCCGGACTCGATTCGACCGCACTCTGCATCTTCCGGTGCCCCTGCTGGATCCCCGCGTCTTTCTCAAACTGCTGCAACTCGATCTGAATGCCCATCCGCCGGGCGCTCCCATTGTGAAGGTTCAGCTTTCGGCGGAACCGGCGCGGCCGCGATCGGCGCAGGCGGGGCTGTTTCTTCCTCCTTCTCCCGATCCCGAGAAGCTTGAGGTCACGCTGGCGCGCATTGCCGGCATTGTAGGCGAAGACAAAGTCGGATCGCTGGCGGTGCTTGACACTCATCGCCCCGAAGGATTCCGCATGCAGCACTTCGCGCCGCGCCCGCCGGACGAACACAAAGCGGCCCCGGAACTAAAAACGGCCGTTACCGCCTTGCGCATCTTCCGTCCGCCCGCGCCCGCGACAGTCACGTTACGTGACGGCAAGCCTGTGCACGTGATCTGCCCCAGGCGCAAGGAAATCAGCGGAGAAGTTTTGTGGACTGCGGGCCCCTGGCGCTCCTCCGGCGACTGGTGGGAGCAGGAGGGCTGGGCCCGCGACGAGTGGGACATCGCATTGCAAAACGATAACCACGTCGCGCTCTACCGCCTGGTACGCGACCTGCTCGACGGCAGATGGCGAGTGGAAGGGACGTATGACTAGTTCTCGTTGCAAAACAAATCCACCACAGAGTCACAGAGTCACAGAGAAAAGCTAAATTAGTAAAAACCCAAGTGGTGGGACCATCGATGCAACTGCGACACGTGTTTTTTCTATTGTTGGTTTTTCTCTGTGCCTCTGTGTCTCTGTGGTGAAGGTTTTATGTACTTCGAGCTCCACTCCCGCTCTGCCTTCAGTTTTCTGGAAGGCGCTTCCCTGCCCGAAACTCTCATTGGCACGGCGGCGAATCTGGACATGAAAGGCCTCGCGTTGCTCGACACTGACGGCGTCTATGGCGCGCCACGCTTCCACATGGCAGCCCAGAAAGCGCGGTTGAAAGCATATATCGGAGCGGAAATCACCTGTGAAGCATTGTCGATTGTTGATTTTCGATTTTCGATTGAAAAACCAAAACAACCAATCAACAATCAAAAATCAATAATCAATAATTCTTCCCGCCTTCCCCTCCTCGTCTCCTCCCGCCTCGGCTATCAGAACCTCTGCCGCCTGATTACCAAGATGAAGCTGCGCGCCAAAAAAGGCGAAGGCCAGGTCCACGCCAGGGATTTGGAAGAACATGCCGCGGGGCTCATCTGTCTTACCGGAGGCTACGATGGCCCGCTCGCTCTCGCTCTCGCCCAAGGAGGTCCGGACGCCGCCCGCCACGCCGTCGACCGCCTGGTTGGAATCTTCGGGCAGAGAAATGTCTACGTCGAGTTGCAACGCCACTTCCATCGCGAGCAGGAAGCGCGTAATCGCGCCGCCATCGACATAGCACGCTCTCTGAAGCTGCCGCTGTTAGCCACGAACGGTGTCTGCTACGCGACCCCGCGCGATCGCGAGTTGTGCGATGTATTCACCGCCATTCGGAACCATCGCACGCTCGCGACCGCTGGACGCCTGTTGGCACGCAACTCCGAGCGCCATCTGAAATCCGCGCGCGACATGCAGCAACTCTTTGCCGACTTGCCAGAAGCCATCACGAACACGGTGGAACTCGCATCCCGGCTGGAGTTCACGCTGAACGATCTGGGATACGAGTTTCCCAAATATCCCGTCCCGCCGGGCGAGACCATGATGTCGTTTCTGCGCGATCGCACCTGGCAGGGATTTGAAACGCGCTACGGCCATTCTGCCGGCGATCTCAAAACCCGCGCCCGCCGCCAGATTGAACGCGAGCTGCGCCTGATCGCGAAACTCGATCTTGCCGGATATTTCCTCATCGTCTGGGACTTGGTCCAGTTCTGCCGCAAGGAGAAAATCCTGGTGCAGGGACGTGGCTCAGCCGCCAACAGCGCCGTCTGTTATTCCCTCGGCATCACCGCCGTCGATCCCGTGGGCATGGACCTGCTCTTCGAACGCTTTCTCTCGGAAGAGCGCGGCGAATGGCCGGACATCGATCTCGATCTTCCCAGCGGAGACCAGCGCGAGCGTGTCATCCAACATGTCTACCAGCGTTACGGAGAACGTGGCGCGGCCATGACCGCCAACGTCATCACCTACCGCAGCCGCATGGCTTCGCGCGAAATGGGCAAAGCCCTGGGCTTCGATCCTGAGACGCTCGACAAGGTTTCCGCCGCGGTTTCCACCTGGGAATATCGCGATGCCAATGACACGCTCGACCACCGTTTTCGCGATGCCGGACTCGATCTGCGCCATCCCCGCCTGCGCAAGTATTTCGAGCTCTGCGAAGCCGTGCAGGATCTGCCTCGCCACCTCGGCCAGCATTCCGGAGGCATGGTCATCTGCCAGGGCCAGCTCGACTCCGTCGTTCCTCTCGAACCTGCCTCCATGCCGGGCCGGGTCGTCGTGCAATGGGATAAAGAAGACTGCGCCGATCTCAAAATCATCAAAGTGGATCTGCTTGGCCTGGGCATGATGGCCGTGCTCGAAGATTCCATCCACCTGATCCGCGATCATTACAAAGAGGAAGTTGATCTCGCGCACTTGCCCGCCGACGATCCCGAGGTCTACTCCGCTTTGCAGAAGGCCGACACCATTGGCATGTTCCAGGTGGAAAGCCGCGCGCAGATGTCCTGCCTGCCGCGCCTGCGTCCCAAACGCTTTTATGACATCGTCGTGCAGGTGGCCATCATCCGCCCGGGGCCGATTGTCGGACAGATGGTGAATCCTTACTTACAGCGCCGCATGGGACGCGAAGAAGTTACTTACGCGCATCCTTCGCTCGAACCGGTGCTCGCCCGCACTCTGGGAGTTCCGCTTTTTCAGGAGCAGTTGCTCAAGATCGCGATGGTGGTCGCCAATTTCAGCGGAGGCGAAGCCGAAGAACTCCGCCGCGCCATGGGATTCAAACGCTCCCAGGCCCGTATGAAGGAAATCGAAGCCAAGCTGCGCTCCGGCATGACGCAAAACCGAATCGCCCCGCAGGCCCAGGAGAAGATCATTCTCTCCATCACTTCCTTCGCGCTCTACGGATTTCCCGAGTCCCACGCCGCCAGCTTCGCCCTCATCGCCTATGCCAGCGCCTATCTGAAATGTCATTACCTCGCCGCCTTTACCGCCGCCATACTGAACAATCAACCGATGGGCTTCTATCGTCCCGCGACACTGGTAAAAGACGCGCAGCGCCACGGCCTGAAGATGCTGCCCATCGATGTCACGAAGTCGGAGTGGAATTGCACGATAGAACCGGTTGTTGGTCGTTCGTCGTTGGTCGTTGGCCAAGACGACAATCCTGAACTGGCCGTCCGCCTCGGACTGCGCTACGCCCGCGGAGTGCGCGAGGAAGCGGCGCAGGCTATTGTCCAGCAACGTAATCTTGCGCCATTCACTTCCATGCGCGATCTGGTGCACCGCGTCCCGCAACTGCGTAAAGACGAATTAGTGACGCTCGCCGAAATCGGCGCATTGAATGAAATCGGAAATCAAAATCCACCACAGAGTCACAGAGTCACAGAGAAAACCGAAACAATAAATAAGAACCACAAACCAAATAAAGATCTTCAATCAACAATCAAAGATCAACAATCAACCATCAACCATCCCCTTCATCGCCGCGACGCCCTCTGGCAAATTGAACGCGCGGTGCGCCGCTCCGGTCCTTTATTGGACGAACTGCCCGAGCCCGATGCCAAGTCTCCATTGCGTCCCATGAACCAGGAAGAGCGCTTGGTCGCTGATTTTCGCAACACTGGTCTGACGGTTGGTCCACATCCCATGGCTTACCATCGTGCCGAAATGTCGTCACGCGGGATCCGCCGCGCCAGCGAACTGGCAGGTATCCCCGACGGAGAATATTTACGCATCGGAGGTTGTGTGATCGCCCGCCAGCGTCCCGGAACCGCCAAAGGGTTTGTTTTTCTGAGTCTTGAAGATGAAACTGGAGTCGCCAACGCAATCGTTCACCCTGATCTGTTCCAAAAAAACCGCTTACTGCTCTCCTCGGAGCAATTCCTCATGATCGAAGGCGTCCTCCAGAATCAAGACAATGTGATTTCGGTGAAGGCCCGCCGGGTCGCTCCGCTCTCTATCACGCGCGCCGAAACCCAATCGCATGACTTCCACTAGCTCGATCGAAAAAACGAATGTTATAAACTGATAAATTTTTCCTTCCCGCAGTCACATCCACAGCGTCACGGGTTTATAGTAGAGACATCATTCGCCACAGGTTTCCTGGGCCCTAAATCAGTCGGAGGCCGATGTGTTATGTGGCTCATTCATCAATTTGATTCATTCCTAAATCTTGGTATTTGTAAGGAGTATCCGATCATGGCAAAAGCAAAAACACCCCGCACCACTATCCCTTCCACCAGACAAACGACGCCTGCCGAGACCAACGTCACCGCCATGTCCGAGAGCAAGAGCGCGAACACACCTGACGTCAGAACGGCGGAACCAAAAAAATACGCCCCTCCCACTCCTATCAACGTAGAGGAGGAGATCCGGCGCCGCGCTTATGAACTGTCGGAGGCGCGGGGCTTTGTTCCGGGATATGAAAATGACGACTGGTTCGTCGCGGAGCGCGAAATCCTGATCCGCTACCGCCAGCACAGAGCATAGTTCCCGGCTGCCGCGTGTGTCTTGATCGATGGAGAGACGGGCGTTTACGCCCGTCAGCTCTCTTCCTGTGTCCCCAAGGCTGTTCAGCCAGGCTCCTATTCGGAGTTATGGCGTCAGCTTTTTGTACGGACCTCGATTCTCTGGGTAGGCCGCTTGCCTGTACCCGGCATCCAACCCTGTGCCGGCTGGTTTCGCCCCGGTTACTGCCCTTTCGACAGGTTGTGCCAGACGACCCAGTTTGCGATACAGTATCGGATGCAGAGTCTTCCGCTTTGCTCAAAGCGTTCTTGTCGATCGGTATTCAGGGCAACCCTCCGTCCCAAGGCGGAATTCCAATCGGACATCGCTGTTTGGGGCTTTCCGGTTGCCTCGGTCGGCTGTTTCTGAAAAAATACCGAAGGGCTCACCAATGTCGCTGATCGGGAGTTTTGCGCTTGTCCTTGCACTCGCTCTGAGTGCCTATTCGTTCCTGGCAGGTGCCTTCGCTCTCGCTTTTCCCGGAGCGGGTTCGGAACGCGTGGGCGAGACAGCCCGCCGAGCCGGGATTGCCGTGTTCGCCATCGTCCTGTTGGCCTCGCTCGTCCTGGTTGTAGCGGCCTTTCAGAACGACTTCTCTATCGCCTACATTTTCCATCACAGCAACCGGGATCTGCCTGCGCCGTATAAATTTGCAACACTTTGGTCCGGGCAGGAGGGTTCCCTGCTGTTCTGGTCCCTGCTGCTGGCGGCCTACGGGCTGGTGTCTGCGGCTGCGTTATAAGACCGACAGCCGCCTGTACGCTTATGCCTCAGTCATCATTGCGGCTGTTCAAGTCTTCTTCTTATTGCTGTTGAATTTCGCGGCCCACCCCTTTGCGGTCATGCAAGGCTCGCTACCCCCCGACGGCACAGGTTTGAATCCGCTGCTGCAGTACCCCGAAATGGTGATTCACCCTCCCATGCTCTACCTGGGATACGTGGGCTTCACCATTCCCTTCGCCTTCGCGCTGGCGGCTCTTATCATGCGCTACCCGGGCGAGAAATGGATACGCATTACCCGCGTCTGGACCATGGTGACCTGGGGTTTCCTCACCTGCGGCATCTTCCTCGGAATGCACTGGGCCTACTCGGTGCTCGGTTGGGGCGGCTACTGGGGATGGGATCCGGTCGAGAGCGCCTCGTTTATGCCCTGGCTTACCGGCACCGCCTTCCTGCATTCGGTCATGATGCAGGAAAAGCGCGGCATGCTGAAGGTCTGGAACATGTGGTTGATCTTCATCACCTTTGGCCTCTGCATTTTCGGGACGTTCCTTACCCGCAGCGGCGTGGTCAGCTCGGTGCACGCGTTCGCCCAGTCTTCCATCGGCGACTGGTTCGTGGTCTTTCTGGCGATCATCGCGGCCACGTGTGCGTTCTTCTTCTTTAAGAACAAGTCGCATCTGCGTAGCGAGCACCAGTTGGAATCGATCGTTTCCCGCGAATCGAGCTTCCTGTTCAACAACCTGCTGTTCGTTCTGTTCTGCTTCACGGTACTCTGGGGCACGCTTTTCCCCATCCTTTCCGAGTGGGTGGAAGGGACCAAGGTCACCGTGGGCCCGCCATTTTTCAATCGAGTGGCCATTCCAGTGGCCCTGCTGCTCCTGTTGCTCACGGCCGTCGGACCGCTTCTCGCCTGGCGTAAGACCTCTATCGAGAGCATCAAGAGGAACTTCATGTGGCCCGCCATAGGCGCCCTGCTAGTCGGCGTCCTGATGATGGCCTTCGGGGTGCGCCCGTGGCAGGACTTCTCGTATCTCTACGCGCTGATGGCCGCCATGCTGGCGACCCTGGTCGCGCTAACGGTCATCTCGGAGTTTATTCGTGGCGGGCGCGTCATCTCACGCCATACCGGGCAGAACCTGCTCGCGTCCATGGCGCATCTGTGCCATCGCAATACCCGCCGCTACGGCGGCTACATCGTGCATTTCGGGGTCGCGGTGGTCATCATTGGATTCCTCGGCTCCGCTTTCAACCAGGATCGCGAGAAGGAGATGGGTTTCGGCGACAAGCTCAGTATCGGCGCCTACACTCTCGTTTGCCAGTCGTACACCCAGGACGACAATCCCAACTATCAAAGCGAATGGGCGGTGATGGATGTTTACAAAAACGGCCAGAAGCTCACTACGATGTATCCCGAGCGCCGCTTCTTCCACGCCAGCCAGCAGACCGCCACCATGGTCGCCAATCGCTCGACCATGAAAGAGGATCTCTACGTGGTTTATGAAGGGCTCAATCAGGACACCGGACGTCCCATTATCAAAGTCCACCTGAATCCCCTGGTCATGTGGATCTGGGTAGGCGTCTGGCTGATCATCGCCGGCACGGTCGTCGCCCTTATTCCCAATGCCGTGGCGGTTCGGGTCGCCGCGCCCGCGCGAGTCCAGACCGCACCGGTGGGGGCCGGAGACTGATGTTGCGAATTTCAAATCCTATAGTCCGCCGCGCTGCGCAACTGACATTGGTTTGCCTGGCGCTGTTCACCTTCATGGGCGCCGGAGACGAAGCTGCCCGCTTCAACGATCTCGGCCATCGCCTGATGTGCGTCTGCGGTTGCAATCAGATTCTTCTGGAGTGCAATCACGTAGGTTGTAAGTACTCCGACACCATGCGCGGCGAACTCATGGCCGCCGTCGAACGCGGTGATAACGACGACCTGATCATGCAGAACTTCGTTCAGAAGTACGGCACCACTGTGATGGCGGCTCCGACCGACAAAGGTTTCAATCGCGTTGCCTGGATCATGCCCTACCTCGCGCTGGTGCTCGGCCTGACCACGGTCGTCCTCATCGTGCGGGCATGGAGAGGGCGGCCGCTGGTGCTTCCGGAAGGCGCCGTGGTTCCGGTTAAGGGAGAAGAACTGGAGCGCTTTCGCGACCAGGCTCGAAGGGACACGGAATTATGACGATTGAGATTGCCTGCTGCGCTCTGATCACGTTGGGCGCGGGTGTATACGTCTTCTATCTTCCCGGCAAACTGTACATGGGGCCGGTGAAGACCCGGCTCTCTTATTTGCGCGAGCGCAGGGAAGCCGTCTATGAGAACCTGCGCGATCTCAATTTCGAATTCAAGGCCGGCAAGCTTCCGGAAGTGGATTACGAGTCGATCAAAGCGTCGCTAGAAGAAGAAGCTGCCGCGGTGCTGGCCGAAATCGCCCAACTTGAACAAGCCGCCTCGTCGCGACTTCGCAACGGAAAAGGAGCAAGAGCTTGAAGCTCTTCAACAAAATTACTGCCATATCGATTCTGCTTCTGGTGGGCTCCTTTGCCGCTGCCGAAACCCTGACCGGCACGGTCACCAACGGCACCACCGGCAAACCTGCGGCCGGAGACGACGTGGTGCTGCTGAAGCTCGCCAATGGCATGGAAGAAGGCGGCCGCACCAAGACCGACTCCCAAGGCAAGTTCAGCTTCAAACTCGACGACGGGGGAAACCCGCACCTGATCCGGGTCATTCACCAGGGCGTCACCTACCATCGCATGGCGCCTCCCGGAACCACCTCGGTGGAGGTGGAAGCCTATGATGTGTCGAAGAAGGTGGAAGGTCTCAGCGTGACCGCCGACGTCATGCGCTTTCAGGCACAAGGAGATCAGCTCCAGGGAGTCCGCCTGTTCGCCGTCGATAACCCGGCCACTCCTCCGCGCACCCAGATGAACGATCAGAACTTCGAGTTCTATCTGCCCGAGGGCGCGCAGATCGACACCTCTCTGGCCAAGACCGCCGGCGGACAGCCGGTAAACTCGTCGCCGGTGCCGCAAAAAGAGAAGAACCGCTACGCCTTTATCTTCCCGCTGCGGCCGGGCGAAACGCAATTTCAGGTCGTATTTCACCTGCCGTACAACGGCTCCCTCAGCATCGATCCTAAGCCGCTCTATCCCGCGCAACATTTCGTGGTGATGGTCCCGAAGACGATGCAGTTCTCCTCGAGCGCCGCGGGATTTCAACCCATGGACGATCCGCAACAGTCGACCGCTTTGGTTGAAGTCGCTTCGAACACAACCCTCGGCCAACCCCTGGCCTTCAAGATCTCCGGCACCGGCCTGCTGCCCGAGGGCGGGAGCGGAGATCAACAGGCTGCGGGCGGTGGCGCTGCCGGCCAGGTAGGCGGCCCACAAGTTTCCGGACGCGACATGCGTCCCGGCGGTGGACTGGGGCCGCCCATCGAGGCTCCTGATCCCCTTGACCAATATCGCTGGTACTTCCTGGGAGGCTTTGCCGTGATTCTTGCCGGGGGAGCCATCTATATTCAGACCCGGTCGAAGACCCGTTCCGTTTCCGAATTCGCCGACAGCGAGGTCGAACTGCCCGAGCCGTCTCCGACCCGTAAGCCCGCGCCCGCCGGCCGCTCTGGCATGTTGTTGGAAGTCCTCAAAGAAGAGCTCTTCCAACTGGAACTCGATCATAAGCAAGGCCGTATTACCCAACAGGAGTACGACAAAGCCAAAGCGGCCCTGGACCAGACTCTGGAGCGGGCGCTGAAACGCGAAACCCAAAAAGCGTAGCGCCGGCGTCCCGCCGGCTACCACCCAATCAGAGGGGGAACCACTGTTTCCCCTCTCCTGAATCCGCCGGCTTCGTCCGACATCTATTACTTAGTGGGTTTTCCTATGGGAAATACATTCAAGACCGCATTTTTGCTGACAGCAATGACTCTGCTGTTGATGGCGATTGGCCGCGCCTTCGGCGGAGAGAACGGTATGCTGCTGGCCCTGGGCATCGCCGCCGTTACCAACTTCGTCGCTTACTTCTATTCCGACAAGATTGCGCTGGCTACCTATCGCGCCCAGCCGGTAACCCGCGAACAATTGCCGCGCGTCTATAGCGTCGTCGAGCGCATTACTCAGAAGATCGGGCTGCCCATGCCCAAGATTTACGTCATCCCCACGGATTCGCCCAACGCCTTCGCGACGGGACGCAATCCCAAACACGCATCGGTCGCAGTGACCCAGGGCATTTTGAACCTGCTGAACGACGAGGAACTGGAAGGCGTGCTGGCTCACGAACTGGGCCACGTCACGAATCGTGACATCCTGATCAGCTCGATCGCCGCCACCCTCGCCGGCGCCGTCACCTTTCTGGCCCGCTTTGGCTTCTTTTTCGGAGGCGGTCGCGACGAACGCCGCGGCGGAGGCATGGGTGCCCTGCTGATGCTGATCCTGGCGCCTTTCGCCGCCATGCTCATTCAGCTTGCAGTTTCGCGCTCACGCGAATATCAGGCCGATGCCACCGGGGCCCATCTGACCGGAAATCCCTACGCCCTGGCCAGCGCGCTGGCGAAAATCGACGCGTACGCCCGCCGCGCCCCGATGGTCGCCACTCCATCGACCGCTCACCTGTTCATCATCCAACCGTTCCTGGGGATGAATTTCGGCAGCCTGTTTTCCACCCATCCCCCGACCGCCAAGCGCATTGAGCGCCTGACCGGCCGTCCGGCAGAGTTTATGCAATAAAGCTATCAGCTTTCAGCCAAACTCCCCGCAAGAGAGCTTTCCTGATCCGTTCTAACTGACAGCTGAGAGCTGGTTCCATGACTTTCGTACTCCCTGCGCCAACTTTGGCCGCCGAACGCTCATCTGAGCGCATAGTAGAATCTTTCTAATGTCACCCGACACCGCTACGGCCGTCTCGTCGCGCGCCGCCCAGTTGGAGAACGCCCTCCGCAAAGTCATTCGCGGCAAGGACGACGTCCTCCACCTCTGCCTGGTCTCGATGCTGGCCCGCGGCCACATCCTCATCGAAGGCGTCCCCGGCGTCGGCAAAACTACCCTGGGACAGGCGCTTGCCCGCGCCCTGGATTGCACCTTCCAGCGCGTCCAGTTCACCAGCGACATGCTCCCCTCCGACGTTCTGGGCATCTCCATCTATTCCGCCGTCGAGCAGGAATTCGAATTCAAGCGCGGCCCGGTCTTTACCAACGTCCTGCTGGCCGACGAGATCAACCGCACCACGCCCAAGACCCAGTCCGCCCTGCTCGAAGCGATGAACGAAGGCCAGGTGACGGTCGACGCCCACTCCTACGCCTTGCCGCAGCCGTTTCTGGTGATCGCCACCCAGAATCCCGTGGAACATCACGGAACCTATCCCCTGCCCGAGTCGCAACTCGATCGTTTTCTGATGCGCGTGCGCATGGGATATCCCGACGGCAATGCCGAACGCGAGATTCTCCGCTCCGAAGCAGGAACCGCCAAGCTGGAAGTGATGCAATCCGTCCTGAGCGCAGCCGACGTGCTCGAAATGCAGCGCGCCGTCAGTCAGATTCGCGTGGACGATTCTTTAGTCAGCTATGTGCTCGCCATTGTGCGCAAGACCCGCGAATCAGACCACTTCTCGCTGGGCGTTTCCCCGCGCGGATCGCAGATGCTCTATCGCGCCGCACAGGCCATGGCCTTCCTCGAAGGCCGCAACTTCTGTGTGCCCGAAGATTTCAAGCCGCTGGTGGTCCCGGTTTTCGCCCACCGCGTGGTAGCCAACGCCTTGGCCTCCTCCACTTTGAAGAAATCGGAGCAGGCCGAGCAACTCCTTCAGGAAATTGTTGAAACCGTGCCGGTGCCGGTCTAGTCCGATCCCACAGAAGCCCGAACCACCCGCTCCTTGCTTATGAGAAACTCGTAGGGAGGATTCCCCATGTCCTTCCTGCGCTTTCTGATGTTCTTGTCGCTGGTCGTCTGGATCGGCGGCCTCATCTTCTTTCCTGTCCTGGCTCAGACCGCCTTCACCGTACTTCCCTCGCGCCACCTCGCGGGCTCGGTCGTGGGACGCTCGCTCGGCATCCTGCACTGGATGGCCATTGCCTCTGGCCTCATCTTTCTCGTCAGCTCCCTGGTCTACAACCGCCTGAGCACCGGCTCCGCGCAACTGTTCGGCGCCCGGCACGTGCTCATCTGCCTCATGCTCCTGCTCACGCTGATCTCGCAATTCGGCATCATCCCGCGCATGGACACGCTGCGCGCCTCGCTTCCGGCCGAGATCGACGCCGTGCCCGTCGACAATCCCGCACGCATGCAGTTCGACGCTCTGCACGTCTGGTCCACCCGGGTTGAGCAGGGAGTGCTGGTGATGGGGCTGGTGCTGATCTACCTGACCGCGCAGGTGAAGTCGTAACCGCTTGTGCGGAGGCATTAGCACGTTCCTTCCATTCCACCCGTTGGGCAATTCAGCGCGAATCATTTATTCTTTCAAGTTGCTCGAACGCTGTTGCCCGCCACGCCAGCTAAGAGCTAAAAGCTATCAGCTAAAAGCTTCCTTATGAAAACCGGCATTATCGGCCTGCCCCAGGTAGGCAAGACATCGCTGTTTCGCATGCTCACCAAGGCGAATCTCTCTGAGGCCGCCTATTCCAACCCGCGCGAGGCCCACGTCGGAGTCGCCAAAGTCCCCGACGACCGCCTTGACAAGCTCGCGGCCCTCTACAACCCCAAGAAGCTCACCCACGCTTCGGTCGAATACGTCGACGTCGGCGCCATTGGCCAGGAAGCTCTGAAAGAGACCGCCTACATCGGGCATCTCCGCAACGTCGACGCGCTGGCCCACGTGGTTCGCGCCTTTGAAGACGATTCCATCCCCCATGTCGGCCCCGTCGATCCGCTGCGCGACATCAGGAATGTCGAGTTCGATCTGATGGTCAGCGATCTCGGCCAGATCGAGAAGCGCCTGGAGCGCGTGGAAAAAGATCTGAAGAAGATGAAGACCGCCGAGCTGGAAAAAGAATTTGATCTGCTGAAGCGCGCCAAAGCTCATCTCGAAACCGAGCGCCCGCTGCGCGAACTCGAGATGACCCCCGAAGACAAAAAGCGCCTGCGCGGATTCATGTTCCTGAGCGAGAAGCCGATTTTCTACGTGCTCAATGTGAGCGAGAGCACGGAACTGGGCAAGGAACTCGAAGCCGCCGTCGCCAAGTACAAGCTCACCGACGTTGCCTCGCGTCCCAACGCCTCGGCCGCTGCCATTTGCGGCAAGGTCGAAGCCGAACTCGCCGAAATGAGCGATGCCGATGCCGCCGAATTCCTGTCGAGTTATGGACTGAAAGAAAGCGGCCTGGTGCGCCTGATCCGCACCACCTATGCGCTGCTCGGCCTGATTTCGTTTTTCACCGCCGGCGAAGACGAGTGCCGCGCCTGGACGATCCCGGTCAATACCCGCGCGGTGAACGCCGCCGGAGCCATCCACTCGGATCTCGAAAAACACTTCATCCGCGCCGAAACCATCCGCTGGGACCAACTGCTCGAGGCCGGATCGGAGGCCAACGCCCGCGCCAAAGGCACCCTGCGCCTGGAAGGCAAAGATTACATCGTGCAGGACGGCGACGTCATGCACATACGGCATTCGGGATAGCAGTACCCAGTACTCAGTACTCAGTCAGAAACACACCGCCGCCTGTTCTGGACGTGCTTGATTGAAAGCTATAATCTCAACCGGCATCAACTGTCTGTGTTCGGGGCTTTTCTGGGTACTCGGTACTGGGTACTGGGTACTGGGTAATGAGCGACTAACTTCATGCACCCCATACTCCTGAGCATCTTGCTGGGCCTGAGCGCGGCGGCGGCCAACATCTTCGGCGGCGCCATCATTGTCCAGCGCCGCTGGGAGCGCTCCTACCTCAAGTATTTCGTCGCCCTCGGCGCCGGCTTCATGCTCGCCACCGCCATCGTCGAAGTCTTCCCCGCCAGTCTCGAACTGAACGGCAAAGACGCGCCATTCCTGGTGTTGGTGGGCTACCTGATCATTCACTTCTTCGAACACACGGTCACCCCGCACTTTCACTTCGGCGAAGAAACCCACCGGGACGCTTTCGTCCATGGCCACAGAAGCTATTCCATTCTGATGGGCCTGCTGATCCACACCTTCTTCGACGGCATCGCCATCGCCTCCGGATTCATCGTCTCCAACTGGCTGGGCTGGATCATCTTCCTCGCCGTATTCCTGCACAAGATTCCCGAAGGCTTCACCATTGCCTCGGTCATGCTGGCCAGCGGACAAAGCCGCAAGATCGCGTGGGGAGCTTCCGTGCTCCTGGGAATGGCCACCCTCGGCGGCGTCCTCACCATGGCGCTGCTGCGCCACGAAGTGCGCTTTGGCTTGCCGCTCTCCGCCGGAGTGACGATCTACGTCGCCGCCTCCGACCTGATCCCCGAAGTCAACCGCGAACCCGGGGTCGGCATGGCGCTGGTCGTGTTTCTAGGAGTGGGAATGTTGTTTCTGCTGGATCGCGTGGCCCATGTGCATTGAAACCAGTACCCAGTTCCCAGTTCCCAGTCTCAGTTCCCAGAATCGCGATGTTCGGTTGTCACAGTCCCAGCGCCGGCTGTCCTGCGAATATGCCCTCAGGAGGCATTTCATCATGGGACATTCGTACAAAGATCTCGTAGCCTGGCAAAAGGGCATGGATCTGGTTATTCGGATTTATGAACTGACCCGGAAGTTTCCGCGCGAGGAACTCTATGGATTGACCAGTCAGTTGCGACGCGCCGCCGTATCGATTCCCAGCAACATCGCGGAAGGACAGGCACGATTTTCACAAAGAGAATTTCATCATTTTCTGAGCCAGTCGAGAGGGTCGCTCGTTGAAATCGAAACCCAGGTTCTCATCTCTCAGAATCTGGGATACGCTCGTCCCGAGCAGACAAAGAATATTCTCGACGCCGCCGCCGAGCTCGGTAAGATTCTCAACGGTCTTATCGCCTCAATCAGACCGGCCGCTTGAGAACCGAGAACTGACAACTGGAGTTTCAGTCCACCGTATGCTTCGCCGTATACCCTTCGCGAGCAATCACCAGGTACTTCACATCTTTGCCCTTCTGGTCGCGGACCTTCAGCGGGCCTCCATCGGGAGCGACGACCTGGACTTTCAGCTTGCGGTAGGAGCCGTCGAGCTTGGTGTTGGTGGGATGGTAGGTCAGAAGGTACTGGTTGCGAATGTCTCCGGTGATGTCGCGGAAGATCTCCGGTAATTCCGCCTGGAAGCGCGGGAAGTAGGCGCGCCCTCCGGTCATGCGGGCAAACGTGTTCATCTCGTTGTCGCCCTGCAGGTAATCCATGTTGCCGACCGGAATTCCGATGCCGTGCGTGTATCCACATTGATTCGTTTCGCAATAGTTGCGCACGGCAAACCCGACGCTGATCGGGTAAATCGTCACATCCTTGGTGGCTTTGATCTTCTTCATCGTCTGATCGAGGTTCAGCTTGCTGAAGGTGTCGACCCCCGTCGTGATCAGGATGACGTACTTGCGCCCCGGTATCCGGTCGATGCGGTCGAGCGTGTCATACAAGGCGTCGAAAAGGTTGGTTTCCGAGAAACCCGGCACCCGCAGTTGGTTCAGCGCCGCGTAGACCGCCTGCTTATCCTGCGTAAAATCCGCCAGGATGTGCGGCCTCATGTCGTAAGAGACTACCGCGACCCAATCATCTTTCTTCAACGAATTCGCGAACGCGTACGATGCGTTGAGCGCGTCGACCATAAAGTAGTAATTCGTCGAAGCAAACTCCACCAGCAACACTGCCGTGATGGGCGCATCGGTCTTGTTGAAACTCGTAATGCTCTGCTGCACGCCGTCTTCGGAGACTCGGAAGTTCGACTCCTGCAAATTCGGAATAAACTGGCCGTCTTTCGTGGTCACCGAAACCGGCACCGTCACCAGGGGCACATCGACCTTGATGGAATAGTCGGGCATGCCCTCGATTTTCTTCGGGCGTTCGGGCGGAGGAGGCGGAGGAGGCTCGTCTTTTTTCTTCGGAATCGCGTAGGGGCCAGCGTTATCGTCAGGCCCGCCCGCGGCCGGTGGCGCTTCCTGCTTCTGCGAATCTGGTGGCTGCGCGGTCGAAGGCGCGGATTGCGACTGATCCTGCGCCACAGCGGGAAAGGCTTGCCAGACAAGGACTTCCAGGCACAACGCGAAGAATGCAGTAGCCAAAAAACGCTTGCCGGACAGCCCGGGACGGTGCGGGAGATGTATGGAAAACATGGAACCTCGGCTCAGAACCCTGTGCTAGTATAGACGCAAGGCTTCGCGATTGGGATGTTTTGCGGTTGGTCCCCTCCTCCCGCTCCCAACCGGGAGACGCACTCGCGGAGTGCAGAATGGGGTGGGTCGGTTGGCGGTCCACCGGGATGAACCATGAGACGTATCCTTCTCGCCAGTGTTCTGGTGTCTAGTTGTCTATTTCCCCTCGCAAGCACGGCTCAAACTTCCAAGCCCGTTGAAACCATCCCCGTCAGCCAGATTCACGCCGGCATGCGCGGCGTGGCTTACACGGTATTCCAGGGAACCAAACCGGAAGCCATGGATGTGGAAGTGCTCGGCATTCTGAAGAATGCCAACGGCCCTAAGGGCGACGTGATCCTGATCCGTCTCCACGGCACCAAACCGGAATACACCGGCGTTGTCGCCGGCATGAGTGGAAGCCCGGTGTATCTCGATGGAAAATTAGCGGGAGCGCTCGCGTTTCGCATCGGAGAATTTTCGAAAGAGCCCATTGCCGGCGTCACCCCGATCGGCGAGATGCTCGAAATCGACGCGATGGACAAAAGTCCCGCTGCTCCCATGCCGTCCGCCAGCGCAAATGTCAGCACCAGTACCAAAACCTCGGGCCCCGGACTTCCCGCGCGGTTCCGTGCAAGATTTTGCGAACTACCTGAAGCCCATCGAAACTCCTCTCGTCTTCAGCGGATTCTCGGAAGACGCGGTGCGGCTGTTCGCTCCTCAGTTCGCCTCCGCCGGAATTACTCCGGTTATGGGCGTCGGCTCCGTCAGTGACGCGAAGCAGCCCGAACCGCTCGAGCCCGGTTCCGCGGTGAGTGCCGTCCTGGTGCGCGGAGACATGGATATCGCCGCCACCTGCACCGTCACCTACATCGATGCCCAGCATCTGCTGGCTTGCGGCCATCCGCTCATGCAGTTTGGCAGCATTGACCTGCCCATGACCAAGGCCGAAGTGGTCGCCACGCTGGCTTCACCGCTCAACGCGTTCAAGATCGTCAACGCGACCGAACCCGTCGGCGCCTTTGTGCAAGACCGTCACACCGGCATCATGGGAGAATTCGGAAAAACTCCTGATATGATTCCGGTCACGCTGACCATCCGTGGCGGCCCCACCACCAAGCAATTCCATTACGAAGTGCTGAACAACCCCAAGCTTAGCCCTGTCGCCATGATGGCCACGGTGTTCAACGCCCTGCACGGCGTGAATGAGTACGGAGAAGAAATCACCTACCGGATGAACGGCGACATCAACCTCAAGGGCTATCCCGAGGTAAAGGTGCAAAACATGTTTGCCGCCGCCGATGGCGGACAACCGGCCGCGGTGCTGGCCGCCGTCGCCGTGGGCGATCGCTTCACCCGCATCTACGACAACCCGTACAACGCGCCTGATGTCCGCGGAGTCCAACTCGACTTCCAGATCTCCCGCGAACGCCGCTGGGCTCGCCTCGAAACCGCCCGCACCGATGTCACCGAAGCCCGTCCCGGAGACGAGATCACCATTGAAACCGTGCTGCGCCCCTATCGTGGCGACAGCATCATGCAGCAGATTCCGATTCGCATTCCCACTTCCACCTCGCGCGGACCACTGCGCATCCTGGTGAGTGACGGAGACACGCTCGACCGCACGCGCCGCGCAGCTCCCCTGCTCGGCCGCAAGCTCGACCTGGCTTCCACCGTCGCCTGGCTCAACAAGCAACACGCCAGCAACCGGGTGTACGTATCACTGCTCGAAGCCGATCCCGAAGCCATGGTCGCCGACAAGGTGATGCCGACCCTGCCCTTCTCCATCATGAATGTCATGGAAGGCATGCGCGGCACCCAGGACATGATCGTTCTGGGCGAATCTTCCGTCAGTGAAGCAGCCACCGCGCCCCTGGACTACGTAGTCTCAGGCGCCCAGGTGCTGACCATCAACATCAAGTGAGTAGCGAGTAGTGAATCGTGAGGAACATCGCCTTCCGACTCGCTACTTCCTACTCGCTACTGCCTCCCCGTGTTACCCTGATTTTTCCGCTGAAACTTGCGCCACCGAGGTATGAACTTGTCGATTTGTGCACGGAAATTTTCCCTTCTTCTCTTCTCCGCCTGTCTGCTTTCGAGCTTCGCCTTCGCCGAAGGAACCCGCACCTGGGAGCAATCGAAATTTGAGGACCTCGCCAAGGGCAGTGCCAAAGGAGTTGCCATTCGCAGCGCCGGAGGACTCGAACTTGCTCCGTCCTTCAAGGCTCTGGCCACCACCCCGTCGACCTATATCTGGGCAATTGCCGCCGATGCTTCGGGAAATCTCTTTGCCGGAACCGGCTCTCCGGCGCGCGTCTACATGATCACCGCCGACGGCAAATCGAGTCCCATCTTTGAGCCCCAGGAACTGCAAGTGCAAGCGCTGGTGATGAGCAAGAGTGGCGTGCTCTACGCCGCCACTACTCCTGACGGCAAGGTCTATCGCATCGAGCGCCGCGAAGGCGAAGCCGCGAAGAAGGGCTCGGCGGAATCTCCCTGGAGCGCCTCCGTCTACTTCGATCCCGGCACCAAGTACATCTGGGACCTCGCGCTCGACGACTCCGGCAATCTCTACGTGGCCACGGGCGACAAAGGTGAAATCTATCGCGTCACACCCAACGGCCAGCACTCTGTCTTCTTCAAAAGCGATGAAACCCACATTCGCTCTCTGGCCATCGATCCCAAGGGAAATGTGATCGCCGGCTCTGACGGCAGCGGTCTCGTGTACCGCATCTCGCCCTCGGGCGAAGGATTTGTCCTCTACAGCGCTCCCAAGAAGGAAATTACGGCGCTTGCCATCGATAACGCCGGCAACATCTACGCCGCTGGTGTCGGCGAGAAACGTTCTGCCGGACCTCCGGTCATCATGCCGGTGACGCCTACACCCACGCCAACTCCAACCCCCGCGCCTGGAGGCGGACAACCCGGCATAGTCATTGGCAACGTCACTCCCATCGGCGGAGTGGGGATCACCGGCTTCCCCGGCCTCGGAGTCGGGTCCCCGGGCGGTTCTGAAATCTACCGCATCGCACCGGATGGTTCTCCCGACCGCATTTGGACTTCGCGCGAAGACCTGGTCTACGCCCTCGCCTTCGACGATCACGGACATCTCCTGGCCGGCACCGGCAATCGCGGGCACATTTACGAAATCGACGGCGAAGACCAGTTTGTCGATCTGTTGCAAGCCAGCGCCAGCCAGATCACGGCCTTCGCCAAGGCCCCCGGCGGCGGCCTCTACGCCTCGACCAGCAATCTGGGCAAAGTCTTCCTGCTCGGCGGAGGTCCCGCCTCGGAAGGCACCTACGAAAGCGATGTCTTCGACGCGCACATCTTTTCCCGCTGGGGACGCGCCGAATTCCGCGGCACAGGCAACGTCGACCTCTACGCGCGCAGCGGAAACGTCGACAATCCCGACCGCAACTGGAGCGCGTGGAAGAAAGTGGATCTGCAGAAAGACGGCGAAGCCGGTATTCCACCCGCTCGCTTCGTGCAGTGGAGAGCGGTTCTCCACTCCGGCACGACCGCTCCGCGCGTAGACTCGGTCGTACTGAATTACCTACCCAAGAACATTGCGCCCGATTTCGACGACGTCTCCGTCCAGGTCGGAGTGCGCTACCAGTCGCTTCCCAAGGCGGTTGATATCAGCACGCCGCCGGGAACTCCCGTGCAGCACTTTGACGCCCCGCCGCCCACCGCCCGCGACCGCGACTCCATCGGCGTGAAGTGGAGCGTGCACGACGACAATGACGATCAGATGGTCTATTCCGTCTTTTACCGCGGCGATGGCGAATCCCGCTGGTTGCTGCTCAAGGACCAGCTCAGCGACAAGTTCTATTCCTTCGACGCGTCGCTTCTTCCCGATGGCGGATACACCGTGAAAGTCGTCGCCTCCGATGCGCCTTCGCACTCTCCCGGACAGGCCCTCTCCGCCGAGAAGGAAAGCCCGCGCTTCGAAGTCGACACCACGCCTCCGCAGATTCAGAACCTGACCGCGTCCGTCGACGGCGACAAGATTCACGTCGCTTTCCGCGCGGTCGACAGCTTCTCGCCCATTAAACGCGCCGAATACTCCATCGACGCCGGCGACTGGCAATATGTGGAACCGGTGGGCCAGCTTTCCGACTCAAAGACCGAGTCCTACGACTTCCGGGCCGCGATTCCGGCGGCGCAAGCCAGCGCCTCCTCGGGATCGACTGCCGGAGCCATCGAGCACGTCGTGGTGGTCCGCGCCACCGATCGCAACGACAACATGAACTCCGCCAAAACCGTCATTCGAAAGTAGCGGGGAAATCCGTGGATGCCACGTTCTTCCGCGCCTTTTGCGGAAGGGCGGGGCATTTGCTCGCAAGATCCTACGCTCCGGTTAATTCCTCCACCGTCAGCTGATTCGCGTTCCTTAGTTCCGGGAACTTCCACGCCCAGATCGCAATCACCACCAGCGTCCCCACTCCTCCCAGCACCACCGCCGGCACCGTCCCGAACCAGTGCGCCGTCAGGCCCGACTCGAACTCTCCAAACTCGTTCGACACCCCGATGAACAGCATGTCCACGGCATTCACCCGCCCACGCATTTCATCGGGCGTGGCAATCTGAATCAGCGTGCCTCGGATAATCACGCTGACCATGTCCGACGCGCCCACCAGAACCAGCGCCACCATCGAGATCACAATGCTGCGCGACAGCCCGAACACAATCGTGAACGCTCCGAATCCCGCGACGCACCACAACATGATCGCGCCCACCCGCCGCCGTAACGGACGGTACGCCAGCAGAATCGCCATCGCTCCCGCGCCGATTCCCGGAGCGCTGCGCAGCAATCCCAGTCCCCACGGTCCGGTCTTTAAAATCTCGCTGGCATACACCGGCAGCAGGGCCACCGCGCCGCCCAGCAACACTGCAAACATGTCGAGAGAAATCGATCCCAGGATCAGCTTTTTCTTCCACACGTAGCGCAAGCCCGCGGAAACCGTGCGCAGGCTCATCGGCTCGCGATCCGCCCGGGGCGCGAGCGGTTTGATCCTTAAGGTTGAGAGCGTCGCCAGCACCCCGGCGACCATCGCTCCCGCGTACACTTCCACCGGTCCGCGAAAGAACGCGTAAATCAATCCGCCCACCGACGGACCCATGATGGTCGCGGCCTGAAAAATTCCCGAGTTCCACGCCACCGCATTGGGAAAATGTTCTTCGCGCACCAACTGCGGCAAAAGCGCCCGGCTCACCGGAGCATTGAACGAGCGCACGACTCCCAGCATCACCAGCACAATGTAGATGGGATAGACCGACCGCACGCCGCGATGACTGATCTCCAGCAGCATGGCCGAGCACGCCGCAAAACCGAGGTAGCAAACCATCAGCAGCTTGCGCCGGTCAAAACGGTCCGCGGCATGTCCGCTGAAAAGAAACAGGAGAACGCCCGGCAGGAACTGCGCCAGCCCCACATAGCCAAGATCGAGCGGCCGCCGCGTAATCTCGTAGACCTGCCAGCCCACGGCGACCGACTGCATTTCCAGAGCAAGCACGATGAAGAAGCGCGCGGTTTCGTAGAGAACGAAATCCGGCGAAGTAAACGCGGCACGGCCGGCAGCGCTCAGGTCATGGGGTGGGGCCATCCCCGTCTAATGTGCCACAAAAGCCGGATTCGCACACTACGATGGCGCCAGCATGGTCTTAAACGCTTTCGGGTGGAATGGAATGAGGTGAAAATGGCCCTGTAGAATTCCCCCATGCGCGTTTTGCTCACCTTGGGTTGGATCGCTTGCGCCGTCTATAGCACCATCCCGTCCTTCTGGCTGCTCATCCACACCCGCGCTGCCTACTGGCGCTCCCGCCGCTCCTCGCCCTATCGCATGCTGGTGCCGCTCTGGATCGCCATGTGGATTGTGGCTGGCGCTGGTGACTGCGCCCTGGCGCCACCTGCGACTTTACGACACGCCCTGGACCTGGATTCCCGCTGCCGTCCTGTTCGCCACCGGCGTCTGGCTCTACGCGAAGTCAGGCACGGATTTCAGCCCCAAGCAACTCGGAGGTCTCCCCGAAGTCCGCCCCGACCATCCCGAGACACGATTGGTGACCACCGGCATCCGCAGCCGCATCCGCCATCCCGTCTACCTGGCCCACCTCTGCGAAATGCTGGCCTGGAGCGTAGGAACAGGACTTAGCAGTTTGCTTCGCCCTGACCGCCTTCGCCATGGTCACCGGCACCATCATGATCAGGATGGAAGACGCCGAACTGGAACAGCGTTTCGGCGACGATTTCCGGAATTATCGGAAGCAAGTGCCGGCAGTCATTCCCCGCCCGCTATAATCCGACTTGGCTGAAAGCTGAGAGCTGACAGCTGATAGCTCCATGAACTTCGAACTCTTCGTAGCCACCCGCTACCTTCGTGCCAAACGCCGCCAGGCTTTCATCGGCGTCATCACTGCCATCTCCATCCTCGGCGTCGCTGCCGGAGTCGCTTCCCTCATCATCGCCCTCGCCATCAACAACGGATTCCGCCAGGACCTGCAGAACAGCCTTCTGCGTTCGACTTCGCAAGTGAACCTGCTGCGCGTGCAAAGCGACGGCATCAAAGACTGGCGTCCCCTGCTCGACCGTCTTTCGAAACAGCCGCACGTCGTCGCCGCCGCTCCCGAAATCTACGAACAGGTCCTCATCTCCCGCGGACCGCGCGCCCGCGGCGCCGTGCTCAAAGGCCTCATCCCTTCCTATGAACGCAAAGTCAGCGACCTGCTGAACTCGATCAAGCAAGGGTCGGCGGATGCGCTCGACGAAAACGCGGCCAGCGCGACACAACCCCCTGCCGACGAATCTCCCTCTTCGCTCGAAGGCGCCGCGAGCCGCGTCGCCGCCATGCCGCCAATCATCCTCGGCAAAGACATGGCCGACGACCTGGGCGCGACTGTAGGCTCCGTCGTGCTCGTCACCAGTCCCCAGGGAGAACTCACTCCCTTCGGCATGGTGCCCAAGTACAGCCGCTTCCGCGTCGCAGGAATCTTCAACTCCGGCTTCTACGATTACGACAGCGCCTGGGCCTTCACCCGCCTGTCGGACGCGCAGCGCCTCTTCGGATTAGGCGACCTCATCTCGGTCATTGAATTCAAAGTCGACGATATCTACCGCGCCGACCAGATCGCCACCGAACTTGAGCAGGCCGCCGGACCCGGCTTCATGGCCACCAACTGGATGGAGCAGAACAAGGCTCTGTTTCGCGCTCTGAAAACCGAGCGCGTCGTCACCTTCATCACCATCGGCCTGATCGTCCTGGTCGCGGCTCTCAACATCCTGATCTCGCTGACCATGATGGTGATGGAGAAGACCCGCGACATCGCCGTCCTCATGTCGATGGGCACGCGCAAGTCGCAAGTCAGGCGTTTGTTCATCGCCCAGGGATTGCTGATCGGCGTGATCGGCACCGCCATCGGCCTGGTGCTCGGCTATGCTCTCTCCTACGTTGGAGGCCACTACCACCTGCTCTCGCTCGCACCCGAGGTCTATTCCATCGACTACGTTCCCTTCGCCCCCCGCGTCATCGATGGCGTGCTGGTCGCCGTGGTAGCGGTAGGCGTCTCCCTCATCGCCACCATCTACCCCTCATGGTCGGCAGCCAGAATCCTTCCCGCCGAAGCCTTGCGCTACGAATGATCCGTGCCCAGGCCTGTTCAGCGTTCCGTAGCTTTTTCGTAGAGACGCGGCCCAGAATGAACTCCTCGCCCGTCAAATCCATGTCAAATTTCCCCTTCCCCTTCCCCATACTTCGGGGTCCTTCCGCCCGGTACCGACGTACTGCTCCAAACCCCATATCTGTGACCATAGTCACATTGTGTTGATAAATATTGGGTATAGAGTCATCCCAGTACAGCGTTCCGGAACGGGAACGAGGGCGCGCAGTGCTTCTCCGTGTTCTAATGGAGCAGCGATCCCCGCAGTTAAGTCGTTGGGATCGTGTTAGCTTTGAGCCGAGGAGCCTGCGGATTGCATCTAAAGGTTAACGAAAGTCCGTTGCGGGTTGAGGGTCTGAAGAAGATTTTTCGCTCCGGCGAAGCGGATCTGGTGCTCTTTGAAAATTTGTCGTTCCACGTAGCCAAGGGAGAAATGGTCGCCATCGTGGGCGAATCGGGTGCGGGAAAGAGTACCCTCCTGCACATCCTCAGCGCCCTTGATCGTGCTTCCGCAGGTGACGTATACTGCGCCCACTTGCGATTGAATTCGCTCTCCGAAAATGACGCCGCCGATTTTCGTAACCGCGAAATCGGCTTCGTATGGCAGTTCCACTACCTGTTGCCGGAATTTACGGCGCTGGAAAACGTGGCCATGCCGCTCCTGGTTCGAGGGCAGCCCTGGCAGCAAGTCGAAGCAAAAGCTACGCAATGGCTGCGCGAAGTGGGACTTGAGCCGCGTTCGCATCATCGCTCCGGCGAACTTTCCGGGGGAGAACAGCAAAGAGTAGCTTTGGCCCGCGCGCTCATCACCCAGCCCAAAATCCTGCTGGCGGATGAGCCTACCGGAGACCTTGACGGCAAGACTGCGGACTCGGTTTTTGATTTGATTTCCCGGCTCCATCGCGACTACCAGTTGACCTCTCTTATCGCTACCCACAACTTTGCCTTCGCTCGACGCTGCAATCGCGTGTTGCGGTTGCAACGTGGAGTGATCGAAGAGGTGGCGCCGGCGTCTTTGCCGGCATAGCATGTCGGTGGAATTGACAATTTAGCGTGATCGTGACGGAATATACGAAACACTGTGGTTTTAGTGCAGGGGATTGCACTCGACCATGGCAGGGTGCAACGAAAGGTGTTCTACAGCTACAAAGCACACGGTTTCGCATTTGGAGCTGTTGGCACCGAGATTGCATAACGGTGGTGGGGACAAGGGGTTCCCGAAGGGGAGGGCCGCAAGTTTTGACCCGTACGTCTCCTGGAGGGCTCTAGGGGAGAAGGGCTATATGTTTGAACGCTATACGGAGAAAGCAAGGCGCGTTATCTTTTTCGCGCGTTATGAAGCCAGCCAGTTCGGGTCTCCCTATATCGAGACCGAGCACCTGCTACTGGGACTTCTGCGCGAAGACAAAGCCTTGACCAACCGCTTCTTGCGCTCTCACGCCTCGGTCGAGTCGATCCGCAAGCAGATTGAAGGACATACGACCATCCGGGAGAAGGTTTCCACCTCGGTCGACCTCCCTTTGAGCAACGAATGCAAGCGCGTCCTGGCCTACGCCGCCGAAGAAGCCGAACGGTTAAGCCATAAACATATTGGAACCGAACATCTCCTTTTGGGCCTGCTGCGCGAAGAAAAGTGTTTTGCGGCTGAAATCCTGCATGAACGCGGACTTCGCCTCTCCACAATTCGGGAGGAACTCGCCCGCACCAGCCAGGAAAAAGCCCAGCCCCAGCGCCAGCGTGAAAGTTCTCTGCTGAGCGAGTTTTCCCGCGACCTGACCCAGGCCGCCATGGACAGCCAGCTCGATCCGCTGGTAGGCCGCGAAGGTGAACTCGAGCGCGTCGTCCAGATCCTCTGCCGCCGCACCAAAAACAACCCGGTGCTGATCGGCGAGCCCGGCGTCGGCAAAACCGCCATCGTCGAAGGCCTGGCCCAGCGCATCGCCGACGGCGAAGTTCCGTCGTTCCTCGCCGACAAGCGCATCCTGGCGCTCGATCTTTCTTTAATCGTCGCCGGCACCAAGTATCGCGGACAGTTTGAAGAGCGCCTGAAGACCATCATGAAGGAATTGATGGAATCGCAGAACGCCATCATCTTCATCGATGAGCTCCACACCCTGGTCGGCGCAGGCTCGGCCGAGGGTTCGCTCGATGCCGCCAACATCCTGAAACCCGCTTTGTCCCGCGGTGAAATCCAGTGCATCGGGGCGACCACGCCCGGCGAATACCGCAAGTCGATCGAAAAAGATCGCTCGCTCGAACGGCGCTTCCAGGCCGTCAAGGTTCCGCCGCCGAATGAGACCGACGCCACCAAAATTCTGTTCGGTATCAAGGACCGCTACGAGAAGTTCCACGCGGTCACCTACACCGACGATTCCATCAACTTCGCGGTTTCGCATTCCAACCGCTACATTCCGGATCGTTTCCTTCCGGACAAGGCCATCGACCTGATCGACGAAGCCGGCGCCCGCGTCAAACTGCGCCAGACTTCGCTTCCGGAAGAGATCACCGAAGTCCAGAAGCGGATCAAGTTCATCGTCCACCGTATGGAGAACGCCATCGCGAACCACGAGTTCGAGAAGGCGCGCTTCTACTCTGACGAGGAACGCAAAGAGCGCGAGAACCTGCGCGCCCTTCGCGAAAAATACCACCTCGATGAATCCTCCACCGGCGTTGTCGGTCGGGAGGACATCGAGGACGTGGTATCGCGCTGGACCGGCGTTCCCATCACTTCGATCAAGGAAGAAGAAACCCAGAAGCTGCTGCGCATTGAAGAAGAGCTGCACAAGCGCGTGATCTCGCAAGACAAATCGATCAGCGCGCTGGCTCGCGCCATCCGCCGCAGCCGCGCCGGCCTGAAGAACCCGAACCGCCCCATCGGCTCGTTCCTGTTCCTCGGACCCACGGGCGTGGGCAAGACCGAAGTCGCCCGCACCCTGGCGCAATTCATGTTCGGCACCGAAAAGGCCTTGGTCCGCTTCGATATGTCCGAGTTTATGGAAAAGCACTCGGTCTCGAAGCTGATCGGCTCGCCTCCGGGATACGTGGGCTACGAAGAGGGCGGACAGCTTACTGAACGCGTGAAGCGCGCGCCCTACTCGGTCGTCCTGCTCGACGAAATCGAAAAGGCGCACCCGGACGTTTTCAACATCCTGTTGCAGGTGTTTGAAGACGGACACTTGACCGACGGACTAGGCAACACCGTCGACTTCAAGAACACGGTCATCATCATGACTTCGAACATCGGCGCCCGCCACCTGCAGCGCCGCGAAGGTCTGGGCTTCCAGTCGACCAAGGAAGACATGATCTCGGAAAAGGTCGAGGATCTGGTGAAGAACGAAGTCAAGCGCACGTTCAACCCCGAGTTCCTGAACCGTCTTGACGAAGTCATTTTGTTCCAGGCCCTGAGCGAGCAGGATCTGATCCAGATTCTCGAACTCATGGTGACGCAGCTCAACCAGAACCTGGCGCAGAAATCGATCACGGTCACCGTGACCGACGAAGCCAAGAAGTGGATCCTGGCGCAAACGCTCACCGACCGCAGCTACGGAGCACGCCCGCTGCGCAGAGCGCTGCAAAAGTACATCGAAGATCCGCTCTCGGAAGCGCTGATTCAGGGCACGATCACCACGCGTCCGGCATTCATCGAAGTCTTCCTCGACGGAGACAAGCTCTACTACCGTCCCGTGGACTCGCAGGAAACCGCCGGAGTGCTGCTCTACGAAAACAGCTAGCTGGCTATCAGCTCTCAGCCATCAGCCGTCAGTGAAAACTGGCGGCTTTTGCTTTGAGGATACCCCGCTTTCGACACTACGGTTACATAATCAAGGTCTAGTCGGCGTCGGACTCGCAATGCTATCCTCGCCCAGTCAGGACTCGACCGAATGCTAACCCAAACCGAAGCCGACCTGCTCAGACAAATGGTCAAGCATTTCGTGCGACCTCCGGCCTGGATTACTATCCCTCCGGGTGGAGACGACACATATGAACTCGCCAGCCTCGATGACCGGAGAGTTTCTTGCTGGACGTTTGGCGCGGAACGCTGCGTCTTACGAAGCTGAAATTTCAGAATCGAGTGCGAACCGTCATTGTTTTAGTCCGGCTCGATGTGGACGGAGCACCTCATACGAATCCGGACGGACAAAGACTGTCGGGTACACACTTGCATCTGTTTAGGGAAGGCTACGACGATAGGTGGGCATTTCCCGTTGATCCGGGTTCATTCACTTTGCTGAATGATCCAGGTGCGACCTTCCAAGAATTCTGTGCCTTCTGCAAGATTCGAGTCCCCACCACCAGTCCAAGGAATAATTGTATGAATCGGGCCGAATGCCAGAAACTAATCGACGGATATATTGGCTGGCTTCGTCAGGGGATTAGTGTCGAAGCGCTGGGCGAATCCTGCGAGCTGACCACTCCCTTTTTGGACCGCCACAACGATCATCTTCAAGTCTACGCCACCCGTCGAAACGGAACCGTTGTTTTGTCTGACGATGGTTACGTTCTTTCTGACCTACGAACGAGCGGACTTGAGTTAGATACGCCAAAACGAAAGATGATCTCCTCGAGCCGGGCAATCGCTTGGAAACACTTCTGCGAGCGTCGTCGAATATGTTCGCCACCCGCAAGCGCGATGAAACAGACTCAGCTTGATCCGTGTGCCGGACGCGTCCTCGTCCGTCGCGGGCAAGATTATTGTCTATGGCCTCCGTCGGCTGCCAAAACGGAACAAATATCATTTTCACGCTATTAACATTACCGAGAAGGGGATTCCAAGACCGCTCCGAGGCAGTGATGAGCCGTCTGGGTCCTCCCAGAACCCAATCGTCGATCCTTGGTCCTTCTATGGGCCAGGAAGTGGCGGTTTGACCACATCAAGCTGAAGATATTCTTGCGTACCGACACTTGGCGGCGCATTACTACCGAGCAGGGGTTCAGAGAAGCGAGCCACATAACTAAGCATGTAACTATCAGGTGGGATAAACCCTCCCTGGTCAACCTAGCAGTGAGACGTGCTGTGCAAAGCACGGAATTAGTCGACGTCCGATACCCCGGATCCGCCGCTCCAACCGCGAAGCATCCACCTAGTTTCAAAACAAGCTATCCGATCAGCGCTAAGAATAAACAAGACTTATAGGACAACTTTTGATTGGATACTTGGGCGTACAAGCGACGGTACAGGAGAAAACGCACCCCGCGAACTGATTCACTTTCTTAACGCGGCTCGCGATGAAGAGATTAGACGCACGGAACTGGGAGCACCCGACGAATCCGGGTCGGTTTTCTCGCGCACCGCGATCAAGAACGCGCTTCCCGAAGTCTCGAAGGTGAGGGTCGAGCAGACTTTGTTTGCGGAATACTCCGACCTCAGGAACTTCGTCATGAATGAACTGAGGGCAAGACCCTGCAGCGCCCAGAAACCCTTGAAAACATTTGGGTGGTCGGTAAGGACAAGGCGATTGCAATCGCGGAGCAACTGGTAGAGGTGGATTCTTCGAGAACGGGGATTCGAAATCCTCGGAATTTGGCCCCGTTCCTTCTCGCACCCTGGCGTAGGGGCGGCCGAAGATGTGTGGATCAAACTCGAGGCCATACGAAGGCTAGGCATCCCTCATCCCAACCTCTTCGCCATCGCTCGAATCTCTTCCCTCACTCTCTCCCGCAAACTCTCCGGCTCGACCACTTCCACCCGCGCTCCCAGCCCCATCACCACGAAAAACGCCTCTTCGGGATGGTCGAAGCGCACCCGCAACGTCTCCCGCCCGTCGCGGCTCTCCAACTCTTCGAGCACCATTCGCCAGCGCTTCACATTCGCCGCCGCCTGCCCCTCCAGACGCAAGACAACCTCCATCTTCTGCCAGTGCTCTTCCTGAAAGCGTTCGGTCGATGCCCGCCAGTGCTCCGCCAGATCGAAATGTGCCGGACGCACGCAGGCTTTCTCCAACACTTTCGCTGCCTCGATCCGCGATACGCGAAACGTCCGCAACCCAGCTGACGTCTGTGCCACCAGGTACCACGCGCTTCCCTTCGCCACCAGGCCCAGCGGATCGACCACGCGCACCGACTGCTCTCCGCGCGGCTTCTGATATTGAATCCGCAACTTGCGGTCGCGCGATACCGCCTCCTGCACCACCGGCAGCAGCGCCAGATCTTCGCTGGTGCCGCGCCATGCCGTCGTATCCACATACAGCCGCTGCCGGATCGACGCTGCCTGCTGCCGCATGCCGCCGGGCATCGCCGCCATCAGCTTGCCCAGCGCGCGCTCGGCCGCAGCCGCCAGGCGCGAGTCTCCGATTACGCGTGGCTGCGCCATCAGCAGCGCCTGCAACTCGACTTCATCCAGGCCCGGAACCTGGGTGCGCCAGCCTTCGTCGAGTTGCCATCCGCCCTGCGCCCCGCGCAGCGCGAACACCGGGACGCCTGAGGCGCTGAGCGCCTCCATGTCGCGATGCACCGTCCGCGCCGACACCTCCAGCCGCTCCGCCAGTTCGCGCCCGGTCAGGCGTCCGCGGGCCTGTAACAATAACAGCGCGGACAGCAGCCGTTCTGACTTCAACTTCACCCCCAAAATTTATCCCGGCAATTATGACATGCCTTGTCATATATGCCCTTTTATTCTGCTGCTCGAGATCGCGGGCAACCTGCCCTGGAAGAGAGAAACTCATGAAACTGACCGAACTGTTGCTGGCTGAACTGGAGCGTGAAATTCCCGGCACCCGCCAAACGCTCGAACGCGTCCCCGAAGGACACAACGACTGGAAGCCTCACGAGAAATCGATGCCCCTGGGCAATCTCGCCAATCTGTGCGCCACCATGCCCTCGTGGATCGACATGATCATCAATACCGAAGAGCTCGACATCGCCCCGACCGCGGGAGGACCGCCGCGACCGCCGCTGCCCAAGAGCCGGAAAGAACTCACCGCCGCTCTCGACGACGCGATCGCCAAGTGCCGCAAAGCTCTACAAAGCACCACCGACGATCACCTGATGAAAGACTGGAAGCTGCTCGCCGGAGGCCACCTGATGCAGCAGTCTCCGCGCTACGTCATGATCAGCGACACCTTCAACCACCTGGCCCACCACCGCGGACAGCTGACGGTCTACCTGCGCCTGAACAATGCCTCGGTCCCGGCGATTTACGGACCTTCCGCGGACGAAGGGAAAATGTGAAAACGCGAGGAAAATCGGATTTGGAGGGGCGTGCGGCGGCGCACGTCCCGCTTCTTTTGCGACTTATGGCGTTAACCCCGAATCCAAATCAGGGTCCGCCAGACCCGAGGGCGCCATGGACAAAATCAACATCGCGCAGAAGTTCTCCCAGATCCACGACCACTACAAGCCCCGCATCGCCGCCGAACTCAACGGACAGCAGGTAAAGCTGGTGAAGTTCAAAGGCGAGTTCGTTTTCCATCATCATGACCACGAAGACGAGATGTTCCTGGTGGTCGATGGCCGCTTCCGCATGGATTTTCGCGACCGCCAGGTGTGGATTGAGACGGGAGAGTTCATCGTGATCCCGCGCGGCGTTGAACATCGTCCGGTGGCCGAAGAAGAAGTCTCGGTCATCCTGTTCGAGCCGGCCACCACGCTCAATACCGGCAATGTCGAAAACCAACTAACCCAGCGCCAATTGGAGCGTGTATAAGATCTTCTTTGCGTACTTTGCGATCTTTGCGGTCAAAAGCTTTTAACCGCAAAGTTCGCAAAGATCGCCAAGAAAACCACATACCATGGAAATTACCGTCTACTCCGCCTTCTGGTGTCCGGAGTGCCGCGAGGCCAAGCGCTTTCTGGAGCGGCACAACCTGCCGTTCAAAGACATCGACATTGAAACCACTCCCGGCGCCGCCGAAGAGGTCATCCGGAAGACCGGCAAGCGCGCCATCCCGCAGTTCGTGATCGACGGCGAGTGGGTGCAGCCCTACCGCGTCGGGGAAGGGTTTCTGTACGAGGAGATGTCCAAACGACTGGGCATTGCCGACCCGTCAGATCGAACTTAAATGTTGTAACTACAATGAGATCCACAGTAATCATCGGGTCATCGCCCTCCGTACCGTAGTCGAAAACCGGTCCACACTGCACCATAAAGCCTCAAAGATCTGCCTGGCCGAACGTCCCCCGTTGCACTCCCCGTTCTTTTGGCAGGCGGCCACTGAACTCATGGACGAACAACAGCATCCCTTGGAAGAAGAGCCGGTTTGTATCGCCTGGTCGGGATTTATGCAGGGTATTTTGGGAGTCGCCCTGCTGGTGGGGACAGGCCTGATGGTGCACTACTACGCTCCGCCCTCGACCGATGACCTGAAAGATCAGGTGCTACAACTGACCCACCAGGTGCAGCAACTCAAGCAACAGGAGACCATGCCGGTCGTGGTCCTAGACCGTTATCGCGACTCCATTTGCTACATTTTCGGGGTCTACAATGTCGGCTTTCCCAACCAGAAGCCGGCGCTGCGGGCACGAATCTCGGGCACTGGTTTTATCGTTAGCGATGGGTTGCTGGCCACCAACCGTCACGTCGCCGAGCCCTGGTATGGCGACCCGGACTCGGATGCGCTGATCCAGAAGGGCGCCACCCCGCACCTCGAGAAGCTGATGGCTTTTTTCCCCGGAGTGCCCGCTCCCTTGAACATCACGCCGATGGTGTTCTCAGCCCGGGGAGATGTAGCGGTCCTGCGGATCGAAGATTCTCCAGCTATCCACAATCTCCGGCCGTTGCCCTTGGCTGAGACTCCGTCCAGTCCGGGAGAACTAGTTTCGGTGGTTGGCTACCCCATGGGTGTGCTGGGGATGGTAGCCAAGTCTCCCCCAGCCGTTTACGACAAGCTGGCTTACCGGCACGACGACGCCGGCGCCGCCAGCGAACTCGCTGCTTTGTCGCTGATCCGACCCTCCGCTACCTGCGGGCATTTGGGAGATGTAGTAGGCGACAAGCTGGTTTATGACGCGCCCACGGCCCACGGAGGCAGTGGCGGCCCCGTCTTCAATTCCCGAGGCGAAGTCATCGGAATCAACGCCGCCTTTATGGACGGCTTCTCGGGAGGGACGCTCGGCATCGCGGTGCAGACCTTGCGCCCCCTGATTGCCGCGGCGCAGAAGCGGCTGGCTCCTCCGGAGCTGGCGCAACCGGCGGCGGCTCAGGAAAAGATTCCAGCAAGCCAGCCGTAAAACTCTCCGCCAGCTACGCGCTTACCAGGGATGGGGATCTCTTCCCGCGAGCTTTGCTGTTTGTGTGCAAGGACTTGCGCCGGGGAATGCTGCGCCCAAGCCTCAAGAGCCGCATCGTCCTGCTGAAAGCGCAATAGAATCAGGTACTTTCATCCCCAAGCCAATTACTCCACACTTTGGAACCAAGCCTGCACTTTTGAGTGCCCCACTCGGGGTCTATGTGAGGACTCGCCGAGTTCATCTACCGCCGGAACCTTCTCGGCATATCGCTCTGGATTGAGGACGTCTATGAGAAAGCTGTTTTTTGCAGTGGGTCTGCTCGCGCTCGCGGTATGCACTGGTTGTGGAGGCTCGTCAGGTTCCTCCGGTTCCGGACAGATCGTCGTCAACGTCACTCCCAGCGCGAATCCGGTGAGTGTCGGCGTCACCCTCACCCAGCAATTTTCCGCCAGCGTGAGCGGGACCAGCAACCAGGCTGTGACCTGGACGGTTTCCGGCGCCAGTTGCACAGGCGCCACCTGTGGAACTGTCTCCTCGACAGGCCTGTACACCGCGCCGGCCGTGGTTCCCAGCCCGCACGCCACGGTCGCGGTGGTCGCCACTTCTCAGGCCGACAGCAGCAAATCCCGCACCGTCAATGTGCGCATCGTCGATATTCTGGTTTCGGTATTGCCCAATTCCTCCACCGTCGCCTTGAACGGCACCCAGCAGTTCACCGCGCAAGCTAATCCCAGTTCGCCGGTCAGCTGGAGTGTTTCCGGCAGCGGTTGCGCCAACGCCGCCTGCGGAACGGTCTCCAGCACCGGCTTGTATACGGCACCCGCGAGCCTGCCGAACCCGCCCACGGTGACGGTCAAGGCGACTTCGACCATCGATGCGAACTCGACCCCTGCGACCGCCCTGGTCACGCTCGTTTCCTCGCTCAACTCGCGAGTCAAAGGAACCTATGCCTTCCGCTTCAGCGGATTCGATGGTGGCGGAGCCGTCTATTCCGCCGGGATTTTCACCGCCGACGGCAGCGGCAATATCAGCGCCGGCATTGAAGACGTCAACAGTTCGCAGGGCGTGCAGAACCCCTCCTTCACCGGAACCTATGTCGTCGGATCCGACAACCGCGGCACCATGACTCTGGTCGCGGGCGCGCTGACCTCCATCTATAACTTCGCGATCGGCTCCAGCGGCGAAGCCATCTTTATCGAGGCCGATGCGACCGGCACGCGCGGCGCCGGCATTTTCGATAAGGCCACATCCACCGCATTCTCGAACTCCGCCCTCGTGGGTCCGTTTGTCATGGGAATCTCGGGCAGCGACCTGGCGGGCAAGCGGGTGGGAACCGCGGGATTGTTCACCACCGACGGCGCTTCTCCGATTGGAAACGTGACCGGCGGGGCCATCGACATTAACGATGCCGGGAGCCATGTTTCCAGTGCAAGCCTGAGCGGAACCTACCAGGTGGCCTCGAACGGCCGCGGAATCATGACCTTGAACGTGCCCTCCGTCGGCACTTTCAAGTTCAGCTTCTACGTGGTTTCCACCGGCGAGCTATTTGCCGTCTCGACCGATCCGATCAGTGCCACCAATCCCCGGATGGGCGGACTGGTCCTGAGCCAGGCGGTCAACGCTTATAGCAACTCCTCATTCAACGGGAACAGCGTCTTCAACCTGATCGGGTCGAACTCCGCCCAGGACAGCGTGACAGCGGTTGGAATCATGGGGACCGACGGCAGCGGCAACCTCACCTCCGGCAGTATGTTCGACGAAAACAATGGCGGCACGATCGTGGCGCAACAGTCGCTGGCCGGAACTTATAGCGTCCAGCCGAACGGCACTGGCATGATTTCCGTCACCAGCGCAAATCCCCCGGCTTCTTCGTTCGCGCTTTATGCGATTACGACGAACAAGGCATTTCTGCTCGACACCTCGAGCAGCAGTGCGCTGTCGGGCATTCTCGAACCCCAGGTCGTGGGCAATGCGGGAACGTTCAGCCCGGCCACCATCCAGGGGGCGTTCGTAACCGGCACCACCGCGACCGCGAATACGGGCGCCACCAATTTCTCGGGCGTACTGGCGCTCGATGGGTCCTCCAGCATCACCGGGACCCAGGACACGAGCACTCCCTCGGGAAACACCATGATGCAATCGGTCGCTGCCACCTATACGGTTTCGTCGAATGGCCGCGGCACAATGAACTTGACGGCTCCCTCGGCCACCAGCCGGATACTTTATGTGGTGAACGGATCGAAATTCATCACCATCAATGTGGACAACGGAGACACCACGTCGACGGTGATTGAATCAGAGCGTTGATCAGTGGGCCGGACCACGGCCCTCGATGGTCTTGCACGCTGGGACCGACCCTAGGAATCGGTCCCAGGAAAGCGCATAACGACACAAGCTGACGAGAGGTTCGTTTCCGCCGCCGCTCCGTCGGAGTTTCTTCGACCATCGGAGTCCGGCGGCAGCCTGTGCCGTTGCATTTCGGCAAGTGTCGTTCTCCCAGGGGGTAGTTATGAAGAAGTCGCTGCTTTCGTTAGCTCTGGTCGCGTTGGGATTGCTCGCCGGTTGCAGTGGTGGATCCAGTAAAAGCGGAGGCGGGGGTGGAAAGGTCCTGAGATCCATCTCGGTGACTCCTTCCAATTCCACGCTCAATCTTGCCACGGCACCTCTACAGTTCGCCGCCACCGGAACCTACAGCGACGGCAGCATGCAGACCCTCACGCAGGTGACGTGGAGTTCCTCGGTGCCCACCATTGCCACGATCAGCAGCAGCGGCCTCGCCACCGGCGTAGCGGTGGGTATGGTCACGATTTCGGCCACCTCCGGAGCGATCACGGGTTCCACCTCGCTCACCATCGCGGCCGCGGTGCCTTCGCTGGTATCGATCACCGTCGGCCCGCCGAATCCGTCCGTCGCCCTCGGCGGGGGCCTGCAATTTACGGCTACCGGCACCTACAACGACGGCAGTACGCAAGTTCTTACCAGTCAGGTCACGTGGTCGTCGTCCATGATGGGCGTCGCCACCATCTCCACCGGCGGGCTCGCCACCAGCGTAAGCATCGGCAGCAGCACGATCACCGCCACCTTGGGAGCGGTCAGCGGCAACACGCTGTTGACCGTCGCTGCCGCCCAACTGGTCTCGATCGCCGTGACTCCCATGAACATGTCGGTTCCCCTGGGCACTCTGCAGCAGTACACAGCCACCGGCACCTACACCGACAATTCGACCAAAGACATCACCGGCAGCGTGACCTGGGCCTCATCGCAAACCGGGACGGCGACCATCACGACATCCGGCCTGCTGACCGCCCGGGGCCTGGGTTCTTCGACCATTTCCGCGACCTCGGGATCGATCTCCGGATCCACAAGCGTCACCATCAATACCGCCAACGTGGTAAGCGTGGTGCTGCAACCGGCCAACGCTACCATCGCGAACGGCACCAGCATTCAGTACGTCGCCATCGCCACTTTCAACGACGGCAGCACGCTCAACGTCACGTTCACCAGCGGCATCAACTGGACTTCGTCGGTTCCCACCGTCGCCACCATCGGACCCGCCAGCGGACTGGCCGCCAGCACAGGCGTGGGCAGCACCATGATCGGGGTAAGCTTTGGCACGTTCAGTGACTCTTCGACTCTGAACGTGAGCAACGCCACCATCCAGGCGATCTCCATCTCTCCCGCGAATCCTTCGATCGCTCCCGGCACCACGCAACGCTTTGTCGCCACCGGCACCTTCAGCGACGGCAGCACGCAGAACATCAGCACGGTTTCCAACTGGCAGTCGAGCGACACCACGGTGGCCAGCGTGGGCAATGCCCCGAGCAGCTATGGACTGGCGACCAGCATGGCGCAGGGATCGGCTTCGATCAGCGCCAGTTTCACCAGCCCCGGCGGCCCTTCGGCCATGGGATCGACTTTGCTCACCGTCAGCAGCGCGACTCTGCAGTCGATCGCCGTGACTCCCACTGCTCCCGTCATCGCTCCCTCGGGCACTGTGCAATACACCGCCATCGGCACGTTCAGTGACGGTTCCACACAGAATCTCACGACTATCGCCACCTGGATGTCTTCGCAAACCAGCGTTGCGACCCTCAGTTCCAGCGGCCTCGCCACGGCAGTGAGCAGCGGAAGCGCGGACATCACCGCTACTCTCGGCAGCGTGAGTTCCACTCCCGTGACTCTCACCGTGAGCTCCTCGCCCCTGGTCTCGATCGCGGTAAGCTGTACGACTCCTCAGATTGCGCAGGGCACGTCTGAGTCGTGCAGCGCAATCGGAACCCTTGGCGACGGGACCACACAAAACCTGACCAATCTCGCTGCATGGACTTCGTCGCAGCCCAGTGTCGCCACCGTGAGCAACAGCAATCACGGGCAGGTCAGCGGCATCTCCGCGGGAAATACCACGCTGACTGCTTATCTGAACGGCATCGTGGGAACCGCGAATCTGGCGGTCAGCAACGCGACTCTCACTTCGATCACGGTGACTCCGGGCAATCCCTCGATTTCCCTGGGCGCGTCGCAGGCCTTCACCGCGGTCGGCAACTTCAACGACGGCACCACGCAAAGCCTCACCAACTTTGCTGCCTGGAGTTCGTCCAGTCCCGCAGTCGCGATCATCAGCCCAGCGGGCGTGGCCACCTCGGCCAGCAGCGGCACCACCACCATCGGCGCGACTCTGTCGGGCGTGACCGGAACGGCCACCTTGACCGTCAACTGAGGAAGTTCGTCTCACCAGCTAGAATGGACGGGCGGGTTCTCCGCCCGCCCGAAATCTCTGATGCTCAAGACACGCAGTTTCGGGCTTTGCGTCTTGTCGATCGCCTTTGTGGCTTTGACAGTCTTCCCGGCGTCGGCGCAGGCACTCCCGAAGACGCATTCCCATACCCAGGTGGTGATGCTGGGCGTGGGAAATCCAAATCCCGATCCCGACCGCTCCGGGCCGGCGGTAGCGATCGTGGTGAACAATGCGGCGTATCTGGTGGATTGCGGGCCAGGCGTGGTGCGCCGCGCCGCAGCCGCCGAGAAAAAAGGCATCGCCGCGCTAAAGGCCTCCGAACTGAAGACGGTTTTCATTACTCACCTGCATTCCGATCACACCCTGGGGTATCCCGATCTGATTTTCACGCCCTGGGTGATGGGCCGGAGCGATCCGCTGCAGGCGTACGGGCCGCGCGGCCTGCGGCAGATGACCGATCACATCGAGAAAGCCTGGAAGAAAGATATTTACGTGCGGACGCATGGTTTGGAAGAGGCGAATCGCACCGGATACAAAGTTGTGGTGCATGAGATCGCGCCGGGCGTGGTCTATCGCGACGCCAATGTGACGGTCACGGCGTTCCTGGTGCAGCACGGCATTTGGGATCAGGCCTTCGGCTACCGCTTCGATACCGCCGACCGCAGCGTGGTGATTTCCGGCGATACGCATCCCGTGCAGTCGGTCGTCGACGCGTGCCATGGTTGCGATGTATTGCTGCACGAGGTGTACAACCCGCAGGGAGAGGAATTGAAGACGCCGCACTGGAAGGAATACTTCCACGAGTTCCACACTTCGCCCCAGGAGTTGGGGGACATTGCGACACGCGCGCATCCCAAGCTGCTGGTGTTGTACCACCTCTCGCTCGAAAAACTACCGGAGGAGGATCTGGCCGACCAGATGAGAAAGTATTACGCGGGAAAGGTGGTGATCGCTCACGATCTCGACATCTTCTGAGCGCGGGAGAGAGGCTGGAGCGGGGACGAACTGTTTTTCATAGTTCGTCCCCGCCTGCGTTGGGGGAGGAAAAATGGCGGGAGTTGACGCGGTTAGAGCGCGGTTCGGCGCCCGGTGATGATGTTGATGAGCAGTACAACGATGGCAAGAACCAGAAGAATGTGAATGAATCCACCCAGCGTGTAAGAGCTGACCAACCCGAGCAACCAGAGCACTAAAAGAATTACGAAAATCGTCCAAAGCATAGTCACCTCCAAAGGCGAAGCGAATGCCGGGCTAGGCGTTGCGGTCTCGCGTCGGAACGAATGTTGAAGCTCCCAGCGCGACATTACGACCTTAGGCGGGGATCAGAGATTTGTATGTACGGCGAAGTCTGTAGAGCGTAGGAAAAGATGCGGGAGAAAAAAGCCCCGGCTCCAAGCCGGGGCTTTTTCATTTGATACTGAACCGGCGTTTTAGCGGTGAGCCATCGCGGGTTCACTGTGCGCCTTGAAGCTCTCCAGGCGCTTGTTGACTTCATCCCAGTTCACGACGTTCCACCAGGCTGCCAGATATTCCGGACGCCGGTTGTTGTACTTCAAGTAGTAGGCGTGCTCCCAAACATCATTGCCGAAGATGGGGAACAGACCCTGGGAAATCGGGCTGTCCTGGTTTGGAGTGCTCATGACCTGCAGCTCTCCGCCGGGTTTCCCGGCAAGCCAGACCCATCCGCTGCCGAACTGCTTCGCGCCGGCATCGTTAAATTTCGTCTGAAAATCTTTGAAGGTACCGAAAGTCTTCTTGATGACATCGGCGATGGGGCCGGTAGGATCGCCGCCGCCTTTGGGCTTCATGATCTTCCAGTACATGCTGTGATTCACGTGTCCACCGCCGTTGTTCCGAACCGCGGCCCGGATGTCTTCGGGAATGGCATTCAGGTCGCGAACCAGTTCTTCCACGCTCTTCGACGCGAGATTGGGATGCTTCTCGATCGCCGCGTTCAGGTTCTTGACGTAGGCCCCGTGATGCATGTCGTGATGCAACTTCATGGTCTGGCTGTCAATCACGGGTTCAAGCGCTGCGTAATCGTAGGGCAGAGGGGGTAATTCAAAAGCCATGATTAGATCCTCCAAACTTGTCTGATGTCAGGCTGGGCTTAAGGGATTCAAGCGAAAATTGTCATACACATTATAAAGCAGCCCCAGTGATTGCGCTTCGGCCGTGCCATTTTACTTCCTTCCCAGAAACCGGATGCGCGTGGTGAAGGCGCGGCCCTGGGACCCGCTGAAGGTGAGAAATTGCGGAGAGCTCATGTCTCCATTCACGAAGAGTGGATTGTTGTGTCCGGTGATGTTTTGAAAGCCTCCGCGGACAGCCCAGTAGAAACCGAACAGGGGAATACGTTTTTCCAGGAAAAGATTCAGCGAAAAATAAGTAGGAAAGCGGCGGTCGCCGGGAGGCTCGACAAGTTGCTGCTGATCGTTGCTGACGCCGAAGGGAAATCCGCTGCGCCATTCGAAGGAATACGGAAAATCCACTTTATGCAAAACCGGCAGCCGGAAGAAAGGCAGCAGCCCCCACGAGAGAACGCGGTTGGGGGTGTCCCAGCCGTAAGGTCCAGCGCCTTGCGGGCTGAGGATGGGATTGTCGACGTTGAAATCGAGCACCTGGTTCGAGACGGACCTGGAGTGCGTATAGGAACCGAAGATCATGTAGGTCTTGGTGAAGTTGTGGCGAAGATCGACGTGAAAGGCGCTGTAGTGATCTTGCCGCGTGTTCTGGAGAAGGAAGTTGCCGCCGAGTTGGCCGTTGACCGTATCGTAGACGAATCCGTGAACGCCGCGGCGCTGGAGGTATTCCGCTTTCAGGTAGATGTCCCAGGGAAGCTTGCGCTCCAGAGCAATGCTCCAGTTCAAATACCGTGGCGCTTCCAGCGTATTGGGCTGAATGGCGAACGTGGTCGCCACTGGCTGGTTGGGCAACAGATTCCCGTTCGGGTCAAAGAAATAGTCGGCACGCTGTCCAGCAGAGGGACGAGCAATCAGCAAGAGATTGGTGGGATCGTAGACAATACCAATCCCCGCCGAAATCTTGGTGTTGCCTTGCGCGTCCAGAACGTAGGTGGAAGCCAAGCGCGGCGAGAACAAGGGGTGGCGGACGATTTCGTCCCAGTCGAAGCGGACACCGGGCTCAACCAGCCAGCGATCGGTGACCGACCAGAGATCCTGGAAATAACCCGAGGTTTCGACGTTGTGCGTCACCGACTGCGCTCCTCCGGCGAACGTGGAATAGCGGGAGCAGGGAGATGGGATGACGTCGAGGCAGGTGCCGGTCGCGGGCAGCGACTGCCCTTCGCGCAGGAAAGAAATCGGCGTCCGGCTGTAGGTGGCGTTATACGACAGGCGGTCGAGGTCGATGCCGAGCTTGAATTCATGCCGTCCATGCCACTGCCGCGCGGGAAGGTAGAGGTTGGAGAAAGCCTGCCAGCGGCGGGCGCGAGTGTTTCCGGAAAAGTAGTAGCTGCCGCCCGCCGTCTCCGGGCTCTGAAAGTACGGGAGGTTCCCGTGCGGGGTTACGGTCTGTCCGTATTGGACGAAGGCAACTCCATTTTCGAACAGCTCTTTGCCTTGAAAATAATGTTGATCTTTGACGGAGGCGACGTATCCGGACTCGCTATCGATCGGGCTCGCCGGTTGCGGGCTCTGTGGAGAAAGACCGTCGTAGTCATCGTGCAGACGATTCGCTACAAAACTCGTCGTCAGCGTATTCCGTGAGGTGAGGTTGGTCTGGACCTTGGCCAGATTGCCGAAACGCCAAAGGTGGTCGGTATCGGCTCCGTCGGGCAATCCGGTAACGATGATGTTGTCGTACTCCCCTTCCGGAGAGTCGTAGAACCACATCTTGCCCGGAATAATGGGGCCGGATACCACGAAGCGCGGATCGACTTTGTCGAAGTTGATTCCCTTCCGGTTCTGTACCGACGGAATGAAATTCGTGCCCGCGAAGCGGAAGTGGTCGTCCCCAATGCCGGTGTTGAGCGCGAGGATTCCTCCCGCCCCCTTGCCATACTCGGCTGGATAGCGGCTGGTTTCCACATCGATGGAGCGCAGCGAGTCCGGGCTCACCCGCAGCAGCAGCATGCCGTTTGCGGGTTGGGTCACATTGATTCCGTCAAGCAGGGTCAGGGTCTGATACGTCTCAGCCCCGGCGATGTGCGGCTGACCGTAGGAATCCTGTATGACGCCGGGAATAAAGTTGAGCGCGTTGCGATAATCGCGCGAGGTGGGATAGGGAATGTTGATGAGATCCACGCCCGTAATCTGTTGCTGCGAGGTGACCTGCACGGGATCGATGATGGGAGGGGATTCCTTCACATGAACGGTTTCGCGGACCTCCTGGATGTGGGTGATACGAACGTCGACGTGGGGAGTGGTGCTGACCTCGGCAATCGGGAACGAGACCGCGTAGAACCCCGGCTTTTCCACGCGCAGCGGATGCGAGCCGGCTGGAACGTTCTGCAACTGGCAGCTTCCGGTGAAATCGGTCTCGCAGCGTAACGGTGAAGCTTGTGGAGAAATCTCGAGAAAAACCAGCGCCCCCGGTACCGGAACGTCATTTTCGTCGGTGACCGAGACGACGACTTGCGGAGAGATCTGGGCAAGACAACACGAACCGGCAACGAGGATCAGCCCGATCTTCCAAAGCAACCTGAGCATGGTGGTAAACGCTTCTGGGATTCTTCCATATATAACGCGGGACGGGGAACACCGACGTGACAAATCCTTCATGTGGGACGGGAACCGGACTACTTGATGTCTTTCATGGCGAGGAGAGAGCCGTAGTCCTGGCCGGAGGGGGCGACCGCCCGAGCCACAATTCCGCCGAAACTGTCGCGGAGTTCCGGGTACTTCGCGACCAGGGCTTTGATCACCGCCATATTGTCCTGGAAAGTTTTTGCCGTATCGGAAATGTCCGCCACTCGATATTTCACCACCAGGTCGAAGTCGTTACCCACGGCGGTTGGGAACAGATCGATCACCTCGTAGGTTCGGGTCGCATTGGCGTTGTTAAACCGCTCACCCGGCTTTTGCGGGACCTGCTTCGGCGCCGCTACCTGGCCGACCAGGTCGAGGGGATGATCTGCGGCGGGGAGATCCGCGGGCTTCACCGCCAGCGATTCATCGTACAGTTTGTCCGTTGCCATCGTGCTCATGAACGGCACTGGCACCAGCAGATCGCGCGCCTCCAGATAGTAGAACCAGGCATTCAGATTCTGGCCCTTGTCCTTGAACTCGCGCGCATGATCGGCGTACCACTTTCCGTCGTGGCCTGCCAAGTCACTTTCCTTTACGTAGAAGCCTCCCAGCTTCCAATCCGGACCGAATTGCTGAAACACGAACGATACGGTGGACGGCCCTTTCGACGAGGTGAGATCAAGAGTGTCGAGAGCGTAGTTTCCCGGAGGCAGGTTGTTCAGGACAAATACCGCGCTGTCGGCCGTTTGCCCCTTGGCGCCGAACACTCCGCAAAGAAATTCCGCACGCTCAAACGGAGCGCTACCCTCGGCCTTGAGCAGAAAAGGCGGCCGCGGCGCGGCCGTTGCGGAGGAAAACGTCGCCTGGTTGTCTTTGATCGCGGTCTCGATGTCTGAGAAATTCGCAGCTACGCCGGGAATGGAATTCTGTTTCAGCGATGCTGCATCTCCCCGGGCCGCCATATCGAAGTAGCGCTTGGCAGTGCTGACAATAGCGTTTCGTGTGGCGTCATCCATGTCGCTGGCGGTGACGCACGATTGCGCGAAGGCGGGGGAACAAAGAGCCGCAATCAGAAGGGGCGTGGCGCACATTCGCGGAATGCGTCGGAAAACGTTCATCGCACCGGTCCTCCGCTTACCCACGAGTCTTTGCTACTCCTTACGATGCCACCGAACCGGGTAGGGCTGCAAGCGAGGAAGATGCCATCTTGAGTTGCTTGCCCTCTCAGACCCCGATTGCACCCGCCGATTCTATGTGTTACCGTCCCCTTGATTTCGACTTTGTCCGCGGGAGAGAGCCATGATCTTCGCCGTCCTTGGCGTCCTGGTCGTCATCGCCATCCTGCTCGTCGGGATGTACAACAGCCTGGTGCAGTTGCGGGTGCGCTGCGACAACGCCTGGTCCGACATCAATGTGCAGCTCAAGCGCCGCCACGATCTCATCCCCAATCTGGTCGAGACGGTAAAAGGCTACGCCGCGCACGAAAAGGGCACGTTTGAAGACGTCACTAAGTACCGCTCCATGGCCATGCAGGCCACCACTCCCGCCGATAAGGCAGCGGCGGAAAATCAGCTCACCGGCGCTCTCAAAAGCCTGTTCGCCGTCGCGGAAAATTATCCCGAACTGAAAGCTTCGGAACAATTCACGCAACTGCAGGGCTCCCTGAGCCAGACCGAAGACACCATTCAGAATGCGCGCCGCTACTACAACGCCGTGGTGCGCGATCTGAATACCAAGATCCAATCGTTCCCCACCAACATTCTCGCCGGTATGTTCGGCTTCCAGCAGCGGCAGTTCTTCGAGGTCGCCGAAGCCGACAAAGAACCGGTGGCAGTGAAGTTCTAGCCGAATGAACGTATCTCTTGCGTGGACGCGCCGGCGTTGCTTCGCTTGTGTGCTGATCTTGTTCTTCGCTGTCCCGTCTTTCGCCCGCAGCTGGCGCATCGCCAATTTCAACGACGTGATCTCCATCGGCGGCGACGGCTCCGCCTTGATCTACGAGCGCATCACCCTGGTCTTCGACGGAGAGTGGCACGGCATTCACCGCATCATTCCCGTCAACTATCCCGGACCCAACGGGACCAACTACACCTTGTTCTTCAAGGTCCAGAGCGTCACCGACGGAGAAGGCCACAAGCTGAACTATGAGAGCAGCGACGAGAACGGCAACCGCGATCTGAAGATCTACATTCCCGGCGCCCTCGACACTACGCGCACGGTCGAAATCGCCTACCTGGTGCGCAACGGGATCCGCTATTTCGACGACCACGACGAGTTCTACTGGAATGTCACCGGCAATGACTGGCCGGTGCCTATCGACCACGTCACCGCCACGGTCACTTTGCCCTCCGCGGCCGCGGGATCGCTGCGCGCCCAGGCTTTCACCGGAGTCTACGGTTCGACCGAAGGCCAGGCGACCACCCAGATCAAGGGTTCTGAAGTTGCGTTCGAGACCACCAACCCGCTGCCCATGCGCGGCGGCATGACCGTCGACATTTATATTCCCAAAGGCATCCTGCGCGAACCCGGCGCCTTCACCCGCGTGATGTGGTTCCTCGGCGGCAATCCCATCGTCTTTCTGCCCTTCCTCACGCTCGGTGTGATGTTTGCCCTGTGGTGGTACAAAGGACGCGACCCCGACCCCGGCCTTTCCGTCGCGCCCATGTATGAGCCTCCCAAAGACATTTCCCCGGCGGAAGCGGGCACGCTGCTCGACGACACCATTCATCCCCGCGACATTACCTCGACACTGGTTGATCTCGCGGTGCGCGGCTACGTCAAGATCGAAGAGACGGTGGAAAAAGGATTGGTCTTCCAGCACAAGGACTACACCTTCCACCTGCTTATCCCCAAGAATCAATGGCGCGGCCTGCAACCTCACGAATCAGTGATGCTGTCGAATGTCTTCGCCGGAGGCGATGTCACTCCTCTTTCCAGCCTGCGGAATCGCTTCTACACCGCCTTGCCTACGATTCGTTCGGACATCAAGTCGCAACTGCGAGGCAAAGGCATGTACCTGCTCGATCCCGATTCCGCCAACGGCTACAGCATCGCCGCCGCCTTCGCCATCGGCATCGTTCTTGCCGTCCTGCAATACGTGGGATGGTTCGACTTCTTCAGTTCCTTCGCGCTCTTCCTCATCTCTGTTCTGGTCTCGGCTGTGATCTGGTGGCTTTTCGCCCGCCAGATGAGTGCGAAGACGGTGAAGGGCGGGCAGACCCGCGTCGAGATTCTGGGCTTCCAGGAATTCATGAACCGCGTGGACGCCGACCGGCTGAAGCGTATGCCCCCTGACACCTTCGAGAAGTATCTGCCCTACGCGATGGCTCTTGGGGTCGAGCATCAGTGGGCGCAAGCTTTCGCCGGAATCGTGCAGAACCCGCCAACCTGGTACGCCTCGCCGGGAGGGTACACCGGCTTCAATCCGGTGTTCTTCTCCAGTTCCATGCGTGGCATGGCCAGTGACATGAATCAGGTGTTCGTCTCCGCCCCGCGCGCCAGTTCCACCGGATCAGGTTTCGGCGGAGGCGGATTTGGCGGCGGTGGCGGCTTCTCCGGCGGAGGTTTCGGCGGAGGCGGTGGCGGCGCGTTTTAAGACCGGACGTCGGACCTCGGACCTCAGGCGTCGGATCTCTATCTAGATATCAAATATAAATAGCCATGCAGGGACAGGCGTCCCCGCTCGTCCCTTTCCCTTCGTGCACCTTCGTGTCCTCAGTGGTTCAAGCTTTTGACGCCTGCGCCTGTCACTCCATCTCAAACGCCACATACTGCAATCCGCCGTCGCGCTCGATCTGCATGGCCACCGAATCTCCCGGCTTCAACTGATGGATCGCCGCGCGCAGTCCGTCGAGTGAATCGATCTTCCGCTGGTTCAGGGTATGGATCACGTCTCCTTGCTGCAGTCCGGTTTCTGGCCCAATGAATTCGGCCGTCCGGGCCAGTACTACCACGCCCGTCGGAATGCGAAGGTCCACTCCCAGCGTGGCTCGCAGCTGGTCGGTCAGCGCCACCGCCAGAATTCCCAATTGCGGGATCAGGTTGGTGTCATGATCGGTGATGTCAGCCAGCGCGTCCATGTGATCTCTCTTTTCGAGCACGGGGATGTGCAGCGTCACCTTTTCCGTGCCGCGCAGCACCTCCAGCTTCAATACCTGGTCCGTGGGATGCAGGTACAGTGCCGCCGAAAACGCCGGCAGCGTCTCGATGCGGCGATCGTCCGCCGACAGCACGATGTCCTGCACCTTCAATCCCGCCGCATCCGCCGGGCCGCCCGGAATCACGTCATCAATAATGACTCCCCAGCTTTGCGCCAGCCCCAGCCCCTGGGCGAGGTCGGGAGAAATTTCCTGCGCCCCGGCCTTGATCTCTACCCGGTGCACGTGGCCGTATTTGCGCAGATTCTGGTAGACGAACTTCACCACCCGCGCGGGAATAGCAAATCCCAGCCCTTCACTGCCTCCGCCTTGCGACAGAATAAAGGTGTTGATGCCGACGACATCGCCATTCATGTCGACCAGTGGCCCGCCGCTGTTGCCGGGATTGATGGGAGCGTCGGTCTGGATGTACACCATCGGCTTGGTCGGATCCGCCTGCCGCGCCACCGCGCTCACCACTCCCATGGTGACCGAGTTCTGCAACCCCTCCGGGCTGCCGATCGCAAACACCAGCTGTCCCTGGCGCACATGCCGGTCGTTGCCCAGGGGAAGTGTGGGCAGATTCGTTTCGTCGATCTTGAGCAGCGCGAGGTCGCTCTCCTTGTGCACGCCCAAGCAGCTTCGCCTCCACCAGGTGCCGCTTCCCGGCCGGAGACACCTCCAGCGGAGAATCCCCCGGCGGCAACGGCAGCAGTACGCGGATGCGTTGCGCGCCTTCGACCACGTGCGCGTTGGTCATGATGTATCCGTCGGGATCGACGATCACCCCCGACCCGATCCCGTGCTGGCGCGCGATCAGCGCCGTGTCGTTGCGGCCGCTATTCTCGACCGGCCCCAGGCCGGTCACCTGAATCTGGACCACGGCCGGCGACACTTTCGCGACTAAGCCTTCCATCGCATTGTTCAATTGCCGCAGAACCTCGGGGGTATTCGCCCCGGGCGCGGCAGCCTGCGCCACTTTCTCCGACTGCGATGCTGCTTGCTGCCCCGCAAGCGGCAGTCCTGCGAGAAAAAGGGGAATGATAAGCAATGCCCTTCGAAGTGGGGCGGGCGGAAATGACATGAGGAAACTCTCCTTGCATCGGCCAGGCGCTCAACAGACCCCGGCCGATGAGAACTAGATGTTTATTTTGACAGAAAGGTAACTCGAGGCCCGGTTGACTCATGTTCCGGGTGCACAGCCGCCGCTGAGAAGCCAACCGGCCCCTTCGCCCTTCGAGTTACGAACGTAACCTTCGTCCTGAAACTCAGATTGTCTTTCGAGGCCTCGGACGTGACAATAGTAACGGGTGAAAGTCGCCCACGAAGGTGGCTTAGAGACTCGTCTCCACACCTTCGCCCTCCATTATCATGTTGGTAACCTGCCTTTTGCCGGGAGTGTTATCCGTGATATAAGGGGGCGCTAAGAAATAGCTGAATTTCTGCAGGAGAATGCGTATGGCACTGGCTTTTATGCGTAAAGAAGGCCAGGAGGAAGGAGGTCCTGTGTCCGAAGCACGGACGGGAAAAAGATTTCCCCTGGAATTGCCGATAAAGATTCATGGGGCGGAAGTCACAGGCGAGGCCAGCGGGATTACGGGCAACCTGAGCGCCGCTGGAGTTTACATTCGCGCCGACGCCAGTTTGGATGTGGGCTCGACGGTAGAGTTTGAAATTGCCCTGCCTCCGGAAATGACCGGAGCCAAAGACAATGTCGTGATTCAATGCCGGGGTCGCGTGGTGCGTACCGACGAACCCGCCGCCGGCAGCAGCCCCACGGAGGCGCGCGGTGTCGCCTGCGTGATCGATTCTTACGATTTCGTTCGCCACTCGTAACGAGGTGCTGAAGCAATGTTGAAACTGATTCTGGCCGATAACCAGGCAATTTTCCGCGCGGGCATCGCCAAAGTGCTGGCGGTGGAAGACGAGATGCGCATCGTCGCGCAAGCGCAAACGCCCGAACAGATGTTCATGGCTCTCGATAAGTTCCGGGCAGCCGTGCTGGTCGTGGCGGGAGGCTTCCACTCCGACTTCAACTCCATTCTGCAGGGCGCAACCCGGGCCAAGACCCGCGTGGTGGTGCTGGCCGACACGGGAGAGAGCGCACAGCGCTACATGGGTGCCGGCGCCAACGGCGTCGTCTATCGCAACGTCACCAGCTCCGCACTGGTCGACTGTGTGCGGCGCGTCGCCCGCGGCGAAAACTGGGTGCAGGATATCGCCGTGCCCAGCGAACTGACCGAGAACGATATGGTCGGATTGCGCGTGCGCGACCGCCTGACCGCCAAGGAACTGCGGATCGTCGCGCTGATCGTGCAGGGATACAAGAATAAAGAGATTGCCTCGCAGCTGGGCACCACCGAGCAGGTTATCAAGAACTACCTGCGCAACGTCTACGACAAGATTGGCGTCTCCGACCGTCTGGAACTGGCCCTGTTCACCATTCACCACCGCATCCTCAACGAAGCCGCAGCCGCGACGGCAGCGGCGACTTCGCCGTCCATTCCAGTGCAAGGAGCCGGGGTAGGTTCCTAACAAATCATCGCTGTGAAAAGGCCGCCGATGGCGGCCTTTTTGTTTTGCTTTTGGGTGGCGGAGCGCTTCAGCGGTTACCCCTACCTCTTATACCCAATCTTCCTCAGGAACTCCGCCCGCGTCGCCACATCCTGCGGTCCTTCCACGCCCTTCGGAGAACTACCATCGATCACCCCCATCACTCCACATCCTTGGTCTGTCTTTGCGATCACTACTTCCACGGGATTGGCGGTGGCGCAAAACACGGTGCAAACCTCCGGAATATTCTGCACCGTATTCAGCAGGTTGATGGGAAAGGCGTTGCGCAGGATCAGCACAAAGACATGTCCCGCCGCGAGCGCCTGGGCATTTTTGATCGCCGCCTGTCGCAGGTCGTCGTCGTTCCCGTCGGCGCGGGTCAGGCACGGCCCCGAAGCCTCGTTGAACGCCAGCCCGAACTTCGCCTGCGGAACCGTGTTCACCACGGCTTCATACATGTCTTCGACGGTCTTGATGAAGTGCGTTTGCCCCACAATGATGTTGGTATCGGCGGGAAACTCCAGACGAACGATTTCAAAGCTGAGCATCGGGCCTCCAGCGCGGGAAAGGAAATGATAGCGCAGAGGCGCCGCTACCGGCTGTGATCTCGCACCGTCACTTGCTCCTTAACCTTTTGGAGCCGGCATTCTCGGCACGGCTTTCCCCTTGCGCGGAGCGCGGATCCCGCTTAACCGAATCACCACCGCCGCCGCCGTATAGCGCACCGTCCGGCTGCTGTCGAACATCGATGGCTCGATCTTTACCCGCAGCGTGGGATCGCCTCGCGTCGCAATCGCCTCCAGCGCCGCCACACGCACAATCCAGTTGCTGTCGCGCGTGGCCGCGATCAGCGCTTCCCCGGTTTTTGGATCCGGATCGGTCGCCAGCACCCTCGCCGCCGCCGCGCGCACCGGAGATGGGTCGGTCTTGTGCAGCATGCGGAACGCGTCCCAGCCGATTCCGGCGAATGGAACAAACCCGATTCCCTGGCTGAAACCCAGCTGCGCGAGCTGTTTGGGATCTTTTAGCGTGTCCAGTTGCTGCGCGATGATTCCTTTGCTGTCCTTCACCTCGCCGGTAAGGATCGCGTAGTAAACGTCGTAGGCGCTATCGTCCTTCAGAACACTGAGAGCGTGCGCGGCGGCCACCACCACCGAGATTTCCTTATCGGCAAGAGTCTTCTGCAGATTGGGGATGGAAGCCTTCGAGTGTATGGTCCCCAGCGCGTTGCAGGCGGCAATTCGCACTTCAGGCTTGGGATCGTCCAGCGCCTTGGTGGCCAGGTCGAGGGCCTTAGGGTCGCTCGGCACCAAGCCCAGCACGCCGACGGCAGTCACCCGCTCTGCCGTGTCCCCCGCGATCGCAGTGCTCAGGATGTCCCAGGCCTTGTCTTTTCCCGTCAGATTGGTGGTAAAGCTCGAAGTGGCGCACAACAGAAGCGCCAGCAAGGAACCGATGCCTGGTTACACGTGTAGAAGAGACGGACATTGGAGGTCCACCCTACCGGGCCTTCTTGCCCGGCGCTTTCTTCGCCGCTTTCGGACTCTCGTCTCCAAACACGCGCGCGAAAATCTTGTCGATGTTGCGCAGCTGGCGCTTCAAATCGAATGCCCGCTCGATCTGCGCCCGCGGCACCCGGCTGGTGATCTCCTTGTCGGCCAGCACCAGCTCTTTGAAGTTCAAGCCTTCTTTCCAGGCATGCATGGCGTGGCTCTGCACCAGGCGGTAGGCGTCCTCGCGCGACATGCCGTTCTCCACCAGGTCGAGCAACAGCTGGCCGCTGAAGACAAGGCCTCCGGTGCTGTCAAGGTTGCGTTGCATGCGCTCGGGATACACGAACATGGTGTCGATCAGGTTGGTGGTCTTCTGCAGCATGTAATCGACCAGGGTCGTCGAGTCGGGAAGAATCACGCGCTCCACCGAGGAATGGGAGATGTCGCGTTCGTGCCACAGCGCAACATTCTCGAATGCAGCCTGCGCGTTCGCCCGCACCACTCGCGCCAGCCCGCTGATCTGCTCGCAGGTTACCGGATTGCGCTTGTGCGGCATGGCCGAGGAGCCTTTCTGCTTTTCGCTGAAAAATTCCTCCGCTTCCCGCACCTCGGTGCGCTGCAGGTGGCGGATCTCGGTCGCCATCTTGTCGAGCGTGCTGGCAATCACGGCCAGTGTCGCCATGTACTGTGCATGCCGGTCACGTTGGATGACCTGCGACGAAACCGCAGCGGCTTTCAATCCCAGACGCGCGCACATCTTCTCTTCGAGCTCCGGGCTTAGATGGGCCAAGGTGCCCACGGCTCCCGAAAATTTCCCCACCCGCAGATCTTCGGCTGCGGCCCGGAAGCGCTCGATGTTCCGTCGCGTCTCCGAATACCAGTTGGCCAACTTGAATCCGAAGGTGATTGGTTCGGCGTGGACACCGTGCGTGCGCCCCACCTGCGGCGTGTCCTTGAACTCCCAGGCGCGGCGCTTCAGCACCTCGGAAAGCCGCTCAAGATCGCCGGCAATCACCGCCGAGGCCTCGGCGATCAGCAAGGCTTGCGCCGTGTCGACCACGTCGTTCGAGGTGAGGCCGTAATGGAACCAGCGCGCCGGCGGCCCCACGATCTCTGCCACCGAAGTGGTGAAGGCGATCACGTCGTGCTTCACCTCGGCTTCGATGGCGTGGATGCGCTCCAGCTTGAAATCGGCTCTTTCGCGGATGGCTTTGGCCGCATCCTTCGGTACCATGCCGGCTTCAGCCAGGGTTTCGGTGGCCGCAATCTCCACCTTCAGCCAGTTGCGGAAACGGTTCTCTTCGCTCCAAATCCGACCCATCTCCGGACGCGTATAACGTGGAATCAAGGCGGCGCCACCTCTCCAGGCTCAGACAGTAAGGGACTAAAGATTCTAAAGGAGGCCGCGCCCCCGTGACCAGCAGAAGCCGAAACTCCGGGTGCCCGTCCTTTGTCGCGCTTTTTGCGACAAGGGTGGGATTCCACGAACCCCGCTCCCACAGGTTTTTATTCCCGCACTATATCGTGTTACGATATATATGAATTTATGGTATGCGTACGATATAATTCGCCCCATGGAAAAGGCACTGACCACGCCCGATTTTCAAGCGCTGGCCGAATTGCGTTACCGCATTCGCCGCTTCCTGCGCTTCAGCGAAGAAGCCGCCCGCGCCGCCGGCCTCGAACCCCGGCAGCATCAGTTGATGCTGGCCATCAAGGGCTTGCCCAAGGGAGTGCGCCCCCGCATCGGCGAACTGGCCGAACGTCTCCAGATCCAGCACCACAGCACCGTGGAACTGGTGAATCGCCTTTCCGCTGGGGGATACATCCGGCGCCGCCGCGGCGGAGAAGACCGCCGCGAAGTGCTGCTGTCGCTCACCCCCAAGGGTGAAAAAGTTTTGCTGGAGTTGACTCTGACTCACAAGGCCGAACTGCGCACCCAGGGGCCGGTCTTGCTGAGCGCCCTGCGCAACGTGATCCAGGGCAAGAAAGGTGCGGGCGGATAAACCTCCCGCACCAGGGGAGTGTCCATTTCCGATGCCCGGCCGCGAGACCGAAGAAGCCGCACCCACCCACCCTCAGCCTCCCATTCCCTCCCGTGGTCATCCCCACGCCTCGCGCATGCTGCTGCTCTCGCTCCTCGGAATCCTGGTGGGAGTGGTCGGCGGACTGGTCGCCGAAGGCCTGCTTCGTTCCATCAACTTCATTTCCAATCTTTGTTTCTACGGCACCGTCAGCGCCGCCTACCTTCCGCCGAACCTGGCGCCGCACCGCTGGTGGCTCTTCCTGCTGCCTGCCGCCGGAGGTCTGCTGGTCGGCCTGCTCATTCACTACTGCTCTCCCGAGATCAAAGGTGATGGCATTCCGGAAGCCATGTCGGTGGCGCTGAACAACCGCAGTATCGTCAAGCCCCGCGTCAGCTTCTTCAAGCCGCTCAGCGCCGCCATCACCGTAGGCAGCGGAGGCCCCTTCGGCGCTGAGGGCCCCATCATCCAAACCGGGGCCGCGCTCGGATCGCTCCTCAGTCAATGGATCCCTTCTTCTCCGGTCGAGCGGCGCACGCTTCTCGCCTGCGGTGCCGCCGCAGGCTTGGCGGGCGTGTTCAAGACTCCCTTCGCCGGAGTCATGCTTGCGGTCGAGCTGCTAGTCTTCGAATTCCGCGCCCGCTCGTTCGTCCCCATCGCCCTGGCTTCCGCGACCGGCACCATGATCGCCATGGGCTTTCGCGGAGCCCAGCCCGTCTTCCCCGTCGCCACCGCGTTCCGCTTCCATCCCGCGGAGCTGCCCGCGTTTTTGATCCTGGGCGTGCTCTGCGCCGCGCTGGCATGGATCATGACTCGCACGCTCTATCTCGCCGAGGATTTCTTCGAGGGTCTCCGCCTCTGGTTCCCGCTGATTCCCGCTATCGGAGGCCTGCTCGTCGGCCTCATCGCGATCTTCCGCCCCGAAGTTCTGGGTACCGGTTACGCGGTCATCGCCGACATTCTCTCCCGGCCGCACCCGCTGCGCGAACTGGCCGAGATCGGCGTCGCCAAGATTTTTGCTTTCGCCGTCGCCCTCGGCTCCGGCGCTTCCGGCGGAACCTTTGCCCCCGCGCTGATGATCGGCGGCAGCCTGGGCGCGGCTTACGGCAGCGTCATTCATCTCATGCTTCCCGGTTCCTCGACCATCGGCCTGTACGGCATGGTCGCCACCGCCGCGTTATTTGGCAGCCTTTATCGCGCCACGCCCAGCGCCATCCTTTTTATGATCGAGGTCACGGGAGCTTACAACGCCATCCTCCCGGTGTTCCTGGTCTCGGTGGTGGCCGACCTTGCCGGACATTATTTCATGCAGCACACCATCAACACCGAGCGCCTGGTGCGGCGTGGAACGCTGGTGCCCGACGCCTACGAGATCGATCCCATGAAGATGTTGCGGGTGCGCGACGTGATGAATCCCAACATTGACACGGTCCGTGCCGACCAGAAGGTGAAGGACTTCCTCGCCACCGCCGCCACCCACGAATCGGTTCCCGTGGTCGATGAGCACGAGCGCGTGGTGGGGATTCTTCACCGCCAGGATCTGCTTCAGGCAGCGGACGACGCCACTGCGCACTCGCTCGCCCGCGCTGATTTTCCCACCGCCTATCCCGACGAGGTGGTGCACGATGTGGCCTGCCGCCTGCTCGACCGCCAACTCGGACGCCTCCTCGTCATCGACCGTGACACGGGAGACCTTTCCGGCATGCTGACCGCATTCGACATCCTGAAGGCCAAGAATTGGGAACTGGCGCAGGAGACCATGGAACCCAGCCACTTGAACCCGAACTTCCTGCTGCGCTTCCTAAGCCCCAACCGATATTCTGCCAAACGCTGACGAACTGCGGAACCTTGTAAAAAGTTGTAAAGCCGCACTGGTAGCGGCGCGTCGGGTCCATGGCCGGAACCCCGCGAATTTTCAGGGGTCGCCGGCGTTTGCTCCGCGCGAACTTCAAGTGGTTATTGGGCTGCAAGTCAAAGTGGTTATTGTGACGAACCGCCGTGCGGATTACGTTTCCCTCCTACCAAGGAGGCGGTAATGAACGCGCTCAAACTGATTCGGACGTATCTCATGTTGTGCGGCCTGCTTGTGGTCTGGCAGCCGCTTTCGGCCCGCGCGCAACAGAATTCCGGCGCGTCGACAACCAGCGCTCAACCGGCTTCCGCGGCGCCGGATGGGCAACACGATTTTGATTTCGAACTGGGCAGTTGGAAAATCCACCTCAAGCGTCTCCTGCATCCCTTGACCGGATCTACCACCTGGGTGGAGTTCGACGGTACTTCCGTGACCCGCAAAGTTTGGGACGGCCGCTCGCAGTTGGAGGAGTTCGAGACCGACGGCCCGACCGGCCACATCGAAGGGCTGACCCTGCGTACCTACAATCCCCAGACTCACCAGTGGAGTCTCTATTGGGCCAACAGCAAGGATGGCACCATCGTCCCCGCCCAGATCGGCGAGTTCAAGAATGGACGCGGCGAGTTTTTCGCCCAAGACAAATTGAATGGCAGAGCGATCTTCGTTCGATTTATTTGGTCCGCCACCAACACCAATACGCCGCACTTCGAACAGTCATTCTCAGAGGATGGGGGCCAGACCTGGGAAGTAAACTGGATCACCGACCAGACCCGAGTCAACGACCAGGCAAACAAAACACACTAACGAAATCCCAACCATGATAGGCCTTGGCTGGCGCGGCGCTTCCGTGCTGCGATCACTGGCTGCGATGGCACCGGGCTTTAGCCCGTGAGGTAGGGATGGGTTACCCGGCACACCGGCGGCACACCGGCGGCGCGCCGTAACACTCACCCCCCTGTCATCCTGAGCGAAGTGATTGCTCCCGCGAAGCGGAGCAATCGCGAAGTCGAAGGACCCCGCGTCCGCATACGGCAGCAATGCTGTGGAAAAACATTCCCAAGAGTCTCTCTACAGGTCGCCGGAAGAACGCCTTGCAGCATCCGCGCCGCTCCCGGCAGCACCGGGATCCTTCGACTCCATTTGTCCCACGCGGAGCGCGAGACAAATTCCGCTCAGGATGACAGAGTTACTTTAATTCGATGTTCAACATCTTGGCTGTGTTTTACTGCTTGCCCGGTTCGGCGCTCTTTGACGCCTGACGTCTGTCCTTCAAAATTCACCTCTCCTTAACACTGCCGAAACCAATCTGTAACGCGGCGTTCTTACTATGGCCGGGCCTCGGTTGCGCGTGAAGTGCTGCACTCGGCGGCTGCTCCGGGGGATGATAGGAGGAGAGCGACATGAAGAAGATTTTTCTGCTTGTGTGTCTGGCCATGGCTCTGCTGAGCCCGGCTTTTGCCGGCGAAGGAGCCATCCCCACCGGCGTTCCGCATCTCGACCATGTGTTCGTGATCATGATGGAGAATCACGGATACAGCCAGATCGTGGGAAACCCGAACGCGCCCTTCGTCAACCAGTACATGAAAACCGCCAATGCGGCGACCAACTATTTCGCGGTAGGCCATCCCAGCTCGACCAACTACCTGGAAGTGGTGGGGGGATCGAATTTCGGGGATCGCAGTGACAACGCTCCCGACTGGCACAACATGAGCTGCAGCCCGAATCTGATGTCGGGAACGGTGGTGACGGATTTTCCCCCGAGCGGGGCGGTGTGTCCGATCTCGGGAACGGGCACCGACGCGGAGACGCCGGCCATCGATTTGACCAACGAATGTCCGACGTCGGTCGATCCGTGCCCTCCAGGCCTCAATGACCTTAACGGAACACTGCACTATGCGGCCGCGCCGAACACCTCGGGCAAGACGATCGCCGACCAGCTGGCGGAGCACGGCATGACCTGGAAGAGTTATCAGGAAAGCCTGCCGTCGACGGGCGCGGATGGGATCAAGTATAGCGACGGCTTTTTTACCGATCTGTCGGACATTCCGTCGATCCTGCCGGGCGAAACTCAGACGCTGATCGATCTGTATGCTGCGAAACACGATCCGTTCGCGTATTTCCGCAGCGTGCAGGAAGGCGAGATCGCGGGATCGAATTTAACCAACATCGTGGGATTTGAAGGGGAACACGGGCTGTTCTCGGATCTCACCTCGGGGAAGGTTCCGGCGTTTTCCTTCATCGCGCCCAACCAGTGCAACGACCAGCACGGGCGCGGGAATGCGGGACCGCAGTGCGATTACGATCCCGTCGATGACGGATCGCAGGCCGGCCTGAATCCGGCGCTGATCTACCTCGGAGACCTGGCGGTCAGGAACCTGGTGAATGCGATTCACAGCTCGCCCGCGTGGCGGGAGGGCCGGAACGCCATCGTCGTGCTGTGGGACGAGAACGACTACAGCTTCGTGCCCAACACCAACCAGGTGCTGCTGATTGTGGACACCAACTATGGCACGCACGGGCGCACCAGCGCGCAGTTCTATACGCACTTCTCGCTGCTGCGGTCGATCGAGGGCGGACTCTCTCTGCCTTGCCTGAACCATGCATGCGACTCCGGCACGGCGACCATGACCGATCTGTTTGGAGAGCGAAAGTAACTGAAGAAGTGGGTGGTTCGCACGCAGGCCCGGGAAAGTTTTCCGGGCCTGATGTGTTTTGGGGAGCCACGTTGGTTCTCTCAAGCGACAGAGTGGACGGGCGGAGACGCCCGCCCCTCCATTGTTGTCTATCTCAGAGAGTGTTCAGGAAGCCCAGCAGCGTGCTCATGTCCGCGGGGGAAAGCGCGTTGAAATTCTGGATGACGGCGTTGGCTTCGGAGTCGGGATACGTGTTGGGACACGCGGTAGCTTGTCCGGCGAAACTCATGTGGTCCTCAATCGCCGTGGTCAGGTCGGTGGTGCGGCCGTCGTGGAGATAGACGGTGCGGGTGGAGAGTCCCCAGAGCGGGATGGTCTTCCACTGGTCTCCCTGGGCCTGGCCGAATTGCATGCAGTCGGCGAGGCCGGGGCCCATGTGGTGAATGAGCAAGTCGGAATAAAGGTTGACCGGCTGCTTGCTGAGCGCGTTGATGACCTTGGTGGTGCCTCCGATAAAGTTCGTGGGCAGGGTAACGTTCGACTTGGTGGTGTACTGCGGGTTGTGACAGAGCGCGCAGCCGACGGAGACGAACAGCGCCATGCCTGCCGTGTCGGAACTCGGCGGATTAGGCGCGAGCAGCGAGGGATAGTTGAAGATCTGGATGCTCAGTTTGCCGCCGGGATCGTTGGGTTCCTGGTCCTTGATGCATTGCGAACTCACCAGGTTGGTCGGACACTGCGGCGTGCCGGGAACCGCGTTGGGGCAGTCTTCATTGAGGTTGACCGGATTGGTGACACCAATGTCGTGCGAAAAAGCGGTGGCGACCGCTTGCACCAGCGAGGCGAATTGCGCCTTGGAGCCGAAGCGTCCGGGACGCAGCTTGCCATTCCAGTCGGCAACCATGTTGGTCATGCCATCGACACCCATGCCCTTGTTGCCGGCGAAGTTCTCGATGGTGATGTCGGGAATGGCGTCGACCAGGCCGTCGCCGAAAAGCTGCGGGGGCACACGTTGCGACATGAGGGTCGCGTCCTGGGGAACGACTTCGGGAGTGATGATGCAGCCCGGCACGAAATGAGAGATGGTGATCGGCTGGAGAATGAATCCGCCTTCGCTGGTCAGAGGATTGAAACTGCCATCACTGTTGAGCGCGCCGAAGAAGGTGGTGCGCATGGTGGAATTGGTGCCTCCGGAAGCGGGGGAGGTGTGGCAGTTCGAGCAATCCTGGTTGGTATAGATGGGGCCGAGGCCATGGTCGGGATCCCAGTGCACATTGAACTGCTTGAAGCCGACGTTGAACAGGCTCATCTGGCCGGCATTCAGGCCGGCGAGCGGGGAGCCGAGCGTGGTCTGGGCCAGCACGTTCGCGGGGTGGTTGCCCGAGAGGGTGACGAGTAAAGTGGCGATCAGCGACAGAGACAAGACCAGCAAGCTTATGCGTGCCAAGGCAGAGAGACGGTTCATAAAAGCTCCTTCGTCGCCATACCGTAGGGGCCGGCTTCCGCAGCGCAAGCAGAAGGTTGTCGCGAGACCTGAGGATGGGCCCGGGGAAGTGATCGCAAAAGTACACAGCTATCGGCGGGAGTATCTGCCGGAAGGAAAGGATTGTCAATATGGATGAACGGCTCCCGGCAGAGGAGTTTGCTGGCAGAAACGTCTGTGGGATGGCGGGCACAAAGTACGGTTGCCGGTCCTGGGTGTCGGTCAACCGGGATGACTTACTCGCCGTTAGCTTCGGGCAGGCACTAAGCCCCGGCTCGGGGCCGCTTGTCCCACCAGACCGTGAGGTCGGTGGGGCGATTGCGCATGGTCAAGAGCTCCTGCTTGATCTGCGACAGGCGGTTCTGGCGCGACTCGAATGCCAATTTTTCAACCGGAGTATGCTCCCGATGCTCCGAATACCGGGTGTTCAGGTTCCGCAAATCGGTGATTTCCTGGCGCAGGAGAGTGAGGTGTCGCGACACGTAATCCATATACCGATCATACGCCCCTGGCGGAGTTATGTTTTGAGCGAAAGGTCGCATTTGGCCCCTTCGCCTTGGTAGCCCCAGCGGGTGGATAACGGCTGGATTTCCGGGTTTGACGCTGAGGCGGCAGTGTTCCTATAATGTCTGCGACCCACACCCTGAAAAGTCAGAGTGTTGCGGGGTGGTCGTGCGCTGGTAATCGGCGCAAGGAGCTGGAATTCCGGCCCGCTCTCCCCGGCGACACGAACCAGTCGATTGGACTGCGCGGGGCGCGGCCCGGCATTGCCTGAGTAGATCCGTGCAATATCCCGGAACATTTTCCAAGGAGTTCAAGGCAACCCCATGACAAGCAAGTTTGTGCGCATCCTTCTGACCACTGCATTCACCCTCTCGCTGTTGGCAGTGGCGCAGACCAATTCCGCCGCCGCCGCGGGAGCGGATCCGACACCGGGCCCGGTCGCCACCAGCGCCACCGGAACGAAAATCGGCACCATCAACATTGAACAGGCGATCTTTGCCACCAACGAAGGGCAGCGCGACTTCGACGCGCTACGCAAGAAGCTGGAACCCAAAGACGCCGAACTGAAGAACATGAGCGAAGAGGTGGACAGCCTGAAGAAGCAGCTAAGCACGCAAGGCGACAAGCTGAACGATCAGGCGCGGGCGACGCTGGTGCAGCAAGTGGAGCAGAAGCAGAAATCGCTGGAGCGCGCGGTGCAGGACGCGCGCGACGACGCGCAGGGCCAGCAGAATGAAATCGCGCAGCGGATTCTGCAGAAGATGGCGCCCATGCTGGTGAAGTATGCCGGGGAGAACGGATTCGGCGTGATCATGGATACATCGAATCCCTGGCCAAATGGCCCCGTGCTCTGGGCCGGACCTTCGGTGGACATCACCAAAGCGGTGGTGGATGTTTACAACGCGCAATCGGGCGTTGCCGCGCCGGTGCCATCGGCTCCGAAACCGCAGACCGGCAAGCCAGGCGGAGCTGCCGCCAGGCCGACAGCACCGGCAACCAAGCCGGCGCCGCCGAAATAGTTCGCGACACCTGAGAGCCCTCGAAAGTTCCCTGAAGGCCGCGTTTTCCGCGGCCTTTTTTCTTTTCTCATTCTTGCCGGTGAAGCCGTCGACCAGCGTGTCAGCGGTGTCTGTAGAGATAGTTCGTAATGTCTCAGGAGGACACCATGTTTGCTGACAGCTTGTTGGATTCTGCCTGGGCCCAGGATTCGCATCGCGGTTGGACGACACTTCTTTCTTTCGCAGTGCAGGCGGTCGCAGTCGGGGGACTGCTTCTGCTCCCGCTGATTTACGGAGAGGGACTGCCGCTGCAATTGCAATCGATTGCGCAGGTGGTGGCGCCGCAACCGCCGCCGGGGCCTCCCCTGGTAACGCACGCGCCAAGCGCGCCTGCCAGCAACCTTACTTCTCTGGGAACGATAGTCGCGCCGGGGCACATTCCGGATCACACGGCGATGATCCAGGATGATGTACTACCACCTCCCGTTGATATTGGCGCTTACGTGAATGGCGGCACCGGCAACCGCTGGTCGAGCAATCCGGTGATGCACTCGATTCTCAGTTCGCAGCTGAATGTGCTGCCACCGCCGGTGCATCCGACGATTTCGCGGCCGATCTTGACCTCTCACATCATGGAAGGAAATCTCGTTCACAAAGTACAGCCGGAATATCCGCCGCTGGCGCGAGAGGCGCGGATTCAAGGAACGGTGGTACTGCAGGCGATCATCAGCCGGGAGGGGACGATTGAAAAGCTGCAAGTGGTGAGCGGACATCCCATGCTGGCGCCTGCTGCCATCCAGGCGGTGCGGCAGTGGCGCTACCGGCCGTACTTTCTGAACGGAGAACCGGTGGAGGTGGAGACGCAGGTGACGGTGAATTTCATATTGGGGGGCGGGTAGGAAAGCCCCGCCCTCTCATGAGGGGGGTGACACTGGTAACGTCCCGGCTATGGAGACAGCCGATATAATCGCAGGATTGTGAGTTCTACCGCGGCGGAACTGCAAAAACGGCACGCAACGCGTCCCACGTGGGCGGACGTGTCGCTTGAAACTTTGCGCGAGAATTTCCGCGTAGTGCAAAAGCATGTCGGCCCGGGCGTGAGCATTTGCGCGGTGGTGAAAGCGGACGCTTACGGCCACGGCGCCGTCGAATGCTCGCGCGCGCTCGAGAGCGAGGGAGCGCGCTGGTTCGGCGTCACTTCGCTGGATGAAGCGATTCCCCTGCGCGATGCCGGGCTTCGCGGGCGCATCCTGCTGATGACCGGGTTCTGGCGCGGCGAAGAAGAAGAGATTGCGCGGCTGCGTCTCACGCCTACGGTATGGGAACCGGGACAGGTCGAACTGCTGGAGAAGGCCTCGTCCAAACTGGGGCTGCCGGGACTGCCCATTCATTTGAAAGTCGACACCGGGATGGGACGACTCGGCGTAGCGCCGGAAGACTTGCCTCAGATCATTGCTGCGCTGGCATCCTCTCCGCACCTGGTGCTGGAAGGGCTGTCGACGCATCTGGCGTCGTCGGAGGTGCTGGACGCGCCTTCGGTGGACGAACAATTGAAAGCCTTCGCCGAGGTGCAGCGCTTGCTCCGAGAAGCGGGCCTACAGCCTTCCCTGCTGCACGCCGCCAACACCAGCGCGTTGATTTCGCGATCGCAGACCTGGAACTCGATGGTGCGTCCGGGCCTCGCGCTTTACGGATACTACCTGCCCTTTGAGCGCGCGGGGCGAGAGGTGAGCGGAAGCGGATTGCGGCTGGCGGTGAAGCCGGTGCTCACGTGGAAGACGCGCATCCTCAGCTTGCGCGAGATGCGGGCGAACCAGGCGCTGGGGTATGGCGGAACCTATGTCACGAAGGCTCCAGCGCGGATCGCGATCCTGCCGGTGGGTTACGCCGACGGATTGAATCGTGCATTGTCATCGCGCGGGCGAGTGATCGTGCGCGAACATTACGCCCCGATTGTGGGACGCATTTCGATGGACCTGACGCTGGTCGATGTTACTGGGCTTCCCGGCATTGCGGTGGGGGATGAAGTGATTCTGCTGGGTTCGTCGGACGGATTGCAGTTCGGTGCGCGGGAACACGCCGAACTCGCCAATACCATTCCCTACGAGATTCTGTGCGGCATTTCGAAGAGAGTGCCGAGGAAGTACGGGAGCTAGGACCGCACCGCGCGCAGGCTGATCGCCAGCTTGCGTACGCCCTCGCGAATCTGTTGTTCGTCGGTACCGCCGTAGCCCAGAATCACGCCCCCTCGAGGCGGACGTTTCAAATAACAACTGGAGAGTGGCATGGCCGAAATGCCGTTCCTGGCGGCGCTTTTGGCGACAGCGTGATCGTCGACCGCCGGCGGCAGCAACCCCACCAGATGCATCCCGGCCTCGGCGCTTACGACTTCGAGCGCTGACCCCATCTGCTCATGGATGGCCGCGACCAGCGCATTCCTGCGTGCCATGTAAAGCACTCTCATTCTGCGGATGTGACGGGCAAAGTGTCCTTCGCGAATGAAATCGGTAAGGACTACCTGGTAGAGCGTCGAGGAAAAGATGTCGGCAGCATCGCGAGCGGCGGCGAAAGCCGGCACCAGATCCTGGGGAACGATCAGGTACCCCAGGCGGAGCGATGGAAACAGCACTTTGCTGAAGGTGCCTATATAAATGACGCGAGCGTCGGTGTCGAGTCCCTGCAATGCTGCGATGGGGCGCGTGCCGAAACGATATTCGCTGTCGTAGTCGTCTTCAATGATCCAGGAACCGGTTTGCGTTGCCCAATCGAGTAGACGCAAACGGCGAGCCGCGCTCAACGTCATCCCCAGGGGATACTGGTGCGAGGGAGTTATGTAGGCGGCGCGCGCATTGCGGCAACGCCGAATCGCCTCGCCGACGTTCAAGCCTTCTTCATCCACAGGAACGGGAACGAGACGAGCTCCGAATGTCGTCAAAGCCTGGTGGGCTCCCGGATAGCCGGGTTCTTCCATCCACACGCGAGCGTTCGGGTCGATCAGAACCCGCGCACAGAGCTGCAACGCTTGCTGCGATCCGGTGACGACCATCACCTGAGCGGGATCGCATCGCACGGCACGAACCGCACCCAGATACTCGGCGATGGCTACGCGAAGCGGCGCGTATCCCATGACATCGCCATAGGCCATCTCTTCTTTCTTCTGATGCCGGGAATGCCGGGCGACGAGCTTCGACCAAACGGCGATGGGAAACTGATCGAGGGCGGGCAGGCTGACGCGGAAAGCTCCCAGGCTGTTGAGCCAGGCTTGCGGAGACGCGGCCAGCAACGCGGCGTCACGGGACAGTTTCCGTGGGCCTCGATGCTGCGCCGGTTCGCGTCGGTTTCCCATGCGGGGCCGCGAGATCTCTTCGGGGATCGATCGGGCAACCACCGTTCCCGATCCCCGGAAGGTCTGCAGGTAGCCCTCGGCGTGGAGCTGTTCGAAGGCGCTGAGGACCGGGATGCGTGAAATCCTCAATTCCAGCGCAAGGCCACGGGTCGAGGGCACGCGTTGTCCCGGACGCAGTTGGCCTTTCAGAATGGCGCTGCGAAACCAGTCGTAGAGCTGGCGGTACATGGGGCTCTTGGAGTGGACGTCGAGAGCGACCGGCGGGAAGAAGCTGGCAGGGGCGCGTTTCATAAAAATCAAGTGGTTATATCCGATTTGTGATACGTGGTTATTGTATACAACCACTTGCCTGCCTACATTGTGCGGATGCGAGTATTCCAGGAACTGGGCTGGCTGACGGCGGCGTCGCAAATCATGTTGTGGACCTCCCTGCTTTTGGGACGGCCGCAATCGGTTGACGGGCAAACCAGTGAGAGTTGCCGCGGCGTGCTGGAACTGCGGCAATATACGCTCTATCCCGGCAAACGAGAGGTGTTGATCAGCCTGTTCGAGCGGGAATTCATCGAAAGCCAGGAGGCGGTCGGAGCACACGTGGTGGGCCAGTTTCGCGACCTGGATAATCCCGATCGATTCGTGTGGATCCGCGGCTTTTGTGACATGAATTCGCGCCTGAAAGCGTTGCAGGCTTTCTATGATGGCCCGGTTTGGAAGGCGCATCGTGACGAAGCCAACGCCACCATGGTGGATTCCTCGAATGTTCTGCTGCTACGTCCGGTCACGGCGGCGTCTGGCTTTGCTCCATCCGGAACTCCACGACCTCCGGTGGGGGCGAGCGCCCAGGCACCGTCGCTGGTGGTGGCGACAATCTACTACTTGAAAGATCCTGTGGATGAACGGTTCGTTCACTTCTTTGAGCGGACAGTGCAACCGGCGATGACGGAACTGGGCGCGCCGACGATTGCGTATGTGCAGACGGAGACGGCAGAGAACAACTTCCCGAGGCTGCCGGTAAGAACGGGCGAGAATGTCTTCGTGTGGTTTTCGCGATTTGCGAACGCTGCCGAATATTCGGCTCACCTGCAGCGTCTGGAGCAGTCCAGGAACTGGATGGAGAAGGTGCAACCGGAGCTGTCTTCCTACCTTAAAGCTGCCACACAGCGTCTCCGGCTGGAACCTACGCCCCGATCGTTGCTGCGATGAGAGCAGGCCGGTCCATATTCCTGTCCGTGCGATTGATGGTTCGGCAAATGCGCGCTCCCAAGGTCTAGATGCTGAATTCCGCCGCTCGCTGCCCGAGCGCTGACCAGGCGTCTGCGCTTTGCTATATTCAAAGCATAGATGCCTTCACGTTACGCACAATGGATGTATGACTGGGAAACCCGGCTGACGTCGGTGGACAATAACCGCGTGGTGCGTCCGCTGGAGTGGGGCCTGGAGTGGGCACGGGATTGGCCTTGCCGGAACGGACACCGCTCGGGATATGTTCCTGAGAATCCGGAGAAGTACTTCCACGACTACAACCGGCGGATTGTGGCAGCGAGCGATGAATTTTATGCGTACGCGAAGCCGAGCGATTTTCGCCTGGAGCGGCGGGAGGTTCAGGTGTTCAGCACGCGGGAAGTTCCCGAGCCGGAGCTGGAAGAAAAAGTTCGCGGCAAGTATGCGGACTATCTGCGCTTCACTTCGCCGGTGACGACTCCCTATCCCGAAAATAATCTGGTGAACGCGCGCTGGTTTCCGACACGCGGACGGCGGGCGGTGGTGCTGCTGCCGCACTGGAACTCTGATGGGATCGCTTATACGGGATTGTGCCGGGCGCTGAACCTGCTGGGGATTTCGGTGCTGCGGTTGAGCATGCCGTATCACGATATTCGGCGTCCGGCGGAGATCCGGCGGGCGGATTACGCGGTGTCGGCGAACATTGGGCGCACGCTCGATGCGGCACGGCAGGGCGTAATCGATGTGCGCTGCTGCCTCGACTGGCTGGAGCAGCAGGGCTATCCGCGGCTGGGAATTCTGGGGACGAGTCTGGGTTCGTGTTATGCGTTTCTGGCGGCGGCGCATGATCCGCGGATCCGGGTAGCGGCATTTAATCATGCCTCGACGTACGTGGCCGATGTAGTGTGGCATGGGCAGTCGACGCGTCATATCCGCGAAGGGTTGGAGCCGGAGATTGATCTGGAACGGCTGCGCGATTTGTGGAGCGGGATCAGCCCGATGTCTTACTTCCCGCAGTTTGCGCGCTGGCCGAAGAAGTCGCTGATTATTTACGCGAAGTATGATCTGACCTTCCTGCCAGAGCTTTCGCAGGATGCGGTGAACGCCTTCGCCGCACATCACCTGGACCACAAAGTCGTGGTGCTTCCCTGCGGCCACTACACCACCGGCGAGACTCCTTATAAATACATGGACGGGTGGCACCTGGCGTCGTTCTTCCGGACGGCGTTTGAAAGCGTTTAGAACCCCGCATTTAGCACTTGGCCATTAGCCTTTGGCCTTTGAGGGTCTTGCTGAAGGCCCGTTGCTCTTATGGCTAAATGCCAAGTGCTAAATGCCAAGTGCTTGTTTAGAATGTTTCCCATGAACATTGCTCTCGGCGCGGACCATGCCGGTTTTGAGCTCAAGGAAGAAATCAAGCGGCACCTGACGGAAAACGGATTTCAGGTGCGCGATCTCGGCACTCACTCCACCGAATCGGTCGACTATCCGGATTATGCCCGCGCGGTAGGCGAGGAAGTTGCGGGCGGTGCGGCGAATTGGGGAATCCTGGTTTGCGGGGCGGGGATCGGCATGTCGATCGCCGCCAACAAAGTGCCGGGGATTCGCGCGGCCAACATTCATAGCGAGATCGAAGCGCAACTCAGCCGCGAGCATAACAACGCGAATGTGCTGGCGCTGGGCGGGCGTTTACTGGATCACTCGCAGGCGCTGAAGATCGTAGATGTGTGGTTGAACACCGCGTTCGCCGGGGGACGGCATCAGCGGCGAGTGGAGAAGATCGGCGGGATTGAGGCCCGCGTAGCGAGTTCCTAGTACTGAGAAAACATTCTGAAAAGAGTCCTTATGAAAACTTCTTCGATGTCTCGTCCTCTGTTTGAGGTGGATCCGCAGATTGCTACGGCGATTGATAACGAGGTTCGCCGGCAGCATGAAGGGTTGGAGCTGATTGCTTCCGAAAACTTCGTGAGTGAAGCGGTGCTGGAAGCGATGGGATCGGTGTTCACCAACAAGTATGCCGAGGGGTATCCCGGGAAGCGCTACTACGGCGGTTGCGAATTCGCGGATGTGGTGGAAGATCTGGCGCGGGAGCGGGCCAAACAATTGTTCGGCGCGGAGTATGCCAACGTGCAGCCGCACGCGGGGTCGCAGGCGAACATGGAAGCGTATGCGGCGGTGATTCAGCCCGGGGATACGATTCTTGGACTGAACCTGGCGCATGGCGGGCACCTGACGCACGGACATCACCTGAATTTTTCCGGCAAGACCTATCGCATTGTTCCGTACGGCGTGACCAAAGAAACGGAAACGATCGACTACGACGAACTGGAAAAACTGGCGGAGAAAGAACGGCCGAAGCTGATTATCGGCGGAGGGAGCGCGTATCCGCGGATCATCGACTTCGCGCGTATGCGGCAGATTGCGGATAGAGTGGGCGCGCTTTACCTGGTCGACATGGCGCATTTTGCGGGGCTGGTCGCGGGCGGAGTGCATCCGTCGCCGGTGCCGCATGCGCACATTGTGACTTCGACGACGCACAAGACTTTGCGCGGGCCCCGCGCAGGCATGATTTTATGCAAGCAGGAATTCGGCGCGGCGGTCGACAAGACAGTCTTTCCCGGCATGCAGGGCGGGCCGCTGGTGCATATCATCGCGGCCAAGGCGGTGTGCTTCCACGAAGCCATGCAGCCGGAGTTCAAGGACTACGCGCGGCAGGTGGTGGCGAACGCCAAGGTACTGGCCGAGGTTCTGGTGGCGGAAGGCTACCGGATTATTTCGGGTGGCACGGATACGCACCTGATGCTGGTCGACGTTTTCTCGAAGGGCATGCTGGGCAGCGAGGCGGAGAAGGCGCTGGGCGAGGCGGCGATCACGGTGAACAAGAACGCGATCCCCTTCGATACGAACCCTCCAATGAAGCCGAGTGGCATCCGGATTGGCAGCCCGGCGCTGACCACTCGAGGGATGAAAGAAAACGAGATGAAGCAAGTGGGGCGCTGGATCTCCGAGGCGTTGCATCAGCGGAAGGACAAGGCAGCTCTGGACAAGATTCGCAAGCAGGTGCTGGAGCTGGCCGAGGCATTCCCGCTTTATCCGGAGCGGCGAGCGCGGGCACAAGCGGAGGTCCGCGCCTAGAAAAGCCTTAACCACCAAGGACACGAAGGTTCACGAAGGAATTCCTTGCGGGGCCCGTGCCGCTCTTCAATCGGCAATTGGAAATTCCCAATCGTTCTTGGCTTTGTGGTTAAATCAGTGCCGTGAAGGTCGCCATCGATATCCGGCGCATGACGGAGTTTGGCGTCGGCACCTACACCCGTAATGTGATCCGGGCGCTGGGCCGTCTGGATCACGAGAGCAAGTATTTTCTGATCGGTTCGCCCGAAAAAGTGGCCGAGATCGGGCCGCTTCCATCGAATTTCAAAACTGTTCCCCTCCTCGAACAAGACAATACCCTCAAGGGATCGCTGGAATGCCGAGCGATCCTGGGCCGCTTGAAGTGCGATGTGGCGCACATCCCGCATCTGTTCTGGATACCGCGGGCGCTTCCCTGCCCATATGTGATGACGGTGCACGATGTGCTCGAACACATGTACCGGGCGCACGATCGCTCGCAACCGCGCAGAATCCTGCACTACACGATGACGCGGAGAGCCATGCGCGGGGCGGCGCGAATTTTTGCGGTGTCCCACTTCACCAAGGGTGAAATCGAAAAGTTGTTCGGGATACCGGGCCTCCGGATTGAGGTGGTGTACAACGCGATCGACGAACGGTTCTTGCGCGGCCACGCCACCGACAGCGACCGTCAACTGCTGGCGGAACGGTTTCTGGTGAATTATCCGTTCCTGCTTTATGCGGGCAGAATCAGTCCGCACAAGAACCTGGTGCGCATCATCGAGGCGTTCTCGGCGTTGAAAGCCGAACTGGAGAAAGAGGAGAAGTATCACGATTTGAAGCTGGTGATCATCGGAGATGAGCTATCGAAGCATCCTGACCTGCGGCGGACGGTGATTCGCGGAGGTGTGCATAACGATGTCCGCTTTCTGGGGTTCGTTCCCATCGAAGTGCTGAGGATTTTTTACGACGCGGCAAAGATCTTTGTCTTTCCTTCTCTTTATGAGGGATTCGGCCTGCCTCCGCTGGAGGCCATGGCACACGGCACACCCGTCGTCACGTCGAATACGTCGTCCCTGCCGGAGGTGGTCGGAAACGCAGCGGTGCTGGTGAATCCGGAGAACGTCTTCGAGATCATGCGGGCGCTGCACCGCGTGCTGCTCGACCAGGGGTTACGTCAGAAGTTGAAAGAGCGGAGCTACGAACAAGCCAAGAAGTTTTCCTGGGACGCCTCGGCCCGGCAGATCTTGAACGTCTACCGGGAGGTCGCGGGCAAGGCCGGTCACGCGCCCGACCCGGACGGGGCGGAGGAAGAGGTTCCCCGGGCGGTGAATTCCTAGACCTGCACCGCTCGCGTCGTGCCCGGAAGGCGGCCCTAGTCGGCTTTCTGCAGGGAATACCCCGGAGAGCGGAGAGAGAGGCGATGGAGTTTGGCGGCAATCTGCTTCTTTTCGGCTTCGCCAGACATGGTAGAGAGACGCTTCTGCAGCTTGAGAATCTTTTCCTTGCGAGTGCGACGGCGCCGGATCTCGGGGCGACGGCTGGGTGCGGACATGAGTTTTTCTCCTGACGACTGCGTTTGAAAGGCCACGACCATCTTAGCTGCCATCACGAAACGCCGCAAATGAGCGTTGGCCAGTTCCTGTATCGGAGTGCGTAGCTAGCTCTCTACTACGGTCCAACTTCCGAATTGCCCGGTGCGACGGGCCAAGCGTCACACCAGCGTCGCCATGGGCGTTGTCAGCTTTGTAAGGAATTGAAAGGAAGACTTGTGGCAGCCGGACCTGTAAGCCGAATTCTGTCCGCAACAGGAATGCTGCGGGACGGTCATTCCTCTGGGACGCGCATTACTACGCGCCTCAAGCGACCTACCCGGAGGTGGTGACGCGCCGAGCCGGCACGTATCCCGGCGAACCGGGTCCCTCCCTATTTGGTCTTGCTCCGTGTGGGGTTTGCCCTGCCCGCCCCATTACTGTGGCGGCGGTGCGCTCTTACCGCACCTTTTCACCCTTACCCGGCATTGCTGCCGGGCGGTATGTTTTCTGTGGCACTTGCCGTCCAACCGGCTTGAACCGGTCGTCCCGGACGTTATCCGGCACACTGCTCTGCGGAGTTCGGACTTTCCTCCCGTCTTGCGACGAGCGACCGTCCGGTCCAGCTGCCAACGAGTCATTATACCGGGGCGACTGCACCCCGTCGTCAGTCTTCGGTCGCCAGTCGTCAGCTGCTGCTAGACTTGAAGCCAGCGGCCACTTGGCTGAAGACTGAAAACCGACGACTGGCGACTGCTTTATGCATTTTCTCGAAGCGCTCCGCATTTCGTTGCAATCCCTGTGGGCGAACAAGCTGCGCTCGGTGCTGACCTTGCTCGGCGTAGTGATCGGCGTCGCAGCCGTCATTGCTGTGGTCACGTTCGTAAACGGCATCAACGGCTACGTGGCAGAGAAGATTTTCAACCTGGGCGCAGACGTCTTCATCATGTTCAAGGTCTCGCCGGCGGTCACCAATGTTGACCATTATCTGGAAGGGCAAAAAAGAAAAGACCTGACCATGGACGACTACCGCGCGGTGCGGGACGGCTGTAAGCACTGCGCTTACGTCGGAGCCTACGCGCGCAACAACAGCGGGCATGTGAAGTACAACGAACAGGCTCTCACCGACACCATGGTGCAGGGCATGACGCCTTCGGTGGCGACGACGCAGGACATCGATATGGATTCCGGCCGCATGCTGGAGCAGATCGACCTGGAAAACAACGCGCCGGTGGCAGTGGTCGGCACTGATATTCCGGAGACCCTGATGCCGGGCGTGGACCCGATCGGCAAGGAGATCCGGGTGGATGGATGGACGTACCGGATCATCGGGGTCGGCAAGAAGAAGGGGAAAACGCTGGGCCAGAGTCTGGACAATTATGTCCTGATTCCGATGACGTCGTGGCTGAAGCAGTATGGGAGTTACAACACCAACATGCGGATTTCGGCGAAAGCCGCGGGGACGGGCGCGATTCTGGACACGGCCAAGGACGAGGCGCGGGTCATCCTGCGCGCGCGGCGGCATGTGGCTCCGGCGGATCCGGACAATTTCGACGTCGAGACCAACAGCAGTCTACTGAGCATCTGGTCGAACCTGACCGGGACGTTCTTCATCGCGATGATTGGGATTGCCGCGATTTCCATGGTGGTGGGCGGCATCGTCATCATGAACATCATGCTGGTGTCGGTCACCGAACGCACGCGCGAAGTGGGGATTCGCAAGGCGATGGGCGCGCGGCGCTCCGATGTGATGCTGCAATTCTTGATTGAGGCGGTGATTCTGGCAGTGACCGGGGGGCTGCTCGGGGTATTGCTCGGGATCATTGTCGCTAAGGGTGTAACTCTCGCGGTGGGAATGCCGTCGGTCATCAAGTTGTGGGCAGTGGCGGCGGGGCTGATCGTTTCCGCGAGCGTGGGAGTGTTCTTTGGAGTTTATCCGGCGCAGCGGGCGGCGAAGCTGGAGCCGATTGCGGCGCTGCGGTTTGAAACGTGAAAAGAGCATTCAGCAATCAGCATTCAACCGCCGTACGAGCACTCAGCATTTGGCAGTTAGCATTTGGCCGGTCGCGTCGCGTGAGGCGAGCAAGTCAAAGCCTGAACTCTGGTTGTGCCGCCCAAGTGCCAGGGCACAATCCCCGAGGTGTCGGGGCTAAGTGCCAAGTGCTAAATGCTAATGGCTGAGTGCTGACTGCTGAATGCTGAGTGCTGAATTTCATGATAAGTAAGAGCGAATACGGAGAAGTGGTGCGGATGGCGCTGGCCACCATCCGGAGCAACAAGCTGCGCTCCGGGCTGACCGTGCTGGGGATCGTCATCGGCGTGGCGGTCGTCATCGGCATCTCGTCGATTGTGCGCGGACTCAACGACAACGTGAGCGGCATGATCAGCAGCATGGGCTCGAATATCATTTTCGCCTTCCACATGCCCCTTACCTTCGGGCGTCCCACGGAAGAGTTACGCACCCGCAAGGAACTGACCTTCGAAGACGCTGAAGCCATGAAGGACTTGCCGCACGTGAAGGCGGTGACCGCCGGGGTTCGCTACTTTGAACCGCAACTGGGGACCGGCACTTACGTGGTGAAGTACGGCGACCGCAAAGCCAAGCAGACAATTCTCGAGGGCGACTCCGCATCGGCGAAAGATGTCTTCGACCTGAACATGAAATCCGGGCGCTGGTTCAGCGAGGTGGACGACCAACGGCGGGCGCCGGTGATTGTGCTGGGCGCGGACACTGCGGAGGAACTTTTTGGCGGGCGCGACCCCGTGGGCAAGGAGATCAACATCGAAGGGCAGTTGTTCGAGGTGATCGGCGAGATCGAGAAAGTCAAGAGCGCGTTCGGCGGCGGCAAGAATCCGGACGACAACAAGGTTTACTTTCCGCTGGCGACCTTCCGCAAGCTGCATCCGGAATTGAAGCAGCATTTCATCAGTGTCAAGGCAACCTCGCACGACGATATGCCGAAGGCGGTCGATGAAATGCGCGAGCTTCTGCGGAGACGGCGGCACGTGCCTCCGGAAAAGCCGGATAACTTCGCGGTGTTCACCCAGGATTCGCTTTCGGATGTTTGGAACCAGATCACGGGGGCGGTGTTCATCTTCATGTTCGCGGTCTCGAGCGTGGCGCTGATCGTAGGCGGCGTGGGCGTGATGAACATCATGCTGGTGTCGGTGACGGAGCGGACGCGCGAGATCGGCGTGCGCAAGGCGATTGGCGCGCGCAAGCGCGACATCCTGCTGCAATTCACGCTGGAGGCGATCACGCTCACCGCGGTGGGAGGCATTCTGGGCGTGCTGCTGGGCGGGATCATCACGCTGGCGATTCGCCTGGTGTGGGCGTCGCTGCCGGCCACGATGTCGGTGTTCTGGGCGGGGTTTGGATTCGCCGCCGCCGCGGCGGAGGGATTGCTGTTCGGGATTTATCCCGCGTGGAAAGCGGCCAACCTGGACCCGATCGAGTCGCTGCGGTACGAGTAGGAGGCGCCGCTGAGCTGCGTCTTTTACGGAATAAATTCTCCGGTTTGATAATCTGCAGGCGATGCACTTTATCCTGGCTTTGCGAACGTTCGCTCTGTTGGGCACAGTGGCCAGCGCCGGCTACTACCTCTTGTGCCTGTGGAGTGCGGCAGGATTTCTGCGGCAACGCGGAGTTCCTTCCGCGTCGTTCACGCCTCCCGTTTCCATCCTGAAACCTCTCAAAGGTACCGATCCGGAGATCTACGAGAGCTTTCGCAGCCATTGCGTGCAGGACTATCCGGAATACGAAATCATCTTTGGGGTAAGCGATCCCAAGGATCCGGCGATTCGGGAGGTGGAACGCCTGCAGCGCGAGTTTCCGCAACGCGCGATCCGGCTCGTATATTGCCGCGAGAATCTGGGCACAAATACCAAGATCAGCAACCTGGTGCAGATGCTGCGCGAGGCGCGATATGCGCACCTGATCGTGAACGACAGCGATATCCGGGTAGCGCCGGATTACCTGCGGCGCGTGATGAGCGGGTTGCGCGACCCTGCGGTGGGGATGGTCACATGTTTGTATCGCGGGATCGCCGGACCGACGGTGGGCTCGTGGCTGGAATCAATCGGCATCAGCACCGACTTCTGTGCGGGCGTGCTGGCGGCGAAACAGATCGAAGGCGGCATCCGCTTTGGGCTGGGTTCGACGCTGGCGTTCCGCAGGAGCGACCTGGCCGCGGCCGGCGGATTCGAAGGCATCTTGGATTACCTGGCGGACGATTACGAACTGGGCAAACGAATTGCCGACCGTGGCCTGAAAGTGCAACTTTCCGAAGTGGTGGTGGAAACTTTTCTGCCTGCATATTCGCTGGCGGATTTTATCCGCCATCAATTGCGATGGGCGCGCAGCGTGCGCGATTCCCGGCGATGGGGATATGTGGGATTGGTGCTGACCTTCGGCATCTTCTGGGCGCTGCTGACGTTGGCATCCGCCAACGGGGCTTTGTGGGCGTGGGCGTTATTCTTCGCGACGCTTTTGCTGCGCTTTACGGTTGCGATTGTGGTGGGGCGCTGGGTGCTCGAAGACTCCCAGGTGACAGTGCTGATGGCGCTCATCCCTTTGCGTGACGTGATTGCGCTGGCGGTATGGGTGATGAGCTTCACCGGGCATACGGTGGACTGGCGGGGCAGTTCCTTCACTCTGAAGGACGGCAAGCTGGCGCGCATTCCGCCGTAGTTTCAGGCTCCGGCGGCGGCAGCATTCACCGGAAGCACCTCTCTGATTTTCACGGCGAGAGTTCGCAAACTGAATGGCTTCTGCAGGAAGCTGGTCCGCAGGTCTACGACTCCACGGCGAAGAATCGTGCTCTCCGCGTAACCAGAGACGAACAGAACTCGCATCTGCGGGCGCTCGGCGGCGAGTTGCACTGCAAGTTGCGGACCACCCATGTTGGGCATGACCACATCGGTGACCAGCAGGTGGATGCGGCCGGCGTATTCGCGGGCGACACGCAGGGCATCGGCTCCGTTTTTGGCTTCGAGCACGTTGTAACCTGTGCGCGTCAGAAACTCGCGCTCCGCATCACGGACCGGCGCTTCGTCCTCTACCAGCAATAGAGTTTCTGTGCCCGGAAGGCCGGGAATTTCGGTTGGGCGAAGGTCCGCGGTAGCGCCATTCTTGGACGCGCAGGGCAAATAGATCTTGAAGGTCGTGCCCAGATTAGGCTCGCTGTAAACCCAAATGAATCCGCCACTCTGTTTGACGATCCCGTAGACGGTCGCGAGACCGAGCCCCGTGCCCTTGCCTTCCACCTTCGTCGTGTAAAAGGGCTCGAAGATATGAGGCATGTGCTGGGGCGCGATTCCCTCTCCGGTGTCGCTGACTGCCAGAGAGACGTAGTCGCCGGGAGACATGACGGCCTGTTTCTGGACGTAGGTCTCGTCGATGTGCACATTCGCGGTTTCAATGGTGAGTTTGCCGCCTTCGGGCATGGCGTCACGCGCGTTGGCAGAGAGATTCATGAGGATTTGCTCGATCTGTCCGGCATCGGCTTTGACTTTGCCCAGGTGGTTCTCGGGCACAATCATCAATTCGACGTCCTCACCGACGAGGTGGGGCAGCATGCGGCCGGCTTCCTCAACAACCGAATTCAGATCGAGCAACTGCAGCGCCTGCAGTTGCTTACGGCTGAAGGCAAGCAGTTGCCGCGTCAGCTCGGCGGCCCGGCGCGAGGCGGTGAGAATTTCTTCCGCATTGCGGCGCAAGGGATTTTCCGGCGCCAGCGAGTCGAGCATGAGTTCGGAATAGGCGCTGATGACCATGAGCAGATTGTTGAAGTCGTGCGCCACGCCTCCGGCGAGTTGACCGATGGCCTCCATCTTCTGTGCCTGGCGGAGTTGGGCTTCGACACTGCGGCGCTCGCTGATATCCAGAAAAGTGATCACGGCGCCAACGATTTCGGTGCCGCGGCGCATGGGATAGGACCAGTACTCGACCGGGAAACTGGAACCGTCACGCCGCCACAGGACTTCGTCGCTGCTGTGGATTTCTCCGCCGTCCTGCAGAGCTTGAAACACCTGACACGCCTCCCGCAAGTAGGGCTGACCATCGGAGTGGGAGTGATGCATCAACAGGTGCACATCCTTGTGCAGCAGTTGTTGCAAATCCGTGTAACCCAGCAGCCGCAGGCAGGCGGCGTTACAGAAGGTGCATTTTCCGTCGCGATCGAGGCCGATAATGGCCTCGGCGGTGGAGTCAAGGAGGAGTCCCACGAATTCTTCCCGCTCGCGAAGGGCCGCTTCCGCCAGCTGCAACTGACAATTGCGGTCGCGTTTGTGGTCGGTGCCCATGCTGTTGTTTATCACTACACCGGGTACATCGGAATCACGCGGCGTGAGCATCGGGTCACGGGAGGTGCATTACGAAAATAACCCGCAATGCGAGATCGAAACGGGAGCGCTCACTTTTGGGAAAATCCAGGTCCTCGAATGAGGAGCGCGTTAGAGCAGCGCGTTAAATGACGCGGGGGTTTGGGGGAAATCCCGAGAGAAGGATGCAAGGGGGGGTCGATTACGGCCTGGGATTCTAGTAATTCATTGAAAACAAAATAGATGTATTTGGTCTTTCTGCGGTGAGTTTGGTATGGCGAATGCGATTCAGGAATGATGGCATCGGCTGCGGCCAGGCTCGATGCCGTTCCAGGTTGAATCGAAATGACAAACCTTCCTCCGGCAACAGACGCTCGGAATCGTGACTGGACGGCCCGGCAAGTCTATGGAATGGCAGTCGGATGCCTCTTCCTCGGGCTGGTGATCGGCTATCTTTTCCGCGGCTCGGCAGGCCCGACGGTGAGCGCGGTAACCACAACAGCGGCTGCGGACCCGCACGCTCCCCAAGGCATGCCACAGATGCCGACGCTCGATCAGCTGAAGAATATGGGGGATAAGAAGGCGGCGCCGCTGCTCGAAAAGCTGAAAGCCGATCCCGAGAATGCAAGCCTGCTGGCGCAGATCGGCGCCATCTACAAGGCAACCCATCAATTCAAGGAAGCCGAGGATTACTACGGCAGGTCGTTGAAAATCGATCCCAAGAGTGTGGCGACGCGCGGCGATCTGGCGGCGTGTCTCTACTTTACCGGCGACAGCGATGGGGCGATCGATCAACTGCAGCAGGCGTTAAAGACCAGCCCAAAAGACGCTAACTCGTTGTTCAACCTGGGAGTGATCAAGTGGCAGGGGAAGAAAGACAAAGCCGGGGCGGTCGCGGCGTGGCGTCAACTTCTGAAATCGAACCCGGATCTTGAAGCAAACAAGAAGATGGAAGTCGAGAAAATGATCGCGGACATCGGCAAGACCCCGGCAAGTGACACGAAAGCCGAAGCACAGAAGTAATCACGAAAGACTAACCCCCTAAGTGTTCTAAACCGATGAAACACTTGTGATGGCCAGGGTGTTCCATCGGCTCCGCCCGTGTGTGGTTGTGGTGTCTTCGCTCCTGATCAGCCTGCTTACCCTGCAAGCCTCGGGCAGTCCCGCTGAAGTTACCTATCAGAGCAGCGTTTCCGAAGTTCGTCTGACGTTTTTCGCGACTGACGAGAACAACCGCGGAGTGGAAACCCTGCACGCTGACGATTTCGCGGTGGTGGATGACGGGCAGGTGATAAGGCAGTTCCGCAGCTTCTCGCGCTCCAGCGTGACCAAACTCAACATCGTGGTGCTGGTCGATGCCAGCGAGTCGGTGGTCTCCCGCTACCGGCAGGAGATTGCCGATGTGCTGCAGCTGATGGCGCATGATCCGGCGATCTCCGACGACCACATCGCAGTGATTGCATTTGGCGGGATGCAATCGGCCGTCATCTGTGCGGGGGATTGCCGCAATTCTCCCGCGGTCGAGCGGCTGGTGCGGACCAAGGCGGACGGAGCCACGCCGTTATACGATGCGCTGCTGCTCGCGGGAAACTTTGTGGCCGAGCACCGCGATTCCGAGAGACGTCCGGTGATGATCCTGTTTTCCGACGGCGAAGACACCATCAGTAAGACCTCGGCGGCCAATGCTCTTGGGGCGGCGCTCGCGAGCGAGGCGCCAATTTATGCGGTGGACTTGAACCCGGGCGGCCGCCAGTCGGATGGGGCTTCGACTCTCGAAAGCATGACGGAAGCGACCGGGGGACGGCATCTGTTCATCGAGCGCGGCGCGAGGGAGATTCTGAATGCGGTGCTCACAGACTTGCACTCCGGCTACCTGGTGACCTACAAACTGCCGAATCGCGCGCGCGGCTTTCATGCGGTGCGCATTCTGCCTACTCACAACATGAATTTGCGCTTCCGCTGCCGCAGCGGCTACGTCTACCAGAACGATGCCCACTGACAGGAGGCTCATGAAACGCGCATGCCTGCTGGCTCTATTGCTGTGGAGCCTGTCCAGTTCACTGATGGCGGAAACCAAGTTGCAACATGGCACGATCATTCGCATGGAAATGGCGGAGTGCACTTCCGCCGAGCACGGGTTCATGGCTGCGCTTTCGGGCGCCTCGCACGCCTCGACCGCCGAGTTCTGCCCGGAGTACGTCCTGGTTGCCGAAAAGGTCGTCTATGTGATCGTGGGGAGAACGTCGAGTTCCCTTGTGCCGCTGGCGGAGACGACCAAGTTCCGCTTCCAGCACAACGAATTGCTGATCCGGATCGACGACGCGAAGCACGAAACACGCTTTGGAATACGGGAGATGGTACTTCGCTCGGAGTGGGACCGCGTGCATCCGCATACCATGGAGGGAATGGAGAGTCCTTCTCCGCACCGGGTCGATGCGGCAGCGGTCATGGAGCAACCCCAATAAGCGCCCACGCTTGCGTGTGAAATCGCGCAGCGCTGGGGCAGAACTCTTGGGGGCATTTTTCGACCTTCCCGCGCCATTCCTAATCCTCCGTAAGCGATTGAAAATAAAAGATAATATTTCCCGCTCTTGTCTGGAGTTTGGTGAGGGAAATGCCTTCCTGACATGGTGGCCATGGGGTTGGCCCGCCCAGGGGAGTTATGTCGGCCATCTGCGAACACCAGCAAGAGTTCAGCCACGAAATCGTCGAGCAAACGGGGGCGGGGTCCCACGGGCGGCTGTTTCTTGTCCTGAGTGCGGTGGTGCTGGTGTATGCGTTTCTCGCCGGGTTGCGCACGGTAACCGATTTTGACCTGGGCTGGCAGATGGCAACCGGCCGTTGGATCGCGCAACATCATCAGATTCCTTCCACCGAAGTTTTCTCCTACACCGCGCCGGGGCAGCCCTGGATTTATCCCGTGGGTGCGGAACTGCTGTTCTATGGGATTTACCTGCTGGGCGGCTGGGCGTTGCTGTCGTGGCTGGGAGCTGCCGTTTGTACGGGGACCGTGGCACTGCTGTTGCGCCGAGGCTCGTTAGCGACCGCAGCCCTGGCGGTTCTCGCCATTCCGCGGATCGCGCTTCATACCACGCCGCGGGCCGACATGTTCACGGTGCTGCTGTTCGCGGCGTTTCTCACGCTGCTCTGGCAGCAGCATGAGACTGGGCAGGCAAGGCTCTGGCTTCTGCCCTTGCTGATGGTTGCCTGGGTCAATCTCCATCTTGGATTTGTTTCGGGCTTGGCACTGCTTGCGGCTTACGCGGGGGTGGAAGCGCTGGAGATGCCGTCGCGCCAGCGGCGGACGGCAGCGTGGAAGCGTTTGCGACATTCTCTGCCGTGGCTGGCGGCGACGGTTGCCGCCACGCTGGTGAATCCGTGGGGATGGGGAATCTATCGCGCGATCTTTCGCCAGAATGCGGCGATGGCCGAGCACTCGCAGTGGATCATCGAGTGGGCGGCGGCGCGGCTCAGCTGGACGCTGGTGGCGAGCGGATGGTCGCTGCGCGGAACCGGCGGCGCGTTTTATGCCATGTTGCTCGTGGCCGCGATCGCGGTGCCGGTGGCGCTTTTCCAGCGGCAACTGGGAGCCGCCCTCCTGATTGGCGGAGCGGCATGGTTGAGCATCCGGCATATCCGGTTTCAGGCGCTGTTTGCGGTAGTGCTGGTGATGGTCGGCGGGGCGGTGCTCACGTCGGCGTTGGACGCTCTTGGAAAGCGGATCGATTATGGCCGTCTGCGATCGGCCGTCGCCGTGGGAGTGGCTTTTCTTGTCATCGCGCTGGCCGGTGTGCGATCAGCGGACATTGTCAGTGACAGAGCCTACCTCGGCGCCACCGATCTTGGTTCTTTCGGGGCGGGACTCTCCTGGTGGTTTCCCGCAGGCGCGGCGGAGTTCCTGGAGCACGAGAAGATTCCCGGCGAGATCTTCAACAGCTACAACGAAGGCGGTTACCTGACCTGGCGGCTTGGCCTGAAGTATCGCGACTACATCGATGGACGCGCGATTCCCTTCGGCGCGGAACTCTTCCAGCGCAACGGCAGCCTGCTGGGAACGCTGCCGGATTCGCCGGAGTGGCAGAGTGAAGCGGTGCGCTACGGCATTAACGCCATCGTTGTTCCGCTAGGCCGCTACAATGCGCTGCAATTTTTCCCGGTGCTGCGGCAGTTTTGCACGAGTGACAACTGGCGTCCGGTGTATCTCGATGAAGTGTCCGCAGTGTTCCTGCGGCGCACACCGCAGACGGAGAGCATGGTCGAGCGGCTACAGATTGATTGCGCCACAGCTCCGATTCCGTCCACAGCGCCTGCGACACGCGGCGCCAAGGCGTTCAACCAGTGGGCCAATGCGGCTGCGCTGCTGCAAGCGCTAGGGAGAGACTCCGAAGCATTCGCTGCGACCACGCAGGCACTCGCAATTTTTCCCGACACCGCTTTCGTTCACTTTCTGCGAGGCACTGTGCTGCGGGACTCAGGGAATCTTGCTGACGCCGAACAACAGTTTCTGCGGGCAGCGACGCTTGAAGGCAATGCGGCAACCTGGTCGGCGCTGGCGGACCTTTACCACAGCGAGGGCCGTCTGCCACAGGAGATTCAGGCGCGGGGGCAGGCGGTCGAGTTCCTGCCTCGTCCCGGACTCGCGCTGCTTTCACTTGGTTATGCGTATCTGGACGCGCGGCGTCCGCAGGATGCCCTGGGGGCTTTTGACCGGGCGGAAAACAGCTTGCCCGATCCATCCGCCGATACAGCCGACAACACATTTCTCGCCAATGTGGCGCACGGACGCGCGGTGGCGTGGAACGCGCTGGGCAAGCCGGAGCGGGCGGTATTCTTCGAGGAAGAGACCGTGCGGCTTAGTCCGGGGCGGGCGGATGACTGGCTGTTTCTCGCCGATCTCTACGGGCGCACGGGGCGAATGGCGGACGCGCAGCGGGCCAGAGAGCAAGCGGTTGCCATCACGTCGGGCGGGAGGCCGCGATGAGCCTGCTTGCAAGCGACAAGACGCGGGAGCGGGCTTTGCTGGCGGCTCTGGCCGCGCTCATGATCGCGCAGATGTGGATGAGCGATCTGCGGCTCTCGGTTACATCTGACGAGATCGATCACTTGCAGGCCGGATACCGCTATGTCACGTGTCATGACTTCGGCTGGAATCCCGAGCACCCTCCTCTGGTGAAGATGGTCGCGGCGCTTCCCCTGCTGTTCATGCAGGTCAATGATCCCATTGGAGGAGCGTGCGGGTTACCCGACAATCGGGGCATCGATTTCCATGCGGGTCACGACTTTGTCTTTGCGAATCGCGAAGCGGTGCTCACGGCGGCGCGTTTCGCTACTTCGATCTTTGCCGTGGGCCTGCTGATAGTCTGCTGGCTATTGGCGAAGAAGCTGTTTGGACGGACAGTCGCCATTGTCTCGGCGATTCTTATCGCCTTCGAGCCTACGATCCTGGGGCACGGAGGGCTGGTGACGACCGACGTGGCCGCAGCGTTTGGTTTTGTTCTCGCCGTCTATGCCACATGTTGCTATCTGGAGAAGCCGGACTGGCGGCGCGCCGTTCTCCTGGGACTGAGCGTAGGGCTGGCCCTTTGCCTGAAGCATTCGACGGTGTTGCTCGCCATCATCATTCCTTTGCTTCTGATGGCGGACGTTCTTTGGACCCAGCGAACCGAGCGTGCCCACAGATTCGTAAGACACGCGGCTACGCTGGTAATCGTTCTGCTGGTCGCGGTGGCCAGCGTCTGGGCCAGTTATGGCTTCTACTACTCGGGGCGTCCGGCGGACGCGGCAATCTGGCCGTTGGAGAAACAATGGGAGCAGGTACGCGGTTTCGTTCCCACCAAACTGATTCCGGAATTGATGACTTACCGCATGTTCCCGGAGGCCTACCTGGTGGGATTGCGCGACGTCACCACCGTTTCGGAGTTGGGCCGGCCGGGATTTCTTCTGGGCCATTCTTATTTTGGTGGGCGGTGGGCATATTTCCCGGTTGCCGCTCTCATCAAGCTCACGCTTCCCTTCCTGCTGTTGCTGCTCGCATCCGCATTCGCCTTCGGTTTCTGGAGAAGTCATCTGCGTGAGTTGTGTTTCCTGGCCTTTCCGGTCGCGGTGGTGCTGGCGTTCGCGCTCGCTTCAGGGATCAACATCGGCTTCCGTCATGTTTTGCCAATCATCCCTTTTCTCGCGATCTTCGGAGCTGCGGGGACCTGGAGCCTGCTCGGAACGCATCGCTGGCAGAAGTACGCGCTCGCAGGCTTGCTGCTGGTTCACGCGGGCAGTTCTCTGCATTCTTTTCCGAATTACCTGAGCTACGGCAACGAGGCGTGGGGAGGGCCTGCGAACACTTACAAATACCTCGCCGACTCCAACGTGGATTGGGGACAGGCGCAGAAAATGGCCAAGGATTACATTGCGCAGGCGCATCCCGAGGCGTGCTTTTTCCTTCAGGCGTACAACGAGCGCAGTTCCGACTACGGCATTCCCTGCGGATCGATTACCGAGATGGAGGATGAAGTTCCTCCAGAGACTTTCACCGGCACACTCATCGTCAGCAGCAGTGTGGTGGACGGCATTTTGTCGTTCGATGGTGGAGTGCGCGCCAGCCGGATATTCCGCCATCTCACCCCGACAGCAAAACTCGGCGGCAGTGCGCTTCTGGTGTACGAGGGAACGTTCGACCTGAGGCCGCTGGTTTCGGCGACCCTGGTGCGGAGAAATGTCGATCCCAGCTTCACCCCGCAAGAGAAGATGGCGCGGGCGCGTTGGGCGGCGGAGATCGATCCGAATAATCCCGACGCTTACATGATCATGTGCAACTGGTCCAAACGGTTCGGCGATACCGCAGCGGCGGAGACCGAGTGCAATGCGGGCCTGCGACTCATTCTCTCAGATCGGGAGAGCAGCGAGCACATTCGGGAACGAGCTTTCGCCTATGTCAGCGGACTGGGTGTCCCCATCGATCGCAATAATCAGACGCTATCCCGGACTAATATCCTCCATCTGCCAAGTCAATCGCGATAAGGATTTTCGGCTATCCGACCTTGCCCGTGGCGGTCTCGGTGTTGCTCGGCGAGGCCGCGGCAAGCCCTCGAGCCATCTCAGTAATGAAGTAGCTCCCCGCGAGAAAGGTCGCCCACAGGATGGGATAGCGGTAGCGGTCCATGAATTGGACGAAGTAGTAGACGGGAGGAAAGAACGCCAGCCACAATGCGATCACGAAGAGTGACGAACGGGAATTCTTCCACATCAGAAACAAACCGGGCAGACTCAACAGCGTGAACACCTGCACCCAGAGCGGACGCACGATCATCCCGTTCCCTTTATTCAGAGAATGCGGCGGGAACCAGAACGCTACAAAACGCTGTCCTGACAAAAGCGCGAATCTCCCGGGGTTGTCTTCGATCCAGTGCCAAGTCTCGCGCAGTTTCATCCGGTTGTATTCCACCTCGCCCATTTGGCGGACTTTGGCAGCCTCGCTGTAGTTGAAATTAGGATGAGTTAAGGCCCAGCAGCCGCTCTGGTCGTTCTGTTCGAACAGGGCGCTCGCGCAAGGATTGTTGGAAACGGCAAGTTCGAGCCCGAAGTTATCGCGGATGAATACCGGGTGATGGAAGACGACAGCGTTTCGCATAATCCAGGGCAGCACGATCACCAGCGGCAGAAGTCCCAACATGAGGACTTGGCGGCGTGAGGAGCTCGCACCGAGATGCAAGAGCAACAGCCAGAACAGCAAGACAACCACCGCCACCGGTTGCAACAGCAACATCGCTCCCCAAAGTACACCCGAAAGGATCAAATCCTTTCGAGACAGATCTCGTGAGAGAGCTTTCTGCATCAGGAATGCGAGACCCACCGCCAGCAACGCGGCCATGGTCGATTCCCACAAGAAAATGGGAGGAATGCCTGCGGCGAGCCAGGCGAACGCGGCCACAACTCCCGTCCAGAAACCAAGCCCCAGAGATTCTGCCAACGGCGGTAGCAACATCAGTTGAGCCGTGAGCGTCAGGGCGGCGCTCCACACCAACACGTTGGCCGCCATGGGACCGGTTCCAAACACTGCCATGATCAGAGCCAGATATGCCGGGTAGAGAGGGGCGAGGTGGGCGGAGGGCCCGGTGCGCAGGGGTTCAAAGGGATCGGAAAAACCGCGATGCTCCACCAGGGATTGGGCCAGGTTGAAGCTCTCGAAATTCTCCAGACTGATTCCGGAATTCCTGTAGCGGGGATGGTAGACGTACAAAGTGAGGATGCCGAGACTGACGATGGCAATCCAGTTGATAAGCGTCTTCGTGCTCATGGCAGAGTTCCCAGCAGCTGCTGGGATTCAGTTACTTCTTCCTGCCGCTCGCGGCAACCGCGACCACCGAGCCGTCGGGGTTGTGGGCCATGTTATGGCAAGTGAGGGTACAGGTGCTGGTTCCCTGATTGTAGGAAATCGGCAGCGCTCCGTTGGGAGCAACCACGTTGATATCGAAGTTGACCAGCCTTTGCCCAGAGACATTGGCACTGCTCGAGCTCATGCCGTGGGCCGTGTGGCAGGTCGAACAGGAGAATCCCGCGTTGATGTGCGTGGAGTGCTTGCTGAAGCTGGCGTTCTGCAGGATGTTCGACAGATTGTGGCATTTGCCACAAAGCGCGTACGGCCCGTTAACGCTGAGGTCGGGATTCGGAAAGAGATTGGTCACGGGCTGTCCGGGCGCGGATGACTGGCTGAATTCGTAGCGGCGCTCGAGAATATGACTCCATTTCGATCCATGAGGACCGTTCGCTCCGTTGCCTCCGAACTCGCGGTTGTCGTCGCTGTTGTGGCAGTCGGTGCAGAAGATCTGCACGCCTACCGCCCGTCCCTGCGTGGTGCCGTTGATATTCCACATGTTGGTCAACAAGCTGGGCTGGGGGAGAGGGCTGCTGCGGGGGTGGAATACGGGATGGCTGGACGCTGCGGAGATACTGAATTGCGGGATCAGGTTCAGGGGATCAGCCGCGGTCAACAGACGAGCCGGGAGGTATCCGTATTTCGTCCGGTCTTCCAGCTTGGACGGATTCGTTCCATGACAGCGCAGGCAGACTTCAAACTGGTTGCGCGCCGGACGCAGCACGGTCACTCCATCTTTCTCACTGATTCCGATGGTGGCATTTTGCGAGGCGCGGAGCGCCGGTGCGGCGCTGAACGCCGTCACTGCCTGCACGGAATGGGGGTCATGGCAATCGATGCATCCCGACTGGCTCGGAGTGTTGGGGACGACTGTCTGGAACTGCCCTTTGCTGAGGGCCTTGTACTGGGCGACATTGGCGCCGTTGGAGATGGGATGGCCGATTTTCGCGTACTCGGCAGCGACGTTGAACTTGGCGGCCACGCTGGCGGGGACCATCACGCTGGCCGCCACTGCGCCACGGCGGGGGTTGGCGTACCCCAGCATGCCGGAGGGAACCGAACCCCCGGTTGCAGAGCTCGAACCCGAATGACAGTTGAGGCAATCCTGGTCGCCCGCGCCGCGCAAAATCCAATCCGCGCCGGGAGCATTATGGTTGGTGTGGCAGTTCACGCAGGCATTTTGATCGAGCGTTGGGTAGGGCAGGTTCTGTACCGCGTCGGTGGCAGTGGCATGAATGCTCGTAAACCAGCCGGCCAGGGGATTGGTCTGTCCCTGAATCACGCGATTAGGATCGTGGCATGCCAGGCACATCGAACCTTGTGCACTATTCTTGACCAGAAAATTCTGCGCGATCGGATCCTTTGCCTGCACGTGTGGATTGTGGCAGGAAGTGCATTCGATGTTGCCATTAATGAGTCGCACCGCGCCGGTGGGGTCCGCCGTCTGACCCTTGGCGGCTAGCGTTGCCACCAGGTCTGGCGCGTCGTTCATGGGAAGAACCAGGCTGAATGGGTGTGAGGATTGCAGGTTGGTTCCCAGCACATCCGTGGTGTACATGGAACCCGCCATGGTGACCTTGCCGGAGACCGCGGTGGTTCCGGGCGCCACCGTACCGTCGTGGCAACTCAAACAGAGATTGCTGTCGCTGCCCAGCATAGGTTGCGGGTTGCCCGTCTCATGATAGGTGGAACTGGTGTAGGGAATGTAGGTTTGCGTGGTCAGCGTCTGGTTCCACAAGGGCGCGGTGCCCGCGGTAATTCCCGAATGCGGCGCGTGACAGTAGGTACAGAAATCCGTGCGCGCACCAGTGATGGGCGACTTGCTTCCCGGCCCTAAGTCGTGCGCTCCAATGACGTCGCCCCCGAGTTGCGCGCTGAGTGTGCCTGCGAATAAGAGGATGAGGCAGCAGGCAAAAAGCGATCTGGCCTTCATTGTGCGCCTTCTTTCGCCTGCTTCGGCAATCCGAAATAGTGGAAGACCTGAATGCGGTGGTTAAACGAGTCGGCCACATAGACGCGGTCGTTACGGTCAATGAACAGACCCGCGGGCAACTGGAACTGGCCGGCGCCCGTACCCCGGCTGCCGAAGTAATAGAGCAGTTGTCCTTTGCGGTTGAACACCTGCACGGTCCCCCACAAACCATCGACCACGTAAAGATCGCCTTCGGAATCGACCGCCACGCCTTTGGGACGAAACATGTCCCCGTTGGAGTCACCGAGTTTGCCGATTGAGTATTTGAAAACACCCGAGCGGTCCAGAACCTGCACCCGGAAGTTCATGGCGTCGACCACAATCAGATCCGGCCCATCCAGGCGCAGTTCGGTCGGATAGTTGAATTCCCCTGGGGCGTTACCATTCTTCCCGATCTTCTGCAAGACGCTGCCTTGCATGTCGAGCATGAATATCTGATTGCGCAGCGTGTCGGTTACATAAATTCTCTGGGCGGCGGAATCGATCGCGATTCCCGTAGGACGTTTGAAATAACCTTCTCCGCCCTTCAGGCTGCCGATGGCGCGCTGGTATTTTCCGTCGCGATTAAAGACGAAAATCTTGCCCGTGTCGGAATCGGTGACGTAGATGTTATCGTCGGCATCGACGGCCACGCACTGCGGGCTGAGCATGGCGTCTTTGCCTTTTTCCTCGCGGGTAATGAACTTGTATTTCTGCTGCGCGAAATCGAAGATGTGGACGCCGGCGGCAGCGGGATCGGTCACGATGATGCGCCCGCGCGAATCGGTAACTACGCTATAGGGACGGATGAGGACGTGGAACTCCGGTTCACCGGCGACGATGTCTACCAGGCGATTCCAGAAGCCGCGCTTGGGCTTCACTTCGCGCTCCCAGCTGAAACTCCGTTCATAGGTGAGCTTACGGCCGCCTTCAAGCAAAAGCTCCGGGGGAGCGGCTTCGGTTCGTTTTTCCCGGGACTTGCTGGCGCTCCAGGCGGGAGCGAGAAACAACGGCGCGCTGAGTAGCAGCACGATTACTCGCAGACTTCGCGCCCGGACACCCTTTAGAAGAAGTTGAACCACCGCGACACCCCAGCGTAGTAGGACGATACCATGGCAGGCGGCAGGCCGGACGCGCTAAAGCCCTGCATGAGCCTGCTGTATCCGCCGTTCACCTCCATCTTGCGGAAGCGGTAATGGAAAACAGCGTTGAATTGTTGCGTACTGTTCGAAGAACCTACGCCGCCGGCAAACGTTCCGCTGTTCCCCTTGGAAAAACCCGCTCCGATGGTGAGCCGGGAAATGGGCGAACTCCCCAGCCCGAACCCGTAGCTCGTCCCGTTGTACAGGATGAGAAGGTTGGAAGGAATGACCGGCGGCAGAGGCGTCGTCGTCAATCCACCTCCGAGTTGCAGGGCGTTTCCGTTGGAGGACGCATAGTTTCCGTTGAGGGTGATCCATTGGCCGTAGCCAAGGCCGGTAGAGTAACTCTGGCTGCTACTCCGGGTCCCCGCCTGAGTGGTCAGGCCGCTATGCGAGAACTCGCCGCTTCCGGTCCAGGTGAACTGTTTTCCTACGCGCCTCCGCACGTTGGCGGAGTAGTGGTAGTACGAAGTCATGTAGGTGATCAGCAGGGTTTGCACGTTCTGCGCATAACTGAACGATCCGGCGAGGAACCAGTTCTGGATGCGGTGGGAGTAGCTGGCCGCCATATTGAGCCCCAGGGTATTCACGTTGCTACCGTCAACGGTGTTGTCGGTCAGGAACAACGAACTGCTGAAGTTTCCGCCGAGCAACCCCTGGCTGTAGCTGAGGCCCCCGCCGTAGGCATTGGCGCCGAAGCTTTCACCCAGAAATGTTTGCACCCGGCGATCCGCGTAAGCCTGGCTTTGCAGGTTAGGCAAAATCAAATAGCTGACGCTGCCCGTGAGGTCGGTGGCATGCGATGCCTGCTGCGGCTGCTGGATAGGCGCCCCGGAGGTAGCGGCGGCCTGATAGAGGACGCCCGCCAGATTGTCGGAATAGTTGGCGCTCATCGACAGGTGCAGCTTGTTGGTCGGTTGTATGCCCGCGGCGGCGGAAACCGTGTCGATAGTGCCATTGAACTGATACCCGGCAAAATTGTCGTTGACATCGGAGCGGTTCAGATTGGCCGAGACCGAACCGCGCAGGGGAATCGCATGCGAGACGCTGAATCCGTAGCTGGTGGTATCCGCATGACTGGTCTCGGCTCCCTGCGTATTCTGCAGCACCTGCGGAATCAAAGAGTGCGAGGTCCCATCGGAGAAGTACGCGCCCATGTTGAACCCACGAAACAGATAGCCGGACCGCAGGCTGAACGATTGCGAAGCGGAGTTGCCGCTGTCGTTGGTTCCGTAAATCGAATAGCTGTTGTTTGCCCTCTGGTAGCTTGCCGTCAGGCTGGGCAGATCGGGAATCAGCTCGCTCCAGGAAACACCGAACGTGGTGCTGTCTCCGTGCGTGGTGTAATCCGCCAGCCCGGGAATTCCGAAGTTGCCATCACTGTTGTACGACTTGGCAAAGGTCACTGAGCCGGGGAAATGACTGCCGCTGAAGATCCCGCTGGAAAAATTAAACCCGCTGGCGGCCGAGATGGATTGAAATTCGGAGTTCGAGCGCGATTGATTGTAGTAAGGCGAAAGACTGAATGACAGGAAATTAGGATCGTAATAAGAGCCGGACAGGGTGCCGTTCCCGCCGAAATTCATATTGTGCGAAGACTGCAGCACATCCCCGTACCCGGCGGAGTAGCCTCCAGAGAGAATGCCGCTGGCTTTCATGCTGAAGTCGCCGGTCTGAATCTGACTTACCGCCGGCCGCGCAAGCAGCAGGAAGCCAACTACGAGACTCGCCCCGAATTGGAAACGCCTGAACACTTCATACCAACCTTTCACCGCTGCTACAGAACCTCGATCTTGGCGTTCTGTCGCAGCTTCTTGCCCAGGGTGGCGCGAACCTGGTTTGTTTTCTGCTTGGTCAACTCGGTCTTCAGCTGGGCTTTGACCTCTTCAAACTTCACTTTTCCGGCCAGAATGTGCTGATTCAACCGCACGATGGTGTAAACGCGGTCCACCTGGATGACGCCGGTAACCTGTCCGGCCTGCATGGAAGCGAAGGCCTGCAGAACCTGGGGCGCAATCTGGGAGCGTGGCACTGCCTTGTGGTCTCCCATCATCACGCGATAGTCGTCTTCGGAGACTTTTTCGGCCAGCAATCCGAACTCTTCGTAGTTCTTGGCTGCCTTGGCCTGGGGAAGTGCAGCTTCCGCCTTCTTGCGCGCCTCGTCTAGTTGTTGGGGCGTGGCTTTCTCAGGGGCGATGAAAGAGATGGTCTGGATGGCGTAGGCCTCTGGAATCTGGAAGCGAGCGGGATTCTTGTCATAAAACGCCCTGGCTTCGGCCAGAGATACGACGGACTTGTTATCGACTTCAATCCGGAGCAGGGCGTCGATCAACAGCGAGCGCGTAATTTTCTCGCGCAGCAGTTTCTCCGATCCCTGAAAATCGGATTGCAGGACTTGTCGGAATTCTTCGGGAGAGCTGAACTGTCCACGAAAATCTTTCTCCGCGCTCTGGAGCTTTGCCGGGGGCACCGTCATCTTGCGGCGAAGCGCTTCCTGGTACACCAGCTCCTCAAAAATGATCATCTGCATCGCGCCATTGCGGATGCCTTCCTGCATCTCTTTCGGCACCTCGCCGTTGTGCTGTTTGGCGTAGGGGAAAATCGTGTACATCTCGCGGGCCAGATCGCGGTCGGTCAGCGCGGTTCCGTTCACTCGCGCTACCGGCTTGCCGGCGGGTTGGGCGCTTGCGACTGCCGGTTTGGTGGAAGCGTGAGAGGACACGAGCTGGGCCGAAACCGGGGTCAGGGCCGCCAGAACCAGCACACTGGTTAGAATCTGGGATTTCATCATTCCTCCTCGCTTCTGCGGCTAAGAAGTGGGGAGAGATCGCTCTCTCCCCATTCAGAGTTAGAACGTGGTCGGGACGTTCAAGCCGCCGTTCGACTCGTTGCCCTCTGCGCCGTGGCATTGACGGCAGAACTGCGCAGTCTGGTTTGAATTCGCAGTGCCGCTTGCCGGGTTATAGGGAGCGCGCACGAAGAACATGGTCGCGTAGGTGCCGGAAGGCAGACCGCTGGTCGCGCCATTGGTCACCTTCACCACGTTCATCACGTGCTGGTTGTGGCACGTGGTGCACATCACTGTGGGTTGATTGTTGAAAGCGCTGGTCCGGACGAAGAAGCCGTAGTTCTTCACAAACTGCGAAGAATTCGCGCCGTTCATCGAGACTGCGCCGTTCACAATCGTGCAATCCCAGTCATACGTTCCGCCGCAGGTGACATAGGCGTTCAGGCCCACCGGGTGGTCGTTGAGGTAATTGCCGGTTGTGGTGTTGTCGGCTCCGAGCAGGGTCGGAATGTTGTTGTAGGTTCCGTAGGTGCTGGGCAGGGTTTCAAACACTTTGTTCTTCATCATGGCGCCCTGGGCATAGTTGCCGTCATGGCAGCTCAGGCACATAAGAACGCCAGCTACATCGGGTGTACCGGTGGTGAGAGCAGTAGGCAGAGTTTCCACAAACGACCCGTGCTCGCTTTGGCCGCTGGTGATGGTCTGCCCATAGAGGCCGCCTACGTCCTGGCCCCACAGAGCGATGTTGCCGGCAGTGGTGTCGGCATGTTTCGCCGCGCCGTTGCCGTACGCGCCGCTGTGCGGAGCATGGCAGCCCGCACAGCCACGGCCATAGTTGAGGTGAGCTCCCAAAATGTCGGTTGTCGGAGTGGTGATCTGTGCTGCGGCAAACGCGCCCACGGCCAGAACCATCAACGCTACGAGAATTACTTTCTTCATAAGACCTCCTGAATGATGTGTTGCAACACGTCACTGCTACTGCGACTTCCGGAGAGGGGCCATGCCGGCGGTACCCTTCTCCGCTTTGGCTGCCCGAAAGCTGCCAAAACCCTGGATTGGCTAGTGCGCATCGGACACCTGCGCTTTCGCCTGAGCGGAATCCTTTGGCGCCTCTGCCGGCGTCTGCGCCTGGGCTCCGCCCGATTTCTTCTTCTGCTCCTCCGCCCGGCGGGCCTTCTCGGCATCCGCCTCGGCGTCGGTGATGTAGCGGAACATCTGCACCCGTCCGGGATACTCGTCGGTGACGAACACGCGGTTCTGTTTGTCGATGGCGATTCCCGCCGCTGAAGCAAACTCCCCGGGATAGTTTCCATGCTCGCCAAAGTAGGTGAGCAACTGGCCTTCGCGGTTGAAGACCTGTACCCGGTCTTCCATCTGGTCGACCACCCAGATATGGCCGTCGCAATCGACAGCGATGCCTTTGGGGCGAGCGAAGTATCCCGGCCCATCGCCGTGCTTGCCGAACAGGCTGATAAAGTTTCCGTCCGCGTCGAAGATCTCCACGCGGTTGTTCATGGTGTCGGTAACGTAGACGTTGCCGTCCTTGTCCAGAGCCACATTCGAGGGGGCGCCGAAATCACCGGGATCGGTGAGGAAGTGATTCTTGCCGCCGGTGCCGATGCGGCGCAGCAGCTTGTAGCTGTCCGCGTCATACACCAGCACCTGGTCCTGCTGGGTATCGACGACATAGAGGAAGCGGTTCTCAGTGTCGATGGCAAGTCCGACCGGATCCACCATGCCCTCGTCGACCACACCCTCTACCTTGTGAGTGGCGTCGAATACGAGAACCCGGCGAAGCTTTCCGTCGGAAACGAACAGGCGGTCACCGTCGTCGATGGCGACGCCGTTGATCAATCCGAACTTCGCATCCCTGCCGTTGCGAATCAGGTGCACTTCACGCGTCTCGGTGTTGAACATGAACACCGCACCCACTCTCTGATCGGCGACATAGACGGTCCCCTTGGAGTCAATCGCAATGCCATAAGGGCTGATCAGCTGGAAGGGGAATTCCTTGAGGATCTGCTTGTCGTCTTTCTGCTGCGCGCCGGCCAGACGATCCATCCAGCTTTCCTTCTGCTTCTTCTGCTGGGCGGGGGTGTAGTCGATCTTCATGCCCGCGTAGTAGGCCATCCAGCGTACGCGAGGGATGTAAGGCGGGCTCGGCCACACCAGCACGGAAGTATCGATCTTGACTTTCTTCGGACCCTGCTGTGCAGCCGACGACGACGGTTTCTTTTTCCCGGCAAACACCGCGTCCGGCCAGAGCAGCATCAGGGCGAGCAGGATCAGGAGAGCAGCCAGATTTCTGGCCGCGGGTTTGGATTCTGCGTGAGTCATCATTGTTGCTCTCCTCTCCTTGGCAGGCATCACTGCACTCCCATGGTGATCCGGTTCTTGTGGCAGGTGTCGCAGAACGCCATGTTGTTCTCTTGATCCTTCACCAGCAGTCCGGGCTTTGCGGAAGCGTGCGGCTGGTGGCAGCTCAGGCAACTCATCGGTGTTTTGACTTTGGTGATATTGGTGGGGTCCATCACGTCGGAGACGGGGTGGTACTGCACCGGGTGTCCCAATCCATACTTCAGGGGGAGGATCACAACCTGGTTCTTCTGGTAGTAGTCCTCGGGCAATTTCACTTTGCCGTTGAAGATGGTAAGCACGTGTTCGGCATCGAGCTTCTGCGCTTGCGAGTCAGGACCGTGGCACTCGAGGCAAAGCGCGTTGCCTTGCGCGCGCAGCAGCTTGGGACGATCGCCGCCGTGGGGCTCGTGGCAAGTGGCGCATCCCTGTTCGAATGCGGGCTGGTGACGTACCGGTTTCTTTCCCAGTTCCGCGATCTCAGCATGACATCCCAGACAGATGCTCACCGGATCCGTCTTGGGGAGTCCGGGAAACCTGCTGGCATGCGGGTTGTGACAATCGGTGCAGTCGCCGGCGGCGCCGGGGTGCGGCACTTTCGCGGAGTCGATCAGCTTGGCTTTGTCGTCGTGACAGGTGACGCAGAGCGACTTCGCATCCGCCTGGGTAAGGACCACCTTGCCGTCTTTCGCGGGCTGGTGGCAGGTATCGCACATCTTGTTTTCGAAAGGATTGTGCAGGAAGGCCTGCATCAATTTCGGACTGCGCGACTGGTGCGGATCATGGCAAGTCACGCAGTCGGCGGTAGCGAAAGGCTGATTCTGATGCGCCGCTTGTAGCTTGGCGTCTTTGGCGTCGTGACAGTCGAGGCAGAGCGCCGGGGTCGCTTTGGTGAGATGGAAATCGAACTCCAGCTTGCCGCGCTCGCCGACCTTGTGGGTGGTGTGGCAGGTGTCGCATCCCAGGTCGAGGGCGGCATGGCGGCTACCCTTCTCGGGAGTATTCAATCCTGTCTGGTGGCAACTGAGGCACAGATTTTCTTTGGCATCACCGGAAAGCGGCTTGTGCAACTGGTTCTTGTACTCCGCGGTGTGGGGATCGTGGCATGTCAGGCAATCGCGAACCGCGGGCGGATGCACCCGGCCGGTCATCTGGCTGGCATCTTTGTCGGCGTGGCAAGTGAGGCAGAGCCTGTAGGGCGTTGCGGTGATCAGTTTTACGTGCGTGACGTCTTTGTTGGTGCGGATCTCGTGACAACTGTTGCAGCCCATCGCGATGGCGGAGTGCACCGACTTGCCTTTGGTCTTGTCTTCGTGACACTGAATGCAAGTGGAGGAATCCGCTTTGGGGTCGAGGGGAACCGGGTGCTGGACGGCAAAGACACTGGCGGTGCCGACGAGCAGAACCAAGGACACCAGGGTCCGTTGGATCGTGAGCCGATTCGAGCTCTGGCGGGTGTTCAACGCATCCTCCACCATGGTCTTATGCAGGACACAGACCTAAGTGCGATGACTGCGGAGTTTTTGAACGATTCGTGCAAGTGGTTGGAATTGCGGGTGTTGCACAATGCGTCCCGAAGTGAGGCGTTTTGCAACAATCCGTTTTCCTCACCGGATTGGGCCAACTCCCACAGTGGTCTCGGTGAAATGACCCAAGTCACGTAGGGCGAAAATTCGCAGTGGTCGGTCGGTCCCAAATTGGAATTGGCAGGCATGAATTCCGTTTTGGATATTCGACACCGTGGGAATCCCGGCTCCATAGGACTCGGATCACGTTCGGCGGTGATTTGGGACGGGGATCTTGTGCGCGAAATCGCTGTACCGGCCTTTGTCTGCTGTGTGATATGGCCCAAACCGGCGGAGCCCTTTTTGCCAGTCTACCGGTCAAGCTACTGCATACAAATGACTTCGCGTTTCCCCTTCGGGTGGCGCGGAACGTGCATTTCCTGCTGCCGGAGGCGAGATTATGCCGACAAGTCTTCGCGCAGCGGGACGCCAGCTCTGGCAAACGATGAGTTCCATCAAGACCGGAGTGGTCCTGCTGATCACGGTGGTGATCTTTTCGGCGGCGGGCACGGTCATCCTGCAGCGGCCGACGGCGGATGCCGACGACATCCAGCGCGCCTACTCTCCCCAGATGCTGCGGATTCTGGACTCCCTCGGGCTGACCGATGTGTTCCATAGCTGGTGGTTCGTGCTGTTGCTGGTGCTGGTGAGCTTGAGCATCGTTGCCGCTTCCATCCAGCGCTTTCCGAATTCCTGGCGTTATTTCTCGCGTCCTTATAAGAGTCCCGATGAGAGCTTCCGCAAAGCGCTTCCCACCCAGACGCAAATCCCGATTGACGATGAGGCGGCGGGACTGGCTACGGCGGAGCGGGTCTTCCGCAAGTTCCGCTTCCATCCCGAGCATGTGGTGCACAACCAGCAGCAATCAATTTTCGGGGAGCGCAACCGCTTCTCGGAGATGGCGGTGTACATCGTGCACGCCAGCCTGCTTCTGATTTTTCTGGGCGGCATTGTCGATGCGCTGTATGGCTGGCGCGGGTATGTGGCACTGACCCGCGGGCAGCAATCGAACATGGTGGAGTTGCACGACAAAACCGGGCGCGCACTTTCCTTTGCGATTCGTTGTGATGCCGCCGGGCAAGAGAACTATCAGGACGGAACGCCCAAGAAGTGGTGGTCAAAGCTGGCGGTGATCGAAAACGGTCGGGAGGTCCTGCGCAAGGAAATCGTGGTCAACGATCCTCTGGTCTACCGGGGAATTCGCTTTTACCAGTCGAGTTACGGCAGCACCGGCAAGGTTGACAAACTTTCTCTGACGGCAACGCCGGTATCCGGCGCGGCGAAGGCGCAAGACGTGGATCTGGCAATGAACCAAGAGGTGGCGCTCGACGCCGACACCAGCGTGCGCATGACGGAATTCATTCCCGACTACGTGGTGGGCGATGGACAGGTCTATACCCGCTCGGAGCAAGTGGAGAACCCGGCCGCACACCTGGTGGTCACGTCGAAAGGCAAAGCCATCAACGTGTGGTTGCCCCCGATCCCGGGTTTCGCGGAGAACGACAAGTCTCCTTACAAGTTTGAAGGCAAGGATGTGCAGATGGCGTATTTCACCGGGCTTGAGGTTTCTCACGAGCCGGGACAATGGGCGGTGTGGGCCGGCGTGTTGTTGATGGCGATCGGGCTGGCGGCGGTTTTCTACCTGGTGCACATCCGGCTGTGGGCGGTTGTGGTGCGTGACGCCCGCGGACGCCTGAGTTTGTGGATCGGCGGCACTTCGAACAAGAACAGAGACGTTTTCGAAGAACGTTTTCAAGAGTTGGTGAAAGAAATTCAGTCGGAGTTCAAGGCGCAACCGAAGCCCTGCGTAGCGGACCAGGTGGCTTCAATGGCTGGAGATTAGGCAGCCGTAACGGAGGAAGGTCTTATGTCGCGTGCACGAGTCGAACAGCAACCTGCTGCAACCGGGGCCACACTGGTGGTGATGGTGGGGCTTTCTATCGCGTTCCTGCTGTTCATGGGATTTCTGAACGTGGTGAAAAGCGGCAACCTGTTCAGCGAATCGAATTTCCTTTATGCCGCTTTCATCTTTTACGCGGGCGCGGGAGCGCTGTACCTGGGCTTTGGAGTTACGGGGACCGAGGCCTACGTTCGCTTCGCTTCGGTGGCGACCTGGGCGGGACTGGCGGCCAATACGGGAGCGGTGGCCCACCGCTGGTACGTGGCGGGGCATCCGCCATTTGCCAGCATTTATGAAATGCTGCTGAGCTTCGTTTGGACGCTGGTGGTGCTGACGCTGATTGCGGAAAAGCGTTTCGGAGTGAAGGTGATCGGCACCGTGACCATGCCGGTGGCGATTGTAGGCGTGGTTCTGATGCAACTGCTGCCGTCGGATGTCCATCCGCTGGTGCCGGCGTTGCAGTCCACATGGCTGCACGTGCACGTTACGCTGGCCATGCTGGCGTACGCCGCATGCGCGCTTAGTTTTGCGCTGGCCATGATGTTTCTGATCCAGGACAGGATGAAGACGGAGACGTTTCTGGCCGCCACTAGTTTGTTCGGCATCGGAACATACCTTGGGGTACTCACGCGGTTTGAGAAGTGGGGCGGCTTGAGCGTGGTGGCGTGGAATGCCGAGCAGAAATCGGAAGTTTTTTTGTCGAAGGGCATGCGACTCTTTGTAGTGATTCCGGACCTGGGCTGGCTGATGTTGCTGGTGCTGGCCGCGGTAGCCGCTCCGCTCGTGCTCTATATCCTGTGGCGCAAGACGGGGAACGAGAACCTCATCAACGTTGCAAATCGGGCGGTGTTTGTCAGCATCCTGCTGCAGGTGCTGGCGCTGGTGTTCTTTCTGCTGAGAGCGCGCGACGGCAGCTATGGTTCTTTGGACGCGGATGGATTGTTCACCACCAGCCTGGCGGCTAGTCCGTTCATTCTGTCGGGGCTGGTCGGCAGCATTTTTGTGTCGCTGCTTTACCTGCTGCTGTTGTGGCGGCGTCCTGAACTGGAGCGCATGCTGCCCAGCGCCGAGATGCTCGACCGCATTACTTACAAAACGATCGCGATCGCCTTCCCCCTACTCACCCTGATGATCGCGGCCGGCGCGTATTGGGCGAATCGCACCTGGGGCTCTTATTGGAGCTGGGATCCGAAGGAAACCTGGGCGGCGATTACCTGGCTGGTCTACGCCGGCTACCTGCATATGCGGATCACGCGGGGATGGAGGGGCCGGCGCGCCGCGTACTTTGCCATCCTTGGATTCGCGGTGGTGATGTTTACGTTCTTCGGCGTGACCTATTTACTGCCGGGATTACACGCGTATGCTTAACGCAGAGAAGGGCAAACGGGCAGCGCCCCCGGCGGAACGAGAAGTGACCATTCCTTCCGGGCCTGTTCCGGATTCGCAAGTTTACCCCATCGAGAGAAAGCGCGATGTGCGGAAGCATCAGGAACTCCGAGTGAAGGGCGCCGGCAAGACTTCGGACATGATGTCCGCCAGCGGCCTGGTGCGCATCAACTGGCAGATCAAGGCGCTATTGCCGATCGCCTTCGTCTTATTGAACGGCCTGGCGCTGTTCCTGCTGGCATCGCTATCGTGGAGGGATCCCGAGCGCCACACTGTCATGGTGGTGGCGGGCACGGGCGCGGTACTGATCTGCGCCGCTTTGCTGTTCGTGCTCACCTACCAGGTGCAGCGGCCGATGGTGGAACTGCAGGAGAAGATGGCGCAGGTGGGAGAGGGAGATCTGACCGCCTCCGTTGCTTTTGCCAAGCGCAACGATGAGATCGGCGACCTGGGGCGCAACTTCAACCGCATGGTGACTCATCTGCGGGAGAGCCGCGAAGAGATTCAGCGCTTGCACCGCACGCAGATGTCGCGCGCGGAGCACCTGGCAACCCTGGGTGAACTGGCCGCGGGTTTAGCGCACGAAATCCGCAATCCGCTGGCGGGCATCGCGGGGGTAATCGAGATCATCGGGCGCGACTTGCCAGCCACAAGTCCGGCGCGCGTGGTGGTGAAAGACGTCCGCCAGGAGATCGCGCAGATCAATCACATTCTGAGCGACCTGCTGCAGACGGCGCGGCCTCATCCGCCGGAGATCCGGCGCAGCGATCTGAATACGACTGCGGAGCACGCGGTGATGCTGGCCCGCCAGCAGGCGCTCTCGAAGCCGATCACCATCGAATTCAAGAAGAACCCCACCGTCCCCGAAGTGGAGCATGACAGCGGCCAGATTCACCAGGTGCTGCTCAACCTGCTGATCAATTCCATCCAGGCCATTGACGGCCGAGGCCAGATCACGGTCGAGTTAGACGCGGACGATGCCTACTCGACGATCAGTGTCACCGATACCGGACGCGGCATCGCGCCCGAGCACATTCCCAACATCTTCCGCCCGTTCTACACCACCAAAGGCAACGGCACTGGCCTGGGTTTGTCGCTGGCCCGCCGCATCGTGGAGGAGCATGGGGGCAGAATCGATGTGACCAGCTCCGTCGGACATGGCGCCCGCTTTGTCGTCAGCCTTCCGATCGAGCGCCCGGCCGCTGAGCCGGCGGCAGCCGGCTAGCAGTCCCGCCACCCCCGAATCCCATACATTCCGTAGTAAGCTAATCAGGCCACAATGCCTGCGGAAAAAATTCTCATTGTCGATGATGAGCGCCTGGTGCGCTGGTCCCTGCGCCAGAAGTGCGAGGAGTGGGGCTACCACGTGGTGGAAGCCGAGGCCGGGGAACCCGGCCTGAAGGTGGCGCAGCGTGAGTCGCCTGACCTGGTGCTGCTCGACGTCCGCATGCCCGACATGGGCGGACTGGAAGTCCTCGAACAACTAAAGAAAAGCGGGGATGCGCGGGCGGTCATTATGATCACGGCCGATCCCCAGCTCGACGATGTGAAGCTGGCGCTGAAGCTGGGCGCATATGACTTTATCGGCAAGCCGCTGGATTTCGAAGAGCTCAACGTCACCATCAAAAACGCGCTCGAGACCACCCGGCTGCGTTCGGAAGTGCAGACGCTGCGGGGAGAGGTACGCCGGCGCACCGGCTATCACGAGGTCATTGGCGCCTCGGCGAAGATGACGGAGTTGATGAATTTTGTGCGCAAGGTGGCCTCCAGCGAAGCCACGACGATTCTGATCCAGGGGGAAAGCGGGACGGGTAAGGACCTGATCGCCAAGGCGATTCACTACGAGAGTTCCCGCCAGGAAAAAGCCTTCGTGGCGATCAACTGCTCCGCCATTCCCGAGACATTGATGGAGGCTGAACTGTTCGGACACGAGCGCGGCGCCTTCACCGATGCCAAGCAGATGAAGAAGGGCCTGTTCGAAATGGCCGACGGCGGCACGCTTTTTCTCGATGAGATTGGCGAACTGTCTCCTTTGCTGCAGGCGAAGCTACTGCGGGTGCTGGAGGACCAGGTGATCCGGCGGGTGGGCGGCGTGCGGGATATGCAAGTAGACGTAAGAGTCATTGCCGCGTCCAATCGCGATCTGGAAAAAGCCGTGCGCGAAGGAGGGTTTCGCCAGGACCTTTATTACCGGCTAGCGATCATTGCCATCTTCATTCCTCCGTTGCGGGAACGGAAAGAAGACATCCTGCCGCTGGTCGAGTTCTTCGTGGATCGTTATAACCGGAAGTTCAAGAAGTCGGTCCGCGGGGTCACCGATGAGACACGCCGCCTGCTGCTGACGCACAACTGGCCGGGGAATGTGCGTGAGCTGAAAAACTCCATTGAACGGGCGATGATTCTGGAAGAAGAGCAGCTGGTACGTCCGGTGTATCTGCCTTTTTCGGTGGCGGAGTCGGGAGGCAGGACCGCGTTCGAGCGTACGGCGCCGGTGGACGGGGGACAGCAGCTTGCCAATGGGCGTACCTTGCCGCGGCTCTACATTCCCGAGGGCGGCACTTCGCTCGAGGAGGTGGAACGGGCCATGGTGGAGCTGGCCATGCGGCAGGCCGGCAGCAACCAGACGCAAGCCGCCCGACTGCTGGATATTTCCCGCGACGCTCTGCGGTACAAGCTGAAAAAGTTTGGACTGCTTCATGGGGACGACGAGGGTGTCGAGTCTTCCACGGAAGGCAGCAGCGGGTACTGAACGCTCCAGAAAAAAAGGAAGCCCGTTCGGGAGCAGCGAACAGGCTTCATAGGGCCGTCCAGTAGCTGAATTCCGCTATTGGCAGGGGGCCGAAATTCGTGCGAGATAACTGCCTCTAACCGTTCTAGGACGAACCGAACGCTCTTCTTCCTAACACTAGAGTCTTACGTCTCCCCTCCGACGTAGAGAAGCTGATCGAGCAATCCGGCGACGGCGAGTTTCTTGAAGATCACCAGCAACTGGTCGCGCACTTGGTCTTCCGTCAAACCCAATTGCTGAGCAATCTCGCGGTCGGGGACGCCCATCGCCACCAGGCGCACCATGGCGCGCTCGGCAGTCTGCAGTACAAGCTCGTCGCCGCGCTCGTCCGAAAAAAGGAGTGGTGCCGCCATTTCTGTCATATCAGGGGATGACGAGCAGGACGGTCCCCTCCGCCCGGGGTCATCATTTTGCACACAAAGGAAAAGCGTTTTATCAAAAGTGTGACGGACGGAACAAGGAATTGACTAACGAATCCGAATGAAAAAAATATTTTGACGCGGGTGGCCTGAAACTACGGGATTTGGTGTATACAAAGTTAGCCGCAGCAGCAGCGGGAGCGGCTGAAACTAAGCGGGATAGCATCCGATTATCCTGCAGTTATAGAGAAAAAACACCTCGGGACCCATGGACCAGGAGAGTACTCTCAAGCTAAGCCAGGTGTTCGGATTCGATCAGGCGGACAGCCCGCGGCGAAGCGAGCAACTGGAGGAAACGGTGGTGGAGTTGTACGCCACCATGCGTCCCTCTCTGCTGGGCTATGCCTACCAGATTGTGGGTTCCACGGGCGAAGCGGAAGATCTGGTGCAGATGGCGTTCCTGAAGTTGTTTGACCAGATGAAACGCAAGGCCCAGATCCTGAACGTCCGCAGCTGGCTTTACCGCGTCATCCACAATCTTGCCATCGATCACATTCGCCGCAAGGGCATTCACGAAATCGCGGTCGCGGAGTGGCTTTCCAATCGCAGCCTGAACGAGAACTCCCGCACTACCGAAGACGACCTCATCCAGCAGCAGCGCATCGCACAGTCACTGGAAATCCTGAACGAGCGTGAACGCTACTGTCTTACCCTGCGCGCCGAGGGACTGAGCTATCAGGAGATCGGCGACGTGCTGGGAATCAGCCACAAAGCCGTGAGCGTGTATCTCTCTCGCGGACTCAAGAAATTCGAGGTGCGTGATGTCAAACGTGCCTAAGAAGAGTCCGCTGGTTCCGCCGCATTTGAGCGATGTCCAACTGGTTGCTTACCAGGATGGAGAAATGTCGCGCATGGAACTGGAAGCGGCGCGCAACCACGTAGAGAGTTGCTGGACTTGCCGCAGCCGTCTGGGTGCGGTGCAGGAAAATATCGACCGCTTTCTGCAAGTGCGGAAGAGTTTGTTGCCGGAGGCTCCGGCCTTCGCCGAATCGCGCGTCGAGCAATTCCGGCAACGACTGGTGCGACACGCGGCGGCTGGTGAGCACAGCAAGGTCTCCGCAACAGGCCAGATGTGGAAACCGGTGAGTTCGGGTTTCCGGGCTCTTGCCGCTGTGATGGGCCAGCACCGGAGGGCGGTGATCGCATCGGCACTGGCCGCATGTCTGCTGGTGGTGATGTTCACCGACGTGCTCAACACACGGGTTTCCGCGGACACGGTACTGGTGCGTGCCCAGAGCTACGAGACCGAGCACCGTCCAGCCCGTGGCCAAGTGAGCAAGATTTCCCTGCGAGTCGAGCGCATTGATGGCAAAGATGGCACGTCCAGGCAACTGGGCACCATCATCGCAGTGCGTGATTCCGACACGCCGGCTGCCTACTGGAACGCGCAATCGGTCTTTGGGTCGTTCGAGGATACGACCGCGGATGACGCGGGAAACATCTCAGGCGGCGTGCTGCGGGCGGTTTTGCCGGCGGAAGCCGGCGATAAGGCGCTCATTGCATATCTGAGCCAGCAAGGTTGGGTGCCGGACGTCTCTGTCGAGGGGTTCCGGAGCTTGATTCGCGCGCGAGGAACCACAGAGGTATCGGCCCGGAAAACGGGCGGTGTCTTCGAATTGCACTATCCGTTTGCCCCTGGTCATCCGTCAGGAATCACGGAAGCCCGATTACGCGTAGACGCAAAAGACTACTCACCGGCTTCAGTCAGTATTTTCACTTCCGCGGAAAAGGCAGGACAAGAATACCGGTTCACGCGGATGTCCGAGGCAACCGAGCCGCGCAGTATGGAATTGGCCCATCTGCTGGTTCCGGGCACGACCGACGATGTTTCCGCGACGCACGCGACTTCGCCCCGCTCTGACGCGGTTCCGCCGTTGCCGCGTCCCGTTCCTCTTAGCTACGCGAATTCCCACGCCACCGTCGAAGAGGTCGAAATCGCCGAGGCTCTGCATAAAGTGGATGCCTGTCTAGGAGAAGAGATCTACCTGTTCCCGATGTCGGATGGCTCGCTGCTGGTGCAAGGGCTGGTGGATAATTCGGCTCGGCGAGAGGCGATCAAACAATCCTTGAAAGCGGTGGCGGGTCCGCTGCGAGTTGAAATTTACGTACCGCGCGAACTGAAGAGCGGCTCGGAGTTGTACAGTCCCCCGGACCGATTTGCGGACAAGGTTGGAGAGAGCGAGAATACCGGCCCCAGCGCACCGACGACGCTTGCGGATCTGTCGAGCGCCAGCATGCCGCTGCATGATCGGATCTACAAGCATCTTTCCCGGCCGGGTGTCGCTCCCGAGGATACGGAGAAAGAGGTTGCGATCTTCTCCAACGAAGTGGTGACCCATGCCCGGCAAACCTTCCTGCATGCCTGGGCGCTGAAAAAACTGGATCGCGAGTTTCCTCCGGATCGCATCTCAGGATTGCCCGCCTCGGCGTTGCGGCAGATCGAGAAAATCCGGCAGGATCATCAGACCTGGATCGCCAATCTGGCGCAGCGTCAGGCGGAGATGTTATCCACGATTGCCGATTCTCAACTGGCGGCGAACATGTCTGAGGCCATGGGTGAGCATGCCGACAGCGATACCCTGCTGCGCCTGGCGCGGGAGCAGAACGACCTGGTCCGCTCCCTGTTTACGACCTCTCCACAGAGGCCCGAGGCTGCGGCAAGCCTGTCGCGGCTCCTCGCCGTGTTGCGGCACATGGGCAGCTAGGCAAGAGATTAGGGTTGGCTGCTGCGCATTGCAATTTAGGTATCTACTATCATGAGTAGTAGATAGTGCAGCGTGCTATCCTTTTGCGCATCGGCCGCTGCCCTCGGTCCTTTCCGCTGAGTGAAGGAAACACCGGCCACTAGCTTCCTTGACCAAATCGAGCCCAGCGCTTTTCGTAATCCTCGCAGTGTGCCTCGCGTTCTCGGGACGTGCAAACGCTCAGCGGGCCGCAGTGTCAGGCTCGGTCATCGACCAGAACGGCAGCCTGGTTCCCGGGGTCAAAATCACCCTACTCAATGTGGACCAGGGTTTGAAGCGCGAAACCACCACGAATGAGAGCGGCTACTTCACAGTTCCATTCCTGCAGCCGGGACGCTACGTGATCACCGCACAAAAAGACGGCTTCGCGGTATCGGAGATCACCGACGTCATTCTGCATGTGGGAGATGTGCGCGGCATCGAGGTAAGACTGCAGATCAGTGCCGCACCGGTTGAAATTCAGGTTTCCGCAAACAGCCAAACCGTAGAAACAGTCAGCACTTCACTGGGACAAGTGGTGACCGGAGATGTGGTGCGCAATGCTCCGCTGAATGGACGCGACATTCGCGACCTCGCGCTCTTGCAGCCGGGAGTCACGCCCGCAGATCAGGATTTCACGGGCCCGGGCACTTTCAACATCAACGGCAACCGGGCGGACTCCGTCGGATATCTTCTCGACGGCGGCATGAATAACGATCTGATCGACAACCGCCCTGTCTACGTGCCCAACCCGGACACTGTGGCCGAGTACCGCATTCTGACCAGCAATTATCCGGCGGAATACGGGCGCAACGCGGGGGGCGTGATCACGGTCGCGACGCAATCGGGGACGAACAAATATCACGGCACGGCTTTCGATTTTCTGCGGAACGATTTCCTGAACGCCAACAGCTACTTCAACAAGCAGGGCGGCCTTCCGCGCAACGACTACAAGCGCAACCAGTTTGGCGGAACTCTCGGCGGACCGCTGACCATCCCCCATGTCATGGACGGCCGCGACCGTTATTTTTTCTTTCTGGGATACCAGGGCGAACGGATTACAGAGGATCTCACCGCGCACAATATCGAGACCTTCACCCCGGCGGAACTGGGCGGAGATTTCTCGCACGCCAGTCCGAACGGCGGACCCGATGCCGGGGTGGCGGCGTTCCTGCAGTCGAATCCGTTTTTTCAATCGAATACGGCGCTGGCCCAGCAGGCGATCATCGATCCCACGCGCATCAACAGCGTGGCGCAAAACTACATCAACGCCAAGCTGATTCCGACTTCATCGACCGGTCTTCTCAGTTCGCAACAGCCGCTCACTTCGAACCGGGACGAATTGACGGCCAAGTTCGATTTTGATCTGGATACGAAGAACAAACTGGCTTTCACCATGGGCGGAGACCGCACTCATCAAGTGACGCCGTTCGATTACGCGGATGTGCCCGGCTTCCCCCACTACTCCGACTTCCACGATTATTTTCTCAACTTCGCCTACACCCACATCTTCTCGCCGAACCTGCTGAATGAACTGAAAGCCACGGCCGTGCGCAGCAGCAACAACGCGGAGAATCCGGCGGTGAATCTTCCCAAGCCAGCCCAACTGGGAATCGGCATCACACCCGACCTTCCCACCGGACCGACCAACCTGTTCTTCGACACGGGCCTGTCGCTCGGATTCAGCACCATTGGACCGCAGCAGATCAAAGACAACACCTTCACTTATTCCGATACGCTCACCTGGATTCACGGAAAACATGACTTCAAGTTTGGCGGCGGACTTTCGGCGTTTCAGAACAACACCTTCGTCGCCTTTGTGGACAACGGCCAGTTTATTTTTCTGGGGCAAAACGGGCTGTTCTCGGGAAATTCGTTTGCCGACTTCCTGCTCGGCCTGCCCTTGCAGTACACCCAGGATTCCGCAGCGCCTTCGAACATTCGCAGCAAATTCATGTACGGCTTCGCGCAGGATGAGTGGCGGCTGCGCAAGAACCTGGTGCTGAGCCTGGGATTGCGCTACGAATACAGCACGCCGAAATCTGACACCATGGGCCGGACCTTCTCCATCATTGCCGGGGAACACTCGGACAAATTCGCCAATGCTCCTCCGGGAATGGTATTCCCCGGCGATCCCGGCGCGCCTCACGGAGTGAACTATCCCGACCGCAACGACTGGGCGCCGCGGGTGGGGTTTGCGTGGGACCCGCGAAGCAACGGAAAAATGAGCCTGCGCGGAGCTTTCGGAGTGTTTTACGACATCCTGAAGGCGGAAGACAATTTGCAGTTCAACGGCAAGCCTCCGTTTTTCGCGAGCGCCGGTTTTGGTTTCCTGCCGCTCGCAGGAAACCCGTCAACGGAAGTGAACTACCTGACGCAGCCTTTTGTAGCGGCGGGCGTGCCCAATCCCTTCCCTTCCCGGTTGCCGCCGCCAAACCTGGATTTCGCCGCCGCCGGCTACTTGCCGATTGGTTCCTCGGGCAGCATTTTCGTCGTCGATCCTCACCTGCGCACGCCGTACAACTATCAATACCACCTGACCTTTCAAAGGGAGATTGCCGCCAACACGGTATTCCAGGCGAGCTACGTGGGCAGCGCGTCACGCAAGCTGACTGCGCTCACCGATATCAATCCCTTTGTGCTAGGAACGTTTGATCGCGTGCTGAACCTGACGCCCTCCGGCAGCACCTGCGGAGCGGCCCAGCCTTTTCTCTGCTACGCGACTCTGCATGAATTCCGCAACACCAGTTCCGCCAGCTACAACAGCATGCTCCTGAGCCTGCAGAAGCAATTCTCGGGTTCGGGAATTTTCGGACGCTCCTACTTCACGCTGGCCTACACTTACTCTCACAACATCGACAACGCTTCGGGATTTCAGAACCGCAACATCACCGTGCCCTACTACAATCCGAATCTGTTCCGGGCGTCCTCCGACATGGACGTGCGGAACCGCATTGTCTTCAGCGGAGGGTGGGAACTTCCCATCGACCAGGCGTGGGAGAACGGTCCCAAGCGCTTGACCAAGGGATGGAACGTGTTTCCGATTGTGAGCTGGCACACCGGGTTTCCGCTCGATATTTCTGCCAATCTTCCCAGTGCCTTTGACTTCAACAGTCCGGGCCCCTCCGCTGCCGGCGATGCCGGACTGGTACGGGCGAACCTGGTCACGCCGGTCCAGATCTTCGATCCGCGAACCCGACGGACGATTGCGGGCGACACTGGAAATTTCTGGTTCAATCCGACCAGCTTTTCGAATACCAACTTTCCCAGCGACGCGGCCGCGGTCGCGGCCCCCGAACTTCGCACTTACGGCAGCCTGCCGCGAAATTACCTGCGCGGTCCCGGGGATTACGACATCGACATGGCCTTCTCAAAGACCACGCCGATTCGCGAAGGGCTGCGCATGGAAGTGCGGGCAGATTTTTTCAATCTGCTGAACCACGCCCAGTTCTCGAATCCCGACACCAACATCAGCAGCCCCACGTTTGGCCGGTTACTTTATACGTACCAGCCGCGAATTATTCAGCTGGCGCTGCGGTTGAGCTTCTAGGCAGTCTGCGAATTGCGGATAGAAGGAGACGGCCATGACTGATTCAACTAACCCCGTGGAGATCGCGTATGGCGCGTATGTCTCTTCCGACGCTGATGCAATGGTGAAACTTCTGGGGGAGGTGTTCAGCCGTTACGATCCACCCGCTGTCGCAGTCGGCCTGACCCATTCTGAATTCGAGGCCTTCGTCCGGTTGCTCTGCCCCAGGGTGGCGGCCGACGGTCTGACAATCGTGGCGCGGCTGGCTGGCACGGGGGAGTTGGTCGGCGTGCTGCTGACGGAGGACTCCGCATCGGAGCTGCCCGACGGAATAGATCGGCTGAGCGCGAAGTTCGATCCCATCTTCGATATCCTGGGCCAATTGGATGCGGAGTACCGCGGCGGTCGAGAGTTGCGTTCCGGCGAGTCGATCCACCTGTTTCTGCTCGGAGTCTCCGATCGCGTCGCCCGGCGGGGAGTGGCGCAGGGGCTCGTCGCGGCTTGCCTCGACCACGGGACGCGCAGAGGTTATCGCATGGCGGTCACCGAGGCGACAAACAAAGTGTCGCAACACATCTTCCGCAAGCAGGGCTTCATCCCGCGGGTGCAGCGGTCTTACGAAGCTCATCGCTTCGAGGGACGGCAGGTATTCGCCTCGATCGTTGAACACGGCGGCCCGATACTGATGGATAAAATGCTCGCCGCGTGATGCGTAGTGTAAAGCTTGGTGTGGGGCGGGCTCTCTTCCAAACGGAGGACGGGACAACGTTACGACGGCTGACTTTCGACGTCCCAGATGGCGCTTACAATAAAGAGCGCCCCCGATATCCGTCAACGGCTCAAGGCCAATGACTTTCGACGAAGCAAGCAAACTCATCAAGAAGGGCGACGTCGTCCGCCTGCGAAACGAGTTGCAGGGTGGGCTCGATGCGAATCTCTCTAATCGGTACTCGTGGACTCTGCTGATGATTGCGGCATTGGAAGGTAACACCACCATCGGGTCGCTTCTCATCGAGAGTGGGGCCGATTTGGACCGTCGGAACAAATTTCGAGAAACGGCTCTTTCCTTAGCTGCGCATACCGGCCATCCCTCATTTGTCCATCTACTGCTTAAAATTGGCGCTTCATTGGAGTGTTATCCCTTCGGAAATTCCTTCGATATCTGGCTAAATTGGGTAGGTGAATATGCAGGTTATTCTCCGGCGACGCACGAGAGAATTCGAAATCTCTTCGACCAAGAGCGAAGAAATAGGGCCGAACGGGATCATGTACTAGATAAGCTCTCGTAATCGGAATGTCCCCCACCGACTCTTCAGCCCGCCGCCCTCGTCCCTCTTGGCGTGCACAGGATCAACAATCCTGCGCCCAGGGCTGCGGTCATCAGCACAGCCAGTCCCGTGGAAAATGATCCGGTACGCGTGTTGAGGTAGCCGAACAGGTATGGGCCGGCAAAGCCGGAGACGCTGCCCACGGCATTGATCAGTCCCACGGCAACCGCTGCCGCCGACTGGCTCAGAATTTCGGTCGGAATGGCCCAGAAGACGGGCAGATAAGCGGTGCCCGTGGCCACCATCGTGAACAAGACCAGCGTGAGAGGAATCGACCGGGGCTGCGTGGCGAGGATTAGAAATCCCACCGCTGAGATAAAAAGCGGGATGGCGGAGTGCCAGCGCCTTTCGCAATGTTTGTCGGAAAGATATCCGTTGACCTGCATTGCAACGAATAGAACCAGGTAGGGGATGGCTCCGAGCAAGCCTACATTCACGTCCGAGAATCCCGATTGCCGTTTCAGCATGGTCGGGAACCAGAACATGAAGCTGTAACTGGCGAAGTAACTGCAAAAAGCTACCGAGGCCAACAACAGAACCGCGCGCGATGCGAGGGTCTCACGCAGCGTGGCCGCTTTGCTGACGGCGGCCTTTTCTTCCTGCAGCTTCTGCTCAATCCATTGCCGCGGCTCGGAATCGAGCCAGGCAGCTTCGCGCGGCCAGTCCGCGAGATAGAAAAATGCGACCGTGCCCAGCACGATGGCGGGCAGTCCCTCCAGAAAGAACAGCCAGCGCCAGCCCGAAATGGCAAACCAACTGTGCCCGAGAATCCAGCCCGCGATGGGCGATCCGATGACGAACGACATGGGAATGGCGGCGGTGAAGTTGCTGGTCGCCTTGGCGCGGTCTTCGCGCATGAACCAGTGGCTCAGATAGACGATGACGCCGGGAAAGAAGCCGGCCTCGGCCGCGCCCAAGACAAAGCGCGCCGTGTAAAGCTGCGCAGGTGTTCGCACGAGGGCAGTCAGCGCCGTCAAGCCGCCCCACGCGATCATGCTGGCGCAAATCATGCGACGCGCGCTCCAGCGTTCCACCAACAGGGCGCCGGGTATCTGCAGCGCCACATAGCTGATGAAAAAAATGCCGGCGCCCATGCCGAAGACGCGGTCGCTGAATCCGAGGTCGCGAGACATTCCGATCGCGGCATAGGCCACGTTCGTGCGGTCCACGTAATTCACGATGTAGAGGATGAAAAGAAACGGCAGCAGCCGCAGGGCGATGTGGCGCCGCGTCCGGTCCCCAAGCTGGGCCGCGGCGGGCAGGATCGCAGGCAATGCGCCTTCAGCCAGTCAGGAGTCTCCGGTGGACGGAGTTCGAGTCCGGCAGAGTATAGCGGAACTCGGAAGGGTTCAGGGATTTAAATGGGGTGCCGCTACGCGTCCTGACGGGCGGGACGCCCCCGTCTCTCCCTCGAATCTGAGAACGAGGTGCGTGCGTTCTTGCGGGCATTACCAACACAGTAAGGGTGCCCCGTTCCTTCGCGCTTTTTGCGAAGGGGCGGGAGTCGGAAATGCTGGCACCAAGTGGGTTTGCGGCCTCACTACACCTGACGGGTGGGACCGCCCGTCTCTCCGGTGAATCTGAGAATGAAGTGCGTGGGAGCGCGCGCTCCCACGCACCCGGGAAAGCATTTCTAGTTGTCGGTCAGCCTGCTCTTGAGCATAACTTTTACGTTGCGCTCCGAGTTCAGCCGGGTGGTGGTTTCCCAGTCGATGTCCTGCAACGGGATGGAGCCGTTGCTGCCGCTGGGAAGCGTGTAGGAGAGAGAACCGTTATCCACCGAGTAATCGGTCACGGCGTACACCGATCCCGAGTTCACGGCGAATAAAGTCATCTGCGGCCCGGAGGTGGTGACGGTGGGCGTTGCCGTCGCTTCCGTTCGCTGGCCGTAGTAATGCCAGGCCGGAACGGAGGGTGCCGCGGCAGTCCCGGTTTCGACCGGCGAGGTCTTCGCGACTGCCAGCGTCACCGTGGGAACGGGCGCGGCCGGAGCCGGCACGTTCTCAGTGGCGGATGCCACGGGCTGCGGTACTACTTCCTCGTGGATCGTGGTCAGAAGCGGCCGAACGCCGCTGTCCGGAGAAACCACGCTGGTCGGGCGCGTGTAAGCGCTGGGCTCATACGCATCCTGCGCCGGCTGGCCGAAGCGATGCCACTGCGCCAGAGCGCTCTGCGGAATCACCACGTCGTCCATCAGACGCATGCTGACCTGCGTCTCGCCCTTGAGGGTAGGACGCGGTCCGCGAGCGGGCAGCATGATGATCTTCCACGGCCATAGCGGAGGAATCATCCATTCGACCACGTCGCGCCGGGGATGACCTTTGCCGATGATCTTCCCTTCTTTATCGACTTTGTAACCGCGCACGGCGATCACTTTGCCGGGGAGAGAGACATCATCATTGGGCAGCCCAATGCGATCGAAGACCAGCTTCAAATTGCCTTTGCCCACGAAGTGGCCGGGGTTTTGGGCCGATTCCACGTGTCCCACGATGTAGGTGCCGCGGGGAAAGGTGGAGTGGCCGAATTCAGTAAGCGAACGGGGATGACAGAGAATCGGATCTCCCACGTCCACAGTGGCGGAAGAAAGGTTAGGCTCGTCGAGCGTGCATTGCATGATGGTTCCGGCGGGAATGACGATATCCCGCGCGGAAGCGCTTGCCAGCAGGCCGAGCAGTGAGATTGGTAGTGCCAGAGACAGCAAGGCAGACCGCATCGTGACCTCCCGATGAATATTCGATTCCGGCCCCTGCAATTGCCCAGGGGTGATCGCAGGGCCCGGGTCGAGTCCTTGGGGGATTTCAGATTGTGCTGCGAAGCGGGCGATCGCTCGCCCGCCTTTCTTAGCCATCCCGCGAAGCAGGAAAGCTCAGAACCTGTTTACTGTCGAAAATGGGATGGAGCATGCCTGGCCGGCGCTCCATCCCATCCACGGGTCCGCCTCTGTCGTGGAGGTCAAAACTTAGCGACCGCGGCCACGGGAGTGGGGAGAGCCGCCTCCGTGGCTTGATCCGCTGGACCCATGGGAACTTGAACCTCCGCCGCTGCGAGAGCCGCCGTAGGAACCTGAAGAACGGCCACCCACGATCGGCTGCCTCATGTCGAGAGGCGGCCGGGAATATCCGCGCGACGATTCCGAATTTGACGGTGCGCTGTAGCCACGACCGCTGTAACTCGGCGCAGCGCTGCGCGAGGATGGGGCCCGGCTGGATTCGCCACCGCCATAGTTCGGCTGCGCGGCCCGTGATGGGAACCGGCTGGACTCACCGCCGCCGTAACTGGGCTGGGCACTGCGCGACGGAAAGCGGCTTGATTCGCTGCTCCCGTAGTTCGGCTGCGCGCCACGCGAGGAGGAACCGAAAGACCGGTATTCTCCGCTGTTGTTGCCGCGCGAGTTGGACTGAGGAGGACGCGGCACCGAAGTGGAGCGTCCGCCGAAGCCCGAGGAATTCGGAGAGTTGGACGGACGCGGCACGTTCCGCGATCCGGAGTTGTTGAAGCCGCTGTTTCCGCGCTGCGAGCCGGAATCCGAGAAGCGGTGCCAGCCGGACTGATCCGATCCCGTCGACCGGGAGCCTCCGGACTGGCTCTGCGGCGGACGCGGCACATTGTTTCTCGTACCGGACGAACCTTGGCTCCCACGGTTCTCCTGTGGGTTGTTTTGATTGCCGCGGGTCTGCGCCTGCGGCGATCCGAAGCGCGTCCAGCCGTTGTTCGACGGGCTGCTGTTTCCGCCGCGGCCGGCTTGGTTCGACTGCGGACGAACCTCCGCACTCGGCTTGGCCGCCGAGTTACTCGGAATATCTCTCTCCGAGGGCCGGATGGCCGTCGTGCCATTGCGCGCGCTCAGCGTCTCACCGCTCCTTACGGGAGTGAAGCGGCTGTCATGCTGAATCGACTGCTGCACCTGCGCCTGCTGCCGATCAAACGATTCCACCCGCGCCGGGCGAGCGCTACCGAAGAAGTGCTCCTGTCCGCCGCGAATTGTGGACAAGCTCGCGGGACGGTTCGATGCCGACAGGCTTTCGCGCGAAGGCACAACCGGCACGTTCCCGGTCATCATGTGCCCATCGCGAAACACGCCGGAGTCGACAGGGCGAGCTGAAATGCGTCCGGTGCCGAAGCTTCCAGCCGGAATCGAAGAGACACCGCGGCGAATGTGTTCGTTGCTTCCCACCAACCGAACGTTGGAGAAACCGTCATGACGAAGCGGACTCAGACCGCCCCATTCTCCGCCGCGGTTGTTGTAGATGTTGACATTGGTGATATTCACGACGTTGTAGTGGTCGCGATATCCACCCCACCAGGGATGGCAATAGTCACCCGGTCCGAGCGGCAACCAGCCGAACGATCCGAAGCCGACTCCCACGCTCACTCCGCCTCCGAAGCCGAAGAACGAAACATACGCGGGCGCCCAGACGGGCCGGTAGTAGGGGGTCTCAAGCACCGGTCCCGGCCACCAAACCCAGGCGCTGTCGGCATACATCCAGCGGCCGTAGTGATACGGAGCCCAGCCCCAAGGTTCATACGCAACCCAGGTCCAGCCGTAATACGGTTCCCAAACCCAGCGGCCATCGCGATACGGAGCCCATCCGGGATCCTGGGTTGGTACCCAGACAGCGCCGTAATCCGGAACGGTCTTCCACTGCCCGTAGGCGTCGAGGTCTTCGCTGCCGGTGTAATAACGGTCGGTGTGATTCCAGGACTTCGCGTTCTCAATGCGGTTATTGCGTTCGTTTACCCAGGAATCCCAATCGTCGCTCGGAGGAGCATCCGCCACTTTGTAGGCGGTGTCATTGCCGGTTCCATGAATGGTGATGATCTGTCCCTGCTGGACCTGAGTGCTGCCTTGCGAAGTTGAGATCTGCACGTCTCCGCGGCGGACAATCACTTCGGTCTCGTCATTGGAGTTGACAATCACGCGGAAGCTGCTGCCATCGCGATTGGGATGAATGGCAACATTGGGAGTGTCGATCTCCGCATCCGCATCGCTGCCTTTGAACACGTCGTAGTTGGCGATGCCCTGGCCGATCTGTACCTGCATCTGGTTGCGCGTCATGTTGGCGATCGTGGCCTGAGCGCGGTCGCCGAGGCGCAGAATGTTGGCATAGTCGAGTTGTATTTCAGCGCGCGCATTGTCTCCGGTCGAAACCTTGTCGCCGGTCACGATCGGAGCGTTCAGGACGGCAGCAGCCCATTCACCGGAGTCACCGCGCTGCGTGGATACGTCGCCCTGGACCAGACTGATGCGCGCGACGCCGGGGGAAATATCGACACCCTGGCCGCTCGGCTGCCCCTGCTGCGCTTGGGGCGCAGGCGGAGCCTGAGATTCGTCGTATTGGGCTAAGGCGTTCACCGCGCCAAAAGCCGCCAGGATCAGAATCGCCAAGCTCGTAATCAGTCTGTTCTTCATGGGGTCACCTCCCACTTGCATGAAACCTGAAACACGGGTTTCACGACATGGAGAAAGGCAACTGCCATGCCAATCGGAAGATGGAGCGTCGAATTCCCCTAACTGCCGATTGATCAATAAATTAGCGGTGCTGTGAACGGGGGGGCGGAGGCACCGAAATCTTGTGGCGGTGGTTGGGTTGGGCCAGGGTGGTGGTTTTCAGCCACCGGCCTGATTGTCCTTGTCATCGTCGGCGATGCCGATTTTCGAGAGGCGGTAGCGCAAGGCGTTACGCGACAGGCCCAACAGGCGCGCCGCCTGGCTCTTGTTGTTGTTGGCGCGGCGCAGGGCTTCGCGAATCATCTCGTCCTCCCATTGCTCGAGCGTCATGCCCGGCGGAAGAAAGTTGTCGGCGGCAGCGCCGGCTTTGGCGCGCACGGTATCCAGACGGATGTCGGCGGTGTCGAGCAACGGTCCCTTTGCCAGTGCGCAGGCGCGCTCGATCACGTTTTGCAACTCCCGCACATTTCCCGGCCAGTGGTAGGCGACCAGCATCTGCAGGGCATCGGGGGTGAAGCCGGTGATGGCCTTTGCCGAATCGGCGGCAAAGCGTGTGACGAAAAGTCTGGCGAGTTCGGGAATGTCGGCCTTGCGCTCCCGCAGGGGAGCAATATCGATGGGCACCACGTTGAGCCGGTAGTAGAGATCCTCGCGGAACGTTCCCTCTTCGAGGGCGGCGCGCAAATCGCGATTGGTGGCAGCGATCAAACGCACATCGACTTTGATGACTCGATTTGCTCCCAGGCGTTCGAACTCACGTTCCTGAAGTACTCGCAGCAGCTTTACCTGGGTAGCCAGCGGGATATCGCCGATCTCATCGAGAAAGATGGTTCCTTTATCGGCCAGTTCGAATTTTCCCGGTTTGCTGGCGGTAGCGCCGGTGAAGGCGCCCTTTTCGTATCCGAAGAGTTCGCTCTCGATCAGATTTTCGGGAATGGCGGTGCTGTTGATCTTAATGAAGGGACCCGAGGCGCGGCGCGATTTCTCGTGGATGGCGCGGGCGATCAGATCTTTTCCGACGCCGCTTTCTCCTCCTAGCAGCACCGTGGAGTTGGTGGGCGCGACGCGTTCCACCGTAGCCAGGACCTCTTGCATCTTCTGGCTCTGGGCGACCACGTTGGGATGCTGATAGCGCTTGCCGAGAGCTTCGCGCAGCGAGCGATTTTCCCTGCGGAGTTGTTGGACGTCGAGTTCCTTGCGGACCACCATCCGCATTTCCGCCAGAGAAAACGGCTTGAGTACGTAGTCGCTGGCGCCACGTTTCATCGCCTCGACTGCGGTTTCGACGCTGCCGTAGGCCGTCATGACAACCACGGGTATCGCGGGATTGGATTGCTTCACCGACTGGAGAAATTCGAGACCGCCCATGCCGGGAAGCTTCAGATCGGTCACCACCAGGTCGACGGTCTCTTCGCGCAACAACTTCAAACCAGCCTCAGCGTCGCCCGCGGAGAGAGTGGTAAATCCGTCTTCCCCGAGATTGAGCTCAAGCAGGCGCCGCATTTTCGCTTCGTCTTCCACGATCAGGATGGTGGGCATGATTAGCTCGCGACAACCTCGCTTTCCACGAACGAGTCAGCCGCAGGGAAATAGAGCACAAAACACGTGCCTTGCCCGGGCGCAGGTTCCACACGGATCGAGCCCTGATGTTCGTCCATGATTTTCGAAACGATGGAGAGTCCCAGCCCCACACCAGTCTTCTTGGTGGTGAAAAAAGGATTGAAGATCTGCTCGCGCAGTTCGGCGGAAATTCCAGGGCCACTGTCGGCAATGCGCACCTGAATTCCCTTATGTCCATTCGCCTGGGTGTTGGCAACGTCCACTCGAATGTCGCCGCCCTTTTCGCCCATTGCCTCGTAAGCGTTCTGGATGAGATTCACGAACACCTGTTCGCATAGATTCTCGTCCAACCGGGCAAGCGGCAGATCGGCGGCATAGTTTTTCGTCAGCTGTACCTGGCCGCCCTTCCACTGCTCCGACACGGACTTCAGCGCCTTGTCGAGCAAGGCGGTAATTTCCTGCGGATGGGGCTCGGCGTGAAGCGGCCGGGCGAAGTCGAGAAAACGACTCACCAATGCGCTCAGGCGGTTGACTTCGCTCGAAATGTAACCGGCAAGCTCGGCGGAAAGCGGATCGGAGGTGGCCAGCTTCTGATTCAGCATTTCGGAGGATCCCTTGATGACTCCTAGAGGATTACGGATTTCGTGCGCGAGACCGGCCGACAACTGACCGAGTGCCGCTAATCGTTCGGAGCGGCGCGCTTCGGCCTGCGCCTTTTCGAGTTGCCGGTTGGTTTCGGCGAGTTGTTCCGCCAGTCGCTGGTAGAGTTTGGTCTGTTTGCGGCTCTTGGTGGCAAACTGGTTGATCACTACCGCAGCCAGAAAGAAAAACAGGATGCGCAGCGAGAGCTCAGCCATCGCTTCCGGCGTGAGCTGATATTGCTGCAAGGCCGGGTAGAGGTAGGCGGAATATGCAGCGCTGGCGAGCGCAGTCCACAACAACGTGCCCACAGCCTCGAAGTGCAGAGCCGCGGTGAACACCGGCAAATAGTAGATCGGATAGTAGCTGCTGTTGATGCTCAGCTGTCCGGTGTGGTCGATCAACAGCGTGGCCAGAAGAATCTTCAGCAGAACTACGTAGCCCCAGCCCCGGCGAGGAAACAGCGCCGCCAGCTTTCCCTCGAACAATTGAAGGAGGCCGATGGCAAGCAGCGTGAGCTGCTTGTGAGGCTCAGCGATGGGCGGCGAAACGGCCAGGCCTACGAGGAAAAGCATCCAGGCGAAATCCATCCAGCCCGTATTTAAGTGCTTTCGTTCCGCCATAAAGAATGCGTTTTGGCCCGTTGTCGAGAGGATAGCAGAGAACGGTTGGAAAACCTGAGGCGCCTCGCTCGCATCCATGGCCTTAACCGGTTGAGTTCCGGTCTTGCGGATGATCAATTCGCTTACAATCGCTCAGGGTCAGTGCTGCGGCGCCCACGCGCCGGGAGAATTTTACGGGAGGACACGGGGTATGCGGAGGCCTGGCAGACTGTAGATGGGGGAACTGAAAGACTTCTCTAGTGAGACAGGCACCGGATCCGGGCGTTGGCGCAAGGCCGTGTTCCTCTGCTCGTTGAGCCTTGCGCTGGCTTTCACGGGTTGTATCGCGACGCGCCCGCGGCTCCGAGCCCTTCCCACCACCGCGCCGGATCGCCCCGCTCCTGTCATCGTCATCGGGTTCGTGGGATTCATCGATCGTCCCGACGATCTCCGTTTATCCGTAGTAAAGCTTGCGGAACGCTTGCGCGAGTCGTATTCGTCAGACGTGTACGTCGAGGTATTCGAGAATCGCAAAAAAGAGAAGGCGCGGCAGACCATCTGGCAGTTGCTGGACACGAATCATGACGGGATTCTTTCGAGCGCAGAAAGAAACCGAGCTCAAATCATCCTTTACGGGCACAGTTGGGGAGGCTCGACGGTAGTTTCACTAAGCCGCCAACTGCAAAAAGATGAGATTCCGGTTCGGCTCACCGTCCAGGTCGATAGCGTCCACAAACTTGGCCAGAACGATGCCAGGATCCCCGCGAATGTTCTGGAAGCTGCTAATTTCTACCAGCCCCACGGCTTCTTTCACGGGAGACGGCGGATTTTCGCAGCCGATCCTGCCGCCACCAAAATCCTGGGCAATTACCGTTTCGAATATGAGAAGCACTCGGTGCGTTGCCCCTCGTCATTCAGCTGGTATGAGATGTATTTTGCGCGGGCGCATATTCAGATGGACTGCGATCCCAAAGCGTGGTCGAGGGTGGAATCCCTGATTCGCCAGCATCTGCCGCAGGCGGACGATAACGGTGACGACCAGGACAAGCCCTAGGGCGGAACGTTACTTCTCTCGCGTGGCTGCCGAGAGCTGTTTCACCGTCGCGATGAAGGTGGTGGTAGCGCGCGTGTGCGTGCGGTCGCGGCGGTAGGCCAAGCCGAGTTCGCGCCACAATTCCACATCTTCGAAGGGAATGAGTTTCGCCCGGTGCGCGGCCACATCGTCCCGCGCAAAGCTCTCGCTGATCACCGATACGCCCAGTCCGGCCGCGACAAAGCTCTTGATCATTCCTATGCTCGGCAGTTCCATGCGAACCTGAAGGTCGGGAGCGTAGGGACGAAATAGCTTGTCCATGACGCGCCGCGTGTACCCGGTCTTCGGAACCAACAGAGGCTGCTTGGCGACATCGGGAACCGTCACCGTTTTCTGTTTCGCAAGAGGATTGCTCATCGCCACCATCAGCATCAGGCGATCGCGAAAAATCGGCTGCACTTTCAGGCTCTGCGATTTGATGGGCAAGGTGACGATGCCGACATCGAGCGCGCCGTTCTCCAACTTCTCGACAATCTTGTAGCTGAAATTGCGATAGATGCTCATCTGCACCGACGGGTAGAGCCGGGAATATTCCGCGAAAACCTCTGGGAGAACATAGAGGCAGGTGGCCTCGTTGGCGCCGATCATCAGGGTGCCGCGCGGGATGGGATCCTGGTCCGCGACCGCCAGCAACGACTCGTCGCGCAATTTCAGGAGCCGTTGGGCGTAAGAATAAAAAACCCGGCCCGCAGGCGTGAGCTTCACTGCTTTGCGCGAGCGGTCAAGAAGCTTATCGCCGTATTCCTGTTCGAGCTGTTGGATCTGGGCACTGACCGCGGATTGCGAACGGAATACCTTTTCGCCCGCGCGCGAAAAACTGCCGAGTTCGGCGACATACAAGAAGGTGGCTAGCTGATCAAAATCCATGAATAGTGGGTGATTATAGCGGAGACGGAAGATCCTGTGGACGAGGAGCAATTATCACAGCACACTCTCGCGCGTCGCTCACGAGGAGAGTCCCGGGGGCAAGTCGAACTGCAGGACTCGCCGTCCAGCGCTCAAAGCAGCGGCTTCCGGAGATGAGAACTTTGCTCGCGGAGCCTCCCCACTCAAGTGATTAGAAAGGATCAGGCGCAACACGCCATCGTGGAGCATGGCCTCTCTGGTCAGATCGTTGTCCGCCCAGGAAGTCCAGGTGGAAGCAGCAATCATGATCCTGGCGATCGCGGACGGCTCTCCCGCAGTCACCACGTTGCAGCACTGGCCGGCCCTCAAAGTCTGCGCAAGCATTCGCTCGTACTGTTCCAGCCGGTTCTTGATGGCAATCCGGCGCGAGCGCGGCAACTGGCCCGCTTCCCGCAGCAGCAGCCCCAACCCGATTTGATTGCGGGAAAGATACTCGAAATGCGTCTTGATTCTGGCCTGCATGTTGTTTGCGTCTTCGCGGGCCTCCGCATCCTGCAGGAGAGCAGCTTCCGCGGACTCCAAAACGTCCACGATCACCTGGCACAGCAAATCGTCTTTCGATTGGATGTAATAGTAGAGCGACCCTTTCAACATGCCTACCTCGGCGGCGATGTCCGCAATCGATGTGGCCTGGTATCCCTTTTCCAGGAACAGTTTTGCGGCGGCGCCAAAAACCTTGGCTTTCTTACCCCGGGACCGAGTATTCACAATGCTCACCTCCGTCCCACCCTACCGTCCTTTCGGGCCGCGACGCCAACGCATATTTCCGATGCTTAACATCGGCTGCGTGCCGGGAATAAATCCCGTTTATGCCTCCGATAAATTAAAGCTGCAGCGATATTTTCGATGCGTGTGATAAGAACTATGCATTGGACGGTGGCCGCACGGTTCGCTACTGTGCGTGAGACTGGCTAGGGAGACATGGGGTTTGCCAGAAGCGTGCGGTTCTGCCAAAACGTCGCAGTCTCTCGGGAAATGCAACTCCCCCCAACACTGGTTTAAGGAGCGCCTGATGTTTGCCCCTCCGCGGCAAGGGAAAAAGTTGTCTCTACACGAAAGGTTCTCGAGGCTGGGTGTCCGGCTGCGGGACCCTGAGTGGCGCCGGTATGGAAAGCTGCTGCTCGCGGGCAAAGCCGCCGGGGTTGCTGTGGTCCTGCTGACCATGACGGTCGTGTCCGGCCTCTTTTTTGGAAAAGCGTACGCGGCCGAGGTGGAGGTGAAGGCGGCCGACATCGTGAATCCCATCAACACGGTCTGGACGCTGATTGCGGCCTTCCTGGTGTTCGGGATGCAAGTCGGATTCACCATGCTGGAGGCAGGATTCTGCCGCTCGCGCGAAACCGTCAACGTTCTGATGGAATGCATCGTCGACACCTGTCTCTGCGGACTTCTGTTCTACGCCTTCGGTTTCGCGTTCATGTTCAGCCATGGGAACGGCTTCATCGGATTTCACTGGTTCTTCCTGAAAGACATTCCCACAACCTACGAAAGCACGGGGGTCTCGTTTCTAGCTTTCTGGCTCTTTCAGTTTGCGTTCGCGGACACCTGTTCGACGATCACTTCGGGAGCCATGATCGGCCGCACGGGATTTCTCGGCGACTTGCTGTACAGCGTGGGAGTCTCCGGATTCATTTATCCGATCATCGGACACTGGGCCTGGGGTCCGGACGGCTTTCTGGCGGTGATGGGAAGCGAGGGGCACTTCTTCGCGTCGTTGGGAACTGGATTCCATGATTTCGCAGGCTCGACGGTGGTCCACACCATCGGCGGAGTGGTGGCGCTGGTCGGATCCATCATCCTCGGACCGCGCCTCGGCCGCAGATTCAAGCGCGATGGCGGCGGCCCCATGCTGCCGCACGATCTCACGATTGCTGCCAGCGGCGGCTTGTTGCTCTGGTTCGGTTGGTACGGCTTCAATCCCGGAAGCACGCTCTCGGCGATGGATTTCGAGGGAATCGGCAGGGTAGCTGCCAACACCACGCTAGCCGCCTGCGCCGCGGGGTTGACGGCGATGATCTACGCCTACATTCCCAACAAGAAGTGGGACGTGAGCTTTACCATCAACGGATTTCTGGCGGGACTGGTCGCCATCACCTGTCCTTGTTACTGGGTGAGTCCGACGGGAGCGATTCTGCTGGGCGGCGTGGCTGGAGTCGTGGTGGTAGCGGGGGTGGAATTGCTGGAATGGCTGCGCATCGACGATCCCATTGGCGCGGTGCCGGTCCATGGCATGTGCGGGGTTTGGGGAACGCTGTCGCTGGGGTTGTTCGCCTGCGGTAAGTACGGGTCGACCGGGCCGGTTTCTCCGGATAATTCCGTGGCATTGAAAGGGCTGCTTTACGGGGGCGGAACGCAATTGCTGGTGGCGCAGGCGCTCGGGAGCTTTATCATTGCCAGCAGCACATTTGTCGTCGCCTACGCAGTAATGTACCTGGTGAATGCGACCGGGACCCTGCGGGTTTCGCGCGAGGGAGAGCTGTACGGTCTGGATCTCCATGAGCACGGTATTTCCGCGTATCCGGAATATGTGATCTCGTCGGCCGGCACGCCCACCGGATTCGAAGACCACCCGGCAAGCTTGTCGTCGAAAACGCTGCACCTGGGATCGGTGGCAATTCCGGAGCGATAAGAAGCGGGACTAAGACTGCGACAATGCGCAATTTGAAATGACCGCCAAAACACGATGACCAAAGTCGAGGCAATCGTTCAAACCTCCAAGCTCGAAAGTGTGAAAACCGCATTGCACGAAATTGGGGTCGAGGGCATGACGGTACTTGAGGCCCGCGGCCATGGACGCCAGAAAGGGCATACTGAGTTTTATCGCGGGCGGGAATACACCGTCGATCTCATCCCCAAAATCAAGATTGAGATGGTCGTCGCCGACGGAATGGTGGAGAAGATTGTGCAGGCGATCAGCACGTCGGCCCGCACCGGAAAGATTGGCGACGGGAAGATTTTTCTTTCGCGCGTCGACGAGGTGATTCGCATCCGTAATGACGAACGGGGAGAAGATGCCCTGTAACGCTCTGCGTTAGGCCGACAAGGGAGCGTGCGTCGGCGGGGTTGGGGTCCGAGTCAAAGAGCATGACCACGGCACCTTCATGGAACAGCGCCCTGCGGGATCTTTACAGCCAGGAATCCGCGCGCATTGCTCGGGAGTTTTCAACCACTGGAGACGGTCCCGCTGCGATTACCCAACGCACCGTATTAGTAGAAAAGATCGCCCTGCAGCTGTGGAGAGAAATCGTCTCTCCCGACAAAGCAGGCCCGCCCAAGTTTGCGATCGCCGCTTTGGGGGGCTTCGGACGATCCTGGCTCTTTCCCCACTCCGACATTGATCTCCTCTTTCTGTTTGCGGACCGCGAGTCGGAAGTCGAATTCCGCGACAAAGTCCGGCAATTCTCGCAGGGACTTTGGGACCTCCGTCTGAAGCTGAGCCCGGCCACACGACTACTCAACGAGTGCGGGCGATTCGATCCCGCGAACGTTGAGTTCGCGATTTCTCTGCTCGACTCCCGCTATCTCGCCGGCGATGCCGAACTCTTCTCCCAGTTGCACGACAAGATCGTGCCCAAGCTCGTGAGCCATGACACCCAAGCCCTGGTGCAAAGCCTGGCCGAGGTTACGCGCACGCGTTTCGAGAGATTTGGCAATACGGTTTTCCATCTGGAGCCCAATGTAAAAGACACTCCGGGAGGCTTGCGGGATTGCAATCTGGCGTTGTGGCTCAGCCTGCTCTCGTCGATGGAGCAGCTGCATGATTGGCCCGATCCCAAGTCGCTGTTGCCAGCCTCCGCGCGTAAGCAGTTCCAGCCTGGACTCGAGTTTCTGATGTCAGTCAGGGTTTTCCTGCATCTGCAATACGGGCGCGATGACAATATGCTTTCCTGGGGTGCACAGGAAGAGGCGGCGAAGCGCGGCATCGGCGTACCCGACGCGCCGGAACTGACGGCCGCGGAATGGATGCGCATCTATTTCCGCCACGCGCGCTCGATTCATCGCACTGCGACACAACTGCTGGAGGAGATCCCGGCGGCGTGGTCTTCGCTTTACCGCCAATTTCACAACTGGAAATCGCGAGTCTCGAACGCGGATTTCTCCGTGGTGGATGGCCTGGTCTTTCTGCGTCAGTCCTCAGCCCTGCAGGATCCGGAAATGCTGCTGCGGCTCTTTCATTTTGTCGCGCATCACGGTGTGCGTCTGAGCACAACGACGGAATACCGGATCGAGCAAGTGTTGCCGTCGTTGGCCTCCACGCCGCCACGGGGGGCCGAACTGTGGCTTTATCTGGGAGAAATCCTGACGCAGCCGAACGCGGCGCACGCCTTACGCGCCATGCATTCTTTGCGGCTGCTGACTCTGCTGCTGCCCGAACTGAAAGCGATCGACTCGCTGGTGGTGCGCGATTTCTACCATCGCTTCACTGTCGACGAACATTCCTTCCTGGCCATCGAGAGCCTGCACCGGCTGCGCCAGTCGCAAGCCGAGTGGGAGAAACACTACGCCGAGATTCTGGAAGAACTGGAACAGCCGGAACTGCTGTATCTTTCGCTCCTGTTGCATGACACGGGAAAGGGCGTGCCTTCGGAAAATCATGTGGAAGGAAGTCTGATCATTGCGGAGCAATGTCTGGAGCGCCTCGATCTGGAGCCTTCGGAGCGTGAGACGGTGCTCTTCCTCATCGGCAATCATCTGGAGATGTCGGCTACCCTGCGCCGCGACATTTTCGATTCCGAGACAGTGGCTGCCTTTGCCGAGAAAGTCGGCACTCCCGAACGACTAAAGATGCTCTGCCTCTTTACCTACGCCGACATCAAAGCCGTCAACCCTGAGGCTCTGACCCCCTGGAAAGCGGAGAACATTTGGCAGCTCTACATTTCCGCCGCCAACCAACTCAACCGCAGCGTCGATCAGCGCCTGCACGCCGACGACGAGAAACTTACCCGGCTGCACACGCTGGCGCCCGTCGCCGGCAAGAAAGTCAGGACATTCTTAGAGGGATTCCCGCAACGCTACCTGCGAACCTATGCGGCCGATGAAGTGCTGCGTCACCTGGAAATGTCCCAAAGCCTGGGAAAAGACCCCGTACAGTTAGCCCTGGAACGCGGGCGGCACTGGTTTGAGCTCACGCTGGTCACGAACGACCGGCCTTTTCTCTTTGGACGAGTGGCGGGAACGCTGGCCGCCTGGGGCATGAACATTGTCAAGGCGACTGCGTTTTCAAACCAGGCAGGAACCGTGGTCGATACCTTCTATTTCACCGACCGCTTCCGCACCCTCGAACTGAATCTTTCGGAATGGGAGCGTTTCAAGCACAGCATTAACGAGGTTTTGCTGGGAGAAGCGGATTTGGCGAAGATGCTGCGGCGGCGCATGCAAACCGAGGAAAAACATGGTGCGCCGAAGGTAAAGATCAAGACGGCAATTGTCTTTGATGATCAGTGCTCCTCCAACAGCACTCTGGTGCAAGTCGTGGCGCAGGACCGCCTGGGGTTGCTGCATACCATCGCTTCCTGCTTCTCACAGCACGAGTGCAATATTGAAATCGCGTTGATTGACACCGAAGGGCAGATGGCGATTGACGTGTTCTACCTCACCTCGAACCGCGCCAAGCTGTCCCGTGAACTGCAAAAGCGAGTGGAGAACGCCCTTCGGGAAGAGTTGAAGGGCGTCCCTCAGCCGGAAACGCAGACCGTCCTCAGGCGTTAGCCGGTCACTTCACCGAAAATTTGTAGATCGTTTCCTGCCGGTAAACCGCGCCAGGCTTCAGGATCACCGAGGGAAAGTTGGGATGATTCACGGAGTCGGGGAAATGCTGGGTCTCCAGGCAAAATGCCGAATGCTGCCCATAGCGCACTCCGTTCTTGCCGACGATGCTGCCGTTCAGAGAATTGGCGGTGTAGAACTGCACACCCGGCTCGGTAGTCCAAACCTCCATCTCGCGCCCTGAGACCGGATCGGTCACTCTGGCGGCGAGCTTTAACTTGCCCGGCTCTCCGCGCAGCACAAAGTTGTGATCGTACCCGCCCGGGCTTCCCTTCATCTCCGCGATGCGCGCGCCGATCGCTGTTGGCTTGGTGAAATCCAGCGGCGTGCCTTTCACCAGCGCAATCTCGCCCGTGGGAATCTGCATCGCGTCGACCGGTGTATAGCGGTCGGCGTTGAGATAGAGAATGTCACCGAGAATGTCAGGTCCGCCCCCCAGATTGAAATAGCCGTGGCTGGTCAGGTTCACCGGAGTGGCCTTGTCGGTGGTCGCCGAATAATTGAGCTTCAGTTCGTTCGCATCCGTCAGCGTGTAAGTTACTTCGACGGAAAGGTTGCCGGGAAAGCCTTCGTCGCCATCCGGGCTCAGATACGAGAAACGCACCGCAGCTCCGTGGGCCGCCGGGACTTCCTTCGCCTTCCACACCACGCGGCTCAGGTCTTTTTGTCCGCTGTGCAGGCTGTTCGGGGGTACATTGATCTCGAGCGAATAGGTTTTGCCGTCAAGCGTGAACTTGCCTTTAGCAATGCGGTTGGCCACTCGACCCACGATGGCCCCGAACCACGGGTCGTTTCGGATGTAACCCTGAAAGTTATCGAATCCGAGAACTATGTCCCCGGTCTTTCCCGTACGGTCAGGCATCCACAACTGGGTGAGGGTGGCGCCGTAGGTAATGATTTTGGCCGCAGCCCCCGATGAATTTTTCAGAGTGTACTCATCCACGACGGTGCCGTCGTCCAGTTTGCCAAACGCGGCCTTCTCTACCGAGTCCTTCATGGTCGTCTTCGCTCGTACCTGCGCATTGGCTGCGGCGAAGGTTCCCAGCAGAAAGCAGAGCGCAGTCAGAGCCGGCGTCCATCGGTTCATCGCTTCCCCTCCACCTTGCGCGAACAGGCTCGCATCTCAAGCAATACATCATCCGGGAGGCTCGCGCAAACCGGGTTCGAGGGGTAAATGGAGAGGAGCGGCGTCGCGGCTGATGCCGGGCTGCGCTCTTCAGAACTCGAAGTACGCTCCACCGTTCACAACGCGGGGCCCGCGGTCGCGCTCGCCCGCCGGCAACAGTCCGGCAACGCCTCGCAAAGTTTCCCACGCCGCCTGATTCAATGCCGGGTCGGCGCCCACCAGGTCGCGGATCATCTTCCAGGCAGCCAGGTTCAGCGCGCCTTCCGGAGGCGGTCCCATGGCCAGCGAGACCGAGCATTGGGGACAGAAGCAAATGCGCTGCGAGGCCGATTTCTGGCGCGGCCGTATGCCTACGGTCTGGGCAAACATGTAGACGGCGACCGACTTGTCTCCAGGCTCGATTTCGCGATTACAACGAAGACAATAGAAATTCTCCAAGCGTGCCTTCCTGAGGGCCGGTACGGGCCAACAAGAATACTGTCTTCCCACACCGCCGTAGGCAAGTATGTAGGAAGATTCGGCGGGGAACTGCTCTCGGTTGAAAATTGAGGCCGGAACCAAGCTTTGCTCTAGTCAGAAGAGGAGCGTATCCCGCACTCTACTGGAATGAGCGCAGGAGAGTCCCGCATACCCGCCAGATGGTCACGAACAGATTTGTATGCGCCCTCAGCCAAATTCTTTCGACTGTCTCATCTGCGTAAGATGCGCGGCTGCGAGCAAGTGGCGGCAATTTGCTACCGTATCCGCAAGGGCAGCGTCGAGTTTTTGCTGGTTCAGACCCGCGGTGGCCGTTGGATATTCCCCAAGGGCAGCGCCGAGCCGGGTTTGTCGAACGCGCAGGCAGCCGCCCTGGAGGCATTCGAAGAAGCCGGAGTTCATGGCCGCATTGAGGAAGCTTCTTTCACCCGGTATCTTCGGCGGAAGGCCGGTCCGCGCGGCTCAGCTGCGATCGAAGTGACGACAAACGCCTATCTCTGTGAAGTGTCCCGGCTTGATCCACCCTTGGAGTCCAACCGAAACCCCACATGGCTTTCTCCGGGGAAGGCCAAACGGCGGCTGCGAGAGGAACGTACGCAGGAGTATGCCTCCGAACTGAGCCGCGTCATCGACCGTGCCCTGTCTCGCATCCGTCAGTCTGGTCGTGTCGAACTACAACCAAGGCGCGCAAGTTAGACAGAAGGGTAGGGGCAAAACCCAAGTCTGCCGAACCTCGAAACCGTCCAACTCCTGGAAAAATGAATCATGATGTTCACCTTCTCAAAAACAGTCGGATGGGTTGAACTAATCGTTGTGTCCGAGGCGTGACGGCAACAGTGACTTGAACATTCCGCAACGCTGACGTTTACCATGACCTACGATATTCCGACCAAAGATACGCGCAAATGCTGAGGGGTGGCAGGTTAACTCGATCGTCACCTTGCAGAGCGGCCAACCCTGGAGCGCTATCGACGGAATCCAGAATGGAAGCGATATCAGCGCCACCGGAGAACTCAGCGACCGCTGGGATTTCTTCGGAAACCCGTCAGACTTCAGCCCGTCGCCAAATGGCCAATTCCCTTTTTTGCGGACGGGACCACGAATCCGTTGTGCGTAGCCCATGCCGCTCCGAACAGCGCGCTTTCTTCTCTGGCTGCTACCAGAAAGGAAGCTCTGTCCTCACACCGCCCGCGCCCGGGACCTTTGGAACTGCCGGCCGCAACATCTTTACCGGACCTCACTTCCGAGACTGGGACCTGTCGCTGGTCAAGAGTTGGACCCTGACGGAGCGGATCAGGATGCAGTTCCGCGGCGAGTTCTTCAATGTGCTCAACCACCCGAACTTCGCCAATCCATGGGGAGCTTCGGGAACGTACGGACTGGTAGATCCCTCCGCTCCCCTTTCATTCGGCTTCGCCGGTGCCACGCCAGATGTTGCCGGCGCCAACCCGGTCATTGGCACGGGTGGGGCACGGGCGATTCAGTTGGGCTTGAAATTCATCTTCTAGGAGCTGCAACCAGGGGGCTTGTAAAGAACAGGCGAGGGTCGGACGCGTTCTGACTCTCGCCATGAAATCTAAGAAAGACGGGCCACGTAATGAAGCACGAAAGCTTGCCGCCGACACGCAGAGAATTCCTGCAGAAAGTGGCGACGGGAGCGAGCGCTGCACTGATCAGTTCGGCATTACCTGCCTGGGCCGATCATCACCCGCATCCCACGCCACAGAGCCTTCCCTACCTCGATCGCAATTCCTATAGCAAGAATACCGATGTCATCGCACACATTCTTCCCGGAGAAAACCGGGTCGGTAAGATGCAGTTCATGGCTATCGGCAACCGCCGATACTTGCTGCAGCAAGGCGACGTGATCGACATCAGCGATCTGCGAAAGCCCGAGATGTTCAACCATGGCGGCTTTGAAGGCATGCAGCTTCAGGTCGCCTACAACAACAAGCTGAAGAAATGGATCCTGATGACCGGGGCCCAGGCGCCGATTACCGACTCCACTCCGCAAGCCCCGATGGGGAAGTATGACGACCCGCATCTCGCTGATCGGTGGAGAAATTACAAAGGGCTGCGCGGAGTTCGCTTCTACGACGCAACCGATCCCGCGAAGATCGTGAAGCTTTCGGAGTTCAGCACCGGAGCCACCGGATCGGGCACCCATCGCAACTACTACGATGGCGGCCGGTATGCTTATCTTGACACCGCGCCGGACGACACATTCATCCACCAGCCCTCCTACTTCCGGCCCCTGGTCAACGGCAACATGATTGTCGATGTTTCCGATCCGGCGAATCCCAAAGAAGTCTCGATGTGGTGGGTTCCCGGTTCGCGCAAAGGCGAAGAAGCCGAGTACGACAAGTGGATTTGGTCAAAGCTGGTTCCGCCAAAAGTCGCCGGCGATCAGACGCCCTTCGCGGGCCTGCACGGCCCAGTGTACGTTCCCAAGAAACTCGAGGACGGAGGCACCCGAGGCTACGGGGCGTGGGGATGCTTCGGATTGATCATTCACGACCTTTCCGATCCCAAGAACCAGAGAAAGATCGGAGAGTTTGAACCGCCCCCGCAGTATGGAGGGATGGGAATCGCTTTCCACACCATCTGGTGCGGCATGCTCGATCGCGGCTTTGTGATCGGAAATGGCGAAACCACAAATTCCGACTGCAACCAGATTGATCTTCCCATTTGGGTCATCGACATCCGGGATGAAACCCGGCCGACCCCGGTGGCAATGTTTCCCTACCCGGTGCCGCCGCCCGACGCTCCCTATCGCGATTTCTGCTTCAAGCGCGGGCGATTTGGGGCGCACAATCCGCCGCATCTGAAGGCTCCCGGCCAGATCGTTCCGGGATTCATTGCCTACGCCTACTTCAACGCTGGCCTGCGTTGCTATGACATTGCGAACCCTTATCGTCCCGAGGAAGTCGGATATTTCATTCCTCCGCAAGGCGGCGACCTGACCAAGTTCGGTACCGGGGACCGCACCGTCAGCAATGTCCTGGTGGAATGGGATCGCAAGGTGATCTATGCGGCCGCTGACACGGGAATCTATGTCGTGAGTTGCCCGAATCTCGGGAAACCGATTCTCGATCCCATGCCGGTCCGCGAGTGGTCGCTGCCGCGATTGAACGAAGGCGCGGTGTAGGCATCTCAAAGGCAGATCCTATGACGGATCCCTCAACCCGCCGCCAGTTCCTGCACTATGCAAGCGGCGCCCTGGCCATCGCTGCTTCCTCGACGCGGGCATCGGCAAACTCGGGACCGCACTCTTCGCCCGTGGCGGGCGGCGATCTCAATCTGCTCACTGATCCGCGATTTTCGGTGGGCGCGAAATTCCGCATGGGCCAGTTCATCAAGAAAGGTGCCGATCCGAAAGCAGCGGAGGCCATTTTTAGCAGCCTTCCGGATCTGGCGCCACAACCCTGGGTAGACGCCTGGTCGCGATTGGCTCAACCGCTGGAAGCCCAGGGTGCAACTCTGGAAGCGCAAGGCAAAGCCAAAGAAGCGAGCGCCGCATTCCAGAAGGCCTCGTTTTACTACGGCATCGCCAAGTTTCCGGTCATCAATCATCCCGCCAAGCAAGCGGCGTATCGCAAGTGCGTCTCGGCTTTCTTGAAGGCAGCCCGCTATTTCGATCCGCCACTGGAGCGCGTCACGATTCCCTTCGAAGGCAAAGAGATCATCGGATATCTCAGTCTGCCCAAGCAGGTTTCCAAGCCTCCGGTGGTGATTGCAACGGGTGGAGTCGACGTCTACAAAGAAGAACGCGAGACTTCCGATCTCCTGGATGCAGGCCTTGCGGCCTTCTCAACCGATATGCCAGGCAACGGGGAATGTCCGCTGTGGTACACCACCGACGCGGAGCGCTTCTACACCGCAATCCTGGACTACCTGGTGAAGCGTGATGACGTGGACGGTCAGCGCATTGGAATTGTAGGCCGCAGCTATGGCGGATATTGGGCGGCAAGATGGCGTACGTCGAGAGCAAGCGCATCCGCGCAGCCGTCGAGTGGGGTGGACCGATTCACTACACTTTCCAGGAACCCTGGCTGCGGCACTTGCAGGACGACAAGCTGTATCTGTGGCCCATTCTGACTCCATGATCTATGCCAATCACGTAAAAGATTTTGACGAATTGCTGCGGCAGGCGCCAACCATGTCACTCAAGACCCAGGCTGGTTCAATAAACCGGCCGCGCCGCTGCTGGCCGTCAATGGAAAGAAGGACGGCTGGATCACGATCGAGGACACCTATATTCTGCTCGAAAGTGGCGATCCCAAAGCAGCGCGCGTCTATCCCGACGGAGGCCATATGGGAGGCGATCCGGGAGCCGACAAGCTGGTAATGAACTGGCTCAGAGCCCAACTGGTTCGTTGAGGATTCGGCATGCCGAGGCCGTGAAACCAGCCATGTCTATTCGTCGACCACCGGATTGCGCAGCGTTCCCACCCCTTCGACGCTGACCTCCACCACATTTCCGGCAATTACCGGCCCCACACCCTTCGGCGTCCCCGTGGCGATCAGATCGCCGGGCAACAGCGTCATGAACTCGGCAATGTAGCGGATCACTACATCGAGAGGGAAGATGAACTCCCGTGTGTTGCCTTGCTGCCGGATTTCCCCGTCAACCCGCGTCTCGACATTGACTCCGGCCCAAGGATCGATTTCGTTGGTCACGATCGGACCTACAGGACAGAAAGTGTCAAAGCCTTTCCCCCGCGTCCACTGTCCGTCTTTTTGCTGCAAGTCGCGGGCAGTGAAGTCATTCACAGCGGTATAGCCCAGGATATAGGGCCGCACATCTTCGTCAGGACCCAGCTTGCGGCACGGGCGGGCAATCACGACGCCCATTTCGCCTTCATAGTCGGTGCGCGCGGAAATCCTCGGACGCAGGATATTGCTTCCGGGATCGAGCAAAGAAGAAGGCGGCTTGAGAAAAATCAGTGGCTCCTTCGGCACCTCGTGCCCCAACTCCGAAGCGTGCTCGCGATAATTGCGCCCCACGCAGACTATCTTTGAGGGCTGAACCGGAGCCAGGATTTTCGCTTCGTGCAGAGAGATCGGCTCGATTCGCCGGGTGGGAAGATCATCCAAATCTCCGCCACTCTCCGGGGGGCGCAGCAGAAGACGAGTGACCTCAGCTTTACCTGCCACGGATTCGACCAGACCGTACTGCGGCCCGCCTTCGAATTGAAACCGGCAATATTTCATCAAAGCCCGCTGTTCTAAGCACTCTGGTAAAGCTTGGTGAGCACGAATTCGCGATGCCCCAGCGTCTCGGCGCAGGTGAGACGGCCGTTGCAGGTGCGGATCATGATCTCGATTAACTGGTCGCCAGCCTGGTCGAGAGTCATCTCGCGTCGCAGAATCCCTGAGACATCAAGGTCAACGTGTTCCACCATGGTGCGCGCCGTCTTTGGATTGGCAGTGAGTTTGATCACAGGCTCAATCGGATTCCCGATGATATTACCCTGCCCGGTGGGAAAAAGGTGTACGACAAAACCCGCAGCCGCTTGCAGCGTAACGCATTCCGCGGCGGCAGAAGAGGTGTCCATGTAATACAAACCCGCACCCTTGGCTGGCGCTTCCGCGGGTTTCAGAACGTCGATGAACTTGCTTTTCCGGCCAATTTTCTGGAGATTGCCAAACGCCTTCTCCTCGATCGTCGTCAGCCCGCCGGCGATGTTTCCCTTGGTCGGTTGCGATTCCGACAGATCGTTTGTCTTATGACGATCGATCACCGCCTGGTAGGCGTTGAAGACCTCCATGAACTTGGCGCCAACCTCCGGCGTGGCCGCGCGACTGGCGCATACCGCCTCGGCGCCCGTGAGTTCCGAGGTTTCCCCAAAGCAAGTCGTCGCGCCCAGAGGATCAAGTTTGTCGATAAGGTTCCCCACCGTGGGACAGGAGGCGAGGCCGGAAGTGGTGTCGCTTTCCCCGCATTTTGTCGAAACAAAAAGATCTTCGATCGGACAAAGTTCGCGCTGTTTTTCCGTCGCCCATTGCACGAATTCGCGGGCTTTGCGCGACGCCGAGGCGATGGTGCTGATGTCGCCGTTGCCTTCGATGGAGAACCCCGCCACCGGCTTACCCGTCTTCGCAATTCCGTCGACCACGCGCCCCGTCCAACCGGGCTCGATCCCGATGACGACGCAAGCCGCAACGTTTGGATTCGAACCGGTGCCGATCAAGGTACGGAAAAACAATTCCAGATCTTCGCCGAACTGCAGCCGGCCATAAGCATGCGGAATCGCCAGCGCACCCTTGATGTTGTTCGCGACGGCTTCTGCCGCCGCATTCGACAAATCATCAAGCGGAAGAATGATTACATGATTGCGGATACCCACCCGGCCGTTTTCGCGTCGAAACCCGTAGAACTGCTTCGCTCCCATGATCACCACCTTTTGGTCTTGAGGTTATGCGTATGAACGTGACGGCCCCGGGCAACGTCAGCCACGGTGCGCCCTACGTCGTGACCGTACTTCAGGACGGTTTCGCCCGTCTTTAGATCTCTGAGCGCAATCTTGTGCCCAAGCGGAACCGCATCGAGGGACTTCAGAGCAATGGTCTCGTCGGTTTCCATGATCCAGCCTGTCAGATCTTTTCCGGACTTCACATCTTCCACGACCACAACGCCAACCGAGTCGGCCTTGTCGTGAACGATGAAATCGGTAGCCATACTGTTTCTACCCCCGTGAGAAATGGATGCAAATCGGTTCAGGCGCTGACTTCATACACCGCGCTCACTCCCGGCAAGCAGCCGCGTGACTTCGCTGGCAGCTTCGGTGACTTCGGCGCGAATCGTCTTCTCCGCCAGGTCCCCGTCTCGAACCTTGATGGCGGCGAGCATGGCCCGCAGATTCCGGATGCTCTCCTTCCAGCGTCCAGCGGAACGTTGCGGGTGGCTCAGACCCAGGGTGCGCCAGCGCCAGATGCGGCCGTGCAGAGTGGCGATCATCGAAGACAATGTCTCGCTGCCGGCCCCCTCAAAAAGCACGTCATAAAAACTATTCTTGGCTTCCACGATGGGCTCCGGGTCGCCGTTCTTGTACGCATCCGAGGTCCGGTTCAGGGCCTTCTCCAGTTTTCTGACCAGCATGTCATCCGCGTTTTCAACGAATAATCTTGCTGCCAATCCCTCGAGCACGGCGCGGATGGAATACAGGTCTTTCGATTCCGCCAAGGTTAATTCCCGCACCACCGGACCTTTGTTCGGGATCACGGCGATCAGCCCTTCGGATTCAAGCTGCCGCAAGGCTTCACGAATTACCGTCCGGGATACGCCCATCATGGCGATCAACTCGCGCTCCACCAGACGGACCCCGGGAGCTAATCGCCCAGTAACAATCGACTGCCGCAACTCGTCGAGCACCTGGCGGCGCAGGGGAGCGGACGACTTCGTAATGGGGGGAAGCGCCGCTCGATTTGGAATCTCGCTTGACTGCACCGTCATACCGTAATACCGTACTATGAGATTTGAGATTGCGCAAGCGCACTTGATCTTATTTGCTGTTCACACCAATCAAAGAGGGCTCCATGAGCGTAGATCCCGTTCAGGTCGGTATCATCGGACTCGGCCGCTGGGCGAAAGTGCTGACCCGTGCTGCCGCCAATTCCGGCCAGGTCCAGATCGTTGCCGGTTTCAGCCGTTCGGACGAGAAACGCCAGGCCTTCCAGCAGGAATTAGGCGTTCCCGCTTCCCCGACAATGGAGGCATTGCTTTCTAACCCGAACATTCAGGGCGTGATTCTTACCGTCCCGAATGAGCAGCACTTGCCGGTGGCGGCCCAGGTCGCCAAGGCGGGCAAACACGTATACACGGAGAAGCCCATCGCCAGCACTCTGGAAGAAGGCCTGGAAATCGCGGCGCTGGAGAAGAAATATGGAATTACCGTTACCGTGGGACATAGTGCCCGACTGATGGCTGGAATTCAGAAGATTCGTGCCGCGATCGACGCCGGCGAACTGGGACGGGTCGCATTCATGGAGGCCAACTTCTCAAACGAACGCGCCCTGGAACTGACGCCGAAGACCTGGCGCTGGTACAAAGACAAGGCGCCCGGTGGTCCACTCTCGCAACTCGCCATTCACCAGTTCGATGTGTTGCATTATCTGGGCGGGGACGTGGTCGAGGCGGGGTCTATGGCTTCCAAGCTCTCTCCCGTTGGCGCGGAAGTGGACGATCAGTCGATGACCTTGATCAAATTCGCCGACGGGAAAGTCGGGTATGTGGGATCGTGCTGGACCTCTCCTGGAATTTTCTCGGTGCGCGTATTCGGCTCCAAAGGACTGATGCATTACGAGATCGATTTCGGCACCTGGGATACTCCCGCCAAATTGCACCTCTCATCCACGCTGTACATTCAGCGTGGCAAGGACGGTTATGGCAAGCGCGAAGAACTGCAGGTTCCGGAAAGCGATATGTTCCGCGCGGAACTGGAGATGTTTGCCGAGAGCTGCAAGACCGGCAAGTCAAACGAACTGAATGCGGAGAATGGAAATGTTGCGGTGGCCGTGGTTTATGCCGCATTGCGCTCCATCGAACGCCGTGGCCAATACGTGCGCCTTGCCGAGGTGATGGAGGAGGCCCGCGAGCGGGTCGCTCACAGGAGCCCCCATGTTGCCTAGCCGTTACTTCATCGATCTGACGCAACCGGAAATCGCCGCCCAGCTGAAGAAGAATCCACTGGTGATTCTGCCCCAGGGAAGCGTCGAGCAGCACGGCCCGCACTTGCCCACCGGCACCGATATCTTTGCCTCCAACGTGATCGGCCACGCGATCGCCGAACGCATGGATGGACTGGTGTTGCCCGGCGGTCCGCTGGGCGTCACTCCGCTGCACATGCCCTACGAGGGCACCATCACCCTGACTCCGGAAACGTACATCCGGTTGGTGACGGAGACCTGCGCTTCCACTGCACAACACGGAGCCAGGTATCTGCTCATCCTCAATTGGCATGAACTGAACATTCCCGCACTCGCCGTCGCGGCCGACTCGCTGCATCGCGAGTATGGAATGACGGTGCTTACGGTGCAGGCCTGCTTTGTCGCCGAAGACATGTTTGGCAAGGAGTGCAATGGACTCACCCACGGCGGCGAGATCGAAGCCCTCGCGGTGCTGGCGTACCGTCCGGAACTGGTGCACCTGGATCGCATCGAAAATTCATCCGACCACCAGCACGGTCACAAGATGGATCACCTGCGACGCACTCGCAGCTATCAACCGGTGCTGACCGATGTTCGCTCCATCGCGCCCACTGGCTGGTACGGCAGTCCACAGCATGCCACCGTGGAGAAGAGTGTCAGGATGGTGAACACCATCGCCGACGCCATTGCCAAGGACGCTACGGAAATCTTCAAACAACTGGACCGCATTCAGGGCGGCGTGCGCGAAGTCAAACAGGTGAATCAGGCCGGCTGATGGCGCGAGTCTACACACAAGCGGAAGCAAAACGGCTCGGTCTACCCGGGCGCAAGTCCCTGGAAATCCTGTCGGGGGGAACGGGCGCGCGCGGAGTGACCTTGCGACTGGCGGAGATTCCCGTTCCCGAGCCCGGCGAAACCCCGCGCGGACCGCATCACCACTACGATTTCGAAGAATGCATCTTCGTACTATCGGGCGAGGGGGTCACGCACGCTGACAGCGGCGAATATCCAATCGGCCCCGGCGACACCATTTTGATTCCACCCGGGGAAAAGCACGTGACTCGCAATGTCGGCAAGACTCCCCTGTTGCTCCTGTGCTTCTTCCCCGTGGCCGACATCGCTAAAGGAACCGAAGAACCTCTCTCCCCGAAGGTGCCGGCCAAACCATGACTGCTGACGTCCTTTGTCTGCGCCCGAAAGCTGATTTCGAGCGGGTGGGAGCGCTACCCCCCTCCTCACTGGAGGTATCTTACCGCGCCCCCGCGGACCCAGATGTGGGGGCACTCATGAAGCAGGCGCAGGCGCTGGTCATTCCCGCCGTTGGCCCCAGGCTCTCTCCTTCCCTGTTCGAAGGAACCACGGTGAAGCTGGTGCAAATTACTGGCGCAGGCCTTGATCGTCTCGACCAACCGACTTTGCAACGTCTCGGGATACCGGTCGCGAACGTGCCCGGTGGGAGCAACCGTGCGGTAGCGGAATATGTGGTCACGGCTGCTTCCGTTCTGCTGCGCAGGTTTGCCTGGGCGGACGCTGAAATTCGCAGTGGAAATTACGCGTCGTTTCGCGCGCGCATGGTGGCCGACAACCTGGCGGGGCTCGATGGCCTTCAGGTTGGTGTCGTGGGACTGGGGATCATCGGACAGGCGGTCGCCGAGGCGTTTCACAAACGAGGCTGCCATCTCTGTTACTACGATCCGGTTCCCCGCGATTTGCAGGCCGCCCAAGCGATCGGTGCGCAACCGCTCACCCTGGATGAGTTGCTCCGGACCTCCGATGTGATCACGCTCCACGTGCCCCTGCTGCCCGCCACCATGGGACTCATCGGCGAACGTGAACTCGGACAGATGAAAAGCGGAGCCGTCCTGATCCAGGCATCGCGGGGTGGCATTGTGGACGAAGAGGCGCTGTCCCGGCACTTGCAATCCGGCCATCTCGGTGGCGCGGCCGTCGACGTCTTTTCGAGCGAGCCTCCGTTGGCGGGAGGCCCGCTGCTGGCCCTCGACGGAGATGCGGCACGCCGCCTCTTATTTACGCCGCACATCGCGGGCGTGACCCGGCAGGCTTCCGCATTCCTATATCAGTCCGCATGGCGCAACGTAGAGCGGGTACTCATCGCGATGGAACCGCCCCTGAACCGGGCATATTGATTCGAACTCGTTCGCTACGCAGGAACGAGCATGGCAAGAGGGAGAAAAGGATTCATGCCGCAGCGTCGCCCCTGGTACACCGTCCTCTACCTGCAGGTGCTGCTGGCCATTGGACTCGGCATTCTTGTCGGACACTTCCTTCCTGACTTCGGCATAGCTCTGAAACCACTCGGCGACGGCTACATCGCTCTCATCAAGATGATGATCGCGCCGGTCGTGTTCTGCACCGTGGTTCAGGGGATTGGGTCCATGTCCGATCTCAAGAAGGTCGGGCGCGTGGGCGTGAAGGCCCTGGTTTATTTCGAAGTGGCCTCCACCTTCGCGCTGGTCGTTGGCATCCTGGTCGCCCAATTCGTTCAACCCGGCAAGGGCCTGAACATCGATCCCGCGACTTTGGACCCGAAAGCCGTATCCGCGTTCATTGGACACGCCAAGGAACTCGGAATCATTCCCTGGCTTGAGGGCATCATCCCGAGCACGTTTGTGGACGCCTTCGCGCGCGGGGACGTGCTCCAGGTGCTCTTTCTCGCGATTCTTTCCGGCTTCGCGATTTCTCGCATGGGCGAACTGGGCCAGCGCGTGAATAACGCCATCGGTATGGCGGCGAAGGTTTTTTTCGGCATCATCCGAATCATCGTGCGGGCCGCTCCGATCGGTGCGTTCGGCGCAATTGCCTTTACGGTAGGACGCTACAACCTGGCATCGCTATCGAATCTGGCCAAGCTGGTAGGCACCTTCTATGTAACCAGTGCGATCTTCGTGTTAGTGGTCTTGGGGACGATCGCCAGAATGACGGGGTTCTCGATCCTGCGTTTCCTGGCCTACATAAAGGACGAACTCCTGATCGTCCTGGGAACAAGTTCTTCCGAGACCGTACTTCCTGACATGATGGAGAAGTTGGAGCGTCTCGGCGCTTCGCGCTCGGTAGTCGGCTTGGTTTTCCCTACGGGCTACAGCTTCAATACCGACGGCACGAATATTTACATGACGCTGGCCGTATTGTTCCTGGCGCAGGCCACGAATGTCCATCTCACCCTCGGACAGCTGCTGCAAATTCTGCTGTTTGCCATGATTGCCTCCAAGGGCGGCTCAGGCGTCACGGGAACCGGATTCGTCACCCTGGCCGCCACCCTGGCCGTGGTTCCGGACATCCCGATACAAACTCTGGCACTCTTGCTAGGCATCGACAAATTCATGAGCGAATGCCGCGCGCTCACCAATGTCGTGGGGAACGGCGTCGCAACTCTGGTAGTCAGCAAATGGGAAGGCGAGCTGGACATGGCCAAGACTCGACAGATTATGGAAAACCGTCTCCCTGCCCCTGCACACACCGACGACGCAGCTGCGGGTTGAGGCGAGGTTGGCCTTGGTTGCTTTAGATCGGAGTGACCGCAAGCCGGCGCTAGCATTGCGCCTTGAGCGCCAAGGAAATCCCGAATGAGTCAGGCTATAGTTGCGGCATATTGTGGTTGTGGCGCCGTCCTCGATCCGAATTCGTGGATTGCCAAGAAGTGGAGAATTGAAAATCAGCGCTTCAATCGTGAAAAGTGGCCGGGCGATTCTTTGCATTCGGTCCCCGCGGACGCTCGGGCAGCGGTGCAAAAAGTCGAGGATTTGCTGATTGGACCCAAATGGACCCAAGTTGTGGAAATACCGAAAACCGGAAGCTTGCTAATTCAATGACGGGATTGAAGTAGATGGTCGGGGAGAGAGGATTTGAACCTCCGACCCCCTGGTCCCGAACCAGGTGCTCTACCAGGCTGAGCCACTCCCCGACGCGCGGAAACTCACGAGCAGAAGACGGCGGAGGAAAAACGGGCCGACCCTCGACTCGCCCTCGATTATAGCATTTTAAGCTCGGGCCTCTTTTCTCCCCATGTGCTTCGTTCGCGGCTTGCGGGGCCGCGGGAGTCATTCGGCAAGCCGAGTAAAAGCGTGGTTTCCGATAGAATGGGGTCGCATTTGACTTCCACTCATGATCGCCCTCACGGCTGCGGCTCTGCTCACTCCGCTTGATCGCGTCGAGCGGCCATTGGTTTTGCTCGACGACGGCCTCGTTGTGAAGGTCGGCTCCAGGGAAAACTCCGAGATTCCCGGGAACTGCCGCGTGGTGGATCTCGGCGACGGCATCCTCGCTCCGGGTTTTGTCGACATCCATATTCACGGCGGCGCCGAGCATGATGTGATGGAAGCGAATCAGGAAGCCCTGCCCGCCGTGGAACGACTGATTGCGCGGCACGGCGTCACCAGTTATTTCCCGACGACGGTAACCGCTCCGGTGGACCAGACGCTTCGAGCACTGGAGCGACTGGGTGCCACCGTCGAGACGGCGGATAGCGATCACAACGAGTTGCGTGCCCGGCCGCTTGGCATTCATCTCGAGGGACCATTCATCAGTCATGCGCGGCGGGGGGTCCATCCTCCCGCGAACCTGATGCCGCCGACGCTCGGCGCCTTCGAGCGATTCTGGCAAGCCGCGCGTGGCCGGATTCGCATGATGACGATCGCGCCTGAACTGCCGGGAGCGTTGGAGGTCATCGCGGAAGCGGCGCGACGGGGAGTTTGTGTCAGTCTCGGGCACTCCGACGCTGATCTGGAAACGACGCGCGCGGCGGTGCGGGCGGGGGCGCGGCATGCAACGCACACTTTCAACGCAATGCGTCCGCTGGGCCATCGTGATCCCGGAATTGTCGCGGAGGTGCTGACCAATTCGCGCTTGACCGCTGACATTATTGCTGACGGCATTCATCTCGATCCGTCGATCGTGAAACTTTTCCTGCAAATGAAGGGCGAGGACGCTTCCGTCCTCATCACCGATGCCACTGCGGCCACGGGTATGCCGGACGGACGCTATCGCCTGGGATCGTTTGAAGTGGAACTAAAAGATGGAAAGTGCCTGAGGGATGGTAGCCTCGCAGGCAGCGTGTTGACCATGGATCAGGCGATCCGCAATGTGATGGCATTCGGGGATTGGAGCTTGCCTCAGGCACTGCGCGCGGCTACGCTCAACCCCGCTAGAGTTGCGAACCTGAAGCACGTCGGCGTAGTGGAGGTGGGAGCGCGCGCCGATTTAGTGGTATTAAGTCCCGCCGGCGAGGTAAGGCAGACCATCATTGGGGGCGAGGGCTTCTGACGCGGGCTTAATTCCAAGGAGACGAAATGGCCGACAAGGGCGGATTCCCGCACTACATGTTGAAGGAGATTTTTGAGCAGCCGCAGAGTCTGCTCGCCACCATTGCTCCGCGAGTTTCGCTGGAAGACGGCACCGTACGCCTGGAAGACATCCACATCGCTGTAGAGGAATTGCGCGCACTGCGTCGCATCAACATCGTGGCGTCGGGAACCAGTCGGCACGCCGGAATCGCGGGCCAGTACATGATTCAGGATCTGGTCAACCTGCCGGTGGACGTCGACTACGCCAGCGAATTCGAATACCGCAATCCATTGATCGGCCGCAGTGAACTCACCATCGTTATTACACAGTCGGGCGAGACCGCCGACACCACAGCGGCCCAACGGGAGGCGAAAGCCAAAGGATCGCGTACCATCGCGATTTCGAACGTTGTCGGTTCCACGATCGCACGCGAGGCGGATGGTGTGATCTACACCAACGCCGGTCCTGAAATCAGCATCGCTTCCACCAAGGCATTTACCGCGCAGATGGCATGCCTGTTCCTGTTTGCGGTTTATTTGGGGCAGCAACGTGGACAGTTGAGCCGGGAAAAGAGTCCGGGAACTGATTCGCGAACTTGCTGAAACTTCCCGATAAAATCGCCGCGGTGTTGAAGTCCGCTCCGGAATGTGAGCGCCTGGCGGACCGGTATCACACGGCGCAGGATTTCCTGTTCCTCGGGCGCGCAATTCATTACCCCGTCGCCATGGATGGAGCGCTGAAGTTGAAGGAGGTCTCCTACGTTCACGCCGAGGGTTATCCCACCGGCGAGACCAAGCATGGACCAAATGCGCTGATTGATGAAAGCTTGCCGGTCGTCATCATCGCAACCTGTGACCGGGATGATCCTGGGTCCGTGCTTCGGTACGAGAAGAATGTAAGCAATATCAGGGGCTTCAAGGAACAGTCAGGCCGCGTGATTGCCATCGCCTCAGAGGGTGACGAAGAGGTTCAGGAACTGGCCGACCAGGTGATCTTTATTCCGAAGACGCCGGAACTGCTGCTGCCGATCCTCGAGATCGTGCCCCTGCAGTTGTTCGCCTATTACATGGCGGTGCGGCGGGGTTTGGATGTGGACCGGCCGCGCAATCTGGTGAAGTCGGTGACGTTGGAATAGCCGGTTTTCGGGCTTGGGACAACCGGGCTAGTTGGGTTTGCGGTTCTTGCCGTCGGCCAAATGACGGAGCACAATGGTGTCGCCTGCGTACTTGAACTTCTCCAGGAATGCGGCTTCCTGGCCGAACGTGGCGTCCTCGGTGACTTTCTTGCGGATACTTTGGCGAAGCCTTTCTCCTTCCTCGGATTCGTTGGTCATTACCTGCATGTAGAACCAGAGAAAATGGCGCATCTGGTCGAGTGCCGATTTTAAGACTTGAAGGGCTTCCATTTCAGGGAGCTCGCTGAGGGCTTGCATCAGTTCCGGATCGCTGGCCCCTTCCATGGCGTTGGTGTTGAGCTGTTGCTGGATGGCGCGCAGGTCTTCGGTCACGCGCAGGATGCGAATCTGGATATCTTCAAGATAGTCGTCTCGGTCCATTTTGTCGTGTCTTTCCGCTTCAAAAAGACATCTCAACATCTCATCGGCAACCGAGAGCGAACAGATGTCCCACGTGCATGCGCTTTCGTAATTCCGGCCATTACTTTGGTATGAGCAACCGGCTTCGCCTTGGTCGCGGCGATGTCTTGCGCTTGTCGATTCGCGGGAAAGCCGCTCCCAGAGCGGGCTTCCGGCGTTTCGGCCGCGCGCGTTGCCGGGGAAAACCGCGGTTGCCGTGCGGCGATGCGACGACGCAGTGTACTCGGGTAACCACGTACTGCACACCACCAGCGTCATCGAGGGAGGGTGCCAAGGTTCTATTCCGGCGTATATCGCCGGTAACGCATTGACCTTTAGTACTTCGAAGCGAAACTATTGTTTCCGACATCCTCGAAGTGCTAGGCTACGCCGTCCTATGAAATCACAACGTCTCGGGCTTGTAATTCTGCTTGCATCGTGTCTTGTCTGCCATTCACAGACTTCTTCCACTTCAAACGTTTCGGCCTTCATAACTGAAAAGGATGTTGCTGTTCCCATGCGCGACGGCGTGGTCTTGAGGGCGGACGTGCTGCGTCCGGAGGCCGCAGGCCGCTACCCGGTGCTGGTCTATCGAACTCCCTACGGCAAAGAATTTGCCCTCAAGGACTACACGACTTTCCGGCATGCCGTCGAACGTGGGTATGCGGTCGTGGTGCAGGATGTGCGCGGGCGCTACGCTTCGGCCGGCGAGTTTCGCCCTTACCAGAACGAAGGGCACGATGGGTACGACACCATCGAGTGGGCGGCCACGCAACCGTGGTCAAACGGGGAGGTGGGCACGTTCGGGCTGTCGTATCCCGGGGCGGTGCAGTGGCTGGCGGCAGTGGAGAATCCACCCCACCTGAAGGCCATGGTTCCCGCAATGACGTTTTCCACTCCGCAGAATTTTTTCTATGCATGGGGCCTTTGGGATATGTCGTGGATGGAATGGATTTGGGACAACATCGCCCCCGATGTGCGTGTGAAGAAAAACCTGCCTGGTCCGAAAACTTACAAAGAAGCGATCGCCGCCTGGAAGCAAGTCGCGCCGAGGATGCAGAACGAGCTGCCGCTGGATCAACTCGAGGAATTGAAGGCAGTCGCCCCTTATTACTACGACTGGCTGAGCCATCCGCCGGAGGATCCGTGGTGGAATTGGTGCGACCTGCGCAACAAATACGGGCGGACGCACGCGGCCGTGCTGAACCTCTCGGCCTGGTACGACGATAACTATGGCCCGGAGGGAGCGACCACGAATTTCGCAGGGCTGTTGCAGGCTCGCGCCGGAGAGCACGATCCCGCGACTCATCTTTTACTTGGGCCGTGGGTACACGGCGTGGATAACACCGCCAAAACCAAGTCGGGAGAGCGCGAATTCGGGAACTCGGCGGTCATCGATTATGACGAAGTGATTCTCCGTTGGATGGATCATTACCTGCGCGGGATTGACAACGGCGTCCAGCAGGAGAAGCCGGTCCGCTACTTCGTCATGGGAGAAAATCAGTGGCATGAGTCGGATTCGTGGCCGCCGAAGGCGGAGAGGACTCCTTACTACCTCTTGAGTGCGCAAAGCAACGACTCCGGCAGGCTTTCGACCGCCGCACCTGCCGCAGGGAAAACATCAATCTCGTTTATTTCTGATCCCGCGAATCCGGTCGTGAACCCATACGACGCATCGGGCGCGCATGATTATCGCGAGTTGGCCAAGCGGCCGGACGTGCTGACCTTCGACACCGCTCCGCTGGAACAGGATGTGGAGGTGACCGGTCCAATCCAGGCTGATGTCTACGTGGCGTGCGACTGTCGCGACATCGATTTGTACGTGCGCCTGCTCGATGTGGCTCCCGACGGAACTGCGTTTAACCTGATGAGCCCGGGGCTCGACGTGCTTCGCGCCAGCTACCGGGATCTCAGTAGAGGGCGGCAACTCCTGAAACCCAACCAGATTTACGAACTGCGACTCGGCCATCTGATCACGAGCGATGTGTTTCAGAAGGGTCATCGCATTCGAGTGCAGATTTCCACGACCTTTTTTCCGAACTTCTCCCGCAATCTGCAGACGGGAAAGTCCGAGACCACTTCTGCCGCCATGCAGAAAGCGAAAGTCACGGTGTACACCGACCGTGAACATCCGTCGCATGTGGTTCTGCCAGTCGTGGCGAGGTGAGTCCTAAAAGCGGGACGCGGCATTATTTCGCGCGCGATAGAGCCTTCGTCCCACGATATAATCCCGTCGTTCCCCCGGAGGAGAGTTTGCCCACGCGCAACCGGCTCTACCTGTTTCTCATTCTGCTGCTCAGTGCCTTTCCACTCTTCTCTCAACAACGCGAACCGGTACTAAAGCAGATTGATCTCCCGCATCCTTATTACTACCGCGAGATGTACCTGCCACAACTGACGACCGGCCCGAGCGCGGTGGCTTGGGCGCCGGATTCGCGTTCGGTGGTGTATTCCATGGCGGGGTCGCTGTGGCGGCAAAAACTCGATTCCGCCACAGCTGAACAACTGAGCGCAGGCGCCGGGTACGACTACCAGCCGGACTGCTCGCCCGATGGGCATTGGGTAATCTACGCGTCCTATTTGAAAGATGCGGTGGAACTGTGGGTCTTGAATCTCGACAATCAGCAGACGCAGCAAGTTACGTTTGGCGGCGCGGTAAACGTGGAGCCGCGTTTTTCGCCGGACGGTAAGCGCGTTGCCTTCGTCTCGACTTCGTACAAGGGACACCTTCATATTTTTGTTGCCGAGTTCAGCCACGGGGAATTGAAGGATGTCCAGCGCTTGACGGGGGAGACTCGCAGCACCCTGCCTCGCTATTACTACAGCCAGTTTGATCACGAGATCAGTCCCGCGTGGTCGCCGGATGGATCGGAGATCCTGTTTGTGTCCAATCGCGGGCACATCTACGGTACCGGCGGCTTCTGGCGCATGAAGGCGGAACCAGGCGCGCAAGCGCGCGAGATTCATTACGAAGAAACTACGTGGAAGGCTCGTCCGGATTTTTCTCCCGACGGAAAGCGGATTGTCTACGCGTCGTACCTGGGACAGCAGTGGCACCAGCTCTGGGTGATGCCCGCGCAGGGCGGCGATCCTTTCCCGCTCTCGTATGGCGACTTCGACAATGTAAACCCGCGCTGGTCGCCGGATGGAAAGCACATTGCCTTCATCTCCAATCGCGGGGGCAATACCTCGCTCTGGCTGCAGGAGGTTCTGAGCGGAGCGCAAATCCAGCTAGTAGCCAAGGAGAAGCACTACCTCAAGCCCACAGGTGAGTTGAGCATTACCGTCCTCAGTCCAGCGGGACACCCCGTGCCGGCAAGGATCTTCGTAACTGGCGAGGATGGCCGCGCCTACGCCCCAGATGATGCCTGGATCTATGCTGACGACAACTTCGTTCGTGCGGAGCGTCCGTTCGAGTCCCATTACTTCCACTCCAGCGGCAAGTCTGAATTGACAGTTCCCGCGGGGAAAGTCGACGTGGAAGTGATGCGCGGCTTTGAATACAAGTTCGAGAAGAGAAGCGTGCAAGTCGAGTCAGGCCAGCACGGGACGTTGACGGTCCGACTGGAACCGCTGAAGCTTCCGGAGGACCCGCATTCCCGCTGGGTGAGCGGCGATGTTCACGTACACATGAACTATGGCGGCGAGTACCGCAATACTCCGAAACACCTGATCGAGCAAGCGGAGGCGGAAGATTTGCCGATCGTCGAAAGCCTGGTCGTGAACAAGGAACAGCGCGTTCCCGACATCGCTTATTTCAGCACCAAGCCCGACCCCAATTCTACTGCGAACAATTTGCTTCTCTGGGGACAGGAGTTTCACACCAGTTATTGGGGGCATCTTGGCCTGTTGAATCTGACCCGCAACTTCATTATTCCGGGTTATGCAGCCTATCCGGGAACCGCGGCAGCAAGTCTGTTCCCTGCCAACGCAACCGTGGCCGACATGGCGCATGAGCAGGGAGCTCTGGTCGGATATGTGCACCCCTATGACTCTGTCCCCGATCCCGCAAAGGACGCCTCGCTCACGCACGAATTGCCGGTCGACGTTGCCCTGGGCAAAGTGGACTACATCGAAGTGATGGGCTTCAGCGACCACCGGTCAACAGCGTCCGTGTGGTACCGGCTGCTGAATTGCGGCTTTCACCTGCCCACCGCCGCGGGAACCGACGCCATGGCGAATTTCGCTTCGCTCCGCGGGCCGGTGGGATTGAACCGGGTTTACGTCAATGTTCCCGTGGGTCCGCTGAACATCCATGCGTGGCTGAATGACTTGAAGCTGGGAAGGACATTTGCCACCAACGGCCCTCTGATTGGCTTCACTCTGGGAGGGCACCAGGTGGGCGAAGAGTTGCGGCTGCCTGCAGGCGACAACACCGTGAAGTTCTCCGCCTGGTTGCGCTCCTTTGTCCCGATCGATCATTTGGAAGTCATCTGCAACGGCCAGGTGGTGCGCGATCTGAAGCTGAACGAAGATCACGAAACCGCTGACGTAGCCGACACGATCCCGATCTCGCGCAGCGGTTGGTGCCTGTTGCGGGCGCAAAGCGACAAGGCCGAACACCCGATCCTGGATGCCTACCCTTACGCGACCACCAGTCCGATCTATGTGGAGGTGGCAGGTTCAACACCCAAAGCAACCGACGACGCAGCTTACTTCGTGGCCTGGATCGATCGCATGATCGCCGCCGCAAAGTCCAACCAGGATTGGAACACCGACGCAGAGAAAAACGCTGTGCTCACTCTGCTGAATTACGCCCGCAACATCTACACCCAGATGGAGAAGTGAGACCGTTACAAGCTCGCCGGCGTTTCCTTCTTCTCCATCTGGAGCAGCGTCTGCTTGCGGCCAACTCCCCAGCGATAGCCGCCCATCCCCCCGTCTTCGCGGACGACGCGGTGGCATGGGATCGCGACCGCCACCGGGTTGGTGGCGCAGGCACGCGCCACGGCACGTGACGCGGTGGGCCGTCCAATCGCCTTCGCAACCTGACCGTAGGAACGCGTATCGCCAAAAGGGATGGACTGGAGATACGCCCACACCCGGCGCTGGAAGGCCGTCGCCTGAATATCGAGCGGGAGCGCCGTATTGAGCTTCTGCCCGCGCATCTGGCGCAAGAGGTCCCGCCTCCAGGGTTGCATGGCTTCATCGTCGCGGCGGCGCACGGCAAAGGGGAATTCGTGCTTCAGCCCGTGTTCGAGCTCTTCGTCGGAATCCGCGAACTGGATGGCGCAAATGCCTTTGTCGGTCGCGGCGATCAAGAGACGCCCCAGCGGAGAATCGGTCATGGTGTAGCGGATGGGAGCGGCAATCGCCCCTCGGCGGTATTTGTCGGGAGTCATGCCAAGCTGTGAGGCCGTCCGCTCATAAAGGCGGCTGCTCGAACTGTAGCCAGCGTCATACATGGCCCGAGTCACCGAGTGGCCGGCGCGAAGATTGCTCTTAAGTTGATTCAGCCGGCAGGAATCCGCATAGGCACGGGGCGTGATTCCCAGCGTAGCCTTAAACGTCCGCTGCAGATGGAACGGGCTTTGACGGAATTCGGCTCCGAGGCGCGATAGCGTGATGGGTTCATCCAGGTGCTGCTCGATGTACCGGCATACGGCCTTGACCATCTCCATCTGGGCGTTTCCGCCGGCAGCTCGCGGGCGGCAGCGCAAACAAGCGCGATAGCCGGCCTTTTCAGCTTCGTCAGGCCTGCGAAAGAACGTTACATTTTCTCGGCGCGGACGCTTCGAGGGACAGGAAGGTCGGCAATAAACCCCCGTCGAGGATACGGCGAAGACAAATTTGCCGTCTTCATTGGCATTGCGCGCCAGCACCGCCTGCCACTGTTGGGTTTGGTTGTTCCTGGCCATCTCAATTGACTCCGTCGGATTGAGTATCGCATTGGTCGTCATAATGAAATAGAGCTTAGGACCAATCCGGCGCGTGAGCTATCCGGAGATTGCGGTCAAACCACATTTCCCGGCAGCGTCGATTACCATATGGTTTAGTGATGAGTTCCGGTCACAATCCGTCGCAACCGGCCTCCATTTTCGAGGCCGTGGCCCAACACGTTACTCACGACATACCCCTCAATGCCGCGGATCCGGCGGGCGAGTGGGCGAGGGCGAATCCTCTTACGTTTTCGACTGACTGGCGCGGGGAAATTCAGGAAGGTTCTGAGACCCTGGTTCGGATCCTGTGGAATTCCGAGACGCTTTATTTACGCTTCGTCTGCCGGTTTCGTGAGCTTTACGTATTCAGCGATTCGGAGGCCAACGGACGGCGCGATCATCTCTGGGACCGCGACGTCGCAGAGGCATTTCTCCAACCTGATCCGTCTCGTCCGCGCTTCTACAAGGAATTCGAAATCAGCCCCAACGGCATGTGGATTGATCTGGACATCTCTCCCGCAGGACTGGCCGATCTGCATAGCGGCATGCAGCGGTCGGTCATCCTGGATGAGAAGCAAAAAACCTGGTCGGCGGAGCTGTCCGTCCCGATAGCTGCCCTGACTCCTCATTTCGATCCGGAGAGGAGTTGGCGCGCCAATTTCTATCGCATCGAAGGGACCTTGGAGCCGCGCTCGTACATGGCCTGGAGCCCGACCCGTTCTCCGCAGCCCAACTTCCATGTCCCGGAGGCGTTCGGCGTTCTCAAGTTCAATAAATAGCGTTTACCTCGCGGTCGTCGTGGCGTAGTCTGTAGCCGACTTCCTAATACCTCTGAAGGAGTGACCATGCGCCAAAGGATTGGTTCGTTTTCCGTGTGCCTGCTGCTCTGCCTGTCTTCGTCGTTGCTAGTTGCCCAGAAAATGCAGCCCGGGCTCCTCAACGCTGATGACCTGAAACATGCTGTTCCCAGCGGATACTTCTTCAATGGACAATCCGCGTCTGTGCAGTTGCGAAATTCGGCGGGATTTCGCGCGGCCGATGGAAAGATGGTTTTGGCCGGCTTGGTAGACACGTCTGGTTACGCGGCTGACGTCCAGCAAAAATATGAAGGATTCTTCATCACTGAGGTCAAATTGAACGTTGGCGGTTCTGAACTGGCTCCAGGCGCTTACGGGTTCGGTTTCAGCAAAGAGGGCAAGTTCATGGTGATGGACGTTGCGGCCACCGAACTGCTGAATGTGGCCAGCTCGACCGACGACAAGTTGGCGCATCCGGTACCGCTGAAAATGATGGAAGACGGTGGCTCATACCGGCTCTATCACGGCAGGAGCTACGTGACGTTGAAAGCGCAGTAGCGAAAATCAGTGCGGCCTGGGCTGCAGCGGTCCCAATACCGTTGGGATGCCGGCGCGCTTGCGAATTTCGCTGAGCAGCGCCTGGGCCGCATTCTCGTAAGTCTTGCCCGTATCGGAAGTGTCGGCCCACACGGCGTCATAGACGATCTGGGTCGCTTCCTTGAGTTCCATGTGCAGGGCGGCCTCCATAAGGTCCACGCGTTCCTGCACCCGCTCATAGCACGTCTTGCAGACTTCCGCGGGCTCAAATTCTCCAGGGTGGTTCTCTTCCCGGCTGCAGCGGAAGCTCTCGGCAACGTTGATCTGTGCATGCTGCGCGTACACCTGCGATTTGAATTCGCGTAGGAAGCGCTCGCGTTCCTGCTCCAGCACATCCGGATCCGGCGTTTCTTCGGCGGAGAGCGCGCTCACCGGAACTGGGGCGGGGGCGGGCTTCACGCGTACGCCGCTCTTGCATACCGGGCACGCGTCCAGGTCAGCGGCGTAGTAGGTCTTACACTTCGCGCACGGCAAGCCGTAGCCTGTGGACTTGGGCGCAACCGCTGTTGGGACGCACTGCGGGTTCGGGCGTTCGCTCCGCTTGAGGTCGGGAGGCTGTTGGATGACTACCTTTGCGACCTTGCTGTCTGCCGATGAGGGGGATTGCGTCGGATTCATACGAATACTCCCAGAATCGTTACGGGTTCAAGGGCTGGAAGGCCCCATTCTAGGTCTGCCTGCGCGATGCGCCGATGCACGGTAGTTCACTGTGCACTGTGGCATTGGTACATTGCACCTGCACAACCAAACTGGCGATTCGAAACAAAGAACTTAGGCAATGACGTCGTCTCTACTTCGGCGCGGTCTGACTCGACCCCATTTCAAAATGAGACGGAACCTCAACCCGATGAGTCCTGGAAGCTTTCATCAGCTTGACCAGTTCTTCTCGGCGTTGCTGGTAGAGGTTCTGGGCCGGATTCATTCGGGCGGCGGCGTTGAGCTCGATGAGAGCTTCGTCGTAGTCGCCCATGCTGATGAGGCAAGCTGCCAGAGAATAGTGGTTGTCGGCGCTCGGCTGCAGACGCAGCGCTTCATGAAACTCCTTCGATGCCGCGTAAAACTTCTGAACCTCGAACAGGGCCGTTCCCAGGTAGTGATGGCTCAAGGGTGAATCCGGCTCCAGTTCAACCGCGATCTGCAGCTCGCGCAGTGCCTCGGATTGCCGGTGCAGCAACAGGAAACACTGCCCTAGCAGACGGTGTTGCTCGGCGACGGTTGGATTGCTCTGAATCGCAAGTCGCAGTTCGGCAATCGCTGAAACATAATCGTGTTTCGCCATGAACGCCTGGGCCAGGCGGTCATGCCCATGACTCCAGTTAGGGTTCATCGCGAACAGGGTTTGAAATTCTTTGATAGCCGCATCGAAGTCGCCCCGGTCATAGAAAGTATTCCCCAGATTGTTGCGGATTGAGGACTCTTCCGGCGCTAAACGTTCGGCTTCCTGAAACTCGGCGATGGCAGCATCAAACTGCTTGTCTTCATGCAACAGCATGGCGAGGTTGTTATGGGCCTCCCAGAAATTGGGATTGAGCTCAATGGCGTGACGGTAGGCTAAAGCCGCGGCAGGGCGGTCCCCTCGATCTTGCAGAAGGGCGCCGATATCGTAGTACGTGTCAGCGCTGTTGGGCGCGCGGGCAAGCGATTCATGAAATGCGTGAAGCGCGGCATCACTTTCTCCGTTCGCCTGCAGGCCCAGACCCAGATAGCGATACCCTTCTGCGTTTCCGGGATCGATGCTCAACGCCGTGCGGGCCTCCGCGATGGCACTGTCTCCGTCATTACTGCGATAAAAAATGTAGGCCAGCCGGCTGTGGGTCTCGGGCAGGCCGGGCATCAGTTCTTTTGCGATCGAAAACTCATCGAAAGACTCATCCAGGTCGCCCTGATTCAGTCGCACGGACCCCAGGGCGAAGTGCAGGGCTGCATTTTGCGGATCTCTGTTCACCAGGTCCCTGACGATGGTTTCCGCCTGTTCGTACTGCTTCTTGTGGGCCAGTTCGCTTGCATGCGCTAGTTGAGCCGGGCACGCCGAGCCAAGCTGCGTCGGCTGGGAGGCCGCCGAAGCGCGGATGGCCTGGATCAAGTCGCCCTGGGCTCCTGCCTCCTGCAGTAGGCCGAAGTCGACGTCGCTCAGTCCTGATGCCGCTCCTCGTTTGCCGACCAGTTGGGCCAGACGCGCACTCGGAACTTCGCCGGTGAGCCAGCCGAGGAGCTGCGTGCAATCGAGAGCCTTCGGCTGTGGCTGTCCCCAAGCAGAACAAGCAAGGACGACGAGAAGATATGGAATAAGGCCCCGACGACGCACTGGCACTCCTTTGCCAACGCTTTCCTGGAAGCGCTTCTCATCGAAACATAGAACGGGAGGGTAATCTGGGGTAGGTCACCAAGGTAATGCTTCCCGGCAACTCGACGGTAAGACAGGGTTTAGGCGTGAGGCCAACCAGCTTGGGAAATCTGCCGTTGGAGTCTTTTGTTGAGTTGACGAGAGGCCCGGGCTTCGGTAACGTTGGACCAGTACCATTCCCGGTACTGGAGGGGTTTGTATGGGTGAAGGCCTGTTTCAACCGATGCACCTGTTGGTGATTTTTTTCATTGCGCTGCTGGTGTTCGGACCTAAGAAGTTACCTGAGCTTGGAAAAGGGATCGGCGACGGTATCCGCGCCCTGAAAGAAGGAATGAAGGAACCGCCGGCGGAACCCACGAAGAGCCAGAACACAGAGGTTAAGAGCTAGGCCAGACGATTCTTTTATCGTTCCTCCGGCCTCGGTGCCCTGCATCGGATGCCCTCCCTGTTACTCCTCACGTTGTCGCCATTTTCTTAAGGCCGGAACCGCGTTGGACATTCGTGAATTTGGAAGACGGACCCCCTGACTCCGTTTCGGCGGTCTGAATTTTCCCTTCTCACGTTTATAATTCCGCACATCAAAGTACCAATCAACGGCTGTGCATGAAGTGCCTGATGCGAGCAGTTTGGCGGATTTCAACTTAGCCCACTTCTCCGCAACCGGACGATCGCACATCGGGCCCCAGCAATAAGTCCAATCTTGAAGGAGAAATCCGTAATGCGTAACGTCTTTGTCCTGGCAGTGCTGTCCGCGTTTGTGTTCTGCTCGACGCTGTTCGCCGATCAGATTGTGCTGAAGAACGGCGATCGAATTTCAGGAACCATCGTCAAATCGGATGGGAAAACGCTGCTGATCAAAACCGAGTTCGCGGGCGATGTGACCGTGCAATGGCCTGCCATCGAGCAAATCAATTCCTCCCAACCGTTGCATGTGAGTCTCAGCAATGGACGGACGGTGGTCGGCCCGGTTTCCACCTCCGACGGCAACCTCGCAGTCGCCACGCCGAACCAAGGGACGGTAAACGAACCCAAGACCGAAGTGACAACTTTGCGGAGCGATTCCGAATGGACAGCCTATGAGAAATCGCTGCACCCACCCTTAACCGCCGGATGGGCGGGCGGGGCCAACGTTGGCTTCGCACTCACCCGCGGCAACAGCCAGACCAAGAACCTCGCGCTTGCCTTCACCGCGGATCGCAAAACCATGCATGACCGGATTGCCATGTACGCCAATTCGGTTTATGCCACCAACGACGCACCGGGCGCTGTTCCCACAACCACCGCCAACGCGATTCAGGGTGGAATTCGCTATGACCGTAATTTCACCAAGCGCCTGTTTGGTTTCGGCAGCGCCGATTTCCAGACCGACGACCTCCAAGCCCTGAATCTGCGCTCGATTCTCGGCGGCGGTTTGGGCTATCACGCCATCAAGAACGATCGCACCACTCTCGATTTCCTCGGCGGCCTGAACTATACTCGTGAAAATTACGTCACCTTGAGCCGCAATTTTGCCGCTTTGACCCTGGGCGAAGAATTCGCTCATAAAGTCGGGATCTCGACCTCGATCACCCAGAAGTTTTATATGTTTCCCGACCTCAGCGATCTCGGTGAATACCGCGGGACCTTTAATTTGGGAACGGTCACCAAGTTCAGTAAGTGGCTGGGGTGGCAGAATGCTTTTGGCGACATTTATGTCACCAACCCTCCGGCGGGCAAGAAGCAGAATGACATCATCTTCACCACCGGATTGAACGTGTCGTTCACTCACTAGCAATCATCGATTCGAGCGGGATTGGATGCTTCGTGGCGTTGCCCTGGGACATCCAATCCCGTAGAGGCTTGGAACTCGGAGGCATCATGAAAGATTTGGACGAAGACACGCTGCGGGACCCGGAAGATCGAGCCATCGACGAAACCGACATCGGCGAAAAGAAGGAAAAAATGATGGATAAGACCATTGCGGACACCTTTCCCGCCAGCGATCCGCCATCCTCACTACCCGATCCTGATGAGGACTCTTTCGCCGCTTAAGCTTCGGTTCAGCATGGTTCGCGGAGGATCGTAACCGGCTGCTTGAGGGCTATAATTTCCTAATCACGCCTTCCCAGGCCCGGTGGTGTTCCATGCCTTTCACCTTGCTCGTGAATGGGGCCGAACATCGGCTCGACGTCCCTTCTGATCAGAGTCTGCTCTCCGTGCTGCGCGACGAATTGGACTTGACCGGGACCAAGTATGGTTGCGGCGAAGGCCAGTGCGGAGCGTGCACGGTCTTGCTGGACGGCAGACCCGCGCGTTCCTGCCGGACCCCGGTGAGCCTGGCCGCCGGCCGGAGCATCACAACCATCGAGGGACTCGAGCAGAATGGACAACTGCACGCCGTGCAGGAAGCGTTCTTGTCGGTCGAGTCATTCCAATGCGGCTATTGCACCTCGGGAATGATCCTTTCCGCGGTCGCCTTGCTGGACGCGAGTCCGAACCCCAGTGAGCAGGAGATTCTGCGGCGCATGGAGGGCAACGTCTGCCGTTGCGGAACCTATCCGAGAATTGTCGCCGCCATCCAGCAGGCCGCCGCGCGAAAGGGTGGATCGCGATGAAGGAGAAAACCCTTTACCAGCTCGAAGATCTGCAGCACGATGCAGTGCCGCGAATCACCTATGGCTTCGACCTCGAACGCCGGGACTTCTTCAAGTTGATGGGCGCCGGAGTGCTGGTGTGCTTGTCACTGCGAAACGGCGCTGCGCAGGAATCCGGACGTCCGCCGTCCTCTGAGGAACAATTGCCCAGCTCGCTTGCGGCTTGGTTGCATGTTGGGGAAGACGGCTCGGTGACCGTGTTTACCGGCAAAGCGGAACTGGGACAGAACATTCGAACTTCACTCAGCCAGCAGGTGGCCGAAGAGATGCGCGTCCCCCTCTCGAGCGTTCACCTGGTGATGGCGGACACGGACCTTACCCCTTATGACCGGGGCACGTTCGGCAGCCGAACGACTCCAACCATGGGCCCGCAACTGCGCCGGGTCGCGGCCACCGCGCGTGAAGTGCTGGCGGCGATGGCCGCCGAGCGCTGGCACGTGAAGGTGGCTTCGCTGGTGGTGAGAGACGGCACTTTTTCGAATCCCCAGTCAAAACAGTCGATCTCGTACGCTGAATTGAGCAAGGGCCAGGAATTGGTCAAGGTTCTGGTGGAAGACGTTTCTCTGGAGACTCCCTCGGATTGGCACGTTGCTGGCACCGCAGTGCCCAAGGTCGACGGCCGGGCTTTCGTCACTGGACGCCATAAATACACGTCAGACATGACTCTCCCGGGAATGCTGTATGGCAAGGTGCTGCGCCCGGCGGCGTTCCGCGCGACCCTGGTTTCGGTGGATACCAGCGCGGCGGAAAAAATGCCGGGTGTCACGGTCGTGCGAGATGGAAATTTTGTGGCTGCGGCCGCAGCCGAGGAACGCCTGGCGGAACGTGCGATCAGTAGCATGCAGGCCCAATGGAATGCGCCGCACCAGATCTCTGAAACTGACCTGTTCGTGTTCCTCAAAAAGAAACCCGATCTGCCCCCCGGAGCCAAGGTGGATACGCCGCAGCTGGTCGGCTCATTGGAACAGGGATACAAGTCGGCGGCGAAGACACTTTCGCAAACTTACAGAGTTGCCTACATCGCGCACGTCCCCCTGGAACCTCGAGCGGCTCTCGCCGAGTGGAAGGATGACAAGCTTACCGTGTGGACCGGAACACAACGTCCGTTCGCGGTGCGCGACGAACTGGCGCAGGCATTTCGAATCCCGACCAGCAAAGTACGCGTGATCGTGCCCGACACGGGATCAGCGTACGGCGGTAAACACACAGGCGATGCGGCGGTTGAGGCCGCGCGCCTGGCAAAGGCTTCCGGGAAACCGGTGAAGGTAGTCTGGACGCGCGAGGAGGAGTTCACCTGGGCATATTTCCGCCCGTCGGGCGTGATCGATGTGAAAAGCGGCGTGACCAGCGATGGATTGATCACGGCCTGGGAATTCGATAATTACAACTCCGGCCCTGCGGGAATCGGAACTCCCTACAATGTCCCGAACCAGCGCATTGAATACCACCCGGTGGATCCGCCATTGCGGCAGGGATCCTATCGCGGGCTCGCTGCCCCGGCAAACCACTTCGCCCGCGAAGTCCACATGGACGAACTGGCACATGCCGTGGGCATCGATCCCCTGGAATTCCGCCTGAAAAACATGAAGGATCCGCGCTTGCGAGCGGTGTTCCAGGCGGCTGCAACAAAGTTCGGCTGGGGAAAGGAAAAGAGTTCTCCGACACGAGGCTTCGGCATAGCCGGAGGTTTTGAAAAGGGTGGTTACGTGGCCACCTGTGTCGAAGTCGGTATTGAGGACGGGGACGTATCCGTGCGGCGAGTCTCCGAGGCATTTGAATGCGGCGCGATTGTGAACCCGCAGGGATTGATGAATCAGATCACCGGCGCCATCATCCAGGGAATGGGTGGAGCGTTGTTTGAAGCCATTCATTTCGACAACGGAAAAATCCTCAATCCTCATCTGGCGGAGTATCGCGTTCCCCGCTTCAGCGATGTTCCCAGGATCGACGTGGAAATGGTCAACCGCAAAGATCTTCCACCGGCGGGGGCCGGAGAGACTCCGATGATGGGAATTGCTCCCGCCATCAGCAACGCAATTTTCAGCGCAACCGGAATCCGCCTGCGTTCTCTACCCATGGTTCCTGAAGGGCTCCCGAAGGCAAACGCGGCGAAAACCTAGCGCGGAGACCGACTTTATGCAGACCCGAGTGCTTTCGAGGCTTCTGACCTTCGCCGCAACGCTCGCCGTGTGCACCGCATGCGCCTGGGCGCAAAGTTCGGGTCAGGTGCCTGACCAATCCTGGAAAGAAAGCTCGAGCCAGCAAAGCACTTCGGGAAACCTCAACCCTACCCGCACCCGCGAATCTCACAGCGAATCGAACGGCCGCACCGTCGACAAGCAGACCGTCGAGCGCCTTGGTCCCGACGGCCGGTACGAGCCATATCTTGATGTGGAACGAGAATCGGTGAAGGTCGATGCCAACACCAGTTCGCACCGTCGAGCGCAGTTATGTAAGAGGTCCCGATGGAGAAAGAACACTGCAGCAGGTGATCCAGCAGGAAACCCATAGCATCGGAGACGGCGAGCAGAAAACCGTCCGTTCGATTTCCAATCCTGACGGCAACGGCACCCTGCAAGTGGTGAGACGTCAAATTACCGATTCGAAGCAGCTCGCACCGAATCTTCGCGAAACCAGGACGACGGTGCTCAGTCCAGATTTAGACGGTGCGCTCGCTCCGGTTGCCGAGATCCAGGAACGGGAAACGAAGACCGGAGAACACTCAGCCCAGTTCAAGAAATCGACGCTGCTTCCAGACGGTAACGGAGGCTGGCAGGTGAGCGAGGTGCGCGAAGGCACCATCCAAGGCGATCCTGACAAGGGACAAATCAAGGACGAGAAAGTCTTGCGCCCCGACGGAAACGGGAACCTTGCCGTGGTTGAACGCACGGTCACCAAAGACACAGCGACTGCGCCGGGGGAGAAGCGCAAAACCGTAGATCAATACGCCACCGATATTCCCGGAACGTCGCCCGAGGGGAGCCTACGCCTGGCACAGCGAACGACGACCGTCGAGAAAGCCAGCGGCGCCAGCAGCCAAACCATGATGCAAACCGAACAAGCAAATCCGGCGAATCCGAGCGACGGCATGCGCGTGACGGGAAAGACCATCGACATCGTGCGTCCGGGCTACGACGGGTCAGTTCAACAGAAAACTACAACCCTTTCGTTGGACTCTAAGGGCGATCTCAGCGCCGTCTGGGTCGATACCAGCAGGAAAAACAGCCAGCCCGCGGTGCAGGTCGACACGAAGACCGCGCCACCCAAATAGCGTCACCCTGTCTGCTATTGAAGAAACATCGAGACGATCAGGTACGTAGCCTCGGATAAGGCGACGGTAATGAGAAACGCCTCGCGCCAGCGGGAGCGCGCCAGGCGCCCCTGAATCCGGCTGGCTTGCACGTGGGCGGGTTCCACCTCGGGCCGGTGATACTCCAGGGGATTCGGAATCGCGCGCGCCACTACCGAAATATTCGGCGCCAGCTTCGGCTTATCAGGAAGAAAAACTTTCGGCGTGCTGATCACCGACGACCACCGCACCAGTTGCAGATCACTTGCTTCGAGGCTGGCGTTCATCGGCTTCGCGGTCAACTGCAGTGCAGGCTGGCGTTCCGGCGCCACCGCGTCCGCCAGGTTGCGGATGAGCGACGTCCACCACAAGTGGCTCATGCGATCGCTGATCAGTTCACCTACGTCGATCGGCTGCGACTCGAGTTCCAGTGGCGGCAGAACTTCAGGGCTGATCACGTTCCCCAGGTTGGTGAAAACGGTGCGGTACCAGGGAAGGCTGACCATGTCACCCAACAGCATCCCGACATGCACCGGTCGTGAAGTTAATTCGAGCGGAGGAAGTTTTTCGGGAAAAAATGTGTCGCGCAAATTCAAGAACAATGACTTGCGAAGTGGACGCGTCACACTATCAGGCAGCAGCAGATCGAGCTGGTGCCCGTTTCCCTGCCCGAAGGGCTCGGAACTTAGATTGGTGTTTGCTGAACCCACAATACGTCTAAGAGTATCAGACTTCCCGATCCCACCGCAGTCGCGGGAGTGCTGGAACCGATGTGCCGCGCCCTGGCAAGTCGCTGATACCCAACCAGATGTCTATTTTGCCGCACCCGCCAGTTCCTTGGCTTTCAAAGAAGCCAGGTAGCGGTCACGGTGGTCCAGAATCTCGGTTTTCATGGAGGCTAGGTCGCTTCGTTGCAGTTTTGCAATCGGGCGGCCTTCAAGAAAATGGGAGCGCACGATGTCTACGATATGCTCCGGTTTCAGCCCGGTGTACCAGATGCCGTCGGGGTACGTGATCATATCCGGCCCACCATCACACAACCCAAGGCAGCCACAGGATGTGACCTGTACGTCGTTGAATAGCCCTTGCGTTTGCAATTCGCTCTGCAGCACTTCCAGCAGTTTTGCGGAGCCGTTGGCGGAGCAGCAAGGCGTGCCTTCCGGTTTCTGCTGGGTGCACATAAAAACGTGATAGCGGAATGGTTCCATGATCGTCCTCCCCGGGATTATCTTCGTGGATTTGTCGCGGCTGGAAAATGAACAGGATCACCCTCCCTTGTGACGTGAACCCGTGCATCCCCGCGGCGTGCGCGTTACCGGCAGTCTGGGCATCAAGGACGATCTGGTCAATGCCGCAGCGGTTTTTGAGGACTCCCCGGTAGTGATCGACCGTAACTTCGTGAGCAGCCGTAAGCCGGACGACCTGCCCGATTTCATGCGAGGAGTTCTCGGGGTGTTGGACCGCCAACCGCAACGGACAGCATGGCGAATCGAAGAAAGCGTGGCCGGTCACTAACTGTTGTCATCGCTCCTCCTTGGCTGCTACACTCCGCCTAACGTAGTGGGGACTCACCAAGGATGGGAAATCAGTGACGGGCCAGAATTCTACCCAGCAGTCTTTCTCTTCCCGCAACCACCGCGCATCGGAAAATTCCAAGGTCCCGGAATTGGACTCAGACACCAAGGGCCGGTTTGTAGGATTCATGGGTCTAGCCGCGTTCTCCGTCTGGATCATTGTGAGCGTCTCGACCCACCTCTATTTCTCCGTTGTGAGCGCACACTGGCCGAAAGCGACCGCCCGAGTCATATCCTCCGGCGTATATGCCAACCGCGCAAGTGTGGCGAGGTCGTTCAGTCCGGCCGTGGAGTACGAATACGAAGTTGGAGGCGCGACCCGCCGTTCCTCGAATATCCGCTACCTGATGCACACTTTCTATGACGTGGGTTCTGCGACCGAAGTGCAATTGCCCTATCCTGCTGGACGCGTGGTCAGCGCGGCCTACGATCCGCAAAATCCAAATCGCAGCGTGCTTGAGCCCGGCATCCCACCTGGCATGTGGACCCAAGGGCTAATTCCACTCTTCTTCTGTGGATTGTGCGGATACATGTTTTTCGAGATCACACACCCGCAACGAAGACTGCTGCTGCAGTCGAACCCCGCCGATCCTGATTACGAGGAAGATGGAAAAGGCGGGGACGAAGCCGAAATGGCGTAGGTCCGGTGAACAGTAGTCGATTCTTCCTTTTAGACAAAAAGACGCCGCGTGCTGGCGTTGCCGGAAGGCAGCGCCAGCACGCGGACAATCGGCTCATTGGACCAGGGGCAGGTTCGGGAGCCACCGCGGCGGGCAAGACTTCCAGTGCATCCGGCACAAACTGATCAATCGAACGCAAGGAACTGGATAAAGCTGCCGAATCAAGCAAGAATGTCCGCTCGATGGCGAACAACCCCAAGTGGCGCGCTGCCCGCAGCGGTTCCAGATGCGTCGAGATGATGCCTTGCACTTTGCGACGCGCCAGAAAGCCAATCGCCTCCGCATCGCCGCGACAGTCCTGATACAAGATCGAGGTTGACGATCGCAACCTTGCCGCTGGACACGACCACCTCCACCATCTGGGGAAGATTTTCAGGGTTGCCACACAGGAAGTAGACGATCTTGCCGGGAGCGGTCACAGCTGGGATCAGAAATTCCGGACTTCTTACCGCCGGAATGATGCGGCTTTGCTCCAGCAATTGACTCAAGGATTCTTCTGCGGTCCGCAAGTTGCGCCTGCTTGGGGCTAGACGGCTTCCGCCCGGTTCCCCGTCCTCACGACGAACACGCGTCCTCTGCCTGGCATTGATTGATGGAGTCCTGTCGCGACTGTCGAGACGCGGAATTCTTCAGTGGCAGCGTGTGACATGAGTCACGCCCCTGCTGACACATACGGTCCTGGAGCGGTTGACCGCAGTCACAGACGCCATCTCACTAATGTCTATCGTGAGGAACTGGGCCAATTTGCGCCCGCTTGTGATAGGCTGGCCGAAGCCATTTCCCGCTGGTCCCTCCACGACGAACGCAGCGTCCTTGGCCATGGTCCTGGTATTGCTTGCGGAGTCCTGCCTGCTACTGTGATACGCGAAACTCCGCAGTGGCACGTATGACATGAGTCACGCCCCTGCGTGACACATCCGGTCCTGGAGCGGGTGACCCCAGTCACAGAACGCCAGCCCCCTAATGTCTATCGTGAGGAACTGGGACAAGTTTGCGCCCCGCTTGTGATCCGCGTGGAGACAGGTTGCTGTTTTTCGTCGGGTGCGAGACGAAAGTGCAAAAACAATTGACCAAGATTTTGTTTCCAGTGCGGCGAAACGACGCGCATAAACAGGCCATCAGCGGACGCGTGTTCGGCTGAATGAAGTTAAAACCTCGTGCCGCCATTCTCCTGCACAAACCTGCATCAGTTTCGGAAATTTATCCGCTGAATGCGAAGTTGCGAGCTCACGGTTTCGGGCGAAAGCAGAAAAACAGCCAGTAAACCGCGCCACGCAGAGATGGCGACGCGTAGCAAGCGATATCCCGATTTCCCTTCCTGGCGTATGACCGCGATCACATAACGCCGTGATAGTTGGACTCAGCCCGGGGCGTGACCCGAATCACTGCGCAAGAAACATGCGATTCCTATCCTGAACTACAAAGCAGCCGTGAACCGAACCGAACCGTCGCGTGAATCCCTGGATTGTCACCTTCTCCGTGATGCTGGCCACCTTCATGGAGATTCTCGACACCACGGTCGTCAACGTCTCCATACCCCATATCGCGGGGAATCTGGCGGCTACGGTGGAAGAAGGCACGTGGGTCGTCACCTCGTACCTGGTTTCCAACGCCATCATCCTGCCTATCTCGGGCTGGCTGGCCAATTACATGGGCCGCAAAAGACTGCTGCTCACTTGTGTTGCCGGCTTCACGGTCACTTCTCTATGCTGCGGCCTTGCCACCAGCCTGCCTGCGCTGATCGTTTTTCGCGTATTGCAGGGTCTCACTGGAGGCGGTCTTCAACCTCTGGCCCAGGCGATTCTGCTCGAGACTTTTCCCCAGCAAAAGCATGGACAGGCGATGGCGGCGTTTGGCATCGGCATCCTGCTGGCGCCGATTCTCGGACCCACGCTAGGCGGCTACATCACCGACAACTACAGTTGGCGCTGGATTTTCTATCTCAATCTTCCCGTCGGCGTGTTCTCGATGTTCATGATCAAGCAGTTCGTCTTTGATCCGCCATACATCCGGCGAGCGGCAGGAAGAGTCGATTTGTGGGGAATCGGCTTTTTGGCCCTGGGGATAGGATCGTTGCAAATTGTGCTGGATACCGGACAGCGCAAAGACTGGTTCTCATCCGATTACATCCGCTTCTTTGCAACCTGTTGCGTGATCGGACTTGCCGCACTCATTGTTCGCGAGCTGCGGGCCCGCGACCCGGTGGTGGATTTGCGCGCACTCGCGAATCGGACCTTTAGCGCTGGCGTCTTTCTGATCGGCATGCTGGGCTTTGTTCTCTATGCCAGCCTGGTTTTGCTCCCGATCTATCTGCAAACCCTTCTCGGGTATCCCGCCTACAACGCCGGCCTCGCTCTTTCTCCGCGGGGTGTTGGATCCCTCGTGACCACGCCGCTGGCGGGCTATTTGACGGGAAAGACGGACCCCCGGCGGCTCCTGGTGTTTGGGGTCCTGCTGGGCACGGTCACGATGTTCGACTTCTCAAAGCTGAACCTGAACGCGGGGTATTGGGACATCCTCTGGCCGCAGGTGTTTCAGGGTGTCGCTCTCAGCTTCCTGTTCATCCCCTTGATGGCCACCAGCATGGCCAGCATCTCGAAAGAGAAGATGGGAAACGCGACCAGCATCTTCAACCTGATGCGCAACATCGGCGGCAGCTTCGGGATCGCGATCATGACTACGTTTCTCTCGCGGCGCAATCAGGTGCACCAGAATCACTTGATCGAAAAAATTCAAGCCGGAAATCCGGAAGCACGAAAACTGCTACTGGGGCTGCAGGGATGGTTCCACATGGGTGGCGCCGACAACTACACCGCCTCGCGCAAAGCCCTGGGCGCGCTTTACGGGATGGTGCAGCGGCACGCCGCGATGCTGTCGTTCGTCGAAGCGTTCTGGCTGATGGCGATTCTGTTTTTCGCCATGATGCCATTTCTTACTCTGCTGCGACACCCGCGGCAGAAGGCATCAGCGGCTGCAACCGTAGAAGAGGCTATCCACGAAGCGGTTCAAGCGCAGGAAGAGGAAGCCGAAAAGGACGAATTGGTGCTGGTCTAGCACTGTCTCTTCTCGGCCTCTCTCGTATTCGATTTCACTGGCTGGGCTGAGCGTTCTCATCAACCACTGCTTCTTCCGAGTCGGAGTCGGAGTCGGCGCTGTCGGCTAATCCACCGTCCTCGGTGAACATTTCTGGGTTGTCCCCCGGCACGCCCGATTGCTTTTCCAGCTTCCTGAGCTTCTTGCGCTCGGCCTTCTCCTGTTGCTTTTCCTGACGTGAGCGTTCTTTCAAACGCTTGGTGAAACTTGAGCGGCTTCTTCCACCCATGCATGCCTCCTGAGATTTGGGAACAGATTGGTCGCGGGGACAGTCAAAACAGCTGTCCTCCCGTAGTTCTCGAACGCTATTACCAGCGGGGCTCGCGAGGCTGGCGCGCGTGTCCCTGATAGTCATCCCGGCCACCACCACCGGAACGGCCTCCACCACGTGGGCCGCCGCCACTGCGTTCCGGCTTCGGCTTAGCCTCGTTTACGTTGAGCGGACGTCCGCCCAACTGCTGGCCGTTGACGGCCGCGATAGCTTTCTCGGCCTCGCCAGCGTCGGACATTTCGACGAAGGCAAATCCGCGTGAGCGTCCGGTATCGCGATCGGTCACCACGCTGACCTGGTCCACTTTTCCATGAGCTTCGAACAAAGTCCGCAGCTCAGCTTCGGTGGTGCTGTGGGGGATGTTTCCGACGAACAGTTTTTTCATAGCTTTATTCCTTCACTTCAGAGCCGGTGCAAGAACCGATAAACGTTCTAGTCAGCGGCCTTTGCTGAATTGCTTTTTGTAGCGTCCGCCCAGGAAAAGCGCGGCAGCTTGGGATCCGTTTTTGCTTTCATCACTCTCCGCGGATCGTGCATGGAACGCACCGCTGCGATCCGCAGCGACGCTTCCTGAAATCCCCAGCGGCGAGGCAGGGCCTCACACGCGTTCGCGAAAAGGGAAATCACCGTTTCTCCCCAGGGGGCGTTGGCCCCAGCCACTCTTGACGCCACCTCCGCCTCGACGGCAGGAGTACCGGAAAGATACTCAGGCTGGCCCACCAGGAATGACACGGCCTGTGGAGGCTTCGCAGCTCTGATCTCATCACAGAACTCTTGCACATTGATGCTGTCGTTGCGCACATCCACCAACACCAGGTTGTAGGAACCAGCCTGCCAGAGAGAGCGAGCTTCGCTTACGTCGGCCGCGCAATCCACCTCCGCCCCCAGCTGGCGCAACATCTTGGCTCGCAGATCGCGCTTGGTGGGATAGGTATCGACCAACAGGACGCGCTTCTTGGCGGCCGGCGGCGAGGGAACGAGAAGAGACGCGGGGATGCTCACGCCGGGTCCTTGCTGCCCATCGCCTTGACCTTCTTGCCGTTCTCCGGCGCGCTCAACTTCACGGCTTGAGCCGCGAGCAGACCCTTGGTGCGTTCGCGACGATGAATGTTCTGCTTACGTTCGCGATGCGCTCTGGACTTATCGCCGTTGATCAATGACATCATTTTTCTCCCGCCGGACACTGCTTGCATTGCAGTTCTCCCGGCCTGCGTGTCGAGGCTATGCGACAGCGGTGAGACGCTCTGTCGTGTGAAGTGCGAGGACCCACCTGCGTAGCGGTGCTTGACTCGCTATGGGAGTGGTGGCAGGTTGCGTAAATGAACGCCTTCTATAAAGCGAGATTCTCAATCGCGAAGGCGCACGACAGATTTCGATTGTGTCTCCGTGGTTAAGTACCACTCTCAGTATACGCGTTGTCCCGAAAAGTGCGGAGGAATACTGGCGGAAGCAGCCTTTTCATGTGCTTGCAGCATGACCGCAAAGAATCGGAACCTTAGTAATCAGATGTGAACCCCAGGGAGCTAACTCTGTGGTACACTCTAGTTGCGCTTAATTCCACGGTTGTGTGATGCGGTTCTTTTGGGTTCAGGAATTGATCTGAGGATTCCCGCTCTGAGTTCCCTCCGTAAGTCTTCAGCGTAATCAGAACAACGACTGGGAAACACGAGTTGTTGTGCCCATCCGATTGGGTGCGCGCTGCGATCAATTCCAACCAGACAGAAAGAAAGTACCTTTTGAAACATTTCACCGAGTTGCCGATCTGCGCCTATTTGCAGGCGCGGTTAGCGGCACTCAATTTCTCCATTCCAACTCCGGTGCAGGCTGCCGCGATTCCTCCCGCCCTTGAGGGCAAAGACGTGCTGGCAACAGCACAGACCGGGACCGGCAAGACCCTGGCCTTCCTGCTCCCGATGATGGAGCAGATGCTCCAGAAACAAGGCTCCGGCATTCACGCCCTGGTACTGGTTCCCACGCGGGAACTGGCCATGCAAGTTGCCGAACAATACGACGCCTTACGTGGAACCAAACTTCCGGCAGCCGCCGTCGTGGTTGGCGGCTTGTCAGAAAACCAACAGATCACCTCGATCCGTCGCGGAGCGCGGTTGGTGGTCGCCACCCCCGGACGCCTGGAAGATTTTCTCGACCGTGCGCTCGTGGATTTCCGCTCCTTGCGCCTTCTGGTGCTCGACGAAGCCGATCGCATGATGGACATGGGATTCATCCCCGCCGTCCGTCGCATTGTCGGCTCTCTGCCCGCGGTGCGGCAAACCATGTGCTTCTCCGCAACGCTGGAAGCCTCCGTCGCGCGCCTGGTGAACGACCATATGCGCCAGCCGGTTCGCGTCGCACTGGGATCGACGCTGAAGCCTTCGGAGAACGTCCGCGTGCAGGCCTTCGAGGTGCAAGCCGGACAGAAGCAGGAAATGCTGGGACGCTTGCTCTCGAAAGAGACCGGTCGCTGCCTGGTGTTTGCGCGCACCAAACGTGGCACCGAACGTCTGGCCAAGCATTTGAGCCGCGAAGGGTTTGCGGCCGCGATGATCCACGGCGATCGTTCGCAGTCGCAACGTAACGCCGCGCTCAGCGGCTTCCAGCAAGGACGCTATCAAGTGCTGGTAGCGACAGACCTGGCTTCCCGTGGAATTCACGTGCAGGACATCACGCACGTGATCAACTACGATCTGCCGCAAATCGCCGAAGATTTCATCCACCGCGTAGGACGCACCGGACGGGCCGGCGAACAGGGCTTAGCCTCTACGCTGTTTGAACGTGATCAACGCCGGGAACTACGTGAACTGGAGCGCACGCTGGGAATCCGGATCGAACTGAAGGACCCCGACAGCATGCCCGCGGAGAAACGCTCTGCGAAAGAAGATACCAACTTCAGCCCGCCTTCCACGAGGCGGACCGTGGTCGCTCTTCCCGGGGAGATCTTCCAGAACGCCAACTAATTAGACCTTGCACGCCCGAATCCCGGCTGCCCGCCAGCCGGGATTCTTGCGTTCCCGCGTCGACTGCGTGGATGCTGATATTCTCAAATCAGAGACCGACAGTCGTTCCAAACCATCCGAGAGACCGCGGAATTGCCACCCATCATTAATGCGCAAGGCCTGTCGAAAGCGTACGGCGCCAATCCCCTGTTTCGGGATATTTCGTTTACCGTCTCTGAAGGCGACCGCATCGGGCTGATTGGTCCGAATGGCTCCGGCAAATCGACGTTGCTGGGAATTCTCGCGGGTCAGATCGAGCCGGATAGCGGCGACTTGGCCGTCCGCAAACGCACCAAGCTCAGCTACGTAGTGCAGGATTCGCGCTTCACGCCCGGCAGCACGGTGCGATCGGTCATCAAAGCCGCCTTGGAACACGCTTCTGTGCCCGACGCCGAGCGCGAGGCGCGCCTGGCCGAGACGCTGGGCCGCACTGGGTTCGACGACTTTGAAGCCGAAGCCTCAGCTCTGTCCGGAGGCTGGAAAAAGCGCCTGGCGATCGCAGAGGCTTTGGTGCAGGACCCCGACATTCTTCTCCTCGACGAGCCCACAAACCATCTCGATCTGGCGGGTATCGAGTGGCTGGAGGCGCTGCTGGAGAATGCTTCGTTTGCCAGCGTTGTGGTCAGCCATGACCGGTATTTCCTGGAGAACTTTGCCACGGAAACCGCCGAACTCAGCCGAGCGTATCCTGACGGGCTACTGCGTGTGGCCGGGAATTACAGCACGTTTCTCGAAAAGAAAGAAGAATTCCTGCATGCGCAGGCGAAACGGCAGGAATCTCTGGAGAATCGCGTGCACAGCGAGATCGAGTGGCTGCGGCGGGGCGCCAAGGCCCGCACGCGAAAGTCGAAGGCGCGCATCGGTAAGGCCAACGAGATGATCGGAGAATTAGCCGACCTGAACAACCGTACCCGCACCGCGACCGCGCAAATCGATTTTTCCGCTACCGACCGCCGCACCAAGCGCCTGATTGAGTTGGATCAGGTGAGTTACGAGATCGGCGACCGCGCCCTCTTCGGCAATCTTGATTTCATCCTCACAGCCGGTACCCGCGTCGGACTGGTTGGCCCCAACGGCAGCGGCAAAACCACCCTGCTGCGCCTGTTGCGCGGAGAACTTGAACCCACAGCCGGATCGATCAAACGGGCAGACAAGCTGCGCGTCGTGTACTTTGACCAGAATCGCGAACTCGACCTCAATCTGACCCTGCGCCGGGCGCTCGCTCCCGAAGGCGATTCGGTGATCTATCAGGATCGAGTGATTCACGTTGCCTCCTGGGCGGCGCGTTTCCTCTTCAGCAGTGAGCAGTTGAACCAGCCGCTCAGCCGGCTCTCCGGGGGCGAGAAGGCGCGGGTGCTGATCGCGCAACTCATGTTGCAGCCGGCAGACGTTCTTTTGCTCGATGAACCGACAAACGATCTCGACATCCCGACGCTCGAAATCCTCGAAGAGAGCCTGCTCGAGTTCCGCGGTGCCCTGGTGCTGGTGACGCATGACCGCTACCTTTTAGACCGAGTTTCGAATATCGTGATTGGACTCGACGGCCAAGGCGCGATCGAAAAATTCGCGGACTACTCGCAATGGGAAGTCTGGCTCGCCGAGCGGGGGCGGGACGAAAAGCCAAAAGCCACGGCGCAGCCCGATCTTTCGTCTGCATCGTCGAAAAAGAAGAAGCTGTCTTATTTGGAAGCCCGCGAGTTCTCGACCATCGACCAGCGCGTCGCCGAAGCCGAGCAACTCCTCCGGGAGAAAACGGCCGCAATGGAAGATCCCGCCATCGCCAGCGATGGCCCGCGCTTGCTCGCCGCCCACGCGGAAATGGACGCAGCACAAAGAGCACTCGACTCCCTCTATGCCCGTTGGGCCGAACTGGAAGAAAAGAGCGGATGACCAGCAAGCACAATGCGTCGTGATATCCTTAGAGAGTAGCTGCGTCCCCGCCTTTTAGGCATTTCCCGCAGTTCCCTTTACATCATGATCTCTGTAAGCAATGTGTCGATGCGCTACGGCGCCAAAATTCTGTTTGACGATGTCTCCACCAGCTTCTCGCCGGGGAAGCGTTACGGCCTCACCGGCCCCAACGGCGCCGGCAAAACCACCTTCATGAACCTGCTGACCGGCGAAATGGAGCCGCAAAAAGGCACCGTCGTCCGCCCCCGCAAGTTCGGAGTCCTTCGCCAGGACCAGTTCGCCTTCGACGCGTACCGCGTCATCGATACCGTCATCATGGGCAACAAGCGCCTCTGGGACGCGATGTCCGAACGCGACAAGATTTATGAGCAAGCCGACATCACCGACGAAGACGGCATGCGCCTCGGCGAACTCGAAGGCATTGTCGGCGAAGAGGACGGCTACTCCGCCGAGACCGACGCGGCGCTGCTGCTGCAGGGTCTCGATATCCCCGACCATCTGCACGAGCGAAAAATGGGCGAGTTGCAGGGCGGCCAAAAAGTTCGCGTGCTGCTCGCACAGTCTTTATTCGGACATCCCGCGGCCCTGCTCCTTGACGAGCCTACCAACCACCTCGATCTTGATTCGATCCACTGGTTGCAGGGGTTTCTGAACGACTACGACGGCGTGCTCATCGTGATCTCGCACGACCGCCACTTCCTGAACAGCATCTGCACTCATATCGCCGACATCGATTACGAAACCATCATCACTTACACCGGCACCTACGACGACATGGTGGTGGCCAAGACACAGATCCGTTCGCAGATCGAATCGCAGAACGCGCAGCGGGAAAAGAAAATTTCGCAGTTGAACGAATTCATCGCGCGCTTCTCCGCCGGGACCCGTTCGAGCCAGGTGCAATCGCGGCGCAAAGAAGTCGAGCGCCTGCAGGTCACCGAGCTTGCCCGGTCGAACATTCAGCGTCCGTTCCTGAAGTTCGAGCAGAAGCGCCCCTCGGGAAAACACATTCTCGAAGTCGAAGGCGTTACCAAGTCGTATGACGAGAATCCGGTGATCCACGAGTTCACCGCCAGCATCCATCGCGGGGACAAGATCGCCCTGATGGGACGTAACGGCGTCGGCAAAACGACGATGCTCAACGCCCTGCTCGCCAATTCGCCCACCACTCCCGAAGCCGAGTTGCGCAAGACCAGCGGCTACAGCGGACCGTTCCTGACCTCAGGCAAAGTGATCTGGGGACACGAAGCCTCCATCGGATACTTCGCGCAGGATCACCGTAGCCTGATCGAAAGCGGCACCACGGTCTTCGACTGGCTGCATCAATGGGAGCCGGGAGCGGTGCAGGAAGAAATTCGCGGACTCCTCGGACAGATGCTTTTCCCCCGCGACGACGCCAACAAGAAGACCGAAATCCTCTCCGGAGGCGAAGCCGCGCGTCTCCTTTTCTGCAAATTAATGCTGCAGAAACCCAACGTCCTCGTTCTCGACGAGCCGACGAACCATCTCGATCTGGAAGCGATCAACGCCCTGAATATCGGATTGCAGCGCTATCAAGGGACGGTGCTTCTGGTGACGCACGACCACGACCTGATCGACGAAGTCGCCACCCGCATCTGGCACTTCGACGGCCAACGCATCGAAGACTTCAAAGGCTCCTACGAGGAATATCAAACCGTCCACGCGTAAGTACGCTTCCACCAGGCGAAGTCGAGGGGAAACGGGGTGCCCCATTTCTCGCGTCTTTTGCGAGAAGTGGGGCCTTTGACTCAAAGGTCAGCCGTCACAGACCACTCCCTGACACACAACCTAGGACCGCTTCATGCCCTGGGCCCTGAAGCGGGGCTAAACCCCTTCTGACCGTTGACTCAACCCTTACCAGACTGTACAGTTCAGTTCATCGAAGTGGAGAGTTCATGGCTATCCCTACCACCGACAAGAACGCCACGATAGTCGTCTCCGCCCTGCGGGCCCGTGCCAATTTTGGCAAGCTCCTGCGCCGGGTCGAGGACGAACGCCGGTCGCTCGTCATCGAAAAGCGCGGAACGCCCAAGGCGGTGTTGCTTAGCATCCGTGATTACGTGAAGCTTGCCGCGCCTGAGCCTGAAGTCTTAAGGGTCATCGGCGAAGAATCCGAACGCAAGGGGACCAATACCCTGACCGCCCGTCAGATCGAGCAGGTTATCAAGGCCAGCCGCACACGGAGATCGAAGCGGTAATGCTTCCGCTGCGGCTCGTAATTGACACCAATGTTGTCATTTCCGCCGCGCTTAAGCCCGAAGGCCTGCAGCGCACTACCTTCCTCCTGGCGATTACGAAGCCTGCGCGCCTTTACGTATCCCGGCCTATCCTTGAGGAATACGCCGACGTACTTTCCCGCCCGGAACTCAAGATCCGCAAGGGCCTTCGCCGGCAACTGCTCCAACTCATCCGAAAACGAGGGAACTTGGTCGTACCTTCGCGGCGGCTTGAAGTGTCGAGCGATCCCGACGACAACAGGTTCCTGGAATGCGCCGACGCTGCCCGCGCCGATTACCTGGTCACGGGCAATCTGAGGCATTTTCCGAGATTCTGGAAGAAAACCAAGATCATAACGCCGCGCGAGTTTATCGGGCTGGTGGCGCCGCACTTAATCACTTAAAACAGGGCGGCCCATGCTTGTCGCTTGTTTGCAGAATTTGAACCGTGGATGCCCAACCTTTCGCGGTTTTGTAAAGTCCCGGGACATACTTTACGTTTTGTAAAGGATGTCATGAGACTGAACAGGTTTTCGAAAGGTGGGAACGTTAAACTCAACCTACGGAATCTTCGCAATTTGTTGTCCTGAAGGACGCTGCTTGCCCGCACGATCAGCCCAACGTGGGCCGGCGGCACGAACTCCCATCCTTCGAAAACCGCGAAGGCTGGGGCAACCACGGTATAGGCTGAGCCAAAAACATAAGGACGGGCTCGCCCGCCTATTCATCCCCAGGATGAAAGTGCTTGTACACCGCGGATCCCTTAGGCGCCCAGCTTTTGGCCTTTTCCAACCACGCATCACGATTCGTAGTATCACCCGACGCCCCGTATGCCGCACTCAGGTTCATCGCCAATTCGCTCTTCTCGGCTTTCTCGGATTCGGAATCAGCACACAGCGCGATACAAGCCTGATATTGACCTGTGGCTTCGTTGTAGCTCTTCAGACGGAGGTAGGCAAAGGCTATCTCCCGGCACAGCAACTCATTTTTTGGATTTTTCGTGAACTCGCTCTTTGCGACGCGAATAGCGTCCTCTGGACGACCGGTTGCGTTGTAGGCGTAGGTAAGTTCGAATACGACTCGTGGTGCGCCAGGCCGTTCTTTATAGGCGGATTCGAGATAATCGAGTGCTCGCCGGGAGTCCCCAATGCTGTTGTAAAAGAATCCCCAGTTGACTTCATGCGTAACGGGATCGGCCTTATCCTCGTAGGATTTGAGCCAGTCTGGTTTTTCCGGTAGACCAAGCTCCGCTAAAGCCTCGGGCGGAAGGAGTGCCGCAATTCCGTTCTGATCCAAGCGAATTTTGAGGTTCATTTTGTCGGGCGGAATTGGATTAGGCGCGAGAAGATATTTCCCGTTGGCATCGATCGTAAAACGTCCACCATACTGCACCGTAAATCCAGCCTCAGGATCGATATAGACGAAACCATAGGTGTAATCGCTGTCCTCGGGCTTGTGATACAGGGCGACCCACCGGTTCTCGCAATCCGACATGTGGAGGTTGTAACTGAGAGTAGGGGATTTTGGCGGATTGTCCGCCGCAAACGAACGAGTGACCAGAATCAGTGACGCAGTGAGCAACAAACCAGGGGCTAGGAGGCGAAGGTTCATGTGTCGATTCCTGATCTTCGAGGCAACCATCGTTAGCAGGGGTTACACTCAAAACGCCTACCGCCCACGTTCGTCACACCCCTAAGCACAGGGTACGAGGGACCACAGACTGGACATTGCTCTGCCCACGAGTCCTAGCCAATACCGCGAACGAAGGCTGGAAGCGCAAAAATACCAGACGGGCGCTTTCGCGCCCGTCTCTCGAATCCCACCAATCTTCCTAAAACAAATTCCACAAGAACTGGTTATAAACCTCGTGGTGATACTGCACCTCGGGCGCTTTCACGAACGTCCCCAACGCCCTCGGACACCGATCCGCCGCGGCCTGCTTCAAATCCGCATAACGGCCCTTCACGTCGTCGCCCAAAATCTCCGACGTCCACTTGGCATCGCGGAAATACTCGAGCGCCGTATAAACGTTGTCCGGCAAATACCGCTCCGCCTGCCGCAGGTTCTTGATCTTCGATGTGTCACCGTCAATGCCAGACTTGAACACCGAATACATGACGAGATAGGGATTCGCATCCGGCCCGACGGAGCGCACTTCCACCCGCATGCTCTTATCGTTGCCAATAGGGATACGCACCATCGATCCGCGATCCGTCGCCGACGCCTTGATCTGGTTCGGAGCCTCGAAGTGCGGATCCAGCCGGCGATACGCATTCACGCTGGCGTTCAGCAGCAGGCAGATGTCATTGCCGTGCGTCAGAATGCGGTCGACGAACGCCCATCCCAGCTTGCTGAGCTTCTCTTCGCCCTTCGCGTCCCAGAACAGGTTCTTCCCGCCCTTGCTGATCGAAACGTTGGTGTGCATGCCGTTGCCGTTTACGCCCACCACTGGCTTCGGCAGGAACGACGCCGTTAATCCCATGTTGGTCGCGACCTGGCGGCAGATCAGCTTGTAAAGCTGGATCTGGTCCGCGGCTGCGACAACTTCTCCGTAGCCGTAGTTGATCTCGAACTGCGACGGCGCTACCTCCGGGTGATCTTTTTCGTTCTGAAAGCCCATCGAGCGCTGCACTTCGGCCGTGGTGTCGATGAATGTGCGCAGAGGATCGCCCGGCAGCGAGTGGTAGTACCCGCCGGTATTCACGTAATCGAAGCGGTGCGTCTCGTGGTAATGCCGCTCGGCGTCGCGTCCCTGAAACAGGAAGCCTTCAATCTCGTTGGCGGCGTTGAGCGTGTAGCCTTCCTTCTTGTACAGGCTCTCGGCGTAACCCTTCAGCACGCCGCGAATGTCGCCGATGTACGGGCTTCCACCCTTGTCGATCACCTCGCCAAACACCAGCACCTTGCCGGATCCGAAGACATCGGCGGGAGCCCAGTAGAAGGCCGCCCAATCGATTCCCAGGCGCAGATCGCTTTCCCGCTGCGCGGTGAATCCGCGAATCGACGAACCGTCAAACGTCAGGTTGTCGTAACTCTTCACCAGGAATTTCTTGTCGTAGTCGAGCATGTGCAAGCGCCCTTCGAGATCGCTGAAGAGCACCGTCACGGCCTTGATGCGTTTTTCGTCGCTGAGATACTTGAGCCGATCTTCCTGAATCTTGCCCGGAGAAACGCGGTTCTTGCGTTGCTCCTTGGCCTTCAAATTCGTTTCTTCCAACTGGTCATACGACAGCGCGAGAAAATTGCGAAGTTCGTTCGACATGAATCTCCTTAGAAGGGGCGACTGCCCGCGGTGATTTCGCTTGTCGGGGGAGCAGCAAGGTAGGCTATCAGGGACAACCGTCCGCTGCCAATAAAAATGGCTTATGCGCTTTATCCACGATTCTTATGGGGCGCGGCCGTAAGAGCGCGAGCCTTGCGGTTCGGCTCTGCACCCGGCGCCGCGCCCTACCGGCGCAGCGCCGGGCAATATCTGAGTACGCGTCCTCTCGACCGGACAACAACCATCTCTACGAATCCGTGAACAGCTGCCCCGTGGGATGGCCCTTCGCCAGCGGAGGCGGTGCAGTGGGCTCGGTAAAGTCGCCGGTCCAATGCCAATTCCTTATCTCGGGCATATCCTCCAGGTTTTCCCGGATATAAACATGGTGTTCGTAGAGTTTTCGATTGAACATGTCGATCACGTCAGAGACCTGTGAGCGCAGCCGGGGCACATACTTGAGCGCATCCATGGCCAGATGGAAGCGGCTCAACTGGTTCAGAACCACCATGTCGAACGGAGTCGTTGTCGTCCCTTTATCCATGAATCCGCGCACATGAAAGCGGCCTTCGTTGGAACGGCCGTGAACCATGCTGTGAATGGTCCACCGGTACCCGTGATAGGCAAAAATGACCGGCGCATTCGTCGTGAAAAGCGCTTCGAAGGAGATGTTGTCCATGCCGTGAGGATGGTCACCGGGGTTCATCAGGACACTGATGTCGACTACATTCACGACTCGCACCTTGAGGCCCGGAACGTACTTCTGAAGCAGCCACGAAGCGGCAACCGTTTCCAGCGTTGGCACATCTCCGGCGCACGCCAGAATGACGTCGGGGGCGGCTCCGCCATCGTTGGAAGCAAAATCCCAGGTTGACGCGCCACGGGAACAATGAGCGATAGCCTCGTCCATCTTCAGCCATTGCAACTCAGGCTGTTTCCCGCAGGTGACGACGTTGACGTAATCGCGGCTGCGCAGGCAGTGGTCCAACACGCTAAGCAGACAGTTGGCATCGGGTGGATAGTAGATGCGAATGATTTCGCTGCGGCGGGCGAGAGCGTTGTCGACAAACCCCGGCGCCTGGTGACTGAACCCATTGTGATCGTTGCGCCAGGCATGGCCGGTCAGGAATACATTCAGCGAAGCCAGTGATTTGCGCCAGGGCAATTCCCGGCACTGCTCCAGCCACTTGGCATGCTGCGTGACCATGGAATCGACGACTTGGGCGAACGCCTCGTACGACGAAAACACTCCGTGTCGTCCGGTGAGCAGGTAGCCTTCGAGCCAACCTTCGCAGCAATGCTCGCTCAGCACTTCCATTACCCGGCCGTCCGGACTCACATGGTCGTCGATGGGAATCGTCTGGTTGACACTACAGCGATCGGTTACCTCGAATACCGCATTCAACCGATTGGAGTTGGTCTCGTCCGGACAAAAGAACCGGAAGTTGGTGGGATTTTGCCGAAGCGTGTCTCGTAGGAATTCGCCCAGCTTGCGCGGAGCCTCGGCCACAACCTGTCCGGGACCGGGGACATCCAGCGCGTAATTCGGAAATGCCGGGAGGTTGAGAGCGTCGAGCACCCGCCCACCGTTCACGTGCGGGTTCGCGCCCATTCGCAGGTCCCCGCCGGGCGCAAGTCCGGCCAGTTCCGGAACCAGTCGTCCGCTGTCGTCGAACAGCGTCTCGGGCTGATAGCTTCTCATCCAGGCCTCCAGCGCCTTCAGGTGCCGGGGATTTTCGCGAACGTTCGCCAGTGGCACTTGATGAGCCCGGAACGTCCCCTCGATGGGAATGCCATCTACCTCTTTCGGCCCCGTCCAGCCTTTTGGACTCCGCAGAACAATCATCGGCCAGACCGGTCGTCGGTCGACTTCGTGGTCCCGCGCGTTCTTCTGAATCTCGCGGATCTCCGCGTAACATTCGTCCAGGGTTTCGGCAAACAGCTGGTGCATGCTCCGGGGATCGTCGCCTTCCACGAAGCGAGGCGCATAGCCGTGACCTCGATAGAGCTCAGTGAGTTCTTCGTCGGTGGTACGCGCTTCGACCGTTGGTCCGGAAATCTTGTACCCGTTCATGTGAAGAATGGGCAGTACGGCTCCGTCGCGCTTCGGATTAAGGAACTTGACACCTTTCCAGCTGCCTTCGAGCGGACAGGTCTCGGCCTCCCCGTCGCCAATCACGCAAGCCACAATCAACTCCGGGTTATCGAACGCGGCACCAAATGCGTGGAGCAGAGAATAGCCAAGCTCTCCACCCTCGTGCAGTGAATTCGGCACATGGGGTCCGCAATGGCTTGGCACTCCGCCCGGAGTGGAGAACTCCCGAAACAGAAGCCTCATGCCGTTCGCGTCTTGCGTCACTTCCGGGTGGACTTCCGAATAAGTTCCTTCCAGATATGAGTGCGCATTCAAAGATGGCCCGCCGTGTCCTGGCCCTGAGATATAAATAACGTCGGCATCGTGCTCCTTGATCAGCCGGTTCAGGTGAACGTAGATAAAATTCTGCCCTGCCGAGGTCCCCCAATGGCCGAGCAATCGCGGCTTGATGTGTTCTGCCTTCAGCGGTTCCCTGAGCAGCGGGTTTTCCACCAGATAGATTTGCCCCACTGTCAGATAATTGGCGGCCTGCCAGTAGCGGTGCATCCCGTCCAGCATGTCAGGGGAGAGCGGCCCTTTCGGTTCCGGCTTTCTCCCCGGAGCCGACTTCTTTCTTTCGACCACCGTCGACAGGGCGGCATCGAATTCGAATATCGTACCTTCGTCCGGCGGTGCCAGAGTTCGCGAACTCGGGGTTAGGGTATCGCGGTGTTCGTCTCCCCGCTCTTCAGAACTGCGCCTCGTCTTCACTGCTTTCGATTCCATGGCCACTTCTCCTCCCATCTCAGTTACGACCGACGAGCCTTGCCGTATGGCGGGCAATCATCAGTTCCTCGTTGGTTTTGATTACACGAATGCTCACCTGGCTGCTTTTTGCGGAAATTACAGATGCGTTGTCGCGATTGCGCACCGGATCCAGCTTGAGTCCCAGGAAGTCCAGCCCAGAGCAGATGCGCTCGCGGATTTCAGGAGCGTGCTCGCCAATGCCCGCGGTAAAAACGACTACGTCCAAACCGCCGAGGGCGGCGGCATAGGCGCCCAGATACTTCTTGGCTCGAAGGCAAAAAAGTTCCACGGCTAACGCGGCGCGGGCGTCACGTTTTTCGTGCTCAAGAAGGTCTTGCATGTCTTCGCTGATGCCCGAGATCCCGAGCAATCCCGACTCTTTATTCAGCAAGTGGTTGACTGCCTTGGCAGTCATCTTTTTTTCTTCCATCAGATACAACAACACGCCGGGATCAATGTCGCCCGAGCGCGTGCCCATGAGCAGACCCGCCGTGGGAGTGAAACCCATGGTCGTGTCCACACTCTTGCCATGATGAATGGCCGCCATGCTGGCGCCGTTCCCCAGATGAGCAATCACGACACGGCCGTCCGCCAATCCGCCCTCCAACCGGACCAACTCCGACATCACGTATTCGTACGACAGTCCATGAAACCCGTAACGCAAGACACCTTCATCGTGGAACCGAGCCGGCAGTGGACAAAATTGGGACACCTGCGGCATGTGGCGGTGAAACGCCGTATCGAAGCAAGCCACTTGGACTAACGAGGGGTGCTCGCGCCTCACCGCTTCGATGGCCGAGATCGCCTGCGGAAGATGGTCCGGGTCAATCGGGACCAACTCCTGCAGAGCGGACATCAGTTCCGGGGTGATGACCTGGGGCTCACTGTAACGCGGGCCGCCATGCACAACCCGGTGACCCACAGCATCGATTTCCTGATTCTGTTCCCGCAGCCAGCGCAACGTCATGTTGAGCGCCGCGGCGTGGTCGGGGAGATCGATATCGCGAGCAAGCAGAGTCTTGTCGCGCGCGTCGCTCGCTTCCATCCGCCCTCCCGGAATGCCGATGCGGCGCACTTCCACCGAGAGTAGAAGCTGTTCAGTCTTGTCGATGCCGTATAGCGAAACCTTCAGACTCGAGGACCCGCTATTGACCGCCAGCATTCGCCGTGGAACGTCTGGACCCATGAAAGTACTCGTGACCGTCGCACCCGCTTACAGAAGTTGTATCTTTCCAGGCTTACGAGATAGCTTGGACCCGGGGTTGCGCTGAAACCTGATTTTTTTCGAGCAGGCCTTTTTCCCGCGCATCAAACACCCGGTAGGCGGCCAGCTTGATGCGATCGTTCACCAGGAACCAGCCCAGAGCATATCCCCAAACCAGGAGTGCCCACCCCCAGCCGATCGGCGCCATGAAAACCCCGTATACGGCAATCAGTGTCGCGATCAGTTGCGTGCCGAAAACCGCCACCAGCAGGATCGTAGCCGGCCGGATCGACCAGAATGCCCGCCGGGTGCGCGTGATAAAGATCGTGAGATGGCCGGCAACCGATAACTTCAGATACATCAGGGATTGAGTGACTTCGCGGTTCAAGTGAAAGACCCGTTCCGCCACGTAAAAAAGACCGAACGAAGCCACCACACCTGCGAGACCCAATACCGTCGCGATCCCGAGCACTACCGGCATGTTCCATGACTCCGGGTGATCGGCATAGCGCACCCGATCGTAGGCGATGGAGAGAATTGCTCCGTCATTGAGAATCGCCAGCAGGACAATCATCACCGCGGTGACCGGATAGAAGTTGAAGACCAGGATCGAAAGCGTCATGAACAGCAGCAGGCGGATGGTTTCCGCGATGCGATAGATGGCATAGCTGTTCATGCGCTGGAACATCTTCCGGCTTTCCTTGATGGAATCCACAATCACGGACAGCCCCGGACCGAGCAGCGAAATGTCGGCGGCGGCGCGGGCCGCATCGGTGGCTCCGGAAACGGCAATCCCGGCATCAGCCAGTTTGAGCGCGGGAGCATCGTTGACGCCGTCGCCGGTCATGCCAACGATGCGTTTCTCTTTTTGCAGCACACTGACGATGTGAAACTTATGCTCCGGAAACACCTGCGCAAAACCGTCGGCCTGCTCGATGGCTAGCGCCAGTTGACCGGTCTTGTAATGTTGGCTCTCGCCGAGAATCGAGGCATCGATAATGTTCTGACCCAGGCCCAACTGTCGCGCCATCTCCTTGGCAATGGCAAGCTGGTCGCCCGTAACCATCTTCACCTTCACGCCCATCTGTATGGCGGTTGCAATCGTGCTTTTGGAATCTTCCCGCGGAGGATCGAACAGCGGCAGAACCCCCAGAAACCGCCAATCGTCCTTCTCATCGCTGCGCGCCACCCCCAGCGAGCGAAAGCCCCGACTCGCAAAATCATTGACTGCCTTCTCGACTTGCTCTCGCACCTGCCCGGCATCGGCTGCCAGGTCGAGAATCACCTGCGGAGCGCCTTTTGTGACTCGAAACTGAATCTTTGCCGGTCCTTCCACGGCGGACTCGGTGCGTTTGTGCACCGGATCGAACGGCTGGAAGTGCACGATCTGGTAGTCGCGCAGAATACGCGCATCCTTCAGGCCGCCCAGGACTGCCGTGTCGATGGGATCCTGATTTTCGGCCCGGGAAGCGAGCGACGCGGCAAGAACCACTTCCTCGGGACGAATCCCGCCGACGCAAAAAGGATCGCCGAGCGTCAATCTATTCTGCGTTAGAGTGCCGGTCTTGTCCGAGCACAGCACATCGATTCCGGCCAACTCCTCCATCGCCGCCAGGTGAGTAACGATAGCCTTCTTACGGGCCAGCGCCCGCGCGCCAACTGCCATCGTGACCGACAGCACCGCGGGCATCGCCACAGGAACGGCGGCAACCGTCAAGACCAGCGCGAACTGCAGGGTCGTGAGCATTTTGTCGCCACGGAACAGAGCTACCGTCAATATCAGGATCACCAGAGCGACAGCGATCACAATGAGGAAGTCGCCGATTTTCAGTACCGCCCGCTGGAAGTGGCTGACGGTGTGTGCCGTCTCCACCAGATGGGCAGTCTTGCCAAAATAGGTGTTCTGTCCGGTAGCGTAGACCAGCGCATCGATCTCTCCCTGCTTCAGAATCGAGCCGGAGTAAACCGCGTCTCCTGGCTTTCGGGTAACCGGCAAAGACTCCCCGGTCAAGGCGGATTGATCGACCTGCACCGGGTCGCCTTCCAGCAGGCGGGCGTCCGCGGGAATGATGTCGCCAACCCGAATGCGCATCAGATCGCCCGGCACCAGTTCCCGCGCCGGAACTGTCGTCCAGTTGCCATCGCGCTTCACCCGGGCCTGCAATGCCAGCGTCGCTTTGAGCGCGGCGATTGCGTTACCTGCCTGAAACTCTTCCCAGAATCCCACACCCGCATTCATCAGCAGCAACGCCAGAATGATGCCGAAGTCTTCCCAGTGGCGAACCACTGCCGAAAGAATTGCCGCTACTTCGATCATCCATGGAATAGGACCCCAAAAATAACTGAGAAACTTCAGGACAGGATTGCTTTTTTCCTCCGGCAGTTCGTTGAAGCCGGATTGCTTCAGTCGTGATTGAGCTTCACTCTGAGTGAGCCCTTCCCCGGAGACTTCCAGGCGTGACTTCACCAATTCGAGCTGTGCCGTTCCCAGGTTGACAGCAGGGTCTTCGCGCGTCGGAGCTTGGTGAGGGTGGGCCATTGAATATTCCTCTCCGAACGTCTACCCAACATTTTCCGCGCGTCACGCTTGTCCGGTCAACACCTCCCGCCACAAAAATCTGTATCGGAACACGAGACACTTGCACCCGAGACAACAACCAGCTTCCTGGAGCAAGGCAGAGACAGACGTTTCCGAGGAGGGGTTTCCTCCTCCTTAGGCTTGGGACTGGTTGGATTTCCGCGGGGAAGACGACGAGGCCAGTTCATGGTAACTCTCCGGGCCATCCGCGATGCGCGGGTTCGTCTGGAACGGAGACAGGCAATCGGCCACGTCGCTGTCGACAAAACGGGCGGGAAAACGTTCAAGGCAGGCGAAAGCGAGAGTTACTACACGAACCACGACCCAGAACAAAGGCGCCGGACATGTCGGCACCGCAAGCAATTGAAAATATGGTAGGCACGAGGAGACTCGAACTCCTGACCTCTACCTGTTCTTTTTCTTGGCTGGGGTTGAAGGTCTGCGTATTGAAAAAACTGAGACGCGAGGGGCCATTCCGCTTACTTCAGCACCCCGCGCCTCAGCAGTTCTGGTGCGCTTTACTCATCATCCGCACCTTCCCTTTCTACCCCGAGCATGTTCGAGAGGCTGTCTTCATCGCCCGGGTCACCTCTGCCTCTCATCTAGTAAGATGCGCATGGCGGCCAAGGCGTTGCCTCCAAACGCAAGAAAACAAAGTCCCTTGACACCTTAGCCTCCACGCCGCCGAACTCTCGCTCGACCCTGAACGGAGAATTTATCAGCCGCCGATTGTCGCCGCGACTGATCGCGGATCGAATGCCTTAAACAGAGTGCTGGATGTTTTTGGTGATTAGTGGAATGGTAGGCCCGAATGGACTCGAACCATCGACCTCTTCCGTGTCAAGGAAGCGCTCTAACCAGACTGAGCTACGGGCCTACATGCGAACGGTTCTGATTTTAATTCTACGGGCAGCGGGCAATTCCGGCAACGTCTGGCTCTCGGCCCCACGTATGGGGAATCACGGGTTGATCACGGGCTGGAGAATTCTTGGTGTTGTCTCTAACCGAATGGAAAAAGTCGTCGTCCGAGTATTCTCGGATTTTTAGTTTCTAACGTGTCAAGCTTTCGCTAACCTCCACCAGGATCAAGGCGGGCGCTGGTTCCTTATACACTAGGAAAATGAGTGAAAGCGCGGTTCTCGGACGTGCGCTGACCGTCAGGCGCGGGCGTCGGCTCGAATATTTCACGATTGCGTGGAACATCGTTGAGGGTCTGGTGGCTCTTATCACAGGCGTGATTGCGGGCAGCATTTCGCTGGTGGGCTTTGGAATCGACAGCTTCATCGAAGTCACGTCGGGGTCGGTTTTGTTGTGGAGGATGTCGGTTGACGCAGATGAGTCGCGCCGAGAACGGAACGAAAGACGGGCGTTGCGGGTTGTGGGTGTCTGCTTCTTGCTGCTGGCCGCCTATATCGCCTATGAATCCGCCTTGGATCTGTGGACAAGGCGCGCACCTGAACACAGTGTGCCGGGCATAATTCTGGCTTGTGTCTCGCTGGTCGTTATGCCCTTGCTTTCGAGAGCGAAGCGCACGGTCGGGCACGCTCTGAGCAGCCACGCCATGCACGCGGACGCCAAGCAGACAGAATTTTGCGCTTACCTATCGGCCATCCTGCTGGCCGGGTTGCTGCTCAACGCCGCCTTCCGCCTTTGGTGGGCCGACCCTGTGGCGGCTCTCATCATGGTTCCAATCATCTCCAAAGAAGGAATTGAAGGTTTGCGAGCCCGAGTCTGTCACGATTGTGGCGTTGTAGACCGCTGAGAGTGAGTTCACGCGGGTGCCGCAGGAGAGCGCGTTTTGTAGAGATCGACACGATTCCTCCTTTTCTCTGGACATAACTCCAAGGTTTACCCTTGCATAGATATGGCAGAGGCAGTTCGGTTAGTCCGCGAAGCTCGTTTCAGCCGCTTGCGTCTGGTGATCGCCTTTCGCTCTGCAATGGTGAAGTATTACAGCACGCCTAACCAACTGAGCTACGCGCCTACACCGGCTTTATTGTAACGGGATCGTTCTTCTGCGGTAATGCTTGGACCCTGCTCCCCCAAAGGCTTGAGTTGCAAACTGGCCTTGTGCCAGCGACAATCTTTGTCGTGCATGCTTCCTTCGAATCCGGAGCCCTCACCAACCCCTTTCAGCCGGGAACCATGGTCATCGTCACGCTGGGAAGTCCTCGCGAAAAGTTCTGGGGATGCGTTCTCGCCTTGCGCACTGAGGGCCTCAGCCTTTGCGGCATCGAACTGGCTTCGTTCGAGGATCTGGTCTCCATGGTGAAAGAAGGCGAGGCCTTCTCTCCCGGCGTGGTATTTTTCCCCATGCACCGCGTCGAACGCATGGAACTCGACCTGCCCGACGGCAGCCTCCCCTCCCTGACGCAACGCTTTAGCGCAAGCACCGGCCTCGATGCCGCGGCCATTCTGCGCCGCTATGCGTCTGATCCGTCTCCGGCCGAGGCGCAGAAGTGAAGCTTTCCCAACTCCTCACTTATCCGAACCAGCTCACGCTGCTGCGCATGATGTTTCTGCCGTTCATCGTCATCAACCTGGTGAGCGGCCACTATCGCTGGGCGTTGATCCTGTTTGTGATCGCCGGGATGAGCGACGGCCTCGATGGGCTCCTGGCGCGATTGCTGAAACAGCAGACCCTGCTCGGCCAGTATCTCGACCCCATCGCCGACAAGCTGCTGCTGAGCACCATGTTCCTGGTGCTCTCCATCCTGCACAAGATTCCGTGGAAGTTTACGGTTCTGGTTTTCAGCCGCGATATTTCCATCCTGTTCGCGAGCGCCGTGCTCTACGCCATCGCCGGGCTGCGCGACTTCCGGCCCAGCATCTTCGGCAAAGCCAATACCTTCGCGCAAGTCGCCGCCGTGTTCTTCGTGATGCTGCTGCAGATCGAACCCGCCCGCTGGATCCTGATCGCGCGCCTGACCTTCCTGCGCGCCACCTTCGCGTTCACCATCATTTCGGGATTGCACTACGTGCTGCTGGTGGGACGCCGCCTGCGCGCTAATCACCAGCTTCCGGCGCACACCTCCTCTTCGGCGAGCAGCGGAATTTGACCCCTTTTCTTTCGTACCCCTAGAATGAACGTTCCCCAGGCAGGCTGATCACTCTCTTATGGCGCTCGGTCTCTACAACACGCTCTCCGCAAAAATCGAGGAGTTCCGCACCATCCAGCCGGGCGCAGTCCGCATGTATGCCTGCGGACCCACCGTCTACGACTACGGCCACATCGGCAACTTTCGCACATTTATCGCCGTGGACGTGCTGCACCGCTTCCTGCGCCAGAGCGGATACAAAGTGCGCTACGTCATGAATATCACCGACGTGGACGACAAGATCATCCGCAACGCCGCCCGCGATGGCGTCAGCGTCAAGCAATACACCGCGAAGTACGAGAAGGCCTTCCTCGAAGACACCGCCACCCTCAACATCGATCAGCCCATCCTGGTGCGCGCCACCGACCACATCGAACAGATGGCGCAATTCATCGCCGCACTGGTGCAAGAAAGGCTTCGCCTACCGCACCGACGACGGCTCGTACTATTTCCGCATCGCCAAATTTCCCGCCTACGGCAAGCTGTCGAAGAAGGACTTCGCCGGCATGGAGGACGGCGCCCGCGTCGATGTCGACGAGTACGACAAGGACAACGCTCGCGACTTCGCGCTGTGGAAGGCGCCCAAGCCGGGAGAAGCTTCGTGGGATACCTCCATCGGGCCCGGGCGTCCGGGCTGGCATATCGAGTGCTCGGTCATGTCGATGGAGGAACTGGGCGAGACCTTCGATCTGCACGCCGGCGGCGAAGACCTGATCTTCCCCCATCACGAAAACGAAATCGCCCAGTCCGAGTGTCTGACCGGAAAAACCTTCGCCTACTTCTGGTTCCACGCCCGCTTCCTGCTGGTCGAAGGCGAGAAGATGTCGAAGAGCCTGGGCAACTTCTTCACCCTGCGCGACCTGGTGCTGCGGGGACACAAGCCCTCGTCGATCCGCTTTCTCCTGGCTTCGGTCCCCTATCGCAACCAGCTGAACTTCACCTGGGACGGGCTGAAGCAGGCCGCATCCTCGGTCGACCGTCTGCGCAACTTCCGCCTGCGTCTTTCGAGTGGGCAGTTCCCCGCCGGTGCCAATCCGTCAATGGCCGAGCTGGCGCGCGACGCCATGACGCGCATGAACGCCGGCATGGACGACGATCTCAATACCGCGCAGGCGCAAGCCGCGATCTTCGACATGGTGCGCGCCGCCAACGCCGCCATCGATGCCGGTCAGCTGAAAAAAGACGACACCCAGCCGCTATTGCACGCGATTGAGAAGTTTGACGAGATTTTTGCGGTCCTGAAAGATGACGACGCGCCCAAGATGAAGAGCATTCTGGAGTGGGCGAAAGCGGAGGGGCGCGACATCAGTAAAGAGCTGCTCGAAGCTGTAAGCTCCCAGCAGCAATCCGATGCCGACATCGAGAAGAAGATTGCCGAGATGGAGCAGGCGCGGAGGGCGCGTAATTTCAAACTGTCCGACTCCATTCGGGCCGAGCTTACCGAGGCGGGCATCATCGTCGAAATCACCAAAGACGGTGTGAGATGGAGAAGAAAGTAGGAGTGCGAGACTGCAGGCTCATGACGAGTGTAATCGAGATGTTACGCCAACAATTGGGCAGGGGAGCGGACGCATCAAGAAATTTCAGGCGGTGCCGTAGAAGGATTTCCCAACCTGTGAAGAACATAAGTGTCCCTCAAGGTCACCGCGTCACGGACAAGCATCAGTGAGAAATAGGCCGCTAGGTAGCCCAGAACGATGCGGAATAGCGGTCCCTTATCAATAGAAATACAGCGCAACGCCGGCGAAAATCAGGCCGACGCTGACATCGCATCGGTCCAGTCCGCATCGTCGCTGCCGCCCATGAGACCGCGTCCGAAGTGCCTGATGCCCCAATCTGGATTGAATGCGCAACCGATGCCAATTAAGGCGAACGCCAGCAAGGAACGCCATAAGAAGCGCGGCTTTGGCAAAATTCAGCATTTGCTGTAAGTCTATGCCGAGACAGTGAGATTTCGCCATCACTGGTGAAAGCAGGAGTTCTCACCAGCTTGCGCCATCTGTTCGCCTTTTTGCCCGGAAACCAGTCGCTTGTTGGGGTCAACGAGTGAGATCGCGATGTTACGTCAACAGTCGCACTGGTAATTCCCGGCTCCGTTTCACAAAGGCAAAGATTCTGGTGTTTGTTCTGTGTTCGATTGCGGGCTTCGCCCAAGACCATCCTCAGCCCGTGTTCATAAATGCCACTCGGTGTCAGGAAAGACTCGACCTCGGTTCTTGTTGGCTTCCTTTAAGGACTCGATGCAAGCTGGGCTTATAGAGATTCGAGGTCGTTCCTGATCTGCAGCGATCCTGTGGAAAGAACGATGTTGTGCTCGTCATCAAATGGCTTGCGGAGAACGCAACAATGCGGTATCAGTCGCAAGTATCTATGGGTTGGCATAGATGTTTGGGCCCGAAGAATTGCCATCAAGCAATCAAACGGCTCTACTCTGAATCTTCTTAGTCGTGATCCGAATGGAGAAAAGCAATGCCGATTTGAACTTCTTCAGTGCACTTGATCACGTCCTGTCGAAAACGGACCCTAGAACTATGCAACTCGAATACGATTAGCGCACGCTGGACGCGAGATCTCGATCGAGTCGTCGCTGCCGCTAACAGGCGTTGGCGCTCATTGACCCCAAGACGCCTCCACGCTCGACTAGGCCTTTTCCAACGTCCTCCCCGTCTATCGGGCTGAACGGAGAGGCATTTCGCACAATCCTACTTCTCCCCATCCACCAGCATCAACCGCCACACCACCAGCCAGCGGCCGGTTTCGCGGGTGAAAACCAGAGTGTCGTGTCCGGTTTCGCGGTATTGCTTGCCTGACAGCTCGTAGGTCATATCCCAAGGGCACACCGCGATCGCGCTGCGGCTGAACACATCTACCGCTGGAGGCTCGTCTTTATACGCGAGTACTTTGGCCTGGGCCAGAAATTCTTCGTAACTCTTCACGCACGCGGCCCTTCCGCGGCAAAGTTCCTGGTATGCCGGCCCCTTGATCACCATGTCGTCGTGAAAGTATGAGTTCAGTTCCGCAACTTTGCCGCTCAGCCATGCCTGATTGATCTTTTGGACCAGCTCCCGAATCTCCGTTTGCTCTGTGCCTTCTCTCACTCGGCCCTCCTCCTCCCGGCGAAGATCAACCGGTTCGCGGTATCCTAACAGAGCATGAAGTCGTTCGAAGAGTACGTGCGCGACGCCGAGCAGGCCCACGGACACCTTTGCGCGGGCCAGATTCTGGGCGTGCGCATGGCGATGCTCGGACTCGTCAAGCTCGGTATCGACGACCCCCACGGCAAAGACCGCAAGCGATTGGTGACGTTCGTCGAAATCGACCGCTGCGCCACCGACGCCGTAGCTGTCGTCACCGGGTGCCGCCTGGGCAAGCGCGCTCTGAAGTTCCGCGACTGGGGCAAGATGGCGGCGACCTTTGTGGATGTCAGCACGGGCAAGGCGATCCGCATCGCCGCGAAAGAATCTTCGAAAGCGCTCGCAAGAGACATGCATCCCGAGATCGAGAGCAAGAACCAGCAGCAGATGCTGGCCTACCGCGAGATGAAAGATGAAGACCTGTTCTCGACACAATGGGTGAAGGTCGAATTGCCGCCCGAGGAATTCCCCGGATACAAAGCAGACCGCATCGTCTGCGAAGTCTGCGGCGAAGGCATCAACTTCCACCGCCAAGTCGAGCGCGACGGCAAGACTCTCTGCCAATCCTGCGCCGGCGGACGATACTACGAGCCGCTCTAGCGGACCTCCCTGACACCGGCAGCCTTGCGGTATTAGACTAATTCCGCTATGCCAACACAGACTGCCCGCACCAATCCTCTTTCGTATCTCACCGATCAACTTGACGAACTCAAAGCCAAAGGCACGCACTTCCGTTTGCGCGTGCTCGACGATGAACAGGCTCCGGTTTGTACTTTCGACGGCAAGAAGGTCATCAATCTGGCTTCGAACAATTATCTGGGGCTGACCACGCATCCCAAGCTGCGCGAGGCGGCGCTTGAGGCGACGCGCAAGTACGGCGTGGGCTCGGGAGCGGTGCGCACCATCGCCGGCACCATGAAGATTCACATGGAGCTGGAGGAAAAGATTGCGCGCTTCAAAAACGTAGAAGCTTGCGTGGTCTTCCAGTCGGGATTCGCCGCCAATGCGGGCACGGTCTCGGCCGTTCTGGGCAAAGAAGACTTCATCATCTCCGATCAACTCAATCATGCCTCGATCATCGATGGCGCCCGCCTTTCGCGCGCCAAGATCCTGGTGTTCAATCACAAAGACGTCAACCATGCCGAGGATCAACTGAAGAGCATCAAAGGTCAGCCGGGACGCAGGCTGCTGATTACCGACGGCGTCTTCTCCATGGATGGCGACGTGGGCCCTCTGCCGGGCCTCTGCGAGGTTGCTGAAAAGTACGGCGCCATCATGATGGTCGATGACGCGCACGCCTCCGGCGTTCTCGGACGCAACGGCCGCGGCACCGTCGATCATTTCAAGGTTCATGGACGCGTGGATATTCAGGTGGGAACGCTGTCGAAAGCCATTGGCGCACTGGGTGGATACGTTTGCGGCACCCGCGATCTGATCGACTTCCTCTATCACCGGGCGCGGCCCTTCCTGTTCTCGACCTCGCACCCGCCGTCGGTTGCCGCGACTTGTATCGCCGCCTTCGATGTCCTTGAGCAGGAACCGGAGCGCATCGAAAAACTCTGGGAGAACACACGCTACTGGAAAAAAGAGCTGGGCAATCTGGGATTCGATATTGGAGGCAAGACCACTCCGGCGAGCGAGACGCCGATCACGCCCATCATCATCGGCGACGGCAAACTCACCATGGACTTCTCGCGCGAACTGTTCAAAGAAGGCGTCATGGGAACCGGAATCGCATTCCCCACCGTGCCAGAAGGCAAAGCCCGCATCCGCACCATCATGACGGCTACGCACACGAAGGAAGAATTGGATCAGGCGCTCGAAGTGTTACGGCGTGTGGGAAAGAGAATGGGGATTTTGGGATGATTGTTGATTTTCGATTGTTGATTTTTGATTGAAACTTCGTTCGCGGCTTATTTCAATGCGCGCGGTGGACGATCTTTCCCCCCACGATCGTGGCGATTACCTTCCCGGTCATCGGCCACCCATCGAATGGCGTGTTCTTCGAGAGAGACAGGGACTTCGAGGCATCGAAGGTCCAGCGCTTCTTGGGATCGAAGATGGTCACATCGGCGTGGCTGCCGCGCGCGAGAGTTCCGCGGCCTTTCAGATCCACCACTCGAACCGGCCCCGCCGTAAACAATTCGACAATGCGGCTGAGAGGAATCTTGTGCTCGCGATGCAGGCAGGTAATGGCCAGGCCCAGCGCGGTTTCGAGGCCGGTCACGCCGAACATAGCGCGCTCGAACTCCATGATTTTTTCGTGGGGAGCGTGGGGAGCGTGGTCGGTCGCAATGGCATCGACGGTACCATCGGCAAGCGCCACCAGGATGGCTTCGCGGTCCGCGGTCGAACGCAGCGGCGGATTCATCTTGAAATTGGTGTTGTAGTCGCCCACGTCGGCGTCCACCAGCGCGAAATGATGCGGCGTAACTTCGCAGGTCACATGGGCGTGGCTGCGCTTGCCGCGGCGCACCGCTTTCAGCGCGTCGGCGGTGGAAAGATGCGCCACGTGCAGGCGCGCTCCCGTGAACTGCTGCGCGAGGTGCACGTCGCGCTCGACGATCGACGCTTCGGCGGAGGTCTTCATCCCGCGCAGCCCTAAGCGGAACGACGTCGGGCCTTCGTTCATCGCGCAGTTCTCGGTCATGCGGGTATCTTCAGCGTGTTGGATCACCGGAATGCCGACTTCCGCAGCGATCCGCAGGCTTTCGCGCATCACATCGTCGTTGAGAATGGGCTTCCCGTCATCGGTAACGGCAACCGCACCGGCGCGCTGGAGCGCGCGAAAATCGGTAAGCACGGCGCCTTTGCTGGCGTGCGTAGCGGCCGCGATCGGGAAAACATTGGCCACCGCGCCACGATCGGGTTGCTGCAACCAGGTCACCCACTCGGGAGAATCAATCACCGGAGAAGTATTGGGCATGCAGCAGACCGACGTGAATCCTCCTGCGACTGCGGCCGCGGTCCCGGTCGCGATGGTTTCTTTGTAACCTTGGCCGGGCTCGCGCAAGTGCACGTGCAGGTCGATGAATCCCGGGGCGACAATCAGGCCGCGGGCATCGAACTTTTCGTCGGCACCCGCCTTGATTTTATTGGGCAGGGCGACCTCGGCGACGCGCCCGTCGAGCAGCAAAACGTCCATGGGCGCATCGATCCTGGCGGCGGGATCGATCAGGTGTCCGCCTTTGATGAGGAGACTTCTTTCCTTCTGGCTCAAAGGATCAACTTCCTCGCCGCGGATTCACGCGGACTTCGCGGATTCTTTCTGTCATTTTCAAACACATAACGCTTGAACTGCGCCTTTGGACTGAATTTGAACAGCAGTCCCACCTCGACGTCCGTCGCCCGGAGTTCCGCATGTTTTAATCCGCGTTCTTCAGCGTAAATCCGCGGGATAGAAGTTGCCGTCTTCATTTCGCCTTCCCCAACGCCTTCGCCAAAATCGCCATTCTTGTGGGGACGCCATTATGCACTTCTTCCACGATCGCGGATTGCGGGCAGTCCGCGACATCCCAGGTAAGTTCCAGTCCGCGAATGATGGGCCCGGGATGCATGAGCATCGCGTCTTTTTTCGCGAGCTTCAGGCGCGGCACCGTCATCTGATAGCGCGCAATGTAGTCGTGCAAGCTGATCTTCTGCCCGGCGAGGCGCTCTTTTTGTACCCGCAAAACAATGATGACGTCGGCGCCCCGGAATGCTTCCTCGGCATGGCGCGTGATCTTGATTCCCGGCGCCAGCCCGGCGGCGATCTCCGGCAGGAATTCCGGCGGTCCGCACAACGTGATCTTCGCCCCGAACTTGCTCAGCAGGTGAATATTCGAGCGCGCCACCCGGCTGTGATAAATGTCGCCGACGATGGTGACGTTCAATGCCTTGAGCGTCTTCTTGTGGCGCAGAATCGTATAAGCGTCGAGCAGGGCCTGCGAAGGATGCTCGTGCATGCCGTCTCCCGCATTCACCACCGGAATATCGAGGTGCTGCGCCATCAGCAGTGGCGCTCCGGCATGAGGATGGCGGATCACGATGACATCGGCTCCGACGGCGCGCAAGGTGTAGGCGGTATCGAGCAGGGATTCGCCTTTTTCGATGCTCGATCCGCTCGCCAGTACGAGCGTGGTCGTCGCTCCCATGGATTTGGCGGCAATTTCGAAAGAGGCGCGGGTGCGGGTGGAGGGCTCGTAGAAGAGGAGCAACACGCGTTTGCCGCGGAGCAAAGGACGCGCCTTCAGCGGATTCATGCGCCGGGCCAGTTTCAGCAGGCTCAAGATCTCCGCCGCGTCCATGTGTTCGATACCAAGCAACGAACCGCGGACAGGCTTATTCATGACGGGCTCGATGAGGCGCTCGCAAGCACCCTCTCATTTGCCTTGCCGGCAGCGGCGAGGCGGACTTCGGACCTCCATTCAACTTGTTTTTTCCACCAACAAAACCCTTTCGGCGTCATCGACCTCGCGCAACTGCACCTCAATAATTTCCTGCAAGGTAGTTTGCACTTGGCGTCCAACGAAGGTCGCTTCTACGGGAAGCTCACGATGGCCGCGGTCGATCAGCACGCAGAGCTGCACCTGGCGCGGACGTCCCTGGCGAAACAAGGCGTCCATCGCGGCGCGCGCGGTGCGTCCGGTATAAAGAACGTCGTCGACCAGAATGATGTGTTTGCCGGCGATGGGGAAGCCGATCTCCGCCTTCTGCACCACCGGCTTTGGACCCAGGGTCGATAAATCGTCGCGATACAGAGTGATGTCGAGGGTGCCGACCGGAACCTTCGTCTTATCGATGCGGCCGATGATTTCGGCCAGGCGGTGAGCGAGCGGCACGCCGCGCCGGCGGATTCCCACCAGGCCGAGGTCGGCGGCGCCGTTGTTTTTCTCGCTGATTTCGTGGGCCAAACGTACCAGAGTGCGCTCAATTTCAGAGGCCGACATCAGCTGCGACTTTTCGCGCAGGTTGGCCTGACGAGAGGAAGATCGTGGGGTCATGAACGCTGCATCATACGCGGGCCGAAGGCTGTGGAGCAAGGCGCGGACGAAACAAAATCAAGGTTTTTCTCTGCGGCGAAGCAATACCGACCCGATCGCCCCGCCCACGCTGGAGATGACCACAAAGAACACGAAAGTGACCGCCAGTCCGAAGGCGACGAGAAAGGTCAGGCCCTGGGGGGTCTTCAGCCAAGCCATCATCTGCTGCGCCTCGGGGCCGGGGGAGCGGGCGGCGGACTGTTGAATGGCCTCAAAGAGTGCGGCGCGAAATTCTCCGCTGTTGCGCCGCACCACCATCTCAATCGCCGCCAGCAGCCCGAATATCCCGAAGCCAATGACTCCGCTGACCGCGCCTAAGCGCGCACCCATGCCCGCCGTCAGATTCTCGCTCCCGGAGCGCCGGTGGTAGAGCAGGACGGCAAGGCTGCCGCCCACGAGCATGCCTAATCCCAGCGCCCCCAGCGGGATCACCATCAGGATCGCGGAAACCGCTCCGCCGATCACCGCTCCGGGCAGCGCCTGCGACCATTGAATCCGGTTGGAGGGAAAGTAACCCGGGTACCCGGACGGGGACTGGGGAGGAAGAACCTGCGGCACGGGGCCGGGCGTCAGAGCCGGCTCCGCCCCGGCCACTCGAATCTGCGGCGCATTGCATTGCGGGCAGAAGACGACTCCTTCTTCGACGTTCGCGCCACAGCGATAACAGGGATGTTCCACGCCAATTCAAGGTACCGCAATGGACAGGGGCAGGCAAGGAAGGGACAAAGGCATTGTCAATTGCCGATTTTCAATTGGCAATTGACAATTGAAAATCGGCAATTGATTTCTAAATAGTGTCTTTGCCGTGGGTGCGCACATAAACCAAAGCGAAGTCTGTACCTTTGCCGTTCGGCTTGGTAGAGACAATGTGCTGATTCGATTTTGTGCCCGCCTTCAGTTCGGTTCTGCCTTTGGCATCGTCAGACATGACGCCTTTGGCCTTGTTACCGATTTTAACTTCCGCGCTGTTTCCCTTGCTGTCGCCGCAAGTCAGTTCGTCGGAGTCGGAATCGTCGTCGGAGTTGCCGAAATGAAGGTTTGCGCTGGCGCCCGTTCCCGGACACTCCAGCACCTTGCCGTACTTTTTGAGTTCCTTGGAGTAGTAGGCGAGAATTTTTTCGGGAGAATCTGTCGACGTGTATTCCACCGCCACCACCTTAAGCCCGAACGATCCCGTGGAGATGTTGACGTTGGCGCTCTTCTCGTCGCCATCGTCGTCGCTCTTGGGCTTCGCCACAGCGCCGGGGTAGACCGAAAGTCCCACATCGCGCACGTCGGCGTCGTTGCTGACGTGAAGTCCGCCCAGGGGAGTCTCGATATCGACTTTCTTGTCCTGGCCAGCCTCGCCTTTATTGACGTTGACGCTGCAAGCGGGCAAAACCAGTAACGCGGCAACCGCGGCGATCAGGATCGCCCGCGAACTAACGAACAGCAGAGTTGGAATGCGCATGAGTGATCTCTCCCTGGGCAACCTGCGGCGGGCGCACGATCCCCGCACCTCGTGAGGCAATGTCGGGGATAGTAACCGGCAAATGGCCGCGAATTGCGATTTCGCCAAATAAGGCCTTGACTGCGCTCACTTCCGATACCGTAGCGTTCGAAAACGCGCACAGATAATTCTGGACCGTGGGAAATTCCTGCGCCACGTATGGGTTTCCCATGGCGACCACCACGGTTTTTTCCGCCGCCTGGTCCAGGATCTTCTGCAACAAAGTTCCCGTCGCGTCGGGGACGGCAACGGAATTCGTGACGCCGGCAGCGGTCTTCAGCGCTTTCCCGGCCGTAGGCACCACGTAAACCGCCGCAATCACCGACTTCGCCTGCCCGACTGCTGCAAGCACCGCATCGGTCATGGGGGCGGCAATGCGTGGATCGACGTACATGATATTGGCATCCGGGACGCGCGCACGAATCTGCCGCTCCAGCATGCGGCCAGCCTCGGTGCGCACATCGTCAGAAAAAATGACGGCCACAAGGCTGTCGCGCGCCTCATCCACTCCTTGATACGGAAGTGGGGCCTTCACAGTTCCCGATTGTTTCAAGGGCAACACTTTCCCGTTATCACGCACGAGGGTGATGGCATCGTCGGCGATTTGCTGGCCCCTGGCAAGATTTTCGGGCCCTCCAATCAGCGTGGCAAGCGCGCTGATGTCGACCAGTCGGGCCTTGTCGAGATCGAGAGAGGCCTTTGCTTGCAATACCTTGAGGACCGACGCGTCCAGCCGGGCCGATGAAATCTCGCGGTCGCGCACCGCCGCCAGCATTGCCCGGTAAGAGGCGTCGAGATCGGCGGGAAGAATGAGCACATCGTTGCCGGCCTTGAAGGCGTCGACCGCGGAGCGTCCGGGATTCTGCGCGTAGAGGCGCGTGAGGCCGGCCATGTCGAGAGCATCCGTGACCGCGATCCCGCGAAAGTTGAGTTGCTTTCTGAGCAGGTTGGTAACGACCGCCGGTGAGGTCGTGGCCACGCGGTTGGGATCGGGCTCAAGCGCCGGCACGGTGACATGGGCCGTCATCACCGCATCCACGCCGGCGGCGATTGCCTTGCGGAACGGCGGGAGCTCGACCGACTGCAGGCGGGTCAGATCGCCGCTCACCCTGCGCCAGGCCCAGGTGAGAGTCAGTGGCGGTGTCTCCATGGCCGGGAAAATGTTTAGCGGTGGTCATCATGCCGTTGGCGTGCGCGCCTCGAATGTAGGCGGCCGCCATGTCTCCTACCTGTTCGGGGTCTTCGCCGAAGGAGCGCGTATTGATGATGGGATTGGCGGGATTGGAGTTCACATCGGCATCGGGAAAGAAATTCCACTGCACGCCGATGGCGCGCGCCTCAAGCGCGGTGATGCGGCCGAAATCTTCGGCATACTCGGTCTTCCCGGCGGCACCGAACGCCATGGCATGAGGAAAGACAGTCGCTCCGTGCAAGCGCATGGAGACACCGCGCTCGAAGTCAGCGGCCACCAGCAAAGGCAGTTTGGAATCCTGCTGCAGGCGGTTCAATAACGTCGCGGCCTCGTAGGGCTCATTGCGATAAAGAAACGGGCCCTCGGCGTGCACGGTCATGGCGAGGCATCCTATGTGATATTTGCGGATGGTGTCGCGAAGCTGGAGATATTCGGGGCTGTTGACGTTCAGAAATTCTGCCCGCACCCGGATCATGAAGAGCTGTCCGACTTTTTCTTCCACGGACATTTTGCGCAGCGTCTTTTCGGCCCACTTCTGGCCGTCGCGGTCGAGGTGCATGGGGCCGGAGCGCTGGAATTTTTCTTTGGCGAATGCCGGAGGAACGATCAGGCACACCAGCAAGAACCAGGAGACGGCGTTGCGCAGCATGCGCCGACAATAGCAGAACGGCGCTTGCGGAGTAAGAGCCAGGAACCACTCACGTCAGGAGATGGTGCTTCACCATCGCACTCGCTTTGTGTTGGATATCGGCAGCATCGCCGAATCCTTCCAGCCACGTCACTTCCGGCTCTCTGCGGAACCACGTCATCTGACGCTTGGCATAGTTGCGGTGCGCTTGTTGCGCCGCTGCGATGGCAGCCTCGCGGGTGAGTTCTCCGCGCACAATTTGCACGGCTTGCCGGTATCCGAGGGCCGATAGCGGCCAGGCGCGCTCGCCGTATTTCTCCAGCAGAGTGCGCGTCTCTTCGACCAGACCGGATTCGAACATGTGGGCCGCGCGCCGGTTAATCCTGTCATACAGGGCGGAGCGTTCCGGATTCAGTCCCAAACGTAAGATCCGAAATCCGGTCAGCGGATCGCGGCCTTGCTTCCACATTTCCGTCATCTTCTGCCGCGAGGCCAGGCAGACTTCGATGGCGCGGATCAGCTTGGGCGCGTCATTGCCATGAATCTTGCCAGCCGCGGCGGGGTCAAGGCGGTTCAAGATCGCGTGTAAGTAACTGGCGGGCTTCTGCTGCGCGCGCTGGCGCAAGCGCTCACGCAATTCTTCGGAACGTTGCGGGCCGGGGAAGAGCCCGTCGAGCAGGGCGCGGAGATAGAGTCCGGTGCCGCCGACGACGATCGGAAGCCTCCCCCGCTGCCGGATCTGGTTCAGCACTTCACGCGCCGCCCGCGCATATTCGCCGGCGGTAAGGTGTCCGCTGGGATCGACGAAATCCAGTAAGTGATGTGGAGCCTGCGCGCGCTCGGCGGCCGTCGGCTTGGCGGTGCCGATCTCGAACTCGCGATACACCGCGACCGAATCGCAGCTCACGATCTCGCCATCGAACTGGGAGGCCAGCGAGAGCGACAGCGCCGTCTTGCCGCTCGCGGTCGGACCCAGCACGACCACCAGCAGCGGCTCTCTGGGCACGTTCAGTGGGCGCTCCACGGGATGTGATGCCAGTAGCGGGCGAGGGTGACGATAAGAATCAGGATGGCGATGACGATAAGCCCGGTCGCCTCGAAGGTGTAGATGTGCGGAACCTCGTGGTGAGGGCTCTTGGGTTCGAGCTCGCGCTTGGGCTGGGCGCCGGGCACGAGGACATTGTAGCGCTGAACGGATGCTAAACTACGCCTCGTCGAGCCATGTCCACTCCGCCAACCAGCCCCAACGGACGCCTCATCCGCTTCGGAGTTTTCGAAGCCGACCTGGCGGCCGCCGAGCTGCGCAAAAGCGGGGTGCGCATTCGTTTGCAGGAACAGCCCTTCCAGGTGCTGGCGTATCTGCTGGACCATCCCGGAGAAGTGGTCACCCGGGAGGAACTCCGCCAGAAATTGTGGCCCGCCGATACCTTCGTCGATTTTGACCACAGCCTGAATACCGCCGTAAACAAGCTGCGCGAGGCGCTGGGAGATTCGGCCGCGAGTCCGCGGTATGTAGAAACTTTGGCGCGGCGCGGGTACCGGTTCGTCGCTCCGGTGCAGGCGGCAGAAGCTTCTATCCCGGCTAGCCGCGAAAGATCCGGCTCCCACCCCTTCAGCAACCATCCATCCCGAACTCGAGCTTCCTCTGCCGCATCGCGGCATCACCCGCGGCCTGTTCGGGCTGATCCAGATCATGTATCTGATCTTCTATCTGGCCGCGCTCTTCCACCTGGGCCAAATCGACCAGATCGCCGAATCGTTCCTGCCGGGCTGGGGATCGTTCGCGCTCGTAGTGGCGGTGCTGGTGACGGGCGGGGTCGGCATCATTCTGCGCTGCTATCTGCTCTCGGCAGTGAGCTTCGACTACGCGCGGCTGCGCGAGAAGTTTGAGCGCATTTTTCTGCTGATCCTGCCGCTCGACCAGCTGTGGGCCGCCGCACCCTTTCTGATCACGGAGAAGATCGGCTTCGGAGCCGCCTTCGCCGTGACCGCCGCCCTCCTCTACGTGCCCTTTGCCGAGCGGACCTTGCTGCGCATGGCGTATCCCAAGGCTCGAAACTGAAGGAACTTTGCTCACCTCCGCTGCGTAACACCGTCTGAGACTGGGGCGTAGTGGTGTGTCCGCCCGGGTCAGGAGGGCATTATGCGAAATCTGGCGTTCGCCGCCATCGGCTTGTGTCTGGCACTGGTTCCGTTCGCTCATGCGGACGAATGGTCAAAGACGTTCCCCCTCACCGGCAGGCCGGAACTCCGCGTCGAAACCTCGGACGCCAACATCACCGTCGACACCTGGGACCAGAAGACGATCGACGCTCGCGTCACCACCACGCATGGCAAGATCGGGGAAAACGGCATAACTGTTCTCGAACATCAGAACGGCGACATGGTCGAACTCGAAGTCCGCTTTCCGCATCACAATTTCGTCTTCAGCGTGACTTCCCGGCGAGTGGAGATCGAGATTCACATGCCGCGCGAAGGCAAGATCCACCTGCACACCGGCGACGGCAATATCCGCGTGAGCAATCTCAAGGGCGAACTCGACCTGGACACCAGTGACGGCTCGCAGGAAGTGAGCGGAGTTGACGGCTCGCTGCGTGCCCGCTCCGGCGACGGCCACCTCGATGTCAATGGGCGTTTTGATGCCCTGGGCCTCAGCACCGGCGATGGACGCATTGAAGCGCGCGCGCTGCCCGGTTCGAAGGTCGCTTCCGCCTGGGATCTCCACACCGGCGACGGCAGCGTGCGGCTGCAAGTGCCCGAAAATCTCTCCGCCGACGTTGACCTGAATACCGGCGATGGCTCCATCACGCTCGATCTTCCGGTCAGCGTGGAAGGGAAAATGGGCGAGAAAAATATTCAGGGCAAACTGAACGGAGGCGGCAACTCGCTGCGCATTCACACCGGAGACGGTTCCATCCGGTTGGAGAAGTCGTTAGCCAGTCTTTAGGCTGTTAGTGACCGGCAAAGAGAGTTCGTCTCTTTTGTGTATCCAGGTTCAGACCCTGTATTCTGGTTCTCCTTAAAAGGACAACATCCCATGCGCTCTTGGTTATCCGTCTGCCTTGCTCTGGCCGCTTTCGCTCCTGCCGCTTTCGCCCAGGATGCCACGGAGAAACCTAAACACCTCCCCGTGCTCGACGTCACTTCCATGGACACCAGCGTCGATCCCTGCACCGATTTTTACACTTACTCGTGCGGTGGCTGGATGAAGGCCAATCCGATTCCTCCCGACCAGACGAGTTGGACGGTCAGCTCGAAGCTGGAAGACGACAACAAGCTCATCTTGCGCGACGTGCTCGAGACCGCCGCGAAGCCGGACGCCAACCGCGACGCCACCAACCAGAAGATCGGCGACTACTACGCCGCCTGCATGGATGAGAAAGCCATTGATGCGGCTGGACTGAAGCCCATTCAGCCCGCCCTCGATAGCATTGCCGCGCTGCGTTCCAAGAGCGGCTTGGCGGACATAGCGGCGCAACTGGTGAACACCAACATCCTCTTCGGTTTCTCGTCCGATCAGGATTACAAGAATTCGAGCGAGGTGATTGCTGAAACCGACCAGGGTGGTCTGGGCCTTCCCGACCGCGACTACTACCTCAAGGATGACGCCAAGTCGGTGGAACTCCGCAAGGCGTACGTGGAACATGTCGAGAAGATGTTTGAACTCCTCGGCGACCAGCCGGCGGTAGCGAAGAAAGAAGCGGATGCGGTCTTGCGCATCGAAACCGCACTGGCTAAGGTTTCGCTCACCCGCGTCGAGCGGCGCGATCCGCAGAACTTGTATCACCGCATGTCGCGCCAGCAGTTGCAGGCTCTGAGCCCCTCGTTCCACTGGAATGTTTACATGGCCAAGGTGGGGCTGCCGTCGGTCAACTCACTGAATGTCGCTACCCCCAACTTCTTCAAGGGGATGAATGCGGAGATTCAGAAGGAGCCGCTCGACAGCTGGAAGGCCTACCTGCGCTGGCACTTGGTGAACGAGAACGCGGAGTTTCTGGCCACGCCGGTTGTGAACGAAGATTTCGCCTTCTACGGAAAAACCTTGCGCGGGCAGCAGGAACTGGAGCCGCGCTGGAAGCGTTGCGTAGGCTATGTCGACAACGATCTGGGCGAGGCGCTGGGCAAAGCGTTCGTTGCGCGAACCTTCGGCCCGGAGGCCAAGCATCAGGCGCTGGTGATGGTCGAACAGATTGAAGCAGCGATGGAAAAAGACATCGACTCGCTCACCTGGATGACTCCCGTGACCAAACAGCACGCGCTCGAAAAACTGCACGCGGTCACCAACAAGATCGGCTATCCCGACAAGTGGCGCGACTATAGCGCGCTGACCGTGGTTCGCGACGACGAGATGGGGAACGTGCTGCGGGCGCGGGCTTTCGAATTCAACCGCCAACTGGCCAAGATCGGCAAACCGGTCGACCGCGGCGAGTGGCAGATGACGCCCCCGACAGTAAATGCCTACTACGATCCGCAGAAAAACGACATCAATTTCCCGGCGGGAATTCTGCAGCCGCCGTTTTTCGATCCCAAGTCGGACGATGCCCCCAATTATGGCGACACCGGTGCGACCGTCGGACATGAACTCACCCACGCCTTCGACGACGAAGGCCGCCAGTTCGACGCGCACGGCAATCTGCGCGACTGGTGGACCCCCGACGACGCCAAGCAGTTCACCGAGCGCGCGCAGTGCATTTCAAACCAGTACTCGCAGTATGTCATCGTGGATGACATCAAGATCAATGGCAAGCTGACGCTGGGCGAAGACGTCGCCGATCTTGGCGGCATCCTCCTGGCTTACATGGCGTGGAAGGATCAGACCAGGGATCAGAAACTCGAACCGCTTGAGGGATTCACTCCCGAGCAGCGCTTCTTCATCGGCTACGGGCAGGACTGGTGTGGCAACATTCGTGACGAGAGCAAGCGCCTGCGCGCGACCGTCGACCCACACTCTCCCGATAAGTACCGCACCAACGGTGTGGTTTCGAACATGCCGGAATTCCAGGAAGCGTTCCACTGCAAGACGGGAGCGCCGATGGCGCCGGCGAATCGCTGCCGGGTCTGGTGACTTAGGCCCAGATCCGAAGTCCGACGTCCGAGGTCCGACGTCCGAAGTCCGGCGTCCGCCTTACCGGGCCTGCTCGTAGGCGTGCGCGATGCGCAGGATCGTCGCTTCATCGAAGTGTTTTCCCAGGATCTGCAGCCCAATGGGAAGCCTGTCGCTGGTCTCTCCGCAGGGCACCGAGATTCCCGGAATTCCCGCGAGGTCGGCGGTCACGGTGTAGATGTCGGCGAGATACATGGCCAACGGATCGTCCACCTTCTCTCCTAACTTGAATGCGGCTGTCGGACTCGTCGGCGTCACGATCGCATCGACCTTCTGGAACGCGTTTTCGAAATCGCGAGTCAGCAGCGTGCGCACTTTCTGTGCTTTCAAATAGTAGGCGTCGTAGTATCCGGCGCTGAGCGCGTAGGTTCCTAGCATGATGCGGCGCTTCACTTCGGCTCCGAATCCCTGGTCGCGGGTGCGCCGGTACATTTCCGCAAGCGTGCGCCCGTCTTTGGCGCGATAACCGTAGCGGACGCCGTCGAAGCGCGCCAGGTTCGACGAGGCTTCCGCGGTGGCGACGATGTAATACGTCGGGATCGCGTACTCGGTATGGGGCAGAGAGACTTCCACGATCTCGCACCCGAGACCGGCAAGCTTCTGAATCGCAACTTCTACGGATTTGCGAACCTCGCCGTCCAGACCTTCTCCGAAATATTCTTTCGCGACTCCCACCTTCAGCCCTTTTACAGGCTTTTCCAGTTCCGCAACATAGTCGGGAACCGGCACGTCGGCGGAAGTCGCATCCATGGGATCGCGGCCCGCGATCGTGCGCAGAACAATAGCTGCGTCCTTTACCGTCTTAGTAAGTGGACCGATGTGATCGAGCGAAGACGCAAAGGCGATCAGTCCGTAGCGTGAGACGCGCCCGTAAGTCGGCATCAAGCCAACCACTCCGCAGAAGGATGCCGGCTGGCGAATCGATCCTCCGGTGTCGGAGCCAAGCGCGGCTACCGCCATGTCGGCGGCGACCGCTGCAGCCGAACCGCCGGAAGACCCACCGGGAACGCGGCTGAGATCGCGCGGATTGTGGACTGGGTGCCAGGCTGAGTTCTCGTTCGACGAGCCCATGGCAAATTCGTCGCAATTCAGCTTGCCGAGGACTACGGCACCGGCAGCTTCCAATCTGGCTACAGCAGTGCAGTCATACGGGGGAATGTAATTGCCGAGAATCTTCGATCCGGCGGTTGTGCGTACGCCTGACGTTGACATGACATCTTTGATGCCAACCGGAACCCCGCCCAGCGGCGGCAGCGGCTTGCCTTCGGCAGCCATGCGGTCCATGCGGTCCGCCTGGGCGACCGCGCGATCTTTGCAGAGAGTGAGGTAGGCGCCGATTTGCGGATCGTCGTTCTGAATCTTCGCGTAATGGGCTTCGGCGAGCGACAAGACGGTCATCGTCCGTGCCTGAATCGCGGAGCGCGCGGCGTCGATGGTGAGGAGGTTAAGGTCCATGGGTGTGGGGAGGGCTATCTCTCAATCACCTTCGGCACTTTGAAGAACGTTCCGTCCGAGTTCGGCGCGTTTCCGATCGCGACCTCGTGCGGCAGCGATTCGCGCAGGCCGTGCAGGATGTCCTCGCGCGCGGCGTCTAGAAAGCGCTTTCCCTGTTTCGCTTCGTCGATGCCGTAGCGGTCGGAGACCTGCGCCATCGGTTCGACGCCTGAGGTATCCAGCTGATTCAGGCGGTCGACGTATTCGAGGATGGAGTTCAGGTCGCGCACCATGCGCGTACGCTCGGCCTCGGTGAGTTCGAGATTCGCCAGGTCGGCGACGTAGCTTACGTCTTTATCGCTGACTTTCATTTCGAGGTGCGGAGACGACGAACTCGATCCGCTTCACGCTCTGGCTCACGTAGCGATTGATCGCCGCCACGTAGCGCGGAGCCAGCGCCTGCAATTCGTTGCGCCAGCCGATGTCCGGTACCTCCACTCGCAGCACGCCGCCGGCCCAGGCGACCGCGCGCGTGCGCTCCGCCACCTTGTGCCCGCATGCCAGCGGCCAGGCCAGCACAGGGGCTTGGTCCGCGGGAACCCGCCGCAGCGCGCCCGCAACAACCTTCTCCAGCCCCGCTCCGGCCTGCTCCATCGATCGAGCCATAGAACTCCAGGTTTGCAAAACGAAGAGCTCGATTCTAGCACTCTCCACCGATGTCTAACCCCGCCTTGGTTACCTTTCCCCAGCAGTCGCGTCTCTCCCTAGGGCGCCTATGCAAGTACCCACAAGACTGTTCCTGCGTGTTGCACTTTCCGTGCTGCTGCTGGCATGGATCGGCTTAATCTCTGCCACGGCCCGCGCGGCGCAATCATCGCAGGCGCTGGTCTTCCTGCACGCCAACGTAATTCCCATGGATCACAATGGCATGTTGGAGGATCAGACGGTCATCGTGCGCGAAGGTAAGATTGCCGAACTGGGACCCTCAGCATCTGTTCGCGTCCCGGGCGGCGCCCGCATCATCGACGCCAAGGGTAAATACCTGATCCCGGGGCTCACCGATGCTCACGTTCACCTGCAAACGCCCACCGAATTGCCGCTCTTCCTCGCCAATGGGGTAACCACGGTTTTCAACCTCGACGGCCGTCCGGCGCACCTGCTGTGGCGGAAACAGATCGCCGCCGGCGAGATGCTCGGACCAACCATCTTCACTACCGGCCCGACCTTTTCGAGCCCGCACACGGCGCAGGAAGCGGTCCGCATGGTCGACGAACAAGCCGCTTTGGGTTATGACGGCGTGAAAATCTACAACCAGGTCTCCAAAGCGGAGTATCCGTCGCTGATTGCCGAAGCCAAGCGCAGAGGGATGCTGCTCATGGGCCACGTCGCGCGCGAGCCGGACTTCGAACTCACAGTCGCCTCCGGGCAGTCCATCGCTCATCTGGAGGAGTTCACTTACACCTATTTCAATCCGAAGCACGACAACAATAACGCCCATATCGTCTACGACGAAGCCGGCATTCCCGGCGCCGTCGAGTTGACCGTGCGATCGGGTGTCTTCGTGATACCAACGCTCTCAACCTACGCGACCATCGTGGAGCAGGCGACAAACCTCGACGAATTTCTTAAGCGGCCCGACCTCAAATATGACCCGCCCTGGATTCAGGCGGCTCTCCAGCCGGCGGCCAACCGCTACAAGAACGGATTCAGTCCGGAATTCTATCCGCGCATTCGCACTTCGCTGGCCTTCCAGCGGAAGCTGCTGAAAGCCCTCCAGGATGCGGGCGTGCCACTCATGGCTGGCACGGATGCCAGTGACGTCGGACCAGTGGCGGGTTTCGGCATTCACGACGAGTTGCAGGAATATGTTAACGATGGGCTTACCCCGTTCCAGGCCCTGCAGACCGCGACCGTAAATCCGGCAAAGTACTTCCGGCGCTCGCGGGAATTCGGGACCATCGAACCGGGGAAGCGTGCGGACATGGTTTTGCTCGAGCAGAATCCGCTGGCCGACATTTCGAACACGCGCAAGATCGCTGGCGTTGTCGTTGGCGGGCGCTGGCTGGACAGTGTCAGGCTGGCCAGCATGGTGAACGAGGTCCCCGCCGCCTACCGGGAACAGATCAGAAAAGTGCAGCATGATCTCGAAACCAATCCGGCTGAAGCGCAACGCTACCTCGACGACAATGACCCGCTCGAGAACTTGTGCGCCGCCGCGATGATTGACCTTGCGGCAGAGAGAGGCGCCGCCAAGTTGAGACTGGTAGTGCTCGACATCCGTCGCCGCGATCCCAAGTCGTCCCTGGTTTCGGAGGTGAAAATCAACGGTCTCGGCTACACGCTGCTCAACCTGAAGAAGTATCCCGAGGCGGTCGCCGTCTTCCGTATGAATACGGAGGATTTTCCGCAATCCGCCAATACCTTCGACAGTTATGCGGAGGCTCTCTTTGACTCCGGAGACTTACCGAGCGCTGTAGCCAATTACAAGAGGGCCCTGGAGATCGATCCTAAGTATCCCAACGCAACCGCTGCCGCCGAATTCGTAGCCAAACACGGAAAGTGAGTCACCCCTGGCGCGGAAATTGCCGTTCCACCCACGCCAGTGCGCCTTCGCGCGTGGCGAGCCTGCCTTCCAGTTGCCCGTCTTCCACCGCGCCCAGAATTTCCTTAAAACTCGGCCCGGGCGAATACCCGGCGGCAATCAGGTCCTGCCCGGTGATCAGTGGCGCCGGCCGCACGCTTTCCGGAGGCATGGTCGCGATCTTCTCCCGCGTGAAGTTGTACGAAGTCAGGTCGCCGTGGCTCGAAAGGCAATCGATGCGGTGCAGTTGCAGGTGCTCATCGAAGCGCGGCATGCGGATGAACTTCTTCAGCGTCGATTCTTTCATCTGCTGCACGTGTGCGAATTTCATGTGATTGTCGATCAGCGCCAGAATCTGTTCGGTGTCATCGTTCGAAAAGCGCAACCGGCGCAGGATCTCCTGTCCCATCTTCACCCCCACGTCCACGTGTCCGTCGAAGCGGATTCGTTCCGCGATCCGAAATGTAGGTGGCTTGCCAACATCGTGCAGCAGCGCACCCCAAGCCAAAGTAGGTGATACGGGTTGCGGAAGTTTATCCAGCAGCAGCAGCGTGTGCACGAAGACGTCGCCCTCGGGATGGAACTGGGGCGGTTGCTCCACCCCCTTCATCGCTGAAATCTCCGGCAGGACTTCGCGCAGCAGGCCGCTTTCATCGAGCAGCAGGAAGGCCCGGCGCGCGTGTCCCTCGGTGAGCATCTTGGTGAGTTCCTCGCGCACGCGTTCGCGCGAGACCTGATGAATCTGCCCAGCCAATTTCTGGATGGACGCGAAAGTCTGCGGATCGATGGTGTAGTCGAAACGCGCGGCAAATCGCACCGCGCGCAGCATGCGCAGCTTGTCCTCGGAAAACCGCCGCTCGGGATCGCCAATGGTGCGAATCGTGCCGGCGTTCAGGTCTTCGCGTCCGCCCACGTAGTCGAGCACTTCGTCGGTGATGGGATCGAGCAATAATCCGTTGATGGTGAAGTCGCGGCGCTCGACGTCTTCGCGGACATCCTTGCTGTAGCGGACGTGGTCGGGATGGCGCCCGTCGCTGTAGCCGATGTCGCTGCGGAAGGTGGCTACTTCCACCGCGTCGTTCTCTTCTTTCGAAACTTCCTCTTTCGGAAGCGGTACCAGAACAACGCCGAACTGCGCGCCCACGGCATACGTTTCGGGAAACAGACGCATGACCTCGTCCGGCGTGGCGTCGGTAGTGACGTCGTAGTCGGCGGGTTCGCGCCCCAGCAGCAGGTCGCGCACGCATCCGCCCACCAGGTAAGCCTGGTGGCTAGAGCCGCGGAGCCTGCGGACAATCTGGATCGCGTGTTGTTTGAGGTGAAGCATCGGTTTCGGCGGCGCACGAAGGATCGCTGCGCTCCGGTAAACTAGGATTCGAACTTGATTATGCCAGACGCCTACATCCTCGGCATCGAGAGCTCCTGCGACGAAACCGGAGCGGCCGTGGTGCGTTCGGGTGAACAGATCGTTTCCAACGTCGTCTTCTCGCAAATCGCGACCCATCAGCCCTACGGAGGAGTTGTCCCCGAACTCGCCTCGCGTGAGCATCTGCGGGCTATCGTGCCCGTGGTGCGACAGGCCCTGGCCGAGGCGGGACAAACCTATCAATCCATCGACGCTCTCGCCGTTACTCAGGGACCGGGCCTGGCCGGCGCTCTGCTGGTAGGGATCAGCTATGCCAAGGCCCTCGCGTTCGCCCTCGATAAGCCGCTCATCGCCGTCAACCATCTCGAAGGCCACATTCACGCCGTGTTGCTCGAGGAGCGGCAGAAGGGCAACCATGAAGTGACCTTCCCGGTGCTGGCGCTGGTGGTTTCCGGAGGCCACACCCACCTTTACCTCGCGGAACAGCGCGGCGAATCCTGGGCCTACGAGAACATCGGGCACACCCGCGACGACGCTGCCGGCGAAGCCTTCGACAAGGTCGCCAAGGTTCTGGGACTGGGCTATCCCGGAGGGCCCGTCGTCGACAAACTGTCGACGCACGGCGACCCGCACCAGGTGAAGTTCACTCTGTCCCAGATCAAGCACCGCGACCGCCGCGACTCGAGCCCTCCGTCCGACGACGCCCGCCTGCGCTTTGATTTTTCCTACAGCGGAATTAAAACCGCCGTGTTGCGCTATGTGGAAACGCACCACCTGCAGCCTGCGATCGACGAGCGCCGCAAAGCTCTTTCCGGAACACACAAACCGAAGCTCGAAGATTACCTCGCGCACACTGATCGTCAGACGCTCGATCTGGTCGCATCCTTCCAGCGTGCGATGGTGGAAGACCTGGTGGGCAAGACCCTGGCGGCAGCCCGCGCCTATGAAGCCGCGACTCTGTTCGTCACCGGAGGCGTCGCGGCCAACAACGAGTTGCGCCAGACCTTCGAGCGCGCGGCGGCGCAGGAAGGCTTGCAGGTGTATTTCCCCTCCCGCCCGCTGTCGACCGACAATGCCGCCATGATCGCCGCCGCGGCCTACCCGAAATTCCAGTCGCGCGACTTCGCCGGCATGGATTTCTCCGCGGAAGCAGGATTGAAGTTGAAGTAGCGGAAGGCGGGTTACTTCCCCGTCGCTTGGCCTTTGGCGAAACCGGGTCCGAAGGTTTTTTCCAGCGCCTTGGCCAGCTGGTCCACGATGTAGATGTCTTTATGAATAGTGCAGTCGGCGCACTTTTTCCCTTCCTCAAACGCCGCGGGCTGGCTGGCAACCACTACGATGGGAATCTTCGCCGTGGCGGCTTGCGACCGGAGCACCGTGATGAGTTCGGCTCCGCCCATCTTCGGCATCTGCATGTCGGTGACGATCAGGTCGGCTTTAACCCGGGCCAGTGTGTCCAGAGCCTCCTGCCCGTTGCTCGCCGATTCAACGCTGAATCCGCGCTCTTCGAGAAATCGGCAGACGGTGTGACGGATGAGCATGGAGTCATCCACCACTAAGGCAACTAACGGCATTCCCTTCTCCAGCGGGCAGGGTACCCCGCCCGAGACAGTAGCAAGCCGAGGAGTGGCCTACAAGCGCAAACCGGGTCGTTACCTTACCGAGGTCACCAGGGACAGGGATTCTCAGGAAGAACCAGACACACCACTGCCGGGAACGGCCATCGAGAGAAAGGAAGGTCAGGCTTCGTCGTCCAGTTTGGTTTCTTCGATATTCATGTCTTTGAATTCGCTGGACTCGAAGATCTCGCCGCATTCCAGGCATTCCACAAATTCGGCGTCTTCTTCGCGGGATACAATCTGTACACGCGGGTGCTTGCATGCTGGCATGTTGCTTCTCTTCTCGGGGACTTGCGGCGGCGGGATTCGAGTCATAAATCCGGGGCTATTTCCCGGCCCGAGCGGGCCGCGAATGAGTGGCGCCCCAAATTGGCGGTATTTTAGCCCGGCCATCAGGGTTGTCAAGTACCCGAACGTCATCTCACGGTGCTGACCAATCGCACCGGACCGCCCGGCTTCGAATGGTCCGTTCCGCCAGTTCGCTTCAAAATCCGACTAAAATAGTCGTACTGACCTAAACCGTTTAGCCACAAAACATTACCGTTCGCTGCAGATACTCCCCACACCCTGTACCGAGTTGCGTTTACGCCCGTCTATGCCTAGAATAGTCATGTCCGACTAAAAAGGTCGGATTTGTGCCTGCATGCTGAAGCTGACCAAAAAAGCGGACTACGGGTTGATGGCCATGAAGCATCTGGCTGAGCACTGTCACCCCGGCTCCTGCAGCGCAAAAGACGTTGCCGACGCTTACGGGATTCCGCCCGAGGCGCTGGCCAAGATTCTGCAACGTCTGGTCAAGGCTGGGCTCTTGCATTCGCAGCATGGCACCAACGGCGGTTACACGCTGGCTCGTGATCCCGCGAAGATCAGCGCTTTCGAGGTGATTCGCGCGATTGACGGTCCGCTCTTCATCACGTCGTGCGTAACCGTGCGCGGCGAATGTGGCCAGACCGATCGCTGCACCATCCGCGAGCCGCTGCGGAAAGTGAACGAGAGTATCGAACAGGTGTTGCGGCGCATCACGATCTCAGAGATGAAAGAAGAGATGGTCGAAGCCGGCGAGGAAAAGCCCGGCAGGCCCAAAGAATTGGTGACGATCACCTAACGGGCAAGGCCTTTTTTTGAGAGTTTGAGGAGAGCAATCATGAGCACGGATGTAAAGACAATCCCCCAGGAGCAGCACACGGCGCCCGAAGGCATCAAGCTGCCCATTTACATGGACAACCATGCCACCACCCCGATGGATCCGCGGGTGCTCGAAGAGATGTTGCCTTATTTCATGGAGAAGTTCGGCAACGCGGCCAGCCGCAACCATGCCTTTGGATGGGCGGCCGAGGAAGGCGTCGAGATTGCGCGCGAGCGCATTGCCAAGCTGGTGGGCGCCACCGCGAAAGAAATCATCTTTACCTCTGGCGCTACCGAGAGCGACAACCTCGCCATCAAAGGTGTCGCCGAGATGTACAAGGAAAAGGGCAACCACATCATCACCGCGGTCACCGAGCACAAAGCGGTTCTCGATACCTGCAAGCGCCTGGAAAAGTACGGCTACCGCGTCACCTACATGCCGGTGCAGAAAAATGGCCTGGTCGATCTCGATGAACTGAAGAACGCCATGACCGACAAGACCATCCTGGTCACCATCATGGCTGCTAACAACGAGATTGGCGTGCTGCAGCCCTGGGCCGAAATCGGCAAGCTGTGCCGCGAGCGCGGCATCATCTTCCATACCGACGCCACGCAGGCCGTGGGTAAGGTTCCGGTGGATGTGAATAAGCAGAACATCGATGTCATGTCGATTTCCGCCCACAAGATGTACGGCCCCAAGGGCGTGGGCGCGCTCTACGTGCGGCGCAAGAATCCCCGCGTGCAGATTTCCGCCATCATCGACGGCGGCGGTCACGAGCGCGGCATGCGTTCGGGCACACTGAATGTCCCCGGCATCGTCGGCCTGGGCAAGGCGTGCGCGATTGCCACGGAAGAAATGGCCAAAGAGAGCGTCTATCTCGCCGGACTGCGCGACCGCCTGAAAGACAGCATCATGAGCCGCCTCGACGAGGTCTATATCAACGGCTCCATGGAACATCGCCTGCCGGGCAACCTGAACATCAGCTTCGCCTACGTCGAAGGCGAGTCGCTCTTGATGGGCATCAACGATATTGCGGTTTCGAGCGGTTCCGCCTGCACCTCCGCGACACTGGAGCCATCTTATGTATTGAAGGCTCTGGGCACCGGCGATGATCTCGCGCACAGCTCGATTCGTTTCGGCATCGGACGCTTCAACACCGAAGCCGAAGTCGATTACGTGGCTGATCGCGTGGTGGAAACGGTAACCAGACTGCGCGAGCTTTCGCCGCTCTACGAAATGGCGAAAGAAGGCATCGATCTGAAGAGCGTGAAGTGGGCCGCGGAGTAATCAGTACCGAGTACCCGGTACCGAGTACCGAGAAAAGACTCGGTGAGAAGAGATTCGTATCAGGGCATCGCTTTAGCGATGTCGCAACGGGTTATCAATAGTGCCCCTTTAGGGGCTGCAATTTGGGGCTTTGGCCCCCGAGGTCAGGAGAATCATGTCATACAGCGATAAAGTAATTGACCACTACAACCACCCCCGCAACGTCGGGTCGATGGACAAGAACAGCTCCGAGGTTGGCACCGGTCTGGTGGGCGCGCCCGAGTGCGGCGACGTGATGAAGCTGCAGATCAAGGTGAATCCGCAGACCAACATCATCGAAGATGCCAAGTTCAAGACCTTCGGCTGCGGATCGGCCATCGCCTCGTCCTCCCTCGCCACCGAGTGGGTGAAGGGCAAGACCGTCGACGAAGCGCTCGCGATCAAGAACACCGAGATCGTGAAAGAGCTCTCGCTGCCTCCGGTGAAGATTCACTGCTCGGTGCTGGCCGAAGACGCCATCCGCGCGGCGATTCACGACTGGAAGAACAAGCAGGGCGCCGAAAAACCGGTGGCGGTGGAAGCGAGCAAGTAGTTTGCAGGCCGCCGGTGATCCGGAATTGTGATCCCGGGCACTGACGGCGCCGCCGCAAGCGGCCTACGCTTATGACCATCATGGCTGAAGAAACGACCAAGACAGCGACCACCACGCCCGCCAAGGGCGTTCAGGTGACTCCCAAGGCGATCGCAAGAATTCGTACCGCGATGGCCAAGGAGGGCATTTCGCCCGAGCAGGGCGGATTGCGCCTGGGCGTGCAGGGCGGCGGCTGTTCCGGGCTGAGTTACAACATCCGCTTTGATACCCAGCCGCGGGAGCGCGACCGCATCTTCCAGTTCGAGGATGTGCGCGTGTTCGTCGATCCCAAGTCGTTTATCTACTTGCATGGCATGACGCTCGATTACCAGGAGACCCTGATGCAGCAAGGCTTCGTGTTCGTGAATCCGAACTCTTCGAAGTCCTGCGGATGCGGCACCTCGTTCTCCGGCTGAGTACGGCTCCCAGTTCGCGATCTTCCCACCACGGTGCCACTTTCTGCTCAGGTTGGTGCGTGTCCGTGGTGAAGGTGTCTTATGGCAAATAAAGCAGCCGTTCCGATGAGTGGTTCGCCCACGCTGACATGCTGGTCGTGCGGCGATATGCGCGCTGCCCACTTCTGCAGTGCCTGCGGCAAGGTGCAGCCGCCCCTGCCCGTGGACTACTTCACCTTCTTCGGGCTGCCGCGCAAGCTGAACCTCGACGTCGCCGTCCTCGAAAAAGAGTTCTACGAACTCAGCCGCCGCCTGCATCCCGACCTGAACGTGCTCTTCGACAAAAAAGAGCAGGAGTGGAGCCTGGAGCAGACGTCGCAGCTCAACGATGCCTACCGCACTTTGAAAGATCCCATCCGCCGGACCGAGTACCTGCTGCAACTCGAGGGCATCGAACTCGAGGAACAATCCAAGTCGGCGACCGAGAAGGCGCGCGCCACCGGCCAGGTGAAAGAGCAAGTCGTCCCGCCCGATCTTCTGGAAGAAGTGTTCGAACTGAACCTGCAGCTCGAAGAGCTGCGCGCGCAGAAAAAGCTGGGCGAAGACGATCCCGCACTCATCGAAGAACTCGGCAAGCAGAAGTTGGAGCTGGAAGAAAAACAGGAAGCGCTCCTGTCGGAACTGAAAAGCTACTGGCACCAGTGGGACCAAGCGGTCGACAGCGGCACGGAAGAAGAGCGCAAACAAATTGTCGCCAGGATGGTCGATCTGCTCAACCGCCGCAACTACATTAAGAACCTGGTTCGCGACGTGGGAGAAGCGTTGGAGCAATAAAGAATTTTGTAATTTGGTTAGCGGGTAATTTTGTAACCTGAACCCTGCGATTGCCAAATTACCCGGTTACAAAATTACAAAATGGCTTCTGACCGCATCATCGGCATCGATCTGGGGACCACCAACTCGCTGGTGGCCTTCATGGAGGCGGAGAGCCCTGTCGTTATCCCCGGCGAAGACGGGTTGAACCTCGTGCCCTCGGTCGTGGCTCTCGATGAGCGCGGCCAGATCATCGTCGGCAATGCGGCCCGCAAGTATCTGATCGAAACCCCTGATCACGCGGTCTACTCCATCAAACGGTTGATGGGGCGCGGCGTCGAAGACATTCAGGAAGAACTGAAACTCTTCCCGTTCCGGCTCGCCGACGACATCCAGCCGGGAGAAGTTTTGCGCATCAAGCTCGGCGACAAGACGTTCACGCCGCCCGAGATATCCGCCTTCATTCTTCGCCAGCTCAAGCGCAACGCTGAGCGCTTCTTCAACGCTCCGGTGAGCAAGGCCGTCATCACCGTGCCCGCGTACTTCAACGATGCCCAGCGCCAAGCCACGAAAGATGCCGGACGCATCGCCGGCCTCGAAGTGCTGCGCCTGGTGAATGAGCCTACGGCCGCATCGCTCGCCTACGGACTCGACCAAAAGCAGAACGGCATCGTTGCCGTCTACGACCTGGGTGGCGGAACTTTCGATATTTCCATCCTCAAATTGCACGACGGAATTTTTGAAGTCATCTCCACCAACGGCGACACCCATCTCGGCGGCGACGACATCGACAACCTCCTCATCACCATCGCGCTCGACGACATTCAGGGCGACATGGGACTCGATGTGCGGCGCAGTGGCGAAGCCGTGCAGACCATTCGTAAAGCCGTCATCGAAGCCAAGATCGCGCTGTCGTCGCAACCTTCGACCACGCTCGACGTGCAACTGCCCGGCGGAAAGCGCTACCAGCGCGAGATCACTCGCGAACAGTTTGAGCAGTTGATTCAGCCCGTCATCGACCGCACCGTCGGCCCCTGCAAACAAGCGCTGAAAGATGCCCGTCTCAAACCGGAGCAGATCGACGAAGTCGTGCTGGTCGGCGGCTCTACCAGAATTCCCAAAGTGCGGACCCTGGTCGCAGAGATGTTCCGCCGCAAGCCGCACACCGATCTCAATCCCGACGAAGTGGTTGCCCTCGGCGCGGCGGTCCAGGCCAACATTCTGTCCGGAGGCTCCGAAGCCACCGAAGACATGCTCCTGCTCGACGTCACTCCGCTCTCGCTCGGCATCGAAGTCGCCGGAGGCGTGACCGACAAGATCATTCTCCGTAACTCGACTATCCCCGCGTCGGCCACGCAGTACTACACCACCCAGGTCGACGGACAAGCCAATGTCGCGATTCATGTTTTGCAGGGCGAGCGCGAACTGGCGAAAGACTGCCGCTCCCTGGCGCGTTTCGATCTCCGCGGCATTCCGGGGATGACCGCGGGCATGCCGCGCATCGAAGTGAAGTTCCTGATTGACGCTAACGGCATTCTTCACGTCTCTGCGCGCGAACAGCGCAGCGGCAAGGAAGCCGAAATCGAAGTGCAGCCCAGCTACGGCCTGACCGACGAGCAGGTCGAGAGCATGATTCTCGATTCCTTCGATTACGCGGAAGAAGATTTCCGGCAGCGCCAGTTGGTGGAAGCCCGCAACGAAACCGGCACCATTCTCGCCGCTTTGGAGAAAGGCAAAAAGAGTCCGGCCTGGGGACAGCTCACCAGCGACGAGAAAAAGCAGATCGCCAAGCTGGAGAAAGCCCTCAACCAGGTCAAAACCGAAGACGACTACCAGTCGATTCGCAAGGCCATTGACGCGCTGAACGCCGGCACCATGCGACTGGCCGAGTTGATGATGGACAGCGCCGTCTCCACCGCCCTCAAGGGCAAGACCATGGACCAGGCCGACCTGGGCGAAGGCCCGGCAGCCGGACATCCGGTCGCGAAAGCGGATTTTGAGTAAGCCATCGCTGCTCACGTGGGGGCGGGTTTGCCACCCGTCCGGCCGCGAAGCGACGTCAGAAATTAAGCGCGGAACGAAACATCAGCCGCGAAGCGGCGTAAGAATGCAGCCCACGGCGTAAGCCGTGGGTAGCGGCCGCAACCGGGACCAGCCCCGCAAGGGGCGACAGAATCTGAACGCTGGCGCAAGGCACGCAAACGGAGTCAATATGAACGAAGAAAATCAGAGCACTGGAACCGCCACTGTGGAACCTCTCGGCGAAAATACGGTCGAAGTCACCTTCCTCCCCGAAGGCAAGACGGTAACCTTCGAACACGGCAAACTTCCCTACAAAGATCACGGCAAGGAAGAGTCCCTGCTCGATGTGGCCCTCAACAACGGCATCCGGCTCGACCATGCCTGCGGCGGCAACTGCGCCTGCACCACCTGCCACGTCTGGGTCAAGGAGGGCGCCGAAAATCTCTCGGAGATGGAAGACGACGAAGCCGACCGTCTCGACATGGCAGCCGATCTTCAATTAAACTCTCGCCTCGGATGTCAGGCGGTTATCGCCAAGCCCGGCAAAGTCGTGGTCGAGATTCCCGCCTGGAATCGCAACTACGTTTCGGAAGAACACTAGAAGAACAGCGCTTGGCATTTGGCACTTAGCATTTAGCCAGTTGCGGACCTTGACGGTACCCTCACAGGTCCTGGAAGGGCTAAATGCCAGGTGCCAACTGCTAATTGCTGTTTTTAAGGAGCCAACCTGTGACCCACGAATTCACCTGGGATGACGCCGAAGATCTCGGAATCCTGCTGTCCCAGAAACATCCCGAAGTCGATCCTCTCAGCGTCCGCTTCACCGACCTGCACCGCTACGTCGTCGAACTAGCCGAGTTCAAGGATGATCCCAAGAAGTCTAACGAAGCCAAGCTCGAAGCCATTCAAATGGCCTGGCACGAAGAATTCCTCGACCGCACCCAGGGATAATTCTCCTCGCAGCCCCTTGCAGTTTTTACATCCTGTTGACAACTCCGTAATCACTTGCGACCTACCATGCTCTCGCTGGTCTCGGGGCCCCCAACAGCCACACTTCCGGGGAGAAACAATGGGACGAATTTCTATCGCGCACATCTTCGTATGCTGTCTCGCGCTCGCGATCTCAGCTGAACTCGCTTCCGCTCAAACCTACAGCATCACCGCACTGCCCGCGCTGGGCGGTTCTTATGGCCAGGCGTTCGCCATCAATGCCTCCGGACAGGTCTCGGAATTCGCCGGCGTCAACTCATCGAGCGCGCACGCCGCCATCTACAACGGCGCGAACACCACCGATCTTGGCACTCTCGGCGGTGAATACAGCTCCGGCCTCGCGATCAACGCTTCCGGACAGGTCGTCGGATATTCCACCTTGGCCACCGGCTTCTACGCCAACTTCCTCTATACCGGCGGCAAGATGACGCAATTGCCCGACTTCGGCTTCGGAGGAGGCGCCGCCACTGGCATCAATGCTTCGGGACAGATCACGGGCTGGACTTCCACCTCTACCGCGCAGGAACATGCGTTCCTCTACAGCAACGGAACCGTCACCGACTTGGGGACACTGGGCAACGGAAATCAGGCAAGCTCGGCGGCTGCGATCAACAGCAATACGCAGATCGTCGGCTACGCTTACAACAACGCGGGCAACTTCCTCGCTTTTCTCTGGCAGAACGGAACCATGACCAGCCTGGGCACGCTTGGCGGAGCCTGGAGCGCCGCCGCCGCCATCAATGACGCCGGCGAGATCACCGGCACCGGCTACCTGCGCGGCAACACCGGGGCCCACGCGTTTCTCGTCAGCAACGGCAAGATGACCGACATCGACACCCGCCACAGCCAGTACAGCGATGGCATGGCGATCAACAGCTCCGGCGTCGTGGTTGGACAGATGACCGTGAAGGGCAATGGCCAGACTTTGAATTACCACGCCTTCGTCATCAGCGGCGGCCAGATGCTCGACCTGAACAAGCTGATTCCCGCGAAATCAGGCTGGGTTCTGCAAACCGCCACGGGGATCAACGATGCCGGACAAATCGTGGGATACGGGACCTTCAGAAAACAAGTTCGCGGCTTTCTGCTGACGCCCGCTTTCAAATAACTCTTCTCTCACAAAACTAAAAAGGCGCGGCTCCCTGGGCCGCGCCTATTTTTTTGAGTAGCCAGACCCTATCCCACCGTCGCCGGCAGCGCTTCTTCCACGCTCGCCTCGCGCAGAAAGCGCGCCGCTTCCTCGGGCGGCGTGGGATTGATATAGAACCCGGTACCCCATTCGAATCCCGCCGTCTTTGTCAGCTTGGGCATGAACTCAATATGCCAATGGTAGTGATCGTTGGTCGGGTCCTGCACCGGCGAGGTATGAATCACCAGGTTGTACGGAGGATTGTCGAGCACGCGATCCGCCTTGGTCAGCAGCGTCTTCAACGCTTTCGCCAGGTTCTCGAACATATGCGATGACGAATTTTCGAACGCCGACTCGTGCTGCTTGGGCAAAATCCAGGTTTCGAAGGGGAAGCGCGGCGCGTAGGGCGCGAGCGTCAGAAAATCTTCGTTCTCCGCCACCACCCGCGTCCCGGTTTCGATCTCCTGCCGGATGATGTCGCAGAAAACGCAACGCTCTTTGTAGATGTAGTACTGCTTGGCGCCCTCGAGTTCCTCGACCACGTAGATAGGAAGAATCGGCAGCGCGATCAGCTGCGAGTGTGCGTGCTCGAGCGACGCTCCCGCTGGCTCTCCGTGATTCTTGAAAATCAGGATGTACTTGAAGCGGCGGTCTTTCTTCAGATCGAGAATGCGGTCGCGGAAGGTCCAAAGCACATCTTCAATGCGTTTGGGAGGCAGCGTCGCCAGGCTGGCGTTGTGGTCGGGAGTCTCGATAATCACCTCGTGCGCCCCGATCCCGTTCATTTTGTCGAACATGCCCTCGGCCTGGCGGTTCAGATTGCCTTCAATGCCGAGCGCGGGAAACTTGTTGGGCACCACGCGCACCGTCCACCCCGGCGTGTCACGCTGCGGAGGCGGTCCGCTGTTCGCATTGGGACGGTAAGCCTGGATTTCCGGCGGGGTCTTGCTCTCGTTTCCGTAACAAAAGGGACAAAAACCGCCCTTGATCTTCACCGCGTCGCGCGCAAAATCAGTAGGACGTTTGGCGCGGTCGGTCGAAATAATTACCCATCTGCCTACAATTGGATCTTTTCTAAGCTCAGGCACGCACGGAATCCTTTCAACAGAGCATGCAATTACTCATCTCACAGCGCCGGGAAGGCATTCTTGAACAACTCGAACTGAGGATGGTTGGTCTGACCTTCATAATATACGCTGACCACATCGAAACGCCACTGGCACGAAGGCACCAGATGACGCAGGTACTCCTGCGCTACCAGATTGATTTCACGGCGTTTATCCCGGTCCACGGCGGCTTCGGCGGGCTTCACATCGCGCGTCCTCCGCGTCTTGACCTCGATGAAGCACAGCACGTCTCCGTCCCAGCCGATCAGATCGATCTCTCCGCGCCGCCGGGGAGAGCGGAAGTTGCGCGCCACCATCACATAGCCCAACTTCCGCAGATAGAAGTACGTGTCTTCTTCGCCGCGGCGTCCGGTGCGCTGATGCGCCGGAATCGTCTCCGCGCGCAAGGTGTGGCTCGCCAACCAGTCCAACCCTCGAACTGTCGCTTGCGTGAGGCGTCCGGAAAACATGAAAGTCCGAGCTTACCCCGCTACTCTAGACGCGGCCGTTGGCTGTGGGATGTGACAGCCATCACCCTTTTGCATCCGGTATTGACCTTGGGGCCTTGAGTCGCATAGATTGACGCATCTTTCCCTGAGGGCCAATTGGGATCGCCACGCCGTTATGAAAACACGCTGGTTCTGATTCTGTTCTTCACCTGGGGCACGGTCTTTCTCGACCGCATGTCCCAGCTCTACCTCGCTCCCTTTTTCGCGCCGGAATTTCAGCTCAGCAACCAACAGATCGGTTTTTTGGCCTCGGTGGTGGCCATCACCTGGGCGTTGTCGGGATATTTCTTTGGCGCCCTCTCCGATCAATTCGGCCGCCGGCGCGTTCTGATCCCGGCCGTGTTTGCCTTCTCGGCGTTGTCGTGGATCTCGGGCCTCGCGCACACCTTTCACCAACTGCTGTGGATCCGCGCGCTCATGGGCGTTGCCGAAGGGCCGTGCTGGTCGGTGATTACCGCGCTGATCGAAGAGTCTTCTCCGCCCAGCCGCCGCGGACGCAACGTCGGATTCGTGGTCAGCGCCGCCGCGCTGGTCGGACTTGCAGCCGCTCCCGTGCTGGCCACGCAAATTGCCTCGCGCTTCGGATGGCGCTGGGCTTTCTTCGTCGCCGGCATGCCCGGAATTGTGATGGGGATATTGCTGTGGAAGTTCGTGAAAGAACCGGAGAAGCAGCCGTCGCTCGTCCACAGCCAGCATCACGGCAGCGCCGCCATCATGGACTATCTCTCCATCCTGCGCTTCCGCAACATCTGGCTGTGCTGCGCGGGAGCCTCGGGCTTCATGTGCTGGCTGTTTCTGCTGAACGTCTTTGCGCCGCTCTACATCACCGAAGTCGCGCACCAGGCGCCGACCACCGCGGGATTCCTGCTGGGCGCATCCGGCCTCGGCAGCTTTTTCCTGGGATTTTTGTTTCCGTCGTTCTCCGATCGCATTGGACGCAAGCCCACGCTGATGATGCTCGCGGTGTTATCGGCAGTCGTCCCTCTCGCCTTGCAAGTTCCTGCGCTCTACGCACATCTGTGGATTCTGGCCGCGATCGTCTTTCTGACCAACGGAGGCCAGGCGATCGCGTCGCTGATTATTGTGCTCGTCCCCGCGGAAAGCGTTCCGGCGCAATTCGTCGCGACGGCGATCGGACTGGCCACGCTCGCCGGCGAGATCATCGGCGCGACCATTGCTCCGGCGGTGGGCGGCGCGATGGCGGAAAGATTCGGCCTAAGGATGCCGCTGGTGATGTCGGCGGGCGGCATGGCGCTGCTGCTTCTGGCCACACTGTTTCTCTCCGACGCTTCCCGCTTTGGAACCAACAGCGAGCCGGAGGCGGTTGCGGCCGTCAAAATATAGCTTCCAGTTTGATTCGTATATCTTTAAGCTTACTTCGCGTTTAGGAGCCGTCAGAGCCCCCACTGAGTGCCCGGATGCCCTCCAGGCCTTCCCACACCGCGAACGGCGATCCTGGGCCTTCTATGCGCAATCCAGAGGCATCCTGTGCGGCGATTGGACTCCAGATTTCTGCCTTGGGCGAGTTCGGGGCCTGCCGATTATCAATAACTTACAGCTATGTCATTGATTCCTATGGGTCTTTTTTAGCCCTCGATGGGAGCGACGACCGGCTGTAGAGCGCTCGCGCCGGCTTTGCCCCGCAGGCTGACCAGGATCACCCCCGCTAAAGCGATGGCCCCGCCGACCAGCGACAGCGGCTTGGGAACTTCTCCCAGCCAGACCCAGGCAATTCCGATCGCGAGCACCGGAATCAGATAGAGCAGCGTAGTAATCCGTCCCGCCGGACCGTGCGACAGCAGGTAGGCCCAGCCGACGTAAGCGATGGCGGCGGGAAAGATTCCCAGATAAACCACGGCCAGTGTGGACGCGACCGGCGCAGTGTGGACAGCCGCAACCAGGCCGCCGGCGAAGGGCAGCATCAGCAGAGTGCCGGCCCAGATCGAATACGCGGTGAACTCGAGCGCGCTGTAGCGGTCGAGAAAGCGCTTCTGCATCACGATGTAAATCGCGGAAGCAAAGGCTGCGGCGAGAACCACGAATGCCTGCGGCGAGAGGTGAATCCCCTGGCTCTCTCCGCTCGCGATCAGCGCGACTCCGGTAAAACTCAACAGGATGCCGCACCATCCGCTGAAGGTGAGCCGCTCGCCGAGAGCGAGCATGGCGAATAGCGCCGTCCAGATGGGAGTGGATGCGATCAGCAGGCTGGCGGCGCCGGCGGTGATCCGCGTCTCTCCGTAGTTCAGCGCCAGATTGTAGAAGGTGATTCCGATGACGCCGGTCAGGACGAGGCCGGGAATGTCACGCAGTTCAGGACGGCGAAAGTGCGCGAAGCGGGCGTAGACCGCGAGCACCACCGAGGCGATCAGGAAGCGCAGCACGGCAACGTGCGCGGGCGAATAGGCCTTGAGCCCGGCGCGAATGCCGGCGAAGGCCGAGGCCCACAGCACCAGCGTCACCGCCAGTGCACACCACGCCCGGGTTGAAAACTTCTGCGTCACGATGTTCTCTCTGACTTCGCGGGATCACCAGGTGTCTCCGCCTCTACGCGCCGGCCACGCTCCCAGACAACGCCGCAGCATGGCAATCTGGCCGATGTGATAACTGTTATGCGCCACCGTCTGCCACAAGACCGCCCGCACTGTGGAGCTTCGCGTCGCCTGCGCGGGATGCAGAATCTCCACCTGCCGGTCGAGCGCTTCCGGAGCGGAACTCGCCAGCTCGGTCAAGCGTTCCAGCCAGGAGGAAAAGCGCGCCACCTCGGCTTGCCACTCCCGCTCGTCCGCCGGAGCCTCAGTCTTGGGCCAGCTTTCGATCGCATGGTCTGGATAGGGCGGCCGTTCGCCCGCCACCCGCTTCAGGTCGTACTCGATCCAGTAATTGACGTGGCCCAGAATCTGCCAGATGGAGTGCGGGTATCCGGCAATCTTCTTCCCCGCTAACTCCGCCGAAAGATCCTCGACGCACGCCAGCGGATCGGCGTGCGCGCCCTTGCCTCGGATCAGTTCCTGAAGCGTCGGTTCGCTCATTCCATTCACTCGGTGATCGAATCGCCCACGGCAATGCTTCCCCGGCTCAGAATCTGGGCGCGCAGGCCGCCGCGATGCAGCAGGCCCTTGATGACGGGGCGACCCGCCAGCGTTTCCAGATGGCTGCAGGGCTCGCACAGGCGGATGCCGCGAATCCTGACATTGCCGATGCGGAATTCCCTGCCCACCAGATGATTCAGGGGCACGCCGCGCGTCACCAGGTTGCGGCGGGCTTCGCCGGGAGCGAGTTCGACCTGGTAGTCGCGCTTCAGCGCTTCAATCGCCTCGGCTTCGATCAGGGTCAGCTCGTAATCCGGCTCCGGCTTATAAAAAGTACCCAGCTGCAAGGCATAGCGGTCGCCTCCCAGCCCGACTCCCGGAATCGCCTGCGCCTGCAGGACGGCCACCGTGGGCGCTTGCGCAGCCGAGGCTACATGGATGGATTCGACTTTGCCGCTCCACATAACGTTTTCCTCGAGAGTGGAAGCGGCGGGTCGGAGACCCGCCGCCACACGAGCACTCACTTGCTGACGATGGCGATGGACTCTTCGAGAGTATCCACGGCAACGTCGGCTTCTTCTTTGGTCACGATGAGCGGCGGCGCGATGCGCAGCGTGCTCGGCCCGCAGCCCAGGAACAGCACGCCGCGTTCGAAGGCGAGCTCGACGATGCGGTCGCGCTCGGCGGCGCCGTACTCTTTCGTCTTCTTGTCTTTGACGATCTCGACGCCGATCATCAGGCCGCGGCCGCGCACATCGCCCACCAGCTTGTGCTTGGTGGGCCAGTCCGCCATGCGTTTGAGCATGTGATTGCCGACTTCGGTGGCGTTCTTCATCAGGTGCTCCCGCTCGATCACGTCCAGCGTGGCCAGGGCTGCCGCGATGCAGACCGGGTTGCCGCCGAAGGTGGAAGCGTGCGAGCCCGGCACCCAGTCCATGATTTCGGCTTTGCTGATGACCACGCCCAGCGGCATGCCGGAGGCAATGCCCTTGGCGCTGCAGACGATGTCGGGATGCACGCCGGTGTGCTCGACCGCCCACCACTTGCCGGTGCGGCCCACGCCGCTCTGCACTTCGTCGACCACCAGCAGAATGCCGTGACGGTCGCAGATGCGGCGCAGCTCCTGCATGAAGACGTTGGGCGCGACCACGTATCCGCCTTCGCCCTGAATGGGCTCGACGAAGATGGCCGCGACTTCCTCGGGAGGAAGCATGGTCTTGAACAGTTTGTCTTCGATGTAGCGGGCGCATCCCAGGGCGAAAGCTTCGCCGTCCTGCGCTCCGCCTTCGCATCCGCGATAGACGTCGGGATAGCGGATGTGCGTGACTCCGGGCACCAGCGGCGCGAAGCGGCGCTTCTGCTGCGGCTTCGAAGCGGTCAGCGTGAGCGAGCCCATGGTGCGTCCATGGAAGGCGCCGAAGAAGGCGATGATGTTCTGCCGCTTGGTGTGATAGCGCGAGAGCTTCAGCGCGCATTCGACCGCCTCGGTGCCCGAGTTGCCGTAGTAAATCTTGTGCGGGCCGGGCATGGGCGCGATCTTCGAAAGCCGTTCGCCGAGCGTGACCATGTTCTCGTAGTAAAAGTCGGTGCCCGACATGTGAATCAGTTCGCCCGCCTGCTTCTGAATGGCGGCCACCACGTGAGGATGGCAGTGTCCGGTGGAAGTGACGGCGATGCCGGCGGAGAAATCGAAGAACTCGTTGCCGTCGACGTCGGTGACGACGATGCCGCGGCCGTGCTTGGCCACCATGGGATAGGAACGGGTGTAAGACGGCGAAATGTATTTGTCGTCGCCCTCGATAATGCGCTTGGCGTTCGGTCCGGGCAGCGAGGTCTTCAGCTTGGGACCGATCAAAGTCTTGGTCGACATGGGATCCTCCAAAAGTAGTTCTCAGTTGTCAGTTGTCGGTTCTCAGTCGTAGACGGCTGTGCGTAGGCGGACTACGACTCTCTGCTTAATGACAGGTGAGTGGAGGAATTAGTCGGAACCGAAGAGGCTGGGACGCGCCTGCGAAGGCAACACTGCCAGATAGCGGCGCGGGCACACCAGAAAGTGCAGCCAGCACGCGGGCAGATGCGAATTGGGCTTCCCGAGGCGCATGATGACAGAATTAGTATACTCCGGATGGCAAGAGGGCGGGAAGGCTTAAACCAGCCGTCTGCTTTCAGCTCTCAGCTTTCAGCACAGACTTGAGCCATATATTCGATGGAATCCAAGCGCCCGGTCTTCGCAACACCTTTGCATCGATAAGCCCGCCTTGCTCGTCTGATATCTTTTAAGTTCCGCTTCGTCATGACCGATACCCAGGGCCAGCACCGCTTTGGCATCATCCTCTGCTTCGGGTTGGTGTATTTGTTCTGGGGATCGACCTACCTGGGCATCAGCATTGCCGTCGAGCAGATTCCTCCCGCGGTGATGTGCGCCACCCGCTTCCTGATTGCCGGGACGCTGATGCTGGCCTATTGCCATTTCACCGGACGCAACATCCGCTACGCGCCGCGCCAGCTTTTTCACATGGCGGTGGTGGGCACGTTGCTTCTGATGGGCGGCAACCTGACGTTGTCGTATGCGGAGCGGATCGTGCCCTCCGGCCTGGCGGCTCTGATGGTGTCTTCGACGCCGCTGTGGTTCCTGGTGCTGGACTCGCTGCTGCTGGGCGACCATCACATTGCCAGCCGCGGCAAGGCCGGGCTGGCGCTGGGGATCGTGGGCATCCTGGTGCTGATCTGGCCGGAACTCACGGCCGAAGGCGGTTATCACACCCGCCAGCTGTGGTGGTCGCTGAGCCTGCTGGGGGGATCGTTCAGCTGGGCGCTGGGTTCGGTGCTGTCGAAACGCTGGCAATCGGCCGAGGTCGATCCCTTCGGCGGCACCGCCTGGCAGATCACCTTTGCGGGAGTGTCGAACCTGGTGTTCGCGCTGCTGTTTGAAGACGTGCGCCATGTGGCCTGGACGGGGAAAGGGGTCGGCGCGATTCTCTACCTGGTGGTCTGCGGGTCATGGATCGGCTACACCGCCTACATCTGGCTGCTGCGCCATGTGCCGACTTCGAAGGTTTCCACCTATGCGTATGTGAATCCCGTGGTGGCGGTGTTTCTGGGATGGCTGATCGCGCATGAACCGATCGACCGCTACATTCTGGTGGGCAGCGCGATCGTGGTGGCTTCGGTGATATTGGTGACCAGCGCCAAGATCAAGACCAAGACGGTGGCAGAGGAGATGCCGGCGGTGGAAGCAGCTGGGTGAGCATTCAGCAGTCAGCACTCAGCACTCAGAGGCTGGCAGTTGGCACCTGGCACTTGGCATTTGGCCCTTGGGCATTTGTTTTCGTGCGGGGGGATTCCATTCTTCTTTTTCGCTCCCTCGGGATTACGTCTTCTGACTTGCTTGGCTGAGTGCTGACTGCTGAGTGCTGACTGCTGATTGCTGGGTGCTGCCCACGATACACTAGCGATACCGAAACATGGCTCATTGCAAAAGTTGCGGGCGGGAATTGCCGTCGTCTTCGGCGGGAGCGCCGGGCGAGGTTTGCGCCGACTGCCGGGCGATGGTGGCGGCGAATACGGCCGCCAGCCGGCCTTACGGCGCACCCGATACGGCGGTAGCGGTGCCGCGGGCGGCAGTGCGCTGGAAGCCTCCGGTGACGACGGCTCTGATCGCCGTGAACGCGGCGGTTTTCGTGGGCATGGTGCTGACCGGCGCGTCCCCGATCATGCCATCGATCGGCGCCTTGCTCAAATGGGGAGCCGATTACGGGCCGCTCTCGCTCGGTCCGCAGCCCTGGAGAATCCTGGCTTCGACTTACGTTCATGCCGGAATCATCCATATCGGATTCAACATGTGGTGCCTGTGGAGCCTGGGGTTTCTGGCGGAACGGGTGTTTGATCGCTGGACTTACCTGCTGACTTACACCGCGTGCGGGCTCTCGAGCAGCCTGCTGAGTTTGTGGATGCATCCGATCCAGGTCGGAATTGGCGCTTCCGGCGCGATTTTCGGCATTGCCGGAGCCTTGATCGCGGCGCTCTATCTGGGCAAGTTGCCGGTGCCGAAGTCGGCCTTGAAAGGCACGATGAAGAGCCTGCTGGCATTCGCCGGATACAACCTGCTATTCGGAGCCGTGGTCCCGGGAATCGACAACTGGGCACACATCGGCGGATTCATCATGGGATTGATCATCGGCGCGCTGCTGGCAAAGCACCTTACCGCGCCTCCGGAAGCACGCAACCAGTGGCGGCGCATGATTTTTATCGGCGTGGCGGTGGCGCTGCTGGCAGCAGGACTTTATGTGAAGCGAGTGAATGGCGGAATCGTTCCCCCAACCAACCCTCCGGAGTCGATGACGCAGCCGCCACCGCCCCACGATTACTCGGAAGTCGTCGTCGTCTTCGGCGTCGTTGACCACATCGACGGCGTGACCTCGCACCGAGTACGTCAGCTTCTGGTCCTCGTCCGGCTGGAAGGTGACCCGCATGGGTTGCCGCTGCCAGGCGGGCGCGGGACACTCGGAATCCGGCAGATCGTCTCCGCTGGCATCTCCCAAAGCCTTCTTGAGAATGGGCTTGCGGCGTCCCAGTTGGGCCACAATCGCAAACAATTTCTTGCCATCATCGGAGACGCCGCAGTAGGCCGCGTAGTCGCGGTACCAACTCGCGGTCGAATAGTAAGGATCGAACTCGGGCAGCGGGACTTGCGCAATTCTTCCGGTGACGCGATCGACCAGCAGCCAGCCTCCGCGTTGCCAATGCCAGCGGGGCGCGGCGGATTCCTCGGGAAGATTGTCATTGACGCGAAACATGCGGCGCACCACGAACAGGCGGTCGGTGACATCGTGCGCAGGGCCGACGGTGTATTCCTTGAGGCGCGTGTCCACGTACAAGCCGCGCACTTTCACCTCGAGCGCTTTGTCTTCGGCAGGTCCGACGAGCCACTTGATGGAGCTCGTTTTGCCCAGCACGATGACGTGCGCCTTGGTCGCACCCAGGGCAGTGGGGCTCAGGAGAATCAGCAGAAAACAAAGATAAGGACGCATGCAGCCAGCCTATGCACGAGCCCTTCCGAGGGACAAGGTCAGATAACACAAACAAACGTGTCGTGTTTCTCGAATCTGGAAAATCACGACTGCGACGCGCCAGCACAAATACTCCTGAATACAAAGGATTTGCAGCTTTGGCAGGAAAGATGACGAATTCTTCATGGCTTTTATCGCCTGATTCTGTCCTGTGTATCTCTTCTTTGGCTCGCGAATCCACTACAATAACGATTTAGTACGTCATTTTCGTCATGAGCTCCTTTCATAAATTCCGGACAACTCCCTCGCCTCTCCTACAGTCTTATAAAGAAATGGCTGATGTCTTGCCCCGACGGCGCGTCCCGCGCATCCTGGTCGTAGACGACAATCCGGACACGATGAAGTTGATGCAGGAGTTGTTGTCGACCCGCGGCTACGACGTCATCGCGGTGGAAGATGCGGCGGCGGCCGAAGCGGAGGTCCGCCGGCGTCCTCCAGACGTGATTCTCTCCGACGTCATCATGCCGGGGAAATCGGGCTACGAGCTGTGCCGCGATCTGAAAGAGGATCCCAACACTCGCCTGATCCCGTTTGTGCTGATCACCGGGCTTTCGGATCGCGAAGACAAGCTGAAGGGGATCGAGGCGGGCGCCGACGACTTTCTGAACAAGCCGATTTTTTCCGAAGAGCTGTTCGCGCGGGTCAAGTCTCTGCTCAAGCTCAAGGAGTTCACCGACGAACTGGAGACTGCGGAATCGGTGCTGTGTACGCTGGGCCGCAGCGTGGAGAGCCGCGATCCTTACACCGAGGGCCACTGCGAGCGGTCTGGCGCAGAATGCCACCAACCTGGGACGGCATCTGGGATTGGACGAGGAGTCGATTATCGCGCTGCGCCGCGGCGGCTATCTTCACGACCTGGGAAAGATTGCGGTGCCCGACGAGATTCTGAAAAAGGGATCGAACCTGACGCCGGCGGAATGGGAGATCATGAAGCAGCATCCCATTACCGGAGAAAACATCTGTAAGCCGCTCAAGTCGCTGCGACTGGTGTTGCCGATCATCCGCAATCATCACGAACACTCCGACGGCAGCGGTTACCCTGACGGGTTGCACAAGGGAGAGATTCCGCTGCTGCCTCGCATTCTGCAGGTGGTCGACATCTACGACGCCCTGCGCACCGCCCGCCCTTACAAACCTGCTTTGACGCACGAGCAGGCTGCAGTCACCATGCGCGACGAAGCTCAAAACGGCCTGTGGGACGAAGAACTGGTCGCGGAATTCTTCACCATGCTGCAGAAGGCCGAGCAAGTGGCGTAAGACAGCTCTTAGCTCTTAGCCTTCAGCTTTCAGCTCCAAACTTCCCGGTTCATTTCTCTTTTTAGGGTGTCTGGCTTTATGCTTGCATGAAGTTTTCTGACTGGGTCTGAAGCGAGAACTCTTTTTGCGCTACAGCATTGTCATTCCCGCCTATAACGAGAGCGCGCGCATCGCCGCGTCGCTCGACAAGATTCTCCGCTACAGCAACCAGCACAACTGGGACGCGGAGATCCTCGTGGTCGACGACGGATCGAGCGACAACACAGCCGAGATAGTGCACGGTTATGCCCGGGAGCATCCCGGCTTGCGGTTACTGCCGAATCCCGGGAACCGCGGCAAGGGTTACAGCGTGCGCAACGGCATGTTGCACGCCCAGGGAGAGATTCTGCTGTTCAGCGATGCCGATCTTTCTTCGCCCATCGAAGAGGCCAGCAAGCTTTTCGAGGCGATCTCGCGGGGGGCCGATGTGGCCATCGGATCGCGGTGGATGCGGAGCGAGCTGCAGACCGAGAAGCAACCGCTGCATCGCCAGCTCTTCGGCCGGTTGTTCAACCTGGCTTTGCGCATCACCCTGGGTCTGAAATTCAAAGACACGCAGTGCGGCTTTAAGGCGTTCACGCGGCGGGCGGCGCAGACGGTGTTTCCCCTGCAGACCATCGAACGCTGGGGATTCGATCCGGAGCTGATTTACCTGGCGCAGAAATTCGGATTTCGCGTGGAGGAAGTGCCGGTGGCCTGGGCGCATCGCGAGGGCACGCGCATCAATCCCCTGCGCGACGGCATACGCATGCTGGGAGAGATGCTGCAGATCCGCTGGAACGCCTTGAGCGGGAAGTATTCGCGTCCAACGCTGGCGCCAGTGGCTACGAAGCCGCCTTTTGGATAAACCGGAACGGCCGGACCGTCACGCCTTGTCCCTTCTTCAGCACTACGGTCATATTCGCGGCACATTGATCGCACAGCCAGAAGAATTCCACGCGCGGTCCGTGTTCCCTAAAATCGGGGTCCGCGGTCACATGCCCGGCCTCGAGATCGAGGCGGAACAGTTTGCCTTCGTGCAAATAAAGAAAGTGATTCGAACAGGCCGGGTTTGCACACTTGGAAAGCATGGCGGCCTCAATGCTGAGAAACTTTGCGGTAAGGAAATTTTACTACGGATGGGAAGCTCCGGCGGTGACCAGGATCACGCCTGCGCGATGGCGCCGGCTGTGGACTGGCGTTTGACTGCTTCAGCGATTTTTTGTCCCATGGCTTGCGTGCTGAGCGCGGGCTGTCCGGCTCTTGCCAGGTCTGTGGTGCGATAACCCTGGTTCAGCACATCGGCCACGGCGGACTCGATGCATGCCGCTTCGGACTCCAGTTGGAAGGAGTGACGCAGAAGCATGGCGGTGGAGAGAATCGCTCCCAGCGGATTAGCAATGCCTTTCCCGGCGATGTCGGGCGCCGAGCCGTGCACCGGTTCGTAGAGGCCGACCTTCCCTCCGATGCTGGCCGAGGCCAGCATCCCGAGCGAACCCACGACGCCGCCAGCCTGGTCTGACAAAATGTCGCCAAACATGTTCTCCGTGAGCATGACGTCGTAGTCGCCGGGATGCGCCACCAGCGCCATGGCCGCGGAGTCCACGTAGGTGTGCGAAAGCTGCACGTCAGGATAGTCTCTCCCCACCCGACTTACGACTTCCCGCCACAGCCGTGAACAATCGAGCACGTTGGCCTTGTCGACGGAGATCACTTTGCGCCGGCGGGCACGCGCCAGTTCGAATGCTACTCGCGCGATGCGTTCGATTTCTTTTTCCCCATACTTCATGGTGTCGACGGCGACACGATCACCGGCTGGGCCACTAGTCGTGCGCGGCTCTCCGAAGTAGAGGCCACCCAGCAGCTCGCGCACGATCAGGATGTCGGTGCCGCGAATAATTTCCGGACGCAGAGGAGAACTGTCGACTAGGGCCTCAAAGCAAACAGCCGGGCGGAGATTGGCGAACACGCCGAGTTCGCGGCGCAGCCGCAGCAGTCCGCTTTCGGGACGAAGATTGCGGGGAAAATGGTCGAAGGCCGGTCCGCCCACCGCGCCTAGAAGCACAGCTTTTGAAGCGAGGCAGCTTTCGAGAGTGTCGTCGGGTAAAGGGTTGTTACTTGCGGTGAGGGCCGCGCCGCCGACATTTTTGCGGGTGATCTCGAGCTGGTGGCCGAAGGCTTCTGCGACGTTAGCGAGAACGCGAAGGGCTTCGTCCGTGACTTCCGGGCCAATGCCATCACCGGGGAGGATCGTGAGTTTGACGAGCATGCGCGCTTATTCTAGTTCGACCACTCGCCGAAACCCAACCATCCTCCCCTTTTGCACTCCTAGACCCCCCACAAATAATCTTCCTGTTCGCTATGGTGATCGGCGATCAGATTACGCGGCACGCTGATCGATTCCGGATTCTCCGGCAGGGACACCGGGAAGGTCTTCATGGAGAGACCCGCGGATTTTCCGGTGCCCGCATTGGCGGCGATCGCCATCGGAACCGCTTCCACGTGGGCGGGCGGAATCCGGCGACCCGCGCTGCGGTGCGTCTCGATCAACTCCAGCAGGTGATGATCGCGAACGTGCTTGATCTGATCGGCAAGAACCACAAACTCGCGATAGATTTCATCCAGCTCGCGCCGGTCGAACTCGTAGCCGAGCTGTTCACAGCGCAGGCGCAACGCATGGCGGCCGGAATGCTTGCCAAGAACCAGCGTGGAGTCCGGCACACCCACCGACCGCGGCGTCATGATCTCGTAGGTCAGCGGATTCTTGAGCACGCCATCCTGGTGGATGCCGGCTTCGTGCGCGAACGCGTTGCGGCCGATGATGGCCTTATTGGGCTGCACGGGAACGCCCGTGGTCTCGCTCAGCAACTGGCTGGCGGGATAAAGTTGCTCGCCCGCGACGCCGGTTTCGTAGGGGAACTTGTCGGGACGAACCCGCATGGCCATCACGATTTCTTCGAGAGACGCATTGCCGGCGCGCTCGCCAATGCCGTTGATGGTGCACTCGACCTGGGTCGCGCCCGCGGCCAGCGCCGCCATGGTGTTGGCTACGGCCAGTCCGAGATCGTTGTGGCAGTGAACCGAGATGGTGGTTTTCTCGATGCCTTTCACGCGGCTGCGGATGGTCCGGATCAGGTCGCCAAATTCCTGCGGCATGCTGAAGCCGACGGTGTCGGGGATATTCAGCGTGGTCGCGCCCGCCTCGATCACGGCTTCGAGGATCTGGCAAAGGAACTCGGGGTCGGTGCGGGTCGCGTCTTCGGGCGAAAACTCCACATCGCTGCAGAGGGATTTCGCCAGACGCACGGCTTCGCGAGCCTGCTCCAGGCACTGCTCGCGCGAGATGCGCAGCTTGTATTTCAAATGGATATCGGAGGTGGCCAGGAACACGTGAATGCGCGGATGAGAGGCACGGTGCAGCGCCTGCCAGGCGCGCTCGATATCCGCGGCACAGGCACGGGCCAGACCGGCGATGATGGGACGTTGCATGACTGCCGCAATCGCCTGCACGGCTTCGAAGTCGCCTTCGGAGGCGATGGGGAATCCGGCCTCGATCACGTCGACTCCCAAGCGGTCGAGTTGGTGGGCCATGCGCAGCTTTTCCTGCACGTTCATGCTGCAGCCGGGCGATTGCTCGCCATCTCGCAAGGTGGTGTCAAATACGGTGATGCGTGCTCGTTCCATTCCCAATGCCCTCCTCGGGGTCTAAGGGGTCTATCCTACGTAGACAGGCAACTGAAGCAAAGCTTATAATCCTACGATTATCATAAGTAAATCTGAACATCATAAGCGGGACTGATAGCCCCTGAAGTTCTGTTAACGAGGAAGAAAATGGATCTCGCGCAACTGGAAGTGTTTCTCACCGTGGCCCGGGAGGGCCGTTTCTCGCGCGCGGCGGAGAAGCTGTACCGGACACAGTCCGCTGTCAGCCAGTCCATCCGCAAGCTCGAAGAAGAAGTGGGAGAGCCGCTTTTCGACCGCTCCTCGCGCGAAGGCCTGTTGACCGACGCCGGGCAGGTGCTACGGGAATACGCCGAAAGGCTGTTGAATCTGCGCAATGACGCGCAGGAGGCACTGGTCGAACTGCGCTCGCTGCACCAGGGCAAGCTGGTGATCGGGGCCAACGAATTCACCGCGCTCTATCTGCTGCCAGTGCTGGCGAATTTCCGGCGGCTGCATCCCATGATCAAAATCATGGTGCAGCGCTCGCTCGGCAGCCACATCCCCGACGACGTGCTCCGCCACAATTGCGAATTCGGAGTCCTTACCTACGATCCGCAGGACGCACAACTGCACGCGGTCTCGGTGTATCTCGATGAGTTGATCTTCGTGGTTCCTCCCAGCCATCCTCTCGCCAAGGCGCCGCAAGTGAGCATTCGCCAACTGGGGGCGGAGACGTTTGTGGCTCACATTGTGGCATCGCCGTATCGCGAGAAGGTTATCCAGGCGTTCAAGCGGCATAAGACACCGCTCAATATGGACATCGAGTTGCCGACGCTGCAGGCGATTAAGCGCTTTGTCGCCATGGGGAATGGGGTGGCCCTAGTGCCGGAGATCAGCGTAGAGAATGAACTGGCGCGCGGAGAGCTGGTGAGGATTCCGGTGCGCGAATTGCGTCTGCACCGCAAGCTGCGGTTGATCTATCGCAAGTCGGCGAATTTGTCACATGCCGGCCAGGCGTTCTTGAAGGTAGCCGAGGCGATCGCGCTCGAGCAGGGCGGGCGGTATCGCTTTCAGAGGGAACGCTAGCCGCGAGGTTGTCCTTCGTTTGGTTCGGGAAGGGCACAAAGAGTACAGGTTAAATCTCGTGGTTCCCGGGCCTTCCGGGAGGTTTTTTTCGCTAACGTCTTTCCTTACACTGGCATCTAAGCCAGTTTGTCCTGAAATGAATCTTTAGCTCCTACAGGAGGAAGTGCTGTGCGGAAGACAGTTGTGATTGCGTTCATTCTATTGCTGTTTACCACGTTGTCGTCGGCCCAGTCGGCCAACATCTTCTTTGGATATTCCTACGCCCACGCCGGGTTGGTCGAGAACAATGGGACCAATCTGAACGGCTGGAATGGCTCGCTCGAAGGCAAGTTCCTGCCCTGGGTAGGACTGGTCGCCGACCTCGGAGGCTATTACGGTTCGCAGACGGTGCCGGGCACGGCCGTCAAGGCCAGCGGGAACGTCTACACCTTCATGTTCGGGCCTCAGGTTTCCGTGTCGGTGGGAAAGCTGACCCCCTTCGCGCACGTGCTGGTCGGAGCCGGGCACACCAGCGCCAGCGTGACCGGATACTCGAACTCGGATACTTCTTTCGCGACCGCTCTCGGCGGAGGCATGGATTACAAACTGGTGAAGGGGCTGGCGTGGCGGGGGCAATTGGACTTTTTGCAAACCCGCTTCTACAGCAACACGCAAAATAATGTGCGCTTCTCGACGGGGATTGTGCTGCGCTTCTAGAAAAAGCACTTGCCCGCGGAGATCGCGAGAGAAAATCTTCCACAAAAAAGCCGGCCCTGACGGTAGGGCCGGCTTTCTTGTGCACGGAGGGAGAAATCTAGCTTTGCCAGTACTTGTGATCGCGCAGGAAGAAGCTTTCGTTCCAGTAGTTGAAGGCGGTCGAGAGGAACAGGCGCGCCACCCGGAAGTGTCCCATTTTTTCGAAGCGGCGGTTGGTGGTGTAGACGCCCCCGCGCACGATGCCGAACTTGCTGCGCGCTACTTGGCTGCTTAACAGATAGTCTTCGGCGAAATGCACCTGCTCGTGGAATCCACCCAGCTGGTTGAAACGCTGCCGGTCAAACAACATGAACATGCCGGTCGAGAACGGCCGGTGCAGTTGCGACAGGTACTGGAAGATGTCGTTGCTGGCGTAGAGCAGTTTGTCGGTCAAGCTGCCACCGCGGCACAGAATACTGGTGGTGACGCAATGCAGGCGCTTGTTCTGCGCGGCTTCCACGGCGCGGCGAATGACCGATGGATGCGCGGGCTCGATGTCGGCGTCCATGAAGAGCACGTAGGGCGTTTCGGCACGCGCGGCTCCCGCGTTGCGGCCGACCGACGGCAAGCCGCCACGGATGACCTCGACGTTCAAGCGGTCGCGAAAACTCAGAACGATGTCAGGGGTCCCGTCGGTAGAGTTGGCGTCAGCCACCAACACCCTGGTATTCCGCATCTGCGGGTAATCCTGCCTCGTCAGCGAAGTCAGCAAATTCGGCATCAATTTCGCTTCGTTCTTCGCCGGAATGACGATCGTTAGTTCGTTCATGGTATTCATGGATTTGTACTCCTTCCGCATCAACCGTAATGTAAGTCGGCCGCGTATCGGTCCAACTGCCGGAGTTGTAATACTCGATGCCTTCGTGTTCCTCGCGCGCGGCCACGTGGGTGTGTCCGCAGAAAATCCGCTGAGCCTGATGAAAGCGGGCATGGGTCAAGGCTCCGGCGGCCACTTTCTGCGTGAGCCGCAGCCAGCGGATATGCAACCGGTCGACGTAGCGCGAGAAGCATTTGCCCTTGAGGTCGATCTTCTGCATCTGTAGATGCAGAAACGATCCCACCGCGCTGATCAGAAAATTGTTGGCCACAAAACGGTCAAACTGATGGCCATGGATGGCAATGTGGTGCCGCCCGAGAAAATCCCAGCTGTATTCCTGATAGGCCTTTACTCCGACCAGGTGCGACATGACGTCGACCAGGCCCTGGTCGTGGTTCCCTTCCACCCAGACCACTTCCACGCCGCGCTTGGGATTGGAGAGTTTGCGGATGTAGCCGAGAAATTTCCAGTGAGCTTTGGTGAGGCGGCGGAAGTTCAGGTCAGAGAAGATGTCGCCTAACAGGATCAGACGCCGGAAACGGTTCTCCCGCAGCATGCGCGTGGCTTCTTCGGCGCGGCTGACCTCCGACCCCAGGTGCAGGTCAGAAAGGATGAGCGTGTCATACACGGCGTCCATGCTCTTCCTTTTAGTCAAGCAATGTTACGGAGTGATGAAAGGATAACGAAAATCAGATGAATTGATTACTTCGAGGGTAACCCGCGGGATGGTTACCCGGATGGGCGGCGGACTCGTAAACAGCAGATTCCACGAGAGTTACTACTTGGCCGGAGGCACGTATTCCTTGGGCGGAGCGGCGCCGGCGCCAAAGAAATACTGCTCCATCTGCTTCACGATCACTTCCTGGTCTTCGCGGCGCGCCGGGTTCAGGCGGTACTCGTTGAGCAGCATCTTGCAGAATTCCATCCAGCCGTTCCAGGCTTCTCTAGAGACGTTGTCGTAAATCTTTTTGCCCAGGTCGCTATCAAATGGAGGCTCGTCGAGCCCGGGAAGTTCTTTGTTGAGCTTGACGCAATGGACCATGTGCTCTGCCATGTAGACATCCTCACTGAAGAAATCAACTTCAAATTATCTCACAGGCAAAGCGGGGGCTGGAGGCGGCTTGACACGCATTGCGGTTCATGCGAAACCTGACGCACACATCCCAATGGCTGGTGGAGTTCATCTCAAGCGAAGCAGTCGAGGAGGACGGCCCATTGTCACACGCAGGTTCGGCAGGAAGTGATTGCCATTCGTTCCATGAAATCTTCCACTGGTCGAGAAGGCTTTTCATCGCCCCAATTCTGCTGTTGAGTGTCACGTGGAGTGCGCCCCGCGCGCATTCGGAAGAAGCCAAGCACGCCGCGACCGCCGACTTCTTTGTGGCCACCAACGGCAACGACGCCTGGAGCGGCAAACTGGCAGCGCCGAACGCGGCCAAGACGGACGGGCCCTTCGTGATCCATCGTGCGGGCGCAGAAAGCAGTGCGCGAGGCTGCTCACGACAAGCATGAATCGGGCATTACGGTCATGTTGCGCAAAGGCACGTATTACCTGGGATTCCTTCCCAACACCGGCACCCTGAAATTCACCGGCGAGGACTCGGGCAAATCCAACCGGCCGATCGTGTGGACGAATTATCCGGGCGAGACGCCCATCATCAGCGGCGGCCTGCCGACCGGGAAAGACGGACTGGACCTCACCTGGAAAAAGGTTTCCGGCAATCTCTGGCAAGTGACGCTGCCGGCGGGAGTGGAGCCGTTCGAATATCTTTTCTACAACGGTGAACGGCGCCTGCGCGCGCGGGTGCAATCGGCGAATGGAACCGGCTACTACATGCGCGACGGGTCGTGCTACTCGACGGTGGCCCGGCAGACTGCCGATCCGGTGCAATGCAATCTGGGAACGTATCTGCGCATCGCCAGCCCGGTGGATGCGGAAGAGCCCGCGGGCGAGGGATGCCCTTCGATCGCCAATCCGCGCGGCCGCAGAAAGTGTCTTGACCGCTTTCATTATTACCCCGACGATCCCATCACGGCGTGGACGAACCTGAATCCCGTCGATTCACCGTGGCACCAGTGCCGCATGAAAGGATCAAGCGCTTATCCCCAGGGCGATGTCGAGATCATGATGTTCGACTCCTGGAGTGTCGATTACATGCGCGTGAGCTGCATCGATACTTCGAGCCACACGATTTATTTCACCGACAAAACCTTCGCCCCGGGGATGGGCAACACCTTCAATAATTTTGGACCGAATCGCGACCATCGCTATATCGTCGACAACGCGAAAGAAGCCTTCGATGCGGCGCGCTCCGCGGGAGAGGCGGGCCTGTGGTTTCTCGATCGCTCTACGTCACCATGGACGCTGAGTTACCTGGCGAACAAAGGCGAAGATCCCAACGCCGATTCGGTGGTGATCGCGCAGATTGAGCCGGTGAGTCCAGAGGGCGGCAGCCTGCTCTCGGCGTTTGACTTGCAGTACGTCACGTTTCGCGGAATCACCTTCGAGGTCGACAACTACCTGCCTCCGCCCTCGGGATTCAATAACGACCAGAACACCGAATACACCTTGCCCGAGGCGGTGGACTGCGAGAGCTGCCAGCATGTGGTGTTCGACGGGATTACGGTGCGCCACACCTCGGCTTCGGGGATTCTGATCACATCGGCTTCGGACAATTCCGGCGCGCCCGCCAAAGACGACACCATCCAGGACTCGGCGTTCTACGACGTGGGCGACTGCGGCATCCGCATCGGACACGGCGCCACGCGGGCCGACCGGAAGGAGAACGTGGTCCAGTTCGTCACCGTGCAAAACAATCTGGTGCAGGGCTATTCGCGCGTCTTCCCCGATGGCGAAGGCATTGCGCTTTCGAGCGGCCACGACATCCAGTTTCTGCACAACGATATCGGCGACGGGTATCACACCGGCCTCGCCATCTGTTTCTTCGGATGCGTCGCCGGCGAGCACGACGCCGACGGCAACAATATCGTGAGCGCGTACAACCACATCTGGGACAGCATGCAAGGCGTAACTTCCGATGGCGGCACTCTCTACTACAACATCGGCGACCGCGGCGGCAGCGGCAAAGGCAACAAAATCTTGAACAACCTGGTGCACGACACCACCGACGGCGGCGTGATCGACGGCTTCCCGATCGGCTACGGCGGAAGAGGCATTTACCTCGACAACATGAGCGCGGGCGTGCTGGTGGAAAACAACGTGGTCTACCGCATGAATCAGGATGTGGCCTGGATGAGCCGTGGCCCCGCTCCCGGCCAGCCCGGAGACACCTTCAACAACAATATTTTCGCCTATGGCTTGCGTTCGATGTTCCACGGCGCCGAGTGGCCCGAAGGATGCGTCGATCCTTCCCTGCGCGCCGCGATCACCAACAACATTTTTTATTTCGACCGCGACCAGGCCAATGGCTTCCAGGTGATCCAGGGCTGCACGTATTCGTGCGGATTGCCCTACAACAAGTTTCTCAACTTCCAGGGCAACCTGTATTGGAGGACTGACGGAGGCTTCGCCAAAGATCCGCAGGCCTTCCACATCATTGCGCAGGAGCCTCGCGATGTGCGGCAGTGCGAGGGCCGTCCCGACGACTGGAGGTTTCTCAGCTTCGCGGACTGGCAAAGCAACCGGCAACCGGTGGAGTGGGGGCCTCCGGGAGGCATGAATCTTGACACCACGGGCACGGCCAGCGTGGATCCGAAATTCGGCCACAGCGGCAGCCCGTCAGATTTCCTGCTGCACTCCAATCCCATGCCGGGATTTGATTACACAAAGACCAACGACACCATTCTTCACGCCGGGCGAGTGAACCCGGTCATCAAGCCGCCCAAGGTGATCCACACGTTTCCGTCGTACAGCTACACGGATTACTGATTTCGGTTTCGCCTGATGAGCGGCAGCGCACCCGCGGAGTGCGTTATAATTTCGCTCTTTCTACTCAAAGGCCTACTCTCGCCAGGCAGACTGCCGCTCGCGAGACGCATCCAAGTGGTGAGAAGAATCCGGCCCCGGTCCAGGAACAACACAGGAATCGTCGCGGGGCGACCGGCCCGGAGAGACAAGCTTTCGACGTGACCAGGAATGTTCGAACATTTATAGAGGAGAAAATATGAAGCGAATTGGTTTAGTACTGGTTCTGATTGCGGCGATCGGGTTGCCGGCTTCCGCGCAGAAGAAGGAACAGGAGCGAGTGGAAAACGCCGGCAAGGTGATAAAGGAGATTCTGAACATCCCGGATGATATTCCGCAGGATGTGCTCGACAAGGCCGATTGCGTGGTGGTGCTTCCCTCCGTGCTCAAGCTGGCTTTTGGCATTGGAGGCAGTTACGGCAGGGGCGTCATGACTTGTCGCGGGGGCAAGGATTTCAAAGGCTCGTGGGGTCCTCCGACCATGATGGCGCTTGAGGGCGGCAGCTTTGGCTTTCAGTTGGGCGGGCAGGCGACCGACTTCGTTCTGCTGCTGATGAGTCCGCGCTCCGCGCAGAATATCCTGACCAGCAAGGTCAAGCTGGGCGGGGACGTATCCGCTGCCGCAGGCCCGGTGGGGCGCAACGCTTCGGCCGAGACCGACGTGACGCTGCGGGCCGAGATCCTCTCTTACTCGCGCGCCCGCGGCCTGTTCGCGGGAATCTCATTGGCCGGCTCGACGCTTCGCGCCGACAACGATGCCAACAAGAACCTCTACGGGAAAGAAATCAAGGCGCAGGATATTGTCTTCAACCACGCAGTGGCAACGCCTGCGTCCGCGCAAGTGCTGCTGGAGACGCTCGACAAGAAGTCTCCAAAAAACAAGTCCACTACCTAACACCTGCGAAACCACAAGCGCGTAAGGGCGGGCTCGTCTTGAAAGGGCCCGCCCTTTTTTACTTTTCGTGAAGCGTGGTGAGGGACTCGATTCAGGCACTGGCTTTATCGATCAGCGGCAGGATGTCGTCATCCCCATTCTTCGTATCCAACTCCAACTGTTCCTGGCCGCTGAGCGCCGTGACTTTGCCGCGATAGTTCTTCAGATGGGTCGACGCCTTGTCGAAGGCTTCCTGCGCCTTGTTCAGGCTCTTGCCCACGTTCTCAAAATTATTCTGGAAATAGTCGAATGACTTCTGCGCCTTGGCCAGCTCCAGACGGCTCTTCTCGAAACGGCTGGCGACTTCATACCACTTGTGCACCAGGGCGATGGTCTGCAGCGTCATGAGCAGCGTATTGGGAGAGACCGGAAAGACATGCTGTTCGTTGAGCCAGTCGGCAAGGTCGCGGTTGCGCACCGCTTCCATGTAGAGGGTCTCGCTGGGCAGATACATCAGGGCGATGTCGGTGGTGCCGTTTTCCGGTTGGATGTACGCCTTGATGCGCTTGCCTTCGGCCTTCATGACACGAACGAACTCCACGCGGGCGGCAGCGATTTCCGCCTGATCGTTGCTTTCAAACAAAGCCAGCACCTGCTCGCGGGGAAACTTCGCGTCGATCGGCAGGCGCCGGTCGGGGAACTGGATGAGCGCGTCGGCGCGGCCTCCCCCTTCGGGAAGCTGCGCCTGAATCTCGAACATGTGCGCAGGTAGAAAATCGGCAAGCAGACGTTCGAGGCTGGCCTCGCCAAATTTGCCGCGCAGATGCGGCAGCTTCAACAGATTATTCAGATCGTTGATGGAGTGGCCCAGGGCTCCGACTTCACGCAGCTGTTCTTCGGCGGCTTTCAGGTGCTGCTGCACTTTTTCGAACTGGGCAAAGCCTTCTTTAATATTCTGATCGAGCTTCTGCTGCACCTGGTCGCTGATGGCCAGCAACTTCTGATCGACCTGCTGGCGGATGGCCTCCAGGCTCTGCGCCGTATTCAGATTGAGCCCGTCAAATTCCTGCTTGAGCTGCAAAGTGGTCAGGGCGAGCGACGAGGTCAGTTCGGCGCGGGCTTCGCGCATGTCCTGAGCCTGCTCGCGACGCCCGCTGGCGAGTTGGCCTTCGACCGATCCGCCAATTTTCGTGAAGCCTTCACTCAGCCGGTCGGTTACTTCTTGCCGTAGGTCGCCTTTCGTTTGCTCAAGCCGCATGGCCATGTCGGCCGTGGCCGCGTTGAACCTCTGCGACAGGGACTCATGCACCTTCGTGTACTGACCCGCAAGATCCTTGATTTCAGAGGTTTGCGGAACATTTTTCAGACGCCAAAAGGCGCCGATCCCGAGACCCAGAAGTATCAGGTTCAGAACGACCACTACGACCAGCAGTAATGTACCCATAGTAAGTAGCTGGGTGGAATTCTAGAGTCTAGCGTGAGGGAAGCAAAGCGGAACTTTCGCTTTGTGTGGCGATAAAGATTCCGTCCTTTATGGTCAAGGCCCTCATCGCTCTTATCGCGCTCTCTCTGGCCAGCGGCAATGCCCCGGCCAAAGGTACTCAGCCGCAGACACCGCGACTGCGGACGGTGGCGGTTTCCCTGGCATCTCCGCTGTCCACCACCCCGGCGGAAGATCGCGATGCGGAACAGCAGATTCTCAACTTGGCCAACCAGGCGCGGCAGCAAGCGGGAGTCGCGCCCTTGCAGGAAGACACCGGATTGACCCAGGCCGCGCTGGCGCACGCGCAAGCGATGGCCGACCAACAACAGCTCTCCCACCAGTTTTCCGGCGAGCCCTCCCTGGCCGATCGGCTGGCCATCAATACCAACTTGCACCTGGATCGAGCGGGGGAAAACGTGGCGTACGCGGCCACGGTCGATCGGGTGCAAGCGGTGTTGATGGCCTCCCCTCCCCACCGCGAAAATCTGTTGAATGCAGGCTACAACGTTGCCGGAATTGGCGTGACGCGAGTCGGCGACACCCTCTACGTCACGCAGGATTTCGGACACGGAATGCCCGCGTATTCCGCCGGCACTTCCGCCGATATGGTGGCCGCAAGTGTGAACCGGTTGCGGGGACAGGATGGTTTGCCGGCGATGCAGCTGCTCGATGCCGGCGCCGCACAAGCGGCGGCGTGCGCTATGGCGAACCTGGAGTCGCTCAATGCCCCAGTACCCAAAGCGTACTACGTGATCCGCTACACCAGCATGCAACCAGACTCTCTGCCGCCGAGCGCCGGCAAAGCCATTGCGGATCGTAATCTTCGCTCGTATTCCATCGGATCCTGCTACGCCCGCACCCGCACCTATCCCAACGGCGTCTACTGGATGATCCTGCTGTTCTATTAAATCGCCAGGCGGCGGTTGCCGCCGGAGCGCGTGACGGGAACCGGTCTTTGCTGCCGCAAGGTGGACTTGATGTACTCCTCGCCTGCCTGCATCATGCGCGTCCACATGGCGTAGGCGCGTCCATTCTGGTTGAGAAAGTCGAGGGCCTGCTCATCGCTCAGGGGGCGCCCGCTTTCCACCGCAATTCGCGTGAGATGAGCCAGCGTGATTTCGGCGACAACTTTCTCCCGCTTCTTCCGGTCAGGCATGGGAATGCTCCCTCTCTCGATCAGGAAAGGATAACGGAGGGGACGACCATGGGCCTGTGGTGGCGATCACAAGGCAATGTGATGGCTGTCACATGGCGATGTTTGCCGGGAGGCGGGTTCGAGATTCAGGGTTTCAGAGTTTCAAGGTTTCAGGATGGCTGGGAATTCCGGGGACCCTGAAACCTCGAAACCTCGCCCTGTGCTACCCTGCAGCCAGCCGGGCTTTTTCATGGAATCTTCCCCGCAGATCCGCGTGGGCACTGCTGGCTGGTCGTACAAAGACTGGGAAGGAGTGTTCTATCCGCCGGGAATGTCGCACCGCAAGGAGCATCCGCTGGAATATCTGGCGCGCTGCTTCGATGTGGTCGAGATCAACACCTCGTTCTACGGACACATCAAGCCGGAGCTGGCGAAGTTGTGGTCGCGCAAAGCCGCGGCCGTGAATCCGCAATTCGTTTTCACCGCCAAACTGCACCGTTCGTTCACCCACTCTCCCTGCCATGGTGGTGGGGCCGACTTCCGCGGCGACCATCCGGCCCAACGACGACGACGAACGCCTGGCGCGCGAAGGCCTGGAGGCGCTGGCTTCGGAGGGAAAACTCGGGGCGCTGCTCATCCAGTTCCCCTTCTCCTTCAAGAACACCAGCCTGAACCGCGAATATCTGGAGACGCTGCTACGGCAGTTCATTGAGTATCCGCGAGTGGTGGAAGTGCGCCACTCGAGCTGGGACAACCCTGAAACCCTGGCATCGTTTGAGCGGACCCATGTCGCTTTTTGTAACGTCGATCAGCCCTTGATCGGGAGATCGCTCGAGCCGACCGAACACGTCACTTCGCCGGTGGGTTATGTACGGCTGCACGGACGCAATTACGATCAGTGGTTCGAAGCTGACACGCGCGATGACCGCTACAACTATTTGTACAGCGAAACCGAACTCTCGGGATGGAAAGACAAAATTGAGCGCATCGCGCATAAGGCGGAAGTTACTTACGTAGTTACCAACAATCACTTCGAAGGCAAAGCCGGCGGTGAACGGGCTGCAATTGAAACACATGTTGACAGGACAACGGGTGAAGGCGCCCGAACCGCTGTTGCAGCACTATCCCGAGCTCAGAAGCATTGCCGACCCTTTGCCCGACTCGACCTCCGACCTGCCGCTGCTGGCCTGAGCGCGGAGATCTGCCCGCGGAACTTTCCTGCTGCAGGTTTCGTATCTATTCCTAGGTCCGGCACGCGCTAACCACGGGTGCACTGGGACGTCCAATCAAGCAGAAGACGCGAGGAAGGTGGGTCATGGACGCGAAATACAATTACATCATCGACAGCCTGGGATGGCGCATCGCGCTGAATCTGACGGGCTTTGCGCTGTGGCTGGCGGCAGCGATTGCGCTGATGCAGCTGGCGGCCTAGGGCAGGATCGCTTCCGGAAGAAGCAATTCCCAGAATCTCCAGGAGTGCGTTTGGCTGGTGGGCCCTCCAGGATTTGAACCTGGGACCAATGGATTATGAGTCCACTGCTCTAACCGCTGAGCTAAGGGCCCTTCCTTGGCTCAATCTAGCACATCTTCATAGAGTGTAGCCCCGGCTGACGGCGTTGCCACTCTTCCCTTGACAAACCGTCCGCTTCAAGCAGAATCTCATGGCTTCGTATTGAAACGTTTCAATAGAGCTCAATTGGGAGGGCCGCGTGTTCGCTCTACGGAATACCGCACTCGTTTTTGCCGCACTGCTACCGATGGCGCTGAGTTTCATGGCCGCGGCGCAGACCATACGGGTCGATGCCAGTCATCCCGTAAAGACGTTCGTGCCCAACCAGGCGCTGGGAGCGGGAATCGATCGCATGCCGGCGGTGGCGATCGACAAACTGTTCGTGCAGCCGACGATCGATCAGGTGCTGGCGGCGGGATGGCAACCCGTCTCGTACCGGCAAAACACCGAACTCCACGTCGAAGCCTGGCACTGGAATCCGCAGGGAAGCTGGAGCGATCCCGCGGGCAAAGGCTACTTCACCGGGAACACGACCCCGGCGGAGATCATTCGGCACTCTCACGGATACGCGCTCCCTCATCGTGGAGTCACGCGGAATGAAGGCACGGAAACCGTGGGTTACTCCCGCTTGACCGATGGTGACGTGACCACTTACTGGAAGAGTAACCCGTATCTGACCAAGGCATTCACCGGGGAAGACGACGCCCTGCATCCACAATGGGTCACCGTCGACCTGGCGAACAGCCTTCCGGTCAATGCCATTCGCATCGTGTGGGCTGAGCCTTACGCCCGCCGCTACCTGGTCGAGTATTGGACCGGGACGGAAGACCCCATCAAGCAGCCGACGCGCGGGTCGTGGCTTGCTTTTCCCGGGGGAGCCATCGAGCACGGGCAAGGGGGAACCGTGACTTTGACACTCTCCCCGTCGCCGGTCGCGGTGCGCTACTTACGCATCTGGATGACGGAATCTTCGGACACTTGTGACAGTCACGGATCTGCCGACCGCAGAAATTGCGCCGGCTATGCCATCGCCGAACTCTATCTCGGCACCGTGAGTACAAGCGGTGAATTCTACGACCTGATTCGCCACACGCCGGATCAGGACCAGACCGCAACTTCCTGCTCCTCTGTCGACCCGTGGCATGAAGAATCGGACTACGCCGCCACGGAAGGCGATCAGCTCGGCCTCGATCTCTTCTACACCAGCGGCTACACTCGGGGGCGGCCCGCGATGGTTCCGGTCGCCATGTTGTACGACACTCCAGAAAATGCCGCCGCCGAGATCTCTTATCTGGAAAAGCGTGGCTATCCGATTTCCTACGTGGAAATGGGCGAGGAACCCGACGGACAGTACATGCTCCCGGAAGACTATGGCGCGTTGTATCTGGAGTGGGCAAGCGCGCTGCATCGCGTGGATCCCGCGCTGAAACTGGGTGGGCCGGTGTTTGAAGGAGTGAATGAAGACATACTGGTGTGGCCGGACGAGCGCGGCAAGGCTTCGTGGCTGGGTCGCTTCCTCGACTACCTGAAGGCGCATGGCCGCATGGACGATCTGGCCTTCATGTCATTCGAGCACTATCCCTACGAGCCCTGCAAGATTCAGTGGAGCAGCCTTTACGATGAGCCCCGACTGGTCTCGCACATTCTGCAAGTCTGGCGCGATGACGGCTTGCCCGCGAATGTGCCGATGTTCATCACCGAATCGAACATCGCCTGGAACACCGGCGAATCGTTTGTCGATATCTTCGGAGCGCTCTGGCTGGCCGACTATGCGGGGTCGTTTCTCAGCGCCGGCGGAGACGCGCTTTACTATTTTCATTACCTGCCGATGGGTGTGCATCCCGGCTGCAACGATTCGCCGGGCACGTTCGGCATGTTCACGGCAGACGCCAATTACCGCATCCAGCAGCCGACTTCGCAATTTTTTGCCAGCCAACTCATCAATCTGGAATGGGTCGAACCGGGCGGCGGTGAACATCGTTTGTTCCGCGCGGCGAGCGACGCGGAGGATCCCGCGGGGCACGTTCTGGTGACCGCGTACGCGCTGCTTCGTCCCGATGGACAGTGGGCGTTGATGATGGTAAACCGCGATCAGCAGAATGCTCACATGGTTCACATCGTTTTCGAGGGAGGGCCCGGCGGAAAGATCGGATTCTTCTCCGGCCCCACGACCGTGCTCACCTTTGGCCGGGCGCAATATCGGTGGCACCCGAGGGGGAAGGATGGTTTTGCCGATCCGGATGGGCCGGTCGCTTCCACCACAATCGACGCACGCGCAGACACATCCTTTGCGCTGCCGGCGGCTTCGATCACGGTGCTGCGTGGGACAGTAGCGGAGAAGTGATCTGCTTATCGCGCGGCTTCGGATTCCATCCAGCCCTCGGTGCGGGCCTTTTCCACCAGCCAGCGTTGCAGTTCGCGCTCCAGTGCGGGATGAATTTCGACCAGGCTGAGGCCAGCCAGACCTTCGGGTCCGGTCCAAGCCAACTTGGCTTTGGCTTCGATGGGCGAAGACGTATCGGGAAGCGTGAAGGAAATATCCATGCTCGATCCGTGCGCCAGCGTAACCGGGCACTGCACGGCGAGACCTCCTGAGCTGATGTTGACACTGGTAGACACGATCTCTTGCCCGTCGATAAGAAGGGTGACCGGAATTTCAACGGTAACGCGGAAGTAGCGTTGCTGGATCGCTCCCCCAGCTGAAGAAGCTGATTCCAATCCTGAATCCTGATCCTCGCGCCGGTACTTGGCCAGTTTTCTGCGCAGGGTACGGCCGGAGATCCCGAGCTGCTGAGCGGCTTTGACCTGATTTCCGCCGCTTCGTGACAGCGCTTGCAGGACCATTTGCCGTTCCATGTCGTCGAGGTTTCCCTGAAAGGTGGCGGTCGAGGATGCCTCCGACACACCACAAATCGTGGCGGGCAGATCGCACGCCCGAATTTCCTTGGCTCCGGGCTTCATTTGCACCGCAGTCCGGAAAACCACGTTCTTCAATTCGCGGATATTGCCGGGCCACGCGTAACGCAGCAGGGCTTGCATTGCGTCCGAAGTAAATTTCGTAGCCGGAGCTTGTTGATGAAGAAAGTATTCTGCAATCGCGACGATATCGTCCACGCGTTCGCGCAGGGGCGGGACGTGCAACCGGAACTGAGTCAGGCGGTGGTAGAGATCGCGGCGGAACTTGCCGGCGTGAACCTCGGCCTCCAGATCGCGATTCGTGGCCGCAATCACGCGCACGTTAACCGCGACTTTCCGGCTGCCACCGAGCCGGTAATACGGAACTCCATCGAGCACCCGCAGCAATTTTGCCTGGACTTTTCCGTCCAGTTCGCCGATCTCGTCAAGCAGCAGCGTGCCTTGCTCTGCCAGTTCGAACAGGCCCGGCTTGGTGGAGTCGGCCCCGCTGAAAGCGCCCTTCTCGTATCCGAACAGCTCGCTTTCCACCAGGTGCTCGGGAAGTGCGGCGCAGTTCACATCCACAAACGACTTGCCACAACGCAGCGACTGCTGGTGGATCGCCTTGGCGACCAGTTCTTTACCGCTGCCCGTTTCACCCACAATCAATACCGCGGCATCGTGCTGTGCCACCCGCTCGACCGTGGTCATCAGTTGACGCATGACCTCGCTGCGAACCACGGCAGTGGTACCGTCCCCGAATTGCATGTCAGCGGCGGCTTTCATGAGTGTGCGGGGCTGGCGCGAGGCGACTCAAAGCGCCAGGAACTACGCGAATCCCCGGGCAATCTTTAACATGCCGGAGACGGGATGCGATAGGTTACTTCAGTTTAGGCGAGTGAGATCAGAAGGTTAGACAGTGAGCTGCTCGACCGGTTTCGATTGCGGAAATGCCGGATTGCGCGGCGCCCAAAGCGTGGCGCCCCAGTCCCGCAAAAGAGCACCTCCAACCGGACAGGCGGTTCGAGATCAGCTTCCCCAAACCGCGGATGCGGCAGACAACAAGCTCAGTGCCAGGACTACTGCCGAGACCAACATCACCATAATCGCTGCGTTCTTGAATTGCTTCATTTTCTGGCCTCTTTAATTCGGCAAAACGTTCTGCAGGTTTCTCTAACTACCCCATACCGCCGAGGCACTGCAACCGATTACCAGCAGGGCCACGATGGCAGGAATCATCAGGGCGTACGCAACTTTCAGCAGTTTGTTTTTCAAGATCCGTTTTCTCCTATGCCTTGTTGGTAGAGACTGCCTCAATCAGGACCGGCGCGGACTACTGTCCGTCCGGGTCGCCGTTGTCATCAATGCTCAAGGCATCGCTGCCCGATCCCACCGAACTGCCCCAGATCACGGAGTTGCCCCACACCACGCTAAAACCGCTCATGGTGGAACTTCCCCAAACCACCGAACTTCCCCAAATCACCGAAGAACCACTGACCATGCAGTTGCCCCAGACCACGGAGCTGCCCCAGATCACCGAGTTCGTCCAGACCGAAGAGGGGTCTGCGACCAGACTGGCGGTTCCCGAGGAATTCATAACCGCGATCGGCGACAGTGCCGTTCCCTGCACCGCGTCGTGATTGGCCAGGGCATTGGGGATGTCAAGGTAGCCTGAACCCACCGTGAAGACATCGTACTGATAAGTCCAGAGGGAACCATCCACCGTCATTTGCGTCGATGTGGGGAAGGTCTTATCAGCCGACTTCATCAGCCGCGCCTTGATCACATCCGGAGTCGCACTCGAATCTGCTTCCAGCAGCAAGGCCGCCGCTCCGCTCACTACCGGCGTCGCCATGCTGGTGCCGCTCAAGGAGAAATAGTACCTGGTGCCCCACAGCGAACCGCCGTACGCCGTCGGGGACACTTCGTTAGAAGGAAACTCCTGATCGAGCGTGCTGCCCGGAACCAATAACGACGCAATGTGATTGCCGGGGGCAACCAGATCGGGTTTGATCACATGATCGACGGCGCTCGGCCCCTTCGAGCTGTAGCTGGTGATGATATCGTCATTTTTCGAAGGCGTGCCCATGGCGTTCATGGCGCCGACCGTGATGACGTAGGGGTCATTGCCCGGCGCGCCGATCATGCCGTAACCGTGGGTACCATAGTCGTTGTCGCGGCCCAGATTGCCCGCCGCCACAACTACCACGATTCCTGCTTTCCATGCCGCTTCTGCTGCCTGGCATAATGGATCCTGCTGGTAACTCTCATAAACCGCACGGCCCAGTGACAGGTTGATGACTTGGATGTGGTATGTGTTCTTGAGCGCGATCGCTTGCTGAATGGCCGCGATCACATAAGAATCCTGGCCGCTGCCGCTGCCGTCGAGCACTTTCAAGTTGACCAGGTTGACGTGCGGCGCAACTCCATAGATCGCACGGGAAGCGCCCAACCCTCCCGACTGGCTTCCGTTTCCGGCCAGAATGCCGGCGACGTGCGTGCCGTGGCCGTAGTGGTCATTGGTGTCGGTGCCCGGAACAAAACTCTGGCTATAGACCACTCGCGAAGCCCCTGTAACCGGATCGTGCAGGTCGGGGTGATCGCTGATACCGCTGTCAATCACGGCGATCGTAACTCCGGTCCCATCCAGGCCATAACTTTGCGCGACATCGGCGCCAACTGTGGCTTCCGTGTAATCCGCCGCGGCGCGCAGCGGGCGGTTTGGAGATACGTAGGCAACGTCCGGGTCGTTGGCAAAAGCGCCTACCCGGTTGGCCGGTACGCGGAACACTCCACCGGAAATCAAACTGAAGTTCTGGCGACGGACTCCGCCGAGATTCGCGAGCCGGCGTACGGTACTCGCGGCCGGGGTGTGCTTGAACTGCACAATCACGTCAACCGGCTGCTTCGATGCCCGGAGGCTCTGCGACCAGGATGCAAACTCTGGCGAAAGCTTCGAGGCCGGTCTCGAAACGGTGCCCTCACGAAATGAGCGCATCTGTCCTTGCGCGATTCCGATACTTACAATGAGAAACACCGTCAGGACGAACCATCGTTCGCCCCAGCGAGCTTCGGGGATCGTTAAGCTCTTCTTGTCTCGCCCTACGCCCTGCCTCATCGGCTATCTCCCGACCACCTGAACTTTGTGAGGGAAGTCTCAGGTCACAGACTCTGGTGCAGGTAGGGGTCCAACGCGAAATCTCGCCTAACCTATTGATTACAATATAACTAAAGCATTTCTCGCGGGAGGATGAGACGGACAACTTGTCCAATCCTGGCCCGGCTCAATCCTGCCTTATTGCGGTTATCATGATGTTAATAAACAACTTAGATGAGTTCGGCCGGCTCGCGGACACCTTGTCCTAGGCGCGCCCGGGTTCTCTTTGCGGCCCAAGCCGATGACCGTTCCTGAGGTAGTCCCACGGCATTACCAAAGTTTGGACAAATTCCCGTAACTGATTGTCCACAATCACTTTAGTTGCTATCAATAGATGTCTAACCCTCAGAAAGCTTGGTTCCCCCAAGGGCCGGCAATCGACGGAGAAGTGTGGAGGGACATGGCGGGTCGCTCTCAATCCTGGAGAGACATGACCGCCGGCGCCAAGGTGTTCATCAGCCTGGTCGTCGTGGCGGGCACGGGTGCGCTCGTCTACGGCGCCATTAACCCGACCAGCCTAAACATCAGCAAGTTCATTTGCTACCTCTTGGTCGCTCTTTTGGCGTCCCGGCTGAAAGTAAATCTTCCCGGCATCACCGGCACCATGTCGGTGAACTTTCTCTTCATTTTGCTGGGGGTGCTGGAACTCAGCTTTGCGGAAACGCTGGTCTTGGGGACGGCGGCGATTCTGGTGCAGTGCTTCTATCGCGACCGTCCGAGCGCGATCCAGGTGACATTCAATATCTGTGCCAGCGCGCTTTCGATCGCAACGGCATGGACGGTTTATCACTTGCCCTTGTTGCAGCGAGAAGTGGGCAGTCACACGATACTGCTCGTCGTAGCGGCGTCCGTCTACTTCGTGGCCAACACCGGATCGATCGCAACGATTATCGCGCTCACCGAACACAAGTCTCTCAACAAGATTTGGGTGGAGTGCTACTTCTGGTCTTTCCCCTATTATCTGGTGGGCGCCGGAATCGCCGGTGTGGTGGGTTGGTTCAACCGCAGCTTTGAGTGGCAGACATCGCTGCTCATCGTTCCCGTCATCTACCTGATCTATCGCTCGTACCGCCTCTACCTGGGCAAACTGGAAGATGAAAAGCGCCACGTCGAGGAGATGGCCAACCTCCATCTGCGCACCATCGAGGCCCTGGCGCTGGCGATCGAGGCCAAGGATCACACCACTCACGACCATCTGCAGCGGGTGCGGGTCTACGCGATTGAGGTGGCCAAAGACTTAGGCGTCACCGCGGACGAGATGGAAGCATTGCACGCAGCCGCGCTGCTGCACGACATCGGAAAACTCGCGGTTCCGGAGCACATTATTTCCAAGCCCGGACGGCTCACCCCGGAAGAGTTCGAAAAGATGAAGATTCACCCGGTGGTGGGCGCGGAGATCCTGGAGCGAGTACGTTTCCCCTACCCGGTCGTGCCCATCGTCCGAGCTCATCACGAACGCTGGGACGGCTCAGGTTATCCCTTCGGATTGCGGGGGGAAGAAATCCCGATCGGTGCGCGCATTCTGTCGGCCGTGGATTACATGGACGCTCTTGCCTCCGACCGCCAGTATCGCCGCGCTTTGCCGCTGGAAGAAGTGATGCAGCGACTGGTGAAGGAGTCGGGCAAGTCCTTCGATCCGAAAGTGGTGTCCATCCTGCAGAAACGTTATCTCGAACTGGAAAAAGTAGTGCGTGCCCAGTTCGGTCACGACGTAGCTTCCAAGCTGTCCACCGAGGTGCGGGTTGAGCGGGGAACCGCGCCGGACGCCGGCTTCGAAGATATTTCCGTCAAGGACGCGCCCGGCCAGGAAGCAACCTTCCTTTACTCGATTGCCGCCGCACGTCAGGAAGCGCAAACGCTCTTCGAACTGAGCCAGGACCTGGGAGCGTCGCTGAGTCTGGGTGAGACGCTTTCCGTGTTCTCCCTGAAGCTTCGGCGTCTGGTTCCCTACGACGCAATCGCCATTTATGTGCGGCGAGGCACCGAACTGGTCCCGGAGTATGTGAACGGCGATAACTTCCGCCTGTTCGCCTCGCTGCGTATCCCGCTGGGGCAGGGGCTCTCCGGATGGGTAGCGCAAAACCGGAAACCCATCATCAACGGCAACCCTTCGGTCGAGCCGGGATATCTGAATGATCCCAGCAAGTTCAGCACCTTGCGCTCGGCGCTTGCCATCCCGCTCGAAGGACTGGCGGGAGTGGTGGGTGTGCTCGCCCTTTATCACGCGGAACGGGATAACTTTACTTCCGATCACCTGCGAATTTTGCTGGCGATCAGTTCGAAGATGGCGTTAGCCATCGAGAACGCGTTGAAGTACGAACAGGCGGAGAGTTCGGCCACCACCGACTATCTCACCGGCCTGCCAAATGCCCGATCACTCTTTCTGCAACTCGACCGTGAACTGGCCCGCTGCAAACGCGACGGCTCGACCCTCACGGTGATGGTCTGCGATATGGATGGTTTCAAGCAGATCAACGACCGTTTCGGACACCTGGAGGGCAACCGGGTTCTGAAGCTGTTCGCTCAAGCACTCAAGGAGACCTGCCGCGAATACGACTACGTCGCCCGCATGGGTGGAGATGAATTCGTCGTGGTCGCGCCGGGACTGCCGCCCGATGCCGCCGTCAAGAAGGCCGAGAGTCTCCGCGAACTGGCAAAGCAGGCCGGACAGGAAGTTTGCCGCGAAGACATTTTGTCGCTCAGTATTGGACAGGCGCTCTATCCCGAGCATGGAAACGATGCGGAGGAACTGCTCGCCGAAGCTGACCGCCGCATGTACCTGGAGAAACAGCAGCAGCCTTCGCGAAAAAATCGCCGCCTTTATCCTCGCATGAAGTGCCGGGTCACCATTGAACTGCAACCGAACCAGGGCGGCCCGCTGCTTGCCAACCTGACCAACATCAGCTTGTCCGGATGTTTCGTCGAAACCAGCGCCATCATCCCTGCCGGCAGCAAACTGAACGTCCTTTTCTCGATTGACGACGGGAAACTCAGAACGGAAGGCTCCGTGGTTCGAATTGATCCCGGCTCAGGAGTTGCCATCCAGTTCAACGACATGAGCCGCGAAGAGCGTGAGGGGATGCACCGCGTCCTGGAATACGTGCACAACACCACCATGTTTTACGACAACCGCTACTTCGCAAAACTGCTGAACCACTAAGTCCGGTGCACCTTCACCTTTTGGAGAAGAGATTACGCCGTTCCGATTGGCAAAACTCGCGGGCAAGGTGCTGATCGTCGTCCTCTTGGGTGGCTTCCTGGGGGCTACCCTGGTTCGCCTGGCGCCCGGTTTTGGCGTGGACGAAGAAGAACTCGATACCCGGCTCAACGATCGAAGCATTCAAGCTTTGCGGCACGAGGGGAGACAGGACAGCAATCTTTTTGTCTTCTACTTTCACTATCTGGGAAGGCTCCTGAGTGGCGATCTCGGCACTTCGCGAACTTTGCAGCGTCCGGTCTCCCAACTTCTGGCGGAGCGATTTCCCGAGACTCTGAAGTCCGTAGGATTAGGGCTGGCGCTGGGATGGACGCTGGGTCTTTCGCTGGCCATCGCTGTGGTCATGTCGCGCGCCTGGTATCTGGATGCGGTGTCCAGTCTTCTGGTGAGCACTCTTCTGTGTATTCCAGCGGCAGTTTTGGCATTGCTGTTTGTTCTGGAGCAGGTTCCGGCACGGTTGCTGCTCAGTCTGGTCGTCTTTCCCAAAGTCTTCCGCTATTCCCGGAATCTGCTGGCGCGAAGTTCCGACCTGCCTCACGTGCTCACGGCTCGGGCCAAGGGATTAAGCAATCTGCGCGTGCTGGTCTGGCACATTTTGCCGACCGCAACTCCCCAGCTTCTCGCTCTTATAGGAGTCTCGATCAGCCTGGCCTTCGCCGCCGCGATTCCCATGGAAGCACTCTGCGATCTTCCGGGCATCGGCCAATTAGCGTGGAAGGCCGCGCTGGGCCGCGACTTCGAATTGCTGGTGAATCTCACCATGATCGTCACCCTGGTGACTCTCGTGGCCAACTCGGCTTCGGAACTCGCGGGACAAACTTTTCACGCGGAGAACGTATGAAGTGGGCGCGCCTCATCGCGATGGGTGCACTGGTGATGATCTCCGGCGCCTGCGTGTTCGCCAATCTCCTCGCACCGGCTTCCTACGCCCACCAGTTTCGCGATCTCCCCAATGCTGCCCCCTCCCACCAGCATCTTCTGGGAACGGATGACCTGGGGCGAGACCGGTTTTCACGCGTGCTCTACGGAACCCGCGTCTCCCTCCTGCTGGCTCCCGCGGCTGCGTTGCTTTCCAGCTTGCTGGCCGGACTCATTGGCGGGATCGCCGGCTTTGCCGGAGGATGGGTCGAGCGCCTCGTGATGGCCGCAACCGACCTGTTTTTATCGCTGCCATGGCTGTTCCTGCTAATTACAGTGCGGGCCCTTCTGCCTTTGAATGTTTCGCCGATCACCTCGGTCATCATCACGTTCGCGCTGCTTGGTTGTCTGGGCTGGGCGGGAGCTGCCCGCGTGATTTGCGCCGACGCGCGAAATTTTTCGCAATCCGATTTTGTTCTTCTGGCGCGCGCCTCCGGAAGCAGCGGATTTCACCTGCTGTGGCGCCACTTGCTCCCGAATCTCAAACCGATTCTGTTCGCGCAATTCTGGATCTCGGTTCCGGTCTTCATTCTCACCGAGGCCAATCTCGGCATACTCGGACTGGGCGTGGCCGAGCCTTTGCCTTCGTGGGGCAGCCTGCTGCGTGAACTGGAAAACTTCTCGTCCGTGTCCGGGCAGCCCTGGCAGTTCGTTCCGCTCATTCTGTTCATCGTCGTGGTTAGCAGTTTTCATCTGGTCTTAACCAGGCAGGAGTTACCCGCATGAGAAAACTTTCGAACCTGATCGCACTCGTCATGGTTGTGGCCTTCGGCGTATGCAGCGCGCTTGCGCAAGCCGGCGGGGAGCTGCGTTTCTGTCTGCACTCCGAACCCAAAACCTTCAATCCTGTACTGATGCAGGACGACGCCTCGGAAACCATCCGCTATCTCACCGGCGGCGTGCTCATGCGGCTCAATCGCCAGACCCAGGAACTTGAGCCGGAACTGGCGACCTCGTGGAAGGTCACCGATGGTGGCAAAACCATTACGTTCAAGCTTCGTGATGGCGTTCGCTTTTCCGACGGCACACCCTTTTCGGCGGCGGATGTGGCCTACACGATGCAACAACTGATGGACCCCGCCATGCACTCGCCGACCGGAGACTCGTTCCGTTCCGGCGATGGCAAGGTGCAAACCCGCGTGCTCGCCAAAGACCGCGTGGCCGTCACATTCCCGGCGCCCATCTCGGGTCTCGACAAACTGTTCGATCAAGTGGCCATCATGTCGGCAACCTCGCCGCAAAAAGAGATGGCAGTTCTCGGCCCTTACGTCGTATCGGAGAACAAAGCCGGCGCCTACCTCATCCTGAAACGCAATCCGGACTACTGGAAGCATGACTCCAGCGGACGCCAGTTGCCCTATATCGCCTCCATCCGCCTCGACATTCAACAGAATCGCGACATCGAGATGCTCCGCCTGACACGCGGGGAGATTGACTTCATCAATTCTCTGGACGCCGAATACTTCGACAAGCTCGCGGGCGAAAATCCCGCCATGGTGCACGATGCCGGCGTGTCGCTTGATGCCGAATTCATGTGGTTCAACCAGGTCGCCAACTCGCCCCTGCCGACGTACAAGAAAGCCTGGTTCACTTCGACAAATTTCCGGCGTGCGGTCTCTGAATCCATTAATCGCAACGATCTCGCGCGCATCGCGTTTCTCGGACACGCACAACCCGCCATCGGCCCAGTCTCTCCCGCCAACAAGTTCTGGTTTGACGCGAAGCTCCAGCCTCACCCCTTCGACCAGAAAGCCGCGCTACAACTTCTTGGCCAGGATGGATTTCATCTGCAGGACGATGTTCTCCGCGACCGCGACGGCCACGCCGTCGAGTTTTCCATCATCACCAACTCCGGCAACAAATATCGCGAACGCATGGCGACCATGATCCAGCAGGATCTGTCGGGAATCGGTATCAAGCTGAATGTAGTCACGCTCGACTTCCCCTCGCTCATCGAGCGCATGACGCGCACGTTTGATTACGAGGCTTGCCTGCTCGGTCTGGTGAACACCGATCTCGATCCGAATTCCGTCATGAACGTGTGGCTCAGTTCCTCCGAGAACCACCAGTGGAATCCGAGCCAGAAGACACCCGCGACACCTTGGGAGGCGGAGATCGATAAGCTGATGCAGGCGCAAGCCTCGACCCTCGATCCCAACAAGCGCAAAGAGTTCTTCGACAAGGTCCAGGAAATCGCATGGCAGCAGGAGCCCTTCATTTATCTGGTGAACAAGAATGCGCTCTCGGCAGTTTCGCCGGTCGTGCGCAACGTTCACCCGGTGGCGCTGCGGCCGCAGGTTTACTGGAACATCGACCAACTCTCCCTGGCCAGCGAGGTGGCAAAGAATCGCTGATGGATGCCCGGCCCCTGCTCTCGCTCCGTCTGTCCGTCAGCTATCCCGGCAAGCCCGGGGTACTGCATGACGTCGCGCTTGAGATGCGCAGCGGCGAAATTCTCGGACTGGTTGGGCAAAGCGGGTGCGGCAAAAGCACCCTGGCGCTGGCAATTCTGCGGCTGCTTCACCTGAAAAACGGCAAGGCCGAAGGCTCGATTCATCTGAACGGCCGCGACTTGATGACATTGAAGGAGCGGGAGATGCGATCGCTCCGCGGGCGGGAGATTGGATTGGTGCTGCAAAGCCCGATGTCTTCTCTCAATCCCGCGTTACGCATCGGGACGCAACTGGAGGAGGCCTGGAAAGTCCACCGCCGCGACACTAGCGCCGAGTGCCGGAAGGCAATTCTCGAAGCCCTGGAAAACGTCAGCCTGCCGCCTGAACCGGAACTGCTCAAACGCTACCCTTCACAACTCAGCGTAGGACAGGCGCAACGGGTTCTGATTGCGATGGCCGCATTGCATCATCCTTCGCTGCTTATCGCGGATGAAGCCACCAGCGCGCTCGATCTGATCACGCAGGCGGAAATCCTGCAGCTGTTTCGCGAGCTCAGCCGCAGGTTCGGGATGGGAATTCTCTATATCTCCCACGACCTGCTTTCGGTTGCGACCATCAGCCAGCGGGTAGCGGTGATGCACGCCGGCGAGATCGTGGAGTGCCGCGCTACTTCCGAAATATTCAACGATCCGAAGCATCCTTACACGCAGAAATTGATTCGCGCGCTGCCAGTGGTGCCGCACTTTGCGGCAGCAGCTTCAAGAGGGTAAGAGAAAGACGAACGAGGGGCGCACTATCTTCGGCCGGGGTGAAACTCGCCTTTGCTGGAGAATTGCGAGTAAGGCCATTCATTCTTCTTGACGGGCGCAGGGGCCGCCGGCGCCACAACCACGGGCTCACATCCCCAATCCGCGGGCGCGGGATGAATGCCCCAGACGTTTCCGGTCTGTTCGAGAGCTAACCCGACCAGCCAGTACTTCGCCCCAGCACCCAACGGAACACAATTCGCTACGCGGGCGGTGACCACCTGCCCAGTGGGCAACTCATCCAAGCGTACTTGCTGTCCAGGCTCGAGCGGACGCGAAAGACGTACTCCACATCCCAGGGGATTGACGACCAGCGTGTGGCAGCTCTCGGAAAATTCGGTGACCGGATCGAGGCTGGTAACGCGCAAGGGAAGCTGGGCTCGGAGGCGGGTAGCCCGGCGTGCCGATTCGTACGATTTCGGGTTCGGCTCCATGTGTGTTCTATAAAATTCTACGGCGGGATGGGCGCGGGCTCTGCCGAGAAGCGGCAGGAAAGAGCACGAAGGTAACCTCACAGGTTCCCCGGCAGGGACATTCACCTCAGGAAAGAGCCTTAGACCGCTGCGGCACGTATCTGGATGAGAGGGCCGGAGGCTTCCGACCGAGCCTTGCGCAGCATATTGGCCGACAGAATCCCGGTCCTGTGGAAGGATTTTTCGCAGTCGGCGGTCGACGGTCCCCTCATGCTCCCTTCCATGTAAGCCAGCCCCGGACAGCGCGTACAGGTTCCGACGTGGCTGCAGGTCGAGCACACCGGCAGGTCCTTCGCTCGGATGGAGCGCACTTCCTTCAGCTCCGGCGAGCTCCGCCAGATATCAACGAACCGCTGCTTCCGCAGATTGCCGGTGGGCAGGGGGAACTGTACGCAGGGAAACACATCGCCATACGGGGTGATGTACGCGGCGGTATGACCTGCGCTGCACGGGACGCCTTCCATCACGTCGTCGCCCGGAGGCGGAGGAGGCGCGCAAAACTCCTCGACGTTGCCCACCAGATCCTTGTTGTGGAAGACGGCGTTCAGCTCGGAGCCTGGAATGCGGAGATTCAGAATCGACATATCTCCGTCGATCTTCGGTGTGATGGTCGGATCGAGCGTGTAGACGACTCCCAGTTCGCGAGCCAGCGCCTGCACTCCCGCGTGATCTCCCATGTTCGCCGTCATCATGACGTTCGCGATCGCGACCTTCAGCCCTTGCGAGGTAAGAAAACGGATCGCCCGGATGCTCTTCTTCAGCGAGCCTGGCAGCTTGGTAATCGCGTCGTGCACTTCGGGGCGATGCGAGTACACACTGATCTGGATCTGCTCGACTCCCAGTTCGCGAATCCGTTTCGCTTCCCGCGGGCCAATCATCACGCCGTTGGTCTTGATGCGAACATTGAACAGTAGCCGGCGGGCGTATTCGAGAATCTCGAAGAAATCCCGCCGCATGAGCACTTCGCCGCCACTGAGGGTAAGAAAGAACGTCCCCGCCTCGGCCAGCTGATCGAGGATGTTCTTGATCTCAGCGGTGGTCATCTCGCCGTGATCGTCATGATCGAGATAACAGTGCACGCAGCGCTCGTTGCAACGGTAGGTCACGTCCAGATGAATTCCGAGCGGGATGCCCAGATCGAAGGCTCGCTCGTTCATCTCCTGCAACAGGCTCATGCGCTCTCCTGTGCGGCGCTCTCTATGGGATGATCGGACACCTGAAGAATTCCGTGGTGGGAAAGCTCTTCCACAAATTGCTGGGCATCACGCTCGGCGATGTCCGGTTCGACATCAAATTCCACGCAGACGTGGTTCGAGACGATCACCGAGAGCGGGGTGCGGCCATCCGCCGCCTGCCAGATCACCGTGGCTACTTCGTTCAAGGTGAAAAAGGTCGAGTCTACCGCCGACATCACCATCATCTCGCCACCCAGCATGCGGGCCGCGATAGCCGTGCTTTTCGCGATGTATTTTTCGCTCATCCGATCAGATCCCATACCCGCTCGTCGGGAACGAAGGTCAAGCGGCGAACCGGAATGCGTTCCACGAATTCACACGCGCTGCGGAAGATGAGCTTCACCAGCTCCGCATCTTCGGCGAAGAACAATATATTACGAAGCAGGGTCCGCGCGGCCTCTACCTTAGCGATAGGTTCGATTCTGTTTTCCGGTCCCTTCGCCAGAAAAAAAAGGCAGGCAATGGGCGCAGATTGATTTTCGCCCACCCGTGCCAGTTCTCCTGCAAAAGGTGTCCCACAAGCATGATATGCGTCGCCGTCCCGGCGGACGTAGGAAATCTCGTCCGTCAGCAGGGTGGCATCGGGAGGCACTAAACGCGAAATCGTGGTCTTGCCCGCGCCGGACACTCCAGAAAACAGGAAAGCACGGCCTCCTCGAATGACGCTTGCGGCGTGCAGCAGGAAGCCTCCTTCCCGAGCCAGGATCAGAGTGTGCACGATCCGCAAAACCGAGTCGATCGAATAAGGATTCGCCGATTGCCGGATTCGTCCTCGACCGGCATCCGGATCCCATTCCGCACGGAAGTCGCCACGCCGCAGGCGCCACTGACCTTCCCGCATCACGACCTGCGCGTCTTCGTCCGCTCCCAGTTCGTCGGACGGGGCGACCAAGTCCACATCGAATTCAAATCTGGGACGCGAGGTCGCGCCAACAAAGCCGGCGTAGCGATCGGCCAGCAGCTCACGGAACGAGGAGTCCTGGGTGCGCAAAAGGATGGGCAGGCCGCCAATTTCAACGGCGATTTCGTAACTCCCGCGGCTCATCGCTCTATCCTCATGACTCCGCGCTCGCCGCCTCCGGCGTAGGAATCTTGTATCTCATCGCATGCCAGCGCAAGGCGATCCGGCACAAGAGGTCCCAACGACCGAGTAGCCAGCCTAGCAGGCGCTGCGACTGCGAGACCGCCCCCATAGCGACTGGGCGATTTCCGCGCTGCACCGCGGTCACGCGGCCCAGCACTTCCGCCGCTGCAATCGGAGCATCATCCTGCGTCATACAGTCTCCCCGGGTGGTCACGAAACCATCCTGGCCGGGGCGAACGCGCACCACGCGATGGATAAAAAGCCGGCGCTCGCGCTCGAACAATACAACGTCGCCGGGTCGGATGAGACTGGAAGGACGGGATTGAATTTGGGCCAGATCGCCGGGCCACAGAGTGGGCAACATGCTGGTTCCAGTGACCTTTAGCTGCAGCTCGCCGCTCGCTCGAAGCACCTCCACGGCCAAGCTACGTGCGCAATCGCCCGGAGTGAGTGCGCTCATGGGACACCGCTAAGACCGTTTCCGGTTAAACCGGCACTGGCCCTGCTGGCCTTGCAGCTTGCCACAAGCCAAGGCGAGGGTTTCAAAAACCTTCTCGTAGCGGAACTCTGGTTTCGTATATGGCTTCTTGCTTGTTTCCTGACTTGCCGCGTTCTTGTCCACACCGGCAGGCGGGTTCTTCTCAGTCATAGAAATCCCAGCAATTCGGATGTCACTCATGCTGCGTTATGCAGCTCGCCCCAGCGTTTCAACAGGATAACGCAGTGTACAACAGACCGTCGGCCAAATGCTAACGTTTAAGTTGCTGCAAACGAAGCACGGAGTTGCCTGCGCGCTTCAAGTTGCTCAGTAAAATGACAGCGTGCCCTCCATCCTCGCTCGCCGCAAAGTATAGGAGAAAACCAACAAGCTGAAGGGCAGCAGCGTCACGCAGAACAGAAGCAGAATGCCGATCTCGGTTCTCAGTTCGACGAAACTCGCTCCCTGCAACAGCGCTAAACGCATGCCGTTCAAAGCGTGCGTAATGGGGATGCCTTGCCCAATCCACCACAGAGGCTTCGGCAGGGTTGACACAGGGAACAGCGTCCCGGTCATGAACCATGCCCCCGAACCGAGCAGCCAGACCAAAGCCGAGCCCTTTTGAATGGCTAGTTGCAAAGCCGCCGCCAGCATGCCGAAGGCGATCGCGATCACCAGAGACAGAACAAAGACGATCACGCAACCCGCAAGGTTCGGGTGGAGAGGATAGTCAAAAAGCAGCAGCCCGGCTCCGAGATAAAACACGAGCTGCACCGTGCTCCCGGCAAACGCCGACAAGGCGCTCAGAAATAGCAGAACCGGGGCCGGGGTGGACGTGGTCATCAAGACTTCCAGTGTCCCCGTCTGCTGCGCTTCCTGCACGATCACCAGAAAAGCGTTGATGCCGGTCACCAGAAATGTATAGAAACCAGTTCCTACCAGAAGAAACGGAAAATATGCGATGCCCTCAGGACGGAATCCAGGACCAATGGCTCGAGCAAGATAATAGAAAGCCGCAAGCTCGGCCGCGGCTCCAGCAGCAGTGATCAGGAAGCCGGTTCGATAGCGAATTGCAGTGAGCAGGTCGCGTCGCACAATGGCCGCGGTTTTGTCGAACAGGCTCGCGACCTTCATTGCCAGCTCCTCGGGGTCAACTGTGCCGCTTCATCCACTTCTCCGGTTTTCTCAAAATAGAAAGTCCTGAGTTGTTCGACGTTCGTACCGGCAATTTTTCGGTACCCGGCAAGCTCTCCGCGGTGCAGGACCGCAACCGTATCTCCCACCGCTACGGCTTCCGAAAAGCTGTGCGTGGCCAGCATGACGGTTGCCCCGTGAGCCGGCAGTTCGCGCACGAGATTCCAAAAATGCGCCGCCGAGGCGGGATCAAGACTGCGGGTCGGCTCATCGAGAAGGATCACCGACGGCTCTTTCACCAAGGCTCGGGCAATCCCCAGGCGCTGATACATGCCGCTTGAGAATTTCATCACCAGCGTGTCGGCCGCGTCCGAGAGCCCCGTCCTCTCCAGCATGGCATCCACTCGTTCGGACCGATGCTTTCGCGGAACATCATCCAGGGCAGCAAAGAAATCCAGATTTTCGCGGGCGGAGAGCCTGGGGAAAAACGATCTCTCGGTGGCCACCGCAAAGCCGACCTGCCGGCGTACCTGCTGAGGTTCGGTTTGCGTGTCCGCGCCTCCGACCAGCACCCGGCCGGCATCCGGCAGGAGCATGGTGGACACCAGCTTCAGCAGGGTGGTCTTGCCACTGCCGTTCGGTCCCACAAGCACCAGAACTTCGCCGTGCCCCACTCCCAACGAAATATCGGTGAGGGCGCGCGTCTGTCCCGCCCGCTCCTTGCCCATCCAGTTAAAGAACGCGGGCCGGTGCCGAAATATCTTGCTGACGGATTCGAGGATAATCGTGTCCATAACGGGCGACGCCAATCTCTGCGTCGAAGCCACAATTACGGCTGGAAGTCTCTGTATTATAGTGGTCGGCGAGTTGGACACGTGTTCGGGAAGCGGTCCGCGCCCATGAGCACATCCCCGGTGCAGCCCGCAGCCACGTCCGCCGTAGTTCCCCCCAGCCCCGCGCTCTTGCGCTTCGACCCGGAATTCGATCTCCTGCTGGCATGCTGTTCTGACCCGCCCGGCACCGAACGCCGCGCCCGCGCCATTCTCCAGCAAGCTATCGACTGGCAGCGTTTGGCCGCGATCGCGGAACATCATGGAGTCATCCCACGCGCTTACGAGAGTCTATCCGCCATCGTGGCCGCCGATCGGCTCCAGCCCGTCCGCGAACTCTACGAATCGAATGCCCGCAGGGCGTTGTGGCTTACGCGGGAACTCGCGCGAGTTCTCGAACATTTCGAATCACGCGGAATCCCAACCCTCCCCTACAAAGGACCCGTTCTCTCACAATCACTTTACGGCAGCGTGTCTCACCGCCAGTTTTCCGATCTCGACATCCTGATTCACGCTGAAGATTTTTTTAGGGCGAAAACGGCGCTGCGCGAACTGGGCTTTGAACCTGGCATGGAGCTTTCATCCCGGGAAGAGCACGCGTACCTGCGGTCCGGATACGAGTTCACGTTCGATGGTCCCAACGGCCGCAACCTCGTGGAACTTCAATGGCAGATCTTGCCCCGATTCTATTCTGTGGATTTTGCAGTGGAAGGATTCTTTGATCGGGCCGTGACTCAGCACGTGGGAGGCATGGCTGTTCATTCAATGTGTGCCGAAGACCTGCTGTTGGTGCTCTGCGCTCATGCCGCGAAACACGCGTGGATACAGCTTTCCTGGCTCTGCGATATCGCCGGACTGGCAAGAATGCCACTCGATTGGGAATTGGTTCGCCGCCAATCCGTCGCTCTGGGCATCGCGCGGATCGTGGCGGTGACTTTTTCGCTGGCGCATCAACTGCTGGGCGCGTCGCTGCCACACATCACGCCAAGTCGATTCTGCGGTGGAATCCTTGACCAGGGAGATTGTTCCGATCCTTGCCCGAAGTGAACGCTTTGACACGGAGTCGATGGCCTACTTCCGCCTGTTGGCCAGAGCCCGCGAACGTCGCCATGACCGCTCGCGCTTCTGGTGGCGGCTGGCCACCACCCCCAGTGTTGGCGAGTGGTCCGCTATATCACTACCGGCGCCGTTGTTTCCTCTGTATCGCATCGTCCGGGTTCTCCGCCTCGCGCGCCGGCTGTTTTAGCCGCTAGTCGCGATCCAGGTATTCCGGAGGAACATCGTCCTCGGGGACTTCGTGGGTGTGGACCTCTCCTTCGTCCGCGTCCGCCGCGTCTTCGACTCCGCTGATGATTTCCGCCTCGAGATCCTGACCTTCCTCCGCCAGTTCATCGACGCTCTCAGAATCTGCGTCGGCGACATCGCTCAGTCCCTGGTTGTCACCGGACTGGCCGGCCGATTCAGGACCGAGCCCCTCGTTTGCCAGGGAATCGTCGTCATCCTCAAATCTTCTTTTTCTCAGTGCCATGGCTTCCTCCTGATTCCATCTACTCAAATTCCCATTTCAATTGCCCATTGTCAGCACAACCCGGAAGCGCGCCTTCCCGCTCATCATCTGGTTGTACGCTTCGCTCGCTTTGGCCAACGGATATCTCTCGATCATCGGACGCACGTTGCTCATCGCGCTGAAACGCAGTGTATCTTGCGAATCCATAGCCGTGCCCGACGGCCAGCCCTGCACCGCCTTCCTCATGGCGAGCAAGTCAACGCCATTGATCTGCAGCGGCTCCGGAGAAGCTCCGATCACAATGAGTTTTCCGCCCGGCTTGACGCCTCCCATCAGCGCCGACATCGATTTCGCATCGGGCGCGGTGGCCAGAATAATGTTTGCTCCCCCCAGTTTCTTCAACTGCTCGGCGGGATCGCCAGCCGCGGTATCGACATAATCTCTCGCCCCCAGTTTCCTGGCGAGTGGCTCTTTGTCTTTTCCCCGACCAACCGCGACCGTGTGGAAGCCCATCTTTTGCGCGTACTGAATCGCCAGATGGCCCAGGCCTCCGATCCCTTGCACCGCGACCAGGTCGCCTGCACGCCCGCCCGCATTTCTCAAGGAGTTGAAGACGGTGATTCCGGCACAGAGAAGCGGCGCGGCTTCGTCGGCGGGAAGTTCCTCTGGCATCGCAGCCACCGCCTCGGTGGAAGCCAGCATGTATTCCGCGTATCCGCCGTCGAAGTTGATTCCGGTGACCCCGCCGACGGCACAAAGAACAAAGTCTCCGCGCCGGCAGGCTTCACATTCGAAGCAATGCGAGCCATGCCAACCTACGCCAACTCTTTGGCCCACCTTCCATGCGGTGATCGCGCTTCCGATCGCATCGATGCGTCCAGCGACCTCATGGCCCGGGACCCGCGGATACGAAATTCCCGGCCACAGGTTTTCTTTGACCAGCACATCGCTGTGGCAGATTCCGCAAGCTTCCACCTTGATGCGCACCTGGCGCGGCCCCGGCTGCGGAATCTCGCGGTCCACCAATTCAAAATCGCCGCCGGGCTTGCTGACCTGTGCCACTTTCATTCGTGCCATAGATCCCTTTCATGAACGGAAAAATAAAAGACTAATGCGAATTGAGTAAAACAGGAGATGCCTCTACATCGCTCTAGATGAAAAACGCCGGCGCAGGGATTCGAAAAAGACCCGCAGGGCGCAGCTTTTACTGCTTTCCGTGCTTGCGCGCCCGTTCCACCCCAGCCCTCAGGCCGTGTTCCACCGCATGCTGGTGTCCCGCTGCGTCCATGGCTGTCATGACGGTCGCGGCGATGCCTCCCGGCGTGGCCGCTTCGTGCAAAAGACGATGCAGGGGAACGTTCCCGTCCCGCCAGGCAACAATTCCATCGGCCAGGGCGTGGGCCGCCGCGGTTAATGCCGTTTTCCGGTCCAGGCCATGGGATTGCCCCGCGGCCGCGAGCGTGGCCAGAGCATGATATCCATGACTGCAGGAATAGGTCGCGGTAAACACGTCGAATTTGCTCTCCGGGATTTCCAGCACCGGCCCGACTTTCGCGAACAATTCTTTGACGATGCGCCGATCCGTTCGGCCTATCCCGCGACTGAAAGTCACGGCGGTCAATCCCCGGCCGCTCCGGCAGACGGGGCTGGGCATCGCCCTCGCCCAGCGCACTGGCCGTCCTAATCCATGGCGGAGTATTGGAGAGAGGCACCCCCGCCGCCAGGCTCACCGCCGTAATCGGTCGAGAGACTTCGTCGATTTCGCGCAACAGCTCCCGCACGGAACCTGGCCTCACGGCAACTATCAGAAGGCCCGCACGCTCGACAGCGCGATGCAGATCGGCCTCCACCTGGACCCGGTACTGCCGCTGAAGCCGGCGCAGTTTCTGCGGATGCCGGTCATGGACGATGATGGGAGCGTCGTACTTTGCCAGCCGCAATCCCGCGATCAATGCTCCGGTAATGCGTCCGCCACCGAGAAAGACCGTGGGCTTCACGCGACCTCCCCGCAGGCTTCGTCGGCCGCGGCCACGAGTTTTTCGATATCCGATTCCGCGTGCGCCGTAGAAATGATCCAGTGCAGGCCGTTCGACGGCGTCATGTAAATCCCACGCTCGAGGAGCGCGTGAACAAACCGCGAGTAGCGTTGCGTGTCGACATATGCGCAGTAGTCGCGGTAATCGTGAATCGCTTCCCGCTCGGTGAAGTAAATCTGAAACATCGGACCAAATCCTTGCACCACGGCCTTCACTTTGCGGCGGCGAAATACCTCGCGCAGCCCGGCAATCGCGGCGTCACCCATCGCATGGAGCTTGCGATAGATTCCATCCGCCGAAAGCAGATCCAGATTCGCGGCAATCACTTTCATCGTCAAGCGGTGGCCGTTGAAGGTTCCATAGTGAAGAACCATCTTGTCGCCCCAACGCATGCGATCCAGAATCTCGCGCGGACCCGCGACCGCGCCCACCGGAAACCCGGCGCCCAGCGCTTTGCCGAAGGTGCTGATGTCCGGCCGAATGCCGTAGTACTGCTGGCATCCTCCGGGCGCATAGCGAAAACCGGTCACGACTTCATCGAGGATGAGCAACACGTTGTACTCGCGGGTCAGCACCCGCAATCGCTGCAGATATCCCTCGCGCGGCAGGATGCAGCCCATGTTGGCCATGATGGGTTCAGTGATGACCGCAGCCAGTTCATGGCCATGCTGCTTCATGACACGCTCCAGCGCAGCGGTGTCGTTCCAGGGAGCCAGCACGACGTCATCGAAGGTCGAAAGAGGGATACCTTCAGAGTCCGGAATGCGCGATGGATTTTCTCGAGAACCCAATTGTTCCGGGGGATGACTGTGCGCGTTCAGCAGATAGGGATCGTACCAGCCGTGGTAGTGCCCCTCGAACTTGAGGAACTTATTTCTTCCGCTGTGCGCCCGCGCCAGGCGCAAGGCGAGCATGGTCGCTTCACTGCCGGTGTTGGCAAAACGCACAACCTCCGCCGAAGGAACCATGCGCCGGAAGCGTTCGGCTGCTTCTACTTCAGCGGAGGTCGCTGCCGCGAAGTGCGAACCTTCCGTCATTGCCTGGGAGACAACCTGGGAGATCACCGGATGCGCGTGTCCCTGAATCAGCGCGCCGAACGACATCATGAAATCGATGTACTCGTTGCCGTCGGCGTCCCAGACGTGCGCTCCCTGGCCGCGTTCCAGAACGATCGGTCCCGGCGTGTACACTGCCTCCCCTCGCGAGGGCGAGTTCACCCCTTCGACCAGCGACTGCTGGGCGCGCCGGAACCATTCCTGGGAGCGCGTTCGAACTGTAGTCGTGCGTGTCATGCCGAATGGTTTTTCTCGGCGCCCTCCGCGGCCGTTCTCCGCGATCTCTGCGTTTAAAGATTTTTCGTTCGAACGTTGTTCTCAGTCCGCTGTACCGCCTCCGTCGACAACCAACGATGCGCCGGTCATGAACGAAGAATCATCCGACGCCAGGAAGAGCACCGCCTTGGCAATCTCCTCCGCCGTGCCGATGCGGCCCATCGGACGGTTGCTGCAACCCGCCAGATACTCTTCCCATTTCATTCCGCGGAAGCGCGCATCCTCGGGAAGCATCGGCGTTTCCACATCTCCGGGACAAATGCAGTTCACACGGATCCCCCGGCGTCCGTGATCGACCGCCATGGCCTTCGTCAGCAGCACAACGCCGCCTTTCGAGGCGCAATACGCCACGGCTTTGTCTCCGCCCACAAGGCCCCAACCGGAACTGTTATTGATGATCACTCCGCCGCCTTGCGCAATCATGCCGGGCAGCGCGTATTTCGACATCAGGAAGGTGCCTTTCAGGTTGACATCGATCTGCAGATCCCATTCTTCCTCGCTGCAATCGAGGGCCGTGTGCGCATAGAAAACACCCGCATTGTTGAACAGGATGTCGACACGGCCAAAGCTGGTGAGGGTGGCGTCTACTGCGCGGCGACACTCGTCAGCCTTGCGCACGTCGGTGCGAATGAAGATCGCTTTTCCGCCTGATTCAAGTATCTGCGCAGTAACGGCGTGTCCTCGTGGTTCGTTTCGGCCAGTGATGGCAACGAGCGCGCCTTCCTTGGCGAACAGGATGGCCGTGGCTTCCCCGATTCCCGAGGTGCCTCCGGTAATGAGCGCGACTTTGTCTTTGAGGCGCATGGAAAAGCAGCAATTGGCATTTAGCACTTGGCACTTGGCCCTGAAGTATTCGAGCAACCCGTAAGAACCTGGACTGGCTAAATGCTAAGTGCTAAATGCTAAGTGCTTCTAACCGCTTCCTGCCAATCCGCCGCCGTCGACGACCAGCGCGGATCCGGTCACGAACGATGACGCTTCGCTGGCGAGATAAAGCGCGGCCTGCGCGATCTCCTCCGGTTTCCCTACGCGCCCCAGCGGACGATGCGCAGATTCCTTCAGGAAGCGATCTTCATTCTCGCCCAACTGCTGCGCTTCGTTGCGCAGCATGGCTGTGTCGGTATCGCCCGGACAAATGCAGTTTACGCGAATCTTCTGCGAACCGTGGTCGATGGCCATGGCTTTCGTGAGCAGCACGACTGCACCTTTCGAAGCGCAGTAAACCGCCGCTCGCGGACCGCCCGCGAGTCCCCAGCCAGAGGCGGTATTGATGATGGAGCCTCCTCCCGACTTCGCCATGACTGGAATGACCTCGCGCGACATCAGGTAAATGGATTTCACATTCACCGCCATCACGCGGTCCCAATCTTCCTCGCTGAGATCGACAACCGAGGCGCGCCGCATGATGCCGGCGTTGTTGAACAGGATGTGGATGGCGCCAAACTCCCGCGAGACACGTTCAACCACGCGGTGGCAATCCGCGGCAGAAGTAACGTCTGCCGGTTCGAAGATAGCGTAGCCGCCGGAAGCGTTGATTTCACGAGCGACCGACTCTCCGGCCTGCTGGTTGAGATCCACGACTGCGACGGTCGCACCCTCGCGAGCGAATAAGAAGGCAGTGGCGCGGCCGATGCCGGATCCGGCTCCGGTGATAAGTGCGATCTTGCCCTTGAGAATGTCTGCCATCTCTACCGGCTCGCCAAGCCTCCCGCGGTCTCCCCGCCGTCCAGCGTGTACACGTGGCCTGTAGCGTAGGCTGCGTCGTCAGAGGCCAGGTAGGCAAACAACGCCGCGATCTCTTCCGGCTTGGCGTGACGGCGCAGGGGAATCTTTCGATTTACTTCTTCCAGCATCTCGTCGGTGTACTCGGCACGCTGCATGGGAGTAAGCACATACCCCGGCGCTACGGCGCAGACACGCACTTTCGGCGCGAGTTCGAGTGCCATGGATTTCGTCAGCTCGATCACTCCTGCCTTGGTAGCGTTGTAGTCCGCGTAGAAGGGGTACCCCATGACGCCGTTGGTCGACGCGGTTTGCAGAATCACACCACTGCCGCGCTCCCACATATGGCGGGCGGCGGTCTGCGCCATGTAAAAGACGCCGGTGAGATTCACCGCAACGACCTTGTCCCACTCTTCCGGAGTAATGTCGAGGAACTTGTGGCGAATGCTGATGCCGGCATTATTGATCAGGACATCGACGCCGCCCATGATGCGCACCGCGTCGGCGAACGCGGTTTCCACCTGCTTCAAGTCGGAGACGTCCGCATCCAAAGTTCCCGCCAGGTCGGGCAGTTCATGCTGGATTCTGTCTCGCGCCTGGCGGTCGCGGTCGAGAACACAAACGGCGGAACCTTCCTCCAGAAAGCGCGCTGCCGTGGCCGCGCCAATGCCGCTGGCGCCTCCGGTGATGAGCACACGTTTGTCGTCCAGTCCGCGCATGGTTCCTCACAGCAGAGCGCTCAGGATAAACGGCAGATGCGGTTGTGGCTAGTGAGCCCTGGTAGATTGACCGCAAAGTTCGCAAAGAACGTTCGCCAACATCACGAAGAAGTTCTTTGCGGGCTTTGCGGATCTTCTTCGCGTTCTTTGCGGTTAAGAGCTTTTATTCGCTAGCCCACCGCCGGCGCAAAAGATCGGGGCCGCCAGGCTTTGCTAGCAGGGCCCCTACATCATCTTTCCCTGGAAGAAGTACACCAGTTCGATGATCAGAATGATGACCACCATCAATTCCAGTACGAAGGCGCGGCTCTGGTTGAACTGATCGACCATGAAGCGGTAAAGCTCTTCGGCGGTGTGCACTTTTTGCGTGACCAGGTCTTTGTAGTCGGGAACGCCCACCTTCGACGCTGCCAGCTTGTACAAGCGGGCGGAAAACATATCGCTCAAAAACTTGATGGCGTTATCGGCGTGCTCCGTGAGTTCGTTCACATCGAGCAGCACGGTATGCAACTTGGAAGCGGCCCGCGCCAAACGCCAGCGGGCCAGCGTTCCCGTGCCCTTATCCATGAAGTCGTACACGCTCTCCAGTTCGCGGGTAAGAAGCTCGTCGTAATGGCGGAATTCCAGCAGCTGGGAGTTGGCGTACTCCAACAGTTGAATGGCGGTCTCAGCGCCGGCGGCGCTGTCATAAAGAAAGGCCGCGTTGTAACCGATCACCGCCAGATCGTTGACGTAATACGAAATGCGCGACTGCAGAATCTCGTTGCGCTCGCCGTCGGAGAGTTGCATGGTCTCGCCGCGAACCACCTGGGCGATCTGCGCGCCCTGCGTCGCCACCAGTTCCGCCCCGGAGGGCGATCCGGCCAGCTCGCGGACATGAAAGATGAAGTAGTCTTCGCTCAGCCACTCGGAATAGGGTTTGACCAGGGCCGGCGTCGCGCGTTGCAGTTTCTCTCGCACGATGCGCGAAGCATGTCCGGCAAAATCGACATCCCATACCCAGCGGCTGCCCAGCCGGACCAGCTTCTCCCAGTCTCCCGCGAACGGGAGCTCCAGCACCACGCTCAGCACGCCGTAGTCGTAATACTTGATCTGGCCTTCCAGCCGCTCCCCGCTTTCGAGCACCAGGGGCTCGATCGGTTCCACCACCGGAGGCCTTTGGTACCGGACATATCCCGGCGTCGGGTGTTTGAAGCTGGGTTGCTGCACGGTGCGAGCACCGAAAATCTCCCGCAAGCGGTCCAGCCGGATCTCTTCACACACATCGAACTGGATCAGGACCAGGACCGACCCACACACGGGTGGCCCGGCGGGCGCCAGTGTTTTTCCCTGCGGAGCGAGCTCCGCCAGGGAGGTTTGGGTCACGGTAAGGGAACCTTCATCGCGGATCATCGGGGTCACCCGGTCAGCGGATACCGCTACAGGGGCCTCGGGGCCCTGGCTGAGTCCTTCTATTGTCCCAGAACGGAGGGTGGTCTGGCGAGTGCTGGCGTCGACGAAGGGGAAGAATCTAAAACAAGTCATTTAATATCAATTACTTAGTTGCAGTTATACGGTGGAGCCTCTAGCCCTCAGGGTTGTGCCAGCCACCAATATCCTTGGCCAGGCGGTCGGCCTCGGAGGGGCCCCAGGAACCCGCCTTGTACTCGTAAAGCGGAGTCCGGTCGCCCAGAATTGGATCGACGACCGCCCATTCGGCCTCGGTTTCGTCCTCGCGGACGAAAAACATGGGGTCTCCGTGCATGGCGTCGCTAAGCAGGCGCTCGTAGGCGTCAACCTCGTCGGCGTTGCTCTGCTTGACTGCCACCAACTCTGCCGGCACGGGAACGAGATCCGTCCCCGGACGCTTCACTTCGGCTTTCAGGCTGATCGACAACTCCCCGGGACCCAGACGGAAACGGAAGCGGTTGGTATCGCTGCCCGCGAGGGTCTTGAGCGGCGCCTGTTTCAGCTTCACCAGAACTTCGGTCGCCGTGACCGGCAGGGATTTGCCGGCTCGAATAAGAAACGGAACCCCCGCCCAGCGCCAGGACTCGACCTCCAAACGCACCGCAGCGTAGGTTTCTGTCTTCGAGTTGGGCTCGACGCCCTTCTCTTTGCGATATCCCTCAACCTGCCCGCGCACCAGATTCTTGGGATCGAGCCCGGGAATGTTGCGAAATACTTTGACCTGCTCGTCGCGAATGGATTCACAGTAGAGGCCGGTGGGCGGCTCCATCGCCAGGAAAGCGACCACCTGCAGCATGTGGTTCTGAATCACGTCGCGGATCGCTCCCGTGGCGTCGTAGAACTTGCCACGGCCCTCGATGCCGAATTTCTCCGCCATGGTGATCTGCACGCTGTCGATGTAATTGCGGTTCCAGATGGGCTCGAGGAAGCTGTTGGCGAAGCGGAAAAACAACAGATTCAGGACCGCTTCCTTGCCCAGGTAATGATCGATGCGGAAAATGCGCGATTCAGGAAGGACGGAAAGCAGTTCTTTATTCAGCTTCTGCGCCGAGGCCAGATTGTGGCCGAAGGGCTTTTCGACAATCACCCGCGCATCTTGCAGGCAGGAAGATTTCGCCAGGGAATTCACCACGTCAACAAAAAGCACCGGCGGGATCGCCAGATAGTGGATGGGCCGCTGCGCCGGGCCAAGCGTCTTTTTCAGGAGCGCGAATGTGGTGGGGTCTTCGTAGTCGCCGCCGACGTACTCCAGCAGGCCCAGTAATTTGTTCAGGGCGGCTTCGTCAATCGGGCCTTTCAGCTGTTTGACACTGTCGCGAGCGCGCTCTTTCAGATGCTCTTTCGTGCGGCCCGCGCGGGCGACGCCGATAATGGGAACATTCAACCCGTTACGCCGCACCATGTTGTAGAGCGCGGGAAACGTCTTCTTGTGGGCAAGATCACCCATCGCTCCAAACAGAACGAACGCATCCGCCGATCCATCATCTCCAGGTCTACAAACTTCCCTCAAGTCGGGCATTGCTTTCTCCGTGATCGTGTTTACTCGTCATCAAGTTGGATGACAAAGACGAGCGGGCGCGCACCAGGTTTGTCAAAACAAAAATGTCATCCCGAGCAGGCGGGTAGACGCGGAGTTGAGGGGCTTTGTGTCTCGCGGCGTGCGGTGAAGCGGGCCGTCCACTCCGGTCGGGATGACAAGGAGGATAAGTCAGATCACTTTTCGCTGAGGACGATTTCCATACCCTCGGCTGCGGCGCGCACTCGCGGATAATAATTCCGCGCCTCTTTCACGATCTTGTCGATGCAGGCATCGTCATGCTCGGGATCGTGGTGGTAGAGAATCAGTTCTTTGGCACCGCTTTCCATGACCACGTTCACCGCCTCGCGCCAGTGGCTGTGTCCCCAGCCACGCTTGCGGGCTTCGTATTCTTCTGGCAGATATTGGGCATCGTAGATCAGCACATCCGCGCCCGCCGCGAGTTTCCGAACATTCTTATCGAAGTCCGCGTCTCCCGGTTCGTTGTCGGTGGCATACACGAACACGCCCGCCGGGCTTTCGATACGGAAGCCCAGGCAGCCTTGCGGATGGTTGAGCCACATGGCTTCGATAGTGACATCATCGAGCGGAAGACGCCCTTGTTCGATGTCGTAGAAGCTGTGTTGTGCCTTCATCTCGCTCATGTCGACGGGAAAGTAGGGCGCGGCCATCTGCTCTTCCATCACGCGCTTCAGACTGCGGGTGCGACCGGACGAATGAAAGAAGAAGCGATTCTCCGGCTTGTCGTAGAGCGGACCGAAAAACGGCAGACCCTGAATATGATCCCAGTGAAAGTGCGAGACGAAGACATGAGCGGAAACCGGCTGGCCGTTGAATTCCTGGCGAAGCTGGTGCCCCAGAGTGCGCAGGCCGGTGCCGCAGTCGAAGATGAAGACGCGGTCTTCGAGGCGCACTTCGACGCACGAGGTGTTGCCGCCGTAGCGCAGATTTTCCGGCTGGGGTGTCGGAGTGGATCCGCGCACGCCCCAGAACTTGATACGCATGCGTCCCCGCTCAAGCGATGTCGACTGTATCGCCATTGTTCCAAGCCATAACTGCTTCGTCAATTCACTGGCTGGTTACCATAGTCCCGCGACCTCTCCCCTATAATGAGGCCACCGTAACCCGCATGCTCGTTCCCGATTACAAGGAATTTTCCCGTCTCGCCCGCGAGGCTACCCTGGTGCCGGTGGTCAAGTCGGTGACCGCCGACCTGCTCACGCCAGTGTCGGCTTTCCTGGCGATTGCCGCGAAAGAGCCTTATGCCTTCTTGCTCGAATCCGTGGAGCGCGGCGAGCAGGTGGGACGCTACACCTTCCTGGGCGCCCGGCCATACATGCGCGTCCAGAATCGAGACAACGAAATCGTGGTTCACCGGGGTAACCGGAGGGAGAAGCGGCAAGGGAGCATCTTTGAACTGCTGAAGGAGTTGCTGCGCGAACACCATCCGGCGCATCTCCCCGGATTGCCGCCCTTTACCGCCGGAGCCGTGGGTTACTTTGCTTACGACATCGTCCGAAAACTGGAGAACATCGGCGAGCATGCCAAAGACGATCTGCATCTACCCGACGCGGAACTGATGTTCTTCGACCGCCTGCTGGCCTTCGACCACGTCCGCCACCAGATTCACATCATCGCCATGGCCGATGTGCGGCGCGAGAGTCCGCGGCGCGCCTACGACCGGGCGGTGCGAGACATCGCTGCGCTGGAGAAGAAACTGGCGCGCGCGCCGTCGTTCGTTCGCCCGGGCAAGGGCAGAAAGTCGAAGCTGAAAGTTCACGCCGGAACCACTCGCGAACGCTTCATGAAATCGGTCGAGCGCGCGAAAGAGTACATCGCCGCCGGCGACATCTTTCAGGTCGTGCTTTCTCAGCGCGTAGACTTCCTCCCCGAAGTTGCACCCTTCGACATCTACCGCGCTCTGCGTACGGTGAATCCCTCGCCTTACCTCTATTTTCTGCGCATGGGTGATACCCACGTGCTGGGCTCGTCTCCGGAGATGCTGGTGCGGGTCACCGGACGCAAACTGGAGTACCGGCCGATTGCCGGCACGCATCCGCGTGGACGCGATCAGGCCGACGATGAGCGACTGGAGCAGCAGATGCTGCACGACGAAAAAGAACGGGCCGAACACGTCATGCTGGTCGATCTGGGGCGCAACGATCTGGGACGAGTCAGCGAATACGGCTCGGTGAAGGTGCGTGACCTGATGTATGTGGAACGCTACTCCCACGTGATGCACCTGGTCTCGGCCCTGGAAGGGAAGTTAAGAAAAGAACTGGACGCGCTCGACGCCTTCGCCGCCTGCTTTCCCGCGGGGACCCTGAGCGGCGCGCCCAAAGTGCGGGCCATGCAGATCATTGAAGAACTGGAACCGGTCCGGCGGGGAGTGTACGGCGGTTCGGTCCTCTATGCCGATTTCGCGGGGAACCTCGATTCCTGCATCGCCATCCGCACCATGCTGATGAAAGGCAGGCGGGCCTATTTGCAGGCAGGCGCGGGCATCGTGGCGGATTCCGATCCGGCAACGGAATTTCAGGAAACGATGAACAAGGCGCAGGGGGTGTTAAGGGCGGTGGAGCGGGCGAGGGGAGGGTAGGGGACTCGACTTTTCGCAAAAGAAAGTTGCGCTGTGCTCGGATGACAGAGGTGTTGAATTTTTCATCGCAGAACGAGCAGTCCATAAGCCCTTTTTTACAAACCGGTGACAACTTCGACGGCACAATGGCGACAATAGCGCCAACAACCTCTCCCAGGGGACGCGGTAGCTTGGAGGGTGGGATGGGCTGCGAAAGCCAGTACGCATGGGTGGTCCTGTGCAAGAATCACAAGTTTCACAAGCGGCAAAACCTCTTCTTTGGACACCGGATTCCGTTGGGCGAAACCGACGCGATTCTGCCCCCGCCGGCCTTGGACAGCCGCATTCACATCCGCTGTGACGAGTGCGGCGCGGAGTATGCCTATCGACCCCAGGACCTATTGCGCATTGAGCTGGAATTGCCCGCCTCTTTCACCCCACATCCGTTCTTCTTGTAGGGAGGAAGCTGGAGCCAGCACTGTGACGGGTGAACACCCCGCCCTGTCGTCGCAAAGTAAACGCGACCGGGATGGGAGACCCAGTTATTCCAATTGCAGGAAATTCCCGATCAGCCTCTTCCCCTCTCCCGTCAGCACGCTCTCCGGATGAAACTGCACTCCTTCCACCGCAAACTTCTTGTGGCGTAGGCCCATGATCACCCGCGATCCATCTTTCTCGGTCGTCCAGCCGCTCACTTCCAATTCATCCGGCAAGCCTTCTTCGGCGACAATCAGCGAGTGATACCTCGTTGCCGTCATTGGCGACGGCAATCCCCGAAAGATCGTCTTGCCGTCATGTTTCACTTCGCTGGTTTTGCCGTGCATCAGGTTCTTCGCCCGCACCACCCTTCCCCCAAACGCCGCGCCCAGCGCCTGATGTCCCAGGCACACCCCCAACACTGGAACCTTGCCGGCGAAGTGGCGGATCAGTTCGATGCTGATGCCCGCTTCCTGCGGGGTACAGGGGCCAGGCGAGACCACGATCCGCTCCGGTTTCATCTGCTCGATCTCGGTAACCGTTACCTGATCGTTGCGGCGGACGACCACGTCCGCGCCCAGTTCGCCTAAGTATTGCACCAGGTTGTAGGTAAAGGAATCGTAGTTGTCGAGGACGAAGACCATGCTGGGCCTGTATCAGACTACATCAGCGTAGCCAATGAAATCGCGGTTTTGGTGCAACAAGCCCTTGACACGTTTCGCGCAAACCGCCATGCTTACGGCGTTACCGGAGGGCTCATGGCCGAGAGCCAACAGGAAAAACGCACTACCCGCAGGTTCGCGCTGCGGCTTCCCGTCTCCGTCACCTACAGCGACAATGGAGGCCAGGAAAAGACTGCGCAGACGCGCGACGTCAGCGCCCGCGGCATCTGCTTCTACGTCGACTCGGAGATCGCTACCGGGTCGCCTATCGAGTTCACGCTGACGTTGCCGCCGGAAATCACCCTGACCGAGAGCATACGCGTTCGCTGCAAAGGCAAGGTGGTGCGGGTCGATAACGGCGCAGCTGACGGCCGGGTGGCGGTGGCGGCGGTCATCGATGAATACGAGTTTCTCTCCGAATCCTGAGCTGCGTCCAGATCAAGGGCATCCTAAGAGGCTTGGCTCCTTTCGGCCACTTTCTCTCCCACCCCGGCGGTGATATCGTTCCCTTAGGGAAGGTTGTAGGTATAGGTCCTTTGTTGCGTATCGGCCCTCAATTTAGCGTGATCGCGCTCCTTTCGGGGATCGCTGTTCTGGCTCCATTCCAGGCAGCGGGTCGCCGGGCTGCGCCGAAATCGCCCCCCGAACCTCCCGCCGCCATCACCCGGGTGCGGGTCCTGCTGAGTCAGAGCGGGCCGCCTGCCGTCGAAGTCACCGCCACTCGCCCGGTGATTCCTAAAATCCAGAAGGTGGAGAACCCCGATCGGCTGGTGATTGACCTCCCCAATACCGTAATGTCGGTGCGCAGCAAGCGTATCGATGTAAAGAGCGCCGAGGTCAGCGACATCCGGCTCGACCAATTCGAGCAACGGCCGCCCACGGTGCGCATCGTGATCGACTTGCTTAAGCCGAGCGAGTACAGCTCGAATGCCGCCGGAAATGTTCTGACGATTCGCCTCAACCAGCCCGTGGTAGCCCAATCGCCGCCGGTTCCGACCGTGCCCGCCTTCACCCAGGGCGTGGAGCCCGCGGTGATTCCTGTCAGTCCAGGATCGAACGGCGCCATTCTGATGGCTGGGAGCCGGATCGCCAACGGATCCTCCGTCTCTGCGGGCGCCGATACCGCCGTGTTGCGGCTTACACGGGGCGGCGAAGTGCGACTTTGCCCCGGCACCACCGTTTCGGTGACGCAGTCGAAAAACGGAAAAGACATGCTGCTCGGCATAAGTACCGGCGCCCTTGAGACGCACTACTCTTCCGGCCAGTCTGCCGATGCCATTCTTACGCCGGACTTCCGGATTCTGCTCGCCGGCCCGGGCGACTTCCAGTACGCATTCCGGGTGGACTCTCGCGGCAACACCTGTGTCCGCGCGTTGCCGGGCAACACCGCGCCGATCATTGTTTCGGAGCTGATGGGGGACGGCAGTTATCAGGTCAAGCCTTCCGAGCAGATCGTCTTTCACTCCGGGAAACTTGCGGAAGCCGGCACCGATGTGCCGGAGAATTGCGGATGTCCGGCTCCACCGGTGCCGGTGATGCGGGCTTCGACGGACTCCCGGCCGGTAGTGCCCGAGTCGCAGATGCCTACGAATATGCGGCTGGCGCGGCCGGAAGACGAAGGCAAACCCATCACCGTGCCGACCGCCGACTCCGGCGTGCAATCGAGCGCGCCTCCGCCCTCGCAGGTCACCATGTCGATTTCGCCGGAGACGGCGCCCGTGCCCGCTTCCGGTCCAAACGAAGTCCACGTCAAAGTGGAAGCGCCCTTTGTCTACCGGGCCGCCGATCCGGCTGCTACGACTCCGGGGCCGGACACCGAAGCCAAGGCACTTCCCGTGGTCGACGCGCAGCGGCCCGAACCGCCAGCGCCCACCGTCACTCCGGCGCCGCCTCCGCAGAAGCCAGCCCCGCCGAAGGAACACCATGGTTTCTTTGGGAAGGTGAAGGGATTCTTCTCGTCCGTGTTCCACTAAAAAGAATCAGGCTTCAGGGAGTGGGTCGCAAGAAGCCTTGCGCACCCGCCGCCCAAAGCCTGAAGCTCGATCTCTTACCCTCGGCGCAGATTCTTGGCTAACGGAGCGACCCGGTCTCGCAGATCGTCCGCCAGATCCGAACCGCGCTCCATTGCATCTTCTGCCACTTCTTTCGCCTGATCTTTCCAGTCGTCCAGAGTGTCGCGCGCGTCATCCAGTTTGCGCCGCAAGTCTTTCCGCATCTGCTTGCCGGTCTTGGGAGCGTAGAGCATCCCCACCAAGGCCCCGATGCCCACTCCAATTAACAGGAAGGCAACTGCCGTTCCCGCTAGTCCCGATGCTTCGTAAATGCCTTCCTTCTTGTCAGTAAACATAAGAATCCTTTCATGATCTTACGAATGTTTCGTACTTGGATTCGCCTCCGCCTATTTTAGTCGCCTGCGGAGCTTCCGGAAGACACAAATCCCAAATGTCGGGAATCGCCTCGGGTTTCTGCATTCCCAAAGCAGTTCAACTACGTGTAAACTAAAGGGTTCAAGGCCTCGTGCGCGTGGAAAATGTGGACTGCCCGCCTTCCCCGCGCCCAACCGCGCCACCGCACTTAAAGGAGATTCATTCAGCAATGGCTATCCCTGCCACCCAGCTTCGCCCCGGCATGATCATCAAGCACAATAATGATCTGCACTCCGTATTCAGCGTCGAGCACCGCACGCCCGGCAATTTACGTGCATTCATCCAGGCCAAACTGCGCAATCTGCGTACTGGCGCCATGTTCGAACACCGCTTCCGCTCCCCTGACCCCATCGAAAAGATCACCGTGGACGAACTCGAAATGGAGTTTCTCTACGCCGACGGCGACAGTTACTACTTCATGGACACGTCGAACTACGAGCAGACCCACCTTACGAGAGAGATATTGGGCGACGCCGTGGATTACCTGATTCCTAATCTCCAGATCAAAGTGGAGTTCTTCGACGGCAAAGCCGTGGGCATCGAACTGCCCCAGACGGTGGTGCTGACGGTTCTGGAAACAGAACCTGGACTCAAAAGCGCCACCGCCTCCAGCGTCACTAAGCCGGCCAAGACCGAGACCGGACTGATCGTGCAGGTGCCTCCGTTCATCAACGAAGGCGAGAAGATCAAGGTCGATACCGCGGAAGGCACATATTTGTCGAGAGCGTAGAGACATTTTTGATTGTCGATTCTGATTGTTGATTGAAAAAGCTTTTATTCGACAATCAAAAATCAACAATCAGCATTTTTTGGGAATGAGTTCCGCCGAAAAAGCCATCGAGGCTCGCCGCTTTCTGGTTCGCGGCCGGGTGCAAGGCGTCGGGTTCCGCTGGTTCGTGGAGCGCGAAGCGCACACCTTGGGAATTTCGGGATGGGTGCGCAATAATGCCGACAGCAGCGTGGAAGTGCTGGCCATAGGCACGCGCGAGCAGCTTGCCGGATTGCGTTCGCGGCTGCGCCAGGGTCCGCGGGCGGCGCGCGTGGACGACGTTCAGGAATTTGAAGATCAGCCGGTCGCCGGCCTGCGTACATTTCGCATCGAAGGAGCGTGGTAAGTGTCTACCAACAAAGCCGTGCCGATTAAGTCGCACCTCGATTGTGAGCCCCTGAAAAAGCTCATCCGCGAAGTGCCCGACTTCCCCAAGAAGGGAATCCTGTTCTACGACATCACGACGCTGCTCAAGGATAAGCTCGGTTTCGCTACCTTGATCGACGCGCTCTCCGAGCACTATCTCGAAAAAGAGATCGACCTGGTGCTGGGGATGGAGGCGCGCGGCTTCATCTTCGGGCCGGCGCTGGCCTATCGTCTGAACGCTGGATTTGTGCCGGTGCGCAAACCGGGCAAACTTCCCGCCGCCACCGCCAGAGTCGAATACGACCTGGAGTACGGCAGCAACACGCTGGAGATCCACAAAGACGCCATTCAGAAGGGGCAGCGCGTGATCATCGTCGACGACCTTCTGGCCACGGGCGGAACCGCGGCGGCCACAGTCACGCTCGCCCAGTCTCTGGGCGCCGACATCGCCGGTGTAGGTTTTGTCGTGGAACTCGACTTCCTCAACGGCCGCGACAAGCTCAAGGGCTCTGACGTCTTCTCGTTGCTGCACTACGACAAGTAAACTCGCGCGGCAGGCAGGTGGTGTCCGCCCCTGCCTACCGCACTTTACGTCACGAGCTCATTCCTTACCGCAACACCGCCTGAAATCCACTGACAATGGCGATCCAGCCGAGCACGCTGCCCGCGACCATTGCCGCCAATCCTAGAACACCTCTCCAATTGATCTCGTAATACGGCGGTTGCGGTCTCATTTGGATGTGCATACGTACTTCCATTCCCGGCCCAGTGAGTAGTGACAGTCGCGCCAGACGAAGACGATCTCCGCTTCCTCAATGCAAACGGCGTGCCGCTTCCGCCAACCGGCGAGAACAGCGCAAGAGTCTGATGGGGCGAGGTTTAGGAATTGCGAGCGGATCGGTCTCGGCGACCTCGGGTGTACAAAATCCGAAACCGCTGTCAAGGAAATCGGACGGGAGGTGGATTTACTGCACGGTAAGAGTCACAGACACGCTATGCGACTGCGACCCCGAAGTGCCCATGATCGTAAGCGTGTAGGTTCCAGGCGTCGTGCCCGGCTTGTGGACGGGATTGGTGCTGCCACTCCCTCCACCGCAGCCGGGGAGCCAGGCGAGCAGAATCAGCAGACCGGCAATCCCGGCAAAGCGGACGAGCATTTTGCTTTTTCTCGCCGGCTTGCGAATGACGAAGACAATCCCCATCATCGGCAGCCACAGCGCATAGAACCAGCCCTGTGATCGGTGCAGCGCCGCCATGGGCGCCGTGGTCGTAACGCTGAGCGTGGCAGTGGCACCGCTCGCTCCCGGCGTCACGCTGGTTGGAGCCAAGCCGCACGTGCTGAGTGACGGCGTTCCGGAACAGGTCAGTGCCACCGCGCCAGTAAACGCTCCGTTGACGCCGGAAACCGTTAGCGGATACGAAGCCGTCTGCCCCGCCATGATGGTCTGTGTCGTGGTCGTCGGAGTAATCGCGAAATCCATCACCGCAAGCGCAATCGTCTGGGTCTTGGGTGCGGGTGCTCCGGGAGTGTTGGCGGAAATCGTCAGATTGTACTGCCCATCCGGAGTGGCGGTTGTGGTCCCGACGGTAATCGTCACGTCGACCGGATTACCCGAAGTTGGATTCACCGTTGCCGAGGGAGAAAAACTACACGTCACCCCTGTAGCCGGAGCGTTGCAGGAGAGCGTAACTGCTCCCGCGAAACCCCCCATCGCCGTGACCTGCGCCGTCACCGTCGAATTCCCTCCGGGCAATACGCTTACGCTGTTGGGTGAAGGTGCGCCGAGCGCGAAGTCGACCACGTTGAGCGTAACGTTTTGCGTCTTCGGCGCCGGAGCGTTCACCGAGGTTCCCGAGACAGTCAGCGTATATTGTCCGACCGGCGTCGCCGTAGTGGTCGCGACGGTTGTGGTTACCGTGACCGGATTGCCCTGCGTCGGGTTCACTGCGGCCGACGGCGCAAACGCGCACCTGACCCCGCTCGCCGGAGCATTGCACGAGAGGTCGACGGTGCTCGCAAAGGCACCGCTCGCGCTCACTTGCATGCTGAAGGGAGAACTCTGCCCCGGCAACGAATTCAAGCTTGACGGAGACGGCGCTCCCAGCGTGAAGTCGGCAATGTTCACGGTCAAAGGAATCTGGTGAGTCGTGGGCTTCGAATCGCTACCCGTAGCCAGCAGGTTGAAGTTGAAAGTCGCGGAGGTGGGATTCGCCACGGTCAACGTGAAGGGGACTCCGGTAGTTGTCGGAGTAAGCGTGGTTGGCGAAAAGGTGCAGGTTTGCGGCGCGGAACCCATGCAACTCAGCGTTACCGAATTGCTGTATCCCGCCACCGCCGTGATCGTTCCACTCACCGTCCCCGTCTGGCTGGGATAGAGCGTCATCGACGTGGGCGCCGCGCTCAGCAGAAAATCCGCCACCGGAGTAATGGTCAGCGTCGCATTGTCACTCGCGCCTCCGTACGAAGCGGTGATCGTGGCGGTCGTGCTGCTGCTGACAGTGTTGGTATTCACGGTAAAGCTGTTGCTGGTGCCCTGATTGGGCACTGTCACGCTCGCCGGCGGCACCGCCGCGGAATTGTCGCTCGTAAGGTTTACCAGCACGCCGCCCGATCCGGCGACTCCCACCAGATAGACGGTTCCGCTCGACGGACTCCCCGCCAGCACCGTCGTTGGGTTCAGTTGCAGGTTGTACAACGCGGGCTGAGAACTCACTCCCGTCGCATTGACAATGTAGAGTCCGGTATTACGGTCGCTCAACAGCACGCGATCCTGCCCCAGGTAGGGATAGACGCCCCAATTGCCATCGAGTTGGCTGGGAAGCACCGCGCCCGGCCAGGTGTCATACGTGCCCACGAAAACCGGCGCCGCGGGATTGGTGATATCGAAGATCAGTGTGCCCGCCTGGAACCAGGACACGTAGAGCAGGTTGCCCATAATCTTCGGATCGTGCGGCGTGACGGCATCGATACCCAGCGCCGTCATGGTCAACGTCGACGCCACGGTCACGTTCGCGGGGTTGCTGACGTTGTAGATGGTCACAAACGAAGTGCCGTTGGGGTTCTTGGTGGCATACGCCAGGTAGTTCCCGTCCGCCGTCGCCGAAGCGCTGCTGCCATCTGCGCCCGCGCTGAACGATCCCAATAGCACCGGGTTCGAGGTCGCGATGTTGGTGATATCCCAGATGTCGCACTTCCCGCCCCAGCCTGCCGTGTACAGCAAGGTTTTCCCCGCGGTGTTGGTCTGGATATCGATGTCGTTCACCCACTTCGGATCGGTCGCGGTAAACGTGGTCTTCAACACGGGAGCGGCCGGATTGCTTACGTCGAACACCTTGATGATGGCCGGCGACGTCAGATTCTGCGGGATGAAAACGAAGTTCTGGAAGATCGCGATTTTGTGCGTGTTGTCGAAACCGCCGTTGGCGGAGGTGATTTGCGAAAGCAGCACGGGATTCGTGGGATCGGACACATCCACAATATGCAAGCCGCTTCCCATGTTGTCGGCGAAATATCCGACGCCGTTCGCGACCTTGATGTCCTCCATATCGATCGGACCCGACTGTCCGTAGTAGGAAGCCAGCACCGGAGCGTCCGGATTCGTGATGTCGTAGATCAGCACACCGTTCCGCCGCTCGGAGCCGACATAAGCGTAGTTCCCGTCACCCCACACGCCAGCGTAGCTCTGATATCCATCGTAGGGATCAGCGTGTGCCCGCAAAGTGACGTGGATCCCCTGCCCGGCTGCACCCGAAACCAGGCCTAGACCGATCAGGACTGTGAGAATCAGAAGATGTTTGGCAGCGAGGAAAAGGGGTCTGATGACCGAACCCCTGTGGAAACAGACTCCCCCGATCTTGTGAGAAGCGATTGTTCGATGCACCGAAGCCTGCGACTCAAGCTGGACGTTCGGACACAGCTCTACCACCCGCTTTTGGCTACTAGTAACACACAGTTCACCCCTCCCACAATTGCCCGGAAGTGCACGCCTGCGAACAGCCCGGCATTCCCTTGCGCCTGTTACCAGGGGCCATTCGATGGGGCTTAGCCGGTCAGCCGGTCAAAAAACCGGCTTAAAAGGCTGCGTATTTCTTCGGCCGAGATGCTTTATTGATTCCTCACTCGACAATCAACGAGGCATTTTTCGCGATGTAGCTCTTGCGCCGGAACCAGTCCTCCATCGCATCTTTCAACTGATTCAGCGGCACGTGGGTGCCGACCTCCATCACCCCGTCGCCGATCGGCAAGGTGTCGTCAAAGGCGCTGGCGTTGGTGAAGTTGCGCATGGAAAAGCTGTCGAGCCACTTTAGCGGACACAGGTGGCGCTGGCCTTTTTCTTCGTACTGCACGCGAATCCGGCGGGCGAACATAGATTTGATTTAACCACAGACGTGGACGGCGCGCCTTGACACCCTCCGCGTCCCCCGCATAAGCTGCCCCGACGCTCGACTCTGCATCTCAGACCGTGCGCAGGAGAATTTCTATGGGATGGCTCATATACGTGATTGTGGTAGGCCTGATTGCCGGTTGGGCGACGGGCAAAATCATGAAGGGATCCGGCTACGGCACGCTGATGGATATCGTGCTAGGGATTGTCGGCGGCGTCATCGGCGGCTGGATCATGAGCGTGCTCGGCTTCTATACCTCGGGCGGCCTCATCTCCAGCATTCTGGTCGCAATCCTCGGCGCCGTGGTCCTGGTAGCCCTGGTTCGCGCCCTGAAGAAGGCATGAAACAGCCCGCTTAAAACTCTTAGTGTAGAGACGCTCAAATAACAATGGAGTGACGGGCGTCGTCGCCCGTCAGCTTCAATCCCCGGAACTCTGCTCAATCTGTACCAGTTCCTGATCTCTTCCCAGCTGCGGCAAACCCGGACGCCATCGCGCCGGTGTCGGTGAACTCTCCCGCAGCCGGTTCACCGCCAAACCAATCCCAACCGAAGCACTGACCAGGTGTCCTGCCTTCAGCGGCCCTAGAAGTTTTGTCTCTTCCACAAACCTTATGCCGGTGGTCGCCATGCATCCGCACTGGCTGCAATCGGGGGTGCCGCCGAAGACGCAAGGCTCAACCCGCGTCTTGAGATCCGCCGAGTAATTTGTTGACATCTTCGAAAACAAGCAAGCACTCGGGTTCGCGGGCGGCGATAGCAATGCCCGCGCCATGCCCTCGCCCATCAGCAGCTTCGGATATCGCGCCTGCAATCCCGGCAAGGTCGCCGCAATCTTCGCGCGATCCGCCGGCGTCAACTTCTCCGCGCTCTCTTCCCCCACCTGCGGACTGTATAGACTTACCCAGATGCGATCCACCTCCGGCCGCGCATTCCAGTAGGCAACGAACTCTTCCAGATACCCGTCCCGCTGCGTCATCGGACGGGTGATCGTCCAGTGAACATTCACTTCCCTTCCGGCAATGTTCTCGAGAATGCGCTCGTAGGTTGCCGGATGCCGCCGCACATCATGGTGCTCCGGCAATCCGTCCACCGACACCGCGACCCTGACGCGCGGCAGCTTCATCCACTCCATGGGAATCGGGATCACCGCGCTCGTTACCACCAGCGAGAATCGTCCCTGTGCGCTCAGCGGCCGGGAGGATACGGCTGAGTTCACGATGCCGGATCAGCGGCTCTCCTCCCACCAGGGAAACGTGCAAGGGTTGGTGTTTCTCAACCAGATGAAGGACGCCTTCAACCAGCGCGTCGCCGCGGAAATCGGAAAGTTCGCGGAGAGTGGTGTCGCCGCCAAGATGCTCGCTGCCGTAGGCGTAACATCCGGGGCAGTGCAGCGGACACTCCCGTGTGATTTCGATGGAAAGCATGGGAGCTCTGCCGCTCAAAATATTTCGCCACGCGGCAAACACTTGCCGCGGCGTAAGACTGGGCCGGGACTGCTTTGACTGCATCTCCCACTTAGATGCTGCCGCCGCCTTTGTTCCTCAAAAAATAAAGAGCCCGGAAACTCCGGGCTCCTGAACAAAACGTCATGAATACGTCACCGTTGAGACAGCAAGCGTTACTTCTTCGCCGCCTTCAGCCGTGCTTCCAGGTCGGCTACTTCACGGCTCATTCCCTCCGGCAGATGCGCGCCGAACTTGGCGAAGTGCTCCTGGATCAGCGGCACTTCCGCCAGCCAGCCGTCAACATCCACACTCAACAGCTTGGCCACGTTCTCTGGTGGCATGTTCAGTCCGCGTGTGTCCAGATCCTCCGGTTCGGGCAGCCGTCCGATCGGCGTATCTTTGGCATGAACCTTGCCATCGCAGCGCTCGAAAATCCACTTCAGCACCCGGCTGTTCTCGCCATACCCGGGCCAGAGGAACTTGCCGTTCTCGTCGGTGCGGAACCAGTTGACGTAGTAGATGCGCGGCAGTTTGGCCCCAGGCGTGGCGCCGATGCTGAGGTAGTGTCCGAAGTAGTCACCCATGTTGTAACCGCAGAAAGGCAGCATCGCCATCGGATCGCGCCGCAACTGTCCCACTTTACCGACAGCCGCTGCCGTGGTCTCGCTGCTCGCGGTCGCGCCCAGGAATGTTCCGTGCTGCCAGCTCAACGATTCGGTCACCAGCGGCACAATGCCCGCTCGCCGTCCACCGAACAGGATCGCATCGATCGGCACGCCCCGCGGATCTTGCCATTCCGGCGCGATCACCGGGCACTGGCTCGCCGGAGTCGTGAAGCGCGCATTGGGATGCGCCGCCTTGCGTCCGGCCTGCGGAGTCCATGGCCGCCGCAGCCAGTCCACCAGTTCCGCCGGCTTCTCGTCGGTCATGGCTTCCCACCACACATCGCCGTCAGGCGTCATGGCGCAGTTGGTGAAGATGGAATTGCTGGTCGCGGCGAGCATGGCATTCGGATTCGACTTCATGCTCGTTCCCGGCGCCACCCCGAAGAATCCGTACTCCGGATTGATCGCGTACAACCGACCATCCTTGCCGAACTTCATCCACGCGATGTCGTCGCCGATGGTCTCGACCTTCCATCCCGGAATCGTCGGCACCAGCATCGCCAGGTTGGTTTTGCCACACGCCGAGGGGAACGCCCCCGTCATGTATTTGACCTCACCCTTGGGGTTGGTCAGCTTCAGGATGAGCATGTGCTCCGCCATCCAGCCTTCATCCCGCGCCTGCACCGAAGCGATGCGCAGCGCGTGGCACTTCTTGCCCAGCAGCGCGTTCCCGCCGTAACCGGAACCGTACGACCAGATCTCACGCGTATCGGGAAAGTGGCAAATGTATTTTTGTTCGCTATTACAGGGCCAGGTGGAATCCTGATCGTTCGCCGCCAGGGGCGCACCGATGGAGTGCAACCCGCGCACGAACTCGCCGGTTTCGCCCAGCGCTTCGAGCACCCGCTTCCCCACCCGCGCCATGATGTGCATATTGGCTACCACATATGGTGAGTCGGTGATCTCGACGCCGATTTTCGCGATGTGCGATCCGATGGGCCCCATGCTGTAAGGGATCACATACATCGTGCGCCCCACCATCGCTCCCGTGTACAAGCCTTTCAGCTTGTCTTTCATCTTCGCGGGATCTTCCCAGTTGTTGGTCGGTCCGGCCTCTTCTTTTGTCTTCGCGCAGATAAATGTGCGGTCTTCCACCCGTGCGACATCACCTGGATTGGAACGCACCAGAACGCTGTTGGGCCGCTTCGCTTCATTGAGCGGGATGGCAACACCCGACAGAATCATCAGGCGCAACATCGCCTGATACTCTTCGTGCGAGCCGTCGCACCAGTGAATGCGCTCGGGACGGCACATCTGCGCCGCTTCTTCCACCCACTGCGCCAGTTCACGATTCTTCCCTGAACTTGACGCGGATTCAACCTCGACCGTAAGACTTGCCATAAAAGCGTCTCCTCACAAATAAAAGCTGGAACGGCCATCAGGCGCCGTAGTTATACGCACGCGGGCAGGAAGGCATGAGGCAGTCGGAAGATGCTGGTCCGTGGCGTCGGAGATTGCGCACGATTTCTGAGCTACGGAAAAATAGCAAATGTCTCCTGTGAGCGCAAACCATATATTCTCGCTCATTTACATGGCTCTTCCAAGCCCCCGCGCCAATCCTGTCAATGCCCGAAGTCCCTGGCACAGGCCGATTGTCCCGCCATTTGATCCGCCGGGAATGTGTTGCTCGTCACAAATAGTTGTGATTTATGACAGTTGGCAGGAGAAAACAATGGTCACAAACCGTCCGGTCGGTACGGGGCGCGGAAAATCAAACTTCGGTGACCGCGCTAGTTTCCACTTCGTGCACCACGGCGTCAAGATGCTTGAGCGTTTCCTCAGCGGTAAGCGAATACATCTCCCGGCCCACGCCTTCGCCGGATTCAAGCGCGGTCTTCAGGTAGTGTCCGGCAATCTCGATCGCCAACTTGTCGGTAATGACTTTGCCGGTCTGCTTCTGGTATTCCGTCCACGCCGGAAGCGGCAGCGCCACCGATACGGGCCGCCCGCCCACCAGAAACTTGATGTCCACCGCATCGGCGTGCCGGGTGGCGACGGCCACGATCAGCGCCTGGTAAATGCAGTGCACTTCCTGCCTGGTCCAACGGTCGGTCGCGCGAAAGCTCTCATACATGACAATAAAAACTATAGCGGACCAGGCCGGATCGGAGCAAACCGGGGCGGCCGATTTTGCGATCAACAATCAAAAATCGACAATCATCAATTTCTAATGCCTCTCTGTGGTGAATTATGATTGTCGCAACGAGGCTCATATGAAAAACATCGGCATCCTCCTTTCCGGACGCGGCTCGAACTTCGAAGCCATCGCCAAGAATATCGCGTCAGGACATATTCCTGACGCTCGCATCTCCATCGTGATCTCCAACAAACCCGACGCCGGGGGCCTCGAAACCGCCCGCCGACTAGGCCTGACCGCGCTGGCCATCCCGTCAAAAGGCAAAGATCGCGAACAGCACGACCACGAGGTGGTTGCGGCGCTCCAAGAACACAACGCCGATCTCATCTGTCTCGCGGGATATATGCGCCTGCTTTCGCCCTGGTTCGTAAAACAATTTCCACACCGCATCTTGAACATTCACCCTTCCCTGCTGCCCTCGTTCCCCGGCCTCGAAGCCCAGCAGCAGGCCTTCGCCTACGGCGTGAAAGTCACGGGATGCACCGTGCACTTCGTCGACGAAGAACTCGACCACGGCGCCATCATCGTGCAAAAAACCATCCCGGTCCTCGACACCGACGACGAACACACGCTGGCCAACCGCATCCTCGAGCAGGAGCACATCGCGTATTCCGAAGCCATCAACATCGTCCTCGCGGGAAATTACGAAGTCGTGGGAAGAAGGCTGGTGAGAACGGTCGCCACCGGTTAGGCCACTTCACCCTCATGTCATAGAGTTCTTTGCTGTCACGGCCCCTGCGGCGTCGCGAGGCCGCTCATTTTGAAAGGGCGTGGCTTCAGATCAGATCCCCTCGGATGTTCAACTGTCACAGCGCGAGTGGCGGCATCATGGGCAAACTGGGACCGCTCTTGTGGGTCCCGGAGGGACCGTTGCCAATAGCCCGGCGCTTCAGCGCCGGGTAAGCAACAAGCCTGTCCAAGTCCCGTAGGGACGACTGCAAGCCCGGAGTCCATGATGGCGCACACATACGTTTCCGACCTGGTGCATTGCGTTTTTTCCACCAAGCTCCGCCAAAATACAATTCCATGTGATATGCAGACACGGCTCTGGTCATTTCTTGGCGGAATTGCCCGTAAGAATGGATTCAAGGCGATTGCCGTCGGTGGCACCCGGAATCCCATCCACACTCTCTTGTCTTTGCCCGCGACCATACCGATTGCGAAAGCGATGCAATTGTTGAAAGGTGGATCCTCGAAATGGATGAATGAGAACGGGAATGGCAAATTTGCATGGCAGGAAGCGTACGGGGCATTCAGTGTCAGTATTTCGCTGCAGAAGGCGACGGTGGAGTATATCAATGAGCAGGCGCGACATCATACCAAGCGCAGTTTCGAGGACGAGTTTCTAGGGTTCTTGAAGAAGCACGGTATCGAATACGATCCGAAATATGTGTGGGGATGAATTTCAATCGTCCCTACGGGACTTTGTCAGACGCGGTGCATCCCCGGCGCTGAAGCGCCGGGCTATTGGCAAACGCTCCTACGGAGCGTATTCGGTTGATCGCAGTTGAGCAGCGTGCGTTCGTGCGACAACCGCCATCGCTCAGTGTCTACGCCACCCTAATGGGCAGTCTAAGTCCCGTGAGCCAACTGGCTATTCGCACCAGTTCAATGTGCTTGATTTGTTTCCGACTCGTACGTCAGAGGCCGATTCGCGGATACAACAATAGCTAGCCCTCCAGCTTTGACCGTTGATACTGACGGCTTTCTCTTGAATTCTGCCAACCCGCCTCGATCACCGACGACGACGATGCTCGCCTATTCCAACATTTGTCGGCCCGAATAAAAACCTCGCTGGTCAGAAGTCCAACGTCCCCATCCGGAGAAACGGCTAAGTCCCTGGATTTCGCCCGCTTCCATCGGATGTCGGAGATCTAGAGCACCACGATCTCCTCCACATTCTCCGGCACTTCATCCTTCTGAAACTGCTTTGCCCAATCCTCCGCCGCCTTCCCGCCGCTTCGGGCGAATGGAAATCCGCCACTATCTTTCGTGCCAACTCTTTCTTGAGCGCCATGGGATGCGCTTGCCCACTGCCCACATCCGCCTTCATCTTCTCGATCTCCGGCACCTTCACGTCAGTCAGCAGTTCGTAGTAGCGCCACATCATCGGGTCCGAGATCGACATCACTTTGCCGTACATCTCGAGCGGTGCTTCCTGAATGCCGATGGCGTTGCCGTACGATTTCGACATCTTCTGCACGCCGTCGAGCCCTTCCAGAATTGGCATGGTCAGCACGATTTGCGACTCCTGACCCGAAGACCGCTGCAATTCACGTCCCACCAGCAGATTGAATTTCTGGTCCGTGCCACCGAGTTCGACATCGGCATGCAGCGCGACCGAGTCATACCCCTGCGCCAGCGGATACAGAAGCTCATGCAGCGCAATCGGTTTTTCTTCCCGAAAACGCTTGTGGAAGTCTTCACGCTCAAGCATCTGCGAAACTGTAAACTTCGCTGCCAGTCGAATCCAGTCTTCGCCTTTCAGCTTGCCCAGCCATTCGCTGTTGTGGCGAATTTCGGTTTTGCTTTGATCCAGAATCTTGAACACCTGCTCGAGATAGGTCTTGGCATTGTTCTTGATGGTCTCGGCGCTCAGCGGCGGACGGGTGGCCGAGCGGCCCGTGGGGTCGCCGATCAGGGCGGTGAAATCCCCAATCAGAAAGATCACGGTGTGCCCGAGATCCTGAAAGTGTTTGAGCTTGCGCATCAGCACCGTATGGCCCAGGTGCAGGTCTGGCGCGGTGGGATCGAATCCCGCCTTCACCCGCAGCGGCTTATTAGCGGCCAGAGACTTCTCCAGCCTGGCTCGTAGTTCCGACTCCTTCACAATCTCGGCGGAGCCCTTCTTGATGTAGGAAAGCTGTTCCTCAACCGGTGCAAAAGGCATGGTGAGCCATTATAAGGAATGTGAAAGTCTGAGATTCCAGAGACATGTAAAACCTTTGTCGCAAAGTGTTACCCTCTAGCGCGACTGGATGCGCGCCGCCGCCATTCTCGGATTAGGTTCTTCTCCCAGAGACCTGCAGCCCTTTCAGACAAACTCCCAGGCCGAGTGGATCATCGGACTCCCTGCGAGTTCGAGCCACGCCGACGTGGTACTGATCTTCGGAGGTGACGGAACCATCCATCGCCACCTGTCTGCTCTGGTGGACCTGAAGCTCCCGGTCCTCGTAGTGCCTTGCGGCAGTGGCAATGATTTTGCCCGCGCGCTAAAGCTTCGCAGCGTGAAAGACTCTCTCATCGCATGGAAGAAGTTTGTTGCGGGAGCAGGCAATGTCAAGACGATTGATCTGGGAGTGATTACGCCGCGTGGTGCCGATAGCATCTCAAGATACTTCTGCTGTGCCGGGGGCGTAGGTCTCGACGGCGAGATCGCGCGCCGCGCCAACCAACTGCCGCGCTGGTTGCGCGGACACGGAGGCTATCTGATAAGCATGGTGCCTGCCCTCGTAAGGTTTGCTCCGGTATTCACGACGGTTCTTACCGAGGGGGACGCAACCCAGGGCTGGCAAGCTCGGAGCGCCAAGCCGACCTTCGCGGCCGTCTTCGCCAACACCCCGGCCTACGGCGGAGGCATGAAAATCGCGCCGCACGCCCGCCTTGATGACGGCAAGCTCGACATCTGCATCGTAAGCGATCTCGCCAAATTCAAACTCTTTTGTTTGTTTCCAACCGTCTATTTCGGACGGCACCTCGGTATCCCGGAGGTCGAGTATTTCCAAGCCGCGCGATTGCGCCTCCAGACCGAAACTCCACTCGATGTGTACGCCGACGGGGAATACGTCTGCCGCACCCCGGTTGAGGTCTCCGTCGCGGCGCAAGTGTTGCAGGTCGTCACGCCGTTGGAGTAAATAGCCCAATCTCCCCGATTCCCTTAGAGCCGCCCGGCGATTTTACCCGCCATGTTCTCGGCGGCCTCCGGCTTGATGTTGCTGACCCGCAGATCCATGTGCACCATCACATCCCCCTTGCGCATGAGGAGGCCCGATCCCATGGGTTCGAGATAGGCTTCATCTCCGATGCCGGGCAACGGCGTGAAGGTGTCCATGCCGGCCGAGACTTGCTTCATGGCGGCGTGCGCGACCTTGAGGGTCATGGCTCCGCCCTGCCAGGTGTATTCGATGGGCAGGGTCTTCGTCCCTCCGGGGCCGTAATGGTATTCGCAGGTGGTGACGCCAAGTTGCTCGACTGATGCGACCGGCTGGCCGAGCGCCTTGCTGGCTTCCTCGGTCGTTAACATCGCGCAGGGCTCGCGCTTGCCGGTATAGCGGGGGACGTTTCCGCCCATCTCCTGGCTGACCTGGGTAACCTTTTGTTTCACCCGGTACGTAAGATAAAAACAGCTGCCCGCCATTAGCAGCCCAAGAAAGACCAGCACACCCAAAATACCGAAAATAATCTTGACCGCCGCGTTGGAGCCTCCGCCGGTGGGCGCAACCGGCGCGGGCGCCGCGACACTCGCGGGTGCGCTTGGCGGAACGCCTGCGGCGGCGGGCTGACTCTGGACCGCCGCTCCGCACTTGGAACAGAACCGAGTCCCCTCGACCAGTGGGGCCCCGCAACTCACACAGAATGCAGCCATGTGCTCCTCCCTTTGCCGTGCGGCGTAATTTTGCCTGCATCGGTCCCCGTCCGCAACATCAAAAGCTGGGGAACGCCAAGGCCTGCTTCCGGTGCTAAACTAACGTGAACGTATGGCGGAAAATAGTAAGTCTCGTACCTGGCTTTGGGTGGTGATTGGCGGAGGAGCCTTCTTCCTCTTCGTGCTGGCAGTGTTCACGCTGGTGTACCTCGCCATGCACACAGGCGAGCGGACAAGTTCTTTCGATGGATTCGGCGACAAAATCGGGGTCGTGGACCTCAACGGCGTCATCCTCGATTCCACCACCGTGGTCCAGCAGCTCAAGAAGTTTGCCGATGACGATTCCATCAAGGCCATCATCCTTCACGTGAATTCTCCCGGCGGAGGAGTCGCGGCGTCGGAAGAAATTTACCGCGAGGTCAAGCGCATTCGCGACGAGAAGAAGAAGCGCATCGTGGCCTCGGTGAGCACGGTCGGAGCCAGCGGCGCCTACTACGTATCTTCGGCGACCAACAAGATCTATGCCGACAACGGCAGCGTGGTGGGTTCGATCGGCGTCATCGCCGAGTGGGTGAACTACGGCGACCTGCTGCGCTGGGCCAAGCTCAAGCAGGAAGTGCTGAAGGTCGGAGAATTCAAGGACACGGGCGATCCCTCGCGCGAAATGACTCCCGCGGAACGCGCCTACATGCAGAGCCTGATCGACAATATGTACACCCAGTTTGTGCAAGCGGTTGCCGATGGCCGCCATGCGAAAGTGGCCGATATCAAGGCCATCGCCGACGGCCGGGTTTGGACCGGTGAGCAGGCGCTCTCGATGCACTTGATCGATCAAATTGGGGACTTCCAGACCGCGGTCGACGATACCGCTAAGTCGGTTGGAATCAAGGGCGAGCCGGTACTGGTGCGTCCCGACAAGGACCGCAAGACCTTGCTCGACCTGATGTTTGGGGACATCTCCCAGTGGATTCCGACGAAAGAAAAATTGATGGATCAGAATTTGGGGTTCTACTATCTCTGGAGGTAGGCGAAAACCGGGGTATCTGAATCAGAGCTTGCATAGAAGCCCTGAAATTTGAGAAGTTTATGGAGACCCATTCAGTGGCGGAGGGGTCGGGTGACCAGAACGCCACGCAAATTTTTGCAGTAGAACGGAGCAACGGCGTATGACAAAGGCGGATCTGATCGACGAGGTTTCACGGCTGGCCGAGCTGACACGCAAAGACAGCGAAGTCATTGTCGAGACTATCTTTGACAGCATCGTGCGCTCGCTCCGGGTGGGCGACAAAATCGAGATCCGCGGCTTTGGCAGCTTCCGCACCCGGCAACGCAAGCCGCGCGTGGGACGCAATCCCAAAACCGGCGACCGCGTGGAAGTGCCCGCGAAAAAGATTCCTTTCTTCAAGCCCAGCAAGGAGTTGAAAGACCTGGTGAACAACTCCGCCGCCGAGCATGCGGCCACGGCGGCGCCGACACCCACTCCTTCGTCTCCACCGCCCGCACAATAGAGAGTTCCGTCTCTATCCAACTCAGGTACGCCGATGCAGAAAGCCTATTTCTCGCCCGAAGTGTTTCAATTCCTGACGCAGCTCAAGCGCAACAATAAGCGCGACTGGTTCCTTAAGAACAAGGAGCGCTACGAAACCGTCGCCAAGCAGCCGAGCTTGCGCTTCATCACCGACTTCCAGTTTCGGCTGCGCGAGATCACTCCATGGATCAAGGCCGACCCCAAGCCCAACGGCGGCTCGCTGATGCGGATTTACCGCGACATTCGCTTCTCGCCCAACAAAAGCCCGTACAAGACCAACATCGGGATGCACTTCCCGCACGCCGGCTCAAAAGAAAATATTCATGGAGCGAGCTTTTATCTGAACGTCGCGCCGGGCGAGAGTTTTCTCGCCGGAGGATGCTGGCATCCCGACCCGAAGTCTCTAGCCAGGATTCGCGACGCCATCGCCTGGAAGAGCGCCGAGTGGAAAAAGGCCACGCGCGGCCTCGAACTCGGCGGAGATAAGCTGAGCCGCCCCCCACGCGGCTATTGCGCCGATCATCCCATGGTCGAGGATCTGAAGCGCAAAGACTTCATCGCCTCCATCGAGTTCACGGATAAGCAAGTATCCAGCGAGAAGTTCATGAACGACATAGTCGCCGGATGCAAGAAGCTGAAGCCGCTGGTCGGATTCTTGTCAAAGGCGGTCGGGCTGGGATTCTAGTTGTTGGGGAATGAAAACCGCAGGGGACGCCGAGGTTGCGGGTTGTCTTCCTGAGCGGAGCGAGGCGCAGCCGAGCGCAGTCGAAGGACCCCTACTTGCCGTCGTATCTTGTATCAGGGTATGGCTTCAGCCATACCGTAAATCGATTCTCTGGAATGCCCCCTTTAGGGGCTGGCCTCCGGAACTGGCTCTTCCGCAGCCTCACCCGATGCCGTAACTCCCGCTCCGTAGGAGCGCCCGCCAATAGCCCGGCGCTTCAGCGCCGGGTCGGAGCAACAGACGACCAAGTCCCGTAGGGACGATTGAAAACCGCGAGCATCTGCAACTGCTACCCTCCCCCGCGCTTTCAACTAAAAATACAAATCCGCAATCCGCTTGGCCAGATCAGCCGGTACCAGGTCGTCCCGATTGGCCAGGACAATGACCGTCACACCTGCAAACCGCTGAATCGTCGTCCGGAATCCGACCGTCTCTCCGTAATGCCACATGCGCGCGTGTCCGTGATAAGGATTGAGGAACCAGCCAAAGCCATACGCCGCGGGCGTTCCGTCAGGTTCCCGAACCGAGCCATCCGCGACCTTCACCGGCGTCCACGCCAGCCGCATCTCCGCTTCGCTCAACAGCGTGTGCTCCGACAACGCCCGGTCCCACTTCGCCAGATCGTCGAGCGAAGAGTAGACGCCGCCATCCCCCAGCGTCGCTGAAGTATCGCTCTGATCGTTTTGCGCCCAGTTTCCGCCGCGTCTGGTATGCCCGTAGGCACGATTCATGACTTCATTTTTTCCCTTTTCGTAAGCAATCGTATTGGTCATCCCCAGCGGGGAAAAGATGCGCTCGCGCAGGAACTCCCCGAACGATTTCCCCGACGCCTTCTCCACCACCATCGCCAGCACCACATAGCCGGAGTTGCTGTAGTCCCAATGCGTGCCAGGAGCGAACTTCGTCTTCTTCTGCCGCTCCAGCAGCCCCAGCACGTCCGCATCGTGAATCTGGCGCAACTTGTCCTCGGGAACGCCCGGTTGCGGTTGCATCAGCTCTTCGTAGTCCAGCAGGCCCGAGGTGTGATTCAGCAGGTTGCGGATGGTAATCTTCTTGCCATACGTCGGGAACTCCGGAAAGACCTCGGTGAGCGACTCGTCGTAGCGCAGCTTGCCGTCGTGCACCAGCAGCATGATCGCCATCGCCGTGAACTGCTTGGTGCAGGAGGCCAGGCGGAAGTTGGTGCTGGCGTCGATGGCGTGCCGCGTGCGCAAGTCGGTGATGCCGTAACCGCGTTCGAAAACCACCTTGCCCTTTTCGAGAACCAGCACCGCGGCGCCGGGATCTTTCGCTTTCAAGGCAGAGAAGAGAGCGTCGACTTTTTTGGCATGATCGATGTCAGCCGCGTGGACCACAGTGAAAGTGAGAACGCACGCGGCCAACGCCCAGATCGCCCGGCAGCTTGTCACAGTCTTATCCCCGCGACCGCCATCAATCTGCCCGCCTTCTCTTTCTCTTTTCGATACGAGAACAGCAGATCCGTCCGGCACGATGTGCACAGTGGCGAGGTAGAAATATGTTTCGCCGGAACCCCAGCGTCCATCAACTGGCGGCGATTGGCTTCCACCAGGTCGAGAAAAATCTTCTTGGGCAGCATGCTTTCGCTGTGTCCGGGAGCGCGGGCCGTGAGAAACAGCAGCGGGTAGCGCTCGTGAACTTCGTCCGACTCCTTGGTTTCGTGAAAGAGATCGGCGGCGTAAGCGAATTGCGATTCGAAACGCTCGCGCACTTCCTTCCCCACCTGGTAGCAGCAGTTGTGCACTCCCGGGCCGATGGCCGCATAAATGTCCTTGGGACGCGTACCGAAGCAGCGGCGCATTTCCCCCACGCCTTTTTCCACGATGCGCCGCAACGTGCCTCGCCAACCTGCATGGAATACGCCGATGGCATGGCTCTTGGCATCGGCCAGAATGACCGGCAGGCAGTCGGCGGTCTGGATGGCGAGCAGGACGCCGGGCGTGCGCGTGATAAGGCCATCGCCCACAGCTTGGTGCTCCGGAATGTGGGTGACGCAATGAATAAGGTCGGAGTGCACCTGGCGGAGCGTGACCAGAGGCCAGGCCTTGCCCCTCGTGAGTCTCTTGATGGTGGCCGTGCGATTGCGCTCGACGGCGCGGCGCGAAGCGTCCTTGGTAAAGCCAAGATTGCCGGCCTGGCGGGTCGTGAATCCGTGGACCAGCCACGGGAGGTTCTTCGGTAGAGTGGCTTGAAGAACGGGCTGCCTGGATTTTGCAGGGACCTTGGTGGGCACATGGACATATTAACGGAACCAGCCGCGGAGACCGAGGCTCAGTGAACCCGGCCCGCTGGATCATCTTTAGACCACACGCAGCCAAGCTGCGTCTCTACGAAACACTCGTACGGTGTGATCGCCGCCGGCGGTCATCGACCCGCGTATAATGCGGCCCTGCCTGTTTTCATCGTAAGGTCGCCACACGATAGATATCGGGAGAGAAAAGAATGCACAAATTCACAGCTTTTTTGATTCTGGTTTGTCTGTTCACCGGAGTCGCCGCGGCACAGCAGTCCGATGCAAAATCGAAAGATAAGAAAACCACCAAGAGCGAACCGGCCAAGATGCCGGAACAGAAGGTCACCGAGCCCGAGAAAAAGCCGGAAGCGGCTCCGGAGGCGGACAAGGAAGCCACCGACAAGGATAAAGACAAAGAAGAGCACTTCGACGTCACTGAAGTTCCGCCGGTTGTGACCCATCACCAGATCACGGTCGACGGCAAGCTGCTGAAATACACGGCGACCACCGGACGGCTTCCCCTTAAGCGCGCCGACGGCAAGATCGAAGCCGAGATGTTCTTCGTCGCCTACACGCTCGACGGACAGGACGCGAGCAAGCGTCCGCTGACCTTCGCCTTCAACGGCGGCCCGGGGTCGGCATCCATCTGGCTGCACATGGGCGCACTGGGTCCGAAGCGGGTGGTGCTCGAGCCGAACGGCTTCATGCCTCCCGCGCCCTACCGCATGGAAGACAATCCCTACACCCTGCTCGACAAGAGCGACCTGGTGCTGGTCGACGCCATGGGCACGGGATACAGCCGGGCAGCGACTCCGGAATTAACCAAGAAATACTTGGGCGTCAAAGGAGATATCGAGGCCTTCGGCGAATTCATCCGCATGTACATTTCGCGGAACGAGCGCTGGTCCTCGCCGCTGTTCCTGTTCGGAGAGAGTTACGGAACCACGCGCTCGGCGGGCATCGCGGGGTATCTCGCAAACCGCGGGATTTCCTTCAACGGGATCACGCTGCTCTCGACCGTGCTGAGCTTCGAGACCCTGATCGATAACAAAACCAACGACCTGCCCTACGAAATGCTGATACCGACCTTCACCATGATCGCGGGCTATCACCACAAGCTGCCTGCCGACCTGGAGCAGGATATGAACAAGGCGCGGGAGGAGTCGCTGCACTGGGCCTCGACGGATTACGCGCAGGCGCTGGCCAAGGGCGATGCGCTGACGCCGGAAGAGCGCTCGAAGATCATCGACGAGATGGCGCGCTACACCGGGCTCAGCAAGCAACTCATCGACGATGCCAACCTGCGCGTGGACGTGGGGAAGTTCACCCACAACCTGCTGCTCGACCAGAAGCTGCGCGTGGGGCGGCTGGACGGCCGCTTCACCGGGCGTCGATCCCAACGGGTTGCTCGACACACCGTTCTACGATCCCACGGGATCGCAGACCGGGCCTCCCTTCACCTCGGTATTTAACAACTACGTGCGAAACGATCTGGGCTACAAAGTCGATATGCCCTACTACGTCTCGGCCTATAGAGAACCGAGCTTCGGCAAGTGGGACTGGGGATCTGGGATTGAAGGATTTCCGGATACCGCCTCAGACCTGCGCGCGGCCATGGCGAAAAATCCCTACCTGAAGATTCTGGTGATGGAAGGCTACTACGATTTGGCCACGCCATTTTTTGCCGCGAACTACACCATGGACCATCTCGACCTGGGGCCGAAATTTCATAGCAACATCTCGTTCACCACCTACGACGCCGGACACATGGTCTATCTGCCGATGGACGGGCTGAAGAAGATGAAAGCCGACCAGGCCGCCTTCATGGAGAAAGGCGATGGCCGGCCAGTAACCAACCCCAATCTCATCCCCAGCTCCGCCGTGGCCAAGGCCACGGCGGAGTCCAGGGACCTTGCGTTTGCGGGTAACCTCGGTTGCCCACGGGCAATAGTTCCACTTGCGCGGACCTGCCGAGTAAGGTACAAACGGCCCAAGTATGAGTATTTTGCGCCGTACCCTCTTTCTTGCGTTTCTCGCTGGTTTTTCCCTCCTGGCCGTCGCCCAAACCCCTGCGCCACCGCCACTTCCAGACAAGCCTGCCGCCAAACCCGCTGACAAGGCTCCCGACTATTCCCAGGAAGGCTTTGTCATCGAGAAGTTCCAGACCAAATACCACTTCGAGAATGATGGCACCGGAACGCGCGAGCAATATGCGCGCATCCGCGTCCAAAGCGAAGCGGGCGTCGAGCAATGGGGACAGGTCGTCCTGGGCTACAACTCGGCCAACGAGCGTCTCGATATTCCCTATGTCCGCGTCATCAAAGCCGACGGCACCACAGTCACGGCCCAGCCGGATGCGATCCAGGATTTGAGCATTCCGCTGCAAAAAGAGGCTCCGGTCTACACCGACTACCGCCAGAAGCACATCACCGTGCCCGGGCTGCGTCCGGGAGAGACGCTGGAGTATGACGTGGTGACCGTCACCTACAAGCCTCTGGCGGCGGGACAGTTCTGGATGGAGCACGACTTCATCAAGAAAGAAATCGTGCTCGACGAAGAGCTGACCGTCGACGTTCCCAAGGATCGCACCGTCAAGCTCAAGACCAAACCGGGCATGGACCCGCAGATCAGCGACGAGAACGGGCGCAGGATTTATACCTGGAAGAGTTCCCATCTCCAGCGCGACGACGACGATAAAGCTTCGGACAAAAAGAAGAAGCACAAGTCGACCAAGCCCGAGCCGCCCGCCGTGCAGATGACCACCTTCTCCAGCTGGGCACAACTCGGCGAGTGGTATGCCGGCCTCGAGAAAGACCGGCGCGCGCCGACCCCCGACATTCGCGCCAAGGCAGCCGAGCTTACCAAAGGCAAGACCACCGATCTCGACAAGATCGAAGCGCTCTACGATTACGTCGCCACCAATTTCCGCTACATCAGCCTGTCGTTCGGCGTGGGACGCTACCAGCCGCACGCCGCCAGCGACGTGTTGCACAACCAGTACGGCGACTGCAAAGACAAGCACACCCTGCTGGCGTCGCTGCTGGAAGCGTCGGGGTACCACGCGTCCTCCGTGCTGATCAACAGCAGCGTGAAGCTCGATCCCGATGTTCCTTCCCCGGCGCAGTTCGACCACGTCATTACCCTGCTGCCCCTCGGCAAGCAGGAAGTCTGGATGGATACCACCACCGAAGTCGCTCCCTTCCGCATGCTCGCCGCCAGCATCCGCAAGAAGCAGGCGCTGGTGATTCCTGAAGATGGGACGCCGCATCTGGAGGAAACTCCTGCGGATCCGCCCGTAGCCGACCTGCAACAGCAGGACATGGACGGAAAGATCAACGAACTCGGAAAGCTGAATGCTCACATCAGGATCCTCTTGCAGGGAGACTCCGAACTCTACATGCGGATTCTCTTCCGCCGCATTCCGCGTTCGGAGTGGGAGAACCTGCTGAAGCGGATGAGCGCGCTCTCTGGGCTGGACGGAGATGTTACCGACATCAAAGTCACCGATCCTGCGGCCACTCACGAGCCCTTCGTGGTCGAGTATCAAGTCGCGGTCGCCAATTTCTTTGACTGGACCAAGAAAAAGTCGGAGATGACGCTCCCCATGTCGCAGATCAACCTGGTGGATGCGGACGAAGACAACACCGATCCCAACGGCGACGCCATCGAGTTCGGCTCGCCCGCCGAATACCGCTTCCATTGGAAGCTGGAGTTCCCCGAGAAGTACGTGACCCGGGCGCCGCTGCCCTTCTCCATGAAGCGCGACTACGCGCAATACCAGGCCACTTACAAGGTGGATGGCAACGTCTTTACCGCGGAGCGCACGCTGGTCACCAGCGCCCGCGAACTGCCGGCAGCCCGCGTCGACGATTATGTCGCCTTCCGGCATGCCGTCGGCGCCGACCTCGATCAGCGCCTGTCGGTCGACAGCACGGCCGCGGGTAATCCCGTCGCCCCCAGCGGATTGAAGGGCGACGACCTGAATGACGCGGCGCGAGCGGCTCTCGATCGCGGAAATTTCCAGGCTGCCGTCGACTTGCTGAAGCAGGTGGTGGCCGCCGATCCCAAGCATAAGACGGCCTGGATCAACCTGGGCCGCGCCTACATGGGACTGCGCCAGTACGACCAGGCCATCGACGCTTTCAAAAAGCAGACGGAAGCCAATCCCTATGACGAGTTTGGATACGACAGCCTGGGCTGGGTCTACCAGACCGAGCGGCGCTACGACGACGCCACCGCGGCCTACGGAAAAGCGCTCGAGATCAATCCCCTGAGCGATTACGCGCACGCGGCGCTCGGCAGCATGTACGCCGAGATGCATCAGTACGACAAGGCGGCTCCGGAACTCGAGAAAGCGGCCTCGCTGAAGCCCGACAATGCGCTGCTGCAAGTCAGCCTGGGCGATGCCTACCTGAATCTGGGAGAGGATGCGAAGTCGCTCGCCGCGTTCGATCGCGCGATTGAGATTTCCGCGACTCCTCTCGTGTGGAACAACATCGCCTACCAGTTGTCGCTCAAGAAAGCTCACCTTGACTTGGCGCAGCAATACGCGGAGTCGGCGGTGACCGCTACTGCGGCCGCGCTGCGCAATACCACGCTCGATCAGTTGAGCGACCGCGACCTGGGACTGGTTTCCTCGCTGGCGGCTTATTGGGACACCCTCGGCTGGGTGCACTTTGTGAAAGGCGATCTGGATGCCGCCGAGAAATATGTTCTCTCGGCATGGAACCTCGGACAGCACGCCGACATTGGAGATCATCTCGGCCAGATTTACGAGAAGCAAGGAAAGAAAGAAGAGGCGATCCACGCCTATGCGCTCGCGCTGAATTGCGTGCGGCCCGATCCGGAGACGCGCGGCCGCCTGGCGGCGCTGGTGGGGAAAGATAAAGTGGACGCCACCATCGCCCGCTACAAGAGTGAACTGGAGGAGCAGCGCACCATCAAGCTAGGCAAGGCCACGCAGGCCGGCAGCGCCGATTTCTTCGTCCTGCTCGATTCCGACAAGTCACACGCCGTGGCCGAAGGAGCGAAGTTCGTCAGCGGAGACGAAAAGCTGAAAGGCTTCGTCACGGCTCTGCAAAGCGCGAAATACGGCGTGAGTTTTCCCGACGACACGGCGACCAAAGCCCTGCGCCGCGGCACGCTCTCCTGCGCCACCGGAGGCGAATGCCAATTCGTCCTAACCCCGCCCGATGAAGTGCGGTCGGTGGAGTAGGCAGGAATCGTCGCCTATCAGCCCGTGGTGCAAGCACGATTTGTATCAGGGTATGCCTTCAGGCATACCGTAAGTGCTGCCCTATCATCGCGCCTTCAGGCGCCGAAGCTGCGCCACCGAGCTTCGCTACAATGACCGGCGATCGTCCTAACCCCTCCCGACGAGGTGCGGTCGGTGGAGCAGGAAGTGTAGCGCGGACACTCTTGTCCGCGAAGGGTCGTGGTACAAGGGCGGCGATTTCTTGAGTTTGGCGTTCAACAACTAAGGCGATTCATCTAGAACCCGGTCAGTTATACATATTCAATCTGACTTTACATCAGATATTATATGATGTACATTCAGAATGCAAGTGGTTATTTCCCGAGGTTCAACATGCTATTCACAACGCCGAGATTGGAGCAGGTCGAAATCAGTGCCTTGGAGGAAATCGCCACAATAAGGAAGCAGGTCAGGCACATTACGGGCAAGCCGAGAAAATGGTCTGGGATGCTCCGGCAGATGATGGTAGCGAGAGCAATACGCGGATCGAACAGCATTGAAGGCTATAAAGCCAGCGTCGAGGATGCGATGGCTGCGATGCAGCGAGTAGAGCCTTTCGATGCACAAGGGGAAACATGGAATGCTCTCACCGGCTATCAGTCGGCGATGACGTTTGTTTTGCAGCTGGCGAATGACCCATCTTTCAGATACGAAGAGGGATTTATCCGAAGCCTCCACTACATGATGTTGCAATATGACCTTGAGAAACATCCGGGAAATTGGCGACCTGGCACTGTTTACGTCCGCGACGAAGGGAATAAGGGAATCGTCTACGAAGCTCCACCCCGTGAACTGGTTGAGCCGTTGATGACTGAACTGATGGAAAGCCTCAATGGAAAATCGCAAGTTCCCGAAGTAGTGAGGGCCGCAATGGCTCATTTGAACTTTGTCATGATTCACCCATTCTCAGACGGCAATGGCAGGATGGGGCGATGTCTTCAAACTCTCGTGCTCGGACGTGAGGGCATTTTGGAGCCACAGTTTTGCAGCATTGAAGAGTATTTGGGATTTGAACAACAAGCCTATTACGACGTACTTGCTCATGTAGGCCAAGGCTCTTGGCATCCCAAAAATGACGCTCGACCGTGGTTGCGATTCATTCTCAAGGCACATCTAGTTCAGGCGTATCGGATTCTCTGGCTTAACGATCAATTTGACAGGGTCTGGTCAGAAGCAGAGAGGATTGGGAAGGAAAAAAGTCTGCCCGATCGAACATTGCAAGCGGTCGCGGATGCCATTTTCGGTCTCAAGATCAAGAATGCTACCTATAGAGCATTTCTTGGAATATCCGAAAACCTTGCGAGTCGAGACCTGAAACTATTGGTAGACAAAGGAATTCTTGCGCCTTCTGGAGAGAAACGCGGTAGGGTCTATGAGCCGTCACAAAAAATGAAGGAATTGAGAAAGGCCACATGGAAGAAGTTCAAACTACCCGAGCCCTTTAAAGCAAAACTCCCACAGCAGACCAGCCTTCCCCGATTCGAGCTCTAAGGCTTTTCTGTAGCTTCCTTGACGATCCGCGCACCGGCCGCGTGTTGCGCAGCAACACCAGTTCGCGGGGGCGCAGCAGATCGGGGTTTCTGTTCGAGTTCAGCGATGCACGGGGCCACGCCCGTCGTTCGTCGCTGACCTTCCATGCGCCAGTCTGCAGGCGCGGGAGACCCGATAGCGGTTGCGATTGAACCATCGATACCCGAGATGCAGCAACCAGTTGAACCCAGGAAGGCTGAATAGGGCGTAGAAAGGCCATGCCCACCAGATTTGACGAGTCACTTGCAGGTAGACGTCGGCCCCAGCAACGAGACTGCCCGAGCGGGACAACAACAGGATGTCGGCCAGAAGATCGGAGACTGGCCGGTGCAGGCGTTCCACCACCCAGGGTTCCTGGAGCGCGGCAATCGTGATTCGTCTCCGCTCCAGCGTGGGCCGCCAAAATTCCACCCAGCCGGAACAAAAGCCGCACTCACCGTCATAGAGTACCCAGGCATTCCAATCACTCGATGGCACATGGTCAACTGGCATGGATTTCTATCTTCCGCCCTTGAAACACGGTTACTTCCGATCCTTCGGCGAGAAAAGCTGAGGAGGGTTTGCCGCGAACAACCGCGGCCAGGTCCCGACCGTAGAGTTCGGTCATGTCGCCCTCAAATCCCCCGTCACAGCCCCGCCAGACCCGCCATGCTGGATGAAGAACACGGTACTCCATGGTGGCCTCGTCGCTTTGCTGCGCATAGCCCCAGTAATGTTCGGTGATGAATCGCTCTTCGGAATTTTCTGGCGGCAGAGTCGGACTTCCTTCGGTGCGCAGGCTGATGCGGTTCCATTCCCCGTCGCAGCGCCAGCCATATTCCACGAGAAGATCCCGGCCAGTGGATTCCAGACGGTGCCGCATCGGTAGAGCTACGTAACGTTCGTTGTAAACATTGCGCGCCACGGCGGCGATCGCCCAACGCGGAACAATTTCTTTAATGAATACAACCCCTCGGCGGACATCGTTGGCTTCCGTCCGTCGAACGTAGAAGCGCAGATTCACCTCGTCGAAGTTGCGATGAAACGGAATCGGAAAACCGCGGACTCGGGTTTTGAGGAAGCGAAAACCTACTAGGCTGACGACAACCTTTCCGTCCCAGCGGTCGAGCTCCGTTCCGGCGGGAACGAATCCCGCGAGAAGGCTCGGGTCAACCTCGTAATTGAGCATCGCGAGGTTGCGCCATTCGGCCTCCAGGAAAATCTTGTCGGTGCTCATGGTCTTCAGTGTACGTTCCACCTTGATCATAGCTTGTGGGCGCGGGCGGAAATGCAGATTCCCCCCTTCGGTCGGAATGACAGTAATGAAAGTATTGAAATTAAAAAGTAGAGGGTTCCCGCTTGTGCCACTCTGTCGCTTGTTCATACGCATGCGCCAGCCGCAGCACCCGCTCTTCTCCCCAATGCGGGCCGATGATCTGCAGGCCGATCGGCAATCCTGCCTTGGTGAAGCCGCACGGCACCGAGATCGCCGGCAATCCCCAGACATTTGCCGGACGCGTGTTGCGCAGCAACATCAGTTCTCTCGGGCGCAGCAGATCGGGATTCTGCTGCAACTCGCTGAGTGATGGCGCCGGAATCGGAGTGGTTGGCGTCACCAGCACATCGACCTCTTCGAAAATGGCTTTGATCTCCCGGCGTGTCTGTTCCAGTTCTCCGGCCGCGCGCTCCCGCTCTGCCGGGCTTATGGATTCTCCGCTGCGAATTCGGCGCAGCGTCTCCGGTTGATAGAGTTCGGGGGACTCTTCCACCCACTGGCGGTGGTACGCATACGACTCCGCGCTCTGCAGCGTGCGATCCGTGCTGACGCCCAACGTCACTTCCTTCGTGTCCGCGGTCAACCTCTGCAATACCCGCAGCGCTTCCTCGACGGCGGCCTCCACCTCGGGATCGAGTTCCTCGAAGAAAAACTTTCGCGGCACCCCCACCCGCAGACTTCGGGTGTCCCCTTTCAGCGCCCCCAAGTAATCCTGAGCCGGAGGCGGCTGCACTCCGCCAATTTCCGGTGCATTGGGATCTTCGATAGCCTCGAGAACCAGCGCGGCGTCGGCCACCGTCGTCGTCAGCGGCCCCAGATGATCGAGCGACAACGAAAGCGGAATCACTCCCTCGACGGAGACCCGTCCGTAGGTGGGCTTGAGACCGACGATGCCGCACTGTGAGGCAGGCTCTCTTACCGACCCCGCAGTGTCGCTGCCAATGGCGGCATAGCCCAGTCCGGCGGCGACCGACGCCGCCGACCCTCCCGAGGAACCCCCTGTAATGTGCGCGGGATTCCAGGGATTGCGCACCGGGCCGTAAGCGCTGATCACCGAACTTCCCCCGTAGGCGAATTCGTGCAGGTTCTGTTTCCCCAGCAGGACAGCTCCGGCACTTTTCAGCCGCCGGACCACCTCCGCATCTTGGGTCGCAACACGATCTTTCAGCACCCGGCTGGCCGCTGTGGTTGGGACGGACCTTTCATCAATAAGGTCTTTCAATCCCAGGGGGACTCCGTGCAGCGGACCCCGCCATTGGCCCTGTTGAATTTCCCGCTCGGCTTGCCGCGCCTGCTCCAAAGCGGCCTCGGCCGTCACCGTAATAAACGCATTCAAAACAGGATTGAGTCTTCCGATGCGGACGAGACAGTCGCTCGTCACTTCGACAGGCGAAAGCCTCCTGGAGCGGAATAATTCCCCGAGTTCGAGGATGGAAGTTTGCAAAATTTTTCCTAAGTCGCGACCCGCAATATTATCGTCTAAAGATTAACAACGAGCCCGGCCAGTCGGCCTATAATCAAAAGGCTCATTTCCCGGAGGTCCCGCGCCATGGCCCTGACTGTGACTCCCGTCAGCACGCAAGGTTTCCTTTTAGATGGTAAATGGATCGAAGAAGGCGACGCGGTCGAAGTGCGTTCTCCTTATGACGGCAGCGTGGTCGGCCGGGTCTTTCAGGGCAGGCGGGAGCACGCCGAAGCCGCCATTGCCGCCGCGGTCAAGGCCTTCGGCACCACGCGCCGCCTGCCTGCCTTCGAGCGGCAGCGGGTGCTGCGTCGTGTGGCCGAGGCCATCGGCCAGCGCAAGGAAGAATTTGCCCGCACCCTGTCGCAAGAGGCCGGGAAACCGATCAAAGCCGCGCGCACCGAGGTCGAGCGCGCAATTTTCACCTTCAACGTCGCCGCCGAGGAGAGCACCCGCATCTACGGCGAATTTCTGCCCCTCGATTGGCAGGAATTTACCGCCGGCCGCTGGGGCATCGTGCGCCGTTTCCCCCTGGGCCCCATCGCCGGAATCACTCCCTTCAATTTCCCTTTGAACCTGGTCGCGCACAAACTCGCCCCCGCCATTGCCAGCGGTTGCACCATGGTGATCAAGCCCGCTCCGCAAACTCCGTTGAGCGCCATGCTGCTGGCGGAAGCGGTGCAGCAGGCGGGATGGCCCGACGGCGCTCTCAACGTGCTGCCCCTGTCGAATGAAGACGCCAGTCTGCTGGTGACCGACGACCGCTTGAAACTCATCAGCTTTACCGGCAGCGCCGCGGTGGGATGGGACATCAAGCGCCGCGCCAACAAGAAAAAAGTTGTCCTCGAGCTGGGCGGAAATGCCGGCGTCATCGTGCACAGCGATGCCGACATCGCCTACGCCGCCGATCGCTGTGTCGCCGGCGGCTTCGCCTACTCCGGACAGACCTGCATTTCGGTGCAGCGCATTCTCGTCGAGCGCTCGGTCTGCGGAAAGTTCACCGAACTGCTGGTGGCCGGCGTGAAAAAATTGAAGACCGGCGATCCCCTGCAGGAGTCGACCGACGTGGGCCCGCTCATCCGCGAAAGTGATGCCGTCCGCGCCGCGGATTGGGTGCAGGAAGCCGTGCGCAGCGGCGCCCGCCTGCTCTGCGGCGGCCAGCGCAACGGCTCCATCTTTGAGCCCACGGTTCTGACCAATACCCGCTCCGACATGAAAGTGAATTGCCAGGAAATTTTCGCGCCCGTCGTGACCGTCGAACCCTACGACGATTTCAACGACGCAGTGAAGCAGGTGAACAACTCGGCCTACGGCTTGCAGGCGGGCATCTTCACCCGCGACGCCAAGCTGCTGTTCAACGCCTACGAAGAACTCGAGGTCGGCGGAGTGATGGGCGGCGATATTCCCACCTTCCGCATCGATCACATGCCCTATGGCGGAGTGAAAGAATCGGGCTCTGGGACGCGAAGGTCTGCGCTATGCGATCGAAGAAATGACCGAGCCCAAGTTGCTGGTCATGAATCTCCGCTAAGCGCGTTGCGACGCCCCAACCATGATGCGTCGAGCGTTCTCTTTTTCTTTTCGCGCGGTCCCAGTTGAAAATAAATTCACGCCCGTTTCCCGGCGTGTTAAATTTCACAACAGGTTTTTTCTTCGGGCCGACCCCTGCCGATTAATTATTCGAAAAAATTGCAGCGCCTTGTGCATAGATCGGTGCAGGCTGCTATAATCACGAGTTTTCGTGACAAGAATCACAGCTCCCTGTGACTTTCATAACCGGATAACGCTGCAAGGACCGGAACCGCGATCGGTTCCCGCACTGGACGTTTTCACTCGATGCAGATCTTTCATCGCAGCACGAACACCATTTCCCGGGCGACGATCTTTGGCGCCATTTTCGTGGTGGCGGCGTTGTTCTGGGCCGCGATGGAGTTCCAGCGCTCTCCCTATGTGACCTACGCCAAGGTGGCCAAGCCGCAACCGGTGCCCTTCAGCCACCAGCACCATGTCGCCGGCCTCGGTATCGATTGCCGCTATTGCCACACGTCGGTCGAGGTTTCCAACTTCGCCGGCATTCCTCCCACCGCCACCTGCATGAACTGCCACCGGCAAATCTGGACGAATGCGCCCTTGCTCGAACCCGTCCGCGAAAGTTTCCGCAGCGGCAAATCGCTGGTGTGGACGCGTGTCAACGACCTTCCCGATTTCGTTTATTTCAATCACAGCATTCACATCAACAAGGGCGTCGGCTGCAATACCTGCCACGGGCCGGTGGACCGGATGCCGCTGATGTACAACTACGCTTCCCTGCAGATGGAGTGGTGCCTGAATTGCCATCGCGCCCCGGAGAAGTATCTGCGTCCGCGCGATCAGGTTTTCAACATGGAGTACAAGGAGCCTTCGAGCGCCTCTCCCGTGACTCTCGATGGCGTCGAGTACACCGATCAACTTTCGCTGGGGACTGATCTGGTAAAGAAATACAAGCTGCGCACGGTGACCGACATCACCAGCTGTTCGACCTGTCACCGTTAGAAATGATCGGCAATGAAGATGGAAGAACATAACGGCAAGCCGCACCGCGAGGAAGTTTGTCCCGGCACGAAGGACAAGCTGGTTCAGCTGGATCTGGAAGGCGTTCGCGAGCAAATCGAGCAGACGACCGGACCGCAGTATTGGCGCAGCCTGGAGGAACTCGCGGGAGATCCCGAGTTCCAGGAAAAAATGCACCGCGAGTTTCCCAAGGGCGCGTCGCAATGGGTCGACTCGGTTTCGCGTCGCGGCTTTCTGAAGTTGATGAGCGCCTCGCTCGCCATGGCGGGCATGACCGCCTGCACCAAGCAACCGCTAGAGCCCATCGTTCCTTATGTGCGCCAACCGGAAGACTCTGATTCCCGGGACGCCCGATGTTCTACGCCACCGCCTTCGAATTGAGTGGATACGCCAGTCCGGTGCTGGTGGAAAGCCAGATGTTCCGTCCCACAAAGATTGAGGGGAACGACCAGCATCCGCTGAGCCTGGGCGGGACCGATGTGTTTGCGCAGGCCTCGATTCTGGGGATGTACGATCCTGACCGCTCGCAGACCATCACGCAACTAGGCGAGGTCCGAACCTGGGGTGCGTTGCTGGAAGCGCTGCACGGACCGCTGAATGTGCAAAAAGGATTGGGCGGCGCGGGCATTCGCATTCTGACGCAGACGATTTCTTCGCCGACCCTCGCCGATCAGTTGCGCGCGCTGTTGAAGGTTTATCCGCAGGCCAAGTGGCACGTGTACGAGCCGGTGAATCGCGACAACGTGCTCGAAGGCGCGAAGCTCGCCTTTGGCCAGGCGGTCGAGACGCGGTATCAGCTCGAAAATGCCGATGTGATTTTGTCGCTCGACGCAGATTTTCTGTATGCGGGATTTCCGGGCTCGACACGATACATTCGCGACTTTGCGGCAAGGCGTAACCCAGATGCGGGCAGCATGAACCGCCTGTACGTGGTCGAGAGCACGGCGACTTCAACCGGCGGCAGAGCGGATCATCGGTCTGCCGTTGCGGGCGGAACAGATAGAACGATACTGCGATTCGCTGCGCGGGCTCGGCGGTCTTCGGCCAGGGTGTGGGCTCTGTGGATGGACCAGGGAACAAGCTTCAGTTCGCGAACGCGGTCGCGGCCGATCTGAAGCGCACGCAGGTTCGAGTGTTGTGATCGTCGGCGACCACCAGCCGCCCGCGGTTCATGCTCTGGCGCATGCCATCAATCAAGCCCTCGGCAACGTCGGCAAGACCGTGATCTACACCGAACCGGTGGACGCGAACCCGGTCAATCAGACCGAATCGCTGAAGGAATTAGTCGCCGAGATGCGCGGCGGCAAGGTGGATCTGCTCATCATTATGGGCGGAAATCCCGCCTACGATGCGCCCGCCGATTTCGGCTTCGCCGATGCGCTAAAGAATTCGAGCATCCCGCTGCGCATTCACCTCGGCCTCTACGACAACGAGACCGCGCAACTCTGTCACTGGCACGTGAATGAAGCGCACTATCTCGAGTCCTGGGGAGATACGCGCGCCTACGACGGAACTGTGAGCATTGTCCAGCCGCTCATCGCGCCGCTCTACGAAGGCAGAAGCGCGCTTGAGTTGGTCGCCGTTCTGGCAGGACAAGCCGAGCCTGCGAGCCACGCCCTGGTGCAAGCGTACTGGCAGAAGCAGCACAAGGGCGCGGACTTCGATTTGTTCTGGCGGCGGTCGCTGAATAACGGCTGGGTTGAAGGAACCGCCTTCTCGCTAAAGCAGGTCAAGCTAAGCACGACAAACTTTCCGCCAATGTCTTCCCAGAGTGCGAGCGGCATCGAACTCAACTTCCGCCGCGATCCTTCGCTCTACGACGGCCGTTTCGCCAACAACGGGTGGTTGCAAGAACTGCCGCGCCCCATGAGCAAGATGACCTGGGACAACCCGGTGCTGATCGGCCCGGCGATGGCGGAGCGTTTGCACCTCGCCTCGAAAGACGTAGTCGAGCTCGAGTTCAACGGAAAGAAGATACAAGCGGCGGTTTGGATTCAAGCCGGGCTTCCCGACAACTCGGTCACGGTCTATCTCGGTTCCGGACGCACGCGCGCGGGACGCGCCGGCACCGGCTCGGGATTCGATTTCTATCCCTTCCGCCAAAGCGCGGCGCTGTGGTTCGCCGACGGAGTCCAGATTCGCCCCACGGGCGGCACTTACATGCTGGCCTGCACGCAGGGCGAGCAGACCATGGACACCGCCGTGGGAGCACGTCCACTGGTGAGGGTGGCGACGATCGACGAGTACGCGAAAGAGCCCGACTTCGCCAAGGACGAAGAGCCGCCCCACGATCTGACGCTTTATCCCGATTATCCTTACAAGTCCGAGGCCTACGCCTGGGGCATGACGATCGATCTGAACAAGTGCGTCGGGTTGCAACAACTGCATCATCGCCTGCCAGTCGGAAAACAATATTGCGGTGGTCGGCAAAGAGCAGGTCGGCATCGGGCGGCATATGCACTGGATTCGGGTCGACGCCTATTACGAGGGCGACCGCGAAAATCCCAAGGCGCACTTCCAGCCGGTCCCTTGCCAGCAATGCGAGAACGCCCCCTGCGAAGTCGTTTGTCCCGTGGGCGCGACCGTGCACAGCACCGAAGGCCTGAACGACATGGTCTACAACCGCTGCGTGGGCACGCGCTATTGCTCGAACAACTGTCCTTACAAAGTGCGGCGGTTCAACTTCCTGCTGTTCCAGGACTGGGAGACGCCGCAGTACAAGATGATGCGCAATCCGGACGTCACCATCCGCAGCCGCGGGGTCATGGAGAAGTGCACCTACTGCGTGCAGCGCATCAACGAGCACCGGATCGACGCCGAGAAGGCCGACACCAAGATTAAAGATGGTGAATTGCAAACCGCCTGCCAGCAGTCATGTCCGGCGAACGCCATTATTTTTGGAAACATCAACGACCCCGAAAGCCAGGTTTCGAAGCTGAAGGCGGGACACCGGAACTACGGTTTGCTGGCCGATCTGAATACGCGGCCGCGAACGACGTACCTGGCCGAGATTCGCAACCCTAATCCTGAGCTGGAAGCGTAGCGGAGCGCAGTCGGAAATGAGCGACGAACAACTGGCAACCAGCAATCGGGCTCCCGTAATCGAGCCGGGGCATACCTTCGCCACGGTCACCGACAAGATCAGCTCGATCGTCCTGACCCGCCCCACTTCCAACGGATGGCTGGTGGGCTTCGGCATCGCCTTTCTGTTGACCATGATGCTGCTCTACGCCATCGGCTATCTCTTCCTCAAAGGCGTGGGCATCTGGGGAGTGACGATTCCCATCGGCTGGGGCTTTGCCATCGTCAACTTTGTCTGGTGGATCGGTATCGGCCACGCCGGCACCCTGATCTCGGCAATTCTGCTCTTGTTGCGGCAATCGTGGCGGAATTCCATCAACCGTTTCGCCGAGGCCATGACGCTGTTCGCCGTCTCGTGCGCCGGCGTGTTCCCGTTGCTTCACGTGGGCCGCCCGTGGCTGGCGTATTGGCTCTTTCCCTATCCCAACACCATGAACTACTGGCCGCAGTTCCGCAGCCCGCTGGTGTGGGACGTCTTTGCGGTTTCTACCTACGCGACCATCTCGCTGATTTTCTGGTTCATCGGATTGATCCCGGACATGGCCACCCTGCGTGACCGCTCTGACAATCGCTGGGCAAAGATCATTTACGGAATGCTGTCTATGGGGTGGCGCGGTTCGGCGCGGCACTGGCATCGCTACGAGACGGCTTACCTGCTGTTGGCGGGCCTGGCGACACCGCTGGTGCTTTCGGTGCATACCGTGGTCAGCTTCGACTTCGCGATCGGCATTGTGCCCGGATGGCATACCACGATCTTCCCGCCCTACTTTGTCGCGGGCGCCATCTACTCCGGTTTCGCCATGGTACTGATGCTGGCGATTCCCATCCGCAAATTCTATGGGCTGGAAGATTTCATCACCGAACGCCACCTGGAGAATTCAGCCAAGGTGATGCTGGCCACCGGACTGATCGTAGGCTACGGCTACATCATGGAAGCGTTCATGGGTTGGTACAGCGGCAACCGCTATGACGCGTTCACGCTGTGGAACCGCCTGCATGGGCCCTACGCATTTTTCTACTACATGCTGTTGACCTGTAACCTGGTGATCCCGCAGTTGCTGTGGATCCGGAAGCTGCGCACTAAGCCCGTGGCGTTGTTCCTGCTCTCCGGCGTGATCCTGGTGGGGATGTGGTTGGAGCGGTTCATCATCGTCGTGGTCAGCTTGCAGCGCGACTTCCTGAATTCGTCCTGGGGCATGTATTACCCGACGCGCTGGGACTGGATGACGTTTATCGGAACCATCGGCATGTTCCTGGCGGCAATGTTCCTGTTCGTCCGCATCCTGCCGATGATCTCCATCTTTGAAATGCGCACTCTGCTGCCCGAGGCGGAGGTGAAGGAATGAAGCGCACTCCGATTTATGGACTGATGGCGGAATTTGATACGGCGCAGCATCTGGTGGATGCCGCCCACCACACACGCGAGGCGGGCTATCAGAAGATCGACGCCTACAGCCCCTTTCCTGTGGAAGGTCTCGCCGAGGCAATCGGCTTCACCAAGAACCGCGTGCCCCTGGTGGTGCTGATCGGCGGGATCGTCGGCGGCTTGTCGGGATACCTGATGCAGTACTGGATCTCCGCAGTGAGTTATCCCATCAACGTTGGCGGGAAGCCCTATCACTCCTGGCCGGCCTTCATTGTGGTGACCTTCGAGATGACGATTTTGTTCGCGGGATTGTCGGCAGTGTTTGGCATGCTGGCGCTGAATGGCCTGCCTATGCCGTATCACCCGGTGTTTAACGTTCCGCGTTTCGCCATGGCGACCAAAGACCGCTTCTTCCTGATCGTGTTTTCGTCCGATCCCAAGTACGACCCGGACCAGACCCGGCGTTTTCTCGAGGGACTGGGCGGGCGATTCATTGCGGAGGTGCCGAGCTAACGCTATGGCGAATCTCCGGAAATTTTCGTCATTGGGATTGCTGGCGGTGTTCGCCCTCGCCGGCTGCCGGCAGGACATGCATGATCAGCCACGCTTCAAGCCGCTGGCCATGAGCGATTTCTATACCGATCTGCGGTCCGCCCGGCCTCCGGTGGAAGGCACCGTCGCGCGCGGACAGTTGCACGAAGATACTTATTTCTACACCGGTAAGATTGGCAAAGACGATGGCGACTACATGCCGTTTCCGGCGACCGAAGATGTACTCCAGCGCGGACAGCAGCGCTTCAATATCTATTGCGCCCCCTGCCACTCGCGCATGGGAGACGGTAATGGCATGATCGTGCAGCGCGGCTTCAAGCACCCGCCGTCGTATCACATTGAGCGCCTCGAAAAAGCGCCGCTAGGATACTTCTTCGACGTCATGACGAATGGGTTTGGCGCCATGCCGTCCTATGCCGCCCAGATTCCTGAGCACGACCGCTGGTGCATTGCGGCCTACATCCGCGCCTTGCAATTGAGCCAACACGCCACCAGCGCGGACGTGCCTGCCGGACAGGCGGTGCCATCCCCGCCCCCTGTGTTCCGCGGCGTCCCAGGCTCAGGCGCGACCCCGCCGGAAGTGATGAGCACGACGCAAAGCGAGGAAGGAGCGCAACCCAAGTGAGCTCCGCGACCCGTACTCTCGACTTATCGGCGCCGCCGGTCGTCAAGACCATTCAAACGCGCTCGCTGATCATCGGATTGATTTTCTCGGTGGGCGCCGCGATCGGCGCGTTCGTTCAGCCCGATGTATTCATCCGCGGTTACCTGGTCAGTTATATGGCGTGGCTCGGCGTCACCCTGGGATCGATGGCCATCCTGATGCTTCGCCATATGACCGGTGGTGGCTGGGGCATGGTGATCCGTCGCGTCATGGGTGCGGCCATGCGCTGTGTGTGGCTGATGGCGATTTTGTTCCTGCCCATCGGCTTCTCGATGCAACGGCTTTACATCTGGGCGCGCCCGCTGGACACGGTTCAGGATAAGCACTTGCGCGAGCATTTGCAGGACATCACCCAAACCTATCTGACCGTCCACGGTTTCTGGATTCGCGCGGCGATTTATTTTGCCATCTGGTTTGTGCTGGTGTTCTTCCTGACCAAGTGGTCGTCGGAGCAGAATCAGCCGCCGGTGCGCGACAACAGCTCCAAGTTCAAGGTGCTGGCCGGACCCGGGTTGATCCTTTACGGCTTCACTATTTCGTTCGCCGCCATCGACTGGGCGATGTCGATCGATCCCAGCTGGATCTCGACCATCTACGGATTGCTGTTCCTGGCAGGGCAGATCCTGTCGGCAATTTGTTTTGCGGTCGTCGTCGAGCGGATTCTGGTGCGCTACAAGCCGATGTCGGAGCTGCTGAGGCCCGACTTCGTGCACGACCACGGCAAGCTGATGCTGGCTTTCATCATGGTGTGGGCCTACTTCGCGTTTTCGCAGTGGCTCATCATCTGGGCCGGCAACCTGCCCGACGAAATCACCTGGTACATGAAGCGGCTGCACGGCGGTTGGGGATACGTAGGACTGTTTCTGGCGATCTTCCACTTCGCCGTGCCCTTCGTCTTCCTGTTGTCGCGCTCGTTCAAGCGCGACGTGACGCGACTGGTGTGGCTGGCGATCTGGCTGATGCTGATGCGTTATGTGGATCTGCTCTGGATGGTGGAACCGAATTTCTCGGCGACCATCACCATCACCTGGGCCGACATCGTAGTCCCCATCGCCATGGGCGGTTTGTGGCTGGCGTTGTTCTTCCGCAATTTGAATTCGATGCCACTGCTACCGGCCTACGATCTGTACGCGAGAGAAGTACTGGAACCGGCACATGAGTAACGACGCACTTCAACACGGGCATCACCACGAAGGTCCGGAGTTCGAGCGGGAGGACTGGAACCCAAAAGCCGTCTACGCCTTCCTGGCCGGTCTGGCGGTCATTTGCCTGCTTGTCTATTTCGTCATCCGCGGCATGTATGCCTATCTGGATGCGTACGAACAGAGAAAGCAGCCGGCGCAAAACCCGCTGGTAACGACAACCACGACCAACACCCGGGTGGTTACGCCTGAGGAAGTCAAAAGCTTCTCGCAACCACGCCTTGAGGTCGACGAGCGTGGTCAGATCAACGGCTTTCGTCTGGAAGAAGAACAGAAGTTGCACAGCTACGGCTGGGTCGATCAGAAAACGGGAGTGGTTCGCATTCCCATCGATCGCGCCATGGAATTAATCGCCCAGCGAGGATTACCAACCAGGCCGCAGGAAGGCGCCGAGTCGGCGTCTCCGGCCAAGACCAAAAAGAAGTAGAGGAACCAGCATTGCGTAGTGTTCATCACAATTCGAGGTGGGTCCTGATTCTGATCGGCGCTCTCGGCCTTACCATAGCGGCCTGGGGCCAGCCGATGACCAAGGGTATTCTGTCGCCGCCGGCCAATGTGCGGCCGCCGGGGTTGAAGAACGTCGGCATCGAGCAGCATCTGGACGAGCAGATCCCGCTCGATCTCACCTTCCGCGACGAGACCGGCAAAACCGTGCGCCTGGGCGACTATTTCGGGCAGAAGCCGGTGGTCTTGAGCCTGGTCTACTACCGCTGTCCGATGCTGTGCAGCGAAGTTCTGAGTGGCATGGCCAGTGCGCTGCGGATTCTGAAGTTCGATATCGGCAAGGACTTCAACGTCCTCACCGTCAGCTTCGATCCCCACGACACCCCGGAGATCGCGACCGCCAAGAAAGCCGAGTACATCAAGCGCTACGGCCGCGACGGCGCCGCCGGCGGCTGGCACTTTCTGACCGGAGACCAGGAATCGATTGATGCCCTGACCAAGGCCGTAGGATTTCAGTACGAGTACGATCCCAAGACCGGACAGTTCGCCCACACCACCGCCATCATGGTGCTCACGCCCGAAAGGCAAGATTGCCCAGTACTACTACGGCGTCGAATACGCCCCCAAGGATTTGCGCCTGGGCCTGGTGCAGGCTTCTCACGAAAAGATTGGCACCGTGGTCGATGAGGTTCTGCTGTACTGCTACCACTATGATCCCGCGACCGGGAAATATGGAGCCGTCATCAGCAGGATTCTGAAGCTCGCGGGCGGTGCGACCATTCTCCTGCTGGGCGGATTGCTGCTGATTCTGTTCCGCCACGGACCGGCGCCCTCGAAGTTGCCGCCGGCTCAGAGAACGACATAGCTATGTTTGACACTTTTCCACTTTGGCCGGCAAGAGCCTCGACGATGGCAGGCAACGTCGACGCGCTCTTTGTGTTCCTGGTCGTGCTCTCTGCCCTCATGTGCGTGGGCATCTTCACCATGATCCTGGTCTTCGCCGTGCGCTTCCGGCGCCGGCCTGGCGTTTCGGCCGAGCAGATCGAAGGATCGACGCCGTTGGAACTGACCTGGTCGATCGTCCCTCTCTGCATCTTTATGGCGATTTTCGCCTGGGGAGCGATCATCTATTTCCAGGAGCGCACGCCGCCCCAGGGAGCGACCGAGGTTTACGTCGTGGCCAAGCAGTGGATGTGGAAGCTGCAGCATCAGGAAGGCCCGCGCGAGATCAACCAACTGCACATCCCTGTCGGCCGCGACGTCAAGATGATCATGACCTCGCAGGACGTGATCCACAGCTTCTACGTGCCCGCCTTCCGCATCAAGCAAGACGTGCTCCCGGGACGCTACACCACCGCCTGGTTCCATGCCACCAAGCCCGGAACTTACCACCTGTTCTGCGCCGAGTACTGCGGTACGCAGCACTCCGGCATGGTCGGCCAGGTGATCGTCATGGAACCTGCGCAGTACCAGGCGTGGCTCAGCGGCGGCGGATCCACCGGCTCGCTGGCCGAGACTGGCCAAACGCTCTTCCAGCAACTGGGCTGCTCGACCTGCCACCGCTCCGATACTCAGGGACGCGGTCCGAATCTGGTCGGCGTCTTTGGCAAACCGGTGCAGCTGCAGGACGGACGCGTAGTGATCGCCGACGAGAATTATGTGCGCGAATCGATCATGTCGCCCGCAGCCAAAGTGGTGGCGGGATTCAAGCCCATCATGCCGACTTTCCAGGGACTGGTGAGCGAGGAACAAGTGAACGCGCTGGTGGCCTATGTCAAGTCGCTCAGCCAGCCGCAGACGGGAGCCGCGGAAACTCCCAAGCTGGTGAAAACCGGCGCGAAACCGCAGAATTAAGGGTGCAACTGCAATGGCAACCGCAGCAATACCGGCCGTCGAACGCGAACATTATCTGAACAAGGAGTACGGCATCCGCTCGTGGCTGTTGACCACGGACCACAAGCGCATCGCGCTGCTGTACCTGGTTTCGATCACCTTCTTCTTCTTTATCGGAGGGCTCTTCGCGCTTCTGATCCGCCTCGAGTTGCTCACTCCGGCGGGCGACCTGGTGCAGGCCGATACCTACAACAAGCTGTTCACCATGCACGGCCAGGTGATGATCTTCTTCTTCCTCATCCCTTCCATTCCCGCCGTGCTGGGAAACTTCCTGGTGCCGCTGATGATCGGTGCCAAGGACCTGGCCTTCCCGCGCATCAATCTGTTGAGCTGGTATCTCTACATCATCGCCGGCATCATGATGCTGCACGCCATCGTCACTGGCGGCGTCGATACCGGTTGGACGTTCTATACCCCGTTCAGCACCGCCTTCAGCAACACCAAGGTAGTCGAAGCCGGACTTTCGATCTTTGTCGCAGGATTCTCCTCCATCCTGACCGGTCTGAACTTTGTCGTCACCATTCACCGCATGCGTGCGCCCGGGCTCACTTGGTCGCGCTTGCCGCTGTTCATCTGGGCCCACTATGCCACCAGCATCATCCAGTTGCTGGGAACACCGGTGCTCGCAGTCACACTGGTTCTGGTCGTGCTCGAACGCGCCTTCCACATGGGAATCTTCGATCCCACGCGCGGCGGCGACCCGCTTCTGTTTCAGCACCTGTTCTGGTTCTATTCGCATCCCGCCGTCTACATCATGATCTTGCCCTCGATGGGCGTCGTCACCGAAGTCATTGCGTGCTTCTCGCGCAAGCGGGTCTTCGGTTACAGCTTCATCGCGATGTCAAGCATCGCCATTGCCGTGTTGGGATTCCTGGTCTGGGCGCACCATATGTTCGTCGCCGGCATCTCGCTCTACTCGGCGCTGGTGTTCTCCATCCTCAGCTACCTGGTAGCCGTACCTTCCGCCATCAAGGTGTTCAACTGGACCGCGACCCTTTACAAGGGCTCGATCACTTTCACCACCCCCATGCTGTACGCCTTCGGATTCATCGGCCTCTTCACCATGGGCGGATTGACCGGACTGTTCCTCGCCGCCCTCGGCATTGATGTCCACGTCACCGACACCTACTTTGTCGTCGCCCATTTCCACTACATCATGGTGGGCGGCGCGGTGATGGGTTACATGGCGGGCATGCATTTCTGGTGGCCGAAAATATCCGGCCGCATGTATCCCGAGTCCTGGGGACGGCTGGCCGCCCTCATCGTCTTCATCGGCTTCAACCTGACGTTCTTCCCGCAATTTGTGCTTGGTTACCTGGGGATGCCGCGGCGCTACTGGCAGTATCCTCCGGAATTCCAGGTGCTGAACGTGCTCTCGACGGCAGGGTCGACGATTCTCGCCGTCGGCTACGTGCTGCCGATGATCTATTTCCTGTGGTCCATGCGCTACGGTAAAGTGGCGGACGACAACCCCTGGGGCGCGGCCGGACTGGAGTGGAAGACGACTTCGCCGCCGCCCACGTTCAATTTTGACGAGGCTCCGGAAGTGACCTGGGAAGCCTATAACTACGACGAGATTCCAGCTCCGCAGGAGGTCGCCGTTGAGCCATAGTCCAGTCCCGGTCGAAGAGCATCCCCCCGGACTGCAGCACCATTTCTCCACCATGGACCAGCAGCGCGACGCGGTGTCCTTCGGGATGTGGCTGTTCCTGGCGACCGAAATCATGTTCTTCGGCGGCATGTTCTGCGCCTACCTGGTTTACCGCAACGCCTATCCCAACGAGTTTGCCGCCGGCAGTCGCTCGATTTCGCTGTTTTGGGGAACCTTGAATACGGCCGTTCTCATCTGCAGCAGCTTGACCGTCGCGCTGTCGGTGCGCGCCGCCCAAATGGGCAAGCGCATGCTCTTGGTTGGACTGCTGATCGTGACCATGCTCTTTGGCCTGGCGTTTCTCGGGATCAAGGGCAAGGAGTGGTACGACAAATACGAAGAGCACCACGTCCCCGGAGTTTCCTTCAACGCCAGTGACATCGTCCACGATTATCCCCAGATTCCTATCGATCAGTCGCACGAGCAGATTTTCTTCTCGCTCTATTTTGCGATGACCGGACTGCACGCCCTGCACATGATCATTGGCCTGGGCATCTTCACCTGGTTGACGATTACCGCCTGGCAGGGACGCTACGGCCCCGAGTATCACGCACCCGTAGAAATCTCAGGGTTGTACTGGCACTTCGTCGACATCGTGTGGATTTATCTTTTCCCGTTGCTGTACCTGATTGACCGAAAACCGCTTTAAAGTGAGCAGCCATGTCTGAACACATTATTCCGAGCAAGACCTACTACACCATCTGGATTCTTCTGCTCATTCTCACGGGCTTGACCGCCTGGGTCGCAACCATCGACCTGGGCCCCCTCAACAGCGTCGTAGCCCTGGTCATTGCCTCGGGCAAAGCGCTCATCGTCGTCTTGTTCTTCATGCACGTGAAGTACACCAGCGAGAAAATGACCAAGGTGGTCATCGTTTCCGCCATTTTCTGGCTCTTGCTTCTGCTCGGCCTCAGCATGGCGGACTACGCGACCCGCCACCTGATCTAGATCGTTGAAGTCTGGACGCAGCGCCTACGAAAGAAGTAAAGATCCGTATCAGGGTACCGCTTCAGCGGTACCGGAGCCCTCTCATTCCCTTTTTGCCCCTTTAGGGGCTGCAGGCGGAAAACGGGCTTCTTCCGCAGCCTCTGAAGGCCCCCCCGATACAAACCCCACCCCGCCGGAGAAAGCCCATCCCCAACCGTTTTTCCATTGCAAGATTTTCTCTGTGCCTTTGTGTCTCTGTGGTGAAGGTTTTCAAGAAACGAAAAACCCGCAATTCTTAGCGATCTTTGCGACCTTTGCGGTTAAAGGCTTTCGGCTTGCGACTGCAAGATTTTGCTGGTCTTCTCTGTGACTCTGTGTCTCTGTGGTGAAAGATCTTCTTAGCGACCTTCGCGACCTTTGCGGTTAAAAGCTTTTTGGGTTTACGACCACAAGATTTTGTGAGTGTTTTTCTCTGTGGACTCTGTGTCTCTGTGGTGAAAGATCTTCTTAGCGACCTTCGCGACCTTTGCGGTTAAAAAGCTTTTTGGGTTTACGACCACAAGATTTTGTGAGTGTTTTTCTCTGTGGACTCTGTGTCTCTGTGGTGAAAGATCTTCTTAGCGACACTTCGCGACCTTTGCGGTTAAAAGCTTTTTGGGTTTACGACCACAAGATTTTGTGAGTGTTTTTCTCTGTGGACTCTGTGTCTCTGTGGTGAAAGATCTTCTTAGCGACCTTCGCGACCTTTGCGGTTAAAAGCTTTTTGGGTTTACGACCACAAGATTTTGTGAGTGTTTTTCTCTGTGGACTCTGTGTCTCTGTGGTGAAAGATCTTCTTAGCGACCTTCGCGACCTTTGCGGTTAAAAAGCTTTTTGGGTTTACGACCGCAAGATTTTGTGAGTGTTTTTCTCTGTGGACTCTGTGCTCTCTGTGGTGAAAGATCTTCTTAGCGACCTTCGCGACCTTTGCGGTTAAAAGCTCTTCGGTTTGTTGTTGGTCTCCTCTGTGTCTCTGTGGTGAACGTTTTTCCCAGCGAGTGCGATATACTCCGCCCATAGAACAAACACCTTCGCTCGCGAGGTGCCTATGGCTTTCTGTAATTCCTGTGGTGCGAATCTCGATGCCGGAGCCAAGTTCTGCGCCAAGTGCGGCGCGGTACTTCCGGATGCGCCCGTAGCGGCTTCCTATTCGCAACCTGCGTCCTCCGCTCCTCCCCAGAGCAACAGCGCCGTGAAAATTATTCTGATCGCGGTGGCGGCCATCATCGGCCTGGGATTATTGGGCACCGTCGCGGCGACCTTTGTCGGCCTGCGGATGGCTCACCGCACCAGGATTGCGGAGAGCAACGGCAAAGTAAAAGTCGAGAGCCCATTTGGGACCGTCGAGACCACCAAGGACCCAGCGGAAGCGGCGAGGGATCTCGGCATCGATGTCTATCCCGGCGCCCGAGCGCTGGAGAATGGCGCGGCCAGTGTCAACATCGGGGGAATGCAGACGGTTGGCGCAAACTTTGAAACCGACGATCCGCCAGAGAAGGTGGCGGAGTTTTACCGCTCGAAGTTTCCTGATGCCAAAGTCTCGGTTTCCGATGGGAAGCACTACAGCATTGTTTCCATGGAAAACAAACACCTCGTCACCATCAGCATTGAACCGGAAGGCAGCAAGACCATGATCCACATTGCCGACGTGAGCGGCAACACGGTCGTCGACGACAACTCCAAGGATTAGCCTCTACGACCCCTCCGGACAACTTCGTGCAACTGGCCCAGGCAGCCAAAACCGCCGTGGTGGATGCTCGCGGCCTGGCGGATGCCCTGGCGCGCAATCTGCGCGGTGAGGTCCGCTTTGACGATGGCAGCCGTGCCCTCTACGCCACCGACGGATCCAGCTATCGCCAGGTTCCCATCGGCGTCGTCATTCCCCAGGACGCCGATGATGTCATCGCCACCATCTCCCTCGCGCGGGAATTCGGCGCACCCATTCTGTGCCGCGGCGGTGGCACTTCCCTTGCCGGACAATGCTGCAACGTTGCCGTGGTTCTGGACATGTCCAAGTACATGTCCCGCATTCTCGAAATCGACCCCGTCCGGCGCGTGGCTCGCGTCCAGCCGGGCCTGATCCTCGATCACCTGCGCGCGGCAGCTGAAAAACATCACCTGACCTTCGGGCCCGATCCCGCCACCCACGACCGCTGCACGCTGGGCGGCATGATCGGAAACAACTCCTGCGGCGTGCATTCCGTTATGGCGGGCAAGACCGACGACAACATCGAGGCGCTGGAGATTCTCACTTACGACGGATTGAGAATGAAGGTCGGCGCGACTTCTCCGAAGAACTGGAAGGGATGATTCGCGTCGGTGGACGGCGCGGCGAAATCTACGCCGGATTAAAATCGTTGGCCGCAAAATACGGCGATCTGGTCCGCCAACGCTATCCCGACATTCCGCGCCGGGTCTCGGGATACAACCTGAATTTCCTTCTTCCCGAGAACGGTTTCAACGTCGCGCGCGCACTCGTCGGGACTGAAGGGACTTGCGTCACGGTACTGGAAGCAACCTGCCGCCTGGTCCAGAGCCCTCCCCACCGCGTGCTGCTGGTCATCGCCTATCCCGATATCTATCAGTGTGCCGACCACGTGCCCGAAGTGATGGAGCACAAGCCGATCGGTCTCGAAGGTATCGATGATCTTCTCGTCGAATACACGCGGCGGAAAGGCATCAACGCCGAAGGCCTTTCTCTCCTGCCGCAAGGAGGAGGCTGGCTGCTGGCGGAATTCGGAGCGCCGACTGCCGCCGAGGCCGAGGCACAAGCCCGAGGATTGATGTCGGCCTTGAGCCGCGGTTCGAATCCTCCGAACCTGCGTCTGTTCACGGACAAGCAGCAGATCAAACGCGTCTGGGAAGTGCGCGAGTCGAGCCTGGGTGCCATCTCGCACGTGCCCGGCGAGCCCTTGAGTTGGGAAGGCTGGGAGGACTCCGCCGTCGCCCCCGAAAAGCTCGGCCAGTACCTGCGCGATCTGCGCAAGCTGATGAACGGCTACGGCTATCGTGGCACTTTGTACGGTCACTTCGGTCATGCCTGCGTGCACAATCGCACGAACTTCGATATGGAGACGCGTGAAGGCATCGCCAAGTATCGCAAGTTCGTGGAGGAAGCCGCCGACCTGGTCGTGAGCTACGGCGGATCGCTTTCCGGCGAGCACGGAGACGGACAGTCCCGCGCCGAATTGCTTCCCAAGATGTTTGGCCCTGAGCTGGTGCAGGCCTTCCGCGAATTCAAAGCGCTATGGGATCCAGCCTGGAAGATGAATCCGGGCAAAGTCGTCGAGCCTTACAAGCTCGACGAAAACCTGCGTCTGGGCGCTGGCTACAAGCCATGGGATCCCGAAACTCACTTTAAGTACGTCGACGACCACGGCAGCATGGCCCACGCCATGTTGCGCTGCGTGGGCGTCGGCAAATGCCGCCACTATGAAGGCGGGGTAATGTGTCCCAGCTTTCGCGTCACCCGCGAAGAAGAACACTCCACCCGGGGCCGCGCCCACCTTCTGTGGGAGATGGTCAAAGGCGACGTGATCCGCGACGGCTGGCGCGATGAACGCGTCAAAGATTCGCTCGATCTTTGCCTGGCTTGCAAAGGCTGCAAAAGCGATTGCCCCGTGGGCGTCGACGTTGCGACCTATAAGGCCGAGTTCCTCTCGCACTACTACGAAGGACGGTTGCGCCCGCGCAGCGCGTATGCCTTCGCCAATATCGACATCTGGGCGCGACTGGCATCCAGGGCGCCGGGGTTGGTAAACCTGACGACACAGTTGCCGTTCCTGCGCGATCTTGCCAAGCTGATCGCGGGCATGCCCAGGCAACGCCGCATTCCGGCTTTCGCTCCGCAGACGTTTCGCGAGTGGTTCCGCCGCCGTCGTCCCCGCAATGTTGGAGAAACCGCGGTTCTGCTCTGGCCCGACACCTTCAACAACTACTTTCTACCGGATACCTCGAAAGCAGCCGTCGATGTCCTCGAAACCGCCGGCTTCGAGGTCCTTCTCCCCGCGGCAAACCTCTGTTGCGGACGCCCGCTCTATGACTGGGGCATGCTCGACCGGGCCAAGGGCTTGCTGCTGCAGATTCTCGACGTCCTATCCCCCGAGATCGAAGCAGGAATCCCGCTCGTTGTGCTCGAGCCGAGCTGCGCCGCTGTCTTCCGCGATGAACTCATAAATCTTTTCCCCAACGATCAACGGGCGCAGCGTCTATCCAAGCAGACTTTCCTGCTGAGTGAATTCCTCGAAAAACATGCCCGTCACTTCGAGTTGCCCAAACTGGTGCGCAAAGCCGTCATCCACGGCCACTGCCACCATAAATCGCTCATGAAGATGACCGATGAGGAGGCCGTCCTCACCCGCATGGGGATCGATTACCTGGCTCCCGCCCCCGGTTGCTGCGGCATGGCCGGAGCCTTCGGCTTCGAGGAGGACAAGTACGGCGTCTCCATGGATGTAGGCGAACTGGAGCTGCTGCCGGCCGTCCGCCGAGCCTCGCCTGAGTCGCTGATCATTGCCGACGGCTTCAGTTGCCGCGAGCAGATCGCCCACGGCACCGGCCGCCATGCCTTGCACCTGGCGGAAGTCATCCAGATGGCCATCGAAGGCGACGTGGCCGATGCTTATCCCGAACGCGACCGCGTCTCCCGGAAGCGCCAGGAAATGCTGCATTCCATGAAGAAAGCAGGACTTGGGGTTGCAGCGGTTGCAGCAGGCGCAGGAGTGCTCTGGGCTCTGGCCCGCAAACGCTAGTACACTGCATCAAACAGATCGACTTTTATACTTCCGGGCGGCTTGGCTTTTCTTTGCGATCTTTGCGGATGTTCTTTGCGATCTTTGCGCTCAAAAGCTTTGTCTTCAACGCACCTTTGGCTTTTCTTTGCGATCTTCGCGGATGTTCTTCGCGGTCTTTGCGCTCAAAAGCTTTGTCTTCAACGCACCTTTGGCTTTTCTTTGCGATCTTCGCGGATGTTCTTTGCGATCTTTGCGGTCAAAAGCTTTGTCTGTGATTCCATGGTGTTAATCATACAGTTAACACCGCGCCAGCTTGCCTACCTGCCTCCCGGTGCTTATACTGCTGGGTTTGTCTGCCAAATGGGAGGACTGCGTCTACCTTTGGCCAGCATCCAACCATTCTGACTGCAATCCATCGGAGAACCTCATGAAGACCGTATCCCTCGAACAGGAACTCAACCCTACAGAAGCGCAAGTCGCACGTTTTGACCTGGCTGCCCAGAAGCTCAACCTGGACGAAGGATTATGGAAAGTCCTGCGCTATCCCAACCGCGAAATCATCCTCCACATTCCCGTTGCCATGGACAATGGCACCCTGGAAGTATTCACCGGCTTCCGCGTGCAGCATTCGATTGCCCGCGGCCCCTCCAAGGGCGGCATTCGCTACGCCCCCGATGTCACTCTCGATGAGGTACGCGCTCTCGCGGCGTGGATGACCTGGAAGTGCGCAGTCGTCAATATTCCTTTCGGCGGAGCCAAGGGTGGCGTGATTTGCGATCCCCACAAGATGTCCATGGGTGAACTCGAGCGCATGACCCGCCGCTACACCGCCGAACTGGTCGACTTCATCGGCCCCGAAAAAGACGTCCCCGCCCCCGACGTCAACACCAACGAACAAGTCATGGCCTGGATGATGGACACATACAGTATGCATATGAGGCAGACGGTTACCGCGGTCGTGACCGGGAAGCCTTTGAATATTGGGGGGTCGCGGGGACGGCGGGAAGCGACCGGGCGGGGCATCATGATTGTGGTGGACGAAGCCATCAAGAAACTGGGGTTCAGCCGCGAGTCTTCGCGCGTGATCATCCAGGGCTTCGGCAACGTGGGTTCGAACGCAGCCAACCTGATGGCCGAAGCGGGCTACAAGATCATTGGCATCGTCGAGGTGGATGGCGGCCTGTACAACAAGAACGGGATCGACATCAAAAAGTTGTCGGAATACCGCCAGCGCAATCGCACGGTCCTCGGCTTCCCGGAGGCGGAGAAAGCCGATCCGGCGGAGTTGCTGGTCACCGACTGCGACATCCTGATTCCTGCCGCCACCGAAAACCAGATCACCAGCCGTAATGCCGACCGGGTGAAGTGCAAGATTCTGGCGGAGGGCGCGAACGGGCCTACGACCGCATCGGCGGACGAGATCCTGGCGGACAAGCATGTGTTCGTGATCCCAGACATTCTCTGCAATGCCGGCGGCGTGACCACCTCCTACTTCGAGTGGGTACAGGATCGCCAGGGTTATTTCTGGAAAGAGTCGGTGGTCAACGAACAGCTCGAACACATCATGAAGACCGCGTTCGAGGATGTGGTCCGTTACGCGGAGACGCACAACGTGAACAACCGCATCGCCGCCTACATGCTGGCGATCGACCGGGTTGCCTATACCATCCGGCAGCGCGGAATTTACGCTTAGGGTTGGCTAATGGAATGCGCCGCAAATTTCGCCGTTATATAGCGGTCACAAGGGGGAGTGAAGACAAAGCTTTTGACCGCAAAGATCGCAAAGAACATCCGCAAAGATCGCGAAGAAAAGCTACGCTGCGCGGAAGTATTATCGGGGGTATATGGGCGGTCACAAGGGGGCATTGAAGACAAAGCTTTTGACCGCAAAGATCGCAAAGAACATCCGCAAAGATCGCGAAGAAAAGCTACGCTGCGCGGAAGTATTATCGTGGTCGTATGGGCGGTCACAAGGGGGCATTGAGACAAAGCTTTTGACCGCAAAGATCGCAAAGAACATCCGCAAAGATCGCGAAGAAAAGCTACGCTGCGCGGAAGTATTATCGGGGGTATATGGGCGGTCACAAGGGTGCATTGAAGACAAAGCTTTTGACCGCAAAGATCGCAAAGAACATCCGCAAAGATCGCGAAGAAAAGCTACGCTGCGCGGAAGTATTATCGGGGGTATATGGGCGGTCACAAGGGTGCATTGAGACAAAGCTTTTGACCGCAGAGATCGCAAAGAACATCCGCAAAGATCGCGAAGAAAAGCTACGCTGCGCGGAAGTATTATCGTGGTCGTATGGGCGGTCACAAGGGGGCATTGAGACAAAGCTTTTGACCGCAAAGATCGCAAAGAACATCCGCAAAGATCGCGAAGAAAAGCTACGCTGCGCGGAAGTATTATCGGGGGTATATGGGCGGTCACAAGGGTGCATTGAGACAAAGCTTTTGACCGCAGAGATCGCAAAGAACATCCGCAAGGATCGCGAAGAAAAGCTACGCTGCCCCGAAGTATAAAAGTCGATCTGTTTGACGCACTACACTCGGCCATCACAATTCAGAGAGGGATCACATGAACAAATTCCAAACCAGGTTGCTGGCAGCAGCAACGCTGCTCGGCCTGTTCCTCGCACTCTCGGTTGTTCCCGCCCTGGCCCATCCCCAGGACACATCCTCCACCGACCAGTCCACGACTACAACCAAGAAGAAAAAGAAGACGAAAAAGGACACGGCTGCGGCGGATCAGTCGGCATCGTCGAGCAGTTCCACCTCGGGGGCCACTTCCGCCAAGGAATCGAAGAAGAGCAAAAAGTCGGGTAAGAGTGCTGACAGCTCCACGACGGCAGCCAGCGACACTTCTGCCTCGACCACTAAGAAGAGCAAGAAGAAGAAAGCCGCGAGCGATGAAACCAGCGGCTCGGGACAAATGGCCGCCGACTCTTCCGCGTCCACGACCAAGAAGAGCCACAAGAAGAAGGCCGCAAGCGAAGGCGCTTCCAGTTCCGGCGAGATGGCTGCCGAGTCGCCGGCGCCCACCAGCAAGAAGAGCAAGAAAAAGACGTCGATGAGCGGTGAGGCTGCGACACCGGCGGCCACCGAGACGACGGCGTCCACCAGCGGATCGAGCAAGAAGAGCAAGAAATCCGCAAAGGCCGAGATGGCGGCCCCGGCCAGCACCCCGGCCAGTACTGCGGCGCCAGCCAGCACTGAGACGCCCATGGCGGCTCCCGCGTCTGCCCCTGCTTCGTCGAGCATGGCGAAGCCCGCCAAGAGTAGCAAGACGGCGGCTACTCCGACGGCCAGCGATCCTCAGATCGCATCGGCCAAGGCGCAGGGCATGGTCTGGGTCAATCTGGATAGCGGCGTTTACCACAAAAGTGGCCGCTGGTACGGCAAGACGAAGAGCGGCAAGTTCATGTCGGAAGCGGATGCCAAGAAGGCCGGATATAAAGAATCTCAGAAAGACTAAGGAGAGCACATGATTCGTAATAAGTGGATGTCAAGGGCGCTGCTCGCATTGGCCACCATGACGCTCCTGGCCGGTATGGGCTGGGCGCAGGGCAGTGCGAGCGGTTCCAAGAGTTCCAAGTCCACCATGGCAGCGGCAAGTACTGCCGACCTGCTGGACATCAACACGGCCACCAAAGATCAGCTGGATGCGCTGCCGGGCATCGGAGCGGCGTATTCGCAGAAGATCATCGATGGCCGTCCTTATGCCAAGAAGACGGACCTGGTCCGGAAAAAAGTTCTTCCCCAGGCCACCTACAACAAAATCAAAGACAAAATTATCGCCAAGCAGAAGTAGCCGAGTTTCTCTGCCCGGGGCGTCGCGGTCGGGCGGCGCCCGGAGTCAGGGGTGACAACGCATTCCAAGATTCGGGAGGCAGTTATGGGTTTGATGGACGAGCTCGAAAACAAAGCGATTTCCACTTTCCTGGGCGGCAGCAACAATCCTCTGGCGCAGAACCTGATGCAGATGGTCAACAATCATCCGGGTGGAGTGGCGGGGCTGGTGCAGGCCTTCCACCAGAATGGGATGAGCGAAATTGTCAGCTCATGGGTGGGCACGGGCCAGAATCTTCCGATCTCGGCCGAGCAGATCCAGCAGGTGCTGGGGAACAGTCCGATGCTGCAGCAGTTCGCGGCGAAGGCGGGAATCTCTCCGCAGGATGCGACGGCGAAGCTGGCGCAGTATCTGCCGATGATCGTGGATCATCTGACGCCGCAGGGGAAAGTGGCTTAGGAGCGGACCTCGGACCTCAGGCTTCGGACCTCAGGCTTCAGGCATCGAGCTTTAGGCTTCAGAATAAGCAGGGTGCCCCATTTCTCGCGTCTCTTGCGAGAAGTGGGGCTCTTCGCTGGAAGGCCAACCATCGCTGACGGCACCCGGCGATGATCGTGGATCATTGGACGCCGCAGGGAAAAGTGGCGTAGGGACAGTCGTCGGTCTTCAGTCGTCAGCCCTAGAGTGCGCAGTAGCGCTTGCCGTTGGAGTAGTGTGAGATCACGAAACCCACACATCGCAAAGTGCGCGATGTGTGGGGCACCCGGCAAGCGGCATCGCATCCCACTCACTCGCAAAAGACACGAATGAGTGGCCACCCGCCCGTATGGGCTCGAGGCGAACCGTGCTCAGAAGTCGCATTCCGCGACTGACTTCAAAAGCCGAATCAGCGTCTCGCGCTCGTCCGTGGTCATTTGCTGCCGGACACTCTGCTCGGCGGCCTTGCGAGCTTCGATCAGCCGTTCTCTGTACTTCCTTCCTTTGGCCGTCAGCTGGACTTGAATGGCTCTGCCCGACTTTGCTTTGTGCTCCGATACGAGACCTTCCTGGGCCATGGTCTTGATGGCGCGGTGCACGACGGTGCGGTCGAAGCCCAGGAGCGTGGCGATCTGATTCTGATTCAGCGTCGTTCCGCCACGCAATGTCGACAGGATAAAGCCGCGTGTCGCCGAGCAGTGGGTTTTCTGCTCCAGTCTCTTTCCCACCGAGAAATACGCTGCTGCGATATGGGCGAGTACCGAGTCTTTCAGAATGTCGCCGGGAATCTCTTTCCTGGGGAGAATGTTCATAGGACGGTCACCGTTCGATCGAGAGATCTTCGCCACTGCGGTGGCTCATTGTGTATACGGGATTTCTTCCCGATCGCAATCACCATCACAATCTCGTGGTGCCGGCCGGACAAGCCCAGATATTGAGAAAGCCTGCGGCCATCAAAGCCTTCCATCGGACAAGTGTTCACTCCCAGGGCTTCGGCAGCGATCATCAGATTCTCGCACGCCAATGACGTACTCTTGGTCGCCCATTTGAACAAGTCCTGCCGGGACAGCGGCGGCATCCCCATCACCTTCCATAGATTCAGCAGCCGGAACAAGGCCCGTTTGATGGCAGCAAACATTCCGAATGGCCCAGGCATGAACAGGATCCGGCCGATCTTGGTTTTCCGCTCGTAATCGCGGATTTTTTCTTCGGTGAAGTTGCTCCTGCGCATCCACTCCAGTTGGCCTTGTGCCGTGGCAGACAGCGAACCCAGGTCGGCAACGGCCACGACCAGTGCGGAGGCGGTTTCCGCGGGCTTCTGTCCCATGCACAGTTTTGCGACCACGGCCTTCTGTGGCGGGGATGCCACCCAGTAAAACTTGTAAGGCTGGCTGTTAAAGCTTGACGGGGCATGGCGAGCGGCATTGAGAAGTTGCTCGCGCAGCTCTTCGGAAATTTCCACCGGTTCAAAGAGCTTCACCGCTCGTCTTTGGAAGATCGCGTCCAGGGTCTGGCTCATGGCAGCCTCCTCGTGTTGCTATTACAACATACCTATGTTGCTATTGCAACATGTTCCTTTTTGGGAGAACAAAATCTTCGCGCGCTGGGCGTCGGGCTTCGGGCGTCGGGCATCAGGGCCTATCTGGATGGTTCGGGGACGTGAGCAGTAGGTGGAAACGCGCCGTCAGTTGTTGGATATTGGCTCCGGGTTTTCCCGAAGGCATGCAGCGAGGTTCTTGCGGTGATGCAGGCGGCATCGTACCCCACTCATTCGCAAAAAGCGCGAATGAGTGGGCCGCCCGCCCGCTCCTTCCTCGCGGATGACTTACAATGCAACGCAGGGGTGGGCCACCCGCCGATGATGCACGCGGCATCGTACCCCACTCATTCGCAAAAGACGCGAATGAGTGGGCCACCCGCCCAGATAGTAGTCAATTCCCTCAGTGAATGACGTGCAGCCGTTCGGAGGACTATAAGCAGTGCTGCACCGACTGCCAATACTCGCGCTATTCTTCACCCTCGGCATAGGATTGGGGCAGACTGCCAAGAAGGCTACTCTTGCAGTGCGACTTGTTGAGTCACGCAAAAGAATCATGACGGAGCATGTCGTCGCAACTCAGTTGGTGGTTGGAAGACTCGCCTACATAGCATCGTTCTGTTTGCAGCTCGGAGTGCGCCCTGACCAGCCGAAGCTAGAGCGAGTTCAGCCGACGTTCCGAGCGCTCCCTACCTGCATCGATACGACAGCTCACAAGACAAGAGATTTAGCCGAAGAATGCTCGAAGACTGAAGGCGCTATGTTACGGTCAGTCTGTCTATGGCCGTTTTCTGGCGCCAGTTTGGGGACCGGCCTGTTCGGTCCGACGGAGACGCCCGTTCAAATGTCATAGAAGTATATTGCCATCGAGCTAAGATCGAGCGACTGTCAAAGGCGGAAGCTGCAGCGGCTCCGATAGTGAGGTGTCGTTAGCGTGCGGGAAGACTCCAATGCCAAGCGTAGAATCGGCCCACCTTTGCGTTTTATGTTCAGTCTCATGACATGCTTTACAAAGTGTCCCTAGACATCCTTTACACTCCGCGCGCGAAGGCCGCGCGGAGGTGCGAAAGGGATGGCTTGGAAGTCGATGGAGCGTGCAAGAACAACGGGTGCGACGTTCGTGGTGCGAGGCAACGCAGCGGCACGAGCACGTCTCGGCAGCGTTGTGCGCGGCCTATGAGATCTCGCGTCCGACAGGATACTCTGTGGCTGCAGCGCTACCGGGAACAAGGAGTGGCGGGGATCGCGGAGCACAGCCGTAGCCGCACCATAGTCCCCCCGCACCGACAGCGATTTGGAACGGCAGGTACTGAGTTGCGCCGCGTTATCCCGACTGGGGTGCACCAAGTTGCAAGTGTTGCTGGCGGGTGGCCCACTCATTCGCGTTCTTTGCGAATGAGTGGGGTATCGGCGAACCCGGCCTCGCCAAAGCTTTGCCGCGGGAGAGGCTTGATTTCTAACGGCCATTCCTGAAAGTTCACTCGTACCGGGCCCGGCTCTTGATAAGCATACGACTGGAAACTGCTCCATGGCCACTGATCCGGTTCGCTGACCAGACCTCGCTTTACCGGATTGCCATGGATGTAGCGAAGCTTCTCTTCTCGCTTAACTTCGCTCCAGACGTTAAAGTCGTAAAATCGCTTCTGCCAACAATGATCAAGCGTGGCCCACGCATTCGCGTTCTGTGCGAAGCAGTGGGGTTGCAGGACTGACCGCAGTTTGCGGGAGGATCGTTGCTTCAGGACTTTCATGACGACCGACGGATCGCCCACCTCGGGCTCGCTGATGAGTAAGTGGAAGTGTTCGGGCATGACGACATATCCGGCGACTACGAAACGATATTGTTGACGGGTCTGTTCGAGTATCGTAAGGAAGAGATCGCGGGCGGTAGCTGAGTCCAGGAGCGGCAGGCGGTGGTAGCAGCTGCAGGTGATGAAGTGCAGATGCTTGAGGTCGTAGTATCGCTTGAGCCGCGAGGGCATGAAGGGATCGTAACGGGGGCTTCGCGAGACAGTCTGTGACGAGCGAACACAAGGGATCGGCAGCATCGTACCCCACTCATTCACGTTCCGCGGAGATGAGTGGGAACGCGATGAGGTGCAGCGAGGTTCTTGCGGTGATGCAGGCAGCATCGTACCCCACTCATTCGCAAAAGACGCGAATGAGTGGGCCACCCGCCCGCCTCGAAGGTCATGCAGGTGGTGAGGCAGAGGAATTATTTCGTCATCTTGCCTTTTTCATTCTGAGCTGTGAGCCCATCTCGTATTGCCGCTTCCAGGGTATCGATGTTTATATCCTTTAGAGCTTTAAAGCGGATGCAATATCCGGTCACGCTCGCCTTGCCTAGTTTTTTCCCATAGGTTTTGGCTAAGTACTTCTTATCTGTGAGACCAAGAATATAGACAGAGATTCCGGTTTTGTTTCCGCTGACACCAATTTGAAAAAACTCTCTACTTTTTCCATCGGCATATTTTATGGCGTGAAATCCATATCCAATCGTAGGGTTGGAAACAGTATGATTTTTGCTGTCTTTCCCATCGAAGAACCATAATTTGCATTCTGGTGACACTTGAAGTGTGAGCCGATGCAACTCTCGCAGGTCACTGCGTTTGGGCTCCGGTTGGCTGGTAATATACTTCTTGATTTGTTCCTGCACGTTCATAGGTTCCGCTCCCCGGTTGCGCGCACGAGATTATACGACGTTCATCCTTTTGAACCGCTCCCATTCTCTATCGGGCAGAGGAGCCGGGTGCCGCCTGCTGCGCTCAGGATGACAGAGTGAAAAATCGCGATGCGTGACTTCGCTCAGGCGGGATTTTAGAAGCTTTCCCATTCTGGAGCGGGGAGTTTGTCAATAGGCAAAAGTTACATGATCGGGGGTATGTTGCTGTATCTAAGGGGAAAATATTGTTGGCTATGCTGTCCGAGTTACCCATTACTTTTTGATATACTGAATATATAGAGTCAAGAAAGGAACGGCGGCCTCCGGGCCGCCTTTTTTATTGGTGCTCAACTTATGGAATTTTCTAAAGAGTGGATGCGTTCCCCGAAGGAGCGCGGGGAATGGGCGGAGGCGCGGTTTCTGGCGCGGGCGGCGGAAGAGGGGTTCCGGGTGTCGAAGCCGTGGGGCGACTCGGCGCGTTATGACTTTGCGGTGGAGCGGGAGGGGCGATTTCTGCGGATCCAGGTGAAGTCGACGACGTCGCGGTTGAGGAACGGATACCGGTGTTTGTTGCAGCCTCCGCAAGGGGCGGAAAATCCGAAGAAGCTTTATACCGCGGAGCAGGTGGATTTCTTTGCCGCGTATGTGATTCCCGAGGACGTCTGGTACATTCTGCCGGCGGAAGTGGCGGTGAAGATGCGGGGGCGGGCGTGGCTGTTTCCGGGGAGTCCGGGACACAAATATGAAGGGTATAAAGAAGCGTGGGAGCTGCTGCGGGCGGCGGCGAGTGGGGCAGAGGATGCGGTGGTCGAAGAGGATGGAGAGGTGGAGGAGGACGCGAGCGGGGTTGGGGAAGAGGGGCTGGAAATGCGCGGTGAGGTGGAAGCGGCTCGGGTGACGGGGTTTGACCAGAATGTGGTGCGGGGGCGGATGGCGGAGTGCTTCGAGCGCATGAGAAGGTAGGCTTCGGACGTCAGGCTCGGGGGGCAGGGACGCCTTCCTGGGTCTAGCGTTCCGGTTCCCGGCTCCCCTTTGCGGGAACTTTCGCGTGGGAGGGTCCGGTGTTCTTTGATTGCTTTCACTCTCGCTGGTGGAGGATAATTCCCTCTAGTGTGCCTTGGTCTGCTCGCACCCGGGCACTTCTTCGTGCCACCCGGTGAATCTGCCGAACTCCATCACGCTGACTCGCATCCTCAGCATTCCGCTGCTGATGTGGGTGCTTTCCACCAGCCGCTTCAGCAGCGCCGGCGGAGAGAAAGAATTGCTGGCGGCGGCGCTGTTTATTGCGGCGTCGATCACCGACGGCATCGATGGATACCTGGCGCGCAAACGCGGCCAGATCACCACCATCGGCATTTTGCTGGATCCGCTGGCGGACAAGCTATTGATCGCCGCGGCTTTTGTCACGCTGGTGCAGTTCAATCCCAGCCTGGTGCCGGCCTGGATCGCGGTGGTGATCATCGGGCGCGAGTTTCTGGTCAGCGGGCTGCGCTCGATTGCGGCGACGGAAGGGTTCACCATCGAGGCCAGCGATCTGGGCAAGTTCAAGATGCTGGTGCAGATCATTTCGGTGGTGGCGGTGATTCTCGATCACCGCTGGAAAGTATGGCCAGTCTATAGTTACTACGTTTTCCCCGTCGATCTGATTGCCCGCATTTCCATCGGCTTCATGGTCTTTCTCTCGCTGATCTCGGCGATCGATTACTTCGTTGCGTTCTGGTCCAAGATTGACCGGCGCGTGGTGAAGCGCCGGCGGCGAGCCTTCGTCCTTAGCCGGCGGAGGAAACACAATGTTCCCGCCGTCTGAAAATTCCGCCAGCAGTAAAAGCGACGCCGCTGCAGACCCCGACCAGCCTGAGTTTTCCCGCGAAGAGCGGTCGATTCTTTTGAAGTTGGCGCACGATTCGATTACCGCTGCCGCCCATGGCCGGCGTTTCTCTCCCGCCGCGCCGTCCCCTCATCTGGCGGAGCCACGGGGCGCCTTCACGACCATCTACCTGCGCGGCGAGTTGCGAGGATGCGTCGGCTATCCCTCGCCGATCGCCCCGCTCTATCGCACCGTCGCCGACACCGCCCGGGCAGCGGCCTTCGAAGATACGCGCTTCCCTCCGCTTCGCGCCGATGAGATTTCTGAATTGGAAGTGTCGCTGAGCGTTCTTTCTCCGCTGAGTCCGGTCATCCCCGAGCAAATTGAAGTGGGCCGTCACGGACTGGTGGTCAGCCTCTCCAATCATCGAGGACTGCTGCTGCCCCAGGTTCCGGTCGAGCATGGCTGGGACCGCACTACGTTTCTCGAGCAGACTTGCCGCAAGGCGGGCTTGCCGACGGACGCCTGGGAACACGGGGCCAAGCTCGAAGCCTTCACTGCGGAGATCTTCGGAGACCGGGAACCCTAAGGCAAGGTAAGTCGCGGTGTTGCATTTTTGAACGGGTTGGCGCTGGCGCACCGGATTAGAGTAACTTTCCGTGGCATCAATGCATCTCATGGGATGGGAAAAAGCTCTCCATAGCACAAAAGTAATGTTGGTTTCACCGAGTTGGTGCTATATGTTGAGAAAGCTTTTTTGGAAGGGGGCGTTATGGAACTCACCATCTTGATCGTCAGCCTGCTGGTTGTCGGATCTCAGATTCCGGGAAACTCTCACATCATGCTGCGGTAACCCCGACCGCAGTCCCCTGTGCGTAACTCCCAAGAACTCATCGATCACGGTTAGGCGAAGTGTGCCCGCGGGCGAAGGAGAGCTGCGTCTCTGCGGCTGAGACTTCGCGGGAAATGCAAAACGGGGAGAAGCTTGCGCTTCTCCCCGTCTGTCCTGAGGCGTTTATGTGTGGGTTATTGCTGCTGCTCGTCCAATTCCACGGTGTCGCCGGAATGCACGTCTTCGAGCGCGTATACGATCATGCCAGTCGACGTGGTGGCGGTGGTGCTAAGAATTACGAGTTCGCCGACCGCGCGACGCGGCAAGTCAGCCACGTGAATCTTTGGACCCTTGTCACGCGAGGTCAACATCGTCGGCTCGATGACCGGAGGATTTCTCTGAGTATCCTCGGTCGCTGAAGCCTTGAAGGAAAGTGAGTCGACCGGATCTTTCAGGTCGCCTTCGTAGCTGCGTACGGCGCGGAAATAGTCGCCAACTTTGACTCCCTGGCTGGAACCCACATTCATGTAGACCTTCATTCCAGTGCCCAACTCGGAGTCGAAATCCTTGGCCATGACAATGCGGCCGCTCAGTTTTCCGGTTGCCGGCAGAAAGCGATCGAAGTGCACCGGAGGATGAAACGAGATTGCAGTCTTCTCGACGAAAGGCATGGCGATGTCGCCCGGCACGATCCCATCGCAACTGAACTCGACGGAGGCGATGGCCATCTTGCTGCGGGTATCCACTACCCGCACTCGTGCCAGCTCGGAGTAAGGCTGACCAGTTGCTTTCAACAGAGCGTGCTGGCCGGCGAATAATTCATAGCGATTGGGGTCCTGCAGTTCGCGAACGATGGTGTATTGCTGCCCGGTCTGGTAGCCGCTGCCCGCCAGGTAGATCATGTCGCCGTTGACGAATTTTGTGGTGTTCGGAGTCTGCAGTCCGCCCGCGACAAAATTCACGTTGGGTACCGCCTGCTTGGTGATAAAGCCGGCGCAATAGAGGTCGGCGTTCGTGGGGGTCTGGACCCGCTCAATGGGGAAACCCGCACTCGTGAACTGAGTTTTGTCCGGGGTCGCCGGCTCTCCGCCATCGGCCATGGAACCGGCCTGCTGCGCGGACGCAGCCACGGCCAACAGAAGCACCAGCAATAGTCCTGTTTTCTTCATCTTACCTCCGAGTCAGGGCCCCGGCACGATGGCCTTTTCCCCGCTAAATGCAGCAAATAAAGGGCTTTCTGCTCGGACAGTAACAAGAGGGTACCGCGCGGTCAAGGTTACGCAGGTGTCGGAACTCTTACGCCAAAAAGTTTTCCACAAAGCGAAAAATTGTTAATCCGTTGTTGCATCTGTAATTATGCGCCTGTAATATCGCGCCGACCCGCTCAGGTAACGATGGCCTCTCTATCCAATAGCTACGTCTCGCGTCTGCTGCCCTTACGGATGCCGCGCGTCTGTGTCGCTGTAATCGGAGCCGATGCCTCTGAGATGATCGAGAAGGCCGAGACCCTGGTCCGAGATAACACCTTTCTGGAGTTCAGGTTAGACTATCTTTCCAAGCCCGTTCTGGCGCTCCCCAAGATCAAGGAATTTAACGACTACCATCCCCACGTGGTTTCCATTGCCACTTGTCGTCGGGTGGCCAGTGGGGGCAGGTTCCGCGGTTCCATTGCCTCCCAACTGGATGTTTTGACCAAGGCTGTCGCGGCGGGATGTCAACTGGTGGATGTTGAGCTGCAGACCGCGTCCAAATGCAAGCCCGAACAACTACAACGCTTGCGCACGCGCGCCGCTTTGATCCTCTCTTACCATGATTTCCGCGCCACCAAGAAACTGGAGGAGACGCTGGGCAAAATGACAGCGTTCCCTTCGGACTTTTACAAGATCGTCACCACCGCGACCACGCTTTACGACAATGTGTCGATGATGAAGTTTCTGGAGCAACGCAACGACCGGCATTCGCTGGTCGGACTGTGCATGGGGGAGCAAGGCATTATCAGCCGCGTCCTGGGAGTTCGCGCCGGGAGTGTCTTCACCTTCGCCGCCGTGAGCGAGGAGCAGCGTACAGCGCCCGGCCAGGTCACGGCGCAGGAACTGCGCAGCACCTACCGCATTGAGCAGGTGGACGCGGCTACCCGCGTTTACGGAGTCGCGGGAGATCCTGTCTCCCATTCCCTGTCTCCGGCGATCATGAACGCTGCGCTGCGCCGGGAAAACGTGAACGGCGTCTATCTCGCGCTGCACGCCAAGACCCTGAAAGATCTTCTGGCGTGCGTTCGCGATATTCCCATTCACGGCCTGTCCATCACCATGCCGTACAAGCAATCGATCATTGAGCATTTGGATAATACTGATTCGCACACCACCAAGATTGGCGCCTGCAACACTGTGGTCCGTGCGCAGGATGGCAAGCTCTACGGTTTCAATACCGATACGGCGGGTGTGGTTCGCCCCCTGGAACAGAGAATCTCGATTGAACAGTCAAAAATCCTCGTGCTCGGCGCAGGAGGAGCGGCGCGCGCGGCGGTTTTTGGGTTAAAGGAGCGCGGAGCTGAGGTTTACATCCTCAACCGCAGCGCCCCGCCAGCCCAAAAACTGGCTCGCCAGGCCAAAGCCAAGTCTCTGAAGCGTGCCGATCTGAAAAAGATGACCTTTGACGTCATCATCAACGCCACCCCGGTCGGCATGGGAAACACGCGCGAGTCCCCTCTCAACGAGGCTGAAATCAACGCAAAGTACGTGTTTGATATGATTTACGAGCCAGAAGAGACCAAGCTTCTGAAGCTGGCGAAAGCCCGCGGCGCTCAGGTTGTCCCCGGGATCGAGATGTTCGTGCACCAGGCCGCCCGTCAGTTCGAGATCTGGACCGGGAAGCCCGCCCCCTGGGATGAAATGCTGCGGGTGGTGAATCTGACGCTCAGCCAGCGCGCCGCCAAGAACGAAAACAAAGAAAATAACGTCCGCAAGTAAACCCTGCCGATCACGGACAACCGCTGATTCTTTAGCCTGTTCCCGCGAAATGCCGCGCCGAAAACGATTGCGTAAAGATGCCGGTTGCCACGAAATGGTTGCATTTTTGTTGGTTACCGAAGTACTATAGTTATTGGACGCTAGCTTGAACGTCCGATCTCGTCGTGGCACCGCCCTTTCTTCCAAGGTTCAAAGAGACGTAGCCAAAGAATCAATAGACGTTTGAGGTGGAACGGTCTCGCCTCGGACCAAGTTCGGAGAGAACTCTATGGCGTGGTACGCGTATTGCCTCACTGAGCAACAGGGCCCTGCGAACGGTGTACGTCCCCGGCGACCTTCCCTCCTCGAGGGAATTCAAGGCGTCAACGGAGCTTCAGTTTTCAACTATCCCAGCGGCGAATTCACGGTAGTGGTCAGCGAATACGATCGCAGCAGCAATGGCGACAGCACCGACAATGCCCTCGACGAAAAGACCGTCCTGGAGCATGCCCGGGTGGTCAGCGTGTGCTTCCGCAGCGGCACCGTACTGCCGTTCCGGTTCGGCACCATCTTCGATAGCGATGATGCCCTGCGCCAGGCCGTGCGAGCCAACCGCCGCGCCTTCGGGCAGAGCGTAGCCCGGCTCCGCGGTAAAGCCGAAATGCACCTGAAGCTGCTGGTGCGGGACGGCTCCCTGCGCGAGGCCATGGTCGATGTCCAATTGCCAGACACCGTTGGTGGAGAATATCTCACCAAGCTGCGGGAGAAGGCCTCCAAGGATCGCGAACGACAGACCAAGGCTCGCGCCCTGTCGGTGCAAGTCCACAAGCTTTTCAATCCTCTGGAAGAAGAAATCAGCTGCAAGCGGGTTGCGTCGGATGGAATGCTGATCGACATTGCCCACCTGATTGATTCGAAATCCGTCGAGAAATATCAAAACCGTTACAGTACGGCAGCCAAGCAGTTGAAAAACTGTGAACTGGTAATCAGCGGGCCCTGGCCCCCCTACCATTTTCTGCCCGGAAAGCTTCGAACCGTGGCCGGCAACTCGTAAGCCGTCGGCCACGCAAGTTCCTCTACCGTAAGCTCTATGGACAGCCACTCCAGTGGCTTGCACCCGATGTGCAGGATTGTGCATTTACCTGCACATATGCTCCCTGTGCGCCGCCTGTCACCGCCGGTTAACACTCCTACAAACCTTTCTGCATCAGGCTTTTACAGGGTTCTGACAGCCTGGTTCCAGAATGGAATTCTTTGGCTGCGGAAATGCTCTTTCTCCTCGCAAGAAAAGAGGCCGCTGAAGTCAGCATGACCTTCACTCTCCATTGTTCTCGACATCTCCATCTGAGCCGCCCCGGTTGGCGGGACGGTGCCTTGCATCGCCTTTCCTGACATTCCCTTCCACAACCCTCGCCTCTTTTGAATTGTGGCCCCAGCGATGGGGCCGCTTTTTTGTGCAGCCGAATTCTTCCAGGGATGCCTCCCCAGAGCCCCACGGTCTCGGTTAGACTTGACCGTTCTCCGGAGACCGAATGCGCACTTACTGCCTATACCTGCCCGTTCTCGTATTATTCGCGGCACTTAGCCTCAACGCGCAGAACCGCCCTCAGGCTTCGTCGTACGATCAGGAGCCGCCGCCACCGAAACCGAAGACCTATTCTCCGGAATTGACGCAGAACCTGATTGCGCTGCGCGATGCAGCGCTCACGGATGACTACGCTTACCGGGAAGTGGCTTATTTGACCGACAACATCGGTCCGCGGCCTACCGGCTGGCCGCAGACCGACGCCGCCGTCCATTACGTCGCCGACGAACTGCGCAAGCTCGGGCTCGAAGTCCATCTGGAGGAAGTCCATGTGCCGCGCTGGACCCGTGGCGCCGAATCGGGAGAGTTGGTGGAGTATCCCGGTCAGGCCGCGGGAGCCACCCAGAAGATCGTCCTCACCGCACTTGGGGGAAACACGCCCACCGCGCCCGGCGGTCTGACCGCGGACGTGGTGGTGGCGACCAGTTTCGACCAGTTGCGGGCTATGGGGCGGCAGAAGGTCGAGGGGAAAATTGTTCTCTTCAACGTTCCTTTCGACGAAAAGAAAGCCGTCGCGGGATTCTGGGATCAAGCCTACGGGGAAGCTGTGCAGTATCGCAGCCGCGGCGCCGAGGAGTCCGCAGCTCTGGGAGCGGTCGCCTGCCTGGTGCGCTCGGTCGGCGGAGCCGATTACCGCATCCCGCACACCGGGCACAACACGCCCGCGGGAATTCCGGCCGGCGCGGTGACGGCGGAAGACGCGGACCTGATCGCGCATCTCGCCGCCGCAGGGCAAAGTTCGCATGCACCTGGTGCTCGAAGCTCACACCGGAGAAGACACCGTCAGTTACAACGTGATTGGCGATCTCAAGGGATCGGAACATCCTGAGCAGGTGGTTGTCGTCTCCGGACATCTGGACTCCTGGGATCTGGGAACGGGCGCGATTGACGATGCGGCCGGAGTTGGGGTGGCGATGGAGACGGCTGAATTGGTGCATCGTTTGGGATTGCATCCGCGGCGGACGATTCGCGTGATTGCCTGGATGGATGAAGAGAACGGCGGCCACGGGCACGACACGTATGCGAAAGACTACGCCGCGGAATTCGGCAATCATGTGGCGGCGATTGAGAGCGACCTGGGATCGGATCATCCGCTGGGCTTCAACGTGAAGATGAGTTCCGAGGCAGCCGCATGGCTCGCGCCGGTACAGCAAGTGCTGACCTCTACGGGAGCGAACCTCATCAGGCCGACGAACTACAGCCCCGGCTCCGACATCGCCCCGATGGCCGAAGCCGGGGTGCCTACACTCGGCATCATTCAGGATGGACGCACTTACTTCAACTATCACCACACGGCGGCAGATACGCTGGACAAAGTGAATCCGCAGACGCTGCGGGAGAATGCCGCGGCAATGGCGGTGACGGGGTATGCGCTGGCGGATATGGAGGAGAGGTTGCCGAGGTCAGCGGACACTTTCTCGAGTCTGGGTCTATCGATTATCAATGAGCGTAATCTGTTTCGGGGGAAGCCATTGGGTTACTAGAACGCTAACAGTCAGCCTCTCGGCGCTCAGAGAATGGTGATCTCCCAGCATTAATCTTATTGCGGAGTGGTGTTGATTGGGTTCATAATCCAAACCTTTTGGAGGCCTGATTTATCGTCCTTGTTACGATCTCTGGCCGGGAGAACCGCAGTGACAAGCACGCATACCGTCATCAAAGGGAGTAAGGTTCTTTTCGAGGGGCGGCCACTTCGATTCAAGCACCGACAGTCGGACTGCCTCGTTCAGTTGGTTCAGTCGTGGCAAGAGCGCATTCGATTGACGAGACGCAGCGAGCCAGGGCGTACCTCCACATGGGAGAGGACACAGAACACTGGGTTCTACGAAAATTGAAGCGTAAAGGTTCTCTGCCCACAGTCCTGCTCGGCTTCGTCGCTACAGTACTAACCTTTTTCATTGCCGGTCTCCTTTTTATCTGTGCCTTGAGCACGTCGATAACTTGGGAGCGTACACCGCATCCCGTCCGGAGACCGGCCTTCTCATCCCATCTGACTTCGACAGTTACAATTCCCGTGACTGATTTTCCGCTGCTTTTGGAATCCGAGAATGACTGAGGAACGGAGACGGCAAATCGTATCTCGATTGAACGGGCGCAATCGGGTGGACGCATTCGAAGCGGCAAAGGCAATCTGGGAGGACACCCACCCTGCGGCAAAGATTATTGGCGGTCCCGCAGACAAGCAATTAGAGCGGCCTCTCATAGCGACGCTAAAAAGAGGACGCAGGGCCTTCAACCGCGCCGCTGCCGCATTCGCCATGCAAATGGTAAGCACCCCTAGAACTGTTAGGGCGCTGGAGAGTGCAGTCAAGAACAGATCCGAGAGTCCGCGTGTCCGGGGAGAAGCAGCCGAGGCACTCGCGCATGGTCATCGAACAAAATCCCACGATGTTCTTCTTGCAGGACTAAACGATTCGAGCAAGGATGTGCGGTTCTGGTGTGCATTTTCCCTTGGCGAGATGGCAGAGAAACGAGCACTTCCTTCGCTCAAGCGCCTTGCCGCCACTGATAGAAGAATGGTGAAAGGTTTTCACTCAGTTGCGAAGGAAGCCGCTGACGCGATTGAGAACATCCAAAAAGGCAACGTCGGCCACAGGCGGAAGCGCGGTTGCGTATTTTGTGTTCGTCGGTTGGCGTAACATCCCGATTTCACTCAGTGTCTCGCGACGACGTGTTCAAGTCGTATGATTTTTAAATAGTGTCAGGAGGCGGCGATCCTAGCCAATTGTGAGGATCACGACGGAGTCGTCGTCGATCTGACTGAGGCACTTTTCGAGAGCGCTAACCCCGTCTAGCATCGCCCGACCGATCTCCTTTTCGTTTGTCGCATTGAATTCGTTGAAGTATTGGCGCATCTCGTCCTCTGAAAACAACTTGGGTTCCAGTCGATTCCCGAATGCGGCGCGCTGAGTGGGCGTGAGAATGAAGTGCGTCGTGCCCGTCAAGTCCGTAAGGAAGTCAGCAAGCTCATCGTAATCGGATTTCATCAGGTCAATCTGATGCTTCTCGTTCAAGTATGGGAGCAAAGTAGCTAAGACGTACCCAGACCAACGGTATTCAGCCACTTCGTGCCCATTCTTACTCAGATAGTCGCCGTCTGCACCGCCGGTCGCCGCATCACGCAGACCAGCGAGGGCAGATTTCGGGAGTTTGACGAAAGAGGCGATTGCGGACATTGGATTCGGGCGGAATGCTATCACACCGAGTCACTTGGCGAAAAATCGCGATTTCACTCAAAACCGCGCTGCGACCCATATAATTGCAGCCTATGCTTGGTGGCAGCAGATATATTCCGCCTCGCAGTTGGTCAACAACCCTGCTGCTGGTGATGCTTGTTGTGCTGATCGTGATCCTAGTCGGCGCAGTGATATCCCGTTTTCGCTAATTTCATGGTTGGCGAAACATCCTCATTACACTCAAAACACCTACGCTGGGGCTTGCTACGGGAGCGGTTTTTTGTGCTCCCGGATCCAATCCACGATTCGAGGAAAGCGGAACTCTCCGCGATCCATCGAGCCGTAGATGAATTCGTACCCTTCCTCGGCGCCGACGTCGATATAAAAACCGTTGCTACGGAGAAAAACGTCGGCGGCGGTGAAGGCGATCCGCTTGTTCCCATCGACGAAGCCGTGATTGTTGCCGAGGGACTCCATCAGCGCGGCCGCCTCTTCTTCGAGGGAGTTGTAATAGCCGGTTTGGGGCCGGAAAACGGCGGCCTCCACCGCGCCCTTGGTCGCGAACACCATGAAGGCCACCGAACATCTCGATAAGCAGGTGTTGCATTTGGTAGACTTCCGCGACCGTAAGGTACTCCGCCATTTACTTGGCGAGACGCTGCAACAGGTCACGATTGCGAACCACCGACTGCTGAAAAGCGTCCATTACGTCGGCGCGGACCAGGTGCTGGGACGGAACCACGTTGCGTAGATAGAATGCGAGCGCTTGCTCAAGAACATACCGCTGGGACTGCCCATTCTGTTTGGCGACGGCAACCATCTCGTCATAGAGTTGGGCGTCGATCTCAGGGGTAAACTTCCTGGTGGTCTTGGCGGGCATGAACATTCCCTCTCCCTGATCTTAACGATCCCAATCAAGACAAATCAAGTGTAATCTTGATTATACCATCTATATCATTTTAAGGTGCTTACCGGCTCAGTGTCCCCCCGCTACGAACCAGGGGCTGAACTCCGAAGTGAGATAAAACTGGATCAGCGCGGTCGATACCTGCAGCACTCCGGGCTCACCAGGATGCGTCAGATCCTGGATGTACTGGTAGGGAAGCCAGGATGCTCCGTCGCTTCGTTTCGCCGGTCCGGCCGTCCACAAATACGGTCCCCAGGCCAGCCAGGGAGCGGCTGTGTAGCTCAAATCGCCGGCGGTGGGATCGATCTGACCGGTGCGGATCTGGTTGACCTGGGCTTCGATCAGCCACTTGGTCGAGAAACCATACTCGTAGGCGTAGGGCTCCGGGTTCAAGGTTCCGGGCGACGCGTAGCCGCCGTAAATGCGGCTGTGCAGGAACATCTCCTTGACGTTGGGGAACACGGTTCGCACGAACCGGGCGGTCTCTCCCAAATCGTGCTCGTAGCTGCAGGCGTCGACCAGCGACGATGGTGAACACTTGGTGCTCGCGACGAGCGATTGCGTGGGAAACTCCAGCGCATTCTTGTAAAGGATGACCTGCACCTGCAAGTCGGTGACACCCGCCATGCGGAGGGCCTGGGTGCACTGGGTGTAGTTGCCGAAGCTGTTGTCGACCCAACGATCGGCCGACTGGCCTCCCTTGGCGCAATTCACCAGTACCAGGGTACTGTGGTTCACCTGCGGATTGTGCGCCGCCTGCACCAGAAAACTGTTGGGCGTACAAGCGCTGCGAGTCAAACTGCACCATTCGATGGTCCAGTTGGACATGCCCATACTGATGACCACGATCTTTCCCCTGGGCGAAGGATGTCCCTGGCTATCGAGCGGCTGCACCTGCTTGGCAAATGTCAGGCCATCGGTGGCGTGATCGGAGGGGACCAGGTTCGAGTTTTCGTATAGGGTGCCAGTGAAGGAGCCCAGATAAAGCTGCCCGCTCTGGAAGTCGGTCAACGGCGTTGCTGTGAAATTCTGCGCGAAACCCACGGACACCAAAATCAACGGCAAAATCCATATCAAACGTGCTTTCTTCATGACGCCTCCCGGATGCGCTTAGGGCAGTGCAGTGAATCCTTCGAGCGGTGATCCCTGAAACAGAAACCAGCCGACGATCTGGCCGGAGTCGTTGATCGCTTCCGCCTGGGTGATGAAAGACGATGGAACATTGATGGGCACGGGAACGAAGCGTCCGTTCTGATACATAAAGCTCATAAACTCGGTTTCGGTGCCTTCGATCCCGACGACGGCGCCACTCGAGTTGATGCCCAGCGGTTCGGTCACCGCATTGTTGGTTTTGATGGTGGTGAACTTGCCGTTGGTATCGAGAAAACCCAGCGTGGTTCCGCCGCTGGCACCGTAGTAGCCGATGATCTGTCCGGCATTGTTGATTCCAGTGGCGACGGTGAAGTGCTTTGTGCCCAAGTCGATGGTCGTGTACTTGATGCCGTTGTACGAGAATCCGTGCTGGCCGGTGTTGTCGGAGTAGCCTCCTACGACCACACCCGAGTCGTTCATTCCATACGCCTCGGTACGAAAGGCTCCCGGAACGTCGAGGGTGGTCAGATTGCCGTTGATTTCCACGAACCCGTGAATCAGACCCTGGCTGTCGAGATAGAACCCGGCCAGGCCACGAGTGCTGTTGATCGATTGCACCTGGGTCAGCACAGCGCCGGGAAAGTCGATCGTATTGAAGGCACCCGCGACTTGCGTGAAGCCGTGCGTGACACCGGCGGCATCGGTGTATTGCCCCGCCAGCCAACCGGAATTGTTTATGCCGTGGGTCTGCGTCAGAATCGCCAGCGGGAAGGTGATGGTGTTGTAGGTATAGCCTGCGGGACTTTGCGCGCCGGCGGCTGCAGTCAGCAACGGCAACAGCAGCGCGCTCAACCAGAATCGAAGCATGGCAAGGCCTCAATAAAGTAGATTTGGATCGCCAGAGAAGACTTCGGCGCAAGAACCGTCATGGATGGTGCGCGAACATCAGCCAGGGCAGCATCCACGCGAAACCTGGCCGCGGAGAACTGGAATTCCTCACGCGCGCACGAGGGAACGTTCAGTGTGTAGTTAAGACGAAGGAGCGATAGCGAATTCTAACAGAATTCGAACGAGAGCGGCGGAAGGCCCGACCGGGACGGCCTTCCGCGAACTCGGGCAGGGTGCGCTACTGTTCATACCCCCCGATATCGATGTTGGAACCCTGCACCCGAGGATTGCCGGCGTAGTCCAATGTACCCACGATCGCGGAGCCCAGATTATTTCCGGAGTTCACCGCGCGCGAGGTGGGCTGCACGTGCAAGTCGGGGGTCGTCAGACTGAGGTACAGCGGATCCGCGTAGGTGGAGTGACTATCCTCTCCCGAGGCCGCCTGGTACGCGGTGATGCCGCTGTAGCTCTTGCGCTGCCAGACGAAGGTCGCGCTGTTCGCGCTTCCCGAAAAGTAATAAAGATTGTAGTCGAGCGTGGCCGGGCTGGAAGTCGAATTGGTGTAATCGTTCACCAGCAGGCCTTGCGGGCCGGCATAAACGATATTGTTCTCGAACAGATTACTGGTCGCGTGATACTGAATCTGGAACTCGCCGCTGCCGGTATTTTTTCCATCGTTCTCCAGCAGGCTGTTGTTGACGATGTCGATGTTATCGCTTCCCCCGACGGTTTTGGCGTAACCGCCGATGGAGATTCCTGCCGAGTTACCGAAGTAGATCAGGTTGCTGCGCGCGGTGACAAAGCTGGTGTCGTGGCCCGAGTGTTCGCTGGCCATTTCGATTCCCAGATCCACATTGTGAATGAGGTTCCGTTCAATAATGATGTGGGTCCCGCCATCCACGTACAATCCGTCGGCGCACCAGCAGTTCTTGGGATACGACGGGTTACCCTGCGAGCTGATGTTGTAGACGGTGTTGAGCGCGATCTTGCCGTTGCGAGCCTGGTCGTAGGCAGGATCGGGAGAGACGCCCTCGAATCCGATGGCATCGATACCGATGTTGTTGTTGTCGTGAATCAGGTTGTTGCTGACGGTGAAGGTGTCCACATTGCCATCGAGCGACATGGTTTCGCTGCAGCCCGTCTTCAGATTGTTGATTTCGTTTCCGCTGATGGTGATGTTGTTCAGCGAAGCTGGAGCCATGCTTCCGTAAACCGCGATTCCCAAAGCATTGGCGTTGCAGCCACTGGCCGAAGTCACGATGTCATGGATGTGGTTATTGAGCAGCTGGATGAAGCTGCCTGCGCCACTGATGTAAATCCCGACCGGGACCATGTTCCTCTTGGTGGTCTTGTAATTCCGCAGCTCGAGACCCTGAATGATGATGTAGCTCTGACTGGCGATATTGAACAGGCCGTACTGGCCGCCGGGTATGCTAAGGCCGCTGCCATCGACTGCCACGGCTTGACCTGCGTAATTCTGGAAGGTGATGTACCCGGCGGTGGCGGAACCGGACACCGGAATGCTGACGGTCTCGTTGTAACTTCCGGCGAGTACGTTGACCGTATCCCCGGCTTGCACATGGTTGGCCGCATATTGGATGTTGCGCCAGGCGGAAGTGACACTGAGCCCGCTATTGCTGTTGCATCCGGAGGTGGAAACGTAGTAGGTCGTGGCTTGCGCGCTGGTCACCAACGCCAGCAGCGGCAGGGCAAAGAGAAGCAGAGAGAGGGGCCGAAAACGAGTATTCATACTTGCCCTCCTGTCATCTTTCGTTTGATTGCTTTATTAAGTTTCGAATATTTACGAATGACTTGTTTTTATTGTGATCGGCGGAAGCTTATCCCCGTCCTGGAACTGTGTCAAGCGGCGTGACAAGTTGTGTCGCCGTTCGCGGGCAAGCTGGGCTCGGGCGATATCAAGATCCTCTCCGCGGCGCCGCCGATGGCTTGGTCAGGAGATACGAGATGGCGGTTCCGGTGAGCGCCCTGCCGGGCGCCCGTTTTCCCGATTTGGAACTTCTTTCCGAGCCGCTCGTGCCTCCCTTCCAGCTAGTTGACGCATCTCAATTTGAGCGCATATCATCTCTGTTTGGCCTATTAGACGGGAAGGAATAAGGGGCGCGGCTCGCGGGCTGCGCCCGTGGTATCCATGGACAAGAAGAAGCTGGATCAGTTCAAGAAGCGGCTGGAGACGCGGCAGCAGGAGTTGCGCCGCATGGTCACCCGCACCGAGCAGGACGGGCGAACGGCTGATGATGAGGCGACGCAGGACATCGCCGACCGTGCCGCCAGTTCCTATAACAAGGAATTTCTCTTCCATCAGAGCAACAACGACCGCCAGTTGCTGAATATGGTTGAAAGCGCACTGAACCGCATCCGGGAAGGAACTTTCGGAGAGTGCATCTCGTGCGGTAAGGAAATCAACGCCAAACGGCTGGAAGCGGTGCCTTGGACGCGGCACTGCATCGAGTGCCAGGAAAAACTGGAACAGGGTCTGCTGGAAGAACAAGAGCGTTAGTTCCCCTCTTGCAGCCGCCTCTCGTGATGGCGGCTTTCGTGTGTAAAGGAGCTGCGCTTTTTGCGCTCCTGATTTTTGCCTGATAAACTCTTGGATTGCCGGCCTGACGCCGGGAGTAGAAGGGACGTTCGTGCGCGCAGAAACCCGTCACCAGCTTAAGCAGGATCGATTCAGCAAGGCCACCATGGACGCGGCCGATGCCACTGTCCAGTGGAGCGTGGAACATCAATCTAAATTGATTGTCGGCGGCATCATTCTGGCCGTGGTGGTCGCGGCCGGGCTCGGCGTTTGGTACCACTTCGACCGGCAGGATTTGAAGGCCGGCGTCGACTTGAGCCGGGCTCTGCGCACCCTCGATACACCGGTGCGCCCGGCGGGAATGCCGGCGCAAGCGGATTTCCCCAGCTTCGCTTCCGACAAGGAGCGGGCGACCGACGCTCATAAGCAGTTCCAGGCCATCGTCGATCAATATCCGCACACCCACTCTGCCGAAATTTCACGCTATTTTCTGGCACGGACGAACGCCGATCTGGGCGACAATGCCGCCGCCGAACGCGATTTCAAAGAAGTGGCTTCTACCGGAAACAAAGATCTGGCTTCGCTGGCGCAACTGGCTCTGGCCGCGGTGTATCGCAATACCAACCGCGACAAAGAAGCCATCGAGATTTACAAGAAGCTCGCCGACAAGCCCACTACCGCAGTCGGTAAAGCCACGGCTCAGCTCGAGTTAGCCGCAACCTATCAGGCCGACCAGCAGCCGCTCGAAGCCAAGCGAATTTACGAGCAGGTACAGAAGGAAAATCCCGCGACTGAAGCCGCACAGCTCGCGTCGGCGAAACTGCAGGAAATCAAGTAGACCGGCTTCAGACTTCCGAAAAAAGCTGTTTCCATTCTGCTGGTTTCGCGGGCGGAAAATGGGCGGGCTTCAGATTCTCGGTCACGTGTTCCTCGTGACCCATCCCAACTAACGCAGTCGTCAATCCCGGAGCGGAGCGCGCGAACTGGATGGCGTTTGCGGAGTCCGTCTTCATCCCCAAGATCTTGCCAATCGACTCGGGCAGGCCGTGGGCCAGCCGTCCCTGGTAAAGCGTGGCGCTGCCCATGACCGCAATGCCCAGTTCAGGGGCAGCGGCCAGCAGCGGCATCTTTTCTCTTCCCACACCTTGGTTCGATAAGCCATACGCCTCGGGCATGGCGAGATTGAAAGGCGCCTGAAGAAAGCGGAAGTGATGATTCTTTCCACCCGCGTCTTCGGCAAGGGCAGCGATCGCAAACAGATCGAGATAGTCACGGGCCGTGTCAGGCACGCGAAAGCCGTTCCAGGTCGCCATCCCGTAGAAACTGATTTTTCTTGTCTTCACCTGTGCTTCGAGCATGGTGAAGGCTAGTTGCAGGCGGTCGTGAAACGCTTCGCGAGAGATGTCGCTCAGCTGGGATTCGGGATTATGCAGATAGAAAAGATCCAGAGTCTCCAGGCCAAGATTTTTCCGCGAGCGCTCGATTTGATTCTCAAGATAGTGAGGCGCTATGCAGTGCATTCCGCCGGCGAGTTGCGAGGGATCGAGAATGCCGGGCTCAATGTATTCCCGCATGATGTAGGCGCGCGGATCGGGGGGCATGTTGCCATCGAACGAGAGATAGCCCGCCTTGGTCGAGACGAATACCTCGTCCCGCTGCAAGTCGCCAGCAAGCTGCTTGAGAGCTTCTCCAATATTTCGTTCCGAGCGCTGGTGGCGGTAGTTGATGGCGGTATCGAGCACGTTGATTCCGGAGCGCAGGGCTGCGACGATGGCTTGGGTGTACTCGGCATCAGCCGCATCTTCCGGTTCACCGAGATACGTGCCCAGCCCGATCGACGGCAGCCACAATTCGCCCGCGGCTGGAGGGAGCTGGCGAAAGTGCTCCGCATCGCGCAGCGTGGGATGGCGATCGCGGTAGCGGGCGGTGCCTTCGGGCGTGGCGCGTCCGGTGAGCATGGGGGGCCAGTGTAGCAGTTGGGAAAGTGACTCTTTGGATGGTCATGTTACAATGACCATAGTCATATGGAGGGGTCATGAAAACAATAGCCGCGGGGAGATTCAAGGCGGTCTGCCTTCGAGTGATGGACGAAGTAAACAGAACCCGTGAGCCGGTCACCATTACGAAAAAGGGGAAGCCGGTCGCCAAAATGATCCCCGCCGATACTCCTGCGAAAAACATTTTTGGTTGTATGCGAGGGCGCGTGGAAATCATTGGCGACATCGTGGCGCCGGCGGTGCCCTCCGAAGATTGGGAGTCGCTGGTTTGATCCTTCTCGACACTCACGTTGTGCCGTGGCTAGTGGCAGAACCTGAGAGGCTATCTCGGGCGGCTGCTTCTGCCATTCGTCGGGCGCGAGCGTCAGACGGGATTGCGATTTCGGATATCACACTTTGGGAGTTGGCTTCGCTTTTCGCCCGGGGTTTGCTTCGGGCTCACGGGTCCACGGATCGCGCGGTGCGTGAGATGGTGGAGGAGGCAGGAGTCAATGTTCACGCGATCACCCCTGAAATTGCTGCGCTGGCCACACAATTTCCCCATGATTTTCCTCGCGACCCTGGGGATCGTCTGATCGGCGCAACCGCTCGGGCTGAAGGCATCACATTGGTCACGCGCGATGAAAAACTTCGAAGCAGCCCTCTGCTAAAGACTCTCTGGTAGGCCTCTTGAAGCTGACGCGTTCGCCCGAATGCCCTTCCGAGACTTGGCAGCGCGATCCCTCTAAGCTGAATCTAATTGTCAGGCGACTCGACTCTCTGGCCGGATGGAGATTCCACATGGCTAGCCCGACGAAGAAGAAAACCGCCAAACACGATCGCGTCCCCATTCGTGTAGTGCCTATGCATCCGGTGAAGGCGGCCGCCGCCTCTCCTAAACTTACTTATCGCAACGGGCCGTTACTAACCAGCGTCGAAGTCTGCACGCTGTTCTGGGGAAGCGGGTGGAAGAACGCTCCGACCAGCGGCCTGATTTCACAGATCAACGATTTCTTTACGTATATCGTCGCCAGTCCGTTGCTCGATCAATTGGCGGAGTACAGTGTGGCGGGAAAAACCATCGGCCACGGAACACTCGCCGGAACGCTGACGGTCACTTCTCCCGCTCCCGCCAAGACCGTACAGGACAACGACATTCAAAGTCTGGTGCAGCAGCAGATCGACGCCGGTACGGCGCCGAAACCCGGCCCAAGCACGTTCTACGTGGTCTATGTGGAGTCGGGGGTCACGGTCGACCAAGGCGGCAGCGCTTCCTGCCAGTCGTTCTGCGGATATCACGATACGTTCGGCGCGCAGATTTTCTATGGTGTGCTGCCTTATCCCGACTGCTCGGGCTGTACCGGAGGGCAAGACACATTCACCGCACTGACGATCACCACCTCGCACGAGTTGTGCGAAGCCATCACTGACCCCATTCCGGGCGAAGGCTGGTACGACGACGCCAACGGCGAGATCGGCGACATCTGCGCCTGGAAGACGAAGACGGTCGGCAAATACACGGTGCAGCAGGAGTGGTCGAATCGAGCTGGAGAGTGCGTGTAGAAATCCGAGGGTGCTCCGTTCCTTGCGTTTTGTGGGGAAGAGCGCGCTCCCGCTTCTAGAATTTCACTTTAGGGATATTTCCGATACCATGGGGGCCTCTCTGAAACCCTTGGAGCCCCATGGCGGATTTCACTCTTCGCATTAACGGCAGCGAACGAAAAGTCAGTGTGTCGCCGGACACGCCGCTGCTCTGGGTTCTGCGCGATACGCTGCAGATGACCGGGACCAAATTCGGCTGTGGCGCGGGATTCTGCGGCGCCTGCACGGTTCACCTCGAAGGGTCGGCCGTGCGCTCCTGCTCCACTCCAGTGTCGCTGGCTGCCGGGAAGAGCATCACTACCATCGAGGGCCTTTCCGCGAACGGCCTGCATGTTCTGCAGCAGGCATGGATTGCTGAAGACGTTCCCCAGTGCGGCTACTGCCAGACGGGACAGATTATGGCCGCCGCAGCTTTGCTGGCGAAGAATCCGCAGCCCTCCGACGATCAGATCACGGAATCGATGTCGGGCAACCTCTGCCGCTGCGGCACCTACGACCGCATTCGGCGGGCGATTCACCGGGCTGCGGGAGGTGGGCAATGAAGAGCTGTCTCGGGATGGACCGCGAGAGCAAAACCGGTTTCCCTCAGGGGCTAAAGCCCTCGTCTTTAGCGAATCGGAACGGCTCGGCTGAAGCCGAGCCCCTTCAAAACGATTCAGGAGACGGTTTATGAGTCCACTTTCGCGCCGCGAATTTCTCACCGCGGGCGTCGCCGCCGGAGCCGGGCTGGTGATTGGCTTCTACCTGCCGCACGGTTCTTCCTCGAATGGGGAAAATGCCTTCTCGCCGAACGCCTATCTGAAGATCACTCCTGACAACAAAATCACTGTAATGGTGCCGCGCTCCGAGATGGGCCAGGGCGTGCGCACGTCGCTGCCCATGATCCTTGCCGAGGAACTCGAAGCCGACTGGAAGCAGATTTCGATGGAGCAAGTCGGAGCCAGCACACTTTACGGAGACCAGACCACCGGTGGCAGCGCCAGTGTGCGGACCACATGGGATCCGATGCGCAAGGCGGGAGCCGCCGCGCGGGAAATGCTGATCTCGGCCGCCGCGCTCGAGTGGGGCGTGCCCCGTTCCGCCTGCAAGGCGGAAAACGGAATGATTCTGCGCTCGGGCACGAACACCAGCCTGAGCTACGGCGCGCTGGCCAATCGCGCTGCCACGCTGCCGATTCCGAGCGACGTCCCTCTGAAGCAAGCGAAAGACTACAAGCTCGTCGGCAAGCCCATCGCGCGAGTGGATACGCCGTCGAAGGTCGAAGGCAAGGCCGAGTTTGGCATCGACTTCCGGCTCCCTGACATGAAGTTCGCGGTTCTCTCGCGCTGCCCGACGATCGGCGGCAAGGTGGCCGCCTTCGACGACAAGGAATCGAGAAAAGTTGGTGGCGTGAATTACGTCGGCAAGATCGGCGACTCGGCCGTGGCCGTGGTAGCCGACAGCGTCTGGGGCGCGATGGAAGGCCGGCGCGTGCTCAATGTCACCTGGGATGACGGTCCCAACAAGGACCTCAACTCGGCGGCGATTTACGATTCGCTCAAGAAATCCCTGGGCAACAAAGCGGCGACTCTCTATTCGACCGGAGATGTCTCCAAAGCCCACGGCCGCCGCATCGAAGCTGCCTATCAGCTTCCCTTCATGGCCCATGCCCCGCTCGAACCGGGAAATTGCACTGCACACTTCCGCGGATCCAGTTGCGAACTCTGGGCGCCCACGCAGGTGCCGCAGGATGTTCGCGACTCGGTGGCACAAGCCGTGAGCCTTGATCCCGATCAAGTCAAAGTCAACGTCACGCTGATGGGTGGAGGCTTCGGACGCCGCCTGGAACACGACTACGCCGTCGAAGCCGCGCTGGTCTCGAAAGCAGCCAACGTTCCCGTCAAAGTGTTGTGGACGCGCGAAGACGACATGCGCTTCTCCACCTATCGCCCGGCAAGCTATCACCACCTGAGCGCGGAACTGGACTCGGAAGGCTGGCCCGTATCGTTCTCCCATCGCTTCGTGGCCGGGTCGATCAACGGGCAGAAGGGCACGGCGGAGCCGGCAGGAGTCGACGCCGATCTGCCCGATGAGGCGGCGCTGGTGTACGCGTTCCCGAACGCGGCGCTGGAGTACGTGATGGTCGAGACGCCGGTGCCTTTGGGATGGATGCGTTCGGTTTACGCGCTGCAGGTGGGATTCGCCAGCGAATCGTTTATCGACGAACTGGCCGCAGCCGCAGGCAAAGACCCGCTCGAATACCGCCTGCACCTGCTGGCGAAAGACGAAGACATCAAGTATTTCGACGCCACCTGGCGCACCAGCCGCATGCGGGGCGTGCTGCAACTCGCCGCCGAGAAAGCGGGATGGGGCAAGCCGCTCGCCCCGGGACACTATCACGGCATCGCCTGCTTCGGCTGCTTCAGCACTTATGTGGCGGAAGTGGTCGAGATCTCGATGGAGAACGATCAGCCGCGGCTTCATCGCGTGGTCGGCGCCATCGACTGCGGTCAGGTCATCAATCCCAAGATCCTCGAACAGCAGATCCAGGGAGGGGTGATCTACGCTCTGACCAATGCCCTGCGCGCGCAGATCACCATCGACAAGGGACGCGTGGTCCAGGGCAACTTTGATGACTACGCTCCCATCCGCATGAACGAAGCGCCGGCGGTGGAAGCCTACTTTGTCGAGAGCACAGAAGCCCCCAGCGGAGCCGGCGAGCCTCCGGTGCCGCCGCTTGCTCCCGGCCTTGTGTAACGCCATCTATGCGGCGACGAAGAAACGCATCCGGGCACTGCCCATCCAGAGCTGATGCGCATGGTCTGCCAAGTCGCGTGCGGGCTGCTTTTACTCGCGACGGCGGTGGCGCAGAACGTTCCAAACACCGCGCACCTCCGCCACGGCATCAACGCCAGCAGTTGGTTCGCGCAGGTCTACGATCCCAAGGGATACACCAAAGAGCATTTCGAGACTTACATCACCGCGGGCGATATCGCGCTCATCAAGTCCATGGGGTTCGATCACGTACGGCTCAGTGTGAATCCGCAGCCCATGTTTAACAGCGGACACGCCGACCAACTCCCCGCCGAATATCTCGGTTACCTCGACGCCGCGGTAAAGATGATCCTTGACCAGGGCCTGGCAGTCGTTGTCGATGTCCATCCCGAAAGCGACTTCAAACAGAAGCTGGCGGCGAATGATGACTTCGTCGAACAGTTTGCGGATTTCTGGCGTGCGCTGGCGCGGCATTATTCCACCCGCGATCCCAACATGATGTTCTTTGAAATCTTGAATGAACCCGAGATGCGGGACCGCTTCCGCTGGGCGGGGATGCAGGCGAAGCTCGCGGCGGCCATCCGCGAGGGCGCGCCGCGCCACACCATCATCGCCACCGGCGCGCGATGGTCCGATGACGACGATCTGCTGTTCCTCGAGACTCTGCCTGATCCCAATGTGATCTACAATTTTCACTTCTACGAGCCGCACGTCTTCACGCATCAGGGAGCGACCTGGTCGGTGAATTACTGGCACGATGTGCAGCACCTCGCGTATCCGTCGAACCTGGAATCGGCGGAGAAGGCGGCGGCTGCGGTGCCCGACGAAATCAACCAGCTCTACGTGCTGCGCTACGGCATGGAGCACTGGGATGCGGCCCGCATCGACATGGAGATGGGCCAGGTCGCGGCCTGGGCCAAGCGCCGCAACGTCGCGGTGATGTGTGATGAGTTCGGTGTTTACCGCGAAGATGCCGATCCGAAAGACCGCGCGGCGTGGCTCACGGACGTGCGCACCTCTCTCGAGAGACACAACATGGGCTGGACGATGTGGGACTACAACGGCGGCTTCAGTGTGGTGAATAGATCTAACGGACGCCCCATGCCCGATCAAACCACGCTGCAAGCGCTGGGACTGGCATCCCGCTAAACCAGTAAGTGGCTATTGATCTTCCCCGCTTGCTGGGTAACCCTTCTGAGAGGGAGACTTCTGCATGGTCGTCGAAATGCGCACCTACAAACTCAAGCCCGGTAAGCGGCCCGAGTTTCTCGAGATTTTTCGTACCAAGTCCACGCCCGCGCACGCGGAAATCGGCATGAACATTCTCGGCCCCTTCCTCTCCATCGAAGACGAAGACACATTCTTCTTCATGCGCGGGTTTCCCGACCTGCCTTCGCGTGAACCCATGAAGGCAAAATTTTACGAAGGCAAACTCTGGAAAGAGGAACTGGAAAATGTTCTCATGCCGATGATCGAAAAGTACGACGTCGTCCTGGTCGAAGATCCGGATCACCTGATTCGCTGGTAATGCCACGCGCCATCATGGCCCGGGCGACGGCGTAGGAACCGGTTCGTCCGGCTTCAGCAGCAGCCGGAAACTCTGAATGTCTCTCCCGAAAGACTCCACCTTGAGATCGTGGAACCGTGGAGACGCGCTTGGCAACTGCGTGGCAAGATCGATGTCCCATCCCGCCTGTATCACCCAGAATGGATCGCCGGGTTTCATGTGCAGTCCATCTTGCATGGCACGCCAGGTATCAGCCTTGAGAAAGGACGATGCGGTGAAGATCGCGGTCTCGGGTCCGGCGGAAAGCACGCGGAAGCCTCCGCAGCGAAACAGCAGGAAGCTGGGAATCGACCGGTCAAACGAGATCGGCTTCTGTTTGCAAAGATAGTGACCGAGCAGCAGGCCGGTCTGATTATCGGCAAGAATCACGCCGTCCGGCGGGACGTTCTCGCGCAGGAATGTCATCGCGCGTGACATGTTCTCGAGGCTCTGATCGGCGCGCGTCATGTAAGGGCGATGGGGCACGCCGAAAACCGCGCTCGCCAGAACCATCACCAGGGCCAACGCCACTCCGCGAGCAAGCTTCTGCTTTACTAACCAGCCGAGTCCCAGGCTCACACCCGCAATGGCGAACGGAATCAAGAACGCCGAATGACGGGTTCCCCCGTACGGGTAGACTCCCGCCACCGCCGCCGCGCAGGTCAGAAAGAAGGGGAGCGTGAGTAAAAGCGCGAGGCTCCACGGCGCCGGCGCCTTGTCAGACTTTCGTGCGCAGAGCACGTAGACCACTCCGGCGGCAAACAGGAGTCCGGCAACGTCTCCCACGGCCAGTTGGCCAAACACAAACTGGAACACTCCAAACGTGCGGGCAAAGACGAACAACAGCAAGCTCTGCTGGCCGCGGTGAAAAAGGGAGTTGGATAACCATCCCTGGCCGGTGATGGCAGTGCCCGAGTGCAGTCGCGCGAGATGCGTACGGTAGAGAAAGCCAAAGAGCGCCAGCACCGCCAACTGACTCGCTGCCCACGCCGCTTTCAGTCCCGTTGGATACTTGCCCTCCATCCATCGCAGAAATGAGTAGCAACCTAACGCCGCCGCGAAGAAGAGCGCTGAGTAGTGCGTCAGCATCGCCAACAAAACGCACCCATAGGCCAGCAGCATCTGGAGCGCGGACTTCTTGGCGAAGGCCCGCTCCAGCAACAACAGGGCAGCAGCCATGAAGAAGAGGAGCAGCGCATATTGCCGCACCTCCGCCGACAAGGCGATCAGCGGCGGCAGGAAGCTCGCGAATGCAAGGCCGATCCACCCCGGCCCGCGCCCGAATACTCTCGTCATCCACCGGAACAGAAACCAGCAAAATGCTGTGCCCGCGATCACCGACGGCAGGCGCAGCACGAATTCCGATGTCCCCAGTGCGCGCCAGAAATAAAGGACAAAAATCAACAGTGGAGGATGAGCCGTGGTCAGGCTCGCGCGATACGCTAAAGCCCACGAAGTCTTGTTCGCGACCAGAAAGTGCAGGGCTTCATCGGGATTCAGAAACGTCCCGCTGGCGGCACGCAGGCGGGCGACCAACGCGAGCGAAAGTACAACTCCGGCGATGAGCCGCTCGTGCTCATCGAGCCATGCTTCAAACCTTGCATTCATGCGAATCCGGAGAATACCAAAGCTTCCACCACAAAGGACACAAGGGTTCACAAGGGACTGGCTCGCTATCCTGTATGCCTCTATGGTGAACGCTTTTGTCCCTCCCGTCACTAAGATAGTTCCAGCATGTCGACCCTGCCGCCCGGCCCCAAGGGAATCTTCCCGCTCGGCAATGTGCTCCAGCTGGCTCCCGACTGGATGGGCTTCTGCACCCAGTGCGTCCGGCAATATGGAGACACCGTCCTGCTGCGCTTTCTCCGCATTCCCATTTGCCTGGTCGCCAATCCCGAAGGCATCGAGAGCGTGCTGGTCACCAATTACGCGAACTTCATCAAGTCACGCGACTACCGCGCCATGGAACCCATGATGGGCAAGGGCCTGCTCACCAACGAAGGAGACTCGTGGAAGAAGCAGCGCAAGCTCATTCAACCGGCTTTTAACCACGATGAGATCCTCCGCTATGCGCAGATCATGGTCGACCGAGGCGAAGAAATGCTCGCCACCTGGCGCGATGGCGAGACTCGCGACCTGCATCAGGAGATGATGCGCCTGACCCTGCAGATTGCCGCGCAGTCGCTGTTTGGCGCGGATGTGTCGGCTTACGCCGAAAGAGTCAGCGCGGCGCTCAAGGTTGCCATGGAGCAATTCACTCTGCACGCGAGCCTGGCCTTGCTGGTGCCGCTCCATTGGAAGCTGCCGCAAACCCCGAGCCTGCGCCGCGCCGTGAGCGAATTCGACCGGGTGGTCTCGGAAATCATCGCCAAGCGCCGGACTTCGGGGAAAAAAGAGCCAGACCTGCTGCAGATGCTGCTCGACGCCCGCGATGCCGACGGCAATCCCATGCCCGAGCAGCAACTCCGCGACGAACTGCGCACGCTGCTGCTGGCCGGGCACGAAACCACCGCCGCCGCGCTTTCCTGGACGTGGTACCTGCTGGCGCAGCACCCTGAAATTGAAGGCCGCCTCCAGGAAGAGCTCACAGCCGTTCTTGCCGGACGCCCGCCGCGCGCCGATGATCTCCGCCAACTGCGCTACACCGAGATGGTGATCAAGGAATCCATGCGCCTCTACCCTCCCGCGTGGAGCGTCGGAAGACAAGCCCTGCAACCCTTCGACGTCAACGGTTACCACCTGCCCGCGGGCATGTACATTTTCATCTCGCAGTGGATTACGCAACGCGACCCGCGCTTCTTTCCCCGATCCCGAGCGTTTCGATCCCGAGCGCTGGCGGGAAGATCCGGTGCGCAATGGCAAGGTTCCGCGCTTCGCCTACTTTCCCTTCGGCGCTGGCCCCCGAGTCTGCATCGGCGCCGGTTTCGCCATGATGGAAGCCACACTGCTGCTCGCCGCCATGGCGCAAAAATTCACCATGAGCCTGGCCCCGGACACACGGTCGAACCGCTGGCCTCGGTAACGCTGAGGCCGAAGCACGGAATCAAGGTGGTGCTGCGGAGGCGCGTGGGCGATGTTGCGGTGTGCAAGACTGCGTGAGGTTCCTGGCACGATCCAACTGCGCTATGAAATCTCTTCCCTGTCTTCCTGAGCGGAGTGGGATGCGCAAGCATCCCCTTAGCGAGGATCCTTAGTGCGGGAACGTTTCGAGGAATTCGCTATACAGGTTTGTAAGAGAACTCCTGATCAGGTCTCCAATCGTTCCCGCGCGATAAGGGTCCTTCGACTCCGCAAAACTTCGCTTCGCGAAGTTTCTGCTCCGCTCAGGATGACAAAGGGGTTGGTTCAGTGGGACCAGGGAATTTGATCGACCCACCATTCCCCTGTGATTCGGTAATGCCTCAGTTTGAACTGATGCACTACCTGTGATCCCGGTCACTTGACGAAGTGTGCTCTCCCCTGTACCATCTGATCCCAAGTTTGCTCTTCGGAGCAGACCCCGAATTTCATGCAGAGTGGCTGAGGGACGAGCCCTGTGAAGCCACGACAACCGGATCGGGATCATCTATCCCGGTCGTCTGGTGTCAACTCTCGCCCGGCAACGGGGGACATGAATTTCGAGGTGCCGCAGCTTTTTTTCACGCATCTCGTATTCCTTTTTCCCTCCTTTTTTATTCCCCCGGGCAAAGAGGACTCGTCCTTCAGCTACTCGAAAAGCGAGTAGCGGATGAACTACGAATTGCGGTGCCGTGAGTGCCAGAAAAGCTGGGGCAACGTGCCCCGGTCGATTTGTGAAGATTGTTTCTCTCCCCTGGAAGTTAGTTATGACTATCAGGCGATACATCTTACCCGCGAGCAAATTGCCCAGCGCCCATCGAACATGTGGCGCTACAGGGAGCTGCTGCCTCTCCCGGCGAATTACCACCCCCATCTGCCGGTAGGCTTCACGCCGCTGCTGAGCGCGCCCCAATTAGCCAAAAAACTAGGCGCTAAGAGACTCTGCATCAAAAACGATGCCGTCTGTCTCCCCACCCTCAGCTTCAAGGACCGGGTGGTGGCCGTGGCCCTGGCAAATGCGCGCAGCTTCGGATTCGATACCGTGGCGTGTTCCTCGACCGGGAACCTCGCCAACGCAGTCGCCGCGCAGGCGGCGAGAGAAGGATTCAAAGCCGTGATCTTCGTCCCCGCGGACCTGGAGCCGGCGAAGATTTTAGGAACGCAAGTGTTTGGAGCGAAGTTAGTGAGAATCGCAGGCAGTTACGACCAGGTCAACCGGCTGTGCTCGCAGATCGCAGACGAGCGTAACTGGGGATTCGTCAACGTCAACCTGCGTCCTTACTACGCCGAAGGATCGAAGACTGTGGGCTACGAGATCGCCGAACAACTCGGATGGCGTCTGCCGGACAACGTGGTGGTACCCATGGCGGGTGGATCGCTGATTACCAAAGTAAAGAAAGCGTTCGATGAGCTGGTCAAGCTGGGATTGGTTGATCCCAAGCCGGTTAAGTTTTTCGGCGCGCAGGCTACCGGATGCTCGCCAATTTCGACTGCAGTAAAAACCGGAAATGCCGATATAGAACCCCAGAGGCCGGCAACCATTGCACGCTCGCTGGCGATCGGGAATCCCGCGGATGGACACTATGCCATCAAGGCAATCACGAACAGCGGTGGCTGGGCTGAGGATGTCTCAGACGCCCAAGTCGTCGAGTCCATCCAACTCCTAGCCGAAACTGAAGGCATCTTCACCGAGACCGCCGGCGGCGTCACGGTGGGCGCGGCTCGCAAACTCTATGAACAAGGCCGCATCGCACCCGAGGAAACGACAGTGTTGTGCATTACCGGAAACGGTTTGAAAACCACCGACGTGTTCGCCGGACGCTACGCCACCGAACCCGCCATCGCGCCCAAGATTTCTCAGTTTAATCAATACATGCAAGCGCTCGAAGAAGATCAAATCCCCGTGGAGGCATGAGAGATGACAGTAACCGTCCAAATTCCGACAGCCCTTCGCCGGCTGACAGCAGGCACAGCGCGAATTACATGCGCGGCCACCAACCTGGGAGAACTGTTCTCGACACTCGACACACAGTTCCCCGAGTTGAAGCCGCACCTGCGCGACGAAGCCGGAGAAATCCGCCGCTTCCTCAATGTGTATGTCAACGAAGAGGACATCCGCTTCCTTGGGGGCAGCGCTTACGCCTTCCAGGACGGAGACGAGGTCCTGCTGGTGCCTTCCATCGCCGGAGGCGCTCCAGATGACGACGAAGGATTACAACCATGGTTACGCGGAAGCTGAAAGTAGGATTGCTGGGCTGCGGCACGGTCGGCGGCGGCCTGGTCGAATTGGTCCACAAGAATAGCTCACTCATTCGCCAGCGCGCCGGCGTGGAGCTGAGCATCAGTAAGATCCTGGTGCGCGATCCCCTCAAAGAGCGGCCCGACTCCGTCGACCGCGACTTACTCACCACCGAGCCGGACAAAGTCATCAACAACGGCTGCGATATGGTCGTGGAGCTGGTGGGAGGCATCGAACCCGCCCGCGGATTCATCCAGCGCTCTCTCGCCCGCGGCAAACACGTGGTCACCGCCAACAAGGCTCTGCTCGCCATCGATGGCTTCAGCCTGATGAAGGCCGCCGAAATCCAGAAAGTGCGTCTGGGCTTCGAAGCCAGTGTCTGCGGAGGCATCCCTATCATCCGCGCTCTGCGCAATGGCCTGGTCGGCAACCAGATTCACAGCCTGACCGGCATTCTCAACGGCACCTGCAACTACATCCTCACGCGGATGACCGATGACCACATGGACTTCGATGGCGCGCTCTCCGAGGCCCAGGCCAAAGGCTTTGCCGAGGCCGATCCCACGCTCGATGTCGATGGCCACGATGCCGCGCAGAAGCTGAAGATCCTCGCCGAGCTGGCCTTCAACACCCGGGTTGCATCTGACTCTGTCGCGACAGACGGAATCCGCAACATCACCGCTGACGACATCCAGGCCGCACGCGAGCTGGGATATGTCATCAAACATGTCGCCACTGCCGAAGTCACCGGAGACAGCATCGCTCTCGAAGTGCAGCCCGTGCTGCTGCCCGCGACTCACCAACTGGCCGGGATTCGCGACGAAAATAATGCCGTGCTGGTGCGCGGAGACGCCGTCGGCGACATGCTTTTCTCCGGCAAAGGCGCCGGATCGCTCCCCAGCGCCAGCGCCGTGTTGAGCGACATCGTCGACATCGCCTGCCACCAGGGCGGGTTCGCTTCGAACCCCGGCAACCCGCTTAACAGCGCCGACAACCAACAGCGAGCAGCAGGCACTATCTGCGCTTCCCGGTGGCCGACCCCAGCGCCATCGGACCGATCACAAATGTGTTGGAGCGAAACGGCGTGAGCGTCGATCGTGCGGCCGCCGTATGGGCGAAGAGCCCGGCATCGCAAAGCCAAGTGCGCGTGCTGACCCACGGCTGCAGGCGCGCCTCCGTGGAGACAGCTCTGCGCGATGTAAAAGCGCTGGCACTGGAGAAAGGCGAGAGCCTCGCCCTGCGGCTGTTCGATTAGTGCGGGAAGATGAAAAGATCAATCGAGGGACGGGCGGCGGCGCCCGTCCTCTTGTCTATCATCCAGCTTGCTCTTGGGACGCACTCTCAAATGCTGCTTTCCGCGTCACCAGAAAATAGATAGGCACCAGGGCCAGGACCAACCCTAGCAGCCGACAAACAGTGGAAACAGCGGTATGAACTCGGGACGGAAACTCTGCTCTGCCGGCAGACCGCGCGTCCACGGGAACATGAACCTCTCACTTTCGAATAAAGCCAGCACGCGAGCGTGGCTCCCAGGGGCGAAGTTAAAAACCGCTCCACTCAGGAATCCAAAGGCGAGGTAGGCAATTCCCCCCGTTCGCGCTGCAGGCCGTAGTCGAAGCAGTCCTACTCCGATGCCTGCCTGGATCGATATCAAGACAATCTGATACACCGCCGCTGTCTTGCCTGCCAGCAACTTTGTGAAGAAGACGACCGGGGCGTGCATCATAAGGCTAAACGGAAGGAAGAAACAACCGGCCAACAAGAACCAGGCGATGATTGTGATGCTCAGTGGACGGCTCACTCCTCCACCCGGCAGCGCGTACGGTGTAACCGGGGTAGCACCCGCCTCCGGAAGCGGCATTCCAGCCGGATACGGCGGTTGTGCCGGCACAAACTGGAGCTTCACCTTCGATCGAGTGAAATAGACCAACCACCATATCCCTATTCCCAATTGAACCAACCAGAACACTTCCATCGCGATTCGAATGCCGGTCATCACAGCCGGGTCCGCTGCGCTACTCGGTGTCTGCGGTATTGGCATCACCAGGGTCAACAGGACGGAAAAAGCGCCGATTACGATGAGGAGTACGGAAAATACGATGGTTGAGATGCGGGCCCAGTTCTTGAGCCGGAACAAGCCGACGCTGGTCAGAATCCCCCAGATGGCGGGCAGAACATACATCAGAGATAGCCCCGCGAACATCAACTTCATGAACACGGGAGAGCCCGGAAATTGAGCAGCAGGGGAAAGCGGAGCCCACATCATCACCACCAACATCAAGAGCCCCATCAGCAGCACAAGAACGGAGCCGATCATGACCAGGACGGCGATGACGGTTACACCTGCGGAACGGTTCATCGAAGCTCCTCTTTCGCGTCAATCATGGTCTCCCCTTCTCGCCCCGCACCACCAGCACCGCGCACCCTGCCAGCCGGACGACTTTCTCTGCCACCGAGCCGAAGACAAAATGCCGCAGCCCGGTGGACCCGTGAGTGGAAATCACGATCAGGTCCACATGCTCCCGCTCCGCGATAATCACAATCTCATCCGCGGCCTGCCCGTGTCCCACGATCGTCCGGACGGTTATGCCCGGGGCCGTGACTTCCTGGCGCAGGTCGCGCAGTTTCCTTACCGCGTCGTCGTGCAGGATTTTTTCGTATTCCGGCAACTCGAAGTCGTAGGCCGGATCGGACGTGGGCAGGGGAATCGTTGGCACCACGTAGGCCAGACAAATCTCCGCTCCGAAGTGGACAGCCAATTCAGACGCGGCCTTCACTGCCGCGAGCGACGGCGGACTGAAGTCCGTGGGGCAGAGAATACTCTTGATCGGGAGCACGGAGGCCCTCCAAACGGCTGAATTATAAGCCCGCGGGGGTGGTCTGTCCGGGTCGCTTTCTTTTTCTCGCCAGGGCCGGAATTTGCCGTTGTGCATCTCCTCGGCCAGGCTTACAATCTAACTAACCGGTTAATTAAGGAAACATCATGGCTACTGCCACCTCCAAACCCCGTCTCGGTTCCCGCGGACATCCCGAGAAAAGCCGCGCCGCCATCCTCGATGCCGCGTTGCGCGAATTTTCCCAGGAAGGCATGGCTGGCGCCCGCACCGACTGCCATCGCCCGCGCCGCCCGCGTCAACAAAGCGTTGCTCTATTACTACTTCAAAGACAAAGAAACGCTCTACGGCGAGGCCATCGACTTCGCCTTTGGGCAGCTGAGCCAGCGCATGATGATGGTCCTCGATCAGGATCTGCCGCCCCGCGACAAGGTGCTGCTCTATGTCGGCACTTATTTCGACTTTGTCGCCAGCCATCACGCCATGCGCAACCTCATGCAGATGGAGAACATGCGCGCCGGTCACGGCTCGCCCCATCTGCAGCGCGTCGCCAAGCGTTATTTCCTTCCGCTTTATACCCGTCTCAGCGCGGTGATCCGCGAAGGAATCGACTCCGGTGTCTTTCGCCCCGTCGATCCCCTGCACTTCATCCCATCCATGGTGGCGCTGGTGGTCTTTTATTTCATCAGCGCTCCCATCATGAAAAGCGTCATCGGCATCGACCCGCTTTCGCCCGACAAACTCGCCGAACGGCGGGCCGCCGTGCTCGACTTCATTTCCGCTGCTTTGTTCCAGCGTCCTGAAACCAGGCGCAAAGGAGAACCCAAGTGAGCGCCCGCAATAAATTTCTGATTCTTCTTTCCATCGTGTGCGCCATTTCACTGGTCTACTACTTCCTCTCGACGCCGCGCACCAAGGATCTGGTGCTGATCGGCACGGTCGACTCGAATGTGGTTATTGTCAGCCCGCAGATCGAAGGCCGCATCGCCAAACTCCTGGTCGATGAAGGCACGCCGGTGAAGCAAGGCGACCTGATCGCCGTACTCGACCCGTCGGAACTGGAGGCTCAGGAGCGCGCCGCGGCCGCCACCATCGACAGCTACCAGCACAAGGTTCGAGAGATGCAGGCCACCGAGAAGGCCACCTCCGGATCGACTTCCAGCAACGTCGCGAACGCAGAGGCGAAACTGCAGTCGATGCGCGCGCAACTGGCGCAAGCCGAGGCCACCCTGGTGCGCACCGAGAGTGACAGCCGCCGCACCATTGAACTCGCGGCGCAAGGCGTCGCCTCCGACCAGGATCGCGTGCAGGCGGAAAGCAATCTCAAGGCGCAGCAGGCGACGGTGCAGTCGCTCAAGGACCAGGTGAGCGCCGCGCAGGCCGACCTCAATGCTGCGATCGCCAATGTCAATCAGGCGCATGCCGCGCAGAGCACCGTGCGCTCCACCCGCTCCGATCTCGAGAATGCCGAAGCTCAACTGAAGCAGGCCCAGGTTCGCCTCGGATACACCAAGATTTACGCTCCCGTCAGCGGCACGGTTTCGGTGCGCGCCGCGCGGGAAGGAGAAGTCGTCAACGCCGGCCAGGCCATCGTCACCATCGTCGACCTGAGCGATACCTGGGTGCGCGCCGCCATCCCTGAGACCGAAGCCGATCATATCGGTATCGGAGACACGTTGCGGATGGTTCTACCCGGGGGAACCACGACCGCCGGAAAAGTTTTCTTCAAGTCCGCCGAGGCCGACTTCGCCACTCAGCGTGACGTCAGCCGCCGCAAGCGTGACATCAAAACCATCGTCCTCAAGGTTCGTCTCGACAATCCCAAGGGAGCCTATGTGCCCGGCATGACGGCGGAAGTGCTGGTCTCTCCCCAGCAGTTGACGGGCGCGCCCCAGAGCGCTTCCGTGGAGCAGCATCCATGATCGCTGACCTCAAAGCCGGGAACGGGAATGGCGCGGGCTCCGCGGCCAATGCCATTGAAGTCGATCACATCGTCAAGAAGTACGGCGACTTCACCGCCGTGAGACGACGTTTCCTTCTACGTGAAAGAAGGAGAAATCTTCGGACTGCTCGGCCCCAACGGCGCCGGCAAGTCGACGCTCATTCGCATGATGACCACGCTCATTCCCATCACCTCGGGCCATGCGCGCATCGCCGGGCACGATGTTGAGAAGGATCCCGACGCCGCCCGGCGCACCATTGGCGTGATTCCGCAGGCGCTCACCAGCGATCTCGATCTGACCATCGAAGAGAACATGAGCATCTATGCCAAGCTTTACGACGTTCCCGCGCAGCGCCGTAAGGAGGCCATCGAGGAATTGCTGGAGTTAGTGGATCTTACTAAGTGGCGCAATGCTCAAACTAAGACGCTCTCCGGCGGCATGCGGCGGCGTCTGGAAATCGCCCGGGGCCTGGTGCACAGCCCGCGCATCTTCTTCCTCGACGAGCCTACCACCGGCCTCGATCCCGTCTCCCGCGTCGCGGTCTGGGAGATGCTTACCAACATCAAGAATCAGCGTCAGCTCACCATCCTGATCACCACCCACTACATGGATGAAGCCGACCGACTCTGCGACCGCATCGCCATCGTCGATCACGGCAAGCTGGTGGCGCTCGACACGCCGGCCGCGCTCAAAGCCAGCGTGCCCGGCTCCAACGTGATTGAAGCGCAGTTCGACAACGCTCCCGCCGACTGGGAAGCTATGCTGCACAAACTGAGCGATGTCACTTCCGTACAGCATGAAGGCGCCGGGATGTACCGCATTTTGACCGGCGACGGATCGAAAACCACCACCGAACTGGTGGAAGCCGCGGTCCGGGCGAAGGCCATTGTGAAATCCCTGTCGGTACAAAACACCACGCTCGATGACGTGTTCGTCCATTACACGGGGCGGCAGTTGCGCGACGAACTGGTCAAATCCTTCGCATTCGTCATGCCGCCCAGACCAGGAATGCAGCCATGAATCACATGTTCGCCATTATCGAGCGCGAAATGCGCAAGTTCTTCCGTTCTCCGGCCCTCATGATGGCCTCCATGATCTTTCCCCTGGTGCAGCTGATCGTGCTGGGCAACGCCTTCGGCGGCAAGATTCGTGACGCCAAGCTCGGCGTGGTCGATGAAGACGGAGGAAGCCAGGCCATCAAGATCCACGAGGCTTTCGACTCGGTGCGCGCCAATATCCGCACCTTCGTCCCGGTGTATTACGACAACGAAAAGCAAGCCACGGAGGATGTGAAGAACGGCAAGATTCAGGGCGCCGTCATCATTCCGCCGCAATATTCGCGCCGGGTGTATGAAGAAAACCATCCCCAGATCGCGCTGATCGTCGATAACAGCGACAACTTCATGAGTTCCACCCTCGAGCAGGAACTCACTGACCTGACCAACGCTCTTAATCAGCCGGTCATTCAGCCGCGCCTGCTGCAGCAAACCGCGCTCTCGATTGTGGAACTCTATCCCTATATCGAATACATGAAGTACCTGCTGCCCGGGTCCATCACGCTGGCCATGTTTGTATCGGTGATGATCGGCGGAGGCATGCTCTACATCGACGACAAAGCCCGAGGTGTGCACGAAGGCTACCTGGTCACGCCCATCACCAAAACCGAACTGGTCTTCGGATTGAACGCCGCCGGCGCCATCAAGGCGGTGCTTACCGGTGTCATCATCACCATCATCGGCTCGCTTCTGGCGGGGGTGAGCTCGATTTTTGACTTCGGAACCATCGTGGGGCTGATGGTGCTGATCCTTTTGACCTCGGTGGCCTTCAACACCATGATGTTTCTGCTGATGGTGCGCATCGACGATCCCCTGGTGCCGCGCGCCATTTTCGGCATCCTGAACACGCTGCTGTTTTTCCCCAGCGGATCGATCTATCCCGTGGAAGCCTTCCCCTGGTGGCTGCGCGCCATTGCCAAAGCCGATCCTTTTACCTACGCCGTCCACGGTTTCAAATCGCTGCTGTTGAAAGAAACCGGCCTCTCGCCCATCTGGCCCGACATGCTCTACCTGACCCTTTTCGGCATCATCACGCTGAGCATCGCGACGCCGCTGTTCAAGCGAACGCTGTAGAGATTGCCGGTTGAGAATTTCCGATTGGTCGGGACATGCGGTTTTCATTCGGCAATCGGAAATTGGCAATCTTTTCGCGCAATCCATTATGCTTAGAAAGCCATGACGCTAATGGACGCCGAGCAATACGATGCGGCCCGCGCGCGCCGCCGCCGCATTCTGATCATCACCGTTGTAATTTTGCTCCTGGCCGGCGCCTGGGTGGCCTACCATCTTCGCGATTATCCCGAGCGCCGCGCGGTCGACAAGTTCTTCACCGCTCTGCAGGCGCAAAAATACGAAGACGCCTACAGCATCTGGTTCCATGATCCCGACTGGCGGCAGCATCCGCAAAAATACTCGCAGTATCCCTACAACGATTTTTATCGCGACTGGGGTCCAGGCGGAGAGTGGGGACTGGTCAAAAACCATGCGGTCGACTGCTCCGTCGCCACCGACAGCGGAGCCATCGTCCAGGTCACGGTAAACCAGCGCGCCGAGCACGCTTACGTCTATGTGATGAAATCGGACAAGAGCCTGTCGTTCAGCCCCAACGAAATCCAATGCGGCAACTGGGTCGGCTGGCTGATGGAGTAAGCGCACAACCAGGACCCTGTGTTTTCCCTGCAGGAATGGCTAGACTCTGACCGCGAAGTGTTCCAGCGTCTTGTGCAGCGAGGCTTCGTCCGTCACGTTGAGCGCGGTTTTCGAGCGGTCGATCTGCCGCATCAATCCGCACAACACCTTCCCGGGACCGACCTCGACAAATGTCTGGACGCCTTTCTCAATCAGCACGCGCATGGAAGGATCCCACTTCACCGAACCGGTGACTTGCCGGATGAGCGCATCGCGGCTGCGTTCGGCGTCGTCGATCGCGGCGGCATCGACGTTGCACACCACGGGAACCGCGGGCTTCTGAAAATTCAGCGACTTCAGATCGCCGGCCAGCCGTTCCTGCGCCGGTTGCATGAGCGCGCAATGGAAGGGAGCGCTTACGGGAAGCAGTTTAGCGCGCTTGGCCCCTCGCTCGTCGGCGAGTTTCGCGGCGCGCTCCACGGCCGCTGTATTTCCTGAAATCACAATCTGTTCCGGAGAATTGAAGTTCGCGGCCTGGCAGACTTCACCCTGCGCCGCGTCTTTGCAGACTTCGGCAACTTTGTCATAGTCCATGCCGAGGATCGCTGCCATCGCGCCCACTCCCACCGGCACAGCTTCCTGCATGTATTTGCCGCGATTGCGGACGGTGCGCACCGCATCACCAAACGAAATCGTCCCGGCGGCGACCTGCGCGGAGTATTCGCCGAGGCTGTGTCCGGCGACGTAACTAGGCTTTAAGCCCCTCTCCTGCAACACGCGCCACGCAGCGACCGAGGCCGTCAAGATCGCGGGCTGCGTGATCTCCGTCAGGCGCAGCTGATCTTCCGGACCTTCGAAGCAGAGTTGCGAGAGCTTGTAGCCGAGCGCCTCATCGGCCTCCGCAAATGTCTGCTTCGCTACGGGATGCCGCTCCGCCAGTTCCTTACCCATGCCCACGGCCTGCGATCCCTGGCCGGGAAAGAGAAATGCGATTGGATGGTTCGTCATAAAGTTCAGAAGTTTGCCGGGGAACCGAAATCCTACCGGCTCATGGCCGCCGCGCGCGCCGTCCCCAACTCTTTCGCAATCACGTCGTTGATGCGATGCTCGGCGAACTCCGCCGCGACCCGCAACGCGTTCTTGATGGCATTCGCGTTCGACGATCCATGGGTAATGAAACAAACGCCTTTTACGCCCAAAAGCGGCGCGCCGCCGTATTCGGTGTGATCAAGACGCTTCTTGAAGTCGGAAAAGGCACTGCGCGACAAAAGCGCACCGACTTGCCGGGTAATGGTCGCACGCAAACTTTCTTTCAGCACGGCGCGCACCAGATTGGCCACGCCTTCGGAAGTCTTCAGCGCGACGTTGCCCACAAATCCGTCGGCGACAATGACATCGACGACTCCGCTGTACAAGTCGCGACCTTCGACGTTGCCGATAAAGTTCAGCGGAAGCTGCTTCAGCAGCGCAAAGGACTCGCGTGTCAGCTCGTTGCCCTTGGTTTCTTCTTCGCCGATCGAGAGCAATCCCACCCGCGGACGTTTCGTCCCAAACATGGAGCGCACGTAAATCTCGCCCATCACCGCGAACTGCGCCAGATTCTCAGGCTTGCAGTCGACGTTGGCGCCGACGTCGAGCAAAGTCGCCGCGGCTCCTGAAGCCGTAGGGAAAGTTGCCGCGAGCGCGGGACGATCGACGCCGGGAATCGCGCCCAGCACCATCTTCGCCGTGGCCATGGCGGCTCCGGTGTTGCCGGCGGTGACGAAACCGGAGGCTTTGGCTTCGCGCACCAGGCGCAGTCCCACGCGAATGGACGAGTCGCGCTTGGCGCGCACGGCCTGCACGGCCTTGTCGTCCATGGAGATGACTTCCGAGGCTTGCACGATTTCGAGCGGCAGACCGGCGGCGGCGGGATGGCGCGCCAGTTCCGCCTGAATCACTTCCGAGCGTCCGACCAGAAGCACGCGCACGCCGTACTGCCGGGCGGCCTGAATGGCGCCTTCGATTTCAGGCTTCGGCGCGCGGTCGGAACCCATCGCGTCCAGAGCTATGACGCTAGGCATGTGAGGGCGAAACTAGCCGGCTTCCTCGACGTTCAGTACTTCACGGCCCTTGTAATACCCGCACTTGGGACAGGCGCGATGCGGCATCTTCTTCTCGTGGCAGTTGGGACACTCGGAGAGCGAGTGGCTCTGCAGGGCATCGTGCGCGCGCCGGGTGCTGGTGCGCTTTTTGGAGTGACGTCGTTTCGGATTGGGCATCGCAAATTCCTCTCGCCGGCCGCGGCCGGGGTTAATTGTCCAGCTTGTTGCGAATCTCTTTGAGGGCCAGCCAGCGCGGATCTTCCATGGGCTCCGCGCAGGAGCATTCTTCCTCATTCATGCTCTTGCCGCAATGCATACAAAGGCCCTTGCAATCGTCGCGGCACAGAGCTTTCAGGGGAAGCGCGAGCAGAACCTGTTCGCGCAAGACATCTTCGAGCAGCAACCCTTCCCCTTGATAATAACTAATTTCGGCGTCGGCTGCCGTAATCGAGAGCTCTTCCTTGCCGGCATCGGTGCCCTGCGGACGGTAGAGCAAATCGAAATCGTGCTTCAAATTCTCGACTACGGGCTCCAGACACCGCGCACAAGGCACTTCCACCCGGACGGCGAGATCTCCGGCAATCCGTATGTCCTGCACCGTCTGATGCTTGCCGTGATGCTCTTCGACGAGCTGAGCGCGTCCGGCGGTGCGCAACGGCTGCAGCTGGCGCAGTTCCTCGCCAAAGTCGATGGCCCCGGGCGCAAACTGCTCCCTGAAATCGACCGGATGGAGCTCTAACTCTTTCAATTCGATGAACATCGGGGACTCTCCGCGCCCCCACCACCGCGCAGGCCGCGGAAGCACGCACAGACGCGTAAACGCTCAAGGGAGCAAGAGTTAAGGATAAAGGGGGGGCGGAGGGGTGTCAAGGTTGGGGGGAGCCAACTGTGACCTGCTCTCGACATCATCCTTCCCCTTTTTCTTCGTCCGAAATCATGCTCGGACTTGTGAGGTTGCGGAGACTAGGTCACCCCGCCCCCGAGCAAACGCGCAACTGCATCAAGGGAGCAAGGGTCAAGAATAAGTCTAATGAGATTTCACGGATTCCCCGTTATCGCAGGACGCAGAGGAACTGTCCTGCACGAATTTTATGGTTTCTGCGACTTTTTTTTGAACATTTTCGCCTTTAGCTAGTCGTTCGAGGTCCCGGAGAAGAAGCAAGGTTACGCTTGGTTTCCGGTCAACGGCAATTTCGATCAAGCAAGGGGCAGAAAAAGCTCCCCGAACAACTCCAAGTGAGCGAAAGATGTTCGCGGGCTCTAATATTTCTTGCTCGTCGAAAAGTTTCACCAGCGCAATAGAGGCACGATCCCCCAGCCGATATTGTCTTTTCTCGAGCCAAGAGATGGAGAACCCTTCCGGCTGCGCAAGGAGTGTTTTGACGAGTCCAATCGAGTACGAATCCACGCCTTCGTCAATATTCGATTTTGACTGAGCGCTCGCGTTTATTTCGGAAAGACATAGCAATAGCGTAAGCAGGATGCAAGAAAACAAAGCTATTCGATTAATGCTGCGCACGTATGTCCCCTCCAAACCAGTCGCCCCTCGAACCGAGATACAAGTTCGAGAAACTCCCGTGGCCAGCCGCGCTTGACTCAATTAGTATTCGGTTGAATCGCACAGGAAAGGTCTCGTTTCCGACCTTGATCCTGATTTCCTGATTCGACACGCTTGAGAAACGTCCGTTCCCGAGGATTCCGATTGGCGCATCCACAAATTGCCCGTTCGCATCTGCATACTTCGATGTCCCCTTCTCTTTTGTTGGACCGATATCTCCGTACCCATTTCCAGTCGTCGTTACTTGTACCCTGGCTAAAACAGTCACCGACAGCTCTGAAGGCATTGAGCGGAAGTGCAAACCTCCAATCGCTCAGTACGGGTATTCGGACGCTATCATAACACGGTCCAACTTCCCTTGCAATTGTTGCGAGTCTTGCCATCCAAAAGCTCCCGGTCATTTCTAGGGCTCGAATTCACATGAGCCGAATTCGCAGTTAGGGTCCCCGGATCACGCGCTCCCTCAGCCCATGTGGGCGGGTGGCCCGGCCTTTCAGTCTTGTTTTCGCTTCCCGTTCCGGAACCGTGGGTGCCCCGTCCTTGCGTCTTTTGCAAGGCCTGCCCTGAGCTTGTCGAAGGGCGGGTACGATGCTGCCGATACCATGAGATGGTATGCCTGCAGGCTTGCATCGTACCTACGGCGCGCACCATCTGCACTTTATCACTTGCTCATGTTACCGCCGATTGCCTTTTCTGCGCACCGCGGGCAGCCGCGATCGCTTGCTCTCGATTCTGGAACAGACACGCAGGCGCTATCGCTTTGTGGTCGTCGGATACGTCGTTATGCCTGAACACATTCACCTGCTCATCACGGAGCCAGAAGTGGGCACTCCGTCTACCGTAATGCAGGTGCTGAAACAGCGCACGGCTCGAGCCCTGTTGCCAAAAAGAAGGCGGGTGGACGCGCGACAATGCCGACTCTTCCCCGGCGCTGTTCTGCGCACGCCTTTCTGGCAGGCTCGTTTCTACGATTTCAATGTGTGGACCGAGAAGAAGCGGATCGAGAAGCTTCGGTACATCCATCGCAATCCGGTCAAACGCGGGCTGGTGAAGACACCCGAGCAATGGCGCTGGAGCAGCTACCGATTCTATCTCCTGAATGAAGCCGGACCCGTGCGCGTAAATGAAGGTTGGACGAAGATTTTGTTTCACGCGCCGACAGCGTGACCGGCTGCCTCACTGCAGGCACTCGCGATTCCCGCCCTTCGCAAACTACGCGAAGGACGGGGCAACCACAGCAGTAATTGCGTCGGCGGTTGAAAGGCCGGGCCACCCGCCGAAGAAACTAGGAATCGGTCTTGAGTCACCGTTGCCAGTGGAAAGTCGCTTCTGCAGAAGCCAAGTGAATGAAAGAATTCCAATCATGGACGAAGAAGCGACAACAGAAGGCATCGGGGGGCAGTTTTGACTTGACATGCCGGAAGAGCGGGAATTCTTCGTCCTCGGAGAAGCCATCAACCGTAATCTTGTCTTTCTCACGTCCGAGAACGTGATCGTCATCTGGCGGCTCTATTGAGAATAGAAGACTCCGCGTAGCTCAACCGCATCCGAAGAAACTAGGAATCGGTCTTGAGTCACCGTTGCCAGTGGAAAGTCGCTTCTGCAGAAGCCAAGTGAATGAAAGAATTCCAATCATGGACGAAGAAGCGACAACAGAAGGCATCGGGGGGCAGTTTTGACTTGACATGCCGGAAGAGCGGGAATTCTTCGTCCTCGGAGAAGCCATCAACCGTAATCTTGTCTTTCTCACGTCCGAGAACGTGATCGTCATCTGGCGGCTCTATTGAGAAGTAGAAGACTCCGCGTAGCATCAACGCAGCTGGTGCGTACACATCCCTGTCTGGGTGATCCGGTGGATTGCCGCGCATCCCAATCAGTATCGTCGCTGTATGATCACTGTAGCCGATAGAGATCCCCGTTATCTCTGCATCATCTAACCCGTTGGGAAACTGCCGATCAAGCTCCTCAAAAGTCACCGTGCACCCTCCGACTATGCGTACGTGGTTTCTTCGCTAACCAAGTTCAAGTTTGACTTAGAACGGCGGGTGGCCCACTCATCAATAGTATGTGCTGTATGATCACTGTAGCCGATAGAGATCCCCGTTATCTCTGCATCATCTAACCCGTTGGGAAACTGCCGATCAAGCTCCTCAAAAGTCACCGTGCACCCTCCGACTATGCGTACGTGGTTTCTTCGCTAACCAAGTTCAAGTTTGACTTAGAACGGCGGGTGGCCCACTCTTTCCCCGTTGCATATTAAACCAAGGTTAGAATGATTTCGTAAAGGGTGGGCCAGCCCCCATCCTGCAGACGACGTATCATGGCTAAAGAGGCATGCGCCTGATTTTCGACATCTTCGGGCAGACTTTGCGCACTCTTTGGGCGCATAAGCTGCGTTCGTTTCTCACCATGTTCGGCATTGCGTGGGGAGTGGGATCGCTGCTGTTGCTGGTGGGACTGGGCGAAGGCTTCCGCACGGGGAACCGGAAGCAGTTCGAGGAATTGGGCGACGACGTAATGTTCATCTGGGGCGGCCGGGCCCCGGCGATGAACGGCAGCTTTAACAGCCTGCGGCAGTACTACCTCACCGATCGCGACTACCAGGACATTCTGACGGAGTGTCCCGACGTGAAAGCCGCCACTCCCGACATACGGCGCAATGACATTCGCGCGGTGAGCGATTATTACCAGAGTTCGGGGCCAGTCTTTGGAGTGCTGCCGAACTTTGCCGAAATCCGCTACGCTCCGCTGGCGAGTGGGCGCTGGCTGAACGCCATGGATGTGGCGCAGCGGCGGCGGGTGATCGTGCTGGGGGACGAGACGCGCCGCGTGCTTTTCAGTGGGCGCCCTTTTCTCGGCACGACCATCCTGCTCAACAGCATTCGCTATCAGGTGATCGGATCGGTGAAGCGCGTCGGCCACGGCGACAACAACGACCAGAATCTGTGGAGTTTCGTGCCCTTCAGTACCATGCGCGAAGACTTTCCCATGCTCAATGTGGGAGAGGTGCCGGATGCCATCAGCCTGCTTAACTATCAGCCTCGCTCGCGCGCACTGCATGAGGCCGCACAAGTGGAGGTCCACAAGGTCATCGCGCGCAACCATGGCTTCGACTACGCCAACCTGGACTCGTACGACGAATGGGATACGATCGGCACCTCGGACTCGGTAGGCAAGATTTTTGACGCGATGAATCTATTTCTCGGGAGCGTGGGCCTGGTCACGCTGGCGCTGGGAGCGATCGGGGTGATCAACATCATGCTGGTCGCCGTGGCTGACCGCACGCGCGAGATCGGGCTGCGCAAAGCGCTGGGCGCAACCAATCTCAGCATCATGTTCCAGTTCTTCGTGGAAGGCGCCTTTCTCACTTTGCTGAGCGGCGGCCTGGGCATGGCCGGGGCAGCCACGCTGATGGGTTTGCTTTCACTGCTTCCTTCTCCTCCCGGCTGGGACACGCCCCGGTTGGTTCCCTGGACCGCCGCGGCAGCGATTGGATTTCTGGCGATTTCGGGGGTGATTGCGGGACTGTACCCTGCGCGCAAAGCGGCCTTGCTGCAGCCAGTAGAAGCGCTGCGCCGGGAATAACTATGAAACGCGACTTACTCCGCCAGGCCTACCGCGCCATGCGTCATGATCTCCGCAAGACCATGCTCACCATGCTGGGCATGGCGTGGGGCATCGCGACGGTGGTTCTTTTGCTGGCGTATGGCAATGGTTTCGGGCGGGCGATCCAGAACATCTTCGCAAGCTTCGGCGCGACGGCGGTGGGTGTGTTCCCCGGGCGCACATCGCTGCAGGCGGGCGGCAACAAGGCGGGAGTGCAGATCCGCTTCACCGACGCCGACGTCGAAGTGCTTCGGAATGTGCTGCCGCTGGCTCGTCATATCTGCCGTCAGTCCGACATGACGGCTACAGTGGTAAACAGTCCGCGGTCATTTTCCATGCAGGTGTTCGGGGATGATCCCTGTCTGCACTCGATTTTGAACCTGAAGACGGCGGAGGGCCGATTCCTGAACAATCAGGACAATGCGAGCCATGGGCTTTATGTGGTTCTCGGGTCGGAGGCCAAGGAGAAGCTCTTCTCGGGAATGACCGCGCTCGGGCAGACGGTGCGCATCAATGGCGTGAGTTTCGAGGTGGTCGGCGTGTTACAGCCCAGAATGGAGGAGCAGGGGGACAACGACAACCGCGTGCTCTACATTCCTTATAACTCGATGGATGTTCTGCAGGACATTCATTACATCGGCGGGATCTGGCTGGACTCTTACGGACTGGATCATGCGCACCTGACGGAGACGATCCGCAGCGCGCTGGCCATTGCCCATGGCTTCAAGCCCGGCGATGACCGGGCGGTGCGCGTCTTCGATGTGGAGAAACAACTAGCGCAGTTCGGCATCATCATGCTCGGACTGAAAGTTCTGCTGGGATTCATCGGCACGGTGACGCTGGGCATTGGCGGCGTGGGACTGATGAATATCATGCTGGTTTCCGTAACCCAGCGCACCCGCGAGATCGGCGTGGAGAAGGCGCTGGGCGCGCGCAAGCGGGACATCCTGTTTCAGTTTCTGGCGGAAGCTCTGGTAATAACCGGGGTGGGCGGCGTTCTGGGGGTTCTGCTTTCCTATGTCGTGGCTTTTTCGGTGGGCCGGCTGACTTTCTACTCGGCTTTTGCGAAGTACGCGACGGCCGGGGACATCCAGTTGATCGTCGCGCCGAAGATACTGATCGTGGCCACCATCATTCTGGCGTTCGTGGGAATTGTCAGCGGCATGTTTCCCGCGGTGCGGGCGGCCAATCTGGATCCGATTGAAGCGCTGCGCTACGAATAGGCGGACGACGTTCTTCCGCGGAACTCTTCGAGGCGGCCACTCGCGCGATCGAATGGACTGGATACCTCCACATCTTCAACATTTCACCTTGATCGTGTCGAATGTCGGGAGTAGAGTTCCCGCATGACTGGCACGACGATTGTCGCATCGGGGTTCTCGCCTTACTCCTGATCGTCGTAGGGTTTAGTCTTGCCAGCAAGCGCCTCTTACCCACTCTGCTTGCCTTATTTATCGCCTTTTACCTTGTGCTTCTCGGCTTGCGGATGATGCTGGGAGAAATTAACGATGGCCCGGTCTTACTGGGAGACTTACTGGCGTCGCTGGGGCTGACGTTTCTCTGGCTGAAGCTTCGAGGAGAACGGTAGTCGAGTCCGTCTCTTGTAGTAAGGATCGTGAGTGCGACGGAGCTGCGTCCCGGCTCAGGGCAGCGAATAGCGGCCCTGGTTCAACCACAGCCAGACCTGTTCTTCCACGGAAAAGCTGACGCCGGCCGCATACTTTTCTTCCAAGGCGATGGCTTGCGCTTCCAGGGGCACATTGTAGTGCCGCTTATGATTGAGGAAACCGCGCACGAACACATTGGTGTAGCGTTCCAGTCCGAGGACCTGGAACTGAACCGCGTGCACCAGGCCGTGAAACAGGGCCCGCTCGGTGATGGTCTCGTTAAAGACCACTACATCGATAAAAGTCAGGGACGCCATGTGCGTCATTTCAGGGAGATTTCCGAAGCCCATGGCCCGGGCCTCGGCGTAGAACGGGGGGTTGGGAATGCGCCGGCCTGCCATTTCCACGGTTCTGACTCCAGCCAGCAGACGAGAGGGGAAGAAGCGCTCCATACTGTCCCTGTGCTCGCGCGCGAGCGGCTTACCCTGCGCGAAGTAACTTTCCCGCTGGCTTTGCAGATAGGCGGCGACGCGCCGGTTGGCTTCAAGAATGAGTTTTGGGCTTACTCTGCCGTCCTCGACGGCAGACGGGGTTACACTCGCACGCAGTTCTTCGATGGAAGAGTAATAGCGGTGCAGTGCGGTCACAGTGCCCAGCGCCTTTCGCAAGGTATCGGTGTGGGCATGGCGAGCGACCTCCTCGAGGGAAAAACGGAGGCGGACCCGGTCCGTGGCGCACTGCGCGCTGAGCAGTTCCAGTTGAGCGTGGCGCAGTTCTGCATTCATTTGGACGATCGCGACCCGATTCTCCGGGTCGTTACTACCAGACATCTTTAAACTCCTGAGATGGTATTCCAGAAATCCAGGGAGGGCCTGTGTGTTCCATTATGTATACAGTGTTACGTTTACAATGTCAACATAATACTTTATCGTGTTCTGGGAGGAGAACATCCATGCCGAGGCATGCCGACCCGGTGGTCGAGGAGCGGGTGATTCACGCGGCCCGTAAGTTGTGGGCGAAGGGGCGGCTACGACGCCCTCTCCATGCGGGCGCTGGCCAAAGCGGCGCGGACCAATACACCGGCGATCTACCGCCGGTTTCGCAACAAGAAGGACCTGTTGCGTGCCATTGTGCGGCGAGCGCAGCAGGACCTGTTCGTGGTGCTCGAGCCCTGCCGATCATTTGAGGAAGCCGCCGAGCGTATCCTGACGTTTGCCCTGGAGAATGCGCATGATTACGAACTCGTTACCTCGGGCTTGTTCTCGAAGGTCGGCGGCCCGCGGCCCAACGTGGAATTCATGAAGCAACGGAGTGCGGAGTGGCTGGGGGGCTCACCCGAGGATCACACCGGATTCGTACTCGCGCTCTGGGCGTTGGTCCACGGAACCGCGATGCTTTTGATTTCAAAGGCGGTCACCGAGGACTACGCAACCGAACTGCGCTCCTCTTTTCGCTCTTCCGTGGAAACGTTGGTGCGAAGCGCCTCGGCGAAGTAACGCTGTTCATCGTGCCGGCGGCGGGGCCTGCCAAGCCGATGGAAGTGGGCGCGGGTTTGATGCTACGATTCCGCGAGAGACGGACGCCGACCCCGACCAGTGGCATTCCCTTTCGGGTTCGACGTAGACTGAAATTATGAATGATCTGTTCCAAGGCAATCGTGGTGCGACGGCCCTGCTGGGATTGCTGCTGGCGTTGGGAATGATTGCCGGCGGCTGGGTGCTGGGCTCCGAGATCAAAGCCACTCGGCTCAGCGACCGTTATGTAAGTGTCAAAGGCCTGGTGGAGCGCAAGGTGAAGTCTGACCTCGCCATTTGGCCGCTGACTTATAAAGAGGCGGGGGACGATCTCTCTACGATCTATGCCAAGACCGAGGCAGACAAGAAGACGGTGCTGCAGTTTCTTGCCGATCAGGGAATCCAGCCTTCGGAGATCGAGTTGGGAGTAGTGCGAGTGGTGGACACCCAGGCGAACGAATACGGCGGCAACCAACGCGCACCGCATCGTTACATCGTCGAACAGCAGATCACGGTGCGGACGACGCGCGTCGATCCGGTAGCGGCGGCGGCACAGAAGACTATTCAGCTTCTGCAGAAGGGAATCGTATTGAGCGGGAATCCCGGACAGGGGTTGACTTACAAATTCACGGGGCTGAATTCCATCAAGCCTGACATGATCACGGAGGCTACGCGCAACGCACGCGCCGCCGCTGACCGTTTCGCGTCCGATTCCGGGAGCAAAGTGGGCGCTATCCGCCAGGCCAATCAAGGCGTGTTCTCGATCTTGCCGGCGGACCAGGCAAGCGACCCGGGAGACGGCGGCTACAATTCCGGCGACAGCAGCATCATGAAGACAGTGCGCGTCGTCACTTCGGTTGATTACTATCTGGAGAAGTAACCCCCCGCGCGTCTGCCGCGCACGCAACATCGCACACCTGTCTTGTCGCCGCAAGTCTGTGAATGGCGATTATCCCAGCACCACTCCCACGCCATCGATGACCGCGTGCGCAATCATGCTGACCCAAAGATTGCGCCGCCAAAGGTAGAGCAACGTCAGGATGGTGCCGCCGAATCCGGCGATCAGTAAGTGAGCCCATCCCCAATATCCGACGTACAAGAAAGCGAATACCACGCAGGAGAAGATGGCGGAGAAAGCTCGGCTGCCGGAGAGCTCCTCGAGGCGCGCTCGATGGCACGCGGAAGATTCGCGCTGAGATGTTTACCGGTTGTACTGGTTTTTCTTCTTTTCCTCGTGGCGTTCCAGGCCGAGGTGAATGAGGCGCTCGATCAGGTCAGGATACTTGACGCCTGAGGCTGCCCAGAGCTTCGGATACATGCTGATGGCGGTAAATCCGGGCATGGTGTTGATCTCGTTCAAGAAGATTTTGCGCGTCTTGGGATCCATGAGGAAGTCGACGCGCGCGAGGCCGGCGCAGTCCACGGCTTTGAAGGCGGCGATCGCCAGTTGCTGAACCTTCTTTGTCTCTGTCTTGGTCAGCTTGGCGGGGATGATGAGCTGAGAACCTTCGTCGAGATATTTCGCCGTGTAGTCGTAGAATTCCTTGCCGGGAACAATCTCTCCCGGCACAGAGGCCTCCGGTTGGTCGTTGCCGAGGACGGAGCATTCGATTTCGCGGGCTTTGTGTTTCTTTCCGCCCACACCTTGCTCGATCACGATCTTGCGGTCGAACTTCGACGCCTCGTAGATGGCGGGCCCCAGTTCCTTGCTGTTGTGGGCTTTGGAAATTCCGACCGATGAGCCGAGGTTCGCGGGCTTGACGAAGACGGGATACTTCAGCGCTTTCTCGACCAGCTTTTCGGTTTTCCTGGGCTCCGACTCCCATTGGCTGCGCAGGACGGTGACATGCTTCACGATGGGCAAACCCGCGGCGCGGAACAGCGACTTCATGACATCTTTATCCATGCCGGCGGCGGAACCGAGCACGCCGGCTCCGACGTAAGGGATGTCCGCAAGTTCGAGCAGGCCCTGGATAGTGCCATCCTCGCCGAAGGTTCCGTGGAGGACGGGAAAGATGACATCGACATTGATGGCGCGGTCGCTGGCGCGGCGCGTGAGGCTCGCGGCTCCCGCGTCGGTCTGAAAGGGGGCCAGGGCGCCAGCTGATTTGGGCTCAGGAGGAACGATAACGGCTTCGCCCTTGGCGAGGACGGCCGCACCCGCGGTAGCGTCGGGATCTCCAGCTCGCAAGTGGCGCTCTTCGTGATCCAGCGGCTTTCCTTGCAGCAGTCGTTCGGCGTCGGTCGCGGTCACCCAGCGTCCTTCTTTGGTAATGCCCACGGGCACCACTTCGAATTTATTCTTGTCGATCGCATTGAACACGGAAGCAGCCGACAGCAGTGAAACGTCGTGTTCGCCGCTGCGACCGCCAAACAGGATTCCGACCCGAAGTTTCTTCATCACCTTTTAGTCTGGACGCGATTCCCTTTCGCCGTCAATCGCAGGCTTGGTTCGCGGTTGCTAGAATAGCGAACACCATGAGCAAGATTCGCCTGGTCGTATTCGATGTCGCCGGGACGATCATTGAAGATCACGGAGAAGTGCTGACGTCGTTCCGCATGGCCCTCGAAGAAAACGGGGTGGCGGTGACGGAGGCCGAATTGGCCGAATGGAAAGGCGCTTCGAAACGAGAAGTCATCCGTCATTTCGTGGAGCGCCAGGCGATACCGTCAGAGCAGCGTGAGAGCAAGGCCGACAAGGCGTACGCCGATTTCCGGCGGATGCTGGAAGGCCACTTCCGGGGACGCGATGTCGTACCGATCGCCGGGGCCGCGAAGACATTCGCCTGGCTGCACGAACGCGGCATCCTCATCGCGACTACGACGGGCTTCTACCGCGAAGTCAACGATCTCATTCTTGAAAAGACAGGTTGGACAAACTGGTTTCGGGCCAGCATCTCAAGCAGCGATGTGCTTCAGGGGCGGCCCGCACCCTTCATGATTTTCCGGGCCATGGAAGCCGCTGGGGTGCGTTCCGTGGCAGAGGTCATCAACGTGGGCGATACTCCGCTCGATCTGCAGGCGGGAACCAACGCAGGGGTGGCGGGAGTGGTTGGCGTGCTGACCGGGCTGCACAATGCAGAACGTCTGCGGCGGGAGCCTCACACGCATATCATCGCGAGTGTCGCGGAACTGCCGGATCTCCTCCGAGAGCATTTTTCAATATAAAAAGCGGAGCCGACGAAGCGGCTCCGCATCACCTCCGACCCATACGGCTAGCGCACGGTCAGAGTCACCATGGTGGTATGCATGATCGCGCCGGAAGTAGCCGTGACCGCAACGGATGTGGTTCCGCGTTGGGCAGAGCTGCTCCCGCCTCCACAACCGACGGAAGCCAGCAGCGTGATCGAAATAACCGCCATCGCCACCGCGGCGAGCACGATTGAGCCGATACGCTTGCGACGCTTCTCAACACCTCCCACCATCACCGCGAGGAAACCCAGACCCGACATGGCGAGCCACGAACCGGCGAGTGAGCGCGGGCCGTAAGATCCTCCAGCTGCGGCGCTGATGGTCATGGTAGTGGTGACCGCGCCGCCGGATGGATTCACGGTTGGGGGATTGAAGGTGCAACTGATTCCCGTCGGCCCCTTACAGCTGAAAGAGACCGCACCGGTGAATCCGTTGGTGGGTGCGACGCTCAACATGACGTTGGTTGAACCCCCGACCGCAACCGTGGCTGTCTGCGATGAGGGGGTGAAGGTGAAGTCGGGCGTGTTCCCTCCGCCGCCGTTGCTCACGTCGATCGATCCGAACAAGCCATGAGTTTCTCCTGCCAGCCCGGCGGTGAAATAGAGCGTGTCGGGATTGCCGGTCCCTCCAGCGCCGAATACCAGCGCCCACAGCCCGGAGTTGCTCAGCGGAGTTCCGCTGGTGCCGTTCAGCTGTCCAAGGAAGTTTCCCGTAGCCGGGTCAAAGGCATTGATCGTGCCATCGCCGAAGTTGCCGATAAGAATGTCGCTGCTGAACGCCCCAAAGCTGGCCGGGGTCATCACTACGCCCCAAGGCGAATTCAGAGTGCCATTGGAAGCGAAGCGTTTCACGAAAGTTCCGTCGGTGTTAAAGATGCTCACGAAACCATTGCCGGGGGCGGAGATGGGATCGTGCTTGGCGGAATCCTGCAAGGCGTAGGTGACGAAGACCTGGGTTCCCACGGTTTGAATTCCGAAGGGGGCATAGCCCGCAGGCAGAGTCGGATCGGTGAACGACCCCGTGAGCGCGGTCAAGTGGAAGTTGTGATCGAAGACTTCCACCTGGCCGCTGTTGAAATTGGTTGCCAGCAGGAAATCGGCGCTGTTGTGGTTGACCATGGCTAGGCCCTTGTAGACCGCTCCCATCGATGAACGGTCAACCGCGAGAATGGCGTTGATGCCGGTGCCGTTCCATCCCGAGATGGTGCCGTCTTCCGTGTCGAAGAGGAAGAGGCTTGGACCGCTGCCCACGACAAATCCGCTGGTGGAGTTGGCTACGGTTCCTGTCGGAGTCGCAGACCCGGTGCCGCCGTTCGGTGGAGGAATCAGAACGGTGGGCTGCTGGCTCGTGCCGGTAGCGTCGTAGAGCGTGGAGTAACCGCTGTTATTGTCCGCAACCCAGAACGGCTGGCCGGGAAAAAAGGAAATGCCCCACGGGTTGATGAGCTTGGGGTCGGTATGATTCGCCATGCCGGCGACGTCAGAGACCAGGTTGGTTTGCTGGTAGGCATTGGTCTGCGCCACGGCGTTGGTTGCCGCCGTGATCGCAACGATGCTTAGGATGAGGACGAGTACTTTTGTTTTCGGATTCACTGCCGTTTGCTCCTTTTCGACATCGGTGTTACAGGAGCAAGGGTAAGGAGACAAACCTGGGCGGTTGTCAGAGCGTGGTCAAGAAGGTGTCAAATGTTTCCCGGGAAAGAGAAGCCCTGCCTTTCGACAGGGCTTTCAGAGTCAATCGGTGATCGCAGTTGTAAATTATTTTCCCTTGTAAGTGCGCGGCGAGCCTACGCCGGCACAAAGATCCCATCCGGTCACGCAAGCCGGATCGCCAGTGGTGATGTCGTTAAACGCGGTTTTGTATTGTGTCGGATTGCCGTACTCCCTGTAGATCGCGGTGAGTTCGGCGTTGGTTGACTTCTTCAGCAAGCCGGCAGCATTCACGATTCCCGCGAAAGTCGGTGACGACCAACTGGTGCCGCCCACCTCAGTCCAGCCGCCTTGCAGGTAAATGGCGGCGCAGCAGAAATTGGAAGCTACGTCGGGATATCCGCGGTGGGTGCCGACGATGCTGGAAATGATGGTTTGATAGCTGGGGATCGGCTCATAGGGGCTGATGGCGCCGCCTCCGCCGCCAGTGTAGTACTGCTCGTTCAAGAAATTGCCATGCGAATCGCGGTTGAAGTATGTGCCTCCGACTGCGACCACATAAGGAGAAGCTGCGGGATGCAGCGTCACATTCAAGCCGCTATCGCCGCTGGCGGCAAAGTACACGACGCCCGGGACCATGAAGAATTTGTCAAAGGACGCTTCGGTGGAGAATTCCGGAATGCCCCAGCTCATGCTGACCACGCCGCCGCCATTCTGCGCAACCATGTTGGCTCCCACCTGCACGGCTTGGAACGTGGGATCGGTGTGACTCAAGATCGATTCGACGAGAAAGATCTTCGCATTCGGCGCCATCGCGTGCGCCCACTCGATGTCGAGAGCTTCCTCAACCAGCCATCCCGAGTAGACCGGAGGCTTCGTGCCTTGGGCATAGACGACGGTGAAGTCTGCTTGCGGCAATCCGAACTGAGTAGAGAAGGCCGCGAGGTCGGTGGCGGCCGTAGGATAGTCTCCGGCATCGATGATCGCGATTGCACCTACGCCGCCGGTCGGCACATTGGTGCTGGTGGTGATGGGGCAGCCCGTGGGGCCCGATACCAGTTGATAGACGCAAGCGACTGATCCCGGAGTTTCCGCGCCGGGAGGCGGCCCGGGTTGCGGCGCCGTTGGGCCGACGAAAAAGTAGTTGGTGTGGATGCGTCCGGAGTGCGGAATACTCGATTCCGGAACGGTGATCCGCTGTCCATTGATGTAGCTTCCATCGAGTCCTTGAGCAAATGCCGGCGAGAGGTACGCGCTCAACGAGAGCGCCATGAGAGCAACCAGGAATACGACCACAGAACGCTTCATCCCGAATCTCCTTCTTCGCCTGTCCAGTCGCGTGGCGCTGGAATCAGGGCGTTCGTTGCCGGAAGAGTCTACACCCACGGAGCGCAGTTATCGAGGATTTCGAACGCGGGAAAAGTCACCGGAGAGGCATGAGTGAACTGACCACGGGAAGAAGGGCTCTGGGAGAAAAACTAGAGGATCTTTTTCCCGAACGCCGACAGTGCAAGTTCCACCGCCAGGTCGGCAGTCTGGTTGTGCTCATCGATGACGGGATTGACCTCGACGATTTCGAAGCTGAGCATGCGGCCGTGGTCGGCGATGATTTCCATCGCGAGATGCGCTTCGCGGTAAGTAGCTCCACCGGAAACCGGCGTGCCGACGCCGGGCGCGTCCTCGGGATCGATCCAATCCATGTCGAGCGATACGTGATAACCGGCGGTGCCGCGTCCGGCCATGCGCAGAGCTTCTTCCATCACGGTGCGCATGCCGCGTTCATCGATATCGCGCATGGTAAAGACTTCCACTCCCGACTTGCGGATGTTGACCTTTTCGTGGGAATCGACATCGCGGATGCCGACGAGAACACAATTTTCCGGACTCACCTTAGGCGCGAAATCGTAAATCTTCGCGAGGTCCGCGGGACCCAGTCCCATGATGGCCGCGAGCGGCATGCCGTGCACGTTTCCGCTCGGGGAAGTTTCGGGCGTATTGATGTCGCTGTGCGCATCGATCCAGATAAGGCCGATTCGCTGGTTCTGCCGGCGGTAGTACTCGGCAACTCCCGCGACCGTACCGGCGGCGACCGAGTGATCTCCCCCGAGAACCATGGGAACTTTGCCGGACTCGAGCGTTTTGAGCACCAGATCGGCGCTCTTGGCGCAGGTGGCGGTAATCTCCTTCAGATACTTCGCGTTCGGCGCGCCTTCTTTTTTCTGCTCGGGAATCGCGACCGTGACGTTGCCCGCATCTTCCACGGAGTGACCAATGGCTTCGAGCCGCGCTTCCAGTCCAGCGACGCGCACGGCCGAGGGGCCCATGTCGACGCCACGGCGCGATTGTCCCAGGTCAAGAGGCACGCCAATCACGCGGATTTTCTTGGGCACGATGTTGGAGAAGGACGCAGTTGTTGGACTCATAGGAATCGGTTCTCGCTATCTCCCTCCCTCGTTATTCACCGCCGAGCTCGCCGAGATCGCGGAGTCGGGAAATTCATTTACGATTCGCTTCAGGCCGTCCTTCAGCACGCGAACGTGAAAGTTCATCAGAAGCCCAACTCGCTTGCCTGACAATTTAAGGTACGACAGAAGTTGAGCATCGTGGATGGGTGCAAGTTTTTCGACAGCTTTAACCTCGACAATGACGACGTCTCCGACAACCAGATCCAAACGATAACCGCATTCCAGTTTCACGTCTTTGTAAATGACGGGAAGCGGCTTCTGTTCCTCAACCTTGCAGCCCAAGGCGCGCAACTCGAAAGCAAGGCAGGCCTGGTAAGCAGATTCGAGCAGGCCGGGTCCCAAGACTTTATGTACCTCGATCGCCGCCCCAATGATGCGCCGCGTGAGCTGGTCGAGTTTATCTTTTTCTTCCATTTCTCGGCGATCTCGGCGCGCTTGGCGGTAAATCACGGGTACAGCCGGTGCAACATTCTCGGGAACGGAATCGTTTCGCGCACGTGTTCGAGGCCGCAGATCCAGGCGACCGCGCGCTCAATGCCCATGCCGAAACCCGCGTGGGGAACGCTCCCGTACTTCCGCAAATCCAGATACCACTTGAACGCTTCTTCCGGCAACCCGTGTTCGTGAATGCGCTGCAGCAGCAGATCGTGCGACGCCATGCGCTGCGAGCCGCCGATAATTTCTCCGTAGCCTTCGGGCGCGAGCACGTCAACGCACAATGCGAGGTCCGGACGCTCGGGATCGGGCTCCATGTAGAACGCTTTCACCTTCGCCGGATAGCGGTGCACCATCACCGGACGATCGAATTGCGATGAGATGTAAGTTTCATCGGGGGAACCCAGGTCGCCGCCCCATTCAAAATTATTTTCCAGCGCGCCCTTGGCATGCGCCTCCTGCAGCATCTTCACGGCTTCGTCGTACGTGATGCGCGGAAAGGGCGCTTCAATCTTCTCCAGCTTCGTCACGTCCCTGCCAATGGTTTGCAGGTCGGGCCGCCGTTTCTCGAGGCAGCGCTTCACCAGAAAACTGATGAGACCTTCGGCAAGTTCCATGACATCACCAAGCTGTCCGTACGCGATCTCGGGCTCGACCATCCAAAACTCGGTAAGGTGGCGGCGGGTCTTCGACTTCTCGGCGCGAAACGTCGGCCCAAAGGAATAGACCTTGCCCAAGGCCATGGCGGTGGCTTCGATGTAGAGTTGCCCTGATTGCGTCAGGTAGGCTTGCTCCTCGAAGTAGTCCACGGGGAAAAGAGTGGTCGTGCCTTCGCACGCAGCCGGGGTAAGAATCGGCGGATCGGTCAGGGTGAACCCGTGCTCATCGAAGAAGTCGCGCGCCGCCTTGATGATCTCCGCGCGCACCCGCAGGATGGCCGCCTGCCGTGGCGAGCGCACCCAGAGATGGCGATGCTCCATCAGGAAGTCGACGCCGTGTTCCTTGGGCGTGATGGGATAGGGATCGGTCTCGGAGACCCGCTGCACGATCTGGACGTTGGTGACATCGAGTTCGTATCCGCCGGGCGCGCGCTTGTCGGCGCGCACTTTGCCTTCGACGATCACGCTCGACTCCTGCGTCAGGCCCTTCACCGCGTCAAAGACTTCCGGAGGAACCGCGTTCTTGGGGACAACGCCCTGGATCTGGCCGCTGCCGTCACGAAAAATGGGGAAGAGCAACTTCCCGCTCTCGCGCAGGTTGTAGAGCCAGCCGCGGATGGTCACCGCCTGGCCGTCAAATTTTCCGATCTCGGTAATCGTGGCGATGGGTGAGGACATAGATTAGTGATTTCGTAATCGGGGAAATTGGTAATTGAAAACCGGGAAATTACCCGATTTCAAAATTACCAAATTCTTCCTAGCTTTCTTCCAGCTTGCGGAAGGCTTCGCCCATTCCGTCGGCGACGTTGATTTTTTCGTCGCCTTCAATTTCCAGCAAAAGCGGTGGCGTGTGCGGAGCGGCCCGCAGCAACTCCATGGCTTCCTTCCAGTTGATGCTGCCCTTGCCCGGCCACAGGTGCGAGTCGCGATCCCTGGCGTTGTCGTGAATATGGGTCGAGCGAATGTGGCTCTTCAAAATCTCGAATGCCTGGGGAACGTCGCCCATGATGTGCGCATGGCCGACGTCGAAGCACACGCCCACATCTTCGAAGTGGGAGATCTGGATGAACTCGACCAGTTTGTCGGGCGTGGCCAGTTCGTTGGGAATATTCTCCAGCAGGATTCGCACTCCCAGCGGCTTGGCGAATGCCCGCAGGTGCTCAATCGAGGTCAACGCGGCTTCGAACTTTTTGTCGTCAAAGGATTCGCGCGGCACTCCAATGTGCTGAATCAGAAAGCGGAACGGGATCTGTTCGGCGATCTCGAGCGCGCGCTTGATCTCGTCCATGGCTTCAATGCGTGTGGCGCGGTCGGTAGATGCCACATTCACCGGGTTGGCCCCGGTGCGGCCCATTTCATAATCGGAGTACATGGGGGAATGCACCGAGTGCAGAGGCACTCCGCTGGTGCGGAACCAATCCGCAATCTCGCGCACATGCTGCTTGCGGTTGGCATAGTCGAGATGCTGCCGCGCGGCGAAAATCTCGATCGCCTGCGCGCCTCCGCGCACCAACCCGTCCAGCAATCCGGGATGGAGACGCTCCTTCACATAGACGTGCGTCGACATCGCTCTCTGCATTAGTAGCCCACTGCCTTTCCGTTATTGCGGGGGTCACTGGCCCCCATGCGCTCGCCGGTTTTGGGATCGACTTCCACGCACTCGCCGTCACTCCAGGTGGGGTCCCAGCCGCTACCGTCGTTCACTCCGAATTCAATCTTGTATCCCATGTTTTCGAGCGCATGAACCGTGTCGGGAGAAAACCATTGCTCAACCCGAACCAGGTCGGGCAGCCATTGCTGATGGAAACGGGGCGCGTTCACCGCGGTCTGGATGTCCATCCCGTAATCCACCACACCCATCAGGATGTTGGCGACGGTAGTGATGATTCGCGGTCCTCCGGGCGATCCCAGCACCAGAAACAGCTTACCGTCTTTTAGCACGATGGTCGGCGTCATCGCTGAAAGCGGACGCTTGCCGGGGCCGATCGCATTGGCCGGTCCCTGAATCAATCCGAACATATTGGGTACGCCGGGCTTCGAAGAGAAATCGTCCATCTCATCGTTCAGGAGAAATCCCAGGCCTTCGGCGGTGACATGGGAGCCAAAAAAATCATTGAGCGTGGTGGTCACGGCGACCGCATTGCCTTCCGCATCCACAACGGAATAGTGCGTGGTCTGCGACGACTCCCGGCCCGTAGCCTTGCCCGGGTGCATCGAAGCGTACCGCTCCAGTTGGCTGAAAATCGCGGGCCGCCGCAATTCCTGACTGGGGCTTGCGTGCAGCGGTTCGATGGATTCGCGCCAGGCCTCGCCGTAGCGCTTGTCGATCAGTTGCGGCACCGGAATTCTGGAAAAGTCCGGGTCCCCCAGAAACTCAGCACGATCATAGAATGCCCGCCGGAACGCCTCCACGGTCAACTGGATCGAGGCTGCCGAGCGCGATCCGAGCTTCCCCAGATCATAGCCTTCGAGAATATTCAGCATTTCAATCAGGGCGATCCCGCCGGACGAGGGCGGAGGCGCGCTGATGATCTGGTATCCGCGATAGGTTCCGCGCACCGGTTCGCGCTCTTTCACTTCGTAATTCGCGAGGTCTTCGGCAGTGATCAGGCCGCCGCCTTTTTGGATGGCGGCAGCCAGTTCCTTGGCTACGGCTCCGTGATAAAAGTCATCCGGATCGCTGGCGATCTTTTCAAGCGTACGCGCGAGTTCGGGCTGGCGGAAGATCTCACCGGGCTTGTAGTAGTCGCCATCGCGTTGAAAAATCCGCCGCGACTCAGGGAACTTTGCCAGAGCTTTGTCGCCAAAATCGTGGGCGTCTTCCCATGTCAGTGCGAAGCCGTCACGCGCCAGCTTGATCGCAGGAGCCATGTCGCGCTCCAGCGAGAGCTTGCCGTACTTCTTCTGCGCATATACCAAACCAGCGACCGAACTGGGGACCGCGATCGACTTATACCCGAGCAAACTGGCGTTGGGAATGACGTTGCCGCTCGCATCCAGGTACATGCCAGCGGTGGCGGCTGCCGGAGCTTTCTCGCGGAAGTCCACGAAATGCGTGGTGCCATCGGCCATGCGGATGAGCATGAAACCGCCGCCACCGAGATTGCCCGCCTGGGGATGCACCACGGCGAGGGTGAAGCCAGTGGCTACGGCGGCGTCGACGGCATTGCCGCCGGCTTGCATGATTTCGACTCCGGCCCGCGACGCCAGTTCATGCACGCTGGCGACGACTGCGTGGGGCGCATGCACCGGGTGCATCGGTGCAGCCAGGGCCGCAGAAGACATCAACGCTGCAAGCAGCAGCAAAACCAGCAACTTGGAATGAAATGGCATCAGGATCTGTGAGACTCTCGCCGACAGCACGCAGCCGCTGTCAGGCCTCCAAAGAGGCCTTTGGGCAGACCTTTGAGGCTAGCTTAGGGGGTTGGGGAGAGTCAAATGAGGGCATTGTCGATTTTGGATTTTCGATTGTTGATTTTTGATTGAAAATCACGAGCACATGGCGTCAGTGTCTTTAATTCAACAATCAAAAATCTACAATCAACAATCCTCTAGACCTGCTCTCTCGCCTCACCGAGGGTGACGTTGAAGTCCATCTTTTTCTTGCCGCGAAAGACGGTGATCTTTACCGCGTCTCCGGCGCGATGGCTGTTCATGATCTGGCTGAGATCCTGCTGGTCCTGCACGTCCTGATTGTCAATGCCGACGATCAAGTCTCCCCCCATCATGATGGGAGTGTTTCCCAGATAGGCGCGTTCGGTGCCGCCCCGCAGGCCGGCGCGGTCAGCGGCACCTCCGGGCACCACTTGCACAATCAGCAGGCCGTAATCGGCGGCCAGTCCCATCTGATCCGCCAACTCAGGACTGATCGGAATCGTACGAATCCCGAGTGCGGGACGGCGCACGCGCCCCAACGTGACCAGGTCGTTCAATACGGCCTTCGCGGTGTTAATGGGAATGGCGAATCCGATGCCGGCGCTCTGGCCGACGTTCGACAGGATCATGGTGTTGATGCCGATGACCTCCCCATGCCAGTTCAGCAGCGGCCCGCCGGAGTTGCCGGGATTGATCGCGGCATCGGTCTGAATGGCTTCGTCGATGGTGGCGCCGCCGTTCGGCTCCTGCACGGGTCGGATGGAACTGACAATCCCCCGGGTCAGCGTGCCGGAGAGGCCGAAGGGATTGCCGATGGCATACACCTTCTGTCCCACCTGCAGACTCCGAGAATCGCCCAGGGTCATGGGAACCAGATCGGGAGCCTTGATCAGCACGATCGCCAAATCATGTCCAGGGTCGGTGCCTACCACGGTGGCACGGTACTTCTTGCGGTTGTGAAGGGTCACTTCAATCTGGCGGGCTTCCGCAATCACGTGGTAGTTGGTGAGAACATGCCCTTCTTTATCGATGATGAAGCCAGAGCCTTGGCCTTCCTGGGGGACTAATCCGTAGAAGAAATCGAAGGTCATCGCCCGTGACGTGATGTTGACCACGGAAGCGATGTTCTTGCGGTAGATATTGATGTTGTTCTGTTCTTCGGGATCGGTCGACTCGTTATTCGCCGCCTCGGTCACTTCCAGTTTCGAGGGCCGGGAAACCCAATTCGACGGGTGCAGCGAGTTGGAGCGGTAGGTGGTGAAATAGAAGAACGCACCCGCCAGCAGGATGGCCAGGAAAACAGGTCTCAAGAGCTTCATAAATCTTCTCAGTACTCAGTTTGCAACCGGGATGGCTCACTTGCCAAGTGCGCGCCGGGATGGACTCTTTAGGCGTTTTCTCTCATTTGCTCGAAGATCTCTCGCACTTGCCGCTGGGATCTCGTCCAAAGATCCTGAATTATCAATCACATAGTCAGCAGCCTTGACCTTTTCGGCGTCCGGCCATTGAGCAGCCATGCGCCGGTGCACCTCCTGGCGAGCCGTCTCTAGGTCGACATGCACTCGCCGCGCCCAACGCTCAACCCGCTGTTCCGGCTGGCAAGTAACGACGATCAGGCGATCAAAGCGATCCTTCGCTCCGGCTTCGAGAATCAAGGCAGCTTCCACCATGGCGATCGCATGCGGATCCTGGCGGCCGACTCCCTCCATCCACTCATCCTGCTTTTGAACTACGGCGGGATGGACGATCTGGTTCAATTCTTCGACGCGCGACGGAGTACCGAAAGCCGCCTCCGCCAGCCGGGGACGGTTCACCGTCCCATCAGGATTCAAAATTCCAGATCCAAACCTCCGCACCACCTCCTGGTAAACGGCCTCGCCCGGCTGCATGAGGCAGTGCGCGATGGTATCCGCCTGAGTGACGTGCACTCCGAGGGCAGCGAACATCTCCGACACCACGGATTTCCCGCTTGCGATGCCTCCGGTCAAGCCAACTTTCAGCAAGCACGCCTCACTGGGAAAAGCTTCCACCACAGAGACACGGAGGCACAGAGAAAACAAGAATAGAAAAAGCCGCTAGTAGGATGGAAAAGGGAGATTCCGGACCGCAGATATCTTGGGCAGTTTTTCAAAAAGCCTTCTCTGTGCCTCTGTGTCTCTGTGGTGAATGTTTTTAAGCTCGCAACAACTCGGCCATGCGACTTCCGCGGCGCAACTTGGCTGCACGCAGCGTGTTGGCCATCAGCATGGCGATGGTCAGAGGGCCCACTCCGCCCGGAACCGGCGTAATCGCACCGGCAACGGCGGCAACCTCAGGATGCACATCCCCCGCCAGGGTGGAGCCCTTGGTCCGGAAAGTTTCTTCACGCTTGGCGTTGCCGGCGAATAGGCGGTCGAACTCGGCGCGTTCGGTGACTTTATTCATGCCGACGTCGATGACGGTAGCTCCCGGCTTCACGAAATCGCGGGTAACCATTCCCGCCCGTCCGATGGCGGCCACCAGAATGTCGCCACGGCGGCAGACTCCGGGCAGATCGCGAGTCTTCGAGTGGCAGATGGTCACCGTGGCATTGCCGTTGGTCAGCAGCATGGCAGTGGGCTTTCCCACGATATCGCTGCGCCCCACCACCACCGCATCCTGTCCAGCGATGGGAATGTTGCTTCGCTTCAGGATTTCAAGGATGCCCGCCGGCGTGCACGGCACCAGCCCGGGACGCTGAGTAGAAAGAAAACCGACGTTCACGGGATGAAAGCCATCCACATCCTTGGCGGGGTCGACCGCCATGAGAATTTTTTTGGAATCAATTTGCGACGGCAAGGGCAACTGCACCAGAATCCCGTCGATTTCGTCGCGCCGGTTCAGATCCTGGACCAGTTCGAGCAGTTCCTCGGTGGAAATGGTGCTGGGGGGAGTGTGCTTTTCACTGTAGATGCCGACTTCCTCCGAGCTCTTGACCTTGCCGCGAACGTAAATCTCCGAGGCGGGATTGTTGCCCACCAGAATCACCGCCAACCCGGGACGCATGCCCGAGGAGGATAAGGTCTTTACTTCGGTAGCAACTTCCGCGCGGATGTCGCCCGCGATCTTATTTCCGTCAAGAATGATGGCAGACATGGACCCTCTTTCGGTTTCTGGGATATCGAGCCGGAAATCTTATCTTAAAACTGAAAAGGACGGCGGTGCAGGAAATCGAAGCATTTTCGATGGCTGAATACCAATTTCCAATTTGGAAGGGCGCGGGGCTCCACAATTGAAAATTGCTAGTTGACAATCGGAAATGAGCATCCTATTTCCCTGCTAGAATGCTGCTCATGATTTCCCAGGATTTGCTGAATATTCTGGTTTGCCCGGCGTGCCGGAAGCCGCTGGTTCTGAAAGAGAACAAGCAAGCGCTCAAGTGCGAAGCCTGCCACCGTGTGTACCCGATCAAAGACGAGATTCCTGTCCTGCTGGTGGATGAAGCCGTGATCGATCCCTCCTAAGAGTTGCGTTCATTTTGATACCGACCCTGCGCGAGAAGTCGGTTTTAGTCCTATAACGACACAATGTGTCAACCCGGAGCCGCTCGCTTCGCCTTCTGCGGCTTCGCCAGCCAGGAAAAGGTTGCCTGCAACTTGTGGGCTTGGAAAGGGTTTAACAATTTCAGATGGGGTTTTGGGCTTATCCAGGGTAGACGATGCAGTCCGGCAATCGAATTGCATGCAACTATCGCGGTTGCTGGTGAGTCTAATAGCCCAGAGATAGTTCAGGGTCGGAGGTGAAACGACCATGAAAGAGCGGTTTACAACGACGGAGTTGACGGCATTGCGGAACGACCTGCTGCAAGGTGGCTTGATCGACTCCCGCGAAGCTGCTGAACTTTTGCAGGTTTTTCTCATGGGCCGCGGTTACGGCGTCTCGCCCCAGGCAGCCATGGATGCTGCCAGCCGGGTCGAGATGGCGGGCTGCGCTCTCCCAGTACTACAACAGGAACTGGAGAACCTCGCCCTGGTCATGTAGCGGTGACAGGGTGCGAACTGGATCTGCGGGGACCTCGGAACCAAGTCGATCCCCGAAGGTGAAAAAAGATGAGCCGGGCGAACCAGCCCGGCTTTCTCCTTTTTGGCCGGGTTTGCCGATAAAGAGGGATTTGCGTCCTTGACGAAACAGTTCCTGGTTGTGTAGAAGTGAGCCCATCTCCAACAAGCCTAGCCATCCATCCGACTTCAAGAGCCATCTACCGGAGAAAGAAGGGATGCTCCCGGAGGTTCCACCCGCTGATCACCGATCGTTCCGCCGCACCTGGTTTTGGATGGTGCTGGTGGCGCTCGCCTTGCGTTTAGCGGTTGCCGGGTTTCTCTATCCGGAACACCTCAATCCCGACCGAGACCATTGGAAATTCGCGGGAGAGACCGGGCGGATTGCGCGCTCCATCGCCGAGGGCAAAGGATTCTCCAGCCCGTTCTTCGCCGAAACCGGACCCACGGCGTGGCTGACCCCGATCTTTCCCCTTTTGCTGGCAGGAATCTTCAAGACTTTCGGCGTTTATACCAAGGCTTCCGCGCTCGTGATTCTGGCTTTGGATTGCCTGTTCTCGGCGTTGACGTGTATCCCGGTCTTTCTGATCGCGAAAAAAAACTTCGGCGACCGCGCCGCAGTCTGGAGCGGTTGGGCGTGGGCGTTCTTTCCCTACTCGATCTTCTTTGCCGCCGATTTCATCTGGGCTACGACCCTCTCCACCTTGTTGTTCGCCATTCTTTTTCTGGTGGTGCTGCACCTCCAGGAATCTTCAAAGATTTCCCACTGGATCGGGTTCGGAGTGCTCGCTGGATTCGCGGCGCTGAACGATCCCATCGTGATGTCGGCCGCGCCGTTTCTCGGCGCATGGTGCTGGTACCGGCGCTACCGGCAAGGCGCGCGCTGGCTCGTCCCCGGCCTGGCCGCGGTTCTGGCGGTGACCGTGACCGTTTCGCCCTGGTTCATCCGGAACTATCAGACCTTCGGGAAGTTCATTCCTTTTCGCGGCAACCTGGGCTTTGAATTCTATTGCGGCAACAATCAGGACAGCTGGCACTGGGATCCTCCCGGCTATCATCCGTCGGACAACGACCAGGAGTGGAAGCAGTACCAGCAACTCGGGGAAATCGGATACATGGCGCGAAAGCGGGATGAGGCGTTTGCCTTCATCGGCAGCCATCGCGGCCTCTACTTCACCCAGACGGTGCGCCGCGTTGTCTACATGTGGACAGGTTTCTGGAGCTTCGGCGCGCGCTATCTCAAAGAGGAACCGTTTGATGTTCCCAACATGCTTTTCTGCACAGGCCTGACGATCCTTATGCTGTTGGGTCTGCGCCAAGCCTTTCGCGACGGCCCTGCGGTGGCCATGCCCTATGTGATCGTCTTTCTGTTTTTCCCGCTGGTGTATTACCTGACCCACCCGGAAGATTACTACCGCCGGCCCATTGATCCGCTGTTCGTGGTGCTTGCGGTGTATGGAGCGCTCTCGCTCAGGAAGAAACCCTCAGCCGAAGCGGATCACTCGTAACGCAGGCTCTCGACCGGGTCGAGTTTGGCGGCGCGGGCGGCAGGAACCGTCCCGAACAGGATGCCGACCAGCGATGAAACCACGATCGCGACAATGGCGGAAAGTCCCGAGACCGGCAGCCGGTAGTCAGTCAAGAATCGTACCGAGTACGGAATGGCAAGGCCGATGATGACTCCAATAATCCCGCCGCCAACCGAGATCAGGATCGCCTCCGATAAGAACTGAAAACGGATTTCACGATTGGTCGCACCTAAGGCTTTGCGGATTCCAATCTCACGAATGCGCGCGCTGACGGTTGCCAGCATGATGTTCATGATGCCGATCCCACTCACCAGCAGGACCACCGCCGCGACCAGAAGCAGCATCAAGGTCAGCGCATTGGCAGCACGTTCGGCCACCGCCACCAGTTCGGTGAGGTTGGTCACGTTGTACACCGACTCCGCCCGATGGCGCGACTGAATCACGTGCCGGATCTGCTCGGTCGCAACCGGCACGATCGAAGAATCAGCGAGCGAGAAATAGATCTGCTTCACCGACAGGCTGTCGGTGAAATAGCGAGACACGGTGTAGGGAATCAACATGGTGCTGTCGGTCACTTCAGTCTGGCCGAAGGTGTTGACCCGCTCGCGAAAGGTTCCGATTACGACGAAGGGCAGGCCATTGAGTTTGATGATCTTGCCAACCGCGTCGTCATCCGAACCATAGAGCTGTATGGCCAGCTTCTCGGTGATGAGGCCGACCTTGTTGTGGGCCTGGGAATCTTCGGCGTCGAAAAATCGTCCCGAAGTCACCACCAGGTTGCGCACGATCAGATATTGCGGGTACACCCCGAGGATTTGGATGTCACGTTCCTTGCCACCTCCCACCGGGATGCGATCCGACATGTTGACCACAGGGGAGGCGGCTACAATTCCGGGAACTTCATTCTGCGCGGCTTTCAAATCGTCGAGGGTGAGCGGGTCGATGGCGGAATTGCTGATGCGCTGCTGGCCGCCCTCGTACTCCACGTAAATGAGATTGGCGCCAATCGACTGAATCTGGTTCAAAACATACTGCTTCCCGGTCAAGCCGATGGTCACGACCAAGATGAGGGAAGCGGTTCCGATCACCATGCCGAGGGCCGTCAGCATGAAACGAACCTTGTTGCTGCAGAAGGTTTCGTAGGCGAAGGTCAGAATCTCCCCGGACACTAACCGTGGGGGATGGGTGACCGGAGCTGTGGTGGTGGTCGACATGCCGATATTGCCTTAGATGCTACCCGCCCCTGCCCGGAGACGCAATTGCCACTCACGGCATTTCCTACAACCGGGACCGGTCGCCACTATCCAATTCGGGTCAATTTCCGGCCAAATGACGCGATCTTCATTTGCACAGACAGTTGCCAGTTGTTAACATTTCAGACTTCTGATCATTTCTAAAGAGCAACCCAATTCGTCAGGATCGCCGCAGGCACTTGCCGAACCCCCGGGCCCCGGCACCGGAGCGAATTCGGCTGCCTCCTCCACCCTCCCCGCGGATTTTGAGGGTCGGCAAAGGGCATCCCGCGCCGCCTGGTTTCGCGACGTCTTGATTCTTCTCCTGCTGACATTTGGCGCTTTGCTGGTGCATGGGTACCATCCGGGAGCGGAGGATGCGGAGATTTATCTGCCGGGCGTCGAGAAAATCCTGCAGCCGGAACTGTTCCCCTTCAATGCGCAGTTTTTTGAGTCGCACGCGCACATGACGCTGTTCCCGAACCTGATTGCCGCATCAGTCGAGGTCAGCCACCTGCCGCTCTCGGTGGTGACGTTCTTCTGGCAAATACTTTCGATGTTCCTGCTGCTGCTGGCCGCCTGGGAGTTAACCGGGAAATGCTTCAGCGACCGCAGGGCGCGCTGGGCGGGTGTGGCTTTGCTGGCGGCCCTATTCACGCTGCCGGTGGCGGGCACCGCGCTCTACATCATGGACCAGTACATCAACCCGCGGAATCTGACCGCATTTGCGGGAATTTTTGCCATTGTACGGATCCTGGATAAGAAGTACGTGCAAGCGGGACTCTTTCTGCTCTTTGCCGCCGCCATCCATCCGCTGATGCCGGCGTTCGTCATTTTCTATGCCATCGTACTGATGGGGATGCGCCGTCTCGATTTCCACTACGCCGGATTTGCCGGCCTGCTGCCCTTCGCATTCCTGTTCCAGCCGACGTCCGCCGCCTATCATCAGGTCGCGATTTCCCACACCTATCACTATTTTTTGCGCTGGCAATGGTACGAAATTCTGGGCGCCTTAGCCCCGTTGGGGATCCTGTGGTGGTTCAGCCGTATTGCGCGCGCGCGGCAAATGGACAATGTGGATCTGCTGTGCCGCGCCTTCATGCTCTACGAGTCGATCAGCATTGTGGCGGCGGTGATCCTATCATCATCACCTCGCTTCGAGACTCTTGCCCGCATCCAACCGATGAGAAGCCTCTACCTTCTCTATATTGTGATGATTCTGTTGGCGGGTGGTTTTGCGGGAGAATATCTGCTGAAGAATCGCGCCTGGCGATGGGTAGCGCTATTCCTGCCATTGTGCGCGGGCATGTTCTACGCGCAGCGGCAACTGTTTCCCGCCAGCGCCCACATCGAATGGCCGGGCGCGACGCCGAGGAATCCGTGGGTGCAGGCGTTTGTCTGGGTACGTGACAACACTCCCGTGGACGCCGTTTTCGCTCTGGACCCTGATCACATGGAGATCACGGGCGAAGACAGTAATGGATTCAGGGCGATCGCGCGGCGCAGCATGCTGGCCGACGCCGCCAAAGACGGTGGCGCCGTAACCATGTTTCCGCCGATGGCTGAGGAGTGGGCGCGCCAGGTAAAAGCGCAAAGTGGCTGGAAGAACTTTCAGCCGCAGGACTTTGCCCGGCTGCAGAGCACCTACGGGGTCAATTGGGTGATTCTGCAGCAGCCCGGTTCCGGAGATATGAGTTGCCCTTACCAGAATCAGGCAGTGATGGTCTGCCGTTTGGACTGATCGTGGATTCGGAATACCGGTTGAAATTGGTCGCGATGCTTGGGGAAGCAGTCTCGATGACAAAGGAAAAAGCCTGATGGCTACTTTGCAAGCAGTTGCAAAATCGATCGCGCTGTTCCCCTACTCGCGGTGGAGCGCCTCTTTACCCGCTGCCTCCAAGGAGTACCGGGGGAACGCTCCGATTCCCCACATCTTCCTGCCAGACTTTCTGGAAACGGAAATCGCGCGGACGCTTGCGAACGAGTTCCCTGATCCGAAGAGCGCTGCCTGGACACACTACCAGCATCAGAATGAGAACAAGCTGGGAATGGCCAAGCGGGAATGCTTTCCGCGGGAACTGGGCGCTGTCGTCGATGAACTGAATTCGCCGGAGTTCGTGAGTTGGTTGTCGCAGTTGACGGGCATTCCCGGCCTGATGGCCGATCCCATGCTCGAGGGCGGTGGCCTGCATCAGTCCGGATGCGGCGGCTTCCTGAACGTTCACACCGACTTCTCCAATCACCACTATCACAAGCATTGGCGCCGTCGTGTGAACCTGATCCTCTATTTGAATGAGGGTTGGCAGAAAGATTGGGGCGGCTCAATTGAACTGTGGGACAGCGGCATGCATCACTGCGTGGCCAAGTATCCTCCGCTGCTGAATCAGGCGCTGATCTTCAATACTGACGATCGTTCCTTCCACGGTTTCCCCGAGCCCTTGCAGTGTCCGGAAGGAGTTTCCCGCCGCAGTCTGGCCTTGTATTACTACACCGTCGATCATTCGGAGACGACGGTCCGCTCGACCAACTACCGGGCGCGTCCCGGAGACGGGTTTGGGAAATCAGCCATGATCTGGCTCGACAAGCAGGCGGTCGATCTTTACTCAAGAGCGAAAGCGCGCTTCGGATTCTCAGACGAGTTCGCGAGTAAGATTCTGGGACTAATCTCAAAGAAGAAGTAGCGACTTCTAGGTCTGCGGACGTCCGACGGCTCCGGGCGCGTAGTAGGCCGGCAACTCATCGTCGAGCCGCCGCCCCTTCGCACTAAATATCCGGAAATTGACCAGCCCCGCTCGTTGCAGGGCGAACTGCAGGGCAGTTCTCAGCACGCCTAACCCGTAGGTCACGCTGCGACGGAAATTAATGGACGAGGCTTCTTCGAAATACTTGGTCGGGCAGGAAACCTCGCCAATCCCAAATCCGAAACACGCGCATTGCGCGAGCATCTGGTTGTCAAAGACGAAGTCGTCGGAGTTCTCAACCAGCGGAAGCTTGGTCAACACTTCCCGGCTGAACGCGCGGTAGCCGGTGTGATATTCGGACAGCTTGATTCCCAGAAAGATGTTCTCGAAAGCAGTGAGGAAGCGGTTCGCGACGTACTTATAAAGCGGCATCCCGCCGCGCAGGGCCTGTCCGCCGATAATGCGCGATCCCAGGACCACGTCGTATACGCCGTAAGCCACCATGCTGGCCATGGCCGTGACCAGCAGCGGCGTGTACTGATAGTCAGGGTGCACCATGATGATCACGTCCGCATCGGCGGCGAGCGCCTCGCGATAGCAGGTCTGCTGGTTGCGGCCGTAACCATAGTTCTTGTCGTGGACGAAGAAGGGGATGCCCAATTCTTTCGCGACCCGCACCGTCCCGTCGGAGCTATGGTCGTCTACCAGGATGCAGACATCGACCAGATCGGGCAACTCCCGGACTGTTAGTTCCAGAGTTTTCTCCGCGTTGTACGCGGGCAACACGACGGCGATGCGTTTCCCGTTGATCATTGGTTCCTAAGAATAAGCCGGTATGCCTTTATAATAACAAGACGCACCCACCTGCCCAGATCATTCTGCTGCCCGTGGGGCAAACCCTTTTCTGACGGATAGGCCAGATGTCGAATCCGCGCACATTATTCGAGAAAGTCTGGGACGAGCACGTGGTGTGCGAGCCCGATGGCCGTTCGCCGCTGCTCTACATCGACCTGCACCTGGTTCATGAGGTGACTTCCCCACAGGCGTTCGACGGACTTCGTGCGGCAGGGCGGCCGGTACGTCAACCGAAGCGCACGGTTGCCACCGTCGACCACAATATTCCCACCGAGCCTCGCGGCACGCCGATCACCGATCCTATCGCCGCCCGCCAGATTGAAGCGCTGCAGAAAAACTGCAAGGAATTCAGCGTACCTCTATTCGACATGGACTCGCCCGACCAGGGCATCGTGCATGTGATTGGTCCGGAGCTGGGATTTACGCAACCGGGGATGACTATCGTCTGCGGCGACAGCCATACCAGCACGCATGGCGCGGTTGGCTCCCTGGCATTCGGCATCGGAACTTCCGAAGTCGAACATGTTCTCGCCACCCAGTGCCTTCCGCAGCGCAAACCGAAGAGCATGCTGATTCACGTCCGCGGCCCGTTGCCGGAGGGGGTGACGGCGAAAGACCTGGCGCTCGGCATCATCGGAACGATCGGAACCGACGGGGCGACCGGGCATGTCATCGAATACGCCGGAGAGGCCGTGCGCGCCTTATCTATGGAAGGCCGGATGACGCTCTGCAACATGAGCATCGAGGCCGGAGCCCGTGCCGGTATGGTGGCGCCCGACGCCACCACCATCGCCTATGTGAAGGGCCGCCGCTTCGCTCCGCAGGGCGAGGCTTGGGAGAGAGCGGTTGAGAAATGGAAAACGCTGTCGTCCGATCCCGGCGCGCATTACGACAAAGTCATCGAGATTGACGCGGCGGAACTGGCGCCCTTTGTCACCTGGGGCACAAACCCGGGCATGGTGGTTCCGGTCAGTGCGCGGGTCCCCGACCTGGAAGACTGGAAGACCGACGCCGAGCGCCAGGCCGCGCAACGCATGCTCGACTACATGGGATTGCAGGCGGGCACGCCGATCGAAGAAATTCCCGTGGATCGCGTGTTCATCGGATCGTGCACCAACTCGCGACTGGAGGACTTACGCGCTGCTGCGCGGGTTGCGAAGGGACACCACGTGAATCCCAAGGTAAGGGCGATGGTGGTGCCGGGCTCGCAGGCAGTGAAGCACGCGGCGGAAAAGGAAGGGCTGGACAAAATCTTCGCCGAGGCCGGTTTCGAGTGGCGGGAGTCAGGCTGCTCCATGTGCCTGGGCATGAATCCTGACATCCTGCAACCGGGCGAGCGCTGCGCTTCCACCAGCAACCGCAACTTCGAAGGCCGCCAGGGACGCGGCGGACGCACGCACCTGGTCAGCCCCATGATGGCGGCCGCGGCCGCGATCGAAGGACGCTTCACCGACATTCGCAACTGGCGCTTCCACTGAGGAATGCATGCAACCTTTTCGGGTACACAAAGGAAAAGTGGCGCCGCTTTATCGCGCCAATGTAGACACCGACCAGATTATTCCCAAGCAGTTTCTGAAGCGCATTGAGCGCACGGGATTCGGCGAATTTCTCTTCCACGACTGGCGGCGATCCTCGGACGGCGGCCTTGACCCGTCCTTTCCTGTGAATCAGCCACAGTATGCCGGAGCGAGCATTCTGGTCGCGGGCAAGAATTTTGGCTGCGGTTCCTCGCGGGAACACGCGGTTTGGGCGCTCGAGGACTTCGGCTTTCGCGCCGTCGTCGCGCCCTCGTTTGCCGACATCTTCGCCAACAACTGTGGGAAGAACGGCGTGCTGGCAGTAGTGTTGAGCGAAAACGAGATTGCGGAACTCGTGCAGCGCGCGCAGGCACCGGGCTATTCTCTGACCATCGACCTGGAACAGCGAAGAGTGCACGATGACCGGGGATTCTCCGCCGGCTTTCAAATCGACGAATTCACCCGTCACTGCCTGCTGCACGGACTGGATGACATCGGACTGACGCTACAGTACGAAAAAGAAATATCCGCCTACGAAGCGCGACATTCCTAGTTCGCCTTAGACGGGCGGTCCCGGGGGCGCTCCCGACCCTTTCACCTTCGGCGTGTTCTGCCTGGGATCCTGCAGGAACAGCGTGATTTCGTGATCCAGATGCTGCAGCGTGGCATTTTGCGCGCCGCCCTTCCGGGCAGCACTCTGCACTTCGCGCACTCCCATGAGCGCGGCTGCCTGCACCTCCGGAGTCGCGTCCGCATTGGCGGCGAGAATCATTAATCGTTCGGCAATTTCCGTCTGTACCACGCCAGCCAAGTCTTCCTGCGCTGGTGTTTTTGCCGTAGCGGAAAATCCGGCGCTCACCATCTGTGAGATGACCGCGTTTGGCGACAGGGCGTTCTTCTCGACATGCGAGATCACCGCCAGGCGCTCCATGCGCTTCGGATCGAGCAGCCCGCCCACCACAATTTCCGCCACCGATCGCGCCCCATCCTGCGGGCTGAACAGGTATCCCGCGGAAGAACTGAACTGCTCGGGATCGCGATCACGATTCTCGACCGGCGCCAGCGCCTTCCACAACGACGCCGGCACATCGAGTTCCGCCGGGTTCAGCGCCGAGAGCATCAGACGTACCGCTTCCTTCTGATCCGCCATCGGCCAAATGCTGATGGGCTGCTGGCCGTCGCCGGCGAGCGAGGGCGGAATCTTCGCGCTTCCCACCACGTTGGCCGCCGCTCCCAGGGCATAGCGATGGAAGAGGTAGACCAGCGGGAATCGTGAAGCCAGCATCGAATTTGGCTCTCCCGGCCTGAGCATCTGTGGACCGTAGTGCGCCAGGAGCGCGTCGCGCACCGGGAGAACCTCCTTCAGCCACGTCACCGGATCGGGGCCGTCATCGTATGCATTCCAGCGTGGATCTTCGTAGTTGCCCCAGACAATTCCCTTCGCCAGCGCACCTTTCACAATGGCATCGAGCCGCGCCTTCTCCTCTTCCGGAGTAGCCCCGGGCTTGCCTTCGCTATAGCCCCATTCGATGGCAAAGCGGTCGTAGCTGCCGGTACCCTGCATGTATGCGTCCGAGAGATCGGCGCTGCCATCCGGGCGAATCTTCACGCGCGGAGCAAAGTAGTCCATCACCGATCCGCGATCATAGGTGCTGGCGACAAAGTTATGTTCCAGGCCGAGCACGTGTCCCATTTCATGACAAGTGAGCAGCGCGATCCGGTTCAGCATGATCTGCTCATCGCTGATCTGCGGATCCAGATTGTCGAGCGCGGCGAAAGCGTCGAGCGCCGGCTCTTCGTCGCCCTTGCCCGAAGGAATCAGCGCGCGCCAGTAGTTGTTGGCGGTGCGCATGCGATGCGAATCCAGCTGCACCACCGAATGAATCACCTCGCCGGTGCGCGGATCGACATGGCTCTGGCCCACCGACCAGCCACGGCCCGAGCGGTTCGTCCATTGGATACTGGGATAGCGAATATCGAGCGGGCTTGCTCCCTCGGGCAGGTCCTCCACATGGATGGCATCTTTGAAGCCAGCCTGCTCGAAGGCTGCGTTCCACCACAGGATGCCGCGGCGCACGGCGGACCGAATGGGATCGGGAATGGCGCGGTCGATGTAGAACACCAGCGGCTTGACCGGTTCGCTCAACGCCGCATTCGGATCTTTCTTTTCCAGACGCCAACGGCTGATCAGAGTGCGGTTGATGGAGCGATCATAGGGTTGCGAGAAATCCTGAAAATCCTCGCCAAAAAAACCGACCCGCAGGTCTTGCTCTCTGGTTGTGTATCCCGGACCCGGCAAGGCGACAAACGAATGATGTTCGCGAACACTGAGCGTATGCGGATCGGGCTGGTTGAGATCGCTCTCGCCCTCGCTGGTGAATGTAAGCAGCGCTTCGACTTCGGTGTTCAAGGGGAAGCTGCCCGTGTAGTCGAGATCGATGATGCTGCGCCCTTCGTCCAGCCGCCAACTGGCGTTCTCGGAAGACTGGCCGCGGATCACCATGCCGCCCACCGCCCGGAATGGATGCCGCAACTGCGAAAGCAGATCGAAAGCGTCTCGCAGCAGCAACGAATTGGCATTCACCAGCACGGTGCCGTCCTGTTCGGCTTCAACTGGAAGCGAGGCCAGCACGGAGATAGGGAAGCTCAAATCGACGGAATGCTTCAGATCGGCGCTGCCATGAGTGGCGCGGAAGCTGGTGTTCTCTTCGATGACGAGCACGTGGCTGCCTGCGTGGCGGAAGCGGCACACCATGGACGCGCCGAAGGAACTGCGGTCGGCAAACATTTCCGTGGTCCCGACACCGCTGCCGAGCGCGGTGAAGTACAGAAACTCGCGATCCAATGCGGCGGGCGAGAGTTCGAACAGAAGCTCGCCTTTCTTCTCATCCCAGTAATAAGGGAAGAAGCCATCCGTCTTCTTCAGGCCCGCGACGCGCGCCGCGAAGGCGGGCTTCTCCGCGGTGGCTTGGGGCTGACTTTGCGCCTGAGCGAAAATACAGCAGAGAGCAAGAAGAAGTGCGAAGCAGGCCGTTCTTTTCATAGGTCTTGTTTTATACATCATCCGGCAAACCGGCTTCAAAGCAACTCGACGGCATCGACCCGCTCTCTTACACTGGAGGCCGGCAGCCACCACTCATGCAGCGACTCGTGATCAAGACCCGCAAGAAGCGCGAAGTCGTCGATATCACCGATCGGCTGGGCGAATTTGTGGGGAAGAATGCCTCTGGCCGCAACGGCGTTTGCAACCTGCTGGTTCTGCACACCACGGCCGGGTTGACGACCGCCGATCTCGATCCTGGCACTGATCTTGACATGCTTGATGCCTTTGAAGCCATGATCCCGAAGTTGCGCTACCGCCATCCCCACGACCCGCAACATGTGCCCGATCACATTCTCTCGGCGCTGATTGGGACCTCGGTGGCGTTGCCGTTTGAAAACGGCAGACTTCTGCTCGGCACCTGGCAACGCGTCGTTCTGATTGAACTGGATGGCCCGCGGGAGCGGGAAATCGTAGTGAGCGTTATGCTTGAGCGCTGAATCCCAAGCAAGAGACCCATGCCTTCGAGGGTCCGCGGGAAGCCGGGAGTTTATCCGGTTTGGGGGGAAGACTAGGTACAATAGAAGCGCACGAACCGCAACCGCGGAGGGATGCGTGAGCGGTTGAAACGGGCGGTCTTGAAAACCGCTGTACGGGAAACCGTACCGGGGGTTCGAATCCCTCTCCCTCCGCCATGCCTTTTGATACAAGGGGTTGCAATTACCGTGTTTCGACCACACCTCGCTTCCCCCGACGTCTGCGGTCCACTCTCGCGACTTCATGAAGCCAATGTAATGCGATTACAAACCGGAGGTTGCACGAAGGCCGCTGGAGTTGACAGTCGGGCCTGCGAGGACGAGACTGGGAACATCGAATAGGCGACACATTGGTCGCCTCACGGCCACTCTAGGTAATCTACGCACTCCCGCCAACCATGGCGAGGGCATCCAGAAATCAACACAAACCTAATCAGGAGGGCACCATGCCGAACTTGTCGGGATCTTTTTCTGGGAGAGCGATATTGCAGACCGTAGTTTCGCTGGAGGACGTTCCCAACCACCAGATGCATCTGGCAACGATCACCGGCCCGCAGAAATCAAGCGATGCGAACTGGAAAGACAGCCACATTACGTATTGGGGGGTCACCGACCTCATTAGCGGCAGCGGCTCGCAGCACGGCTATTTCGTCAACCTTCACCCCAACGGCGACCGGGACATCGGGACCTTTGAAGGAAAAGTGGTCACCGCCGGCACGCAGGTAACGATCGAAGGCACGTGGAATTACACGGACGGCACAGGGATGTTCAAGGGCATCAGCGGCGGCGGAACGTACAAGGGTCGTATGATTTCACCCACGGAAGTCGAGAATGCCTGGGATGGACAGTACGAGCTTGCGGCAAAAGCCCGGGTCGCGTAAACACTGGCCTCCGTTTGAGAAGCCTTCGAAATACCAGAGGCTCACTCCGCTACATCAGGGAGTGGGCCTTTTATTGGCAGGCCTGGGTCGCCCGATTGACTGTAGTAAAACTGCATTTGTTCTATGCTCAGAACCCGGCAAATCGGATCATAACCGGGTGAATCGACGTTCTTGCAGGCGGTTGAGAAGTAAGAAAGTAGAGTCGAAGATCTTCCAAACGAGTCAGAACCTACCGGAGATTCATATCCCTGCGGGATCAGTCTCGCCTGTGCGCTTTTGAATGTCATCCAGTTCCTTACATGCAAAAAGCAGGCACTGAACTCTTAGGAGTTCACCGCCTGCCAGGGCTTCGCGTCGCTTTCTGGTCTATCTGTATCGCACGTGCGCGCCAGCACGCAATACGGACAATCCTGTAGTTTCTTGTCCTGCCCCCATGAGTGCGGATCAGTTCGCAAGGCTCGCCCCGAATCCGCTGGCCTCTACCGTGTCCACCGTATTGACCCACGCGCCGCGCGGAATAGACTGACAGTGGGACTTCTTGTATGCGGTTGACCTGCCCTTTTGCTAGACCGGGCTCGAACCGGCGTCCTCCCGACAGTTCTTCCAGGATTCCGATGAGTAACACCATTCTGATTGTTGACGACAATCTAACGATCCGCCGCGCCATCCAATCGTGGATCAAGTGGAGCACTGACTGGGATGTTTGCGGCGAGGCGGAAAATGGCGCGGTCGCGGTCGAGAAAGCGAGAGTGCTGCTCCCCGACGTCGTGATCCTGGACCTGGCGATGCCGGTGATGAATGGGCTGGAAGCCGCGCGACAAATCGCCCGGGTTGCTCCTCACACCATCATGGTGATGTTTACCATGCACGCCCATGAACAGCTTCTACGTGAGGCGCGGGCAGCCGGAATTCAACGGGTAGTCTCAAAAACCGACGAAGCGGTGCACGGCCTGATCTCCACCATTCAAGCGCTGCTCCCGCAAACCAAAACCGCGGGCCGCTAAAACTCTTGCCGGTCGAGGCGGCCCAGTTCCTGGCTAGATCCGGCCCAGTAAAACCAGAATGAGCAGGATCACAACCACCAAGCCCAATCCTCCACTCGGGTAATATCCCCAGCCGGAGCTGTAGGGCCAAGTGGGCAGAGCTCCTACCAGCAGCAAAACCAGAATCACCAAAAGAACGGTTCCCATTTGAATTCCTCCTTGAGGCCAAAATTGATCCTCGGGCTCAAGTACGCCCGAGGAGTCGATTCTTCGCTCTATGGCTATCGAATTCCGCCGGCTGCATCGGCGGGGCTGGAAACAGTTGTTGGTGTCACTTCTCCCTCCTGCTTCGCTTGCGAGGAGTACTTCCTCACGGCGGCGAGGAAGGGTTCGCTACCCTCCGGCACCGCAACCTTGCCATTCAGAATCTCAGCAAACGGCACCATTTTCCCGTAGAGGATGCGCGTCTCATCTTTGTCCTGAGTGATGGCCGATCCGTTGAGGTCGATGCCGGCGAAAACGCCGCGGGCACGGGAGTAGGTGAGCATCTCTGCCTTCAACTTCCAATCGGTGTCCGCCGCGGCATCACGCCCCACCGGACCGGCAGCGGCCGACGCGTCTGCGCCGATTTTGAACTTGCTCGAGAGCAACTGCTGCATCCCTTTGTCGTTGGTAACGATCATGACCAGATCGACCGCCTGGCCTCCAAGTTGCAGACCCCAACTGCCCCCGGTTACCGTGATGGGAGCGGGAGCGCTCCAGCCATGGGCTGTCCGACAGGTAGCCACTCCCTTCCCGTGGTTGCCACCGAATCCCAAGGCAATCTTGATCATGGACGGCACCACCGCGACGCATTTGGCATCGCTCATGACCTCATCCGGTATGGCCTTGTCGGGCGTCGCCATAATTTCATTCAACACGTTCGCCGAAGCCTCAATCCGCTTTTGAATATCTGATTTGTCGTTGCTCTCTGCGGCCCAACTCGCGTTGACAATGCACAGGCCCACAATCAGAGGTAGAACAAGTTTTGCGATAGCTCTTACTTTCATTCGTGTCCTCTCTTTCCAGTCTCCGTTCTTCATCCTATGGCGCAGCCTCTAACGTCACCATCCGCCACAGACTGTAATTTCAAAGAGGCTTCACCGATGTGAGGCGTGCTTTCGGGGCACCGGCCTCTTTATCTACAGGGAACTCAAGCGCTTTCTCGGGGGCGCGATTATTCAACATGACCAGGGGTCCGGAAGAATGTGCGTGTCTTTGAAGTAACGAGTTCGTTGATTCCTGCTTTCGTCTGTGGACAACCGCTCATGAGAAGACCGTCCCCGAGACAAACGGAGCACGTGAGATAAGAGAATTTGTAGAGCCTGTTAGGAACGTCCCGTTCCGGTACGTCTCAGAACAAGATTATGCGAAACCCTTAGAGGATGAGGGTGGTTCCATCCTGCGTACTGAGCACCTGACACACTAATGAAACCCCGGCTTGCCGTTCATGGTGACACCGGAGCATCGGTCATCACCACTGCTGGCTCTTACGGGCTTTCTGTGGTCAAAACGTACTCTGCTTCTTGTTGCACCCCTTAAGGAGAGTTGACTAGAACATGAATAAGCGTTTTTGTGTACTCACCATGCTGGTTGCGCTGGCCTTGGTTGCCAGTTCAGCTGTCGCCCAGGACCATGACACACTACCCGCTCACCCGCTGTACGGCCATCTTCCGGCTCACCCGAGCACCGACAATAAGGCTCCGGCTACTTCGTTGCAGACTTGGGCTGGAACTTTCACTTACCAAGGCGCAACCAACCATTTCACCATGGTCGGTACCGACCCCTCGTCGACGAATACCACCACTACCATTCCGGTGTTCGTAGTGCCGGTCCGCTTGGGCTACAAGGGCAGCAACGGGTCCAAGACGATCTTCGATCCCACCACCGCGAAGCTTCCCAATGGACAGACCGTCCTGCAGAACGTTCTGGCGTCGCCCATCTTCAATTCGGGCGTTGATTTCGTTCAGGGTGGCACCGACGTGGGCAACACCCAATACATCGACGCTTATCAGCGTGGCAACTTCTGGACCAATGTCATGACCAACACCAACTACCACGTTCTGCTCGGAACACCGACAGTTCTGGCTACCCGCACTCTGGTGGTTCCGACGGCGGATGGCATGGTCGGCACGGAGTTCGGCGTGACTGTGGGCCTGGCGGACATCAATTGGTTTGACACGCAGGCCAACGCGGTGATCAAGCACTACACCCAGATTCAGCCGAATAGCCTGGTCATTTTCGTGACCTATGACGCGTACCTGACCCAGTTCGGCGGCTGCTGCATTGGCGGCTACCACAACGCGACGGGATCGCAAACCTACTCGCACTTCACCTACATCGACCACGTTGGCGTATTTTCGCAGGACGTTTCCGCGCTTTCGCACGAAATCGGCGAGTGGATGGACGATCCGCTCATCAACAACGTACAGGGCGCGTGCGGCGGATTGCTCGAAAATGGCGACCCGCTCGAAGGCGAAGCCAACTACGGAGGCTACCCCTACGTGTTGAACGGCTTCACCTACAACCTGCAGGACCTGGTCTTCCTGAAATACTTCGGCCAGACCCCGGCAACTTCAGTGAACAGCTGGGAAACGTTCCAGGGCACAACGCTAAGCGTTTGCCAGAACGGCCAGTAGCAGCTCATTGCAACAACTCCATGCCCGCTCCTTTGGGAGCGGGCTTTTTTCTTGGGGGGTAGAGATTCGGCGACTGCAGACACGAAGCAGGCTGATCTGCGGGAGCGATTCGCAGTGACGGGTGGATTACTTCGCAATCACGCCACAGGCGATGCGATCGCCCGAGTTTCCGGAAGGATCGGTCCGCATATCGTCGGCCTTGGCGTGCACCACGATGGAGGTGCCTCCATTGCTAAATAGCGAATGGCTGTCGCTGCCCAGGTTGACGTCCTTGTTATAGAGGTCCACTGCGGCCTTACCCTTGGCATTGACCGTAAAGTTGTCCATGTCGCCGGCGTGATGACCATCCGGATTCTCCAACCCGTGCTGCTTGCCATCCGGATTGAAGTGTGGGCCCGCGGACTTGAAGTCCGGCCCATCACATTTTGCGAACTGGTGGAAGTGGACCGCGTGATCCCCGGGAGGCATGTGGTCCAGCGTGAGTTTGATGTGCACACCCGTCCCCGACGCCTTGATCATGGCCCATCCGATGGTTTTGCCCGAGGCATCCTTCATGGCGGTTTTGACGTTATCTTTGGCCACCCCGAATCCACAGAGCATCAGGACGACGGCCGGCAGCACGAGAGGGAAAATCGGCATGCGTTTCATGGGCCCTATTATAGCCAACCGGCAGGGCCGGAGGGCGGTTTCTCTCTTGAGTCGCTCACCTTCCCATGGTGACGTAAAAGGCGTTGCTCCCCGATCGGAGGTCCTTCCCATACGAAAACCCTACCCCTACGCCCAGCAAACGGACCTTCGCCTGTACGCCGGTATCCCAGAGCCATTGATGCGAGCCCAAGCCCGGAGTAGGGTCGGTGATTTTTCCGCTGTCGAGGAAGGGCCCCAGCTTGATATCGACCAACCCGTTGCCATAAACGTTCTTGTCAAAGCCCCAGTTGGAAAGAAAATAGTTACGCCCGAGAGGAGCGCTCCCTTTTCGGCCGTCGCGGGTTCCGACGTGCGCCCGCATCCACAAATCGTTGTCGCGCTCCACCCCCAGCATGAATAGTTCGTCGAAGGGAACGTCGCCAAAAGTTTTTCCCGATCGCACCTGCCCCTGGACCTGGTAGTCATCCCCCTCAGCTTGCGGGAACCAGTCGAGTCGCGCCTCCGGCTGCAGCTTGAGAAAGGATTCCCCTGCCTGCGACCAGAGCCGCCCAAGGTCGTAAGAGCCCGACGCGGTCAATGTGAAGCGCCTCTCCGGAATTCTCCAAATGGCGACGCTCACCTCTCCGGTCTGCTTGAGCTGGTACCCCTTCGCCAACAGGCTGGAATTCAGAGCGCTGCCCTCGACCACATTGCGAAAATCCCGATGCGAGAGTTCGGCACCGGCCGACCAGCTCCAGCGGCCGCTTTCGACCGAGTCCACCTCAGCCCCAAGCCCTTCACGGCGCAGATTCAGACTCCCGAACGACTGCGCGACGCCGGTAAAGGAATTGACCACGTTCCAGTTCTCGCCTCGCAGATCAGCGGTGATACCGTAACGCCACTTCGGATTTTGCTGGAGGGGGCCGGAAATCGACGCCATCGCGCGCCGCTTTTGCGCATCCCAGCGAAACAGTGAAACGACGTTGATCGCCTGGCGATGAAGATTGTAGAACTCAGGATAGACCGTCTGAAACGGCAGGCCACGGAAGATCCCGAACAGAGCCTGCCATTTGCTGCTTCCCCAACCATCGCGCTCGCGGTTGCGGAACAGGAGGTCGAACTTACCGTCCTCCCGCGCCTCGAGGTCAAAGCGTGCGGTTGGGAAAATCCCCAGTTCCGCGACGCGGGCCTGCGTGCCCTGCAGCTCGCCGAGCTTCAGCACGCTGGCCGGCGAGAACAGGAATGCCCGGTCGAGCAATTCCGGATCCACGTTCGGTTCCGGGTCATGGCGCACCGCCGCAATCTGCGGCCTGCCTTCGCGATTCCAGTACTTCAGCGCTGCTTCTGCGTTGTCTTCAAGAAAATAAATGGTTCCCAGAAAATCGTTGATGTAGCTGTCGCTGGGGTCGAGTTCCAGGGCGTGCTGGAGATCCTTCTTTGCCAGCGCATACTTCCTCTGCTTGAAAGCCACGCCGGCAAGCTCGGTGGGAAACCGCTTGTCGCCGGGTAGCAGCCGCCATCCAGCCTCAAACGCTCTACGCGCATCGTCCCAGCGTTCGAGGTGTGCGAGCGCTTCGCCATAACAGAAGTCGAGGTCACCCGAACGGTTGGGAGCGGACTCAACCAGATTTACAACTTCCCGCCACTTCCCGGCGTTAAGCAACTGCCGGACCTGTTGCGCGTCAGGGGGTGGATCACCCTGTGCCGCGGAGGCTTGAGAGAAAAGAATAAGCAGAAGAGCAATGGCAGTCCGAGTCAATGGACTCCAGATTGAGGCACTGCCAGCAAGGTCCATCTTCCAGCGGCGTTCCATTCTCGTTCGAAGCTTGACCGGTCGCGCTTGAGCAACTTGCGCTGCGCGGGATCGTTGATCCACACCGACCCTTGTTCCCAGTCGAGTCCAGCAACCACTACGTAGTGCAGAGGAACATTCCCGGCTCCCGGCTTCAGAGCAACGATCAAGGGACGTCCCTTCTCCAGATGCTGGCGAAGATCGTTCCATTCCCCCGCAAACGCGAACGTGCGAAACCGTCGCTGCTGAAAATACCGCTCCATGTCAGAGGCGTAGATGCCGTGAGCCCGGCGGGAGTACAAAGCCCGCTGAATTTCAACGGCGTCAGCGCCTTCATCGCCCGCCTGTCCTTGCTTCAGCCGCCAGTACTGCATCACCATTGCGATACTGGCGGCTCCGCAGCCGTCTTTTTCCTGTTGCACGAAGGGAACATCAAGCCAGACCCCGGCAGTCTCCGCCAGCATGAGCGCAGAGAGGCATGCAGAGACTAGAAGGGATCTGGCTGCAAATCGCGGCATGTTCTACCTTACAGCCACAATGATGAGAATCAGCGCGGCGATGGCGATCAGAATGACAATCAAGTCCCGATCCGACAGATTTCCCGCCGCAAAGTCGGCTTGCACCTTCTGGGAACGCGCCGCCAGTTGTGCCAGTTCCTCATCGCTGAGCGACGAAACCGCCGTCTTAACCTGCGCCGGGTCCATATGCGCGGACCTCAACGCCTTTTGCGCCCGCTCGGAAGAGAGGAATTCTCTGACAGTCTCGAGATTGCGCGACCGCGCCTGGCTCGCCGCTGTAGTTTCTTTCTGCAGATCGGCTGGCGTAAGCAGGTGGGTGTCCGCCAAGAGGCTCTGTGGGACCGCAAACATCAGAGTGAGACCGCAAGCGACTGCTCCACGGACGTACTTCCACAGGTCAAAACGCATGTTTTGCTACCTCCGCAAGTGAATTGTGGCCAGAGAAATACACAATGCCCGGGACTGGGTACGATGTCATTTGTGGGCTACGGTTTGCTTGAGCATACCAAATTACCGTGCGCCCCCAGCACCTTGAACCTGGGGCCATGCATCTTCCCGGTTACTTTGGTCGCTTCACTTCCCGACCTTCGCGACGCACCTTCCGCGGGAGATAATCGGGAGCCCATGAATCGCCCCGGCAAAGCCGCCATCGTGTTTCTCACAGTCTTCTCCTTGCCGTTCTGTGTCTTTGGCCTGGCGGCTGTCATCAAGGGAATTCGGCAACTTCTGGAGGGCGAGTCCGGCGGGCCGTGGATGCTGATTGCCTACGGAATCGTCTTCAGTGTGATTGGCCTGGGATTGCTGACCGCCGCGATTCTTGGCCCCCGGAAACTGAAGCAGGGGGAACAACGCCAGGCGGAAAATCCCGGGCAACCTTGGTTGTGGCGCGACGATTGGGCCCAAGGCCGCGCCAATAGCCAGACCAAGCCGGAGATGGCCCGCGCCTGGATCGTCTCCATCCTGTGGAATCTGGTTTCGGCACCGGTTCTCTTCATAATTCCCACAGAACAGTTGCAAAAACAGCCTGCCAGCCTCTTGGCCATCGCATTCCCCCTGGTTGGCGTCGCGTTCCTGATCTGGGCGGTGCGTGAAACCATGCGTTGGTTCGAGTTCGGCAAGACCTGTTTTCAGATGCCGACCGTGCCCTGTGTCATCGGACGCGAAGTACGCGGCGAGATTCAAACCCGCTTTCCCCGCCCGCCTGCTCACGCGATCCGGCTGAAGCTGACCTGCGTCAACCACGTCGTCACCAACTCCGGCAACCGGCAAAGCGCCCAGGACAAAATTCTCTGGCGCGAACAACAAACCGTATCGCCGGAAGAGTTAGTCGCCGGCCCCACTGGAACGAATATTCCGGTACGGTTCCACATTCCGCTCGACGTGCAGCCGACGGATACTACCAACCCACGCAATTCCATCCTTTGGCAACTGGAGGCGACAGCCGACGTGCCGGGCGTCGACTATGAAGACACCTTTGAACTGCCCGTCTTTCGCACCAAAGACACGCCCAGCACCGAGCAGGAAAGCGAATTCGCTGCAGATCAGAGTTCTGCCGCGTTCACTCCTACCATCCTGGTGCGCAACACCCCCGAGGGCAACACCGAATTCTATTTTTCCGCGGCGCGCAATCCCGGTTTCGCTTCCGGGCTCAGCTTCTTCTCCCTGCTTTGGAGCGGCTTGTTATGGTTCCTGATCGCAAAACGCGCTCCCGTCATCTTCCCGCTCGCCTTCGGATTTTTCGATCTGCTGATGATCTACGGATCGCTTCAGATGTGGCTGGGTACTTCCAGCGTGATCATTGGTTCCGGCACAGTGCGGGTGCGCAGCGGACTTCTGGGCGGCGGAAAAACGCGCCTAATCGAACTCGGCCAGGTGGCCAAAATCCAGACGGCCATCACCGCCCAACAAGGCGGCGCCTCAGGAACACCTTATTATGATGTCCAGCTGATCCAGACCAACGGCACGAAGATCACGCTGGGAGGCACCGTGCGCGACAAACATGAGGCGGAGTGGCTCGCCACCCAGATGCAACGCTTGATCGCCCCCAAGGCGCGCTCGGCGACGGCCGGCATATTCTGAAATTACAACTCCTCCACTCTCTTCTGTAATTCTCTCGCAATCCATTGCGGATCGCTGCCGGGCTCGAATTGCACCGGCGGCCCGATCTTGACGCGTATGGTATGCGGCCAGGCGAATTTCCTCCCGGCTTTTTTCACTTCAAACAGACCGTCGATGCGCATCGGCACAATCGGAATCCGGAGATTGTTGGCAAGCAATCCGATGCCCGCACGAAAGGGACGCATTTTGCCATCCTCGGTGTGGCGTCCTTCCGGAAAGACCAGCACGCTGTAGCCGCGGTCTACGGTTTCTCCGGCAAACCCAAAGCTCTCGCGGAAGCCAGCCTCGCGAGGCAAAGGAAACAGATTCAGCAACTGCACGCCAAGCGACCACTGCACCCGATCGTATAAGCGAAGAAACACACTGCGCGTTGCAGCGGGAGTGCGCAGCGCTTCCAGCGCCTCTCCGCCCGTGGCGGTCGCCAGCTTGCGCCGCAGACGCCCCGGCAGCGCCGCCTTGATGAAGCCGACGTCGACATCGTCAATGTGATTCGAGATCACCAGCACGGGCCCGTCGAGCTCGCTCAGATTCTCGCGGCCTTCGACGCGCGGCCAACCCAGAAGGAACACTGCGGGCAACAAGAGAAGGTGATCCGTGACTTGACGAATCCAGGTGACCGGCCAGCGCTGCACCCAGCGCGGAAAGTGATAAACGGTGCGCGCCGGCAGCTGCCCGTGCAGCATGCGCTCCAGGTCGCCTACAGTTTTCACCGCGGCAAATCGCGTTTCGCTCAAGTCAACCTGGTAGCGGTCTTCCAGCGCGCTCAGCAGTTCCACTCGGTCCAGCGAACTGAGACCCAGGTCCGCGTCCAGGTTTTGCTGGGCGTTCAATGACGCGCTTCGCCCGGTCAAACGGGTGATCAGATCCGCTAGGGGGCTGGCCGGCGCTCCGTCTCCATGCCCATCGCCAAGTTTCGCCAGCACCGCCTGCTGGATGAGGTTCGTGCGAGGCTTCTGCGTCGACGTGCGGGGAAAATCTTCTTCCGGCCACACCAGCCACGTGCGCATGCGCTGGAATTCCGCCAGCGATTCGTTCGCTCGGCGCACGACCTCTCCGGCACTGTCCGTGCCAGCGCGAAGAATCAGGACGGCACACGGCTCCGCATTTCCGCCCCGCGGCAAGGCGATCACGGCGCAGTCTTTTACCGCCTGCTGGCGGCGCAGAGCCGCTTCCAGATCTTCGGGATAAATGTTCATCCCGGCGGGAGTGACGATGACGTCTTTCTTTCTGCCCTTGAAGTAAAGATTGCCGTCGGCATCCAACTCTCCGACATCGCCGGTGCGATACCAGCCTTCTTCGCCGGCCGCGGGTTCCCCGGCTCGCTCATTCCAATATCCGCTGGTGACGCCGCCTCCGCGAACTAGAATCTCGCCGTCGTCCGCCAGCTTCACTTCACGGCCGGCGAGTACCTTGCCGATCGAGCCCTTGCCCAGCCGAAAGGGATGATTGACGCTGACAATCGAAGTCGTCTCCGTCAGACCGTAGCCCTGTACAGCGGCGTAGCCGAGGCGTCCCCAGAACTCTTCGGTGACGGCATCGAGCGCAGCTCCTCCTGAGATGAACGCCCAGAATTTCCATCCGAATTTGCGATGCACGCGGCGGAAAATCCACCAGCGGCGCAGAAAATGTTTCCCCTCCGCATAACGAAACCTTCTGCGGAAATCTTCCAGATGGCCTTCCTCTTCCAGGTCGCGCTCGATCTTTTCCTTCAGCGATTGCAACATGCGCGGCACCGCCACCAGCACCGAGATCCGTTCACGGCGAATGGTCCGAATCACCTCGGAAGGATTCAGCGCATCGTGAAAGAACACGGTTCCGCCCATCAGTTGGGGAAGAAAGATTCCCAGGAACTGTCCAAACACGTGGCTTAACGGCAGCAAGTTCAGAAAGCGCAGCGGATGCACGAACCGCTCGTACTTCAGATACTTCCGGATCTCGGTTTCCAGCGGAGCGATGTTGGCCAGCACATTGCCGTGGCTGATCACCACGCCCTTCGGTTCCGCCGTGGTGCCGGAAGTAAATACGATTTCGAGAGTGTCCCTGGAACCGAGATCCGCCGGTGGACAGGCAGCCGATGAATGCCTCACCAGATGTTCGCGCAGATCCTCCATGGCTATCGTAGGCATCGCGGGCAGCGCATGTTTGCGCGAACAGACCACCAGGCGGGCACTGACCTGCTCATAGACGCGCGCAGCAAAGTCGGTGGTCGAAACATCGTCGATGGGCACGACAATCACGCCGCGCAGGGCGCATCCGAAAAATACCGCCACCCAGTCAGCGGAGTTGGGACCCCACAACAGGACCCGTTCTCCCTTCGAGATTCCCCGCTCCTCCAGTTCACGGGCGAACTGAAACGCAGCTTCTGCAACCTGGCGATAGCTTCGTCGCCGGACCCGGTAGCCATCAGGCTCCGCATAGGCGCACTCCCGGCCCAACTGCACAAAGTCGTCGAGATAGGCCGCGAGTGAGCGCTTGTCCATCCCTACAAATGGTAGCGGATTTTGGGTGGCGCAGCGCTTTAGCGCCGAGGTACTTGCTCAGGCGCACCTTCCGCGGCTTTGTGCCATACTTTGGCCGCGCGAAAAGCTGGCACACCCCATGCACTGTCGATTACAAAACTTCTGGCCCGCCGCCCTCATCTTGATCCTCTGCGCGCTGATCGGATGCCAGTCCTCTTCATCGCCGAAATCCACCCAGGGGCCGGGCGCCGGCCCGGAGCCGCAGTCGCTATCCTTTCCTACGCACGATCTGTCGCAAGATGAGGCCGCCGGCGGCCACACTTTAAAGAAACATGTTGGGAGAACCGACGAACAACTTCGCGAACGGTTGCGGCGCGAGCGCAATATCTCCGCCGCCTCGACTTACACCGACCTTGAAACCGCGGAGCGCGCGGTAGGCATTGCCCTTGAGCAGAATCAGGCCAAAATCCAGCGCTGGCTCAATCGCGAGGGCGGACATCCTAATCTCGTGGTCGACTACGATGGCGACGCAGCCCATCCCATCGGACGCACCATGAACCGTGGCGATGATCAATCCCATCCTTGCTCCCACGCCATCGTCGTGCTCAAGTGGGACGGCGACAGCAACTATCACGTGCTGACCACCTATCCGGAGTGCCGTTGATGCCCAGCAAGAAAATCGTCAGGAAATCCGCACCGCCCGTTTCGCCCGATCAGTTTCCCGCTCTCCGCGAATTTCTGCGCGGATACTTTCACGAAGATCTCGCCGACGAATACGGCTCTCCCGAAGCCGCCGCCCGCCAATTCTGGCAAGACGCCGACGAAAAGCAGCGCAAGGGAGTCGCAGAGGAATGGAAGAAATTGTTGGAAGCAACGAAAAGCTTTTCTCTCGACCAGACAAACGCCCTGCTGCAGAAAGATCGGCAGCGCCTGGAATTTCGACAGCCAGGCGGAAATCCAAAGCATCGCGGAAATATTCCGCTGACATCTCTCGGCGGGCAAGATTCCCCGAATCTCTCCCCGGCATGGCTCAGGTCTGTTTCGCCGGGCGTCCCAAGAACCCAATGGACCCCTACAACTCAATCACCTTCCGCTCCACATCCTCGGCCGCCTGCGCCACATTCCCCGGCTTCCCTAAATCACGCCAATAATATTGGCCCGCGTTGAAACCAAAAATCCCCTCGCCCAACCCGGCCAGGCGCAGATAACTCGTAATGATGGAGAAGGCTCCTTCCTCCTTCATCAAGGTCAGAAGGCGCGGAGAAATCACGTGAATGCCGGAAAACGCCAGCGCCCGCAACCGCGCAGCAGATCGCACCAGCTCTGCCGTTCCCTCTCGCCCCAGTTGCCGTCCACAAAGCTGAAGACTGTCGTCGAAGAGCAGATACCGGGACGTCTCGCGGTCCTGCACCGCCAGGGTAGCGAGCGCCCGCCGTTGACGATGAAATTCCAGCATGCGCCCCAGATCAATATTGCTGATTACATCCACGTTGTGCAAAAAGAATGGCTCGTCCGGACCCTCGAGAAAGAAATATGCGGCCTTTTTCAGCCCGCCGCCGGTATCGAGCAGCACGTCCTCCCGCGAAACCTCGATCCGCATGCCGAAGTTCTGCTTCGCCTTCAGATACTCCACCACCATGTCGGCGAAGTAATGCGCATTGACGATCACATCGCTGACGCCGGCAGCCCGCAGCCGGGAAAGCGTGATCTCGAGCAGGGTTCGCCCCGCAACTTCCACCAGCGCCTTGGGGCGATCAGCGGTGAGCGGACGCAACCGCGTGCCCAGTCCGGCGGCCAGAATCATCGCTTTCATGGCTTGGGACTCTCCAATTCGCGGTGCTGCAATGCCACCTCCACGCCATCCCGCTCTCGCAAATGCTTCGCCAATTGCTCCGCCAGGTATACCGAGCGGTGCTGGCCTCCGGTGCAGCCAAACGAAGCCATGAGATTCCGGAAGCCGCGGCGCTGATACTCACTTACGCTCGCATCCACCAGCGACAAAGCATTCCGGAGAAACTGGTGCACACTCTCCTGCTGGTTCAGGTATTCGATGACCGGGGCATCTTTGCCGGTAAGCACCTTGAAACGCTCTTCGCGGCCGGGATTCGGCAGGCTTCGGGCATCGAAGATGAATCCGCCGCCGTTGCCACTCTCGTCCTTCGGCAACCCGCGGTGAAAGGAAAAACTGAAGACCCGGACCGTGAGTTTCTCCGCGCCCGATGCGGTAGCCTGCTTCTGCCCTGACTCTGCCGAAGAGCCCAGGCTCTGCAATTTCTCCGAGCCCAGCATGCTCTGGAAAGCTTCCATCAGCGTCGGCAGCGCAATCGGCAGCTCGACGTTGTGCAGCAGCCACCGCAGATTCTTCAGCGCGAACGGCACGCTCTGCAGGAAGTGCGCCTTGCGTTCGTAAAATCCGCGGAACCCATACGCGCCCAGCGCCTGCATGATGCGGACGTACACATAGGCGTAGTAGTAGCGCATGAAGACTTCGCGATCCAACTCGATAAAAGCGCCCAACTGGTCGAGATAATGTCCCAGCAGGCTTTGACGCAGCTCCGGCGGCAGGTCCGCCTTGGCGTCGTACAAAAGCGAGGCGATATCGTATTGCAGCGCGCCCTTCCGCCCGCCCTGGTAATCGACAAAGAACGGCTGGCCGTCACGTAACATGACATTGCGCGACTGGAAATCGCGGTACAGGAAGTAATCGTGCTCCGCACTCAGCAGGAATTTCGTCAGGCGGCTGAAGTCGTTCTCCAGCACCTGTTCGTTGAAGGGGATGCCCGCAAGCCGCAGAAAATAGTATTTGAAGTAATTGAGGTCCCAGGCGATCGACTGGCGATCGAAGCTCGACCGCGGATAGCACACCTTGTAATTGAGATCGCGACCGGCTTCAATCTGAAAGCGCGGCAACACCGCCGCCACCTTGCGGTAAACTTCCACGGCTTGCGGAGCAATGTTCTCCCCAGCCCGGTTTTTCGTGAGGAACTCAAACAGCGTCGTGTCTCCCAGATCCTGTTCGAGATACGCGCCGTGGCTCAGGTCTTCGGCGTAGATTTCCGGCACCGGCAGGCCGTGCCGGCGAAAGTGCCGGGAAAATTCCAGGAAGGCGACATTTTCTTCGCGCACGTCATAGAGAATGCCAACGGCTTTGATCTGGCCGCTCGCCAGGCGGATGATCTTCCGCCCTGAGCCGCCCAGTTCGCCCTGCAAGGGCTGTACCTGTTCGACGGGAGAATGGAAACGCTCCTCGAAGAGTTTCTTCAGAACGTCCATTCGTTTCTATTCCCTCCCCACGCCCAGTGCATCCGCCACCCGGTTAATGTAGTTGAACCACGACGCGATCAGCGTGATCTGCAGTATCGCCCGGTCATCGAAACCCGCTGCCCGCAGGCGTTCGTGGTCATCCTTCCATACTTTGGTCGCGTCTTTGGTCAGCTTCACGACGTAGTCGACCATCACCCGCTCCTCGGCGGAAAGCGGAGCCGTGGTGTAGTCCTTCTCCAGAGCCTCGACCAGAGCCTTATCGAGCGTCACCCTACGCAGAAACTCTGCGTGTGAGTCGATTCAATACACGCACCGGTTGGTCACCGAGACCATGGTCGCGATCATTTCATGGTGCCGCCGGCTCAATGGCAGGTCGGGAGACATCAGCGCGCCAAATGTCGCAAAGGCGTGGTAAAGCGCCTCTGGGATCAGGGTGTGCGAAGCCACAATCTGCGACGATCCCCCATCCGGAGTCGCATGCACCGGGGTCGCATATTCTTTGGGATACAGCGCCTGCTCGCCGGCAATGGCCCGGAGGAGCTTTTCGTCAGCCTCCGCCACGGGTACGGTCCGAATCCAGGTCATAAAAAGTGCTTGCCCCCAGCCGCGGGATTGGTCTTACAATCTACAGCACAGTCACCCTATACGGGAATTTCCGTGGTGAGCCAATAACCGATTCGCACTAGCGGCTCCGGGATTGGCGCGGCAGATTCGTTCGCGGACCCCCCGCGCGGAGGATCAGGTCGATGAGCATCATGGTCTGGAAAATCCTGCGCAAACTCCCCAAACCTATGTTATTGGTCCTGTTGCTGTTGGCGGCGGTAGCCCGCGCCTGACCCGCCTGCCGGCTCACGAGTGTATGTGACACGCCTCACTGCCGGGTGTTCTGCCCGCGCCCAGAATGGCTTAGGACGAGGTCCGTTTCCGGCCGGCGTTCGCGTCCGGCCGACGGCCAAGGAGCGCCTCCATGTCACAAGATTTCCTGACCATCACTGACAGTCGCACCAAACAGACCTACACCATCCCGGTGGAGGACGGAACCATCCGGGCCATGGATCTGCGCCAGATCAAAACCAACGCAGACGATTTCGGGTTGATGACCTACGACCCGGCTTTCATGAATACCGCCTCCTGCCGCAGCAACATCACTTTCATCGATGGCGACCGGGGCATCCTCCGCTATCGCGGTTATCCCATTGAAGCCCTGGCAGAACACTGCTCATTCCTCGAAGTCGCCTACCTGTTGCTCTTTGGAGATCTGCCCACCGAGCATGAACTGAAGGATTGGGTGGCCGAAATCACCTATCACACCATGTTGCATGAGACCACCAGGAAGTTCATGGAGAACTTCCGCTACAACGCTCATCCCATGGGCATGCTGGTGAGCACGGTGGCTGCAATGTCTACCATCTATCCGGAAGCCAAGGACATCCACGATCCCGCCAACCGCCTGCTGCAGATCAAGCGGCTGATCGCGAAGATGCCCTCCATCGCCGCCATGACCTACCGGCATAGCGTGGGGTTTCCCTATGTCTACCCCGACAACGACCTCAGCTATCCCGAAAACTTCATGAACATGCTGTGGAAGATGGTTGAACCCAAGTATGTGGCCAATCCAGTGATGGCCAGGGCCCTGGACATCCTCTTCATTCTGCATGCCGACCACGAGCAGAATTGCAGCGCCAACGTCATGCGGTCCGTGGGCAGTTCCCACCCCGATCCGTATCTGGCCACGGCAGCGGCGGCGGCGGCGCTCGCCGGGCCTTTGCACGGAGGTGCAAATGAAGAAGTTCTGAAGATGCTCGACGAAATTGGCGGCAAGGAAAATGTCGCCGCCTACGTCAAGAGGATCAAAGAAGGCCACGGCAAGCTGATGGGCTTTGGACACCGGGTCTACAAGAACTACGACCCGCGCGCCAAGGTCATCAAGTGGGCGGCGGAACGAGTGTTCGAAGTCACCGGCCGCAACCCCAAGCTCGACGTGGCGCTGGAACTGGAGCGGATTGCGCTGGAAGACGAATACTTCATCAAGCGCAAACTCTATCCCAACGTCGATTTCTACTCCGGCATCATTTACCAGGCGATGGGCCTCAAACCGGAAATGTTCACCGTGCTTTTCGCCATTCCGCGAGTCGTGGGCTGGCTGGCGCAATGGCAGGAAATGCTGACCGACCCCGAACAGAAGATCTCCCGTCCGCGCCAGGTCTGGACTGGGCATGAGGCCCGGGCGTTCACGCCCATGGCGAAGCGGGGCCCGCTGGTGGCCGCGACTCGATAACTCTGGCACAAGCTGGACGGGGCAAACCCGTCCAGCTTGGTCGTCAGATCAATCCGCTCTTCACCCGACGAAGAAAGTCCTCAGCGTCTCCTTTGGCTCGCTCCATAATGACTTCATCGTTGCGATGTTCGAGGGTGATTTCCTGCAGGATGATCTCGACCGCATCTTTCGGCTTGAACCCGCGCATGATCAGCTTGCGGGCGCGCTCGGCAAACGTCTCCTCCCCGCCGAAGTTCGGGCGCGCGCCGTGCTCCGCGCAGTTATGTTCCTGGAATTTCGCGGCGCCCAGGCGGTCGTAGGCCTTCTTGGCTTCGGGGTCGCTCAACAGCGCAGGAACCGCAAACGTCCAACCGCAATCGGAACAGGTCCAGCCTGTGAGCTTGCGGTCAGAAACCCAGGAGAGCCACCTTGCCATGTTTTCTCTCAAGCCGGGAGCCCGGGCCTTGGATGTTTTCGAAACCTGGGTGGGGAAGATACGGGTGAAAACATCCAACAACTTACCGCAGGCCTGTGAGACTCCGTGCGCATGCCATTGTACAAAACTGTCCGAAATTCAGACAGTGACCGGGGAGAGTCTTCTTTGCAAAAAGACCTTGCCGGCCCTGGGTCGCCCCATTTCTCGCGTTCTTTGCGAGAAGTGGGGAGTTGCATCATGGTGGACGTGGGCCACTCGTCCGATCCAAGAACGTTTAGGCAGGAACTTATCTGGGAGGACGGCTGAGTAACCTCATAACCCAACTGCTGATGGGAGATTCTCGCAACCTTCCCTCCGTAACCCAGCGGTACACTCCCTTTTGGTAACCCTTGGTAACCATACAGTTCTAGGTAACCAGCCTTACAATGACCATTGTCCACTCGGTCATGCCGCATTTGGACGGTTTGCCGATGGGATGCTTGACCGTCAGGTGAACATTCCCAGGAAGGAGCGTTCTTCGGCGGCAGCGGAGCCGGAGTCCGCACTCATATGGCGTTTGGTTTTGGCTTCAATAAACAAAAGGTTCTGAGCGCTGCGGAGAAATTCGTCCAGCAGGGCAAGTTGCAGAACGCCATTGCTGAGTACGAAAAGGTCCTCAAGGCCGATCCCAAGGACCTCACCGTCAGCAATACGGTAGGCGATCTCTACGCCCGTCTCGGCGATAACGACCGCGCCATCGAAGCGTTCAAGAGTGTAGGCGATGCCTATGCGGCGCAAGGCTTTACCGTCAAAGCCATCGCCATGTACAAGAAGCTCACCAAACTCAAGTCCACGCTCGAAAGCGTGCTGCGTTTGGCCGAACTCTATACCCAGCAAGGGCTCTTTAATGATGCGCGCGCGCAGTATCTGCAAGTCGCGGAAGAATTCCTGCGCGCCGGCGAGCTCGAGCAAGCCGTCCGGATTTTTCAGAAGACGCTGGAGATGGATCCGGAGAACGTCGCCATGCGCATGCGCCTGGCCGAGGTTTACATCCGGCTCAACAAGAAGACGGAAGCCTGGCAGATTTTCGCGTCGGCCGCCGAGAGCCTTCGTGCCCGCGGTTCCTTAGGGCCGGCGGAAGAAATCCTGCAGCGCATGCTCACCCTCGATCCCGGCAACAGCTATGCGTTGCTGCTGCGAGCGCGAAATTCGTTCGATTCCGGCGACATTCCCGGAGCGGTTCAAAATCTGGAAAAGGTTGCGGACCTCGATTCGCACCCCGACGGCCTGCGGCTTCTGCTGCAAGGTTACCTGCAGACCGGGCGTTTCCCCGAAGCGGGAACCCTGGCCGCCAAGCTATTCACGGTTCACAATGACAGCGGCGCCATCCTGGGATATGTCGACGCACTGATGGCGAACGGCAATTATGAAGACGCTCTGGCCGTCTACCAGCAGTATGCCGACCGCCTGCTGGCGGCCGATTCGGCCAAGGTCCTCGAAAGCCTGCACTCCATCATTGGGCACGTCCGCGAAAATACGACTGCGCTCGAAACTCTCCTTGATCTTTTCAATAAGGCGGGCGAGAACACCCACGTCACCGAAGTCTACGAATTGCTGGCCCATGCCTACGTTCAGTCGGGCGAACTGGAAAAAGCCCGCGACTATTATTTGAAACTGACGCAACTGGAGCCGCAGAACCCGCTGCATGCCAATAACTACCAGCAAGTGGTTGCGAAGCTGGGTGGAGGGTTGTCTGGCTCGAAGCTGATTACCGCCGAAGAGGGCGCGGTTCTGGTAGAGGAACTTGAAGCCACGGCTCCTTTTGTGGACCAGCGGTACGGAGACGAGATCGCGCTCGCGGTTCGCGCCGCCCTCACCGACGCGGAGCTTTTTGTCTCGTACAACATGCCCGCGAAGGCACTTGGGCCGCTGCTTTCGGCTTTGCCGAAAGCTCCCCAGGACCTCCGTTTGAACCAGCGCCTGGCGGCGCTGCACACCCGCGCCGGCCGATTTGCGGAAGCTGCGGTGTGCTGCCGCACACTGGAAAGCGTCTACCACGACGCCGGTTATCCCGAGGAAGCAGCCCGTTACGGAGAATTGGCAGGCAAGTACGAGGAACGCGCTGCCAACGCTCCCACCGTCGCTGTCGCCGGCGCGCCTCCTGTGATACCTCCGCCAGCCGCGCCCGAATTTGCGGTAGAGGCCGACACTGACACCGAGCCTGTCGCCGAAGTGGCACACCAGGCTCCTCCCGCTCCTGCGCCGGAAAAGCAGGGGATGTTCTTCCATGCATCACCGGCACCGCCAAAGGCTCCGGAGCCCGCTGAATTCGAAGTTGCCGTTCCGCCGTCGGCGCCGGAGAGTGAAATCGATCTCTCCGAAGAATGGGATGGAGCACCGTCCGAGGAGCCGGCTGCAGAACCGGCACCGGAGCCTACGCCGGTCGAACTGGTTCCGGCCCACCAGCAGATCCGGCAGGACAATTCTCAAGCAGTTGCAGAAACGGTCGAAGAAATTCGCTTCTACCTGGCCCACTCCATGGTTGACCAGGCGCGGGATGCCATGGCCAAGCTGCAAAAGCTGACCAAGGACGTGGCAACGCTCTCCACCATGCGCCAGGAAATCGAGGCGGCGGCGCACGCACCCGCACCCGCCGAACCCGAATCGATCGAGGAGATCACGGTCGAGGAGGAAGCACCCGCTCCGGCCCCCGAGCCCGAACCAGAGCCCCAGCCGGAAGTCGCGGCCGCTCCCGAACCCGAGCCCGGCGTACTGGACGAATTTGTCAACGACCTGGAATCCTCGCTGGGTGATGGATTCCTGCCCGAGACCAAAGTTCAACCCATCGCGCACGAAGGCGCTCCAACGCCAGCGCCTGCGCCGGAATACGCGGATGCTACACCGGAACCGGCACATGCCCTCGGCGAATTTGTCGCGGACCTCGAAGCTTCTCTGGGCGATACCTTCCTGCCCGAGGCTCCGGTGCCGTAGCCCGAACCCCAACCGTAGTAGCGAAGGCCAAGCCAGCGCCCAAAGCCCCCGCGGCTCCTGTTCCGAGCTTTGCCGCGGCACCCTCGATGGCAGCCGCTGCTGCCCCTGCCCCGGCGTTAGAGCCTGCACCGGCTCCAGTCGCCGCGCCGACGTTTACCTATCAGCCCACCAAGGTTCGCCCGCTGGCTCCGGCTGCAGCCGCCTCGACGCCGAAATTTGATTCCGGCGCCGGCGTAGATTTGGCCGACATGTTCGGCGAACTGAAACACGAACTGGAAGAAGAGACGACCGTGGGCAGCGCCGACGAAGATCCGGAAACCCATTACAACCTGGGCGTGGCGTTCCGTGAAATGGGATTGCTGGATGAGGCAATCGGTGAACTGCAGAAGGTGTGCCAGTCCGTCGACCGCGGGCATCCCTTCCCGCAGATCATGCAGACCTATACCTGGCTGGCCCAGTGTTTTCTCGACAAGGGCGTGCCGGAAGCCGCGATTCGCTGGTACGAACAGGCGCTCAAGCTCCCCAATCTCGACCAGGATACTTGCATGGCGCTGCATTACGAACTTGGATCTTCCTACGAGACCGCGGGCAACAGAGTTGCCGCTCTACAACATTTCATGGACGTTTACGGCAGCAACATTGACTATCGTGATGTCGCTGAGCGCATTAAGGCCCTGAAGTCGTAGAATGTCCAGATGGGTCTTCTCTTTCATCCGGGGGCGTGCCTGAGGATCACGGTGCGTTTCGTACCGCCAGCCACTGTGAGGAACGCGGCGTGACGCCGGATCCCAACACCCCACTGCACGGAATTCCGCCAGCCTCGTTGGGCTCGAGTCTTCCGCCGGCGAATCTGCAAGTCAGTGAGCGTGCGTCCGACGAGGCGTCTTTCAGCGGCTTCTCCCTGTGGCTTCACCGGATCACCGTCCTGCTATTCGTATTTTTGTGTGCAAGCGTTGGCGTGCTTCTGGTCATCCTGCCCTGGCGGCCGGAGTGGACGGACAATCACCTGCTCTTCGCCTACCCCGCCTTGCGGGACATCATCTCCAGCGGGTTTGTGCGCGGCGTCTGCAGCGGCCTGGGAATTCTCGATATCTGGATCGGCTTCTGGGAAGCAGTGCACTACCACGAGGGGAACTGATCTTGGAGTAACCCGTCTCTGGGTCCGTCCCATCCTGAACTGACGATATTGAACTACGAAGGTCCACAATAGAAAGACGCCATTATCATGAGTGACAACAAGCCGAAGTCTGCGCCTCTGGCGTACCAGAACGAACCCTTCCTTAATAGTCCCGATGGACGCATTCTGCGCATCCTGGCCGAATACAGCGAACCGCTCTCCCGCTTCCGCCGGGAACAGATTCAGGACACGGTCGTCTTTTTCGGCTCCGCCCGTTTTCACAGCCGCAGCGAAGCGCTAATCCGGCTGGCGAAACTGGAAGATCCCAACAATCCTCTTTCGGCCGAAGAGCAGGCCGAGGAACGCAAGCGGGCCATCGCCGCGGTCGACATGTCCCGTTATTACGAAGACGCGCGGAGGATGGCACATCTGCTGACAGAATGGTCCGTCCAGATTCCCGCCAAGCGCCATCGTTTCGTGGTCACGACCGGCGGCGGCCCCGGCATTATGGAGGCCGCCAACCTTGGAGCCCAGGAAGCCGGCGGAAAAACCGTGGGCCTCAACATCAACCTGCCCTTCGAGCAGTGTCCCAATCCCTATATCACCCCATCACTCAACTTCGAGTTCCACTACTTCTTCATGCGTAAGTTCTGGTTCGCCTATCTGGCCAAGGCGCTGGTCATTTTCCCCGGCGGTTTCGGCACTCTGGATGAACTTTTTGAAATTCTGACTCTGGCGCAGACCGAAAAACTGGCCAAGAAAATCCTGGTGGTCATCTACGGCAGCGAATACTGGAACAAGGTCATTAATTTCCAGGCGATGGTCGATGCCGGAGTGATTTCACCGCAAGATGTGGATCTCTTCCGCATCGTCGATTCACCGGAAGAAGGTTTCGAGTTTCTGCACGATGGGCTGATCAAGTACCATTTCGGACCCCAGCCCAAGCATATCCGCGAGAGCCTGCCGGAAATCGCCAAAACGAATCCGTAGACCGGCGGTCAGGCTTCCGCCGCGACGCGGCGGCAGACGTTTCGCCCCGCGCCTAAAGGGACGGCACTCTTGCTCCTCTATTACATCACTGACCGCACCCAGTTCCCCGGCAGCGAATCCGCCCGGTGCCGCAAACTCCTCGACAAAATCTCAGAGGCCGCCTATGCCGACATCGACTACATCCAGCTCCGGGAAAAGGATCTGACGACGCACGATCTGGAAACCCTGGCGCGCGAGGCCCTCCTGCAGCTCAAAACGAAGAACCGGAGAACGCAGCTCCTCATCAATTCCCGCACCGATGTCGCCATCGCCACGGGCGCTGACGGCATGCACCTCCGCTCGAACGACATCTCCCCCGCCATCGTCCGATCCATCTGGCCATCTCGCGCAGGCGCCTCCGCCCGAGTGACCGTAGCCGTTTCCTGTCATTCCGCCACGGAAGTTGCCGCAGCGCAAGCCGCGGACTTCGCCGTCTTCGCCCCGGTCTTCGAGAAGAGAAACGACCAGCCCGCCGGGCTCGATGCTCTCCGTCAAGCCTGCCAACACAACATTCCCGTCCTCGCCCTCGGAGGCGTCACCCTCGCCAACGCTCGCGCCTGTCTCGACGCCGGCGCCGCGGGCATCGCCGCTATTCGCCTGTTTCAAGAAAACGATCTTTCAGTACTCATTCCGAAATTACGTGCGCCGGCGTCGTAGCGGCGGCACATGCTTTATCCTGAAGCGGTCATGGCGACGGACCGGATCCCGCCCCCACAAATCGAAAATGCCCTCGAACCCGACATCGTTGCCATCCCCGAAGGCTGGTTCCTCATGGGTTCCGAGACCGGACAAGACAATGAACGCCCCATCCACCGCGTCTGGGTTGACGCCTTCCATCTTGCCGCGCGCCAAGTGACCAACACCGATTTCGACCGCTTTGTGCAGGCAACCGCAGCACAACCTCCGCCATTCCGAAGTGATCCCAACTTCCATCACTCCGATCAGCCAGTCGTCGCCGTTTCCTGGTTCGAAGCCACGAAGTATTGCGAGTGGCTCAGTTCGGTCACGGGACATGACTACCGTCTGCCCACCGAAGCTGAGTGGGAACGCGCCGCCCGTGGAGGGGTCGAAGGCAAACTCTTTCCCTGGGGAGACGCGCCTCCGGAATCTCTGCCTGATTATGTAGCGCGCTGGAAGAATGGGCCCGAACCTGTAGCCCGTTACGCGCCCCATGGCTTCGGTCTTTACGACATCGGTGAGAACGTTCACGAGTGGTGCAGCGACTGGTTCCAGGCCGACTATTATGCACTCTCTTCAGAACGCAACCCGCTCGGCCCGGAGGCGGGCGAGCGACGTGCTTCCCGCGGAGGCTCCTGGCGTCATCACATCAAAGTCACCCGCTGCGCGGCCCGTTCCAGTATTCCTCCCCAATTTCAATACGCCGACTACGGATTCCGCGTCGCCCGCAGCAAATAGCCAGTCGGACTTCCTATGCGAACTGTGCATTACAATCACCTCATGTTCACCAAAGATCTTCTTCACAATAAGCGTGCCCTCATCACCGGCGGCGGCACTGGACTCGGCAAAGGTATGGCGCGCCGCTTCCTTGATCTCGGCGCCACCGTCTATATCTGTGGACGCCGCGAGGAAGTTCTCAGGCAAACGGCTCAGGAGCTGGGAGGCTCGATTCATGCCCGGCCCTGTGACGTCCGCAAGGCAGAAGCGGTCGAGGAAATGATTGAAGTGATCTGGAAAGACGGTCCGCTCGATATTCTCGTGAACAATGCGGCGGGGAATTTTCTGGCACGCACCGAGGAGCTTTCTCCGCGGGCTTTCGAAGCGGTGATCGGAATCGTACTTCTAGGCACGATTCATGTCACCACCGCTTGCGGACGCCGATGGCTCGCCGGCTCTCACTGCGCCACAGTCCTGAATATCAGCGCGACCTACGCGCCCACCGGATCCGCCTATGTCGTCCCATCCGCCGTCTCCAAAGCCGGAGTCAATGCCCTCACCCGCAGCTTGGCCGTCGAATGGGGCAATCGCGGCATTCGCATGAACGCCATCGCCCCCGGTCCCGTCCCCACCGAAGGCGCCTTCTCTCGTCTGCTGCCGCGTCCCGAGTTAGAGAAGTTTGCCAAAGAGCGCAATCCAATCGGGCGCTTCGGGACGGTGGAGGAGTTAGCCAACCTGGCCGCTTTCCTGGTCAGCGATGGGTCGGGTTACATCAATGGTGAGATCATTGCGATGGACGGCGGCGAATGGCTTCAAGGCGCGGGAGAGTTCAGCGCCCTCGGACGCCTGCTCCGCGAAGAAGACTGGCAGGTTATGAGGCCGCGCAAGAGTGGCAGTTAAGTCGTAACCGAGCGCCTCAGCGAAGCCTGGATTTCCGCAAGGCGGTATCTATTTATGCGCCGGGCTGGGCAGGATCAGCCACTTCAGCAGCATATTGACGATGCTGAGGACGATGCCTCCCCAGAAAGCCACAAAGAAGTTCGCCACATGAAATCCGGGGACGATCGCCGCCGCCAGCTCGATCATCAGGGCGTTCACCACGAACCAGAAAATCCCCAGCGTCAGCAGCGTCAGAGGGAAAGTAATCACCTTGAGAAACAGGCCCAGGGTGGCGTTGATGAAACCAATAAACACCGCCGCAATCAAGGCCGCCGTGGCACCATTCACGGAGAAGCCCGGCACCAGCTGCGACACGATCCAGATGGCCAGTGCGCTCACTACCCAGTGCAGCAGCATCCTTAGCATTCGATTTCCTCCGTGTTCGCCTCAGACTATAGAACCCTCGGGACAACCCTGCAACCGCAGCGCATAAAATGGTGCAGTGGCGCACAAGACCAACGCGGTTCGTCTGCTCGACCGTCTCGGCATCCGCTACGAACTCCGCGACTACGAAGTCGACCCCGAGGACCTCGCAGCGGAAACGGTTGCAGCGAAGATACGCCTGCCCGCCGAGCAGGTCTTCAAAACCCTCGTCGCCCACGGCGACCGCAATGGCATCTGCTTGGCAGTCATCCCGGGCAATACTGAACTCGATCTGAAGGCTCTCGCCGAGGTCTTCCGGAAACCGCAAGATCCAGTTGGCCCCCGTGAAAGACCTGCAAGCCTTGACCGGCTACATTCGCGGAGGGGTCACCGCTCTCGCCGGAAAGAAAGACTACCCAGTCTACGTCGATGAGACCATCGAACTCTTCGATCTAATCTCAATCTCGGCCGGCATCCGCGGCATGCAAATCTTGCTCGCCCCGGCCGACTACCTGAAAGCGACCAATGCCACAGTTGCCCCGCTGGCCCACCCCAAACCATAGCCAGGGTGACGGGAAGGTTCTTGAAATCCCATATGTACCATGGTACCTTTGTACCATGACACGGAAACCCATCCTCGTCGAACGCGTCCAGACCGGCGTGCGCATTGAAAAACACCTGCTCAAGGTCATGAAAGCCGTGGCCGAACTCAAGGATCTGACCCTGGGAGATTTGCTCGAAGGCATCGTCCTGCACGCCTTCGAGGGCAAAGCCCCCTTCGGCAAAGACACCCTGCGCCAGATCGAGCAGTTCCGCAAAATTTACAGCCTGACTCTCACCGCCGCTGACAGCCACAATTTACAGGAGAAGCCATGATTTACTCCTTCCTCTTTCTCGCCGCCCTGGCGGCGCTGCCGGCCAACGGACTGGCACGCACCAGCACCGAGTTTCACTTCACCGTCGATCTCGCCTACGCGGACGCCGCTCCCTTGTTCGGCGCCTGGGAAGAGCAGAAGTGGGCGCCCGGCTGGAAGCCGGAATTTCTCTATCCCCTCCCTCCCGCCGATCAGGAGGGCTCGGTGTTTCGCGTCCAGAAAGGCGCGTATTCGAGCCTCTGGGTGAACACGCTCCTCGACCTCCCCGCCGGCCGCGTGCAATACGTCTACACCCTCGGCGAACGCCTGGTCACGCGCATTGACATTCGTCTCAAGAGAAACGGAACAGATAGGACCGATGTCTCCGTGACCTACGAACGCACCGCGCTCGATCCCTCCGCCAACGATCAGGTACAGTCTCTGGCGAAGGAAGACGCCACCAGCGGCGAAGAGTGGAGAGACCTCATCAACGCCTGCGGTGCCCGCATGAAAGCCGCCCGCTGAGCCTGTACAATCGGGCCGTGGACCTCCTGTTGAATGAAGTCGAAGCGCGGGTGGTGGGAGCGTTGGTGGAAAAGGACATCACCACGCCGGATTACTATCCGCTATCCCTGAATGCGCTGGTCAATGCCTGCAACCAGAAAAACAACCGCGAACCGGTGATGGCTCTCGATGAGAACGCGGTCCGCGATGCCCTCGAAGGCCTGCAGCAGCGCAACCTCGCCGGCCCCGCCAGCGGCGCCGACAGCCGCGTCACCAAGTACGAACACCGCCTGCAGGAAGCCTTCAACTTCACCCGCGGCGAAACCGCCCTCCTCTGCGTCCTGCTCCTGCGCGGCCCGCAGACTCCGGGCGAACTGCGCGGACGCACCGAACGCATGTACCGCTTCGAGACCCTCGACGACGTGCAGTCCACCCTGCAGCGCCTGATGCAGCGCGACCCTCCGCTGGTCAAAGTCCTGCCTCGCCAGCCCGGTACCAAAGAAGCCCGCTACCTGCACTTATTTTCCGGCGACACCGAAGAAGCCCACGTGATGCAGCCTTCCTCCGCCGCTCCGGTAGTCACGGAGCATGACACAGGCCGCCTCTCCGAACTCGAGAACGAAGTGCGCCAGCTTCGCCAGGCAGTCACCGACCTGCAGCAACAATTCGCCACCTTCCGCCGCCAGTTCGAATAATGTATGGCGCGGCCCTGCGCTCAGGCGCTGTGGAAGGGGCACCCGCCCGCGTGTCCCACGCGCAGTGTGGTTGGCTTTCGCTGCGCCTGTCGCCCGTGTCTCCCTCCACACAGCGTGTTGGCTGGGCCACGCCTCCACGGTCCTGGATCTCACTTAAGTAGATGGAATATCAACAACGTACTAAGTGGCCTCTCCCTTGCCCTCTACTCCCGCGACTGGACACACCAGCACGGGAGGCCACCATGGCACGCTTTACGCAACTCAATCTAGGAAGCAATGCACCACGGGACACGCGCAACGAAGTTCGCCGCGCTTCATCCTCGAAACCTCTATCGAAACCCATCACCGCCATCTTTAGCGGCGTCTTGATGGCCGCGGTTTTTCTCGGAGTTCTGCTCCTGGGCACCGACGGCTGCTCGAAATCGGAGAAGGCAACCGTCGTGGCGCCGTCGAGCCAGAACGTTTCCATGCCGCCGGCCAGTGTTTCGTCCACTCCAACCTCTGCGCCTGCAGTCGTGGCTCAGAGCAAACCTGTCAGGAAGAAAAAGCACACCAGGATTCGGACTATGGCCACTTACTCCGATCCTACTTACGGAGTTTCTTTCCACTATCCCAACACTTACACCTTGAAGACCGGCGACGAGCCGCAAAAAGATCTGGCAGGTCTCGGACCCGTCCAGATGAACTTCGTGCAGCCGGGCGGAACCACGCTGGCTGCGGTTGAGCTGCCACGAAACGCCTATCCCGGCGCGGACATCAGCTCCGCGTTCTTCACTGTCAGCGTGAACCCCAACCTGTCTGAGGCCGAGTGCACGCAGTTCTCCTCTTCCGACTCGAGCGGCCCGGGCGACGATCCCGCTCCCGATCCAACCGTGAAGATGGGTTCGATGGAGTTCAGCCAGATCGAAGAAACCCTGAAAGATTCCGACTCGAAGTACTACCACATCTTTCAGAACGGCACTTGCTACGAATTCGGCATGGGCCTGGGAAACGCAGTCGCCGGCGATAAGCCGCAGCTCACCGAAGCCGAATACAACAAGGTCTTCGACAAGCTCGACAAGATTTTCTCGACTGTGAAGATCGAGCCGGCCGTGGTCTCGGAAGCGCCGGTAGCGCCGAAGGAAGCTCCGGTTCAATCCGCCGATGGAAGCAAGAATTGACTTCGGTGGAGATATCGTCTGGACAAGGCCACGCTGATTTCCCCGGCGTGGCCTCCATTTTGAATGGCGAAATAGTTTGCGATCTTACGACTTTGGAATCCCCATTTCGTCGGCAAGACTGAGTTGCTGGATTTGCAGTTCCGTCAGCCCTTTCTCTACTCTGCCCGCAACCTCAGCCAACCCCTGGGGATCGATCGCCGGACGTTTCAACTGTTCATCAAGACCCTTGCTTTCTTTCGTGACCTCCGACTGCGCTTTGCTCAGTTTTTTCAGGTTGTCTTTCAGCAGGACCGTCTGCGCTTTGGAAAATCCCTTCACAAAAGAGCGGCTGTTGTTTTCGATCTGATCGATGGCATCTTTCAGCGCCGAGGCCGGCTTGTAAAACCCGGTTCCATCGCTTGCGGCCCCAGCCTTCTCCGCAAGCAGGTGTGCCTGCTGCATGGCATCCGCCGTATTTTTCGCGATCGACTGGAAGTCGGCGATCTGGTCGGGAGCCGCCTGTACCGCCATCGCCCGCTTGAAGTCCTGAATGCTGGTGTCGTTCGACGGTTTCGGAGGACCGCCTTGCCGTCCCTGCGCCAGCACAGCTTGCGAAGCCAACACCACGACCATGCTGACCACCACCCGCGCCACTCGACTCACGGTCACTCTCCTTCGCTCGAACTGAGCATAACCAGCGGTCACAACTGTGCACATGTATTGTATCCATCCACAGGCGGCGTGTCCGTCAGAGTGCAAAAAGAGGTTACACTAATTGGACTTTAACGAACCTCAGGAGGAAATCATTATGGCCGACGCCACGCTCAGTGGTGCCGAGTTCAAAAAGCAATTGCGCGAAGGCACTCCAAAAATGGGGCTGTTCCTGAACGCGCATAGCCCGACCGTCGCCGAGCAACTCGCCCATAGCGGCTACGACTGGCTCCTTGTCGATACGCAGCATGGACCGATGGGCTACGAAAAACTTTCCGCCATGCTCAGCGGGATCGCGAACGGCGGAGCCAAATCGATGGTGCGCGTCGGCGGATACGACGATCGCCCCGGCATTCAGCAGGCCCTCGACATGGGCGCCGACGGCGTGCTCGTTCCTTACATCAACACTGCCGAAGAAGCGCGCCAGGCCATCAGTTGCACCAAGTATCCCCGCGTCGGCACGCGCTCGGTTTATTTCCCCCAGCGCAGCATGAATAAAGCCGGACTGCTCGGCTACGCCGGCAACTTCAATAACAACGGCATCGTTGCCCTGCAGGTGGAAACCGCCTCGTGCATCGAGAACATCGCCGAGATCGCCGCGGTTCCCGGCGTCGATATTCTTTTCCTCGGCCAGAACGACCTCTGCATGTCGATGGGACTTTACGAGAAGTACGAATTCCCTCACATGTATACGTCGCCCGAGTTGGGAGCGGCCACGCAGAAACTGGTCGACCACGCCCGCAAGAACAACGTCATTCTTGGACTCTTTCTGTTCGGCACCGCCCGCGTTGGCGAGTTCCTGGAGAAAGGATTCACCTTCATCAGCGTGGGCAACGACCTGCATCATGTCCTCACCCAGGCCGATGCTTACGTGAAAGACATGGAAGCCACCTCGAAGAAACTCGGCAAGACTTGGAACCGACGGCCGTCCGCGCTGCTGTCATAAATCGTGACCGTCTGTGAGACGCGGGCCCGCCCGCGTCTCATCACCAGCAGAGCCTTTCATCCCACCGGAATCTTTTTCCGCACCAGTTCCTCGACGTCGTCGATCTTGTCGACGATCAGGTTCAGCTTGCGGGACAGACCCTGAATTTCCGATTCGGCGCGGCGATTGACTTCGTAATCGAGTTCGCTGCGCAGGCGGTCTTTCGTGTCCTGCCGGTTCTGGCTCATCATGATGACCGGCGCCTGAATGGCCGCGAGCATCGACAAAAACAGGTTCAGCAAAATGAAAGGATAAGGATCCCAGGCTCGCCCACCCAGCTTCACATTGATCATGGAGTAGATCACCAGCAGCACCAGAAACGCGGTGATGAACGTCCACGACCCGCCGAAGCCGGCGACCTTGTCCGCGATCCGCTCCCCGAGCGACGACTCCTGTTCGATAATCTCGTTGGGATTGCGGCTGGCCCGCACCCGCACCAGTTGCTGCGCGGAGTGAAACTGCTTGCCCAGCACCGAGAGCATGTCCATCCCCGCATGCGGCTTGCGCTGCAACAGAATCGAAATGTCCTGGCGGTCGACTTCCAGGCAGTCCGCCTCCTCGAGAGCGGTCGCGTCGGTCTGATGCGGCGTGCCGTCGAGCATCGAGGCGAAACCAAAGAACTCGCCGTACGAAGGTTCATCGACGACGACCTCCTGCTGGTCCTGATCGACCGTCGTCACCCGCACTCGGCCCGACACCATGACATAAGCGCGCCCGCCCGGGTCGCCCATCTTATAAATGCGCTGCCGCGGCGCAAACGTTTTCAACTCGACTTGACCGGCGAGAATCGCGGTCTCGTCGTCGTCGAGCTGGGAAAACAGAGGAACTTTTTTCAGGATCTCAGGGCTGCAAGCCATCCCATCACCTCGCCACAGAAGTGAAACCAATGCAGGGAGAGGATGGCACAAGGGAGGGAGCGAGGGCAAACCAACTGGAGAAGTGTTCCACGTGGAACACATCGTCATGGCGGTACTGGATATACAATAGTGTCATGACAGCTAAACCCAAGAAAGCAAAGCGCAAAAAGAGGCCGGCAAGGCGGGCGAGAATTGACCGCCTGTACGCTGGGATTGAGGACGACTTCTTATCGTTGGCGGAGGAGAAGAAGGGAGGGGAGGCGCGCTGGAACCGTCCGCGGAAGAAGCGGATCTCGTTGCGGGTGGACGTCGAAGTGGTGGACTGGTTCCACTCGAAAGGCCCAGGCTACCAGACGCGCATCAACCGGATTTTGAGGAGAGTGATGATGGAGGGGAAAAGGCGGGAGGGGGAGAGGTAGAGAGGGTCCCCGACACAAGCCAATCTCAGGCTTGAGTGTGCCCAGCAGCCGACTCTAGATTGCACTTCGAGCCCATCTCCTCGAATGCCGATCCTGTGCGATAATTCGCGGTTCACTTCCCCCAATGCTGGAGGCGGGCTCCGATCCAGAATTTTTGGCGCGCTCGCGGCTCGGACAGTTGCTTTAAAGGAAGACGTGGAGATGGCTCGAGGCAAGAGTAAAGACGGAAGATCTCACAAGCGCCCGATTGAGCGCTATGAGCACAGCGACAAGAAGCGCATCAACAACCCGCCCGTCGGGTTGGTGACACCGGAAACCGATCCGCCGCTGCCGACGCACAAGACTTACGACTACGTTCAGCCCGTGCCATCGGTGAAACCCCGCCAGGAATTGGACTACGATCCGCATCTCGATCCGCAGCTGGTGTGGGCGGGCAAGAAGGAGCACACCTCCTTTGAAGTGCCGACGGTCTCGCTTGCACGTGCACGAGCGCATCGATCCCCACACCATCATCGAGGCGGTGCGCAAGCGCAACGGCAGCGGCCTGCCGGAGCAGCCGTCGCTGTTCGAGCGCCGCGAGGAAAATCCGCCGCTGCGCGAGGCCATCGACTTCTACCGTCATCCCCACGGCTGGTCGAACCGCCTGATCGCCGGCGACTCCCTGCTGGTGATGAACTCGCTGCTGGAAAAAGAGGGCATGGCCGGCCAGGTGCAGATGGTCTACATCGACCCGCCGTATGGGATCAAGTACGGCTCGAACTTCCAGCCGTTCGTGAACAAGCGCGATGTGAAGGACGGCAAGGACGAAGACCTGACGCAAGAGCCGGAGATGATTCGAGCGTTCCGCGACACCTGGGAACTGGGGATTCATTCCTACCTGACCTATCTGCGTGACCGCCTGCTGCTCGCACGAGAGCTCGCTGCACGAATCGGGATCGTGCTTCGTTCAGATCGGCGACGAGAACGTCCATCACGTGCGGGAGCTGATGGACGAGGTGTTCGGTGCGAAGAACTTTGTGCGTCGATCATCTTCCTACAACGACCACAGGCGGTCTACGCAGCGCAATCCTTGAGCCGCGCGTGCGATTACTCTGGTTTGGTATGCGCAAGACGTAGACGAAGCTGAAGTACCGACCACTGTATCCGAGATGAAGAGGTCGCCAGGCGCTGGAGCGATCCAGTACGACTAGAGTTGAGACTTGCGGACGGCGCAGGTCGCTCGCTGACAGCCGAAGAGAGGTGACTGATGCCGACTCCTGCCGACGGCGCACGACTATTTCGCACACGACAATCTCGATGTCTCAGCGGACCGCCGACAGGACACGACGACTGCCCTTTGAGTTCGAGTGGAAGGCAACTATCGAGCCGGCCAGCAAGCAACGCATTGGAAGACCAACGATCCGGAGGGCATGAATCGGCTTGCTATCGCGGCGAATCGACTGATCGTCGATCAGGGCAAGACTCTGCGTTACGTTCGCTACCTCGATGATTTTCCCGTCGTAGCGATCGACAATCATGTGGACCGACACTCGGACCGGCGCGGTTCGCGGAGCCCAAAGTCTACGTTGTGCAGACGAACACCAAGGTCATCGAGCGCTGCCTCCTGATGACCACCGATCCCGGCGACCTCGTCCTCGACCCCACCTGCGGCTCCGGCACCACCGCCTACGTCGCCGAGCAGTGGGGACGCCGCTGGATCACCTGCGACACGTCGCGCGTCGCCATCACGCTGGCCAAGCAGCGCCTGATGGCCGCCGACTTCGACTACTACGAACTGGCGCATCCCGAGGAAGGCGTTGGCAGCGGCTTCCGCTACAAGACGGTTCCGCACGTCACGCTGAAGTCCATCGCCAACAATCCCGAGATTCGCGAAGGCATGACCCGCGAGCAGATTGACGCAGCCATCGCCCGCTACGCCGAGCAGGAAACGCTCTACGACCAGCCGTACATCGACAAAAGCCGGGTGCGCGTCACCGGGCCGTTCACGGTGGAAGCAGTGCCTGCTCCGACGGTGAAGTCGCTGGAAGACATTGAAGTCGGAGCCGGAAGCCGAATCCGACCTCGGCAAGGCTCAGCAGTCATTAGCCGATTTCCGCCACGCTGCGACACCGCTGCTGATGCCTCCATCGCGCGCTCCGGCCCGACGCTGCGGCACACCGAATGGCGCGACGAACTGCTGAAGACCGGCCTTCGCGGCAAGGGCGGCACACCACATTGACTTCTCCCGCGTCGAGCCGCTGGCCGGCACGCGCTGGCTGCACGCCGATGCCGAAACCAAAGGCGCCAAGCCGGAGCGCGTCGTCATCTCCTTTGGTCCCGAACACAGCCTGCTCGAACAGCGACAGGTGGAGCTGGCTGGGAAGAAGCGCGGACGCTCAGTCCCGAAGCCCGCGCATGATCGTCTTCGCCGCGTTCGAGTTCGATCCCGAAGCTGCCAAAGACATTGACGAGCTGACCAAAGAAAAGACCGGCATGACGTTCCTGACGGCGCAGATGAATGCCGACCTGCTGACCGAAGACCTGAAGAAGAAGCGAGCCTGGAACCAAAGCTTCTGGCTGGTCGGGCGTCCCGATGTCGATTTGCGCCAGATCGCGAAGGGCGACCACAAAGGCAAGTGGGAAGTTGAAGTCCGCGGCTTCGACTACTACAACACCCGAACCGGCACGATCGAATCCGGCGACACGTCGCGGATCGCCATGTGGCTGCTCGATCCCGACTACGACGGCCGCAGCCTCTATCCGCGGCAGGTCTTCTTTCCCGATGGCGGACGAAGATGGCGGCTGGGCGCGGCTGGCGCGGAACCTGAAAGCGGAGATCGATCCCGAACTGATCGAAGCCTATCGCGGCACGATCTCGCTGCCCTTTGAGCCGGGCCACGTACAAACGCGTGGCCGTGAAAGTGATCGATGACCGGGGAATTGAAAGCCTGAAGAGTGCGTCGAGGTGAAGTGATGCGCGAGGCTGCACAGCCGGCCTACGCGCAACGCATCGACCAGCTCATCATCAACTCGCCCTACGAAGAGCCGGGCGAGCACTGGCAGTATCGACCGCGAGACGCGGCGGTTCACGCGGGAGCCGGGACGCCGCCCGGCGGGATACGTCCGGGCTTCCGAAGCGTCGCAAGTCCTTCGATGATCCCGGCGAGTTCGTCGAGCTGCCGCTGGTGAACCAGATTCGCCCGCGAGTGAAGGCGTGGCGAGAGGCCGATTATCCCGGCGCAACCGGCATCACCAAGCGCCTGCTGGAGCACTGGCGCGACTCGGAGCAGCGCGACTCAGCCGCCGCTTCTTCTTCTGCCAGCTTGAAGCGATTGAGACGCTGATCTGGCTCACGGAAGCCCCGGAGTCGGAGCGGGTGGGAATCGAAGTTCCCGGCGATGGCGGCGACTTCACGCGGCTGTGCTGCAAGATGGCCACCGGCTCGGGCAAGACCATCCTGATGGCCATGCTGATCGCGTGGCAGGTGCTGAACAAAGTCACCTATCCGCAGGACAAGCGGTTCTCCAAAAACATTCTGGTGATCGCGCCCGGCCTGACGGTCAAGAACCGGCTGGAGGTGCTGGTTCCGGGCAGCGCGGGCAACTACTACACGGAGTTCCAGATCATTCCGCCGGGCCTGGAAGACAAGCTGCGGCAGGGGCAGACGTGCCGGGTGCTGGTGCGCAACTGGCACAAGCTGGACTGGGAGAGCGAAGAACAGATCAGCAAGAGGCGCAGCGTGGACAAGCGCGGAGCGCAAGAGCGACGAGGCCTACGTGCGCGAAGTGCTGGGCGAGATGGCAGTCGGCGGAGAACCTGCTGGTCATCAACGACGAGGCCCACCACGCCTGGCGCGTGCCGCCGAAGGTGAAGATTGCGGGAGTTTCCAAAGACGAATTGAAGGAAGCCACCAAGTGGGTGGGCGGGCTGGATCGCATTCACCGCGCGCGCGGAATTCTGATGTGCTACGACCTGACGGCGACTCCGTTCGCGCCCACGGGCAAGCAAGAGCGGCGAGGAGACGCTGTTTGGCTGGATCGTGAGCGACTTCGGCTTGAACGACGCCATTGAATCGGGACTGGTGAAAACGCCGCGCGTGGTGGTGCGCGACGACGGCGAGCTGAACAGCAAATACAAGTCGAAGTTCTACCACATCTACACCGACCCGGAGGTAAAGCCGGACCTGAACCGCAAAGTGGAAGCCGCATACTCCGCTGCCTGATCTGGTCGGCAAGGGCTACTACTTCCTGGGCAAGGACTGGCTGGAAACGGCGAAGGCGTGGAAAGAAGCAAAGCATCGCGACGCCGCCGGTGATGATCACCGTGGCCAACCTAACCCACACGGCGGCCCGGGTGCAGTACGCCTTCGAGCACAAGACGAATCCGCATTGAAGAACTCTGCGATCCGGAGAAGATCCTGCACATTGATTCCAAAGTGCTGGACGAGGCCGAAGCGCAGGAGGAACCTGCCGAGCTCGCAGTTGCAGCCGGGCGGCTGAGGAAGCAGACGAAGAAGCCGGCGAGGAGAGCGCAGAAGAAAACGGCGCCGGACCGAAGAAGAAGCTCACGAAGAAGGATCGCGCCGAACTGCTGCGCCAGACGGTGGACACGGTTGGGCGCGAAGGCGCAGCCGGGTGAGCAAATTCAGAACGTGATTTCCGTGGGGATGCTCTCAGAAGGCTGGGACGCCAAGACCGTCACCCACATCATGGGACTGCGGGCGTTCACATCGCAGCTCTTGTGCGAGCAGGTTGTGGGGCGCGGGCTGCGCAGAACGTCGTATGAAGTTGATCCGAAGACCGGGCTGTTCCAGCCGGAGTACGTCAACATCTTTGGCGTGCCGTTTACGTTTCTTCCCCACGAAGGTAGCGCCGATGCTCCGCCACCGCCGCCGGCGACAGGCAAGACCAGAATTGAGCCACTGCCCGAGCGACGAGCGCAGTATGAAATCGCCTGGCCGAACGTGATTCGGATTGACCACGAATATCGGCCGCAGTTGACCCTGGATACCGGCAAGGTGAAACGCCTGGTGCTGGACGCCTACCAGACACCCATGATCGCAGAGCTGGCGCCGATGATCGACGGGAAGCCAGACTTCACCAAGTTGAAGGAAATTCATCTGGAGGAGCTGGCACGACGATTCCGAATGCAGCGGATCGTGTTTGAAACTGCGAGCGAAGTTTACGACCAGATGGCTCCCACCTGGAAGGGCAGCCGGGAATACCTGCTGGCCCAACTGGTTCGGTCTGGTGGAGCGTTACATCGAGAGCGGAAGAGTGGTCGTCGATCCGCCGCTGTTTAATGAGGATGACAAACGGAGAAGGATCGTCATCACTCTGAACATGACCAAAGTTGTGCAGCACATTTGGGAGGCGATCCGCTTTGAGAACGCCCTGACGCTGGAACCGGTGTTCGACACGGAGCGGCCGATCCGCTCCACTGGCGACATGCTGCCCTGGTACACCGGCAAGGCGTGCGAACACACCAAACGCTCACACATCAATATGTGCGTGTACGACAGCCGGTGGGAAGCGAATGAAGCTCTTGAGCTTGATCGCAATGAACATGTCCGCGCCTGGGTGAAGAACGACCACCTCGGTTTTGAGATTACCTACTCATTCCGGGCGTGATTCATAAATTTCGGCCGGATTATCTGGTGCGGCTCACCAACGGCAAAACGCTCATCTTGGAAGTAAAGGGTCAGGATGACCAGCAACAGCAAACCAAGCGGGAGTTCCTAGCGGAATGGGTGCGGGCAGTAAACGGGCACGGCGGTTTTGGGGCGTGGGCCGCGGACGTTTCTCGGAATCCCACCGACATCCACGAAATCCTGGCGAACCAGGACCGATGATGCGTTTTTCGCCGACCGCCAACTAGCTATCCATAAAGGGAAAAGGCCAATCTGATTTCTCAGACTGGCCTTTATTTATGCCGGCGGTCGAATTCCCATCCTTCGAAAACCGCGACGGATGGCGCAACCACGATTTAGGCAAACGCTGCGCGCCTTAGAGTCAAGGTCAAATGCAGATCCCTCACTTCGTTCCTTCGCGAATCAGCGTCGGAAAGCCCCTTGGAGGACGCAAAACAAAGGATGGGCAGCTCCCTGCCGATACTTGGCCGCTTGCACCTTCAATGAGTTTTATGTAGTAATTCCCTTCATGATTCCGCGATCTTTCCCGAAGCGCACGTTGGTTCTGCTTCTGCTGATCTCTTGGGCTATACCCGCGTGGGGCGGGAAAAAGGGCGAACAGAAAAGAATGGAGCAGATTCTCAACCTGGTCTCACGGGATGTTAAAGATAACTTCTACGACCCGACTCTCAAAGGGCTCGACTGGCCCTCTCTCACTGAGCAGGCGCGCCAGCGCATCCAAAGTGCCGGTGAGGTGGGACAAATGAGCGGAGCAATCTCTGCCTTGGTCTACGCGCTGCACGACTCGCATACCGTTTTCATCCCACCGAAGCGTAAGTTCCGCGCCGAATACGGATTCGAGGCAAAGCCTTTCGCCAACAACATCCTCGTCTACGAGCTCGACAAAGACGGCCCCGCCGCCAAAGCCGGGCTTCAACTGGGCGATCAGATTGTGGGGGTAAACCATTTGAATGCCGCGCGCGCCACTTACTTTGACATGATGCGTTATCTTACGGTCCTCGATCCCAGAGAGGAATTGGAGGTAGAGATTGCGGACCATGGATCCTCGCATGTGGTGAAGATCCCGGCGACAGTGATTCCCATGCCGCCACAGTATTTTTTCCAGTTCATCGAAAAAGGCCGCGACCCAAAGCCGCAGGAACCTTTGCACAGCTCCAAGGACTATGACGGGGGAGTCGTGTATTTAAAGCTTCGCTCCTTTGTGATGCCCTCGACAGAGATGGTCGGAATCATGAAGCCTCTGAGAGATGCCAAAGCCGTGGTCATCGATCTGCGCGGGAATCCCGGCGGCTCGCTCAACTTTATGCTCGACTTCATGGGCCACTTCGTAGACCAGCCTTTCGAAATGGGACAGCAGGTCTCCAGAAAAAAGCCCGAGCCCATTCAGGTCAAGCCGGACTCACCGCACATCACGTGCCCGGTGTTCGTGCTGGTCGACAGCGCCTCGGCCAGCGCATCCGAAATGTTCGCCAGAAGCATGCAGATTCACAAACGCGCGATGGTGATGGGCGATCGCTCGAGCGGAAGCGTGAACAGCGCCCGTTTTTTCTGGGAGCCGCCCGGGCAAGCGAACAGCAGTTTGTTCGCGTGGGAAGCAGTTGAATTCGGCACAGAGATCGCCGTGGCGAAAGTGGTCATGGAAGACGGCGAGGTGTTAGAAGATCGCGGCGTCACTCCGGACGAGTATTGCGTTCCCACTGCCGCCGATCTGCACACCGAAAAGGACCCGTGTCTCGAACGGGCCCTGGCGCGCGCCAGGACTGCGAGCGCCGCGGCACACTGAATGCAAACGCTCAGAAAAGCAAAGTCAAAGGCGGCGGACAAGAGTGTCCGCCCTACACTGCTGTCATCCCTTCTTCATAAAGACGTGGGTAGCATTCTCCCCCGCCACGGTCTTGATCGATGTGAACCCCAGCTGGTGCAGGTTGATTCCGGCAAACAGATTCTCTCCTTCGCCCATCACGACCGGAGAGAGGGCCAGGTGCATTTCGTCGATGGCGCCGGCTTGGAGGTATTGGCGGATGGTGGAGACGCCTCCGCCGATGCGGACGTCTTTGCCCGCGGCCGCGGCTTTCGCCTGCTTGAGGGCCGAGTCGACGCCGTCGGTGACGAAGTGGAAGGTGGTGCCTCCGTTCATGGCGAGCGGAGCGCGGGCGTGATGGGTGAGCACGAAGACCGGAACGTGGTAGGGAGGCGTGTCGCCCCACCAGCCTTTCCAGGAATCGTCGGGCCAGGGGCCGCGCACCGGGCCGAACATGTTGCGGCCCAGGATCCAGGCGCCGACGTTTTCGAAAGACTCGCAGAGCGAAGTCATTGTCGATGCCGGTCGATCCGCCGCTTTCGCCTTGCATCTTCCGGAAGACCTGCGGTCTGAAAGAACCAGGAAAACATCTCCGGCCCGCGCACGCCGAGGGGATTTTGGAGGTCTTGATGGGGGCCGGCGCCGAATCCGTCGAGAGAGATGGAGAAGGAAGCGACTCTGACTTTGGGCATGGTTTTCTTTAACACAAAACCCACCACAGAGTCACAGAGACACAGAGAAAATCAAGCGATGGAAAAACCACTTGCTCCCGGCAGTGGGTGAGCAGGCATGGCCATGCCGGCACTAAAACGGGAGCAGCAGCTTGTCTGGTCCTTCGATTTCGGCTTTGGCCTCGAGGAATTCTTCACTCCAGGGTTTGCCTAAGCACTCGGGGCATTCGTCGATGGTATTGCCAACAGCGAAACAGTGATAGCAGGTTCCTTCGGAGCTGTTGCCGGGGAACTTGCCGCATGTCTTGCAGGGCTGGAAGAACTCGCTTTCGAGGGCTCGATGCTCTTCCCAGAGTTCGTGCTCACAGACTACGCACATCATCTCCTCCTGAATGCCCAACTCCTGCGTCGGAGGGAGTCCTTCACGGGGGAATCTTTTCTCAGCCGTTACTATAGCGCCGTCGTCTTCCAGGCACGCTCTGGAAAGGAGAGTTGATGCGGCTTTATTGCAGATATCGATCCCAAAAAGGAAAAGGCCAATCTGATTTCTCAGACTGGCCTTTATTTATGCCGGCAACGACCTACGCTCCCACACACTTTCGCGTGCAGTACCATCGGCCCTGCGGGGCTTAACTTCCGTGTTCGGGATGGGAACGGGTGGATCCCCCGCGGTAAGATCACCGACAAGTCGCAGCTGTCAGCGATCAGCCGTCAGCTTTCAGCAACTATGTGCTGCGCCGACTTTCAAGGCTGAACCTTCCAGCAAACTTGGATGAGTTCTCAGTTCCCAGTTCCCAGTTCTCAGAAAGGCTGAGAGCTGAAAGCTGATGGCTGAGAGCTGATTCTCAAAGATCGTGAGGGCGATGCCTCACAACTGAATAGATTGGGTATTTCCTCCAACCGTGAGTAACTAGCTCGCGGCTGGCATTAATCGACAAGACTCATAGATTCCGTCGGCGCCCAGTCATCAGTCTTGCTTCTCAGTCATCCAGGTTCGAACGACATCCTAACAACATTGCTGGTTCCAGTTCAGGTTCTAACTGAGAACTGGCAACTGAGAACTGACAACTGGTTAATGCACCGAGTAAATTTTATGGTCAAGCCGAACGGGCGATTAGTACTGGTTAGCTACGCACATTACTGTGCTTCCACTCCCAGCCTATCAACCAGGTAGTCTTCCTGGGCCCTTCTTATCCCTTACGGGTTGGGAGATCTCATCTTGGGGAGTGCTTCCCGCTTATATGCATTCAGCGGTTATCACAACCGAACTTCGTTACCCAGCTATGCCACTGGCATGACAGCTGGAACACAAGCGGTTCGTCCATCCCGGTCCTCTCGTACTAAGGACAGGCCCCCTCAAATCTCCTACGCCCACAACAGATAGGGACCGAACTGTCTCGCGACGTTCTGAACCCAGCTCACGTACCGCTTTAATAGGCGAACAGCCTAACCCTTGGAACCTTCTACAGCTCCAGGATGCGATGAGCCGACATCGAGGTGCCAAACCGGAGCGTCGATATGAACTCTTGGCTCCGATCAGCCTGTTATCCCCGGCGTACCTTTTATCCGTTGAGCGATGGCCCTTCCATGCAGAACCACCGGATCACTAACGCCTACTTTCGTACCTGCTCGACTTGTAGGTCTCGCAGTCAACCACGCTTATGCGTTTGCACTCGTCGGCTGATTTCCAAACAGCCTGAGCGTAGCTTCGCGCGCCTCCGTTACTGTTTAGGAGGCGACCGCCCCAGTCAAACTACCCGCCTTACTATGTCCTTTTCCCGGATGACGGGAATAAGTTAGAACCACAGAACTCGCAGGGTGGTATCTCACCGGTGGCTCCTCCAAGCCCGAGAGCCTGGAATCAAAGCCTCCCACCTATCCTGCGCAGCAAGTGCCATAGTTCATAGTAAAGGTGTAGTAAAGGTGCACGGGGTCTTTCCGTCTAGTTGCGGGCAACCGGCATCTTCACCGGCACTACAAGTTCGCCGTGTCACTCATTAAGACAGTCGCACTTTCGTTACGCCATTCGTGCAGGTCGGAACTTACCCGACAAGGAATTTCGCTACCTTAGGACCGTTATAGTTACGGCCGCCGTTCACTGGGGCTTCAGTTCGAAGCTTTGCCTTGCGGCTAACCTCTCCCTTTAACCTTCCAGCACCGGGCAGGCGTCAGCCCCTATACGTCGTTTTCGACTTAGCAGAGACCTGTGTTTTTGTTAAACAGTCGCAGTGCGCATTTCTCTGCGGCCCCTTCGGGCTATAAACCCTACTGGGGCACCCCTTCTCCCGAAGTTACGGGGTTAATTTGCCGAGTTCCTTAACAAGTGTTCTCACGAGCGCCTTTGGATATTCTCCTCGTCTACCTGTGTCGGTTTGAGGTACGGTTCCCTTACGTTCTCCTTAGAGGTTTTTCTCGGCAGTGTAGAATCGGCAGCTTTCACCCATACGGGTTACTGCTTTGCGTCTCAGTGATAACTCCCCGGCGGATTTGCCTACCGGAGACACCTTACACGCATCGACCGTCATAGCCATAGGACGGCCTGCTTATCTTCCTGCGTCACCCCATCGTGATAACGAACACAAGGGAGGTCCGGAATGTTAACCGGATGTCCATCAGCTACGCCTTTCGGCCTCGCCTTAGGGACCGCCTGACCCTGAGCGGATTAACCTTTCTCAGGAAACCTTAGACTTTCGGCGCGGAGGGTTCTCACCTCCGTTATCGCTACTTATGCCGGCAGGGTCTCTTCTCAACTGTCGACCAGTCCTCTCGGTCTGGCTTCAAACTGTTGGGAATGCTCTCCTACCACGCACCCCGATGAAGGGATGCATTCGCTGCTTCGGTAACAAGCTTAAGCCCCGTTAAATTGTCGGCACCGGACCGCTTGACCAGTGAGCTATTACGCTTTCTTTAAAGGATGGCTGCTTCTAAGCCAACCTCCTGGCTGTCTGGGCGTTCCGACTTCCTTTCCCACTTAGCTTGTATTTTGGGACCTTAGCAGGCGATCTGGACTGTTTTCCTCTCGACGACGAAGCTTAGCCCCCGCCGTCTGACTCCCGTGTTGGTTGTTCTCTGGCATTCGAAGTTTGATTGGATTCAGTAAGCTGGAAAGCCCCCTAGTCCATTCAGTTCTCTACCACCATGACAAATCACACGAGGCTAGCCCTAAAGCTATTTCGGA
>CAWHVH010000004.1:0-795000 GCA_963832635.1 Terriglobia bacterium | reverse complement strand
TTCGGCGCCCATTTACGCGTCCATCGTCGCGTTATCGGAAATTTTAGGCTGAGGGCGCGTCCAGCTTTCAGAACGCGTGTCTGGTTTCCAGACAAAATCGGCGACGCAGGATCATTTTACCGCGCGGTCATCGAACGTGACAACACAAACCCCTCTTCATTACTGAAGTACTCTGCACATTCCAGGCGAGCTTGGGTACAGTCGAGTTGCGCGGACCTTGAGCGCGCTTCGCGTCGAGCCTCCGCGACAACTGCCGCGAGCCACTTCCAAAAAGTCTGGATCGAGCTTGAAGGAAATTGGAGTATTCCCGATGAAGAGGCGTACCGCTCTGTTTCTCGCAATGCTGTTGGCTTCGCTGCCCGGTTATGCGGCGACCACGGCGCACCGCTATGCGAATTTCTCGAAGCCCAATCCCAGAGCGAAATTATCGGGAACCAAGTCTGGCGTTCCGGTCAGGCCCAATCTAAGGCCCGCATTCGGACGTGGCACTCCTCAGGCTGCATCCCGCCGCCTCGCGCGGCCGCGGACTTTCGCAAATCCCGCTCCCACCACCATCGGGTATGTGAGTGCAACGCAAATCCCGACGGGCGGCGGAGCGTACTTCAACGGGGCGACCGCGGACTTCAACGGTGACGGCAAGAAAGATGTGGCGACGATCGTCCAAATTGGCCCCTGCTGCAGTCCAACTTTCTCACTCTCCGTGGAACTCGGGAACGGAGACGGAACTTTTCAGACGCCCACCCTGACCAGCGGGCTGAACGCCACCGCGCTTTATCAGAACGGCGCACAACTCTTCACCGCCGACCTGAATAACGACGGAAAGCAGGATGTGGTCGTCGGCTATCAATCGGATCCCTACTCTAGCCTCAGCGGCAGCTTCGACGTTTTTCTGGGGAATGGGGACGGAACCTTCACCTTCAACGCAAATTATCCGATCACTACGAACTACCTTTCGAACGCGACCATTGCCGACGTCAATGGCGACAGCAAGTTGGATGTTGTGGTGGTCGATCAAGGCAGCCCCTCAAACGTGTGGACCCTTCTTGGAGTGGGGAACGGCACCTTCAACGCCCCGACTTCAGTGGCCTTGGGTGGAACCGTCTATAACGCGGTAATCGCCGACCTGAACGGCGACGGTTTGCTCGATGTTGCGGGCGACGACAGCAACAGCAACGAACTCACGATTTACCTGGCTTCCGGCAATGGATATGCCAGCGGCGTGCCGTACAACACCTCGGATGGCGCCACTAACGGTTGCTTTACCACCGCGGGCGACCTGAACGGAGACGGCAAACCGGAGATTGTCGCCGCGAACTGCGGCGACAATAGTTTGACGGTCTACGTCAACAACGGGGACGGCACATTTCAGACCGGCGCCTACTACGCCTCCGGCGCCTATCCCGAGGCAGTCACGGTCGCTGACATTAATGGAGATGGGGCCGCCGACCTCATTTCCACCAACGACAATTCCAGCGACATTACCGTTCTGACAGGCAATGGAGATGGAACCGTGAATCCGCCCTCCGTGGGATATGCCACTGGCGGATACCCCTTCAACCCCGCCCTGGTCGCTGACTTCAACGGGGATGGCGCCGCGGATGTGATCGTCCCTGACGATGCCTTCAGCCTCGCGTTCCTGGCCGGCTATGGCGACGGCACGTTCCATGCAGCGGTTGACTACTACACGCCCGGAGTGACTGGCTACGAATATGGAATCCAGATTGCGTCGGGAGATTTCAATGGCGATGGCAACACCGACTTCGTCATCAGCAACTCCTACCAGAACGGGGTAGGGGTGACGGTATTTCTTTCGCGCGGGGACGGCAGCCTGCAGCCAGGGGTGAACTATCCGGGCGTTACCGGCACGCCTCTTGAATTCGTGACGGTGGCCGACCTCAATGGCGATGGCATCCTTGACCTCGCCGCCACCAACTACATTGACGGCACGGTGCAGATTTTCACCGGCGTCGGAGACGGCACCTTCCTCACCGGCAACACCTACCCCACGAATGCGAGCGGATCGAATACGTTTGGAATCGCGGCCGGCGACTTCAACGGAGATGGCAGCACGGACCTGGCGGTGGTGAATATCAACTGGAGCAGCCAGACGCAGGACGTGGGCGTTCTGTTGAATGACACGACTGGAGACTTTTCGAGTCTCACTAACTACCCGCTCTCGGCACAGGCTTACGAAATCACCGCCGCGGATCTGAATGGTGACGGTTTTCCGGAACTGATCGTGCCCCTCTATAACAGTACGAGCGGGGTTGCTACCTTCGCGGGCAGCAACAACGGGACTTTCGGCAATGAAGTGGACATCAGTCTGGCCAACGGGCTGACCACATACAACAACCCGTATGCCGCCACCGTCGGCGATCTCAACGGCGACGGCAAACCAGACCTCGCGGTCACGATCGAAGACTACACCAACCTCGCGCAAGGTATTGCGGTAGCTTACGGGAACGGCGATGGCACGTTCCAGGCGCCGATCCTGGTTCCGACCACCGTGCAGGCCAGCGCGGTCACCAACAATTACTATCCTTACCCGTCTTATGTGAAATTCCTCGATCTGAACGGCGACGGCAAGCTCGATATGGTTTATACCGACTCGAACTACAGTACGGTTGGCATCGTGTACAACCAGGGCGGCGGCGGGTTCTACGATCCGGTCGAGTATCCTGCCGGTGGCTATGCTTACGGCTTGGCCCTGGCGGATGTTAATAGTGACGGCGCGGTCGACGCGGTCACGGCCGGTGACGACTTCTCCGGCGTAACCGTGTTGCTCAATAACAGCGGCAGCGGGACGACTGCAAACTACACTGCTGTCGGCGAATCCGGCTACGGCCACCGTGGCAGCGGGCAGCTCCGCCACTTTCAACATCTCCGTGGTCCCCACCAACGGTTACAACGGAACCATCACGTTCAGTTGTGGGACGCTGCCTTCAGGCGCGACCTGCAGCTTCAACCCATCATCGGTAACGCCGACGGCGAACCAGACGGTCCAGGTTGTACTCACCGTCCGCACCTCGGCGGCGAAAGCGTTCGTGGCTTCCGCGCCGCCGCGCCCGAGTTCAGGCGCTCCCACCCTGTGGGCGAGCCTGAGCGGCATGGGATTGTTCGGCTTGCTCTTTGCCGGCGACTTCAAGAAGCGCAACTCGCGCGGAAAGGCCATCCTGCTGGGAGTTCTGCTCCTGGTGATGATGTTCTCCCTGGTGGGATGCGGCGGCGGAAGCTCGACCTCTTCTTCGGGTGGGGGCAACCCGAGCACGCCTCCGGGCACATACAGTCTGCAGGTCAATGCGACCGGTACGGCGGGCAGCTTTGGCGGCAACACCTCGGCTCACTCGTTGAACCTGAGCGTTACCGTACAGTAAATCAACCGCGGGAACCTGGGCGGCCGGCTAAAGACCGGCCGCCGTTTTTATTTTTGGCCGAAGCTTCAGTGGAATTCGAGCGTCACCATCTTCGCCTGCTGCTTGCCCACGTTGGTGACGGTATGGGTGATGCCACCTTCGAACCACTTGATGTCGCCGCTCTTGAGTTGGAGATGGGTCGGGCTCTTGCCGGGAGCCGTGACTTCAAGATCGAGATCGCTGACCGCGACCAGCAGGTGCGGGCCGGTATGGGTGTGTTTGGGCACCACGCCGCCGGGCTGCAACTCGGTTTCTGAAACCCGCACGCCGTCTTTGACGAACAGGATGTCGAGGGTGCCTCCGTGCAGCACGCTAAGGCCGCGCTCCGGATTCCATGCCAACGGAGGATGATTGCGGGCATCTTCGTCTTTCAACAATTCGATGGTGACATTGCGGAAGGGAGTGTCGGCGAGGTTCTTGGCCGCGTGCGCCAGAGGAGCGGACGTGAATTCGGTGTCGCCGTCCTGCAGCCGGAGATGGACGGGAGGCTTGCCGGGAGCGTCGCTCTCTACGTCGCTGGCACCGATGGTGACAAAGATGTAGTCGTGACGATGCCGGTGGACCAGGGTGGAGGCGTGCGGCGGAACTTCGACCTTGAAGACGCGCACGTAGGCGTTCTCGAGAGCGAGGTGATGGTGGGGCTCGGCGGTGATTTCGACTTCCTGGGCAGTAAGGAGGGTCGTGGCTAGGACGATTAAGAGGGCGAGGAGCTTTTTCATGGCGGGATTTTAGCATTCAGCAGTCAGCATCAGCATTTAGCACTTGGCATTTGGCCCTTGCGCTTCTTAGTTCGGCGCCAATCCTCCTTCGTACGCGAGATCCCTCCCGCTTCGCTTCGCTCAGCGCCGGGATGACGTCTATTGGATGGGTTAGTTTTGGCTGAATGCTGAGTGCTGAATGCTGAGTGCTCGTTACTCTTCGCGGGTTACGCGGATCAATTGCTCCATCTGGTTGAGGTATTCCTCGAGGGCTTTCCGGCCGGTGGGAGTGAGGCGGTATTCGGTGCGGGGAATGCGTCCTTCGAAGAATTTGTTGCAGCCGATGTAGTCGGCCTCTTCGAGTTTGCGGGCATGGACGCTGAGGTTGCCATCGGTGGTCTTGAGCAGGCGTTTGAGATCGTTGAAGCTGAGCGAGTCGTTGATGGCGAGCGCGCTGACGATGCCAAGACGCAGCCGCTCGTGAATGAGCCGGTCGAGTTCCGGCAGTTCGGCGGCGCGACTGGGGCGGGAGGCGCGTTCCGGTTTCGGCTCGGCCGCGTGGGCGCGTTCTTTGTGTGCGGTTCTAGCCACCGTATCTCCTCGCGATCAATGCGCCAAAAACGATGTGCAATCCTCCGAAGCCCGCGGCCAGCAGCAGATTTCCCCAGGCAGCGGGGGCGAGCAGCGCCAGCACTCCGGCGAACATGAAACAGCCGCCCATCACCGGCACGATGGCGACCGAAAAGGCGCCGCCCGTGATGATGCCCGCGCCGTAAAGCAACAGCCACATTCCGGGCAGCACGGAAAATGTCCCGCTGCGATACAAAACCACCGTCAGCAACGCTCCTACCGCCACCGGAGGCAGAAAGCTGATAGCGAACTTTTTTCCCGGACCGCTGGTCAGAGGCAATCCGGCGCGCTGGGCCTTGATCCAGATTGCGGGCAGCGCGATGGCGACCGCGACGGCGGCGGCGCCCAGCCACACTTTGAGCCACGCCGCAGGCGAACCCTGGCGCGCGGCGATCCAGGCGGCGACCAGCGCCACTGCGCCCGTGGCTACCTGTCCCCAACCGGGCACCGCGGTGAAGGAGGACGAACGCTCCATGGTTTCGCGGATGAAGCGCAGATCGTCAATGGCTCCGGCAGGCAGAGGGCGGGAGCGGGAATGAGGACGGCGAACGCGGTGCGGCCGGCGTTCGAGCATGGCCTAGGATAAGAAATCCATCTTTGCATGTCAAGTTACTTTATTGTGCAAAGTCGAAGAGGGTCAGGCCTGCGGCGGAAGCTTCTGGAAGGCGTCCCGGACCGGCTCCTGAAACAGGTACCAGAGGGCCATGACACGCACGATGACGCCCAGGCCTCCCCAGGCGAGCGCGCCCGGTTGAAACCCGATCACGGCACTGGAGACGGTGGGCACCAGTTGCACCACGCCGAGCAGGGCAATCGCGATGGCGACGCGACGCGCCCAGTTGTTCCGGCGAAGCAGGCCGAATCCAACCGATGCGCCGGCAGCTGCGACCAGCAGAAACATGTAGGGTCCGGCAAGTTCGAGGCCGCCCAGCAGAGGCGCGCCGAGCGACATGGAGACGCTCCCCGGGCGAACCAACATCAGCAGGGCGAGGATGGAGAGATATCCGCCCGTAAGAAAGAAGAGGCTGGCGATAGCGGTGACGCCGGCGGGAAGGTCTTCCGAGGCGGGCATGGTTGGATTGTGAAGGGAAGGTTTCAAGGTTTCAAGGTTCAAGGTTTCGGAGGTTTCAGGGTTTCAGAGGCTCCAATGTGTCGGCCGTAGGGACCGCACGACTTTGAAACCTCGAAACCTTGAAACGTTTGTTATGCCAGGTCGAAAAGCAATATCTCGGCATCTTCGGTGCCGTTGATCGCCAGCTTCGGTTCGTCGCTGATGGCGGCGCCGTCGCCCTGCTCCAGCTTTTTGCCATTCAGTTCGACTGCGCCTTTGGCGACCTGCAGCCACGCATGCCGCCCTTTGCTGAGGTCATGCTCGACTTGCTGGCCCGGTGCGAGCAACGAGACGTACAGCTTCGCGTCCTGATGAATGGTGACCGAACCGTCTTTGCCGTCGGGTCCGGCGATCAGGCGCAGGCGGCCGCGCTTCTCGCTTTCCGGAAAAGCCTTCTGCTCGTAGCTCGGCTCGTGCCCCTGGCGGTCGGGCATGATCCAGATCTGCAGGAGATGCACCGCCTCGGTGTCGGACGCGTTGGCTTCGCTGTGACGGATGCCGCGCCCGGCGCTCATGCGCTGGCCATCGCCGGGGCGGATAACCGATCCGGTGCCCAGGCTGTCTTTGTGCTCGAGCGCGCCTTCGAGGACGTAAGTGATGATTTCCATGTCGCGATGCGGATGGGTGGGGAAACCCTGGCCGGGTGCAACCCAGTCTTCGTTGATAACACGCAGGGAGCGGAATCCCATGTGCTTGGGATCGTAGTAGGTATCGAAAGAGAAGCTGTGGCGGGTGTTGAGCCATCCAAAATCACCGCCGCCCCGCTGGTTACCGCGCCGAATGTTGATCATAAGAGATAATCCTCGTTATAACGAATATCGAAGAGTTAGATGCGGTTGGAGCGGGAAAGATGCAGAGGCGGGAAAGCCAGACCTTAAAACGCAGAGGGCGCGGAGGTTTCGCGGAGATCGCGGAGAAAACAGGAACTTCTGGTTGGGCAGGCTTACTTCTTCTCGGAAGTGGAGGCCTTCTTTTTGGGCTTGTCGTCCGGCTTGGACTTATCTTCCGCCTTGCCTTCCTTCTTCGAGTCGCCGTTCGCGGAAGTGGAAAGAGGCTTGTGCGAGGTGTTCTTGCCGTAGTCAGTGACGTACCAGCCGGAGCCCTTGAACTGCACGGCGGGGGCGGAGATCACCTGTTCCACCGCACCTCCACACTCGGGACACTTCTTGACATGCGGGTCGGAGAACTTCTGGATGCGTTCAAAACGATGATGGCACTTCTTGCACTCGTACTCGTAAAGTGGCATGGATTCTGTGGATACCCTAACCCTGTATTGGATTCTAGGGACTGCGCGGCGTTGCGTCAATTTACGACGTGGATGCTAGACTCGCGGCATGAAAGCGGATTCGACGCTCGCGCCCGGGCTGTACCTGGTGGGTACGCCGATCGGCAACCTGGAAGACATCACGCTGCGCGCGGTGCGAGTGCTGAAGGAAGCCGACCTGATCGCCTGCGAAGATACGCGCCAGACACAGAAGCTGCTGAATCACTACGGCATTGCCACCCGGACGACCAGCTATCACGAGCATAACGAGATGACGCGGGCGCCGGAGCTGGTGGTCGAACTGGAGCAGGGCGCGAGGATCGCGCTGGTGACGGACGCCGGCATGCCGGGGATCTCGGACCCCGGGTTCCGTCTGGTTTCGCTGGCCATCCGGCACAAGATTCCGGTGGTGCCGATTCCTGGGGCGTCGGCGTTTCTGTCGGCGCTGGTGGCAAGCGGGTTGCCGACCGATTCGTTTCGCTTCAACGGATTTCTGCCGGCAAAGCGAGGACAGAGCACGGCAGAGTGCTTGAGAGTGTCAAGGACTCGCCGCGAACGCAGGTGTTTTACGAGGCACCGCATCGGGTGGTCGAGACGGTGGAGGATGTTTGCGAGGTTCTCGGAGAAGCCCGGCACATCGTCATGGCGCGCGAAGTGACCAAGCTGCACGAAGAGTTTTTGCGCGGGCGAGCGGGAGAGGTGCTGGAAAATCTAAAAGCGCGGGCAGAGGTCAAGGGCGAGATCACGTTGCTGGTGGGGAAATCCGAGGGAGGCGCGACGCCGGCGGAAGCGGTGAGTCTCCGTAAACGAATGGAACAGATCATGGCGGAGGACAAGCTGGATGAGAAAGCCGCGCTCAAGAAAGTGGCGAAAGAGATGGGGGTGTCGAAGAGCGAAGCGTACCGGGAGTGGCAGCGGGGAAAGAACGCTTAGGGGCGTCTGGGCCTAGGTGGATTGTGGAGACTACCCGAGGTGTTTCTTTACCGCTTCGCTGACTACTTTCCCGTCTACCCTCATCCCTGCGGCCGCGAATCGGGCCATGGCATTTTTCATGACTGTGCCCATGTCTTTCATCGTGGGAGAGCCCATTTCGGCGATGGTGGCTTTTACCCCGGCGATGATCTCGGCTTCTCCGGCGGCCTTGGGCAGATAAGATTCGATCAGGGTAATCTCGGCGGCTTCCTTGTCGGCCATTTCTTTGCGGCCGCCCTTCAGGAATTGCTCAATGGAGTCCTTGCGCTGCTTGATGAGCGTCGACAGCACCTGTTGCGATTCCCTGTCGTCGAGCGGTGCCATCTTGTCGATCTCGCGATTTTTTAACGCGGTCTTCACCATGCGCAGGGTGGAGAGGCGCAGCTCGTCGCGGGCTTTCATGGCTTCGGTAATGTGTTTCTGGATGTCTTCGATCAGGCTCATGGTGCCGTCATTATAGTCGGCGGCGGACTACCGTCCCAAAATGTCCGCCAACGCGTTGCGCAGCTCCACATGTTGAAAGGGATATCCGCTGCGCACCAGCTTCGAGGGCTCGACGCGCTGGCTGGCGAGCAGAAGTTCATCCGCCATCTGGCCGAGGGCGAGCCGCGCGGCGAAAGGCGGGCATGGGAAAGATCGCGGGCCGATGCAATACTGCCGCCAGGGTGCGAGTGAACTCGGCGTTGGTCACGGGTTCCGGGGCTACGAGATTTACCGGGCCCTGCAGCAGGTCGGTCTTGAGGATGTGGTGGATAGCGCCGACCAGGTCGTTGACATCGATCCAGCTCCACCACTGTCGCCCGCTGCCGATCTTGCCGCCCACGCCCATCTTGAAAGGCCCGAGCATTTTCGGCAGGGCGCCGCCGGTGGCACTCAGCACTACGCCGATGCGGAGGCAGACGGTGCGAATGCCAGCATCTGCCGCAGGTTGCGCGGCGGACTCCCATTCGCGGCAGACGTCGGCGAGGAATCCGGTGCCGGAGGCGCTGTCTTCGCGCAGAACTTCGTCGCCACGATCGCCGTAGTAGCCGATGGCCGAGCCCGAAAGGAATACTCGCGGGCGCTGCGGCGCCTTGGCCAGCGCTACGGACAGATGCTGCGTGCCCTGCACCCGGCTGTCGCGAATCTTTTTCTTTTTGTCATCCGTCCATCGGCCCACGATGCTTTCCCCTGCCAGGTGAATGACGGCGTCGAAACCTGAAACCGATTGCGGGGAAAGGGGCTGCGAGGGGTCCCATGCGACCTGATCGGTTCCGGCGGTATTCCCGCGCACCAACCGTGTGACCGCGTATCCAAGCTGGCGCAATGTCGGCAGTAGCGCCGTACCGATGGGTCCGGAAACTCCGCTTACGAGAATGCGATTTGCCATAAAAGCCGCCTGAGACCGCTTTGCGGCGCAGCCCATGGGCAGGTTCTGGCCGGCGGCAACTCGCATAAATGTAGCAGAGAAGCGATGAGGGCAAACTTCTTCGCCTGCGGGGTTGTCCCGGCGAGAAGATTCAACGCGGACGCTCGAACTGAAACTGCAGAACAGCCCTGGCCACGCGGGTTATACTTCTTGGCCACACCCAACCGCGCCGCAACCCGGCTCGGAACAAATGAGGAGTCTTTCATGCAGAGTCGCATCCTCGGCACCACTATGCCCGTTCTCGAATTCACGCTCGAACCCAACGAGTCCGTCATCTCGGAAGCGGGAGAACTTTCCTGGATGAGCAGCTACGTACAGCTGACCACGCACACGCAGTTGGGCGGTGGCGGGGGACTGTTCGGTGTGTTGAAGCGGGTGGCCGGCGGAGGCACGCTCTTCATGACGGAATACCGCGCGATCGGCGGGGCCGGCGAACTGGCGTTTGCCACCAAGCTTCCGGGACACATCGTTCCAGTCGAGGTCAGCCCCGGGCATGAGTACATGATTCACCGCCATGGATTTCTTTGCGCCACGCCGCAAATCCTGATCAGCGTCGGCTTCCAGCAATCTCTGGGCGCCGGCATTTTTGGCGGCGATGGATTCCTGCTGCAACACGTCAGCGGGCAAGGAACCGCGTGGCTCGAGCTTTCCGGCGAACTGGTGATCAAAGATCTGCAGGCGGGAGAAACGCTGCGCGTTCATCCCGGGCACGTCGGCGCATTTCAATCGAGCGTTTCGTTTCAGATCACCACCGTCCCCGGAATCAAGAACATGATCTTCGGCGGCGACGGACTATTTCTCGCCGCGCTCACCGGTCCCGGAAGAGTCTGGCTGCAGACGCTGCCCATCTCGAAGCTTGCGCACAAGCTGATGGAATACATGCCGCGGCCATCCACCGAGCGCGTGGAAGGCGGAGTGGTGGGAGGCATTGTGGGCTCGATTCTGGGAGGCATGAAGTAGGAAAAAGCTTTAACCACAGAGGACACAAAGGAACACGAAGGAAGATTGGAAATCTTGAAGTGCGGAGTAGGCCCTTCATGTTCTCTCGGCCTCGCAGGCGCGCTTCGCGCGGCTGCAGCCTTGGACTGCGGTCGGGGCAGCCGCAGCCGCTATAATCAGGATTAAGAAAGCGCGCCGCGCGGGACCGGGCTGTCGCAACTCCTCCACCTCCCCGAAGGCTATAATCCGTCATGGCGACTCTGCGGGAACAGATCGCGACCACCGCGCTCACGATGACCAAGTTCCGTGAGCTGATGAAGACGATGCGGGCCAACCGGCCCAGCGACGATCTGGCCATCATCCGCAAAGCCTACGACTACTCCCAGAAAAATCATGCTGGGCAAAGCCGCGCTTCGGGCGAGCCCTATCTCGTACACCCGCTCGAAGTCGCGCTGGTTCTCGCCGAAATGAAGATGGACCCGGTGGCCGTGGCCGCGGGTCTGCTGCACGACTCGGTCGAAGATACGTCGGTCACGATTGTTGATATCCGCAAGGAATTCGGAGAGCAAGTCGCCCACATCGTGGAAGGCGTCACCAAGATCAGCGCCATCGACTTTGCCACCCGCGAGGAACAGCAGGCCGAGAATCTGCGCAAGATGATGCTGGCCATGGTCGATGACATTCGCGTGGTGCTCATCAAACTGGCCGACCGCCTGCACAACATGCGCACGCTCGAGCACCTGCCGCCCGAGCGCCAGCAGAAAGATTGCGCGCGAGACGCTCGATATCTACGCGCCCATCGCGCACCGCCTGGGGATGGGCAAAATCCGCGGCGAACTCGAAGACCTGGGCTTCCGCTACGTCGATCCCATCAGCTACCAGCAAGTGCACGATTCGGTGGAATCGCGCCGCAAGACCGGGGAAGCCTTTCTCGCCAAGGTGGAATCGGTGGTCCGCGACAAGCTGAAGGAGGCGGGTATCACCGCGCGCGTCGAGAGCCGCATCAAGCGCGTCTACAGCATCCACAAGAAACTGGTGCGCCAGCGCATCAGCGTCGACCAGGTTTACGACCTGTGCGCCATGCGCGTGATCACCAACTCGCTGCAAGACTGTTATGCGGTGCTGGGCATTATTCACAACGTCTGGCGTCCGGTGCCGGGGCGCATCAAGGACTTCATCGCCATGCCGCGGCCCAATTTTTACCAGTCGCTGCACACCTCGGTGATCACCGACGACGGCACTCCTTTCGAAGTGCAGATTCGCACCGAAGAGATGCACAAGATGGCGGAAGAAGGCATCGCCGCGCACTGGAAATACAAAGACGGCCCGGTCTCGGCGCAGGACGAGCAGCGTCTGGCCTGGCTGCGCCAGGTAGTCGAGTGGCAGCGCGATGTTTCCGATCCCAACGAATTCCTCTCCACCCTCAAGATCGATCTCTATCCGGAAGAGGTCTACACCTTCACGCCGAAAGGGAAGGTGGTCGTGCTGCCGCGAGATTCTTCGCCTATCGATTTTGCCTACTCCGTGCACACCGAAGTCGGGCACAGTTGCACCGGCGCCAAGGTCAACGGGCGCATGGTTCCGCTGCGCTACAAGCTGCACAGCGGAGATATCGTCGAAATCATGACCCAACCCGGCCACAAGCCCAGCCGCGACTGGCTGTCGGTCGCGAAATCGTCGCGCGCGCGCAACAAGATCAAGCATTGGCTCAACGTGCACCAGCGCGAGCGCGCCATTGAAATTGGGCGCAAGCTGATTGAGAAAGAAGCCCGCAAATACCGCATCGCCTTGAAAGAACTCAAGGATGTCGAGATGCAACGCGTGGCTTCGGACTACGGACTGGGCAAAGCCGATGACCTGATGGCGGGGATCGGTTACGGCAAATATTCGGCGCGCCAGGTGCTGGCGAAACTGGTCCCCAGCAGCGCGGAACCGGTGAACGAAGCGGACGCCGACAAATCTAGCGGGATCGCGAGCGTGGTGCGCCGCGTCTTCGGCGGGGACCACGGCAACGACGCCATCCGCGTCAAAGGCCAGGGAGACCTGCTGGTCTATCGCGCGCGCTGTTGCAACCCCATTCGCGGAGAGGCCGTCGTGGGCTACGTCACGCGTGGTAAAGGCGTCGCGGTGCATGCCATCAATTGCCCTAATGTCGTCAACCTGATGTACGAACCGGAACGCAAGATCGACGTCGAGTGGGCGCGCGATGAAGGCGCTCCCAGCGCCTATCCCGTGAAGCTTACCGTCTTCTGCGACGACCGCTTCGGTATGCTGAAACAAATCACCGCCGTCATCAGCGACAGCAAAACCAATATCCGCAACATTGAGGCCCGCACTTCCAATGGACAGGCAAACATCGACATCATCCTCGACATCGCCGACCTGAAGCATCTGGAAAACATCATTCAGGGCGTGCGCAAGATTCCCGGCGTGCACGATGTGCAGCGTTTACAGAAAATCTAGGACACAGTCGTTCGTCGTTGGGCCTTGGCCAAAAAAGCGGAACCGCCAACCGAGTGCGTTGACTTTCAGCGCTTTCCTCTGCATTAATCGAAGGGTCTCGGCCAAAGGCCAACGACGAAACGACCAACGACGGTTCTCAGGAGATTTCATGCGCGAAGTGATTTCCACTCATGATGGCCCGAAGGCGATTGGGCCTTATTCGCAGGCCATCAAGGCCAATGGATTCGTATTCGTTTCCGGACAGGTTGCGATCGATCCCGTGACCAACACGCTGGTAAGCGGAGACGTCGCGTTCCAGACCGAACGTGTGATGAAGAATCTGGCAGGAATCCTGACTGCGGCGGGCACCAGCCTTGACAAAGTCGCCAAGTCCACCGTGTTCCTGAAAAACATGAACGATTTTGCCGCCATGAACGAAGTGTACGGGCGCTACTTCCCTTCCGCCCCGCCGGCGCGCTCCACGGTCGAAGTCGCGCGGCTTCCGAAAGACGTGCTGGTGGAGATCGACGTGATCGCCCTGGCCTGAAAAGCGTCGCCCCGAATGCCCCGCGAGCATGGCGTAATTTTCAATTTCCGATTGCCGATTGCCATTTAAAATTGGGAATCGGCAATTGAAAATTGCAAATCTGGAGACCTGATGCTCAAAACCGCGCTCTCTCTCGCATTGTTCGCGCTGACTGCCCCTGGGCTGTTTGCGCAAGCCAAACACACTGACAACTCCGCTCCCAGCAAAGTCACCGGAGCGCCCACCAAGACCGCCGACGGCCTCCAGTATTGGGATATTAAAGTCGGCAGCGGCGCCACCGCGAAGCAGGGCGACAACGTGGTGGTGAATTACACCGGCTGGCTGACCAACGGAAAGAAGTTCGACAGCTCGATCGGACGGGGACCGTTCACCGTGGAGAACCTGGGCCACGCTCAGGTCATCAAGGGATGGAACGAAGGCATCCAAGGCATGAAGGTCGGTGGCAAGCGCCAGCTACGCATTCCGCCGGATCTTGCCTACGGACCCGGCGGGTATCCACCTGTGATTCCGCCCAGTTCGACCTTGATCTTCGACGTGGAACTGCTGGGGATTAAATAAAGCTGAAACCACAAAGGGCACGAAGGGACACTAAGAACTTGTTCTTCGTGAACCTTCGTGTCGTCTGTGGTTAAGGATTTAGGCTTTGACGACTTTGCCGCTGCGCAGGCATTTTGTGCAGACGCGAATGCGTTTGTTGGCGCCCTTCACTTTGGCGTGCACCGGGCGCAGATTCACGTTCCAGCGCCGGCGGCTCACGTTGTGCGCGTGGCTGATGGTGTTTCCGGTCAGCGGCTTTTTGCCGCAGATATCACAAACTTGTGCCATGACAACTCCAGATCAGGATAGAACTTGACGGGCAAAACATAGATTTTACCGGATTTGCGCAGTTTCGCCAAGCGCGGCCGTCAAACCAGCCGGAAAACACCATGGCCCCGATTTCTCGGGGCCATGCAAACTTGGGTTCTTACAGCACCCTGCGACAGTTTCAGTATAGGTCTACGCCTAGCACAGTCAAGTTACTTTTTGCCGGGGTCGGTATCCCTGCATTCCCTGCCCCCAGAACCTGCCGCCTCTTGCGGAGGCGTGGACCCGACGGGATTCGAACCCGCATTCGCGACCGTCGCAGGGTGCTGTGTTCCCATTACACTACGGGCCCAAAGCGAGTCTATTTTTGTAGCAGAGGCAAGTCTTGGTTGGTCGTCACACCACGTTGTTGGCCTGCCCGAAACGGGAAGGCGCGCCGCTTACTGTGCGATACTTTCCTCATGGAGTTCTCGACAGAGCCCAAGTCGGTGAAGGTCAATCTGACCACCGGCACCGGCATGGATATCGAATGGAAAGACGGTCACCAGTCGCATTATTCGTTTGTGTTTCTGCGCGACGCCTGTCCCTGCGCGATGTGCGATGAGGAGCGCTCGAAGTCCGGGCGGAAGCCGGGCGATCCTCCGAAGCAAGCCCCCGGAACGCTGCCCATGTTCAAGCCCGCCGCCCGTCCAACCGAGGCGGCTCCCGTCGGAAAGTACGCCATCCGCTTTCATTTCAATGATGGACACGAGTTGGGAATCTATTCCTGGCAATTTCTGCGCGAGGTCTGCCCCTGCGAGGAATGCAAGGCTGTCCGCAGCGCCGCGAAAGCGGGATAATCGCAACTCCGCTCCTGTTGCGGATTCCACCGCATTTTCCACATCAACCATGGCGCTAGGCATACGCAATCGCTTACGCGGAAACTGTCCTGATCCGAGAATTCTTGCCGACTGCACCAACAGACCATGGATGTTGGCGGACCGGTTGCACCAAATCCTGTCACCCGCTTGTGAACCGGCTGCACTCGACTGCATTCAAACCACATAGAGTTTCGGTATTTTGATTGACTCTAAAAACAGGAGGAGTAAAAACATAATCGTTCTTTGACACGTTCTAAGTTTTCCCGGTTGGTGCGGCGTCCGGGGCTCAAGCGAAGTCACTCTTCGCATCGCAAGATGAATGAAGAGAGGGTGAGCGAGGGTCTATAGCTAAGCGCTGGTCGAGGCGAACCGGAACATCATGTCGAAGGCAATATAGGGTCCCGAAGCGTTGAACAGGTTTATCCGGTTGGCGGTAAGCCCGGAGCCCAAGCCTAGATCGCTCGCAGCGCCCCGCAAGGGAAGCCACGAGGTCAGGTCGGCAAGGGTCTAACGCGAGCTACTGGCCGAGACGAATGAGTTCAACATCACTTCGGGATCCTTAATTTTTTGCCCGCCAAGTTTCACGCCCTCAGCTTTCTGATCCCAGCCGCAGCAACTCCCTTCTCAACCTTGAGTGTTTTCCGGTAAGTCGCAGAAAGCGCATTTCATCGCGACCCGCTTTGGCGCGGACGATCTCCGCGACGCTGGCTTTTTCTTCAGAACTCCACTGCGCGAGATCCGGAATTCCCGCCAGCACCAGCGCCCAGTCGCGGAAGGCTTTCCGTTCCGCCTCCGCCCAACGCCTGGTGGAGATGCCCAGCGCGCGTTCGACCGCTTTCTCCGATGCCTCGCGAATGCGGCCGCTGTCGCCGGCGTACTCCCGCGCCATGCGCTGGTTGACTGCGAGGCCGAGGTTGCGCGCGAAAAACCGGTGCCAGGCCCCTGGATCCGCGCCCGGGACTTCGTAAAACAAATGGGCTCCCGCCAGCTTTCGAAGGGTGCGAGGCGGCGTGCGGTACTTGGGATTGCTCGCAATCTTGCCCTCCTCGCGCTCCGTCAGTTGCCGCAGATCGGCGCTCCCCGAGTGAAAACCCAGCTTGCGGTAAAACCAGAAGGCGCCCGACTCGATGGCTTCCTCATTGTGGTCGCCGATCTGATAGGGATAGACGGAGATGCACTTCGCGCCGGTATAACGTGTCAGGCATCGCAGCAGTTGCGCGTAGATCCAGGCTGTCTCGCCGTTGCGGAAGGTATAGAAAGTGTTGAAGCCGACCTCGATCCACTCGCACAGGCCGATGGCCTCGACATAATTGATCGGGACGCCGTTCTTGATGGTGAAGCCGGCAACATACGCTCGCAGCGGCAGACGCCGTTCGGCAGACAGTCCCCAGAGATAAAGCACCACCCCGCGCCCCAGGCGCGCTTCGACGACGGATCGCGGATCGCCCACGGTCGTCCCGTAAAGCTCCCGGTAGCGCACCAGCATGACTTCCCGGATCTTCTCCATGACCGCCTCGCCCCGGGTTCGCGACAGCTTCTTGAGTAACGGCGCAGGCCGCGAAAGTTCTCTCTCGAGCGACACCTGGCTCCGCGAAATCAGGGGCTCGCGGTGGTAGTAGGAAGCGCCGGTGGGCCAGCGATTGCGCGTGCGCGACAGAGGAAGATTCGCCAAGTCCCAGCGCACGGGCAGGCGCAGCGAACCGTAGAGCTCTCCTTTTTCCCGGTCGGAGATGGGCAGAGCTTCGAAGCGGCGGATCCACCATTCCAGCTCACGCGTCCGTCCGGATGCGGCGCGCAGCCAGCGGCTCCAGGGGATGTTGGCTTCGACGTCGCCATCCTCCTCGAGCAGCGGCATGAATCGCGGCCAGGTCGCTGCCATGGCGCGCTCCTCCTCGTAGTCATCCCAGACCATGCTCAGGTTGCGCGGAATACGGCGGACCAGCCAGCGCATGACGTCGAAGCTGAGCGTGTCTTGCATGGACGTTCCCGCCATGCCCGAGACTTCAAAGGAATCGAACGAGTCCATGTCGCCGCCGGCTGCGTGGAAAGCTTCGATTCGCCGGTGAAAATCGGTCAGCACCCGTTCGGTAGTCGCGACGACTTGCGGGCCTTGAGGGAATGCCCGAAGAAACAGCAGGGTTTCATGAAAGCGGATGAGATCTTCGGCGCCGGCGATGCGGCGTTTCGCAAGCCGTCCTAGAAGCTTCGCGGCGCGGGACGCTTCGCCCGGCCCGTAACGCGTCTTCGATTGTTCCAGCAGATCGAGCAGGCGGCGGATGGAGTCGGTCGGCATCAGTTGGTCACGCCGGGGTAGTGTAGCGCAAAGCCCTGATGCCGCTCAGGTTGTGAAAAGCAATGCCGCCTATGCCGGCAGCCGCACGAACTGGGCGCGTGATTCCAGAAATTCCGCCGCAAACTTCAAACAGCTCATCCGATCCGGAACCTCCGCCGCCGCGCGCCGGGGATACTCATCGTAGGTTCTGCCGTCGAGCAGCCGGCCATTCTTCACTTTACGGACTCCGCCCCACTGTTTGAAGAAAAACGGCACGCGCTGCCGGCGGCACTGCTCGCGGATCGAAATCACCCAATCTTTTTTCATGGGACGCGCCCCGGGCCCGCTTTCTCCTCCGACGATGACCCAGCTAATGCCCGAGAGATCGACCTCTCCAAGGTCTTCGAGTAACGGCTCGACCGAAAGGAAGCGCACCGCCGCGGGAGCGCAACGCAGATGATCGATGCGGGGCAAACCATATTTCTTGTCCTCAACACTGACGCCCCACCAGATGTTCTCGCGCTTAGCCGCGAAGCGCAGCCGCCCCTTCAGCAAGCCGAGCAACCTCTCCGACCGCTTGGTGAGGACCTGATAGGTATGCCAATTCGCCATCGCCATCACCCGCGAGACGGCCTCGGCGTAGTCGTCGGGCACGCCCTCCTGAAACAGGTCGCTCATCGAATTCACAAACACAAGTTTTGGAGAGCGCCAGGTGAACGGCTCAGTCAACTTCTCGGGCACCAAGCGCAGATCAAATCCCTGCTCATACGGATGCCCCTTCACCCCCCGAAACCGCTCGGCAAAAGTCTCGGCATAGCAGTGCTTGCAGCCGGGGCTGATCTTGACGCAGCCGCGGACGGGGTTCCAGGTAGCGTCGGTCCATTCGATGTGGGAGTTAAGGGACATAATCTTCAGAACAAACCGAGTTGATCGTCGCTGCCTTTGAGCGCCTTATCCCAAAGCTGATAGGCAAGCGGGTGACGTGAAAACAATCCGACCGCATAGAGCGGAAAGTTCTTTTCGTAAAAAAAGATTTTGCGCATTGAATAGAACGGTGGAGGAATATATTTCATCGTTGCAATACTGGCGGCGAACTCCTCGGCTAGGAAGCGCGGGAATTCTGCGCCTTTCTGTTTCGCGGTTATCCACCGATCGTGCCAAGACGTCGTTCCTAGCAGCTCATCGATCTTTGAAGGGTTCTTGATGTAGTGCTGCTCGGCGCGGAGTGCGTCCATGTACAACGCTAGCAACACAATAAAGTCGACATATTTCAGCGCGAGGGTCTGGAGCGTGGAGAACCTAATGCCGATATCATTGGGGTCGACGAAGCAGAGACTAAGGACTTTGTGGTTTTTGGAATACTGGGGAATAGCGGCAGAGATCTTATCCACATTAGCGTCGCAATCTTCTGGAATGAAAGCGACGTCCGCGGAGGGAGCGCGACGCCTGACGCGAACTCGCAGCGCCTCCAATTTCTCGGGATCCCGTTCGCAGAATATGTACTTGTCAAAGGGAACCTTAAGCGTGAGCGCCTGAATAGGGGATCCTGCGATAACTCTCTCCGTATCGCGAATGCGGCTGTAGCCAGCCCCGGCGTACAACTCGATATAGATTCGTTTCTCCCATTTGTCTTTCATCGCCCCTGAAAACAAGGCTGCGTAGTATGCGACCAACCTGTGCTTCGCCTCAGTCCACAACCCGACGTCGTTACAAGGTAGGCCGTCGGCCTCGACATCAACGATACTGTCGTCTGCCCCGCTCACACCCCTGGATTCTATGAGTTTCGGTCCGTGACCCGCAGAGGTATCTCCGCCAAGTACCAGCAGAATAACTCGCACATCGTGGTAACGTCCTATAGAACTGCCGGGACGAACGATCTTTTATGCAAACGTACGGTCTCAGTCGCCCGCCAACTCAAGGACCGAAATCGAGTCCAAGAGGTCACCTGCGAAGTCTATCTCTGCTTGAACGGCGGCCGCATTTAGTGGGAACAACCTGCTTTCCAAGATGGTGGGAACATTTCGCGGGATTAAATGTGCAACAAGGGAAAAAGCTGACGCGGACTCCCGTGACAGGGGATCGTGCTTGCTCTCAGAATTCACTTCGCTTACATGCAACTGTGTCAATCTGTCTCGAAACCTCTCTATAATCAGCACAGCTTCTCCCATTGTCGGGTCAATCTGATGTGCATGCCCAAGATCAAGACAGAATGTCGCCTCCGGGAATCGCTCAAAAATCCCCCCCAAGTCATGAGCGGTTTGTCCTATAGGCTTACGCTTGTCCATGTTCTCAACACACAGACGGTCCCCGAGAGCCTGCCAACGATCGCAAATCCTAATAACGTTTGGGTGTGTTATGAGCGGCCAGTGGGCTGGGATCTGACCTAACAGATCTAACATCGTCGCCTCAAATTCCGGGTCTACCGCGCTTGGCAGATGCACGGAAACGTGGCGATATTGTTCAAGATTCAAATTATTCAGCGCCGCCACGAGCGGCTCTAATTCATTCTGCCGCAGCGCGGAGAGCTCAACGGCGGTCGCGTTGGTCTCGCCAAGAAGCCCTAGAGCATGACGAAAGTCACCGTAGCAAAGGGCTCCAGTGGAGAAGCCTATTGGACGCATTCAAAACACCCCATATTTTTCTGTCAGCGGTTTCAGACGTTCATTCTTAAAGAACAGATTGTTCAAGCCAGTTTCGAATTGCTTGCTGATTTCCCTGACTTGCCCGAAAACTGGATCTTTCCGCGAGTCTCTCGGGCTCATATTTTTTAGCGCTGATCGCGCATCTTTGTCTGCCATCAACGCCAAGAACTTGTCATAAGCTGAAAACAAGGACCTCGCTACTTCCGCTTCGACTGCAACTTTTTCTACCATTGATGCCAAAATATCAAGAGGCGCCAAATTCACATATTCCCAAATGTGGTTTGCCAAGTGTTTGAGGTTTATATCACTGCTTTGGGTGGAAATCTTCGATTGAAGATTGTCGTCCAGATTGCACGCAAAACAAACCAGCAGTCCCGATGCGAAAATCATTTTCCGGGACATCCGTAGCTTAGCGTTGCGTAATGCCCATTCCTTTCCACCCCTATCGCGCTGCTTGCTGGCAAAGTCCACTGCCATCGTCCGCCAAAACCGCACAATGTCGTTCAGCAAGAATCTAGGAACCTTGAATTTCATCTGTCCGTCAACCAGAAATTCTGCCTCTTCCTCCAGGTATCGATCGATTACGGCTCGCGCGACCCTGTCGTAGGCGGAACGAGGACCGATCGGAACCGACTCGAGTAGCAACAGAATCCGTTGCGTCATATTCTTATTGGTATCGTCCTGCCCTCCAATTAGATGCACGAGCTGGTGGCCGAACGCTAAGTTCCCGAATGTGCCCGTTGGACCAGGCACACCAAACCTAAATTTCTCTTGGCCGTCAATGAGCCGAACCTCCTTCGGAAGGGCTGATTTGATCTCCTGGGCGATTTTCAGATGCCTTGAATTTGCTTGTCCGTCTACGAAATAGGTCCAATCAAGGTCGCTCTCGCCATCAATCCATTCTTTTCTGGCTAGAGAGCCGAAAACCACTAAATTTGCGTCTTCAGAAGCAAACTTGGCCACTTCTCTCTCAAGAAGATCCAAAAGTTCTCTTTGAGCCTTCACAGCAGCCGCGTCGGCTTCACGCAGATGTTGCCAATTGGAACCGAGCTTCTGCTCCAACCGAAACAACGGACGATTTTCAGAATGGCTCATGGGCCTCTTAGATTACCAGTACCAACCCTTACAGCGGTATGTTCCCATGCTTCTTAGGCGGATTCTTGTCCCGCTTGGTCTCCAGCATCTCCAGCGCCTGGATCAGCTTCTTTCTTGTCTCTTTCGGTTGGATGACCGCGTCGACGAATCCGCGATCCGCGGCTACGTAGGGGTTGGCGAAGCGGTCGCGGAACTCTTCGATCTTTTCTTCCCGCATGGCGATCTTGTTGGCGGCCTTCTCTAGTTCTCTTTTGTAGACAATATCCACCGCGCCTTCCGGGCCCATCACCGCGATCTCGGCGGTCGGCCAGGCGTAGTTCACATCCGTGCGGATGTGCTTTGACGCCATGACGCAGTAGGCGCCGCCGTAGGCTTTGCGCGTAATGACCGTGACCTTCGGGCACCGTGGCTTCGGCAAAAGCATAGAGCAGCTTGGCTCCGTGCTTGATGATGCCGCCGTATTCCTGGGTGGTGCCAGGCAGGAATCCGGGAACGTCTTCAAAGGTCACCAGCGGGATATTGAAGCAGTCGCAGAAGCGGACGAAGCGCGCGCCCTTGATCGAGGCGTTGATGTCGAGCGTTCCCGCGAGCATCGCCGGCTGGTTGGCGACGATGCCCACCGAGCGGCCGTTGAGCCGCGCAAACCCGACGACGATATTTTTCGCGTAGTGCTCCTGCACTTCGAAGAAGTATCCGTCGTCGATCACCGCGTGGATGACATCCTTCATGTCATAGGGATGGTTCGACTCGGTGGGAACGATCTTGTCGAGCGCGGAATCGGCGCGGTCGACGGGGTCGGTGCACGCCTTCCGCGGCGGGTCATCCAGATTATTCGACGGCACGAAGCTCAGCAGCTCGCGCACCATCGACAGGCATTCGGCATCGTCGTGCGCCAGGAAGTGGGCGACGCCGGAAGTCTCGTTGTGCGTGGTGGCTCCGCCCAGCTGATCTTTGGTGACGTCTTCATGCGTCACGGTCTTGATCACGTCCGGTCCGGTGATGAACATGTAGGAGGTTTTGTCGACCATCAGGATGAAGTCGGTAATCGCTGGTGAATACACGGCGCCGCCCGCGCACGGCCCCATGATGGCGGAAATCTGCGGCACCACGCCGCTGTAGAGCGTGTTGCGCAGAAAAATGTCGGCGTAGCCGGCGAGCGACATGACGCCTTCCTGGATGCGGGCGCCGCCGGAGTCATTCAGCCCGATCACGGGCGCGCCCATCTTCGCGGCCAGGTCCATGATCTTGACGATCTTCGCGGCATTGGCTTCCGAGAGCGATCCGCCGAAGACGGTGAAATCCTGGGCGAAGACAAAGACCAGCCGGCCTTCGATGCGTCCATAACCGGTGATGAAGCCGTCGCCGTAGTACTTCTGCTCGTGCATGCCGAAGTCGTTGCAGCGGTGGGTGACGAGTTTGTCGGTCTCTTCGAAGCTGCCTTCATCGAGCAGGAACTCGATGCGCTCGCGCGCCGACATCTTGCCTTCCTTGTGCTGGCGTTCGCGGCGTTGCGCTCCGCCGCCTTCCTGGGCCAAATGGTCGCGCCGCTTCAGCTCTTCCAGTTTCTGTTCCAAGTTCATGGGGGAAGATTATATCGGGTGGATGAACAGCGAGGTGTGAGGTAAGTCCGAGGTGGGTGTGATGAGGCGGCGATGGAGAGACAGGCGTCCCCGTCTCTCCCGTTGTCTTGATGTCTTGAGACTATTCCAGGCTCGAGCCGAGCGGCGTGTACTTGTATTTCTTGCCGTCCCAGAGCAGGGCGGAAGTCATCTGGTCGCTGCCGGTTTCCTGGGTGTAAATCGCCATGACCGTCTTCTTCTTGCCTGCCATCATCTTCTTGATCACGATCGACTTGTAGGGCAGGTTGATGATCATGAACTTGGCCTTGGGAGTCTCCGACCGCCAGGCTTCCGGACCGTCGCCGTGAATGATCAGCAGCACCACACCGCGCTGCAAGGGATCTTCCGAGGCAAATTCACTCGTGATCTTGGGATTGCCGTATCCAAAGAAGCTGTAATAGGGGTCTTCGACACGGAAGTTGTTTTCCGCGCGATCCATCATGGGATTGGTGCAGCGCGCCGGAATAACGATATCCTCCACGCCATCGCCATTCAGGTCGCCGGTGATGGGCGAAAGTCCGGGCTCCAGCTTGCAAGTCGAGCCAAACTGTTTGTGCACGAAATCGTTGTCTACGGGCGCGACCGGCTGCATGGCAAACGCCAGCGACGCGCCAAAAAGCACAAGCATGAAACCGCAAAATCGTAACGACATGAGGTTACTTTAGACCGATTGCATGCGCGAATCCTAGAGAAAGAAGTGGTTCAAGGGTGAACGTTAGGCCATGTACCAGCGGGGAGTCGCGAGGTTAACCAAAAGCGCAGGGGACGCGGGGTTTTCCATCCTTGATCCCGGCTATCCCGGCGTCCTCTGCGTCCCCTGCGGTTTTCATCTTCCGAGGTGCTCCCATCCCCGCGGCACGAATTCGTATCCCACTCCCTTCGCGTTCCGCAGGAAAACTTTGCGGCCACGGGTGATGACTCCGATCTCGGTAAGCGGAACACCGGCCAGGCGCGAAGGAACACGCTTCGCGGCCGGCACCGTGAACAGCAACTCGTAGTCTTCGCCGCCGTGCAGGGCAAAATGCTGTTCGACCACGCGCGCCGGTTTGCCGATCGCCGCCAGGGGAATGGCCTCGGCCACAATCTCCGCCCCCACACCGCTCTCGGCACAGAGGTGCGCCAGATCGGTCGAGAGACCGTCGCTGGTATCGATCATCGCCGACGCCAGACCTTTTTCCCGCAGCATGCGTCCCAGTTCCAACCGCGCCTCAGGGAAGAAATGACGGACAAAGTGTCGGGGGTTCAGCTTGCGCTTGGGGCGCTTGATCATCTGCTCGATGGTGGCCGCAGCTCCGCCCAGTTCGCCGCTCACGTAGACCCGGTCGCCCGGCTTCGCTCCCGAGCGCAGAATGGCCTTGCCCTTCGGCGCCGATCCCAGCACTGTGATGTCGGCCAGTACGCCGTCGGGAGATTCGGCTGTGTCCCCTCCCGCTAAAGTCACGCCCAGCCTACCCGCCAGTTGCAGCAGGCCGCGCACAAATCCGTTTGCCCAGGTCTGGGGAAGCCTTCGCGGCAGGGCCAGCGACAGAAAAGCTGCGATCGGCTCTCCTCCCATGGCCGCAATATCGCTGAGGCCGCGGGTCAGGCAGCGATGGCCGACGGACTCCGCCGGATGCCAGTCGCGCCGGAAGTGAATGCCTTCGAGGGAAAAATCGGTGGTCACGAGGGCCTCGTGTCCGGCGGGCACACCGAGGACCGCGCAATCATCGCCAATTCCAGCCACAATGCCCCTTCCCGCCCCAGCCTGGCGGCGAATTCCTGCAATCAGCGCTTTTTCGGCAAGCGGCACGACGGTCAAACTATATAAGAGTATGGAAATGGCCGTGACGAGGAGCACAGCAGACCCGCGCCCAGCGGTCCTTCCAGACTCCTGCCGGTAACATGCCCCCTGGGACCATGGTTCATTACCATCCTTGGTAACCGGTGGAATGTGCCCTTGGTCGTTGACAGGGGGGAACCTACTTTGTTACCGTGACGAAGCTGTTTCCTTAACACCTTTGGCCGAACTAAGTGCTGCATCCGGTTGAGATTGCAGTCAAACTGGCTTTCAGGCCTTGCCTGGTTCCGGTAGGTTTCGAAGGGCGCGCAAAGCCGCTGCTTGGAAGGCGAGCGTAGCCCGGAATCAGGATGGCACTCAGGGTTCTCGTAAACGCGAGCCAGCCCCAGGGTGATCCGTCCCTCAGAAATTTCGCAGGAAAGGCGACGTTGCGTAAACGCTTCTACATCCTTTTTGTCGCGCGCGGAGAAGATGGACAACTCCGCAAGATTCCCATTCCCATCCATTATCTCTACATCTTCGTGGTGGGCGCGGCAATTGGAGTGTTGAGCCTGACCGGAATCGCCAGTTCGTATCTGCGCATGCTGCTCAAGGTGTCGCAGTACAACGAGCTGCGGACGGAAAAGGACCAGCTGAAAACCAGCTATTCGCGATTGGAGCAGGTGGCGAAAGAGAGAGACATCCAGGTGGCCTCGTTGGGGTCGCTGGCCAGTGAAGTTTCTTCTCTCTACGGATTGAAACCCGAGCCTGTCCTGTCCAACTCCACGGGAACTCTTCAGGACGCCCAAGTTGTATCCTCCCTTGATCAGTTGTACGCGTTGAAGACCACGGCGCTGAGCGGCGCGGCTTCGACCGGCATTTTCCTCGGACTGACGCGCAACGTCACCACCGCCGACTGGATGCGGGCGAACTCCGCTCCCAACCTGTGGCCGGTGGAAGGTCCGGTAACGGCATCGTTCGGCGAACGCATCGACCCGTTCAACGGAGAAGGCGCGTTCCACAGCGGCATCGATATTTCCGCCTCCTACGGGCAGGCGATTATCGCGCCGGCTGACGGCACCGTCACGTTTGCCGACTTCCTGGGCGGCTACGGTCGCGCCATTATTCTGGATCACGGCCATGGCATCACCACGCGCTATGGACACCTGTCGAACTTCGCGGTGATCGCCGGCCAGTACGTGCACCGCGGCGACACCATCGGATACGTCGGCCTCAGCGGACGCAGCACCGGTCCGCATCTGCACTACGAAGTCCGCATCAACGACACCCCGGTCAATCCCCACAAATATCTGCGCATCACCTACGCGCGCAATGGCGGCTTCGCGGCGGGCAGCTGATAGCAGCAGTCGTCAGTCTGGTCTGCAGTCGTCAGCGACCCCCCATGTCAAAGCAGTCGCCAGCTGATTCCTCACACCACGTCTCGGGCTACTTCCTCGGGCTTTAGTATGTGACGAGTGAACTTGGCTAACGACTGACGACCGAAGACTGACGGCTGGTCCTACTGCCTTAATCCCATCCACTTCTCCGACAGCACGATGGAATTCCCGGGATTCTGCGGATCGTAGCGGACCGAGGTAGGCAGTCCCAGGCGGCAGGAATGCAGGTTGATGCGCTGCCGCAGGTAGGTCACGTCCTGGGAAGCTTCGTAGGAAACTCCGGCGACATCGTATTGAAAAATCAACAGCGTGGCGGCTTTGTGCTCACCCGAACGCAGCTCCTGAACGTCAATCACGGTGCCATCGGTGATACGGCCGACGTGATCGAGCCACTCCCGCCGCTCCCGCTCCAGATCTTCGGGAGTCTTCGGTTTGCGGCGCAGCAACAGATACGCCGCCAGCACCACGCCCGAGGCGCCAAGAATCATGCTATAGAGCCGAAGTGGAATCATACGGATGAGAGGAAACGCAATCCTGGGAGCGCAGCCTCGTTCTATTGAACAGGATAAGCTGGAAACGCATTTCGCGGAAGAGACCCGGTGATTACCAAGGTTGGGGGCGGGTCGTCGAGAGCAGAGCCACGGCTCGGGCATCTGCTTGCGATGCGATGGAGCCCCTTGAGCACCGTCGAATGAACGCCTGTGCGATTTTCCGCTGAAGTGATACCCTTTCCCGCTAGTGACTCTGACCTCTGGCACCAAGCTCGGCCCCTACGAAATTACTGCGCTCATCGGCGCGGGCGGCATGGGAGAGGTCTATCGCGCCCGCGACTCCCGCCTGAAACGCGATGTCGCCATCAAGGTTCTGCCGCACGCATTTTCGGCTGACGCCGACCGGTTGCGCCGCTTCGAGCAGGAAGCCCTGGCCACCGCCGCCCTGAACCATCCCAACATTCTCGCGGTCTTCGACATCGGCACCAGCGACGGCTCGTCGTATGTCGTCTCTGAGCTGCTCGAGGGAGAGACGCTGCGCGACCGGTTGCGCAACGGCGCCCTCCCGGTGCGCAAGGCTCTGGACTACGCGCTGCAGATCACGCGCGGGCTGGCGGCGGCGCATGAAAAAGGCATCGTTCACCGCGACCTCAAGCCCGAGAATCTTTTCATCACCAAGGACGGGCGAGTCAAGATCCTCGACTTCGGGCTGGCCAAGCTGACCCAGGCCGAATCCGGCGCCCATACCTCCATGGCCACGGCGACCCAGGGCACCGAAGCCGGCATCGTGCTGGGAACGGCGGGCTACATGTCGCCCGAGCAGGTGCGCGGCCTGGCCTCGACGCGCGCTCCGACATTTTCAGCTTCGGCGCGATCTTGTACGAGATGCTTTCGGGCAAGCGCGCGTTCCACGGAGACACTCCCGCGGACACGATGAGCTCGATCCTGAAGGAAGAGCCGCCGGAGCTGAGCGAAACCAACCGCAACGTTTCGCCCGCGCTCGAGCGCATCGTGCAGCACTGCCTGGAGAAGCGTCCCGAGGGCCGATTCCATTCGGCGAGCGACATTGCTTTCGATCTCGAGCATCTCTCCGGTGTCTCCAGCACTTCGGCGAAAGTCGCGCCGGTTCAGGAAGAGCCGCAGCGCAGCCGCATGCCGGTGGCGCTCGCCGCGGCGCTCGCCGTCGCCGCCGCCATGCTCGCTGTAGGCTGGTGGCTCGGCCACGGTAACCTGCACACCTCCATCCCCGAGTACCAGCAGATCACCTTCCGCACCGGCTCCATCGGGAATGCGCGCTTCACTCCCGACGGCAGCGTTGTGTACAGCGCGTCGTGGGATGGTGGCGACCGCCAGCTCTATATCGCCCGCACCGACGATCCTGGCGCGCGCGAACTGGGAATTAAAGACGCCGAGTTGCTTTCGATTTCGAAGAACGGAGAGCTGGCGATCCGGCTCAACACCGTCGGCTACGGAGGCTATGCGCGATCCGGGACGCTGGCGCGCGTGCCGCTCAGCGGCGGATCGCCCCGCGAAGTGCTCGACAACGTGCAGGACGCCGACTGGGCGGCGGACGGAGAGAACATGGCGGTCGTCCGCTATGTTCCGGAAAATAATCACTGGCGCCTGGAATATCCCGTCGGCAAAGTTCTGCTGGATAGTATCAACTGGATCAGCCATCCCAAGATTTCCCCCGACGGAAAGTCGGTCGCCTTCGCTGACCATGAAAATCCCAACGGCGACGATCAGGGCTCGATCGCAGTGATCGGGCCGGATGGCAAGGAGAAAAAGCTGTCTTCCGGCTGGGTATCTACCCAGGGTGTTCTCTGGTCCCCTGCTGGCGACGAAATCTGGTTCACCTCCAGCGGCAGCGGCAGTGCCTCGAACCCGCGGGCCGTGACCCTTTCCGGCAAGCTGCGCACTATCACCAATGTGCCCGGCGGCATGTGGCTGGAAGACTCGCGCAACGGAACCATCCTGGCGGTAACCAATCAGACGCGCTTGGGCATCCGGGGCGTGCCTCCGGGCGGAAAAGAAGAGCGCGAACTGGGCTGGTTCGGGTGGTCGGAGCTGCGCGACATCAGCCGCGATGGACATAAAGTCATTTTCGATGAGGAAGGCGACGGCGGCGGTCCCAACTACACCGTCTTCCTGCGCGACACCGACGGATCGCCTCCGTTGCGCCTCGGCGAAGGAAATGCCGAGGCCATCTCGCCCGATGGCAAGTGGGCGATCACGAGATCGTCGAAGGGCGGTAACCTGAACCTGGTGCCCACCGGGGCCGGCGAGGTTCGCGGCAGCTTACCCACGACGCCATCAGCTACGTCGAAGTGCACTGGCTGCCCGACGGCAAGCGCCTGCTCGCCGACGGCATCGAAGCCGGACACGGCGCCCGCGATTACCTGATCGACATGAATACGGGCGATGCCAAGCCCATCACCCCCGAGGGCATCGCCGGCGTGCACATCTCGCCCGATGGCTCAGGCACCGTGGTGCGCAAACCGGACGGAAGTTTTGGAGTGTGGTCGATCACGGAAGGCACTCTGCATCCGCTTGCGAACTTTCCCCCGAAAGTACCACATTATCGGCTGGGGGCCTGACGGGAATTCGCTGCTCGTGACGCCGAATGGCCCGAACGACAAAGGCGTAAAAATTTATAAGTTCAATATCGCCAGCGGAAAGATGGACTTCTGGAAGACCTTTGGCGCCGACATCGCCGGAGCCTCCTCCATCGGCGCCCCGCGCTTTTCCACCGACGCTACCGCCTACGCCTACATCTACGTGCGCGTGCTCTCGCAAGCTTACGTGGTCAAAGGACTGAAGTAGCGTTTGGGTGGCATACTTCTCGGGGGCTTGGTTCTCGGTCGCTTGCTTCTGGGTGGCTTGGTTTTGGGTGGCGCGCGCTCCTGCGATACAGCCCCTTCTTTGACTTGCGCTTCAGAGCCCGAGGAACCTCATGAAACGGACGCTCCAACTCGCAGCAGTATTCCTCCTCCTGGCCGCTCCCGGTCTGGCTCAGTCCACCCAGACCGAGACTGACGAATACACCCGCTACGAACTCCTCGCCCCTGACAGCGCGAGCTTCGCCATCCGCTACGAAGTGACTCGCCACGACCGCGGGTGCAAACTATTATTTCAATCCCATCCGTAAAGGCAGCGTCGCGCGGGACGAGTCCGTCATCGATGTCATGACGGGACAGCCGCTGCGCTTTGAAGTGGTGAGCGGCGAGGACGCGGTAAAAGATCCGCTGATGAAAGGCGAAGATGCGTCGGTCGATTATATAAAAATACATCTGGCGCGGCCGGTGCCTCCTGACGGGCAAGCGCGCCTGCTCATCCTGAAAACCTACAAAGACACGAAGAGCTATTACCGCGAGGGCGACACCATCGTCTTCAACCGTCCGCTGAGCATTCCGCGCAACAGCGTGGTCCTGCCGGCGGGATACGAACTGGTGTCATGCAATGTGCCATCGCAGGTGCTGGCCGAACCCGATGGACGCATCGCCATCAGTTTTTTGAACGGCAGTGGAGCGGAAGCGCCGCTGATTGTGAAAGCCAAACCCGGAGCGCAGACAGGCGCGGCCGCCGTTCCCCGGGCGCTGGGAGAGTCGAAAAGCTGGGAAGCTCCTTTCGAGGGAGAGACCGAGCAGGAACGTCTTTCCGAACGCGCGCACCAGGATCGCGAGATTGTTTACTTCCTCGGGCAGCCGGAGAGCCACTCTTTCCGCCTTTATCACGACTACACCGAGTCGCGCCCGGGCGCGGATAAATATTTCAACGTCGTCCGCACGGGCAGCACGGTTTCGGACCCGTCGGCCCACGTGCTCGATACTGGAGAAAAGCTGAAGACACGGATCATGACCGGTGCCGAACTGAAAGCAGCGAAGCTGGATGCCGGGGAACCGGTCGACGCAGGTGCCCAGGTGGTCGTGATCGCGTTTTCGCCGGTCCAGGCTGCGCAGTCGGTGCGCCTCCGCATCTGGGAGACCTACGCGGCTCCCCAAAGCTATCGCTTGGATGGCGACGAACTGGTGTTCGACCGCAGTCTGGGACGCCCCCGCAATGCCGTCGTCCTCCCTGACGGCTGGTACCTCACAGCCAGTTCCATTCCCGCGACCGTCACACAGATGCCCGACGGACGCATCCGCCTCGATTTCTGGAATGGCCGTCCCGATCCGGTGGATGTACTGATCAAAGCCAAGCGCCGCGCGCATCGAACCTGCGCCCTGATAGAAAAGCGGGCACCGCGCAGTTCCATCCAACGATCGAAGTCCGATATATTGCATAGAAGAGCGGCAAGCGGGGCGTCTTGTGCTCAGGGAGGACTATGCCACGCTTCCATTTCCCGCGCCGCACTTTCCTGAAAACCGCGGCCGCCGCCGTCGGCTCCACATTATTTTCCCCGCCGCGTCTGTTGAGTCAATCGGCAATGCCGGGCGGGAAGGTATCGGCTCCGCCGAGCGAGGGCGCCGCCGACTACACTCTGACGATTGCCACCACGCCGGTTGAGCTGGCTCCGAATCGAATCGTTTCCGTCACCACCTACAACGGGCAGTTTCCGGGGCCGCTGCTTCGCCTGAAAGAAGGCCAGCGCATCACTGTCGATATTCATAACCAGACGGACACGCCGGAGCAACTGCACTGGCACGGACAGTTCGTTTCGACCGATGTCGATGGCGCGGCTGAGGAAGGCACGCCGTTCATTCCGGCGCACGGGAGCCGCATAATTTCTTTTGAGCCGAGGCCCGCGGGCTTTCGCTTCTATCACACCCACGTCCGCGCGGGAGCCAACCTCGCGGCCGGCCAGTACAGCGGTCTGGTCGGACCCGTCTACATTGAACCGAAGCAGCACCCCGGCAACTACGATCGCGAAGTCTTCCTCACCCTCAAGGAATTTCAGCCCACCTTCAGCCGCGGCGGCGATATGGCGATGGACTTCCTCTCGCCCGCGCAAACCGTCCCTGCTTTGAAGAATGCCGGAGAGAGCAAGATGAAGGCATCGCTCGCCAAAGGCATGCCGCACGGATACGAGGTGGGCTACGACTCCTTCACCATCAATGGACGGATGCTCGGCCACGGTGAGCCGGTGCGCGTGAAAGCGGGCGAGCGCGTACTGTTTCACGTTTTGAACGGCAGCGCGGGGGAAATTCGCAGCCTCGCGCTTCCCGGCCACAGCTTCACCGTAGTTGCCATGGACGGCAATCCGCTGCCGAAGCCGGTGCGCGTCCCCGGCCTATGGCTCGGAACCGCCGAGAGGATTTCCGCGATCGTCGAAATGAACCATCCCGGAGTCTGGATCATGGGTGACCTGGCTGACGATGACCGTCATCACGGCATGGGCATCGTGGTGGAGTACGCCGGCGCGAAAGGCAAGCCGCAGTGGATCACGCCCAAGCCTTTCCGGTGGAACTACGCGCACTTCGGCAACCCGGTAGCTCCGTCGGCGCAGCCCGACGAAGTGTTCGACATGCTTTTCGAGAAACAGAACGCCGCGCTCGACGGATTCAATCAGTGGACGATCAACGGGGTCGCCTATTCCGCGAACCAGATGATGGCGCCGGCTTCCTTCCATCTGCACGAAGGCAAGCGCTACCGCATTCGCATGCGCAACGCGAGTGACGACATTCACCCCATCCACCTGCACCGCCATAGCTTCGAACTTACGAAGATCGCGGGACAACCGACCTCCGGGGTGATGAAAGACGTGATGATGATGGGCGGATACCAGGAAGCGGAAGTCGATTTCGTTGCCGACCATCCCGGCCTGACCCTGTTCCACTGCCACCAGCAGTTGCACATGGACTTCGGCTTTATGACCTTGTTCGATTACGTGTAGCTACGGCATGGTCTCGTGGGCCCCTTCGGAGCGAGCGCTCTCGTTGCCGCGCACATCGACGGCGGAGACGGAATAGTAGTAGGTATGGCCGGAAGCAGCGGTCGTATCGCGGTACGACGGAGTTTTCACGGGGTCTTGGTTAATCTTTACCGCTTCGCCGCCTTCTTCATGGCGGAAGACGTTGTATCCGGCGAGATCGGGCTCGGTGTCGGGCGTCCACACCAGATCGATGCCCGGTTGCTGGCCCACTCCAGTCGCGACCGCCTGCAATCCCGAGGGGATCGCGGGCGGGAAGATGTCATGGGCGATGACTTTCACCGTGGGAGTGTCGTCTCCCTCCAGAATGACCTCGCCTTTCCCGGGCTGCTGGATCGTAGTCACCGCGTTTGCACGATATTCGTAGGTTTTCTCCCACTCGAAACCGTGGTCAGTGAAGGTGGTGGTATCGATGGGCACTTCGCCGGCGAAGGCGTCGGCCTTCCCGCCTTCCTGATGACGATAGAAGCGGATCGCATAGCTCAGGCCGGGAACGGAGGGCGGCTCTGGTAGAGCCTCCCAGTTCAGGACGACTCCTCCGGCGGTAATCTGTGCCTGAAAGTTTGCCAGCGCCGCAAGCGCGGGCACAGCCGGAACCTGCACCTGGTTGGAAAGTCCCGCGGTCCGAGCGTGCGAGTTGAATACTTCGACCGCGAACGTCACCACCGCCGAGGCTTCTTGCTCCTGCAGATTGGGTGGCAGCGTATCGGTGTAGCTGGCCTCCACCTTGGGCGGCGGTTCGTTCTTTTTCTTCTTCGCCGGAAGCGTGACTGGAAATTGCAATGGAGAAATTTCGGCGATGCCCTGGCTGCAGCCGGTGATCGCGCTGGCGGCGCTGCGGCAGATCCGCGTCGGCCCCATGTGTCGGATGGTCTGCTGATCTACGGTTCGCGTGGGCACTGTCCATGCCAAGTACACCTTATCGCCCTTGCGCGTAGCGTGCAGATCGCTGACGGCCTTGGGCAATTCCAGAGACGGAGGCAGCGGCGGCCCGGGGTTGGCGCAGCCGATCGTCGCGGTAGTCGCAAGCACCGGCAGCAGCCATCTGAGAATCGCGGGCTTCATGGACGGAAGGACAAGGGTATCAGAATCGGCTTTCCGCTCCCGGTTCCCTGATGGAGGGACGGGCGTCCCCGCCCGTCTGGACCGAGCCCTATCCCACCAGTTCCTTCACGCCTTCGCGGAAGACGCGGGTGTGGTGATCGACGTCTTCTTTCTCGGTGACCGGCGACATCAGTGCCATATTGTGGAACGGAGTGAGCAGAATACCCCGGTTCATGGCGTAGAGGTGCATGAAGCGTTCGAGTTCGAAATCCATGGCGTCGTGGGCCTGAGTTCCGTTTTTTGCGGGCCGCGGCGAGAACAGGTATTCGGCGCGGCAGCCGAGGCGGGTGACGTTCCACGGGACCTCGAACTCGGCGATGGTTTTAAAGACGCCGTCGGTCCAGCGCTCGGCAAGAGGAATCATCTGGTCGAAGGCGGCCTTGGTCAGCACTTTTTCGAGGGTCGCGCGCATGGCGGCGAGCGAAAGGGCATTGCCGGCGAGAGTTCCGCCGATGCCTCCGGTATCGCAGTCTTCGAGATTGTGGCGGTCCTGAATGCACTTGGCGACTTCCTTGGTGAATCCGTAGACGGCGCCGGGGACGCCGGCGCCGATGGCTTTGCCGAATACGAAAAAATCGGGCTCGAGATTTTCTGCGCGGGTGTAGCCGCCGGGCCCGGCGCAGATGGTGTGAGTCTCGTCGATAACGAGCAGCGTGCCGTACTTGCGGGTGATCTCGCGCAGGGCCTTGTGGTATCCGGGTTCGGGGTGCACGATGCCGACGTTGGTCATGACCGGCTCGGCCAGCACGCAGGCAACGTCTCCGGGGGCAAGCGCCTGTTCGAGCGCGGGCAGGTCGTTGAACTCGACGACTTTGGTGGTCACCGTGGGATCGACGGGCGGTCCGATATTGCCACGGCGGGCCTGCGCGACTCCGTCTTTCAGGGTGATGAAGCTTTCATCGACCGTGCCGTGATAGCACCAGTTGAAAACCAGAATCTTGGGACGGCTGGTGATCTGGCGGGCCAGGCGGATGGAAAAACGGTTCGCGTCGGTGGCGGTAAGAGCAAATTGCCAGTACGGCAGTCCGAACCGTGTTTGCAATTCTTCCCCGACGAAGACCGCATCTTCGCTCGGCAGCATGAGGGTGATGCCGCGCTTGAGTTGTTCTTCGGCGGCTTTGACGGTGGCGAAGGGGGAGTGTCCGGTCATGGCTCCGGTATCGCCGAGGCAGAAGTCGATATAGCGGTTGCCGTCGACATCGAAAAAGTGCGCGCCCTGGGCTTCGCGGACGAAGGGCGGAAAGGCTCCGGCCCACTTCATCATCCAGTTCATGGGGACGCCGCCGAGCAGCGACTTGCCGGCGCGGTCGAACAGGGCCTTGGATTTCGGGCGGTCGTGCACAAAGCGCTGCTGCTCGCGCTCCATAAGGGACTTAAGACGAGCGCGGTCGATCACTCTCACGGGGCCTCCGGCGGCAGGAATTGTTGGGAAAGCGAGCCAGTGTAAGCGGAGGGGGAAGGCTTCCGCAACCCATGGGTCGCGCTCGTGAGTGCAAAGACTGGACTCAGTTGTGCACTTCGATGCACACTCCGTCTGTTGAAAAAAGAGGTGGAACGGGTCTTGTTGAGGCCCCAGCAAGCCTTCTTCAGACACTTAGGGCAAAGATCCTGGGATAGGCTCTTATGGAAACTCAGTTGCTCAGGCTTCAGTCGGCGCTATCTTGCGCTCTTTGGCCAAGTGCTGTACCCCGTAAATTGGCCGAGTTGAAAGATCCCAGGCTGTCTATTGTTATTGACCGCTTCGCGGACCCGTCGCGACAGTGGCCCCCCGGCCATTCCGCGTAAGGAATGCGATGGCGGAACCGTTTCTCACTTCAGCTCAAGGAGGCGAGCTATGTTGACATGGAATCGGCCATCGGAGGGTTTGCGCGTGGCCAGGAAGAGCAGACTCAAACTATTGATTGCCGTGATCGTAGCGATCATGGCGTGCGGAGCGGCGCTGCAGGCGCAGACCGATCCCGGGGTTCGTGGCGGAGCGGCGGGCGCGGGCACAGCGGTGAAGGGTCTCAGTCCCGGCCAGCTGAACATGTTTAACGTGGGCTCGACGGTATTCCAGGAGAATGCGTCGGTGCAAGGCAAGATTTCCGGCACCCGCATCGGCCTGGGGCCCAGGTTCAACTCAGAAAGCTGCAGCAGCTGTCACACCCAGCCGGCAGTCGGCGGCACCAGTCCCTCGGTCAACCCCCAATTTGCCGCGGCCAACGACCAGGGAGCGGTGAATACGATTCCCTCCTTCATTTCGCTGAACGGGCCCGCACGCGAGGCCCGGTTCATTTACCAGTCGGACCTGGTGACGCCCGACGGCGGCGTACACGACTTGTTCACCATCACGGGCAGGAGCGACGGCGGGTTGTGCAATATCGCACAGCCGGACTTCGCCACCGCTCTGGCGCAGAACAACGTGATCTTCCGCATTCCCACCCCGGCATTCGGCGAAGGACTGATTGAAGAAATCCGTGACAGCACCATCGTCGCCAATATGAACGCGAACCTGACCCAGAAGCAGGCGTTGGGGATCGCGGGGCATCCCAACTACTCTCCAAACGGGGGCAACATCGCCCGTTTCGGCTGGAAGGCGCAGAACGCCTCGATGATGTTTTTCGCGGGCGAAGCGTCGGACGTGGAAATGGGTGTCACCAATGAGATGCTGCCGGTGGAGCGTGACGAGACCACGGGCTGCGTTTTGAACACGACGCCGGAAGACCACACCAACTTCGCCGCCACCAAGCCTGGCGCGGCGATGAGCGCGCTGACCACCATCGACATGTTCCTGCGGTTCCTGGATCAGCCCACTCCGGCCCCGCCCAATTCTTCCACCATCAACGGCCAGACTCAGTTCAACAACGTGGGCTGCGTGCTCTGCCATACGACTACGCTGACGACCTCCTCTTCGAGCGTACCCGGCCTGAGCAACGTAGCGGCCAATCTGTTCTCTGACCTGCTGCTTCATCACATGGGCCCGGGGTTGGCGGACAACATCGCGCAGGGTAACGCCGGTGGGGACGAGTTCCGGACAGCTCCGCTATGGGGTCTGGGGCAGCGTATCTTCTTCCTGCATGACGGCCGCGAGACCGACTTGCTGAAGACCATCCAGGATCACTTCAGCCTGGGCAACGGAGTTTATGGAAACTCCGAGGCCAATCAGGCGATCAACAACTTCAACGCATTGTCGCCTCAGAACCAGCAGGATCTACTGAATTTCCTGCGTTCGCTCTGAGCCCGATCTTCGGAGGTTGACTTCGTACACGGAGCATATCCTGGATATGCTCCGTTTTTTTATTGCCCGGCTAAAGCCTTCCCCCACCAACGACACGAAGGGCCACGAAGGAAGTATTCTCCGTGGCCCTTTCTGTCTGCTAACTCTTTACAGGATGTACCGGCTTAGATCCTGGTCTTTGACGATGTCGGCCAGCATATGTCGGACGTAGTCAGCGTCGATCTTGATCTGCTCGCCTTTTTTCTCGGGAGCATCGAAGCTGATTTCGTCGAGCACCCGCTCCATGATGGTGTGCAGGCGGCGGGCGCCGATGTTCTCCGTGCCTTCGTTCACCCGAAAAGCGAACCGGGCGATTTCTTCTAGAGCCTCGTGCGTGAATTCCAGCTTTACGCCTTCGGTTTCGAGTAAAGCCGTGTATTGCTTGACCAGCGAAGACTTAGGCTCAGTCAGAATCCGGATGAAGTCTTCCATGGTGAGCGATTGCAGCTCGACCCGGATGGGAAAGCGCCCCTGCAATTCGGGGATCAGGTCGCTTGGCTTCGACACATGGAACGCGCCGGCGGCGACGAACAGAATGTGGTCGGTCCGCACCATGCCATAGCGGGTGTTGACGGTAGTGCCTTCGACGATGGGCAGGATGTCGCGCTGCACGCCTTCGCGCGAAACGTCGGGGCCGTGTCCGCTTTCGCGGCCGGCAATCTTGTCGATTTCGTCGAGGAAGATGATGCCGGAATCCTCCACGCGGTCAATGGCCATGCGGGTCACCTGGTCCATGTCGATCAGGCGCTGCTCTTCTTCCTGAATCAGGTATTCGAAGGCCTCGTTGACCTTCATCTTGCGCTTCTTGGTGCGCTGGCCGAAGAGGTTGGGCAACATGTCTTTGATGTTGACGTCCATCTCCTCGACACCCTGATTCGAGATGATTTCGAACGAGGGGAAATTGCGCTCGCGCACGTCGATTTCGACGATGCGCTCGTCGAGCTTGCCTTCTCTCAATTGCTGGCGTAGCTTCTCGCGAGTGCGGCTCTGCGAATCGCCAGAGCTGGTATTCCCTTCAAGCACGAACCCGGCGGTAGGCTCGGCGCGCGGCGCGGGAGCGGGCGGCGGCAGCAGGATATCGAGCAGACGCTCTTCGGCGTTCAACTCGGCCTTGTCGGCAACATCTTCCAGCTTCTCTTCGCGCACCATGTCGATGGCGATCTCGACCAGGTCGCGGATCATGGACTCGACATCGCGTCCCACGTAGCCGACCTCGGTAAACTTCGAGGCTTCGACCTTCATGAAGGGCGAATTGGCGAGTTTGGCCAGGCGGCGTGCGATTTCGGTTTTGCCCACGCCGGTGGGTCCGATCATGATGATGTTCTTGGGAATAACTTCTTCGGCCAGATCGGGCGTAAGCTTTTGCCGGCGCATGCGGTTGCGCAGGGCGATCGCGACGGCGCGCTTGGCCGCGTTTTGTCCGACAACGTGCTTGTCAAGCTCGGTAACGATTTCACGCGGTGTGAGTTCGTCGAGAGCGATCTGTTCTTCTTCGGTGGTGCCTGGTAAGTAGATGGCCATAAAATGCGGACCTCGGACCTCAGACCTCAGACCTCAAAAACCAGGGTTTTGCCGAGGCCTGACGTCCGACGTCTGAACTACAGTTCCTCAATCGTAACCTTATCATTGGTATAGATGCACATGGCGCCGGCAATCTTCATGGCTTCTTCGGCGATCTGGCGGGCCGAGAGCTGAGTATGCAGCGCCAGCGCCTGGGCGGCGGCTTGAGCGTACGGGCCTCCGCTGCCGATGGCGGCAATACCGCCGTCGGGCTCGATCACGTCGCCCTGGCCGCTCAGCAGAAACGTCTGCTCCTTGTCGGACACCAGCAGCAGGGCTTCGAGGTGGCGCAGGAACTTGTCGGTGCGCCAGTCTTTCGCCAGTTCGACCGCGCCGCGTCCGATGTTGCCGTGATACTGCTCGAGCTTGGCTTCGAAGCGGCTGAAAAGCGAAAAGGCGTCGGCGGTCGATCCCGCGAATCCGGCCAGAATCTTGTCCTGATAAAGGCGGCGGATCTTCTTGGCGGTGTGCTTGATCACTCCTTCGCCGAGTGTGACTTGTCCGTCACCAGCCATGACCACATGGCCATCGCGGCGAACGCATAAAACCGTAGTGGAACGTATCAGTCGTTTCTTGGGCATGAGCGCAATTCTTGATTATAACAGCGGGGAGCGTAGGGCGGACCGCGCGCGACCTTCCGGATTCAGCGCGACACGAAGGTGAGCCCGTCACCGGGGACTTCCACCACTTGCCGATTTTCGCGGATGGGGAGATGAACTTATTGTGGGGTTTGAAGCCTCCGAGACCCTAGACTTTCTTCTCTAACGCTATGAAGCGAAACATTTTGTTCGTTGACACCGGACCCTCCTTCGACTACTCTTGGCCGCCAATACTACGCCCCGTAGTTTTGGCCTGATGTCGCATTCGTCCATGGGAGACCCGGTTTTGAACAGTACACGCGTCGCTTTCTGTCATTTTTTGCTGTTGGCTTTCGTGGTTGGTCTCGGCCATGCGCAACAGTCTTCGAAGCCAAACATCGAGAACAAATCAGCGCCCGTTGCTGCAACTGCAAAAAAGAAGATGCCTTCCGCCGACCGCGTGGTCATGAAAGTGGGAGGAGTGCAGGTCCGGCAGGAGGAGTTCGAATCGACCATCGGCGTTATTGAGCCGCAGGGCGATCCCGACCAGGGCGAGACCAGCGACAAGGATCGCCGCCGCCTGGGCGACGACTACGCTTCGGTACTCCTGCTCTCGCAGCTGGCGGTCGCCAACCATCTGGATTCGACGCCAGAGATCCGCCAGAAGCTGGCCGTGTCTCGCCTGCAGATCCTCTCCGACGCCGAGTTCGCCCGGCTGCTGAATCAGACCAAGCCTTCCTCGAGTGAGCTGAACGATTATTACCAGGCACACCTGTCGGATTTCGACCGGGTGCAGATTCGCAGGCTCTTCATCTGGAAGGTAGGTGGAGGGTCGAAGAATACCCGGGGGCTGCCCGCGGTAGACGCGAAGGCGCGCGCAGCCGCCATTCTGCAGGCCTCGGCGTCGGGAGACGACTCGCTGAAGCTGGCGGAGATGTTCAAGGGCAGCGACCAGGGCCTGCTCGACGATCAACCGTTGTCCTTCGTGCGCGGCCAGCTTCCGGGGAAACTGGATAACGTCGCATTCACCATGAAACCGGGCCAGTGGGCAGTAGCCGAGGACACGCCCGATCACATCATCCTCGTTTATCTGGCGGGTCGCGACCGCCAGCCACTGTCGGAGGTGAATTCTCTGGTCAGCCGGCTGGTACAGGGCGGAAAGATGCAGAAAGAGCTGGATGCGCTGAAAAAGAAATCCGGCGTTTGGATGGATGAGCAATATTTCGGTAGGGGTAGTGGGGCGACGACGGACCCGGGAGAGGAACACCCAGCGTCCAGCGCGCCTTCAGACTCGGGAAATCAGCAAGAATAAATAGAGGGGTGTCAGCAATGAAGATGTGCGACAGACTTACAACACTTATGTACCTTGCGCTTCCAGTCCTGTTACTGGTGGCGTGCGCGCTCCAACCGACGCCGGCGGTAGCTCAGATGACATCGGTGGGAATCGATTGCTCACAGATTCAGGCCCTGGGAATCCTCAAACAAGACAACCTGGGTGCCGGACGGGTGCTGATTGAATGCGGAATCGCCAAGGGCGGACAGCCGGGAAAGGCTGCGAACTTTCCGCTTATGCCGCCGAATATCCAGGTCAGCAACCGCTCTTGCACCAGCTCGACCAGTTGCACCAAGAGCGAGAACATGGTGTATGCGAACGTTTCGAATCCCATGAACATTGTCGTCAACTACAACGACCACAATGCCAACCAGTACTCGGGCACGTCCGTCTCGAATGATGGAGGCGCGACTTTCACCGAACTGTCGCCGCCACCCTTTGCCAGCGGCCATGGCTCGAACTTCGGCGATCCCATCGTGGTCTACAACGCCAAGCTGGGCAAGTTTTTTGCCGGCGACCTGGTGACCAGTTGCGGCGGCTTCGGTATCGGGGTCTGGACCTCGACCGATGGCACCACCTGGACCGCGGGATCGTGCGCCCACAACGGCGGCAGTGACGATCGCGAATCCATGTGGGTCGACAACGAGCCGACCAGCGGAACCTACGGCCGTATGTACGTCTCATGGAATGATTTCACGGTTGGCGTCGGAGCTCTTTCCGTGACGCACACCGATGATGGCGTGACCTGGACAACTCCCGTACGCGTCGTCAACGGCTCGGTCTTCATTCGCGACGTACAGATCACCGGCTCGCCGATGGGCGCTTCGAGATATGAAGGCGCTAACAGCACCGTGTTCATCGCGGGCATGGACGAAGGCGGCGGCGGTTGCGCTAACCGTACCAACATGATGTACAAGTCACTCGACGGTGGCGTTACCTGGACCACGTCCGTTATGGGCGCGAGTTTCAAGCCGATCTGTGACGCTCTCTGCAGCAGCAACTCCTACTTCGCGCAGGTAAACCCGATCATCCGGCACATGGGATGGGGAGAGCCGGGCGTGGGGCCCAACGGCGTCGTGCACTATGTTTTCGCCGGCCTGGGAACCAACGGCGATCCTGGCGACGTCTTCTACACCAAGTCCACCGACAATGGCGTGACCTGGTCGACGGCGAGGAAGATCAACGGCACCCAGGACGCGCAGTTCAAGACCCAATGGATGCCTTCCCTGTCCGTGGATGCCGCCGGCGGAGTCACCGTCGCCTGGTACGACCGTCGCAAAGCCACATCGAAATGCACGACCACCAGCGATCCCGGTTGCAGTTACGAGCGGGTCCTGCGCCAGTCCAAGGACAACGGCACGACCTTCGGCTCGGCCGAAAGCCGTCAGCGGTCTGATTCCGCAGCCCACCCAGAACGATCCTTCGGTGGTGAGTTGCTACGCAGGGGACTATGACTACAACACCACCCTGAATGGCAACGCCTTCATCACCTGGACCGACGGTACGCGTACGGTCGGAGGAGTCCACGTCCAGGACGTGGATTTCGCCACCGTTCCCATCCCGTAGCTTCAGTAACAGTTCGGAGAAGAAAAAAGGCCCTGCGCAAGCAGGGCCTTTTTGCGTTGGAGGATGTTGTTTAGTTGGTTAGCGCTGTCATCCTGAGCGGAGAGGCGGCGAAGGCCGCCTCGTAGTCGAAGGACCCCGGTTGGGATGGCGCAAACAGGGACACATCAGGGGATTCTCAATACGCGCTCTACGGAACCGGCGTACCGCTCGTCGCGCAGGTGGCGGCGTTCCCATCGGCGGACGCGCGGACCGCACCCGACTCGTCGCTGCAGAAGGCGCGCCGGCCGTAACTCTCTCCCATGGGGGTCGCGGTCAGAGCGGAAATGGGCCGCCGGCGCGCCCGCGCATCCCGTTAACGAGAAGCTGTATCCCTGATGCTTGCCGCTGGCCAGCCCGCTGCTGATCAGCATGGCCTGATGCTCATTGGCCTCGGCCGCGCCGAAACCGTCGAGATCCGAGAGCGTGCAGGTGTATCCCACGGGCGAGTAAGTGGCCGCGTAAGTTGCCTCCGCCGCCAGAATCTTTCGCACCGCGGCCAGCGCGTTGCCGTCGTTGATCGTGCTGGTGAGCGCCTGCCCCTGGGACTGCATCTGAATCTGCGGAGTCAGGCTCGCCGTGTGCGCCTGCATGCGATCCTTGAGATCTTTCCAAAGATCGGGATCGTCCAGCGGCACGCGCAAGCTGAACGCAATCTCGTTCAGCGTCCAGCGCCCGGCTTCCATCTTCATGGAACACACCAGGCGGGGGATGAACGGACTTTTCTGCACCAGGTTGTCTTTATAAGTGCGGAAAGAAAGCTCGATCTCATCGCGATCGCCGCGTGGCGTGTCGCTCACGACCATTACTTCCATCTTCTGCCCGGTCTTCAGATCCTGCGCCGCCAGCAGCACCGGACCGGCCTCGAATGTCTGGAAGGTCTTCCCCTGCGCCTGCAGCTGGCTGGTGAACGCCGCATACGATTGCAGGCCGGACTGCGCCCCCGATTTCTCCAGCGCCGCGCGCGTCACCGCCGGCAGATGCTTGATGAAGGTGCCCGGCTCTTTGCTGAAAAACATCTCCATCAAAGCCTGCCGCGCAGTCTGCGGAGCCTCCTGCGCCGCCCCGGCAGCCCAAGCGCCCGACAACACCAGAGCGGTCACAGACAGACAGCAACCTTCGCATAAAAATTCTCCTCAATCGCCAGCCTGATCTTGGCATGAAGAAGGAGGAGGCTAAAGTTACCGAGGTAAGGGTGGGGCGGGGGAACCATGGGAAACGTCCTGCCGTGACATTAGCTCTAGCGCCGGGGTGCCCCATTTCTCGCGTCCTTTGCGAGAAGTGGGGCTTTGACGGAAAGGTCAACCATCACAGACTCCCGTGCTTGAACAGATGCGGCAACGATACAGTTCTGTCGTAGTCGGATATGTGGTGATGCCCGAGCACTTTCACTTACTGATCAGCGAACCTCAGGAGGTTACTCCATCGACCGTCATCCAAGCCGTGAAACTGGGCTTTGTGCAGAGGCTGCCGACGGTTGAGGCATTCGGGCCGAGAAATATCTGGCAGCGCCGGTTTTACGATTTCAATGTATGGACCGAGGACAAGCGCGGCATTGTCATTCGCGCCCTCTGTCACATTTGTCATGCTGAGCGCAGCGAGGCGTAGCCGAGCGAAGTCGAAGCACCCCTACCCGGCCCGCAACGCCTGCCGGGCCGCCCCCCCTCCATTGTCATCCCGAGGAGCGAAGCGACGAGGGATCTGCAGTCCCTCCGCGCTCTTTGCGCGTCCTTTGCGTTTTAAGATTTTGATTTTGCTGATGGCTGATGGCTGACGGCCGGGTCCTTTGACCGAAAAGCCCCACTTCTCGCGAAGAACGCGACAAATGGGGCGCCCCGGTCTGTGATGGTAAGACGTGGGCCAAGACAGTAGCCGGGAACACACCGCAAAGACTTCCAGACCATTCTTAGCGGCGGCGTCGGTCCTGACTACGGCATTTCTACAAATTTGATAGGACAGATTAAGAGCAGGGATGCCCAGTTGTCGTTTTTGACCGAGACCGGAAAGGCAGGCGGAAGGAGTAGGTGCGGGTGTACACGGCCACATTCAAGGCAGGCAATGGCACGCACGTAAACGTGTATATTCGCGGTCTCGCGCAGCAACCTTTCACTCGGAACCGGCTTGGACAGCCGTAAAGGTTGCTCTGCTGCAGGTAGCATCGGATCCCCGCACATTCGCCAAAAGAGTCGCGAATGCGTGGGCCATTGGCTAGCCCGACCCCACGAGCACGCCAAAGCTGCGATGGTCTTGGCACTCACATTCGGTCAGTTATTGTTGAAAAAATATTCCCGCTCACCAAGACGGTGCCGGGAACCACGCTTCCTAAGACTCTTCGCAGACCATTCTTAGCGCGCGACAGACATACTTGCACCATTTCTAAATGGACGAACCAGTTGATGGAAAATGTGGTGAATGTGCAGACGGAACGGTATATTCACCGGTCCCGCAGAACCATTCATGTCTCCAAGTTAATCATTTGCTGGATCTATTGAAGGAACGACTTGCCCGAAGGTCGCTGGCCGACTCAAGCTCGGCTTGGGCTTCAGTGCGGATCTTCGACAGCTGGAGAGAGTGTTCTGCTCGTTCGCGCGGTCTTAGTGCCGGTGGGAGTTGGCTCCGCGGCCTCGCCCGCTGCTGCTGGAACGGCCATGACTTCCTGCACTCTTCAGTCCGCTGGATTGCGCGTGCACCGGCATGGTTTGCAAGCCGGTTGTGTGCTGATCAGGAGTCGACGGAAGCTTGGGCACTGCGGTCGTTTTCCTGGCCGCCGGTTGTGCCACCGTCCGTGCGGTTTGCCGCTCCAGGCGATCGAGTTGTGAATTCGCTTGCTTTCCACTCGACTGGACCACGGGCGGGCTGACGGTCGACACGTCCGGGCGAGAGCGCCGTTGGACGAGATTGGGGTCCTTGTGAGTCTGGCTGATTAGCGGCGTCGATGCGACTGCGCATAGAACGATGGAAGCGAACACCTTCATCTGGACCTCCCCACTGGCACGATGCGCGCCCTGGCCAGAGTGCTGCCGTTCGGCGCCCCTGGCCTTCATCGATAAGTATACCCCTGGAATCAAACCTCCAGTCGTTGTGGCCCAGCCCCCGAAATCCCCCTCTCAATGTCGCCAGGAACGCGAAACGTAAACGCGTGTTTTCTTAGCCTTAGCTGTCATGACGTTATTGTCTACACCTTACCGCCATGACGATGTGTTCCACGTGGAACACTTCTCAGTTTTGCACGGCCGTGAAACCAGGTTGGCCAAGGTCCAAGGTCCGAGGTCTGACGCCCGCTTCGTTTGACCGCGTTTTCTGCACCCCTGTAAAATCAAAGGTTTACAGAGACAGCTTTCGGCTCTCAGCTATCAGCTCTCAGTTCAATCCCGAACGAGCAGAGCTGAAAGCTGACGGCTGATAGCTGATAGCGGTTTTCCCATGCCCCACGAACTTCCCAAAGCGTATGAGCCGGGCGCGATTGAGGCGCGCTGGGCGGAGTTTTGGATTCAGGAAAAACTCTTCGACGTCCCTACGCCTCCCGAGGGAGATGTTCGTCCCAAATTCAGTTTGCTTTTGCCTCCTCCCAATGTGACCGGACGGTTGCACATGGGGCACATGCTGAACCAGACGCAGATGGATATTGTCATCCGCTGGCACCGCATGCGCGGAGACCTCACGTTGTGGCTGCCGGGCACCGATCATGCCGGCATTGCCACGCAGATGATGGTGGAGCGCCAGCTTTCGACCGAGGGCAAGAGCCGTCACAAGCTGGGGCGCGAGGCGTTTATCGAGCGGGTGTGGGAGTGGAAGCGGCACTACGGCGGCGCGATTTTAGACCAGATGAAGCGGCTGGGCGACTCCGTCGATTGGGAGCGCGAGTACTTCACCATGGATGAAGACCTGTCGCACGCGGTGCGCGAGGTGTTCGTCCGGCTGCATGAAGAGGGGCTGATCTATCGCGGGAAGTACATTGTCAACTGGTGTCCGCGCTGCGGAACAGCGATTTCCGATCTCGAAGTGAAGCACGAAGACGTAGCCGGGAAGCTGTATGAGATCCGCTATCCCGTGCTGGGGTCGGATGAGTTCATCACGGTGGCAACGACGCGTCCGGAGACGATGCTGGGCGATACGGCGGTCGCGGTGAACGAGAAGGACGACCGCTACCGGCACCTGCACGGGAAAAAAGTGCGCCTGCCGCTAATGAATCGCGAGATTCCTATCATTGTGGATGAGCTGGCCAATCCGGAGTTTGGGACGGGCGCGGTGAAGGTGACGCCCGCGCACGATCCCAATGATTTTCTGGCAGGCCTCCGCAACCATCTGCCGCAGATCGATGTGATGGACGAGCACGCGCACATGAACGAAAACGCGGGCTCCTACAAGGGGCTCGACCGGTTCGAGGCGCGGACGCGAGTGGTGGCCGATCTGGAAACGCAGGGATTTCTGGTGGCGATCAAGGACTACACGATCTCGATCGGGAAATGCCAGCGCTGCAACAGCATTGTCGAGCCGCGGCTGTCGCTGCAGTGGTTCCTGAAGATTGAGCCGCTGGCCAAGCGCGCGATCGAGGTGGTAGAGAAGGGATACATCCGCTTCACACCGGAGAACTACAAACAGATTTATTTGAACTGGATGTACAACATCCATGACTGGTGCATCTCGCGGCAGCTGTGGTGGGGGCATCGGATTCCGGCGTGGAAGTGCGGCGATTGCGGCGAGATGATGGTGGCGCGCGAGACTCCGGCGAAGTGCACGAAGTGTGGCGGGGCGCGGCTGGAGCAGGAATCGGACGTGCTTGATACCTGGTTCTCGTCGGCGCTGTTGCCATTCACGACGCTGGGATGGCCGGAGGCGACGCGCGACCTGGCGGAGTTTTATCCCACGTCGCTGTTGATTACAGGATTCGACATTCTTTTCTTCTGGGTGTCGCGGATGATCATGATGGGCTGCTGGTTCATGATGCCGCCGCACCGTCCGCGAGGGTTGGGGTTGGAGAAGACCGGCGACGATGCCTTGCGCGCGAGCGTGCCGTTTCGCGAGGTCTACATCCACGCGCTGGTGCGCGACGCCGACCGGCAGAAGATGTCGAAGACCAAGGGGAACGTGCTCGATCCGATTGAAGTGATCGAGAAGTATGGGACGGATGCGACGCGATTTACCTTGGCGGCGATGTCGTCGCCGGGGACCGATATTGCGTTCAATCCCAGCCGGACCGAGGGGTATCGCGCCTTCGCCAACAAGATCTGGAATGCGGCGCGGTTCATGTTCATGAATGTGGACCGGGCGGAGAGCGCGGGAATCTGGAAGCTTCGCGGAGCTCGGCAAGACGCGGGCGGAGTGCCCGTGCCACTCGAACACTCTCGAAGACCGGTGGATCTGGTCGCGCTTCAATCGCGTGGCGAAGGATGTGAACGATTCGCTTACCGCGTATCGCTTTGATGATGCGGCGCGGGCGATTTATGATTTTTTCTGGGGCGAATTCTGCGACTGGTACATCGAACTGGTGAAGCCGCGGCTGGCGTTTGAGGCGGACAGCGATAAAGAGGCGTCGCGCATTGCGTGTGGCAATCTGGTGACTTTGTTTGAAGGCGCACTGCGGCTGTTGCATCCCGTGATGCCGTTCATCACCGAGGAGATCTGGCACGCGGTGTACGATGGAAAGCCTCCGCTGGCGTCGATTGCGCTGGCGGCGTATCCGCTGGCCGATGAGAAACAGTTTGACTTGCAGGCTGAGACGGAGATGGCGATCCTGCAGGATCTGATTGTCAGCGTGCGCAATCTGCGGGCGGAGTTGAAGGTCGAGCACAAAGAGAAAGTGCCGATTGAGGTGTTCACCCAGGATGCGACGGTGCGCAAGCTGGTTGAAGAGAATCAGGGCGCGGTGGAGCGGCTGGCGAATGCGGAGCGGGTGACGTTTGTGGGAAGCTCGCCGACCGCGGGGGCGCGGCATACGGCGCGGTTCGACGTCCGTGTAGTGTATGAGAAGAAGATCGATGTCGCCGCGGAGTGCGAGCGTCTGAAAAAAGAGTTGGAGCGGATCGAGAAAGAAATCTCGAACGGCCAGCGGCAGTTGGGAAATGAACAGTTCCTGGCTAAGGCTCCGCCGCAGGTGGTGGAAGGAATCCGCAAGCGGGCGGGAGAGTTGGTGGTTCTGCGGGAGAAGACGCAGAGCAAGCTGGAGGAAATCTGTAGTTAGTAGCGAGTAGGTAGTAGTTAGGACAAACCAATAGCTTACTAGCTACTCGCTACTAACTACTAGCGACTGCCTTTTATGGACTGGAACAGCCGACGAATTACCGCGATTATCGAGAATGCGCTGAACGAAGATCGGGCTACACACGATTCGACCAGCTACGCCTGCATTGAGGCCAACCAGCGGGCCTCGGCGACGATTCTTGCGAAGGAAGATTGCATCCTGGCGGGGATCGGTTGCGTGTCACGCATTCTGGATGTCTATGCCGCGCTCGACGGGGCGGTAACTTCGCATTATGAAGTTACGACCCATCCTGAGATTTTCGACGGCATACGCCTGCACAAGGGCCAGTCGGTGGCGGTGATCCAGCACAATGCGCGGGTGATTCTGTCGTGCGAACGGGTGATTCTGAATTTCATGCAGCGGCTGAGCGGGATTGCGACGCTGACGCGCAGGTTTGTGGAAGCCGTGTCGGGAACCAAGGCGCGAGTGCTCGATACCCGCAAAACCGTGCCTGGCCTGCGTGTGCTCGACAAGTTCGCGGTGCGCTGCGGTGGCGGGCAGAATCACCGGCTCGATCTGTCGGATGGGGTTTTGATCAAGAACAATCACATTGCACTGGCGGGGGGAATCGTTCCGGCGCTGGAGCGCGCCATCCGCAACCGGCGGGGCTCGCAGATCATCGAAATCGAAGTGCGCAACCTGGCGGAACTCGAGGAGGCTCTGTCGCACGGAGCGGAAGCGATTCTGCTCGACAACATGTCGGTGGAGGACGTGAAGAGATCGGTGGAGCGATGCTCGCGAGAAGAGCGGCGCATCCCGCTGGAGTGCTCCGGCGGCATCAAGCTGGAGAATATCCGCGGCTACGCGGAGACGGGCGTGGACTTCATCTCCGTGGGCGCGCTGACACATTCGGCGAAGGCCGTGGATATGAGCCTGCGGGTGGTGCCAGCTTAGTCGTCGGTCTTCAGTCAAAACCTTTGGCCACGGATTTCGCGGATTTCTTTTTAGAAAGCACTTCAAAAGCCTTTAACCGCAAAGGTCGCTAAGTTTGCGAAGAAGACTCCACTGCCTGCTTCCGGGTCCATTCTCTGAGATTTATCCGTGAAATTCGCGTAAATCCGTGGCGGCTTTTGACTTTCGAAGCTTTTAATCGCAGAGGCCGCTGAGGTTTCGCAGAGTTCGCGGAGAAAAACTGCTGCCAGCATCCCTGCTAGTTATAATTGCGGAATCAAGAGCACGGCTCCAAAGCGAACGCGGGCGGGGCGGCGGCCGCGCCCCACGGTCAGGCACACGCACCGCAGCGGACGGATGCGCGACTGGGGCGGATTGTGCGGTTGCTGACCGAGCACGCCACCGTCGTTGTCAGCGGGACCAAGATTGCAGAAGAGATCGGAACCAGCCGGTCGGAGGTGTGGCGGTTGGTGCAGCAGTTGCGCGAACTGGGCGTCGAGATCGCCGGACATCCGGCAACCGGATACCGTTTGAAGTCGGTTCCTGACCTGCTTGCTTCCCGACATGCTGGCATCGCTGGTGAAGCGAACCATCTTCAGCAAGAACATTCATCACTATTACAAGATCGGTTCGACCAACGCTGGCCGCGATGGAAGCGGCGGCGGCGGGCGCGCCCGAAGGCACCGTGTTTCTGGCCGAGCAGCAGACGGCTGGGCGGGGGCGCGGGGCGCACGGCTGGGAGTCTCCGCAGTCGACGGGAATTTATTGTTCGGTGGTGCTGCGTCCGGCGCTGCCGCCGTCGGATGCTCTGATTCTGTCGCTGGCGGCAGGGTTGGCGGTGCGGGCGGCAGTGCAGGAAGTGGATGCGCGCGTGGATCCCGATTTGAAGTGGCCGAACGATCCGCTGGTTGACGACAAAAAATTCTGCGGCATTCTGACCGAGATGAATGCCGAAGCCACGCGGGTGCGGTACATCGTGGTCGGGATTGGGATCAATGTGAACCAGGCGAGTTTTCCCGCGGAGTTGCGCGAGGTAGCGACGTCGTTGCGCTTGCAGACGGGCAGCGAATGGTCGCGGGTGGAACTGTGCGCGGCTTTGCTAAAATCGCTCGACCGCGAGTATCGCGATCTGCTGGAGAAGCCGGGAGCGCACGCGTCGATCCTCGAGAGATTTCAGGAGCACTCCTCGTGGGCGCAGGGGCGTCCCGTGCGGATTGAGGAGAATGGCGGGTTTGAAGGCGTGACGGAGGGGCTGGATACGAGAGGGTTCCTGCTGGTGCGGACGGAGAAGGGGATGAGAACGGTGTTGAGCGGGACGGTGAGAGCGAAGTAAGGAAGATTGATCGGGTACTCATGCTATTGGTTCTGGATGTCGGCAATACCAATACGGTGCTGGGAGTCTTCGCGAAGGTAGCGAAGGTGCATCCGGCGGAGGTGAATGCGCCCGGTGCAGTACCGCGCTATGAATTGCTGGTGGCGAACTGGCGCGTGGGAACCGACGCTTCGCATACGGTCGACGAATATGGGGTGCTCTTCCGCAATCTGTTCGCAATGGCCAATCTCGAGGCCAAAGGAATTCACGGCATTGTGATTTCGTCGGTGGTGCCTCCGCTGGATTCGACGCTGCGGCAGGTGTGCGAGCGCTATTTCAATACCAAGCCGCTGTTCATTGAGCCGGGAGTGAAGACGGGAATGCCGGTGCAGTACGACAATCCGGCGGAAGTGGGCGCGGACCGCATCGTCAATGGCGTGGCGGCGTTCGAGAAGTATGGCGGGCCGTGCGTCATCGTGGACTTTGGGACGGCGACGACCTTCGATTGCGTGTCGGCCAAGGGAGAGTACTTGGGAGGCGTGATTTGTCCCGGCGTGGGGGTCTCGGCGGAGGCCCTTTTTGAGCGGACGGCGCGGCTGCCGCGGGTGGATATTCGCAAGCCGGCGCGGATTATCGGCACGAACACCGTGGGCAGCCTGCAATCGGGCCTGTATTACGGATACCTGGGCCTGGTCGACGGAATTCTGGAAAAGCTGCTGGGAGAATTGGGCAAGGATACGAAGGTGCTCGCGACCGGCGGCCTGGCGCCGCTGATCGGACCGAATTCGAAATACATCAAGCATGTCGATGAGTTTCTGACTCTCGAAGGGCTGCGCATTATCTGGGAGCGCAATTGGGCGGGGAAGACCCCTGTAAGCAAAACCAAAGCAGCCGCGCAGAAAACGGCGAGCGATCCTGTTGTGAAGCCACGTTCCTCCCGCTGAGTCTTCGTGGAAAATTACTTCAATTACTTCACGGAAATCGAAGAGCAGTTTCAGCGGCGGCGTGGCGGCATTCTGCTGCTCTCGACTCTCGATTGGGCGCTGATCGAAACCTGGAAGGATGCGGGCATTCCGCTGGAGGCAGTGCTGCGCGGGATTGATGCGGCGTTTGAGCGGTATGAGAAGCGTCCCACGAAGTCGCGGAAGGTGAATAGCCTGGCGTATTGCGCGCAGGAGGTGCTGGCGGCGGCGGAAGAGATGAAAGAAGCTGCGGTCGGAGTGGCGAAGGAAGAGAGCAAGCCCGAGCGGGGATTCCAGACGGCCGAGATTGCAGGATTTTTGCGGAAGAATGCCTCGCAATTGGAAGCTGCGAAATTGCCCGAGGGAAGCGGAGTTTCAGGATCGACGATGGCGCGGGAAACGGCGAAGGCGCTGATGCAGCTAGCGGCGGAGATGGAAGCGAATCCTGCGGCGCGGTTGGAGGATCTGGAGCGGCGATTGACGGTGATGGAAGAGAAGTTGTTCGCCGTGCTGCTGGCGGCGACTCCGGATGCGGAGATTGTCGCGGTGCGGGCGCAGGCCGATCGCGAACTGGCTCCTTACCGCAGCAAAATGCCGGGAACGCAGATCGAGCAGTTGCAGAAGCAGTATGTGCACAAGCGGTTGCTGGAGAAGTATGGCTTGCCGCGGTTGAGTTTGTTCTATCTGTGAAGAAGGTTCAAATCTTAAAACGCGGAGATCGCGGAGAACTGCCGCGGAGGGCGCGGAGTAAGCCCTCTCGCGTCGAGTGTGATCTGGTTTGATTCATAACTTCGATGCTCTGATTCTCGGCGCTGGGGCGGCGGGCTTGATGTGTGCCATCGAGGCCGGGAAGCGTGGACGCCGCGTGGCGGTGCTGGAACGGGCGGAGCGTCCGGGGAAGAAAATCCTGATTTCCGGCGGCGGGCGCTGCAACTTCACCAATCTTCACTGCCGGGCCGAGAATTTTCTATCCGCGAATCCTCACTTTGCCAAGTCGCTGCTGGCGCGATATACGCCCGGGGATTTCATAGCGCTGGTTGAAAAACACCGTATTGCCTATCACGAGAAAACCCTGGGCCAGTTGTTCTGCGACGGGTCGGCGCAGCAGATTCTTGACATGCTGGAAGCCGAGTGCCGGGCGGCGGGAGTGCAGGTCTTTCTTAAAACGGCAATCCAGGAAGTCACGCGGGTTTCAGATTTTGTAGTGCGGGCGGAGAACGCTGAATTTCATGCGCCGGTGCTGGTGGTGGCGACCGGAGGGCTCTCGATTCCGAAGATGGGGGCGACGTCTTTCGGCTACGATCTGGCGCGGAAGTTTGGATTGAAGATTCAGCCGCCGCGGCCGGGACTGGTGCCGCTGACGTTCGACGAAGAGGATCGGAAGAATTATTGCGATCTGGCAGGCGTATCGGCGGAGGTGGTCACGTCGATTGGCAGGCAACGCTTCCGCGAGAAGATGCTGGTGACGCATCGCGGGTTGAGCGGGCCGGCGATTCTGCAGATTTCGTCGTATTGGCAAAAGCCGCATCCGGTGACGATTGATCTTGCGCCCGGGGCGGGAGGTCACGGCGGCGTTTCGCGATCCCAAGACGCCTCGCACTGCGGCTGCATTGAAGGCGGCGTTGCAGGGAGATCTTCCCGCCGGTTGGCGGCGCGGTGGGTGGAATTGCATGCGCCGGGCGCATGGACCAACGCGGCTTTGGCTGAGTTTGAGAAGAAGCTGCACGCATGGGCGATTCAGCCCGCGGGAACCGAGGGCTTCGAAAAAGCGGAGGTGACTGCGGGCGGCGTGGATACAGATGAGTTGCACGCGAAGAACATGGAGAGCCGCAAAGTGCCCGGGTTATTTTTTATCGGCGAAGTCGTAGATGTGACTGGGTGGTTGGGGGGATACAACTTTCAGTGGGCCTGGGCTTCGGGCGCCGCGGCGGGGCGCGGGTTGTAGGGCCAACAGCTTAAACCGCAGAGTACGCAAAGAAGATTCGCTGAGATCGCAGAGAAAACGGCTGCGAGCGGAACTAGCTTAGAATCGACGCTTGGAAATCACCATCGAAAAACTGATTTACGGCGGCGACGGATTGGCGCGCTTGCCAGCTGACGAACACGGTCCGGGCAAGGCTGTGTTTGTGCCGTTCGTGCTGGCGGGCGAGAAGGTAGAAACATCGCTGGTCGAAGAGAAGAAAGGGTTCGCGCGGGCGCGGCTCGACCGCGTGCTTGCGCCTTCTGCGTCGAGAATCGACCCAGGCTGCCGCTACTTCACCCGCTGCGGCGGATGCCACTACCAGCAAACCGGCTATGAGCATCAGCTCGAAATCAAGGTTGCGATCCTCAAAGAAAATCTGCGGCGCATGGCGAAGTTGGAACTCGACGACATTCAGGTGCATGCTTCGCCTCCGTGGAATTATCGCAACCGCACGCGGGTCAAGGTGAGGACATTGCCGGAGTTCGCGGTGGGATATTTCAAATTCAATTCGCATGAGCTGTTGCCGGTGGAGGAGTGTCCGATCAGTTCGCCGTTGATCAATCGGGCGATTGCGAAGCTGTGGGAGATCGGGAGGGCGGACGGAGTTGAGGAGATTGAGTTCTTCGCCAATGCCGAAGACACACAGCTGCTGGTGGAGATTTATGGTGAGCCGGGGGCGCGGCGGTTCGGGGAAGAGCTGAAGAATGCTTTAGCGGAAATTGTGGGAGTAGCGACCTTCTCGGGTGCTTCGCGGGCTAAAGCCGGTTCTCCCGTGAGCGCGAGCGGCACGGCTAAAGCCGTGCCCTCCCAAACCAATTCGCGGCAGGCGGTCGCAGACGCCTGCCCTCCATCACAAGCAATCACCTATAACACGCGGCTTGCTTCTTATCGGGTAAGTGCGGGGGCGTTCTTCCAGGTCAACCGGTATTTGACCGATGAGTTGGTGACGCTGGTCACCGAGGGACGTTCGGGCCGAACGGCGCTTGATCTCTATGCCGGGGTTGGACTGTTCTCTTCAGTTCTATCCCGGGAATTCGAGCGGGTGATTGCGGTCGAGTCGTCACCGATTTCCCATGGCGATCTGCTATACAATTCAGCTGCGAACGTGAAGGCTGTTCGGAGCATGTCAGAGCAGTACCTGAAGAATGTATCCGGAAAATTGCAGCCCGATCTAGTGGTGGTGGATCCGCCACGGAGCGGGCTGGGTGATAGCGTCATCCATAGCCTGGTCAATCTGGGAGCGCCGCGCATGACGTACGTGTCGTGCGATCCGGCTACCCTCTCCCGCGACCTGGTCGGCCTGCTCAAGGCTGGATATCGACTGGAGCAGGCACACCTGGTGGATCTGTTCCCCCAGACCTACCATCTGGAAAGTGTGCTTCATCTGGTGCGGTAGGCCTTCCTCGCCCTGAGTCTTGCAATCGAAATCCAACGTTCGTGGTGTCTCCCGCCCGCGGCAGCCGATGGTGTGGGCGGCGCTCGCGTTTGCGGCGGGCATCGTCACGGGGGAGTATGCGTGGCGGCCGCCCTCGTGGTGGCTGGTGGCGTTCGTTGCGGCGCTGGCGTTTGCGGCGTACTACCTGCGGCGACGGCCTTGGGCGGCGTTGCTGCTCGGTCTGGCGGCATTGCTGGTGGCAGGGGCGCTCAATGTGCAATCGCGGCCGCCTCGGGACTCCGGCGGTCAGGGAATACTGCCCTTCGCGCGGGTACATGAAGAGGTTGTAGTCACGGCTCATGTCATCAAGGAAGGAACCCTGCAAGCAGCCGGATTCGGCGGAGTGCGGCAGGCGGTGGATGTAGAAACCGAAGAAATCTCCGCGGACGGACTCACGTCGGCGGTACGGGCAGGAGTGCGGATTGGTTTCTATGGGAAAGAAGTTGCCCGCGAATACGAGCCCGAGGGAGCGACGGCGCCGATGCGCTTGTTCCGTTATGGCGAGCGGCTGCGGTTTCCGGCAAAGCTTTCGCCGCCGCGCAACTTCGGCAACCCTGGAGCGTTTGACTACCGGGGGTATCTCGCCGACAACGGCATCGCCGCGCTGGGTTCGGCGAAGGCATCGAGTGTGGAATTGCTGCCTGGTTTCTCGGGTAATCGTGCGGAGCTGTGGCGTACGCGGATTCACCGCAGCATCATCGAGAAAATTCACGCATTGTGGCCTGCGGACGAAGCTTCGCTGATGGACGCCATGGTCATCGGCGATGACGCGTTCATCGGGCGCGGCACCCGAATGGAATTCCAGCGCTCGGGGACGTATCACCTGCTGGTCGTTTCGGGGATGAACGTCAGCATCCTGGCGTTTGCCACCTTCTGGCTGTTGCGCCGCTTGCGCGCGAATGATGTTGTAGCCAGCGCACTGACCGTGGTGCTGACGGTGGCCTATGCGCTGCTCACCAACGTGGGGCCTCCCATATGGCGGGCGACGTTGATGATGGTGCTCTATCTGGGAGCGCGGTTGCTGTATCGCGAGCGCTCGATGCTCAGTGCGATTGGCGCGGCGGCACTGGGATTGCTTGTGGTGGATCCGGCAGTGTTATTCGGCGCGAGCTTCCAGCTGACGTTTCTGGCGGTGCTGATTATCGCAGGGATCGGAGCGCCGCTTCTGGAGCGTACTTCGCAGCCGTTTTACCGCGGGCTGAGATATCTGGATTCGACAACCTACGACGTCCAATTGGCGCCGCGGGTGGCCCAATTGCGGCTGGACCTGCGCATGATCGCCGGACGATTGCAGCGCTTTTTCGGCAAGCGGCTGCCCTTGCCGGTTTTGGGCGGAACATCGCGTGCACTGCTGGCGTTCGTGGAGGTGCTGGTGGTTTCGATGCTGATGCAACTGGGACTCGCGCTGCCCATGGCGTACTACTTTCATCGAGCGACGGTGGTCGGTTTGCCGGCGAACGTGGTGGTGGTCCCAGTCACGGGAGTGATGATGCCGGCGGCAGTTCTTGCGGTAGCCTTGGGTTATGTCTCGCCGCTTCTGGCGAAGATTCCCGCACTGGTGGCCGGCATCACCCTTGAGATCATTGCGGGAACTGTGCGAGGGCTGGGGGCGCTGCGCATTGCCGACGCCCGCGTCGCGATGCCCGCTCTGCTCGTGATTCTCGCGAGCGCGACTGCCTTGATGCTTGCCATGCTGCTGTCGCGGAGGCGGGCGCTTCTCGCCGGTGCGGGGCTGGTCGTCCTGGGAGCGAGCGCTTTCTGGATATGCGTCATTCCTCCAAAGCCGGATTTGCGACCGGACATACTGGAAGTCACGGGAATTGACGTGGGGCAAGGCGACTCCACGTTGCTGGTGACTCCGCAGGGGAAAACGATTTTGCTGGATGCGGGCGGCCCGGTCGGAGGGCAGCACTCCGACTTCGACTTCGGCGAAGAGGTGGTGTCCCCTTATCTGTGGTCGCGCGGCATCTCGCGGCTGGACGCCGTCATCGTCAGCCACGGACACTCCGATCACATTGGAGGGATGCCGGCGGTGTTGAGGAATTTTCGTCCGCGCGAGATGTGGATTGGCATGATTCCCGAGAGCGCCGCATTCGCGGAACTGCTGCAGATTGCCCATGAACTGGGAATCAAAGTCGTGCAACTGGGCACGGGAGATCGCTTTGAGTTCTCAGGGACGACGGTGCATGTGTTCGCGCCGCCGCGAAGTCTCGGAACCGGCAGAGCTCCAAAGAACAATGATTCACTAGTACTGTCGTTCACCTACAAGGATTCGGGAGTGCTGTTGGAAGGGGACGCGGAAAAGGCGGTGGAGCGAGTCGTCGCTACTGAGGGCCCGCGAGCTCAGTTGATGAAGATTGCCCACAACGGGAGCACGACCTCGACCATGCCAGAACTGTTGCAGCAGGTCCACCCGCGATTCGCGTTTATTTCCGTGGGCGCGCACAACAATTTCGGGCATCCGCGGATGGGAACGCTGGTCCGGCTGCAGCAGGCGGGCGTGGTCACGTACCGCACCGACATGGATGGCGCGGTTACGTTTTATCTGGATGGCAGCGGAGTCAAGCCTCGGGTTCTTCGTTGATTTCGGAAGTTTCGTCGTCGTCTGCGCCGGGAGCCTGGCGGTAATCTTCGATCATCTGGCGCGCCGCTTCGGCATCTTCCTCGCGGACCAGGATGATGGTTCCGCCGACCCCGGGAAGCAGCTCCTGCTGGGCGTCGATGGAAGTGATGTCCGCATCAATGCCGGCTGACTCGAGCAGTCCGCGGACCACCATGGCTTCGGATTCCTGCTCGGTGTCGAAGACCTTCACCAGCTTCTCGTTCGGGTTAGGACGCTCCTCTACCTTGTTGCCGGGATCATTCGCCATCGTTCCTCCCATCGGGGCGCGCGGTGCCCCGCAGTCCGACCTTGTGATTTTACCCCCTTGGCGGGAAAGACGCAGCCGGGCTGCGTCTCTGCCGACAGAGCGCCCAAAGGGAAATGCCGTACTTCGGTAACGTGGCACCACTTTTGGGCAGTTGTATTCGCGGCGGAATGCAGCCAGAATTCAGGAAACAGGGGTGGGCGCAACGCCGGGCCGTGGCGGCACATCTAATGGTGCGATCGGAATTGCGGCCGGGATCAGGGTGTGGCCGCTGCCGATTGGGGGCCCGATGGATCGTTCGGAGCGTGTTCAGCATGTGCCAACCTCGCTACCAGACTCAGGAAATCTCAGCGAAAAAGAGGAAGAATCGCGCAAGATCCGCCGCCTGCAGATCATGATGAGCATGGTCATGTCGGTGATCGGACAGGACCCCAATCTCTCCCTGGAAGAGGCCTCGGAGCTCGTGGCTGGCGCGAAACGCGCAGCCCTCGCCTTGTTCCCTGACAAAGAACTCGCATTCGATCTGCTCTACAAACCGAGGCTGCAGCGGCTGATGCGGGAACGGTTCAGAATGCAGTAGAGCGATTTTAGATTGTTGATTTTTGATTGCTGGCAACCGGCAATCGTGGATCCAACAGACGCCGATTGCATGTCTTTTCTTGATGCCCGCAGCCGCGAAGCGGCGCAAGAATGCAGCCCACGGCGCAAGCCGTGGGAGCGCACCCCGGTGAGTGAAGAGCCCTGTAAGGGCGGCAGAAACTCAATCCCAGAGATATTTTTCGTCGCAGGCAACGTGGTTTCGCTTGAGAAAAAGCAGGAACTCCTCTTGAAACGAGCACCTCCTGTGGTGTTCTTCCTGCCGCGCGATGTATCGCGTGACTTCGGCGACCCTTGATTCGCTGACACTGAAGGCGCCGTATCCGGTCCGCCAGGCAAAATCGGCATTGCCCTTTGCTCTGGCCCAGCGTGAAGAGTTTGTTTTCACCAACCGTGTCAGGTCTGCTACAGACTGTGAAGGGCGCATTCTAACCAGCATGTGAACGTGGTCCGCGGTGCCATTCACGATGATCGCCGTGTCGCGAAGTTCACGAACGATGCCGCCTAGATAGGCGAAAAGGTCGGAACGGAGATTCGTTCGAATGAGGGGCAGGCGTTGTTTGGTGCTGAAGATCAGATGAACCACGAGATTGCCTGAGGTATGCGGCAAGGTCTTTCGCCCCTTCGGGGCTTGTGTTTCTTTTGGGGCTATCCCACGGCTCGCGCCGTGGGCTGCATTCTTGCGCCACTTCGCGGCTATCGTTTTTGCACGCGTTTGGGGCCACGAAGATTTTCGCGGTTCGAGGGTGGCAGTGGCTGTGACGATCGTCACGAAAGAATTGCCAATTTTCAATTGCCAACAATCAAAATTCAACAATCATCCATGGTTTCGTTGACCCTATCCTGCTCGCAGGACTAGACTCGCCTTCCGTGGGGGATTCCATGAAACGTCTTGTTCTGGTTTTTCTGTTGGTGTGTTCGTTCGGACTGTCGGCGCTTGCCGATGAGGGCATGCATCATGAGGACTTGACTGCGGCGCAGGTGGGTACGGTGCACTTCCCGGTCTCGTGCGCGCCTGACGTGCAGAAGCCATTTGAGCGCGGCGTCGCGCTGCTGCACTCGTTCTGGTATGAAGAGGCGCAAAAGGAATTTGAGCAGATCGTGAAGGACGATCCCAAGTGCGCGATGGCGCATTGGGGCGTGGCGATGAGCTTGTGGCATCAGCTGTGGAATCATCCCGAACCCGACGTGGTGAAGCACGGGATGGCGGAGATCAAGGCCGGAGAAGCGTTGCATCCCAAAACCGCACGCGAGCGCGAGTACCTCGCCGCCCTCGGGACGTTCTACAGCCAGTCGGAGAAGAACAACTACCAGACCAGCGCCGACGCGTATTCACAGGCGATGGAGAAGCTGCACGCCAGTTATCCCGACGACCACGAAGCCGCCATCTTTTATGCGCTCTCGCTGCTGGCGTCGGAGCCGGACAATGACACGACGTTCGCTAACCGCAAGAAGGCAGCAGCAGTGCTTGAGCCCTTGTTTGCCGAGCAACCGGATCACCCTGGGGTTGCGCATTACCTGATTCACACTTACGACAAGCCGCAACTGGCCCAGCTTGGCCTGCCCGCAGCTCGCCGTTATGCGCAAATCGCTCCAGCGGCGCCGCATGCGGTGCACATGCCGTCGCACATCTTCGCGCGGCTGGGGCTTTGGCAAGACGACATCAATTCGAACCTGGCCTCGATTGCGGCCACTCGCAAAACCGTCGCCATGCATATGGGAGGCGAAGGACACCAGTTTCACGCCATGGACTTCCTTGTCTACGCCTACCTGCAGTGCGGACGCGAGGCAGATGCGATGAAGGTGATCGACGAAGTACGGGCGATGCCGGCGAAGAAAGACACCATGTACGGATCGGACTACGATCCCCGCACCTTCGCGTTGTCGGTGTTTCCCGCGAACTACGCTCTGGAACTGCACCACTGGAGCGAGGCGGCGGCGCTGACACCGGTCCCGGGCGCGCATCCAGCGGACGATGCGTTTACGTACTATGCGCGAGCCATTGGCGCGGCCCGCAGCGGCCAGGCCGAGCAGGCTCGCAAGGACATCGCGCAGATCGATGCGATCCACAAGACGCTTCTCGACAAGAAGAAGACCGAGACGGCCGGCTATGTCGAGGATGAGCAGAAAGTCGCGCAGGCCTGGTTGGACCATCTCGACGGCAAAAACGACCAAGCCATTGCGGCGTTGCGTTCGCAGGCCGAAAAAGAGGAAGCCATCGGAGAAGAACCCGGCGGAGTTCCGACCCGCGAGATGCTGGGCGATCTGTTGCTCGAATTAAAGCGTCCCGAGCAGGCTCTCACGGAATACGAAGCCGACTTGAAGTTCAATCCGAAGCGCTTTGACGGACTCTACGGCGCCGCGCAAGCGGCGGAGATGGCCAAGAATACCGAAAAAGCCAACGACTATTACGCCGAACTGGTGAAGGTATGCGCCGGATCGGTGTCAGACCGGCCGGAACTGACAAAGGCCAAATCGCTACTGGCGGCAGAAATAGAATTTTCAATTGCCGATTGCCGATTGGAAAACCGTTCCGCTGAGGTTTGCCCATCGGAAATTGGAAAATCGGCAATGTCTTACTGGCGATCGATTCTTTGTAACCGGAACAAGAGCGTTCCCCATCCCAGCTTGGAGCGCATTTGCACCGGTGTGTGGTTGGCGTCGTCCGTGTACCAGACGAGCACGGAGCCTTTGCCTTGTAGCGGTCCGGAGATCGCTTCCACGTGGACGCGTACGGTCTGGAAGGTTCCGGCGGGCACCTTGATCTGCTCGCGCGCTTCCACCTTGGATTCGGCGACGGTGGTCTTCCCTCCTCCGCTAATGGGAAAGGTGCTGCGGTTGCCCGGCTGCAGCGGCAGCGAAGCCAGGTAGTAAAAACCCGTGATCACGTCGGTGACGCAGCTGGGAATGTCGTTCTGCTCGTGCTTCTGCTCCCCCGTCTTCAGGTTCTTTTCGTCGAGCAAGCCTTTTTTCTGCGCATACTCGAACTTCACCATGGTGTCGCGCTTGTGGGGACCTTCTTCGGTGTGTTTGTTGATGGCCAGCGAACAGAAGGTGTGGGGATCGAACAGCGCTTCGAAGTGATCGTGAACTTTGTAGAGCGTATTTACTACGCCTCCCGAATCGGCGGTGGCAGTGACGCGATGCTGTCCGCTGTCGGAGCCCAGGCGCACCGTCGCCGTGCCCGCGCTGAACAGATGCCACTCCACGGCATAGACGTAAGTCTGACCGCTGGGGAACTTGTAAGCTGGCGGCGGCGGAAATATCTGCGCTTCGGGAGCGGCACTGACGGTGGCCTCTGGAGGTTTTGTGGGCGATTGCGGGCGAGTTGCCTGGCCGCCGGAAGATGTGCTGGAAACTGCCAGCCCCAGCAAGAGGCCAAGCGAAGGGAAAAGACGCATACCGTGGTTAGACGCGCAAATCATGCGTTGGGTGACTTCCTTCAGTTGGACATCCAATGCAACTTTGCCGCTAACGCCACCAGAACGGCTACGGTACCGACCCACGCATTGTACTCGCGGTGCTTGCGATAAAGTTCCCAGGAGAATGCGCCGCGGCTGCCGGCAAACGCAGTGAAACGCGGAAACAGGCGCGGCACCTGGCGGGCGTAGTCGGCGAATTCGGGGAAATGCTCGCGCAGGTAAGCCTCTTCCCCGCGAATCACGGGAAGATAAATGACAAAAAACATGACAACCATAACAGCCGCAATCCACCAGTTGCGCGCGGCGATGGCGAGGCCGATGGCAAGGATGAAGGATCCCAGGTAGAGCGGGTTCCGCGTGTAGGCGTACGGTCCGCTGGTGGCGAGTTGCTCGTTTTTCTGCACGTGACCCGAAGCCACGGCACGCACCACGAGTCCCGGGATTGCGATGGCGGCGCCGATCAGGATGGAGCGGACGGTTGGGTGCGCCAGCCAGAGGTAGACTACGGCGAAAGCGAAGCCCAGCGGGACGCGGATGCGGCGTGCGATCTTTGACCAGCTAGCCACGGCAACTCCTTAACAGCTTGCGTGCGGCAGCGATGACCTCGTCGGATGTGATCTCCAGCAGGCCTGCGTCGGGCCGAGGACTGCGACTATGGGTCGTGGGACTCGATAGGCTGCGCAACACGATGCTGCGAGTGCCGAACGGCCCGTTGCGAGCGGGATTGGTGGGGCCGAAAAGTGCGACCACGGGAACTCGCAGAGCGGCGGCGAGGTGCATGGGCCCGGTGTCGCCGCCGATGAATAGCGACGCGCGCCGGGTGAGCGCGATCAGTTGCGTGAGGGAGCAGGCGATGCCCTCGGCAGCGCCTGCGCTGGCAGCTTCCGCCGCGCGTACAAGATCCTGCTCTCCCGGGCCGAAGTTGATCAGCGACTTCAAGCCTTCTTCCTCGAACATACGTTTCGCGACGTATCCGTAGCGTTCCGCGGGCCATTGCTTCGCGCCCCAACCCGCGCCGGGATTCACGATGGCGAAACGCTGGATGCCGTGATCATGCAAGCGCTGATCCGCCTCGCGATCGGCGGCAGAGTCGTGAGGAAACTCCACCTGGGTCATGGGAAGCGCGGTTCCGGAAATCGCCTCGGCGAGAGAAAAATTCTGCTCGACGATGTGCGTCCCCTGGACGCTGACCTGGCGCGTGTAGAACATGCTGGCGATATTTTCGCGAGGCTGCCGCACTCCGTAAATCACGGGCGCTCCTGACCAGCGGGCCAGCAATGCCGAACGCGCCGCGCCTTGGAAGTCGGCGGCGACGTCGTAGCGCACCGCTCGCAATTCGCTCAGCCCGGCGGCCATCTGCTCCCAGGTGTTGTTGGAAAAAAGAGCGGAGCGCCAGCGCATGGTGTTCACGGTGTGAATGCGGTCAACCAGAGGCCGTTGCGGAGAGCGCCGACCGGAACGCGGAGTCGGCAGCGTGCACAAGAGCTCCGCCCAGCGCTCTTCGACGATCCATCCGATAGTCGCATCCGGAAGTGTCCGCCTTAGTGCGGTCACTGCGGGGAGCGTGTGGATGATGTCGCCCATGGAGCCGAGACGCACGATCAGCAGGCGCTGAATACCGGCTCCCGCGGGTTCTGTGACTGTGGGCGGCGAAGACATGATCAGGAGCGTCGCGGTCCGAGCCGCGAACGAATGATTTCCGTGGCCGAATGATCTTTGGGGTCGCCGACGATTTCCACGCGGCCTCCGTATTCGCGGACCACATCGCCTTCGGGAACGCTGGCGGCAGTGTAGTCGGTGCCTTTCGCCTGCACATCGGGATGAATCTCGCGAATCAGGGCACGCACATCGCGCTCCGGAAAGATGACGACGGCGTCCACGTCAGCCAGGGATGCCAGGATCTCCGCGCGTTCGTCCTGCGGCATCAGGGGACGGCCTTCGCCTTTGAGGGAGCGCACGCTGTCATCGGAGTTGACGGCGACGACCAGGCGTCCGCCGAGTTGTTTGGCGGCGTGCAGGTAACGCACATGCCCGACGTGGAGCAGATCGAAGCAGCCGTTCGCGAGCGTGACGGACTCGCCGTGGCGACGCCATTCGTCGACGCGCTGCCGGAGCTGATCGCGGCTCAGAATTTTGCTGACCGGCTCGATGCTCAATGGGATCTCGTCCGCGGCGGCTCTTTTTCGATGGCCTGTAAAAGCTCCTGTTGCGAGACTGTGGCGGTTCCGCGCTTCATGACCACGATGCCGCCCGCGTAGTTCGCCAGGTGCGCGGATTCTTCGGTGGTCGCGCCCGCCGCCAGGGCCGCCGTAAATGTGGCGATGACCGTGTCTCCAGCGCCGGTGACGTCGGCGACTTCGTCGGAACCGAAGATGGGAATATCCACCGGCTTGTGACGGCCGTTAAAAGCGACCATGCCGTCGCGTCCGCGGGTAATGACCAGAGACTTCAGGTTCATGCGCGCCATCAGCTGATCGCCGGCGGAACAAAGCCGCGACCAATCCTGACCGATTTTCATGCCGAGCGCTTCTTCGACCTCGGGCTCGTTCGGGGTAGCAGCGGTCGCGCCGGAATATTCGAGCATGCGGTAGCGCGAATCGAGAACCACCGGCACGGGACGCCTGCGGCCGGTTTCACGGATGCCGTCGAGAATCGCCGGAGTTGCCGTGCCGTATCCGTAGTCGGAGATGAGTAAGGCATCGGAAACGCGGCAGTATTCACGCGCCGCCAGCATCAGGTCGCGTTCGACATGTTTGCTGAGCGGGGCATCCGGTTCACGATCGACGCGCACCACCTGCTGCCGCGAAGTGTGGGTCATCCCGGCGAGAATGCGGGTCTTGGTGACCGTGGTGTAGCCCTTGTTTTTCAGAACGCCGCTGAGCGGGATCCGCTTGTGGCGAAAATATTTCAGCAGCAGGCGTCCGGCCTCGTCATCGCCCAACACACCCACCGGCAGAACGTTCACCCCCAGGTCAGCGAGATTGTTGATGGCATTGGCGCCGCCGCCTGGAAGTACGGTGCGGTCGCGGTGCTTCAGAATCAGCACCGGAGCTTCGCGCGAGACGCGCGAGATTTCTCCGAAGACGAATTCATCCGCGACCAGATCGCCGACCACGGTGACGGTCACCTTGGCGAAGTCGTGGACGATCTTCTGCAGCCGTTCGGCTTCCCTGGAAAGCTTGCTCATTGGGGCTAGGGGGATTTTCTCATGCCTTGCGCTTGCGTTCGTCAATCACGCGCAACATGGTATCCACAGCGTTAGCCGCGTCGGCCAGGTCCATCTTGACCGGAACGACCGACAAGCGGGGCCAGCGAGGAGAGATATTGCCCCAGGTTGACCGCGTCTTTCTCGGTGGTCACGAAGCCTCCAGCCTCGCTTTGCTGCCTGAGTTGGAGAAGATCGCGAATGTCGGATTCCGTGTAGGCATGATGATCGCGGTAGAACGCCTCGGCCACAGGCTCGATTCCGGCGGTGCGCAGTTGCAGGACGAAGTTCTGCGGGCGGGCAATGCCGCAGAAAACGATCGGCCGGTCGGGAATGTTCTTTGGCAGAATGCCGCGGCGCACGCGCCAGACCAGCTTGCCATCCAAGGGAAAAGCATCCGGCGAGGCGCCGCTGGTCAGAACGACCGCGTCGGCGCGACGCAGGGAGGTCAGCGGCTCGCGGAGACGTCCGGCGGGCAAGAGGCGGTCGCGCGGATCGTCCGGCGTGACCAGGACGATATCGAAATTGCGGGCGAGGGCGCGGTGCTGGAAGCCATCGTCGAGCAGGTGGAGCTGCGGTCCGAACTTGTTTTCCGCGAAAACTCCAGCTGCGTAGCGGTCCTCGCCAACGATGACGGGTACTCCCAAACGTCGGGCCATGAGCAGCGGTTCATCTCCAAAGTCGCGCGCGGAACCGCCCGGGTCGACCAGAGAGACCCCTTTTGTCTGGCGTCCGTAGCCGCGGGAGAGGATGTCGAACTTCATCCCACGTGATTTGAGCAGGTCTCCCAGGAGCAGCACGAACGGCGTCTTGCCGGAGCCCCCGACCGAAAGATTGCCCACGCTCACGACCGGGCCTTGCAGCCTCTGCCCGCGCAGAATGCCGCGGTCATAGAGCGCGTTGCGCGCCAGTACGCCGAGCCCGAAGAGGGAAGCGAGAGGGTTCATGGCTTGATGAGCGCTTCGAGCGCTGCCAGCGTGCGTTCGGTGGCTCCAGTTTGCGATTGCAAGGTTTCCGCCGCGCGGCGACCCAGCGCTGCACGCTCATCCGGGTTGGAAATGAGGTCCATGAGCGTCAGGGGAAATTCGGCCGGGCCGACTACCCGGACAGCATCCCCGCTCTGGAAGAGGCCGACGATGTCACGGAAATTCTCGGTGTGGTTGCCGACCACGATGGCGACTCCATGCTGCGCCGGCTCGATGATGTTATGGCCGCCTCGCGGCACCAGGCTTCCACCGACGAAAGCCACATCCGCAAGAGCATACAGCGAAGCCAGTTCTCCGATGGTGTCGACGAGGAGGACGCCGCCGACAATCGGTTCGCCGCTCCACAGAGAGCGCTTCCAGAAACGGACACCGAGATCCTCGAGCAGCTTGGCGACTTCCGCAAAGCGCTCGGGATGGCGGGGCGCGAGGATCATCGCCGCCTTGGGATAGCTGGCCAGCACATTCACGAAGGCCTGAAGCAGCAGGGGTTCTTCATCTTCTACGGTGCTGCCGCAAACCAGGATAGGAGTGGATCCGGCCTGCTGAAAGGCTCGGCGGAGACTGTCGACGATCGGCGGAACAGGAGGCAAGGGCACATCGAACTTCAGGTTCCCGCTGACCTCGACTCGATCAGCGGGGGCGCCGATATCGATCAGACGTTTTCGGTCTTCCTCGGTCTGCGCCAGGAAGAGATCGATCTGCTTCAGGACGCCGGTCAGCAAAGACCGAAAACGCTGGTAACCCGGCCACGAACGGTCGGAGATGCGGGCGTTAACGATGGCGATGCGGGCGCCGCTTTGGTGAGCGAGACGCAGGAAGTTGGGCCAAAACTCGGTCTCGGCGACGACCACTAGCCGTGGCCGCAATGCCTGGAGATAGGGGCGGATGGCGAACACGAAGTCGAGGGGAAAATAGAAAACGTTCTCGGCGCCGAATTTGGCGCGGGCTAGCTTCTGGCCGGTGTCGGTGGTCGTGGAGACGACGATGCGGTAGCCGGGAAACCGGCTCTTTAACGCATCAATCAGGCGGCTGACCGCGAGCACCTCGCCCACGGAGACGGCGTGAACCCAGATCGTCGGTTTCTGGGCCTGCAGGCTGTCAGGAACACTGCCCAGCCGCTGGTCGAGTCCGGTGCGGTACTTGCCGTGACGAAGCCTCTGCCACAGCCAGTAGGGCAGGCTGATGAGCAGGGAGAGACCGAGCAACGCGCTGTAGATCCAGTACATGCGGGAAGGGACATTCTACCCGCTAGAGGATGGCGCAGCTATCAAGGCACCACTCCATGCGCCGGATGCATCCTATAATTCGAGATCATGGCATCTATCAAACGTTTTCCGCTCGCGCCCAGTCACGATTCTCATCGCTGTGCTGGCGTTTGCTGTCAGCTGTCTCGCGGCCAAACAGTTCGTCATGCCGTCGGCAAAACCTGCCAAGACGTATGCGGCGCACGATGAGCATCCGACGGAGCACGTTACGGCGGCGGCCGATCCGTACGACACTTCGGAAAAGACCGGCATCTTTACCGCGCACTACAGCGAGCAGGGATTTCTGCCGATTTTCGTGGTCATCACCAATGACGGCGATCAGCCGATTTCGCTGACCGGCATGCAGGCCGAGTTCACGACCACCAACCGGGTCAAGTTGGCGCCGTCGTCGCCCGACGATATATACCGCAGGCTGTCGCATCCTTCGACCAATGGAGGGCGCACGTATCCTCTGCCCTTTCCCACCAAGAAAGTGAAGGGCGGAGTGAGCAAGGAAACGCAGGACGAGATCACCAACTCGCAGTTCAGCGCGAAGGCCGTGGAGCCTCACTCCACGCAGGCAGGCTTTCTGTTTTTTGACGTGACCGGGGTCTCCGATCCTCTACCCGGCGCGCGATTGTTTCTTACCGGCGTGCGCGATGCCAAGGGGAATGACCTCTTGTATTTCGAAATCCCAATGGACAATTACTTGAGCGCACCGAAGACCCACTAGCTGCAGTTCTGTCGGCGCCTGGCGGGTGGGGACGCCCGCCCCTCCATCGACTAATTTTGGCTGCTCTAGTAGGTGAAGGATTGCAGCTGTGTCAGCGCCGGGGTGACGATCACGTACCCAAACCGTTTGGCGGGGTTCAGCGCCATGTACGCGGGACTGGCGGGAAGGCTCAGGCCATTGATCGCTTTAATAAAGTTCCCCTTGGTATCGAACACCTGGATGCTGCTTCCGCTGGCCGCGGTGCTGGAAAACTCCTGACCCACTAGAAAAAGTTTGTTCACCGGATCGAAGGCGACATAACTCCCGCTTTGCGATTGGTTGGTGGCATTGCGAAGCGGAACGATAAATCCTGTGTGCGTCGCCAGGTTGTAGAACTCCAGGCTGAAGTCGATTTCGGTGGAGGTCACAGCAATGCCATCGGCGGAATCTACGGCGATGCCGTTCGCGAACCCGAAGCCAAGGCCCTGAAATTCGGTAACGTTTCCGGTGGTGAGATCTGCCTCGGCGATCGTCGGACTCTCCATGATGCCCCCACCCGACGCTGCGATGATCGCCTGGTTGGTCACGGTGTCGATGGCGAGGACGGGAGAGTCGTTAAAACCGAAGATTTGGTTCGTCAGTTGTACGACCGGCCCAAAGGTGTTGGACGCGACGTTCGAACTCATCACAAAGGAGTTGAAGTTTTGCGAGACCAGAAGCGCGGTATTGGCCGTACCCTGGCTGGGGGCCACTCCGATAATCAGCTGGTTCTTGGTCAGCGGGGGCATCCATTTACCGTTCAGTTTGTTTCCGCTGACGGGGTTCATGGTGGCGTACAGGCGCTTGTCGACGAACAGGCCCTTTGACTTCTCTTGTTCGATCAGTCCAACGCTGCTTCCGAAAATTCCGAAAGTCACGAAATCGTTCTTGGTTTCCGTTTGTTGCGAAATGATCTTCAGAATTTTTCCCGTGGTCTGATCGAAGGTCTCGGTGGCGACGTTGTAGTTGCCGTCGGAAAGGGTAAGCGACTCGCTCAACAGACCTTCGGTTCCGTTTTGATCGATATCGTAGCCAAGAATAAATCCACCAAGCGCCGTGTTGACGAATACCGTGCCGGGAGCGGCTTTCGTGTTCTGGGCTGGGGCGAATGACCCCAGGAAGCATAGGCAGATGAGAGCCGATACAGCCATTTTTGTGGGCAAGACGACTGCGTGGGTGGTGTGTTTCACGAAATTGCCTCCAAGTTCCTCGAGCCGTGTGTTCCTTCAGCCAGAATCGCAGCAAGTCTACCGATCGCTGCAGGCGGCTACATCAAACGCGTGTCTCCAATTTGTAAAAACTTTGTCTCCCAGGATGGACAGAAGTTGGGAGAAAGCGGACCCACGTCTCCGAGGCTGGTCGTCCCCCAACCCTTATAATCAGCCGATATGGCCACCACGCCGGAAATTTCCGCCGCGGCTCGCGCGAAGTACGAACCGGTGATCGGTCTGGAGGTGCACGTCCAGCTTCTGACCGTGAGCAAGATTTTTTGCTCCTGCTCCACTCACTTTGGCGATCCTCCGAATACGAATGTGTGTCCGGTCTGCCTGGGGTTGCCGGGAGCATTGCCGGTGCTGAACCGGAAGGCGGTGGAGTTCGCTGTGCTCGCAGCCATGGCGCTTGGCTGCCGTGTGAACGAGACATCGATCTTTCGCTCGCAAGAATTACTTCTATCCCGACCTACCCAAGGGATACCAGATTTCGCAGTACGACAAGCCGTTGGCGGAGTTCGGAGCGATCATGGTTCCGAGCGGCAAGGAAACCAAGAAGATTGGGATCACCCGCTTGCACCTGGAAGAAGACGCGGGCAAGAGCCTGCACGACGGCTTCACCGGCTCGGCGGATTCCACTGCGATCGATCTGAACCGCACCGGCGTGCCGCTGATCGAAATCGTCAGCGAGCCCGATATTTCTTCTCCCGACGAAGCCTACGAATATCTCACGCGGCTGAAGGAGATCATCCTGTATACCGGGGTCAGCGATTGCAACATGGAGGAAGGCTCACTGCGCTGCGACGCCAATGTCAGCGTGCGTCCCCGGGGACAAAAAGAATTCGGCACCAAGACCGAGGTCAAGAACGTGAATTCGTTCCGCTTCATCCGCGAGGCGCTGGAGTACGAAATCGAACGGCATATCAGCGTGATCGAGGCGGGAGGCAAGATCGCGCAGGAAACGCGCCTGTACAACGCGGACGAAGGCAAGACTTACGGCATGCGTTCGAAAGAGCAGGCGCACGACTACCGCTACTTCCCCGAGCCCGATCTGCTCCCGCTCGTGGTAGACGCGAAGTGGCAGAGCGAAATTCGCGCGACTCTTCCTGAGTTGCCTGAGGCGCGCCGCAAGCGCATGGTCGCCGACTACGGCATCACCGAGAAAGATGCCGGCGTTCTCACGGCGAGCAAGACTCTTGCGGATCAGTTTGAGGAAGCGGCCCGGGCGGCGAGGAATCCCAGGCGCGTGGCGAACCTGGTACAGAGCGAACTGGCCGGCCGCTTGAAAGCGAAGAATCTGGAGATTGAGCACTCGCCGATCTCGATGAAGGGCGTTGCCATGTCGGCGGACCTGGTCGAGAGCGGAACGATTTCCGGCAAGATGCTCAAAGACCTCTACGATCTGAGCTTCGAGCGCAGCAAAGATTTTCCGGTCGTCTACGAAGAAGAAGGACGGCCGCAGCAGTCGACCGATACATCGGCGCTCGAGAAAATCATCGATGAACTAATGGCGGCGAATCCCAAGCAAGTCGAGCAATATCGCGCCGGAAAAAAGACCGTGCTTGGCTTCTTCGTCGGGCAAGTCATGAAAGCCTCCAAGGGCCAGGCGAGCCCGCAGATCGTGAATGAGTTGCTGAGCAAGAAGCTGGGTTAGCCTCCAGTAACCTGTGGTAACCACCCCGCGGCCAGTGTCTTCCGTCACCTGAATTTGACCGGGTTCCTCGATACCATAATGTTGGGGTGTCTCGGGCGGAGGAGTGTCCATGAAATTCATGAATATGAAAGTTGACCGCATCATCAGCATCGCCACGCTGTTGACGTCGGTGATCGCACTGGTGTTGGTGTTGAAGAAACCCGCACCCGTGGCGCGACCGATGCCCGTCGCGGCCGCCGCCCAGAAAGCGCAATCGTTCCAGGACAAGATGCAGCAACTGGACCAGCCCAAGGATCCCAGCCAGCCTCCCGCGGAAGTTCGAGTCAGCGCCGACGAAGTGAGCGCCGCGATTGCGCAGGCCGCCGGGGCGATTCCCGCGGTCGCCGATGGACAGTCTTCGTCCGAGCCTTCGAGCGCGACTCCGTCTTCTCCAGACTCCATCGTCGGCGCCGGAGCGCCAGACGTGAAGGATTACCAGGTGAATTTTGATGGCGACGTAGCCCACGGCCAATTTCTGACACAGATCGGCGGAAAAGATGTGTGGGTTACGCTGGCCGGACACCTGGGATCAAAAGACGGCTATGCGACCTTCGATCCCACGGAATTTAAAGTGGGTGATTTGAATATTCCTGTCTCGCTGGTCAATGACGCCTTGCAGAAGAAGCTTCTGGAGCAGCGCGACCGGTTGAAGCTTCCGGACAACGTCGGGGGCATCAAGGTGGAAGACGGCCAGCTGGTCATGACTCAGAAATAGCCAGCGCGTTGTTCGCCGCCACCTCGGCGTACCACTTGCCCGACTCTTTGATCGTTCTCTTCTGCGTGGCGAAGTCCACGTGCACCAATCCGAAGCGCTGCCCGTAACCCTCTGCCCATTCAAAGTTATCCATCAGCGTCCAGGCGTGATATCCGCGGACATCGGCTCCATCCTGAATCGCGCGCGCCACATGGCTCAGGTAGGCGCGGTGGTATTCGATGCGGCGGGTGTCATGAATCATGCCATCGTGGTCCGGGTCGTCGTTATAGGAGCAGCCACTCTCGGTGATCTCGATGGCGGGCCGGTTGTAGTCGCGGGTGATGCGCATGAGCAGATCGTAGATAGCCTGCGGCCAGACTTCCCAGCCGATGTCGGTCGAGGGACCTTCGGTTGCGGGGAACATCTTCACCGGGAAGAGAGTGAATCCGGGATCGAGCAAGCGCTTCGCGAGCGGCGCCGCCTGCGCCATGGTGCGGTAGTAGAGATTGATGCCGATGAAATCGAGCGGCGCGCGCATCTGGTCGACGTCGCTGGAGTTCATTCCGATCAGAAAGTCGGGAAGAAACGGGAAGGCGTGCGGATACTGGCCGTGCAGCGCCGGATCGAGGAACCAGCAATTGGTAATGCGATGAGCGCGCTCGGCGGCAAGTTTGTCGGCCTCGGAATCGGTCGCGGGCTCGCAGGGAGACATGCTGAACGCCGAGCCGACACGTGCCTTTGGGCAGACTGCCTTCACCGCGCGAAAGCCCGCCGCCTGGGCCAGGTTCACGGTGTGGGCCGCGCGCAGGAAGGCGCGGATGCTTTTCTTCCCGGGGGCGTGAATGCCGCGCAGGTAGCCCATGCTGGTGAAGGCTGCGGGTTCGTTGAAGAGCAGCCAGTTGGAAACGCGATCGCCCAGCGCTCGGGCCATGATGTCGCTGTAGTCGGCGAAGCGCGCCGCGGTGTCGCGGTTGGGCCAACCACCGGCGTCTTCCAGCGCCTGAGGCAGATCCCAATGGTAAAGCGTGATCAATGGGCGAATCCCGGCTTCGAGAAGCGAGTCGACGAGGCGACTGTAAAAATCGAGCCCCTTGGGATTGGGCTTGCCTGCGCCGGTGGGTTGAATTCTCGGCCACGCGATGGAGAAGCGGTAGCTGTTGAGATTCATCGCCCGCATCAGCGCGATGTCGTCGCGATAGCGGTAGTAGTGTTCGCAGGCGCGGTCACCGTGATCGCCGTTCTGGATTTTTCCCGGGGTACGCGCGAAACGGTCCCAAATGCTTTCGCCCTTGCCGTCTTCGTTCCATGCGCCTTCGATCTGGTAGGCGGCAGTCGAGGCTCCCCAGGCAAAGCCTGCAGGAAAGCGCGCGATGCGGCTGTCGGCGGGATGCGAAGCCGGAGAGCCGTTGAGCACGGCGCTGTTCGTCTGTTGGTGAGCCAGTTCGGAAATGAGATTGGTCTCCTGTGCGCGAATTGAATCCACAGCACACGGACGGGGCCGCCCGCGCCACACTTAACCCTAATTATGCTTCATCCGCCGGTCGGCGTGCTCTGGTAGAGCGGGTAGAGCGAATCTCCGATTACACGATAGATGACGAACGCATTGCCGGCATCGGACGTTTGACGGAAGAGCAGTTCTCCGCGCCCGTCGCCGTCGGCATCCACGGCGTCGATCAATTCCATGCGCGGCAGAATGTCGAGATGCCGGGTGTCACTGATGTTGACGAATGCCTTGTGTAGATCGCCGTAAATATCGTTTCGGGCAACCAGGGTTACGAAGTACTGTAATCCACTGGATGGCACGTTCAGGGTCTCAGGCATGTGGGCCGTCGCGGTCAGTACCAGGATGGGTTCGTTGCTGTTGGTTAGATCGAAGATACGCAGGTCGATGTTCTCGAAGGCCGGCTGCGGAGGTTTCGCGGTTGTTTTGGCGCGCCGCGAATGCTTGGGCGGCTCCGCTGCGGGGATCTGCTCGGCGGCAAGGATTTTGGCACGAGCCGTGACTAAGTCCGCAGCCAATGCCAGCATCTTCTTGCGAAATGCCGCTTCCTCCTCCGGTTTGAGGATGTATTTATAAGGTAGTGCGTCCGGCCCGTGCGCGTCTGAAACCGCTGGAATAAACTGCACGGTCGCGGGCTTCGATGTCTTTCCAGCCCCTGCCTTTGCCACGACCGGCGGCTCTTTCTCCTCGAACGGAGGCTGTTCCCCGCGCTTGAGGATAGGATGATCGTTATCCTCTGGAGGGGTGGCAGGCGGAGGAGGCGTGGCGGGCGGAGCCTCGGCCTTCGGTTGCGGCGCTGGTTCTGGTGGCTTAGCAGCAGCGCTCTCGGAACGCCGCAGCACCGGAGGAGCATCCGCGTCGTCATTGGAGGGTTTGGAGGCGACCACTTTTTTCTTCGGCTTGATGCTGCCCGCAGGTTGCCAGGTGCCGGCGCCCAACCATGAATCTTTCGTCTGCAGGGCGCCGGTCACGGTGAAGAGTCCGAGAGACGCTCCAGTTTTCACAGCTTCATAGACGGTGCCCGATTCCAGCGCCATGGGAACCGGAGACGCTTTGTAGACCGACGCGTCGTAAAACTGTCCGTCATACAGGATGCAGATCGGCAGCAGGTGGGCTTTGCCGTTGGGGGCAAGCTCGAGCAGGCCGACCGCGCGTGGTCCTTTGCTGGTTTTCGGCGCGGTTTCGCGACGGGTAAACTGGGCGTAGGCGACTTGCCCCAGAATCAAACCCACGCCCGCGAGGATGACGAGCCTTCGAGCGCTGCGGTATAACCTTTCACCAGAGGAAGAAAATGCCATGGATACCAATGATAAAGCCCCCGACTTCACTTTGCCCGATCAGAATGGCGTAGACGTCTCACTGAAGGATTTCCGCGGCAAAACCGTGGTGTTGTTCTTTTACCCTAAAGCCGACACGCCGGGTTGAACGATTGAGGCGTCCGGGTTCCGTGACGCATACAAAAAAATCCAGAAGACGGGGGCCGTGATTCTCGGAATCTCTGCCGATCCCCCGCAGAAGCAGAAGAAATTCCAGGAAAAATACGATTTGCCGTACACGCTGTTGGCCGACACCGAGAAAAAAGTGTGCAACGCTTACGGCGTGATGAAAGAAAAAAATATGTACGGCAAGAAGGTGATGGGGATCGCGCGGACCACGTTCCTGATCGGTCCTGACGGCAAGATCAAGCACATCTTCGAAAAGGTAAAGCCGGAAGGACACGCCGAAGAAGTGCTGGCGGTGATTAAGGGCGAATGATGCTCAGTGGAGGGACGGGCGTCCCCGCCCGTCTCCCCTGATCCGTGGCTGGCGCGGCTACTTCACCTTGGCGGCCGCCGAGGTCGTGAAGGTCAGCGTCTTTTCCGCCGGGACGACCGCTTCTTCTTTTCCGGTTGCGGCCGCGACTCCGGTACCGGCGCCCGCGCCCACCACTCCTCCAATGGCCGCGCCCTTCCCGCCGCCGGCCAGCGCGCCAATCAGCGCTCCGGCGCCCGCGCCGCCGCCGATCTTTTCCGCGTTGCCCTTGGTGTGGCTCTTACCTTCGAGGTGGTAACTGCCGGTAGAAATCGGCAGCATTTTGCCGTTCACCTCAACCGAGGTCAGTCGCAGGCTCAGTTGGCCTGGGGCATGCAGGCGTCCGCTCGACTTGGCTAACGTGACTTTGCCACGGACGGGCGCCCCTGCCTTCGCCACGGTCTGGCCTCCCAGGACCAGGCTGTGCGCGAGTATGCCTTCGAAGTGGTCGCCGACTTTGGCGGTACCGGAAGTGATCTCGGAAGTGGTGCGCACCGTGAGCCGGGTGCCTGCCGGGATGGTTTGCGCCGCGGCCATCGCGGCCAGCACGAGAAGCAAGGCGTTCGTCTTAAGAAATCTTCCAAGCATTGGTTTCTCCTCAAATGAGTGTGACAGGATGACTGGATGGCGCGTTATCTTGAATATGGTAAGCCTTTGGCATTTCCGCTGACATGAAATTTGACTCTCTCGCCGGCGAGAAGCGTTTACGCATTGGGCACGCCTTTGCCGCGCGCGTTCTTCAATCGTGATCCGCGCATCGTGGGGCGGGAATTACTGGGGAAGCTGCTGGTGCGCCGCGAAGGCAGAAAAAAACTGATTGGGCGCGTGGTTGAGGTCGAGGCGTATCTGGGCAAGGATGATCCCGCAGCGCATTCTTTCGGCGGACCGACGCCGCGCAACCTGGTGATGTTTGGTCCGCCGGGGTTCGCTTACGTGTATTTCATCTACGGCAATCATTATTGCCTGAACGTCTCGTGCCAGCCCGAGGGACATGCGGCGTGCGGTACTGTTTCGCGCGGTCGAACCGCTGGCAGGCCTTGAAGAGATGGCGCGGTCACGAGACGTGACCATCGAGAGCCCGCGCGATCTGCGTTTGCTCACCAGCGGCCCCGGAAGGATGGCCGAAGCGTTCGGCGTGACCCGGAAACGCGATAACGGCAAAGATCTCACCACCTCACGCTCCGACCTCTGGCTGGCGGACGATGGCTTCACTCCGCCACGAACCCTCGCCACGAGGCGCATCGGGATCACCAAGGCGGCAGACCGTCCCTGGCGTTACGTGATCGCGGACAATCCGTTTGTGTCCGGGCCGAAGAATCTCACGAAATGAGCTATGCGAGCACGACGTTATCGATGAGCCGGGTCGTCCCGACAAACGCAGCCACGGCGACCAGCGCGGGGCCGGTGATTTGCGAGACCGGATCAAGGGTCGCGGGATCCACAATTTCGAAGTAGTCCAGGCGTACCGCGGGCTCTTCCGCAAATATCTGCTTGCCGGCCGCGATAAGGCTGTGCGCGTTCTTTTGCCCCTGCGCAAATTCCTTCTGCACTTTTTGCAGCGACCGCGAAAGCACCAGTGCCGACGTGCGCTGAGCAGGATCGAGATAAACATTGCGCGAGCTCAGCGCCAGCCCGTCAGGTTCGCGGACAATGGGGCAGGCTACAATCTCGACCGGCAGGTCCAGATCTCGGACCATGCGGCGAATAACGGCGACTTGCGCCGCATCCTTCTGCCCGAAAAAAGCCGCGTCCGGTTCCACAATGTGAAACAACTTCGAGACCACGGTCGTGACTCCGCGAAAATGTCCGGGGCGCGATTTGCCGTCGAGCTTTTCGCTCAGACCCTCCACGGTGACGAACGTAGTCGCGCCCGAGGGATACATCTCGGCGACGGTTGGCGCGAATACGAAGTCGACACCTTCTTTTTGCAACAGGACACAGTCCCGCTCAAACGTACGAGGATAGGTGGAGAGATCTTCGCTCGGTCCGAATTGCGTGGGATTCACGAAGATGGAAACCACGACCGCTTCGCATTGCGCCTTGGCCTCCCGGACCAGCGAAAGATGCCCTTCGTGCAGGGCGCCCATGGTCGGCACCAAGCCCAGACGTCCGCTCGCTCTGGCGGCGCGGCAGGCGGCGCGGGTTTCCTGGATCGTCGTGAGAATTTTCATGGGAACAAAATCTTAAAACGCCGAGAGCGCGGAGACGTTCCGCGGAACTCGCTGAGAAACAGCCTCATGCGGCCGGAATCCAGTTGATGATCACGTGCATGCCTTCGAGCGTGCCCGCGACAATGGCTTTGTTCTTGCGAATTTCCGCCTTGTCGTGGTCGGAGTCTGTGGCGAGCGCTTCTGTTACCGCGACCACGCGGCCGTAAGGCCAGGCCGACTCCGGCAACTGGGCGAGCTTCTGCGCAATCTCATCGGGATTCATGATGTGCTCTTCGTTATTGGCCACGTCGAGCAGCGCCACCCCGTCCGGTTTCACGATGAGATACGGATTCCTCCAGGATTTGGTTACGTGAACATCGCGATATTTCGCCGGGTCCGCGGCAGGAATTGCCTGAATCCGCGCGGAAGCAACGGCTTCCTGCGCCGCCGGATCCGGCGGGTTGTGCGAGGAACATGCCGCCAACCCCAGCGGCAGGAGCAGTGTCACTACCCAGGACAGTCGAGCCATGAAGAAATTTTACCGCCCCATCGCCCGCTTGCGCACGAGCACGGTTTCCAGAGCCACCTGCGTCTCCTTCGGAAGATGGTACGACTCCTGGTCCGAAGGATATTGCCGCGACTGCACGTCAGCACGGTAGTGGTGCACAGCCTCGCTGATCAGCGCAGCGGCGTCGCCATAGCGGCGTACGAACTTGGCTGGAGGGCCGAAGGTCAGATTCAGCAGATCGTGGAACACCAGGACCTGCCCGTCGCATTCGGGACCGGCGCCGATCCCGATGGTCGGCGAGTGTACCTCCTCGGTAATCATGGCAGCGACTTCGCGCGGGATGCCTTCGAGGAAGATACAGGCCACGCCGGCGCGGTCAAGCGCCACGGCATCGCGCATGAGCTGCTCGATGGCGGAAAGCGTTTTGCCCTGCACCTTGTAACCGCCCATCACGTTGACCGATTGCGGCGTCAGGCCGATGTGTCCGGTGACGGGAATCTCAGCGTCGATGATGCGGCGGATCATGTCGGCGCGCTTTTCTCCGCCTTCGATCTTCACCGCCTCGGCTCCGGCTTCTTTCACGAAGCGCGCGGCATTGCGCACCGCCTCATCCACGCCGAGGTGGTAGGAACCATAGGGCATGTCGGCCACCAGAAATGCGTGTTTAACTCCCCGGCGCGCGGCTCGAGTGTGATGCAGCATTTCATCAACCGTGACAGAAAGTGTGTTCTCATATCCCAGCATGGTTTGGGCCAGCGAGTCGCCGACCAGCACCATGTCGATGCCGGCCTCGTCCACCAGACGCGCGCTGGGATAGTCATACGCCGTCAGGCAAGTGATGGGCTCGTGGTGAATTTTCTTTTCGTGGAGCGATGCGACCGTAATCTTATGGCGCGGTTCGCCGATCGGTGTGAGACTCACGATGTCCTCCAGTGCCCCTCCGCACTCGGCGGATAGAGCCTGTCTACATCTCTTGGATACGATCGGCGTTATTGTAGTCGCAAATTCCTTCGACTGCCACGGCTTTGACAAACCTTTGTTTCAAGCGGCTGGGTACCAAGGTAAGCTATTTATTTATCAGTTGGTTACGGCTGGGCTGGAACGACCATGAACCAATCGAGACAGTGGGTCTCCCCGGAAATGGCAGTCTCCTTTGCCGTGGCTGCGGCTGCCGTTTTGCTGCAGATGTTCACCAACGGCCGCTACGGATATTTTCGCGATGAACTGTATTTCCTCGATGCGGGGAATCATTTGGCCTGGGGTTATGTCGATTTTCCGCCGCTCACCGCGCTGATCGCCCACGTGACCCGCGCGACACTGGGAGATTCTCTGCATGCGATCCGATTTCTGCCGGCGTTCGCCCACGGCACTGAAATCGTTCTCACCGGGCTGATCGCCCGCGAGTTGGGAGGACGGCGTTTCGCGGTGCTGCTCGCCTGCATTTGCGTCTTCCTTGCCCCGGTGATTGTCGGGAACGCGACGCGTCTTTCCATGAATCCCTTTGAGCCGCTTTTCTGGATGGGCTGCGTTTATCTTCTGCTCGCGGCCAAGAATCGCGGCGATGCCAGATTACTGGTGTGGTGCGGCGTCCTGCTGGGCGTGGGGCTCGAGAACAAGCACTCGACGATTTTCTTCATTGCGGCGCTGCTGGCCGGATTGCTTGCTACCTCGGACCGGAAGTTTTTCGCCAGCAAATGGTTCTGGATCGGCGTGGCGCTCGCGTTTGTCATTTTTCTCCCCAACTTCATCTGGCAGTACCAGCACGGCTTCCCCACTCTGGAAGATCTGCGGAATGTGAAAGCCACGCATAAGAACATCGAGTTGCCACCGCTCCCATTCCTGCGCCAGCAGATCATGATGCTGAACCCGTTCAACGCGGTCGTGTGGATCGCCGGGCTTGGCTTTCTGCTTTTCCATCGCGAAGGGAAGCGCTACCGCAGTCTGGGAGTGACGTATCTCGTCTTCCTTGCCGCGATGATGTTTCTCAAGGGCAAGGACTATTACCTGGCGCCGATTTATCCCATGCTGTTTGCCGCGGGCGGCGTGGCGTGGGAAGAGCTGATCGAACCGCGGCCGCGCCTGCGCTGGGTGAAGGTCGTGTTGCCGGCAACACTGGCGATTCTCGGCGTCGTTCTCCTGCCGCTCACCGTTCCTATTCTGCCAGTCGAGAAAGTGCCGCGTTACATGGAGGCGCTGGGTATCAAGTCGTCGCGCACCGAGGCGGACAGCGGAGGCCGTCTGCCGCAATACTTCGGCGATGAATTCGGATGGCCGGAAATGGTGGCTACCGTGGCCCAGGTCTATCATTCGCTGCCTCCCGAAGAACAGGCCAAGACCGCGATCCTGGCCGGCAATTACGGAGAGGCCGGCGCCATCGATCTGTTCGGCGCGAAGTATGGATTGCCCAAGGCCATCAGCGCTCACCAGAATTACTACTATTGGGGGCCGCGCAATTACACCGGCGAAACCCTGATCATGCTGCAGTGGCCACTCGATCACGCCCAGAAATGGTGCACGAGTGTGCAGGAAGGCCCAACCATGGACGCCTACTGGGGTATGTCGGATGAGCAATACACGATTCTGATTTGCAGGGGATTGAAGATGCCGCTGGCCGAGGCGTGGCCGCATTTCAAGGTGTGGAACTAGCGATCCTGGCGCCGTCGATTCCGACGAAGTTACGCGCTGGCCGCTTCTGAACCTCCCAGGGGCAGGAAATACTGGGTTCCCTTGATGGGCGCGGAGACTTTTCTGAGAAGCTGCTGCAAGTCTTCGTTGCGCTCGACGAAATCGATTTCCGAAGTATTTACAATCAGCAGATCCGACGAAGTGTAGTGAAAAAAGAAGTGCTCGTACGCCTTGATCACTTCTTCCAGGTACTCCTCGTTGATGGCTTTTTCACCGGGCGCGTTCTTTTTCTTCAGGCGCTTCTTCAGCACCTCCGGACTGGCCTGCAGATAAATCACCAGGTCGGGCGTAGGCAGTTGTTCGCGGAAGTAGTTGTAGTAGCGGTTGTAGGTGTCGAGTTCCTGGTCGTTCAGGTTGAGGCAGGCGAACAGCTTGTCTTTTTCGAAGATGAAGTCGGTGACCACGGTCTTCTGCGACTGCGGGCCCAGGTCGAGACTGCGGAGTTGCTCAAAGCGCCGGATGAGGAATGCAAACTGCGCCTGGAAAGCCGCGCCCGGCTCCCCCTGGTAAAAGGAGCTGAGGAACGGATTATCCTCAGGTTCCATCACGCGCTGGGCATTCAGGCGTTCGGCCAGAACCCGCGAGAGCGTGGTCTTACCGACTCGGATAGGTCCTTCCACTGCTATGTAGCGGGGCAGCTCAAAGAGATTGGCCATGGGTCAAGGGGGCTCGCGGTCCTTGGCAGAATATATTGCCTTCTGCCGCGAGGCAATTGCGGGATCAGTTAACAGGACTTTCGCAGGGAAAGAGAGGTGCAGCAAGCAACAGTTCGGAGTAGCCTGACATCACACGAACAATGGCGGAGTTTCCGCGGCTCACGCCACCTGTTCTCGAGCTTAGATTTCTTCCAACTTCACAAGCCAGAACCTGGTGACCTACCAGAAAAGGTTGAGCCTCATGCGGCAAGTGATTTGGGCAGTTTTCTTTACAGCGATTGGCGTTGGAGGAGCCTGGAGTCAGACTCTCAGCGTTCGTCCGGCGGGTCCGGCGGCAGCAGCGCCGGCGCCTAAGCCGCAACCTCCCGCTCCGGCGAACATTCCGCTCGCGGTCCCGGCCGGCACTCCCATCAAGGTCGCGCTCGACAAGGAAGTGCGTGTCCGCAAAGTCGGTCAACCGCTGCACGGCAAAGTCGTCGAACCCGTCTATGCATTCGACCGGCTGGTGGTTCCTGCCGGCAGCGAGGTCACAGGCAAGATCGCAGCGATTGACGGCGTCCCTAAGAGCCGGCGGACGATGGCCGCCATGGATGCCGACTTTTCACCGCCTCGCCAGATTCACGTGGAATTCGACGATCTGGTGCTGAGCGACGGGCGGCACGTTCCGCTCGAAACCATCGTCACTCCTGGAACGGGCGGGGTACTGCAATTTGTTCCGGCAAGCGAAAAAGAGAAAAATGGTATTACCACCCGCGGCAAGAAGCTGGCGTCGGGCAAAATCAGCGACGCCAAACAGCAAGTCAGAAAAGATTGGGCGGAGGCGAAGAAGCAGATCCACGAACCGGGAAAGATGCACCGGCTGGAGAAGTATGCGGTGGAACAGCTTCCCTACCGTCCGCAATATCTCGACCAGGGAACCAGCTTTAACGCGGACCTGAAGCAGCCGCTTGACTTTGGCTCGGAAGAGATTAAGCCCGAAGCCCTGACGGCCATTGGCATGACGCCTCCGTCAGGCAGCGTGGTGCATGCGCTGCTGGTGACCCCGCTGAACTCGGCTACCACTAAGAAAGGCGCGGTGGTGGATGCCGTCATCAGCCAGCCCCTGGTGGTTTCCGATCGTCTGTTTCTGCCCGAAGGCAGCCACATCAGAGGCTCAGTGCTGCAGGTCCGCCCGGCGCGGCGCCTGGGGCGCAACGGACAGCTGCGCATCGTCTTTCACCAGGTGGTTCCACCGAGCGGACTCGAAGAGAAAATTGAAGCCAGCCTCGAGGGCGTGGCCGTCTCCAAGGGAGAACACCTGAGCCTGGACTCGGAAGGCGGCGCGCAGGTGACCACCCCGCGCACGCGTTACCTGACCACGGCAATCTCGGTGGCGCTGGCTGCGTCATCGGCAGCACCGGACCACGATCGCGGCCTGCATGGCGGGGGCGGCGGGGATGCCGGCGGCGGAGCCGTGAAGGGCGCCTCGGGATTTCGCCTGATCGGTACGCTGGTGGGCGTTCTGGCTCGCTCGCGGGTGGTCGCTTCCAGCTTCGGTTTTTATGGCGCCGGCATGTCGGTCTATTCGCATTTCCTGGCGCGGGGCAGCGATGTCGTCTACCCGAAAGATATGTCGATGTTAATCGGACTCGCCACGCGCGGGCCCGGACCGGCAGAGACGGACGCGGCGGCGGCATTGGCTCGGCGGCCGATCGGCCCGCTCTAGATCAGGCCCGACCGGGCAGATGAGGACGTCCGCCCCCGCTTGAACCTATACAATCGGCTCATCATGCTGGGATATGCCATCGGTACGCTGGCGGTGGGCGCGGCCTGCGCCGCGGGATATCAGTCCATGGCCCCAACCGGCCAGTGGTACGGAAGAACTTTCACTCGCCTCGCGCCCGGCTCGAAGCAGTTGGCGCTCACCTACGACGACGGACCTAATGATCCCCACACACTGCGTCTTCTCGAAGTACTGGCGAAGCACGACGTCCGGGCCACGTTCTTTATGATTGGCCGCTATGTTCAGCAACGGCCCGACATCGTCCGCGAAGTGGTGAAAGCCGGGCATATGGTCGGCAATCACACCTTCACGCATCCCAACCTGATCTTTGCCTCAGCCGCGGAGACCCGTGCTCAACTGCAGAATTGCGATCGCGCGCTGAGCGACGCGATCGGAGAGCATTCGCGGCTGTTCCGCCCTCCGTTTGGCGGGAGGCGGCCTCAATCCTTGCGAATCGCACGCGAACTGGGGCTGGAACCCGTGATGTGGAATGTGACCGGCTGGGACTGGAGTGCTCCGCCAGCCGAAGTCATTGAGCGCAAAGTTGCGAAACAGATCCGCGGCGGAGATGTGATCCTGCTACACGACGGCGGACACAAGCAGATGGGAGCCGACCGCTCGCAAACCGTGATTGCTAGCGATCGCGTGATTACCAGCTACCAGGCGGAAGGCTACGAGTTCGTCACAATTGCAAGCGCAGTCGTCGGTCGTCAGCCGTCGGCTAACACTTGCGCAACCGGTCCGACGTCTAGCTGACGACCGGCGACGGACGACTGACGGCTGCCTCAAACGCCTGTTTCGCCGCTGCAATCGTCTGCTGAATATCATCTTCCGTGTGCGCCGCGCTCAGGAATGCCGCCTCAAATTGTGACGGTGGCAAGTAGACGCCGTTATCCAGCATGTTGCGGAAGAAACGTCCAAACGCTTCGGTATCGGACTTCGCTGCGGAGTTCCAATCCGTGACCGGACAAGGAGCGAAGAACCAAGTGAACATCGACCCTACACGGTTGTAGCAGATGGGCACGCCGGACTGCTTTGCGGCCCGGGCCACGCCTTCGGCCAATTCCGCGCCCAGCTTCTCCAGCCGGGGATAGATTTCTTTCTTGTGTTCTTTCAAGTACCGCAACGTTGCCAGACCTGCCGCCATGGCCAGTGGGTTTCCGGACAGCGTGCCTGCCTGATACATCGGTCCGAGCGGCGCGACCATGTCCATGATCTCCGAGGGCCCGCCATAGGCGCCCACCGGCAGCCCGCCGCCGATGATCTTGCCCATGGTCGTCAGGTCGGGGCTCATCCCGTAAAGCTCCTGCGCGCCGCCAAAAGCCAGCCGGAATCCGGTCATCACTTCATCAAAAATGAGTAACGTCTTGTCGCGTTGGGTGATGGCCCGCAGGGCTTCCAGGTATCCGCGGCCCGGAGGCACGCAGCCCATGTTGCCCACGACGGGCTCGACGATCACACACGCAATCTGGTGACGAAATTTCTTGAAGGCTACTTCCAGAGCATCGGTGTCGTTGTAAGGAAGCGCGAGTGTGAACTGAGTGAATTCTTCGGGAACGCCCGCCGATCCCGGAATCCCCAGCGTGGCTACGCCCGATCCCGCCTTCACCAGCAGCGCGTCGGCGTGTCCGTGATAGCAGCCTTCGAATTTCACGATGTATTTCCGCTTGGTATACGCCCGGGCCAAGCGGATGGCCGACATGGTGGCCTCGGTGCCGGAGCTGACAAAGCGCACTTTCTGCATGTGCGGGAAGGCGGAAAGCACGATCTCGGCGAGGTCGGCTTCGCCCGGAGTCGAGGCTCCGAAACTGGTGCCCTTCCGCGCCGCTTCGCAGACTGCATCAATCACGCTGGGCGCGGCATGTCCCAGAATCTGCGGTCCCCAGGAGCCGATGTAGTCGATGTACTCGTTGCCGTCCGCATCCCACAGATGCGAACCCTGGCCGCGCACAATGAAGGGAGGCTCGCCACCCACCGCGCGAAACGCCCGCACCGGAGAATTCACGCCGCCGGGAATCATCTGCTCGGCGCGGCGCTGCAGCTTGCGCGACTGTTCGGTTTTGCGCGACATGGTCCCTCCTGCCGGAGACGCTGCTCCGCGAATTTTAACTATAGCAGCGCCACCGGAGCGGGCAGCGCGGCGAATCACTACCGTATGTGACTTACCGCACAAGGTACGTCCCGGGCCAAATTCACGAGAAATTCATGTTTCCGAAACACTTATGAAACATGGCGCGGGTACTCTCAGCACAGTACACGCCCTTCTAACCGGGAGGGTTTAGGACAGCTTCGGGGGGCTCCGGGCTGTCCTCTTTTATTTCTTGGGAGCAGGTCTCAGCGACCTACTGGGCCTCGGCGGCAGGATTCTTACTCGGCGACGGCCGCTTGAACTATGACCGCGAGACTTTCGTCGAAGCCTACTACAACCTGCACGTGTGGCCGTCGGCGCGCTTTCATCTGGAGTTCTGAAAGCCCGGGCTTTTTCGTCCTACTTCTCTACTTTTACGCCCTTCCAGAAGGCCACATAGTCTTTGATCTGGCTGGCTGCCGGCTTGGGTTCGGGATAGAACCACGCCGCGTCCTGGTTCCGCTTGCCGTTCACTTCCACGTCGTAATAGCTTGCCGTTCCTTTCCACGGGCACACCGTGTGTTTCGCGCTGGCTTTGAAGTATTCTTTTTTAACCGCGTCAGGAGGAAAATACTGGTTGCCCTCCACCTCCACAGTCTTGTCCGATTCCGCGAGTACAGCACCTTCCCACGTTGCTTTTGCCATAACACCCATTTAGATTGCTCAGCGGGAAGGGAGTTGCAAACTTTGACGGACACCAGCCACTACAACGGCCATTCCATGGTGGGACAGTTGCACCGCGTGCTGGTCTGTTCTCCGCGAACGGCCGGATGGGATCAGGCCGGACCAGTAGCGCGCTGGCGCGATCTGGGATTTCATCACCCGCCCGACTTCGCTGCCGCTCAGAAACAGCACGAAGCGATCTGCCACCAGTTGGAATCGGCAGGCGCCGAGGTGGTCCAACTTCCCCCATCTCCCGATCTTTCGCTCGATGCCGTCTACGCCCATGACGCTTCGCTCGCCACCGACTTCGGGGTCCTGCTGATGCGGCCCGGCAAACCCAATCGCCAGCAGGAGCCGCAACATCATCGCGAGTTCTGCCAGGGACTGGGCATCCCGGTGTTTGGCGAAATTGAGAGTCCGGGAACCACGGAAGCCGGAGACATGGTGTGGCTCGACAAGGAAACGCTGCTGGTTGGACACGGCTATCGCACCAATGCCCAAGGCATCGCACACCTCCGCGCACTGTTTGCCCCGGAGGCGGTGGAGGTCATCTCCGCGCCGCTGCCCTATGGTCCGGGCCCCTCGGCGTGCCTACACCTGATGTCGCTGATCAGCCTGCTTGATGAAGAAAGCGCGGTGGTCGATCTTTCGTGGCTGGCGGTCGAGACGGTGGAACTGCTGCGCGCCCGCGGCTATCGTTTCATCGAAATCGACCCTTCCGAGCGCGACACGCTGGCGTGCAACGTGCTTTCGCTCGGCCGCAAACGCCTGCTCGCGCTCGAAGAAAACAGGAAAACCAACGAGAAACTGCGCGCCGCGGGATTCGATGTCCGCACCTTCCCCGGCGCAGAACTGTGCATCAACGGCAGCGGCGGCCCAACCTGCCTGACCCGCCCTCTGTTGCGCAGCTAGACGACATGTTGAACCAAAACCGCGGAGGACGCCGTGGACGCGGAGGATCTTGGCAATTTGTTCTCCGCGTCCCCTGTGTCCCCTGCGGTTTTCATTTCCGGCGATTCCTTCGGGAGAACGCGCTCTCCACCAACCTGCTAAAATCAGAGAGCAATGGCCCTGCCGTTCGTCCGCGATCTTTTTGCGGACGTAGAACAACTTCCTGCTTTCGCGCGTCTGGCCTCCCACCTTCGAGACAGCACGGGGCGGATTCGTGTCTCCGGACTCACTCCCACGGCCAAAGCTCTTCTTCTGGCTCTCTTGCAACGCGCCGCGGAACGCCCGCTGATCCTCATTGTTTCCGACAACCGCGCCGCCGAAGAACTAGTTCCGGTATTGCAGGCGTTCTGCGAACTGAGCGCCGCCGCCGATCCCGCGTCGGTCATTTCGCTGCCCACCCGCGACGTTCTTCCCTTCCAGAATCTTTCTCCGCATCCGGAGATTCAGGAAGAGCGCGCCGTCGCCCTGTGGAAGATTGCCACCGGAGCCGTCTCAATCGTGGTCTCGCCGATCGTTTCGACGGCGCTGCGCCTGCGTTCCGCCGATTACTACGCCGACCTTGCCCGCATCGTCCGCCGCACCGAGTCGCTCGATACGGAATCGCTGCTGCGCCACCTGAACATCATCGGATACACCTCGACCGACGTCGTCGAAATGCCCGGGGAGTATGCGGTGCGCGGCGGCATTCTCGATGTTTACCCGCCGGAAACCGACCGTCCGCTGCGCATTGAGTTCTTCGGCGACGAAATCGAATCGATTCGCAAGTTCGATCCCGCGACCCAGCGTTCGTCCACGCCGGTAGACGAAGCCTTGCTGCTTCCGCTCACCGAAACTCCGGTCAGCGAAGAACTGCTGGGCGCGATTCACACTCGTCTTTCCGGAAAACGCATCGCCGGAGCCGAGGAAGTGGTCGAGCAGGCCGTGCGCTCCGGCGGCGTCACCGTATTTCCCGGATGGGAGTTCTACGCCCCTGTCGCCGGCGCCGACCGCAGCATTTTCGACTTGCTGCCGCGTGCCGTCGTGCTCGCCGACGAACCCGATAATCTTCGCCAGGAATTCGATCGCATCTGGGCTCGCATCCAAGAAGCTCACGAGCGCAGCGGGGTGGGAAACCTGGTCCGGCCGGTCGACCTCTATTTTCCGCCCGAAGACTGGTGGGCGAGACTGGCGACTCTGCCGGGCGCCGATATCGAGCAACTGGGAATCGCCCGCGGCGAAGCCATCGAACCGGAAGTTGCGTTCCTCTCGCAGCCCACGCCGCGCTTTCACGGCGCCGTGCCTCCCCTGATGGAAGAGGTCAACAAGCAGATTGCCGAAAGCCATCGTGTGATGATCGCCGTCCCCAACACCGGGGAGGTCGAACGTCTCGCCGACATGTTCAGCGAGTACGCAGTATCGTTCCGCCTGGGCAGCCGTACCCGCGGGGGCGAGAGTTACGCCGACGAGACCGCCTACTTCGCGGGAGAGATTCTCACCACCACGCTGGTGAAGGCTTACGTGCCGGACGGCACCATCCTGCCGGAAGCCAACCTGGCAATCTTCGGCGCTCGCGATCTGTTCGACGAATCCGAACTGGTGGCTTCCCGTCCGCAGCGGCAGAAATCCAAGGTCTCCGCCTTCCTCTCCGATTTTCGTGACCTTCAGGTCGGAGACTACGTGGTCCACGTTGAACACGGCATCGGCCAGTACCAGGGACTCAAGGAGATCAATCAGGGCGACGGCGTTGCCGAGTTCATGTTGCTCGAATATGCCGAAGGCGCACGGCTTTATGTCCCGCTCACCCGCCTCGATCTCGTCCAGAAATACCGCTCGCAGGAGGGCGCCAAGCCTCCGCTGAATCACCTGGGCACCGCCGCATGGGCCAAGACCAAGGCGCGTGTGCGCAAGGCCATGAAAGACATGACCGAGGAACTGCTCAAGCTCTACGCCGAGCGCAAAGCAGCCAAAGGTCACGCCTTCCCGCCTGATAACCAGTGGGTGAACGAGTTTGAAGACGCCTTTGAGTTCAGTGAGACGGAAGATCAGGCGCAATCGATCGCCGATGTGAAGCGCGACATGGAATCGGACCTCCCCATGGACCGCCTGCTCTGCGGCGATGTGGGCTACGGCAAAACCGAAGTCGCCATGCGCGCGGCGTTCAAGGCCATCAACGACAACAAACAGGTTGCGGTGCTTGCGCCCACCACCGTGCTGGCCTTCCAGCACTACGAGACGTTCAAGCAGCGTTTCGCGGCCTTTCCAGTCAACATCGAAATGATCAGCCGCTTCCGCACCGCGCGCCAGCAGAAAGAAATCTTGCAGAAAGTGGAAGCGGGCAAAGTCGACATCCTGATTGGAACTCATCGCCTCCTGTCGAAAGACGTAAAGTTCGCCGATCTCGGCCTGCTCGTCGTCGACGAAGAGCAGCGTTTTGGCGTCCGCCACAAAGAACGTCTCAAGCAGATGCGCAAGGAAGTGGACGTACTCACCATGTCGGCCACGCCCATTCCGCGCACCTTGCACATGTCTCTGGTGGGATTGCGCGACATGAGCGTGATCGAGACGCCGCCCAAAGACCGCATCGCCATTCAGACCGTGGTGGCCAGTTGGGACGACAAGATCATCCAGTCTTCCATCGAGCAGGAACTTGACCGTGGCGGCCAGGTCTACTTCGTGCACAACCGCGTGGACACTATCTGGGAAATCGCCGCCAAGCTGCAGCAGATGGTGCCGCGCGCCCGCATTATCGTCGGCCACGGGCAAATGTCGCAGGGAGAGCTGGAAAAGGTGATGCTGAAATTCATGCATCACGAAGCAGACATCCTGGTGGCCACAACCATCATCGAAAACGGGCTGGATATTCCGCTGTGCAACACCATGCTGATCAACCGCGCCGAACGTTTCGGACTTTCCGAGCTCTACCAGCTGCGCGGCCGCGTCGGGCGCTCGAACCGGCGCGCCTATTGCTACCTGCTGTTGCCCCCTGAAATCGAGCTGACGCCCATCGCCCGGCGGCGTCTGGCGGCGTTAAAAGAATTTTCCGACCTGGGCGCGGGATTCAAGATTGCCGCGCTTGATCTCGAGCTGCGTGGCGCAGGAAATCTTCTGGGCGGCGAGCAGAGCGGCCACATCGAGGCCATCGGGTTTGAGCTGTATACCCAGATGCTGGAGCGCGCGGTTCGCGAGATGAAAGGCGAGGTTGCTCCCGAGGAAGCCGAGATTCAACTCAACCTCGGACTCAATATCCGCATCCCAGTGGATTACATTGCGGAAGAGAACCAGCGTCTGCGAATGTACAAACGGGTGGCGGGGGTGGAAACGGAGAACCAGCTGAACGACGTGCGCGCCGAGTTGGAAGATCGGTATGGAGCGCCGCCGCCCGCGGTGCGGAATCTGTTGGAGTACGCAACCTTGAAGTTGCTCGCCATTCGAGTGGGAGTCACTGGGATCGATCGCAGGCGGGAACAGGTGAGTATTAAATTCCGTCAGAATGCGGTGATCGATCCGGTTCGGCTGGCACGTTTTGTGTCTTCCCGCCGGGGAGCGCAGTTTTCGCCCGACGGCACGCTGAAGTTCTTGCTGAAGGTGACTGCCGCCGCAGAAGTGCTGCGCCAGCTTCGCGAGCTGTTGCAAGAGTTGGCCGGGGAGGTTCCCAGCGAAGCCTCGGCGCAGACGACTCCGTGATCTACGCCCTTCGCGAGCATCACGTGTAACGAGTACAATCGCCTCGAATCGCTGAAAACTGACGAGTGGTTTCTATGATGAGAGTCCGCAAAGCCGTGTTCCCCGCCGCCGGATTAGGCACTCGCTTCCTGCCCGCCACCAAAGCGCAACCCAAGGAAATGTTGCCGCTGGTGGACAAGCCCATCATTCAGTACGGCGTCGAAGAAGCCCTGGCCGCCGGCTGCGACCAGATCATCATGATCACCGGCCGCGGCAAGCAGGCCATCGAGGATCATTTCGACGTCAGCTACGAGCTGGAAAAAATGCTGGTTGAGCGCGGCAAAACCGATTTGCTGCAGATCGTTCGCCAGATCTCCGACATGATCCACGTGGCCTACGTGCGCCAGAAAGAAGCTCTCGGTCTGGGACACGCCGTGCTCACCGCCCGCGAACTGGTGGGCGACGAGCCTTTCGCCGTCCTGCTGGCCGACGACGTTATTGACGCGGAAGTCCCTTGCCTCAAGCAGATGATGAATGTTTTCGAACAAGTACAGGCCTCGGTGATTGCCACCATGCAGATCGACGGACCGGGCATCTCGGCTTACGGCGTCCTCAAAGTCAAGCCGGTGGAGGGCAAGTTTGGCGGGCGGCTGTTTGAAATTCAGGACATGGTCGAAAAGCCCAGGCTGGAAGATGCGCCATCGAACCTCGCCATCATCGGCCGGTACATTCTGACGCCCTCGATCTTCGATGCGCTCACGAGAACCCACACCGGCACCGGCGGCGAACTGCAGCTCACCGACGGCATGCGCAACCTTCTGAAGGAAGAAAAAATGTACGCTTACGTCTACGAAGGCAAGCGCCACGACACCGGCGACAAGCTCGGCTTCCTGAAAGCCACGGTGGAATTCGCCCTCAAACGCAAAGACCTGGGAGAGCCGTTGCGGGAGTATTTGAAAGAGCTGAAGTTGTAAGAGATTTACGATTTCCAATTTTCAATTGCCAATTGAACAGCTCGCCGGCATTTCAATCGGCAATTGACAATCGAAAATCGTAAATTCCATCTATCCCAGACTTGCCTTCAACTTCTTAGACTTCTCCTCGACTCCCTTGGCCAGCTTGTCTTTGTGTCCCACCATTTTCTTCGCGACTTCCGCGTCGGAGAGCGCCAGGATCTGGGCCGCCAGAATGCCGGCATTCGTCGCTCCGGGCTTGCCGATCGCGACCGTCGCTACCGGGATGCCCGCCGGCATCTGCACAATCGCCAGCAAGGAATCGAATCCATTCAACGAAGTCGCCGCGATCGGCACTCCGATGACCGGCAAAGTCGTATGCGCCGCGATTACGCCCGCCAGATGCGCCGCGCCCCCGGCCCCCGCGATGATCACGCGAATTCCGCGCTCCGCTGCCTTGCGGGCATAGTCCGCCGTCCGGTCCGGAGAGCGGTGCGCCGACGTGACATCGATTTCGTAGGCGACGCCGAAGTCGTCGAGACTCTTGCCGGCCTCTTTCATGATTTCCAGATCCGAGTCACTGCCCATAACGATCGAAACCAATGGTTTGCTCATTCCGTTTCCTCTTTTAATGAAGTAATGACGAAGAGCTAGCGGACGGGCGCCCTTCCCGACTAGGTACCAGGTACTCGGTACTCGCTACTTCTTCAGCGCCCTGGCCGCAATATCCTTGCGGTAGTGCGCGCCCTCAAACCCAATCTTCGCGACCGCTTCATACGCCCGGTCCACCGCGGTCTTCAAATCCGCCGCCCGGGCCGCCACGCCCAGCACGCGTCCGCCTGCCGTGAAATAACCGCCGTCATGCTTGGTCGTCCCGGCGTGAAACACTTTCACGCCGTCTACCTTGCCGGCCTCGTCCAGACCCGTGATTCTCTTGCCCGCTTCGAACGTCCCCGGATATCCGCCGGAAGCCATCACCACGCACGCCGAAGCGTCCGCGGACCACTTGAAATCACCATCGCTGACTCGCCCTTCGATCGAAGCTTCCAGCGCTTCGACCAGATCGCTTTCCAGACGCATCAGGATGGGTTGAGTCTCGGGATCGCCGAAGCGGCAATTGAACTCCAGCACCATCGGGCCCTTGGCGGTCATCATCAACCCGCAATAGAGGACACCCTTATACTCCGCGCCCTCGGCCTTCATCCCCGCCACCACCGGCTTGGCAATGTGCTGCACCAGCCAAGTGCGCATTTGCTCGTCCACGATTGTCTGCGTCGAGTAAGCTCCCATGCCCCCGGTGTTGGGCCCGGTGTCGCCATCGCCCACGCGCTTGTGATCCTGCGCCGCAACCAGGGGCACGACCCGCTCCCCATCGCTGAAAACAAGGAACGAAAGTTCCTCGCCTTGCAAGCATTCCTCCAGCACCACCCGCGCTCCCGCCTCGCCCAGCATCTTGCCGCTCAGCATCTCTGACGAAACCGTCGCCGCTTCTTCTTTGCTCTTGCAAATGACTACGCCCTTGCCCGCCGCCAATCCGTCGGCTTTGACGACGATGGGCGCATGGAAGTGCGGCAACGCATCATGGACTTCGTCGAGCGAGTTGCAGATGGCATAGTGCGCGGTGGGAATGCGGTGCCGCTGCAGGAATTCCTTGGCAAAACTCTTGCTCGATTCCAACTGCGCCGCGGCTTTGGTCGGCCCGAAAATGGGCCAGCCGCGTTTGGTGAACTCGTCAACCACACCAAGCATGAGCGGCAGTTCGGGACCCACCACCGTTAGATCCGGGCGGATCTGGTTGGCCAACGCAAGCAGCGAGTCCACACTCTTCACGTCCGCCGGCAGGCACTCGGCATCATCGGCGATGCCGCCGTTGCCCGGCGCGCAAAATACCTGGGTGACGCGCGGTGACTGGCGCAATTTCCAAACCAGCGCATGCTCGCGCCCACCACTGCCGATGACGAGAACTTTCATAGCGTGAGACAGACAAGGTTAGGAGGAGCGAACGGGGATGTCAAACAGGGAGAATTTCCAATTTCCGATTGTCAATCGCCGATTGAAGATCAGTCTGGCCGCAGAGTGCCAATTGGCAATCGGCAATTGGAAATCGGCAATTTTGCTTAACCATGCTTAATCCCCCGTATAATCTCTGCCAATGATCACCGTCTCCAAAGAAGACTACCTCAAAGCGATTCTCGAAGCCGAGAGCGAAGGCGAAACCGTCATTTCCGCCACGCTCGCGCACTGGCTCTCGGTCTCGCCGCCGGCGGTGACCATGGCGCTGCGCCGCTTGAAAAGAGATGGACTGGTGCGGGTGCAGACCGACGGCCAAGTCGGCCTCACGCCAGCTGGGCGCAAGATCGCGCGCAAGCTCACGCTGCGCCACCACCTCATCGAGCGCATGCTTTCGGAAATGTTCGGCATGGAGTGGTTCAAAGTCCACGATGAAGCCGAGCGCCTGGAGCACGCCGTCTCGCCTGACTTTGAGGCAAAGCTCCTGAAGAGACTGGGCCGCGGAGGCGCCTGCCCCCACGGCAACCTCAGCGAACTCGAAAGCCCGGCCAGCCGCCGCCGCCGCGGATTGCTGCTGCTCGCCCACGCCGAGGCCGGCAAGAACTACCTGGTCAGCGGCATCTACGAGCGCGACCGCCACCTGCTCGAATTTCTCGAGCATCGCGGCATCCGCCCCGGGGCCCGCGTGCACGTTTCCGGTCGCAACTACGACCAGACCCTTACCCTGCACACCGATGCGGGAGACGTCTCGCTCGGAGTCTCGGCCGCCGACCGGGTCTGGGTTAAACCCGCCAAGAGCGCTTCGTCCATTTCACTTTCGTAACCATTAACCATAGTTTACTTCCCAGTGTATACTTCTGCTAACCGAAAAGGTCTGCTACCGCCTTTTGGTGATATCGCTCGCATGAACGATCAGAAGACATCCCTGGGAAAGTCCTCGGCCACGGTTGAGCAGGCGGCACCGCAAGCCTCCAATGGCGATGTTCAAATCACCCACGAGGACATTGACCGGGCGCACGACCGCGAGCGCGTCTGGACAACCCGGGCCCAACACGGATTGCGGCCCCGTTTGCGGTTGCTTTGGCTGCTGATCGGTCCGGGAATCCTGGTGATGCTGGGAGAAAACGACGGCCCCAGCATGCTTTCCTATGCCGCAACCGGGGCGCGATTCGGCATCGGGTTCTTTATACCGTTTGTGGTTCTCACCTTCGGCATGGCCTGCGTAGTGCAGGAAATGACCGTGCGCCTGGGCGCGGCCACCCATCGCGGTCACGCGGAGTTAATCTTTGACCGCTTCGGCCCCTTTTGGGGCTGGTTTTCGATGATCGACCTGATGGTGGGCAATTTCCTGACGCTGGTCACGGAATTTATCGCCATCCGCGCCGGACTTGGATTTTTCGGCATCCGCCCGGCCGTCTCCGTCCTGGGCGCGCTTTGCGTTCTCACTGTGGCTCTGATGACGCACCGCTATTGGACTTGGGAACGCATTACGCTCGGCGCTGCCATGTTCAACCTGGTATTCGTGCCAGTGGCGCTGCTCGCCCATCCCGACTGGGGCGCTGTGGGCCACGCGCTGCTCACCTGGAAACCGCTTCCGGGCGGGCTGAATCAGGAGACGGTGCTGATTCTGCTGGCGGACATCGGCGCGACGGTGACGCCCTGGATGTTGTTCTTCCAGCAGAGCGCCATCGCCGACAAGGGCCTGACGACGCGCGACATCCGCTTCGGTCGCGTGGATACGGTGGTGGGCGCGGCTTTGGCGACGCTCGCCGCTGTGGCCACCATCCTGGCCACTGCGCCGCTGTTCGCGCACCATATGTCTTCCGCCAACTTCGAAGCCGCCGAATTCGCCCAGGCGCTCGAACCTTTCGTCGGGCGTTGGGGCTCGGCGCTTTTCGCGCTGGGCATTTTTGAGGCGGGCATGGTCGCGGCGGTCACGATCTCCACTTCCTCCGCTTACGCCTTCGGAGAAGTCGCTCACCGGCCGCACAGCTTGAATCTTCCCTTCCAGCAGGGAAAGACGTTTTACCTGGTGTTGCTGCTCGAAGCCGCGGCCGCGGCCGGATTGGTCCTGATCCCCGGAATTCCGCTGGTGTACATCGTGCTGGTCGTCAACGTCATCGCGGTCCTGGCCATGCCTCCCGCGCTTCTGTTCTTGTACATGCTGGTGAACGACCGGGAAATCATGGGCGAATTGGTCAGTCCTCTGTGGGCGAATGCCCTGGCCCTGGGAGTGGTCGTCGTTCTGATCGGCGCCGGCCTGCTGTTCGGCATCAGCGTCATCGCGCCCAACGTTCTCGCCGCCTTCGGAGGCAGTTAGATGGAAAAGGAATTTGATCACGGCACCAAATCAGAGGTGAGCCGCGAAGATTTCGCCGCGGTCATGACGTCGCTGGAACCGGACCAGTTGAGCTTCGCGAAAGCCAAACACCACCTGCCGCAACGCCAGCTCACCCGGGTCGAAAAAATCGTTTTCTGGGCACTCAGAATTTACCTGGTCTTCATGATCGGTGTGGTTTTCTATCAGATATGGGTTGGGCAACGGTAGAACCGCTGACAATCGCATGGACGGAACAGTCTGCACTCGTACTTGTGCCCTTTCTGGTTCCTTCCACGGCGATGTACTCCCTGTTAAGGTTTGGAGTATCTTTAGTTCAGATATGACTCGTCGAAAAACACCCCGCCGCGTCGAGAGCGAAGATCTGCGCTTCAACATTGAAACTGAGCGTGAAGACGATGGCCGCTGGATAGCGGAAATCACCGACATTCCCGGTGTTCTCGCCTACGGGCGGACCCTGAATCAGGCAAAGGCGAATGCCTACGCTCTGGAAGGGGTCCTCGCCCTTACGCAAATGCTGCCCGTAAGATTAAAATAAAAGGTTCCATCCAAGGTCAGCTTCCAGCAGGAAGGCACTTTTCCTATGAACAGCTTCAACGCCCGCGCCACGCTCAAAGCCGGCAGCAAGGAATACGAAATCTATCGCCTCGACGCGCTTGACCAGCAGGGGATTTCGACCAAGCATCTTCCGTTCTCCCTGCGCATCCTGCTCGAGAACCTGCTGCGGACCGAAGACGGACGCAACGTCACCGCCGCCGAAATCCGCGCGCTCGCCGCTTGGAACAAAGACACGAAACCTGACAAAGAAATTGCCTTCACCCCCAGCCGCGTGCTCTTGCAGGATTTCACCGGAGTTCCCGCCGTGGTCGATCTCGCCGCCATGCGCGACGCCATGAAGCGTCTTTCCGGAGACCCCGCGCTCATCAATCCGCTGCAACCCGCTGAACTGATCATCGATCACTCGGTCCAGGTCGACGAATTCGGCACGCCGGGCGCGCTCGACATGAACGCCCTGCTCGAATTCCAGCGCAACAAGGAGCGTTACCAGTTTCTGCGCTGGGGACAAACCGCCTTCCGCAATCTGAAGATCGTTCCTCCCGACACCGGAATCGTTCACCAGGTGAATCTCGAATACCTCGCGCGCGTAGTCTTCGTGAATGAAGCTGACGGCAAGCGCACCGCCTATCCCGATACGCTGGTCGGCACCGACTCGCATACCACCATGATCAACGGACTTGGCGTCCTGGGATGGGGCGTCGGCGGCATCGAAGCCGAGGCCGCCATGCTCGGCCAGCCTGTTTCCATGCTGATCCCGCTGGTCGTCGGTGTGAAACTCACGGGACGCCTGAGGGAAGGCGCCACCGCCACCGACCTCGTGCTCACCATCACGGAAATGTTGCGCAAACACGGAGTGGTCGGCAAGTTCGTCGAATACTTCGGCCCCGGATTACAAGACTTGCCGCTCGCCGACCGCGCCACCATCGCCAACATGTCTCCCGAATACGGCGCCACCTGCGGCATCTTCCCGGTCGACAAGGAGAGCCTGCGCTACCTCCGCCTCACCGGACGCCCCGAAGAGCAGATCGAACTGGTGGAATCCTACTGCCGCGAGCAAGGCCTCTTTCACGATGCCAACACGCCCGAGGCGCAGTACTCGGAATTGCTCAGCCTCGATCTCGCCACGGTCGAACCGAGTCTTGCCGGACCCAAGCGTCCGCAGGACCGCGTGGTGCTTTCGCAAGCCGGAGAGTCATTCCAGAAAGCCCTGCCCTCGCTGATCAAGCAGGGCAAAGAAGTGAAGCCCAACGGCTTCCTGCATCACGGCAGCGTGGTGATCGCCGCCATCACCTCCTGCACCAACACTTCGAATCCTTCGGTGATGATTGCCGCCGGGCTGCTGGCGAAAAAGGCCGTCGAGCGCGGGCTCGAAGTCCCTTCCTGGGTGAAGACGTCGCTCGCCCCGGGCTCCAAAGTCGTGCGCGATTACCTGGAGAGCGCCGGCCTCACGCAATATCTCGAGCGCCTGAAGTTCCACATCGTCGGTTACGGATGCACCACCTGCATCGGGAACTCCGGCCCGCTGCCACCGGAAATTTCCCAGGCTATCGACGAAAACAATCTGGTCGTGGCCTCGGTGCTTTCCGGCAATCGCAACTTCGAAGGCCGCATTAATCCTGACGTTCGCGCCAATTACCTGATGTCCCCGCCGCTGGTCGTGGCCTTCGCGCTCGCCGGACGCATCGACCTCGACATGAAGAAAGACGCCATCGGCAAGGGCAAAGACGGCAAGCCCGTTTACCTCGCTGACATCTGGCCCACCCAGGCCGACGTCGAGCAGACCATGCAGAAATCGATCACCTCCGACATGTTCCGCAAGAGTTACGGCGAGGTCTATCAGGGAGACTCGCGCTGGCGCGGCCTGCAAGTCCCGCAGGGCGACACGTATTCCTGGATGAATGAATCCACCTACATCCGCCAGGCTCCGTACTTCGACCGCATGAGCGTGAAGCCCGCTGCCGTCGAAGACATCAGAAATGCCCGCGTGCTCGCCGTTCTCGGCGACAGTGTCACCACCGACCACATCTCGCCCGCCGGATCGATCAAGAAAGACAGCCCCGCCGGAAAATATCTGCTGGCCAACGGTGTGCAACCGGGAGACTTCAACTCCTACGGCTCGCGGCGCGGCAATCACGAAGTCATGGTGCGCGGCACCTTCGCCAACGTCCGCCTGCGCAACAAAATGGTCGGCCTCGAAGGCGGATTCACCAAGCACCTTCCCGACGGCGCCGAGATGACCATCTTCGAAGCGTCAGAGAAGTACATCGCCGAAGGCGTGCCCCTGTTGATTCTCGCAGGAAAAGAATATGGCTCCGGATCCTCGCGCGACTGGGCGGCGAAAGGCCCGCGCCTGTTGGGCGTGCGCGCGGTGATCGCCGAAAGCTACGAGCGCATTCACCGCTCGAATCTGGTGGGCATGGGCATTCTCCCGCTGCAATTCAACGCCGGAGAGAACGTCCAGTCGCTAGGCTTGATGGGAGAGGAAGTCTTCGAGATCGCCGGAGTCCGCGACCTGGTCGAGCACTTCGCCGCCGGACGCCAGATCAAAGTCCGCGCCACGGCGAACGGCAAAACCAAGGAATTCAATGCCACGGTCCGCATCGACACGCCGCAGGAAGCCCAGTACTACGCCAACGGAGGCATCCTGCAATTCGTCCTGCGCCAACTGCTGGCGGGTAAGCCGGAGACGGTAAACGCATAACGAATTCAATTCAATTCTGTCATCCTGAGCGCCGCCGGGACGAACGTCCCGGCGGAGTCGAAGGATCCCTTGCGGCGTAAAGCGATGACGGCGCTGCTCATGCGAAGCGGATCCCCAAGGCTTCCTCACAAATAACGCAACCACCAATCCCTTCTCCGCTGCTTCAGCCCGGCGTACCAGCGGCACATGGGATAGAGAATCACCACCACCGCCATCCACACCGCATACACCACCCACAGGCTGTACCCATAATCCGGGGGGAACAATTTCGCCGGACTGCCCATCGACGGCGGCGGAAGCAATAGAAAACTCTGCCACCCGTACCGCGCGAATCCCAGACAGATCGTCAGCACGTGCGCTACGGCCAGGTGAATCACATAATAGAAAAACGGCACTCGTCCGAAGACGATCAGCGGGTTCTTCTCAGAGAAGCGCACTCGCTCCATCCACGCCATCACCAGGAACGCCGGCCCCATCGTCATTAGCAGAAAATCGAGCGACGGCGGATACTTCGTGCAATTCAGAAACGACAGCACCGTGAATAGACCCGAGCGTTGCACCGCCCAGTGGAAAGGGTCTCCATAGCGATTGATGGCCCGCACCACAACGAACGCGGCGCTCAGCCCAATTCCCAGCCGGACGAGAAACTGCTGCCGCCGCTCGCGCTCCCAGCGCAAGACCGGCCCAAAGCAGTAGCCGGCGGCCATCACCGCGAACCAGGGAACCAGCGGATACGCCACCAGAAAAATCATGCCGTCGAAGCGGAAGACCGCCTGCTGGTGCAGAATGTCCCAGATCCACGCCGCCCGTCCGAAGCGCTCCGGCCTGACCGAGTCAAACAGGTTGTGAGTAGCGATGACCACCAGGCTCAGCCCGAGCAGCCAGCGCGCAGGTAAGTGCACCAGCCCGGCGAGCACAATCATCGACAGGCCGAGCATCCAGATGACCAGCAGAATGATCAACTGGTTGTGAATGCCCGCCTGGGAAAACATGATCCAGCGCAGCACGGTCAATTCCAGCACGATCAGCCACAGCCCGCGCGAAGTCAGGAATCGTGACAACTGTCCCTTGGTCCGATCTTTTCGCAGCCACAGAAAGGCGCCCACCCCGGCAGTGAACGCGAATACGGGCGCGCAGAAGTGGGTGATCCAGCGGGTAAAGAAGAGCAAAGGCGTGGTGCGCGTTAGGTCGGTGGGAGAAAACGCCATGGCCGCCGAACTGGTGAAGTCGCGCACATGATCGATGGCCATCACGATCATGATCAGGCCCCGCAGCGCGTCCACCGACTGAATGCGCCTTGGCCCCGCTCCGGTTTCCCCCGCGCCCGGAACGGACAAAGCCGGATTTTGAATCTTCGCCATATCGCTCTCAACCTGGCACGACGCCGGCCAACAGCCCCTTTAGACGAAGGTTGAATGTAATGGTCACTCGGCCGCCCGCGTCTCCCTCTTCCGGCGTGCAGTATAATTCCGCCCCTCAGCTGGGAGCCCACAGATGAGCGCTCAAGGCACGCTACTTCCGTCGCCCGCGGTCGAGGAACCGACGCCCGACGTGCGCTGGAGTCTCGCCACCCGCATCGCCTTCCGCTTCGGCTTCATCTACCTCGGACTGTATTGCCTTGGAACACAAGTCATCCGCGGCCTCATGCCCTGGTCTGACCTCGAGGCTCCCGACCCGGTCACGCGCTGGCCGGTGGGCCCGATCGTGACCTGGGTTGCGGTCCACATCTTCGGCGTCAAGAGCCAACTGGTCTATTTCAGCGGCAGCGGCGACAAGACGTTCGATTGGGTCTTCGCCTTCTGCCTGCTGGTCTTCGCCGCATTCGTGACCGCGCTCTGGTCGATCCTCGATCGCCGCCGCGGCAACTACGTCACGCTGCACAAGTGGTTTCGCCTCTTCCTGCGCTTCTGCCTTGCGGGGCAGATGCTGGGCTACGGCCTCGCCAAGGCCATCCCTCTACAGATGCCGTACCCGCCTCTCACCCGGCTGGTCGAGCCTTTCGGCAACTTTTCGATGATGGGAGTTCTCTGGTACTCCATCGGCGCCGCTCCCGCCTACGAGATCTTCGCCGGATGCGCCGAAACGCTCGGCGGAATTCTGCTGATTTTTCCGCGCACCGTGACCCTGGGCGCCCTGATCTCGCTGGCCGACATGACGCAGGTCTTCGTGCTCAACATGACCTACGACATCCCCGTGAAGCTGTTTACCTTCCACCTCATCGTGATCTGCCTGTTTCTTCTTGCGCCCGAATTACAACGGCTGTCTAACTTGCTTCTGCTCGATCGCCCCACTGCCCCCTCCACCCAGCCGCCGCTTTTCGTCTCCGCCCGGCGTAACCGTATCGCGCTCGCCGCGCAGATCGCCTTCGGAGCGCTGCTCTTCGGCATGAATCTCTACGGCAGCGTGTCCGTCTGGTCCACCTACGGCCCGGGCCAGCCTAAGTCCGAGCTTTATGGCATCTGGGATGTCACCGAGTTGACCATCGACGGCCAGTCGCGCCCTCCGCTGGTCACGGACCGTGACCGCTGGCGGCGCGCCATCTTCGAGATTCCCCACCGCGTGACTCTCGAGCGCATGGACGACACGCTCGCGCGCTACGGCGCCTCCATCGATCCCAAGGGAAACACCCTGACCCTTTCGAAGCCCGACGACAAAAACTGGAAAGCCACCTTCGCCTACCAGCGCCCCACCCCGGAGCAACTGATTCTCGACGGCGACCTCGAAGGCCACAAGGCTCACCTGCAACTCGATCTCGTCGATTCCAGGAAGTTCCTGCTAGTCTCCCGCGGCTTTCACTGGGTGCAGGAATACCCCTTCAACCGCTAGCGCCGGACAGACTCTTATGGGTCGCCGCGCCCCGCCGGCCACGAGCCCCTCTGGACTCCCTATGCGGATGTGTAAATAATACTTGACATTGAGTACATAATAATTTACATTATGTCTTGAAAGTTAGACACAGCAAGGAGCTTTCCATGTCTTTCCGTGAAAAAAGCGCCTGGATCTCGGTGCTATCGATGTCGGGCATTTACGGCCTTTACTTCTGGTCGGTCATGCACGCCGGCCCCAAGGGGGGCGGTTTCCGCTTTGGCGGCTTGCTGGAGACGATCGTCGCGCTGGTGTTTGTGCAGGTGGTGCTGACTGTCGCGGTGGCGATCTTCTCCCCGAAGGAAGCCAAAGCGCCGCGCGACGAGCGCGACAAACTGATCGAGCTCCGCTCCATGCGGGTTGCCTATGCCGGTCTCGCGACCGGCATCGCGGTCGCCTGCTTTTTCGGCGCCTTCAATCCCCCCATCCTTTTCGGCACCAACGCCCTGCTCTTCATTCTTGTGACCGCCGAAATCATGCGCTCGGCCTGCCAAATCATCCAATACCGGCGGGGAGCCTGACATGGCCACCATTCGCAACGAAATCCGACGCCTGCGCTTCGAGCACGGAGAGATGACGCAACAGCAATTAGCCGAAAAAATCAACCTCACGCGCCAAACCGTGAACGCCATCGAACAGGGAAAATACTCACCATCGCTCGAAGCCGCGTTCCGCATCTCCGCCGTCTTCGGCAAACCGCTGGAGAGCGTATTTCATTATTCCGAGGAATGAACTGGGGCGCCTCATATTGGCCGGTTTGCCCTTCCCCATGTTGGGGATCACGGACCTCTCCACCTTCTACGCGGAATGGACGGTTCCACGGCTCCGCCGAAGCTCGCTCGCCGGTCAGCCAAACGGGTCCGGAGGGACTCCCGACAATAGCCCGGCACTTCAGCGCCGGGTAAATACAGCCCTCGATGACTCCCGGAGGGATGACTGCAAGACCGGGCCAACACTCTCCCTAGGCTTTTCGTGATGTTCATCCATCACAGAATTCTCCCCCTCTGTTGCATGTAATGAATGATTCCGGCGGGCAGTCGCAGTTCGACGATCCGGGTCCCGGAGGGACCCTTGCCAATAGCCCGGCGCTTCAGCGCCGGGTAGACGCAGCCATCGATGAAGCCCCGTAGGGACGACTGCAAGGCCGGCATCACTCATGTCTCACACCTACGTCTCCGAACTTATCCATTGCGTCTTCTCCACCAAACAACGGCGAAATTGCATCCCTACCAAAATGCAATCCCGCCTCTGGTCTTTCCTGGGTGGCATCGCTCGCAAGAACGCATTCAAAGCCATTGCCGTCGGCGGCACGGAGAATCACGTACACATCCTCTTGTCGTTGCCCGCAAGCATGCCTCTGGCGAAAGCCGTGCAACTCGTCAAAGGCGGATCGTCCAAATGGATGAATGAAACCGGCGGCACACAGTTTGCCTGGCAGGAAGGATATGGCGCATTTACGGTAGGCATCTCGCAGCAGAAGGCCACCATTGACTACATCAACTCCCAGGCGCACCACCATGCGAAACGCAGCTTCGAAGAGGAGTTCGTGGCTTTCTTGAAGAAACACGAGATCGGACTACGATCCGCAGCACGTGTGGGGATAAGTTCTCAGCCGTCCCTACGGGACTTGGTCGGCTGATATGCTCCGACCCGGCGCTGAAGCGCCGGGCTATTGGCAGTCGCTCCTCCGGAGCTCTGGACTGCTGCCTGCATACCAGAGGCAGTCGCCCCGGCTGAGTAACGGTACAAACTCTACGCATCACCGAGGGCTTCGCCCACGATCCCGATATCCTCGGCTTTGGGAAACCGCTGGAGAGCGTATTTCATTATTCCGAGGAATGAACTGGGGCGCCTCATCGCTTGGTTGTCGCGTTGCCCGCAATGACAATCGAGGGACTGTGCCCCCCTTCTGCGATACCCTACCCCCATGCCCGTCACGCGCCTGCAACACGTGCCCGCCATTGGCGTTGACCGCATGGGCGATGCTGCCGATGCCGCCCATGATCCTGACATCCTGCGCCTTGAGAACATGGACACCGATCTCCCTCCGCCGCGCGCCGCCGTTCTTGCCACTCATCAGGCCATCGAGAACGATGCCTCGAACAGCTATCTCCCTTTCATGGGACAGCAAGCCCTGCGCGAAGCCGTCGCCCGCCACGTCAGCCGCCTGACTGGCATTGAATATGACTGGAACTCGCAATGCATTATCACCGCTGGAGGCCTGAACGGCATCCTCAACACGCTGCTTGCGCTGCTCGAACCCGGCGATGAAGTCATCGTGCATGACCCCATCTACGTCGGCCTGCTCAACCGCATCCGCCTTGCCGGAGGCGTCCCCAAATTTGCTGCGCTGAATCCCACCCCCAAGGGCTGGACCGTCGACCGTGATGCCCTGAAGCAAGCCGTCTCGCCGCGCACTCGCATTGTCCTGATGGTGAATCCTTCGTTCCCTACCGGAGGCTACGTCACGCGTGAGGACTGGGAAGCAGTCGCCGACCTCTGCCGTGCGGCCAACGCATGGCTGCTCTACGACGCCGCCCTCGAACGCATCCTCTTCGATGGACACGCCTACTTCCATCCCGCCAGTCTCCCCGGCATGGCTGAGCGCACCATCACCGTCGGCTGCGTCACCAAGGAATACCGCATGATCGGATGGCGCGTGGGCTGGGTCGTCGGCCCCAAGGCCATCCTGAACGACATCGCGCTGGTGAATATTTCGAACGTCGTCTGCCAGGTCGGAATCGCCATGCCCGGCGCGGCCGCCGCGCTGAACACACAAGACGACGGCGTGACCGCATCCGTAACCGAATGGCAGAAGCGCCGTGACGTGATGCTCGACGAACTCGCGGGCCTCCCCGTGATCCCGCCCGCTGGAGGCTGGTCGCTCCTCGTCGACACCCAGAAGCTCGGCCTCGATCCCGAAACCGCCGCCCAGCTTCTGCTCACCAAAGCCAAGATCGCCGCGACGCCCATGGCCAACTGGGGCAGCGACCGCGCCTCGAACTACTTGCGCTTCGTCTACGCCAACGAACCCATTCACCGCCTGCGCGGCCTCCGCGAAAGAATTCGCGCCGCCTGGAATCGATAGCGGGCGCCCCGTCCGCCCGAAAAAGCTTCCCAAAGCTGCGATAATGAGCCATGCCTCAGCACATTGGCATCGTGGCGTGCAGCGCTGAAGGAGCCGCGCTCTGTTACCGCACTATTTGTCTCGAAGGCAGCGAACTGCTCGGCCGCCATAACCATCCCGAAGTTTCCATGCACACCCATCCCCTGGCCGAATACATGAACTGCATTTACGCCAACGACTGGGCGGGCGTGGCGGAACTGATGATGTCGTCGGCGGAAAAGCTGGCGCGCGCCGGAGCCGATTTCCTGATCTGTCCCGACAACACCGTCCACCAGGCTTTCGATCTGGTGGCGCACCGCTCGCCGCGCCCCTGGCTGCACATCGCCGAAGAGGTCGCGAACGAAGCCCGGCGCTGCCATTACAAGCGCCTGGGCGTGCTCGGCACCCGTTACCTGATGGAAGGCCCGGTTTATCCGGAAAAATTGAAGGCCGCAGGGCTCGAACACCGCATTCCCACTGCGCCGCAGCGCGAACGCATCAACCGGATCATCATGGACGAACTGGTCAACGCCCAATTCAGTCCGCACTCGCTGGCCTTTTTTCAGGAGGTCATCCGCGCGCTGGGTGATGAAGGCTGCGACGCGGTGGTGCTGGGCTGCACCGAGATTCCGCTGCTGGTCAGCCCGGATGCTTCGGAATTGCCCACGCTCGATTCCACGCGTTTGCTGGCCCGCGCCGCGCTGAGAAAAGCCGTGAGCTAAAAAGGCAATCGGGGAGAGACGAGCGTCCCCGCCCTCCGGTCGCGGAGCGACGTTAGAGATTAGCCCCGGACGTACGTCCAAGCTAGAACGGGTTCGACAGATTAAAGCCCCTTTAAGGGACGACAGAGTTTGCACACGAACCAGGAGGCACGCCCCTGCCACTTAACTTTCGCCAACTGCCCGGCCTCTACGCCATCTGCCAACTGCCGTCAACCGATCCCATTCCTGGCTGGGCGACTCCGGGGGACTTTACCTCCATCACGCGCAGCTCGGAGGAACTCTCTTTGGTCTGTCCACAAGAAAGCGTTCCCGAGGGAGTCAAAGCGGACGCGGGATGGGTCTGCCTGAAACTCCACGGCCCATTTGCGTTCTCCGAGACCGGAATTCTGACGTCGTTCATCGGTCCGCTCTCCGCCAACGCGATCCCGATTTTTGTCATCTCGACCTACGACACCGACTATGTGCTGGTGAAGGAAATCTTCCTGACCCGCGCGCTAAATACCCTGCGCAATGCCGGGCACGAACTGCAAGAAAGAAAGTAACCCGGGGGGCATCGCAAGGGCCGACATATTTCAACTGTGGCATTCCATGGCCCGGTTGCCTCTCCCCGCAAGATCATGATTCACTGACAGAGGTCCTCCGAGCACCGACATGCCCCGACACTGCGTTCTCGCCTTCGCTTTATTCCTGCTCCACCATCGTGTCCGCCTGGGCGCAGGCGCCTGGCTGCCTCTGAGTCCGCCCCGGTTTGACGTCGGCGTGATCGACGCCGGCTTTTACATCAACGATTGCCTGGGTTTTTCCTACCCCATCGCCGATAGCTGGGAAATGGATGATCAAGCTCTGGGGACGCCGCGCGGAGTGGCCAAGCACGAGCCCGGTGGCGGTTTGATTCTCTTGGTCGTCGAGCAACATACCAAGCGGCCTTTCCTCAATCTGGTGGCATTGAGTGCCAGCAATGCAAAAGCAACGACCTTCGACACTGAGCAGTTCGTCTCTCAATTCGTACACGCGCAGACCGACGGCGACAAGAGCGGAAGCCGGAAGATCCTGAAAGAGGCATATCCTGTCGACTTCGCCGGGAAGCATTTTTATCGTTCCGACTACAGCGACGCGCACACCGGCGCCACGTTATACAAGGCTTTCCTCAGCACCAGGTTCCGCGGATACTTCCTCGGGTGGACGATCGTCGCCGGCGCCCCGGAAGAAGTGGACGAAGCTGCGAATTCTCTGCAGAAGATTGTTTTTCGACAAGATCAGGCCGATCCGGCCTGCATCATGGGGCCGGACGAAGCGAAGCCCGCAGTAACCGGAGCCGGCGCTTCGACTCCTCCGCCACCGGCCGATGTCCCAGTGCAGCGCGTCCGTATTTCGCCAAGGATTTCCGAAACTTTGCTGGTCAAGAAGGTCCAGCCCGCTTATCCCGACGCTGCCCGGTACAACTCCATTCAAGGCAATGTCGTCCTCAAAGCCGATATCGACAGCGAAGGCAATGTTGAGGACCTCGTCTGATCTCAGGACATCCGATGCTCGCTCCAGCGGCGATTGCGGCCGTCAAGCAATGGAAGTACAGGCCCTACCTTCTGAACGGGAAGCCAGTGAAGGTCGAGACGCAAGTCGTCGTAATCTTTTCGTTGCAGCCGCGGTTCTAAGAAAGACCGTGAGTGCCCGGTGCCAACGAAAGCGGCGCCTAGACGCTTTCCATGCGCCCCTGCGTATTTCTTCTGCGGCCTCTCAGCTCTTTGTCGCATCTCTCTTGCAGGAGGTCTCCATGGCTCGTATCCCTGGCGCCGATCCCGCCAAGCAAGGTCTGCTTCGCGGGCATGTTCACCCGTATCGTCTACGCGCTCACCCGGCGGAAACTGGGCAAGATGGTCGAACCCGCCGCCGTCACCGCGCATCACACCAAGATCCTCTGGGGTTACGGACAGATGGAGCAGATGCTCTAAGCTCTGACCAGCCATCAGGCCGACCCCCACCTCACGGAGTTGGCCAGCCTGCGCGTGGCCACACTGGTCGGTTGTCCTTTTTGAATCGACATCGGCTCTGCGGTCAGCAGAAAAAACGGCATCACGCAGGAAAAAATCGAAGCGCTCGCCGACTACGCCGTCAGCCCGGTGTTCTCGGAAATCGAAAAGCTCGCGCTGCAATACGCTGACGCCATGACGCGCACGCCCGTCGAAGTCTCCGACGCGTTGTTCGCCCAGCTGCAGCAGCACTTGAATAACGCGCAACTGGTTGAGTTGACGGCGGTCATTGCCTGGGAGAACTACCGCGCCCGCTTCAATCACGCCTTCGGCATCGAGTCGGCGAATTTCACCGAAGGAGCGGTTTGCGCCCTGCCGGCCGCCCCCGAAGCGGGTCACGGCACGTTATAGGACAATGGTCGCAAAGCTCCCAGCTTCTCTTTGCGTCCTTTGCGGTTAAAAGCTTTTTTTCTGCCGAAATCAGCCTGCGCAGAGCGCCACTCAGGCTCGAATATCCCCCGAACACTGTTTCGAATGACCTACTTACGCCCGTCTGTGATTAAATAGTCAAATACGAAATCCATGTCTTCCAGCCCTACAACCCTGCGCCGGCGTTTGAAGCAGCTTTCGCGCGATGTGCGCGGAGCCGCCAAGATCGCGCACGCGCTCGCCGCGACCGATCATCCTCTGCTCGCGCATATCATTCCCATCCGGCGCTGCAACCTGGCGTGCGAATACTGCAATGAGTACGACGACTTCTCGAAGCCGGTGCCGGCTGAAACCATGTTTCAGCGCGTCGATAAGCTCGCCGAGCTGGGCACGTCGGTCATCACCATCAGCGGCGGAGAACCGCTGCTGCATCCCGAACTCGATGAAATCATTCGCCGCATTCGCAAGCGCGGCATGGTCGCGGGACTGATCACCAACGGCTATTTGCTGGTCGCCGAGCGCATTCAGCGCCTGAACCGCGCCGGACTCGAATGGCTGCAGATCTCAATCGACAACGTCACCCCGGACGATGTCTCGAAGAAAAGTCTCAAAGTGCTGGATAAGAAGCTGCAATTGCTCGCCGAGCACGCCGACTTTCACGTGAACATCAATTCCGTGGTCGGCGGAGGCGTATGCAATCCGCAGGATGCGCTCACGATCGGCAAGAGAGCGTTAGAGTTAGGCTTCAGTTCGACCATCGGCATTATTCATGACGGCCAGGGCCAGCTGCAGCCGCTGGGCGAAGAAGAGCGCCGCGTGTATCACGAGATGAAGGCCATGGAGAAGCGCAGCTTCACGCGCATTAACTCCTTCCAGGACAATATCGCCCAGGGACGCCCGAACCAGTGGCGCTGCCGCGCCGGCGCGCGCTACCTCTACATCTGCGAAGACGGCCTGGTGCACTACTGCTCGCAACAACGCGGCTTTCCCGGCATCCCGCTGGAAAAATACACCGTCAACGACATTCGCCGCGAATATCTCACCGAAAAAGGCTGCGCCCCGCACTGCACCGTGTCGTGCGTGCATCAGGTGTCGGTGTTAGATTCCTGGCGCGCCCCGCAACATCCCGCCCCGGCGACCTCTCCCGCGGGCAATCTGGTGCAAATCGAGTAAAAGCAGTAGCGAGTAGAGAGTAGCGAGGAAAAGCTAGCCACTCGCCGTTCTCGCTCACTACTCACGACTCGCCACTCACTTCTCACTACTCGCTACTCACTTCTCTGACTCCCATATTGGTTTACTTGCAGCTAAGTTATTGAAAATCGACGGAGGGGTTCTCATGGTGCGGAAACATGGGGTCAGGCCTTCGCCTAGAATGCCATTTAATCGCGGCTGGAAGGCCTCAGGGCGACGTTTGGGGTGCGGGACGACCCCAAGGCTGTCCGGGCAACCGTGGGAGGCTTAAATCGCGTCTATTGCGTACAATAACTACAAGATATAGCTTGCGCGACTCTTTGCAGATAGCTATTTTTTGCCCTGGGCGGTCGGCGGCAGCAGGCCGTTCAGCCGGAGATACATGGCGGCGGCGCTGTAATGATCCGCCCAATCGTTGGTCAGGGCGAAATAAGCGAAGACCCGCGGACCCTGTTTCCCTCCATACAGTTCGATGGGGTCTCCCAGATGCGAGTCGTCGGCGTGGGCCAGGGCCGTGGTGCAGAAATTAAACGACGTCTTGAGCGCCGAAACCAGCTTTTCTTTGCTGTCGGTCTCGCGCGCATCGCCTACGCGCGGCGGCGGCGCTGCGTCTCCGGCCTTGGCACAGAGTTCGAGATTTGACTTGACCATGTGGACAACCAAATGCGCGAAGGTCATCTGCGCCGGAGTGGGTTGGAATCCGTACTTGTCGGCAGGCATCTCTTCGGCCGCGGCGATCAGGTTAGCTCTGCTGGCGCGGCATGATCTCGCGCAACACCGTGGTCACGGGATTCTTGGTCTGAGCCAGTGCGATGGTCGAAAACAGAAAAAGCGAGAGCAGAGCTAGAATGCGTTTCATAAACCAGCCTCCGGGAGCGGAGACAGGATAAACCCAGCGCCCGGGATATCGCTAGTTTCAAGGTGGCAATTTTTGATTGTTGATTTTTGATTGTTGATTTAAGTACTCGATGGGTTTCAATCAAAAATCAACAATCATCAATCAACAATTTTTACTTCAGGCTCGCCGGCTTCACGCTGGCCTTGCCTTGTTCCCTGCGCAGCCGCCCAGCTTCTTCCTTGATTTCCGTCAGATCGCGCTGCATTTCGCTCCAGCCGTACCACATGGCGTAGTCGGGACTGGCGTGGAAGGTGCCTTGGAACGTCCGCATGCGATGTTCGAGATACATCACGAACAGTTTTTGCTCAATCACCGTGGGCGCGTCGTGGAAAGTCAGCAGATTGGGGAACGGGTAGGCGTAATTCTTGGGCTTGGGCAGCACGCCATCCTGGTAGAGGCCGGCGACGATGCGGATGGCTTCGGCCATCAAATGATCCGCGTTTTTGATCATGTCGTCGCCCTGCTGCAGCTGCTGCCTGGCGAAATTCACCGAGTGGCATTGATTGCAGGTCTTGATCATCTTGTCGCGCTCGCGTTGCCAATCTTCCTGGGTGAGGCGGGCAACGTCGGCGGCCTTGATGGTCGCGACCAGAGCGGTGGGCTTGCCCTCGGGGTCGAGCACTCCCAGAGCTTGAAGCACCGTGGCGCGGTCGGCGGCCCATTGTTTATCTTCCGGCAACGGCAGACGGACGGCCAGGAATCCCCAGGCGGTGCGCACTTCGTGATTGCCTTCCTGCATGTGGCAGGTCTGGCAGGTGGGGGCGGCCGCGCTCGCGGGAAGGATGTGGCGCTGCTTCAGATCGTTGCGCACGCCGTGTTTCGAAGAGGAATACATCTCCCACTGGGGATGGTCGAAGCCCATGTGGCAGGTCTCGCACGCCTGCGGAGACTTGGCTTCCTCGACCGAAAACGTGTGGCGCGTGTGGCAGGAGTCGCAGGCTCCGGCGCCAAACTCCGTGCCCACTTCGCGCATCTCGGCGATTTCGGTGGGCGTTTTCAGCCCAATCTTGTGACAGCCTCCGCAACCCTTGGCGCCTTCGATCATGGCCATGGGCTGCCAATGGATGGTGGGCATGGCCAGCATGGCGGCCCAGGCCAGGGAGTGCTTGCCTTTCTTGTATTGCTCGAACTGCGTCTGGTGGCACTCGGCGCAAGTCTCGGGCGTGGGGATTTTCACTTTGGCAACATCGGTGGCGGAGGTGTGCTGGTCTCCGTGACAGGAGACGCAGGTGACGCCCACGGGGCTGTGCTTGCTCAGCTTCCAGTCGGAAACGATGTTGGGCGTGACTTTGCTGTGGCACTCGACACAGTCCGAAGCCGGTGTACCCTGCGCGGATAGGAGCGTTGTACAGAAAAAGAGGACGGTGAGGACGAAAAGAGATCGGGCAGTCATGGCGCCTCCCGAGGAACGCCCGAATTATCGCGGGCGGAGGGGAGGCGAGTCTGTGATTTTAGTCACGAAAGAATTGCCAATTTCCGATTGAATTGCCGATTGGCAATTTAAAAACGGGTCCAAGTTGGCAATCGGAAATTGGAAAATTAGGAATCAGACCTGCGGTGTACGCCAGGTGCTTCCACCAGCCAGCCGCGAAGCGGCGCAAGAATGCAGCCCACGGCGCAAGCCGTGGGAACGAGTCCAGCTAAGTGACCGAGCCCTGGAAGGGCGACAGAACCCTAATCCCAGAGATATTTTTCGTCGAAGGCAACGTGGTTTCGCTTGAGAAAAAGCAGGAACTCCTCTTGAAACGAGCACCTCCTGTGGTGTTCTTCCTGCCGCGCGATGTATCGCGTGACCTCGGCGACCTTAGATTCGCTGACACTGAAGGCGCCGTATCCGGTCTGCCAGGCAAAGTCAGCATTCCCTTTTGCTGTCGCCCAGCGCGAAGAGTTTGCTTTCACCAACCGTACCAGATCCGCAGCGGACTGTGAGGGGCGCATTCTCACCAGCATGTGAACATGGTCCGTTGTGCCGTTGACGATGATCGCTGTGTCGCGAAGTTCACGAACGATGCCACCCAGATAGGCGAAAAGGTCGGAACGAAGATTCGTTCGAATGAGGGGCAGCCGCTGTTTGGCGCTAAAGGAATCATCCCACGGCTTGCGCCGTGGGCTGCACTCTTGCGCCGCTTCGCGGCTATCGTTCTTGCAAGCGTTGGCGGCCATAACGATTTTCGCGGGTCCGGAGTGGCACTGGCTGTGACGATCGTCACGAAAGAATTGCCAATTTCCAATTGCCGATTGGCAATTACACAGTGATTTCCGGGGTGGCTTCGAGCAGGCTGCGGGTGTAGGCGTCTTTGGGTTGGTTTGTGATCTGGTCGGTCGATCCGACTTCGACGATTTTTCCGTGGTACATGACGGCGATTCTGGTGGCGAGATAGCGCACGACCGGCATGGAATGGGAGATGAAGAGGTAAGTCAGCCGGAACTCTCGTTGCAGTTGCGCGAGCAGGTTGACGATCTGCGCGCCGACGCTGACGTCGAGAGCGGAGACGGGTTCGTCGGCAACGACGAACTTCGGCTTTAGCGCCAGGGCGCGGGCGATGCCGATGCGCTGGCGCTGTCCACCCGAGAATTCGTGGGGAAAGCGGCGCAGGATGGATTCGTCGAGGCCGACGGCGCGGAGCAGTTCGATGACGCGGGTGCGTGTGCCATCCTCGCGGCTAGCCGGCCGCTTCCGTGGATGACGAGCGGCTCGGCGACGACATCTTCGACGCGCATGCGGGGATCGAGCGAGCCGAAAGGGATCCTGAAAAATGATCTGCATGTCGCGGCGCAGGCGGCGCATTTCACTGTGGCTGGCGGAGAGCAGATCGCGTCCGTCGAAGCGAATGCTGCCCGAGGTGGGCTCGATGAGACGGAGGACGAGGCGTCCCAGGGTGCTCTTGCCGGATCCGGATTCGCCGACCAGTCCGAGGGTTTCGCCCTCGGCGATGTCGAGCGAGACGCCGTCGACGGCGCGCACCTCGCCCTTGGCGCCTCCGCCGAAAACAGATTCGCCGAGAGGATAGATCTTGGTCAGGTCGCGCAGTTCGATCAACGCCACGTACCGATACTAGCAGTGGGCAGCGCGTCGTTAGTAGCCGATCAGTAGTGATATTCCATATTCTGGAATATGGAATGAATCGTTATTGCAACGCGATTAGCGGCACCGCGATGAGGGCGGCCAGGATGCCGATTGCCTTCCAGCGGTGGAAGTGTTCTTTCAGGATCAGGCGGGCGAGGATGACGGTGATAGCGGGATAGAGCGACGTGATCACCACCGCGCTGTCGAGGCGTCCGGTCTGGTCGGCGCGGATGAACAACGCCGTGCCCGTGACATCAAGGCATCCGGCGAACAGTCCGAGGAATAGATCCTCGCGACGCAATTCCAGTTTTCCGGGGCGGGCGAGCACGATCAACCCTACCAGTACAAGCGAGGCCAGGCGGGAATGGGCGGCGGACCAGAGGGCGGAGTCGGCGCCGACGCGGTTGATGCAGAGGAAGAATCCGGCGAAGCCGATGCCCGAGAGCACGGCCATAGAGATGCCTTCCGGGCGTCCCAGCTTTCCTTCCGGGCGCGAGATCAGCCAGATGCCGACGGCGGCCAGCACGAATCCGACGATCGGAAGTTTGCCGGGCAGGCCTTCGGTCAGTATGGCGAAGCCGGTGGGAATCCCGGCGCCCAGAAGAGCGGCAACGGGGGCGGTGAGCCCCATTTTTCCGCCGGCCAGGGCGCGATAAAAGATGGCGAGCGCGACGCCTCCCAGTGATCCGGCGGCAAACGCCCACAATTCGCTTGTGCGGGATGGAAAGGGAGCATGGGTGGCCACCGCCAGGGTCAGCATGAGGACGGTGCCGCTGGCATGGGCAATCAACGTGACGACGAAGGCGTCAGAGCGCTTGGAGGCGTATCCGCCGGTGAAGTCGCTGGTGCCCCAGCAGAAGACGGCGAGCAGGCTGTAGAGGAGAGGCATGCGTCGCAAGAGGGTAGCATCTTTGAGTTTTCAGTACCGAGTACCCAGTACCCAGTTGAAACCCTCAGCGCTTCGCGCCCCGCGGACTGGGGGCAGGTTTTGGTTTTGCTGGGTACTGGGTACTGGCAACTGGGCACTGCGAAGGTGGTAGAATCAGCAGAATTCCAGGTTCCTGAGAGCCCAGGTTGATCGAGCTTGCACCTTCGATTCTTTCGGCTGACTTCGCACGTCTAGCGGAGCAGGTCCGCAGTGCCACCGAGGGTGGTGCGGCGGTCGTCCATGTGGATGTGATGGACGGGCATTTCGTCCCCAACATCACCATCGGACCGCTGGTGGTGAAGTCGCTGCGCAAGGCCACGGAGTTGCCCCTGGATTGCCACTTGATGATTGAGAACCCGGACCAGTACATTCCGGATTTTGCCACAGCGGGGGCGGACTGGATCTCGGTACATCAGGAAGCTTGCATACACCTGAACCGTACGCTGCAGCACATTCGCGATCACGGGGCGCTGGCGGGGGTAGTGATTAATCCCGCGACCCCGGTGGAGACGCTGACCGAAGTGCTCGACATGGTGGATTATGTGCTGGTCATGTCGGTAAATCCTGGTTTTGGGGCGCAGAAGTTCTTGCCCGGAAGCCTGCACAAGATCCGGCGGCTGGCGGAGTTGCGGCAGCAGCGGGGGCTGAACTACCGCATTGAAGTGGATGGCGGAATTGCTCTCGACACGGTGGCCGAAGTGGTACGCGCGGGCGCGGAAATTCTGGTGGCAGGCAACGCGGTGTTTGGCAAGGGCGATCCAAAGCAGAATGCGGAGAAGCTGCTGAAGGCGGCCACCGAGGCGGCGCTGCAGAAAGTGTAATACTCGGCCCTAAGGGGCCTGGACAGGTGAGACACCTGTCCCTACGTATTTCATCTCGAGGTCCTATGTCACGTCGTATTCCGGTGATTCTTCTTCTAGGGGTGCTGGCTGTCACCGTGGCCTGTACCAATAAGAAAGTCAACAATCCGCTGGCCAACGTGGGGTCGAAGCAGCCCGACAAGGTTTTGTTCGACCGCGCCATGGAGGCCTTGAAGCACAACCGGTTTGACGTGGCTCGAATCACGCTGCAGACACTGATCAATACCTATCCCGATTCCGAGTACATTGCGCGCGCCAAGCTGGGCGTGGGCGATTCCTGGTATGCCGAGGGAGGCACGACGGCGCTGGCGCAAGCCGAGATCGAGTACAAGGACTTCATCACCTTCTTCCCCAACATGCCGGAAGCGGCCGAAGCCCAGTTGAAGATCGCCAATATTCACTACCAGCAGATGGAAAAGCCGGACCGGGACTTCACCCATGCGGCACGTGCGGAGGAGGAATACCGCACGCTGATCATGCAATGGCCCGATAGCAAGCTGGTGCCGGAAGCCAAGCATCGTCTGCTCGAAGTGCAGGAAGTCCTGGGGGAGCGTGAATTCGAGGTGGGACGCTTTTACTATTTGCGCGAGTCGTATCCCGCCGCGGAAGCGCGATTGAAGTCGCTGGTGCAGAAGTATCCGCTGTACAGCAGGGCGGATGAAGCCCTGTTTCTGCTCGGCCAGTCGTACGAAGCGGCGGCAGCGCGGGTTCGCGCCAGCGCCATGAGGAATGAAGCGGCCAAAGCAAAGCTGATTGAGGATTTCAACAACCAGGCCGCGGACGCGTATTCGCGAATCTTGACGCGGTATCCGCTGATGGATCGCGCCGACGATGCCAAGGACCGGCTGATCGCCTTACACCGGCATGTGCCGCGCGCAACCAAGGAGATGCTGGCGCTGAACCGCAAGGAGGTGGAGAGCCGCAAAGAGCCGGGCATGGTCTCGCACCTGATGGCGAACTTCAAAAAGCATCCGGATGTGGCGCAGGCGACCAAAGTCGGAGAGCCGACCCTGGTCGATCCGACGCCGGTGAGCGCGACGGATGAGGTGCGAGAGGCTACGCAAGCGATGACGGCGCCTGACAAGAACGCGGTGGCCGTCGAGACGGTGAAAGCGGGGACGCCACCGCCCGATCAACCGGCTCCAAGATCCGACACGGCGACCGATGCGGCTCCGTCGGGAACGCAACCGAGCGCCGGCGAGTTGACGCCGAATGTTTCGACGGACTCCAACGAACTCAAGCCGAATACCCAGGACGACACGACCAACCTGCCGCCGCCACAGCAGGTGAATGAAATCAATTCCGGGGCGAACGGGAAGACCGCGGAGGCATCTTCGTCTTCCGCAGACGAGGATGAAGGTCCGACCGGGGTTTCTTCGAGCAGGAAGAAGAAAAAGAAGGGTCTCCGGAAGCTGATCCCCTTCTGAAGCGGGATGGCCTCGGCTGGAAGTGGAATGCGAGTTCCGCGCAAGTCCAATGGCTGCAAGGAGTGGCGTACGACCGAGGGTGTTACTTGCGGGTTACCCAACTGGGGCTGACCGCTCGTAACCTGCTTACCTGCCTCTTTCCATTGACTTAGGCTGCCGGACACGTTAACTTCGCGCTATCTCCCCCTCACCAAAGGACAACCCTTGGCGCGCAGAATACTTCTGGCCGACGACAGCGTAACCGCTCAAAACATGGGGCGGCGAATTCTGCATGATGCCGGCTACGAAGTTGTGACCGTCAACAACGGGTCGGCGGCGCTCAAGAAGATTGCCGAGCAGAAACCCGATCTCATCATTCTTGATGTCTACATGCCCGGTTACGGGGGCCTCGAAGTCTGCTCGCGGCTGAAGGAAACGCGCGAGACGGCGCGGATTCCGGTGCTGCTGACGGTGGGGAAGCTCGAGCCCTTCAAGCCCGAGGAAGCACGCCGGGTGCACGCCGATGCCTATATCGTTAAGCCGTTTGAAGCCAGCGAGTTGCTCACGGCGCTTACCAAGCTGGAAGACAAAATAGTTCCCGGACCGGAGCCCTACAAGCAAGGGCGTTTTGCCAAGGCGATGGCTGCGGTTGAGCACAGCGGGTCAGAACAGGATTTTGGCGATCAAGAGACGGGATGGAAAGATCGCCTGATCATTCCCGGAGGGAAAAAAGCGAAAACGGCCGAGCCCGAAGCGGAGCCGGAGCCCGTGCCTGCCAAGGGATTTCGCGGCGCGACGCGAGGAGAGGATTTTCGTCCCGCGGAACCGAAGAAAGAATTCGAGCGGCCGATCCCTGCCGGCATACCACAAGACATCAGCGCGGGAGAAATCGCGGCGATCACGGCGGCAGCAGCCAAGATCAGCGGCAGAGCGGTGGAAGACGCGTCCGCGCCAGTGGTGGAAGCGAAGCCAGAGCCGGTCGTGGAGGCGGCGGTAACGCCGAAAGTTGAAGCTGCCCAGAAAGAGGCCCCTGCGGCAACGTTTGCGTCGGCGCCAGTGGAAGAGATCGTGGTGACTCCGCAAGCCGAGTCTCCTGCGGAGGCCCTGCCAGCCCCGGAGAACGTGCCGGTGGCTGAGGTTGTTCCCGAGCCCGTGCCTGAAGTTGTCGTAGCACCTGCGGCGGCGGCCGAGGCAACGCCTGCGGCCGAGACGGTTCCGCAAGAGGATAAGCGTTCCGTCAACGACGCGGAAGTTCTGGCGGCCCTGGCGTCATTGATGCCGGCTGGCGGAGATTTTTCGATTTCTGCTCCCGCCCAGGAAGTCGCAGCCACGATGTCGGAACCGGCTGCCGTGGGAGCGAGTTTCACCGGACCTCGCTGGATCGCCGAAGCGGTCGCGGTGGGTGAGGAAGAATCGACGTTCCTGCTGGAACACGAGATGGAGAAGACCTACGCCGCTTTCGCAGCGGCCGATGCTGGACGCGCCATGCTGGTCGCTCCGGTTGAGGCGGTAGCGCCGAGCAATGGAAATGGCCATGGCGCGAGCGCGACGGGCGAAGCAGCGGTCGCAGAAACAGCGCCGGTGGTCGAGACGGAAGTAAAGTCTGAAGAGACTGCCGCAGCGCCAGAAACTGTACAGGAACCGGTGGCGGCGGTGGCGAGTGAAATGGTCCCGCCCGCGGTGGAGGAATCCGCGTACGCGGCAGCTGCTTCCGCTGGAACGACCGAAGCCGCGGTAAGCGAGGCGCAGCCCGTAGCTGCAGTAGAAAGCTCCGAGAGTTCCACCAACATCGAAGAAGGGTCGAAGGTGCGCGAAGCCGAACTGGCCGCGGCCTGGGCCAACTGGCGGCAGATTCGCGAATCGATCATCGGAACGCAGCCCAGCGAGACGGGCGAAGTCACAGCCGACACTGCGGTTCCGCAAGATGCTCCGGCAGAAGAAGCGCGTGTAGAAGAAGCGCGTGTAGAAGAACCGGCGGCTCCGCCCCCAGCGGAGATTCCCGCCGAGGAAGTGAAGTCGCAGGCCCCGGAAGAATTTGCGGTTGCGACGGAGGCCCCTGCCCAGGGAGATCCCAGCGAGATCTCGAACATCGTTGACAACATGCTGGCCGAACTGAAGCCCAAGCTGATGGAAGAGCTGAAGAAGAAACTGGGCAAGTAGGATAGTTCGGACTCGACCTCGGACCTCAAACCTCGACCTCAGACCTCAGACCTAAATCCTTACCTTGCTGGCATAGAATCAAACAAATTCAGGAACTCAAGTTTTTTTTCTGCGGGCAGGAACGAGGCCTCGAAAGAATTGCGGGCAAGTTCGCGCAGATGCTCGTCGGTGAAGGAAAAATTCTCCTTTGCCAGCTGGTATTCGTTGGAGAGTGTTGTTCCGAACAACGCAGGGTCGTCGCTATTGAGCGTGATCATGAGGCCCTGATCGAAGTAATTCCTGACCGGATGGTCCTGGATCGCGCGGCACACTCCGGTGCGCAGGTTGCTGGTGATGCAGATTTCGATGGGAATCTGGCGGTGAGCCAGCTCTTCCATGAGTTCCGCATCCTGGATGGCGGTGAGGCCGTGTCCGATGCGTTCGACGCGCAGGTTAAGCGCTCCCCAGATGGAACCGGGTCCGGCAGTTTCTCCCGCATGGGCGGTCAGGTGGAGACCGTGTTCGCGTGCGTGGTTGTAGACGTCGCGGAAGAGTTCGGGCTCGGCCTTGCGCTCATCGCCTCCAATGCCGAAGCCGACGACGTTGCGGTCGTGGTAGCGGACAGCGAGATCGGCGACGGGCTTGGCGGCGTCGGCTCCGAACTGACGGACGGCGTCGAAGATCCAGAGCAGCGAGATGCCGAAGTCGCGAGCGCCGCGGGCTCGTCCGCGCTCGAGGCCTTCGAAGATGGCGTCGAAATCCTGTTTGCGCCACAGGTTCACTCCGACCGAAACATTGACTTCGGCATGCAGAACGTTCTCGGCCTTCAGCTTCTCCATGAGACGGTAGGTGATCAACTCGTAGTCGGCGGCAGTCTGCAGGTCTTCGGTGATGGTCTTGAAGGCCATCAGGAATCCGGTGAAGTCGGAGTACCGGTAGATCGACTCGATCTCGGTGAGGGTGCTGGGCTTGCCGTGACTGGCGCGGAGTTCGAGCAAGGTGTCGGGATCGATAGAACCTTCGAGGTGAAGATGGAGTTCGGCCTTGGGGAGATCGCTGCGGGACATGATTCTAGATTGTAGATTTTTGAAGGGGGATTGGCGAGCGAAGGGGGATAGCCCCTCTCGATCGTCATTCCGTGCAACGCGAGGAATCTGCAGTTTGCCGGCGCGAGGAAAATGCAGATTCCTCCCTCCGGTCGGAATCACAAAAAGAAGGGGAATGTGCGTGGTTTGCTATGAACAATGCTCCGGAGGAGCGACTGCCAATAGCCCGGCGCTTCAGCGCCGGGTGGGATCGAGTCGTGGGCAGTCCCGTAGGGACGGCTCGGAACTATTTTCGGGCTAGCGGTTTGCTTTGCTGAACTCGCTGTGGTGGCGGCTGTAGAAAATATAGATACACAGGCCGATGCCCAGCCAGACTACGAAGCGGATCCAGGTGATGACGGTCAGGCCGGTCATCAGGCCTCCGCAGAGGATTACCGAGATCAGCGGGAACCAGGGCACGAAGGGGACGCGGAAGGAGCGCGGACGGTCGGGTTGGCGGCGGCGCAGGAAGATCACTCCCAGCGACACCAGGGCAAAGGCGAAGAGGGTGCCGATGTTGGAGAGGTCAGCGGCGTCTCCGATGTCGACCATCCCGGCCGGAATGCCGACCGCGAAACAGGCGATCCAGGTAGACCAGTACGGAGTCTGGAACTTGGGGTGGACGGCCGAGAACAGTTTGGGCAGCAGGCCGTCGCGCGACATGGCGTACCAGATGCGGGCCTGGCCGTACTGAAATACCAGCAGCGAAGAGATCATCCCCATCAGCGCGCCGACGACGATCACCGAGCGATAGAACGGGTGCGCGCCCAGCACCTTCAGGGCGTAGGCCACCGGGGCTTCGGCGGCTTCTCCGGAGACGAAGGTGGTGTACTTCAGCATTCCGAGCAGGACGACGGCGACACCGATGTAGAGGATGGTGCAGATGATCAGCGAGGCGATGATGCCGAAGGGCAAATCGCGCTGCGGATTCTTGCACTCTTCGGCTGCGGTCGAAACCGAGTCGAATCCGATATAGGTGAAGAAGACGATCGCGCCTCCAGTGACGATGCCGGAGAAGCCGGAAGGGGCAAACGGTACCCAGTTGGCTTTGTTCACCAGCATGCCGCCAACCACCAGGAAAGTGAGAATGGCGCCGATCTTGATCATCACCATGACGTTGTTGGCTTCGGCGGACTCGCGCACGCCGCGCACCAGCAGCAGCGTCAGAAAGAAGACGATGAGAAAGCCGGGGACATTGAAGTAGGCACCAGTCCAGTGGCCGGAAGCCCAGACCGGGGTGGACCATTTGTCCGACAGGTTGAGTCCGAAGACGGCGAGTTGGGCTTTGGCGTATCCGCTGAAGCCGACCGCGACCGCCACATTCGAGACCACGTATTCGAGGATCAGATCCCAGCCGATGATCCAGGCAAAAATTTCGCCGAGCGTGGCGTAGGAGTAGGTGTAAGCGCTGCCGGCGATCGGGATCATCGAGGCCAACTCGGCGTAGCAGAGGCCGGCAAAGCTGCAGGCTACGGCGACGAGCAAAAACGAAATCGCGATGGAGGGGCCGGCGGCGGGGCGTCCATGCATGAGCGCGCCAGCCAAGCTTCCGGTGCGCAGAAAATTCGAGATGAGATCGAGCACCTGGGCGTGCAGGATGGACGGGGCTTCGAAGTGTTCTCCGGCAGCGGCGGTTCCGGTGAGGACGAAGATGCCCGACCCGATGATGGCGCCGATGCCGAGCGCGGTCAGCGACCACGGACCGAGAGTTTTTTTCAGCCGGTGTTCGGGATTTTCGGATTCGGAGATCAGCTTGTCGATGGATTTGCAGCAGAGAAGCTGATTGCCCGAGTTGTCCGGTTGCGACTTGCCAGTTTGAGGGTTGGTTAACGGTGGTTGTGCCAAAGGGAGCGGTCTCCTGAGTCGCCGGAAGGTGGGCCCGGTTGTTGACCGAGCCCACCGCTTCCTGGCGGATGCTAACTAGCGCTTCGACGTGCCACGTACCATCTTTTTGACTTTACGCTTGGCCGATCCACGGGCCACGGTGCGCTTGCCCAGTGGCTTTTCCGCCTTGCGTTTCTTGCGGGCGGTGCGTTTGGCTTTCTTACGTTCGTCTTTGCTGAGTGATTTTGTGTTTGCCATGAATGCGTTGAATGTCCTCTTCTTTAATGTATCCCGTGATGGGATTTTTCTTTCGCCCCTTCGGGGGCTGAAAAGCTCAGGGCCGGCGCGCAAGGATGCCCGTCGCTCGATCGGTCAAGTTCTCGAAACCTGAAACTCAGGCCCGTTCCAGCTGGGCGTACTTCTCCACCAGCTTCTTCAAACCGAAGCGAGGGAATTGTACCGTAATCTTGGCGTCTTCACCGTCTCCTTCGCGCTGGTAGACGGTGCCTTCGCCGTATTTGGGGTGCCGGACGCGTTGTCCGGGGCGGAAACCTTTCTTGCCTTTCGGTTCTTCGACCGGGAGTTTGGGCAGGTTGAACTTCTTTCCGCGCGAGGCGAAAAACTCGGCGATGTTGTCGATGGAGTTGTAAGACCGTGCCGGAGTCTGCGGTTTGCGGGGCTGGGGCGCGGTCCAGTGGGCGCTCTGGTCTTCGTTTTCGTAGTCGTAGTGGGTGTCACGAGAGAAAGACTCTCGGCTGCGCCCCTCGGGGCGGGTCGGAACGCCCACCCCTACGCGAGCCCTTGCTCTGCGGGTTCCCAGCTCTTCGACCAGCTGCGTGGGGACTTCTTCCAAAAAGCGTGAGGGGATGCTGGCTTCGGGCAGATCAGTTCCGTAGCGGCGGCGGTAGACGGCGCGGGTGAGGATGAGCGTGTCCATCGCTCGCGTCATGCCGACATAGCAGAGGCGGCGCTCTTCTTCGATGTCGTCGGGTTGCAGAAACGTGCGCGAGTGCGGGAACAGGCCTTCTTCGAGGCCTCCCAGAAATACCAGAGGGAATTCGAGGCCCTTGGCGGCATGCAAGGTCATGAGTGTGATCTGCGCGCGCTCGTCGTAGGCATCGGCATCGCTGACCAGGGCGGCGTGATCGAGAAACTGATCGAGAGTTTCGCCGCGGTCCTTGGAGTCCATGGCGGCATTGACCAGTTCGCGGATGTTCTCGATGCGGGAGTAAGCCTCGGGCGTGTCTTCTTCTTCGAGCAGCTTGATGTACCCGGTGCGGTCGATGAGGAACTTGAGAAGCTCTGCGGTATGCGCGGCTTCGCCGGGCGTGCGGAAAGGCGCAGCGCTTGCGTCATCGGTGGAGGGACGGGGCGTCCTCGCCGGTCGAGTCTAGTCTCCGAAGTCGAATGATAGAGGATCAAATGCCGTTTCTTCTTTGTCTTCCTCGACGATGGCTGCCGGGGCTTCGCCCCTGACGGGCGGGGACGCCCGTCCCTCCATTGATTCGGAAGGATCGGCGGAGGCGGCCAGGCGCTCGACGAAGGTTCCGGACTGCATGGCGCGGGCGTCTTCGATCAGGTCGTGGAAGCTTTTCAGGGCGGCGAGCGCGCGTTGCGGGAGAAGCTGGCGCTTCAGCACTTCGGCGATCGCTCCCCACAAGGACTGTCCGGTTTCGAGCGCGACGCGTTCGATGGTTTCGAGCGTAGTCTTGCCAATCCCGCGCGTGGGCGTGTTGATCACGCGCAGCAGGGAAATCGAGTCGTCGGGGTTGTGGATGACTTTCAGGTACGAGATCAGATCTTTGATTTCGGCGCGCTCGTAGAACGAGAAGCCTCCGACGACGTGGTATTTCAACTGGTAGCGGCGCATGGCTTCTTCATACAGACGCGACTGCGAGTTGGTGCGGTAGAGGACGGCGGCGCGGGGTTCTTCTCCACGATCATGGGCTTCGCGCAGGTAACGAGCGATGTGGTCGGCGGCGAACAGGGCTTCGTTCTCTCCGTCGGGTGCTTCGTAGTATCCGATTCTGGTGCCGCCCTGGCGCGAGGTCCATAGATTCTTGCCCTTGCGCTTCAGGTTGTTCGCAACCACGGCCGACGCGGCTTCCAGAATGTTCTGGGTCGAACGGTAGTTCTGTTCCAGGCGAACAATTTTCGCTTCGGGAAAGTCCTTTTCGAATTCGAGAATGTTGCGGATATCGGCGCCGCGCCAGGAGTAGATCGACTGATCTTCATCGCCCACGGCGCAGACGTTGTGCTTGGTTCCGGCCAGCATGCGCATGAGTTCGTACTGCGGACGGTTGGTGTCCTGGTACTCGTCGATCATGACGTACTCGAAGCGCCGGTTGTAATGCTCGCGCACGGTGGGCGCGGCTTTCAGCAGGCGGACGGTTTCGAGCAGCAGGTCGTCAAAGTCGAGGGCGTTGGCGCGCAGAAGTTCTTTCTTGTATTCGGCGTAAATTTGGGCGACGCGCTCGGTCTTGGGATCTCCCGATTGCAGGTAGACCTCCTGCGGATCAAGCATGTGGTTCTTGGCCCACGAGATGTGTCCGAGGACGGAGCGCGGGGTGACCTGTTTGTCATCGATGCCGAGGCGCTTCATGATCGACTTGACCATCTGCTGCTGGTCGCTCTCGTCATAGATGACGAATTGCCTGGTGTGTCCGATGGGCGGCTTGCCGGGAACGGCCGAGGGAATTTGCAGGGCTTCGATGTCGCGGCGCAGCACGCGCACGCAGAACGAGTGGAAGGTCGAGATCACGGGTTTGGCGACCGAGAGGCCTCCGACCAGCTTTTCGACGCGCTCGACCATTTCGGCGGCGGCCTTGTTGGTGAAGGTCATGGCCAGGATGGAATCGGGACGAACTCCAAGGTGCTCAATCAGATGCGCGATGCGGTAGGTGATGACACGAGTCTTGCCGCTACCGGCTCCGGCAAGGATGAGCACCGGGCCCTCGGTAGTTTCGACAGCCTCACGCTGTTGCGGATTGAGTTGGTCGAGAAAAGACAATGCGGGAGCCCTGGGAATAGATTACGTCAATTTTCGATTGTCGATGGCCAATTGTCGAATGAAAGCCCGGGAAGGCTGGATTCATTATAAAGGGCAAATGAAAGTGAGCCGGGGACGGGCGGGGCCGCCCGTCCCTCCATCAGCAAACTAACTTAGTCTCGCTTTCCCGGCGGGATCGGGATGGTGTTGTCGAGATCGTAGTACTGGCGCGGGCCGTGATCGGAGTGGGCGTTGGGCACGGGTTTGTCATTCGCCGAGCTGTATTCGCCCACGCTGAGCGCTTCCAGTCCAGTCATGGTGGTGTACATGGCGGAGTCGAAGGTGGAACCGTTCTTCCGGTTCGCCTTAGCGAAGACTCCGAAGGCCCCGGTGGTGTACGAAGTCGAGATGTAGTCTCCGACCATCAAACCGGAGGAAGTATTGGGCAGCCAGGTCAGTCTCATGGGGCCAGCCACTTTGACCGCGGCGCTCCAGGTCTGGCCGGCATTCTGCGATGAGATGAAGCCCACGCCGAGCTTGCAGGTGGAGCTGGTGCAATTGGCGACGGGATAGAAATAGTAGGTCAGCGCGAGATGCGCGGCGCTGCCTCCGGTGGTGTGATCGACAGCGAAGCCGGGGATGAAGTGATCGGTCTTGCTGGTGGTGGCGTCGATCGGAATGCGCGACACTGTGCTCCAGGTCTTGCCGTCGGTAGAAGAGCTGAAAACGATGTCGTTGGAAGAGCAGCCGGTGCGGAAGCGGCAATCCTGCCAGGCAACGTAGACGGTGCCGATGTTGTCGACGTCGGCGGAAGGCAAAGGCGAAGTGCGCAGGCTGCCGGCGACACCGTGATCGCTGATACTGGCAACCGTAACCAGATTGCCCCACGAAGTGCCGCCATTGGTGGAGGAGAACGCCTGGATGCCGTTGCCCTCGAACGGAACGACCACGGTGCCGTTGGTCTGCACGACGGGTTGTCCGCCGAGACCGAATGCACTGCGGATATTCACGCCCGCGCTCCAGGTCTGGCCTCCATCGGTAGAAGTGCTCATCTTTTCCTGATCGCCGAGTCCGGCATCGTCCCACTCGACGTAGCAGTGTCCGAAGAACGGGCTGGCGCCGTTGTTGTCGCAGACGATCCAGTCTTTGTCGGCGAACCCGCTTTTGTTATCGACGGTCACGGGGTTGTTCCAATTGACGCCGTCGTTCGAACTGCTGACCAGAACGCTGTTGTTGGCGGAAAGTCCCAAGGAGGCAACGAGCCATTTGCCGTGAGCCGAGTCGAAGGTAACGGAGGCGTCGCTGGCGGCTGAGAAGGATCCCGCGCCGAACAGGGTGGTGATGCCGGGAAGGAATCCGTTGACCCAGGTGGTGCCACCGTCGGTGGAAGTGGCGAAGCCGATGTCGGATGCGCCGCCGCCGAAGATGCGCCCTACCTGAAAGGCAGTGACGATGGTGTTGCCGAAGGCGTAGGTATCGGGCTCAACTTCCGTAGCGTGCTGACTGCTGGAGTTGGTGAACGTGTCGGTGCTGAGCTTGACCAGGCCGATTTGAGAGTGCGCGAAATTCGTCAGGGCAAATACTGCGAATGCCAGGAAGGCGGTGAAAAGGGCGCGAGAATTTTTTGAACGAGGATCAGGGGAAGCGAGATTCATGGACAGTCCTTGTACGCTGAGATTCGAAAGCCGCTGCTGCTGTCTGCGGGGAAAGGGCAGCTGGACGCGGTGTACGGCTTGGCGTGGGCACTATATGTCGACGGTCGCGCAGTGTCAATGTGCAAGACTTTGCACGGCGCGTCTGCGGCGTACCGCTTCGCCTCTCCGCCACAGAAGACGCAGCTAAGCTGCATCTCCACAGAGTCAGTCTCGTTATGTTGAGGCGTCGTGGAGCGCATCTAGTCACTTCGCACGGGGGCATTCGCGCAATAGACTTCTCCCGGGGGAAACATGCGATGACTGTGTTTAACGATGCTCGGGGAAAGATTATCGACGGCAATCCGGGGGCGGGGCTGCGCCTGATCGGGTTCGCGATCGTGGCATTTCTGGTTGTAGTGCTTGTGTTCAGCGCGGTCACGCGCGTAGGGACCGGCCACGTCGGCGTATTGACCCTGTTCGGGCGAGTGACCGGCGAAATGCTGCCGGAAGGCATGCACCTGATCAATCCGCTCAAAACCAACAACGAGATGTCGATTCAGACGCAGACTCTGAAAGAGTCGGCCAGCGTGCCTTCGAGCGAAGGACTGGTGATGAATCTGGATACGTCGCTCATTTACCACATGAATCCTTCGAAGGCGTCCGACGTGTACCAGAAGATCGGCGCTAACTACGAGTCGGTGGTGATTGAGCCGAACTTGCGGGCAGCCATTCGTGAAGCCACCGCCTCGCACACCGCGAATGCGCTGTATACCGGGGAGCGCGAGATGGTGGCGAAACAAATCTATGATCAACTGAACTCCCTGCTCGGCGCGCGCGGCTTCGTGGTGGAAAGTATTCTGCTGCGCGATATCCAGTTGCCGACCACGCTCAAAGCGTCGATCGAGGCCAAACAGCAGGCCGAGCAGGAGGCGCTGGCCATGAACTTCCGGCTGCAGAAGGAAACGCAGGAAGCGCAACGCAAACGGATCGAGGCCGCGGGCATACGCGACTTCCAGCAGATTGTGGCGCAGGGCATCAGCCCGCAATTGCTGGAGTGGAAGGGCATTGAGGCGACCGAAAATCTGGCCAAGAGTTCGAACACGAAGGTTGTGGTCATTGGGAATAGCAAGAACGGGCTGCCCCTGATTCTGGGGCAATGAAAAACCGGGCGCCAGACTTCGGACGCCGGACCTGGGGCTGCTAGGATAACGGCGTGGCTGCACTGCTCGACGTCCGATATCTGAGGATTGAATTCCCCTCCCGCAACGGAGCGGGCGGAGGCGATTCCCAACCCTTGGTCGCGGTGCGCGAACTGAGTTTCTCCATTGCGCCGGGCGAAGTGCTGGGACTGGTGGGCGAATCGGGCTCGGGAAAATCGCTGACCTCTCTCGCGATCATGCGCCTCTTGCCGTCCCTTGCCGGCGCCTCCGGCGAGATTCTCTTCAATAACGGTAACGGATCGCAGCAGTTGCTACAGCTTGCGGACGAAGAAATGCGCGAACTGCGGGGCTCGCGCATGGCCATGATCTTTCAGGAGCCGATGACCGCGCTCAATCCGGTGATGCGCGTAGGCGAGCAGATCGCAGAGGCAGTGCTGGCGCACAGCAAGATTCCAAAACGCGAAGCCTGGGCGCAAGCCGTGGCCGCTATGAACGAAGTTGCGATTCCGGACGCGGAGCGCCGTGCGCGCGATTATCCACACCAGCTTTCGGGCGGCATGCGGCAGCGCGTGATGATCGCCATGGCGATTGTGAACCGTCCACAGCTGCTGATTGCGGATGAACCCACCACCGCGCTGGACGTCACCATCCAGGCGCAAATCCTGGAGTTGCTCGCTGACCTTCGCCGGAAATTCGGTCTCACCATGCTGTTCATCTCTCACGATCTGGCGGTGGTGTCCGAGGTCGCCGATCGGGTGGCGGTCATGTACGCCGGCAACCTGGTGGAACTGGGGTCGAAGACAGATATTTTTCAGGCTGCCGCGCATCCTTACACGCGAGGCTTGCTGAATGCGGTCCCGACGCTGAAGACCGACCGCGGACATGCCCTGCGGACGATTGAAGGGACGGTGCCGCCTCTTCATGCAGTGCCGGCGGGATGCCCGTTTGAGCCGCGCTGCGATGTGCGAATTCCGGAGTGTGCGCGGGCTTTGCCGCCCCTGGTCGAAGTATCCGCCGGGCATTGGGCGCGGTGTCCGGTGTTGAATCCTGGAAACTAGGATTTACGGCCAATCGCCGTTCTTTGGTGCCCCATGTGGCAATCGGGTCTATAATCGCCACTTTGCCCGGAGCATCGGTGCGCGTTCTTCTACTAAGCGATATTCACAGCAACCTCGAAGCGCTGGACGCCTGCCTGGCGGCGGCTCCCGCCTACGACCTTGTCGTCAACCTGGGCGACATCGTGGGCTATGGCGCCAGTCCGAACGAGGTGATCGACCGTTCGCGGAGCCTGGGAAAGTATTTCGTCCGCGGCAACCATGACAAGGCTTCCGCAGGACTGATGGATCTGAAAGATTTCAACCCCATCGCAGGCCTGGCCGCCATCTGGACGCGCAGCCAACTGACTCCCGAAAATCTGGAATGGCTCCGGAGTTTGCCGCAAGGTCCGGTTAAGGTCGACAGTCTTCCCGAAGTGCAGTTCGTGCACGGTTCTCCCATTGACGAAGATGAGTATGTAGTCTCGCTGCGTGATGCGGTAGAGCCGTTGTTGACCTCTTCGGCGCCTGTGACTTTTTTCGGACATTCGCACCTGCAGGGGACGTTTCTCGGGAATGGGTCAAACGCCGACGCCTATCGCCCTGAGTACCGGACGGTGGGACAGGCGGAGGCATCGGACTTTCCTCTGAAACCAGGATTGCATTACTTGATCAATCCGGGTTCGGTGGGACAGCCGCGCGACGGAGATTGGCGGGCGGCGTTTGCGCTGTATGACTCGGATGCCGGCGTAGTCTCGTTTTGGCGAACGCCCTACAATTTGAAACAAGCACAGGATCGCATTGTGGCCGCAAACCTGCCCCCTCGCCTGGCTACGCGGCTGGCCGCGGGAAGATAAGACAACAAGGCAGAAATAAGAATGCAGAAGTGGAATGGGTTTTACTTCTGCATTCTGACTTCTTCCTTCCGCATTTTCCGCTTTGTTACACTCGCTCATGCCTTCTTCTTCAGAACCTCCCACGCACTATTTGATCGCTTATACCGACGGGGGCGCGCGCGGAAATCCGGGGCCTGCGGGGTATGGGGTCGTCATTCAAGACGAGGCCGGACACAAAGTCACGTCGCTCAGTCAGTACCTGGGGCATCAGACGAACAACGTCGCCGAGTATCAGGGATTGATTGGCGCGCTGGAATATGCGGTGGAGCACGGGCCGAAAGCGCTGAAGGTGGTCAGCGATTCGGAGTTGCTGGTGAAGCAGATTCGCGGCGAATATAAAGTCAAGAATCCCACGCTGCAGGATCTGCATGGACGCGCGAAACAGCTGATTCGGCAGTTGGAATGGTTTTCGATTCAGCACGTACTGCGGGGAAAAAATGCCGAGGCCGATCGTCTGGCGAATGAGGCGATGGACAAAGGCATGGGAAGGCCGAGCATGAGTCCGGTGGCGCCGCGAATGCCGCAGGAGTTCGAAGGCGTGGTGCAGGATGGAGCAATCCGGCTGACCAATGGAGAATTGCCGGAGGGCACGCAGGTGCAGGTGCGGGTGAAGAAGTAGACGGATGGGGACTGCCGTCCCTCCATCGATGATTTATTCCGCGGCGGACGTGTGATCGTGCACGATCTTCCAGCCGTCGGGAAACTTCCGGAAAACCAGCGTGAACAGGCCGTGCGGCGTCTTTCCGTCAGACATCGTCAAATGCCAGGCTCCGCGGACGAAGGCGGCATCGGGGCCCAGCGCCTTCACGTTCAGCTCGGAAAATTCCAGCTTACCCATCTCGCGGCCTTCGCCCTGGTAGGTTTTCTGGTAGCGCTCAAGCGTGGCCTGCCATCCTGAGGTCTGCTTAGCTCCGGAGAAAAACGTCAGCTCGGGGGAATTCCAGTATCCCGCCATGAAACCCTCGAGGTCGTGGCGGTTCCAGGCGTCTTGCTGCTTCTGCAGAACCTGCTGAACGGCAGACTCGGTTGGGTTTTGTGCGAAGGCGGTGAGCGCGAACATCGCGACAACGAAGAGTAGGCGCATGTTGGGCCTCCGGGTGCACCCAGTGTCGCATATGGCGGACTGCGAGGCACAACGAAAGGCGAGGAATCTTCGATTGACATGTGTATAACATGAAAGTATGCTCTTAACATGTCAAAGATGATCCAGCTTCGCAATGTGCCGGACGCGCTGCATCGCAGCCTGAAGGCCCGAGCCGCGATGGAAGGTATGTCACTCTCCGATTACTTGTTGATGGAGATGAAAGAGATCGCGGAGCGACCGACGTTGGCGGAGTTGCGGGAGCGATTGCATCGACGCAAACCGGTCACGGCCCAGCTCGATACCGCCCGTCTGGTGCGGGAAGAACGAGACGCCCGTTGATCGTTCTGGATGCGTCCGCCGTGGTGGACTGGCTGCTACAGACATCGGCGGGGCAACAGATCGAGAGGCGGATTTGCTCGCGTCCCGAATCGCTGCATGCGCCGCATCTGTTGGATCTTGAAGTAGCGCAAGTGTTGCGGCGGTTACTGCGGGAAGGAACGATTTCTACCCGCCGCGCGGATGAGGCGATCAACGATCTGCAGGACCTGCGGATAACCCGGTACCCTCACTTCGTGTTCCTGTCCCGGATTTGGCAGCTCCGTCACAACTTATCTGCGTATGATGCCGCTTACATCACGCTAGCCGAAGAGCTCGACGCAACGCTGATTACGCGGGATAGTCGTCTCGCCGGTGCTTCCCAGCATCGAGCGCGGGTCGAAGTGTTTTAAGGAATGCGCAGGCAGCGTGGCTAAAAAAACCCGGAAACGACTCTAACCGCAAAGCTCGCGAAGAGCGCAAAGAAAAACCGCAAAGATCCTGATGTCTTTGCGGCCTTGGCGGTCTTTGCGGTGAAAGGCTTTTTAAGCGCGGCCCTTCTTGGCGGCTTTGGCGATCGGCTTGCCGGCGACTTCCCAGGGACGCTTGGGACGGTCGGCCTGGGCTTTATCGCGATCGACGATGCGGTCGTACTGGTAAGACTTCGCTCACGGTGCCGAGCGATTCGTTGTAGAGGCTGGGCAGTCCGAGAGCTTCTTTCAATTCTTCCGCGAACTGGTGGAGGGCTTTCAGATGATCGGCGGTGGCCGGGATTTCGTTTTTGGCGGTCTTCAGAAACTGCTGGTAGCCGCGGTTGACGAGTTTCGAAATTTCGCTGCCCACCAGGTATCCGGGATAGGCAAAAATTTTGACGCCGTCGTCTCCGTTTTTCTGGATCGCCGCGGAAACATTGTATTTCTTCAGGAACACGCGGCCCGGAGTGCCCGGCGCTTCGATCAGGTCAAAGCCATGATCGCGCAGCCAGTTAACGGCTTCTTCATACGTCCGTTCTTCTACCTTGGTTGACATCCGCTCACAATTCCTTCCTGTCTTGCTACCGGCTTAGATGCACCAGAACCGAAAAAGTGTGACCGTGCCCGGCTCCGTGCATCGAACCAAGCCTTCTTATAATCTAAAAACCAGACTCTAGAGATTAATTTCGTCCTACAGCTACATTACGTTGGTCACGAACATTTGGTTCGCGCAATGCAGAATACATCGGCGAAAACGGCGCAAGTCAAACAGCCTGTGCCACATGAGCGCCTGGGACAACATACGCTCGACCGCATCGGGAACACTCCCTTATTGCGTCTGGAGCGCGTCTGCCGCGACTTGCCCGGCGTCGAACTGCTGGGCAAAGCCGAGTGGATGAATCCCGGAGGCTCGGTCAAGGATCGCGCGGCCGCGAACATCATTGCGCAAGCGCAACGCAGCGGAAAACTTGCCCCCGGAAAGATCCTGCTGGATTCGACCAGCGGCAACACCGGAATCGCCTATGCCATGATCGGAGCGGCGCAGGGGTTCCCGGTCACGCTGTGCATGCCCGAAAACGTTTCCGTGGAGCGCAAACGAATTCTGAGCGCGTACGGCGCAAATATCATTTACACCGATCCCGCCGACGGATCCGATGGCGCCATTCGCATGGCGCGCGAACTCGCGGCCAAGCATCCCGATCTCTATTATTACGCCGACCAGTATTCGAACCCGGCCAACTGGCAAGCTCACTACCATGGCACAGCCAACGAAATCTGGCAACAAACCGAAGGACGGATCACGCATTTCGTGGCCATGCTCGGAACCAGCGGCACCTTCATGGGGACCACGCGGCGATTGAAGGAATTGAATCCGCAGATCCATTGCATCTCGCTGCAACCGGATTCTGCCTTCCACGGCATTGAAGGCGCCAAGCACATGCCGAGCGCGATTGTGCCGAAGATTTACGATGCTTCACTGGCCGACGAGAATCTTGAGGTCTCGACCGAAGAATCGTACGCGATGGCCAAGCGTCTGGCGCGTGAAGAAGGATTGCTGGTGGGGATTTCCGCGGCCGCGGCGGTCGTGGGGTGTATGCACCTGGCCGCGCGGGTGAGAAAAAATGAGCATGCATTGTTCGTCACCATCTTCTGCGACTCCGGCGACAAGTATTTGAGTGAGAGGTTTTGGGAAGAGAAGTGATTTCCGATTTGCGATTTCCAAGTGCCGATTGCAACGATCTTATTGGCCCAATCGGCAATTGAAAATTGAAAATTGGCGATGCTCAAGCTCACTCAATCCGCCTACACAGCTCTTCGCCTTCATGGTGAAGAGACTTATCCGCATGAGTGTTGCGGGGTATTGCTGGGCGAGATGAAGGGCAATGAGCGCATCGTCCGTTCCGTGGCGCGCTGCGACAATACGCGCACCGATTCGCCGGAGAACCGTTACCACATCGATCCGCGCGAACTGGTGAAGATTCAGCGCGAAGGCCGCGAGCGGGGAGAGGACATCGTCGGCTTCTATCATTCGCATCCCGATCATCCCGCGCAATGGTCGAAGACCGATCTCGCCGAAGCCCACTGGATTGGTTGTTCCTATGTCATCACCAGTGTGGAAAAGGGCAAGGCGGCGCTGACCCATTCGTTCGAACTGGCCGGCGCGAGTGAGGACGACAAGAGATTTGTAGACGAAACGACCGAAGTATCATGATCGAGCGTTAGACCAGCACCTTCAACGCTACCGCGGTGATATCGTCTTGCGCTGCGAAGCCGCTGGAAAACAAAATCTGGCGATCCAGGACAAAATTCACCGATTCGCTGGCCGATTTGCTGTGGCATTGTGTCCAGATCGTCTGGATTTGAGTGGCGCAGAACTCGACTCCTTCGCGGTTTTGCAATTCGTGAAGGCCATCGCTGGCGAACAGCACGCAATCTTCGGGGTGGAGTTGCACGACGTGTTGCTGGTAGGTGGCACCGGGGAACATTCCCGAGGGAAACCCGCCTTCGCCCAGTTGGCGGCAAGCGCCCCTGGAAAGCAGCAAGGGCAGCGGCATCCCGGCATTCGAGAACGCAAGTTCGCAGGTGGCGGGATTGAACAGAGCGTACAAGGTCGAACAGAATCGCCCCCTGATTGGTCGCTGCAGCAGTCGTTCGTTCAGCAGCGCCAGCACACTCGCAGTGTTGGTCCCGGTCTTGTGGATTCCACGCAGGGTGCCCGTCACCAGCGCCCCATACATGGCAGCCGGCAGCCCCTTTCCGACGACGTCTCCAAGATAGATGCCGATGACGCCGTCGGGCAGACAGAAGAAATCGACGAAGTCGCCGCCCACCTCGCCCAGCGGTACGAACCGGAATGCGATCTCGACAGCTTCATGGAGGAGTCCGGCCTTGGGCACCAGCGAAGACTGAATGAGTTTCGCTTCCTGCGCATAGTGGTCGCAAATGCGATCGCAAGGCCAGGTCCTTCTGGCAGATTCCGCTTCCCACATGCTTAGTGATTCAGGCATGCTCCCTCGTTCTATTGGGGAGATCGGCAAAACGGCGGTCGCGCATGAGTGTGGGACGTGAGTGCTCTTGCGCTCCCTATCGGAGGAAGTAGGCGCGCACTCGATTTCTGGTCATATAGAAGAGCAGCAGGCCCGCGATCGGTATTCCTACTAAGCTTTTCAGGTCTCCGGTGAGAAGATGGATGGCGTCTCCCGCCAGGTTCACGGCAATGATCGTGGTTCCCAGAATCCATCCCCAGCGGCGGCGCCGGAACCATCCGATTCCCGCCGCGAACAGGGCCGCGGCCAGCAGCAGAAACGGGATGCCGATCGCCCTGCCCAGGGAGCTGAGCTCGGCATGGCCGGTGGGATTGAGCTGCCAGGCGCGATCCAGGAAAGTCCCTGGTTCCAGCAGGGTTACGGCCGCATAGGTGGCCATGACCGAGCCGAAGAAAAAGAAAATCCCCAAGGGCAGAAAGCCGGACGGACGGGCTGCATCAGGATGGGCCAAGACTGCGGCCATGATGAACGCGGGTCCGGCGGGCGTCAAGCCGGCTGGGATGAATCTTGCCTTCCACGCCCGGCATCTTGTAAGTATGGACATGGCAAAGATTCACATCCCCACCCCTCTGCGTCAGTATGCCGGCAAGCAGGCCACGGTCGAAGTGAAGTCGGGCACGGTCGCCGATTCGCTTTCGGACTTGCTGCGCCAGCATCCTGACTTGCGGCGGCATCTTTACACCGACGAGGGCAAACTCCGCGCCTTTGTGAACGTCTACCTCAACGATGAAGATGTGCGCTACCTGCAGAAAGAAGCGACCCCGGTCAACGATGGTGATACCATTTCGATCGTGCCTTCGATTGCGGGAGGCAACAAAATTGACGATTTTCGATTGCCGATTGTCGAAGTAAACCCAACACCTCTCGGCTGTTGTTCTCCCGCCTGCTGTCGGTAGTAGTCCGTTGTTTTCAATCGAAAATCGTAAATCGACAATTTCCTGAGGTTCCCATGGCCACCACGAGCGAAGTCAAACCCGAGCCCGCAACCCTTTCGAACGATGAGATTCTGCGTTACTCGCGCCATCTGATCATGCCCGAGGTGGGCATGGAAGGGCAGAAGAAGTTGAAGGCTGCGCGCGTGTTGTGTATCGGCGCGGGAGGGTTGGGATCTCCGTTGGCGCTATACCTGGCAGCCGCCGGAGTGGGCACGCTCGGCATCGTGGACTTCGATGTCGTCGATTACACCAACCTGCAGCGGCAGATCATTCACTCGACGGCGGACGTAGGACGCAAGAAGCTCGACTCGGCGGCGGAAAAGCTTAAAGGCATCAATCCATTTCTGAATCTGCGGACGTTTGAGACCAGGCTCACCAGCGAGAATGCGCTGGAACTGTTTCGCGATTTCGACATCGTGGCCGACGGCACCGATAACTTTCCCACGCGCTACCTGGTAAACGACGCCTGCGTCCTGACCGGCAAGCCCAACGTCTATGGCTCGATCTTCCGGTTTGAGGGACAAGCCAGTGTGTTTGCCACCGAGCAGGGCCCCTGCTATCGCTGCCTGTATCCCGAACCGCCGCCGCCCGGTCTGGTGCCGTCGTGCGCGGAAGGTGGAGTGCTTGGCATTCTGCCCGGTCTGGTCGGCGTGATGCAGGCGACCGAAGTCATCAAGCTGATTCTCGGGCATCGGTGATCCGCTGATCGGGCGCCTGCTGCTGATCGATTCGCTGGGCATGAAATTCCGCGAACTGAAGCTGCGCAAAAATCCCGAGTGCCCGATGTGCGGCACTCATCCCACGATCACCAAGCTGATAGACTACAACGAGTTTTGTGGAATTCGTGGCGAGGAGAAGCCGGTGGCGGAGACAGGTATTCCGGAAATACAAGTCGAAGAACTGAAACAGCGGCTGGACGCGGGCGACGACATCTTTGTCCTCGACGTGCGCGAGCCGCACGAATACCAGATCTGCAATCTGGGCGGACACCTGATTCCGCTGGGCGATCTGCCCAACCGCGTGAACGAACTCGACACCAGCCGCGAGATCGTCGCCCACTGCAAAATGGGCGGACGCAGCGCGAAGGCAGTGCAGTTCCTGCGGCAGGCAGGATTCACCAAGGTGCGTAACCTGACCGGCGGCATTACCGCTTGGGCTGACCGGGTGGATCCGAAGATGCCGAAGTACTAGAAGCGGGTCGCTGGTCGCTAGGAAATCAGGGTCGCGTGGCGCGGGCGCCCTAGCCCGCGTGGGGTTGCTTTGGTTCGCGGCCTGCACGGCTTTCAATCATGTTTCTTTACAACAGCGTCCCGCGCAGGTCCCCATACAACCTTCCACGGCATGGTTGATTCCAACTTTGTGAAACCTAGTTCCCCCCGCTTGAGAGTACGGAGGTCACAGACCATGAGATTCCTGTTCATTACTTGTGCAGTATTGGGGTTTTCCTTGTTGTGCGCGGCTGCCGAGAAACCGCGGGTCTACGTGAGCGATAGTAAGTCGTGGCAGGTATCGAGCGGCGTGGGCGGCACGGCCGACGGCTTTGGTGGCGGTGGGAGTGGGGGAGATCGTCCGCAAACCGCCGAAATCATCAAGACGTTTGGCGAGCGCTGCCCTGCGGTGACCATCAACAACAAAAAAGAGAAGGCGGACTACGTGGTGCTGCTCGATCATGAGGGCGGCAAGGAAGCAATCTTCAAAGACAACAAAGTCGTAGTCTTCGATAAAGACGGCGACTCGATCATGAGTCATTCCACGCGAACTTTGGGCAATGCCGTGAAAGACGCCTGCACGGCGATCGCCACCGACTGGCCGAAACAAGTGATGAAGTCGGCGAATACGCAAACCAATCCGGACACGTCGAGCCCAGACGTCGCGAAGAAGAGCCAGTAAAGCGCGCCGATGTCTTTTGACCTAAGACGCGGGCAATCTTGCCCGCGTTTTGTTAGTATCTCGGATTCCGGTTCAGAAACATCTACTCTTGTATTTCCCGCCCAAGGGGCGATAATGACTCTCCTCCCCTAAATAGTTCGATCGAGCAAAAAGTACCGCTGACGGGAATTGAAAGATGCGCCCCGCGCGGCCGTCTTGAACTACTACGACGACGTGTTGGCCTCAAAGAACTAGTCGAGAAAAATGTCAGGGAAGGCAAGTCATCAGGGTCGCGGAGCTGTGCGTTCCTCCTTAAGGAGAACAAATGCCGAAGAAATTGATCAGTGCGGTACTTCTGTTTTGTTTCACCAGCAGCATGCTTCTGGCGCAGACGCCGGAGGCTCCTGCCGGCAAACCGGCTGTTCAGACCGCGCAACCATCGAGCCCGGCGTCCGCCGAACCGAAGGCTGCCCAGGGCCCCAAGGGTTTCGTCCTGCAAGACAGCACGCCGGTGAGACTCAGAACGGGGCGAACCATTTCCTCAGCCGACGCGCACGTGGGGGATACGCTGGACTTTGAAGTACTCGAAGATGTGATGGTCGATGGTGTGGTCATCATCCCGAAAGGCGGCGCGGCCTTTGGGACGGTTACCGAGGCAGAACCCAAGCGCAGGATGGCTCGCGGCGGAAAACTGAATGTCAACATCGACTTCGCGAGGATGGTCAACGAAGCGAAGGCTCCTCTGCGAGCCGTCAAGGAAGTCAAGGGCGGTGGTCATACTGGCGCCATGACGGCTGGGATCGTGGCCACCGGCATCGTATTTTTCCCCGCCGCGCCGTTCTTTCTCTTTATGCACGGCAAAGACATCACGATTCCCAAGGGAACGGAGATCACCGCTTACGTGAACGGCGATCTGCATTTGGACCGGGCAAAATTTCAGCCCGCCGCCACGCCAGCGCCGGTAGCTGGGGCTCCCAGCCCGGCTACACCGCCTGTTCAGGAGCAAGCGAGTGGCGCTCAGCTGCAGATATCGTCAACTCCCGCGGGCGCAGACATCGAGATCGACGGGAATTTTGTGGGCAGCACCCCGTCGACAATCAGCGCAAGCGCGGGAGAGCACCACATCGTCATCAAGAAGGCGGGCTTCATCGCCTGGGAGAAAAAAATGACGGTTTCGACCGGGCAAGTTACGATCCACGCCGACCTGTCCGAGGTAGGAAAGCAATAAAAGTGCGGGGAGCCCTTGCTCCCCGCCTACTTAGGGTACAGCTACTTACTACTCTCGCTCATGGCTGCCTGAGTCGAGCTCCCGATTGCGAGTGCATACTTCTTTCCCGCGAAGCGGATTTCTGAAAGGGACTTTGTCCCGTCGCTGCTGTGGCTCACCACAGCGGAGTCATTTTGCGGGGAGGAGCTGAGTTCCATGATGTGGGCGGGCACGGTGGCGACCACGCTCTTGCCTTGCATGATGTTCAGTTGCACATCGGGGCCGTTGCCTTCCCAGCTGACTTTGTAATCGCCCTTGGCCAGTTGCTTCCCGGCCACGGTGCAGTTATCGGTGACCGCGAGCGAGCCTTTGTTCGACGCAAACGCGCTTGTGGCCAGCAGCAAGGCCAATCCCAGCAGCAAGCCCTTGGAAATTCTCAATGCTTTCATGCCAACTCCTTTTTTCTTTCCCGATAAGCGTCGGGAAGCGGTTTCGCGGCGGCTTGGGATCGCTCTCCGCAAAGAACTTGCGTTTGTTCGCGGAAGGCCTAAAATGCTGCCTCGGGGTTAAGCGAAAAGCGCGTGCCCGCGAGGACGCGTGCTCTGCTCGAGGATTGTGCTCACCTGGGCCGCCAAACCGAAAGTGAACCAGTCCCTTAACCCCTGAAATCTTCTCTCGCGGAATCCGGAGCGGCCGATAGCCCTCCCCGGTTCCCCATCATCACTTCCAGATACGTCAACTCGCGCCAGGAAGTTCCCTGCTTCCCCTTCGCGATTACCGCATTGGACGCTCGACCTATGCGGTCGTTAGCGAGTTGTGCGTTCGCACAGGAGCAGGTTGTTTTGTTATTTGAGTATCTTTGGTTCTAGATTTGATGTGGAAGATACCGGAGCAAAATTTTGTGCGAGCCGCCATACCGCAGCGCTGAAGCGCTGCGCCACCCAAAACCGGGCGCAGCATTCGTTGCGGCTTGTGCTCAGGCCGACAGACGGTTAGCCAACCTTCAGCACGACTTTCCCGAAATTCTTTCTCTCGATCAACAGCCGGTACGCTTCCGCGGCTTTCTCTATCGGAAACACCGCGCCAATCACGGGATGCAAGTGTCCCGCCGATGTCCACGCTGAGATTTGTCTCCATGCTTCCTGCATCAGCCCGCGATGTTGCGAGAGGTAAGTCAGCCACAATCCGTGCACGCTCGCGCCTTTGGCGTAGAGAATGCGTGTATCGACATCGCCGCGCTCCCCGGTGGCCGAACCGTAGACGATGACGCGCCCGAAATCGCGCAGGCAGCGCACGCTTTTTGCGACGTGCTCGCCGCCCAGCATCTCGAACACCGCATCGACTCCCTCGCCGTGCGTCAATTCCTTGATGGCCTCTTCGTAGTCTTGCTGTTTGTAATTGATGCCGTGCTGCAATCCGAGTTCTTTCACGCGAGCCAGCTTGTCTTCCGACGACGAGGTCCCATACATCTCGATGCCGAGCAGCTTTCCGATTTGCACCGCCGCGGTGCCAACCCCTCCGGCGACGGCGTGGATCAGCACGCGGGGCACGGGGCCTGGAGATTTTTCGAGAAGTCCCGCTTTCCAGTACGCGAAGTAGGCGGTGAAGTAGTTCACCGGAAAGGCCGCGCCTTCTTCCGCCGTCCAGCCTTCCGGAACCGGCCACAGGAGTTCCGATCGCGCGGCCACGCACTCAGCGAAAGCAGCCCATTGTGCGTATCCCATGACTCGTTTGCCGTTGTTCTTTTGGACCCCGCAGAATTCGCGTCCCGCCACTAGCGGAGGCTTGGGTGTGCCCGGGTAGCCTCCCGCAGCACTCATGATGTCGGCAAAATTGATGCCTCCAGCTTCGACCTGAATCAGTTCCTGGCCGGGTGTGGCGACGGGCTCCGGAACGTTGCGCACTTCCAGCACCTCGGGTCCGCCTAAGCGACTGATGACAAGGGCTTTCATGCAGAAAGTGTAACAGGCATCAAACCCACGTCTGACCAACTGCTGCAAATGGGAGTTACCGGGCGCAAGGCCCTGCGCTTTCTGCGGTTCGGCGTCAGTGTCTGCGGTATATACTGCGGTTGATCGTTCTGGCTTAGTCCGGCTCTGCCCGGGCGGGCGGAGTTTTTTATTTGCTCATTGATAGCTTGCTTTCTTAGATCACCGGCTGCCGATATGTCGGCATAGGCGGCGGGTGTGGGACCCAGTTCGCGCTTTTTGCCAAGTGGGTTCCGGGGAGGTCCATCCGTGGACGTTTTCTTGGTCCGTTTCTTATTTGTTATTTTTGTCGCTTTTACCTGCTACAAGATTCAACCTTTCGGGCTCCCTTCCAACCTCGATGCGGGAGTGGGAGTCCTTATCGGTGTCGCCATCGTGATCTTCGAATGGCGATTGCGTCTGATCAGTCTGAAGCGTTTGATTGGCGCTGCCATCGGCAGCGTGCTGGGGATTATCGGTGCGTACCTGTTCGCACTGGTGATCCGCAACAGCATTCCCTCCGGACCCACGCAGAGCTTTCTGCAGATCATGGTGATGCTGGTGATGGCGTACGTGGGGTTGGCGGTCGGCGCCAATAAGGGGGACCTGCTCAACCTGGCCGCGCTGGGTGGGATCTTCGGCGGCGAAAAGCAGTCGAAGAAAAGCTACAAGATTCTCGACACCAGCGTCATCATCGACGGCCGGATTGCCGACATTGCGGAGACGGGTTTCCTGGACGGCGTCATCGTCACCCCGCAGTTCGTGCTGCGCGAATTGCAACTGGTGGCCGACTCGGCCGACTCCCTGAAACGTAACCGCGGACGCCGTGGCCTCGACATCCTGCAACGGTTGCAAAAGGTCGCTTCCTTGCAAATTCAGATTGTCGAGGACGATTTTCCAACGGTCCGCGAGGTCGATCTGAAATTGATTGAGCTGGCCAAACTCTACGAGGGCAAAATCATCACCAACGACTTCAACCTGAATAAGGTCGCGCAGTTACAGGGAGTCGCGGTGCTGAACATCAACGAACTCGCCAATTCCCTGAAACCGATCGTGCTTCCGGGCGAAATCATGAAAGTATTCATTCTGAAAGAAGGCAAAGAGTACAACCAGGGCGTGGCCTACCTCGACGACGGCACCATGGTGGTGGTGGACAACGCGCGCAAAATGATCGGCAAGACCATCGACATCTCGGTGACATCGGTTCTGCAGACCACCGCCGGCAAGATGATTTTCGGCAAGTGGGATGAGCGCGCACTACCTCGAACGGAGTCGCGGCCGGCGGTCAGCGTGGTTACCACAACAACCACTCCGGTGGTGACTCCGGAACTGAAAAAACCACCATCCGTGATGGCGGAGCGGCCAGCAGAGTAGTCTTTCCCTCGACAGTGAATACAAGAAGGCGGGAGAATCCTTCCCGCCTTTGTTTATTGTCCGTCGCTGATCGAACTGATTTGGATGCTGTTACCCGCCAGCATCCCAGTGATGGTGACTCGCTCTCCGGCCACGCGATTTAATTCCACGATGTCGCCATGGAGCGCGTACATCTTGTCGCCGTTGACCAGCACGTACTTCGACCCGTTCTTGACGCAGATCCGGGTGCACTCCGCAGGACTCTTATCCGCAAGTTTGTGCTTGGCCCCACAGTGGGCGTCGGTGATGACACCGGAAAAGGTCTGAGCCGGGACTGAGATTCCGGACTGGCCCGGCGGTTCCGCGGATTGGGCCATCGAATACACCACGGTCGCGCTGGCGAAAACGATGGCGAGGACCAATGCAGTGATCACTGTAGTCGCTGTGCAAAAAATGATTAGTGCAATCCAGGAGTGTTTTTTCCTTCGCACAACTTCTCCTTAAGATTCTCAGGGAGCCCATACTTTCCCTCGCACGCTTGGTGCCAAGACTCTGTTCGTTCGATATGGGCGTAACCTGGCAAAAATGCGCGACTTGCAGAGAGACATCCAGAATCAGTAGACTCTGCCAGAGTTAGGGTGGGGAAGAATTTCCCAGAACGGACTAAATTCAGGCTGGATTGGCGAGGCAAACATGAAACGTGTGACGGGCATCGGCGGGGTGTTTTTCAAGTCCGAACATCCGGAGCAACTCTACGAATGGTACGCAAGACACCTTGGCATCGTGCGCGCGCCCGACGGTTCGGGAGTCACGTTTCATTGGCGTGAAGCGGAAGAGGGCGAGGCGAAGGGCACGACGGCATGGGCGATCTTCCCTAGCGACACCAAGTATTTCAATCCGAGCCGCGCCAACCTGATGATCAATTACCGGGTGGACGATCTCGACGGATTGCTGAAAGCACTCCAGAAAGAAGGTGTGGAGATCGACCCGCACCGCGACGATTACGACTTTGGCCGGTTTGCCTGGATCATGGATCCCGACGGGAATCGCATTGAGTTATGGGAGCCGGTGAAGAAGTAACTGGTAAGCATCGGGAAGAAACTGGTCTCCGGGCTTTTAGACTCGGTACTCGGTACACGGTACTATTAACTGTTCTATACTTGACGCCCCATGAAGGTGGTGGTGATCATCCCCGCGGCAGGATTGGGCACACGCATGGCACCCGTGCCCAGCGGGAAGACCAACGCCGCTCCGTCGAAGCAGTTCACGGCATTGGGGGGCACGCCCATCCTTATTCGTACTCTGCGCAAGTTTGCCTCGAGTCCCGAGGTCTCGGAGATTTACGTCGCCCTGCGCGAAAATGAGATCGCGGGATTTCGCGAGCGCCTGGAAAAAGAAGGCAAAGACATTCTGCGGAAAAAAGTGCAATTGGTGGCGGGCGGAGAGCACCGCCAGCAGTCCGTGGCCAATGCGTTGGCAGCAGTCTCGGCCGCGCCCGATGATATCGTCCTGGTACATGATGCGGTGCGCCCCTTCGTGACCGAAGAGATCATCCAGGAAGTTATTCAAGCGGTACAAAAACACGGCGCCGCCATCGCGGGGATGCCCGCAGTAGATACCGTCAAGCAAGTGGAGCGCACCGCCGATGGCGCGCTGATTACGACCACCATTCCGCGCGAGCGTGTGGTAATGGCGCAGACTCCACAGGGCTTTCGTTTTGATCTCCTTAAAAAAGCTTTCGACGAAGCGACCGCCGACGGATTCATGGGCACCGACGAGGCATCGCTGCTCGAGCGCTCGGGACATGAAGTGGCCGTGGTGATGGGCTCGCCGAGAAACATCAAGATCACGACGCCGGGCGATATGGAGCTGGCGGAGTTCTTCCTGAAACGGTAAGAGCGGCCACGGATTTCCACGGATCCGTGTGAATCCGTGGCAGGTGTTGCCCTATGAGAATCGGCTTTGGCTGGGACTCGCATGAATTCAAGCGCGGCATTCCGCTCCGGATTGGCGGAATCGCGATCGACTACCCCAAGGGACTGGGCGGACACTCCGACGGCGATGTCTTGCTGCATGCCATTACGGATGCTTTGCTGGGAGCGATTGCCGGGCCGGATATCGGATCGTTGTTCCCTCCGTCCGATCCGCAATGGAAGGGCGCCGATTCGGTGGTGTTTCTGGCGGAAGCGCTGAAGCGGGTCCGGGCGGCTGGCTATGCCGTCGCGAATATCGACTCGACGCTGATCCTGGCAGCGCCGAAGATCGGTCCGCACGCGGCGGCGATTCGCGAGCGCGTGGCTGAGCTATTGGGGATCCCAGAAGATGCAGTCGGTGTGAAGGCCAAGACTCCCGAAGGCATGGGGACCGACAACGCGGCGATTGCGCACGTCGTGGTGCTGCTGGAGAAGATCAAGAAGCCGGTGGCCAGGAAGAAGATGCGCTAGAGAGGTGACGTCACTCAGTCAGGTCGAGGACTCCCGCACCGCAGCAAATTTTGGTCTAAACGAAATTGGTTTTTCAAATCGGCAATCGTAAATCGACAATCTCTCACAGTCCCTCGAACTCTCCCACCAGCTTGCCGTGTCTGGCGCGGGCGGCTTGCACCAGAGCGCGAAAAATCGCGCGCGAGGGTTCATCGTCGTGCACAGAGCGCTCGGGATGCCACTGCACGGCCAGCACAAAGTGATCTCGGGAAGTGCCCTCGAGGGCTTCGACGATTCCATCTTCCGGAGAGCGCGCAACCACCCGCAACCCGTCGCCGACCACATCGGCGGCCTGATGATGGCTGGAATTCACCGGAATCTCCAGCTTGCCGCTCGCCTCGGCGACAATCTCACCCAGCATCGAACTGGGATCGACGTCTACTTTGTGAGCGACCGGTACTTTTCTTCCGGCGGCATGGTTCACCGGCGATTCGATGTGCTGCAGCAAAGTTCCCGTGCGATAGACATTGAGAATCTGCAATCCGTAGCAGATACCCAGCACCGGCTTGCGCATGTTGTAGGCGTCTTGCAGAAGAAGTTCATCGACGGTGTCGCGCTTGGCGTCGGCAGGGGCGGTTTCGGGATGGCGCGGGGCGTCGTATTTCGCGGGATCGACGTCGGCTTTGCTTCCCGGCAAAAGCACTGCGTCGCAGCGCTCGATCAACTTCATGATCTCCGCGGGAGCCTGGTCGAGAGGGATGCGGACCGGCTCACCTCCGGCCATGGCGACGGCTCGTTCGTACTGCGGAAGTGCGCGCTCGGCGTAGGCGGGATCACCGGAATGCGGCACGGGAATAGCGACGCGGGGAAGCATGTTTTTATATTGTAGCGTTCCTGGGCAGCCGCGCTGACACAGCGAAAAACTCGACCACAACGGACACAAAGGGCCACGAAGGAAAATCAAACCAGGATCGGCTTCCTTTGTGTTCCTTTGTGTCCTTTGTGGTTGAGTTTTTTAGCTGACCCGTTCAATTTCCGCTAAGGCCTTGGCCTGGCGATAGTTGCGTATTTCCAGGAAGATCGAGGAGACCAGCACAATGGCGAATACGGCGGCCGCGCCCGGGGCAGCCACGTCGCGGTAGGCAACCTGCATGTTGGGCGTACCTCCGCGCAGCCTGGCCCCGACGAACACCCCCACAATGCCGAGCAGCAGGCTGACGGCAAAGCCCAGCAGGGTGAGCAGAAAAGTGACCAGCAGGACGCGGAAGGGAATCAGATACCAGCGAGGTTTGCGGGGAGCGGCTTTGGATGTCGGGCTCACCCTTCCGATTGTAGCGCCAACCGGGCACAGGCATTGAAGAGCAGGTGCGCTAGAATAGCGGCATGTCTCAGGCCGCGCCACCGATTACGCGTCTTCCGGCGGAGGTTGTCCGCCAGAGTCCTGTCTCGCAGGCCCCGAATGGCATCTGCTACGCCATCTCAGGCGAGATCACCATTGCTGAAACCGATCTGGAGCGGATGGTCGCCGCCGTTCCTGACGCCGCCGCAGCCGCACTGCGCCGCAAGGCCTATTACTTTGTCCCGCTGACCGTTAACCAGGGAGATGACACCGTCATCGCCGACCGTTACGACGTGGCGCTCAGCGATAACGCAGTCTGCCATCGCAATCTTGATCTGGGCGATTCACAGTGCGTCTTCATCTCGACTCGCCTGATGGATGACAAGTTCTCGGTCGCCTTCGAGTTCTATATCAACGTGGGACACGCCGTGGTGGAAAAAGCCGGAGTGGCGCAGGCATTCGCCGAACTGGTGTGGAAGCAAGCGGAAGCGGGAGCGCGGGGCGAGACCTCATTGGATGCGTGGGAATCGCGCAAGCTGGCGACCGGGTCAGGCCCAGACACCGAGAAGTACAAGAACGAATATTTCGCAGCCAGCTTCGCCGACGCTATTTCCATCTACCTGCTGTCTTTATTTATTGACGTGGATTACTACGATCTCCGCGAGCGCGACTATCCGCTGCTCGCTCCCGCGCAGATGGCCGAGCGGCTGCGCAAAGTGGCGGAACTGTTCCCCGCGAATCCGGGATACGAGTTCGCGATCTATTACAAGCGGCGTACGAATAATTAATTGAGCGAGGGACGGGGCAGGACGGCGGCAGCGCGCTTGAACATGGGATTCTCGTCGATGAAGAGCACGTTCTCGGTGGGCTTGTTGGGTTGGTAGCGAACCACCACCGGCTTATCTTTCAAACTCTCCACAAATCTGCGTCCGGCATCTTCGTCGGGGCAGCGGCTGGCGAGGCTTCCGGAATAGCGATGCCCGCCGACCTGGTAGCTGTAGCCGACCTGTGCGGCGTAGTAGCAATCCCGGCCGACCATCCAATGCACATCGACATGGTCCACCTGGCCGCGGGTCGCGGGCCAACTACGGGCGATTCGTTTGTGCGACCGTTCTTTCAAAAGAAAAACCAGGATCAGCGGCCACAGAGCCACCGGGACCAGCGCGACCATGAGCAAATCAGCCAAGAACCGCAACTCCTACCGCAAGAGCGGCGAAATAACTCACCAACGATAGCACCAAATGGCGGAGGCCGGAACGCGTGAATTTCCCGATTTCATTACCAAAGATAGGGGTTTTTACGTCGCGGTGTAGCGACGGAAGTCCCTGGTGCGGCGGTTGCAAAGTTGTGCTGCAGATCGCAGGTGGGAAAATCGTCCCCCGACTTGATGAATACCGCCTGGACCTGCGCTTCGGTGTATCCGTTGGTTTGCAGGTCCCGGCGATCCGATAGTAATTGCATTCGGGATCAGTGTTACGAAAGGGATGCTGCTTTCCGAGACTAGGCCTACTTAAAATCGGCGTCGGGGATGGGGTTGGTCACGAAGCCGTGCCATGCCTTGTAGTCGTATGTGTACGCCCCGACGATCTGTCCGGACTTGTTAATCCCCTCGGCGCCGGTAAAAGCCGCTCCGGGAAAGCTAAAAGAGAGGAACTTCCCATTTTTGGACGCAAACCCACAGCCGCTGGTACAGCTGGACGATGAATACCAGCCCACAATCACGCCACTGTCGTTTACGCCTAGAGCTTCCGTTTGACTCGCTCCGGGGTAATCCATGATTTTGCAGATGCTGCCGCGGCAAGTGAATCCGTCGGACTCGGTCCAACCTACAATCGTTCCGAGATTGTTGATTCCGTTGCCGTAGATATACGTGTACTCACCGGGAACATTGAGCGTTTTGAACCGTCCATTTCGCATCTCGAAGCCCTTGGTGTTGTAGATCGTGCCTGCGCCCCCAACCACTATGCCCGCATTGTTGATTCCGTTGGGGTAAGTGGCGGTATTACTACCGTCTGTGATAGTAGTAAAGGTGGTGCCATCGTAGAGGAAGCCGATCACCGAAGTTTGGCCCGCAGCGCCGACGATGAGGTTGGAGTCATTGATTCCGATCGGAACAGTCACAGTCTGACCGGGATAATCAAAATACGTGAATCCACCTTTGCTGTACATAAAGCCGTGCGCATCCTGCAGAGTATTCTGACCGTAGCTCCCAACCAGATCCCCCGTTGTGTTCACGCCCCAAACAATGGTATATCCCGCGCCGGGCACATCGATCGTCGTAAATGTCACGTTGACTGTCTTGACATTCGTTTGCGCGTCCGCAAGAGCAACGCAGAAGAGCAGGATTCCTAACACGAGACTTCGAAATAAGTTCATCGCGAGCCGCCCCCGATGACGGCTAAGCCAGGTTGACCATGCTAATTCGCCATTACTGGAAGTCCACCGCCGTGATCGGGCTGGTAATGAACCCGTGGTATATCTGGTAGTCCAACGTATAAGTGCCAACGACTTGTCCAGACTTGTTAATCCCATAACCAAATGTTTCAACCGCACCGGGGTAGCTAAAGGAGAGAAACTTTCCCTTCCTGAGCGCGAATCCAGTCACGGTGGAATTTATCAAATAGTAGCCGACGACGATCCCGTTGTCGTTAATCGAGAAGGCCGCAGTAAGACTTGCTGAAGCCGCGAACCCGCTTTACGAGGCTTGCGTCGTGTAGGACCTGCGCCACTCGCCAGCTTATCACCCCCGCAAATCGTAGGAGTGTCCTGACCGTCAATGACGTCAGTGAAGGTAGTTCCGTCGTAAAAAGCCTATTGTCGAACGAAATCCCTTCAAAGCCGACGATTAGTCCCGAATCATTGATTGCTGCAAACGGCACCCGGCATAGTCGATCAAAAACATGGAAGATGCCGCCGCTTAACGAAAACGATGGGCCGTCTTTGCTGTGTGACTGTGTAAACGCCTACCATATCTCCTGCCGTATTGATGCTAGCCATTCCTGTCATCAGCGCCCGGCACGTCGATGGTGGTGAAGGTTGGAGTGATCATCTTTGCTTTCGGTATGTTCGATTGAGCAAACGTGAGGGCGACGCATAGCAGCAGGCACAGCGTGATTGTGATACTTGCAAGAGGTTTCATTCGGTGCCGCCTCCGATGCGGTACGGCATCCAAGAACAGGTGCTGCGCATTATGTCCCGCGTTCAGCGCAGGGTCAATATGCAACAGTTTGCACCGTGCCCACTCCCAAGTGCCGCAAAACCAGCGATACTTGGGAGTGGATAACAGAACTATAGATTGACCTCTATGGCCCCTTCTTTGCCCAGGGCTGCACCCAAGGTGAAACCTGGATAAAGTTCACCAGTTTGTTGGCCACTTTCTCGACTCCGCTGCCAGACGGATGGGTGAAGTCGCCCCAGAACGATGACTGAAGCAGCGGGCTGGTCTGATCGCCACTAATCACGTCGTAGGTACCTTGGCACGGGGATGATGTGCCCGTTTGCCCGCCACACCAGTACAGTGAGTCGAAGTTCCGAGGATTGTCTTTGTAGGCCCACAAATACGGTCCCCAGTCAACCCACGGCGCGTTACCCTGGTTGATGCCGTTGACATCGGGCGAGTAATTCAGTAGCCCGGAGGAACCGTCATCTGCTTGGTTGATCTGCGCCACAATCGCGCGCTGCACCGTAAAGCCGAGCTCATATGCAAACGGTTCTGGGTTGAGGCAAGTGTTGCCGTTGGTGCTGGCATTCGCATAACCGCCGTAGGTTCGGCTGGTGACGAATACCTGTTGCAGGTTTGGATAGCGCGGCACGGTCGGGATCTGCGGGACAAGTTTGCAACACTTGAGGTAGCGCAGGATATCTCCCAGGTAGATTTCCGCTTGGTACGCGTCGGGAGTGGCGTTCTGCGGACAGAAGTTGTGTTGCAGGTCACAGGTGGGAAAACTGTCTCCTGACTTGATGAATACAGCCTGCACTTGCGCCTCGGTGTAACCGTTGAGGCGGAGGCCATCGGCGACACGCGTGTAGTTACACTCCGGATCGTCGCTAGTGAACCGGTTGTAAGTGCACTCGTTAGACGAATAGTAACCAGCGCTGGTGGGGTCCCACTTTTCCAACGTCTGCCCGCCGAGAGCGCCATTGAAGACCACGACGTTCGAGTTAACCAACCAGGTGTTCGGATCCTTGTGGTCAGGATAGACTTGGCGCAGAAGGGACAATTGATCGTAGCCATCCGATACAGTGCCGCGGAATGCTGTGTTCCAGGCTTCGCCATTCTCGGGGTTGCCCAGGTTTGGGCACTGAGTCGCGCAGGCTTGGCCGGTCAATTGTGGTGGCGGAGGAATTTGATTTTTCCGTATCGGGTCCCAGGCGTCAACGTGTCCCCCGCAGATTTCGACGTCGCAGTTCGAGAAGCCGATGACCAGAAAAACAATCCTGGGCGAAAGATAGGGGAGATTGCTTCTGCTGAACGACGAACGTCACGACTCTACAAGCGGTTTTCTTTTCTGCAAAATCCTCAGAATCCAATAGCCGGCAGCAGCTCCAGCCAGATGCTTCAGGGTGTGCCCGCTGACCAGGTGCCCTACCTCGAAGATGGCGTGGTCGAAAGTCTCTAAAACCTTTGCAAGCACATAGAATCCGAGGACCACGACCAGGTCCGATCCCCGCGTGTACCGCGCGGGAAAAAGTAGAACGAGCAACAGCACCAGTCCGGCGTATACCTGCACTGCTGCGTAAAAGCGCAAATCGCCGTGGCCGTGGACCTCGCTCAAGTGCCACTGCACCACGCTGGCGATTCCGATCGCGAGCAGCACCGGAAGAAGACTCAATCCGGCGGGCACGCTGATACGTTCGGCAATCATGGCGGCCACGAGAGCCATGAAGACCACAGTCATGGGCAATCGGTCCCAGACTAGGCGGGCATTGTCAGGCGCGAGGTGATAGTAAGAGGAGCCGATAGCCGTCAGGAACAGTCCGACGAAGACGAAGTAGTAAGGCCAGCGCTCGTGGGGATCGAGGAAGGATTGACGTCCTCGGCGGAGTAGGAAAATGAGTCCCCACACGCCGACGATGGCGAAGGGAACGTTAGAGACGACGTCGCCAAAGCGCGGGATCCCCAGCCAGGCGCGCGTATCGGCAAAGTTGTGGTAGGAGAGAGGTTGGGGGACGCGAGGTGAGAGAAAGATCGCGACGATGACGATGGCTGTAAGCATCAGCAATAGCAGCATCGCCATCTTCCGCGAAACCGGGGGACGCCGCATTCGGTCGGTACTAATTGTCCATTCCTCCGATCTGATCGTCTCTGAGCAACACCGAGATGCCGTGATCTGCTGGCGAGTAGCGAACCACAACGGACCTTCCTTTCCACTGCGCTGCTAACTCCTCGGCCAGCCGCTCTTTCTTGGCCCGGATCGAGTGGAATCCGGCGTAATACTCTCCATCGACCATATAGGAGTAAGAGAGAGCGCAGACCCATCCTTTATGTCTCTCATCGCCGCGGCGGGCCTGTGCGCCCATAATCGTGCCTTGCGTAGAAGGCCAGGATTGAGCCTGACGCGTCCTGATCCAGTAGCGAACACCCGCAGCTGCGGCGAGCGCAAACGGAGCAGCGTCGCGCAAGAGCGGCGCGAGTTTCCAGAGATAATCGAGGCCCTTCATTTTCGCAGCTCGCCCGAGAGTATACGGAATGCGGCAGCTCCTAAAGCTGTGTTTTAATGCAGGCGATGCCCGTTACCGTCCGATCCTTCGCCAAGATCAACCTCGGCCTGCACATTGGCGGGCTGCGTCCGGACGGCTTTCACGAACTGCGCACGGTATACCAGACCATCGCGCTGCACGACGTCATTCGGGTGCGCGTGGGGCGCGGGGATGGGATTGAGATTCAATGTGAAGACCCTCGGGTTCCAAGCGGATTCCACCAACACCTGCCACAAGATCGTCGAACGGGCGATGAAGGCCCTGGGGGTAGGGGGCCGGGTGATCGATTGAGATTGAAAAGAAGCTGCCCGTGCAGGGAGGGCTGGGAGGAGCCTCGGCAAATGCCGTGGCAACTTTGCTGGCGCTCGAACGTGCCCTGAAGAAGCCTTTGTCTGGCGCGGAGCGGCTGCGAATCGCCGCGGAAGTCGGATCCGATCTGCCGCTCTTCCTTATTGGTGGGACCGTTCTGGGGATCGGGCATGGGGAAGATGTCTATCCGTTGCCAGACTTGCCGCCCACGGCTTGTGTGGTGGCGACGCCCGAGATTGGCGTCTCCACGCCCAAAGCCTTTGCCGATTGGGATTTGCTTCACGGGAGCCGAAAATTGACGCCTTCCTCCCCCTCCGATAGAATGAATGAGTTCAGCCGTAGAGTTTCTGCTGGGCTGAGCGGTACATCCGGTGTCCCTGGCAGTCGGAGCAGGGGCCGGGCCGAGACCCTGCTTCTCGACCTCGTCCGTACCGGGATTGAAAACGACTTTGAACAAGTCGTCTTTCCGCAATATCCCGAATTACGTGAGGTGAAGCGTGTGCTTGGGCGCGAAGGGGCGTTTTATGCTTCGCTTTCAGGCTCCGGATCGGCGATTTACGGGCTGTTTCATGCCCGGACGGCGGCCGCAAAAGCAGCAGCCAGACTGAAGGCCGGCGGAATCCCGGCGGTGGCGACCACCACCCTGACGCGGCGGCAGTACTGGAAAAGAATTTTCGATTGACGATTTACGATTGCCGATTGAACATCATGGTGGGTTGGTTTTCCAATCGACAATCGAAAATTGCAAATCGTCAATTTTACTGGGCCGTCGACTAATGGTAGGTCAAGTGCCTTTGGAGCACTTTGTCTAGGTTCGAATCCTAGCGGCCCAGCCAGAGAAACCAGCTTTTAGCTCTTCGGCTCTTAGCTTGAACCAGAGAGCGGTGTGGCTAAAGGCTAAGAGCGAACAGCTAAGGGCTGGAGCTCCTATGGCAACTCTTGCGACAGCGACGGAGAAGAAGGCCCAGGTGAGCGCCGACGAAAAGACCGAGCGCAAGCCTCAGCGCAGCCGCGTGGACGATAAGTTCAAGATCTTCTGCGGCACGGCGAACGAGCCACTGGCCGACGAAGTCTGCACCTTTCTCGGACTGACTCGCGGCCAGGCCCTGGTCACTCGCTTCAAGGATGGCGAAGCCTATGTCCAGATCCAGGAGAACGTTCGCGGCGCCGATGTTTTCGTCTTGCAGCCGACGTGCCGTCCGGTCGACGAGCACCTGATGGAGTTGCTGCTGATGATGGACGCGCTCAAGCGGGCCTCGGCGCGGCGGATTACAGCGGTGATTCCGTACTATGGTTACAGCCGCCAGGACCGCAAAGATAAACCGCGCGCCCCGATCTCGGCCAAACTCGTGGCCGATCTGCTGACTACAGCGGGAGCGCACCGGGCCTTGCTGATTGATCCGCACGCGCCGCAGATTCAGGGTTTTTTTAATATTCCGGTGGACCACCTGTTCGCTTCGCCGGTGCTGGTGGATCACTTCAAGCGGCTGAACCTGCCGAACCTGACGGTGGTGTCCCCCGACGCGGGGGGCGTGGAGCGCGCACGGTTTTTCGCCAAGAAGATGGATTCCGCGCTGGCGATTGTCGATAAGCGCCGCGTGGAAATGAACGTCGCCGAAGTGATGCACGTGATCGGCGATGTCCGCGGACGCACGTGCCTGGTAATCGACGACTTGATCGATACTGCGGGCACCCTGGTGAAGACCGCGGCAGCATTGATGGAAAACGGCGCCAGCGCGGTCTATGCCTGCGCTTCGCATGCGGTGCTTTCGGGCGCGGCGGTGGAGAATATTTCGACGTCCTGCATCACGGAAGTGGTCGTAACCAACACGATCCCGTTGACGGCAGAGGCAAAGAACGAGCCCAAGATCAGGGTGCTCACGATCGCTGGTTTGATCGGACGTGCGATCCAGTCGATTCACGAAGAAACGTCCGTCAGCAAATTGTTTTTGTAGACAGGAATCAACTTTATGGCAACGGCAACGGAAAACAATGTTTTGGAGGCGCAACCGCGCACTCCCGGCAATAAAAACGATGCGCGCCGCGTGCGCGCGGCGGGCAAGGTTCCCGCGGTTCTCTATGGCGCGGGCAAGGATGCGACCTCGCTCGCCCTCGATCCCCGCCAGGTCTCGCGCATTTTGAACTCGAAGACCGGCTACAACACCATTTTCGATCTCACGCTCGATGGCGGCGAACGCACCAAGGCCATGATCGTCGACTGGCAGTATGAGCCCATCAGGGGATCGTTGCTGCACATCGATCTGAAGCGCATCGCCATGGACCAACGCCTCAAGGTCGAAGTGCCGATCATGCTCAAGGGCGAAGCGGCCGGCGTGAAGCAGGAAGGCGGCATCCTCGAGCAGCTTCTGCGCGAAGTGGAAATCGAGTGCTTGCCCGGCGACATTCCAGATTCAGTGGAAGTCGATGTGACCGAACTGACTTTCGGCAAGGTGATCCGCGTTTCGGATCTGCCCCACAGCGACAAGCTCAAGTTCCTGACCGACGAGAATCAGCCAGTGGCGCACGTCATCTCGATCAAGGAAGAAGTTGTAGCCACGCCGGAAGCGGTGGCCGCCGAAGCCGGTGCAGTTCCAGCCGAGCCCGAGGTCATCAAGAAGGGCAAGCAGGAAGCCGAAGGCGAGGAAGGTGCCGAGGCGCCTGCCGAAAAGGCCGAGAAGAAAGAGAAGAAATAGCGGCTGGTGGCTGGCCATTGGTCGCTGGCCAGCTACGGTTCTCGCCAAGGTACTGAAGGCTGAAAGCTGAGAGCTAGCACGGCGTGAAACTGATTGTTGGGTTGGGCAACCCGGGTATCGAATATCAGTTCACGCCGCACAATCTGGGTTTCCTCACCATCGATCGTCTGGCCGATCAATGTGGCGTGGAAGTCAGAAACCGGCAGTGCCGGGCGCTGACCGCCCGGGCGGTGATTGGTGCAGAGCCGGTCGTTCTGGCGAAGCCAGAAACCTACATGAACCTCAGCGGCATGTCGGTCCGCGAATTGGTAGAGGAACATGAGGTCAAGCCCGAGACCGACTTGATTGTGATCTACGACGAGCTGGATTTGCCCCTGGGCACCATCCGTATCCGCCAGCGCGGCAGTTCGGCGGGGCACAACGGGATGGAATCGGTGATCGGCGCGCTGGGCACGCAGGAGTTCCTGCGGATTCGCCTGGGCATCGCGCCGGAGCGGGAGATTCGCGACGGTGTGAAGTATGTACTTACGCCGTTTCGCAAGGGACAGCTCAAGACGGTGGACGCAATTCTCGAGAGCGCCACCGAAGCAGTGAACGTGATTGTGAAGGAAGGCCCGGCGAAAGCGATGAACCGCTTTAACCGCAAGCCCGAAGCGGAAGAGTAGCCGTGGTGAATGGCCGCGGCCAGATTTGGAGAATGGAATGAATCGTACTTACGAACTGATGTTTATCGTCCGGCCTGACATGGCGGAAGAAGATCAGGACAAGCTGATTTCTACCCTGGAGTCGGTAGTGACCACGTCGGGCGGGGTGATGAAGAACGTGGAAAAAATGGGGAAGCGGCGCTTGGCGTATATGGTCCGCCGGTTTCACGACGGTATCTACATTCTGTTGACGCTCGAAGGCAGCGGCGGCCTGGTGCACGAACTGGAGCGCCGCCTGCGCGTCTCGGAACCGGTGATCAAGTTCCTCACCGTTCGTATTGACGAGGAGCAGAAGCGCCTCGACAAGATCAAAGCGATCAAGGCAGCGCGCAAGAAGGCACCTCCCGCCCCAGCCGCGACCACCGAAGCGGGTGGCGAAACTGCCGCTGTGACGGCGTAGAACCGGACCTCAGACCTCGGACCTCAGCCATTGAGCTGAGGACTGAAGACTGACGCCCGACGACTGAATTTTAAGGAGCATCATGGCTGACGAAACTAGACCTGCAGCAGTTGAGCGTGCGCCATCGAGCGATCGCCCTTCCGGTGGGGATCGCCCCTCCGGCGGCGGCGACCGTCCGGATCGCGGAGAGCGCCGTCCCCCTCGTCCGGGTGGACCCGGTGGCCGCGAAGGCGGCGGTGGGCGCAAGTATTTCCGGCGCAAGAAGGTTTGCAAGTTCTGCGTCGAAAAGATCGAGTCCATCAACTACAAAGATTTTCGGATGCTGGCGCAGTTTGTGGCGGAGAGCGGCAAGATCGTGCCGCGGCGCCTGACCGGCGTCTGCACTCCGCACCAGCGACGCTTGTCGGTGGCCATCAAGCAGGCGCGCAACATCGCTCTGCTGCCGTTTGCCGGACGCGCGTCGTAGAAATTCCCGGCCACGGATTGACGCGCATCGTCACGGATTTTTCAAAGTGTTTCATCCGTGACGATCAGTGCAAATCCGTGGCCGCCTCAAAATTTTGAACGGAGTCATTTATGGAAGTCATCCTGAAAGAAGATGTAGCGAAGCTGGGCTCCCGCGGAGACGTGGTGAAAGTGGCCGAAGGTTACGGCCGCAACTACCTGCTGCCGCGCAAGCTGGCGATTGAAGCCAACTCGGGCAACAAGGCCGTCATCGAGCAGATGAAGGCGGCCTCGGTGCGCCGCTCCGCCAAAGAGAAGACGCAAGCGGAAGAGCTAGCCAAACAGTTCGAAGGCGTATCGGTCTCGTTCCAGCGCCGCAGTGGAGAGCACGAGCAGCTCTTCGGTTCTGTCACCTCCAGCGATATTGCCGAGGCCCTGGCCAAGAAGGGCTTCGACGTGGACCGCCGGAAAATCCAGCTCCACGAGCCGCTGAAGACAGTCGGAGAATTCACCGTGCCGCTCAAGCTGCACAAGGACGTAACTACACACTTCAAGGTCGTAATCGAGAAGGAAGCGGCGGAAGAGTAACTTCCCGCGGCGAAGGTTTTGAGGAGGCGGGCGATCTTCGCCCGCCTTTTCATTTGCTCGTGCAAAGTTGCTGCTGGTGGCTACACTGTGACCCTAACCTGCACTTGGGGCAGCCCTCGACTCCTCGTTTTCCACTTCCGGGACAGACACCCAGTTTCCTCTTGCGTCCCTCGACCCTTGGTGTAGTCTCACAATTCGATTGTGAAACTTCGTGGCCGCGATCGAAGCCAAATCGAAGACGGACGGCACTGTGGTCAGGCCGCCCATCAGTCTTGTGCTCGGCGGAGGAGGAGCCAAGGGATTCGTCCATATTGGCGTCCTCAAAGCCGTGGAGGAGCAGCAGCTTTCGATCGCTTCGCTGGTGGGCACCAGCATCGGTGCCATCTGGGGCGCGATCTACGCTCATGCCGTCAGCCTGACATTTCGCGGAGAAGCCGACGCTTCGAGAAGAGCATTAGACACGGTTGAGCAGCTGGCGTTTCAGACGCAGGCGGGACAATACCTGGACCCGTACGTGTCATCGTTGTTTCGCAAGGGCGTTTTTAAGGGGAACAAGTTTGAGCGCTGGATCGAAACGGTTCTATGGCTGGAAGGACCCGGCGGCGGGCGGGCGCTTACCTTTCAGGATCTGGACTTCGATCTGACGTTGACCACGGTAGACTCCGAGACCGGCGACAGCATTCTTTGTAACCGCGGCAACACGCCCTCGTTGTCCGTTGCCCGCGCAGTGCGCGCCAGTATGTCAGTGCAAGGCGTGTTCAAGGAAGTAGCGATCGATCTGCCGCGCGCGGGAGGCGCAACCACGCCGGTCCAATGCTGGGACGGTGGCACTGCGGGCAATTGCCGCTTTGATATTCCCGCGCGCGCCTGCCCCGAGCGGCCTGTCATCGCCGCCTCGCTGACTTATCAGGGAGAGCCGACGGTGATCGGCGGCGGATGGCGCAGCCGTGCGACCAAGATCCGCGATCACTCCATCAACATCATGCTGCGGCAGATGGAGGTACTCATTCTCGAGAACCTGCAGCGTCCCGACAAAGTGTTGGTGATTCATCCGCCGCTGCAGGAACTGACCTCGGCTGCGTTTAACATCAGCAACGCCCGAAAGGCGGCCATCATCGAGAACGCCCGGATGCACTCCTACAACGAAATTGCGGCATTTCGCCAGAGGGCAGGGTTCTAGTGCTGCGACTCTTCCTGAATCAGAACGTGTTTTTTGAACGCCGCTTGCTGCAACGATGCGCTCAGAACGAAAAGAAGGCGCAGGAGGAATTTCGCGCCCTCTCGTATCTGAGCCAGGTCTACCGTACCGCGAAAGAGGTGAACCTGATCTACAATCGCGTGTTGAGCGACGAAGAGCTTGATCTGCTGTGCAAGGTGCTGACGACGAACATTTACAAGGGGCACCGGACTCTGCCCCACTGGCGGCATGACTTGCACCATCGCATTTGCCTGTACGTGACAATCGCGACCGAGAAGTTCATCAAAGGAACATAATGCCTGGCGATCGGGAACGTGTTGCCGAATTCTATTCGCAATCCGGCGCAAAGATCGCCGTGATCCTGGCAACGAAATTCCGCATCCCCTCCCAGATTGCGCAGGACGCAGTCCATGAAATTTTCGTCAGCCTGCTGGCGCAGCCGAAGATCGTTGACAAGCTGACCGAGTTTGGGGACTCTGCGCGTTTTCTCTACCTGTTGAAGGCTGCCCGGCGGCGTGCGGTGAGCGAAGTGCAGCACCGGTTGCGCACCGAGAAGAGTCTTGAAGAGCTGTTGGCAGTTCCCGCCAGCCCAGAAAGGGTGGGAGCCGACATTGAGCGCGAAGATCTGAACGCCCGCCTGCGCAAGGCTTTGGAAAAGGTGGAATCACCTTACCGGGAAGTCCTGGAACTGCTGGTCGTGGAACGCAAGAGCGCGGCGGAGATCGGTCAGAAACTGGGTCGCCCGGTCAATACGGTTTACCAGCAGGTTCACCGCGGAATCGCGCGTTTACGCCGCGCCGTGAAGTTGGAAGGCTAGTGCCTTACAGCTATATTACTATTGTTATCAATGGGATAAGAGGGTTCGACGGATCGACTGGCCTTATTATAGTGGCGGATGCTGGAAAGGCTTTGGGAGGCTCGACAGCGGATCGCATAAAATGATTGCGAGATTGGATTATGTTCAGATTTAAGAAAAACCCGGTAATCGCCACCCGCTTACCCGACGCGATTTCGATGGAAGATGGCGAGAAGGCACTGGCCAAGTTGCGGGACAAGGGCCGGGCCAATCTGGATCGCTACCTCGAAGAGATCGATCCCGAGCGGCTGTTTGCCGAGCCGATTGGCTCGACTCCGGATTGTCTGCGGCTGGACGACCTGGACACCTATAGCGCGGCGGAGTTGGCACCCGGCAAGGTTCCAGCTCACGTATTGGAATGTGAGGAATGCCGTCAGACGCTGCGACTTTACCAGGCGGTGAAGGAGCAGGGTGTCGGTGCGCTGGACTTGACTCCGGCATTCGTTTGCCTGGAAGTCAATCCGATCGATTTGTGCGCCGCACCGGTATCGTTTGGACTGACTCTGAAGACCGCCGAAGGCATCAACCTTGAGCCGATCCAGATTTCCGTGCAGGGAGTGTTTGACCAGATTTCCTGCGATCTCGAACCGGTTGAATGCGATGATCTGGCAGGCTCGATCTACACCGCCAAGTGTCTGGGCACGCCCAGCAGGGACTTGCTGAACAAGATCGGCAACGTGGATGAATTCATGGATTGGATTCAGATTTCCGGGCGCACCCGGAGCGGCCGGGCATTCAAGACTTCGGATCTGGTCCGCTTCCAGGTGCGACGCGCGGGCCTTCGTCACGGAGACCTTCCAGCCGGCTTGACCAAGTAACCGAAGCCCACGAAAGCGGCCACCGGAGAATGGGAAGACCGGGCCCTGCAGCCTTTTTTTCAATAACCTACGGCCTTCCCCTTTCAGCACGAATCCTGCCAAACCCCTATAATTCCTGCTCACGGTTCGGCTCTTGCCCCGTCCATAGCTATGCAACCCGGGAAGCACGGTATGGCCCTGGGACTTAGCGAGGATAGAGATCATGCCGGCCGATGCTTGGGCGGTTCCTTTTGCGGTTGGCAAGGGTTCTTCTGCGGACGCGAGACGCACCGCAGAGGATCGAAGCGGCACTTCCCAGAACCCCAACACGCGGGGCGAGATGGCTGGGCATAGTCTAGGGCGAATCGACGACACGATGCTGGTTCGCGAAGCGCAGCGCGGCAACCGCGCCGCCTTCGAGGAACTGGTGCGGCATTACGACCAGGCGGTGTTGCGCCTGGCCATGCACCTGACCGGATCGGAGCACGAAGCCCAGGACATTTACCAGGATGCGTTCCTGAAGGCTTACAAGAGCGTAGCGAATTTCCGCTTCGAGTGCTCGTTCTACACCTGGATTTACCGCATCGTGACCAACCTGTGTCTCGATCATCTGCGAAAAAAGCAGGTGCGCAAGGAAGACGCACCGGTGGCTACGGACGCGGAAGGCGAGTCGTACGATGTGCTCGATCAGGTGGCGGATGGCCGCGCCGGGGCGAATCCGGAACGCGACTTGATGCGCCGCGAGCTGGGCACACGCATTAACCAGGCGCTGGAGAAGCTGACCCCCCGCGAGCGCATGGTTTTCGAACTCAAGCACTATCAAGGATTGAAGTTGCGGACGGTGGGCGAGATTTTGAATACGACCGAAGAAACGGCTAAAAATACTTTGTTCCGCGCGACCCAGAAGTTGCGCAGCACGCTGGCGGATATGCGATGACTTTTACATTCTGCCCCGTTGAGGGGGTGCAATTATGAAATGCGAGTGGGTACAAGAAAACATCATGTTGTACATCTATAACGAGCTGGCGGATGACGCTCGTTATGAACTGGAGCAGCACGTGGCGCGTTGCACCGCGTGCGCGGCCGAACTGAAAGCTGGGCGCAAGTTTCACGCCACCGTGTCGCAGTTCCCGGTGGAAGAGCCGACGCCCAATCTGCTGGCGGCTTCGCGCATGCGGTTCCAGGAATCGCTGGAAACAGCCGAGCAGGGCGGCTTTTGGCAGCGCCTGACGTTCGATCCCGCGGCCTGGCTGCATCAGGTCCGCTTCTCGCCCGCGCTGGCGGCTGCCATTTTGATGGTGGGCTTCGGTGGCGGCGTGGGTGCCACTTACCAGATGCTCCATAACCGGACGACGAGCATTATTGAACCAGCGACCGCCCCGGCCGAATCGTCCATCGCCGGCATCCGCTCGGTGACGCAGGATCCGGGCTCCGATCAGGTCCACATCAAGTACGACACGGTGTCCACCCAGGAGACGCAGGGTTCGCTGAACGATCAGCGGATTCAGCAGTTGCTGCTGTTCGCGGCCCGCAACAACTACAACTCCGGCGTGCGCATGGACTCGGTCGATCTGCTGACTCAAACTCCCAACGACAGCCACGTACGCGAAGCGCTGATTTATGCGCTGCGTTACGATACCAACCCCGGCGTGCGGCTGAAGGCGATCGACAGCCTGGGCCCGTATGTGAAGGACGATGTCCGCGTGCGCGACGTGGTTCTGGAAGCGTTGATGAACGATTCCAATCCTGGCGTACGCACGGAAGCATTGCGTCTGATCGAACCGGTGAAGGCCGACAGCAGCGTACGCGTGGTGTTGAAGCGGCTGGCGGAAAGCGATCAGAACCAGTACATCCGGTCCGAGGCGCGCAGCGTGCTCGCCCAGTTGCCGGAGATCGACTAGATAGGAATGTGTAGGCCGGGCTCAGCTCGGCAAGTAAGGAAGAAAACGGAAGGTGGATGTTGAAAAAACTCTCTAAACTCGTTGCGGTTTTGCTCGCGCTCCTGCCTCTGGCCATGGCGCAACAGACCCGCGTCTACCGCGATGGCGGGAACTGGACCCAGGAAATCACCGGCACTCTGGCGGCGGCGAAGAATCTCCGGGTAAAAGTCGATGTGGGCTCAGTACGCGTGGAAGGCGGCTCGCAGAATATCAGCTACGTCATTCGCAATCATGCTTATACCTCGTCCGAGGAAAAGGCCCGCCAGGAGTTTGACTCTTACAAAGTTAGCACCTACTTGCGCGGCGACACCGCGTGGGTCGTGGCCGACTGGCAAGGCAACAGCCCGCACCGATTTTCCGGCGAATTTGTGATCAACGTTCCGCGCACCATGGACGCGGTCAAAGTCGAAACCGACGGGGGCAGCGTCGCTACCATCGGTATTGCCGGACACGTCGACGCGCAGAGCGGTGGCGGCAGCATTCGCCTGGAAGACATTGGCGGCGTGATCAGCGCCGAGACCGGCGGCGGCAGCATCGATGTGGGTTCGGCGGGCAGCGATGTCAACGTGCACACCGGCGGCGGCAGCATCAAGGTAAAAACCGCAAAGGGCGTGATCAATGCCGAAAGTGGCGGCGGCAGCGTCATGGTTGTATCGGGTGCGCAGGGTGCGAACCTGCAGACTGGCGGCGGCAGCATTCAACTCGAGAAGTGCTCGGGGCGGGTGAAAGCGAGTACGGGTGGGGGCAACATCGACCTGGGCGATATCGGCGGACCGGTCGAGATGGATACCGGCGGGGGCAGCATTCGCCTGGCGTCGGCGAAGGGACCGGTTCGAGCGGAAACGGGCGGCGGCTCGATTGAACTCAACGGTGTTCCTTCTGCCCGAGCCGAGACCGGGGCGGGTGGAATCGTGGCCCGCTTCGTCGCCGGTAACGGAGATCGAACCGACTCACAATTGGAGACCTCTGCCGGCGATATCACGGTGTACCTGGCGCCGGACGTGCACCTGACCATCCGGGCGTCCATCGAAGTGGCCAATGGACACACCATCCGCTCTGATTTTCCTGATATTCACATTCGGGCGGAAGGTGGAGACTATGGCCCCAAGACCTATACGGCGGAAGGAAATTTGAACGGCGGCGGTCCGGTTTTGAAGGTGCGCACCACCACGGGCGACATCACCTTCCGCCGCTCCAATCAGTAACAGGGGGGAACATGCGCTACTTGATCCTCATCACGACGGTTGTGACCGTGCTGGTGACCGGCCTGTGGGCCGCACCCAGCGCCTCGGGAGAAGTCTTCGGGTTTTCCAGCGAAGACTCCGGCAGTTCGTATCTGGGCGTGGACACGCGCAATGTAACCAGCGACCGGCTGAGCGCCTTGAACCTGAAAGAAGAGAAGGGCGTCGAAGTCACCATGGTGGATCAGGACGCTCCCGCGGGCAAGGCGGGCATCAAGGAGCACGATGTCATCCTGAGTCTGAACGGCACCGAGGTGGAAAGCGTACAGCAGCTTCGCCGCATGATCCATGAAATGCCTCCGGACCGCGTGGTGACGCTCGGCTTGAGCCGCAACGGCCAGCCGCTGACGGTCAAAGTGCAACTCGCTGACCGCAAGAAGGCCTTCGGGTGGGACACTCACGGAGAGGGTTTCCAGACGATCGAGATCCCGCCGATTCCCCCGATACCGCCAATGCCGGAGATCGACATACCGATCTCCATCGTGGTCGTGCACTCCTCACGGCGCAGTGGCCTGCTGCTGGAGAACCTGACCCCTCAACTGGGCGACTTCTTCGGCGCCAAGAACGGGGAAGGCGTACTCGTTCGCTCGGTTGAAAAGGGAACGCCGGCCGAAAAAGCGGGCTTCCACGCCGGCGATGTCATCGTCAAAGTCAACGGAGAGCACATCTCCGATGCCAGCGACTTCAGCCGTGTCTTGCAATCACGCAAGGACAGCGCGGTTTCGGTCGGAGTGATTCGCGACAAAAAAGAGCAAACTCTCACTCTGACGATACCCACTCGCAGACAGTCCGAGATGTACGAGGAAAGCTTAGAAGCTCCTGAGATTGATGCCGAGACCCGCCAGCAACTTCTGGAAGCGCAGTCGGAGATCGCTCGCGCAAAACCCGAGATGGAAATGGCCGCCCGGGAGATGGAACGCATGCGGCCCGAGATGGAGCGCACCACCCGGGAATTGTCACGCCAGCAAGAGCAGATCAGGAAAAACATGCGCAGGATGCAGGAGGAGATGCGCAGTGAACAACGGCATCTTCGGGAAAAGCTCCGCCACGAACTGAGGGGCGACTGGACCGAGATTTAGCTTAAGACCGTGCGGCTGCGAGGTGAATGGAATCCGGCCACGTGGGTTGCAGGTTTCGAAACCGGGGCTGGGCATACGTGGTTTCGGCCAGCTTGTTTCGCGAGATACAAACCAGCATCCGCCGCTTTCACCAATTCATCGCGTGTGGTTCCGTGATCCTCGAAGCTGGCCACGCCCGCGCTGATCGTCACCGACCGGGGGACGCCTGGAAATTGCCATTCATCCACCAACTTGCGCAGCTTCTCGGCGACTCCCAGAGCATGTTCCGGGTCGGTCTGTGACAGGAGGATCGCGAATTCTTCTCCACCATAGCGGCAGACCACGTCAATTTTCCGCAGCTGCTGATGGAAGATGGACGAGACCTGGCGCAGCACTTCATCTCCCAATAGGTGCCCGAACTCGTCATTGAGGCGCTTGAACTGGTCGATATCAACCATGATTACGCCCATGCCGGTGCCGAAGCGGCGGGCGCGCTCGATTTCTTCCACGATCCGCAGCTCAAAATAGCGCCGGTTGAAGATGCCCGTAAGCCCGTCGAGATAGGCCAACTGCTTGACGCGCTGCACGTAGTGCGCATTCTGGATGGCGGTCGCGCAAATATCCGCCACTGATTCCAGGGGCTGCACGTCCTGCGGGTTGAAGGCGCCCTTCTTGTCGCTATCCAACACTAAAACCCCGAGCGTTTGGCCAAAAGCAACCAGGGGAATACACATGCGGGAACGAGTTTCGACAAAAAAGCCAACATAGTTGGCGAGCTTGGAAACGTCATTTCCGACAAAGGTGCGACCCTCCTGAAGGGCGCGGCCCCAAAGTCCCTGTGATGCCGACAACCGGCCGCCCTCCTGGATCTTAGGCGTGAGGTCTCCGTAATGCGCCCGCAGAACGACCTCGTCTTCATCTTTCAGCAACACCGAAACATGCGAGATCTGGAAGGCATGTTGGATCAACAGACATACCTTCAATAACAGCTCTTTCAATTCCAGAACCGCCGTCGTTTGCTGCGCGATTGCGTTAATCGCCTCCAGTTGCAAGGCTCTCCGCCGTTCGAGCGAGTAAAGCCGGGCATTCTGGATCGCCATCGAAGCTTGTGTGGAGAACAGAGTCAGAAGATCGATGGTCTCGGAATCGAAGTGATCGAGGTCCGCGCTCTGGCAGTCCAGAACTCCGACAATCTCGTCCCGCACCATGAGCGGAACCGCCAGTTGAGACCGTGTTTTTTGCGCCGATGGGATGTATCGCGAATCCTTGCTGACGTCGGGGACATACAGAGGACGCTGTTGCGCAGCGGCCGAACCGGTAATGCCTTTCCCCAGGGGAACGCGGACTTTATCCCGGCCATCGTCCCAGCCGATCTGGCAGCGGGGATACAGCTCGTTCGTCTCCTTGTCCAACAACAGGATGGCGACGTTCTCCAGGTGAAAGTACCCTCCCGTGATCTTGAGAATCTGCTGCAGCACCTCGTCCAGATCGAACCTGGACAACACGGCCTGGCTGGCATCGTAAAGGAGGGCAATCCTCTGCATAACTTCCCGGATTGTAGCGTGACTGGGAAAGGTTACCGAGGTTCCGAAAGTAACCTCGCTGAGGGGGCGTTGTTAGCGCCAAAGTCCTACTGGCTTTGAGTTTTTGATTGATTCCTGCGCCGGGCCACCATCTTGACTACGCCGAGCACCACCAGACAGAACCAGAAGTCCACCACCAAACCCAGGTCCAGGCGTGGAGCTACATGGCGGGCCGCAGTAGGCAGGTACGGCATGACCAGGAAATAAATCACGTTCCCGGCGAGGACCGCGATGAGGGCATGCACGAAATTGGCCACCGATGATTTAGACACCACAGCCTGCCTTTAGAGGGCGGAATCTTTTTTTCGCTTCCAGGCGAATCATCGCCGGGAAGCTCCTGCTAACATCCCCTCAGATGCTGGAACCGGGCACTTCCGTGCAATACGTGAAAGGCATTGGCCCCCGCCTGGCGGAGATCCTGTCGGCCAAAGGCATTCAGACCGTTGGCGACCTGCTGCATTACCTGCCTTTCCGCTATGAAGACCGCCTCAACCCGAGGGGAATCTCTGAGTTGCGCGCCGGAGAGATGGCAACCGTGATCGCCGAAGTCCGCACCTCCGGCCTGTTCAGCACCCGCCGCATGCCGATCTTTCAGATGACCGCCGGACAGGGCAGGACTCGGCTGAAATGTCTCTGGTTCCATGGCACCTACCTGAAAGACAAGTTTAAGCCCGGACAAATGGTAGCGCTCTACGGAAAAGTTGAGACCGGCCGCGACGGCGAACTGCAACTCGTTCAACCGCAATTCGAAATCCTCGACGAGGGTGACGAAGAGCACCCCGAGGCCGGCAAGAAGCTTGGCGAATCGCTCGAAGTGGGAAGGATTGTGCCCATCTACGAGTCGGCGGGCAACGGGCGGCTCACCTCCCGCTGGTTTCGCCGGATTATTCGCACCACCGTGGACAATTTGACGCCGGACTTGCCGGAGGCCATCCCCGCCGCAGTCCGGAGCCGCCTGGCCTTGATCTCCACCTTCGAGGCGTTGCGCAAGGTTCACTGGCCCGAGGCCGGGGAGAGCCTGCAAGACCTGCAGTCGTTCCGCACTCCCGCGCATGTCCGGCTGATCTTCGAGGAACTTTTTTTCGTCGAGCTCGGACTCGAACTCAAGCGCCGCGAACAAAAAGCGCAGACCGGCATCGCCTTCCGGCTCGATGACAAGGTGCGCGAGGCCATCAAGAAAATCCTGCCCTTTCATCCCACCGGAGCGCAGAAGCGGGTGCTCAAAGAGATTGCCGGCGACATGGGAAAGCCCTTTCCCATGCGTCGCCTGCTGCAAGGAGATGTGGGCTCCGGCAAAACCATCGTGGCTTTCGAAGCCGCAGTGATTGCGATCGAGAATGGATACCAGGTCGCCCTTATGGCGCCCACCGAGATTCTGGCCCAGCAGCATTACTTCTCCGCCCGGCGCATCCTGGAAAACGCGGGCTACCGGATCGTGCTGCTTACCGGATCGCTCGAGGACGAGCGCAAGCGCGAAATTCGGCGTCATATCGCGCAGGGAAATGCTCAGTTGGTGATCGGGACGCACGCCTTGATCGAACAGAAAGTGGAATTCGCCAAGCTGGGCCTGGTGGTGGTCGACGAGCAACACCGCTTTGGCGTCCTGCAGCGCTTCAAGCTGATGAAGAAGGCGGGAGACGATTCGGATCTCGGCGAGCCTGATGTCCTGGTGATGACCGCGACCCCAATTCCCCGCACCCTGGCGCTCACCCTCTATGGAGATCTCGATATCAGTGTGCTCGATGAAATGCCACCCGGACGCACTCCTATCGTGACCCGCCGGATTTCCGACGAGCGCTCGGCGGAGGTCTGGGACTTCGTCCGCAAACAAGTGGCGGCTGGACACCAGACCTACGTGGTGTATCCCGTGATCGAAGAAAATGAAGAGAGCGAGCTCAAGGCCGCGATGAAAATGTACAAGGAGTTGAGCAACAAAGTTTTTCCCGAGCTGCGAGTAGCAGTGCTGCACGGGCGTATGGAATCCGACTTGAAAGAGCAGGTTATGCGGCTGTTTCAGAAAGGCGAACTCGACATTCTGGTCTCGACTACCGTGATCGAGGTGGGGGTGGACGTCGCCAACGCCAATGTGATGGTCATCGAGCATGCCGAGCGTTTCGGTCTGGCCCAGCTGCATCAGCTTCGCGGGCGCATTGGGCGGGGCGCCGCCAAGTCTTATTGCGTCCTGATGACCGGCGGCAAGGTTTCCGAGGAGGGCGATCGCCGCCTCGATGCCATGGTGCGGACTACGGATGGCTTCCAGATCGCCGAACTCGATCTGGAACTCCGCGGCCCGGGAGAGTTCTTCGGCACGCGTCAGGCGGGAATGCCCAGTTTCCAGGTAGCGAGCCTGATCCGTGACCGTGAACTGCTCGAAGTCGCCAAGCGGGAAGCCGCCGCCGTGCTCGCCGGGCCTAACTCCGAAATCTCGCAGGAAGAAATCAATCGCGCCTTGCGGCACATGCGTTCCCGCTGGCAACGCAGTTACGGGCTAGTCGAAGTCGGCTAGTTCAGTTGCATCGCCCTCAGTTGGCAAACACTTTTTCGATGGCTCCCCGCAGCTGATCGTAGGGCATGGCTCCAGGATGGTACATGGCCACTTTGCCCGCGCGATCCACCAATACCAGCGTTGGTGTCGTACTGGCGCCATAGCTGCTGAAGTTGGCTTTGCTGACCGGCACCGGAATATTCCGGAGCCCCGCATAGTAATGCTGCCAGACCTGGTCAATATAGGCGAGCTCTGCTTTGGGAGTGGCTTCCTGTCCGCCGGCCCCATAGCCGTAACGTTGGGTCGGCGCCATTACGATCAGGCCCCTCGGGCCAAATTCGGAACGCAGTTGGGTAATGATCGGGCCCTCCGCCTTACAGTCGACGCACCAGTGCGCCCAGAAAAACAGCAGCACCGGCGAACCCTTCAGTTCACTGAGCGCCACCGGCTTCGATCCCAGATATTCGCCGATTTGCAAAGCGGGAGCCGGTTGCCCGGTCAACCCCAGCAAATTCAGGTTTTTCTGCAGGCGGTCTCGGATTGAGGTCTTACCGAACTCCACCAAGCTGCGCTTCAATAACGCGATCGCTTGCGCGTGATGTCCTCCGGCAACCAGCACCTGTGCCTGAACTTCGATCGCCGCGCCCAGCGCGATGGGCAGGTGCGGCTCGGCGTCGAGCGGCCGCTTCGTCAAAAGCTGCCGGGCAAAGGCTTCCGTTTGTTTGGCATAACTTTCAGCCGCACCCATCTGATTGCTGTTTGCGGTGGCCCGCGCCATCCACGAAAGTGCTTCCAAATAATCTGGGGTGATGCCGTGATGTGCGTGATATTCCTGCAACTCCTGCTCTGCGATCACAAAGTTGCCTTGCGTCAGCGCACCCTGGACGTCAGCGATGATGTCAGCAAAACTGACTGAGGAAACAAGCAAGAGGAAAACCAACACACGCCGAATCATCCTTCCATGATGACCGGAAGCGGAAAAAGTTGCCAGTCCCCGTCTACTCTCCGAAACTACTTCGCAAACCTCGCGCACATCTCGGGCGGGCGCTCGCTGGATTCCAGAATAGAGCATATAAATCAATGGTTTAGCAGCCCTACGCGTGAAAGTCATGGAGCTTTTCGTGGAAACTAGGGTAAAATCAAGTTGCGTTTGATCTTGCGGTTTTTGCAGTTCCCAGTATCTCCGCTCAATGGCATGATCCTGCCTGCGAAGTTCTGCGAGTGATTCAGCGCAACATCACACAAAAGGAACAAAGCAACACATGGAAACAGGAACAGTAAAGTGGTTTAACGACGCCAAAGGTTATGGTTTTATCAGCCGCCAGAATGGAGAGGATGTCTTCGTGCACTTCTCCGCGATTCAAGCCGGCGGGTTCCGCAGCCTGCAAGAGGGTCAGCAAGTGCAGTTCGACGTGGTCAAGGGCCCGAAGGGCTGGCAAGCGGAGAATGTCAAGGCGGTCTAAAAGCCACTGACTGAGAAAATCCGAAGCAAGGGCGGCCCGCAAAGGCCGCCTTTCTTGTTTCCGGTCTGATGCCAGCTGACCGCAGCATCCACGGAGTTGTAGAACTGGAAGAACTGCTCCACGTGGGTCACCTTCAGTGCGTTATGCACCCGGTCACTCACTCCCACCAACGACAGCGAGCGCCCACCTTTCTGATGTGTGACATAGGCACCGACCAGGGCACCAATGCCGGCCGAGTCTATGTAAGGCACGTTGCTGAAGTCGATGATCAGCTTGCGCGAATCATCCGCACGCACTTTGGCCTGAAAATCAAAGAGGTTGTTGATGACAAGAGGCCCGGTCAGACGCAGCACCCGCTGTCCTTCTTTCGGGCCGACCTGATCTTGAATCGTAAGAGGCTCCTGTGGCATCCGAAGATCTTAGAGCCCAACTCTCCCCAGAATTGTTAAAGCAATATTAATTTCAGAAGGCTCCGCTTATCCCACGGCAGAGCCCGCCTTCTCGTTAGCAGCGGAGGGTCAGCCGCACCGTAAGGTCCGCCCAATGGCGCCTTGCGAGATCGAGGTGGTTTTTGGAGTTGCTCCTGGTTCGGAGCCCTCTGCCGCATTCGGCGGCGTAAAGACTTGGTCAAGAAGAGTAAAGATCGGTCAAGCTGTCACGTTTGATGCCTGACCCCTCCCACGCTACACTGAGCCAACTATGGCTCTGAAGCCCGGCGATCCGGCTCCCGACTTCGACCTTCCCGCGGTTGCCGGGGAACGCGAATTCCGCGTGCGGCTCGGCGATTTTCGCGGCCGGCAGCACGTGGTGATCGCCTTCCACCCCCTCGACTGGACCCCCACTTGAGCCGCGCAGGTGCCGGCGTTCGACTCCGCCCGGGAGAAGTTCGCCGCGCTTCATGCCCAGGTTCTGGACATCAGCGTCGATTCCATTCACCAGCCACATTGCCTGGCAAAAGAAAGAACTCGGGATGATGGAGATTCCCCTGTGCGCCGACTTCTTTCCCCACGGAGAAGTCACGCGGGCCTTCGGAATCCTGCGCGAAGGCGACGCCCGTCCCCGGGATCTGCGAGCGCGCCGCCTTCATCGTGGATAAAACATGGCACCATCGCCTTCGCCCGCGTGTATCCCCTCGACCAGATGCCGGACGTTGAAGAACTGCTGCGGGAAGTGAAGAAACTCTAGACCGCGCCAACCGCGAGCTGCTTCGACACGACTGATTCGACTGTCTCTTGGATTAGTTGACAAAGTCAACTAATTCTCCAATACTAGCGGAGAGGAGGTTTCCATGCCCAGCCTCGCCAGCCAGATCGAAGCCGTTCGCCGCTTCAATCGCTTCTACACCCGCCAGATCGGGGTCCTGCGCGAAAAGCTCTATCAAAGCCCATTCTCCCTGACCGAAGTGCGCGTGCTCTACGAGCTTGCCAACCGCGAAAAACCCACGGCCACGGAACTGTGCAAAGACCTCGGCCTCGATCCCGGTTATCTCAGCCGCATGCTGCGGTCTTTCGAAAAGCGCGGCTGGCTGACCCGCACCGCTTCGCGCGAAGATGCCCGCCATCACTTCCTGAAACTCACCGTCAAAGGACGGGGCGCCTTCGCTCCCCTTAACGCCCGCTCGGCGGAGGAGGTGGGCACGCTGCTGCGCCGTATTCCCACGCCCGGGCAAGACCGCCTGGTGAAGGCCATGCACACCATCGAAGACCTGCTCGGCGTCTCTTCCGGCGACGCCGTTCCCCAGGCCTCGTACCTCCTGCGCTCCCATCGCCCGGGAGACATGGGCTGGGTAGTGCAGCGGCACGGCCTTCTCTATTCCCAGGAGTACCGATACGACGAGCGCTTCGAGGCGCTGGTGGCAAGAATCGTCGGCGAGTTCGTCGAACACTACGAGCCTCAGCGTGAACATTGCTGGATGGCGGAATGCAACGGCGAGTTGGTGGGCTGCGTTTTCCTGGTTAAGAAATCAAAGACGGTCGCCAAACTGCGCCTGCTGCTGGTCGAACCCTCCGCGCGCGGATTGGGGATCGGCAAGCGTCTAGTCGCCGAATGCGTCCGCTTCGCGCGCAAGGCCGGATACAAAAAGATCACGCTTTGGACGCAAAGCGAACTGAAGGCGGCTCGTGGCATCTACCAGCGGGCGGGCTTCCACCTGGTCGATCAGCACCGGCACAACAGCTGGAGCCGCAAAGGCCTGGTGGCGGAGACTTGGGAGATCGACTTGTAAAAGCAATAAAGGTTCTTGTCCACGGTGATCCCTAGGCCGCGGTCGCATCCATCAACTGCTCGATATCTTCCAGCAGCACTTTCTCGTGCCCTTCCGGATTCACCTTGGCATACACCTTCCGCACTGTGCCCGTGGGATCAATCACGAAACTGGTCCGGTCCCAGTACAGGTTGCCCTTGTACTCGGTCTGTCCGATCCCGCAGGCCTTGCAGCAGGTCATGATTCGTGTCGGCGAGAAGATCGATGGAGAAGGCGAACTTGTTGCAGAAATTCTTGTGCGAGGCCACATCATCGGCACTCACCCCGAGCACGGTGATCCCCGCCGCATCGAAGTCGGCTTTGGACGCGGTGAATGACTTTCCCTGGATGGTGCACCCCGGCGTGTCATCTTTCGGGTAGACATAAACCACCAGCCATTTGCCGGCATAATCGGCCAATTTCACGGTCTTACCATCCTGGTTGGGAAGAGAAAAGTTCGGGAAGGATTGTCCTGCCTGCAGCATGTTCTGCTCCTTTCTTTGCGCAGAAATTGTAGCAGGGGGAAGCGGTTCACTGCCGTTCGAGCAGGCACACGCCCGACCACGGCCTGGACCCCGGAGGGCCTACCGGTTCCGGAAAGAAGGCAAACAGCCGCAGCGAAAGCGGCAGGCGTTTCAGCCGAGCCGCCGTATGTAGCATCGACTGCACCTGCACCGGCTTCCACCCGTGCTCCCGGAAGTGATCCGCGCCCTTTTCCGGAGCGAACTTCATCGCAGAGTTTCCCTGCGCCAACTGCTGACCCATCTTCTTCTGCAGCATGCGCAGAAGCGCCGGAGAAGCGATGTCGATAACCCAATTCTGAAATGCCGGCGCATCCGCCAAATCCCTGGCCAGGGAAGACACATCTTCCGTAGTCAGATAAATCAACAACCCCTCGCTGATGACGAGCGCCTTCGCGGCGTCGCGGCTCAGTCTTTGAAACAGCTCGCGCCGTGCATCCCTGTCCGCCAAGTCCAGCCGCACCCGCTCCAGCCGGCACTTCGGCTTCTCTCCGGCGAGCATGGCTTCCTTGTAAGTCAAAATTTCCGGCAGATCGACTTCCACCCACTGGAGCGAGGCCGGAAGTTCCATGCGATAAGGGCGCGTATCCAGCCCGGCGGCTAGATTCACCACCATGTCCACGCCTTGTTCGACTTCTTTCCTGACCAGTTCGTCGATCACAAAGGTCCGTGCCACCATCGACCACGAGTGGCGGTTCACGTACCGCATGTTTGCGGCGATTTCTTCTCCGCGCGAACCTGCGAGTCGTCCGGCAAAAGGATCCTGAAACAGCGCATCGGGACGAGCGCTTTCGCGGGCGCGAAACACCGCTACCCAGCGCGCCGTGTCGGAAATGTTTTGAATCACCGGTATCTGCGCCACTGCTTCACCTCACATGGCGACGTCTTTGACGTGGGTCGCGATATACCACTCGTTTCCAAAGGGATCGCGCACGGCGGCATTCCGATCCCCGTACGGCTGATCGGCCGGCTCCGAGATGGAAGTTCCGCCGGCCTGCAACGCGCGGCGATAGAGCTCGTCGACGTTGGGCACATACAGATAGAACATGCTTTGCATCGGCTGGTAGGCGCCATGGGCCTCGCCCATCTCCATGTAAGAATCGCCGATCTTCACGGTGACATGATGGATGACTCCATCCGGAGAAGCGTACCGTCCCTGCTCTTGCGCTCCAAACGCCCGCTTTACGAAATTGAGCACAGGCTCGGCCCGCAGCGGGTGCAGGCAAGGCTGTACGTCCGGGGCACCCTCCCACTTGTAGTTGTCCCCCTTGTAGGTCGCGATGTACCAGTGATTGCCTTCGGCATCTCTCACCGTCGCCGAACGTTCGCCATAGGATTGATCGACCGGCTCGTCAACTCCCGTTCCACCAGCTTCGAGCGCGCGCCTGTAAGTCGCATCGCAATCGTGAACGTACACGTGGAACGCACCCAGCTTCGCATCGCCCTTCCAGGAGTACTCCGGTCCTCCTCCACCGATCATCATCCTCGAATCTCCAAGTTGGACCTCCGCATGCATGCCGCCCGCGGACCCGGTCGAGCGAAAATGTTCCGTGGCTCCGAACGTCTGCTTCACGAACTCGAGCAGCCTGGGCGCATCTTTCGCCACCAGGTATGGCGTGACGGTACGGTATCCCTCCGGTACCGCCCGGACCCCAGACTTGTCTTCGACCGTTTCTGGCTTGCTGATTTCGTCCAAGCGCCGCTGCATTTCCTCTGCCGAAACTTTCTCTTTCCGCGTCGAGATGATCCAGGTGTAGCCGAAGGGATCCGCGAACTGTCCCGAGCGGTATCCGTAGAACTGGTCCTCCACCGGACGCACCACCTTGGCACCAGCAGCCACCGCCCGTTTGGCGACAGCGTCAACATCATCGACGCGCAGGTCCATTTTTACCGGAGACCCGCCCAGAGTTTCCGCGCTGAATACGCCATAGTCGGGGAATTCGTCGGAAAGCATGATCACGGAATCGCCGATCGCGATTTCTGCATGCCCAATCTTTCCCGACGGCTCCGACAAGCGCAACCGCTCTTTCGCGCCGAACGCCCTCTTGTAGAACGCGATCGCCGCCGCCGCATCCCTGTATGCCAAATAAGCCGTTGCGGTGTGATATTCCGTCCTCGGAAGTTCCGCTAAAGTCGCCATGGTTCCTCTCCTCAAATCCGCTTTCAAACGCGCCCGGAACTCCTCACGCGGCAAATCCCGCAGATCTTCCGCAACCCGCAGCAGCGAAACCAGACTCTTGCCCACCTTCGGCAGGCGCGCTTCCGGCTTCGCCAGCATCGCCTGCACGGCGGCGTCGAGTTGTTCGAACGGGCTGCCCTTATGCATGTTTACCACCCAGCCTGGACCGCAGATTCTGCAGGCCCCGGAACTGCAACTGCTTTACCGCTCCTTCACTGCGCCCGAGTTCTCCCGCGATCTCCCTGATGCTTTTTTCCTCCGCGAACCGCATCACCACCACACGCCGCTGATCCTCCGGCAGCAGTTCCACCATGCGGAAAAGCCGCGCGCGATGTTCAACTTCAACCGGACACACTTCCATCACCGGCTCCGGAGGATCTTCCTGCACTTCTCTCCCGGCCTGTTTCCAGCGATCCACCATCAAATTCGAAGCGATGCGCAGCAACCACACCGCAAATGGAATCCCTCGCCAATCGAAGCGCGGCAAACTGGCCAGTGCGCGGTGAAAGACCTCGGACGTCAAGTCCTCCGCCGCATCGCGGTCGCGAACCCGCCGAGCGATGTAGGCATAGACACGGTCGAAATGAATCTCGTAGAGCTCGGCAAAGCGGCTGGGGTCTTTTTGGGCAGCCTCCACCAGAAGGCGCTCCTTCGCCTCCCCCCGCGACCCCGTCGATGCAGGCTTTCCTGACCGCCATCTTTCGCTCTCAATTACAGAAACTGCTCACCCCCGGAAAGGTTACGGCATATTTTCGTCCGCCTCGGGGACTCCCGTTTTCCTTAGGCAAGTTTGATGACATTTCGCTAAAATAGAGGCTACTGCGGTTGTCTGGGTGGGGAGCCGCAGAGCTTCTCAAACACAAAACAGCTCTCAAGTAGCCCGGATCCGTGTCTGCCCCTTCGTCATCAGGCCATAGCGATTCACCGGAGTGCGACATGAACGATCGCCGCAGCACCGATCTCCAGTTCGAAACCCCCGCTCTTGCTCTTGACTTAGCAGTAAAGTCTGCGGGCATTGGCACTTGGCATCTCAATCCATCGACTAAGACTCTATCGTGTTCCGCAGAGTGTAAGGCTCACTTTGGTTACGATGCCGATCAGGATTTCACTTACCAGGATTGGGCCGACGCCGTTTACCCCGAGGACCGCGAGTCGTGGACCCGGGCAGTTCAGGAGGCCTGCGGCGATGCTGGTACTTTCGAACTCGCCTATCGCACTATTTTGCCTGATCGCCGCCTCCGGTGGGTGCTCATGCGGGGGGACCATACCCAAATCAATGGCCAACATGTTCTCACCGGATTCTCTTGCGGCGCCGACTGTGTGGTACGGGCCGCCGCATGCTCGGAATCCGAGCGCCAATTCCGTGCCACCGCCGCCCGCCGCGAGACTGAAGAGGGATTTCGCTTCACCTTCGAAGAAGCCGCTCTTGGCATGGCTCACGTCGGTCTCGATGGCCGCTGGCTGCGCATCAATCGCAAACTGTGCGAGATCGTCGGATACACCCGCGAAGAACTGCTCTACATGACATTTCAGGACGTCACTTACCCGGACGACCTGGAAGCAGATATGGCTCACGTGAAAGAGCTTCTCGAAGGCAAAGTCGACCGTTATTCGATGGAGAAACGCTACATCCGCAAGGATGGATCGTTGGTATGGGTGAACCTCACCGCTTCCTTGTTGCGCGATTCCGACGGCGATCCCAAGTATTTCATCTCAGTCGTTGAAGACATCACCGCGCGCAAGCAGATGGAAGAGGCCCTCGCCAGCTCTTACAGCAAGTTGGAGTCGCAGGTGGCACAGCGCACCTCGGCACTGCGCTCACTTTCCAACCGGCTCATGCAGCTGCAGGACGAAGAGCGCCGGCGCATAGCCCGCGAGTTGCACGACAGCGTCGGCCAGTATCTGACGGCGCTGGCCATCAATCTCGACCTTCTCGCCCGTCCCGACGGTCAGAACCGTGCCGGACTCATCGCCGAGTCGCGCCAGCTGCTCAATCACTGTCTCAGCGAAACCCGCACCATGTCACACCTGCTGCACCCTCCTTTGCTCGACGAGACAGGATTCGCCTCGGCAGCCCAATGGTACGTCGAAGGTTTTGCGCGGCGCAGCGGCGTCGAGGTCGAACTCCGCCTGCCGCCGCTCGAACGTCTGCCGGCCAATATCGAGATCGTGCTTTTCCGCGTGCTGCAGGAGACTCTCAACAATATTCACCGCCACTCCGGAAGCGGCAAAGCCGAGGTGCGCCTTGATCTCGACGGCAAGGCGGTCACCCTCGAAGTGCGCGATTTTGGCCACGGAATTCAGCCGGATCGCCTCGAGCGATTCCGCACCTCCGGAACAGGTGTGGGGGTGGGACTGGCGGGAATCCGCGAACGCGTCTCCGAGCTCGGCGGAAAGATGGAAATTGCCTCCGACCGTAAGGGCACGGCGGTCAAAGTTTCCGTGCCGGCTTACGGCGCCTCTGCCGCGTTCACTCGCTATCTCAGCCGCATCCTGATTGTGCCGCACAAACAAAAAGCCCGCCGGAGTCCCCCGGCGAGCTTCCTCAGCGTATGCCCGCCCATGGAGGCCAAGCCGCAGACAGGCGAGCCTTATCGTATGCAGCCCTGGGCCTCTACTACTAGAGTTCGTAGTTCAACTGCCAGGAAAATGGGACCTCGCCTTCCGGGAGAGAGTCGGTCGGTCGAGATCCCTAAACAACAAAGACAGTAACCCGGCCTGGAGTTCAACGCGGTAAAGACTCGGTAAAGGAAGGTAAAACCTTGTCAAGAGAAGCTTGACGACGCTTGCGAATTTTCTTCGCGCGCCGGGGATAGTGAGAACGTTTTCGCATCTTTGTGTTCTCGAACCCGCTCCTCATGTTTAGAATCGACTGCCATGCTTACCGCACGTCAGCACTTTCCCGGAGTTCACGGAAAAACATTTCTCGACGCCGCCTGCGTTTCGCTGGCGCCGCGCCCGGCCGTCGAGGCGGTCGAGAAGTTCCTCGATCTCGCCATGGTCTGTCCGCACGAGTCCTCGACCGCCCATCACATTTTCATGGACGAGATGCGCGCCGCGGCGCGTCCCGCTGTCGCCCGTCTGATCAATGCGCGCGAAGACGAAGTGGCGCTGACCGAAAGCACCTCCCACGGACTCTCCCTCGCGGCCAATGCGATCCCGCTTGAATCCGGCGATCGCATTCTGATTTCCGACCTTGAGTTCATGGAGGTTGCGATCCCCTGGGTCCAAAAGAAGAAGGACGGCATCGAGATCGATGTCGTCCCGAATCACGCCGGCGAAATACGCACCGAGGACTTCGCCTCCCGCATCACTCCGCGCACCCGTGTCATCGCCATCAGCAGCGTGCAATGGACCAACGGATACCGCTGCGATCTCGCCGCCCTGAGCCAGCTCTGCCGCGATCGCAACCTCTGGTTGGTGGTCGATGCCATCCAGCAACTGGGGCCGTTCCGCTCGATGTGCGCCAGACGCCCATCGACATCCTCGTCTGCGGCGGACACAAGTGGCTCAACGCCCCCTTCGGTTGCGGATTCCTCTACGTCAGCCGCAAGGCGCTGCCCCGGCTCCACCCGCCCCTGGCGGGGTACCTCTCGGTTGAGGATCCTGAGGGAGGATGGGGGAACTATTTTCAAACCCCGGGGATCACTCCTGTCACGGACTATGCCTACGTCCGCACCGCCCGACGCTTCGAAACCGGAGGCACCGCAAACTATCCTGGCGCGATCGGCTTGGCCGCCAGTCTCAATCTCATTCACAACCTCGGTCAAGACAATACCGCCGCTCACATCCGCTCGCTCACCGATCACCTGCTCTCGGGACTCGACCAGCTTCCGGTCAAGATAGTCACTCCCCGCGCCCCGGAGAATCGCTCCGGCATTGTGACCTTCTCAGTCGGGACCGCTCCACAAAACGTCGCCCTGATGAACCGGCTGCTGGAAAAGAAAATCCTGGTCTCCGTCCGCTACACGTCAAATGTCGGCGGCATCCGCGTCTCCTGCCACTTCTACAACTCCATCGAAGATCTGGATCGTCTGCTATCGGAGCTGAAGAAAGTGCTGTGAATCAAGGGGCCTGCTGGGCGTTCCAGGATTCATGTCCGAAAACGGCCATCCATTTCCCGCGATTTGTTCTATCGTGTTCTCAGCGTCATGCACCTCGATCCCATCATCTGCGCTCGTGCCCGCAAAGCCCGCGATCCCCGCTTCGACGGACGCTTCTTCATAGGCGTGGTCACCACGGGAGTCTACTGCCGCCCGATCTGTCCCGTGCGCTCTCCGAAAGAGGAGAACGTTCGCTACTTCCCCACGGCTGCCGCTGCCGCGGTAGCGGGCCTGCGCCCTTGCCTGCGTTGCCGCCCCGAGTGCTCGCCGGGTACGCCGGCGTGGCTGGGAACATCGGTGACCGTGTCTCGCGCGCTTCGCTTGATCGGCGAGAGCGCTCTTGAAGATGGCGGCGTCGACTCGCTCGCCGGCCGCGTGGGTATTGGTTCCCGTCACCTTCGTCGCCTGTTCCTGCAGCATCTTGGAGCCAGTCCCATCGCCGTCGTGCAAACCCGCCGCCTGCATTTCGCCAAGAAGCTGATCGATGAAACCAGGCTTCCTCTGAACCGAGTTGCGTTCGCGTCCGGCTTCGGCAGCGTCCGCCGCTTCAACGCTACGTTTCTGAAAACTTACGGACGCACTCCCACTCAAATCAGGAACCTCGCTGGCCGCATGCCTTCCGCAGAGCTGAACGAATATCGCTTCCTGCTGCGCTTCCGCCCTCCCTTCGATTGGAATGGATTGCTCGAGTTCCTGGCCCCTCGCGCGACTCCGGGTGTCGAGGTCGTAGAAGGTTCCAGCTATCGCCGCGTATTTGAGTTGGACCTTCACCTCGGATGGCTCGAGGCCACACTCGACTCCGCCGCATCCGCGGTTTCTCTACGCATCCACTTCCCCGATCCGTGTTCTCTTTTCCTGATCGTGGAACGCGTGCGCCGCATGTTCGATTTGTCCGCCGATCCCGGTGAGATCACCCGCCATCTTCGTCGCGACCGTTTGCTTGCTGATCGCGTCTTTGCCCGCCCCGGTCTTCGCGTGCCCGGCTGCTGGGACGGATTCGAGCTCGCCATCCGCGCCATCCTCGGCCAGCAGGTCACGGTTCGCGGAGCAACCACCCTTGCCGGAAGACTGGTCCGGGAATTTGGGACAACGCTCAACTCAAATCACGGGTTAAGCAACGCTTTTCCGCCTGCGCAGAAGCTGGCTGACGCCGATGTCGCCCGCATCGGCTTGCCGCGCGCCCGAGCGCACACCATTCGCGCATTGGCCCGGGCTGTGTGCGATGGAAAACTGAGTTTCTCGGGAGTGGCGAACATCGAGGAGTGGCTGAACAACTTTCGCAGCCTTCCCGGCATTGGAGACTGGACCGCTCAATACGTCGCCATGCGCGCTCTGGGCGAACCCGATGCCTTCCCCACCGCAGATCTTGGATTGCTGCATGCGACGGATCTGCGCACTCCTCGCCAGCTCGAAGTTCGATCGCAAGTATGGCGTCCCTGGCGCGCCTACGCCGCCATGCACCTCTGGCAGTCGCACTCGCAGATTTCAATCAGGAAAGAACCGAAGGCACAAGCCGCAGAGCCGCGACAGACGCCAACCCGGAACGTGAGTACTGGGTGAGCACCACGAGGCACCAACCATGACTTCCTACACCGAAATCGACAGCCCCCTCGGCCCTCTCCTCCTGGCCGCAGACGATACCGGCCTTCGCCACATCGAATTCCTGAGCAGCAAGCGCGCCCATCCTCCTGATCCCGATTGGCGGGAAGATGCTCGTCCCCTGAAGGAAGTCATCCGGCAGCTGCGCGCGTATTTCACTGGGAAACTGGAAGCTTTTGACTTTCCCCTCGCCCCCGAGGGCACCGAGTTTCAGCAGAAGGTCTGGCGCCGGCTGCTCGACATCCCCTACGGCGAAACCACGTCTTACGGAGAACTTGCCCGCCGCATCGGCAATCCCAACGCCTGCCGTGCCGTCGGCCTCGCCAATGGCTCTAACCCCATCCCCATCATCATCCCTTGCCACCGCGTGATTGGCAGTAACGGCAAACTCACCGGCTACGGCGGAGGCCTCCCGATCAAAGAGAAGCTCCTGGCCCTGGAACGCCGCCAACTCACGTTGCTCTAAGGGGCCCCTCTGCGCCCTTTGCGGCCAAGCCTTCTTGCGGTTACCATAGGAGAAAGAGCATCTCCGTCTCCCCGCATCGAACAAAGATATGAAGACGATTTTCACCACTCTCGCGCTGCTGTTCGTCGCCACCTTCGCGCTCGCTCAAAACGACACCTCTGCCCTGCGGCCTCCCAAAGGAGCCCAGGTCGCCATCGTGGTCTTCGAAGATCTCCAGTGTCCCGACTGCCGCCGCGCCGCGCCCCTGGTCGCCGAAGCCGGACGCACCTACAAGATCCCGGTCGTCATTCACGATTTCCCGCTGCCCATGCACAACTGGTCGTTTGATGCCGCTGTCATCGCGCGTTACTTCGACGCGCAGTCCAAGCAGTTGGGAGCCGAATATCGCGAATACATCTTCCAGCACCAGCCGGAAATCACCCCTCCCACGCTGCGCGGCTTTTCTGAGAAGTTTGCCGACGACCATAAAGTCGAGCTGCCCTTTGTCGTCGACCCTCAGGGCAAGTACGCCGACGAAGTTCGCGCGGACCGCGAAGTCGGACAGCGCCTGGGCCTCGAACACACGCCGACCATCTATGTGGTAAGCAACAAAACCCAGGGCAAACCTTTTGTGGAAGTGGTCGACCGAACCCAGTTGTATCAGTTGATCGACGCCATGAAGAACGAGTAAAGAAGTCGTTTTACTCCAGGTCCAGCCTGACCTACTTCTTTCTCGCCCCGGTTTTTCTCAGGATATCCAGAGCGAACTCGCTTACCCAGTTAATCGCGCTCCCATACCCGACCTGCTGCAATGCCACGAAGGCTCCGTTTTTCCACGGATTCTGATGTCCTGGCATCCACGTACTCGAAATCGCTCCCGCAGCATAGGCCCCAGCGTATAACGCGATCTGAGGCCGTTTTTCTTTCTCCGTACTGTTGTACGTATAAAAGTTTCGTGCGATCGCGTGACGGGTACGCGGCCAGAATCCCTGGCAACGGCAGAAGTCGTATCGCGGCTCATATCCTAGCCCCGCATTTCCCGCCGCCACCAGGCTGTTTTCCACCACGAACTGGCCGTATCGCGACGCGAAGCGCCGCCCATATCCTCCAAAACCACCGCCCCACTCGTACGGAGTGCCGCGGGCCTGATCGATGCCGGCCGCGAACGCCCTCGCTAAATAAGAACCAGCGTTGAGATAAGTCTGACGCAGATAGACTTCGCGGCGTTCCCCGTTGGTCAGCGGTGTAAGTTTCGATTGACTTGGAACATAAGGACCAATCAGCCACACAATCGGCTGGTCTTTGAGTTTGCCCGGAAGGTCCTTGACCTGGTTGGGCGAGCCTTTCCCCTTGTGGGTGGTCGACGGGTGCTCTTCCTCCTGGCCGCCGGGCGTCTGATTGTCTTGCGGCCACGTCTCCCCGGACAAGGCGAGACTCTGCGCCACCGCAGACGGTGCCGGCGGAAGTGCGTTCGAACCCGGCGGCTCCTGGCACAGGCAAACGCCTGTCGCCAGAAGCAGGATGCAACACAGGCGGGCAGTGGATGAAGGCAAACGGAAAACCTCCTCAGAACCATAACACGCGCTCGAATACGATGCCGCTGTCCTTGCCTGCACCAATAAAATCTTCTTGACCCTGACGCAACGTCAGGCCGTACAACCTCGATCAGGAGAAGTCGTATGAGCCTCACTTACCAGCCCCACGAATTTGCCCAGCGGGCGGGAGTCACGATTCGTGCCCTGCATCACTACGACCGCCTCGGGCTCCTCAAGCCGAGCGGACGCACTTCCGCGGGCTACCGCTTGTACACCGATCGTGACCTCATCCGACTGGAACAAATCGTGGCGCTCAAGTTCATCGGCTTTCCCCTGAACCAGATCCGGGACCTCCTCAATCGCAAAGACGCCGACCTGGCCGCGACCCTTCGCCAGCAGCGCCAGATCATCGCCGAAAAGCGCAACCATCTCGATCACGCCATTCGTGCCATCGAGCGCGCCGAGCAGATCGTTGCCTCCGGTGAGAAACACGATTGGGATTCGTTCCGGAAAATCATCGAGGTGATTCAAATGCAAACCCGCAAAGACTGGATGCAGAAGTACTACACCGAAGAACAACTCGCGAATCTCAAGCAGCGCTGGTCGCCGGAACTTCAGGCTCAGGCGGACCGCGAATGGAAGGCCCTCATTCAGGATGTCGAAGCCGCCATCGCCCGTAACGAAGATCCCGCCGGCGAAACCGGGAAGCAGCTAGCCGCCCGCCGGAAAGATCTTCTGCTGCAATTCACCGGCGGCGATCCGGGCATTGCGCAAGGCCTGAAGAAACTCTTCGCCGACCAGGGGAACTGGCCGCCCGACTTCAAAAAACCCTACGGCCCAGCCGTGGAAGATTTTCTGAACCGGGCCAGCAAAGCCAGCGGAGGCCTCGGTCTGTAATGAAATGTCATTGCCCGGGCAACTGCAGCAACTCGCTTCCCCGCGTTGAGCACCCCATTTCTCGCGCACTTTGCGAGAAGTGGGGCCTCTTCCTGAAGCCGGACGACTGATGACTGTTCTTCTATCCTCTCTCGAACGCGTGCTTCTTCTCGAGCTCCGCGAGCGCCGCCTGCATGTCGCCTTCAATCTTTTCCTGTTGCACCATCAACGCCTGGTTCGCCCGCGCGTAGCGCCGCTCTAAGGTGAACAGGCCCTCCTTCGCCATGCTGTTGGCGATCTCGACCAGGTGATCCGTCGTGGTCTCCAAATAAAGCGCCTCGGTCGCATCTCCCAGCCACACATCGCCGCCCGTGACTTTTGTCTGCCAGTAAACTTTGCGCGCGATCAACAGGCGCATCTCTTCGTCGCTGGCCTTGCCGAACATCCATTTGCTGCGCTTGAAGTCATAATGCCGGCTGGAGAAATTCACCGGCACCAGTTTCCCTGACTTCACAAACTCCACCTGCCGCCGGTCCACTTCTTTACGGAGCGCGTTGATGACGGGACCCTCGATATCATTCGCTTCGAGCGAGGGCAGCACTTCGCGCAGCGTCGCCGACAGATTGACCGCCACCGGCGCATGCAGCCCGGCGCCATTCTCCAGCCAAATGTCAGTGTGCAGCACCCAGAAATCTGACCCCGACGTCGACCGGTGAAACGGCCACTTCAATTCAACCGAGAGCGGCAAGCCACTCAAGGTGACATAAATCTTTTTTTCGTTGCTTCCATTGTCAGAAGTCATGCAGTCGGGTCCCCATCCTCAGAAATGACCAGATATTCTATTCATCCTCCCACTTCCCAGCCCAAATCCGCAATCGCCGCCGCCAAAAACCTGTCCTCAAGTCTATACAGGACCACCTATGAACCATCGAGATCCGTAACCAGAAGGGTTCCCTGCAGCCTTTTCTGGTACTCACTACTCACGACTCACTCTACATAGTGATCCCAGTCACGGAAAAATTCCCAGCCTATGCGACCATGGGGCCAGACGGCGAGGTGTGCCATGAATGACAGCGTCTTTTTTGCGACATTCGATCCTCTCTACGTCAACGCGCCGGACGCATGTAGCCTCTGCATCGCCCAGCCCCCTATCTTTGATTACGAGTACGCCCTCGAACAGGAGGACGGCGAACGACAATACATTAAAGGATTCTGTTGCGCCCGCTGTGCCACCGAACTGTTGAAGAAGCTGGCCAATAACGAAGCCCGGGAATGGGCCCAGGAAGAAGCTGCGCTGCAAGCCGAAGACCTCGATGTCACCGACTTCCAAAAGCGCCGCCTGGCCACCTTCGGGAATGTGAGATAAGTGTCGCGCGGGCGCACCGCCCGCGAAAACCCACCAGCAGATCCGGAGTCAAAGCTCCGCGGGAAAGCCTTATCTCAAGACAAACTCATCGGAGTTTGTCATCAACGCAACTAGGTACTGGGTACTAGGTACTGGGTACTAGAAGCCTCGCACTATTCCGGAATGCCGAAATCAAAAATCCGGCCGGAGGCAACCCCTCCCGATCGATTGCCTCCCTTGGCGCCAGCCATTGTGGCCGCCTGGCCTGTGCCCATGAAAAATGCGTACTGCCCCGGTTTGAGGTCCTGATTCAAGGTGATCTTGTAGATTCTGATTCCCACATGTTGCGCTTGGAAGGGAATCTCCTTGTCTCGTTGCACGCCCGCCTTGCCGCCGGTGATCCCGCCGAACGAGCCGACCTGAAATTCGCGGCGATCCCCTTTCTTGTTGAGCTTGATCAGTACGTAATCAGACGAATCCAGCCCATCAGGGACATAGAAATAAAACGCCGGCCGCCGCTCCTTTACCACGTTCTTCGATGCAGGCCCTTCGAGGTAGGCATCCCAGTGCTGGTTTCTCAGTCCATCGGTGAAAAAGCTGCCGGCTTTGCCGCCCGCCTTCGTCTGAGTCAACGCCTGTCCCTCAATGAGGACAAACTTCGCTCCGTCTTTCCAATACACGCCCACTTCCGGAGGCGGCAAATTGGGATCAATCGTCATCGGCGTCGATGCCATGACGTTGATCGGTTGCGGAGCCGGACCCGGGTCGATCATCACCTTGATGACCGAGTCCGGCACTTTCGCGGCCTTGAGCGCCTTCAACCCTTCCACGCTGGTATCGAAACTCGTATTGCCGGCTCCTGCTGCGCTCACTGAACGAATCTTCGCGATGATGACATCTTCGGAAAGACCCACCTCGACCATGCTGATAACGTCCTGATTGGTAAGCCGCTTGGCCAGGCCCGGGCTCTCTTGGCCCCACACCGCGCACACCCACAAGAAGCTCACCAGGATGCTTAAAGATTGGATCCTTCTCATCGGACCTCCAGGCACACCGCAGTCTAAGGGCCCGTCGAGGCAAACCTCGCCTCGCAACCGCCGCCAGGGAACCCCACGACCGGACTTTTCCGTGTGGTCCCAAAAACGACAGACATCCTATACTCATTCAGCCGGGAAATTTGCGATATCTTTTGGCCTCGACTTGCATGCTACCCACTTGCGGACGAGGTTTCGCCGGGATTCCTCCACTTTCGAGCCCCCAGCCGCGAGAATTCTTCAGCGAAATTCCACCCGTAACCAGTCTGATGCTTAACTCCCTGGTGACCCCCGACGCACAAAAAAGGGGCGGCCCGCAGGCCGCCCCAAAAAACGCTCTCAGGTTTACCGGTGCCGGTCCGGAGACGAGTCTTTCGAATTCGGCTTCGAAGCCTCTCGCGGTGGCGCTTTCGGCGCTACATGCGGAGCCGGCGCCGGACGCTGTTGCTGCCAGTTATGATATTTCTGCTCTTCCTGCTGCGCCTGCTTCGGACTCATCTCGCGCGGCGGAGGCACTGGCTTCGCCAGCGGATGCGACCACTCCTGTGGTTGACTTCGCCCGTTCCCACTCGGCTCCATCGGACGCGCCGCGTTGTTCTGCACCTCGGGCCGCGACATCGGCTCCTGCGCGCGGTTTCCTTCCGGAGGATGCGGAACATTCCGCCCCGGCTGGGATGGTTCCATGTTTCGCTCCGGCGCTTGCGGCGCCTGATTTGGACGATTGGCCTGCATCGGCTCTTGCGGGCGCGCGGTCTCATTCGGGCGATCCGGTTGCGTCGGCCCATTCGGCCGCGCCTCCGTAGGACGGATTGGCCCAGCCGGATGCATGGGCTGCGTTTCGTTATGCAGCACGTTCGGCTGCCGCTGCTCGAACGGCGGCCGCGGCGCTGCCGGAGGCCGGTCCGCCACTACCTGCCGCCGCTCCACCGCTGCCGGAGGCCGCACCCGCGCCATTCCACCCGCTCCCAGCACGCTCGCACGCACCGGTTCCGGCGCCTCACGCGTCACCTGCGCTTCCGCCAGATGCCGCTCGTCCACCCGCATCATCGACCTCTCCACCGGACGCGCGTTCACAAACGTGTCCCGCGGTACCACCGTCACCGCATTCACCACGCGCTGGTTTACATACGTGATGTGCGTGACGTTCACATTGTTATAGACGTTCGTCACTCTGGTGATGTTTACCGTCGTATTGGTGATGTTGACCTGGTTCACGTAGCCGCGGCTCACCCGGTATCGCGGCACATACACTTCGCCCGGAGCCAGTGGGAACCACCCCACCGGTTCACCGCCTCCGACCGCAATGCCGAATCCCCCGACGAACGCTACCAGTGCCGGCGCGTACACCGGACGCACCACTACCGGCCCCGGTACCCAGCACCATCCCGCGCCCACATACGCCCAGCGTCCATAGTGGAACGGAGCGAAGCCCCACGGCTCAGCTTCCACCCACGTCCATCCCCACGGCGCCACGTACGCCCAGTGCCCGTTGCGGTACGGAGCCCATCCCGGCCCCACGCCCGCCGGAACCCAGACATTGCCGTATCCCGCGACGTAGTTCCAGCGCCCGTAGTCGTCCAGATCCTCGTAGCCCGTCATCTCCGTCGAAATGTAGTTCGGCGTGACTCCCGCGTCCTCGCGCCGGTCGCGATCGAACGCCCAGTGAACGAAAGCGTCATCGGGAGGAACCTGGTCGATGTCGTGACTCAATTGATCCGTTCCCGTGAATCGCGATTCCTGCCCGCCCAGCACGGTAAACGATTCTCCTCCGCCGTTGGCTTCGCCTTGGCCTTTCCACACCGTGATCAGCGTGGTGTCGCCTGCCTGGTTCACGTCGATCCGGTACTCCCCGGGACGCCGCACCGTAAATGCCAGGTTCGGCGTGTCCACTTCGAAATCGTCGTCGTCATCCAGATGCCGCACCCGCAGCATCAGCGATCCCTGCGCCAGTCGCAACTGCGTCGCCCGGTCATCCAGATTCAGAAACGTCATGCTGGTTTCGGACCCCATGCGCAGCACGGTCGATCCCACATGCAGTTCCGAGCGCGCACCTTGGTCTGCCCACAAGTTGTCGCCGGTGGTCAGCGGACGGTTCGGCACTGCCGCCAGCCAATCGCCTTCTCCGCCCGGCTGAAATGACACCGAGCCTTCGGAATAGTTCATGCGCGCCACGCGCGCCGGAGGATCCTGATCCTGCGCCCCCGCCCTTTGCGGCATCAGCAAGCACGCCAGCCCCGCAAGCAGAACTCCCGTTCCCAAGAGTTTCGATATCTTCATGTGATTTTCTCCAACCCACTCTCTCAAAACCCGGCAGCCGCAATAAAAGTTCCGCGTCTGGCTGCGCTCAGAGTACTGCAACTCCCGGTAACCTGATGGATACCTTACTGATTACACCCAGGAGAAAAGATTTCGCGGAAAATCTGAAGTCACGCCTCAACTGGTTACCAATATGAAACCACGCGCACGCCGCAGTCCATACCGCGCATTCCCTACAGAAGAAAAAGTATCCAGCCAGGCAACCCTGCAAAGATATTCCTGTCGATTTTCCGTGTTCTTTGCGGGGGTTCTCCGCGCTCTCAGCGGTTTAAGATTTTCCCGCACCCGCGCCGCCCGTCAAAAACGTTCGAGGCGAGCCGCGTTCCCCGTCATTTCGTTTTTTCGAAACGGGAGAACTTCTGCGAACTCGCCTCCTGGACTTTAAAGTCCGGCAGCGACCTAGGCCTTCACTTCCCGGCTGCCGCCGCCTTCACCATCCCACCGCCAATCTTCGCCAGCAGGTGCTCCAGGTCGCTGCCCGTATCCAGGTTCTCATCCACGTAGGGATGCCGTCCCCCATCGGTGTGCAGCACCAGCACTCGCAACCCTTCCTGCGCTTTCTTCACCATGTACGGCAGATGATGCCGGTCGTCGCGCGTAAGAGTTCCGCCCAGAATCACCAGATCGAACGGCCCACCCTTCAGCGCTTCGGTCACGTCTTTGCGTCCCAGCGCCGTCTGCACCTGATGCCCGGCCTTCTCCAGCGCCGCGGCCTGTGCCGCCATCAACTCCGCTTCACCCTCACCGTAAAGAATCTTCATCTTGCCCGAGGATTTCGCCATGATTGAACAGTCCTTTCCCCTCTGTTCTGACCATGACGCTATCAACCCCCGGAGGTCCGGAAAACATCACCAAAGACCACCACCGAACGGCATCTGAAGCAGCGCCGTCCCGCCCGGCCACTCCATCCGCGACATTCCTCACGGATCTCTGGGTTGTAAGATTTTGTTTTTTGCCGGCGTCTGAGGTCAGGTTTGCTTACTTCTTCCCCAACACCAGAAACGCGACATTGAAGAGCAGGGCCACCGCCACCCCTGTGATCACATACACAGCAATTTCCAGCCGGCGGCTGGCTTCTTTGGTGTCCTCGATCAGGCGGGCGATTTCTTTCGTGGTATCGTGCAGCGTTTCCGTCAGCCGCTCGAAGTGCTCGGTCGATCCCCGCATCTTCTCCAGCACGCGCGACGTCGACACCAGCGCTGCCGCCATCTGTTCTCCGTTGCGGGTGTCGAGTTCGGTTTTGCAAGCCGACCACCACGTGCTGCCCGGAGGATTGTCGTACATCCGCTGCCGAATCTCCTCGTAGGAGCGGTTCTTCAGCAGCTGTACCAGCGCCTGGACTGTCTCCACTTCCTTGGTTTGGACAGGGGTTGCCATCGCCCGAAGTCTAACAACCCACGCCCGCCGCATCATGTACCCGAAGGCCAAGTCCCCTCGCGCAAGTTACCTGACCCAGTGCGCGGACCTGCCCTAAGCGAGTCTAAGGCGCATTCGCCCCGCAACTGTTGCCAGTGATTTTGACGTTGATCTTGTTTCTGATTTGAACTGCCTTTTCTGGGTAATGGGTACCAGGTACCGTCTACCCTCGCCAGCAAACTGCGTGGGTGAGCGTGGCACTCGCCTGGGGTTTATCTGAACTCATGCAGACTGAGGAACTGGGGCCGCAGGAGGGGTGCGGGCACACGCTTCACGCAACGGCCGGTGAGCCGATGTTTCGCGGTCTCGGGGCTTCCGGCAGTGTGGCATGCGCAGCATTTGCCTGCGATTCCTGGCGCCCCGAATGGCTGCCGTCCCACTCGACGCTATAGTGAAGGCTCTTCATCGTATCCCCCCAGGCGCTCTCAATCCTGCGTTGCGACTCCTTCGACAACTCCGATTTCCATGCGCCCTTGGCGGCCTTTCGAACAAAAGGGATATCGAGGCGCGTGTCTTTCGTCATCCTCCACTGTTGCCCTCGCTCCCGTTCCATGTTTCGCATCTGCTCGAAGGAACTCCCCGCGATCGCGGTCGCAATTCTCTCCGCCGTTACTTCGATCCGCATAAACTCGGCAATCCTGGTCAGGGCCGTAGCGGGCTGGTCCAGCATGTCTTCGTAGTGGAGCCACAGGATTTGGCGGTCGGGCTGGGTGTACCGCCAACTGGCGACGTGCTGTTGCCAGGTGCCACAGAAGTCAAAAAACTCTCCTTGCAGATAACGACTTACAAAGTCATCCATGGGATAGCCATCCGCAATATTTCGTCGCTTGCGGCTGTAATGGTACAGAGACACCGCCACGTCCCGCGGGTCCCGAACGATGTAGATCACCTTCTTGTAGCGCGGGTCAAACGGTTCATGGCTCTTGAGGATTCTCGGCTGCGGAAAGCGCATAAGCTGCCGGTTGGAGTAGAGGTAAATCTCCGGGATCATCCGGGTGATGGTCTCGAGCGTTGGCTGGCCGGTGAGGCTCGCGATCAGAAATCGCGTCCACGTGTTCCCCGACCGGGGATACGAAACCACAAACGTATCCTCGGGAAACACCGCGAGCTCGCGGCCTGCGGGACGACGCCCGAGCAAACGTCGGACCTTGCGCTTTAAATTCATTCTCAGACCTCGCCGACAGGGTAGCGACCACTCTTGGACGAATGGCGCTCGTGCTGGGTCTGACCAAACCCCAAAAAGACTGCCGACATTTTGCACAGCCTGCCCCACAACTGTCAATACCGGCCCTCCACTCTTTATGGAGGTGCCCAGTCCTCGTCGCTGCGATTTTTCAGCGATAGGGCGAGGACGCTCCCGGCAACTCTCTCATTCCAAAGAGGAAAGCGGCGAGGAACCCCTGCCCCCGGAATGCTCTATTTTAGGAGGCCACAGCCTTTGTCCTCAAACGCCAAGCCCAGTCACTCTCGTTGACACTCCTGCGCCAACTCTCATAAGCTGATTTCTCCCCCGCCGTCTAAGATACTTCCACCATGTTCGAACAAGCCTTCAAGAACATCGACGACGTTCTGCGAAAAGAAGCTGGATGCACCACCGAACTCGACTACACCGAGCAAACTTCCTGGCTCCTCTTCCTGAAATACCTCGAAGACCTTGAGCGGGACAAGGCTAACGTAGCCGCCCTCGAAGGGAAAAAATACAGCCCTATTCTCGACAAGCCTTACCAATGGGACACTTGGGCCGCCCCTAAGGGCAAAGACGGTAAGCTCGACCACAATAAAGCCCTCACCGGCGACGATCTCCGCGACTTCGTCAACCTCAAGCTCTTTCCCTACTTACACGCGTTCAAGCAAAAGGCCACCAGCCCCAACACCATCGAATACAAAATCGGAGAGATTTTCGGAGAGATCAAGAACAAGATTCAAAGCGGATACAACCTCCGCGAAATCATCGACCAGATTGACGAGCTCCGCTTCCGCTCGCAGAACCAGAAGCACGAACTCTCCCAGCTTTACGAAGCCAAGATCAGAAACATGGGCAACGCCGGACGCAATGGCGGCGAATATTACACCCCGCGTCCGCTCATCCGCGCCATCGTTCAGGTCGTGAAGCCCAAAATTGGCGACCGCATCTACGACGGCGCAGTCGGCTCGGCCGGATTCCTGTGCGAGTCCTACGAATACCTCACACATGTAGGGCGGACACTCCTGTCCGCCAGCCTAACCACAAAGGACCTAAGAACGCTTCAGGAGCGCACCTTCTATGGCAAGGAGAAGAAGTCCCTCGCCTACGTCATCGCCATCATGAACATGATTCTGCATGGCATCGAGGCACCTAACATCCTTCACACCAACACCCTCACCGAAAACCTCGCCGACATTCAGGAGAAAGATCGCGTCGAGGTAATCATGGCCAACCCTCCCTTCGGCGGCAAGGAGCGGAAGGAAGTGCAGCAGAACTTCCCCATCCGCACCGGCGAGACGGCGTTCCTGTTTCTGCAGCACTTCATCAAGATGCTCAAAGCCGGAGGCCGCGCCGGCGTGGTCATCAAGAACACTTTCCTCTCGAACACCGACAACGCCTCAGTGAGCCTGCGCAAGCTTCTCCTCGAAAGCTGCAATCTTCATACCGTGCTCGACTGTCCCGGAGGCACGTTCCAGGGTGCAGGCGTAAAGACGGTCGTGCTGTTCTTCGAGAAAGGCGCGCCCACGCGCAAGATTTGGTATTACCAGCTCGACCCCGGACGCAATCTCGGCAAAACCAATCCGCTCAACGACGACGATCTCGCGGAGTTCGTGAAGCTGCAAAAGACGTTCGCCGATTCGCCGAAGTCGTGGACGGTCGATGCGAAGACAATCGACAAGGCAACCTTCGATCTCTCGGTAAAGAACCCGAACGGTGGAGAAGAGATCGCGCACCGCAGCCCGCGAGAGATCATGGAAGAAATCGCCGCGCTGGACGCCGAGAGCGCCGAGGTGCTCGCGAACATCAAGGCGCTGCTATGAAGAACGGACTGGCAAACGAAGGCGCTTCGCCGAAGTTTGCGATTTAGATCAGTGGCGCAAGCACCGTCGAGTAAGCAGTGGCAACATTTGACCGGAAGGGACATTCCGGTATTGCTCAAAGTCGTGCGAGTTCGGCGAAATGTCGTCCGGCTCGATCCGACAATGGCACGACGAAGCCATTAACGAATTGCACGCCGGACCGACGTTTCGATGTTGCGTTGTCGAGGTGCTACATGCTTCGAAAGACGTGCAACTTGGGAGAACGGGAATGCGCTATCGGATTCGCTCTGGCTTGCAGGCGATACTGTCCACATCCGCGCAAGCCTGACACCGAGTTTCTGTACCATCTGCTCAGTTCAATGATGGACGCTGGTGGAAACTCTCGGTTCGGTCCGCGTAGGTGCAGCAGCAAACCGTGATGTCCGAGGACATGCGTTCGTTGGACGGTTCAGATTCCGTTTCCGCCGCTCCCCGAACAGCAGCGGATCGTCGGCGTCCTCGACCAAGCGTTTGAGGGCATCGCCACCGCCAAAGCCAACGCCGAAAAGAACCTCCAAAACGCCCGCGCTCTCTTTGAAAGCCATCTCCAATCCGTCTTCACCCAGCGCAGTCCGGGGTGGGTGGACGAAGCGACTGGACGAGGTTGTCGAGACCACATGTACTCTTTCATACGGCATCGTTCAGCCCGGGGACGAATTTCCCGATGGATTACCAGTAGTCCGGCCAACTGATTTGACGACCAAGGTGATTCGACTTGATGGATCTCGAAGCGAATCGACGCCAGACTCGCCGAATCGTATCGAGAACGGATTTACACGGAGATCAAACGACTGCTTTGTGTACGAGTGAACGACCGGATGTAGTCGCCGGTCGCTTCAGACGAGCTAGCGTGAGCGACATGTAACCAGCTCGCATTGTTCCGATACGTTATCACCCGCGACTACTCCTTACTCAGGCATTTTGCTGAGCTACCTCATGTGCTTCGACGCCCGATTCATGAAGCCAAGATTCGCGCAAAAGCGACGGCGCTGCCATTGAGCTAATCAAGAACACTCGATTTGACGTAACGTCGGCTCTCATTTCCGCATGTGAAAGAACAGAAAGAAATCGTCGCCAAGCTCGACGCACTTCCACGACGAAACCCAACGCCTCGAATCCATTTACCAGCAGAAGCTCGCGGCGCTCGAGGCATTGAAGAAGTCGCTGTTGCACCAAGCCTTCGCCGGCGACCTGTAGAACGCTATGAACGAAGCCGAAACCAGAGCCGAGCACATCGATCCCGCCCTGAAAGCGTCGGGCTGGGGCGTCGTCGATGGCAGCCGCGTCCGCCGCGACTACATGATTTCTCCCGGACGCATCGAAGGCCGCATTTCCGGAGACATCCGCCGGGGCAATCCCCTTCGTGCCGACTACGTTCTCGAATATCGCAACACCCGGCTCGCCATCGTCGAAGCCAAAGCCTGGGACAAGCCGCTCACCGAAGGGTCTCGCTCAGGCCAAGAACTACGCCGCGAAGATGGCCGTTCGCTTCACCTACTGCACCAACGGGCAGGCCATCTATGGCGTTGACATGGAGACCGGCAAAGAAGGCGAGACGCCCGCCTATCCCACGCCCGACGAACTCTGGAACCTGACCTTCGCCAAAGTAAACGCCTGGCGCGACCGCTTTGCCGCCGTTCCTTTCGAAGACAAAGGAGGCTCCCATCCCAGCCGCTACTATCAGGACATTGCCGTCGAACGCGTGATGGAAGCCATTGCCAACGACCAGCAGCGCATCCTGCTCACGCTCGCCACCGGCACGGGCAAAACCTTTATCGCCTTCCAGATCGCCTGGAAATTGTTCTACAGCCGCTGGAACCTGAGCCGCGAACCTTCGCGCCGTCCCCGCATCCTCTTTCTCGCGGATCGCAACAACCTCGCCGATCAGGCCTATAACAACTTCTCCGCGTTCCCGGAAGATGCGCATGGTTCGCATCACGCCGGAAGACATCCGCAGGAACGGCAGGCGTGCCGACGAACGCCAGTCTGTTCTTCACCATCTTCCAGACCTTCATGAGCGGTCCGCCGAGAGACGGTCAGCCTTCGCCATATTTTGGCGACTATCCTCCCGACTTCTTCGACTTCATCATCATCGACGAGTGCCACCGTGGCGGAGCGAATGATGAGAGCAATTGGCGTGGGATTATGGAGTACTTTGCCCCCGCCGTCCAGCTCGGGCTGACCGCGACGCCCAGACGCAAAGAAAACGCCGACACCTACGCCTATTTCGGCGAGCCGGTCTACATTTACTCGCTCCGCGAAGGCATCAACGACGGCTTCCTTACTCCTTTCCGCGTGAAGCAGATCGCCACGACCCTCGACGAGTATGTCTACACGCCCGATGACCTCGTCGTAGAGGGCGAAGTCGAACAAGGCAAGCGCTACACCGAACCCGATTTCAACAAGGTCATCGAGATCGAAGCTCGCGAAAAGCACCGCGTGAAGCTGTTCATGGAGCAGATCAACCAGAACGAAAAAACTCTGGTCTTCTGCGCTACCCAGGATCACGCCCTGGCCGTGCGCGACCTGATCAACCAGATCAAGACCAGCACCGACCCGAACTATTGCCAGCGCGTCACCGCCAACGATGGCGAACTCGGCAACCAGCACCTGCGCGATTTCCAGGACAACGAAAAGACCATCCCGACCATCCTGACCACCTCGCAAAAACTCTCCACCGGCGTCGATGCCCGCAACATTCGCAACATCGTTCTGATGCGGCCCATCAACACCATGATCGAGTTCAAGCAGATCATCGGCCGCGGCACCCGCCTCTACGACGGCAAGGACTACTTCACCGTCTACGATTTCGTGAAGGCCTACGTTCATTTCAGCGATCCCGAGTGGGACGGCGAGCCGCTCGAACCAGAACCGTGTTCGAAGTGCAAATCCTATCCCTGTGAGTGCGTGAAGGCCGCGCCGTCGCCCATGCGCTGTCTGTGGCCAGCATCCGTGCGAGTGTCCCAAAGAGCCTTGCGAGTTCTGCGGCCAGCGCCCCTGCGTCTGCCGGCGAAAGGCGAAGGTCAGGCTCGCCGACGGGAAAGAGCGTGCCATTCAGCACATGATGTCCACGGCCTTCTGGCATCCCGACGGTACGCCCATGTCCGCCCAGCAGTTCATGGAGTCGCTGTTCGGCAAATTGCCGGAGTTCTTCAAAGATGAGGCGGAATTGCGCGCCCTGTGGAGCGCTCCCGATACCAGAAAAAAGCTACTGGAAGGGCTTGCCGAGAAAGGCTTCGGACATGATCAACTTGCCGAGATGCAACGAATCATCGACGCCGAGAAAAGCGACCTCTTCGATGTGCTCGCGTATGTCGCCTACGCCCTGCCTCCGCTTACCCGCGAGGAGCGCGCCACTCGCGCCAAGGTCGCCATCAGCGCCCGCTTCAATAGCAAGCAGCAAGCCTTCCTGGACTTTGTTTTAGGACACTACGTGGGCGTTGGCGTGGACGAACTCGATCAGGACAAGCTCACTCCGTTGCTTCGCCTGAAGTATTCGAACTCCATTGCTGACGCCATTGCGGACCTCGGCAAGCCCGAAGAAATCAGCCGAGTGTTCTCCGGGTTTCAGAAATATCTGTACCAATCGGGCGCGTGAAGCTCTGATCTTTCAGCAATCTGGTCAAAGGTCTGACCGTCTGCTGCCTGCCGTGTTTTTTTCCGAGGTCCGACGCCCGACGCCCGCCTTCACGGCAAGTCCAGCACCCCGCCCTCCGGCACGTTCGTCTCGTAACGCAGCCCCTGCCATAGATAGATGACTTTCAATCTCTTCGCCTGTCCCGGCGCCGGATCGCCTCCCATCGTGCCCCGGTCCACTTTCATGTTCAGCGTGTTGCCCTGCAGCTGCGATGCCAGCCGCGAGGTCACATCCACATTGCGGTCTCCCGCTCCGAACATCGCCCGCATGATCTGCAGCTGCCCGCCGCCGCCCGGCCAGTTCCAGCCCCCGCCGTTGCCCGCACCGGGCAGCGTCAGCGTGTCGCGCTCGTTCACCACCACTTGTCCCGGCTGCCCGTTGTACTCGTACGACACTGTCAGAATCTTCGCCCGGTCGGGCGCCGGATCCCCGCCCATCGAATCGTTATTGATGCGCATACTCAGCTGATCGCCCTGCAACCGCGAATTCAGCAGCGCCGTCACATCGCGGAAACGGTAGTCCGCCCCATACTGCGCCCGCATGATCACCAGGTTCCCCAGGTACGAAGGATTCCCGGCCGGCAGGGTGAGCACGCTCTTTTCCGCGACCGTCACCGTAGCCGTGCGGCCCCGGTACACGTACCACACCGTCAGTTGCTTGCGATGTTCTTCCACCGGATCGCGTCCCATAGTGTCATTGGTCACCCGCAGCGACAGTTGCCCATCCCGGATCTGCGAGTTGAGTCGCGCCGTCACATCCACCAAACGGTCTCCCGCGCCATACTCCGCGCGCAAAATCCGCAAATTCGATCCTCCCGGGTAACCACCTCCACCACCGCCCCCCAGCGTCAGGTAGTCATTCTCCTGCAGCGTGATTTGTCCCGGACGCCCGCCGCTCGTGTACCACACCGTCAGCGACTTCGCGTTGCCCGGCGCGGGATCCCCGCCCAGCGTGTCATTGCCCACGCGCATGCCAATGTGTCCGTTCTGGATTTGCGAATTCAGCAGACCGGTCACGTCACGCATACGGTTGCCCGATCCATACTGCGCCCTGGTGATGGAGAGACTGTCCCGATCTCCTCTCGGCCAACCACTTCCGCTTCCGTTCACAATCGTCAGGCTCACCTGGTCGCCTTCGCGGAAGGTCATCGTCTGCACATCGCCGCGCTCGCTGCGCACCTGCAGCCGCAATTGCTTCACCGCCCGCGGCGCCGGATCGCCTCCCAGGCCGTCGTTCGTCACCTGAAAATTCAGCTGGTTGTTCTGAATCTTCGACGTCACCTGGCTGGTCACGTCGCGCCACGAATTGCCCGACCCGTAGTCCGCCCGCAGCACGGTATAGCGATTCCCGCCGTACTGCGCAAATAAGAAGGAAGAAGCCAGCAGAAAAGCCGGCACCCAGAAAAGATTCCAGCGTTTCATCGATTGCCCCCTTTGCATGTTGAGAAATCCAAAAAGCATCCGGCCGAGTCCGGAACCGTTTTTCGCCCGCAGTATACGCCCAGAGGTTGTGTCGTCGCAGCGGCGCCCCGGGGCGGCGCAAACCGGCTGAATGCTGAGTGCTGAGCGCTGAGTGCTGAGCGCTTGATCTACAATCGCCACTTCATGGATCCCGCCCGCATTGCCGCACTGCTGCAGCCCTTCCTCGCGGCGCCGCTCGCGCCGGATCAGCTCTCTCATATATCGACGTATATCGATCTATTGCTCCGTTGGAACGCCCGCATCAACCTGACCGCCGTGCGCGACGTGGAACATATCGTGACACGACATTTCGGCGAATCTCTCTTCGCCGCCCGTCACCTCTTCCCCGGCGATCCGAGCCCCGCAGCCGACTACGCCGACCTGGGATCCGGCGCTGGCTTCCCCGGCGTGCCCGTCAAGATCTGGGCGCCCCAACTGAAGGTCACCCTCATCGAGTCGAATCATAAGAAGGCAACCTTCCTGCGCGAAGTCATCCGCACCCTCGCCTTAAAAGAAGTGAATGTCTTCTCCGGACGCGGCGAGGACTTCCCCGCCGCGAGCGCTGGCGTGGTCACGCTTCGTGCCGTCGAACGCTTCGAAAAGGCTCTGGCCGTCGCCGTAAAACTGGTCCGTCCCGGCGGGCGCCTCGCCCTCCTCATCGGAACCTCTCAAGCCGACCGTGCCCAGCACTCTGCTCCCGCCATGGCATGGCAAGCCCCCATCCCAATTCCGTTCTCCGCGGCCCGCATTCTGCTCATAGCCGCCAAGCCGAAATGAACCACAGACGTAACAAGTGGGAAGCCGACTGCATAGAATTGCAGATTTATGGCCTCCAATGGAGCACAATGGCTCGGAATAGCAAGATGGGTGGGAGATTCTAAAAAGATTTCCACAGTGTTCCACGTGGAACATTGCGCCGGTTTGCAAAATCGCACTATGTTCCATGTGGAACATAGTGTCGAAACGCTCCCCGGGAAATTGTGCAAATCGACGATGTGTTCCACGTGGAACATTGTTGAAAAAGTGCTCCCCGCCTCTCGCATTCCTTTTCTGTTCAACGGTATGTATTTCTGATTACCCTGCACTGAATTCTGTCATTGCAATTGACAATCGAATCGGACTATTCTGCGCTCACTCTCGGTTCTCCAAAATCAAATGGGACGCGTCATCGCGGTAGCCAACCAGAAGGGCGGCGTGGGCAAGACCACGACTGCCATCAATCTGGCCTCATCTTTTGCGGCGGCAGAGGTCAACACTCTGCTCGTCGATTGTGATCCTCAGTCGAATGCCTCGAGCGGCCTGGGCCTGGTCAAGGATCCGGAACGCATCAGCACCTACCACCTGCTGATGGGGGCCGCGACGATTGAAGAGGCGATCAAGACTACAGAACTCGAGCAGCTCTGGATCATTCCGGCGCACAAGAACATGATCGGCGCGAACATCGAACTGGTCGACGCGGAGCGGCGCGAGTTCCGTTTGCGCGATGCGCTCGCGCCACTGCGCGATCGCTTCCAGTTCATTGTGCTCGATTGTCCTCCCGCGCTTGACTTGCTTACATTGAATGCTCTCGTCGCAGCGGACGCGGTGCTGATTCCGATGCAGGCGGAATACTTTGCCCTGGAAGGAATCTCTGAGTTGCTCGACACCATCGAGCGCATTCGCGCCAGCCTGAACCCAACGCTCGCCATCGACGGCGTGGTGCTCACCATGTACGACGACCGCACCAACCTGGCGCAGCAGGTGACGGCCGAGTTGCATCGCTACTTCGGCGAGAAGCTTTGCCGCACCACGATCCCGCGCAACGTTCGCCTCGCCGAGGCGCCGAGCCATGGCAAGGCGGCATTGATGTATGACGTGCGCTCGCGAGGGGCGGAGAGCTACATCCAGCTGGCGAAAGAAATCATCGAGCGGACCATGCCGGAGCTGGCGGTGAAGAGCGAAGCGCCCGCGGAGGATGTGGAGCAGCCGGCGGTCGAGGTGGAAGAGAAGCAGGTGGTGAACGCTCCGCGATGGAAGCGCTGGAAGGAGCGGAATAAATTGATATCCATCAATATACAAGATCGATGATGGTCGATGTATAGAGACATTCACCACCAAGGACACTAAGGGACACAAAGGGAAATCTTAGAACGCGAAGAACGGCCGCGGAGGGCGCTGAGAAAGCTATGACAACTATTGTGGAGAAGGTTTCCGGAGTGGAGGCGGCTGGGGCCGAGAAGCCTGCTGGCGAGAAACCCGCCGTGGTGCCGGACAAGCGCCGGGCGTTGGGACGTGGGTTGGAATCGCTGTTGCCGGGTGGTCCGCGGCCGATGCCGGGAACGATGGCTCCGGCCGGAACGGCCGGGCAGACCACTGCCATTGGCGATCTGCAGGCGGCGCGGATGCCGGGAGAGGCGGTGCTCGAGATCCCGCTCGACAAGATCGACCGGAATCCTTACCAGACCAGGCATTTCACCGGAGAGCCCGAAGCGGAAGACGGAGGCACAGCGCTCGACGAGCTGGCGGAATCGATTCGGGCGAACGGAGTGATTCAGCCGGTCACGGTGCGTCCCGCGAAAGATGGGCGCTATGTGCTCATCACCGGAGAGCGGCGGTGGAAGGCTTCGAAGAAGGCGGGCAAGGATAGGGTTCCGGCGATCGTGCGCCAGGTGTCGGACCAGCAGGCGGCGGAGATGACCGTCATCGAGAACCTGCAGCGGCAGGACCTGAACTGCATGGACCAGGCGCGGGCCTTCGTGATGCTGAGCAAGACTTTTCAACTGACGCAGGATGAGATCGGAAAGCGGGTAGGGTTGGCGCGCACCACGGTCTCGAACTACTCGCGTCTGATACGGCTGCCCGACAGCGTGCAGAAATACCTGTCGGATGGAGTGCTCGACTTCAGCCATGCGCGGTTGCTGCTGAACCTGGACGACAATGACATTGTGGTGAAGGCAGCGGACGAGGCGGCCAAGAAATTCCTGTCGGTCGAGCAGCTGGAGGATTTGCTGCTGCGGCTGCAGGGGTACTTGCCGATGCCGGATCGGGCGCCGCACGGGAAGGCGCGCTGGGTGGATCCGAATGTGAAGGCGGCGCAGCGGGATCTGGAACGCATCCTGGGCATGCGGGTGCGGATTCGCGACCGCAAGGGCAAAGGGAAGATCACCATCGAGTACGCGGGTCTCGAGGACTTTGATCGGGTGGTGGGGATGTTGAAGGGGAAGTAGCTCATCGTTAGTAGCTAGGTTTTTTAGGGGCGGCTCCGGTCGCCCCTTTCCTTTTTTGCCGGCCGAACCATGTTGAATAGGAATCATGCTCGATAACAGGTGGGACGGAGCTTTGAAACTGGCCATGCCGCCGAAGACGTTGCGCGGATTGTCGTGGAAAAAGTGGGAATCATCGCAATTGCGATGGGGGGGAATCTAATGGGTAACAAGTGGGGCGGCGGATGGGGAATTTGGGTTGCTGCGGCTTCGGGACGAGAGGGGATAGGTGGTTTTTCGGGCTTGGGGTGGAATCTTGCAGGGAAAAATCTTGAAATGCGGAGGGTGAAACTTTCAGTGCCGGCTGCCCTCACATACCTGGCTGATAGAGATACTTCTGAAAACCGGCGAATACTCTGTTGATCTCTTCAGGGTTGCCGAGGTCGGCGATGGCGTCGGCCTTCCTTGCCGGTATCCATGTCAACGCCATAGATGGCCTGCCCGTTGGTGCAGTAGGTGTAGCGAACGGCCATCTTTGCGGCGTAGTTCTTGGCCTGAGCCAGACCTTCGGCGAGGGGCTTGTCCCAGGCCTTGGCTTCGACGATAGCGAGCCGGGTGTTGCGGTATTCGAGGACGTAGTCGGCACGAAGGGGATTGCCCCTCCGGACATCTCCGGAAATGCGGCCTTCGATGCGTCCGGGAGAAATCATGTAATCGCGCCGGACGCGGCTGCCATCGACGACGCCCCAGCCTGCCGCTTTCAGTGCGGGATCGATGTGCTCGGCTCTGGTTTCGGCTTCGTTCATAGGTAGAGCGGACACTCTTGTCCGCTGGTTTTGATCTTGGGGTTGGTTTTGATTCGCCGGAGCAAAGACAAGTCAAAGTCAAAGGCGGCGGACAGGAGTGTCCGCCCTACATGTTTATCGGTCACTGACAACCCAGACGGAGTGAACTGGAATGGGATATGGCCGACTCGTCGAGCCTTGCGCGCAAGTATGAATACCGGCGGCGCCTGCCGCACTATCAAAAGGCGGGACGTCCCATCTTCGTAAGTTTCCGCAAACTGCTGAGCGATCCCTTTAGCGACGCGGCGCGCGATCTGATTCTGGGACATTGCATGCACGATCATGGGAAGCGCATCGATCTGCGCGCGGTGGTGGTCATGCCCGAGCATGTACATATGCTGCTGACCGCGCTCGCGGATGAGAAGGGTTGGCCCTACGCGTTGCCTCTCCTGCTGAAACTGATTAAAGGCATGTCGGCGCGCAGCGTGAACAAGCTGCACGGTAGTGGCGGCCCGGTGTGGCAAGAAGAGTCGTTCGATCACGTCGTCCGAGCGGACGGGAGTTTCGAGGAGAAGATCGAATACATCCGGCAAAATCCAGTGCGCAGGGGATTGGTCGCCAGGCCTGAGGATTACCGTTGGTTGTGGGTTGCGCCACAGCGGGCGGGAACGATGTAGAGCGGACACTCTTGTCCGCTGGTTTTGATCTTGGAGTTGGTTTTGTTTCGCAGGAGCGCGCAAGAATAAATCAACGTCAAAGGCGGCGGACAGGAGTGTCCGCCCACATGGCCTTCGATGCGTCCGCGAGAAATCATGTAGTCGCGGCGGATGCGGCGGACGCGGCTGCCATCGACGATACCCCAGCCTGAGGCTTTGAGTGCGGGATCGATGTGCTCTGCTCTGGTCTCGGCTTCGTTCATAGATGATTTCTACAGTTGTCCGGTGAAGGCCTGGCGTAAGAGCGACTTCTTCAATGACTCAAGCGCGGCCACCCCTTACCCTGGAACGTGCCTCCGGGACAGTCGAGCACAGTATGAAGGCTGCAACTTTCGAGGAGAAGCTTGCGCAGATTCACTGAGGCATTGTCGGTGTTCGAGAGGAACGTGTTCTTGATGGTTGACGAAGTCGCGGAGATCGTCTCCGGTGAGGGCTTTGTTGTGGTCGAGTTTGCCGTCTTTGCCCTTGGGGGCGGCCCAGGTTTCCCATTGGAAGGGCTTGTCGAGGATAGGGCTATATTTTTCCCGTCGAGGGCGGCTACGTTGGCTTTGTCCTGCTCAAGGTCTTCGAGGTATTTGAGGAAGAGGAGCCAGGAGGTTTGCTCGGTGTAGTCGAGTTCGGTGGTGCATCCAGCTTCTTTTCGCAGAACGTCGTCGATGTTCCTGAAGGCTTGTTCGAACATGGTGGAAGTATCTTAGACGGTGGGGGAGAAATCAGCTTATGAGAGTTGGCGCAGGAGTGTCAACGAGAGTGACCTTTCCTCCTCCCCGCTTCCGGAAGACCGTTCTCACTCCGTCCCTCCAGCGCTCATCGATTCCCAGCAGCTCCCAGGGGATTTCCGGCGAGAGGTAGCGCAGCAGGGTGTCGGTCGTGGGATGGACATGCAGGGCAGGAGCTACCAGAAAAAGCAGGGGCGGCTCGCCGGTCAGCTCACGTCCGGGGAAATATCCGAAGCGCTGGAATTCTCCGCGCGCATGATGCCATTCGACGCGCGCCCAGTAGTCGAGCCCCTGCAAGGGTAAGTGGATGTCTTCCTCCGCCTTCAGTTCGAGCACCGCCAGCCGGCCTTGCCGCGTAGTCGTGAGCACGTCGAGCATGGCGCGATCGGAGGCGGAGAACGCTGGAACCTGCGAGTAGACGCACCCGGATCGAGCCGCTCATCGAGAACGCTTACATCTTTTACGACCAACGATTCCAGCCAGCGCTCGGGATGCAGCCGCCACAGCATGTGATCGCGCGGGCCTTGCGCGTGGCGGACTTCGCCGATGCTGCGCACCAGCCGCACAAACTCGGCGGCGTTGGTGTCGTCGAGCACCCGTTCTTCGGCGCCCAGGCCGAAGACGACCTCCGGAGTTCCGCGGAACGACCCCGGCTCGTGCGCCAGGCGGGCGCGCGCGAACTCGAGGCCGTGAAGCCGAAAGGCGATCTCCGCCGGCGACAGGATGCCCACCTCGGCGTGCGGCATCAACTGGCGGATGTAGGCAATGGGATCGGCAAAGCGCTCGAACGCCGCACTCTCGTCGGTCGCATGCACCAGGCGGGTCGCCACGTTTCCGCGATCCGAAACGTCGACTTCCTTGAGCGCGTCTTCGCGTTCGTCAAATTCGTACAACTGCCACTTGGCGGCATCGCGATGGAGGTGCGCCATGCGCTCGCGGGTCAACGCCGAGCTCTGCGCAGGGAGGAATAGCTTCAATCCATGAACAACGGCTTTGCCGGCCTGCGTCTGGCGGCAGGTGTCCAGCCACAGAATGCCGAAGGTCAGCGCGGCGTCGATCGATGCCTGCGTTTCCTGGGCGTTGACTCCGAGCACCGCGAAGGCGGTCTGTCCCTGCCGCAGCATTCCACGGGCATAGATGGGACCAAACGACCGCCCCAGATCGACCGACGAACTCAGGCGCCCGACGGTGAACCCAGGAAACCGCCGCTGGAGGGCTCTTTCGAGAGCGTGCTGGTAGGCCGTCCGCGCGGCTTTTTTCGCCGTAGGCGTGCGCCGGTCGCGCTGGCGGCAGATTTCGAGCCTGGTGGGCTTCGCCTGCCCCAGGCGCTGCACTGCCAGATGCAACACTTCGTTGCGCACCTCGGCCTCGACCACGCGCCGGACCACATTGCGCTCGCGCGACCACAAATGCAACAGGCATTTATTGTGATCGTCGGAGAGCGCGTAGCGGGCCTCGGCAAGATCGAAGGCCACCGCGCCGTCTTCGACGACTACGGCATCCTGCGATCCCGACAGGAACTCCTGCACCGTGCGGACGAGGGTCTCTGCACTCACTCCAGAATTCTTGCAAGCGGGCCGTACATAGTCTGTGACCGCTAACCGGGGAAGAAGGGCGGGTTTCCCCGTCCATGTGGGATAATGGGTTTCCCGCCGGAGCCTTTCGTCTCCTTCGGGCATCTAAACAACGTGAATAAAAACCGGTTTTTCTTCGACCATTACGGCGTGACCGAGCACGATCTGGAGCGCTACCTGGCAGCCGCTCTTTCCGCGGGCGGCGACTACACAGACCTTTATTTTGAATATCTTTCGTCGACTTCGCTGATGGTGGACGAGTCGATGGTGAAGTCGGCCTCGCAGGGAATTTCGGCCGGCTGCGGCATTCGCGTGCTGTCGGGTGAGCGCACGGGATACGCCTATACCGACGATCTTTCCCCGGAGCGCATTCTGCACGCGGCCCGTACAGCGGCCTTGATTGCCAGCGGTCCGGCCAAGACTCCGACGGTGGGTTTTCAGGAAAAGGCGGCGCGCAGTTTATATCCCGTGACCCTGCCCTCGGTGGATGCGGAAATCACGGCGAAGGTCGAACTGGTGATGCGGGCGGACCAGTCCGCGCGCGCCTTTGATCCGCGCATTAAAGAAGTGCGCGCCAGCTATGCCGACGAACTGCGCAACATTCTGGTGGTCGGATCGGACGGAACATTCGCGGAAGACACGCAGCCCCTGGCGCGGATGAACGTCTCGTGCATCGCCAAGACCGAGACAGTTTCCGCGCGTGGTGGTTCCGGTGGCGGCGGGCGCGTAGCTCTCGACTTTTTCTTCGGAGAAAAGACTCCCGAATACTTCGCGAAAGAAGCGGCGCGGCAGGCGATTCTGCAGCTCGATGCGCGTGAAGCTCCGGCCGGCGAGATGGAAGTCGTCCTCGGTCCGGGATGGCCCGGCGTGCTCTTGCACGAAGCTGTCGGTCACGGCCTGGAAGCCGACTTCAATCGCAAGCAGACTTCGGCGTTCGCGGGACTGATCGGCAAACGCGTGGCCAGCGAGAAGTGCACGGTCGTCGACAACGGCACCATGCCGTGGCGTCGCGGCTCACTCAATGTAGATGATGAAGGCCAGCCCACGCAGAACACCGTGCTCATCGAGAAGGGCATTCTCAAGGGATATTTGAGCGACAAGCTTTCCTCGCGCCTCATGGGCATGGCCGACACCGGCAATGGACGCCGCGAGAGCTACGAGCACATCCCGATGCCGCGCATGACGAATACCTACATGCTGGCCGGAGAAGACAATCCGGAAGATATTATTCGCTCGGTGAAGCGCGGCGTGTACGCGGTAAATTTCGGCGGAGGACAGGTCGACATCACCAACGGCAAGTTCGTTTTTTCGGCTTCGGAAGCGTACCTGATCGAAGACGGACAGATCACCGCGCCGATCAAGGGCGCGACCCTGATCGGCAACGGCCCCGACGTACTGACTCGCGTCTCGATGGTGGGCAACGATCTGAAACTCGACGAAGGCGTCGGCACCTGCGGCAAAGACGGACAGGCGGTGCCGGTAGGCGTGGGCATTCCGACCATCAAAGTCGATCGCCTCACCGTGGGCGGAACCGCCAAGAAAGATGTTGGCGGGTTCATGCAGTAAAGCAATTTAGGAATTTACGAATTTCGGATTGCCGAATTTTGTCCTGTGCCGGCGGTTCTTGAATTCGTCAATTCGTAAATCCGGCAATTCGAAAATCATTCATGTCAAATATCCAACTGGAAACCCGAAACTCGAAACTCGAAACTGACCTGAAAGATATTGCTCAGGACCTGGTCCGCCGCGCCATGCAAGGCGGCGCGACTGCTGCCGAGTGCGTGGTCCGCGAAGGCGATGAGTTTTCGACCGTCGTGCGTCTGGGACAGGTCGAAACGCTGAAAGAATCCGGCTCGCGGGCCATCGGCATTCGCGTGTTCAACGGCAAGCGCGCCGCCAGCACGTATTCCAGCGACTTCTCGCGGGAAGGTCTCGACCGCATGCTCAAGTCGGCGCTGGAGCTCTCGAAGATCACCTCGGAAGATCCCTTCGGCGGAATCCCCGAGCCCGATCAACTGGGCTCGCTCTCCGGTGACCTCGACCTTTATCACTCCGACGTTTATTCGCTGCCGGGGGAAGAGCGCATCAGCTATGCACGCCGGGCGGAAAAAGCTGCGCTCGACTACGATCCGCGCATTAAGAACTCCGAGGGTGGATCGTTCGACGCCGCCACCGGCCGTAAAGTCCTCGCCAACTCACATGGATTCGTCGGCGAATATCAGCGTTCTTATTGCGGCGTAGCGGCCATTCCGATCGCGCAGGACGCCAGTGGCGCCATGCAGCGCGACTACTGGTTCTCGGTGGCGCGCAGTCTCAGCCGCTTGGATGCTCCGGAGAAGGTCGGCACCATCGCCGCGCAACGCACGCTGCGCCGGCTGGGCGCGAAGAAGGTAAAGACTGCGAAAGTGCCCGTGGTGTTCGATCCCATGGTGGCCAACTCGATTCTCGATCACATTTTTGAAGGGGTGAATGGAGATTCGGTCTACCGCGGCGCGTCATTTCTCGCGGGTAAGCTGGGCGAAAAGTCGCCGGAGACCAGGTCACGGTGATTGACGACGGCACCATGCCCGGCGGCTTCGGCACCAGTCCGTTTGACGGCGAAGGCGTTCCGTCACGGCGCACTGTCGTGATCGAAAACGGCGTGCTGAAGTCCTATCTGCTGAACACCTACACGGCGAAAAAGCTGGGCCTGAAGACGACCGGCAATGCCTCGCGAGGACTTGCGGGAACTCCCGGGATCGGTCCCGGCAATTATTTTCTGCAGCCCGGAACCAAGACGCCGAAAGAAATTATTGCGGCCATTCCCGATGGACTGTACGTCACCGAATTTCTGGGACATGGTGCTAATCTGGTGACGGGTGATTACTCGCGCGGAGCTTCAGGTTTGTGGATCTCCGGCGGAGAGCTGACCTATCCGGTTGAAGAGATCACGGTTGCGGGAAATCTGAAAGAACTGTTTTTCAACATTTCCGAAATCGGCAATGACCTGGAATTCCGCGGCTCGGTAGCCAGCCCGACGATTCGGGTGGATGGGCTCATCGTTGGTGGGGAGTAGGCGATTGTTGATTTTAGATTGTTGATTGTTGATTTAGCGCCAGCTTGACCTCCCGGTTAAATCGACAATCAAAAATCAACAATCTACAATGCCATTATGGGCGGCTTGATTGAGCCTTCGCCACCGCATCCGCGCGACGAATCGAACTGGCTGCCGATTGTTCTCGGCGTCGCCTTGGTCGTTGTGGTTGTGGGGTTGATCGCGTTTCTGACGCGCAGCGCGCCCAAGGGGGCGGCCGCTCCTGATCCCTACGCCGCGAGTCTCCAACTATCGAATCTGAAAATGAGCGCCGCGGAGAATTTCGTCGGCGCCAGCGTCACCTACCTTGACGGTACCCTGACGAATACCGGGAATAAGACCGTGACCCATGCCGTCGTACGCCTGGAGTTCAAAGACACTCTGGGACAGGTCGCCCAGACCGAAGACGTCGCGGTCCGCATTCTGCAAACCACCGGACCCTATCCGGACACCGTCGATCTCAGCGCCGCTCCGCTCGCCCCGGACCAAAGCAAGCCCTTCCGCCTGACCCTCGAACACGTGACCGACTCATGGAACCGGGAATACCCGGGGTTGAAGATCACCAGCGTCAGCGTGAAATAAGAGCAGCCACGGATTTTCGCGGATCAACACAGATCGATCTTTCAACTTTTAAAATCCGTGAGAATCCGTGCAATCCGTGGCTGCTTTTTCTTCCGTTACAATAAGCCTGTGCCGGAAACCAAACCATTTCGCCTGACGGAGTCGGTGAAAGCTGCGGGTTGAGCTTCCAAGCTGAGTCCGGCGGCGCTGGACAAGGTGCTTGGGAAATTAGCCCGGCAACAGGATCCGAATGTGCTGGTCGGCTTCGATCACGCCGACGACGCCGGAGTGTATCAAATCGCGCCCGACACCGCGCTGGTGCAAACGGTAGACTTCTTCACTCCCATCGTCGACGATCCCTACACCTTCGGCCAGATCGCAGCTACCAACTCGCTGAGCGATGTCTATGCCATGGGCGGACGCCCGCTCACCGCGCTCGCGCTGGTCTGCTTTCCCGAGAAAGCCGATCTCGACATTCTCGAACGCATCCTCGCCGGGGGACTCTCGAAGATGATCGAAGCCGGCTGCACGGTGATTGGCGGACACAGCATCCGCGATGAAGAAACCAAGTTCGGCTACTCGGTCACCGGGTTGATCGATCCCAGAAAAGTGCTGGCCAACGACGGCGCCAAGCCCGGCGATGCGCTGGTGCTGACCAAGGCGCTGGGTACGGGAGTGATTTCGACGGCCATCAAGAAAGAGAAAGCCGAACAGAGTTGGATCGACGCCGCCGTGAAGTCCATGACCACGCTGAATAAAGCTGCCGCGGAAGTCATCACAGGCCGCATGGCCAACGACGGTTTTTCCGTGCATGGCCTCACCGACATCACCGGCTTCGGCCTGATCGGTCACGCCCGCGAGATGGCGCTGGCCGCCAATGTCAGCCTGCGCATCTTCTCAGAAACTATCCCTCTGCTCCCCGGCGCCATCGAGTGCGTGCGCGCGGGACACATCCCCGGCGGGTTGACGGCAAACCGCGAATTCGCCGAGTGCGTAGTCAGCTATGAGAATGACATTGACGACGAGCGAAAGACGCTGCTCTTCGATCCGCAGACCGCCGGCGGGCTGCTGATATCGCTTGCGGAGGATGAGGCAGGAGAGTTGGTTCAGCAATTGAGAAAGCTGGGATTGCCGGCGGCGCACATCGGCAACGTCACCGAGCCTGCGAAGCCGCTGATACGGGTTTATTGACAAGGTCTACTGACGGGCTGAATCGCGCCTGCGGAGCCGGTCATCTATAGCGGTATCCGCCGATTTCGTTCACAGATCATCCTATCCTTCAGGAGCATTCCTCATGAAAACTCGCAAGCTTGGACGTTCTGGTCTCACGGTCTCCGCCCAGGGTCTCGGCTGCATGGGCATGTCGGAGTTTTACAGCGGACGCGACGACCAGGAGTCGCTCGCCACCATCGATCGCGCCCTTGAACTGGGAATCAATTTTCTCGATACCGCGGACGTTTACGGCCCATACAAGAACGAAGAACTGGTCGGCAAGGCGATTCGCGGACGCCGCGACAAATTCGTGATTGCCACCAAGTTTGCCATCGTGCGTGACCCCAACAACCCCAACATTCGCGGCGTGAACGGCAAGCCGGAATACGTGCGCTCTGCCTGCGAAGCCAGCCTGCGACGTTTAGGCGTCGACACCATCGATCTTTACTACCAGCACCGGGTTGATCCTAAGACTCCGATCGAAGAAACCGTGGGAGCCATGGCGGAACTGGTGAAGCAGGGCAAGGTGCGCTATCTCGGCCTTTCGGAAGCCAGCCCGCAGACTCTGCGCCGCGCCATGAAGGTGCATCCCATCACGGCACTGCAGTCAGAATATTCGTTGTGGACGCGCGATCCCGAAGATGAAGTCCTGCCCACCTGCCGTGAACTGGGAATCGGCTTCGTCGCCTATAGCCCCCTGGGGCGCGGCTTTCTGACCGGACGATTCCAGCACCTGGAAGATCTGCCCGAAGACGATTACCGGCGCTTCTCTCCGCGTTTTCAGGGAGAGAACTTCCAGAAGAATCTGGACCTGGTTCGCCGCGTCGAAGAGCTGGCCAAAGAAAAGGGCTGCAGCGCTTCTCAGTTGGCGCTGGCCTGGGTGATGGCGCAAGGCGAAGATATCGTGCCCATTCCCGGCACCAAACGCAGAAAGTATTTGGAAGAAAATGCCGGGGCAGTGAACGTTCAATTCACCAAAGACGATCTTCGTCGTGTCGATGAAGTCGCGCCGCACGGCGTCGCCTCGGGTGAGCGTTATCCCGAGCACATGATGCAGCTGGTCAACGGCTAGCGATCAAGAACAGACTGACCTCCGCGCAAATAAAAAGGGCGGCCGCAAGGCCGCCCTCGTAGGAATCCAAAACCAGTCTATGCCCGCGCCGGACTCTCTCCGCCCTTGGCGAGTCCCGGACGTCCCGGCTCCGGCTTCAGCACCTGCTGTACGCCGTCGTCGGGTTTCGATGGAGGCTGCAGCTTGGGCAACTCCTTGCCTTCAATCAGCAGCTTGATCTCGTTGGCGTCGATCACTTCGCGCTCCAGCAGAGCCATGGCGATGCGCACCAGCGTATCGCGATTGTCGGCGAGGATGCCTTTCGCCGTGTTGTAACCCTGGCCCACCAGACGGCGCACTTCGTCGTCGATTTTGATGGCCGTGGCTTCGCTGTAATCGCGGTGCTGGGCGATTTCGCGTCCCAGGAAGATCTGCTCTTCTTTCTTGCCGAAGGTCAGGGGTCCGAGGTCGCTCATGCCGAACTCGCACACCATCTTGCGCGCCATTTCGGTGGCCCGCTCAATGTCGTTGCCGGCGCCGGTCGACATCTGGTTCAGGAACAACTCTTCGGCGATGCGGCCACCCATCATGATGGCAATCATCGTCTCCAGATATTCCTTGGTGTAGTTGTGCTTGTCGTCGATAGGCAGCTGCATGGTCAAGCCCAGCGCCATTCCGCGCGGGATGATCGTGACTTTGTGCACCGGGTCCGAGTTGGGCAGTTTCGCCGCAACCAGCGCGTGCCCGGCTTCGTGGTATGCCGTGACTTTCTTCTCGTCATCGGAGAGGATCATCGACTTGCGCTCCACGCCCATCAAAACCTTGTCTTTCGCGACTTCAAAGTCGTACTGCAGCACAGCTTTGCGGTTCTGCCGCGCCGCGCTCAACGCCGCTTCGTTCACCATGTTGGCGAGGTCGGCTCCGGAGAATCCCGGTGTTCCGCGCGCCAGCACCGAGAGATCGACATCCTCGGCAAGAGGAATCTTGCGGGTATGGACCCGCAGAATCTCTTCGCGCCCGCGCACATCGGGACGGGTCACCACCACCCGGCGGTCAAAGCGTCCGGGACGCAGCAACGCCGGATCGAGCACGTCGGGCCGGTTGGTCGCTGCCATCAGGATGACGCCTTCGTTCGATTCGAAGCCGTCCATCTCGACCAGCAACTGGTTCAAAGTCTGCTCGCGCTCGTCGTGTCCGCCGCCGAGGCCCGCGCCACGGTGACGTCCCACGGCATCGATTTCGTCGATGAAGATGATGCAAGGAGCGTTTTTCTTGCCCTGCTCAAACAGGTCGCGTACGCGGCTTGCGCCCACGCCGACGAACATCTCGACGAAATCCGAGCCGGAGATGGAGAAGAAGGGAACGTTGGCTTCGCCGGCAACCGCACGGGCCAGCAAGGTCTTGCCGGTTCCCGGAGGTCCGACCAGCAACACACCTTTCGGAATGCGTCCGCCCAGCTTCTGGAACTTCTGCGCCTCGCGCAGGAACTCGATGATCTCCTTGAGTTCTTCCTTGGCCTCGTCCACGCCGGCCACGTCCTTGAACGTGACCTTCTTCTGCTGCATGGAAAGCAGGCGCGCACGGCTCTTGCCGAACGACAAAGCCTTATTCCCGCCCGTCTGCATCTGGCGGATCATGAAGAACCACAAGGCAGCCAGCAAGATCAGAGGAGCCAGGTTCAGAAGCCAGGTGGGCCACCCGCCGCTGTTCATGTCCTTGAACGTCATGCTGACGCTTTTGTCCTTCAGCGCCTTGATCATGTCGGGATAATTTGCCGGAGCGGTGGTGTGGAAACCCGAGTTGTCGTTGCGATACTTCCCGTGCACTTCCATGCCCGAGATCGTGACTTCTTTCACGTTCCCCTGGTCCACATCGGACATGAACTGCGAGAAGTTAATCTCTTTGTCTTTTTGCCCGGTGTTCCCGGCCTTCACGACCTGCCAGAGCAGCACGGCGGAAAGGATGATCACCAGCCAGAACACCACGGTTTTTACTGTCGAATTCACTAAGAGGCTCCTGAGAAAATCGGGCCCGCGATCCAAATCTGCCCAAGCCCTAGTCTCTCAAGAGAATTAGATGCCCGGCAAATGGTTTGGATGGGACAAATCGCTAGCCTGTCATTTTAACCGTTCCTGGAATAATAAAGAACGATTTTCCCATGACTTAAGTCATGGGGATCGTTCAGCTTGCGGATGCCAAATAGGGAAGGTTGCGTTGCGTCTGCTCCGGCGATCCCATGCCGTAGCCGAGGACGAATGCCTCGTCCACCAGGAACCCGAAATAATCGGGTTGCAGCTGCACCCGGCGGGCGGATTGCCGGTCCAGAAGCGTCGCTAACTTGACCGACGCCGCCCCCCGCGCCCGCAGGTCGCTCATCAGAAACTCGTTGGTCACTCCGGAATGGACCAGCCCTTCCACCAGCAGAACGTGCTGACCCTGGATATCAGGTTCGTGGCTGAAGAAAATCTCCAGCGTCTCCCCCTGTCCGTCGCCCGCCTGTTTGCGGTAGCGCGGCTTGATAAATTGGCAGATTACGGGCACTTCCAGCGCCCGCACCAGATCCGCCATGAACATGAAACCGTTCTCGAGCAGCGCCAGGGCATGAATGGTTTGCCCTTTATAGTCGTCGGAGATCTGGCGAGCCATTTCCTTGACCCTCTTCTGAATCTGCTCCGCCGGAATCACTACCCGCAACGGTTCCACTCTCTGAGTCATTTTGTGGCGCGCTCCTCAGTTGAGACTTCCCGGATCATCACCGCTTCCCCTGCGGCCATTCGTGGAGCAAACCGCGCCGGCACCGCGAATCCTCTCATCCAAACGATGTCGTCGCCGCTCGCCACCACCGGCCACATCTTCTTCTCGAGCCCCAAAACGCGCCGCTCTTGCAGCAGTTCCTTAATCTTCTTGGGCGCTTTGCTGTGCGGAGGCCAAAACCGGTCACCCGAGCGCCAGTTCCTCACGCGTAACTCCCGCGCCAGCAGCGATGAATCCAAACATTGCTCGGGATTATACCCCGCGCTTCCGGGAATCAGCACCGCTTCGACCGCGATGGCTGCCTCAGCAACGACAACCCGTCCGGGAACCGTTAGCGGATATTCGTAGTCTCTCGGGGCGTCCTCAGGGCCTGCGCCAATTCGCAACTGGTCGCCATTCCGGATCACCTCCCAACCGTGCGGCAGAGCTGCGGCCTTCGCCGATCCGGCAGTGACCTCCAGAACCTCCTCGACATGTTTGAACTCGAGGGTTACACCCAACGCTTCGAACGCCGCTCGCACCACCCGCCGCTGCAACGCCAGAGGCAATTCCCTCAAGCCTGGGATATTCAAAGTGGCGCCGGGTTCCCGCTGGCCGCGGATCAATCCGGGCAGGATGTCCGCGATCAAACCACCCCAATATTCCTCCTCAGCCCGCGCGATCTCGGCTGTCTCCGCCAATGCCTCCCGCACTGCCGGATTCAGGCCGCGCTCCAGCCGGGGCAGAATTCCGTGCCGCACCCGGTTGCGCGCAAAACGAAGATCGCGGTTGCTGCCATCCTCCCGCCAGGGCTGTTCGAGCGATCGAAGATAAGCCTCCAACTCCTTGCGCCGGACCGCCAGCAGCGGACGAACAACGGATGGTTCCCGGCCACCGGCGACCGGCGATCCTCGACCAATTGACAGCCTCGGATAGATTCCCGCCAATCCCCGCGTCCCAGCCCCGCGCACCACTCGCAACAGAACCGTTTCCGCCTGATCATCCAAGGTGTGTCCCGTCGCAATCCGATTCACGAAGCCATCCGCGAGCAAGCGTGCGAAAAATTCATAGCGCAATTTTCTGGCGGCGGCTTCCACGCTCAAATGCTTTGCCGACGCAAAGGCCTTCACATCGCCGCTGTCGCGGCGGAACTCCAGCTTGATTCGCTGGGCCAGGTCCGCGACGAATTGCTCATCCGTATCCCCATCCACGCCGCGCAAGCAGTGATTGAAGTGAGCCACTGCCAGCACAATTCCGAGCTCTTTGCGCAACTCGAGCAGCACGCGCAGGAGCGCCACCGAGTCCGCGCCGCCTGAGACTGCCACGGCCACACGGTCTCCGGCCTTCAGCAATTGCTGCCGCCGGATAAACTGAAGCACGCTTTGCGCCAGTTCGTGCACGGCTCCATACTAACGCCTGTCGTTGGCATCCTGTACACTGCCGACCGAGAGCCGCCATGCCGACACCAGCCTTTCTCCCACTGCCATTCCAGCGTCTTTCCCCCGACGAACAATCTGCCCGCGCCGCGGCTTTCTACGAGTCCATGCGCACCCGTCGCACCGTCCGCGACTTCTCGCCAGATCCGGTTCCGTTTGCGCTCATCGAGGCCGCCATCCGTACCGCGGCGATGGCTCCCTCTGGCGCGAACCGGCAGCCCTGGCGCTTTGTGGTGGTCTCCGATCCGCGAGATCAAACACCGCATCCGCGAAGCCGCTGAGGAAGAAGAGCGCGCCTTCTACGAGCACCGAGCCCCCGACGAATGGCTCGAAGCTCTCGCTCCTCTCGGCACCGACTGGCACAAGCCCTTTCTCGAAATCGCGCCGTACTTGATTGTTGTTTTCCGCGAAGATTATGGGATTTCAAAAGACGCAGGCGGAGGGGAGACTAAAGAGAAGAATTACTACGTGATGGAATCGGTAGGCATTGCCTGCGGGTTTCTGCTGGCCGCGCTCCATCTGGCGGGACTGGCCACGCTCACCCACACGCCCAGCCCCATGGGCTTCCTGAGCCAGATCCTGAACCGTCCCAAGAACGAAAAACCGTACCTGCTGATCCCGGTAGGTTATCCAGCGGAGGGAGCGAAAGTACCGGACATTACAAAGAAAGCATTGGCAGAAGTGATGGAGTGGATCGCCTAGATTTACTCTGCGTGCTCCGCGGCATTTTTCTCTTATCCCTCGGCCTTGCGCATGCGAGCCATAAACTTGCCGATGCTAACCACCGCACGTCCCACGGTTCCGCGTCCGATCTCTTGCACTTCATCGCGCGCCGTAACCCGCACCGTGTAGAAGCGCCCATCGAATGAATCCAGCACGGCCTCCGCGCGAATTTGCGCCCCGATCCCGCTGGCCGCCCGATGCTCAATGTGGATCGCCGTTCCCACCGTGATCTCGTCGCCTTCGCAGAAAGGCTGCAACGCGTGGAAGGCCGCCGTTTCCATCAGCCGGATCATGTCCGGAGTCGAATACACCGGCGGCAACTCGGGATGATGCGCCGTGAGCGTGTGTTTGAACTCCACCGTTTCTTCCGCGCTGCCTTGTGCTCCGATGGGCATTGCTTTCGCCATGCGATCCTCGCCTAAAAGAAAGAGCCCATGATTTTATCGGATCATGGGCTGGTGAATCGGCGACTCCTAACAATTCACTACGAGTTTCCACCCTGCAAAAATGCCTCCACCTTCTTTGGATCCCATCTCGCTTCCCGCATGCGCTTTTCGGCCTTGCTCTGTTCGCTCTTATCCATTGACGCCATCAGCTTAACCGCAGCAGCCCGAGCGGGTTTGTCACCTGCCAACGCAGCCTGGATGTACCAGATAAGGGCTTCTACCCGGTCTGTTTTTCCGGCCTCCCCGCTTTCGTACATCTCTCCCAGCATGCGCTCAGCCACGATGTTGCTCTGGCGTGTCGCCAGAAGAAAATATCGGATTGCCTCCTGGGGATTTTTGTCGACACCTAATCCGGAGCGGTAAATGTAGCCGAGGCAGGCCTCGCCACCGGCAGAAATTTCTTTCGCCGCAGCTTCACACCATTTCCGCGCTTCGACGTAATCCTTGGCGACACCGTGGCCTGCAATTAACAGAGATGCCAGTTTCACTTGCGCTTCGGTGTCGCCGCGTTCGCACGCTTTGCGGTACCAACGAATCGATTCCGCGTCGCTCTGCTTGACTTGGCCACCTTCGGCATACATCTCCGCGATCATTCTGAGCCCGGCTCCAATGGTGCCGGCGGGAAGCTCAGCATCCATTCGCGCCACTGCGTCGGCCGCGTTCCTGTCGCCCGCCTCTTTGCCCAGCGTGAACCAGGCGTAAGCGGCCGTATCGCTGATGTCCAAGCCATCGCCGTTGTAGTAGGCAGCTCCTAGATTAAACATCGCCTGACCGCTTCCCCGCCGGGCTGCCTCGCGGTACCACGCGACCGCTTCTTCCTTGCTCTTGTCGACTCCGCTGCCGGTGCGGTACATGACGCCGATTTCGTTTTCCGCATCGGCGTTTCCCTGGTCTGCCGCCTTGTGATACCACTTCAGCGCCAGGTCGAAGTTCTGCGTTACTCCATTTCCGTCGGCGTAGGCTCGTCCCAGGGTTTCCTGTGCCGCGGCATCATCGGAGTTGGCCTTTTCCAGCAACTGCTCGATCTCGGCCCGCGTATGCTTCGGCGGAGTCGCGGCGTCCGACGGTGCGGCTTGTCCGGCAGCCGCAGCCGCCATGGCCAATATCAAGGCGAGACGGAAACAGATCATAGCGACGGGAGTATGTCCTTTCACTCCGGCAGGACCGGGTACTCTTTCAACCATGCTGCGGAGTTAGAAAAGGCCGCGGATCGCGCCGCGGCTCAATTGTGCAATCGGCTTTCGAACTTCTGCAATATTTCTATGCCACCTGCGCGGTTCTCTTTGCCTCGATCCCATCCAGCGCTTTCCACAGCGCCTTGGCCGCGTTCTCGGCTGCCACAAGAGCCTTCTCCGCCGCAGCCTGGATTCGCGTCTACCCGCTTGGCCAGCTGTTGCTTCCATACTCGCGAGTGATAAATGTCCGCCGTGGTGTGCAAGGTGAAATAGCCGCAAGTCTTCTCGTCGGCGCCGTAGAGTTCTTTCAGCCCGCGCGCTTTTTCCCCGGCGATCCGCGGCACCTGCGACTCATAGGCATAAAACGCCGCCAAAACTTCCTCGGGAGCTCCCTGATCACTGACATGATGGAAGAACTCCATCAGTTGCTTGATCTCCGCCACCGGCTCGTGAGGCCATCTCTCGCGGCCCCCACCCATGCCTTCGACAAAATCGAGCCACATCTCCGAGTGCGGACGCGCCGGTTCTCCATACAAATTATCCCCGCCTTTTTCGTCCAACATGTTGGCAAGCACCGCACGCCGCAGCTCTCCTTCATCCAGGCGGATCCCGAACTCCGCCAGATAAGTTGGGAACGCTTCTACGTGGTGGAAGTAGTCCTGGGCGTACTCACGAAGGTCTTCGCGGGTCAGTTCTCCCGCGCTCCAGGCCTGGTAAAACGGATGGCAAAGCAGGTCATATTTCGCGATTCGTTGGTCAAGTTCCGCAAAAAATTGCTCGCTGGTCATGGTAGCCACTCCCCTATGAAACGTCCCAATATACACGGCCAAACCTGGCTCTGGCTGTGACAAACCCCCGGGTAGTTCACTCGTCACCGACGATCCCATGGCGTTTCAGCAAGATATGAATCTGTTCCTTTTATGAGTTGGCGCCCCTCGATCCCGCGTGCCTGCGTTTGGGTGATCTTCTCTTCGGTCATGCTCGCCCAGAATCCTCCGCCGCAAGTCCTGGAGATCTCTCCCACCGCCGGTCCCGAAGGTTCCCGCGTCGAAATCCTGGGAAACCATCTGCAGGAAGCAAGCACCGTTCTCTTCGGAAAATCCTCGGCAACCTTCAAAGTGATTTCTGCCGGGAAGCTGATCGCCCTGGTTCCCCGCTGGACTTCCGAGGATCGCATCGTAGTAAGAACTCCGAGCGGGCAGGCCACCTCTCCCATCGCCTTCGTCGTCCGCAACGATCCCCGCGTGCCCGACGATGTGGGATGGAAAAGCGGATACGTCAACCCGGCGCCGCCACCATGGCCTTTTCATTCCGTCCTGCTGTGGGGAATTGCCATCGCCGACACCCGCGTGCCAGGGTACGAATCGGCACAGGTCGAAGTCGCTTCCACCCAGCTCTCCTGCCGCGTCAATGGCGAAGACGTAAACCTGAACAATGACGCCGGACAAGCTTCGCGGAGGCCTCTACCTGCGCCACCCGTGGTTCGGCTCTGGCAATTTTCATGACACCCTGCCCTTCGCCTACGACCACCGGAACCGCACGGTCATCCTTCATGTCGGCCAGTGCGTCCGACCGGGTCTGGCACTTCTGGCCGCCGTCGGCGCGCCCCGCGATTCCTCCCGGAAAACTGGAAGGTTGCACCGTGAAAGCCCGGGTGCGGATTTCCGCCGGAGCCCTGCTGCAGTTGGGAATGGATTACTGGCGTGACCCCACGGTGCCCTGGGCAGGCTCAGACGGCAACAACCACGAAGCCGGCGCCAGCCACTGGTACCTGCCGTCGCCCGAGTGGCAGGAGGCCACGTTTACCGACATCGGCGGGCCGCAGTTCTAAATGGCGGCGTTTTCTCAGCGATCTCGGCGGCCGTTCTCAGCGCTCTCTGCGATAAAGGTGTTTGTCCTTGCCTACCGCCCGGCCTTGCTAGAATAACTACAGCTGTCCTCGCCCTGTGGGGTTCCGTCACAGAAATGCAGTTTACCGAACAATTCGACGTAGTCGTGGTCGGCGCCGGGCACGCGGGATGCGAAGCCGCCATGGCCGCCGCCCGCATGGGCCTGAAGACCGCTCTCTATTCGCTGAACCTCGACCTGATTGCCCAGATGTCCTGCAACCCCGCCATCGGCGGCATCGCCAAAGGACACCTGGTCCGCGAAGTCGATGCTCTCGGCGGCATCATGGGCGAAGTCACCGACGCCGTCGGCATCCAGTTCCGCCTGCTCAACACCTCGCGCGGCCCCGCCGTCTGGTCCCCCCGCGCGCAATGCGACAAACAGGCCTACCGCATCAAGATGCGCCAGGTCCTCGAATCGCAGCCCAACCTGAGAATCAAGCAAGCCGAAGTCGCCGACCTGATTCTGCAGTCGTCAGTTGTCGGTCGTCAGTCGTCAGCGAAAACCCGCGACCAATCTGATGTTGCTGAAGACCGACGACTGACGACTGACGGCTGCGTAGGCATCAAGCTCCGCGATGGCCGCACCGTCGGCGCCAGCGCCGTCATCATCACCACCGGCACCTTTCTCAACGGCCTCATCCATTGCGGAGAGCAGCAATACCCCGCGGGACGCTCCGGCGAGCCGCCCGCCGTGCTGCTCGGCGAATCTCTCAAGAAACTGGGCCTGCGTGGATGCCGCCTGAAGACCGGCACGCCTCCCCGTCTCGACGGACGCTCCATCGACTGGTCGCGCTTTCAGGAGCAACCGGGCGACGCCGATCCCACTCCCTTCAGCTTCCGCACCCGTCGTGTCACGCACCATGACGAACAGGTTCCGTGCTACATCGCCTTCACCACGGAAGAGACCCATCGCATCATTCGCGAGAACGTCCATCGCTCGCCCATGTACAGCGGCCAGATCCAATCCATCGGTCCGCGCTACTGTCCTTCCATTGAAGACAAAATCGTCAAGTTCCCCGACAAGACCACGCACCAGCTCTTTCTCGAGCCCGAGGGCCTGAACACACACGAGATCTACGTCAACGGCATGAGCACCTCGCTGCCCATCGATGTGCAGCTCGCGATTCTGAAGTCGATCCCCGGCCTCGAATCCGCCGACATGCTGCGCCCCGGCTACGCCATCGAGTACGACTCCATCGATCCCACGGAACTTGAGCGCACTCTCGAAACCAAAAAGATCGCGGGACTATTTCTGGCGGGCCAGATCAACGGCACCAGCGGCTACGAAGAAGCCGCATGCCAGGGCCTGATGGCCGGCATCAACGCCGCGCTCAAAGTGAAGAACCAGCCGCCGCTCATCCTCGACCGGACCGAAGCCTATACCGCGATCCTCATCGACGATCTCATCTCCAAGGGCACCAACGAGCCTTACCGCATGTTCACGTCTCGCGCCGAGTTCCGCCTGCACCTGCGCATCGATAACGCCGACCGACGCCTCACTCCCCACGGCCGCCGCATCGGCCTGATCGGCGACGACGCATGGTCCGACTTCCAGGCCAAGCAAGCCCGCCTGCAAGCGATGAGAGAATTATTGGAGAGAACCAAACTGACGGCTGCGATGCTGGAGCAAATCACCGCCTGTCATCCCGAGCGAAGTGAGGCGAAGCCGAACGCAGTCGAGGGACCTTGTGTTCCCGCACGCGACCTGAGCGCCGCCGCAGGCCAACCGCTCGCCCAACTCCTGAAGCGCCCGGAAGTGAACATCGAGCAACTGACCGCGATCCTGCGCGAGCTCGATCCCGGCTTTTTTGAAATGGGCGAGAATCCGCGCGAATCCGCGGCCGCTCTGTCTTCCGCTACGCGCAACGAACTCAAATCGGTTGAGACGGAGATCAAGTACGAAGGATATCTCCACCAGCAGCAGCGCGCCATCGATCGCCTGAAGAAGGCCGAGCAGCGCGGCATTCCCGAGTGGTTCGACTACAAGTCGGTCAGCGGCCTTTCCCGCGAAATGCAGGAGACTCTGATCAAAATCCGCCCGCGCACCCTGGCCCACGCCTCGCGCATCCCGGGCGTGACCCCAGCCGCCGTCTCGCTGGTGAATGTCTACATCGAAATCCAGGCGAAGCGCCGGCAACAGGCAGCAGCGCTTTAACCGGTCGCGCGCGACGCATCGGCGGCATCTTTCAGCAGATCCGACGTCTTCCAGTCGTTGCCGTGGTACCACTTGAAAATCTTTCCATCCGGGCCGATCACCGCCGTGCTCAGCGAGTGCGTGATCAGTCCGCCGTCCTCGACGTAGCTGACACCGAAATATTTCGCGACCTCCGGCAACTCCGACGCTGACGGTACGGCGAACTCCCAATGGGTAAACTCCGGCCGTTTTTCTTTCATGTAACCGGCGCCATAAGTGCGCAGCACCTTCGGCGTGTCATGCGTGGGATCGAAGCTGATGCTCAGCAGATGCGTCTTTTCATACAGGCTCGTATCCTTCCGCAGTTCCCGGTTGATCTCCGCAAACTGGCTCGTCACCCGCGGACAGTAATCGGCAAAAGGACACCGCGTGTAGATGAACGTCACCAGCAGGGTCTTGCCGCGATACTCGTCGAGCGAAATCCGCCGGCCGCTCTGGTTCACCAGCTTGAAATTCGGGACCGATTCGCCCCGCTCGGGCATGTGCACGGCTGAAGACGGCTGCGGAGGCAGCGACTTCGGATGCAGCGTGACCTTCACATCCTGCAGAAAATAATCGTCGCCCTGCTTCACGAGGGTGGCCGTGACCGTGTCGCCCACCGCAACCGCATCCAGTTCCTTCGGATCTTTCACCTTGTACTGCATGGCCATCGCGTCCATGAATCCGGGGATGGCCTCCCCGTTCACCACCATCGACGAGTTGGACTTCTCGATGGAGACTACCGTGCCCTTCAAGGCGTACTGCTTGCTTTCTGTCGCGGCGCCTTGCTTCGAAGAATTGCAGGCCACCAATGCGCTCAGGCAGAAAATCGCCGTCGCGCCCCACACCATCTGCTTTCTTATTTTCCACCCCGTTTGAACCTTCAAGGGAGCATCCTTCCTTTCTTCACGCCTGCATTACATCCGTCCATTAATAATGAAACCGGTAACGTACTTCCAGATAAATCTCCCGCGGATTGTTCCAGTGAAACCCGCCAAAGGTCACGCTGTTGTCCAGTTCCACCCGGCGATTCGTGACATTCAACGCATTGAGCGATGCAGAGAACCGCTCCCCGAAATCCTTGCCCAGCGAAAGATCAAAAGTGGTGTGGGCAGGCAGGTAATCCCCAGCATACGGCATTCCCGGGAAGCCGTTGGTGAAACCGGAACCGTAGTTCACATTCGTGGAAGCGTAGGAACGCCACGGCAAGCCAACGTCTCCACCCACATTAAGTGTATTCCGCTGGTCGTGATCGAGCGGGCTGAGCCCCACCGTATACGCAAAATCCGTAAGCCCGCCGGTGATGCTCCCGTTGCCTTCGGCGATTTGATTCGAATAAGCCAGGTGGACCTGTGCCCGGTGCGCGAATCGCGGCGAACGCAACGTCAGTTCCCAGCCACGAATCACTGCCTGCTGGATCGTGATGGGGAAGAAAATATTCGACGCGCCGATGTTGTTGTGGTCGAAGAAATTCTTCGCGTTGGTCTTGAAAGTATCGGCGTCGAGAACCCAGCCGCGATAAGGAATGACCACGCCGAACTGATGCTCCTCGTCAAACTCACCGTGCAGGGGGACGAAGCCCAATCCCTGTCCCTGCGCGAAACCGATCAGCGCCGGTCCACTCACCGTGGTCAGCGGCGGAGCCTGGTAATAGTGCCCGTAAAACGCTCGGAAGGTCCAGCGCAGACGCGGCACCGTAAAGGTGGCTCCAAAGCGCGGGCTGATCGCGCTCTCGGACAAGGAAGAAGATGAGAAACGCGTGGGCCGCATGCCCGCAATCAGTGTGAACCAGGGGACCGGCGTGAATTTGTCGTCGATAAAAAATGTCTCCTGATTCCCCGTCGGTCGCTCCGTATCGTGAATCGGCGCGTTGCCGCTGCCGTCGTTGAAAATCGCGCCGAACACCTGGTTATCCTGCTGGTAAAAGGTGTACACGCCGGCCTGCAGATTGTTGCGAGCGAAACTTGCCGACACGCTGGCCTGGCCGCCCGCATACGTTGAGCCGCGATTTTCGGTGGTCGCAATCGGCACGTCATTGGGACTGCCGTTGTAGTCCGCGCTGTTGTAGTGAAACAGAGGCGAGACCGTCGTCGAGAGTTTCGAACTGAAGGTGTGAACCCACGAAAAATTTACGATGGCATCGGACTCATGATTCCCGTCGCGCAGTCCGATGCTTGGATACTGCGGCATGAAATCGTTCGCTGGAATCGCGCCGTTCTCGATGTCATTGGGATAAGGATCATAAGGAACCTGGTAATAATCCTTTCGCAGCGAAGTCACCAGGCGAAGCTGGTTTGTGGGATCGACGTTGAAAATCAGCGTCCCGAAACCTCCCGTAGCCGTTCGCCGCGTCGTGCACCACCTGCGGCACCGGAGGCTGCAAGCCCAGATTGCTGCGATTGCCGTTCACGCTCGCGTAATAAGCAAAGCGTTCCGTATGGCTGCCGAAACTCAGCTGGTCGTTGGTCTGGTAGAAATTGCCGGCGCTCAGCACCAGTTCGCCTTCGTTGTTGCGCTCAAAGCCGGTGCGCGGCACTACGTTGAAGACACCGTACGTGCGATCGCCGAACTCCGCACCATAACTGCCGCGGTTGATCTCCAGATAGTCGATATCTTTGGGATCGAATTGCGGGCCAATGTTGGAAGCGATATTCGTGTTCGGGACCGGAACCCCATCCACCAGCCAGCTGGTTTGGTGCCCGCCGCGAATGTGCAGCTGGTCATGGGTCACGTACGCCCCCGGCACATAGTCGGTGATCATGGCCATGCTGTTGGTTCGTGAAGCGCCGGGAGTACGCTGAATGTCGACCCGGTTGAGCATGGTGATGGGAGTTGCAGAATCTGTGGGCGCGACGGCTGCATCGGCGGAAACTGTCACGTTTTCATTTGCCGCAACCACGCGCAAGGGGAAGTGCATGACCGGCACCGTCCCGGAAATCACGGTGACATCTTGCGCCTCTTCGGCAAAACCCTGGCTCGAGACCGTGACCGAATAATCTCCCAGAGGGACGTCATTGATCAGGAACTCACCATTCGCATCGCTGGTAGCGGTCTTGCTCCACTCTGACAACTTCGCCTTCAGCGTCACCTTGGCACCTTGCACCGGCCGGTGTTGCGGATCGTGCACCACCCCCCGCACCGATCCAAAAATAGTCGCGCCCGCCACGGCGGCAAGCAGCATTCCGCTCCCCAACAAAAAAATACGATAAAGACGCATGATTCCTCCACGGCTGAGAACGATAACGGTACGGGAAGATTTCAGAGCCGAACCAAACCGCGGGCACAGCGAGACAAGCCCGCACAAACGCCAGAGTCTGAAATCGAGGAAATCAGCTTTGGAAGGAAACGGGAGGAGCGCGCCCGGAATGAGATGCGTCCAGATCGGCGTCGCGACGCGTCGGAACCAGGTCAACAGTCCGGCTGACCGCGGCTTGCACCACAATGTTGGAAATCGCCGGCGAATTCTCGGCGAACTGGGGAACCGTCAGTGACCGGCAGCAATCATGATTACAGCAACCCGGCGTCTGGACTTGCGTCTCGACCGGGTGGTGGCAATGCATCCCCTTCCGCAAGCAGCAGGCATGCGGAGGAGGCGTGGTCATCGCCAGCGCAGCCGGGGCAATGATCCCCACCAGCGACAGCACCAGCAGAAATCTGGCAGTCCAACGGTGCATTACTTCATCGGTGTCCCCACACCTGCGCACTAGGATAGGCCAGCCAATCGACGGAAGGCAAGCTAAGGTCTCTATTTGTGTCCCTTCGTGTCCTTGGTGGTTAAGGCTTTCGGCTCTTAGTGCATCAAAACCCAACTTCCACCATCCGTAAACAGGATCACCAGGCACATCACCACCAACATCAAGTCGTAATGCCAGCCGTAAGTCTTCTCGCCCCAGAACCCCGTCTTCCACACGAAGATCTTCTTCTGGATTGCCCCGAGCATCACCAGAATCAGCCCGATCGCCGCCAACTGGGTAAAGACTCCAAAGATCACACCCAATCCGCCCGCCAATTCCGCGGTCCCCAGAAAGACCGTGAAGCCCTTGCTCATCCCGATGCTCTTGCTTCTCTCTTCAGACTTGGTCACGTGACTCCAGCCGCTGGTTACGAACACCGCTCCCACCATCAGGCGCAACAAAAGCAGCCCCAGATCCTGAAAGCGCGCGAGTTGCGGAAACATAGGCTCCTCCGCTGAATGAACGAGCATTATGATGTTCTTCGGGTGCTTTGCGATAAGGCTTTTTCTTGCGATTGGCAACCCGCCAGCCCCCGCTCCTTGTTCCCCCATTTTCCCCTGTGTTAGCATCCTTAGTTTTGGCAGGCAGTTCCATCTTGGCCGTTATCCTGTCCTCATCTTCCTGGCCATTGGGAGCCCCCGGCGGTTCACTCAGGATCGCGGAAGCCCGCATGGAATCGCCTCCCAAAAACGTCTGCATATAAGGAGGCTGCGAAGGGAACTCGCTTTCAGGCGACCGCCTACGTGGGGACAGCGCCTCGGCTGTCCGGCCAATTCTGATTCCGCCAACCTGAACTCGGCCCTACCAGCCCAAGGAGCTCACTCGTGAAGGTCTACGAAGGCGCGAACATCCGCAACATCGCGTTCATTGGACACGGCCACGCCGGCAAAACTTCCCTCATCTCCGCCATGCTCTTTACTGCCGGCGCTACGCAGCGGCTTGGCCGCGTCGACGACGGCTCCGCCCCCACCGACTACGACGAAGAAGAAATCGCCCGCAAAATGTCCATCGCCAGCAGCATGGCTTACGTCGAGTGGGGCTCGACCAAAATCAACCTCATCGATACCCCGGGCTTCAACATGTTCGTCCACGAAGCCAAGATGGTTCTTCCCGTGGTCGACGCCGCCGTCGTTGTAGTCGATGGCGTCGCGGGAGTCGAAGTCGTCACCGAACGTGTCTGGGCCTATTGCGAGGAATACAAAACTCCGCGCCTGATCGTCGCCAGCCGCATGGACCGCGAACGCGCCGACGCCACCCGCGTCCTGGAATCGGTCCAGAAAACTTTCGGACGAAACGCCATCCCCATCGAACTGCCCATCGGCAGCGAAAAGAGTCTTACCGGCGTGGTCGATCTGGTCCGCATGAAAGCCTTCACCTATGAACTCGGGGGCAACGGCAAAGGCAAGGAAGTCGAGATCCCCGCCAACATGAAAGACCAGGTGCAGGAAGCCCACGAACGCCTGGTCGAACTGGTCGCCGAGGGCGACGATGCCCTCATGGAAGAATTTTTCGAGAAAGGCACCATCCCCGAAGAAGATCTGATCCCGGCGCTGCACAACGCCATTCGCGAAGACAAGATTTTCCCCGTCATCTTCGCCTCCGGACTCGGCAACATCGGCGCCGACCGCGTCCTCGACTTCATCGTGGACTACACACCCGCACCCTCCGAGCACGAGTGGGTGCAAGGCGAAGCCGCCGCCGCCGGCAACGGCGACGCCCCCAAGCGCCACGAGACCGACGCCGAACCGGTCTCGGTCTACATCTTCAAAACCGTCTCCGACCCTTTCTCCGGACGCATCTCCTACTTCAAAGTTTTCTCGGGAGTCCTCAAGAACGACGCCACGCTGCAGAACTTCACCCGCGGATCTTCGGAAAAATTCGCCCATATCTCCATCATGCAGGGCAAGACTGCGGTCCCCGTCAACGAACTCCACGCCGGAGACATTGGCGCTGTCGCCAAACTAAAAGACACGGTCACCGGAGACACGCTTGGTGACAAGTCCGCGCCCATTCAGTACCCCAGAGTGAAACTGCCCGAGCCAGCCATCACCTTTGCCATCGAGCCCAAGAGTCGCGCTGACGAAGACAAGCTGGGTGTGGGCATTCACAAGATGATGGAAGAAGATGCCATGCTGCGCTTCTTCCGCGACGCCCAGACCAAAGAGTTCCTCATCGCTGGCACCGGACAGCAGCACATTGAAGTCGTCGTTTCCAAGATGAAGAAGCGCTACCACACCGAGGTGGTGCTGAAGGCGCCCAAGGTCCCCTACCGCGAAACCATCCGCGGCAAAGCCGACGTCCAGGGACGCCACAAGAAACAGACCGGCGGCCACGGCCAGTACGGCGATTGCAAAATCAAGATGGAGCCGCTGCCTCGTGGCGGGAACTTCGAGTTCGTCAACGACATCTTCGGCGGAGCCATCCCCAAGAACTTCATTCCCGCCGTCGAAAAAGGCATCAAAGACGCCGCCGGCCGCGGCTACCTTGCCGGCTTTCCCGTCGTCGACTTCCGGGTCATCCTCTATGACGGCTCATATCACGACGTAGATTCCAACGACCTCTCCTTCCAGATGGCCGGACGCATCGCCTTCAAGAAAGCCATGGAAACCGCCAAGCCCACCATCCTCGAACCCGTCATGTCGGTCGAGATCACCGTTCCCGACGAGTTTGCCGGCAGCATCATGGGCGATCTCAACAGCCGCCGTGGACGCATTCAGGGCATGGACAACAAAGGCGGCAACACGCTGGTGAAAGCAGAGGTCCCCATGGCCGAAATGCTCACCTACGGCGTCGACCTTACTTCCATGACCCAGGGCCGCGGCAGCTTCAACATGGAAATGCACCACTACGATGTTGTCCCCGCGCAGCAGCAGGAAAAGATCATCGAGAAAGCCAAAGCCGAGCGCGGAGACGTGAAGGAAGAGGAAGAATAACCGCTCGTGTAGCGGCCGGCCCTTACGCTACAAAAAAGTGGACGCCCCGCGAAGGGGCGTCCACTTGTTGTTTATGGCAGGCTACTTGATCGGGACGTCGGGAAGAACCGCCGTTCCCTCTGCTTGCACGGCGCTCAGCGACGAGGGATTCATGTGCAAGGCTTGCAGGATGGTCGGCGCCACCTGAGCCGTGCCCACTTCGGCGCGGACGGTTGCGGGTTTGAAGGACGAATTCGCAACCAGCAGAATGACGTTCGTGTCGTCATGAGCAAACCCGCCGTGCTCGGCCAGTTTCGAGGTGCTCCCGGAGTAAGTGACACCGATGTTTGGGGTCACGATGATGTCCGGTGTGCGCGGGTCTACGTTCGGGTCATTGTAGTTAAGCGCAAGCGATGGGCCGTAGTAGATCTGCCCGAGCGCGATTCCGGCGGCGGAGGCGTTCTGTTGCAGAATCTGGACCGCCGCATCCGTATCGGAAGGGCTGTTCAGCCAGATCACCGAGACATCGTCTTCCGTCGGCCCGATGCCGGTGGGGTTGTTGGTCGATTCAGAAAACGGAATGTAGCCCGCATTCGAGAGCAGCGTGACCGGCGAAGTGCCGTTGATCTCCTGCGAGACATAACGGCTTGGATCGATGGGCGACTGCCCGTGCTTGGCGGTGATCACGATCAGCGTCGAATCGTAGAGACCCTTGGCCTTCAGCTCGTTGACGAATGCTCCAATCGAGGCATCGACAAACTCGAATTCCCCCAACAGCGCCGCCCCGGGCGTGCCCGTGGCATCCAGATATCCTCCGGTGGTGGCGTTGCTCTTCTCAATGAACTTCTGGCCCACGCTGACGGCCTGGAAGTTCATGCCAAAGATGGCCGGAACCTGGGTGGTCTTGGTGCCGAGGTGATTCTTGCCATCGATTTCATTCAGGATCGCGTCAACCTTCAACGTGTCATAGCACTGAATGTTCAGGAAGCTGTTGGTCCACGCTGTCAGGTCCGCGCCCGGATCGCGAACCGTCTCGCACGACGCCCCGAGAGGCGTGACCACGCCGGGAAGGCCGATGACATCCGAGTTGATCTCAGGCGCGTAGAAGTCGTCGAGCGCAGTCGGGCCAATACCGGAAGCGACCGAGGCGTAGGCCGGGTGCTTGTCGGACCAGGCCGCGTATCCCCCAGCCTGATGAATGACGCTGAAGATGCTGTTGGCGCGGACGAACTGCCACGGATAAACCGGATTGCATCCGTTGGCTGGGTCGCGAATCAGCCGGTCGCGGTCGATCGAGGCGATGCCCCCGTCGGTCAGCGCCGCACCGGGCGCGCCACCGTTCACCTTGGTCTGGTCAATGTCGATACCTTCTTCATACTCAGTCGTAGTACCCGTTGGCGGCGCACCCGCGGTGCAGGGGCCGGCTCCCAGTCCGTTGCCGGTGGTCTTCAAGGGAGCGTCATAGTTCCGGGAATAAGCGACGTCATAGTAGACGCCGGTGTAGGCGGGACTTCCGCCGGTGACGATTGCGGTGAGGCCGGGAAAAGAATCCGAAGTTTTAGAGGTGCTGGCCGCGACATAGTTGATGCCAGTCTTGCCGAGGGCTGCCAGTGCCGGGCAATACGGTTGCCCGTTGTTGACGGTGCTGATGCCGTTGGCGCAGTTCGCGAAATCGACGGCATGCATACCGTCGACGCTGATCAACAGAACCCGCTTGATGTTGCCGGGGTGGAAGTCCTTGTTCTGAGCGATGGCCGTTCCCAATAGGCAGACGGCTGCGAGGGAGAGGAAAACAATTGTCTTTTTCATTGTGACCTCGAGCGTCGATAGTAAGAACGACCCTGTGAACAGAGTGTTAAGCGGATTTGAATTGTTGGTGAAAAACGACCGACCGTAGTTGTGGAAAAACAGAAACCAACCGGCAATTCATGAACGGAATCCGGCGATCTCTACGGCTGGAAACTTTCCGGTCCAGCTACAATAAGAGCCATGCGACCACCCGTCCTGCTGATCCCCGGCCTCTACAATTCTGGCCCCGAGCACTGGCAAAGCATCTGGGAAACTCACCATCCCGACTTCCGCAGAGTGCAGCAGAAAGACTGGAACACCCCGCGCTGCGCCGACTGGATTGCCACTCTCGATGCCGCCCTCTCTTCGGCGGGTGGCCCTTTCGTCCTCGCGGCCCACAGCCTGGCCTGCGCCACCGTCGCGCACTGGTCAGCGAGCTACCCCAGCAACGGACGCGTCCTCGCGGCCCTGCTCGTAGCTCCCAGCGACGTTGAGGCTCCCACCTTCCCGCCCGGCACTCTGGGATTTACTCCCATGCCTCTGCAACGCTTACCGTTTCGCTCGATGGTGATTGCCAGCAGCGATGACCCTTACATCACCCCGCACCGCGCCGAAGCCTTCGCCGCCGCCTGGGGCAGCGAGTTCATCAACCTCGGACGCGCTGGCCACATCAACACCGACGCCGGATACGGTCCCTGGCCTCAGGGCGAAGAATGGCTCGAAAAACTGAGGGGATAGCTAGCCCGCGCTTTGCCCTTGATTTCGACCCGAACCGCGGCTTCGCTCCCCAGCCCGCACGAAAGTCACTCTCCTCTAGACAACCTCCCGCCGGTATGTCAACCTAACTACCCACTTAGACGTTTGTGCGTCTAACGCGTAGCGCAGGAACAGGACCCGTGGCCTCGATCTCACTCTCGTTCACGCCGCACCCCAACCTCAGCGATACCGTCAACCGCAACATCGTCCAGTCAGAGATTGAAGGTGGCGTCTTCCTCGAAAGGCTCCCGCCCTGGACCGTCCTCCAGATTGACACTCAGCATCACAGCTATACCGCGGTCATGCTGGGTAACAATCAGGCATTCATCTCCGGACATCCTCTTTATTGTCCCGAACCCGTCCTGGTCGCGATCGCCGGCTCGACCTGGGGAGGCTCGATGCTCAAACTCCGCTTCGTCGGACGCGGCATGCACCTCGAATTTCATCACCCTTCCTACCGCATGCCCATCGTCACGTCCCCCATCCAGGAAATCCGCGAGTGCCGTCGCCCCGTCAACGTCCAGGTCCCAGCCTTGATCTAGCTACAGATAAATAAGAAATGTCATCCTGAGCGCAGCGAGCAAGCACGCAGTCGAAGGGCCCCGCTTCCCGCCAGTTCTTTCCATCGAAAATCAACAATCAACAATCCCTTTGACTCGCTTGCCCCGACCCGCCTACCATGGCCCGACTCATGATCGGTCGCACCATCTCGCACTACCGCGTCATCGAGAAGCTCGGTGGTGGCGGCATGGGGGTCGTTTACAAGGCCGAAGACACCCGCCTGCACCGCTTCGTCGCTCTGAAATTTCTCCCCGACGACGTCGCCAAAGATCCCCAGGCTCTCAGCCGCTTCGAGCGCGAAGCCCAGGCCGCCTCTGCCCTCAACCACCCCAACATCTGCACCATTCATGACATCGGCGAGTTCGAAGGACGCCCCTTCATCGCCATGGAATATCTCGAAGGCGTGACCCTCAAACACCGCGTCGCCGGACGCCCCCTCGACCTCGAGACCCTGCTCTCCCTCGCCATCGAAATCGCCGACGCTCTCGACGCCGCCCACGCCAAAGGCATCGTCCATCGCGACATCAAGCCGGCGAACATTTTCGTCACCAGCCGCGGACACGCCAAGATCCTCGACTTCGGCTTGGCCAAGGTCACTCCGCGCGCCGTCGATCCCTCGGGCGCCACCGCCATGCCCACCGCCGTCGAGCCCCTCGAATACCTGACCAGCCCCGGCACCGCCGTCGGCACCGTGGCCTACATGTCTCCCGAGCAAGTACGCGGCAAGGAACTCGATCCACGCACCGACCTGTTTTCCTTCGGCGTCGTGCTCTACGAAATGGCGACCGGCACGCTCCCCTTCCGCGGAGACACTTCCGGCGTCATTTTCGAAGCCATCCTGAACCGCGCGCCCGCATCGCCGGTCCGGCTCAATCCGGAATTGCCCGTCAAGCTTGAAGATGCGGTCAACAAGGCGCTCGAGAAAGATCGCGACCTGCGCTACCAGCATGCGTCCGATATGCGCACCGATCTTCAGCGCCTGAAGCGCGACACCGAGTCGGGACGCAAAGCCGCAACCGAACCCGAACCGCCCGCGCAGGCCAGTTCGACCAGCGTGCGTACGCTGCCCGCGCCGCTTCAAGCCTCCAGCAGTTCGGTCGCAGTCGAGGTCGCCCGCAAACACAAGCTCGGCATCGGCCTCGGAACCATAGTCGCGTTGCTGGTGCTCGCCGCCGCCGGCTTCGGCGTTTATTCGTTCCTCAATCGCAGCCAGCCCGTTCCCTTCCGGAGCTTCGCGATCAACAAGCTGACTTCCACCGGACGCGCCCGCTTGGCCGCGATTTCTCCCGACGGAAAATATGTCTTGAATGTGCAGAAGGACGAGAACGGCCTCGAGAGCCTCTGGATCCGCAATGTCCCCAGCGACAGCAATACCCAGATCCAGCCCGCCGTTAAAGGCGTCAACTACACCGGACTTACTTTTTCTCCCGACGGCAACTACATTTACTTCCGCCGCACCGAGTCCGAGAGCTCCAACTACATGGTGCTCTACCGCGCGCCCGTCCTCGGGGGCACGCCCAGCCCCATTATCCGCGACATCGACAGTGACATCAGCTTTTCACCCGACGGGAAGCGGGTCGCCTTTCTCCGCGACAACAGCCCCGACTTCGGAAAATACCGCTTGCTGATCACCGATCTCGCCAGCGGAGAAGAAAAGATTCTGGTTAACGCGCCGCTCACCACCAACTTCGCCGATCTTAGCTGGTCTCCGGACGGCAAAACCATCGTCACCGATCAGGCGCAGGGTGCGCAGCGCGGACTGTTCACCGTCGACGCCGCGAGCGGCGCGGTTCACCCCCTGCTGCTCTCTGATGACAAGATCTTTCACAGCCCCAAATGGCTCCCCGATGGCAGCGGCGTGCTCGTCACCTACGGCGTCACCAACAACGCCGATCGCATTCAGATCGGTTTTGTCTCTTATCCCAAAGGCGAGTTCCACACCGTCACCAACGACACCAACAGCTATCAGGGGATCAGCCTCTCCGGCGACGGCAAGACCCTCGTCACCGTGCTCAACGACGAGAACCGCCGGGTTTCCATCCTGCCTTCCGACGGCGGCAATCCCGGCCCCGACCTCACCTCCCGCCAGACCACCTGGGGTGTCGATTGGACTCCCGACGGCAAGCTGCTCCTTGATCTCGATTACTCCATCGTCACCCTCGATCCCGCGACCGGACAGAAAACCACCCTGCAAGCTGCCACGGGAAGCGACTATCTCGGTACGCCCGCTTTGTGCCCGGATGGAAAAACCATGGTTCTGAGCGCGGGAGCGCTCAGCCAGAACATCTTTCGCATGGACGCGACCGGCGGCAATCTTAAGCGCCTCACTTCCGGCAAGCGTGATTTGTCGCCCGTCTGCTCCCGCGATGGCAAGTGGGCCTACTACATGGATTTCGGGGACGCCGGGTTAATCATGCGCGTTCCCCTGGACGGCGGTGCGGCCGAACCGGTCACGAAAATTCCCGACTGGGGCGGAGGCTTCGATTTCTCCCCCGACGGCAAACTGCTCGCCTTCGTCGGACTGCTCAAGCCCGCCCCTGACTATCTGCTGAACCTTGTCGTGCTCAACCTCGACTCCGGACAAACCGTCCAGGCCTTCGCCGACGACGTCACCGCCGGCTTCAATCACATCCGGTTCACCCGCGACGGCAAAGCCATTTTGTTCGTGAAACACGCGGGCCCCGGCGACAGCCTCTGGCTGCAGCCCCTCGACAACTCGCCCGCAAAGCAACTCGCCACCTTCAAGGGCGACACCATCTGGGACATGAGCTACTCGCCCGACGGCCAGAAAATAGCCATAGTCCGCGGCCACACCGACAGCGACGTAGTCCTGCTCCACTCCCAACCCTAGGTAAACGTGGCGTGGACCTGCCCTGAGGCTCGGGAAAGATCGAAACTGGAGCTAGCCCGCGGGGGTGTCAGTGTGCCCAATGACCAGACTGCTCAAGATACGTTATCCTAGATGCCATGGATCACTTCGAAGTCTTACGGGAAAAGGTCGGGCGTCTGCGTGCGGAGATCGCTCAGATTCAGGAGCAGAACCAGCAGTACCGGCGTCAAGGCCGCAATGACACCGATGCGCAAATCGCTCACGGCCAGAGACAGGAACGGCTGCAAGGTATCCAGCAGGAGCTAGCCCAACTCGCCGGCCTTGGGCGGAAGGTTCTGTCGATAGAAGAGATGAAGGAGAAGCACCGCTCCCGCATGCATCTAGTCAAGAAGGTGTCGTAACCCTCGAGTTAGCTGGCGAGACATCCCCATGAGACCAACTGGCGCTGATAGTTTCGACCGTCGGCGCTTCGCGTCCGACTAACACAACCGCCGACAGCCAACAGAATCCCGCCCGGAAAGCGCATAATTTCAGAATCCAGTGCTGAACGGAGACGGAGATGAGAAGTTTCGCAGGTGGGATTCTCGCGACGCTGGTCGTGCTTACGGTAGGCGGCTGGCTCTACATAAAGCTCGGCTATGTGGACCTGCGCGCCACCCCTGAGCCTTCGCGGCTTGAATCAGACCTGACCGGGACCGCCCTGGATGCTTTTGCCGCGCGCAAGGCCCGCGTGATCACATGCTGTGGCGCCTGTATCCCGAGCGTTGGCTGGAATCGTTGGTCGTAAAAGATATAAGCGCACTCGATGAGTGGCTCGACCCTGCATGTGCATCCCACGACCGACACCCTGCTGCGCTACCTCTCGCCGGAGATTCCCTGGGAGCTGCTGGGAATCGATGAGCACTGGAGGGAAGGAGTGCGGGTAGTGTTCCGCAAGCGGGCAGCCCTCGAGAAAAAGATTAGCGGCCAGAATTGATCAACCGCGCCCGGTCACTTCGAAGCTGCAAACGAAAATAGGCCGTCGGGTGATTTCACCTTGAGTGACTTGTCGGTTACCTGAACCTTCAAGGGATTCCACCTTAGGCGACTGCTCGACTCTGGCTGAAATCTCAACAGGTAATAGCCGGTCGACTTGTCCTCCGCATGTTGAACCAGGTCCCTAAGTCCATCTGCAAAGGCCAGTTCCTCTCCGCCCGTACTCCTCGCAACTCGGCGAAGTCCGACCTGGGTCGTATCTCCCGCAACCGGGCCGGGGAGGTGTGCGCTGGCCTGACTCGATTTCATCTCGGCCGGGAAAACACTGATTTGTGCATCATTCAGCAAATCAATCGTCTTCTGATATTCGATGGACGCATTCTGAACCGGGAAACCGCTCGTTCCTCCGAAGCCGTTTATGTTCAGGCTGTCCTCGGCCTCATTCACATCGATGGGGAAGTACCCCGTAAGCCAGATTGCGGTCTTGCGTCCTTTCGCTCGCTGCAATGCGACCGCCATCTGCCGCAGCGCATTCAGTTGGGCCTGGATGGTCCCCATCATGTTGGAACGCTGTACGCTCCCGCTGCGAAAGCGGCGCAATCTTTCAATTTCCGCAGCGACTAACGATTTGTCCTCAGATGTTCTTGGTATGGTTCGCAATTGGTCCCGATGGTCCAGGAAACGGCTTTCATCATCCAGTTGCAGGAGTGCCGACGCCAATACGAAATTAGAGGTCCCTACTCCGTGAATTTCATGCAGGCCGTCAGAGTCCATTTCAGAAAGTGAGATGGGCAAGTCCTTGGCGGCTGAATCGGCCAATAACTGTAGGCACTCCCTTCTTGTCTCGTTCTGTCCCGGGCTGCCCAACGCGTCGAAAATGACAAACGGTACCTTGACCTTGTTTGTACCAACTAGAACCGGTCCCACTTCTTGCACCGACTCCAGACGCATGCGGTGTCTCCCCTCTGACAGGAAGAAGTCGGAGGCACTCAGGGAAGTAACGTGATCGCCATCCTTATTCGTGACTGTCACCGGGACGGAGACAAACCGGGCAGAACTGGACTGACCGCCCAAGGTTCGGCCTGGCAGGAAAAAAGCGAGAACAAAAACGAGCAGCAGAGCACCAAGCAGGAATCTGGATTTTCTAATCATTCGGCTTCCTTCGGAATCGAAGCATTGTTCACATCCACGATCACTCGGGAATTATAAATGTGTCTGCCGTATCGAGCTGTTAGTGGACACTATCTGGCCATTGCGGCGGTCTATGCGCCACGCCCCAAAGGCAACCGGCACACCGAAGGTACGAAGAATCGCCGGAGCTGCGAAGCCCATCCAAAACAACCCGCACGCGATGAAAAGCTTGGCAAGGGCCGTCAACTGGCGTGACCGGCCCCTGAATGCGTCCCCCGCATCCGTATCGCATGCCGCGCAGCCACCAACACCCACACGCAGTTCGACAGCACGATCAGGCGGTCCGCCCAGCGATCCAAGGGCATTTTGAGGAAATGTCACCGGGAGTTCGGAGCGCTTGTCCCACCATATCGCCAGCGGCTCGGCTCACGGATTGCTTCCGGCGACCCGGTGAAGTTCCTGCTGGGCGGAGGGCGGCAGATTCCCGAGGCGATTGAGAAGATCCACGACTTGCCAGATCTCGCTGTCGGTCATGATATTTCCCCAGGCGGGCATGCCGGACCAGCGCACCCCATCTTTGATGAGGAAGAAGGTCTGGTTCTCCGGTCTACGCGACGGCTCTTTCATGAACTGACGTGCCCGCGGATGGAAGGAGCGGCCGTAATCGCTCTCCGGATTATCGGGCCTGCCGTGACAGTCAGCGCACTTGTCGCGATAGAGGCGCGCGCCATCGAGCAAGTTGGCTTCGGTCGGCGGGATCGGGTTCTCGAGCCGGGGCGCGTTGCGCGCGGCAAAGGCATCCAGCGCGGGACTCAGTTCCGATTCCAGCCGCGAGGGCTCAGCGGTGGCGCGCAGGTCGACATAACCAAGCCTTATATAGAGCCAGCCGCCGATCGTCAAGACGACCAGCGTCGCGAGAATCCCGCCTGCAAAACTTCTCATCTCGGCCTCCGTTCGGGACTGGATTCTGAAATTATGCGCTTTTGGGGTGGGGTTCGGTTGGCTGCTTCGTGTATGTCGGAGGTGGGGAGGGCAGACGGTCTGATTGTGCTAATGATAGAAAGTGGGCGAGACCGCCCGCGAGTTTTCCCGGGTAGGCATTAACTTTGGTGGCAGCTATCGGCACGCTAGCGGTTTTGGGTGCCGCTGCGTCCACTCTTTGGCTCTGCGCTGAGCTTTGGCAACTTGGGAACCGGTCATTTTTTCTGCAGCCCACTGCATGTCTCGTTCGTTTCCTGCTAACGCAAAATACATGTAAGCAGTCACGTAATCTTGTGGAACAGCGCTGCCGTCAGCATAGATGAGGCCGAGATTGTTCCGGGCCGCACCCGCACCCCCGTAATCGGGAACATGGTCAGCAGCCTTTTTGTACCAGCTCACTGTCTGCTGGTAGTCTTGAGGCACAGAGTCCCCGTCTTCGTACATTTGGGCGACAGCTACCTGCGCGTCCACATCGCCTTGCTTCGCTGCTCGCAGGAACAAATCAAACGCTTTTAGCTCGTTGCGCTCAACGCCGCGGCCATCCCGGTAATAGATTCCCAATGCCCACTGTGCCTGCGCTTGCCCGTCCTCCGCAGCTTTGTTCAACCAAAACAAAGCGGAATTGTCATCTTGGACAACGCCCTGACCCGCTCCGTAAACCCCAGCCAGCCTCATTTCTGCATTCGCGTAGCCTTGTTCAGCAGCTTTCTTGATCCAGTAGACTGAAAGTGGCAGTTTCTCGGGGTCTTTGGTATCGAAGTACGCCTGTCCCAGCGTTAGTTGCGCTTGAGGATTACCTGATTCGGCTTCTGCGGTAACAGCAGCAAGGTTGGCAGTATTACGGGGACAAGCACCAATCTGTTGAGCAGACGTTGACGCCAACACAAGGACGACAAAGGAAGCGGTCAGGAGAATACGCATACTTCACTCCCGGTGCGCTCAAGTATCTCACACGATGCCAGATCGCGGTACGGTTCGCAAGGCTTCTAGTGAAATCAGGGGGCTAGCACTTACAACTCCTGTGCGGCTTACTCCTCCCTCCACGCTCCCAGCGCTCGCTTGGCGTCTACTAACTGGCCCAGGTGATAGGCGTTGTGATCGGCCACCAGCAGCGCTTCCCGCAGGATGGTCTGTCCGTCGCCCCAGGGGATTTTCGCGAACAGATCGGTTTTCGGACTTTCCACCAGCTCGCGCATGGCTTTCAAATCTTTGTGAAAATTCTTGACGCTCGTCTCCCATGCCGACGGGCTCGGCGGGCCTTCGGTTTTCGGCCAATAGCCCTCGGGCCACTCGGGAGACTCATACTTCGAGTTCCGGCTGAATTCCAGGATGTCCCCTTGTGCCAGGCGCATGTGTTCGAGCAGCATCCAGGGAGAATGCGGCAATCCTGCCGGCTTCTGGCCGCGCAGCTTGGCGGGAAAATCTTTCACCACATCGTCGAATTTGGCGTGGGCGCCGCCGCCATCGAGCAAATACATCACATGTTCGCGGAGAAGTTGATCGTGCGTATCGGGCATGGGAGACTCCTCAGATTTCAATCGTCCCTACGGGACTCGATCTTCTGGTTCGCTCACCCGGCGTTGAAACGCCGGGCTATTGGCAGGCGTCCCTCCGGGACGCGAGCACGCGGAAATTTTCGCACTCCTTACGGGCCGGTCACGTGTGCTGACACTTCCTCCGGCTTCTCGCCTCTATAGACGCGCGAAATGCCTCTGACGATGCGGCGCATGGGCAATACGCCCTTGTCATCGGCGAAGAAAATCTCGCCGACGCGGGTGCCGCGATAGTACCAGCGCTTGAGGATCGCAAGGTGCTCGGTGACTTCGAGAGCAGTCTTGCCTTCGGCCGCAGGCAGGCTCGCGAGCGCTTCCTGGATGCGCGCCTCCATCGACTGCGATTTCGTGTGCTCGGACGATTGAATGGGAAAAGTAAGCGGCCCGGCCATGCGCGCTTGATCGATCCGGAAGAGAGTAACGCACTCCGCCACGGCACTGGGTTGCACCATGACAGCCGCCAGGCGATCGATGCGGTGCACGGCTTCCGGAAGTGTCGCGAGCAGTGGCTTCAGCTTGTCGAGCCGGGCGTGGTGACCCGCAGCGTTTTCGAATTCGAGATTGGTGGACGCCTGGTCCCGCTGGCTCGAGATTTCGCGCACCAGCGATTGCCCGCCCGAGTCGAAGTAAGTCTGCACGCGCTCGACCTCGGCGCGGTACTCCTCGTCGGTACAGCCTTTGAAACACGGCGCCAGGCACATCTTCATCTCGGAATAGATGCAGCCCGGAAATGCCGGGTCGGGATGAAGATCATCCACGCAGCGGCGCATCTTGAAGAAGTCGAGGGAGTCGTTGGCGAACTTTTCCGCCGCCGCGCGCGAAGCAAAGGGACCGTAGTAGAGCGACCGGCCTCCCAGGCGGCTGAGACGCGTGGTGATCGAAGCCCGCGGATACTCGTTGTCCAAATGCAGTTTTACCAGCGGGGCGGGACGCAGACGCAGGCGGTCCGCATAAGTCTTGGGGAAAACCGCGTGCAGAACCTGGTAGAGCAGGAATCCCGATTCGAAGTCGGAGCCGCTGGGCGTGTACTCGATCCACCGTACCCGGTCGCGCAGATTGAGCTTCTTCGTCTGCTCGGTGGGCGTCCCCAGCAGGCGCTGCAGGCGCCGGCGCAGGTTTGCCGTCTTGCTGACGTACGGCTCAGAATTTGCTGCGTCTCCTTTTAGAAGAAAAACGGCTGGAGCGGCGGGGACAGCGGCAAAGAGTTCTGCGTCGTGGGCGGGTACGAACTCAAGGCGCTCCGTCAGCACGAAAACATTCTAAGGCATTGTTGATTGAAAGCCTTAACCACAAAGGACACGAAGGAAATTCAACCTGCACGAAGATTTGATTCCCTTCGTGATCCTTTGCGTCCTTTGTGGTTGAGGCTTTCTCTATCGGAAGCTGGCGCTGCGCAACGTCTGCCGGAAGTCCTGGCCTTCCATTTTGATGATGCGGCACATCTCGTGCAGCCGCGAACGCATGCGTTCCCCGATGCGATCGCCCAGGGTCTCTTCCCGGGCGGCGCCGCGCGGGCCCGCCACAATGCCCGCGGGCCGGTCGTCAAAATTTGTGGTGATGATCGTCGTGCGATTGTCGTTATAGCGCGTGTTCAGGATCAGGCTGACCGTGTCCCACACCCATTCCGTCGGCTTCACGGCGCCGAGCTCATCGAGCACCAGCACTTCGGTATCGAACACAGGCCGGAGAACCTCGAGTTCCGTGGCTTTGACCGAGTCGTTGTAGGAATTCTGGATCTGTTTCAGCAGCTCGCGATAATCGTAGAAGAGGCAGGCGATCCCCTTGCTCAGAATCAGCTCCCGGATAAGCCCCACAGCAAGGTGAGTCTTGCCCACGCCGATGCTGCCGATGAGCAGCAGGCCGGTGTTGTCGACCGGATACTCTTCCACGAACTTGCAGGCTGCCATGCGCGCGGGAGCAAGCGCACGATGCGGTCCGTCGAACTCAAAATTTGAGAGCTCGCAGTGTTCGTATCGTTTGGGAATGCGCGCCGCTTTGAGCAGGGCCTCGGTGCGCGCCTGCAAACGGCAATCACAGCGCGTCACCCGGCGGTCAGAGCCGGTGACAACGGATTTCCAACCTGTACCCTGGCACTGAGGACAAACTTCCACCGGCACGTTCATCGACGGATCCACTCTCTCCTTCGACTGTGCACCGCGGGAAGCGGATTACGCAAGTGGAAAAACCGGTGCCTCTGTGCAGATGTTGTGGAGATGTGGCCCCGTCTGTGGAGCCGCGAGGAAAAGACCCGCACAACTATTTTCCCGGCGCCTGGTTGATGGTCTCACGCACGATCCGCAAGAACGCCTGCGCCTCGCTGCGCAGCGGGCGATGGCGGGGATGGATGACGTCCAGGCTGCGCCCCAAAGGCTCGGCGTCGATAATCTTGATGATCGACAATTTGCCGCGGCGAATTTCCTGCCCCACCGCCATCTGCGGAAGAAATGCCAGACCCAGGCCGCGTTCCACCATGCGTTTGGCGGTCTCGATGCTATCCACCTCGAGTGCGACATTGGGCACCAGGCCGGCGCGCCGGAACAGGCTGGTGGTGAGCGTCCAGTCGCTCGATCCGCGTTCGTAGAAAATCAGCGGCCAACTGGCGACCTGTTCCAGGCGAGAGCGGCGGACGTGCTTGGGACCATGCACGGGATTGGCCATCAGCAGCAGCGGGTCGTCGCGCAAGCTGATGGTTTCGACCTCGGGATGCTGCAGCGAACGCGCCAGCCCAATCTCGACTTCTTCTCCCAGGACCATGTCGAGCACTTCTTTGGAGTGGCCCGATCGTATGGTGATCATGATTTTGGGATGGACGCGGTGAAATCGCTTCAGCACGTCCGGAAGAAAGTAAACGGAGATCGATAGTGCCGCCGCAATTTCCAGCGGCCCTCCCTTGCCCGGCTGCAATTCGTGAACCGCCTGACGAGCCAGCGACGCGGTGCGCAAAAGCTGTTCCGCGTAAGGACGCAGAGTCCGGCCGGCATCCGACAACGTGAGTCCGCTGCGGGAGCGGGCAAAAAGCGTGACGCTCAAAGACTGCTCCAGAGCCTTGATGCGGGCGCTGACCGCGGGTTGGCTGACACGCAAGGCCTCGGCGGCGCGGTGGAAGCCGCCAAAGGTGGCGACGGCAAGAAAGGTCTCGAGCTGGTCAATTTCCATGGCGCGCGATCCGGTTCGACTGCCCCTCACTAACAATCTATTTCTATCGCACAATGGATGATCGATCAACATTCTTTATCAGGGTGATAGAAACATTCCGTTTGACCCGAATGGCATCGTGCACCAGAATTGCTTTCACGGTATGTGGGGGCCGGGTCGTACCCGGCGCTAGGAGCGAGTTTTAAACCGACGCTGCGGGGCCATGCAAGGCCCGGCCAACACAAGGGTTGCTGGCGGCCACGGCCCGGGCTCGAGGGGAAGTCGAGGGTGCAATCGCACCCCGGGTATCCCGCGAAACGCAGGCCCTGGTGGGTTTGTAGAGCGGCAACGCCTCCCTCGAATGCGGCACTTTGTACACAGGTGAGGCAATGGTGATTTCGACAATTAACATCAACCCGGAAACCGGCTTTCATCTTAACTCCACCCCGCCAGAGTTTTCGGTCGAACGCGACCTTCCCGAAGGTTTCCTCGAATTTCTGGCTCCCTTGCATCAGCGCTTTGCACCGCGCCAGCGCGAGCTGATCTCGGAACGCAAGCGAGTCCTCGCCGAGTCCCTGCAGGGTGAAAAACCTACACACCGCTATCCCGCGGAGGCCGTCCGCAACGGTTGGCGCATCCAGCTGCCGGAGTGGTGCAAGGATCAGCGCAACCAGATGACGGGTCCGGCCGACGAAGCTGAGCTCGTGGTGAAGATGCTCAATTCGGGCGCGCCCGGCGTGATGCTCGACCTGGAAGATTCCACGGTCAACGAATGGGACCATCAGAGCCTGGGCGTCGAAAATATTCTGGCGGCCCTGCGCGGGACGCTCACTTACTTCGACAAGAAGCGCGATCGTGTCGTGGGCATCCAGCCCAGCCAGACGGTGATCTGGATCCGGCCGCGCGGTCTCCACTTGCATCAGGGCGGATTTTTCGGAGAGCCCACCTCCGCGTCGCTTTTCGATGTGGCGCGGGTGGCTTTTCAGATCGAGCCGTCAGAGCTGAAACATCCCCTGGCTTTCTATATTCCGAAATCAGAATCGGCAGACGAAGCGTTGTGGTGGCGCGATCTGTTCCAGGCGATTGCCGAAGCCCGGGGCTGGCCTCGCGATTACATCAAGTGCATGGCGCTGGTCGAATCGCATCCCCTGGCCTTCCAGATGGAAGAGTTCCTTTACAACCTGCGCGAACACATCGTGGGACTGAACCTGGGCCGCTGGGATTACATGGCGAGCCTCATCCACTTCAATCTGACCGATCCGGAATGGGTGCTGCCCGACCGCAATACCATTCCCCACAATGTTGCGTTCTTCCAGAACCTCCGCGAACTGCTGCCTGAAGTCTGCCACAAGCGTGGCGTGCTGGCGATTGGCGGAATGACGGCGCTCTATCCCAGCCGCGAAGATGCGGAACTGAATACCCGCGCCCTCGAAGTGTTGGCGAAAGACAAGAAAAACGAAGCGGATTGCCTGATGGATGGGGCCTGGACGGGCCATCCCGATCAGAACCAGATTGCGCTCGATCAGTTTCCCTTTCCCAACCAGATGCAATCGCGCAGATCGCACGCGGAGCGTTATCCGGACTTGAGGCCATCCCCAAAGGATGTTGGCCAACGCACGCTCGCTGGAACCCGAGCCGCGATCCGTACGGTCATTCGCTATCGCAATGGCGTGCTGAACGGTAAGGGCGCCAGTCTGCTCGATGGCTACATGGAAGATCTGGCCACCGACCGCATCTATCGGCTGATGATCGCGCAGCGCATGCGGCACGGCGGAAGCACTGTCATCGTGGATGAATCCGGCAATCGCGTTGTGCACACTCCCCAGCTCATCACGCAACTGTTCGATGAGGAATTACAGAAACTGATCGAGAAGCCCGGCAAGGATCTGGGTACGGAAGAAACCTTTCGCGACGCCCGGCGCATCAGCGAAGGGATGGTCATCAACGGGGAATTTGACCCGCATTAAGCAAATTCAATGCCTCTCAGGGGCGTTACACACCGAGGATTTCACACATGGCAACCAACGGAAATGGCGCTCCGCACAGCAACGGTAAAACAAACGGCCGGTGGAATGGCATCACGCGTCCTTACACCCAGCAGGACGTAGAGAAGCTTCGCGGCTCGATGCAGATCGAGTACACCTTGGCCCGGCAGGGCGCCGAAAGGCTGTGGGACCTGCTGCAGTCGGAAACTTACGTCGCGGCTTTGGGAGCCATGACCGGCAACCAGGCCGTGCAGCAGATCAAAGGCGGACTGCAGGCGATCTATGTGAGCGGCTGGCAGGTCGCCGCCGACGCCAACGATGCCGGGCAGATGTATCCCGACCAGAGTCTATATCCGGCCGACAGCGTGCCCAACCTCGTGCGCCGCATCAACCAGGCGCTGATGCGCGCCGATCAGGTTCATCATGCCGAAGGTAAAAACGGCATCCACTGGTTCGCTCCCATGATCGCGGACGCCGAGGCGGGATTCGGCGGAAACCTGAATGCCTTTGAATTGATGAAAGCCATGATCGAAGCCGGCGCAGCCTGCGTCCACTTCGAAGACCAGCTTTCTTCCGCCAAGAAATGCGGGCACCTGGGCGGCAAGGTGCTGGTGCCGACCGTCGAAGCCATCCAGAAACTGGTCGCTGCCCGCCTAGCCGCCGATGTCATGGGCGTGCCCACGCTGATCATGGCGCGCACCGACGCCGACAGCGCGCACCTGCTGACCAGCGATATCGATCCCCGCGATCGCGAGTTCCTCACCGGTGAGCGCACCGCCGAAGGTTTCTACTGCATTCGTGGCGGAATCAAGTCGGCCATCGCACGCGCGATTTCCTATGCGCCGTACGCCGACCTTATTTGGTGCGAGACTTCGCATCCCGACCTTGAGGAAGCCCGTCAGTTTGCCGACGCGGTGCACGAAAAGTTCCCCGGCAAAATGCTGGCCTACAATTGCTCGCCCTCATTCAACTGGAGGAAGAACCTCGACGACGCCACCATTGCGAAGTTCCAGCGCGAGCTGGCCTCCATGGGTTACAAATTCCAGTTCATCACCCTGGCCGGCTTCCACGCCTTGAACCTCTCGATGTTCGAGCTGGCGCGCGCGTACAAGACCGACGCCATGACCGCCTACTGCCGCCTGCAGGAAAAGGAATTCAGCCGCGAACGCCAGTACGGGTATGAAGCGGTAAAGCACCAGCGCTTTGTGGGTACGGGATATTTCGATATGGTCACGCAGGTGATCGCCGGAGGCACTTCATCGACGACAGCGCTTACGGGATCGACGGAGGCCGAGCAATTCACTCCCACGAAGGCCCCGGTGTATGCCGGAGTCGGTCCGGACGCAGGGTGCCAGCCTATTCTTGGTGAGTGCCCGTCCTCGCTCGTGACTACGATTCGCGAGCAGGCATAGAACAAATTTTCGGCCGAACCAGCCATTCTTCCCGCGACAACCATCGGGGGAAGAATGGTTTTCTTTTTTTTGTCTGAGACTTGGACTTGAAGTCATTTCACCCGGGAGCCTCAAACAAGGCATCTGTTGCGGATTTTCACAGTTGACACAGCGGGTGAAGGCGGAGCTAAATAGGGCCGCCGGGTTTCCCATCTCAGCGAGCGCTGATCTCCCTCCCCTGTGCCCGCTGTGCGCTACAGAAGAAGCCCGCCAGGAGAGAAGATGAATAAAGCCGATCTCATTGACCGCATCGCAAGCGGTGCCGATATCAGCAAGACTCAGGCAGCAACTGCCATCGACACCACGGTGGAGAGCATCACGGCCGCTTTAAAGAAGGGAGATCGAGTGGCCTTGATAGGTTTTGGTACCTTCTCCGTATCCCAGAGAAAGGCCCGCAACGGACGCAATCCGCAGACAGGCGCCACTCTGAAAATCGCGGCCCGCAAAGTCGCGAAGTTTACTCCAGGAGCAGAGTTGAAAAAGGCAGTCAACCGAAAATAGGGGCCCACGTTTCAGGTGAGAGGCGGCAAGGGGTCGGCCCTGCCGCCTTTACTGTTTGTGGGCGAATTCACGTAGCCCTGCCGCCTCGTCCGGGCCCGAGCGCAGCAAGGCAGGCGCTGAAAAACAAGCCTTTAACCAACCTGCGCGGGGTTGCCGAATCCTTCACCCCTCTTATAGAATCTAAAGGTTCCGAAAAGAGGTCAGAGTCCCATGAAGGCAGCTATTCACCCGAATTACAACGAAGTACGCGTCATGTGCGCGTGCGGGAACAATTTCACCACCCGGTCGACCCATAAGGGCGACATCCACGTGGAAATCTGCTCGAACTGCCATCCCTTCTTCACCGGCAAGCAGAAGCTCATGGATACCGCGGGCCGCGTGGAGCGCTTCCGCCGCAAGTACGCGAAGAGCGACGCCGCCAAGGCCGAAGCGGCCAAGAAGTAAGTTTCTCTCCCGCGTAAGAGTTCAAAAGCCTCCGATTTCGGAGGCTTTTCTCTTTCCAGGGACAGACAGCCACCTCGGCTGTCCCGCGGAGGTGGAAGGCTGGTAGCACTGAGCTTTTCTCAGCGCCCTTCGCGGCTTTTCTCCGCGATCTCTGCGTTTTAAGGTTTTGGTTCTAATCGTCATCCATCGTGATCGGATCCCCCACAATGTTGTAATAAACCTCTTTTGGCTTCGCCGGTTTAGGGGGTGCCGCTGGTGGAGCAGGCTTGGCTGCCGTTGCCGCAACCGCAGGCACAACCGGCGCCGGTGCGGCTGCTGATTGGACTGTCTTGGCCGGAGGAGCCGCAACGGGCTGTGCTGGGACCGGCGGCGCTGTCGCGAGCGGAGGCTTCGGCGCAGCCACGGGCGGAATGGGAACCACTGGCGCGGCCTTAAGAGAGAGCGATCCCGGGCTCGCCACCGCCTTCCGGCGCACCGTCTTCGGCGGCTTCTGCACCCAGGAATTCAGAATCACCGCCACAATTCCCGCCAGGCAGAATTCGACCACCGACACAAACACTGCGGGAATGTCGATGTCCCCTTTTCCCAGGTAAAGCGGAGAGCTCGGGTCATTGCCCATGACCCGCGCGGTCAGGGGAACCAGCAGGCCGCTGGTGAGAGAAACCACCAACCCCCAGATCGCCTGTCCCAGAACCAGGGCGAGCACGATGCGGACGATCCATTTCTTTGACTCGGATGGGGTTAACGGGGACGCGACGGGGTTTGCATCTTGATCCATGAGGGTATCCTGCTTTCCCTGAATTGTGACACATTCAGGAACAGCATGGAAAGGCAGTAAAATAGCCATCGTGCGCAAGTACTGGGAAAATCCGGCGGAGGTGCGAACGGCCGACAAGCCGGTTCCGGCTTCGGTCGTCCTGGGGGGTGTCACCATCGCTCCCGCGACCGTGCTCGCGCCCATGGCGGGCGTGACCGACACGGTTTTCCGCCGTTTCATCCGCAACCTCGGCGGATGCGGCCTCATCATGACCGAGTTCACCTCGGCCGACGGCATCCTGCGCCACAAAGACCGCAAGGCCCAGCGCTATCTCACGTTTCTACGGAGACGAGCATCCCATCTCGGCCCAGCTTTTCGGCAGCGATCCCAAGGTGATGTCGGAAGCGGCAAAAGTCGTCGAGGGCCTGGGATTCGATCTGGTCGACCTCAATCTCGGATGTCCCGCGAAAAAAGTCGTGAAGTGCAACGGCGGCTCCGGCCTGCTGCGCGACCTGCCCGCGATCGGCAATATCTTCAAAGCCGTGCGCGCGGCGGTGAAAATTCCCTTCACCGTAAAGTTCCGCGCGGGATGGAACGATCAGGAAATCGTCTGCGTTGAACTGGCCAAGATGGCGGAAGACTGCGGCCTGTGCGGGGTCGCTCTCCACGCCCGCACCCGCGAGCAGGGCTACGCTGGCCAGGCCCGTTGGGACTGGATCGCCGCCGTCAAAGACGCGGTGAAAATTCCCGGTCATCGGCAACGGCGACATCCGCACCCCGGAAGATGCCTCCGCCATGGTGACCCAGACAGGTTGCGACGCCGTCATGATCGGAAGAACCGCCGCTTCCAATCCCTGGATCTTCCGCCAGATCGCCCAATACACCGAACGCGTGGGGACTGGGTGTACCACGGGATCCTACGAAGAACCCTCGGAATTCGACCGCTACCAGATGATCCGCACCTATTTCCAGATGCTGGTCGAAGAAGAACTCCCCGACGCCCCCGGCAAGATGAAGCAATTCGCCTCCTGGTTCACCCACGGCGTTCCCGGAGGCGCAGCCCTGCGCAAAACCATTTACGAAGCCAAAGCCGCCCCAGAAATCCTGGCGCGCGTGGAAGATTTCTTCGAAGCGCGCCTGCAGACAGAAGCAGCAAGATCCACGTAGGCACGGATGCCCTCGAGCCTGCCGTGAGCGAGGGCCGAGATCTCCAAGGTCAAGAGAAGAAATCCGCTTTTCTTTGCGTCCTTTGCGTTCTTTGCGGTTAAAAGCTTTTCGACGAAAGGCTTTTCGATTAAACGCTCTTCGCCACCATCTTCCCCAGCCCGTCCTTCTCCACATAAGCCCAGGGAATCTTCGGATCGTGGGTAAACATCGTCAACCACTTCTGCGGCGCCGACTCGGCGTAATACCGCTTGCGGCTTTCAATGGTTTCGAGAGGATACAGATCGAACGCCAGCACCCAGTTCACGTCCAGGTGCGAGGTTGTCGGGATCAGATCGGAAATATAGCAAGCCGTTTTGCCCCCGCTTCGCAAAAGGATCGCCTGCATATCGCGCGTGTGCCCCGGATACACCCGCACTGAAATTCCGGGAGCAATCTCCGCATCGCCTTTCAGCAAGGTCATCTGCCCGCTGTCGACCAGCGGATCGAAGTTCTCGGGAAAATAGCTGACTCCGTCGCGCTGGTTCTCGTGCGCGTGTTTCCATTCGCCTTCCTGCACGTAGTACTGTGCTTTGGGGAAGGTCGCCACGACCTGGTCGCCTTTGCGGATGGTGTTCCATCCGCAGTGGTCGAAGTGCAGATGGCTGTCGATGACAATATCGAAATCTTCCGGCGCAAATCCCGCAGCCGCGAGATTGTCGAGCAGTTCGGCGGGCTGGCCGTAGATCTTCACCATTCGCTCCGATCCCTTGTTGCCGATGCCGGTCTCGATCAGCACCGTGTGATCCCCGGTGCGCACCACAATCGAATTCAGCCCCACAGGAATCAGATTGTTTTCGTCGACCTCCACGCGCCGCTTCCACAGGCTCTTGGGCACGACGCCGAAGAAAGCCCCTCCGTCGGAGTGGTAGATGCCGTCGGAAACCGCGGTCAGTTCGAAATCGCCAAGCGTCAGGCGCTGCACTATTTCAGCTCCCGCTCAAAGTGATCTTCAATCATGTGGAACAGATGAATCCGGTCCGTCGCACCGGCAATCCCGTGCGTCTTGTTGGGATAGGCCATGAAGCGGAATTGCTTGCCCGCCTTCACCAAGCCCTCGATCATTTGAACGCTGTTCTGAAAGTGCACGTTGTCATCGCTCGTGCCATGCACCAGCAACAGCGCTCCGTGCAAGTGCTCCGCCGCCTTCACCATCGACGAATCGTTATAGCCTTTCGCATTCTCGCTCGGCAATCCCATGTAGCGCTCGGTGTAGATCGAGTCATACAGATGCCAATCGGTGACCGGCGCCACCGCCACTCCAGCCTTGAACGCGTCCGAGTGCGTCAGCGCGTACAACGTCATCGAAGCCCCGTTGCTCCATCCCCAGATCGCGACTTGCGTGCGGTCGAGTTGCGGATACTCGCGCAAACAGCTGGGTCAGCGCCGCCAGCTGGTCCTTCAATTCAATCGCGCCAAACTGCCCGCGAATCGCCGTCTGAAACTTTCGATCGCGCCCCGGCGTGCCCCGATTATCGACAGTGAAGATGGCGAAACCCTTCCGGGCCATCATCTGAAAAAAGAGATCGTCGGAATGGCTTCCGCTGGAACCCCACGCATCCGTCACCAGCTGCGCCGCAGGTCCACCGTAGACATGCACGATCAACGGCAGATGCTCTTTCGCAACCTCCGCCGGGGGCAACAGCAACTCGCCATACAAGGTCGCCCCATCGTCCGCCTTGAACTCCAGAAACTTCGGCGGGATCAGATCATAATCCGCCACGCTGCGCGACTCCCACACCGGACTGCACGCCCCGTCCATTCCGCAAACTGACAAGCGCGGCGGGGTCATCGCTGTCGAAAAAGTATCGAGATAGTGTTTCGCATCCCCCGCAAACTGCACCTCATGTGTCCCGTCTTCCTTCGACACACGCGCGATCCCCGAGCCGTCGATCTTCGCCGCGTACAGTTGCCGCTGCCTCGGATCATCCTTGTTGCAGCTGAAATACACCAGCCCCGCGGCTTCATCCACCGCCTCCACCCCGAACACTTCGAAATCCCCCTGCGTCAGCTGGTGCTCAAGCTTGGCGTCCGCCGCCAGAGGATTGGCTTTATCGAAGCTGTACAGGTAAAGATGCGTGTGCCCGTCTCGCCAGCTCGACCACAGAAAATGATCGCCGGAACCGAGAATCTGGAAGTCGTCATTCACGTTCACCCAGCCGTCTTTGACAGTTTCCGCAAGCGCCCGGCTGGATTTGCCGGAGTGCGTGTCCACGAAATAAAGTGCCATCGAGTCCTGCGCGCGATCGAGGACTTCCACCCACAAGAAGCCGTTGCGCATCCAGCCAAAACGCGGAATATAAAAATCGCTGTCCTTGCTGAGCGTGATCCAGCGCGGCTTCCCGCCCTTCGCATCGATCACCCCGATCCGCACCGCCGGGTTGGGATCTCCCGCTTTCGGATATTTCTCCAGATCCACCTTGGGATGAGTAACCAGCCAATCCGTGATGGGATAGGTAGGCACCTGGGTCTCGTCCATCTGCAGGAAGGCGAGTTGCGTGCTGTCGGGAGACCAGAAGTAGTTGCTGCGCACTCCCAATTCCTCGGCGTACACCCAATCGACTCCCCCGTCGGTCACGTTCTCATCCTTCTCCTTCGTGAGCTGGTTCACGCTGTTGCCTGAGACCGAGCGCGTGTACAGATTGTGTTTGTAAACATAGGAGACGCGGGTCCCATCAGGTGAGAATTTCGGATCGAAGTGCGGATCCGGGTCGGAAGTAAACTGCACGCCGATCCCGTTCTCTACCGAGTAGAGCCACAGCTGGCCGCGCGGGCTGAACAGCAGGTGCGTGGAATCGGGCGACCAGATGTATTCGGCCGTGTGGTAGCGGGTGACGCGCTCGCGTTCGCGATCGTCCCGGAACGTGCTGAGCGGCGGAGAAAGCTGCGCCAGTTTGGTGTCATTGACCAGCACCCTTTTTTCTCCGCTCGTCGAATCGGCGATCCAAAGTTGCCCGCGCTCTCCGGCGTCGTCCCGCTGGATGTAGGAAAATCTTTTGCTGTCCCGGTTCCACTTGACGTTTTCCGGGGCACGGCCGGTGATGCCTCCGTCCGCGAAAATGGATTCGATGGTTAAAACCTGCTTCTCGCTGCTGGAAGCGCTTTGTGATTGCGCCAAACCGAAGGCAGCCAGCAAGCCGAGGACGAAAACGACGCGCACCATGGATTTCACAAGTGGTCTCCACTCCAAAAAGCTTTCATAATGCAGGGCTGAAAAGTTTACACCGGCGGACAGGCTCGACACACGGGTCCCGGTCACTGGCAGGGGGGTTGAAGGAGTGTGGCGGACTCGCTATACGGCTGCTGGGGTCCGTGGCGAAATTCCCGGCAGATGATCCAGACCGGCATTTCCGGCTTCCGCTCGAGCGATGGCCAACAGCGCCTCCTCGACCCCGGACGGGATCGCCGGACGCCGGTAGGCCCCCAACAGTTCGCCGACGCGCTGCCGGGTCCGGGTCAGAAGATCGGGAGTCTCTGAAGCGGAATCACGGTCAATCAAATCGGACGGGAAGTGTTGCTCCTCGCGGAACAAGGCCCGGGTTTCTTTGAGCTTCAGAAACTCTCCGCCAAGTCCGACCTGAGCGAACATGCCGGTTGCAAGTTTCTCGCCGCGAGGCTGGATCCCCGCGAGCAGACGCTGCGCACTGGCAATGGACTCGGCATCTACCGCCAGTTTTTCGATGCTGTGGCATGAAAGGAAGTTCAGCATGCCGGCGCCCGAAATCATGTTGATCCCCGCGAGTGCTCCCAGAACCGCCGATGTGGCGCTTTCCATGCCGGCCTGAGCGTCGAGCAGCTTGGCATCGCTGGCCACCATGTAACCGTGCGTGGGCAACCCGAGCGACTTGCCCACCTGTGCGCAGGCGGCGTTGAGCATCGCCGTCTCGACCGCGCCCATGGGAGTGTTTCCCGTACTCATATCGAAAATCGCCGGAGCCCCTCCCCACACCAGCGGCGCTCCCGGGCCCGCCAGTTGATGGATGGCAATTCCCGCCAACGATTCCGCCGCGTGCTGCACCACCGCTCCCGCCAGCGTGACCGGCGCCGTCGCCCCCGCCAGCGGCATGGGAATCATTTCTGCGGGCACTCCTGCCCGTGCCAGCTCGATCAGATTCAAGCATGCGAAACTCGACCAGTTGAGCGGCGGCGAAGGACAGACGTCGAATACCGCTCTCGGCCGCTGCCGCAGAGCCTCGACGCCTCCAGCATCCGCCGCCAGCAACTCCAGCATGGTGGGCAGAGTCTTTGCGCTGAACGATCCGGTCACGACAGGCTTGTCGGAATACCACAACACCAGCAGCAGCCGGTACCAGTCTCCCATTTCGTTGGGGACGTCGTTACAAACCATCGCCGTGGATTGAGCGGCAAATTGCGGAAGCATCTCCGCCACCTGCACCAGGCGAATCAGATCGTCCGCGAGCGCCGGGCGCGGCTGCTGTGTTTCCGCATCGAGAAGGTTGAGGCAGGAGGAGCCGGGATCGAAATGGACGCGGTCCCCTCCGTAATGAACCGCCGGGCCGTCAGTGCGGGGATAGACGAAGAATTCCCGAGGCACGCTTTCGAGCGCGCGCCGAACCAGCGCTTCTGGAATACAAGCGACGCCCGCTTCGACTCGCGCGCCGGCGGACGCAAGCAGTTCTTGCGCCTCGGGCGCTCCTACTCTTACTCCCGGCGAGCGGAGCAGTTCGAAGGCCTCGGTCAGGATGCGGCCGAGCAGCCCCGGATCGAGCAGTTCGAGTTTGGGTTGCGTCCTCACGCGTTACCGGCTTATCAGGGAGCGGACCAGTTCGACCGCACCGACTGCGTCTTTGGTGAAACCGTCGGCGCCGATTTCGTCGGCCCAGCGCCGGCTGACGGGCGCGCCCCCAATGATGACGCGCATGCCGGGGCGCAAACCTTCACGATCGAACCGTTCAATCACCGATTTCTGTCCCACCATGGTGGTGGTAAGCAATGCCGAAACTCCAACCACGTTGGCATTCAGCTCGCAAGCCTTGGCGGCAAAACGCTCTGTGCTTACGTCGACGCCGAGATCAAACACCTTGAACCCGTGAGCCGTGAGCAACGTGCCCACCAGGATTTTCCCGATCTCGTGAATGTCTCCCTTGGCCGTCCCCAGAACCACCGTTCCCGAACAGGGCTGTTCGCCGCCCTGCCGCTTGAGTTCGGGTTCCAGAACCGACATCGCCGCCTTCATGGCTTCCGCCGAGGCCAGCATGTCGGGCAGGAACATCTTGCGCTGCGCGTACTGCTCCCCGACTTCGCTCATGCCGGGAACGAATCCCAGATTGATGGCTTCGAGCGGCGCAATCCCCTCCGCCAGCGCCTGCTGGGCCAGCCCGGACGCCTGCTCCGGCGCCCCGTCGACAATGCTGGCCTTCATGGCCGCAAACGTGGAAGTAGTCATCCCACCCGGATTGGAACGGCAGAAGCGCACTTCTGTCTGTGATTGAGGTCACCGGGGCTAGTGAGGAGGTCGAGTCGCACCATTTGCTGGAAGCGCCCCGCGTTTGGCAGGAGAAGCCGCCCCAGACCCATGCAAATTACGTGCTAAAATCAATAGAATCCCAATGCCTTCCGACGTGCAAAAGCTCATGGAAGTGCAGGAGGCCGACCGGCACATCCTGCGTCTGAAAGAAGAAATCGCCTCGCTACCCAAAAAAGTCGCCGCCATCGAGCAGAAGCTGGCCGGCACCAGGGCCGTTCTCGACAATGCCAAGACTGCGGTCAAGGCCGACGAGGCCGCCCGCCGCAAGTACGAAGTCACCATCCAGGAGCTGCAGGGCAAAATTTCCAAGTACCGCGACCAGTCGCTCGACGTAAAAACCAACGACCAATACAAGGCCCTGCTGCACGAGATCCAGTTCTCGGAGCAGGAGATCCGCGCCCAGGAAGACAAGATTCTCGAGCTCATGCTCAACGCCGAGGCCCGCGAGAAAAAAGTGAAAGCCGCGGAAGCCGACCTCAAAGCCGAGATGGCCGAGATCGAAAAAGAAAAGGCCGACGCCCGCGAGCGCACCGCCAAGGACGAAAAAGAGCTGGCGGAATGGACCGCCAAGCGCGAGCAACTGCGCTCCGGCATCGATTCCGACCTGCTTCGTCACTTCGAGCGCGTGGCCAAGTTCCGTGGCAGCGGAATCTCCGAAGTGCGCGACCAGAAGTGTACCGCGTGCCAGGTCATGCTGCGCCCGCAGACCTACAACGAAGTCAAGAGCGGCAAGATCATGGAGTGCGAGTCTTGCCAGCGCATCCTGTTTTTCGATCCCAGCAAGGAAGTGGCCGCCGCCCCTTCCACCGCGCCCCATCATCGCCGCCGCGTGCGTCCCAAGTCCGATGCTCCGCAGGCCTGGTTCTACCGTCCCAGTTACCCCGAACACGGCGAAGTGCTGCTCGCGTTCAACAATGAATCCGGCACTTCCAGCCGCCGCATTTACGACTTCAATACCGGACGCGAGATCGGCGACGCGCTGATTCGAGAGGGCAAGTACATGCTCGCCTTTCCTGAGGATTTCCCCGAAGACTGCATCCGCCTGAACGGAAATTGGGATGCCGAAGAGGTGGAATCCTGGGGCACGGAAATGCCCATGACCGTCCTCGACTTACTCCACGTCGACCTACAGGCCGCCCGCTCCGACGCCACCCACCGTCCCGCCAAACACGATCCCCACGAAGCCATCACCTCCGAACACCCCGCGGCCAGCTAGTCGTCAGCTTTCCGTCGTCAGTCTTCGGCCGAGCGTCCCATCCCGCTACCCTGGGGTTTAATATCAAACCATGCCCCCAAAATCGCCCCAGGCCGGGCTCCCCACCGTCAAAATCTCCCGCCGCGGTGCCGCCCGCCTCAAAGACGGACACGTCTGGGTCTACCGCTCCGACATCTCCGCCGACGGCATCCCCCCGGGCGCGCTGGTCCGCGTCACCGACGATCGCGGAAAGACGCTGGGCACCGCCCTCTACAGCAGCTCCTCCCAGATCGCCGTCCGCATGCTTTCGCACGCCGCCGTCCCGGATCTTACCGCCCTCATCCGCGAGCGCATCCGCCAGGCCATCGCCTATCGCGAGCAGCTCGTCGAAAACACCGACGCCTATCGCGTGGTCTTCAGCGAGGCCGACTTCCTCCCCGGCCTCATCGTCGACCGCTACAACGACATCCTTTCCCTCCAGATCCTTACCCAGGCCATGGACGCCGAGCCCGTCCGCAGCGCTATCGTGACCGAACTGAGCGAGTCCCTGAAGCCGGCCGCCATCGTTGAGCGCGTCGATGCCCGCGTGCGCGAACTCGAACAGCTTCCACCGCGAGCCTCCGGACTGCTGCAAGGCGAAAAGGGACAGTACAATTTTCTCCATGAACGGCGTCCGATTTCATTTCGACGCCATGGAAGGCCAGAAGACCGGAGCCTTCCTCGACCAGCGGGAAAATTACGCCGCCGCCGCCCGCTACGCCCGCGGAGAGGCTCTCGACGTCTTCTGCTATCAGGGAGGCTTCGCCCTTCATCTCGCCCAGGCCTGCGGCAAAGTCACCGGCATTGACAGCTCCCGTCCCGCGCTCGAAGTCGCCGACCAGAACGCCGCCCTCAACGGCCGCGAAATTGAATGGATCGAGGCCAACGCCTTCGACCTGCTGAAGGATTACGCCGCCGCCGGCCAGCAATACGACACCATCGTCCTCGACCCGCCCGCCTTCGCCAAAAGCAAACAAGCTCTGGATACCGCCCTCCGCGGCTACAAAGAGCTCAATCTGCGCGCCCTCAAAATGCTGCGCCCCGGGGGAATCCTGGTGACCTGCTCGTGCTCGTACCACGTCAGCGAGCAGGATTTCGCCCAAGTGGTCGCCGCCGCCTCTTTAGACGCCCATCGCTCGGTCCGCATCATAGAGCGGCGCGGCCAGTCCAAGGACCATCCCGTGCTCCTGACAGTGCCCGAAACCAGCTACCTGAAGTGCCTCATACTGTCAGTAAATAATTGATAACATTGCAAATATTGTTACTTGACAGCACCACACTCAACTTTTATGATTCCTTTCAGCTAATCGCACATCCAAAGGGAGTGAGCGGTTACGCCAATATATCTTCAAGGAGGAAGTTGCAATGACCGTATTAACCCGCTGGGATCCCTTCCGCGAGTTCACTACTGTTCAGGACCGTCTGAATCGCTTGTTCCGCGAGTCCTACGGACCTGAAGGCCGGGAGGAGGCGCTGAATACCAGCACCTTCGCGCCCGCCGTAGACGTCTACGAAGACGAGCACAACGTGACTTTGAAAGTCGAGGTGCCCGGAATCGATGAGAAAGACATCGATGTCCGCATCGAGAACAACACTCTGACCGTTCATGGCGAGCGGAAATTTGAGAAAGAAGAGAAAGAAGAGAACTTCCGCCGTGTGGAATCGAGCTATGGCAGCTTCACCCGTTCCTTCACTTTGCCCACGACCGTCAACGCGGAGAAGGTCTCCGCTGACTACTCCAAGGGCGTGCTGAAGATCACCCTGCCCAAGAAAGCCGAAGCCAAGCCCAAGCAGATCAAAGTCAACGTCGGCAGCGACAAGGCCCTGGAATCCAAGGGCCCCGGCAAAGCCGCATAAGGTTCGTATCAGGATATGGCTTCAGCCATATCGTTAACAGCCGAAACATGCGGGCTTTAGTCCCTTGGGAAACCGGGAGGCGGCAAAGACGGTCGCCTCCCATCCCATTTTGTGATTTGGCAATCGGGTAAATTGGTAATCTGCCAAACCCGCCCAACAGCGATTCGACTCTAAAAGAGACGACAGGGGACACGCCCTAGCCGCGAAGCGGCTGAAAGAATACAGCCCACGGCGCAAGCCGTGGCTAAAAATCCAAAAAACAAATCCAGCCCCGAAGGGGCGAAAGAAAACATCGCAGCGAGCGGCAACCGACTCCTGGCGCATAATAATGCCGTACAAAATTACCGGCCTTCGAAGCCACATGACAACATCAAAACGATCGAGCCCGATGCGGGAACTTGAAGACAAGCAGAAGAGCACTCTCTGGCTCGATACCCTGAGAAATGGCGCCACGGTTGACGGATTTCTTTGGAAGGGTTCGCCCAATGCTACCCTCGTTCAGCGAATAGGTCTGACTTTATTCGCACTGCTGTGGTCAATGCCCGGCGTGTTGCTTTTGGGTTTTGGATTCGCCGAGCCGGGGCCGGTCTGGTTCAGGGTAGTCATGCTCGTCTTGGCACTTCCATTCTTGCTCCTCGGCGCCAAATTGATAGCGAACGCTTTTCGACACTAGATCGTTTGCGATTTTGTAATCGGGCAACTCGACAATGCGTAAATCACCAAATTACCCGATTACCAAATTACAAAATTTCTTTTAGGAGTTAACCCATGGCCATCCGTTGGGACAAATTCACCGTTAAAGCTCAGGAAGCCGTGCAACGCGCCAACGAAGTCGCGTCGGAAAACGGCAATCCTGAACTGTTGCCCGCGCATTTGCTGATCGCTCTTCTCGAAGACAAAGAAGGCATTGTGCCGCCGATCCTCGAAAAGATCGGCATTGGCCCTCAGGCCGTGTTGAATGACCTGAACCAGGAAATCAACCGCCTGCCCAAGGTCTCAGGCGGAGCCAACCAGCCCGCCATGTCTCCGGCGATGAACCAGTTGCTGGAGCGCGCCTTCAAAGAGGCCGACAATTTCAAGGACGAGTACGTCTCCACCGAGCACCTGCTGCTCGCCGCCACGCACCTCAAGCGCGACGCGGCGCAGGAGATTCTCGCCCGCCACGGCGCCACTTACGACGCGATCCTGAAAGCGCTTACCGCGGTGCGTGGCTCGCAGCGCATCACCGATCAGAATCCCGAGGCCAAGTACCAGGCTTTGGAGCGTTATGCGCGCGATCTGACCGAGCAGGCCCGCCGCGGCAAACTCGATCCCGTCATCGGACGCGACGAAGAAATCCGCCGCGTGGTCCAGGTTCTGTCACGCCGCACGAAAAACAATCCTGTGCTGATCGGCGAACCTGGCGTGGGCAAGACCGCCATCGTCGAAGGACTCGCGCAGCGCATCATCTCCGGCGATGTGCCTGAAGCCCTGAAGAACAAGCGCGTCATCTCGCTCGATCTCGGATCCATGCTGGCCGGGGCGAAGTATCGCGGCGAGTTCGAAGATCGCCTCAAAGCGGTCTTGAAAGAAATTGAAGACTCGCAGGGCAAGATCATTCTTTTCATCGACGAGCTGCACACTCTGGTAGGCGCGGGTGCCTCCGAAGGCGCGATTGATGCCTCGAACATGCTCAAGCCGGCGCTGGCACGCGGAGAACTGCGCGCGATCGGCGCCACCACGCTGAACGAATATCGCAAGTACATCGAGAAAGATGCGGCCCTCGAACGCCGCTTCCAGATCGTCTTCGTCGGTGAACCCAACGTCGAAGACACCATCGCCATTCTGCGCGGACTCAAAGAGCGCTACGAAGTGCATCACGGTGTGCGCATTAAAGATTCCGCCATTGTGGCGGCGGCGACTTTGTCGCATCGCTACATCTCCGACCGCTTTTTGCCCGACAAGGCCATCGATCTGATTGACGAAGCAGCCGCTTCCTTGCGCATCCAGATCGATTCGCTGCCCACCGACATCGACCAGCTGGAGCGCCGCGCCACGCAGCTCGAAATCGAAAAACAGGCGTTGAAGAAAGAAGACGACGCCAACTCGCGCGACCGCTTGCTGGTGATTGAAAAAGAGTTAGCCGAGATTCGCGAGAAGTCGAATGCGCTCAAAGCCAAGTGGAAGCAGGAGAAAGACGCCATCGCCAAAGTGCGCGCGCTGAAAGAAAAGCTCGACCAGCTCAAAACCGAAGAGCAGGCCGAAGAGCGCAAGGGCAACCTGCAGCGGGTGGCCGAGATCCGCTATGGCCTCATCCGCCAGACGGAAGAAGAGTTAAAGGCCCTGACCGCCAAGATGGAAGGCAAGGGCGGCACAGCGCATGTTGAAGGAAGAAGTGGACGAAGAGGACGTCGCCCGCATCGTCAGCAAGTGGACCGGGATTCCGGTCTCGAAGATGCTCGAAGGCGAAGTCAAAAAGCTCATCAACATGGAAGATCGCCTGCGCCACCGCGTGGTCGGACAAGATGCTGCGCTCGAACGGGTTGCGAATGCCATTCGCCGCTCGCGCGCGGGATTGAGCGATCCCAAGCGCCCCATCGGCTCGTTCATCTTCCTGGGCCCAACCGGCGTCGGCAAAACCGAACTGGCTCGCGCGCTCGCGGAATTTCTGTTTGATGACGAGAAGGCGCTGGTTCGCATCGACATGTCGGAGTACATGGAGAAGCACGCGGTCTCGCGGCTGATCGGCGCGCCTCCGGGATACGTCGGCTACGAAGAAGGCGGCCAGCTTACCGAACTAGTGCGCCGGCATCCCTATGCAGTGGTGTTGTTTGACGAAATCGAGAAGGCGCATCCCGATGTATTCAACGTGCTGTTGCAGATCATGGACGACGGCCGCCTGACCGACGGCAAAGGCCGCACGGTCGATTTCCGCAACACGGTCATCATCATGACCTCGAACATCGGCTCCAGCTACCTGCTGGCCGAGAACATCCGCACGCCGGAAGAGTTTGAAAACGCGAGCAAGGAAGTCATCAATGCGCTGCACGGACACTTCAAACCCGAGTTCCTGAACCGCGTGGATGACATCATCGTCTTCCGCCCGCTGGGGAAAGAACAGCTGGTGAAGATCATCGAGCTGCGTCTCGAAGACGTGCGTCGCCTGCTGGCCGATCGCAAGATTTCGATCGAGCTGACCGACGCCGCGAAAGAGTTGCTGTTCACCGAAGGCTTCGATCCGAACTTCGGAGCGCGTCCGCTGAAGCGGGCCATCCAGAAGCTGGTGCAGGACCCGCTGGCGCTGAAGATTCTGGACGGCGAAGTGCTGCACGGCGATCACGTGATCGTCGACGCCGACAAGAAGGCGGGGAAGATGAAGTTCAGCGTCAGCAAGCGGGTGGGAGAAAAAGAGCCGGCGAAGGCGAAGCGGTAATCTGCCATCGCCGCAGGGGGAACGGGCGCATGCGCCCGTTCTTTTGTTTTCAATGGCATATCTGTAAGTTATTGAAAACTGGAGCAAGCAAATCATAGGGGCTGCCAGATCGAGGGTCTGCCCGGCGCGCAGGATACCCTTTGCGAGCGTTCCAGGGTACCCGGGAGCGCTAGCTGGCTCCCCGGGCATGGCAGAGGCCATCCGGGGTCGCGGAAGCCCTTAAAACGCGCTCTGGTGATGGTTAGCTTTTAGCGATAGTATATTAGCTTCAAGTAATAGTAGTTTGGGATGTTTCCCATTGTGGAACCGGAATGCCAGCGAGGTTCGCGGGAGAATTCCCTGAGGGGCCGGTGGATGCTCCGGGCACACACGGGGTCCTTCGACTCCGCTCAGGATGACAGGGGGGTGTTTTACACTGGGCTCATGGCGGACCTCGGTAAGCTGCTGCTTTTCTTTGGCGTGATCCTGGCGGTTGTCGGACTGGGGTTGATCTTGCTGGGACGCACCAACCTGCCCCTCGGGAGGCTACCGGGCGACTTTCTGGTGCGGGGGAAAAATTCGACTTTCTATTTTCCGCTGGCGACCTCGATTCTGCTTAGTGTGGTGTTGAGTGGGGTGCTTTATTTGATTGCGAGATTTCGCAGATAGCAATTAGCACTTGGCATTTAGCATTTAGCCAGTAGGAGTTCCTGAAACGAGGCAACCCCTGGCACGGCTAAATGCCAAGTGCTAACTACCAGATGCCTCTGCAACTGCTGGCAACGGGCCCGGCTCAACTGTAAACTCGCTCCCAGTGTCTCTCTCTGACCAACTTGGTTTCAGCTTCAAGCCTCCCGAGCGGCGGGTTTGGACGGTGCGCGACCTGGTCGCGGCGGTGCGCACCCATCTGGAGCGCGAATATGGCGACACCTGGGTCGAAGGCGAAATCTCGAATTTCCGGGCGCATGACTCCGGCCATCTCTATTTCACGCTGAAAGATTCCAGTTCACAGATTCGCGTGGTGATGTTCCGTTCACAGGCAAAGCTGCTGCGCTTCCGTCCCGAGGACGGTATGCAGGTGGTGGTGCGCGGCCGCGTCACCATTTATGAAGGCCGCGGAGAGCTGCAGGTTTCGGCGGAGTATCTGGAGCCCAAGGGCGCCGGCGCCCTGCAGATCGCCTTCGAGCAACTGAAGGCCAAGCTGCAGGCGGAAGGACTCTTCGAGGCGGCGCGCAAGAAGCCGATCCCCGTGCTGCCGCGCAGGATCGGCATCGTGACTTCTCCGCAGGCCGCTGCCCTACGCGACATTCTGCATATTCTGCACCGCCGCCACCACACCGTCAGCGTTCTGATTTTCCCGGCGCAGGTACAGGGCGAGGCTGCGCCCGTCGAAGTGGCCGCGGCAGTGCGCTACTTCAACCAAGGCCGCATGCGTGGATGTGATCATCGTGGCGCGCGGCGGCGGTTCGGCGGAGGACTTAGCCGCGTTCAATCACGAAGGCCTGGCGCGGACCATCGCCGCTTCCGAAATTCCGGTCATCTCGGCCGTCGGGCACGAGACGGATTTCACCATCATCGATTTCGTCTCCGACTTGCGCGCGGCCACGCCCTCGGCCGCAGCCGAGCTGGTGATCCTTTCGCGGCAGGATATCGAAGAACAGTCCGATGGACTACACCAGCGGCTGGGCCGCGCCATGCGCTACCGGCTTCTGATGGGACGGCAGGCGCTCACCGAACTTGCGCACCACGGCGCCTTCGCCCGCATGATGGATGGAATCAACCAGCGCAGCCAGAAGCTGGACGAGATGAAGTACCGCCTGGAACGGGCCGAGCGCGGAATTCTGGAGCGGCATCGCCGGCGCTGGGAAACGGCGGCGGCTGCAGTCCGGCACTACGATGCGCGGCGGGTGCTGGCGGCGGTTGGCAAAGAGCTGGAGGCAAGAATCGCTGCCATGTCTTCCGCCATGAAAACGGTTTTGCTGCAGCGCCGGGCGAAGGTCGATCAGCTCTCGGGACAGCTGGAAGCATTGTCGCCGCTGGCGATCCTGGAGCGCGGATACGCGCTGGTGTTCGATGCCTCCGGCAAATTGGTGAAGGACGCCTCGCGGGTGAAAGCTGGCGATGAGATTTCGGCGCGGCTGGCGAAGGGAACCGTCGAGAGCGTGGTGAAGAAGACGCGGCCGTGAGCGGCTCATGAATCGCGAAATAGTAGATTACAATGGGTTTGGACCGTGTTGAGAATCTCGCGGAAAAAGGACGGATGGGATGTTTGCAGCGCCGTGGCCGTCAATGTCGGTGAGTTCCATCATCGACGTTCTGCTGGTCGCGTTCATCATTTACGAGTTTCTGGCCCTGATCAAGGGCACGCGTGCCTCGCTCATGCTGGTGGGCGTGGCGGCGCTGGCGCTGGTGTTTTACTTTTCCCGCCTCGGTGACCTGCGCACCCTGCATTGGCTGATCAGCACGCTGCTGCCTTACGCGGTGTTCGCGCTGATCGTGGTTTTTTCCGCCGAGATTCGCCAGGCGCTGGCCAGATTGGGGCGCAAGCTCACCTTCAGCCGGACGCCGGCTGAGGCCGATGCCTATGACGACATTGCACTGGCCGCGAATCTTTTCTCCCAGAACCAGACCGGCGCGCTGATTGTGATTGAGCGCGAGGTTGGCCTGCGCACCTACATCGAAAGCGGCGTGCCGCTCGATGCTCATCTTTCCTACGATTTGCTGGCCACCATCTTCCGGCCCAGCGCGCCGCTGCACGACGGCGCGGTGATTGTGCAGGGAGACCGCATCGCCGCCGCAGCCTGCTTTCTGCCCTTGTCGATGAATCCCGTGCTCTCGACCCAGTTGGGCACCCGGCATCGCGCGGGGATCGGCGTGACCGAAGAGACCGACGCCATCGCCGTGATTGTTTCTGAAGAAACCGGCGCCATCAGTTTGGCGATTGCGGGAAAGATTGAACGTGATCTTACGGTCGAGCAACTGCGAACGCGGATGGGAGAAACGCTGCGCCGCTATGTTTCGGCGGCCACGCTGCCGACACCGATTGCCAATGGCGACGCGGGATTGGAGCGCGACTCCCAGCCCAGCCACGTAGAGACCGGCTCCAACACAGGAGCGGATGACTAGCCATGAACGACTTCATGCGCCGCTACGTGACCAACAACCTGGGATTGAAGCTGATCTCGCTGGCGCTTGCGGTGGGCTTATGGCTGGCGGTGGTGCGCGACCCGGTGGACGAAGTGCCGATCGAAGTGCCGATCGAATTCCACAATGTGCCCGGCAACGTGGAGATCAGCACCGAGCACATTCCACGCGCCCAGATTCGGCTGCGCGGCCCTGAGCGGCTGGTGCATCGGCTGCAGGCCTCCGACGTTCATGTCGAAATCAGTCTCGAGCATGTGCGGACACCGGGCGAGCGCACCTTCGATCTCACCGCCCAGCAGGTAGACAAGCCGCACGATCTTTCCGTGGTGCAGATCGTGCCTACGCAGTTGCGGCTGACCTTCGACAACCGGCTGACTCGCCTGGTGGATGTGCACCCGCGGGTGATCGGCACCTTCGCTTCCGGACACCAGATCGCGAGAATCGAAGTCAGTCCGTCGGTGATTCAGATCAGCGGCCCGCAAAAGCGAGTGGAAGCGGTTGAGGCGGCGATTACCGATCCCATCGATGCAAGCGGGACGATGGATCGCGACACCTTTGTCACGCACGCGTATGTTTCAGATCCGTTGATTCAAGTGGTAAATCCGGTGCCGATTCACGTGACCGTGATCATGGAAAGTACCCCAGCCGGCAACGGCGGGCATTGAGACTACAGATCGCATGACAACCCTGACCCGACAACTCTTTGGAACCGATGGGATTCGCGGCGTGGCGGGCGAATTTCCCCTGACTCCCGAAAGCACTTATCTGATCGGGCGGGCGCTGGGCCACGATCTGATTCGCGGCAACCGCAAGGCGCGCGTGGTGATTGGGCAGGATACCCGGCAATCGAGCTCCTGGATCGCAGACCGCGTCGCGCTGGGCCTGAGTTCGGTCAGCGTCGAGGTGCACAGCGCAGGCGTGATTACCACGCCGGGCGTGGCGTATCTCGCGCGCTCGCGGAAGTATGACGCGGGCGTGGTGATTTCGGCTTCGCATAATCCGTGGACAGATAACGGGATCAAGGTCTTTTCCGGCGATGGCTACAAGCTTCCCGACGCGCATGAACTGGCGATCGAGCAGGAGATTTTTGGTTTGCTGCAGAATCCGCAGTCGCATCCGGAGCCGTCCGAAAAACCGGCGCCCAGCCTTCCCGGAGAAGCCGGGTTGCGCCACGCCTACATTGCGTGGCTCGCGGCCAACGCCAAGACCGATCTCAGCCCGTTGCGGGTGCTGGTTGATTGCGCCAACGGCGCAGCCACAGCGGAGGCTCCTGAACTTTTTCGCAAATGCGGAGTTCAGGCGACATTTTTGAACGTGTCTCCCGAGGGCAAGAACATCAACGACAATTGCGGCGCCCTGCATCCGGAGACGGTGGCACGGTTCATGGCCGATAGCAACGGCCGCTTCGATCTGGGCGTGACCTTCGATGGCGATGCCGACCGGGCGCTTTTCAGCGACGCCAACGGCCGGGTGGTGAATGGCGATGCCGTGCTGCTGCTGGTGGGACGCGACTGGCAATCCCGGGGAGCGCTAACCGGTTCGACGATTGTGGCGACCACCATGTCGAACATGGGATTGGAAGTGGCGTTGCGCGCGTCCGGCATTCGCATGCTGCGCGCCAATGTCGGGGACAAGTATGTGCTCGAGGAAATGCAGAAGACGGGCGCGATCCTGGGTGGAGAGCAGTCAGGACATATTATTTTCCGTGATGGCGAAGCGACCACCGGCGACGGACTGCTGACGGCGCTGCGGGTGATGGAAATCATGGCGCGCACCGGGCGTCCGCTGGCGGAGTTGATCTCCGATCTGAAGGTGTTTCCACAGACGATTCAGAACGTGCGAGTGCGGGAGAAGAAGCCCTTTGCGCAGGTTCCGGAGATTCAGCAGGCGATCGAGGAGGCGGAGCGTGAACTCGATGGCAACGGGCGCGTGGTGGTCCGCTACTCGGGAACCGAGGCGCTGGCGCGGGTAATGGTGGAAGCCGAGTCGGAAGGAAGAATGAAGGCGCTGGCAGGAGGAATCGCGGCCGCAATTCGACAGGCGTTGGGGGCGTAAAGACTTTTCACCACAGAGACACAGAGGCACAGAGAAAACCTCTTAAAAATGGTTAAATCCCTTCCCCCGGCAGTTTGTGAGGGTATCTGGAAATACCCTGGTTGGTTTGGTCGATGATGAATTTTTTGAGCGGCGTGGCTGGTCTTTGGAATCTGGCGCTGCTCGTGGCGGCGCTGGGGACGCTGGTCTGGTTTATCTACTCGTTCGCCCTACGCCGGCTGATGCGGGCGCGACGGATCGAGGGGCTGCGGAACAAGCGGCTGATGCGGGAGGCGGCGGAACGCAAGCAGGAACCGTAGGCTCCCGGGTGAATGCCCGCCGAATGACAAGTTTTTAATTTCTACTCCAGGTCTCTCCAGTTCATTCCCACGCCGATATCCACCTGCAGCGGCACCGACAGGGGATGGACTTTCTCCATGTATTCGCGCACCAGCGATTTCATGATATCGATTTCCGCCTCGGGAACTTCGAAGACCAGTTCGTCGTGGACCTGCAGAGTCATGCGCGACTTCAGGTCGCGCTCGCGCAGGGCTTCGTCGATACGGATCATGGCGATTTTTATGAGGTCGGCGGCCGTGCCCTGCAGCGGCGTGTTCACCGCGGTGCGCTCGGCGAATCCGCGGAGATTGAAGTTCTTGCTGTTGATGTCGGGGATGGGGCGGACGCGTCCGAAGAGGGTTTTGACCTTCTGCTCGCGGCGCGCTTCGGCTAGAGTGTCGTCGATAAACCGGCGCACGCCCGCGTACTTCTCGAAGTAAGCTTCAATAAAGCGCTTGGCTTCGGCGGGTTCGATGCCCAGGTTCTGGGAGAGGCCGAAGGCGGAGAGTCCGTAGACGATGCCGAAGTTCACGACTTTGGCCTGGCGGCGGTGATCCGGGGTTACCATCAGCGGCGGCACGCCGAACACCTGCGAGGCAGTCAGGGTATGAATGTCGTCGCCGCGGCGGTAGGCCTCGACCAGCAGCGGATCTTTGGAGAAATGCGCGAGCAGGCGCAGCTCGATCTGCGAATAGTCGGCGGCCAGTAGAACGTGGCCGGGATCGGCGGTGAAGGCGGCGCGAATCTCGCGTCCCAGCTCGGTGCGGATGGGAATATTCTGCAGGTTGGGATTGGCGGACGAAAGCCTTCCCGTGGCTGTGCCGGTCTGCGCGAACGTCGTGTGCAAGCGGCCGCTGGCAGGGCTGAGCAGCGCCGGCAGCGCGTCGACGTAAGTGGATTTAAGCTTTGTGAGCTGGCGGTACTCGAGCACCAGTCGGGGCACGTCGTGCTCGGCGGCGAGGCCCTCCAGCACATCGACCGCGGTCGAGATGGTTTTGCCTTTGCCATACTTCACCGGTTTGGGCAGGTTGAGTTTGTTGAAGAGCACGTCGCCCAGTTGCTTGGGCGAGCTGATGTTGAACTCCATTCCCGCCAGCTGGTAAATCTCTTTTGCCTTGACGTCGATTTCGTGTTCCAGACGAGAGGACATCTCGGACAGATTATTGCGATCAATCTTGACTCCGGCTTGCTCCATGCGCTGCAGCACCGGAACCAGGGGCAGATCCATCTCTTCATAAAGTTTGAGCAGGCCGGACTGTTCCACGTCGCGGCGCAGCGCGGTGGCCAGGCGTCCCGCAATGTCGGCGGACTCAGGCAAGGTTCCTGCCAGCTTGAGATTGAAGCGGCGCAAGGCAACATCGGGCAGGCGGTGCGAGGAATAGGTCGGATCGAGCAGGTAGGAGTAGAGCATGGAATCGTGCTGAACCCCCCGGACCTCAATTCCCTGCTGCTCGAAAACGTGCATCGCGGCTTTGTAATCGTGAATGGCCTTGGGAATGGCGGGATCGGCAAGAGCCGAAATCAGCTTCGACCAGGCTTGATCGTTGTCGGGCGAGACCGTCAGGGCTGCGCCCGAGGCCGATGAGATCGCCAGATTGCACATCTGCGGAGCTGTCTCCGCGGCTGCGGTGGTGAGCGGCAGCATCCGCTCGTCGCTCTCGTCTTCCTCCGGGTCTTCTTCGATCTCCGCGGCGGGTTCGGTGTCAACCGCAATCGCCAGCGCGCCTGCGGCGGGAACTGCCTTCAGGACTGCTTCCACGTCGGCGGCGGATTTGGCTTCGCTGTAGCGGGCTTCGCTGACTTCCACCACCGGCAAGAGTTCTTTCAGCAGCGAGGTGAACTCGAGTTCGGTGAAGAGTGCGCGCAGCGCCTCGACGTCCGGGGCGCCGGCCTTCATGGCGTCCACATCGAGTTCGATGGGCACGCGGCGGTCGATGGTCGCCATCTGCTTGCTGAAAAGGACCGTGTCGCGATTGTTGAGCAGGGATTCGCGGTAAGTTTTCTTTTCCACTTCGGCGGCGCGGTCGAGGGCGGCTTCGACGGTTCCGAAACGTTTGATGAGCTCGACCGATCCCTTGTCGCCGATGCCGGGAGCGCCGGGAATGTTGTCGACGCTGTCGCCGCGCAGCGCCATCACATCGATCACGCGCTCAGGCGGCACGCCGAGAATCTCTTCGACCTTGGCGGCATCGCAGATCAGGTTGTCTTTGGGCGGATTGAGAATCAAGATGCGGTCGTTGACCAGCTGCATCATGTCCTTGTCGCTCGAAACGACATAGACGCTGTAATCTTTTTCGACCGCCTGGGTTGCCAGGGTGCCGATGACATCGTCGGCTTCGTAGCCGGACTGCTCGAGAATCGGAATGCGGTAGGCCTCGAGCGCACGCCGGATGTAGGGCACCTGCTGCACCAGTTCCTGCGGCATCTCGGAACGATTGGCTTTGTAGCCTTTGTATTCGATCTCCTGAAAGGTCTGCGTCTTGAGATCAAACTTGCGGACTTTAGTGACGGCTTCGGCCTGCTGGTCGCGGAAGGTGGGAGCGGCCACGTCGAAGACCGCCGCCAGGTATTCAGGAGAGAAGTCGTCGCGCAGCTTGCGCAGCATATTGACGAAAACGTAAGTGGCGGCGGTGGGAACTCCGGTCTTGGTCGACATGCCCCGCTGCCGCGCCATGGCGTGATAGGCGCGGAAGATGAACGACATGGTGTCGACCAGGAAGAGGCGGCCACGGTCTTTGCCCACGGCCTGGGGCCGGGGCGCAGACTTCGGCGTGGGAGCGCTCTCTGAGGGGACGGCCGAGGATTTTTTACGGGAGGGCAAGAGGATAGTGTAACGGCAGCCGTCGGGGGTCAGCAATCGGCCGTATGGCCGGGATGAAGCGTTGTAAGAGCGCTCGGATGCGAAGTGGCTATGGCTGAATGCTGAGTGCTGAATGCCGAGTGCTTATCTACCGTTCTTCTTGCCGTATTCCGTGGTGTAGTGCAGCTTGATCTCGCCGCAGGTGCCTTGTTCCGGAGAGTAGACCACGCAGGAATCGAACGGCTGGGAATACACGTGCAGGCTCACCGCGCGCTGGTTGAACTCGCGGGGATTGAGCACGCTGTGCACGGGGTCCTCGGGATTCACGGCGCAGGGATGTAAGGGATTCATTTCCACGGTCTCGGCGATCCGGAGTTTGCAGGTGCCCTTTTCGAGATCCTGAGAAATGAGGTGATAGTTCTCGACCAGCAGGCGGCCGATGGGTACGGCCATCCAGCAATTCTGATCTTTGTGATTGTGGACCGAGCTGGCCTGGCCGACCTCCCAGCATATGGCGATCAGTTCGTAGAAAGAAGTCTTGTCGATCAGGTTGCGGGTGTAGTGCTGCCGGTCCCAGCAAAGATAAGGTTCCAGGGTGTCGGCGGCAACCGGCGTCTCGGTAAGGAATCGCAGGACGGTGGCGGTGGTGCGGAACAACGGTTCCGGAATCTTGCGCAGTTCGGTGACGAAATCCTGGATGGCGAGCGGTTTGGAAGCGGCTTGGGCCATGGTCCCCCTCGGGGGATCAGTATAACGCCGCGGCTTCGCGGCCGGGCATGTGACGACACCTGCCCCTACATGGACTTACTCGAGGAACATGCAATCGCCGTAAGAATAGAAGCGGTATTTTTTCTCCACCGCGTGGCGGTAGGCGGCGAGGACTTTGTCTTTCCCGGCAAAGGCCGATACCAGCATGAGGAGCGAGGATTGCGGCAGATGGAAGTTCGTGAGCAGCGCGCCGGTTACCCGGAAATCGTATCCCGGATAGATAAAGATGTCGGCTTCGGCGCTTCCGGCGCGGACTCTTCGTTCTTCGGAAAGGCTGGCGGAATGTTCGAGGGTGCGCACAGTGGTGGTCCCGATGGCCACGATGCGCCGTCCGAAGTTTCTTGCCTGATTGATCTGCGCGGCCACGCTCGGAGGGATGCGATAGGACTCGCGGTGCAGTTTGTGATCTTCGACCCGTTCCACGTGCAGCGGCTGAAACGTGCCCAAGCCGACGTGCAGGGTAATTTCCGCGGTCTCGATTCCACGGCGGTGCAGGCGATCGAGAATTTCGGCGGTGAAGTGCAGACCCGCGGTGGGCGCGGCGACGGAACCGCGCTCCTGCGCGTAGACCGTCTGGTAGCGCTCGCGGTCGGCGGTGCGGTCATCCCGGGCGATGTAGGGAGGCAGGGGCACGTGCCCGATGCGCTCGACCGTGCTGAAGAAGTCGGCCACCGGGAGAAAGCGAATGCGGCGCTCGCCGAACTCGCCGCGCGCAATGACCTGAGCCTGCAGTTCGTCGTGATCTCCGAAGAAAAGCGCTTCTCCCACGCCAATCTTGCGGCCCGGACGCACCAGGCACTCCCAATCATTGGGTTCCCGGGAGGCCTGGCGGGTGAGCAGGACTTCGACGCGGCCTTTCAGGAAATCGTGTGCCGCCGGGTTTTTGGGACTCACGGGCTGGGCCTTCGACCCGCCGCGACGTCCATAGAGCCGGGCCGGGAAGACGCGGGTATTGTTGAAGACCACGAGGTCGTCGGGGCGGAGTAAGTCGGGAAAATCGCGGAAATTGAGGTCCCGCAAGGCCCCCGTCTCCCGGCTGAGATGCAGCAGGCGGGATGAGGCGCGATCAGCCAGGGGCTCCTGGGCAATCAATTCTTCGGGCAAATGGTAGTTGAATTCGGAGACGAGCACGCGGAACGATTATAGATTCAGGGCAATGCCAGGTTGTTTGAAGTAAATTTATCGCGAATTTGCCAACATACGGATTGTGCTGGCTGGAGAGCGTGCGGTACCATGACCTGAGCCGGTCTCCCCCAGCCGCTCTTGACCTCATGCCCAGCGAACGCCATCACCGGCACGAGATTACCCTCTTCGGCAAGATGCTGCATCAGCGCGGCTACGTGGCGGCCATGGACGGAAATCTCTCCGTACGGCTAGATGAGGACCGCATCCTGGCGACTCCGACTGCGATGTGCAAGTCGATGATGCGACCGTCGGACCTGGTGATCGTCGACATGGAAGGCCGCCGCCTTTCGGGACGCCGCAACGTTTCGAGCGAGATCGCGATGCACTTGCTGATTTACCGGCTGCGTCCGGATATCCGCGGGATTGTGCATGCCCATCCTCCGACGGCCACGGGATTCGCCGCAGCCGGAATGCCGCTCAATGAGCCGCTGGTGTGCGAAGTGGTGATCGGCCTGGGCTCGATTCCGCTGGCGCGATACGGGACCCCGGGAACGCCGGAGTTGACCGACGCACTGGAACCGCTGATTCCTGAATTCGACGCGATCCTGATGTCAAACCATGGCGTGGTCGCCTATGGAGACACCCTCGACCACGCGTACATGAAGATGGAAACGGTCGAGCACTTTGCGCAGATCGCGCTGGTGACGCATCTGTTGGGCCGCCAGCAACCGCTGAAGAGCGAGGAACTGGAAAAGCTGCTGACGGCGCGCAGCCGATACCAGGGAACGACTTCGGCCGCGCCTCTTCCGGTCGGAGTGCCGCTCTCGTCTGACGCGGGGAATCATCATGGCCTTCCGCCGGAAACGGATACCACCACATTGAAGCCGCGGCGCGTCGTGCGTTCGCGCTGACGCGCCGCTAGCCCCGCTTTACCAAACCCTGCAGGCGTTTTCCGGCATCATCGGCTGACCGGCCTTGCAGCCGAAGGCCTTTCCGAACTCCTCCATATTCTGCACCACGCCGTTCACCCGGAATTGCCGGGGCGAGTGCGGATTGGTCTGCACCTGCAGCCGCAACTGCGCGGGCCGCGTGCTTCCACACCAACTCTGGCCGTATGCGAGGAAGAGCTGCTGGATGGGAGTGAAGCCGTCCTGCTTCTCCTCGAGATTAATATTCTTGCGCTTGGCGTCCGCCAGGAAAGCGATGTAGGCAAGTCGCAAGCCTCCGTTGTCGGCGGTGTTCTCGCCGAGGGTCAGTTTGCCGTTCACGTGCACGTCGCCGTCGACGACGAAGCTGTTGTACTCTTTCACTTCGCAGTCCGTCTTGGCTTCAAATTTCCTGGCGTCTTCCGCCGTCCACCAATCCGAGAGATTGCCGTTAGCGTCGAACTGCCGGCCCTCGTCGTCAAAACCGTGAGTGAGTTCGTGGCCAACGATGGCGCCGACATGCCCGTAGTTCTCGGCGTCGGTGGCATTCTTGTCGTAGAGCGGCGGCTGCAGGATCGCGGCCGGGAAGTTGATGTCGTTCATGCTGGGGTTGTAATAGGCATTGACAGTATCGGGACTCATGCCCCATTCACCGCGGTCGACGGGTTTGCCGATCTTCGCCAGCTCGCGCCGGGCCTCAAAATCGGTGGCGCGCAGAACATTGCCGTAGGCGTCGTCGCGGACAACGGTCAGCTTGGAGTAGTCGCGCCAGTGGTCGGGATATCCAATCTTGTCGGCCACGGCGTGCAGTTTCTCCTTGGCGCGGACTTTCGTTTCCGGGCTCATCCATTCGATGTCCTTGAGGTCTTCATCCATCGCGGTCTCGATGTCCTTCACCATCTGCACGGTCGCTTGCTTGCTCGATGGCGGAAATTCCTTGGCCACGTAGACCTGGCCGACGGCCTCGCCCAAGGCCCTGTCGGTGGCGTCGGAACAGCGCTTCCAGCGGGCGCGTTGCTGCGGCTGGCCGCTCAGTTTGCGTCCGTTGAAGTCGAAGGCCTCGTCGTCGAGCGCTTTGGGAAGGACGTAGCCCGGCAGGTTGTGCACCAGCTGCCAGCGCAAATAAGTCTTGATGGTCGGCAAGTCGGTGGAGACCAGCACCTCATTCAATCCCTGAAAGAACTCCGGGTGAGTGACGTTTAACTCGGTGAGCGGAGGCGCTTCGCCGGCAACGAAGAAACGTTTCCAGTCGAAGCTGGGCGCGAGCTTCTCCAGATCCGCGACGGACGTCATGTGGTAGATCTTGTTGGGGTCGCGTTGCGAGGTAATGTCGAGCGAGACCTTGGCCAGAGCGGTCTCCAGTTTCATGATGGCCTGAGCGTCGCTGGCCGCCTGAGTTTCCGATTCGCCCATCAGCTTCATGGTGTTGGTGATGTGCTGGACATATTCTTGCCGCGTTTTTTCAGCGGCCTCTCCGGTGCGGAAATAGTAGTCGCGCTCGGGCAAGCCCAGCCCGCCCTGGTCAACGACGGCGATCTGCTTGCGCGCGTCCTTGAAATCCTGTTGCTCGCCAAAGGCCATAAAAGCGTTGACGCCGATCAGTTGGAAGTAGCCGAGAAGTTGCGGCAGATCTTTTTTGCTCTTCAAGGCGGCGATGCGGTCGAACTCCGGCTGCAGGGGCTTCAGGCCTTTTTTGTCGATGGTGGCGGTATCCATGCAGGCCGCGTAGTAGTCGCCGATTTTCTGTTCGTTGGAGGTGCGGTCGGCGCCTCCGGCCGCGGCTTTTTCCAGCATGCCGTGGACTTCGTGCTCGGTGTATTCGTCGATCATCGCGCCGGTGCCGAAGGACGGGCGGTCGGGAGGAATCGGATAGAGCTTGTCGAAGTTGCCGCAGGAATATTGGAAGAAGTCGACGCAGGGATCGGCGGTGGTATCCATCAACTGCTTGTCCAATCCCGGAAGGAGTTTGTAGGTCTTTTCTGTGTCTTTCGCCGCGTCCGCAGTCTGCGCGACCAGTGGAGCCGCGATCGCCAACAGGGCTGCCGATAAAATTGCCAGACGGATTGCAGTTCGCATTTTGTCCCCTTTTGATCTGTACGACATAAAGACCCTAGAAGTTTCGCCGCGTTATTGTACCCGATGGTTTTCGGGCCGAAACGCCGCGGCGAATCAACAGGGGGGGCGTGTCTTGTTGGGGCTAGTCTCCGCCGATCCGGAAGCGCAAGCCGCCGCGAAAGTTCAAGAGCAGCGCGGGATATCCCACGACTTCGTTGTAATGCTTGTTCAACGCGTTCTCGATGCTGACATAAGCCGTGACACGGGAGGTGATGGCGTACCATCCGCCGGTATCGACGCGGGCATATCCCGCAGCGTGCAGGATGTTCAAGCCGAGGAAGTCGTCGTCGGGACGGCGCCCGACGAAACTGCCGCCGAGATTGCCTCCCCAGCGGTGACCGAGATAGGTGAGCAGCAAGGTGCCGGACTGCTTCGGGCGGCGCAGCAGCGGTGTGCCCGCGGCAAAGACGGGATCGCAGAAATTCGCAGGGGTGCACAGAGGAGCCTCGAGATTTTGCGTCGAGGTGTAGGTATAGGCCGAGTTCAGCGTGAGATGCGACATCAGTTTGCCCTGAAATTCGATCTCCGCTCCCTGCGCGAAAGACTTGTCGACGTTAACGTACTGGCCGACAAAAGTGACGGGATTGGTCGCGTAGTCGATGCGGTCGAGAAACAGGTTGTTGAAATAGGTCGCGATGAAGGAATACCTGCCGTCCCACAAGCCCTGCTGAAAGCCGGCCTCGAAGCTGCGGTTGCGCTCGGGCTTCAGGCTAAGGTTGGAAACGCTGAAGGGCGGACCCGCGAAGGTCTGATCAAGGGTCGGTTCTTTGAATCCCGTGGCGTAGGTGAAGCGCAGACTCGTTCCTGAAAACAGGCTTCCCCCACGCAGAGCTTGCAAGGTCAGCGCCACCCGGGGCGAACCGTTGTTTCCGTAAGTGCCGATGTGCTGAAAGCGGGCGCCCGCCACCACGGTAAGACGTCCGAGGGTGAGCAGTTGCTGCCCGTAGAAGGCATGGTTGAGCCGCAGTCCGTGCAGAAGAGGCGGATAGTCAAGATCGCCGGTGAATCCGTTCTCGTCCTCAAACTCATAGCCGAAGGTGGTTCGGGCCCAGGTGCGCTCCTGATAGTCGCCCTGATAGTCGAATCCGGCGCGATTGATGTCGGCGATGGCATGGGTGAGGAAATCGTCAGGGCGGCCGGGATCGGTGAAGGTGTCCAGATTTTCGCGCTGGTGATGGTATTCGAAGCCGGTGAAGCGATTTTGAAAATGCGGCGTCGCGGTGAAATCGAGCTCAACACTGCCGAGGAGATTGTTCTGGCGGGCGCGCTGGTCGGAGTCGGGGGGCACAAGCGGGGAGCCGTTGAAGTTCCACTCGCCGGGCACGCCGGTGCGGCTGTTGGCGTGGCGGACTCGCACGCGCAAAGACGTGCGGTCGTCGATGGCGTAGCCGAGGTTTCCTCCCTGCAGAGAGTTCGAGTAGTCATCGTTGATGCCTTGCCCGGTAGTGTTGAACTGGTCGGCGAACAGGTTGTAGTCGAAGGGGCCGCGCGCTCCTGCCAGTGAAGCGTAGCCGTGCGCGGTGTAGAGATTGCCGCCGTCGGCTCCGAATCTAAGCTCCGGCGTGGCGGTACTGCCGGTACGGGTCCAGATCTGGACCACGCTGGTCATGGCATCGGAACCATAGAGTGTGCTCTGGGCTCCGCGCAGAAACTCCAGGCGGTCCGTCTGGCTGAGGGGCACAGTGCCGAAATCAAAAGTGCCGCCGGGTTCGTTAACGGGAACCCCATCGATAATGACTTTGTTGTAGCGGGATTCGCCGCCGCGCACGAATAGCGACGAAAGCCCACCGCGCTGACCGGCCGTGCCGATGACCGCCCCGGGCAAGAAGCGGAGAGCGTCATTCATGGCTACCGGATTCATGGTGGCGATCTGTCCGCCCGTCAACGTTTCCACGTTTGCCCCAACGGCTTCGCCCACAACCGGCGTGCGGGTGGCAGTGACGGAGACGGTTTCCGAGGCAGGCGCCAGGCGCAATTGCACCGTGACAGTTCCGGATTGTTTGGGCGAAACATCCAAGGATTGCTCAGCGAAGCCGGGAGCAAGCACGTGCACGGAATAGGGGTTGTCGCCGAGGGCGCGAAATACGACCACGCCCTCGGAAGAAGTGTTCGCGACCAGGAAGACCGCCGAATCTGATTTCTTCAAGAGCTCGACTTGCGCGCCGGCCACGGCGGCGGATTGTGGATCAATCACACGGATCTTGAGATCGGCGGCGGACGCCGATGCCAGCAGCAGCAGGATGGAAACGAAGAGATAATGGAACCGCACGGACTCCTCCTTTTACACGCGAAAAGGGTTTGAGTTGCGGTTCGCGCCGGTCTCCTGGCTTTGCGAGTCAGAGTTCAGAGAACTCGACCACCGCAACCGGCCTTCCCAGGGATATCCCCAGTGACCGGCTGCAAATTTCCTCGCTTACAGTTGCGCGGCAGCGCGGGATTTTCACCCGCTTCCCTCCTCACCGATGCGGAAGAGGACGCGCGAACCAAAGAAATTGAGAAAGAACAGATGGTTCGAGAAATCTAATCCCGCGGGCAGTGGATGTCAACGGCGGGACTTCAACCATTCTTTCGGAAATTCTTTCTCTCGTACACGGGAAACTCGGCGCTGCCGGATTTGTGCACGTTTTTCTCGGCGAAGTCGCGGATGCGCTCGAGAGAGTCTTGCATTTGCTGATGCAGGCGGGCGCTTTCCTCGTCACCGGCGTCGGCGGGCACATGAATGTTTCCCGCCACCCGCATCAAGGCACGCGAGAACGGCTTGGGAATCATGAAACGATCCCAGGTGTTCAGCACCCAGGCGTCTTCGATCGCGATGTAAAACGGAACGATCGGGGCGCCGGTCATCCTAGCCAGAAGAACCGGGCCGGGCTTGGCTACGTAACACGGTCCGCGGGGACCGTCGATAGTGAACGCCACGCTGAAGCCGTTTTCAATTTCGCGGCGCACTCCGAGGAGCGCGCCCACGGCGCCGCGGCTGCTCGATCCGCGCACCGCACCGAAACCAAGCTTTTGAATGATGCGTGCGATGTACTCGCCGTCAAAACTGCGGCTGGTCATGACCCGTATCTGCAAATCGCGCCAGAGGTAGGCCGCCGCGAAAACGCAGCGATGCCAGAAAGGAAAGATCACCTGAGGCGTTTCGAGATTGTCGGGAGCGCCTTCCTCGAACGAAACTGCAAAGCGCAGCGTCGGGCCGAGAAGGCGTATTGCGAAAAAGCCCGCCCACGTGATGAGCCATAACGCGAGCTTCTGACGGCGCGTGTAGGTCCGTTCGCGCGGGGCTGTGTCGCTCGCAATCTCCGGAGTGCCGGCACTCACGCGGCTATTGTAACGTCCGCAGTTGGCCGATCCTGCGACCGACGGTCTGATTCGACATCTAAACCGGCATGACGACCCCACCGCCCAGCTTTCGTGCGCCTAGCGCAGGCGAACGCTTCTTCAACCGCGCATTCGGATTCTTTGTCGGCCTTGGCCTGGCACCGGCTGGCTTCTATTTGCTGGAGGTGCGCGGGCGAAAATCAGGGAAAATCTACCGCACCCCGGTGGACCTGCTGGAAGTCTCCGGCAAGCCGTATCTGGTTGCGCCCCGGGGGCGCACGCAATGGGTTCGCAACGCAGAGGCTGCGGGAGAAATTGTGCTGAAGCGAGGCAGCCGGCGCCGCCGCTATCGTCTGCGTCCGGTTCCAGCGCCCGAACGGCCGCCATTCCTCAAGGCTTATCTTGATCGCTTCAAGGCTCAAGTGCAGCGCTACTTTTCGGTGCCCGCGGGATCGCCACAGGAGGCGTTCGCTGCGGTGGCGGAGAACTATCCGGTGTTCGAGTTGCTCGCCGGTTGATCCAGCTCTTAAAGAGTATGGAGATAGACCAGCAGATCCTGCACTTGCTGCTGATTGAGCACCTGCCCGAAGGCGGGCATCTTGGCCCGGCCATAGATGATGATGTCGCTTACCCGGTCATTGTTGGCGGGCATTCCGCTGACGGGCAGAAATTGTTTCTTGAAAACGCCATGCAGGCTGGGGCCCTTCTTGTCGTGGCGGGAATAGGGCTCGTGGCAGCGGTCACAATAATCGTCGTAGACCTTGCGCCCGGCGGATTGTTGCGGCGTGAGTCCAAGTTCGGCGTCGCTCTTGCGGCGTTCGACCTCGCAAGCGGACGAGATCAACAGAATTGAAAGAACTACGAACAGGCACAGAGCAGTTTTCAAAAAGCCAGACGTTCCCGAAGATTGCATTCCGTTCTCAACCGTGACCCTTTCCCCGGACGTACAATAATAGAGCAAAGGCGATGGCAGTCGCACTCAAACGTGTTTATGAACCAGCGGCGGCGAGCGATGGCACGCGCGTGCTGGTAGATCGTCTGTGGCCCCGGGGCCTGACCAAGGCCCGTGCCGCGATTGACGCCTGGCTGCGGGAGTTGGCTCCGTCGGATGCGCTGCGGCAGTGGTTCCACGCGCAACCGAACGGCTGGACAACCTTCCGCAAGCGCTATCTGAAAGAGCTAGGGCGCCCGGAGGCGGGCGCGGCCCTCGATGAGTTGTACCTCCTGGCCGGCCGGCGCAAGCGTCTGACCCTGCTGTTCGCTTCCAAGAACCAAGAGCGGAACAACGCAGTCGTGCTGAAAGATCTGCTGGATGGAATGCGAAAACCGCCGACCGGGACCGGTCCGGCCCGGGGCGCACGCCAGCGTAACGTAAAACAGATGCCGAGAAGGTGAAGAAAGCGTCGCCGAGCACAGCATGGTGCTTTATCCCATCGATCCGTCAGGGGAGGAATCCGGGAGAACGCTTTCCGCCTGGGATGCGATCGAGCACAAACAGAAGCAGCCCGCCAGGGACTGGTGGCTGATCTCGCAGCCGGATCATGCGGCGCTCTCGGGAACGCTGGCACGGTACATCGACTCTCCCGATTTTCCCAGGCTCGACGAAGAAGCGATCCAAGCCATTGCATTGCACGACGACGGTTGGACCGCTTTCGACGATGCGCCCCGCCTGAGCGGGCGTCGGCCCATGTCGTTCCTTGACGTTGCTGCGCCCGATTTTCTACAGGCCTGGCGGGGATCGATTGAGCGGGCGGAGCGATCGTCGGCGCTTGCGGGCCTGATGGTCAGTGAGCATTTCTGCCGCATCGCGCGGGCTCGACCACAGGATTATCAGGCGCTGGTCGACCGATTTCTGCAAGAAGAAGGGAAACGCCAGGCGCGCCTGTCACAGGTCGAGTCCAGGAGCGCGGAGGAGGTCGGCGTTCTGGTGGATGTGCTGCAATTCTGCGATCTTCTGTCGCTTTACCTGTGTTGCGGGTCTCGGGCCAGGGTCGACTTCCCGCAGCAATTCCGGGGGCGCGCGATCCGTTGCCGTCGCGAGGATCAACTGTGCAGGATCGAACCGCAGGTCTTAGGCGGCGCAAGCCTGGCGGTGCCCGCGCGGAGATTCTCAAACTTCCGGCAGAGTGAAACGATTCCGGTGCTCTTGGGCTGATTATTTCTTCTTCGGTCCGTCGGCCAGCACAGCTTCGACGATGCTATCGATAGCGTCAGTAACGGTTTTGGCGGGAAGGTTGGAATTGTTCGAGAGAATGGAAAAGGCCACCTGCTCGCCGCGATCGGTGGTGGCGTATCCCGAAAGCGTCTTCACGCCTCCGAGGGAACCGGTTTTGCCGTATAGGCGTCCCTGCACGGAAATATTCTTGAAGCGCTCGGCGAGAGAGCCGTCCACGCCCGCGAGCGGCAAAGTATCGCGAAAAGCTGTTGCCCCAGGGCTGCGCGGCCGCGAAGCGCAAAAGCTCGACCACTGCGTTCGGCGTAACCAGATTCTGGCGGGAAAGTCCCGAGCCGTCGTAAAAGACGTATTCGTCCTTCGGAATTCCCGCTTTGTTGAGGAAGCCGCTCAGAACTTCCAGGCCACCTTCCACGGTACCGCCCGTGCCTTTTTCGCGTCCCAGCAGCCGCAACAGGATTTCCGCATGCAGGTTCTGGCTGACCTTGTTGATGACGCGGACGTCTTCAATCAGAGGCTTCGATTGGTAGCTGGCGAGAACCAGCGGCTTAGGCTGCAACGCGCGCGCAGGTTCGTCTCCGCCACGGGCCGGTGCGATCGCGGTCACGGTGAATGTCGAAAGGCTCGCGAGTTCGGTGTGCCGCGTGCGCTGATGACCGTAGACCGCGATGCCCCGGGCTTCCAGCAACTGGCGGAAGATGGTGGCGGCAAACTCGGCGGGATCTTCGATGGCTAGCGCTTCGTCGGCGCCGGCGTCATCCAGAGGCAAATTGCCCCACAGGGTCAGGACTGTCGAACCGGGCTCGCGATTGATGTGGATGTCGCGAGGCGTCCCGGCGGGAGTGGTCATGATGCGATTGTCAATGTGGTAGTAGTCGGCGAAGGGCGTGATGCTGACGAATGCCCGATCGCCCGCGCGGTCCGCCGGCAGGACGTTGACGAAGATGACGTTGTCATTGATGGTGAGCGCGGACACCGGAGCCCCATCGGCCCAGACCAGGTCGTCCTGGCTCCAACCCTCGCCGTAGCGCTCGAAAGCGAAGTAGGAGTCATCGGCGATGATGTCGCCGTCGACGTACTTCACACCCTTTTTCACCAGCGTATCGGCCAGTTCCTCGAGCACCTGGATGGGATGCCCGGTGCGCTCGGTGTGCAGGGTGTAGGGCAACTCGCGGCCCGAAAGATTGGGATCGCCGCGGCCGACCAGGACGAGATCGCCGGTGAGGCGCCCGTGCTTATCGAGCGTGCCTGAAGTCTCAACCGTGGTGTGGAAGGTGTAATCGGGCCCGATCAGCGCCAACGCTGCAGCGGTGGTGAAGAGCTTGGTGTTCGAGGCGGGCGTGAACAGTTTGTCAGCGTTGCGAGCGTAAAGGACCTTGCCGGTCGAAACCGAGACAATATCGATGCCCCAGAAACCGCGCGCGAGGTCCGGTTGCGACAGGATCGCGGCAATGCGGGCATTGAGTGACGCACGCTTGGCAGCCTGCGCCTGAACTGCAAGCAACAGGCAGAAAATCACCGCGAAATACGCGCGCTTCCGCCCCATGAATGCCTTGATTGTAGCACCGGGTCCAAGTGCTTCTACGGCTGAGCGGAACGGGGGTAACCAATTGTGCTCACAGGGTTTAGAATCGGCGGATGCGTGTCGTCTTTGAATGGAACATCGGCTCCCGTTCGCTCGAGTTGGGCAAGCGCACTTTGATCATGGGAATCGTGAACGTGACGCCCGACTCTTTTTCCGACGGCGGGATGCATTTCGATCAGGAGCGGGCGGTCGACTACGGATTGAAGTTGCTGGAGGATGGGGCGGACATCATCGATGTCGGGGGAGAGTCGACCCGCCCCGGAGCCAAAGTCGCGGCGGGGGAATCCGCAGCGAAACCCTCTGCGGCCAAGACGGCGGTCTCCGAAAAAGAGGAATTGGAGCGGGTGATTCCGGTTATCACCGCGCTGAAGAAAAAAAACACCAAGGCTGTACTCTCAGTGGATACGTACAAGGCCGCAGTCGCGAGGGCGGCAGTTGCCGCCGGCGCTGAGGTGGTGAACGACGTCAGCGGGTTCCGCTGGGATCCGCTGATGAAGAAAACCGTCGCGGAGTTGAAGTGCGGGGCGGTGATGATGCACATGCGCGGGCGTCCGGAGGAGTGGCGCTCGCTGCCGCCGGTCTCCGACGTGGTGATGCTGGTCAAGCGCGAACTGCGCGACTGGTTGGACGCCGCATTAATGGCGGGAATCAAGCGGGAGCGGATCATGCTTGACCCCGGGTTCGGGTTCGGCAAAAGTTTCGAGCAGAATTATCCGCTGCTGAAAAGATTCGAGGAATTTCATCAGTTGCGCTATCCGCTGCTGGTGGGAATTTCGAGAAAATCATTTGTGGGCCGGGCGCTGGCGCGGAACGGGAAAGACGCGGACGTGGCAGACCGCTTGTATGGAACACTGGCCGCGGAAACGGCGGCGATTCTGAAGGGCGCTCACGTGATCCGCACTCACGATGTGCGAGCATGCGCGGACGTGGTACGGATTGCGGATCTGATGGGTTAGCAGGAAAAAGACTTTAACCGCAATGAGCGCAAAGACCACGCGAAGATCGCAAAGAAAATCTTGTCCAACATTCTAAAAAGTCTTACCTCTGATCCGCGCTTAACCGTTCGGCGCGGCGGCACTCCCGATCCCGACGGCGCTTGCGTTGTTTACTGGATGCAGCGAGCACAGCGGGGACTCGATAATCCTGCCCTCAATGTGGCCGTCGAAGCCGCCAACGCGCTCGAGAAGCCTGCGGTCGTCTTCTTCGCACCCGTTCCTTTTTATCCTCACGCGAACCTGCGGCACTACCGTTTTCTCGCGCAGGGGATTGCCGACATTGCCGAGGCTCTAGAAAAACGCGGCGTGGGATTTGTGCTGCGCCGCTATCCCGACCACAGCCTGATCAGATTTTGCGAAGAGGCGCGCCCGGCGCTGGTCGTGGGCGACGAGAATCCCCTGCGCGAGACCGAACAATGGCGGCGGCGCGCAGCGCAAGAACTTCGCGTGCCCTTTTGGACCGTCGACGCCGACGTGATCGTGCCGTCGAGGCTGCTGGAGAAAGAACAGTATGCGGCCCATGTGATTCGTCCGCGGCTCGAGAAACAGCTGGAACGGTTTCTGGTGAGGCTGGCGAATCCGAAGGCGAGAGTGCCGTGGAAGCCGCCTCCGGGGTTACAGTCGCTGGCGACGGATTTCGACATCACCGACGGCTGGCCGCTGGACCGGTCGGTGCAGCCGGTGGGAGGTTTTCGTGGCGGCACGCGGGAAGCTCTAAAGCGTATTCATGATTTCGTGAAGAACAAGTTGCAGCATTATGGAAAACTACGGAATCATCCCGAAGCTGATGGCACCAGCGATTTGTCGCCCTATCTGCACTTCGGCCACATCGGGCCGATCACCATCGCGCTGGCGGTGCGGAACTGCGATGCCCCGGAAACGGAGAAAGAAGTATTCCTAAATCAGCTCATTACCTGGAGGGAGTTGTCGATCAACCTGGTGCGCTTCAATCCCAACTACGACAATTTCGAGTGTGGGGAGCCGTGGGCGCATCGGACGCTGGCCGCGCATGCCAAAGATCTCCGCCCGGTGATTTACAGCGAACGGCAACTCGAGAACGCCGAGACACATGACCCGCTATGGAACGCGGGCCAGATGCAGATGGTTAACACGGGATGGATGCACAACTACGTGCGCATGTATTGGGCGAAGAAGATTCTGGAGTGGAGCAAGTCTCCGGCCGAGGCGCATCAGATCGCGGTGCGACTGAACGATAAGTACGAGTTGGACGGGCGCGACCCCAACGGCTACGCCGGGATTGCCTGGGCGATCGTGGGCAAGTTCGACCGGCCCTGGTTCGACCGGCCGATTTTCGGACTCATTCGCTACATGTCGCTCGAGAGCACGGGCAAGAAGTTCGACAGCAGAAAATACATCGAGCAGCAAAGCCAGCCGAGCATCTTCGGATGATCAGGGAAATGCCTCAGGCGTTAAAGCAGTTTTAGAACAGCTTCGTGGAATCGAGCAGGATGGTTACGGGACCGTCGTTGACCAGCTCTACTTCCATCATCTCCTGGAAGCGTCCCGTCTCGCAGGGAAGTCCGGCGGCGTGTATCCGTTCCACGACGTGCTCGTAGAGTTCGCGGGCGCGTTGTGGAGGGGCAGCCGCGTCGAAAGACGGGCGCTTGCCGCGGCGGACATCCCCGTACAGAGTGAACTGCGAGACGACCAGGACCGCTCCCCCTACGCCGGCGACTGAGAGATTCATTTTGCCTTGGTCATCCTCAAAGATCCGCAGGCCTGTGATTTTGTCGACGAGATAGGCGGCGTCGGCCTCGGTATCGGCTTGCGCGACACCCAGGAATACCAGCAGGCCCCTGGCGATTTTGCCGGTGAGTTCGCCGTTTACGGTGACCTGGGCACGGCTGACGCGTTGGATGACGGCGCGCATTGGGAATCGGTACCTATTTGGCCGCCTGAGGTAAGAGGGATTCCTGGCCGGCGACGCACAGCCAGCGTCCCTCGCGATAGACGTAGATATCGGTGAAGCGCACGCGGGCAACTGTTTTACCTTCACCATTGATCAGGGTCGCCAGCCCGCGAATATAGCCGAAATCGCCGTAGATGTGAGGCGTGAGTTCGCTCAACTGGTTGGTGCCCGGCTTGCGATTGGGAACCCCCGCCAGGGTTTCCGCGCGGTCGTGAATCTGGCCGCTGGGATCGACGTCCTGAAAGTCATCGGCCAGAATGCAGCCGACCGCATCGGCGTCATGGCGCGACAGGGCGGCCGCCCAGTTTTGTTCCAGCTGGACGAGCGCCGATCCGTCCTTGGGCTGATGCTTCGGGCAGCCGGCGGCCCATGCGACGGAGCTGCCGAAAAGAATTGCTAACCATAATGCGTGTTTCACGTCTCAGTCCTTGGGCGAGGTGTGGACCCACATCATACAGGTTCCCGACGCGCACACTTTGATTGACCTGCTTGGCGTTCCCTCTTACAATCCGGGCTTTCCGCAATTCCACTTCACTTTCGCATCCTCCAAAGGAGCCGGCTCCATGAGTCGTATCGCGATACGCTCTGTCGTGTTCAGCCTGTTTGGGCTGCTGGCCGCCATCGCTGCCGCGCAGCAGCCGGCGGTTCCGGCCGCTCACAACGAAGTAGTCATCAAAAATGCCATCGTGATGACCGTGACCCACGGCAAGATTCCCAATGGCAGCGTCTACATCAAGGACGGCAAGATCATGGCCGTGGGGGCCGAGGTGAACGCGCCGGCCAGCGCCACCGTGATCGACGCGGGAGGCAAGTACCTGACCCCGGGCATCATCGATTCGCATTCCCACATCGCGCTCGACAACGATGTGAACGAAGCCACCAGTCCGATCACGCCGCAGATGATGATGATCGATGCCTTCGACTACCAGGACAAGGCCATCTACCGCGCGCTCGCTGGAGGCGTTACCACTTCGCTGTTGTTGCACGGCTCGGCCAACGTGATTGGCGGGCAGGCGGTGGTGATCAAGCATAAATACGGCCTGGACCGCGACGCCATGCTGTTCCCCGGAGCGCCGCGCTCCATCAAGTTCGCGAGCGGCGAAAACCCTAAGCGGGTCTACGGCAGCCGCGATCAGTTGCCCTCCACCCGCATGGGCAACTTCGAGGTACAGCGCGAAGCCTTCGTCGAGGCCCAGGATTACATGCGGCAGTGGGACGACTATGACGCCAAGGTGAAGAAGGGCGACAAAGACGCGAAGCCGCCGAAACGCGACTTGAAGCTCGACGCGCTGTCGGACGTGCTGCGCGGCAAGCTGCTGGTGCAGATTCACTGCTACCGGGCTGACGAGTTGCTGACCGAGATGGCGATCGCGAAGGAGTTTGGGTACAAGGTGCGGGCCTTCCATCACGCATTGGAAGCCTACAAAGTCGCCGACCAGCTCGCCGCCAATGGAGTGGCGATCGCGACTTTCTCGGATTGGTGGGGCTTCAAACAGGAGGCCTTCGACGCCATCCCCTGGAATGCCGTCATCGCAATGCGCAAGGGGGTGCGCGTGGCCATCAAGAGCGACTCCGAAGATTTCGCGAGGCGATTGAATCAGGAGGCCGCCAAGACCATCCGCTACGGCGGCGCGACGGAAGATGAAGCGCTGAAGATGATCACCATCAATCCCGCATGGATTATCGGCGTTGACGACCGCGTGGGTTCGATCGATGTCGGCAAAGATGCCGACCTTGTCATCTGGGACGGATATCCGCTGTCGAGTTACGGGGTTCCCAACAAGGTCTTCATCGACGGAGACGTGTACTTTGACCGCTCGCTGCCGGGCTACGGCATGCCGCACTATCCGGGAGGACAGCAATGAGAAGAACCCTCGTGGGTCGCTGGTCGTTCGTCGTTGGCCAAATTCTCCTGCTTACAACGCTGGCCTTCTCCCAGTCCCGGCCCGTGGTTTTGAAGGGCGGCAAGCTGCTGACCATTACGCACGGCACGATTGAGAATGGCGTGCTGGTCATGAATGACGGGAAGATCACGGCCGTCGGGGCTGCGGGCTCGGTGAATATTCCTGCCGACGCACAGGTCATCGATGTTACGGGCATGACCGTATATCCCGGGCTGATCGACTCGGAAACGCAACTGGGGCTCACGGAGATTTCGGCGGAAGCGATGACCAACGATCTGGTCGAGCCGAGCGACGAGATCATGCCGCACATGCACGTCTACGACGCCTTTCACGCCGAGTCGGAGTTGATCCCGGTCACGCGGCTGAATGGGATTACCAATGCCATCGTGGCGCCGGCCAGCAGCGACACGCTGCCAGGGCAGGATTCGTTTATCCAACTCGATGGCGCTTCGGCGACCCAGATGCTGCTCATCCGCGACATTGCCATGCCTTTGAATTTCACCGGAGAGCAGCGCCGCAACGAGTCGTGGGAAAAGCGCCGGTTTCCTCAAACCCGCATGGGCATGGCGGCACAGTTGCGCCAGGCCTTCCTGGATGCACAGGAGTATGAGCGCAGCTGGACCGATTACAACAAGAAGAAAAGCGATTTCGAGAGCAAACCAGCCGGCGACAAAGAGAAGGAGAAAGACAAGAAGCAGGCGCCGGCACCGCCCAAACGCGATTTGAAGCTGGAGGCCCTGCTCCCCTATCTCGACGGGAAAAAGCCGATCGTGCTGGCGGCGGAGGAGCCTAGCGATCTGGAAACGGCGGTGGGACTGGCGAACGAATTCCATCTGAAGTTCGTGCTGAATCACATCAGCTATTCGCAGCCGGTGCTCGACTATGTGGCCAGCCTGAAAGTGCCGGTCATCGTGGGCCCGATTTACGAAGATCCAAAACCGGATGAGCGCTTTGACGCGGTCTACAGCCTGCCGGGGCAGCTTTACAAGCGCGGTGTGAAGATCGCGTTTGCGTCGTTCGACGCCCACAACGTGAGGAACCTGCCCTACCAGGCGGGATTCGCGTCCGCCTTCGGACTGCCCTACGACGAGGCGTTGAAGGCGATTACGCTCAATCCGGCGGAGATCTGGGGCGTGGCCGACAAACTCGGCTCGTTGGACGTGGGAAAGACGGCGAACGTAGTGGTCTCGAATGGAGATCCGCTGGACGTCAGTACGGACGTGAAGCAGGTCTACATCGATGGCCGGGCGATCCCGATGACCAGCCGGCAGACGCGGCTGCGGGATATGTACAGCAGCAGTCGTTAGTCGTCAGGCTTCGGTCGTCAGGAAATTCGGACAGCGAAACGTTTGACCGCTGGCTGAACAGCGATTAGGATTTTGAGCAGGCCAATCTCCCGGGCGGCGGGGTGTGCCCGGCGCGGTGCGACCTTCCTTTACAGCAATTCGTGGGTGCCAGTACACTACTGATTCCCTTGGAACTTCCAGGAGGTGGCATTGATATGGCTGGCGATAAGAAAGAGATGACGGAGAAAGTAAAGCAGATTATTTCGGAGCAACTGGGTGTTGACGAGGGTGAAGTGACCCCCAGTGCTTCATTTGTCGACGATTTAGGAGCCGACTCCCTGGATCAGGTCGAACTGGTCATGGCTCTGGAAGAGGCATTCGATCTGGAGATTCCCGACGAGGATGCCGAGAAGATCCGCACCGTTCAGGATGCGATTGATTACATCGACAAGCACGCAAAGGTAAGCAAGTAAGGCGTTGAGCTTGGCCGGGTGATGAGCAGCCGCGGAGGCTGTTCCATGTCAAGTCTGGGCGGAAGGCAAACCCGCCCCCATACAGCAGGCGCGAGGAGAATCATGGCAGCCGTTGATGAGAAGGTGAAGCAGATTATCGTGGAACAACTGGGAGTGGACGAAGGCGAAGTAACTCCCAACGCCTCGTTCGTGGACGACTTGGGCGCCGACTCTCTGGACACGGTCGAACTGGTGATGGCCTTCGAAGAAGGCTTTGAAATCGAGATTCCCGATGAAGACGCCGAGAAGATCCGCACCGTGCAGGATGCGATCGACTACATCGGGAAACACGCGAAAGGCGGGAAGTAGTTGGGACGTCGCGTCGTCGTCACTGGTATTGGCCTGATCTGCGGGGTGGGGAACACCACCGAAGAAGTATGGCCCAACCTGCTCGCGGGCAAGAGCGGGATCGGGCGCATTACGCAATTCGAGCAATTTGAACGGATCGACGGAACTCCTTTCGACGTCTCTCAATTCTCCTGCCAGATTGCAGCCGAGGTGAAGAACTTCGATCCCCTGCAGTTCCTGGAGAAAAAAGAGGTCAAGAAGATGGGACGCTTCATCCATTTCGCCGTTGCGGCGGCGGATGAAGCGGTGCGCATGTCAGGCCTGAAAATCACCGCCGACAACGCCGAACGCGTCGGGGTGCACATCGGTTCCGGGATCGGTGGATTCGATGTGATCGAGCATGAGCATACCGCCTTGCTGAAGGGCGGGCCGCGCAAGGTGTCTCCCTTTTTCATCCCCGCCTCCATCGTGAACCTTGCGGCGGGACACGTTTCCATGCGCCACGGCGCCAAGGGACCGAACGAGGCCACGGCGACGGCCTGCACCACGAGCGCGCACTCGATTGGGGACTCGTTCCGAATTATTCAGCACAACGATGCGGACGTGATGATCGCGGGAGGGGCTGAAGCCTCGATTACTCCGTTGGGCGTAGGCGGGTTCGCCGCCATGCGGGCGCTCTCCACGCGCAATGATGATCCGCAACATGCCAGCCGTCCCTGGGACAAGGATCGCGATGGCTTCGTGATCGGCGAAGGCGCAGGAATCCTGATTCTGGAAGAGCTGGAGTATGCCCGCCGTCGAGGAGCCGATATTCTGGCGGAGATCGCCGGTTATGGCATGAGCGGCGACGCCCATCACATGACCCAGCCCGCTCCCGAACACGAGGGCGGGTTCCGCGTGATGCGCAACGCTTTGCGCGATGCCGGAGTTGGCCCCGAAGTGGTGGGCTACGTAAATGCTCACGGCACTTCGACACCCATCGGCGATACGCTCGAGGCCCATGCCATCCGCAACTGCTTCCAGCGTACCTTGCCCGTCAGCTCCACCAAGTCGATGACCGGGCACTTGCTGGGTGGGGCAGGAGGACTTGAGGCGGGCATCACCGTGCTGGCGTTGCGCCACCAGATTCTGCCTCCGACTACCAACCTGAAGAATCAGGACCCCGATACCGCCGGCATGGATTTTGTCCCGAACCATGCCCGTCCGGCACAGTTTGAGTACGCCATGTCGAACTCGTTCGGATTCGGCGGGACCAACGGAGCGTTGCTGTTCCGGCGCTGGACGGAATAACCGCCATATCTCCCTTGTTTTGTTAGCCTCCAAAAGCTGCAGGCATCGTCTGCCGTTTTCAAGGAATTTTGTGAAATCCGCAGTGCATTCCTGGTAATGGTACTTCTGTACCCCGGCATTGTCCTTCTACGCCTTTGCCAAGGCTCGCGATGCGCGCCAGAATAGAGTTTCAAGGCAACCGTGACCACATCCATGGACAAAGGTTTTGGAACTGTCGTCGCCCCCATCCCTGCCACCCGCAAGGCTGCCGCCCGGGCGGCACTCATCGACATGAAAGAGCCGGCCCGCAGCATCCTTTCCGAGTGTTTCCGCCAATTCGGCGTGGAAACCGTGGTGATGACGGGGAATGTCGCCGATCGGCTGCTCAAGGAAAAATTCGAGGCCTGCGTCGTGAAGCTGACCCCGGAAGCCGAGGCAGTGATGGAGTCGGCGCGCACGTCCCCGTCCAACAGCCGCATGGTGATCTATGGGGTTGGGGGAAGCGTGCAGGATGCCATGAAGTTTTCCAAGTACGGCATCAATGCGGTATTCAACGAGCCGCTGGAAAGACCGGCCGCGTTGAAACTGGTGCGTGCCACACAGATGCTGGTGCTTCACGAGTTCCGGCGCTATGTGCGCATTCCCGTGATCACGGAAATTTCCATCGTGAGCGCGGATAACCGGAAGTTTTCCGGCACCAGCCACGAAATCAGTTCCGGGGGCATGTCGTTGCGCTGCGCGGAAGAAGTTTCTTCCGGGCAATCGATGGAAGTTTCCTTCGCGCTCCTCACGCTGCCTCGCATCTGGGTGAGAGGCTTTGTGACCTGGCGTAAACCTGCGACCAAAAGCTTCGGAGTGCGTTTCGACCCGCAGGACGAGCGCCGCATGCGAATCAAGGAATGGATTGACGCGTATCTCGAGAGCTGAGAAGACCTGCTCAAGCTCGAAGCTTCCCAACATCTAAGTCTCTTCTTGGTTTGCGATGGTTCTCGGGGATTGCCTATGTTCCTCCCATGCCATTTCAGGTCATCGCTGTATTGTGAGCCCCCGCGCCGGCAAACTAGCCTACGGGTGCGGTCGAGGATTCATTCCCTCAAGGAGATGTGTCATGAACAGCGATCAAATGGAAGGTAAGTGGAAGCAGATGAAGGGCGCCCTTAAAGAAAAATGGGGCAAGCTCACGGACGACGATTTGAAGATCATCGAAGGCAACCGGGATCAACTGGTTGGCCGAATCCAAGAACGCTACGGCATTGCACGAGAAGAAGCCCTGAAGCAAGTGCAAGAATGGAAGCGGACCCAGAGCGATTTCGAAGAAGACGAAACCGATCGCGATTTGAAACGCCGGGCCGGTTAGGCGTTTGGTGTGGCGCGGGTGCCCCCGCGCCACACTGATCGTGAATCCTGTTAAAATTCAAGGGCATGGCGGGCACATCCCAACTCATCCAGATTGACGTCGCTCCGCCGGTCCGGCAACCCAAGCCGGATTGGTTGCGAGCGAAAGCGCCGGTCGGAGAAAACTTCCACAATCTGAAGCAGTTAGCTCGCGGGATGGGGCTGCATACGGTGTGCGAGTCGGCGCAGTGTCCCAACATCGGAGAATGCTGGAATCATCACACGGCGACCTTCATGCTGCTGGGCGATATCTGCACCCGGCGCTGCGGTTTCTGCGCCGTCCCCAAGGGACGCCCGGAACCCATTGATTGGGATGAACCGCGCCGCGTGGCCGAGGCCGTGGCCACGCTGGGCTTGAAGCACGCGGTGGTGACCAGCGTGAACCGCGATGACGACAATGTCGGCGGCGCCAGAATCTTCGCCGAAACCATTCGACAGATCCGCGAACTGGTCCCCGGTTGCTGGGTGGAAGTGCTGATCCCAGATTTCCAAGGACTGGATGAAGCGCTGAAAATTGTTCTCGAGGCCAAGCCCGACGTACTGAACCACAACACCGAGAGTGTTCCGCGACTGTATCGCGCCGTGCGTTCGGGCGCGCGCTACGAACGCACCCTACGCTTGCTGGAAAACGCCAAGAAATTCTCTCCGGGAATGGTCACCAAGTCAGGCGTGATGGTGGGGCTGGGCGAAAGCTTCGATGAACTGGTAGAGGTTTTCCGTGACCTGGGTGAGCGCGCGTGTCGACCTTCTCACTGTAGGTCAGTACTTGCGGCCTTCCAAGGACCATCTGCCGATCGCGCGCTTCTACACTCCCGAAGAGTTCCAGCGGCTGAAGATCGAAGCCCTGCGATTCGGTTTCCGCCATGTGGAATCGGGTCCGCTGGTGCGCTCCAGCTACCACGCCCACGAGCAGGCGGAGGCCACCTCTACCGCCCGTCAATAGGGGTTCACGTTGCTCGTCTTCAGAAAACTCTCAAGCGAATGGTCAGATACTTCTTGGGATTTTCCCGGACTGCCTTGATCAGCTCACGCGTTTCCAGCAGCATCTGGTCGGCGTTGTTGTAGAGGGAAGGATCCTGTAAGAGCTTGCCAGCCGTGCCCTGCCCGGCTTCCAGACGATCGGAAAGAGCGGAAAGCTTGTTCATGGTGTTCTGCAGCTTGTCGGCAAACTCCTGATCCTTGGCCAGTTTTCCGATGGCGCCTTTGCCGGCGTTTACGTCGGCGGTGAGCTGCTTCACGTTGGCAATCGTGTCGTTCGCATTGTTATAGAGAGTGGGATCCTTGAGCAGCTTCCCGGCAGTTCCTTTGCCGGCGTTCAGGTCATCGATGATGATGTTGAGCTTGTCGACCGTGGCATTGGCCTTGTTGTAGAGCTCATCGTTCGAGATCAACTTGCCGATGGTTCCATTGCCGGCGCTCACCTGGTTGACCAGTCCTTGAAATTCATTGATGGTCGACGCCAGCCGGTTATACAGCGTGGGATCGTAAATAAGTTTGCCGACCGAACCCTGCCCACTTTCAATGAAAGCGATGATGCGGTCGGTGCGTTTCAAGAGCGCGTCCAGGTTCTGCAACGTGCTTTGGCTGGAACGGACGACGTCCTGAATATCGGGAGTCTCGCGCGTTGCCAGCCGGTCGCCGTCCCTGGCTTCGGGACCGGACGCCTGGGAGCTGTCAATGTCGATGTAGGTTTCGCCGAGCACCCCCGCGGTTGCCAGCAAGGTCACGGAGTCCTTGCGGAGATTCGCCCGGTACTTGGTGATCACTTTCATGGTGACTTCGACGGGCGTGAGCTTCTTATCGAGATCGGGAACGATGCGGATGCCGGTAACGTTGCCGACATCGACTCCGCTCAAACGCACGGGAGCACCCACCCGCAAGCCGCCGGCATTGTCGAAGTAGGATTTCAGCGTGATTTTTCTGGTAAACAGGCCACCGGTGCCGCTCATCAGCAGGATCAGAATCCCGAGAGTGATGCTGGCAACCAGCACCGTAAGCCCTACCTTCAGTTGAGACCACTTCAACTGCTTCTGGCTAGGCACGCATTCTCCCGAGCGGCATGTTGGTTGATCCTCCCCGCGGATCGATCGCGCGGGTTTTTTGCATGATAGCAGACCGGACTAAGCCGGACGAGGATGCAGGGTTCGACTCAGTAACAAGGCCAGAAGGTATGCGAGAGCCCCGCATGCCAGGGTCATGCTTAGCCCGAACTGAATCGCGATCACCATGGCCAGCACCGAACCCAGCACAGATGACGCCGCGTTCATCGCCCAGGCCCACTCCACCGCATTCTGATTTGCCAGGCCGCCATTGGATGCAGGAAACTCCGGCACCGGCATGCTGGCTAGAGCCCGCATGCCGGTCGGGAACGGCATTCCCATCAGGAAGCCCAGCGGAACCAGAAGCCCCGCGCTCACCAACAGCTTCGCAAGGAAGGGCAGACCCACCAGCGCGTTGAGCAGTCCGGGCAGGATGAAAACGTACAGCACCAGGGCGGCTGCGACGGCGACCAGAGGCAGCCACGACAGGCGGGCTCGAGTCATCCAGCGACGAGATGCCAGGCTCCCGCCGCCGCTTGAAAGCAGCAGCAAGAAGACCACCACGGTCAAGGCATAGGTCGGGTGTCCAAGAAAGAGGACGAACCGCTGGATGAAGGCGATCTCCACCAGAATGTAGCCCAATCCGATGGCGACGAAGTACAGCAGGCTCACCGTGCTCTGGTTGGGAATGCCGCCACGTAGCAGGAGCGGGATCACGAGAAACGCAAGCACGGCGACCAGGGAAATCGCCAGCACCATGAACAGGACCGCCACCCCCAGGTTTACCTTCCAGTCGATGCCTTGCTGCAAGGAGGCCGGGTGGAGAATCTGATTGAGCTTCAGGGTAAAGAAGAAGAAAGGCGCGTTGTCGTTGACGGGCGCGACGTTATAAGGGTACGACTGCGCGAAGGCGACGGGGTCGTTGCGCGCGATCAACTCGCTGAAGGGATTGTCGCCATGCAGCGAAGGCAGGTATTGGCTTACCAGTGTCGGGTAGGTGGACAGGTGGGTCATGACGGCGTTCTCTTCCGCAGGGGTGAATGCGCTCTTTTTGGCAAGCACGACTACGGGTATGCCGTCTTCATTCAGAAGGCCCTGTGAAACGACGATGAAGTTCGCCGCGGGATTCGCCACTCCCATGCGGTGCAGCGCCTCCATGGCCACCGAGACCACTCGCAGCGCTTCGCGCGGCTGGCGGAATTCCCAGCGGGTAATGGCGATCATGCCGTCCGGGTTGAGGTGCTCGAAGTATTCCTGAAAGGCCTCGACGGTGTAGAGGCTGTTTTCGCTGAGAGCGAATGCGCCCGCGGCGGTCGAAGCCCAGGTGTCGACCAGGGTCATCTGAACCACGTCGAAATGCTGGTCGGCGTTGCGGATAAACGAACGGCCGTCGGTCACGTGGATATGCACATCGGGCCGGTCGTAGAGATGATAACTGTAGTCCGCGTAACGGCCCCGCATGATGGTATTGGCGATGATGGGATTGATCTCGATGCCGGTGACGCTGGGGCTGCCGTTAGCCACGGCGCGGACGACATCCACCCCTCCGCCGGGACCGATGATGGCGAATTGCCCGTGGGGGCGCAGCACATTCGCCAAGGCAGGGGGCGCCGACATCAGATCCCGCTTCCACTCGGTAGTGTCCCACTTGGACAGGTCGACGTTCATCAGATAGGTGGAGGCGTCGGCGTCGATCACGATGGCTCGGGCAGAGCCCTGGTGATCCACCTCCACGCGCGAGATCGCATTCCAACGCGCGAACTCCACCCAGGCGGCGTCGCGGAATCCTCCCTTGGCATAAACGATGTCGAGCAACTTCCCGGAATAATTGAAGGCGATCAGAGTCAGCAGAAACACTACGCGGCCCAGCGCTGAGCGCTGCAACTTACCGCCTCCCGCCCATACAGCGCCCGCGATTGCCATGACCACGCCGGAAAACAGGACGGTGTTCGGTCCGCCCAGCCAGTTCAGCAGAGGAACGATGCCCAGGCAGGCCAGCGCACCGCCCACCAGATCAGCTCCATAGAGCCGAGGGATGTGCGACGATTCGCGCGAGAATACGACCGAGAATTGCAGCCCGGTCATGAAGAACGGCACCGCTGAGGCCAGGTAGATGGCGGTCAAACGCAGAAAGTTCGCGCTCGATAAATGCAGCGAAACCGGGATGCGCAACGCCACCACCAGCACTACCGGCACGATCAAAGCATTGAGATTGCAGAGTCGCGCCACCAGCGCACGGGTTTCGTAACGCGCCAGCGAATCCTTGCGCAAATAGGCGAAGACGCCACCGGCGCCCAGGCCAAGCAGAGCGATGGAAATCGCCAGAAACGCGAAGTGATAAAAGAGCACCACCGAAAACAAGCGGGTCAGCGCCAGTTCCAGGAGCAGGGCGGCGAAGCTGCTCAGGGCGATGCCACCGAGCAAGGCACGGTCGCGTGTGCGGTCAGGAACAATCGGAGTCAAGACGGCGGTCTGGGTCATTTGGGCGGTGGACGCGCCAGTCTAACAGAATCCGGTTAGTCAACTTTCGAGGATTACCTGCGCGAACGCCTGCTCCTCGGTGTGGGTCAGCGAGAGCGCAATGTTCTTCGTGCCCAACTTCGCGGCGAACTCGGCGGCTTTCCCGTGGAAGGCGAGCGTAGGCCGGCCGCCCGGCTGGCGGCGCACTTCGATGTCGCGCCAGCGGACGCCATGATTCCAGCCGGTGCCGAGAGCTTTCATGGCGGCTTCCTTGGCTGCGAAGCGCGCCGCGTAGCGCTCGATTCGGTTGGCCTTGGAATCGCAGTAGCGGATTTCACCCTCGGTGAAGACCCGGTTCAGGAAGCGGTCTCCAAAGCGCGCGATGGACTCCGCGATGCGCGGAACTTCCGCGATGTCGATGCCGGTTCCGACGATCATGGGTACCATTGTCAATTGCCGGCTGCCCATTGCCAATCGAAATTCAGAAGAGCCGATCTCCGCGATAGAGGACTTGTCCCTCGACCAGGCGCGCCTCGGGCATCAGTTTGTGTGCTTTCACCGGGCCGGTTCCATCGATGTGAAACACGTCGTGCCCGTGAACTACCAGCCAATCTGACACCAGCATGCGGTGGCAGTGAAAGTAGACGCGCTCGGCGCACATGTAGGCGGTGCGGGAGTGCCCGGCGAGTTTGATGAGTTCGTCGACTCCTCGCTCGAATTCTCCGGTCAGCATGTGGTCGGCATAGTTGCGGAAGCTTTCGTTGCGAAGCGCGAGATTGGGCGAATCTTCGCGCATTTTCTTGCGATGGCCGCCCAGCGCGGGCAACCAGCGATATTCGATGCCGGCAGCAGGCAATGTTTTCTCCAGCGACTCGCGATTGAAATGAGGCAGGCGCCGGGACATGGGAAAGGCGCGGATATCGACCAGGGTCCCAATCTCATGCGCTTTGAGCGCTGCGATGAGTTCTTCCAGGGTGCGAGTGGAATGGCCGATGGTGTAAAGAGAAGGCATGAATTTGCGATTGTTGATTTCCGATTGTCGACTGAAGAATCAAACACCCTAGATTCGCCGGAGGACAGTCGTCAGCATTTCGTCCTGCTCAGGAAATACCGTACGCAAGTCGAGCAGGACGCGACCGTCTTCGACTCGCACGACGATGGGCGGGTCTGAGGCGCGCAGCGCGGTAGAGAGTTCATTGGCGCTGCGGCCGTTGCACTCGATGGCCAGCAGCCGCGTCGGTAAAACGGCGGATGGAGCCGACCCACCGCCGACCACCGAGTCACCATCGATGACTTCCACAGACAACTTCGGGGAGCGAAGCTGCCTAGCGATGGCTTCGGCGCGGGCTCGCAATTTCGTGCTTCGACAAGCGCATCATGCGCAGCGTGGGAATGGCATCGTGGTCGTGTTTCACGTAAGCCAGCAATGTGGCCTCGAGCGATGCGTATGTCAACTTGTCGACCCGCAGGGCGCGGAAGAGTGAATTGGCGCGCATGCGGGCGATGAGGTCGGCGCGCCCGCTCAGCAGGCCCGCTTGCGGACCGCCGAGCAATTTGTCACCACTGTAAGTGACCACGTCCACGCCGGCGCGCAGGCTGTCGAGCACGCCCGGCTCGTCGCTGATCCCGACTGCGCGCAGGTCAAAAAGGGCGCCGCTGCCGAGGTCTTCCATCAGCGGGATGTTCCGCTTGCGAGACAATCCAACCAAATCCTCGAGAGCGGGCTGCTCGGTGAAGCCCGTAATCTGGAAGTTCGAGCGGTGCACGCGCAGCAGGAGGCGAGTCTTGTCGGTGATGGCTCGTTCGTAGTCGGCGATGCGAGTCCGGTTGGTGGTGCCGACTTCGCGCAGCGTGGCATTCGACTTCGCCATGACGTCCGGAATGCGGAACGATCCGCCGATCTCGACCAGTTCTCCGCGAGAGACGATGACCTCGCCACTCTCGGCCAGGGTATTGAGCGCGAGCAGAACGGCGGCGGCGTTGTTGTTGACGACGATGGTCGAGGTGCTGCGAGCGGCTGGAGCGCCACCGTCATGTTCCGCCAGCAGTTTCTGGAAGAGACGGTCTACGTGGACGTCGCGCTTCCCCCGCTCGCCGCTGGTGAGATCGAACTCAAGATTGGAGTAGGCCGCGGCAGTCTCGCGAACATGATCCAGAGCGCTCGCCGCAATGGGGGCGCGCCCCAGGTTGGTGTGGAGTAGGACGCCGGTCGCATTGATGACCGGACGCAGCGAATAACTCAGAGACTGCCGTAGCCGCCGCTCCACCGCTTCGGGAAGGCCGGCGATAGCGAGGTTCAGGTTCTCGGAGTGGAGGCCGCCGGCCGTGATTTCCTCGCGCAGCCGATTCAGTACGAAGCGGACCGCGTCTGTCAGAGCGACCTGCCCATCCTCGCCAGCCAACCGGGCAATTTCCGGACGGCGCACCAGGTCATCCACCGCGGGGAGCATGCGATACATGTCGGCTTTGGGGCCAGCGGTCACGCCTGTGATTATGCCATGCGGGAAGTCTTCAGCGGGCGTGGGTGCGGAAAGTCTCGCGGGATGAGAGACTAAGCGAGATTTGAAATTGGGAGTGTTCCGGCAATGCGTATTTTCCGTTTGAGCGTGACGCTTGGGATTCTGATCGCAACTTCGGTGAGTTTTCTCGGGTGCAACAAGCACGCGCCCGAGGCGCCGCCAGAAGAGGTCTATGCTCCCACGTCTGGCGCGGTGGGGCTCGACATCATTCCGCTGAACTCGGACGGCGCCCTGCGCTGGCTTGTGACCTATTCCGATGGGACGACGACCACCAAGTTTCAGATCGCCTTCGACCGGGCCAGCGCCGCCAGCAGCAGCCTGATGGCATCGGGCAAGGGCCAGTTCGTGTCGGAGCCGGAATCCGATCCTACGCCGCTGCTCGACATGCTGCAGAAAACTCTGCAGGCAAAGCGCAGGCCCAACCACGCGGAGAAGGTCGATGTACTGCCTTTCGAATACGCGGTTCTCGGGAACAATCAGAGCCGATCGCCCGACGGGGCATTCAGCGGCAATCCGGAAGGAAACTGGACCACCACCAAGCTGTTCCTCGCCAACGATCAGGCCGAAGTTTATTTCAATTTCAATCCGGTGATTCACAAAGCCGAATTCTCCATCAAGGATCGGGAATACGGAGACCGCTTGCTGGCGGAATTTGCGAAAGTCTTCTGAGCCAAGCGACGATTTCAGGCGTGAGCGCAGAGGGTGATGTCAGTGAGCGTGAAGTCTGAGCCCTTGGCGAGCAACGGCTCATCCGAAACCTTGGCCAGCGCGTAGGAGAAACAATCCCCAAAATTGAGTCCCGCGGGATGACGGCCCTTGCCGTATTTGCGCCAGGCCGCGCGCGCGATCTCGATCTGCTCGCTGTCAGCCGCAACGATCTGCAGACCCGCACGAACCAGGAAAAGATCAAACTCGCGACCGGCAGCTTCGCCGCGTCGCGCCTCCAGCACGATGCCGGTCTCGAGCACGGTGGCGGCGGAGATCAGCCTGGTTTCCGCCGCGATGATGAGTTCGAGAAAACTGCGGCGCTCGGGCTCGGCAAGGAAGACGGCGAGCAGCGCGGATGTGTCGATCACCATCAGCGCGGCGCCCCATGCTGATCGTAGCCAAGTATGTCGTCTTCCGGCCGCGAGTCGAGTGTGGGCATGGCATCGACGCGCCGCAAGACATCTTCGAGTTGGCCCGAAAGCAGACGGCTGCGACGCTTCGCCTTGAGCCGTTCCCAGCGTTCTTCGAGCGCCTTCTGAATAGCTTCGGTCAAAGACTCTCCGGTCTCGCTCGCGACTTGGCGGGCCAAGCGTTCGGTAGCGTCATTTTTGATGCTAAGGGGCATTAGTCCATTATTATACCTCACTAGGTATGTTTATATAATATGTACTATAAGATGCCTTTTTTCTTTATTTTAACTTCACACACAACGATCGAGCTGCCACGTCTTCGACAGTGCCTGCCTGGAGGTCACCGCCGCGCCCGCACTTCCACAGTCATTGCATCGCCTCGGCTTTCGCTTTACTATCGCCGTAGCGTGGCCACACTCAAGAACACTCCCCATCTGCCGGATCCGAAGGAACGCCTGGTATCGGCGGCTCCGGTCGAAGATGACTCCTCGTTTGAATTGAAGCTGCGTCCACAGCGGCTGGCGGAGTTCATCGGCCAAGCCAAGGTCAAAGAGAACCTGGCCGTGGCGATTGAGGCGGCTCGTTCGCGCGGCGAAGCGCTCGATCACGTGCTGCTCTACGGTCCCCCGGGACTGGGTAAGACCACGCTCGCGACCATCATCGCTAACGAATTGGGAGTTGCGTTCCAGCAGACGTCGGGCCCAACCTTGCAGATCAAGGGCGACCTGACCGCGATCCTGACCAATGTTCGCGACCGGCAAGTCTTGTTCATTGATGAAGTGCACCGTCTGCAGCCGGCTCTGGAGGAAATCCTCTATTCGGCGCTCGAGGACTACAAACTCGACATCATGATTGGGCAAGGCCCCTCGGCGCGCACCCACACCATGGACGTAAAGCCCTTCACATTTGTGGGGGCAACTACGCGCGCGGGGCTGCTGTCGTCGCCCTTGCGCTCACGCTTTGGGATCGTGCTGCGGCTGCAGTTCTACAGCCATGAAGAGTTGCAGATCATTGTGGAGCGTTCAGCGGACATCCTCGGTGTCACCGTCGACACGCCGGGTGCATTCGAAATCGCCAGCCGCTCGCGTGGGACTCCGCGCATTGCCAACCGCCTGCTGCGCAGAGTGCGCGACTATGCCCAGGTGCGCGGCGGCGGAAAGATCGACCTGCCAACCGCCCAGGCCGCGCTGCAAATGCTGGAAGTCGACCGCCACGGTTTCGACGAAATCGATCGCAAGCTGCTGCTCACAATCATCGAGAAGTATCAAGGCGGCCCGGTGGGTGTGAACACACTGGCGGCGGCGCTTGCCGAGGAGGCCGATGCCATTGAAGAGATCTACGAGCCTTTTCTGATCCAGATTGGATTCCTCAACCGCACTCCGCGCGGGCGGGTGGCAACGCAACTCGCCTACGAACACTTCGGAATTACGCCCAACCGGCGCCAGAGCTCGTTGTTCTAGAAAAACTATTCCGGAACAACTCAGATCTATTCGTTGACCGCCTCCATCGCCATCTATGGTTACAATGAGAAAAGGATGATCGCTCATCTGCGCGGCCGATTGCTCGACAAGCATCCCAACCAGGCGATCGTGGAGATCGGCGGCGTTGGCTACGACGTGACCATTACGGTTCCCACGTTCTCCGCGTTGCCGGGGCTGGGCAGCGAGGTACAGCTGCACGTCCACACCCATGTGCGCGAGGACGTGCTGGCGCTGTATGGATTTCTCCAGCCGGAAGAGAAACAACTCTTTGAAAAACTGATTACCGTCAGCGGAATTGGACCGAAGCTCGGCATCACCATTCTGAGTGGCATGCCTTCGGAAGAAATGGTGCGGGCGATTCGCGGCAACGATGTCGCCCGGCTCACACGCATTCCGGGGATCGGGAAAAAGACAGCAGAGCGCATGGTGTTGGAACTACGGGACAAGCTTCCTGCCGAAGCCGCGGGCGACGTCGCGCCGATACCGACGCTGACAGCTATCGAGGAAGATGTGTTATCCGCGCTGATGAACTTGGGCTATCAGCGGCCGGCGGCGGAGAAAGCTTTAACGGCAGTCACCAAGAACGGGAAGGAACATTCGTTCGAAAAGATGTTCCGGGAAGCCTTGGGGACGTTATCGAAGTAGACGGGCGGGGACGCTGCTTCCCGATCGCGGCTCAATTCCCCACAAATCTCAAATACAGATCGCGGTCGGACTGGCAACTCTGGGCCATTTCTTTCACCTTTTGCCAGGCCTCCTTCTGGGAATCGTCTTCGGCGCGGGGCTGGACACGGTCCCATTCTTCGAGAAACGCCTCCATCTGCAGATGATTGAACACGGTTTTGCCGTAAGGGTCGATGCAGCGCAGCACGGGGAAAGCACGCTGATCGCGTGCGGGGATGACGCCATGCAGCATGACCCAGTCGCTCTGCTCGCCCAAGTCGTCCTCGAGCTTCACAACAAAAGACATGCGAGTCCTCCGGCCAGATTCGAATTGCCTGAAGATGAATGTATCAACGTCGGAGGAAATTTTCCACGCGCAGACGAACCGGCGGCGCCTGAAATATCAGACAGCCACATTTGACAAGGTGCGCTGGGCACGTCGTAGAATTTTTCTACCGCGTCTCAAACACGCAGCCGCGGCACGAAGTGGAGGAAGACTGTGTCATTACGCATTAACGATACCGCGCCGGATTTTACCGCCGAGACCACGCAAGGGCCGATCAGCTTTCATCAGTGGATTGGCGACGGCTGGGCCATACTCTTTTCGCACCCGAAGGACTTTACTCCGGTGTGCACCACCGAACTCGGCTACATGGCCGGACTACAGCCGGAATTTCAGAAGCGCAACTGCAAGATCATCGGGCTGAGCGTCGATCCCGTCACTAATCACAGCAAGTGGGCTGCCGACATTGAGGAGACGCAGGGTCACAAGGTCACGTATCCCATGATCGGCGACACCGACCTGAAGGTCGCCAAGCTGTACGACATGCTCCCGGCGACGGGCGGAACGACTTCCGAAGGCCGCACGGCTTCGGATAACGCGACCGTGCGAACGGTTTTCGTGGTTGGCCCGGACAAGAAGATCAAGCTGATGCTGGTGTATCCGATGAGCACTGGCCGCAATTTCGACGAAGTGCTGCGGGTGCTCGATTCCATCCAGCTCACCGCCAAACACAAGGTGGCCACCCCGGTGAACTGGAAACAGGGCGGAGACGTGATTATTTCGCCCGCGGTGTCGAACGAAGAGGCCCAGCAAAAATATCCCGGCGGTTGGAAGACAGTAAAACCCTATTTGCGTGTGGTCGCCCAGCCGAAGTAGAGGGGGCCCGTGACGACTCAGCCAGCAGGCCGACTTTCGCCTGCTGGCTTTTTATTTTCCGATGCAGAAGGTGCTGAAGATCAGATTCAGGATGTCATCGTTGCTGGTGGCGCCGGTGATTTCATCTAGAGGACGCAGTGCGCTGTAGAGGTCGAGCAGCAGCATTTCGTGCGGAACCTGGTTGGCGACCGCTGCCTTGGCTGCATCGAGCGCGGCGAGGGATGTGCGCACCAACTCCTGGTGGCGCAGGTTGGTGAGGAAGCCCGTCTCCGCAGACACTCCCGATTCACCTCCGATATGCCGGAGGATTTCGGCGCGCAGTTCGGGAATGCCGGAACCCGTCAGCGCCGATGTCCGCACCCTTGTCAGCGGAGAACCGGAAACGGAGAACTGCGAACTTTGCAGGTCGGCTTTGTTCTCCACCAGCACGGTGGGCTGCTGTCCCACTTTCGACAGCAATTCCAGATCCTCGGCAGCGGCCGGCTGAGAGGCGTCGAACACCACGAGAACCAGATCAGCGTCAGCCAGAGCTTCCATGGATTTGCGGATGCCGATGCTCTCCGCCTCGTCGAGGGCGTGACGGATTCCCGCCGTATCCACCAGCTTCACGGGAATTCCGCCGATCGCTACGGTCTCGCTGACCAGGTCACGGGTCGTGCCCGGCGTAGCCGTGACGATGGCGCGCTCGCGCTCCACCAGGCGATTGAACAGGCTCGATTTCCCGACGTTCGGGCGGCCCACGATGGCCAGGGTCAAACCTTGGTGAACAATTTTCCCGTACGCAAACGACTCCGCCAGCTGTTCGAGCGGCGCTCGGACATTCGCCATGCGCTCGAGGATTTGCTCCGCCGGAAGAACCGAAACATCATCTTCCGCGAAATCGATGCCGGCTTCGAGCACGGCGATGAGCTCGACCAATTTCTGCTTGATGGGCTGCAGGCGGCGCGAAAGAGCTCCTTCCAGCTGCTGGGCGGCGACTTTGGCCTGATATAGAGTTTGCGACTCGATGAGATCGCGGACGGCCTCGGCCTGGGTCAGGTCAATGCGTCCATTGAGAAACGCCCGCATGGTGAACTCGCCGGGTTCCGCCAGCCGCGCGCCGTGCGCGAGAGCAAGTTCGACGATGTGATGAAGAACCACCGGCGACCCGTGGGCTGAGATTTCCACGACGTCATCGGTCGTGTAGGAATGAGCCTTGGCGAAGTAACTGACTACGACTTCGTCGATGCGCTGACGGGCTTCATAGCGCTCTGTGAATCAGGCTCGACCAATTCAGCGAACACGGCGCGTCCGGGCTCCAGATCATGCTTGAGCCGCAGCATGGGAAGGGCGATGGCGCGGGCTTCGGGCCCAGCCAGGCGCACAACGCCGATGCCGCCACGTCCGGGTGGCGTGGCGATGGCGACGATGGTGTCGTCGAGATGCACAGCAGGATTGTAAGGGAATTACGGAATCGTCCGGCGAGCGGTCTTCCCGCCGGGCGCGCGATAGTTCTTGGGATAGACCACAAGGTGGCGGCGCATCCCTTCCCCCTGGCTTTCGGTATGCAGATCCTGCTGGTCGCGCAAGGCCAGGTGGACAATGCGTCGCTCCCGTGAAGACATGGGAGCAAACTCGTAAGGAGAACCGGATTTGCGGACCCTTTCCGCAGCGACGGTCGCCGCCATGCGCAGTTCTTCGAGGCGCATGGAGCGGTGATTCATACAGTCGAAAGAGATTTTTTCATGCTCGTTGCCGGGCAAGCGAAGCATCTCGAGAGCCAGCAGTTCGACCGAACGCAACAGTTCGGCGCCTCGTTCGAGCAAGAGGGGCGCGTCGGGGCCGGAGAACTCCACCAGGATCTCCGGGCGTTCCCAGTCGCGATCTTCGCCGACCGGGGGATCGACGGTGATGCGGTATTTCAGCCGGAGTCCACCCTTCAGGACGACGGAGCGGAGAAATTCATCGATCTTCTTGGCGGCTGCGATTTTGTCGGGTATGGGCATAGGAAAACCGCTCTTAGCTCCTAGCTCTTAGCCTTGCACTGGTTCGCTTTCGCATCAAGCGGAGAGCGAAAAGGCTAACAGCTACTTTTCTTTCTTCCTGGCACGTTTTGCGGCCAGTTCGCGCATCTCCTTGCCCAGCTTCGTCCGGTTCATGACGACTTGCTGGACGATCGAGATCAGATTGCTCTCGCCATAATACAAATTGAGGCCGGCGGCGAGATTGTAAAAAATGAAGCCCATCATCAGGGGCATCATCCAGTTCATCATCTTCTGCTGCTGCGGATCCATGCCGGCCTGCGGCGTCATTCTCTGCGTCGCAATCATGCTGATGACGAGCAGGGTGGGCAGAACGTAGTGCGGATCGGGCGAGGAGAGATCGCGGATCCAGAGCCAGTGCGCGTGGCGCAGGTCGATGGCGACACCCAGCATGCGGTAATAAGCGAACAGAAAAGGCATCTGGATGAGCAGCGGCAGGCAGCCGCCGACCGGACTGACCTTCTCCGATTTCATGAGCGCGGCGATCTCGGTATTCATCTCCTGGCGGCGCGGATCGCGCATGCTGTACTTCTTGTACTTCTCCTTGATCGAGTTCATCTGCGGCTGGATTTTCTGCATCTTCAGCGCCGATTTCATGCTGGAGATGCGCAGCGGCAGCAGGGACACAGTGATGATGAACGTCTGGATGACGATGGCCCAGCCCCAGTTGGGTACCCAGTGCTCGTAAGTCCAGCGCAACCATACGAACAAGGGCCGGGAGATCAGGCCAAACCAGCCGAAGTCGATCAGTTGGCGCAGGTCGGGTTCCACGTTGGAAGGCAATCCGGTAACCGGCACCGCCTCCAGCGTTTTCAGGATTTTGGGGCCGACGTAGATCCGGTCAACGCTGGGTCCTTTCAGGCTTCCGACCGCCACGCCCAGCACGTCGACTTTCGCCGTTTCCTGCGGCTTCTGCGGATCTTTGGGAATTTCGATGGCATTGTGCAGCATGACCAGCGCGGCGTTTTCCGTATCTTCGGGAAGGAAGGCCGCGACGAAGTACTGGTCGCTCACCGCGGCCCAACTGAAGGGTCCGCGCACCGTGTTTCCACTGCTGACTTTCTTGTAAGCGACCCGCTCGACGTCGCTCTTGATCTGATACTCAATCTTGGAAGCGGCATAGGAGGCCGGGCTGGTTTCATCGCCCAAGCCCGCCGGCCACATAGGGAAGGCAGTGATCTGGCTCCCTTTTTCCAGCACCGTCGTTTCGGCGTGAACCACGTAGCTGTCATCGAAACGGAAGGTCTTGCGCACCGCCAGATCCTGATCCGAGTACTCGAAGGTGATCTCTTCGGAGGTCCTGGCATCGCCCGAACTGGAGGTCACGTAGAGCGCAGAGTTGAGTTTGTTGCGCTGGCTCTCGTCGTAGGTCCAAATCGAAAGAGGATAGCCGAACTTGGGGGCGGCTGCATTGTTCACCAGTTCGAGCGGCCTGCCCTGGTCATCGTCGTATTTCTTCAGAATCCAGGACTTCACCTGACCGCCGCGGTTCGTGAAGGTCACGCGATACAGATCGTTCTCGATGACGGTTTCAGATTCGGCGCGGGCCTGCTTGGTCGCTCCAGGAGTCGGCGCAGAAACCTTCGGCGGCTCCGGCGCCACGGCTTCGGGCGGAGCGGGCGAGGTCTCGGGAGTGGCCTGGGTCTGAGTCTGAGTCTTGGTCTGCGATGGGGCCGGCTGGGGAAGATATTTCTTCAGAATCGGCTGGAACGCCAGGATCACGATAAACGTGAGTACGAAGACAAGGAGCAGGCGGCGCTCCATGCCGGGGTCTTGTTGAGGATTGGGAAAGTCTGGCAAATGTTTACCGTACGTTCATGACAAAAACAATTCGAGCAAGTCGAAACTTAACTGTGCGTCACCGGCGAGATGCAGCCGTCTGCGTCGCGGCTGACCCTTTCGCGCTCACTGACTACCGGATCGTAGCCGCCCTTGGCAAATGGGTGGCAGCGAAGAACTCTTACCATTGCCATCGCGGTTCCACGCATCACGCCGTAGCGGTCCACCGCTTCCATCGCATACTCCGAGCAGGTCGGCGTGTAGCGGCACGAAGGCAACAACATGGGGGAAATCGCCCACTTGTATCCGCGCAGCAACCCCAGCACGACGGTTTTGGACCAGTCCTTCACTTTTTCTCCACTGACTTTTGGATGACTTCAAAAGCCCGGATGATCTCGCTCTCCACCGCTGCGAACTCTGCAGTGAGCAACGACTTCTTGGGGTTGATCACCACATCCACGGAAGCTTTTTCGGCCGGACGATGCAGCCGGACAGCTTCGCGCAAGCGCCGTTTCATGCGGTTGCGTTCGACCGCTCCACCCAGAACGCGTCCCACGGTGAAGCCCACCCGAAGTCCCTCTTCGTCCGCACGTCGCAGAAAAAAAACTGTCATATGGGCGGCAAAATGACGCCGGCCCTGTTTATAGACGCGCTCAAAATCGGCGTGCCGGAGCAGGCGCGCACTCCGTGGAAAGCCGGCCCGCTTGCCGGAGCCGGACAGCTTGGAACTGCCATTCGGAGCGGTTGCGCTCACAACTCATGATCCACACTCGGGTTGCGGATTCCCGCCATCCCCAAGAGAAAGGAAAGGTTATTCACGGAAACCGGGCTTCACGGAAACCCGCTTGCGACCCTTGGCGCGCCGGCGCGAAATCACCGCGCGACCGCTCTTGGTCTTCATGCGCGTTCGGAATCCGTGCGTCTTCGAGCGGTGACGCCGGTTGGGTTGGAATGTGCGCTTGGGCATGAAAAATACCTGCTCCTAATCAGATAGATAGATATCGGTAAGACGAACGAGCAGTATAAATGACGAGTGCGCAGGCGGGCAAACGGCGCGCTCCGCCGGATGCTACGAGCACAGGCCTGACCACAATGGGGTGATGGTCATCACCGCGCGCGGGTTGGGAGTCGCGGAAACTGGTTGGCGAGAGTTCGGCGCAAGTTGCACAGTGCTCGCGGCAGTTATACATCCAGCACTTGACAAGAATTTTTCTTCGCGTACTGATTACAAAGCAGCAAAAAAATGACTGGTGAAGTTTTCCACACCACTGAAAATTTTGTGCTACTATGCCCGTCTGTTCCAGCTTACTGAAACTCTCTGAATCCGGCGCAACTGCCCCGCGACAGCGGGGTTGCTTTGCTGGAAACGAACGCATTCTTCTATAAGGATTCGATTTTCGGGCGCTGACCCAGCCACGGCAGCCCATCGAAAAATATTTTATGTCTGTTCCGAGCCCAAGCCTGACTCCCAATCCGTGGTCGCGCATTCTGGACGCGCTCGAAAAGAAGATCAACCGGCATTCCTACGATACCTGGCTGAAACCCACGCGTTACAGTCACGCCAGCGGGGGGATTCTCTTCATCCGGGTGCCGACCGCCGAGTTTCGTCATGTCGGTGACAAGTACGCGGATCTGATCCAGGAAGCCATCGATAATCTCGGCCTCGAATATCAGGACGTGCAGTTCGTCACTCCTGAAGAAAACGGCCCGGCTTCGACGCCGGTGCGCCATGATGGCGGACTCTCCGTGCACCAGGGCGGAGGAGTGGCCGCGCCTCATCCCCAGCAGTCGCGCTTCGACTGGGATGGAGCGGCGCAATTGAATCCGCGCTACACCTTCGACGCATTCGTCATCGGCAGCGGAAATCAATTTGCCCATGCGGCCTGCCAGGCGGTCGCGGAGCGTCCGTCAAAGGCCTACAACCCCTTATTCCTCTATGGCGGCGTCGGTATGGGCAAGACCCACCTGATGCAGGCCATCGGTCACGAGATCAAGCGACGGCAACCCCAGGCGGCCATCTGCTATGTCTCGAGCGAGAAGTTCACCAATGAGATGATCAACTCGCTACGCTACGACAAGATGACCACTTTCCGCGACAAGTTCCGTACCGTGGACGTGCTGCTGATCGACGATATCCAGTTCCTGGCTCAAAAGGAACGGACGCAGGAAGAGTTCTTCCATACTTTCAACGCGCTGCACGAATCGATGAAACAGATCGTCATCGCCAGCGACCGGCCGCCAAAAGAGTTGGCCGAGATCGAAGACCGCTTGCGCAGCCGATTCGAATGGGGATTGATCGCCGACATTCAACCACCGGATCTGGAAACCAAGGTTGCCATCCTGCAGAAGAAGGCTGAGCAGGAGAAGGTCACCATCCCGACCGATGTGGCTCTCTACATCGCTTCGAACATCCGCTCGAACGTCCGTGAACTGGAAGGCGCACTGATCCGGTTGGTAGCACACTCTTCGCTGATCGGCGCTGAGATCACGCTGCCGTACGCGCAACAGGTGCTGAAGAACTTCATCGACTCCCAGGCCCGTAAGGTGACGATTGAGTCGATCCAGAAAGCAGTGGCGGAACAGTTCGGGCTGCGCTTGGTTGAAATCAAGGCCAAGAACAACTCGCGCGCCATCGTTTATCCGCGGCAGATCGCCATGTACCTGGCCAAGCATCTGACAGAAGCCTCGTTGCCTGAGATCGGCAGACAGTTTGGCGGCAAGCATCACACCACGGTGCTGCATTCGGTCGAGAAGATTGAAGAGGCTCGCAAGAACGACAAGGATTTGAACAGGCTCATCAATAAATTGACTGAGCAGTTGGGCGGCTGAATCGCGGCTTGCGGTGAGATTTCCACTCTGCAGAGCAGTCTTCCTCGACGATCACTGTGGACAGGGTGTGGAAGCGGTGCAAGATCGGAAGTAATCGCAAAATAGGGGAAAGATATCCCACCGGGTGCGAAGTTTCCGGACCCGATTTTCTACACGAGGGGCAGGAATCGAACTTGGTGCCAGAATGGGAGTTGAGCCGGATTTCCACTTTTCCGGCCTGCCTACTGTTACTGCTGGTTTTATAGGTTTTTCTTTTGATATAAGAAAGTAATAGAAGTAGCGCCGCGCGACGGGGGACTTGGGCTTATGCCGGTAGAAGCGATTGCGTCTGCGACGGGAACCACGACGATGGAGATCACGGTCAGCAAGTTTGAGCTCTTGCGCGAACTCACCGCCACGCAGGGTGTGGTCGAACGGAAGACGACCATTCCCATCCTGTCGAATTATCTATTTGAAGCCTCTGGAGACAAACTCTCTCTCACCGCAACCGATCTTGATCTGAGCTTGCGAACCTCCTGTGTCGCCAAAGTCAAAAAAGAAGGTTCCTGCACCATCCCGGCGCGCAAACTGCACGACTACGTGAAACTGCTGCCGGATGCCGATATCACCATCAAGTTGCTGGAAAATCACTGGGTGAGCATCCGCTGCGGGCGCTCGAACACGAAGATGGTCGGGATGGCGAAATCAAATTTCCCCACCCTGCCGGTATTTCCCACCGCGGGCGTGGTGAAGATTCCCGGGCAGGTGCTGCGGTCGATGATCGCCAAAACCGGATTTGCCATCGCCAACGAAGAATCACGCTACACCCTGAACGGCGCGCTGATGGTGCTGAAGCCGGAATCGATCACCATGGTGGCGACCGACGGGCACCGCCTGTCGCACATCGAGCGGCCGGGAGAAAAGTTCGAAGGCGTTTCCGGGGAGATGAAAACGCTGATCCCCAAAAAGTGCATGGACGAGCTGAAGTCGCTGCTCGATTCGACCGACGCGGAGACGATCGATTTCGCGAAAGACGAGTCCACGCTCTACTTCCGCATTGGGCCGCGCCTGCTGACCTCGCGCCAGCTCACCGGCCAGTTCCCCAACTACGAAGCCGTGCTGCCCAAGGACAACAGCAAGAGCATCGCCGCTGCACGGAGAAGAGCTGAGCCAGGCGATTTCCCGCGTGGCGCAGTTCGCCGACGAACGCTCGCGTGCGGTCCGCATCAAGCTGGAGAAAGGCGAACTGAAGCTCTCGGCATCGTCGACCGAGACCGGCGAGTCGGAAGATTCGCTCGAGATCACCTACGACGGAGAGCCGCTGACCATCGGCTTCAACGCGCAGTACATTCTGGACTTCCTGAAAGCGGTGGGCGCGGGAGACGTAAAGCTGGAACTCAAAGACTCCCAGTCCGCCGGCCAGCTGCGCCCCGCCGAGAGCGAGGACTACAAGTACCGGTACATCGTGATGCCGATGAGGATCTGAGGGGTGTTTCGCTTCCTAAGATCGGCGTGAGTCGGGTTCGGACTACCAAGTAGTAGTACAGCGTACTCATAGCCTGTTCCCGGGCTCCCTTGACCTCCTTCCCCTTTCCGAATACAGTGTCCGCCACTCTTCCCCAGGAGGGTCCTTCGATGCTTAGTGGGTTCAAGCAATTCATCCTTCGCGGCAACGTAGTCGACATGGCGGTTGGCGTGGTCATCGGCGCGGCGTTTGGCGGCGTGGTTACGGCGCTTACCAAAGACTTGCTCACGCCCCTGATCGCGGCCGTGGTGGGTAAGCCGGATTTCTCCGCCGTCGCCTTCACCATCAACGGCACCCCCTTTCCCGTCGGTGATTTCATCAACACCGTGGTTTCTTTCCTGTTGATTGCGGCTGCGATTTACTTCTTTGTGGTCTTGCCGGTCAACACTCTGGTGGCGCGGATGCATGCCAAGGATCCCGCTCCCGCCCCCACTACCAAGAAATGCCCCGAATGCAAGATGGAGATTCCCATCGACGCGCGGCGCTGCGGACATTGCACCTCGCAGGTTTCGGCGCAAGCGGCATAATTCGCGCGGGGCGCGGCCACGCGCCGCGTCCTCGAACTCCTGTAACATGAGCGCATGGGCGCTCGCTTTTCCCGCGTAGTGATCGCAGTCGTCTTGGCGCTGGCGTCGTCGCTGGCTGCCGCCCAATCCGCAAAGACCGGCGAATCTTCCTCGAAACCGCACGCGAAGGCCCGCGAGAATGAGGCCCCCGATCCCGGAGCGATCACCGACGGCGTCTATCGCAATGCCTCGCTGAATTTTTCCTACAAGGTTCCGTTCGGCTGGGTCGATCGCACCTCCGACATGCGGGAGGGCAGCGAACTGGGGAAGTCGCTGGTGCTGCTGTCGATTTTCGAGCGTCCTCCAGAAGCGCGAGCCGAGGGCGTCGATTCCGCGGTGGTCATTGCGGCGGAGAACGTGTCTTCGTATCCCGGCCTGAAAACCGCCGCCGATTATTTCGGTCCGCTTACCGAGCTGACCATCAGCAAAGGATTCAAAGCGGCAGGCGAGCCCTACGAATTTGCGGTCGATGCCAAACCATTGGTCAGAGGAGACTTCACCAAAGAATCGGGCGAGCTCACCATGCATCAGACATCGCTGGTGTTTTTGCAGAGGGGCTGGATCGTCTCCGTGACCCTTATCGGCGCGAGCGACGACGAAATTGACGAGCTGCTGGGAAACCTGAGCTTCGGAGAACGGCCGCCGCAACGCAGACACAGGAAGTAAAACACCAGTCTTTCAAGCACCCAGCGAACCTCCCTCGACCAGGCGTGCAAAATGCCCCGCTAAACCCCTTCAAAAGCGCATGTTACCGAGCCGATTCGGGGGTCGAAAAAAGTGCTCGGCTATGGTAGAATCTGGAGTATCTTCCGGTGCATTAAGTATTTGTAATTTCAGTAGTTTGAGGTCGCTTTCGGGCATCGAAAGGCACCGCCGGAATAGGTTCAAAATCCGGCATTCCACGGAGTTGAATGGCAACTAAAGAAATCAATACTGCCATCGTCGAAAACAAAACCAAAAACGGCAAGACCGCCTCTGCGAATGGAGGCAACGGCGACTACAACGCCGACTCCATCAAAGTGTTGGGCGGCATGGAAGCGGTGCGCAAGCGTCCCGCAATGTACATCGGGTCGACGGGCGAGATGGGGCTTCACCATCTGGTGTACGAAGTCGTAGACAATTCCGTCGACGAAGCGCTGGCAGGTTACGCCGACAAGATCGAAGTCACCATTCACCTGGACAACTCGATCACGGTGGTCGACAACGGCCGCGGCATTCCCGTCGACAACATGGATATCGACGGCGAAAAAGTTCCGGCTGCGCAAGTGGTAATGACCAAGCTGCATGCCGGCGGAAAGTTCGACACCTCGTCGTACAAAGTGTCAGGTGGATTGCACGGCGTGGGCGTCTCGTGCGTCAACGCTCTGAGCGAAGATCTGGAGCTCGAAATCTGGCGCGACGGGCTCACCTGGGAGCAGACTTACTCGAAGGGTGAACCGACCAGCAAGCTGAAGAAGGCGGGGGCCACCAAGAAACGCGGGACCAAGGTTCATTTCGTCCCCGACAAATCCATTTTCACCGCCACCGAATACAACTTCGACACGCTGGCGCAGCGCTTGCGCGAACTCGCGTTCCTGAACAAAGGACTGCTGATCACGCTGACCGACGAACGCACCACGGAAGCGAAGACCGGCGAGCCCAAGACCGCGGAGTTCAAGTACAACGGCGGCATCGCGGAGTTCATCAAGCACCTGAATCGCGGCAAGCAGGTATTGCACGACAAGCCGATCTACATGGAAGCCGAGAAAGACGGCGTAGCCATGGAAATCGGGCTGCAGTACAACGACGGATATTCGGAGTCTGTTTTCAGTTTCGCGAACAACATCAACACCGTCGATGGTGGAACCCACCTCTCCGGCTTCCGCACCTCGCTGACTCGCACCATCAACTACGCGGGCCAGCAGATGGGCCTGTTCAAAGATGTGAAAGAGAATCTGACCGGCGACGACGTGCGCGAAGGCCTGGTGGCGGTGATCAGCGTAAAGCTGCCGCAGCCGCAGTTCGAGGGTCAGACCAAGGGCAAACTGAATTCCGATATCGCCGGCATCGTACAGGCCTTCCTGAACGAGCGCTTGGGGGCCTATTTCGAGCAGAACCCACCGGTGGCCCGCAAGATCATCAACAAAGCGATTGACGCAGCCCGGGCCCGCGAGGCGGCCAGGAAAGCCCGCGACCTGACGCGCCGCAAGGGAGCACTCGACGGCGGAGGCCTGCCGGGGAAACTCGCCGATTGCTCAGAAAAGCAGCCCGACCGTTGCGAACTGTTTCTGGTGGAGGGCGAATCCGCCGGCGGCACGGCGAAGCAGGGACGGGACCGCCGCTTCCAGGCGATCCTGCCGCTGAAGGGCAAGATTCTCAACGTGGAGAAAGCGCGCTACGACAAGATGCTCGGCCACGAGGAAATCCGCGCGATGATCACGGCGCTGGGCACGGGCATTTCGAAGGAAGACTTCGACGTCTCGAAATTGCGTTACGGCAAGATCATCCTGATGACCGACGCCGACGTGGACGGAAGCCATATCCGCACCCTGCTGCTGACGTTTTTCTTCCGCCACATGCAGGAACTGATCAAGCGCAACAACGTCTACATTGCGCAGCCGCCGCTTTATTCGATCAAGAAGGGCAAGTCGCAGCAGTACATCAAGGACGACAAGGAATTCGTCAAGGTGATGGTGAAGCGCGCCGCCGAAGGCATGATCGTGCGCTACGGCGAAGGCGCCGCCAAGCTGGAAGGCGCGGCCCTGGCCAAGTTCATCACCGGCCTGCGCGACTATCTCGATTATCTCGACAAGCTCGACAAGCGGCTGCGCGACGAGAAGGTCACCGAGCTGATGCCGCGGATGGATCTTTCGAAACGCGTCGACTTCGAAGGCGACAAGAAAACGGCCTCGAAGAAGATCGAGAAGCTGGAAAAAGAATTGAAGCGCCTGCAGAAAGAACGCAACTTCAAGGCAGTCGAAAGCCGCTTCGACGAAGAGCACAACCTGTGGGAAGTGCGCTACGTGAATTCGCAGGGCGCCGAGCACCTTATCAACTGGGAGCTGGCTTCTTCTCCCGAATACCGGCAGCTGGTTTCAAAGTTCAAGCAGATCGAGCCCTATCTGGATCCGCCGTTTGTCATCGAGGTGGTGTCGAAAGCGAGCGCGAAAACCGAGGCTGATGCAGACGAGGCCGGAGAGGCGGAGGGCGAGGACCAGGAGAAAGCGCCGAAAAAGCCCGCCGCGGCCGCACCGAAGAAGAAATCGGCGCCCGCTGAACTGGTCGAGAAGACGACGGCGCGGGACCTCTACGACTACGTGCTGGGCGAAGGCAAGAAGGAGTTCACGGTGCAGCGCTACAAAGGTCTGGGCGAAATGACCTCGCAGCAGCTGTGGGAGACCACCATGGATCCCGAGCGGCGCACGCTGCTTTCGGTGAAGCTCGAAGACATCGCCGAATGCGAAACCATCTTCAGCACGCTGATGGGCGAAGATGTGGAAGCGCGGCGGAAGTTCATCGAAGACAACGCGCTGGATGTGAAGAACCTGGATATCTAAGGCTCCGGCGCCGGTGACAATGCAGGCGGCATTTCTTCAGCGTGGAGCTAAGGACGAAACGGCAGCCACGGATCTTCACCGATTCCACGGATACCGTGCCGGCTCATTCGTGAGAGGCAAGGGCTCCTTCGACTCCGCCGCTCCGCTGCTCCGTTCGCCCGCCCCGCGAACGGAGCTGTTGCGCTCAGGATGGCATTCTCAGTTCTGAAGTTACTCTCCTATTACCATTGCCCCACGTAGTAACCACGCGTCTTTCCGCAAGTTCTAGCCCGCAGCACGTTCTCCCAACAGTACAGGGAGAATCGAATGAAGAAGCTCTTGCTACTCTGGCTGTGCCTGTGTTCGGTGGCTTGGGGATGGGCGGAGACGGATGACGCGAACGCGCCGACGCTTACCATCTACAACCAGAATTTCTTTGTGGCGCGGGAACGCTTTCCCATGGATCTGAAAGACGGATTGAACCGGGTGCAGTATGCGGGGATTGCCGCGCATCTGGAACCGGATTCGGTCATCCTGCGCGACCCCGCGGGCCGCGCGCTGCAGATTCTGGAGCAGAACTACCGCAACGATCCCGTGTCGCAGGAGTTGCTGCTGTCGTTTAACGAGGGCAAGACCATCGACTTTCTTGTCCAGCACGGCGAGAAACAGGAGATCGTAAAAGGCAAGATCGTGCGCAGCGGCTACGTTCCCAGCATGAGCTACGCGAACGGATATCCGCAACCGGCGTACAGTCAGCCCATCATCGAAATCGATGGCGTGCTGCGTTTCGGATTGCCGGGCCAGCCGCTGTTTCCAGCGCTGGCTGAGGATTCGATTCTTAAACCCACGTTGAGCTGGTTGCTCGAAACCAACAATCCAGGCAAGTTTGATGCGGAGCTTTCCTATGTGAGCAGCGGCATGACCTGGCAGTCGGACTACAACCTGGTGGTCTCCGACAAATCGAATCCGAAGTACGACGTGCTCGACATGGTGGGCTGGATCACCATGCGCAACCAGAGCGGCAAGACCTTCGAGAATGCCCGCATCAAGCTGCTGGCGGGCGATGTGAACAAGTTGCAAGAGCCGGGGATCGCAGGTCGCATGTATGCCGCCGAGAGCAAGGCGATGGACATGAACGCCGCCATGGCTCCTCCGGTCAGCGAGAAGTCGTTCGACGAGTTTCATCTTTACACGCTGGCGCGCGCCACCACGTTGCGTGACCAGGAAACCAAGCAGGTCGAGTTCGTGCAGTCCCAGGGACTGCACGCGCAACGGCTGTACATCTACGACGGAGCGAAGACGCAGCAGTACGGCTATTACAGTCCGGAGCAGGTGCGGCAGGATCAGAATTACGGCACACTCTCCAATCCCAAGGTCTGGGTGATGGAAGAGTTCAAGAACTCCGAGGCCAACCATCTGGGGATTCCGCTGCCCAAGGGCAAGCTGCGTTTCTACCGCCGCGATACCGACGGGCATCTGGAGTTTATCGGCGAGAACATGATCGACCACACTCCCAAGGACGAAACCATCCGCGTCTACACCGGCAATGCCTTCGACGTGGTCGGCGAGCGCAAGCGCACCAGCTTCCACGTGGACTCGGCGCACAACTGGATGGAGGAGTCGTTCGAGATCCGCGTGCGCAACCACAAGAAAGAAGCGGTCAACGTGCGCGTGGTCGAGCATCTCTATCGCTGGACGAACTGGAAGCTGATCGAGCAGTCGCAGCCGTCGACCAAGAAAGACGCGCAGACGGCGGAGTTTCCGGTCACGATTCCGCCCGACGGCGAACAGGTCGTGACTTACACCGTGCACTACTCGTGGTAAGAAAGGGCTATCCGGGGTACTTCGCCTGACGATAGACGCGGTCGAAAGCGATCCAGGTGAGGATCATGACCACGAACAGAAGCACGCTGCCTTCGGGGCCCACGGTGCCTCCGGTGATCCAGCGCGAGCCGTGGAGCGAGGAGCGCAAGAGGTGTCCGGGGGCGAGGCTGCCGCTGTCAGGGACGGAGTACAGGTAGCTCTCGCCCCAATCCCAGGATGCGTGGAATCCCACGGCGAACCAGAGATTGCCGGTTCGCCGCAGGGTGAGACAGAAAAAGAAACCGATCACGGCGGCTCCGAGAATCCCCATCGCACTCTCTCCCTGGTTGCCGGTATGGATGCCGCCGAACATCAGCGAGAGAACAATCGCGGCCGGCCAGAACCCGACAGCTTCGGTCAGAGTGAACTGCGCGTAGCCGCGAAGCAGAAATTCCTCCGACAAACCGACCAGCAGAAAGAACGCGCTCCAGAAGATGGCAAACTCGGCGAGGCGGCGTCCGTGAAGCGCAAAGCCTCCATGGTCGTACGCGCCAACCAGGTTCAGCAGAAGAATCAAGAACGTAATGGCGCCAATTCCCCACAGAAGGCCCAACCAGAAATTCCTGCGCAGCAGACCTCGCGGCGAAAGCCCGTAAGCGCCGAACGGCCGCTGCTCCATCTGCGCCATGAAGATGGCGGGAAGCGCAACTTCGAGCACGAAGAAAACCTTGTCGAGAAATATCAGCCGCAGAAAGCCCAGGCCGCGCAGGCTGCCGAGTATCACCTGGGAGATGAGGAAAAGCACCGCGACCAGAAACAGGTAGACGAGTAGCCGCCAACCCGCGCGCAGCCCGTCGGGACCGACGAAGACGGTGTGAACGCGTTCCGCGAAAGACGGAGGAGGGTAATCCTGCGGGAACTCGGGAACCGGCGTTTCGGCCGGCGCAATTTTCCCGGGCGGCGGGTTGGGGCTCTCGTCCATCGGTGGAAAGTTTCCAGAACTGTTACCGGACATGGTAAAACACGGCTTCTTCCCCATGGGGCGATTTTTCAACCGCGAGCGCTTTGGACGGCCGCAATTCCTCGCGGCAGGGCTGCTGCTGCTATTTCTCGCGCAATGCCTCTGGCTAGTGAAACGGATCGCGGAAAGCAGCGCCCCCGATCCGGGCGAACGCTTTCGCATCACCGAAGGGGCAAGGCAGTGGCGCGGCGGGCCGGTGGCAGGAACGGCTGCGGCCGCCTCGTATCGTCTTCCGAACGAGTTTGCGTACCCGGGATTGGACGCCAACGGCGGGTACGATCCCGATCACTCTGCTCTTTGGTACCTGATTTCCTCGGCCCCACTGCTCGAGTGGCAACAGCCTTTACAAGCCGATTTGATCACCCGCGGCCAGTGGCTCGCGCAACGCTGGCTGGAGCGCGTGCCATATTTGCTATTCGGCCTGTTGCTGGGAGCGTCGCTGTGGTACGTGTCGCGCAGGCTTTATGGCGACGTGGGCGGCTACATTGCGCTGACGCTTTACTGCTTTTCTCCGGCTATCATTCGCGTCAGCGCCCTGTGGGACGCCGAACCCGAGACGGGCGCGGCCTTTGGAGCCTTTGGAGTGGTCTTCACCGCCATTGCCGTGGCGCATACGCTCTACGCACCGCGAGAGGTCATCCTGTGGAACTGGCGGCGGATTTTGCTGCTGGGAATCTCGATGGCGCTGGCCGTCGGCTCCCAGTTCTCTTTGATCGTTGTCGTCCCGCTGGCCCTGGCATTCATGTTGTACCTGGCCGCGGAGCGGTGGCGGGCGGTGCTGGCGATTTGGGCAGCCGCCTGCGCACTCGCGCTATTCCTGCTGTACGCGTCCTACTCTTTTCATCCTGGCATGTTTTGGCAAGGGATGCGCCATGCGACTCTCGGTGTGGTATGGCAGGCATTTGCCGTCCCCGGAGCGTACCAGCAGTTGCTGGTGCAACTGGCGGAGAGCAGCCCCGCGCTGCTCATCGCGCTTCCCATTGCGCTGGCGGTGTACGTGGGATGGCGTCGCGCGCGGTACTTCGGAAACACTGCGCCCCTGCTGGTAGGCGTGCTTCTGCTGCTTCTGGGATTGGCGTCGCCGCATTATCCCGGGCTGGGAGTCCGACTCGTGGCAGTGCCATTCCTTTTTGTGTTCGTGGCCGGCATTAGCGCGGACTTGCTGGAGACGGAATACCGGAGCCTGGTGCTCGCTTGCGTTGCAGGACTACTCATGGCGTATGCCATCTGGAATGTCATGGCCCTGGTGCCCGCCGGAGTGGGCTAGGGGCTGCGGAAAATTCCCGCTCACAGAAACATCCGTCCCGCGTCTGATGCAGAGTGAGGTCCACAAACATGCGCAAAGGCGAGCTTCGCGAGTTGCTGATTACGTTGACCGGGATTCTGTTGCTGGCCTCGACGTCAGCGTGGGCGCAATCCGATCGAGACTTTCATTGGAGCGGCAAGTTAGCTCCCGACAATGTGGTGGAAATTAAGGGAGTCAATGGCCAAATCGACGCCGTAGCCGCCAGTGGAGACCAGGTCGAAGTCGACGCGGACAAGAGCGGCCCCGACGCCGATAGCGTGAAGATTGTGGCGGTTCCTCATTCGGACGGCATCACCATCTGCGCCATTTATCCCCGCTCAGGAGCCGAGTGCACTCCCGGGAAGAGCTGGCATGTGGATAATCAGCACGGCAACCATACCCGTGTGCATTTTCACGTTCGCATGCCGGCCAACCTGCGCTTCTCGGGATACAACATCAACGGCGATGTGAATGCGGAGAACATGGGCCGCGTGGTCCATGCCACGACGGTCAACGGTTCGGTGCAGGTTTCGACCAAGGCATGGGCGGAAGTTTCCTCGGTCAACGGAAGCATTGAAGCCGAAATGGGTTCCGCCAGCTGGGATGGCACTCTGCGCATCAACGACGTGAACGGCTCCATTCACCTTACGTTGCCCGGAAATTTCAATTCCGACGTCAAATTCAGCTCGGTCAACGGCCGCTTGCATACTGATTTCCCCATGACAGTGGAAGGCAGTATGGGTGGGCGTCACGTCGAAGGCCGCATCGGCAACGGCGGGCGCGAACTGGTCGTCGAAACCGTGAATGGCAGCGTGGAGCTCAGAAAAGGCTCGATGTAGCAGGTTTCTGAAAGTCTGTAACTTCCAGCACTTCATCAACGCGCGCTCCTTCGGGCGCGCGTATTCTATTGCTCGATCGAAACCCTGATTTCAGTCCATAGGCGGAACCATGAGGTTCTATCTCCCGATCATTCTGACGGTATTCGCGACCACGCTTTACCACATTGCGCAGAAGTCGATTCCCGCGCAGGTGAATCCCATGCTGTCGCTGACGGTGAACTACGCGACGGCGCTGGCAATTTCGCTGGCCGTGCTGCCTTTCTATCCGTCGCAGACCTCAGTGGCAGCTTCCTGGAGAAGCTTGAACTGGGGGAGCTATGCGGTCGGGATTGCGATCTTCGGGGTGGAGCTTTCGGTTCTTCTTGCCTACCGCGTAGGCTGGAAGATCAGCATCGCTTCGGCGGTCGCGAACGTGCTGACCGCGTTGTTGCTGGTCGGCGTCGGCCTGCTCTTCTTCCGCGAGCGCCTGAGCGTCCGCAACCTGATGGGAGTAGCGCTCTGCCTGGGAGGGCTGATCCTGGTCGTGCAACCTTGAGGAATCACCGGCAAGGGCTGTCGATACAAGCACTTGGGTAACTGGAAGCTGTTACCCCTGTTCCTGAGCGGTACGTCATTTTCATGTAAATAAGGCGCAACTAACGGGCGGTTCGACGGTTCTAATGATTAGGATTGTTTCCCGCGAGCGGGAGGGCGTCGTGACGGCAAATCTCGGGTATCATCTCCTTATGAAACGGTTGCAATGGGCTACGGTTGCGGGTTTTGCGGTGTTGTGCGTGGCACTGGTTCCGGCGGGGTTTGCGCAGATTAACGGCGTACCCGCTTCGGTGACTTCGATCGGCTTCGGAGGCCATGCCGGGCCGCATGGAGTGCCGCCCAGCGTCACTTCGATTGGGCCCAAAGGCTTGGTGCCCAACAACACGCAGTTTCCGCTTCCCGGGACCTGCTGCATGAATCCGTTGTTTCCATCGAATCCGAATCCGGTGCGCGACCATCATCACCATCATCGCCCGTCGACTGGATACGTCTACTATGGCGTGCCCTATGCCGTTCCTTACTATGTGGAAGATCCCAATGCGGCGGAGTCTGCCCCCGCTGATGACCAATACGATGGCGGTCCGACGGTCTTCGACCGCCGCGGTTCCGGGCAGCCCGCGCCTTACCAGGTGAGCCAGTACGCGGATTCTCCGGCGGCATCGCAACCCGCGCAGTCCTCGGAGGAACCTGCTGCCGATCAGCCGCAGACCATCCTGGTGTTTAAGGACGGCCATCAACTCGAAGTCTCGAATTACGCAATCGTGGGAAACACGCTCTACGACTTGACTCCCGGACATAGCCGCCGGGTTCCGCTTGCCGATCTGAATCTCGCAGCGACCTCACAGCGAGAACGACGATCGCGGGATTGATTTTCAGTTGCCGGCTTCGTCTGGCGCGAACTAGGAATGCCGAGGCAATGGGCGATTGCGCTGCTGCTGATGGCCGCCTCAGGGCCCTGGCTGCAAGCGCAAATGCCTGGTGCCGCCAGATAAAGCTCTCGGACCTCAATCTAACCGCAGCCCTTGAAGCCAATCGGGAACGCGGAGGTGAAGCTCCTTGTACCCTCGGGGCCCAATGAAGTTGTCACGCGGCCGTAGCCTGCGAAAGCCTCGCAATCGATTTGGCCTGTTCTCTCATCTAAGGGAATGAGTCGGAAAGGCCTATTCTCAAGGTGCGAATCCAGAGCATGATCCGTTTTCTGCTGTTCTTTGCTTTCCTCGTGTTGCTTGTCTTCATTCAACGATTTTGGTTCCTGAACGCGTGGCATTGGATCCAGGGAGTCTCACGTCAGGGCACGCGGCACGTTTTGCAGGGGTTTTGGATCGCGGCCCTCGTCGTTCTGTTGTCGAGCTTTCTCGAGCCCTGGTTCGGGAGAATCTGGCCGCGCGGAGCCATTGGCAGCTCGCTGGTCGCCATCTCGCGGGTTTGGCTGGTGGCGTCGTTCTTCGCCTTCTTCGCGTTTCAATCGGTTGAAATCGTAGGCTGGATTTCGCGCACGGCTGCAGGACATTTCTCGTCGCAACAGGTCTCCCTCGATCCGGGCCGGAGAGACCTCTTTCGCTATCTCGCGTATCTCGCCGGGACTCTCCCTTTTCTGGCGGCGACCTACGGCTTCGCCAGCGGGCGGCTTAAGTATCAAATTCAGAAAGTGGACATCCCGATTGAGGGGCTGCCGAAACAACTCGATGGACTGCGCATTGCGCAACTGAGCGATATTCATATCGGCGACTTCATGCCGCAAGAGGAAGTGCGCCGCGCGGTGGAGATGGCGAACGGCCTGCGCCCGGATCTGGCCGTCGTGACCGGGGATTTCATCAGCGGACATAACGATCCGCTGGAGGATTGCGTCTCTGAACTCAGCCGGCTGCGGGCGCCGCTGGGCACCTGGGGTTGCAACGGCAACCACGAGATCTACGCCGGCGCGGAAAATGCGGCAGAGCAGCTTTTCTCGAGCTACGGCATGCGTCTGCTGCGCCAGCAGAACGTTCAACTGGATTGGCTCGGAGCCAAGTTCAATCTGATCGGCGTCGACTACCAGCGCGACCGGATGACGCCGGGCCCGCATGGCCGCGCCCTCGAGCACATCGAGCATCTGGTCAGCCGCGAGATGCCCAACATTCTGCTTTCGCATAATCCCAACTCTTTCCGTCGCGCGGCGGAACTGGGCATCGAGCTGAGTCTTGCCGGACATACCCACGGAGGGCAGGTAAAATTCGAGATCGTCGATCACGCCTGGAGCCCGGCGCGCCTGATCACCGACTTTGTGGCGGGACTCTACCGTCTTCCGCTGGGAAAGCTCGAAGCGGGCGGCATGAATGCTGCCTCGTTGAAAACTGCATTTCTGTATGTCAACCGCGGACTGGGCACATTCGGCATGCCCGTGCGGCTCGGCGTGCCTCCGGAGATCACGCTGCTGACCTTGCGGACGGCGTAAGCCCCCAGAGGCTCGTGCGGGAATGTTCCGAAGCCGCCTTCTATCCCTGCGCATCCATAAAGGGCTCATGAAGCCACCCTGCGACGAGGCGGTGATACGCGCCGGAGCGGTTGCTGTTCCTTGCCAACCACGTGCAGGCCCTTGGATCCTCGCCGCCGCCATCCTGGGTTCCAGCATGGCGTTCATCGACAGCACCGTTGTGAACGTTGCCCTGCCCGCCCTGCAATCCAGTCTCGGCGCCACCGTAGTCGGCGTGCAGTGGGTGGTCGAGTCCTATGGATCTGTTCCTGGGCGCGCTCATCCTGGTGGGCGGATCGATTGGAGATTTGCTTGGACGCCGGCGGATGTTTCTATTTGGCGTCGCGATCTTTGGCGCTGCATCCGCGTGGTGCGGCCTGGCCGGCAGCATTCACCAGTTGGTTATCGCGCGCGCAGTGCAGGGAGTGGGCGGAGCCTTTCTCGTGCCCGGGAGCCTGTCGATCATCAGCGCGTCCTTTGCGGAAGAAGAGCGTGGCCGCGCGATCGGCACCTGGTCGGGATTCACATCGATCACCACCGCGATCGGGCCGGTTCTGGGCGGCTGGCTGATCGAGCACGCCTCGTGGCGCTGGGCATTCTTCATCAACCTCCCGCTGGCTTTCGCGGTCATCGCGATTTCATTGCGGCATGTGCCCGAGAGCCGGAGCCTGACCGCGCGAAAAGTGGACTGGCTGGGCGCGGTGCTCGCCACCGTTGGGTTGGGGAGCGCCGTTTACGGCCTGGTGGAATCGGCAAGCCTGGGCTGGAGCTCTGGGCCGGTGCTTGTCAGCCTGACCCTCGGTGCGGCGTGTCTGATCGCCTTCCCGTTGCTTGAAAGCCGGATGGCGTCGCCGATGGTCCCGCCAAGTCTGTTCAAGTCGCGCAACTTCAGCGGCGCGAACCTGCTCACGTTCTCCCTCTATGCTGCTATTGGTATTTTCTTTTTCGTGTTTCCCCTCGATCTGATCCAGGTGCAGGGCTATTCGGCGACGGCGACGGGGGCCGCGGCTCTGCCGCTCATCCTGCTGATGTTTTTCCTCTCCCGCTGGTCTGGCGGCCTGATTACACGCTACGGTCCAAGACCGCCACTCATCATCGGTCCAGCGATCGCCGCGGCCGGCTTTTTGCTCTTCGCCATCCCCTCGGTGGGCGGCAGCTATTGGATTACGTTCTTCCCGGCTTTTGTGGTGCTTGGCTTTGGCATGGCAGTCACCGTAGCTCCGCTTACCGCCGTGGTCATGAATGCAGTCGATCAGGACAATGCGGGCACGGCCTCGGGCATCAACAACGCGGTTGCGCGCGTAGCCGGTCTGTTGGCCATCGCCGTCCTCGGAATCGTGATGGTGAGCGCATTCCGTCACCGGCTGGACAACGGATTGGCCGGCGTCCCCCTCTCCTCCGAGGTGCGCCAAAATCTGGACGCGAACGCGATCAAGTTGGCGGCTCTTGAGGTCCCACGCGATCTCGCTCCGGGCACTCAGCTGGCCTTGAGAATCTCAATTCAGCGAGCATTCCTCTACGCCTTCCGGCTGGTGATGCTGCTCTGCGCCGGCTGGCGGTGGTAAGCGCGGGCTACGCCTGGCGGATGATCGGAGCGCCTACCGCGGCGCTTCCTCCGGCTGACGGCTTGCCACGGCAGTAACCACCCGGGCCGCGTTCTGCTATTGACAAGCGTGCTTTCTCCAATGCATATTTATGCATAGCGATGAATATATTTCCGTCATGAGCAAGGCCACCCGCCAAAAGTCGATTCTGGAGATTCTGCGCAAGGGGCCCGTCCCGAGCCAGGAGGATCTGCAGGCAGCCCTGGAAAAGAAGGGTTTCGAGGTTGGCCAGGCGACGTTGTCGCGGGACATCCGCGAAATTGGCCTGGTCAAGAGTGCGGAAGGATACGGGCTTCCTCAGGGAATTTCAGTATCCGAGGCATTGCCTTCGGTCGAGCGGTTGGTTCGGGAGTTTGTGCTGGAAATACGGCAGGCTCAGAACCTGCTGGTGATCAAGACCAGCGTGGGGAGCGCGCAGCCGGTGGCGGCGGCGCTCGATGGAGAGCAATGGCCGGAGGTTGTGGGGACCCTGGCCGGGGATGACACCATTCTGGTGATTTCCTCGGACAAGAAAACGGCTGCAGGATTAGCCGCGAGAATTCGCGGCATGCTGCGCTGATCCAAGAAAAAGAAAGAAGGTTGTGCATAAGAAATGGGAATAAGAAACCAGCCATTGGAAAAAATGCCGGTGCTTCCGCTAGAGCCGGTCAAGGAAGTGCGGCCGAGCGATCTGGTCTCGGTTCGTGATTTGACGCCGAATCAGGTAAAGGCCGTGGTCGATCTGGCGGCATTGATCAAGCTCCGCGCCTCCGCATTTCGCGGCGCGCTCACCGGCAAGCAGGTCGTCATGTTCTTCGAGAAGCCCTCGTTGCGCACTCGGCTGACCTTTCAAGCGGGCATGGCCAGTCTGGGCGGCGATTGCTTTTTCATGGACCAGACCACCAGCCGCATCGATCAGCGCGAGACCTTGAGCGACATCGCGCACAACCTCGAGCGCTGGGTGCACGGCATCATTCTGCGCACCTTCGACCATGCCACAGTCGAGGAGATGGCGGCGCACGCCTCCATTCCGGTGATCAACGCCCTGAGCGATCTGGAGCATCCCTGCCAGGCTCTGGCTGACTTCTTCACTTTGCAGGAAAAGTTCGGAAGCGTCGAAGGATTGCGCTTCGCCTACGTTGGCGATGGGAACAACATGGCGCATTCGCTATTGCTGACGGCAGCTTCGCTCGGCTCCTGCATCCGTGTGGCTACGCCTAAGAAATACGGACCGAATCCCGCGATCGTCGACGCAGCCCGCGAGATTGCGCTGGAGACCGGCGCATCGATTCAGATTCTCACCGACCCCTGTGAAGCGGTCGCCGGAGCCGACGCCGTCTATACCGACGCCTGGGCGAGCATGGGCCAGGAGCACGAAGCCAAAGCCCGCGCCACGGTTTTCGCTCCTTACCAGGTCAATGACAAAATGATGTCGCTGGCGGCGCCGCAAGCAGTGTTTATGCACTGCCTGCCCGCGCATCGTGGAGAGGAAGTTACCGACGCGGTGATCGACTCGTCGCGCTCCATCGTCTTCGATCAGGCGGAGAATCGCCTGCACATCCAGAAGGCCATTCTCTTGATGTTGCTTGGCGGCGCAAATGGCCGCTTCCCCGTAAGGAGCGCCCATGCCTGAGAAAGTCGTGCTTGCTTATTCCGGAGGCTTGGACACCTCGATCATCATCCCCTGGCTCAAGGAAAACTATGCCTTCGATGTGATCGCCATGGTTGGCGACGTAGGCCAGGGAGACGACATAGAAGCCGTCATCAAGAAAGCCTACGACACAGGCGCCAGCAAAGTGGTTGTCGAAGACATGCGCGAAGAGTTCCTCACCGGCTACGTCTTTCCGGCGCTCAAAGCCGGCGCGGTGTATGAGAACAAATATTTGCTGGGAACGTCACTGGCGCGGCCCGTAATCGCCAAGCACCAGGTGGAAGTAGCGCTGCGCGAAGACGCGAACGTGGTGGCCCATGGCTGCACCGGCAAAGGAAATGACCAGGTGCGCTTCGAGCTTACCTATCAGGCGCTGGCGCCGGAACTGAAAGTGGTCGCTCCGTGGCGCGAGTGGGATCTGAAGTCGCGCGAGGATTGCCTGGACTACGCGGAAAAGCGCGGTATTCCCGTCGCCGCCAGCCGCGAGAAGATTCACAGCCGCGACCGCAATCTGTGGCACCTGAGCCACGAAGGCGGAGAACTGGAAGATGCCGGCAACGCGCCGTTCGCCACCACCTGGCAGCTTACGCGCTCGCCGCAGGAGGCTCCCGATCGCGAAGAGCAGGTTGAGATTGGATTCGAAAAAGGAATTCCAGTCTCCGTCAATGGCATGGCGATGGATCCGGTCTCGTTGGTTGAGTTGCTGAATGAGATTGGCGGACGCAATGCCGTAGGCCGCGTGGACCTGGTGGAGAACCGCTTCGTGGGAATCAAGTCGCGCGGCTGTTATGAGACCCCGGGCGGTACGCTGCTGCTCACCGCGCATCGGGAACTTGAGGCGCTCTGCCTGGATCGCGACCTGATGCATTACAAGCAGCAGATCGGGCTCAAGTACGCGGAACTGGTTTACTTCGGCATGTGGTTCACTCCCCTGCGGGAGGCGCTGGACGCGTTCGTCGAAACCACGCAGCAGAACATTACCGGCAGCATCACGCTGTCGCTCTACAAGGGCAACGTGACCATTGTCAGCCGCAACTCGGAATACTCGCTCTACCGCACCGACCTCGCCGCGTTTACCATGGGAGAGAGCTACGATCAAAAGGATGCGGCGGGATTCATTCGCATCCTGGGATTGCCATCGCGTTCCCGCGCCCGCTCGCGTATGGAGGTTGTGTGACCAAGATGTGGTCGGGGCGTTTCCGCGAGCCGCTCGACCCCACGTTCGAAAAATGGCAGCGCTCCTTCGCCTTCGATCAGCGCCTGTTGCCCTTTGAAGTGGAGGCCAGCCGCGCCCATGCGCGCGCGCTGGAACACGCCGGCGTGTTGTCGGCGGAAGAGCTGGGAGAAATTGTCCAGGGACTGGAGAAGATTGCCGAGAAGGCCCAGGCCTCACCCGAGTTTCTGCAGGATGACGCCGCGGAGGACGTCCATCATTTCGTCGAAAAGCAATTGGTCGCGCTGATCGGCGAGACCGGATACAAACTTCACAGCGGCCGCAGCCGCAACGAGCAGATCGCCACCGACCTCCGGCTTTATGTGCGCAGCAGCATCGACGATCTGCAAAAGCTGTTGGGGGAGTGGATGGACTCGCTACTGACCCGCGCCGAGCAAGCCGGAGACGCCGCCATGCCGGCCTACACTCATCTGCAGCGCGCTGAACCCGTGCTGGTGGCGCACTGGCTTCTTGCCTATGTGCAAATGTTCCTGCGCGATGCCGAGCGTCTCTCCGATTGCCGCAAGCGGCTGAATGTTTGTCCGCTGGGGTCGGGCGCAGTGGCCGGCGCCACGCTGCCTCTGGATCGCGAGGGCATGGCATCCGACCTCGGATTCGATGCGCCGACCGCGAACAGCATCGATGCCACCAGCGATCGCGACTTCGTTCTGGAATTCGTCGCGGTGCTGGCGTCAGTGGCTCTCCACCTTAGCCGCTGGGCCGAGGAGATGATTCTGTTCTCGACCCAGGAGTACGGATTCATCGAACTTCCCGAGGCTTATTCGACCGGCAGCAGCGCCATGCCGCAGAAGAAGAATCCTGACCTGCTTGGAGCTGGTGCGCGGGAAGGCGGGACGCGTTCTGGGCAACCAGAGCGTCGCTTCTTGATGTCGGTCAAGAGGCTTGCCGCTTGCCTACAACAAAGACATGCAGGAGACGCAAGAACCTCTATTTGATGCGACCATCACCATGCTTTCGATGTTGCCGCTGGTCACAGGATGGATGAAAGCTGTCGGCTTCAACCACGCCCGCATGCAGCAAGCCGCCGACAGCGGATTCATGAATGCCTGGGCGGCTGCGACTTATCTTGTGGGCCGCGGAGTTCCCAGCCGTCTGTCGCATGAACAGGTTGGCAAGGCGGTGCGGCTGGCGATGGATCGCGGATGTGAGCTGCAAGATCTTCCGCTCGATGAACTGCGCAAAATTAATCCTGTGTTCGATCAGGATTTCTATTCCTCGCTGTCGCTCAAGCAAGTGTTGGCCATTCATGACGTGGTCGGTGGCACAGCGCCCCGGCGCGTGCAACAAGCTCTACAAGAGGCACGCAAGCACGAGGCCGCCCTGCGCGGCGAAGTTGGCGTGCCCGTCGTGGACCACTAAGCGACATCTTCCGCGAGGCCTTCGCGGAATGCCTTCAGCTCCTTCAACTCTCTTTGGGTGCGACGCTGCTTCCTCGAGAACGAGATGGCGAACAGTGCACTCAGGCACGCGAGCAATACCAGACATCCCGCATACTGCGCAAGCCCGAACCCCTCATGCTTGCGATAGAAGTCCCACGTTAACCAGGGGACCGCTATCATCATTTGCAGCCCCAGAAATCGGTAGCCAAAATGGACAGCGCGTAATGTAGCGAGACAACGCTTCTCATAGAGCTCGGCAAACTCAGAGGTTGAAGAATTTGCTGTCTGCCAAACCGAACGCCAGTTCCACACAGAGAACCCAAGCGCGACGAACGTTGTCAACCAGACAACTCCCGCCCACAACAAGCCCTGATGACCGCGACGGACGGCGAAAGCCGAAAACGCCAGAAAGACCAGTGCCCAGACAAATGCGAGGACATATCGAGTGCGCAACCAGCGTTCCTGCCGCCGCGCTTCGCGGCGCAGATCGAATCTACTTGGGGCCGAAGTCTTCGGCGCTACTCGCCACGCGTCCCGCCAAACGTCGAGTTCGGAATTGGCGTTGCTCATTGGCTTCCTCCCATTTCCTCGCGCAATAGCCTGCGCGCTCGATTCAAGCGCACCGCTACGTTGTTCTCGCTGATCCCCAGTACTGCGGCGATCTCGGCCTGAGGAAGTTCCTCAAGGGTCATCGTGATTATCTGGCGATAGGACAGTGGAAGTTTCCGTAGCGCTGCCATTAGCTTCGTGTGATCCGCATTCTGCATCGCTGAGCGTTCCGGATTGGCCTTCGGATCGGGCACGTCAGGCGCTTCTTCTTCGTCAATCGGCTGTGCCTGCCGTCGCCACACGTGGGTTAAAGCACGGTTGTGGGCGATGCGATAGACGAACGTCCGCATCGAACATTCGCCGCGAAACTTTGACAGTGCCGTCCACAGTGCCAGACGGATTTCCTGCAGCAAGTCCTCCCGCGCTTGGGGAAGATATTCGTACGAACTCGCGAGCCGCGAGAGACTGGCGCCATATTCGTTCCAGAGGTTCTCGTAGTCACGCTCGAGTTGTTGGCGACGTACCCGCTCCATGGTTTCGTCCGCGAGCGATTCTATCGTCAGCGCGCCAATGGAAGATTCCCCGTCCAAGTGCTGCCCCTCATGAACAGGTAGTCTCCGCAATTCGGCGAACCTTACAAAGATTCTTCCTCGCAAAAATAAAGGGCAAAGCCTGTAAGGCTGGCTGCTTTTTGTGGACTACCTGCGCAGAACGACACGATTCAGTCTCGCGCCTGGGCGGGACGATCGGACAGGAGAAACCTATGCTCGCACGCATTCGCAGAACCGCTACAGCCGCCGTCGCCTTCTTGATGGCCGCGCCTTTGTTCTTCTCGTTGGCCGCACAACAGCTCCCGCCATCCGTTCAGGAGATCTGGATGGAGTCCCAACTCTCGGGTCAACCGGCCGGTTTCTATCACGAGAAGACGGAACAGACCGCCGATTCAAAGATTGTGACCGCGATCGAAAGCGACGTCGTCCTCAATCGGCTGGGCACGAAAGTGGAGATCAAATCGACATCCCGCTATGAGGAAAGCAGCAATGGCCATCTGCTTGGGGTCACCAGCGAGATGAGCAGCTCGAATCAGTCCACGCAAACGAAAGCCACGGTTCACGATGGCTCACTCGTCCTCGAGATCACCTCTGGGGGAAAGACCTACAATCGCGACCAGCCATATCAGGGCACGATTGTTGGCCCCGAAGGCGCTCGGCAGCTCACCCTATCCCAACTGAAAGCTCCGGGCGACTCGGTTTCTTACCAGATGTTCTCCCCTGAGTTAGGTTCAGTCTCTACTATCACCCGCAAGCTGCTCGCGAGGGAGCCATTGACGATCGGGCCGAGCGAGTGGCCGAGCATGAAGGTCGAGGAGTCGATCAGTAATTTTCCTGTGAAATCCACACTCTGGCTCGATCACGAGGGCCGCAATCTTCGCGAGCTTCACGAAACCCCGCTCGGCGAGATGTCGGCCCATCGCGCCGATGCGGCCAGCGTGCAGGGCTTGACGACGCAAGGTGCTTCACTAGGAGATGAAGTTTTCACGCGCACGCTCGTACGATCGAACATCCGGTTACCCGAAGAGCGCCAGATCGACGCGGTGAAGCTGCGCATCACGCATCATCATCCGGAAATGGGCTGGCCAGACCTCACCGCCGACAATCAGAAGGTGCTTGAGAAGACCGCCAATTACGTTGTTCTTGAAGTCCGCCGCCCCATGGCTGCGGGCGTTGCGCAACGCCCGGCGAAGTCCTCCCCTGAGTTGAAGCCGTATCTTTTGCCGAATGCGCTGCTGCAGTCGGACGATGCAAACGTGCAGAGAATCGCGAAGGAAGTTGTCGGCGATGAGCGCGATCTGTTCCGAGCCGCACGCGCCTTGCAGGAATGGACCAACGAGAACATGCATTTCGATGCGGGCATCGCAATCGCTTCGGCTTCGGAAGTTGCGCGCGACCGCCGCGGCACTTGCTTCGGCTACTCCACACTTTTGGCTTCTCTGATGAGAGCCGCCGGCATTCCCTCTCGCGTTCGCATGGGCTTCGTTTATGCGGGAGGGATTTGGGGCGGACATGCCTGGGTGGAAGTTCTCGATGGCAAACAGTGGATTCCCCTCGACGCCGCTCTCTACACCCCTGGACCCGCGGACGCCGCCCGCTTCAGTATCTTCACCAGTTCCTTCGAAGAAGGCACAGTCGCGCAGGTGGGGGCTCTGGCCAGCCTTTTCGGCAATGTCGACATTCAGATTTTGCAATATACCGTCGCCGGGAAAACCGTGGACGTTCCTGCTGACGCGAAACCCTATGTCATTGACGGTGACACCTACCGCAATTCCTGGCTCGGCCTCTCGGTCACCAAGCCGCCATCGTTCCAGTTCGTGAAGCTCGATTCGGTCTGGCCCGACTCGAGCGTGGTGACCATGCAGGGACCAGGCCACGAGACCGTAGAAGTAGAAAATCATTCTGCCTCATTGCCCACCCGTCCCGATGACCTGAAGCGTTTTCTTGATGAAATCGATTTCTCAGGGACGACCACTGACACTGAGATTCAGGGACGGCGCGCGACGATGATCTCCTCGCCTGAAAAAGCGGCAGTCACCGTGATGGATGGCGGAAACATTTGGGTGATCAGGGCCACCGGTCCCGACGCGCCGGCAACGTTGCGGCGCGTGATCTCGAAATTGAGTTTTCTGACCTCCGCAACTCACTCTGAACAAGGCTTTTAGCCGACAAGAATGGGGTACCGCCGGAGCTACTTTGCTGCGGCGGCACCTCCTTCCTGAGAGCTCTCCGCGTGTTATAATAATCAGTAATCCCGGGCGACTTAAGTTCCTATTAATGCAATCATTTACCGGAAATCCACGCAGCGAGACCCGGCCCTGCGCCGGGCCGTGCGAGCTAAGAGCTAGGAGCTAAAAGCTTCTTATGGCAGACGATCAGAACCCTGAGCTTCCTTTGACTCCACCGCCCCCAGGCGAAGGTGGCAGTCCTGGCGCGCTGAATATTCAGCCGGTCAACATTGAAGAGGAGATGCGGCGGTCGTATCTCGACTATTCGATGTCGGTGATCATTGGCCGGGCGCTGCCCGACGTGCGCGACGGACTGAAGCCGGTGCACCGGCGCATTCTGTACACCATGCAGCAGATGGGTCTCGCCTACAACCGGTCAACCCGCAAGTGCGCCAGAATCGTCGGCGAAGTCATGGGCAAGTACCATCCGCATGGCAATCTCGCGGTCTATGACTCTCTGGTTCGGCTGGCGCAACCGTTCGCCATGCGCTATCCGCTGGTGGATGGGCAAGGAAATTTCGGCTCCGTCGACGGAGACCCGCCTGCCGCGGACCGTTACACGGAAGCGCGCCTGACGCGAGTAGCGTCGGCGCTGTTGGAGGATCTCGACAAGGAAACGGTCGATTTCCGTCCCAATTATGACGGCAACGAAATCGAGCCCGATGTTTTGCCGACGCGCATCCCGAACCTGCTGGTCAACGGCTCCGATGGAATCGCCGTCGGCATGGCGACGAAAATTCCGCCGCACAATCTGACCGAAATCGTGGACGCCGCCATCACGCTGGTGAACAATCCCGCAACCCAGTTGCCCGAGATTTTGAAAATCGTAAAAGGACCGGACTTTCCGACCTACGGCATCATTCACGGGAAGGCGGGGATTTACGAAGCTTACAAAACCGGCCGCGGACGCTTCATGATGCGCGCCAAAGCCGGGATCGAGACCTTCAACAAAGACCGTCAGGCCATCGTGGTCACGGAGATTCCTTACCAGGTCAACAAGGCGCGGCTGATTGAGCGGGTTGCGCAACTGGTGAACGACAAGGTCATCGACGACATCTCCGACATCCGCGACGAAAGCGATCGCGACGGCATGCGCATTGTGGTCGAACTGAAGCGCGGCGCCGAACCGCAGATCGTGCTCAATCAGCTCTTCAAGCACACTTCGATGCAGGAAGGTTTCAGCATGATCTTCCTCGCGGTAGTGAATGGACAGCCCAAGGAAATGGGCCTGATCCAGGCGCTGCAGCACTTCATCGATCATCGAGTGGATGTGGTCCGCCGCCGCACCGCCTACTTGCTGCGCAAGGCGAAAGAGCGCGAGCACATTCTCGAAGGCTACCGCCTGGCGCTCGATCATCTGGACAACGTGATCACCATCATCCGCGGCAGCGCCAACCGAGCCGATGCGCGCGAGAACTTAGTCGCCTATTTCGCCGGCAGGAAGATCGACATCAACACTACCGGCCGCGCTCCCAAGCTGGATCCTGAGAAGCCGTTCACCACCATCCAGGCCGACGCCATCCTCGAACTGCAGTTACATCGCCTGACCAGGCTCTCGATCGACGAAATCATGAAGGAGCTGAACCTTACCCGCGAGAACATCGCCGAGTACGAGTCGATTCTGGCTTCGGAAAAGAAGCTGCGCGGCGTGATCGTGAAAGAGCTGGAAGAGGTCAAGAAGCAATACGGCGACGAACGGCGCACCGTGATTGAAGACGAAGCCGCCGAGATCATGCTCGAAGACCTGATCGCCGACGAACAGGTCGCGGTCACGGTCAGCCACTCCGGCTATCTCAAGCGCACGCCGATTTCCACCTATCGCATGCAGCGCCGCGGAGGCACGGGCCGCACCGGGATGAAGACGCGCGACGAGGATTTCGTCGAGCATCTGTTCATCGCTTCCACTCACGCTTATATTCTCATTTTCACCAACACCGGGCGCGTCTATTGGCTCAAGGTGTATGAGATTCCCGATGTCGGCGCAGCCGGCAAGGGCAAGCACATGGGCAACCTGGTTGCGCTGCAACCGGGAGAGACGGTGCGCACTATGCTGGCGGTGCGGGACCTGGAAAAAGAAGGCGAGTACGTGTTCTTCGCTACCCGCAATGGCACGGTGAAGAAGACGGAGCTGAAAGACTTCTCGCATGTGATGTCGCGCGGCATAATCGCCATCAACATCGAACAAGGTAATGAGCTGGTGGCCGCCTCCCTCACCGACGGGCAACAAGTGATCTTCCTGGCTTCGCACGAGGGCCAGGCCATCCGCTTTGAGGAAGATGATGTTCGCTCCATGGGACGCAACGCCACAGGAGTGCGCGGCATGAAACTGCAGGACAAGGACTACATCGTTGGTATGGCGACGACCCCGAAGCCGGGTGCCGGCGGAGAAGCGCCGGACTCGACGCGGGCCGAAAAGGATGCCAGGAAAAAGGCCGCATCCGAGATGCCAGAGGGCGCCGAGGATCTGGTCCCGGAGAAAGGCTCGCTGATCCTGTCGGTGACCGAGAATGGCTATGGCAAGCGGACTCCAGCGGACGAATACCGCCTGACCGCGCGCGGCGCCAAGGGTGTAATCAACGTCAAGACCACCGAGCGCAATGGCAAGGTTTCGACCATCGCCCAGGTCTCGGAGAAATCGGAGGTCATGCTGATCAGCCAATACGGAAAGATCATCCGCATGGACTCAAAGACCATCCGCGAGTCGGGACGATCGGCGCAGGGCGTTCGCCTGCTCAATCTCGAGCCGGGCGATCGGGTGGCCGCGGCGGTAGTGATTCCGCCCGAAGAGGAACCGAATGGTGGAGGGACGCTGATTCAGTAAATGAAGAAGATCATGTGGACCGCCATCATTGAGCCCGGGCGCCTATATGATCCGCAATGACACATGCTCGTCCGTGATCTATTCTTGAGCCTGAGCCGGAGGCACGATGAACCCAACAGCTAACGGAATGATGGAGACTCCGATCTACGGGATCACCGAGGCCGCTCAGTACCTGAGAGTGCCGCACAACACCCTCGTCTATTGGGTCAAGGGAGGCGGTGCTGTTCCTCCCCTGATTAAGCTGGCGAGCACGGAACCGGCGGCGCGCCTTTCCTTCAGCAACCTGCTCGAATGCTACATGCTCAGCAGCATGCGGGCTATCTATGACGTGCGCATCCCTAAGGTCCGTAAGGCGCTGGCTACGCTCGCCAAGTATGTTCGTCACAAGCATCCACTCATCGAGCAAGCATTCCAGACCGACCGACGCGACCTTTTCATCGAGCATTTGGGCAGCATCGTGAATCTCTCAAAGCACCAGCAGTTCCTGATTCCCGGAGTGATGGAACTCTACCTGGAGCGCATCGAGCGCGATCCCAAGGGCCTTTTCAAACTCTACCCGTTCGTCATGGGAAAGACGCCCAGCGAACCAAAATTGATCCAGATCAATCCCGCCGTGGGTTTTGGAAAGCCGGTAATCGCGGGAACGGGCATTTCAACGGCGGTAGTCGCATCCCGGTTCAACGCCAGGGAATCGATTGACGACCTGGCTGCCGAATATGGCGTCAAGCCACAGCAGATCGAAGAAGCCATCCGGTGGGAGCAGAGGACCACAGCCATCGCTGCCTGAAGACTTCGTTCTGTACCTCGACGAAAATCTTCACAACTGCAGGCCGATTCTCGAGGCTCTGACCCAGCACGGCGTCAAGCACCAACGCCACGGCACCCATTTCCAGCCAGGAACGGAGGACGCGGAATGGCTTCCCTTTGTCGGCAAAAACGGCTGGTTGCTGGTCACCAAAGACAAGAGAATTCGCTTTAACGAGTTAGAAAAAACTGCTGTCATCAGAAACAAAGTACGCGAGTTTTACTTTGCTTCCGGAAATTACAGCGGTGGCGAGATGGCCGAGATGCTGGTGGCCGCTCTGCGGGAGATGGCTCGACTCTGTCGAAGATACGACGCCCCCTTCATTGCCAGCATCAGCAAATCGGGAAAAGTAAACCTCCGATTCCCGCAACCCTAACCCCCCATCCTACCGGTAGCTGTGGGGGTCGAAAGTGATGGTGACTTCTTCGGTGCTCTCGCTCTCGCCGGGTGCGTATTTCCACTTCTTGACTGCTCTGACCGCGGCTTCTACCAGGGCGGCGTTGCCCCCCAGCTGATTCACGGTCGAGACCGTACCTTTTGGCGAAATGACCACCAGGAGGCGCACTACGCCTCCGATATTCGAGCGTCTCAGCATGTCCGGGTACACAGGCTCGATCGAGTAGATTTTCTTCCGGGGTGTCTTTTCAGTTTTTTGAGCGTGAAGGGGAGTTCGAGAAAGCGCCATTAAGCAGACCAGCGCTGTCAGCAGGATTGTCTTCTGGGTGAAACGAGTCATGCGAAAACCGCTCCATAGTTTTCAGGGCCCGAAAACACAGTACGTGAAGCGGGTTGGATGCAAAACATGACCGAGGTAAGTCCAGCAAACCGGAGTCGCGCAACTTTGGTCACCCCCGCCTGATTTCGATCGCCGCCTACAGTTTTCCGGGTAGTGACCAGCATTCAGAGAGCGTTGAGAAAACCCCAGCCCGCGCTTGGGACTCTAACAATAGTAGGAACTTATTTGCCTCAGGAGGAATTCATCATGAAAGTGCGCAATCGCAAAGCCCTGCTCAGCATGCTTATGGGCACCGGACTCTACTTGCTTGATCCGCTCCGCAATCGCTTGACCGACCGCCTCGACGACCTCAGCGACCGGGCGCAGGATACATACGAGACAGCCACCGACCGGCTGGGCCGGGCCACCCGTGTGATTCGGGGTGACGACCGGCGCGGAATTGGCACGACCACAGCGGTCCTGATCGGCATGGGGATCGGCGTCGGTGTGGGACTGCTTTTCGCTCCCGCAACCGGACAAGAAACCCGCAACAATTTAGCGGGCAAGGTGCACGATTTCAGTGACAAAGTGCGGGACCGGGTCGCCAACGGGCCCCAGGTGGCCAGCGGCAATTACTAATCGGTGAGCGCCGGGTCCCCCGGCATGGGATGCGTTGCCTGATCGGCATGTGGGACGAGTTGACGGTAAACGTAGTTGGGTACGCTGCTATTCCAGTGGCCGGAAGTCTTGGCGTACCCGACGATCCCCAGGAATAAAGCGGCAATTCCGAGCGCCATTACCCACGCCGGGGTGGGTCGCGGGACACGGTTTGGTTCGAACACAGACATCCGTAAAGCTCCTTGTGCGGGGCAAGCGGCCACGCATTCCAGGCATCCGGTGCATTCAGCGGATCGGATGGTCACCCGCTTGTCCACCGGCAAGCGGGACGGGCACGTCTTCTCGCACTTTCCACAATCGATGCAGGCGGAAGGTTCGCGGCGAATGCGCAGTGGGCTCAAGAACGATGCCAAGCCGAGCAGCGCTCCATAGGGACACAAGTAGCGGCACCAGAAATTCTGTACCAGCACCGATGCCAGCGCCAGAGTCGCGAGGACCATCAGCCCGGCTTCGCCCAGGAAGCGGAAAAAATCGAGCATCTTGACGTCGGTGATCAGCCCGTAAGGACTACGCATGAAGCCGTCGATGGCATGTGCCGACATGCTCGACACTGCCCACACAAAGAATGCCAGCAGCAGATATTTCAGGCCGCGCAACGGGAGATCGACCCAGCGCGGCAGTTGGAAATTCCGGCGAAAGAGTTTGCGTCCCGCCTGCCAGAGGTATTCGGAAATCGTCCCAACAGGACACAGCCAGCTGCAAAAGGCCTTGCGGAACAGAAAAGCGATCGAAACAAAGGTCACGAGAAGGAACATGGCTGCCGGATGCATCGCGGGCACGCGTCCCGTCAGCAGAAAGTACTTGAAGTTCATCATCCCGGCGATGGGCAGCCAGCCCTCGACCCCGGCGGGGCGCACCAGAGACGTCTTGAAAGTCCCGGTTTCGAACTGCCGTACCCAGAAATAGAATGTTGCGCCCAGATAAAGATTCCACGCGAGAAAAACCAGCTGGAAGCCGCGGCGGAGGCGTTGCGAATAGTCACGTGCTGTGCGACGGACGAATTTCTTTTTCCGTTTACCGAACGTTCGTGGATTGGAGAGCGTTGGCGGAACTTCTGGAATGATTTCGCTATGAATTTGAGTTGCCATGGCCTCACCGTACAAACCCAGCTTAACCAGCGACCTCACTTGAGGCTGTGACTTAGGTCACGGGACGAAGCCGCGCGCAACTGGCTGATTCGACGGTGGGAAGAGGGCCGGGCCCCTCACGGCCAAGGCGGTGTGATACACATTTACCTTGGATCTCGGACACGCACTGTTCCTTATTGTCGCCGGCGTGCTGGGCGGCGCCATGAATGCCGTCGCCGGCGGCGGCAGCTTTATTTCGTTTCCTGCCCTGGTGTTTACGGGAGTTCCGCAAATCCCCGCGAATGCCACCAACACGGTCGCGCTTTGGACAGGCATCGTTTTCAGTGGCGGAGCCTTCCGCGACCGCCTCGATGTTCCCCGGCGCGTAATGATTCCACTGCTCGTCAGCGGCTTTATCGGCGGGGTGGCGGGCGCCTTCCTGTTGCTCAAGACCCCGGAGCATACCTTCGCAAAAGTTCTGCCGTGGCTTATGGGGGGAGCGACACTGCTCTTTATCTTCGGCAAGCGGCTGGCGCGCGGCGGCCCATCCAGCGTGAGCCATGAGGCAACCACGGCAGCGATTGTAGGAGCTTCAGTCTTTGAGCTGGCCGTGGCGGTTTACGGAGGATACTTCGGCGGCGGGGTCGGAATCGTGAACCTCGCCATGCTAGCTGCCATCGGCATGACTGATATGCATGCGATGAACGCGCTCAAAAGTGTGTTGGGCAGCGCGATCAATGGCGTAGCGGTGGTGGTCTTTATTTTGAAGGGAGCCGTGTACTGGCCGCAGGCGACGGTCATGATCGTGGCCGCAGCCATCGGAGGCTATTTTGGCGCGCGGTATTCCCTGCGCTTGCGACCCGGGTTGGTCCGCTGGTTCGTAATCCTGATCGGTGCAGCGATGTCGGTGGTTTTTTTCGTCAGGGCCTACTGAGAACTTGGCCACGGATTCGCGCGGATCTTCATCGATCTTCCAACCAAAGCTGAGAGTGGTCTGCGTGAATCCGTGGCACGAGCCCTAATCGATTGGTTCGGAGACGTGTTCATGGACGATCAGCCATTGACCATTTTCCTTCTGCCAAATGACCGTCCAACGAAACTGGCTTAATTCCCGTTTTCCCGAGGTCCGCATCATGTCGCACTTTACCGTCGCGGTGCCCCATACGGTATCGCCCGCGGGATGAATTTGGGAATCATCATTCACGGTGCAGGCGGCGGTCTTGTAGTCGGCCAGTTCTTTTTTGACGCCCGCAGCGTATTCATCCCAGCTTGAATACTTCAGGGGCGCGATGTCGTAGAAGGTGTGCGGGCCCTTGGCATAAAAGCCGGCCACGTTGTCGGAGTTAAGGGTGCTCCAGCCGGCCCAGATTTTATCCATAAGGGCTTTATCGGGGGAGCCCGGAGCCATCATCTTCTTGGTGGATTTGGCCTGAGAGACGGCGGCAATGGCCAGCAAGCACAGGAACACGGTGATGAGACGGTAGCGCATTCGATTTTCCCTCCGGAATCCGGCCAGCATTGTCGCACAGAAGCACTTTGGTTTGACCAATTTCCACGGCACACGCTAAAATAGCTGGGTTTGCCTGTACGCGCGGTTCCCCTCTGGAGCCGCCCGCATTCGTTGCCCGAAAGCGTCGACGCGGAGAAAACAGCAAGCACAGGAAAAAGCAGGTCCCCGCATCGCCCTAGTGTGCGGCGGGTGGTCATTTGACGGAGGCAGAGCTATGTACGCGGTCATCCGCACCGGTGGCAAGCAGTACCGGGTCGCGCCCGGGGACGTGATTCGGGTCGAGACCCAGGGCACGGGCACTGAAGGTTCCGTGGAATTCAACGATGTGCTTGCAGTTTCCGGCGGCGAAGGCCAAATCGGCAAGCCGACGGAAGCCCGGGTTATAGGCGAGGTGGTGGAGCAGGGCCGCAGCCCCAAGATCCTTGTCTTCCACTACAAGCGCAAGAAGCAATACAAAAAACTTCGTGGACATCGCCAGGGTTATACGGCGGTACGCATCACGGAGATCGCTTTCGACGGGCAGAAATTCAGCGCTCCCGAACTTCCCAAGAAACAGCCGAAGGTAAAGAAGGCCGTTGCCGAAGTAGCGGAAGTGAAAGCCGGGGCGAAGTCGGCGAAGGCTCCTGCCAAGAAAAAAGCGGCGAAGAAGACGGCGGCAAAGAAGGCCGTGTCGAAGAAGAAGAAGTAAGAGATCTGAAAACTGAGAAGCGAGAGCTGATTCTATGGCACACAAAAAAGGACAAGGCACTTCACGAAACGGGCGCGACTCGAATGCGCAGCGGCTGGGATTCAAGGCGTTCGGCGGACAACTGGTACCGGGCGGAACGATTATCGTGCGGCAGCGCGGCACGCGGGTGAAGCCGGGCTTGAACGTAGGCCGCGGCAAAGACGACACGCTCTTCGCCAAGGTCTCGGGACGCATCAAGTTCCTCGACAAGGGCGGCATGGGCAAGTTCGTGATGATCGAGCCTCTCGAAGCGAAGTAGTTACCGGTACAGATCCATCGGCTGCGCCAGTCGACGCGGCCGCAGCCTCGGCCCTGAGCCGGGGCTTTTGTATTCAGAGGTACTGGTTTTCTGCATGTTTATCGATGAGGCCACAATCCGGGTGAAGGCGGGCGATGGCGGCAACGGCTGCCTGGCGTTCCGGCGCGAGAAGTTTGTCCCGCGCGGCGGTCCTTCTGGCGGCGACGGCGGCAAGGGCGGCGACGTCATCATGGAATCGAGCGAACGCCACAACACGCTCGTCCACTTTCGCTTCAATCCCGAGTACAAAGCCCAACGCGGACGTCACGGTGAGGGCTCGAACCGGACTGGTCGCGAAGGCGCGGATGTTCTGCTGAAAGTGCCGGTAGGGACAATCGTCTACGACGCCGACACCGGCGACAAAGTCTACGACTTCTCACGTCCTGACGAGCGCATTGTGATTGCTCGCGGTGGCCGCGGCGGCCGGGGCAACGCGCGGTTCGCAACCTCTACCCACCAGGCGCCCCAGGAGCATGAAGATGGAAGGCCGGGTGAAGATCGAACCTTCCGGCTGGAGTTGAAGCTGCTAGCGGACGTAGGGCTGGTGGGATATCCGAACGTGGGCAAATCCACTTTGATCTCGCGCATCTCTGCAGCCCGGCCCAAAATTGCGGATTATCCGTTCACCACCCTCGAACCCAATCTGGGCGTCGTCCTGGTGGGAAAAGGGCCGACGGAGCGAAGCTTCGTGGTAGCCGATATCCCTGGCCTGATCGAAGGCGCCCACACCGGCTCGGGCCTGGGCACACAATTCCTGCGGCATATCGAGCGCACGCGGCTGTTGGTTCACCTGGTGGATGTCTCCGACGCCAGCGGGCGTCCCGACCCCATTCAGGATGTGGAAGTCATCAATGGCGAACTAGCCAGCTTCGGCGCGGGACTGGAACATAAGCCGACGATCATGGTGGCGTCCAAGATCGATGTCGCCAACAAGGAAAAGCTGACAAAACTGAAGAAGTACTGCAAAAAGCAAAACCTCGAATTATTCGCGGTTTCCGCCGTAACCGGAGAAGGGATCGAGAAGCTGAAGTTCGCGATGGCCGACAAGGTCGATGAAGTGAGGAATGCAGTGCCAAGTACCGAGTACCCGGTACCCAGTGGCGAGCAAGAAGCTTAGGCGCGACGATACAAATTTGCGCAAGAAGAAGGCGGCCAGTTTTGGCCGCCTTCATGTTTTTACTGGCTACTTGGTACTGTTTTTACGCATCCATCTGCGAGCCGTGCTGGAAGTGGTACTGCAGAATCTTCGCAGCCAGCGCGGGGTGGACCGCGGAGGCGTCCGCGGAGATGGTGCGCACGATCTCTCCCCGGCAGACGACTTCCGCAGCCGACAATCCCGCAATTTCCGCGGGCAGCACCAGATTAATTTCAAGTTGAACGTTCGGTGGGATCACTTCCTGCGCCCGGAACAGCATGCCCGAGCGGCTGATGTTTTCGGTGGTGCCTTGGCGCCAGTCCTGTTCACCCACCAGCCGATATTTCAGCGGAAGTTGAAGATCGAAGCGTTGCGCGCGGAAGGGAGAAGATAACTTCTGCCGGGACCGGGCGAGGGGAATGTGAGCACGAGCTGACATGGAAACCTCCAGGGGAAGGGGTGTGTCGAGCATCTCCCTCACCTTGGCTTTCAAAGCGGGGAGGGTAAAGGGCTTCTGCAGCAGGGTGATCCCCGCGTCCAGCGTGCCGTTATGGCCAATGGCATTCTCGGTATAGCCCGACATGTAGAGCACTTTGGTTTCGGGACGCGCCGAGGTAATGTGTTGTGCCAGTTCGCGCCCGTTCATTCCCGGCATGATGACATCGGTCAACAGCAAGTGAATGGGGCCCTCATGAACCTTGGAGAGTTGAATCGCGGTGGTGCCTTCCGCGGCCTCTAGCACACGGTATCCCTGCAATTCCAGATATTCCCGCGCCAAGCGCCGCAGGTTGCCCTCGTCTTCGACCAGCAGGACGGTCTCGTACACCGGGGAAGATTGCAGATAGGCAGTCTCCAGACGAGCCGTAACCGGTTCGCCAAATTCCGTGACTCGCGGCAAGTAGATCTTGAACGTGGTTCCCTTGTTGGGCTCGCTGTAGACCCAGATGTACCCGCCGCTTTGTTTGATGATGCCGTAAACGGTCGACAAACCCAGCCCGGTTCCCTTGGGTCCTTTGGTGCTGAAGAAAGGCTCGAAGATATGGGACTGGGTTTCCGCATCCATCCCCATGCCGGTGTCGCTGATGGCGATCATTACGTATTCCCCTGGATTCTGGGAACCGTGCAGCCTGACGTAATTCTCTTCGAGGGTGACGTTGGTAGTTTCGATGGTCAGCTTGCCGCCGCGCGGCATGGCGTCGCGCGCGTTGACCGCAAGATTCATGATGACTTGTTCGATCTGTCCGGGGTCGGCTTTGACCGCACCCAACTCCGCACCGGGGACCATGACGAGATCGATATCTTCGCCGATCAGCCGGGTGAGCATCTTGAGGTTTTCGGTCACGATGGCATTCAGATCGAGTACCTTGGGCGCCAGCATCTGCTTGCGGCTGAATGCCAACAACTGGCGAGTCAGCGAAGTGGCCCGTCCGGCAGCATTGGCGATTTCCTGGGCGGGGCCGCGAACCGAGGGATCGTCGCCGATGCGATCCAGCAGGAACTCGGAGTATCCGGAGATCACCATCAGCAGATTGTTGAAGTCGTGCGCGATCCCGCCCGCCAGCCGTCCGACGGCTTCCATTTTCTGTGCCTGGCGCAGTTGCTGTTCCAGGGCGCGATGCTCGGTGACATCTTCGCTGAATAATTCGAAGAAGATTTCTTTCCGTTCACCCCGCATGGCGCGTCCCGAGAGCCGAACGGCGGTTGCGCTGCCGTCCTTGCGCTGCCAGTCCGCAACCAGGCCGGTGAATCTTTGCAGTGAGCGGAAGTGGTCGGCGAGCACGAACCATTCCTGCGAGTCTTTGTACAGGTTGGCGAGATTATGGCCCACCAGTTCGGATGGCGAACTGTACCCGAGCATGCTGATCAGGGCGGGATTGGCGCTCTGCACGATGCCGGCAGAATCGCAGCGGCAGATCCCGTAAGGAGCGTTGGTGACCAGCGAGCGGAAATTTACTTCCGAACGCCGCAATCCCTCTTGCGCCGATCGCAGTGCGGCATTGAACCAGCAAATCAGCAGCGCCACAAAAACGAAAAGCACCAGATGTATGATGGCCTTGCGATAGTCGTGCTCTGACTTGGCACCCGTCAACGAGAAGTAAGCGCTGACGGTCAGGGCGAATGAAGTGGCGACCAGCCCCGGTTTCCAGCCGCCATACCATGCGCTGACCATGATGGCGACGGCAAACACGACCAGGCGGCTTTCGACGACGTCGGAAAGAAGCAGCGCCGGAATCAGAGCCAAAATGATGCTGAGAACGGCGACGCCGTATCGGAGGATAGGGGCCCGACCCGGAGGAATGTAACGAGTGCGGAGAAGGGGGAGCTTCACTCGCATAGCTCCAAATGCTAGTCCCAGAAAGGGATTTGCGCGAGTTACCGTAGTTCATTTTGCTGTGGAAATGGGACCTTGACCGCGAGAATGAACCTCCGGAGGCAACCTTAGGCGGCAAGAAAGCCTCCCTGCGATTGGCCCCGGGATTCCAGCCACTGCCCGGTAAAGACCGGATGAAAGGCAAAGCTGACCGAAGTCTTATAACAAGACACCTATGAACATCGGCTTGTTTGGCGGGACCTTTGATCCTATCCATCGCGGCCACCTGGCGCTGGCGCGCGCTGCGCAGGAGCGGTTATCCCTTTCGCGAATCTACTTCGTGCCGGCTAGTGTTCCTCCGCACAAACAGAGCCAACCGTTGTCGGACTACTATCACCGTTACGCGATGGTGGCGCTGGCGACCATGGCCGAGAAGTCGTTCATTCCCTCCGGCCTCGAAGCGCCCGCGACCTCAGCCGGAAAAAATCCGGCGGCGAATTACAGCATCGATACGGTGCGGCGCCTGAAAGCGACTCTGAAGAAAAGCGATCAACTCTTTTTCCTCATCGGGATCGACGCTTTCAACGACATTGCCAAGTGGCATCAGGCGGAAGCTCTGTTCCGCGAGTGCGCATTTATCGTGGCCAGCCGTCCGGGATTTTCGCTGGCAGATGTGGCCAACGCCCTGCCCGAGAAGTTGCGTCCCGCGGCCGCAGTCACCAAGCCATTTGCCAGGCAACCCGCCAAGGGAGACCTGGTTTTATCTGGAGCCACGGTACATCTCCTGGATGGAGTTCATCAGCCCGTGTCGGCAACCGCGATCCGCGAAGCGGTGGCGGCCAAGCGGCCCCTGGGGAAGTTCGTGGATCCCGCAGTGGCGGACTACATCAAGAAGATGAATCTGTATGCCGGTCGTTAGGCACTGAAAGCGGATGACCGCGCTCGCGGCGTGCCGCGAGGATTCTCGGCTACAATGAGTTTGCCACCGACGATCGACAAACGACGGAATGAAAAAAAACGATCTGAAGAAACAAGTCTCGGAAGCCATCAGCGCCTGCCAGGAAAAGAAGGCGGAAGAAATCACCATCTTGGAGTTGGAGAAGGGATCGGGGGCCTTCACCGATTACTTCGTCATGTGCAGTGGAACCAATCCCCGGCAGATTCAGGCCATTTCCGATGAAGTAGAGGACCGCCTGGAGAATGCCGGCATGCGCCCCAACAGTATCGAAGGCTACAAGCAGGCCGAATGGGTGCTGCTCGACTATGTGGACTTCGTGGTTCACGTCTTCTCTGAGAAGGCGCGAAAGTATTACGACCTGGAGCGGCTATGGAAGTCGGCGAAGAAGCTCGAGCCTGGCGACCTCACCACAGCACGGAAGCGAAGCCCGGGGCGCAAACGAGCTTGATTGGGCCGGCACACATGGGTTGCATTCCTTCATGAACGGTCCCGCTACGAATCCGCAATGGGGTGCTTCGTATCGCCTGGTCGCCGCTGAGAAGTGGAAGTCCAAATCGGCAGCGATGGGACGAGCCGTAACCGAAGCAACTGGTCGAATACGCGAGTCCGGCCTCGGGGATGCGAGTGCTCGATCTGGCCAGTGGGACCGGCGAACCCGCCATCAGCCTCGCCGCTCGAGTAGGGTCACAAGGCCACGTGACGGCCTTGGATTTGAGCGCCGATCTGCTGGCGATTGCGGACCAGAGAGCGCGCTCTCGCGGATTGACCAACTTCTCCACCCGTCAGGCGGACGCTCACGATATTCCGTTTGCCGACCAGACCTTCGATCTCGCGACTTGCCGCTTTGGGGTGATGTTCTTTGCCGATTGCGAGCGGGCCCTCCGCGAATTGCATCGCGTGCTGAAACCCGAAGCAAGAGCTTGCTTTCTGGCCTGGGGACCGTTTGACCAGCCCTATTGGTCGAGCACCATGGCCGTCGTTCACAAGCATGTGGGAGGGCCGCTCTTGGCCCCAGGTGGTCCTGACATGTTTCGCTTTGCCGAACCAAACTGCTTATCGCAAGCTCTGCGGGAGGCGGGCTTCCATGAAGTGGAAGAAGAGACGAAGACGTTGCCATGGACTTGGCCGGGCCCGCCGGAGGAGGTGTGGGAATACGCGCAATCCGTTTCCACTCCCTTTCGCCCCCTGCTGGAACGAGTTCCCCCGGAGAAGTGGAACGAAATCCATGCCGAAGCCCACACTTCCATCGAAAAATACTTTGATGGCCAAAGCGTAAAATTCGGCGTGACCGTCGTGCTCGCATCGGGAAGAAAGACTTAGTCACAAAGTTATCTGTGCCTTGTTTGTCACCTCGGACGTTAGGCTTCCTTTCTCCGCAATCGTCATCCCGATGTGTTTAAATCCAGATTGTGAAACTGAAGATTGCCTGGATCGGCAAAAGCAAAGAACCGGCAATCCAGCAACTGAGCGACGAGTACCTCAAGCGCATTTCCCGCTATACCGCAATCGAAGGTTTCACGCTCAAGGATGAAGCGGCGCTGCTGAAATTGTGCGGGCGGGAAGCACGTCCAAGACACACTCTGGTTCTTACGGACAGCCGCGGCAAGCTGTTTTCTTCGGAGGAACTGGCTGCGTACATGGGTGAACATCTGGAGCGGAACCCGCAGCCGCTTCTCTTCGCGATTGGTCCGGCGGACGGTTTCACCGAAGAGGCCCGGCGTGCAGCATCATTGGTATTATCTTTCGGGAAAATGACGATTGCGCATGAACTGGCGCGCGTGGTCTTATTGGAGCAACTCTATCGAGCTTTTACGATTCTTAAGGGCCATCCCTATCACCTGGGGCACTGATGTGGTTCCTGGCCGGCCAGGTCCGTACCTCATGATCAACACCTCGACCCATCGCGTGGCATCGCGTTGGCAAACCGAACTCTGACATTCATTTAGGAAACATACCGTCATGAAGAATCCCCTGGAAGTGCTTCGCAAGAAAGAACAGGAATTATTGCGGATCAAGGAAGAAGTGGCCGCATTACGTATTGCCGCTCGTTTGCTCGGTGGAGAAGATTCTGACGAAGACGATGACGACAGCGATTCCCCGCGTCTGGTGGAGATGCCCTAGGGCACATTCAACAGGAACATAGAGCTCAGCGTGTTACCGTCGCTTGATAGCTGACGGTTTGCCATTGTCCGTCGCGTTTTACCCAGACGCGGGTGAAGCGGTAGGGGCCGCTGAAGTCCTGGCCCAGATCCTTACCTTTTACGTCGGCTCGTGCGGTCACCACGGCAGTATCGCCATAGACGCGCACCACCATCTCCGAGAGATCGATGGAGTCATAGTGCAACTGCGATCCCTTGCGGGCCAGGACCGTGTCTTCTTTGGTGATGACATCGCCTAAGGGACTAATGGCGACGTAGTTGTTGGCGAGGGTGCGTTCGGCGAAGGCAGCGTCGCGTTGCAGGGCTGCCTGTTTCGACTGCTTCTCCATCTCCAGAATCTCTCGAATTGTGGCCTGATCCCCTGAAGCTCTCTTATTTGCCGCGGGATGCAACGCCTGGGCTGACAAAACACCCGACAGAAGTATTACCACCAGAAGAGCTTTCGAGCGGATCATGGAGACCTCCGAATCGAGACAAGACAGGGGCCCGGGTGATTTGTATTACGGATTGCCGGAAGCGCGAGTTCCCCAAAAGCTCAGTAAAGTTCGTCGCGGGCGGCACCCCTCCCGCAACCCTGCGAAACAGGTACAATCGAACCTTCCCATATGGAAGACATTCGTCGGGGCTTGATCATCGTAAATACGGGTCCGGGAAAAGGAAAGACCACGGCGGCGATGGGCACGGCCCTGCGAGCGGTTGGGCAAGGGATGCGGGTGCTGATGCTCCAGTTTCTCAAGGGTTCCTGGCATTACGGCGAACTCGATGCTGTGCAAGCGTTTGGCGACAAGTTCATCATGAAGCAGATGGGTCGCGGCTTCGTCAAAGTGGGCACGGAAAAACCCGACGCCGAAGACGTGCGAATGGTCGAAGAAGCCTGGGCGGAAGCCGAGAAAGCGATCCAGTCAGGTGAGTGGGATCTGGTGGTGCTCGACGAGATCAATTACGCCATCAGCTATGGCATGCTCGATCCCGCCAAAGTGGCAGACGGCCTCAAGAAGAAACCTGAGATGGTGCATGTTATCTTGACGGGTCGCAATGCGCATCCGACAATTGTCGAACTGGCCGATACCGTAACCGAAATGCGCCAGGTAAAGCACGCCTACGAAAAGGGCGTCATGGCCCAGAGAGGAATCGAGTACTGAAGAATTGTTGATTTATGATTTTCGATTGTTGATTGAGAACCGTGCACTCAGGATCGTCGGCTTTTCAATCAACAATCGAAAATCAACAATCGTAAATTTCCCATGGCTTGGTTCAAACGAGAATCCGGAGAGCTGGATACATCGGGCGCGAAGACGGTTCGCACTGAGGGCCTTTGGGTGAAGTGTGAGCAGTGCCGGCAGATCATCTGGAAGAAGGACCTGGAAGACAACCTCAATGTCTGCCCCAAGTGCGATAAGCACTTTCGCATCGACGCGCGCACTCGCTTGGCGCAACTGCTCGACGACAACGAATATGAGGTCTTCGATACCAACCTGGTTTCGACCGATCCTCTGAAGTTCGTCGACTTAAAGGCTTACTCCTCCCGCCTGAAGCAGGCCCAGGCCGACACCGGTTTGAAAGACGCGATAGTCAACGCCCGCGGCAAGCTGAACGGGCGGCCGGTTATCGTGAGCGCCATGGAGTATTCCTTCATTGGCGGGAGCATGGGTGCGGTCGTAGGGGAAGAAATCGCTCGAGCCATCGAGCATGCGACCGAAACCCGAACCCCCATCATTATTGTTTCCGCGTCCGGTGGGGCACGCATGATGGAAGGCGTGATCAGCCTGATGCAACTGGCCAAAATTTCGGCGGTGTTGACCCGTCTGGACGAAGCCCGAGTGCCCTATATTTCGGTGTTGACCGATCCCACCACCGGCGGTGTGACCGCATCATTCGCCATGCTCGGCGACCTGAATATCGCGGAACCCGGCGCCTTGATCGGGTTTGCCGGCCCGCGCGTGATCGAGCAGACCATCCGGCAGAAGTTGCCCCCCGGTTTCCAGCGCAGTGAGTTCCTGCTCGAGCATGGGATGCTCGACGCCGTCGTCCACCGCAAGCAAATGAAGTCCTACATTGCTCGGGCACTGGAGTTTATGGACCAGTCATCAGAAAACAGCCGTCGCCGTCCCGCCTAGGGGACACATTTGGACCCTCGCCGGTTCATTTCGGCGGCCTTTTGACGCCGTCCAGTGTGCGAGCCTCGAAGCTCGCCTCTCAAGCTGATACCCTAAACAGGCTGGCCAACGACCAACGACCACCGGCCAACAACCGAAACATGTCCTATCAAACCGCCATCTCACGCATGTTCGCGCTTGGCCATGAGCTGGCCAATACGCCTTCCCAGAAGTTCGACCTGGCTCACATGCGGGTATTGCTGGCGGCGCTCGATCATCCCGAAAAGGGGTTTCCGGCGGTTCTGATCGCAGGAACGAACGGCAAGGGCTCGACGGCTGCAACCCTGGCCGCGATCCTCAAAGCCTCCGGTCTGCGCACGGGCCTGTATACGTCGCCGCACCTGGTGAAGATCAACGAGCGCATCCGGATCAATGGCCAGGAAATCGGCGACGATGATTTCGCCTTGATTCACGATGTGGTGGATCGGACGGCCGAGCGCCTGGTGGGAGAGGGAGAGCTGCCGTGGCATCCCAGTTTTTTCGAAATGCTGACGGCGATTGCCTTCGAATATTTCTCCCGACGGAAGATTGAGATTGCGGTGCTCGAAGTCGGAATGGGTGGACGCCTTGATGCCACCAACGTGGTTGAGCCCAGGCTCAGCGTCATCACCGATATCTCGCTCGATCATCAGAAATTTCTGGGCAATACGGTGGCTGAGATTGCCCGCGAGAAAGCGGGGATCATTCGTGCGGAGGGAATCGTGGTCACCCTGCCGCAACAGCCGCAGGCCAACGATGTGATCGGAAACACGATTCTTGAATTGGGAGCCCGTGCCGTGAGTGCCGTCCCCTATGTGCCGCCGGTAGCCCCAAGCACGGAGTATCGGGTTGCGAGCAGCCAATCGGGACGCCCCGTTTCCCGCTATCCCCTACAGGTGATGGGAAAGGAAATCCTGGTGGAGACGCCGCTGGTCGGCCGCCATCAGTTGCGCAACATCGCGCTGGCAGTCGCGGCCGCTGAGGAACTCAGTAAACAAGGCTTTGCCGTTACCGCCGATTCGATCGAGCGCGGCATTCGCGAGACCTCGTGGCCGGGCCGCTTCCAGGTCGTGCCGCGTTCTGCAGACTGGCCGGAGATCATTCTTGATGTTGCCCATAATCCCGCGGGAGCCTGGGCGTTGCGGTCGACGCTGTCTGCTGCCTACGAAGACCGCCGCCTGACCTTCGTATTCGGGGCCATGCGCGACAAGGCCATCGGCGAGATCGCCGAGATTCTGTTTCCGCTGGCGGAGCGAATTATCGCCACGCATGCCGATAACCCCCGGTCCGCGACTCCGGCAGAGATTCGCGAAGCGGCCGTCCGAACTGGCGCCGTGATCGATGAGGCCGCCGATGTCACCCAGGCTCTGGACCGGGCACGTGCTCTGGCTGGTTCCGACGGCGTGATGGTGGTGACGGGTTCGATATACATTGTAGGAGAAGCGATGCGCCAGTTGCGCACGCGCATCTAAGTATCGTGGCATTTCTGAAGACATCCGAACCTGAACTCCAGACCGATCCGGGGATTGTCGAACTGCGTTCCGCGGAACGCAGCAGAGTGCCCAGGCCATCCGCCCACGGTATTCTCAGCCGCCTGCGTTCTTACTTCATCCTCGATCCGCTGATCTGGCTGTACACGGTGGTGATGGGACTGGTCGCGATCCCGGTCTCGCTCTTCGGAGACAAAGAGCGCATCCTGCACAATTTCGCCCGCACCTGGTCCGAACTCATCATGAAAACGATCTTCTCCCCCGTGAAGATCATCGGCCTGGACAAGATCGATACTGCGAAACCGCACGTGTATGCGGTCAATCACGCGTCGGCACTGGATATTCCGGTTCTTTACGCGAATCTTCCATTCCAGTTCCGGATCCTTTTCAAAAGCGAGCTGCTGTCTTACCCGATCATTGGCTGGCATCTCAAGCGGTCTGGACAAATCTGCATCAACCAGCAGGAGCCCGTCCGTTCGGTCGGCCAGATCCGCGCGGCCCTCAAGAGCCTGAAAGCCGGGATGCCGCTGGTCATCTTCCCGGAGGGCGGACGCACGCCCGATGGGGCCATCAAGCCTTTCATGCCCGGAGCTTTTTTCCTCGCCATCAAAGCCCAGGCGGATATCGTCCCCGTCGCGCTGGTGGGGACCTATGACCTGCTGCCCATGAACACCTACCACATCAAATGCCAGCCGTTGGAGATGCGGGTAGGCACGCCGATCCCGACCGCGGGACTCAAAGGCCACGACATGGAAGCGCTTTCGGCGAAAGTGCAGAGGGCGATGGAAGAGCTGTACTACACACCACGAACAGCGTAGGCCAGAACGCCTCGTTTGGGCGAGCGCCGTTTGATTCTCCGCTCCCCCTCCCATAAACTTTAGACTTCAAGCCCTCTACAGGCACTCTTATGGCAGACAGCATTCATGTAAAGCTCCCCGACGGGAGCGTCAAAGACGTACCCAAAGGCACCACTGCGCTCGATGTGGCCAAATCCATCAGCCCGCGTCTGGCCGATGCCGCGCTGGTCGCGAAGACCAACGGCGATCTCATCGACTTGACTCGTCCGCTCGAGAAAGATACCGACCTCCGCATCCTCACCGAGAAAGATCCCGAGGCTCTGGAAGTCTTCCGCCATTCCTCCGCGCACTTGCTGGCGGCCGCTGTGCTCGAACTGTTTCCTGAGACCAAGCTTGGTCACGGACCCGCCACCGAGAGCGGATTCTTCTACGACTTCTATCGTCCCACGCCGTTCACTCCGGAGGATCTTGAGAAGATCGAGAAGAAGATGCAGGAACTGGTGCAGCAGAACGTTCCCTACGCGCGCGAATTTTTGTCTCGTGATCAAGGCCTTGAGGAGTTCAAAAAAGAAGGCGACTTCATGAAGTGCCACTTCATCGAGCAATTCACCAAGCCCGATGAGAAGATTTCCATCTACCGCACCGGCAAGTTCACCGACTTCTGCCGCGGTCCGCACATCCCTGCGACCGGCAAGATCAAGGCGTTCAAGCTGCTGAACATCGCCGGAGCCTACTGGCTGGGCGATGAGAAGAACCCGCAGCTGCAGCGCATCTACGGCACTTCGTTCTATTCGAAAAAAGATCTCGATGCTTACCTGAACAGCATCGAAGAGGCCAAAAAACGCGATCACCGCGTGCTCGGCCAGCAGCTTGACCTGTTCTCGATCCAGGAGCTTGCCGGGCCCGGCCTGATTTTCTGGCATCCCAAGGGCGGCATCATCCGCAAGGAGATGGAAGACTGGATGCGCGAGCAGTACGTCAAGCGCGGCTACTCGCTGGTCTACACGCCGCACGTGATGCGCAAGCAGCTCTGGCAGACCTCCGGACACGAAGGCTACTACGCGCAGAACATGTTCGATGTCATGGAGCTGGACGACGCCGAATACCGCCTGAAGCCCATGAACTGCCCGGGGCACATCCTGATCTACCGCGATTCGTTGAAGTCCTACCGCGACCTGCCTGTGCGCCTGGGGGAGCTCGGCACTGTCTACCGCTACGAGCGCTCAGGCGTGATGCACGGCCTTTTGCGCGTACGCGGCTTTACCCAGGACGACGCCCACATCTTCTGCCGTCCCGACCAGATCGAAAAAGAAATCGCCGATTGCGTCGAATTCGCCAAAGACGTTCTGAAAGATTTCGGATTCGATAAGTTCCAGACCGAGCTTTCCACCTGGAATCCCGATGACCGCAAGAGCTTCGTCGGCAGCGAAGAACAGTGGAACATGGCTACCCACTCGCTGGAGAAAGTTCTCAAGGAGCTGAATATCGAGTACAAAACCATTCCCGGCGAAGCCGCGTTCTACGGGCCGAAGATCGACATCAAGCTGGTCGATGCCATCGGACGATTGTGGCAACTTTCCACCGTGCAATTCGACTTCAACCTGCCGCAGCGCTTCAATCTGGAATATGTTGCCGAAGACGGCAGCCGCAAACAGCCGCTCATGGTTCACCGTGCGCTCTACGGATCAGTCGAGCGCTTTTTCGGCGTGTTGATTGAGCACTATGCGGGCGCCTTCCCCGTCTGGCTCTCGCCGGTGCAGGCCGTGATGATTCCCATCAGCGAACGCCACGCCGGCTACGCCAACAAAGTCGCCGACCAGCTGAAGGCCGTCGGAGTGCGGGTTCACGTGGATGCGCGCAACGAAAAGATGAACGCCAAAATCCGCGAGCACGCCATGCAGAAGGTTCCGTTCCTACTGGTAGTGGGAGACAAAGAAGCCGAGGCCGGCAAAGTCAACGTCCGCACCCGCGGGAAAGAAAAGACCGAAGATATGGCGGCCACCGAGTTCGTAGACAAGATCAAGAAGTTGATCGCGGAGAAAAGTCCAACACTCTAGAGCCGGTCTCATAAATCTGCAGGATCCCGGGGAGTGAAGTGCATACCCACCCGGTTTTCATTCCTGTTGTAGCCGCCCGCTGCGAAGGCCTGTTTCAGTAAGGATCACTCCTGATGTTACAGTCGTTTCAGGTGATCGCACGGAGCGTAGATGAGGAAGGCCGCGTGGAGTTTCGTCTGGCTTGCTGTGGCCGGGTTGGGCATGCTGTCGTATCTGTGGTTCACCCCGGGGCGCACTCCGGCCATCCCTGAGCCTAACAGTATTGCCTCGCTGGAACGGATCCGCATCGGTGGCGTAGATCAATACGTCCTTATTCGGGGGAACGACTCTTCGCTCCCGGTTTTGCTTTTCCTGCACGGTGGTCCCGGAATGCCCGCGATGTATCTGGCTCACGCTTTTCAGCGCGAACTCGAAAAAGATTTCGTGGTAGTCCAGTGGGATCGCCGCGGCGCCGGGAAGTCATATCGCGAAGACATCAACAGCACACTCAACTCGGAACAACTTGTTGCCGATACAGTTGAATTGACCAATGTTCTCCGCAACCGCTTCCACCAAGGCAAGATTTATCTGGTCGGGCACTCCTGGGGCACGTATCTGGGAATGCTGGTAATTGCACGACATCCGGAGCTTTACCGCGCTTACGTAGGGATTGGGCAACTCGCCCGCTCTTCCCCGATCGCGGGCATTCAGGATGAATACATTCGCCAAAGTGCAAGACGCAAAGGCGACCAAGACGCAATCGAGGAGCTAACACAGAAGGGTGCAAGCGTGCGGGAAACGTTACTCTTCAAGTTTGGCGGTGAAATCCACGATTCGACGTCGTTCTTGCCGCTATTACTGACCGGGCTAGCCGCTCCCGAATATAGTCTTCGCGATGCACGCAACATCCCAAAGGGCGTGTCGTTGTATTCCAGAAACTTCGTTTACAACTCGATTTCGGGCGAACTGATGGATGTCGTCACACGGGTGGAGATTCCCGTCTATTTCTTCACAGGCCGCTATGACTACACGGACCCGTTTGTGCTTACGGAACAGTACTTGTCCAAGATCCATGCGCCCGACAAGCACATCGTATGGTTTGAAAAGTCCGCACATTTCCCTTTCTATGAGGAGCCGGCAGCCTTCGCACAGGGGATGCGAGACGTGCTCGCCGCAACCAGTCCCACAAAGTGACTGACCTAAGCATCGCTAGCAGTACATGGCGGGCCCAAGAGTGGTATTCAAGATTCACATCCTCAGCTCTTCGTTCAGAAACCGCACTCGTGGGATAAATTGAGTAAACCTTCTTAAAGTATTCGCAGTATGCGGGAAAGCAGGGCAAAAGGAGGGCATTTCGTCTCGGTTGCATGCAAATCCGGCTCAGGTATTTATGAGACCGTTCTAGTCGCGCGGGCAGCTTTTCGACTTTGCGTGGACGGAGTTGGCAGCCGAACGGCGCGTGACCTCCTGTTCCGTCCGGTTCTTCGATTATTTCTTCGAGGAGCCCCCTCGACCTTGTAGTATTCCGCCACCAGCATTCTCTTTCATAGCCGTCAGGCGAGGTGAGAGATGTCCTCCGTTCCATATGCGGAATCTGCGAAATTCCCTTTTCCCTACGATCCTTCTCATTGCTGCACTCGCGGCAAGCGCCCAGGACGCCGCCGATCCCGGCATCAAAGATCCCTCGAAGTTCGATCCCAGGCGCCCGCTCGCGCAGGAACTGCACACCAGCGTGCTCGACGGATTCAAGCTGGTCTCGGTGGGCGATTGCATCATTTCCCGCCCCCTGTCGGAATATGCAAGCCGCGAACCCGGGTTCGCGCAGGCGATCAAGATTCTGAAAGAGGGGGACGCCACTTACGGCAACCTGGAAACGTCCATCCTCGATATGCGCACGTTCAAGGGCTTTCCTTACACCGGCCCCGATGACGTTCCGTTGGTCGCCGAACCGGGCGTCGCCAAAGACCTGGCGGCCATGGGATTTGACTTGGTGTCGCGCGCCAACAATCATGCGCTCGACTGGGGAATCGAAGGCATGCGCGAGACCAGCCGGAGGGCGGATGAAGCCGGTTTAATCACGGCCGGAGTCGGCGAAAATCAGGGACTCGCGCGGGCAGCGAACTATTACGAGAGTCCGAAGGGCCGAATCGGAATCGTCTCCATAGCCTCTACGTTCCGCCCCACCTCGGAGGCATTGCCGGGACACGGCGCGGCACCGGGACGTCCCGGGGTCAGCGGCCTGGCGGTGACAAAAACCATGATTGTTCCCGCTGAGGTGATGCGCGACCTGGCAAACCTGAAGAAAGACCTTTATCCGGAAACCCAGAACTCTGCGAATCCGGGGAACGCTGCCGACAAGTTCACTTTGTTCGATACGAAATTCGAAGCCGGGCCCAAGCGAGGCTTCCGCTACGAAATGGATGCCACCGACCTGGCGGGCATTCTGAAAGCCGTTCGCCAGGGCAAGGAACACTCCGACTTTCTTGTGGTCACCATCCACTCCCACGAACCGGCCGACAGCAGCGGTCCCGATGCCAAGAGCGACTTTGCCGACTCCCCGGCCGACTTTGTGCATACCCTCGCTAAGGCGGCGATCGACGCGGGTGCCGACGCCTTCCTTACGACCGGCATTCACCACCTGGGTCCGATCGAAATCTACAAGGGAAGGCCGATCTTTTACGGCTTGGGAGATTTTTTCTGGAGCGACATTCAGGAACCCATGCCCGCCGACTTCTACGCGCAGTACCGCGAGACTCTGATGGGGGCATTTACGAATCCCGCGAAAGCAACCGACGCCGATCTCACCAACGCGCTCAACGCGCAGTCGTTCGCCGGAGATCTGCCCTTCGAGTCCGTCATCACCGAGAGCCGCTTCGACCACGGGCGCGTGGCGGAAATCCGTCTCTATCCGGTTGACCTCGGCTACGGCATGAAGCTGACCGAAAGCGGCATCCCCCGCGTGGCATCGGCTGAAAAAGCAATGAAAATCCTGAAACGCCTGCAGACCATTTCAGGCGTCTATGGAACGAAAATTGACATCGAAGCTTCGCAGGAGTGGAACTACGTGGGCGTTATTCGTCCCTGAACTTCGAGCGATATGATCATCGGCGTTATCTCCGACACGCATGGCTTTATGCGCCCCGAAGCCTTGGCCGCCCTTCGCGGTTCCGATCACATTCTTCACGCCGGAGACATCGGCGATCCTAAGATTCTGGACGTGTTGAAAGAAATCGCACCCGTCACCGCAGTACGCGGCAACGTCGATCAAGAAGCCTGGGCCAAGAAAATTCCGGCAACCAACGTTTTCGAGGCGGGCAAGATTTCCATCTACGTGTTGCACATCCTGCCGGAACTCGATCTCAAGCCCGAGGCCGCGGGATTTCAGGTGGTGGTCTCCGGACACAGCCACATGCCTTCGCAGGAGACCAGGAACGGCGTGCTCTATTTCAATCCTGGAAGCGCCGGGCCAAGGCGATTCAAGCTTCCCGTGACGGTAGGGCGGCTCATTCTTAGGGACGGGAATGTGCGCGGAGAAATCGTCGACCTCGCGGTTCAATAAACCTCCTTTACAATCGCAGGGGCATGTCGATCGAGTTCCAGGTCGAAGCGACGTCGGGTTCCGCACGCCGCGGACGCCTCGTCACTCCCCATGGGGATGTCGAAACGCCCGTGTTCATGCCGGTGGGGACCTTGGCCTCCGTCAAGGGAGTCTCGCAGGACGTGCTCGAAGACCTTGGCGTCGAGATCCTGCTGGGCAATACCTATCACCTCTACCTGCGCCCCGGCGTCGACCAGGTGCGCAAGTTTGGCGGCTTGCATCGTTTCATGTCGTGGCCGCGGGCCATCCTCACCGACTCTGGAGGATTCCAGGTCTTCAGTCTCAGCGAACTGCGCAAAGTAACTGAAGAAGGAGTCACCTTCCGCTCCCACCTCGATGGCTCGCCGCATTTCTTCAGCCCTGAAAGTGCGATGGAAGCCCAGATCGGCCTGGGCGCCGACATCATCATGGCGTTCGACGAATGTACGGAACATCCCGCCGAGCCCGAGCGTGTCCGCCAATCGATGGAACTCACGCTGCGCTGGGCCGAGCGCAGCAAGGGATATTTCGAAGCCCATAAGCACGAAGTGCCGTGGAACCAGGCGGGCTCGGGCGCCTTCGTCCGGTTCAGCAATCAGACCCAGGCTCTGTTCGGCATCGTGCAGGGCGGCATGGATCCCGCCCTCCGCAGAGAATCGGCCGAGCGCACCATCGAAATCGGTTTTCCCGGCTACGCGATCGGAGGTCTCAGCGTCGGCGAGCCTCGCGCCCTCACCCGGGAAATCGTGGAAGCTACCATCCAGCATCTGCCGGCCGACAAGCCGCGCTACCTCATGGGGGTGGGCACGCCGGAAGAAATCGTGGAATATTCCGGACTCGGCATCGACATGATGGATTGTGTTTTACCGACCCGCGCAGCCCGCCACGGGCTGCTGTTTACCTCCGAAGGGAAGGTCTCGATCAAGCAGGCGCGATATACTGGGGATAGCGGTCCACTCGACCCCAACTGCTCGTGCCGGGTGTGCGCTCGCTATTCGCGAGCCTACCTGCGGCACCTCTACGCGTCGAACGAGGTCCTGGCCCAGGTCTTGAATACCGTCCACAACCTGAGCTTCTACCTTGACACTATGCGAGCGGTGCGTCATTCTATTGCACTTGGGGATAGTCCCCGATCGCTTTCTGAGGTGTGGTCTCGACTGAAACCGTAGCTGGGCACCCCCGTTCGATGCCCGTAGCTTCTGGATTGTCCGACCTGAGTAGCTAGAACTCCCGCGGTACATGTAAGGGCCACACTGCCGGAAGGCGCAGGCCCGTGGATTGACCGTTCAGGGGCCTGTAATTTTTCATGAGCACGCAATATTTATTCGCATTGCAGACAAGCGGGTCGTTGGGATGGCTGGGCTTTGCTCCGCTCATCTTCATCTTTGCCATCTTTTACTTTCTTCTGATCATGCCCCAGCAGCGACGGCAGAAGAAATGGCAAGCCATGCTCGAGGCCCTGAAGACAGGCGATAAAGTCACTACCAGCGGCGGGCTGCGAGGCACGATTTTCTCGTTGAAAGACGACGTTGTGACTCTACGGGTGCCGCCGGACAATTTGAAAATGGAAGTTACCCGCGCCTCCGTCGTTTCGGTGGCGGGCGACGAAGCGGCGAGCAAGTAGTGGAATGGTCAATTTTCAATTTCCAATTGCCGATGGGAGTGGTGGCAAATTGGCAATTGGCAATCGAACATTGGAAATCGAATCTGTATGAATAAGAACCTCGGCTGGAAACTCGCACTCATTATCGGAATTCTGTTGGTGTTTGTGTACGGCATCTTTGGCATTCCCGCCAATTGGTCGGGGAAGGGCTTGATCTCCGCCATGACCGATCGAATTCACCTCGGTCTTGACCTCAAAGGCGGGACCCACCTGATTCTGCAGGTGCAGGTCAATGACGCGGTGAATATCGATTCGGACAACGCTCTGGCACGGCTGAAAGAAGATCTTCGCACTCACAAAATCAACTACGCCGACATCACCAAGCCCGATCCCGCGAACAATCCTGACAAGATCGTCATCAAAGGCGTGCCGCCGGATTCCACCTCGGATCTCCGGTCCATCGTCAGCGATCGCCTCCCGGAATACGATGCCAGTTCGGGAGCCGACAATACCTGGACGATTACCATGAAGCCGCAGGCGCTGGCGGAGTTGAAGAATCGCGCTGTGGAACAGGCCATCGAGACCATTCGCAACCGCATTGATCAGTTGGGCGTCAGCGAACCGACCATTCAGGAACACGGTCTCGGCCAATACCAGATTCTGGTGCAACTGCCGGGCGTGGATGATCCCGCCCGGGTTAAAGAGATCATGCAATCGACCGCCATGCTTGAGATCCGGCAGGCGATGGGTGGACCCTATCCCAGCGAGCAGGCTGCTCTGCAAGATCACGGCGGAGTTCTGCCTCCCGACACCGTTCTGATGAAAGGCAAGAACATCGGCACCGGCGGGGGCGATGAAGGTGAGCAATGGTTTTTGGTGTCGCGGGTTTCCGCGGTTACCGGCCGCGATCTGCGGACCGCCGACGCCGGCCGTGATGAGAATGGCCAGCCGGATGTGCGTTTCACGCTGACCAACGAGGGCGGGCGCCGCTTTTACGCCTTCACGTCGGCGCACGTTGGCGATGACCTGGCCGTAGTGCTCGACAACAAAGTCCAGGAAAAGGCCGTCATCAAAGAGCCCATTCGCGACTCGGGCGTAATCAACGGTCGCTTCGGTGAGCAGGAAGCCAAGGATCTTTCCATGGTTCTGCGCTCGGGGGCGCTTCCGGCCGGCATCAAATACCTCGAAGAGCGCACCGTGGGACCATCGCTCGGCTCCGATTCGATCCGCGCGGGCGTGCAGGCCGCTGCCGTCGGAATGATCGCGGTGCTGGTGTTCATGCTGGTCTACTACCACGGAGCGGGAATTAATGCCGACGTGGCGCTGATCCTGAATTTAATCATTTTGCTGGGCTTTCTCGGTTTCAGTGGGGCAACCCTCACACTGCCTGGGATTGCAGGAGTGATCCTCACGGTCGGTATGGGCGTGGATTCGAATGTCCTGATTTTCGAGCGTATCCGGGAAGAATTGCGCAATGGAAAGACGCCGCCATCGGCGGTCGAGCAGGGCTTCGGGCACGCCTGGGTCACGATCGTGGACACGCACGTCACGACCATCGTCTCGGCTTTTATTTTGTTTATCTTCGGCACTGGACCGGTCAAAGGATTCGCAGTCACGCTGACCTTCGGTCTGTTGGCGAATTTATTCACCGCGGTTTTCGTATCGCGGGTAATTTTTGATTACATCCTCAGCCGCAAACAGCGCGGAGAGGCATTAAGTATTGGTTAACTTATAAGGACTTCAGAGCTCTAAAGGCGATCGAAAGCAAAATGCCTGGAAGCTCTGGCACCTTGAAATCCGGGGTTGAAAGTGGAATTTTTTCGCAATCCAAACATAGATTTTCTCGGGAAGAAATGGTATTTCCTCGCTTTCTCCCTGGTTTTCAGCGTCGCCGGCGTTCTTTCGATGCTGTTTTGGCATGGCATCCCCTTAGGTGTGGACTTCCGCGGTGGAACGCTGGTGTACGTGAAGTTCTCGCATAAGCCCGACGATAACGCGATCCGCGCCGCCATGGACCGTGCGGGCCTGCATAACGCGCGTATTCAAAGCTATGGCGCGCCGCAGAATAACGAAGTTCTGGTCGATCTGGCGGAAGAAGAAACCAATGAGCAAGCGCTCGATCGGGGGAAGACCCAGATCATCAATGCACTGGAAAGCAATGCTCCCCCAGGCAAACAGGATCTGAATAACGCCAGCTCTTTGACATTAACCAGCTATCTTCTCGAGAAGGACCCGCTACATGCGGGAACCGATGCCAACCAACGCTACGCGGCGCAGGCGCAGGCGATCGTCGACTACCGCGACAAGACCAAGGGCGGCGTGCTGACTTCGATCGATGAACTCAAAAGTGCCGCCGACCCGGCCGCGGTGGCCGCGTTGAGCGACGGCTTTTACGTCTCCGATTTCGGAGTCAGAAACGTCGAAATTGTAGGCCCGCAGGTCGGTCAGCAGTTGAAGAAGCAGGCTTGGTTGGCGACCCTTTATTCGCTGGCAGGGATGCTCGTCTACCTTGGGTTCCGCTTCGAGTGGATCTACGGTGTGGCGGCCGTGGTGACGGTATTCCATGACACCCTGATTACGGTAGGCGCGTTTTCGCTCAGAGACTTACCCATCTCTCTGACGGTCATTGCCGCCATCCTGACGCTGATTGGATACTCGAATAACGACACCATCGTCGTATTTGACCGTATCCGCGAAAACATCAAGCTGATGCGCCGGGAGAAGCTATCGGAGATCGTAAACCGCAGCATTAATCAGACCTTGAGTCGAACTATCTTGACCGCAGGCCTGACTTTCCTTACAGTGCTTGCTCTCTTCCTGTTCGGCGGAGAAGTGTTACACGGGTTTTCCTTCGCCCTGGTAATCGGCATCTTAATCGGCACGTATTCCTCGATTGCGATTGCGGCTCCGATCCTGGTGGCCTATCAGGACTGGCAAATCAACCGGGGTGCGCGGCCGGCGGCAGGTGCGAGTGGTTCCGGAAAAACGTTCGACAACAAAGGCCCAAAGCAAGGGCCGGGTCAAGGGCCGCAAAAGGTCACCAAGGCAAGCGTAACTCGCTGATTATTAAAGAGTAGCAAGAGGTAGAGAGCGGAGTCTTTTTAGGAGCGTGTTTGGGAGCAAATCAGAGTCAGGCGGTGTCTAAGAGTACGTAGGGTCAGTGTGTAGGAGAAACCTTATGTTTGAAGACAGCCTAATCGAGTCCGGTGGAAGGCTTAAGACCAAGCGGGGACTGACGACCTTTATCTCATTTGGGTTGCAGGTGGTCCTGGTCGGAGTTCTGGTGCTCATCCCGCTGCTGTTCACCGAAGCGTTACCGAAGCAGCAGTTGATGACATTCCTGGTGGCGCCACCGCCACCGCCGCCGCCACCACCGCCGCCAGCCGCGGCCCCGATCAAGATTGTCAAGCAGATCCAGACCGACATCGTGAACGGCCAACTGCGGACCCCCACCAAGATTCCAGAGAAAGTCCAGATGATCAAGGAAGATGAGGCTCCTCCGCCAATGGCCGCCACCGGCGGCGTGGTAGGCGGAGTTCCGGGCGGGATTCCGGGTGGGCAGATGGGCGGAGTGATCGGCGGAATTATCAGTTCGACCCCCGTCGCCGTACCGAGAGTCGCCACCCCGCAGCGCGTGCGCGTGTCCCAGGGCGTGTCGCAAGGTTTGCTGATTCGGAAAGTGCAGCCCAGCTATCCGCCGTTGGCACGGCAAGCGCGCATCCAAGGAAATGTGGTTTTGACTGCGGAGATCAGTAAAGACGGTTCCATCGAGAACCTGCGCCTGGTGAGCGGCCATCCCATGCTGGCACCGGCGGCCATCGAGGCCGTGAAACAGTGGAAGTACAGACCCTATTTCCTGAACGGCGAACCGGTGGAAGTGGAGACCCAGGTTACAGTAATTTTCTCCCTGTCCGGAGGCTAGAGCCTGCGGCAGTCAGTTTTGCAAATGGAAGTTTTGCGGTGATTGCCTTCCCCCAATCCCACCTAGTCGCAATGCTTGGGACCGGGGGCCTGAGAAAGACTGAGGCACCTCACCGGTGACCAGACGCCGAACACTGGAAGTGTGAACCACAGGACGTCAAACCGTGGTTTCAGCGGCGCGGCGCGCTATTTTTTCAAGCACAGAGATCATCGGCAAGCACAGAGCGATCCACAATCTGACGAGTTTCGAGGAGGGAAAAGCAACTCATGTTCGTAGCCAATTTAGCAACACTCACCGTGTGCCATGTCCACACCGCAGCTGTCTGGTTACTCCAGGATAGCGGCGGTACCGTTGCGTGGGACCCGATTTCGCTATGGAAGCAGATGGGCATCCTGGCGAAGGCCGTGGTTATCATCCTGTTCATCATGTCGGGCTGGTCGATTGGCGTCATGATCGACCGCTTCATGGCGTTCAGCGCTGCTCGTAAACAGTCGCGGGCTTTTGCCCCCGCGGTCGCCGGCGCCCTGCGTGATGGCAAGATCGACGAGGCCATCAAGGTTGCCGAACGCAACAAGAAGAGCCACCTGGCCAAGGTTGTCACCGCCGGCCTGATGGAGTTCCGCGCTCACCAGGACTCGAACGACATTCCGGGTGAGACGATCGAGGCTTCCAAGCGCGCTCTGGAGCGCACTGAAGCCATCGTGCACGCGGAATTGAAGCGCGGTCTCGGCGGCTTGGCGACGATCGGATCGACGGCTCCCTTCGTGGGACTGTTCGGCACGGTGGTCGGCATTCTGAACGCGTTTAAAGGAATTTCGGAGCAGAAGGCTACCGGTCTGGGTGCCGTCGCCGGCGGTATCGCCGAAGCGCTGGTCACGACCGCCGTCGGACTGTTCGTCGCGATTCCGGCCGTGATGATGTTCAACTACCTGACTGGCCGTGTGGAAGCGTTCGACGTGGAGATGGATAACTCTTCGAGCGAACTGATCGACTACTTCCTCAAGCGCCGGGGAATGCGCCGGTCCTAAGGCCTGAAGGGGACTCGTCAACGTGAGTTGCTAGCGCCGGCGCTGGGATGCTCCCCGCGCCGGGGAAGCGGCGGACGGGACCTTATCTTCGGGCAGGGCCGCGATTTCAGCGGCAGGAGAAGCACTCTATATGTCACTTAACAAACGGAACGAGGGAGCCAAGGTCAATTCCAACATCAACGTCACGCCCATGGTGGATGTGATGCTGGTGCTGCTGATCATCTTCATGGTGATCACGCCCATGCTGCAGAAGGGCGTCAGCGTGGACTTGGCCAAGGTCAACAACCCCACCCCGATGCAGGACGCCGACAAGGAAGACGCGTTGATCGTGGCGGTTATGCGCGATGGGAAGGTCTATTTTGGAAATGACCCGCTCCCGGTGGATCAGCTTACCGAAAAGATCAAGGATCGAATCGCCAACCGGACGGATAAGCGGGTCTATGTTCGCGCCGATGCCCGGGCAAGGTTCGGGTCAGTGGTCGAGGTGGTAGATAACGTTCGGGCCGCTGGTGTGGATGATCTGGGTCTGCTGACCGACCAGAGGAAGAACAACACGCCCGGAGCCCCGCCCGCTAGTCCAACCGGCGGGCAATAACAGGAGATTTACTATGGGAATGGCACTTGGCGGGGGCGGAGGTCAGAGCGCTGACATCAACGTTACCCCGCTTATTGACGTGCTTCTGGTGTTGCTCATCATCTTCATGGTGATCACGCCGCTGACGCCCAAGGGATTGGATGCGCTGGTACCACAGCCGCCGCCGCCCAACGCGCCCAAGAACAATACCCCCGACCGCACCATCGTGGTCCAGTTGATCGATCGTGGCTCAGGACAAGCTCCTGCCCTCAAGATCAACCAGGAAGATACAACCTGGGAGAATCTGCAGGGACGCCTGACCGACATCTTCAAGACCCGCGCCGAGAAGGTCATGTTCGTGAAGGGCGACGATAATGTCCCCTTCGCCGATGTGGCCAATGTGATTGATATTGCGCATGCGGCAGGTGTGGATAAAGTGGGCCTGATCACTGCGAAGATCGAAGCAGGCGGTTAGAAAAGAGTCGAGGCGCGGGCCTGCCAGAGTTCAGGCGAAGCCGGAACTGCCGGCTGACGGACTCGGAAAAACTCTGGCGCCCGCATCGCCACGTGTGTAGGATTCCCGTGGATTCTTTGTGGCAAGGGAGATTCATAACGCAATGAAAAAGACGGTAAGGATGCTGGCGCTGCTGGCGGTGGGTTTGGCCCTGTTATCCACCCTCGGTTGCGACAAACTGAGAGCGCGCGATCAGTTGAACAAGGGCGTGGCGGCATACAAGAGTGCCAAGTATGAAGAGGCGATCGACAAGTTTCAAAAGGCGGTGACGCTCGATCCCACGCTGTTGAATGCGCGCCTCTACCTCGCGACGGCTTATGCCCAGCAGTACATTCCGGGTGCGGACACTCCTGACAACAACAAGATGGCCGAACAGGCCATCGATCAGTACAAGGAAGTTCTGAACCGCGACCCCAAGAACATCAACAGCATCAAGGGCATCGCCTACATCTACCTCAACATGAAGAACTTCGAAGAGGCCAAGAGATACTATCGCATGGCGCTCGAAGCGGACCCGAATGATCCCGAGCCGTATTACTCGGTTGGCGTGATCGACTGGACCCAGACCTATCAGCCGCGCATGGAAGAGCGCGCCAAACTGGGCCTGAAACCGGACGAGCCACTCAATGCGAAAGACAAGAACGAGAAGAAGGTCTGTGAAGATCTGAAGGAGAAGAACTCCGCCAATATTCAGGATGGTATCGACAACCTGAAAAAAGCGCTGGTGATCCGCCCCGACTACGATGACGCAATGGCCTACATGAACCTTATGTATCGCGAGCGGGCCGATGTCGAGTGCGAAGATCTGGAAGCCCGCGCCGCCGATCTGAAGACCGCTGATGACTGGGTTGACAAGACCATGGCGACCAAGAAGGCGAAGGCAGCGAAGCAGCCCGGTGCGCAAGGCATCACCATGGACCAGCCGAAATAACATAGCCTCTCCGTGGCTTCTGGCCCCTTCCGTCAGGAAGGGGCTTTTTATTGCCAGATTCGCTCACGGACTCAGGCTTCGCCCCGGAGCGATCTCGCATAAGAGGATGTTCTGCCCAAACTCCTGGGGTTGGGTACAGCCGTACCGCTTCAGTAAGGAACGCAGTTCCGGTTCCTGGTCCACCAAGAAGCCTGCCTGGAAGAACCACACTTTCGTCTCCGGCCCGAAACCGTACATCTGCTGCAGAGTCTGCAAATCAGCGGGAAAGGTCTGTGCCCGAAAGATCCACGGCCGTGGGTCCTGGAAAATGAGCTGGTACTTTCCACAGGGCACTTGTAAAACGGCTGCAACGGAGGGTGGAGCACGGTGAAGTTGTGGCAGAGATAGTAATCGAGCGCCAGCCCTCCCTCAAAATCGGTAACCAGGGTTGAGCCTTCGGGGACCGAGCGCTCGACCGACGCCATGGCGCGGCGCATGAGTCCGATGCGCTGATTGCGCGGCTTGATGTAGACGCCGCCCGGCATCACCGTGAAGTTGCAGAGGGCCAGGGCGATCACCAAAGCGCCTGGTTTCGCCCATGATCGGGCTGGTCTCCAACGGGCCAGAGAGATCGCCACACCCGACATTGCGAAGCCCGCCAGGTAGGAGTTGTGACGCGTCCCACCGTAGGGATAAGCTCCAGCGATCGCAGTCGCGCAGTTCACAGCGAAGGGCAAGATCAACAGCAAACCAAGCTGGCGAGAAGTGGGCTTGCCGGTGACAGGCTCCGAGCCTGCGCCGCGCAGCAGCAGAGTCACTCCGACCAGGAACAGCAGCAGGCCGACAGCGCCGATGGCGCCCTGGCTGAACAAGTAATGAAAAACCTTAATGTTGCTTTTCAGAACAAACGGGAGCAACCGGTCTTCGCCGGGATGAAAAATGGAGCCGCGCAGGTAAGAGTCCGCAAGCGTCTGCGGGAACCCCACCCGCCGCAACGGCAACACGTGGCTCTCAAGGTAAAACCCAACCAGGGCCAAAGCCGCTAGCTCGCCCGCTACCCACACGACAAACACCGAGGGGGCGGTCTTGCGGGGCCGGAAACGGACCAGGGCGTAGACACCGATCGTCAGCGCAAAGATCAATGAGGAATAGTGCGTCGAAAGCGCGAGGTCGAGCGAAAGAAACGAAAGCAGCATCCACCCCAGAGAATTGGCTTGCAGCGCCCGTTCCAGAAAGTACAGGCTGCCCGCGCAGAAGAAAAGCAGCAGGGCATACTGCCGGATCTCGGCAGAGACATAAATCAGCGCGGGAGAGAACAAGAGCAGGCTGAGTCCAATCAGCGCCGTTTCCCGGTCGGTGACTTTCTCCAGCCAGAGATAAGTCATCCAGCAAAACGCGGTTCCCGCCAGTACCGAAGGCATCCGCAGGAAGAATTCTGAGGTGCCGAGCATGCCCCAGTAGTGCAGCAGAACGATAAGGAGCGGCGGGTGAACCGTGGTAAGGCTTGCCTGGTATGTTTGTTTGAGAGTGGGCTGCGTGGAGAGCAGGTAGTGCAAGGCTTCGTCCGCATTCAGGAATATCGAATGGGCCCAGGCCAGGCGTGCCAGCAATCCCGCCAAGGTGAGGGAGACAGGAAGAAGGTAAGCCCTCGCCTGCCTGGGTCTGGCCATGAACTCGTCTGCAGCCATGAACTCCTTCCGGGAAAGTCATATCGTACCCGATGGCTCACTGCAGCGAGCACCTTGCCCTGTGACGTGGAGCACACGACACTGGCCCGACGTGCTCTAGAGTCAGAGGGCGCTGACTTCAGTACAATTAAGGGTTTGGACGGCGGGATCCGGGTTCTCTGAGCATGTTCAAGAAGATTTTAATCGCCAACCGGGGTGAGATCGCGGTACGGGTGATACGCGCCTGCCGCGAGTTGGGAATCACTTCGGTCGCGGTCTTTTCGGACGTCGATCGGGCTTCGCTGCACGTGCGCAAAGCCGACGAGGCCTATCACATCGGCCCGGCAGCGGCGGCCCAATCGTATCTGAACTTCAGCAAGATTCTAGGGGCGGCCAAGCTCAGCGGCGCCGATGCTATCCATCCCGGGTACGGATTCCTCTCCGAAAATGCGAAGTTTGCTGGGGCTTGCGCCGAGGCGGGGATCAAGTTCATCGGCCCGGCGGCGGCCTCGATGGAAATGATGGGCTCCAAAACCCGGGCCCGGCAGCACATGGAGAAAGCCGGAATTCCCTTTGTGCCGGGAACTTCGCGCGGTCTCGAGTCAGCGGAACAAGCGGAAGAAGTCGCCTCGAAAATCGGGTATCCCGTGATGCTGAAAGCGGCGGCTGGCGGCGGCGGCAAAGGCATGCGCCTGGTGCATGCAAGGGAAGAGCTCAAGTCTGCCCTGGAGGGCGCGCAGAGCGAAGCGCAACGCTCGTTCGGCGACAGCGAAGTCTACATCGAGAAGGCCATCGTCAACCCCCGGCATATCGAAATGCAAGTGCTGGCCGACGAGCATGGCAACACCGTTTACCTCGGCGAGCGCGAATGCTCGATCCAGCGCCGCCATCAGAAAGTGCTGGAAGAGTCGCCCTCTCCGCTCGTCGATCCCGATATGCGCCGCCGCATGGGGGAGATCGCGGTTCGCGTCGCCCAGGCGGCGAATTATACCAACGCCGGCACCATCGAATTCCTCGCGGACCAGGAGAAGAATTTCTATTTCCTGGAGATGAACACACGGCTGCAGGTGGAGCATCCGGTGACGGAGTTGGTGACCGGGTTGGACCTGGTGCACCTGCAGATTCGCATTGCGGCGGGCGAAAAGCTGCCCTTCACCCAGGAGGATGTGCGCGTTCGCGGGCATGCGATCGAATGCCGCATCTACGCCGAAGATCCAGACAACAACTATTTTCCCAGCCCCGGGAAGATAACGCTGTTGCTGGCGCCGTCAGGCCCGGGGATCCGGCGCGACAGCGGCATGTACGAAGGTTGGACGGTACCCATCGATTATGATCCGCTGCTCGCCAAGCTGATTGGCTATGGCACCGACCGTCCCCAGGCGATTTCACGGCTGGTGCGGGCGCTCAACGAATACTTTGTCGGAGGCATCAAGACCAATATTTCTCTCTTCCGCCGCATCCTGAGTGATCCCGGCTTCCAATCAGGGAAACTCGATACTGGATATCTCGATCGCCTGATGAAAACTCCGCCTCCGGAAGTTAAGCGAGAAGACGCCAACGTAGCCGCCATTGCGGCAGGATTGTTCGCCGTTCTCGACCCGGAAGCGGCCGCATCGACCAACGGAAAGGGATATGCGACCGAAGCAGTTTCACAGTGGAAGAAGTCAGGAAGATCGGAGAGTTTGAGAAGCAACTGAGAGCTCAATGACCTACGACGTCACCATCGACGGCAAGAAGTACCGTTTAGAACTCGACCGCCGCGACGGACGCTGGCAATGCCGTCTCGACGGCCGCGAGATTCAGATGGATGCCATTCTTTCCCGCCGCGATGTCCTGTCCGTCTTGATCGATGGCAAATCCTATGAGGTGAAGCGCGAGCGTACCGCCACCGACCTCCATCTTTGGGTGGGCCCGGTCCGTTATGCCGCCGAATTGCGCGATCCGCGATCCCTGCGCAGCCGCATCGGCGCCGGTATCGACGAAAAGGGTCCCAAGAAACTCATCGCTCCCATGCCCGGCAAAGTTGTTCGTCTGCTGGTCGCCGAAAAAGCCCAGGTGGAAGCCGGTCAAAGCATTCTGGTGGTGGAAGCGATGAAAATGCAAAACGAGCTCAAATCGCCCAAGGCCGGCATCGTGCAGAAACTCATCGCCACCGAAGGTGGAGCGGTCAATGCCGGGGATGTGCTCGCCATCGTCGAGTAGAGGCCCAGGAGGCTTGATGAACTCTCCTTCGGGCCATATTTTGAATACAACACCGGTCAACGCCCTGCAGCAGCCCCTGCCACCAGCGGTTCCGTCCGGATCTGCGAACGATCAACGTAGACCTTGAAGCATTGATACACCGCGAACAGAACGGCGGTCAGAGCGGCCAGGATTTGCCATCCGACGGCATTACCGAACACCGACGCAATCCCTGCCAAACCTGCGCCAATCACATAGTTCGGAAAGGACCAGAGAAAGACCTGGTGCCAGAGCGGAAGCAGTCTGGTTTTTTCGGTGATGGCAATGATGCCCGCCACCGGCATGGTGTTGGCGAAGAAGTAGATCCCTGCTGATGCCACTAACATCAGCATTCGGCTGGCGACACGTTGGTCCGGGTTCGCATAGTGGAGCATCCAGTACGCAATCGCCGAGGCATTCACCAGTGTGCACGTATTGAACAGGAACTGAACCGGCTGAGGCCCCTTGGCGCCAGCCGCGAAAGACTGGGCGACGGCAGCCGCTGCTGCAACCAGCACGCTGCCCATCAGAGGCAGGCGCAGAATCGCAAGCAGAACGATCGGCACATTTCCCGACATGTTGCCGATAACCCCGGGCAGTTTGACCTTGAGGCGGGAAGTGAGAACCCCTGCCCCGATCAAGAGGAATAGTTGCGGTGAGGCTATATCCCGGATCTGGTGAGCGCCCAGACAGAATACCGCCAGGCTGCCGCAGCTTGCCGCCCCAATCATCAGCTTCGCTTGATTCGAGAGGTTGTTGGTCATGATCGTCTCCGGTGACTAGTTCGGACTCCGCGACTAGTCTTCACCGTCCTCCCCGTTGCTCAGGGCGAGCATACTGCCGTTCGTTGACGACAGGCTATTGCCCCAGACGACACTGAATCCATTGTCGGTGGTGTTCCCCCATACGACGCTACTTCCCCACACGACCGAGTTGCCCGACACAACACTGTTGCCCCAGACGACCGAGGTGCCCCAGATCACGGAGTTCCCCCAGACCACGGAGGTCCCCCAAATCACGGAATTGGTGTTGACCAGGTACACATTTCCGCTGGCTGAGTCGTAAGTGGCGCTGGGAGACAGTGCGACGCCCGTGGACCAATCGGTGCTGCCCAACGCGCTTGCGACGTCGAGGTAGCCGGCGCCGTAGGTAAAAACGTCGTACTGATCGTTGTAGCTGTTTCCTGATTCGTCTGCGGCAGAGCTGAATGTGGAAAAGCCCTTCCATGCAGTCTTCAACAATCGAGCTTTGACTTGGTCGGGAGTCAGAGTGGGGTTCTTCTGGAGCATCAACGCTGCGGCTCCAGCCACAAGCGGAGTCGCCATGCTGGTCCCACTCAGGCGGTAGTAAGCGGAGCTGCCATTGCTGGACTTGATCTCGTACGCCGAATACTTGTTGTCCAATGTGCTGCCGCTTGCTCGCAACGAAACGATGCGGTTTCCAGGCGCCACCAAATCAGGTTTGACGACGTGATCGAGCAGTGTCGGCCCCTTGGAACTGTAGCTGGCGATTACATCGTCGACGCGGGTGTCGGTGCCGCGAGTCCGAGTTGCACCCACGGTGATTACGGCCGGATCGTTTCCCGGAGCGCCGATGGTGGCAAATCCATGCGTCTTCATGGAATTGTCGCGTCCCGAATTTCCAGCAGCAGCCACGACCACGATACCCGCGCGCCAGGCTGATTCCACCGCCTGGCAGAGTGGATCGAGGGTGTAGCTCTCGTACACCTGGCGGCCCAGGGACAGATTGATAACTCGGATGTTGTAGACGCTCTTGAGCGCGATGGCACGCTGGATGGCGGCGATCACCTGCGTGTCGGTCCCGCTGCCGTTCTTGTCAAGTACGCGCAGATTGATGATGTTTACCCCGGGAGCCATCCCGGTGTACTGGCGGTCGTAGCCCTTGCCTAGAGTGGAACTGGCTCCGTTTCCCGCGATCAGTCCGGCAACGTGCGTGCCGTGGCCGTAGCTGTCGTCCGTGCTGGCGTCTCCTGCAACGAAGCTCTCGCTGTAGACGACGCGCGAGGCTCCAGAAGCGTTATGCAGATCGGGATGATCACTCACGCCGCTATCGATGACGGCTACGCCAATCCCGGTTCCGTCCATGGCGAACTGGGATGCTGCCATGTCGCTCTCAACGGCAGTGTCGTAGTCCTCATTGGCCGTAAGTTGCACCGGGCGATCCGGTGTGATGTAGCTGATTCTGGGATTGTTGGCCAGTTGAGCCAGCATGTTCGCCGGCAAACGTAGGGTGACCGCACGAATCGCGGTGAAGCGCTTCTGGACCGCGGCGCCTCTGGCCTGCAGTCCAGATACGGTCGAAGAATCTGGCGAAGCGTGGAACTGAACGATCACGGTTACGAGCCGGCCTGAGTTGCTCGATCCCAGCCGCTGCAGATCTGTCGACATCTTCGGTCTGCCTGCAGTCGCTTGGTCCGGATCCCTGAACGGTCGAGGGCCACCAGCGATCGCCGGCACGGCCAGCGTGAGAAGCAACAGGAAGCAGAGCCAACGGCCCCAAGCTGCACCCTGAGTCTCAGATTTCCGTCCCTTTAAGGGCGCTTCTCTGGTGATACCTTGCGTTCGTTCGATAGTGGTCATTTCTCCTGTTTTCTTACCGTTGCGAGAACGGTAGGTAGATAGAAAGAGCATTGTCCCGGCGATACATAAGCACCCCGAGAGCCAAGCCGGCATTTTGTAAGTCATTGCCCTGTAAAGATGTGTAGGTACGAGGGATTCGGTGTGAGGACAGAATGTCCTCTCAACCCCCTGGCGGTCAGGCGTGGATTGTGAGGCAAGTTGCTGAAATTATTATGGTTAACAGCAATCGATGTTCGATCGGACAAGGTGTCCGGGGGCTGGTGGTGGCGGCCTCAGGCCGACTCATGGGGGACAGGGCTTAAGATCTTCCCGGAAACCTACTTCACCACTCCATTCGAGTCCAGCACCTGCTGCGCGTAGTAATTTTCTACCTTCGATTGGTCGCGCAAAACTTCGTAATAAGCTGCCTTCAGCAGCTGTTCGCGGCGATCGCGCAACTGGGCGCGAATGGCCTGCTGCACCCGTGGGTCCGCGAGCTCGCGCTGTCCTGCCGGTTCCTTCGCAATCAATTTCACAATGCGGAATCCCATGATTTGTTTGGTCATGGGATTCACGACCGGAATAATGGGACTGTTCTGGCCGGGCTTTAGCTTGGTTACGATGTCGCGGGTGAGCGGATCGGTGTTCTTCAGTGAGGATTCTGGCGTAAACCCGAGATCACCACCATTACCTGAGGTGTCGGTATCCTCCGAATAATTCATGGCCAGCGTGCCGAAGTCATCGCCGCTGTCGAGGTGGTTCAGCAGCATCTGGATTTTCTTGCGAGCGTCGGCCTCATTCTGCGCCTTGTCGTTCTTCAGGTTGTGGACCTGGCCGGGCGCCGTGGTGACCACGATTTGCGCCAGATGATACTGCGGCTCAATCAGGTTGAATTCAGCCTTGTGCTGGTTGTAGTAGTCGGACACATCCTTGTCGGTAATGTTGATCTTCGACGTGATTTCCTTGTTCAGGACTTTGTCGACCGTCAGGGAGCGCCGCAGATCGCGTTTGAAGTCGTCCATCGAAATCTTCTTTTCCTTCAAACGCGCGTCGAATTCTTCCTTGGTGTAGGGCGACTTGATTTCGTTGAGTTTGCGGTCGACTTCGTCGTCGGTGGCCAGCAAGCCGAGCTTTTCCGCGCGTCGCATCAGGATCTCGTTATCGATCAGCTCCTTGAGCACGCTAAGACGGAGGCTGGTGGCTTGCTCGCCCACGGGTTGCTGGTCGGAACCAGCGATCTGATTCTGGTAATACTTCTCGATGTCGGCGCGGTAGATCTTGCGACCGTCGACGGAGGCAGCGACGTCGTCGCCGGGCTTTTTGGCTCCGCAGGCGACGAAACCAACGGTCAGGCCGGCCAGCAGGAGCAGGAACGCGAGACGTACCAAAGGATTCTTTTTCAATCGACCCTCTCCACTCAATCCGCAGTGGGACTATTCAAAACTATTTCACGTGCTCAGGCGTGCTCGTCCGGAAACGCCAGCAACATGCGGCTGGACTCGAATCACTTGCTGGACGGCTGCGACGGCGACGCTCCCGGCTGCGGCGCCTCTGCGGGATGCGCAGGCGCCGGAACTCCGGCTTGGGTCAAAGCGCTGTCGAGAATCGCCCGCATTTCGGTGATCGGCAGAGCTCCGTCGACCTTCTGGCCGTTCACGTACATGGTGGGTGTCGCATCGATCCCCAAGGCTTCGCCTTCCTTCACCGACGCTTTGACCACATCCTCGTTCTGCGCCTTGATGCAAGCCTCAAGTTTGGTTGCGTCAAGGTTGTGTTTCTTCCCCTGCTCCAACGTCAATTTATCGAGCAGCGCGAACTGAGGGTCTCCCCTCTTTTCACTATTCACGTCCTTCTGGTTGGCGTGAATAAAGTCGGCGAAGTCCCAGTAGGCGTCGGGGCTCTGGGCCGCAAGGCAATTGGCGTTTACCGCGGCATGCATGGCCCAGGGATGAATCGCCGAAAGCGGGTAATCCTTGTAAATGAACAGTACCCGGTCGCCATATTCCTTGAGCAGTTCAGGAAACAGGGTCTGGTGCATGCGCGAACAGAACGGGCACTCGAGATCATCGAAATTTACCGCCACCACCTTGGCGTCTTTGTTGCCCCGCGTCGGCCGCCCGGTGACGTCGATCTTCTTCATGATTTCCGCGTACGGGTCCTTCGTCAGGTCCAGCTTGGTGAAACGAACCAGAGTCTTGCCGTCTTTCGCGAGCAGGAAATCGACATCCTGCTTCTTGCTTCCCCCCGTCAATGACACGGTCACCATGTCGTAGTTGGGGAATTCGCTCGGCCGCAGCGGGCCCAGAGTGATCTTCACTTCCGCGGGAATGTTGTAGTAGTTGCGCACCTGCTTTTCCACCCGCACCGCTACATCGGGCGGCGCGGATTGCGCGGAACACCCCAGGCAGATCAGCAGCAAGACAAGGATCGAACGTCGAAACAGCGTCACTAGGAACCGCCTGTACATTGAAGGTAAAGAATGATTATCTCATACGCCCGGCGGGCGCCCGGTGGCACCGGTGACCCACAAACCAGGCAGTTTCCAGGCCCGATCAGGCCCGCCGAAGCAGATCCTCGGCCGGCAAAAGGGCGTTCATCGACCCGGAACGGAAGCCCTCCAGATCGAGAGTCACAAACCGAAAACCCAGCGCCTTGAAGATTCTTGTGAATTCGGCCGCCATCTTCGGATCGAGCGCGAGCGCCAACTCCTCCTTGGCAATTTCAATCCGCACGATATCGCCGTGATGGCGCACGCGGAACTGGCGAAACCCCATGGCACGCAGAGCATCCTCCCCTCGCTCGACCACGCTCAAAGCCTCTCGTGTTACCGACCGCCCGTATTCAATCCGCGATGACAAACACGCGGAGGCGGGCTTATCCCAAATTCGTAGTCCGGCAGCACGGGCCAGTTGCCGAATGTCTTGCTTGGTGAGGCCAGCGTCGAGCAACGGAGCGCTTATGTGATGGCGTCTGGCCGCGTCCTGACCGGGGCGAAAGTCTCCCTGGTCATCCACGTTGACCCCGTACGCGATGGCATCGAACTTGTGCCGCTCGCGAAACTCTTCCATCAGGGTGAACAGCTCATCCTTGCAATGAAAGCAGCGGGATCCGTCATTCCGCGCGTATTCCGGACGTTCAAGTTCGCGGGTCTCGATGACTTCGATCGGAATGCCCTGCTCACGGGCGAAGGCGAGCGCATCCGCGAGTTGTGTCCGCGCAAGGCTGGGCGAATCGGCAATGACCGCCAGCGTGCCCTGCGCTAGGGCTTCATGCGCGGCCCAGGCGAGGAATCCAGAATCGACCCCGCCCGAATAAGCGACGAGGGTCCTGCCTAATGCGCGCAACTTCGCGTCCAAAACCGCCCGCTTGGCGCCCAGTTCGACGGAGGAAAGCATGGAGGACATCTTAATACGACAGAGCGGTTAGAACAGCTTTTCCTGTCGCCTGAGGTTTCCGAACGATCCGATGTTGGCCAGCGAGAAATTGAAGCGGAACTGGTTTTCATTCCGCACCGAACCCAGAGCGAAGCGCCGGTATTCCAGGCTCAATCCGCAACAGTCCCAGTTGTAAGTGGTTTGCACCGAGGAGTATTGCAGAAAGTTCAGAGTAGCGTCGAATCCCACGCTGGCAGCTCCGCTGAACCCGGGCTTGTTGGCTCGCCCATAGCCGGCCAACAGGCGGAACTGATTGAACCGCGGCGTCGCCGTGGTGCCAGTCGTAGTGGTTGTAGTGTCGCCTTGTTCCCGCAAATAAGCGTCCCCAGCACCGAAGGTAAATTCTCCGATGTGATGGTTGGCGAGCACCGTGCTGGCATTGATGAGCCCACCTTTGAAGTCGTAATCGAGATCCCATTCGACATCCGTGCGATTACTGCTGTTCACCCGCAGGCGCGAGACCAGAGGTGATAAGTGACGCGCGTCGGTGAGGAAGGCGATTCCGGTAAGATCGGCGGTCGTCGTGAACACATTTCGCACGCCAGGCACCAGGGCTCCTCCAAAGGTCGGGTCCAGAAAATATTTCTGTGCAAGTTCCCAAGTGAGCACTTCCCGCGTTTCCGGGCCCGAGTTGCAGGGCGACGCCTGGGGTACGGGCGATCTCTGCCATGGAATGTGGCTCTGCGGAGCCGCTCCTCCTACCACGAGCAGAGGCATACCGCCTGGACCACAATCCTCAGGTTCCTTCGAGGTGCGTTTCGCATAGATGCGATTGACCACTCCGTACTCCACCTCGTTGGTGTCGCTGAGGATGTCGCGCTCATCGAAGCGCAGGATACGGTTGAAATTGTCTACCCCGGTTACGTAGTTGTACACGAGGCGCGGCTCGATCACATGTTTCCACTTGCGCTTAAGGAATTCGTGGTCGAACACACGCTCCAGGGTCGGAGGCCGCACTTCAACGCGGCCTTCGAGTGCTTTTCGATTGATCGGGTCGCTGAGCGAAACTCCAGTGCCGGCCGAAGGCAGCAACTGCTGTGTATAGTACGTGTCCCGCAACGAGAACTCCGGCCGTACCGACCAGCCTTTGAAGGCGAGCGGCATGGACACGCCGGGGGTCAGGTCAAAGCGGCCGACAAGATTCGCGGTGCGGAAGCCAGGTTCGCTGCGGGAGAGCCCTTCGGCCGCCGCGTCATACGACCAGTAAAGCGGCGACCGTCCAATTCGCTGTTCGACCGTGGAGGAATCAAAGCTGGGCGCGTGCAGAATGGTGATCACGTCTCCCGGGGTGGTACTTTCAAAGTTCTGGTAGCGCTGGACGGAGGCGTTATACGAATACCCCTTTGTCGTGTTCGAGAGGAAGGCGAGCGACTTGACTTCCGAGTACACCGCTTGAGTAAAAACCTCATTGAAAGCCAAGCGGAAGACAAATGAACTCAGATAATCGATGTTGGTCACTGCCCGGAAGTTGTGGTGGAAAGTGCTTTCGCCGTTGAGCCGCACGTCCTGGCCTCCCTGTTGAACGGGTGGAGTGCCAACGCCGCGGTCAATCACGCCGAAATAGTTCAGGTCCACGAAAGAGGTTTCGCTCGGCTGTGCGCGAAACTCGCCGTGTTGCGACCATCCCCGTTTGGAAAAATATTCCGCACCCAGGGTGCCGTCCATGCTGCGGTTCATCGCCCAATACAGGCCCTCGCCCACAATCGTGCCTTTGGTCGACGACTGCCCGAAACTCGGAATCAGAAATCCGGACTGCCGCCGCTCACGATCCACGGGATAGGTGACGTACGGGAAATAAAAAATCGGAACTCCCCGAAGCCGAAAGTCGCTATGGTGAATTTCGGCATTGCCGCCTGCTTCCACCGAAGCTTGGCGGGCGGAAAATAACCACTTGGGCCGCGGGAGTTCGCAACTCGTGATGGTGCCGTCGTACACGACGTAGCGTTCCGGGGAGGTCTTGTCCACAACCTTGCCGCTGAAGGCAAAGGGGCTCGAAGAAGTCAGAATCATGCGGTTTCCCCGGAGCCGCATCCCGGTGGTGCCGACTACATGCTCGAAGTGCCCGGTTTCGGTGCGCACGTTGTAGGTAGCATGAGTCGCTTCAATGTGCTCGTCGTTGGGCCCGCCATCGAGCGCGACATGACCGTCGGCGTGTGCCTCGCCCGTATTGGAGTCATAGGTCATTTCATCGGCATACAGAATATAGGTCCGGTAGCGGATTTCGGCGTGTCCGCGCAGCTTGTAAATCGTGCCTTGCTTTTCCTGCTCCAGCGCCCTCATGGTGACTTCTTCGCTGCGCTGCGCCGCAGGTGCGTTCGGCAGATTCTGCGTGGGATTAGACGGTGGGGCGGAGGAAAGCAACTGGCTGGTAACTAGGGGAGGCGCGAGTAGCAGATGACAAACCATCGCCGCCGTGATAAGGAATCGAGTGCGGGAAGTCATCGCAAGCGCAGGATGCCCCGGGCCGGTTCGCCGCTGGGGTAAGGTGACGTTAGCACGTTGCTGCCCTGAGTGGCAAAACCATGCTTCCCAGGAATGGTCGCAACTCGTTTTGCTCTGGCTTCTTATTCAACAGCCCGGTTCGTTTCCCGTCCGCCCGATGGTGAACTACACCGCGGTGTCCTGCAAGCGTGTCTGGTGTAAGACCGGCCCAGTATGAGATCCCGATTCGAACTCGACGGAGCTGCTGAGGAGAGTGATAGTGTCCCTGCAATTCTTGCTGCTTCGGCGTCCATTGAGGGCGCTGAACCGGCCTCGCCGCACTCGCGGTTTGTCGTTAAAGAATCGGAGATCGAAGATGGGCCAGGCGTTTGCGATTCGCTGCCGGAAAATGGGGAGTCGGAACACCCACCGGTAGCGGGTGCGCCCGGCCTGCTTGGGCCCAACCTGATCCTGGCCGAAGACAACGCGTCCTGGCGCAGCGAGGTGACCGACAGAGTAAACCGCTATCGTGCCCGGCGGAGACCTCGCGCTCCACGCTATCCCTCGCTAACACTGAAATTCGAATCTCCGGAGCCAAGGGCGCCACGTCTTGCAGCATCAGACTCATCCGCACCGCCTACCTGTCAGGCGTTGGCCATGGAGAGGGTTCCGGTGACCGAACAATCCTCGGCCGCTACGCAGCCCTTGCCTGCCGTTCCCGTGCCCGCCGAAACCGGCAAGGTCCTTGAGTTCCCGCGATCTCTGACTTTGCCTTCAAGGCCACTGGATGAGCTGGCCGAGCCCGTTTTTGATCGTCCACGCATACTGGAAGTCCCAGATGTGACTCCGCCTCCGCCGGCCTTGGGCGGCATCCTCATTGAGCCTGTCGAAGATAAGATCGAAGAGAAGCGGCCGGGTTTCGAAATTCCCTTGCAGGCCGCGCGTATGTCTCGCCGCTTGGCGGCGGCGGCTGTCGATGGATTCATCGTTCTTGCAGCCTTCGTCCTTTTTGCCTACATCTTCTTCCGTGTAACCGCCATAATCCCGCCACTGCCTCTGACCATCGAAGCGGCTTTAATCCTTTCCGGAGTGCTGTGGGCCGGCTACCAATATTTCGCCTTGGTGTTTACCGGCACGACTCCGGGATTGAAATTGGCCAAGCTCCAGCTCAATCGCTTTGACGGAAATGCCGTTCCCCGCAGGTTGCGCTACTGGCGCGTGCTGGCCTCCGCCCTGTCAGCTGTGTCTCTCGGACTCGGTTACGCGTGGTGCTTCCTTGATGAAGACCAACTGTGCTGGCACGACCGCATTACCCGCACCTACATGGCCCCCACAAATCAGGATTTCCGGGATGGCACGATCCTCAATACCTGTCCGCCCGGCGCCGCGAAGTAAAAGAAGTCGTTCCCCAGATATTTCACCTCCGGCAGCCCAGCCTCCAGAACTTTTTTCTTCAAAGCCGCCGGATCGTCTGCTTCGAGTTCGAACCATGCTCCGCGGCGCGCCCGAGCGTCGTCCAAAGCGTCTTCCGTGAATTCGACGCTCAACCCCCCTCCATTCGGAAAGGAAAAAGCCAGGATTGGTTCCGAGAAGCCCGGCGCGTCCAGACTTCTGCCGGCGCCGCAGCCGAGAATGGTCGTAAAGCACCACTCCAGCTTTTGTTTCACGCCGGGACGAGCAAAAATATGCACACGGTTACTGAGGCCGACCATTGGTTCCCTCCCCTTTTGGTTCCAGCGTTGCGATCTACCCTTGAAACAGCGAAATGCATCCCTGGATTTCTGCACTTCCTTGACAACATTTTGTAAAGTTATAACTTGAAAATGTCAAGTATAAACTTGATTTTATAAAATTAAGGGTTTAAGATGGCCCCATGCGCTCCTATGGACAACACTGCGCCTTGGCTAAAGCGCTCGACCTCGTGGGTGACCGCTGGACCCTGCTGATTGTGCGAGAGTTGCTGATCCGGGGGGCTTGCCGCTACACGGACTTACGAACCGGATTGCCGGGAATCGCGACCAACCTGCTGGTTGACCGCCTCAAGCAGATGGAGCAAGGGGGAATCGTGCAACGCCAGGAAGCCCCACCCCCGATCGCGACCACTTTGTATCAGCTCACGCCTCGTGGTCACGAACTTGAGCCCATCCTCTTTCAGTTGGGGCGCTGGGGCGCTCCCCTGCTCGCGCAAACTAGCCGTAGAGATACGTTTCGCAGCCACTGGCTCTCGCTCCCACTGAATTTTTACTTTAGCGACGGAATGCCAAATGAGCCCGCCATCAGCATTGAACTCCGCACCGGCGACGAGCCGATAACGATTGAGACTGTCGGCGACGGCACGGTGCGCGCACGTCCCGGTTCTGCCCGGCATGCGAACCTGATATTGACGGGGAAACCAGAACCCATCATGGCGATGCTTACGGGAAAGTTTGAACTCTCCAGCGCTCGCACCGCTGGAGTTCAGTGTGATGGAGATCCGGGTGTCTTGAGCCGGTTGAAGGCAGACTCTAGCGCTCATGACGAGAAATCCCGCCGAAGACAGCCAAGCGGCGGGCACAAATCGTGACAACCTCGGGCTATAATTCCTTCGCCTGAAGGGAGCCCGATGATCTCACGTCTCAAAGCCAAACTGAACCGCCGCCAGATGATCGGAGCTGCGTCTGCAGCCACCGTGAGCGCAGCCTTGCTTCCTGCTTTCGCGAAAGCGGCCGAACCGCAGAACTATCAGATAGGGAAAAACCCAGGTCACCACGAGCCCCTTCCTGAATTCAAGTTTGATATCGAAGCCACCACCGGATGGGTAGGGGAAGCCGGGTCAGCCAAGGAGGCGACGGTCGAGGAATTTCCTGCCTCCCAGCATATCGCCGGGGTCTCCATGCGTTTGAAACCGGGTGGCATTCGCGAATTGCACTGGCACGCCATTGCGGCCGAGTGGGCCCTGGTCCTCGAAGGAACGGTGCGCACCACCGTCATTTCTCCCAACGGCGAGCCTTCTACCGACCTCTTTGAGCCGGGCGACATCTGGTATTTCCCCAAGGGTCACGGGCACGCCCTGCAAAACGTCGGCAACCGCGACGCCCACTTTGTTCTCGGCTTCGACGACGGCCATTTTTCGGAGTTCGGTACCTTCAGCATCACCGATTGGATGGCGCGCACGCCTCCGGATATTGTCGTCCGCAATCTGAAACTCGATCCCGCCACCGTCGCGAACCTGCCCAGGAAAGAGCTGTACATCGTTCCCGGCAAAATTCCGCTGAATCCTCTGGAGGCCAATCTCTCGGGAGACCTGGAGACCCCACAGTCGGCGCACAAGTTCAGCTTGTCGAAAATGGCGCCGCTGACTTTTTCCGGCGGCTGGGAACGGATTGTCACGGTGAAGGAATTTCCCATCAACAACACCCTGACATCGGTGCTGCAATATCTGGAGCCGGGAGCGCTGCGTGAGATGCACTGGCATCCCAATGCCGATGAATGGCAGTACTACATCAGCGGGCGCGCCCGGGTGACGATTTTTGGGGCTCACGGCCGCGCCAAGACCGAAGAATTCGGGCCGGGACAGATCGGTTTCATCCAACAGGGCTTCGGACACTACGTGGAGCAGATCGGGAGCGAGCCGACCAAGTTCTTCGCCCTCTTCAACAGCCCTACGTTCGAAGAGATCTCCATCTCGAAATGGCTGGCGGGAAATCCCGCATCCCTGATTTCCGACAATTTCCTGATCCCCAAGGAGGAAGTGGCGCGCCTGCCACGCCGGACGTTGGGGATTATCAAATGAGAAGCCCCTGCCCTTCAGCATCTGGGATCGGAGAGCCGGTCCAGACTGTTCCCCACGGCTTGTCTCGCCGCCCCTGCGATTGCCTGTTATCCTAGATTTCTAATTTTGCGCCAGCCTGGCGCACCTATGTCCACTCCCATCGAGACCGCAAACCGCCCGGCTGTGAAAGTGTTCGTCGCCACCACGGTGATGCTGACCTTCATCTCCTTCTGGCGCGCCGCCGCCATTGTTCTAGCCGACCTCGCTTCCTCCGCCTATTACGCGGGCGGAGATGCGGAGAAGGTCATTGGTAAGAGCGCCCCATGGTTCATCCTCGCAGTCATGTTGTTCAGCTACGCGGTGCGCGCACTCTACATCGAGTCCAGCAGCATGTTCGTGCGCGGCGGTGTGTATCGCGTGGTGAAGGAAGCCATGGGAGGGACGCTCGCCAAGCTCTCGGTATCAGCGTTACTCTTCGATTATGTTCTGACCGGGCCCATCAGCGCCGTCTCCGCCGGGCAATATCTCGCCGGGTTCATCGAGGACATCGCCCGCTATATTGATCATCCCATTCGCTACTTCCCAGACAATAGTTTTGCCGCGGTATTCGCCAGCCTGATCGCCCTCTATTTTTGGCGGAAGAATATTCAAGGGATCCACGAATCAAGCCAGAAGGCGCTCCAGATCATGATCGTCACCACGGTCATGGTGGTCATTTTGATCATTTGGTGCACGATCACCATTTTTCATGCCCCAATCCAGATGCCGCCCAACCCTCTGCACCCCGGGGTCGTATCCCTCACCAAAGACTCGTTGGGCTGGCTGAACGGGACCTGGATCAGCCACCTCACCTGGATCATCCTGTTCGTTGGTTTTGGGCACTCCGTGCTGGCCATGAGTGGCGAGGAGACTCTGGCCCAGGTCAACCGTGAGATCGAGCATCCCAAGCTGAAGAACCTGGAAAAAACTGGGCTCGTCATTTTCGTCTACAGCCTGCTTTTTACATCCCTGGTCTCATTCTTCGCCGTGATGATCATCCCCGACGCCGTCCGGCCGCAATACTTTGGCAATCTCATCGGAGGGATTGCCATGTTTCTGACTGGCCCGACTTGGATGAAGCTTAGCTTCCGCGCCTTTGTGGTGTTGGTGGGAGTGCTCATCCTGGCAGGTGCTCAGAATACCTCCATCGTCGGTGCCAACGGCGTGTTGAACCGCATGGCGGAGGACGGCATATTGACATCGACCTTCCAGAAGCCCCATCCGCGCTACGGAACCACTTACCGGGTCATCAACCTGATTGTAGGAATGCAACTGCTGACCATCGTCGCAACCAAAGGGAATGTCTTCATCCTCGCCGGGCTCTATGCCTTTGGAGTGATTTGGAGCTTTGCATTGCTGTCGCTGGCGGTGGTGGTGCTGCGCTACAAGGATCCGGGAAATCGCGAGTGGAGAGTACCGGGCAACCCCAAGCTGTTCGGCAAAGAAGTCCCGCTGGGACTGATCGTAATTTCCCTGGTCCTGTTCACAACTGCGTTCGTCAACCTGTTCACGAAATCCGAAGCTACGATTGCGGGAGTTAGCTTTTCAGCTCTCTTCTTTGCCATCTTCACCTATTCAGAACACAAGGTGGCGCAAGCACGGCACGGCAAGCCAGAGGGCCTTGCGCAATTTCGCGTTTATGGAAACCAGGAACTAGGCAGTGGAGCCCTGGGGGTACGTCCCGGGAAATCTTCTGGTCGCGGTGCGAGATCCGCGGAATCTTTATTACCTACGCGACGTCATTCGACGCACCGATACGAACCACCAAGATGTTGTCGTACTCACCGCACGGCTTTACCACCGGGAACACTCGTTCAGCGCTAGAACGGTTTACGAAGCCAATGAGATTTTCGATCACTACGAGCAAGAGTTGTTTACCGCCGCTGTTTCCGTGGCAGAAAAGGAAGGGAAACCAGTTTCGCTTCTCGTGGTACCTGCCTCGGATGTGTTTGACGCGATCGTAGTGACGGCCCAACGTTTGGATTCGAGCATCATCATTTGCGGCCTTTCCAACAAGCTCACTGCCGACGAGCAGGCCAAACTCACAGGAGACGCATGGGAGCGCTTGCCCGAGCCCCGTCCCCGTCTGACCCTGGAAGTGCACGCGCCCAACGGCACCGTCCGCGAATATCCGCTCGGTCCCCACGCGCCGCGCATGCGACCCCAGGACCTGGAACTCATGCACAAGGTGTGGCTCGATATCACCACCGATCCGAAATACGCCGGCGCCCACCACTACCACGTCGTTGCCCTAGCCCTAGAAGAGTTGCAGGAGGAGTTGAACAGCGACAAGCGTGCGGAGTTGCTGCAGAAGCTTTTCGACGACATGCATCAGAGCGGCGACGGTGCAGGGTCCGGACCTGGGCCGCCGGAATCAGATTAGAGTCTTGAAAGAAAAAAGCCCCGGGTTCGCGGCCCGGGGCTTTTTTGCGTCGCGGCTATTTCATCGTGTCTGGATTCGCGTCATGCTGCGCGCCACACTGTCCTCCCTTGCAGCATGCCATGGCGGATTTGTCGCCATCTTTGGCCTGCTGGCAGCAAGCCTTTGCGTTTTGGTCACTCTTCTTGCACATCGCCATTTCTTTCTTGTCGCCCTTCATGGACGACTTGCCATTTTTTCCCATGCAGCTCTTGCTGTCCTTGCCCGAACAGCAGGACATCGTCTTGCCGTCTTTTCCGGCCATGGAGTCGCGCATGCAGCATGATTTTCCATCCTTGCTGTCGGCCATCTTCTGGCAGCAGGGGCACTCGGTCTTCGCCGTGCTCTGGGTGCTTGGATTGGAATTGTCAGGAGCGGGAGCTTGTGCCCAGGAAAGAAGCCCCAGGGCCAGGATCAGAGCCAACATCTTGAACGATTTCATAATTGGATTCTCCGTATGAACCTTCTGTAGTGATCGGGGCAAAGCCCCGGAATTCAACGCGCTTCTCGACGGATAAAGACGCAGAGGAGAATCTCTAGATACGGAGAATCACACTCAAATCGGGAGGCGATCCGGGAAGGTGGCCAAGCGTCTGCAGCGTCACCCGGCCGAGGTTGGCGATAGCCCTGCTCCATAAGGCGCAGTTGGCCTCGAGATCACCACGCAGCCGTGTGTCCTCCGAGTTGACCGGCAAAGCAGGCGGCCGGTCGGACGACATGCAGCAGCGATGCCCAACTCCGCAAGGCAGGGGAGAAGACTGGAGCTGTACCGGCACTTGCAAGCGCATGCGGGGGCAGCAACGATGAGGCACGGGGCCTGGCTGAGGCGCGGTGTACGGCTCCATCAGGGCAGAGGACCGAGGCGTCCAAGCCAACCCCAAAATCACCAGCATCGCCGTGGACAGCGCTTTTCGCATGTTCTCAAGACATTGTCCTGGACTGCGTCACCTCCGGTCTGTGACTGGGGTCACAGGCGCCTGTAGGGGTCTCCGGTAGAGGCGGGAAATCTACGGCCCAAATCGGGAGCGGAGGGCACGGCCAAACCTGTCACAGGAGAGGAGTTCCCTGTAAACTAGCTGCACCCACGAATTCAGAGGAATCCCAGGAATGTTGCGCAAGAACCGTCTGTTTACGCCCGGCCCCACCCCGATCCTGCCCGCGGCTCAAACCGCCATGGCGTCGTTCGCCATGCACCATCGCACCGCGGAGTTCCGCGGATTGCTGTCGCGGGTGCTGGCGGACATGAAAGAGTTCATTGGCACGAAGAATGACGTTCTGGTGTTGTCTTCTTCAGGGACCGGGGTCATGGAAGGTTCGGTCTCAAACCTGACCTCTCCCGGGGACAAGGTGCTGGTACTGACCGCCGGCAAGTTTGGCGAGCGCTGGCGCGACCTGACCAAGGCTTTCGGGTGCATGGTGGAGCTTGTGAGCGTGCCGTATGGCGAGACGTTCTCCTTGGAGCAAATTCGAGCCAAACTTACATCTGACGTTCGTGCGGTGTATGTGCAGGCGACGGAGAGCTCGACCGGAGCGCGTCACGACATCCAAGGAATTGCCCGGCTGGTGCGGGCGATGGGTGACGAGACATTGCTGGTGGTCGACGCCATCACTGGCCTGGGCACGACCCATTTCGACGTGGATGCTTCGGGAATCGACGTCATCATTGGCGGATCGCAGAAGGCTCTCATGATTCCTCCCGGCCTCGCCTATTGCGCCATCAGCGAACGCGCATGGAAGCGGATGGAAACCACGAAGTCTCCGCGCTACTACTTCGATTTTCGCAAGGAGCGGAAGTCGGCCGCCAAGGGCGAGTCCGCCTACACGCCGGCAACGTCGCTGTTTGCGGCTCTTGCAGCGGCTCTGGACTTCATCCGCCAGATGGGAAATGGTGATCTCGCCGCCGGCCGCAGAGCGTTGGTCGATAACGCCGAACTGGCCGCGGAGATGACCCGAGCCGGCGCGAAAGCGCTCGGATTGGAGCTGTTCTCTCCAACGTGTCCCGCGGCCGCCCTAACGGCGATCAAATCTCCCCCGGGCATCGATTCCAGCGCGTTGGTGAAGGAATTTCGCGAGTCATTTGCCGCAGTCGTCGCCAACGGCCAGGGCGAGATGAAAGGCCAGCTTTTTCGCGTTGCCCACCTCGGTTTCTACGACTACCTCGACACCATTGGTATTCTCGGAGCGCTCGAGCATGTGCTCGCCGTTGCTGCCGGGAAGCCGGTGGAATATGGAAGCGCGGTACGGGCGGCCCAGGATGTGTATGCGCATCACACCCGCCGACGGGCAAGCGTAGTTGGCAGAGCATAGCTAAAGATCACGAGATGCCCAATCGCTGAGAACATAGGATCCAGATGAAGGTCGTTATCGCAGAGAAAATCTCTTCGTCCGCCGTGGACCTGCTGCGGGAACCGCGCTGGACGGTGATCACGCCGGAACTAATAGAGGGAAAGCTCGCTTCGCAGATTGAGTTGGCGGATGCGTTGATTGTCCGCTCCGCCGTGCAAGTGAATTCCGGCTTACTCGAGCACGCGCGCAAACTCCGCGTCATCGGCCGCGCCGGGGTTGGCGTGGACAACATCGATCTCGATGCCGCTACCCGCAAAGGGATTGCGGTCATGAACACTCCCGGAGCCAACGCCGTGGCCGTGGCTGAGCACACCCTGGCCATGATGCTGGCGATGGCGCGCCAGGTGTGCCGCGCGAACGACCTGATGCATGCCGGGAAGTGGGAGAAAAAGTCGTTGCAAGGCACGGAACTGCGCGGCAAAACGTTGGGTATTGTTGGTTTGGGCCGCGTGGGGATGGAAGTGGCACGCCGGGCTAAGGCCTTCGGCATGAACATCATTGGCCATGATCCCTTCGTTTCGTCCGTGGTGGCGAAAGAACAGGGCATCCAATTGGCCAAGTTGGAAGAAGTCTACACGGCGGCCGATTACCTCACCCTCCATGTCGGCCTCACCCCTCAAACCATGGGGATGATTAATGCCGACTCGCTGAAGAAGATGAAAAAGGGAGTGCGTTTGGTAAACTGCGCGCGCGGCGAATTGGTGGATGAGGCTGCCTTGGTGCACGCCTTGAAACAAGGCCAGGTTGCAGACGCAGCCTTGGACGTGTTTGTCGAAGAGCCGCTCAGGAATTCGCCTTTTACCGCCATGGAGAATGTGCTGCTGACTCCGCACATCGGAGGCTCGACCCATGAGGCGCAGGAAGCCGTCGGTTACCAGGTCGCTCTGCAGGTCAAAGAGTATCTGAAGCATGGCGTGATTCAGAATGCCGTCAACGTACCGTCGGTCTCGCACGATGAATACCTGGAATTGCAGCCCTACATTGTGCTTGCCGAACGGTTGGGCTCTTTCCTGGTACAGGCGAGCGAAGGCCCGCTCGAGGAGATTTCCCTGCGCTACAGTGGGCACATTGCCGAGTGGAAGACGGAGCTGATTCGTAACGCGGCCATTAAGGGAATCCTGAACCAGGCGCTGGAAGAGAAGGCAAACCTGGTCAATGCAGAGGCCATAGCGACCTCGCGAGGTCTGCGGATCCACGAATCAAAGAAGGCGAAAAGCTCGAGCGGAGGCGCCGGAAGCGTGCTTTCGATTCTTTTGAAGAGCGGCGGCGAGGAGCATCTAATCAAAGGCGCGGTTCTGCACAAGCACGCGCCCCGGCTGTTGAACGTGGACGGCATCGACGTGGAGGCTCCTTTGGAGCGGAATCTGATCTACCTGCGCAACCGCGACGTGCCCGGAGTCATTGGCAAGGTGGGAACGATTTTAGGCAAGCATAAAATCAACATCGCTGATTTTTCCCTCGGCCGCCGTGTGGGCGTGAAAAGCGTGGGACCCCAGGAAGCCATCGCCGTGGTGCACGTCGATGGGCGCGTGCCGGAGCCGGTGCTGGCGGAGTTGAAGAGGATTGACGCGGTCGAGCAGGCGAAAGCGATCCGTCTGTTCTGACGGTCGCGAACGGAATAGAAAATTCAAGAAACCGTGTTTTACCGAATCACTAGAGGAGACTTGATGCTCAAAAGCGGAGCTATCCTGGCGGTATTGTTCTTATCTGTTTCTTTTGCTGCGGCGCAGGAATATCCCATCGATGTTTCGGTGGGCGGCGGTCCCGCGCTGAGCCGTTCGACTTCCGGCAACCTGACGACACAAACTGTGACCAAATCGTACATCGGTCTCGCTTCGATCCGCCTTAACTTCTCTCGAAAGCACTCGGCGGAGTTTACCTACGGCCGCATCCGCAATACCCAGGAGTATTCCTCCAGCCCTAATCTGTTCCGCATTCAAGACGGCATCGCCGAATACAGCGGCGCCTACGTCTTCCGGCCGTTGCGCTGGCACAACTTCAGACCCTTTGCTCTGGCCGGAGGCGGGGTTCTTCGCTTCAAACCCGATGCTGCCGGCATCACCATCAATAATATTCTGACCCCATTGCCGGCCGTCGAACAGACTCGCGCTGCATTCCTTTACGGGGGCGGGTTCGACTATCGCGTCACCAAGAGATGGGCGGTTCGGGTGCAATACCGTGGCTTCCTCTACAAGGTGCCGGATTTCAAAGTGAACAATTTATTTACGGGAGCAACCGGCAACCTGTCGGAACCCTCCGTGGGTGCGGTGTTCCGGTTCTAGGCGTTCAGGCCGGCTTTGCGCAGTTTGCGGCTCTCGGCTAATAGAGCCATGGAGTGCATCAGGTTTTGCAGAGTCACGATGCCGACCAGGCGCTGATCTTCCACCACGGGGATGATGCTCAGGTTCCGCGCCGTGAGCTTACGGAACGCTGAGGCCAGAGATTCCTTCTTCTGGGCGACTTCGAAAATGCGGTTCATTACGGCCTGGACGTAGCCGTTTCCTTCCGCCCGCAGGGCTTCCAGGATTTTCTGCTTCGAGACGACGCCCACCATGTCGCTGCCGCGAATGACGGGGAAGTCGTCCTGGAGGGAGTGCACCGCCTTCTCTAACGCATCTTCCAGGGTGTCCGCCGGAGAGAGCGTGGCAAAGTCGGTGAGCATGACGTCTTCCAGGCGTATCGTCTCCAGCACCGATTGGAATACCGCCGAGCGGTCTTCCAGCTGGGCCCCGATGAACAGAAAGACGCCGATCATGATCAGCCAGATGTTCGACAACATCCCCACCAGCATGAACAGGATTGCGAACGTCTGGCCGATCGAGACTGCGCGCCGAGTGGCGCGCACCGGATCCATCTTGCGGCTGAAGATGGCGCGCAACACCCGCCCGCCATCCATGGGATAGGCCGGAAGCAGGTTAAAGAGAGCAAGCCACAGGTTCGCCCAGACCAGACTCCGGGGCAGGTCGGTTGAGATCACGTAGGGCTGGTTCCAGAGATGCGCCTGCGGCATGAACGTCAGAACCACAACTCCAGCAAGCAAGGCGATCGCAAGATTCACCAAAGGCCCGGCGAGCGCGATGCGGATGTCGCGCTTCCATGTCTGGATTCCGGGCTCCAGAGTCTGCCGGGTTTCGTCCATCAGCGTGACCCCGCCGATCGGCAACAGGACGATGGTTTTCGCGGGAATTCCTGCACGGTTTCCCATCACCGCATGACCCAGTTCGTGGAGAACCACGCTCCCGAAAATGATGCCGACAAGGGCGATACTGCGCGCGGGATTGGGAGCGGTATGGGCGGCGAGTTCAGTGAAGAAAATAAAAAACAGCAGAAACAGAAACGTCAAATGAATGCGGATTTCGACCCCGAACACCCTGCCCGCCGGAATGGACCAGCTTCTCATCCCCGACCCTCTAGACTCATTCTATATATTAAACGGCAGGAGGATGCGGGAGTTCCGTCTTCGTCCAAACGAACGTACTAGTCCTTTCCCAATGAGAGTCATCGCCGGTCAATTCCGGAGTCGCCCCTTGCGTTCCCTGCCCGGCATGGACCTGCGTCCCACGGCCGACAGGTTGCGAGAGACGGTGTTCAACGTGCTTACCGCGGGCAATCCCTCCGCCCTCGAAGGATCCGTGTGGCTGGATTTGTACGCCGGGACCGGCGCGGTTGGGATCGAAGCGCTGAGCCGGGGCGCCAGCATGGTCTACTTCGTGGAATCTTCTCTCAAGGCGGCGGATTTGATACGGCAAAATCTCAAGTCCTTGGGAGTGAGTTCAGGGGCACAAGTGCTCAACCAGGAGGTAAGCCGGTCCTTCAAGGCGCTGGAGGCAGGGACGACGGCAGCGGACTATGTGTTTCTCGACCCCCCGTATCGGATGGAGAACGAGTATTCGCAAACCCTGGCATCTTTAGAGGCGTCATCCCTGGCAGGGGCGCAAACGATTGTCGTGGCCGAACATGATAAGAGATTTGATCCCGGGGAGACGTTCGGTGCGCTACAGAGATACCGGAAGCTGGTCCAAGGCGATGCGGCCCTGAGCTTCTATCGCAAGCTCTGATTGCGCTACATCAAGAGCTCATTCGCCCGGCGCACAATCGGGTGCTGCATTTCTTGAAGGTCGTTCTTCACCCGGTTCAATCCGTAGACGCATTGCTCGAAATTTCGCGACAGATTCGCGAATAGCGGGGCCACCTTGGCGTATTCGAAGTGCTCGAACTTGGAGACGATGAAGTAGCTTTCCTTCCCGGCTTTCATCCAGTCGACAAATCCCTCTACGCGGTCCCGGCGCAGGCGGAAATGATTGATGCTCTCCGGAAACATGCCCGTGAAAAACAGCGTGTAGTCGCCAATGTGCTTGCGCACCTGGCGTTCCCGATCGAAGGAGGGTGCAGGCCCGAACACAGGATTCGATTCGATCAGCATTTCGCCGACATCCGAGATCGGTTGGCCGGCGGCGCTGTGGATTTTGAAGAGTTGCTCGGCGTCACAGAATTCCGCCAGCAATTGCGAAACATAGTTCACGACTTGCGGGTCGCGAATCCCAATTTCTTCTGCGTAGTGCCGTCCCACCAGGTCCAGGAACAACCTCTGCAACGGATGCGATTCCGGAGTCATCTTGGGCTCACCCCCGAAAACCCGTGACGCGCGCGGGTTTTCTAATTCACTGCGCGCATTCTTATCGCGCTTTGGCCGCCAACGCAAGTGACTTTTGTAAGTCGACGACGCAATCTTTCTACTCCATTAGAACGCGCGGCACTGCGCAAAGTTTCACCATGCTATTGGCAGCCGATGCCGGCGACTGCTAGTTGCGACACGCCTCCCAGTACAATGATCGGCTTGGGAGGAACTTCGAACATGGAACGCAAGAACATCTCCAGTGGTACACCTTGGGAACCGGTGGTCGGTTACTCGCGTGCCGTCCGGGTCGGCGCACAGGTGCACGTGGCCGGAACCACCGCGACCGGGCCGGACGGCAAGATTGTGGGAGTCGGCGATCCCTACGCGCAGGCGGTTCAGATTCTCAAGAACATAGATAGCGCCTTGCAAAAGGCCGGGGCCAGTATGAAAGACGTGGTGCGCACTCGCATGTTTCTGACCAACATCGCTCACTGGGAGCAGGTGGGCAAAGCGCACGGCGAGTTCTTTCGCGATATCCGTCCGGCGGCCACGATGGTCGCGGTTACGGCGCTGGTCTCGCCTGACATGTTGCTGGAGATTGAAGCCGACGCCGTGATCGCCGGAGCGTAGAATCTCTCGCATCCGCGTATTCCAGAGTCGAGGAGAGCTGGCATGAAACTGGTCGCTTGCTTGTTATTCGTATGCATGACAGTCGCCGTAGTTGCGCCTGCCCAGGAGAAAGATAGCGCTCCCGCCCTGCACGCTTTCACCGTCATACGCGCGGGAACTCTGATTGACGGAAAGTCAGATACGCCACGGCACGATCAGGTCATCTTCATTCGCGGCAATCGCATTGATAGCGTCTCTGACGCGGCTAAGGCGCAGGTTCCGGCCGGAGCGAAGGTGATTGATCTATCGCACGCCACCGTTCTTCCCGGCCTGATTGATTCCCATACGCACATTTTCCTGCAGGGAGAAGACCCGGCCCAGGGCGGCTACGACGCCAACATTCTGAGATATCCGCTGGCCTTGCGCGCGGCGCGAGCCACCGTTTCGGCGCGCCGAGCGCTGGAGCAGGGCTTCACGACGATTCGTGACGTGGAGACCGAAGGCGCCGGCTACGGAGATGTCGGCATCAAGGAAGCCATCGAAGGCGGCTACATTCCCGGGCCGCGCATGTTGGTGGTCACACGCGCCATCTCGACGACCGGGGGTTATCCGCTCGAAGGTTACGCGCCCGAGTTGGTCATGCCGAAGGGAGTCCAGATTATTGACGGACCAGTGGAGGCTCGGAAAGCCGCTCGTGAGCAACTGGGTCACGGCGCCGACTGGATCAAGGTTTACATGACCCACCGCTCCTGGGTGGGGAAGCACGGCGAGCTGGTTTCGCAACCGACCCTGACGCTCGAAGAGCTGAAGGCGATCACCGATGAGACCCACGGCTGGGGGCGGAAAGTCGCCTGCCACGCTTACAGCGGCATCGGCTTACAGCGCGCACTCGATGGCGGCTGCGATTCCATCGAGCACGGATTGCTGATCACGGATGCGCAGATCGCGCAGATGCTGAAGCAGGGCACCTGGTACTGTCCGACCATCAGCGTCTATTACACCGACTGGGCTCCGGCGGACACGCCGGACGGACAAAGAGACCGCCTGCGCGCTTCGCTGCATGAAGAGTCTTTCCGCAAGGCGCTCAAGGCGGGAGTGAAGATCGTATTCGGCACCGACATGGGCGGTATCCCCTGGACCGAACCCATCGCGCAGGAATTCCCGCGCATGGTGGATCTGGGCATGTCGCCGATGGACGCCATCAAAAGCGCGACCTCACGCGCGGCGGAGATGCTCGACATGGAGGGAGACATCGGCGTGGTGGCGCCGGGAGCCTATGCCGATATCGTGGCGGTGCCCGGAGATCCCCTGAAGGACGTGAAGCAGCTGGAGAACGTGAACTTCGTCATGAAGGACGGCAAGGTCTTTCGCGCGGCGGGGGACTGAATTGCTTTTCGCTTGACAGCCGCTCATGCCGGTTCATAATGCCCATCTCTGCAGGCATGGGGGCACTTCGGCCGCAAGCGGCCGCGTGGGGAGGTGCTTATGGGCGTACTGGAACTGTGCGATCCCGAAACTGCGGCAATATCTGTAGAAGCCAGCGTGGCCGATGCCATCCGGCTGATGCTCGACCACCACGTGGGTGCCGTGGGCGTGATCGACAGCGAGAAGCGTGTCGCCGGCATTTTCACCGAGCGTGACGTGTTGCGCAAGTACGCGCTTGCCGGACGCGATCCTGAAAAGATTCCCCTTCGCGAATTGATGACCACGCCGGTCGAAATGGCGACCGAAGCTACCGGCCCAGGAGAGGCTCTTGCCACCATGGTGGAACGTCATTTCCGCCACCTGCCGGTGGTCGATAACGACGGACACCTGCTGGGAATGCTCTCCATCCGTAACGTGCTGCAGTGGCGAGTCGATAGTCTGGCCCAGGAACTGGATTCGATGGAGCAGTACATGGCCAACGACGGACCTGGCGGCTAGCAGTACCCAGTACCCAGTACCCAGAAAACCCTTAGGAGAACTATGCGGACAAAAGTGTGCTTGATTGCTGTGCTCGCGATCTTCGCGGTGTGTGGCTTTGCGCAAAGCGGCGCACCGGCGCGGCGCGTGGTGGTGCGCGCGGGGCATGTGCTCGATGTGAGAACCGGAAAGCTGCTTTCCGATCAGGCCATCGTGATTGAGGGCGACAAGATTGTGAGTGTCGGTCCGGCGTCGGGCATCCATGAGAGTCATGCCACGATCATCGACCTTCCCAACGCCACCGTCCTGCCCGGACTGATCGATGCTCATACCCATCTGACCATGAATCCCAGCTTCGGGTATCAAACCCTGGGGATTTCCGTTCCACGCCAAGCTTTAATTGGCGCGCACAATGCGCGAGTGACACTCGAAGCCGGCTTCACCACCGTACGCAACGTAGGCGCAGCCGACTTCACCGACGTGGCCCTGCGCGACGCTATCAACGCGGGCGACGTGCCCGGCCCGCGCATGCTGGTCAGCGGTCCGCCTCTCAGCATTACCGGCGGACACTGCGATAACAATCTGCTTCCTTTCGAATACCACGCCACCAGCGACGGCGTGGCCGACGGCATTGCGGCGGTGCAACACAAAGTCCGCGAGAACATCAAGTATGGCGCCGATCTGATCAAGGTCTGCGCCACCGGCGGCGTGCTGTCGAAGGGCGACGATCCCCAGGCTTCGCAATACACGCTCGAGGAGTTGAAGGCGATCGTCGCCGACGCGCACCGCCTGGGAAGAAAAGTCGCGGCCCATGCTCACGGCGCGCAGGGCATCCTTTGGGCTTCGGAAGCGGGCGTCGATTCCATCGAGCACGGCTCCTACATCAACGATGCCGGCATCGCGGAGATGAAGAAAAACGGGACGTATCTAGTGCCCACGCTCTATCTCGGCGACTGGTTTCTGGAAAACGCGGACAAAATCCATGTCCCGGATTTTCTGCTGGTCAAGGCAAAGGCGGTGATGCCGGAGGCGCGCAAGAACCTGGCTCACGCTTTCGCCAGCGGCGTAAAGGTGGGATTTGGAACGGATGCCGCAGTCTATCCGCATGGCCTGAACGCCCACGAGTTTGCGGTCATGGTCAAACTGGGGTTGACTCCGCTGCAGGCCATTCAGGCGGCTACCATCAACGACGCTGACTTGCTCGGCTGGTCCGATAAAGTCGGCACGCTGGAGGCCGGCAAGTGGGCGGACCTGATCGCGGTGGATAGCGATCCAGTGCAAGATGTCACCACGCTCGAGCGGGTGAAGTTTGTGATGAAGGGTGGAGAAGTGGTGAGGAACGAATACGGGAAGTGAAGAACAAGGATCAAAATCAAAAGGCCGGCTGCGCAGCCGGCCTTCTTTTTTCGCGAGCCGGCGAGACGCCGGCGCTACTTACTTCTTGGGAGCGATCGCGTCCTTCGCGGATTTCGCGACGCGGAACTTCACCACGGTCTTGGCCTTGATCTGAATCGGTTCGCCGGTCTGGGGATTGCGTCCCATGCGGGCTTTGCGATGCGCCTTCACCAGGCGGCCCAGTCCGGGCACGACGAATACACCATTCTTCTTAGTCTCTTTGATGGCGGTGTCAGCGAGGTTCTCGAGAAATGCGCTGGCGGTTTTGTTGTTGAGCTCAAGTTTCTCGGCCAGGTGGCGGACGAGTTGAGTCTTGGTCATGCCTGATGCCATGAATCCTCCTGTGAATCCTTAATCTGATTTTCCTGCGATGGGCCGTATCTTATACCAGGGCTCCTGTGGAAAAGAAGCGCTTTCACCCGCATTTTATGCGGTTTCCAGCACATCCAGTGCAAAAAAGGCCGGGAAAATCACCATTTTTCGGCTTTTGAGTCCCAGATTGGCTCGCCGGGGCGGCTTTTGGAGCGGTTCCGGCGCCCCGTGCGGACAACCCCGTCGGCTGCGCGCGTGGGATAATGGCAGCGGGAGAACCCAACCTTGAGTTGTGCCATCTGCGAAAGGCGCAAGGAAAAACGTTTCTGTCCGGCCGTGCATGGGCGCATCTGTCCGCAATGTTGCGGTGAGCAGCGCGAAGTCACGCTCGATTGCCCCAGTGATTGCGTTTATCTGCAACAGGCGCGCGAGCATGAGAAACCGCGCTCGGCGGCGGAGATCGATCCCTCCTTGCTGTTTCCACAGCTCCAGGTAGGCGAGGCCTTCGTCTATGAGCAGGAACATCTGATTGTGGGGCTGAGCTACGCTTTGGCGAAGGCTGCGCGTAAAGATCGTGCCCTGAACGACGGTGACCTGATTGCATCGCTGGCGTCGATGGTGAAAACGTACGAGACCTACGTGAACTCCGGCCTGCACTATCAATTGCCCATGGCCAGCATCGCTCAGCAGGCCGTAGTGGCCGAGACCCAGCAGATGATCAAGGAGTATCGCGAGGCCGAACAGAAGCAACTGGGGCAGACACGACTGCGCGACTCCGACGTGCTGCGCGCGCTGGTGTTTCTGTTGCGGTTGGCGTACTCCCGAACCTCAGGACGGTCCAAGTCGAAGGCATTTGTCGATTTCCTGTTCGCCCAGTTCCCCGAGAAGGAGTCGGCAATTGCGGGTGCCGAGGAAGTCGGCAGCAGAATCATTACACCCTGATCGTCACCCTTCGCTCGTCAGTCGTCAGCAAAACTACAATCATATCCGTGATGATCCGCGTGAATTCGTGGCTAGTTTTCGATTATCTTCTTCACCAGTTGACCTGAAGGCAGGCCGTCGCGCAGTTCTCGGATGGTGCGCTTCAGAACCGGATGCTGCACGTCAGGGGCAATCTCGGCCAGAGGCTCGAGCACGAAGCGGCGTTCGTGCATGCCGGGATGAGGCACGGTAAGGCCCGGCAAATCGAGGACTGATTTGCCGAACAGGAGGATATCCACATCGATGGTACGCGGGCCCTTGTTCTGGAGTCGACGCCGGCCCATCTGTTGCTCCAGATCGAGCACCGCGGTAATCAGTTGACGGGGCGTCTTCTGGGTCTCGAGAGCTATTGCGCAATTCAGAAACCAGGGTTGAGCGGTAACCTCGACGGGTTCGGTTTCATAGAAGGACGATACGGCGACCACCTCTCCCGAATGCGCCCAGGCGGTCGATGGCCTCCTTTAGATGGGCCGCGCGATCGCCGAGGTTGGAACCGAGCGACAGATAGACGAGTTTCTTCAAGGCAGCTAGTTTCCAGTTTCCGCGTTCCAGATTCCAGAAGAAAATCTCATCCTCGGACAGTATCTAACAGGCGCCGGCATTTCCACGAGGGCAATGACCTTGGTCACTTTCAGCTAGGGTGGGGTGCGGCTACCATCAAGTTGCCATGGGCCTGCAATCCCTGCTGGTAAGTCGCGACCAGGAAGTCATTCAGGTGCTGTGCCCCACCCTCGAGCAGCTCTCGATCGGAGTGGAGGTTTGTCGCGGCGCTGGCTCGGGCAACGAAATTTTGCTGTCGCAGAAATTCGACGGAGTAATTGTCGATTGTGATGACTTGCAGGGCGGGCTCGATGTCCTGCAAAGCCTGAAGCAGGGGAACAGCAACCGCACCTCCGTCGCGTTTGCCCTTCTCAACGGAACCACCACCCAGCGCGCATTCGAGTTGGGAGCGAACTTCGTTCTGCAAAAGCCGGTGTCGCCGCTCAACGCGATGCGTTGTTTCAGCGCCGCCGTTGGTTTCATGATCCGGGAGCGGCGCCGCTATTTCCGTCATCCCGTGGATATAACCGCAACGCTGGTCTTCGAGACAGGAAAAGAGCTTCAGGCCACGGCCACCAATCTAAGTGAAGGCGGAATGGCGATTCATTGCGGCGGCCCACTCTCAAAGAGCGGACTGGCGAAAGCGATATTCACCTTGCCGGGGCGATCCACACCAGTAGAGTGCAGCGCACAGCTCGCGTGGGCCGATACAAGCGGACGCGCGGGCGTTCGTTTCGGCGAAATGTCCTCCGTCGCGCGTGAGCTACTCGACGGTTGGCTGTCTGAGCAGATGGAGCAGATGGAAAACTCCACTACGTAGTTGCCCGCACCCCGTACCCAGTTTGCAACTTGCCGTTTCTCGAAGCCGCCCTCAATCTCTTAGAAACCTCCACCATCAGGCGGCCTATGCTTCCGATCGATATTAGAATCCATCGCGCGCAACGGTTGTTACGAATGCTCGAAGAAGACGCCCCTCTCCTGGCAATCCGCGTTGCCGAGCTCACTCCGGAACACCAGCAGTCGGCGCAGGACTACGCCGCCTGGCTGACGGCGAATGCACGAGCTGAACTGGAGAAGTTACAGGAACACGCCCCCATCTGGGATTCCAATGACCCTACGCCCGAAGCAGCGGATTGAGCGAGCGGAGTTTGAGGGGGAAGCGATTTCAGGCCATCTGAGATGCAGCCACCCGTACCAGCGGGGGCGCTAGTTCGACGTTGTCCTCAAGCGTAGTCTCTTCCCAAAGCGTGCGGTCTCGCAGGATACGCGAGACCAGGGCCGTGTGCATGGCGTGTCCCGCTCGATCGGCCACCACGTTGCCCAAGATCTGTTTTCCCAACAGCGCCAGATCGCCGATGAGATCGAGCACTTTGTGACGCACAAATTCGTCGTTAAATCGCAACGGCGGATTCATGACCCCGTCGCGCGTGAGTACGATGGCATTTTCCGTGGAAGCGCCGCGAATCAGCCCCTGCTGGCGCATGGCGTCGGCCTCGTGAAGAAAGCCGAAGGTTCGGGCGGAAGCGATTTCTGATCGATAGTTGCCGTCGGAAAGATCGACGCGGAAAGATTCTCTGCCAATCAGCGGGTGTGGGAAGTTGATGGTGTAAGAAACCGAGTAGGTATGCGACGGGTACACGGCAATGAACTTGTTGCCTTCCCGAAGCTCCACCTCGCGGCGCATCCGCAAGTAGGTCCGGGGACGTCGTTGTTTCCGGATCCCGGCGCGTTGGATGGCTTCCACGAACGGCCGCGCGCTCCCATCGAGGATGGGCAACTCCAGGTTATCCAGCTCGACAATCGCATTGTCGATCCCGGTGCCGATGAACGCCGAGAGCAGATGCTCGGTGGTGGAAATCAGCACGCTCTTTTTCATCAAACTGGTCGCATAGCTCACCCGGGCCACGTTGCGGCTCACAGCCTCGACCTCAAAGCCATCAAGATCGGTGCGGCGGAAAATGATGCCTGATCCCGCAGGGGCTGGCAGGATGCGCAAGTGTACCGGCGCTCCACTGTGCAGGCCCACACCACGGCACTCCACGGACGTGCGGATTGTTTGTTCCTGTCTCAAGCAGACCTTGCTATCTATCGGATGCGTAACGAGCTTACAGGTGCGTCCAGAAGTTTGTATGTGGCAAATTTGCCACATTTCGTGGCCAGAAACCGACTGCGCCTCCACCACGGGAGAGGAATGTCTTGTGGAACCAACAATTTACAGACGAGGTCGCGTGATGGAATCCAAGGTCGTACACCAAATGGGTAAACAGGGAGTCGATCTAGCGCTTGTTCGGGTCGTAAGTCACAGACGCGTTGAACAGAGAATCGCTCAAATTCTGGTTGTAGCTGACGGATGTGAGGAAGCGCTGGTTCGACATGTCGCCGTTGTAGTAGCGGGTAATGGTGAAGGGCGTCATGACGTCCTGCACCGGGCGGTAGTTGTCGTAGACCTCGTCCTCGGTATTGCGCTGCTGGTCGGTTGGATCGCGCCAGGAAAACGTCTTCTTTACGGGCAGGTGCGTATCCAGATCCGTGAATAGGGTCACGCCTTCGTCATGAGTATTCATGAGCGTCACCCGGTCACAATTCTTCTGATCGGCCACCGCCTGCCCTTCGTAGAAAAGAGCCACTCCCGGTTCGTTCAACCAGTGCCGCAACACCCAGTCGAGGGCGAAGTGGCGACGGCGCAGGTAGTCGTTCACGCTCTTGGGATCATCCGAGCGAGTCCCCTTGTAGGTGATTTCGTAGCCTTTGTCGCCGTTGTAGACGTACGACACATCGCGTTTTTTGGTCAGTTCGACGCGGTCCTTGTCGGGATAACGGTAGAAGCGCCAGAACTGAACGCCGGCGCTGTTCGACCGGCCCAGGTGGAAGCTGTAGCTGCGCCCCTCCTGGCGGATGTCCTGAATATTCAGGTATGTATTCCCGCCGAGAGCCTGGATGGCTCGTTCGAGGATCGCTCTGGCTTTACGGGCGTTCTGCTGATCGATGGGTATCGACGGCGAAGCGCTTTTGGGCGCGGGAGCGGCCTGGCCCAGGCCAAACCCAGCGAGCAGCAGAATGGCGAATACTTGCTTCATGAGCATTCGTGAGATTAGACGCCTTTCGCTACATTGTAGCTGCCTGGCCCGGTTACGAACTAACCTGCGAGGACGGCTCCGCCGTTCACGTTGAAAATCTCTCCCGCCACGAACCCCGCATACTCGGTGCACAGGAAGAGAATAGGCGCCGCAATCTCCTCCGGTGTACCCACACGGCCGATGGGAATGGTGCTGAAAATCGCATTACGAGTGCTGGGATCGTTAAGCGCGGGCATCGACATGTCGGTGGCAACCCATCCCGGCGCGACACAATTCACGTAAATCTGGTCGCGCGCGAGTTCCGTGGAAAGACTCTTGACCATACTGATCAAAGCGCCTTTGGTGGCGGAGTAGTCGCAGTGAAAGGCTTCTCCGCGTTGTCCGGAGGTTGAGCTGACCAGGACGATGTGGCCGGCCGCGGCCCCGCGGTTCGCCTGCTTTTTCATTTGCGCGACGGAGTGCTTCAGCAGAGCGAAGACGCTGTCCAGGTTAACGGAAATCGTCGTACGCCATTGTTCATCGGACATCTGGTTGATGGCTACGTCTTCCGGAGGCCATACGCCATGGTTGGCGACGAGAATGTCGAGCCGTCCAAAGCGGTTGACGGTGGCGGAAACCAATTCCTGCGCCGTCGTTGTTCCGGTCAGATCCGAGACGAACGCAGCGCAGTTTTCTTCGCCGAGCTCTTTCACCAGCGCTTCCGCCTGCGGGCGAGCCTTCTGGTAATTGAAGGCAACCCTTGCGCCAGCGGCGCAAAACATGCGTACCGTGGCCGCGCCAATGCCACGCGAGCCTCCGGTGACCAGCGCCGTCTTGCCTGCAAGAGAAAGCGAGATAGCCATAGGGAATAGTTTCAAGTCTGGCTCGGGAACTTGCAAGAGGGTGCGACAGGATCGTCTCGGCGTGGGAAGCCGGTTACTTTTCCAGCCGCGAAGAACTCTTTTCGTGCTTGAGTTCGCGCATCAGGATGCGCACCAGCATCCCGTCATAGCGGGTACCGCTTAGTTTTTCGAGTTCCGCGAGAGCCTGGTCGCTGGTCTTGGCCAAGGCAAAGGAACGGTCGGCGACCATATTGACGTAGGCATCCGCGATGGCCATGATCCGCGCCCAGATCGGGATCTGCTCTCCGCGCAATCCGGCGGGATACCCGGTGCCATCAACCGACTCGTGGTGATGCTCAACCGCCTTTTGCAGCATGTCGCTGCCGGGAACCGTGGCAAGAATCTCCGAGCCCACCCGGGCGTGCATTTTCATGAGGTAAAACTCGTCTTCGGTAAGCGGTCCGGACTTGCACAGGATGCGCTCGGGAATAAAAATCTTGCCGACGTCATGCACCCGGGCAGCGTAAGAGAGATCGGACATCTCTTCGGCCGACATACCCAGAGCGCGCGCCAGAACCTCGCAGTAGCGTGCCACGGCTTCGCCGTGTCCGCTGCCATTCAGTTCCCGCAATTCGGCGGCACGGGTGAGCGCCTCGATCGACTCACGCAGCACGTGCGCATCCCCGTCCTCTTCGTTGCTGCATAGTTTTCGAAGCGTGTTGAGAAGTTCTTCCAGATGCTCGGGTCCGGTATGTTCGCGCTGCAGGAAGCCCTCGATGTAGCCGGAGATCAACTGGCGTTGTACCGCCGCAGTCTCGCCCTCGGCGAACTCTTCCGCGGTCGAAACCCGATCGCCGCCAGCGTGCTTGGAAACGTACATGCCCGCGTCGGCGACCCGGATGATGTCCTCGACCGAATAACCGTGCACCGGGAAACTGGCCACGCCGAAGCTGCCGGTGATGTTGTGCTCGTTCAGCATGGTGTCAGTGGAGATCCACAAGCGCAGGCGCTCGGCGAGAATCTGTGCCTGTTCGATGCCGGTCTCCGGCATGAGGATGACGAACTCATCTCCTCCATACCGCGCCACTACGTTCGACTGGCGGCACTTCTGCTCGAGCAAGCGGCCCACCCGGGCCAGGACCAGATCGCCTTCCAGATGGCCAAGGGTGTCATTGACTCCCTTGAATTTGTCCAAGTCCATCAGCACCACGGAGAACGGACGCCCCGATCGCGAGCCGCGTTTCCACTCGGAATTGAGCGCCTCCCAGAAAAATCGCCGCGTCTTGATGCCGGTCAACCCGTCGGTGATCGACTGTTGCTGCAGCTTCTGGAACACAAACGCGTTGTGCAGCGCGGTGGCGAGCAGATCCGCCAGAGTATTCATGATCAGCCGGTCTTGCGGGGTAAAGGCGTCTTCTTCCCTGCTTTCCACGTTCAAGACGCCGAGCAGAGTTTCTCCGTAAGTGATGGGGATGCATAGCACCGAATGCGCCTCCGGAAGGACACCTTGCAACAGCCCCTCGCTGCTCTGGATGAGCGCGCTCTCGCCAGTTCGGGCGACGCGTCCCACAATTCCCTGTCCCAGCGGGATCCGTTTTCCCAGCGCCTGGGTGGTGGCTCCCGCTTCCGCCTTGATCTCAATGTCTTTCGTGATGTAGTCGAGGATGCCGATTCCGATGTGGTCGAAATGGAAGTTCTTCTGGATCTCGCCCACGATCTCGGCCAGCATCTGTTCCGCGTCTTCACTGGAAATGGCAGTCTTCGAAATATTGTTGAGGAAGGCAAACTGGCGCGCGCGCCGCTGTTCTTCGGCGAACAGGCGGGCATTTTCTACCGCGACCGAAACTTGTCCGGCGGCAGTTTGCATCACTTCAAGATCGCGCTGCTCAAAGGCAAACTCCCGTTCCGTGTTACGGGCAGCCATAACCCCTGCAGGCCTCCCGCCTAGCAATATGGGGGCGGCGCAAAGACACCGGGCGGGATTGCCGGGCAGGAAGGTGACTCCCAGGCGCTCGCGGGTTTTCTCCAGTTCCGAGCGGATCAGCAGTGGTTGTCCGGTGCGGATAATGTATTCGGTCAGACCATTCCCCGCTTTGCGCGAACGTTTGGGCAGAACCCGTCCCTGCTCCACCTCCAGCTCAAACTGAATCTGGTCGCCCTCCTGAAACGCGATATAGAAATCGCTGGTGTCGAAAATCTGCCCCAGCTCCTTCTGGATGGCGCGCAGGATTTCATCCTGGTCCAGACGAGAGCTGATCGCCTGCCCGATCTGGGTCAACAGCGCGTATTCCTTGGTGCGGCGCTGGGCATCGTGCATGATCACGTAGTTTTCCAGCGTAAGGCCGATCTGCAAGGCCAGGCCAATCAGCAAACGCAGATTCGACGACCCAAACATCCGGCGCTCGGCATGGGGAAACAGAATCACGCCGAAGTTATGTTCGCGCGTCTGCAAACTCACCGCGGTGACGTTACGGATGTTCTCTTCCGTCATCACCCGCCGAAATTGCTCAAACCGCCCACCCGGAAATGCCGGCAAAGGCTCGGTCATGTCCGGCACATTGGGTAGAGGGACGAAGCCCCCGCGCCGATAGGCTAATTCGCAGATGTACTCTCCCGCGCCGGTCTTCTCCAGCTTTTCCACCAGATCGTCGGAAAAGCCACGCTGCGCCGAGGGCAGGACCCCTCGCCACCGTTCCGACATGCAAATGATGGCCCGGCCCGTGGGCAGCGGGGCAACCAGGCGGTCGAGGATGTTCTGCACACTCGGCACCAGATCGCGCGCGCCCAGCAGCCGCATAGGATCCACGCCCAGGGTCGAGAACACCAACGCATTCTCTTGCACCGCGTTGCGCTCGTTCTCGAACAACACCATGACCATGGCGATCCCCAACAGCATCTGCGGTACCGGACCCAGCAAGTCGCCTCCGGCCCCGAAGATCTCCAGGTAGGGACTTTCGAATTGCCCGAATACCATCAAGGCAGCCCACAGCGCCAGCGACATGGCCAACAACCGGAAAGCTAGTGAATTCTTGCGATGGGCGTAGCGGTAGAAATAGGCCGAGCAGTACAACAGCACGGCAGCCAGCCCGATCTCGAGGCGGAAATGAAGGTTGTCGACCGGTCCGGAATGGAACACGCCGCCGGTCATGCGGGTTCGCACATTCCAGAAGGCTAGGCCTACGCCCGCGAGCCCGATCACAACGTCATACCACATCAAACGGAAGCGCGACCGCATCAGCCGGGTCGAGATCAGAATGCAGAGCGCCATGAACACCAGCAGCAGCGATGCCAGGAAAGCGACCGCGGCCGAGGGTGCCTGATGGACGCTCCAGGCGTCCAGCCCATAGTGCAAGGTGTAGGCGGCCCACGCGAATTGCCAGGCGCGGAAATACCCCTGACGGCTCTGTTCGTAGAGATACGTGAAGACAAGGAATAGCAGCAGGGCGACGATCCCTGGAACGATGACCATCCCAATGGTGAGGCTGTTCATGGCGCTGGAAACACACTCCGCCGCCCGCAAAAAACGAGGAGGTAGCTGTGGCCCATGTTTTCACACCATAACCGCCAAGACAATAGTCTTGGAAAACGAAAGTCCAATAGGACGTGACACTCTTGGCCCTTGTGGTCCAACAGCTTAGCCACTTCGGCACACCGGGGTCCGCTTGACGCCCCTTTTCCACCCCCCGTAACATCGAATCCAGTTACCTCCCATGAGCCACTCCGACAGTCTTGCCAATCCTGGGTTGCGCGTTCGCTTCGCCCCCTCGCCCACCGGCTTTCTTCACGTCGGGAGCGCACGAACCTTCATCTTTAACTGGCTTTATGCCCGCCGGAATGGCGGCACGATGATTCTTCGCCTGGATGACACCGACGTGGAACGCAATACCGATGCGTCCGTCAATTCGATCTTTGACGGACTCAAGTGGCTCGGACTCAACTGGGACGAGGAGTACAAGCAGTCCGAACGGCTGGCTTTACACCAGAAGACGGCCTGGACCATCTTCGAGAAGGGATTAGCGTACCGCGATTTCACGCCGGCCCATGCCGGAGACAGCGACAAGTCCAGCGCCCAGGGTGCCTGGCTGTTCAATCCCGGGATGCGGGAGGTGTCCCGCGAGGAGAGCGACCGCCGCGCCGCTTCCGGAGAATCTTTCGCGTTGCGATTTCGCGTGCCTCGCGAGAGCGGACGAGACGTGCGGTTTGTAGACGCGGTTTACGGCGAGCAGGCAAAATCCGCCCCCGATATCGAAGACTTCGCGCTCTTGCGCTCGGATGGGATGCCCACCTACCACCTGGCATCCTGCGCCGACGATGCCGATCTCAAGATCAGCCACATCATTCGCGGTCAGGACCATCTCACCAATACCTTCAAACACGTTTTGATTTTCGAAGCGGCCGGTGTTGCCCCGCCAAAGTTTGCGCATTTGCCTTTGCTGGTAGCGCCCGACGGGACCAAGCTCTCCAAACGCCGTCACGGGCCAGTGGTGAGCGTCACCACGTATCGCGACGCCGGTTTTCTGCCGGAGGCGTTCATCAACTTTCTGTGCCTGCTGGGCTGGTCGCCAAAAAACGATCGTGAGCAGATGTCTCTCAAGGAGCTCACGGATGCGTTTTCGCTCGAAGGCATCAACCGTGCCAATGCCGTGGTCAACTTCAAGGAACCGGCCCCAACTCCCGACGAGACCTTTGACCCGAAGGCGGTGTGGCTCAACGCTGAGCATATCCGCAGCTTGTCGGTGGAGGATTTGAACTCGCGCTTGCTTCCCGTAGTCGAAGCCGCCGGATATCACGTGACGCCTGCACAGATGCTGAAGATCACGCCACTGATCCGCGAACGCATCCGGTTGCTGCGCGACGTGCTGACTGCCGCCGACTTCTTCTTTGTCGATCAGCTGCCGCCCTACGATACCGCCGAACTAATCCCGCAAAAGGGAGACGCGGCGATGGCGCTCAAGGTTCTGACCAAAGCGCGGGAAGTTCTTCCCGGCGCCGACTTCACGCACGACGCGCTGGATCAAACCCTGCGCGCCGCAGCTCAGGAACTGGGAATCAAAGCGGGACAGATGTTCCAGCCGATCCGCGTAGCCGTCTGCGGCCGCAAGAACGCTCCGCCGCTTTTTGAAACGCTGGCGGTTTTAGGGAAGGAAACTTGTTTGAAGAGAATCAAGCAGGCGGTGGAAAAAATAGGGCCTGTGTAGTTACTTCTTCCCTTAGTTAGGTCCTTGACGCGTTCTAGCGCTTCACTTCCAGAATTCCGCCTGCTCCCAGCAGCGGTCTTGGGGCTGGCTCATATAGGTCCACCACGGCATCAGGCATTGTTCTACGGTGAACAGGGTTCCTCCCTGCACTTTTTCCGGCGCGGCTAGCAGGACGTGGCGTTTGTACTGCATCGTCCCGTTGACATAAATCGTGTCGAGCCACTGCTGGTCGATCTGGATGGAGCGGTCTTTCGGTCCCGAGGAGGCGATTTTGCAGGTCACCACGCCTTCCAGTTGCAAGCCGCGGCTTTCCCGCTGGCTGTCGAGCGCCCGCATGGTCGCGTCGGAGGGATGCTCCGTGGTAGGAGCGCAATCGGCCGGCAACGGCGGAGGCAACTCGTGCGAGTCAAGGATGTCCTGCAAGAGAAAAGGCGCGCACAACGTCGATGGGACGAAAAAACACAGCGCGATAACGGCCGCAAGTAATCCTGCCCCGATCCACAATGACAAGCGGATTCGGCGCCGGGGCGCGGCATGGGCAGTGGTGGCCGGGAGCTTTTTCGCCGTCTCCACGCGGTTGCCGCCTTGCGCCTGCGCCCGGAGAAGAAGGCCACCCAGTTCGCGAATCACCTCCGCATCGCTGCGCGCCGCGCCATCGGTCAGGGCGAGGCTGACCGTGACAGGAAAACTGGCGCCGCCGGCTTCCACCGAAGACTGCGCCACCGCCTGCCGCAGCTTCTCCGCGACCGGAAGCATGCTGGCCAAACTGCAACCCGGAACGACAATCAACAACTGATCGGTGCCATACCGCCCGACATGATCGTAGGTGCGGAGCAGCGAGGTGAAGCGCTTGGCAATCTCTCCCAGCAAAGCTTCTCTCTGCGCCTGCTGCTCGGGGCTGCCATTCTGAGGAGGATCGATTCCGGCCAGCATCACGCACAGATCGCCGCCCTCCCTTGTCGTTCTCGCAAGTTCGCGAGTCAGGAGTTCCACGATCGAATCTTGATTCCAGATGGCGGTTGGCCGAACCATGAGTGGCCTCAATGTCGCCGAAGACATCCGGCAGGCACTTGGCCCGAAAGTCTACGCGAAAACCCTCAACATGAGTACTGCTTCGAAGAAGCTCCAGTTCGAAGAAGCTCCAGGTGCTGACGTGCTAGCATATTCTTTTGCCGATTGTTCCTTCTGGCCAGATTTTCCTTCGCCTATGAGCACATCCGACACTAAGACCGAACTCGAAACCAACCCAACCCCGGCCCCGGTTCCTTCCAATTTCATACGCGACATCATTCTCGAAGATCTCAAGACCAACAAATACAACGGGCGTGTGCAGACGCGCTTTCCTCCCGAGCCGAACGGCTATCTCCACATCGGACACGCCAAGGCAATTTGCCTCGACTTCGGATTGGCCGATGAGTTTCACGGCCATACCAATCTGCGCTTTGACGACACCAATCCCACCAAGGAAGAGACCGAATACGTCGACTCGATCATGGCTGACGTGCGCTGGCTCGGTTTTGAGTGGGAGAACCTGCGGTACGCGTCCGATTATTTCGACCAGCTTTACGAATGGGCGGTGCAACTCATCAAAGCCGGAAAAGCGTATGTCGATGACTTATCCGCCGACCAGATCCGCGAGTATCGCGGCACGCTGAAGGAGCCCGGCAAAGACAGCCCGCATCGCAACCGGTCGGTCGAAGAAAATCTTGACCTGTTCGAGCGCATGCGGAAAGGTGAATTCCCCGACGGCTCTCGCGTGCTTGCGGGCGAAAATCGACATGGCGTCGCCGAACCTGAACCTGCGCGATCCCGTGATGTACCGCATCCTGCACGCTGAGCATCACCGCACGGGCAACAAGTGGTGCATTTATCCCATGTACGACTACGCCCACGGCCAGTCCGATTCGCTCGAAAAAATCACGCACTCGATGTGCACGCTCGAGTTCGAGGATCACCGCCCGCTCTATAACTGGTTCATCCAGCAGCTGGGCATCTTTCCCGACGCAGCAGATTGAATTCGACCGCCTGAACCTGACCTACACCCTGTTAAGCAAGCGCAAGCTGCTGCAGTTGGTGCAAGAGAAGCGCGTCAGCGGCTGGGATGATCCCCGCATGCCGACGATTTCCGGCATCCGGCGGCGCGGTTACACGGCGGAAGCGGTGCGTAATTTCTGCAATGCCATCGGCGCCTCGAAAACCAACGGCTCCATCGAACTGGCGATGCTCGAGCACTTTGTGCGCGAGGACCTGAACAAGCGCTCTCCGCGGGTGATGGCGGTGCTGCGTCCGTTGAAGGTGGTCATCGACAACTACCCCGAGGGTCAAGTCGAAGAGATGGAAGCGGTGAACAACCCCGAGGATGCGAGCGCGGGTACGAGGAAAGTTCCGTTCTCGCGCGTGCTCTACATCGAGCAGGACGATTTTCGCGAAGTGCCGCCCAAGGGATATTTCCGCCTGTCTCCCGGACGCGAAGTCCGTCTGCGCTACGGATACCTGGTTACGTGCACGGGCGTCGTGAAGAACGACAAGGGAGAAGTCGTCGAAGTTCACTGCACTTACGATCCTGCGACCCGGGGAGGAAATACTCCTGACGGGCGCAAGGTGAAATCGACCATCCACTGGGTATCGGCGACACACGCGGTCGATGCCGAGGTGCGTATCTACGAGAACCTGTTCTCGAAAGAGGATCCCGGCAAGGTGGAGGATGGCCAGGACTTTCTCTCGAACCTGAATCCCAATTCGCTGGAATTGGTAACCGATGCGAAAGTGGAGCCTTCTCTCGCGAGCGCCTCGGCAGGCACGCGCTACCAGTTCGAACGGATCGGATACTTTTGTGTTGACCCCGACTCTCAGCCTGGCAAGCCGGTTTTCAACCGCACGGTTGCGCTGAAAGATACCTGGGCGAAGATCGAAAAAAAGGGTGAAAAAAAGTAGAGCGGTCCGCTCGAAGGCGTTCTTTCCGCTTTATTAGTGCACGATCGGGCTCTGGGCGGGGTTTCTGTGGTGGACTACGACTTTCGCCTTCTCCACTTTCACTTCAAAATTCACGGGCGTGGTTTTCGGCGGGTAGCAGGCGGCGTTGTCGCAGGCCTGGTAGCGCAGCGTGCCGTGAAACGCGTACTTGCCGGGAATAACTGTAGATAACGGCCGCACCGCTACACTTAACTCGAAATCACCGCTGTAGACGCTCAGCTTTTCCGTCGGATCGAAAGGAAAACTGCGGTCCTGGCCCGGTGGATACGTGATTCTTCCCACAATAATATCCGTGGGAGGGTCGAGCCTGAGCGTGGTGGGAATCAGGAAATCGGATTTCGGCGTATTCGAATTGATGTGGAAGCCGGAGCCTACGCGAAATTGCAGAGCCACCGCCCCGGAGTGTCCCCGCATGACCGGAGTGACTCCCGCAGGCACCATCGTGACCGAGGGCACTCTGCGGCCAGGGGAATCTTGCGCTCCCGCCAGCGCGGCGAGCACCGCTACGGTCGCTGCTATTTTCAGTAGCAAATGCACCTCAAAATCCTAATCCGATCCAGTCCCGCCGCCAACGTTACCAACGCACGTTATTGCGATGGCCGGATGACCACGGCACCGGGGCTCTGCGTGGTTATTTCTGGGCCTGTACCGGGCTGTGTTCCGTCAGGATCTTCTTCACATCGTCTTCGATCTCACCCCGGCCCTTCAAACCGAAAATCTTATCGACCACTTTGCCGTCGCGATCGATGTAAAAAGTCGCCGGCAGAAACTGGACGCCGCCGTAGGAATCCCCGACCGCCTCCTTGCCGATGAGAATCGGATAGTTCACGCCCATTTTTTGGGCGAACTTGGCGATGTCCTCTGCACCCGAATCGTCCATGGCCACGCCGACGATCTGCAAACCTTCGGGTCCGTATTCTTTTTGCAGGTCCACGAACCAGGGCATTTCAATCTTGCAGGGCTCGCACCATGTGGCCCAGAAGTTGAGGAGTACGGCCTTCCCGCGGAAATCGGAAAGGTGCACGGTTTTCCCGTCGAGCGATTGCAAGGCAAATTCCGGCGCGGGCTGGCCTTTCATGTTGCCTACGGCTGATACGTTGGGGTCCGTACGGCGCGCCATGTGGAAACCGAACACAAGCATCAGCGAGACCACCATGGCGACGACAATGATGACAACTGGATCACGTTTCACGAAAAAACTCCCTCACATAGCAAAGCGGCCAAGGAATGATAAATAGTTCGAGATGATGGTAAAGCGGCCGATCACCAGCAGGATTCCCAGGAAAATCAGCAAGCCCCCGCTCGCCACCTCGAGCGCATGCATGTGGGCGCGAAAGCGGCTGTAAAACTTCAGAAAACGTTCGATGCCCAGCGAAGTCAAAAGAAACGGCACCGCGAGACCCAGAGAATAGATGGCCAGCAACAGGATGCCTTTGAATACCGAATCCTGGGCCGCGGCGAAACCCAGAATGACCGCCAGAATGGGGCCGACGCAGGGCGTCCATCCGAAGGCGAAGGCGAACCCGATGACGAACGCGCCCCAGGGTGTAGTGCTGCCCTTGACGCTGTGCAGGCGCGCATCCATGTACAGCGCCTTGATCTTGAAGATTCCCGTCAGGTGAAGCCCAAACAGAATAATCACCACTCCGGCGATTTGCGCCAGCACCGACTTGTAGCGGGCTAACAGTTGTCCCACCTCGGTCGAGATTGCGCCCAGAGTGATGAACACAATGCTGAACCCCAGAATGAAGCCAATCGAATTGGTCATCACTCTACGGAACAGCTGCGATTCCTGGTTTTTCAGCTCTTCAACGCCCGCTCCGGAAATCAGAGACACGTACCCCGGCACCAGCGGCAATACGCATGGAGACAGGAAGGAAACCAGGCCGGCCAAAAAGGCGGCGATAGGAAGCGGTAACGTAGACATCGTAATTATTGTACCTGCCCTTTAGACGTTGGTGAGCGAATAAGTGCACAGGCCTGCGCGTGTGAATCCCTGGTGCGAATATATGGCTTAACCCCATAGAGATGCGCGCGTGACGAAAATGTTACGAGGGAAAGCCACGTCACTTTCGCCGAACCGTGCCCGGCGGAGCTGATGGCGGAGCCGTTTTTTGGTTGGACTCGGGCGAGGGCTGGCTTTCCAGCTCGTTGGGGGATTCCGCGATGGCTTTGCGGAGGAACCCGACAGGAATCGTGGCGCTAAGCACCGCGCGGTCGTCATGTTGCCCGACCGTCAGGCTGTTAAAAAACTGCTTCACATCGGGATCGGGTCCCTGGCCGCCCACGGAAATTTCAGCGGAATGAAACAGGGTCAGGAATGTGCTGACCTTGTCAGCCAGCTGCTTCGCAGCCTGCTGTGACTCCGAAAAGGCTTCGGCTCTGAAATGCAGGCTTCCGAGATAGCGAATCGAAGCCACTACGACTGCGGGCTGAGGGAAAAAAGAGGCAAGACCTAACGGGCCAGATCCCGCCTGGGGGGATGGATTCACCTTAAGAATCGCCCAGCTTACGCTGGCCAGCGGCACATACTTGTAATATTGCCGCAGAAATTGCGGTCCGCCAAAGGGCGAAGCCAGTTTGCGGGAACGGTCGATCATGCCGCGGATGACTCCGGGATCGTTGCTATTCGACGCAGCTACCGTATCCACTGCCAACACCGCAACCCGCAGCGTGCGTCCTTCGAGCGGTATGTTGTAGATATCGGCCGAGTGATAGTTCTCCACGGAATTCGATAGCTTGCGAAGGTAGGCATTCAGCTTCTCCCCATCGATCCGCCCCACAAAGACTTCAGAGAAACGGGCCTGGTCCAACTGCGCATGCGCGACAGGGGAGTAATGAATGGCGAAAGCGGCTTCGTCGAGATCGCGCTCGAACTGAAATCCGGTAGCTTCGATGAACTGCTGATATTCGGGCTCGTGAGACACGGGCGGAAGATTCCCCGCGAGATTGGCGCGCCGCATCCACTGCAGGTTGACGTAAAAAAATCCGTCAGCCCCCGGCAACAGGCGGGCGGCTTCAGGGGGAGCGAGCTTGCGCAGTTGGACGAGCAGCGCGATAACACCCGCGAGTGCCACCACGACCAAGAAAATGGGCAGGCTGCGTCGTATGCGCATGCGATGTGACTGCCTGCGGGGCAGAGAGCCCTAATAGCACAGCCCGGAGGCGGTCAGGAGAGGGCCATCATAGCACCCCGAAGTCATGCCGGCGGGCGGGCTGGAAGAATTGATCTGGAAAGGGGTTAGGCGGTTGCACGTGGGGGGCCGTTATGGTACTTTATAAAATTGTCCCGGACATCAGGAAGGGATCAGAGGCATTATTTCGCCCGCAGGGGCGATTGTCTCATTTGCTGGCGTAGCTCAGTTGGTAGAGCATCTGATTTGTAATCAGAGGGTCGGGGGTTCAAATCCCTTCGCCAGCTCCAGTTCCGGAACTCAAAGTATAGGCGCGGTGCGGCAGCGGGCGGATCAGATTTTTTCCAATAGCACTCCATAAGGAATCTTTTCCAAGTGTGGTGTTTTGCGCGTGCGGGAATTTGCGCGCGATTTCTGTTCCTCTAATTTGGACAACGACGACTGCAACTTGATTCCTCCGCGCGCATGCGCCGCCCCGGTGAAGACTGCCGGCAAATGAGACGAAGGAAGTCGAAAGGCTTCGGTTTTGTGCACAGGTGGGTGAGTGGTTAAAGCCAACAGACTGTAAATCTGTCCCTCCTAGCGAGGTACGAAGGTTCGAATCCTTCCCTGTGCACCAGAGACTGCTGTGAACCGCTTGTTAGCCGCGATGGCCGCGTATGTCGTGCTGGGTGGATTGGTCTGGGCGACGATTCAGGATCAGCGGATTCGCCTGGCCACATTTGCGATTCTGGCGCTGTTCGCGGTGAAGACCTGGGTGCGGCGTAAAGAAGTGATGCATCCGGACAACAGCGACGCAGAGTGAGTTTTAGAGCCGATGTAGCTCAGTTGGTAGAGCACTCCCTTGGTAAGGGAGAGGTCACCAGTTCAATCCTGGTCATCGGCTCCAGAATAAAGAAGGGCGACTTGGAAGGGCACGACTTCAGTCGTGCCACTAGAGTGGAAGAGAAAAGCGGCTTTAGCCGCTGGGGTTTTACGGAGAGCTGAAGGCTGATAGCTGACGGCCGGGTTTAAGCGGGAGTAACTCAGTGGTAGAGTCACAGCCTTCCAAGCTGTTGGTCGCGGGTTCGATTCCCGTCTCCCGCTCCAGTGATTCGATTCGGGTGCATGCATGGCCTTTGTAAAAGCGCTCATCAAGGTTGAGCGCGAAAAAGAGTTCGAGGAATTGAAGGGCGCGGTTACCCGCGCACTTTCTCAGCAGAAGATGGAGAGGTTCCTCAAAAGGGTTCAAAGCGGGGGAATGCGCATCCGGGACTGGGATGCGATTCTGGCGAAGGGCACGCTTGATCGTGAAGATGAGGCTCTCGCCAGGTCAGGAACCACGGCCCAGAAGCTGTATCAGGCATTGACGGTTTCAGACCAGGCCCAGATGCGGGAGTTTTATCTGTCGCAGATCGAAGAAGTGGATCCCGCGCTGCGAACCAAGTTTCAGAAGTTGTACCAGTACTACTAAACGAGGTCGAGGTCTTTGCGCGGCGTCTGAGCCGCGCGCCGGGATCCTGAACAGAGCGAAGGACCTCATGGTAAGGAGATAAGGCAATCTTATGGCGAAGGAAAAATTTGAGCGGAATAAGCCGCACTGCAACGTAGGGACGATTGGTCACATTGACCACGGGAAGACGACGTTGACGGCGGCGATCACCAAGGTGTTGCAGAAGCACAACCCGAAGATTGTGTTCCGGTCGTTCGATTCGATCGACAACGCGCCGGAAGAGAAGGCGCGCGGCATCACCATTGCGACGGCGCACGTGGAGTACGAGACCGCGAACCGGCACTACGCGCACGTGGATTGCCCGGGCCACGCCGACTACATCAAGAACATGATCACGGGCGCGGCGCAGATGGACGGCGCGATCTTAGTCGTGGCGGCGACCGACGGTCCCATGCCGCAGACGCGCGAGCACGTGCTCCTGGCGCGCCAAGTGGGCGTGCCCTACATCGTGGTGGCGCTGAACAAGTGCGATGCGGTCGACGATCCCGAACTGCTCGACCTGGTCGAACTCGAAGTGCGCGAGCTTTTGAAGTCGTACCAGTTTCCCGGAGACGATGTGCCGGTGATCCGGCTGTCGGCGCTGGGGGCGTTGAACGGCGAAGAGAAGTGGGAAAAGCAGATTGACGCGTTGATGGAGGCGGTGGACAAGAGCGTGCCGCAGCCGGCGCGCGATCTGGATAAGCCGTTCCTGATGCCGATTGAAGATATTTTCTCGATCTCGGGACGCGGCACGGTGGTGACGGGCCGCATCGAGCGCGGCAAGGTGAAGGTGGGCGAGGAAGTGGAGATTGTGGGCTTCCGCGACACGCGCAAGACGGTGGTGACGGGCGTGGAGATGTTCAAGAAGCAGCTGGACGAAGGTCTGGCTGGGGACAACGCCGGGTTGTTGCTGCGCGGCATTGCGAAAGAAGATGTGGAGCGCGGCATGGTGCTGGCGAAGACGGGCTCGATCACGCCGCACACCAAGTTCAAGGCCGAGGTGTACATCCTGACGAAGGAAGAAGGCGGGCGGCATACGCCGTTCTTCAAGGGATACCGGCCGCAGTTTTACCTGCGAACGACGGACGTGACGGGCGTGGCGGAGTTGCCGGCGGGCACGGAGATGGTGATGCCGGGAGACAACGTGAGCCTGGTGATTGAGCTGATCACGCCGGTGGCGATGGAAAAGGGATTACGCTTCGCGATTCGTGAAGGCGGCCACACGGTGGGCGCAGGCACGATTGCGGAGATTGTGCAGTAACCTCAGTACCGAGTACCGAGTACCCAGTACCTAGTACCGAGAAAAAGCTAAGAGCCAAGGGCTGAGAGCTGACAGCAGAGAGCTGACAGCAGATCCAGGAGTGGGAGCAATGCCCCGAGAGATTATTACGATGCAGTGCGGTGATTGCAAAGAGCGGAACTATTCGACCACGAAGAACCGGAAGACGACCCCGGATCGCATCGAGCTGAAGAAATTCTGCAAGCGTTGCCGGAAGCATACGCCGCATAAGGAAGTGAAATAGATTTTGTAATTTGGTAATCGGGTAATTTGGTAATTGAAGGCGGCTGTACGGTAGTGACGAGGTTTTCAAATTGCCAAATTACAGATTGCAAAATTACCAAATGAAGCTAGGGGCGTAAGCTCAACGGTTAAACTGTCGGTCTCCAAAACCGAACTTGGGGGTTCGAATCCCTCCGCCCCTGCCAGAGTTTTGCGGGAGACAGAGAAGAGCCAGGAGCCGTGATGGCGGTAGAGACGAAGAAAATGGCGAATTCACTTGCAGCAGCCGGTGGCGGTTGGTTGGACCGGGTTAAAGCCTGGCCGGAGCAGATCAAGACGTTCTATAACGACGTGCGCACCGAGATGAAGAAGGTGACTGCGCCCTCCTTCAAGGAAGTGCAGGCGACCACGGCGGTGGTCATTGTCACGGTCTTCCTGTTTGGGCTGTACTTTTTCATCATCGACAACATTATCGGGAAGGGCATCGATTACGTCTTTCGCACGTTGGGGCACCACTGATGGCCAAGAAGGAAGCTGAGGTCTTACCGCAACCTATGGCGGACGAAGAGAAGAACGAATCCGGAGCAAACGACGGGACGCCGGGCGAAGGCGGCGCCGCGGAGGCTCCCCGGAATCCCAACATGAAGTGGTACATCATCCACTCCTACTCGGGATTCGAGCGCAAGGTGAAGGAGTCGCTGGAATCGCGCATTCAGGCCTTCGGCCTCCAGGACAAGATCGGCAAAGTGCTGATTCCGACCGAGGCGGTCACTGAAGTGCGCGGCGGCAAGAAATACACCGTGGAGCGCATGTTCTATCCCGGCTACGTGCTGGTAGAGATGGACATGAATGACCATGTGTGGCACGTGGTTAAATCGACGCCTCGGGTCACCGGATTTGTGGGCACGGGCCAGCAACCCACGCCGCTCTCGGAAGAAGAAGTGCAGCACATCGTCTACCGGGTGGGCGAGGCCAAGGACAAGCCCAAGCTCAAGGTCAAGTTCGAGAAGGGCGAAACCGTGCGGGTCACCGAAGGGCCGTTTGCGACCTTCCAGGGCGTGGTCGATGACGTGAACGAGGATCGCGAGACGCTCAAGGTGATGGTAACGATTTTTGGCCGGTCCACTCCCGTAGAACTGGAGTTTGGACAGGTGGAGAAATCGGCGTAAGACGATAGTCGAATTGCGAGTAGCTAGGTTACGAGAACAGGCAGTTCCAGTTGCACTGCAGTCGAAAACCCTGGACTCGAGATCGCGGGTCAGAGAGAAATTATGGCGAAAAAGGCTACAGGTTCGGTAAAGCTTCAGATCGCGGCGGGCAAGGCTACCCCGGCGCCTCCGGTCGGGCCGGCGCTCGGTCAGGCGCAGATCAACATCATGGAGTTCTGCAAGCAGTTCAACGCCCGCACCAGCGCGAAGGAACTCGAAGGTCTGATTATTCCGGTGGTGGTCACGGTTTATAGCGACCGCTCGTTCACCTTCATCACCAAAACCCCTCCGGCTTCGATTCTGCTGAAGCGCGCCGCGGGCATCGCCAAGGGATCGGGCGCTCCCAACAAAGACAAGGTCGGCAAGGTAACGCTCAAACAGGTGGAAGATATCGCCAAGCAGAAGATGCCCGACCTGAATGCGGCTTCGGTCGACGCAGCGATCAGGAGCGTGCGCGGCACGGCCCGTTCCATGGGAATTGAAGTGATTGGGTAATTTAGTAATCGGGTAAATTGGTAATTTGAAAACTGTCATTGCTTAAGGTCTTGAATTACCAAATTAGAGATTACGAAATTACCAAATGAGTTTTGTCACTAACACTACGGCTCATCGGAGGAACGTTGAGCGGTGGGAGACGAGGGAAAGCATGAGAAAAGCTGGAAAGAACATCACGAAGGCGCGCACCGCGGTGGAGCAGCGCCCCTATCCTCTGCAGGAGGCGGTTCCGCTGCTGCAGAAAGTGAAGTACGCCAAGTTTGACGAGACCGTCGAAGTCACCATGCGACTCGGAGTGGACCCCAAGCACGCCGACCAGATGGTGCGCGGGACGGTAGTTCTGCCGCACGGTCTCGGCAAGTCCAAGAAGGTGCTGGTGATCGCCACCGGCGAAAAAATGCGCGAGGCGGAAGCGGCCGGCGCCGATTTCGTGGGCGGCGAAGACATGGTGGAGAAGATCACCAAGGAGAATTGGACCAACTTCGACGCGCTGATTGCGACGCCCGACATGATGAAATCCGTCGGGCGACTGGGCAAAGTTCTTGGTCCGAAGGGGCTGATGCCGAATCCGAAGACCGGCACGGTCACCTTCGACGTGGCGAAAGCGGTGCAGGAAGTGAAGGCCGGCAAGGTGGAATTCCGCACCGACAAGACCGCGCTGGTCCACGTTCCGGTGGGAAAAATTTCTTTCCCGCCTGAGAAGTTGATCGAGAACGCGACCGTGCTGATCTCGAGCGTGATCAAGGCAAAGCCTGCGGTGGCCAAGGGCAAGTACATCAAAGGCTGCTATATCAGTTCGACCATGGGTCCAGGGATTGCTCTGGATACGTCGGCGGTCGAGGCTGCAGCCAAGGCATAGAGCCGCCGGTTTTCACCGGCTTGACGGCTCTTGAGCAGCCGTCCCACAAAAGATCGAAAGGGATTGAAAATGGCAGTCAGCAAAGCGAAGAAGACAGAACAAGTTGAAAAGTTGGGCAACGAACTGAAGAGCGTTTCGAGCGTAATCGTCGCTACCTACAGCAAGCTGACCGTGGCGCAGGATTACGAACTACGCAAGATGCTCCGCACTTCCGGCGCGAAGTACCGGGTGATTAAGAACACCCTGGCCGAGCGGGCTTCCAAGGGCACCAAGGTCGAGGAGGTTCTCAAGAACCTCTCCGGTGTGACCTCGATCGCCTATACAGAAGGCGACCCGGTGGCTCTGGCCAAGGCGCTCGCCAAGTATGCCAAGGACAACCCGGAGTTCACCTTCAAGGCGGGTCTGGTCGAAGGCCGCGTGATCTCGATCAACGAGATTCAGGCGCTGGCGACGATGCCTTCAAAAGACGAAATCTACTCCAAGCTGCTGTTCCTGCTGAACGCACCGGCGCAGCGCTTGGTCACGGCCATGAACGCCGTGGGACGCAACCTGGCGGTCGTGGTCGATCAGGGCGTGAAAGAGAACAAGTTCAAGGAGGCCTAAGCCTCAATTTGGTAATTGGGCAATTTGTAATTTGGTAATTTGAAACGCTCTTCAAATTACAAAATTCCCCGATTCTCAAATTACAAATTTCCGGGTGGCGAAAGCCATCCGAAACAGATTTGGTTGTTCCGCAAGTCAGGGGTTGCGCGGTTCGATCTTTGCGTTGTCTGGCGCGGAGACGAGAGCCTGGACGCACTGGAAACCTGGCCCAGGGATGACGAAATCAAAAAACTGAAATAAGCGGAGAACTAACATGGCGGATCTGCAGCAGTTGGAAGATCAAATCGTAGGCTTGTCGCTGCTTGACGCGGCGGCTCTGGTGAAGCGGCTGGAAGAGAAGCTCGGCGTTTCCGCCGCGGCAGCGGCGCCGGTCATGATGGCCGGCGGCGGTGCGGGTGCGGCAGCCGCAGCGCCGGCGGAAGAAAAGACCGAGTTCACGGTGATGCTGAAGGAAGTGGGCGCCAACAAAATCAACGTGATCAAGGCCGTCCGCGAAGTCACCAGCCTGGGCCTGAAAGAAGCCAAGGACCTGGTGGACGGCGCCCCCAAGGCCATTAAAGAGGGCGTTTCCAAGGAAGAAGCGGAGACCATCAAGAAGAAGTTCACCGAAGCGGGCGCAACCGTAGAAGTGAAGTAGTTTCAGTGAGATGGAGGGATAAGCGAAGCGCTCATCCCGGCCGGACCCAAGGTTCGGCCGCCCATCGCTGAACCGTTTTGGTGCAAGTTGAGCTGGAGCGCACGATCTTAAGTGGTGAATCTTCGGGACGGGTGTTACCATCTATATAACACCGCTTCCTGAAGTTCACTGAAGTAACGGGCGATCCCTTGAGCCTGCCGGAGAGCGGCAGGACAAGAGTGGTCGCGGCAAGGGTTAGGCAACTGTTCCGCGGGCAGCGGGACGGAAACAGGCCTTAAAGACTGGCGCGGAAACATACATTTCAACAGAGGCTGCGCGCTCGATTTGGCGCCTGCGGGGAGTTATGTCCCTACGGGCGCGTACGTATTTCCCGGGTTTTTTCAGGCCCTTATTTACCGCGGCGCGGCTGACGCGCCATCACATTCTGCGGTTTCTCGCAACCAATGGTTGCGCTTGCAGTATTGGAGTTCTTGAATGCCGATGAATAACAACAGCATCTTCCGTAAACGTTTTGATTTCTCCAAAATCCCCGCAACCATCCAGATCCCGAACCTGATCGAGGTGCAGAAGCGCTCCTACGAACGGTTCCTGCAGATGGACCGCTTGCCCAGCGAGCGCGACGACGCCGGGCTCCAGGCCGTCTTTCAGTCGGTGTTTCCGATTACCGACTTCCGCAACGTATCACAGCTTGAGTTTGTGGATTACGCCATTGGTAACTGGGAGTGCAAGTGTGGTCACCTCAAGGGTCTCCATCACCTGCGCACCACTTGCAAAAACTGCGGCTCCACGGTCATCACCGACCCGTTCCATCCGGGTGATGTGCTTTGCGGCAAGTGCGGCACCTACAACGCGAACACTCCTGATTTTTGCAACAAGTGCGGCGATCCCGTCGGCCTGCAGCTGAAGTACGACGTGAGCGAGTGCGAAGAGCGCGGGATGACCTACTCCGCTCCGCTCAAGGTCACCATGCGCCTGACCATTTTCGAGAAGGACGCGGAGACCGGCAACCGTTCCATCCGCGACATCAAGGAGCAGGAAGTCTTCTTCGGCGATGTTCCGCTGATGACGCAGAACGGCACCTTCATCATCAACGGCACCGAGCGCGTGATCGTCAGCCAGTTGCACCGCTCTCCGGGCGTGTTCTTCGAGACGGCGAACAACCGTACCTATTTCCTGGGCAAGATCATTCCGTACCGTGGATCGTGGGTCGAGTTTGAATACGACCAGAAGAACGTGCTGTATGTCCGTATCGACCGCAAGCGCAAGTTCCTGGGCACGATTTTCCTGCGCGCCTTGGGCCTGCGTTCCGGCGAAGACATTCTGCGCACGTTTTACACGGTGGATCGTCTGGCGATCCGGGATAAGAAGCTCTACTGGACGCTCGATCCCACCAGCGAAAAGCCCACGAACCTGCTGGGCATGAAGCTGGCGCACAGCATCAAGAACAAGTCGGGCGAGGAAGTCGCTCACTCCGGGCGGAAGATTAACGCCGCAGTCCTGAAGGACATCCAGAAGGCGAAGATCACCGAGATCGAAGTCGATATCACCGATCTCGAAGGCGCGTGGGTGGCCGGCGACGTAGTCGACACCACCACCGGCGAAGTGCTGCTCGAAGCCAACTCCGAGCTGGCCGCCGACAAGCTGTCGAAGATCCTCGACGCTGCGGGTGTGGTCGAACTGAACCTGTTCTTCCCCGAGCGCGACGATGTGGGCACGGTCATCAGCCAGACCCTGAAGCGCGACTCGGTGCATACCCCGCAGGAAGCGCTGATCGAGATTTACCGCAAGCTGCGTCCCGGCGACCCGCCGACGCTCGACACGGCGACGGCGCTTTTCCACGGCATGTTCTTCGACCCGCGCAAGTACGATTTCTCGCGCGTGGGCCGGCTGAAGTTCAACATCAAGCTGTTCGAAAATCAGGACGCCACCAAGCTCGATAACCGCACTTTAGAGCCGGAGGATTTCTACGGAACCATCCGTTACCTGCTCAAGCTGCGCAAGAGCATCGGTTCGGTCGACGACATCGATCACCTCGGCAACCGCCGCGTGCGCGCGGTGGGCGAGTTGCTCGAAAACCAGTTCCGCATCGGGCTGGTCCGCATGGAACGCGCCATCAAGGAAAAGATGAGCGTGTACCAGGAGATGTCGACGGCCATGCCGCACGACTTGGTCAACGCCAAGCCGGTGATGGCGGCCATCCGCGAGTTCTTCGGATCGTCGCAGCTGTCGCAGTTCATGGATCAGACCAACCCGCTCTCCGAGATCACTCACAAACGGCGTCTCTCGGCTCTGGGGCCGGGCGGTCTGTCGCGGGAACGCGCGGGATTCGAAGTCCGCGACGTTCACCCCACGCACTATGGACGTATCTGCCCGATCGAGACCCCGGAAGGTCCGAACATCGGCCTGATCTCGTCCCTCAGCTGTTATGCACGGATTAACGACTACGGCTTCATCGAGTCGCCGTACCGGCGTGTGAAGAATGGCCGTGTGCTCGATTACGTCAGCATCGTGAACGCCGGCGACGGTGACTTCAAGGTGGGAGACCACATTGAGAAGCATGAGATCGAGAAGATCAATGGCGATCTGAAAGAGCGCCGCAAGCGTCCGGCGGAAATCGAACCGTATTCGTTCTATCTGTCGGCGTGGGAAGAAGACCGCCACACCATCGCCCAGGCCAACGTGGAACTGGATGATAAGGGCAAGGTTGTCGCCGAGCTGGTGAACGCCCGCAAGGCCGGCAACTTCGTGCTGGTCAACCGCGACGAGGTCGACTACATCGACGTCAGCCCCAAGCAGCTGGTTTCGGTGGCCGCTTCGCTCGTGCCCTTCCTGGAGCACGACGACGCCAACCGGGCCCTGATGGGCGCCAACATGCAACGCCAGTCCGTGCCTCTGCTGCGGGCCGAAGCTCCCATCGTGGGCACGGGAATGGAAGGTGTCACGGCGCGTGACTCCGGCGCGGTCATTCTGGCCAAGCGCAACGGAATCATCGACTCGGTCGACTCCGAGCGCATCATCGTGCGCGTCGAAGGCGAGCACCATCCCGGGCAGCTGTCGCGCGAAGTGGGCAGCGATATTTACCAGCTCACCAAGTTCAAGCGCTCCAACCAGAACACTTGTATCAACCAGAAGCCGACGGTCAAGAAAGGCCAGAGGGTTCTGAAGGGACAAGTGATCGCCGACGGTCCCTGTACCGATCATGGCGAGTTGGCGCTGGGACGAAACGTGCTGGTGGCCTTCATGCCGTGGCGCGGCTACAACTTCGAGGACGCGATTCTGGTCTCCGAAAAACTGGTGAAAGAGGACTACTACACCTCGGTGCACATCGAGGAGTTCGAAATCGAAGCCCGCGACACCAAGCTGGGACCGGAAGAAGTCACTCGCGACATCCCCAACGTCAGCGAATCGATGCTGCGCAACCTGGATGAAGCGGGCGTGATCCGTATCGGCGCCACCATAAAACAGGGCGACATCCTGGTGGGGAAGGTCACGCCCAAAGGCGAGACCCAACTCACGCCGGAAGAGAAACTGCTGCGCGCCATCTTCGGCGAAAAAGCCGGTGACGTGCGCGACGCTTCGCTCTACTGTCCGCCCGGCATCGAGGGCGTGATCGTCGACGTGAAGATCTTCTCGCGCAAGGGCCAGGAGAAAGACGAGCGGGCCAAGTCCATCGAGGCGGCACAAATCGCCAAGCTGGAAAAGAACCTCTCGGACGAAATCCGGATTCTTACCGACGAGCGCCTGAAGCGCCTGGAAAACATCCTGGGCGGCAAAGAAGTGCAGGCTGATCTGCACGACGAGCGCACCAACAAGCGTTTGCTGACCAAGGGCAACATTCTCGACCGCGACACGATCGAGCGCATTTCTACCCGGAACTTGAAGCGGATCAAGTACAACGACAAGGATCCGAGGGTGAATGAGCAGATCGACGAGATCGAAGAGATGACCTCGCGCCAGATCGACGTGCTCAAGAAGATCGTCAACGAAAAGAAGGACAAACTGACCAAGGGCGACGAGTTGCCGCCGGGCGTGATCAAGCTGGTCAAGGTCTACATCGCCATGAAGCGCAAGCTCAGTGTGGGCGACAAGATGGCCGGCCGTCACGGGAACAAGGGCGTCATTGCCCGCATCCTGCCGGAAGAGGATATGCCGTACCTCGAAGATGGCACCCCGATGGAAATCGTTCTGAACCCCCTGGGCGTTCCTTCCCGTATGAACGTGGGACAGATTCTTGAAACCCACCTGGGTTGGGCCGGCCACAAGATGGGCGAAAAAGTAACCAGGCTGCTGGCCGAGAACACGAAGGAAGAAGCAGTCCGGCGTGAACTCAAAGCCCTGTTCAAAGACAGTGCCCTGGCGGAAACCATCGCCGAGTTGAGCGACGAAGAACTGATGCCGGTCGCCGAGAGTCTGACCCGCGGCGTCTTCATGGGTTCGCCCGTGTTCGACGGCGCGCGGGAAGGGGAAATCAAGGCGCTGCTCGGTCAATCTGGTCTGCCTACGTCGGGCAAGACGTTCCTGTACGACGGCATGACCGGAGAGCGCTTCGAACAGCCGGTAACGGTAGGCTACATCTACATGCTTAAGCTGTCGCACCTGGTCGACGACAAGATCCACGCGCGTTCGATCGGACCCTACTCGCTCATCACCCAGCAGCCACTGGGCGGCAAGGCGCAGTTCGGTGGCCAGCGCTTCGGAGAAATGGAAGTCTGGGCTCTGGAAGCGTACGGCGCGGCGTTCATCCTGCAGGAGCTGTTGACGGCGAAGTCCGACGACGTATACGGACGCACCAAGATCTATGAGGCCATCGTCAAAGGCGAAGCCGCCATGGAACCCGGAGTGCCCGAGTCGTTCAACGTACTGATTCGCGAGTTGCAGTCGCTCTGTCTGGACGTGGAACTGATTAAAGCGGGAGACAAGAAGCCGGTCATGGCGACGGCAGCGGCCGATTAACGCCAGTTGCCAGTACCCGGTACCTAGTAGCCAGTGAAAACCTGGACCAGTACCGGGAAACAAGATTAGGAATTGCCACGGGTTTTAGAAGAACGTTCTGCGAAGCACAGCGCTCTCGGACTTCGTTGAACATAGAAAAGTGGTACTGGGTACTGACATCTGGGTACCGGGTACTGCAGCGAGAGCAGGAAGTGGAGGAACACCTTGTATCGTTCGAGCCCCTTTGACATGGCGAACCCGATTGCCGATTTCGATGCGATCCGCATCAGCCTGGCATCTCCGGAAAAAATCCGGAGTTGGTCGCATGGTGAAGTCACCAAGCCCGAAACCATCAACTACCGAACCTTCAAACCGGAGCGGGACGGCTTGTTCTGCGCCCGTATCTTCGGCCCGGTCACCGATTGGGAGTGTCTGTGCGGCAAGTACAAGCGGATGAAGCACCGCGGAGTGATCTGCGACAAGTGCGGTGTGGAAGTCACGCTTTCCAAAGTCCGGCGCGAACGCCTCGGCCACATTGAACTGGCGTCGCCCTGTTCGCACGTCTGGTTCTTCAAGGGATTGCCCAGCCGCATCGGGCATCTTCTCGATATTTCGCTGCGCGATCTTGAGTCCGTGCTCTATTTCGAAGCTTACGTCACGGTGGAACCGGGCGAGGCTCCGGTCAAAGAGCGCGAGGTCATCAAAGACGAAGCCAAGTTCCGCGAACTTGATCAGCAGTACCGTCCCGCCGGCTTCAAGGCCATGATGGGCGCGGAAGCGATCAAGGAACTTCTCAAGCGGGTCGATGTGGAAACACTCTCCGGCGAACTGCGCGAGAAGATGAAGAACGAGAGTTCGCTGCAGAAGCGGCTGAAGTACGCCAAGCGCCTCAAGGTGGTGGAAGCGTTCCGCCGCAGCGGCAACAAACCGAACTGGATGATTCTCGACGTGATTCCGGTGATTCCGCCGGAGCTGCGTCCCCTGGTTCCTCTCGACGGTGGCCGCTTTGCCACCTCCGATCTGAACGACCTCTATCGCCGCGTCATCAACCGCAACAACCGGTTGAAGAAGCTGATGGATCTGCACGCGCCGGAAGTGATCGTGCGCAACGAAAAGCGCATGCTGCAGGAAGCGGTCGACGCCCTGTTCGACAACGGACGTCGCGGCCGCGTGCTGCGTGGCGCCAACAATCGTCCGCTGAAGTCGCTCTCCGACACGCTGAAGGGCAAGCAGGGCCGATTCCGCCAGAACCTGCTGGGCAAGCGCGTCGATTACTCGGGACGTTCGGTGATCGTGGTCGGTCCCGACCTCAAGTTGCACCAGTGCGGACTGCCCAAGAAAATGGCGCTGGAGCTGTTCAAGCCGTTCATTTATCACCGGCTGGAACAGACCGGACACTGCACCACCATCAAGCAAGCCAAGGAGATGGTGGAACAGCAGGAGCCCATCGTATGGGACATCCTGGAAGAGGTCATTAAAGACCATCCGGTGCTCTTGAATCGCGCTCCCACTCTCCACCGTCTGGGCATTCAGGCGTTCGAGCCGGTGCTAGTGGAAGGCAAGGCGATCAAGATTCACCCGCTGGTTTGCACGGCGTTCAACGCCGACTTCGACGGCGACCAGATGGCGGTCCACATTCCGCTGTCTCCGGAAGCCCAAGTCGAGGCCAGCGTGCTGATGCTGTCTTCGCACAACATTCTGTCGCCGGCTTCCGGTCAGCCGATTACCGTTCCCACGCAGGATATGGTGCTCGGCCTCTATTACCTGACCAAAGCCAAGCCAGGCGCCAAGGGAGAAGGTCGTTCGTTCGCCAACATCGAGGAAGTCTTGCTTGCTCTCGACGCGGGCGAGGTCGAAACCTTGAGCCCGATCCGACTGCGCTATTCAGGCGAGGTCATCGACCTGACCAGCGCGTATGACGATCAGGATGTGACCCACACCGAGCCGGTCAATTACGAACGGCAGTTCCTGAACACGACCGTGGGCCGCGCCATCCTGAACGACCACCTGCCCAAGGGCAGCGACGCGCGCATGCCCTTCATCAACGGCTTGCTCAAGAAGAAGGGTATCGGGCAACTGGTCAGCTACTGCTACCTTCGCTTCGGGCTTGAGACCACGGTCAAGATGCTCGATGAAGTGAAGGAACTGGGCTTCCGCTTTGCGACCCGGGCCGGCCTGTCGATCGGTATCGACGACATGGTCATTCCCGACAGCAAGAAGGGCCTGGTGCGCGACGCCGACAAGCAAGTGGTTAACGTGCAGCAGCAATACCTGGACGGCGCCATCACCAACGGCGAACGCTACAACAAAGTGGTTGAAATCTGGTCCGCGATTACCGAAAAAGTCGCAGACGAGATGTTCGGCCAGATGCAGAGACGGGACAAAGAAGGTGAAATCAATCCGATTTACGTCATGGCCGATTCCGGCGCTCGCGGATCGAAACAGCAGATTCGCCAGCTCTCCGGCATGCGCGGATTGATGGCCAAGCCGTCGGGTGAAATTATCGAGAGCCCCATCACGGCCAACTTCCGCGAAGGGCTGACCGTGCTCGAATATTTCATCTCGACCCACGGTGCCCGTAAGGGTCTGGCGGATACGGCGCTCAAGACCGCCGATTCCGGCTACCTCACTCGCCGCCTGGTCGACGTGGCGCAGGACGTAATCATCAGCGAATACGACTGCGGCACGGTTGATGGCATCTACGTCTCCGGTATCGTCGAAGCCGGCGAGATCATCGAACCGTTGCGCGACCGCATTGTGGGCCGCGTATCGCTCGAGAAGATCAAGGACTACGACGGAAACGTGGTGGTCGACATCAACCAGGAAATCACCGAAGACCTGGCGGGAGCGATTCAGGCTGCCGGTATCGAGAGGGTGAAAATCCGCTCGGTGCTGACCTGCGAATCGAAGCGCGGCGTCTGCGTCATGTGTTACGGGCGCAACCTGGCTTCGGGCCGCCTGGTCGAACTCGGCGAAGCGACCGGCGTCATCGCGGCGCAGTCCATCGGCGAGCCCGGAACCCAGCTCACCATGCGTACCTTCCACATCGGTGGTACGGCGTCGCGAGTCTCCGAGCAGTCGCGTCTCGATGCCAAAAACACCGGTGCAGTGCGCTTCATCGGCTTGCAAACGGTCAAGGCCAAATCGGGCGACCTGGTGGTGATGAACCGCCAGGGCTCGATTGCCGTGGTCGACGACAAGGGCCGCGAGCGTGAGCGTTATGCGGTCGTGTACGGCGCCAAGCTCAAGGTCAACGAAGGCGATCAGGTCCAACTCGGACAGGTCATGGTCGAGTGGGATCCGTATACCTTCGCGATCCTGACGGAAATCGGCGGCACGGTGCAGTTCAAGGACTTGCAGGAAGGAGTCACGCTGCACGAAGAGGTCGACGAAGTGACCGGATTGTCGCGTCACGTCGTGGCCGATTCGCCCGACGAGAAGCGCCAGCCCGCGATCGTGATCAAGGGCAAGAGCAACAAGCGCTACCTCATGCCGTCGCGTGCTCACCTCATGGTGCAGGACGGCGACACCGTGTTTCCCGGCGATGTGCTGGCGAAGATCCCGCGCGAAACCACCAAGACCAAAGACATCACCGGTGGTCTGCCGCGCGTGGTCGAGCTGTTCGAAGCCCGCAAGCCGCATGAAACCGCGGTCATCAGCGAAATCGATGGCACGGTCAAGTTCGGCGAGGTTTCGAAAGGCCAGCGCAAACTCTACGTTCAGGCCGACAACGGCACGGAAAAGGAATACTCGGTGCCGCGCGGCGTTCACATCAACGTGCAGGAAGGCGAGCGCGTCAAGGCGGGCGAACCGCTCATGGACGGGCCGCTCAACCCGCACGACATTCTCGCCGTACTCGGCGAGAAGGAACTGCAGGCTTACCTGGTGAACGAAATCCAGGAAGTCTACCGGCTCCAGGGCGTGAACATCAGCGACAAGCACATCGAGGTCATCGTTCGCCAGATGATGCGCTGGCGCAAGGTCGAAGACGTGGGCGATACCCAGTTCCTGCTGGAACAGCAGGTCGACAAGTTCCGGTTCTCGGAAGAGAACGAGCGCGTGATCAAGGAAGGTGGACGTCCGGCAACCGGCCGGCCGCTGCTCCTCGGCATCACCAAGGCTTCGCTCTCGACCGACTCGTTCATCTCCGCCGCGTCGTTCCAGGAGACCACGCGCGTGCTGACCGAGGCTTCCATTCAGGGAGCGGTCGATCACTTGCGCGGTCTGAAGGAAAACGTGATTGTCGGACGGTTGATCCCGGCCGGCACCGGCATGGAGTACTACCGCAACGTGCGGCTCTCGCCTGAGATGGAAGAGGCTGCCGCCAAAGTCCAGGAAGAGGTTTCGGCTGCGTACGAGGAGGCCGAGCGCGCGCTCGAGCTGATGCGCCACGAAGGCGAAACCGAGGAACTAACCGCCGAGTAAGTGTGCGAAAAAGTGAAAGGGGCGGAACCACCGCCCCTTTTCTTTCCTGATCCCCCATGCATGCTAACCCCAAACACTTGCAGGATGAGGGTCGTATCCCGATTTCGCAGTTGCGTCCTCGGGCGGCGGACAATACTCTTGCAGACGAAATGCTCCGCTTCTTGCGCCTGGTGCGGCTCGCGTTCTGGCGTGCTTTTGAGCACGACGCCTTCGCCATTGCGAAAGCTTCCGCCTATTCTTCCATCCTGACTTTCTTCCCGTTGCTATTAGTCGTCGGTTCGGTCCTGGCTACTTCGCACAAGGGCGAAGCTTATCTGCGCGAGGTTTCCTATGCACTAGGCCGGATTCTTCCTGCGGGCAGCGCCACCGCAATCGCCTATCTGAAGGGAACCACGAACCGTCCTGTTAGTTTGTTAGTCACTGCTTCTCTGTTGACCTTGTGGACCGCCTCCGGCGTCATGGTTTCCTGGATGGAGGGTTTCCGCCGCTGTTACCAGTTGCCGAAAATCTGGGGATTGTTGAAGGAGCGGCTGATCGCCTTCGCCCTGGTAATTCTGGCGGGCATCCCGCTTACGTTCTCCACCATCCTGGTGGCCTTTGGCAGCCGCATCGAAACCCGCATCCTGTTTCATCTGAATCACGAATTTGGTTTTTATGTTCTGCTGATGTGGACGGCCATCCGCTGGCTGATTGCCACGCTGACCAGCATTGCCGTAATTGCGCTCATCTATCACAACGCGGTTCCACGAACCCAACCCTGGCACAGCGTGCTGCCCGGTTCGATTCTGGCGACCGCGCTCTGGTTTGCCTCGACGGCTTTGTTCAGCTGGTATTTGCAGCGCTACGCCGACTACAGCCTGATTTACGGTTCGCTTGGCGTGAGCATCGCGTTGCTGGTGTGGATGTACATGATCTCGCTGGTGGTGCTGGTGGGAGCTGAGTTCAATGCCATGCTCTTCCCGCGCGCCATGCTGGGGCGGGAACTCAAGGCGGTTGGCGAATCGCAAGCCGTAAGTCGGTCACAGGCGAAGTAATCCTAATTTGTTTCAGAAATTCTATTGGGGATCCATTGAAAGACAGCAAGCTGGACTTGGTTTCAGGAGGCTTCTCGGCTGCACCCGAGCCGGGTGAGGACGTTGCCCCGGCTGGGAAACGTCGCGCCAAAATCATCTGCACCATCGGTCCATCCTGCGGCTCCGAATCCATCATGCGCGGCTTGATGCGTCTCGGCATGGACGTGGCTCGCCTGAACTTTTCTCACGGTTCTCATCGCGAGCACGCGGCCAATATCCAGCGCCTGCGCCGGGCAGCGGTGAAAGAGAAGCGCACCATCTGTATCCTGCAGGATCTGCAAGGACCGAAGATCCGTACCGGCCGCCTGAAGGGCCACACTCCGATCACCCTCAAGGCGGGAGCGCGCGTGGGCATCACGCCGCGCGACATTCCCGGCACGGCTGCTCTGATCTCCACCACGTTCCAGGATCTGGCGCGCGAAGTGCAAGCCGGCACCCGCATTCTCCTTTCCGATGGCCTGATTGAACTGCGCGTGATTCGGGTGCGCGGGACCGATGTCGAGTGTGAAGTGATCAACGGCGGAATCCTTGGAGAACACAAAGGCATCAATCTCCCCGGGGTTGCGCTCAGCATCCCCGCGCTCACTGCCAAAGACCGGAAGGATCTGGAGTTCGGCCTGAAGCACGAAGTGGACATGGTCGCGCTTTCATTTGTGCGCTCCGCGGCGGACGTCCTGATGGTGAAGCAGATCATTGCGGATAATGGCGCGGATGTGCCCGTGATTGCCAAGCTGGAAAAACCGCAAGCTGTCGAGCATCTGGAGGAAATCTTCGGGGCGGCCGACGGGGTGATGGTCGCCCGCGGAGATCTGGGCGTGGAGTTGCCGCCGGAGCGAGTGCCCGTCATCCAGAAGCACGTGATTCGCCGCTCGGCGGAATGGCGGAAGCCGGTCATTACCGCGACCCAGATGCTGGAGTCCATGGTCGAGAATCCCAGGCCCACCCGGGCGGAAGCCAGCGATGTGGCCAATGCGGTTTTCGATGGAACGGATGCTCTGATGCTGTCGGCGGAAACCGCGAGCGGGCGGTATCCACGCGAGGCCGTGGCCATGATGGCGAAGATCGTGATCGAAGCCGAGAGCAAGATGGCGGAGTTCACGCTGCCACGGCGCCGTCGTGATCATCGCAGGCTTTCCATCGCCGAGACGATTTGCGAGTCGATTGCGCACGCTGCGGACGACCTTCACATGGGGGCGATCGCGATTTTTACCGAGTCAGGCAATACCGCGCGGCTGATCTCGAAATATCGTCCCAAGGCGCAGATTTACGCCTTTACTCACCTGGAGCCGGTCCGGAATCGCGTAAACCTCTTGTGGGGAGTGCAGCCCGTGCCCACCGAACAGGCCCGCTCCGCTGAGGACATGGTTGTCACCGCCGAACGGGAACTGCTTCAGCAAGGCAAGGTGAGTGTCGGAGATGTGTTGGGCGTAGTGGCAGGAACGCAGATGGCTTCGGGTTCGACGAATTTCATGCGGCTGCATACGGTGACCGCGGAAGACGTGGAACTGGTATCGCGCAAGCCTCGCCGGTGATGTCGAATATGTCGCAAGAGATCCTGTCGGTCGCTATTTTCGATCCTTTACCGGGCAAGGAAGCCGCCGCTCTCGCGACCATGCGCGATTTGCGCGCCGCTCTTTCCGCCGGCGGCTACAGCCGCGACCGGCTTTACCGTGACGGCAACCAGCAATACGTCGTCGTACGCTATTGGAAGTCGGACGAGGCCCGCCGCGCCGCTCTGGAAGATCCGGAAGTGCTGCGCTGCCTGGCGAAGCTTTCGCAAGAGATTGAAATCGTGAAGATTCACGAACAGCTGGACGAAGTGGAACTGGGATAAACACGGAACAAAGAGGGAGGAGCGGGCGTCCCCGCCCGCCGGGAAGTAACGATGGCAGCCAGCAGCGAGCCATTTGCCAATGGGTCTGTCGATCCCGCGGTCCGCGGGTTTCTCCATCGCCCTGCAAAATCCAACCACGAAGGCCTGGTGTTCACCCACGGTGCCGGCGGCAACGCCAAGTCGCCGCTGTTGGTAGCCCTTGCGGAAGCTTTTGCTGGCGCGGGTTTCACCGTGCTGCGCTGTGATCTGCCGTTTCGTCAGAATCGCAGCTTCGGTCCGCCGCGGCCCTCGGATGCGGAGCGCGATCGCCAAGGCCTGAAAAATGCGGTCGCCGAAATGCGCAAGCTGGTCTCGGGGCGCGTGTTTCTCGGAGGACAATCTTACGGAGGCCGCCAGGCCACCATGCTCTGCGCTGCCGAACCCGAGTTGGCCGATGGACTGTTTCTGACGTCCTATCCGCTGCATCCGCCGGGCAAGCCGCTGCAGTTGCGTGTCCAGCACTTTCCGGATCTGCGAACTCCCGGTCTATTCATCCAGGGCACACGTGATCCTTTCGGATCGATCGAGGAAGTGGAAAAAGCCCTGAAACAGATTCCTGCGAAAACCAAGCTGATTCCAGTGGAGGGCGTAGGGCACGACTTGGGATTCAGCGGAAAGAAAAAGTCTGGTGATCTCGCGGCGCAGGCAGTAGAAGCGTTCCTGACTTTTTTCAAGTAGAGCGGGTTCAATCAACAATCAAGAATCGACAATCGAAAATGATTAGTTGATCCATCCCGACTTCGACCCGCCATTTTTCTTCTCCTCGTCGGGAGGCAGGTAGTTGCCGTGTTCGTCGAAGCTGACGGTGCGGTTGTGTTTGCGCATGTAGACTTCGAACTTGCGCGCGGCGCGGCGCCGTCTCCAGCGGTAATAGGAATTACGCAAGCCAAAATAACGCTCGCTGGTGCCGGAGACCAAGCCTCGTTTGGGCACGAACTTCACGTAGAGGAATCCGAAGAGCAATCCGCCCAGGTGGGCCGAGTAAGCGACCGCCGAGCCGCGTCCCGAGGAAGCGCTGATGGCCTCCACCAGCGTAATGAAGGCGATTCCTGCGACAAAGTATTTCGCTTTGATGCTGAAGGGGATGGGGAACAGCATGATCTCTCGGTCGCCGTAGATCATGCCAAACGCGATCAGAATTCCGAACACGCCGCCCGAAGCACCGATAGTCGGAGTGGTCGGCGAGACGCCGCCAATGCCCGTGTAAGACACCGCGATGGTGGTCAGAGCGGCACCGACCACACAGAAGAAATAGAACTCCAGAAACTTCTTGGCGCCCCAATCCTGCTCGAACTGTGCGCCAAACATCCACAAGCCCAGCATGTTGAACAGCAGGTGCAGGATGCCCTGGTGCAGGAACGAATAAGAGATAAGCTGCCAGAGCCAGCCCCGCACCACCACATACGGCGTCAGAGCGAACAGAGCCTCGAACGCCGTGAAGACATCCTCATTCATCGCCCGCATCAGGGTCATCAGCAGCAGAATGCCGGCGTTGATGAGGACGAGCCACTTCACCGCCTTGGTGAAGGGAGGAAAGCTCAGCGAGAGGGTGCGTCCGCGATTCATGAATCGATCGTCAGTCTTCGGTCGTCTTTCAATGGCCAGACCGGCCAGGGGGTTGGCTGCGATCAGTTTATCAGGCTTCCCGTCAGCGTTCCGGCAGCGGCACCACGGGTGGGCTCCGGTGGCCTGTCCTTGTCGACCGCCCGGACCGCAAAGATCACATTGTCCTTCGATTCCGGCAGCGTGGCTTTGGTTACGTTTCCCACGTCCTGACGGTGATCCCACTCCGCATCGGTGGTAGCCCGCCACAGCACTTCGTAGCTGGTGGCCCCGGGGGATGCTTCCCAGGTCAGCGTGGAATCGTTCTGCAATTCCTTGGTCAGAATGCGCACCTTCCCCGGAGGGGCCGGCGCCGAGGCCATGGTAGCCAGCGTGGCCGCATTCAGCCGTGCCACTTCGGCGACATAGTCAAAATTCACGAATTTGGGCAGATCTCCATATTCGACGCCATTCTCCGTGCGGACGTTCTGATGCTGGTGGTCAAAATCTTCGCGGAATTCGGTGAACCGGACAGCCGCATAGCCCTCCTGGTTGAAGGAGTAGTGATCTCCGCCACGCAGGTAGCGGTCCAGGCGGAAGATCAGCATGGGCTTGATGCCGGGATGGTAGCTGCGATCGACCTCGGCCACGTAGCGGGCGATCTGGCGGGAACTGGAATCGCTCTCTCCTCCCAGGCCGCGGATCATGCGTAACTCCTTGTCGTTCGCTGCCACCGGAACGCCCTCGGAAAACACCCGTACCACGCCGGCGTCCTGCTGCGCGCTGCGATCTCCTCCCACGATGTCGTTGTTCAGGACGGCTTCAATATCCCAACCTTGCTCCTTGGCCATCTGGGCAAAGTGCTTGCTGCCGTTCAGACCTTGTTCTTCTCCCGCCACGGTGAGGAAGATGATGGTGCCGGGAAACTTCAATTTGCTCAACACCCGGGCGCATTCGAGACTTACCGCCGTGCCGCTGCCGTCGTCATTGGCGCCTGGCGCCGCGTCCGTGACGTTGAAGTTGTCGCTGTTGCGCGAATCATAATGGCCGCTCACCAGCACGATGCGCTTGGCCGCTTCCGGGTCGGTGCCCTTCAAGACAGCATAAACATCGGTGATTTCGGTGGGTTTGGAAATCCGCTCCGTGGGTTCCTGGGTGAAGCTGTCGGTCTTGACCTCGAGGCAACCGCCGCAGTCTTTCGCGTAGCTCTCGAACTGGCTCTTAATCCACTCGCGCGCGGCGCCGATCCCGTGCCCTGCCGCAATCGACTCCGGATCCTGCGCCGAAAGCGTCGAACGATTGCCGAAGCTGACCAGCTTCTCAATATTAGAGCGAATCCGTTCCGCCGAAACATCCTTCAAGGCGGCGGCGATCCGCGGATCGGCGGGACCGGCGTCGACGGCTTCCTGGGCAAAAGCGGGCCGGGAAATAACACTGGAGGACAGCAGCAGAGCGAGAAACACAGGTGCAGTTTTCAAGGGAGTCATGTCCGTTCGATGGAAGTCGGAAGCGTCACGTCTGAGCCAAAAACCTGGCCGGGCTTGCAGCCGGTCCGCAAACCTGCTCATAATTACGAAACCCGAGACGCCGTTTCCGCATCAAGCCAAAAGTAATGCTCAAACGGCGATGGGGGACTTGACCTGCGCCCGGTGAGAATCTAAATATTATCAGGGGAGCGGTAAGGAACGGAGGCAATTATGGTCTATTGTCCAGAGTGCGAAAACGATCTCGATATCGAAGAAGACGAGATTGACGAGGGCGAAATCGTATCCTGTGTCGAGTGTGGGACCGACTTCGAGGTAGTGACCGTCAATCCCGTCGAACTGAAACCGGTGGAAGAAGCGGACGATGAGGAAGAAGAAGAGGAAGCCGAGGACGGTGACTATTCCTAGGCTCAACCGGCCTCTGCCTGCCTCCGCGAAGCTGGCTTCTTCCCGCCGCGTTCCTCGATGGCTTCTGATAGGGTTCCTGCTTTGCTGTAGCAGCCTCTGCTTGCCTCCGGGGCTCTCTGCCGGTCAATCCTCCGCCCACGGCCACGAAAAGCCGTACGCCCTCATTTTTGGGACGGTATGGGGCCCCGAGGATCACCCGCTCTACGCCGTGAAGGTCAAGTTGCGCCGCGACGGCGAAAAGAAGGCCAAGTGGGAGCAATATTCCAATCACGAGGGCGAGGTTGCCTTCCGGGTGCCTGCCGGCCACGCCACGTACTACGTCTGGGCCGACCTGAAGGGCTATAAACTCCCTGATGGCAGCAAGTTACAGCCGGGTAACGAAGTGAAAGTCGACGTCGAGAATGATGAGCGCAGCGATTTCGGATTGCATCTAAAATAACAGCACGCCAGCAAACTGTCCGGATGTGGAAGTGCACGCGTAGGAGGAGGGAAAACGTCATGCGGAAATACCTCGCGGTAACCCTGTTGCTGCTGTTCGTCAGCCTCGCAATGGCTTCCAGTCCGTTCGATAAGAAGGACAAGGGAGACAACGGGCGTCTGCTGACCGGCAGGGTCACGGATCGACAGGACAATCCGCTTCCGGACGCCGTGGTTTATCTTTCCAATCCTCGCACCCGGTTGATGAAGACGTTCATCGTAGGCCCTGACGGCACCTACCGTTTTCCGGCCCTCTCGCCCAACATCGATTACGAAGTCTATGCCCAGTACAAGGGCAAGAAGAGTGACACCAAAACCGTCAGCCAGTTCGATAACCGGCCCCAGGTGAACATCAATCTCAAGATTGACACTCGCTGACGACCTCTTACCCGCCCAGTCTGCACCAGCCCCCACTATACGGTCGGATGGTCTTGCCCTCCGGTCTATCATCGGGTAGCATTTGCCGAACCTCTCGGCATGTCGGACAGTTCTGATCTCCAAGGCGCGCTCGTTATCGGATTTCTAGGAGGCCTATGGTCTTTCTTCAAGGGCTTCCGCGTCTATCGCGAGTACAAGGTCATCGCCGACACCCCTCGCATCCCCATCCGCAGTGTACCCATGGGATGGGTACACATACGTGGCAAGGCCCAGAGCGATCAACTCGTGCCCAGTCCGATCACGCACACTCCGTGTTGCTTTTACAAGGTCGATGTCGACGAATGGAAGCGCAGTCAAAACAGCGGAAAATGGGAGCGCATCCGCACGGACACAGACGGCACGCAGTTTTATCTTCAGGACGATACCGGAAAAGTTCGCGTGGATGGCTACGCGGCGGAATTTCAACTCCCGCAGAACGCCGAGCGCATCGTGAATTCCGATCACCCCGGTACCGCCGGCGCGCCAGGAGCCAGCGATGCTGAACTGCTGCAGTACGTCCGTTATTCAGGCGTGCATCACCTTGCGGATCGCGCCCAGCACTGGCTCGAGAAACGGGGTCCCCTGGACGATCCCAAGAAGGAGCAAGCCCGGCAACATTTCCTGGAAATGTTGCAAGCCGTGCCTACCGTGGCTCGAGGTGGCGCGCCCCCTCTGGATCTGATCGAAAAAATGATTGCCGCCCAACCGCCTCTGGAGGATCCCGCGAAGGAACAACAGCGCCAGATGATGATCCAACATGCTCTCGAGTTGGCAAAAAGCGGGCAATTGCCTATCCCGTCCTTCACCCCCGACGCGGCCTCCGGGCGCTACCGCTTGCGCGAGTACCTCATCCTCCCCGGCCAGGAATACAACATCGACGGTAGCTGCATGGAGGATCCCCACGCACCAGACGGCGGAACGCGGAATCTGATTTGTCAGGGACAGTCCGAGAAGACTTTTCTCATTTCTTCAAAGTCGGAGCAGGATACGGAAAAAGGCCTTCGCAACCGCGCCCTGAAGATGATCCTGGGCGGCGCGGCCGTGGCATTGATTTGCCTCGCACTTCTGCTCAACGCGCTAAAGCTGTTTTAAGCCGGGAGGAACTGCATGGGCGTGAGTATCATGACCGGGCTGATCGCCTTCCTGATCGTTGCCGGCGGCCTGGTCTACGTCGTGATTCTTTACAACGAATTGGTCCGATTGCGCAACGACAACGACCGCGCGTGGGCCAATATCGATGTGCTCTTGAAGCAGCGCCACGACGAGATTCCGAATCTCGTCGAAGCCGTAAAAGGCTATATGCAGCACGAGCGGCAGACTCTGGAAGCGGTGACGCAAGCGCGCGCGGCCTCCGCAAGTGCTTCTACGGTGGCCGGCAAGGCGCAAGCCGATCTGATGATGACCGGCGCTCTGCGCGGCTTATTTGCAGTGGCGGAAAACTATCCTCAGCTCAAGGCCAATGAGAATTTTCTCAAGCTCCAGGGCCGTATTTCCGAACTGGAAGAGCGCATCGCTGACCGACGCGAGTTCTTCAACGACGATGTCAACACTTACAACACCCGTATCCGGCAGCTTCCTGAAGTCTTCATGGCGGGGATGATGGGGTTGAAACCAAGGGAGTTCTTCAAAGTTTCCGATGACGACCGGAAACTGGTCGAGGTCAAACTGGGGCAGGCGCCAGGCTAGGCAAAATGAAAGGGCCGTCGTTTCCGGCGGCCCATCCTTAGATTGGTCCTATCCCTACAGACGTCAGTTCTGGTCGTTGCTGGCCCGCTTCCACGACATCAGCTCGCCAATGGTCGAGCCTCCCGTCGAAGAAACCGGCTGCTTGTAGGCCTCAACTTCGGAACGCGAGGCCTCTTCGCCCACCGCGCGGATGCTGAGTCCGACCTTCTTCTCTTCCGGATTCATCTTGATGATCTTGAAGTCGTGCTCCAAGCCCGGCTCCAGATGAATCTGCTGACCGTTGCCATCGACGGCTTCGGAGTTATGGCACAAACCCTCGATGCCTTCCGCGATTTCCACGAACGCGCCAAAACTGGCCACACGCAAAACCTTGCCGTGCAGCACGTCGCCGATGTGATGCTGGGCAAAGAATGTCTCCCAAACGTCGGGCTGAAGCTGCTTTACGCCCAGGGACAGACGCCGCTTGTCGGGTTCAATCGCCAGCACCACGGCTTTCACCCGGTCGCCCTTCTTCAGGACTTCCGAAGGATGCTTCACGCGCTTGGTCCAGCTCAGATTGCTGACGTGAACCAGGCCATCAATGCCGTCTTCGATTTCGATGAATGCGCCGAAGTCCGTCAGGTTGCGCACCCGGCCCTCGACGGTCGCGCCCACCGGATACTTCTCGTGCAGAGCGTCCCACGGATTGGTCGCCAACTGCCGCATGCCCAGTGAAATGCGCCGTTCCTGCGGATTCACGTTCAGTACCACGCAATCCACCTGGTCACCGACATTGACCAGTTTCGAAGGATGCTTCATCCGCTTGGACCAGGTCATCTCGCTGACGTGCACCAGGCCTTCGATACCCTGTTCCAGTTCGACGAAGGCTCCGTAATCAGTCACGCTGATCACCCGTCCGCCAACGTGCGCACCCACGGGATAGCGATGCGCTGCATCCAGCCAGGGGTCCGGAGTAAGCTGCTTGAATCCGAGCGATACCCGCTGCTTGTCTTTGTCGAACTTCAGTACTTTTACCTGAATCTGGTCACCTACATTGACTAAGTCGCGGGGATGCGTCAGGCGGCCCCAGGACATGTCCGTGATATGCAGCAGACCATCGATGCCGCCCATATCCACGAACGCCCCATACTCGGTGAGGTTCTTCACCACGCCGGTCAGGACCGCGCCTTCTTCCAGGTGCTCCATGGTCTTGGAGCGCTTCTCGTTCTGCTCTTCTTCCAGCACCTGCTTGCGCGAGACTACGATGTTGCCGCGCTTCTTATTCAGTTTGATGACTGCCACTTCGAGCATCTGGCCCTTGATCCCGTCCAGATTGCGCAGAGGCCGCAGGTCCGCCTGGGACCCAGGCAGGAACGCGCGCGCGCCTAGAATGTCAACCGTCAATCCGCCTTTAATCCGCTCGACAACCTGCGCCTGAATCGGCTTCTTCTCGTTGTAGGCCTTCTCGATCTCATCCCACGCCCGCAGGCGCTGTGCCTTCTGGTGAGACAACTTGATGTAGCCTTCTTCCGTCTCACCCTTCTCCCGCATCACATCGATTTCGTCGCCGGGCTGGAACCGGGGTTTCCCCTCGTGATCGAGCACCTCCGACAAGGCCAACATGCCCTCGGACTTGGCGCCAACGTCCACCACGACGTGGGTTGGCGTGAGCTTCAGCACCGTTCCCTTGATGACCTTATCGTCGCCCGTGGCTTCTTCGGTCTCACTGGTGTAGTTCTCCAGCGCGGCGGCGAAATCGTCGGCGGGTGCGGACTTGTTATCGTCCTGGGTATGTGCAGTTTCAGTGTGAGCAGTTTCGCTGGGCTGGGAAACTGCGTCTTCAGCGGTCGAGCCCTCTGCGGTGCTCGCTGGCTGCGTCTGTTCTGCTACTGATGTGGATGTCGAGGAGTCCATGTCGTGGGCAGTGTTATCGTCGAGCAAGGTCATAGCCTCTCAGGGTGTACTCTCGCACTCTGCGGCGAGATGGATACGGGCTGTTTTCGTACGGACTGCTGGCGTGAGTCTTAGGTTGTGTTGAGCCCGTTCTGGCGAACGAACTTAATGACAATCCCAGCTGTCGGACTGCTAAAAAAGCGAACCCGCTCCAAAGGCGAACTCTTCGACTATAGCAACCGCTTGCAAACAGTGTCAAACCCCAAACCGGAGATTCCCGAAGTCGTGAGAATACAGGCCTTTTGCCGGGTTTCGGGTGTTACAGCGGGGTTACAAAGTTCCCCCAACCGGGGCTTCGAAAAGCGGCTGCCTTCTGCTACTCTGCCGAGCCATGGACTATCTGTGGACCCCGTGGCGTTACGCCTACGTCACCAACTCGATCAAAACCTCCGACTGCATCTTCTGTGACCTGGTGGCGCTCGGCGACGACGCGAAAGCACACATCGTGCACCGCGGCCAAGCCTGCTTTGTCGTCCTCAACACCTTCCCCTATACCCCCGGGCACGTCATGATCGTGCCCTACGCTCATCTGGACGAGCTGCGCAAGCTTCCCGCCCCCGCCGCTCACGAGATGATGGACCTCTCGCAAAGGATGGAAAACGTGCTGCGCGAACTCTATCGCCCTGACGGTGTCAATCTGGGAATGAATATCGGCAAGGCAGCAGGGGCAGGAGTCGCTGGGCACATCCACATGCACGCCTTGCCACGCTGGGTGGCGGATTCCAACTTCATTTCAGTTGTAGGAGAGACCCGGATTCTGCCGGAAACCCTGGAGACAACTTACGAGAAGATCCGAGGCGCTCTGAAAACACCAACATCATCCTGAGCGAGAGTTCTAAGAGAGTAAGAATCTCGCACAGGATGATGTGGTTTCCCAGGAGCAGTCCGAGAAGCTATTGGGCCGTTATGCTGCCGAATCGACCATGGGCGTAAGCGTTCGGTCCGGAAGTGAAGTAGAGGGTATCTTTCAAGCCTCCCATGCCTCCGTTGCCAAACATCAGACCCCACAGACCCGAAATCCTGATGGCCTTCCCGGCGGCGGTGCTGAGCTGGCCGAGGAAGGCGCCGGTCGTGGGATCAAACGCATTGACGGTTCCATCCCCCAGGTTGCCCACCAGGATGTCGTTACTGAAAGTCCCGAAGTTCGCGGTGGCCAGCGCCAGTCCCCACGGCGCATTCAGCGTGCCCTTCATGGCGAAGCGCTTGATGAAGTTGCCGTTCAGATCGAACACATTCACGATGCCCAGGCCCTTGCCTAATACCGCATCGGTCTTGGTGGCATTCTGCTTGGCATAGGCGACATAAAGTTGTCCGTTGATGTTGCGGATGTTGTGCGGCGCATACCCCGACGGCAGATGCGGATCGGTGAAGCTTCCCGACAGAGTCGCGGGCTTGAAGTTCTGGTCATACACCTCAACTTTGGCGGAAAAGAAATTGCAGACGTACAGGAAATTCCCAGTGCCGTTGTTCGCCAGTTCCATCGCCTTGTAGACCGCGCCCGAACTCGAGTTGTTGACGGCGACAATCGCGACCGTGGGGTTCACCGTTGGGTTCCATCCGGTAATCACGCCGTCTTCGCTGTCGAACAGGAAGGACGCAACTCCTGACTTGCCGTTCTGCGTGACCACGAAGCCGGTCGTGCCGTTGAACACGGTTCCCGTCGGGGTGCCGGTGCCGACGCCCGATGCCGAGGGAATGGTCACGATGAGCGCTTGCGGCACTCCGGTCGTGTTGTACAGAGTCGAGAACCCGGAGTTGTTATCCGAAACCCAGAAGTCCCCGGTAGAGCTGAAACTGATTCCCCACGGGTTGATGAGATTGGGGTCAGTGTTGGGAGCTTTACCGGTTTGATCGGCCGTAAGATAGGCCGGCTTGTACGAGGCCGCTTGTGCCATGGTCGAGGCCGAGATCATTGCAATCAGCGCGACGACCACAGCGCCGAGTGTTTTCATACGACCGAATCTGCACTTCTGCATACCTTCTCCTTCTGATTCTGCGTGAGAGTGAGGGACCTTTGCCGCTTTACCAGCAGAGAGGTTGCCGGTATCGAGCGTTCGCAGCTTAGGAGAACGGGGAAGCGCGATTGTCAACGGGATGTCAACAGATTGTCGTTTTCTTGATGATCACAGCACGGAAGAGACATTTGTCTCTGCACCAAAGTCTGGAGAAGATTCTCTATTTGGCAATCCGGTAATTTGGTAATTGAACATGATGCGTTTGTCTTAAATTACCCGATTACCAATTTACAAAATCATTTCAGCAGTTCTTCCATTTCTTTCTCCCCGATCACGGGTACGCCCAATTCCCGCGCCTTTTCGAGCTTGGAGCCGGCGTCGCTTCCGGCCACCACGTAATCGGTCTTTTTGCTCACCGAGCCGGAGACGCGGCCTCCGGCGTCTTCGATCTTCTTCTTGGCTTCGTCACGGCTGTGCTTTTCGAGAGTTCCCGTCAGCACAAAGGTCTTGCCGGCAAGCTGGGTGCCTCGCTCCTTCTTCTTACCCACAAGAGTAAGTCCGGCTTCGCGTAGACGCTCCACCAGCTTGCGATTGGCCGGAATGCTGAAGAATTCCGTGATGCTTTCGGCGATGCGCGGCCCGACTTCGTTGACCTCTTGTAGTTCTTCCTGGCTCGCTTTTTCCAGCGCTTCCATGGAGCCAAAATGCTCGGCCAGGAACTGTGCGGTACGCTCTCCCACAAACCGTATGCCCAGCCCGAAGATCACCCGTTCGAGCGGCAGCTTTTTCGAGGCTTCAATCTCATCGAGCACATTCTGCGCCGACTTGTCGCCCATGCGCTCCAGCGATAGCAGATTGGCCTTGGTCAGCTTGTAGATATCGGCGACATTCTTCACCAAGCCCCGGTCGGTAAGCTGATTGACCAACGCATCGCCCATGCCTTCGATGTTCATCACATGGCGGGAGGCAAAGTGCAGGATCGTCTCCCGCAACTTGGCCGGGCAGTTGGCGTTCACGCAGCGGTAGTCGACCTCGCCTTCGGTGCGCACCACCTTGGTTCCGCACACTGGACAATGCTCCGGCATATGGAACTTCTTGTGTCCGCGGGGATGGTCTTTGTCGTCCACGACGCGCGTGACCTTGGGAATGACGTCGCCGCCGCGCTCCACCTCGACCCAATCGCCGATCTTCACACCCAATCGCTCGATCTCGTCCAGGTTGTGGAGAGTCGCCCGGCTCACCGTTGTCCCGCCAATAGGGACGGGAGCGAGCACGGCCACTGGAGTGAGCTTTCCTGTGCGTCCGACTTGCACCAGGATGTCTTCGATCTTGGTGATCCCGCCCCGAGCGGCATATTTGTAAGCAATCGCCCAGCGCGGCGCTTTGCCGGTGTAGCCAAGCTCTTCTTGCAGCGCTGTGCGATCGACTTTCACCACGATGCCGTCGATTTCGTAGGGAAGGGTCTCGCGCTTCTCCTCCCACTCCTTGATGAAGGCCCAGACTTCAGCGAAACTCTTGGCCAGCTTGCGCCGGGGATTGACCTTGAATCCGGCGTCGTCGAGCGCCTCGAGAGTTTTCCAGTGCCGGTCGAAGTAAGTCTTTCCTTTTTGGAGCAGCATGTAGGCAAAATAGTCGAGACGGCGCTCTGCGGTGATGCTGGGTTCCAGCTGGCGAACGGTGCCGGCGGTCGCGTTTCGCGGATTCGCGAATGTCGATAAGCCGTTCTGCTCGCGCTCTTCGTTCATTCTCTTGAAGGCCGCCAGGGGCATCAGCATCTCGCCCCGCACTTCAAAATCCGCGGGCACCCCTGCCTTTTTCAACTTGTCTTTCGGAACCGACAGCGGAATGGAGCGCACGGTGCGCACATTCAGCGTGACATCCTCCCCGATTGATCCATCGCCTCGGGTGATGCCGCGCGCCAGACGGCCTTTCTCGTAATGCAGGGCGAGGGACATGCCATCGAGTTTCAGTTCGCATACGTATTCGATATCGGTGCGCCCGGTCAGCTCGTGGACGCGGCGCTCCCAATCGCGCAGTTCCTCCTCGCTGTAGGTGTTGTCGAGCGAAAGCATCTGCGAGGAGTGCGGCGCCTTGACGAAACCCTCGCGCGGTTTGCCACCCACCCGTTGCGTGGGAGAATCAGGAGTCACCAGTTCCGGGTGCTCGGCCTCCAGCTTCTTGAGCTGGTTCATCAGTTGGTCGAACTGCGCATCCGTGATTTCCGGATCATCGAGCACGTAGTAGCGGTACTCGTGGTGCTGGATCTTCTCCCGCAGCGCCTCAAGTTTTTTTTCGACGTCTTTGCTGGCCATCGGGGAGATTATATTCGGAGCAGCGTGATGACGATTCTCGAAACTCCGCGCCTCATCCTCCGCGAACTCGTCCCCGACGATCGCGACGCCCTCGCCCTCGTGCTCTCCGATCCCGAAACCATGCGCTACTATCCCGCGCCCTATGACCGCGCCGGAGTCGAGAACTGGATCGCGCGCAACCGCGCCCGCTACGCCGCAAATGGCCACGGACTCTGGGGCATGGTGCTGAAGGCGACCGGAGAACTGATCGGCGACTGTGGACTAACGCTGCAAGAGGTGGATGGCGAGAACCTGGTTGAAATTGGCTATCACCTGCGCCGCGATCTCTGGCGCCAGGGCCTGGCAACCGAGGCCGCTCGCGCCTGCCGCGATTACGGATTTCGCCAACTTGCCGCCGAACGGCTCATCTCGCTCATCAGGCCTGAGAATCTTCCTTCACGCCGCGTTGCGGAGAGAAACGGGATGACGCTATGGAAAACAACCTTGTGGAGGAACCTGCCCCATTGCGTTTACGCCATCTCGCGAACCGATCACGACGCAATCGAGTCTTGAGCGTTCCTGTTAAGCTCTAAAACCGCGCGGGAGGACATTGTTCATGGCGAAATCCACGGCCCCGTTTACACTGCCCGAGGCGCTGCTCACAGCATTCGAAACCAATGAACGCATCAATCAATATCTGCTCGAGAATCTGCCTGAGCAGGCGTGGCGCGCCGAGCCTCCCGACTGGGAAAGGCCGCACCATTGCCGCCATTGTGGCTCACATGCACAACGTGCGCGTCATGTGGCTGAAAGCATCGGTCAAGGGCAGCAACATTCCGGAGCAGCTCGATCGCAGCAGCGTGACGGTGGCGCAAGCCGCCAAGGGCCTTGGGCAAAGCCACGCGGCCCTTGCTGCCGTAATGAACGCCGCTCTCAAAACCGACGGGCGCATCAAGGGTTTTCGTCCCGATGCTGCCGGCTTCTTCGGATACCTGGTGACGCACGATGCCCATCATCGCGGCCAGATTTGCATGCTGGCTCGCCAGGTGGGACATCCTCTCGCGCAAAAAACCATCTTCGGCATGTGGGAGTGGGGCTCGCGAGGTAAGTAGCGATGCCCTCCATTACAATCAACACGACGCCATGCGCAAGGCCCTTCTTCTCTACAATCCGCTCTCCGGGGGCAGGCGCGAACGTCGTTTAGCCGATGTCGAGGCGGCCGCCGGCGTGCTTCGCACTGCGGGGATCGAAGCCGCGATTTCTCCTACCCAAGGCGCTGCGCGCGCCCAGGAACAGGCCCGGCAAGCGATTGCGGAAGGCTGCGACACGGTTTTCGCCTGTGGCGGCGATGGCACGATTCATGACTTGCTGCAAGTCATGGTCGGAACCTCAGCTTCCCTCGGCGTCATTCCTCTCGGGACCGGCAACACTCTGGCGCATGACATCCGCCTGCCGCTGACCCCGGTGGCGGCTGCACGAGCTTCGCTGCGTGCACAGAGTCGGCGCATCGCCGTCGGACGGGTGCAATACCATGATTTCTCCGGGCTTCCGGCATCGCGCTACTTCACGGTCGCCGTCGGCATCGGCGTCGACGCACACTTGTTTTATAACCTCGACCCCTTGGTGAAACGCCGCTTCGGCATGACTTCCTACTACTCCAAGGCTACCTGGCTGTGGCTCACTCATCCTTTGGAACATTTCCAGGCGGAGATCTCGGGAGAAAAAGGCACACAACAAGTCCCGGTCTCGCAACTGCTGGCGGTGCGTATCCGCAACTTCGGAGGCGTGCTGCGCGAGTTGGCGCCCGGCGCCTCGCTCGACCGCCAGGACTTGCGGCTGGTGCTGTTCCGCACGCAAAGCCGCATCTCCTACCTCCGCTACATCATCCGCGGCATGGTCGGGGCGCGGTGGCAGGTCGAAGGCATTGAACTCGCGGACGCGGAGCGTGTCGCGTGCCGTCTCTTGCCGGAGAGCACCGCTTCGCGAATTTTTGTGGAAGCCGACGGGGAATTGTTGGGCACGCTGCCGGCCGAGATCTCTATCGTCCCTGACGCGGTGAACTTACTGGTGCCGTGAGCGCCGCTCTTCCAGCATTTTGTTGCGGATCTGCCGTCGCCGCAGGTAGCCGCCGAGGATAGCTGCCGGCGCGATAATCAGCACCGCCGAGAGCTGTGTCCACCTCGAGTCCCCCGGCGCTTCCGCGATCAGCGATGCGGCCCCGATCGCCGCAATCAGCGTCGCCACCGCGAAGGCATGCTCGATTTCATACTTGCCCGCGCCCGCGACCAGTGCCGCGACGTAGCCCCCTAGAACCGAGAAGAACAATCCGTAAAGAATGGTCACCACCATGAATGCGGTGCCGGCGGAAGCGTGGGGATCGCGGCCCGACAAGAGAAAGAGAGCCTCGGCGGTAAGCGCAAACAGCAGGTAGCCCATTAGAACTGCGGCAACACTACGCAGCATAGGCTTGGCTCCATCGCACAGAAAGTCAGAAGACCGGTAGTTGAACCCTTTCATGATACGCCGCCGTCGACAGGTTTCGTGCCAAGTTTCCTTGCATCGCTCCCGACCCGCGATCACATCCAAACTTCTTCACGTAGGCCGATTAGCCTACAACCGCGCGCTCAAGGTATTCTCGGTAACGCGCCCCGCGAGGGCCTCGCGAACTTTGGAACCGATCACGCACTTCCTCACTGGCGCTTGTATGGGCCGAGCCGGGTTGAACCGTAAGACGGCGTTGGCCACTGCGACCGTCACGCTCGCCGCCGAGGCTCCCGACATTGACGTCTTCGGACGATTCAAGGGGTCGGTCTTCGGATTCGCTCACCACCGCGGCTTCACCCATTCCTTTCTGGGCCTGCTGCTGGTATCGGCCGTGACCGTCGGAGTCGTTTACCTGGTGTGGGTACTTCGCGGCCGCAAAGTCAAAGATCCCAACCTGCCTCCGCGCTGGGGACTGCTGTTCGTCTTCGCCTACATGGCTGGACTGAGTCACATCCTGCTCGATTTCACTAACAACTACGGAGTCCGTCCTTTCTGGCCCTTTTCCGAGCACTGGTATTCGTGGGACATCGTCTTCATCGTCGAGCCCGTCATACTGATTCTGCTGGTCGCAGGCCTGGTTCTGCCGTCGCTCTTTTCTTTGATTAACCGGGAGATCGGCGTACGCCGCAAGGGGCCGCAAGGACGTCTCGCCGCCACCCTGGCGCTTCTCGGGATCGTCGCCCTGTGGGGCGTACGCGATTACGAGCACCGGCGGGCGATCGCCGCCATGGATGCCCGCACGTATCGCAAGACCGATGCCATACGGTTCTCTGCCTATCCCAACTATTGGAATGTGTTTCGCTGGTACGGAGTCGTTGAGACGCAGAACTTCTTCGCCCAGGTCACAGTCGACTCCAGCATTCCGGAGGTCGATCCTCAGGGGCAGATGCGCCTCCGCTACAAGCCCGAGGAAACCCCGGTCACCCTGGCCGCGAAACAGAGCTATCTCGGCCGGGTCTATCTCGATTGGGCGCAGTATCCCATCACCGAAACCGAGCAACTGGAAAACGGCGGTTATATCGTTCACTTTCGCGATCTGCGTTACGACTATCCCGGACGCGCCGGGCGCAGCCCGCTGGGTGCCAGTGTCGAACTTGACCGCAGTCTGCACGTCGTCCGCGAGTATTTCGGCACGCCTGGCGGAGTCGCTCCCCACAACGACTGACGCGGTTTGTGTAGACTCTTGAGCGGTTCTGATTTCTCCTAAGGAGCCCTGAACATGCGCCGCGCCCATGTTTTCCTATCAGGATTTTTCCTGCTGCTCGCCACGACCCTCTGGGCTCAAACCTCTCCTGACGCCGCCGTCGACCGTTACATTCACGAACAGATGCAGAGCCGCCACATTCCCGGCCTGGCGCTGCTGGTTTCGCGTGACGGCAAAATTATTCGCGCCCAGGGATACGGGTTTTCGAACCTCGAACTGCAAGTCCCCGTGAAGCCGGAGACGGTTTTTCAGTCGGGTTCGATGGGCAAACAGTTCACCGCGACCGCGGTCATGCTGCTGGTCGAACAAGGCAAAGTTGGCCTCGACGATCCTCTGACCAAGTACTTTCCCGATGCGCCTGCCGCGTGGAACCAGGTGACGGTCCGCAATCTGCTCAGCCACACCGGGGGATTCACCGACTATCCCGAGAAGTTCGACTTCCGTCGCGACTATACCGAGGACGAACTGCTCAAAATCGTTGAAGGCATTCCTCTCGCCTATCCGCCGGGCACGAAGTACGCCTACAGCAACCTGGGTTTCCTGACCCTAGGCATTCTCATCCACCGGGTCTCTGGAGAGTTTTACGGAGACTTCCTGCAGCAGCACGTTTTCCAGCCGCTGGGCATGAGCACCACGCGCATCATCAGCGAGGCCGACATCATTCCCAACCGCGCCGCGGGATATCGCTGGGTCAATGGGCAGTGGAAGAATCAGGAATGGGTTTCGCCCGTTCTCAACACCACCGCCGACGGAAGTCTGTATTTCTCCATCCTCGATCTGGCCAGGTGGGACGCCGCCCTGTACACCGAGAAGGTGCTAAAGCGTTCGAGCCTCGATCAGATGTGGACAGTGGCCAAGCTCAACGACGGTCAGCCAAACCCGGGCCATTATGGTTTCGGATGGTTCATCGATAGCGTAAACGGACATCGCGTGATCGAACATGAAGGCCAGTGGCAAGGCTTCAACACCAACATCTCGCGCTACGTCGATGACAAGCTGACCGTGGTGGTGCTCACCAACCTTGACTACTGCCACCCGGACGAGATCACCCACGGCGTGGCGGGCCTGTACATCCCGGAATTAACGCCCGCGACTACGAAGCGCTGACCTGGCGCGGCTGATCCCATCCCCGCAGGCGCGGCCACCAGCGCCGGACATTGCGGCGATACTCCTCATAGTCCGCGCCGAACTTCTTGCCTAACGTCGGCTCTTCATAGAAGACCACAAACAGGTGTATGCCCAGCGCGACCGCCGCGGCGACAGCGATGGCGACTGGGTTGGCGTGGCCAAACACCACCCACAGCCCAATCCATCCAACGGCGAAGCCGACGTACATCGGATTCCGGACATACCGGTAAAAGCCCACCACCACCAGCCGCTTCGGCGGCGCCACCGGGACTGGGGTGCCGTGGCCCGTCCACCCAAAATCCCAGACGCAACGCAAGGCAACGGCGAAACCCAGAATCGATGGAATCGCCGCGAGCCATCGCCAGCGCGCCGCGCCCGCCGTTTCCACGCGCAAGTCGAGCCATTGCGGCAGCAGCCAGAACCATAGGGCGAAGAATGCCGCGCCAACCACCAGCGATGCCGCCGCCGTCAGCCATTGTCCGCCGTGCATGACGCTCCCGGACTGTGCGTTTTTCATAAGAACTCCCGTCGGCGCTATTATCCTCCGGATGCGTCGCGAAGGCCGCAACTTGACGGCGCAGCCTGCACGCGCAACAATCAATGCTTCAGTTCTGCCGAGGTGATCATGCTGGCCTACTTATTTATCCTGCTTGCGGTCGCGGTCCGCTTCATGCCCCATCCCTGGACTTTTACTCCGGTCGCGGCTGCGCTCCTGTTCTTCGGCGCGCGCGGCTCGCGCCGCCAGCTCTGGATTCCCTTCGCCCTGCTGGCAGTCTCCGACGTCATTCTGACCAAGTTGGTTTACTCCTACGTATTCTCCTGGGATCATTTCGTGACCTGGGCGTGGTACGCGGCGATTTTGTGGCTGGGAATGGGCCTGCGCAACAACGCCAAGCCGATGCGCATCATCGGTGCAGCTCTGGCGAGTTCCGTTTCGTTTTTCCTGTTGAGCAACTTCGCGGTGTGGGCCTGTTGGGATATGTATCCCAAGACCTTCGGCGGGCTGATGACCTCTTACACCATGGCCTTGCCGTTCTTCCGGCACGCGATCGAGGGCGACCTGCTGTTCACCTGCGTGATGTTTGCCACGCCGGTGGCCCTGCACGCCATGTCAGAGGCATTCCATAGCGCCGACGGCAGCGCGGCGGTCTAGGCCTTCTCAGGCTGTTTTGTGCGAACTATGCGGATCCTTAGCGACTTCTGCGCTTAGAGTCTTTTTCTTCACCATCCGGATCACCAACCAAATCACCAGTCCGAGACCAACCGCGCCCAGCACCCATTGCCAGTGGGTCTTGAAGACGTTACTCGTGATGTGCACGATATTCGGACCGAACTTGATAGTCAGAATGGACAGCAGCAGGAAGCGCAAAAAGCGTCCGGAAAAGATGGCGAACAGGAAATGGGAAAACTGCATTTCCGAGGCCGAAGCCGCCAGCACGAACAGCTTGAACGGCGTCGGCGGAGGCAGCATGGCGGGAAACATCAATCCCCAGAAGGGATGCTTCTCGAATGCTCCATGGATCTTCGCGAAGCGCTCGGCCGGAATGCGCTTGCGCAGCAGTTCCTCTCCACCCTTGTACCCGATCACGTAGATCACGATGCTGCCGAGCGCCGATCCGGCCGCGGCCATGATCACATACACCAGGAACCATGACGGCTTCTGATACACATAAGCCGCCACCACGGCGTCGACCGGCATGCCTACCAGGCTGCCGTCGAGTCCGGCAATGGCAAATACCCCCCAGGCCCCGAGTGGCTTGAGCAATGCCCACAGGAATCCGCTGTAGCGGGAGAAAATGTGTTTGACGGTATTCAAAGCGCGATTCTAGAAGTGTACGCGAAAGCGGAGGTTTGTTGGTGTGACTGGCGCGGAGCAATCACCGAACCGGGAAGGTAGAATCGGAAGCCTGCGGCCCGCGAGTTCCAAAGCCCGGCAGCTCTGCGAATCTGAATCCCGGACAGGAGGTTTCGATGTCATCCGCAACCAACCATGGAATCGTCGACAAGCCCAGCAATCACACGGTCGACCAGACGGTAGATCGGCTCAAGGGCATCCTGCAATCCAAGGGAGTCACGCTGTTTGCCGTAGTCGATCACAGCGGAGAAGCGGAAAAGGTGGGAATGAAGATGCCTTCCACCAAGCTGCTGATCTTCGGCAACCCGAAAGCCGGCACCCCCCTGATGCTGGCCTCGCCCAGCACCGCCATCGACCTCCCGCTGAAGATTCTGGTCCGGGAAGACGCGCAAGGAAAAGTCTGGGTCAGCTACAACAGCCCGGCCTATCTGCAGGAGCGGCACAATCTCCCGGCGGATCTCATGCCCAACATAGCAGTCGTCGAAGCCCTGGCGTCCAAGGCCGCCGAATAGTGCCCCGCACAGCACTTGGAATGCTGCCGGAAATCTTCTGCACGTCGAACTACAAACGCGTTACAGTAACTGCGTTTTCGAAAATCAAAAACCACGGTGTCCGTCACCGTACTGATTCACCAGCACATTTCCAGGGATAATCCCGGTAGGGACGGTAGCGACGATCTGGGTGTCGCTCCAGCTGACGATGGAACCGTAGCGACCGCTACCGAAATAAACCGAGCCACTGCCTTGGGTGGCACCAAACCCGCTGCCGGCGAGGGTCATTTGCACGCCCGGCGTGACCGAGGTGGGGGAGATGCTGGTCAGTGTGGGGGCAATGGTGGTGAACGCCAAGGAGCTACCGTTAACTCCATACTGATAAACAAGAACAACTCCGGGAGTGATGCCGGTGGGCACGGTACTGATGACTTGGGAGTCGCTCCAGCTGACCGTCGAGCCGTAATGGCCGCTGCCGAAGTAGACTCCGCCGCTGCCCTGGGTGGCTCCAAAACCGCTGCCGGTAAGGGTCATTTGCGTGCCAGGCGTGACCGAGGTGGGCGAGATCGCGGTTAGAGTAGGTGCGGTGATGGTGAAGTTGACAGGTTGACTATTGATTCCTCCTTGTCGAACGTACAGTTGCCCAGGCGTTGTGCCCGTCACAATAGAAACGACGATTTGAGTGTCGCTCCAGCTGACAACTGTAGGCGTTTTGTTGGCCGTGGTTACGTACCCGCTGCCTTGGTTGGCGCCGAATCCCGCGCCCGTGATGGTCACCTGCGTGCCAGGGATAACCGAGGCGGGCAAGATTCCTTGAATGACAGGGGCACTGATGGTGAAGGGAACGTTGTTGCTGTAGAGGCTGTTTTGATTGACGGAGGCGATGCCTGACGCCGCCCACGCTGCGACGGTGGCAACAATCTGCGTGTCGCTCCAACTGCTCACCACGCCGTTCTGCGTACCGAGTTGCAAGAAGCCGCTGCCTTGGGTTGCGCCAAATCCCGAACCAGTTATCGTTACCTGGGTAGACCCTGGCACGCCGCTGGTGGGAGCTACGCTGGTGATGACCGGGGCAGGTGCGGAGGATGGTTGTTGAGGCACTTGCACCATGATGGCATCGTAGCTGTAGCCCAGAACCACTCCGGCTCGAACCAAAATCGTGGTTTGACCCGGCCCTACCGCTGTCACCATCCCAGAGGTGTCCACGGTGACCACTTGCGTGTTGTTGGAGGTGTACGTCATTTGGGTGGAGTGGGAGACGTCGAGGGTCGAGCCGTCGGAGAAACTGCCGATAACCTGGAGAGGAAACCGATCGCCAATGGAACCGAGGTACAGAGTGGTCGGGCCAGCGGCGATGCCTACCGGGACGTACTGCCGCTCGACGTCGATGGCGACAGGGAGAGAGTTGACTGCGCCGGCTGCGTTGGTACCGACAGCGGTCAGGTTGTACAACCCCGGAGGACGGTGGTCGGGACAGTAAGCGAAAACTGGTTGCTGGACGAAGTGCTTTGCACTTCTGGAAGCGGGCTTTGCGTAATTACGCCTACGATTTGGACTGAGGGATCGGCGGCGACGGAGATCGTAACAGCCTGGCCCTCCGTGACCACGCTGCCGCTTGCCGGTGCAGTGATCTGCAGGAGCGGCTGTTGGGCACTAGCCTCGAAGGCAAAAGCCAACGCCAGAGCGAAGATTGCGACAAGGCAGACGAAGTAGTGGGTCCGGTTCATCGTTCGTTTCTCCCGCGCAGCTTGCCAATCAAGAAGTATGCTGACCAAAGGAGCAGCAGCCAGAGGAGGGTATCAATATCAAGTGCGACCCGTAAGGGCGCTCCGATATCCCATTCGTTCCCACCGAATCCGATATACCGTGCGATGTAACGCGTGGCCACGTTCCCCGGCGATTCGAGGGACAAGTTTGCGGCGACGCGCCAAGACGCCAAAGCCAACACAAACGAGGCCGGAAGGGAAAGCAGGGCAAGCAATATCTTCCAAATCGTTTGTCGTCGCATTCGTTACTTTCCTCCTAACCGCGCTTGCCGCAACTCGGCGGCTTCTTAATCAGTATTGAAAGTCGCTGCCGGTCTTTTGTTCGTTCAGCAGATCAACTACATCTGATGGGATGGCTCCCGCATCAAGCTCAGAAGGGCCTACGAAGTCCAATCCTGTGATGGTTCCAGGTGAGTGAACATATCCCTTCAACGTGTACGGGCTTACAAGATTCCCGTTCACCTGGCTCGTCAACGGAACAATGCCGTCATTCGCGTTGCCTCCGAAGACGGTATTCCAGTTCTGGGATGTGAGATCGTTAGCGATGTTGTTTGGGTCCGGGTTGCCGCACGCTGCTCGAAGCAACGCGGCGTTGCATAGCGGGTACGGAGGATTAAATTGAAAAGTGCAGCTCAGATTAGCCAAATTCGCGTATCGGTGTAGCCACCGACGTAGGCATCGGGAAAGGCTGAGAGCTTTGATAAACCTGCAACGATTGCAGGACTAGGCTTAGCCCATTTGTATCTTGACCGTCTCCGATGAGATCGTTCACGCCTCCGTTCACGCTCTGTCCCGAAACATTCGCTGCCTGCAGTGCGATCTTGTCCCGCGTAGCAAGCTGATTTCGCACGCAGGAACTGGAGTCCTGACCATTGGGCAGCGGCAGCAAATCGACTGCTAGCGGGCTACCCAGATGGGGAGTGCCGATAGTGATGAGCTTTTCGACTGACCCCTTCCCGTAAGTATTGTTGGTCAGAAAGTTCCAAGGTTCGTTAGGAAGCGCCATGGTGCGAGCCACGACTCCACCCATGCTGTGGCCGATCACATCCGCTTGCACCGCCGCGACATTGAAGTAATTTCCGAACGAGTAGATGGCGTTCTGAATCTGGTTTAGCACAATGGGTGCGTTGTAAGCGAAACCGAGTGCGTTTTCTTTCACTTGAGTGAGGGGCGGGCTAAACGATGGAGTGGTCGAGGTCACAGTAACGGGTGCACTGTAGTCAAGTGGGAAAAGCGAGGCGTTCGGGATCAGCCCGCCCCAAACGGTCGACTCGGGGGCCGCGGTCGGTGTGAAATTACTCCAGTCCGTGCGGTCTCCCCATAGCCCGTGGACAAGCACGATCGGGGGGCGAACGATGTCCACGGATGATGTGACTGGGGGACCGATTGATCCGTTACTGCCAGGGCAGTAAGCCTGAAGGGTTACATTGCGCTTCACCAAAGCGTTGTCTTGCGTACCTCGCGAGAAATCGGTCGGGGCGCGATAAAGGGCAAACGCAGTAGGTCCCAGCGAAGTCGAAGTATCGGCGGTAACCGTGATGTAATTGGCAAGGTTGTTTACGTTGCCGCCGATAGAAGTGAGGCCGCCGTCCTGGTCGGATGAAGTGCTGGGCGCAGGCGGGTTGGCGTCGTTCAGGAGATTGATTTGCACGTCATCGCCGAGGTGGTTTGCCTGCACCTCGATGACGGCCTGCGAGACGCCGTCGGCGCCTGTACCGGTCGCATAAACGGTTGTTGCCTGAACCAGTTGGGCTTTATTGCTGGTGACAGCGGGTCCGTTCAGATCCCCGGACCGCACGGGGTCAATCAGAATGGGGGTACAAGGTGGGTAGGTGGTCGGTTTGACCACAAACGTCAGCCTGGCTTGCGAAGCAAGATATTTGTTTCCCAGGGCATCGCAATTGTAAAACGAAGTTGTGACCTGGTGAACTCCCGGCGAGTAGGTGGAGTGAAAATGAAATTCGGGAGCGGTGCTCAGGTAGACGTACTGGCAGGTATCGATCGAGGTGACTGGCTGGATACCGTCGTTCACCGGGGTCCCCATATCGCCGCTAATCTGGCCGGCAATATAGTACCTGTCCTTGCCATGAGTAGGCGATATCGCCTGCTTGAATCACCACATCCGTTCCCGCGGTTTGGAGCAGTGGGCAATTTGTATCGGGGTTCGCGATCAGGGTGCCGCTGCCAGTGGATACCCATCCACAAGCGGACTGCCCTTGACTGTACGGAATCAAGAAAAGAAAAGCGGGGAGAATCAAATACCACAGGTTCTTCATAGCTTATCTACCTCGAGTAACAAACAGTTACCACCGCGGACCTTGGCTGTCAAGTATTTCGTGGGAGTTAGTTACAGAAGTTACTGGGAACTAAGCACCACCGCGCAGTTCTGGGGCTCGCTGGGGAAGGCGATGGCTAGTCGTGCGCGGTATTTCCGCTCAGGAGTTGCAATGCGTGCGGGAACAGCTCAACCACCGCTTCCAGCGACTCGACCGCGCCCTTGGGACTCCCCGGAACATTAAGGATGATCGAGTTGCCCTTCACTCCGCAGAGGCCGCGGCTCAGGGCTGCGAATGGAGTGTCCTTTGTCCCCTCCAGCCGCATCCGTTCGGCCACGCCTTCAATCAGGCGGTCGCAGACCATCCGCGTAGCTTCCGGAGTGACGTCGCGTTCGGCGATCCCGGTTCCCCCCGTGGTGACCACCAGGCGAGCCTTCTTGGTCAGGCGCAGCAGCGCGTTGGCAATCGAAAGCTCTTCGTCGGGCACGAGTTCATGGGCGACCACTTGGAAGTTCCGTTTAGCTAGCACACGAGTGAGAGCAGGGCCGGAGGCGTCGGCGCGCTCGCCCCGGAAAGAAGAATCACTGACGGTGAGAACCGCCGCGGTCAGAACCTCAGGAGTCGAGGAGGACATCTTCCTCCTCCGCCCCTCCGTCGCCATCGCGAACGGATTCGTCCAGCAGGCGCAGGCCTTCCATCAGCAGGCCTTGCGTGTTCAACTGCGTGGTTTGTTGGTTGGTCTTGCCTTCGAAGTCCATCTGGAAGTTGCCGCTGGTCCAGCGCAGAACCTTGAAAACCGCCTTATCCCCGGTAAGGTCGCCGTATTCGGCATGCGTGACTTGGCCGTCGACGAAATACATTTCGCACTTCTCGTTTTCATTGGTGAAGGTAAGTGCGCAGCTTTTCCTTCCCATCTCGAGCGACTGCACCAGGTCGATTACATTCATCTGCGACAAGCTGCCGCGCACCTGCCCATCGGAGGCAACCGACTTCGCCATCTTTTCCAGTGCAATCTTGTCGATCACGCGCTTGATGCGCTGGGTCGCTTCCTTCAGAAAAAAGGGCTTTTCCACAAAGTCGTCGACGGGATCCTGCGCCCCCAGCTTCTCGGTGATATCCGCCTTGGTGGCGAGCAGAATCACGGCCAGCCCCGCCATCGCGGGACGGCTCCGCAGGCGTTCCACCAGCTGGCGGCCATCCATGCCCGGCATGCGGTAGTCGCTGACCAGCAGATCGGGAGGATCGTCGATGGCCTTGACCAGGGCGTCGGCGGAATCGGTGGCAGTGACGACAATCGCCAGCGGCGTTAACGCCCCGCGCAGCATCCCCAGCACCATGGGGTTGTCGTCGACCAGAAGGACTTTGACGTTGTTCGGCATGCCCGGGTACTACGATATCTTCTTTCGTGAGCGAACGTAATCTCCGCTCTTTCCCCCGGACTTCCGCTCCAGCACAATCTCGCGGATCTCAATCCCTTTATCCAGGGCCTTGCACATATCGTACACCGTCAGAGCGGCCACGCTGGCGGCCACCAGCGCTTCCATCTCGACGCCGGTCACCGCCGTGGTTGTAACTTTCGAGGCAATAGCGACGCCATTCTCGCACACGCGCATGTTCACATCAACGTGCGAGAGCGGCAGCGGATGGCACATCGGAATCAACTCGGAGGTGCGCTTGGCAGCCATGATTCCCGCCAACCGCGCCACCTCCAGTGGATCGCCCTTTGGGATTCTGCGGCAGCGCCTTCAGCACAGCCGGTTTCAGCACTACGAAGGCGCTGGCCTCCGCCTCGCGTTTAGTGACGGTCTTCGCGGAAACGTCCACCATGCGGGCGCGTCCGGTGCGGTCGTAGTGAGAAAGTTTCTTCGGCATGGAGCCACTCCATAGTAAATGTTCCAAGGTTTCAAGTTTCAAAGTTTCAAGAAAGCCCTGGGCCTTCGATCATTGAAACCTTGAAACCTGCCCCCAAATTGACTTGCGGCCCCCGCCCACCTAACATTCGGCTCGTGGTCGGCGAAACCGTTTCTCACTATCGCGTCCTCGAAAAGCTCGGTGGCGGCGGCATGGGCGTGGTCTACGAAGCCGAAGATCTCAAACTCGGCCGCCATGTCGCCCTCAAGTTCCTGCCTGCCGATCTCGTGGTTGACGCCGCCACCCTCGAGCGTTTTCAGCGTGAGGCGCGAGCTGCCTCCGCTTTGAATCATCCCAATATCTGCACGATCTACGAAGTCGACGAATACCAGGGCCGGCCTTTCCTCTCGATGGAGTTGCTGGAAGGAAAGACTCTCAAGCACCTGATCAACAACCGTCCTCTCGATATGGAGCAGGTGCTCGACCTCGCCATCCAGATCGCCGATGCGCTCGATGCTGCGCACGCCAAGGGCATTGTTCACCGCGATATCAAGCCGGCAAACATTTTCGTCACCGACCGCGGCCAGGCCAAAGTCCTCGACTTCGGACTCGCCAAGCAGACACTCGAAGGGCGTAGCCAGGTTTCCTCTGGCGGGTCGGCGATGGCGACCATGTCACAGGATCCCCTGACCGGTGCCGGTACAACCCTGGGGACCGTCGGGTACATGTCGCCCGAGCAGGCGCGTGGCAAGGAGGTCGATACCCGCACCGACCTGTTTTCGTTTGGCGCCGTCTTGTACGAAATGGCCACCGGCGTTCCGCCCTATCGCGGAGATAGCACGCCGGAAATCTTCGATGCCATCCTGAATCGCGCGCCCGTCGCGCCCGTTCGCCTAAATCCCGCTGTCCCCGCGGAACTCGAGCGCATTATCAGCAAGGCACTGGAGAAGGACAAGGATATCCGCTACCAGCATGCCTCCGATATTCGCAGCGACCTGAAGCGCCTGAAGCGCGACACCGGCTCCGCCTCTTCCATGAACGTCCCAGCGAAGCCCTCTGGCGGCGGCTGGATGGCGAAGGCTGCCATCGCCGTCGTACCCGTGGTTTTGTTGATCGCACTGGCTGTCTACACCTATCAGCGCTTCGCCCACCACGCGCCCCCTGCCGCGCCCACTCAAGCGGCAAAGACGGAGGTTCAGACCGTGGCTGTCCTCCCCTTCCGCGATCTTTCCGGAGACTCCAAGGACGAAGCTTGGGGTATCGGCATGACCGATGCCATCATCACCCGGCTGACTTCGCTGCAGAACCTCGCCGTGCGCCCCACCAGCGCAGTTCTCAAGTACGCCAAGAGTTCCGCCGACCCGTCTCAGGCCGCGCAGGAATTGGACGTGCAATCGGTCCTCGAAGGCACCTACCAGCGCGTGGGCGGCATCATGCGCGTCTCGGTGCAGCTCATCGACCGCCAGAGCCAGGCCGCGCGCTGGGCCCAACGTTACGACCTCCAGGCGAGCGACATGCTCAAGTTCCAGGATGAGATCGCCCAGAAAGTCGTCGAAGGCCTGCGCGTCCAGATGTCGGGCCAGGAGCAGCAGTCTTTGGCGGCCTCTTCCACGACCTCTCCCGAAGCGTACGATTTCTACCTCCGCGGACGTTTCTATTTGAACCAGTACCAAATGCGCTCCGATATCGAAAGCGTTCACCAGGGCGAGGAGACTGCGAAGCGTGCCGTTGAGAAAGACCCCTCGTTTGCCGATGCCTGGGCGTTGCTGGGCAATCTTTATGTGATTGAGGCGGCGAATTTCGACGCCCACAGCGATCAGAATCTGGTACTGGGCGAAAAGGCGGCTCGACAAGCCCTCAGTTTGCGCCCCAACCTTCCGGAGGGCCTAATCGCTCTCGGAGCCGCGCTTACCCAGTCAGGACGCCTGTCGGAAGGCCTTAGGGTTCTTCGTCAGGCAACGGCGACAGCTCCGAACTCTGAACTCGCCTGGGACTTGTACGGTTACGCTTGCCACTATGCCGGCCTTGTCGATCAGGCCGAGGAAGCCTACCGCCGTAGCATCGAGCTCAATCCTACGACCGTCCGAATCTACTGGATGCATGCCCGCATGCTGCTCTATCAGGGGCATCCCGACAAAGCCGTCGAGGAGATGAGGCCGGTCATCGCCGCGAATCCCAATCAGTTCAAGGCTCTCGCTTACCAGAGTGAATTTCTTTATTACGCGGGAAAGCTGGATGAAGCGGAATCGACTGCCAACAAGGCCATGGAATTCGGGCGCAACCAGGGAGACATCTCGCCCCCGCTGCTCGCCGGGTTCCTCTACGCCAGCCGCGGGCAACGCGACAAAATCGATCCGGGCATTTTGAAGATCCAGCCCAAGGAGGCCTTCGACGGAGATCAGGCCTATTGGATCGGCGGGATTTACGCGTTACTGGGAGAAAAAGAAACCGCCCTGACCTGGTTGCGCCGCGCCGTCGAACTCGGCAACCACAACTATCCCTGGTTCGAGCGCGACAAAAATTGGGACAAGCTGCGCAACGATCCCCAGTATCAGAAAATCATGGAAGACGTCCGCAACCGCTGGGAAGGCTACAAACAGGAAATCGGTGTCTCTTAACTTCTATATGCCCGCGAATGCCGACCCCCATCCCCCAACCTTGTCCTCATCAAGCGCCCGCGCCGCCGACACCAGCATGTAGCCTTGCAGCGTGTGGTCGCGAATCGCCTGAATGCGCCCAATCACCTGTGTGGCATCTAAACGCGTTCCAATCTCGGTAAGCTTCTGCATCGCTTCCTGGCCATCCCACTCATACCCGTGCCACTCTGGATGCTCTTTTCGCGATTCTTCGTAGGCCTGTTCTCCCAGGTCTAGACCCTTCTCCACCGCATCACGGGCCAACGCGAGATCGTGCAGCGAGGCGGCCGACTCCGCGATCGCCACATAGGTGTCCAGCTTTTCGTTACTCTTTTTCATCGCAGCCAGGGATTGCTGCGACTGATTCAGCATTTCGAGCGCCTGGTCAGGATGACTCTCGAAACCCGCCGCCGCGTACGCCATCCCCATCGCATGGCGTGCCGGATCGGCGATCGACATTGCCAGAGTGAGCGCCTGATTGGGGTCCTTGGGCGCGATTTCCTGAATCTGGTCGAGGCGGCTCATCTCCAGTCCCCACTGTTCTTTACCGGCAAGCTCTGCGGCCGACGGAGGGTTATCCGCGTCCTTGACGACCATCACCCTTTCCTCGTCGAGAACTTTCCCGCGTGCAGTATCACCCTGCGCCAACTCGGCATGCTGCTGCGCCAGTCCCTGTGCCCAATCCGGATCCAATTCCCGAATCATTGGCAGGATGTCGAACAGCAATGCCGCATTCTGACTGTGGAATTCCGCTACCCCCTTGTCGGTGTAAACCCGAACTCTCCACTGCCGGTCATCCTTCTGGCCCGAATCCGCGGTCAGTTCCTTCACTAGTGCTTCCAAAGCCTCTTTCCGCGTAGCTAACGGCATCCATGGTTTTACCTTCTTGAGGAAGTCAATGAACTGGTAGTTCGTCATTTGGAATGGCGAACCGCGCTCGTAAAAGCTCAGAGCCTCGCTAATCAGGGCACTGGCTTTCGTTGGGTTCTGTTCATGTACAGCTTGAATCACGGGGACCATCGCACCGTAAGGGTATTGCCCGGTTTCTCCGATACGGTCGGCTGCTCGCTGTATCTTCGGCAACCCGCTCATCCCGGCCGTATCCCAATACGCCTTGAAGATTCTTCTCGCAGCCACATCGCGCACATCTTCCGCATCGCTGTCGGTCGGGCTCGGCGGCTCGCATTCGTTCAGCATCTCGAGCGCCCGCGGCGGATCGATCCACGACATCGCGGTCGCCGCATTTTTCTGCGTCACCACGCGGTCATAGCCCGGCGATAACTGCAGAGCCAAACGAAACACCTCCTCCGTCCACGGACGCGTCAACGCCGGATGCCACTTCGCCGAAGGCATGATCAGCTCCGTCAAAAGCCACACACGCTCCTCCGGGGGCAGTTCTTTGCTAAGCAAGTAACTGCGGCGCAACAAGCGCTCCGACGAAACATATTCGGATGACTTGGTTGGTTTCGGAGCTGGGGTTGTTTTCGCTGATCGTGTAGTGGGAGTCGCTTGTTGCGGTTGAGCTGAGAGAGCCCACATCATGCTGACTAGCAGGGCCGCGATGGATCGAAACACGGGGCGACCTCCAAATATGAGAGAAGGATACTCCCAAGCAGGTCCGTGGAGATACAGCTCAGCTGCGTCTCCGTTTGCACCACCTCACCACAGGTACCCCATCCTTGCCACACCTTTGCGGCAAGGTGGGAGCTCTACCGCTTGCCAGATGCCGGATAGGTTTAAAGCACCACCCCTACCGCCCCAGCACCGCCACCCACTCCCCCGCTGGAATACTTTCCCGGTCCGGAGGAATCACGATGTACGCATTGGCCCGCGCCGTCGAAGCGATATCCCCCGATCCCTGCCAGCGCGCCAGTTCGACTTCCGCCTGCTCAAATTCGCCTGACAGCACTGCGGGTAAAAATCGCTTCAATCCGGTCTTTGTCTTGATCTCCGATTTCAATTTCGCCCGCAGAAACACCAGCTTCCTCGGAGCCATGCCCGCCAGAGCCTCGAGCATGGGCCGCGCGAACACTTCAAACGTCACCATGGTTGACACCGGATTTCCCGGCAGACCGAAGAAGTAAGTAGCGCCGGCTTCGCCGCCGGCCGGTACTCGCCCGAACACAATCGGTTTCCCCGGCTGAATCTTCGCACCGGTAAAGAAAAACTCTGCCTGAAATTCGGCCAGCACCTGCTCCACCAGGTCGTACTTGCCCATCGAGACTCCCCCGGTCAACAGCAGCAGATCGGACTCGATCCCGTCCGCGATCAGTTCGCGCAACCGCAAAGACTCGTCGCGAGCGATGGGCAGCAGCACCGGCTCTGCTCCGGCTTCCTTGATCTGCGCCGCCAGCGAATAGCTGTTCGAGTTGCGAATCTGGTTGGCGCCCGGAGGCACTTCAATGTCGACCAGTTCGTCTCCTGTCGAAAGCACCGCTACCTGCGGCTTCGAATAGACCAGCAGGTGTGCGCGCCCCACCGAAGCCGCCACCGCAATCGCCACATGATCAAGCCGCGTTCCCGGTTCGAGCAGTCGATCCCCACGCTTGGCCTCTGACCCTACGGGAACGACGTTGTCTCCTGAGCCGATCCCTTTGCTGATCGAGACCCGACTTCCCTCCCGTGCGGTGTACTCGACCATCACTACCGCATCAGCGCCCTCGGGGACAGGGGCACCGGTCATGATCGATGCCGCTTGGCCTGCCCCCACTTTGATAGCGGTTTCCGCAACCGGTGCGCCGGCCTTGATCTCGCCGATCACTTCCAGCGTAGCGGGAAGCTGGGCCAGATCGGACGCGCGTACGGCATACCCATCGCGCGTGGCCCTCCGGAATGGCGGAAAATTGCGGTCGGCGAAGAGCGGCTCGGCGAGAACCTGTCCCGCGCCATCTAGCAGTTCGACCAGTTCCTTCCCCCGCGGACGTACCGCCGCGGCATGCGTCTCCACCAGGTGACGGGCTTCTTCGAAGGAGAGAACAAGATCAGGTTCCGGCAGGGCAGCCATAACCACCGATCATACGACAGGACGATTGCCGATTTTCAATTGCCGATCGCCAATTGTCGATCGCCCATCACCCGTAGAACCGCATGGCAACGGCTGCGTCTCTACAGGATCTTCAATTGGCAATTGGAAATTGAAAATCGGAAATGAAGCTTTACCGCGCCAGCGCCTCTTGCAGCTCCCGAGGCTCGGTAGCGTAAGCTAAGGCCGTCTCTACATCCACCACCCCGGCCCGTACCAGCTTCGCGATTTCCCGGTCGAAGTGCTGCATTCCTTCGGCAGCGCCTTCTTTCATCAACTGGAGCAGACTCTGGCCGACCAGGTCAGCATTCTCGATGCATTGATGCGTCCGGAGAGAGATCTTCAACACTTCAAAGGCCGCCACCCGCCCACTGCCGTCCTGCCGCGGAAGCAAGCGTTGTGCGACCACCAGGCGCAGCGTTTTGGCTAACCGCCCGCGAACCGAAGTTTGTTCGCCCGGCGTGAAGGCGCTGACAATTCTCTCCACCGTCTTAGCCGCATCCACCGTGTTCAGGCTGGAGAGCACCAGATGTCCGGTCTCCGCCGCTTCTATGACGCGCTCCATGGTTTCCCGGTCGCGCATCTCGCCCACCAGAATGACTCTCGGCGCCTGCCGCAAACTCGCGCGCAGCGCCAGCCCAAAATTTGGCGTGTCGCTGTGCAGTTCACGCTGGTGAACCGTGGCCCGCTTGTGGTTATGCAAGAACTCAATCGGATCTTCAATGGTGATGATATGGCAGGTTTGCTGCTGGTTGATGCAGTCGAGCAGCGCCGCCAGCGTCGACGACTTTCCCGAGGCCCGCGGTCCAGCGACCAGAACGATTCCATCGCGCAAGGCTGCGACTTCCTTCAGCTCTTCGGGTATCCCCAGGGAGCCGAACGTCGGGATCACGGTCGGAATCACACGCATCACCACGGCGCAGCTTCCCCGTTGGATAAAAACGTTCACCCGGAACCGGGCCAGCCCCGGCAGCCCGTAGGAAATGTCGCAGCAGCCCTGCTCCCGCAATAACGTCAACGCCTGCTTGTTGCTGCCGATCAGGTCCGAAGCCAGCCGGCGGGTATCGTCCGCGCTCAGGACCGCGAGTCCTGGAATCTGCACCGCGATGAGTTGCCCGAGCACTTCAATCTGTGGCGGGCGCCCGGGGGAGAAGATCAGATCGCTGACCTGCTCGCTGGCCCGCAGCATGGCCGCCAACAGCACGCCGGTTGGAACCGCCCCCGCACCCGTCGGATATTTGTCGAGTTGAACGGCAATGGGCGCATTGCCGGGAGCTGCCACCATAAGCTTCCTCTGGAGAGAACGTGGCGCGAAACCGGGAGGGGGACCCCTGGCACTAGACTGCGCCAGAATCCAATCTAGCGAATTCTGGGCGCGCGTTCCACGAAGAACGACAAGGCCATAGACCTTCGTAACCTGCTGACTGGGAATGAGATGCAAGACGAAGGCCAAAGCAAAAGGGCGGCCGAAGCCGCCCTTAAGTCCTTCCAGAATCGCCTCTATTTCTTCTTAACCGGAGGCTTTTTCTGCTTCCCGAAGCTGGTTTCCACGGTGCTGCCAATGTATTGCAGCATGCCCTTGGCGCCGTCGGCGTAGGGCCCCGTAGGGTCCAGTTCCAGATACTTGCTGAGGGCCTCTTCGGTGCCAGGGACGGCCACCACTTTCCCGGCCTTGTCGGTGGTGGCCTTGGCGACCAGGTTCACACCTTTCCAGTAATAAGCGGCTGCTTTGGTGGGGTCGGCGGCAATGGCCTTGTCGAAAGCCTGCACCGCATCGTCGCTCTTGTTGGAATTGGTGAGGATGGCGCCAAGGTTGAAGTAGTAAGTTCCTGCGCCCGCGGGGTCGAGCGTAGCCGCCTGGGTATAAGACTTGATCGCGTCATCGGCCTTGCCGGCCTTACCCTGCGCATCCGCAAGGTTGTTGTAATAGCTGGCAAGGTGCTCGTTCAACTTGGGGTCCTTTTCCCCTGCCTGCGCCGCAGCCTGCTTTTCGGCAATGGCCTTCTGGTAGTCCTCCACTGCTGCATCCAGCCGCTTATTCTTCTCCGCCGGATCGGTCTGCTTGGGTGCTGATCCCCGGTTCGCGTCGCCCAAAGTAGCCCACAAGATATCCCGGTGTGGATCGAGCTGAGTAGCTTCCGTCATCGCCTGGATCGCGCCATCGTAGTTGCCGGCCTTCATGTCATCTCGCGAAGTAGCCAGCTTATCGTTCAGCTGCTTGACTACATTGTTCTCTTTTGCGGCCTTTGCGGTAGCTTCTTCCCGCTTCTTCAATTCCTCGGGACTCAGGCCCTGACCGGCAGCCTGGTTCTGCAGTTCCTTCTTCAGGTCGAAATCGAGGGTGTTCTCGTCCAACGTGACGGGTACGTTGTTGAAATGAAATAGTTCTTTCCCATCCTGAATCAGCTTGACGTTGAATTTGCCCGGGCTAATACCGAGCGAGAAGTACTCGCCCTTTTTGTTGGTCTTCAATTCGTAGTTCCGCCCGGTGTCGACGCTCGACCACTCCACCGTCGCGCCCACGATGGGTTTGCCCTCAGTGTCTTTGCACACGCCCTTCACCGAGCCCGTCGCCTGGGCAAAAACCGGAGCTGCACACAGTCCAACCAGCAAGGCGACCAGCAGGATGTACATGCAACGTTGTTTCATTTTGATTAGCCTCCCGGCATAAAAGCGATTGATGATTGTATGATTTTTGATTGTTGATTCTCAAACCGGCGTCTTCAATCAACAATCAAAAATCAACAATCAAAAATTCTCAGGCTGTTTGAACCGCGGCGTACCGCGTACGCGATCGGGTCTTCCACTTCCGCCTCGCGAAACGCTCTCAGGCGCAGCACACAGCTGTCGCACACCCCGCACGCGCGGTCTTCCCGGCTGTAGCAAGACCACGTTAAATCGAAGGGTGCGCCCAGTTCAAGGCCAAGCCTCACAATCTGCGATTTGCGCATCGCGATCAGCGGCGTCACAATCTCAATCTTTCCTTCCTTCGTGCCTGCCTTCACCACCCGGTTGAAGGCGTCGTAGTAGGCGGCACGGCAATCCGGGTACCCCGAACTATCCTGCTCCACCGCACCAATGTAGACCTTGGACGCGTCCAGCACCTCGGCCCAGCTCACCGCTGCCGCCAGAAAATGCGCATTCCGGAAGGGCACATAAGTCACGGGAATATCATGGCCCATGGCCGCCGCTTCCGGCACCGCAATATTGGGGTCGGTGAGCGCCGATCCTCCAATCGCCCGCAACGCTTCATTGCGAACCACCAGCCGCTCGCCGATTCCCAGGCGCTCGCAAATCCCCAGAAATGCCTGCCGCTCGCGCTCCTCCGTCCGCTGCCCATAGCTGATGTGCAAGGCCGCGGCGTCATAATCGCGCGCCGCCAGCGCCGCGCAGACACACGAATCCATGCCGCCGCTCAGCAGCACCACCGCGCGAGATCGCGAAGAAATTGTCAATGTTCGATTTCCAATTGCCAATTTTGGACCCGGTTTTCAATCGGCAATTGAAAATCGGAAATCGGCAATCGCGGTTATACAGAATTCTTCAATCTGAAATCCGACTTCTGCATTCTCGCTTCTTATTTCTGCCTTTCCTACACCCCCTTCATCGCCGGATCCCAGATAAATTTGTGGATCTGCAGTCCGAGGCGCGCCAAAACGTGGTCGGCCAGCATCCACTCCGCCAGATCCTGCGGATCGAGCAGGCACTGGGAGATACTGCGCGCGCCGCTGGCATCTTTGCGGAAGGCCGGCGAGAACAGCACCGCGCCCACCCGGCGGCCGAGCCCGTGTTGCGCCGCAAAATCGCGGGCAAACTCGTAGTCGATCCGGTCGCTGATCACAAACTTCACTTCATCGTGCGGCCCGAGCGTTTCCAGATTCTCCAGGTGGAAGGTGTTGGGCTCGCCCGAGTTCGGACACTTCACATCAACCACCTTGACCACCGCTTTCGGCACCCGCTCCAGCGGACGCTCGCCGCTGGTCTCCAGCATCACCGTGTAGCCAGAGTCCAGAAGCCGCTGCATCAGCGGGACCACCTCCCGCTCCTGCAGCATCGGCTCGCCTCCCGTTATCTCGACCAGTCCACCCTCGGGGCTCAACTGCTCGACTTGCCGCAAGACCTCTTCGAGGCTCATGCGGTGTCCGCCCGTGAACGCGTATTCGGTGTCGCACCAGGAGCAGCGCAGGTTGCATCCCGTCAGCCGCACGAACACGCAGGGCAATCCCGCATGCGTGGACTCGCCCTGAATCGACTTGAAGATTTCGGTGATCTGCATGGCGATGCCACACGAGGTGCCCCACCTTTCGCGGTTTTCGAAAAGGTGGGATTCCACGGAACCAAACTCTCTATGCCTCGGAATACGTCGCGGTCGTCGTGTCGGTCTCGAACACGGTCACGTTCTTCACCCGCACCCGGCCGTTGGTGACGCGTTCCAGCTTGACGTTGCTCTCGTCGTAGAAGTACTTGGCCAGATTCTCGGCCGACGGATTCAGCACCGTGAACGGCTCCAGTTCGTTGATCATCTGATGATCGAGCCGCTCAATGACATGTTTCATGACCTCGCGCAGATCCTTGAAGTCGAGCAGCAGCCCGGCTTTGTCCAGATCCTTGCCGGCCAGCGTGACCCGCACCTTGTAGTTGTGCCCGTGCGGATTCTCGCACTTGCCCTTGTAGTTGCGCAGGTAGTGCCCCGCGGCAAACGTATCTTCGACGGTGACTTCGAACATGAATCCCCTCGCCGGGGTTCCTCAGGCGGAATTCCCGCGTCCGGCTAACCCTCCATTCTACCGCGAACCAGCGTCAATGGAGGGACGGGCGTCCCCGCGGGACGCCAGACCGCGCTCGTGTGCACCCGCTCCCAGCGAGGGATCAAGCCTCGCAACGAAAAAAAGGGACGGGCGAGAGCCCGTCCCTTCTGATTTGCCTTTCTCGAAGCTACTGCTGCGTGTTGCACTTGTAATTCACGCTCGACAGCAGGTTGTTCAACCCGTTCAACGTCAGGTCGTAACATCCACCCAGAGAGTTATTCAGGAAGTAGTGGTTGACGCTCGACTGTCCCTGGTTGCTGATCAGGTTGAAGTTCTGATCGAACAGCAGCGTGTCCGTCGGAGCCACCGCGTTGTTCCTCTGGTTGGTGAAGGTGACCTTGCCGTTGGCCGTGTCGGTCGTCTGGTAGTGGTACTCCTGGTGGATCGACGTGGTCTGGGCAATATCGCCGTCGATCGAGGGAGCGAGCGAGATGTCGACCGTCAGCGGATAGCGCGTTGCCAGCGAAGTGACCCGCGTTCCCGTGCTGTCTTTGATGGTCGTCGTCGAGTAAATCTGCGTGCTCTGGGCTGATGTCCTGCACGTATTCGCTGGCGGTGATGTTGAAGGTCTGCAGGTTCGAGAACACTATATTCTGGTCTACCGTCGTGGTCACCTTGCCCGTAGAGCCCTGCACGTAGCCGGTGATCGCGAAGTCACGCCCCGAAGTCACCGAAACCGTCCCGGTGATATTGCCGTTGCTGTCCGTATTTATGTTCTCCACGACCTTCGGATTCGGTGCCGCCGCCAACCCGTTGTGGGTCACCGCGCCCGTCACCTGGGTCGCATTCTGATCCAGCAGCAGCAGCAAAGCTGCCGTGGTCGAGAAGTAGTTGTCCACGTTGTAAACACTCAGCGAAACCGTGTGCGGCTGCCCGTTGCTCAGCAACCCGGCAAACGGAGTCAGGTCCACGCGGTACGGCACGAAGTTCAGAGTCTGTACGCCCGGCAGCGGGAACCACAGATAGGGATCGATGCCGCCGGTGTAAATCCAGGGAAAGACCGGAGCCACTCCCGCCGGCTGCCCATCGATGGTGACCTCAGTTTCGCGGAAGCCGGTCCCCGGACAACTCTGCAGTTCGCCGGCTACGTCGTCCGGCACGCAGGCATACCAGAATTCGTCCTGATACTGGCTCTGCGCGTAGATGTCGAGAAACGCCCGCTGAATATTCATCGGCAGGCTGAAGGTCGCCGACAGCGTGTCGGTCGGAGAGGCCAGCGCCACCGTTCCGGGAGTCGAGGTCAGCGGCATGACCGCATCAAACGGCCGCGGATTCTGTGTCCCGCCCTGCTCCAGCGGATAGAATTCGATGTCCGCGCTGCCGTAAATGATTCCCGTGTAGGTCTGGTTTACCAGGTTGCCGATATCCACCTGCCCCGCCTGCGACGACATGAACAGCGGCGCATACTCGGTCAGGTCGCTTTCCACGTGCCAGTTCGGGCTCAGGGTCGGCGAAGGCTCGGCGGTCGTGCCGAAATAGATGTTCGTCCCACCCAGCCACACATTCGCCGTGCGGTCGAACTGAATGCCGGCCGTCACCGAGAAGTTGCCTTCAAACACGATCTTCCGCCACGGGCCCGGGCAATCCGCCGGAGGCTCGTAGGCAAACGACTTGGGATTGAAATCTTCGAAAGCCAGGTTGTCGAAAAGCTGCACTTTGCAAGGAGTCGACGGAGGGCGCAGTACCGGGGGATCGGCCGTCACCGTGTTGCCGGATCCGACCTGATAGTTTTGTCCAGCCGCAAAAACCTGCACAGAACCTGCAAACAGCAAGATTGCCAGCGTACCCATGGCCAGGCCGGCTCTTACTGCATAAATCCCTGAACTCTTAATCATTTAACTTCTCCTCGCGCTCGCATGGCGCATCCATCGCGTCACGCCCCGTACCCTAAACCCAAGTGATAGAAGCATATACCGGGCCATTCGCGCTGTCAAGGAGACCTAGGACTCATAGAGGACAGGCTGGGACAGGTGTCAGGAACCGTGACACAGAGGAATGAGGCAGAAATAAGAAGTCAGAATGTAGAAGGTCGGCAGGCCGTAGCGGCGAAATTCTTAGCGCTCTTTGCGGACTTTGCGATCCTTAAGGTTTTGAATCCGGAGCGAAATGAGAACAACGGTCCGGCTTTACTTTGCATTCTGACTTCTTCCTTCAGCTTTCCCCGACCCCGAAAAACGCCTCCACCTGCTTGAGATCGGTCGTCCGCCGGTAGCTCGGCAGGCTCTCCACAAACACTCGCCCGTACTGCTTTTTGAGAATGCGGTTGTCGAGCAGCGTCAGCAGCCCGCGATCATGCAATGACCGGATCAGCCTCCCAAAGCCCTGCTTCAGCGTGATCACCGCCGCCGGCACCTGGTATTGAAAGAACGCGTTGCCGCCCTCGGCGTCAATCGAGCGCACCCGCGCGGCCACCACCGGATCGCTGGGCACCGCAAACGGCAGACGGTCAATAATCACGCAGCTCAACTGCTCGCCCTGCACGTCCACGCCCTGCCAGAACGACGAAGTCGCAAACAGCACCGCATGCGGCGTCAGCCGGAACTCCTCGAGCAGCGCGCTCTTGGGTGCGTCGCCCTGCAGCAGCATGGGATATTCCAACTCGCCCAGCAGCCGCTGGTAGACCTCGTTCATCTGTGCATAGCTGGTGAAGAGCACAAACGCCCGTCCCCGCGTGATCTCGAGCAACCGCCGAATCCGGTCCGCCGCCTTCGCGGCAAACTGCGGCGTCCGCGGATCGGGTAAGTCCGGCGGAACATAAAACAGCGCCTGATTCTCATAATCAAAGTGCGAAGGCAGCACCACTTCCCGCGTATGCTCCAGCCCCAGCCGCCGCCGCATGTATTCGAAGCCGCCGCCCACCGCCAAGGTCGCAGAAGTCAAAACCGCGCACTCCAGCTTGTCGAACATGCAGGATTTGAGAATCGGCGCCACATCAATCGGCGTAGCCTGCAGAAAAACGTTCTGCCGCCCCACGGAAGAAGAAGAATTATCTTTGTTCTTCGAGAACCCTCTCCTCCGCTCAATCCAGAACACGGTATTGTGGTCCTCCTGTTCCATCACGAATCCCAGCTGTACCTGCAATTCCTGCGCCCGCCGCGAGAAGTTGAAGACCTCCTCCGGCTTCGAAGGCATATTCTCCAGCTCGGACCCGAGCCGCCGCACCGACTGCTGCAGTGACAGATACTCCTCGCCGTTCTCCTCCAGAAATTCGCGGCGGTTCTCGAAGGCAAACCGCCCGTCCCCCAGCGGCAGCACGGCGAAGAAAAGCATGGCCCGCTCGCGCACACTCTTGACGGCCCCAGAAAGCGCCGCCGACAGCATGTGATTGCGCTGCAGCGAAATTTCCACGTCGCGGCACAGTTCCTCAAACCGCGCATTGCTCACCGTCACTCCGAAGTAATTGCCGGCGACATCCTCGAGCTCGTGCGCTTCATCGAAGATCACCGTCCCCACCTCCGGCAGGATTCCCGCATCCGGCGCATACTCCGCCTGCTGCTTGATCGCCAGGTCGGCGAAGAACAGATGATGATTGACGATGATGATGTCGCTCTCCATCGCCCGCCGGTGCATCTCGGTGATGAAGCATTTGTCGAACGCGCTGCACTTCTGTCCCAGGCAAGTATCGGCGCGTGCATCCAGCTTGTGCCACAGCGCGCTCGCCTCGGGCAGCGACGCCAGCTCCGCCCGGTCTCCCGTGTGCGTCGTCTTCTCCCACGCCGCAATCGCCCGGTAGTGCTCAATCTCTTCCAGCCCGCTCAACACCGGCTGATCGGTCAGGTCGTAAAGCTTCTTCTTGCACAAATAGTTATTGCGCCCCTTCATGTAGCAGACGTTCAGCTTGCCTTCGCCGTTGGGAAACAACGCCTGTTCAAGGAAGGGAACATCTTTCCAGAAGAGTTGTTCCTGAAGATTTTTGGTGCCGGTAGAAATAATGACGCGCTTGCCCGACCGGATCACCGGAACCAGATAAGCCAGCGTCTTGCCTGTGCCGGTACCGGCCTCGACGATGAGATGCCGCTTCTCCTCGAGCGCCTGCTCCACGGCCTGCGCCATCTGCAACTGTCCCCGCCGGAATTCGTACGCCGGATGTGTCCGCGACAGCACTCCGCCGGGCGAGAAAAACTGGTACAGCGAGAAATCTTTCTTCGCGGGAGTCACGGGATGGGAAGCGGAAGCCACAGAGTCTCTATAATAGCTTCACCAACCACGTAGGCACAGGTGACTCACGTCTGCGGCCGTGGCGGTGTTTGCCACGGTAACCGTCCAACTATGAAATCCGCCACGAAGCCGACCGATCTCGACGTCGCCACCAGATCCCCCCTCCTCGCCATCGTCGGCCGCCCCAACGTCGGCAAATCCACGCTCTTTAACAAGCTCGTGGGCTCTCGCCGCGCCATCGTCGGCGACGAGCCTGGCATCACCCGTGATCGCCTCTACGGCAACGCCCACTGGCGCGGACGCGACTTCCGTATCGTCGACACCGGCGGCATCCTGCCCGAAGACAAAGACTTCATCCCCTCGGAAATCTTTCGCCAGGCCAGAGTCGCCCTCGAAGAAGCCGCCGCCATCATCATGGTGGTTGATGGACGCACCGAGCTCGCCGCCCCCGACCTCGAACTCGCCCGCCTGCTGCAGCGTACCGGCAAGCCGCTTTTCCTAGCCGTCAATAAAGTGGACAGCGACAAACAACAAGGCCTGGAAGATGACGTTCACCGCTTGGGGATTCGCAGAATCTTCCCCATCTCCGCCGAGCACGGCCGCGGCATCGACGACCTGCTGGACTCCATCATTGAAACTTTGAAACTTGAAACTTTGAAGCCTGAGACTGCCGCTCAGGACGAAGAATCCGAAACTCCCGAAGAACAGGCCACGGAGAACAAAGAAGTAAAAGTCGCCATCATCGGCCACCCCAACGTGGGCAAATCCACATTGTTGAACCGCCTCACCGGAACTTCCCGCGCTATCGTCTCGCCCATTCCCGGCACCACCCGCGATGCGATCGACGAAGTCATCGAACGTGACGGACACACCTTTCGCTTCATCGACACCGCCGGCATCCGCCGCAAGGGCAAGACCCACCTGATGGCCGAAAAGCTTTCCGTGGTCATGGCGCGCAAGCATCTGGAAGCCGCCGATATCGCGCTGCTCGTCATCGACGCCACCGAAGGGGTGAACGCCCTCGATGCCACTATCGCCGGATACGCCCACGAAAGCGGGCGCTCCGTCATCATCGTTGTCAATAAATGGGATCTGGTCATCGCCGGGAAAAATCAGCCTGCCAACCAGTCGAAAGCCGCACGCATGCAGGAAAGTAAGCGCCCCGGCGACCGCGTGGCTTACGAAGATCGTTTGCGCGATAGCTTAAAATTCCTCAGCTATGCGCCCATCGTCTTTATTTCCGCCGCCACCGGAAAGAACACCGAGAAGATTTGGCCGCTGCTCGAAGAAGTCGCCGCCGAACGCCGCAAGCGCATCGGCACGGGAGAGATGAACCGTTTCCTGAAACACATCGACTTCGACCGCGCCTCAGTTCCGGTCAGCAAGCGCGTGAAAATTTATTACATGACCCAGGCCGCGGTCTCACCACCCACCTTCATCCTCTTCACCGACCGCAAAATCAAGCTGCACTTCTCTTACGAGCGCTTCGTGGAAAATCAGATCCGCCAGGCATTCGGCTTCGTAGGTACGCCCATCTGGATCAAGAATCGCGCCCGCGACTGAAGCACTTGGCTCTTGGCATTTACCCGGGCCGCGGTCTTCTTAGCGTTCTTAGCGACCTTCGCGGTTAAAGGCTTTTGCGTTTCTCCACCACGTTCATCATCGTCGCCAGCATGGTGGCAATCAGTTTCTCTTGCCCGCTCGTCACCGCGAAGCAATCGGCCGTGCAGATGGTCAGCGTCTTTCCCGCCCGCTTGACCGCTGCCCGCGCCACAAAGGCCTCCCCCACTGCCGGAGCCAGCATGTTGACTTTGAACTCGACGCTCAACACTTCGCATTCCTTCGGCCCCACGCTCAACGCCGCGTAGCCGCACGCCGAATCGAGAATGCTGGTGATCACGCCGCCGTGCACAAATCCGTTCTGCTGCGACAGCTTCCGATCGAAGCCGATACGGATCTCCACCGCTCCCGCTCTCACCGATGTCATCTCCGCTCCCAGAGTCGACATCAGTCCCTGCCGCCCAAAACTCGCACGCACTTTCCTCTCGATCGCATCCATGTGGGTAAGAATAAATATGCCTGAAGGCTGCAGCCAGTACTTAGCAGTCAGCACTCAGCATTCAGCATTCAGCCGCAGCTTCCCGCATCGATCAAAGCAACGACAACGGGCTTTGCCTTTCTCCGCGCCCTCCGCGGCCCTTCTCCGCGATCTCTGCGCTTCAAGATTTTGCTCGGTACTCGGTACTACGTACTCGGTACTGGGTACTACTCTTTTCCCAACAACCCGACTCGCTCCACCCCAGCCTCGCGCGCCATGTCGATCGCGTCCGCCACGTACTGGAAGCCCACATCGTCCTCACTGCGCACGAAGGCCACTCGTTCTGCCCGCGTCTTGAAAATATCGTGCAACCGGCTTTCGAGATGATCCCAGCCCACGTTTTCCTGGTTGATCTTGAGTGAGGGCGGCTCATTCTTCGCACCCTCCATCACTTGAATCACGATGGTTCGATCGACGAAATCTGTCGACGACGCCTTCTGCTGCGGCTCGGGAATCTGCGCGTCCAGCCCTTTTCGTTTTTGTTGGGTGACCACGATCATGAAGATAATGATCAGCACCAGCAACACGTCGATCAGCGGAGTGACATTCATCTCCGGATGAGACGGACCACCGCCTGCCATGGAGAACGCCATTTCGTTTGCTCCTGTTCTGGCACGCGCGTGTGCTAAATCGTTGGACACCCTGACCGCTTGTCATGTTCCCGTCATTTTCTGTTCAGAAATTTCTACTTCAAAAAATCCGGCTCAAGGTTGAAGAACCCGGGTTTCGCAGGCATCATGGAATAAAGCCGTCAACAGAAGCCCGGCGGACCTCGAACCATCATGAGACCCTTTCAGCTCTTCTTGCTGCTGACGGCCCTACTTGCATCGGTCACGTTGCATGCCCAGGACAACTACGAAATCCAGGTCTACGGTTCTGACCTGGTGGCTCCGGGCAATACCATGTTTGAAATTCATTCCAACTTCGCCGTCGAAGGCAGCAAGACCGTGCAGGATGGAGTCCTGCCCAGCAATCACGCCGAGCACGAGACTCTCGAGATCACCCACGGATTCAACGACTGGTTCGAGACCGGCTTCTACGTCTTTACCAGCATTCAGCCCGACGGCGGCTGGCAGTGGGTGGGCGATCACATTCGGCCGCGTGTGTCCATTCCCGAGAAATGGCACTGGCCGGTGGGACTCAGTTTGTCGAACGAGATCGGCTACCAGCGCCGCGCTTTCTCGACCGATACCTGGACCTGGGAGATCCGTCCCATCATCGACAAGAAAATCGGGCCCTGGTACCTCGCCTTCAACCCTGCTTTTGACCGCTCATTTCACGGCGAGACCGTGCACCAGGGAATCACCTTTTCTCCTGACTTCAAGTTCAGTTATGACTTCACTCCGAAGATTGCCGGAGGCCTGGAGTACTACGGCGCTTTCGGTCCCACCACTGACTTTCTTCCCGCCAGCCAGCAGCAGCACCAGTTCTTCCCCTCCATCGATCTCAACGTGTCGCCGAAATGGGAGTTCAACTTTGGCGTAGGCATCGGCGTCACCGCAGGCACGGATCACCTGATCGTGAAGGGCATCATCGGCCGCCGCTTCGACTGGGGCCACAAAAAGTAGCGCTAGGAAATAAGCAAGTGATGGAGGGACGGGGATCCCGCCCGTTCAGCCGCGGAGCGGCTTCAGAAAGTCGACTGTCACGGAAGATGACTGCAGGGCGGGGGATTTTTCCTACCCGCCCGTCCCAAACTGCGGCTGCGGTGGAGGCGGCGGCAATGGCGGCGCCGGATACACCACTCGCGCCAGCGCAGGATACCTCCCCGCAAAGTAATAAATCGAATATGCCGGGAAGAACACCATCGCCGGCACCGACACCAGCGACACCACGTACAAGATAAATCCCACCATCGCGACGCCCAGCACCACCGCCAGCGAGATGGTATACAGATTCCACTGCAACCCCCCGGCTTTGCCCATCAGCACCGCAACCGCGCCCAGCCCGCCCAACGGAATTACCATAATCAGCACCAGGATGCTCGCCACAATCCCCACCACCACCGCCGTCCCCAGCGCCATCACAATCTTCAGCGCGATATATCCCAGGTAGCTTCCCTTCTCGGCCCCCAGCATCGGCAGCAACCGGCGCCAGCCCTCGATCGCGCTCACGTCCTCAAGCGCCATCTGCGGAATCACGAAATCCTTGGTCATCACATGCACGACCGCCACGGTTGCGATGAATGCGAATATCAGGAAGAACAACACGATCCCGCCCAGGATCAGCGGCACCATATGTTCTTTGGGCTGATTCCACCATCCTGCCGCCAGCGCCAATGCCGCCGGCACTCCCAATAGAACGATCAGGCCTGCGATCGTGGCCAGCACCAGCAGGATCTTCCACACAAAGTAGCCGAGGCCTACGCCTTGCCGCCGGCTCCAGCTCTTTCCGATCTCACAATTCTTCGCGATCACGCTATCGAACAGCACGAACCGCATCACGCTGCTCACGTAGAGAAAGAGCACGAACAGGATGAATCCGAAAATCACCAGAAACGCGATCAGCCCGGCATAAAGCGCCGGATCGATGTGGGGCATCGGCAGGTCGAGCAGCCGGTTGCCTCCGTCCGGCGTGCGCGCCGGCACCGTGAAGCCGTTGAAGTTGCATCCGCCGGACGTCAGCTCGCCGGCCAGCATTCCCACCAGCGCCAGTTTTCCCCACTGGCCCAGCCGAAACGGCTTCAGCAGCTGTTGCTTAGTATGTTCGAAGGCGGGACCAATCGCATCCACCGCAGAAGTAGGCAAGCGTCACCTCGGGGCCAAGGTATATGCACGACAGGACGGGGTCAATGGATTTTTGATTTTTGATCTTTGATTGTTGAATGAAATCCAAATCTCCGACTTACGAAGTACCACAAATTCCTTGAACCGTTGCGCTTCGAGAGGCTTTTCAATCGAAAATCAACAATCGAAAATCGTAAATTGTTCCTATTCGTACCGCAGCGCCTCCACCGGATCCAGCTTCGACGCCCGCAGCGCCGGCACCAACCCGCTGAACACCCCCACCACCAGCAGCACCAACGTCGACAGCACCACCGTCACCAGCGAGATTTGCAGATGGATATCCGCTTTCCCCGAAGTGTCTTCAAACAGCGGACCCATGAGCGGCAGCGTGCCCACCGCCGCTGCGATCGCGTAGGAGAGCAGCACGCCGGCCGCTCCGCCCATCAACATAATCAGCAGAGTTTCGGCAAGAAATTGCAGCTTGATGTGCCATTTGCGCGCCCCCAGCGCCCGTCGCAACCCGATCTCGCGGATGCGTTCATCCACCGAAACCAGCATGATGTTCATCACCCCCACGCCGCCGATCCCCAACGTCAGAGTTCCAATGAAGGTCAGCAATACCTGCAGCCCGATAGTCAGGGCGTCAATCACCGGACGGAATTCGTCCCGCCCGAACATCTGGATCGCCTTGGGATCGGTCGGCGAAAACTGTTGCCGCATCGCCACCGCGGCCAGCACCTGCGCCATCGCTTTCTTTTCAAATTGCGGCGCCACCGGCTCAAACACCATGACCGACGCGTAGCGCGTATTCCACAACTCGCTCGCGGCGGAGTATGGGATCCAGACGGATTGGTCGTCGCTGCTGAAGTAATTGCTGAGTTGGATCTTCCTGGCCATCACCCCAATTACCGTAAACCGCACCCCGGCAATCAGCACCGTTTCGCCGACCGCTGGCCGACCGCTGAACAGCTGCTCGCGGACGCGATCCCCCAGAAACGCCACTCGCCGGTGCTCCACTTCATCGCCGGCCGAAATCCAGCGCCCTTCGGCGGGAACTTCATTCCGCATCTCGCCATATTCTGGACACACGCCGCGAATCGCCGCCGTCCCCACCAGGCGATCACCGTACGCGATCCCCGGCCGGTGCACCGTCTCCAGGCAAACGTGTTTGACCAGCGGGGCGTCGGCTTTCACCATCTCCACGTCGGCCTTCTCGAAAACCACTTTCTTGCCGGCCCGCTGCCCCCCCGGCTGTTCGCTGGTTTGCTGCGGCCAGCAGATGACCACGCTCTTGCCGAACGCATCGAAGCCGCTGACCAGGATGTGCCGGAAACTGCTGCCATAGGCGATCAGCAACGTGACCGTGGCAATGCCCCACACCACGCCCAGCATCGTCAGCAAACTACGCGTGACATTGCGCTTCAGCGCAATCCAGGCCTCGCGAATAATTTCAGTCAGCATAAAAATCGGACGTCGGACCTCAGCCCTCGGACGTCAAACCTCGGACCTCAGCCCTCGGACCTCAGCCCACAGGGCTAAGCGTCGGACTGAATACAGCACAGAACCCAGACGACGTCGAAGATAGCCAAACCCTGCGTCCCCAGCGTCCTCCGCGGTTTTGGTTTTGCCGAGGTCTGAGGTCCGAAGTCCGACGTCCGCTTCATCCCCCCGCCTCGTACCGCAGCGCCTCAATCGGATCAATCGATGCCGCCCGCCGCGCCGGATATAACGCCGCTCCCACCGCGATCGTGCCCAGCAGGGAGCAAGCCACCAGCCCTGACTGCCAGGTCGGCAGCAGCCCCGCAAAAAAGGCCGGCATCGGTAACAGATCGACCAGGGAACATAAGCCGTACGCCACGCCCAACCCGATCGCGCCGCTCAGAAACGCGATGAACAGCGCCTCGATGAAGAACTGCTTCAGGATGGTGCTCGCCTTCGCGCCCAGCGCCTTGCGTACTCCAATCTCGCGTGTGCGTTCGCGCACCGCCACCATCATCACGTTCATCACGCCCAACCCGCCCAGAAACAGCGTCACTATCCCCACCGCGCCCAGAAAATATTTCATTCCATCGGTCATCTGCCGGAAGGCCTTCGCCTCCTGCACCGTATCCCAGATCGGACATGCCTCCTTGTCCTGCGGATCGAAGGTGTGCAGCCTGCCCAGCGCCGCCCGGATCTGGTACTTGCACGCCTCGTGTTGCTCTACCGACCGCGGCGTCACCAGCAGCTGATCGAAGCTGTCCTCGGTCGCGGGAGGCTTATTCGGGAAATCACGCATCATCGAGGAAAACGGAATGAATACTTTGTTCACATCCCAGCCGTCGTAGCTGGAGTCCTGTTTCTTGGTGGCCATCACCCCGATGACTGTGTACGGGATGTCATTCAAATAGATGTTCTGCGCCACCGGATCACGCCCGGGAAACAGTTGCTTCGCCGCATCGCTGCCCAGAAACGCCACCCGCCGCGCCTGGCTTTGATCGTCCCAATCGTAGAAACGGCCCAGGCTTACATCCAGGCTGCGAATGTAACCAAACGGAGGATACGAACCCGTCACCGTGAACGCGGCATTGTTGTAGTTGCTGTGGATGCGCAGGTCATCCTGCTCAAGTTCAGGGATGGCATCCTCGCAATCGGGAGATTCCTGCTGCACTACCGGCACATCGCCCGCCACCCAGCGCACCGCGCGCCCCGCCCGCGTTCCCCCAGCCTGCAGGCTGGTGCGCCCGTGAAAGACAATCATGATGTCTTTTCCCAGGGTCTTGGTTTGCTCGGCCTGCCCCTTGCGCAATCCCTCGCCCGCCGCCACCATCAGCACAATCGACACAATCCCCCAGGCGATCCCGAACATGGTAAGAAACGTACGCAGCTTGTGTGACCAAAGCGTACGCAGCACATCGCCAATTAAATCGCGCAAAACCATGACGTAGTAATGGACGCGGCGCCCGCCGGAACGTAAGCCCAGGTCCGCCTGCTTTTAGATACGCATCTCAACCAGGATTTGTTGCAAGAAAAAAAGGCGGCAACGGACGCCCGGAGTCCCTAGAGAAGAGGAAAACGCGAAGGTCCCGCAGATAAACCCGCTTTTCCTAGCGTCCTTCGCGACCTCTGCGCTGAAAAGCTTTTACTCGGTACTGGGTACCAGGTACTGGGCACTGTATCTACGCATCCACCCGCAAGATCCTTTAGCGCCCGTTCGCACTGCAACCGGTGCCGTTCCTGCTTGTCGCGAATCTTTGTCTCCCACGGAGGCAGCAGATCAAACGTAATATTCGCCGGCTGGAACTTCCGCGCATCCGACTGCGTGATGTAATGCATCAGCGATCCGAGCGCCGTAGCCCGCGGAGGCGCCACCGGCTCCGCCCCCTCCACCATCGCCGCCACATGCAATCCCGCCAGCAATCCCGTCGCAATCGACTCGACGTACCCTTCCACCCCGCAAATCTGCCCGGCAAACAAAATTCTGGGATGCGCCTTCATCTGCAACGTCGCTGTCAGCAGCGTCGGAGCGTTGATATAGGTATTGCGATGAATCTGCCCGTAGCGCAGAAATCGCGCGTTCTCCAGGCCGGGAATCAGCCGCAGCACCCGCGCCTGCTCGCCGAATTTCAGATGATTCTGAAATCCCACCAGGTTGTAGGAATCCGCCCGCAGATTCTCCTGCCGCAACTGCACCACGGCATACGCCTGTTTGCCCGTCCGCGGATCGCGCAGCCCCACCGGCTTCATCGGTCCAAAACGCAGCGTATCCCGCCCCCGCCGCGCAATCTCCTCGATCGGCAGACAGCCCTCGAAATAATTCAGCTTCTCCCAAGCGCGCTCTTCCACCGCCTGCGCCGCAATCAAAGCGTCATAAAAGATGTCATATTCCTCTTTGGTAAAAGGACAGTTGACGTAATCCGCCGTCCCCTTGTCATACCGCGCCGCCAGGTAGACACGATTCATGTCAATCGAATCGGCTTCGACAATGGGACTGATGGAATCAAAAAAATACAGATGACTGTGTGGCGCGGACCCGCCCTGAGCGAGAGTCGAAGGGACCCCTGCCTGCGTGCCGGCAGCATCGGAAATGCTTCCTTCGTGAAACGCTCTCCGCTCTAAATTCGGTTCGCTTTCCTCCGTGCTCTCCGCGGCCGTTCTCCGCGCACTCGGCGTTTCAAGATTTTGATGTTCCCCACACAACCGCGCAATCTCCGCCGACAACCCATCTGACGTCAACGGCCCCGACGCAATAATCGTGACACCATCCTCATCAACCCGTGTCACTTCCTCCCGCCGCACCGTAATTCGCGGCTCCCGCGAAATCGCCTCGGTCACCCGCGCCGCAAACGTCCCGCGATCCACGGCCAGCGCGTGCCCCGCCGGCACCGCGCACTCGCGTGCAATCTCCAATAGCAACGACCCCGCCCGCCGCATCTCTTCCTTCAACAACCATGGAGCCGTGTTCTCGCTCTCCGACTTCAACGAGTTCGAACAAACCAGCTCCGCAAAATCTCCTGTCTGATGCGCCGGCGTCGAGCGCGCCGGACGCATTTCGAACAACTCCACTTCCACCCCTCGCCGCGCACACTGCCACGCCGCCTCCGTCCCCGCCAGCCCCGCACCGATGATGACGACCCGCTCTTTCATGCTGTACCCAGATAGCGACAGCCGCCTCGGCTGTCCAGCTTTTCTTAGCGCCCTTTGCGATCGTTCTTTGCGTCCTTTGCGATCAAAAGCTTCTCAGTCAACAATCTGAAATCAAAAATCTGAAATCCTAAAGAATTTCCCGCACATCCCCCACCCGCCGCGTCACCCGCTCGCGATCCAGATATTCGAGCAGCGGGATCGCATACTTCCGGCTGACCCCGGTCAGGTCTTTAAACCGCGCCACGTCAATCTTGGGAGACTTCGCCTTCTCCGCCACTACGCGCTTGCGCAGATCATCAAGGGCGTCGCGATGAAATACGAGTTCGTCTGACAACTTCACCAGCACCTTGTCGCGCAACAGTAAAGTCACAATCTTCTGCGCCCGCGTCTTGTCGACCTTCAGCCCCCCAAGCACCTCATACAGCGCCGGAACTTTCAACCCCGCCGAGAAAAACGCCGTTTCGATGACCTTCTTCGATTCCGCCTCGTCATCTTTCATGATCACGCCGCGCCCGGGCAAGCGTACCTGCTCGCCGGCGAGTTCCAGTTTCTTCTGCTGCAGCGCTTCCTGGAAAATCTGCTCGAAAACCTGTGGTTCGACTTCCGGAAAACGCCCGCGTAGCTCTTCTTTGCTGATGCCGCCCACCAACGGGTTTTGCTTGTGGAAACCGTCAAGAACGTGGACCATGCCCGTGCGCAGCGTGTCCACGGCCAGGCGATGCACCATGTGATCGTGAATGCGCACCACCTCCGTCATCTTTGGAAGCAGGGATTCCATCTCCGCTGGCTTCATTCCCGTGCGCGCCACCGCTTCCGCGAAACTGAGACCGAGCGCGCCTCGCGCGATGACCCGTGCGGTCAGCGCCGATAGACGATCGGAGTCCGCCAGAGTTCGCAGCAGGTCGGCATAGTTCTGGCGATTCCCAATTTGCCGTGGTGGCGTGTTCTCGAGCACCACTCCTCCCCCAATCGTCACCACCGGAGAAAACTGCCGCAGAATGAAGCGGTCCCCGGGCAAAAGCATCGTTGGGCCGCTCAAGCGCAATTGCGCCAAGCCCCTCTGGCCAGGCTTTACTTGCTTCTCGCCGTAAAGCGCAACCTCGGCGATGGTCTCCGACGCGTAGGCGTGCAGATGCACGCGCGCCCGGTCTTTCAAAACTTTGCTGAAGGAAGCATGGTCAACGCACCATCCACCCGCTCCGTCGACCGAAACGTCTCCGGCGGCGCCAGCATCATCCCGCGCCCCAGCTCTTCCACCGTCACCCCGGCCAGATTCAGCGCCGTGCGCTCTCCGGCCATGGCTTTCTCCGCCGCCGCGCCGTGCACCTGAATGCCGCGCACCCTCACGCGCCGTCCCGTGGGAAACACTTCCAGTTCCTGCTCTTTCGCAATCGTTCCCGCCACCAGAGTGCCGGTCACCACCGTCCCGAAACCCTTCATGGTGAAGACGCGATCGATGGGCAGCCGCGTCAGCGCCTTGGCGTCTTTCGCCACCACTTCGCCCGCGGCCGCGACCAGCGCCTGCTTGAGCGCGTCGAGCCCGGTCCCCTTCAGTGCGCTCACGGGAATGATCGGGGCATGTTCCAGAAACGATCCTCGTAAGAACTCCTCCACTTCCATCTTCACCACATCGAGCGTCTCTGCATCCACCAGATCGCTCTTGGTCAGCACCGTGATACCGCGCCGCACCGAAAGCAGGCGGCAGATGTCGAAATGTTCGCGGGTCTGCGGCTTGATCGACTCATCGGCGGCAATCACCAGCAGCACCAAGTCGATGCCGCCGATCCCGGCCAGCATGTTGCGCACAAAACGCTCGTGGCCGGGCACATCCACGAATCCCAGGCGGATCTTCTCCCCTGAAGGCGCTGGCAGTTCGAGATGCGCGAATCCAATGTCGATGGTGATGCCGCGGCGCTTCTCTTCTTCCAGGCGGTCGGCGTCAATGCCGGTTAAGGCCTTCACCAGCGCGGTCTTGCCATGATCGATGTGTCCCGCCGTACCAACAATGACAGACTTCATCCCATCGTCAGTATAGCTGTGGTTACTTCGGCCTGGGCCGTGTGAAGCATGTCCTTGCCTCAGCCCACCTGTTCGCGGTAGTCAGCGTCAGCATCGACCAGGACGAGGGTGCCTGGCACCGTTTCGTTGCCAAAGAGAATATGGACTGGCCTCAGTGTAAGGACGAAAAGGTCAAGATTTACGAAAGCATGCGCCTGGTCGAGCCGGGACAGGCCGTGATCCCCTCCTACGTCCTGGTAAGCCCCGATGGCGCCATCCTGAAGAAACTCATCGGCACCGAGGATATGGGCGCGCTCCAGAAACAGATCCAGGAAGCGCTCAAGACGGTCCAGTAAGCCTTCGCTTTTCCCACTCCGGGAAACTCGCAGCAGTTTATTACTTTGAGCTAACTTAATATTGCTTTGAGCTAACTTGCATGTAGACGCGATTTAGGCCCCTCGAGGAGTTGCGGACGGCCTCCGGGTCCACTCGAGGGGCGGTCGCGCCTTGTAGGCCCCCTGCAGCGCTATAAACTGGCCTCCTGCGCGACAGTCAGACCTGCCCTTCAGGGGGCAAAATCCCGCAGTGCTTCACGCATTTTCAATAACTTACAGTTATGTGCTTGAAAATAAAAGACTGGCTGTCGCCCATTCACTCTGTCATCTTGAGCGAAGTGGTCGCTCGCGGAGCGGGCGACCACGCAGTCGAAAGATCCCCTGCCCGCTGGCAGCGCCACCGGCCTGAAAAGGAATTCTCTTTGGCGTCCTGGAGGACAGCGCCTGCGCGCTGAGTTTTTCGCGAGCCCTACCCACGGTTATCGCAAAATGCGACAATAGAGATTCCCATGACGAATTCTTCCGCTACCCTGGCTATTACCCCGGAGGTCGTGCGGGACCACGGCCTCACGCCCGAAGAATACGAAAAACTCAAAAAGCTGCTCGGCGGACGCGAACCCTCCATCACCGAACTCGGTATCTTCAGCGTGATGTGGAGCGAGCACTGCTCCTACAAATCTTCGCGCGTGCATCTGAAGCGTCTGCCCACGCGCAGCCGTCGCGTGGTGCAGGGCCCGGGTGAGAATGCCGGCATCATTGATATCGGCGACGGCTGGGCCTGCGCCTTCAAGATCGAATCGCACAACCACCCGTCGTTCATCGAACCCTTCCAGGGAGCGGCCACCGGCGTCGGCGGCATTCTTCGTGACATCTTCACCATGGGCGCGCGCCCGGTCGCGGTGATGGATTCGCTGCGCTTCGGGCCGATTACGTCAGATGTAGGGCGGACACTCTTGTCCGCCCAGGGCGCCGACAAGAGTGTCGGCGCCACAGCAAGCCGAGATTCACAAGAATCACTCCATCCTTGAAGGCGTGGTCAGTGGCATCGCTTCTTACGGAAATTGCTTTGGCGTCCCCAACCTTGGCGGAGAAACCAAGTTCGAGCCTTGCTACTCGGGCAATCCGCTGGTCAATGCCTTTGCCTTGGGTCTTGTGAAAAAAGATCAGATTTTCTATGCCAAGGCCGCGGGCGAAGGCAATCCCGTGATTTACGTGGGCTCGAAGACCGGACGCGACGGCATTCACGGCGCGACCATGGCCAGCGAGGAATTCAGCGAAGGCTCCGAAGCCAAGCGTCCCAACGTGCAGGTGGGAGATCCCTTCCTCGAAAAGCTTTTGCTCGAAGCCTGCCTCGAAGCCATGCAGACGGGCGCCATCGTCGGCATTCAGGACATGGGCGCCGCCGGGCTGACCTGCTCGACCTGCGAAATGGGCGCGCGCGGCCATGTCGGCATTGAAATTGAATTGGATCGCGTGCCGCAGCGCGAAACCGGAATGTCGGCGTATGAAATCATGCTGTCGGAATCCCAGGAGCGCATGTTGCTGGTCGCGCAAAAAGGACGCGAGCAGGAAGTCTTCAAAGTCTTTGAGAAGTGGGGACTCGACGCCGCCGAAGTCGGACGCGTCACCAACGACGGCAAGATGCGCGTGCTGCAGCACGGCGAAGTCGTCGCCGAGATTCCGAATGAAGCGCTTACCGACGAAGCGCCTTTGTACAAGCGGCCTTTGGAACGATGGGAGCCTCCCGTGCCGCGCGAAATGCCCGAGAACATCAAGCTCTCGGCTCCCGGCGATCTCACCGCCAATTTCAAGCGAATGCTGGGAAGCCCGAACATCTGCGGCAAGCGCTGGGTATGGCAGCAATACGATTCCATGGTCCAGACCAACACCGTCGAGGGGCCGGGCGCGGGCGATGGCGGCGTGATTCGCATCAAGGGATCGAATCGCGGGCTGGCCATGGCGCTCGACGGCAACGGGCGCTGGTGTTATCTCGATCCGAGGCTGGGCGCGATGCACGCGGTTGCCGAGGCTTGCCGCAACGTGGCGTGTGCGGGAGCAACTCCGGTGGCGGCGACCAATTGCTTGAACTTCGGCAATCCCGAGAAGCCGCATATCATGTGGCAGTTCTCGCAAGTGATTGACGGCATGACCAAAGCCTGCGAAGAACTCGAGGTCCCCATCACCGGAGGCAACGTCAGCTTCTACAACGAAACTTTGGGCGAGGGCATTTATCCCACGCCGGTCATGGGCATTGTCGGCATCTTCGACGACGTGCATAAGAAAGCGACTCCCGACTTCCGTGAAGCGGGGCGCACGGTCGTGCTATTGCGCGCCAACCGAGCCTGGGGATATTACGGATGCCGAATCCGAATTTGGTTCGTCCGAGTACGCGAAAGAAGTCCTGGGCTCGCTCTGGGGCTATCCGCCGCAACTCGATCTGGAGAAAGAAGCAGCGCTGCAGAAGGCGCTTATCGAAATGATTCAGCAGGGCTTGCCGGAATCCGTTCACGACTGCTCGGAGGGCGGATTGGCGGTGGCTCTGGCGGAATGCGGATTTGCGAAGGGAATCGGAATGCGGGTGGATTTGGCTTCTTCCGGACTTCCGGCGGAGTTTGTGCTGTTTGGTGAGGATGCGAGCCGGGTTTTGCTCTCTTGCGACCAAACTAAGCTCTCGCGAATCAAAGAAGTAGCGGGGAAACACGGCCTCTACGTCGACGCTCTCGGGGAAACGGTTCCGGAAAAACTGGAAATCAAGCTGGACGGCAAGGTGGTCGTGTCGGCGGCGGTTTCGGAACTGAAAAACGAGTACGAGAACGCGTTGGAACGGACGCTGAAGACCGATCCGGAGCTGGTCGAGGGGTGAAGAAATTGTTGATTGTTGATTGTTGATTGAAAAGCTTTACTTTGCGAACTTTGCCTTCTTTGCGGTTCGGGGGGTTCAAAGACTTTAACCGCGAAGGACGCAAAGGCCGCTAAGGTTTTGATTTGGCTAAGAGCTGAGTGCTGAATGCTTCTTTCCGACAAATTTCGCGATGAGTGCGGAGTGGTGGCAATCTACCAGCATCCTGAAGCGGAGAAGCTCGCTTACCTGGGTCTGCACGCGCTTGCAGCATCGTGGACAGGAGTCGGCGGGCATTGTTACCTCTGACGGCCTCACTCTCCACATGCACAAGGCCATGGGCTTGGTCGCCGATATTTTTGTCGAGCCAGTGCTCGCGCAGTTGCGCGGCACGCTCGCAATCGGCCACACGCGCTACTCGACGGCGGGCGATTCGGCGTTGCTGAACGCGCAGCCCATCATGGTGCAATCGAATAAGGGCGCCATGGCGCTGGCGCACAACGGCAACCTGGTGAATGCGCATGAGATTCGCGCCCGCCTCGAATCCCAGGGATCGATCTTCCAGACCAACAGCGACACCGAAGTCATCGTGCATCTGATTGCTCTGTCGAAAGAGCAGACCCTGCCCGAGGCGATGGCGGATGCGCTGCGCCGCGTCGAAGGCGCGTTTTCGCTGGTCATGATCAGTCCCGACCGCATTTTTGCGGCGCGCGATCCGCGTGGTTTCCGTCCGCTGGCCATGGGACGAATCCCCAAACAGGGGGGCGAGAAGCAGGACACCATCGTCTTTGCTTCGGAAACCTGTGCCTTCGATCTGATCGGCGCGGAGTATGTTCGCGATGTGAAACCGGGCGAACTGGTTGTCATCGGGCCCGGGGAGAACACTTCGCGCTTTTATTCTCCTTCGCCGGCGCAGTCGAGTTGCATCTTCGAACACGTGTATTTCTCGCGTCCTGACAGCCTGGTCTTCGGACGCCCGGTGCAGGAAAGTCGCGAAGAACTGGGCCGCGAGCTGGCGCGCGAGGCTCCGGTGGATGCGGACATCGTGGTGCCAGTGCCGGATTCGGGCGTGACGGCGGCGGTTGGATATGCGGCCGAGAGCGGAATTCCATTCCGCTTCGCGCTGATCCGGAATCACTACGTAGGGCGGACGTTCATCGAGCCGCGGCAGACGGTGCGCGATTTCGGCGTCAAGCTGAAGCTGAACCCGGTGCGCAGCCTGCTCGAAGGCAAGCGGGTGGTGCTGATCGATGACTCCATCGTGCGGGGGACGACCAGCCGGAAGATTGTGCGCATGATCCGCAACGCCGGCGCCAAAGAAGTGCACATGCGGATTTCCTGTCCGCCGACGATTTCGCCGTGCTTTTACGGCGTCGACACGCCTTCGAAGCGCGAACTGATTGCGGCGAATAAATCCGTGGATGAGATTCGCGAATTCATCGGCGCCGATTCACTTTCCTATCTCTCGCTCGAAGGATTGAAGAAAGCCTGCGGCGACGGCGAGAAGACCACGTACTGCACGGCCTGTTACACCGGCGTCTATCCCACCAACTGGGTCGATATCGAAGACATCCTTCCCGCGGCCAGCAAGCGGTAGAAAATCTTTCACCACAGAGACACCCTTCGGCTTCGCTCAGGCAGCTCCGTCACAGAGAAAACCGAATCGGGGTTAAAAGCCCAAGCGGGTGGGACCCCATGGGCGATCTGGAGATTTCCACCCAAGCTAAGGCGTCTTTTTTATCGTTTTGGCCCGCTCTGTATCTCTGTGCCTCGGTGGTGAGAGTCATTGTTAGGAATTTTGCGGCGCCATTCGTCTTAGCGCCATTTTCTCCTCTCGAATCAATCTGTTGACGCCATGTGTACCCACCTTCGATGGGAGTAGAAGGGCTCATTGACAGGGGTTCTACTATCCCGCATAGTACGGTGCCACGTAGTCGCCCGGTGGTTGGGGTCAGGGAGTTCGGATCGGCGGCGGTTTCTTCGAACTCTTCCGGTGTTTCAGTTCAGCAGAATCAGATGATTTCCCGAATCCGGTGGGTCGGACGCAAGTCGAGTGTTGTCCGCAAGACACCCTTGCACTTTCTACCGTTTTCTCAATTCCTTCAGGAGGAAGCATGAACAGTACACGCGCAGCAGTGCGCACTTTGGCAGTGGCAGGTTGTCTGTTGTCTCTATGGATGGTTCCGGCCCCGGCGCAGACGGTACAACGGGGCGCCCGGGCGATTTATCCAGTCGCTCATGACGTGTCGCTCCCGCTGCGGGATCTGGCGCGAAACGCTTCGGTAGTGCAACCGGGCACGCAGCGCACGCTGGTCCCCGGAAAGCGTCCCACGCAGTTCACCAGTGTCGCCACGCGACCGGATGCGGTTGCGCAGCAGACCTACCTGACCAATGTCGGCACCACCAACCTGCTGAACTTCGCGGGCATGACGGGAAGCGCCGCGGGCGGCGCGGTTCCTCCCGACACCAACGGATCGGTAGGCAGCACCCAGTTCGTCGAGACCGTGAACCTGTCGTACTCGGTATATGACAAGACCACCGGTGCGAGCCTGCTGGGTCCGGTGCGCATGAATGTCATCTGGACGGGTTTGACCGGTACCCTTTGCAACACCGTAGCCGGCGGCGACCCCGTGGTGCTCTGGGACAAAGTAGCCCAGCGCTGGTTCGTCAGCGAACTGGCCTACAACGGCTCGTTGAGCACGAACTACCTTTGCGTGGCCGTCTCCACCAGTTCCGATGCGACCGGTAGCTACAACCGTTACAGCTACTTGATTGCGGGTGGAAATCTGCCGGATTATCCAAAGTACGCGGTTTGGCCGGATGCATATTATGTTTCGTACAATGCATTCACCAGCGGAGGCTTCTCCTTTGTTGGTGGCACTCCTTGCGCTTTGGATCGCACCGCGATGCTGGCGGGCGGCACGGCGGCGATGATCTGCTTCCCGGGAAATGCGAACAACTATAGCTTCCTGCCCACCGACGTCGATGGAGCGACTCAGCCGCCAGCTGGCGCGCCGAACCACTTCATTGAGCTGTTCAGCGGAACCACGCTGGAGCAGTTCGACTTTCACGTGGACTTCGTAAATCCCACCAACTCCACCTTCACCGGACCGAAGGTGATCACGGTGACCAACTGGACGCAGATCTGCGGAACCACCAGAGCTTGTATTGCCCAACCGTCACCGGGAGAAAAAGTGGACTCGCTGGGTGACCGTCTGATGCATCGGGCGGCCTATCGTAACTTCGGCGATCACGAAGCCATCGTTCTCAGCCACACTGTGAAGCCGGGTACCGGTTCCACGGCAATTGGCGCGGTACGCTGGTACGAACTGCGCTCCACGCCTCCGGGAGGAGCCTTCACCGTATTCCAGTCGGGCACCTTCCAGAACGCGAAGATCAGCCTCTGGATGCCTTCGATCGCCATGGATAAGACCGGGGACATCGCCATGGGGATGAGCGCCGCCAGCACCACCGTGAAGCCGAGCGTGGTGTATACCGGCCGGGTTCCTACGGACCCAGCGGGCAAGATGGAATCGCCCTCGATCGTGGCCAGGGGAGCGGGTGTACAGACGGCAGGCGGAAACCGCTGGGGAGATTACAGCAGCATGAGTGTCGACTCCAGCGATGATTGCACCTTCTGGTACAGCCAGGAGTACTACACCGCCACCAGTTCAGGAAACTGGGCGACCCGCATCAACTCCTTCAAGTTCCCCGGCTGCCACTAAGCAGCGGTGAGCTTCCTTTCAGGCCAGGACGCCAACCGGCGTTCTGGCCTTTTTATTTGAGGGTGAGGGCCGCCCCCGGGGACTTTGTCGTTTTTCGGTTCTTCCCAGCGTTGCAGCGCTGGGCTAAGCTTGGTTGTCCCTCCGGGGCAAAATGTCCTTCATACAAACCAGGGGTGCTTATGTTTCTGAAGTCGGTTTCATTGTGTTTCCTGATGGTCTTGCCGATGGCCCATGCGCAGCAGGCGAAGCCTGCAGCGGAGAGCGAGCCAGCTACCCTGCCGCTGACCACGACGCTGGCGAAAAGCTATCCCGTGATCACGGTCGCGAGCGCGTGTCCGAAGGCTGCGCCCAAGCCGGGCGGCTGCAAGACGGTGATTACGCGTGAAGAGTTCGAAGAGCTGGTGGACGCGATTAATCCCAGGATGATCAAGCTGGAGCGGCAGTCAACTGGCGGAGAACTACGGCCGGCTGTTGGCGCTCGAAAGCGACGCGGAGCGGAGAGGCCTTGATAAGAAACCGGAGATGCAGGCGTTGCTGCGCTACGTGAGGGCCAGCGCGCTCGGAGGCGGCGCTTACAAGCAGGTGCTGCGCGAAGCCGGCGAACACTCCGCGGCCGACGTGGAGAAGTTCTATAAGGCCAACCAATCGTCCTACGACCGCTACGATCTCGAGCGCTTGTTTATTCCGAAGATCAAGCAGCAGGGGCAGGCGAAGTCTCTGGAGGAAATATCGGCCAGCGATGACACGGCCGCCTCGGGCGAGGAAATGAAGGAATTGGCGGACAAGATGCGCGCGCGCGCGGTGGCAGGTGAAGACTTCGCCGCGCTGCAGAAAGAGATTTTCGCGCAATCGGGGCTGAAGGGGGATCCGCAAGTGGACGTCCTGGGCGTGATGCGCGGCACGCTGCCCAAGGACCAGAACCAGGTGTTCGATTTGCCCGCTGGCCAGGCCTCGCCGGTGATTGTGGATTCGAGCGGATACTACATTTACAAAGTCATCGCGAAACGGGCGCCGGCATTTGAAGGCATTCGCGAGCAGGTCGAGATCGAGATGGAGAACCGGCGCACCGCCGCCGCTCTGAAGAAGATCGAGAATGTAAAGGTGAATGACACGTATTTCGAGAATTACGATGCGCCGGCGCCGAATCCGAACGAGCCTGAAGTGGACGACGACTAGGAGAGAGACGCCAGGGAAATCGAAGCTTCGTGGTGGAAGAAGCGGCAAAGCTCGGTCCGCGCGAAATATTTTATTTTGTGACGGGTTGTTAGGAATATGGCGAGGCCGTTCGTCTAAACGGCCTTTTCTCCCACCGAATCAATCTGTTAACACTCTGCGCACCCCACCTTCGACGTGAGTCGAAGGGCTCATTGACAGGAAATTTACTATCGCACATAGTACTCAACCACGTAGTTGTGCGCGTTTCAATTGGGGCGCCTAGTTCGGGTTTCGCAGCGGGTCTTCCGGACTTCCAGGTAGGGCTCTCGAGCAGTGAACGAAGTGATAGTTTCCCGAATCCGGTGAGTCGGACGCAAGCGGTGTGCCGGTCAGCGACCACTCCCTTGCACTCTCTACCGCTTTCCTAATCCTTTCAGGAGGACGCATGAAAAGTACACGCACGGCAATGATGGTTGCCGGCTGCTTGTTGTTGGGGATGGCTACGGCATTCGCGCAGAATGTCCGGGTCATTCAGGAAGTCAAACATGACGTGTCCATGCCATTGCGTGAGATGGCGAAGATCACACCGATTCAGCACAACGTGGTTCCCCGGATCATTCCGTTGCTGCGGGGTCCGGCGGGTAAGCCGCTGGTGAGCAATGTGCCCGATCCGGTGGCGCAGCAGGTCTATTTGCCGGCGCTGCCGATTACCCAGCTGTTGAATTTTGACGGCCAGGGCGCGGACAATCTGGCTCCGCCCGACACCGAAGGCTCGGTGGGGGCGACCCAGTACGTGCAATGGGTGAACGTGGAATACAACGTGTACGACAAGACGACGGGCGCCAAGATTCTGGGGCCGGTCGCGGGGAACGCATTCTGGGCGGGTTTTGGCGGAGCTTGCCAGACCAACAACAGCGGCGATCCCATCGTCAGTTACGATAAGGCGGCGCAACGCTGGTTCGTGGCGCAGAACGTGTTCTCGTCGCCGTACATGGCGTGCATCGCGGTTTCCACCACCTCGGATATCACGGGCTCCTTCAACCGCTACGCGTTTTCCTATGGCACCACGGATTTCCCCGACTATCCCAAGTGGGGAGTCTGGTCGGATGCATACTACCAATCGTTTAACGACTTCCTGAACGGCTTCAGCCTGATCGGCAGCCAGGTATGCGCTGCGGACCGCACCAAAATGCTGGCTGGCGGCGCCGCCACCCTGCAATGCATTCTGGTGAGGAACCAGACGGGGATGCTGCCCTCGGATCTGGACGGGGCAACTGCGCCGCCCGCGGGTTCGCCCAACTACTATGTGAACTTGGGGAACACGACCAACGCCGTGAACTTCTGGCAGTTCCACGTGGACTTCGTGAATCCGACCAACACCACCTTCACCGGCCCGACGGCGGTGACGGTGCCATCGTTCTCGGAGATCTGCTCGAACGGTACCAACCGCTCGTGCATCACGCAGCCATCGCCGGGTGAAGGGCTCGACTCGTTGGGAGACCGCATGATGTACCGCGCGGCCTACCGTAACTTCGGCGACCATGAAGCGATTGTCGCAGCGCACACGGTGAAGCCCGGCACGGGCTCGACCGCAGTGGGCGCGACCCGCTGGTACGAATTCCGTAGCCCGGCGGCGCCAACGCTGTTCCAGTCGGGAACCTACCAGAACTCGAAGATCAGCTTGTGGATGCCGTCGATCGCCATGGATAAGAACGGAGACATCGCACTGGGCATGAGCGCGTCCAGCAGCACGGTGGATCCGAGCGTGGTGTATGCCGTCCGAACGCCGACGATCACGCTGGGCAAGCTGTCAGGGCCGCAGGTGGTGGTCAAAGGAACGGGCGTGCAGCAGAGCACGGTTAACCGCTGGGGTGATTACAGCGATATGCAGATCGACCCAGTGGACGATTGCACCTTCTGGTACACCCAGGAGTACATCAAGACCACGGGAAGCTTCAATTGGAGCACCCGCATTAACAGCTTCAAATTCAACAGCTGCAACTGATCGGATGGAATGATTGGTTCCAGGCCAGAACGCCATGCGTTCTGGCCTTTTTTGCTGGGGACTCCCGCGCGCATTTTGTCGCCAGCGAGGAAAAACTGTAGTCTTGCAATCATCGCGACCCGCGATGCTGGCGCTGATCAAAATTTGAAAAAGGGGCTCTTATGTTTTCCAGAGTGGCTTGGGTTTGTGTTGCGAGTCTGGGGTTGTTGTGGAGTGTGACCGGGTGGTCGCAAGAGCTAAAGCCGGCGGCGGCGAGCTCGGAGGCCGCGCTGCCGTCGACCGAGACGTTGCCCAGGAATTACCCGGTGATGACGGTGGAAGGGGATTGTCCAAAGACGACGGCGAAGGCTACAGCGAAGCGGTGCGACACCACTGTGACCCGGGCGGATTTCGAGGAACTGGTCAACGCGCTGAATCCCGGGATGACGACGCTGGAGCGGCGTGATTTCGCCAACACCTACGCGCAGATGCTGGCGCTCTCGCGGGAGGCCCGAAAGCGTGGGCTGGAGCGCGATCCCCGGGTGCGGGCGCTGTTGAACTATGCACGCATGACGACCTTAGCAGGCGCTTTCTCGAAAGAGTTGTATCGCGAAGCCTACAACCCGTCGCAAGAAGAGGTGGAGAAGTATTACCAGGGCAACCGCGCCTATTTCACGAAGTACTCCTTCCTGCGCATTTATATCCCCCGGGAGAGGCAGGGGGGCGCCACGCCGGCGGGCACCAGCAAGGATATGGAACAGTCTCTCGCGGAGACCCAATCCGCGTCGGCTGTGGCCATGAAAAACCTGGCGGATGAAGTGCATACCCAGGCCGTGGCCGGAGAAGATTTTGCGGTCTTGCAAGAACGAGCATTTGATGTCGCCGGAATCAAGAGTCCGGCGGAGGTCAAGATGGAGTTCGAGCCGGGTCAGTTGCCCAAGACCCAGGATGCAGCGTTCGCGCTGGCTCCAGGGGCGGTGTCGGCGGTATTACCGGACGATTCCGGCTTCTACATCTACAAGCTGCTATCGAAGCGGACGCCGGATTTCAAGAGCATCCGTGAAGAAGTCGTGCTGCGCATGCAGACGCAGTCCGTGAACGAAGCGTTGAAGAAGATTGAAGGCTACGCGAAAGCGAAGGTGAATGAAGATTACTTCAACAAGTATCAGCCCCCGGCGCCGAATCCGAATGAACCGGAAGTGGACAACGACTGAGGGTGGCTAGTACCCGGTACCCAGTACCTAGTACCGAGAGGACACCTTTTTGTGATTTCGGGGTCGGAGCCATTTTTGTTGAGACGGTGGCCCCAAAAAATTAAGACCGCCGGGGGTGAACTCCGGCGGTCTTTTTGGTTGGGAAGCGAGTTAGTTACCGTCGACCTGCCAGCCTGGACGGCTGTATCCGGAGGGGATAACAATCCAGGAGCCGGTGATGCTGCCGACCTGATTGAAAGCGAAGGGGCTGCTGAAATCGGTATCAGCGAAATCCCAGGTGTCTTCAATCGTGGCTGCGGACTGGTTGGCGATAACCCAGTACTGCTGGCCAGCCGTCAGAGACGGGCAAGCTACGCAATTGAACTGAACCATACCGCCGCCGCGACCATCGGTGAACTGCTGAACGAAGTATTGCTGGGTCAGCGGACCATCGATGATGGTGCCCGGAGCCCCACCCGAGTCGTTGGCGAGGTACACAGAAACCTTACCGTTGGTCTTGCCACCGTTGGCGGTGTAGATGCCCAGCGGCAGAGCTGCGTCGGCGAAGGTTACGTTGCTGGACGGCGTGAAGCCGGTGGCCAGAACCTGGTTGAAGAAGTCAGCGCCGTCAACAAAGTAGCCGGTGGTGATATCCCAGAAAGGGAAGGATCCGACGAAGTTGGTGAAGAGTGTAATCGAACCTCGCGGTGGCACTCTCGTTTTCGCTGTCTTCGGTTTTGTGACAGCGCTGGCCATGCTGGCCAGAAGGAAGGTCACCGTTACCGCAAATACCATAGTGCGCACTGTACGCTTGGACATCAGTCCTCCTCGTATTTTTGGTACATTCAGTTCCTGAATCCTAGAGCCGCTCGCAAATCAAACGCGGCGGGTTGCAACGGCTGCTTGTGTTTGTGAACTTCCCACCGCAGCTCCGGTAGCGAGCCGAAACGGGAAACGAACGCGGACGCACACGTTAGCTTGCCTGTAAGTCTGTGTCAATAATGCCTTTCAGACTAGAGTGATAAGTCCTACACCCGCGATGGGCAGGTCAGGGCTGTGGTCTAAGAATGAGACGAAATCTGACCCGGCTGCTAGCGAACCAGCCACTCCGTGGCGGCGTGCATGCCGGCGAGGACCGAACTGTACCCGGCGATCAGGCATACAAGGGAGGCGAGAGCTGAGGGCAGGAGGTAACGGGCAGCGCGCCGGTCGGCAACGACAGGCCGCGAATTCCACGCGAACAGCCGGTGGACGCGGACCCGCAGGGCGGCAGAGGAACCCGGCAACAAGGCGGTGGCGAAGGTGGCCTGCGGCTGCAATGGGGCCAGGCGAGAGAGCTTGATGAGGGCGGCGGCCAGATCCAGTGCATCGCTCAGGCTGGAGACGGCGGCATCGTCGGCGGCCATTTCCGCAGCTTCGGACCAGGCGGATTCCAACCCTGCCATACCCGGAAAGCCGGTGAAACGGAAGAAGAGCTTCTTGAGGTTGTCACGGCTGCGCACATGGGCAATCTCGTGCCGGAAAGCGGTCTGCAGTTCGCGCTCCGTTAAGACACCCAGGGTGGTTTCAGAGACCAGCACGGTCGATGTGCAAACTCCTGCAACCGTCAAGCAGGGAGCATGAGCTCCGGTCTGGAAGACAGGGACGGAGACGGGAGATTCGATGCGCCGGGCGCCACGGAGCCACTCCGCGATGGCCTGGGAGGTCTTGCGCTGCGCGGCTACGGCGCGAAGGACTCCGAGGGTCATGAGCGCAAGGCAGAACAGACCGAGCAGCAGCGGAGCGACGCCGACTTCCTCGTCGGTGGCATGAGGTTCCAGCAGCAAGAACGAAGGCACGGTCACGGCGAGAGTAAAGCCGGTGGACACCAGCAGGGGCAGAACGCGCAGCACGAACAGAACGCCAGCCGTGCGCCGAGCCGACAGGTGGGAAAGGGCGCGCGCGGCCAGAGGCCAGATCCGGGAAACGGCGAACGATAGGGCGACGTAGAGCAGCACAAACACTGCCAAAGAAACGCCGAGGCATCGAGCTGTGAACATCAGTGCCTGCATTACGGTTTCTCCGAAGGCCGTTCTCCGTGGCGCAGATCGCGGCGTTTGCGCTCCACCAGTTGCTGTAACTCATCGAGCAACTCGGCATCGTGTTCGCTGACGACTTCCACCAGGTAGGAAAGTGGAAGCGCGGAGGTGGCATCGGAACTGAGAAACTGGCGAATCATGTCGCCGGCAGCGGCTCTCTGCAGCTCTTCCGGAGTATGCCGCGGCGTGTAGCGGAAGGCGCGGCCTTCGGGGGAGCGATTCAGCAGCTTCTTCTTAAAGAGCCGGTCGAGCGTGGTCATGACGGTGGTGTAGGCGAGCTGGAGCGTACCGTCTTCGAGCAGCTCGCGCACGGTGGCGCTCTTTCGCTGCCACAGGCTTTCGAGAAGTTGCTGCTCGAGTGGGCCCAGCTGCGTATTTGAGTGGAGAGAGCGGAAGAACCTGTTCATCAAAACCCCAATTCGTGCCCGGCTGCCGCAACGGACGGGCGTGCCGGGAACCCCGAGTAGCAACCTCATGCTAGCGGAATGAGGGGGACATCACAAGGGCCGAAAGGCCGCGGAGAAGGAAGTCATCGAGTATCTACTATTCACAATAGTACACATGCACGCACGGGTGGAAGGTGTGTGAATACGTACTAGTTATGGTAGTAGCACAGCCCCACGGCTACTCTGATACATCGATTCTGAGAAGTCACTTCCCTTCAGATTCGGAAGCATATCGATAAATCAAGAGAAATCCGGCGATCGGGTCGGCGGGTTTCTTCTCACTCCTGGGGCGTACATCATCATGCACAAGCGAAGTGCTCTCGCAGTATGTTTTTTGCCAATCCTCCTGGTGGTTTTCACTTTCGTCTTTCCGCTGCTGTCGCCCGCGCAGACCTCCACAGGGTCATTGCGCGGAGAAGTGCAGGACAGCAATGGAGGGCGTATTGCCTCCGCTTCGATCACGGTCGAAGCCAAGGGATCTGGCGTGCGCCGGCAAGTGAAGAGCGACGAGCATGGCGAGTTCCGGGTGAACGACTTGCTGCCCGGCCCATACCGGGTGATGGTCAAGGCCGAAGGATTCGCCGAGGCTGACACGGATGTAAACGTGGTGGTGAGTTTTGTGCGTGATTTGGGCGTGACGTTGAATCCCGCCGCAGCGCCGCAGACAGTGAAGGTAGAGGGCCAAGCTTCGTCCATTACGACGCAGGCCATTGATACCGTGAGCGCGGTGCACGGCGCCGCGGTGACGTCGAGGGATCTGACGACCATTCCGCTGGCGAATCGCAGCTTCGCCAACATCGCATACCTGGTGCCGGGCACGGAACCGGTCGAACCTTCGGACCCGAGCAAAGCGAGAATCACGGCGGTGTCGACGGGCGGCAGTTCGGGCTTGAACAACGTGCTGTCGGTGGACGGCATGGACGACTCGGACGATTACATCGGGGGATTTCTGCAGAACTTCTCTCCCGATGCGATTCAGGAGTTTGCTTTCCGAACGGCGCAAGAGGACGCGGACACGGGAGGGACGACGGCGGGATCGGTGGTAATTACGACCAAGCACGGCACCAACGACTGGCACGGCAGCGCGGCGTTTTACGAGCGCGCATCGGCGTTGACGGCGAGGTATCCCATTGAGAATCCCGCGCCCGATCCGAAGCAGCCCTTCTCCCGGCAGAACTATGTTGGAACGATCGGCGGACCCCTACAGAAAGACAAGCTGTGGATGTTCGCGTCGTTTGAGTACGTACATGAACGCGCGAGCATCGCTTACAGCCCCGGCAGCCAGTCGGAGTTCACCGCGCTTTCGCAGCTGGCAACGGATGGTCTGATCCCCAACGTCAGTTCGATTCCGGTTCCGCAGAATACGCCGATTCCCTTTCGCGATGGCATCGGCTCGTTGCGCTTCGATTGGGCTCAGAGCCAGAAATCACAATGGTTTTTGCGCGGATCAATCGATAATTACACGACCAACAACAACTATGTGCAGCAGGGCACGCTGCTTTCGACGGGGACGACGTCGGGTTCGAAGTATGGAAACGTGGTCATCAATAACACCTACGCGTTCAGTGGGAACTGGTTGGGAAGCCTGAGCTTTGGAGCCAGCACGCTGCATCACACCGAGGCGCGCAATCAGTATCTGGGATATGCGCTCGCGTTTCCTTTCAGCTCGACGGCACAGACCATCTCTGGATTCGAAACCTTCGGCGACAACCAGTTTCAGACGGCGATTACCGCGTTTCCGGTGTTGCGCGACCAGCAGAAATATCAGTTCCGCTACGACTTGAGCCACGCGGTGGGAGAGCACGCGTCCAAATTCGGCGTGCAGCTGATTCACGAGCCGGTGCTGGGCGGGGCGTTGTCGGGGACGCAAGAGACATTTATTCAGTATCCCAATAATCCCAGCTTCTACGCCGCCACCCCGTCGCAGTTTTATTCTGACCTGACGTGCCAGATGCCGGTACCGGATCCCAACATTGCCTGCACCGTCATCCCGGCGGGCAATGGAAGCTTCTCGCAGAGCGTGCAGCGGCTGGGGCTCTACGCGCAGGATTCGTGGCGGGTGACCGAAAGTCTTACGGTAAATTACGGTTTGCGCTGGGATACGACCTTCGGATTGTTTACCGCCTCCAATCGACAGCAGAATCAGAATCCCGCATATCTGACGCTACGCGCGCTGCAAATCCCGCTGTTCAACGGAGTTCCGCACGATTATCGCAAGGCGTTCGCGCCGCGAATTGGCATCGCGTATGCACCTGGACGCAGCGAGAAGACGGTGATCCGCGCAGGATTTGGTCTCTACTACAGCGATCTCGCGCAGAATGGTTGGGTCGAGGCGCTGCAGGCGTTGAATACGGCCCCGGGAACGTGCGTTAATCCTGGAGATTCGGGCTGCATTCCGGGATCGAATTTCGGCGGAGCCGGCGGCATTATCGATCCGCGTTACCACACTCCCTACGCGATTCATGCCACGGCGGGAATGCAACACGCGTTTAACGACCATTGGACGCTGAGCGCGGACTACACCCACGAGACCGGTATGCACGGCTATCGCGGCTACTCCTACACGGGCGGGGTGAATCTGTTCACGCCGTTGCTGCCGCAGAGCGATCCGGCGCAGGGGGATGTGGTTCCGAATCTCGATGTTTTCAAGTCAGACAATCGCAGCAGCTATGACGCGCTGATGATCCGCTTACAGGGGAATTCACGGCGTGGCAGTTTGATTGCGCATTACACGCTTGCGAGCGCGAAGACCTGGGGCTGCGTGCTGGGCGAGCTGTGGGATTACGTGAATGGGGTCTGCGATCCGCTGAATCCTTTTGCGGCAGGCGATTACGGGCCGTCGGGAGAGGATGTGAAGAGCCGGTTTGTGCTGTCGGGTATTTTGCATGTTCCGGGCGGCTTCGAACTGAGTGCATTGATGCAGGCGGAGAGCGCACGGCCGTTTGTGATCACGACCGCGGATGGCGGCGGGCGCATTGCGGTAAACGGGAAGCCGACCAGCCTCGATCAGTTCCGGGGGACCCCGTACATCCAGGTGGATCTGCGGGTGGCGCGGCCCATCAACTTCCGGGAGAGCTGGTCGGTGATGCCGTTTATCGAGTTCTTCAATTTATTTAACCGGAATAATCCAGGGGCGAACTTCGTGACCAACGTGGCGGCGCTGCCGGTGCCGGCGGCGCAGGCGAACTCGGGCAATGTGACCGACATCTGTCTGGATGCGGGCTGCACGCAGCTGCAGCCGGTGACATCGCTCAAGCAACTTGCGGTGCCGGCGGGTGGCCTGGGAGATTTCTTTGGGCCGGGAACGACGGTGGGCATTCCGTTTGCAGCGCAGGTGGGCGTAAGGGTGACGTTCTGAGTCTGATCCGTTAAAACCAAAACCGCGGAGGACACAGGGGACGCCGGGGAAGTTACAGGAATTTCTTGAAGAGCCCTGCGTCCTCTGTGTCCCCTGTGGTTTTCATTACGGTTTTCTCGCGCGGGCGATGCGAGGTATGCCTTGCAGGTCGTTGGTGATTTCGACGTCGTTCCAGTCTTGCAATAATCGCCGCACACCGTCAGCAATCGTGCCGCTGATTTCCATGATCAGCCACCCGCCCGGCTTGAGGACATCGTGCGCTTGCGGGATGAGGCGCTCGATCACTTCGAGGCCCGTCGGTCCGGCGAAGACGGCGTGGCGGGGTTCGAACTTCCTCACTTCCAATTGAACCTGGTCTTCCTCCGCCTCGCCGACGTAGGGCGGGTTGGAGACGACCATGTCGAAAGAGTCTGGTGCGAGGCCACGGAGAAGATCGGTGTCATGAAACTCAATGCGGGCCTGCATCTGGTGGCGGGCAGCGTTGGCTTCGGCGATTTCGAGCGCGTCGGGAGAGATGTCGGTGGCATGAATTTCCGCGCTGGGGAGTTCCGTGGCCAAGGCGATGGCGATGCAGCCCGAGCCGGTGCCTACGTCGATGATGCGGACGTCGGACCTCGGACTTCGGACCTCAGCGATCCGAGGTTGCCGAGGTCTGGGTCTGAGGTCTGAAGTCTGAAGTTCGAGAACCGTCTCGATCAGGTGTTCGGTTTCGGGGCGCGGGATCAGAACTGCCGGGGTGACGATGAAATCCATGCCCCAGAATTCCTGGTGTCCGGTGATGTATTGCGCGGGGACGCCTTTGGCGCGTTGGGCGAGGACTTCGTCATAGCGGGCTTGCTCTTCCGGCGTGAGTTCGCGGTCGGGATGGGCGTAAAGATAGGCGCGATCGACGTCGAGGGTGAAGCGCAGAAGCAACTCGGCGTTCATGCGGGGCGAGGGGACGTTGGCCGCGGTGAGGCGGGCGACGGCTTCGGCGAGAGTGTCTTTGAGAACCAACAACGCTATTTCACCACAGAGACGCAGAAAAAATGCGGAAGTAAGAAGTCAGAATGCAGAAGCGAAGGGGTTTTTACTTCTGCATTTTGGCTTCTCACTTCTGCATTCTCACACGGCCGCTGTCGTTTCCTGCTTCAGCTTCTCCGCCTGGTAGTGGGTGATCAACGCGTCGACGATCGGCTGCAGCTTGCCGTCCATGACTTCCTGCAGTTGATGGATGGTGAGGCCGATGCGGTGGTCGGTGACGCGGTTTTGCGGGAAGTTGTAGGTGCGGATTTTTTCGCTGCGGTCGCCCGATCCCACCATGGCCTTGCGCTCTTTGGCGAGCGCCTGTTGCTGCTTTTCCATCTCGATTTCGTAGAGACGGGCACGCAGCACGCGCATGCCTTTTTCGCGATTCTTGATCTGCGACTTTTCGTCCTGGCAACTGACGACGGTGTTGGTCGGAATGTGGGTGATGCGCACGGCCGAGTAGGTGGTGTTGACCGACTGGCCTCCGGGGCCGGAGGAGCAGAAGGTGTCGATGCGCAGGTCTTTGGCTTCGATCTTGATGTCGACGTCTTCGGCCTCGGGCAGCACCGCAACCGTGATGGCGGAGGTGTGGACGCGTCCCTGCTGCTCGGTGGCGGGAACGCGCTGCACGCGGTGCACGCCGCTTTCGTACTTCAGCTGAGAAAAGACGCGCTGCCCTTCGATGATGGCGATGACTTCTTTCAAGCCTCCGACAGAAGATTCGGAAGTCGAGAGCACTTCGACCTTCCAGCGCTTGGTTTCGGCGTAACGGGTGTACATGCGGAACATTTCGGCGGCGAAGAGCGTGGCTTCGTCGCCTCCGGTGCCGGCGCGGATTTCGAGAATGATGTTCTTCTCGTCGTTGGGATCCTTGGGAAGCAGCAGGACTTTGAGTTCCTCTTCCACGCCGCCGACGCGGGCTTCGAGTTGGTCGAGTTCTTCCTGGGCGTAAGCGCGCATGTCGGGATCTTTTTCGTCGACGAGCACGGCACGAGATTCGGCGATGCCGCGGGTCAGGTCTTTATATTCGCGGTACTTTTCGACGACAGGCACAAGTTCGCTGTGCGCCTTCGCGGTCTTCTGGTAGCGCGCGGAGTCGTTGACGATATCCGGCGAGGCCAGGGCCTGCGTCAGTTCTTCGTAGCGGGCTTCGATTTGGTCTAAGCGTTCAAACATTCAGTTCTCAGTTCCCGGTTCTCAGTTCAGTCACGGAACTTCAGTTCTCAATTCTGTTCGCAGTCCTCCCCGAATTTCGTCACTCGGCGAAATTCGATTTTATGCGTTCTTGCTGAGAACTGAGAACTGGGAACTGAGAACGAGTCAGGGGGGAGCCCCCCTAGGCAATCACCAATTCGCCGCCGCGTTGTTTCTCGAGCGACATGGCGTGGTCGAGGGCGACGATGGCGCACTGCGCCTGCTCGTCCGATGGAGGCTGGGTGGTGATGCGTTGCAGCCAGAGGCCGGGGGCGGTCATCATGGCGAAGAGCGATCCGCGATGCCTGGCGGCGAAACGGATGATCTCGTACGAGAGTCCGGTGATCACCGGGAGCAGCGCGATGCGGGCGGCGAAACGCGCCCAGAACGTGGTGGCCGGGACCAGCGTGTAAACCAGAATCGAGATGATCATGACCGTCATCAGGAAACTGGTGCCGCAACGGGGATGGAAAGTCGAATACTTCTGAACGGCCGCAGTCTCCAGCCGGTCGCCGTTTTCGAAGGCGTAGACCGTCTTGTGCTCGGCGCCGTGATATTCGTAGACACGGCGAATGTCTTTAAGCAGCGAGACTCCCCAGATGAAGAGCAGGAACAGTGCGATGCGAATGATGCCGTCGACCAGGTTGAAGATGATCTGCTCGCCGAAGAGGGGATTGACGCGTTTGAGTTCCGTGGCCGCCACCAGGGGCAGAAACTTGTACATGAAGATAAAGAAGCCGACAGAGATAATGATGTTGACTGCGGCGACCCATCCGCTGACCTCGAGCTTCTTGCCCTGGTCGTTGGCGGGGATTTCATCGAGGGCGACGTTCGCCGAGAAACGCAAGGCACGGAAGCCCAGCGTCATGGCGTGCCCGAGCGTGATGACGCCGCGCACCACGGGCCAGCCCATCCATTTATGCTTTTCCGAAAGACGTTCGAGCGGTTCGCTGTGGGTGGAAACTTCGCCGGTGGGTTTGCGGCAGGCGATTGCCCAGGCATGAGGGGAGCGCATCATTACGCCCTCGAGCACGGCTTGGCCGCCGACCAGAGTTTCCTCTCCGCCTTCGAGAGCGGGCAGGAGTTGCACTGCTACGAGGAAACGCCACCATGTACGCAAAGCACGCATGAACGTTAGATGATCTGTCCGGGGTTGAAGTGACAACAAGTAAGGGTATCACAGGTGGACCTGAGGTCGCGGTGGCGACAGACGATGTAAGTAATTGATTATCAAGCTGTTAACAAACTGTTTTGCTGTCCGCGAAAAGATCGGTCGAAGGGACATTTTCAAGTGGCTGGCGGGACGCCGGCGCTACTTTTATGCGACGACTGGCTGAGGTCTGCGAGCGCATCGCGGGCACCAAAAAAAAACTCGAGAAGGTTGGATTGGTGGCTGAGTATCTGCGCACGTCTGCGCCGAAGGACGCGCAGGTGTCGGCGGTATTTCTTTCGGGACGCGCTTTTCCGGTGTGGGAGGAGACAACGCTGCAGGTGGGCGGAACGTCGCTGTGGCGGCTGGTCGCAGAACTCTCAGGGAAAACCGAAGCGGAGGTGACGGAGTCGTACCGGCGGCTGGGAGACCTGGGCGCGGTTGCGGCCGAGATGTTGCCGGCGAGAGAAGGAGCCGACTTGCGTCCGTCAGAGGTCGAGGAGCGCTTTCGGCGGATTGCCGCGGCGCGCGGTCCGGCTGCGAAAGGGGTTCTGGTGCGCGAGTTGTTGTCGCAGGCGAGTCCGCTCGAGGCCAAGTACATCGTCAAGATCATCACCGGCGATCTACGGATCGGGTTGAAAGAAAGCCTGGTGGAAGAGGCGATCGCGCGCGCTTACGACGGAACTCTAGCGGAAGTGCAGCGCGCGAATATGTTGCTGGGCGATATTGGGGAGACGCTGCAGTTTGCGCAGCAGGGGAAGCTGGGCGAGGCGAAGATGCGGCGGTTTCATCCGCTGGGCTTCATGCTGGCCAGTCCAGCGGAGTCGGCGGAAGAGGCGCTCAGCTATTTTGAGAATGCGCTGGTGGAAAACAAGTTCGATGGCATACGGGCACAGGCGCATGTGTCGGATGGGGAGGTGCGGATTTTCTCGCGTACGCGGGATGAGATCACGGAGTCGTTTCCGGAATTGCCGGACGCGCTGGCGGGGTTGGGGGACGCGATCCTCGACGGCGAGATTGTGGCCTGGAGTTATCTGGGCGAAGGCCGGGCTTTGCCGTTCAGCGCGCTGCAGCAGCGCCTGGGGCGGAAGAGAGTCAGCCACGAAACGATGCGACGGGTGCCGGTGGCTTACCTGGTATTCGATGTGTTGTATGCCGGAGGGGAGTTGTTGATTGATCGTCCGCTGGCGGAGCGGGCGGAGATTCTGGATGCACTCCTGGCGACGGGCAAGAGCTTTCACCACAGAGGACACGAAGGGACACGGAGGAAAAACCAGCAGGCCCTGTTGGACTTCGGAGCAGAGACAGCTCCGAATGCGCAGGTGATTCGGTCTTCTTTGTTTCGGGCTTCTTCTCCGCCGGAGCTCGACGCTTTGTTTGACGCGGCGCAGGCGCGGGGGAATGAAGGGCTGATGATCAAGGATCCGGCGTCGGCTTACACGCCGGGGCGGCGGGGAAAATCGTGGCTGAAGCTGAAACGGGAATTGGCGACGCTCGACGTGGTAGTGACGGCGGCCGAATACGGGCACGGAAAGCGAATTGGCGTGCTCAGCGATTATACCTTTGCGGTGCGGGACGGCGAGCGGCTGGTAAATATCGGCAAAGCCTATTCCGGTCTGACGGACGCCGAAATCGCCGACATGACGAAGTGGTTTCTGGACCACACGATCGAAGATCAAGGCTTCCGCCGGATTGTCGAGCCCAAGATCGTGCTTGAAGTGGCCTTCAACAACATGATGCGATCGGACCGCCATGAGAGCGGGTATGCACTCAGGTTTCCGAGGATCGTGCGGATTCGCACCGACAAGCCCGCGGAGGAAGCAGACACGCTGGAGACGGCGCGAGAGATTTTTGAGAAGCAGAAGTAGCAATCAGCACTCAGCAGTCAGCATTCAGCCACGTCGTGAGGCGGGTTCCACACTTCTACGGTCGTGGTTGCTGCAGCGTTAGCGGCACTCCCCACAGAACTGCAGATTCCTCGCTTCGCTCGAAATGACAACCTCTTTGGGAGCTGAGGCTGAGTGCTGAATGCTGAATGCTCGGTTTCCCAATCATCAATCGAAAATCGACAATCGTAAATCTCAGTGGTGATGTTCTTCGCTCTCGCCGACGGGAATCACGCATCCGTGAGCGACTTCGCATTCGGCGTGCTCGAACTGGATGGTGGTGTGGACAATGTGGAAGCCGTCGTTGAGGCAGTCTTTCACGTCTTTCAGAATGCGCTCGCTGGCCGAGGGAGGAATGTCGGCGATAGCGATATGGCAGGAGAGCGCGTGGGTCTCAGAGCCGATGCTCCAGACGTGCAGGTCGTGGACGTCGTTAACGCCCTTGATCTTGCGGATAGCGCATTCCACGTCGTCGATCTTCACGCCGCGGGGCGTGCCCTCGAGCAGGATGTTCAGGGTCTCGCGGACGATGCCGAAACCGGACCACAGGATCAGGACGCCGATGCCGATCGACAGGGCGGGATCGATCCAGGATTGTCCGGTGGCGAGGATGGCCCAGCCGCCGGCGATCACGGCGGCCGTCGACAGCGTGTCTCCGATTTCGTGCAGGAAGGCGCTGCGGATATTGACGTCTCGTCCGGCGCGGTAGAGCAGCAGCGCGATGACACCGTTCATGACCACGCCGGCGGCCGCCACCCAGATCATCATCTCCGGCGTGCACGTGCTCGGGATTGCGAATCCGGCGAACCGCCTCGTAGAAGATGAAGAACGAAACCGCGACCAGCGACAGCGAGTTGACCAGTGCGGCCAGCACTCCGGCGCGATGGTATCCGTAGGTCTTGGTGGCGCTGGGCGGGCGCGAATGCAGGTAGACGGCGGTGAGCGAGAGCAAGAGCGCCAGGAAATCCGAGAGATTGTGGCCGGCTTCGGAAAGCAGCGCGAGAGAATGCGCGCGAATGCCGGCAACCACCAGCAGCACGATGTAAGCCAGGGTGACGAACAAGGAGATGCGCAGAACCTTGGAGGTCTCGCTCATTTCCGCCGTGGGCGTGCACGTGCATGGTTCAAGTTTACGGGGTGGGAGGGCGGGCTTCAAGACTCACACTTGGCGCTGGTCGACAGGAATCGAAAGCTTTTAACCGCAAAGGGCGCGAAGGGCGCCAAGAAAAATCTCACAAAGCAGAGTTCGCGGAGAAATGCGACCTCACTTCGCGATCCCCACGCTAGCCTTTACAATTCCCCTGCATGCAAACGGCGGAAGTAGTCATCATTGGCGGGGGGATTGTCGGGTCGAGCATTGCCTATCATCTGACGGCGGCCGGATGCAAAGACGTGTCTGGTCCTTGAGCGCGAGACGGCGCAGGGCAAGGGATCGACCGGCAAGAGCATGGGCGGGGTGCGGGCGCAGTTCTCGACGCCGGTGAACATTCAGATGTCGCTGTACTCGATTCCCTTTTACGCCAGCTTTCGATGAGCGGCTGGGGAATCCGTGCGACTACCGCCCGCAGGGTTATTTGTTCTGCGCGACCAACGACCAGCACATGGCGTACCTGCGAACGAATTATGAGAAGCAGGTGGCCATGGGGTTGAAAGACGTCCGCATGATCACGGGGGACGAGATTCGCGGGCGCTTTCCCCAGTTGCGCGCCGATGACATTGTGGGCGGAAGCTTCTGTTCGACTGACGGGTTTGTCGATCCTTACAGCGCGATGATCGGATTCATGACCTGGGCGGCGGATCATGGAGCCAAGCTATGGAAAAACGCCACCGTGACGGCAATCTCAAAAGACGGGCAGGGCATCTCAGGCGTGGAGACCACTCGCGGCGCGGTGAGCACGCGCAAAGTGGTGAACGCGGCGGGGGCGTGGGCGGCAGGGATTGCGAAGATGGTCGATATGGATCTGCCGGTGGAACCGCTGCGCCGCATGCTGGTGCCCACCGAACCGTTCGACCAGTTTCCGCATTCGGCGCCGATGATTGTCGATATGTCGAACGGCTTTCATTTTCGTCCAGAGGCGCTGGGTTTTCTGCTGGCTTGGAATGATCCGGAGGAGACGCCGGGATACAAAACCGATTTTGAGCCGGCGTTCATCGAGAAGGTTCTGACGCGTGCGGCGGACCGGGTGCCGGTGTTCGAGAATCTGGCGGTGAATCCCAAGCGGGCTTGGGCGGGGTTGTATGAGATGACGCCGGATCATCATCCGATCCTGGGAGAGGCGGCGCCGGGATTTTTCTGCGCCAACGGATTCAGCGGACACGGCGTGATGCACGCGCCGGCCACGGGGAAGATTCTGTCGGACCTGGTGCTGACAGGCACGACCTCGCTGATTGACGCAAAATTGCTCGATCTGGCACGATTCGCGGAAGGGCGTACGATTCACGAGTCGGCGGTGTTGTGAAATCCTAAATCGCTGAGGGCGCGGAGAACAGCCGCAGAGCACGCGGAGAGAAGGCACGGCGAAAGCCTTGAACCGCAAGGGCCGCAAAGGGCGCTAAGAAAAGCACAAGATGGCAATTCGGGAAAAGAACTACTGGTTGTCGACGGTTGAGATGCCGAAGTCGGATGCGGCGCAGGCTTTGCCGGAGCGGGTCGACGTGGCAGTCATCGGCGCTGGTTTCACGGGCCTTTCGGCGGCGCGGACGCTGGCGAAGCGTGGCGCTAAGGTCGCGGTTCTGGAGGCGGAGACCATCGGCTGGGGCGCGAGTTCGCGTAATGGCGGCATGGTCCTGACCGGGATGAAGCTGGGCGTAAACAAGCTCATCTCGATGTACGGTCGGGAGCGCACGCAGCGGATGTACGCCGCGTCCCTGGCGTCGATTGATTGCGTGGAGCAGATCGTCCGCGACGAAGCGATTGACGTGCGACTTTTCGCGCTGCGGGCACCTGGAAGTCGCCTGCAAGCAGAGACATTTCGACGATTACGCGCGTCAGGTCGAAGTGATAGCGCGGGAGTTCCATCACCAGTTGCGGATTGTGCCGAAGAGCGAGTTGGCGAGCGAGATCGGATCGTATCTCTACTTCGGCGGCATGGTGGACGAAATCAGCGCGGGCGTGAATCCCGCGCAGTATGTTGCTGGTCTCGCATGGGCCGCGGATCGGGCAGGGGCGGAGATCTTTGAGAATGCGCGCGTCGAACAGATTACGCGGGCGTCACGGCAGAGCGAGGCCGGGTGGGCTCTGAAGACTTCCAAGGGAGCGATTTGGGCACGCGACGTGTTCGTCGCGACCAGCGGCTACACCGGGAGCGCGACGCCGGCATTGCAGAAGAAAATCATTCCCATCGGTTCTTACATCATCACGACGGCGGTTCTGCCGGAGACCCTGGCACACGAACTGAGCCCGCGCAACCGCATGATCTATGATTCGAAGAATTACATCTACTACTACCGGCTCACGCCGGACCGTCGCATGCTGTTCGGCGGTCGGGCGGCGTTTTTTCCGGAGACGAAAGATTCGATCCGCAAGAGCGCCGAGATTCTGCGGCTGGGGATGATCGAAGTTTATCCGCAGTTACGTGAGACGAAAGTTGAATACGTGTGGGGCGGGACGCTCGACTTCGCCTTCGACATCATGCCGCATGCCGGACAGATGGATGGAATCTACTACGCTGTCGGATATGCGGGGCACGGTGTCGCGATGGCGACCTACCAGGGACAGAAGATTGCCGAGATGATTACCGGGGACAAGCCGGAGAACCCGTTTGTGGGGATCCCCTTCCCGGGCGCGCCGTTGGGAATGTACAACGGAAATCCGTGGTTCCTGCCGGTGGCCGGGGCCTGGTACAAGTTTCTGGATTGGGTCAGCTAAGGGCCTTTTCACCGCGAGGCAAAGAGTCCCGAAGAAAAAAGTCATTTCCAGATACCCGTGATGACTTGTGCCCTGCCGTCTCCGGATTCGCTCTGGAGGGGGTCCACTGAAAAATTATCTTCAATTGTGCGGAGCACACTGTAGTGGTTGTAGGCGGCCGGCACTTCCTGCGGTTTGATCATCGCGCCCAAGAACACCGTGTAAATGCGCTCCGGCCTGGTGTTTCCTTCGGACTCGTCGAAAGTGACGATGACCAGCGTGCGCTTCAGCGCTTCGTCTTTCGGAAGCCACGTCTTGTCGTCGAAACGGAGCCAAGTGGTGAGAAAGACACGTAACCAGTCTGTCGCTTTCTTGAGACCTTCCTGCGGATTAGCAACCGGGTCATGGCCGTCATCGTCGAGATTCGGGCTGTAGAACATATATTCGGGTAAGGGATGTTTTTGCGGATCGGCGATGAAGTTGCCGATGTCGGACACAAAGGCGTTGTTCGGATCGTGGGTATCGACCCCGACCAGGTTGTGAAAACTCTTCCTCTGGACTTCATCAAAACTCAAGAAGGGAACATGCTTGCGCGTGTACCGCCCGCTGCGATCGCCGAGGAATGGTTTATCTGCGGCCGCAGATGCCGGGTAATCCTCGGCGTAGTTTTTCCAGTTCAGAAGGTCGGCGATGGTGCGGTGGTCGCTATCGCTGGGAAAGTTTCGCTGCCGGTCGCTGAGGATTTGCGGTCTATGCGTACCGAAGTCGCTGCCTGCAATCATGGCTAAATAGTTCGGATACGAGTAGTGGTAGAGGTTTTCGAAGTCGCTGAAGATCGCGCCCTTCTGCGCGAGACTCTTTAGGAGATCGTTCTTGATGGCGGAGTCATAGCTCTGGTTTTCGAGCACGACGATGAGCACGTGGTCGAAATGTTTGGGACCGGGACGTGGGGAGGTTTGCGCGAAACAGAGAACTGCGGCGGTCCACAGAAAAAGCGCTAGATGCATGAAACCGCGTGCATGCCGATTGTGGAACAGCATTGATCCTCCCAAAACTCTCTTGACTAAGATGCATTTGAGGCGGAGGCCGACGCTACTCTGCCGTACTTTGACTACGCCGGATCAGCCAATACACCACCGGCCCAGCCGCCAGCGCCACCGGTCCCCAACGCAATCCGTACTGATCGCTCCCAAGCAACGCCACCGCGCTCATGATCACCACCGCGAGAACAGCGGCGATGAGTCCGATCTTTCCTCCGGGGATCACGAAGGGGCGTTTCATCTCAGGCATTTTGCGGCGGAGTTGCCAGGCCGCGAGGACCGTCATGATGGTAGTGGCCACGCGCAGCCAGGCGTAGATGGTGATGAGCTGGGTCAGGGAGTGGATCGAGAGCAGTGCGTAGACGACTCCCGACACGATGATGGCGATCCAGGGCGTGCCGAAGCGGGGATGCACGCGCGTCAGCGTGTGGGGAAGGTAGCGGTCTTCGGCCATGGCGAAAGGCATGCGAGTGGAGGTCAGCACCGTCGCGTTGAGCAGCGAGAGGTTGGTGATCATGGCGGCCATGGTCATCCAGGAACCAAGCCACGGGCCTCCGATCAACTGCGCGGCGTCGGAGAAGTAACGCGTGTGCCAGCTCTGCCAGTTGCCGAGCGCAGCGAGCGAAGCGAACGTCGGCAGGAAATAGACCGCAATCGAGAGCGGCACCACGATGGCAAGCGCCAGAGGATAGCTGCGTTGTGGATTCTCCACCTCTTCCGCCACCGTCGAAGCCTGCTCGTATCCGGAATAAAGCCAGAGGCCGAGAGCCAGGCCCACGCCGAAGACGTTGAACAGCGGCTGATGGGGCGGGACCACCGGCACGAAGGGATTGTGTTTCCACTTGGCGAGGCCCATAACCACCATCACCAGGACCGGCAGCAGGATGAAGATTTCGAGCGCGGTAGCGAACTTGCCGACGGCGTCGATGCCGCGAATGTTGATCCAGGTGATGAGGGCCACGACCAGAAGCGAGACCGCGTAGTGCTTCCATCCCACGAGTTGGGGAATGTAGAAGCCGAGGTAGTCGGCGAACTGAACGGCGTAGACGGCGCCGAGAAGGAACGACGCGCACCAGTTCCACCAGCCGGCGAGGAATCCCCAGAAATCTCCGAAGCCGGCGCGAACCCAGCGGTAGAAGCCGCCTTCGACCGGCATGGCGGTGGTGAGTTCGGCGGAGACGAGCGAGACGGGAATCGACCAGAACAGCGGAATGAAGAGCAGGAAGAGCAGCGTGAGGCCGGGGCCGGAGGTGGTGACCATATCTTCCAGGCCGAAGGGGCCCCCGGTGCAGTAGGAGAACATGACCCAGACGAAATAAAAGAGGCTCGTCTTGCGCAACAGCGACTGCGTGGATTTCGACGAGGCGGACATTGGGGAGGGATTATACGTGGTGGCCAGCGGGACGCCGGCGCTGCAAAAAAAGCCCCTTGCTTGCGCAAGGGGCGAATGGGGGAGGCTTGTACTTGTACCTTCCTACTTGGGAGGAGCTTGTTGGTCCTGGGTTGCCGGAGTCGTGGAAGCCAAGGTCTCGAGATCGTTCTTCAGGAGGCTGATTTCCACGCGGCCACCGCTGGTGCGCTTGGTCTTTGCGGCCTCATCGGCAGAGGCCGGAACCGGCGCGTTGCCCATGCCCACGACGTAGATCCGGTAAACCGGGATGTCATGGTTGAGGACCAGGTAACGGACGACCGAGTCGGCCATTTTCTGCGAAGTCTGGATCGCCGTCTGGCCGTGGCCGGAGGAGAATCCCTGGACTTCGATGATGTAACCGCGCTGGCTCTTCAGCGGCGTAGCCATATCATCGAGCGCGGCTTTGGCATTCTTGCTCAGCACCGTCTGGCCGGGGCGGAAACGGATTTCGGCCTGGGTAGAAGCCTTGTACTGGTCGATGTTGCCGACCACCTGCTCAACCGTGGTGATGCGGGTATTGGCCTGGGTGGCGGTCTGTTGCGCCATCGTGGCCTTGTTGCCGGCATCGATCGCGTGCTGGTCGGCTTCGTTGGCCTTCGCGGAAGCCAACTGGATACCCTGCTGGGCGCGCGAGTCAACATCCTTGACCATCTTGCTGTTGGACGCGGTCAGGTCGTCAAGCTCGTTGATGCGGTCGCGGATGGGGCCGGTCTGCCGCTGCACATACTTTTTGCGGGCAAAGGGGTTGATGCGTCCCCAGAAGCCTTCACGGGCGGGCGGAGCCAGGGGCTCCTTGCCGGTCGCGCCCATGGTGGAACTGGTGGATGAGGTGGACTGGGCCGCGGGAGCCGCGGTCGATTGATCGGTGGTCTGCGCGAAAGCCGGCAGCGCGAGCACCACAGCCAGGAGCAGCGCTACGTATACATTCTTCATTTGCAACTTCCTCCGAAATGGGGGAGCTATTTGGGGCTCCACTTGTGCACGCCTGAACGGGCGTGCTGCGTGATTTTTGATTGCGTCCCCTAACGGGTAATTAAGGCAAGCTCTTTGGGCTTGGCCGCCCGGCGCTGACGCTACGCCGGGTTTTAAGACCCTTCGGCACCGACTGCAACCGGCACCTGCCTGTCTCTATAACAGGTAAGATGCCAAACCTCCGGAACGCTAAATGCTTGGCTTGTAATGACATTGTAGTCCCGCGCAGTGGCGGGTGGGGGTACAAAATCCCTGCTTTAGGGTAATTTTGGCAAGGCGGAAGGGCAAACGCGGCAGTAACCGGGGAGTAATGCTCCGGAGGTGACCTGCGATAGGGGAGGCTATTGGGGCGCAGTGATTGGCGCTGGAGTAGGGGGAACAATAAACTGATCGAGATATTGGCGGATCTTGTCACGGTTGGCGGCGCGGTAGGCAGGATAGTCTTGCGCGATTCCAGGATCAGCGCGATTGAGCAGAACGAAGGGATCAAGGAAGCCGGACTCGTCGATCTTGATTAGGTCGAGAAGGGAGGGATCGAGGTCTTTTTGCTTTGTTTTAAAATCTTTATTTTCCTTCAAGACCGTCAGCATCAACTGCAAAGAGTCCGCTTCCTCCTTCATGGAGTGTCGGTACTGCGGTTCGTTAGGGAACTCCTTTTTGAATCGGTCGCCCAGCCAACCAGCGCGGCCCACTCCGTAGGCTATCCAAGCTGCGGCGTTCGGGTCACCGTCTTTCAAGCTGTTGTCAATGGTAAGGGTCACATTCTTGTCGTCCTTGGCAGTTACATTGGCTCTGTCACTCAGTTTCACCCAGTGAAGCGTGGTTTTCGTTCTCTGCGCCCATGCGGCCAGCGCCTGCCACGGCTTGCGGTCGTAGGGTTCGGCGATGACGGCTTCGATGTACTTGGCGCGGGCCTCGTCGGGCTTTCCCAACTTCATCAACGCATCACCCCAGTAGCGGTAAGCGGTTTCGCGATCCGGATTGATCTGAATGGCGCGTGAGAACCATTCGCCAGCGCTGCCGTAAACATGTTGTTTGAAATAAACGTCGCCCGTGAAAAGAGCCGCTTCATATTCGTTGGGATCTAGCAGCAGGGCGCGCAGGTAGTTCTCACGAGCTTTGTCAAAGTTCCCGTGCACGAATTCTGCCTCGCCTGCCTGCATCGCTTCGTCGACTTCCTTGCCATCGGACATCGGCTTCTCTGAGCCATCTTCTGGAATCTCCAGAATGACCTGCAGAAGCGGACTATTATCGCCAAGCTTTTGCGCCTCCACGGCAAGCTTGCGAGCCCGCGCACGAACCTTGACTCGCTCAGCTGAATCTTTCAGCGTCGCGGCATAGGCCATCGTCGAAAACGCCCATCTCTCATGAATGGCAATGTCGGTAGGGTAGGTGGCGGCCAGTTGCTCGAGTAGCGGCATGGCGTCGACCATATTGCCCTGCTCATAGAGTTCAAACGCGTGGCGTCGTTGGGGATCGTCTAGATTGGAGGTCTGGGCGCTGGACGAATAGGCGAGGAGGGGCATTGCCGCTATGACGGATAAGAGAAGCAGTTGAGATGGCCTTCGCAAGGAGTACATAGAAACCCGCCTCGGGGTCCATATCCATTTTGACATTGCCGGGACTCAACAAAGTTCCCGCTAGCACCGATGCTACTCCCTCCCGCGATACTTCTCATACTGCTCATAAATGAAGCTGTCGGTCATGCCGGCGATGTAGTCGCAGATCACGCGGGGCAACGGTTCCTGGCGGGCTTTTTCCCGGTAGCTCGACGGGAGATGTTCGGGCTCTTTCATCCAAAAGGCGAACAGCTCGGCGATGATGTGTTCGGCGTCGTTCTTTTCGGGGTCCAGCGCAGCGCTGAGATACAGGTTGTCGAAGAGAAATTCCTTCGCCTGCCGTCGCTCGTCTTCTACTTGCGTGCTCAAAGCGGCCAGGCGGCGAGGAAAGTCGCGCACATCGTCGAGCGAATGGATTCCCGCGGCGTCGATCTGTTCCTGGGTGTTGCGGATCAGGTCTCCCACCATGCGGTTCAGCATGCTCTTCTGCGCCTCGTTGAACTTTAACTTCTCCGGCGCTTCGGGATGGGCGCGTTCGACCTCAGTGTAGAAGCGTTCAAACATACGTACACCCTGGCGGATGTCTTCCAGACGCAGCAGGCGAGCTTCGTAACCGTCGTCAAGGTCGGCGGTGGTATAGGCGATTTCGTCAGCCGTGTCGATGAGTTGCGCCTCGATCGGCGGACGCTGGTCGAGCAAATATTCTTTGAGTTCGGGATGGTCTTTCTCGCTGTAATCATGCGAGTGCTTGATGATGCCTTCGCGGACCTCAAACGTCAGATTCAATCCGCGGAAGGCGACGTAGCGCAATTCGAAGTCTTCGACGATACGCAAGGCGTGCAGGTTGTGGTCGAAGGAAAAGCCATGCTTGCGCATGGCAGCGTCGAGTGCCTTTTCGCCGGAGTGTCCGAAGGGTGGGTGGCCGACGTCGTGCACCAGCGCGAGGGCTTCGACCAGATCGACATTCAGCCCCAGTTGCGCCGCGATGGTGCGCGCGATTTGCGCGACTTCGATGGTGTGGGTAAGACGGTTACGAAAATGATCGGAATAACGGCGGGTGAAGACCTGAGTTTTGTCTTCGAGACGGCGAAACGCCCGTGAGTGGACGACCCGATCGCGGTCCCGCTGAAAAGCGTCGCGATAAGGATGCGGAGGCTCGGGAAAACGGCGTCCGCGGGACTGCTCCACGCGCACCGCGTAGTCGGCGAGCATGGAATGAGTCTAGCACTTAGCACTTGGCACTTAGCAGTTGGCCACGAGGGTTTTGCGAAGCCGCTACAAACCGGTAATGGCTAATGCCAAATGCCAACTGCTAACTGCTACTTCAGTTTCAACCTCATCTCCGTTGTGGGTTCAAATCCCATCGATTCATACAAGGGCCGCCCGAACTTGCTGGCGTGCAAGGAGACGTTGACGAAGCCTTCTCCACGGCACCAGTCGATCATAGTCTGCATGAGCTGGCGGGCGATGCCGCGGCGGCGGAATTCGGGATCGACGTACATATTCAGCACCGTGGCCCGCCGGCACTGCTGATCGTAGGGATGGCTGAGCCACGGGCTGACGATGATCAGGCCTCCGCCGGCGGTTCGGTTGTCGATAACAGCCAGCCATGCGTGCAGAGTGCGATTCGCCAGTGCTTTGCGAAGATAGGGCTCGGAGGTTGCCATCATGCCGGTGAGAGACTCGTCATCCGTGTAACCCATGTCTTCGTACATGCCGCGGCGGTGGCGGAGGAGTTCGGGAATATCGGCGAGCGTTGCCTCGCGGATGAGCATGGCGCTGTTCATGGGAGACCTGAAAAAGTCTAACAAACAGGAGCGCTGCGGGTTACCTGGTCTCGCGAATGTGCTGGAGAGCTTCCTCGGCGGCGGGAATGTCGGGGATGGTGCTGCTGACGCGCCGCCAGCGCTCCCGGCCTTGTTCGTCGATGAGCAGCGTTGTCCGAATGGCGATATCTTCGCTGCCTTTTCCCTTGGCGTGCAGCAATCCGTATTCACGAATCACCGCGGCGCCGGGGTCGCTGAGAATCGTAAGTTGCCGCTTGGTCATCTGGTCCCACACCCGGTAAGCCTCGTCTTGCGGGTCGACACTGATGCCCACAACCCGGACCTGCAGTTGATCGAAATCGGCCTTGTGCTGCGCGAACTCGCGCAGTTGGCGCATGCAGTAGGGTCACCAGTAGCCTCGATAGAAGATGAGAAGCACGCGGGTGCCGCGCTGATCGGCGAGGTGAAACGGGTTGCCGTCCTGGTCTTTCAGGGTGAAGTCGGGAGCAGGCTGCCCGTCGGTGAAGGAGCTTTGTGGCTTGGGCAAAGCCATTTTGTTGAGTGCAAAAAAGACGAGCGCGACGATCCCTAACACAGCCGCAGAAATGACGGGCAGAGAGACTTTGCGCACGGAGGAAATGATAACAGGCGAGTTGCGCAGGGGCGGACGAAGGCGTCCGCCCCTGCGCCGATTTCTCTACTTCTGCTGGGAGTCTTCCTTGGCCAATTTCACCCGGGCGGACTCGAGCTTTTTCTGGACCTGGCCCATCTCGGTGGCATCGACTTCGGGTGCGATGGTTTTATTCCACTCCGCCAGGGCCCGTTCCCAGTGGGCAGCAGCCAGCTTCAGGCGTCCGGTTTTCTGATAGAGGTCGCCGAGATGATTCTGCACGGTGGGATCGGTGCCGATGCGTTGCGACGCCTTGATCAGGTTCTCTTCCGCCATGTCGTACTTGCCCAACTTGAAATAGGCCCAGCCAAGAGAGTCGAGATAGGCGCCGTTGGCGGGGTCGAGGTCGACGGCTTTCTTGATCAGCGTCAGTGCTTCATCGAGTTTCACGCCCCGGTCGGCGAGCATGTAGCCGAGGTAGTTGAGCGCGGTGGCGTTCTGGGGATCGCTCTGGATGACCTTGCGGAAGGTCTCCTCCGCTTGATCGTATTTCTTCTGGCGCTCATAGCCGGAGGCGCGCAGAAACCAGACGTAGTCCTTGTCCTCCTCCTTGGTGGAAAGTTGTTCCGCCTTATCGAGCGCGGCTTCGGCATCGGGCCAGCGCTTGAGGCGGCTGTACATCTGCGACAGCGTGATGTAGACCTCACGGTCGTCGGGCGTGCCTTTCAGCAGCGACTTCACCTGTTCCAGGCCGGCGTCTGGCTGGCCCATGTCGGCCAGTTGGGCGGCGTAGACCATCTTCAGGCCGCGGCTGTTGGGTAGCTTCTGCGAAGCTTCCTTGGCGATATCGGTGGCCTGCTGCCACTGTTTCGCTTCGCGATAGGTATCAATCATCTGCTGATAGCCGCGCTCGGCATTGTCCTCGCCCAGGGGCAGCATTTTGCGGAAGGTATCGAGGGCGCTCTGATCGTTGCTGTTGTCGCGGTAGATGGTGCCCAGGCGCTCCAGGAAAACAGCCCGGTTATTGCGCTCGCCCTGGGTGTAGCTGCTATCGGGCTTCTCGGTTTTCTTCAGCAGCTCTTGCAGTACCTGAATGGCTTCGTCGTAACGGCCTTGAGCCTGGTAGACGGCCGCAATGTTGTAGGGGACTTCAATCGAGTCCTGCACCATGGACTCAGCTTTTTTCAAATCGTCGAGCGCGAGGTCGAACTTGCCACTCTTGCGGTAGATCTCGGCCATGCGCAGATAGGTTTGCGCATCTTCGGGATTCGCATCCGCGATGATCTTGTACTGTTCGAGAGCGGCATCGGTCTGGCCGTCGTTCATCAGGTTCTGCGCCAGCCCGCGGATCGCATCCAGATTATCGCGATCGAGTTCAATTGCGTGCCGGTAGGCTTCGATGGCGTTCTTGTATTGCTTCTGCTGCTCGTAGGTGTATCCCAGCGCGGAGTAGAGCTTGGCGGAACGGGCCGCGTCGGGGATCGAGCTCAACACCTGCACCGCGTGGGCGCTGTCGCCTTCCTCGTTGTAGAGATAAGCGAGGGTGGTGATGGCTTCTTCGGAATCCGGCTCCAGCTTGACCGCCGTCTTGAATTCGTTTTCGGCTTTCTGCAGATCGTTGTTGAGGCGATAGAGGCGGCCCAGCAGGAGGTGGTCATCCACGCTGTCGGGCTGAATCTTCACGATCTGTTCATATTGTTCAATCGCGAGCTTCAACACATTCTGGGAAGTCGCGCTGCCGGAATCCGCGTCGGGTCCGAGCGACCGCAGGTAAATGCGGCCCAGAAGCTTGTGCGCCTCCAGGTTACCGGGATCGCGCTTCAGAATGTCCTGTGCTTCGATGACGGCGTCACGAATTCGTCCAGTCTTGGCGTAAAGCTCGGCGAGCCCCGAGGTCAGGTACTCGGAGGTAGGATCGGCGTCGATGGCCAACCGGTATTCGTCGATGGCCTTATTGGCGAGGTCGCTGCGTCCGTACACCGCGACCTGCTCCTCGTACATGTGGGCAAGAGCGTAGTGATAATAAGATGCCGCGCGGTCTGCTTTACGGGGTGCGGCTGGGGTGGCCGGTTTCGATTCCGGCGCGGGGGTTTGCTGCGCCAACGCAGTTGCGGCAATCGCTAACAAAACAAGGGGGCGAAAGATACTTTTCATCGAGAACCTTTGATCTCCCAAAGCCATAGCGATTGGATGCCGGACCGCTGCGGGTGGGTGCTCTGCGTATTGTAAACCTTAGTCAAGGAACGCGAGAAAAAAGCGGACTTGCAGGACCGTTTCGGGCAATGACGGAAGTAATAAGAATTTGCGATTTTCGATTGTTGATCTTCGATTGGAACCCAAACCCCATGATCTGGGAGGGTCTCTCAGCTAATCGTAAATCCTATTTCGACAATCCCTCTAGTGCCGGAAGTGCCTGACTCCAGTGAAGATCATGGCGAGTCCCAGGCGGTCGGCGGCTTCGATGACTTCCTGGTCGCGCACCGAGCCTCCGGGCTGAATGATGGCAGTGGCTCCGGCCTTCGCGATCTCTTCGACGCCGTCGGGGAAGGGGAAGAACGCGTCGGAAGCGGCCACGGTGCCTTTCAGGGGCAGCACGGCTTTCATGGCGCCCAGCTTGCAGGAGTCGACGCGGCTCATTTGTCCCGCTCCGACGCCTGCCGACTGGCCGTCGCGAGCGTACAGGATAGCGTTTGATTTCACGTGCTTGCACACCTTCCAGGCGAACAGCAGGGCGCGCTTTTCTTCCGCCGTGGGGGGACGCTTGGTAACCACTTTCAGATCCGCCTCGGCGAGGGGACGGACGTCGGCATCCTGCACCAGAATTCCGCCCGAAACATTTTTCAGCACCCACTTCTGGGGGACGTCGGTGATTTCGACCAGGCGCAAGTTTTTCTTCGCAGCGAACTTGGCTTTGGCGGCCTCGTCAAACGCGGGCGCGGCGATAACCTCGAGGAACAACTTGGCCATCTCTTCGGCGGCCGCGGCGTCGATGGGACGGTTGACGCCAATCACCCCGCCAAAGGCCGAGACGGGATCGCACTCCAGGGCTTTCTTGTAGGCCTCGAGCAGAGTCTTGCCGGTCGCGGTGCCACAGGGGTTGGTGTGCTTGATGATGGCACAGACGGGTTCCTCGAACTCCTGCGCCAGATCCCAGGCCGCTTGCAGATCGACGATGTTGTTGTAGGAGAGTTCTTTGCCCTGCAACTGGCGGCCGTTGGCGACGCCGGTGCCCGACCCGTCGGAATACATCGCTGCTTTCTGATGGGGATTTTCGCCGTAGCGGAGATCCATGATCTTGTTGAAGGAGAGACGCAGAGTCTTCGGGAAGCCTTCGGCGGTGTGAAATTCGTAGTGACCGTTGGCACTCACGCGTTCGAGCGTTGAGGCGATCGCGGAATCGTAAGCCGCGGTTGTAGCAAAGGCGCGCTGCGCCAGGCGCCACTTGGTGGCGGAAGAAAGTTCGCCTCCGGACTTCGCCAACTCCGCGGCGATCGAGGCGTAGTCGGTGGGAGAGGTGACCACGGCGACATCCTGAAAATTCTTGGCCGCGGAGCGGATCATGGAAGGTCCGCCGATGTCGATGTTCTCGATCAGTTCTTCGAAATGCACGCCGGGCTTGGCCGCGGTTTTTTCAAAGGCATAGAGATTCACTACCACCATATCGATAGGCTGGATGCCGTGTTCGGCCACGGCGGCGCGATGAGAGGCGTTTTCGCGGCGATGCAGAATGCCTCCGTGCACCTTGGGGTGGAGGGTCTTCACTCGGCCATCGAGCATTTCGGGAAATCCGGTGAGGTCGGAGATGTCTTTCACCGAGATGCCGGAATCGCGCAGCAGTTTGGCGGTACCTCCGGTGGAAATAAGTTCCACGCCCAGGCCGGAAAGCTCGCGAGCAAACTCCACCAGACCAGTTTTGTCGGTAACACTCAGAATGGCACGTTGAATTTTAGCCATGGCACGCCTCGAATGCGGAAGGATGAATGCCGGGACCTGAGATTTTAGCAGCTAGAGGGCTGTGGATGTTGGTTGGTCGTTGGGCTTTCGTCGTTGGTCGTCGGCTGATGCACATCGCGCCGGTTTTTTAGGCGGAATCCGGTATGGATTGGGGAAGAAACGCAAGGTCCTTCGACTGCGCTCAGGGTGACAAGTTGGGTGCTTGAGGTCAGGCCAACGACTAGACCTTCGCTTTGGCCTTCAGGCGCACTTGGCCTTCCTGCATTTCGACGGTGTATTCGACGCTGTGGCAGCCGTACTGTTTGCGGATCTGGTCGGTCTTTTTCTCGACGAAGGAAGTGAAGCTGTCAAAGTTGCCAGAGACGGCTTCTCCGGCTTTGGTTTTGGCTTCAGTGAGAGCCTTGTAGAGTTTCTCGACCTGGTCGCGCTCGGCTTTCGCATCGGAACACTGCATGGAGAAGGGCTGCTCGCGAGCGGGGGCCACTGCGGCTCCGGATTGACCGACGCCATAGACTTTGTGCTGCGGTTCGTGTTCTTCGGGACGGAGTCCCTGAATCGAGAGCAGCGCATCCTGCGGGCGGCGGTAGCCTTCCTCGCGAATGCGGCTCTTCTTGCGCCACAGGTCGCTGTAGATGGCGTAACGTTGTGCGATTTCGTTGTAGCGGTAGCGCTGCGAGAAACTCAGGCGGCCATCACTGAACTTGCGCAGCAGGCTGAGCACCTTCCACTCGACATCGGTAGGAGGCTTCTTGGTGGGATTGTTGAAATAGATCTCGTACTCGATCTTCAAGCGGCGCAACTGGGAGTCGAGCAGACTCAGTTCTTCGTCGATGGTCACGAGACCTCTCCAGAGAACAAGTTTATGGGGGAATGGGCGCGGCGAGGAGGTGCCCGGAGGTCACGGGAGGGATGGTACGAAAGTAAGGGCGGACGTTGGACCTCGGACGCTGGACCACGGCTTGCGCCGTGGGCAGGGCTTGGTTTTGCTAAGGGCTCGGGGTCCGGTATTACTTCGCGGAGTTGGAGGCCATTTTCTTGACCATGGCGAGCACCAGTTTGCGGTCGCTATCGTTGAGGCTTACGGAGTAGCGGCGGATCTGGCTGAGGAAGCGGACTTCGTCGTCGGAAAGCTGGGGCAATCCCTTGGAGCCGTTGCTGTGTCCCGACTCGGAGAAAAACTGCGAGAGCGGGAGTTCCATGGCGCCGGCGATTTTCGAAAGCGTGTCGAGCGAAGGGATGGTGTGTCCGTTTTCGACGCGCGACAGATAGCAGCGCAACAGTCCGGTACGCTTTTCGATGTCCCCCTGAGACATGCCTTTTTGCAGGCGGTAGTTCCGGATGGTTTCGCCGATGTTCATAGAGAAAACCTGCAATGGAGTCTCCCAAGGAATGGCTGAATAGTAACCAGAGTAGTAACTTCTGGCAAGTGGAAATTCGTTGCATCGAGGATGGTTCAGGAGTAGCGCGGGCGGTTGTGCGCAGACGCGCACGTGGGCGCGGGATTCGACGCCAGTTCGTTCCGCGCGATGGCGAGTCCGCAGGTGCTGGGTTTGCTCCCACGCAAGAACCTTCTCAACCACCAAGGACACGAAGGCGTTATCCCATCAACATGCCGCCGTTTACGTTCAGCACATGGCCGGTGATGTAGCTGGCTTGGTCGGACGCGAGGAACGCCACCGCGGCGGCAACATCTTCGGTAGTGCCAATGCGGCCCAGGGGAATCATTTTCACGGCGTTCTGTTTGAAGTCGTCGCCCAGCACCGAGGTCATGGCGGTTTCGATGAATCCGGGAGCGACGGCGTTGCAGGTGATATTGCGCGATCCGACTTCGCGCGCCATGGCCATGGTGAGGCCGATCAGGCCCGCCTTCGAGGCCGCGTAGTTGGCTTGTCCGGCCTGTCCCATCTGCCCGAAGATCGAAGTCACGTTGATGATGCGTCCCCAGCGTTGTTTGAGCATGGACCCGATCGCCTGCTGAATGCACAGGTAGGCGGAGGTCAGGTTGGTGTTGATGACGGAGTCCCAGTCGGCGCGCTTCATGCGCATGACCAGCTGGTCGCGCGTGATGCCGGCGTTGTTGACCAGGATGTCGATCTTGCCGAATTGCGCGATCGCGGCTTTAAAGCCGGACTTGATCTGCTCTTCGTCTCCCACGTCAATGGGGAATGCGGCCGCCTGGCCACCCGCGGCGGTGATTTCGGCGACGATTTCGTTGAGCTTCTCCTGATTGCGGGCGGCAAGGGCCACGGCGGCGCCGGATTTTGCCAGCCTGAGGGCACAGGCACGGCCAATGCCCTGCGACGCACCGGTAACCAGCGCGACGCGACCTGAAAGACTCATGCGGGGGCTCCTCCTGGTGGAAGCGAGATTATACCTGCCGGAGAGCCTAGGTTTCTGGTTGCGGAACCCCTAGGCAGGCTGGCGGGCTTCGTTGCGAAATAAGTAGCGCAGCAAAGGAGGCGCGATGATGGTGGTGACGGCGGTCATGGAAACGACAATCGCGTAGGTCGATTGTGTGACAATTCCGGATTGCAATCCGACCAGGGCGACGATGAGGGCAACTTCTCCTCGCGGCATCATGCCGACGCCCACCTGCAGCGCCGCGGACCAGCCTTCGCCGAGCAGCGGGATGCCGCATCCAATCAGTTTCGAGATGACGGCGAGCAGGGAGACGACCGCGGACGCGACGAGCACGTCTCCGCTAAAGAGTTTCAAGTTGAGTTGGGAACCGATGGAGAAGAAAAAATAAGGCGCCAGGAATTCGGTAATCCCGCCGACGCGCGCGATCAGATTCCAGTGGGGTGCGTAGTCGGCGAACATCAGGCCGGCGAAAAATGCTCCGATAATCGCTGCCATGCCGATTTTCACCGACAGCCAGGACAGGAAGAGGCAGATGGCGAGGGCGACGATGAGAGACGCATTCTGGGTGGAGAGCCGTTCCACTTTGGGATGAATGCGGCGAACGATGTGAGGCGCGACGAAAATCATGAACAGCGCGAACGCCGTAGCTTCTCCCAGAAGGATGCCGAGATGGAGCCATTCCAAACCTCCGCCGGAGGCGAGTCCGGCGACGACCGCCAGCAACAGCATGCCCAGGATATCGTCGAAGACCGCCGCACCGAGGATGATTTTCGCCGGGCGGGTGGAGAGGACTCCCAGGTCTCCCAGAACTCGTGCCGTGATTCCGACGCTGGTGGCGACCATGGCAGCGCCCACGAACACGGCTTCCGTAGAGGCGTCGCCGCGCAGTGACATATAAAAAAATCCGAGAACGAAGGGGACGATGATCCCAAGGGTCGCGACCATCAGCGCTTTGCGCCCGACGCGGATGAGATCGTGAGCGCTGGTCGCAAGGCCGGCGCTGAACAGCACGAAAATCGCTCCCACTTCAGCGATGGAGTGGAGCGTATCGCTGCCATGCACCAGCCCGAGGGCGTAAGGACCGAGGATGACTCCGGCAGCGATTTCGCCCAGAACACCGGGCACCCGCAGCCGCTCGAATACTTCTCCCATCACCTTCGCGGCTACGAAAATGGCGAAAAGTTCAAGCAGGAGATTTTCTGGAGTCTGCGCCATGGCTGTGTCGGCAGAATATGGAAAAGACGAAGGGGCTGCAAGCAGGATCGGGTGGGAAAGATCTTCACCCCGCCGCTTGGGCAAAGATGCCGATCATTCCGTAGTGACCGCCCGGTTAAAGCGTAGGCGTATGTTGGCGGGCTTGTACGGGGATGGCCACCGGTTGGTAGTCGCTCTGGTAGATGTCGACCACGGCGCGACCCACGATGCGGGCGCGGGCTTCGGAGTGCACGTGCGTAGGCAGGGTGAAGCCGTTCACGTCCGCGTAGTACTGCACGAACTCAACTTTCTTGATGAAAAAGGACGGCGACTTGACCACGCTGCCTTCCGCGCGCACCAGGCTTCCGCTGTAAGCGTCGAGACAAATCCGGCCTTTGAATAAACCCGCGCGTTTCTTGCGCGGCTTCACCTGAAATACGTGAACCGAGCGGCCATCGACGTCCCCGGTTCCCTTATAAGAAAACTTGTAGTTCGCGGGACTGAGAGCGGTCATCGAGAGGTCGTCTTTCTGCAGATGATCGACCTCGGATTGCAGCAGGCGCGCGATGACGTTGGTCTTGACGAAGTTATCACCGCTGAAGTGAACCGCCTTGAACTGGAGCGTGCGTGGAGCGACGTAGTGCCGTTCGAGTTCGAACTCGCCAGACTGGGAAGTGTCGGGAAGTTCGGCGCGGATCAAAGTGGACGCCGAGTACGAAGCCAACTGCGCATTTTGCAAGGAGACGCGGTTCTCGAAGGTCTGCAGGGCGAGGTCGGGAGCCATGCGCGGAAGCGCAACCGGGCTGACGAGCGACGGGGGTGGGTTGTCTGATGGCGCTACCATCGATACGGGCACAACCGGCCACAGAAGACCGTTCGCGGCGGAGACGGGAGTGATGGCGAAGGGGGTTTGGGCCGAGGCAAATGCGGTTATGCACAAGCCAACTACCAGAAAAATAAGGAATGAACGCATCATGTATGGATTTGAGCTGATTACTTTATATCTGATTCAACTTGCCATCGAAAAGTCACAAAAGTAAGCAGGGGTGCCCGTGGTGGTGCGCCCGCGCCCCCCGTCCGGTATGAATACGCATTCCGTTGCGTGGTGGTTCCCGATTGCGCGGGCAGGAACGGCCAAGTAAGATTCCAACACTCCTTCATGGTTGAGGTCCATCGGCGGAAATGACTGAAGTCACGTCTGCGTCCCATTTTGAGAATTCGAAGCAAACCTCTAACCAGGCTCCTTCGGTCGAGGTGTATGCGGTCTATGGAGTTGAGCCTGAGATTCAGGCGTATGCCATGGCGAAGTATTCGCGCTCTTCGCTTTCGATGAAGGAGTCGCTCAAGGAAATCAGTTCGCAGAAGGCGGAGAAGTTTCTCAATACCTTCTACTTTCAGTACGGGCACCGCTCGATTGCGGATCTAGCGCACATCGCACTGGCGATCGAGAAGCTATCCATCCTGGCGGCAATTGCGGTGGCCGACGAGCAGCGCTGGGACGGGCAGGAACGCTCGACCCGCTACCAGGATTTCAAGAAAAGTGGATATTTCACTCCCGATTTCGGGGATGACGAGGCCTTGCGCGCCTTGTACGGCCAGACGGTGAGCAGTCTTTTTGCCGAATACGAAGCCACCTCGGAGCGGATGTTTCACTACCTGATGAGCATCACGCCGAAGCCGGCGGAGATGAAGCAGGACGCGTACGAGCGGACCTTGAAAGCGCGGGCCTTCGATATCTCGCGTTATCTGCTGCCGCTTTCGACCAACACATCGCTGGGCGAGATCGTCAATGCACGCACCTTGGAGACGCAGGTGGCGCACCTGCTGGCACACCCGCACAAGGAAGTACGCACACTGGGAGAGTTGCTGAAGCGGGCGGCCACTTCTCCGGCGTACAACGCGAATCATGAGTCACTGCGGGCCCTGGTGGAGCAGATTCGCGCGGCCGCGCCGGAACTGGCGGAACGGGCGGAGCAGGAGTTATTGCGCGAAGTTCGGGTGGCGCCGACGCTGGTGAAGTATGCCGATCCCAATCAGTACGAAATCGAGACGCGGCGGGAGTTGCGGCAGGCTGCCGCGGATCTGATGGGAAGAGCTGCGATTGAGCCGGCGAAGACGGTCGATCTGCTGGACGATGAACCGCTGGAGGTGGAACTGGCGAGCACCTTGCTCTATGAGCATTGCCACTATCCCTACCGGCAGATTCGCGAGGCAGTTGAGGCGGCGGGCGATCATAAGCGACGCGAGATTATCGACCTGGGCTTGCGGCATCGCGGGCGTCACGATGAAATGCAGCGGGCGTTCTGCGCGGGGCAGCAGTTCCGCTTCGACATTCTCATGGATGTTGGCGGCTTCCGCGACATGCACCGGCACCGGCGCTGCATTCAGATTGGGCAGGGATTCACCACAGCGCACGGTTACGACACGCCAGAAGAATTGCAGGCGGCGGGAGTGACGGGGAGCTACGACGCGGTCATGCGGCGCACGGCGGCAGCGGTAGAAAAACTGACGGCTGCAGATGGAATTGAGGCAGAAGAGAATTCGCAGTACGCGATCCCGCTCGGGTATCGCAAGCGCACGCTCTTCAAGATGGATTTTGCCGAGGTGGTGTACATCTCTGAATTGCGAACCGGGCCGGCGGGGCACATTTCGTATCGCACGGTCGCGTATGAAATGTATGAGGCGGTGGCGAAGCGGTATCCGGCGCTGGCGAAGTATTTGCGGGTGACGGATGTGAGGGAGCCGGTGGATTTGCTGAAGAGGTAGGGGTCCTTCGACTACGCTCGGGTTCGCCTCACTTCGCTCAGGATGACAAATCTGTGGTGGAATTCTGGGTTTAAATCAAAAATCAACAATCAACAGTCGAAAATTGGCAATCGAAAATTGGAAATTGCCCTACGTGTACATCACTTTTCTGTCGCCCTTCACGATTCTTCCCACGGTGAAGGCTTTTTCTCCCGCGCGCTCCAGCACGGTTTGGGCTTTCTTGAATTTCTTTGAGGGGACGACCAGCAGCATGCCTAGTCCCATGTTGAAGGTGCGCAGCATTTCGTCCTGGGGGACGTTGCCCAGGGTTTGCATGTGCTCGAAGATTGGCGGGATGGGCCAGGAGCCCATTTCGATGACGGCGGCGACGCCTCGGGGCAGGACGCGGGGAAGATTTTCGGTGATGCCTCCGCCGGTGATGTGGGCCATGGCGGAGACGCACTCTCCATCGACCAGGCGCTTGATGGCGGGCCAATAGCTCTTGTGCGAGCGCATCAGTTCGTTACCGACTTTACCCTTTAATTCGTTGACGTAGGTCTCGGGCGTGTAGTGGGCGACATCGAAGAGCAGCTTGCGGGCGAGCGAATATCCGTTGGTGTGCAGGCCGTTGGACGCGAGTCCCAGCACGACGTCGCCGATTTCGACGGCTTTTCCGGTGATGATGCGTTCGCGCTCGACGACGCCGACGATGAAGCCGGCGAGATCGTATTCGCCATCGGGATAGAAGCCGGGCATTTCGGCGGTCTCGCCGCCGATCAGCGCGCAGCCGTTGTGCTTGCAGGCGTCGGCCAGGCCCTCGACGACCTTCTCGGCGATTTCGGGATCGAGTTTGCCGGTGGCCAGGTAGTCCATGAAGAACATGGGGGTGGCGCCTTGCACGGCGATGTCGTTGACGCAGTGGTTCACCAGGTCGGCGCCCACGGTGTGGTGCACGTTCATTTCGAAGGCGAGCTTCAGCTTGGTGCCGACGCCATCGACGCTCGATACCAGCACGGGATCGGTGTACTTGGTTTTGTCGATGGCGAACAATCCGCCGAAACCGCCGATTTCGCTGAGGACGCCCCGAGTGAAGGTCTTATGAGCGAGGTACTTGATCCGCTTTTTGGTGCGGTTGGCGCGGTCAATATCCACGCCGGCGTCGGCATAGGTGATGGTGGCAGTTTTCGACGGGTCGTGGGCCACAGGATCAGTCCGTGTCTATGGAGTGTGGGGAAAATTGACCAGGAGAAACGTTTTCAGCGCGGGCCATTGTAGCACGGCGAAGGCAGAGGATAACTGCCGTCCTTGCGGGAAAATCAACTTCCCGGATTGCCTTGGTGAACAAAAAGACAAACACCTCGCCGTCGGCATAACCGTCGCGGTTGCGTCGACGCTCTAATGTGGTGGCGGATCCCTCGACTTCAGTGCGTGATGAAGTCGCTGAAGTAATAAGCCAGGATGCCGATCAACGCCAGGCCGGAGATCCCATATGCGGTCAGGATCCACACATTGCGGCCTTCGTGCGGCGTTGAGGAGGACTTTTGGGTTGTGGCTTCTGACGAGGTGCTGCCCAGGGCCCGAGGTTCCATGCATAACCCCCGACGATCGAGACGTATGACGCGGAACGCGTCATTTACCCCACACTGCCCAAGAAGGCTGGGCGGATGCGGCGGATTTTACTACGGGTTGGAGGGAACTGGCGCAGAGAAATTTTATCGGTGAACCATCAGAAGACTACGCAGGGATGGCCAAAATGCTTGAAATCAGTCACTTGTAATGACAGCGAGGATCTCTGACAAGTTAGACGAATCGTCCAAATCTCGAGCAAGCGTCCGACTTGTTTTGGGGCAGAAATGAAAACGCCCCGGAATTAAACCGGGGCGCCATCAAAACCGTTTCTTAGGGGGCGATTTCCGACGACTACTGAGGCTTGCTCATGTCGTCTTTCTTCATGTCGTCCTTCTTCATGTTGCTTTTCTTTTCCTTCTTGGTTTTCTTGGTCTTCTTTTCTTTCTTCATTTCCTTCTTGTCCATCTTGCTCGAATCGGTGGACCCGGCATCCTGAGCGAATGCGAAGGAAGACATCGAAAGGGTGAGGGCAACCGCGAACAGCAGCGTGAGCAGTTTCTTCATATTGCTAGATTCTCCTTGTTGAATCTCTTCAGCGTACGCCGGACGCACTCCTGCCCGTCGATGACAAAACAGGGATTGTCCGAGTGGAGAGGAATTGTATTCCAACTGGCAGGTTTCGCCCAAGTGGAAAGTACATGGGGGAAGCTGTTTACCAATCGAGCAACAATCAGGATAACCGGAAGAGTTCTGCTCCGCAGGTAATGCGTCACAGACGGGTGTGTGGAGCGGGGTTAAACTCTTAAGGCTTATGAGCATCGCCAAGTCGATTCACAAGAGCAGCAAGCCGCACCCGGCACATGACCGGGCGCACGATGTGTTGCACGCAGAAGGGCAGCCCCTCGACGCTATTTTCATTCCTCACAACGTTGCCGTGATTGGAGCTACGGAACGGCAGGGCAGCATCGGGCGCGCGGTCCTGTGGAGCCTGGTGAGCAGCCCGTTCGGCGGAACCGTCTACCCGGTCAGCGAGAAGCGCACCAGCGTGCTGGGAATCAAGGCCTACCGGCGCATTGAAGAAATTCCGGAGACGGTGGACCTTGCGGTGGTAGTTACTCCGGCAGTGACCGTGCCCGACGTGATCGGAGAGTGTGTCGAAGCCGGAGTGCGCGGTTGCATTGTGATCTCGGCCGGCTTCAAAGAGCACGGCGAACAGGGCAAAGAGCTTGAGCGTCAGATCGTGGAGCGCATGCGGGGCAGCGGCATGCGGTTGATCGGTCCCAACTGTCTGGGGGTGATGAATCCCATCAGCGGATTAAACGCAACCTTCGGTCCCAACATCGCGCGGCCGGGGAATGTGGCGTTCATCAGCCAGAGTGGAGCATTGTGCACGGCGATTCTCGACTGGTGCCAGCGGGAAATGGTCGGCTTCAGCGCCTTCGTGTCGGTAGGTTCCATGCTCGATGTGGGCTGGGGCGATCTGATCGACTATCTGGGCAATGATCCGCGCACCCACAGCATCGTGATGTACATGGAATCGGTCGGCGATGCGCGGTCGTTCTTGTCGGCGGCGCGCGAGGTATCGCTGAATAAACCCATCATCGTAATCAAAGCGGGCAGAACCGAAGCGGCCGCTCATGCGGCAGCCTCGCACACGGGAACCTTGACCGGCAGCGACGAGGTGCTGGAAGCCGCGTTCCGCCGCTGTGGCGTGCTGCGCGTAAAAACCATTGCGGATTTGTTTTACATGGCGGAGGTGCTGGCCAAGCAGCCGCGCCCGCGGGGACCGCGGCTGGCGATTGTCACCAATGCCGGAGGGCCGGGCGTCCTGGCGGCCGATTCGCTGATCGCCAGCGGCGGCCAGCTTGCCGAGCTGACGGAAAAATCGATGCAGGAACTCGATGGGCTTCTGCCGCCGCATTGGAGCCATAACAATCCCATCGACATTCTGGGCGACGCTTCGCCGGAGAAGTACGCGAAGGTGGTGGAGATCGCGGCGAACGATCCGAACGCGGACGGCTTGCTGGCGATCAATTGTCCGCAAGGTATGGCAGAGCCAACGCAAACCGCGGAACGCTTGAAGGCGTACGCGCAGAGCACAGGCAAACCGGTGATCGCCAGCTGGATGGGCGGCGCTGCAGTCGCCGCGGGAACGGACATCCTGAATCGTGCCGGAGTGCCGACGTTTCCTTTTCCCGACACAGCCGCGAGGGTCTTCCACTACATGTGGCGTTACAGCTACAACCTGCGCGGGCTCTACGAGACGCCCGTGCTGCGCGGAGAAGCGGAAGAGGGTCCGGATCGCGTGGTCGCAGAGCACCTGGTGGACCGGGTTCGGCAGGCGGGGCGGACCATCCTGACCGAGGTGGAATCGAAACAGTTGCTAAGTGCGTATGGGATCCCGAGCGTTGCCACAAGCACGGCGGCATCCGAAGAAGAAGCGGTGGAGCGGGCCAATGAGATTGGCTATCCCGTGGTGTTGAAGCTCTGGTCAGAGACGGTTACCCACAAAACCGATGTTGGCGGAGTCCAACTCAATCTGCGGAATGCTGACGCGGTGCGCGCGGCGTACCGGCAGATCGAAGCTGGCGTTGGTGAAAAAGCCGGTGCCGGACATTTTCTGGGCGTGACGGTGCAGCCGATGATCAAGCTGGATGGCTACGAGTTGATCGTCGGCAGCAGCGCCGATCCGCAATTTGGACCGGTGTTGCTCTTCGGCACAGGCGGCCAGCTGGTGGAAGTATTTAAGGACCGCGCGCTGGCGCTACCGCCGCTCAACACCACGCTGGCGCGAAGGATGATCGAGCAGACCCGGGTGATTGACGCTCTGCGGGGAGTGCGTGGACGGAAAGCCGTCGATCTGGCCGCTCTCGAAGAATTGCTGGTCCGGTTCAGCCAGCTCGTGGTCGAGCAACCGTGGATTAAGGAAATTGACATCAATCCCTTGCTGGCTTCAGCGGAACGGCTGCTCGCACTCGATGCGCGAGTGGTGGTTTACGGAAGCGAGGCCGATCCCGACAAGCTGCCGCGTTTGGCGATCCGGCCGTATCCGACGCAGTACATCAAACCCTGGACGATGAAGAACGGAGGCGAGACGGTGATTCGCCCGATTCGTCCGGAAGACGAGCCACTGCTGATCAAGCTGCACCAGGCGCTTTCGGAGCGCACGGTGTACCTGCGCTACTTTCAGCCGCTCAAATTGAGCCAGCGCACGGCGCACGAACGGCTCACGCGCATCTGTTTTATCGATTACGATCGCGAGATGGCGCTGGTCGTCGAGCACAAGCAGGAGGATGGCTCACCGGAAATTATTGGCATTGGCCGTCTGAGCAAGTTGCGCGGGCGCAACGAAGCGGAGCTGGCGGTGCTGGTCGACGACCGTTTTCAGCATCAAGGCATGGGGACGGAGCTCTACCGTCGCCTAATTGCCGTAGCGCACGATGAGAAGCTGGAACACGTGGTGTCGACCATCCTGAACGAGAATCGCGAGATGCGCGCGATTGTGCAGAAGCTGGGCTTCAAGTTGGAAGCGGATATGGAAGATGGGACGATCAAGGCGGAACTGGTGGTGTAAGGGGATTGTTGATCGTTGAGTGAACCTTCCAGTGGGAAATCTTCCTGCGCATAAGTTTACGATGCCGGGGGCTGGCCCACCCTTTGATCATTCTTACTTTCTCGATATACCACGAACGTGGTTGCCCCACCCTTCGCGGTTTTCGAAGGGTGGGCACGGTGAACCTCGATCCCATAGCCTTTCAACGCTAACCCGCGGTTCGATTTGCCACTGCCGCCGCTCGGCCTCGCAACTTCAATGCTGCTGGCTTTTGTTCATTGACTAGTACCGGGCCGCGTTCGCCATAGGTATAGAAGCGGAAGCTGCTCCACCGCCATTGCTCCGGCTCAAGCACCAGCCCTCGCTTCGCCGGATTCTGATGCATATACCGCAGCTTCTCCACGCGTTTGTGCTCGCTGTACACCACGAAGTCATAAAACCGCCGCTGCCAGACATGGTCTTCGCCCTCTGCTTCCCACAGGGTTCTCTGCAACCCGTGTTGCCGCGTTCGTTTTGCGCGCAGCAGTCGCCTGGCGAAGCGTTGCTTCAAGACCTGCACCACCACCGACGGGTTGGTGCGCTCGGGTTCACTCAGCAAAAGGTGCACGTGCTCGGGCATCACTACGTATCCGACGACCACGAACTTGTAACTGCGGCGGACTTGCTCGAGGAGCTTGAGGAACAGGTGGCGGCGCTGCGGAGTTCCCAGCAACTGTCGGCGATGGTAACAACTGAAGGTGATGAAATGAAGATATCCGGCGCCGTAATAGCGGTGTAAGCGCGGAGGCATGACTCGACACTAGAGCGGTCACTGGATGGCTGGCTGTGACGGATGACCTAACCCCGACTTGATCAGGGTTCGCAGTGCCCACCCTTCGAAAACCGCGAAGGGTGGGGCAACCATGGTTTACTATTCCACGGAGAAAGGATGGGCCAGCCCCCTGGAGTATTGCACATTTGGATGCGTCTCTGGCACTTGCGAAGATCGAGGCGGGAGCGGTCTCTGTTGTGGGCATCTTTACTATACGCCTGTAATATATCCGGATGGAGGCCGTTGCGATCCCGGCGGAGGCTGTGGGAACGCACGAGCCCATTCGTCGCGACCGACTGACACGAGCAGTCCGCATGCGCAACAACTTTTACAGGGTCGCAGTCCAGGTGTGATTAAAGTAAGCGATAACGGTGGCTATCGAGAGCCGACGTTTGCTTACGTCTACGATCGGTGCAGACACGAATATGCGGTGCTGGTCGAAGAAAAGGGAGCGTTTGTTGCAGGAGGTAACTAACCATGTTGTTCCGTAACGCTGGTCTGCTCTGTGTATGTCTTTTGCTGTCCGTGCTTTCCTGGAGTCAACGACCTAACAAGGAGCAGGCCAGCGCCAAAGCCGATCCCGCACCATCAACTAAGCAGACCGATGGAGCCGACGAGAGGTACAAGCATTTAACCCGTGTCGAAACCGTGACCTCGCCCGCTGAATTCGCCAACCTCTTTGTTCCCCCGCTCCACTGCGACGGAGATGGCAATATTTATTACCAGACGAACCCTGCCGCGCCAGCCATTCATAAACTGAATACGAAGGGTGAGCGCGTCGCGGTCTATCAAGCATCGGCGAATCCGAACTTAAAAGTAGACTTGTCGGGATCGTTCGCGATCGCTGCAAACGGGGACGTGTACGAATTAATTTTTGCGCATGAGATTAATCGATACGTGTTTGTTTACAGCGCGGACGGGACTTTGAAATCCACGATCAAACTTCAACCCGGATTCGCGTGGATGCCAAAGGCTCTGCAAGTATTTGCCAATGGCACAATGCTTGTAACTGGAGCCGAATACGACAAGGACCCAACCGCCACCATGTGGCCTTTTACGGGGATCTTCGATACGAATGGAAGGCTGCTGAAGGAAATCAAGCTGGAGGACGACGATACGCTGCACGACATGGCAGCATCAGGCGACGCGCGCGTGACCAATCCATTGGCACCGCGTTCCAATCGGGCTGTCGACATGACTCGGATTCAGATGGGGGCCGACGGAAACGCTTATCTCATGCGTTGGACGAATCCAGCCCTAGTATATGTGATTTCAGCAGGTGGAGAGGTGCTGCGTCGTTTTGTCGTCGAACCCGAAGGGGCTGGATATAAACCTATTGCGACCCAGGTCGTGCAAAATCGGATGGCCATTTTCTTCTACAACACCCAAAACGGTGAGAAGTTGATGAAAGTTGTAGACCTCGAAGGACATGTGATCGAGACATACGACGAACACCGAGTGAAGGGAAAAGCGGTGGGCGATCCGATTGGCACAGCCTTCGTCTGCTACACGCAAAACCCCGAACGCTTTACGTTTCTGGGTTCGACAGATGATGGGAAGTTACAGTTTTGGATTTCTGAACCTCGCTAGGTAAGGCGGCGGGCGAATCCTTTCATTTTTCTAACTTCGTGGGGTAAGCTCTCTGGGGATTTCGAGGGCGGGATCTGGGTTGGGCCGGTAGTGGTCACTTGGAAATTGCCAATCTCCTGTTTCTCCACCCAGGCGCCGCTCGCTAAAGATAATTCGCCTTTTCTTCGCTGACGTGATAATCTTTCCACAGCTTTGTGACAGGCGACACTTACGACCTCCCAGCCCGTGGGTGTAGCCTACATGGGTTCTCATACCCAAAAATCAACGAGGGCGGCACTCTTATGGCAGACGAACGGACAAAAGCAATTGATCTGGCATTTGCGCAGATCGAAAAGCAGTTTGGCAAGGGCTCGATCATGCGCCTGGGGTCAAAGGAAGCGATCGTCCCGATCGCCGTGATCTCCACGGGATCGATCTCGTTCGACGCGGCATTGGGCGTGGGCGGGGTTCCGCGCGGACGAGTGGTGGAAGTCTTCGGACCGGAATCCTCCGGCAAAACCACGATTGCTTTGCAGGTGATTGCCGAGGCGCAGAAGACCGGCGGCATGGCGGCATTCGTCGACGCCGAGCATGCGCTCGATCCGGGATACGCCAAGAAACTGGGAGTCGATGTCGACAACCTGCTGGTGTCGCAGCCCGACTATGGCGAGCAGGCACTCGAGATTACCGAGGCGCTGGTGCGCTCGGGCGCGATTGATGTCCTGGTCGTCGACTCGGTGGCCGCGCTGGTACCGAAGGCCGAACTTGACGGCGAGATGGGCGACAGCCACATGGGGCTGCAGGCACGCTTGATGTCGCAGGCACTGCGCAAACTCACCGGTACGGTTTCGAAGTCGCGCACCTGCCTGATCTTCATCAACCAGATTCGCGAGAAAATCGGCGTCATGTTCGGCAACCCCGAGACCACGACCGGCGGCCGCGCGCTGAAGTTCTATTCGTCGGTGCGCGTCGACATCCGCCGCATCGCTGCGATCAAGGAAGGCGACGTCGTGACGGGATCGCGCACCAGAGTCAAAGTCGTCAAGAATAAAGTGGCGGCGCCTTTCCGCGAGGCGGAATTCGACATCCTTTATGGAGAAGGCATTTCGCGCGAAGGCGACCTGCTCGATCTGGCGGTAAACAACGGATTGCTGGAGAAGTCCGGTTCCTGGTTCAGCTACAAGAATGAGCGCATCGGCCAGGGCCGCGAAAACGCCCGCCAGTTCCTGAAAGACAATCGCGACACGTATGCCAAGCTGGATGCGGAAGTGCGCAAGCAGCTGGGACTGACTCCGGCTACTGCGCAACCGGCGGCACAGGCGGCGGCAGCGCCACAAACCGCGCGCGTGACCACCATGCCGAGCGCGCCCGCGGAGCCCGCGAAAGTGGCGGCAAAGCGATAGATTCCCGGTCGTTGGTCGTTAGCTGAGGGCTTTTTCGCGGCTAACGACCGGCGGCCGAGCAACCAAGGCGATTGCCATCCCTTCCCGCCCCGAATAGAATCTTCTGTTAATCCAGCCAGTCTGCTTGCCCGTGAGGAGCCGGGAGAGGCCCTATTGAAAAAAGTCATTGCCATCTACCCGGGGTCGTTCGACCCGCCGACCAATGGGCATTTGGACTTGATTGCGCGGGGCAGCCAGATTTTCGATGAATTGATCGTGGCCGTACTGCGCAATGCCGAAAAGTCCCCTTTGTTCAGCCTGGCGGAACGGCGATTGATGCTGGAGGCGATGACCGCGGGTTTCAAGAACGTGCAGGTGGACACGTTCGACGGGTTGACTGTGGACTATGCAGCCAGGGTGGGAGCCAGCGCGGTGCTGCGCGGGATTCGGGCTATCAGCGATTACGAATACGAATTGCAGATGGCATTGATGAACCGCAAGTTGCGGCCCGATCTGGAGACCGTGTTCATGATGCCGGCCGAGCAGTACTCCTATCTCAGTTCGAAGCTGGTGCGCGAAGTCGCCCAACTGGGAGGATCGATCAAAGACCTGGTCCCCGAGTTGGTGGAGAAGAGGCTGCGGGAGAAGCTGGACCCCGCGATCAAGTTACAGCACGCAAGAAAACCAAAGGCAGGGAAAAGAGTATGACCCCAGTTACGGAAGCGACGCCCGCAGTCAAACTGACCGACCGCATCAACCGCATTGAGCCTTCCGCCACCATGGCCGTTGTCGCGGAAGCGGATAAGCTGCGCCAGCAGGGAATCGACGTCGTCGACTTTGGGGCAGGCGAGCCGCATTTCTCGACTCCGCAGCACATCAAGGACGCGGCCATTGCCGCGATCCAGGGCAATTTCACGAAATACACGGCGGTCGGCGGCACGGCCGAGCTGCGCGATGCGATTGTGCACCGGCACGCGGTCGATTTTGATTCCGACTACCGGCGCGAAGAGTCGATTGCTTCCGTGGGCGGCAAGCATGCCCTGTTCAACGCCATCCAGATACTGGTCGATCATGGCGACGAAGTCATTCTGCCGGTGCCGTACTGGGTGTCGTTCAAAGACATCGTCCGCTACGCAGGCGGGAACTGCGTAATGCTTGAGACCGACGAGGCGAAGGGCTTCCGGGTGACCGCGGAGATGATCGAACGACTGGTTACGCCGCGCACCAAGCTGATCATTTTGAATTCGCCCTCGAATCCCTCAGGCGCCGTGATGTCGCCGGAAGATCTGACCGCCGTGGTGCGGTTCGCAAGCGAGCGCGGTATCTGGGTGATCTCTGACGAGTGCTACGTCTATCTCAACTACACCGGCAAGCGCTTCTCCGTGGGCGCGTTGCGCGAGTACCGCGACCGCATGGTGATTGTCGGCTCGCTTTCGAAGACTTACGCCATGACCGGCTGGCGCCTGGGATACGCTCTCGCTCCCGCGCCACTGGTGAGCGCCATGCAGAAGCTGCAAAGCCAGTCGACTTCGAATCCGACATCGATCGTGCAGAAGGCCGCCGTCACCGCATTGAAGGGACCGCAGGAGTGCGTGACCGAGATGCGAGCTGAGTATATTCAGCTGCGCGATCACGTGGTGAATGGCTTGCGCGCGATTCCGGGCGTGAAGTGTAACCTGCCGGAGGGAGCCTTCTACGTCTATCCCAACATCTCGGCATTCTTCGGACGCAGCGGCGTAAAGTCCGCGTCCGATCTGGCGGGAAAGCTATTGCGGGAAGCGCACGTGGCCACCGTTCCCGGGGAAGGTTTCGGAACCAGGGAACACATCCGGGTTTCCTACGCAACATCGATTGCGGAACTGGATCGCGGGCTGGAGCGGATGCGCAAGTTTCTGGGCGGATTATAGCTTGAGCGAGCGTGCAATCTGAGATCAGGCGGGGCCTCCGCCTGACTTGCTTCGTGCTAGTGTGAATCCTGAGGATGGGCAGGAGCCTGTCCGCGCCAAAATGTGCGCATGAGCGAACTGTATCCATTCTTGATGTCGCCCGCGTTTGACCCGCGTCCGTGGGGCACGCAAGACCTTGCGCCGATTTATCCCAACCATCATTTTGCCGAAAAAATTGGCGAGTCGTGGTTGACCGGGGATGCGTGCAAAGTGGCGAATGGTCCACTCAAGGGGAGTTCGCTGGCGGAGTTGAGCACGCGTTTTGGGCGCGAACTGGTGGGCGAAGCGGCGCGCGATGCGAACCGCTTTCCGCTGCTGCTGAAATTTCTTTTTCCGGCCGAGAAGCTGTCGGTGCAGGTGCATCCGGATGATGAACGCGCGCATGCGGTGGGAGAGCCATGGGGCAAGACCGAATGCTGGTACGTGGCGCATGCCAAGCCGGGGGCGCAGATCGGGTTGGGATTGAAGGCGGGCGTGACGCGAGCGCAGTTCGAACAGGCCATTCACGGGAATCGCGCCGAAGAACTGCTGAACTGGATCAATGTGTACCAGGGAGAGATGATCTACGTCGCCGGGGGAACGGTGCATACGCTGGGCCCGGGATCGGTAATCGTAGAGACGCAGCAGCAATCGGATACGACGTACCGGCTTTACGATTACGGACGTCCGCGCGAACTGCACTTGAAGGACGGGCTGGCGGCGGTAAAGGAAAAAGTCACCTCGGGAAAAGTGCTGCGGCCGGTGCCGCAATCGATCAATGGCAGCAATCGCCATTCCGCGCTGGTGGCGGCGCCGTATTTCGTGGTCGATATGTTCGAACTGAAAGCTCCGCACGATTTCGCCACGCGGGAGCGCTCGACAAAAAGCTCGGCGCAGATTCTGGTGGCGGTGGAGGGATGCGGAATTGTGGAAGCCCCGGGGATGGAGCCGGTGACCTTCGCCAAGGGGGACGCAGTGGTGGTTCCCGCTTCGGTTGGAGATTTCGGCGTACGTCCGCAGTGGGCGGTGGAGTTCCTGCGGGCGGCGGTTCCCGGTGAAACCTTGCCGGAGCCCGCGACAAGAATCTAGCTTCGGTGGTGAGTGAAAACTTGGCCAAAGACAAATCCAATTTCCATCCGGTGATCCTTGCGGGCGGACGGGGCACACGCTTCTGGCCGCTCAGCCGCAAGCGCCGGGCGAAACAGCTGCTGGCGCTCGACGGCAAACAAACCATGATCCAGCAGACTGTGGCGCGCCTGCTGCCGATGGCTTCCCCTAAACGCTTCTGGGTCATCACGAATGACGACCTGCAACGCGAGATCGGGCGACAACTTCCCCGGCTGAACAAGCAGCAGATTGTGGCCGAGCCGACGGGTCGCAACACAGCGCCGGCGATCGGTCTCGCGGCCTTCATCCTGTTGCGGACGGATCCCAAGGCGGTCATCGGCATGTTTCCCTCGGACCACGTGATCGAGGATGAGAAGCAATATCGTGAGTGTGCTGGAAAAAGGCGCGGAGATTGCGGCCGCGGGCGAGAACATTGTTGTGCTGGGGATTCGTCCGACGCGCGCGGAGACGGGGTACGGATACATCGAAGCTGGCTCGCCATCGGGCGGTGCGCTACGGGTCCGGCGCTTTACCGAGAAACCGGATGCGGAGCGGGCGGCGAGTTTCGTCGCGGCGGGAAATTACTTCTGGAACAGCGGCATGTTTTTGTGGAGTGCGCTCACCTTGGCCAATGCTTTGCGCGAGCATCTGCCGAAGACAGCGGCGGTTCTCGAAAAGATCGCGGCTACGTTCGGAACGAAGAAATTTGCGGCGACTTTTCGCAAGCTGTATCCCAGCTGCGAGAACATCAGCGTCGACTACGCGCTACTGGAGCCGCGCTCGGCCAAGGGCGAGCAGGCGTCGAACATCTTCTGTCTGCCTGCGGATTTTGGCTGGAACGACCTGGGCTCCTGGACAGCGCTGCATGAGCATCACGTCGCCAAAACCCAGCCGGCGCAGGGCAACCTGATCCGCGGGGCGGGCGCCTTTGTCCTGAATTCGTCGGGAAACTATATTCATGCGCCGGGGAAATTCGTCGCGGCGGTCGGAGTCGACGATCTGGTGGTCGTCGAAACGGAAGACGCTCTCCTGATCACGACCCGTGAGCGGGCGCAGGACGTAGGAAAAGTCGTCAAACATCTGGACGAGAAAAAGCTGCACAAGCTGGTGTGACGACGAACGACCAATGACTGAGATCAAGTTCGGTACCGACGGGTGGCGCGGCGTCATCGCCGATGACTTCACCTTCGACAACGTGCGCCGGGTGGCCGGAGCCATCGCCTCCTACGTTCTCAACCATGAGGACGCTTCTCGCGGAGTGATCGTCGGCTACGATACGCGGTTCGCGTCGCAGCGGGCGGCACGCGTGGCGGCGGAAGTGCTGGCTGGAGCCGGAATTTCCGTCAGGCTAGCTAACGATTACACGCCGACGCCAGCCATCTCCCTGGCGGTGAAAAGCAGCGGTGCCGCGGGCGGCGTTGTAATTACGTCCAGCCACAATCCGTGGAACTGGAATGGAGTGAAGTTCAAAGGCAAATTTGGCGGCTCGGCGACTCCGGCGATCATGAGGGTGATTGAGAGCGAAGTGCGGGCCGGTACCATGCCGAAAGGCAAGCCGGCCAGCGTTGAGGAAGTGGACTTCAAGGGCGCGTACGTCAAAGCGATCTGTGATTTCGCCGATCTGCAGCGGATCACCAAGGCAAATTTCAAGTTCGCCATCGATTCGATGTACGGTTCAGGGCGCGGTGTGCTGGCGAAGATCTTCGGCGATAGCGACGTTGAATTCGTTTCGATCCGCCAGGAATTGAACCCGCTTTTCCCCGGCATCAATCCGGAGCCGATCGAACCTCATGTGGCGCTGCTTCAGGAGACGGTGGTCAAGGAGCGCTGTCATGCAGGGTTTGCCACCGACGGCGACGCCGACCGCATAGGGGCTGTCGCCGAAGACGGCAGCTTCGTCGATTCTCACAAGATTTTTTCCGTTCTGTTGCGCTGGCTGCTGGAGCGCAGAAAATGGCCGGGCGAAGTCGTGCGCGCCTTCAACACCACGCGCATGCTCGACCGCATCGCCGCGCGTTACGGCCGCAAGCTGAACGAGTGCTCCATCGGCTTCAAGTACATTGCCGATTTGATGATGGAGCGAGAGATCCTGATCGGCGGAGAAGAATCGGGTGGCATCGGCTACGGACGCTTTTTGCCCGAGCGCGACGGCATTCTGAACGCCCTGCTGCTCGCGAACGTGATGGCGGAGGAGGGCAAGCCGCTCGGGCAGCTCGTTGCCGATCTGCAGAAAGAGTACGGCCCTCACTATTACGGGCGAAAAGATCTGCACATTGCGGAAGAGGTCAAGCAGAACGCAATTCAGCGAGCCCGCTCCGACGAATGCAAACGTTTGGGGAAGTACGGCGTCTTAAAGAAAGAGGGGCTCGATGGAGTCAAGTTTTTCCTCGACGCTCCAACTCTCGGCAATGGCGCCGAAGCCTGGGTTCTGTTTCGCGCCTCCGGGACTGAGCCGCTTTTGCGGGTTTATGCCGAGGCCGCCTCTCCGGAACTGGTAGCGGAAATCCTGGAAACCGCCGAACAATTTGTAAGTCGTGCAGGCTAAAGGGGCAACGTCCAGTTCGGGATGCAGTATGACAATGGTTCGCTACACTTTCGGCAGTCGCATTCCTCGGGCGGGACGGCGATAATCCAATTGAATCCAGTATGAGTTCGGCAGCGACACCAGCGACGATTGCGAGCGACTCACCGGAGACGCGGCGTTACAACCGCATCCGACGATGGCTGGGAATCGCGGACTTCGTGCTGGGTCTGGGATTCCTCGTGCTTCTGCTTGCGACCGGCTGGAGCGGAACGCTCCGCGACCTGGCCTACCGTGCCGCTTTCCAGAATTACACCATCGCCGTGTTTTTGTATGTGGTCATGCTGATGGCAATCGGGAAACTGCTGGGCTTCGGCCTGGACTACTACGGCTTCCGCCTGGAGCACCGTTTCCAGCTTTCGAACATGCGGGTGCGCGCCTGGGTGTGGGACGAAGCCAAGGGATTTCTGGTCGGAGTAATTCTGGCGGTAGTCGTGGTCGAACTGCTCTATCTGATCATCCGGGAATTCTCACAGTATTGGTGGCTGATCGCGTGGGCGGTCTTTCTCGGCCTGTTTGTGGTCCTCGCGCAGCTTGCGCCGGTGGTGTTGTTCCCCATTTTTTACAAGTTCGCGCCGCTGGAGAATGATGAACTCAAGGCCCGGCTGGTTCGCCTGAGCGAGAAAGCGGGAACCCGAGTGCGCGGCGTTTATCAGTGGAAGCTTTCGGAAAAAAGCAAAAAGGCGAATGCCGCGCTTACCGGGCTAGGAAGCACGCGGCGCATCATCCTGGCGGATACATTGCTCGAAGGCTATTCGTCGGATGAGATTGAAGCTGTGCTTGCCCATGAACTCGGGCACCACGTGCACAAACACATCTTAAAGAGCATAGCAGTGCAGGCGGCGACAACCTTTGTCGGCTTCTGGGCGGCCAACTGGGTGCTGCACTACGCGGTCGATCGTTTGCACACCTTCGAGACGCTTTCCGACTTTGCGAATCTGCCCTTGCTGGCCCTGGTTTCGACAGTGCTTTCCTTCTTGCTGATGCCTGCGTTAAATGCTTACTCCCGGTTCAACGAACGGCAGGCAGACCGCTATGCGTTCGAATCCATTGCCAGCGTGAAACCGTTCATCACTTCCATGAACAAACTGGCCGACCAGAATCTTGCCGAGCGTGCGCCTTCCAGGTGGGTAGAGTGGTTCTTCCATTCGCATCCTGCGATTTCAAAACGAGTGCAGGCAGCCGAAGCCTGGGCGCGTTCCCGCTAGTCAGCTCGCGCTTTTTTTCAAGATATCCTCGACTCTTTGCAGATCTTCCTCGGTGTCTACGCCGATGCTGTCGTACGGTGTTTCGGCAACATGGATCGCGATCCCGTTCTCCAGGAAGCGCAACTGCTCGAGACGCTCGCTACGTTCAAGGGAAGACTCAGGCAGAGCCACAAACCGGTCGAGCGCGGGCTTGCGGTAGGCGTAAAGACCAAGATGTTTGAAGTACTGCGGGCCGGTGTGGTCGCGGTCATGGGGAATGGTGGCGCGGGAGAAATACAATGCGCGCCCGGCAGCATTCGTGACAACTTTGACTGCGCTAGGATTGGGAATGTCGATGACCGCCGCCGGTGTTTTCAGAGTCCCTACTTGCACGTCGCGATCTTCCATCACCGCGAGGAGAGCATCGATCTGCTCCGGACGCACCATGGGTTCGTCTCCCTGGACGTTCACATAAACATCGGCAGGCATGACACCGGCAATCTCGTGCACGCGTTCGGTCCCGCTGCGATGCGCAGAGGATGTCATGCGGGCATGCCAGCCATTGCGCTGGCAGACGGTCATGATCTCATCCGAATCGGTAGCGACGATCACGTCGGCAAGTCGCCGAGATGCTCTGACAGCTTCATAGACGCGTCCAATCAAGGGCCGGCCCGCGATTTCACGCAACATCTTGCGAGGCAGCCGCGTGGAGGCCAGCCGGGCGGGGATGACCGCTATCACGTTCATGGTCGAAGGGATTCCAAACTCAGTTTTGCGTATCCGGCAATGACAAGCAAGTATAGAGGGTGTTTGCCCGTATTGGACAAACACGGTCTGGCGGGGCTGCGCGGGGTCTCAACGCCTGGCCTCTGTTCTCGATCGGCCCATTCCGTGTAAAATCACAGTGCGGAATCGAGGGCAAAAGCCCCGGATCGACTTGATTCCAGTCTCACCCAAGCAGTTGATCTCCCTCATCGTGGCGGTGTAGCTCAGGTGGTTAGAGCGACGGTCTCATAATTGTGCAAAAGTGGTCGCTAGCCATTGTTCTCATTGGTTTACACAGTGGTAATTGAATTGCGTTGACCACGTTTGGCTGCATCCGTAGGACAAAGTTCTAAGTATTGTTCTAAGAAAAATCGATAGTTGAGCGACGGTCAGCTAGGGTTTTTGGGGCAAGGTCGATATGACGAAGATCGACATAAACCCGAAGACCTATTCAAGGCCAAGCAAGACATCGAGACGGCGGGCATCGAAGGCATTTCACATGATTTCCTTCACACATGCACTCTGCGTGCCATAGAGCGCCGTAGATTGTTCGATTGTGGAAGGCTAACGCCAGGGTCGACCGCGCCCGTTTGACTGAGGGAACCTTCCTGAATCTAAGGTTCTGCTATGCCGCGACCCTGGCGAACTGGCCGCACAGGACCATTACCAAATGGCAAGGAGACTGCGGTTCTTCACTTGCCGACAGACAGTCCTTGCCAAGTCAGGGATTTCACGCGTCGAAGTGGGATTGTGTTCCGACACCCTGTCCAGCCGCGCCGCCGCGTACAAGGCGGATCGAAATCTGTTGCGGCTCCGCTCATCAGTGTGTATGCATATGTGCAGGGTAATCCGGTTGACTATAATGATCCGAGCGGTGCTGCAAACCCAATCTGGCATGCAGCGGTGACCTTTCTTTCTGCCACAAATGAGGCCGGGTACAGTCTCGCTGACGCGGCATCGTTATCATGGGATGTGACACTCGTCGATCTTGGTACCCAGGGCTACGACGCTGCGGATACAAACCTGCACGCGATGGCGGGCAGAAAGGCTAACGGGATGCAACAAACGTGTCAAGAGGCTATCCAAGGTGCGACTGAGGAAGTCGCGCACAGCCTTGGTGACGGAAACCTAGCAAGGGCGGTGCACACCGTACAAGACGCCGCAACTGATAGCCACAAGGGGCAGCCCTGGCCTCCGCCAGCGGACTTCAACTGGTTTGGAGTCGTACCTGACAGGGGCTTCGGGCTATTAGCTCACGTCGGGCGCGATCTTGTTCCGACGATCCCTGATTTAATGGACATGTACCTCAATACTTCACGGTTACTACGGGATTCAACTCAGAGCCCGGGGAGCTATCTTAAGCCACATTTCGGCCCGGCTCCGTGTCAGTGAATTTCTCTCTAGAGGGACAGTATATGTCGCCAAAGCGGAAGTTCATTATGCTCCTGCCTTTCGGCGTTGTCCTTTACTTGTTTGCTACAGCGCCATGGCCCGGTCCTGCGAAGGTCTTGGTGAAAGGAAACGGACAAGTAAGCGGGTCGATAGATGTAGGTATTACGGAAGAACGGTGGACGGGCATTGGCTACGCCATGTATAAGATTGAACCCGATAGGGACAAAATCAGTACCCTCCAACAAGGAGTCTTTAAGACTCTGGATGAGGTGCCAAGGGACATCGTAGTACCAACAACCGCGACAGCGCGAATTTCTAACTGTCGAAAGTTGCCCTCAATCGTTGCACCGAACGGCCAGTATATCGCTTACTGCTCGCAAAGAGTAGAGCCTGTTGACAAATATCGCGGTAACATATTTGATGATACTTTTTCCATCGAGACTGCTGCAACCCATAAGATCCTATTGAGCGCGCGACTACGCCACCCAGGTATGATCAGGGCAATATGTTGGTCTCCTGACTCACAGAAGATTGCAATTCTCAGCGAGCAAAGCCGGGGTGCATTTGGTATCGTCGGGACAATTGTTGGGTTTATGTTGGGCCATCCTACACCATACATAACGTACGTTTTGGATGTTTATACAATTGACGGAAACGTCGCTTACAGTATTGTACTTGGAAGAAATAGTCCGAATGGGAGAGGGATTATAAGCGGTTGGACAATTGACTGACTCAAGTTCGATTATTTCGGCGAGTGTGCGTCGAAGCTTGATCTCATCATCCACAATGAGCACTTGCGGCTTCATAGCTGGGTGCCCCTCACGCCCACCTGGTGCATTTCCGACAAGTGTGAGTACCGGGGGCTTGACTATCAACTCAATGTGGGACTGCAACGGTGGTGTGATGACCTCGCTAACCGATCCGAACCCTGACCTGCCCCCTGTCTTCGTTCACGAAATATTACGACAGATTTGTTTAACTTCAACCTCCGCAGCCGTCGCCGGAGCGGTGGAAAAGTGGGAAACGCCGGAGGCGAATGCCGAGGCGTTTTCCAAGGCAGCCTCATCGCCGTCTTTTCCACGGCTCGTCTCCCGCGCCCGCTCTGCAAATTCTTTCGGAGTCAGATAGCCCAAGCTGCTGTGTGGACGCTGTTCGTTGTACTCCGTTCGCCACGCCCCGATCTTCCCCCGCGCGTCGAATAGATTCTGAAACCAACTTACGCTCAGACACTCGTCCCGCAGCCGTCCATGAAAGCTTTCGACGTACGCGTTCTGCGTCGGCTTTCCTGGTTGGATGTGGACTAACTCGATCTGTCGCTCCACACACCAGGCCAAGAAGTGTCGGCTCGTCAGTTCCGGCCCATTATCGCAGCGGATCGCCCGAGGTTGCCCGCGCTCGGCCACGATGGCATCCAACGCTCGCGTCACTCTCCGACTGGCAAAGCTCGTATCCACTTCCAAGGCCAAACACTCCCGCGTGTAGGCATCCACCACGCTCAGCACCCGGATCACCCGCCCGCTCTCCACCGCATCGTGCAGGAAATCCAACGCCCACTCCTGGTTCGCCGAAGTCCGTGCCTGCAGCGGCGTTCCCGCCCGCACGCAGTGTTTGCGCTTCCTCCGCCGAAGACTCAACCCCGCCTCCCGATACACCCGATGCACGCGCTTGTGATTCGCATGTTCTCCGCATCGTCGCAGTAACACGTGCAACCGCCGATATCCGAAACGTGGCTTCTCCCGCGCTAACTCCACCAGACGCGTGCGCAGCTGTTCGTCGGTGCGCCTGGTCTGGTAGCGATAACTCGACACCGCCATGGTCAGCACGCCGCACGCCCGCCGCTCACTGAAGGCATACTGCTCTCGCACCTGCTCCACCGTCGCCTTCAGGACGGCGAGCTCCAGCCGTTTTTTCGGATCACCCACTGCAGCGCATCTTTGTCCAGGCTCAGATCCGCCACCAGCTTCCGCAGCCGCGCGTTCTCATCGCGCAGTTGTTTCGCCTCCTGCGCCTCACTCACATCCATCCCGCCGTACTTCGCTTTCCAAGCGTAGATCGTGTGCTTCGACACCCCCACTTCCCGCGCCACGTCCTCCGCTTTTCGACCCGCTTCCAGTTGTTTCAGCGCCCCGATCATCTGCGCCTCGGTGTGTCTGCTCTTCGACATGCCTCTTCCCCTTTCCTTCGACGAAATCATATTCAATTTCGTGTGAATCCAGGGGATCAGGTCACTTCCATGCGTTGCGCCGAGTACTGCTGTGCCAGGCGAATGATGCCCAGACAGGAACGGCAGCCCATCTCCGGATGGGGCTTCTCGCTGAGAATGCGTTCGAACAGCTGCGCCGTGTGTGGACCGATGCTGCGTGCCCAGTTCACCATGCGCGTGGGCGGCCACTCCAGATGAGCTTGATGGCTTCTGGGACGGTGCTCGCCATTCGTCATGGTTTGACCCCGCCCGCGACTGCGCATGTGCGAGGCGATCCGGTTGCCCTGGTAAAAGATCTCCACCGTGGTGGGGGTGGAGCGGACTTCCACGACTTGCTGCACCAGCGTGTAGGGCACGCTGTAGAAGTTCCCGTCGAAAGCGATGTGGTAGTCGATGTTGATCGTGGCCCGCGACCACTGGCTCATGTCGAAGCGCTCGGCTGGTAACGATGCCAGAGCCGGTTTCTCCAAACTGTGAAACAGACTCGACCGCGATCCGTCCCGTTTGCGGAACGGACGCTCATTCAGTCGCGCCAGCAACTCCCGGATCGCCTGGTTGAGTTCCGGCAAGCTGAAGAACTTGCGGTTCCGCAGCGCCGCTATGATCCAGCGTTCACATACTTGCACCGCGCTCTCGGCCTTGGCCTTGTCCCGCGGCTTGTACGGACGCGCCGGCACGACTCCCATCCCATAGTGCACCGCGAACTCTTGATACGTGGGATTGAGATCGGGATCATAGCGGCAGGCGCGAGTCACCGCCGTTTTCGTGTTATCGGGTACCGCCAGCGTCGGCACGCCGCCGAAGAACTCCAGTGCATGGATGTGGGCTTGAATCCAGGCTTCCATCTGCTGATCGCGAGTCGCTTCCGCGTAGGTGTAAGAACTGGCCCCCAACACGGAGACAAACAACGAAGCTGGCCACGCCTCGCCGGTCGTGGCCTCGTAGACGGGAATCGTGGCTCCCGCCCAGTCCACAAACATCTTCTCCCGGGCTTTGTGCTCCTGCCGCAGCACCACATCCAGGTGCCGCCGCCAATACTGATAGCGCTCGCAAAACCAACTGTAGCGATAGCCCTCGGGGTTCGCTTGCCGATATTCTTCCCACAGCAACTGCAGAGTCAGATGACGATGTTGCAGCAGTTGCTCATGCATCGCTTTCCAGTCCGGTTGCGGCCGCTGCCGCACCGCTCGCACCGCCACCGGTTGGTTCCCAAACAACTTGCTTTCCAGTTCCTCTTCCCGCAGGCCTTCGGGCGACGGCCAACCGATTCCGGCGGCGACTGCTCGTTCCAAATAGTCGTGGACCGTAGCCAGCCCCATCCCACAACTGCGCGCGATCTGGCGCTGTCCCAACCCCCACTCAAACCGTAACCGCAGAACTTCCTTGGTCTTCCGCATGGACTTTCTCCTGGCCGGCACCCTGATCTCCTTTATTTATGGAGTTTCAATGCCGGGTGATTGTCCAGCGGCGCTCTGCCCCTTCCTGCGCTTCGCCTGTGGAAAACATTCCGCTCCAAGCCGAACGCCATTCCGGTAGACGACAAAAACTGTTCGCCTTCCCACCGGAATCGGCGTTCACCTTCAGACCGGAATGCTGTTCGGAATCACAACGGAATGGCGTTCGGCTTCAGACCGGAATCGCGTTCACCTTCGACCGGATTCCCCAATTCCCTGGGGATTTATGAATACGGTTGGGGAAGGCAGGCAGAATTGTAGCGCCAGAGCATCAGACGGAGAAGTCTAAAAGATAGTTATTCCGGGAGGAACGGGGCTGTCAAACTTGCCTGAACGTGACCTTCCAGCAACTACGTGCGCCTGAAGAGGTCCATCAGCAGCAGAGCGTGGTAATACTGTCGGCGGACTATCACTTTGTCGCCTACTCCTTGGACGAACCATTTGCAGCGGCTTCGAGGAGCCTCATCCCATTCCGAAGCGTCTCGGGTGTTACAGCCTTCTTGTAAAAGGTAGCCGTTGTAATCTGCGATTTGTGCCGAAGCAACGCCTGACCGATGGCGAGGTTTCCATTAGTCGCTTCTATGACTGCAGTTGCTGCGCAACGACGGCCAGCGTAAAGTGTTTTCCATGCCACGCCTGACGTCTTTGGGACGAGATCACACGGAATGCATTTGCTCTTTCCTTCGACATGCGGCTTGATGACGCGCGCGATCAGATTGTGCAGATCGACGGGCGTCCCTTTTTTCGACTCGAAGACATAACCTTGTTTCCTGTTCCCTGACTTCTGACGCCACAGCTCGAGCGGAAGGTTGACCTGTGCGGGCAGGGGTAGTGATGCCAGAGATTCAAGAGTCTTCGGAGTACCAACGACGCCACGGACGACCGAGCGCCGAATTGTGACGGTGTCCTCATCGAAGTCCTCCCATTTGAGGGCCGCAATCTCGCCCGGTCTCAGCCCGAGGAAGCACGCGAGACTCATGATGAGTTGGCAATCGACGTGGTCGACGAGAGCCGAAATGATGTCCTCCACCTCTTCGAGTGTATAGTGCGGCGTGGCTTCGGACTCGACGGCGTCCTTTGGAATTTTGACTTCACGCCACGGATTGACCTTCAGAATCTCTTCTTCGACCGCATATCCGAAGATTGAACTCCCAAGCGCCTTGATGTGCTTCAGCGTCGTCTTGCCCTGTGTGCCAGTCAGACTGCGGAGGAAGCGATTCCCCATCGCTGGCTCATACGCTTTGAGCGTTCCGTCGCTGAAGTGATTCTTCAAATGCTGAGACCAGATTTGCTTGAAGCCACGAACGGTGCTCGGCTTGCGGCGGGGCTGCCCTGTCAAAGCGACAGTCTCTTCGAGATGTGGCAGGTAAACTTGCTCCCAAAAATCGACGATCCGCATGTCACTCGTCGCAGGTGCGTCCCGCGGTTCTGCACGCTCAATCTGCACTCTGAGTTCGGCCATTTTCTCACTGCGAAGGTCATGGACGGCACTCGAAAAACCCCACTTGCCTTTCTTCTTCCACCATGTATAGAGGTCGGACTTCTCGCACAATCGAATCGTCTTGTGAACGCGCTGTGGTGTTCCGTCTTTCAACTCCGTTGTGCGATACTTCAGATAGCATGTGTCCCCGATCGCAAACAGCGAGCCGTCTTGCCGACGATGTTGCTTTATGGTTTTCATGCGGCTCATTTTACCAAAGTTCTAACAAAGTTCTAGAAATCTTTGGTAATCTATGCGTATCATGCTGATTATAAACGTGGCGGTGTAGCTCAGGTGGTTAGAGCGACGGTCTCATAATCCGTAGGTCGTAGGTTCGAGTCCTACCGCCGCCACCAATCAAATCAGCAACTTCCGCGGGGATCTCTGAATCCCGATTTCGCACTGGTTGCGCCTGGGTTGCAGATTGCTGACTTGTTTTCTCGACAGAATCCAAGCGATCCACAAACGAGATGTTCGATCCCGGCATCATGGGCCCGTAAGTGCCCACTGTCACCTGAATAGAACTTTGGACCATTTGCTCCTTGACGTAGACGATCGATGCACCATTCTGGATTAAAAGCGATCCGAATGTGTGACGCAGATCGTGGAGCCTGATCTTGCGCAGCCCAGACTCCTGCAAACGATTCCCAACGGTTTTACGCAGACCCTTGGTACCATACTGAAATCGGCCTCCACGCAAGTGGGGCTCAGAGTCAACAACCCACCGAAAAGGAAAGATCCGAGAATGCTCCCTGGCCGCGCTTTGCTTCCTCAAAAAAGGCCGTCACACGAGATATCCCGACGCAGTTTGCTGCGCTATGCCGGAGGGACTTTAGCGGCGATCGCATTGCCTCGCGGCGCCTGGGCGTTTGACCAGACCGCCGGCCCGATAATCACGACATTGAGCGAGTACATGGCGGCGGCCGCTACGCGCGTGCTGCCCGACGAAGTCATGGAAAGTGCCAAGCTCCACCTTCTGGACACCCTGGCAGCGATGATTTCGGGCATTGACTTGCCGCCCGCGGTCGCGGCGATCCGTTTTGCGCGAAGCAACAGCGGTCCCCCAGTGGCCACGGTGGTGGGCACAAACATCACCTGCGGCGCGATCGATGCCGCGATGGTGAATGGCATGCTGGCTCATTCCGACGAAACCGATGACTCCCATGCGCCCTCGCAGTCGCATCCCGGTTGCGCCACAATCCCTGCGGCACTCGCGGCTGGAGAGCAGTTCGGCATCGATGGGACCCGGCTCTTGCGGGCAATTGCCCTGGGTTATGACGTGGGAACTCGCGTGACTCTGGCCTTTGGTGGCCCCAGATTTCAGACGGACACGCATCGTGACAGTCACGCAACCGCCGGCGTGTTTTGCGCGGCGGCGGCGGCCGCATCCGCAGCCAAATTGAACAGCCAACAGATGCGGTGGGTCCTCGATTACACGGCGCAGCAGACCGCGGGAATCGCCGCCTGGAAGCGGGACCTCGAGCACATCGAGAAATCGTTCGTGTTTGCGGGAATGCCCGCGAGAAATGGCGTTACTGCGGCATTGCTCGTGCAATCGGGATGGACCGGCGTGAACGACATTCTTTCCGGCTCGGACAACTTCCTGATGGCATTTGATCCGCAGGCCAAGCCAGAAGTGTTGATCGACCACCTTGGTCAACGATATGAAGTGGTGCGCACCAATATCAAGAAGTGGAGCGTCGGATCCCCCATACAGGCTCCGCTGGACGCGATGGAGGCGTTGCTGAAGAAACACCCGTTCCGGCCGGAACAAGTGAAGAAAGTCGTGGTTAGAAGCGCCACCCAGGAAGCGGTGATCGTGGACAACCGCACCATGCCGGACCTGTGCCTGCAGTACATGATCGCGGTGATGATGGTCGACGGCACTGCGTCATTTCGTTCTGCTCACGACCAAAAAAGGATGCAGGACCCGGCGATTCTGCGGGAGCGTGCAAAGGTCGACCTGGTTCCCGACCAGCAACTGGACCAGCTGCTGCCGAAACGAGTCGCGATCGTCGAGGTCACGCTCACCGATGGCTCCCAACTGACCGAGCGCGTTGACGCGGTGCGGGGAACCGCTGAAAATCCGATGACCCAGGACGAAGTGGTAGCCAAATCCCGCGATCTGATCGCGCCCACCTTCGGGTCCGCGACTTGCAACGCGCTTATTGATAAAGTGTTGAAGCTCGAAAATGTCAAAAACATCCGCGAGCTCCGGCCGCTTCTGCAAAAGGCTTGAGCACAGTCCGTGTGGACGCGCGTGCAAACAACCGGTATAGGGAAAAGCGTTTCCGGCGAGTGTTGCGCAGACGGTTGCGCCAGGTTGCGAACTGGAAGGAAGACGGATGTCAATGGCACCGCCCGCATCGGGCAGCCCAGCGCTGACGCGCAATCAGATCCGGGGATTCTGGGCAGCTTGGGGAGGCTGGGCGCTCGACGGCATGGATTCATTCATCTATGCCATAGTGCTGGTCCCCGCGCTACGAGAGTTGCTGCCACGCTCAGGAATTCAAGCGACCACAGCCAACGTTGGCTTCTATGGCGGGGTGCTGTTCGCGCTATTTCTCGTGGGTTGGGGAATGGCGTTGTTGTGGGGGCCGATTGCTGACCGCTTTGGGCGCATTCGCACCCTGAGTCTGACCATCCTTTGCTTCTCAGTCTTTACTTTTCTGAGCGCGTTATCGACCAGCGTCTGGGTTTTAGCGGTCTTCCGGTTGCTGGCGGGCTTTGGCATCGGCGGCGAGTGGTCGATGGCGGGCACATTCGTCGCCGAAGAGTGGCCGGAAGAGCGCCGGAAGATGGGCGCCGGGCTTATGCACACCGGCTACTACTTCGGCTTCTTTCTGGCAGCCCTCGCCGCCTACTTCATCGGCAACCGCTATGGCTGGCGCGCCATGTTTGTGCTGGGAGGCTTTCCCGCTCTGCTGGTTGCCTTCATCCGTTACGGCGTGAAAGAACCCGCCCGCTGGGCCAACAAGAATCTCTCCCACGAAGTATGGACGGCGCGGCGCGCTTTTTTCTACCTGTTTTCGGCGGAGTATCGCCGTCGCACCATCCTAAATTCGACCTACATGCTGATCTCGATTATAGGGTTGTGGGCGGGTGCGGTTTATGTTCCGGCGTCGGTTATTTTCCTGGCGAGCAACGCGCACTTGTCCGTGCCGGAAGGGGCGCGACTGGCGTCCTATGCCACCATGATTCTCTCGGTAGGAACGATTCTTGGGTGCCTGGCAGTGCCTGGGATTGCCGAACGCATTGGACGACGGGCAACGTTGGCGGTTTACTTTTCGCTGATGCTGATATTTATCTCGCTGGGCTTTGGATATGTGTTCTATCTGCGAGAGGGCGCGCTGACCTGGTTCATGATCTGTCTGTTCTTCCTGGGCATTGGAGGCGCGAACTTTGCCATTTATACCTTGTGGGTGCCGGAGCAGTACCGGACGGAGTGCCGCGCCAGCGCGTTCGCATTTTCCACGTCGGTTGGGCGTTTTGCGGGGGCTGGAATTACCTTTCTGGTTGGGGCTGGCGTTCGCCATTTCCAGACGATCGGTATTCCCGTCGCACTGACCGCAATCGCATTTGCGATCGGCCTGTTGCTGATTCCGTTTGGCGAAGAGACCAGGGGAAAACCTCTGCCAGCGTAGATCGCGCGTCGCGTTAGTGCGAAATATCCTCCAGCGCCAGCCCCCGAGTCCGGGGTCCGAAGATGCCGATCGATAACATCACCATCAGCATGGACGCGGCGATAAAGACGAAGACCCCGCCAACCCCGAAGTCGTGCAGAAAGAAACCGATCAAGAAGCTGGTGAAGATCGCGCTCAGCCGGCTCCAGGAATAGACGAAACCGACGGCCTGAGCTCGCACTCGCGTGGGGAAGAGTTCGGGTTGATAAGCGTGGAAGGCCATCGACATCCAGTTATTCGAGCACGTGAGCAAGACCCCGAACACAATCAGCAAACTGGCGTCCCGCTGGCGAGAGAATAATAGCCCGAACACTCCTATGCACAGGGCCGCTGCCACGATCTGCCACTTGCGCTCAAACTTGTCGGCGATCCGCATGGCTAAGAGCGGGCCCACCGGGGCGGCGATGGCGATGATGAAGGAGTATTGCAAGCTGTCGGTAGTGGTCACGCCGGCGGCAATCAAGAGCGTCGGCACCCACGAGGCAAAGCCGTAGTAGCCGGCCGTCTGGAAAAAATTAAAGACCATCAGCATCGCGGTGCGGCTGAAATATGGCGGCTTGAAGATGTCGCGGAAATGTCCGTGAGTCTCCTTCACGAGGTGGGGATTTGCCGGAGGCAAAGGTGCACCGAACTCCCGGGCCACACGCTGCTCCATGGCGGCGGTGACGCGCTCCGCATCCTCCAGGTGACCGTGCGAGATCAGCCAGCGGGGACTTTCCGGGACTGCGCGGCGGATGAACCACACGAAGACTGCGCTCAGAGCGCCGATCAGAACTACCCAGCGCCAGCCATCAAAACCGAAAGGACTGCGAGGTACCAACGCCCAGGCCAGCAAGGCCACCACCGGCACGACGCTGAACTGAATCACTTGGTTAAAGGCAAAAGCTCGCCCCCTGAGATGCTTGGGCACAAGCTCACTGATGTAAGTATCGATGGTCACCAGCTCAACTCCGATACCGATACCGGCAATCAAACGCCAGGTAACGATAGAGATGGCGCTGTGCTGGAATGCCATGATGACGGTAGCGCCGGTGTACCACAGCAGGGAGCAGGTGAAGACCATTCGCCGCCCGAACCAATCCGCGGCGAATCCGAAGAGCATGGTTCCGATGAAGAGACCGGCGAAGGTGGCGGCAACAAAACTGGCGAGGCCCGAGAATCCGAAGAACGATGCGGATGCGCTCGAGAAGAGGCCGCTGCGCACCAGGCCCGGTCCAATATAGGCGGTAAAAAAAAGATCGTAGACTTCAAAGCAACCGCCCAGGGACAGCATCAATACTAGCTTCCACATGTAGCGCGTGGTGGGAAGCCGGTCGAGGCGCGCGCTGATGTCGGCAGCGATATCCGGGTTGATAGTTCTAGTCAACGTTACCCTCTCCGGCGCAAAGTCGAAACCCAATCCGCTTTCAAAAAATGCCTCCGCTTCCCCGCTGCAGACCGTCGTTCGGCAAGGCCACGTTCAGCTGGTGTAATTCGCCGGGCAAGAGACGCTCTGTCATGGCCGCAGCTTCGACAAAACGATCGCCTTCCTGCCGGCTGATGACCTGGTTCGTCAACGCCCTGAACTTGTGCACATAGTCGTCGCGCCGAAAAGGCGTGGCGCCCAGCGGGTGCGCATTGGCGACCGCAATCTCATCTTCCAGTCGAGAGCCATCACGAAAAAAGATTTCAACCCGTCCCCCAAATGCTTTGCGGCTGAGATCGGCAGCGTGGTAGCGATTGGTCCAGCTGTCGTCCTCGCGCGTCGTAATGCTTTGCCAGAGCCGCAGCGTGCTTTCGCGCTTCCTGCGCTCGGGAAGATAGCTGTCGACGTGATGCCAAGTGCCGTCCTCGAGCGCAACCGCAAAGATGTACATGATCGAGTGGTCGAGCGTTTCCCGGCTGGCGCGCGGGTCGAGCTTCTGAGGATCATGCGATCCGCTGCCGATCACGCGGTGAGTGTGCGCGCTGGTGTGGATGACGATGCTCTCGATCTGGGCCAGGTCTGTAATCTGGTTGCGCATGCGGAAGGCAAGGTCGATCAGGGCCTGCGCCTGGTACTCCGCGCTGTGTTGTTTGGTAAAACTCTCCAGTATTGCGCGCTTGGGTTCTCCGGGCGCGGGAAGTTGAACCTGATAGCGAGCTTGTGGTCCATCGAGCATCCAGGCGATTACGCTGTCTTCGCCTTCGTAGATGGGGCTCGGCGCAGTTTCGCCGCGCATGGCGCGATCGACGGCCTCTACCGCGAGTTTGCCGGCGTGAGCCGGAGCGTACGCCTTCCAACTGCTGATCTCCCCCTTGCGTGACTGGCGCGTGGTAAAGCTGACATGTACGGCTTGCTGAATTGCCTGGTAGATCACTTCGACTGGCAAATTGAGCAGCGCTCCGATGCCGGCGGCCTGGGCTGGGCAGAGGTGGGCGATGTGATCGATCTTGTGTTTTTGAAGCGAGATGCTTTTCACCAGGTCGATCTGGATCTCGTAAGCGGCCGCAATACCGCGCAGCAGGTCGCGGCCAGATCGACCTGCCGTCTGGGCAACCGCGAGAATCGGGGGGATGTTGTCGCCGGGGTGAGCGAAGTCGGCGGACAAGAAGGTATCGTGCATGTCGAGTTCGCGGACCGCCGTGCCGTTCGCCCATGCCGCCCACTCAGGGCTGACACGATGATCGGTTGGCACGCCGAACACGGTGGCCCCATCGCCTCTCGCGTGAGGCAGCGCCATCGCCCGGGCTGAAACTACCGGCGGCCGGTTGATCGCGGCAATGGCAACCGCGGCATTGTCGATGATACGGTTCACGATCATCTCTTGAACGTCCGGTCCTAGCGGGACGGCGTCTGAAGCTACCGCCGCCAGCTTCCACGCGAGTTGGTCTTCGCGAGCCAGCGGAGAGGCGGAGGCATGCACCTTTACATGGTGAAGAAGCATCGCTCCCTCACATTCGAGGACTGCGTCACTTGCGCTCATCCCTGACCGAGTATTTGCGCTCCAATGCATCGCACATTGGTTTTTGCACAAGGCGCTGGCGCTCGGCAAAACTAACCAGCGTGCTGCTGCTTTCATCGAGCTTTCCACGTTCCTTCAATTCGCACAGCGCGTTCCGCATGCCAAGAATCGCGCCCTGTAGCGCGGCGTTGGCATAGAGTACGATGGCAAACCCCATCGCGGACAGTTCCGCCACGCCAAGGATCGGCGTTTTGCCGCCAACCACCAGATTTACGATCTGCGGCACTTTCAGAAGTTGAGGGATGCGGCGCATTTCGTCGACACTTTCCGGCGCTTCGACGAATGTCACATCGGCGCCGGCTTCAATGTAGACCGAGGCTCTATCCAGGGCAGCCTGAAAGCCTTCCACTGCTCGAGCATCGGTGCGGGCGATGATCAGCAGGTCATTACTGGTGCGAACATCGGCGGCGGCATTGATTTTTCCGCGCATCTCTTCGACAGAAATCACAGACTTGTCGGCGAAGTGGCCACATCGCTTCGGCGAAATCTGATCTTCGATCTGGATGGCGTCGGCGCCCGCGCGTTCCAAGACACGCACCGTGTGGTAAAGGTTGAGCGCGTTGCCGAACCCGGTATCCGCATCTACGATCACGGGCAGCGTGACCGCGTCGCGGATGGCGGCGGTGCGCTCTGCCAGTTGAGCAAGGCTGAGGAAGCCCAGATCGGGCAAGGCGAAATCCATGTTGGTGACGCCGGCGCCAGTGACGTAGACAGCTTCAAACCCAAGGTCGGCGATAATGCGCGCGGAGAGAGCGTTGGCGGCTCCCGGTACCAGCATCGCTCGATGTGCTTTTGCGCACGCCGCCACGCTGTCGCGCAAAGATCTGCTCGCGGAATTGGCAGGCTCCTCCCTCATATGGTTCCTTCGGCACGCAAAGCAGCGATCTGATTCTCGTCATATCCCAATTTGCCCAGCCAGGTTCCTGTATGTTCCGAGAGCGAGGGCGCCGGAGTCTCGGGAACAACCGCTTTTCCGTCGAGCTGAAAACCTCCGCTCGTAACATGCTGATCGTCCGCTTTCGTCCCCGGAGCGGCAAAGCTGGTGACAAACTGCCGTTGGGCAAGGTGAGGGTGCCCCAGAATCTCGGGGACCGTGAGCACCCGCCCCGCTGGAATTCCGGCCGCAACCATCAGCGGCTCCCATTCGTCCGCACTGCGGCGCATCAACTCGGGTTCGATTTCTGCGTTCATCGCGGCGCGGTTATTCTTGCGTGTCTGCCGGTCGGCAAAGCGTGGATCGGTCTTCAGGTCGGGGCGTCCAATCAGATCGCACAGATTGCGGTACTGGGCGTCCTCGTTGGCGGCAATATTGAGCGCCCGGTCAGCGGTGCGAAACGTTCCCGATGGAGACGCGGTAAAATTCTCATTTCCCATGGGAAGCGGCACCACTCCACAATTCAAGTAATTCGAAACTACCCAGCCCATGGTGGCCAGCGATGATTCCAGCATGGAGATGTCGATCAACCGGCCTTCGCCGGTGGCGCGCACACCCACGAGCGCGGCGGTGATGGCAAACGCTGCCGTGATGCCGCCCACGGTATCGCACACCGGATATCCCACGCGCAGGGGCGCGCTGTGCTCATCTCCAGTCACGCTCATCACGCCCGCCATTCCCTGAATCACCTGGTCATACGCGGGGCGCTGTGCGAGCGGCCCCTCCTGGCCAAATCCGGAGATGGCGCAATACACCAGGCGGGGATTAAGTTTGGATAGGACCGAATAGTCGAGTGCAAGACGCTTCATCACACCGGGGCGAAAATTTTCAACGACCACGTGAGATTGCGCGGTGAGCTCTTTGAAAATTTTCTTGCCCTTCTCATGCTTAAGGTTGAGAGTCACCGACTCTTTACCAGCATTCACGGCAACGAACGAGGCTCCCATCAACTTGCCGCTCTGGGCCGGATCGGCTCCCAGTCTGCGCGCGAGGTCGCCACTTCCAGGTTGCTCGATCTTGAGGACCTCCGCTCCCATCAGCGCAAGCTGGTAGCTGCAAAAAGGGCCGGCGAGAACGTTGGTGACATCGAGAACGCGAATGCCGGTGAGCGGAAGGGCCATGAGCGTGTCTAACTCGACCGCACCTGATTCGCGGTCGAAGAGTTCGGTCCGGGAGTGCAGACGGCGGCTCGGTGCACCCGAAGTAGATGGCCTTGATAGTCCCTGTCGGTGAAGTGACTGGCAAACTCCGCCGCCTCATACAGCCGGTCGAGATCGATTCCGGTGTCGAAGCCCATCCCGTGCAGGAAAGCAACCAGATCTTCGGTCGCGAGGTTGCCGCTGGCGCCCGGACAATAGGGGCATCCTCCCAAGCCCGCGGTGGAGGCATCAAACTCGCGAACGCCGCAGTCCAGGCCCGCGAGCGTGTTAGCGAGACCTCGGCCATAGGTGTCGTGGAAATGAAGCGCCAAGTCGGTTGGATTGATTTTCAGTTCCGCAGTGATCAGTCGGCAGGCCTCGCGAACCTGATCGGGATAAGCCATGCCATCGGTGTCGCAGATGGCCACTCGCCACGGGGCAACATCGCGCGCGGCTTTGACCACGTTGAAAAGTGCACGCGCCGAGATTTTGCCTTCGAAGGGACAATGGAAGCTGGTTGAAATTCCAGTGCGAATCGTAACCCCATCTCGCTCCGCCGCGCGGCTCACTTCCGCGAGCAGCGCAAGCGACTCGGGCAGAGTGCGGTTTAAATTCTTGCGGTTAAAACTGTCGCTGGCCGATAAGACGAACTCGAGATAGCGGACGCCCGAGGCAACGGCGCGCTCGTATCCCTTGAAATTCGGCACAAGAGCGGAAAATCTCACACCGGGAAATTCTCCGAAATGCGCTGCCAGAGCCTCCGCGTCGGCCATCTGTGGAACCCACCGGGGGTGTACAAAGCTTGTAGCCTGGATATCGGTCACGCCCGCGGAGACCAGTTTCCGAATCAATTCCACCTTGTCGGCGGTTGAGACCGGCCGCGGCTCATTCTGCAAGCCATCGCGGGCCGATACATCGAGAATATTTATTTTCTCGCCCATGGTTCGCGGTCTGCTTCCGTTAATCTTCTGCCTCAAAGGTCCACACCTGAGCAGGCTCGCTTCCTTTCGCAGGAACTCCGACGTAGAGCCGGTCACGCTTAACGTAAAAGAAACCGGTTCGGACGCCGACGGTGGTTGGGATCGACGCGATCAACTCGTAGTGGTCCGGATCGTTCTGCTGAAAGACGCTGATGAAGCCTTCTGCGCCGATCACATAAATGCGTTTGCGAGACCCGTCAAAATAGACGTCATCACACTCCCCGGCAGCGCGTAGACGCGCGACTTCTTTGCCCGTCGTGGTATCGAGAACCACCATCATGGGCGTCTTCCGCGTGATGGTGTAGAGGCGATGATCGGCCTCATTGAGCGCCATGGCGTAGTTTCCGCGCAGCCCCGTAAGGGGCCACTTGGTGACCGCTCCCGTTTTACGGTCGATCGATTCCACGACATTGCCGGCGTCGGGAACGTTGACGAAGATGTGAGCGCCAGACGCCTCGACCTGGAACGACTCGGGATGTCCCTCTGTCTTGAGGACCGGTCCGACGCGCTCGTCGGTTGCGGGGTCGATCATGGCAATGCCGCCGTCTTCTTCTCCGAAGCCGACAAATACTTTCTTGGACGCAGCATCGTAGCGGAGGTTGTCGGGGTCTGCGCCAAAATCAATCGTCTTCTTCAAAGTGTAAGTGGCGCCATCGAAGACTCGCACTTTGCCGTCTTCGGCGTTGGCGACATAGAGTTTGTCGAATCCCGGCACGTACAACGGGCCTTGCGGCTGGCTCAATCCGGGAATGCTGTGGATCACTTTCCCCTGAAACACATCGACGACTTCAACCGTGTTGTTTCCCAGTGCGGAAACGAAGATCCGCTTGCGCTTCACATCGGCGCTGAAGTGATCCAGCCGTCCGGCAACGTGGGGTACGGGGATTTGCTCTTCGAGTTGCAGAGGCTGCAAATCGCGTGCGGAAGGTTGATTGGTGGCCTGACCGGATGCCAGACAACTCGCAGCCGCCAAGATCGTCGCAAGGATGATCGCGAGTTTCATGTTTTCTCTCCGATGGTCGCGTTCGCGTTTCTAAGGTTGTGCTTCGAATACGAGTACATCTGCCGCTTCCGCACCCTGTGCAGGAGCTCCGACGTAAAGCCGGTTGAGTTCCGGCACCCACAGCGAGGTTCCGGCTCCCTGCCGGGTCGGTAATTTGTCGATCAGTTCATAATGGTCGGCATCTTCTTGCTGGTAGGTATAGACAAATCCGACATCCGCGTCGCGTCCACCAGAGACGTAAACCCGGCGGTGTTTGGCGTCGAAGTGTACCCCATCCATGCCGTCGACCGTGGGGAGGCTCGAAACTTCCTTGCCGGTGTCCGCGTCCATCGCAATCATCTGCGGCGGCGTGCGGGTGCCGATGAAGAGCCGGTTGCTCGCCGCATCATATGCTCCGTCCCCAGCACGCTGGCTGCTCACCGGCCAGGTGGCAATCACTTTCCTCCCCCTCGTATCAATGACCTGGATCTTGCTGGACACCGATACAAAGCAAAACAGCCGCTTCCCGGACTTGTCGAGCAGCAATTCGGCAGGGTGCGCATCTGTCTTGACGTTGGCGATCAGTTTGTCTTTTTTTGCGTCGATGATGCCGACTTCACCATAGTCTTTACCGGCGTCTTTCCCACCGTAGCCAACGTAGAGGACGAACTTCCGCGCGTCGTAAAGGATGCGGTTAGGGCCAAGCTCGAGATCGATCGTATCGAGAAGAGCGAGCGTGTCGGCACGGAAAACCCGCACCTTCCCATCGTCTCCGCTGGCGACAAAAAGCTTGTTGAGTGACGGAACAAAAGCGATCCCTTGCGGCTTCTTGAAGCCCGGAATACTGCGCAGAGATTTTCCTGCCTTCAGGTCAACCACCTCGAGCGAACCATTCTCCAGGCCGGCGACGAAGAGACGTTGCCCCTTTACATCCACGTCCATGTGATCAATGCGCCCATGGACGCCGGGCATGGGAATCGTCTGCACCAGGCGCAATGGGTGCGTCTGTGCCATGGCTGGACCTGCCAGCGCAAAGCAAAAGGCCGAGATCAATGTGGAAAACCACCATCTCTTGGTCATCAATTTTTCCCTCAAGTCACGGCCTGGACTACGAACCAAACTCAATGCCTCTCTTCTCTCGCCCGAGAGCGACGACTGCCGCCGTCAGGATGAAAACGACAAACGCGGTCAGTGCCATCGCGTTCGCATAGCTGGTCCGTTGGGCCAGAATCGCCTCCCCATATCCCACCGAGCCCGCCAGAAGGACGCCGCACTGGTACGCAAATCCGGGAAGGAATCCGCGCACCGAGTCGGGCGACAACTCCGAAAGGTGCGCCGGAATGATGCCCCAGGCTCCCTGCACCATGAACTGAATAAAAAAAGCTCCCACGATCAGCAGAGTGAGGGACGGTGCGTAGGCCCACAGCGGAACCAAGGCGATCGCACACACCAGCGCGGCGACCATCGCCTTGCGGCGCCCAATCCGGTCGGAGAGCCAACCGATCAGCAAGCCCCCCATGATCGCCCCGACCATGGAGATCGCGGTGACGGTAGCGCGCTGCGTCGGCCCCATCCCCCAATGACGCTGCAGGAAGGTAGGAAACATGTCCTGCGTGCCGTGAGATGTAAAGTTCATCATCATCATGAGCAGCGTTAAATAGAGGAATAGTTTCCAGTGGGAGAGAACCTCCCGGCCTAAATTAGTCCAATTCGAGTGACGGGTTCTCTGCCATACTTCTGACTCTTTCACCTTGAAGCGTACGAAGAGGCCCAGCAAAGCTGGAAGTCCCCCGATAAAGAACATCGGCCGCCAACCCCAGCGGGGAAAGACGAAATAGAAACAGACGGCCGCCAGCAGATAGCCGAGCGCATATCCCTGTTGCAGCACTCCTGAAAGGAAACCGCGCAGTTTGGGCGGAACTTTTTCCATCGCGAGAGAAGCGCCCACACCCCACTCTCCGCCCATGCCGATGCCGAACAAGGCGCGCAGCACGAGGAAAACGGCGAAACTGTGTGCAAACCCGGTAAGGACCTCGACGATGGAGTAGAAAATCAGGTCGAGCATCAAGGGCAGCCGGCGCCCGTAGCGGTCGGCCATCAATCCGAAAATGAACGCACCCACCGGACGGAACGCGAGAGTAAGAGTGATGGAGAAAGCGATCTCTGCGTCGGAGCGGTGAAATTCCTTCGCGATGGCCGTCAGGCAGAGGACGACCAAAAAGAAATCAAAGGCGTCGAGCGTCCATCCCAGGAAACCGGCGAACACCGCCGGACCATGGCCATCCTTGGCCGGCAAGTTGCTGGACGGGGTACTCCGAGGAGCAGCGTAGTCCTCCGGCAGGGTGGCATCCCATCGACCGCTCAAGCCTTCTCCTTTAATTTCTATTAGCAGGTTCGCGCTAAAGGCAAAGCTCGTTCACGAAACATCGTCGCGGATCTTGCCGGGACTGGTTTCCGCGCCGAATGCCAACCAGCCAGCCGTAGTCAGTGTAAGGCAAAAGGCCGAAGTGGGACTTCGGCCTTGCCTAAGGGTTTATGCCTCAAAAGATGATCTTGAGGCCTAGCTGAATTTGACGCGAGGTGCCGACAGTGGAGTCGATCCCGCCCGCGCCAGAGAGCGCCCCGGTAGTCAGGTCGGCAGAGGTGAACGTGGTGTTGTCCAACGGGGCTTGGAAGTTGGTGTGGTTGAAAACGTTGAAGAACTCAGCTCGGAACTGCAGGTTAAAGCGTTCCGTGATCTGAGTGTTCTTAAAAACCGAAAAATCAAAATCGACGAATTTGGGACCGTACAGTGAGTTGCGCCCGTTATTGCCGAGCACAAGCCCCCCGTTGACATTGGGCGCCACCGCGAAGCAAGAGTTGTTGATGTAGGTTACTGCGCCCGTGGGTATGCCGTTAGCCTTGACGATTGTGGGCCCACTAATCGGATTGCATCCGGGGACGCGGTTGGGATAGTCGAAGCCCGAGTCCGTATAGTTCTGGCCCAGGGGATCCCCTGGCAGGACCAAGGTAAAGGGCACGCCGGTGCTGGCGGTGATGATGCCGCCAAGTTGCCATCCCCCTGCAACCCATTTCGCGGCTCCGCCCCAGTGCGGCGTTGGCAGCGAATAGATGTAGTTGGCCACCAGGTTCTGGCGAATGTCGAAGTCGCAGGCGCCCAACCGATGCGCCTTGTCGAACCAGATCAGCGAGGTAAGTGAGTTCTGGAAAGGATCACCAAGTTGTGCTCCGGAGCCCTCATCTTTGCAGTTGCTGTAGGTATAGGCCAATTGCGCTTGCACCGATTTCACGTTGGTCAAACGCACCTGCGACAGGAATCCCTCATAGGAGGATGCACCAGAAAAGAAGATGGGTCGGATAAAACCTACGTTGGGGTTGGCGCGGGGATTGGTTGTCAACGGGTCGCAGAAAGAATTCCCGGGTTGGGTTACACCGCAGGGCCAGGTATACACGCCGTTAATCTGCGGCGGAAGCACCTGGTTGGCATCATCAGCCGTGGTTGCGTTGTGCAGCGTGCGCGATCCAACGTAGCCAACCATTACCGCGACCTTCGAGGTCAGGTCCCTTTGAATGTTCGCGTTCCAATTTGCAGCAAACGACCGTTTGGGGCTGCGGTCCACAAAACGAGAACCAGCAGTGTTGCCGAAATTCACCGTTGACGGAACTACCGGGAACGAACCCTGTGTCAGAGCAGGATTTGCTGCGCTGGTCTGCAAGGAGAAGGGCAGCGTCAAGGAATCGCCGATGGTGTAAACGTAGGGCAAGGGCAAGATGGAGAAGATACCGGCTCCGGCGCGAATCGCAGTCTTGCCGCTGCCTGTCGGATCCCAGGAGAAGCCCACGCGCGGATCGAAGTTTCGGGTAGTCGGGTTGGTGGCGAACAGGTTGTTATAGTGCGTGGTCGTCCCGGTAAAGAAGTTTGGCAGGAAGCCGAAGCCGTTGTTGGCTTCCGTTGGGTTGGTCAGCATTTCATAGCGCAACCCCAGGTTTACCGTGAGCCGCGGGCGAAGGCGCCAGTCGTCCTGAATATAGACTCCAAACAAGCTGTCCCGCGACTGAGTCTCCTTGCGAATGGTGGGGCTGAGCAGCAACACCTTGGCCGGATTGTTCGTGAGGAAGTTCTCAAGCCCATCAGCCGTCGATCCGGCGATGGTGGTAAAGACAAAGTTACCGTTGCCTCGAACCTTGGAAAGCACGTTGTATTGCAGGCGCTCAAAGGCCATGCCGAATCTCAATACGTGCTTGCCCTTGGTCAGGAACAAGTCGTCGTTCACCTGGAAGCTGTTGTAGTGGTGGCCGAAGAAAGAAAGATTGCCGAGACCGCCGGCCGCAGTCAAGCCATCGACTTGAATGAGTGCGGGAGGCAGCGGAGTCGGTGTGCAGACCGTGCACAACGTGGTATCAGCGGCTACGGGATTGATGGCTGAAACCGGCGAATTGACCAATCCGGTCACGTGCGTATATCCGAAGCGGAAGGTGTTCCCGAATTCTGAATTGAAAATGTGGGTTTCGGTCAAGGCCAGCGTATGCCGCTGGGTAAAGACCTGGTGGATCGTGTTATCGAGCGAATCGGGATTGGTTTGCGGGGCCTTATCATAGAAGAACGTGCCGCTAAGGCTGTCGTTCTCCGAAATCTTGTGGTCCCCTCGCACGGTGAAGTAATTTTCGTTGAGAACCTTGATTCCGGAGGTCAGGAAAAGATCGATATCGCCGTTGCCGCCGGGCACGGCACCAAGATTTACGCCGTGCAGAGGTTTCCACAGTGGCAGGAAAGGTGCGACGTTGGGGTCGATGGTGACTGTATGCGCGGTGCACCCCGGACCATTTTTTGAGCAGAGATTCCCAGCCAGAGCCGCGGCGGAAAGAACGTTATCCTGGAAGCTTAGACTCTGTCCCTGGCGGACGCCCTCATAATCTCCGAAAAGAAACGTTCTGTCCTTGCGGATTGGGCCTCCGATGGAACCACCAAACTGTGTTCGCCGGAAGGGGGGAATGTTCGGACCGTCGAAGAAGTTTCGGGCGTCAAAAATCTTGTCGCGATCGAAGAAATAGCCGCTCCCGTGAATCTTGTTGGTTCCGGACTTGGTGATCGCGTTGATGACCGCACCAGAAGTCCTGCCATACTCTGCCGTGTAGTTAGTGGTAACGACGGAGAATTCCTGGATGGCGTCGACGCCGAGGCTGGCACCCAACACGCTGCCCGGCGCGCCGTTCGAATAGTCGTTGATGTTGATGCCGTCCACACGGTAGGTGTTCTCATTGGGACGGTGTCCACTGTCGGCGAGTTGATCGCCGAAGCCGCGGTTGCCACGGTTTGCCGTCGCCCCGGTCGAAGCCTGCGCCCGCACGCTAATAATCCCGGGCTGCAGAGTTGCGAGTTGGGTCCAGTCGCGGCCGTTGAGCGGCAGCTCCACCACCGTCTTCTGTTCTACCGTGGCCCCCACAGTCGATGAGGTCGTTTCGACGGTCGGCACCAGGTCGCTCACTTCAACGACCTGGGTAACCTCGCCCACCTGCAGAGTTATGTTGAGCGCCTGCTCCATACCGACGTTGAGGACAATGCCTTTCTGCTCGGCGCTAGTAAAGCCGGTCGCCGTCACCTTCAGATCGTAGGTTCCGGGCAGCAAATTCGGCGCCAAATACAGGCCGCTGTCGTTGGTCGTCACCTCGCGAACCTGGCCATTCGCGGTATTCTTGATCTCGACTTTGGCATTTCCGACCACGGCGCCCGACTTGTCGGTGATCACTCCCGTGAGGGTTGCCCCCGCTAATTGGGCCTGTGCTGGATGGGATTGCAGGATGCCCACCAGAACAACGACCGCCAGTATGCATGCACCGAATCTACCGCCGTTCCGTACAGTGCTCATCGCGCACCTCATCCTTTGGGTGATTTTTGGTCTTCTGACCTGACCCGTCGGGTCCCAGCCGGTCAAGCAAGGCTTTCCCAAAAATTTGCTTTGGTATAGACTTCGCACATTTGGTGTTTCTCAAGATCAAGCTCTTGAGGCCGGGGGGGACTCTAGCGAGTGGGGAAAGGCAGAGTCCTTTACGATCGCTGGAAAAAATCTTAAGAAGTTCTTAAGACGCTTATGATCAATGCGGTCTGTTACTTATACGAGTTCGGACCCTTTCGCCTTGATCCAACCGAACGTTTGCTTCTTCGGGATGGGCATCCGATTCCCGTCACCCCCAAGGCCTTTGACCTGTTGATGGTCCTGGTACAACGCAGCGGCCACCTCATTGAGAAGCGGGAGTTGCTCGAAGCAGTATGGCCGGCTTCATTCGTCGAGGAAGGCAATCTCTGCGTGATGGTCCACGCGCTGCGCAAGGCCTTCGGATCAGACCATCGAGACTACACTTACATCGAAACCGTTGCGAAACGAGGGTACCGCTTTGCCGCGGAAGTGAAGCTGATCGAATACGTTCCTTCTGCGCCTCCGGTCACCTCCACGGTTCCAGTTGAGCTAGCCGCTCCGCCCGTGCGGATGATTCCTCCACGGGTGGTATCGCCTTCCTTGTCCGCACCGGAACGGTCTCCGGCCTTGCGGGCGCGTATAAGGCCCTGGCGGCCAGTGGACTGGAACAATCGCCGGCTCCTCATGATCTTCGTTCTGGTGCCGATCATTGCTACCGGGACCTTCCTCTGGACAAGGATTTCTCACGGGAACCACGCCTCTGCCGCATTGTCACAAACCGCACTGGCACACTCGCTGGCCATTCTGCCCTTCGCCACCATCGGTGACAAAGGCGACGACATTTATCTCGGCCTCGGAATTTCGGATGCCATTACCACCAAGCTGGGAAACACGCGAAAGATCGTGGTACGCCCGACCAGCGCGATGCTACGGTACGTGGGTGGCGCCCGAGATCCACAGGCGGCGGGGCGAGAACAAAAAGTGGACGCGGTACTCGACGGCAGAATTCAGCGCGCGGGAGATCGCATCCGGCTGACGGTGCAGTTGGTTCGGGTCAGCGATGGTGTTCAGATGTGGGGGGACACTTTTGACGAGAAGTACACCAACATCTTTGCGGTCGAAGACGCCGTTTCCGGGGAAGTCGCTCGGTCCATTCGACTGGAACTGACCGGGGCAGAGCAGAACCGGCTTACGCAACGGCCTACAGAAAATAGTGACGCCTACCAAGCCTATGTGAAGGGACGCTACTTCTGGAACAAGCGCACGACCGAAGGGCTGCGTAAGGGGTTGGAGTATTTTGAAGCGGCAGTGGCTTTGGACCCCACCTATGCGCAGGCTTACGTGGGGATCGCCGACAGTTATTCCATCCTCGGCCTGACCAACGCCATGTCTCCCAGAGAAGCGTTTCTGAAAGCCAAACAAGCTGCAAGCCAGGCGCTCCAGATGGACCCTGAACTTGCGGACGCCCATGCCACTCTTGGATTTGTGCATTTTTATTTCGACTGGGACGGGGTGGCCGCGGAGAACGAGTTCCAGCGCGCTTTACGCGAGGATCCAAACTACGCGTTTGCGCATGCCTGGTACGCGGAAGACCTGGCGGCCATGGGGAGATTCCGTGAGGCGACCGCGGAAGCGAAGAGGGCCCAGGAACTCGACCCAGTCTCGCAAACCGTCGGTGCCGTCTGTGGAAACGTTGCCTATCTTGCGGGTCAGTATGATGAGGCGATTGACTGCCTTAAGACGGCGATTGAAATCGACCCCTCGTATCCGCGCCTCCACTTCCGGCTGGGTAATGCCTATCTATACAAGAGCGAGTACCCGTTGGCCCTCGGCGAGTTCCTCAAGGCTGTCCGGCTGACCGGCGGGGGCAATCAATACGGTGATCAATACTATGAAGCAGCCCTCGGCTATGCTTACGCCATGGCGGGGAACGCTGCAGAAGCTCGCAAAATGCTGGACAACCTGGTCCGGCGGTCCGAGACCCGCTACGTACCCGCGTACGGAATTGCCATGATCTATGCCGGACTTGGCGATAGAGATCGTGTGTTTGAATGGCTGCAGAAAGCCTATGAAGATCGCTCGACGTCCATGGCCTACCTCAAGGTGGACCCGATTCTGAAGGACTACCGTTCCGACCCCAGATTTGCAGCTCTGGCGCAACGTATCGGCTTTTAGCCCGGAGTCAGTCTCTTCGCACGCGACTGTCGCGCGTTTTAAGGGAAGCGAGTTTTACCCAGCGCACAGCTCAATCACTGCACGCATATCCGGAACCGTTTCCAGGTTCCGTACCATTTCAACAATCTTGCGGGCGCGGTCCGCGGGCCACTGGGCGTAGTCGGCGCAACCCTGAAATTTTTCCGCGACTTCGTCGTAGCTCATCGGATTCGACGGACTCCCTTTGCCAAAATCTGCTCGTCCCGAGATGACGCGCCCGTCTTTCAGGTGAATCTTGAGGATGGTGGTCATCTTGTCGTATCCCGCTTTTTCCGCCACGGGATCGGTTCCGAAGTGAATCCGATTGATCATCGCCTGTACGTCCGGGCGGTTGACAACTGCGTCAGTGAATTCGGCAAGTCCGGCCTTGCCATCTACCAGCAGGATAGCCAGACAGAACTCCATGCTGAACTTGGCTTGCAGGTTGTTCGTCGGGTGATGGTGAATCAGTGCATTCGGCAGGTTGTGATTGGTGCCGACTTCCACATAATCAACCTCGGCGGCCTTGATCTTTTCTGTGCGAATGAGCCGCTGCATCTCGGTCATGCCGGGATGGGTCAAAGAGCCACAAGGGTACGGTTTGATCGAAACCCCCGGATCGGCAAAGGTCCAAGGATGGCCAAGCTTGTGATAGATGGAGGCGGGATCGTAAGTGCCCCCGGCGGCATGGAAGAAACCGCGATCGGCTTCCAAAATCTGCTCTGCGCCGGTCCAGCCCAGGGCCGCCAGGTCGGTGGAAAAGATTCCGACCCCGGCCGCATGACCGGCGTGAAACGACTTCATCATGGTGCCGAAATTCTCGCGCAAGCCGGCCGCTTGACTGGCGGCGATTCCAAACGATCGAGCACACTGAGACTCATCAAAGTTGCGAAGTTTGAAGCAGGCCGCGGTGCTGCCAAACACGCCAACAGTTCCAGTGGTATGGAACCCGTCTACATAGTGGCGGGGAGAAATGGCTTCTGCAATTTTGCTCTCGACCTCGACACCCACGTGATAGGCGACCAGAAAATCCTCAGCGCTGGCCGCGCTCTCTTCGCATAAAGCCAGCGCAGCGGGAAGGACGGGTGCGGTGGGATGCGTGAGCAGTCCGTATACTCGGTCCTTGCCCACCGCCAACTGGGTATCGTCAAAATCCTCGACGTGGATCGCCAAGCCATTGGCAAAGGCCGCGAAGCGCGGCGTCAGTTTACGCTTCGTTCCCATCACCGTAACGCCGCGATCTGGAAGGCCGATGTTGTTAACGTACTCACGGAACAGTTTTCCGTTCTCGGCGCGGGACCCGGCGAGCGCCAGCCCTAGTCCGTCGAGAATCGATTTCTTCCCGAGTTCGATCACATCCGGCGGCAGATCGGTGAACTTTGTGCTCCGCACGAACTCGACAATGTACTTCGTCAGGCCAGGAGTTTCCGGAAAGGGCGGTGGTGAGCAGGGCGGATTCTCGCTTGCGGCAAAGGCTGGATGAGGTAGGCCAACCGTGGTCATGACTGCACCTAAACTGGCAGAAGACCGCAAAAAGTCCCGACGTTTCATTCCAAGTCCCCTCCTGCTTTTTTTCTGAGTGGTGCCACGACGTGCTTCGCCGGTTTCTCCGCCCCGGGAATTCTTAACCAGCGAATCCGCATTACCTGGCTGGCAACACGCCTGCGCCGCAGATCGAGACACCCATCCCTGAATCTGAACAATGTTCCATTCGGCCTTAATTGAACCTTAAGGTTGGGGAACCTAGTATGGGCGCCTGGCCCGCTTAGTGTATATGAACAAACCGAAGTACGACGATTCGAGGAACCTTGAAGAACTACAAAATAGCAGTCATCGCAGGCGACGGCATCGGCCGCGAAGTAGTGCCTGAGGGTATTCGCGTGCTCGAAGCAGCGGCACGACGTTTTGATTTCTGCTTAACGTGGAACCACTTCGACTGGAGTTGCGAAACCTATCTCAAGACCGGGCGCATGATGCCCGAGGACGGTCTCGACCGGTTGCGCTCGTATGACGCGATTTTTCTTGGCGCAGTGGGATATCCGGGCGTACCCGATCATATTTCGCTTTGGGGTCTGCTGATCCCCATTCGCCGGAGTTTCCAACAGTATGTAAACCTGCGTCCGATACGGCTGCTAGAAGGAGTTGCGAGTCCGCTCAGCAACCGCAAAGCAGGGGAAATAGACTTCTGCATCATCCGCGAGAACACCGAGGGAGAATACTCCGAGGTTGGCGGCCGTCTCCACAGGAACACGGACCTCGAAATGGCGATTCAGGAGACCGTCTTCACCCGCAAGGGTTGCGACCGGGTCATGAAGTATGCCTTCGAGCTGGCCCAATCCCGAAAGAAGCATGTGACGTCGGCGACCAAGTCCAATGGCATTGTCTACACCATGCCGTTCTGGGATGAACGCTTCGCCGCGATTGCCCAGAACTATCCTCACATCAAGGCCGACCAGTTCCATATTGACATCTTGAGCGCCCACTTCGTGACCCGCCCCGACCGCTTCGATGTCGTGGTGGGATCGAATCTTTTCGGAGACATCTTGTCGGATCTTGCTGCGGCCGTTGTGGGATCGATGGGACTGGCTCCCTCTGCCAATCTGAACCCGGAGCGTGAGTATCCTTCGATGTTCGAGCCTGTCCACGGGTCCGCGCCCGACATCGCCGGCAAACGGATTGCTAATCCCATCGCGCAAATCTGGTCGGGAGCCATGATGCTGGACCATCTCGGAGAGCAGCAATCCGCTCGTGCGGTCGAGGACGCGGTCTTCAGAGTGCTCGCCCGTCGTGACCCTCTTACTCCGGATCTTGGTGGCAACGCCAACACTGAAATCATGGGGAAAGCGATTGCAGCCGAGGTTTCGCTCGTGCCTTCTGCAGCCTGCCCTCAGAAAGCACATCTCATAATCCCTAGGTCGTAGGTTCGGGTCCTACCGCCGCCACCAAGATTCATCAACAACTTCCTGCGACATCTCCATCGCAGCGGGCGCTCCGACCGCTGCGGCTTACTGGTCGCCGCGACGGTCCAGCGACGTTTTTCAAGACTCGGTCAAGAAGACTCGCGTACTTACTTTTGTGGATACCAGTCGAGCAAACGCACTTCGATACCGGTGCCCTCCAGCAGCTTCTGGAAGATCGAAAGATCGGAGCCGCGATAGTGGTAAGGAATCACGATTTTCGGATGGAAGGCTTTGACCGCCTCTGCAGCCTCTTCCGGCGGCATCGTGTAGGGAAGATTCATACACACGAAGGCGACGTCGATGTTCTTGAGCGCTCGCATTTCTGGAACGCCTTCGGTGTCTCCTGAAAAGTAGAAATGCTTGCCGCCGTAGGTGAGCACGTAGCCGTTGCCGCGTCCCTTGTCGTGAAAAAGCTTGCCGGGGCTGGGTCCGCGCGTGAGGTTATAGGCGGGAATCGCCTCGATGGTCCAGTCATGCCAGGTTTTGGTCTCACCATTGGCAATGGGTTTGGCGCTGGTCACGGTTTTGACCACTGCCGGCGGCGCCAGGATGTCGGTTCCGGGCTTGGTGACTTGGGAGATGGAAGCCGGATCCATGTGGTCGGGGTGGATGTCGGTAATGAGAATAAGGTCGGCCTTGGGGAGGCCGCTAAATTCTGCGGGCTTGGAGGGATCAAGATAGATGACCATGCCTCCGGCCTCAATCAGCGTGCTGGCATGATAGAGGGGAGTGATTTTGACCGGTCCGGCGGTCGTGGAGAAGACCTGTGGGGCGGGCGCGGCGAGTGCGACGCACGAGATAGCGAAAGCAACGAAGGCAACCGCCAGAACGAGTCTCATATTCACCTCATGTCGGTTCGATGTTTGGTGACAGCCGGTCGCGACCGCGAAGGAAGATCCCGCGGCTGCGACGCTACGAGTGTACGGCTACCACGGAGTACAAAAAAGCCCGCCGAATTACTCGGCGGGCGGGGAAGAGTTCAGTTTGAACCCTGTTTAGAAACGGAATACGATTCCAGCGGAGGGCTGCGCGGTGTGCGTGGTGGAGTTGGTGTTGAGGCTGCGAAGTCCGAAATCCGGGGCGTTGTACACCAGACCACGATATTCGGCGCGCAGTGAAATATGCTTCATGATTGGAAAGTCGGCGCCACCTCCATAGACGAAGACACCGGTCGCTTGTGTTTGTGCTCCGGCAACGCTGCCGAAGGAGTTGCCGGTTGGGTCAAACACCAAGGCTCCCCCCTCCGCCAGCACGTACGGGCTTACCCTGAATCGTGAGGGGACAGGCAGGTTCACCACAAAACCTCCGGTGGCTTGATGAGCATTTGCCTGGATTCTTGAGAGTCCACCGCCGGTAAAAAACTGCTGCGTGTCGCGGCTATAGCCGTATACGGTCTCGGCAGCCAGCCATCGGTTGAAGTGGTAACGGTAGCCGATTAGAAATCCGCCAGTCTCGGTGCTGCGCTGCAAGTTGCCTTGGCCCGTAGAGTCTTTGGTGAAAAAGCCTGTACCCTGCAAGCTGATTTCGGAGCGACCCTCCTGGGCAACCGCCCCAACCGCTAACATAGCGACGGCAACAATGATGACAAACCATTTACGCATCTTAATATTCCTCCATGTGCCTTCCAGAACGCCCGTCCGATCAAGAAACCGGACCGGGAGGGACATTGCTGGTTTCACTGGAAACAATGCACCGGAGGTGCCAAACACTGATTTCGCCCGGAAGGCATTGAGGGGAAATCAGTTGATTTCACCCGGGCAGGCGGGGCGGACGCACTTGTCGAGGACTTCGACAGCGAGTTCGACAAGTGTCGAGGAGCAGCGACACTTTTCGCACCCTTCACGGAGGTGGCTACATCAGATGATGATAGCGCCGTCCCCTCGCGGTTTCTTACGGGGAGGAAACCGCAACCCTGGCGAACCCTTAGACGTAAGGTGTATCAGTTCATGGCAACGGTGGCACGACTCATCCCAACGGATCCGACAGCCCGCTATGAAGCGCTGCTTCGAGCGGCAAATTCCATTGCTACCTGCAACGATTGCGAGAATGCCGGAGACGAAGTTTCACGCCAACTGCGTGAGATCGTCGCCTTTGATTATCTTCAAGTCGTTGCCCTGAACGCGGAAACCAATACAGTCGAGTGGCAACTGGTGGAGGCCGGCGGGAAGAGGTTGGAGGGAATCACGTTCGATGAACACTCCCCGATTGCCTGGGTGCACGAGCGGCAGCATCTTTTCGTCAAGGGCGATTGGAGCCAGGAGACACGATTCCCGCGGTACAAACAGTTCTTGGATCAGCATGGGATCGCTTCCACCTGCACTCTGCCGTTGACGAGAGGCCAGCGGCGGTTAGGCGTCATCAGCCTGGGCAGCGCGATTGCGCATGCGTATCCCGAGGAAGAGGTAGATTTTCTCCGGTTGCTTGCCGATCAGTTGGCGCTGGCGATCGATGCCGCAGTCAACCTCGATGCGTCCACTCGAGCGCAGGACCGCCTTAAGCTGATCCTTGAGCTGACCAACCAGGTCGTTTCAAATCTGGAGTTCGACGAACTCTTGAAAGCGATATCGAGCAGTGTCCGCAGAGTCATGCACTGTGACGCCGCGGCCATCATGCTGCCGGATGCGGACGGTAAGAATCTACGCGTGCACACGCTCGATTTTCCCGACAGCAAAGGATTTTTCGCGGAAGGCATCGCGATTCCGATCGAAGGGAGCATGCCGGGTGAGACCTTCCAGACCGGAAAGCCTTATGTGCTGAACCGTCTGGATCCCGCGGAGGTTCCTCCGGAGATGTATGCCAAGGCCTCCGGGGAAGGGATGAATTCGTTTTGCGATATTGGCCTGGTGAGCCGCAACCGGCTGCTCGGAGTGCTGGCGCTGGCCAGGCGCGAAGAGAATACGTTCGGTGAAGATGAGGTTGCATTTCTGACCCAGGTCGCGCACCAGGTGGCGATCGCGATGGAGAATGCGCTGGCGTACGGCGAAATTGCCGAACTCAAAGACAAACTGGCGCAGGAGAAACTCTATCTGGAAGAAGAAATCCGTGGCGAGATGGATTTCGAAGGGATCGTGGGCCAGAGTTCGGCGCTGCGCAACGTGCTGCGCCTGGTGGAAACCGTTGCTCCCAGTGACTCGACCGTCTTATTGCTCGGGGAAACCGGGACCGGTAAGGAACTGATTGCCCGCGCCATTCACGATCGCAGCCGGCGGAAGGATCGCACGTTTGTGAAGCTCAATTGCGCGGCGATTCCGACCGGGCTGCTGGAGAGTGAACTCTTCGGACACGAGCGCGGTGCGTTCACGGGAGCGATTTCCCAGAAGCTGGGCCGCCTGGAGCTTGCGGATCAAGGAACCTTGTTTCTGGATGAAGTTGGCGACATTCCGCTGGAAATCCAGCCGAAGCTGTTGCGTGCATTGCAAGAGCGGGAATTCGAACGGCTGGGCAGTACTCGAACCAAGAAAGTGGATGTCCGACTGGTGGCGGCCACCAACCGCGATCTCGACAAGATGATCGAGGACCGGGAATTTCGCAGCGATCTTTACTACCGCTTGAACGTGTTTCCGATTCGCATTCCGCCGCTGCGCGAGCGTCCGGAGGACATTCCTCTGCTGGTCAGATACTTTGCGCAAAAATACGGGCGGCGCATGGAGAAGCAGATCGAGTCCATTCCTGCGGCCGCTCTGAGGAAGCTGTCGAGCTGGCACTGGCCGGGGAATATTCGGGAATTGGAAAACTTCGTGGAGCGGGCTGTCATCCTTACCCATGGCAGCGCTCTTGAAGTACCCGCGTACGAACTCAAACGAGCGGGAAGCGCAACGGCTCCCACTTCGAATCCGCGCGAGTCTAGCGAACGAGAAGAAATTCTGCGTGTCCTCAAAGAGACCAATGGACGCGTCTCTGGTCCAAACGGAGCCGCTACCCGCATGGGGATCAAACGGACGACTCTGATCTCCCGCATGAAGAAGCTTGGCATCGATCCGCGCAAAGTGTCGTAGGTTTCGACAACTGTCGAAATCTATGCTCAGGTCGTCATCCGACGAGCCTCGCGTTTTTTCGTATCTCATGGTTTTACAACACTGGCGGTCGATGAAGCGCTTTGGCCGGCTTCGTGCTGGATGTTTCAGCGTGATTCAAATTGCATTCACCGGCGTTTGTGGCGCAGCAGTAGTTTTCTTGCTCACGTTTCTGAAAGAGCTGCTCAGAGATTCGCGAAGCCATCGACCTCGGCATTCCAGAGCCAGTGAGCTGTCGGGCTTCATCCTACACTCGAGCGTTAGCCGAACGGCGAGAACCCATTCGGCCTAGACCTCGCCCCGCGCACTGACATTTCCCCCAATCCCAAGCCTCTCGTTGACGGTGTCGAGTTGGAACTCCTGTATTCGATCAATCTCGACAAGTGTCGAAGAAGTTTCGACAATTTTCGACAAAAATACCCGCATCACGGACATCAGTCTCATCAAATCAGCAACTTATGGCAAGCTCATCGGCGTCTGAGTTTGGAGCGCTGCTTGCGATGCATACAGGTGTCAGGAAGAAACGTAGAAGCATAATGTTGCGGATCTCAATCGTTGAATCGCGCTTTCACCTCAAGCTGGTGCTCGAAGGAAAGCTGGTCGAACCCTGGCTGGGAGAGCTTCGGCAGGTTTGGAGCAGCGTGCGGGAAGACCTTCGAGGCCGCAAGCCGGTCATTGATCTCTCCAATGTGACCGTGATCAGCCAGGAAGGCGAAGCTGTTCTGCTGGAACTGATGCAGCAGGGAGCAAGGTTCTCCTGCGGCGGGGTGCTCACCAGACATGTACTCAAACAACTGGCACGCTTGTGCCAGGCGGAGTCACGAAATGTGCTACATCCGAAGAAGTCAAAATGTTGAACGAGGAACAGTAACGAGTCTAGGCACGCGTGAAGCGGCTCACGTTTCTACTTCCACCGCGTACACCACGAGTGCGGACTTCTGCAAGATCTTCGCTGACGAAATGAGCAGCCTTTACCTGCTGGGCTTTTTGCTGACTGCGGACCAGGCGATGGCGGAACAGTGTTTTGTCGCAGGCATCGGGGATTGCGTCGAAGGCAACTCTGTTTTCAAGGAGTGGGCCCGTTCCTGGGCGCGGAGAACGATCATCCAGCATGCGATTCAGAAGATGGCACCGGCTGAAGGCCGGAGGCGCATGGCTTCGGCAACCACTCCCTTGTTCGGCGGCGTTCTGACGACAGAATTGGTGAATCGCACGCCCCTTGACGCCATTCTCAAGCTCGACGCACTAGAACGTTTTGTGTTTGTTATGTCCGTGCTGGAGGGCTACTCGTACCAGGATTGTTCTATCCTGTTGGAATGTCCACGGCAGGCGGTCGTGGACGCCCGCGCCAGGGCGCTCGAAAGCTTGACGCATGCGTCTGAGGTTTCCATCATGCGCGACGAAGAGCCGCATGCCGCCTCCACGTTGCATACAAATTGAAGAAGACTGACAGGTCCTTTGTGAGGGTGGCAATGAGAGCTTCCGCGAAAACTGTTTCGAGATTGCAATCCGGGATGGCAGGACTGATTCCGCTGCTATTGCTGCTGGTTGTTACCTCCGGGTGCAGCCGCAGCCAGGTGCAGGCGGCGCCGATGATGCCGCCGCCCCTGGTGACGGTGGCTCTGGCTACCACCCAGGATGTTCCCAGATATTTGGACGAGATTGGCAGGAACGTCGCCTTCGAGTCGGTCACGGTGACGCCACAAGTCGGCGGAAAGATCACCGAGCGGCATTTTCAAGATGGCGAAAGCCTGAAGAGGGGACAACTGCTGTTTGTCATTGACCCGCGTCCCTACAAGGCACAAGTTGACTCGGCACAGGCAACCCTTGCTCAGACCAAAGCGGCGCTCGACCTGGCGAAAATCGAGTTCGCCCGCGATGAGGAGATTGTCGGGACAAGAGCCATCTCGAAGCAGGATTACGACACCAAGAAGAACACCGTCGAGGTGGATCAGGCACAAGTAGAGGCAGCCGAGGCGGCTCTCGAAACCGCCAAGTTGAACCTCGAGTATTGCTACATCCACTCTCCCATCGACGGTCGCGCGGGTGCGCGTCTGGTGGACGTGGGGAATGTGGTGCAGGCAAATAGCACGGCGCTGCTTTCGATTCAGCGCCTGAACCCGATCTACGCGACCTTCACCGTCACGGAGCGGGATCTTCCGCAGGTCCAAAAAGAAATGGCGCACGGAACTTTGAAAGCGATGGTCCGGCTGCCGGCGGATCCCGGCGGCGGCGCAAGAGTGGGGAAGGTTGAGTTTCTGGACAATGCAGTACAGAGCGGAACGGGAACGGTGAACCTGCGGGCCACCGTGTCGAACCCGGACCATCATTTCTGGCCCGGACAGTTTGTGCAGGTGAAGCTAATCCTGTCGACGGAGAAAGGAGCGGTGCTGATCCCCAACCAGGCAACGCAGATCAGCCAGAAAGGTCCCTTTGTCTATGTGGTCAAGCCCGACGATACCGCTGATCTTCGTCCCGTCACACTGGGCCAGCGCCAAGGGGATGATGTCGTGGTTACGGCGGGACTGGCCCCGGATGAGCGCGTGGTCGTCACTGGACAACTGACAGTGAGACCCGGCGGCAAAGTGCGCGTCGACACGGGCGCAGCAAATCCCGGGTCTCCCGCCGGCGGTACGGCGAAAAGCGGAGGGCAGTGATGAATCTCTCTGAGCGCTTTATCCGCCGTCCTGTGATGACCGTGGCCCTCACGGTGTCGGTCATTCTGTTCGGGGTGTTGGCATATTTTCGGTTGCCGGTCAGCGACCTGCCGGCGGTGGACTATCCCGTCATTCAGGTGCAGGTGAACTATCCCGGCGCCACACCGGAAACGATGGCCAACAACGTGGCGACCCCGCTGGAACGCCAGTTCATGCAGATCCCCGGCCTCGAGTTGGTGACCTCGAACAACGGGCAAGGGCACACCAGCTTCATCCTGCAATTTGATCTCGACAAAAGCCTCGATGCGGCTGCGACTGATGTTCAAGCTGCAATTACCCGGGCGCAGGGGCAGCTTCCCGTCGACCTGCCGAGCCCCCCTACATTCACCAAGACCAACCCCAATGATCAGCCGATTCAATACATCGCTCTGGTCAGTGACACGGCGACTGAAGGGCAGTTGTACGACTATGCGAGCACGCAGGTTGGAGAGCGCATCAGCATTTTGCCGGGGGTAAGCCAAGTCGCGGTGTACGGCACGCAATCGGCGGTGCGCATCAAGGCGGATCCATCGGCCATGGCGGTTCGCAATATCACGCTCGAAGATCTGACGACCGCCGTCAAGAATGGAACCAGCTATACCGGGGCGGGGCAGTTCGACGGACCACACCACAGTTTCCTGCTGCAGCCGCAAGGACAACTGAGTACGGCCGAGCAATACAACCAGCTCATCGTCGGACAAAGCAACGGCGCGCCGATCTATCTGAGAGATGTCGCGACTGCGAAAAACAGTGTTCAGGACGAGCGCATCGACATGCGTTTCTGGGTGCGAGGGCGTGAGGTGCCGGCCGCGACCGTGGTGGTCGCTGTGTTCCGTCGCGCGGGATCCAATGCCGTCCAAGTCGCAGACTCGGTACGCAATCTTCTGCCGAACATCGAATCGCAGCTTCCAACCTCGGTACACCTCATTCCGATTTACGACCGTTCCCGGACCATTGTGGACAGCGCCAGAGACGTGCAGACGACTCTATACATCGCCTTCGTGTTGGTCGTGGGCGTGATCTTCGTCTTTCTCGGCCGCGCTACCGACACTCTGATTCCTGCGGTTGCGCTCCCGCTCTCCCTGTTGCTGACGTTCGTCGCCATGAACGCGCTGGGTTACAGTCTCGACAACCTGTCGCTCATGGCGCTCACCCTGGCAATAGGTTTCCTGGTCGATGACGCCATCGTGTTTCTGGAGAACACGGTTCGTCTGATGGAAGAGGGGCAACCAGCTTTCGAAGCCTCGTTGAACTCGGCGAAAGAGATCAGCTTCACGATTCTGGCAATGACGCTCTCACTTGCCGCTGTCTTTATTCCCCTGGTGTTCATGGGCGGCCTGATGGGTCGGATTTTCCGGGAGTTCTCCGTCACCATCGTGATCTCCATCATTGCCAGCGGTCTGGTTTCACTGACTCTCACACCGCTGATGACGTCGAGGCTGCTTTCGAATCGAGGCGCGGGCGCCAAGAAGACCTGGATGGAGCGTGTCTTCGGCAGCATCGAACGTCGTGTGCTAAACGTGTACGGCCGCTCGCTGTGGTTCTTCCTGCGGCAGCGTTGGATCTCGGCGCTGGTGTGGGTGATCTGCCTGGCGGGCACGGGATACCTTTTCTATATCGTTCCCAAGTCGTTTCTGCCCATCGGCGACAGTTCGTTCATTCGCGGCGTACTGGTAGCACAGGAAGGTTCGTCGCCCGATCAGATGCACGCCTACCAGACTGCGGCGGAAAAAGTGATGCACGCGAATCCAGCCGTGGAAACCACGTTTACCATGAGCGGAAACGGACAGTTCCTGCCGGCGAATCAGGCGTTCCTGATCGCGTTTCTCAAGGATCCGTCGAAGCGTCCTCCCATCCAGGAGGTCGCGGGACAGCTGATGGGAGGCATAGCCTCGACCGTCCCGGGAACGATCGCTTTCCTTCAGCCCAACCCGGTGCTGGAGATCAGTACCGGCGCCACTGCGAATGTGCAAGGGCAGTTCGCCTACGCGATCTCAGGCATTAATGCGAAGCAGGTGTATGCCGTCGCCGGCCAGATGATGGCCAAGATGTACCAGTATCCCGGCTTCCTGTTCGTGAATTCCGATCTGTTCAATCACACGCCGAACCTGCAGGTCGATATTCTGCGTGACCAGGCGAAGCTTTATGGCGTTTCAGAAACCCGGATCCTGACACTTCTTCACGACGCGTATTCGCAGAACTACAGCTACCTGATCAAGAAGCCGGAAAATCAGTACCAGGTGATCCTGGAGGTAGCGGATGACGAGCGCTCGGATCCTCAGGATCTGAGCAAGCTTTATATCAAGAGTGACGACGGCCAGCGCATGATTCCGCTGAGCGCCGTGACCAGTTGGCACCCGGTGATCGGAGCGCAGGCGGTGAATCATATCAATCAGTTCACCAGCGTGACGCTTTTCTTCAACATGAAGCCCGGCTACACCATCGGGCAGGCCACGCAGTACGTCGAAGACACTGCCAAGCAGATTCTGCCTCCGGATGTGCAAGGTCAGCTTCAGGGCCAGGCGTTGATCTTCCGGAATACAGTCTCTGACCTCGTTACTCTCATGCTGGTTGCCGTGTTCGTGATGTACGTGATTCTGGCGATTCTGTACGAGAGCTATCTCCACCCCCTCACGGTATTGTCGTCACTTCCGGTTGCCCTTGTGGGTGGACTCTTGACGCTGTGGCTGTTCGGCGCGGAAGCATCGCTGTACGCGTACATCGGCATGTTCATGCTCATGGGCATCGTGAAGAAGAACGGAATCATGATCGTGGACTTCGCGGAGCAGCGGGTGCGCCAGGGAATCAAGGACGATCAGGCGATTCACGATGCCAGCATGGAGCGTTTCCGGCCCATCATGATGACCACCATGGCGGCGTTGCTGGGCGCGCTACCGATCGCGCTCGGTTACGGTGCGGATGGCGCTTCACGAAGGCCTCTCGGGCTGGTGGTGATTGGCGGGCTGATCGTGTCACAGTTCGTGACCTTATACGTTACGCCGGCGATCTACCTCTATCTTGAAGAATTCCAAGAGAAGGTGCTGGACCGCTTTTCGTTCCTCCGCTCCGGGCGCGAGCGAACTCCTGCGGAAAGCCCGGCCTTTGCCATGCAGGAAGGTACGGGAGACTGAGATCATGATTCGATATTTCCTGGATAAGCGGTTTCGTTTAGCAGCTCTCTTGCTTGTTGGGATGGCTGGCCTGAGTAGCTGCGCGGTCGGCCCAAACTACAAAAAACCCGTGGTGAACATTCCCGCGACCTATCGCGCGCCGGCGGTAGATAGCACCTCTACGACTTCAGCGGCGCCGCAGTCGGCAGCGACGGAAGCGTCCAAAGTGCCGGCGGCTTCCCTAGGCGACGAGAAGTGGTGGGAGGTTTTTCAGGACAAGGATCTGCAAGGGCTGATTCACACGGCAATTCAGAACAACTACGACGTCCGCATTGCGGCCACTCGAATTCTTCAAGCCCAGGCGCAACTCGGCATTACGCGAGCCGACCAGTTTCCTACTCTTGGCGCGGGCGGCAACATTACCAGCACCCAAAGTCCCAAGATCGGCCCCATTCCTTCCTACGAGCTGACGCAAGGGCAGTTGACTGCATCCGCAGCATGGAATCTGGACTTCTGGGGAAAATACCGGCGAGCCACGGAGGCGGCGCGAGCGACCTTGCTGGCCAACGAGTGGGCACAGAAGGAAGTGGTCGCCACACTGGTCGCCAATGTTGCTGAGAATTACTTTCAACTCCGGCAATTGGACCTTGAGCTCGAAATTGCAAAACGCACGCTGAATTCGCGGCAGGATTCGCTGCAACTCACGCAGACGCTCGAGCAGCATGGAATAAATTCCCTGCTCGATGTGCGGCAGTCAGAACAGTTGGTGTACACCGCTGCAACGGAGGTGCCTGACCTGGAGCGGCAGATCGGGCAGACGGAGAACGCCATCAGCATTCTGCTGGGAAACAATCCCGGCGACATTCCTCGGGGTTTAAAACTGACGGAGCAGCCTCATTCTCCGGAGGTCCCTGCGGGGCTGCCTTCCTCGCTATTGGAACGGCGTGCCGATGTCCGGGAGGCGGAGGAAAACATGATTGCCGCGAACGCCCGAATTGGCGTGGCGCGGGCAGCATACTTTCCCCAGATTTCGCTGACGGGCGCCGCCGGCTTTGAGAGTCCGGCGCTGACGAATCTATTCACCGGTTCCGCGGGGTTGTGGAACCTGAGTTCAGCCTTCACCCAGCCGATTTTTGAGGGGGGGCGGTTGAAGTCGAACGTCCGCCTGGCCGAAGCGGAGCATCAACAGATGCTGCTCACCTACCAGCAGACGATTCAAGGGGCGTTTCGTGATGTCTCGAACGCATTGATTGCATACCGGAAGGACCGGGAATTTCGAGTTCAGCAGGAACACCTGTTCGATTCGGCCCAGGATGCGGCGCGGCTCTCGGAGGTGCGTTTTAAGGCGGGGACGACCGACTACCTGGAAGTGCTGACCAACGAAACCAACTCTTTCTCGGCAGAGTTAGGGCTGGCCCAGGCGCAAGGGAACGAACTGCTGGCGCTAGTGCAACTCTATCAGGCGCTTGGAGGCGGGTGGCAGCAGTAAGCGCTGTATCTCCCGGTGATCGAAGTCACGAATCGCCGTGACGGATGTCATGCGGTGCAGATTTCTTGGCCAACTAAGATGTGGTCGAGAGCCGCAGTTCAGCGCGGCATCGAGGAGTGCTTTTTATGTGCCTCGCGATCCCCGGAAAGATTCTTACCAAGCAGAGCGTCGGCGGCGTGGACGTGGGCCAGGTGCAGTTCGGGGGGATCACCCGGCAAATCAATCTTGGCTTTGTGCCCGAAGCTTCGATCGGAGACTACGTCATGGTGCACGTGGGCTTCGCCATCAGCCGCGTGGATGCCGAAGAGGCGGAACGAACCTATCGGTTACTCGAAGAAATGGGCGCGCTGGTAGAAGAATTGCCGCCCGCAGACGACGTCCCTCACCTTTGACACTCCACCAGTTACCCGCCTAAACTTTTCTGCATCATAGAGTCCTGCACAGTCCGCTTCTACAGGACTCGCTGCAGGTTCCTGGGCCTCGGCCGCTGCATCCAATAAGCAGGCAAAGGAGAAATACAAAATGAAGCCCCTGACTGGGATCTTTCTGGCTTGCGTTCTATCACTCGCCGCAATGGCGCAAACTTCCCCATCTCCCAATCCTCCTCAACTAGAGGCGGGACAACAGGAAAACCGCGGGCAGTTGAGTGAGAAAGGGTACGACCGCGTGGTAAGAGAGGTTCGTCACGAACTGGTGATGCTGCCTTTCTACGGCGTGTTCGACAACCTTAGTTACTCGGTCGCGCCGGACGGAATCGTGACCCTCACTAGGGCAGGTGGTACGCCCGGTGCTGAAATCCGACGCGGAGAATGCCGTCAAGAGAATCGAAGGCGTGACCAAGGTCGTGAACAATATTGAAGTGCTGCCGCCATCGCCAATGGACGACCGCATTCGTCGTGCCACCTATCGCGCAATTTATGGAAACACTGTCTTGAACCAATATGCTCTACGGGCGGTGCCGCCGATCCACATCATCGTGAACCGCGGGCACGTGACGCTTGTCGGCGTGGTTGCCCGGCAGATGGACAAGCAGATTGCCGAGATGCAGGCCAAGGGCGTTCCGGGAGTGTTTTCCGTCACCGATAACCTGCAAGTAGAAAATAAATGACAGAACCATGCTGAGCGCAAGAATCGGATAGATCAGAGCACCCATGGCGGGGTAGTGTCGGAGGCAATGACGGCATCGATTCAGCGAAGAGTGCAAGCCTTGCCATGGGAGGAAATCGGCGAGTCGCTCTGGCGAGACGGCTATGCTCTCACCTCTCCGTTGCTGGATCCGTCGGAATGTGCCGGGTTGACTGCGAGCTACTCGGACGACTCCGCTTTCCGCAGCCAGGTGATCATGGCGCGGTTTGGATTCGGCCGTGGGGAATACAAATATTTCAAATATCCTTTGCCAAAAGTGGTGGAGCAGTTGCGGAAGGGTTGTTACCCGGAGCTAGCCCGGATCGCCAACGGTTGGGCATCTGAGACAGGTGGAAAAAGGCTCCCTGAGAGCCACGCATCCTATTTGAAGATTTGCCAAGCCGCCGGACAGCGGAAACCCACACCGCTATTGCTCAAGTATGAGCCGGGCGACTTCAACTGCCTGCACCAGGATCTGTATGGGGAGGTCGCATTTCCACTGCAGATGACCGTCTTTCTGAGCCAACACGGCACCGATTACACGGGCGGAGAGTTTGTCCTGGTGGAGCAGCGCCCGCGCATGCAATCCAGAGCCATCGTGGTTACGGCCAACCAGGGCGAGGCGGTGATCTTTCCTACGCGCCAGCGGATGGTGCGCGGTACTCGGGGGGTTTACAAGGCGAACCTGCGTCACGGCGTGAGTCCGCTGGGCTCCGGGCGGCGCTACACCCTGGGAATCATTTTTCACGATGCGAAGTGATGTAAGCGATGCGGAGCAGGGTCAGAGCTTGCCGCCGGACCTTTTTCGCATCCGTTCGAGATACACCTGCTCACTGGGTTGATCCTGCTCTCGCAAAACGTGTCGCACGCTGCGTCCGCTCACCAGGTGGCAGATTTCTTCGGCGAGATTCTTGGCGTGATCTCCGCTGCGTTCGAGGGCCTGGCACATGAACACGATATGAAAGCTCTCCTGCCGGGGCACTCTTTCCGGATTCTCAATGTGACGGATAAAGATCAGATTACGCAGACGATCAAGCTCGGCGTCCGCCTTTAGTACCTCTAAGGCTTTGCGAACATTTCGCGCCGAGAAAGCTTCTTCGACGTCACCCAGCATCGAGGCGACCATGCCGGCCATGCGAGAGAGATCATCCATGTCCTGGGCCTGCAGGCGCGAGGCCACCGTTTCCAGACGGTTGGCCACATTCAGCAGCAAGTCCCCGATTCTCTCCAGTTCGATGATGAATTTGAGGCAGGCCAGCAGTTCGCGCGCGTGAGTGCCGGATCCTCGGGCGAGCGCGGCGGTCACGTCTTCATTGATCTGCCGGTCCAGCGAATCGAGTTCCTCCTCATGCATCCGTAAGTCTTCCCACAGGGAAGCGTTGCGGGCGGCGATTCCCTCCGCCAGGGCTTGTGCCGCCATGCGCGCAACCTGGCAGCCCCGAAGCGTGAGCCGGGGCATGTGAGAGGCGTCTGGAAAGGCGACTGGATCGAGGGTACCCATGGAAACCTCTACCGCCGTGCGCGCGGTTTGACGGCGGAACTCGAGCAAAGGAGACACTTTGACAGCATCCATCGTAGCCGCTCTGACGATGTCCGCCCGTGAGTCGAATCACCCCATTTTGTGATGTGCATCACCGATGATGTGTTTACCGGACCTTAGAGTGGCTTCAATGACGCCGTTCCCGTGCGGCGGCGCGAGACGACCGTGAAGTACATCGACGAGTATCGTGACTATGGTGTTGCGCGTGCCCTCGCTGCCGAAATTCGTGGGCGGACGACGCGACCGTGGGTGCTGATGGAAATCTGCGGCGGACAGACGCATACCATCATGCGATACGGGCTCGACGAGTTGCTGCCGCGCAGCCTCGAATTGGTGCATGGCCCCGGATGCCCGGTGTGCGTGACTCCGCTGGAAACCATCGACAAAGCGATCGACCTCGGATCACGTCCTGAGGTGATTCTGGTTTCCTACGGAGACATGCTGCGGGTGCCAGGCTCGCATTCTGACCTGTTTCGCGTCAAGGCCCAGGGCGGGGATGTGCGGGTCGTCTATTCGCCGACGGAAGCGGTTAAGATCGCTCGCGCCCATCCCGATCATAAGGTGGTGTTTCTCGCTATCGGTTTCGAAACTACCGCTCCGGCAAATGCCATGGCGGCGTGGCAGGCGAAGCGGGCGGGCTTAACCAATTTCTCCATGCTGGTCTCTCACGTACTGGTGCCTCCGGCGATTCGCGCGTTGATGGCGTCGCCGCGAAACCGGGTACAGGGGTTCATCGCGCCAGGTCATGTCTGCACGGTGATGGGTTGCGGCGAGTATGAAGATCTGGTGCGCGATTTTCGAGTGCCCATGGTGGTGGGCGGTTTCGAACCCGTCGACCTGCTGGAAGCCACGCTCATGTTAGTGAAGCAACTGGAAGCCGGCGAAGCCAGGCTTGAGAACCAGTACGCACGTTCCGTGAGCTATCAGGGAAACTTGCCGGCACAGGCAGTCGTGAAAGAAGTGTTCGAGATCGCCGATCAAAAGTGGCGTGGCATTGGGGTGATACCAAGAAGCGGCCTGCGACTGCGCGGAGAATATGCGGCATATGACGCGAATCGAATCTTCGACCTCGTCGACGTCAGCGTGGATGAACCGGCGGAATGCATCAGCGCGGAGATTATGCAGGGGCTGAAGAAACCGACGGACTGCGCGGCTTTCGGGAGGCGTTGCACGCCTGACAATCCACTGGGCGCGCCGATGGTCTCGTCCGAGGGTGCTTGCGCAGCGTACTACCACTACCGCCGGCATACGATTGCAAGTTAGGGGATAGGAATGACCGCAAAGCCGATCAGCGAACTGAGTTGTCCAACGCCGCTCGCTGCGAAAGATACGATCCTGCTGGGGCACGGCAGTGGCGGCAAGTTGAGCGCCGAGTTGATTCGCGACGTCTTTCTGCCGGCATTCGGAAATCCCATTCTCGCCCGGCTCGAGGACCAGGCGGTGTTTACTGTGAACGGAAGCCGCCTGGCGTTCACTACCGATTCTTTCGTGGTGAAACCGCTCTTCTTCCCGGGCGGCGATATTGGGTCTCTGGCGGTCCACGGCACAGTGAACGATCTGGCCATGGGTGGGGCCAAGCCTCTCTACCTGAGCGCGGCATTCATTGTGGAAGAAGGATTCCAGATCGACGAGTTGCGTCGCGTCGTTGACTCAATGCAGAAGGCTGCGGCGACAGCAGGCGTGCAGATCATCACGGGAGACACAAAGGTGGTGGAGAAAGGCAAGGGTGACGGGCTTTTTATCACCACTACGGGGATCGGCGTCGTGGAGGAGGGCTTGAATCTTTCCGCCAGCGCTGCCCGTCCGGGAGACAAAGTGTTGCTGAGCGGCTCCATCGGCGATCACGGAATCGCCATTCTCGCGCACCGCGAGGGATTGGAATTCGAAAGCGCCATTACCAGCGACAGCGCTCCCCTGCATTGGTTGGTAGCGGACATACTGGAAGCCAGCACTGCGATCCGCTGCATGCGCGATCCCACGCGTGGGGGAGTTTCGAGTGCGTTGAACGAAATTGCCGCGCAGTCACGGGTCGGAATCGAGCTTCAGGAGCGAAATATCCCGGTGCGAGAAGAAGTGCGGGGAGCTTGTGAGCTGCTGGGCCTGGATCCGTTGTACGTTGCGAATGAGGGGAAGTTGATCGCCATTGTAGAGAGTGGCACAGCCGACTGCGTGCTGGACGCGGTGCGGCGCCATCCTCTGGGCCGAAATGCTGAAATCATCGGAACCGTGACCGGCAGCCATCCCGGCCTGGTGACGATGGAGACGGTGTTGGGAACGAGCCGCGTCGTGGACATGCTCAACGGCGACCAGTTGCCGCGGATTTGCTGATGCACGAGATGGGAATCGCCAATTCGGTGCTGGAGGCGGTGCGAACGGAAGCTGCGCTCTATCCCGACAGTGTGCCTTGCAAGGTGGGTGTGAAGATCGGCGAACTGGCGGCGATTGATGCGGATGCGCTGCGGTTCTGTTTCGAGGCGCTGATCCGGGACACGGAGCTGGAATCGCTCAAGTTAGAGATCGTGCATTGTCCGCGCCGCCACCGTTGCGCGGTCTGCAGAAATGAATTTGTCGTGCGCGACTACGAGTTTCATTGTCCGCAATGCGGGGAGCTTCAGTCAGAATGCATCGGTGGAGATGAATTGGCACTGGCATACCTTGAGGTCGAAGAAGATGAACCGATTGCCGTTGGAGAAAAAAGTTCTCAGTGAGAACGACCGGATCGCGGCCGAGCTGCGTGCACGGTTCAGGCAACACGGAATATTGTGCGTAAATCTGATCAGCTCGCCGGGCTCTGGGAAGACCAGTCTGCTTGAGCGCACGCTCGCGAAGCTTCCACGCGACGCGCGCGTGGCCGTGCTCACCGGAGACATCCAAACGGAAAATGACGCCACCCGCCTGAAGCGCTTCGGGTATCCGGTGAAGCAGATCACGACCGGGGGAACGTGCCATCTGGACGCGAGCATGATCGAGCGCCATCTCGCGGACTGGCCGGTGGAAAATCTGGACATTCTGTTTATTGAAAATGTGGGAAACCTGGTCTGCCCGTCCAGCTACGATCTCGGGGAGGAAGCGAAGATTGTAGTTCTAAGCGTCACGGAGGGCGACGACAAGCCGCTCAAATACCCATCGATCTTCTTCAAGTCTGAGTTGCTCATTCTGAACAAGACAGACCTGCTTCCCTATGTTTCCTTCAACATTGAGGCTGCGGTGGAAAATGCCCGCCGGGTACACCCCGGTATGGAAGTGATAAGAGCTTCATGTACGACTGGGGAAGGCCTTGAGGATTGGTTGATGTGGCTGGAACACCGCCGTGATACGGCGAAGCATCAAGCGCCCGACGCGGTTGGTGCATGACCTTTTCTGCCCGGTCTCAAACACGCTTCTGGGTGACATCCATCACAGTAGAGCGCTCTCACCGCTTCTAAACTGACCTGTTGGTCTGGATTCTCTCGGTTCGATTCGGCACTCGAACGGAACCGAAGGGGAGAGCAAGATGGCCACCGGCAGCACGGTAGATTTCGGCAAACTCGCTCCTCCCAACCAGGACAAACGCTGGCGGTTGGTAGATGCCACCATGCGGCGCCTGGGTCAGCAATCTCGAGGGTTAATTGAGACGCTGCACACGGTGCAGGAAGCCTTCGGTTATCTCGACGAAGACGCCCTCCGTTATGTGGCAGCCTCGTTGCGAGTGCCGGTGAGCCGGGCATACGGGGTTGCAACCTTCTACCACTTCTTCACCTTAAAGCCGGCGGGAGAGCATACCTGCGTCATCTGCATGGGGACGGCCTGCTATATCAAAGGGGCGCCGCAATTGCTGGACGCGATGCAGCGCGATCTGCAGCTGGCCCCAGGCGAGACCACGCCGGATGGAAAGGTCTCGTTGCTTACCGCCCGTTGCCTGGGCTCCTGCGGTCTGGCCCCGGCCGTGGTTTACGACCACGAGGTAGCCGGGAAGGTTACGCCCCAAGCCATGCGCGAGCATCTCGGCAAGTGGAAGTCTCATGACTCCTGAAGAACTGGACCAGATCGCGGAATCGGAGCATGAGGCGCAGACGCAGTTTGCGCATCGGATCAACGTATGCGTCGCCGCCGGATGTCTTTCCTGCCAGAGCCAAACCGTGAAGGACGCGCTCGACGAAGACATCAAGCGCCGTGGTTGGGAAAAGAATTGCCAGACCAAAGGTGTCGGGTGCATGGGTCTGTGCGCCGAAGGTCCGCTGGTCTCGACCGATAACGGCACCATGTACAAACACGTAGCAGCAGGGGATGCCCCAGAGATTCTGGACCACATCGAGGGTGCTCCGGTCAGCCGTTTGCTGTGTCCCACCGACATTCCCTTTTTTCAGCGCCAGAAAAAAATCGTGTTGGAAAACTGCGGCATCGTCGATGCCGAGCGCGTCGAGGACTACATCGGTTCCTCCGGCTATGGAGCTCTCCTCAAGGTTTTGACCGAGATGACTCCCGCCGAGGTCATTCAGGAAGTCGTGAAGAGCGGGCTGCGGGGACGGGGCGGGGCGGGCTATCCCACTGGTCTGAAGTGGAGCACGGTGTCGAAGGCGGCGGGTGCCCGGAAGTATGTTATCTGCAACGCAGACGAAGGCGATCCGGGAGCGTTCATGGATCGCAGCGTGCTCGAAAGCGATCCGCACCGGGTGATCGAGGGCATGCTGATCGCGGCGTATGCCGTCGGCGCGGCTGAAGGCTACATTTACGTTCGCGCCGAGTATCCGCTTGCGATCAAGCGGCTCCGGACGGCGATTCGTCAGGCTGAGAGGCTGGGGTTGCTGGGAGCCGGCATCTGCGGCACGCGTTTCGGTTTCCACATCGATTTGCGGCTGGGCGCCGGGGCGTTCGTCTGCGGAGAAGAAACTGCACTCATCGCATCCGTCGAGGGCAAGCGGGGAACTCCCCGGCCGCGGCCGCCCTATCCGGCGCAGGAAGGTCTTTTCGGAGAGCCGACGTTGATCAACAACGTTGAAACCTACGCCAACGTGCCGCCCATCATTCGCAATGGCGGCGATTGGTACGCGCAGATCGGAACCGAGAAGAGCAAAGGCACCAAGGTGTTTGCCCTGGCCGGCCGGGTGCAAAACACGGGGCTGGTCGAAGTGCCAATGGGCCTCACTTTACGGGAGATCGTGTTCGAAATTGGCGGCGGCATTCCCGACGGAAGAAAGTTCAAGGCGGTGCAAACCGGCGGTCCTTCAGGCGGCTGCTTGCCCGCGGAATGTCTGGATATGCCGGTGGACTATGAATCTCTCGCCAAAGCCGGTTCCATCATGGGGTCCGGAGGAATGATCGTGATGGACGAAAGTTCCTGCATGGTGGACGTCGCCAGGTACTTCATGGATTTCTGCATGACCGAATCATGCGGGAAGTGCGTCCCCTGCCGGGTAGGGACCTACCAGATGCATCGCATCCTGGAGACGATCACAAAATTCAATGCGACCGCGCAGGATCTCGCGTTGCTCAGTGAGCTCTGTGACTTGCTGCGGAATACGAGCCTGTGCGGTTTAGGCCAGTCCGCGCCGAATCCTGTGATCAGCACCATGCGGTCGTTCGCCAGCGAGTACGCAGCGCATGTCGAAAAGCATGAGTGTCCCGCGGGAGTATGCGGCCATCGCGGCGAGGAATCACAATGAACCGGGGCAACATCAAGACACTGAAGATCGACGGCCGGGATGTCAGCGCGCGCCAGGAAGAAACCATCCTAGATGTTGCCCGCCAGAACAATATCTTCATCCCACGTTTGTGCGAACTGAAAGGGCTTTCGACCGTAGGCGCCTGCCGGTTGTGCCTGGTGGAAGTCAAAGGATCCAACCGCCTGCTTCCTGCCTGTGTGACCAGGGTGGAGGAAGGTATGGAGGTGACAACCAGTTCGGAGCGTCTGCGGGGATACCGGAAAGCCATTCTCGAGTTGCTGTTTACGGAGCGGAACCACATCTGCTCGGTTTGCGTTTCCAATGGCCATTGCGAACTGCAGACACTGGCGCAGGAACTGGAAATCACCCACGTCCATTTCCCTTATCGTTATCCCGTTGTTCAAGTGGACGCGTCGCACGACCGGTTCGTGGTCGATCACAACCGCTGCATTTTGTGTTCACGTTGCGTGCGCGTCTGCGACGAGATCGAAGGGGCGCACACCTGGGACGTGATGGGCCGTGGCATCAACGCCATTGTGATTACAGATCTGCATCAGTCCTGGGGATCCTCGGAAACCTGCACGACTTGTGGGAAGTGCGTGCATGTGTGTCCTACCGGCGCGCTTTCAGAAAAAGGGCGTTCGGTGGCGGAGATGCAGAAGCGTCGCCAATTCCTGCCGTACCTGACCTTAATGCGAGAGGACCGGGAATGAGCAGAGCTCGCCTGGCAACGGTGTGGCTGGACGGGTGTTCCGGTTGCCACATGTCTTTTCTCGACATCGACGAGCGCATTCTGGCTTTGGCCGAGCGAATCGACCTGGTCTACAGCCCGCTGGTTGACGCCAAGATCTTCCCGGAGGAAGTGGACATTGCTTTGGTTGAAGGGGCCGTAAGCAACGAGGACGATCTGCACAAGATCCAGATGGTGCGCGCGCATACCAAGACCCTGGTTTCTCTGGGCGACTGCGCCGTCACCGCGAATGTGCCCGCGATGCGCAATCCGTTTTATACGAATGAAGTTTACGATCGGGCGTATCGCGAGAATGTGACTTTTGATCCAGGAACTCCAGATCAGGTGGTGCCTCGCCTGCTGGCGTTTGTGCGACCGGTGCATGAGATTGTTCCAGTGGATGTCTTTGTGCCTGGGTGTCCGCCTTCGGCCGACGTGATTTTCTACGTGCTGACCGAACTACTCGAGGGCCGGGCGCCGGACTTGAGTTCCAAGACGCGCTTTGGAGCGTAGGAGTGGCCGTGCAGCAACGTAGAACGATCGTGATCGACCCAGTGACCCGCATCGAGGGGCACGCCAAGATCACATTGCACCTAGACGATCAAGGCCACGTCGAAGACGCCCGCTTCCACGTGACGCAGTTCCGAGGATTCGAGAAATTCTGCGAGGGGCGTCCGTTCTCCGAGATGCCGGCCTTGATGGCGCGTATTTGTGGCATCTGTCCGGTGAGCCATCTCATGGCCTCCGCGAAGGCGTGCGATGCCCTGCTGGCGGTGCGCATTCCTCCCACGGCCGATAAACTACGGCGAATTTTCGGGCTTGCACAAGTGGTACAGTCTCACGCCCTCAGTTTGTTTTATCTCTCGTCCCCGGATCTTCTTCTGGGGATGGAGGCCGACCCGACCACTACGAACTTGTTTGGAGTGGTCGAAAAGAATCCGTCGCTGGCGCTGGATGGCATTCGGTTGCGGCAATTCGGCCAGCAGATCATCGAGCGTCTGGGCGGGAAACGGATTCACCCCGCGTGGGTCGTTCCCGGCGGCGTAAGTGAACCGCTGACCGACACGAATCGCGACGCCATCCTCGGCGCGCTTCCCGAAGCTTTGCAGATCGCAGAGCGAACCATGAGATGGTTCAAGAGCGTCACCGAAAACTTTCGCGAAGAGATCGCGACCTTCGGGAATTTCCCAACCCTCTTCATGGGAATCGTGAAAGACAACGGGGGCCTCACGTTCTACGACGGCAAAATCCGTATCACCGATGCGTCGGGCAAAGTCGTCGCCGGCGGTCTGGATCCGGCGCACTACGCTGACTACCTGGGCGAGAAGGTCGAACCGTGGAGCTATCTGAAGTCTACCTACTACAAGCCGCAGGGATTTCCGGAGGGCATCTACCGGGTGGGTCCGCTGGCGCGCATGAACGTGGCGGACCGTTGCGGAACCCCTCGCGCCGATCAGGAACTTGCGGAGTTCCACGAACTGCAGCGTACTGCCGTCCTCAGTTCGTTTCACTACCATCAGGCGCGCCTGATCGAGATCCTGTATTGCATCGAGCGCATGGAACAATTGCTGAACGATCCCGAGATTCTTTCGAAGCACGTGCGGGCGGTGGCGAATCCGAATGAACTGGAGGGAGTCGGGGCGTGCGAAGCGCCGCGGGGGACGCTGTTTCATCACTATAAGATCGACGAACAGGGCCTGATCCGCTGGGCTAACCTGGTGATTGCCACCGGACACAACAGCGTGGCCATGAACCGCAGCATTCTGCAGGTGGCGAAGCACTTCGTCCATGGAGACCGCTTAACGCCGGGGATGTTGAACCGCGTGGAAGCGGTGATCCGAACCTACGATCCGTGCCTGAGCTGTTCCACGCACGCGGCCGGACAAATGGCGCTGCGGGTGGAGCTGCACAATTCTGGCGGAGAGATTGTCGACCAAATTGCCCGTCCCTAAAAGATATGGCACGCGTTCTCATTCTCGGATACGGCAACCCGCTGCGCAGCGATGACGGCTTGGGTTGGCGGGCGGCCGAAGAGCTGGCTCAGAGATTCTCCTCCGACGACTTTGAGATCCGAATCTGTCATCAGCTCTTGCCTGAGCTGGTCGATCTGGTCAGTCAAGCGGACACCGCATTTTTCATCGATGCGGCACAGGATGGCGAGCCCGGTGAGGTGAGATGTAAGCCGGTTGTGCCAGAAGCGGCGACCGTCCGGTTTTCCCACCAGCTTTCCCCAGCGGCGATCCTCGCATTATCTCGGGAGCTTTATGGGAAATATCCACGAGCCTTCGCAGTTTCGGTTTGCGGCCGATGCTTCGATCTGGGGGAGAAGCTCTCCCCGGTAGTCACGGCCAGCCTCCCTCGGGTGACCACTCTGATCGGGCAGCTCGCGAGCCAGATCACCGGTTAATGACGCATTCCCGTATTGTCCGAATGGGCAGGTAACCGGGTAATGGTTACGTGGCCTCTTGCCTACGGCTCTGACGGCAGTCCGTAACCTTGTTGAGCCTTCCGCCGCCCAATAACCTTATGGGTGATGTCGCCTCTGTCTCTTTTGTTCTCCTCCGACCAGGAGACTTCGCGCCTGCTCCGCCAGGCTCTTTACGAGCTGGAGTTCGAGGTTGAGCACTGCCCTGAAATCTTTGCCGCGGTGGAAAGGCTGACCAGCCGGAGTTTTGACGTCATTGTCACGGATTTTGACGACGGACTGGAAGCCAGTTTCCTGCTCAAGACCTCTCGCGAACTGAAGGCCAACAGCGGAGCCTTTACGCTAGCGATCACGAGTGACCGCGATGCCAATGCCCCGGCCCGCAAAGTGGGCGCTGACCTGGTGCTGAACAAGCCGATTGTCACCGAGGTTGCCAAGTACAGCCTGCTCACCTCAGATGCCTTCCTGCGGAGCATGAGGAACTGGTTGCCGAAGCTGCAGATTTCGAACAGTGCCGCTGCAAAAAGCAGCGAGATTCCGCCGCAACCAACCCAGGTTCCCGGTCTGCGCGAGATGCCCGAGGCAAGAGTTCCCCTGGCAGGTCCATCCGGAAGTAGTGTAGGGTGGTCCAACGATCGACCTCGTCGCGCTTCTGCCCTCCCCACAACGTCAACGGAACCGATCGCGCTCTGGCCCTACGTCTCGGGCTCGCGCAGCAAGGGGCATCACCGCTCCGCCGCGCTGGTACTGCTTGCGGCCATGGCCATGGTGGTTCTCTCGGTCGGATATGTATTCAGCGAGCCGACACGAAGCCAGGCGGTGGTCACGTCGGTTGCTACCGTTTGCCAACGAGCACTCGCCAAGACTAAGTCCTGGCTGCGTACACCCGAAGACGGTAGCGACGCGGCCTCGGAGTGGGCTCAGAACGAGAATTCCCAGCTATCGGGACCACGCCGCCCATCCCGTATTCGCGTAACTGAAGTCCACGATCCGTCAGAGGTCGCGCCCTCGCAGCCGGCGTCTTCTCCACAACTCCCCCAAGTGGACGCACAGCCGCAACCGGCGGAACTCGCGCGGGTCGCGCCCGTCCCCGTCATTCCGCAGAGTTTGCGGACACCGGTTGCCACCGGTTCTAGCGCGCCCGTGAAGGGAAGCCTTTCATTGCTGGCTGCGCTTCAGCCGGTTGATCTTCCTGAAGACCTTTCTGAAAAGCTCGTTCTCCAAAGGGTGGAGCCTAGCTATCCCGCGCAGGCAGTGCAGGCGAGACTTCAGGGGCCAGTAGTGTTGCGGGCTTCGATCGGCAAAGACGGAAGAGTGCAAGACCTGAAACTCATCCGCGGATCCTTCTTGCTCGGAGAAGCAGCCTATCGCGCCGTAAAGCAGTGGCGGTACAAACCCTACATGCTGAACGGACAAGCCGTGGAAGCGCAGACTTATGTGACGGTGAATTTCAAGCTTCCCTAGACTACCCGCCGCAAGCCCAAAACTGAACCTTTCCTATCAACGAGTTCACAACTTTTTACATTGTTTTACGGGCAATTGACACCTGACCTGTCACGTTCAACTATGTTTGTGACCGCGCCAGTGATCCTGAGCCGCGGACCAGAGACACCATGAAACCGAAACAGCGATGGAGCGAACGCAGCCGGGTGATACTCATCCTGGAACTCGCCGTCGTGCTGCCGGCGGCAGCCCTGGTCATTCTGAGCGCAATCCACCTGAAAACCATTCAGCGCGACCGCGCGGTGGAAGCAGCCATCCAGCGCGACTTCAGCCAGGTGCTGGCCATCTCCGAGAAGCAGATCAACCAGAAGGCGTACGAGCTGATCGACGATGCGCGAACAGATTTTCCAACGCCCAACAACGCATGCGTCGAAACCCTGGACAAGATTCTGGCGGGCCACCCCTACGTGGCGAACGTGTTCCTGTACAACCCTCGGATTGGCATGATGTTCCGTGCGCAGCCCTCGCGGTTGCAGGATCCCGCCTTTGAGGTCGAGTCGGACTACCTGCGCAGAATGGACGAGGGCTGGCTGAAGATGGAGTTCGACGATTTACCAAGAGACTGGCAGCCGAAGAAAGGGATGCCCACGGTTTCGACGCGAACTGGCCCGCACGTGGTGAAAAAAGCCTCTACCAGTCGACTGCGTATTTTCTAATAACCGACCCGCAAACCGGAGAGAAGGCGATGGGTGGCATCACCGTTCGACGCGGAATACTCTGTCGGAATCAGTTTTTTCCGGAAACGTTGAACACAGTTTTAAGCCACAATCCCGCCGAAGCCCAGAGCGAGAAAAATCCCGCAGTGATGATGGTCCATGCCAAGAGTGACAGCACACCGCTGGCGGCCTCGGCAGGTTGGGACGGCGGCGAACCCGAAGTGCAGCGCACCATGGAAGGCGCATTTCCCGAGCTGAATCTGGCGATCAAACTGCGCGGGACGACTCTGGAGGCCTTGGGGATCACTTTGTTCACACCAGCTTCCTGATTCTCGGTGCGATCTCTTTGTTGCTTGCGGGTGGGATCTTCTGGACGTATCGCAACGTAACTAAGGAGATGGCGCTGGCCCGGCTCAAATCGGATTTTGTCTCGAATGTGTCTCACGAGCTGCGAACCCCGCTTTCGCTGATCCGGCTATACGCCGAAACCCTCGAAATGGGGAGGGTGACGCCGGAAAAACATCACGAATACTTTCAGATCATCCGCAAGGAGAGCGAGCGGTTGAGTGGGTTGATTAACAACATCCTCGATTTTTCGCGGATTGAGGCCGGCCGCAAGGAATACGACTTCCGAGAGACCGACATGCGGGAACTGGTGCACAACACGCTTGATTCCTATCGTTTTCAGATCGAACAAAACGGCTTCACCTTCCAGGAGAAGATTGACCCGGTGCCTCCCCTGCGGGTCGATCGCGAAGCCATGGCGCGCTCGCTGCTGAATCTGGTCAACAACGCTCTCAAGTACTCGCAAGACAGGAAATTCATCGGAGTCAATCTCTACCGGAAGAACGGTTCTGTGAATCTCGAGGTGGTGGACCACGGTATAGGAATCCCACCGCAAGAGCAGCAAAAAATCTTCGAGAAGTTCTATCGCGTGGGAGATCCCCTGGTTCACAACACCAAGGGCAGCGGGCTGGGGCTCTCGCTGGTGCGCCACATCGTCGAGGCCCACGGCGGCCAAGTGTCGGTCGACAGCGCACCTGGCGAAGGCAGCAAGTTCACCATCAGTCTGCCGGTGGTCGCTGCTAACGGCAAGCCGGGCACGCCCTCGAGGAGCGAGTGAAAGATGACCAGAATCCTCATTGTTGAAGATGAACCCGCGATGGTGGCTGGCCTGCGCGACAACTTCGAGTTTGAAGGTTATGAGGTGCTGACTGCTCCCGACGGGATCGCCGGACTGGAACGCGCGTTGAAGGAACAGCCGGATCTGGTCGTGCTTGACGTCATGATGCCCCGCATGAGCGGTCTGGACGTTTGCAAGCAGCTCAAAGCCAAGCGGCCATCGATGCCCATCATCATGTTGACCGCACGCGGGCAGGAAGTAGACAAGGTCGTGGGTCTGGAACTGGGAGCGGACGACTATGTAACCAAGCCATTTTCGATTCGGGAATTGCTGGCCCGGGTCAAAGCGGTCTTACGCCGTGCAAAAAGCGATCCCAAGGAAAAAGAGCGCTTGGCGTTTGGGGATGTAGAAGTCAACTTGCGCAGTTGCCAGGTCTCGCGATCGGGCAAGGCGCTCGACTTCTCCAGCAAAGAGTTTGAGCTGTTGAAATATTTTCTCTCCCATCCCGGAGAGACGTTAAGCCGGGATCGACTGCTCGAGGACGTCTGGGGCTACGACCGCTTTCCGACCACCCGTACGGTGGATGCGCACATTGTGCGGCTGCGCCAGAAAGTTGAGCCCAAGCCGGAGGAGCCGCGCTTCATCTTGACGGTGCATGGGACCGGTTACAAGTTCGTCGGCTGAAGTTCAGTCTGCGGAGCATGAGCGAAAGATGATTATGGCTGAGTTGGACAAAATGCGCGGCGCTCCCCTCTATGCGAGTAGTGCCCCCTTCATTCCTCCAACCAGGCGCACAACCACAACGGGGCGTCCGGTACGCGTGGATGATAGCCAGTTGATTCGTGCTGCCCAGCAAGGGGATGCGGCGGCCTTCGAGGAATTGGTGTGCAGCTATGATCGCGCGGTATTGCGTCTGGCGGTGCATCTGACTGGATCGCAAGAGGACGGGCAGGATATCTACCAGGAGGCATTTCTGCGCGCCTACACCAACCTGGACCGTTTTCGTTTCGAATGCACTTTTTATACCTGGATCTACCGCATTGTTACCAACCTGTGCCTCGACCACCTGCGCAAGCGGTCCTCTCGTACTCGCGATCTGGTGACCAGCATTTCTCCCGACGGGGAAGAGGAGCAGGTGCTCGACCGCATGCCTGATCACCGCCCCAGCGCAAGCCCGGAACGCAGTTTCGCGGGCAGAGAACTGAGAGCATACATCCAGCGAGCACTGGCAAGGCTCTCGCCGAGGGAGCGGATGGTGTTCGAACTAAAGCATTACCACGGGATGAAGTTGCGCACAGTGGCCGGCATTCTGAATACCACCGAAGGAACGATAAAAAACACGCTGTTTCGGGCGACTCACAAGTTGCGCACCCAACTTGCGGAAGTCCGATGAATCCGTAGCCCAAGTGCGTTTACTCGGGCGCCCTCCCAAAATCACCAGAAAATCGAAGTTAGGCTTTCCCCGTTCCAATTTCCGCATCCAAGGATAGAATCACATGGTCGGGCGTGGTTTCGGAGGTAGGCATGAAGGTCGGTGGACGCGTCGCACCCGCGGTATCGTCGGTGTTGGCGTGGGCCATGCTCGCAGGCGGTTTGACATCCGCGTGTCTGGCGAAGGAGGGACCACCAACGGCGAAGGTGGACGTCATTGTCCAGAAGATGATCGTCGCCAACGCCCGCCGCACCCAGGAACTGCAGTCTTTCACCGGTAAGCGACTCTATCGCCTGGATTATCACGGTTTCCCGGGGAGCCGGGACGCCGAGATGCAGGTCGAAACTATCTACACTGCTCCCGACAAGAAGAACTTCAAGATTGTTTCCGAGAGTGGTTCGAAGCTGCTGATCAACCACGTATTCCTGAAACTTCTGGAGAGTGAGAAGGAATACCTTGAGGAGTCGACCCGGCGCGCGTCGGAGTTGAGTCCCAGGAACTATAAGTTCTCTTTCGTCGCCGAGGACCACACTCCAGAGGGCGATTTTTACGTGTTGTCGGTCGATCCGCGGGAGAAGAGCAAATTCCTTTATAAGGGCAAAATCTGGGTCGACGCGCGCGATTTTGCCGTAGCCCGCATCGAGGCGGAGCCCGCCAAGAATCCTTCCTTCTGGATCAGCCACACGGAGATCAAGCACCGCTATCAAAAAATAGGAGCATTCTGGCTGCCCGCACACAATGAGTCCATCACCCAGGTGAGGTTGGGCGGCAAGGCGGTGCTGTCCATCGACTACTCGGACTACCAGGTCACCAGTACCCGTCCCGCCGAGATATCTCACTCTGCCGAGGACGCCCCGGTACCGCCGTCTCCTGCCTCCGTTACAGCTGACCCGCACTGAGGACTCGATTCGCCTCTGTGCCCGATGAAACCAAGCCCGCTAACCCCTTTCCTGTAACGAATATGGCGTCGAACGGATGCGAATTCGGAGCCGAATTCGGTCGGTATTGCCTTGGTTACCGAAGGTTCGTCTTTTTGGCGAAGCATGGGGATGGGAACGGGCATCAAAACGGATATAATAGAGGGCAACTTCCAGAGGAAGTGAGTCCCTTCCGAGAAGATCAAACTCGATGTCCATGAAAACGAAGGTTGCAGTTCTGATTTCTTCCGCCGCCATTCTGGTGTTTATGGTGGTGGGCGGACTGGACGGCGTGCGTGCCTCCAGCAACGATGGTGCTTACCGGCAACTCCAGGTTTACAGCGAAGTGCTCTCCCGAGTGCGCAGCGAGTACGTTGAGGAGCCCAACATCCCTGCGGTGACGGATGGCGCGCTCCACGGACTGCTGGAATCGCTCGACTCGAATTCGAGCTATCTCAGTCCTGCCGAGTACAAGGATTACAAAGCGCACAAGATCGAAGCAAAAGGCGATATCGGGGCTGCCGTGTCCAAGCGGTTCGGCTACGCCGCCGTCGTGGCTGTACTTCCGGGAAGTCCCGCGGACAAGGCGGGGTTACAGGACACCGATATCATCGAAGCTATCGAAGGCAAGAGCACGCGCGAGATGTCACTGGCCGAGATTCACAATCTGCTTTCCGGTCAGCCGGGATCGAATGTGACGGTTTCCGTGGTGCGCGCGCGTAAAGCGGAGCCGCAAAAAATCGTTATCACCCGCGACATCGTGACGATTCCACCAGTCACCGACAAGATGATGGCAGACGGGATCGGTTATATCCAGGTGGACACCTTCACTCCCGGCAAGTCGCAGGAAATCGCCAGCAAGGTCAAGGCGCTGCAGAAGGACGGAGCCAAGAAGCTGGTGCTCGATCTCCGGAACTGCGCCGAAGGGGAGGAATCGGAAGGGATCGCGACCGCCAACCTGTTCCTGAATCATGGAACCATCACCTACCTGCAAGGGCAAAAGTATCCGCGCGAAGCGTTCAACGCGGATGCGTCGAAAGACATCACCAGCCTGCCGGTTGCGGTGCTGGTGAACAAGGGGACGGCGGGTCCGGCTGAAGTCGTGGCTGCTGCGATTCTCGAGAACGCACGCGGCGACGTGGTCGGCGACAAGACTTTCGGTGACGGTTCAGTCCAGAAGACGATTGAGATGCCGGATGGTTCGGCCCTCATCCTCTCAATAGCCAAGTACTACACACCGGGCGGCAAAGCCATTCAAGACACCGCAATTACTCCGAATGTTCTGGTCGCGGATAGCGATGACGATGCGGCTGCTCCGGATGACGATCAGGATTCCGCCACGCCTGATGACACAACCAAGAAGCCGGCGACTCCGCAGCAGGACGATCAGCTTCAGAAAGCAATCCAGGTGTTGAAGAGCCGGGCCACCTAGGCTGCCTTCACGCTGGTTAGTAATCGTCGCGCGCCTTAGGGCGCGCGATATTTTTTGGTGACGGCTTTCTGGGAAGAAATTATGATTGAGGCCGATCGCCAACACTACCAGCGCGTGTTCGACCCCTGCTATTCTGGTTTCGATCTCCCATGAGATCCCTGTATCAAGACCTTCCGCCGCTGGAAATTGCGGGCAAAAAACTGGTAGGCCGCGTTCTGTTCGGACTGCTGGTGCTGGCTTCCGCTCTGATCGGAGCAACCTCGGGGCTGCTGCTCGTCTATTCGACAGACTTGCCCCAAGTGGAAGAACTTGAGCGCTACCGCCCCAGCTCGATTACCGAGTTGTACGACGATCATGGCCGGATCATCGGATCGTTTGCTCTACAACGCCGCGTGGTTGCTTCCTATGAAGACTATCCTCAGGTGCTCCGCGACGCTCTGATTTCGATTGAGGACAAGGATTTTTACCGGCACTGGGGGATCAACGTCTGGCGCATTGCCGGTGCGGCCTACCGGGATATCGAATCTGGCGGGAAGGTTCAGGGAGCGTCGACACTCACCATGCAGCTGGCGCGGAATCTCTTCCTTTCGCCAGACCGCTCTTTCCATCGCAAGATCGAAGAGGCGCTGCTGGCAATCCAGATTGAACGCCGCTTTACCAAGCCCCAGATTTTCACCCTCTACGCGAATCAGATTTTTTTGGGACACGGCGTCTACGGTTTCGAGGCTGCCTCGGAATACTACTTTTCGAAGCCCGCCAAGCAATTGACTCTGGACGAAGCCGCGTTGCTGGCGGGCCTTCCGAAGGCTCCGGGGTACTACTCGCCGATCAACCATCCGGATCGCTGCATAAAACGTCGGAATCTGGTGATCAACTCCATGCTTGAGGATGGGAAGATCACTGCCCTGCAGGCCAACCAGGCCCGAAACCTGCCCATTCAGTTGAAGCTGCAACACGACACCAATTCGCTCGCACCCTATTATGTGGAGGAGATCCGGCGCTATCTGGAGAACAAATACGGCAGCGACCAGGTGCATGAGGGCGGGTTGCGGGTCTACACCTCGCTCAACATGGACCTGCAGCGAACTGCGCGTCAGGCGGTGCTCGATGGGTTGGCGGCGTACGAACGTCGCCACGGCTGGAAAGATCACCTCGAAAACGTGCTCACGAATGGTGTGACGCTGGCCAACTACGATGATCCTGACTGGGATGACGAACCGGAAGTGAACGGCTACGAGCACGCCCTGGTCACCGCGGTCTCTCCGGGGTCAGCATCGGTCAAGTTCGGGCGTTACACTGCCGTGATCACGCAGGCCGAGGCTTCGTGGACGCAGCGCAAAATCCAGGACATCCTGAAACCGGGCGACATTGTTTATGTCAAGTTTATGTCGCTCGCCCCCGTGCACGTCAGTCTGGAGCAGGACTCAGGCGCGCAAGGTGCCTTGGTCTGTCTGGACAATGCAACCGGCGAGATCAAGGCGATGGTGGGTGGACGCGATTTCAACGAGTCCAAGTTCAATCGCGCAACCCAAGCACTGCGCCAGGTGGGATCTTCCTTCAAGCCGTATGTATACACGGCGGCCATCGATCTCGGCGCAAAACCGGACGACACCATCGTGGATGCGCCCATTACTTTTCAGGCTGCGTCTGGTCCTTATACTCCTCACAACTATGACGAGAAATTTGAAGGGACGATTACCCTGCGACGGGCGTTGGCGCAATCGCGCAACATTCCAGCGCTTAAACTCGCGGACAGCATCGGAATCAAAACGGTGATCGACTATGCGCACCGTTTCGGCGTGACTTCGAACATCCCGCCGTATCTTCCCGTAGCTCTGGGCTCGGCGGAGATTACCTTGATTGAACAAACCGCCGCCTTCAGCGTCTTCCCCGATGATGGGGTCCGCATTGCTCCGCGCTATATCACCAAAGTGACAGACTATGAAGGGCGCGTGCTCGAGGAAGATTTTCCCGACGTGAAAGACGTGATCAGCGCCCGCACTGCGCGCATCATGACCTCCATGCTGGAAGGAGTCGTGCAGCACGGAACTGCCATTGCCGCGGCCAGCATGAAGTATCCTCTGGGCGGCAAGACCGGAACTACGAACGATTTCACGGATGCCTGGTTTGTCGGCTTTTCTCCGTCGACCACGACCGGAGTCTGGGTGGGGTACGACGAAAAGAAATCATTGGGCGACAAGGAAACCGGCTCGCGGGCGGCCTTGCCGATCTGGATGAACTTCATGAAAGTGGCTCTTGCCGGCAAGGATCCGGGCGAATTCGAGCCACCGCCGGCGATACCCTCAAGCGCGGTCGCGCAAAAACTCGACACGCCGGACGCGGCCCCGGCCGAAGACGAATCGCACTGACGCAAGTTTGGAGTTGCGGTGCTAAAGATCAGTTTTCACATCACCGGATTGCTTCTACTCCTGAGCACTCTCGCCGCAGCCAGTTCGCACGATGAGCTTTGCGTCGATCTGCTGCCCTCCGAGGCTCACGACGATCCTGCAGAACCAGTTTTCCGGGTTTTATCCCGAAAAAGTCTCCGATCTCAGCGCCGAATATAGAAAGGCATGGCTGAAAGATCACCCCCAGGAATGCCCGGGAATTGCCGTAGGACATTTCCAAAGTCCAACAAGACCGTCCTTTGCAGTGTTGTTGATCGGTGCCAAAGGAGGCCTGTCGGGCAGCAAACTGGTGTTGCTGAACCAGAGCGCGGGTGGGGCCTGGAAGGCAACGAAAGTAGCCGAAGAAGAAATGTCTTACTATTACGAAGCGGTTTCTAAGGTTCCGGCTTCAAAAGGGAGACATGCAGCCACGCTCGATCGAATCCAGTTGCAACAGTTCGATGCAGGCTCTACGGCATATTACTGGCGTGGCGGGCGATTTCACAGCATCGCGATGAAACCGTGATCAGCCCTTCTCCCACGCCAGTTATTTTTTTCCGACTGCCGCAAAACTCTCGTCCAGGATTTTGACTGCCTCATCCACATCGGCTTTGGAAATGTTCAAGGGCGGCGACATGCGGATCACATTGCCGTAGAACCCGCCCTTACCGATGAGCAGGCCGCGTTTTCGCGCTTCTTCCATCACCGCGTTGGTTCCAGTTGGCGACGGCTTCTTGCTGGCACGGTCCTCGACCAACTCCAGCGCCTGCATGAGCCCCATGCCGCGAACATCGCCAATCAGCGCGTGCTTCTGCTGCAGTTCCTCCAACTTTTGCCGGAAGTATCCGCCGACCACCGCGGCATTCGTCCGCAGGTCGTCTTCTTCGATGACGTCGATCACTGCCTTTGCGGTGACGCTGGTCACTGGATTTCCGCCGAAGGTTGAGATGGTGAGTCCCTGGAAGGAATCGGCGATTTCGGGCTTTGCCACGGTGAGGCCGATGGGGACACCGTTCCCCAGACCCTTGGCCGAAGTCAGCAGGTCCGGTTCGACCTCCCAGTGTTCGATGCCAAACCATTTGTTCCCGGTGCGGCCCCATGCCGTTTGCACTTCATCGGAGATGAAGTCGCCGCCGTATTGCTTCACGATGCTGAACGCCATCTTGAAATATTCTTTCGGCGGCGTAATGAAGCCACCGACACCTTGAATCGGCTCAGCGAGGAAAGCCGCGATTCGACCCGAAGTGGAAAATTGGATGACGTTTTCGATGTCCTTGACGCAAGCGACTTCGCAGTCGGGATACTTGAGGCCGAGCGGACAACGGTAGCAGTACGGATTCATGGCATGTACGATGCCCACTTCGATGGTGGCTCGTCGCCAGGTACTCATACCAGTGAGCCCGCGAGTCAGCGACGAGCGTCCGCTATAGCCGTGGCGCAGCGCGACGACTTCGAAGTTGCCAGTGTGCATACGCGCGGCATGAATCGCGGTCTCGTTGGCCTCGGTGCCGCTGTTCGTGAAATAGGATTTTTTCAGCGTGCCGGGAGTGATCTGGGCCAGCTTCTCGGCCAGAGTCACCATCGGCTCATTGGGGAAGCAGGTGGAGACATGTTGCAGGCGGTCGATCTGCGCCTTGGTGCGCGAGATGACCCGCGGATTGCAATGGCCCACGCTGATGGTAACGATGCCGCCGAAGAAGTCCAGATACTTCTTGCCGTCCACGTCCCAAACATGCTGCATCGAGGCGTGGTCCATGGGAACCGGCTCGGAATAGTACGTGGTCACCGACGGGAAGATATATTCCTTTTGTTTGCGATTGATCTCTTCGCGGGTCAGGCTGGCCTTTTCGGCGGGAATGGTTGGAGCGCTCATAATGCACACTATCGTACACGTTTGGCGCGGGAATGCTAAAGGCCGTGGCTATAATCAGAGGAGCCGCTTATGAAGTCATTCTTCCGCCTCGTCTTGCTTGCGTTGGTGTTGCTGATTGTGGCGCTGGTCTCCGCGCTGACAGCCATGCGTTTCGCGATTCATGGGCGGGAAGTCGCGGTGCCCAATCTGGTGAACAAGACCCCGGCGGAGAGCTTCCGGGTCGCGGAGGAGAACGGGTTGCAGATGGTGGTGGAGCGCAAGTTTTACAGTGCCACCGTACCCGAAGGGAAAATTCTGTCGCAGGTTCCGGACGCAGGCGTACAGGTTCGCCGCGGATGGCAGGTGAGAGTGGCCGAGAGCTTGGGACCACAACGAGTGGAGATTCCCAACGTTCTGGATCAGAGCGACCGCGCCGCGGAAATCAACATCCGTCGCCGTGGGCTGGATGTGGCCGCAGTAGCTGTGATACAGATTCCGGCGGTTTCGGCCGATCGGGTACTGGCGCAGAGTCCTCCTCCCAATGCGAGTGGAGTGTCCGCGCCCAAAATCAGCCTGTTATTGTCGGACACACCCAAGTTGCCCGCGTTCGTGATGCCGACCTTTATTGGGCAGCCTTTAGGCAGCGTTAGCGCCGCCTTGCAAGATGCGGGCATGCGCGTGGGCAACGTTACGATCGCCGCCCAACCGCCGGTGGCGGAGGGGCAGATCTCACCACCTGTAAACGTGGCGTCGCTGGCTTCACAACCGGCGCCGGGCAGCATCATAGTTTCGCAGGATCCAGCGGCCGGACAGAAAGTGATCACCGGCACGGCGGTGAGTTTCGAAGTCAAATGACCGCGTCACTTCTTCTCGAAGATCGCGGCGAAGAATCCGTCACACGGATGCACTCCGGGAATGGTTCTTAAGTAAGGGCCATTGACGAGAGAATTCAAGTTCTGCCAGACGATCTCTCCCGCATCGCGCAGAATTTCCAGTTCAGACAGGCAATCGCGGATTCGAAACGAAGAATCAGCGGCCAGCGCCTTCTCGACGATTTCCTGATTCTCCTCGGATTCCAGAGAGCAGGTTGAGTAAACAAGTCTTCCCTTCGGTGCGACCGACTTCATTGCCGAGAGCAGGATTTCCAGCTGCTTGGAATGCAGATCGAGCAAGTCCTCTGGTTTGAGCCGCCATTTGATTTCCGGATTGCGAGAAAGTGTGCCGGTCCCGGAACAAGGGGCATCGACCAACACGCGATCGAAGAGTTGGCTGACGGGAAGCTGACGAGCATCCGCGGTAACGATTTGCACATTCTTCGCGGGCACGAGCCTGCGCAGCAGGCGAGCGCGGTGCGGATGCAGTTCCGCCGCCAGGATCACCGCGTCGGGATTGCGATCGGACAGAATGCGAGTCTTGCCACCGGGTGCGGCGCAACAGTCCAGAATCCGGCTCCCGCGCCCGACCAGCAGGGCAACCAGTTGTGAAGCTTCGTCTTGGATGTGGAGCCGTCCCGTCCGAAATGCTTCCGTGCGCGTCAGATCGCCAGAGTCCACGCGGGCAGCGTCTTTCAGGAACGCACCCTTGAGCAGAACTACCCCGCTTTTTCGGATTGCGGCTTCATCGGCAAGCTTCGGCAAGCGGATGGCTGTCGCGGGGATCTCTTGATTCGTCCGCAGAATCTGGCGCAGGTTTTTCCATCCGTACGCACGATACCAACGTTCAACGAGCCACGGGGGATGAGCGTAACGGCTGGCGAAGTCGTCGAGACCTTGTTTCGACGGTGGATGTGCACTCTCGTTAGGCGCGGCTGAGTCACTCCGTAGCTCTGCCGCTACTTCACGGAGGCTGTCGGCGCTGTCACCGCTCATTTTCCTTAGCAACGCATTTGCGAACGGCGCCGCCGAGCGTTTTCGCGCACGCTTTACCAATTCGACACTTTCGTGGACCACGGCACGGGCAGGTACGCGATCGAGTAAGAGCAACTGGAAGGCCGCCATGCGTAAGGAGGTCAGAACTTCTGTATCCAGCTTTCCCAGTTTCTGAGAAGAGAAGCGGGACACCTCAGAATCGAGTGACGATTGCCACCTTAATACACCCATCACGATTTCTGTCGCGAGTCCATGGTCTGCCGGAGAGAGCCTCTCGTAGCGCGGGGAATGGAGCAGTTCCGACGCGTACGCGTTCTGCTTCTCGACTTGAAGCAGGATGTCGAAGGCCGCGGTGCGCGCTGGGGAGATCGGCATGGTTGTTTATCTCGAGGAGCGGGTGGGGCCGATGGCGCAAAGTTTCAACCCAGTTTCTCGCCGGTTTGCGGCCGATAGCCGTGGATGAAGTCACGTCCCCGCATGTGTTTCTTGCCCTCAGGCTGCACTTCGAGCAGGGCGAGCGCGGTTCCTCCTCCGCATCCGGCGATCATCAGATCGTCTTGAACCAGAAGTTCTGCCTCAGGCAGTGGTTTCTCCGCGACCGCCGCGTTCAACACCTGCAGGGTCTTGCCGCGGAAGCTGGTGAAAGCGCCGGGCCAGGGTTGGAATCCGCGCAGATGATTGCAAATCTCTTGTGCCGTCAGACGAAAATCAATGCGGCCATCCTCTTTCTTGAGGATCGGTGCAAGGCTGGACTGCGAGTGATCTTGCGGATGAGGACGAACCGTCCCCGCCTGCAGCCCGCGCAGAGTTGTGATCATGAGCTCGGCGCCGACGGCTGCCAGCGCCGGGGCCAGAGTGAGAGCCGTGTCGTTGGGCGCGATGGGGACTCTTTCCTGAAGCAGGATGTCTCCGGTATCAAGGCCTGCATCAATGCGCATGGTCGTGACGCCGGTCATGTTCTCACCGCTCGCGATTGCCCATTGAATGGGTGCAGCTCCGCGGTACTTGGGGAGAAGGGAAGCATGTAGATTGATGTTGCCGAACGGAGGCAGATCGATCATCCATTGCGGGATGATGCGGCCGTAGCCGACAACAATAATGGCGTCGGGATGAAGGACTCCGAGTTGCGCGCGGAATTCTTCGTTGTTCTTGATCTTTTCCGGCTGCACAACCGGTACGCCCAATTCCGAGGCTCTCTGCTTCACCGCGGATGCCGCGAGTTCAAGGCCACGCCCACGCGGCTTGTCGGGCTGGGTGACAACCAGCTTCACGGGGAAGCCAGCCTCAATCAGCTTTTCGAGTGTGGGAACGGCGAAGCGCGGAGTGCCGCAAAAAACGAGATTGAGGGGACCGGGCATCAGGCCTCCCATCTCAGACGTCGGAATAATCCTGGGCTTCTCAAAGTCAGGAGGCAACCGCCCGTTTTTCTACCATTCGCCGGCTTTCACCAGCTTGCGGATTCTTCGTTTGATGAGATCGCGTTTGAGAGCGCTGATATGGCTGATGTAAAGCTTGCCGTTCAGGTGGTCGGTCTCGTGCAAGAAGGCTCGCGCGAGCAGATCTTCGCCGGTTTTCTCGTACCACTTTCCATGGATATCCTGGGCACGGATTGTGACTCTCTTCGCGCGGGTCACGGGTTCACGAAACTCAGGGATACTCAGGCAGCCTTCGTTCTGCCGGTGCTTGCCTTCGGTATGAATAATCTCCGGATTCGCCAAAACCAGTTTGGCGTCAGGATCTTCCTGGAAGGTAATGTCGATGACCGCCAGACGTTTGGAAAGTCCAATCTGGGGAGCCGCCAGGCCAACTCCATGGGCGGCGTACATCGACTCGAACATGTCTTCCACCAGCTTCTTCAGTTTGTCATCGAAGACGGTAACTGGCTCCGCTGGCTTGTCGAGCACCGGGTCACCAAATTTCACGATGGAATAGATCATGGATGAGTTCTTAGTTAGTAATTCTTCAACTGCTCCAGGTAACCTTGGAAGTTTCTCAGAGTTTCGCCCATGGAGTCACCTCCAAACTTGTCCAAGGCGCAACCGGCCAGCGTGAGCGCCACCATCGCCTCGGCGGCAACCCCGGCTGCAGGCACGACGCAGACATCGGAACGTTCATAAGCGGCTTTCACAGGCTCCCGGGTCGCGAAGTCGACGGATTGCAAAGGGCGACGCAGTGTGGAGATGGGCTTCAGATAACCGCGTACGCGAATGTCCTCTCCGTTGGAAACCCCGCCTTCAATGCCTCCGGCGTTATTCCGGCTGCGGTTGAAGCCGCTGAATCCGGAAGAGGCCTTATAACCGATTTCATCATGCACGGCGGAGCCCAGTGAGGTTGCTGCCACCACACCGGCGCCAATCTCGACGCCTTTTACCGCCTGTAGCGACATCACTGCGCCCGCCAGGCGCGCATCCAGTCGCTCGTCCCATTGCGCGTAGGTCCCAAGGCCCGGGGGAACACCATGAGCGACGACTTCAAAGATGCCGCCCACAGAATCTCCCGTCTTCAGGGCGTGGTCCACGGCTTCTTTCATTGCTTGCTCGGTTGCGGGGTCGGCACAATTCAACAGAACTTCGTCTTTTTGCCACAAGGACTGGATCCGGTCCCATGAAACCTCGCTCGTCTCCTGGGTAGCGCTGCCGACGGCAACCACGTGGCTCAAAACTTCCATGCCCAGCGCCCGGAGAAAGAGTTTGGCCAATGCCCCGATGGCAACCCGGGCAGCCGACTCGCGGGCAGAGGCTCGTTCCAAGACGTATCGGGCTTCGGGAAAGTTGTATTTCAAGGCTCCGGCCAGATCCGCGTGGCCGGGACGAGGCGATGCAACCCGCTTGTGTTGCGCGGAATCTCCGGTGTCGACGGGAAGGGATTCCTGCCAATTCTTCCAATCCTTGTTTTCGAGCAGGATGGACACGGGTGAGCCGATGGTTTTCCCGTGACGCACGCCGGAAAGCAAATGCGCGGTATCGCGCTCGATCTTCATCCTCCCGCCACGCCCGTAACCTTGCTGGCGCCGCCACAACTCGCGGTCCAGAAAGGCTTGATCGACAGCCAATCCGGCCGGCAAGCCTGACAGGAAAGCCACCAGGGCCTCCCCATGGGATTCTCCCGCTGTGAAGTAGCGCAGCATCGCTATTGGATTGTACAAGATAGCGCGGGTAAACTCCGGAGCGGCCGGGATCTCTCTCGGATTTTTCTTGGTTTCAGACTTGTCCGTTGGCGTCAAGAAGTTGGTAGAATGTGGCAAGTCCAATACCTGCAATCGCCACGTTCCGTCCATACGCAAGATTCTGCTTCCTCGATCAACTCTGGCCCCGAGGTGAATCGAGTGTCATTCAAGAGCCCATCAGGGGCGCAACAATCCATGTTGAGGAGAGACGGCGCCCGAGCGCACGCTGCGGAATTACCCAGGCATCTGGTTGAGGCGCAGGAGGAAGAGCGAAAGCGGATCAGCCGCGAGTTGCACGATGAAGCGGGGCAAGGGCTGATGGCTTTGCGACTGTACCTCGGGCTGCTGGCGTCAGATAGTCCGGATCTCGAAGTAACCGCGAAGGTAGAGGAAGCCATCTCCATGCTGGATCGGACGATTGGCGACTTGCGCCGGATCATTGCCCGCCTTTCCCCGCGCACCCTGAACGAACTCGGACTTATGCCGGCGATCCGGAAAGAAGCGCGGTTGTTGAGCAAGAACACGGGGATGAAGGGCACGCTTGATCTGCCGGCAAATTGGGGCGAGGCGCCCCACGAGATCGAAATCGTCATTTACCGCACGGTGCAAGAGGCCTTGCACAATATCGCCAAGCATTCACGGGCCTCAAGATTCAGCGTGCGGCTGGAAGAGGGCAACGGCACGTTGATTCTGCGAGTGGAAGATGATGGTGTTGGATTTGTCTCAAAGCCAAACTTCGAGGGTAGTTTCGGTTTGCTGGGAATGAGAGAGCGGATCGCGGCCTTGGGTGGGACAATCCGAATCCGGGCCCGGCAGGGAAGGGGCACGCGAATTCGGGTGATGCTGCCGGGTTCAGCCCAAAGACGATCCCCGGGGACGCCACCGCAATTCGATCGCGTTCAACCATCTGAGAAGAGAACGAAAGCCGCGGCATTCCGTGGTCTGGTAAAACCTCGTACTCCTTACAGCCATGCCCATCCACTTGCATAGTAGTTGACGATCACACGCTGTTCCGTGACGGTGTGCGCCGTTTACTCGAGGGCGAACCGGATCTGGAAGTCGTGGGAGAAGCGCGGGACGCGGCCGAGGCGCTGGAGAAAGTGTGCGCTCTCCGTCCCGATGTCGTTCTGATGGATATTGGCATGGCGGGAATGTCGAGCTTCGAAGCGGCCCGTCTGATTGAGAAACAGTGCCCTGCAACGCGCATCATTTTCCTCACCATGTACGAAGACGAGGAATACCTGTTGCAGTGTTTGGAAGTGGGCGCGGCAGGGTACATCTTGAAAGACGCGCCGGCGCCGAAGCTGATCCAGGCGGTCCGCGAAGTCTACAGCGGGAAAAAGTACATGAGTCCCCAAGTGCTCGAAAAGCTGGTGGAGGATATCCGCGCCCGCCCACGAGGGACCCGATCCCGAGTATCTCGAAGCTCCACGCTCACTCCCAGGGAGCGCGAAGTGGTCAAGATGATCGCCGAAGGCAATTCAGTGAGGGGAATCGCCAACCTGCTGGGACTGAGCGTAAAGACAGTGGAGGCGCACAAGTTCAACTTGATGCGCAAGCTGGGTATCCACAACAAGGCTCAGTTGGTGACCTACGCGATCCAGAAAAAAATCATGAAAATGCCGGCCGGGGCGTGATTCCTAGAGCGCTCGGTCAGCGAGCGTTTTCAAATCGCGCACTTCCAAGTCGGGGGTAGCCTCTGCGCGCCTGGCGGCCCCTGCGTTCGGCCGGGGCGAGGGCCGGTTCACCCACGCACTTGCGATTCCGAGTGAGCGCGCTGGAATCACGTCGTGGTAAATACTTTGGCCGACATGCAGAATCGCGGCTGGCGCCGCGCCGGTTCTTTCCACAGCAAGCTTGAAAATCTCGAGGCTTGGTTTGTAGCAACGCGCCTGCTGAGCGGTAACGATGTGGTCAAAAGCCACTTCCAATCTCGGTGCGGAGTGAGCGAAAAGATCGTCATCCACGTTTGAGACCACGGCTAGCTGATATTTCGCCTTGAGCCGGCGTAGAGCGTGCACGGTATCAGGAAAAGGGTTCCAACCTGTCATGGAGTCGGGTAACGATTCTTTCTCGCTGGCGGTCGGTACGAATCCCAGACGGTTCCCGAAGCCCGCCACGACTGACTGCAGAACCTCACGATACGGGCGAAATTCTCCTTCTTCAGCTGCGGCTTCCAGCTCCGAATAGAGTTCGAGAATCGCAGTGTCAGCCAGGGTCTTGTGATGCGCGGCGAGAATCGGACGCAGAGCAGAGAAAATCCCCGTTTCCCAATCGATCAGAGTGCCGTAGCAGTCGAAGGTCAAGACCTGAAAACGGTCGAAGTCAAGCATGTGGTTAATGGTCGCTTGCCGTTCGAAATTGGTCAAGACATGGCGTCTGGGAAGAAAAAGCCCCCTAGGCGAGGGGGCTTCGCATGCGCTTTCGAACGCGATCGCTACTTTACGACCACGGGCTGCTCCAGTTTAAAACTCAACGCGGACTCGGCAGGCAGCACGATGTCCTTGTTGCCGGTGAATGCAGTGCCCGCGGTTCCAGCGCCGGCGCCGGCGAGAGCGCCGATCGCCGCACCCTTGCCACCTCCTGCGATGGCGCCAATCACGGCTCCCAGACCGGCGCCGCCGCCCACCATCGCTCCGGTGCGCTTCCCTTTGCCTTTTTCGGTGCGGACAATGGATGAAGTTTCGACGGCCACATCGCTGCCGTGTATGTTAATCGAGGTCAATTTCAACTGCAGGGACGCGCCGCCCTTGAAGCGGCCAAGCGGCTTGGCATCGACCACGACGCCGGTCGCACTCGCTCCTGCCGGGATTGCCGTGTTTCCGTCAACTTGCACGGCATTCGCCAATGTGGCGCTGAAACTTTGGCCGGACTGGCTGATCTTGGAACCAACTGCGTCTCCCAGGCGCACCGTCAATACCGTGCCAGCCGGGATCGTCATCGAAGACGGAACCGTTGGCGCCATCGTCGACTTATCGGCGGAGTTATTCATGTTCGTTGCTCCGCCGCCCATAGTTCCCCCACCGGAGGCCGACTGGTTGTTGTCCGCACTGGGGGTTTCCGTTGGTTTACTGGTACAGGCGATGAGCGCGAGTGAGAGATAGAGGCCGAGGGTGAGTCTTGCCATGCGGGATCGCATAAAGTCCTCCACTCCGGAAGGTTTACCAGAAAAGCGCCAACTTGCGCAATGAGAGTTCCCAATGGCTAGGCCAAAAGGAGTTAGCGCTTATCAGGGGTCGCAGCGCCGACGGGAATAGACCTTTTGGGAGGCTCCGGCGCATCGAGTCCCGGCAGCACGGGAGTCTCGCTGCCAGACATATCGTGAGGTTCTGGGGGCGATTGCGCTGGTTTCTTCTCCAGAAACTTCGCAGTGTTTAAGAGCGGGCGCCCGAGAGACGGATTGTATCCCGTCCATCCCTCTTCCGATTCCGCGTCGCGCTCAAAATTTGCGCGCATGCTTTCCATTTTTGAATCCAGATCGTCCAGATAATGCAGCATGAGCGCCTCGGGAAACATGGGCAACTTGGGCGAACCGAATTCGTATTGCCCGTGATGGCTGATGATGAGGTGCTCGACCAGAGTCTTGAGTGGATCCGGGAAGCCGGGCAGCAGTTCAAGCTTGGCCTGCAGCATCTCCAATTCGATGACCATGTGCCCCAGCAACTGGCCGCGCGTAGTGTAGGAGAACGAGCGATTGTAGGTGAGTTCGTGAATTTTTCCGATATCGTGCAAAAACGCGCCCGTAAGCAGCAGGTCGCGATTGATTTGCGGATAGTTCCGGCAAAGCAGGTCGCAGGAACGGAACAGAGAAACCACATGGTCAAGCAGGCCGCCGATGTAGGCGTGATGCAGAGTCTTGGCCGCAGGGGCGCACCGGTAGGCTTCGGCAATCTCCGGGTCTGCCATGAAAGCTTCTACCAGGCCTTTCAAGTGCGGATTCTGAAAGGTAGCGACGAAACCCGCAAGAGTCTGCCACAGTTCGCCGATATCTTTCGTGGTCTTGGGCAGATAATCGGCAAAGTCGACTTCCGATTCGCCTAGCTTCCGCAGCTTATGAATCGTGATCTGGAAGCGGTTTTTGTACTTGTTGAGCAGGCCTTTGATTTTGACAAAGTCATCCTGCTCGAACGCGTCGATGGCCTCCTCGACGTTGTCCCACATCTTGGCCTCGATTTGCCCGGTGCGGTCGCCCAACGTCAAAGCCAGATAGGGCTCGCCAGTTTTCTTGGGTTTGACCTGTTTGGATATGCAGACGAAGTTGGAGGTGATGACTTTGTTCTCTTGCTGCGCGCTCTCGGACAAGAAGAATTCTTTCATGTATTTTCGCTAAACGCCGGAAACGCTAGCCTGAACTAAAAGATGCCGAACTTTTTCTTCTTCTTCAGTTGCTTTGCCGCGGCATCGCTCTCAGCCGTTTCGATGGGATTGGTCTGATTGGGACTGGCGCCAGTATCCACGTAGCCAGGTTTGATCTCAATGAACGCTTCCTCTCGCAGCTTTTGCAGGTAAGCCCGCAAAGCGGGCTGCAGCTTCTGCATGTAGAGTGCGTCTTGCAACCGGCCCTCGACATCGCTCATGGGAGGGATGCCGGCCATCTGGTGCTCAGTGACTTTCAGAATCACGAATCCCTGTTTGGTGCGGATGACGTCAGAGACATCGTCAGGTTTCATGGCAAAGGTCTTGTCTTCTAACTCTTTTGCCAGGGTTCCACGCTTGAAGTAGCCAAGATCTCCACCCTGAGAGGCGGTGGTACCGTCAGAGTTCTTCTTCGCGATATCTGCAAAACTCGCGCCCTTGTGAATCTGATCAAGCAGTTCTTTGGCTTTGGTTTCGGCCGCCTCGATTTGCTGTGCTTCGTCTCCGGCGCCTTTCTTGTCCGTTGAGACCAGAATCTCGCTGATGCGAATTTGCTCGGGTTGCGCCAGTTCGCTCTTATGCTCATCGTAGAATGCTTTCTCTTCTTCTTTGTTCACGGTGAGTTTCTGGCCAACTTCCTTGCCGATCACCTGCTGGGTGATGATCTGATTGCGCAGATTCTGCTTGAAATCCTCGTATGACACGCCCTGGGCCGTGGCAGCTTTCTCCAGGTCATCCATGCTGTCGAGATTCATCTGCTTGCGCATTTCGTCGAGTTTCTTGATCAGTTCCGTGTCAGCGGTGATACCCAGGTCTTTGCCCTTCTCGATGAGCAATTGCTGGTCGATCAAATCCCGGAGGACGTCCTTTTCGCGCTCGGCGACGATTTGATCCGCATGCGTGGGGTCCTGTTGCTCGGCTTCCTGCTTCAGTTGATCCTTGCTACGCAGATACTCAGTGCGAGTGACGATCTGATTATTGACGCGAGCGATAATTTCCTCGACCACCGTGTCGGCGGCGAAGGCGGGCAAGGCTCCGAGAACAACGAGCAGCAAGAGAGACAGTGTTTTTCGCATAGAAATCCCGGCGGCCATGTTGAAGTGAACTCTGTCGAACCTGGCACACAACCGCGTTCTGTCGATTGTACCTCTGCCAAGGCGGGCGCAGCCAGCGCTCGGTCCTGCTATGATGATCAGTTTTCAAGTTGCCAATTGCCTCTGATTGGAGGTGTGTCCATGGAACTAAAAGCTTATTTTTTTCTTATGCTTATGCTGGGAATTACAGGCATTCCGGCCAGAGCGCAGAAGAGTGCGGCGGCGCCCGATCTGGCCCAGTTGCAGAAGATGACCAGCCGTTTCGCTCCGACACCGCTGCGCGTCGATACCTCGAGCCTGTCCAGCGGAGACCGGCAGGCCCTGGTCAAAATGATCGAGGCCGCGCGTGTCCTGAACTTTGTCTTCATGAAACAATATTGGAGCGGCGATCTTGCGCTTTATCAACGTCTGCAAAAAGACACAACGCCGCTGGGCAAAGCGCGCCTGCACTATTTCTGGCTGAATAAAGGGCCCTGGTCCGACCTCGACGGCAACAAAGCGTTCTTGCCTGGAGTGCCGCCCGCCAAGCCGAAGGGCGCGAACTTTTATCCGGAAGACATGACCTCGGAAGACTTCGAACACTGGGTCGGGTCCTTGTCAAAGGAAGAGCAAGAGCAGGCCAAGGGGTTCTTCACAGTCATTCGGTGGAAGGCAGGTTCTCCATCCGCGGATCGTCAATTGATGACCGTGCTTTATAGCGAGGAATACAAGGACGACCTGACTCAGGCTGCAGGACTTTTACGAGAAGCCGCGGCGCTGACGGACAACCCGTCGTTGAAGAGATTTCTCGGCCTGAGAGCGGATGCCTTCCTTTCCAACGACTACTACGCCAGCGATCTGGCTTGGATGGATCTGGATGCTCCCCTGGACATCACCATCGGTCCGTACGAGACCTACAACGACGAACTCTTCGGATATAAAGCTGCCTTCGAGGCGTACGTAAACTTGCGCGACGACGACGAGACCAACAAACTCTCGGCGTTTTCGGCGCATTTGCAGCAGGTCGAAGACAACCTTCCGATCGATCCCCAGTACCGTAACCCGAAGCTGGGCGCAGCAGCGCCGATCCGCGTGGTCGACGAAATCCTGGCCACCGGAGATGGGGCGCACGGCATTCAGACGGCTGCCTACAACCTACCTAATGACGAACGCGTGGTGAATCAAAAGGGCAGCAAGCGGGTGATGTTGAAGAATGTGCAGGAGGCAAAGTTTCGCAGTGTGTTGTTGCCGATTGCGAGAAGAATGCTGACCAAGCAGGCGATGGTCGATGTGAGTTTTGAGTCGTTTTTTACGCACATTGTGGCTCACGAGTTGATGCACGGGCTCGGGCCACATCAAATCAAAGTCAACGGCGTCGATACGAACCCGAGGCAGCAATTGAAGGAGTTGTACTCCGCAATCGAAGAGGCTAAGGCCGATGTAACCGGCCTGTTTGCGCTTCAGTACATGATGGACCATGCCCAGGAAATGGGGCTGACCAAGATATTGCCGTCCGATGATGCCGCCCAGCGACAGCTCTACACCACCTTCCTGGCGTCCTCGTTCCGTAGCCTGCGTTTCGGGCTGAGTGATGCTCACGGCAAAGGGATGGCGGTGCAGTTCAACTACCTCATGGATAAGGGTGGATTTGTTCAACACGGCGACGGTACTTTTTCGGTAGACATGAAGAAAATCAAGTCTGCAGTTGCAGACTTGGATCACGACCTGCTCACCATTGAGGCCCAGGGGGATTACGACGGCGCCAGGAAGATGCTCGATGAGTTGGGCGTCATTCGGCCGCCGGTAAAGCGCGCTCTGGAGCAACTCCAGGGAATCCCCACCGACATCGAGCCGATTTTCGTGACGGCCGAGGAATTGGCCCCCAGTCAGAAGGAGGAGTCCGCGATCCCGGCAGCGAGAAAGAAAAAAGGCCGGCGTCACTAAGCGGTGTCAGCTAGTCAGTGCGGAGCAGCGCGAGCGCCGTGACATCGTTATGTGTGGGGGGCGTCTTCATGAAACTCTTGACTCCGTCGATCATGGCCACGCAGAGTTCCTTGGCGCTGTCTGCCGTGGCGCTCTGAAGTCCTTGTTTCACTCGATGGAGTCCGTACTCGTCTCCTTTGCAGGCCCCTTCCATCATTCCTCTAGAGACGACGACTAGCGCGCCGCGGGGCTCGACTGCCACCGTGGGTGCGTCGCAAGTGACGTGAGAAAACAATCCCAAGGGCAACCCTGTCGCTCCTAACTCGGTGATCCCATCGCGGTGACGCAAGAGACCGGGAGGATGTCCGGCGTTGAAATAGCAGATGGTGCCGACGTCCTCGTTGTAGCAGGCGGCCAGCGCAGGGCAGGAGCGAACGCCCCCACCCTGGGTTCCCAAAATCGTGCGGTTCAGCAGCAGGCAAAGATCAATCATGGCATCGGCTTCGTTCAATTCGCTGGCGGCAAAAAGTCGGGCTGCCTCGGTGCGAAAAGTTTGCTGTGTCGCCGCGGTGACGGCGCGAGTCTGTTCGCGCCGCCCGGCAACGTCAAACAGGCCGAAGACGACCCGGCTGGGGCTTACGCGCAGGAAGTCATAGAAATCTCCGCCCATGCGCTGTCCGTAATACACAGCGGAAAGTTCCGCGTTCCGCAATGGCGGCACATCCGAGTGAACAGGGTCCGGCAGAGGGAGAGAGCGCTTTCCGCTTTTGAAGAAAGAGGGCACAGCTTTGTTGAGCCGGGAAGGTAGCACAGAAATTACCGTTCAGCAAAGAGGATTTCTAAGCGGGTTTACGGAGAGACGAAATTACTGTCGCGCTACCGGATTCTAGTCGCCGTATTTGCCGGCCAGGTATTGGCCAACCTCGGTCTCGAGCTGTCCGTAGTCGGAATGGATGGTAGCGCGCAGTGCGGCCTCGGTGGAACTGCCCTCGTTCAGCCGCTGGAGCACTCGCATCAGATCGCTCATGCCGTAAGTATCGTTGATATAGTCGACGGCGGCCAACGACTCATCGTAGGCCAGCACGGCTTCCAAAGGCGAAAAACGCATGAAGCTGCCTTCCAGGGCGTTGAACGGAATTTCGTGTTGCTCGTGGAAGAGTTGAGCGAGCCGCTGTCCGTGCGAAGACAGCGATTTCGGTTCCATGGCCTGCGCGATTCCCTCGTGCAGCCATTGGGGGCAACGCCCCCCGGAAAGTTGGTTGATGAAGGAATGAGCCAGTTCGTGCTTCAGAACGCGCGCCAGTTCTGGGGTCACAGAATTCAGGCCCTCGACCGGGATGCGAAGCTTGCCGTCGTTGACCGCCCCGCTCCAGGACGGGGCCTGGGTGACGTCAAAAAAAGCCTGGCCGGTATAGAGAATCACAGGAATGCTGCTGGGGGGAGCGATGCCGAACTCGCGAACTAAGTCGTCATATTCCGACTCCAGAGTAGCTACCAGCTCGCGGCGCAGCTCTTCCGACGTCTGTTTGCCCTCGTATCGCAGAATGAAGTGACTGCTTTCACGTTGCGAGTAGTCCGCTTCCGTGGTCGCTTCGCGCTGTGCCTTGGCCAGGTATTGCTGCAGCATGGTATCTGGACGCAGCGCCAGCGACTTCTGCCAGCTCTGAATCGCGTCCTTGTTCCGGTCGGCGGCGAATTGGGCGTAGCCCAGCACGGCGAGCGCGTCGGGCGATTCGGGAGCTATGCGCACAGCGCGTTCGGCATAGGGCAGTGCTTGGCCGGGGTTCCCGGTGCGAACCAGTAGCGCCGCGTAGTAATTCAGGATGGTCGGATTCTCAGGATCGAAACGGAGGGCGGTTGCGAATTCGGTGCCGGCCTTGCTGAAATTTCCGTGGTCGAACTCATACTTGCCGGCGAGAAAATATGCGGTTGCGGTCTGATGTGTGTCCCCTTGCTGTTCGAGAGCCGCGAGGGCGTCGGGGTCCACTTTCCCGTCGTGGATGATCTTGTCCGCCAGTCCCGGGTCGCTTCTCAGGCTTTCGGCTGGAGCGAATTGGGGAACCTCGCGGTTACTGCCGCTCGCCGAAGAGGCATATTCAGGACGAACGCCGCCCGCGTCGACGTGATCCACCGACGATTTCAGGATGGCGTACGAGTCGTCGCCGACATCATACTCAACGTGGGTCCCGTCCTCGCGAACGTGGTCCGCCCAGATCGTGCGGCCGTTCTTGAGGTGGATGACCTCTGCCGGCGCGCACACCGCAGCCAGGACCGGAACTATTAAGAAGATGACAGGTACCCGCACTAAAGCGCATTCTAGCAACGGGGGAGAGGCCGTCGTAGGTGACCAAGGTAATCGAACGATTAAGACGTAGCCTGCACATCGTGGCCTGGTGTGGGTTGATTTCCATGTCGGCGCTAGGTTTGCCGCAGAGCGCATCACGAACGAGCGGCGAGAACCCAGCTCTCCCAAAAGGCGCCGAATCCCTGTACATGCAGTTGGGCGAGGTGGGGCTGGATCCTGCTCGCGTTTACCAGGTTCGTGGAGCTCAGATCAACCGGGGCGCGATCGAAATCAGTCTAGACGACGGAACCATTGCCTTCACCGAAGACGTTGCAGGTCACGTGACCGGGGCTTTCTTCGAAGGAGATGGAGAAGTACTGCTGGTGCCACCGGACCAGACGGAACGGGCGTCAATGGCACTGTTTACCGGGGCCGCGATCCTGGAGGAGCGGTTTGTAACCGGGTACTTCCGCTTTAACGACAACACATTTGCCGAACTGCAGCCCTCATTCAGACCTGCCGACAGCCCGGCGGAATTTGTCTCGCAGTGGAATCAGACGGCAAAGAACCTTGCGGCAAGTGACGCTCTGCGGTTACTTCTCAGCTTCAGTGAGTTCTTGCCGGTAACCGGAGAGCGCGCGCCACAGCCAAGTGCCGACTTGGCAACCGGCAACGACCGGATGCTGCACGCGCGCCTGCAAGGCAGAAAACTAGGAACTTTTGATCTCTATTATGATTCCGAGGCCGCGGAACAGACTTGGGCCGGGCACCTGAGTACGACGGACATTGGTACCTTCTTCGACGTGTGGACCTCCTTCTCGCTACCCCAACCGGGAGAGTATCGCACGGTCAATGGCATTACGGCAGAAGAGGGCAAAACCGATACTGTCAGCATCTCACGATACAAAATCCGCGCGGAGATTGCGCCACCGACCACAGTGAAGGCCGAAGCCACGCTCGATATGGAAGTAAGGCACGGCGGGCAGCGTGCGGTGCTGTTCGAACTGTCGCGATTTCTCCAAATCAAGACCTTGGAAGCCGATGGGCAGCCGGTCGAATTCATTCACAATCAGGCCCTCGAAGGCACACAGCTTGCGCGCCGGGGGAACGACTTGGTGGCCATAATTTTTCCCCGGCCCCTGCGAACCGGACAGAAGATCGAACTGCACTTCGTGTATGGCGGGGAAGTGCTCTCCGAGGTAGGCAGCGGTCTGTTGTACGTAGGTGCGCGAGGAACCTGGTACCCGAATCGCGGGCTGGCGATGGCGGATTACGATCTGGAATTTCGCTACCCGGCTGGGTGGACACTGCTCGCTACCGGGAAACGAGTGGAGAGTTCTTCCGAAAACCGCACCGCGGGAACCTCACTTACCGAACCGCAGCCAGTTCAGGTAAGCCGCTGGGTGTCGGAACGGCCGATCCCCTTAGCAGGATTCAATCTGGGCAGGTATACCCAAGCCGAAGCGCACGCGGGAGACGTCCCGGTAGAGGCCTACGCGGCTTCGAGCGTCGAGCGCGGTTTTCCCAAAGCGCAGGCCGAAGTAATCATGCCTGAGATTCCTGGTCCGACGAGACGTCACCCGTCCGTTATCGTGACTACCCCTCCTCCGCCGTCCCCCGCCCAAAACGTCAAGCCGCTGGCGGATCGTGCAGCGCAGGCCGTCAGTTTTTTTGCTGAGCGCTTTGGTCCATATCCATACAGTCACCTGGCGCTTACGCAAATGCCTGGGAGTCTGAGCCAGGGGTGGCCAGGGTTGATTTTTCTTTCGAGCCTTTCTTTTCTTACTCCCGAAGAGAAAGCGCAACTCCACATGAGCGAAGTTGCCACCATCGAGAGCGAAATGGTGGTGGCTCATGAGACCGCTCACCAGTGGTGGGGCGATCTCATGGTATGGAGCAGCTACCGGGATCAATGGATGGTGGAAGCTTTGGCGAATTACAGCGCACTGATGCTGCTGGATTCCCAAAATCCGTCGAAATTTCGCACCGTCATGGATACCTACCGGAATGACTTGCTGCAAAAAAACAAAGATGGGGTTGCGCTGCTTGAAGCCGGTCCCGTCACCCTGGGCAGCCGTCTCTCAAATTCCCACTTTCCCGAAGGCTATGAGGCCATTAGCTATGGGCGAGGCACATGGCTGCTCCACATGTTACGTTGCATGCTGCGTGACGGTGAACGGAAGTCGGGTTCGAGTGAGCGCCTTCCGGCCACGGATTCCGTCAACGAGCCGTTCGTGCGGGCCTTGCGAAACCTGCGAGAACGTTATCAGGGAAAATCCTTCACCACGCGTGACCTGATCAATGTTTTCGCGGAACAATTGCCACCCTCGCTGCGCTATGAGGGGCACAAATCACTGGATTGGTTCTACGAAGGATGGGTCAACGGGACAGCCATTCCGCGATTCGACCTGCAAGCCGTCCGATATGTCGACAAAAACGGAGGGACGCTGGTGACCGGCACGATTCTGCAGAAGGCGGCTCCCAAGAACCTGGTGACCTGCGTGCCGCTTTATGCTTCGGTAAATGGGAGAGCGGTCTTTCTGGGCCGCGTTTTTGCCGACGGACCAGAGACTCCATTCCGGCTGATTGCGCCCGCCGGAGCACGAAGGGTCGTACTGGATCCAGAGCAAACATTGTTGGCGCGCACCCGCTAGCAGCAGTCCCGTTTTAGGGCGTCTTCCCCAATTTTCTCCCAACTGTTCCCGAAGTGATCATTTCGCGTCGCGCTTCCTGGATTGATCTGAGCATGCTCCGCTGGGAACGGATTGTTTCTAATGAGGAGATGCTCCGGTGTGACTTCCCGTGGAAAATGGCAGTCGAGGTGCTCCCCAGTGCTCAGGAGCCATCCATGCACTGCGCAGATTCGAATGTAAGAGTATCGGTACAGCCGGTCTCGGCTGGTGCGGAACTCGCCGATGGCGGGCGGGGTATTCTCCTGGTCGAGGATGAAAGGCTTGTCCGCCAAGTCACGAGCGAGGTTCTAGGAGCTGCGGGATACGTGGTCTGGGCGGCTCGAGACGCGACTGAGGCTGTGCGATTGTTCAGGAAGCATGAAGCGCACGTGAGGCTCCTCATTACGGATGTGATGTTGCCCGACCGCAGCGGACCCGTCCTGGCCGGGGAACTGCTTCGGATGGGCGGTGTGTTCAGAACGATCCTGATTTCCGGATACCCGGCGCCAGCGTCCTTGGAACATAGGGTCGGTATGCCTGATTTTCTGTACCTCCCCAAGCCATTTTCCGCGGAGCTGCTGGTACGCAACGTACGGCGTGCTCTCGACCCGGCGAAATTGCCGCAGCGTTAGGTGCGAGGGTAGGACCGCGGAGTGAGCAGAATCTCAAGACGCAGCATGCGCTCCGCTTCCGACCCTCACTGTGGTCGATACAGCATATTTACCAGCCGATGAACTTCGTCAAGATACGACCCTAACTCGAAGGTGAAGCGTGCCCAGTCGAACGTTTGAAGAGAGGGGCACTCTTTGAGTAGGAGTGCGAACGCGGGCTCGTCAAGAAAATCGACCTGCCGCTCCTCGGGGTAGCCGTGGCCAATGCCTGCCATCCGGCAGAGCAAATCGCTAAGCGAAACCAGGGCGAGCAGAGCGCCATTCCCTTTTGCGTTCTGCGGTTCGTGGTGATAGCGGACTACCGCAACCAATTCCGCGCTCAATCCCCAGCGTTCGGCGATCAGCTGTCCGCTTTCGCAGTGGGTCAAGCCCAGTGTCCTCAACTCCGCTTCATGCAAGGGAATATGCTCGGTCCGGGCGAGTGTCATGGCTGCGGCGAATTCGTTAGGCAGTATCCAGAGATTGACGACAATGCCCAAGTCGTGGAGCAGGCCGGCGAGATAGACCTTGCTGGGGTTCGGAAAAGCTATTCTCTGCGCGAAGTGGCGGCAGACCAGAGCGCAACCCATGGAGTGCTCCCAGAAAACCGTGGGGTCGATCTGGGACTGGTCGCCAGGGACCAGTTTGAGGACGGAGCAGGAAACCGCGATGTCGCGCATGCGCTGCATTCCGAGGGCAACCACGGCGTCGCGTACGCTGGAGACTTCGGCGTAACGGCCATACAAGGGCGAATTTGCCATGTGAAGACACTGCGCGGCCAGCGATTTGTCTTGCGAGATGAGATCGACGACCTTCTGTACTTCCAATTGCTCGATGGGCAGCTCCAGGTAGTTCAGTAACGGAGCGAGTACGACCGGGATGCTCGGCATCCGGTCTAAGCCCTCAAGTTTCTTCAGCAAGGTATCTCTGGGTTCACAGTTCATGAATCACCTATGGTGCTACGTGTCTCTTTTCGGCCTTGACGTAAGCGGTGGCCGAAGGGAAATGAACCAGTCGAAAGTCTTCACTGATTCCGTACAAAGATTCAGCGTGGCCCAAGAAGAGATATCCGTGGCCAAGTAGATTGCTGTAGAAGTGCTGGATGACGCGCCGCTTAGAAGCAGCGTCGAAGTAGATCAGCACGTTGGCGCACATCACCAAGTCGAGTCCTTTCATGAACGCCATGCGGCCGTCATCGAACAGGTTGAGACGGTTGAAATTGACGTGCGCCTTTACTTCAGGGTTGACCTGTAATTCTTCGCCCTTGGCGGAAAAATATTTTTGCCGGAAATGTGCCGTAAGGTTGCGCGTACTGTAAGTGCCATAAACACCTAGTTTGCAATGGGCGAGGGAGCGCTCATTGAGGTCGGTGGCGAGGATTTCAAAATTCCACCCTTTAAGCCTGGCCGCAGTTTCTTCGAGCAGGATCATGCTCAAGGTGTAGGCCTCTTCTCCAGTAGAACAACCGGCACTCCAGATGCGCAGGTTCTTCACTGGGATCTTCGATCGAGCCTCAAGAATATGAGGCAGGATTACATTGCGAACGGCATCGAGCTGGGGAAGGTTGCGGAAGAAGCAGGTCTCCCCAATCGTGATCTCATTCAGCAGGCTGACCAGTTCCGCCTGCCGGATGGGCTTGATGGTCAAGCAGTCGTAGTATTCGCGCAGAGTAGTCACGCCCAGTGCCTTCATGCGTTTTCCGCACCGGTCTTCCAATATGCGCAACTTATTGTCGGGTTGAAAGATGCCTGCGACCTGATAAACCAGATCGCGGATGCGAGTCAGTTGTGGGTCGGGCGGTCCGGGCTGGGCTCCGGCGATCGGCGACGTTGTTGCGGCAATCGTAGTCATCCTGCTTTTTCCCCTAAACGCGTCCAACTTAAGCGCGGGTCATCGAATCCGGAGCATTGCAACCTGGTCCGGCCGCAACCCGCGCGTCGCTCAGTGCGCCGCGTCAGATTGCTGTTCTCCTTCTGGTCATGCTGCGGAGCCCGAGGGTGAGAATCGTCTTTGGCCTCGACTGTCAATTCCCGAACGGAGCGGTGTCATGTCACACCGCGACGAACAAACAGTTCATCGGCAAAAGTATGCCGGACTTTATTGACGGGGAGACGACGGTCAACCCGAATCACGGTTTGCGGAAAGAGGATGGTTGACCGGAAGAAGTCGCGTCGCGCATGGACTAAGGAGCTGTGGGACTTGCAATGGGAAGAGCGGGGCTGGGCTTGTTAGTCGTGGAGGAAGGAGGCGTGGATAGCACCGGGAATTGCTTACCAAGGATTACGACATCGAGCCGGCGATTCATGGCGCGACCAGCGTCGGTTCGGTTGTCGGAGACGGGGTGGAACTCGGCATACCCTGCGGCGGAGAGCCGTTCCGCTGGAAAGCTATATTTGGTAATGAGCAGGCGAATCATTTCTGTGGCGCGCGCAGTCGACAGCTCCCAGTTGTCCGCGAATTGTTGATTGTGAATGGGAACGTTGTCGGTGTGACCTTCGATCCGAATGCGGTATTGCTTTTGCGCGAGCAGTTCAGCCAAGCGGCTGAACGCGTTAAGGGAGTTGGCTCTGATATCCGCTGAGCCGCTGTTAAAGAAACCGATTTCCCGCAAGCTCACGACCAGTCCGTCGGGCTCGGTGCGCACCGCAACCTCTTGGCGGGAAATCTCGGGAGCCAACGCTTGCTCCAGTTCGCGCCGCAGGGCGGTGAGATCCCCGTTCTCGTCGGCGCCGGAAAGGACTCCTTCAGGGGGAGGCACGAACTTCGCCAACGCCGCGGTCCGCTGCGCGTTCTCAACCGCCTGCACGGAGTTAAACGGCATCGGTTCTCTGGCATCCATGGGAATTTGAGTGGTCGATGCCGGGAAGACGCCGAGTTCCTGAAAGGCAACCTGAATGGCCATCGCGAGCTTCCCCACCTTGCGCTGATCCACCTGGGCAGTGGAGTAATTCACATATACGTCAACGACGTTGGTGCAGGTGTCGAACGAGAGGTTCCACACATGCTCGATAATCATGGCGCGGGTGATGCGGCGCCCAGCATTGCGCATCAAATACTCGAGCAACGCGAACTCTTTCGAGGTCAGTTCGATGCGCCGGCCGGCCCGCTCCACTCTTCGTTCCACCCGGTCCAGTTTCAAGTCCTCCACCGCCAACACCGACTCCGCCGGCAGGTGGCTGCGCCGCAGCAGGGCTCGAATGCGTGCCGAAAGCTCCGAAAAAGAAAAAGGTTTGACCAGGTAATCGTCCGCTCCCAGGTCAAGGCACTGCACCCGGTCTTCAATCCGGCTCCTGGCCGTCAGCACCAGCACCGGCATGCTGGGCTTGTGGGTTCGCACGTTCCGTAGGATCGAGATTCCATCCAGCCGCGGCAGGTTCAGATCAAGGACTACGAGATCGTAGTCGAATTCGTCCGCGGTGGCGCGAGCTTGCTCCCCATCCGCGGAAATGTCCACGGCATAGTGCTCGGCTTCCAGACCTTTCTTCACAAAACTGGCGAGTGGTGCGTCGTCTTCCGCGATCAAGATGCGCATGAGATTCCTCTAATCTGACAAGTCCGATTCTAGGCAGAACCTGAGCGGACAGCGCGAATTAAGGCCAGCACGAAGGGCGTAGTTTCCCGAGCGCGGACCCACACCGAAAACGGAACCGAAGGCCGGGAACCCATCCCGCCACTCACTGGGTTTCCCCGGGGACGGAGATAATGTTGCAAATCGTTCTTTTTGATGGCGGGATGGACTCCGTGAATCTTTGGAGCCGGGGAACTTTGAAGTCTTTGATCGTACCCGGGGGCGTGCTGCTGCTCGCCGCCGGATTACTTATCGGCCTCGGGCTGTCCTCCATCTCCTCTTCCGCCATCGATTTCTACTATTACGCGGTGTTTGGCGCTGGAACCCTGCTGGCCTGGCGCTTTCGCTCCAGCCGCACGCTTCTCGCACTCATCTTCTTGCTTCTTTCCCACCGTGCCCTGCTGTTCTTTTCATCTGCCGCAGGACACATCTCCGGCCCCGGTCGAGTGGCCCTGGAAGCCGTATGCCTCCTTTTGCCGTTGAACCTCCTTATTATTGCGTTTACGCCCGAGCGCGGCCTGACCGTCCCCTCAATTGCTCCTAAGTTCTGCCTGCTCTTCATAGAATCGGTTTTTGTGGCAATCATTTGCCGTCCTGGCCAATCGACCGGCCCATCGTTCTTACGGGCCGGCTTCTCTCCCCACACCGTGTTCCACTGGACCGCCGTTCCGCCCTTCGGCGTGATTGTCTTCACGGTGGTGTTTTGCATCCTTCTGGTTCGGGCGTTCGCCTACCGCAAGCCTTTAGAAAGCGGGCTCCTCTGGTCTCTGGTGGCGGCTTTCCTCGCGCTAAGCGCTGGGGGTGCGGGCCGAGGAGGAGAGGCATACTTTGCCACCGCGGGGCTCGTCCTTCTCAGCTCGATCATTGAGAATTCCTACGTTCTCGCTTATCACGACGAACTGACCGCGCTTCCCGGACGGCGCGCTTTCAACGAGTCGCTCCTGCAGCTGGAAGAACCCTATGCCATCGCGGTGGTCGATATCGATTACTTCAAGAAGTTCAACGACACTCACGGACACGAAACCGGAGATGAAGTTCTGCGTATGGTGGCTGGCCGGCTCGCACGAGTAACCGGAGGAGGTCAGGCATACCGCGTGGGCGGAGAAGAGTTCTCGATCGTATTTCCAAAACTCACCATGAAGGAGACAGTTCCGCACCTCGAGCGTGTCCGTTCAGTGATCGAGAGCTCGACATTCCGCGTGCGCGGAGGGCAAGACCGCCGTCAAGTTCCTCGCGGACTGGACCGCCGGAGTTCGGCGCGCTCCAAGGGCGCGCGCATTCGCCAGCTGGCGTTAGAAGAAAGCACCAGCGATCTCTCCGTCACCGTAAGCATCGGAGTAGCCGAACCGACAGCGCGCACCGCCGAGGTCGAGGATGTGATCCGCGCGGCCGACAAAGCCTTGTATCGTGCCAAACAAGCTGGAAGAAATCGAGTGGAAACGGCATCTGCTACCCGCACTCCCACCCCACGTCTCAAGCGCAGTACTGCCTGAAATCAACCGTCTCTTCCCCGAGCGATTGTGCTAGAGTCGTGGTTTTCATGGAAGCTCCCGCCATCTCCACCAAAGCTCTGAGCCGCCGCTTCGGCGAGTTGCTGGCCGTCCAGGATGTGAATCTCAGCGTGGCTTCCGGCCAGTTTTTTGGTTTTCTGGGTCCCAACGGAGCGGGAAAATCGACCACCATCAAAATGCTCACCGGATTGCTGGCGCCCACCTCCGGCACAATCCAAATCCTGGGGCTTGATCTCATCGCGAACCCAGTGGAAGTGAAACGGCAGATCGGCGTTGTTCCCGAAGGGATGGCCCTGTTCGGACGACTCACCGGCGCGGAATATCTGAATTTTGCCGGACGAATGTACGGTCTGGATCGCGAAACGGCGGCAAAGCGTGCCGGAGAATTGCTCGAATTCATGGAGCTTTCCGACCAGCCCAAGACCCTCGTAACCGACTATTCGCACGGTATGCAGAAAAAGCTGGCTCTCGCCGCAGCCGTCATTCATGGGCCGAAGGTGTTGTTTCTGGACGAACCTTTCGAGGGTGTCGATGCCATCGCTGCCGGCACGCTCAAAACGATGCTGCAACGCATGATTGCGCATGGAGCCACAATCTTCCTCACCTCGCACGTGCTCGAAATCGTCGAGAGGCTCTGCACCCATGTTGCCATCATTCATAATGGACGTCTTGTGGCCCAGGGCTCGCTCGATGAATTGCGGGCCGGCGTGCAGGCCCAATCGCCGGCGAGTTCTCTATCCGAAGAATCTGAACCCTCAGACAAATTAACGCTCGAGCAAATCTTTCTTCGCACCGTCGGTGGCTCTCGCGTTGCCGGGCAGGAGCTCTCATGGCTGAGGTGAACCGAGCCTCAGCAACTCGTGGACAATTCGCAGCTATCGCGCGCGTGCGCTGGCAACTTTTCTTTCATTCCTTGCAGACCACGCGCGGAACCATGGAACTGGTTTCGCGAGCGTTCATGGGCATGCTCGTTGCCTTTGGTGGAGTGGGAGGCGCAATTGGTATGGGCGCCGCCGCCTGGACGTTTATTTCCAAAGGATCTGCCGAATGGCTGGCCCTGTTGCTGTGGTCCGTTTTTCTGTTCTGGCAATTCTTCCCCGTGATGGCTACCGCCTTTACCGAGAGCACAGACTCCTCCATTTTCTTGAGGTTCCCACTCAGCTACCGTGCCTATTTTCTGGTCCTGGTGGCCTACGGCGCCTTTGATATCGCCACGGCGCTTGGCAGCATGTGGTTGCTCGGAATTTTCGTCGGCGTCGCTCTCGCCGATCCGAGCCTGGCCATCTGGACCGCTCTGGTGCTGATTACTTTCGCCGTTGTCAACATCGCTTTAGCGCGGACCATCTTTACCTGGATCGAACGCTGGCTGGCGCAAAGGCGGACACGCGAGATTCTGGGAATTCTGTTTTTCCTGTTCATCATCGGATTTCAATTTATCGGGCCCCTGGTCAATCACTATGGCAAGAGTTCCAGGCCAGGCGTAACGCGTCTCGGGCAGGAACTCTCACCGGCGCAGCGCGTTCTGCCGCCTGGCCTGGCGGCGGCTGCGATCTCTCACCTTCATCAGGACTGGCCTTCAGCCCTCGGTTTGCTGGGATTGCTGGCTGCTTACGGCGCGGGTTTCCTTTGGCTTCTCCATCTCCGTTTGCGTGCGCAATATCACGGAGAAAACCTGAGTGAGACGGTTGCTCGCACCACGTCGCGCACCGAAAAGCAGGGAGTACAACCAGGTTGGAACCTGCCCGGGGTCTCTGGCCCAGTCGCGGCGATCTTTGAGAAGGAGTTGCGTTATCTGTCGCGCAGTGGGCCGATGCTGTTCACTTTAGTTATGCCGGCGGTCATGCTTGCCGTGTTTCGCGTTGGAGGGGGAGGGGCTGGGAGTTTGACGCATGTGCCCAATTTTGCGTTTCCCATCGGCGCCGGCTATGCCGTCTTAATGCTGACCAACCTTGTGTACAACAACTTTGGAGCGGATGGCGGTGGTCTTCAGCTCCTGTTTGCGTCGCCCATGCAATTCCGGCAGGTTGTAGTCGCAAAGAATCTGGCGCACGTTGCCGTCCTGTCGGTCGAGTTAATCATGGTCTGGCTGACGGTTCTTTTCTTGTACACTCCGCCGAAGATCGACTTGATAGCGGCCACACTCGCTGGAATCCTTTTCGCCGTACCGGTAAACCTGGCGGCGGGCAACCTGCTTTCGATCTATTTTCCGAAAAGAGTTGAATACGCGACTTTTGGCCGTCAACGAGCCTCGCAGACCACGGTGCTCATGAGCTTCGGAGTGCAAATCTGCGTGTTCGGCCTGGCTGCGCTGGTGTTGTTCTTTGCCCCGCAAGATCGAGGCTATTGGATGGCCGCGCTGATCCTGCTTCTCCTGGCTGTCTTTGCCTTCGCTGGTTACGTCATTGTTCTGAAACGCGTAGACCAGCTGGGATTGCAACGGCGCGATGCGCTCATCTCCGAGCTCTGCCGAACCTGACGGCTCACCGCATCTGCCTGGCGTGGCACTCAGCGCACGTGTCTTGATACGTATGGCAGGCAAAACAGCTGCGCTTGTTGATCATGGCTAACTTGGCATGTCCGCCGTTCTTGAATGTGGGCAGTGGAATGTGGCTCCGCGGCAGCTCGTTGTGGCACCGGCTGCAAAAATCGGTCACATGGCAGGTTGAGCAACTTTCCCGATCAATGGCGGCGTACTTACCGTGAATGTCATCCCTCCACCGGCCGGTGTGCGAGATGGGGAGCATCACTTGGTGACAGGATTGGCACTGCGAGGCGGCGGCTGCCTGTGGAGACACGTTCGTATGACAGACGAAACACTTTGCGCCAGGGGCTGAGGCTTCCGCGGAGTGGTGCTGGCGGAAACTCTCCGTATGGAAAGCCGGTTTGATGTAGCGCGTGTGACTCGCCGGGGCCGGACCGGACTCGTTGTCAATGTGGCAGACCTGGCAATTGGACATCCGGAATTCGGCCGGTAGGGCCTTGGATGTCTCGTGACATCCCACGCAGTCGATCATCTTCGGCAGAGTCAGGCTGGTCAGGCCGGTGCTCGTCGGTACTGCATAGTGGCAGGTGGTGCAGACCAGTTGGTACTGGTCTCTGACTTTGAAGTGCGCCGCATGGGAGAACTTCAGATTGACATAAGTGCCCGAAACCACGTGCGGAGCGATCATGCGCCGCTCTTTGTAGCCGGGATTTTCAATCTCTTCCGGACTGTGGCAGCCACGGCAGTCGGCGGTAACGGAGTTAGCGCTTAGCATGGGCTTCATGCCGGGCTTGGAATGACAGGCCGCGCACTGCGGGTGTGTCGGGAAAGTTGCGTAAGCGCCCTGGGCATCGAACTGGTGGCAAAAAGTGCAGTCCGCACGCGCATGGGTTCGTGGGTCGATACGCCCGAGCGGGTCGACGTGCTGGGCGTGCGAGAACTCGAAGAGAATCGCCCGTTTTTTCTTGTAAAGGGGAAACGGCAGCAGGTCACTACTGTTGGTGGGAGGAAACGTCGAATGGCACGGAGCACACATCGAGGGCTTCGGTTTGTCGAAGTCGTCCTGGTGGCAGACCGTGCATTCGTCGTGCCCGGGGCGTTTCAACACAACCGAGCCCTCTTTTCCCGCGCTGTGGCAGCCGTCACAATCGAGCTTCGCCTTCTTATGAACCGCGTGCATCAGGAACGGCGGCTGCCCGGAGGACGGCGACGCAGGCATCTCCTGGGCGCCCACGCCGCCCGGTTTGCAAAGCCATAGACTTGCGAGAGCGAGGATCAGGACGAGACGCAGGCGAAGGTGGCTCATCAGTATCTCCACGCCATCCCAACCCGCAGGGTCTGCGTATTTTGAATATCCGGTCTGAAAACGGGGAAGTCGGTATCAAGGTCGTACTCAACAAACATGCGGGTGCGCTGGTCCAGCTTTACGGTGGCGCTGCCGAGCACTCCCTTGTCGTTCGCGCGATTGGTCACGAAGAAATTATCCTGAAGATTCAACAGCCGGTAGAACCCTCCTGCCTTCAGGCTCACTTTGCCGTCCGCAAAACTCCGCCCCAGTTCGAGGCTCATGTCCTGCAGTTTGGTCTCGCCGGCCGTCGAGATGTTGTCAAATGTGGTCGGATTGGAAGGGGCCGAGCGATTGGAGTCTCTCTGGTGATAGTCCAGCGACACCGTGATCTTCCCTCCCGGGAACACCTGGGCGCCAGCACGGTAGTCCTGGAACGAAGTATCGAATGGGCCTTCGTCTTTCGGATCGTTCAGTCGCCGGATCCACACGCTGCCGCCCACGCGGATCCTGCTGTTGATGACACGGTGAGCATCAATGACAACCTGGCTGTGAGGAGAAAACGGCCCCAGGTTCAACCGCAACAGGGGATTGTGCGGATCCAGATCGCGAGCGATCCCAGTGTAGTCGAAGACGAAGTCCCGGTTGGTGATTTTCTGGGAGAAGTCGAGGCGCACCGTGGTCTTGCCGTCAGCCGGCGTCCAGATTGTGTCGATGATGGCGTCGGTCGGCGCGCCACCGAACATTCGGAACTGGCAACTGAGAAGCCAAGTATCGGAGAAACGCTGGTGGTAGCTGAAGGCGTGGCTTCCTCTGACATAGAACAGCGCGTCGTATTCGAAAGTCGCATTGCCTAGGCGGTAGACAAAGTTGCCTCCGCCGATTGCTCTCTGTTCCGGATTCGAGTAGTAGGTGAACCGCCGGCCACCGTACAGGGTGTAGGAAAAATTCTTTCGGTTCATGGAGAAAGATAGCCCGTCGAAATCGGCAAGTTCCGCGCCATAAACGTCCTGTCTTCCGACTCGGAGTGAAGAACCGGCAAAGAAGCCATCCGTCGGCTTGCCCGCGATGTCCACATATCCCGATAACAATTGCAGTTCTCGATTCCCATAAAACGTGTTCAGAATTCCGAGCGCGGGTGAGCCCTGATCGACGGGCGTGATGTCTTGTTGGTAGCGGAAAGAGAAGTTGGTGTTGATGCGATCAGAGAGCCATCCCCGCGTTCCCCAATTCAGAAAGCTGTACATCGCGTTGGTGTCGGGCTGGAATGCGCCCGGGTAAGGGATTCCATTCGGATTTGTAATCTGCCCAGGAGGGGCATCGATGACCCCAGTCAAGGTTGGCTGGCCGGAAAAGACGGTTTGAGTTCGCTGATATTCCGTGCGGGTCTCAAAAAAAGCGTGATTCAGAAAATCTCCCGCGACTCCGCGTTCCACTGGAATCTGCGGGACGTTGAGCGCCGGATCGACAACCGTCGGGGCTACTGGGTTTTGCAGCACGCTGGCCCATGCCGACGCCATATTACTCGGTGCCGCAGGCGGCGTGGCGGAATTCGCAGGCTGCTGCGCACTCGCCATTAGACTGAGGAGCAAGAAAGCGCAGACGTTCTTCCATTGATATGAGAATCTAGAGAACGTTCGCACGCTTCCCCTATGTCCATCCTTGATTTTGAAATGCTTATTGGATCTGCGCCTGCAATGTCTTGATCAAGCTATTCGCCAAAGCAATCCGCCACGGATACACGTCGCTGTGCCATTGGGTGGCCTCCACGTACAGCTGTAATTCGCTTACTGCGTTGCTCAGTTGACCCAACGTTTGATAAATCTGTGCCAGTTCCCAATGCACGTGCGCATTGTTCGCCAGGTCGCCGGTGAGGGTGACGGTCTGCGGTGTAACCGGGGACAGGGCCAACTCTGCCTGAAATGCCTGGATCGCGTTCGTGTAGGCTTGCTGCTGAGCCGTCGGATCGGTGGTCTGCTGGGCTTCAATCACATACGTCTCGCCAATCAGGCTGTTGACGCCGAGCTTCAGTGGATCGATCTGCGCGACTTCCTGGAAGAGCGAGATGGCTTGCGCTGGATTTGTCTGCTGCACCAGGTAGCCCAGCCGCATCCGCAGGGTGAAGATACAAGGCGCGGGGTTAAGTTGGCTGGGGAGCACACCATTCACCAGCGTGGCGGCGGTCACGATCTGGCAGGTGTTGTTCTGCAGGCTGTTAAACGTTAATGCGGTCTCGTAATCGGCAATCGCACTTTGCGTGTCATTCAAGTCGTCCTGATAGTGAATGCCACGTTCCATGTACTCCCAGGCGTTGGTCGGCTGGGTGATGCCAAGCAGATTCCAATCGATCCGGCCCTCGAAGTAAAAGGGGTTCGGAAGGAGATAATTCGGATTGGTGGTTTGAAACTGGCCCGGCGTATACACGCCGCCCGTCTGGGCGAAGGCTACGCCCAGGAGCAGCCAGGAGATCGTCAACAATCGCAGTTTCGAGCTCATAAATTTCTCACGGCAGCAGGTTGACGGAGACATCCGCCGAAGCGATGCTCTGTATGTTTTTGAGTTCAGCATCAATCAACTGCTCGTTCAATAAATGAAGATCGTTTCCCGTCGGACCGTTGGGTCCGTTGGTCTGTGCCAGGTAACGCAAGAACAGTGGAGGGAAATGCTCGAAGTTCACCTGGGCGTGGACCTGCAGGGGGCCCCTAAGCGTGACGCCCAGTTCCTGCAACTCGGTCGCGGTCGGCAATTGAATCTCATAGGTAAAAGTTCGGGGCTGCAGGGGTTGCAGGGAACGATAGTTGTCCACCGAGTTCGACAGAGCGGCGTTGAACGTTTCCTCGAAGTGCGCGGTCTGCGCCTTGACCGGGTTGCCCTGCGCGTCGGTGCGCCCGACCAGGTCGGTGGTACACGGAGGATTGGTTACCGCCGTTGGACAGGGCAGGAAGATGTGGGTCAATTCGTTGCGGAACAGCACCAGTCCCTCGGGGATGCCCGCGTAGACGCGTTGCTCCGGCCCGTCGTCCGGGCCGAGTTCGAAAACGGCATTATTGCCGCCATTGGTGGCGGTGCCGGGAGCGTATGCCCCGGGAGCGTAGTGACCGGGATCTACCACCACATGAACATGTTCAACGTCCTCGTCGTCGAGGTTGCCATCAGGCGCCGTCTCTCCCGTGTTGGGATGCGGTTTGTCGACCGTGTAACCCGATTGATAAAGAAGGAAGCCATTTGCATCGGTCACCGTCAACTGCACGTAAGCGGTTCGTTCCTGCGAGAAGCCTGAGGGAAAACGGTGTCCAGAAAGAGAGACAGCTTCCAGTCTCACCATGAACGACTGACCCGCTTGTACGCTCGGGTCGGTGTTGGCCAGGCTGACGCGCATCGCAGCCTTCATCAAATCTACGCGGCGAGTGGCCAACCCTACCGGCAGACCATGAGTGTCGGTGGCATTCGCATTCGGATCGGGGTATGTGCTTCCCAGTCGCGCTTGTAACTCACTCGTCGGCAGCAGGGGAACGTCGACGCCGGTGAAAAAATGCGTGACCACCTGTCGCTTCTGCAGCGGATAATTCTGATCGGTCGAAACTCCCGGCACCGCTGCATAATCCGTGGGGAAGATGCCAGGGGTCGGGCTTGTGATGGACAGATCTCCAACTTGGTAACTGGTGCTACCGGCATAGGGGAACAGAGACATGTGGCAATCCTGGCACCGCACCACCTTGCCAAAGGGATTGTTCGTACTGTTGTAGGGACCGATCTGCCACTCTGTGCTCAGGTTCTCCAGGCGAAAGACCTTGACGTTCGAGCCTCCCGGATTGATGTTCTGTTCCGCCGAGGTCAGATTGTTGATGGGGAGCCGTACATCGTGACAGGTATTGCAGAAAGCCCCGGCACGCAGGAAAGCGATCTTGTTGGCATCGTTGCTGGCTACATGGAAGTTGTTCTTGACCCCAACCGGGAAGAGGAACGGTCCAACCTTCTCTTTGGACGGATTCAGATAGAAGCTGGTATTGCCGAAGCCATCATGCTGGAAGCTGCGGTTCAGGTTCGGACCGTTCTCGTCATGACAGTAATCACAGGTGATGCCGGCGGCGCCGAGTGACGGCTGTGCTCCCGCGGGCGGATATCCACCGATCGTGGGAGGAAGCAGTTGATTGCCGTTCGCATCGACCATGGCATAGTCCCGTAAGGGCCTTAAAATGGTCGGATCAAACATCGTTCCCAGCCCGGGTAGCGCAGGAATTTCCCGGGTATGCGGGTTGTCTCCCAGCATTTCCACGTCCGCGTTGTGGCAAGTGACGCAGAATCCTGCCTGCACCTGCCGGGTCTCCGTCAATATCGGAGAACTGAACATGTTGGTGTTGAGTAAGCTTCCGTCAGGAAGCACGATGGTGCTGTCACTGTAAACCGGGCGCAACAGGCCGCCACTGACCAGGTTCCCTGCCGATTCGAGGCCGTTGAACAGTGGGCTCACGTTGCGATACCCCGCCTTGACTGCCTGGCGAAGTTCATCAAATTGACGCTGGTGGCAGGGCAAGCAGCTTTCCGGCCTCTGGAACGGTTGTGCCTGGAACTGCGCGGGGCTGCTTCCGCCGGCAACGGGCGTTTGCATGGCCCCGCAACCTAGTTCCAATGCGCAGTAGCCTGCGAGGACAAGAATTGCGATGTAGGATCGGAGCGGCATGGGTGCGTCTATGAGCTAACCGGACAACTTACTTTTTCTTCAAGGTACGAACGAACGCGATGACATTGTCCATGTCTGTCTCGCTCACATTCTTGGGCGGCTTCATCTTGCCCTTACCTTCGGTGATAATCTTCTTGAACTCAGCATCAGTTTTTTTCTGGATTTCGTCTGACCAGAGAGGCTTCTGTTCCGCTTTCAACTTCTTCGCAACGTCCGGGTTGCCTTCACCGTCATCGCCATGACAGATTCGGCATTTCTTGTCGTACACCACCTTGCCTGCAGTGACGTCCCCCGATTGTGCAAAGGACATTCCGGCCCACAAGCCCATCGCAGCAAGCGTTCCCGCGACCTGTCTTCTCATCTCCCATGTTCTCCCGAATTCCTCTAATTGATTCACAGGGCGTACTTCTTCGCCCTTGTTCTGATCCTCTTGCTGGTGAAATCTTCCTGCCTGGCGGGCATTACAACAATCATAGTGAGGAAACTTCTCTTGCGGATTACCCCTACGCGCGTCTGCGTAGCCGCGCGAATCGTAGAGCTACGTGGGGCCGAACTGATCAGAGCCTTTTCTCCGAAGTATTCGCCTTCCGATAACTTGGCAATAACGTTCTCGGCTCCGTTCTCTTGCCGAATCACCTCCACTTCTCCGCTCTGGATGAAATAGGCGCAGTCGCCCGATTCCCCCTGGCGGAAGATGATCTGCCCGGCATCGTAGATTTCGAAAACCGACACGCCGTGGCGTCTGCGAAACTCACGAACCGCGACCACAGCGAGAGTGACTACGGCGATAGCAACCAGAACCGGGGCCACGAGTGAGAAAAGGACGAGCGTTCCGGCGGTAGTCTTGACCAGGAATGCCAGGCCTATCCCATAAGCGACGAGTGCCAGCACCTGCGCGCCCAGCAAGAACCATTGGGTGATCCGGAGATCGAACCTCGAGGCTACGGCGAAATGCTTGCTCATTTTGGTATCTGGCCCATTCATCTCTGACGTGATCAAGTCCCTGCTCACCATTCTCAATCCGCCCCGACGTTGTGCGCCGGGTTGTCGTCCTCGTGGCATTGCATGCAACTTACTTCGTCGGAAAACATCGCATCCCTGTCATGGGTGTGAGAGGCGAGAAATTTCGCCGACGCCCCGTGGCACTTCAGACAGTCGTTGTTGGAATAGGGATGGCGCATCTTCACAGGCACACTAAAGGTGTGGGTGTAATACCGGAACACGTCGACGAGGCCTTCTTCTTTCGCCTGCACGGTTCCGAACATGCCGTATGAGGTATGGCAGACATAGCATTGATCGTCCGCAATATAGCGGTTGGTGTAATGGATCGCGGCCAGACTCTTGCTCTTTGGGTTCTTCATGTCATCGACGTAAGGCTTCATTGCCAGATGGCAAGAGTTGCATAGTCCCACGCGCTGCGATTTTTCAAACACCAGCACTCCACCGGCACTGGAGACAAAGACCGGGAGTATTCCCGCGCCCAGGACCAGGATTCCCCATGACACCGGTCCCACGGTGTTGCCGCGATAGCGAATCAGGCTATAAAGCACCAGCGCGACCCCGGTGACGATGAGTCCGGCGAGAAACCGGGACCCATAATGATCGACCGGATCAAACTTCGAAACGTCGTGCTGGGCATGAGCCGCCACCGGAAGCATCAAGAAACCCCACAACATCTGCAGGCCCAATCTGCCGATTCCGAAGCACTGGCGGTTGCGGGGAGGCCTACGGCGAGCCCTGACGTGCGGTTTTTCGAGTTGAATCTTCTGTGGGGACACGCCCGCGACTGGCGCGTTGCGGGGGGTCCTGAACATTTGCGCTTGCTCCTCTAAAGGAGATTACTGCACTAAATTGTGCAGTTATGGTCGCACATGACCGACCACACAGCATGTGGATTTGATTGCTTTCTGGGATACAGCTAAATGGCTTAAATACAGCCGCTTAATGTGGTTCGCGGGAAGATTTGGTGGCGGGGAGAGATCCAACTTCCCGCTTGGGACGCAGGAGAATGCATCCATTGCGCAATGAATTGCCCACTGGACACACTACTACCCTCGACTCTTGTTGTGAGTCGCGACCCGTCAAAAAGTTTCAATCGCGCGATAATTTTTTATCTGGGCGCGCCAAGCACGATCGCGACGGAGGGCAATCAGGTTGGCGCCCCGCAAGTTGGGCGCTTCGGGTCCGTGGGTTTCCTGTCATTTGCCGTCGTCCCCGCTTGCGCGGGTGCTGATCCGGGCCTTAGGTTGTAAGAATGGTTTATATGCGCTGCAGCGGAATTCTGCTCCATATTCCTTCCTTGCCCGCGCCTCACGGCATCGGTGACCTCGGGGACTCCGCTTACGAGTTTGTAGACTTTCTTGCCGAGGCTGGACAGAAGATCTGGCAAGTGTTGCCGCTCAGTCCGACTGGATACGGCGATTCTCCCTACCAGTGCTTCTCTGCATTTGCCGGTAACCCGCTCTTCATCGACCTGCTGAAATTGCAGCAGCAGGGCCAATTGGAGCCAGGAGATTTCACAGTGGGTCCACAACTGCCAACCGACTTTGTTGATTACGGCAGAGTAATCGTCTTTAAGAAAATGCTTCTCCGAAAAGCCGCTCGACATTTTTTCAGCAACGCTCCTGAGGAAGACTCCGTCGCGTTCCAGACATTCTGCCGAGACAGTGCGATCTGGTTGGATGACTACGCACTTTTCATGGCCGGGAAGGATTTTCATGAGGGCGCCCCGTGGACCGACTGGGACTCGGGTCTGCGGCAACGAGATCCCAAGGCTTTGGAGCACTGGCGGCAGGAATTGTCTCAGGAGATGGATATCCACAAGTTTGCGCAGTTTGAATTCTTTCGGCAGTGGAACAAACTCAGGGATCGCTGTAAGCAGCGCGGCATTCGCATCATGGGGGACATACCAATTTATGTTGCTCATGACAGCGCCGACGTGTGGGCTCATCCCGAGCTGTTTCGCCTGGATGAGCGTGGAAATGCCACCGTGGTGGCCGGGGTTCCTCCCGATTACTTCAGTGCGACGGGACAACTGTGGGGAAACCCGATCTATCGCTGGGAGGTGCTGGAACGCTCGGGCTTTCGATGGTGGATCGAGCGCTTTCGCGCCTCGTTCAAGCTTTTTGACCTGGTTCGCCTGGATCACTTTCGTGGTTTTGAAGCGTATTGGGAGCTGCCTGCGGGAGTGTCGACGGCCACCGGTGGAAAATGGGTGAAGGCTCCGGGAAGATCGCTTTTCCAAACTTTGCAGAAGGAGTTAGAGGAATTGCCGATCGTGGCCGAAAATCTGGGCGTGATCACTCCAGAGGTCGAGGCCATCCGACGGGAGTTCGGATTTCCCGGGATGAGTCTGCTGCAGTTCGCATTCGGCAACGATCCCCAGGGCCCTTCATTCCGCCCGCATAACTATTCTCGTGACCTTGCGGCTTATACCGGAGGGCACGACAACGATACGACGGTCGGCTGGTGGACGAGTCGAGGCGTGGGCGAGAGCACTCGCACCGCAGAAGACATCCGCAAAGAGCGCGAGTTTGCGAAGGCTTACCTGGGTTTTGACGACGAGCCAATCCATTGGGCTTTTATTCGGAGCGTTCTGGCGTCCGTGGCGACGATCGCCATCGTGCCGTTGCAGGATGTAATGGGACTGGGGAGTGAAGCGCGAATGAATTTGCCGGGTACGGTAAGCGGGAACTGGAAATGGCGTTACCGGGCCAGCGCTTTGACGGCAGAGCTCAAAACGCGGATGAAGCAGCTGACCGTGCTTTACGATCGTTGAATCCGAGACCGGGCCTACTCGGTGCAGCAAGACAGCCGCGAAAAACACGCTTGATTCTGCCGGAATGAGTTCGGCACGGAATCGACCGCTCTATAGAGGTGAAAGTTCGTCTTCACTTTCCTCTCCTTTATTCCCCTGGACCAATCGCCTCTCCAGAAATCGTCGTGCCAGCTCTTTGCCACCTATCCCAAATGCGATTGCCAGGCCGAGCATGATGGCTCCAAAGGCAATTCCGAAGGCAACCAGCATGGTCTGTTCGGCGATGCCGAGTTCTTCAAACACCATCGATAACACGAATACGATAATGATTCCGCGAATCGAAATGCTCAGCAGGCGGGGTGACGGCATGTTCGCATTGACGGCGGCCAACAGGGCCGCTCGAGAGAAAAAGCTGGCCGCCAGCAGTCCGAAAAACAAGGTGAACAGCGCCACAAAGATACGGGGCAAGAAAAGGAAGAAGTGGGAGATTTGCTCCTGCAAGCCGAGAATCCCGAGCACGCTAACGCCGAGCAGGATGAATCCCAACCAGGTTACCCAGAACACGAACCGGCTCAGCAATTCCGACGACGACGGCAGGGCTGCCTTGGAGAGTAACTGCGATGCCCCTGCATTTTCCGAAAGCCGGTCAAAGTTGATCAGTCGCAGGATGCTGCGTACCAGTAATTTCAGCAGGTATGCAATTACCCATCCCGCAAATGCGATGATTACCAACACGATCAGCCGAGGCAGAAAGTGTGCGAAACCTCTCGCGAGTTCCTCTAACGCCCTAGTCAGTTCGCTGACAATCATTTCCTTCATCATGACCTCACTTTCTACCGTTCCAGAGTTCCAGCAGATACGGTTTCAGTCGTTCAAACTCCTGGCATAGATTCTCGACATGACTTTCGACGCCGGATGCCGAGCCATTCCGATTTTCCGAGAGGAACGTGAATGCGCGTCCTCGAAATAGCGGTGCGAGCGCCTGAATAATGTGATCACGGCTGATCACTGCCTGGTGATACGCGACGGCAAACTCGTACACCGTCTTTACCCACAAGTCCGCGGGATAGTCGAAATCGTTTTCTCCTGACTGGGCAATCCGTTGCAGTTCGGCCAGGGTGGCGGGTGAGAGGATCGTCTGAAAAACGGACTCCAGTTCGTGCACCCCGGTGCGGAACATTTCAAGCAGGCGCTTGCGGTTGACGCGCAGCGGTTCGAGTGTGAACTGCGCTTCGGCTCCGGTGGTGGGAACCGGCTGGGATGCCGTCTTGCTGCTCCAGGAGGAAAACGATGATTCCATGGAAGAGAACAAGGCGCCGATCGTTTGCCGCAAGGCGGCCACAAGATCCGCAGCATGCCGCTGGCTGTGAGGCTTGGTTCCTAGAAAGCACTGGCTTATACGGAAGCCGCCCGCAATCGCTGCAGTGGAAAAACGGACCTCGCAACCGTACCGCGTCGCCTCGTCGCTCCAGGAGTTTTGCGCAAGAAATTGACTGCCCATGCGCCCTGAGAATGCGAACTCCGAGGCGTAGGGCTCCCGGATTCTCATCCCATAGAGCGCGCGCGTCATGGGGTACAGGAGATTGGTGACCAGAAGGCCGTCGAACTTATGGCGGGCATAGGTCGGCAGCACCAGATCAAAATCTTGTTTGTAGATTGGCGATAGCAGCGCCGGAAGCCACTCCGCTTTTATGTTCGTCGATTCCGGTGAGATGACTGCGACCGCCCGGGCGCGCAGCAGATCGGCAGCCGCCAAAATGGTCCGCAACGCGGTATCGTGCGCTTCAATGTTTCCGTACTTCGCACTGATCGAGTGAAGTGTGCGGAGAGCATATCGATTGACGGTGAGCCCCCGTAAGTCGTCGATGGCGGCACTGACCACTAGTTCCGGTGTGCCATCCCGTGATCCCCCATCGGCATTGATGATCGCGGCTCGCTCCCGTGGAAACCATTGCAAAATACCGTCCTGAATCGCGGCCACCGTGGGACCGATCGTCTTGGCATTGTTATGAGTGGGCAGTCCCACCAGGATGTCGATTTCGCCGACACTGATCAGCTGACGAACGAAATCATCCGTGAGGAAGCTTTCCTCCGCCGCCTTGCTTTCGGTTTGAAGCGCCAAAGAACGCTCTGGCGTGGCCGCTTCGTTTGACATGGTATTCGTCGCCTGTGACTTCCTGTGCTGGTTCAGATTCGTCGCAGCCGAAACCAGTAGAACTGGTAAGGGCCCAGTGTGAGCAGATAGGGAAGATCGCCGACCCGCGGAAAGATGTTTTTTCCGGACATTTCGATCAGGATGCTTCCTTTGAACTGCCGCAGGTCGAGTTCCACCGCCTGCGCGGCACTTGAAAGGTTGTTCACCACCAGCACCGTCTCATTCTCGTAACGGCGGACGTAGGCCAGAATTCTGTGGTTTGTCGGATAGAGAAATTCAATCGATCCATTGCTCAACACCCTGGCCGATCGGCGAATCGCGATCATCCGTCGCATCCACGACAGAAGTGAGTGCGGCGTACGTCCCTGCGACATGGCGTTGATCGCGGGGTACCCGTACACCGGGTTCAAGATCAACGGGGCATACAGGCTTTCCGGATCGGCGGTCGAAAAGCCTCCGTTCCAGCCTCCACTCCACTGCATCGGAGTCCTCACTCCATTACGATCGCCCAGATTAATGTTATCTCCCATTCCGATTTCGTCGCCGTAATAGATGATGGGGGTACCCGGCAGGGACATCAACATGCCGTTCATCAACTCGATGCGTCTACGGTCGTTTTCCAGCAAAGGAGCGAGCCGGCGCCGAATTCCCAGGTTCAGCCGCATCGTCTTATTCTCTGCGTACACGTCATACATGTAGTCCCGTTCCGTGTCCGTCACCATTTCGAGGGTCAGTTCGTCATGGTTGCGCAAGAACAGGCACCACTGGCAGTTTGCGGGAATGGCTGGAGTCTGCTGCAGGATTTCGGTGATCGGTTTCCGATCTTCGAGTTTTACCCCCATGAACATCCTGGGCATCAGAGGGAAATGAAACGCCATGTGAAACTCGTCGCCGTCGGCGAAATACGGCCGGAGATCCGTCGGCCATTGGTTGGCTTCGGCGAGCAGCATGCGGCCGGGAAATTGTTCGTCGAGTCTGCGCCGGAACTCCTTAAGGATGGCGTGGGTCTCGGGCAAATTCTCGCAATTTGTGCCTTCCCGCTCCACCAGATAGGGAACCGCGTCCAGCCGGAAACCGTCGACTCCCATTTCCAACCAGAACTTCATCACGTTCCACATCTCTTCCCGCACGGCGGGATTGTCGTAGTTCAAATCAGGTTGATGACTGAAGAAGCGGTGCCAATAGTAGGATTTGGAGATAGGATCCCATGCCCAGTTGGACATTTCCGCATCGAGAAAGATAATCCGGGCTCCCTTGTAGCTGGTATCGGTCTCGCTCCAAACGTACCAATCGCGGTAGGGATTGTCCCGAGAACTGCGAGACTGCTGGAACCAGGGATGCTGATCGGAGGTGTGATTCAGCACCATCTCGATGATCACCCGGATGTTGCGCTGGTGAGCCGAGTTCAAGAAGTTCCTGAAATCCTCGAGGTTCCCGTAGCTCGAGTGAACTAACCGGTAGTCGGCAATGTCGTAGCCATCGTCTCGTAGCGGAGAAGGGAAGAAGGGCATCAGCCAGATGGCGGTGATGCCGAGTTCCTGGAGATATTCCAGTTTCTGCTCGAGCCCATGGAAGTCTCCGATGCCGTCACCGTTGCTGTCGAAGAAGGCGCGGACGTGCACCTGATAAACGATTGCGTCTTTGTACCAGAGTCCATCCTCGTGCAGTGCCAAACCCGCTTCCTCCGCTCGGGGGCCGACACTCGCGATCAACTCCGGGCGTGATCCGCGAAGCCGCCCGCAATCCGTCGCGCCCCCGTTTCCTTCCAGCATACTATCTGATTGCGATGGCGTTACAGGTTCAAAGGACTTGGCTGCGAACCTGACTATGATTGAAGCGACATTTGCGCCCATCCCGACCGTGGTAAACTGTGATCCTGCCCGCCGGAGAGGTGGCCGAGTGGCTGAAGGCGGCGGTTTGCTAAACCGTTGTACGGGCTAACACCTGTACCGGGGGTTCGAATCCCCCCCTCTCCGCCAGATTCCTCAATCTGAACTGTTTAGTTCCCAAATTCTCTGCTCGGTCAGTGTGATTTTGAGAACTCCCACTTGCGTTTAGTGTCCCAGGGGCGTCCTGCAGTTCAAAAACACACGAATCTCTGTTGAACGTCAATGAATGTAATTGCCTGTTTGCGACAGTTAGGCAGGCGGGCTAGGATTGGGATTCTGTTTCAGCGGGACAGGTCCATACATCTTGCGCGTCCCCGTGAATCGATACGTCTTCCCCGTCCATTCGTACTCATGCTGGGTGTATTCGGTGCGGCCACCTTCGGCGCTCTCACCTTCGCTCGGGATAGATACAAGAATCTTCCCGCTTCGGGCAGCTACGCGTGCGCCCTTCTGACAGAGTCCCTTCCCATCTGGCGCTTGGTCTTCTGCCCAGATTTTGACGTAACGCGTTGCCTTTTCAAAAACGGTCAGGCTGAGGCAGTGCTCTGAGCTGCTTGACGTGACTAGGAGAGTCTGGTTATGACCTAGGCCGAAAGTGTCGAGCAGTTCGATGCGCGAGTCATCGTCAGCTGTATCTGCGAAGTGGGACGCGAGTCGCCACAGTTGGTGAACTGCGAACGGGCTCAGGCCCGTTTTGCCAGCCCACTCTTTCTCATCCTGTTGATGCGGAGTTTGGTTCCATACGCTCTCCTGCTGTGCGAGCAGACCCGTGGCACTGGCGAGGAGGAACGCAAGCGCAAGTCGCATCATTCCGCAATTTTATGCCATTAGCCTTTATCTGAGCCTAGGTTTTCGGATACGGTTGGCGCAAAATCGCGATTTCACTCATTGTCCTTGAAAAAGGCGAAACAAAAGCGCAAGCGTGTGAAATCGTGTTTTCGTCAACTCGCGGTGGTCCAGAGACGCAGGAAAAGCAGCCGGTTCGCTACCCGTGCTTGATGGCCATGCCAAAGAGGTACCAGCGGGAGGTGTTGGTGCCCGCGCTGTCGGTGGCCGTGATGGGGAACGTGCCCGTAGACACTGCGGCATCGATGTCTGACTGCTGCAGTACTCGCACTTCGAGCATCAAGTAGCCACTCTGACCGACTCGCGCGGTAAGATTTTGTCCGGGTTGCCAGGAGCCAATCAGCTTATCCGCTGCATTGCCGGCGATGGCGACGGCGTAGATCAAGTCGCCCGCCACAAGCGCTGCAATCGAAAATGGCACAAGCGGGGCCGGGGCCGTTCCGATTCCACGATTCATGGCAGGTCCAACCGGGGTTGGGTCGGCATGATCGTACGCCGAAATCAGGATGTCGAAGTCCTGCGTCGAGGCCGTGTTGAGAGTCGCCGTAACGGTGATGCCAGAGGTCAAATCCGCGACCGCATAGAACGTTGCCACAAACTCCAGGCCCAGCGGGTCGGTGGTCCCGATTTGGCTAAACGTGACTCCGGGTGCGGTTAAGCTCTTCAGGGAGTTTCCCCCGCTGGTTCCCCAGACCACAGTCACAACCACGAGCTTGTTGCCGGGAACTGGCGGCAGCGACGCAGACTGCGTCTTAACGTTCGTCGCCGGGATGGTGAGCACCGCGCCGACCGGTGTTACCGGGTCATAGAAAGTGAAGCCGTACGATATCAAGTCCCGCCAGTTATCTCCATCCTCGCTGTTGTAGGTCAGTATTACGTCAACGGCCCCAGCAGCATGCGCCGGGGTTTGCGCCGTTACTGAGAGACCCATGTCGACGATCGTGGCGGGAACCGGTGTGTCGGTCGAAGACTCGCCGAACGTTACCATGGCATTGCTTTGAATGGTCCCATATTGACTAGTAATGGTTACGGCCGTGCCGCCCGAACTCAACCCTGACGTGGGCGAGATGGAGAGCATTCCGGCATCCTCGCTGGGGTGGAAGCCGCAACCCGCAAAACCGAGCAAGGCCACCACGCCCAACAAAAGAATTGGTGTAAGCAGAACGAATAAATCAATCATTGGAAGCTCCTCGCAACGCAGGTCTTCAATTTCGTGATTGGGTGCCGGACTTTTTCACAGGAGGCGCTGGCGCATTGGGGCTGCGGCCATATCGGATGCCAGTGATTACTCCCGCCGGACTGACGGACACAATCGTGGGCCATGAGTTCACTCCGTAGCCCACGCTGATCTCGCGCTTCGGGTCCGTCACTAGGATTGCGGTCAAGCCATTTTCGGCGGCGACGGCTCTGGCAGTAGCCGGATCGTCTCCGTCATTCACAGCCAACACCGTGGTTTTAGTCTTGGCTGCGGAGTGCTGCATTTCGCGAACTGCCTGGATGCTAGGCTTCACTGCACTTCGCCAGAATACGAGTACCCTAGGCTGCCCAGAGAGCTTGCTAAAAGGCATCTCGTGGCCGGACGTGTATTCGAACAGAAAGTTAGGAGCGAGTTGCCCGATGCGGACATTCAATCTGGGCAGGCTGACTCTTACCGGAGGGCGTTTCACGAGAAGCCTGCCTAATGCGGCCGCCAAGTTTTCCAAATGCAACGGGCCCTCGCTCTGCCACGAGAGACCTCCCCGTGGACTGACGATAAGAGTGAGCGGACGCTTTGCCGACGCGACTCCAAAAAACCTTTGCCAGCTTCCATCGGTGTCCTCGGCGTACACGACGCCAGGAGTGAACTTGGCTTTTGCCAGATGCTCTGGGGTGAGGACTGCGATCACGCCCGTCGGAGAATCCGTGCGATGGCTGCGAGCAACGGCCTTGGTCAAAGTCTCGAGTTGGGAGGAGGAATCGGAATCGGCAAAATGAACCAGCAGATTGGGCGCGGCGAGGCCGGTTGTATCCACGTCAGCCGCGACGTGGCTGGAGATGACGACTTCCCCATTGAGTCCTGCATGGGTGACCGCCAAGGTCGGCGGAGCCGATACCCCCCCGCTTGAAATCAATCCACCCACGGAAATAATCGGAAAACTGGTGAACGCGCAGATGCTCGCGGTGACTTGCTGATAAGTCGCCGGAGAGCCGAAGTTGGAAATCCTGGTACCAGTGATGGTCAGGCAAAGGGCTGAATACCCTAGTACCGCGGCTTCAATTCTCGCCGCCGCAGCGCCTGAAGCATTTGCCACCTGGTTGGAAGAGAGCAGCACGAAGCGGTTAGGATCCACGTCAAAGGGCGGCTGTCCGCTCTTATGCCATTGGTATTCGCCAACGGTACCGCCGGGAATCCAGGTTTTCAGCGCGGAGTAGTCGGTGCCACTGGAGACAACCGTTTGCTGGATATTCGTGTTAGGAGGTATGGGTTCAAACTCGACGTAGGGCTCGGGCCAATCAAAGAGCAGGAGCGAACCGTGGAGAACGACGCCGGCGGGCTGAATGTCGACGGAGGTGTAAACCAGAAAGAGTTGCTGCGCCTGATTCAGACTTCCTGTCGGCGGATTAAGCTGGGTGTTGAGAAAATTGCCGAGGTTGGTATTGGCGTCGAACATATTACTGACCGTATTGCCGGCGCCGGTGTTGGCAATTGCCGTCGCAATGGCGCTCCTCACCGAGTTGGTAACGTCACCGGTGAAGAAATCGACGATCCCGGCCAGCGAACTGTCGGTGCTCACCGACACGTTTCCCACGATCAGTTCGACGCTCGGACCCGACGTCGCCAGCGAAAACTCCACCGTCACTGTGAAGTTAAAACTGCTGGGCGGATGTCCGTTGGGTTCAGGACCGGCGTGACCGTTGATGGTCAGAACGATCTTTCCGGTCTGCAGGTCGAAACTCGCGCTGTTCAGCTTGATGGGATACGAATAATGCAGGACCGTGCCGACGCCCCAGATGGTGAGGTCCACTGTGAACGTAACCGGCGGAAAGGTCTGGCTGAGGATGTTGTCGCTGATCATCCGCAAAACATTCAACAGATAGTCCCGACCGACGGCGAACGCGAAATCGTCGTCGGAAGCAAGAAACACGTTGTTCACGCTGCCGGCAGTTGACGGGTGATCGGTCAGATCAAGCATCAGCGCGAGTGTTCCGGGAAGGGTCTTCAGTTGGATGTCAGCGATGGTATTGGGCAGAGTGACGCTGGAAGGCAAGAAACTGGTGCGTAATCCGTTTTGTATGCACAGATTGATTCCCACCAGGTCTTCGATAGTCAGAGGAGTGCTGGAGTAAGAGGGCGTGAAGTTGATGGTCGCCTGCTCGGCTCTGAAATCGATATCGAGGACGTTGACGTTTCCGGAGGCAATCTTGTTGATGGGAGCCGTGATCTGGAGATCGCCGCGAATGAACTCGGCTAGCGGAGCGGTACCCTTGTCGGGGAAGAAGCGCGATATCAGATTCATGCGAATCGTAAGGTTTGTCCCGGAGGCATCCGGAACCGCAACCGTCGGCGGGAATACCTGCAGTTGCGCGACTCCGGAAATGTGACTTGGAACGATTATTATCTCTCCGGCCACCAGTTCGTCCGCATTCAGCAAAGTCAGAGCCGCTGCACTGGTCGCGGCTGAGGCTCCGGGGAACGGATTTGTAATTCCGATGCGGCGCTGGTTGACGACCGCAGCGCCGAACGCATCGACGGTTCCGACAACTACCGGCAAGCCGGGTCTCTCCGGTCGAGGGTTGTCGTCCACGCGAACGGAGATGGAATGCAGAAACCTGCCGGTTTGGTGCATTCCCGCCAAAAGCCGGTCCACCGCAAGAATTGCAAACTCCGCCACAACATCGAAATCACCCGTCAGATTGTTTGCCATGAAATGACCGCCTTTGCAGAAAAACGACAAATTTGGGAACGAGATCCGGAGCACTAGAGGGTTCGGCCGAGGTCGATTACTTATGCCAGTAAATGGTCAGGGTAGATACAGCCAATAACACGATGGTCAGCGAGATGACGTGGGCAACATTGAATCCGGCGGCTTTTTGCGGCCGCTCGCGCACACCCTCCATCAGCAAGCGGCCGATGGCGTAACCGAGACAGACCAAGAGAAACAGCGCACCCGGAAACGGCGTCGATCGCCGGACCGCGAGGGCGATCAGGAACAGAACCACCGCCCATAAAGATTCCAGCAATTGCGTTGGGATGCGCCTTTCCCAGGTGCCTCGGAGATTGGGCAGATACAAAGCGAACCAGGATTGCGAACGACGGCCGCCACAACAACCGTTTAACAGGCAGCCAATGCGAGTGAATGCCATTCCGACCAGGATGGTGAGAATGGCGACGTCCCAAAAAGCCGCCAAGCGAAGTTGAAGGACGCGCAGCAGGGGCACCGAACAAATCAGGGCCAGCGGCAAGCCGCCGTACATGATATAGCCGCCAACATTGCGATCCCAGATCGTGGAGAGGTCATCGCGGTAGAGGGGCCACTCCGCGAACACGTAGAGCAGACGCGCCCCAGCGAGCGCGGGAACGATCAGAATCATGGTGGCGATGTAGACTCGCAGGGCGTCGAGTCCCGCCGCATGGGCGGCAATGTTGCCGACAACCACACCGGAAAGCAGTCCGGTGTAGAGCATGGCGGGATAGCTCCACACGGTGATACTCCGCCATTTAAACAATATCGGACGCATGCACCACTCGCTGTTCAAGGCCAGAAGGCTAAAAGCAATCCCGCGACAATTCCGACATCTGCGAAGTTAAAAGTCGGCCACCAGCCGAGGTCGATGAAGTCTACGACCGACTGGCGACGCCAGATATCGAGCAGATTTCCAGCGGACCCGCCGAATGCCAATCCCAAACCGATCTGGGACACCTGTCCCTGAAACCAGGGCCCAATCCGGCTCAATACCACCGCGGACATCATAGCCCCAAACCAGGCCCACATCATCGCAATGCGGACGGATCTGTTTTTGTATATTCGATTGACGTTAGCGACAAAATGAATACGTACGAAGTAGGCGAAGGAACAGCTTCGATCGGGAGGAATTCGTCGCGCCGCCTCCTTACTCCACTGATCCAGAATCAGAAGCGCCGCGGCAGAGAAGAAAATGTAAAGCACTTACTCGCCCCGAGCGAAAAGTGTCACTTCTAATACACGATTGTGGGAACCATGTCAAGAAAGATTCAACAGCATTCTGTAAAGACGCGGCTTCGCCTATGGCTGAACAGCCGGAGGAATGTGCCGTACGAGCTTGCGGATTATGCTGCTGGAACTGAGCAAAGACTAAGGTAGTTAAGCCCAGCTTCCAACCTCACCTGCTGCCCAAAAACGGCGGAGGGCTTTAGTTTGACTTCGGCGGGTCAGGCGGCCGCGCGAAATTGGTGTCGTCGATGGGGACGTTCTGCTCCCCGTTCCCCAGCAATTCGCATTCGCGCGACCAGCACTGTTCAGGTATTCGAACATGACAATGAGATTTGCTTTTAGCATTGCGAGGTTGAGCGGTTAGGACACAATGGCCACGCAAACCTGCCGAAGCAGCGGCTTCAATTCCAACGAGACTCTCCGTCGTGTGCCCCCGACGCAGCAGCCCAAGCATCATTAAATTCTGCCATCCCCGTTCCGCAAAGCCGCATAGTAGATGTAAGGGCATGACTGCTGATAAATCGCGATCTCTAACAATGTCGGCGATGTTAAGCAGTTTCGAGCACACGACTGTACGGACTTCCCCCAACCTAAGCGCGGTCGCTTGCCTGATTTCTCTGGAGGCAGTCCGGTTTCTAGTCGCTACCGAGCGAATGGAAGGCGATGCAATTTCGAGATCGAGCTTACCCCGACTTGACTTCCTTCTCCATTCTGAGTCGAGTGCTGGCCGACCATGCATTCCCCGATCGACACACCAAAGTTTTCGGCCGGCCAAGTGTGCGGGTAGTGCGCCTCTTTGCAACCTTGGACAGAGATCTATCGCTCGTGCAGTTCCCAGAAGCCCGTTTCTGGATAATTGAGCGTCTTAGTCCGACTCAAGGATGTACGGCTACCGATCCTTGCTCCCCTTGGACTCGCCCATTTCATTCGGTGGAACAGGCCAAGCTCTCAACAGGAAACAAGGAGGCTTTCCTTTCTCCCCGCACCTACCTTTGAGGTCCTTTGGAATCCGCTCTGCTTTGGCTTTTAGGTCGACGTTGACCGTTACTTCCGGCTCGCAGTCCTTCGGCCGGTCTGTCGCGCAGACCCGGTACGTGGCGGTTTCGGTCGGAGGATAGTCGAACAGGTAAACAGAGCCGTCTCGTAAGGGAAAGGCCTGATCGCTGACTGTAATCCACTCACGACCGCGACGTCTCTGCAAAAAGGGCTTCCTGCCGTTCACCAGCACACAGTTCCACAGAATATAGCCGTCCACAACAATTTTCGTGCAGGCAGGCACGGGCGCGAACACCCGCAGTCGATCCTCGGAACCGGCGTAGACTTTTCCGTGAATCACCGTGGGGACTTCGAAGGAGTTTCCGTTGCTGGCGATCGCACTCCCCCAGGTTCCAGCATCAAGGCCGGTCTTGAGGGCCAGCAGGTTCGTCTGCAGGTTGCTGGCATCGTAGGCGTGCAAGGAGAGCGTCTCAGGAGCGACAAAAACATCAGTTGGAAAAATCCCCCACACCACGCCAGTGCCGGGCAACACGCCGTTGGAGGAAACGGCGGGAATGGGCGCGGTCTGAGGCGCGGGATCAGGAGTGGTCTCGGCAGCCGTCAGCGGCGGCCAGGTCGAGCCCAGATTGTAGGCAGCCATGGGCGCGATATTGATGCCATAAAAGACCCGCATCCCCTGCGGACCAGCGTAATAGGCGGGCGCGGCCGCGAATCCCCCCACCTGTGAAATGGTCTGAACCAGGGTTGGATCGTCTTGTTGACATCCCCCATTGCAGCGGGTGGGATCTCCAGTTGGTAGCCCGTAGTCGAAGATGTCCCGATTGATCAAATAGCTCTTCGCCACCTTGCCGCCGACGAGAATGAAGTGACTCGGTATTCCAGAGACGGTATAGGGTCCGGAATGATAGGGCGACACCAAGGTCGGCCCTCCAGCACTTAGATCCATGTCGTTCGCGTAGGTCGTATTCCAGTCCCACGGCGTGAAGAAATTCTTGACGTACATCGCCGTGCTTCCCGCCTGAGTGGGCAATCTGATTCCGAGGAGCGTATTTGCGTACTGGCTGGTGGTTGGGTCGAAGGCTCCATTGCCGGTCGCAAAGTAGATCGTCCCGCTGCCATCTGCGGCCAATCCAAGGCCGGCTTGCCACACCGAAGACCCGCCGCCCGTTGCCGGCGCTGTATTGAAAACGCCAACTTGGTGCAGGAAATTCGCGCTGCCCGGCAGCGTGGCATCGTAGCCCAAAACCCAGCCGTGAAATTCTCCGGAATCGCAGCGCGAGCCGAACCCCACATAGACCACGCCGCGATCCAGCAGCAGGCCCGGCCGCGAGGCCTCCACGACCGGCTCAAAACTAATGCCTCCGAATTGCACCGTTGATCCGTCGATCTTCGCCGGGCTGCCGGGCTGATCTTTTCCCGTGGACAGATCCAAAGCATGCAACTCGTAAAACATTTTGCTGCTCTTCTCGACCAGCGCGATGACGTAGATCGTATTCGTAGTTCGATCGATGACCGGAGTGGCTGTGACCCCGAGCAGGTACGCGCAAGCGGGGCTTTCCAGAGCATAATTTAAAGAGTTAAACGCATTGACCAGGTCGGTTTGGGTTACGGGCTGTTCGCCGTTGGCGGAATCGATCAGGCTGCGCGGACTGGGATTGCCTGCGGTATCCAACCATAAGCCTTGATCGTTGGCCGTGCAGGAGTCGGCGTCAAACGCGTAAATCAGGTCGCTGCTTTCCGAGTCGCCGCTGGTTGCGTTGGTTTCGCTGTCGGTCGCGGCGAAGACCAAATTGTGCAGCTTGCCGCCGATCATCACATCCTGAACATAAAGTGGCTGGGCGCGGAGGCTCCCACTCACCTTCTTCTCGCAGATCATCTTGAGGCTGGGGACGTTATTGACGGTGAGTGCGGTTTCGTTAGGGTTCCAGCCGCTGCGCTCGCTGTCATAGCGGCTGGTCACATAGTTGTTCTCGACCGTGATCGGGGCGCTGAACAGAGTGGTTGTGGCGCTCGATTGCTGCAGCACGCGAACCACCTGGCCGGGAGACAAGCGATGGGGAATTGGGATTCTGACGAAGGTGGTACCGGCGCTGACGGCGGCACTTGCGATCGGCGCCAGCACGCCAGGAAAACCAGCCCAGACTTCAACACTACACCCGGGCGTCGCTGCTGTGGCTACCACGGCTTGCGACGATTGGTCTAATGGGTTCGCGGCGGCAGGCCCGCAGGCCGACGGCGGACCCGGAACCACGCTGAGCACGACCTGATAGACGGGCACGAAAAAATTGTCGACGTAAATGTCTATGGATTTATTCGCCACGAACGGCGCTCCGGCCGCCGCCTCGAAATGGAGAGAAAGGCGGTTGCTGCCCGGCTCCAGATAGGTGGACGTCATGGTTACGCCCGGCGGCAGTCCGGCGCCCGCGTTCGCAGAAAAGCTCATCGGAACGCCGCTGACAAAAGAAAGAGTCACGGTCAGAGTTGCACCCCCGCCGGGGACAACACTGACGTTGCCGAGCACTGGCACTTGAGCAAGGCCGGTGCTTACGAGAAGGACAACGAGGGCAAAAATCGGAAGAGGTTTCACCTGCATGGCACAAAGCTCCTTTTGAGCAGCCGACGGATCGCTGCAAACTCAAAAAGGGAAGTTAACTAGAGTGGTGATCGACGACAGCTAGAGAAGGGCCTGTAACTTCCACAGCCGGAACACCATACTCCGGGCGTCCTTGGAAACGCAAATGGCAGGTTGGGGTGGGCCGGGGCATGCTTGATGAAGTCGTTGCACCCAGAACCGTTGTGCATCAGGTGGAAATGGAGAAATTGTTCCTGTTGAACTCGTGCCCCTGCATTCGGTGGAGTTTTGCGATAGGAGTCACTTTGACGTCTGGGTATCCGCAACCAGGCGCTTCTTGGCGTAGGCGACAAGTGCGGTGAATCGGGGATCGCCGTGGAGTAATTTGAGGTCGGAGTCGGTTTCTATGGCCAAGCTTTCGTCTAGTGGCAGTCCATGGTCGATCGCTTCGCGCAGATGGTCAAAAGCCTGGTCGCGCTTGCCCTCGAATACTTCCGTCACCGCGAGGTTGTAGTTAGAGTCAGCAGTATCCGGATGGTTGCGGCCGAGCAGGCGTTGCTGAATTTCCAACGTTTCCCATTCCAACTTCTCCGCGTCGGCATAACGGCCTTCGCCCCTCAAAGTGGCGGCAAGGTTGGCCATTGACATCAACGTGGAGCGATGCTCGGGTCCGAGAACCCGACGGCGGATTTCCAGCGTTTCGCGCCCCAACTTTTCGGCCTCAGCGTAATCGTGTTCCTCATTCAAGGTATTCACCAGATTGTTCATCGCGGATAAGGTAACCGGGTGCTCGGGGCCTAGGACTCGGCGGTCAATGGCAATCGCATCCCGTTCGAGTCTCTCCGCATCCGAGTAGCGATGTTCCTGATTTAAGGTCAGGGCCAGGTTGACCATTGACCTCAGGGTATCCGGATGCTCAGGCCCGAGCACGCGTCCTTGAATGTCGAGCGTCTCGCGCTGCAATTTCTCCGCCTCAGGATATTTGTCTTCCTGGTTCAAGGTGTTGCCCAGATTGTTCATCGATGTCATGGTGCGTGGATTTTCCGGTCCGAGGATGCGTCGTTGAATATCGAGCGCGTCCCGTTCCAGTTTTTCCGCTTCCGCGAAATTGCCTTGCCCGCTAAGGCTCGCGGCTAGGTCAGTCATAGAAACCAGGGTGTCAGGGTGCTCTACTCCCAGGATTCGACGACGTATGTCGAGCGTCTCTCGTTGCAACTTTTCTGCCTCGGCGTAATGGGACTGTTCCTTCAGGGACCAGGCCAGATTCTCGATTGATTCCAACGTGTCCGGATTCTCCGGCCCAAGAACTCGCCGGCGCGCATCGAGAGTTTCCCGCTGCATCTTCTCCGCCTCGGCGTAGTGTCCCTCCCGGCACAAGGTCCAGGCCAAATGATCCATGGAGGTGAGCGTCTGAGCGTCATTTGGCCCGAGAACTCGACGCCGGATGTCAACCGCCTGCGACAGCAATACGTGGGAACGTCCAAAGAGCCCCAGGTTCCCGTAAACCTCTCCCATCACATCCATCATCTGTGCCCGAAGTTCGGGATCATCGGATAGACCTGCATCGATCTCCTTCGATGACTTGTCGAGAATTTCGCGTGCTGTGACCGTGTTGCCACGAGCTTCACTCGGATTGGACACCTTGAACATGCTAGTCATGAACTGGGTGATTCGATTCGCGCGGTCGCGCTCGCGGGTGGTGTGCCGCAGCTGCGCAGCCTGCATTAATGCGAACGCCACGAGCAGTGCAAACGCGCCTCCGGCCACCGCGACCGCCACACGATTCCGGCGTACGTACTTTCGCAGTCGATATGCGCGGCTCGCGGGACGCGCCACGACGGGCCTGTTTTCCAAGTACCGTTCGATGTCGGCGGCGAATTCGGATACCGTGCTATATCTCCGTTCCCGTTCCCTTTCCAGCGCTTTCAGCGTGATCCAGTCCAAATCCCCACGGAGCAAACTGACAAGTTGTCCGGGCTGTGTTCCTCGAGCCTCTGCACTCGCGGTGGAAGTATCCCTATTCGTGCTAACTCGAGTGCTGGGGCGCTGCGGATCGGTTTCACGCAAGTGCCGCAAAACCTGATCCAGCCGCCGCTCCTTCCATTGCATCGCGTCAAACGGCAAATAACCGGTGAGCAGTTCGTACAAAACAACGCCCAGCGAATACACATCGGTGCGCGTATCAATGTCGCGCACGTCCGGGTCGGCTTGCTCCGGGCTCATGTAGCCAGGCGTGCCCAAAAAAACTCCAAGCTGCGTGAACGCGGTTTCGCCGACCACTGCCGGAGCGGTCACTTTCGCCAGGCCAAAGTCAATAATGCGTGGCATTGGTTTGCCGTCGACTTCGACCACCAGAATATTGGAGGGTTTCAGATCGCGATGAATGATGGCTTTCTGATGGGCATGTTGCACGCCCGCGCAGACCCGCAGGAGTAGCTTCAAGCGATCGCGAATGTCGAGCCTTTTCTCATCACAGTAGTCGGTGATAGGAAGACCATCCACATACTCCATCACGAAGTAGGGTTGACCGGCTGGGGTCGCCCCTGCATCGAAGACTTTTGCGATCGCGGGGTGATCCATGAGCGCCAGCGACTGCCGCTCCGCTTGAAAGCGCTGCACCACTGCAGCGTCGTACATTCCCGCCTTGATCAACTTCAGTGCGATGCGGCGACGTACTGGCTCGGTCTGCTCCGCCAGCCATACCTGTCCCATCCCGCCAATGCCCAGTTGGCGGATCAACCGGTAGGGCCCGATGTGGGTGAGTTCCACGGGTATCTCTGGCAGCTTGCCCGCAAGAGGATGTTCCGACAAACCGCCCGCCTCATCGTAGGCTGCGAGCAACGATTCCACCTCAGCGCGCAGAGGTGCGTCCTGGGCACAGGCCTCTTCGAGGAAAGCCACGCGCTCGCCGGATTTGCGCTCCAGCGCATCCGCGACAATCTCTTTAATTTTTTGCCACTGCTCCGGCGTCTCCACCATTGCCCCTTTTCATCTCTCTCGATAGCCAGGCCTTGGCAACATTCCAATCCCGCTTGACGGTCGACGAAGATACGCCCAGCACGTCTGCAATCTCATCGGTTGACAGGCCGCCGAAGAATCGCAGTTCGACGATGCGGCCCTGCTGGGCATCCAACTTGGCCAGTCCGGTCAGCGCATCGTCGAGCGCAATGACATCGGTCTTTGGGGCTTGCGGCAACTCCAGCGAGATATCGAGTTCGACTTTTCGGTCGGCTCCACGCTTGGCTGCCCCATGAGTGCGCGCGTAATCCACCAGAATCTGCCGCATCAGGCGCGAAGCCACTGCCAGAAAATGGGCTCGGCTATCAGTGTCGAAGGGGCGTTGGTCGATCAACCGCAAATACGCCTCGTTGACCAGGGCCGCGCTTTGCAGCGTGTGCTCGGGACGCTCTCGCCGCAGATGATGCCGGGCGATGTCGCGAAGCTCCTGATACACCAGCGGGATAAGCTTTTCAAGAGCATCCTGGTCTCCCGCTTTCCAGCGCACGAGCAACTCGCTAACAGGGTGGGAATGTGGTTGATTCACGGTGAGTTAAGCCCTAGCCCAAGTGACGTAAAGATAGCTTCGCGACCCCGGCAAGTCAACGTCCAGAGAGTCTCCGGCACCCGTTTTTCAAGATTTCGCAAGATTGTGACCCGATTTGGCCCCCGTTTTCCGCAGCTAATAGTGAAGGGTAGAACCAACTCCACGAAGCGCCGCGTAAGAATCCGACGCTAGGGTTGGCGAGCCCTCTTTCCCCGGTAAATTTCAGCCCAAGTCAGACCACGGAGATGTTATGAGAAAACAGAGGCTTGTCCAAAACCTGTCAGTCACCTGTGCCCTGCTAGTCTTCGCCACCGGCGCGTTCGGACAGAAGGATCCGGGCGTCCGAGGGGGGCTTAACAATACTGGGGGAGGCCTGCAACAACAGGGGATTCCCATTCCCCATCCCCCGGTGATCAGCCCGAACCCAACCACGGGCGCCACCATTAACGACAACGAGCTGGCATCGTTCCTGGAAGGAATCATGCGCGCCGGGCAGCTCGAGTCCACCTGCGACGACTGCGCCGACGTAACCGACGGCTCTCCGGTCACCGGACTGGGCGAACTGGATCCGGTATTTCCCCAGTTCCACACCAATTCCAACGGGCTGGGCGCGCGGCACAACGCCGACCAGTGCTTTGCCTGTCACGGGCAGCCTACCCTCGGAGGGTCGGGCGGCTTCCTGGTTCCGAATCCTGCGGACAAGACTCCCAGGCAGGCGGAAAATCCACAGTTCAGCTTGGTCCCGAAGCGCTACGGAAGGCAGAACACGGTCCCGAGCTTCCAGCTGCAGTACGGCCCGATCCGCGAAGTGCGTTTCAAGCACAAACCGGACGGCACGCCGGATGGTGGAGTTCATCAGCTGTGGACGGTGCGCGGAAGCACCAATGACCCCACCATTCCTAACTGCGCCCTCACTCAGCCTGATTTCGAGTCCGAATATAAAGCGGGCAACCTGGCTTTCCGCATTCCGCTGCAAATGACGGGATTGGGCCTGCTGGAATCGATTCAGGATCGCGAGATCATCGCCCAACATGAAGCGACCGCTTCCTTGCGCGCAGCCCTCGGTATCAGCGGACATCCGAATCGCAGCGGCAACGACGGCACCATCACCCGTTTCGGATGGAAGGCGCAGAACAAGTCGATCACCATCTTTGCCGGCGAGGCCTACAACGTCGAGATGGGCATCACCAACGAAGCCTTTCCGACGGCGACGGAAGAAGATCCCGACTGCCAGGGAACGGAAAAGCCTGAACCGAACGACGTCGTGCGCACCGACGCCACCGACGTCAGGAACCAGGAATTCGACAACCCGCTGCACATCATGCCGGATTGGCAGCAGTTCCAGATCCTGATGCGCTTTACCGACGGTCCCTCGCCTGATCCGAATGCCAGCGAGAGCGCCAAGAAAGGCAAGGCGAAGTTCGCGGATATCGGATGCAGCCTGTGCCACACGCCACAAATGCAGACCGCGCCGGTGATGAACAGCGCCGTGCTGCAAGACCGGCCCGTCAACTCGTACACCGATTTACTGGTGCATCACATGGGCTACCGGCTGGCGGACGACATTACGCAGGGCCAGGCGGGCGGGGATGAATTCCGCACGACGCCGCTGTGGGGCGTTGGTCAGCGCATCTTCTTCATGCACGACGGCAGAACGTCGGACCTGCTGGAAGCGATTCGGAATCACGCTTCGTCCGCATCGTCAAAGTATCCTGCTTCCGAAGCCAACGGAGTTGTCCGCAGATTCAACCAGCTGTCGCCGGCCGACCAGCAGTCGATTCTGGACTTCCTCCGTTCCCTGTAACGACTGCGCAATCGAGGCCGCCTCTTGCTTCGGCAAGGGCGGCTCGATCCCGAGACGCATATGACTTTGAAAAACCCTTGGCGCCTTTTGTCGGCGCGGCTGATTGAAACAGCGGTCGTGGTAATAGCGGCACTGGTATGTCAGGCACAATCTACCAGCGAATTCCACCGAACTCTTACGGTGGCGGTGGCGGAGCCAGTCTCGCTCACCGTTGACATTTCCAGCGGAGAGTTGGAGGTCGTGTATAACCGCGATGGCCAGGTATCGATTGCCGGATTTGCCAAGACCTCGGGCGATGCCAATCTGGACAACAATTACTTCTCGACAGCGCTTACCGTCGAGCAGGACGGAAATCACCTGAGCATCCGCCAGGTTTCTACTCCGGCCTATGACGAGGCAAAAATCACTGTCGCCTATCGCATCGACGTGCCCTATCGCACTGAACTCACGTCCAAGGTCAGCCACGGGAACCAGACCATCGGCGGGATCCTGGGGCCGGTTAAAGCCGTTACCGGCAAGGGGGACATCAAAGCTTCGTACATCTCGAAGGCTTTTCAAGCGGAAGTTGAAAATGGGAACTTGAATCTCCAGGCAATGGGAGAGCACGTCGATGCCCGAGCCGGCACCGGAAACATCTCCGGCGAACGCCTAGCACAAGGGATCGGCGCGGAAACGGGGGACGGTGACATAACACTCATGATGGTAGGCGCGTCGACTGCCGTGGTGAAGAAAGGCAATGGAAGAATTGAGGTGGGTGGCGCAAGAGGGTCCTTGTCAGGCTCAACCGATGCGGGCGACATCCACGTGAGGGCGATACCACACGACGACTGGCAACTAAAGTCCTTGTCAGGAACCGTCCGCATTGAACTTCCTCCCGTCGCCCGGTTTGAACTGGACGCATCGACGAAAACGGGTGAACTCCAGTTTGATCGCGGTGACATCCTGGACCCAGCCTCAGACCTGCATCATATCTCGACGAAACTTAACGGCGGCGGGAAGAGAATCGACGTATTCACGGGCACCGGAAAGATAGTAGTCCGATAGTTTCAGATTTTGCTCCTTAACCTAGCAGTGCTCCATCGAGCACGAGTTTCTTTACGCATCCCCGCGGGTGGGACGGCTTGGTGATTCAGCGCGAGCGCGGCGCTCCACGCGCTATTATCCGCACAAACCTCACCGTCTCAACGAACTCTAAGAGAAAGCGGAGAACCGCTATTTCGGCGTCCCTGATTTCAGGAACGTGCCCTTCTCAAGGTCGTTGAAAGCCTGCCGGAGCTGTTCCTGTGTGTTCATCACGATGGGCCCGTACCAAGCCACTGGCTCCTCAAGGGGCTTGCCTGAGACGAGGAGGAATCGAATGCCATCGTCGCCCGCCTGCACAGTGACTTCATCGCCGCGATCGAACAGGACTAGCGAGCGGTTGTCTGCCTCCACGGGAGGTGTGGTATCGGCCCACTTGACCGCTTCGGTCGGTACCGCGAGTGGACCCGAGGCGTTGCAGAACTTTCCTGCGCCGGCGAAGACATAGGCGAAGGCGTGCCGCGTCGTTTCCACCGGCAGTGTCTTTCTCCGGCCCGGAGAGACCGACACGTCGAGGTAAATCGGGTCGGCCGCAATCCCGTCGACCGGACCCTTCTTCCCCCAGAAATTGCCGCACACCACGCGAACATGCGTGCCGTCATCGTCCTTGACTTCGGGAATGTCCGCCGCTTTCACTTCCTGGTAACGCGGATCGGTCATCTTGAGCGACGAGGGTAGGTTCGCCCACAGCTGAAATCCGTGCATCCGCCCCGCTGGGTCACCCTTCGGCATTTCCTGATGAATAATGCCGCTGCCGGCGGTCATCCATTGCACGTCTCCAGCGGCGATCGCGCCGCGATTTCCCATGCTGTCGCCGTGTTCCACGGTGCCGGCCAGGACGTAGGTGATGGTCTCGATCCCACGGTGAGGATGCCAGGGGAACCCTGCCAGATAATCTTCCGGAACGTCATTGCGGAAGTCGTCCAGCAGCAGGAAGGGATCGAAATCGGAGGTGTTGCCGAAGCCAAAAGCGCGGCGCAGATGAACCCCGGCGCCTTCGAGGGTCGGCTTCGATTTGATGAGCCGTTTTATAGGTCGAATCGACATCTTCGGTCTCCTTGCAGGTAAGGAAGAGAAGAGGAAAGCGTATCCCAATATTGGAGTGTGCGATTGAGGCAGCGGCTGCAAATTCTTCGATCTTGCGCTCCGCAGGGAGTCCGGGCTGCTAAATCATGCCTTGGATATTTCCCACGTCATCCACACTGAGTTTGAAAGCTTGAGGCGATTTTCCGAGGCCGGGCATGAGCATCATCTCGCCCAGGACTGCCACCACGAAACCGGCGCCGGCCGACAGGCCCGCATCCGTAACTGTCAGAGTCCAGCCCTTTGGCGCTCCGAGCTTTCTAGGATTGTCGGTCAGCGAGGCTTGGGTTTTCGCCATGCAAACCGACAAGCCTCCATATCCCAGTTCGGTGAAGCGTGTCAGTTTTTTCTGCGCGGCGGCTTCGAAGACGACATCTCCTGCTCCGTAGATTTCTTTGGCCACGGTCTCGATCTTTTCGAAAAGACTTGCCGCTGGCGGGTAAAGAGACCGCACCGGTTTTTCGCTCGACTGATCCGCTGCGGCGACCACCTTCTCCGCCAAATCGATACCGCCTGATCCGCCCTTTTCATAAACCTCGGAGATCGCGCTCTCGATTCCCAATCCGCGGCAGAAGGCCATGATCGATTCGAGTTGCTGGGTTGTGTCAGAAGTGAACCGGTTGATGGCGACGACAATCGGAGCGCCAAACTTTCGCAGGTTCTCGATGTGTTTCGCGAGGTTTAGGAAGCCTTCGTCAAAGGACTTCCCGGCGCCATGCCGCAACAACGATCGTGTGGAAGCAATCAGGACTGCGACGGACGGCTCCATGCCGGATGCCGGCATCACGATGTCGAAATACTTCTCCGCGCCCAGATCGGAGGCGAATCCCGTCTCGTTCACCACATAGTCCGCCAGGTGTAAACCGATTCTTTGAGCGAGGACGCTGCTGGTCCCATGAGCAATATTGGCGAAGGGCCCGGCATGCACAATTGCAGGAGTGTGCTCGGTGGTCTGCACCAGGTTCGGCATGATCGCGTCGGTCAGCAGCACCATCATGCCTCCGGTGGCCTTCAGGTCGTCGGCGGAGACCGGCTTGCCGTCGAGATCAAATCCCACGACGATGCGGCTCAGCCGCTTTTGCAGATCGGCTCGGTCCGCGGCCAGCGCCAGGATGGCCATGATCTCCGAAGCCGCGGTAATGACGAAAGCGCTTTCGCGGGCGGGCCCGTTGTTTCGTCCTCCAAGTCCGGTCACCACGCTGCGCAGCGCCCGATCATTCATGTCCATGGCTCTCGGCCAGAGGATATTGTTCACGTCAACACGCAACTCATTTCCGTGGTGAATGTGCGCATCCAGCATCGCGGCCAGCAGATTATGGGCCGAGGTCAGCGCATGGAAATCGCCGGTGAAGTGCAGGTTGATGCGTTCCCGGGGAAGAACCTGCGATTGGCCGCCGCCGGTGGCGCCGCCCTTGAGTCCGAAGACCGGTCCCAGCGACGGTTCCCGCAAGGTGACAATTGTTCTTTTCCCGAGCCTTTCCAGAGCCTGTCCCAGCCCGATCGAGGTTACCGTCTTCCCCTCGCCGCTGCTGGTCGAGGTCATGGCCGTCACCAGAATCAGCTTGCGCCTGGTGGCGGGCCGGGTCTCCGACAACAGTTCGAGGCGAACTTTCGCCATATGCGCACCCCAAGGCTCGATGTATTGAGGGCTGATTTGCAGTTTCTCCGCGATCTGGCGGATGGGCAGAACGACCGATGACATGATGGGTGCTTTCTCCGGGTGCCCCGGTAGATTAAATATCCCAGGCCCCTGATTGCCAAGACCTTACGAGCCAACCGGCGCAGAAAGCATGGACTTGGATATGGAGTTGTTCAAAAGGCTGGGTCCGGGCAACCAACCGGCCCGGCCAACGCAACTAATTAATTAGTTGACTTCGCATTACCTTGTGCGTCTAAATATAAGGAGAGGAGAGGATCGTGCCCCCACGGAAGTCCGAAACCCTGACGGAAGCTGAGCTTCGGCTGATGGAAGTCCTCTGGCAAAAAGGCTCGGCTACCGTGCAGCAAGTGCTCGACGCGCTTCCGGCAAAGCCTTCCCTCGCCTATAACTCCATACTGACCACGATTAGAATTCTTGAGAACAAGGGCTACGTGAAGCACTTGAAGGACGGACGCGCTCACGTCTACACCCCGCTGATCAGGCGGCAGGAAGCCTCGCGTTCGGAGATTCGCCATCTGGTGGGCCGGTTCTTCAAAGACTCCCAAGACCTGCTGGTCATCAACATCCTGGAAGATCGTGGCATCGAAGAACAAGAATTGAAGCGCCTGCGGCAATTGCTGCAGGGGAGCCGGGAAGAGTGATGCCGATCTTGAACCCGCAAACCATTGCTCAGTTTTCGGTGGAACGAATCCTGAACTGCACCGTGGAAGGCATTGCCATTGCTCTGTTCGCGTGGTTGCTGCTACGTCTGGTGGGGAGGCAAAATTCCGGAACACGATTTGCCGTCTGGTTCTCCACCCTCATTGCGATCGCGGTATTGCCCCTTGTCGGCCCACTGAGTGCGACTGCTTCAGGGGCGGCAAGCCGAGGGGAAATCTCGCTTCCGGTTTCTTGGGCCCTGGGTCTGTTCGCGGCGTGGGCCTTCATCGCGGCGGTGAACCTGGCGAGGGTTGGCGTCGGATTGTGGCAACTACGCAAGTTGAGAAGCAAGTGCACGCCGATCCCGATGGCCCAACTGGACGATTCTCTGCAGAAGACTCTCGCGGAGTTCGATTCGATCAGAAACGTCACGCTTTGCGTCTCGAGTGATTTGCGTATGCCGGCAGCGATCGGGTACCTGAAACCGCTGGTCGTGCTTCCGGACTGGGCTTTAGAGGAACTATCCGCGGCTGAATCGAATTCGATCGTGCTTCACGAACTGGCGCATCTGCGGCGGTGGGACGATTTCACCAACCTGGCGCAGAAAATCCTCGGCGCCCTACTGTTCTTTCATCCGGCCGTCTGGTGGATCGAAGGCCGTTTGGGCCTGGAACGCGAGATGGCGTGCGACGACCTGGTGCTGGCGCGCACCGAGAGTCCCAAAGATTATGCCGAATGCCTGGTCTCACTGGCGGAGAAGGGATTCCTGCGGCGCGGACTTGCACTGGCGCAGGCGGCGGTCAGCCGCATGCGGGACACTTCGCTGCGAGTTACGAGCATCCTCGACGCCAACCGTCCCGGCAGCACTCGCGTCTGGAGGCCGGCGCTGGTGGTACTGAGTGCCGTCGCAGCCCTGTCGGTAGCGGCCGCGCCGCACGTCCCCAGATTGGTGTCGTTCGACAACCCTGCACCTGCGGCCGCTGCGGTAGCGAACATGAATGACGGCCCCGTCGCAGTCGACGGGATCACGGCGAAAGTTGTAAAGGCAAACATGACCGTCTCGCCGCAGGCTGCGTACAAGGCGGCTACTCCGGCGGTCGTGACTCACCGGCGCAAAGCGGTCGTTCCGCCCGTGAAGGCGAGAGCAGCGCAAGAATCTCCGTTGCTCGCTCAATCGCGGATGTCGCAAGACGATGCCGTCCCGCCGACCGTGCTTGTCGTCATGCAAACGCAACAGTTTCGAGGCCCGGATTCGACGGTGTGGACCTTCTGTGTGTGGCGGGTGACAGTGCTCACGCCGGCGCAGAGAAAACTCAACAGCGGGATCGTGGCAAAGTCCACGTAATTTTTTTTGACAGTACCAACTAAAGAATTAGTTGTTGATCATTTTAGGAGAGGATGCAATGAAGAACTCGATGGAAAACTTGAAAACATTACTTCAGCGGCGCCTGCTTATCCCCGTGATCGCCTTGGCAATGATCGTGGGAGTGGGCACTTACGAATTTGCCAAACCCATGCCGGCGAGGGCCGAGGTTGCGGCCGCTAGCGCTCCGGCACTCGACCAAAGCAGCGTCGCCCCGTTGCTGTCGCTCGACCAGGCGATGGAAACCCTGGCGGCGCGCGTTACCCCGGCGATTGTGAACGTCACTGTCACCTCGCGGGCCAAGGCGAACATGACGGGCGGACAGCTTCCCGAAGGCATGCAGCAGTTTTTTGGTCCCTTCGGCCAGTTCTTTGGACCGAATCAGCAACCCCAACAACCGCGCGTGGAACATGGTTTAGGAAGCGGGGTGATCATCTCACCCGATGGCTACATCGTGACCAATAACCACGTCATCGACGGTGCCACCGACATCCGCGTCACCATGAGCGATCGCCGCATTCTTCCCGCGAAGTTAGTGGGCGCCGATCCGCTCACCGATCTGGCCGTCATCAAAGTCGACGGCACCAACCTGCCGAGCGTTCCCTGGGGAGACTCCACGAAACTGCATCCCGGACAGATGGTGCTGGCGTTCGGCAATCCATTTGGATTTCGCTTCACCGTCACGCGTGGCATCGTGAGCGCTCTGAACCGCCCCAATCCGGACGCCGGTGATCGGCGCAAGCCCGGCGAATACATTCAGACTGACGCCGCCATCAATCCCGGCAATTCCGGCGGACCTCTGGTCGATGCTCGGGGCGAAGTCATCGGCATCAACACCTTCCTGATCTCGCCGTCGGGAGCATTTTCTGGGATGGGATTTGCGATCCCCACGCAGATCGTGCGTCCAACTGCCGAAGCGCTCATTCGCTACGGCAAGGTTTCTCATGGCTACATGGGGATCGGGATCAGTGATGTGACCCCGGACAACTCGAAATTCTTTCATATGGATAAGGCGGTGGGCGCGGTCGTCACGCAGGTGGAGGCCGATTCCCCCGCAGCCAAGGCCGGTATGAAGGTCGGCGATGTCATCACCGAACTCGATGGACGCTCGATCAGCGATGCCGGTGAACTACAAGTCGAGGTGGGACAGAAAGGGCCGGGCACCGCGGTTCATCTTGAGGTGATGCGCGATGGCAAGAGCATGAGCGTCCCCGTCACTCTCGAAGCGATGGGCAACCACGGGGATGACAACGAGAGCGCCAGCGCCGGACAGGGCAAGCCTCGTTGGGGGCTCGGACTTTCCGACATCACCCCCGACGCACGCCAGCAACTGCAAACTCCCGCGAACGTTCACGGAGCCTTGGTTGATCAAGTTCAACCGGGCAGCCCCGCGGATAACGCTGGATTACAGCGCGGCGACGTCATCATGGAAGTGGACCGCAAGCCCGTCGAGAATGCCGGCGATGTCCAGAAGGCCCTGAGCAGCGTGCCCAAAGGGCAGGACGCTCTGTTGCTCGTATGGTCCAATGGCGGCAATACCTTCCGGGTGCTGCATCCGGCGGAAGCTCCGCAGAACAACAGCGGTTCGTAAGCTCGTCACGTTCGACGAGGGAAAGGACGGCGGCCAACGCCGTCCTTTTCATTTTTCCCACCGAAGCGCGCAACCTCGCCGGCTGCTTTCTCTGGCGAGATCGATAATCTTCAGCACGTCCAAGGCCTGCTCTGGAGTCACCGCCAGTGTGGCTTTCCCGAGTATGGCGTCACGCACATTCTCGTAATAGCGGCGATAGTCGCCGGGCTGAGTTGGAATGGCCTGCGACTTGACGCCGCCGTCCTCCGCGGTTGAGAGAATTCCCCACGCGGTTTCTGACTCCGCTCCCCACGAATCGCCCGCGGGCGTTTCCCCGCGCTTCAACGCGTCTTCCTGCGGATCGAGCCCGCACTTTACATAAGAGCCATGCGTGCCGTGGAGCAAGAATCGGGGCCCGGGCGCGCTTGCAGTTGGCTAGGGGCCGCAGTATCGGCGGAAGGGAACCCGGCATCATGGAACACGACCACGTGCGACAGCCCGTCTTCCGCCGGAGCAGTCGTGCACAGGAACAATAGGGCGGCCCAAACCATGACATAGCCGGCCATTCTCATGAAGACACCTCTCCCTTGGCGCCGCAAACACAAAACGGAAGGCAGTCTGAAGCAAAAATCGGTCGATTGTCAACTGTAAAGTTAAACGATTATTCTGCCGAAGGTAATCGATTACCTTAACGAAAAAAGCCTGCGATTTTGGGTCTTCCGATGGTATGATGCTTCCCCGGTACAGTCGCGCTTGTGCGCGCGGTCATTTATCGTGGCAGTGGACGAGAGACTGATTCTGATGCCAGTCGCAAATATGAAAGTTTCTGCTGCTTCGGGACCGGCGCCGGCTTCTACGCACAAAGCCGCCCTGGCTGTGATGACGACGCTCTTTTTCATGTGGGGCTTCGTCACCGTTCTGAACGACGTCCTGGTGCCTCATCTGAAGTCGATTTTCGACCTGACCTACACCAAGGTGATGTTCATCCAGTTCGCGTTCTTCTCCGCCTACTTCATCTTCTCCATCCCGTCCGCCAAGGTTCTTGACTGGATTGGCTACAAACGCACCATCGTGGTGGGTCTCATCACCATGGCAGTGGGAGCCCTGTTGTTTATTCCCGCCGCCAGTGTCCCTTCGTACCCGCTTTTCCTGGGTGCATTGATGGTGCTTGCCGCGGGGATCACTGCCTTGCAAGTGGCGGCTAACCCCTATGTTGCTGTTCTGGGTCCGCCGGAAACGGCCTCCAGCCGTTTGAATCTGGCGCAGGCGTTCAACTCTCTTGGAACAACGATCGGACCGTATTTGGGCGGCCTGTTCATCCTTAGCGCCGCGCCTATCAGCATGGATCTCGTCCGCAAGATGTCGCCGGATGCTCTTCAAGCTTATCGGGTTGAAGTAGCGTCGTCCGTGAAGTTGCCGTATTTAGTCATCGCTCTTTTGTTGCTGGCGCTCGCCGTGGCGATCGGTCTGTTCAAACTTCCGCCGATACCTGGAGCAGAGCGGCATGGAGCTGCTGCGCCGGCCAGAAGCTTGTGGAAATATCGCCATCTTGTGCTTGGATGCGTCGCCATTTTTGTATACGTCGGAGCCGAAGTTTCGATTGGCAGCTTTCTCATCAATTATTTTGGCCAGCCGGACATCGGCAATCTGACCGCAGCAGTGGCTGCCCGCTACGTGGCTTACTACTGGGGCGGCGCCATGGTGGGACGCTTCATCGGTTCCGCCATCCTGCAGAAGGTTCGAACCGGAACCGTTCTGGGGATCGCTGCGATCATGGCCGCGCTGCTGGTCTGCACCTCCATGCTCACCTTCGGCCACGTGGCCATGGTAAGCATCCTTCTGGTCGGTTTTTTTAACTCCATCATGTTTCCCAGCATCTTCACCCTGGGCATCGCGGAACTTGGGCCTCTCACCGGCGACGGCTCCGGCCTTCTGATCATGGCGATTGTCGGTGGCGCAATCATTCCCGTATTGCAGGGCGCACTGGCCGACCGCCTGGGAATTCATCACGCATTCTTCCTGCCTGTCATTTGCTATCTCTACATCGTGTTCTACGCGTTTAGAGGTTCAAGACCGGCGGTCGCGAACTAAGACGAAAGGATCGGAATGGCCTCAACCCCGGAAGGTTTGGTGATCGGCGTCGACGTGGGAGGAACAAAAGTCGCCGCCGGTCTGGTCGACCCCACCGGAAAGATTCTGTTCCGGGCGCGAACTCCCATGGTCGCCAACGACGGCGCCGCCAGCGGATTGGCCGCCGTCACCTCGGTCATTGATTCGGTCTCCACCAAGGCTTCGAGCGTGCCAGGGGCGCCCCCCCAATTGATTCATGGCATCGGCATCTGTTCTCCCGGTCCGCTCGATCCCAAAACCGGCGTGGTCCTGAATCCTCCGAACCTTCCGTGCTGGCGGAATTACCCGCTGGCTGCCGAACTCGCGCGCATTTATCGCGTCCGGGTGAAAGTGGACAACGATGCCAATGCCGCCGGTCTCGCGGAAACCTTGTGGGGAGCGGGACGCGGCCACCGCAACGTCTTCTTCGCTACCATCGGCACCGGCATTGGAACCGCTATTCTGATCGATGGACGCATCTATCACGGCCGCACCGGCGCCGCCGCCGAGGGCGGACACTTGAGCATCGATTACCGCGGACCCCGCTGCGGATGCGGCAAGCCCGGCTGTATCGAAGTTCTCGCCTCCGGCCCGGCCATCGCTCGCCGGACCCGCGAAAAACTCGAAGTCGGACGCAGCTCCAGCATCCTTGACCTGGCAGGAGGGAAGATTTCCGCCGTAACCAGCGAAATGGTGGGTCAGGCCAACGCCAGCGGAGATGCAGTTGCCGCCGAGGTCTTGCAGGAAACCATTGAATTTTTGTCTTTTTGGCTCGGCAACGTCATCGATCTGCTCGAACCCGACGTCATGATCGTGGGTGGCGGCGTGGCCTCGATGCTCAAGCCATTTTTCCCAAAGATTCAGGAGCTTTTGCCCGCCTGCAGCGTCAATCCTCGCTGCCAGGAAATTCCGCTGCTGCCTGCCGAGTACGGAGAAGACGCCGGAATCGCGGGCGGCGCCGCCCTGTGTTCGGAAGTCCCCCTACCGGTCAATGACGTGGAAGTCGGCGCGCGCTTGTCGAAGGGCTGATTACGGAATCGTATTCTCATTTCCTTCCTACCCCGCACAGAGATGGCCTGAAGCGCATTTCGCTGCCGCCAACGAGAGTAAACGATTCTTACAAGGCAGGTAATCGCTTATCCACTTTCCGCGGCTTCGCTGTGGTATTCTTCCCCGCGATATGGCCGTGACCATGTTGGACATCGCCAAGGACCTGAACGTCTCGGTCGTCACCGTGTCCAAGGTCCTTCGCAATCAGGGGAAAATCAGTACCGCTACGCGGAAACGCGTTTTACAGCGGGCCAAGGAACTCAACTACCAGACCAACTGGATTGCCCGCAGCCTGGTCACTCGCCGCACCTACACCATCGGACTGCTGCTGCCTGACTTCACCCATCCCTTCTTCGCAGAGGTTGCTAAGGCTGTCGCCGAAGCCATCCGTCCGCATGGCTACCACCTGATCATCTCTTACTTCGAGGAGGATGCCGCCTTGGAGAGAAATGAGGCCGACTCTCTGGTCGCACGCCAAGTCGACGGATTAATTGTTGCCTCCGCTCAATCTCCTGACCGTCTGGATATGTTCGAGGGGATCCGCAAGCGCAAAGTGCCGTTTGTCCTGATCGACCGTCCGATCGCCGGCGTTCACGCAAGTTTTGTCGGCGTCGACAACGAGGCCATCGGCAAATTGGCAACCTCACATCTGATTGCACAAGGATGCCGCCGCATTGCGCATCTGCGCGGCCCGGCGCTCGGCATTGCGGCAGCCCGTCTGGCGGGGTACCGCCGCGCACTCGATAAACATTCCTTGACCATGCCCGCGAACTACATCGTCGAGGCCCGTTATGAAGACAGCAGCGGTTACAAAGCCATGCGCAAGCTGCTGCGCAGCCGCCCAGTTCCGGATGGCGTATTCTGCTACAACGATCCGGTCGCGATTGGCGCCATGAAGGCGATTCTTGAGGCAGGCCTGAACGTCCCCAACGACATTGCCGTCGTGGGCGCCGGCAACGTTCACTATTCCGATCTTCTCGCCGTACCGCTGACTACCGTCGACCAGGGCACTCGCCAGATTGGTAGCCGAGCCGCCGAAATCCTCATGGAGCAGATTGCATCGAAGCGCGCGCTCCGGCCAAAGAAGGTACTCATCGAACCCAAACTGGTCGCCCGGCAGTCCACGCAGCGCAACTAGCGGGCTGCCTCAGAGATTGATTTTTGCACCACGCTCGATGAGCTGAGGTGCTGACCATGAAACCTGTGACAAGCGCTTATACGCCGATGAAACTATCTTGTCGCTCCTGCTTTCTTCTCGTGATAGTGCTGCTTGTTTCTTTTTTTGTCTCGGCCAGCGATCAAATCCCGCCGGTCGCGTGGCGGATTCCCATCGGACAGCCGCTCGCGAACCCCGGTGGGCGCGATAATTCCGTCAACATCGATGACGGTTTCTGGCAGGGCGCCCCGGTGGGCGGTATCGGAGCAGGCACGTTTTCGCGCACCTATCGCGGCAACTTCGAACGCTGGCACGTGAAAGCCGGTGTCCACAAGTATCAGGACGTGCCAGCCAACCAGTTCGCAGTTTTTGTTCAACCGGAGGGCGGAGCGGCAGTCGCGCAAGTGCTCTCCACGGGAAAGCCTCAAGGAGACTCGCTCTCTGCGTGGAACTGGACTTATCCGGCCGGAGACGGCGAATACGCCGCGCTTTATCCGAAATCGTGGTTCGCCTATCGCTCGTCGCAGCTGCCCGTCGCACTCACGGTTGAACAGTTCTCGCCCGTGCTTCCGGATAACTACAAAGAAACCAGCTATCCGGTTGCCGTTTACAACTGGTACGCGCAGAACACTTCCGGTAAGCCCGTCACCGTGTCACTGCTTTTCTCCTGGACCAACATGATCGGCTGGTTCCGCGACACCTCAAGAAACTTCGACAACGTTCTGAGCAATCAGGACAAGAACGTTTACCGGACCGAGGCGATCCCGGGCGGAGCCATGGACGGCATTGTCTTCGACCGCGTCAGAACTGGGCCGGTGTCGGAGGAATGGGACGGGCAGTTTGCCATTGCCGCGCTTGCCTCTCCCGGCGTCGAGATCACCTATCTCACCGATTTCGATCCGCAAGGCGCTGGTGCCGAGGTCTGGCAGCCTTTCTCAACTACGGGTCGTCTGCCCAACCATGTCCCCGGATCTAGCCAGCGCCGGCGAGCAGATGGCCGGAGCCATTGCCGTGCGTTTTACTCTTGCCCCGAACGAAAAAAAGATGATCCCCATGGCTCTGTCCTGGGATCTGCCGCTCGTGCAATTTGGCGGTGGCCGCAAGTGGGTGCGCCACTACACAAAGTTCTTCGGCGCCTCAGGCACGAATGCCTGGAAGATCGCGCGCACCGCCCTTGAGAACGACGACAACTGGAGCCGCCAGATCGATGCCTGGCAGAAGCCGTATGTTGAAGACGAATCGAAGCCTGCCTGGTACCGCGGCGAACTCTTCAACGAACTCTACATCATTGCAGATGGCGGCACGATGTGGGCTCACGAACTCAACGGGCCCAGCAATCCACTTCATCCTTCGGCCAGGAACGCCGACAGCTTTGCCTACATGGAGTGCTTCGACTACCCGTTCTACGGCACGTCCGACGTCCGCTTCTACGGATCATTCCCGCTCCTCAAGTTCTGGCCCGATCTCGAAAAACAGGAAATGCGGGAATACACCGACAGCATTCCCGAGACGAACCCGCAGCGCTACATCTGGGCGTGGAAAATTCAGCACGAACATCAGTTCGACACCCTCCAGCGTAAAGTTGCGGGCGCCGCGCCACACGATCTCGGTTCGCCGACCGAGGATCCCTTCGTCAACGTCAACCAGTACAACTATCAGGACATTTCCAACTGGCGTGACCTGAACAGCAAATACGTCCTCATGATCTGGCGCGATTACTACATGACCGGCGGTAAAGACACTGCGTTCTTGCGCTACGCCTGGAGTGCGGTGAAGCAGGCAATGGAATATCTCCGCCGCTATGACACCAATGGCGACGGCATGATCGAAAACGGAGGCTTTCCCGACCAGACCTACGACGACTGGGTCGCTCGTGGGGAAAGCGCCTACAGCGGGGGGCTTTACCTGGCTGCGCTGCGAGCCACCGCTGAGATCGCCCGCAAACTGAACGACCCCAGCACCGCGTCGAATTACGACGCTCTGTTCAAAAGAGCGCAAACGGCTTACATCAAGAACCTGTGGAATGGAACCTATTTCAATTACGACCAGGGCAGCTCCTACCACGACAACAGCATGGCCGAGCAGCTAGCCGGACAGTGGTACGCGAATCTGACTGGCTTGGGAGATCTGGTCCCGCTCGAAATGCGCCGCTCCGCGCTGCAACACGTTTTCGATTACAACGTGATGAAGTTCAACCACGGGGAAATGGGCGCGATCAACGGCATCGGCAAAGACGGCCAACTGCTTCACGACAACAATCAGGTGGAAGAAGTCTGGGTGGGAACCACCTTCAGCGTCGCGTCTCACATGCTGTCCGAAGGCATGCGCGACCAGGCCTATCAAACCGCCAAGGGCGTTTTCAACGTCGTCTGGCGGGATCGCGGCTACTTCTTTCGCACTCCGGAGGCGTATGACTCGCGCGGACTCTATCGCGCCTCAATGTACATGCGGCCAGGAGCGATCTGGTCGATGGAGATGACCGGCAAATAGTGAAGGGAAGAGAATGGACCGCAGAGGCACCGAAGTCACACCAGGGAATTTGGTAACCACTCAGGAAAGTTTTGCACCCTTCTACTGACGGCCGGGGCGCTTCCGCGATCGCCACAGCTCTCCCTCCCGCTCCCTAGACGCCTTCCTCCTCAACGCTTAGCCCCTGCCCAGCCCCTCCCGCCGATTCCGCATCTTTTACGCAACCATTGTGGCAATATGTATGCATCCGTATTCAAGCTGTCGAGCCTGTTAACCCTTCCGACAGCCGGATCGTTCCCGGGTCCCAAAACCTGACATGGCGGAGCCCAAGAACCTATCGATGGCATGGCGCGAGCGTCTCGCGGCGCTGCGCAATCTTCCGCCCGTGCTCAAAATCGTATGGGACTCGGGTCCCGTCGTAGTCGCCTTCGGCCTCATTCTCCGTTTCTTCACGTCGCTGCTGCCGGTGGCGATCCTCGCGGTCACCAAGCTCATCATCGACAGCATTGTTCGCGCCTCTTCCGCCCACCAGCCGGTGCAGCCCCATTTCTGGTGGCTGGTGGCTGCGGAATTCGGCCTGGCCGTGCTGATCACGATTCTGACCCGCGTCATCGACTATCTCGATTCGCTCCTCGCCGACCGCTACACGCGCCACGTCAGCATCCAGGTCATGAAACATGCCGCTGAACTGGATCTGATCGCCTACGAAGATCCCGTTTTCTACGACCGGCTCGATCGCGCCCGCGTGCAGGCCACCGATCGCCTGGCCATGATCCAGTCCATCGGACGCCTGGTGCAACAGGTCATCACCGCGGTCTCCATGTCGATCTCCATCATGGTGTTCTCGCCATGGCTGATGCTGCTGCTGATCGTCGGCGTCGTTCCGGCGTTTCTGGGCGAGACCCACTTTGCCTTCCTTGGCTACGCCAAGAATTTCCGCCAGACGCCCATTCGCCGCCAGCTCGACTACCTGCGCCAGCTCGGCGGCAGCCGCGAGGCCGCAAAGGAACTCCGGCTCTTTGGTCTGAACGGATTCCTCACCGACCGCTTCACGCGCCTGTCCGACGAGATCTACGAAGAGAACGTCGCCCTGTCGCGGCGCAAGCTGATTGCCGGCGCGATTCTCTCGGTCATCGGCACACTTGGCTACTACTCGGCGTACGCGTTCGTCATCTGGCGGACCATCCAAGGCGAACTCACCATCGGCACCCTGACCTTCCTCGCGGGAGCGATTCTGCAGGCGAGCTCCAACATCCAGCTTACTTTCTCCACGCTCTCCGGGATCGCCGACCAGGCGCTGTTTCTCACCGATCTTCTGGCCTTCTTTGAAATGCGGCCGACGATCACGTCGAAGCCCAATGCTTTGCCCGCTCCCCGTCCCGTCCGGCGTGGATTCGAATTTCGCAATGTTTCTTTCGCATATCCCGGCAGCCCTCGCCTGATTCTCCACGGATTGAATTTCCACCTCCATCCCGGCGAACGCGTCGCGCTCATCGGAGAAAACGGCCAGGGCAAGACCACCATCGTGAAGCTGATTACCCGCCTCTACGATCCCACCGAAGGCCAGATTCTTCTCGATGGCGTCGACCTTCGCGAGTACGACCTGGAAGATCTCTACCGCGAAATCGGAGTCATCTTTCAGGACTTCATGCGCTACGAGATGACGGCGCGCGAAAACATCGCCGTCGGCCGCGTCGAAGACCTCGACAAAATGGAGTTACTCAAGTCCGCCGCCGAAAAGAGCCTGGCGGACCAGGTCGTGGGCCGGCTTCCTTTACAATATGAACAGATGCTGGGGCGCCGCTTTGATGGGGGCGTGGATCTCTCGGGTGGGGAATGGCAGAAAGTTGCGCTGGCCCGCGCTTACCTGCGCGATGCGCAACTGCTGATTCTCGACGAACCCACCGCTGCCCTCGATGCCCGCAGCGAGTTTGAAGTCTTCCGCCGCTTCGCCGAGTTGACCGCCGGAAAGATGGCGCTTTTTATTTCTCATCGCTTCTCCACCGTGCGCATGGCCGACCGCATCGTAGTGCTTGAAAACGGCAGCATTGCCGAGGAAGGCAGTCACGACCAACTGGCCGCCATGGGTGGCCGGTACGCGGAAATGTTCGAACTGCAAGCCTCCAGCTATCGCTAGGGACAGAACTGAGATGCCGCAAAACGTACGTCTGGAAGTCGTGGGTGCCGCTGAAGCCCAACGCACAGCCGTGCGTGAGAGCGTTCCTGCCGATGATGCCACCATACGCGCCCGCGCCGCCGAACTGGCCCACTCCCTTGACTGGCTGCCCAATATCACCACTTCTACTGCCGTATCCGATCGCTGGCAGGCATTGCTGGCTCGCCTGAACCCTTTGCTTACCGCGCTCCAGGAGCCGTTGCCGCGCACGCCCTTCTCCGACGATTTCCGCTGGCTGCACGACAACCTCAGCTTAGTCTCGTCCGAGTCGAATCCCGGCGATTCGATCAATCACCTGTTCGAAATACCGCATGTCCGCAATGCCATGGGCGCCACCGTTCCCCGGGTGATGGCCATCGCCGGAGGATTCCTTGCCGCTACGAAATACCAGTTCAGCGAACCGGCATTCACTTCCTACATAGACGCTTTCGAGGAAACCACCGATCTCAAGGTCAGAGAGCTGTGGGGTCTGATCCCGGCGCTCAAGCTGGTGTTACTCGAAGAGATCGTGGCGCGTGGCTCTCGCCTTCTTGTCGAGCCCACCTCCAGTGCCGGGGTTGAGGCTTGCATTCGTTCGCTTCGCGAAATCACGCAGACCTCCTGGAAGGAAGCTCTCGAACGCCTGATTGTCGTCGATCGCGTGCTGCGCGAGGATCCCGCCGGCGTCTACCCGCGCATGGATTTCGATAGCCGCGATCTCTATCGCAGCAAGGTCATCAACCTTGCCGAGCACTCCGAGTTCTCGGAAAAACAGGTTGCGCTCGAAGCCCTCGCTCTGGCCCGGGCCGCGCAGCGTGGCACTCATCCCGATCCTCGCATCACGACTCGTTGTTCTCACGTCGGCTACTACTTGGTCGCGGAGGGAGCAAGCATCCTGGGAAAGCGCGTTCGTTTCCGGCCCCCCTTCGGACAGCGCCTCCAGTCGTTCCTGCGCGCGCATCCCGACGAGTTCTACCTCCCGGGCACTGCGATTGTTGCCTTTGCCATCTTGTCGGTAACGCTGCTGCTCTTGACCGATCCTTACAGTGCGCCTGGCCTGGTCCTGCTCGCCATGCTGCTTCTGCTGCTACCCTCGTCGCAGAGCGCGGTTCAGCTGATGACTTACCTCACCACGTCTTTGCTGACCCCGCAGATTCTGCCCAAGCTCGATCTCTCGGAGGGCATCTCCGACGATTGCATCAGTCTGGTGGCGGTCCCCACGCTACTGCTGAACGAAACCCAGGTCCGCCGCCTGGTGGACGACCTCGAAGTCCGTTTTCTTGGCAACCACGACCGTAACCTGCACTTTGCTCTGGTCAGCGATCTCCCGGATTCTGCCGTGCCTCCGAGCGAAGACGATCCCCTGGTGCGCTTCTGCGCCCAGCAGATTGCCAAACTCAACGAAAAATATGAGTCTCAGGGGGCCGGCACGTTCTTCCTTTTTCATCGCCACCGCATCTACAACCCGCGCGAAAAAGTCTGGATGGGCTGGGAGCGCAAGCGCGGCAAGCTGCTTGACTTGAACAAACTACTGCGCCAGCAGTACGACAGCTTTCCCATCAAGGTGGGCGATCTTTCCATCCTGCCCAACGTGCGTTTTGTCATCACCCTGGACTCCGATACCGAACTCCCTCGCGGTTCGGCGCACCGGCTGGTCGGAGCCCTGGCGCATCCGTTGAACCAGGCCATCATCGATCCGCAGAAGAACATCGTGGTCGCCGGCTATGGAATTCTGCAGCCTCGAGTCGGCATCAGCGTGCAGAGCGCCGCCCGCTCGCACATGGCCAAGATCTACTCCGGTCAAACCGGCATCGACATCTATACCCGCGCAGTCTCCGACGTCTACCAGGATCTCTACGGAGAGGGAAGCTTCACCGGCAAAGGCATCTACGAAGTCGACACCTTGCAGAAGGTGCTCGATCGTCGTTTCCCCGACAATGCCTTGCTCAGTCACGATCTCATCGAAGGCGCGTACGCCCGGGCGGGATTGGCCACCGACATCGAGATTATCGAGGACTATCCCTCGCACTACAGCGCCTATAACCGCCGCAAGCATCGCTGGCTGCGCGGCGATTGGCAGATCGTCGAATGGCTCACCACCCGCGTGCCGGGAGAATCCGGGAACCGCGTTGTCAATCCCATCTCGATCGTCTCCCAGTGGAAAATTCTCGACAACCTTCGCCGTAGCCTGGTTGAGCCCGCCACCTTCTTATTATTTGTTCTCGGATGGCTGGTGCTGCCCGGTAATCCTCTTTATTGGACCCTGGCGACCATTGCCATCCTTTTCGTTCCTGCATGGTGCTGGTGCGGCTTTCAGTTGGTGCGGGCTGCTCTTGAGCGCAATTGGGCCACTGCGAGCGGCGCGATCGAAGGACTCTTCTCCGCCAACTTCGGGGTCCTTCTCAACCTCATCTTTCTTGCGCACCAGATGTTGCTCTCACTCGATGCCATGATCCGGGCCCTGGTGCGCCGTCTTGTGACCGGGCAGCGGCTCTTGGAATGGGAGACCGCCGCTCAGGCTGAACTTGGGGCTCGCCGCCGAACTCCTCTGGATGTCTATCTGGATTGGCAGCCGGCTCTGGCATTCGGGCTCGCGATTCTGCTCTGGTTCGCACGCCCCAGCGCTCTTCTTGCCGCCACCCCGGTCCTCCTCCTCTGGGCGTCGAGCAAACTGGTTTCAGTCTGGTTGAACCGTTCGCCGCTCGCTCCGCGCGCCGAAGCTACCGAGAAAGATCAGCTTTTCCTTCGCAAGATCGCGTTGCGCACCTGGCGCTATTTTGCCGAACTCAGCAACGAAGAACATCATTGGCTGATTCCTGACAACGTGCAGGAGGAGCCGCCCGCGGTCACCGCCAAACTGTCGCCAACGAACCTTGGCCTGCTGCTCAACTCCAGTCAGGTTGCCTGCGAGTTTGGCTATCTCACGGTCCCGGAATTTGCCGAGAGAATCTCACGCACCCTCGCCACTTTCGCCGCCCTGCCGAAGTACCGCGGGCATCTTTACAACTGGTACGACACGCGCACCCTCAAGCCCATGCCACCCATGTTCGTCTCCACCGTCGACAGCGGGAACCTGGTGGCCTCATTCTGGACGCTCGAAGAAGGATGCCTCGATCAATTGCGTAAGCCTCTTTTCTCGCCCAGCCTCGCCGACGGTCTGTGGGATCACCTTCGCATTCTGGTCGATCTGGGCGCATTCTCGCGAAAACAGGTGGCGTCTTTGGAAGAAGAAGTTGCGGGCGATCACTGGATGCAGGTTTTGCTCAACTTGCCCGAGGCCGCTTTCGCCGTGGTTCCACAAAAGACCAACCCGGCCGGGTCCGAGGCGGATATTCACTGGTTCGAAGAACAGACTCTCGCGCGCTTCCGTAATCTCCACCTAGCGGTTCGCACTCACACTCCCTGGCTGCTTCCGGAGTTCGCGTCGCTCCGTGAAGACACTGCCGTGAATCTTCCCGCCGCCTGGAACGATCTTGGCTTGGAGAAGTTGCCCGAGACCATCGACACTTTGGAAGCGCATCTGGAAGCGGCGCAGGATTCCGGCCGGCAGAGAGCCCTTTACCAGCGGCTGCACGCCGCGCTTCCGGCCGCGCGCGTCCGCGTGGAATGCCTGATCGAAGAGCTGCGCAGCATCGCCGCCAACGCCGGCAAGTTCGCCCACGACATGGATTTTGAGTTCCTCTACAACCGGCGCCGCAAGTTGCTGTCGATCGGCTTCGATACCGATGCGCAGCTATTGAACGCTGCCTGCTACGATCTGCTGGCTTCCGAAGCCCGCATCGCTGTATTCGCCGCCGTCGCCAAAGACGATATTCCCCAGGAAAGCTGGTTCCAGTTGGGGCGCGCTCATATTCTCGACCACGGCCGTCCCGTGTTGCTCTCGTGGACGGGAACCATGTTCGAGTACTTGATGCCGGTGCTCTGGATGCGCTCCTATCCGGGCACACTGCTCGATCGCTCGCGCGTCGCCGCCGTCCAGGCCCAGCAGGACTTCGCCCGAACCAAACGCATTCCCTGGGGCATCTCGGAGGCGTCTTATTTCAAGCGCGACGATTCCGGCAACTACGGTTACCGCGCCTTCGGTGTCCCCGGCCTCGCGGTCCACGTCGCCGAAGACGAAAAAGACGCTCTGGTCGTCTCTCCTTATTCCACTTTCCTCGCGCTTCACGAGGACGGTGCCGGAGCCCTCCGCAATCTGCATACGATGGCTGCGAAGAATTGGGTGGGAACCTATGGCTTCTACGAGTCGGTCGATTTCACCTCTTCCCGCCAGCATTCCTGGCGCCGGCGTTATGAAGTGGTGCACTGCTGGATGGCCCATCACCAGGGCATGAGCCTGCTCTCCATCGCCAACTTCCTGGGGGACGGCACTTTGCAGAATTGGTTCCATAGTTCTCCCCGGGTTCAGGCCACCGAACTCCTGCTGCAGGAAAAGCCCGTCGATCACATCCTCGCATCGAAAGCAAATCGCCGGACGACAGTCGCATGAAGCCCTTGAAAAAGACTCCCAAGATGCGCCTCTTCGCTCTCACGGTTCTTTTGGCCCTTTTTGCTTCCCCTACTCGCGTCGATGCGGAACCCAATGTGATCCTCGTCGATGCCAACGCTCCTGCGCATCCCTTCCCACATTTCTGGGAACAGATGTTCGGCTCCGGCCGCGCCATCCTCAGCTTGCGCGACAGTTATCGCCACGATTTGCGCGAGGTCAAACAGGTTACCGGCTTCGAATACGTTCGCTTCCACGCTATTTTTCACGACGAAGTGGGAGTCTACGACGAAGATGCGCAAGGCCATCCCAGCTATAACTTCTCCTACGTCGATCAGATTTACGACGGCCTGCTCGCCAGCGGCGTCAAACCGTTTGTCGAGCTGAGCTTCATGCCCAACAAGCTTGCGGCGCAGGATATTCTTCACGCCTTCTGGTACAAGCAGAACGTCTCTCCGCCCAAGGATTGGGACAAGTGGGACGCCCTCATCACCGCTTTCACCAGGCATCTCGTCGACCGCTACGGCATCCAGGAAGTCTCGCAGTGGTACTTCGAAGTGTGGAACGAACCTAACCTCGATTTCTGGGGAGGCAGACCCGCGGCAATCCACCTATTGGGATCTCTACGATCACACCGCGCGCGCCATCAAAAACGTGAATCCGAAGCTGCGCGTTGGCGGTCCCGCCACGGCGCAAGCCGCCTGGGCTGATGCCTTCATCCAGCACTGCACCGACAAAAACGTCCCCGTCGACTTTGTCTCGTCCCACGTCTACGGCAACGATAGCGCGCAGGACGTTTTCGGCACCAAAGAAGACATCCCCCGCGACAAGATGGTTTGCCGCGCCGTCGACAAAGTTCATCGCCAGATCAAGGCCTCCAGTCAGCCGAATCTCCCCTTGATTTGGAGCGAGTTCAACGCCAGCTACAAGAACGAACCCGATGTCACCGACTCCACCTACATGGGCCCGTGGATGGCGGATACCATTCGCCAATGTGACGGCCTGGTCGACATCATGTCGTACTGGACTTTCTCCGATGTGTTCGAAGAGCAGGGAGTAGTGAAAACGCCGTTCTATGGCGGCTTCGGACTGCTCGCCGAAGACAGTATTCCCAAGCCCGCCTTCAACGCTTTCAAACTGCTTCATCAACTGGGAGGGCAGCGTCTAGCGCTCGACTCCGATTCGGCTTTGCTGACACGGCGCCGCGATGGAACGCTGGTTCTGGCGGTTTGGAACTATTCGCCCCCCGGCGAAGCCGGCACTCCGAAGACGTTCATGCTGCAGTTCAAGGGCACCCGCGCTGTCCATGCTGTCATCTCTCTCGTGGACCATGACCACGGAGACGTTCGCCCCGCCTACGAGAAGATGGGCTCGCCGCAGTACCCCACCAGAAATCAGATTGAAGCATTGCGCAAGGCCGCGGAACTTCCGGCCCCCGAGACTCGCCTGCTGAAGCGCGGCGAACTGACTCTAACCCTGCCCGCCCAAGGCCTGGCCCTGATCGAACTGAAGTAGGCCTAACCGTCAGTGGAGAGACGGGCGTCCCCGCCCGTCCAAGTCGTTCATCTGGCTGAAGACTGACGGCTGAGGCTGACAGCGGTTTCAATTGAACGATTTCGTTCCCAGCGCCAAATACGGCCGGAATCCCGCGCGCGCCATGCCGCGCTGCGCTTCCGGGTTCTTCATGAAGATTTCCCACACGAATCCCGTGCGCGCGTTCTCCGCCATCACCATGGTGATTCCCGTGTCAATGCCGATCACATCCGTGTCATACCACTTGGTCAGCGGATTGAAGGCGTTGACGAATCCGTAACGGCACCAGGCTTCTCCATAATGCGTCCTGATGTTTTGCAGCACCCGCATCACCGGTCGCGGCAAGAATGGCAACGATCCTCCGGACGCGCTCGGCACCACCGTACCGTCAATCGGTCCGGTCGCCGGCGGGCCTCCCCACGCCACGTAGCCGTGCTGCGAATCGGAAGCCGTGATACCCCACAAGTTGTCGCTGTAGTCCGGAAACCGTTTCGATAACTCGATGCAGAAACGACGATGAACCTCCGTGGCAATTACCGAATTCTGGAAATAATCCGCGTACTTGTCGCGCTTTCCCCGGAAGTCGAACCATGCCTGCGAGTACTGGTGCACAAACAACGGCGCGAACGAACCGATATAGCGCAGCCCGTCGTATTCGAACGTCAATCGCTTCCACGCATTCCATGCGTCCACATTCAAGGGATGTGAAAATGACCCCATCCCCAGCAAATACATCATCATCAGTTCGCTGTAATAGTCCCAGCGGTAGGGAAGGAAGCCGAGTTCGGGCGTCCAGCCGTGCGGCAGCAGCGAAGTATCTTCCGAAAGCCATGTCCAATCCACGCGGTTGAAAATCTCGTACGACAACTGGCTGATTTCCGAGTGCGCCTCGAAGTATTTCCGGCAGGTGAGAATGCCGCACAGCAGGATCGCGGTATCCACGGAAGACACCTCCGAGTCCCACAAGCGCTCTCCGGTATTCACATTCGCGAAGTGATAAAAGAACCCGCGATGCGTCGGCAATTTTTTCCAGAGGAAGCGTAAGACGGTCGACACCCGGTTGCGCGCATCGTTCAGCGAAACGTAACCTCGCTTTTCGCCAATGCAGATCGCGGTCAACCCAAAGCCGGTAGCGGCGATACTGGCGGCCACCGTGGTATCGTTTCCGCGCGCGTTGCAGCGGTCTTTGACCAATCCGGTTTGCGGATTCGCCTGTTCCCAGAAGTAGAGGAAGTTGGCTTTCTCAATCTCCTCAAGCAACTGGTCATCGGCTTCGGTGAGAACCCCGGTGCCCGAAGCGGCGGTCGCCGGAGGTTTCTTGTCAGGCGCGGCGGCGAACAGCGTGGAAGCGGCCAACTGCGCGAATGGCAGGCCCAGCCCCGCACGCGTCAACTGCCTCAGCAGGTCACGGCGCCGCCAAAGGCGGCCACGGGCACGCTCGATCGCTTCATTCTCAGCCACGGAACAAATTCTAGACGATCAAAAGCAGATTGCTGACCACGAAGTGTGTATTCGCATCATAGAATGTTGCTTTACAGTAACCCTATGGCGAGTGGAGGAAAAATCGCGGCTTGGGTCGGGGTGACTGCAGTCCTCACCACCATCGTGACCCTGGTGCTGGTCGCCGTGCATAAAGCGCGTCCCGTCACGTTGAAGGGTGCGGTCCTGAGTCAGGATGAAGACCCGCAAAAGCAACTACCGATTGCGGACGTTGAGATTACCGGTTCGAACGGCGCTGCCGTCAGCAATGCCACTTCCGACTCCTCGGGCTTTTTCAGTCTGACCCTTCCCAAGGAACTGCGCATTCGCCAGTCGGTCAAGCTCAAGTTTCGTCATCCTGACTACCAGCCTTTGGACTTAAACGAATTTGTCGGCAACAAACTGTACATCGTTCACATGATTCCTCTGCCTCGTCCCACCCGCCCTGCTCCCAAGCAGCCCGAGACCGTCATCTCAAACGTTCGCGTCCGATACTCAGTAAAAAGTACGGCGGAGGCGAACGTCGGCAGCGCGGTGAAAACCTTTGAGGTGGTCAACAAGGGCAATGTGCCTTGCCTTGGACATCAACCCTGCTCGCCGGACGGAAAATGGAAGGCGACAGTGGGAGAAACCACTCTTGATGCCGGCGAAGGCGACGAGTTCCGCAATGCCCGCGTCTCTTGCATCGCTGGACCTTGCGCATTCACCCGCATCGAGTTTCAGACGTTATCGCACAGCGGACGTGTTCTCAACGTGGCGGCGCGCAACTGGTCCGATACGGCAACCTTCCTGATCGAGGCGGAAGTGGTTCGTCCAATGGTCAGCGATATCGTGCGCGAATCGTATCCCGTGATCTTCGGGCCATCGCTGAATTTCAGCATGCCCCCATCCGCCGAAGGACTGAGCCTTCGCGCCGATGTCAACGCTGAACCCATCGTCTTTCCCCTGGGCCCCGATCTTCATCTCAGTTGGGCCAATTGCCACGTTCGCGTAGACAAGGACGAATCCCGCACCTACCGCTGCGAGCTCAAGTCAGGATACCGCTTCAAATAAAATCAGAGAGTGCTTAATCCCTGGTCGATACGTGAATATTGCAACAACGAGAAACGCCGCCACAAACGTGGCGGCGGTTTCTGCTCATCTCTGGAATCTCAATGCTGTTTCAACCAGGCATCAATCCGCGACTGCGGAATCGGCCTGCGTCCCTCATCGTCGTAGTAGAACGTCATCTTGTGATCCGACTTCGCGCCGGGCACTGGACGGTCGGCTGCCGAACTGAAGCGCGCAGCATTTTCCGCCGCCAGCAATGGCTGTTTCGTGGTGTACATGGCTTCGTTCAAGGTGCTGCCGTTCGGCGCCAGAGCCACCGCGAACACCCCGAATGGATTCCCGTTGTTATAGGAAACCCCAATGTAATCCGCGACCATATAGCCGTTGTCAGAAACCGGCAGCCATGTCAGTTTCATCGGTCCCGCCAATTGCTGGCCCGCGGTCCACGTCGCCCCACCATCTTGCGAAGTGGTGAATCCCACATACAGCTTGCAGGTGCTGCTGGTGCAGTTGGAAACCGGGTAGTAGTAATAGACGACGGTGATGTGCGCCGACGTTCCCGAAGTGTTGGGATCGATCCCGATCCCCGGCAGGAAATGATCGACCGTGCTGGTGGTTGCGTCAATTGGAATCCGCACCGGCGCGGTCCAGGTGGTCCCGTTGGCCGAGGTGCTGAACACGATGTCGTTCGAACTGCAACCCGTCCGGAACCGGCAGTCCGACCAGGCGACGAACACATTGCCCGCGCCGTCGATTCCCGCCGTTGGCAGATTCGGATTCCGGATCCCGCCCGCATCAAAGTGACTGTTAATGCTCGACACCAGCACGCTCCTTCCCCACGTGTTGCCGCCGTCGGCGGAAGTGAACGCGTTGATCCCCGTGCCTTCGAACGGCACCACCACGGTTCCATTGGGCTGAACCAGCGGCTCTCCACCCAGGCCGAAGGCATGGTCCGACGAAGCCTTCCCCGGTCCCCAGGTTTGCCCGCCGTCGCTCGACACGCTCATCAGAACATCGCCCGAACCGTACGCCTGGTCCCACTCGGTGTAGCAGTTCCCATAAAACGCGCTGCTCGAGGTGTTGTCGCACACCGACCAGTTCTTGTCGTCGAGATGCGTCTTGTCGATATTGATGGGACTTCCCCAGTGCAAACCGTCCGTCGAACGGCTTACGGCTACGTCCCCGATGAACTGCGAACCCCCGCTCAGCCCCACCAACGGCAGCGTCGAGATCAGCCACTCTCCGTGTTTCGCATCGTAAGCCACCGAAGGATCGGCGGCCGCGCCGTAGGTCCCGGTCTTGTAATTCACCGTCAGACCGGGCAGATACCCATATTTCCACGTGGTTCCACCGTCCGTGGACGTCGAGAAGCCGACGTCGGCGCTGCCCCAGCCGATCGATCCCGGCCGCCGGGCGACGTGGAAAGTTGTCACGATCGTTGACCCCCACGAAAACATGTCGGGCTCGACCTCGGTTCGGTGGGTACTATCGGTGTTCGTAAACTTGTCGACGCTGATCTTCTGCAGAGTGAATTGCGCGCTTGCCGGCACTACCAGCGCCAGCGAAACCATCGCGGCCGCCAGCATGGCAAAGATGAATGAGGCCCTTTTTCTCTGAGAACGGAGTTTCCAGTTCATCACATTTCCTCATACGCTGAGATTGGACGTACGCATCATCATTAAGACTGACGGGGAACGGAGAGCGCTAACAACAGGCTGGGCACGCGCAACCGTAGTGTCCGGCACTATACGCTGCGCCCCGGGGGACTGTCCATGAGACGTGCGGCTCCAATTGAACTCCCCGGGCGGGGTCGCCCCTGCAGAATTAACCTACATTTAATCAAGCCGCAACACTGCTGCAATACGAACTCCCCACACTAGCAGCGTTGGAATCTGCCACAGGAATAGGCGTTCGTGTCTTTGCCTCCAGACACCCGCATGGGAATGAGCACGCATGACTTGGTGGTGGGAGTTGGGGCCGGAAGGAAGCCCATGGTGTTTGTGGTAGAAGATGACGCGGACATCGCGCGTCTGGTTTGTTTCCACCTCGACAGTTCCGGCTTCGCCACTCGCTGGTTCTCCAGTTCGTTTTCCGTGATCGAGGAAGCGCTCACCACTCCCCCCGCACTCTTTCTTCTCGACATCATGATCCCCGGCAGTGACGGGATTGAACTCTGCCGCCACATCCGCCAGACCAAGCTGCTGGCCGGAATTCACATCATCTTTCTGACTGCGAAGACTGCGGAAGTGGACCGCATCAAAGGATTGGAACTCGGCGGCGACGATTACATCACCAAGCCTTTTAGTCCTCGCGAACTCGTGGCCCGGGTGCGCGCGGTGCTGCGCAGCACCGCCGATTCAGTCGAGAGTGAAGTGTTGCGCTTCGGAGAGATCGAAATCGACGCGTCATCCATGATTGTGCGCGTCGGCGGCAGGACGATTGCCACCACCACCCGTGAGTTCCGCCTGCTCGACTACCTGGCGCGCCACGCCACCCGCGTTTTTACCCGCGATCAACTGCTCGACGCAGTGTGGACCGAGGGTTCCTTCGTGACGCCGCGCTCTGTCGATGTGTATGTGAGGAGACTGCGCGAGAAAATTGAACCCGACCCCGACAGTCCGACCTATCTGAAGACCGTCCGTGGAATCGGCTACCGCTTCGATATCACTCGGTAAGAAATCGCTAGACCATGCCGATGTAGACGCGGCTCAGCAGCTGGTCTTAGCCGCGCCTCGACTCTATGCCGAAGGCTTCTGATGCAACGATCCCTCGGCGGTAATGCGGCTGGCCTTCGAGATCCCCTGGCCCACATTCGCCAGGGCCTCGCTCGTCTCTTCCGATCCGTCGGCGGACAAGACCGAGCTGGCAGCCAAGGTGAACCGCAACGCATCCTCTTCCTTCTCGAAATACACCACTACCTGATTCGCCGCCATACCAACAACCTCCCCGGCTGGGTCTCCGCAAATCATAGGACGGATCGGGTCGAGAAAGCCGGTACTTTCTTGGTGCCTGGCGACTCAAAAGGGCAGCCGCCTACAGGATTTCCCTTAGTCCGGCGCCTTGTGACCGGCCTCACACCGCCATGTTCGCGGAAAATGCTACATTTACAGATTCATGTCTGCCCCTGAATCCCGCTTCGTCAAGGCTTGCAAGGCTCAACCCGTAGACCGCACTCCCGTCTGGTTCATGCGCCAGGCCGGACGCTACATGGCCGAATACCGCGCCGTGCGCAAGCAATATTCCCTGATCGAAATCTGCAAAAAGCCCAAGGTTGCGGCCGAGGTGACCATTACCGCCGCTGAAGCCCTGGGCGTAGACGCCGCCATCATCTTTGCCGACCTGCTTCTGCCCCTCGAAGTCATGGGCCTGCCTTTCCACTTCTCGTGCCGGCGAAGGCCCCGTCATCGAAAAGCCGCTCCGCGAAAAGGCCCACGTCGATGCCCTGCGCACCGATCGCGCCGCCGATCTGGGATACGTCTCCGAAGCCGTCACGCTCGTCGCACAACACTTTGGATCCGCTCTCCCGGTGATCGGTTTCTGCGGTGCTCCCTTCACCCTCGCCAGCTACATGATCGAAGGCGGCGGCTCGCGCAACTACGTTCACGCCAAGAAGATGATGTATTCGTCTCCCGCGGTCTGGGACGACTTGCTGCGGAAGCTGGTGGCCGTCACCAGCCAATACGCGGCCGAGCAGGTGCGCGCCGGAGCCGACGCGATCCAGATCTTTGATAGCTGGGTGGGATGCCTGAGCGTCGAGGATTACCGCCGTTACGTTCTGCCCCGCACCACTGAACTGGTGAAGAAACTGCAAGTCACGGGAGTCCCCATCATTTATTTCGGCACCGACAGTGCCACGCTGCTGCCTTCGATGAGTGAGACCGGAGCCGAAGTGATCGGGCTCGACTGGCGCATTCCGCTCGACGACGGCTGGAAGGCCGTAGGCACGAAACATGCCGTGCAGGGCAATCTCGACCCGGTTCTGCTCTTTGCCGACTGGAAAGAGCTCGAGTCGCGCGCCGAAGACATTCTGCGCCGCGCCGCCGGACGCCCCGGCCACATCTTTAATCTCGGCCACGGTATCCTGCCCGAAACGCCGGTCGATAACGTGAAAGCCCTGGCCCGCTTCGTGCAAGAGCATTCCGCCGTAAAATGAAAAGTCGTCCGCTTTGCGAGGACGACGCAAGCTGGCTCGAAACCTGGAGCTCTCATTTGTCCACCACCCAAAACGCGGTTCTCCTCCTCGCCCACGGCAGCCCCGACCGGGTCGAGGACATCCCCGAATTTCTCCTCCAGGTCACCGGTGGCCGCCCTTTGCCACCTAAGGTCGTCGAAGAAGTGCAGCACCGCTATGGATTGATCGGTGCCTCGCCGCTGACTTGCTGGACTCTCGAACAGCGCGACCTACTCAAGCGGGAACTCGGAAGCCCCGTCTACGTCGGCATGCGCAACTGGAAACCCTACGTAGCCGATGCAGTTCGCGCCATGATCGCAGAAGGCGTAACTCATGTTGTAGCCATTTGTCTCGCCCCGCAGAACTCGCGCACCAGCGTCGGCCTTTACCGCGCCGCGCTCACCAAAGAGAATCCGGCATTCAGCGTCGATTTTGTCGAATCCTGGCACGACCATCCCCAGCTCATCAAAGCTTTCAGCGAAAAACTCCTCGCGGGCTGGCGGATCGCGTGTCAGGAAGCGGGCGCTAAAGTCCCCATCATTTTTACCGCCCACAGCGTTCCCCAGCGCACCATCACCGAAGGCGATCCCTACGAAGCCCAGGCCAAGGAAACGGCCGCGCTGGTGGCCCGCGACGCAGCGCTTGTCCCTGAAGCGTGGATGTTTGCTTTTCAAAGCCAGGGAATGTCCGGAGGCGCGTGGCTGGGACCAACTGTCGAAGACACGATTCGTGACTTGAAAGCCCGGGGGCATCGCGGCGTTTTCATACAGCCCATCGGATTCCTCTGCGACCACGTAGAAGTGCTCTACGATATCGATATCGGCTTCAAGCAATTCGCCGACAAAGAAGGGATGCGCCTGTGGCGCGCCGAGTCGCTGAACAGCTCGCCGCGCCTGATCGCCGCCCTGGCCGATGTAGCCAGAAGCCGGTTGGCCGCATAAATAATGGAGGGGCTGGGGTCCGCGCCCGTCAGTCGCGCAGCGACGTGACTACCGAGAGTTGACGGCTGAACTTATGAAACGCATCGCCATCATCGGCGGCGGCATCTCCGGGCTCTCCGCCGCCTTCGCGCTCGAAGAGAAGCGCCGCGCCGGCGTCGCCGTCGAGTACGCTCTGCTTCGAATCGAGCCCTCGCCTGGGCGGTGTCCTGGTCACCGATCATGTCGACGGATGCCTGGTCGAAGCCGGACCCGATTCTTTCCTCACCGAAAAGCCCTGGGCCTCCGATCTCTGCCGCCAGGTGGGACTCGGCGATCAACTGATCGGCTCCAACGACCCTGACCGCAAGACCTACATCCTGACCAAAGGCAAGCTGACCGTCATGCCCGACGGCTTGATGTTCATGGTGCCCACCAAAATTCTGCCCACGGTGTTCTCGCCGCTGTTCTCGATGGGCACCAAGCTGCGCATGGCCCGCGAATGGTTTCACCCGCCGCACCAGGCCAACGGAGACGAAACCGTCGCGCAACTCGTCGAACGCCATTACGGACCCGAGATGGTCGACCGCCTCGCCGATCCGCTGCTCTCCGGCGTCTACGGAGGCGAAGCCTCGCAACTCAGCGTGCGCGCCGTTCTGCCGCGCTTCTCCGAGATGGAAACCAAGCACGGCAGCCTGGGACGAGCCATGCTCTCCGCGCGCAGGAAGATGGCGCAAGCCGGCAAGGGACCGGCGCGGCCGCTCTTCACTTCGCTCAAAGACGGCATGCAGCAGCTGGTCGATGCCGTCCTCGCGCGTCTCACTCCGTCCGCGCTCCGCCCCGAGACTCCGGTCCAATCCATTCAGCGGCAGAACAGCAGTTGGATCGTTTCCGCCGGATACGGCACCGACGAGTTCGATGGCGTCATTGTCGCCACGCCCACGCAATCCGCCGCCCAGCTTCTCAGGGTCGCGAGCGCCGAACTCGCCCAGGAACTTCGCGGCATCCATTACAGTTCGTCGGTCACGATCACGCTCGGCTATGACAAGCAGGTGCGCGCCGCGCTGCCGCCCGGCTTCGGATTCCTGGTGCCGCGCAGCGAAGGCAAGCGCATGCTCGCCGCGACCTTCGTGCACAATAAATTCCCGCACCGCGCCCCCGAGGACCGCGCCCTGATCCGCTGCTTCCTCGGCGGTGCGCGCGACGAAGCCATTCTTCAACTTTCCCACGACGAGATCCTGCAAATCGCTCGCCGCGAACTGCGCGAGATTCTCGGCCTCACCGCCGATCCGCAGTTCGCACGCGTCTACAAATGGAAAGGCGCCATGGCGCAATACGGCGTCGGCCATCTCGAGCGCCTGGAGCGTATCGAGAGCCTGCGCCGGCAATTGCCCGGCCTGGCCCTCGCCGGCAATGGATACCGCGGCATCGGCGTTCCCGACTGCGTGCGCTCGGGTGCCGACGCTGCCGCCGCGTTGCTGGCCGCCTTCGGTCTCGCGCCCACTGCGCAAGTGCATCAAAGCGCGTAAGTTATTACTCCCGTAACCGCTCTGAGAGCTCTGTCGTTGCAGAAACTCGCAGCTTGCCTCAGGGTTAATACAACTGGGTGATTACGATGATGCGACACACTCTGGCCGCCGTTGCCCTCGCTTGCCTGCTGACCATTTCGTCAGCCGTGGCGCAGGAAGACAAATCCGCCGACAGCGCGCCAGCCATGAACATGCCGGGAAACGAAATGTCTGGTCACGATGCATCCAAGATGACCAGCTCCGACATGCACGAAATGCCGGGCATGGGCGACGGCAGCGCGCACGCCATGGAAGCCATGCAGGGCCGCCATATGGATGTGGGCCCGCACATGAAGATGACCGCCCTGCGCGACCTGAAGCCTGGAGACGAAGAAAGAGCTCAGCAGGTGGTCGATGCCGCGCGCCGGGTTGCCGAAAAATACAAGGACTACCACCTCGCCCTGGCCGACGGCTTCAAGATCTTTCTGCCCAACGTTCCCCAGAAGCAATATCACTTCACCAACTACTGGTACGGATTTGAAGCGGCCATGCACTTCAATCCCGATCATCCCACGTCGCTGCTCTACGAAAAACACGGCGACGACTACACCTTGATCGGAGTCATGTACACCGCGCCCAAGAATTCCACCGAGGACGAGCTCAACAGCCGCATTCCGCTGAGCATCGCCCAGTGGCACGCGCATATCAACATGTGCATTCCGCCCGACGACAAGAAAAACGAACTGTGGGGACCCGCTCCCAAGTTCGGCCTGCGCGGCTCCATCGTTACTAAAGAAGCCTGCGACGCCGAAGGCGGCAAGTTCATGCCCCAGATCTTCGGCTGGATGGTTCACGTCTACCCCTTCGAGCAGAAGCAGGAAGACATCTGGTCGGTGGAACGCCAACACCAGGACTAATATTCCAACAAAGGGAAGGCCAGGTTCGTCTAGCTGCTGAACACCACCCGGTCGCTCACCACAAAATTCACCACCGAACACGCCGCGATCGTGATCCCGTTCGCCACCAGATAATTCACCCCCGCCCAGCCCACCAGCGCCTTCATCACCACCAGATTCCCCACAATCGAAAACAGCCCGGTCGTCAGATTGAATTTCACAAAGCGCAGGAAACTCGCCTCCCCCGCCCGATCCGCCCAGGTGAAGCGTTCGTGCCACAGGAAGTTGTGAATCACCGCCGCCTCGACGGCCAGCCCCGTTGCCACCAGATAATCCAAGTGCAAGCCGCTCTTCAGCACCGCGAGCACCGCTAGCTGCACCACAATCCCGGCCCCGCCCACGGCATTGAACTTCAACCAGCGCACTCCGGTTGAGCGCCAGCTCATCGCAGCCTCTCTTCCACATACAGTCGCCGCGTATTGCGCGCCGTGATGTAGACCAGCATGGCCATCATGCCGATCAACCCGATCGCTCCGCCCACGTCGAACAAGCGATAGCGATGCTGCAACACCACCGGCCACCGCAGCAGCGCCAGGTTGCCCATCACCAGCAGAATCCGCAACTCCGTTGGACCGAAACTCCAGAACGACAGATGAAATTCGCCCAGGGTGTAGGTCGCCAGATACGACTGGATCGACAGCAGCAGAAACGCCACCAGCAACCCCATCGCGATCCACGGATGCATGTATCCCGACAGCGCCAGCCCTCCCATCAGGCACACCGCTCCAATGCTGTCGATCATGTGGTCGACATAAAAACCGTACCTCGGCCTCTGCTGCTGCCGCACTCGCGCCAGCGTTCCATCCAGGCTGTCGCCCAGCCAGTTCAGCGCCAGAAAGCCAATCCCGGCGACCAGCCAATAGCGGTGATACAAAGCCAGCGCGTAACTGACCCCCGCCATCACCTGCCCGAAAAATCCAAGAAGAGTCAGCGTGTCCGACCCGACCCACGCCGGAGTCCGCTCCGCCATCCACACCAGCGCCCGCTTCTCCAGACCCGCCGACAAACTCCCGTGAACCCGCCGCGCGTCCCGAAACGTCTTCGAAACCCGCATCTCCCGCAGCACCCCCGGGTTCGCCTGCTCGCAGTATTCGATCAATGGACTGGCCATGAAATCCTCCCCAACTCATGGCCAATCTGCCTGCGAACCGGACGCGCGGCAATGCACCAGAGCTCAAACCGCGCTCAAGCCGAGATCATTAGCTAAGCAGATTGATAAAAAGAGGGATACAACAAGAGGTAAACCAGCAGAATGCGCCTTTGGTGGACCTTAGTGACCTTCGTGGTGAAGGTTTGCTTGGCGTTCTTTGCGCTCTTTGCGGTAAAAGATTTTCCTTCGTGAACCTTAGTGTCCTTTGTGGTTAAAGCTTTTTTGCCATGCCCAAGCCTAAACTCCAGCCTCCCCGATCGCCTCCGCCAGCGCTCCCACCGCCCACTCGATCTGCTCCCGCTCAATCACCGCCGGAGGCGCAATCAGCAAATGATCTCCCGCCACACCATCCACCGAGCCCTGCATGGGATACACCAGCAAACCGCGCTTAGCCGCTGCCATCCCCACGCGCCCGGAAAAATTCTTCTCCGCAGGAAAGGGCTGCTTCGTCGCCCGATCCGCCACGAACTCCACCCCCCACAGCAATCCGATCCCGCGCACATCGCCGACTGGCTCTAGCTCCCGCAATCGATCCAGCGCAGTACGCATGTTCGTTTCCGCGGAACTCGCCGCTTCCACCAGCCGGTGCCGCTGCTAAATAAGCGAGCACCGCCCGCCCCGCCGCCACCGAAATCGGATGCGCGTTGTAAGTGAACCCGTGCAGAAACGCTCCCGAGCCCGACGCAATCGCATCCACCACTTTCTGCGTCGCGATCACCGCTCCCAAAGGCGCATACCCGCTCGACATGCCCTTGGCCGTGACCAGGATGTCGGGCTTCACCTCCCAATGCTCGACGGCGAAATTCCGTCCTGTCCGGCCCATGCCGGTCATCACTTCATCGGCAATCAGCAGCACGCCATGCTTGCGGCAAACCTCCGCCACGCTCTGCAAGTACCCCTGCGGAGGCAGCACCGCCCCCAGTGTGGCCCCACTCACCGGCTCAAAAATAAATCCTGCCGCCTCGCCCTTCGCCGCCACAATCGCGCGCTCAAGCTCGGCCGCATATTGCTGCCCGCAGTTCATGCAACCATCTGTACAGTCATACGCGCAGCGATAGCAGTAGGGAATTCCCACGTGCGCGAACTCCCGCACCATGGGCAGATAAATCCCCCGCCGCCTCTTGTTCCCCGAAACCGACAACGCTCCCAGCGTCGCCCCGTGATAACTCTGCTGCCGGCTTAACACCTGATAACGCCGCGCCTCGCCGATCTCCACCTGATACTGCCGCGCCAGCTTCAGCGCGCTCTCCACCGCTTCCGATCCGCCGCAGGTAAAAAACACCGCCCCGCCGCGAAAATGCTCGCCCGCAAATTCGATCAGCTCCTGCGCATATTCCTCGGCCACCGGAGTCGTGAACTGGCTCGAGTGCACAAACTCCAGCTGCCGCGCCTGCTCGATCATCGCCGCCGGAATCTCGGCCACGCCGTGCCCGATAAAATTCACCGCCGCCGAGCCGGAAAAATCCAGATACCGCTTGCCCGACGCATCCCAAACATAAACGCCCTCCCCGCGCACCGCCGGAGGGAACGCCTTGCGAAACGACCGCTTCAGGATCGCGCTGGAATCGTGAACCGCAGAAGAGTCAGCCACGTAGGAATTATCCACCACCGAGACACAGAGTCACAGAGAAAATCTCTTCTTGGAAAAACCACCCGTGGACGCGTCCACTACGAACGCCAATTCTGTGGGGCTTTGTTCTAAAAAGGTTTCCTCTGTGCCTCTGTGGTGAAAGGGTTCCCGTGTAGAATCCCGACAAGCAATGGAGACTCCTCAACCCAGTCTTACGACGCGCGTGCTGCGCCTCTTCCGCCCGTCCCACCAGCACAGCGCCTTCTCCGCCACGCTCCTGCTGATGTCGGCCATCATGCTTTCGCGCGTCATCGGGTACGTCCGCGAAGCCTACATCGCCTATGCCTTCGGCGCCGGACCCGCCACCGACGCCTACGTCGCCGGGTTCACCATCCCCGACTGGCTCAACTACCTGGTCGCCGGCGGCACCGCCTCCATCACCTTCATCTCCATCTACACCCGCTTCCTCGCCGAAAACAAGGAAGACGAAGCCCAGAAAACTTTCTCCGTCATCATCACCGTGATGACCGTGGTGCTCGGCATTGGCGTCGTCCTTGCCGAAATCTTCACCCCGCAGATCGAGCGCCACATGTTCAGCGGATTCAATCCCGAGCAGCTCGAACTCTGCGTGCACCTCACGCGCATCCTGCTGCCCGCGCAAATCTTCTTCTACGTCGGCGGAGTGGTGTCCGCGGTCCTGCTCTCGCGCCGCCTGTTTCTGCTGCCCGCCTTCGGCCCGCTGCTCTATAACGTCTCCATCATCGTCGGCGGCGTCATCGCTTCCCACCGCCTGGGCATCGCCGCGCTCGCCTATGGTGCGCTGGCAGGAAGTTTCATCGGCCCCTTCCTGGTCAACGCCCTCGGCGCGGCCCGCGTCGGCACCGGCTACAGCATTTCCTTCGATATCAAGAATCCCGCCTTCCGCGAGTGGGTGCGCCTCTCCATCCCGCTGATGCTGGGAGTCTCGCTGGTCACCGCCGATGACTGGATCCTCCGCTACTTCGCCTCCAGCGCCGCCGCCGGCGACATCACCCGCCTCAACTACGCCAAGCGCCTGTTCGCCGTGCCCATCGCCGTCCTCGGACAGGCCACCAGCCAGGCCTCGCTGCCCTTCTTCGCCAAGTTGTTCGGGGAAAAACGCCTGCAGGAGTTTGCCGATACCGTCAACGGATCCGTCTACCGCATCATCGCCGCGTCGTTGCTCGCCTCCAGTTTCATGATGGCGTCCGCTCTCCCGCTCATCGATCTGGTTTACCGCCGCGGACATTTTTCCTTCCACGATTCCCAGGAAACCGCCATCTACTTCTTCTGGTTTACCTTCTCGCTCGCCTTCTGGGCGGCCCAGGGACTCTACTCGCGCGCCTTCTACGCAGCCGGCAACACGCTCACGCCCATGGTCGCCAGCAGCCTGATCACGCTGGCGTCGCTACCCATGTATGCCGCGCTCTATCACTCGCTCTCGACCGTTGGCCTCGCCATCTCCTCCGACGTGGGCATCGTCGCCAACACCCTGGCCCTCGCCATCCTGCTGCACTTGCGCAAGCTGGTGCCCATCGATCAGTTGCAATGGGGAGAAGTCGCCAAGGCCTGCCTGACCGCCTGCGTCGCCGGAGTGCTGAGCTTCGAAGTCGCGAAACTGGTGGTCGTCAGCAACAGCCGCACCGCCGACGTGAAAGCCCTCGCCCTGATTTCCCTCACCTGGGCCGCCGCCGTAGCCGCCGGATTATGGATCACCAAGTCCAAATTGCCCGCAGACCTGCGCCGCCGCAAGCCCACCGCCTATCCCCGCGTAGCCGAAGCCAGCAGCGCCGTCAGCGGCGGCATCGAACCGTAAAGCCGCGATTACCATCCCATTTGCTCCATCCGCGTAAGGATAATCGCGCTGTAGCTATTCATGCGGTCGGGGCGTCGCTTCAGCGGAGCCGGCAGGATGGCTGCGAGCCGCGCCGCCGGTTGCCGCCCGAGATTGCGGGCCGAGGTGCCGTCCCAATAACGGCTCGCCGCCTCTGCGCCATAAACGCCCGGACCCCATTCGACCACGTTGAGGTAGATCTCCAGAATGCGCCGTTTGCCGAGGACCAATTCCGCGACCGGCACCAAAGAGGCCTCCGCGCCCTTGCGCAGAAAAGATCGCCCGGTTCCGAAGAACAGGTTCTTTACCAGTTGCTGGGTGATGGTGGAAGCTCCGCGCGTGCGGTCGCCTTCCAAATCCTGTTGCGCGGCGATCTGCACCTGGTGCCAATCGAATCCGTGGTGCTGGTAAAAACGCGCGTCCTCGGCGGCGATGACTGCGTGCTGCAGATCAGGCGAGATCTCGCCCAGGGGAACGAACTTATAGCGTTCGTGATAGGGCGTGTGGCGAATCCAGGCCTGCAACCGGCGCTCCATGTGCACGGCGGTGGTCGGCGGATCGATCCACCGCGCCGCCACCAGCATCAGGGCGGCAAGCAACCAAAGAATCGCCACCCCGACGAGGAGCCATCGACCCAGGGATTTGAAGAAGCCGGCTCGATGCGGAGTCTTGCTGCGTGCGTTCGGCATGTCTGTCATCGGCAACGCCAGCCTCGATCGAAAGCGTCGCCGTCATCTTATGCTAGCGGTTGAGAGCAGGCGACAGCACGCCTGACCGCGGCAGGTGGCTCACTGATTCGCGCTTTTTTTTGGCGAATGGGCGGGGTTACTATGCCGCCCGTAGCCCCCAAAACCCTCGCTGCAGGCCTTCCGCCACCCCACTCATCCGCACAGAACGCGGATGAGCGGGCCCCACGCGCAGAGCAATAGGCTTTGCAATCGCCAACGCCACTCATCTGGGTCAAAAAACTTAATCCCAAGCAATCTCCTCAATTCTTTCTTATGAGCCAAAATATCCCGCTTATCCTTTGTCAGGAAGATCGAACAGCCATGTTTGAACGCGGAATCAATATGAAGTGCGTCCACCCGATTATTCGAGCCAAGGATTGAAATTATCTCGTCGAAGTGCGTCGATCCCGAATAATCAGCGAGTGAACCCGGAAGCCCCATTATCGGCAAATTGAGATTACGAATCTTTGCGCCAGATGGGGTTGGGATGCCGGCAATCTGCGGAATGTGAGAATTTGGGTCATAAGGAAAATGCACAATCTCGATACATCGATTTCGCTTTAATTTCTTTAGTCTCTTGGTCACCGCTCCATGTTCGCAGTAGATTTTCATTATCTAGAAGACTCACTCCCGTAGCGTGATCACGAGGGCCGTCCAAACCTCTGCCGGAATTCGTGGCAATCTGCGATTTTTGACGGTAAGATTCGCCTTAGACATTATGCTGCATCTCATAGCGGTCATCACAATTCTATTGATGTGGCTGATTATCAGGTCGAACTGGCTGCATAATCTGTTCGGAGGCAGCGATCCCTACAACTGGTTGATAGGTGCAATCGGCTTGGCAGCTTTCATCGGAGGCGTGGTTCGCCTTCTGTTATGAGTGACAACGGAACAAAGACGGCGCAGCCAATGAAAGAAGAAGCCTCGCTGACCATAGCCCGTGATGCGGCACAGAAAGTCTATGAGCACTACCTCACTGAAAAGGCGAAGTTCGGCAAGCCGCTGATTTACTGGGGTGCCGCCATTGCCGTGTACCTTGTTTCAATTGCTGTCGGGAGCCTGGCCGTAGCAGTGATAGGTGCTGTAGTCGCTCTTTGGGCATTCGGACGCAGCACATTGTGCCGCACGTTTCGTGCGGCGTTGTACGTCAGGCTTGTAGACGTGCTGGATGGATCGAAGCGGCGGACGCACGATCACTAAATCTCCTACGCCTTGCGCTGACTGCCCCCGGTCACTCCCCTACGCGGATCCAAATCTCCCCTGACCCTCTCTACCCCCGCCCCACCCATTACGATAAACTCGCCACCAAACGCACATAAGAATCTTCCACGATGAATTTCCCACTTCAGCTCTCGCGCTCGCAAATCCTGGCTTTCCGGCGGCGCGTTGGCGCGCTTGACGAGCGTTTGCCGGCGGGCGCGAAATCGCTGCAACGGGCCGCCTGGGCCGGGTTGCAGGACTCTATGCCGCGCGCCGCTCTGCTCTCGATCCATGCGCGCGTGAAGGCCGCCACCCCGGCCATCTGGGAGCATCCCTCCCTGGTGCAGATCTGGGGGCCGCGCTTCAGCAATTACGTGGTGGCGGCGAAGGATCTCGCCATCTTCTCGCTCGGGCGTCTGCCGCATGACGCCCGTCGCCGTGCGCGAGCCCATGACGCGGCGTCCCGTCTCCACGCCTTCCTCGACGGCCGGCGCATGCCATTTGAAGTAACCGGGCACGCGCTGCGAGTGTCGCCCAACAGCCTTCGCTACGCCGCCCCCACGGGCACGGTGCTCATCCGCTGGGATGGCGCGCGCCAACCCTTTATCTGGACCGTGCCTGCGCCTGCCATGGATCCCCATCACGCGCGCCTCGAACTCGCACGCCGGTACCTGCACGTCTTCGCTCCGGCCACGGTTTTATCTTTTGCGGAGTGGGCGGGAATTCCTGACGCCGAAGGACGCAAGACTTTCGCTGCACTCGACCGCACGCTGACGCCCGTGCAAACGCCGGTGGGCGACGCCTTCATCCTCGCCGATGACGAGGCCACATTCCGCGCAAAGCCTCGGCCTCCCGCGCCTGTCGCGGCTTCTACCCAGTGGCGATCCTTACTATCTGCTCTGGGGCGCGGATCGTGAACTGCTTCTACCCGACGCCAGGCAGCGAGCCGCCCTGTGGACCAGTCGCGTATGGCCGGGCGCGCTGCTGGTGCGTGGGGAAATCGTAGGCGTGTGGCGTCGCGCGGCGGCCGAGGTGTCGATCGAGCTTTGGCGGCGGCTCACCTCCGCTGAACGCGAGGCCGCCGAAGCCGAGGCCGTGTCGCTGCCCCTGCCCGGCCTCAAGGGGCCGATTGCCGTCCGCTTTCAGTCATAGCAAAACTACTTAACCGCCGCACTCTTGCGGATGACCATTTGAACTCCGACCGCGGCATCCCAAAAACAAAAACGGCGACCGTTCCTCGAAAGAGAAACGCCCGCCGTTAACTTCCTGAAGCTAGGAGCCCGACGTCCAAGGTCCGACGTCCGGTGTCTAAGCCCGCGCCGCTGCCGCTTCCACCGGAGCCGACGATGAAGTCTTCACTTCCTCGCCGTTGGCCTTCTGTCCGGCCTTGCGAATATCGATGCCGCCCTTGAAGAACGCGCCGTCTTCAATCGAGATGCGGGCCGCCACCACGTCGCCGGTGAGCGAACCATCGCTGCGGATATCCACGCGATCGCTGGCCGTCAGGTTGCCCCGCACTTTGCCCAGCACCACGATCTCTCGCGCGTTGATGTTGGCGGAAACCACGCCGTTGCGGCCCACCGTCACCCGGTTGCCCGACAGGTTGATGGAACCTTCCACCCGGCCGTCAATATAAAGCGATTCGCTGCCGGTCACTTCACCCTTGATCACCAGCGATTTGCCGATCGTCGCCTGATCTGCCGTGGCCGTGCTGCTCACTGCACGCGGCGTCGCCGCGGGCGCCGGCTCGCTCGTCATCGAAGAAGAAGGAGCGGACGTCGGCATGGCGGTCGGACGCTCCGGCTCACCCGGCCGTCCTGGAGTCGAAGGCTGATTCGTGGGCTTCCACATGGGCAAAAGTTCCTTTCCTTTTTAGATGGATCAAGATCAAAGCCGCATTTCGGTGACCATCTCGCATTCTACTCCTCGAAGTACACGATTGAAGCTGTGGAAATCATTAGAAGCACAGGAAATCCAGCATTTTTCCCCACTCGAAAGGGCAGCACAGAAGGACATGCCTCCACGCCATGCGCCAGAGTAATTCTTGCCCCCTTCCCGAAAAATCCACCACAGAGACACAGAGGCACAGAGAAAACCCAGAATGGAAAAACCCAAGGGTTCCAGCATTCGCGTGTTTCCGTCAAGACTCCCGATCCCGTGGGTTTCCATTTTGTGGTTTTTCTTTCCGTCTCCCTAAAGAAGGGGAAAGCACGCCCAATCGAAATCTTGATGGACGCTCGAATGTCCGGAACCATTAGGTTTTTCTATTTTTGAAGCTTTTCTCTGTGTCTCTGTGCCTCTGTGGTGAAAGCACTTGGTTTAAGCTAAGAGCTGCCCACATGCCGACTGACGCGGACATCCTGAAAAAAATCGAACGCCAGCCCAAACATACCGCTGGCTTCAAACAGTTGGCACGCGAACTCGGCCTGCATGGCAGCGAACGCCGCGAGCTTTCCGAGAAATTGTCACGACTCGTGTCCAGCGGCCAGTTGCGCCAGATCGATTCCGACCGCTACGCCATCCCGCAAGCCGCCTCGGGACGCAACCTGCTCGTCGGACGCCTCAGCATGCACCGCGACGGCTTCGGCTTCGTCATCCCCGATCCCACTTCGATGGATGAGCGCCTCAAAGCCAAACTCAGCGGCGACATCTTCATTCCTCCGCCCGCCGTCGGCAACGCCATGCACGGAGACCGCGTCGCCGTCGAAGTCACCGCCATCCGTCCCGATGGCCGCGCCGAAGGCCGCATCATTCGCCCGCTGCACCGCGCCCACTCGACCGTGGTCGGCATCTTCCACTACGGCCATCGACATAACTACGTCACGCCCATCGATCAGAAAATCGCCCAGGAAATCCAGATCGAAAGTAGCGCCGCCGTCCCGCCGCCCACGGAGAAGCCGGCCAGGCAAAAAAGCAAACACCGCGTTCTGGGCGAAGAGGCCGCGCGCCGCGTCAATTTGGACGATCTCGAAAACGTTGTCGTCGATGTCGAAATCACCGAGTGGCCATCGGCTACCCAGAATCCCAAAGGACGCATCGTCGAAGTGCTTGGCTATGAAGACGATTTCGGCGTCGATGTCGAAATCATCATCCGCAAATTTCACCTGCCGCACCGCTTTCCCGCCGAAGTGTTGAATGAAGCCGAGCGAACTGAACCCATCATCTCGTCCCAGGAAGCCCGTAAGCGGCGCGACTTCCGCCACTTACCCATCGTTACGATCGATGGAGAAACCGCGCGCGACTTCGACGATGCCGTCACCGTGGTCCTTCTCGATAACGGCAACTTCGAACTGCAAGTGCATATCGCCGATGTTGCGCACTATGTCACCGACGGCTCCGCGCTCGATCAGGAGGCGCGCCTGCGCGGCACCAGCGTTTACTTTCCCGACCGCGCCGTTCCCATGCTGCCGCTCGAGTTGTCGACCGATATCTGCAGTCTGCGTCCGCAGGTCGACCGCCTGGTGCTTTCGTGCCTCATGGAAATTGATCATCGCGGCGAAATCGTCTCCTATGAACTGTGTGAAGGGATCATCAAGTCCGCCGAGCGCATGACTTACACAGACGTGAACGCGGTGCTCGAAGGCGACGAAAGCCTTCGCCGCCGCTATGCTCCTCTCGTCAAGCAGTTCGAACTCATGCGCGATCTCGCCTTGATCCTGAACCGCAAGCGCGAACGCCGCGGCTCCATCGACTTCGATCTGCCCGAACCGGTCATCGAATTCGATGAGCACGGATTGATGAAGAGCATCACCCGCTCGGAACGCAACATCGCGCATCGGCTGATCGAGGAATTCATGCTTTCGGCCAACGAATCGGTCGCCAGCTATCTGGAACAAAAGCGGATCGCCTCGCTCTACCGCATTCACGAGAAGCCCGACGCCAAGCGCGTCTACGACTTCGAAGTCATCGCCGCGACCTTTGGTTACTCGCTCGGCGTGGGCGCTCTGCCCATTGAACGCATTCAACTGAAGACTGACCGCCGCGCAAACTACGGTACCGGCAAGCGCACGCCCGCGATTGAGATTCCCAAGGAAGTGCACATCACGCCGCGCATGTATCAGAAACTGACGGAGAAAATCGCCGGCAAGCCGGAGGAACGCATTCTTTCTTACCTGATGCTGCGTTCGCTCAAGCAGGCGCGCTACTCGGAAGAAAATCAAGGACACTTCGCCCTGGCCGCGCCCACTTACACCCATTTCACTTCGCCCATCCGCCGCTATCCCGATTTGATTGTGCATCGCATCTTGAAAGAAGTTTTCCGGGATGCTCGCGTAGCGACGGGCGCCTCGCCTGTCCCCGCCGCCGAAACTCCCTCCCCCTGGTCGAAGCGCCGCGAGCGCGAAGCGCTCGAACCGACGCATGGCCCCATCCCGCTCGAAGTGCTGCACGAAATCGCCGAAGAGTCGAGCCAGGCGGAGCGCCGCGCCGACGAAGCCGAACGCGAACTGATGGAGTGGAAGAAAGCCAAGTTCATGGAAGATCAGGTGGGGAACGACTTCGATGGCCTCATCATCAGCGTGACCAAGTTCGGATTCTTCGTCGAGTTACTCGATCTGTTCGTCGAAGGCCTGGTCCCACTCGCAACCCTGACCGACGACCGCTACACCTATCACGAGAACACGCGCGAGATCATCGGACAGCGCAGCCACAAGACGTACGCCCTGGGTCAGAAGATCCGCGTCCTCGTCGACCGCATCGACCCGGCGGAGAAGAAAATCCAGTTCGCGGTGCTCGAACCCGAGCCGCAGCCGGCTCGCCGGCGCAAATCGCGCCGTTGACGTCCCACGACGGGAATACTGTTGCAAAATTAAACTATAAGTTAACCAAGATTCCACGCCGGCGGCATCCGGGGCGGGACCGAAGAGGTCTCCGCGCAGGATGCCCCGTAGCCGTGTTTGGAGGGCCGCTGAGCGACAGCCAGATCTCGGGGCAGCCCGGAGGTCCATCCGAGCCTCAAAACGCAACAGCGAGCTGCGCGGGTGGCTTGGCGTTGAATAATAGCTATGAGTAAAGCATCTAACCAGTAATGTATGTACAGGTATGTCAGCACGTGTAAATCTTGCACGATTGTTGCCGGGGTGGGCGAGGGAGCGGCTGAGGCAAATCCGTCGGCGCTGGTGTAAAATTCTTGAGTCAACCCCGCCGCCGGCGCCGTGCCGGCGGATTCCTTCCAGTCGGGACGTGGCTCAGCCTGGTAGAGCACTCGCTTGGGGTGCGAGGGGTCGGCAGTTCAAATCTGCCCGTCCCGACCAATCAACCCAGTCGTCAGCTTTCGGCCTTGAGCAAGACCTGATCGTTCCTCGGGAGGTCGGCTTGGGCATTCGCACGAAGAATGGTCAAAGTCCCGTCTGTCCGCAATACTCTCGCATTACTTGAGCTAGGTCTTGTTTGGAGGCGCCAACTCGAAAGCACTGCTTCCACGTGATTCACATCTTCCGGTCTGGCCCCCGTTCCCTTATACTTAAACGGGGCCGGACACCCTGTCCCCAGGCCAGTTCCGTCTTTATTCATCTTTACCCGTGAGAAGTTGAAGATGGAAGCGTCGGCATTCTTTCGGCGAAACAATCCCACGACCGCACAACGCTATGCTTTGGCTGTGCTGGCAGCCGTTCTTGCGCTCATCCTGCGAGAGGTGCTTTCCCCTTGGCTTGGAATAACTAATCCCTACCACACGGTCTGGGTTGCCGTTGTCTTCTCCGCATGGTACTGCGGTATAGGGCCGGCCATCGTCACTACGATTCTCAGTTTGATTGGAGTCTGGTACTTCTTTATTCCGCCACAGTACTCCATCCGTTTGGAGCACTCAGAGACCACAATCCCCGGTGTGATTGGATTTGTGGTGCTTTCGGGTTTGATTATTGCTGTCGGCGAAGCCAATCGCAGGGCGCAACTGAAGAAGCGTTCGGTAGAAGCAGCACTTGGAGAGAAGGAGAGCGAATTCCACTTGTTGGCGGACTCCATCCCAGAGCTATGCTGGATGGCTCGTGGCGACGGTCACATATTCTGGTACAACGCACGCTGGTATGAATACACAGGAACCACGCTGGAACAAATGGAAGGCTGGGGTTGGCAATCAGTGCATGACCCTGAGATTCTGCCTTCGGTACTGGAACGGTGGAAAGCGTCAGTGACGAGTGGGCTGAGTTTTGAGATGGAGTTTCCTTTACGTCGTGCAGATGGAGTCTTCCGGTGGTTTTTGACTCGGGTCAGACCAGTTCGGGATGGCGAGGGAAGGGTGGTTCGCTGGTTCGGAACCAATACAGACATTCACGAACAGAGGGAATTACGCCAATCTCTCATCGAGGCTCGTGAAGAACTCGAACAACGAGTGCGAGAACGAACTGCCGATCTCGCACGTAAGACAGCCGAGCTATTGCAAAAAGCGACTTTGCTCGACTTGGCAAATGATGCAATTCTCGTGCGGGATGCAGAAGGCAGAATTTCTTACTGGAATGAGGGAGCCGAACGCCTGTATGGGTGGCCGAGCACCGAGGTCATGGGTCGTTCGACTTCCGAGTTTCTGCGCACCCGGTTTCCCGTGCCGCTATCGGACATCTTGCAAAGCGACCGCTGGCAAGGTGAGCTTCGTCAGACCAAAAGAGACGGCTCCGCAATCGTGGTTGCGAGTCGCTGGACGGCTTTGCGTGACCATGACGGACGACCTGCCGCGTGGCTGGAAATCAACACCGACATCACGGCCCGCATGCGTGCAGAAGAAGCGGCGAGGAAGCTTAGTGGTCGAATCCTCACGCTGCAAGATGAGGAACGCCGCCACATCGCTAGAGGATTACATGACAGTCTGGGGCAATACCTGGCGGCACTGAAGATGAGCCTCCACGCCCTTTCCATCAGCAATGGCAATCAGACCACAGTTATTTCAGACTGCTCAGAGATTGTGGACAAGTGTCTAATCGAAACACGTACCATCTCCCATCTGCTCCATCCGCCGCTGCTGGACGAAGCAGGCCTCCAGTCGGCGATTCAATGGTACGTGGAGGGCTTTGCACAACGAAGCGGCATTACGGTCAACGTTGATTTGCCAAAGACGCTGGATAGATTCCACAAGGAAATGGAAACTACGTTGTTTCGGGTCGTGCAGGAAGCTCTCACGAACATTCACCGTCACTCGCAGGCTTCAGAAGCGGGCATCCGTCTCGTCGTCGATGCCAAACACGCTCAACTTGAGATAAGCGACAACGGCAAAGGCATTCCCAAGGATCGGCTGCGAAGTGTTATGGAATCAGGCGGCGAAACAGGTGTGGGCCTAGCGGGAATGCGGGAGCGGGTGCGAGAGTTGGGAGGATTCGTTGAAATCGAGTCCGAAACGACCGGAACAGTGTTGAGGGTGACACTTCCAATCGCAGAATCCGTCCGGAAAACGCTAACCGACGACCGCAGCCCGAAGGGTGTTTCCGCAGCGTAGCTACGCCCCATGTCTCCGGCGATGTCGAAGACCTGGGCGTAAAACTGCATTCCGAGGAAGTGAGAATCTAATTTCCCCTTATGCCGCACAAGCACAGAGAACCTGCCTGTAGCTGAAGACGGCCAATCTTCTTTGTTCAGGAGCGATCGTTCCTATGAATAAGACCTTCCTGTTGATGGTGTTGTTGCCCCTCTCTGCGTGGTTGCTGGAAGCGGAGACAATCCCCGGTCTGGGCACCACCGTATTTCCGACATCAACCCGCTCGGCCGCCGCGCAGAGCGACTTCATGCGCGGTCTGTTGTTGCTGCATCTGTTTGAGTACCCCGACGCCGCCAAGTCGTTTGTGGCCGCCGAAAAGGCCGACCCCGGATTCGCCATGGCTTATTGGGGAGAGGCGATGACCTTCAATCATGGCGTCTGGAACCAGGTCGACGTCAGCGCCGGTCAGGCTGCGCTGGCCAAGTTCGGGGCCACGGCGGAAGAACGGGCCCGCCGTATTGCCGATCCGCGCGAACGCGCTTACATGAGCGCGGTCGAGATCCTGTATAGCGGCAAGTCCGACAAGCGCGAGCGCGACGCGCAGTATGCGGCGGCGATGCAGCGGTTGGCCGAGACTTATCCCAAGGACGACGACGCACAGCTTTTTTATGCCCTGGCGTTGCTGGGAAAGAGCGAGGGTGTGCGCGATGTGCCAACGTATTTGAAGGCTGCGGAAATCGCGAAGGCCGTTTTCATGAGGAATCCGGACCATCCCGGTGCTGCCCACTACTGGATTCATGGGATGGACGATCCGCAGCACGCGGCAGGCGCCCTGGAAGCGGCTCGCGCGTTGTCGAAGATCGCGCCGGATGCGGGCCACGCGCAACATATGTGCTCGCACATCTTCGTGGCACTTGGTATGTGGGACGAGGTAGTAGAGGCCAATATCGCAGCTATGAGCGTGGTGAACCGCCAGAGAGCCGCAGCGGGAAAGCCTGCCGGACATTGCGGCCACTACAACTACTGGCTCGAATACGGCTACCTGCAACAAGGCCGTTTTGGCGAAGCCAAAAAAGTGGTCGCCGGCTGCCGCGCAGAGGCGGTGGATGCAGGCGCGGCTGGGCGGGCGCGCGGTACGGTGGATGCTGACAATGCCAGCGCCGACTCTTTCGTTGAAATGCGCAGCCGTTACCTGGTTGATACGAGCAGTTGGCGAGATGAAGTGGTTGGCTGGAACGTGGACCTGGGCGGCGCACACGTGCCGGAATTCGATTACGCATTCGGCACCGGTTTTGCCGCCGCCGAGCTGGGCGATGCGGCCGCAGCGCGAGAATCTCTCGCCACTCTCGGCCATCTTCTTCCGCAGCTCCCGGCGCTTTTTGACCACGCAGGGCTGCCGGCCGACGACCCCGAGCGCCGCGTGCCGGAGATTCAAAAGGCGCAGGTGGAGGCAGCCACTCTTTCGGCCGAGGGACACGGCGACCGGGCGATCGCGATGCTCGAGCAAGTGGTCGCCACCGAGAAGGACTTGCCCTATGCGTTCGGTCCGCCAAGTCCTGAGAAGCCGTCCAACGAACTTCTTGGAGAACTCCTCTTGAAGGCGAACCAGGCTCCCGAGGCACGCGAGGCTTTCGAAGCTTCTCTGAAACGTGCTCCGAGACGGACTGCATCGTTGCTGGGGCTGGCGCGAGCCGAGAGCGCCATGGGAGATAAAGCGGCGGCGGCCAGTACCTACGGTGAACTTCTCCAGATCTGGAAGCATGCAGATCCTGGCTATGCGCCAAAAGACGAAGCGCAGCACCATGCGTCGCAGGCTGCGAATTAGTGCTCGATCATCACGTGGCACCAGAATCTGCCCGAAGCCATGCCATACGGCATGGTGGCACAGTCCTATTTCCACATTATTCCCGCAATCGGGCGTGGTTTGGTGTAATTTTTGTGGGCACTTGTCCGGTGACGAACTCGGAATTCTCTGGAGGAAACATGAAGCGAGGCGGAATCGCGTTTTTGTTTTTATTGCTGACTTTCTCGATTGCGGCCAGCGCGGCGGACCGGAGATTCATCGTGAGCCCGCGGGGCGCCGATACCAAGGGCTTGCCTTTCAGCGACGGCGTCCTGGTAGGCAATACGCTCTACATTGCCGGCCACATCGGAATCGATCCCAAAACCGGGATGGCTCCGTCTGACGCGGAGGCAGAAGCGCATCTGGTCATGGACGGAGTGAAGAAGACCGTGGAGGAGTCGGGCCTGGCGATGGACGATGTCGTCTCCGTGCAGATCTTCTGCACCGATCTGAAGCTCTACGAGACCTTCAATGCCGTATACAGGACCTATTTCCACGGCGAGTTTCCCGCCCGCGCGTTCATTGGGGCCGACAAACTGCTTCGCAACGGCCACTACGAAGTGATGGGGATCGCGGTGAAGCGGGCAAAGTAAGCGGAGTGAGCCGGGACAGACGGGACGTACCGTAATTTTCGCTCCGGTTCTGGAAAACCAGTAAACGTCCCGTCCTGGCTCCGCATTATCTCCCGCAGTGTTTCCTTTCCCTTCCGGAACTGTGGGATCTGTCCCAGTATTTTCGAGTTATATAAGTTTATATATACAAGCGCCCCGCAACCTGCTAAATTGTTTCTGTGACCGAAGCCCGCCCAATGGAAGTGGTCTTTTTGGGTGACTCTAAGGGCATCATCAGAGGCTTTCCCGCCGATGTGCGTGAGGATTTAGGAGGCGACCTACGGCGAGTGCAACAAGGCGAGCGTCCTCTTGACGCAGGTTCGATGGCACCGGCATTGCCTGGTGCGTTCGAGTTGCGGGCTGCTGACAAAGACTCTTGGTATCGAGTGCTTTATCACGTGCGTGACAGGGTGATCTACGTTCTACACTGCTTCACCAAGAAGACCAACAAGACACGTCAGAGCGACATCGAAATTGCACGCAAGCGTCTGGGCGACCTGAAGCAGCAATTGGCAAAGAAGAAAAGGCAGTGACTTCACGGTCCTAGGGGACCGAGACACGGAGCAAGGTTTTATGAGTCGAAACGCGTTCGAGGATCTGGGATTTTCACCGGAAGAAGCCGCTGCACTGAAACTCAAAACTGATCTGCATACTGCCATCGTGAAGCGCGCGGCCCGGCATTCTCAACATGAGTTGCAAACCCTCTTGGACACCACGCAACCACGGATAAGTGATCTGATGCGAGGCAAGATGTCAAAATTCAGTTTGGAAATGCTGGTTATCTTCGCGGAAAAACTCGGGCTCCGCACCGAGATAAAAGCCACGGTACCTAAGAAGCAAGCCCGAACACGGGGAACTGCGGCAGGGATGCATTTCGTACTCTCAAAATGATCGAAATTCGGACCCGCCCGGGAAACGTCCCGTCTGTATGAAGGCATAAGTGAAATGAAGTAGGGTTCTCGAAGCGGCTACGATGCTGAGACCGGCCGGGTGCCCCACACATCGCGCAGTTTGCGATGTGTGGGTTTCATCCCCATCGAACTCTGCCAGGATCACCGTCATACATCCGCGGTTGCCGCTACTCTGAAGGCGTAACCCGACGCCTGCATCGTTATTATGGCACGCACCGTGTGCACTTCATCACCAGCAACTGCTACCGTGGCCAACCGGAATCAGGATGGGCATAGCGGCGCAACCGGTCGGTGCGGATTCTCGAAGGTTCAGGGGTGGGCGATGGACATCAAGCGTGGTTCGGGAGAGAGTTTCGGCCAAGTGGAGAGCCCACTCATTCGCAAAAACAAAAGGCGCGAATGAGTGGGGCACCCCTTTTGTCTCGGCCCCGCATTACCAATCAACTCATCCACCCTGCCGGTCCTAGCTGAGCCGGCCTCCCGGCTTGGACATCTGCCGCACCTTATAAAACGCAATCACCATCCAGGCAATTAGAAGGAAGACCGTCGTCGTTATGCTCGTCTTCACTGAGGTCAACCACAAACCCATCGCCAGCATCAGTGGTCCAAGCACTGGAATCGCCGTCATCCAAAGTACATAATAGGTCCACATGATGCGCTGGCGTCGGGTGAAAGGATAGTGCATTGCCCTCGTCCACATGTAGCCAAGAGCCAAGGCTACGAAATACGCCGCCAGGCAACCTGCCACCTCGTAGAACATTCGGTCCGAGTTCGACATTTCTCACCCACTCTACTTCCAGCCTCGCAACATCCCCACTCTAAATTTCGCAAAAAACGCGAAATTCAGAATGGGCCACCCAAGGTCGTCAGTCTTCCGTCGTCAGCAAGAACTAATCATCCCTCTGTTACTTGATGCCGATGACCATGGAATCGGGGCCTACTAAGTGTTCTACGCGGGTTTCGCGGAATCCGGCTTCTTTCATCCAGCGCAGCAATCGGCGCCGGTGTAGTCGAAGCCGTCGGCGGTCTCGATCAGCATATTCAGGCTCATCAGGAGTCCGAAAGCGTTTTGCGAACGGTCATCGTCGATGACGCTTTCATAGACAAGATAGGCGCCGCCCTCGGGCAGAGCCTCGTAAGCTTTGCGCACCAGCATGCGTTTTACTTCGAGGTTCCAGTCGTGCAGGATGTGTCCCATCATGATCACGTCGGCTTTGGGCAGCGGCTGCTCCATGAAACTGCCGGACAAAAATTTGACCCGGCCGGAGACCCGGTTGGTTTCGACGTATTCTTCGAAGATGGGCCCGACCTCCGGCAGATCGAAGCCCGTTCCCTCGATGTGAGGATGGGCCAGCGCGACCTGCGTGATCAGGTCTCCCTGCGCGGTCCCGACATCCACGACGGTGCGGTAGTTCTTCCAGGGGAATTTGTGGGCGATGGCGAGGTTGGAGCCGTGGCTCACACCGGTCATGGCTTTGAGAAACTCTTTGAGCCGGGCCGGTTCCGCGTAAATGGCCGCGAAAGAGTTGGAGTTGCCGTCTCTGATTTCATTCTGCGGCAGTCCGGTGCGCAGCGCCGTGGTGAGGTGGCTCCAAAACGGATAGAGACGGCTGTTGGCCATTTCGAGAATGCCGCCAATATAGGAGGGCTTGCGCTTGTCGAGATAGAGGTCGGTGCTGGGCGTGTTGTAGTAGCGCCCGTCGCGGCGCTCGAGAAATTTCAGCGACACCAGCGCGTCCAGAAAGTCGCGGGCCGACCGCGGATGCAGGCCCAGCCGTCCCTGCAGGGTTTCGAGATCCTCGGGGTGCCTGGCGAGTTCGGTGAACACTTCCATCTCGACCGCGCTCAAAAGCGTTTTTGAAGCCCAGAATCCCAGGCCCACCCGCAGAATGTGATCGGGCAGTGGCTCGCTCATTGGTGTTTCCCTCCAGACGGTCATGCAGTATAGCAAGGGTCGACGACTTTCCCGGCCCCCCGCCGGAAGGGTTAAGGAACTGGTGTTGCCTGCGACGGTATAATCGACACCACCACGGGGGAGGATCGCCAGGGGGAATTCCTCTCCTCCTCGATTTTTATGAAGCGGCACGTGTTGATCTACGGGGTCGTCGGGGGAGTCCTGATTACGGTGCTGCAGTGGACCCAGTACCGGTTTCTGGTCATCGAACACTCGATCGAAATCTATGGGGGACTGATCGCGGCGACGTTTGCCGTGCTGGGTATCTGGCTCGGCCTCAGACTGACGGGAACGCGGCCGAAGATCGTGGTGAAGGAAGTCCCTGTCCTGGCCGGAGGACCGTTCGTCCCGAACCAGAAAAAACGAGAGGACCTTGGCCTCACGCCCCGCGAGTTTGAGATTCTTGAGTTGATCGCCCAAGGCATGAGCAACCGCGAGATTGCCGGGAAGCTCTATGTGAGCGAGAACACGGTCAAGACCCATTCCAGCCGGGTTTTCGACAAACTGGGAGCCAAGCGGCGGACGCAAGCCGTGCAATTGGGCAAGGAATTCGGCTTGCTTCCGTGAACTCCTCACGCAACCGGCACCATCGTCCTTGCCGGCGTCGCATTGAATGTGCGGTTGCCGGCGATCGGCGCCGGACGATTCAAGTTCCAGGGCCATCTTGCCGATAAGCGGTGTGCTGGGCGTGCGATTCGCTGAGGGCAGACTCTTGCCATGAGGCGGATGAGCCATCCGTCCCCGCAACACGAGGTGCTTCTTGACCGAAAACCATGCGGCTGCGTTGCGAGCGCTTCTGCGGAAGGAAGGAACCGACGACGTGCAATTTGAATTGCACCGCACCGGACCGTCGGAATTTGAAATGGTGGAAAACGGTTGCGTGGTCGGAATGTGTTTCAAGAACATGGGCCTTCACGAAGTTTGGGAGAAGTGCATCGCGGGACGCTATGCCGGCTATGCGATGTCGGAAGTGGAGGAGTGGGTGCCGTAATAAGGTAAGTATGTCCCAGGGAGAGCCACGCAATCACGGCAGAGGAGGCGGACTCGGCATCTCGGGTGGTTCGATGATAGTGGGCTGATTCCAGTGGGAGTACTCGACCAACAGGCCGCCGAGTTGCAAGCGGCGTGGGAGATTCGTGGCCTCCTCGACGCAGACGGAATGGAAGGGTAAGTTGGATGTGCCGGAGAGATCCCACAACCGGCACGTGCCGTCGTTCAGCTTGATCAGCGGGCCCTCCGTCACGCGCACCACATGCTCCATCGCCTTGAGCTGAGGAAGAAGTTTCTGCGATCCTGCGGAAGGACCATTCGCGCATTTATCGGGAGAGGGGTCCGGCTGTGAGAACCAGGGTTGTCCGGCTTCGCGAGCGTACATGTTGTTGGCGGTGGTAATGAATTCTTCGGTCACTGCGCCGGGGCCGGCTGCCGAAAGAGTGCGCGTGACCGTATGAGAGTCGGAAGGGCAGACGACGTCTTCTTCGGTTTGAAAGAGTTCAGTGCCCAGCCGTCCGGTGGACGTGACATGCCAGGCACGAGCCAGCCGAACAGCGTGCTCGATGCGATCGAGTTCGTTCGGCTCGGAACTTTGCAGCGAAGCTTGCAATCTTCTCGTATCAGAATCGCGGTTTGAGTCGGAAGACGACAGCAGCCAGAAAGCGATGGCCAGAAAAAAACCGAGGCCGAGCGCGATCAGATTTTTTGGGGAACGCAACGGGCCGGGCAGCGGCATGCGGGTCTAGCGCCGGGGGGACAGCATGGTGAGAATTTCATTCAAGCCCTGGCGAATGTAGCGGAGATCGGTGGCCGAGCGAGTGGGAAAGGGAAGCGGCACCTGCTTCTTGTCGGTCTTGCCGTCGGCACGCAAATGCTGGCGAGCGCCGGCAATGGTGAATCCTTCTTCGTAAAGCAATCTTTTGATGCGCAGAACATTCTCGACGTCTTTGCGGCGGTACATGCGCTGTCCGGTATTGCTCTTGACCGGCTTGAGCTGAGGGAACTCGGTTTCCCAGAAGCGCAGCACGTAAGCCGGCAGGCGGCAGAGTTCGGCCACTTCCCCGATGCGGAAATACAACTTCTCGGGGATGATGATCTCCGCGCTCTTGGCCGCTTTGGTCTTGGTGCTCATGAGGACAGATGTAGCCGCCTATCGCGTTTCTAGCACGATACGGCTCGGGCTACAACCTGGATTTTACAGGAGAGGCCGCCGGAGGGGCAGGTTTGAGAGCAACGAAAAGCCTCTCGTGAGGTGCTTCTCCCGAGAGGCCGTGATGTTTCGGTCCGAGCGAGAATCGTCTCGCTAGCGGTTAGTGTTTCTTTTTCTTCTTCGCAGCCTTTTTCTTTGCTGGCATGAAGTTCCTCCGTGAACGATTTTCCCTTGCAAGGTCGTGGTACCTAGGGCCCTAGTTGCAAATTGCTGCCCAAGTCGTAGCATGGGCAATGTTTCTACCCCAAGATATTGCGTATGATTACCTTGAATGTCAACATAAATCTGCTTGACTCGAGGTTGGTTCGGAAGCTACCCGGGAACGGAGTTTCGCGTACACTGCGCAAATATGGAGCGACGCGATCCCATCGAACTGGAAATCTTCAAGAACATTTATCACTCCATTGCCGAAGAAATGGGCGCAGCCCTGCGCCGGACGGCGTTTTCGCCGAACATCAAAGAGCGAAGAGATTATTCCTGCGCGGTATTCGACGAGGCTGGCGAAGTGATTGCCATGGGCGATCACATGCCGGTGCACCTGGGATCGATGCCGATGTCGGTGCGCGCAGCGATCGAACATTTTGAGTTGGCGCCCGGCGACGTGATCATGCTGAACGATCCCTTTCGCGGCGGCACACACTTGCCGGACATCACCCTGGTGGCGCCGTTTTATTTTTCGCGGAAGGGCCGCAAGCCGGATTTCTTCGTGGCATCGCGCGCGCACCATGCGGATGTGGGTGGAGCGTATCCGGGATCGATGGGGCTGTGCCGCGAGATTTATCAGGAAGGCTTGCGCATTCCTCCGGTGCGCCTGATGCGGGGCGGCCAGATGCAGCGCGATGTGCTCGACTTGCTGCTGAATAACGTCCGTACGCCGCAGGAGCGCGAGGGTGATCTGGGGGCGCAGATTGCGGCCTGCCACACCGGGGCGGAGAGGTTGCAGGAAGTCTGCGCGCGCTACGGACTGGCGAAGGCGAAGCAGGCAGCGCGGGAGTTGCTCGACTATTCGGAAGAGATGATGCGAGCGTTTCTGGAGCAGGTGCCGCCGGGGACGTATCGCGCGGAGGACTTTCTGGACAACGACGGCATCCGCGATCAACCTGTGAAGATTGCTGTGTCTGTGGCGTTTGGCGGCGCTCGCGGGCGCGGGCGCCACATGGTCACGGTTGACTTCGGCGGTTCTTCTCCACAGGTGGAGGGTTCGATCAATGCGGTCGAGGCAATTACCTATTCTGCGTGTTTCTACGTGTTTCGCTGTCTGCTGGCGGAAGATGTTCCGGCGACCGCTGGCTTGATGCGTCCGATCAAAGTCATTGCTCCCCAGGGGACGGTAGTGAATGCGAAGCCTCCGGCAGCGGTGGCGGGGGGGAATGTGGAAACCTCGCAGCGTCTTGTGGATACTCTGCTGCGTGCGCTGGCGCAAGCGCTGCCGGAGCGGATTCCGGCAGCGGCATCCGGGACGATGAACAATCTGACCATTGGGGGAATGGATCCGAGAACGGGAGAACCGTTCGCCTACTACGAGACCATTGCCGGGGGCATGGGCGCGCGTCCCACCAAGGCGGGTGTGTCGGGTGTGCATACGCACATGACCAATTCGTTGAACACTCCCGCGGAGGCGCTGGAGTATGCGTATCCGTTGCGGGTGCGCAAGTATTCGTTGCGTCCCGGGAGTGGAGGCGGAGGCAGACATCGCGGAGGCGCTGGAGTTATCCGCGAGATTGAAGTGCTCACCGATGCGGAGGTGACGCTGCTGGCCGATCGCAGGAAGCGCGGTCCCTACGGTTTGAGCGGAGGCAGCGATGGTGCCGCGGGTAAGGCAGAGGTCTTGCGGCACGATGGATCGGTCGAGCAGTTGCCGGGGAAGTTCAATGTGCGCCTGCGCAAGGGTGAGCGAATTCGCATTGCGTCGCCGGGTGCAGGAGGGTGGGGAAAGTAAGCGTCGGTGAAGTAAAGGGTTTTCGGACCGGTGGGAGAGTTCAACTCGACACCAGAAGAGAGGATAGATCCATGCAGATTGTGAAATCCGTGGGTGTGTTGTCGGTGGCGAAAATCATGGGCTTGATCTATGGCTGTATGGGGCTTCTGTTCGTACCAATTTTCCTGCTCTTCGGGCTCATTGGTTCGATTGCGGGTCAAAGCAAGACTCCTTTCGCCGGAGTCTTTGGCATCGTGTTGGCGCTGATCATGCCGGTGATATACGGCGTCATGGGATTCGTCACGGGCGCGATCGGTTCGCTGCTCTACAATCTTTTTGCCAAGTGGGTAGGCGGTTTCGAACTGCATTTGGAATTGGCGCCGGTGGCTCCCTATCCCATGATTCCGCCTGTGAGTTCCGGCGATTAAACCGGCAGGAGTTTTCGACTCATCATGGACATCAACACGCACTACCTCGACGAAGTACGCCGACAGTTTCGCGGGCATAAACGGCTGGGCGAAGGGGCCATGGCGCAGCTCAAGGACGAAGACTTCTTCGTCATGCTCGATGCAGAATCGAATTCGGTCGCGGTCATCGTGAAGCATCTGGCGGGAAACATGCGCTCCCGCTTTGTCGATTTCCTGACCAGCGACGGCGAGAAGCCGGACCGGCACCGCGATCAGGAATTTGAAATTGGTCCGTCGTCCACGCGGGAAGAGGTGATGCGCTGGTGGGAGACGGGTTGGGGCCATGTGTTCGCGGCGCTCGAATCGTTGACCGCCGAGGATGTGATGAAAACCGTCACAATTCGCGGCGAGCCTCACACGGTGCTGCAGGCCATCAACCGGCAACTGGCGCACTATGCGTATCACGTGGGTCAGATCGTGTTTCTGGCCAAGCATCTGCGAACCGCGGAGTGGAAGACGTTGAGCGTGCCGCGCGGGAAGTCGGAGGAGTTCAACGCGGCGACGCTGGAGAAGAAGAAAGCAAAATAACCTCTTTTCGTAGAGAAGCGGATTGGCTGCGTCTTCACGGAAATTCATTCGAACTCCACGAGACCGATGATGAAGACATGGTGCTTAGTGATATTGCTAGCTTCGATTTTCCTGCCGGCATTCGCACAGGACGGCATCCGCGCGGACGCGAATTCCGCCGCGGAGGACGAGATCATGAAACTGGAAGCGGACCTTGCGCAGATGATCGTGCACGACCAGTGGAACCAGTATGCCGCGCATCTGATGGACGACTACGCGGTCGCGGATCGCAACGGTGCGGTGCAGGATAAGGCAGCGGTGCTGGCGGAACTGCGCTCGGGCAAGGAGAAGATCCTGGATGTCGCTCCCGAGGAGTTGAAGGTCCGTGTCTACGGCGATACCGCGATCGTGACCGGGCATTTCACCCTGGTCCAGCGGCGAAATGGGCGAGTCGACACGTTCTTCGCGCGGCAGACCGACGTCTTTCTGAAACGCGGCGGGCATTGGTTGCTGGCGGCCTCGCAGGCCACGAGCGTGGCGAAGTGAGTTTCCAATGCTAAAATCATACGTTTGCCTGTAGAGGTTGGAAGCCACCGGTGGCGTCGCTTCGCGACTGACGCAGTTCTTGAGAGGAATTCATTCATGCCAAATACCATGATGGCGGTTGTGAAGCCGGAGGCTGCGCCGGGCGCGGAGGTACGCGAAGTCAAGATTCCCACGTTTGGCCGCACCGATGTTCTGGTCAAAGTGAAAGTGGCCTCGATTTGCGGGACCGACCTTCATATCTACGAGTGGGACCGCTGGGCGCAAAACCGCATTCATCCCCCGCTCATTCCCGGACATGAGTTTTGCGGCGAGGTGGTCGCCTTCGGAGATGAGGTCACCAGTGTCAAGGAAGGCGATTTCGTTTCCGCCGAGATGCACGTAGCCTGCGGCAAGTGCCTGCAATGCCGCACCGGCGATGCGCACATCTGCCAGAACGTGAAAATCATCGGCGTGGACGCGGACGGCGCGTTCGCCGAGTACGTGGTGATTCCGGAATCCAACATTTGGAAGCTGGACCCGGCGATTCCGCTCGAGTACGCGTCGATTCTCGATCCGCTGGGCAATGCCGTGCACACCGTGCTGGCGGGAGAAATCGCAGCCAAGACGGTCGCGATCACCGGTTGCGGTCCGATTGGCTTGTTTTCCATCGCGGTCGCCCGCGCGGTCGGCGCGACCACGGTGTTCGCGATCGAAGTGAACGAACATCGCCGCCGCCTGGCGAAAGAGATGAAAGCGGACTACGTAATCGATCCCTCGAAAGAAGATGCGAAAGCCATCGTCATGGAGAAAACCGGAGGGCTCGGTGTCGACGTGGTGCTCGAGATGGCGGGGCATCCCGACGCGATTCGCACAGCTTTCGACATTGTGCGGCGTGGCGGCCGCATTTCCCTCCTCGGCCTGACCTCGAAGCCCATCTCGCTGAACTTCTCCGAAGACATCATTTTCAAAGGCATCACGGTGCAAGGTATCAACGGACGGCGCATGTACCAGACCTGGTATCAGATGACCGCGCTGCTCAAGGCCGGGAAGCTCGATTTACATCCGGTGATTACCGATCGCATCGCGATGAAGGATTTCTCCAAGGCCATGGAGCGCTTGAAGACCGGCGAGGCCAGCAAGATTCTGGTGTATCCCAACGGTACCAAGTGAAGTTCGGTTCGATGGCCTTGGTACAGACGTAGCTCCATAGCTCTGCTAAGTCCTGCCAACCTGCGAAAACCAAAGTTATGGCACTGGCGTGAGACGAAGGGCGAAACTGCGTCTCTACAGCGGGCGATTCCGTAGCAGCGGTCCCGGGTTTTACCCACTTTTCCCTTGACCTTATACCCAGGTGCAGGCCGGATACTTCGCGCATGCCGTTCCATCGGCCATCCCTGAGTTCGCAAGAGGGCTGCGATGACCAGTCATTCCATTTCCACAAGCAGAGTTACACCCGCATGGATCCTGTTGCTCACCACACTGGCGCTGTTGGCCGGGCTGGCCATGTGGCGCACTGCCGATAGGGCGATGAAGATGAAATCTTCTCCCACCGCCGGACCCGATCAGTTTGCCGCGCTTAAACCCGGCGAAGCCGCGAAGGTTGTCCTGGAAGTGACATACTCGACTTCCGCCACCAATCTGCAGGGCACGCTGCTCGAGAAGAAAACGGAGACCGTCTATCAGCGCACCGGCCAGTCGGTTGAAGTCGCTTTCGACGACAAGACTCCGGTGGTCATGGGAAAAGCCGCAGACATCCATCCCGGCGCCGTCATCCATGTGAGCGGCGCCGTCAATGCCAGCCAGGTGCTGGAAGCCAAGCAAATCGTTATTCTTACCGGATACGTGAAGGTCGAAGCCGCGCAGCCATGATCCAGTTCTTTCTCGGCAGCGGCTTGGGATGGATCGCGGCGATTCTGACCGGCTTCGACATCATGTTGCCGTTCCTGTTACGGAGCGCATGGTTTCGGTCTCCAGTAGGTTCAGGTGCACCCGCCGGTTACCTCGCTCGCATGTGGCCGCATTACTGGACGGGCTATCTGCTGCTCGCGCTTTCGTTTGTGCATGCGTCGGCGTTAATGGGCGGGCCGATGGTGCGCGCCGACACATCAGGACTCATGGCTGCGACGATTGCTTTTTGTCTGCTTTGTGTTCAGGCGTTGCTAGGGCTTTATTTGCAGCAAGGCGTGGGACGGAACCGGAATCGGGTTCGCCGCTTTCATTTCTGGCTGATGATCGCTCTCTCGGTTTCGCTTCTGGCTCACATCTGGTTGAACGGATGATGCTACCTGTTAGGAAAATCGTGCACGGCGGTCTTTTCTTCCCGTTTTTCCTGCGCTTTCCACAAGCAATCCCATTCCTCCACAGCTTCTGCACAACCAGACGTCAGTTCTCTGTTGCGCAGGATTGCGCTCTTGCCGCAGAGTGCTCAAAGTGCATGCGTGAGATGTTCTGAGCGCTCTGCCGGAAGAGCAGAGGCAGACGGTAACCGGCGGTTCTCGAGGGTGAATTGCCGGGGGAACTTTCAGCGATGCGCTTCGGCGCTTTCTGAAACACCCAGGGCGTTGCGGCCTTCCAAGCGTCTTGCTTCGGCAGGACCGATCCGTCGGCTTTCACTCGCTGCGAATCCCTGATTCGCAGATGCGTTTGAGGAGAGCGTTCCTTCGGGAATGCGTCCGAAAAACGCAGCTTCATCGCCTTTGCGCGGTGAGCCAGGCAGAACAGAACATCCACGAGCAAATGCGGTCCAGGTGGCTGGCCTGGACCGCATTTTTTTGAAACCCGCCGTCAGACCTTGGACCTCAGACGGACCTCAGCTCTTTCTCGCTACTCGCAATTAACTACTTGTTCTTCGCCTTTTGTTTGCCCTATACTTTTCTCACAAAACTTCACAAGCGTCTAAGCAACTATGCGGCCAAGAAGAAACCAGTTCATGCTCGGTTTTCCAACGCAAATACTTTCCATGCACAAGTCGCGCGCGACTAGTATCTGCTCCGCGCTGCAGAAAATTTTATTCGAAAGATAAGAGAGAAGTCTTTGGCCACGATCGATTACAGTCTCGCGCACAGTTTGCCCGCCAATGTTGAAGCCGAGCGCTCCATCCTCGGTGCCATCCTGCTCGACAACTTTTCCTATAACCAGGCGGCTGAGCATCTGCACGCGGAAGACTTCTCGCTCGATTCGCATCGCCGCATTTATTCCCGCATGGTCGATCTGGCGGAGTCGTCGCGTCCGATCGACATGATCACGCTGATCGAAGAACTCGACCGGCGCAAGGAATTGCAGGCCATTGGAGATGTGGCCTATGTCTCGGGATTGGTCGACGGCGTTCCAGATCGACCCAGTATCGAGCACTACATCAAGATTGTCCGTGACAAGGCTCTCTTGCGCGGGCTGATTCACGCCGCCAATGCGGCAATTGCGCGCGCCTCCGACCAGAGCGACCTGGCGGAAGATGTTCTGAACGACACCGAGGCGGCCATCTTCGCACTCTCGGAAAAGCGCATTGGGCGCGGCTTTCTGGGCATCACCGAGATCGTCAAAGAGTCCTTCGGATCGGTCGATGCGCTGCTGCAGCGCGGACAGCGCATTACCGGCCTGGCCACCCATTACAACGACCTCGACGAGATGACCAGTGGATTGCAGAAATCCGATCTGGTCATCATCGCGGCGCGACCTTCCATGGGCAAAACCGCGTTTGCCATGAACATCGCCGAAAACGCTGCTATCCAGGACGGCAAAACCGTCGGCATGTTTTCTCTGGAAATGTCACGCGAGGCGTTGCTGCTGCGCCTGCTGTGTTCCTGCGCGCGAGTGGATTCGCACAAGATGCGCACCGGCTCTCTGTGGCGCGAGGACATGGATAAAGTCGTCCACGCCATGGAGCAACTGGCGCACGCCCCCATTTTCATCGACGACACACCGGGCATCTCGCTGAGCGAAATGCGGGCCAAGGCGAGGCGGCTGCAACAGTCGCAAGGCAAACTCGACCTGTTGATCGTCGACTACCTGCAACTCATGTCGGGCGGCGGCAAGCGCTACGAAAATCGTACTCAGGAAGTGTCGGCCATCTCTCGCGGCCTGAAGGCCCTGGCGAAGGAGTTGAAAGTTCCGGTGGTTGCCCTATCGCAGTTGAGCCGCGCGCCGGAAAGCCGTGGCGGAGATCATCGTCCGCAACTGGCCGACCTGCGCGAGTCCGGTTCGATCGAGCAAGACGCCGACGTCGTGGCTTTCATCTTCCGTGAGGAAGTCTATAAACCAGACGAGCCGGAGTTGGAGGGCATTGCCGAGATCATTATTGCCAAACAGCGTAATGGTCCGACCGGTCGAGTAAAGATGGCATTTCTGAAGAATTCGACCCGGTTTGAATCCCTGGCGGGGGGCGGCGGCCAGGAGCCGGAATAACATGGTAGTTAACAGCGACCAGTGCCGTCATTCCGGCACTCCAAGCTGTGGAAAATCTTGTGGAAGCGTAAACCGCTCGATTTCAGTAAGTGACAAGCGACCGTTCGGTCGGTTCATTTCTGGCCTTCGCCGTGGCCGTAAGTCATACCACTGGTTGCTGGTTAGGGACATATGCCCCGTCTGCAGTGCAGGCTTAAACAGCGATGAATAATTTTGAGCAACCTTGCAGATTTGCACACCTGAAGGTAATCCACCTTAGAAGAAAACCCTTGTCAGGACAGGGGTTTTAGGCCGTCCGTCTAGCTGTCTTCGCCTACCTTAAGGACGGCCAGGAAGGCCTCTTGCGGGATGTCGACCCGCCCGATCCGTTTCATGCGCTTTTTGCCTTCCTTTTGCTTTTCCAGCAGCTTGCGTTTGCGGGTGATATCGCCGCCGTAGCACTTGGCCAGCACGTTTTTGCGGATGGCAGCGACGGTCTCGCGGGCGATGATTTTGGCTCCGATCGAGGCTTGGATGGCGACTTCAAACATCTGACGGGGAATGAGTTGACGCATCTTCGAGACCAGCGCCTTGCCCCGTTCGTAGGCGAAGTCGCGGTGCACGATAATCGACAGCGCGTCCACCGGATCGCCCGCCACCAGGATATCGAGCTTCACCATGGGTGACTCCCAGTAGCCCGACAGATGGTAGTCGAGCGAAGCGTAGCCGCGTGATACCGTCTTCAGCTTGTCGTAGAAATCGAGCACGATCTCGTTTAGCGGTAACTCGTATTGCAGCATGACCCGCGACGAGCTGACGTACTCGAAACTTTTCTGCTTGCCGCGCTTTTCTTCCACCAGCTTCAGAATGCCGCCAACATACTCTTCGTTAGTAAGAATGGTCGCGAGGATGACCGGTTCCTCGACCTTGGCAATTTCACTTTGCGAAATCCACTTCGAGGGATTATCGACCTCGACTACTACCCCATCGGTCTTGGTAATGCGGAAGCGAACGCCGGGAGCCGTGGTGATCAGGTCGAGATTGAACTCGCGTTCCAGGCGCTCCTGAATGATCTCCATGTGCAGCAGGCCGAGAAAGCCGCAGCGGAAACCGAATCCCAGGGCGACCGAACTCTCGGGCTCGAAGAAGAATGACGCATCGTTCAGACGCAGTTTTTCGAGCGCCTCGCGCAGAGCGGTGTGCTCGTGGGCATCGACGGTGTAAAGCCCCGCGAACACCATCGGCTTGATCTCTTCGAAGCCGGGTAAAGCTTCAATCGCGGGATTCGCATCTTCGGTGATGGTGTCGCCGATCTTGGTGTCGCCGACGTTCTTCATGTTGGCCATGAAGAAGCCGACCTCGCCTGCGCGCAGTTCCTCCACCTCTACCGGCTTGGGAGTCAGGGTTCCGACCGTTTCCACGTCAAACACCCTGCCGTTCGACCACAAGCGGATCTTCTGGCCCTTGCGCAGCGTTCCCTCGAACACGCGCGTCAGCACGATCACGCCGCGGTAGGGATCGAACCAGGAATCGAAAATCAACGCCTGCAGGCGGTTGTCGGGATTCCCTTTGGGCGGGGGAATCCGTTTGACAATGGCTTCGAGCACGTCGGGCACGCCTTGCCCGGTCTTGGCGCTGATGAGGACGGCATCGGAGGCATCGAGTCCGACCGCGCCTTCGATCATCTCTTTCGTGCGCGGGATGTCGGCGCTCTGCAGGTCGATCTTGTTGATGACCGGAATAATTTCCAGGCCGTTGTTGATGGCAAGGTAGGCATTCGCCAGAGTCTGCGCCTCGACTCCCTGGGAAGCGTCGACAATCAGCAAAGCTCCCTCGCAAGAGGCCAGGGAACGCGAGACTTCGTAGGAAAAGTCCACGTGCCCGGGAGTATCGATCAGATTGAGCTGGTAGAGCTGGCCATCGCGAGCCGTGTACATCATGCGCACCGCGTGGGCCTTGATAGTGATGCCGCGCTCCCGCTCCAGGTCCATGGAATCGAGCACCTGCGCCTGCATCTCGCGTGCCGTGAGCGAACCTGTCAGCTCGAGCAGGCGGTCAGCCAGCGTGGATTTGCCATGATCAATATGCGCAATGATGGCAAAGTTGCGGAGGAAAGCGGCGTCCATAGCTACAGAGGGCAATAGTTGATTCTAACAGGCGGGGAGAGGGAGGCCGGACGTCAGACCTCGGACCTCGGCCTTCGGACGTCAGGATCGACTGATGACAATTTTCTTTCTGCCTTTTGCGAGGTAAGATTCTGTTCTCGAATATGCCGGAACCTCCATTTATCGCGATCGCTCATATCCAGCTCGCCATGCCCAAGGGAGCCGAGGACGCGGCGCGCTTGTTTTATCGCGATCTGCTGGGGATGGTGGAGATTCCCAAGCCACCCGAACTCGCCGGGCGGGGCGGAGTCTGGTTCCAGAGCGGCCCGGTCCAGATCCACCTGGGCACCGAGGACGATTTCCGCCCTGCGCGAAAGGCCCATCCCGCGCTGCGCTGCCGCTGACTATCAGGCTCTGACGGCCAAGCTGCGCGACCGCGGAGTTCCGGTGCACGACGACACCAGCCTTCCGGGCGTCACTCGTTGCCACGTGCACGATTGTTTCGGAAACCGTATTGAACTGATTGCGACTTGAAAGGAAGCAATGCGGAAATTCTTCTTGTTATGCCTGCTCATCGGATCGAGTCTCGCATTCGGTCAAACCCTTTCGCCCGCAGTGAAAGCGTTCGTCAAGATCGATGCGCCCATTGTCGCGCTCACCCACGTCCGGGTGATTGACGGGACCGGCGCTGCGGCGCGGGCCGATCAAACCGTCGTCCTCTCGCAAGGAAAGATCGTCGTCGATCTCGGATGCCGCTCCTCCCAAGGATGCGCAAGTTCTGGACCTTCATGGTTACAGCGTGATTCCCGGCCTGGTCGGCATGCACGATCACCTGTTCTATCCCATGGGCGGCGGCATCTTCGGCGAGATGGGCTACAGCTTTCCGCGGCTTTATCTGGCAGGCGGCGTTACCACGATCCGCACCACCGGATCGTCTCGAACCCTACACCGATCTTGAAATCAAGAAGGCCATCGACAAAGGCGAGATGCTGGGCCCGAAAATTCACGTTACCGGACCTTACCTCGAAGGCGCCGGCAGCTGGGCTCTGCAAATGCACCAGCTCACTGGACCGGATGACGCGACCAAGACGGTAAATTTCTGGCTCGATGAAGGCGTCGACAATTTCAAAGCCTACATGTTCATCACACCCCAGGAACTCGCGGCGGCCGTCACCGCTGCGCACAAGCGGGGAGCGAAAGTCACCGGGCACCTGTGCTCTGTCGGCTTCAAGGAAGCGGCCGCGCTCGGCATCGATGACCTCGAACACGGCCTGCTGGTCGATACCGAGTTTTATCCCGTGGAAGAAGGCCTGGCGAGTGTCCCGAGAAGCTCGATTACGACTTCCTCTCGAAGCTGGATGTGCAAAGCGGCCCGGTGCACGACATGATCATGGATCTGGTGCAACACCACGTTGCGGTCACCTCGACGCTTCCGGTATTCGAGATGGGCGTGCCCGGGCGCCCCACGATTCAGCAGCGCATTCTCGATGCTCTTTCTCCGGACGCGCAGAACCGGGTCCTCAACAACAAAGTCCGCGCCAGCGATTCCGCAGCGATCCGGCAGCGTTACCACACGGATATTTCGCCCTGGCCGGCCGCCTTCAAGAAAGAGATGGAATTCGAATACGCCTTCTCCAAGGCGGGAGGCACACTGCTCGCAGGCCTCGACCCTACCGGCATGGGCGGAGTGATTGCCGGGTATGGCGACCAGCGCGAAGTGGAGTTGCTAGTGGAGGCGGGATTCACGCCGCTTGAGGCCATCCACATTGCCACCGCGAACGGCGCCGCAATACCTGGGGGAACTCGATCGCATCGGCACGATCGCCGCCGGGAAGCAGGCTGACCTGGTGGTGATCAAAGGCGATCCCTCAACCAGGATCGACGACATTGAGAACGTCGAGATCGTTTTCAAAGACGGCGTCGGCTACGATTCAGCCAAGATCATCGATTCCGTGCGCGGCGTCGTGGGAGACCGGTGAAGCCCATCGTCCTCGCCTCGGCTTCGCCGCGCCGCCAGGAGATTCTTCGCAACGCAGGCATTGCTTTCGTCGTGCAGCCCAGCCATGTGCCCGAGGTGCCCGGCAAAGGGGAATCGCCGAAAGCCTACGCGGAAAGGCTGGCCCGCGAGAAGGCTCTCGAAGTCTCCAGACATCGGGCAGAGGACTTTGTGCTCGGGGCAGACACGGTGGTCGTGGTCGATGACACGATGCTGGAAAAACCAACGGATGCGGCAGACGCCGCCCGCATGCTCCGCTTACTCTCAGGAAAAACTCATCAGGTGACCACGGGCGTATGTCTCGTTCGGCCAGGAGAGAAAGCTAAGGACCGGGAACTGAGAACCATGTCAGAGACCACGCTGGTGACGATGTCCGCGCTGAGCGAAGCGGACATCGCCGCCTACCTTGCCACGGACGAACCCATGGACAAAGCCGGAGCCTATGCCATCCAGGGCATCGCGTCACGATGGATCTCGCGCATCGAAGGGGACTATTTCAACGTGGTGGGACTTCCAGTCGCGCTGGTTTATCGAATGTTGCGGGAAGCGGGAGCGCTCTCTTGAGCGATCTGCCTATGACTTCTTGTCCTTATCTTTTTGGTCTTTGTTGTCGTCGCCGACCGCGGACTTGAAATTCTTGATGCCTTCGCCCAGTCCCTTGCCCAGATCGGCCAGTTTGCTGGGACCAAAAATCAGCAGCGCAATCGCCAGAATCAGCAGGATTTCAGGCAAACCCAATTTTCCGAGCATTTGGTTACCTCCAGGGGGTTCGCCAGGTACCGGACTTGCGGAGTACCCCTGTGGAAATTCTAGGCCAGTCCAGACCCGGAGTCAAAAACCACTGGTGTCGCGGCAGGAACCTAGGCGGCTTCGATCAACTGCGCCAGCAACGCCGCCCGCTTCGGCAACTCCGCGATTACGATCGACTCGTGCGCCGCATGTGCGCCTTCGCCCACCCCCCCTAGACCGTCGAGCGTGGGAATGCCGAGGCCGGCGGTGAAGTTGCCGTCTGAGCCTCCGCCCACCGCCGCCTCGCCCAGCTTCCAACCTAGACGTTGCGCGATCTCCGCGGCTTTCTCGTAAAGCGCTGCCACGCCCGCGGTGCGCTCCATGGGCGGACGATTCAATCCACCCTTGATGTCGAGCTTGCATTTCTTATTGAACGGCTTGAGCGAACGCAGCTTCTTCTCGACCTCCCTGGCGTCTTTCATGCTGGTCACGCGGAAATCTACGTTTGCCGTCGCCTCAGCGGGAATCACGTTCACGCGCGTTCCTCCCTGAATCAATCCCACGTTCAAAGTGATGCCGCGTTTCAACTCCGTGAACTTTGAGATCACCGGAACCTGCCGCGCCAGCTCGACAATCGCGCTCTCCCCTTTTTCGAAATCGAGGCCGGAGTGCGCAGCCTTGCCAATCGCTTTTACGATGTATTCTCCGACTCCCTTGCGTGCCGTCTTCACCGCTCCCTGCAGGCCCAGGGAAGGCTCGATGACCAGAACAGCCTCGGCATTTTTCGCCAGGCTTTCGGTGATGCGCCGCGAGGAATCGCTACCGACTTCTTCGTCGGAAACCAGCAGCACCGTCACCGGGCGCGGCATCGAGTCCGCATGCCACTCGCGCAGCGCCTCGATCGCCTGCAGCATGAGCGCGATTCCCGACTTCATGTCGAGCGTACCGGGACCGAACAATCGTCCGCCCTCCACCCGACACGGCATGTTCTTGAGGGTTCCAACGGGATAGACGGTGTCGTAATGCCCGAGCAGCAATACCGGTTTCGCCCGTCGCTCAGTGCCGAAATCCACCTGCAGATGGTTGCCGAAATCGGCGACGCGATGAAACTTGGCGTGTCCGCCCAGGCCTTCGAATCGTCCCGCGAGCAGCGAGGCCAACCTGTCGGCGGCGGCCTTGTCGTCGCTCGGGGATTCCGCTTCCACCAGTTGGCGGATGGTTTCCACCATGCGCTCGCGGCGTTCCTCGAAATACTTCAATCGCTCGGTGAGTGGCTGGCTGCCGGGGGTTTTGGCGGGTTTTGAAAACTTCGCGGGTCTGGCAGTCTTCGGCTTTTTCTTCGCGGCTTTCTTCGGCATGGTTCCTTGTCGTTGAATCTTCGTGAGGATGGCTCGATCAAAATTCTCTTGGATGTGATCCTGCGCCCGCAGAGGCGGGGATGGGGTGAGCAGCGTCCATCACTCACACCACAGATGCTCTACGCAGGGGCGGGGTACAGTATAATCGTCGCGCCCCAGAGAATCGAATGATGGACACCGCTCACTCCACCACCGAAGCTCCTCCGATGGAGAAAACGACACTCGACGTAAACGCGATCTTCCGCATTCTGCCGCATCGCTTTCCGTTTCTGCTGATCGACCGCGTGCTCGACCTGCAGCGCCAGAAGCGCATCGTGGCCATCAAGAATGTCACCATCAACGAACCGTTTTTCGCGGGACACTTCCCCAACCTGCCTATCATGCCGGGCGTGCTGATTGTCGAAGCCATGGCGCAGGCCGGCGGAGTGCTGCTGCTGACCGAGTTTGAGGATCGCGACCAGAGGCTGGTTCTGTTCACCGGCATCGAGCGCGCCCGCTTCCGCCGCCCGGTGGTTCCCGGCGATCAGTTGCGCATTGAAGTCGAAGTGAAAGTGTGGCGCGGCACCGGCGGGCGCATGGAAGGCAAAGCTTACGTCGGCGACAAACTGGTGGCCGAAGCCAATGTGAGCTGTCGCGTGGTCGACCGCTCGCGTGGCAAGCCATCTTCCGGCAACGGCGAAGAATAGATTCCGTTCAACGCATGAGCGTTCATCCCACAGCCATCATCGATCCCGGGGCCAAAGTTCATTCTTCCTGCGAGATTGGCCCCTACTGCGTGATCGGAGCCGGAGTCGAACTTGGCGAACGCTGCCGTCTGCTCTCGCACGTCGCCATTGAAGGCCCAACCCGGATCGGCGCTGACAACCGATTCTTCCCCTTCTGCTCGATCGGCATGGCGCCGCAGGATTTGTCCTACGCGGGAGAGCCGACGCGCCTGGAGATCGGCGACCACAACGAAATCCGCGAATTCGTGACCATCAGCCGCGGCACACACAAAGGTGGAAGCTTGACGCACGTGGGCAGCCATTGCCTGATCATGGCCTACACCCACGTCGCCCACGACTGCGTCATCGGAAGTCACGTGATCATGGCCAACGCAGCCACGCTCGGCGGACACGTCATCGTGGAAGACTGGGCGACCGTAGGCGCGTTGTGCCCGGTGCATCACTACGTGCGTATTGGCGCGCATTCGTTTATTGGCGGCGGCACCACCGTTACGCGCGACGTTCTACCGTTCTCCAAAACCGCCGCCGCGCGCGACACCCACGCCTACGGACTCAATGCCGTGGGCCTCGAACGCCGGGGCTTCAGCAAAGAGCGCATTCACAAGATTCATCACGCCTATAAAGTTCTGCTGGCCTCGAAACTCAACACCACGCAAGCCCTGGAGAAACTCAAGTCCGAAGCCGACCGCGGAGAAGACGTCGATTTGCTGATCCGCTTCATTGAGGAGTCTGAGCGGGGAGTGATTAAGTAAGCATTTAGCACTTGGCACTTGGCATTTAGCACTCCGGGTTCTTTGGGAACCGCCAAACAGTTTTGAGGTGGGGACCAGGGCTTGAGGATCGGGCTAAATGCCAAGTGCTGAGTGCTGCTCTTCCGAGTGCTAGACTTATTCCCGCATGCCCGCTAAACCGCGCCTCGGCCTGATTGCCGGCAATGGCAAATTTCCCTTCCTGGTGCTCGATGCCGCGCGGGCACAGGGGATGGACGTGGTCGTCGCCGCCATCAAGGAAGAGACTTTCCCTGAGATCGAATCGCGTGGGGCGGCCTCGGTTCACTGGCTGTCGCTCGGCGAGCTTTCGAAACTGATTGACACCTTCAAGCGCGAAGGCATCGAGCATGCGGTGATGGCGGGACAGGTCAGGCACAAGCAGATTTTCTCCAGCATCCGTCCTGACTGGCGCTTGGCCAAGCTGCTGCTGTCGCTCGGCACGCGCAACACCGACTCGCTGCTCGGGGCCGTCGCCAAGGTTCTTGCCGATGAAGGCATCACGCTGGAAAATTCCACCGCTTTGCTCGAACCGCTGCTCGCCAGACCCGGCGTGCTCACGAAACGCGCTCCGTCGGAGCAGGAGTTGAAAGACGTCGCTTACGGACGCGCCGTCGCGCGCCATCTTGCGCAATACGACATCGGCCAAACTGTGGTCATCGCCGAAGCCGCATGCGTCGCCGTCGAGGCTATGGAAGGCACCGACGCTGCCATCGAGCGCGCCGGACAAATCATGAAGTCGTTGGCTTCAGATGCCTCGATTCTGAGCCGGTCGCTCACCGTGGTGAAGATCGCCAAGCCGAATCAGGACATGCGCTTTGACGTGCCCGTCATTGGCGTGAAGACGATCGAAGTAATGCAGAAAGCGAGCGCGACCTGCCTGGCGCTCGATGCAGGGAAATGCCTCTTGCTGGACGGGAATGCCATTTACAGCAGCGCGGATGCGGCGGGCATTGCCATCGTGGCAAACTAACGCCATGTCCGAAATCTCCCGCATCGCCGATCAACTGAAACTCGCGTTCGAAGGAGAAGCCTGGCACGGACCCGCGGTGCTCGAGATCCTGGCCGATGTCGATGCCCGCGCCGCTTCCGCCCGGCCCATTCATAATGCGCACACCATCTGGGAACTCACCTTGCACGTCGCCGGGTGGGAGAATGTCATCCGCAGGCGTCTGGGTGGCGAAGCCTGCACTCTTGGTGACGCCGAGAATTTCCCCGACGTCAAAGACACCAGCGAGGCTGCCTGGCAGAAGGCCATCGCGTCGCTCAAGCAAACCCACGAGCAGTTGTTGAAAGCGATTGCCGCTCTGCCCGATTCGCGGCTTACCGAGCGTGTCCCGGGAAAGAACTACGACGTCTATACCATGCTGCATGGAGCCACCCAGCACGCGCTGTATCATGCGGGACAGATGGCGGTACTGAAGAGAGCATCAGAATAGAAATGCCGGTGGGACGCCGGCCCTGCGAATTGACCAACATTACCAACGTCGCCGTCATCGGAGCGGGTGCCTTCGGGCGCAATCATGCGCGCGTCTATCACGAACTCGCCGCGCAGGACGCATCCATCAAACTCGCCGCTGTGGTCGATTCCGACCTGGCACGCGCGGAAACCATCGCCCGCGAATACAACGCCCTCGCCTTTGCGTCCATCGATCAGCTTCTAGAGAGCGGGCAAATCCAGGCGGCTTCGGTCGCGGTTCCCACCGTTCATCATCTCGAAGTCGCTACCCGGTTGATGGAATCCGGCATCGATGTCCTGATCGAAAAGCCGCTGGCGGCGACGCTCGCCGAAGCCGACGCCCTGGTCGCGCTCGCCCAGCGCCTGGGACGCATCGGGCAAGTGGGTCACCTCGAGCGCTTCAACCCTGCCGTACGCGCGACGCTTCCGCTCATCACCCATCCTATGTTTTTCGAAGTGCACCGCCTGAGCGTGTTCACGCCGCGCTCGCTCGACGTTGACGTGGTGCTCGACCTGATGATCCACGACCTCGATGTGGTCCTCGCATTCGTAAATTCCCCGGTGAAAGAAATCCGCGCGGTCGGGCTGCCCATTCTTTCCGGTAAAGTCGACATCGCCAACGTGCGTATGGAATTCGACTCGGGATGCGTAGCCAACCTGACCGCCAGCCGAGTCTCCACCGAACGGGTCCGCAAGCTGCGCTTCTTCCAGCCCGGGCAGTACATCTCCATCGACTACGGACGCCAGGACGTCATGGTTTTCAGCGTCGGCAGCGCCGGCAACCTGGCCGCCACGCCCTCCGTAAACCCACAAATCAGCATGGGGAAACCCGCTATCGTCGCCGAAGAACCCTTGCACGCGGAACTGAAATCGTTTCTCGACTCGTGTTCGGCAACGCTCCCAACCCTTGGTTTCTCTTGCCGAAGGTCGGCGCGCGTTGGCCGTAGGGCTCGAAATCGTCGCGGCCATCGCCCAACACAGCCAACACGTCGACCTCGAACGCCTGGCGTCGAAGTAACCTCCCGACGAAATGTAAAGATTTGTCATTACAGGACTTGCGAGGAATTCGCCGTCTCGCCGAAATACCCAACTCCCCCCGTGACTAGTCGCATCCAACCCGTGGGGGCGCACACCATTAGCATTTCGTCATTGCCCGCAAAGATGCGAGAATAGGATCACTGGGACGCAGACGCCAGCGGATCTCCCAACAGCCGAGTTCGGCCAAGGTGGGGTGTTGAGCCGGTCTCATGGAGACCTTCCGCTCGTGTCGAAACTGACAACCGGTTCGATGTCGACAACCCAAATTCCGCCCGGAACTCCCGTCGCTCCGCCGTCTCCACCTCGCCCCGACGGCACCGATCTCTATGATGCGAGCGGATGGGAAACCGCGTATCGACAGATGCACGACGTGCCGGCGCTGCTCATCCAGTTGCAGGACGACTTGTCGCGTGCCCGCCGCCGCGAAGCGCTCTGGATGTCGGTCATCGTGCACTTGACCCTGGTCATCCTCATCATGAACTCGCAGAGGTTCGTCAACCTATTCCCGCGGCGCGCAGTGATCGTGATGAGCCCTGACATGCTGAAGCAAAAGGACCTGACCTATCTCGAGTTGCCTCCCGATGCGCAGAAGCTGACCAAGCGTCCTGACACCAACATTATTTCCGATAAAGACCGCGTAGCGACTACGCGCAGGCCGCAACTCGATCCCAAAGAATTAAGGAAGATTCTCGACAGCGCGCGCCCCGGAGCGCCCGGGCCCAGCGCGCCGCCGGCGCAGCAGCCGGCGCCGCCCGCTCAGATGGCACAGAGCTCTCCGCCGGGAATGCAGCCTCCGCAGCAACAGCAACCGGAACCGCAATCGCCGCCGGTCAATCAGGGCCAGAATGCCAGGCTGAATCTTCCCCCGTCGCAACCCCGGCCTTCTTTCAGCAACAGCATGTCGGCGGGTTCTGCGATTGCCCAGGCGGCGCGCGCCGCGGCGCAGAATCGCGGAGGATACGGCGGAGGCGATGGCGGAGATTATGGCCTCAACCAGGGTGGCCAGGGTAAGGTGGGCGATCAACTGGAAATTCTCAGTGACACCATGGGCGTCGACTTCGGGCCGTATCTGGCCCGCGTGCTCCACGACGTGCGACAGAACTGGTACAACCTGATTCCGGAAGTCGCGCGCGCTCCCCTCATGAAGAAGGGCAAAGTCTCCATTGAATTTGCCATCATGAAAGACGGCACAGTGAAGGGCATGCAGTACGTTTACAGCTCGGGAGACGTCGCGCTCGATCGCGCCGCGTACGGTGGAATCACTGCCTCCAACCCGTTTCCGCCGTTGCCCAGGGAATTCGGCGGACAGTACCTCGAACTGCGCTTCAACTTCTTCTACAACCCTGACAGTTCCGACCTGCGGTAAGTGTTTCTCACGTGGCGACGGACGCCTTCCAGAACTCCGTTCCACAAGATGCAGTTCAGCGCTGCGTCTCTACACCGAAGGTGATGACAATACACCCTCACTTTGGCGAGGCCGGGCAGCGCACCACGCTGACCGTCTCCAGTTGATCGATGAGGGAGAGAAGTTGCATGCGCATGGCACGCATCATGCGCAGCCGTTTCTCCAGCTGTTCCAGGCGCGCGCGGGCGAGCTGCGCCATTTGCCGATACTCCGCGGGACGTTTTCCGCCGCGAGGCAGATTCGCGATGGTGGTGTGCAGGTCGCTCAGCTGCTTGATCTCCCTTAGCGTGAAGCCAAGCTCCTGCGAGCGCCGGATCACGCGCAGCATTTCAAGATCAGCGGCGCTGTAGCAGCGGTATCCCGAGTCGGTGCGCGGCGGCTCCCGCAGCATTCCGCGCCGTTCATAAAACCGAATGGTCTGCACATTGACTCCCGCGGCCTGCGCCAGTTCGCTGATCTGCATGCATCTATTGTGAACCTTCTACCTTGGTATAGGGTCAAGAATTTTCGCTTGAGACCACTACCTCAAGCCGCGGTGTGCCGCCGGTTCCCACGCGCCGGTGCTAGACTATCCAGTCATTTCTCGCGTGGGGAACTTGCTTGCCAACTGATCCAGTACTCGTCGTTCACGGCGGCGCCTGGGCTATGCCCGACGCCATGGTCGACGCTCATCTCAATGGAGTGCGCAACGCAATTGCCGCAGGCTGGCGCGTGCTGAGCCGCGGCGGCTCGGCCGTCGATGCCGTCGAGGAAACCGTAGTCGTCATGGAAGATGACGACACTTTCGACGCCGGACGCGGCAGCTTTCTGAATCGCGACGGCAAAGTGCAACTCGATGCGCTGATCATGGAAGGCTCCACGCTGCGCGCCGGCGGGGTGGGCTGCGTTGAACGCATCGCCAACCCGGTGCGGGCGGCGCGCAAAATACTGAGCGAGAGTCCACACGTGTACTTCGTCGGGGAAGGCGCGGAGCGCTTCGCCTCCGAGCACGGCATTCCGCTGTGCAAGAACGAAGATCTGATTATTCCGCGCGAAGTCGAGCGTCTGCGGGAATACCAGACGCACAAGGAAGAGCATCGCGCCGATCTGTTTGCGCCTGCCGACTCGCATGACACCGTCGGCGCAGTGGCACTCGACCGCGATGGCAACATCGCCGCGGCAACATCCACCGGAGGCACGCTCAACAAGGCTCCCGGACGGCTGGGCGATTCTTCTCTCATCGGCTGCGGTTGTTATGCAGACAACACCACGGGCGCGGCCTCGCTTACGGGATGGGGGGAGCCCATCATGAAGCTGGTGCTGGCCAAGTGGGCGGCCGATCGTGTCGCCACCGGCAACCTGCCGGAGTGGGCGGCGGCGGAAGCGATCGACTATCTGAAGACCCGGGTCAATGGGCACGGTGGCATCATTCTGCTCGATGCCAAAGGACGATTCGGCATTGCCCACAATACTCCGCGCATGGCGTGGGGATTCAAAACAGTGAAAGACGAAGCCAGCGGCGTCGAACGCTAGAAGGCTTTCACCACAGAGACACAGAGTCACAGAGAAAACCAAAACAGGTTAAACACCCAGGGTGGAGCGGATCCCGCCTGCCATCGGGGGCCGACAGCAAGTTGTTTTTTTCTATTGCTTGGTTTTCTCTGTGACTCTGTGTCTCTGTGGTGAAACCCCTGGGTTTGCGCCTTACGCATTTTTCGGGGAAACTAGTTTCTGGAGGCACTCATGAACGATATCGCTAATCTCCCTCTCGGCTCACGCCGTAACGAAGACATCGCGCTCGACCTGATGAAATTCATTGCCATGACCACGGGCTACGGGCGCACGACTTCTTCCGGGGTCGGATTCCAGGGCAGCGGCGCGGCCACCAAGCCGGAAGAATACGCGGGGCATCTGCTGGAGTTGTACGGGCAGTGCCTGGGAGCGGTAGGCGGGAAGAAATAGGTAGCGTGAGCTAAGAAAAAGCCGCAGCGCGAAGGCTGCGGCTCGTATTTTCGATGGGCGGAATTTAGTGGCGCTTTTTCGCCTTCTTGCCCGCTTTCTTTTTGGCTGGCTTCTTCTTGGCCGCTTTACGCGGAGCCGTTTTCTTGCTGGCTTTCTTTTTCGCCGGCTTTTTCTTGGCCGCCTTCTTGGGAGCTTTCTTCTTGGCGGCCTTCTTGGGGGCCGCTTTCTTCTTGGCCTTCGGTTTGGGTCTCGATCCTCCGCCTCCGCCACCGCTGCTGCGCACCGGTTCGGGCGCGGGAGGAACGGAAGCGATGGGTTCCGGTTCGGGTTCTGCCATTCCGGGCAACTCGGCTTCTTCTTCCTCTTCTTCTTCCTCGTAATCCTCTTCTAGCGAGTCGCCGTAAGCGCTGCTATCACCGTACTCATCCATTTCGTCATCACGTCCGTAGAGGGTTTCGTCGAAGCTCATTTCTCCTCCTGCTGAAGTTCCGGCGGCGCCGGGGCGCTGCGCGTCGTTGCGCTAGAGAATAAAAAGACAACAAGAACTGCTTGATTTGGCGAACGGGCCGCGATTATAGCACAGCACTTTTTTCGCGGCAGTGACCACAGAATTCTCGATTGGCATCTTACACCGGAATACAACTCCCGGTTCTCGGTCCCCGGGAAATACAGATCGACAGCAGCCCTGAGGGGCGAACGAGAAGACGTCTTACGGCCGAATCACCAGGATCATGCCCGGCCGCAGAATCGCCAGGTTCCCGTTATCCCGCTTCAACGCCGCCACCGTGGTGTGATGGGTGCTGGCAATTGAGGTCAGCGTTTCGCCTGGTTTGACCTTGTGGCGGGCTACCGTTTTCTCGCTGGCTCGATGTAAGTTCTTCTTTGACCGCGACTTGGACGAGGCAACCACGGGGACGTCGGCGGCGTTGGGAGTAACCGGCAGATGAATGTAAAGAATCCTGCGGCCGCGAACGCTATCCCCCTTGAGATGGTTCCAGCGGCGCACCATGACCGGCGACACGCCAAAATTGTCCGCCACCCGCTGCACCGTGTCTCCCTTGCGCACTTTGTAGCGCGTAATCATGCGCGCGTAGCTTTGAACCTCTTCGCCGGCCGGGCGCCGGCCCGGGGCGATCGGGATAATCAGCTTGCTTTCCGGCTGTAAGTCTTCGTCCTCGAGGTTGTTGGCCGCGGAGATGGCCTTGGGCGTGGTGTGATACGCCCGCGCGATGGAGGTCAGGCTCTCGCCCGGAGCCACTTTGTGGTAGCGCCACCACACGCGCATATCCGCCGGAATCGCCGAAATCGCGCTCAAATAGCGATCTTCGGTTCCGGCCGGCAGATGCAGGTCGAACTCCTCATTCTTAGGGGTTGTCAGGCGCAGCAAGCTGGGATTCAGATCCTGCAGGTCGGTTGCGGAAGCGTCCACGCACTCCGCCACCAGCCGAAGGTCGACCGGATAATCGATCTTGACCGTGTCATAGGGGACGGGTTTGTCGGTGACAATGTTTTCCAGCCCGTATTGTGACGGGTTTTTGGCCATGATGGTCACAGCCACAATGATGGGGACGTAGTTGCGTGTCTCCTTGGGAAGGACGTTGCGCTTGTAGAGTTCCCAGAAGTCGGCGTAGCCGGTACGCTTGACCGCCTGCTGTACCGTGCCGGGACCAGAGTTGTAGGCAGCCATCGCCAGATACCAGTCGCCAAACTGGTTGTAGAGATCTTTCAAATGGCGGGCCGCGGCGCGAGTGGATTGCTCCGGATCCTGGCGCTCATCCACCCACCAGTTGCGCTCCAGACCATATCCCTTGGCTCGGCTGCCCATGAACTGCCACATCCCACGAGCGCCGGCGCGGGAAAGAGCTAGAGGATGAAAGCCGGATTCGGCCTGCGCCAGGTAGATAAGGTCCTGGGGCACGCCTTCCTGCTTCAGGATGCTACGGATCATCTCCTGATAACGGCCACTACGCACCAGGGCGCGCTCCAGGGTGCCGCGTCCGCGGCTGGAGAAGTAATTGATGTAGCTGGCCACCGGATCGGTCAGCATCAGCGGCAGATCGGAATGGGTCGACTTCACTTCCGCCTCTGCCTTGGCCTTGATATTGGGATCGACCGGGAAGGTGACCTCGTTGGCTTCGTCGATGGGCGCCGGTTCGGACTTCTGTTCGGTAAAACCGTCTCCCTGCTCCAGGGCAGCCATTTCCAGGCCATTCACGCCGTCCAGCAAGCGGTCAAATTCGGCCTGCAGACGGTCGTCGGAGCGCACATCCACCGGCCCACTCAAAAGCATGTCGAAGGCGTGATCGAAATTATCCTTCGCCGCTTCGAGGTGCCCGGCTTTGTAGTTGTCTTGCCCGGTCTGGTATTCCTTCTCGACCTTGGCGATCAGATCGGCGACCGGGTCGGGCCGAAGTTCTGGCTGAACATTTGCGGCCTGCGCGGGTTTCGGAGTTTCGGCACTGGCAGGCTGGGGCTGAGGATTTGCGCTTGCGATGAGTGCGGGTGCCTGAGCCTGGCTTGCCGGTAACAGCGCCGCTGGACGCTGCGTCGTTTGGCAGGCGGTGCCCGCCAGAACCATGGCGGCGAGCGACACGCTCAGGGAGTGAAGTTTCGGAATCCTCATGTTTATCTATGGCTTACCGTCACCTACCCCTGGGGCTCGCCAGGGGAATAGATAAAGAAATCCTACTATCCCTTAATTTGATGGGTCAATCGAGAACCGGGTTAGCCGCGGTTACTTAAGAGACGAGCCGGGCATGTTACCTGTTGCCTCGCCCATTGTGCAACTGGTTTCGCATCGGGACACGGCCGGAGCCTGAGAGTCCGGATTCGGCACCAAGGGGCCCATGGCGTGGAGGGCGATCTAAAGCCGGACTCCCCGGCATCCGATGAACCTTACTGATGCGAGTCTCGCGTCCAAGCGGGCTTGCGCGGAGCTCCCAACGTGGACGATCTGATTAGAGAATTCCTGGCCGAGAGCAACGAAGGTCTGGAGCGCATGGATAGCGAACTGGTGAAGCTGGAATCCGATCCCGGCTCCGCCGAACTTCTGGCCAGTGTTTTTCGCACTATCCACACCATCAAGGGCACTTGCGGTTTCCTGGGTTTCGAAAAACTGGGAAGCGTCGCCCACGCCGGGGAAAGCGTGCTGAGCCGCATGCGCGACGGGCAACTGGCGCTCACTCCTGCCATCACCAGCGTGTTGCTGGAGATGGTGGACGCGATCCGCAGCATGCTGGGGGAAATCGCCAACTCCGAGAATGACGGGGATGGGGACTATGGCGTTCTCATCGAGCGGTTGAAGAAGGCTCAGATACCGGCGACGGAGTTGAGAATCATGCCGGTCGCGGAGGAGTCCGCGCCGCCCGTGACCGAGAAGGCCGCAGCGCCACCGGTTCCGGCCGCGGTCGCCGATCCGGCTCCGCCACCGCCGGAACTCGTCGCCAAGAAGAAGCACCCCGACGCGGAGCGCCTGGCCGCGGTGCTGGTCGAACACAACTGGGTGAAGGCGGGGGCGTTGGCACTGGCACTGGAAAAACAGGAGGGCGGCGACTCCCGGGCGCTGGGAGAAATCCTGAGCGGCTTGGGAGCAGTCACCGAGCAGCACCTGCTGGAGGCGCTGGCCATGGTGAACGAGACCAAGTCTCGCGCCACGGCGGGAGAGGCCAGCGTGCGCGTCAATGTCACCCTGCTAGATCGGCTCATGAATCTGGTGGGCGAACTGGTGCTGGCCCGCAACCAGATTCTAAAATTCTCTGCACAGCAGAACGACTCCATTCTGCTCGGGACTCTGCAGCATCTGAGTCAAGTCACCACCGAATTGCGGGAAGGCGTCATGAAGACCCGCATGCAGCCCATCAGCAAGCTTTTCGACAAAGTGCCGCGTTTAGTGCGGGACGTCAGCGTCTCCTGCGGCAAGCAGGTGCGGATCGAAGTCGAAGGCGGGGAAACGGAACTCGACCGCACCCTGATCGAGGCCATCAACGATCCCCTGACCCACCTGGTCCGGAACGCCGTCGACCACGGCATCGAGAAGCCCGAGCAGCGCGCCGCAAAAGGCAAACCATGCGAAGGCATGTTACGGCTGCGGGCCCTGCACGAGGGCGGACAGGTGACGGTCGAAATTTCCGAAGACGGCGCCGGTATCGACGTCGATAGGATCCGCGCCAAGTCCATCGAGCGCGGGGCGATTTCTGCCGACCAGGCATCGCGCATGAGCCCCGCCGAATTGCTGAATCTCATCTTCCTGCCCGGCGTTTCCACGGCGGACAAAGTCACGAACGTAAGCGGGCGTGGCGTGGGCATGGACGTGGTCAAGACCAACATTGAACGGGTTGGCGGATCGGTCGAAGTGATCAGCCGTCCCGGCGGGGGCACGACCATCAAACTACGGGTTCCCTTGACGCTGGCCATCGTCCCGGCGCTCATTGCCCGCTGTGCCGGGAAATGCTTCGCCATCCCCCAGATGAATCTCGTGGAATTGGTTCGCCTGCATGGGGAGGGCGCCCGCAAGGGCATCGAGTGGGTGCATGGTGCACCGGTCTACCGGTTGCGCGGACGTCTGCTGCCGCTGGTCGAGCTGCGGAAAGAACTGCAACTGGGCGGATCGGGTGAACGCCTTGGAGAAGGCGCTGCCGCCATTAACATTGTCGTCCTCCAGGTCGACAGCCGCTGTTTCGGGCTAATCGTCGATCACGTAAACGACACCGAAGAAATCGTGGTGAAGCCCCTGAGCGAACATCTGAAGGGCATCCGTGCTTACGCCGGCGTCACCATCATGGGCGACGGCAAGCTGGCGCTCATCCTCGATGTCCCTGGGCTTGCGCTCAATGCCAATGTCAGCTCCGACAGCCGCGACCGGGCCGCGAATGAAGACGAAGTCAGCGCCCCCGAACAGTCCAACCACAAGCAGAAGTTGGTTCTGTTTGCCGGCAGCGGTGGCTCGCGCATGGCCCTGCCCTTGAGCGCCCTGGCCCGCCTGGAAGAATTTCAGCCGGACCAGATCGAGCGCTCCGGGAAGGAATGGGTGGCGCAATACCGCGGGCAGATTCTGCCCCTGATCCGCGTCAATGACGCGCTCGAGCAAGGGCGGCAAGGAGAGAAAGCCGCCGAAGCGCCGTTTCCTGGCGAGCGTGCGCTCCAGGTGCTGGTTCTCAGCCACGAAGGCCGCACCTTCGGGTTGGTGGTCGATCAGATTCTCGACATTGTTGACGCCGCCGCCGACGTTCGGTTGCCGGCCACCCGGGCTGGCGTCCTTTATTCCGCGGTAGTCGCGGAACGGGTGACAGAGTTGCTTGACGTACCGGCAATCCTGCACGCCGGCCAAAGGGAACTCTCGCCGCCGTACGCGGCAGAGCCGGCGATTTGAGCCCTGAGCGCCGCAAACGGACGTACCGGAACGGGCCGAACCACGAAGGGACGCTCCCTTCGGAACCACGGTGCCGTAGGTTACTTCGGTGAGGTGATGCTGTACTCCCAGCTGCCGATTTCGCCTGATGAGTGGCTGCTTTCCTTCCGCAGCCGCGTACAGGTGAACCTTGTTCTATTTCGACCTGCGGTTGGCTGTAGTCCTTCTCTGCTTTCTAAGTTTTCAACCCGCTCGCGCGCAGGAGGTCCAGGCGTCCACCGCTACGGGCATTGACTTCTCCGGCGACCTGGTTTCGATCTCGCGCCAGACACTGCAATTTCTGCAACAGCGCGGCGTCTCATTCCAGGGACAGTTTGTCAACGATTGGTCAAAGAATCTGCGTGCCGGGTATGACCCGGGATACGGCCTAGGACGGTATTCGTTCGATTTGTCCGCAACCGTCGACAGCGAGAAAAGCCTGGGATGGAAGGGCGGCACCGGCTTTGTCCGTCTGAAACAGCACATCCACGAATTCGGCTGGAGCCAGGACGAAGCCGCGCAAGTCTACTCCAACATCGATGCCGCTTCCCGGACCACGCTTTACGAAATGTGGTTCGAGCAGAAGTGGATGGCGGGCAAAGTTCGCGTCAAGGGCGGCAAGATCGACGCCAACACCGAATTTGCCGTAGTCGAAAGTGCCCCCGATTTTCTGAATTCTTCGATGGGGTTCAGTCCCACTATCCTTGGTTTCCCTACCTACCCCGAGCCTAAGCCCGGCGCCATCGTCTCCGTCACGACTCCGCGCAGCTACGGGATCAGCCTGGGTGCATTCCAGACGGCAATGGGGACGATGTCGATCGCGGAGCCGCGGCGGCACTGGAGTGTGGGAGACAGCGAACTCCCGGGCCACTTCAGCGCAGGCTACTGGCGGCTCGACGGGACGATGGATTGTTTCGACGGCAGCGCCTCTTCCGTAAGCCAGGGTTTCTACACCGTGCTCGAACAAGGGTTGTGGAAAGGCAAGAGCGGCAACCGGGAGCAGGCTTTTACCAGTTTCCTGCAATTCGGACGCGCCAGCGGTGACGTCAGCATATTTACTCAGCACTTAGGGGGAGGAGGAGTCTGGCAATCCCCGCTCGCCGCCCGGCCGGGCGACGGATTGGGAGTTGCCCTCACCTGGGTGAAATTTTCACCGCGGCCGGGTGCCGGTTTTGAATACGGCGGCGAGTTGGTCGCCGAAAGCTATTACAAGCTGGTTGTCTCCCGCCATGTTTCTCTGGTTCCCGATGTGCAGTTCCTCCATCATCCGGGCGGAGTGCGCACCAATCCTGATGTGGTTGTGCTGACTCCCCGTTTGGTCATCTCCTTTTGAGGGATCTTGTCGCGCCCCGGCCAGCGCTCCAGCCCTTTCGGACTAAAGCGGCGCTCCCGCTCCGCCGATGAAACCAGAGGAACACGAAGAAATCAGGGAACCGAGTCATGTCAGAAGCACGCCAGTTCTGCACCTTCTATCTCGACAAGCTGCTCTTCGGAGTGGAGTCGCAACGGATTCAGGAAGTCATGCGCGAGGTCGAACTCACCTCCGTGCCCCTGGCCCCCGCCGGAGTGCGCGGGCTGATGAACCTGCGCGGGCAGATTGTGGCCGCACTCGACCTGCGCTGTCGCCTCGACTTGCCGCCCCGGTCGGATGAGCGGGCATCGATGTGCGTCGTGGTCCGCACGCCGGAAGGAGCCCTGAGCCTGCTGGTAGATGACATCGGTGACGTGGTGGAAGTCCGGGAAGAGACTTTCGAACGCCCGCCCGAGACCCTGCGCGGCGCGGTGTGCGAGGTCATTCTTGGCGTGCACAAGCTCGACCAGCAACTGCTGCATGTGCTTGACACCGACAAGGTTTGCAAGGCCGGCGAAAGAATTTCAAATCCAGTTCAGCAGTAACAGGAGAAACCACATGTGGGGCTTGAGTAAGTTGCGCATTACATGGAAGCTGCGGTTGCTCATCGGCGTGGCGATTTTGGCGCTGGGTGTGTTCGCGTTGGTCGCGTTTTCCACTCTAAAGACGGTGCAGATCAATGGAGCGCTCTACGAGCAGATCATGGTCGATCAAGACATGATCTCGGATACCGTGGCACCGGAGGTCAGCCTGTTACCCACACGTTTGAAGGTCTATGTGGCCATTTTCGAAGCCAATCCGGAAAAGCGGATCGAGTTGGCCAACGGGCTTATGCAGGTACGTGCCGACTTTGAGAAAGCGTACGCGGCCGATCTCAAAGAAGCTCCCGAAGGCAAAATAAGGTCTTTGCTGGAGAAGGTTCACGAATCCGCGCTGCAGTATTTCGACGTTCTGGAACAGGAAATGGTTCCTGCGCTGCGCAAGGGCGATATGAAGACAGTGGACCTGGTCCGGAAGAAGATTGCTCCCATCGGCGCGCGTAACCTGGCCGACATCGACGAACTCGATAAAGCCATTACTGAGGAGACCCAGGCCGACGAAGCAACGGCCACCTCCACCATCAGGTCCCGCACCTGGATCATGATCTGCATGTCGATTGGCGCCGTTGCCTTCATCATCTTCGCCGGTTACGTCATCGGCCAGAGCATTACCAAGCCTTTGGGAAACATTACCGCCATGCTGAAGGATATTTCCCAGGGCGAAGGCGATCTCACCAAGACGATCCCGGCGGAAGGCAAAGACGAAGTGTCCGAGGTCGCCCAATACTTCAACGAGTTCGTGGCCAAGCTGCGCGGGATGATCGGCTCGATTGCCGAAAACGCGCAGCATGTAGCCAGCGCCAGCGAAGAACTCTCGGCCAACAGCCATCAGATCACCGCCAACTCCGAGGAAACCTCGGCGCAAGCCCGGGTCGTCGCCGAGGCAGGCCAGCACGTGAATACCAACCTGCAGACTCTCGCCACCGGTTCCGAAGAGATGAGCGCCACCATCAACGAGATTTCCAAGAACGCCATGGAAGCCGCCAACGTGGCTGGAGAAGCGGTCCGCACCGCCGATGCCACCAACATCACTGTGGGCAAGCTGGGCGAAGCCAGCGCCGAGATTGGCAAAGTCATCGAAGTCATCACCTCGATCGCGCAGCAGACCAACTTACTCGCCCTGAATGCCACCATCGAAGCGGCCCGCGCCGGAGAGGCCGGTAAGGGCTTCGCGGTCGTAGCCAACGAAGTCAAGGAACTTGCCAAGCAGACCGCCAAAGCGACGGAAGATATTGGACAGAAGATTTCCGTCATGCAGCAGAACACCACCAGCGCGGTCGATGCCATCGGACGCATTCGCGAGGTGATCGACAAAATCAACCATATCTCCGGCGTCATCGCTACTGCAGTCGAGGAGCAGAGCGCCACTACCAACGAGATGTCGCGCAACGTGGGCGAGGCGGCCAAGGGAGCGTCGGAGATTTCCGGCAACATCGCGGGTGTGGCCGAGGCGGCGCAGAACACTTCGCAGAGCGTCGGGGAATCGCAGAAAGCTACCGAGCACCTGGCCGAGATGTCGGCCCAGATGCGCGCCCTGGTCGGGCAGTTCAAGATCTCCAGCGGCAAGGATCATCTGGAATCGGCGAAACCCATGGCCCGCGGCGCCGCAGCCGGCGGGTACTGAGTAAGGAGCCTGTCATGAGCGGCAACGGCGTCAGAAAAGATCCGCAAAGCGTTTTGATATGGGGGAGCTGCGTCCTGGCGGCAGTGATGCTGCTGGGCGCGGCCTCCCCGGCCCAATGCAAACCCTCGGACTTCCCTGAGAAAGGCGCGGTGACCGCCGCGCCCACCCGCCCCATCGAGTCCAGTTCCCCTGACCCGGTACAGACGGGAGTGCTTCAGGCGGAACTGGGGTGGTCGCACACTTGGTTAACGCAGAGTGCCAGCTCGAATTCCCTCAGCAATCTGGTCAAGCTCGGCCTGTGGTGCAACACCGAGATTCGTTGGAGCATGGCCAGCTACACCAGCGCGAGCGCGGGTGGAACCACCGTTTCCGGTATGGGAGATAACTTCATCGCAGGACAGTATCGCCTGCTGCGAGAGACCTCGCATCGCCCCTCGACGGCCATCGGCTACACCATCAAGTCCGCCACTGCCGGGGCCGGACTCGGATCGGGTGCGACCGATCACGCGGCCACGCTGATGCTGGGGAAGACCGTCCGGGGCTTCACCGGCGTTTTCAATGCAACCTACTTTGCCATGGGGCAGCCGAACGGTGGCAGCAACGCCAAAGGCGAGTGGACCGTGGCCATCTCGCACCTGCTGAAACACCGCTTCGCTTTCACCGGGGAAGTCTATGCCGACTCCCGCCTGAACGCGGCGAACGATCCTTACGGCAACTCGACCTGGGTGCTGAATTACATCCATAACCCGCGGCTGGTTTTCGATGTTGGCACCAGTCTCGCGCTCACATCCGGACCCGGCGCACCGGGAAATGCCGTCTTTGGCGGCGTGACCTACGCCCTGGGCGATCTGTACAAGGGCTGGCATCGCTAGGCGGACTGAAGTTATGGGCTCGGAAAAGCGAGTGCGCGTCCTGATTGTCGACGACTCGGTCATCGTCCGCAAAGTGTTGAGCGACGTGCTGAGTTCGCATCCCGCGACCGAAGTTGCGGGAACCGCGGCCAGTGGCGATCTGGCCCTGGCTAAGCTCGACCAGATCAAGCCCGACGTGATTACGCTCGACATCGAGATGCCGGGACGCAACGGGCTCGAAACCCTGGTGGAAATCCGCAAGCGCTACCCCAAACTGCCGGTCATCATGTTCAGCACGCTGACCGAACGGGGAGGGAAGGCGACTCTTGATGCGTTGGCCCTCGGCGCCACCGACTATGCGACCAAGCCTGCCAGCGGCGATGGCTTGCTGGCAGCGAAGGAACAGATCCGCCGCGAACTGGTCGCAAAGATTCTGGGGCTGCGCCCTGCGCCGGCCTTTTTGCCGCCAGCCGCCGTACGTGTTGCCCCGGCCAAGCGCTCGCCGGTGCGCCGCCGCATCGATATTCTGGCCATCGGCACCTCCACTGGTGGTCCCAACGCGCTGGCCGCCGTGGTTCCACGATTGCCCGCCGACTTTCCCGTGCCCGTCGTGCTGGTGCAACACATGCCGCCGCTGTTTACTAAGCTGCTCTCGGAGCGCCTCAATACCTCTTCAGCCCTCGAAGTGCGTGAGGGCGTAGCGGGAACCGTGCTGAAGCCCGGGTGTGTCTGGGTCGCTCCCGGAGGACAGCACATGACGGTCGCGCAGAAGGAAGGCGCTACTCTCGTCGAGTTAAATCAGAATCCTCCGGAAAATTCCTGCCGACCGGCAGTTGACGTTCTGTTCCGCTCCGTCGCCCGGGCTTACGGTCCGCACACGCTGGCCGTGGTCATGACCGGCATGGGCTCGGACGGCACTTTGGGGGCTACCGCCATCCGCGATGCGGGTGGTGAAATCTTTGTACAGGACGAAGCCTCGTCGGTAGTTTGGGGGATGCCCGGCGCGGTGGTCGCGGCGGGCATTGCCGACCTGATTTGTCCTCTCAACAACCTGGCCGATGAAATCGTCCGTCGTGTCTCCCAACGGCAATCGGTCATCTCGCAGGTGGCACGCTGAACTCGTCCACGGGCGATCAGCGACAAAAAGCCACGTCAAATGCCGCGCCATCCCATTCATTGACTTGCCCCCCCACCCCACGTAAGATTTGCGCCGATGATCGGCCAGACAGTCTCGCACTATCGCATCGTGGAAAAACTCGGCGGTGGTGGGATGGGCGTCGTCTACAAGGCCGAAGACGTCAAGCTTCACCGCTTCGTGGCTCTGAAATTCCTGCCTGACGAAGTTGCGCAGAACCCGCAATCTCTGAGCCGATTCGAGCGCGAAGCGCAAGCCGCGTCCGCCCTCAACCATCCCAATATCTGCACCATCTACGAAATCGACGATCAGGGCGGTCAGGCATTCATCGCCATGGAGTTCCTCGAAGGAGCCACGTTGAAGCACGTGATGGCGGGGCGTCCGATGGAACTCGAACAACTGTTATCCCTGGGGATTGAGATCGCCGATGCCCTGGATGCGGCGCACAGCGAAGGCATCGTGCATCGCGACATCAAGCCGGCCAACATTTTCGTCACCAAGCGCGGGCACGCCAAGATTCTGGATTTCGGCCTGGCCAAGGTCACGATGCAGCCTGGAGGCGCCAATACCGAGGCGGGGAACTCGCTGGCGACGATGGACGAGCAACACCTCACCAGTCCCGGGACCACGCTGGGGACCGTCGCCTACATGTCTCCTGAGCAGGCCAAGGGAAAGCAACTGGATCCCCGCAGCGATCTGTTTTCTTTCGGAGCGGTGCTCTACGAGATGGCCACGGGGACATTGCCGTTCCGGGGAGACACGTCGGCGATGATTTTCCACGCCATCCTGGAACGCGCACCGACTTCCCCGGTGCGGTTGCAACCGGATATTCCGCCCGAACTGGAGCGGATTATCAACCGCGCACTGGAGAAGGATCGCGACTTGCGCTACCAGCATGCCTCCGAGATGCGGGCGGAGTTGCAGCGGCTGAAGCGCGACACCGAGTCGGGCAAGCGAGTGGTGGAACAAGAGGCGCCGGCCTCTTCTTCGGCCGCTTCTCGTTCGTCGCAGGTGGGGAGTAGCGGAAGGGTGTCGGCTGCATCGCCGGTGGAGGAAACGCGGACGGGTGCACCCGTGCCACACGAAAGCGTTGGACGGCCGAAGGCATCCGTCCCCGCGTGGGCTTGGGCGGTCACCGGAGTTTTCTTGCTTGCGGGCCTCGGTGGTTGGTACTGGAGCTCACATAGGGCAAGTGCTTTGACGGAGAAGGATTCAATCTTGCTGGCGGATTTTGTCAATACCACCGGCGATCCGGTTTTCGATGGGACCCTGAAACAGGCGCTGGCCGTGCAACTCGAGCAGTCTCCTTATTTGAATATTGTGCCGGACCAGACCATCCGCAAGGCGCTGCAGTTCATGGGACGTCCCGCGGACCAACGGGTGACGGGCGCCGTGGCGCGCGAGATCTGCGAGCGGGAAAACATCAAAGCCATGCTGAGCGGCTCGATTGCGGCGCTGGGCAGCCAGTATGTGGTCGCGCTTAATGCGACCAACTGCGCCACCGGAGACTCGCTTGCCCTCGAGCAGGTGACGGCGGCGACGAAAGAGGCGGTGCTTCCGGCGGTGGGCAAGGCAGCCTCGAATCTGCGCGGCAAGCTGGGCGAATCGCTGGCGTCGATTCAGAAGTTCGATACGCCGGTAACCGAGGCAACAACGTCGTCGCTCGAAGCGTTGAAGGCCTACGCGGCGGCCGACGAAATGCGCAATGGAGGCGGAGAAGCCGAGTCCATTCCCTTGTTTAAGCACGCCGTCGAACTGGATCCAAATTTCGCCATGGCGTATGCGCGGCTGTCGGCCATTTACTTCAACCTGGGCGAAGAAGATCAGGCAGTGGAAGCGGCCAGGAAAGCCTTTGATCTGCGCGAAAGGGTGAGCGAGAGAGAGCGTTTTTATATTACCGATCACCTGTATACGACCACCGGGGATCTCGAGAAAGATAAAGAGAATCTTGAGGCCGCCACCCGGGCGTACCCCAACGACGCCGGCTCCTTTGGCAACCTGGCGCTGGTGAACAACTTGTATTTCGGGCAGTTTGAGAAGGCAATTCCGCTGGCCCAGGAATCCGCGCGGCTCGATCCCCATGCCCCGTTCGGCTATTTTCACGCGGCCGTCGGATATATGGCGCTGAACCGGCTGGAGGAGTCGCGGTCGACGATTCAGGGCGCGGTGGACGCAAAGGCAGACAATCTGTTCGTCCACGACTTGCTCTTCCAGTTGGCCTACCTCAATCATGACAGCGCTGGCATGCAACAAGAGATGCAGTGGGCGCAGAGGAAGCCCAGCGAATATCTGCTGCTCAACGATGAGAGCAATGCCGCGGCGTCGCAGGGACAAATGAAGAAGGCCGCGGACTTCATCGAGCGCTCGGTGCAGGTGACCGATCGCCTGGGTTTCAAGGAGTCCTCGGCAGATACAAAGGCTGGTTGGGCGCTGTCGCAGGCCGAGGTGGGGAACGCCGCGCAGGCGCGCGACGCCGCGAAGGCGAGTGCCGCCTTAGCGAGCGGACGGAGCAACCTGGTGCCGGTTGCCACGGCACTGGCGATGACCGGAGATGCGGGCCGCGCCCAAACGATCGTCGATGATCTCGGCCACCGCTTCCCCGATGACACGCTACTCCAGTTGGTGACAATTCCGACCGTGCGGGCCGAGATTGAAATGAACCGCAAGGCTCCTGAGAAGGCGATCGCACTGCTTGAGTCAGCGAAGCCCTACGAAATGGGGATCGTCCAGGGGATGTTCCCGATCTACATTCGCGGGCAGGCGTATTTGCAGGCGAAACGCGGGACGGAAGCGGCGGCGGAATTTCAGAAAATGGTGGATCATCCGGGCATCAATCCCCTGGGTCCCGAACACTCGCTGGCCAAGCTAGGACTGGGCCGCGCGTATGTCATGACCGGTGACACGGCAAAGGCGAAAGCTGCCTATCAGGATTTCTTCGCATTATGGAAAGACGCTGATCCAGAAATTCCTCTCCTGAAAGAAGCCAAAGCGGAATACGCAAAGTTGCCGTGAAGGAATGGAGGGACGCATTTCTTCGCGTCCTTTGCGGTTTAAGATTTTGCTCTTCCTAGCAACGGCGAAGCTCCAACCTCAAACCCAGCTATAATGGCGCGCGCGATCTCATGTTAACCACCGGCACCAAACTCGGCCCCTACGAGATCCTTGCGCCCCTCGGCGCCGGAGGCATGGGAGAGGTCTATCGCGCCCGCGATACTCGTCTCGACCGCACGGTTGCCATCAAGATTCTTCCCGCCAACTTCGCGAGCGACGCTGACCGTCTGCAGCGCTTCGAACACGAAGCCCGCGTTCTCAGCACGCTCAATCATCCCAACGTGCTCGCCATCCACGACATTGGCGCGCAGGGTGATATTCGCTACCTGGTATCGGAATTTCTCGAAGGGCAGACGCTGCGCGAGAAGCTCGACGGCGCCCCGCTCCCTCTCCGCCGGGTCACCGAATATGCCGCGGAAATGGCGCGCGGGCTCGCCGCCGCCCACGAAAAGGGAATCGTCCACCGCGATCTGAAGCCCGAGAACATCTTCATCACTAAAGACGGACGGGTAAAGATTCTCGACTTCGGCTTGGCCAAGCAAGCGGTCTCCGAGGAAAGCGCCACCATGACGGGCGCCAATCCCACCACGCCCGGCACCGTGCTGGGCACGGTCGGCTACATGTCTCCGGAGCAGGTGCGCGGACAGACCGTCGATCACCGCTCCGACATCTTCAGCTTCGGCGCCATTCTCTACGAGATGATTTCAGGTAAGCGGGCGTTCAAAGGCAGCTCGAAGGTCGAGACCATGAACGCCATCCTGAAAGAAGAACCGCAGGAGTTGAGCGAGACGGGCACTCAGATCTCGCCTGGCGTCGAGCGCGTGGTTCGTCATTGCCTGGAAAAAGAGCCGGGCATGCGCTTCCAGTCGGCGCGCGATCTGGCATTCGATCTTGAGAATCTCTCCTCGCCCTCGACTTCTTCCGCGGTCGCGAAAGTTTCCGCGCTGTCGACCGCCAGTCACTGGCGCGCGCCGTTGCTGATCGCAATTCCACTTTTGTTGCTGGCCGCGGCCGCAGCCTTCTGGGTTGGGCGCGCCACAAACAAGCCGGCTCAACCGACGTTCGCTCGCCTGAGTTTCCGCGCCGGCCATGTCGTCGAGGGCCGCTTCTCGCCCGATGGACAAACCGTCGTTTATAGCGCTGCCTTCGGTGGCGACCCCCTGGCCATCTACACCACGCGTCTCGACGAGCTGCAATCCCGCGATATCGGCCTCAAGAATGCGAGTCTGCTCAGCGTCTCCTCGAAGGGTAATCTTGCGGTTTCGCTCGATCACACTTTCATCTTTTCAAACGCTGCACAAGGAACGCTCGCGCAAGTGCCTCTTTCCGGCGGTGCGCCGCGCCAGTTGTCAGACGATGTCAGCGGCGCCGACTGGGCTCCCAACGGAGATGATCTTCTCGCCGCGCGCATGGTCGAGGGCCACATGCGTCTGGAGTATCCCATTGGAAAAACGCTGACCGAAAGCGAAGGCTGGTTCGGCGATCCCCGCGTCTCGCCTGATGGCGGCCTTGTCGCTTACATTGATCATCCCATCCGCTGGGACAGCATGGGCTCGATCGCTGTCATCGATCGCGACGGCAAGAAGAAATCGCTTAGTAGAACCTACCCCGACATCCGCGGCCTCGCATGGAGCCCGTCGGGCAAAGAAATTTGGTACTCGGAAAACAACCATCTCTGGGCCGTGAGTCTCGATGGCCACCAGCGGCTGGTGTGGACCAGTTCCGGGCATATCCGCCTGCTCGATATCTCGCGCGACGGCCGCGTTCTCTTTTCGCAGGAAAATCGCCGCCGCGGCATCGCCGGCCTGTTTCCGGGACACACCGGCGAAATTGATTTGAGCTGGCAAGACTGGTCGACGCTGACTCTCATCTCGCCCGACGGTAAGTGGGTTTACTTTTCCGAGGAAGCCGACGGCGGCGGCGCCAAGTATTCCGCCTACATGCGTGCCACCGACGGTTCGCCCGCCATCCGTCTCGGCGAAGGCTGTCCGTACGGCCTCTCGCCCGATGGCAAGTGGCTGGCCTCGGTCGTTCCCGGCCGGCCGCAACAGTTGCTCCTTCTGCCCACGGGGGTGGGAGAGACCAAAAATATTTCTCAGCCCGGCTTTGATTACGACCTGGTGTTCTGGGCGCTCGACGGCAAGCGTTTTCTTATCCAGGGTCGAGAGCCGGGAAAGCGCACCCGCGTCTACACTCAAGAGGTGAACGGCGGCCCCATGAAACCCATCACTCCCGAAGGCATTGGCTTCGGCACTGACGTTGACGCTAGCGGCGTGGTTGCCAGAGATGGGGATGACAAGGCCACGCTCTACCCCTTTGACGGCGGCCCACCCCAGACTCGCAAAGAGATCCTTCCACCTTTGAATCTTCCTCAGAGCCCGGAAACGGGACGCTCCGTTATTGGCGCACTTGAGAGCCGGGTTCCTTTCAAGCTCTACCGCTTCGATACGGTCACCGGCAAGAAAGAGCCGTGGAAGGAATTCGTCCCCAGCGACCGCACCGGAGTCTATTCCGTTGGCCCTTACGACATCACCCCCGACGGGAAGTACTACGCCTATTCCTACGTCCGCGACTTGTCCGACCTCTACATCGTCGAAGGATTGAAGTGAACTGCGGCTGGCATTACACGAATTTCCTCGAGCGCGGGAGTTATTGTTTTCCCTTCGCCAGGATTCCATTCTGGAAGAAAAATCTCTTCGCACCAAACGGCCCGATCACGATGGTCTCTACAAGTTCATTATTCTTGCCCCATAGATACTCGTAACGGTATACCTCTCCATTCTTCAGGCGCTGTTCCGAAACTCGGCCGCCGTCGCTTGGTTCATAAATGTTCTGCAACAGAAGATCGCCCCTGCCATTTCGGATTGCGGTCATCAAGTAAGGATCGTAACCACGTGCATGGATCAGGGGGGCGTATTCAAACTGGTAGAGGGTGTGCGATCCATCCGTGACACTTTGCAAGTGACCACTCGAATCATAAGCATACTTTCGGAGATTGCCGGAATCGTCAGTAGCGCTGATGATCCGGTCATCCTTGTCATACTCAAAAGAGATAGCGCGTCCGGAGGGCGAAATCAGATGTCGCAAGTTTCGCCGCTGATCGCGCTCCAATCGCACTACATGTCCCGCCCGGTCGCGCATTTCATAAGGCGCTCCCTGCGCATATCTCGTCGCCATGTAGGAGTCGGGAAAAAGGAACTGGCTCCCGTCGGCCAAGTCCATCGTCCATCCATTGCCATTCCATTTCACTAACGCGCCGTAGAACTCAGATGACGTAGCTTCGTGACGAAACACCGCGTCCGCGTACCCGCCACCTTTCGAAACGCGCCGCATACGAATTTGCCGGTCGTCCTCCAGGTTCATATCCATGTAGGTATAAGGATTATGCGTGCCGGTAGGCGCAATGTCGTAGGGATGATTCGTCCCCGAACCAAAAGCTCGCGATTGCCACTCCCAAACCCGATACGTCCGCATAAGGTTCAGCGGAACGGAATCGGCAACAAACAGATCCGTCTGCCGCAGCAAGAACATCCCGGAATGCAGATCGACCTGAAACTCATTCACCGCCGAATCATGATGAAGCGTCGGCTTGACAAGACAGATAGAAGTCTCGAAGCGTCCCGGTTTCCCCTTGATTTCAGAGATCGTCAGGTACGGATAAGAGCCGTCCCAAGCCGGAGCCAAAGGCGAGAACGGGAGGAGTTCTACTTTTACAGGATGCGGTGCGGGCTTCCAACGCCAAAGAAATACGCAGAAGATCACCAGACCGAGTACGACAATCCATTTCCATACAGGCGGACGCCAGAACGTGGGAGATTTCACCCCGACATTTTGTCACGATCCAGTGCCGGATTTACGATTGTCGATTGCCGATTGAAAAACGACAGTTCCTTCTGTCCGGGAAGCTTCTTGGCGTTCTTTGCGGTCGTGTTCTCCGCGACCTCTGCGGTTTAAGACTTTGCTTTTTCATAACCACCGGGTACCCCACCCCAAACCCAGCTATAATGGCGCGCGTCTCAAATGGCTTTAACTCAAGGCACCAAACTCGGCCCCTACGAAATCCTCTCGCCTCTGGGCGCCGGGGGCATGGGAGAGGTCTATCGCGCCCGCGATACCCGTCTTGACCGCACCGTCGCCATCAAAGTTCTTCCCGAACACGTTTCGAAGGATCCCGATCTGAAGCAGCGCTTCGAACGCGAAGCCAAGACGATCTCTTCTTTGCAGCACGCCAACATCTGCACTCTGCACGATATCGGGCACCAGGACGGCGTCGATTTCCTGGTCATGGAATATCTCGAGGGAGAAACCCTGGCCGCGCGCCTCGCTCGCGGTCCGCTTCCTCTCGATCAAGTCTTGAAAATCGGAATCGACACCGCCGATGCGCTGGAAAAGGCGCACCGCCAGGGAATCATCCATCGCGACCTGAAGCCCGGCAACATCATGCTCACGAAGTCGGGCGCCAAGCTCATGGACTTTGGCCTGGCGAAATCCAATTCCGTTTTCCAAAGCAAGGGCGTCGAATCGTCGCTTACGCCATCGACGCCCACCATGAACATGTCGGTGCTGAGCGCGCCCGCAGGTCCTCTTACCCAGCAAGGCATGGTCGTCGGCACCTTTCAATACATGGCTCCCGAAGCGCTGCAGGGCCAGCCCGCCGACGCCCGCAGCGACATCTTCAGCTTTGGTTGCGTGCTTTACGAAATGATCACCGGCAAGCGCGCCTTCGACGGCAAGAGCCAGCTTAGCGTGCTGGCCGCTATTTTAGATAAAGAACCCGAACCAATCATCGCGCTGCAGCCGAATACGCCGTCGGCTCTCGATAACGTCGTCAAGAACTGCCTGCAGAAAAATCCCGAGGAACGTTTCCAGACCGCGCACGACGTCAAGCTGCAACTCAAGTGGATCGGCGAGGGCCGCGCCTCTTCGACTTCGATCCCGGTGTTGACGGCACCGGTCCACAAAAAGCCTTTTGGCTGGATCGCCGCCATTGCCGCGGCCGCCATACTTGCCGCGCTCGCCGGATATTTCCTGCGCCCGCGCCCAACATCCCCGGTGATCCGCGCTTCCATCGAGGGTCCCGAAAAAGCCCCGCTACGCCTTACCGGAGACTTCGCCGGCCCACCGGTTCTTTCTCCCGACGGCACGACCCTCGCGTTTTCTGCCGGCGGCTCCGATGGCGCTCCTCTGCTTTGGGTGCGTCCGCTCGATAAGCTCGAAGCTCACGCCCTGGCCGGCACTCGCGATGCCAAGTTTCCCTTCTGGAGCGCCGACAGCCGCAACCTCGCCTTCTTCGCGGAAGGCAAGCTCAAGACCGTAGACCTCTCCGGTGGCTTGCCCGTGGCGATTTGTGACGCGCCTCAGGGGCGCGGGGGAAGCTGGGGAGCAGACGGCAACATTTTGTTTACGCCCGACACGCAAGAGCCCATCTATCGCGTCAACGCCACGGGTGGCTCCCCGGTGGAAGTCACGACGATTGACAAGAGCCGGCACACCTCCCATCGCTGGCCTTCTGTTCTGCCGGACGGGAAGCACTTCCTTTATCTCGCCGTCACCCACGACCTTTCCCGCAGCCAAAACAACGGGCTGTACTTCGCTTCGTTCGACGGCAAAGAAAACAATCTGGTGATGCGCTCGTTAACCAGCGCGGTGTATGCCAATGGCTACCTCCTGTTCGGACGCTCTTCCCAGTTGATGGCGCAACCCTTCGACCCTTCTTCCGGCAAGCTGTCCGGCGAACCGCAAGTTCTCGCCAGCGGCATTGCCGACGATCTCAGCACCTGGCACACCGATGTCTCCGCCTCCAATACCGGACTGCTGGTTCTCGCCAATGGCGGCAGCAGCGACTGGCAACTAGTGTGGGCCGATCTCGATGGTAAGCAGTTGGAGGTGCTCGCGGGCAATCTCGGAAATATGCAGAGTGCTCGTGTGTCTCCCCAGAATGACCGCATCGCGCTGAACATCGACATCGGCACCGCTGACATCTGGGTCTACGACATCGCCCGCAAGGTGCGCACCCGGCTCACCTTCGGTCCGGTGCAGAATAACTTTCCCCTGTGGTCTCCCGACGGCAACTGGATCGCCTACGCCTCCGTACGTGACGGCAAAGACCAGATCTACCGCAAGCGTTCCGACGGCAGCGGGGCCGAGGAATTGCTTCTCCAGGATGACACCGGGCTCGTCCCCACCGACTGGTCCCGCGACGGCAAATACATTCTCTATAGCCGCGGAGGCATTATGGCTAATGGGGAAGAAGTCTGGGCCCTCCCGATGGAAGGGGATCACAAGCCGTTTGTCGTTGTCCCCCACAGCGGAAATTCCTTCGCCACTGGCGGAACCCTCTCGCCCGACGGACGATTCCTCGCCTACGCATCCACCGAGTCCGGTCAGATGCAGATCTATGTCGTCCCCTTTCTTAAAGGAGAAGGCAAGTGGCAAGTGTCGCGCGAGAGCGGCATCTCGCCGCGGTGGAGCCGCGACGGCAAGACGCTCTATTACTTCGCTGCCAACTCCTCGTTTGTCACCATTCCTGTCACGGAAGAGAACGGCGGGTTGCGATTCGGCTCATCTCAGGCCCACGCCACGGTTCTTGTCACCTTCCAGCAGTTTTTCTACGACCTCTCCGCCGACGGGAAGAAGGTTCTCATGAACTCCATCTCCGACCAGGGCAATCAATCCATGTCCATCATTTCCAACTGGCCCGCGGCGCTTGGTAAGAAGTAGCGAGGACCCTCCTCCTCGCTGTCATCCCGAGCGGAGTGAGGCGAAGCCGAACGCAGTCGAGGGACCCCGTGCTCGCCGGCAACATCATCGGCACGTCAGGGAATTCCCCCGAAACGAATTCGCGCTTCAGCGCGCCTGGTTGTAATATTTTTCTGAGAGCCAATCCCATGCACGCCATTCAGATCTCCCAAACCGGCGGTCCTGAAACCTTGCTGTACACCGACGTTTCCACACCGCAGCCCAAGCCGAACGAAGCCCTGGTCAAGATTGCCGCAGCCGGTGTCAACTTCATCGACATCTATCACCGTGAAGGACGCTACCCCGTCAAGACGCCCTTCGTTCCCGGCCAGGAGGCCGCCGGCACGGTCGCCGAAGTCGGCAGCGCTGTCACGACACTCAAGCCCGGGGATCGCGTCGCTTACACCGGCATCATGGGCGGATATGCCGAATACGCCGCCGTCCCCGCCGACCGCCTGGTGAAAATTCCCGACGGCCTCAGCGAGCGCGATGCCGCCGCCGTCATGCTGCAGGGCATGACCGCGCACTATCTGGTCTACGACACCTATCCCCTGAAAAAAGGCGAGACCACGCTGACGCACGCCGCTGCCGGAGGCGTGGGCCTGTTGCTGGTGCAGATGGCGCACCAGATCGGCGCGCGCGTCATTGGAACCGTCTCCACTGCAGCGAAAGAAAAACTGGCTCGCGACGCCGGAGCCGACGAGATCATTCGCTACACCGAGCAGGACTTCGAAGCCGAAACCAAACGCCTCACTGGCAACAAAGGGGTCGACGTGGTGTACGACTCGGTTGGCAAAACGACTTTTGAGAAGGGGTTGAACGTCCTGCGCCCGCGCGGCTACATGGTTTTATACGGAGGCTCGAGTGGCGCCGTCCCGCCCTTCGATCTCATCCAGCTATCGCAGAAAGGCTCGCTCTACGTGACCCGCCCCACGCTGGTGAGCTACACCGCCACCCGCGGCGAACTGGAGAAACGCGCCAGCGCCGTTCTTGGCATGGTCGCCGCCGGAAAACTGAAAATTCGCTGCGAGCACATCTACCCGCTCAAAGAAGCCCAGCAAGCCCATCGCGACCTGCAAAGCAGAAAAACCACCGGCAAGCTGCTGCTGATCCCGTAATGAGTTAATGGAGCAACGGGCGTCCCCGACCGTCCCTCCATTGCTGAAATGAAACGAGAATTACCGCTTGCGCTCGTACCTCCGCGCATACTTCGGCAGCGGCACGCTCTCGTCCAGCCGCGGATCCTTTACCGGCGCGCCGGCCACCATCTCCAGAGGAATCACGCCCGCCCACGTGGGAAACGCGTAGTCTTCCTCGTCGTCAATCGGATCTCCCTGCCGCACTTTCGCCGAAAACTCTTCGATCGGTAACCGCATCACCAGCGTTGCCTTTAGTTCTTTCTCGTTCGGCTGGCGCGACTCCGCCCAACGTCCGGGAAGAATGTGCTCCGACAACAACCGCAGCGCCTCCAGTTTTTCAACGGGATCTGTCACCGCCCGTGCCACGCCCAGCACCACCACCGAACGGTAATTCATCGAGTGATTAAAGATGGACCGTGCCAGCACCAGCCCGTCGAGCAGAGTGACAGTGACGCAAACCGCCACGTCTTCGTCCAGGTTGCGCAACATCCGGCTCGCAGCCGAGCCGTGAATGTACAAGTTGTCGCCGGAACGCCCAAAGCCGGTGGGAATGACGAAGGGCTGGCCATTCGCGACGAATCCAACGTGGCAGATGAAGGCCTCATCAAGAATTCTGTAAGCCGCCGCACGATCGTAAACCGCGCGCTGCGGCTCGCGCACAATGCGCGTGCGCGCTGTGGGATTGGTTTCAGACATGTGAGGAAGAATCTCCCGGCAATCGCGAAGAGTGGAGATCAGTGTAGCAGGCTCTAGGGTTAGGCACTTAGCCTTTAGCACCTGGCATTTAGTCCCGCCCGAGCCGGATTTGTGCCGGCAAAAAGCCAGAATGGCCAAATGCGAACTGCCAAATGCTAAGTGCCCAGGGGCCGGAGCCTAAAACCGAGAGCCCGTGTTACCAGATCACCTTCAACCCGAACTGAATCTGCCGCGGGTCATACGCCGACGTGGCTTGCCCGGCGTTCGTCCACAACTGATTCACATCGGCCACGTTGAATTTGTTGGCAATGTTGAAGATGTCGACCATGGCGTCCAGTTTCATTCGCTCCCCGAGAGCGATTCGCCGGGCAATGCGTATGTCGTTGAACACCGTCCATGGCTTGATTCCCGCGTTGCGTCCCAGCGTCCCGTCGAGCACTGGAGAATCCAGCGCGACTGGAACCGGAAACGACGTGGAAGTGGGAGGTGTCAGGCTCAGGTAGCAGGGCTCCTGGAAGTATCCCGAGGGCGAGTACTTCGAGGCTACCGTCGGCGTCTGGCAAGCAGAAGTCGGCGTCCCCGCAGGCACCACCAGCGGCCGACCTGTGTCGGGCGAGAACTGGAAGTTGTCGGGAACTCCGGTGATGATGTTGAACGGCCTTCCCGACGACACCTCGATGATCGGAGCAACCGTCCAGTCGCTGAAGAACTTGCTGGCAAAACCGCTCCCTCCCAGCTTTCCGCTCTGGTACATGCCGCTGAACACCAGCCGGTGGCGCTGATCGAACAACGAAGTGGACCGCTCGCGGCCGGGGAAGTAGCTGTTCTGCGGCGACAGCGGCGATTGCAAGTCCGTGGAATCGTCAATCGCGTGCGACCAGGTGTAGGAAGTCAGAAACTCATAGTGATTGCTGAACCGCTTCCGCAGGTTCACCGTGAACCCGTGATAGACCGAGCTTCCATTGGAGAAGTTCGCGTCCATGTCGCTGAACGGGACGCAGTGATCGAGCGTCGTGGGGTCGCACTGGGTGTTGAAGCCGGGAAGGGTGTGCAGAATCTGCTGCGCCAGCGTCACGCAGCTTCCGGCGCCCGCCGCATTCAACGCAATGGCGATCGCAGGGTTCAATCCCGATGGCCGGTAAAAATTCATCAACGCTGGCGAAACCCAAGGCACGCCAGTGTTGGGATTGATTCCGCATGGTGCAGGTCCGGTGCCTACCGCCAACGGACCGCCTGCGGCGTTCGAGGTCGGATCGCTGTACGCCGCCTGCCAGTTCTCCAGAAGGAAGTCGCCGCGCGTGGTGTTGGCGTTGATGGGGCGGTTCAAATGCCGCCCGCCGTTGAAGTTGTACGCCAGGGTCACCGCGAACCCGTTCCCCATATCCTGCTCGAACGCCAGGTTTATCTGCTGCGAGTAGGCGTACACAAAATTCTTGGCCTGCGGAAAGCCGAACGGCTGGAACGCCAGCGGGAAGAAGGTCGACGGGTTCAGATAATTCTGATTGTTGAACACCGAGTTGGGGAAGAACGGATCAAAGCGTTGCGGGTTCGGAGTGCCATTCGCCGAAGGCTGCTGGTACCCGGTGATGGCCTGAATCCCGGGCAGACACCCCGATGTGCCCAGAACTCCCTGAAAGATATTCGTCGCGTTCAGATTTCCCGGGCTTCCCGGAGCAGAACCGTCGCACGGAGCGGCGCCCGCGAACAGCAACTGTCCGCTCTTCGAGCCGTCCGAGGCATCGCCCAGGAAATACAGGCCTAGCAGCGGGTGATCGTAGAAAATTCCATAAGACGCGCGCAACACCGTCTTGCCGTTGCCGTGTGGATCCCAGGCCACGCCAATGCGCGGCTGAATATTGTTGGTGTCGGTCTGAATTCCTTTCTGGATCCCCAGTTGATTGTAGGCGGCTGCCGCCAGCCCGGTCGGCGGCGACAGACTCGGCGGGAATTCGATGTCGTAGCGCACGCCCAGGTTCACGGTGAAGTTGGGGCGCACCCGCCATGAGTCCTCGGCAAACACGCCCAGAGGAATATTGGTAAAGGAATCATGCGGGTTGCCGATGCCCTGGATGAGCGTGCTCGGCGTGCCGAACCCATATGCCTGCGCCGGCGAGAGCTCCGGCAAACCGGTCACCGGTGTGACCGCGCCGAAACTGTACACCCCTCCGTAATTCACCGTGAACGTAGCGTCCAGCGGCAGGTAGTTAAGGTCAACGCCGAACTTGATGTCATGGCGTCCGTGGCTGATCGAGAAGTTGTCGCTGAACTGGTAGCGCTGCTCCGTCCTCTGGATGTAGGAGAACGGTTCGCGCCCGAAATACGCCACGCCCGGTATATTGACCGCCACGTCGCCGCCGCCCGGCGCGTTGGAATAGAAATACGACAATCCCCGGCGCGCGTATTGGAAGCGGAATTCGTTGATCTTGTTGTTCCCGAGCGTCCACGTGTCCTGGAAGACCCCGGTCACATCCCGGTAGGTTTGCTGCGAGGTGCGTGAATAGGCGTTTTGCCCAAAGGTCTGGTTTTCGCCGTTCACTTCGATGCCCGTGACCGTGCTGGGGCTCACGTTGCCCCGCAACATGATGTGATTGTTGTTGTTCAGATTGTGATCGATGCGCAACGAGTACAGACTCGTGCCTTCGAAGACCGGGAAGTTTCCGCGCTGCGAATTCAGGGTCAGATAAGCCGACGGAAGGCCGTTGCAGGTCAGATTGGGGCTGCCGAAGTTGCAGGAACTGGGAAACTGCTGCAGGGCATTGGGGCCGGCGGGGAACAGCGTTCCCGCAAGCAAGCCAAACGACTGCGGGTAGGCGCCATTCAGGGCAATTCCCGACGATCCGCCAACCACGAAGACATAACCTTGAAGCCCTTGCAGCTGCGCGGGCGTGAGGAACGGAATGTTTGGAACGTTGGCGCTCAGGACCTGCTGCTGTTGGGGCGTCGCCTTGATCACGAACGTCCCGCCCGGCGCTCCGAAATACGGGCTGGCATCGAAGGGCACCAGCCCGAAGTTGTCCAGCCCGATACTGGAGAACCCGGTCTCGTGCCGCCGCGTCACTTCATACGAGAAGTAGTAATACGTCTTGTCTTTCTTGATCGGTCCGCCGAACGCCACTCCTGCCTGTACCCGCGTGTACGCGGGATTCGATGTCGTGCTGAACGGGTTTACGGCCTGGAAGTTGCGGTTTCTGAGGAAACCGAACACGTCTCCGTGGAAGTCGTTCGATCCCGAACGCGTGATGATATTCACCACGCCGCCCGACGCGCGTCCGTACTCCGCCGCATAACCGTTAGTGATGATCTGGAACTCCTGCACCGCTTCCTGCGAAACCGTGGAGCGGATGCCATTGGTCGAGTTGTCAACCGCGTCGGCGCCGTCCACGTTCACCAGGTTCGAGCGCGCCCTCTGCCCGCCGAAATTCAGCCCGGAAGTCGGCGCCGCCCCGATCGAAGGCGCGTTATCACGCACCACCTGCGAATCGGTGAGCGTAAAGTTGATGTAGTTGCGGCCGTTGATCGGCAGATTATCGATGCGCCGCTGATCGATGGTGTCGGTGGTCGAAGTGCGCGTCGTCTCCACCAGTGCCGCCTCCGAGGACACGGAAACGACTTCCTGCGCCCCGGCTACGGAGAGCGTGATGGGCAGCTCGGCCAGCTGGCCGACCGTGATGCTCACATCCGGAACCTCTACCTTGGCGAAGCCCGGCGCTTCCACCGTGACCTTGTACTTGCCCGGCGGCAGCGACAGCAGGCTGTAGTCCCCGGTCGCGCTATTCGAAGTGGAACGCTCCGTTGCCTTGCCTTGCTCGTTTGCCTTTACCACGGCATTGGTGACCAGATCGCCCTTGGGATCTTTCACCGTGACATGCAGGTCTCCGGACGCGGAGCCCTGCGCGAAACTTAAGGTGGCGGCGAGCAACAGGAAAAACGCGAGTGAGACGAACTTGCGTGGGTTCATAAGTCTCCCGATCAATTTCTGGCGGATGTAAACGGATGGGCGACAAACTACGGCCATTCCCCGTGGCGGGCATGGAGAGTGTGCACACATTTGCGCAGGCTGAGTACGCCGTGAGGGTTTTACATCAGGCGGGGAGGGAAAGCAAGCCGTATCATGTTCGGCGAACAGCTTTTATCAACCATCTGTCCCATTGCGGGGAGGGATCGGCCCCCATCAATCACCGCAACCAAAACCGCAGGGGACGCCGGGGACACAGAGGTTTTTAAGCGAAAAACCCAGCGTCCTCCGCGTCCCCAGCGGTTTTCATTCAAGTAGCAAGACGAAATCGTCCATCACCGTTCAAACAGCGCTGCCAGTTCCGCGTGCCCGCCCTTTTTCGCCAAGTCCGCCGCGCTCACTCCCTCGTCGTTAGTCAGCCGCGGATCGGCTCCGTGCTCGAGCAGCGCTTCGGCCAGGGTCTTGTCTCCGTTCTGCGCCGCGGCGTGAATGGGAGTCCATCCCATGGCCTGGCGCGCGTTCACGGGCGCGCCATGCTCGAGCAGAGCGCGGGCCATGGCGACGTTGCGCGCCGAAGCGGCGCTGTGTAACGGCATGACCTTCATCGGGTTGCGCGCCACCGCCGCGACATCGGCGCCATGTTCGAGCAGGAGCATGCCGGCAGCACCCTGCCCAAAGAAGCAGGCAAAGTGTAGCGCCGTGAATCCGTCCGCCGACCAGCTCTTCGTCAGGTCGGGGTCGCTTTTGAGAAGCTCGGCAACGCGGTCCATGCGTCCCAGAGCCGTGGCTTCGAAGATGTCGAGCGCGGGCTTGGCCGCCAGCAATGGCTTCAGGAGTTCGGGATGGCGGGTATAAAACGCCTGCATGATGGCGGAAACGCCATTGTTGTCGCGCGCCGCCGCCAGCGCAGGATCAGCCGCGAGCAGGTTCTGCAGTTTGTCTTTGTCTCCACTCTGTACCGCCGCGATGACTTCGGCTTGTGGTTCCATATTGACTCCGGCGCGCTATGTAGTTAGCATAGCTAACGAATAATAACGGCTTGCGGTCCGATGTCAAGAGCAAAGTAAGCCGGATTGCCAATTTCCATTTGTCGATTGCCAATTGAAGATCCCCATGCGATCGGGTTTCAATCGGCAATTGGAAATTGGCAATCGGAAATCAAACGTATGCCCCAGGATCCCAAAAAGCTTCAGATCGCGGATCGCCTGCACTCGGCGGCCATCCATCTGTTGCGGCGGGTGCGCAAGCGCGACACCGAGACGGGAGAAGGTCCGGCGCGGCTCTCGGCCCTTTCCGTGCTTGTCTTTGGCGGGCCCATGACGCTGGGCCAGTTGGCGCGAGCCGAGCAGGTGAAACCTCCCACCATGACGCGGATCGTGACCGGCCTGGAGAAAAGCGGGTTCGCGGTACGGGAGGCTGACACCAAAGACGCGCGCCGCGTCCGCATTTACGCCACGCCCAAAGGCAAAAAGCTGTTGCTGCGTGGCCGCCAGGCCCGGATCGAGTATCTGGCCGCGCATCTTCAGGCACTTACACCCGAGGAACTGTCGGCGCTAGGCAACGCGATAGAGATCTTAGGCCGCGTGTTGCGGGAGTGGGAGTAAACTACTTTCGTGAAGACCACAACTTTTGCAGGATGCATAGGTTTGGCAACCATTGGATAAGTAAGTGTGTCCAAGCACCGTAGGAGGTGGGAGTATGAAGTCCCGGCAGTTCCAGGCTTCAGCCGCATTGCTCAGTGTCCTGGGTTTCATCCTGCTGGGTTGTAACAGTTCTTCCCTGCCGCCGATCAATTGTGGCACCTGCGTCGCCAATCAGTTCATTTATGCCGCCAGCACCGGGCAGATCCTTGGCTACGGTATCAGTTCCAGTGGCGCGCTGGTGGCGGTCGGCGCGACTTCCGCCCCGACTGCGGTGGGCAGCGGCCTGGCGGTCGACCTCCCCGGGAATTTCCTGTATGTCACAGATCTGCTCACCCCCGGCCTCTATGGTTTTTCGGTGAACAATAGCAGCGGCGCGATGACAGCTGTCTCCGGCTCTCCGTTTCCGGCGGACGATCCGGTCGGCGTGGCCGCCGACCCGACCGGGCATTTCGTTTATGCGACGGGCGCGAACTCATTCATTACGGGGTTTGCCATCAATAGTTCGACGGGCGTCCTTACCTCCGTTCCGGGCTCTCCATTCTCCCTGCCTCAGGCGCCCGGTCCGGCGATTGTGAATCGCTCAGGGACGATTTTGTATGTAGCTTCGCCGGCGGCGGGAAGTATGGCAGCCTACTCGATCGACAGCGCTGGGACGCTGACGGCGCTGCCGAACTCTCCATATCCGATCGGCGTAAGCGGAGGAACTGGAACCCTCGCCATCGACCCCTCGAACAGGTTTCTGTATCTGTCCCTGGACGTTGCCAACGGAATTGCCGCGTTCTCCATCGACGGTGCCACGGGTGCGCTCACCGCCATCAGCAACTCGCCATTCTCGACCGGGAACGGCCCTTATGCCATGGCGATGGATTCCTCGGGCAAGTTCCTGTACGTGATGAATTCGCTGGATGGAACCATCTCGGGGTTTGGCATCGACCCGAACAGCGGAGCCTTGAGCGGGCTGAGCGGTTCGCCCTTCAGCACCGGCCTTGCTCCCGCGTCGACGCCCCTCACCTCCGGTGGCTTGGCGACGGCGGGCAGTTACTTATTCGCGGGAGGGGGACAGCAATCACCGAATCTTCTGGGATTCAGAATTAACGGGACCAGCGGGGGGCTCGCGGCGAGTGGCACCTTCCCGGCCAGCACGCCGGCGCTGGCCTTGACGTTCTACAACCCTTAGGCTGGCGGAGTTCAGTTCAAGGGCGGGGACGGGGCCGTCCTCGCCCGTCCTTCCTTACGTTTCGATGCCCACGTAGCAGATGCGGCCGATGAGGTAGTCGTGCACCTTCTTGCCTTCTTCCATCTGCATGATTTCCACGGGGTAAGCCTGATTGTGAGGGCGCAGCACCAGGTGGTTGCCGGCCTGTTCCACGTACTTCACGGTGCAGCGTCCGTTCTTGCTCACCGCGTACATGTTGGATTCGCCCTTGCGGTAGGGTTTCAGAGAGTTATAGTGGCGGTCGATCAGCACGGTGGCGCCGGGCAACATGCGGGGATACATGCTCATGCCCTCGCGGGCATCGGCCTTGATGAGCACGAAGCGCTCCCAGCCGTCGCGGTCGCCCTCGGTTTCGTGGCGCAGCTTGCGCAGGAAGCTTTTCTTGAACTTGAGGATCTCCTTGACCTTCATGCTCATGATCAGGGGTTCGTTGGCGGCGGTGGTGCCGTCGACCAGCAGTACGTTTTCGAATTCGTCTTCCGCGGGGGGGAGGATGCTGGCGCGCTTGTTGATTTCATGCGGGTCGAGCAGGTCGAGCACGGAGAGGTGCTGGACGTTCAACACCTTGTCCATGCCTTCGAGACTCAGGCCGCGCTTGCGATTCAGGAAATTGGAAATGTGCGCCTGCTTGAAGCCGGTCTCTTCCGCCAGGCGTAATCCCGTCAGTTCGCCTTCCTCGATGCGCCCCCAGAGAGTTTTGCGCAAATTATCCTGCAAGGCTCGGAATTTCATGGCGGAAGTATAGCACCGGCCTATAGCACGGCGCTATTCACCAGGTAAGTACCACATCTCGAAGGGAATATATTTCTTGACACTCGTACTCCGAAGCTATAGGCTGGCGGAATCATATAACTCATACTGGAGTACCCGAACCGTTATGGCGATTTATCCACAAACCGAGAGCGAAGGAGAGAGCTTCGCGGAGTTCCGCCGCAAGGTGCGCTCAGCCGAGGTTCTGTCTTCCTCAATGCAGAAGCTGTTGGATTCACTACACTTCACCGGCCGGGTCAGCGTGGTGGTGCAGAATGGCCGCGTGCTGAAATCGGGCTACGAAGAAGGTTACTTCCGGCAATCCATCGCCGGCAGCTTGTAACCGGCAGTTAAGCCGGGATTCATAACTAAATAGCAGTACAGGTCATCGTAAAGAGAAACGAGCCCTGTGACGAGAAATCGGCACAGGGCATTTTTATTGCGGTCTCAGAAAGCGCAACACCATTCATAACCTGGAGGCAATTGTGGAGATGCTGGAAATCGAAATCGTGGAAGTGGAATTGAAATATTGCGAACGCTGCGGCGGTCTGTGGCTGCGTCCCGTGGGTTCGGAACGGGTGTATTGCGGGACGTGCGCCCCTAAGATGGCCGATCTGCCCGGGAAGCGGCCGAACCGGGTGCGGTTGCCGAACGGCGACGGCGGGGACTTCGAAGCTACTCTCGAGGACTTGGCTGCGCTCTGCAGCGAGGGAGGGAACGCGTGAGCGCCGGACTGGTTCCATCGCTTTATGCAGTATCGGAACCTCCCGGCACGATCTCTCCCGATGCCATCGATTGCGAAGACGGCGAGTTGGAGGAACAGGAACCGGCGGAAGAGTGGGAACTGTCTCCCGAGGATGAGGCTCTTCTGGAAGAAGACTTCGCGCACGCCTCGGAGCACTGGGGCGCGGACCGCGACTTGTGGATGTATCGCGATCGCACCGTGGCTTTGCTGAAACGATATGCACGCCTGGCGGTAGAGGTGGGGAGGTTGCCGTCGTTGCTGGGGCGGGAATTCTTTCGCGCGAAAATCACTTCGTACCACATCGCTACTTTCGAGGACACGGTCATCTTTGTCCATGACGTGGAGCAAAGCCTGGAAAAGCTGGACTGGTTCGAGAAGAAAGTGATCGCCATGGTGGTGCTGGAGGAGTACTCGCAGGAAGAGGCGGCACGCCTGCTGCAGTGCAGTCCACGAACTGTGGGGCGGTATATCTACGAGGCGATCGACGGGCTGAGCGAAGTGTTCCTGCGCGGTTCCATTTTGAAACCGATGGTGAACCCAGTCCCGAATCGGGAAACAGCTTGTCAAGGGGGTAAAAGCGACCCATTCCCCGCAAGTGATTGCAACGAAGGCAAAAATAAATTTCAAAAAATGTCCGACTCACCCTACTAAATTTGCTATTCTGAACTTATAGAGTAGAAAAAGACGAGGAACAGTAGCGAGTAGTTAGTAACGAGTCAAAAAACGCACTTATCGGAATTGCCGGGCGCGCCTTGGGCGCGCCCTTACTTTTTGGACGGAGATTGGGGTCATGAAGAGAGCGAAGAGCAGGGTGGGGAAGAATGCGTCCCGGGTTTGCTCGCGGAGAACTTCCGCGAAGCCGGTGGACCTGACAGCGATCCGTGAAGAGATCAGGAACCTGGTGGGGAACGCGGCGGCAGAAATGGTGGAAAACGGAATTGAAGAAGCCAACAAGGGGCACTATTCCGCGATGAAGTTTCTGTTTGAGCTGGTGGGGTTGTATCCGGCAGGCGAGGGCGTGGAGCAGAACCCGGAAGAGGACGGGCTGGCGAAGGCATTGTTCAGCCGCCTGGGTGTGATGGAGACGGGGGCTGAGGTTACGAACGATTGTGCGGGAACGGTGACGGCTAGAGGCAATGCCGTAGAATGAAAACGGGACATTGGTCGCTGGTCGCTCGCCGCTGGCCGTCGCAGCGGAAGATCGCGGAAAAGCTGCTTACCGCGCAGCTCGCTAAGGGTTCGCTGCGAGAGAGAGCCAAGACCGGCCACGGGATTTGCCGCATGGATATGAGTTGGGTGACCGGCCGGATCGCGGTCGGAGGCGGGATCTGGAACGCGCAGAACATGGCGGAGGTGGCGCAGGCAGGGGCCACGCACATCATCGACATGCAGATCGAATTTGACGATACACGGCTGGCCGAGCCTCACGGTATCGATGTGTTGTGGAACCCGATTGACGATGATTTCCAGCCGAAGCCGCCGGAGGTTTTCCAGCGCGGCGTCGATTTCGCGCTGCAGGCGCTCGACGGGGAAGGCACGAAGCTGTTTATTCATTGCGCCGCGGGAGTCCACCGAGCTCCGATGATGGCGCTGGCGCTGCTGTGTTCCCTGGGCTGGCAGCTGGAAGACGCGATGAATTTGATCGAGGCGCGGCGCCCAGTGGTGGATTTTGCGGATGTGTATGTGCACAGCGTCGAACGGTTTCTGGGAGCGCAGGTAAGGGCGGGCAAGTAGGGTTTGGCGGCTAAGTCTGAGTGCACGGGAAGAGCCTTTAACCGCAAAGGACGCTAAGAAGGCAAGCCGTCAACCGTTGAGGGCACGAAGGTTCACCGAGGAAACGGCTGCGCCGAAGAGCGTGACTGAGATCGAGAAGTAACTCCAAGCACAACCTGGCGGGTGCGATCTCCTTTCGGGGAGATGGGCGCCGAGGTGTCGTTGGAGGTCGCTAAGAGTTTGTTGGTCGAGGGGATTCTGGTTCGCAAGAAATGACTGGGAAAAGTTACGGAGGAGCTATGGCGCGCACACGTCGTCCTGCGGGACGGCTTTTTTATTTGCTGCTGATGGTGGTCTTATTTCCGATGATGCTGCGAGCAACGCCGGCGACGACGACGATCGCGGATGTCGTCTACAGAGCCGATGGCACGCCAGCCGGGGGAGTCCTGCTGATTTCCTGGCCGGCATTCACCACGGCGGACGACTAAGGCAGCGTGTAAGGCTTGGGCGCAACGCACGGGGCGGGCAGAGACACCGTCCTTCCATGGTTTACCCATCACAATTTAAGGGGTTGGGAATGAAGATACCGCGGATTTTGACGGGCGTGTTGGTCTGCGTCCTGACGACGATGGCGGGAGCGACTACCTACTATGTCGACGCTAGCGGCGGAGACGACACCAAGGACGGGCAATCGCTGGTAACGGCCTGGAAGACGATTGCAAAAGTAAACGGCTCGACGTTTGCCGCAGGAGACCAAATTCTGTTCAAGCGTGGAGAAGTGTGGCGGGAGAGCCTGGTGCCTCCGTCGAGCGGCGCGTCGGGGAACCCGATTGTCTTCGATGCTTACGGGACGGGAGACGCTCCGACGATTACGGGCTATCAGGATTTGCCCTCCACGACTTGGACACTGGACTCGGGGAACATCTGGAAGGCGTCGATCACGTCGTCGTCATTCACTACATCTTTTTGCGATTACCAGCCGGCAAATTGTCGATGAAAACAAATTCAAAGAGGGTCTTTCGAAAGTGATCGACGGCACGGTCGAGTGTCTGAACGCGTCGATCTGGGCCAAGCCGGTTCAACCGTAATCAATCTTGCCGCAAGGCGGAAGCGAGTGAAGCACCTTTTGAGAAGCGGAGGACAGATGAAAAGAAGTATTGGTCTCGTAGTGATCTTAACGGCGGTCACGATTGCATGCATTCACAAGCAGTCCGGGCCGGTTTCGCCGTGGGAGCGGGTAAATATCAACATGGCCGCGCTCGCACAGATTAACAATGACGTTGCCAAGGGGATCATCGGAGTGCAACAGGCCGGGACGATCAGCGTACAGCTGGCGGAGCCCATTCTGAGTTACCAGGAACTGGTGGCGAAGGATCATGCGGCCATCGAAAATATTCTGTCTGCAGGTTCCACGCAGGCAGCGACGCAAGCGACCCAGATCCAGGCCTTGTTGAATGAAATCAAGAACCAGGGAACGACGCTGATTCAGTCAGGTGGGCTCGGAATCAAGAATCCGAAGAGCCAGCAGACGTTTGCGCAGGACTTGCAGGGCATCGTCAATCTTGCCAGCGTGATTCTGGCCGACTACCAACTGGCGGAGGGGAAATAACATGGCGAGCCTCGGCATACAAGGCATTGCACTTCTGATTGAAGAAATTCTGGGCGCGATCTCAGCGGTGGGCCCGGCGGGAATCGAACTCTACCTGAAACTGGAGTCTCTGTTCAATCTCGGTCCCGATGAGCAGGCCAACGTGGCGGCCGCGATCAAAGCGGGATTGGCGGCCGACACCGACACCATTGCCACGATCGAAGCCTGGAAAAAACAGGTTGGACTCTGAGGCCGGGGCCTACCCGACCTCTTCGCTCCAATTCTCCAGCGTCTTCTTGACGTAAGCCATGAACTGGTCAGCGACCGCGCCGTCGATCAGGCGGTGATCGTAACTCAGGGTGAGGTGGACAACGGAACGGATGGCGATAGAATCGCTGCCGTCCTTATCGGTAATCACCAGCGGAGTCTTGGTGATCCCACCCACCCCCATGATGGCGGAGTTCGGCTGGTTGATGATGGGCAATCCGAACACTGCGCCAAACTGACCGGGATTGGTCACGGTGAAGGTGGATCCCTCCACGTCCTGCGGCATGAGCTTCTTGTTGCGGGCACGCTCGCCAAGATCGGTGATGCCGCGCTGCAATCCGAGGAAGTTCAACTCGTCCGCGTTCTTCAGGACAGGCACAATCAATCCCCAATCGAGGGCGACGGCAATCCCCATGTTGACGTGGCGGTGATAGCGGATGCTTTCTCCCTCTATAGAGGCATTGACGATGGGGAACTGCTGCAGTCCGATAAGGGCGGCGCGCACGAAGAAAGGCATGAAGGTGAGGCGCGCGCCGTTGCGTTGCTCGAAGCCCGACTTCAGCTTGTTGCGCAGGTTCACGATGCGCGTGAAGTCCACCTGGAACATGCAGTTGACGTGAGCGCTGGTGCGGCGCGATTCGATCATGCGCTGTGCGATGATCTTGCGCATCTGCGTCATGGGCACCAGATCCCCGGGAATCGCAGCCGGCGCGGGAGCCGCCGGTCTGGCAGCGGGAGCCGCAGCCGGGGCGGAAGTCGCTGCCGGAGCAGCCGCTTTCGCCTGCGGGCGCTCGAGAAACGCCATGATGTCTTGCTTGGTGATGCGGCCGCCGAGGCCGCTGCCCTGCACCTGCGAGAGGTCGACATTATTCTCGCGCGCGATTTTGCGGACCAGAGGTGAAGAGCGGGCCTGCTCGTTATCTTCGTCCCCGACCGCTTGCGGCGCGGGCGCTGCAGCAACTGGCGCGGGAGGGGCTTTCTTTTCTGGTGCTGCCGTCGCAGGTTGTGCCGCCGGCGCGGCCTTCGCGGGAGCCGCGGCTTCCCCGTCGCCCGCAATCGTTCCCACCACCGTGTTGACCTGGACGGTGTTTCCCTCAGACACCTTGATCTCCTGCAACACGCCGGAAGCAGGAGCAGGAATTTCCGCATCCACCTTGTCGGTGGAGATCTCGAACAGCGGTTCGTCGCGCTGCACTTTCTCACCGGGCTTCTTCAGCCACTTGGTGATGGTTCCCTCAAAAATCGATTCCCCCATCTGGGGCATGACAATATCAGTGGGCATAATTTCCTTCCAGATGCCCCGGCCGTCTCTGCCGGGGCCAACGCAAACCTACATTATATATAAGGATGTCACCGGGCCGGAGCAGGTCAGCCCTTGCCGTCTTTCCCGGAAACCGGGCGGCCGGCCTGGGGCATGACTCCGAACGACTTCTTCCAATATTCCTGGACTCCGGGAGGCATCTTCTCGATCCGCGCAAGAAACAGCGTCAGCTTCCAGATGTCCTGGTCGCTCAGCGTACCTCTCCACGCGGGCATGCCGGTGTAGCGGATTCCTGTCTTGATGGCGTAGTTGATGTGCCACTCCGGATCGTCCAGCGGCGCCAGAATAAACTGCGGCGGCGGCGGATACATGGAGTGTTCGAGCGGGCTGGGCTTCATGTCGAGCGTGCCATGACACACCGAGCAATTCATGGTGTAGAGCTTCATGCCATCCATCAGGTTGTCGTCGGTGGCCGGAAGCGGACTGTCGGTTCGGGGCGCTCGTTTCTCCATGGAAGCATCCATCGCGCTGTTGGCGATGCGAACCTCAAGCGGGGTCGGAGTTGCGTCAGCATTGGTGGGGAAAAATCCGAGGGATAGATAGGCCAGTCCGCCGAGAATCAGCACCGCCAGCGTGATGACAGCTCCCAGAACAAAATTGCGCATCGTTCCTCCTGTCGCTTGGTTTGACCCATGACGCCGCGTCTCAGGACGGTTGAACCGGAACGCCTGACCGCTAGTAGGCCTTCAGTCTGCGTGCCTCACGGACGATATCGCTTACCTTCGGCAGAAAGAATTCTTCCTGCGGCGGTGAGAACGGCACGGGCGAGTCTTGCGCAGTAATCCGCACGATGGGCCCGTCGAGATCGTCGAAAGCTTCCTCGTTGATGATAGCGCTGATCTCGCCGGCGATTCCCCCGGTCCGCACGTCCTCGTGCAGCAAGATCACCTTGTTCGTCTTGCGTACGGTTTGCGCGATGGCCTGGCGGTCGAGCGGCGAAAGCGTGCGCAGATCGAGAATCTCGACTTCGATTCCTTCCCTGGATAGAAGTTCCGCTGCTTCGAGCGCCGTGTGCACCATGGCGGCGTACGTGATGACGCTGAGATCGTGGCCTTCGCGCGCGACTCTCGCCTTGCCCAGAGGGACGATGTAATCCTCCGACGGAACTTCTTCCTTGATGCGGCGGTAAAGATATTTGTGCTCAAAGAAAATGACGGGATTGTTGTCGCGAATCGCCGCCTTGATCAAGCCCTTGGCATCGTAGGCGCTCGCCGGGCAGACGACTTTCAGGCCGGGCGCGTGCACGAACCACATCTCCGGATTCTGCGAGTGAAACGGACCGCCATGCACGTTGCCGCCGCTCGGCCCCCGAATCACCATAGGCGCGGGCGCGCCCCAGCGGTAGTGCGCCTTGGCCACCATGTTGACGATCTGGTTGAAGGCGCATCCGATGAAGTCCATGAACTGAAACTCGGCCACGGGACGCATGCCGGTGAGCGACGCGCCAAAAGCCGCGCCCACAATGGCAGACTCCGCGATCGGCGTATCGATGACGCGCTCAGGCCCGAAGTGATCGATGAACCCGTCGGTGACTTTGAACGCGCCGCCGTAGATGCCGATGTCTTCGCCAATGCAGAACACCGTGGGATCGCGTTCCATTTCCTCCCAGATTCCCAGGCGGATGGCTTCGAGATAGGTGAGTTGGGGCATAGAGCTGTTTTACTTCAAGTGCACCGCAGCTTCACTTTGTTTCAGCGCCTTCGAACTTTTCTTTACTTTCGGCACTCCCCACTTCGGCTTGATTTCATGGCATCCCGGCTCGCAATACGTTCCGCCGGCGGCGCTTTCCGGTTCTGGCATGGGAGATGACACGGCGAACTCGCGGTCTTCTTCGAGTTCACGCTCCACGTCGGCGATCAGCGCCCGGTTTTCCTGCGCGCTCAGCCACTTCTTCACGTTCACCAGATAATTCTCGAAGCGCGCGATGCAGTCCCGCTTCTTCCAATATTCAAACAGCGGCTTGGGGACGTACTCCGCGGCGTCGTGAATGGCATGGCCTTTCATGCGCATCATCTTGGCTTCGATCAGCGTCGGCCCTTCGCCGCGGCGCGCTCGCTCGCAGGCCTCGTGCGCGGCATCGTAGACCTGGCACGCGTCGGTGCCGTCGACAATGATGCCGGGGATGCCGTACGCAATGGCGCGCTCCGCCAGATCCTTCACGCGGAACTGCATATCCGCGGGAGTCGAGTATCCCCAGAGATTGTTTTCGACGAACAGCACCAGGCCGAGATCTTGTACCGCCGCGAAATTCAATCCCTCGTAAGTCACGCCCGTCGACTGCCCGCCGTCGCCGATGTAGGTCATCACGGCGATATTGCGTCCCTGCAGGCGCGCTCCCAAGGCCACGCCCGACAGCACCGGAATCAAATCGCCGAGGGTCGAGATCGGCGCCACCACGTTGCGCTTCTGAATATCGCCGAAGTGCGACGACGCGTCGCGGCCCTTGGTGGGAGATCCAGCCTTGGCCATGTACTGCATCATGATGTCGCGCGCCGAGAATCCACGCACCAGCAGCGAGCCCTGATTGCGAATCATGGGGCCGAGCCATTCGTCGGGCTTCAACGCATAGGCCGAGGCGCACGAACAGGCCTCCTGCCCCAGTCCGAAATACACGCCGCCGACCACTTTGCCTTGCTTGTAGAGATTCTCGAGCGCGGTCTCCATTTTGCGGTTCAGAAGCATCCAGCGGTAAATCTCGATCGACTGTTTCTTGTCGAGATACTTCGATTCGCGGATGGAAGGCACCGGAGCGCTCAGGTCGCCCTCGACCTCGTAGCGGATCGTGTCGCCATGGCGCACCTGGCGCAGATCGAATCGCGGCTTTTCCAGGCGGTAATCGAGGATGGTATAAGTGCGTGAGTTGCTCGCCGCAGGGTCGCCGCGGTGGCCGTCGGAGTTCGAGTTCTTCGCCACAGGCTTGGTTTTCTTCGTGGACATACGGAAACACTATGCTAACGCGAGGACGGTGTTGAAGGCTAGGCGACCGCCGAAAGTAAGCAGGTCTATAATTCTCGATCTTGGAGCGGCGAAGAATGTTGTGGCAACGAGTGTGGCTTGTCATGGCGTTTGCTCCCTTGTTGGCAGCGGGGGCCGTGGGCCAGTCCGCCAGCGAGGTCAGCACTAGGCAGTCGGCAGATAAGCCCGTCCACCAGGCAGTCAGTCAACTAGTCGAAGAAAATGAATACTACCGAGTTTCCCGAGCTGACTTGGTTCCGGACGCTGTGAGCATGGTGGATCAGCATGGTCGCGACACCGTGATCATAGCTCTAGGAGAAGGTCTGGCCCTGACGACAAGGAAGGGGCTCAATCGCGAGAAGTTAAAAGAGGGCGAAGCTCGGTTCTTACCGCGCGAAAGCGCTCCGCAGATTGTGAATGAAGGAAAGGGTCTCCCGCAGTTGCTGATTGTCGAACTCAAGCGGCACTGGGAGGTAGAAGTGCGCGCGTGCTCCGAGCCCAGTACATGTACACGCCTCATAAAGATGGGAGATGCGCCGATTGGGGAAACAACTTCTCTGTTTGGCAACGGGTTCATCACTGCTCAGCGGCACCGGCTTGATCCCGGAGGAACACTGGACAGCAGCTACTTCTCTTCCAAGGGAAAGGACCACCTGTTGTTGATCGCGCTCACAGACTTGCAGGCGAACTTTGGAGGGACCGCAGAGACGTTGCTGCGCGGACAAACCTACAGCTCTAACGCCACAGAGATCGAAGTAAACGCTCCGAAGAGCGAGGCACGGTGGATCGTGATCCGTCTGCAGACTCCCAAGACGTAACGCGGTCGGGCTCGGAGAGTGTTGTGCTCAAGCCCACGCCTTGTCGTCTTCTCCGAGCAACTTACGTAGCTCAGTAGGAGGCTTCACGGGCACTCCCACCACATGCCCCAGCAACGCGTCCAGCGTCTCCAGCCACAGAATCTGGCTGCCGAAGACCATTCCGAAATTCCGCGAGACCGAGTGAACCACATCCTGCATCGCCACCTCGCGCCCCAATTCCTTCGCCATGGAGGTCACCGGTTTCGAGGTGATGCCGCAGGGAATAATCAGATGAAAGTAGCTGAGATCGGTATTCACGTTGAGAGCGAAGCCGTGCGAGGTCACGCCGCGTGAAATATGGACTCCGAGGGCTGCAATCTTGGCCGGTGCATCGCCGGGGGTCCAGACACCCGTGAGTCCCGGGACACGTTCGCTGCCAATCCCAAAATCCGCACAGCTGCGGATCAACACTTCTTCCAGTCGCCGCACATATTCCACGGCGCCCAGCGTGCTGCGCTTGCCGGTGGTCGAAGGAAATCCGCGCAGATCGAAGATGGGATAACCCACCAGCTGACCGGGACCATGAAACGTGACATCGCCGCCGCGGTCGCACTCGAACACTTCCACTCCCCGCTCCGCCAGTTTTTCCGGAGACGCAAGAATGTTCGCGGCTTTCGCATTCCGTCCCAGGGTGATCACCGGCGTGTGCTCAAGCAGCAGCAACACATCGCCGATTTGGCCTTCCTTGCGCAAGGCCACCAGCCGCTCCTGCAGGCGGAGGCCGGTGGAGTAATCGATGTTGCCGAGTTGGAGAACGGAAATCATTTCGCAATTGTGTAATGTGTAATTTGGTAATTTGAGAAAAGTCCGACGCCTCTCAGCGGAAATTGCAAAATTACCCGATTACCAAATTACAAATCCTTTCCTCCGCGTTCATCGCCGTCCCTATCCATGAACCGAAGCGTCGAACATGGCTTCGGCTAGCGCGCAGAAACCTCCACGTACGCGGAATAGGTGTGAGGCTCCGGGATGGGCTGGCCACTTTCCGCCATGCCTTCCAAGTGAAACGCGATAGCCTCCTGCATCTGGCTTTCGACCTCTTGACGACTTGCTCCAGTTGCAACGCAACCATCGAGGTCGGGTGAATAGGCGGAATACCCGGTATTGGTTTCCTCTACGACGATCAGATATTTTTTCATTTCTTTAAGCCTGCCTGCCTCAGAATACTATTGAGTGTGCCTGGCCCCAAGTCATCATTGGGTTTGCCTGGCACCGTCACCAACCCAGGTTTCGAAGAGTGCTTGTACTGACGGTGGCTGCCGCGAGTCCGATCCAGATACCAGCCGTCCTCAGCCAGCATTTTCAGCACATCCCGAACCTTCATGTGCGAGCGTCCTCACTGCGGAAATCATTTGGTAATTTTGTAATCTCTAATTTTGTAATTTGAGGCAAGAAGCCGAAGCAATTTACAAAATTACCCGATTACTAAATTGCAAAATTCCCTACGCGTTAATCGCCATCCCGTACACGCTATTGGATGCATCGAGCATGGCTTCGGCTAACGTCGGGTGCGCGTGAATCGTCCACACCAGGTCTTCGACCGTGGCTTCCAGTTCCATGGCGGCTACCGCTTCGGCAATCAACTCCGTCGCCTGCGGGCCGATGATGTGCACGCCCAGAATCTCGCCGTAGTCGGCATCGGAGACAATCTTGATGAAGCCTTCGTGCTGTCCCACAATCGACGCGCGCGAGTTCGCCGTGAAAGGAAACTTGCCGACCTTCACGTTGTACCCGGCTTCTTTGGCTTTGGTCTCGGTCAGCCCGACGCTTCCGATCTCGGGATGGCAGTACGTTGCATTGGGAATCCGCTCGGGATTGATCGGTTTGCCCGGCTTGCCGGCAATTTTCGTGACGGCGACAATGCCTTCCATCGCGCCCACGTGCGCCAGTTGCGGTGTCCCCAGCACGATGTCGCCAATCGCGTAGACGCCCGGCTCGGCCGTCTGCATCCAGCTGTCGACCTGGATGAACTCCCGCTCCGGCTTGATGTGAGTCATTTCCAGGCCCAGGTTCGCGGTGCGCGGCTTGCGTCCCACCGCGATCAGGATTTTCTCGGCGTTAATCTTCTGCTGCTTGCCCTCGGCGGTGATGGTTACGGCAATGCCGTCTTTGGTCTTCTCGACTTTCTCCACTTTCGCGTTAGTGTGAAAGCTGATGCCGCGCTTGCGGTAGACGCGCGCCAGTTCCTTCGAAACTTCTTCGTCTTCCACGGGAACCAGCCGGGGCAGCATCTCGATGATGGTCACTTCGGTGTCAAATGACTTGAAGATGGAAGCGAACTCCACGCCCACCGCGCCCGCCCCCACAATCACCAGCGATTTCGGAATCTCTTTCAGGCTGAGGATTTCAATGTTGGTCAGAATGCGCGCATCTGGTTCGAGGCCGGGCAGCATGCGGGCTTCCGATCCGGTCGAAAGAATCACGTTCCTGGCTTTCACGTGGCTGACCTTGCCATCCGCCGCCTTGAGTTCGACCGTATGCACGCCGTTCTGCGCATGTCCGGTGAGCTTGCCGTATCCCCGAAGCACCTCTACTTTGTTCTTCTTCATCAGGAAGTCGAGGCCCTTGGCATGCTTGGTGACAACTTTTCGACTTGCGTTCCTGGACGGCGGCCCAGTTCAGCTTGCGTCCGTCCACGCCCTCAATGCCAAACTCCTTGGCCTCTTTCAGGTGGTCCCACAGCTCGGCATTGAACAGCAGAGCTTTGGTGGGAATGCAGCCGACGTGCAGGCAAGTACCGCCGAGCACGTGGTCTTTTTCGATGAGAGCGGTTTTAAGTCCGTACTGCCCGGCGCGGATCGCAGCCGTGTATCCGGCCGGACCGCTGCCGATAATGGCAACGTCATAAATGGCTTCAGGCAAAGAAGTGCTCCCTACGCAGAATAATGTGGTAACTCCAAACCATTGATTCTACGACAGGCCCGAAGGATTCGGGAATCGCCGCCGAGGGACCCTGCGTTCCCCGGTACCATTAGCGCCGTCTCAAGCCAGTCGTGTAGCGCGGACACTCCTGTCCGCGAAACTCGTGGGACAGCCCCCAGCATCGCCAGCCGCGGAGCGGCGACTGCCAATAGCCCGCCGCTTCAGCGGCGGGAAAGCGCAGAATGCTCGACCAAGTCCCGTAGGGACGACTGAGAATCCTTCCGTCATGCCGAGCCGAGCCCAAGCACACCTGCCGGCGGCAAGCATGCAACAAGTCCCATTCCAAAGATCACTGCCGCGCCACTCCATCATTATTCAGTGCTAGCATGAGCAAACCAACGGCGGGAGGAGCCCCATGGGCGAGTTCCAGATTTTCGGGCTGATCGGCGGCCTCCTGCTGCTGGCGTTCGCCGCCAACCGCCTGTTCCGCATCACCCGCATCCCCGATCTCGTTGTGCTTCTGGTCGCCGGCCTGGTTCTGGGTCCGGTGCTGAAGTGGGTGAATCCCGATCAGTTCCGCACCTTCACCCAACTTCTGGGAGCGCTGGCGCTCATCCTGATTCTGTTCGAAGGCGGCATGGAACTGAATCTGCGCGAAGGTCTCCGCCACTTCCCCGGAGGAGTGCTGCTCGCCTTCCTCGGCTACGGGCTCGCCTTCGGCGCGGTAGCCGCCACCGCGCACTGGAGCCTGCTTCTTCCCTGGAGATCGGCACTGCTTCTGGGAGGAGTCTTTGGCTGCACCAGCAGCACCGTCATCATGCCTGTGCTGCAGCAGTTGAAAGTTCGCGAGGCGGTTCGTGTAACCCTTTTGCTGGAGTCGGCGCTGGGCGACGTCATCGGTGTCCTGGTCGTCAGCAGCCTCATGAATACCGAGGCGCAAGGCGCGAAGTTCGCGGGATTCATGTCAGGATTCGCTCGCGACGCAGGGATTGCATTGGCCGTGGGAATTGCAGTGGGATTTGTCTGGTGGTGGCTGTGGCCGCGCATTGCTCCTCAAAAATTCAGCAACACAGTTTCGGTCGGCGTCGTGCTGGGAATCTATGCGACCACCCACGCCTTGGGAGGAAGCGGCCTGCTCGCGGTGCTGGCTTTCGGGCTGATGCTCGGAAACCTGCCCAGCCGCGGAGATATGGTCCAGGAAGAGGTGCAGTTCCTCAGCTTCCACTCGGAACTGAGTTTTCTCGTGCGGTCTTTCTTCTTCGTGCTTCTGGGAGTCGTGGTTGAATTTGCCGGCCGGCAATACATCTTGCCGATCCTGGCGATTCTCGGTGCCATGCTGCTTTCTCGCTTCCTTGCCGTTCAGTTGAGCCGCATCGCCTTGCATGGCATCTCGCGCGAAGAAAGAGAGCTGGTCTTTCTGATGATGCCGCGCGGCCTGATTACTGCCGTGCTAGCGGTGCAGGTGGTCGAGACTAAGGGAAGCGAGTTCGCGTTCCTCCCCGCTATGGCCTTCAGCGCGGTCTTCGCGACCAATCTGCTGTTAGTCGCGGGTTCGGTGCGCGCAGCGAAGTACGGAGGCTCTGGAACTAAAGAAGAGTCCGACGAAGGCAGCGCTCAGGAAGGTGCAGCGTAGATATTTTCGTTGGGAAGAAGACGTAGCAAAGCTACGTCTCTACAGCTTCTTGGCCGCTTCTTTCGCGTAGTACGTCAGGATCATGCTGGCTCCCGCCCGGCGAATGGAGACGAGCGACTCCATCATGACCCGATCCCGGTCGATCCAGCCATTACGCGCCGCCGCTTCGATCATGGCGAACTCGCCCGACACTTGATACGCCGCCAGCGGCAGATCAAATCGCTCCCTCGCCGCGGCGATCACATCCAGATAGGGCATCGCGGGCTTCACCATGACCATGTCCGCACCCTCTTCAATGTCGAGTTCAATCTCGCGCATGGCCTCGCGGACATTGGCGCCATCCATCTGGTAGGAGCGCCGGTCTCCAAAGGCCGGCGCCGAATCCGCAGCCTCGCGGAACGGTCCGTAGAATCCCGAGGCAAACTTCGCGGCATAGGAAAGGATAGGAGTGTTAATCAGCCCCGCCTGGTCGAGCGCCTTCCGGATCGCCGCCACCCGCCCATCCATCATGTCGGACGGCGCGATGATATCCACCCCCGCTCGCGTCAGTGACACCGAGGCGCGAGCCAGCAGTTCCAGGCTCGAGTCGTTCTCGATCTCGTATTCCGTCCCGGCAGCGGGAGGAGCAGCCACCGCCGCTCCCAGCGATTGCCCCGGATGCATCGCCTTCACAATCCCGCAGTGGCCGTGCGACATGTATTCACACAGGCAAACATCGCCCATGATCACCAGTTCTGGCACTTCGCGCTTGATGGCACGCGCTGCCTGCTGCACGATCCCATCTTCCGCCCATGCGCCGGTCGCGACTTCATCTTTCTTTGCCGGAAGCCCGAACAAGATGACCGACGGAACGCCCAGCGAAAAGGTCTCCCGCGCTTCCTTGACCGCCTCGTCGACCGATAAGTTGAATACCCCCGGCATCGACCGGACCTCCTTCCGCACACCTTCGCCCGGACACACGAACAGCGGGTAAACGAGAGCTTCCGGGGTCAGACGGGTCTCGCGCACCATCGAGCGCAAAGCTTCGGTGCGACGTAGGCGGCGAAGTCGGGTGATGGGGAACGCCATTTCGGTCCTCGTAAGAAGCCGGCCATCCTCTTCTTACACGCCGATTCTAGCAGACAATGACAGCCCCGCTTCACCGCGAAATCTTCGCCGGTGTGGCCTCTAACTCGTTACCCCCGTTAGTGATTCCAATCACAGACCACCGGCATACCCTGGTGATACCAGAAGGCATCCAAATTGGAAGGGGAAGTAGCCCGCCTCAAATGAAACTCGAAGCGCGTTGGGGTACGAAAGTAACGTCAATGTCTCCCCCGGGAACTACGACGAACCCTTCGCTGCTTCTAGAATGATGAGAGCCATGACTTTGCGGCGACATTGGTGGAGTGTCTCTATGGCGGCGATCACGCTCGCCTACGCCGCGGTGTCGCTTGCCATTCCCCAGGGCCCGGTCATCATCGCTTTCGGCGACATCGCAATGCTCGCCCTGATTTGCGCTGCCACGGCCATCCTTACCTGGAATGCAATTCGTACCCGGGGGCAAGTACGTCTTTTCTGGGCACTGGTTGCCATGGGATGCCTGTTTTGGACTGTCAACCAGGCTCTCTGGGCATTCTACGAAGTCATTTTGCGGCGAGACTTGCCCGATCCCTTCATCGGCGACGTCATCCTGTTCATTCACATCGTTCCCATCATGGCCGCGGTGGCGCTTCGTCCGCACCGTCCCCAGGAAAACCAGAAGCTCTATTTCAGCACTCTGAACTTTCTCATGCTGCTGATGTGGTGGGTTTTCCTTTACGCCTTTATCGTCTTTCCGGACGAATATGTCGTTCTCAACGTCCCCGTTTACAGCCGCAACTACGACCTGCTTTACCTGGTGGAGAACCTGGTTCTGTTGGCGATCCTGGGCCTGTCGGCCGCCGGCGCTGCGGGAGCATGGAAACGCATCTACTGGAATCTTCTCACCGCATTTGGCCTTTATACTTTCTGCTCTGAGAGCATGAACGCCGCCATCGCCCGCGGCCAGTACTACAGCGGAAGCCTCTACGATGTCCCCTTCGTTCTCGCGGTGTGCTGGCTGATCTGGGCCGCTCTGCTGGCCCGTGAACTCAAGCCGGCGCCCGAGCCGCTGCCGCCCCAGGGCAGTCGCTGGATGGCGCTCGCGCCGCGCATGGCGATGGTCGCGATCCTCTCTCTTCCGGCCATGGGATTCTGGGCCCTGTTTACCGATGTCGGCTCGCCCAGGCTCAAGCAATTCCGCATCCTGGTGACCCTCGCCGCGATGCTGGTTCTCGGATTCTTCGTCTTCGTCCGCCAGTATCTGCTCGACCGCGAGTTAGTCCGTCTGTTGCGCGAATCTCATCAAAGCCTCGAGAATCTGCAGCGCCTGCAAAGCCAACTCGTCCAGCAGGAAAAGCTGGCTTCGTTGGGACAGCTCGTCGCCGGCGCTGCTCACGAAATCAACAATCCGCTGGCTGCCATCCTCGGCTATTCCGAACTCCTCGCCGAAAATCAAGCCATGAGCGCGGAACAAGCCTCCTGGGCGCGCAAAATTGGGCAGCAAGCCCGCCGCACTCGCGATCTGGTTTCCGGCCTGCTCAGCTTTGCCCAGCAAGCGCCGGCAGACAAAACTCTGGTCGACATCGGAGCGCTCGCCCGCCGCGCCGTCCAAATGGAACAGCTGCACCTCGAAAGCAAAAGCATTCGCTCGGACACCAGGATCCCTGCCGATCTCCCACGCATCTGGGGCAACGCCAACCAGCTTTTCCAATGCTGCCTCCAGATCATCGGCAATGCCATGGACGCCTTGGAAGAAGTGGGCGGCGGCAATTTGACCATCACCGGCCATCAGGAAGGTGAAGAAGTGGTGCTGGAATTCACCGACTCCGGTCCGGGCATCCGCGAGCCGCGTCGCGTCTTCGATCCTTTCTACACCACCAAACCGATCGGTAAAGGCACCGGACTCGGCCTCAGCGCCACCTATGGCGTCGTCAAGGACCACCACGGCCTCGTCACTTGCCATAACCGCCCCGAAGGCGGAGCCGTCTTCGTTCTGCGCTTCCCCCTCGCCTCCCCAGCCCCGCTGGTCGAAGCCGCCAAAGCCTGAACCGTTCTCAATTTTCAATTGCCAATTGCCAATTGGAAATTGGCAATTAAGAATGAATGGATATGGTGCCCGCTCCCCTCGCCCACACCAGCTCCCGCGTGCTCGAGTTCGCCTCGCTCACCCAACTTCTGCGCGGATACAGCTCTTCGCCTCTGGGGCAGGCCCGCATCGACTCGCTGGTCTCTTCCACCGATCGCTCCTGGATCGAAAACCAGCACCAGCTCACCGCTGAAATTCGCGAGTTCCGCCGCGTTGGGGGCCCGCTTCGAATTCTCCGGCCTGCTCGACATCGCGAAGAACGTCGAAAAATCCCGCATCTCCGGCGCCGCTCTTGAAACCGGCGAGATTCGCGACGTCATCCTCGTCGTCGATCGCGCCTCCGAATGGCGCGAGATTTCTCTCAGCCCTCCCGCCGCCATGCGAGTTTCCTGGCAGGCCGTCACGCAACTCTCCTCGGGGATCATCGACTTCACCGAGTTCCTTCGCGCCTTCCGCAACAAGATCCTTCCCGATGGCACGCTCGATGACCGTGCCTCTCCCGAACTCGCCCGCATTCGCCGCGACATCGAAAAACAGAAACGTGAAATCCAGAGCTCCCTCCGCGGATACCTCAAGCGCCTCGCTGAAGGCGGTACCGTGCAGGACGAACTGGTCACTATCCGCGGCGAGCGCTTTGTCATTCCGGTAAAAGTCGAGCAGAAACGCCGCGTGCAGGGCGTCGTCCACGGCGCCAGCTCCAGCGGGCAAACCGTCTTCGTCGAACCCCTCGAAACCATCGAGCAGAACAACGAACTCGTCCGCCTGCTCGACGAAGAGCAAGCCGAAATCCATCGCATCCTGCTTGAGATGACCCGCCGCATCGGCGAACAGGCCAGCCCCATCCTGACGGCTGCCGAAACTCTCGCCGAACTCGAACTGCAATTCGCCAAAGCCCGCTTCGCCGAAGACTACAACTGCGTCGCAGTGAGCTTGTGTAGGGCGGACACTCCTGTCCGCCAACCGAGCGAAGCGAGGCACGATGCCGCCCGCCCGCGCACGGACTTTCTTCTCCACCAAGCCCGCCACCCTCTGCTGGAACGAAATCTCAAAACCAAGAACGCCCAACCTGTTCCCATCACCATCGAACTCGAAGGCGACCGCCGCGAACTCGTCATCACCGGGCCCAACACCGGAGGCAAAACCGTCGCCCTCAAAACTGTCGGCTTGCTCGCGCTCATGGCCCAGGCCGGAATTCCGGTGCCCGCCGACCGCGCCGAGTTGCCGGTCTTCGATGCCGTCCTCGCCGACATCGGAGACTATCAGTCCATCGAACAGAACCTTTCCACTTTCTCCGCCCATGTCACGAACATTGACTTCATCTCCCGCACCGCCACCCGGGATTCTCTCGTCCTGCTCGACGAACTCGGCTCCGCCACCGATCCCGAAGAAGGCGCCGCGCTCGCCGTCGCCATCGCCGACCACTTCCGCCGCATCGGCTGCGTCAGCATCATCTCCACCCATCACACATCGCTGAAAGTCTACGGAGCCAACACTCCCGGCGTGGTCAACGCCTCCGTAGGATTCGACGAAGCCACGCTGCAGCCGACCTACGAATTGAAAGTGGGAGTTCCCGGCGCCTCCGCGGGCATCAACATCGCGCAACGTCTGGGACTGAATCCGACGATCATCGAAGCCTCCCGCGCCCGTCTCGGCAGCCAGGCCCGCGACGTCGGACAGTTCCTCGACCGCCTGCATGAAGAACTGCGCCAGGCCGAGGGCGAACGCCTCCGCCTGCGCGCCAAGGAAGAAGAGTTAGAACGCGACAAGGCGCGCCTCGCCGCCGAAGGCAAAAATGCCCAGCAAGCCAAGATCAGAGAAATGGAAAAGAAGCTGGAGAGCGTGCTGCGCGACTTCGAATATCACGCCCGCGAAGCCGTCAACGCCATCCAGGACCGCGCCGCTTCGCAGAAACTTTCGAAAGACGCCGAGCGCCGCATCGCCAAGCTGCGCCGCGAGTTCCGCGAGCAATTCGACTCCACGGTCGTTGCCCACTCGTCAGGCGCGGATAAAGACGACCCCAACGCCCAACCGCAAGTGGTCAAACATGTCGCCGAAGGTGACACCGTAAAGCTGAAATCCGTGGGACGTCCCGGCAAAGTCACCCGCAAGATCGACGACAACCACTTCGAAGTCGAAATCGGCGTCATGAAGATGAAGATCGCCCGCGACGACATCGCCGAAGTCATCCCCCATGCCAACCCGGTCCAGGCCGCCCGCGCCCGCGGCATCAGCGTCTCGTTCGAACGCGAAGACTCCAACGTCCCGAGCGAAATCAACGTCATCGGACGCACCGTCGACGAAGCCACCGCCGAGGTAGAAAAATTCGTAGACCGCGCCTTCTTAGCCGGACTCACCCGCGTAAGAGTCGTCCACGGCAGCGGCATGGGCATCCTGAGAAAAGCCCTCCGCCAATTCCTGCAAACCCATCCCCACGTAGCCACAGTCGCCGAGCCCCCGCAAAACGAAGGCGGAGGCGGAGCCACGGTCGTGGAACTGAGAGTGTGACGCCAATCATCGCGTCAATCTAAAAAGATCTGTCACCCTGAGCGGAGTGAGGCGTAAGCCGAACGAAGTCGAAGGGCCCCGTGTCCGCGTGCACGACCTGTGCCGCATCGAGGAATTCTCACGGTGCCCGATAGCGCCGGCGCCCATAACCTGATAGACGAGCGCCAAACCTTCTCGCCCCAGCCGCGGAGCGGCGACTGCCAATAGCCCGCCGCTTCAGCGGCGGGAAAGCAAGAAACCCGAGCAAGTCCTGTAGGGACGACTGAGAATCTGTCATGCTGAGCGCAGCAAGTCGAAGCATCCCTACCTCTCCGCCACAACTTCGTAACACCGAACGAACCTAACTCACACCTCTGGCGCGGGCGTCCTCACCCGCGAACCCGGCCAGTGCTTCAGCGCCTATCCGTACTACCTTCATGCTGTCACCCTGAGCGGAGGCACGCGTTCACGAAGTGAACGCATGCCGGAGTCGAAGGGCCCCGTGTCCGCGTGCACGACCTGTGCCGCATCGAGGAATTCTCACGGTGCCCGATAGCGCCGACCCCCATAACCTGATAGACGAGCGCCAAACCTTCTCGCCCCAGCCGCGGAGCGGCGACTGCCAATAGCCCGCCGCTTCAGCGGCGGGAAAGCAAGAAACCCGAGCAAGTCCTGTAGGGACGACTGAGAATCTGTCATGCTGAGCGCAGCAAGTCGAAGCATCCCTACCTCTCCGCCACAACTTCGTAACACCGAACGAACCTAACTCACACCTCTGGCGCGGGCGTCCTCACCCGCGAACCCGACCAGCGCTTCAGCGCCTATCCGTACTATCTTCATCCTGTCACCCTGAGCGGAGGCACGCGTTCACGAAGTGAACGCATGCCGGAGTCGAAGGGCCCCGTGTCCGCGTGCACGACCTGTGCCGCATCGAGGAATTCTCACGGTGCCCGATAGCGCCGACCCCCATAACCTGATAGACGAGCGCCAAACCTTCTCGCCCCAGCCGCGGAGCGGCGACTGCCAATAGCCCGCCGCTTCAGCGGCGGGAAAGCAAGAAACCTGAGCAAGTCCCGTAGGGATGACTGAGAATCTGTCACGCTGAGCGCAGCAAGTCGAAGCCTTCCTGCCTGCGTCCGCGAGCCCCAGGAGTAATGGCAAAGCCAACGCCACCGCCGGCCAATCCCTTTTTTCCTACGTGCTCAACCGCCAATTCCCGAATTCCACAGCTTCTCCACAACAATCCGCCTTCTGTATAGTCAATGCGGAGACTCCATCCCTCACAATCCCTAGGGCACCCCATGGCCAACCCCGGCGACTTCGCATATACCGTCAAGCAGCAGGCCGACATCGTCCGCGTCATCGGCGATTACGTCAAGCTGAAGAAGGCTGGGGCGCAGAACTTCTCCGGGCTCTGTCCCTTTCATAACGAGAAAACGCCGTCTTTCTCCGTCCATGCCACCCGCCAGTTCTTTCACTGCTTCGGCTGCGGAGCCTCAGGGGATGTGTTTTCTTTCATCCAGAAAATCGAAAACATCACCTTCCCTGAAGCCGTGCGCGCCGTTGCCCAAAAGCTGGGCATCGCACTTCCCAAGGCCAGCTACTCCAGTCCTACCGAAGCCCGCGAAGCCAAGCTGCGCACCGTGCTGCTCGAGATCCACGAGCGCGCCTGCGCGTTCTTTCAGGACTACCTCCGCCGCCCCGAGGCCGCCCATGCCCGCGAATATCTCAAAGGACGCGGGCTCAGCGACGAAATCATCCAGCGCTTCCGCATCGGCTATGCCCCCGACTCCGGATTCCACCTGCGTGACGCCCTCCGCCGCGACTACGAAGAAGAAGTCCTGCGCGAGTCCGGCCTCTTCTCCTGGAAGCAGGAAAGCGGACCTCAGACGTCAGACCTCAGCCCTCAGCAAACCGAGATGCCGGCGGCAGAGGTCCGAGGTCCGAGGTCCGACGGCCGAAGTCCGGATTCTGAGGTCCAAGGTCCGAGGTCCGACGGCCGAAGTCCGGATTCTGAGGTCCAAGGTCCGAGGTCCGACGTCCGCAGTCCGATCTATTCCAAATTCCGCAACCGCGTTGTCTTTCCCATCGCCAACGAAACCGGACGCGTCATCGCCTTCACCGGACGCACCCTCTCGACCGACGAGAAATCGGGACCGAAGTATCTGAATTCGCCCGAGACCGCCATCTACTCCAAGTCGCGCGTGCTCTTCAATCTCGACCAGGCCAAGGAAGCCATCCGCAAACTCGACTATGCCATCCTGGTGGAAGGCCAGATGGACTGCATCTCGGTCTTCGCGGCGGGCTTCCAGAATGTCATCGCCAGCTCCGGCACCGCCTTTACCGAGCTGCAAGCCAAGCTGCTCGGACGCTTCTCGAAGAACGTGGTCGTGAATTTCGATCCCGACACCGCCGGCGCCAAGGCTACCGAGCGCACCCTGGGATTGCTGGTCGAGGAAGAATTTCAGATCAAAGTCCTGACCCTGGAGTCCGGATTCGATCCCGACCTCTTCATCCGCCGCAAAGGCAAAGAAGCTTACGAGCAGGCCCTGCGTCACTCCCAGCGCTACTTCGAATACCTCATCGAGCGTGCCCGCTCGCAATTTTCCGTGCGCAGCGCCGAAGGCAAGGTCAAAGCTGTCAACTACCTGCTGCCGCACGTTCACCGCATCCCTAATCGCATCGTTCGCGACGAGCTTGCGGGAGAGATCGCGCAGAAGCTCGGCATCGATTCCGCCGTCCTTCGCCAGGAGCTTAAGCATGCCGCCGCCACGCGCTCTTCCGCGGCCGTCAAGGCTCCCCCTGAAGCCCAGGTCACTGATGCCGAACGCCTGCTCATCCGCGCGCTGGCGTCCTCCACCCAGATGCAGGATTCCGAAGAACATCTTTCCTCTCGCGACGGCGCGGAAGAGGAGTTCGATCCCTGCCGCCAGGCTCACTTCGCCCTCAGGAACGAACACCTGCACCGAGGCCTGGCGACCGAGGCGCTCATCGAAATGCTGCTCAACGACGCTTCCGAAGTTTCTGACGTGATGGAGTTACCGCTTTCCCAGGCCGACCGCAATCTACTCGCAGCCATCCTGATGAAAGAGGAAGAGGAACTTTCAGCGGAACGTCTGGAGGGCGCCGTGCGCGCCCTTCGCCGCATCCAATTGCGACGAGGTCTTGAACAGGTGCAGCAGGAACTGAAAGACACGCGGGTTCTCGATCCCGGCCGCCTGCAGGCTTTGCTCCAGGAAAAAATGCGCCTCAAGCGCGCGTTGATGGATCCGGGGCTCACAGAAGGCGGGGGAGCGACGATCTAGGGCTCGCAGGAGGAAGAAAAAAGGCACGTTAGGAGGGAAAATTCGACCCGGGAACCTTGAAACTTAACGGCGAGAAATGCCATCTAAGTATTTAGCGGCGGGGAAGTTAGGGCAACCGAGCTTGGTTCTCAATCAAATCACCGATGGTAGCTGGAAAATTTCTGTGCTATCATCTGAAAGTTTGTGCAGGCGCGCGGTTCCGCTCGTCCACGTTCCCACCGCTTACAAGTTTTGACTGTCCTTCCATTCGAGGACGATTTGAGGATAATCCGTCTTGGCTCTTGACGACAAGTACGACGACATTAAAAAGCTGATCGACGCAGGGAAGGAGAAGGGATATCTGACCTATGATCAGGTCAACGACCTTATCCCGCACGATGTGCACTCTCCCGAAGACCTCGACGATCTGCTGACTACGATCGGAACGCAAGGCATCGACGTGCTCGAGGGACCGAAACTCCCTTCCGCCACGCTCGATAAAAAATTCGAAGAAGACGAAGCCGGGGAAGACGTAGAACTCGATCTCACCCCCGGCGCCCTGGAAAAAACCAACGACCCCGTCCGCATGTACTTGCGGGAGATGGGGACTGTGCCCTTGCTTACGCGCGAGGGCGAAGTGGAAATCGCGAAGCGGATCGAGCGCGGGCAGTTGCGCGTGCTCAAAGCGCTTTCGCGCTCTCCCATTGTGATCAACGAACTTCTTGCTTTGGGAGAAGACCTGAAGAAGAGCGTTCGTTCGATCAAAGAAGTGGTCACGTTCGATGAAGAGGAGATCACCGACGAAATTCTTCAGAACCGCCTGAAGGAATTCACCGGAAAGATCGACGACCTCGCAAAAGCCTACAAGAAGGCCGGACAGCTGCAGGAAAAGTTCGCCGCTGTCTCGCAGAAGAAGCGTCCCAAGGATTACCGGCGTTACCGCATCGCCCTGGCGCGCGGCATCGTGAAAGTTTCGCTGTGCGTGCGCAACCTGGGCTTCACCAACACCGAGCGCAAACGGCTCATCGACCGGGTCAACAAGACCGTCGATACCATGCGCCAGCTCGACCGGCAGTCGCAGAACCTCGAGCGCAAGGCGGACGCGACCCGCAGCGACGACCAGAAGAAGGAATATCGCCGCCAGTCGCGAGGCATCCGCAGTGAACTCGAAAAGCTCGAAGTGGAAGCTGGAGTCGCGTTCCCGGAACTCAAGCGCACCCAGCGCGAGATCATCCAGGGCGACATGGACGCCGAGCAGGCCAAGCGGGAGCTGATCGAAGCCAACCTTCGCTTGGTCGTTTCGATCGCCAAGAAATACACCAACCGCGGTCTGCAGTTCCTGGATCTGATTCAGGAAGGCAACATCGGTTTGATGAAGGCGGTCGACAAATTCGAATACCGCCGCGGGTATAAGTTCTCGACTTATGCCACGTGGTGGATTCGGCAGGCGATTACTCGTGCCATTGCCGATCAGGCGCGTACGATTCGCATCCCTGTCCACATGATCGAGACGATCAACAAGCTGATCCGCACCTCGCGGCAGCTGGTGCAGGAACTGGGACGCGAGCCGACGTCGGAAGAGATCGCCAAGCGGATGGACATCCCGGTGGCGAAGGTCCGCAAGGTGCTCAAGATTGCGCAGGAGCCCATCTCCCTCGAAACGCCGATCGGCGAAGAGGAAGATTCGCACCTGGGCGACTTCATCGAGGACCGCGCGGTGGTTTCTCCGGCCGAAGCGGTGATCAACGTCAACCTGAAAGACCAGACTTCGCAGGTGCTGCGCACGCTCACGCCGCGCGAAGAGAAGGTCATCAAGATGAGGTTTGGTCTCGAAGACGGCTCGGAGCACACGTTGGAGGAAGTCGGCCAGTCGTTCGCAGTCACTCGCGAACGCATCCGGCAGATCGAAGCCAAGGCGCTGCGGAAACTGCGGCACCCGTCGAGGTCGCGGAAGCTGCGGGCATTTCTGGATGGGGTGCGGGACTAAAGCTCTTTCACCACAGAGACACAGAGTCACAGAGAAAAAATTGAACGATTTGGGGCGCGAAGGATCGCGCCCTTTTCTTTTGTGAAGCATTCCCACCCTGAAGCGGACGCCCTTGCTGGTCTCGACCAGCGGCGCTACTCTTGGCGAATGCGACCCCTTCGGTATTCCATCAACGTTACCTTGGACGGCTGCTGCGATCATCGAGGCATCACACCGCACGAAGACATGTTTCGCCACGCGGTCGAGAACTTCAGCCGGGCCGATGCCCTCCTGTTTGGCCGTGTGACTTACGAAATGATGGAGGCAGCGTGGCGGCTGCCGCTGCCGCCGGGAACGCGGCCGGAGTGGGTGGAACCCTTTGCCCGGATGATCGACGGGGCCAAGAAGTACGTCGTCTCGAGCTCCCTGGAGCGGGTCGATTGGAACGCAGAGCTGGTGCGCGGAGATCTGGAGAAGGCCGTTCAGCAGCTCAAGCGGGAGCCGGGGAAGGGACTGTTCACGGGAGGGGTGAAGCTTCCACAGGCATTGGCGGAGCTGGGATTGATTGATGAGTACGAGTTGGTGGTGCATCCCAGGCTAGCGGGCCACGGGCCGGCGTTGTTCGCGGGACTATCCAAGCCTATCGACTTAAAGCTCGTCAGCCGGCAGGAGTTGGGCTCGGGCGCGGTGGCGATGCGCTATGAGCCGAGACGATAGCCATCGGCGCACTCCACACATTCGCAAATGTGTGGGCCACGCGCCGCTGCGAGCAACTCAAGTTGCGAGTTAGCGCCAAAGAATCTGGCGATCAAGATTCACCGTGCTCGCCCTTCGAAAATCGCGAAGGGTCGGGCAACCAAAGGCTAAAATAATTTCGTAAAGGGTGGGCCAGCCCCCGATCCCGAGCAAAATCTTCCGATGATGTGAGGACCTAGCATCAGTGACCACACACTTTGTGACGAGAGGTAGAGGGGATAAAAGAGATCCCCCCTACCTTTCGGTTGTTTCTAGCATCTCAATACAGTTACATCCCAATATAGCCTCAGTAATTGCCTGACGCTATTTGCAGATCATCCTTGTAAAGAATCCACTGATGGTTCTGCATTGTGAGCTTGTTGGGTTCGCCCTTCCTTGCTAACAGTATTGTTCCTCCCTCCCACAAGCTGTAGTGAAATGTGAACTCCGTAACTTTCGATCGATTAGGGTTATTGACTTCTCCGCCGCGTACTTGTGCCCCATCAGGGTCATGAGTAATGCTTCGGACGATCTTGGCAACAGGAATCGACCACTTGCTTATATCAGTCGGCAATGTTTGGCTTTCGTAGAAATCCGGCTTGTCGAGAATTGCAAAAGCGGTAACCTTTTGACAGTCGCCGTTTCTCGACAGATTACAGAAATTGCCAAAAATCCTACAAACATCGCCATCAGACGCGCATCCCGTGTAGCCAGATGGCGCACTTATGCAGTTCCCGATGAAGCATTTCTTACACTGACCATGGGCGCAGGTAGTTAGCGTGACAAACGACAAAAGCGAAACAACCAGCATCGTCCTTGTATTCACAACCTCTCCTTTTCAGCTCAGCATGTTTCTCTTGTTGATCTCGTCAGTCCAGTTGGAAGTAAACAAGCTTGGAGTCATGTCCACTTCCATGCAACATAAGGACGCTCTTCCTTTCACGGATTCCCTGCGAGGCCAAGCTTGTCAAACTGTATAGTTTGTGGAAGTGAATAGAAGGCGTGATCACTTCAGGTATTCGAAGGAGGGCAGCCAAGTTGCGAGCCATCGAGCTGGAAATGTCATGCAAGATAGTCAACCAACAGACTGAATTAGAGGCGGACGTTAATACACGTTTCTTGTGGAAGTCAAGTTAAAAGTCATAGATTGGTGTCTGGTTTTGAGACATCTAGAACGCATGGCTCCTCTTCTCGAATTCTGAGACTGCCCACGCATGAGGTCTGACGAAGGTAGTGGCTCAAGAGCCAGCGGCATGCTGCTGTTGAAGAAGCAATAGCACGGGTCTTCACTACTTTTCGGGATCGAGTTTGATGGTATATCCGTCTATATTCTGGACAAGCGAAAAGGGCGGGGCCATTCCTGGGGTCTGAGTAATCACATCGCCGCCCTTCCTCGACACCGCGGCCGGGGTCTTGGGCAGCGAATAGCCTTTTACGGATACGAACACCGAGTAATCGTCAGCAGCCAATCCGATGAACTCGAAGTGGCCGTCAGGAGGTAAGCTAGCGGTTTGGTCATCCCAAACACGCTCGGAACTAATTGTCACTCTCATTCCTTCTGGAATTGGCTTGCCATCGCTCAGCACGACCCTTCCGAGGAGTCGGTACGCCGGTTTAATTTCTATGTCGCCTACATCCACCATTTCAACATCATGCTTTGTACTGCATTTGACAGCTCCAGTAGCGCCACGTGTTGCGATCGACCCCATCTTTCCGTATACATACCAGTCTGCGGGAACCGGCACGTTAGTAATTGCGAATCTGCCATCCGGCTCTGTTCCGATGCGCATTTCCTCGTAAGGATATCCACTGAGTTTTAGATTACCTCCGTAGCCACCACGCGGTCGGCCGATGAGTCCCACTTCTGCATTTCCAACAGGTTTTCCATTTTCAACGAGGCGTCCTCGGACAACAGCCCCGTCAGTCAGCGTTATGACGTGGTCCTCGGCTCGAGAGGGAATAACATCAAAGGCCGGAGCCATTCCCCGCGCCTCAACTGAAACCAATATCTTGGCCGCCCGCTTCGAGTAAGCAATCTGGAATTCTCCTTTTTTGTTGCTGATGGCCACAGGTTCAAGGCCTTCAATGGCCCCATACTGTGACGCACCAGTTTTATCGTCGACAAGAACGCCTATCGGCTTCACAATCGCGTCACGAACTACTAGACCGCGGGAGTCTTGAACTCGACCTCGGAACAATCCTCCTTTCGGATCGCCCACAGGTCGACGCGCGAGTGTTGCAACAACGGGCGCCTCGAGAGAAGGATCAACCTTGTTTACGAATGTTGGCTGGTACTCGTCGAGGGCCACAAGCAATTGAAACCATAAATCGGGACTCAGTCCTTGAATGGTGAACATGCCCTTGCTATCTGTAATCGCGCGTTTTCCGCAATCCACGTAGCAAGTTGGACAGTAAATGCTATAACCCTTTTTCACACCTGCTTTATAAACGAGAACCGTCGCGTGTTCCACGGGTTTCCCGTTCTCATCCGAGACTGTACCCTTCAGACGAAGGCGTTCCGTTGCGAACGACACTGCCGAATGAATTAGCAAGTAGGCTATTGCCGCAACAACAAAACACAATCGTTTACGCATGCCGTATATGTAGCGCCGGGTGCCCTTAATGTCAAACTCTTCCCGGGGTAATGCGGGGACAGACGGGGGTAATGCGGGGACAGACGGGTGAACTGCACCCCTGACGTGAGACGAAGAAACTAGGGACAGTTTTCTTGCGAAAAAGATTGTAAACCGGGGAGTGGGGTCTGGGGCGAGGGGGCGATTCGCTATGAGCCGAGAAGATAGCCATCGGCGCACTGCACCCGCCAGATTTTTGATTGATGATTTTAGGGGCGCGAGCGATCGCGCCCTTTTGTTTTGCGCGACAAGCCCCACTTCTCGCAAAGAACGCGAGAAATGGGGCACCCTCGGGATTTTTGTTTCCGTCTGGCCGGCGGGTTTGCTGTATAGTTTCGCAACTAATCTCTGGCCCCTGGAGGGACCGATGGCCACTGCGTCCGTCTCCGTGCAGCAAAGTGTGTGGTTACGACCGAAGTACATTCTGGGCGTGTTCATTGGGTTGATGCTGGCCTATGTCATCGTCCATAACGAAGCCTTCCTGATCAACGCGCAAGATCCCGAGTGGCAGCACATTCATCCCTTCCGCTGGTATCTGCTGCCGCACGCTCTGGCGGGTGCATGTGCGCTGCTGCTGGCGCCCATGCAGTTCTGGGACCGTCTGCGCCGCCGCTTTGCCAAACTGCATCGCGTGGTGGGCAGGTTTTATGTGGGTGGAGTGCTTATCGCCGCACCCATGGGTTTCTACGTGCAATTTTTTCAAACCCGCGCGGGAGCGTCGGAACCATCGTTCAGTTTTGCCGCCGCCACCCAGGCCTTCACCTGGATGGTGACCACCCTGATCGCGCTGGCGTTCATCCTCAACGGCAAAGTAGAACAGCACCGCCGCTGGATGACGCGCAGTTTTTCGGTGGCGCTGGTGTTTCTCGAAGTGCGCGTGCTGCTGGGCGTGACCGGCTGGGAAACTCTGGGACCGCATGTGGTCGAGGCTGTGGTGTGGGGGTGCAACGTGTTTGCCCTGTTCGCCGCCGACCTGGTGCTGCAGTGGCAGGACCTGCTGCGGGCACGGCCAGTGAAGGCTGCGGCGACGATGGCGGGGGACTAGGGGAGAGGTACGAAGTAGACTTGAAAACCCCAGGTTGGCTGTCGGAAACTTGGGGACGTTTTCCCTTAGGACCTAACGACGAAATGTTTAGCTCACCTCTTTCCCTGTTTATGCTTCTCCCACCAATCCTGCCAAGGCTTTGTTAATTTGTGGCCGTCGGCCCCCTCGCCGAACGACCTTTCCGTCACCTTCTCCAACGCGCGTACGGCTTCATCCGAGACAAACACTTGGGTTTCTTCGGCCGGATCGCTGGAGACAGTTTTCATGCAAACATCATGGTCTGAAATCTTGTCGATCAACGCTGGTATAGTGGCAGATGATCCGATCTCCGCCATTGATTGTATTGAGAAGCAGCGATACAGTGGATTGTTGTCCTTGCTCAATCGGGCTAACCCGTCCACGGCCTCATGTGTCTTAAAGGTTCCAAGGAGTAGGATAGCCCGCCACCGTCTGAGATGAGACTCATGCGGATCAACCGCAATAGAGACGAGGACGGGAACCACATTGGCCGAGATCTTCGCTAACCCTTCCAGTACACTGGTACGGCTGGACCAACCGTCTAACGCTGTCTCAACCTCCAGTCTGGCTCCAGCTTCCCGGCTTGCGCCCCGAACTGTGCCCACCGCAGATGCAATAACGCCGATTAGTAGGCTAACGCAGAGTCCCTTCCTCGAATAAAGCCGTATCCAAGTCGTTATCAGAGTTATCTCCTTCAATGCGGGATAGTCGGACACAGGGGGCTGGCCCACCCTTCTCCGCCAAATATTACAACATGGTGTGGAGGCCCACACATCCGCGCTCTGTGCGGATGTGTGGCGTACGGAAGAGCGTACAGCGAAGTTCCTGCGGGTGGCCCGCATCTTACGATCAGAGACCGGGGTGCCCCATTTCTCGCGTTCTTTGCGAGAAGTGGGGCTTTTCAGTCAAAGGACCCAGCCATCAGCTATCACCAAAATCAAAACCTTGAACCACAGAGGACACGAAGGATCACAAAGGAACTGCGGATCCCTCGTCGCTTCGCTCTTCGGGATGACAATTGGTTGGGGGTTGGGGCGGCCCGACAGGCGTTGCGGGTGAGGTAGGGGTGCTTCGACTCCGCTCGGCTCCGCCTCGCTGCGCTCAGCATGACAGGGTTGGGAAATGGTTTCTTACGGATGGTTCGGGGTGAAGAAAGTCAGTCGTGCCTATGGCACTTGGGCTTGTTGGTCCCGTTTCCCCGGCGCTGAAGCGCCGGGCTATTGGCAGTCGCCCGCTTCGCGGGCTTGATGTATCAGCGACATCAAGAGCTTTCACCGCAAAAGGGCGCAAAGGAGCTGCGGGTCCCTCGTCGCGTTGCTCCTCGGGATGACAAGGAACCAGCCGTCAGCTATCAGCCGTCAGCCCAGAACCAGTCGTCAGTCCTCAGTCTTCAGCCGTCAGCAACGGCCAACCCTAAACCACGAAGGCTGTTCATAGGTCACAGATTCTCGTGACGGCCAAAAGTAGACTTCCAGGTCAGGGAAGCGCGGACAGGAATGTCCGCGCTACACATGCATGCGGAAAACCAAGATCATCAAAGACAACAAGCGCCGCGGGGAATGGGCTGAGTCGGTTTTTATGGCGCGGGCGGCGGAATACGGCCTGCCGGTCAGCAAGCCGCTGGGCGAGTCGGACAGTTTTGATTGCGTGGTGGGTCGCACGGGGAAGTTTGTGGCGGTGCAGGTGAAGTGCACGATGGCAAAGCTGCAGGCCGGCAAGGGATACGTGTGTGCGGTCAAGAGTAACAACAAGACTTACCGTGCCGGGGCTTTCGATTTTGTGGCGGCCTACGTCATACCGGAGGATGCGTGGTATCTCGTTCCTGCGAAATTGATTCGGGGGCAGAGGACGATTTGCTTGAGCAGTCCCGCGGGAAGGTTCGAACAGTATCGGGAGGCATGGCATCTGTTGCGCGAGGCGGCCGCGTGTGAAGAGGCGGAGGAAGAGCCGGAGCCGCAGCCGAGCGAGGAGAGTCCGTTGATGGCAAGGATGCGGGCGTCGGTGGGGTTCATGCGCGACCGTCTGGAGAAGGGTTCAGGGAAGTAGGCGCGCGGGGAATCGCATCGTTATTGGTTGCGAGAAGCCTTTCAACGCAGAGTACGCAAAGAAGGTCCAGGTTAGCTCGCAAGAATCGCTCGTCGAACGAGGGCAGAGGGCATCTCCGACACGTGCATAAAAATCCCCGCCCAAGGCGAGCCTGGGCGGGGCACCGGTTAGCGTGAGGCGAGGATCTAGTGAGGGCGCGGGGCTTCCTGGGGCGGCGCCGGTTTTCCGTGTGGGGCCTCATGCTTCTGCTGGTGCTGTTGCTGCTGCTCCTGTTTCTGCATCAACTGTTGGGTCTGCTGCTGGTGGCGTTGTTCCATCTGCTGCTGGCGCTGCTGCATCTGCTCCTGATGGGCCTGGTTGGCGGACTGGCGCTGCATTTTCGCGTGCTCTTTATCCTGCTTCGCCTGCAGTTTCTGGCGCTGCTGTTCCTGCTTGGCGTACATCTTGTTCTGCTGCTCCTGGTATTTCTGGTTGAGCGCAGGGTTGCCGGTGTGGGGAGCGGGCATGCGTTGCTCAGGAGGAAGATCGCGGGGGTGAATGGCGTTAGGCGGGCGGGGCACGTTGCGCTCGGCGGCAGGTTCACCGGGGCGAGCGTGGTTGCGCGGCGTGTAGGGGCCGCCGGCTTCGCGGGCGGGTTCGGCGTGACTGAATTCGCCGGCGCGGTCGGTGGCGGCGATGGGCGGCTTGCCGTGGTTGGCGTCGGCGCGAAGCTCACGGTTTCCGCGGGCGGCGTCGAGCTGGCGAGTTTGTGCGGCGATGGGGCCCATGTGGCGTTCGCGGTCCACGGCTTCCTGCCGGGGCGTGGGACGGGCGCCGAGTCCGCCTTCGCCGCCGTTGTAGCTGACGCGGCTGACATTATTGTGGACAATGGTGGTGTTGTAGACGTTGGTGATCCTGGTGACATTGACGTTGGTGACGGCGCGGTTGTAGTAGAAGCGGTCATGATCCCAGCGTCCGCCGACGTAGCCGTCGCCGAAGTATCCGAAGCCGTAGTCGATGCCGCCGTAAAATCCCACCGCGGGGCCCCAATAGCCCTCATGGAAAATGAAGCCTTCGCCGCCCCATCCCCACCATCCGGGCGTCCACAGGTAGCCGGGCTGGGGAGCCAACACCCAGGTTCCGGGCACCCAGTAATAATCGTCGTAGTCATAGTCGTAGGCCCAGTAGCCGGGGACCCAGAGGTATCCTTCGCTGGGGCAGACGGGCTGCGCGTAAACGGGGATGGGCGGAGGACCGATGCGGATGGAGATGCCGATCTGCGCAAAGGCGGCGGCGGACATCGCGATGATGACGGCGGCCAACAAGCAAGCACGAACCGAAGAAAGAATTGGTTTCATGTATTCCTCTTTTCGATTGCCATCCCTTCTCCGATGGCGTTATACGGCTGCGGGTTGCGCGGCGAGCGATGAAACATGCAGACTGACAGTTGCGCTAGCCCCCCTAGGAGAGAACCCCCTCAGGGGTTGGAAGTTGCTACAGGATTCGCGGTAGGAACCTGGAGAATATGAGGGATGTGGTGAGTTTCCGCCCGGCGGCGGAGTTCCGGAAATGGCGGCGGGCGTCGGTAGGGTTTATGCGCAACCGTCTGGAGAAGAATTCGGGGAAGTAGGCGGGGGTAATCAGATCTTCAATTCTCTGTAAAAGCTGTCACCGCAAAGTACGCAAAGAAGACCCAGGTTCGCTCGCAAGAGTTGACTGGGACTCGAATAGGAAGGGGCACTGCCTGAAGGTCTCATTCCGCCGATGTAAAATCATCTCCATGACCGACATCCTGGCCTTTTCCTCTGCGTCGGAATTTCGTAAGTGGCTGGCGGCGAATCATAAAAACTCTGAGGGCATCTGGCTGCGGATTTACAAGAAAGACTCCGGCGTGGCTACCGTCACCTATGCCGAGGCGCTCGATGAGGCGCTTTGTCATGGATGGATCGACGGGCTGAAGTTGAAGCATGACGCGCTGTCGTGGAGGCAGAGATTCACGCCACGGCGGGCGAAAAGTGGGTGGTCGAAGATCAACACGCGGCACGCGGAAAGACTGATTGCCGCAGGGCGGATGAAAGCGGCGGGGCAGGCGGAAATCGATGGCGCAAAAAAAGACGGCCGCTGGGACTCAGCTTACGATTCGCAGGCTACCGCCACATTTCCGCAAGAGTTTCTACGGGCGTTGCACAAGAACAAGAAGGCCCAGGCGTTCTTCGAGTCGCTGAGCAAGGGGAATCGCTACGCGATCTCTTATCGTCTGCAGACGGCGAAGCGTCCCGAGACCAAGCAGAAGCGGATGAAGATGATTCTGGAGATGATGAGGAAGGGGGAGAAGTTTCACTGACGGACGTCGGACCTCGGACCTCGGACTTCGGACTTCGGACTTCGGACGGCGGACCTCGGACCTCGGACCTCGGACTTCGGACGTCGGACCTCGGACGTCGGACCTCGGACTTCGGACCTCGGACCTCGGGAGCAAGGGCTTGGGTGGGCTAGTTCCTGGAGTAGGGGTCCCCTCGGCTTC
>CAWHVH010000003.1:0-38212 GCA_963832635.1 Terriglobia bacterium | reverse complement strand
GATGATCTGGAAGCCCACCAAATCCATGTTCTCGCCCGCCAGCTTCAAGTCCGAGTTTCCCAGCGGCAGTTCCGCGTATCTGCTGCGGCGCGGGATTCTCTCCTGCTTCCAGTACACTGGCTGCAGCCTGGTCGTCTACCCGCCCGACTCGGTGCATTCCATCCACTGAACGCGGCTATTCCGCCTCGTGTCTTACCACGCCTTCCACCTTTTCCCACGCCGCCGAGCGGGGGTCGATCAGCTCGAAGTGGCCCGACTGCGCGATCTCCAGCAGGTGCACGTTCTCGCCGCGCGCCTTCTTGGTCTGCACATAGCGGCGGCTGAAATCCGGAGGCACGATGTCGTCCCCTAACCCTTGAATGATCCACTGCGCGGTAGATTTTGGCACCGATAACTCCATGGGATCAGCGTCGCGATAGTGATCGGTCGCCTGCCGGGGCGTGCCGCCGAGAAACTCGACCACGGCGTCGTTACTCAGATGTTGATCGTAAGCGGCCTGCAAATCCAAGACCCCTGCCAGCGAAACGACGTGCTTTACTGCCGGTTCGTGCGCCGCCAGGCAAACCGCAAGCTGCCCTCCCGCCGAATGTCCCATCACCACCACGCGCGAGGCGTCGAGCTTGTAGCGCTTGGCGATCTGCGGAATAAAACGAAACGCCGTCCCCACATCCTGAAAGGTTCCCGGCCAGCCGCCGCCCTTGTTGCCCACGCGCCGGTACTCGATATTCCACGTCGCCAATCCCTTGGCCGTGAGCGCCGCGCACATCGCCCCGGCATGCAGCAAATCGTACTTCGCCCGCCAGAAGCCGCCATGGATCATCATGGCCACGGCAAACGGCCCGCCAGCCTTGGGGAAGCGCAGATCCCCAAACTGATTGGGATCGCTCCCGTAAGCCAGCCGCACATCCGCCGGAGGGGGCGCCAAAGTCAGAATCGAATCGTCCGCCATTCTCATATTCAACCACAACTCAGACATTCCGAGCGAAGCGAGGAGTCCCGCGGCGCCCCAAGTTTCTAGATTTCTTCCCCTTCGTGTACCTTAGTGTCCTTGGTGGTAAGGGCTTTTCCCGGGTACTGAGTACAAGGTACTGGGTACTGACGTTCGATGCTGCGCACACACCTCTACGCCGATCCCGACAACCGCTTCCTGCACGACCTGATCTTCGACTCTTGCCAGCGCCATCCCGGCAAAACGGCGATCATCGATCCCTCGGCCAACCGCCGCATCACCTATGGCGAATATGGAGAACTGGTCTGCACCCTGGCTCGCGGATTGATCTCCGCCGGACTGAAGCCTGAGGAAGTCATCGCCATCCATTCGTTTAACTCCTGGGAATTCTGCGCCGCTTATCATGCGATCACGCTCGCCGGAGCCATCCCCACCCTGCTGAATCCCACATATCGCGAGCGCGAGATCCGCTACCAACTGGAGAACTCCGGCGCCGCATTTCTCGATCAGCGACGGCCAGTTGCTCGCCGACGTCGACCTCACCGGACTGCCCAACCTGCGCCGCGTCTACACTACGCGCAACCCGAAAACTGGAACACAGCCGTTCGCTGACTTGTTGCGACCCGCGAGCGCCGCCCTCCCGACGCCAGACAGGTCAACCGGCGAGGCGCTAGCCGCTCTTCCCTACTCGAGCGGCACCACGGGATTGCCCAAGGGCGTCATGCTTTCGCACTTCAATCTTGTCGCCAACGTCTGTCAGACGATTGGGCCGGGGGCCGCCGACCTGAAACCCACCGACGTGATGCTCTGCTTCCTGCCGCTCTACCATATCTACGGTCTGAATGTGGCCCTGAACCCGGCGCTCACTCTGGGTGCGACTCTGGTGCTGATGCCGCGTTTCAACGTGCAGCATTTGATCGACCTCATCGTGAACGAGTCTGTCACCATGATGCCGGTCGTGCCACCGGCGCTGAACGCCATCAATCAGGCCGCGGAAGCGGGACTGTTTCCGTCGCAACACACCCTACGGTGGGTAAAATGCGGCGCCGCGCCTCTCGCGCCCGAACTCGCTCGCCGCTTCACCGAGTTGACCGGCGCGCTCGTCGCCCAGGGATACGGCATGACCGAGGCCTCTCCAGTCACGCATCTCGGCTACCTCCAGCCGGACCTCTATCGCCCCGACTCCATCGGACAGGCCGTCGCCCAAACCGATTGCCGCGTAATCGATGAATACGGTAACGAAGTCGCCCGAGGCGAAGCCGGCGAACTGGTCATGCGCGGGCCCCAATTCATGCTGGGATACTGGAGGGAGCCACAGGCGACCGCCGCCGTCCTGCGCGATGGATGGTATTGGTCCGGCGATGTGGTCAGCCGCGATGAACAGGACTTCTTCTACGTGCTCGACCGCCGCAAAGAGATGATCAAGTACAAGGGGTTCCCGGTGGCCCCCGCGGAAGTCGAGGCCTTATTGCTCGAGCACCCTGCCGTGCGCGACTGCGGCGTCATTGGACGTCCCGACCCGGCTGCGGGAGAGATTCCCGCGGCTTTCGTGGTTCTGCGTGAGGGCTTTCCGCAGTCCGAGCGGCTCAAAGCCGATCTCTGCGCCTTCGTGGCCGACCGTCTTACGCACTATAAACAGCCGCGTGAGGTTCAGTTTGTGGAGGCCGTCCCCCGCACGGCTTCGGGGAAGATCCTGCGCCGTGAACTGCGGAAAGGGCTGGGATCGGCCACTCCTTAGCGGCCTTTCGTGGACCAGGCAAAGGGCATTTTTGATCGTGCCGTGACAGTCCGCGTTGACTTTTCCACATAGGAAATGCACACTATCGGATTCGCTCAACGGAACTCTTTGCGGTCGAGGGTTGGCGGAGGTGTCGGGTTCCAGTGAGTGCCGTTCGGAAGCTTCAACGATTCTTGCGACTCTTTTTACCATGACCGAACACCGGGTCTCCTTCACGTTGGATTCGACGCTGGAGACTGTCGACAGTGCCGAGCAAACAGCCAGCCGGATCGCGGCTGAGGCCGGCTTTGACGAAGACGAAGTCATGCGGATCTCCATGGCCGTGCGGGAGGCGGCGGTGAATGCCGTGCTTCACGGCAACGCCTACGATCCCGGCAAGAAGGTGAAGGTCGATTTTCTAAGTACCGGCGAGGAACTGGTCATCACCATCCGCGATCAGGGCAAAGGCCTGGATCTGGACAAAATTCCCGATCCTCTCGCACCCGAGAATCTGCTGAAAACCTCGGGACGGGGCATTTTTCTTATCCGCTCGTTCATGGATGAGGTGGAAATCCACCCAACCCAGTCGGGCACTGAAATTAAATTGATTAAACACGTCCACGGATCAGCCGAGGGCGCTAAGGAGGCTTCCCAGTGAGCATGAAGACAAGTACGCGTCAGGTCGATGGTGTCACCATTGTGGATTGCAGCGGCCGTATCACGCTGGGAGAGGGCAGCGTCACCCTGCGGGATACCGTGCGCGAACTGCTTTCCAAGGGACAGAAGAAGATTCTGATGAACCTTGGAGACGTGAATTACATTGACAGCTCGGGGATTGGCGAACTGGTCAGCGCCTTTACCACTGTCCGCAACCAGGGCGGCGAACTGAAGTTGCTGAACCTGACCAAGAAAGTCCACGACCTGCTGCAGATCACCAAACTCTACACGGTGTTTGACGTGAAAGACGACGAAGCAGCCGCCGTGAAATCGTTCGGAAACTAGCCGGCTCTTCTGCGGGAAAACTCTGATGGGCCGGAGTGCGCGTCCGGCCCGAAGCGTTTTCACCGACCCTATTGTCACAACCCTCCCTAACGGCCATCACAGCCACAACCCTGGCCTGAGAGCAACACTGTCGCTATGCTTGCGCGCGCTGCCGGGCTGATGATCCTTGGCTTTTTCTTCTGTCTGCCTTGCCGCGGCCCAGTGCATTCCCTTCTCCGAAGCCGTCAAACACGTAGGGGAAACCCGCTGCGTCAAGGGCACCGTCCTGCGGGCGGAACAAGGCAACGGCGGAACCACGTTTCTCGACTTCTGTCAGGACTACAAAGTCTGCTCGTTCACGGTGGTGGTGTTTGCCGGGAACCTGCGGGACGTGGGAGACGTTCGCCAGTTGGTGGGAAAAGAAATTGAGATTCACGGCCCCATCAAAATGTACGACAGCCGTGCCGAGATCATCCTGCAACGGTTGAAACAGCTAAGCGGAGAAGCCGCCCGCATTCCACCCCTGCCCAAGGACTACGACGTCGAAAAGAAAGGTCGCTACAGCGCCGGAAGTTTCAGCCGCCCCACTTCCCGCAAGCCCGCGAAGAAGCGCCAGCCCGCCAAAGTGCAGACCGAAGAGACGGTTGATCCAATGGCGGTACAAGATTAGCTAGCTACCATCTACAAGGCACAACACTACACCAGGCCCCGCTTCAATTCCTCCAGAGGATACTTCGTTCCCCGCCAGGTCACACCTCCGTGCCACAGCGTCACCATCATCGAGCGCAGCATGGTGTAGACGAATAAAAGCGTGCTGACCGGGTGCAGAAAAAAATAATACGAGGGCACCGAGGACATACCCGACATGCCGAAATAGATTAAATACATCGAGAGCAGTGCCACGGCATAAGGTATCTTCGCCCACCCGTGCGCCAGCCACACTCCCACGAACGGCATCAGATTCAGGAACGCCAGCGCCAGGCAGGAGATCAATGCCCGCGGCCACTGGAACGACATGACGGCAAAGAAATTCTTGGTGAGATTTCGCACCACGCCGAGCGCGCCTTTGGCCCAGCGGATGGAAATCAGGTCTTCCCCAAAGACGTTGCGCTGCGCGTATCCGGCGGTCTTGACCACTTTGCCCAGCTTCATGTCGTCGAGCACTTCGAAGCGCAGCGCCTGGTAGGTGCCGATCGCTTCGTACACGGGGCGGCGGATCATGTTGAAGGCGCCCACGCCCATGTGATCTTTGGTGTCCGGCTCGGCGACTTTCCAGGGACGATGTCCGAAGACGAACAATGTCTGGAAGAACGCAATCATCATCCTCTCGCCCGGCCGTTTCATAATCATCCTGGGAAACAGTACGACGTGGTCGGCGTGTTCCGACTCCGCATAAGCCAAGGCGCGACGTAGCGCGTCCGGCTTAAACAAAACGTCGGCATCGGTGAAAAGCACCCAATCACCGGCTGCCTCCTTCGCAGCGGTCCACATCGCATGCGTCTTCCCCAGCCACCCCGAAGGAAGACTGTCGACGTGGATGACTCGCAACCGTCCTTGCGCCGCCGGACTGGCCGCAACCCGATCCATAATCTCCCCGGTACGATCGGTCGAGCGGTCGTCCACCGCGACGATTTCGTAGTTGTTGTAGTCGAGAGCAAGCAGTTGCGTAAGTCCCTGCTCGATGGTTTCTTCTTCATTGCAGGCGGGAACAACAATGCTGACGCGCGGATTTCCCTGCGGCGTCACCGGGTTCCGGTCCCACTCCGCAAGCGCGATGTCGGTGACCTTCGGCATGCCGAGCGCCGCACCCACCACCCGCGAAAACCATGCCAGCGCAAGAAGGCTGCCGGCGATCCAATGGAAATAAGTCATCGTCTAAAAACCTGTCGATCTCTGGGGCCAGGCGGGATGTCGCGTTTCCAACACGATCTCACCTCGACCGAGTGTCTCCGCCGCGATCATCAACCCGTCGCGGCCTCATCGCCCCTGACTCGCACCGCCGGCGCAAACCGCATCCCATAAAACAGTATGGCAGATGACACCGCCATCGCGATCACCGGCAGAATAAATGCCGCCTGCAGCGAATGACGGTCGGCCACGTATCCCATCATGGTGGGCGATGGCACGTCCCCGAACAAGTGAAAGAGAAAGATATTTACCGCGATGGCGGTTGCGCGGATGTGAGCGCCCACGGAATTTACCAGCGCCGTGTTCAGTGGCGAAGTGTTTACCAGCAGCAGAAAGGCAGCGACTGCAATCGCCGGCAACATGATCGGACCCCGGAAGAACAGCGCGACGATCATCACCGGAACTCCCAACGCCATGCTGACCGCTGACACGAAATAGTAAGAACCTTTCATGCGCGGCAGAAGGAAGTCTCCCAGCCATCCCCCGAAGAGCGACGCCACGATGCCGTCGACCACCACAATCGCTCCGAACAGCAGATTGGCCTGTTCCAGGCTGTAGCCGCGCGCCCGCGACAGAAACGTCGGCATCCACACCTGGATCCCGCCCAGAGAAAACGTCCCCGCCGCCATGCCCAGAGTTACGGTCCAGAATGCAGGATTGCGGGCCAGGCCCATGAGCGTACTGCGCTCGGGAGTTTCCTTCAGCGAATCAAACTGCCCCCGTTCCGGCTCGGGGAGAAACGAAACCGCAAGGGCCAGCAGAAATCCGGGCGCAGCCGCAATGTAAAACGGAAATCGCCAACCGTGTTCCGGCCCGAGTTTGCCGCCGAGAAGATATCCCGCCGCCGTACCGACAGGAATCGCCAGGTAGAAAATTCCGAAGATGCGCCCGCGTTTCTCTTCAGGAAACAGATCTGCCACAAAGGTGGGGGCGATGGTGACGAATGTCGCTTCGCCGATCCCGACCAGCGTATGGCGCACCAGCAATTCCCAGTAGGTATGCGTGATCGCGGTAAGCAACGTCAGCGCGCTCCAAAAAATGGCACCCAGCACGATGATCTTTTTGCGTGAATAACGGTCCGCCAATGGTCCGGTGAACGGCGCCGCAATCATGTAGAAGCCCAGGAATGCGCTGGTCAGATAGCCAACTTCCGTATTGCTCAGGTGAAACTCGGATTGCACCAGCGGTTGCACGGCGAACAATACCGAGCGGTCGATGTAGTTCAGCAGATTCAGCGAGGTCAGCAGAACCAGCGCCGTCCAGGGATAGAGTTTGGTCGGGGTCACTCAGGGTGGGAATATAGCAGGCGGGTCAATCACCGCAAAGTACGAGCAAGGTACGCGAGAGACGCCAAAAAACCGGCTACTTCCCTCTCTTCGGCCGCGGCCATCTGGCCACCACCACCGTAGAAATTCCTCCCCGGGGACGGAAATCGCCCTTCACCTCAGCCCACACTGGTTTCGCCCAGCGCACCACATCTTCCAACACCCGGTTCACAACGTTCTCCTGGAAGATTCCGAGGTTGCGGTAGAACTGCAAATATTCCTTAAGCGATTTCAACTCGAGGCAATGCTGGTTCGGCATATAACGAATCGTGATGGTGCCGAAGTCCGGGAGTCCCGTTTTGGGGCAGACCGAGGTGAACTCGGGATCGTCCACCACGATTTCGTATCCTGGAAACTGATTGGGCCAGGTCTCGATCTCCGGGAATCTGGCATCAAGGCCCGCTTCCGCGTGGGCCGAGGTGTAGCGTGGCGGCTTGGACATGAACATATTGTAACCATCGGCCGCCGGAGACCGCCGCCCAGGGTCAAATTTCTGACGTTTTTTCCCGCAAGGCCGCATCTAAGAGGTTAAGCGTTCCCGGGCCGCGGTCAGCGTCGCAGGTGGTAGAGTAGGCTGTTCAACCATTGGCATGTCACCAAGTGGCAATCAAAAGGAAGGCCTGTTTGCGCGTCGCCGTTGGCTGTTGTGGATGGCGGCGCTCGCCGTCGCGGTGGTGTTGCTCGCCTCGTTTATGTCCCGGGACGACGCGGTTCCCGTCCGCGCCGCGAAGGTGACCCGCGGCGACATCCGTAGCGTGATTTCCACCAACGGCAAGGTCGAGCCGGTACAGAACTTCGAGGCGCACGCTCCTATTGGCACGATGGTGAAAAAGGTTCTCGTCAAGGAAGGCGATCACGTCAGGAAGGGACAACTCCTGGTGCAGTTGAACGACGCCGAAGCGCGCGATCAGGCGGCGCGGGCGCTCTCGCAGATCTCGGCTTCCGAAGCCGACGTCAACGCCGTCAAAAACGGCGGTACGCGGGAAGAAGTTCTCACCGTCAACGCAGACCTAGCCAAGGCCCGCGCCGAGCGCGACACCGCACAGCATAATCTGGACGCCTTGCAGAAATTACTGCAGCAAGGCGCTGCCTCCCCGGGAGAAGTGCAAAACGCACGCGATCAACTGGAACGCTCGCAGGCCGACGTGAAACTGCTTGAGCAAAAGCAGCGCGACCGCTATTCGAAGCCCGAAGTCGCCCGCGTCGAATCCCAGAAAGAAGCCGCGCAAGCCAGCTACCGTGCTGCTCAGGATATCCTCGCCCAACTCGACATTCGCGCTCCTTTCGATGGGGACGTCTATTCCCTCCCCGCCAAACAGGGCGCTTATGTCAATCCCGGCGATCTGGTTCTGGAGGAGGCCGATCTTTCCAAAGTGCTGGTGCGCACCTTTGTCGACGAACCTGACGTAGGTCGGCTGGCGATCGGCGACAAGGTGGAGATGACCTGGGATGCTCTCCCCGGCCGCATCTGGGATACCAAGATCGACACCGTGCCGGCTACGGTCCGGTTGCGCAATACCCGCACCGTGGGCGAAGCCACTTGCATCGTCGACAACTCCGATCTCCGCCTGCTCCCCAACATTAATGTGGGCATCACGATAATCACGGCAGACCATCACGGCGTTTTGACCGTGCCCCGGGAAGCCATTCGCCTCAATGAGGCCAACACGTACGTGTATCAGGTCAGCAACGACCAGTTGGTGAAACGCGAAATTCAAACCTCGATTTCAAACCTCACCAGCGTTGAAGTAACCGGCGGACTCTCGGAGAGCGCTGTGGTCGCGTTAAATTCGACCAACTCCAAGCCGCTCAAGAACGGCATTGCTGTAAAGGTGGTTCAGTAGTGATGACCTTGTTCAGGAAAACGTTTTTGGTCGCCGTGTTGTCGATCACAATGGTCATTGCGGCAACAGCCGCCGATGTTCCGACGCTGCTCGCCGAAGGGCGCGTCGACGACGCGATTAGTACGCTTCAGGGCCGGTTGAACACCGCGCCCAACGATGCCGAGTCCTATAACTTATTATGCCGCGCTTATTTTGCGCTCGGGAATTGGGATCGCGGAATCTCTTATTGTGAGCAATCCGTAAAACTGGCGCCCGAAAACAGCCGCTATCACATGTGGCTGGGACGCATCTACGGAGAGAAAGCCGACCGCGCCAATTGGTTTACGGCAGCCAGTCTGGCGGGTAAAGTGCGCACCGAATTCGAGATTGCCGTAAAACTGAATCCTGACAACGTAGACGCTCGCACCGACTTGGCCGAATTCTATCTGGAAGCCCCCGGAATTGTCGGCGGTGGGCGCGACAAGGCGGAGGCGCAGGCCAAAGTGCTCGAAAGCCTCGACCCGGCCAAAGCCCATTGGGTGCGGGGACGGGTCGCGGAGAAGAACAAAAATCTGGCCGCCGCCGAAAAAGAATATCGGGCCGCAATCGATGTGAGTCACGGCAGCGCGCTCTCCTGGCTGAACCTGGCGTTGTTCTTCCGCAATCACGACCGACTGGATGAAATGGAAGACGCCATCCGTCACGCCAGCGCCGCACAAACCGGACACTCCGAGGTTCTGGTCGATGCTGCCGAGACCCTGAATCGCACTGGGCGCAACATCCCCAGCGCCATCGATTTGCTGCGCCGCTATCTGTCTTCCAGTTCGACGGTGGAAGCTGCGCCCGCTTTCAAGGCACACTACCTGCTCGGGACTTTGCTCGAGAAGCAGGGGGACAAGCGGGACGCGGCGCAGGAATACCGCGCGGCGCTCACCCTGGCCAAGAGCTACTCCGCCGCCCAGGATGCTCTGAACCGGCTGAACCGGTAAGTAGTTCCGAGTACCCAGTACCGAGTACCGAGTGCGAACTCTAAACGCTTCCACGGAACACGGCGCACCGATCTCTTTTTCTATAGCGAGTGAAACTTCCGCGGTTCCTCGGATCGTGGCACGATGATATTTCCCGGTACTCGGTACCCGGTACTGGCAACTTCCACACAGGTGAAGAAATGAAACCTTCTTCGCGAACCATGAGATGTCTGTACGTGCTGCTGATTCCCGCTATATTTCTCGCTCTTGTTCCTGCCCGCGCAGCGGAATCCTTGCCTCTGAAGCGCATCGTGGAACTGGCGCTCAAGCACAGCACCGTGGCTGTCGCCGCTGACGCCGATGTACAACGCGCCCTAGCCTCGTACCATGAGGTCCGCAACCAGTACATCCCACAATTTGCGGTAGGCTCTGGCCTCGGACAAGCCTGGGGCTATCCGCTCAGCCTCGAAGGTTCTGCGCCGTCCATCTTCAACATCACCACCCAGTCGGCGCTCTTCAATCCTGCCCTGCGCGATTTCGTGCGCGCCGCAAAGATCGAAATGCAGGCCACGGGATTTCAGAGCAAGGATCAGCGCGACCAGGTGATCCAGGACACGGTGGTGGCTTATGCCGAACTGGGCAAATGGGAATCTTCTCTCGATCATCTACAGCAGGAGAAGGAAGAGGCACTCAAGGCCGAACAAATTGTCGAACAGAGGATTCAGGCAGGCGTAGACAGTGAACTCACCCGCAACAAGGCGCGCCTCACTTCCGCCCGCATCCGGCTGCGTCTGGCGCAGGCTGAGGGAGCCATCGATGTTTTACGCAACAAACTATCGCACCTCACAGGTTTGCCCGTGGCCTCCATCGAGGCCGATCCCGATTCCCTGCCTGCACTGCCTGAGATCAAGCAGCAAGACGACCTTCCTTCCCTGGCCGCGCAGAATAATCCCGCTGTACGCGCAGCCGATATTCGCGCCGATGCCCAGGCCTTGCGGGCCCGAGGAGAACACCGTTCCCTTTGGCCGACCGCGGACTTCGCCGCGCAGTACGCTCTATTGTCGACGTCTCTCGCAAACTACCAGCAATTCTTCGTTCCAGGCACGTTCCAGAACAACAACGCCACCGTCGGCGTCGTCCTGCGCTTCCCCTTTCTGAACGAAGTGCAGAGAGCCCGCGCCCAAGCCGCGAAAGCCGATGCCATTCATGCCAAGCAAGACGCGCAAGCTGCCCGGAACCAGGTCTCCGAGCAAACTCTGAAACTGCAGCGTTCGGTGGAACAACTCGCTGCGGCGCAGGAGGTCGCCGACTTGGGATATCAGATTGCACAGGCGAACCTGTCGGCGCTGAAGGTTCGCGTTGACGCCGGTACCGCCAGCCTGCAAGACATGGAAGATGCCCGCGATCAGGTGAACGAGCGTTTCAACGGCCTGCAGGATACCAATTTCGAATTGGAAAAAGCCCGCATCGCGCTGCTCCGCTCGACCGGGGATCTGGAGAGTTGGGTGGGAGTAGGAAAGTAGGTGGAGTTTCGCCTGATTTTCGCTCTCCTCTCAAGGTCCAGTTTTGCGCTTCGGTGCATCCCACTACCGTTCACCGCAATTAAATTGGCCTCCGGGAGAGCTTCCGGTAGGCTAGGCTCATACACTTAGGAAGGGCTCCATCCTGCCAGGGTGAGGGATGGTGTCGGATGTCGGCTGAACCTGCTTGAATACGGGGGCACAGCAGCAGCAAATCCTCGGAAAAATGCTAGTATAAGTAATTGACACATATGCCTTTAAAAACACTGTTTCTGAATCCGCCATCGTTTGAAAACTTTGACGGCGGGGCCGGTTCGCGTTGGCCCGCTACTCGCGAAATTGAATCCTACTGGTACCCGGTATGGCTGGCGTACCCCACCGGCATGCTCGAGGGCGCCCGGCTGCTCGACGCCCCTCCGCACTATATCTCGGCGGAAGAGACCATCAACATCGCCCGCGACTACGAGTTCATGGTGCTGTTTACCAGCACTCCCGGCTTCCCCGGCGACATTCGTTTGTCGCAGAAAATCAAGGAAGCCAATCCCGGAATCAAAATTGCGTTCGTAGGACCGCACGTCAGCGTGCTGCCCGAAAAGTCACTCCGCGATTGCCCGGCGATTGACTTCATCTGCCGCAAGGAATTCGACTACGCGGTGGTCGATTACGCGAAGGGTAAGCCGCTTGAGGAGATTCCCGGCGTCTCGTTCCTGAAAGACGGCAAGATCGTTCACAATCCCGACGCGCCGCAGATTCAGGATCTCGACGCCCTGCCACACGTAACCGACGTCTACAAGCGTGATCTCGACGTCACGCGCTACAACGTGCCTTTTCTCCTGAACCCCTACGTCTCGCTTTACACCACGCGCGGCTGTCCGGCACAATGCACCTTCTGCTTGTGGCCGCAAACGTTGAGTGGGCATCCCTGGCGCAAACGCTCCACGGACGATGTCGCCGCGGAAATGTCAAAGGTAAAGGCGTACTGGCCCGAAGTAAGAGAGTTTTTCTTCGACGACGATACCTTTAACATCCAGAAGGCGCGCACCATCGAACTTTGCGCCAAGCTGAAGCCTCTCGGCCTTACCTGGTCCTGCACCTCGCGTGTCACCACCGACTACGACACCCTTAAAGCCATGAAGGAAGCGGGCTGCCGCCTGCTGATCGTGGGCTACGAGTCGGGTGATCCGCAGATCCTGAAGAACATCAAGAAGGGCGCCACCGTGGAGCGCGCCCGGCAGTTCACCAAGGATTGCCACAAGTTAGGCCTGGTCATCCACGGTGACTTCATTCTCGGATTGCCGGGCGAGACTCGCGAAACCATCAACACTACGGTCGCCTTCGCCAAGGAACTGGACGTGGAAACCATCCAGGTGTCGGTGGCGCACGCCTATCCCGGCACCGAACTCTACGATTACGCAGTGAAGAATGGCTTCATGGTGGGCGACAGCAAAGGCATGGTGGACGAAGGCGGCCATCAACTGGCTCACATTCAGTATCCAGGGTTGCCCGCGGATGAGATCCTCGACGCCGTACACCGCTTCTATGACGAATACTACTTTAGGCCGAAAGCGGTGTACCGCATTCTGAAGAAGGCGGCGTTCAACAACAACGACCGCAAGCGGCTGTACAAAGAAGCCAAGGCCTTCCTGAAAACCCGCGCCATGCGCCACAAGTGGGTACAGGAGAAGCGCGAAAAGGACGAGTCGAACGCGGCCATCGAGCCCGTAAAGGCGTAGGAACCGAAAGTTTGACCTTTCGCAAGTATCTGGTACTGGCCGGTGTGACCCTGTTCGCGGCCACCGGCGACTCACTTCTCTCTCGCGGTATGAAGGAAGTGGGTAACATTTCCCTGCGGCATCTTCCCGACCTGATTCTTGCCATCACTAATCCGTGGGTTGCCTTGGGAATTTTCTGTCTCCTCGGTTTCTTTGCCTCGTATATGACCGCTCTTTCCTGGGCAGATCTGACTTACGTGTTGCCCGCAACCTCGCTCGGCTATGTACTGCTCACCATCATCGCCAAGTACGCCCTGCACGAAACCGTAACTCCCATGCGCTGGCTGGGGATTCTGCTGATTTCCGGCGGCGTCGGTTTCGTTACCCAGGGACCGGAACTGACTCACCGCCCGCCACGCCCGGATCACAAGACTCCGGCGGAAGAGACTGTCTCCAACAGGATCGCACGATGAAGTATCTCTACGAATGGAGCGCCATTCTGGCGATCGTGCTGGCTTCGACCACTGGAGATGTTCTGCTTTCGCGCGCCATGAAGCACGTGGGCGATGTTGGAGCTCTCTACAATCAGGCCGGGCTCTGGAAGGTGATCGTGCGCATCGCGCGTACTCCCAGCTTTCTGCTGGGCGTGCTGGCCATGACCGTGGCTTTCTATTCCCTTTTGTTCGGACTTTCCTGGGGTGATGTCAGCCTGGTGGCGCCAGCCTCGGCTTCCCTCACCTTCGTGGCGAATGCAATCGCGGCCAAGTTCTTCTTGCACGAACGCGTCGACCACCGTCGCTGGATGGCTGCCCTCATGGTGGCTGGCGGAGTTTTTCTCTTGGCTGGCTGAGTTTTGTCGCTCCCAACTCCCCTTATCTGTGACGTCCACAGACCGCAGGTAAGCGACTGAAGCAACTGCGGTTCCCGGCGCGGCAAGCAGCATAAAAGCTGTTATCATAGAAACACCAACCTATACAAAGCGCGCCACGCAGAAAGCATCCAAGACGCGGCACCAGTTCCTGGTAGTCGCACCAGCTAAGTTGGAGGAGATGGCGGCGTGAGCGGTTTCGTGCAATCCGCGTATTTCAATCCACACCGGGAGGCGAGATGCGACTCCTGAGTGTTCGCCTGATCGTTTCGCTCATTCTGGGCGTGACCCTGGTTTCCCTGTTCTCTTCCTACAACGAAGTGCGCTCGGAGAAGCGGGGCCTGCGTCTGGAACAGGGGCACCGCGCGGAAGTGCTGGGCGAAAGCCTGGCCGCCAACGTGGAGCCCTACGTGGAGAAGTCCTCGACCTTCGAACTGCTGAAGATCGTGGAGCGATTCAGTCACCGCGAGCACCTGATCGGAGTTGCCGTCTATAACCAGCAGGGCGAACCTCTGGCGGTGTCGTCTGGGCTACCGCAGTCGCTGAGCGTGAAGCCAGCCTCGGTGGAAGCGGCGATCAGGACCCACAGTCCGCAGAGTGAGTTTGTGCGCCGCAATGGCGCGTCTCTGCATATCTATGCCCTGCCTTTGTACGGACAAGACAAAACCAATGTCACTGGCGGCTTAGTCATTGTCCATGACGCTCATTACATCGATGTGCAAGTGCGGCACATCTGGCGGGTGAGTTTCCTGCGGGTGTTGATCCAGGTGCTGATCATCGCGCTGCTGACCCTGCTGATTGTGCGGTGGAGCATCACCGGTCCCATCGCGCGGGCGGCACAATGGATGCGAGCCTTGCGCACTGGACGGGCCGGAGCCTCCTCGCGCACGCCCATGCCCGATCTCGACTTGCTCAAACCGCTGGCGAAGGAGATGGTGACCTTCGCCGCAAGCTTGCACGCCGCGCGCTCGGCGGCGGAGAAGGAAGCGGAACTGCGCGAGGCAGCGCAATCACTGTGGACCGCGGAGCGGTTGTCGGTGCATGTACGCGGTCGGTTAAATGGCAGCCGGCTGTTCGTGGTGTCGAATCGTGAGCCTTATAGCCATGTGCATCAAGGCAAGTCGATTGAAGTCGTAGTTCCCGCCAGCGGCTTGGTGACGGCGCTTGAACCGGTGCTGCGCGCCTGCGACGGCACGTGGGTCGCACACGGCAACGGCGATGCGGACGGCGAGACGGTCGACCGGAATGACCGTCTGCGCGTGCCTCCGGACGATGCCAAGTACACGCTGCGGCGAGTATGGCTCACCAAGGAGGAGGAAGAAGGCTATTACTACGGGTTTGCGAATGAGGGATTGTGGCCGTTGTGCCACATCGCCCACACGCGGCCAATCTTCCGCTCGTCCGACTGGGAGTACTACCAGAAAGCGAACGAAAGGTTTGCCGAGGCAGTGCTCGAAGAGATGGAAGGAACGGAAGAACCGGTGCTACTGGCTCAGGACTATCACTTTGCCCTGCTGCCACGACTGGTCAAGCGGCAGCGTCCGGATGCACGCATTGCGATCTTCTGGCATATCCCCTGGCCGAATCCGGAGGCGTTCGCGATCTGTCCCTGGCAGCGGGAACTGCTGGATGGACTGCTGGGCGCCGACCTCATCGGCTTCCACATTCAAGCGCACTGCACGAACTTTCTGCAGACGGTCGACCGCACCCTGGAGTCGCGGATCGACTGGGAACACTTTGCAGTGAATCGCGAGGATCACCGCACGGTGGTGAAGCCCTTCCCCATCAGCGTGGATTTTCCGGAGACGCCGGCGGAGGGCATGCACGAATCTCCCTATACCGAACGCGGCAATATCCTGCGCGAACTGGGTGTAGAGGCGTCATTTCTGGGTGTAGGCGTGGACCGCGTCGACTATACGAAGGGGATATTGGAGCGATTTCTGGGAATTGAGCGGTTGATGGAGAAGCACCCCGGTTATCAGGGCAAGTTCGTGTTCGTCCAGATCGGAGCGCCGAGCCGAACAACCATCAAGCGCTACCACGACCTGCAGCTGGAAGTGGAGGCCGAGGCGGAGAGAATCAACCGGCGCTTCCAGACGAGCAAGTGGAGGCCGATCGTGTTGCTCAGAAGGCAACATAGTCATCAGGAAATTCAGCGCTACTACCGCACTGCGGACCTGTGCCTGGTGACTTCTTTGCATGATGGCATGAACCTGGTTGCGAAAGAATTTGTCGCGGCACGTCACGACGAGCAAGGAGTGCTGCTGCTGAGCCGGTTCACGGGCGCGGCACGGGAGTTGCGAGATGCTGTGCTGGTGAATCCGTATGACATCGAGCAGACAGCGGAAGCGATCCGCTTTGCCCTGGAGATGGAACCTGAGGAGCGGGCGATGCGGATGCAGCGCCTGCGCAAGGTAGTGAAGGAACAGAACATTTACCGCTGGGCGGGAAACCTCATCGCGGATCTGTGCGCCGTTCGGTTGGATGTTCCGGCCGAGACCGCGGCGAGCCGGGCCTCAGGAGCATAACGCGCGAGAAGCAGGGCACCCAGGGCACAGTCGGCCCTAGGGATCGATGGAGAGCAGTTGGTTGACGGCTTCGGCGACTCCGGCTCCGCGCTCCCCCTTGGTGACGAGCCGCACTTTCTGCTTCAGATCGGGAATGGCGTTGGCGACGGCTACGGAAAGGCCACACATCCGTAAGAACGCGTAGTCGTTCTCAGCATCGCCGATGCCCATTACGGCTTCACCGGGAATGCCGAGATCCGTCAAAGCTGCGATCAGGCCCGTACCTTTGTGGATGCCCCGCGGCAGCACCATTACGGACTCCCGATTCATGATGACGTCCCAGTGGAGGCGTAAGTCGCGGATGGCCTTCTCTACCACAGTTTCCTGAGGCGTGACGGTAGCTATGATGCAGCGGCCAACGGAAAGCGGCTGCACGCCCAGATGACGGAGTTCAGTGACCAGTCCGTTGGGGGCCGCCTGGCAGAGCAGGCGCTCGCGGTTGGTCGCGGGTTGGTAAAGCAGAGCGCCGTTTTCAGCGACCACCAGATCGAACAGTGTCAAGGCGGGGAAAACATTGCGCAGGCTCTCCAATTCGCGGCCGGTAATCAGGATGAGCTTTCTCCCCGCCGCCTGGGCCCGCCGCAAAGCGGTCAAGGCCGGGGGATGGGCATAACCGTCGGTTGCCAGAGTGGCATCGTAATCAGTAGCGATGGCGAGAAATCGCAATGCTGTTTTCCCTCAACCGAATTAAAGTAGAAGAAATGGTTTCGACGAGACGGATGCCGATGACGATGCAGAGCACTCACGAACGTGTCGTGCGGCAAGCGCAAACTCCATTCCACTTTAACTCAGCTGCGCATCTCATGAGAATCGAACATGAACAGGCGGTTAACCTGAACGAGTTGCTGGAATCGATGCGCACATGCTCGGACGAATCCATTTTTCAACACACGTTCCGGACTCTACAGGAGCATCACTTCATCCAGCAGGGTTTTTCCAACGACTTTGCACATTGGGCTTACGTGGATTGCAACGAAGTTGGCCTGGCGGAGCAGTTGGCCAGTCTGGATGTACGGGAGTTCACCTCAATCGCGGATCTGCGGCAGCGGATTGTGGAGATCATTGAAGCCTATCTGAAACAAAACCCCTTGGCGGGAGGACGCTCGGCCCGGCAGCCTTTTTATTTCTGCGCTTCCGACACCGTGGTTTCGGCGACGCCGTTCGTCGCTCACAACCTTCCCGAATTCCTGACAGATCTCGAGCGGGTAGGCCTGCATTCGATTCACTATCACTTTATTGAAGCGCGACTGCGGCTGAAGCTACAGTCCAATGATTTCTCTGTTTGGCTTAACCACGAGATGGAGCTGGCTTCGGTGGCCGCCGATTTGAATCGCATCGACATTTACACCTCGACGCTGGAAGGAGTGCGCCAGCAGATCGTCCGAGTGGTGCAACGTGCCGTCAACCGAAATACCACCGAGTAGCCATGGGAGAGAGACCGGAATTCGTTGCAGCACCCGAGTCAAAGGCAGAGGGGGGATCCTCGACCGTCGTCCCGATCACGGCGACATCACGGCGCGATGCGCGCCGCAAGCCGCGGATCTCGGAAACACCTCCCGTGCCCCCACCTCCGCCCAGGTTCGATGACTATGAGGCGATTATCGGCAGGGCGCAACTGGACGAAGTACGCCTGCTCGCCAGGCCGCTCCAGGGTAAGACGGTGAAGATGGTGAACTCCACGGCTGTGGGTGGCGGCGTAGCCGAGATGCTGAACCGGTTGGTGCCTCTGCTTGGCGAGGTCGAGGTCCGCACAGGTTGGGAGATCATCACCGGAGGCAACGATTTTTTTGAGGTCACAAAGGCCTTTCACAATTCGCTTCAGGGCGACGGTTACACGCTTACCCGGGATGCCCAGAAGATTTTCCTGTCGTATGGCGAGCAGAACCGGCAGCGAATGAAGTTTGACGAAGACGTGGTGGTGATCCACGATCCGCAGCCACTGGATCTGATCAATTCCAAGCCAGCGGGAGGCGGGCAGCGCTGGATCTGGCGCTGCCACATCGATCTGTCGAATCCCAATCCGGATGTCTGGGGATTTCTGCGGCCGATGGTTGACCGGTTCAACGCGGCAGTTTTTTCGTCGCCGGCGTTCGCGCGACGCCTGAACATTCCCCAGTATCTCTTCTACCCCTGCATCGATCCCCTCTCGGAAAAGAACAAGGAACTGGATGAGAGTTTCATCCAGAAAGTCTGCGACGATTTTGGCGTGGACCGCACGCGTCCGATCGTGACGCAGATTTCACGCTTCGATCGCCTCAAGGACCCGGTCGGCGTGGTACAGGCCTACAAGCTGGCGAAGAAGTATGTTGATTTCCAGTTGGTGCTGGCGGGCGGCGGAGCGAGCGACGACCCGGAAGGGGCCGTGGTGCTGAAAGAGGTGATGGACGCGGTAGGGGATGATCCCGACATTATCGTACTGAACCTTCCACCCTGGTCAGCCCTGGAGATTAACGCGCTGCAGCGCGCGTCGACGATCGTGGTGCAGAAATCGCTGAAAGAGGGGTTCGGGCTCACAGTGACCGAAGCTCTTTGGAAAGGCAAGCCCACCATCGCCGGAGCCGTCGGAGGAATCCCCAGCCAGATCATTCACAAGCTTACGGGCGTGCTGGTGCATTCGGTGGAGGGATGCGCGTACCAGATCCGGTATTTGCTGACTCATCCGGAGTTCGCGTCGAAGCTGGGGAAAAATGGCCGGGAACACGTCAAAGAAAATTTTCTGATCACCACCAACCTCAGGCGCTGGCTGCTACTGTACCGGATTCTGCTGGGGTTGCGGTAGAAGACGGATTGAGCTTACTGTGGCGGTGGCGTGTCGGCCTCGACCGGTTGCGGTGGAGGCGCCGGAGAAGTTGCGGGCTGAGGTTGCTGCCTATAAGGCGTTGGCGCTGCGGCGGGCGGCGGCATGCCGCCGGTTCGTGGCATCAGGATCACGCTGCTGAGCTTTGAGGGGTTATCAGGTGCGCCCACGGTCACGAAATTGAAGCGCGAGCCGTTGAGCAAAGCCGCGATCACTTGCTCGGCGGGCCCGGGGCCATAGTTGGCAACCACCTGGTCTTGCTCGGCGCCGGAAGGAATGCCGATATCGGCTCCGGTCTGGCGATGAATTTCGTTCAGAACTTCGGCCAGCGTGGCCTTCTCAGCCCACACCTTCAGTTGGCCGTTTCGGAAGGAAACAAGCACGCGCGGTCCCTGCGCCGCAGGCTGTAGCGGGGGTTCGGTCACTACCTCAAATGCGGTTTCGGGAGGCCCCAGTTTCACGATCACACTATTGTGGGAGGGGAAAATCTGATACGTCTGCGGCATCTTCAGATCTACGACAATGCGGGTCACCGGCGGAGCGGCCGAGAATAATCCAACCCGAACGCCGGTCACCTCTCCCCGGCCCACCGGCAGGTTATGCAGAGTACTGGCCGGAGTGGCGTTGGGAAAATCGATGACCAGGCGATCCGGCCCGGTGATCATTTGCACGTTGGGGGTAACCGGGTCAGCCGTGGCGATCTCCAGTTCAGTGCCGTTCGTACTCGCCAGGACGCTGACTCGACGAATGGTGGTGGCTCCGGGGCTCACCGCATAGGCAGAACTTACCAAGGTGGCAAGAATCAGAAAACTCCAAGCGGATCTGGGGAACTTCCTCATCACTGCAGATTTCTCAGCTCGTGCGCGGCTGAAACGCTCATCGCTTCGGATGCCTGAATTTTAGCAGCGTTGGGGAGAATCGCAGAGGAACTTCAGTACTAGGCCGCTCAGCCGTACATAAAGCGGTAACGTCCGGACATTTCCGCGCCCGATGAGAAGACCCAGGCCACCTAATCCTTGGAAGCGGCTTTGCGGTAGCGGAGATAGATTCCAGCCGCGCCAGAAGTGAACAGCAAGATGGTACCCGGTTCGGGAACCACGGGTGGCGGCGTTCCACCGGGTCCGGGCTTCTTGGGACAATTTCTTTCCACGGTGGTGCCATCCAGTTCGCCGGTACCCTGCCCTCGACCCGGATGAGAAGAAATGGTATTGCAGGCGCCCGAGTTGATCGGGACTGGCGGCGGGAAAATGGGGGGATAGCCCGTGCCACCACCGGGTCCAAACAGATAGCTGTTGGTGAGGGGCGGCCCGGCCGGACCGGCGCCACCGAATTCCGGCGGATTGCGTAGTGTCGACTCGAAGTTGCCCGGGAACGGAGCCTGGGTCGCGGTACCTCCGTCGGCTAAGTAAGGTTGATCGAACTTTTCGGCGGGTGGCTCCTGCGGAGAAACCGCCTTCTGCGCAGACTCGGACACCCGGTTCCCACAACGACTGCGTGCCGTCATCTTACCGTCGGAGATCAGTTTCTCGCCGCGGTGAAGGCGGATGCGCTTCGACGTCCAGTAAATTCTGTTGTGCAAACGATAGGATAAATAGACCAGTGCGGGTTGCTGCACTTCGATGACTTTGGCGTGCTGGTAATCAAAGCCGGAGTAATGCTGCGCGACCAGGGGATCGTGGGCAGCGGCCTGTTCGAGATCATCCGGCGACTGCACCCCTCCTGGAACGACTGAGTACGGATAGACGACATGGGAATTCTGGGTATCCGGCACTCCAATGGCACTCTGTGCAGCTAGAGCGGCAAGATTAGCGCTAAAACTCCCGTGAGACGAGTCAGAAACGGCAGCAGCATCAGAGGAAGAAAAGTGGGCAGAAACGATTCGAAGAGCGCCGAAGCCCGCAACTACCAGCAAAATGATGGAAAACGCGGTAGCCATCCGCCGACGGGACCTTCTGGATCTACCCCGGCGGACGCGCCTGACAGCATAGCTCACAATACTCTCCTACAACCGAACCTAAGTGCCTGGGAAGGCAGGTGAGGGAGGAACAACACCCTTGTCCCAGTGCAGTTATCCTTCCAGACTTCTGCCTCTAAACTGGCGACATTAATAGAGATGATTCTCTTAGGGCTGGCAATGGTAGCAGAGAGTGAAGGGATTTGCACATAAAACCCCTGTGGATATCTGCATTTTCCCTGTCTGGAGGAGGGCCCCGTGTTGCAGCCAGAAGCGTCCTCAGGAACCAGCCACGGGTCCGGGGACCGTATTATCTCTGGCCCGCAGCAGGAGCGGATTGAACCGACGACAGCTGTACCACCTCGGCGAGTTGCTTCCTGGCAAGGTCGCTCTCGGGACCGGTCGGAGTTAGCTGTAAGAATTGGCGCAGGTGAGCCGCGGAGTCACCATATTTCTGGCGTTGCGCCAGCACCTCACCGAGGAGCAGTTCCAGTTTAGGGAGACGGTGTTCGGAGTCGAAGTGAATTCCCTGGCGGGCACTCTTCTCGGCGGCTTCGAGATCCTGCAAACAGTAGTTTGCCAGCGAGTTGAGGAACCAGGCATCGGGGAAATTGATCGGGTTGAGCGCCAGTAACTTTGTGGTCAGTCGCACCACGTCGCTCCACTGCCGGTTCATGGCAGCTAAGTGCGCAAGGCCACGATACGGATTCACGTATTGGGGATCGGCTTGGATAGATCGGTTGAAGGACTCACGAGCCGCCGCGGGGTCGTTTTTCTGCTGTTGCACTTTGCCTAGTTCGAACCATGCGAGCGCAAATTTCGGATAGATCTGCACTGCTTTTTCGAAGGATTGCTGCGCCTGATCCCAATGACTTTTCTCTTCCTCTTTTCTTCCCTTTTCGAAGGCTTTCTTGGCCGCGCCCGGCGCGGCCGCACTCGTCGCGCTAATGGTCAGGCCATCGACCTTTGCGACCCGATGCAACACGATCCGGCCGACGTCACTGCTCTCTCCCATGGCGATTTTCGAGCTTAAGGAGACGGAGTCGGAGGTAAATCCGGGGAGCCAGGCTTGGAGATCGCAGTCTTCCAGGTTGCGAGAACGGTTCACGGAAGTGCTGTTCCACGAGCTGTCAGCATCGGCGAGTCCGGCGGAATTAACATTGGAAGGACGACCGATTTCGAAGCTGAAGCTGCCCCGGGAATCAGTGTAGGCCTCGGTATGTTTTTGCCCGCGACAAACACTTTGGATGGCGGCAGGTTCGGTCAATTCGGTGCCGTCGTCAATTACCACTTTGCCGCTCACGAACAAACCACCCATCGAGTTGGTATTCATTCCGGGTGGCGGCGCGATCGGGATGCTGCGAGAAGGACCTCTTTTTTGGGCAAGGGTGTAGCCAGTAAGGGTGAGAACAAGGCACGAACCAAGGACAAGATACTTCATGGGACGCCCCTTTATTGGGGGCGATTATAAGCCGGGTCGGGCATCCCGATTGTCAAAACTTTGTGCCTTCGCCGTGGCCCTTCAGTTTCCCGCGAGTCCGTAGGAAGAAGTCGGTGTGCCCAGGGGATTGGTGACCTCTACCAGGCTGCCGTCGGTTTGTATCTGGAATCCGACAATGCCACCGAAGCTCCCTTCCAGCGCGTAGAGATAATTGCTGTCAGAGCTCAGAGCCTCGTCGAGCGGATCGCCTCCGGTGGGAAGGACAAAAGTGCGGCCATCGACATCGAGCAAAGAGATACTGCCGTTGGTGGCGATGCGGAAGCCCGAAATGGTAGCGTCCGCAGTATTGGTGATGTAGGAGTACTGCGTGGGGAAATTGCGATTGCTGGTATTGACGGTCCAGCAGGCAGCCTTACCGAAGTCGACCAGAGAACCGGTGATCACCGTTAGCGTCCCAGCGGAGGAAACGGAATAGGACGAGGCTGCGCTCTGCATGACTTCGGAGACGATGAGATGTCCGAGTCGGTCGAAGGCGAAGCCGAAGGGCCCGGGACCATTCGAGTTCTGGACCGTGGGTCCGGTCGCGATACCGTTCGCGGCCACCGTATAAGTATCAATCTTGTTGGTTCCCTTCTCAGTCACCACCAGGAGTGTCCCGGCGGCGTTAAATCCGATCTGCGTGGGGGAAGGCAATGCGGTGCTCAACCGGCGCGCCGAGCCGGCGATGGGTTTCAGGACTCCGCTGGAGTTCACTTTGAATCCGCTGATGCGAGCCGTGCCCATTGAGTTGAGCACGTAGAGGAAGCTGCCGTGCAGAGTCAAGCTGTTGGGGAAGGTTCCTCCGGAAGGGACCTTTGCAACAAAAGTAAGTTGTCCGCCTGCTTGCACCGAGAAGCTCGTGATCTCGTTACTGCCCGCGTTCACCACGAACAGGAGCTTACCGTTCGGGCTGAGGATGATGGCGCCTTGCGAATCCAGATTGCCTGAACCCGACCCGGCTCCCTGGGTGGAAAATTTTCCCGCGAAGTTGAGGGTTCCATCGCTCGCCCGGGTGTAAGACCACACCTCGTTAGCTACCTGGTTAGTATTGAGGTAGATAGCACCGGTAGTCTGTGCGGAAGAAATGACTGCGGAGACCAGTAGAAAGATCAGTGCCAATCCACATCCAACCAGGGTACTTCGTCCCACTGTGCGCGGTGTGTTCATTGCATCTCCTGAAAAGTCCCCGCGCGGTGGGCGAACCTGCGGGCGGGCGGATTCTCTCCTGCCTTCTGGCGGGAGTCAAGATGCAAGAATATGCATAGCCTCGGGCACACTCCCAGTGGAAGTAAGGCACCACCGGTGAACCAGTTAGCGGATAACTTCCAAAGGCCACCGATTGTCCTGCTGGGGGTCAAGTCGCTTAGTCTCGGCTCCGGGAACGGGATCGTCAGCTAAGAGAGGAAGGATGTAACGGATGGCTTCGATTTCATGGCGGAGACGTTGGATGTCTCTTTCTTTTTGGAGCAGTACCGCATAGAGGTCCTTCACCGGCTACCTCCGAACTGACGGGGATGGAATAGAGTTTTATCCCGAAACCGCGATCTTGGCAATTGTGAATTACTTCCCTTGGCGTTGAGAAATCTGGACGATCGGAGCGGCTATAATTTCCGGCGGCAGGAAAGGATCGTCTCTGGACTATGAGCACACTGAGAGAATTTCAATGCGAAATTTGCGGGATCATGACCTCGAGCCCAATTCACTGGTTTGTCATCGATTGCGGAGATGAAACGCTCTCAGTCCATAAATGGAATCTTGAGGCCGCCAACGCAGCACAGGCGCGCCATTTTTGCGGTGAGGCTCACGCTCAGGTTTACATCAGCCGGTGGTTCGATTCGGTGTGCTCGCCGCCGAAGGTCGTGTCAGCCCGGGGATGACCTCTTCACCACGTGCGCAGGAGGTCTGGTCCGCTCGGTTGGCCTCTACTGCGCGTGGACTTTTATGTCGTAGGTGCGCGCGGCGTCTACCATCAGCGGCACACCATCTTTCAAGTAGGGCTTGAGAACGGCGGGATTCGCCCATTCCAGGTTCCATCCGTTCTGGAGGGCTACCACGGTGTATCTTCCGGGAACCACGTTCGGCAGAGTAAAGGTTCCGTCACTGTCGCTTTGATCGCGGCGGAACAGGACGCGACTGTTTTCCTGGTCCTCCGGCACCAAAAGCACCACGACTTGAGACTGGGGTTTGCCGTTCAGCAAAACCACGCCGTTGATTCGTCCCAGTGCTTTCGAGGCCTGGAGGCTCAGTTTCACGGAGGCTCCACTGGTCAACGAAATGGTGTGGCCCAGAACCCTGGCGCCGGTCGCCGAGATGCTTTTGACGGCAACTGTGCCGTCCGGATTCACGAGGAAGACTTCGTAATTTCCCGCCTTCTCCAGGTCGTGGCGGAGCTCGAACTCTCCTTTGTCGGAGATCGGGCCGCCGAAACTGTCGCCGGACTCCCTGTCGCGAAAGCGGATGAAGAGCTGGGAAGGAACAGTCTTGCTGCCTTCCAGACGGACCGTACCGAGGATGGACGTCGCCGCGGCCGGGCGCTGATTGGCGTCGATCTGCTCTCCCCCGGCGAGATCCAGGTCGCGGTCCTGGCGGTTGGAGCTGTCGCCGTTCGAAGCCTGTAAGTTCAAAATGAAATGTCCGGGAGCCACGCCGCTCACCTCGACAATGCCCGGGCTGACCTCATCGGTGTCGGCGAAGACCGGGACCTTCATTCCATCGAAAGTGGGCTGAAAGAGCATCACGTTTCCCGCGTCGGAAAGATTTATGACGCGCACGTGCAACGCAGGTACTGCGGTCAGGCTTACATCAGCCACGGCGCGGTCGCCGGGTCCGACGGTGATCGCTGCTGCCCCGCTGGCATCGCTAGCTTCGGGATAGAAGGTCAGAGGGTAGGCTACATCCAGGTCCGGACGCAGCGGCGGTTGCGGAGTGGACTGCTGCCCATCGAGATCCACGTTTTGTGATGAGCGCTGGACGTATTGGGCGAACCACGGTCGCGCCATGACGGCGACAAAATACTTTCCGGGATCGAGATGATCGAAGCGATAACGGCCGGCGTCGTCGAGCGCAAGCTGCTGCCAGGGCCGGATCGCTTGACTTCCGTCCTGCAGGCCGCTCTTGAAAAGCAGTACTCTGCCGGTCCGCACAGTCTCGTTGTCTTCGTCGGTCACCGCGCCAGAAATGGACGCATCCGGGCTGAGCTGGAAAATCAGATTCTCGGAGACCAAGCCGGGCCCTACGGCAACTGCAGTGGAATACAGTTCGTGCTGCTGGTAGGACTGTTGGGCAAAGCCGCGGCGTTGGGCGCTCATCGTGTACTTGCCCGGAGCAAGGTTTTCGAAGGAAAAACGTCCATCTTCTCCGGTCGTAACCTGCTGGGTATCGTCGCGGCTCTCTACCGGCGCGATCAGCACCGTGGTCTGTGCCAGGGGCTCGCCGCCAAGCGCGTTGACCACAGTGCCGGAGATACGAAAGTGGGAGCGCACTGGCACGGGCGGCTTTGGCCGCTGAGCCAGGGCCGTGAGCCCCAACAACAAAACTACTGGCAGTATCGCGCGATTCAGCACAGGTCTCACTTCTCCACCTTGATCAGTTCCACGGCGGTGCTGGACTGTCCGTTCGCCTGGAGAGTGACATGAACACCTCGGGAAAGATACCCATTCAGGACCTCCGGGTCGCGATACTCGACATCGTTGATGTGATCAAATGCGAGGACGCGATAGTCGCCTGGGGCGACGCGGCTGAAGCGAAACTCTCCGGCGGGTCCAGCGGTCGCCACCCGGGCTTGCGCCGCCGATGCGCGATCAGGCACCAGCAGGGCAACACCTTTTTCCGGATTTCCATCGGTCTCGACCGCGCCCGTGAGTGTAGCCCCATCGTCGCGTAGCACGATCTCAATCGGCGGCAACTGGGCGCCCGCCGGAACTACGAGTTCATCGCGCAGCAGGTCGGTGCTCCCACAAGTGGCCGATTGCACATACCACGATCCGCTAGGGACCACCTCGACGGAATAGCTGCCAGGTGCAATGTTACGCACGGCGAGCGAGTGACCTTGAGGCTCGGGCGTCGACCAGAAGTCGAGCGAACTCAGAGGTGAGTCGGCCGAAGTCAGGTGGACCGCGACCGGTCCCACCCCTCTGCCTGAGGGCTGGTCGTTGGACCGGTCATTGGCAGCGTCCCTACGCACCACCACCGGGATGGATGTTCCCGGACCGAGGAGGACTTGCAATCCGGTCGTGTCGGCGGTAACGCTAACCGGGAGGTCGGCTGCCAAGGACTGCCCGGCGCTTTGAGCGCGGACGCGAAGCGTGTAATCCCCGGCTGGTAGCTTCGTATCAAACTTCCCCGTTTCTGCGTCGAACTGCAATGGCGCCGCTACCTGTTCGCCGATCCTGTCGATGAATTGGAGATCCACTCCAGACCCAGGCAGATAGCCCTTGGCGATGCCAGACAGTTTAAAAACCGGCTGCGGCTTGAGAGAGAACTGCACCTGCTGTTGCTGGCCCGGTGCGAGGGTAATAGGTGCAGCCGCGGACGGGTCACTCGCGCCCGGATAGAATGCGGTCGTATAACCCTCCTCACCAAGCTGAAAGCGGCGAGCGCGGCGAACCCGAAAACTGGCGCCCGGACCGGCCTCCACGTAATAGATGCCCGGAGGCAGGTTGCCCACACGAAATTGGCCGTCTTCGTTGGTCATGCCATTAGCGCGAGGCTCCCAGCGCTTGCGGCCATCCACGATCTGCGAGGAGATCACGCGGATCGGAATGTCTTCAAGAGGTTCCCCGTCGGGGGCCTCTACCTCGCCGAAGATGACGCTTTCGGGCGTCAGTTTCAAGGTGACGGATTGGGTGTCAGGTCCGACCGAAATCATGGAGGCGCGCACTGAGCCGGAGTCGAGTTCCTCGTCGCTGAAGAAGCCGGGCTTGCGCGCGGTGATGTTCGTGTGGGTAGCGGGGAGCCCATCGAATTCAAAGTGGCCGTTGGGGTCGGTGAGAACGGAACGCTCGAACTCGCCTTCCAGTTGTACCAGGGCGCGGCGGATCGGTTCGCCGGTTACGGCATTCACCACCGAGCCGCTGAGCTGGTACTGGCCGGAAGCGGGCGGTAGCGCTTGAGCCGCACGACCCTGGACGTTCAATTGGTCATCGACCTGAGCTTGCAGCGGCGAGCTCAAGACCAACAAAACACAAGCGAATAGCAGCGTCGCAATAAGGCTGGAGAGCGAAAGTAGCCGGAACCTCAACATACTCGGGTTGCCCTGATTCCTTAGACACCGTTACCCGCCCAAGAGTCAGGGGGAAGACAAGGAATCAGCTCAGTCTGTCTTGGCGCGGGGCAGCTGTCAAGAGAGGGGGAGAAGCGCATTCGTCGATTACCCGGGAGTTAGTCCACCTGCAGGGAGGTCTGATTCATGCGGGTCGGTCCTTGAACGCGGCGTTCATCTCGCGATAGTTCACAGCTTGCTCGGAAAAGGTGAATGTGCCGTGCTCCCGCATTTCCCGCGCCGCGCGCAGAAAAGCGCCCAGAGCGGCACGAGACAGAGCACTCCCGACGCTGACACGCTTCACCCCGATGGCAGAAAGATCGGCCAGACTCAATTGCACGCCCCGCAATCCCATGATGACGTTCACCGGACGATCCACCGATCGGACCACAGCGGCAATATCGTCCTTCGTGGTAAGGCCCGGTGCGTAGAGCACATCGGCGCCCGCCTCCTGATAAGCCTGCAGGCGCTTGATGGTGTCCTTCAAGTCCGGTCTTCCGACCAGATAGTTTTCCGCACGCGCAGTCAGTGTGAAGCGAAATGGAAAGTCGCGCACCGTGTCTGCGGCGGCACGGACTCGTTCCGCGGCATGCTCGAGTTCGTACACGGTACCATCCCCGCGACCGGGTACGTCTTCGATGGAACCGCCTACCAGTCCGGTGGCCGCTGCCAGCCGGATGGTCTCCGCCACCGTCTCCGGCGCGTCGCCAAAACCGTTCTCGAGATCTGCGCTGACCGGGAGATCCGTGGCCGAAACCATGGCGGCCACGTGCGCCATGGTTTGCTCGCGACCAATTGCGCTGTCCGGCTGCCCGACGGAGAAGGCATACCCGGCGCTGGTCGTGGCCAGCGCCTCAAAACCAAGTTGAGCCAGCAACCGCGCGGTGCCGACGTCCCAGGGATTGGGAATGATGAATGCGCCGGCACCTGCGTGGAGCGCACGAAAGGCGAGCCCTTTCTCTGCTTGGGTCGACATGGAGTCACCTCGTTTTTTGGAGCGTCGATGGAAGACCAAACGTTCCATCCACCACCTCGACGAAGTTTCTTTCTTCGCGGAGGATGAGCCGCTTGGCCTGCGCCATCGCGAAATTTTCCCTCGACTCCGGGTCTGACCTGAGCCGCGCGCGGTAAGCTTCGTAGGCGGCCAGACTCTCGAAGGCAATCAAACCCCACGCTACGTCGTTCGTGCCCTCGCAGGGGAGAAAATATCCCACCAGGTGGCCGCCACAACGGGGAATGATACGCCCCCAGTTCTCGGCATACTTCTTGAACTCATCACGCTGAAAGGGGTCAATCTGATAGCGGATGAAGCAGGTAATCATTGTTGATGTCCTTTCGGGGGCTGGTCCACTCGATGCATCGCCAAAGCCGAGCCCAAACACCGCACCCGTCGCCACCATGAGGGCCATCCATTCCCGGCGGTCCATTTGCGCAATGGATGGCTTTGTCCGATGCATATCCTGAAATATGCCAGTTGCCTGGCGGGAACACTTCGTCTACGATCAAAGTATGAATGTAGGGCAGCACCCCGACGCCGCAGTCTCGAAAATTGCGGCGGCCATCGGTGAACCGGCGCGGGCGCGCATGCTGTACTGCCTCTCGGACGGTCGCGCACGAACCAGCACGGAGCTGGCAGTGGTCGCCGAAGTGAGTCCGTCCACCGCGAGCGTGCACCTGCAACTCTTGAAGGGGCAGCGATTGGTGAAGGTGTTCGCCCAAGGCAAGCATCGCTATTACAGTCTGGAAAACGCGAATGTGGCAGCGGTTCTCGAGTCTCTGAGCGTGCTGGCTGGACGATCCCGCGAGGCATTCGTGCCGCATACACCGTCTCGGCTTCGCCTCGCTCGAACTTGCTACGATCACATCGCGGGGACCCTGGGGGTCTCGCTGCATGATCGCTTCCTGGCGCTCGGGTGGGTTTCCGGTGGGTCTGGCGACAACCTCAACTGCTGCGACCTGACGCTGAACGGAGCGCAAGCATTTGCGGCCCTCGGCATTGATGTGGAGGCAACGAGGGGACTGCGGCGGCGTTTCGCGTACGCATGTGTCGACTGGAGTGAGCGGCGACCGCATCTCGGCGGGGCGTTAGGGGCCGCCGTCCTAGGAGTCGCGCTGAAACGGAAATGGGTAGTTCAGGATCTTGACAGCCGGGCCTTAGGCATCACCGGCTTGGGGCGACGCGAAATGCGTACGCGGTTCGGCCTTCGGATCTGAATGAAATCGGATCAACCGCCATGACGACGAATCCCGAACCCTGGTTGCGAGGAACGCTGACGGAAGTGCCAGCCGCGCAGCGGGCTGTACTGCATGCGCTAGAACTGGCGCAGGAAGACTTGGAAAAGTGGTGTGGCGGACTCACGGATGACGAGTTGAACCTGCGGCCGGTTGGCCTGGCACCGGTGGCCTTTCATCTTCGGCACATCGCACGCAGCCTGGACCGCCTTCTTACCTACGCCGAAGGACGCGGACTCAGCCAAGAGCAACTGGCAGCTTTGCAGACAGAATTGGATCCCCCCTCACCACGAGAGGCCCTGTTTGCGGAATTGGCTTCGGCGTTCTCCAGAAGCGCTCACCGTGTTCGCGCTATGGCCATGGCAACCTTCGAACAGACACGAGTGGTTGGAAAGAAAGGCTTGCCGTCAAGCGTCGGCGGTCTTCTGGTGCACGTGGCAGAACACACCCAGCGGCATGTGGGTCAGGCGATTACCACGGCGAAAGCGGTGCTGGCGCAACGCCCGACTGGGAGTTCCCTTCCTTCGAACGCTCCCAAAGATTCCCATTGACGCCCGGTCCATCCGGATGCAACCATGCGACAGTCGTCGGGCGTGACGGCTTCGTGTTTGAGCGCGACTCTGTGTGTGACTCGCAGATAGTCGCGTTTTGCCGCCTCGCGCTCATGGCGTAGCCTTCACAAAAACGAATCCATAAAATCCGCGCGTCTTCGCACACCCGTGGGAATAGCTCGCGTGTTCAACTTTTACGCGATAGCGCCGATCGGGATTTGCTCAGCGAAACGCCGGTTTGTGCCTCTGGCTACTGATTAAAAACGAATGATCCGGTCCCTCATCGATTTTGCCCTCCGCAACCGCATACTGATCCTCGTCCTCGCGCTTTTTCTTTTCATTTGGGGGATCATCTCTTTCCATCGCCTCCCCATCGAAGCATACCCGGACGTCGCCGACACCTACGTGCAGGTCGTCACCCAGTGGCCGGGCCACGCCGCCGAAGAAGTCGAACAGCAAATCACCGTACCGCTCGAAGTAGAGCTGAACGGCGTGGCGCACATGACCCACCTGCGATCGACGTCGCTGGCGGGCTTGTCGGTCATCACCATCATCTACGACGACGACACCACCACATTCTTCGCGCGGCAGGAGGTTCTGGACCGGCTGCCGGAAGTAACGCTCCCCAACAGCGTGAGTCCGAGCGTGGGGCCGGACTCGAGCCCCACCGGGCAGATCATGTTCTACACGCTGCAGAGCCAGAATCCGCAGTACGACGTCATGGAGCTCAAAACTCTCAACGACTGGTACGTGCGGAACCAGCTCAAGTCGGTGCCCAACGTGGTTGACGTGAATCCCTTCGGCGGGCCGACACGCGAGTACCAGGTGCAAATCGATCCCGGGAAACTGGTTTCCTACGGGCTGACCCTGGCGCAGGTGGAACAGGCGATTGCCGCGAACAATACCAATGCTGGTGGCGGATTCGTCGAACGCGGCGAACAAGCGCTGAACGTGCGGGCCGTTGGGTTAATGCAGACCACCGACGATATCGCCAACACCGTGATCAAAGTGCAGAACGGCACGCCGGTCCGCGTGGCGGACATTGGTCTGGTCGTACAGGCTCCGAAGGTTCGCCTGGGACAGTTGGGGAAGGCGGTTCGCAAAGAGGATGGCACGATCATCAACGATGACGACGTGGTCGAAGGCATCGTGCTACTTCGGAAGGGAGCCGAGGCGGACGCTACTCTGGAAGCGTTGCACAAGAAGATTGCGGATCTGAATGACCATGGGTTGCCAGCGGGGGTGAAGATCGTGCCTCACCTCGACCGCAGCGACCTGGTTCATTACACGACGCATACCGTCCTGAGAAATCTTACCGATGGGGTGTTGCTGGTTACGCTGATTCTGTTCCTGTTTCTGGGAAACGTGCGCAGCGCGTTAGTGGTCACGATCACCATCCCCTTTTCGTTGCTGTTTGCGGCGATTCTGCTGGATCTGCGGCACATTCCCGCCAACCTGCTCTCGCTCGGTGCTCTCGACTTTGGCATGGTGGTGGACGGCTCGGTCGTCATGGTGGAGAACATTCTTCGCCACGTCGAATTTGCCGACAAGAAAAAGTCGTTCATGGAGACGATCGCGATCGCCGCCCATGAGGTGCAGAAGCCGGTATTCTTCGCGCGCATCATCATCATCGTGGCATATCTGCCCATCTTCACATTGCAACGGGTGGAAGGCCGGTTGTTCAGTCCCATGGCATGGACGGTGGCGTTTGCGCTGCTTGGAGCACTGGTCTTCGCGCTCCTCATCGCTCCCGTGCTGTGCAGCCTGCTCTTCCAGGGCGGCGTGAAGGAATGGAAGAACCCGGTTCTTCACTTTGTCCAGGAACGCTATGCGGCGACTCTCGAGTGGTGCTTCGACCACCTGAAAGTCACCCTCGGACTGGGGTTGGCTGCCCTGGCCCTGATGTTGTTTCTTGCCCTGAGCGGCATCATCGGCTCCGAATTTCTGCCCCACCTGGACGAAGGCGCGATCTGGGTGCGGGGCACGCTGGCTCCGAGCACCGGGCCCTCAGCGGGTATCGCGCTGGCGAACAAGGCCCGTCTGACCCTGGCGGAATTTCCGGAGGTCACGCAAGTGGTCAGCCAGGTGGGACGGCCCGATGACGGTAGTGACGCCAGCGGGTTTTACAACACGGAATTCTTCGTCGACCTGCTTCCCCGCTCGAAATGGCGGAAGCAGTTCAAGAGCAAAGATGATCTGATTGCAGCCATGGACAAGGCGCTGGCGCAGTTTCCCGGCGTGTATTGGAACTTCTCACAACCGATCTCCGACAACGTGGAAGAGGCGGTCAGCGGCGTCAAAGGAGAGCTGGCGGTCAAGCTCTTCGGCACCGACTTGAAGACTCTGGAAGCGAAGGCCGACGAGATCCAAGATGTGATGAGCAAGATTCCGGGCGTGGCCGACCTGGGCACATTCCAGGTGCGCGGCCAGCCGAACGTGAACCTGGTGGTCAATCGGACGGCGGCGAACCGTTTCGGCATCAACGTCTCCGACGTGCAGGACGCGATTGAGACGGCGGTCGGCGGCAAAGCCGTCAGCCAGATTCTGATCGGCGAGCAACGCTACGACCTCACCTTGCGTTACCAGGCACCTTTCCGCCGCACCATTGACGATATCGCCAACATTCGGCTGGTGGCTCCCTCGGGCGAACGCGTCTCCTTGGGGCAACTTTGCACGATTACCTTGGACGACGGGGCATCGACCATTTACCGCGAAGGCAATTCGCGGTACATCGCCATCAAATACAGCGTGCGCGGGCGCGATCTGGGCAGCACCGTTCGACAGGCGATTGAGGAAGTCAACCGCCAAGTCAAGCTTCCCGAACGCTACCACCTCGACTGGACGGGTGAATACGAGAGCCAGCAGCGCGCCAACCGGCGGCTCGCCTTCATCGTGCCCATCACGCTGTTGTTGATGTCCTTTATCTTGTACTCGGCCTTCGGTTCGTGGAAATGGGTAGGCCTGATTCTTGCGGTTGTCGCCTTGTCTCCGCTGGGCGGATTTCTCAGCCTGCTGGCGACCGGCACACACTTCTCGGTGTCGTCGGGCCTCGGATTTCTGGCATTGATCGGCGTGTCGGTGGAGATCGGCGTAATCATGCTGGAGTACATTAACCAACTGCGCACACGTGGCATGGAAGTGCGCGAAGCGGTTAAGGAAGGGGCATCACTGAGGCTGCGCCCCATCATGATGACCATGCTGGTAGCGACGCTGGGCCTGCTGCCGGCAGCCATGTCTCACGATATCGGATCGGACTCGCAGCGTCCCTTCGCAATCGTGGTGGTAGGTGGTTTGATCGTGGAACTGTTTATCAGCGTGATCCTGTTGCCGGCTCTCTACGTGTTCTGGGCGCGGGGCGGCGACAAGCTTCCAGCTCCGGAGACTTCCTTTGCCTCCGAAGGCGAGCACGTCGACTGAAGCTCAGCTCCAGCGCAGGACGCACAGTTCGGGGTTCTGGTACGGCTTGACGGTCGAGATTCTCCGGCTGAGGCACCGCTCCCAATGTGGACAGCAGCGGCAGGGCTTTTTGCAGGCTTGAAGCTGAACCGCCAGGTCGGCAAGCGCGTATACCGCTACTGCGATGAATAGAACGAGGAACGAGAGGGCAATCACGACTACGTCCTCCGGCGCCGCCTATCATGCCTCGTGACAAGTACATTCTCTTGTGACGGACGTCACGTCGATTCGTGATCCGTAAACACTGCGGAGGGACCCTGGATCCGGTCCGTTGTATAATCTGCGGCGCCCTGGAGGCTCCCCATGCGCACCCTGATTTCCGCGACCTTACTCTTGCTGTTGGTGTCGGCAGCCGTCGCTCAATCGGCAGAACCTGCACATCACATTGCCGCACGTCTCCCGATTCTGGGAACCAGCCATGAACTTGCGGCCGACCGGGTAGCTCGCGTCCATTCTGCCCCGACAGCGGCACAAGTTTCTCCCACAGCGAATCCCTGGAAACTGCAGGCGACGCTACCGGGCGCGGTCATCCACGACATCTCTTTTCCCACTTCAAAGGTCGGCTACGCGGCCGCGGAGCTCGGACAGGTCTGGAAGACGACCAACGGTGGAGCAACCTGGACCGAGATTCTGAACCTTGGCTTCCCTTATTACTGGTATGGCGTGACCACGCTGAGCGCGAACGAAGTTGTCATCTCGGGTTTCAACGATTCCAACTTCGAGGGTATCCTCCGCTGGAGTCAGGACGGAGGCGCCACGTGGACAAACGACATTGTGCTCACCACTACCGGTTGGTCGTTCCGCGTGCGCTTCGCGAATCCCAGCGATGGGATGGTGATCGACGGCCTCGACCTGGACGCGCCCAATGCTGCGCACTACACCACCGACGGCGGGCAGCTCGGCACCGACTGGACTCAGGTAGCGCCGGTCGATCCCAGCGGCGGCTGGTTCGGGAATCAGTTCAGTTTGTTGCCGAATCTGCATGCGCGGGCTTCGGGCATCAGCTATTGTTCGAGCGTGAATGGGGGGAGCGTTTGGAGCTGTGGACCTTCTATCGACTCGGTCTTTGACGGTCCAACGTTCTTTGTTACGGACAAGGCGGGTTGGGTGGGAGGCGGCGAAATTTCTCCCAACGTCGAAGGCTGGGTCCATCGCTCGACCGACGGCGGCAAGACCTGGAGCGGCCGCACGCTAGATGATCCGTGGCCGATTCGTGAGATCCGCTTCCTCACCCCGCTGGTGGGATGGGCAGCCGGCGGTAACATCTACAGCGGCGTCGGAGGCATATATTTCAGCACTGACGGCGGTCAGACTTGGTCGCTCGACGTCAACACCGGCGCCGAAATGGACGCTTGTGATTCGAAGCACTCGGGCAAGAATTATCAGGTGTGGTGCGCGGGCTACAACGCATCGTTAACCGGCCTGGTGTACACGCTGAAGGGCACGTTGTAGGCCAAGGACATCGCTGAACGACGATCTCCAGTTCGCGGCTTTGTCCACGTTCTGCTCTTCGGGATGAAGCCGGCGCCACCCGCGCCGAGGACTTCCTTCCTACTCTATAAGACCCCAAAAAACTGCAAGAGTTTGCGTACACCGGCCTCCCTACGGACTTCTCATGCACACGTAACCTACGTTAAATCAATACACTACAAAATCTTTCTCATTGGAAACTTAAATGCTGTTACGTCCGTGCTACGTAGTCGGTAAGCCTGCCGATCTCTCCTCCCCTGGGCGATGAAGGGCTACTCCGGTAAAGAAAACTAGGGAGATTTGCGCATGATGTCCACCTCAAAAGTGCTGCTCTTCGCCGCCTTGATGCTGTGTTTGCCGCTGGCCGCTTTCGCCAACAGCACGGTAGATTTTGGCTATTCGGGCGGACGGCTGAGCACGCCTACCAATAGTTACATCACTACGGGCCCCATCGGAACCACGCTGACCTCGGTAAGCGGGTACAACGGTGGCGGCATCATCACCGGAAGCAACCTGGGAACGATCAATTTCACTACCGGCGCGCTGGTCTCGGGCGGGATGGGCGGCAACGCCACATTCGCACCCGGCGGATCGATCGTGATCAATTCCAACGGATCCGGCGGACTGCCCGTGGGCGTGTTGTTTACTGGCACGTTCACCGGGACCACCAGTTGGACCGTCACCACCTCCGGCCAAGGCAGCAACACGTTGTATTACTACACGCTGTCAGGAACGATCAGCGGTGTGTTCAGTAACGGTCAAACGGTCTCTGGACAGACGTTCACAATCTCGGTGTTGACGCAGCAGACTTTCCACGGCTCGATCGGAATCAACAACGGGAACATGAGCGTTCTGGTGACTCCGGAACCGGGCACCTTGAGCTTGTTTGGTACTGGACTGATCGGATTAGCCGGATTGGTGCGGCGAAAACTACACGTTGGCTGATCTGACAGACATTCTTGCCTGAACCACGGGCCCCGGTTGCTCAGCGCTTGCCTCCAGCAAAAACCGGGGCGCTTTTTCTTGGCACCCGCCTGCTTTCACCCTGCGACAAGCTCAGCGAGTTGAGCATCGCTCAGTTGCATATCCTGCGATTGCGACTTCGCACAGAGGGGCATCCCATGAAGGTTAGCTTTCAATCCACTGGCGGGCTTCAGTCAGCGAAGCGAAGATGCGTATGTTTTCCTCGTCGTTTCGGAGAATCTGGTGCATGCGCGCCGCGTGAACCTGCATGCCGGTACGAGCCACGAACGCACGCCGTGTCCCCGCAACGAAAGGATCGACGATGTCAGCCAGAGTCAGCGCATGGTCGGCACTCAGCTGCAGTTCCTCAACCTCGCTGAGGTCGACGATCTCAGAAAAATCAGATTCAAACGCAGGATCGGTGCAGAGCGCTGCAACGTAGCCCTGAACCTCGCGGAGTGACAGACACCTCCCGAACCTTACCGACACCAACCGTTCTTCCGGAATGATTGTGTACATGGATCGCGACCGTGGCCGCCATCGGCCCGTTTTCGTCGCACTGCCGGTTGAAGATGATCTTTGAAATCAATCTTCGGCCCAGGACCTTCTCAAGCGACGGGGAGCCCGCCAATTGAATCCTACTGAGCAGCCACCGCAACCGCGAGATAACGAATGGTCGCCCCAAACGGGCATAGGTGGGACCTTGATGAGAATCTACTGGCGAGAACGACACCTGGTAGCGTTGCACGCCCAAGCGGCTTTCAAATACCGGTAAGGGCCGCTGCATTTGCCTGTTCCTTCCATTTCTCTTCGTTCACGCCGAACACTAGCAGCCAGAAAATCAGCGCAATCGCCCCGAGCAGACCAAATGCCGCCAGGTAGAGGAACCAATGGTATCCGAGCGGCGGGTATAGAAAAGTTAGCCAACCCATCCCCGCGATCACCGACCACAAGCCCAGGAACCGAGGCAGGAACGTAGACCTGAAAATTAGGTAGCCTGTCAGCAGTGCATAGAATCCGAAAAATGCCAGGGCCATCGCCGCGCCGTGATCATTCACCTTAAGAAGGAGGAGCGCCAGCGCCTGCTGTTGCTCGCGGTTGAATACGCCCACGTTGCCGGCTCCTCCCAGGATAAATAGCGGGCCGAGATAAAAGACACGGCTGAAGCTCTTGATCGTGCAACCAGCAAGGCCGAGGAACGCCGCAACCAGCGAGATGCTCCTGTTCACCGGCTTAAGCAGCTCATAGAAGAGAGCGATGAAAACGATCTGGCACGCCATTTCGACCATGTATACCGTGAAACCCAACCGGAACAACCCCTCGTGCCCCAGAATATTGGTCGCCGTAGTGGCGGCGTCGCCGAAAACCACGAGCCGGTCGCTGACGAAGCCCTGGGCGAATATTCCCGTCAGCATGGTGAGGAGATAAAACACGCCCGTAATTCTGGCCTTGAGACGCGGCGAGCCTTGGAACCGTTGCGTCGTTGCCTCTGTGCTCATGCTTGTTCCTCCGGCGGATCAGCGCGAAGATCGTTCCTCGAGCTGATTCTCTGAGAGGTTATACCACTCGGAACCCACGGTCGATCCACGGGAACCTGGTGGGCACCAGATACTGGATACTTTTCGCAAACCCTTGGTAAGTCTCTGAGGGCGTTCTGAAATCGCCAGTGTTTATGAGGGTTTAGAATTTGGTGGAGCTAGTCGGGATCGAA
>CAWHVH010000002.1:0-59613 GCA_963832635.1 Terriglobia bacterium | reverse complement strand
GCGGCGGGAGTCGAACCCGCGTCCGAAAATGTTACTGGTCAAGAGACTACATGCTTATTCCAGTTCATGCCCCAGGCATTACCCTGGGACGTTCGCGGCCTCCGCTCAGAACGGACAAGAAACGGGTGCCGCTAGCCTGTAGATCTCGCCTCGCTCACCCAGACGTAGTGAGTAAGACCAGCCCTCTGTGTGACGCTCGCTCACAGCCCAAGGGCAAAGCTGTGGAGAGCGGCTGCCTAACTAATTAGGCTGCGTATGCCATTTGTTGATTGGCAATTATCATTTTGCCCACGATTACGGGTGTGTGCACCCCGGCATGCCTCTTGGCCGCAAGCATCTCCGTCGAAGCCGTGACGCCCCCACTGGTGGGAATGGCCTGGAAAGATCCACTTCCAATCTAGGGCTCGCCCGATGGGAAGTCAAACTGTCTATTGGATGCGGGAGGGGGTACGGAAGTACCACGAAACCGGGCATCCGGCCTCGGGCTTCGGGAAGCACGCTACTGCAGTTTCAAGGAAGAAGAGGCGCTGCCGACCCTTCCGCTGAGCGCATCGAGAACCACGAAGCGGACATTGTAGTCCCCTGCCGGCAGCTTTAAGGCATTGTGATAGGTCATCCCGTTCGTGCGAATCTGTTCCATACCCTTGGCATCGAGATGGACGTCGACCGTCTGTCCGATGCGCACGGGATTGGAGCCTTCCGCCTTGGCCTCGACGACGAACTCGACTTTCATATGGTTGCCATCGTCTTCGGCTATGTCGGCGAAGCCTGCGGGTAGAACCAACTCGAACGCGGCTTTCCGTTTTGCTCCATCGCCAGAAGATTCGGTCCAACGCCCCTGGATGGGAATGGCGGTGAAGTCGACGGGAGACTCGAGAGCTGCTCCGACGTCTTCGCGCTCGACTTCGCTGCTCAAGGCGCCATTGGTTAGAAAAAACGTATTGCGGGCGCGAACCACCGTGCCTTTCTGACTGACCTTCACTTGTAGTTTGTGCCAGCCGGCTTTCTTTCCCTGACGGTTTAAGTAGTATCCGAGCATGTAGTAGTCGGAATTGTCGTCGACAGCCTCGCGGAATCCGCGCTGCAAATCGTTGGAGTCGAAGAAAGCGCGGCCGCCGGTGGCATCGGCGAAATTCTGCAGGGTGGTTAGAATTTCCTGTTGCTCTTTGTCGTCGCGCATCAGGATGTCGGTGTAAGGATCATCTCCCGTGGGCTCCCAGGGCAAGTGCTTGGTTCCGGGTTCGTCTACGCCGTGAAACTTGGGATTCGTGAGATAGCGCACATCAATGGGATAGACCGCCACTTGCGCTTGATTGAGCACTCTCCAGGTGCGCTCGTAGGAATCGATGACCGAACCCAACGCTGGCGCTGTGTCGGTTTGCGAGATAGAAAAGGGGAATCCGGAGCTCACCCACAGCAGCGCTTTGCGTCCAGGGATTCCCGCGACCGAAGCGGCAATGTGCTGGAACGCCGCGAGAGTCGCCAGAATGGCCGCATGGCGGTCAAAGGCCTCCATTCTCGCTTTGTCTTCGTTTTCCATGTGGGCAAGCATGCGAAGTATTCCCGAGAGGGGGTCCCCGGGAGGAGGTCCCTGCGATGCCGACTGCTCTTCTGCCAGAGAGGGACTGTTTCCGGTGAGCCGCTTCAAGGCCTCTGCCAGCACAGCGGGATCACCGGTAAAATCGTGCACGACCCTTAACCCATTGCGTCCGATGATGACCAGTTCGGTGGGCTCGCCCGGATCGAGCGACTGAGAGAGAAATTTGAGCAACTCCATACGGGCGCTCGACTGCAGCAAGATCGGCGTGTTGACCACGTCGAGCGCGACGATTACCAATCGCTTGGGACGGCTGTCGGTTTCCAGCGTATTGCTGAAGTGCCCCGCCGGTACGGAGCTGCGTTGCACTCGCGTAGCCAATGTCTTGAGTTCTTCAAAGACCGCTACTTTTTGCGGTTTGCCGTCTTCGAGAACGACGAAATCATCCTTCGTCAGGTTGGAGATGTGCTTGCCGGACTTGTCGGTAACCACCGTGGGCACGAGGACGAGCTCAGAGCTAGAGGTGAATTTCGCGGGCTCGCTCTGCGGAAAGAGGGCACTGGAAAAGAGCAGTACAAGCAGGGTGCTGTTGCCGGTCCAGCGCGCAAGGCCGCGAAGATTCATGTAGGAATTGTAGTCCGGCGGTGAAAAACGCGCCGGGAATGCTCTCGCCGGCTTTCCTGGTGGTAACTTTGCATCCACACTCGCCGTCTAACATCTCATCTAACGTGCCTGTAGAATACGAAACGGGATGGCAGCATGATTTGGACGCTCGGGACCTGTCGGGGGTGTTGCCGGTGAAGGCGCAGTGTCTTCCGTTCAGCCAGATTCCTCATACCACCAGGCTGTTTGCCGATTTTCTTTCCAATTCCCCAGGAACTCAAAGTTTCTACCCACGATCGGCCTATTTCGCCGAATGGATGACGGACGAGGTTGCCCGCATCCGCTACGACGCCGAGCGCCGCGCCCGGGTGGCGGCGATTCTCGAGCGCCAGAACCGGGCTTGGGGCGCTTCGGCCAAGACGCTGGAGAACATTGCGCGCTTCCGCGCGGGCGCTTCGGTTGCGGTAACGGGCCAGCAAGTGGTCTTGTTCGGCGGCCCGGCGTTCTCGATTTACAAGGCACTCACCGCCGTGAAACTCGCCGACCAAGCCACGCGGGCCGGCGTGGACACGGTGCCGGTCTTCTGGTTGGCGACCGAAGATCACGATCTTGCCGAGGTCAATCACGTCTCGATCCCCGGAACCAATGCGTATCCCCAAAAACTGACGACTCCAACTCATGGCGTGTCAGATGAGCCGGTAGGGATGATTGCTTTTGGTCCCGAGATCGAGGCTGTCGTGGCGGAGGCGGCCGAACTGCTGGGTGAAACCCAGGTTGTTCGATTCCTGCGCGAGTCGTACCGGCCGAGCGAAACCTTCGGCAGCGCCTTCGCGAAACTGTTCGCACGTTTATTCGCCGACTGGGGTGTGGTGCTGCTCGATCCCATGGAGCCGGAGTTTCACGCGATTACAGCGCCAATTTTTCGCGCGGCGATTGAGCGGGCGGGGGAGTTAGACCAGGCGCTGCTTGCGCGCGGCAAGGCTCTCGAGAATTCCGGGTACCATCAGCAGGTCAAAGTTACGCCCTCCTCGACCTTGCTGTTCGCGATCCGCGACGGCGTGCGCATGCCGATACATCGCAAGGCGAATGGAGCTGAGGGAGTCTTCCTGGTTGGAGAGGAGAAGATCCCCCAGGCGGAATTGCTCCGGCGGATCGCAGAAGCGCCCCAGAATTTCAGCGCGAATGTGCTGCTGCGTCCGGTGATGCAGGACTATCTTCTGCCGACGCTTGCCTACACCGGAGGAGCGGCGGAGGTCGCGTACTTTGCTCAAGCCGCGGTGGTGTTCGAAGCCCTCTTGGGGCGCGTTACCCCGGTTCTGCCGCGGTTCAGCGCCAGCCTGGTAGAGCCAAAACCTGAGAGCTTGCTGGAACGGTACAAACTAACGTTTCCCGACCTCTTTCACGGCGCCGAACATCTTCGCGAGCGCTTGGCGGGGAGAGCCTTGCCTAAGGAGATTCAGGGAGCCTTCGATCAGGCGGATGTCGCGCTCGGCAAGTCGCTAGAGTCGATCCGCGAGGCGCTCGCACGACTGGATTCGACGCTGGTGGAGTCGGCCGGACGAGCGGGATCAAAAATGCATTACCAGCTCAATAAGTTGCGCGCGCGGGCGGGGCGAGCCGAGTTGCAGCGCAACGAAGTGCTGGGGCGGCATGCGGAGCTTCTCAGTCACACTCTTTATCCAAACAAAACCCTGCAGGAGCGCGAAGTGGCGGGAATTTATTTCGTTTCGCGGTATGGCGGGGAACTGCTGAAGTCTTTGTATGACACCATTCATACGGACTGTCTGGATCACCAGGTGATTTCGTTCTAGCGATCCGACAGCCCTACTTGATTTCCTTCTCCAATTGCTGCAGAGATTCGACGCGGGCGTGGTTGGTGTCACGGTAGGCTCCGGACACATCCAGCAGGACCGCCTGCATTCCCGCGTTCGTGGCGCCGAGGTAGTCGATGCTGTACCCATCGCCGACGTAGAGGCTTTCTTCGGGCGCTGCTTGCAGCTCGCGAAGCGCAGCCGCGAAGATGGCGGGATGAGGCTTCTCGTATCCGACCAGTCCAGAATCGGTGATGGTGCGGAAGCAATCCGCAATACCCGTTGCCGCGAGCACGTCGGCAATTTTTCCGTCGGCGTTGGAGATGACGCCGATCTTGTATTGCACTTCCAAGGCGGTCGAGAACCTCGCGCGTGCCCGACAGGATGACGCACCAGTTCGCCGAGATGCGCGTGGTGTTGGTCAGGTTGTCGCGCAGAGCGTCATCGTGGACGCCGAGATCGGCGAGCAGATGCGAGTAGAACAGATGCCAGAAGCCGTGATCGACGGTTCCGGTCCGCATTTGCGAATCGAACTCCTTCTTGGTTTTGCGCTCGATAGCGTGCCACTGCTGGATGGTGGGATGGATGCCTCGATCATAAAGTGGGCGCAGGATCACGTCGCGATTCGGGAAAAGCAGAGTATTGCCGACGTCGAAGAAGATCGCGCTGGGCTTGCGGGTCATAGCTTGATTGTAACGGGAGAAGCGCCTGCTCCCGCGGGCGGGGACGCCCGCCCCTCCGTTGATGCAAGATCCAGCTAGGGTTCCAACTCCAATCGATCAGTCGCGGCCTTTTCTACTGCCTTTCGCGAATAGGCCAGCGGGAAATATTTTCCCTGATCCCAGAGCGGCAGGAGATCGGAATAGTGCGGGCTGCCGGGCTGGCCGCTTTGGCCGGGGGTGTTGACGGCGAGCGATTGATCCCAGTCGTTGGCATCGAGGATCTCACGGTAACTCGCGCCGGATATTTGCTCGAAGGAGTCGTCAAAATATTCAGTGGCGTTGACCGTGTAGTTGTCTCCCGGGCGCGCCACGGGGCCGAGATCGACGACAGGAGCGGCGTCGGGTACGCGATCGAGCGGGTGACGAAACTTCACCACGTGTATTTGCCCCCATGACCACTTGGAAGGATCCGGGCCTTCCAGATTCGACAGTTTCGTGGCGGCGATTTTCAGATTATCCAACAGAAGTTGGTCGCGGTCGGCGGCGGTGAAGCCGAAGGTCTGGAGGTTCGAGAGAACACGCAGGAGCGTGGCGGGCGTCCACTCTTGCTCAAGAATATTCCACAGACTCCAGGGAGCGACCTTGTGGATTAGGGCGGTGGTAGTCGCTCCCAACCACAGTTCGTAAAGGGCGGCGGCCGCAGAATCGCGAGTCAGAGTTTTGTCCCAGTTCACCAGCAATTGCACGTTCGCGTCCGGGTGCTCTCCCGCGGCTGCGCGCAGCAACTCCACCATGCGCTGAGCGGGAAGGGAAACAATGTCGGTCTGCAGGTGCTCCATGTCTTCGGAGTCCAACTTGTGTCCTGCGTCGCGGGCTTCCGACAGAACATTGGTGATGCGCTCAATGCGGAACGGCGCAGCCCACTGATATCCGACTTTGTAGGGGTAGTCGTCGGGGATCATCTTGTGATTCGCGCTGGCGATAAAACCGGCCTTGGGGTTGTAGGAGTGCGGCAATTCGGAAGATGGAACGAAGCCCGACCACTCGTATCCTCCCGAGCCCGGCACGGGGAGCAGGCCGGTCCAATTCTTGCGCAGGGGTGCCAGTCCGATGGAGTGCTCGCCGATATTGCCCTGGTTGTCGGCGTAGACGATGTTTTCCGAGGGGACTTTCCAGCGCGGCATGGCGGCTTCGAATTCCTGCCAGTTCTGGGCGCGGTCCACGGCGAGGGATCCCAGGTACCCGGCGGTGCCGGGCTCGGCGCCCACCCAGCGGAGAGCCAATGCACGATTGCCATCCGTCCAAAGAACCGGTCCGTGACGGGTGAACTTCAGACCCACGGTGACATCGGGTCCGCCACGGATCGCAAAGGTCTCCTTCACGATCCGCATCTGCTCCCAGCCATGCTCTGTGTTGTACTGCGTGGGATCGGCCGGGTTCAGGGTTTCGAGATAAAGATCCTGCTGATCGAGTCCGAAAATGGTGAAGCCCCATGCGATGTGCTGATTGTGCCCGAGGGCGACTCCGGGGAGAGCGGGTTCGCCAGCGCCGATGACGTCCCATCCGGGCGCCACCAGGTGAACGATGTAGCGCAAGGAAGGCTCCGCGATGACGCGGTGGGGATCGTTCGCCAAGAGCGGCTTGCCGGTCTTGGTCAGGGAGCCCGAAACCGTCCAGTTATTGCTTCCCTCAAGCAAGTAATTTGGGAATTCGATCCGGGTATCGCTGCCGACCAGATTCCGCAGCAGGACCGGAGATAGGCCGGCGAAATTCATTCCGGGCGCTGGATCCAGGGTGACAGCGGGATCGAAATCGAAGAGGTGCGAAGCTTTATCTTTTCCGACTGCGGCCAGAGCCTGGGCATGTTCGAGTTCATCCCATGAGTTGCCGGTCATGGAGAAAGCCGCCATCCGGTTGAGACAGTCCTCGGGCTTCCAGAGTTCCGGCTTGAAGCCGGCGATCTGGAATTCGATGGGAAGATTCCCGGAGCGACTGGCGATGTAGGCATTAATGCCGGAGGTGAAGGCGTCGAGGATTTCTTTGGTGTCGGGCGAATAGCTTTCGTACTCCGCCTTCATGTCTCCGCGGTATTCAAGCAGGCGGGCGTTGACATCGCGCAGAAGGGCGGAGGGACCAAGGATTTCCGCCAGACGTCCTTGCCCGGAGCGCTTCCACAGCTCCATTTGAAACAAACGATCCTGGGCGGCGATATATCCCTGGGCGAAAAACAGATCGTGTTGGTTCTTCGCGTAGATATGAGCCACGCCCCAGCGGTCGCGAAGGACCTCGACCGACTGTTTCAGTCCGGGTGTTTTAAGGGTTCCGCTAACTACGGAGACGGCTGCCGTGGCCCTTTGTTCAAGGTTGGCGGACGGGTTCTGGGCCTGACAGAAGAGGGAAAGGGCGAGCACTAAACCGGGAATCAGGCGTTTCATGGGTGGGCCATTCTACCGCAGTGAAAATCGGCCAGGGGGCATGTTTCTTTCGATACTCCCGGCCCCTTAGGGCCAGCCCTCCACGCTGACTTCGTTCGGGGAAAAGCGTAATATCGTAAGACTTTCGGCCAACTCCGGGCCCCAAGTGAGGCTAAGACAGAACGCGGCAAGATGATGGTTACAGCAAAGCCGATGGTGATCTACAGCAATGTGCTTGCCTTGGGAATGCTGCGCGTCGCTGGTTTGCAGGCAGCGTGGTTGGCGCAATATTGGGACAAGAAGAGCAGCGCTTACAACGTTCTTTGGATCGCCGTTTTTGGCTTTGCCACGCTTAACATTCTGGCCCTGGTTGGCAGGCGATTCGAGCCCAGTCGCAACCGCTTGAGTTTTGGAGAAACGCTCGCGATCATGGTCGTGATCATGTCGATTACCCTCCTCGGATGGGAGATGCTGTACGTATTCCACGTGCTTCCGATCCAGTTGGCTCCCCGCTGACTTTGCCTTTTGGAGTATCATTTCGGCATGGCGAAAGCTGGCCCATCCTTCGAGGTGACCTGTCCCTGCTGTAATGCGGTGCTGAAGGTGGACGCCACGAATCAGGCGGTCATCGCCCACACCGCAGCGGTCAAACCGAAGACCTTCAACGACATCGAAGAAGCCGCGCGGGCCATGAAAGAGCAGGACAACCGTCGGGATTCGATCTTCCGCCAGTCCATAGAAGCTCAGAAGCATGCCTCGGATCTGCTTGAAAAGAAGTTCCAGGAAGCCGTCAAAAAGGCCAAAGAGTCTCCCGACACCGGCCGTCCCATCCGCGAAATTGATCTTGACTGAAATGGTCACCTGAAACGATTGTTTCGTTTCGGGCAGTTCTGCTGCGCCGTCGAGATTTAATATTGCCTGGAGCGTCGAGCAACGTACAATAATCGGCTAAATGGCCGATCCCCCATTGCTCCTAGGTCACCGCGGCACGCGTGCGCTCCGCTCCACTCCAGAAAATACCTTTGCTGCCTTCGATGCAGCCCTGGTCCACGGCTGTGATGGTTTTGAGTTCGATGTACGCCGCACCGGAGATGGCCGCGCGGTGGTGGTGCACAACGAAAAAGTGCGCGGGATCTGGGTTGCCAAAGCAAAGCGTGGACAATTGGGCAATTTGCCGCAATTGCAGCAGGTCTTGCGGAAGTACGGTTCCCGAGGCTTTCTCGATATTGAACTCAAGGTGGAAGGCCTGGAACCGGCGCTGCTTGCGGCTCTGCGCGAACACCTTCCGATTCGCGGATACATGGTTTCCTCATTTCTGCCTGAGGTGATGCTCGAACTGCGAGCCCGACGAAGCGCGATTCCGCTGGGCATCATCTGCGATACCGATGTCCAACTGCGCAGGGGAACCAAACTGCCGGTGGATTACATGATTCTCGAGCAATCTCTGGTTCGAGAGAAGCTGGTCGGCGAGATTCACCGGGCAGGAAAGAAACTGCTGGTCTGGACCGTCAACAGGCCTGAGTCCATGCGACGTTTGTCCGAATGGGGCGTGGACGGCATGGTTTCCGACGATCCGGAGCTTCTCGTGCGTACACTTTCCCCTCGCCGACTGCCGCCTCCTGAACCCGGGACTATGGGACGTCGTGCGGCAGCGGAAAAAGGAAAACCTCGCAAGAAGGCCAGGGATTGAAAGTTGGCGGCAAGTCTCTAGTCGGCGGCCGCCTCGAGGAATGCGCCAGGGCGCTTGGGTTTGTGGAGAAAAGCGGCGCGCTCGTTCTCGAAGACTTCCAGTTCCGCCGCGGTCTGCTCCTCACTCCATCCCATGACGGTGGCGATCCGCATGGCAGCGTCACGGCTGCAGGCGCCAGACCAGCAGCCGCCGAGCGCCACCGGCACGCGGCGCAGAAGAACGTCGGCCAGGGTAGCCGCGCACTCGCTGTTAAAGGCGTCGGCGGCCTCGGCGACGATGTGTTCACTGTGAGGGCATAGCGGAGCGCGCATCTCAGCGCTGCTTAAAGCCATTCGAGCGATGTTCAGGGAGCGCTTTCCGTGCCACTCCACGACCGCGCGCGCAGAGTTCTCGCTGATTCCCCCGGCTTGCGCAATCTCCAGCACCCACTGATCGAGCATGGGATCGAGACTTTCGCCATCGGCTGTGGCCAGAGCCACAGGCTCGACCGTCTTTACGCCCATGTGGGCGGCGCATTGCCGAGCTAACTCCGCGGCGGTCGTGAGCTTGCCGCCGATGACCGACACCATGTTGGCGGCGCCATCCTGCTTGTGATCGTGAATGTAGTGCTTGCGGCTGACGGCTGACATTTCTGCTTTCGGAGAGAAGGGAAGAGGCCGAACTCCAGCAAAAGAGTAGCGAATGTCCTGAGTAGATACTTTTACCTTGGGGAACAGGTGCAGAAAGGAACGAAGCAGGTATTCAATCTCTTCAGGAGAAGGCTGGGCTTTTGCAGGGTCTCCAGTGTCGGGCACTTCGGTAGTTCCCACCAGCACCTGATCGTTCCAGGGAATCACGAAGAAGGGACGGCCATCGCTAGCTTCGGCGTAGACTGCGGCGTCGGGCGCGCCCGCGAACCGTGGCAGCACGATGTGGGAACCGCGCACCCCGCCGACCATGGGATTTCCGGTGCTGATGCGCGAACGCTGGCAGAGGCGGTCAGCCCACGGGCCCGTCGCGTTAACAATCCATGTGCCCTCGACCCGCTCTTCTTTCCCGCTCAGCAGATCGCGTAGCAGCACGCCGGTGACCCGCCCATGCCGCACATCGACGGCCAGCACCTGGGTGTGGTTGCGGGCGACGGCGCCGGCCTCAATGGCTTCCGTCAGCCATTCCGCGACCAGGCGCTCGGGGAATTCGCACTGCGCATCTTCGAAGGTAAAAGTTGACCAGCGGCGGCCGGAGTCGAGCAGACGGTCCAGTTTGTACTGATCCATGCGGTTGTGCTCGGCCCCCAGATGCGTTCCGCCCATCCATCCATAGAGCCAGAGTCCCGCCCGTATGCTCAGGGCGCTGCGCTTGCTGTTCTGGTCGAGTGCGAGCAGAAAATGGATGGGGTGGGTGAGGTGAGGACGTTCCCGCAGCAAGCGTTGCCGTTCGCGCAAGGACTCGCGGACGAGGCCGAGTTCTCCATGTTCGAGATAGCGCAGGCCTCCGTGAATGACGCGCGTGGAACGGCTGGTGGTCCCCGCCGCAAAATCATGCTGCTCGATCAGAAGGGTTCGTTTGCCGGCACGAGCACACTGCCGTGCGATGGCCACGCCATTGATGCCACCGCCGATCACAATGACCTGAAAGCGCTCGCCTTCCAGCCATCGCCGGGTTGGGCCGGGGAAGTTCATGTCGTTTTTGGATGCGGCAATCGGAAGACACGACTCCGCACGGATTCGACCCTACCAGTGTGGCTCCGGGCGAGGGCTTCGCGGAAGGTCACGATGGTCCAACGGCGTGACCGTACGGATTCGGGTAACGTTACTGGCAACTCGGATTAGCGGTCTCTTAAGAAAGGGCCCGCAAACCGGTGAAATACTCGCCTCATTGCCCCTACTCGCACCCGTCATTTACAGTGTTGGCATTCATGACAACGACCGGAGAGCGATTTGAACGGGCGGTTTCGATCATGGCACGGCTGCGTGGGCCCGGGGGATGTCCCTGGGACCGCGAGCAGACCTTTGACTCGATCAAGCCTTACACCCTGGAAGAAACCTACGAAGTGCTCGAAGCCATCGACAACCGCGACTGGCCGGAATTGACCGGCGAGCTGGGCGATCTGCTGTTGCAGGTGCTGTTCTACTCGCAGATGGCGCAGGAGCAGAATACCTTTTCGATAGACGATGTGCTTGATCGTCTGTCAAACAAGCTGGTCGACCGGCATCCGCATGTGTTTGGCGATGTGAAGGCCGAAACTTCCTCCGAGGTGTTGCGCAACTGGGAGGCGCTGAAGGCGCAAGAGAAAGAGAAGAAGAAGCGGCTTGCGGAGGGCGGCGACAAGCGGCCAAAAGACGAAGCCTCTCCGGAGTCGGTGCTGGCTGGAGTCTCGAGCGCCATGCCGGCTCTGCTCGAGGCGCATAAACTCAGCTCGCGTGCGGCCCACGTCGGTTTTGACTGGCCCAACATGGATGGCTTGTTCGACAAGCTGCATGAAGAAACCGAGGAACTCTTCGAGGAGCTCAAGAACTTTCCCGAGCCCGGTCCCCAGCCCCAGGCGCGCGGAGTCGCCGGCTCTGGGCGGCAGCCGGTTCCCGAAGAACTGCGGCAGCGTTTGGAAGGCGAAGTGGGCGACATGTTTTTCGTCATGGTCAATATCGCCCGCTACCTCGCGATCGATCCCGAGTCTGCGCTCAAGAAAACCAATCGCAAGTTCAAGCAGCGTTTCCAGTGGATGGAGGAACAGCTGCGGTCCTCAAACCGGACGCCGCGAGAGGCGTCGATGGAGGAACTTGAGTCACTCTGGCAGCGGGCAAAACAACAGGAGGCGCAGACCAGGTGAAGCCGGACTCGCTGGTTCTGCGGAAGTGCAAGGGCCTGGATGAATTGAAAGCCTGCGTACTGCTGCAGAAAGAGGTCTGGAATTTCACCGACATCGAACTGGTGCCCTTGCGTATTTTCGTGGTGGCCGAAAAAGTCGGTGGACAAGTGATGGGCGCCTTCGAAGGCAAGGACCTGATCGGTTTTGCCATGGCGATTCCGGGATACCGCTCCGGACACCCCTACCTGTATTCGCACATGCTGGCTGTGCGGAAGGAGTATCGCAACGCGGGCGTGGGTCGCCGCCTGAAATTGCTGCAGCGGGAAGACGGCATCGCCCGCGGATTCGAATTGATGGAGTGGACCTTCGATCCGCTGGAGATCAAGAACGCCTATCTGAACATCGAGAAGCTGGGCGCCATTACCCGGCGCTACAACGAAAATCAATACGGCATCACGTCGTCTCCGCTGCAAGGCGGATTGCCCACGGATCGCCTGGTCGCGGAATGGTGGTTCCAGTCGCAGAGGGTGGAAAGCGCGGTGCGCGGGCAACCCAAGCCAGCCTTCGAGACTCTACAGACGATTCCGGTTCCGGCGCAGATTTACGAGTGGAAAGCATCACCGGCTACCCGGGATTGCGCGCAACAAGTGCAAGAGCGCAATCGAGAGGCTTTCCTGAAGGCGTTTTCCACGGGCCTGTCCGTGCTGGGCTACGAACATGACAAGGCGGGAAACGGAAAATTCCTGCTGGGGAAGTGGGATGAGGCTTGGGTGTACTGAGGCGAAAGCTTCAACCACAAAGGACACAAAGGAAAATCCTTCGTGATCCTTAGTGTCCTTTGTGGTTAAGGCTTTCCCATGAAAATCGAAGCCGTCTCTATACGCGAAATTCAGATGCCGCTCGTCCACTTTTTTGAGACGAGCTTCAGCCGTCTTTACCATCGCCGCATCGTTCTGGTCACTGTGCATTGCGAGGGCGTCGACGGCTGGGGGGAGTGTGTTACCGGCGAAGATCCCTACTACAGCAGCGAGTGGATTGAGAGCTCGTGGCCGACTCTGAAGCAATATCTGGCGCCGGCGGTCATCGGAAAAACGATTGCTTCGGCGCGCGAGAGTGCGGCGCTCATGGCCAAGGTGCGAGGGCACCGCATGGCCCGGGCCGGGATCGAGAACGCCCTGTGGGACGCCGAGGCCCGCCAGAAACAGGTGCCTTTGTGGAAGCTGCTGGGAGGGACGCGCCGCGAGATTCAATGCGGCGTCTCGATCGGGATTCAGGACACGGTCGAGCAGTTGCTCGACAAGATTCAGACCGAACTCGCTGCCGGGTACCGCCGCATCAAGCTCAAGGTGAAGCCGGGCTGGGATGTGAATGTGCTCGAAAAGGTCCGCTCCCGCTGGCCTGACATCGTGCTCAGCTGTGACGCCAACTCCGCCTATACACTCGATGAGGTGGAGCATCTGCGCAAGTTCGATCAGTTCAATCTGCTGATGATTGAGCAGCCGCTGTGGAACGACGATATCTTCTACCATGCGCGCCTGCAGCGCGAGTTGAGGACGGCGATCTGTCTGGATGAATCGATTGAGCAGGCGCGCGACGCGGCGGCGGCGATCGAGAGCGGCGCTTGCCGGATCATCAACATCAAGGTCGGACGGCTCGGCGGCTTCACAGAAGCCAAGAAAGTTCACGACGTCTGCCATGCCAACAACATTCCGGTCTGGTGCGGCGGGATGCTGGAATCCGGGATTGGGCGGGCGCACAACATCGCCCTGTCAACCCTTGAAAACTTTCGGCTCCCGGGGGACGTATCCGCGTCGAAACGTTATTGGAAAGAAGACATCATTGAGCCGGAGGTCGAAGTATCTTCGCAGGGGGTGATTGCCGTCAGCGACGCGCCCGGAACGGGATACCGGGTGCGCGAGGATTTGATTGACAAGCTGACAGTGCGCAAAGAGACGATTCGATAGGGAAACTTCAGTAACGTTGACCGTCAGGATGGGAATTGCCATGCTGCAGCATGCCGGGGAAGTCTCCAAAATCTCGCAAGCAGCGCCCCCCGCGCATCCGTGTTCCCAATCAGGAGCGCGCAATCTTCACCGTAGATAGCCGGAGATTCGTAGGGATCGTTCATCGCCTGTCACTGACCGGGGGATCGACCGTTCTGGTCAAGGGACCCCTCCCGAGCGGAACCATTGGCGAAATGGCATTGGGCACGGTGTTCGGGAAAGTGACGGCTGATATTGAATTCTTGCAGACGGGGGCGGACGGTGTGGCGCTGGCCCAGGCCTTCCGCTTTATCGGAATGGATGATGTCAGCACCAGAAGGTTCACGGCCGCTGCGGAACAAATGCAAGAAGCGGGCTTCAGCGATGTAGAGGCCGAGGAGAAGCGTCTCGACATCGCCTACCAAAGCCTAAGCAAGTTGGGCGACAGCCTGCGCAGCCTGTCGGCGAAAATCACCTCCCGCCGCGGAGACAAGGGCTAACGAAAGCTGCTCGCAAGACCGCAGTCCGTTTCTGACTGCGATTCCTCTCTATACTTCTCGTTCCGCCGCCCGAGGTTCGATTCCGGACGCAGCGCTTTGCCGATTCGTCTGTTGTACCATCGTCCTGATTTCAGCTGCAGGGTCGAAAGTACGCTCGCCTGGGATGAAGCTCACCGTCACAAAGGCGAACGATTCCGATGCAGTCGCGTTGGTAGCTCTCCACAGAGCCGTTGCCGAACGCCTCACCCGCCAGTTCGGTCGGGGGCCGTGGCCGTCCGCGCAATCGGAAAAGGGAGTGCGAAACGATCTCCTCCGGCCGAAGTTTTCCCGCCTCTTGATTGCGCGTAGTGGTAGCCGCCCTTAAACTAGGACATTTCAAATCGGAACACAACGAGATGATCGGTGACACTTTGGGCGATCACGAGAGTGCTCGCAGATTGTTCCGGAGGCGGTCGGGTTCGTGATCGCCAAGCAGACCCTCAATCGCGACGTGGGTACTCTTCCAGACGGGAACGGCGCGCGCCAGCAATCTCCGCCCTTTCGGCGTCAACATCATCAGACGGGCGCGGCGGTCGACCGGGTCCGCCTTGACTCTGAGCAGACCGCGGCGCTGCAAGGGCTTGAGAGCCGCCGTCAAGGTGGTCCGATCCATGGCGAGTAGTGACGCCACTGCCGCCATACCAGGCGGTTCCGGGCGGTTCAGAGACATCATGAGCGAGTATTGCCCGTGGGTCAGGCCCAGTGGGCGGAATGCATCGTCGAATCGCCTTGCCAGTGCCCTGGCGGCGCGCTGCACGTGAAGGCACAGGCAAGAGTCGCGGACCAGCAGCGTAGTTTCAAAAGGAGGGTTCGCGGCCATTGACATCCCTAGATTGTATTGATATCAACATATATCGCAAGCCGCCCCAGAAAGAAAGCATACCCGGCCGTCCGGTTTGCATCCGAAGACAAGGGTCCCCTTATCTCAGGAGGAATCAATGAAGCCGAATGCCCTCAGAACCTTTGCGTTACGAAGCTTCACAATTCTTGTCGTAATCGCCGCCGCGTGGCAAGCGCAGGCACAGGACGCCAAAGCGCCGTATCCGGCCATGGCCCCGCTCGATCAGTACCTGATGACGGATCGAAATGCCGAGATTGCGCTGGCGCGAAGCGCGGCCCCGGAAGCCATTTCGCGTGACGCCACAATTCTGGTCCTCGGGCGGCATGGCTATGAAACCGCTGTCAAAGGCACGAACGGTTTCGTGTGTGTCGTGGAGCGAGGGTGGATGGGCCCATTCGATGGGGATAGTTCTGCTAACTTCTGGAACCCTAAGATTCGCGGCCCGGTCTGCTTCAATCCGCCGGCTGCCCGCTCCATCCTGCCGATGACCTATAAAAGAACGGAGATGATATTGGCCGGTCAATCCAAAGCTCAGATCATCGACGGCATCAAGACATTTATGAAGCAAGAACTGCCGCCCCTGGAGCCTGGATCCATGGCCTACATGATGTCGAAAGAGCAGTACCTTAGCGATAGCGACCAGCACAACTGGATGGCTCACCTGATGTTTTACACGCCACTCATGGACGGTGCCGTTTGGGGGGCAGATCTGTCCAGATCGCCCGTCATGCTGAATCCGCAGTTCAGGGGCGCTCCGGAACCAATCGACGTATTCATGGTTCCAGCGGGCTGGTGGTCGGATGGGACCCCGGACCCAGTCAGGGTCAGGTAGGGCACAACACAATGCGAGAGAATGGGCCGATGTTTTGAGGGAGCGCTCGGCCATCAATGGATGGTGAGAGTCGTGGTCTGCAGATTGTTGTTCGACCATACCGGGTGTGCCGCTCCAGCCACCGGGTCCACGGTTAGTCCCATGTAATCCCCGATGAACTGCGAAGTGCCGGCGTTAATCAGCGCGGGAGTGACGCGCGCATTGGGAGCAAACGTCACACCCTGGTTCTGACTATAGGTTGCGTAGACGTCGTACATCGAGACGGCGACCGCGTTCCTGGTATCCAGCCAGGCTACGTGCAGTGTTCCGGTCATGTCGATCGCCGCGGCCGGGAACAGGCGCTGCCCTAAGCTTGAGTCATTCATGGAGACGGGCGTGGTGAATCCTCCCGCGCCTTTGGGCAGATTGGAGCGCACAAACTGTACGTTGCTGATTGTGGCCTGAGTCTGCACGGCATACACGTCGTAAACGATCTCGGCGCCCATCACCGGACTGACCGCGATACTGGGCCCGCTATTCTTGCGGTACGTCGACGTAAACGACAGTTCCTTGAAGCTCGGAGTCACTGCGATCGGTGTTCCAAAAGTCGACCCGCCATCGCTGGAGATGGAGACAGAGTGCTGGCCGGTCCCAGGACTGATTACAGTTTCATAGGCTACATAAATCGTGCCATCGCCGCCCACGACGATCTGCGGCCATTGCACATTGGAGCCTGAGAGGCTGATCTGAGCGGGTGCGCTCCACGTCGTCCCATGATCGGTGGAGCGGGAGAACGCAATAAACTTCGACTTGCAAGTGAAAGCTTTTGTGCAGTTGGTGAAGTGGACCCAGGCGACGTAGACATTTCCCGCTGTCGCCGCACTGCTGTTGTCGGTGGCGATGCTGGGCTTGTCCTCAGAAAATGGGTTGTTGCTGCTGGAGGTAAAGGCGAAAACAGGACGGCAACTTGCTGAGGTGAACACCACGCTGGGCAGAGTGCCGTGGCAAACGTAAACGCCACCCGCGGGATTTACATTTTTTTGTCCGCTCGCCAGCAGTTGGTATACCCCCGAAAGATAAACGTTTTCCTGCTTGTCCACAGCGATCGAGGGGTCACGGTTCTCCTGCCAGGTGACTCCGTCACTGGTAATGGGGAATCCAGAGGAAAGTGGGATGAAGCTGTCACTCCAGGTTGTGCCGGAGTTGTTGGAGACCGAGTATTTGTTGGTCCCCGCGCTTCCCAAGCGCACAGAGAAATCTGTAATCGCCGCCACCAGGTTGGCCGAAGCGCTGGGATCGGTAACGACGGTTTCCTCCGCCTCTGGCGTGGTGCTGCTGGCGACTACGATCGGACCAACCGCGTAGGGAAAGCCGGTAAAAAAGCCGTTCACGGTCTGGCTGAATTTTGCCGAAATACTGGCCCTGAAGTTGGTGTCGCCGGAATAGGCTGCGGTGATCACCTTCACACCCATCGTGGGGAAGGTCACGCTCACAGTGGCCACACCTGCACTCACCGTTCCCACCGCCAGTGTAGTCGCCCCGCTTTTGAAGGTAACGCTGCCCGTGGCATTCCCACCAAATTGTCCTGCAACGGTTGCGGTGAACAATACCGCCTGGCGCACTGCGGACGGATTGGGGTTCGAGGTCAGAACCGTCGCCGTTGTAGCCTGGTTTATGACTTGCGGAAGCGGAGCAGACTGGCTGCCCGTGAAGTTCAAATCCCCGAGGTAGACGGCGACGATTGAATGCAATCCCACCGTGAGGGTGTTGGTGATGAGGGATGCGCTGTTTCCGCTGACAACGCCGCTGCCGACTAGCGTCGCGCCGTCCATGAAGTTAACCGTGCCAGTGGTAGATCCACCGAATTGCGGAGTGATGGTTGCCGTGAAAGTGATGAACTGGTTATAAACCGCAGGGCTGGAACTCGAACCGACCGTCACCGTAGTGCTTGCCAGACTCACAATCTGAATGACTGGAGAGGACGCACTGCCGTCGAAGTTGGAATCGCCGTCATAGGCAGCCGCGACGGAGTGAGATCCCACTGCCAGAGCAGCCGTCGAAAATGTGGCTACGCCGCTCCTATTCAGTGCGGAGGTGCCTAGAGTCGTGCTCCCATCCGCGAAGGTGATCGTGCCGGTTGGGATGCCGGAACCGAGCGGCGTTACCGTGGCTGTGAGAGTCACAGCCTGTCCGAAGCCTGACGGATCGGGCAGTGACGACAGAGCGGTTGTGGTTGCCGCCGTGCTGGTGTTGAGAAGCACGCCTGCACTGTTCGCGATATCGATCGCCACCAGCAAATCGACCTTGCCGTCTTTATTAACATCGGCGGCCGCCACGGACTGCGAGCCCACACCGGCGGGGTAGGTGACAGCGGTTTGGAAGGTTCCGTTACCGTTGCCCAACAGCACACCTAGCAGGCCGCTATCATTCGCGCAGATCAGATCAGGCTTGCCGTCCGCATCGACGTCGGCGACCGCGACCGAAATGTTGGTGGCGCTTGCGCCAGAACCGTAGGTGGCGACCGACTGGAAGGTTCCGTCGCCGTTTCCCAGCAAGACACCGATAACTCCCGAGCCGCTATTACAAGCGCTGCTACCGCAGTTGGCCACCACCAGGTCGAGTATGCCGTCGCCGTTCAGGTCGGCGACCGCAACCGAATCCGCACCGGTCCCACCTGAGCCATACGGCACTGCGGTTTGAAAGGTGCCGTCAAAATTGCCAAGCAAAACAGCGACCGAACTGTTCTGGGTAGTGCTATCTTCGTTCACCGCCACGAGGTCGGGATTGCCGTCGCCGTTCACGTCGGCCACTGCAACCGACGATGTAAAGTCGACTCCCCCGGACCCGTAGGCTACCGCCGCCTGGAAGGTTCCATCTCCATTTCCCAGCAGCACCCCCACGGAGAGGCTGGTGGCGTTCGCCACGACAAGGTCGGGATGGCCGTCGTGGTTCACGTCCGCAACCGCCGCCGTAAGGGCGTAATAGCCGCCCGAATCATAGGTCGCCACTGGCTGGAAGCTCCCGTCGCCGTTACCCAGTAGCACGCCCACAACACCGCCACTGCCACAACAACTCGTGACCACCAGGTCCAGCTTTCCATCGCCGTTCAGATCTGCCAGCGCTACGGCTTGGGTTTGATATCCGCCGGATGCGTAAGCCACGGCTGGCTGGAAGGTGCCGTCGCCGTTACCCAGCAGCACGCCCACGGAGCCGTTTCCACCGCTGCTATCGGCGGATTGGTTCGCCACCACGAGGTCTGGATTGCCGTCGCCATTCACATCTCCCACGGCCACGGCATAGGCTCCCACTCCTCCCGAACCGTAATCGACGATTGACGCGAAGTTCAACCCGGCTGTTGGCCGTTCCCCTGACCGACGTGTGGTCGTCGTGGATTTTGTATCTCCGCGTTTCACATGGTGCGACACTGGCAGGAATGCAGGTGCGACGAAATAAAAGTCATTCGGCTGGCTAATGGGGACAGAACTAGACTGAGCCAGCGCCGTTGGGTTGAACAGGCTGACGAACAGACAGAACTCGGCAAATCCTAAAAGAAGAATGCGCCCCGCGCGTTCCATTGGGCCTTTCGCGATACTGCGAGAGATCGGGCAGGGAGATTCCACTCGAAATTGCACAGTGAGAGCAACGATCCTCCTTGGTGAAGGCACTGCGGGTTGGCCGAAGCCAGCATCGGGCTCACTGCTCCTCCCAGGAACGCAAACATTTGGCTTTTTGCAAAATGGAACGATGGCGGCATACGCCCTCATCCGAAGGATTAGTCCCCGGTCACAAGTAAACTCTCTTGTCAGTTCTTACTGGCATCATGTCGTTCCTCTGCTCGATCGAGCAGTCATCCGATGAGGCAAACACTGCCAATAATCAGTCGTGCCGCAAAAAATCGCACAGAGCCTACTGCCGGCGACGTTCAAGGGAGGGCAGCCGCGGAAGCTGCTCGACCGGCAGGATTGAAGGATCCTCTCCACGCATAACGCTCGGGGCACAAAGCGTGGAGGCGACAGCATGAACCAACTCCGATCGCTAAATCAAGGTTTAATTCCGTGAAACTTTGGGCTGTAGACCGCCGACCCTAGCAACCTCAAGCAGGTCGACAAGAGCTGGACACGGAAAAGGCTATCAACTGGCGAAAAATCGCAGGCACTTCGTCGACTCCGGACTGAATCGCCAAGCCACTTCTCCGGCGATCCAAGGTTCCAAGAGCCTACCTAGCTCGCGAGTGCGGCGCGTCGCGCTTCCAGGCTCGAAAGCGTCCTTGCGCAAATCTCGTCTGGCGATCCGCTGGAGGGTACCGTCATTAGCAGGCCGAGGTTCTGGTAGAAGGCGATCAGGGGTGCAGTGCTGCGTTCGTAGGCTTCGAGGCGGACTTTGACCGACTCCGGGCGGTCGTCCTCGCGTTGAAACAGCTTGCCGCCACAATGGTCGCAGCCATCGCCTATTTTGGACGGTCGCTCGGTGACATGGAAGACCGCTTTGCATTTTTCGCAGGTGCGGCGGCCGCTCAAGCGGGCGACGATTGCGCTGACCGGCAGGTCGTAGTTCACGACGGCAGTCAGCGCAAGCCCTTCCTCCTGCATCAGTTGTTTCAAAGACTCGGCTTGGCTCAAAGTGCGGGGAAAGCCGTCGAGGATGAATCCGCCGCCGCAGTGCAGGCAGCCGCTGCGCTCACGCACCATTTCCCAGACCGTGGAATCAGGCACCAGGTCTCCGCGGCGCATGCATTCCGTCGCAGCCTTCATAGCGGGGCTGAGTTCACATTCACTTTTGCTGGCGGCGCGGAAAAGGTCTCCGGTGGAGAGATGGCAGGCGCCGAGACGCCGGTTCAGAAGGTCGGCTTGGGTGCCTTTGCCTACGCCAGGCGCGCCGAGCAGAACCAGACAGTAAGGATTTTGAACGCTCTCGACCGGGCCGCACCCGGCGGAGGGTCCCTGCAGCCATTGGGTTCGAGTTTTGGTCATAGAGGGAATGTAGGCCAGGCGGAAACACGGCGCGGTGACGGTAGTCACAAGCCTTTCACCGCAAAGTCACGGCGGGGAAACCACAGAGGATAGGTTTGTCCGGCGATTCCACGCTACTCACGACTCACTTCGCACTACGGTTCTCCGCGATTTCCGCTTCTTGCTTCTTGAGAAGCTCCACTCCCTGCGCGAAGGTCAAGTTGGAGGGAGCGGGACGAAAGTCGCTGTAGATCTCGGTTGATTTGATGTTAAGGCTCTTGAAGAACAAGATCTTCCCGGTGAACGACAGATCCATGTGGGAGACTTCCCAGTGGTCGTCACCGACATCGGCCTGCTCCACCACGAACCTCCCACCCTGGTCCAAATGGCCCAGGATGCCCCATCCGAATCCGACTTCCTTGGTGAGGGTGCCGTCAATCTTCGCAATGCGGTCGTGATTGGCGTCGATTAAGATGTATCCGGACATGCCGGTTAACACCTGCTCGGTGTGCGTGGGAGGATCGTAGTTCGGATTCGGGCGAAATTTGAGCCGCACCAATTCATCCCCTGGACGCCCGATTCCTTCCTTGCCCGGTTCGGTGCCGTCCTCTTCATACAGAAACGCGTCCGGTAGCGCCCGCATGATGCGAGTCACCCGGTCAGCGTCTTCTTTCTCTTGTTTCTGCTTTCTTCGTAGTTCGTCGGGATTGTTCACGAAGCGCTCGATGCGCGCGAGTTCAGACTGACGTTGCGCGGGATTGAGAGGTTTACCATTCATCGCGATCAACAGCCCGGCGGTTGCATCCCGGGTCTCGACCAGGAGCTTGGTTTGGGAACCGTTCGGGGTTTGCTTGAAATCCTTGAACATGTATTTGGCGGTACCGTTGGTACCGTTGATTTCGTTGTTCACGGTGCGCCGCACCAGTGTCCACGGGTGGGGTTGGAGTCTGCGGAGCGGCGATTGCGGGCAAGGCGAAGAGAACCGCCAGCGTGAACCGAAGCAAGTTCCGAAGACGATCGGCGAGTGTCATTTTCCCAAAACCCTATTTAAGACGAGTATCTACAGCTGATTGTTGTATGTCCAACGCGAAATTCCGGAGCCACCTTCGGCGGGTTTCCTCAGGATGATTTAGAATCACCTGATCCGCATGCGTTCCAGTCGCTGGCCCCAGGAGGCTCAATCTTATGGATACGCCGAAAACGGGGGAGTTTGCCCATATTGGCAAGTCGGTCATCATCAAGGGCGAACTTTCCGGAAGTGAAGACCTGTACGTGGACGGACAGGTGGAAGGCAGTATCGAATTGGCCGGGAATCAACTGATCATCGGTCCCAACGGTCAGGTGCGGGCGAACGTCAATGCCAAGGGTGTAGTGGTGCAAGGAAAGCTGGACGGCAACATCCGTGCGACCGAGCGCGTGGAACTGCAGAAGTCAGCGATTGCCGTGGGCGATGTCTTTACCAAGCGCATTGCTATCGAGGATGGGGCCTATCTGAAGGGGAAGGTTGATATCCAGCGGGATGGGGCGAAGCCGGAAACCGGCAAAACTCCGGTAACCGAAGCAGGCAAGAATTAGGCCGGTTCTGCCGGATGCCCGCGATATAGTAAATTGCGGAGTTCGGAACCGGGCGCCGGGAAGTGGAAATGGCATCCGTCACAAATGGGTTCATGAAATTCTTTCGTGGTTCCGCACCAGGCCCCGGACAGGGGCTTACCCCGGAATCGGGAAACAAACGCCTCACCCGCCGCTCCAGCGGATTGGGCGAGCTGGCGCGAACTCTCGCGTCGGATGAGTCGCTTTGCGTGCTCGATATTGGCTCCACTTCGCCGACCAACATCTCTTATCTCACGGGACGCGGGCACAAGATCTACAGCGAGGATTTGCTGATCGCCTCAACCGATCCTGCGCTGGTCACCAAGGACGAGCAGGGCGCCGTCACTCTCGACAGCAAGCGCTTCTTGTCCGAGAACCTGGTATTTCGAGCCGCACAATTCGATGTAGTGCTGTGCTGGAACCTCGCGGACTACATGGACGAAAGCCTGGTCAAGCCTACCGTGGGACGCTTGTGGTCGGTTTTGAAGCCGGGAGGAATGCTCCTGGCCTTCTTTCACACCAAGGAAGCAGGGCCCGACGCGCCTTGCTACCGCTACCACATCGTCGGCAACGACACGCTTGAGATGCAACCCGTGGGCGGACGTCGCGAAGTGCGCAGGGGACCCACGGGGGCCGTCCATACCTCGGTCGGCGGCGGATTCCGCTTGCAGCGGGTTTTCAACAACCGCCATATCGAAACCCTTTTCCGCGATTTTGCCTCGATCAAATTCTTCTTGGCGCGCGACAATGTAAGGGAAGTCTTGGTCGTGCGGTAGCAAGAGTCTTCAATTCCCGTTTTCAGGGAACCCTCTCACCGATCGCCGGCGGCCTACACCTCTGCCAGTTCTTCTTCCAGCAGTTGCTTGTTGTAGAGATCGGTGTAGTAGCCGTTTAGAGCAAGCAGTTCGTCGTGGGTTCCCAGTTCGACAATGCGGCCGCCATGAAGAACGGCGATGCGGTCAGCGTTGCGAACGGTGGAGACGCGGTGCGAGATAAAGAGCGTGGTCCGGCCCCGCATGACCTCGCGCAGGTGGTTCAGGATCTTGTCTTCGGTCTGGGTATCCACGCTGGAAAGCGCATCGTCGAGAATCAGGATGCGCGGGTTGCGAATAAGCGCGCGGGCAATGGCCGTCCGCTGCTTTTGTCCGCCGGAAAGCGTGATTCCCCGTTCGCCAACCAGAGTCTGGTATCGCTCCGGGAAAGCTTCGATATCGGCGGCGATGTTCGCCGCTTCCGCGGCATCTCGGATTTCGGTGTCGGTAGCCTTCTCCACCCCGAACGCGATGTTCTCGCGCACGCTCTCACTAAACAGAAAAGTTTCCTGGGGGACAAAGCCAATGTTCTCGCGCAGTACGGCCAAGCGGTACTGGCGAATCGGCGTGTCGTCGATCAGAACGCTGCCCGGAGTCGCATCGTAAATACGCGGGATCAGATTCACCAGCGTAGTTTTCCCGGAACCGGTCGGTCCGACAATCGCCAGGCTGCTTCCCGAAGGGATTCGCAGGTTGATGTCGTGCAAGACCTGTTTCTCGCCGTAAAAGAAGTTCAGGTTCCGGAACTCAATCTCGCCCTGGATCGCTGGCGATCCCTGTCCATTGCTGGTGGCGGCGACGGCCTCGGGGCTGTCCTGGATTTCCGGCTTCGCGGTCAGAATTTCGTTGATTCGCAGCATCGACGCCGTGCCACGCTGAAAGAGGTTGATGACGAATCCCAGAGCGATAACTGGCCAAGTCAGCTGGACCATGTAGGTATTGAAGGCGACAAAGGAGCCGATGGTCATCCGGCCCTGCAGCACTTCGCGGCTGCCCAGCCAGAGCACCAGTACGATCGCCAGTCCCAGCAAGGTTTCGAGCGTGGGCCATAGCATGCCCATGAGGCGGACGAGTTTCAGGCTGCGTCCGATGTATTCACGGTTCGACTGCTCGAAAGAGTCGATCTCGGCGCCCTCTTGTACATAAGCGCGAATCACGCGCGCGCCGGAGAAGTTTTCCTGGGCGCGCGCCGAGATTTCCGAGAACATCGCCTGGATTCGCTCGAAGCGCTCATGAATCTTTCTGCCAAAATACTGCACGGTGATGCTGACCACGGGCAGAGGCAGGAACGCATAAAGCGTCAGGTGGGGGCTGATGGAAAGCATGAATGCCAAGGCGCCGGCGGTGAAGACGATGGTGTTGGCCGAGTACATGATGGCCGGACCGAGCAACTGTCGCACGGCACTCAAGTCGTTGGTCGCCTTGGCCATGATGTCGCCGGTGCGGGTGCGCTGATAGTAGGGATATGACAGTTTTTCCAAATGCTGGAACAGGTCGTTCCGCAGGTCGAATTCGATGTCACGAGAGACACCGATGACAATCCAGCGAGTGAGGAATTGAAAGATAGCCTTGGTTCCAGCAACGGCCAGAAGCAGGAAGGTATAGGTGAGCAGTCTTTCCCGCGTAACGCCCATGCGCAGGCCGTCGATGGCACGGCGGATGACCTGCGCGAACAGAAGCCAGATGCCATTGTGAAGGACGACACAGATTGTCCCCACCACATAGCTGCGGCGGTATTTCTTGAGATACGGAAGCAGTGGGCGGAGGCTCTTAAGCAGCATGGGTGATAACTAGATGAGATTTTACCAGTGAGCGGTGCAGGTTTTCGCATCTCACGGTTGGTACGGAGAGCACCGCCGGGCGCGGGGAGGGCCGGGTCCGGGGCCCGGTAGTTTGCTCTTGGGCTGCATTCCTGATACACAAATGAGTACACTTTACAGCCTCTAGATCATCATTGGGGAGTCTCGGAGCTTCTGCGGCCCGAGAAGGAACAGGGAGAACGATGGCGATGAAGTTTCGTTGGGTGGTAGGGGTCTTGATTTTGGTTTCGCTGGGGATTTTGATCGCTTGCAGCAGCAGTAATATCACGTCGTCGACGACGATTTCAGACATGATCTTCACCAGCCAGGGCGACATGTCCGTGCTGTCCTACCGGGTAAATCTCAACAATGGAGCGTTGACCCAGGTGGGGTCAGAGGTCTCTACGGGGGCCAATTCCATGCCGGTGGCGATCCAGTTCGCGCCGAATGGGACCGCCGCCTTTGTGGTGAATAAAGGGGTTCCCCCCAATGGGACTGACAGCATCGCCACTTACACGGTGAACGGCGACGGTTCTCTGACCTCTTCGGGAGCCAATGTGGCCGCGGGTGGTCCCAATCCCGTTGCCCTCGCCATCGATCCCAACAGCAAGTTCATGTTCGTGGCAAACCAAGGGATGGGGGGAGTCAGCGGGACCAGCAGCATCTCGGTCTACGCCATTTCCGGGGCCACGGTGAGCCTGTCGAGCACCACCCCGACCGACGATTTTGCCAGCGCGTTGGTGGTGTCGCCGACGGCCAATTTTCTTTACGTGACAAACACAGTTGGGGTCCCTCCGGTGGTACAGGGCGAAGTGACGCAATATGCGTTCGATTCGACTACAGGCGCTTTGACCAAGGTCAACACCTACCTGGCAGGGACCACTCCTGCCGGAGTAGCGATTAACCGAAAAGGGTACCTTTACGTCTCCAATTTCGGATCGAACAACATCAGCGGATTCATGATCGCATCCGACGGCACCTTGAGTCCTACCCCGAAATCTCCGTACTCTGTAGGTTCCGGAGTGGGTCCGCAATCAATTTTCGCCGATCCGGTGGAAAATTTTCTTTACGTGGCGGATTATTCATCGAATCAGGTTTCTGGTTTTCTAGTCAGCTCGGCGAGCGGTGAGTTGACCCCACTCGCACCTAGCTCCGTCTCGACCGGGTTCGGACCGAGCGGGTTGGCGATAGACCCCACCGGCGTCTACCTCTTCACAACCAATATTGGAGCGGCTTCGCTAAGCGTCTTTCACCTGGATTACAAGACAGGTCAGCTCGGTCCGATACAGATGGCGTTCCCAACGCCGGGACAGCCCTCGGCGGTTGCGCTCCACTAGCTAACTGAAACCGCGAAATGCAGTGGATCGAGAGGGCCGCGGCACGCGAGCGAAATTGCTACGTCGGTACCTTCAGGATCAAGTATCCGCCCACCAGCGCGAAAATCAGATCCGGCGACCAGGCGGCCAGCACGGGCGGCAACTGGCTGATGTTGCCCATGGCCTCGAAGAGGCCGGACACCGTCCAGTAGACCACGGCGACTCCGACCGCGACCGCCACTCCCGCAATGGCGCCTCTTTTCCCAGCCGAGAGTGAAAATGGGATCGCCAGCACAGCCATCACCAAGGTGATGAGGGGATAGGCAAACTTCTTTTGCAGTTGAACGCGCAATCGTACGACGTCGAATCCACTCTGTTGCAGATCATGGATATAGCGGCGTAATTCTTCATAGTTCATCTCGGAAGATTGTTTCACTTCCTTCTTGAAGTAGGAAGGCACTTCGCTGAGCGCGGGGAAAGTGGCGACGTCGAAGGTGCGGTAATCCTGGATGGCTGCCCCATGCAAATCGCGTTCCCAGCCCTGGGTACAGACCCAGCGGTTCAGACGGGTATCCCATTGCGCGCGATCGGCGTAGATGCGCCGGGTAAGTTGGAACGTAGCAGGGTCAAACTGAAAAACCGCCAGGTTGCCAAACTGGTTCTGCTCGGAGTCGAACAGTTGATAGTAGTAGATGTTGGAGTGTTGCCCGAAAATCCACTTGCGGTCAGGATTCAGATAGGTCTGCGCCGGTTTGCCCTTGATCTCGTTGCGCAACGCGTCCTGCCGCTTGTTGGCGTGAGGCAAATAGAACTGGTCGAAGAAAAACAACCCCATGGCGAGCAGGCTCGAAGCCACCAGTACGGGAACGACGATCCGGTAAATGCTGATCCCCGTTGCTTTGATGGCCGTAATTTCGTTGGAGCGCTGCATCAATCCAAAGGTGATTAGCACGGCCAGCAAGATACCGAGAGGAGTGATGTTGTAGAGGAAATATGGCGCCACGTTGATCAGGTATTCGCCGACTACCAGAGGCGATACCTGATTGCGCAGGATGTCGCCCAGCAGTTCAAAGAGGGTGAACACCAGCAACAACATGACAAAGGTTGCCAGAATCATCGTCAGGTAGACGAGGAAATCGCGCAGAACCAGGTCGTCCAGAATCATCGGGAAACGAGCGCTGAAGACCCGGCGCCGGCTCGAAGCACGCTCAAAGGCATCCTCGGGCCTTGGACGAAATAGCACTGCGCCGCCCCCCGTCAAAGCGCTCTTGAAAGGATTTCGTAAGCGCAACGACCCAATCTCAAACGGCTTGTGTTCAGCTCTCCACAACAAGAAGGCCCCGGTCAGGAAGAACACGATGTTGGCCAGCCAGACGCCCACGGCGGGCGAGAGCTTTCCCTGACGTGCCAATGAAACTCCAATCAGCGACACCGAGTAATAGGCAAATACCAGCAGGATCGTCAGCACGAATCCAGAGGACTTGCCACCCTTTTTGGAAGAAAGACCAAGGGGAATGCCGACCAGGGCCAGCACCACGCAGGCCGTAGGCAAAGCGAAACGGCGGTAGAACTCGATGTAATACCAGCGGCGGGTGATGGGGTCCACTTTTTTTGCCGCGGCCGGGAGTTGGGATGTCGGTAACTCGGCGACCGGCGATGGCTCCTGGTCCGACTGCTTGTCGGATTGAGAGACCTGGATGGGGATGTCGGTCTGTTCAAACGTCGAAATCTGGTAGCGGTCCGGTTCTTTGGGATCCGTCTCATGAGTTGACCCGTTGGTCAGGTGCAAGTGCAGCGTGTCAGGCCCCTGGCTGACCAAAATGCCTTGCTGCGCCAGAGTGATGCGAGGCGAGCTGGGTGCGCCGACGTCAGCGATAAAAACACCCTTCCAGATGGCTGCGCCCTGCGCGCTCTTCACGTCCTGCACGTAGAGTACGAGCTTGGGAAATCCCTCGTAGAACACGCGAGGCTGGATCTCAAAAGAAGCTTGCGAAGTCTTCAGCCGGTCCTGCAATTTCCCGAGTGCCGCTTGCGAAAGCGGCGCCAGATAGACCCCATTAACCAGGGCCAGGAGCCACGCCGCGATGACAAAGATGGAAATGATTCGCAGGAAGGTCCAGACGCCAATACCACTGGCGCGCATGGCGGTGATTTCGCTATCGGCGGCCAGACGGCTGAGCCCGATCAGGATCCCCACCAATACGCCCATCGGGATGGTGTAGGTCAGCGCTACGGGAACGGTGAAGAAGAAGATCTCGGCAACACTGGGGAGCGGGGCGCTGTTGCGGACGACCAATTCCAAAATTCTGCCTAAATCACGGGTGAAGAGCACAAAGGTGAACACTGCGATGCCGATCAGGGCAGCGCCGGTGACCTCGCGCAGAATGTAGCGGGTGAGAATCCGCATGGGAGAAAACTAAGCCGAGTCTAGCATGGACGGAGAAGAGATTTTCTGCCCGTGAACCCTTTCAGGTAGCGCTCCGGCCCGCGGACAGGGCGGCCGCGCTCAGGCACAGGTCACTGCCATGCACAACACAAGTATCGGCGGGCTCGTGAACGTCGCGGCGCACCGACTTCAACTTCAGGAGGGTCCCCGTAGCCATAGCTTTCGCAAGAACTGGTTCGATCTGAGGATCGCGCACGCTGGCACAGGAGTAGATCGCAACGAAGGTCAGGACCCGGGCAGAGAACCCATCCCGCTCGCGCGTTATTTTAGCCATGACCCCTTTGCCGAGAGTAGGAGCCATCGGTACGGTGAGCGGCAGAATCATCCGCCCGCCCTCGCCCAGCCGATCGAGCCACATCGGGTGAGGATGGGTGACCCCGGCGTTAATCAGGATGGCATCGCACTCGCCAGGATCAAGCGCCGCGCCATCGCCACTATGCACCTCGACGTTCGCATAGGGCTTCAAATTCTGGAGAGCGCGCTCTGCCAGTCCAGCATCCACTTCGCTGGCCACGACATGGCCCGTCTTTCCCACCACTTCCGCCATGACGGCGGTGAAATAGCCGACTCCGCAGCCCAGATGAAACAGGCGATCACCGCTCTTCAGGACGAGGGCGTCGATCCAGTGTGCAAGTGAACCGGGCTGGCCGTTGTTCAAATCCCGCGCCGTATCGAGGGCGATGGGGACGTTGTGGTAAACGTGCTGAGGGTCGGCATCGGCGGTCGTTGTATAGACCACCGCTCCGATATCTGCAGAAGCGGCCTTCCAGGGACCGGGTCCAAGAAAGGTCTCACGGGGCACGCGTGCAAAAGCCTCGATCAAGGCAGCCGATTGGATGTGCGCGGCCAGGCGGATCTCTTCGGCGAAAAATCGGCGCGCTTCCTCAATGGTCATACGAGCCGAGTATCCCACGGAGGGAAACCATTCACCAAGCGCGGGCTTGCACTCGGTCGTCGATTCGTAGCACAATACGCAGCTCTCTTCAGCACAATTCACGATATCGAGGATCGCACCTACGATGGTCTTTCGACGGGTTCGCTTGCTCGCAGTTCTTCTGCTCCTGAGCCTTACCTGCACTGCTGCTCCACCTGACGACGTTCCACAAACGGCAAACAACCTGGCGAGTTCGGTTCTTACCGGTCCAGCGATGACCACGCTGCGCGAGTTGGCGGACGGTTTTGGTGGACGCATTTCCGGCTCTCCCGCGTACGAGCGCTCCGCCGAATGGGCTGCGGCCAAGTTCCGCAGCTACGGGATCAAAGACGTTCGTCTCGAGCCTTTTACCATCCCTAACGGGTGGGAACGGGGATACGCCCGGGCGGAGATGCTGGCTCCACTGCAACGTCCGCTACACGTGGAGTCGATGGGTTGGGCGCCTTCGACTCCCGCGGGCGGCGTAGAGTCGGAAGTTTTCCTGCTAAATGACCTTGCGGAGAGCAACATCAAAGCATCCGCCGACAAGATCAGGAACCACATCGTGATGCTCGATCTGGCCAAAGCCTATCGAGAGAACCGCGCGAAAGCCGGACAGATGGCGCGCGTGGCTTACGGCCTGCTGGCTGACGAAGGAGCGCTGGCGGTATTGTTGCCGGCAAGAGAACCCAACAACATCGTCAGCGCTCACTCCGCCAACTGGCATGCGAACCTGTCTCCGTTGCCCATTGTCGATCTCGGCATGGAAGACGGCGGGCTGATTCGCCGCGCTCTCGACGCACCCAATGGGAGCGTACGTATGAAGCTCGAAGTCCAGAACAAGATTACCGGGCCGACCACGGTGCACAATGTAATCGCGGAAATTCGCGGCAGTGAGCATCCCGAAGAATGGATTTTGATCGGAGCCCATTTGGATTCCTGGGATTTCGGTACTGGGGCACAGGACAACGGTACCGGAGCGGTTTCGGTGATGGAGGTGGCGCGGGTGTTCGCCGGCCTGGGCCATGCGCCGCTCCGTTCCGTGCGCTTCGCTTTGTGGGGAGGGGAAGAGGAAGGTCTAATCGGCTCGTCGATGTATACCAGAGCCCACTCCAGCGAACTGGCGCACTGCATCGCCGTATTGAACACTGATAACGGCGCCGGCCATCCCAAGGGATGGAAGGTCGAAGGCCGCAAAGACTTGATGGAAGCGATGCAACCGATCAGCGATTCCCTGCTGCAAGGCATGGGCGGAGGTGATTTGTCGCTACAGACCACCTACGACACCGACCACGGGCCTTTCATGCTGCAGGGCATTCCAGCGCTCGATCAGGAAGTGGACATGACGCATTACATGGAGATCCACCACAAGCCGAGCGATACCTACGACAAAGTGGACCCGGTGGACTTTAAGGCAGACGCCGCAATTGTAGCCGTGACTGCCTATGCGATTGTGCAGAATACCAGTCCGATTGCGCCTCACATCGATCACTCGGCGGTGGGCGAGATCGTCAAAAAATCAGGGCTGGAGGAGATGCTGAAAGACGCCGGGGTTTGGAATCCGTGACCCACGGTCACGGAAGAATTTCTCAATCCTATGCAGAACCTACACGTCTGAAATTTGGACTGACTGATAACTAGCATTGTTTACAGCTGGCGTCTTTGGTGAATGGCGTGCCATCATAGAGACAAATTCCGCGTGTGCAACTGGGTGCGCGGGAGCGAGTTTGTCCATAACAGTGATAGGACCTCCCCCATGAAATGTCCTAAATTGCTATGTGTGGACGATGACCCTGGAATCCGTGAGTTTTACGCAACCCTGTTGGGTACTCACGGATACGAAGTAGTTCTAGCCGGGAGTGGTCGTCAAGCCCTTAATCTCTTTCACCGCCGCGGAGAGTCCATCGACGCGGTGATTACCGACTACGAAATGCCGGAAATGAGCGGCCCCGAGTTGGCTGCGGAGTTGAAACGCTTCAATCCATCGCTACCCGTCATTATGGTTTCGGGGTCACGTCCCGTGGTAGAGGAAGCGCCGCTTTTCGTGGATGCGGCACTCGCGAAAGGGGCTCCCATAGAGCAGATCCTCGACGAAATTCGAGGGTTACTTGCCGTCGCAGCGCCTAACGCCTCGTGGTCCCGGTATGTTCCCCTCGGAGAGGCCTTGGCCGCGGTGGCCGGAGCTGCTCTGGTCATTAGCCGGATCTGGGCATGAGCCGCTAGGCGGGGATCATCGACTCCAAGGCCGTTCGATTGGGAACGAACAAGGTCGAGCCCTTCAGCTGGATCAAGTGCTGACGCTTGAAACCGGCGAACAGGCGAGTCACCGTCTCGCGCGACGTCCCGATCATCTGCCCGATCTCTTCGTGAGTCATCCCCAGTTTCATCTGGCAGGACGGTCGGGATTGCGTGCTCTGATCCAACCATCCAACCAACAGTCGAGCCAGCTTTTCGCTGGCCGATTCCGACAGCATGAGATTTCGAATCTCACGGCAAGTCGAGTTGTAGTTTTGGCTCAATTGCTGCGTCACCCATAGTGCCAGTTCGCCATGCGCGCGCATCAGGCGCAGCAGGTCCGCCTGGCGAATGAAACTGACGTCGCAAGGCTCCAGCGTCTCGGCAGTAGCTTCGTATTCGCGACGCGAAATAGTGGAAGCCACGCCCAGAGCTTCGCCAGCCTCCGAAACATGCAGAATCAGCGTTCTGCCGTCGCTGGCGCACACCGACAACTTGACGCGCCCGCGAATAATCCCGTAAAGGCCGCGTGCAGGCTCGCTTTCGCCAAACAGGATGGCCCCCGTCGGATAGCTATTCGTCATCGTGACCGTCTCCAGTTCGCGCACAATCGCTGGCGACAAACCCTCAAACAGTTGGTCTGCGGCGGTTACGTTCCCGATCTTGGTGCTGGGCGTTGCCATATGTGCTCTCCTCGCCCTAGGAAGGGGCAACTGGCCCGCCATTCTTCAACACTGGCCAATGACTTCCAGGGAACCTCGCAAGTGAAAGAAACAAATGGTGATGCCAGATAGCACGAATCCACACGGTGGGTGGTCGGAGTCTGATAACGTCTGCCGGGTGGGTCTTTTCGCACAGAACTGTGTGATCTCCATCACCCAAAGCGGTGTCTGGGTGGTCGGTGTTCTGCCTTATTCCAGGGCGGCGTCCACGGTGTTGAGCAGGGTCGCGCGGGTGAACGGTTTCTCCAGAAGCGCCATGCGGCCAAAGCTCTCATGATTTGCGATCAGTTCGCCGGTGTAACCGGACATGAATACGACTTTCAGGGAGGGACGGAATTCATTCAACCGCGCCGCAAGTTCTGGGCCGCTCAGACCGTGCATGACCACGTCGGTGAGCAGAAGATCGATTCCGTCGTCATGAGCGGTGACCCACTCCATGGCTGCTTTTCCATCGCGAGCCTCCACGACTTGATAGCCGTGTCCCTCAAGCAGTTTGCGGGTCATCTGGCGCATGATCTCGTCGTCTTCGACCAGCAGAATCGTGATCCCGGGGCGGGATGGAGCGATGGTCTCCACTTCGGCCTGAGTAGTCGCACCGAGTTTGTGCTCGGCACTCGGTAAATAAATCTTGAACGTCGTGCCCCGCCCGGGCTCACTGTAGACCTGGATTTGACCTCCGCTCTGTTGCACAATTCCGTACACGGTCGCCAGGCCCAGGCCGGTTCCTTTGCCGATCTCCTTGGTGGTAAAAAAGGGCTCGAAGATGCGCGAGACTGTAGCGGCGTCCATCCCGATCCCGGTATCGCTGACGGCCAGCATCACGTAGTCGCCAGGAACGAGAGAGGCGTGCTGTGCCGTATACACTTCGTCCAAGCGGACGTTGCCGGTTTCCAAAATGAATTTTCCGCCACGCGGCATGGCGTCCTTGGCATTCACCGCCAGGTTGACGAGGATCTGGTCGAGTTGGCCCAAATCGGCTTCGATCACGGCAGAAGTCGAGCGCGGAGCAAGAACGATCTCCACGTCATCCCCCATAAGCGGGCGCAACAGACGGATGGTTTCTTTCAGGCGTGCATTCAAGTCGAGGATCTGCAACTGCACTTTTTGTTTCTTGCTGAAGGCCAGCAGTTGGCGGGTCAGGCTTGATCCCCGGTCGACCGCCTTGCGGATGTTGGTGATGTATTCCCCGGGCTCGCTGCCGGCATCGATACGGGTGTGCAGCAGTTCCGTGCAAGCGGTAATGATGCCGAGAATATTGTTGAAGTCGTGGGCCAGACCTCCCGCCAAACGCCCGATGGCATCCATCTTCTGGGCCTGCCGAAGATGCTCTTCGGCGCGTTTTTGGGCGGTGATTTCGCGGGTGATGGCGGAAGCACCCACAGGGTTTCCCGCAGTATCGCGAATGGGAGAAACTCGGATGGAAACGTCTACCTGCCGTCCGTCCTTGGTGACCCGCAAGGATTCGTAATGCTCCACGCTCTCGCCCCGTCGAATCTGTTCCAGGATTCGCGGAATCTCATCACGACGATCTTCGGGAACGAGCATCGGTAATGGATTGTCCCACGGCTTCCTGCGCGGTGTAGCCGTAGAGATGCTCCGCACCGCGGTTCCAGGTCGTGATGATGCCGTCGAGATCCTTGCCGACAATGGAATCCTCGCAGAAATCGATGATCGATGCGAGTCGGCCCCGGTATTCTCCTATCTCTTGCGCGGTCTTGCGATGGAGTTCGTCATTGGCACGGCGTAAGTCTTCTTCGATGCGCTTGCGATCGCTGATATCGCGTATGGCGCTGAGCACGAAGGTTCCGCCACCGGTCGAAACCGGGCTCAGACTGATTTCGACGGGGAATTCCGAGCCATCGCGACGGCGACCGTACAAATCGAGGCCGGCACCCATGCGCCGAATCTTGGGATCGTTCCCGAACTGGCGGCGATACTGGTGATGATTGGTCCGATATCGCTCCGGAACCAGAACCTCGATTTTCTGGCCGAGCAATTCGCCTTTCTGGTAACGAAATAGTTCTTCAGTTTGTGGGTTGACCTGGACGATAGTGCCGTTTTCATCGACGGCAACGACGGCGTCGGGAATGGCGGCGAGAAATTCGCCGGAAACCAGGCTGTCGGCCACGGGGCGGGAGGAAAGCGACGAGGAAGGTTGGCTCTTTTTCTGCGGCACGCCCATGTGATTCAACCCAGTCACGATCCGTGCCACTCACTCTATGTGGATCCGGCCATAAAGTAAAGCAATGCCGAAGAGGGGCAACAGCCTACTCCGGCTTGAGGAAAAGAGCGGCCAGAGGAGGAAGTGTGAGGGTCAGCGAGCAAGGTCGCCCGTGCGCCGGTTCGGCATCCGCCATCCTGCCTCCCGCGTTGCCCATGCCGCCTCCGCCGTATTCTCTCGCGTCGCTGTTCAGCAATTCGCGCCAATAGCCGCCGGTGGGGACTCCGACCTGGTATTCCGTGCGAGGCACGGGGGTGAAGTTGCAAATCACCAGCACTGTGTCTTTGGGTGATTTTCCCTTGCGCAGCAGGGAAACGACGCTAGTGTTCGCGTCGTTGCAATCGACCCATTCAAAGCCTGCCGGGTCGTTGTCGAGTGTGTGGAGCGCCGCCTGTTCGCGGTAGACGCGGTTCAGTTGTTCCATCCAGGCCTGTACCCCGCGATGATTGCGATATTGGAGCACGTGCCACTCCAGGCTGCTATCGTGGCCCCATTCGCGCACTTGTCCGAACTCATCCCCCATGAACAGCAATTTCTTTCCAGGCTGCGCGTACATGTAAGCGAACAGGAGGCGCAGGTTCGCGAACTTCTGCCACTCGTCGCCGGGCATCTTGCCGACGAGCGAACCCTTCCCGTGGACGACTTCGTCGTGGGAGAGGGGCAGGACAAAATTCTCCGTAAAGCCGTAGAGCATGCGGAAGGTCAGCAGGTTGTGGTGAAACTTGCGATGGATGGGATCATGAGAGAAATAGGAGAGAGTGTCATGCATCCATCCCATATCCCATTTCATGCCGAAGCCGAGCCCTCCGATGTAAGTGGGACGCGAGACCATGGGCCAGGCGGTGGATTCCTCCGCATACGTCTGAATATCGGGGTGCTCTTTGTACGCTTCCAGATTGAACTGACGCAGGAAATCGATGGCTTCCAGGTTCTCACGCCCGCCGAACTGGTTGGGAATCCACTCGCCCGGCTTGCGCGAGTAATCGAGGTAAAGCATGGATGCAACCGCGTCCACCCTCAAACCATCCGCATGATACTTGTCGAGCCAAAACATCCCGCTCGACAGAAGGAAAGTGCGGACTTCGGTCCGTCCATAGTTGAAGATGTGGGTCTTCCAGTCAGGATGGAAGCCCTTGCGCGAGTCGGCATGCTCGAAAAGATGGGTTCCGTCAAAATAGGCGAGGCCGTGCCCGTCGGAAGGGAAGTGCGAAGGCACCCAGTCGAGAATGACTCCGATGCCGTGCTGGTGCAGGTAGTCGACCAGATACATGAAGTCCTGGGGCGTGCCGTAGCGTGCGGTAGGCGCGAAGTATCCCGTGGTCTGATATCCCCACGAGCCATAGAAGGGATGTTCCATCACCGGCAGTAGTTCGACATGCGTGAAACCCATGCGCCCCACGTATTCGGCCAGCCGTGGAGCCATTTCGCGATAGCTCAGGGGACGATTGTGTTCTTCAGGGATACGCATCCACGATCCCAGGTGCAATTCGTAGATGGAAATAGGAGCGCGCAGGGAATTCTTGTCGCCGCGCTTGGTCATCCAATCGCCGTCGGACCACTGGTAGTCGAGGTCCCAAACCACCGAGGCGGTGCGCGGAGGCTTCTCGTGCCAGATTCCGAACGGATCCGCTTTGTCACCCACATGCCCGTGATGTCGCGAGGCAATGTGAAACTTGTAGAGGGAGCCTTTGCCGGCACCCGCAATGAATCCTTCCCAAATACCGGAGTTTCCACGAGGGAAGAGCCGGTGTGCTCCGGGGGTCCAGTGGTTAAAGCTCCCGATCACGGACACTTCGCGCGCGTTGGGCGCCCAGACCGAGAAACATGTGCCCTGCTCACCGCCCGCTGAGGTGAGATGCGCACCCATCTTCTCGTAGATACGGTAATGCGTGCCTTCGTTGAATAAATGCAAGTCCTCTGCGGTGAGCAGGCTGGCGTCGTTACGCACGGCGCGGCGGTTGGACGGTCTCAGTCTTCATCAGGAGCCCTTAGTGTACCGGAATGGGTGGGGTTTGAAACCTATTTGAATCCCCACAGGGCGGGTCTGGTCATGTCTCGCAGCTTGCAGGACGATCCCCATGCTAGACTGCCTGTTCACCCCGTCGCGGCGTTTCCCGGGGGAGTTCTCTCGATGCCCGTCCTGCGCGTTATTGTTCTGTGGCACCAGCATCAACCCTTCTACAAGGACTTGGTCACGGGTGAGTACCGCTTGCCGTGGGTTCGGCTTCACGGGCTCAAGGACTATTACGGGATGGTCAAACTGCTGGACGAATTTCCCCATGTCCATCAGACCTTCAATCTGGTGCCGTCGCTGATTACGCAGATTCAGGACTACGTGGCCGGCACCGCGCAAGACCCGTTTCTGCAAGTTGCCGCCAAGCCGGCCAAGGATCTCACGCCGGAGGAGCGGCGGTTCGCGCTCCAGTACCTGTTCCAGGCAAACCCGGTGAATATGATCGGGCGCTATCCCTCGCTACCAGGAGCTTTGGGAGCGGTTTCGCGCTACTGGCGATTCGCCGGAGCGCGCCGGGAAATACTTTCAGCCGCAGGATTTCACCGACCTTCAGGTCCTCTCGCAGATCGCGTGGTTCGACGAGTTCTTCCTCGAGGAACCGGACATCGCCGCGTTGGTCAAGAAAGGGCACCATTACACGCTCGACGACCAGCGCTTCGTGATCGCACAGGAGCGGCAGTTATTAGCGAAAGTTCTGCCGGCACACGCGGCGGCTGCCAAGCGAGGCGGCATCGAAATTTCGACTTCGCCGTTCTATCACCCCATTCTGCCGTTGGTTTGCGACACGAACATGGGTGCGGTTTCTTCGCCCGGACTGCCTTTGCCCCAGAACCGGTTTCGTCATCCTGAGGACGCGCGCGAACAATTGCAGCGCGGCCTCGATCTGCACCAGAAGGTCTTTGGAGTGCGTCCGAAGGGCGTGTGGCCCTCGGAAGGCAGCGTTTCCGAAGAAGTCCTGGCGATTGCCCAGAGCCTGGGCGTGAAGTGGATGGCCACGGACGAAGGCGTTCTGGGACGCAGCCTGGGCATTTTTTTCTCGCGGGATGGCGATGGACGCCTGCCTGCGGCGCAAGCGGAGAAGCTCTACAACATTCACCGTTTCGAGAACGGACCCACCGAGATGCATCTGATCTTTCGCGATCACACCATCTCGGACCTGGTCGGTTTTGTCTACTCCGGGATGCCCGCCGATCAAGCGGCGCAGCACCTTATTCAGAATGTGAAAAAAACGGCGCAACCGCTTCTGGAAAAAGGCCGTGATGCGATGGTGCCCATTATCCTGGATGGCGAAAATGCCTGGGAATACTACCCGCGCTCGGGACGGGAATTCCTCCGGCGCTTCTATGATGCGCTTCAAAAAGAAGCAGGCATCGAGGCGGTTACGGTTTCGGAAGCCTTGGTACGGCACAAAGAACCGGCGAAACTCACGACTCTCGTGCCCGGTTCATGGATCAGCGCCAACTTTAACGTATGGATCGGAGCTCCGGAGGACAATAAGTCCTGGGACTACCTCTATCATGCCCGGAACTTCTACAGCCAGGCGGCGGCGCGCGCGAATGACGCGCAACGCAGCCTCGCTTTCGAAGAGATTCTGATCGCTGAGGGCAGTGACTGGAACTGGTGGTACGGGCCAGAGCATCACTCGGCCAACGACCGCGAATTCGACGAACTCTATCGCAAGCATCTCTCGAACGTGTACCAGGCGCTCGGGGCCAGTCCTCCGGACTATCTGGCGCAGCCGATCATTGGAGGAATGGCGCGGCCGTCGTTTATCCCGCAGACGGCTTACATTCACCCGAGCGTAGCTGGAGACATGGTTCGCTATTTCGAATGGATGGGCGCCGCCGTCTACACCTCCGACCGCCGCTCCGGATCCATGCATGGCAAGCAGTTCCTGCTGGACTCGGTCTACGCCGGGATCGATGCCACGAATGTCTACGGCCGGTTGGATTTTACCGGAGGCGTGCCGGAGATCGATTTCGAACTCGTCGTCAACCTTGAGTCGTGGGCCACTGCGGCGCAGCGGGCAAGACGCGTCCTCAGATTCGATGGTGAAGTGCGAGACCGCAAGGTCCGAACCTGGAACGTCACGGTGCCGGACGACGAAACGCCGCTGGCGTCGTCAGATTCTCCCGCAGAAGATGTCAAGGTCGCCCTGCTGCGGAACTTCGAATTCAGGCTTCCTCTTGCCTGGTTAATGGCCACACCGGTCTCTTCCATCAACCGCGCGGCGAACGCTGCGAATCCCGTGGCCACTCGGCTGCGTCTTCGCTTCAGCCTCTGGCACAACGGACTACCCGTGGACGCACTGCCGGTCGAAGGCTGGATTGAACTGCAATTGCTCAGCGAACAGGACCTCGCGGCGCTCGGCTACTAGGTGGGGGAACCTGTCGAGACCGATCGTTTCGGAATCGTGTCTGCCTGCCTCGCAATTTGCATCAGATCGTAAGCCACGCGATCGGTGGCATGGCGCGCCACCATTCCCGGCTCAAGATAATCGCCGAGCACCGGGCAGACTCCCAGTTCCTCGATGGCATCCAGGTCGGCGACGATCTGCGAGGCCCCTTCCAGGGCGTACTTAGCCTTTAGTTCTGGGGGGGCGGGCATACGGTTAATCAGTGCGTAGTCGAAGATGCGCTTCACCTGGGCATGCCCGTTGAGAGCGCGGATGTGGTCCGCCGCCGTCAATCCCAGACTCTCGTTCGCCTGGGTCATCAGGTTACAGACGTAAACCTTGGTTGCGGTAGATTCGACGATCGCTTTGGCGATGCCGCGTACCAGCAAGTTCGGGACGAGGCTGGTAAACAGGGAACCGGGACCGATGGTGATGAGATCAGCACTGGCAATGGCTGCTCTGGTCTGCGGCAAGGGCTCGACGTCGGGCGGGACCAGAGTCAGTTCCTTGATTCTCCCGTGGCTGGCGGTGATTTTGCTTTCGCCCCGCACCCGCGTCCCGTCGTCCATCTGAGCTTCCAGTTCCACATTCGCAGTGGTCGCCGGAAAGATGTGGCCCCGGGTGAGCAGAATCTCGGACGAAAGCCGCACTGCCTCGCTAAAGTCTTTTGTAATCGAGGTCAGGGCTGCCAGAAACAGGTTGCCAAAGCTATGACCTTCGAGTCCCGAGCCTTTCACGAAGCGATGCTGGAACAGGCGGGAGAGCAGGGCCTCGTCTTCCGAGAGGGCGACAATACAATTGCGGATGTCTCCCGGCGGGAGCATGTTGAGCTCTTTGCGCAGGCGTCCGCTGGAACCGCCGTCGTCACTGACGGTGACTACTGCGCAGAGCTCGGCGATCGTAGATGAAGTTGCTTCCGCGGAAGAGTGAACGTAAGCCTTGAGGCCCTTAAGCAGCGTGGATAAACCCGTGCCGCCCCCAATCGCTACTACATGCAAGCCCCGTCCACTCGCGAGTCTTTCCCGCGGAGGAGACTCCGGGTGCTGCTGGGGTGCGGACATGGTTTGATCTACTGATTCTCCTCGGAATCATCGGAATCGGACGACAACTCAGCCCCGGGATCGGGATAGAGCAGTTCGGTGAAGCGCGGATCCTCCGCCAGATGCTGGAAGTCAGAATCGTTTCGCGCCTGGAAGCGCAGCGCCGAATTCAACCGGATGGCCTCATCCAGATGCCGCAACGCATCCTCGACATGCCCGGTCAGACAATCCAAAGCCGCCATCCCGTAGGCCACATAGTCGGCCTTTGGAACCTGCTTCGAAAGCTTATCCAGATGCTCGCGCGCGTTCACGTAGTCGCCCAGGTTGATGAGGGACACGGCGTAATCGTAGTGTTCCTCGGGGCTCTTGAACTGGTTCGCCGCACGCTCCGAGTGCTGGTTGCAGGTATTGAGGTGAACCGAAGCCCGGTCCGTAAGTTCTTTGCTGGGGCTGGCAATTGCCTTTTGAAAAAAGCCCTTGGCCTTGTCGAACTTGCGTTCCTGCATGGCACGCAGGCCAGCTTCGTAGCTTTGTACAGCCTGGGTGTAACGGGGATCTTCGGCTACCGCTTTTTTGGGGGTTGCTTTTTGCGCCATCTGCAAGACTCTTCCTGTACTCTTCGTAAGTACTCCTTGTTTGTCAGGCATATAACCGGAACCGTTTAACATGCTCTGGTGTTGAATTGCTTCCTGCCGGCGAAGTTCAAGAACCAAGAACCAGATCCGGTTGTGGAAAACCAGGCTTCCGTCGAACGTGCCAGCAGTTTATACGCGGCCTCGGCTGAGCGCGTCAACGGGGCGCGCTAATCGATCGCGGCTGCCGTCTCCAGATCGACCTGCTTCCACTCGCCGGCGATAATTCCTTTCCGGATCTGAGTCGCCGTCTTACCTTTCTTATGCATGCTGTAGGAGTAGTACAACTCCTTCAGGCAGGTGGCGCACAAAGCGCCATGAGTACCTTCAAAGCAGCTATGCAGGCTGTTGTGCCCCATGCGGTCGCAATAGCAATAACACGGCTGCTGATGAAGCACGACGGGGATTTTGGCCGCCAGATCGTAGGCGTGCGTCTGGTAAGGATACTGCGCAGCCTGTCCCCAGAGCTGGTCTTTGCCCAGAATCGGAGGCAGCTTGGTGCCCTTCGGGGGCGGACCGGCGTTGTAGGCAGGAATTCCGCTGCCTTCCTCTTCCTGGGAATTGGCCCAGGGCGCCGAAACCGCAAACACAATCAGAAACAGACATGCCAAAGTCAGCCCGCGTTTCAACATAGGTCCGTTTTCCTTGGGTTGGAGCTTTTTGCCCACTAATTGTAACCCGAATCGACGAATGGCAGTAGTCTCCACGGGTTCACGGCGAATTCATGCGCGACAAGGCAACCCGTGATGGCGTACATTCGATCCGTATCATCATAAGCAATATGCCGGAGCCCGAAATTCCCGAATCACCTGTCGCCACCCCGGAAATCGGGCCGGCCAGTCCAACCCCGCCGCGAATCCTGCCGGTATTATCGGTCTGGCTGCGTGATCTGGTCATCTCACTGGCCATATCGGCCTTTATCATCGTCTTCCTCTACCAACCGGTGAAGGTGGAGGGCACCAGCATGATGCCTTCGCTGGAGGATCAGGAACGCATCTTCGTCAACAAGTTCGTCTACCGTCTGGAGCCGATTGAGCGAGGGGATATCGTGGTATTCCGTTACCCCCGGGATCCCTCCAAGAGCTTTATCAAGCGGGTAATCGGGTTGGCGGGTGACCACATCCAGATCGACGATGGAAGAGTGTTTGTGAACGGGAAGCTGCTGCAGGAAGATTACGTTCCCAGCATCTACGCCGATCAGCGCTCGTATCCCGAGCTTGTGGTGCCTCCGAATAGCTATTTTGTCCTTGGCGACCACCGGACCATGTCGAACGACAGCCGCGATTTCGGCCCCGTGGATGCAGGCTTCATCTATGGCAAGGCGGTTTTCGGGTACTGGCCCATGGATAAGCTGGGACGTTTGCGCTAAAAGCGCAAGAATTTGCAGCGGACGCATTTTTTCTGGTTTTCCTCAGCAATCCTCTCTTGGCCGAATCGGCCTTGCCTGCTAGAATCTGTAAAATCCACTCCCCCGGAGAACGAATGCAAGCCATTCTTGCGCTGGAAGACGGCAAGGTCTTCCGAGGCAAAGGCTACGGAGCAAAGGGCGAATGTCGCGGGGAAGTAGTTTTTAATACTTCCATCACCGGTTACCAGGAAATTTTCACCGACCCTTCCTACACCGGACAAATCGTAGTTCTCACCAATCCCGAAATCGGGAATTACGGCACCAACACCGAAGACCAGGAATCGACCCGTCCTTATATCGAAGGGCTGATCGTGCGCGAGTTCTCGCGTGTGAGCTCGAACTGGCGCTCGCAGCAGGTAGCCGAAGAATATCTCGAGCAATTCAAGATTCCAGTGCTGGGGGATATCGACTCGCGCGCGCTGGTGCGCCATCTGCGGGATCACGGCGTAATGCGCGGGGTGATCTCAACACTTGAGACCGATGCGCAGAAGTTGGTCGAGAAGGCCAGATCGTTCCCTAAGATGGATGGCACGGACCTAGCCAAGGTGGTCAGCACCAAGAGCACCTACGTCTGGGAAACCGGCGAGCGCTCGCATCTCCCCGATGAAGTCGTCGGAGTGAAAGATCAGCCGCCGCGCTTCCATGTGGTCGCCTACGACTACGGCATCAAGCACAACATCCTGCGCAAGCTACGCGGAGAAGGTTGCAAAGTCACGGTCGTTCCCGCGGAGACCAAAGCCGAGGACGTGCTTGCGCTCAAACCCGACGGAGTGTTTCTCTCGAACGGCCCCGGCGATCCTGAGCCGTGCACCTACGCAGTCGATAACATTCGCCGCCTGATGGGGCGCCAGCCGATCTTCGGCATCTGTCTCGGCCATCAACTCACGGGTATTGCGCTCGGCGGGAAAACCTACAAGCTGAAGTTCGGACACCACGGTGGAAATCATCCCGTGAAGCAGTTGCAATCGGGAAAGATCGAGATCACGGCGCACAACCACAACTTCGCCGTCGATCCCGACTCGCTGCCGCAAAGCGAAGTCGAACTGACGCACATCAACCTGAACGACCAGACACTCGAAGGATTGCGACACCGGAACCTGCCGCTCTTCAGCGTGCAATATCACCCCGAGGCAGCGCCGGGTCCGCACGACTCGCATTATCTGTTCAAGGATTTTGTGAAGATGATGGAGGAGTGGAAGAGAAGTACCTAGTACCGAGTACCCGGAACCGAGTGAAGACGATTTGGGAGGGCGCGCCTTTTCGGCGCGGCGTGAGAGGAAGGAATAGGAGAAAAGCGGAGCAGGAATTACGGTGAGTGTCGGATCAAAGGGAGCGGAGCGCTGAAAACCGTACAGAAAACATTCGCGGGTGTGGCGACGATAGTTCTCTTGTTTTTGGCGTTGGACGCCCATGCGCAGCAACTAACACATCCTTGGGACCCTGTGCATTCCCCGTTGTGCGAACAATTGAAAGTAAGAAAAGCGAAGGTTTCGAATCGTGAATTCACAATTTATACGGCACCCGATGCTAGCACTGAATGTTGTGATGGGCTGGCGGTTCGTTCTCGGGGAGTTACTGATCGATCTGGTTACTTCCAGTTGATGGATTTAGATACCGGGCGGTATTTCGTGGTGTTTGACTTGAAAAATGAACGTCTAGCGGTGCCCTTATATGTTGAACGGTGGAACCAAAACGACAAGACCTGCGGGAGCGAGACTGTCGTGATCAAACGAGATCGAAAGCGCGGCGAAATTTCCGTCCAAAGTTTTATTGAAGTCGATTAGAGAAGAGCTTTGAAAGGGCGCGCCTTTAAGGCGCGCCGCGAGAGATCGAAATCAGGCGGGCTTTAGCCCCCGAGGTAAGCGGTTGAGACCCACTAGAGAGCATGCGACGAACAATGGACAGACCTACATGGTCTCGACTGAGACGTGGGGCCGGCGGGCTCTTTTTCAGAATGAAGGGTGGGCAAAGTTGTTCATCGATAGTTTGTATCACTATCGCGGAAGCGCTTACTTGCTTCATGAGTTCGTGGTCATGCCCGAGCATGTGCACATCGTCATTACACCGTTGACGAGTTTGGAAAAGGCCGTCCAGTTCATTAAGGGCGGATTTTCGTATCGCGCAAAGAAAGAACTCGGCTCGAACATGGAAATTTGGCAGAAAGGATTTTCGGATCATCGCATTCGCGACGCGAGTGATTATGCGATTCACAGGATTTATGTGCACCAGAATCCGGTGCGGAAGGGGTTGTGTGCGCGCGCGGAGGATTATCCGTATTCATCCGCACACGGCGGTTTTGAGTTAGACAGCATCCCTCAGGGGCTAAAGCCCGTCGTCATGGGGGCAGCTGTCGGCGCGCCTTAAAGGCGCGCCCCTTCAAAGCTGGGGAGCAAGGCGGCCAACGACCAACGACGAATGACCAACGACTGATTACCAATGCCTAAACGCACTGACATCCAGAAGATTCTGATCATCGGCTCTGGCCCTATCATCATTGGCCAGTCGGCGGAGTTTGATTACTCCGGGACGCAGGCTTGCAAGGCGCTCAAAGCCGAGGGCTTCGAGGTCGTGCTGGCAAATTCGAATCCGGCCACCATCATGACCGATCCGGATTTGGCCGACCGCACCTACATCGAGCCTTTGACCCGCGACTATCTGGAGGAGATCCTTCGCGTGGAGCGCGAGATCTCTCCCAGCGGAGGCTTTGCCGTTCTGCCGACCGTCGGCGGGCAGACTGCGCTCAACCTCGCGATCGAACTGTCGGATGGCGGCATTCTTGAGAAGTACAACGTTCAGCTTATCGGCGCGCAGATCAGCGCCATCAAGAAGGCGGAAGACCGCCTCTTCTTCAAAGACGCGATGCAGAAGATCGGGCTCGATGTGCCGAAGTCGGCGCTGGTCGCCAATCTGAAAGATGGCCTCGAGTTCGCCGGAAAGATCGGCTTCCCGGTCATCATCCGTCCCTCGTTCACGCTCGGCGGATCGGGCGGCGGTATCGCCTACAACCGCGAAGAGTTGATGGAGCTGCTGGCTCGCGGTCTCGATTTCTCTCCCGTGCACGAAGCCCTTATCGAGGAGTCGGTTCTCGGCTGGAAAGAGTTTGAGCTTGAGGTGATGCGCGACACCAAGGACAACGTCATCATCATCTGCTCGATCGAAAACTTCGATCCCATGGGCGTGCATACCGGCGACTCGATCACCGTCGCGCCCGCTCAAACCCTCACCGATCGCGAATACCAGAACATGCGCGATGCCGCCATCGCCGTCATTCGCGAGATCGGCGTCGAAACCGGCGGATCGAATATTCAATTCGGAGTCGATCCCCAGACCGGGCGCATGGTGGTGATCGAGATGAACCCGCGCGTGTCGCGCTCATCGGCCTTGGCTTCGAAGGCGACAGGGTTTCCGATTGCCAAGATCGCTGCCAAACTTGCCGTCGGCTACACGCTCGACGAGATTCCCAACGACATTACGCGCAAGACTCCCGCTTGTTTCGAGCCGACCCTCGACTACGTGGTCGTCAAGATTCCCAAGTGGCAGTTCGAAAAATTCCCCGGAGCTGACGAAAATCTCGGGCCGCAGATGAAATCGGTCGGCGAAGTGATGGCCATCGGTCGCACCTTCAAAGAAGCTCTGCTCAAAGGTGTACGTGCCCTCGACACCGGCAAGAAAGTCGGATCGGAAAAAATCGAACCCAAGATTCTGACACAACGCCTGGTGACGCCACATCCCGAGCGTTTGTCGTACGTTCGCTACGCTCTTCGCCAGGGACACACCGTCAAGCAACTGGCCACCATGACTTCGATGGACCCGTGGTTCCTCTACCAACTCAAAGAGATTAACGATATGCAGTTGGAGTTGGAAAAGCATCCGATGGAGTCGATTCCCACCGAGGTGCTCCGCGAAGCCAAGCGCTACGGCTTCTCCGACGGGCGCCTCGCCGGCGTGTGGCGCCTGGAGGGCAAAGGGGCTCTCGACAAGGTCCGGCACCTGCGCAAGACGCGCGGCCTGATTCCGGTTTACAAGCGGGTCGACACCTGCGCGGCGGAATTTGTCAGCCACACGCCCTATCTTTACTCCACGTACGAAGAAGAAGACGAAGCAGCGCCGACAGAGAAGAAGAAGGTCATGATTCTGGGCAGCGGGCCCAACCGCATCGGGCAGGGAATTGAGTTCGATTACTGCTGCTGCCATGCGGCCTTCGCGTTGCGCGACGATGGTTACGAAACCATCATGGTCAACTGCAATCCCGAGACCGTTTCGACCGACTACGACACCAGCGACCGCCTCTACTTCGAGCCGCTGACTCTCGAAGATGTGTCCGCGGTCTACGAGCACGAAACTTCCAAAGGCGCGGAGGTGGGCGTCATCGTGCAATTCGGGGGACAGACGCCGCTGAACCTGTCGCTGCCTTTGAAAGCGTCGGGCGTAAAAATCATCGGAACCACGCCCGAATCGATCGACCTTGCGGAAGACCGCAAGCGCTTCAACAAGCTGCTGGAGGAACTCGATATTCCCCAGGCGCCCGGAGTGATGGTCGCCTCCGTCGAAGAAGCCGTCGAAGGCGCCAAGCGCGTCGAGTATCCCGTACTGGTGCGCCCCTCCTACGTGCTCGGCGGGCGCGCCATGGTCATCGCCTACGACGAAGAGACCGTCGTCCGCTACATGAAAGAGGCGGTCGAGTACTCACAGGATCGCCCGGTGCTGATCGACCACTTCCTCGAAGATGCGATCGAAGTCGACGTGGACGCGCTCTCTGACGGCGAAGACGTGGTCATCGGCGGAATCATGCAACATATCGAGGAAGCCGGCATTCACTCCGGCGATTCTTCTTGCGTGCTGCCTGCGGTCGATATCCCGCCGCACTTGATGGATCGCATGCGCGAGTACACCTTCAAGCTGGCGCGCGCGTTGAAAGTCATCGGGCTCATGAACATTCAGTTCGCCATCCCGCGCAGCAACGGCGGTTCCAAGGGGAATGGATCCGAGGGCGGCAAGATCTACGTGCTGGAAGTGAATCCCCGCGCGTCACGAACCGTGCCTTACGTTTCGAAAGCCACGGGCGTTCCGATGGCGAAGATTGCCGCGCGCCTGATGACAGGACGTAAACTGCGCGAGTTCCTGCCCGATTTCATCGACCGCCGCGCCGACCTCGACACCGGCCGCGGATACTACGTGAAATCTCCAGTCTTCCCCTGGAACAAATTTCCCGGCGTGGACACGGTGCTCGGTCCAGAGATGAAATCCACCGGCGAAGTCATGGGCGTGGGCGACACCTTCGGCGAGGCCTTCGCCAAGGCACAGATCGCCGCCGGGCAGAAGCTACCTATCCAGGGGACGGTCTTCATCAGCGTCACCGATCATGACAAGGTACAGGTGGCGGAAGTGGCGAGGCGCTTCGTCGACATGGGATTCAAGCTGGTCGCCACGGCTGGAACCGCTGACATCCTGGAAAACAAAGGCATGGCCGTCGAACGCGTCTACAAAGTCAAAGAAGGTCGCCCGAACGTGGTGGATCTGATCAAGGGCGAGCGCATCCAGCTCATCATCAATACGCCCACGGGTCTTGAGCCGTGGTTCGACGAGAAAGCCATCCGGCGCGCGGCGGTGAACGCGCGCATTCCCACCATCACCACTTTGTCGGCGGCTCGCGCCGCGGCAGAAGGCATCGCGGCTCTGCAGCGCGGCGAGATCCGGGTGCAGGCTCTGCAGCATCTGCATGCCGAGCGCGCGGCGAAAAGCCGCCGCTAACCGCATATCCAGAGGTCATACCCGAATTGACCGCGCGCTTCAGGCGGTGTAAAGTGCGCACTCCCGGCTTTCCACGCCGGTTTTGGCCGCCCGCTCCGGGCCAGGAGAACCTGATGAAATCCAGAATTGGGTGTGCAGTGGCATTTTCGTTGTGCCTCATCTTCAGCTCGTCCGCGTGGGGTCAGTGGTCGTCCGATCCGTCCGTGAATCTTCCCATCGCCGACAAGGGCAGCGGTAATGACCAGGTGCAGCCCAAGATCAAGCCTCTCCCGAGCAACGGATGGTACGTCAGCTGGTTCGATTCCGATCCCACCAGTCCACCGCCCGTGGGCTACGACGTGCGCGTGCAGCACCTCAGTCGCGCCGGAGTGGAGCAACTCCCGCATCTCGGGAAGCTGGTCGCCAATCTCAGCAACAGCTCCACCGAAGATTACGGTCTCGATGTCGACACTGCAGGCAACGCGCTGCTGGCATTTCTCGACACGCGCGAAGGCTCCAACCAGCAGGTCACGGCCGCCAAGATTGGTCCCGGTGGAAAGGCGATCTGGGGCGCCAAGGGCGTGCAACTCAGCAGCGATTCCAACTTTCACGCCGACCCCAAGATCACCGGGACCAGCGACGGCAACATTGTTGTGGGCTGGACCAGCAACAGTAACGTGATCCTTCAGAAGCTCGATCCCAGCGGCAATCCGCTTTGGGGCGCCGGTGTCGTGTTCAGTGAATCTGGGTACAACTACACGCTCGCGGATTTGCACGCCGCCGACAATGGGTCGGTGATTCTCTCGTGGGTAAGAGATTCCGGCTTTAGCAGCAACCACCAGCTGCGGGCCAATAAAGTCTCCAGCGCGGGCGCTCTGCTTTGGGGGACGGGCAACGTCACCCTCTTCGACACCGGTTCTCTGCAGTTCGGCAACTTCCCGTACTTCGTTTACGACGGCAACGGCGGAGCGGTGTTTGACTGGTACACCAGCAGTCCGACGCTGCAGTGCTACGCGCAGCATATTCGCGCGGACGGCAGTGAAGCTTTCCCGCACAACGGATCTGCGGTCTCGACCAACCTGGTCAACGTCAGGGTTTCTCCGTCGGCGTCCTACCGCGCCAGCACTGATGAGACGTTTGTTTTCTGGACTGAGGAAGATTCGAATCAGTTCACTAACGGCGTCTCCGGGCAAAAGTTTGACGGCAGCGGAAACAGACTATGGGGAACGACCGGAGTGACCATCGTTCCGTTGGGTGCAGATTCGCAGATCTTCGTGGAGAATGTGCAGATCGGCACGGGCGCATTGGTCTTCTGGGTGGATCAGGCGAGCTACACGTCGTCGACGATTCAGGCTACGCGGCTGAACGGGAGCGGGAGCGTTACCTGCGCCCAGTTCCCGGTATCCACGACCCCGGTTCAGCCCTACGGACTGGTCGCCAACATTGCGCCCTCGGGTCTTGCAGCACTGGCGTGGGCCGACAGCCGCATTGGCAACAACGCGATTTACATTCAGAACGTGAACCGCGATTGCTCGCTGGGGCAGCATCAGTAAGCGACGAGGGTGATGAAAAGCGTGGAGCAGACCAAACCAGCGGCGAACTTGTATCTGACTCGCTTCGGGATGAAAGACTCCGTCTTAGCTGGTAAGCTGATAGCAGACAGCTGAGGGCTGCTCCCATGCTTCTCCAAGGAATCTTTCCTCCCGTAACCACCCCGTTTTATCCCGACGGCAACGTCTACTACAAAAAGCTCGAAGCCAATGTCGAGCGCTATTCGAAGACTCCAGTCGCGGGAATCGTCGTGCAGGGCTCGACCGGAGAAGCCATCCTGCTTTCCGACGAAGAGCGTCGCGAGGTACTCAAAGTCGCTCGCGAGGCGGCAGCCAATCACAAGGTGCTGATTGCCGGAACCGGCATCGAGTCGGCGACCGAGACGCTGCGCCTGACGGAATACGCGGCGTCGATCGGATACGACGTCGCCATGGTGCGCACGCCGCACTACTACAAAGGCCAGATGAAGCCCGCCAACATGCTGGCGTTTTACCGCTTCGTCGCCGACCGCTCACCCTTGCCCGTCATCATCTACAACTTTCCCCAAGCCACCGGCTACGACATTCCGGCGGAGGTTGTCATTGAACTTGCCGATCACCCTAATCTCATCGGCATCAAGGAGTCGAGCGGCGATATCGAAAAGACCCGCAAGATGGTGGAGGGAACCCGCCACGTCAAGCGCGCCGCCACGGTGACCGAAACCTTCGAAGCGGTCACTCCGCGGATGCTGAAGGCAGCTACCGAAGGCAACGGGCAGGGCGGGGAACTGGTCACCATCGGTGGCTGCCAAGCCTTCCTCTTCCGCCGTCAGCGTGGTCAGCGGAATCAAGACTCGCCAGAAAGAAGTCGGCTTCCAAGTGCTGGTGGGGGCCGCGCACAAACTCGAAGCCTCGCTCAAGGTGGGAGCGGTAGGCGCCATCCTGGCCTTCGCCGACCCGGCGCCGACGGCCTGCTACGAAATCTATGCTGCCTGGAAGGAAGGCGACTTGGAACTAGCGCGCCTCAAGCAGGATCGAATTGCCAAGGCGGCGGAGCGAATTGTCAGCGGGCTCAGCATTCCCGGCGTGAAGTACGCCATGGATTTCAACGGCTATTTCGGCGGTCCAGCGCGCCTGCCGCTGCTGCCGCTGACCGCGGACGCCAAGGCGGAGATCGAGAAGCTGATGTCCGATATTCGGAACTAGGCAAATCTTTCTTTGCTCCCACTCTTGCTCTGTGCTAAAAACACGCCTGCATGAAGCGCCTTCCTCTCTTGCTGGCCCTGATCGTCGTCCCCCCTACGGATCTTGTTTTTGTCCATCAGATAAACCGTGAACTCAACTCGCGGGAAAGTAATTGAGGAGAAGCCGGTGAGAGAAACTCGACGTCTTTGCGCCTTGTTGATGCTGCTGGCAATGTCGGCGTTCGCGAAGGAGCCAGCAGGTCAGGTGATCGTCTGGCCGGCATCAGGAACCCCGGCGGTCCGCTTCCACGTCGGCAAGTTCAAGGAGGCCGGGTCCTTTGGCAGCCAACGAACGTACGTAATCGATATCGTGGCGGAAAATGTGTCTACGAAGGCCATCCCCAATGGCTCATTCTTCCTCTACCTGTTCGACAAGAGCAACGTACGCATCGGCCAAGGATGGATCACGCTGAGTAACGTTGCGGCCGGACAGGCTGTGAAGTTCTCGATCAATGTGGACACATCGGGGGCTCCGGTATCGGCTTCGATTACGGCTGCGCGGGATGTGCCGAACACGGTCTCGATTACCGTGAACTCGGTCCCGCAGGGTGCGTTGCTGAAAGTGGACGGCGTGGAGGCGGGCACGACCCCCAAAGCGGTTCAGGTCGGCGTGGGCAAGCACATGCTGGAATTCAGCAAGGAAGGCTTCAGTACCGGGCACTTTCCATTGGAGATCAGTCCGACGGATGTCTCCGGTGGAAGTGTGAGCTACGAGCTCGGCACATCGGCGCACGACACCGTTGAACTGCGGGATGGCAGCGTCCTGACCGGCGACCTGGAATCGGTTTCGGCCACGGAAGTGGTGCTACGGATGGGCGGCACCCTGCAGCATCTCAACCGGAACCAAGTGAAGCGTATCCTTCTGGTGGAGCGGGATACGCCCGCTCCATAAAAAGGGATCACACCCTCTTGTGATCCACGTCACTCATGGGGTATAATTTGAACGAACGTTCGAACAATGGCCTACTCTTCTACAGCTTCGTCCCAGCCCGCGTCGCGCCGCCGCGCCGGATTGCCGTCTTCCGAGACGCGTTTTGACCGGCGCCTGGCGAAAATCCTGGTCCACGCCACCGATGTCTTTTACCAGAAGGGATACGAAGGCGCTTCCATGCGCGATCTTTCCCGAGCCAGCGGGGTATCGCTCTCCGGCTTGTATTACTACTTCGAGTCCAAGGAAAAGCTGCTTTACCTGATCCAGAAGCATACCTTCACCACTATTGTGGAGCGGCTGCGCGAGCGCCTGGAAGAAGTCTCCGATCCGGAGCTGCAGGTGCGCGTCTTCATCCTGAATCACCTCGAGTACTTTCTCGCGAACCAGAAGGCCATGAAGGTGCTCTCGCATGAAGACGAGGTGCTGAAGAACGGGTATGGCAGCGAGATCGCGGCGATTAAGCGCGAGTACTACCGCATTTGCGTCGGCTTGCTCGACGATCTGCAAAAAGCAAAAGGATTAGAATTCTCCAGCCGTCTGGCGGTGCTCAGCCTGTTCGGCATGATGAACTGGATTTATACCTGGCACAATCCGCGAGTGGATGCCGATGCCCGCGAACTGGCCACGCAGATGGGCGACATATTTCTGAAAGGTGTTTCCGCGGCCAAGGCAAGCAAGAACGGCAAGCGGGCGAATTGACTTCAGTTTCTAACTATTGCGAAAAGGAGTTGTACTCATGGCGACTACTATACAGCCGGCAAGCGGCGAAACCACCAAGACCCTCGTCAACTATCGCACCGACCGCGGCGTCGCGGTGATTGAGATGTTCGATCCCCCGGCCAACACCTACACCTACGAAATGAACCGGCAGTTGGACGAAGCCATCCTCAAGGCGCGGATGGACAACAGCGTGTACGTGATTGTGCTGACCGGTTCCGGCGACAAGTTTTTCTCTGCCGGTGCCAACATTAAAATGCTGGCCAGCGTCGATCCTACGTTCAAGTACTACTTCTGCCTGCATGCCAACGAGATGCTGCTGCGGTTAGAGCATACGCCGAAGCTGGTGATTGCCGCGCTCAACGGCCACACCGTGGGCGGCGGACTGGAAATCGCGATGGCGGCCGATCTCCGCATCGCGCGCAAGGACGCGGGCAAGATCGGATTGCCGGAAGTGAATCTGGGCGTGCTGCCCGGCACCGGCGGTACGCAGCGCCTATCGCGCATGGTGGGCAAAAGCCGCGCGATCGAGCTCATGGTAACCGGCAATACGTTCTCATTCGAAGAAGCCAAAGAGATGGGCATTGTCAATGACATCTTTGAACGTGAGAACTTCATGGAGAACATCATGGAGTACGCCCGCCAGTTCTGCCCGCCCAACAAGGCGGCAAAGGCCGTGGGACGCATCAAGCGCGCGGTGCAGACCGGCTGGGAGATTCCCATGGAGTCGGCGCTGGCGGTCGAACGCGAGAACCAGCAGATCCTGTTCCAGAGCGACGACGCCAAAGAAGGTCTGGCGGCGTACGTGGAGAAGCGGCCGGCGACGTTTACGGCAAAATAAGTAGGGTGTGGTGAGTTGTGAGCAAAGACATAACCACCAAGGACACGAAGGTACACCAGGTGTTTCCTTCGCGATCCTTGGTGGTCGAGATTTGATTTGGGAAGGAACGATGCCGACAGCAACCAAACTGAAAATCGAAGCGGGGCGACTGCTGATCGACGGGCAGTGGGTGGACGGCGCAAAGAAGTTCGACACCATCAATCCGGCGACCGAAGAAGTGCTGGCCCAGGTTGTCGAGGCCTCGGCCGCTGATGTCGATCGCGCAGTCGCATCTGCCCGCAAGGCTTTTGAAGACCGCCAGGGCGCATGGCGAAAGATGTCCGCCAGCGAGCGCGGACGTTTGATCTGGCGTCTGGCGGACCTGGTCGAAAAGAACCTCGAAGAACTGGCGGAACTCGAAACTCTCGACAACGGCAAACCAGTCTTCGAATCCCGCTATGTCGACATTCCGATGGTCGTCGATGTCCTGCGCTATTACGCGGGCTGGGCCACGAAGATTCACGGCGAGACGGTCAACAGTTTCGAGAATGCCTTTACCTATACGCTGCGTGAGCCGGTGGGCGTGGTGGGGATGATTATCCCGTGGAATTTCCCCCTGTTGTTGGCGTCCTGGAAGCTGGGCCCGGCGCTGGCCTGCGGCAACACAGTTGTCATGAAACCTGCCGAGCAGACGCCGCTGACGGCTCTCCGCTTCGGCGAATTGGTAATCGAGGCCGGAATCCCGGCTGGCGTCATCAACATCCTGACCGGCGGCCCCGAGGTCGGCAAAGCCATCGTTCGGCATCCCGGCATCGATAAGATCGCCTTCACCGGTTCGACCTCGGTGGGAAAAGAAATCATGCGTGGTACCGCCGACACGCTCAAGCGTCTGACGCTCGAACTGGGCGGCAAGTCTCCCAACATCGTCTTTGCCGACGCCGATCTCGATAACGCGGTGAAGGGCGCGATCAACGGAATCTTCTACGGCAAGGGCGAATGCTGCAACGCGGGTTCGCGGCTTTTCGTGGAACGCAAGGTGCAGGATGAATTCGTGGAGAAACTGATTGCCCGCGCCAAAAAACTTCAGCCGGCCGATCCGCTCGATCCCAAGACGCGGCTGGGGGCGATCGCCAGCCAGGAGCAGATGGAACGCGTTCTCGGCTACATCGAAGTCGGCAAGAAAGAAGCCAAGCTGCTCTCCGGTGGAAACCGTGTCGCGGTCGGAGGCAGCAAGGGTTTCTTCGTCGAGCCCACGATCTTCGGTGGCGTGACCAACGACATGAAGATTGCGCAGGAAGAGATCTTCGGACCTGTGCTTGCGGTGATTGCTTTTGATGACATAGACCAGGTTGTCGATCAGGCGAATGCGAATCCTTATGGATTGGCGGCCGCGGTTTGGACCCGCGATGTGAGCAAGGCACACCGCGTTTCGCGGCAACTGCGCGCGGGGCTGGTCTGGATCAATACCTACGGAATGATGGACGCGGCCGTGCCCTTTGGGGGCTTCAAGAACTCCGGCTTCGGCCGCGAACTCGGCATGCACGCAATTGAGCACTACACGGAACTGAAGTCCGTGTGGTTGAACATGGGATAACGAACTGGAACCGCAGACACGAACGAGCTTCTTTGTGATCCTTCGTGTCCTTTGTGGTTAATGAGACTTTAGAGGGACTTATGCCTGGAAAAGTAGCGAAAATCGGCACGTTCAGTGACTGGGTTGGTCTGTTCGACGACTGGCGCAAGGAAATCGGCGTCAATACCGACGAAATCGCCAGCTTCAAATTCGACACTCTCTTTGGCGCTATCGACACCGAAGAAATTCAGTTCGGATCGTTCAAGGGCCGCCGCAAGTGGGAAAATCTCCGTCAGGTGCCCACGCAGCAGATGCGCGACGCCCTGATCAACCTGATCGTCTACCAAGGCGATACCGAGTTCGCCAGCGTGGAACAGCAGCGCCACCTGTTCGAAATGGCTCCCACGGATTGGGACCGCAAGGCGCTCACCCGGGTGATGATCGAAGAAATGCGTCACGGCTGGCAGATGTGCGCGCTGCTGGTCGATCACTTCGGATATTCCGGCAAGGTCGAGGCCCAGAAGATGCTCGAGCGCCGCGCCTTCGAGAACAAGCGCCTGCTCGGCGCCTTTAACGTCGACGTCGACAACTGGATGGACTTCTTTACCTATACCGATTTCGTCGACCGTGATGGGAAGTTTCAACTGCAGATGCTGAAGTACTCGGCCTTTGCGCCGCTCGGCCGCTCCATGTCCTACATGCTGCGCGAAGAGGCATTCCACATGGGCACAGGCAATGACGGCCTGCGGCGCATTGTACAGGCGGGCGTGATCCCGGCGTGGCTCATCCAACGCTATCTCAACAAGTGGATATCCAGTTCATACGACTTGTTTGGCACCGATCACTCTTCTTCGGCGCACTGGGCATATGTATGGGGCATCAAGGGACGCTACGACGAACCGCAAAATCAGCAAGCGGCCGATCTGGATGAATTGAACGACTACAATCGTCAGCTTTATCGCGACGAAGTTGCAGGTCTGGTGGAGCGCCTAAACAGCTTCCTGAAGCCTGGAGAACCGAGACTCTACGCACCGAATATTAAGTTCAATCGCAACATCGGGCGCTGGGCGGGACAGAAGTTCCACGCGCAGACCGGCGAACCGCTTGACGATAAGGGCTACGATCAGCATCTGCGCGAATTCATGCCGACCACGGAAGACAAGAAGCTTTTGCTCGATATTATTAAGAACGAGAAAAAATGGATTGCCGAAAAAGAAGGCGCGCGCGACCCGCTCTCCACGATCGGCGAGCCGCGAAAATCGGCCATTAACATCTAGCGTTCTCGAAATTCTAAGAATGACGACGACTCCAGCATTGGTAGCGGCGCAGCGGGCCTACACCCTTGGTGAACTTATGGTCGTCAGCGCGGCCCGTGAAATCCGAGACTGGGAAGTGGTTTTTGTGGGAATGCGTCTTCCCCTGATTGCCTTTGTGGTTGCCAAGAAGACGCACGCCCCGAACGCGGTCGGGCTGTTTGAGAACGGAGTGATTCGTTCGACTCCTGCGCCTGAGCTGATTTACACCATGGCCGATCCGCCCAATATTTTCGGCGCCACCCAGTGCCTCGATATGCTGGGAGTGATGAGCCTGCTGCAGTCGGGACGGGTGCATCTGGGATTTCTGGGAGCCGCCGAGGTCGATCGCTTCGGAAATCTGAACTCGACCCAGGTGCAGGGCGCGAAAGGGTTGACACGCCTGCCCGGTTCCGGCGGAGCCTGCGATATCGCGTCTTTGGCGCAGCGTTTTGTTGCGTTGCTCGACCACAGCAAGCAACGCTTACCGGAACGAGTTTCTTTTCTCACCAGCCCGGGCAATGGAGACGGGAACGGTTGGCGGCGGAGAGTAGGATTGCCTCGCGGCGGGCCATCGGCTGTGATCACCACCAAGGCGGTGTTGCGATTCGGAGACGACGGCGAAGCCCTTCTTTCGTCGGTTCACCCCGGAGTGGAGGTCGAAGACGTCCTCACCAACACCGGTTGGAGGCTGCGCGCGGCCGAGGATCTTATGTCTACGCCGGAGCCGAATGCCGAGGAATTGCAGGCGATCCGCGAATACGATAAGGAGGGCTTTTGGACAACCTAGGCTTTCGCACCGTGCGTCCCATCGCGCCGGTGGCCGACAAGACGAAAGACACGAAGGAGGGGGCCGCCGCCAGCACTCTGTCGCGAATTGCACTGGCCCTGGAGGCTCCTGTTGCCCGCATCACCCTGCAGAATCCGCCGGTCAACGTAATCGATTTAGTGACGATGGATGAGTTGTCACAGGCGCTGACTGACCTCGATACGCACCCGGAAATCTCGATAGTCATTCTGGGCGGTTCGGAAAAGGCTTTTTCGGTTGGAGTCGATGTCGCCGCCCACACGCCAGAAACGATTGATGAAATGCTGACCAAGTTTCATGGCGCTGTCTTGAAGGTGGTTGGCCTGAAGAAGGTAACCATCGCCGTGGTTCGCGGGCATTGTTTGGGGGGAGGCGCGGAACTCGCCATGGTGTGTGACTTGGTGTACACGGCAGAAGCGGCGACGTGGGGCTTCCCTGAGATCAAACTGGGCTGCTATCCCCCGGTGGCCGCCACAGCGCTTGCGGCACTGATTGGGCAGAAGCAGGCTGCCGACCTGATTTTGACTGGACGCAGCATCACCGGTCAGCAAGCGGCTGAGCTGGGTTTAGCGAATCGCGCGGTTCCCGCCGGAGACCTCGACGGTGCTGTGAAAGAAACGCTGGCGCATCTGGTGAAACTCAGTCCTGCGGCGCTGGCCGTCACCAAAAAAGCAAGTTATGCGTGGGACTCGATCCACTTCGACAAGGGTCTGGCCCGCGCCGAGAAAATTTATCTCGAAGATCTGATGAAGACCGAGGACGCGCAAGAAGGTATCAAAGCCTTCATGGAGAAACGCGAGCCCAAGTGGAAGGGGCAGTGACCTCGAAGATGTCGAAAGTTCGCACCATGCGGGAGGCGATCGACGAGTTGGTGCCCGACGGGGCCAGCGTCGCGCTTGGCCTGCAGATGGAGCAGATGATTCCTTTTGCGGCCGGCCAGGAGATCATCCGGCAGAAGAAGCGCGGACTCACCTTGATTGGACCGATCTCCGACATTTTGTTCGACCAGATGATCGGTGGAGATTGCGTAGAAACGGTGATCGCGGCCTGGGTGGGAAACGTCATGATGGGATCGGCCTACAATTTTCGTCGTGCCGTGGAGCAGGGCGGAATGAAGGTCTTCAACATGACCAATTTTACCGTCGCGTTGGCTCTGCAGGCGGGCGCGATGGGGGTACCGTTTCTGCCGACACGAAGCGCGCTGGGCAGCGATGTTTCCAAGGGCAATCATTTCTTCTATCAAATTTTCTCTCCCTTCGAGCCCAAGGAAACGCTGTGGGCGGTGCGCGCCCTCACCCCGGACGTTACCATCGTTCACGTGCAGCGCGCCGACCGCGAAGGCAACTCGCACTGCTGGGGAAACTTCGGTGTAATGATGGAAGGTGTGCGCGCGGCCAAGCGTGTGATTGTGGTTGCGGAAGAAGTGGTCGAACCCGAGGTGATTGCGAGCGATCCGAATCGCACGGTGATCCCCGGTTTCCTGGTGAACGCCGTGGTGAAATGCGCCTATGGCGCGCATCCTTCCCCGGTGCAGGGATATTACAAGCGCGACGATGCATTTTTCCGCCAATATCACGAGCAGACAAAAACCAAGGCAGATAGTGATGCGTGGCTCGAGCGCTGGGTCCACGGCATCCCCGACCGGCGAGCTTACATGAATCAACTGGGCGCGTGCCGTGTGGATGATCTGGGTGTAAAACAGCATGCGTACGCAGCCCAGGCGGATTTTGGATATTAGCCGTCAGCCGTCAGCTCCCAGTGAACTCTAAAACTGATAGCTGAAGGCTGAGAGCTGAAAGCTTCCTTATGGACTTCGAAATCAGCGCCGCTCAGGTCAAGTCGATGCTCAAGCGCGGGGAGAAGTTTGTCCTGCTCGATGTCCGCGAGCCGTGGGAGTGCGAAAAGGCTAGCCTCGAAGGCAGCAAGCAGATTCCCATGGGCGAGATTCCGGCGCGGGCGAATCAGGAACTCGACCCGGAGGAGCATATCGTTGTCCTCTGCCATCACGGTGTGTTCGCTCAGCGTCACCAACTGGCTGCGGCAACAGGGATTCGAGAAAGTGCAATCGGTGCGTGGTGGAATCGACGGCTGGGCCCGCACCGTGGATCCGAAGGTGCCCTTGTACTGAGGAGCGATCAACCGTCAGCTATCAGCTTTCAGTGAAACCACGAAGAAGCTGAAGGCTGACAGCTGAAAGCTGAAAGCTGTTTATGAAAAAAGAACTCATTGAACTGCGCGTGAATGGACGATCGCACGAGCTGGCCGTCGAATCCAGCAAGCTGCTGCTCGACGTGTTGCGCGAGGATTTGCAGTTCACCGGATCGAAGCGGGGTTGTGACGACTCCTCCTGTGGAGCCTGCACGGTGCTGGTCGATGGGACTCCCATGATGTCGTGCACGTTGCTGGCGGCCAGTTGTGAAGGACAGGAGATCACGACGGTGGAGGGCGTCAGCGAACACGGCAGCCTGGCCGCGATCCAGAAAGCTTACGGCGATGGGGCGGCCAGTGCGGGTACTGCACTCCGGGTTTCATGATGACCGTGAAGCATCTGCTCGCCGAGAATCCGAATCCGACGGACGAAGACATCCGCGGGGCGCTAAGCGGAAATCTCTGCCGCTGCACTGGCTACAACCAGATGTATCAGGCAATCAAGGCCGCGATCGAGGCGGAGCTAAAAGCAGTGCCTAGTACCGAGAACCGAGAAAAGGAACTGATGTCGAGCCAACGACCAACGACGAACGACGATCGACCGAGCAACGGATTTTCGGTCATCGGCAAACCTACCGCCATGGTGGA
>CAWHVH010000001.1:0-94253 GCA_963832635.1 Terriglobia bacterium | reverse complement strand
GCACAGGGGAGGATTTGAACCTCCGCGTCCCACTCGGGGAGACCGGGTTACAGTCGGTCCGTTTCGGCCTGGCTCACGCACCTGTGCATTAAGATCCTTCGCCGCAAAGTGCGCGGCTCAGGATTTCGCCTGCGGGCGCCCAGCTTCCCCTTCGCACCCTCAGGGTTCAGCTGCACGCCCGTTTGGCCTCCCCACTTCTCGTATATACCTTGACACGTATATGCTATGTAGGGTATACAAAGAGCGTGGAATCCGTCTTCGAAATCATTGCCGAGCCAAACCGCCGCGCGATATTGAGCCTGCTGGTCTCGTCCCAACAACCGGTGGGAGAGATCGAGCGTCAACTTCGAATGCCGCAGCCGACCGTGTCGAAGCACCTGCGCGTGCTGCGCGAGGCCGGTTTCGTAGAATCCACGGTGGACGCACAGCGCCGTCTCTACCGGCTGAAACCTGAACCACTGCGGGAGGTGGATGCCTGGCTGGCTCAGTTCCGCCAGTTCTGGTCCGCTCACGTGGATGCTCTCGAACGCCACCTGGACCGCATGGATCAGAAAACACCAACAAAGAGGAAGACAAGGAGAAGGAGATGATCGCTCGTGATCACTACACACCGGACCCCGCCAGCGTGGCCAAAGTGCAAAAGGACGGAGAGAAGTGGACGCTTGTTCTGGTGAAGGAACTGCGCCACTCGCCGGAAAAAGTATGGCAGGCGCTCACCGACCCGGCGCAGCTGCGCGAGTGGGCGCCCTTTGATGCCGATGGGAGCCTGGGTGCGATGGGAACCACGGTGAAGCTCACCACGGTGGGAGCTCCCGGTCCCCGTATTACCCAAACAACGGTCACGCGCGCTGACGCTCCCAAGCTGCTGGAGTACACCTGGGGTGACTTTGATATGCGGTGGCAACTCGAAGCTTCTGGTGGCGGCACGCGCCTGACGCTGTGGACCAACATCGCTCGCCCCTACATCTCCATGGGTGCTGCCGGGTGGCATATTTGTTTCGATGTGCTGGATTACCTGCTCAGCGGTCATCCCATCGGACGCATCGCCGGCCCAGAGGCCATGAAGCTCCCTGGCTGGCAGCGGCTGAACGCGGAGTACGCCAAGCAGTTCGGCGTTGAAACACACAATTGGCCGTCTCAGACGGCGCAAAAGTCGTGAATCGAGGAGGATCGCAAGACAATGGACCGACCACTTAAGAAGAATAAGCAGGAGTTGTCACCAGAACAACGGGAAGAACTACTCAGAGCACTGAAAGCCCGGTTCGAAAAAAACATGAACCGCCATAAAGGTCTTGCATGGGCGCAGGTGCAAGGCAAGTTGGAAGCTGCTACTGAGAAACTCTGGTCGCTCAATGAAATGGAGAGAACTGGCGGTGAACCGGATGTTGTTGGCCACGATAAAAAGACCGGCGAATACATTTTTTATGATTGCACAGCGCAGAGTCCTGAAGGCCGCAGAAGTCTTTGCTATGACCGGGAAGCGCTGGACGCGAGGAAAGAAAATAAACCCAAAGGTAACGCGATTGAAATGGCAACTGCCATGGGCATTGAGCTCTTAACGGAAGAACAATATCGAGAGCTGCAGAAACTCGGCGAGTTCGATACCAAGACTTCGAGCTGGGTGAAAACGCCTTCTGCGATCAGAAAACTCGGCGGCGCCCTCTTTTGTGATCGCCGTTATGACATGGTTTTCGTGTATCACAACGGCGCCGAATCCTACTATGCCGGCAGGGCATTCCGTGGCTTGCTAAGGGTCTAGCGAGAATCATCTCATGTCTTACACGTGAGTGACCTATGGTCCCGAGACGGTTGTCACTGGGACGTTCCCCATGAAGGAGTGTGGCGTGAGGTGCTGGCGGAGATTGGCGTAGTTCTGGGCAAGACCAACTCCAACCCGATGCCAATCTGAGAGGCCAGCGATTGCAGAAAGCCGCGTTCGCCGGATTTTTGCGAATTACAACTTGGGGTACGTCCCGTCTGTCTGTGTTTCTCCCTGCACTGTTCGTTTTCCTTGTGTGCCACGATGGCGACGCGAGCGAGCTGAGTTGTATCGGGCAGGATGGTCCTCGATATAATGCCTGCATGTACACGCCGCAGGCTGGGATTTTCGCTCTTGGAACATCCTCACATGCGTACCTGGAGTTTGACCTTCTGGACGCGAAGAAATGCAAGCAGTTCGCGTCTACGATCGCCTCGATCCGTGAACCCTGGACGACCACAGGAGGAGTGAACTTCGTCATCGGCTTTCCGCCTGAGCTCTGGCGCGATATGGTTCCAGACGACTCTCCTGCGGGCGTCGAGGGCTTTAATAAGGAGATCCGGGGCACAGAAGCGTTCGTGATGCCAGGCACGCAACATGACGCGCTGGTATGGCTCTCCGGCAGTGCTTATGATGTTATCTTCGATATGGCCCGCTCGGTTGTTCATGACCTCGCAGGCCAAGCCTTGCTAGCGGAAGAAACCTCGAGTTGGTCTTACCGGCACGATCACGATCTTACCGGCTTCATCGATGGCTCGGAGAATCCCACGCTGCTCGATGCTCCCAGCCAAGCTCTCCTGCCCGAAGGCGTTCCCGGTGCCGCCGGCTCGGTCCTGTTGCTTCAAAAGTGGAAGCATAAGGCAGCGGAGTGGGAAGCTCTGCCGATCACTCAGCAGGAGCGCATCATAGGACGCACCAAGCTCGACAGCATCGAACTCGAGAACAAGCCGGCGGACTCGCATGTCGCTCGCACCGATCAGGACGAGTTCGGGCATATCTTTCGTCGCAACATGCCCTACGGAAGCGTCGAGGATCACGGCACCATGTTCGTTGGATTCAGCGCAGACCAGAAGCGGCTTTCCAGAATGCTGGATAGCATGGCGGGCCTGATCACCGGCACGCGCGATGCGCTCACCCGCTTTACTCAGCCCTTGACCGGCGCCTATTATTTCGTGCCTTCGGTCGAGAGTCTGCGGCGCTTACGACCAGACGAACCCGCCGACGTCTAGCGCGCCTTAGCCGCGACGATCGCCGCTGCCATGGCGAGCTTGTGATCCTTGCCCCAGGGCGACCCGATGGACCTCCTCAGCTGGAGGAAATGGGCATCGAGGTCTTCGATGCCCAGCGCCGCGCTCGCGCTACGAAACACCTTCTTCGCGTCGTACCAGTGGATGGCCCAAGCGCGCGCCTCGGCTGCGGCGGCTAGCGCCTGGCGGTACATCACCCAGTCGGCGACGTTCTGCGCCCGGTAGTCCTTGATCCGCTCGGCGATGGTGGGTGGCAGTGCTGGGCACTGGCGAAGCGCGACGCCCAGGATGCGCCCGGGCACCGTCGTCGCCACAGCGTCCAACACCAGCTTCGCGTGCCGTTCCGCTGACATCCGCACGCGCTCCACTAGTGCCACTGCCTCATGAAGCGGAAGCGCCTGCCCTTCGCTGTGGTGCGGAATCTTCGGTAGATCCTCGTCCACCAGTTCGACGCGCCGCCGGTCGAGGAGCGACCCGTCACCCGCCACCGTCACCAGCACCGCCCAGCCGCCATGATCCGATATCCCGATGATCCCGTCGTTCTTCGACATGATGTTTCCCCTAGCGCGAGTGCGTAAAAACCTGGCTTGAGTGGGCAGTCTTATAGCCGGACAAGATCTTACCGCTATTCGCAACGCGATCAGATAGCGTCTTGGCGATTGCTGATCGACTCCAGGGGCGGAGCGCCGGGCGAGCGCAGAGTCCGAATATCGCGCATGGGTGGTTGTCCGAAGAAGCTGCTGTATCCGCGATTGAATTGGCTGGCGCTTTCGTATCCGACCTCAAACGCGGCACTCGCCGCGTCCAGGCCATCGACGAGCATGCGCCCCCGCGCTGCCTGCAACCGCAGCTGCTTCTGATACTGAAGGGGACTCATGGCGGTGAGTGCCCGGAAATGATGGTGAAGCGTGGATACTCCCATACCTGCGATTTGCGCGAGATCCTCCACCCGCAGCGGCTTCGCGTAGTTTGCCCGGATCCATGCGATGGCCTTTGCCGTCCTGTGGCTCTGATCTCCCAGGGTCGCAATCGCCCGCAGCCGCGCCCGGCATCGACCCCGCTGCCCCCAAGAAGTTATGTGCCAGGGGTCTTAGGCGTGCCTCTGAGGCCGACGACCAGGTTGTCGAGCAATCCCAACCGAAATGCTGGCGGGACATAGTCCTTCGGCAAATACTCGTCTGGAATCGCGATCGGATTGCCATCCCTGACCGAAGAACGGTGAGGCGACATAATTTCGACTCCTTTTTCGTTGAACTTGTCCTGAATGTTCTGGTGGAGATCGGAATAGATCCCGGCCATTTGATTAGGTTGATCGGTGAAGGCGTTGACTTCGTAGTGCACATAAAAGTCATCGAGGGCGGTTTGAAGGACAAACGGCTTGGGCTCCTTCAGAATATGCTCGGTGGCCAGGGCGGCATCGATTAAGAGTTGATGCACAGTCCGCCAGGGGGCGTCGTAGCCGATGGTGACGGCGGTATGCAGGATCAGTCCTTCTCTCTGCGCGGAGGCGCTGAAATTGATGATGTGGCTGCTGAGCACCATGGCGTTCGTGATCGTGATCTCCACGTTTTTGATGGTGCGAATTCTGGTCACCAGCAGGGTTTCTTCGATGACATCTCCGATGGTGTCGGCGATTTTGACCCGGTCCCCCAGCTTGAAAGCGCGCATATAGGTGAGAATCACGCCGGCCACGACATTCGCCACGGCCGAGGTCGATCCCAGAGAGAACAGCACGCCGAGAAAAATCGAGATCCCCTGAAACGCCGGCGACTTGGAGCCGGGCACGTAGGGGAAGATCACGATCACCGTGAGGGTGAAGATCAGGAAGCGGACAATTTTGTAGGTAGGCTGCGCCCACTCCGGATAAAAACCGCCAAGGGTGATCGTCTGTTTTCCGATCTCGCCGAAGATGAGGCGGACGAACTTCGTGAAGTAGATCGATATGACGATAATCACCGCGATGAAGAACACATTGGGCAGGTAGCCAATCAGCGCGTCGCCGATCAGCTTCAGGGGAGACAGCACATACCCGACCAGAACTCGGGCATACCCTCGAGTCCAGGGGAAGAAACCCAGTACCAGCGAGGCGTAGAAATACAAAGCGATCAGGACCAGCGTAAAACGCAGCAGCTTGGCGACCCCAATCAAGAACGCCACGATCCGGCTCGCGGGCAGGAGTTCGAAGCGCTGAATGCGCACCGAGGGAATGAAAGTGCCGCGCCAGGAATCGACCTTCCGGTAAAGCTTCGGGAACAGGAATCCCAGCAGTCGAAGGATGGCGATCAAGACCGCCGTCGCGAGCAGGACGTAGACCGCTCCGAGCAGCAGGCTCTTCAGGCTGTATTCGTGGCGCAGCGCGCTCAGGGCGGAGCGAATCTGCCCAACGTAATCACCCGCGAGTTCCTGACGGGATTTCCCGGCAAGTTTCGCGTCCTGCTCCGTCACGCTCATCACCACCAGGTCGCCAGCCATGATGTCGGACGTGCCCTCGGCGTCGGCCACGGAAAGCGACTCGGGCTTGAACATCACGTCCTTCGAGAGGTCTTTGATCCGCTCGGTGATGGCAGCAGCCCGTGCTTTGGCGGGGAAAGACAGCACACCGGGCACGGTGAAGAGAGTCTTGTCACCCACGGTGACAGGAGCCTGTGGTGCTTGGGGTGTGGCGGGCGCCTGCGGAGCCAGTTGCGAAACCACGTTGCCCGCGGCAAGGACGAACACGATGAGTGCGCAACTGCGAATACCACCAACATGTGCCCTGGAGATCATGGGATGTCCCCCTGTGGCGAGTGCAAAGTGTGTCCAGAGGATTCTATTGCAAGAGGGGGCAAAGAGAGGCATCCGGCGGACGCACAGGCGGCGTAGTCGGGGCCGGGGATTCCCCGTCAGGATCCCCGGATGATCGAGCCCGTCGCAGGAACGTGACCCTGGTCAACGAGGTGATGTCGACGGACTCTTCACCGTCTCAGCCTCTGAGCCGGGGGCGGGTTGAAGTTGAATGCTTTCGCGTCGTGACCCGACGCAACTCGGGCTTCTTCAAGTGGGGATACCTAGTTTTGGCAAAAGCCATTGCGTCAAGACGATATAGACAGCCACAAACGCGACTGCTAAAACCCATTCAGGCATGGTTCCTCACTTAATTCCGCATCCCAAATTTCCGCAGGAAGGTCATCATCGGACACCAGTTGGTGAGGCCCGACTGGAACAGATTCAGGCCCACAAAGGCGGTGAAAAGGTACCAGTATGGGCTCACCCAGTAACCCAATGCCAGCGACACTAGTATAAAACCTCCGGCGATCATTCGCAGTGCTCGTTCTACATTCATATTTGCTCTCCTTCATATCGAACTCTTAAGCAGTTTCGCAACGCGGCGTTTCGCATTCCGCAATATTTTCGGGCGAGTGCGGGTGTCCGGGCGGCAGCAGGTCTCCCCGGCGAGACAGGTAGTAAAGGACCGGCACCGCCATTCGAGACAGAAACGTGGACGCGACTTCTCCCGCCATCAGAGATATCGCCAAACCCTGGAAAATCGGGTCGAACAGGATCACGCTGGCACCCACGACGACGGCGGCGGCCGTGAGCAGCATGGGGCGGAAACGCACCGCGCCGGCGTCTACCACGGCGTCTTCCAGTGACATTCCCTGGGAGCGGCGCAGTTCAATGAAGTCGACAAGAATAATGGAATTGCGGACGATGATTCCGGCTCCCGCGATGAATCCGATCATTGAAGTGGCGGTGAAGAAGGCTCCCATCAGCGCGTGTGCGGGAAGGATGCCCACCAGGGTCAGCGGAATCGGCGCCATAATGACCAGCGGCGTGACGAATGATCGGAACCAGCCTACGACCAGCACATAGATCAACACCAGGACCGCGGCGAAGGCGAGTCCCAGGTCACGGAAGACTTCCACTGTAATGTGCCACTCACCATCCCACTTGACGGAAAAACGGTCTGTGCGTTCCGGCAGGGTCGTACCCTTGTATTGTTTTACAGCATACCCATCGGGCAACTTGATCTTATCGATGGCATCGCTCATCTTCATGATGGCGTAAACAGGGCTTTCTTCACCGCCTGCGACATCTCCCGTTACATAGACCACGGGCTGCAGATTCTTGCGATACACGCTGGTGTCGATGGTCGTTTGCTGGAGGTTCGTCACTTCCTGCAGGGCGATTTGACCGCCGGAGGGCGTAGGTAATTTCAGCGCGGCGAGATCTTCAATGCCGGAACGGTCCGGGCGCGCCAGCCGTACCTCGATGGGGACGTCTTCCCGCGATCGCGGATCATGCAGCAACCCGGCGCTGCTTCCGCCCAGTCCGATCTGCAGAGCCTGGGTTACTTCCGCCGGGGAAATCCCATGCAACGCTGCCTTCGCCAAGTCCACTTTCAGGTCGTACTTGGTTTGCGGGTCCTCCACATACCAGTCCACATCCACGACGCCGGAGGTTTGCTGAAAGATCTTCTTGATCTGCGCCGCCAGTTGAATCTGTCCTTTGTAATCGGGTCCGTAAACTTCGGCGACCAAGGTTTGCAGCACCGGCGGACCTGGCGGGACCTCGGCAACTTTGATGCGCGCGCCGTAAGGTTCAGCAATGCGATCTAATCCGGGCCGCAATCGCCTGGCGATTTCGTGGCTCTGCGCTTTGCGATCATGCCGCGAAAGCAGATTCACCTGAATGTCGGCTTGATTGGGTTGATTGCGCAAGAAATAGTGCCGGACGAGGCCGTTGAAGTTGTAGGGGCCCGAGGTGCCGGCGTAGATCTGGTAATTGACGACCTCCGGTTGTTCGCCGAGATATCTTCCCAGCGCCTGAGCCACGCTCGTGGTTTGCTCGAGCGGCGTCCCGTTGGGCATATCGATGATGACCTGGAACTCGCTCTTATTGTCGAAGGGGAGCATCTTCACCCGAACCCACTTCAGCGGAATGAAGGCGACCGCGGCCAGCAGCAGGAGCACGACCCCGCCGAGAAACATCCAACGGCGGCGTGGGTTGAGGATGAGCGGGTTCATCATCCGGCGATACAGGCGAGTGGTCCAGTCCTCGGTTTCGCCCGCATGGTGGCCGCCCGAACTTGCATAGTTTTTCAGTAGCCGTAGTGCCGCCCAGGGCGATACGACGAAAGCCACGATCAGCGAGAACAACATTGCAGCCGATGCCCCAACGGGAATCGGACGCATGTACGGGCCCATCAGGCCGCGCACGAATGCCATCGGCAGAATGGCGCCAATCACGGCGAAAGTGGCGAGAATGGTGGGATTGCCCACTTCGTCCACAGCCTCCACCGCGACGTCAGTCAGGGATCGGCCCTGGTTCTCCGGCAATCGGAAATGGCGCACCATGTTCTCGACCACAACAATGGCGTCATCGACGAGGATGCCGATGGAGAAGATCAGCGCGAACAAAGTCACCCGGTTCAGGGTGTAACCATAGAGGTAGAAGATGGCCAGCGTGAGGGCCAGCGTGACCGGCACGGCGAGCAGCACCACTCCCGATTCGCGCCAGCCCAATGCCAGGGCAATCAGCAGCGTGACTGACAACGTCGCGATCAACAGGTGCTCGAGCAGTTCGTTGGACTTGTCTTTGGCGGTCTCGCCGTAATTGCGCGTGACCGTGACCTGCAGATCGTTGGGAAGCACATAGCCGCGCAGGGAATTGACCTTGTCGAGGACGCGCTCGGAGATCACCGTGGCGTTGGTGCCTTTACGCTTGGAAAGGGTGATAGTCACCGCAGGGAAATCTGTCCCGGAGGTCTTTGCGACGCTGCCGCGTGCATTCGCAAACATCACGTAGTTGTCCGGCTCAGCGGGACCGTCTTCCAGTTTCTCCACCACGTCCCGCAAATAGACGGGACGGCCGGCGTGAACTCCGACCACGACCTGCTTCAGGTCGTCGAGTCGGGTGAAGAATGACCCCGCCTCGACCTGGAACTCGCGGTTGTCGCGAGCAAAGCTTCCGGCTTGCCCGCGGCTATTCGCATTCTGCAGCTGTGCCACGATTGCGCCCGGGGTGAGGCCGTATGCGGCAAGCCGCTGCGTATCGAGCACCACGCGCACCTGCCGGGGCTGTCCGCCGATGATCTGGGTCTCGGAGACATCGTCGAGCTGCTTCAGCGAGTTTTCCAGTTCGCCCGCGATCCGTCTCAGGCGGTAAGAGTCATAGTCCTTCCCCCACAACGTCAGGGCCATGATGGGCACGTCGTCGATCGAACGCATCTTTATGATGGGCTGCGAGACGCCCGGCGGGATGCGATCGAAGTTGGAATAAAGTTTGTTGTAGGTCTGTACGATGGCATCTTCTTCTTTGGTTCCGACGTAGAAGCGTACGACCAGCATGCTCATGCCGGGATGGCTGATGGAGTAGATGTATTCCACACCCGGCACTTCGCGCAGCAACTTCTCCATCGGAAGGCTGACCCGCTGCGCCACTTCCTCCGCGGAGGCACCCGGCATCTGAACAAAAACGTCGAGCATGGGCACGACAATTTGCGGCTCTTCCTCGCGCGGGGTCTTGAAAATACTGAAGGCGCCCAGAAGCAATGCGGCAAGAATCACCAGCGGCGTCAGCTTCGAATCGATGAAAGCATGCGCTATGCGGCCCGCCAGGCGTAGACCCTGCGCGGACGGAGTCGCCGAATTGGCATGGTTATCGGTCATCACTGCGCCTCGACGCGTTTGCCATTCAAGTCGAGTTCACCCGGCTTCGCCACCAGCCGTTCGCCTTCCTGAAGACCTGCCAGCACTTCGATCTGAGAGCCTGCGGACTTTCCCAACGTGATGTAACGCAGGCTGGCCACCTGGTTTTGGCCCAGCACGAAAATACCCTGTAACTGCCCGCGGTCGACCACCGCGGAGCGGGGAATCAGCAAGGCCTGGCGCTCGCCACGAGAAAACGCCGCCCGCCCGAACAGGCCCGAACGCAGCCGGGCGTCGGCCGGCAGTTCGATCTTCACGGTAAAGGTGCGGCTCGCGGGGTCCGCAGCCGGAACGATCTGTGCCACCTTGCCCTTCAGGGCCGCGCCTCCGAGAGCATCGATCACGACTGAGACTTCCTGTCCCATTCGTGCATACCGGAGATCGTTCTCGTTGACGGCGGCCTCGAGTCGATAGTGATGCACATCCTCGACGGTAAAGATGGGCATGCCGGGCGAAGCCAGGGAGCCGGGGTCGGCCTTCTTTTCGGTGACCACCCCATCAAACGGAGCCCGAATCCGCGTGTAATCAAGAGAAGTGCGGGCCTGGGCCAAAGCTGCTTTTGCCTGGGATTGGCTGGCTTGTGCCATATCGCGATGTGCCAGAGCGGCCCGCTCCCGAGCTTTCACTTCGTCAAACTCCTGCGGACTGACGGATTTCCTTTCGTAGAGAGTCTGGTAGCGCTGCAGAGTTGTTTCCGCCAGTGCCAGGTCGGAATCCGCCGCGACCAATTGCTGCTGGGCGGCAAGGTCGGCTGCTGCCGCGCGGTCGACGGAGGCGCGTGGCTGCGAATCATCGATTACCGCGAGCACTTGACCCCGCCGGACCGGGTCTCCTTCGTGGACGCGAATCTCCACGATGGTCCCCATCATCTGGCTCGCAAGATCGCTGGTCTGCGCAGCCTGCACGCTCCCTACTGCTTCCAGAAGATCGGGAACGCTCGTCTGCTGCGCCGAGAGCAAGAGAATGTTGCGCACGGTTTCCGGGGGGATCGCCTTTGCCGGTTGCTCTGTCGAGCAACTGCTGAGGCCGATGGCCGCGGCTACAAGCAACGCACTGAGTTTTGATTCAATATTCATGGCATCACCACGGGAGATTGCGAGGTCAAGGTTCCGCTCGCCAATTCCAGATTGGCGTAGCTGGTCTGGACGTGGTAGACCGCCTCCCAATAATCGGTTTGGCTGATTCGCGCCGCGTCTTCGGCGCCCAGCAGATCGGTGATCGTGGTCAGGCCACTGTCGTAGCGGTCCTGGTTGATACGCAGACTCTCTTTTGCCTGGGCAATCGCCGCTCGGGCGACTTCGACCTGCTGCCGGCTCGCATCCATGTCGTAGTACGCCTGCCTGACCTCGAGCCGGACCGCATCACTCGCCGCCTGGCTCAGGGCTGCGATTTTGTCTTCAAGAGCGCGCTGCCGCGAGAGTTCCGCCCGCTTTGCTCCGCCTTGAAAGATGTCGAGTTGCACTTCGATTCCGCCCATCCAGTTATTGCCTCCGCCGCCTGCGACGAAGGTAGGGTTATCCATTTCCCAATCGGCAATGGCGTTTACGCGGGGACCAAATGAGGATTTGGCCATCGCCACGCTCTGGTGTTGGGCTGCCTTTTCCGAGGCGATACGCTTCAAGTCCGGCCGATTGGTCAGTGCCTGTTTTTCGACTTCCTGAAGCACAGGGAGGGGAAGCGTTCGTTCCGCCAGGATCTCGGTCGGCTGGAACGGGGAGTCCGGAACGCCCATGGCCGTACTCAAGCGCGCCTGGGCCATTTCCAGATTGTTCCTGGCCCGGATTAGCTCCTGCTGCCGCGCGGCCACCCGCACCTTCGCGGTCAGCAGGTCGGACTCGACCACCAGACCACTGTCGAATCTTGCCTGGCTGCGATCCATGATCGATTGAGCGGTCTTGGCGGACTGCTCGGCAACTTCCAGTTGCTTGGCGGCCAGCAGAACGTTCGTAGTAAGAATCGACCACTCGAAAGACGATCTCCTGATCGGTCCGGTCCAGTTGATGTGCGAACGCCTGGTTGACATGCTTCGCTCGATCCACCGCGTGCCAACTGGCGAAGGAATCGAAAAGATTCCAGCTTCCTCCAAATCGCGTGCTGAAGTTGCCGAAGGGCGATGGCGTGTTCAGTTTGTTCAGCGCGAAGTCAGCGGCCGTGAAACGCCGTTGCCGCAGCTCGCTGCCGAAGACGTATACCGGGTCATTCCCACGGGTGGCTGTTTCGGAAAAGCTCACGTGCGGCATCAGCAGGGAGCGTGTTTCTCGAACACCCGCGGAAGCCGCCTTGGTGTCTGCTACCGCCGCCTTGCGCACGGGATTCTTTTCCAGTGCGATCTGCACTGCCTGCTGCAAGGACAGGGGCGAAGCGGCGGCGTTCTGCTGTGCCGAAGCTGTCGCAAAAGCCAGCCCTACAGCGGCAACGCTGAGAAGCACTTTGAGCAAAGCTTTCAACCCTGTACTCCCACGGCCTGAGGTGGACGCATCCACTCGGTCTTTTCTTCAACGATCTCGTAGGTTGTCTGAAAACTGGCGGTCTTTTGCACCATGGCCCCAACGGAGCAGTATTTGTCCTCCGAAAGATGGATGGCTTCTTGCAGGGCGGTGGCATCAATCTCGACGCCGGTGACCACGTGGTGAATCCGCACGGCCGTGAACACCTGTGGCGGACGGTCCGCCTGGTCAGCTTCGACGCGCACTTCGTAGCCGGTCACTTTCTGGTGGTATTTCTGGCGCAGGATGGTGACCACATCGAATGCGGTACACCCGGCCAATCCGACGGCTACCAACTCGATCGGTTTCGGCCCGGTGCCTCCGGCGGTGTCATCGAGCAACAGGTTGTGGCCGCTTCCGCTTTGGGCCACGAATTGGCGCTGCTGCCTAAGTGGTTGAGTCAGTTCGACTTTGGCTGTGATCATGACGAGCTCCTTCTGCCTCTATCGACAAGGCACAACGAATGAATGCAGAAAGTGCGAATTTGTTACAGGAAAGATCGGGAAGAGGGCTGGAAAGGGAAATCAGGCCTACCGCTTTGGCCTAACGGCGGCTAAGGCTTCTTCGTACTTCTCCAACAGTTGCTTGCGGAGGCGGAGGGTCTTCTTGCTGGTCGGGCACTCAGCGGGAGATCTGCGGCATTGCTCGATGGTTGCTTCCAGACTGGCCACGAATGCCTGGCACGGCAGGCAGCCATCGAGGTGTTTCTCCAGTTCATCGCATAAGGAGTCGTCGAGCCGCTCGTCGAGATACTCCGAAAGCTCGGCGAACATCGCCTTGCAACGCGCAGGTCTCGGCGGTTGGCTAGAGGGCGAGTGGGGAGCCGAGGCCATCGTTCCAGAGCGTCGCTTTGACGCTTTCATCAACTCCTTCCGCACAAACAGTCTCGCCCGGTGCAGACGCACGCGAACCGTTCCAGAACGCAACCCCGTGATCTCGGCAACCTCCTCGTCGGTCAGCCCTTCCATGTCACGCAGCACCAGAACAATGCGGTATGGGGATGGCAGTTTTTGAATTGCCTCGCGCAACCGGCCGGCTTGCTCACTGCGAATGGCGAACGCCTCGGGGTTGATGCTGCCCTGATCGCTCAGGTGCTCGAGTTCCTTGCGATCGGGCATGAGTTCTTCCAGCGAGAGGTCTTGCCGGGGGGCGAATTTGCTGCGCCGCCGGCTCATGAGGCAGCGGTTCTTCGCTACCTTATAAAGCCACACCACGAGTGCCTTGGGACTGTCGAACTTGGGCAAGTGCGGGACCGACTTGAGCAAGACCTCTTGCATGGTGTCTTCCGCATCCTCGCGCTGGCCGCAGACCCGCATGCTGAAAGAGAAGACCGTGTTCTGAAGCAGGGCGAGCGCTTGTTCCAAGGCGGCATCGTCTCCGCGGCGTAAGAGTTGGACGGCCTGTTCTATTTCGGAACGCATTGTGTTCAATGTAACACTTTCAGGGTCTGCCTTTAGTAACCCCAAATCCGTGCCATATCACGAAGTCACGAGACCCCTGTCACATAAATCGTTCTTCCTGCCAGCGCATAGTCTGTACATATATTTCGAAGTATCGAAACTATGATGCATCGCAACAGAGAAACAGATCGAGCGACAGGTTGCAAAACAGCGGGAGCGGAGGATACATGGGACGGCTTAATTCATTGCTCATCACAGCGTCGTTTCTGGCATTACTAATCTTCGCGGCAGGGCCAGCAAGTGCGCAAAACCTTAACGGCAAGGATTTGTATCGCAATAACTGCAAAGTGTGCCACGACAAAGGGTCGCCGCAGGGGCAGTACACGCCCATGACCTTGACCCAGGACCAGTGGAGGACATTTTTCAAGCTCAAACTGGTCTCAGCGCACAAGAACGTGGTGCACCCCAAGACCGGTGTCAAGTTGTTCGAACAGCTGACTCCGGATCAGATCAAAGCGATCGAGAGGTTCGCCATCGACCACGCGGCCGATTCCGAACAGCCCGCCACCTGCGGCTAGCGCGTGGCACAGCCACGCAAAAGGATTGAGAGGCGACATCATGCGTAGGTTTTTATTCGGTTTTATTGCTTTCGTACTGCTGCTCACATTCGCAGCGTCGGCCCAGAACTCTCCGGCCGAACCCACAACCCCGGCATCCCCTGCCGCAACCGACGAAAATGCCCAACTGCGCCAGGAACTGGAGCAGATGAAGAAAGAGGTCGCGGCGATGGAAGATCGGCTGGCGGCCCAGGAGAAGGCGGCGCAGGAAAAGAAGGAAGAGGCCAAGCAACAGCCCGCCACCGAGCAACCGAGCACGGCGGAACTCGCGGCCACGGTTAAAGAACTGGATCACCGAGTTTCTCAGACGGAACGCCGCGGGGCGCTGGACCGGATCAATTTCTCCGGCGACTACCGCTTTGAGGCCCATTCCATCTGGGGCAACGTGCCGGCGCACTATGACGGCATGCAACTGCAGAACCTGGTGGTCAAGAGCATCTTCTTCGTCAATACCAACGGTGGAGCTTTTCCGACCAGTGTGGCTGCCATCAACAACAACGTGGCACAGCACTATTCGGACTACCAGTATTTCACCAACAATCTGACGTTTTCCCAGTTGAAGTCGGCGATGGGACAATTTCCTCCCGCCATGCAGCAACAGCTGTTTGGCTTGCTTCAACCGTCCACGCTGGTACCTTCCTACAGCGACAACACCAGCATCCTGTACACCAACCGGCTGCGTCTGAATCTAGATTCCAGGATCAATGACGATTTGAGCGTCAGCGCCCGGCTGAGCATGTACAAAGCCTGGGGAGACTCCACGGGCGTGCAGGTATTCAATGGTCAACCGACGTCATTGAATATCGACGGCACGACGGCGGGGGTTCCGAACAGCGACATGCTACGGGTGGAGCGGGCTTATTTCACCTGGAACCACGTCGGCGGCTCGAATCTGTATCTCTCGGTCGGGCGCAGACCCTCGACGGAAGGTCCGCCGCTGAACTTCCGCCAGGATGAACCGCGCGGGGGAACTCCTTCGGGCGCTCTCATCGACTTTCAGTTCGACGGCATCACCGTCGGATATCACTTCAACGACCAGATGGTGTGGCGGCTGTGCTACGGCGTCGGCTATCAGGCTGGATTCGGTAACGGAAACATCCTGAAGACGCCGGCGGACCGGCTCAAAGACACCCATCTCATCGGCGCCAACCTCGATCTTTACAGCACAGATCGAACCTTCATCCAGGCCACCTACGCGCACGCTTTCAACGTGACCGACGGCTTTAACGGCCTGGTGGTCCTTCCGGTGAACCCGCTCACGGGAGATCCGGTGAACGCGCCGGTAGTCATGCGCTATACCCCTTCCGCCAATCTGGGCGCGATCAACCTGTTCGGGGTGAACCTGAACCAGCGGGTTGGGCCCATGGACCTGTACGTGAGTGGCAACTACTCGGGTACGCGGCCCAATGGGCAGACGACTCCCTTTGGCGGACTCATGTCGGATCCATTTGAGACTCCAACCGCTCATAACGGTGCGATGGTCTACGTGGGCGCTCGCTACAGCATTCCCAAGAATGACGGACGCACCAAGGTTGGATTCGAGTTCAACCACGGCACCAAGTACTGGTTCAACTTTGCGCAGGCGGAAGACGACATCATCGCCCCGAAGACCGACACTCGCGGCAATGTCTATGAAACCTACCTCACGCATCGCATCTATGACCGCTTCATCATGAAGCTCGGTTACATCCGCTACAACTACAACTACTCGGGTTCGGGATGGCACGTGGGAGCGCCCAAGGATCTCAACACGCTGGCCATTCTCGGGTTCCCGACTTACAAGGACGCGTCCATGGTCACGTTGGGACTGACCGTGCGCTTCTAAACGCGAGCCATGACTGGAGGCCGGAAAAATCCCGGCCTCCGGTCAGTTCTGAAGGTGCCCGAATGGCTAAGAAGATCACCCGCCGTGGATTTCTGAAAGCCTCGTCGACGGTCGCAGCGTTGAGCACCGCAGGCGCAGCTACCGCCAACGCCCAGTTTCGTCCGCCCTCGTGGCGGGGTGACACTCGGGTCGAGCAGATCGCCACAAATTGTGAGATGTGTTTCTGGCGCTGTGGCGTGATGGCGGAGGTAGCCGACGGAAAAGTTCTCAAGCTCCAAGGTAATCCTCTGCATCCGCTAACCAAAGGACAGCTATGTGCGCGCGGAAACGCCGGTACTCAGCTCCTTTATGACCCCGATCGTTTGAAGTATCCACTGATCCGCACCGGGAACCGGGGGGAGGGCAAATTCCGCCGCGCCTCCTGGGATGAAGCTCTTGATCTTTTTGCATCCCGCCTGAAGGAATTGAAACAGAAGTACGGGCCGGAGAGTGTTGGATTCTTTCCCCACGGCGTTGCCGCTGGATTCTTCGGCACCCTGATGAAAGCCTATGGCACTCCCAACGCAGCCGAGCCCGCATTCGCGCAATGCCGGGGTCCGCGGGATGTCGGTTATCAGCTTACTTTTGGCCGCGCCGTAAATTCCCCCGAACCGGTGGACCTGGAAGAATCGAAGTGCATCGTCCTGATTGGCAGCCATATTGGCGAGAACGTCTTCACTTCGCAGGTCACAAACTTCATTACCGGATTGCAGCGTGGTGCGAAGCTGATCGTCGTGGATCCGCGTTTTTCCACGGCAGCATCGAAGGCCGACCACTGGCTGCCGATCAAACCAGGAACCGACATTGCATTATTGCTGGCATGGATTAACGTCCTCATCGCCGAGAACCTCTATGACAAGGACTACCTCGAGCAATACGCCATGGGAATGAAGGAACTCGAGGCTCACGTGAAGGACTTCACTCCCGAGTGGGCGGAACCGATCACGGAAATTTCTGCAGCCCAGATTCGCGCGACCGCTCATGTCATGGCAGAGGCCAAGCCCGCGGTAGCCGTCCATCCGGGGAGGCACGTGACTTGGTATGGCGACGATACGCAGCGCGCACGGGCCATGGCTATCCTTACGGCGCTACTCGGGGCGTACGGAAGGAAGGGTGGGATGTTCCTGCCCACGAAGCTGAAACCGGGACGGATCCCGCTTCCTTCCTTTCCCGAATCCGAGCGCGGCCGAGCCGACGGAGGGGGAGGCAAGTACCCGCTGGCGGCCGAGGAGACGCAGGGGCTGACTCAAGGTTTGGTGCAGGCTACGCTGACCGGCAATCCGTACCCGATCAAAGGATGGGTAGTTTACGGTCAGAACATTTTGGAGAGCATTCCGCAGCGCCAGAACACCCTGAAGGCCCTTGATCAACTGGAGTTCATGGCTGTAGTGGATGTGCTGCCCGTAGAGCAAACCAACTACGCCGACATTGTGTTGCCGGAAGCCACCTATCTGGAGCGCTACGATCCGCCGGCCGTGGTTACGACTTCGAAGCGTCCCTTTGTTGCCACAAGGCAGCCTGCCATTGAGCCCCTTTACGAATCCAAGCCCGGTTGGTGGATCGCAAAGCAGATGGCCAGCCGGTTAGGGTTGGCAGATTACTTTCCCTGGAAAGACCCCGACGACCATCTTTCGCGTTTAATCCAACCACTGGGGATCGACCTGGCGGAACTCAAGTCGTTGGGCGCGGTGTCGTTCGACGGGCACCCGTACATAGAAGATCGCACCGAAGCGGATGGCCCCATTTTTCCCACGCAGAGCGGGAAGATCGAACTGTTCTCATCCGTTCTGAACGACCTGAAATTCGATCCGCTTCCGAAATTCACCGCTGGTCGAACCTCCGCCGCCCGGGTATTTGCGGCTGATCTATGGCCGCGCACCAGTTCATTCCTTTTCCCGTTCCGAGAACAATTCGTGGCTCGACGATCTTATGCCTGAAAACCAGGTATGGATCAACACCCAGTTTGCGGCCAAAGTCGGGGTGAAAGACGGGCAGAAAATCACACTCGAGAATCAGGATGGAACCAAAAGCCTGCCCATCGCGGTGAGGGCTACGGAAGCGATCCGCAGCGACTGTGCCTACATGGTGCATGGGTTCGGGACAGGGGCGGCGGGCCTTACCCGGGCGTACCGGAAGGGTGCTTCCGATTCGCAGCTCATCACCCGTGTGGCGATCGACCCCATCATGGGAGGCACGGGAATGCGCGTGAATTTCGTTCGCGTGCTGCCAGCGGGCGAGGAGAGGAGCTAGCCAGTGCCACGTTACGCAATGGTCATCGATCAGGAACGGTGCGTGGGCTGCCAGTCATGCACGGTGGCATGTAAATCGGAGTGGGATGTTCCTAACGGCTTCGCGCGGACGCGAGTTCGCCAGACCGCGGTCGCCGGTTCCTGGCCTCACTTGATTACGTCATTCCACGTTGCGCAGTGCAACCATTGTGACCGGCCGACGTGTGTCCCTGCGTGCCCAACGGGCGCCACGTACCAGGACCACAACGGAGTAGTCCGCGTAAATCGTGATCTTTGCATCGGTTGTGGATCTTGTGTCGCGGCGTGCCCGTACGGCGCACGCTATGTAGACTCCAGGCTGGGCAAAGTTGATAAGTGCGACTTCTGCGCAAGCCGGGTGGAGAAGGGTCTGGAACCTGCATGTGTGGCCACTTGCCCGGCCCACGCCAAGGTCTTCGGCAACCTCGAAGACTCATCCGGCGAAGTGTTCAAGCTCGTCTACAGAGAAGGAGCCCGTCGCATTGAAACCTCAGCGGTGGCCATAGGGCCAAACGTTTACTACAAGGGCAGGCCCGAGCACGCCGAACTGGCTCTTGCCGGTTTTGCCCCCCAACTCCCGCGCACCATCGCCCCAGCCAGGATTTGGAGCAGCTTGTTGAACAAGGTCGTATTCGTTGCGGTGGGTGCGACATTTCTGGGACAGGCGGTGGCATTTTTCCGGCAGCTGACCGTCGGCGAGAAGCAATTCGAGGACTAAGGAGCAGATATGGGTACGTCCGCGGTCGAGACCGTCCCACTTTCGTTGAGCGCCGAGCAAGCGGAGGTAATGGCGCAAAGGCAGATCAAGAAACACCATGTCGCCATCGTCTTGTTGCACTGGTTTAATGCCACCACTTGGCTGCTCGAGTTAGCCACCGGCGCCGGACTGATCATTTCTCCGGCCTACCGTTTCGCTCCGATGTGGTACCTGCAGATGATGGAAGGCATCTTCGGTTCGCGAGCCAATATGCTCAGGTGCCACATCGCCATCGGCTTGACATGGATCACCGTATTCCTGGTTTACGCGATCTTCGGTTTCCGTAACTATCTTCGGGTGGAGGTGCTGGAGCACGAAATCGGTCTCGACAAAGACGACCTGCGCTGGTTGAAGATTCGGACCCTGTTGTTGTTGGGAAAGACCGAAGAGCCCCTGCCGCCACAGGGGGTTTACAACGCAGGACAAAAGCTCTTTGCGTTGCTGGTGTATCTTGCAGTTCCGGTGATCATGCTGACCGGACTGACCATGACTTTTCACTGGTTCGGCACAACGTTGGTGGCGTGGGCGATGATCGTGCACTACTTCGCGGTGGCGATGGTGGTCTCCGGCTTAATGATCCACGTTTACATGGGAGCCGTCTTCCCGGAAGAGAAGCCAGCCTTCTACTCGATGATCACCGGAGGAGTGAACGAACTCTACGCATACCGTCACCACTTTAAATGGTGGCGGGAAGTGAAACTTCAACAGCAGCAATGGGAGAGAGAGATGAACGTTCAGGCGGAGAGCGAGCAGCCTTCCTCCGCTTCCTCCGAAGAGAAGCAGGTAAGTTCGCAGGGTGACGCCAGCCGTGGCGGAACGTCTCCCCGGACTCCGTCTCAGGAGATAACATGATGGCAACCGCAATTTCCAGGCAAAGAATCGTTCCCGATCATTACGGCCCCACTATGGCGAAACCTCGTAAACAATCTCTGGAAAACGAAATCTTCGAAAGGCAGGTCCAGATCTGCAAGGCCTTTGCCAACTCCACTCGCCTTCGCATGCTGGACTTGCTGGGCCGGCACGACTGGTCTTCTGCTGATTTGCAGAAGACGCTCGGAGTTTCCAAGGCAAACCTCTCTCAGCACGTGATGGTTTTGAAGTCGGCCGGAGTCATCGTTCGAAGGAGAGAAGGGAAGGAAGTGTTTTTTTCCCTGGCCATGCCTGAGGTCAAGAAGGCGTGCCAACTCATCCAGCACGTTCTACGCGCGCAAATTCGAAATGGGCAAAGATTAACGATCTGAGATGTATTGTTTCCCAACGAGAAGGGGACCGTGATGGGATGTGAGACGAGCGGGAAAGTCAAGTGGCCCGGCCGAAGAGAGCGTGTCCGCCTCTGGTTTTAGCAGGCGAGTTGTTCGCGCGTAAGCTTCAGTCCATTCAGATTGCCGAGAACCGTGACGGCGATCGACTCAGTTTGGAAGAATTGATTGGCCAGATCCTTGAGCTCTTCCGCGGTCACGCTCTCGATCTTTTCGATGAGTTCGTCGAGTGTGTAGAAATGATCGAAGTACATTTCTTGGCGGGCCAGGTTCGACATCCGCGCGGTGGAGGATTCGAGCGAAAGCATCAGGCTGCCTTTGAGCTGATCCTTGGCGCGGCGTAGCTCTTCCCCGGAAACCATTTCCGTCTTCAGCTTGCGGAATTCAGTAACAACGGATTCCACCACTTTTGCGGCGGACTCACGCGAAGTTCCGGCATACACGGAGAGGCAGCCGGTATCGCGGTAAGGGCTCAGATCGCTATAGATCGCATAGGCCAGTCCCTGGCGTTCGCGTATGTTCTGGAACAGGCGCGAACTCATGCCACCGCCGAGCAGCGTGTTCAGGATGTAAGAGGCGTGACGGCGGGCATGAGCAATCGGGTGAGACGGCACGCCCACGCAAATCTGTACCTGCTCGAGAGCTTTCTTGTTGCGCATGATGATGCGCGAAACGATGGTCGGTTGCGGACTGTGGAAGCCGTTCTTGACCGGCTTCATATCCCTGAAATGTTTCGCGACTAACTCGACAAACTCACCATGCTTCAGGTTTCCCGCCGCGCAGATGATCAGATTCCCGGGAGAAAATCTCTGCCCGTAAAAGTCGAGCACGGGATCGCGGTCGAATCGCCTGACCGTATCCTTGGTTCCCAGAATCGGTTTGCCGAGAGGATGATCCTTCCAGAAATTCTGGGTGAAGATTTCGTGAACGAGGTAGTCGGGATTGTCCTCGTCCATCTTGATTTCCTCGAGAATCACGCCGCGCTCGCGGCTAATATCATTCACGTCGAAATTGGGATGAAGCACGAGGTCACCGAGCACGTCGAGTGCGATGGGCACGTGCTCGTCCAGCACCTTCATGTTGAAGCAGACACACTCCTTGGCAGTGAATGCATCCATATTGCCGCCAATGGAGTCGACTTGACGGGCAATGTCTTCCGCCGAGCGATGCTTGGTCCCTTTGAAGACCATGTGCTCGATGAAATGCGAGATGCCGTTCCACTGAGGATCCTCATCGCGGGAACCGGTCTTGATCCACACACCGATTGAGACCGAACGGATGTGTTGCATCTCTTCGGTGATGATGGTGAGCCCGTTGGGCAACACCTCGCGATGGATGTTCCGTACTTCTTCAACCATGACTTTTCTTTCAAGGAGCCGCCGAGAACCGGGAGCCGAAGTAGCTTCAGTATTACACAGGCGGCGCGAGTGTGCTAATTGAGCAGTTAGTCATTTAAAATCAATTAGATACAGCAGGTTTCGATCAAAATCCAGCTTCGGTTCGGCTTCGGTGTTCATAATCCTCTACAATCTGTGAACCAGTTCGCTTAGAGTCCCATGCAGGCAAAACTAACCACACTTTTAGGCCTTACGCTTCAGGAACTTACGTTATTGGCCGAGGAAGCCGGCGAGCCCGCCTACCGCGGCCGCCAGCTCTTTGAGGCCGTCTACGGCCAGCGGGTTGGTGCTGCTGAGCAGATTTCCACTCTCCCGCAGGTGTTCCGGCGGACGCTGGTGGACAAAGGAATCTCGGTCGGCCTGCCGGTGCTTGAGAAGAAGTTCGTCTCGAGCGACGGCACGGTGCGCTATCTGGTCGCGTGCGAGGACGGCCAGACGGTGGAGACCGTCTGGATGCCCGAGGGAGATGGCGGGGAAGCCGGTGACGGCAGCGAAGCCGGCAACCAACTGGAGAAATCGGGACGAAACTGGGATCGCGCCACCATTTGTGTATCAAGCCAGGTCGGCTGCGCCGTGGACTGCCAATTCTGTTTAACCGCGTTGCTGGGTGTGAAGCGAAACCTGACAGCAGGAGAGATTGTCGGCCAGGTTTGCGCGGTGCTGCGCGATCAATCCGTCACGCCTCCCGAACAACGAGTCAATCTCGTTTTCATGGGGATGGGCGAACCCTTCCTCAACTACGACAATTTCATCAAAGCTTCGGAGTTGCTGGCGGAAGGTGTGGGTATTCCCGAATCGCGGATGACGGTCTCTACCGCCGGCATCGTGCCGCGCATTTATGATTTTGGAGCCGAGCCGCGGCGGCCCAAGCTGGCCATATCGTTGAACGCCTCGAATGACGAGCTGCGTACCCGGTTGATGCCGTTGAATCGCAAGTGGGACCTCAAGCAGCTGATGGCGGCGGCGCGCGACTTTCCGCTGCGCAACCGCGAAATGCTGACCTTTGAGTATGTCCTGCTGAGCGAAGTGAATGACGCCGCTGCCAATGCGCGCGAAGTGGTGGAGTTGATTCGCGGCATTCGCGCGAAGGTGAACCTGATCGCCCTGAATCCTGGGCCGGGCATTGCGTTTCAGACACCTGCGGAGAACCGGGTGCTGGAATTTCAGAAGATCTTGATCGCAGCCGGAGTCCCTACGTTCATCCGGCGTCCCCGGGGCCGCGACATCTACGCGGCCTGCGGGCAGTTGAAGCGCACGGTCGAGAACAATGCCTAGGGCAGAGGCACTACTGTCCTTTTTCCAAAACCGCCGCAGCCGAGTCGATCAGATTTGCTTCATTTTGCAACACCGCCGCGACTCGCACCATTTGTTCGTCCGCTTCCTTCCATTTCTTCTGCTCGATCGCTTCCCGCACTCCCGGCATGGTTTTCACTCCATAGCCTGTGTATCGGCCGGGGGCGTAGATCATGTGCTTGAACCAGGGACGCCCGGGCAAACCCTCACCGGAGGTTAGCTTGCGCTCGCTCTGAATGAGAGTCTCATTCAACGATTCGAGCGATGCCTGGCTCAACGCGATATTGCCGTTCGCCGTGGCCTTGTCGAGCGCTTTCTGGTAGCGCTGTGCACTGTGCGTAAGGGCATCGTTGGCATTTTGCAGCGGCGCGAAATTCAGGAAAGGCGGCACTTCCTCCACGGGCGGAGGCACGGACGTTTTCTTTGGATCGGAGGTGGCGGCAAAGACGCCTTCTTCAATTTCCTTGTTTTGTTCTGTGATCTCGTCCTGTTTGCTCTTCAGCAGCTTCTGCAATTCGTCCTGATATCGGCGCATGGTATCCGCAAAATCGCTGAAGTCATAGGGCAGCAGATCGGCGTCGGCGAGACGCATCACTGAGGTGCCGACAGTCTGCGCGAGCGCCTTGCCGTAACTGAAATCCGTGTCCGCGAAGTGCGTGTACCAGTAGAAATCGTCGTAGATCGAGTGGTAGATGCCGCTGCCTTCCGAACTGGGGTCCTCTCCGCCGTAGCCGAGGTTCAGGGACGCGACGCCAAGATGATCGAGGAATACGGTCCAGTCCGACCCCGTCCCGATGGCCGGGATGCGAAGGTCCGGCCGCTGGCGGGCTTCCGCCCGCTCCTCTGGAGTTTTAGCTTCGGCGATGGTGTCGAGCTGGGCGCGCTTCCAGACGCTGATCTTTTTCTCGGGATCTTCCACGTCCTTCGCAACGCCGTTAATGAATTTTTCCAACGTGTGCGAACCGCCGGCGTAGAAATATCCGCGAGTATTGGAATCCGTGTTGAGGTACGCGACCGCGTATTTGCGAAGTTCGTCCGCGTGCTCTTCGCCCCACTCGGTGGAGCCCAGCAATCCCGGCTCTTCACCGTCCCAGACGCAGTAGATGATGGTTCGCTTTGGTTTCCAGCCTTGCTTCAATAGCTCGGAAAGCGAACGGGCCTCTTCCATCAGCGCATTCGCGCCCGAAAGAGGATCTTCCGCTCCATTGACCCATGCATCATGGTGGTTGCCGCGTACGACCCACTCATCGGGATAAGTCGAGCCCGGGATCTTCACGATCACGTCGTAAAGGGTCTTGATGTCCCAGTTGGCCTTGACTTTCAGATGAACCTTCGCCGGACCCGGGCCAACGTGATACGTCTGTCCCAGTGAGCCACGCCATTCTTCGGGAGCGACCGGACCCTTCAAGGCAGCCAGCAGGGGTTGAGCATCTCCCCACGAGATGGGCAGCACCGGAATCTGGGTGATGGTCTTGGCGTCTTGAATCGCCAGGCGTTTCGCGTCTTTGGTAGCGCCCACTCCCGGCGTCAAGGGATCGCCGGGATAGAGCGGCATATCCATCACGCTGCCGCGTTGCACGCCCTCGCGCGGCCTCCACGCTCCCTCGGGGAATGCGTCACCCTGAAAATAGCCGTCATCGTTGGGATCGGAGTAAATGATGCAACCGATGGCGCCGTGCTCCGCGGCAACTTTCGGCTTGATCCCGCGCCAGGAGTGCCAGTACTTGGCAATCACGATGGCGCCCTTCACCGAGATGCCCATGCGTTCCAACTTCTCGTAGTCGTCAGGCACGCCGTAATTCACGAATACCAGAGGCGCGGTTACGTCTCCGTCAGCCGAGTACGCGTTGTAGGTCGGAAGCTGTTCCGCCTGCTGATTCGAAGTGGGATCGATGGCGAGAGGGGGTTCTTGCATCACCGCTTTAAAGGTATTCGGCGCGACCAATTCCACCAGGCGCTCTTTAGGAGTGGGGAAAAGGACATCGAAGTTCTCAATGTGCGCGTCCAGTCCCCACTCCTTGAACTTGGCGAGAATCCACTCGGCGTTGTCTTTGTCGTAAGGTGAGCCGACGTGGTGAGGCCGCGCGGAAAGGCGCTGCATGTAGTCGTGAAGATTCTGCTGGCTGGGAATGGCTCGGAACTTGTTTTCCCAGTCGCGCTCGCTGCGCGAAGAAGCCGCGGAGAACCCCTCCAGGGGCTGGCCCTCTTCCGGGCCCGCGGCCAGAAACAAAAGAACGCCCACCAGAAGCAGAGCCATTCTTGCAGCTGCTCGCATCGAAACGCCTCCCTCGGTCTGGCGCCAAGTGCCCGCAACTTGACACAGATGATGACAATTGCTCGTGAAACGATCGTTTCCGCGGTGCTGTGCATTATAGAGCCTGGTTGGTAGAGCGCAACCCGGAAATGGCAGCCTCTCCCAAAATTGCGGCTTGGCAAATAAGGAAATGCTGGAGTAAAGTTTGCGTCCTATGGTCATCCCAGACAGGTTTTCGCGCTGCACAACTGTGTTGCCCGTCCTTCTTCTGTCTTTGTGCGTTTTTGTGGCAAGGCCGCTGTTGGCGGGAACTTTCACGCTGGAGCAGGTGATGAGCTCCCCGTTCCCCACGAATCTGGTGGCAGCACTCGCACGCCGAAACAGTGGCATGGGTCTTCGACTTCAAGGGCGCGCGTAATGTCTGGGTCGCCGATGGACCCAAGTTCGCCGCACGCCAGGTGACGGCGTACACCGGAGACGATGGCGAGCCGATCGCCAGCCTTCGCATCACGCCGGATGGCCGCACCCTGGTATACGTCCGCGGAAGCGAGACGAACGACGCTGGCCAGGTGGCGAACCCGACAAGCGACGTGTGGGCGCGCAAACAGCAGGTGTGGGCGGTCGATGTCGATGGCGGTGGCCCGCGTCTTCTGGGCGAAATGGGGTGCAACGAGGAAGGTTGCGAAGATGTAGAACTCTCTCCCGACGGGCAGTTCGCGGTCTGGGCGGCGCGCAAGCAACTCTGGATCGCCCCCGTATCGGGAGCGACTCCGGGTCACCAGCTCACGGACGTTCGTGGAAACAATAGCAGCCCCAGATGGTCTCCCGATGGGCGCGAGATCGCGTTTGTCAGCGATCGCGATGATCATAGCTTTATCGCGATCTACGACGTCGGACGAGACAACGTCCACTATCTCTCGCCTAGCGTTGATCGAGACTCAAGCCCCCGCTGGTCTCCCGACGGGAAGCGGGTTGCTTTCCTCCGCATTCCAGGGATTGAGCAGAAGTTGCCGTTGATTCCGGTGCGCACGGTGCCGTGGAGCATCCGGGTGGCGGACGTCGCAAGCGGCGACGCAGCGGTAGTGTGGAGAAGCGGTGATCAGCCCAACGACTCGTTCCCCGAACTAACCGCGGATCTATCGTTCGCCTACCTCAACAACGGCCGTCTTCTGTTTGCCTCCGAGCAAGATGGATGGAATCACCTGTATTCCATTCCTGCGGGCGGCGGCAAGGCTGTGTTGCTGACGCCCGGGCAGTTCGAGGTCGAAGACGTAAATCCGAATGGCAATGGCAAATCGGTTCTCTATTCCTCGAACCAGGATGACATCGAGCGGCGCCACATCTGGCGGGTTCTGTCGGACGGTGGAGCTCCTGTGCCCCTGACCAAGGGCGAGACCATCGAATGGAGTCCGGTAGAAACCGGTTCCAGCCAGCAGGTGCTTTGCCTGGGCTCAAGCGCGACCACGCCCGCTATGCCTTATCGTGTCACCCCCCAAGCCAGGGAGATGTTGGCGGGAAGCGCTCTACCAGCGGATTTTCCGTCGCAACAGCTGGTTGTGCCCAAGGTCGTGATCTTCAAAAGCGAGGATGGCCTCGACATTCACGGTCAACTTTTTGTGCCTGAGGGTCGAACCCAGCGTGGTCCGGCGCTGATCTTCATGCACGGCGGCCCGATCCGCCAGATGATGCCGGGCTTTCACTACATGGACTACTACCACAACGCGTACGCCATGAATCAATACTTGGCGAGCCAGGGCTACGTCGTGCTCTCGGTCAATTACCGTCTTGGAGTCATGTACGGCCGCGCTTTTCGCGAAGCTCCGAATTCGAGTTGGCGCGGAGCCGCGGAATATAAAGACGTCCTCGCAGGAGCAAAATACCTGCAGAGTCTCCCGATCGTAGATGCAAAGAAAATCGGGCTTTGGGGCGGGTCCTACGGAGGGTATTTGACCGCGCTCGGATTGGCACGCAACTCGGACATCTTTGCGGCGGGGGTGGACTTCCACGGCGTGCACGACTGGTCCGTATTTTTGCCGCGCTGGGAAAACCGCCCCGGCGCTCCCGACCGGAAAGAAGCGGAGAAGCTGGCGTTCGAATCTTCACCGGACGCTTCGGTCGCGACCTGGAAATCGCCGGTGCTGCTGATTCAGGGCGATGATGATCGGAATGTTCCATTCGAGCAGACGGTCGATCTGGCGCAGCGTCTGCGGGACAATCACGTGCCCTTCGAGCAGTTGGTTTTTCCCGACGAAATCCACGGATTCCTGATGTACAAGTCGTGGGTACGCGCCTACGGAGCCACCGCGGACTTCTTCGATCGCACCTTGAAGCAGAACAGCGTCGTGCGGAAGCCGTAGCCCTACGGTGATGGGCCGAGGCTGAGCGCATTGTTGGCCCTCAACAGAGATTCGGAGGAGTCATCCGCGCCAGCCGCGGATGACGTGGTCGCGATGGGCAATTCTATGCGGAAAATCGCTCCCCCTTCCGGGCGATTCTGACACATGATTCGTCCGCGATGTTCCTGAACAATCCCATAGCACGTGCTAAGTCCGAGGCTTTTTTCCGGTCCAGCGAGATGAGCCGTATGGAAGGGATCGAAGACATGCGCCGCGTCGCCGGCTGACGGTCCGTTGTCGGAGAATTCGAGCAGCGCGAACTCTCCTTGCCTCCCGGTACTCACGGTGAGAACCCCACCTTTGTCCGACAGAGTATGGGCGGCGTTATTGGTGACATGAAGGCATACCTGGAGAAGTTGGTTCGAGTCGCCAAGAATCTGCGGAGGGTGGTCGGTTAGTTTGGTCTCGACGCGAATATTGCGGGCCTCAAGTTGCGGCTGCGACAGCTTGAGAGCGGTCCGTGCCAGGGCATTCACATCCAGAAGGACTTTTTGCGCGGGAGCCTGCCTGGCAAAACTGAGCAGGCTCGAGACCAAGCTTTTGGTGCGGCGTACCTGGTGAGCAATCTTATCCGCCAATGTCCGCTGCTGCTCGTTCAAGCAAGTCCCTGCCAGCAGGTCGGAATATCCCAGCATGGCGGTCAGGGGGTTATTCAACTCGTGAGCGGCGCCACCGACCAGTTGTCCCAAAGAGGCCATTTTCTCCGACTGCACCAGTTGTGCCTGCAGCTTGTGCAAATTTTCAAAGGAGTCCTGCGAACTGTGTAACAAGCGCATCAGTTCGCGATCCAGGAAGTGCTGTTTCAGGAAGACCAGAACTCCCATTACAAGCATGGTTCCCAGGGTGACGACTATGCGAAACGTGCGCACGCTTGGAGGGGTGTAGGTTGCGAACAGTGACCAGACGGCGAACAGTGGCAACGTGAAGATGGTGATCATCCCCAGTCGAGCCACCCACACTCCATGGCCACCGGAGTTGCGCGCGGATTCTTGCCTGGGGGCGAGGGTGTACGCGACTAAGCCTACGACGGTGACCCATGCCATCGAACCCGCCAGGGGCACGTCGTACAGGCTGCCGGTGTAATAGACGTTCTTTTCGATGGCCCAGTTCGCCAGGTATGAGAACACGGCGTAGGTGATGCTGGCGCCGAACCAGTAAGCATAAATCGTTCGCCACGAACCCTTGCTCCGCGTCCAGACCAGTGCTAACCCACCAAGCAGAACCAATTTTTCGGTCAGGTAGAGCACGTTGAGATTGTGCTCGTAGATCGTCTCGTTCATGGAAACGTACTGCCAGGGGATCACCGCGTAGAGGTACAAGTAGACCCACCAGATCAGGAGCAACGCGAAATCGAGGGAACCCAACCGGGTGGTGCGATCGTCCTGCTCGACGTGGGGTTGCAAGGCCAGGGCCGCCATCATCGGTACGATGTGTACAAAAAGGATGACATCACCGACGAAGGGATTCGGTACATCCTGACGGCGGTAGACTTCGAAGTAAATCCAGAGCAACTGATAGGTCCACCAGAACGCCATCCCCAGCAGCGTGAGCATCCAGAACAAACGGGTGCGTCCCCGGGTAGAGAGGACGCTGGGTAAGAAGGCCAGAGTTCCCGAAAGCAGCAGCAGGGCCTGCGTGATGTCGCTCAACGCAGTCAGGGTAAAGCCTGGTCGGAGCAGGATCCACGACAGGGCTTGAACTGCGACCAACCCCGACACTGCCGCCAGCCATATTCTGGACCGTTTAGACATACAGAGCCGTGGGGCAATTCTAGACAGCATCCCATGCAAAAGAACATTACTTCCGTAACTCGGGGGTTGCCGGTTTTTGCTACCATGCCAGAGGCAGCTGAGGCGGGACGAAACGGAAGTGTCACTTGTTCTTCCTTCCGTGGGCCAATAACCTACGAGACATCCCCCCAGCAGCGTGGTCGTACTCGATTGCCATTCCGAGCCCTTCGACATCGATTCCTTTGGAGGTTGCGAGCCCCCACCAGCCCCGGCGAAATCCGGCGGATTGAAAGGTGGTTGGCCAGCGCTCGTGTTTTCCTGGCACTGTCAGCGCTGGTTGCCATCTGGCGGGATCCCGGCGAAGTCAGCAATTCGGTCTGGGCGTCTGGGCTTCTCGCTTTCTACATTGCGCAGGGTGTCTTTATTATTCTGCTGCTCCGCCGCCGGCAGCAGTCTACGGCCTCGTTTCGCCTGCTGGTCCACGGCGCCGACATCGTCTGGCCGGCACTGATCCTCACTTTTACGACCGGGCAGAGCAATCCCTTCTTCCTGTTCTTTGTTTTCGTGCTGGCGGCCGCCGCCTACCGTTGGGGCTTGTGGGAGACGATCGGGACGGCTGCTGCAGAGGTCGCTCTACTTTGGGGAGAGGGTTTTGCGCTGCACCTTGGGGTTGCCGATTGGATGAACCACTGGCTCTTAACTCATCAGTGGCCGCTTCTCCGAATCGATGCCGTCGACTTCGAGCCCAAGCGCCTGTTCATGCGTTCGATTTACCTTCTGGTCATGGGTCTTCTGCTTGGTTATCTGGCTGAACAGCAAAAGCAGTTGCGTTCTGAGAAAGCGGTGATCGCCCGCATCCTCGGCCGGGCGAGGGTAGAAACTGGACTGACTGGGACGTTGCAGGAGATCGCCGGCGAACTACTTTCCATGTACGGGGCGAAAACCGCCGTACTCGCCTCTCAGGAGGCGAACAATTACCGGGTCTTTTTGGGGGAAGTGCGCGCGTCGGACGGGGTCGCGCCGGTCTTTCACTGGTTGGACTCTTCGGCTTCGGACCGCGAGACGTATCTCGCGGAGTCTCCCGCGCACGCTTCTTTCGCGTGGCAAGGCAATGACGGAGGTCAGTCGTTTCGGGTCGTGGCTCTCGACGACAGCGGTGACCGGCTGAAACATGCTTCCGGCGATTACGCCAGCCGTTTGAGGCAGCAGCGGGACTTCCGGCGCGTCATGTCGGTTTCGTTTATTTTCGGACGCGAGTGGTGGGGGCGTATCTTCCTTTTCGATCCCACACTAACTGGGGAGATAGAAGAAGAGCTGCGCTTCCTGCAAGAGTTAGTGCGCCAGGTCGGGCCCGCGGTGTATAACGTTTATCTCTTACGGCGCTTGCGCATGCGGGCAGGAGCGGTCGAGCGTGCCCGTTTCGCCAGGGAGTTGCACGACGGCGCGGTGCAATCGCTGATCGCGGTGGAGATGCAAGTAGACGTGCTGCGCCGCCAGGCGGCGAACAACACGGTTTCGCTCCCCGACGAACTGAGCCGCATTCAGGGATTGCTTCGCGAAGAGGTCCTGAAGCTGCGGGAGTTGATGCAACAAATGAAGTCCCTCGACGTCGACTCGAGGAAGCTGCTGGGATTTCTGGGGGACACGGTGGAAAGGTTTCAGCGGGAAACCGGAATCTCGGCGCGTTTTCTGTCGGAGGTGGAAGAACTGGAAATGCCGCCGCAGATTTGCCGCGAAGTGGCCCGCATCGTACAAGAAGGCTTGGTGAATGTCAGGAAGCACAGTGGCGCGCGCCAGGTGCTGGTGCGGCTGGGCCAGAGCGCCGGAAATTTGAGTGTAATGATTGAGGACGACGGGAAGGGATTCCCCTTCTCGGGCCGCTTATCACAGAGCGAGTTGGAGAGAATGGGGAAGGGACCACTGATTATCAAGGAACGAGTCCGCTTGATTGAAGGCGAACTCACGATAGAATCAAACCCCGGCCGGGGCTCACGGCTGGAGATTCGTGTCCCGCAAAAGCGGGAACTCAATTATGGATAATAAGAGACCGCCCATTCGTATTGTGATTGCAGATGACCATCCAATTTTCCGCGATGGTTTACGCCGCTTGCTCGAGGCGGAGCCCGGCCTGAAGGTGATTGGCGAGGCATGCGACGGCGCCGAAGCCGTCAAGCTGGCGCGACAATTGAAACCCGACATCCTGCTTTTGGATTTGGCAATGCCGCGTCATCCCGGCTTGGAAGCCTTGCGCGAAATGAGTTCAGGTCCAGCATCGAACTCGGTGCGAGTCATTCTGCTGACGGCAGCCGCGGAGAAGAACCAGATCGTAGAAGCGTTGCAGTTGGGCGCGCGCGGGGTCGTGCTGAAAGACTCCGCGACCCAGCTCCTGCTCAAGAGCATTTACACCGTGATGTCGGGCGAATACTGGGTGGGGAGGGAGAGTGTCTCGAACCTGGTGCAGTACCTGCGTACCCTGGTGCAGTCTTCCGGGGAGGAAGCGCGGCAGAAGAAATTCGGGCTGACGCCGCGGGAACTGGAGATCGTATCGGCGGTGGTGGCGGGGTATTCCAACAAAGAGATTGCTGAGTATTTCAAGATCAGCGAAGACACCGTCAAACACCACCTTAGCAATATTTTCGACAAGCTGGGTGTGTCCACTCGCCTGGAATTGGCTCTTTTTGCAGTGAATCAGTCGTTGCCGTTAAAGAGTATTGCCTGAGTAGTTAATGGCACTTCGGTGCCATACGCTGCCACGAGTGAGCTATTGGCTGCGGCTGGGCCATAGCATAGGATAGAGACTATAGCCCGTAATCTGGGGACATCCGGGGTGGTTCGCACCTGCGGAGAGTTTTGTTTCCGGATACAGAGCGCGCAAACGCGCAGGAGGGGAGCCCGTGTCAAGTTTGTTTCGTCAGCTTTGGTCTGAGGAGCGAGGTCAGGACATCGCCGAGTACGCCGTAATGCTGGCTGTGATCCTGGTGATTGTAGTCGGTACAATCCGTTTGATTGGTTCTAACGCCAATAACGTGTTTTCGCAGGTCGGCAGTTCGATCCAGTAGCCCAGCGCCGGTTCGCCGAGTGGCACTCCCCGAAAGTCAAGATTTTCCTCTGTAAAAATGGCCCTGCATTTCCAGAATGCGTGGGGCGTCGGCCCCACGCTATTCGCTATCGCACAGCGATCACTTCACCGGAGCGGTTTGCGCTACCTTGTCGGGACTTTCGCTTGAAAGCCGGGTAAGGAAAGGGAAGAACGGCGTCACTTCGAACGGCATCTTCTCCTGCGCCGACGTCAGCGGCACCTGTTTCGCCTTCACCAGTTCAAGCCGATCGCTCCATGGATCCACTTTCACTCGTCCCCCGAGCGGCAGTGCCGCGATCTGATCGATGTTGCGAGTTTCGAGTTGCGGCGAATGATTCAGCAAGGCCGACATCCGCAATGATTTTCCATTCTCGAGACTGTTGCCCAGGTGAGGACGAATCAGGTTCTTGAGTTCTGGCGCGCGCGCCTGCAGAGCTTTCAGGAAAAGGCCGGCATTTCCCAGTTTATCTTTGTAAGGCGAATTGGAGAGCAGTTCCAGCGCCTTCTTGTCGGCGGCTTCCTCGTCCGCGGAACTGCGCTGGAAATCCAAACGCTCGAAGGTGTCTTCGTCCGGGAAGAACATGCGGTCGTTGAACGCCAGCTTGGTATCGAGTTTGTGTCCGAGAGCGATGTGGCTGAGTTCGTGAGCCAAGATCATGGCGAGGGAAGCCTCGTCGGGAAGAACGTCGATCAGCCCGCGGCTTACCACGATGGTGTGGCCGATGGTGAATGATTCGAGCGGCGAAGTGAGCAGGACGCGGGTTCGTACGTCAGGCGTAATGTTCAGGTTATTCGTGACGATCAGATTGTTCACGACCGTCTGCAGGACCTTGTCGACTTCTCCCGGCGGCGCCAGAAGGCCGATCTTCTCCAGGCGCTCGACGGCATTATCCTCCGCTTCTCTCTCCCAGAGGCGCTCGCTCTCGATCGGAGTAGCATCCTGTCCGGTTTCGCTCTGGTCCCTTACCGTCTGCGGAGAATCCACGACAATCTGTGCGAATTCCTCGTTCTTCCCGAGATTCTTGATGTCATATCCCCATAAACGCGTTTGCGCCTTGAAGTGCAGAGCACTGCTGAGGCGATACTGCAAATCCGATTCCTCGCTGTAGATGTAAGCCGGCAACCAGAGGCCGGGACGTAGATTCAAACGCCAGCTATCGAAGTGGAGGTAGTAACTGTAGCGAGGATGCGGACCGTAGGTGCCGTTAAAGCGGACGATATTGTAATCCTGATCCTCCACCCACATTCTGCCTATGAAACGTCCGTCGCCGGTATTTTCCTTAGGCTGGACGTCGATGACGAGGCAGCGAACTTCGCCCAGGAATTCGCGGCGTACGAAAGTGAAGTTGTAGTACTTCTTCTGGAAGTCGTCATCCAGCACCACCATTTGCGCGAAACCGAGCGGCAGGAACTTCAGCGAATACAGGCTGGTGAGCTTGTTAATCATCTGCCTGCCGAAGCCGGGCTGTCCCATGAAGGAACGGTCATCCGCTCCGTGGGACATATCAAGACGGCCGAGAAAGTACTCGTCCTTTGTCGGTACCGTGGTGTCATCCTTGGTGTTCTTCAGATTCTGAATGTAGGTTTCCACCAGCGGGTGCAAGTGCCTCATCTGGGCATTGAAGAAGTGCTCGCGTTCCACCACGCGATCGATTACCTGATCGAAAGTAGCAGGGGCGGCTGCGGTTGCATTCGACGGTTCCGCGACTGGAGGGCGATCGCTGGACGCGGGCAGGCTGGGATCCGCACTTTGCCCCACTGCGTATAAAGAAAAAAGTATCAACGCGACCCAGGAGAAAGGAAGCATTCTGAAACTACGCATAATTTCCTTCAGGAAGCTCGTTGCTTCAGGCCAATTGAAATACGATGTGCAAAACGGCGTTGGAATCTGCGGGCTGGCCGTCCCGCAAGGCCGGTTTGAAGCGGATCTGTTCAGCAGCGCGGATCGCGGCATCGTCCAGGCCGTGTCCTAAACCTTGGATGACACGGTTGACATGGAGTTTGCCCGAGGCTTCAAACACGACTTCCAGCAGAACCTCACCTTCGACGTGCAGTTTGCGCGCCTCTTCGGTGTAGACGGGAGTGGGTTTAGAGAGGACCTCCGCCGGTGTGAGGCGGGGAACGACTTCCGCGGGCTTCGGCTTTACCGCGTACTGCAGCGGGGTCAGAATCGCCGAATCCCGCTTGACGCACAGTGCCGCGAGTTACATTTGCCCGGCCGCTGCCATCGCCGGTGGCAACATCGCCGCCGAATCCAGAGCTGGCGACTACGCCACGAACACCGCGCGCGCCGCCGGTTCCGTTGCCGTTGCCTGCGCCAGTGGGGAGATCAAAAGAACCCAACTGCGCAATGTTGACCGGCTTGCCGTTAGTTTCCCGCGCGGGGACTCCGTTCGGATCGCCGAAACCACCTGTTTGCACGTGTTCTGGGGCCCGGGCGATCGTGGGGGTTGCCGAACTTCCGGTTGAAAAGACATTCGTCTTTACCAGTTGCCGAGGAATGGCCGGGACGGCGGGCGGCAGAGGCGCAGGCTTTGCCATTGCCACCTGCACCTGAGGTGCGGGCGTTTCTGCTTGTATCTTGGGCGCGACTTCCGAGGGCAGCCGCAAAGTTTCGTGCGGTACCGGCGCCAGATTTGCGATCACGGGAGCCTTAAGCACTCTGACAGGAGCAGGCTGGTGATTCACAGGAACGGGAGTGCTTACCAACTCGATGGCGTGATAGTCGCGGTTTGGAGAAACCAGGACTTGTGGGTTCAAAATCGCCAGCCAACCGAGCAGAAGAAGCGCCACGCTCTGTGTTCCCATACTGAACACAAACTCTTTCCACGGCGGACGCCTGTCTGGAAGCAATGAAAACAAGCCATGGTCTGGAGTCGAATACATAATAGTGGTCAGATGTCCAGCTACGGAGATAGCTGCCTTCTTTTTGATTTTAAGTTCTCTACGACGAAGGGCGAACTTTCTCCAGCCGCAGCAGCAAACCCGGAAGAACGGCTGGGTAGTCAACCATCCGTACAACACACTCACTGGAGCAAGAATGGGACCATTTGCGGTGGTCTGGAATGGAACTAAACAATTGCCCAGGAGCGACTTAGCCTATAGGCAAACCATGTTACCAAAACCGGGGCCCCGAAACGCAAACATTTTCACACTTAAGGGCAGGGTAGGAGGACTCTGGGAAATACCGCGAACAGGGCCCGAAATCCCCCGTGGAAAGATTTCTGAACAGGCACCATCGGAGTATGCCTCCCCGCGCTCTCCGGCGAACGAAACTGGTCAGTTTCGGAGCGAACAAAAGCGATAGCATCCCGTTCTGCGACTAGACTGGTTGAAAGGAGGACATACCATTTCTATGGCCAGGATTCGACTGGCAATCGTGAGTGTTGGCGTATCTCATGCTGGTCTTCGCGGCTGCATCGGGATGGCTGCTGGTCGAGAACCGGCCGGAGAAGGCCGATGTCATCCTGGTTTTGGCCGGGGAGACCGGCCGCCGGCCGCAACGGGGATTGGAGTTACTCGACCAAGGTTTCGCCAGGCGCATGATTCTGGATGTTCCGGCCAACGAGCAGATCTACCAGTGGACTCAATTGCAACTAGCCCAGAAATATGTGGACGGGCTTCCGCAATCGAAGGCCATTACCATTTGCCCGATCGACGGATTGTCGACCCGGGATGAAGCGCATGACGCGACCCGCTGCTTGCAGGAAGTTGGGGCAGGAAGCGTATTGCTGGTGACCTCGGACTACCACACCAAGCGCGCTCTCAATATTTTTCAGCATGAAGTCCGTGGCCGCAAATTCAGCGTAGCGGCCGCCTTTGACCGAAGTGAGTTTGGGATGCAGTGGTGGCGGCATCGGGAATGGGCCAAGACTGCCGTCAGCGAATGGACGAAACTGTTTTGGTGGGAAATGGTTGATCGCTGGCGATAGCCAATCGTCCGTAACCCGTCAAGACAATTGACTCACAATGGTAGGGGGATTACGATGACGGAAACCATCTGCTCACGGGAGTTTCCGGGAATGATTGTGTCATTGCTGCGCAAGAGCCTCTGCTGGATGCTGATCGCCGTGTTTCCTGCGTCGCTGATGGCGGCGGATGCGGGCGCAGCTATGCTCTATGCCAAGGGAGAAGCTTGGATTAATGGAAGCGCGGTGCCGCGCTCGTCAGCGGTTTTCCCCGGTGATCTGGTGCAGACCAAGCCCGACTCAGTCGTGAATATCAATGCAGCCGGTTCGAATGTAATGATCCTGTCCGATTCTATGGTCAAGTTCGAGGGTAATGCCGTCGCCATCGAGCATGGCACAGTGACCGTCGCCACTTCGAAGGGAATGGCGACCCACGTCGGCGACGTGACGGTGTCTCCCGCGACCGCGAACTGGACCGAGTTTGAGGTTACCGACGTAAACGGGTCGGTCCAAATTATGGCGCGCAAGGGGGATGTGACCATCAACGACGGTCAGGATACGACCACCCTTGCCCAAGGCCAGCAGACGACGCGCGACGAGAGCCAGGAAGCCCACAAGCGAAAAAAGAGGCGGGCGGGCGGAGGCGCTGCCACTGCGGCGGAGGGAAGTGTTCTGAATTCTCCGATCGCTATCGGAGTCGGCGCAGCCGCCATCGGAGGGGTTCTAACCTGGGTGCTGGTCCAGGGCGATGAACCGCTTAGCCCTACCCATCCCTGATTCTGCCTGAGATCGCACCCACCTGGCCTCATCGAGAGCGCCAGAGCTTAAAGAGAATTTCCCAACGAGAGTTCCGAGATGACGTGCTGCAAGCGTTTGCGGGAGCGCCGCTGGAATTGCCCAAATCGCGACGGCTCGAAAGCAGCCACCGCGCACAGCACATAGAATAATGCGGCGTTTGCCGGAACCTGCAGGTTGAAATCCACAAAACTATGCATGAGGATGCCGGTTACTCCCAGCATAGAAGCCAGCGCAAGACTGCCATTGGTCTCGCCGGGCCAGTCTCCGAGCTTTTTGACGGCATTGCGATACACCTCAAACATCAGCCAAAGCATCACACCGAAACCTAAGGTTCCCGTATCCACCAATAGCTGCACATAATCGTTGTGAGCGGCGTTCACGAAGAAATTGGTATAGAAACTACGGAACTGGGGGTACACCTCCGGGAACGTGCCGAGCCCCCATCCCAATATCGGCTTCTTAGCGAACATTCTCAGGCCGTCGCGATCGATGGCGAGCCGCGTTCCGCCCGACAGTTCGGCGTGCGCCTCGGTTTGAATACTGCCTAAGCGCTTGATCAGTTCGGGGCCGCCGAGCCAGGCCAGCAATCCGACTACAACCACCAGGAACACCGCAATGGTGGCCAGGGCGCGGCCGTGTTTTTCCCGTCTCAGTACAACCGCAGCAACGATTGCCATCTGAATCACAAAAGCTGCCATCCCACCGCGTGATCCCGAAAGGAAAATCGTGCTCGCCATGAGTGCCGCCGCCGCTGCCGCCAGAACTTTTTGCGGGCCTCGTGTTTGGCGGCCAAGCGCCAGCACGAGGGGAATCGGCACCAGCATTTCCATCAATCCCGCGTAGTGGTTGTGGTTCACGTAGGGACCGTAAATCCAGCCTCCGGAGCGCGGCGTCCGCATCCAGTACAACTTGGTCGTAGCCGAGATTCCCTGGATCAGCGCGAACAGAGCGAGTCCCGAACCGTAAACGCAAGAGGCGATCGCCAGTTCCTTGATTTGCGCTGTCCTTCGCAAGCACTGGACTACCAGAAAGCAGAGCAGGCCGTACGAGGTGTAGAGCAATAAACTGGAGATCGTCTCATAACGGTAGGCAGTGAGACCGAAAACAAGCTGAACGGCCACGATGACCCCGAAGGCGAGCATCGGGCGAAATACGGGGTTGTCACTTACCATTAATGCGCTGCGCTGGTATTGACGAACCACCCAAAGCACGAACAAGAGCGCGGTTCCCGCTTCCAATATGAAAATGGACCATGGTTCGACCGCGCCGAAAGCCAAAGGCCCGGAGAACAGCAAACCGAACAGGCCGTAAAAGATGATCGAGTCGAGAAGGGAATGCGCAGGACTCACTGCCACCGGGCGTTGTGTCGGTTCTATCTGCTCCGATTGCCGCTGTGATCGTGCGGGCGACGTCATGGGCGCCTCTCGGTAAGGCGCACCCCATCAATCCAGAGCTTGCCCTTAATCGGATCACCTGAGGGATCCCGCTGAATTCGCAGCACCGCTAGTTTGGCATCGGGTCCGGTTGTAAAGGTTCCGCTCACGGGTTTCCAGAAGTCCGCGTTCTTCAGATATTCGCTGGAGAAGTATACGGCCTCACTGTACACATCCTGAACGGCGAAACGCGGTCCCCCCGCGCCTTGCATGTCTTCGGCTTTGAAGTTCGCGGAGAAGTCGTAGGTCGTGTTGGGTTGAAGCGGGATTAATTGCCGGATCCCGGCATCATTCAGTCCTCGGCTGTCAAAAACGATGGCTAGCGATCGATGTCCGGTGTAGGCCTGCGTAGGATCGAGCGCAAGCGACACACCCTTGGACCGATAGTAGGTCCAGTCGAATCCTCCGTTGAGTACAGGAAGACTGAAATCACCGTTCACTACCAGGTTTTCCGGGGATGGCTGGTACGCGGAGAGTCCGGCAAGAACGCCCGCTTGTTCCCAGACCATGCGGGCCTGGTCAACTTCGTGCTGCGCGACCAAATATCGCATGTACTCAAAAACGCGGCGCGACTCGATGGGCTGACGTAACTGCACCAGATGGGACCAGGCCTTGGCCGCGGCCGCCGTCTCCTTTTTCACCATGAGGGTGTCGAGAAGGTCGTAGTATGCCTGCGGGTCCGGAGGCATGACGCTGCCGAGGATCGTGTCAATATCCGGGCTGATCCGCCAACAAAGTTGCAAGGCTGCGTGGGAAAGCGATTGGTCGCTTTCGAGGACAATGCGGAATTCCTGCAGTGCTTTTGCTGTCTCCCCTTGAACCAGGAAGAAATTGCCGGCCTGCCAGGCAACATCGGGGGTCTTGGGATCGGCGAAAATCGCGTGCTGGAGAGCGTCGGCTTGGCCGTTGGTGTCACCGAGCAGTTGATACGCAGCCGCTAACTCGAACCAGTAACGGGCGCGATGCGGATTCAAGGCGACGGCCGCACGATAAGCGTCTACGACCGCCTCAGGCGGGCTCTGCGTGAGCGCAAGGTAACGGCCGACCCGGTAGCGATACTCCGCGTTGCCCGGTTCGAGACGCACCGCCCTCTGCAGGCTCGCCAGATTGTCCTTTTCGGAGTAGTGAGCCGCGAGAAACTGCAGAGCAGCGACGCCCACGTAAAGCGTGGCCAGGAGCAGAGTGGCCAGCAGTAACGCTAGCTTCCTGGCTGGGCTCGCGATCTGTATTTGCATGCAGAGGCTCTATCCGCCCGTCTCCACCACTCCGTTCAGTCGCCCGTGGAGGTAGCCTTGGGTGCGGATTCGTCCGTTCCGGTGAATTCGTCTTCCTTGTAGTAGTGGTGATACTTCCCTTGATACTCGTAATAGTAATAGTAATCAGGAGAATCCAGATCCACCGCGTTCAGCAGCACTCCGCAAACCCGGGCATTGACCTGCATCAGCAAATCTCTGGAGCGTCGCAAAGCCTGCTTGGTGGTCTGCCCGCAGCGAATCACGAGGACCACAGCGTCGGCCCGGGTCGCCATGACGACCGCATCGGTTACCGAGAGCGTCGGCGGGGTGTCGACGACGATGTGGTCGTATTCCTCCCGCAGTTCCGCAAGAACGTCTTTCATATTCGAAGATGCCAGCAACTCGGCGGGATTGGGCGGAGGAGTTCCTGCGGGCAAGATGAACAGCGAAGGCAGGATCGAAGACCGTACGACCGCTTGCTGCAGCGTAGCACTCCCGGTGAGGACGTTGCTCAGTCCAGTCCGGGGGCCCATTCCGAGCGTCTTATGGATACTCGGCCGGCGCAGGTCCGCGTCAATCAGCAGGACACGCGTGCCCTTCTGCGCCAACACGATCGCGGTATTAATGCTGGTAGTGCTTTTCCCCTCCTGTGGAAGCGCGCTCGTCACCAAAATGGTTTTTGGGGGCGCGCCCAAAGAACTGAGCAGCAGCGAAGTACGCAGGGCGCGGTATGATTCGGCCATCTGCGATTGAGGCCGAGATTGGGTCACTAACTCGACGGCTTCTTTGGATGAGGTGACCGAGAGCCGCTTAGCGGCCGCGGTTTCTGTTGGCGCTTTTGAACCCAGGGGAATCATGCCGAGAGAAGGCAGGCCCGAAATCAGTTGGGCCTGTTCCGGCGTGCGCACGGTGTTATCCATGCCCTCGAGCAGAAACGCCAGCCCGATGCCGGTCGTGAGTCCCAAGGCCAGCGCGAACGACAGGTTCCGCGGAACGTTGGGTTCGGAGGGTTCGGTCGGGACGCGGGCTTTGTCCACCGGCCGGATATTGTTCGATTTCAATCCAGCGGTTACGCCCGCTTCTTTGAGTTTCTCGAGCAGTCCTTCGTAGAGGGTACGGTTGGTTTCGACATCGCGCTTCAGCAGACTGTACTCGATGGCGCTTTCGTTCAGCTGATTGGCTTCCTGTTTTTGCTTGTCCAAGGCATCGCGCAACATCCTTTCCCGCGCCAAGGAGGCCATGTAATCGCTGCGTACCCGCTCAACTACCTTCTTCAACTCGAGCTGAATTTGCTTGTCAACTTCTTTCAGTTGGCTGTTGAGTTGGGCCAACTTGGGATAAGACGGCCCGAACTGCGTGCTCAATTGCGCAACCTGAATCTTGATGTCGGCTTGTTGCTCGCGCAATTTCTCGAGCAGGCCCGAACTGGTGGTTCCACTACTCATCGAGCCACCGTTGGCGCTGATGGCGGCCGCGGCCGCGGCATCGGCGTCGTTGGACTGCACCAATTCATAAACGGACTGCTTTTCCATCCGTTCCGACTCGGCCGAGGTCAATTCTTTATTCAGCTCATCGAGCTTGGAGGTGATGATGTTCTGCTTCTCGTCAATCCCGAGAATCTCGTGCTCTTTCTGATAGTTGACCAGTTTCTCCTGAGATGTCTCGACTTTCATCTGCAAGTCGACCAACTGCTTCGAAAGCCAGTCGGATGCCTGCATGGTCGACTCAAAACGAGTCTTGAAATTCTGTTCGATGTAAGTGGAAATCAGGGTGTTCACGACCTGGGCGGCCAGGTTCTTGTCGGGGCTGCGGTAATGGATCTCAATAATGCGGGTGTTGGGACGCAGTGTGACCCTGAGATTGCCTTTGAAGCTGTCCAGTAAATTGGTGGTGCGCTGCGAATCGGGCTGCAACTCGTCGGTGGTCAAGCCCAGGGAATCGGTGGAGGACTGGCCGGATCCGCCGAACTCCGGACGCTTATCCAGGTTCAACTGTTTGATCACCTGCAACGCCAGGAGATCGCTGCGGAGAATACTTACCTCCGTATCAAGATCTGCCGGGTCGTAGTAGTCGGGACCCTCGCTGGCCGAGTCTTTGAACGCGAGTAGCGTTGGATCCATCTTGTTGATGGCAATGCTTCCGGAAGCCTCGTAAATGCGCGTGCTGCGTAGTGTCGAGATGGCAACCAGGGAGAAGATAATCGCCAGGCAGGAAAGGACGATCCACTTGCGCTTGATGAGGACGCGCAGGTATTCACGCAGGATCGAATCCTGCTGAGCCGGCAGAATCGGGTAGGGTCCCTGACCTGATGAACGGTTGAATTCGAGCGGGTAAGGACCTTGAGGTTCACGCAGGAACTGATTGTTGGCCGGAATGAGAGGTCCCGAATCCATTAAAACTCCTGGAGACTATCGCCATCGGCCCGTGATCCTGGCTCACGATCAACCGCCAGTTCTCGCTGTGGAAAGACGAAGACCCCGTGAAATATTATCTTGATCACACTGTCGCTGAATGGTTCCCACATTCTAGCATCGGGCGGTAACGGTGTAGCCCTTAATTTCGCTGGTTCCGTACTGCTAAACTCGCTCCCAAGCAGGAGAATCCACAAACACCTCCGCTATACTAGCCGCACGCGCGTGGCACTCCGGAATCAAGGGGAAGGATTCTCTGCCGTGGCTGACCTGCGGCGCCGCTCACCGCGGATTTCCCGCAAGAGTCGTCGTTTTTCTTCATGGCTAGGGTAAGCTGGTTCATGCCCGCGCGAGGCGGGGAGTCGAAATCTGGCGTCAGTTCAGGGGTTCGTCGATGAATTGGTCGGAACAGGTTGTCCTGGTTACAGGCGGTACCGGATCGTTCGGCAAGAAGTTCGTGGACCTGATGTTGCGCGAGTACCATCCGCAGAAGCTCATCATCTTCAGCCGCGATGAACTTAAGCAGCATGACATGCGCACTTCGGGCTTCGACCATCCCAGCTTGCGCTATTTCATCGGCGACGTGCGCGACCCACAACGTCTGCAGCGGGCATTTTCGGGAGTCACGGTGGTGGTTCATGCCGCGGCGCTGAAGCAAGTTCCGGCCTGCGAATACAACCCGTTCGAGGCCATTCAGACCAACATCATGGGCGGCCGCAACGTGATCGACGCTGCCATCGATAAGGGTGTACGCCGCGTGCTCGCCGTCAGCACCGATAAAGCCGTGAACCCGGTGAATCTGTATGGTGCGACCAAACTCTGCGCGGAGAAGATGTTCGTGCAGGCCAACGCCTACGCCGGCGCGCAAGAGACGCGCTTCAGTTGCGCCCGCTACGGTAACGTCGTGGGCAGCCGGGGCAGCGTGATTCCCATCTTCCAGGAGCAGCGCAAGCGCGGCCGGGTTACGGTGACCGATGCCCGCATGACACGTTTCTGGCTGACGCTTGAGCAGGGCGTGCGCTTCGTAGTCAACTGCATCGAGCAGATGCACGGGGGAGAAATTTTCGTACCCAAAATCCCCAGCATGAAACTGGTCGAGATGGCGAAGGCGATTGCCCCCGGTTGCGAGGTGGAATACGTGGGCATCCGGCCGGGCGAGAAGTTGCATGAGGTGCTGGTCTCGGAGGACGAAGCGCGCAACACTCTGGAACTGCCTGACATGTTTGTGATTCAGCCGGCGCATTCGTGGTGGAAAGAGGACAACTGGCACGAAGGCACGAAACTCTCCGATGGCTTCCGTTACACGAGCGATGCAAACCCACAGTGGCTCACGGCGGAGCAATTGCGGGAGTTAGTGGATGCGGGATCGTCGACGATCGCGGCCGCCCCCGAACCGGAGAAGCGCCGCGCTCGCGCCTAGAGGCGCATTAGAGGGAAGATGGGCTCCACAGCAACCAAAGAACTGCTTGCTATTCACGGCGGAGAGCCAGTCCGAAAGACGCTTCTCCCTTACGGACGCCAGTCGTTGCTGGAGAGCGACATTCAGGCCGTGGTGGATACGCTGCGCTCCGACTGGCTGACGACGGGACCGAAGGTGGAAGCATTCGAAGAAGCTTTTGCGGCCTGGGTGGGAGCAAAATACGCGGTGAGTTTCAGTTCCGGCACGGCAGCCTTGCATGCCGCAGCTTTCGCGGCAGGTCTGGGGCCCGGCGACGAGGCCATCACGACGCCTCTGACGTTTGCAGCCACCGCAAACTGCGTGCTCTATCAGGGCGCCACGCCGGTTTTCGCGGATGTTTCTCCCGACACTTTGAATCTGGATCCCGATCGAGCTGCGGCGAGGGCTACAACGCGCACCAAGGCGATTCTTCCCGTCGATTATGCGGGCCATCCCGCGGACCTCGATGCAATTCTGAACATGGCCGAGCAGAAGGGATGGGTGGTCATCGAAGATGCCTGCCACGCCCTGGGTGCGGAATATCGTGGACGGCGCTGCGGCAGCATCGCGCACATGACGGTCTTCAGCTTTCATCCGGTGAAACATCTGACGACCGGGGAAGGCGGCATGGTCACGACCGGCAATGCCGGATATGCGGAAACCCTGCGTCGCTTTCGCAACCACGGCATCAGCAGCGACGCCCGGCAGCGCCAGAGCGCCGGCCAGTGGCACTATGAGATGGTGTTGCTGGGTTTCAATTACCGGCTGACGGATATCGCCTGCGCGCTCGGCATCGGGCAATTGAAACGGCTGGACGAGAATTTGACGCGGCGCCGCGAAATTGCGGCTCGTTACACGGCGGCATTCCAGCCATTGCGCGGGGTGATTCCGCCCGGCGTTCGCCGGGAAGCAAATCCGGCGTGGCACCTCTATCCCATTCGTTTGGATTTAAGCCTGTTGTCGGCTGGGCGCGGCGACATCTTTCGTGCCTTGCGAGCGGAAAATATTGGCGTCAATGTGCACTACATTCCGGTTCACTATCACCCGTATTACCGGGATCGCTTCGGCTACAAGAGCGGAGCATTCCCCGTCGCAGAATCCGCCTACGAAGCGCTCATCAGTTTGCCCATGTTTCACGGGATGACGGATCAGGATGTGGAGGATGTGGTGACGGCAATGAGAAAAGTTGTGGGGCATTTCGCCAAATAGAAATGGCAAGGTCCTAACGAAGGAAACATCGTTGAAGATTGTCGCCATCATTCAGGCGCGAATGGGAAGCACCCGGTTGCCGGGAAAGGTTTTGCTGGATCTCGGCGGAGATACGGTGCTTTTGCGAGTGGTCGCCGATACTCGTCTAACTGCGCAGGTGGGCTACAATCTGCGATTCCACGCGCCCCTAGAGAGACTCAAACAGTTGGTGGAGGATGAGGTCGTTGGCAGGATCATTTGGGCGCGCGTGGAAGCCGGAAGCTACCTTCCGAACTGGCGTCCTTGGCAGGACTACCGCAAAAGTTACACGGCCCGTCGCGATCTGGGAGGTGGAATTATCCTCGACGGGTCACACGAACTTGATTACACGACATGGCTTTTCGGTCTTCCCAGCGAGCTGACTTGCATGGCGGGCAAGGTGAGCCAGCTTGAGGTTGACGTCGAGGACTGTGCCACCATTCTCCTGCGTTTTCCTTCGGGAGCCCAGGTGGACGTCCACATCGATTTTGTGCAACGCACGCCGGCCCGTGGCTGCGTGCTGGCCGGGGTGGAGGGGAAGTTGCTATGGGATTTTCCGGCCAACTCGGTCGACACGCTGCATGCTGATGGGGCGAAGGAATCGTAGTTCGACGCCAACGGTACATCATTTCCATTGCGTCGAAAAGGAGAACGATCGTCTCGACGAACTTCGTAAGTCTCCTGCACGCGTTGCCATCATTCCGGCTCGCGGGGGTTCCACCCGGTTGCCGAGAAAGGTTTTGCTGGATCTCGGCGGAGATACGGTGCTTGCGCGTGTCGTGCGCCGGGTGCGCCGGTCGGAACTGATCGAGGAAGTCGTGATCGCGACCACCAAAGACTCGCGGGACGATGTCATTGCGGCGGAATGTCGGCGCCTGGGAGTGGAGTGCTTTCGCGGGGAAGAGTTGGATGTGCTTGATCGGTACTACCGGACGGCACAGGCGGCGGGAGCCGATGCGGTCGTTCGCATCACATCGGACTGCCCTCTGATTGATCCCGAGGTGATGGACCAGACGATTCAGGTTTTTCTGGACGAGCGCGCCGACTACGCCAGCAACGTGAACCCACGCCGATTTCCGCGCGGTCTTGACACAGAAGTGTTTACCTCGGCTGCGCTGGAGCGCGCCTGGCGGGAGGCTCGCGAACCTTACCAGCGAGAACACGTCACGCCGTACTTCTACGATCACCGGGAAATATTTCGCATTGCGTCAAACATTGGAAAAGATGACTACAGCGAACATCGTTGGACTCTGGACACGCCTGAGGATCTCAATCTGATTCGGGCGATCTATGCCTCATTCGCCAACGCGCAGGCTTTCGGATGGCGAGATGTTCTCGCGCTGGTCGAAAGTCGTCCGGAACTCCGCGAACTGAACTCTCAAGTTGTGCAGAAATCATTACGCGGCTAGCAAGCGCCTGGAATATGGGCAACGCTGTCGTCGTCATATAACCCGACATTAAGACTGCAACGTGAAGATTCTGGCGCTCCATCCCGCTGACGATCCCCAGACCGGCCCTTGGGCGGACCAGAAGTGGTCACGCATCATTGACCTCGGATTAGCTGGCCCCGAAACCTCCGGACGCTGGCAGAGTCATTTTGGTTGCGAAGTCACCTCGCTTAATGCCTGCCGCCGGGGCTTCCAGGAAATCGAGTGGGTGCGCGACCTGCTGGCGATGGGATGCGGCCGGCTGGTCGATGGCGACGGTTTGGACTGGTGGGAGCTGACCGCAATTCTGATTCACTCGCAATTGGAAACCCTGGTGCTCCTTCGCCGCCTCGCGGAAACCCTGCCCAGCGAGGAAGTCCACATCACCCGGCCCGGTTTTTACGCCGATGCACTGGGTCTGTTGCTCGGGAAACGCCTGTGCACGTTTGCCAGAACCGACCTGAGGAACCGGGGGGCGGCGCGCTACCTGCAACTCGGCGCCAAATTTCCCCTGTGGCAGTTGGCGCAGATTTTCTGGGACAAATACGACCCGGCCCACGAAATTCGCGGACGCTTCGCCCGAAGACCGCGTCCTTCACGCCTGCCGGTAGTCTTGCTGCCAAGTGCATACGTCAATGTCACGCGTACCGGGATCGCATACGCGAAGACGGTGCCGGAGCTGAATTTTCTTCTGGTGGCCACGCGTAAGAGCGGATGGACCCACTCGCTTCCACCCAACGTGAGTGCGTCCTGGCTGGCGGCATACTCCTCTCTGCGCGCGCCACGTCGAATAGACGAAGCTGAGGAAATCATCGAGAGATGGAAGACATTGCGACCCGAACTGGAGGCGGTCCCGGAGATCGGATTGCTGGGAAGGGTAGGTCTGCTCGAGGATTTTCCAGCGCGGTTTCGGCAAGGCCTCAAGCAGCGCGATACCTGGAAAGCTGTCTTCCATCATGAGCCGGTGCAGGCGGTGCTTTGTGCGGACGACAGCAATCCATCCACTCACATTCCGGTGCTGCTGGCGAAGAAGTTTGGACTGCCGGCCGTCGCTTGCCACCACGGAGCCCTCGACGGACGCTACATGATCAAGCGCAACCACGCCGGCGTGGTCCTGGCAAAAGGGGAAATGGAACGCGACTACATGACGCGGGTTTGCGGCGTATCTGCCGACGAAGTTGAAATCGGCGCCCCGGCGCTGCCCGCCAGCACGCCGGTGGCGGGTACGCGAGATCCCTCTACGATTGTGCTTTTTTCTGAGCTCTACGAAGCATTTTCGGGGCGGGCTGAAGCCTTCTATCGCGATCTGCTGCCGCGGCTGGCCGATCTTGCCATCAGCAACGGGAAAAAGTTAGTGGTGAAGCTGCATCCCGCGGAAAGCCAGCGCGAACGGCGCCGGATGGTCGCGAGAATCCTTTCGCCCGCCCACAGGCGAGTCGTTACGATCATGGGGGGAGCGGCCACTCCGGAACTGCTGCGGCAGACCTGGTTTGGCATCACCGTCCTCTCCACCGTGGCCACGGAATGCGCCCAGTTGGGAATTCCGTGCTTTCTGTGTCAATGGCTGGAGTTCTGGCCCTACGGGTACATCGATCAATACATTCGCTTTGGCGTGGGCTACGGACTGAAGTCCCCGGCGGAGATCGCGAACATCCCGCAAATTCTCGAGACTTACCGGGTGGGACCGAATGTGGCGGCGGCTCTGTCGCGGCCGATTGAGCCGCGACGGCTGGAACAATTGCTTACGGCTGCCCCGGCGCTCCAGACGGTCGCACCAAATGCCATGGATCGGGCGGGCTAGCATGGGAACCCTCTGCGTGCGTGCCGACGCCAGCGTGGCCATGGGAACCGGTCACGTGATGCGCTGCCTTGCGCTGGCGCAAGCCTGGCAGGATGCTGGCGGAGACGTGGTCTTCGCCATGGCGGAAACAGGCGCCGCCATCCAGAAGCGGCTGCAATCGGAAGGACTGAGTATTTTTCCGGGAGAGTCCGCTCCCGGAAGCATCGAGGACGCGAAAGAGGTCGTTGAACTGGCGCGGAAGCAGGGTGCGCGTTGGATCGTCGTCGACGGTTATCAATTCGGCGAAAGGTATCAACGGGATCTCGAACAGGCCGGATTGAAGGTTTTGTTTGTCGACGACTCCGGACACGCAACAGGATATGTGGCTGATGTCGTGCTCAACCAGAATGCGCACGCTTGCGCGGAACTCTATGAATCCCGGCACGCTCACACCCGGCTGCTGCTGGGTCCCCGCCACGCGCTGTTGCGCCGCGAGTTTCGGGCGGTGCGTGACTTCCAACGTCGAAATCCCAGCCATTGGACGCAAGCTGCTGGTGACGATGGGAGGAAGCGATCCCGAGAACCTGACCTTGCGCGTGATCGAGGCGCTCGCCCTGATTGAGGTAGACAACCTGGAAGCGACGGTGGTGGTGGGTGGAAGTAATCCGCGTGCTGATTCGCTGCGAGCGGTGGCGGAGAGGTCGGGCAAGATCCGTTTGCTCTGCGATGTCGATAACATGCCAGAGTGGATGAAGTGGGCCGATGTGGCGGTGTCTGCCGCGGGCTCGACCTGCTGGGAGATGTGCTATCTGGAATTGCCCGCGATGCTGATCGATTTTGCGCCGAACCAGACGCCCGTCGCCCGGGAACTGCACCGGCTGGGCGCTGCGTTGCACTTCGGAGATGCCGCCAGCGCGGTGCCCAAGGCGATTGCTGCCGAGTTGCAACGGTTGATGATGGCGCCCGAGATCCGTACTACCATGTCGCGCAAGGCGAAGGAGTTAGTCGACGGACTGGGAGCGCAGCGGGTGGTTTCGGCGATTCGTGGTCAGGACGTATGTTTACGCCGGGTGGAAGCGCAAGACTGTAAATTGCTCTGGGAGTGGGCCAACGATCCGGAGGCGCGGCACGTTTCGTTTTCTCCTGGCACCATTGCCTGGGAAGACCACGTTGCATGGTTCCGCCAGAAGCTTGGCGACAGAAATGCCGTCCTCTATGTGGCTGTAGACGAAGAGCAGTCGGCTGTGGGATTCATCCGGTATCAGATCGAGGAAAAGCGAGCCGTGGTTTCCATCAATGTCGCCCCGCGCTTCCGTGGGCAGGGTTACGGCAACGTGATTCTGTCGCTGGCGAATCAGGAATTGTTTCGCAGCCACCGGCGCCAACGTGATTGACGCCTATGTGAAGTGGGGGAATACCGCTTCGATCAGGCTGTTTACGGCTGCCGGTTTCACACGTCAACCAGACCAGACCGTGGCGGGCCAGCGAGCCGCGTACTTCAGCTTCGAGAAGAATGGTTTGAGCCATGGCTGAAATCAGAATCAATGGCCGAAGCATCGGAGCTGGTCATCCGGTTTACATCGTGGCCGAGCTGTCTGCCAATCACGGTCAGAATTTCGACCAGGCGGTCCGGTTGATCCATGCGGCGAAAGACGCGGGTGCGGATGCGGTCAAACTCCAGACCTACACGCCCGATACCATGACCATCGCCAGCGACCGCGAATATTTCCGAATTCGCGGCGGCACGCTGTGGGATGGCCGGACGTTATACGAGCTTTACGGTGAAGCCTGCACTCCTTGGGAATGGCAGCCCAGGCTGAAGAAGATCGCCGAAGACCTGGGACTGGATCTATTTTCGACCCCCTTCGACGCGACCGCAGTCGATTTCCTGGAGCACATGGACGTCCCCGCGCACAAGTTGGCGTCCTTTGAATTGGTCGACATTCCGTTGATCCAGAAGATGGCGGAGACCCGAAAGCCGTTGATCATGTCGACGGGGATGGCGACCGTCGAGGAAATCGAGGAAGCGGTGCGGACCGCCCGTGACGCAGGTGCGAACCAGATTGCCCTGCTCAAATGCACCAGTGCCTATCCGGCGGAGGCGGCCGACATGAACTTGCGGACGATCCCGGAACTGGCGCGGAAGTTTGACGTCCCCGTCGGCCTGTCAGACCACACCATGGGAATCGTGGCGCCGGTGGCGGCTGTAGCGCTGGGCGCAAGCATGATTGAAAAACACATCACGCTCTCGCGTTCCGCCAAGGGCCCAGACAGCGCATTCTCACTGGAACCCCAGGAATTCAAGTCGATGGTAGACGCGATTCGAACTACAGAGCTCGCGCTGGGCGACGTGCGCTTCGGCGCCAGCGCTCACGAGACCAGCAGCCTTGCTTTCCGTCGTTCGCTTTTCGTGGTGGAAGACATGAAGCAAGGAGAGATTTTCTCCGAAAGAACGGTGCACGCGATTCGTCCATCGCACGGATTGCATACTCGACATCTCCCGGAAATCCTGGGGCGCAAGGCCAGTCGCGACATCGCACGCGGAACCCCGGTCAGCTGGGACATGGTAGCCAAGCCATGAAGCTGGTAAGCCCCTTATTAAAGCGTGTGGTCTATCCCGGCCTGGCTCGAGCGGGATACCTGCGCCGTTTTGCGCGCAATGGGCTCGCGGTTGTGACCTACCACGGTGTTTTGCCGGAGGGCTATCACGCGATCGATCCAATGCTCGATGGCAGCCTGGTCAATGCATCCTCGTTGCGTCTTCAAATTCGTCTGCTGCAGCGCAACTACCAGGTCATTTCGCCGGAGCAATTCCGCGAGTGGCTTGAAGGAAAACGGGAGTTGCCGCCGCGGGCGGTACTGCTCACCTGTGACGACGGACTGCAGAATACCCTTACCGACATGCTGCCGGTCCTGCACGAGTGCGGAGTTTCGTGTCTCTTCTTTGTTACCGGAGGATCGACCGAAGAAACCTCTTCCATGCTGTGGTACGAAGAGCTCTATCTGATGTTCTTGGCGGCTCCCGAAAACTTCGCGTTCGAACTCCCGGAAATGGCTCTGACGGTGGAAGTGAATCCGTCGCGATCAAAACGGGAGCTATGGTGGGCGCTAGTCAACCGGTTGTCGAGATATGATCGAGACACTCGACGGGGAGTTCTGGGAAAAGTCAGAATAGGTCTCGGTTTAAGCGAAAGTTGGAAATCGAAATATGCCGGCGACTCCGCGGGAGCGCGGCGTTTCGCGATACTGACGAGGCGGCAGTTGCAAGAACTATCGGCTGGAGGAATGAGCATCGGCGCGCACACTATGTCCCATCCCAGGTTGTCGCAAACATCCGACGATATCGCCCGCGAGGAGATTACGCAGAGCCGGGCCTGGCTTGAGCGCTTCCTGGAGCGGTCAGTATGGGCGTTGGCATATCCCTTTGGCGATCCGGGTTCGGTAACCGCGCGCGAAGTGCGTATGGCCGAGGAAGCGGGATTTTCCTGTGCGTTCATGAATGCAGCGGGCGGTTTCGGTGCGGAGACTCCGAGATTTGCGATTCGGCGCGTGCACGTGACCGGGGAGATGGCGCTCCCCGAGTTCGAAGCCCACGTGTCGGGCTTCTATCGGTCGCTACGTCGGCGTTTTAGCGGACCGGAACAGAACATCGAGATATCCGTACAACCCCGGGGAGTGGGGAACTGATGCAGGTGGTGAGGGACGGGTCGAATCTGAGAATCTACAGCCAGCCGTCCGTGGCGGCTCACTACGCCGCGCTCGACCACCTCACGGCGTGTGAACGATCTCTATTCGACACCTATCTTCGGAGTGGCATGGAGATTCTTGACATCGGCGTCGGTGGGGGGCGAACGACGCCCTACCTGTCTCACGTGGCTTCGCGCTACGTGGGATTAGATTATTCCGAGGAGATGATCAGGACTTGCCGTGAAAAATTTCCTCAGCGTGAATTTCGCGTCGCGGACGCAGCGGACTTGTCGACGTTCGCCAATGGCTCGTTCGACGCGCTGGTGATTGCCTTCAACGGGCTGGATTATGTGATGCCGCAGGAGCGCCGGAAGCAATGTTTGCGAGAGTGTCAGCGGGTACTGAGGCCGGGAGGGGTGTTGATCTTTTCTTCGCACAATCCGCGCGCGATCCTGGTCCGTCCGGCTTGGAGCCGCGACCGGCTGCGCGCGTTTGCGGCCAGATTGTTGGGCGGGCGACAGGAGTGGTCCAGACCTGTGGCTGCTCTGCTGACTCCGGCGAAAGCAATGCACTCGTTAGTGCGGGCACTAAGCGATACCGTCGTCCGAACGGTACACAGAGTCGCAATGCCAGCCTTCTGGCAGGGTGAGGGCCACGCCCTGGATTCCGCTCACGGCGGCTTGATGACTCATTATTGGATCCCTAGCCGTGCCATTGCCGAGGTAAGGCGCTTTGGTTTCGAGGTGGTTACATTTGTAGGAGATGATTTCCCGCGAACCAGCTACATGTTCGTGACGGACTGGTACTACTACGTATTTTCCAAGTCTAAACTTTCTACGAGTACAAGACTTTGCGTATAGCCGTTCACAGAGAGATTCCCGAGGAGGCCGGCCTCCGCCGCCAGTGGAATGCGCTGGTCGACACCATGGAGCGTCCCGAGGTGTTCTATACGTATGAATGGGCTGTGGCCGTGCAGCGGGCGTATCACTCCACAATGGTGCCGTTGCTGGTGCTTGCGTACGACGATGACGCGCTCGTGGGAGTTGGTTCTCTCGCCACTGACGCTGATCAGGAGAGAGCATTCTTCCTCGCGCATGCGACGGCGGACTATTGCGACTTCATTTCCCACCCGAAGAATCGACAACGCCTGGTGGACGCCATCTTCGCAGAGTTGACACGCCTGAAAGTGCCGGGCCTGATCTTGGCGAATTTTCCAGCAGATTCCGCCACGCGCGCCGCGTTGTCTGACATCAGCCGTGGGTACGGTTATTCCATGTTTTCCCGGCCGGCGTATCAGTGTGCCCGGATTGTCCTCGGCTCTCCGGAAGAGAGGCAGGCGTTACGACAATCGGTGGTTAGCCGGAAGGCCCTTCGGTATGCCTTGAAAGGGTTGGCGAAGCAGGGGCCGCTGCGGTTCGACCATTTGAAGACCTGGGCCGCCATCGAACCGGTATTGCCGGACTTCATGCACGCTCATATTGCTCGCTTCGTTGCGATGGGGAGAGTCAGCAATATCGCTTACCCCGAACGGCAAACGTTTCTTACCGAACTCGCCCAGTTGTTGTCCTCCATGGGGTGGATCGCGCTCACCCGGTTGTGCGCCGGCGACCAGCCTGTGGCCTGGAATTACGGATTCCGGTTTGCCGGAAGCTGGTTCTACTACCAGCCGACATTTGACACGTCGCTGGAACGCTACTCCCCCGGAGTCTGCTTGCTGTCCAAGATGGTAGAAGGAGCATGTGATGATGCCACGATCGACGTGATCGATCTAGGACTCGGAGCCGAGGGGTATAAAGAACGCTTCGCCACCGGTGTGCGCGAGACTCTGCACATTACTATGGCTACCTCCGCTGCCATTTGTCTCAAGGCGAAGATGCGGTATCGGGCGGCAACCATGGTGAAGTCGGTGCCAAGACTGGAAAATTGGATACGAAGTTTGTTGCGGCAAGCGTCGTTGTTCTAAAGGGATTTTGGACTTGGGAACGGAAAGAAATATCAGGATGACACGAAGTCGACGCTTTGGTAGGAGGTGCGTGAGGGCATGAGTGCGCGCCCTGCCATTCCCGACCCGCTTCTTGCGGCGCCCAGGGATCTGCCGCCGGAGCCTGTCCCAATGCTGGAATTCCGGCAGCAGATGGGGCACATCTCACGCCAATCTTCTGTCTATTTTGCAGGAACCATCTTCACCGCCGCCGCCGGCTATTTTTTCAAGGTTTACTTAGCGCGGGTTTTGGGCGCCGAAGCCCTCGGCATTTACGCGTTGGGAATGACCGTTGCCGGATTCTTCGGCATCTTCAATGCGCTCGGCCTGCCGCAATCAGCAGTGCGGTTCGTGGCGAAGTACGCTGCCAGCGAGCGCTGGAAAGATTTAGCCGGCTTCATTCAACGTTCGACGGCGATCATGCTGGGTTTGAACATTCTGCTGGCGATGCTGATGATCGCGGTGGGCCCACGCATCGCAACCCGCTTTTACCACTCCCCCGCGCTGGTTCCTTATCTGCCGCTATTTGCTCTCATCATGCTCCTCGGAGCGCTTACGTTTTTCCTCGGGCAATTACTGACCGGATACAAGGACGTGACGCGCCGCACGATCATCACCAGTTTCATTGCCAATCCGCTCAACATGGCGATCGCCATTGTGATGATCAGCCTGGGCGCAGGGTTATGGGGCTATATTTTCGCGCAGGTGGCGAGCGCCGCGGCCGTCTTGGTGATGCTGGTGGTGATGGTGTGGAAGATGACTCCTGTGCCGGCACGGTTGCCTTTTTATGCGTCATCCAGCCTGGAGCCGGAGGTGATTTCCTTTTCGGTTACGGCCTTTGGGGTGGGTTTTCTGGAATTCCTGATGGGACAGGCCGACAAGATACTGATTGGTTTCTTCCTCAATGCGCGTTCAGTTGGAATTTATGCGGTGGCGATGGCCATTGTTGCTTTCATCCCTGTCTTGCTTCAGTCCGTCAATCAGATTTTCTCACCGGTGATTTCGGATCTGCATACGCGGGGCCAGGGTGAGTTGCTCGGGCGAATGTTCCAGACCCTTACCAAGTGGATTCTTGCATTCACCATTCCCCTCGCCGTTGTGGTCATGATGCAGGCGCGGCCGATGATGGGGATTTTTGGGCGCGACTTTGAGATTGGCTGGCCGATCCTCGTAATCGGCACGCTCGGGCAACTCGTGAACTGCGGCGTCGGGTCGGTGGGATATCTCCTGCTAATGTCGGGGAATCAACGTCGATTGATCAAAGTGCAAGCGGTCGCCGCCGTGTTTATGGTGCTGGCGAACCTGGTTCTGATCCCGCGCCTGGGAATCACGGGGGCAGCGCTGGCTGCCACTCTGACAGTCGCCTTGAGCAACGCGTGGTATCTGAGAGAAGTGCATCAGGCCCTTGGGATGTCGCCTTACAACCGCGGTTACTTGCGGCTGGTCCCGGCCATTGTAGCGTCCATCGCAGTGGCCTTTGTTTTGCGTACGGTTCTGGGTGGGCTTCGACCAGCCTGGGCCGGTATCGCGATCAGTTTGATGCTGGTCTATGTGGTGTTCATTGGCCTTGTCATGATTTCCGGGGTTAACGACGAGGACCGCGTTTTAGCTCAGGCCGTCTGGGCGCGGATCCGCGGAAGGTTTGAAACGAGAGCCCCAAGGAGCGTAGCGGTATCCACATCGGTCGCAGCGCAGCCTCTTGTTGCCCAGCAGAGGGACGTCAAAACCGACCGAGTGGCGCCTCCTATCTTCATCGTTGGACCCAGCCGTTCCGGCACGACCATGCTGTCCCGCATGCTCGACGCGCACACATCTCTCGCGATCTTCCCCGAGACCTGGTGTTACGTAGTGCTGGACCGCTTGGGATGCTACGAAGAATTCAAAAACCGATGGCAGTACATTTTGTTTCTGAACCAGGTGTGGGACGCCTTGCGGGGGTACAAAGACCTGGCAGCGCGGGTTCTGGCGGAGGAAGCCGCCAAACGTCCCAGTTATTCTGGTCCAGTGCGCCCAGTGTTGCAGTCCTTTGGACGTGCTTATGCTGCGGCCCGAGGCGCGACACAGTGGGGCGAGAAAACTCCGGGGCACGTTTTGTGGCTGCCGCAGATACGAAGTTTGTTCCCGGAAGCGAAGATCCTTGTCTGCCTGCGGGATCCGCTTGACGTCGTCGCCTCCTATGACGAACGCTGGGGAGGCGGCCGGGCTGAGACCGGGTATCTGATGAGGGCGTCCGCCCAGGTGCGGCATTATCTTCATCGATTGTTGCAGGAACCGGCGTTTCCCGCGGACCAGATTCTGACCGTGCGATACGAATCGCTGACTGCTAACCCTCGGGAAGTGCTCCAGGAGATTTGCCAATTTCTCGAAATAGAGTTTGAGCCGAATATGTTGGAGTTTTATCGCAATCACGCAAACATAGAACGGGACACTCCTGACGGCCAGTATCATCGCCTGTTGGCCCAAGCGGCGACTGCCGAACGGGTGGGAAGATATCGCAGCGTGTTTTCACCGTCGCAAATCGCTTTAATCGGCAACTGCCTGGGAGATGAGGTGCACCAGTTGGGGTATCCTACGCCGTCCACAGCAATAACCACCTTTACTGCAGAAGAGTCGGCGGCGTTGGCGCAAGGGCTGAAACTCTACGAAGGAATGCGCTCGGGCGCGATTCGGAGCCGTCTTCGCCGCAAGGGAAAACTCAGGCTGAACGCGTATCGCTTGCTGGGTAGGCCGTTAGCGGCCATTCCTTGGAAACGCTTGGCCGTGACTTCGAAAGACTGGGAAGCTCGCGCCCAACAGTCGATGTCCTTGGACGAGAACTGATCATGCCAAACGACATGAGAGATATCGCGTTGCCGGAGGAGCTCTGCAGTGCCGTTGAGCAGCGGTTTGGAGCGCGCTTTGGTAACCTTCCACAATTCCTGGTGTTCGTCATGCAGGAACTGCTTCGCGACGAAGCCGGCCAAATGGATGAAGCGGAACGGCGTATGGTGGAAGATAGACTGAAAGATCTCGGATACATGTGAACCAAGCTGTGGGCGCCGGTGTTACTGAGTATTCATGCCAGAGAACGAAACCATGGAACAGGTTCGCCGGGTATCCCGGGAACGGCTGTACCCGTCGTTAACCAATCCGAACTGGCTGGTGTTGCGGGCGCGGAGAGAGCTTTTTAGTCGGTGGCTGCGCACTTTACCGGGTAGCTCATTAAAGGTGCTGGATGTGGGTGGCCGCATCCAACCGTACCGGGTTCTGTTGGATGACCGGTGCTCGCAATACGTGGCCGTAGATCTGAGGAGCACGCCGCTCGTCGACGTCATTGGGAAGGCCGAAAAACTGCCCTTCGCTGACGGGCAATTTGATCTGGTCGTCTGTACGCAAGTGTTGGAGTACATCCGGAGCCCGCGCATCGTGATCGACGAAATCTACCGTAGTCTGAAGCCGGGAGGTTCTCTGCTGCTCAGCGTTCCTTCCGTGTTTCCCCGCGATTCGGAAGAGGAATATTGGCGTTTCTTGCCTTGCGCGCTGCGTGATCTCCTCTCTGGTTTCTCGAGCATTGACCTGGCCGCGGAGGGCAATAGCGTGGTTGGTTTTCTTCGCACCGTGAATGTGTGTCTGACAACGTTCGCCAAGCCCGCAGCCGTTGCCAGATTGCTCGCCTTTACGATTGTCCCGGTACTCAATGTAGCGGGTGCAATGGCGCAACGGTTCATCTCCAGCCGCGACGACCGTTTTACAGCGAACTTCAGCGTCCTGGCAAAAAAATGATTCTCATGCCAATCAGGTTCGATTCCATGTGCCTCGCGGATAGTTCATGTTGAATATCGCTCGCAGACTGTGGCAACGGGGACGCCCGGCCGCGGACGATGTTGGGTTCTCTTTTGACCGGCCGCTGGTTCTGCTGCAGAGCGACGACTGGGGCCGGGTGGGAGTGCGAGATCGCGAAGGCTTTGAAGAACTGCGAGCGGACGGGATTCCGTTGGGCCAACATCCCTACGATTTTTACACGCTGGAAACCAGTGAAGACGTAATCGCAGTTGCGGAAATGTTAAAGCGGCACCGCGATTCGACGGGACGGGCCGCGTGCATGGTGATGAATTTTGTGGCCGCCAATCTCGACTTCCCCAAAATTGCCGCCGGAGATTTCCAGAAGATTGCGTTGCTGCCCTTGTCTCGCGGGTTGCCGGGCAAGTGGAAGCGCGCCGGATTGTTCGAGGCGTACCGCAAGGGAATTGCTGAGGAAGTCTTCTATCCTGCGCTCCACGGCTTGACTCATTTCTGCCAGCCCGCGATGGAGTTCGCGCTGGCCGAGGGCGGGGAGCGTGGCGACCTGGTCAGAAAGCTCTGGCGCAGCGAGACGTCCTATATTTACTGGCGCATGCCGTGGGTCGGGTACGAATACTGGAATCCGGAGAAACCGAAAGCCGGGTTTCTCTGCGCCTGAGGTGCAACAAGACCTGATCCGTCTGGCGGCCGAAGGCTTCGCCAAGTGTTTCTCGAGATTTCCCGAGTCTGCCTGCGCTCCGGGATACCGGGCCAATCCCGACACGCATGCGGCGTGGCACAAGTACGGTGTGCGCGTAGCGCAGAATGGGACTGGCGCCCCGTGCCACCGTTTGTGGACTCGTTCGAAGATCCTGAACTGTGAGCCGCACGCTCGATTTCGAGCCGTCACAAAAAGACCTGCCGCTGGAGAAATACATTCAACTGGTCGATGACTGCTTCACCAGGGGCATGCCGGTGATCGTCTCCGTGCATTCCATCAATTTCCACTCCTCGCTGCGCAATTTTCGCGACGCAACCTTGCAGGGGCTGGATCAACTGCTGTCGGCGATCGAAGCCAAATATCCAGATCTGCTCTACCTTCACGATGGCGACCTTTACAAGATCGCAACCCGGGGGAAATTCAATTCGCCCACTGGCCCCGTGACGGTAAAGGTACAGCAACGCGGCACCGGGAAAGCGCGCTCGGCCTCGTGGGGAGCAAAATAGTGGAAAGCCGCCAGTCCCTGGTGCTGATTACGGTGGATTGCTTGCGCGCCGACCACGTCGGTTTTTATGGTTATTCCCAGCACACCACTCCATTCCTGGATTCGTTGAGCACGGAAGGCTTCGTCTTTGCCAACGCCATTGTGGGAGGCGCTCCGACTTACTATTCGCTTCCAGCGATTATGGCTTCCCGGCATCCGCTTGCCTTGGGGCGCGACGTGGTGGGGTTGGCGTCAGGCGAGTCCACGCTGGCCACGCTTTTGAAGGAGTCGGGATACGCGACCGCTGCGTTCCTGGGCGGAAATCCATATTTGTCGCCGAGATTTGGGTACCACGAAGGCTTCGATGTGTTTCAAGACTCGCTTGACGCCCAGATTGCTCCCAGCTCCCCCGGCCCGCTGGCCGATTCGCATCGCGGCCTGCGTGGGCGGCTGAATCGAAAACTGGAAAACGTCTGCCGCCGGTTTGGGCCGCTCGGCGCGACCTACGACGAATTATATTTTCGGTATTGCCAGCGTACGGCTCCTCCGGCAACTTCTCTCGATGCCCTCCGCCGTTTTCCCGCCGCGGATGCCCTCGTGGATCAGGCCTGTTCGTGGGTGGCATCGATCGGAAATTCTCCCTTTTTCTTGTGGTTGCACTTCATGGATCCGCACTCGCCTTACTATCCACTCCAGCGCGCCCTTGATTTGATGGGAAGAGGGAAGGTGGATGCCGGCCGGGCCCGCTACTTGAACTCGTACTGGAACCGCGGCGATCTAGGAGCGCAGCGCTTGGCGAGACATCGAGAAGAGTTGATCGCATTGTATGATGCGGGCATTCGCTGGGTGGACGAACAGGTGAAGCGGCTGGTGGAATTCCTCCGCCGCCTCCAGGTGTGGGATAGCTGCCTGTTCGGAATTACAGCCGATCATGGGGAGGAATTCCTGGATCATGGCGGGCGCTATCATCCGCCTTCCAAAGTTACGGAAGAACTGATTCGCGTTCCGCTCCTATTGCGCGTGCCGGGCTCCGGCGGCGGAAGCGTGAAAAGCATATTCAGCTTGATCGATCTTGCCCCGACTCTACTGCAGTCATTGAATGCACCCGTACCCAGCGACTTCCACGGGCAAAGCCGTTGGCGGAATTTGCGTGACCGACAGGATTGGGACGCTACAGCCATTGTGGAATGTGTCACCGGCTGCACCAATCCTTTTCGTCCGGAGAATCGCCTTGCGCCACAGAATCCTGGCGATGCGGGAACCGCGGTTCAAGCTGGTGGTCGACTTCACATCCGCAAAGGAAGAGTTATTTGATCTTGTCGCCGACCCGCGCGAGATGAGCCCGTTTCCAGCGGAAGCAGAACGGGCGGCACGAGGACGCTTGCTGGAAGCGGCTCGTCAACACCTGGCAATGTCCATGCAGTCCCGCGATGCTGGCAGACGCCTCGCGGCGCGACTTCGGGAGTTTCGCCAGGAATGGGCGGATTCTTCGAGCAGGATTCCCGCATAATATGGCCACGACGCGCGCAGCAGGAGGCGGTCCAGCGAATAGAGTTTGCCGGTTGCTGGTGGACAGCCTCGCGGACACCGGCGCTGACCAACGCCCAGATGAGCAACGCGCGCGAGATCATTCTCCGGCTGAATCCGGAGCAGTTTCACGTCAGCATATTCCACGTGGCCGATCCCGACGAGCGCATTCGCGCCCGTCCCAATACCCGGCTGATTCAATTGCCACCACGGCGGCAGAGCCTCCGGATATTCCGCGAGTTCGTAATGGGCGCGCACGACATTCTTTTCTACTTGAAGATTGCCCCCGCCAGCCGCTGGTACATGGAATTGCGGCGAACTTGGAAGGACCGCCACGTCGTGGTGGGCACGGTCGAATCCCGCTCCGATCTTCACAACGAGCCTACGATTCCGCCAAACGTGGCTCGCATGTGGGAGCAAACGGTTCTACGCTGCGATTACCTTTTCAGCAATTCTCAGGCAGTCAAAGAAAGCCTGAAGCGCGAACATGGAATAGATAGTGAAATTGTCCCCACCGGTGTCGATACCAGGTTCTTTGCGCCCATGCCCGATCGTCCGGATAACGCTCGTTTGCGGGTCTTGTTCGTGGGATCGCTGCGCCCGTTCAAACGGCCTCAGTTGTTGCTGGATGCTGCGGCGCGATTTCCAGAGGCGGATTTCGTCATTGTCAGGTGACGGCGGTTTGCTGCCCGAGCTGAGAGAGCGCGTGCAACGCGAAGGGCTTGCGAATGTCAGCTTGCTGGGTGGACTCACTGCTCCACCACTCCGGGAGCAATACCAATACGCAGATATATTCCTGTTTCCATCCACTTGGGAGGGGTCTCCGAAAGTTCTTCTTGAAGCGGCAGCCTGTGGCCTCCCAGTGATTGCGCGTAAGTCCTATGCGCCCGAAAGCGTGATCGATGGGCGGACCGGGTATCTGGTCGCTTCCGACGACGAGTTTTTCATCCGCCTGGAAGAGTTGATGCGGAGACCGGATTTGCGGCGCTCCTTTGGAAGCGCTGGCCGCCGGCACGCGGAGCGTTTTGATTGGGACCGCATTACCGAAGAGTGGGCACGAATCTTTCGGCGCCTGATGTCGGGGACGAACTCCCAATGAAGCGCCGGCTGGTCATCATCTCGGAGATCATCGCTCCCTATCGGATCCCGGTGTTCAATGCCCTGGCGGCGCGCGAGGACGTCGATTCGTCCATCCTGTTTTTGTCCGAAACCGATCCCGGACTTCGGCAGTGGCGTGTTTACAAAGATGACATCCGCTTCCCCTATCAGGTTCTTCCGTCGTGGCGGTGCCGCATCGCGGACTACAACGTCTTGCTCAATCGTGGTGTCACCGGGGCACTGGATCGTCTCAATCCCGAAGTGTTGGTTTGCGGAGGCTACAACTATCTGGCCTCCTGGCAGGCTCTGCGGTGGGCGAGGAATCGACGGATTCCGTTCTTGCTGTGGTCGGAAAGCAATGCGCGTGATATCCGTTCGCACTCGGCAGCGGTAGAGTTCTTAAAAAAACGTTTCCTCGCATGCTGTGCGGGATTCGTGGTGCCGGGAAAATCGTCGCTTGCATACTTGCAGCAGCTTGGAGTTCGCGAGCCTGTCTTTACCGCCCCGAACGCAGTCGATGTGGCCTTCTTTTCCGAAGCGGCCCGCCGCGCGCGTGGGAGTCAAGGGGAAGTCAGAAGGATACGAAACCTTCCCGACCGGTATTTCCTGTACGTCGGCCGGTTGGTGCCTCAAAAAGGTGTCTTTGAACTGCTTGAAGCTTATGCCAAACTAGATGGCGGATGCCGCCAGTCGATTGGATTGGTGTTTGTCGGGGACGGGACAGCTCGCTCAGGACTTGAGGAAAAAGCATCACATATTTCCCAGGGGCGAGTTTGCTTTACCGGCTTTGCGCACCGCGACGAATTGGCGGAATTTTACGGGCTGGCGGAGGCTCTGATATTGCCGACCTACACCGATACATGGGGTTTGGTGGTTAACGAAGCCATGGCATGCGGGTTACCGGTGATTGTCAGTAGCGCTGCCGGCTGTGTCGAAGACCTCCTGGAGGACGGCGCAATGGATACGTGATTCCGCCTCGGGACGTAGTTCGGTTGGCGAGTGCAATGGAAGATCTGGCCAAAAATCAGGATCTGAGAACACGGATGTCTTCCCGCAGCCTGGAACGGATTCAGGCAGTACTCACCGGAGAAGTGGGCGGAAGGTATGGCCAGTGCGGCGCACACGGTTGTCGCGAGGTCACAATGAGAGGAGTTCCGAAGCTGGCGGTAGTCGCCGCCGTGATGCTTGGGGCCCTTGCTCTGCTTTGGTACGCGCAATCGCGTCCCGGTCTGTTCAGCAATTCCCACTATATGGGCGGGATTCTTCTGCTCGAGCTCATTCTCATCAATCTCTGGCACTATGAACGAACATTCCTGCCCTTTCTGCTGCATTGTCTTCCTCTGGGCCGGAATGGACCTGCCACTGAGTGATTCAGCAGGGTTGACAGTGCGCTGGGTGGTGCTGGGGTTCGGCGCGTTGGCCGGTTACATGATGTGGATGAAGCACCGGCGTGAACAGCCTCTGACCGTCTTCCATTTGATGGCATTTTTTTGCGTGATCTCGGCGCTGGTCTCAGCCATTGTTTCCGACTATCCGGAGGTAGCCCTGCTGAAAGTGCTGAGTCTTGTCATGCTCTTTCTCTATTGCGCGTGCGGGGCAAGATATGCGATTCATGGACGCGAACAGCAGTTTGTTCGCGGATTGGTCCTGGCGTGCGAGCTGATTGTGTATCTAAGTGCCGTCGCGTATTTGATTCTGGGCCGCGAAGTGTATGGCAATCGCAATGCGCTCGGCGCGGTGATCGGAATCGCAACCTTTCCCGTCCTGGCGTGGGCGGCACTAGCCTACGGAGAACACGACGTTGCGCCGTCGTCTGGGCGCATGTTTGCTGCTCTCGGGATTCCTGCTCTATTTCTCCTCATCCCGCGCTTCCATCGCCGGCGCGGTTGTATCCGGGACGGTGCTCTGCGTGGTGACTGCCCGGCGCAGGGCTCTGTTACGCGGCGCATTTTTAGTTGCGCTCTTCTTGACCGTCGCGGGTGCCATCAACCCTTCCGGATTTCAGGACTTTCTCGCGGCGCAGACTGCCACTCTCGTCTACAAGCACGATCAGGCCGGACACAATCTCATGGCGTCCCGCGAAGGTCCGTGGAAGGACGACGATGGCGTCGATCGAAAGGCATCCCTGGTTCGGAAGTGGTTTCGGCACCAGTGACATGGGTGAGGAAGAAGTGCAAGGAGTGTCCCATCTCGAAACCCTTGAGGGAAGTAACCGGGAGCATGGAAACAGTTACCTGGCAATGGTGGAATATATGGGACTGTTGGGCATTGTGCCTTTCCTGGGTTTGGTTCTCCTCACCATCCGCAATGTCTGGAAGGTCTGTGCATGGATGCGCCACAGCGGGAAGTTCGGGCACTACGCCGTCCCCCTCGCCATGGTTGTGATTGCGGGGTTGGTGCACGCATTCTTCGAGGATTGGCTCTTCGCCGTGGGAAACTATCTCTGCCTTTACTTCTGGATTGCCGCATTTGCTTTGACTGAGTTTGCACCCGCCACCATGGCGGTTCCCTCGCCGAGCCATCCAGCAAGAGCCTCCTGGCCTGTGGAGACACAGTTCGGAGTGCCTGCGCCCGGACGATGAGGGAACGGAGCTCTCGACATTCCTTCCCAAGATGGAGCTCAGGCGAGTGCTGAAAGAGCTTCGCCCGCAGATTGAAGCGAGGGCCGATAGTATACTGATTGCCAAATCAGGCACTGGTGGGGAGAAGTCAGGCATGGGGAATAGTTCGGAGCAGCGTGGAGAGCTCTGGGAACTACCGGGGCTTTCAAGCAACCGGGTGGAAATCCTCGAGTGCACGTTGCGTGACGGCAGCTACGCCGTAGATTTCAAATTCACCGAACACGACACGGACGTGCTGACCGGAACGCTCGGTCGCCTTGGATTCCGGTGGATCGAGGTGGGTCACGGACTCGGGCTGGGTGCCGCGCAAGCCGGGAAGGGCACCATGCCCGCAAGCGATGAGCGGCTGATCGAATCCGCGAAGGCCGCGGCGCCGCAGGCTCGGATCGGATGCTTCTTCATCCCCGGAATTGGAACAATGGAGCAAATGAAGTCCGCCCGCGCCGCGGGACTCGACTTCGTACGCATTGGGTACAACGCTCCGGAAATCGAAAAGGCCTACCCTTACCTCTCCTATGCCCGCGAACTGGGCCTGATACCCTGCCTCAACTTCATGAAGACGTACGGAGTGACTCCTGAACGTTTTGGAGAGTTGGCAAAGGGCGGCGAGGACGCAGGAGCCGAAGTCGTTTACTGCGTGGACTCCGCCGGAAGCATGTTCCCGGAGGACGTTCGGAAATATGTTGGGGCTGCCCGTGAGCGCTGTGCGTGTACGATCGGGTTTCACGGACACAGCAACCTTCAGTTTGCCGTGGCCAACAGCGTGGAGGCATTTCGCTCCGGAGCGCGCCTGATCGATACAACCCTGTTCGGGCTAGGGCGAAGCGCCGGCAATGTGCCGACCGAAATCGCGATTGCGGTCTTCAAAAGGCTCGGCGTGGAAACGGGGCTTGATCTGTTCGAGGTGATGGATGCTGCCGAGGAATTCCTCGGACCGTTGATGTCGCAGATGCAGATGTACGACATGATGTCCGTCGCCATGGGATATAGCCAGTTCCACTCGTCATTCCTGCCCAAGGTAGCTGCGGCTGCGCAGAGGCACCACGTTCCCCTGCGCAGGCTGGTCGTGACCATGGCGGAACTGGACCCGGTGGATCTCGACGAAGAAGCGTTGGAGCGGGTGGCAAAGTCCCTGCCCCAGGCGTCCGCGAGCCGGTCGAGCGATGCTTTAACCTCGTTCCGCGCAGATGGAATCTCGCAGAACAGCATTAGCGCCTCGTTGGCGGCGGTCGACTCGCTGGTGAAGGGGATGACCACGACCTGCGCCAAACGGCGGGCGCGGCCTGTGCTCGAACTGGTTGCGTCCGAGTTGCCTTCTCCAGACTTGGTACTCGCGGATATCGTCGCGGTAGAAGATTCCGTGGTGATGGGTAGGGTTACCTACGGTTCTTTTGAGATTCTGGAGCAGGTTCTTCAGCGGACCAAGGGAAGCATCTCGGTTTATCTGGTCGACCTCGATGGCGGTGCTTGGGCCGAAGATCTGCCCTCCTATTTGAAGGAGATTCCCGGCCAGGAGAGAATGATTCCAATTCGCTCGAGGCGCCTGGTGGCGAACTACCTGGAAGAAGTGCTGATGGCGACGGCCCAGCGCTACGGCGACTTCTCGCTGTTGGTGTACGGCAGTCCGGGGAAAGAGTTGTTGCAGTACTGCTCCGAGACGTTCCGCAACGTCGTGGTCTACGGAGCGCTCGCGGAAGACGCTCCGGCGAATTGCATGGAGATCGGCGATTTCACCGACCGAATGCATGTGGATCTGGGAGTCACCGCCACGCTGCTGATGTGTCCGCCCAGCCGGGCGGACGCGCTCTCCATCGATCAACTCACATCGAGTGGCGGAGTGCTGATTACGGTCGGATATTTTCCGCGGCTGGAGCAGGATTTGCCGGGCCGCGCGTTCTTCCGTCTGGACCCGAATCACGCCTATCGTGGCCAGATGCCGCGATGGGTGGCAATTTCGAAGTTAATCCAAGCGGATCGCCCCCGGGCGCTGGCGGCGCAATGACGGCGCGCGACCTGGTCCTGAACAGAATCCAGCAGTCCGGAGATCATCCGTTCTTGATCGACGGAAGCAGCGGCCGGCAGCTCACCTATGCGCAATTCCACTCGCTAGCGTCGGCGCTGGCGGCGGAACTCGCCAGGCGAGGAATTCGCCGCGGCGACCGCATGGCGGTCATGTTTCCGAACTCCTGCGAACTGGCGATTCTGTATTTCGCGGGAATGTATTTAGGCGCCACTCTCGTTCCCATCAATCCTGGTCTCAGCGGCAGCGACATCCGATTCATCCTTGCAACTTGCCAGCCTCGGTTGATCGTCGCAAGCCCCGCGTGTGTCGAGAAGGTAAGGGCTGTACACCCAGGGGAATGCGTCACCTTGGTCGGTACTCAGGATTCCTCTGCCGACTCGGACGGAATTGCACTGGACCTGCTGGCAGCCCCGCTGGCTTTTGTTCCCCTTGATGGTGGAAGTGACGAAGATTTTCTCGTGATCATGTTTACTTCGGGCACGACCGCCAAGCCAAAGGGCTTGGTCCACCGGATCGGCCGCATGTTTCGCAATGCCGCTGCTTTCGCGGATACCCAGGGAATAGACGACACGGCCAGGTTTTATCTGACGCTTTCCATGGCTTACATGGGAGGTTTCTATAACCTGCTCATTTTGCCGTTTCTGCGCGGCGCCACGGTGGTGATCGACAACGTTTTCGATGCCCGATCCAGCTTGAACTTCTGGGAAAAAGTGCAACGGCATCGCGTGAACACCTTGTGGTTTGCTCCGACGGTGATGTCGATTCTGATGAAGATGGATCGTGGCCATACCGGGGAAGAGTATTGCCGCCAGTCGATTCGACATGTGTTTGTCGGGTTCGCGCCCTTGCCGATCAAGTTGAAGAACGACTTCGAGCGGCGCTACGGTGTGCAGCTCATTGAGAACTACGGCCTTTCCGAGACACTGTTCGTGAGCGCCCGCTCCCACCCAAGCGCCAGCAGTGCGGGCTACGTTGGGGAAGCCCTGCCGGGCATAAACCTCCGGCTGGTTCGCGAAGATGGAACCACGCTGCCCGTGAATGCGGAAGGTGAGCTTCAGGTGCTGACTCCTGACCTGATGGCCGGCTATCTGGGCGAAGATGGTTCGCTGATGGAGTTAGATCTGGCGGAATGGTTCTCCACCGGAGACCTGGCCCGTTTAGACGATCATGGTTCGCTCTCGATCACCGGCCGCAAGAAAGACATGATCATTCGTGGTGGCGTCAACATCAGTCCAGCCGCGATTGAAGAAGTCCTTCTGCATGTTAATGGGGTCGCGGACGCCGCAGTAGTCAGTATTCCCCATGAACTTTACGGGGAAGACGTTGTGGCGGTTTTGAAGCTCGAGTCAGGTATGCAACTGGAGTCGGTTCTCGATGCAGTCATGGCTCACGCCGGACGGGAACTCGCGGTTCACCAGCAGCCGGCGCGTTACATCGCTATCGATGAATTCCCCAAGACTGCCAACGGCAAGATCCAGAAAACACGGCTTCGGGAACTGGTCTTTGAGAAGCTTCAAGTGGGTGCGGAATCCCTGCTTCGGTCGCAGCCAGTCCGACAGCGCGCGGCAGGTTGAGGCGGGCGTCTCCCTGACCATGACGGACTGCCTCTTGTCAGAAGCATCATTTCCAGTTCTCCCGCGAACTTCTAAAATTGTTTACATTTTGAAAGGTCTCCGCGCCGTTGAGTGCGGCGTACCGATGAAAGACGTGAAATGAAGATTATCGACCTGTCCTTGCATATCGAAGAAGGCATGATGACCTTTCCCACTCACTGGCATCCGGTGGTGGAGGTCACCATTCTGGGCCGGCATGGCATCGAAGGCCGTGAGACCCGGAAAATCGTGCTCGGCACCCACATCGGCACGCACGCCGACGCGCCCCGGCATTTCATTCCCAACGGCAGAACCATTGACGAAGTTCCGCTCGACATTCTGGTAGGTCCGGCGACGGTTGTGAACTTTTCCCCGTGCCGCGCGCTGCAGGTAATTGACGTCCCCGATCTCAAGGCGAAATTGGGGAACAAGGTTCCGGCGCGCCTCATCCTGCGCACCGACTGGTCTGAGTATTTTGGGCAAATGGCTTTTTACAATGAATACCCGTTTTTTTCGGAGGCGGCCGCCACGTGGATGGTGGAAAACGGTGTCCGGCTGATTGCGATGGATACTCCCTCGCCTGACAACCCCGCGCACTCGCGAGGTACCGCGAAAGACTCTCCCAATCACAAGGTGCTCCTGGGAGCTGGTGTCGTACTGGTGGAGTATGTGTGCAATCTCAAGTCGGTCACAGCATCTGAGGTCGAACTGGTGGTCCTTCCGCTAAAACTCAAGGGTTGCGACGGCTCTCCCGTGCGTTGCGTGGCGATCGAGAGGTGAAGATTTGGGGGAACAGGTAAGCCGGTGGTTGACGGAATGGTTCGCAAGCAGAGCTCGGGCGGGCGCGCGCGGTTCGGCGGAAATGCTGGATGTGAACTACTTTGAGGCGGGCCTGCTGACCTCGGCGGAAGTCGTGGAATTCGTGACCGAGATCGAGGAGCAGTTCGGCATGCAGTTCTCTGAAAGCGATCTGAGCGATGAGCGCTTCGTAACCATTGCCGGACTCTCACAACTGATCGAACATCGCATGCAGGCCGGCCAATCGAAGTAGCGGCTCAGCGCGGGGAAGTGACTTTGAATTCCGATAGCGCCCATTCCGGAGTGCTGGTGTCTTCGGCCGAATTGCCTCGCCGGAAAGCCCTGCATGTGTTGACTCTGACTCCGTTCTATCCGTCCATGGGAGACGAAGTAAACGGATGCTTCGTCGCGGAATTGCTGGAGCAACTCAAGCAGGAGAGCGTCGATTCCACGGTGATCGCGGTCGATACGCTGCATCATCGCCGCCGCTTCGCCGATCGAAGCAAGCCGGCGGAGTGGATCCGCTACCCTCAGTTTCCCGGGAATGTCGGGCTCTCGGGCGCCGGGTTTCTGCTTTACCTGCGCTTGAAACGGCAAGTCCGGCGACTGCACGAGCAAAAACGGATCGATCTCATTCATGCTCACGCAGCGCTGCCTTGCGGCCATGCCGCATCGCTGCTGGCAAAACAGTTGGGAGTTCCGTTCGTAGTGAGCGTTCACGGCCTGGACGCGTTCAATACTTGCTTCGTCGAGGGGGCTTCTGTCGAGTGGCGAAGGAAAGCTTCCTGCGAGGTTTATGGCCGGGCGCAATCCGTCGTCTGCATCAGCGAGAAGGTGCAGCAGGTGGTGAAGGACGGAATGGGAAACCGGGTCCGCACCACGGTCGTTTACAACGGCACCGATACCGAATTCTTTCGCCCTGATCCGGCAGTCAAGCGCGACGACGCAAGCATTCTGATTGTGGGCAATCTTCTTCGCGGAAAGGGCCAGGAGTTAGTTTTGCAGGCCGCGGAGAGACTTCGGCTCTCGCATCCTGATTTGCGGTGTAGCTTTATTGGAGAAGGCCCCGATCGCGATCTGTTTACCGAGTTGGCCAGAAGCCTGGGAATTGAGGATCGGATACGGTTTGTGGGTCGTAAGAGCCGTGCCGAAGTGGCTCAGGCCATGCGCACATCCACGGTGTTCGTTCTGCCCAGCCGCTACGAAGGACTGGGCTGTGTCTACCTTGAGGCGATGGCGAGCGGAATGCCGATCATCGCCTGTCGCGGCCAAGGCATCGACGAAATCATCCGTCATCAGAAAAATGGCTGGCTTATCGGCGTGGGCAATCTGGACGAACTGGTGCAAGGGCTCGAGGTCTTGCTGGCAAGTCCGGAGATGCGTGCGGAGATCGGAACCGAAGCACGTCGCACCATAATGGATGGGTTGACCATGGCTGACCAGGCCAAACAGATGCGGACGGTTTACGCGGGCATTGCCTCATGACGATGTCATCGGCGGGCGCCATTCCGAAGCCGCGCGCAGAACTGGTCTCGCTTGACGAGCGTGATGTTCAGGAAGTCGCACAATTTATTGGCGCGCAATCGGGCCGCGATCAGACTCAAGTGGAGGCCCACCTTCGCTGGTTTTTGCTGGAGAATCCAGCCCGCCAGGCGGAAATTCCGCTGGGCTGGGGATTGCGGGGGGAACGCGGGGAACTGGCGGGATGTCTCCTCTGCAATCCGCAGACATTTCGCTTCCAGCAGCAGAGATTGCTGGTCCTGGGCTCCAGTTGTTTTTATGTCGACGATGCCCATCGGGGCTCGGGGGCTCTGATTTTTCTGAAGTATTCCCGCCTGAATGACCGCTGGGCGCTCTTTGGAAACTCCGCCAGCCCTGAGGCGGCAAAGCTGTGGAAGGGGCGAGGCGCCGTCGCCATCCCCGACTCCGACCATGAACTCTTGGGAATTCTTCGCTGGTCTCCGGTTCTTGAAGACGTGATCTTCAAGAAAGCGGGTGCGCCCGGAACGGCTCGCCTGGCTGGCCGTCTGGCGTCCAGTCTGGTCAGCCCCTTTCGCCGCTTGGAGCTAAATTCCGGTGAGTCCGCAGATCTTCATCTTTTGAACTCCGCTGAGGAAGTCAGCGCGCTGCCAATTTTCGAGCCTCCCGCGCAGCTTACCTGCGCTCGCGATCTACCCTACATTCGCTGGCGCTACTTTTCCGGTAGAGATCCGAGCGCAAAGGTGTTCGCGTTCCGCAGCAAACAGACCGGCGGGGAATTGCTCGTGGCTGTAAACGAACGCCCCAGGGGACATCGCAGTCAGATCAACTCGCTGTGTGTGCTCGATGTTTATCCGCCCGCCAGTGCGGAAGTCTGGGTGCACGTGGTGAGCGCTTTGCATGGCCGCTATCAGGAAAAAATTGACCTGATTGTGTTACGTTGTCTGGATTCCGAGCGACAAGAGGTTTTCCGCAACGCGGGCTTCCTTGAGCGGAAGTTTGAAGCACCGAATGGCTGGTTTCTCGACAAAAAAAATCTTCTGCCCACCCATCATTGGTACCTCGTTCCCGGGGACGGCGACTGGATCATCTGAGGTTCGCAAGACTGCATGGATCTGAGAAGCCGAGTCCGCACCCTTTGCATTCAGACCTCGGTTTTCGCCCGGCTTGATGAACTCTCTCTTTACTGGAACTCGCGGCGCGATCGCTACGGTGTGGTCGCGGGGGTTCATGAGACGCCCGCCGCGATGGAAGCGCAGTTCCGCAAGCAACTGGAGTGGGCGGCAAAGCGCTTCTCCATTGTTGACCTCAATGGCTTCGCGAAACTATGGGAAGCGCCGGAGCTGAACCACGACAGCAAGCCGCCTCTGCTGTTCACCTTTGATGATGGCCGCGAGAGTAACTACCTGCTCGCGGCGCCGTTGCTGGAAGAATTCGGCGCCCGCGGCGTGTTCTTTATTGTTCCAGAGTTTGCCGAAGTTCCTCAGGAGCAAGCCCTCGAGTATTACCGCTCGCGGGTCAATCCTGATTCCAAGGCGGGCGACGAGCTCTGGGAGGACTGGAAGCCGATGAATGCCGGGCAGATCGCAGATCTTGCCGCGCGCGGACACGCCATCGGCAATCACACGCTCTCCCATGCGCGTCTGCCCGGCCTTAACGAGCAGGAGTTGGAACGCGAGATTGGCGGAGGCGCACGCAAAATCAGCTCTTGGACCGGCAAGGCTGTGGATGCCTTCGCCTGGACCTTTGCCTGGGATGCAGTGGACGCGGCAGCATGGAATGTCATCCGCCGCTATCACCGGTTTTGCTTCGCGCCCTGCCCGGGGGCGGTCGACGGACGGCGGGATATTCCGGCTTTGATCTGGCGTCGTGAGATCGAGGTCTATTATTCCCGCGAGGAGTTTCGATTTCAGTATTCCGGGCTGGGAGATCCGTTCTGGGCGGGCCGCCGAACCCGCCTGCGTCAACGACTGGGAATCTCGACGTGAACAGGCCTTGGTCTCGATTGCACGATGCACATATTCGTCAACGCTCTTGCCGCTAGTGCTGGAGGCGGCGTTACCTATGTTCGCAACGTTGTCCCCCACTTTGCCGCGAGCGGAGTGCGGACTACGTTTCTGCTCAGTCCGAGCCTGCGGCAAAAACTGGGGGACTGGAAAAACGTCGCTTTCCTGGAGGCGCAGGACGCCACGAGCGTGATCCAACGCTTGCGGTATGAGCAGAAGGAGATTCCCCGGCTGATCCGGGAATGTGGCGCCGAGGTCCTGTTATCGACCGGTAACTTTGCGTTGCGCAAGTCGCCCGTGCCGCAGATCCTGCTCAGCCGGAATGCCCTCTATACTTCGCCCGATTTCTTGCGCGACTTGCGCCGGCGCAGGAGAATACAAAATCTGGGCCGATACGCGAATCAAAGCACTATTCGCCCGCAAGTCGATTCAGTGGGCCGACGTCACGGTTGCTCCCAGCGAAGCGTTTGCCGAGGACCTGCGCCAGTGGACCAGCCGGAAGGTCCGCTCCATTCATCATGGTTTCGATCGGGATGCATTCTTCCGCGATCGAACGCCTCTACCCGCGCCAGCCGTGACTCAGCTTGGAAATGCCCAAGACGCCGTGCGCCTGCTATTCGTGAGCCACTACAACTACTACCGTAATTTCGAAACAATTTTTCGTGCTCTTCCGATTCTTCGTACCCGGCTCGGAGACCGAAAGATCAAGCTAGTGCTTACCTGCAAGCTGCGCAGCGAAAACAATCCCGGCGAATATCAGGCAGAAGCGGCCGCGGCGCTGATCCGCAAGTTGGGCGTAGATGGGGAGGTGGTCGAGCTCGGCACGATTCCCTACGAACTGCTGCATCACTTGTATTCCACTTGCGACGTATACATTACGGCGGCTTACGCCGAGTCGTTCGCTCACCCTCTGGTTGAGGCCATGGCGAGCGGTTTACCGGTTGTGGCCTCCGATCTGCCCGTGCACCGCGAAATCTGCGGGGAGGCCGGCGCCTATTTCTCGCGGTTTTCTCCGGAAGAGTTGGCAGCGAAGGTGCTTGAGATCGTGAACTCGCCGGACCAGCGCCGCAAAATGTCTGCTAGAGGTCTTGAGCAATCACAACGCTTCAGCTGGTCACGTCACGTGAAGGAACTGACGTCGCTGGCTGAATCCATCCACTAATTCATGGTATGGAAGCCGCCATACCCGTGCTCAGGGGCGTGAAGGAGAGAGTATGTTGCATTCGGGGTTTACTCGCGGACTCCTGTTTCTATCGCTGTTAGCGCTAACACTTCTGCCAGGCGACCTGAAGGCAAGAGTCGTGCCGGCAAGCGACGACCAGTCCACAGCATCGGCGAAAAACGAGATCCGCTACACCGCCGACTTTGTGTGGTCGGAAAGCCCGACTGAAGATCTTTCCGTGCCCGGCGAGAAGACCGTGAGCCTCTCCGCCTGCCCATCAGGAGTAAAAGGCGACCAGCCGGAATATTGGATCTACATCTCCGGCAAGGGAACTCCGGAAGCCGTGAGAGTCGAAGGGGGAACGTGCAAAGGCGATGGCCGTGCCGGAACCCTGGAATTTACCACTACGCATGCTCACGCAGCCGGGTATGCGGTCGGAAGCGCGTCCGACGGTCTTCAGGAGGCTTCGATCGCAGCGTCCTTCCAGCCCGCCAACCCCACCGCTCCAGCGCAAGCGGGCCGGGTGATGGTCACTCCGGGCACCGAACTCAGGCTCTACGCCCGGGTCTCCATCCGGGCTTCCTACCAGGTGGTCGACTTCTCGGGCGCGATCTTCGAATGCTACATGGCGGATGCATGCGTTTACGTTGGAGATCCCAAGCACTCCAGCCGCTTCAATAATGTAACCCTGGTGAATCCGCGCGGACGTCCCATGGTGGCAGGGAACACGAAGCCGATGATCGAAACCAACGCGCAATCGACGCGGATCATCAATGTCTCAGCGCGGGAACCAGGAAACAACGGCACCTTCGGAGCGTATGTGCAGGTCGACGACGATCAAGCCTTCCTGCTCGATGGGTTGGATAGTTCCTCGCGCGGCATCCGCTGCGATCCCGATTTCTGCGGTTCCTACGTCACGGCGCCCGGCCCTTTCAACGTCGGTTCCGCGGTGGGCTGGCTGAAGAACATGAATCTGTCGCCGCAGTGCCATGGCAACGGAGTCGACTGGCAAAGCGGCAACACTCTGCGGATTTCCGACAGCGTGATTCAGGGGTTCCAGCAGTTCGGCGTCCGCACCGGGGTCAAGCGCGGCGGTTATGGCGGAACGGAACTGGACAACGTGTACATGGAAGAAGGACGCGGTTGCGGAATCGACAAGACCGGCGCTGCCGGTGTGATCGCCGACGGAGGAGTCCTGACCATTCGCAGCGACCGCAATCCGCAGGGCCAGTCACCGCAGTTCCAGAATCTCGGATCGACCTACTATCACTACTTCGTGGTCGCCAGTCACCCGACCTTCGGCGACTCCATGCCGCTGGCCGCCGGTTGGGCAAAAACAGATGGAACCACCCCCGTCGAGGTCACTTGGCCGGTGATTCGGGGAATCAAGAATGGAGGCCATTACAAACTGCTGCGCACGGTCTGGAATGAGAAGATCGACAAGCCTTCGCCGCTCGGCACCGGCAATTGGCTGATTGGCACCATCGATGCCGCGGCGTGTGGACCGGCGCGATGCAGTTTCAAAGACACTCACGCGGCGGCCCAGACCTACACCACGGTGAACGCTTTCACCGGCCCGGGGCCTTATTATCCCGTGCTCGATTTCTGGCCGGGGAACATCATCCTTTCCACGGGCAACGATGGCCGCGCCCTGGGATCACCGGCAAGGCTATTTATCGATAATGCTCCGCGCGAGGGGATTGTGTCCGTTTCGCGATACACAGACGGCCCTCAGGTCTACGCACAAAGCTGCCAGGGCGGGCCGGGCCTGGGACTTGGGCCGACCTCCTATCCTGCGATGGAGTGCTACGAGCCCGGATACAGCACATGGGGCCTGAAGCGTGGAATTCTTTTTCAGAGCAGGGCGGCGTACGACGGCCAATTCAGCAATTACAAGGGAAAGTTGAATTTCCTCACGCATCGGTTCGGGCCCGTCTCCTTGATTACCTGGGAAGACTCCGATCCGACAAGACGATCACCGATCTTCAGCGCCGTCCGCCGGCCGACGTGGCCGATTCCGACACCGGCATGTATGGCACCGGCATCCTGTATTCGCGGGCCAACAAGGAAATCCGGAACTACATTGGAAAGCTTCCGGACGCCAAGCCCCAGGAGAGCCTTACCGCCACGCTGAAGGCGTTTTCCGTTCCCGTCAGCACACCCAAGATCGAGGGCATCACCGACGATCACGTCGTGGCTAACCTGAACGCCGATAGGGTGGATGGAATCCGGTTGAAGAAATTCACCGGAGGAAAATGCCTGGAGTCGTCCCCGGACGGAAGCAGCATTTTCGAAGCGCCCGGACATTGCGGCGAGGGCGGAAATGCAGGGCAAAAGGTGGAGCAGTTTACTTACACATTTTTCGATCCTCACAGCGTTCTAACCACGGCGCAACAGGTGCCTTCGATTTACGTGAACCTGGCCACCGCCTTCCGTATCGTCGAAGTCTACTGCGAGATCGATGGCGGAGAAGCCGCCATCAACCTGCAAAAGGACGATGGCAGGACGAAAAACGCAGGTGCTGGCGTCCGACTTGGTCTGCTCGACCATCGGCTCGACCTCGACGGCAATCGTCAAAGGGAACGATGCGGTCGCAACCGGGCAGAAGTTGAATCACATCACCGCCAAGGCGAGCGGCAATCTGCATCGCATGAATGTGGTGGTGAAGTACGTGGAGGAGTGAGGGCCGTCCATTCACAGTGGTTGACTGCTGTGGGACGCACGGCATCGATGCGCTCGAGCTGGTCGAGTGGCTGGTCGTTTTCCCGGAAGTCTGAAATGGTACCGCGTTGAGACTGCGCCGCCCATGCGACGTGGCCGAGCTAGATGAGTCGTCCGGGCCATCGCGATTCTGATGGTGTTCGCGCACCAGCGCTCCACGTCCCATTTCGATGGACAGGAATCGACCTGTTTTCGTTCTGAGTGGTTACCCGATCGCCGGCTCTGCTGGGCAAAGCCGGACCGCGCTCGCGAAGGCTGGAAACCGTTGTATATTCCGGCTGGTCTTCGAGATCCTTCGACCGTACGTGGCCTTTTTGATGGTTGTGGCGCTCACGTTCCCAGTACCCTGGGGACACTTTGGTATTGGTACGCGTTCTTTGGGCGAATTTCGCCTTGGCATTCGGCAAATCGACTGTAGACGCCATGACTCCCCTATGGTCGTTGGCGGTGAGGAACAGTTTTATCTTCTCTGGCCTTGGGTTGTACTGTGGTGCTCGCGGCGAACGTTGAAGCGGGTTGCGGTGCGGTCCTGCTGCTCTCTCCGATTCTACGGGCTCTTTGTACCCCTCTGTTCAGAAGTCACGTTCCGCATTTATTCGTTGATGCCCGTTCGCGCTGACACCTTGGCGTCGGCGCCTTGTCAAGATATCGGAGAGCGAACGGCGAATTGGATACGCCTCAACAGCAGAGCTGCACTCGTTCGGCTCGATCGGAGCGGATCGCTCTCCCGCTGGCGTTTTCCGTCTTACCGACCTTCCGCACGGGTCTGCGAACAGCGTGATCTTTAGTTCCTTGGTGCTATTCCCTGAGTGTCTGATCTTTGGTGGGGCGTTGCACGTGCTCGGATGTGAGCGGCGAACCGCGTACAACGCGGAGACGTGCGCCCGCGAATCCTGCGACCGCTCAGCTACGAACTGTCTCCTCTACCAACGTGCACTGCGATCGAAGTTGCGAGAACCTCAGCAATAGCGCCCTTTGATGCTTTGGTTTCCTTACCCGCCGATCTCTGCACGTCTCTTAGCGGTAAGACTATGGAGCTCTCCCTTCCTAGGAAGTCGCGGGGGAGCGGACCCGTCTCACGGTTGCTCACGCTAGACCTGAAAACACGTTCGCAGTTTCTAGAGTATGAGTCGTACTCCCTCCGTTATGTGTGGCATCGTCGGCATCGTTGCTCGGCGTAAGACGGTCGATCCAGAGCTTCTGGAGCGCATGACGCTGTCGCTTGCCCACCGTGGCCCCGACGACTCGGGCACGGTCATCGTCCGGGAAGCAGCGCCGGAGCCCGTCGAAATCGGCCTGGGCAACCGGCGCCTCGCCATTCTCGATCTCTCGCCGCTGGGCCACCAGCCGATGCAGGATCCCGAGAGCAGGAAACTGGATCGCCTATAACGGCGAGATCTACAACTTTCGTCAGGTGCGAGACAAATTGGAGCGCGAAGGCATCAGTTTTCGCAGCCAGTCTGATACTGAAGTATTGCTGAAGGCATACGGTCGCTGGGGTGAGGCCTGTCTTAAGGAATTCCGTGGGATGTTCGCCTTCGCAATCTGGGATGCGAAACGACATCGCCTGTTTCTGGCGCGCGACCCCATGGGGATCAAGCCCCTTTATTACTCTGCGCAAGGTGAATATTTCCTCTTTGCTTCGGAGTTGCGCACTCTGCTCGGAACCGGATTGGTGCCGCGCCGCCTGAACCACGCCGGCGTACTCAATTACCTGAGATTTGGTTCGCTCTATGATCCCATCACCTTGGTGGAAGGAGTCTCGGCGCTCCCTCCCGGGCATTCGCTGACTTGGGAGAAGGGGAGCATCCGGGTAACACGCTACTGGGACCTCGCGAGCGACGGCAGCCGTGCGCTTGCGCCGCCGGCGAAGAACGATTTCGACGAACTGACTGCGGTGCTCGACGAGTCGGTCCGCATGCAGATGGTGAGCGATGTGCCGTTGGGAGTTTTTCTCTCGGGCGGGATCGATTCCAGCAGCCTCGCCGCCATCCTCAGTCGCGGCGGCGCCAAAATCCATACATTCTCTATTGTGTTTCACGAGTCAGACTACAGCGAAGCCGAATACTCGCGGATGGTGGCGCAGAGGTTCGGCACTGAGCATCAGGAAATCCTGGTTTCCCAGCATGATGCTTTGGAGGCAATCCCTGGCGCTCTGCATGCCATGGACCAGCCGACCATCGATGGGCTGAATACCTACCTCATCTCGCGCCAGACCCGCGCCGCCGGAATCAAAGTCGCGCTTTCCGGACTGGGAGGCGATGAGCTCTTCGCGGGATATTCGACCTTTCGCACGGTGCCGCGGATGGAACGTTTCGCCAACGTCTGGAAGCACGTGCCCGGTCGCGGATCGCTGGCAGGCGCTTTCGCTTGGCTTGCTCCGTCGAGCGATCAGAATCGCAAGCTGGCCGCGCTGGCATCTGGGAACGGCAATTTGTTGCACCCGTACTTCTTATCGAGAGAGTTGTTCACGGGGGTGCAACGCCACGAACTTGTCGGCTTTGACGCGCGCAAGATCATTGATGAAGCCAGTGAACCGTTGCGGGAAGCGCTCGCGCGAGTGCAGGATCTCGATCCGGTGAACCGGGTCTCGTACCTGGAAGCGCGCTGTTACATGCTCAACACTCTATTGCGCGACTCCGATGTCATGAGCATGGCGCATGGATTGGAGCTGCGCGTGCCGCTGATCGATCATCGTCTGGCGGAGAGAGTCTTTGCTTTCCCTGGTTCCTCGAAGCTCGACAAATCCACTCCCAAGCCGCTGCTGATGAACGCGTTGCGCGGTGAACTCCCGGACCAGATCGTGCATCGCCACAAACGAGGGTTTACCCTTCCTTTCGAACATTGGTTGAAAGACGAACTCCGGCCGGAAGTGCAATCGGGGTTGGACCGCATCGCCGAAGGACCCCTCGGCGCAGTCTTCCACCACGAGAGAGTGCGGCAAGTCTGGGAGGATTTCCAGACAGGAAAGACTTCCTGGTCGCGACCGTGGTCGTTGTATGTTTTACAGCGATGGTGCGAGCTGCAGTCGGTGGCTGCCTAACGGACCGCCTGAGGCTTGCGCGCGGAAATCAGCAGGAACAACCCCCAGTCACGGCCAAACGTCTGGGTCAACCCTCGTGGAAAGAGCTTCCAAGACAGACGATAAATCGGCGCCCGATAACGCGGAGATGGCTGGTTCAGCAACAAGTCGCCGGGGCTGAACACCTGCCTCATGGTCACGGCTTCGAAGCCATCGAGCAACGATTCCGCTTCGCTTTCGGTGTAGGTCTTGGTTCCGGGACTCTCAAGATGGTCGTAGACCGATTGCCGCAGCGTCTTCCCACGCAACGCGCCGTACCGCAGCCACAGCATTAATCCTGTGAGCGACGGGTGGTGGTACACCATGATGCGGGCCTGTCCTCCGGGTTTCAGCACTCGACACGCCTCGCGAAAACAGCGTTCGGTGTTCGGGCTGTGGTGCATGACTCCGTAGGAATACACCACGTCGAACGAATTGTCGGGGAAGGGCAGGCTCTCGGCGTCCGCCACCTGCAGGTCGGACTCGTAGCCGGCGGCAGCGCAGCGCTTGCGGGCGCGCTCGAGCGACGAGGAAGAAAGATCCACTCCCGTGGCGCGGGCACCGGCTTTCAGCCACTCCAGGTAGTCAGCCCCCATGCCAACGCCCACCTCCAGCACGCGCAAGCCGCGGGAGGAGGAAAATTGCGCAAAATCATGAATGTAGGGTTCGAGTGCATAGCGAGCCTGGCGTGAGCGTCGAAATCTTCCACGCCTTCCAGATACCGGCTTCCACAGGGATCGGAATTCCAGAACTCACGTACCTCATTCTTTAAGTCGGGGATGGAGCGCGCATTCGCCATTTTTGCGGTTTCTCAGCGGATAGTAGCACATACCAAAACCCGCAACACGCGGCGCTCTTCGAGTTTCGGTTTGTCCCGCGATTCCATGTAAGATAGTGAGCACAGTGATCCCGTGATGCAGAAACTGGAAGAACCCCGCCAGTTACAGCCCATTGTGCCCGCCGTGAAGCTTCCGGTGAGTGTGATCGTGCCTGTGCGGAACGAGGCGCATAATCTCGCTCGCTGCCTCGAATCGCTGCGCGAAGCGGGTGAAGTCTACGTGATCGATTCCAATAGCAGCGATGCCACCGTCGAAGTTGCGCGCTCCTTCGGAGCCAAGGTGGTGCAATTTCACTATCAGGGGGGCTGGCCGAAGAAGCGCCAGTGGGCCATCGATACGCTGCCGCTGGCCTTTGACTGGGTCTTGCTCGTCGATGCGGACGAAGCGCTCACTCCTGAATTGGTGGAGGAAATCCGGAAAGCGATCCTGCAACCGGATTTCAACGGCTACTACATCGAACTCCAGATGTATTTTCTTGGCCGGCGGCTGCGTCACAGTGGAGCGAATTTTTACAAGCTCTCGCTCTTTCGCCGCGGCAAGGGCCGCTACGAGTGCCGTCTCAGGGATCAGGACAACTCGATGTGCGATATGGAAGTCCACGAGCATGTAGTGGTCGACGGCAAGACTGCAAAGCTGAAGAATCCGCTGCTTCACCACAATGTAGAGTCCCTCTCGCGCTACATCCAGAAGCACGACGAATATTCGAACTGGGAAGCGCGCGTGTGGCTGAATGGCGAAGCCAACAGCCAGGAATTGCCGCCTTCGTTTTTTGGGACCCAGGCTCAGCGTCGCCGCTGGCTGCGTAAGAACTTCTTCGGTCTTCCGGGATCGCCGGTTCTGTTCTTCTTCTACAAATACATCTTTTGCTTCGGATTTCTGGATGGTGTTCCCGGCCTGATTTATTGCGGGATGCAGGGCATTCAGTTTTTCAACATCAAAGCCAAAATCTACGAATTGCGCACCAGGAGAGGTTAGCCGCGCCATGTGCGGAATCAGTGGGTTGATGAATTGCGGAAACCGGGAAACGCTGGCGCGCATGACGGCGGTGCAGACACACCGTGGACCGGACGATGCCGGTCTCTGGGAGAAGCAATTCCCCGACGGTTCTTATGTCGGACTGGGCAGCCGGCGATTGGCCATTCTCGACCTCTCGGCCAGCGGCCACATGCCGATGTGCAATGAGGCCGGAACCCTCTGGATCACTTACAACGGCGAGATTTACAACTTCGCGGATCTTCGCGCGGAACTCGAGAGCAAAGGCCATCGCTTTTCTTCGAACACTGATACCGAAGTCGTGCTCCACCTATACGAAGAGCAGGGCCCGGATTGCGTAAAGCGGCTTAACGGCATGTTCGCGTTTGCCATTTGTGACCTGCGCTCCGGCGCTCCCACCCTTTTCATGGCGCGCGACCACTTCGGGGTGAAGCCGTTCTACTACGCACAGAACGGCTCAAAATTTGCTTTCGCTTCCGAGATCAAAGCCCTGCTGCAAGTGCCAGGCATCGTGGCCGAGATGGATCCGGCAGCGCTGCACCAGTACCTGACATTTCTTTGGGTGCCTGATCCGCAGACGATGTTTCGCGGAATTCACAAGCTGCCGGCGGGGCACTCCGCGATTCTCCGCAACGGAGAATTGCGCATTACCAGGTATTGGGACCTGACCTTTCCTCCCGCGAGCAAGTCTTACGCGGCCTCAGAAGACGAGTTGGCGGAAGAGATTCGCGAGCGTTTTCGCCGATCGGTGGAACAACAGATGGTCAGCGACGTCCCCATAGGTGCGTTTCTGAGCGCCGGGCTCGACTCCTCCAGCATCGTCGCCATGATGTCGCGGGCTGGGCGCGGTCCCGTCCACACGTACACCATCACCTTTCCGGAGAAGTACCGCGTTGGAGAAACGACACTTGACGATCCTGCTGTCCCGGCCCGCCTGGCCCGGCAGTTGGGATGCGAGAACCAGCAGATCGTGGTCGAACCGGACGTTGCGGATCTGTTGCCGCGATTGACCTGGCACATGGATGAGCCGACGGCCGATCCTGCGATTATCACGGCGTATCTGGTGTGCCGCGAGGCGCGCAAGCAGGCGACGGTTCTGCTTTCCGGCGTGGGCGGTGATGAAATCTTCGCCGGGTATCGCAAGCACGCGGCGCATTACTGGGCACAGGCGTATCAGCGAGTCCCCAGCGGATTCCGGCGCGTGCTGGAGCCCGCTTTGGGGCGTCTGCCAAGTTTCCGCGGCACCGCAGCGAAGGGGAGAGTCCGGCTGGCAAAAAAAATGGCACGGAGCGCGTCCCTGGCTCCCGCCGATCGCTTCATCATGAACTGCACGTATCTCGATGCGGAGCAAAAAGCGGCACTCTATGCGCCGGAGTGGCTGCCCGAGATCGCGAATGCGGACCCCGCACTGCGTCATCACGCTAGTTTCGAGCAGGTCAAGGATGCCGATTTCCTCAACCAGATGCTCTATCTTGATACCAAGATCTTCATGACCAGTTTGAATCTGACATACAACGACAAGATGAGCATGGCTTCCTCGGTGGAAGTGCGTGTGCCTTTTCTGGATCGGGAACTCGCGGAGTTCGCTGCCTGGAATGTGCCACCAGAGCTGAAACTCAAGGGATTCTTCCGTCCCACGACGAAATACATTTTCCGCAAGGCGATGCGAGACATCTTGCCGCGCGAGGTGTTAGAGCAGCCGAAAGCGGGATTCGCGGCCCCCGTCGATTATTGGCTGGCGCACGATCTGAAAGAGATGGTCGACGACCTGCTGTCGCCTGCGCAACTACGCGACCGCGGTCTCTTTCGGCCTGAAGCCGTGCGGCGATTCGTCGACGAGCATCGCAGCGGGGCGCAGGATTGGTCGATGCAGATCTGGCAGTTCCTCACCCTTGAACTTTGGATGCAGACATTTCTGGATGGCCAGGTCAGGAATACCGAATCCGATTTTGCCTTCACACGGCAGGCAGCGACCGCATGAAGCAAGTGCTGCAACACGCGCGAACCGGAGAAATCTCGGTAGTCGAGGTCCCCGCTCCGAAACTACTCGCCGGCTGCGTTCTGGTGCGCATCGCTGCGTCTTTGGTTTCCGCTGGCACCGAGCGCGCATCTTCCGAATTTGCCAGCAAGAATCTGCTGCAGAAAGCGCAGGCCCGTCCGGATCTGGTTCGTGACGTGATCGCCAAAGTTCGCCGCGACGGATTGCTGCCGGCTGTGGCAACTGTCCGCAGCCGCCTCGATCAACCCAGCGCCCTCGGTTACAGCAGCGCTGGTACTGTGATTGCCGTCGGCGAGGGAGTGACGGACATCAACGTCGGCGATGCGGTGGCATGCGCTGGCGCGGGGTACGCTGTGCACGCTGAGTTTGCCTGCATTCCACGTTTGTTGTTGGCGAGAATTCCCAACCCCAGTGTCAGTTTCGAGGAGGCTGCATTTTCCACGGTCGGCGCAGTCGCGCTACACGGCATTCGTACCGGTGACGTGAAACTCGGCGATATCGTAGCCGTCATTGGCCTGGGACTCCTCGGTCAGTTGACCGTGCAAGCGCTCAAAGCGGCCGGTTGCCGGGTCGTCGGTTTGGACTTGCGGCAGGCGCGCGTCGATCTTGCCCTCAGGCTCGGGGCAGATTTCGCTTCGACTTCTAGTTCGGCATTCGGCGAGATGTGCTTCGAACACTCCGGGGGACACGGAGCCGATGTAGTCCTGATCACGGCAGAGACTCCGAGCAGCGATCCCGTGAATCTGGCCGCACGCGTAGCTCGCGACCGAGCCGTAGTGGTTGCGGTGGGCACGGTAGGTCTGGATATCGAGCGAAAGCTCTACTACGAGAAGGAACTCGACTTCCGCATTCCCCGATCGTATGGACCGGGACGCTACGATGCAGCCTACGAGCAGAAGGGGCGCGATTATCCGATCGGCTACGTGCGCTGGACGGAGACGCGCAACATGGAAGCGTTTCTGCAATTGCTGGCGGAAGGGAAGCTTGATCTGAAGTCCCTCATTACCCACCGATTCCCGATCGCACAGGCAGCGAGCGCCTACGAGTTGATCACAGGCAAAACAGGCGAGCCCTCTCTGGGTGTGCTGATTACGTATTCGGACCAAGTAGAAGAGACGCGCCGCCTGGAACTCGTGTCCAGGCTCGGTACGTCCTCACGATCGGAAGACAAGACCACTTCGGTTGGACTCCTGGGCGCCGGCAGTTTCGCGATGGCTACGCTGTTGCCCGCCATGAAACAAGTGGGTGGAATCGATCTCGTGGGAGTCTGCGCAGCCAACGGTTCGCATTCCCGCCACGCCGCGGAGAAGTTCGGTTTTCGCTATTGCGCCACCGATGAAGAACAAATTCTCAACGATCAAAGCCTGAATACGGTCGTGATTGCAACCCGTCATCATTTGCATGCCGGGCAGGTGCTGGCTGCGATTCGAGCCGGGAAGCACGTCTTCTGTGAAAAGCCGTTGTGCCTGAATGAAGACGAGTTGACGGAAATCTGTGATCTCTACGGAGAGCCCTCGGCGTCCAAGCCCATCCTGATGGTCGGGTTCAATCGCCGTTTTGCGCCGTTGGCCGTTGCGAATGAAGTCATTCCTCGCGGAAAGCCGCGAGCCCTTGGCCATGCACTATCGCGTGAACGCGGGCTACATTGCACCCGACCACTGGGTCAACGATCCCGAGCAAGGTGGAGGCCGGATTCTTGGCGAGGTCTGCCACTTCGTCGATTTCCTGAGCTTCCTGGCAGGATCGGCTCCCGTTGAAGTGCAGACGCGCAGCCTGGCGAATAATGGCCGCTATTCGGATGATAACGTGATCATCTCGCTGCAGTATGCCAACGGCTCGCAGGGAACCGTGAGCTACCTGGCGAACGGCGACAAACTGTTCTCGAAGGAACGAGTCGAAGTTTTCGGCGGTTCGGCTGTGGCTGCGCTGGAGGATTTTCGCCTCCTGGAACTGGTGCGCCATGGCAAAAAGCAGACGTTGCGCTCCCGCATGCGCCAGGACAAAGGACACCGCGGGGAATGGGAAGCCTTTGCTCAAGCGGTACAAAACGGCAGGGAAGCGCCCATCTCGTTTGATCAGATCGTGACTTCGACGTTGGCGACGCTGAAAGCGGTAGAGTCGCGCGCTTCGGGAAAAGCGATTCCGATTGATGCTTCACACCTTACCGGATCGCGCGATCGTCGCGGCGACCGGTGACTCCAAACTGGAAAGGTAAATTTGCAGTCCATGCTGATTCTGGGCCTCAACATGTTTCACGCTGATGCTTCGGCGGCCGTCGTGCAAGACGGTGAAGTGGTCTTCGCCATTGCGGAAGAGCGTTTGAATCGCGCCAAGCATTATGGAGGTTTTCCGTCACTGGCAGTCAAAGCTTGTCTGGATGCGGTGGGTGCGAAAATTACCGACGTCGACCACGTTGCGGTTGGTCAGGACAGCGACGCCAATCTGGCGAAGAAGGTGCAGTATGCGCTGGCAAATCCGGCCAAGATTCTGAATTTTATTCGTCTGCGCCAGCGCAAAGCAGCAAATGCGAGACGTCCGCCTGCTTCTCGCGAATGCGCTTGAGATCGATCCTGCGAAGCTGCGTTTTCACGAGCACCATCTTGAACACCACATCGCGCACATTGCGAGCGCCTACTACTGTTCGCCATGGGAGAAGGCGGCCGGGTTCAGCTACGACGGTTCCGGTGATTTTGTTTCCACCATGATGGCGCGATGTGAAGGAAATGAAATCGAAGTGCTCGACCGCGTATATCTGCCGCACTCTCTGGGGAGTTTCTACACCATGATTTGCGAGTTCATCGGCTACAAAAAATATGGCGATGAAGGCAAGGTGATGGGACTGGCTCCGTACGGCAAGGATACGTACATCGAGAAGCTGCGAAAAGTCATAGGGCTCAACAACGGAAATTTTCAACTCGATCTGAACTACTTCAAGCCTCTGGGGAGTAACCAGGGCATGCAAGTCTTGCCGGACGGAACCGTGCGCCTGGCGCGGCATTTCTCGGACCGCATGGTGGAGTTCTTCGGCCAGCCGCGCGAGCCACACTCCGAGATCACGCAACGTGACATGGATCTTGCTTTTGCCATGCAGCATCGCTTCGAAGAAGTCTTCTTTCATCTGCTGAACGAATTGCATCAACGCGTGCCGGTGGAAGACCTGGCCATGGCGGGCGGGTGCGCTCTCAACAGCGTGGCCAATGGGAAACTTTTTCGCGAAACCCCGTTTCGGCGCACATGGATTCAGCCTGCGGCCGGCGACGAAGGGCTGGCGATCGGAGCGGCGCTGCACACTTGGCATTCTGTGCTCAAGCAGCCACGGCGTTACGTGATGAAAAATTCGTACCTGGGACCCGAATTCGCTGATGCGAAGATCGAGGCTGACCTCAAAAGCGCAGGCCTCTCATACCGCAAACTGGAGCGCGAGCCCTTGCTGGATGCCGTTGCCGGCGAGGTAGCGGCGGGCAATGTCGTCGGCTGGTTTCAGGGGCGCATGGAGTGGGGCCCGCGCGCGCTGGGCAACCGCTCGATCGTGGCCCATCCGGGGCGCCCGGACATGAAAGACATCCTCAACGCGCGCATCAAGCATCGCGAGTGGTTTCGTCCTTTTGCGCCGTCGATCATGGCTGAATACCAGAATGAATATTTCGAGCACAACCATCCCTCCCCATTCATGCTGCATGTCTACAAAATTCGTCCGGAGAAACGGAAGGAGTTGTGCGCAGTGAATCACGTGGATGACACCGGGCGCCTGCAGACCGTGAGTCGCGAAGAGAATCCCATGTACTACGATCTGATCGACGCTTTTCGCAGGAAGACCGGCATTCCCGTGATTTTGAACACCAGCTTCAACGAGAACGAGCCGGTGGTGTGCGCTCCCGCGGAAGCTATCGATTGTTTCAAACGCACGCGGATGGACGGACTCGCGATCGGCTCCTATCTGGTCCTGAAATCTGAGAGTTGAGCAGGAATATGGCGGCTCAGCGCGATCTCGTTGCACTGAATGCTACAGGCGTACGTCTGGAGCCCGTGGCGGTGTTGCCGCGACTGCGCGCTTTGGCCTGGCATGGTGACGAGTTGTATGCGTCACGCGGCTACGCGTTACTGCGAGTCAAGAGGAACCAGGACACTGTCGAGTGCGTTCCAGTGGCAAAGTATCATCCTGTGTGGTGGAGGGGCGTCACTGCTTCTTCGCGGCTTGCTTCCCGTCTGGTGCGGGACGGATTTCACGCGCTCGCGGTGTCGTCTTCGGGGCACATGGTTGCCGCCGTACACGGCGCCATCGTGACCTTGGCTCCTGGCGAATCTCAATTCCGTGTCTCGCACAAAGTGCAGCGCGGTACGCGTCCGCTGCATATCGCGGTCACTGCTGACGACCATCTCTTCTGGGGAGAATATTTCGATAACGCCGGGCGCGATGAAGTGCACATCTATGCGTCCTGCGACCGTGGTGCCACTTGGCAAGTGGCGTACACGTTTCCGAAGGGCGCCATCCGCCATGTGCATAACATCGTCCACGATCCATGGGAAAACTGCTTGTGGATTCTCACTGGCGACGACGGCGCCGAATGCCGCATCCTGCGGGCCTCGTGTGACCTGCGTCGCGTGGATGTGGTTCTCTCGGGAACTCAGCAGGCTCGTGCCGTGGCCTTGGTGCCGGCGCGCGATGGAGTGTACTTCTCGTCAGACACGCCGTTTGAACAGAATCACATTTACTTTTTGGATCGCGCGGGACGCGTCGCGGAAGTCGCCAGTGTGAACGGTTCTTCGATCTATGGATGCTGCGTGGGTGACGCGATTTTCTTTTCCACCATGGTCGAACCGAGTTCCGTGAATGTTGATCGCATCGTCAGCGTGTTTGGAAATTTCGGCGGACCTGCATGGCAGCCGGTACTGCGTTGGACGAAGGACTCGTGGCCCATGGGAATGTTCCAATACGGCAACGCCTTTCTTCCCGATGGGCATAACACCAGCGGCCTGCTTGCAGTCAGCACCATCGCCGTCAGGAAGCATGATCTTCAAACCGGCCTGTGGCGGGTGAAGCCGGCGTCCGTGCTATAGTCCGGGAAATTCTTGTTATGTCCCTCACGAGCCGCCTTCACTATTACCGGCGCATCTTCAAGGCCTATCTGCTTCCGGGGAAAAGCCAACTCACGTTCTGGCATGAAACGCCGCAGGCGAACCCCAACGCGGCAACCGACGCGCTCGGCGGATACTACATGCGGTTTTCAGAGAAAGCCGACTATCCGGGCCAATACGACGCAGCCGGAGTTCCCTTGCTCGACTACCACGGTCAAATCGGCCTTCAATACAACCCCATCGCCATCGCGCAATGGGGACTGGGCAACTACAACCTGTTTCAGGATTCCCGGTCGCAAGATCGCCAGAAGAGGTTTCTCGTCGCCAGTGACTGGTTGTGCGCGAACCTGGAAAAGAACCGGTCCGGAGTCTGGGTGTGGAACCATCGGTTTGATTGGGAGTATCGCAGTCCGCTGAAAGCACCGTGGTATTCAGGTCTGGCGCAAGGGCAGGGAATTTCCCTGTTGGTGCGGGCGCACCAGGAAACCGGCAAGGCAGCCTATCTGGACGCGGCGCAGCGAGCCTTCGATAGTTTTCTAAAGTCGACAGCGGAGGGCGGAGTCATTTTCACCGACGCTCAGGGTGATGTCTGGATCGAGGAATATATCGTTTCGCCGCCGACACATATCCTGAACGGATTCCTCTGGGCGGCCTGGGGTGTGCATGACTACTTCTTAGCGACGGGAAACGCGCCGGCCCGCGATCTGTTTGAGAAGTGCGTTGAGACGATAACAAAGAACCTGGACCGCTACGATCTCGGCTTCTGGTCGCTTTACGAGCAATCCGGGACTCGCTTGCCTATGGTCGCAAGCCCCTTCTACCATCAGTTACACATCGTGCAGTTGAGAGTCATGGCGCGCCTGACGGGAGACGAGATCTTCGCACGCTATGCCGATCGCTGGGAACGCTACGCGCGCAGCCGTGCCAAGCGTACGCGCGCTCTGTGCTACAAAAGTGCTTTCAAGCTCTGTTACTACTAGGGACCCGTGAAGATTCTCTATGTTTCGCAGTACTTTCCGCCGGAGATGGGAGCGCCCGCCGCACGAGCTGCGGAGTTGTCGCGGCACTGGGTCCAGGGCGGACACGATGTCTCCGTTCTCACCGGGTTTCCCAACCACCCCACGGGAGTGATTCCGCCGGAATACAAGACCAAGGCGCGGCGCCTGGTGGCCCGGGAGAAGGTAGACGGGGTCCATGTTGTTCGCACCTGGCTCTTGCCGTTCCCGAATCGAAAGGCGTACGAGCGCATGCTGAACTACAGCTCGTTTTGCGTGTCGTCCGCGACCACTGGTTTGTTCGTGTCACGCCCCGATGTTGTCATCGGTACATCGCCGCAACTTCTGGTGGGACTTTCCGGATGGTGGATCGCCCGTTCCAAGCGTGTTCCTTTCGTCTTTGAAGTCCGCGATCTCTGGCCGGAATCGTTGGCAGCCGTTGGCATGGGCAGCGAGAATTCTGTTCTCCACCGGTCACTGGCAAAGATCGCCGGATTCCTCTATCGGAGATCGGATCACATCGTTGTGGTCACGCCGGCGTTCGAGGAATACCTGGTCGATCATTGGAAAGTTCCCCGCGAGAAAATCTCGGTAGTCGAGAACGGAGTGGAGACCAACCTGTTCTCTCCGCGCGAGGACAACGGCGACCTGAGACGCCAATTGGGGGCAGAAGGAAGATTTATTGTCTGCTATATCGGAACCCTGGGAATGGCTCATGGGCTGGAAACCCTGGTGAACGCCGCCGACCGGTTGCAGCAAGTCGCTCCCGACGTTCTGTTCCTGCTGGTCGGAGAAGGCGCTGACAAAGAGCGAATTGTCGCAATGGCGAAGACCCGAGGGCTGGCCAACCTGCGGTTTGTGGATCAACAGCCGCGGGAGAGCATTCCTGACTACATCTGCGCGTCGGACGCAAGCCTGGTCCTGCTCAAGAAAACGGATCTGTTCAAAACCGTGATTCCTACCAAGATGCTGGAGTTCATGTCCTGCTCGCGCCCGGTCATCCTGGGAGTTGACGGGCAGGCCCGCAAAATTGTGGAGGAAGGTCAGGCTGGGGTGTTCATTGAACCGGAGAGCGTAGACGCTCTGGTGGAGGCGATTGTTCGCCTGCGTGGGGATGCCCGGCTGAGGGAGACTCTGGGCAGCAATGGACGCCGTCACATTCTGGAACACTTCTCACGGCAGCGCACTGCCGCCACTTACATTCGGGTGCTCGAGAAATTGCTGGGGAAGAAGCCGGCCGTTGACACCCTAGCCGCCTGAATCAAACGCCTAGGGGTGCACCGCCACGATGGTGAGCGCAGTGGCAGCTTGTAGAGCGGCTTCCGCGGTGCGTCCTGCGGCGCGCTTGGCCGAACTCGTGGGCACAAAGAGAATGTCGTCAGCATGCATCGGAAGATCCGGCGCCTTGGCTTCGAGTATTTTATTGAGGTGAACCGGAGTCTCGGTCATCCCCTGCGCGGTTTTGCGGATGATGGTTGCCGATCCCAGCTTCGCATCATGGTTTACCCCGCCAGCCAGGGCGATCGCCTGCAACACGGTAAGGCTCCCTGAATCCATCAGGAATCCGCTGGGCCGGCTCACTTCTCCGACCACGTACACGATATCCGCGCGATGCACGGCAATGGTGTCGCCGGGATACACCTCGACGTTGTTTTCGCCGTTCTCAGCCGGATTACGAGCCAGAGTCACCGTGATCGGCTTATCTTGTTGATCGCGATGCGTGATGGTTACCAACCGCCCAGCCTTGTCAGTGAAACCGCCCGCAGCCGACACCAGATCGAGGAGACGCTGTTGGCCGATAACCGGATAAACGCCGGGCTTTGAAACTTCACCCAGCACGCTCGCTCCCTGGGAGGCGTATTCGTCGACAAAGACCGTCACATGAGGGTCCTTGAGAAAGCCCCCGTCCGTGTATCGCTTTTCGATCAGGGTCTGCGCTTCTTCCAGCGTAAGACCGTCCACGTGGACGTAATCAATCAGCGGAAGATAGACATCGCCGTTGCTTCCTACGCGAGTCTTAGTGGAAAGTTCTGGGACGTTGTAAACGTTGAGTTCCAGCAGGTCCCCCACTCCAAGCCGCAAAGCAGTGTCTCGCATCGGTTGCGTTTCACTCGCAGCTTTGGAGTCCGCGTGGGCCGCCTTGGTCGTAGAGGAGGGTGACTCCGTCTCAGCGGAGGAAGCGGCCTGACCAGCGGCTGGGGCGCTCTGGGCTGCCGCCCCGGCGACCATGCAAACCAATGCGGCGCTCAAGAGCGCATCGCGACGCAGCAGCTTAAAGAATCTTGGTCGGTCGAACCCCATGACGTACCCCTGATTTTGGATGAGGCTTAAAGTCTAGCACAGGCTATACATCACTGTTCCTTAACGTTTTACGGAGAGGATGCTATGGGTTCACGAAATGCAGGTCTCGATTCTGGAGAGGCGCAGGAAGATTTCCACAGGGTTGTCGAGAAAGAAAATAGATCGCCTATCACGAAGCTGTTATAGTTTCGAAACCGTTTTTCCACACAATTTCTTTGGCGTCTGTCGAAAACAGTTCTTACGCGATCGGAAGGAGACTCTTCTGAAACCGTGGGGCGATCTCGGTCGAGAACCTTCCATCTGGCCGAAGGAGACGTAGTTGACACAGCTTTACCTGGGAATCTTTGCGGCGTCTTTGCTGCTTTCCTTCGTTTTCACCAGGTATGTGCGAAACATCGCCACGGCTCGCGGGTGGTTGGCCGCGCCTTCGGCTGATCGTCATTTGCACAGTACGCCTTTACCGCGCCTCGGTGGCATCGCGATCTTCCTGGCTTTTGCCGTCAGCTTCGGGATTGCCCTATCGGTAGCAGCATGGTTCCCCAAACTGGGCCTGAACGTCACCATCCGGGGCCTGTCGACCATTCTTCTGCCCGCGTTGCTGATATTTTCGCTTGGAGTTTACGACGATCTCCGCAGTGTCGGCCCCTATTTCAAGTTCACGGTGCAGGCGATCGCCGGAGGCCTTCTGTTCGCCGGTGGCCTGCAGATCCTCGATCTCCCGGTGCTGTTCGGGAATCATCATTTCCCCTGGTTTGTCGGGTTGCCGCTCACCATTCTTTGGGTACTGGCCATCACCAACGCGTTTAACCTGATCGACGGCCTCGACGGCCTCGCCGCAGGATCAGCACTATTTTCCACCCTGGTGGTGTTCGTCGTTGCCTTGTTGAGTGGCTCGTCGCTGGTCGCCTTGATGACCCTTGCGCTTGCCGGCTCCATCCTGGGGTTTCTGCGCTTCAATTTCAATCCCGCGACTATTTTCCTGGGTGACTGCGGCAGCCTTTTCATCGGATTCATGCTGAGCGCGCTGGCACTGCAGGGCGCGCAAAAAGCGCCGACCATCATCGCCGTGGCCATCCCGGTGGTCTCGTTCGGTTTGCCTATCCTCGAGACGACGTTATCGGTGATTCGGCGATTCATCAGCGGGCGGCCCGTGTTCACCGCGGACCGCGAGCACATTCATCACAAACTGCTGCAGCGTGGGATGTCGCACCGCCAGGTGGTCATCGTGCTTTATGCCGTGTCCGCGGTGTTCGCTTTGCTCAGCTTGTTTCTGCTCTGGCCGACCGGGAGCACGCTCGGCCTGGTGCTGGCCGTACTCGGTACCGGAATCTGGGTAGGCGTGCAACACCTGGGTTATTTGGAATTTGGAGAACTGCGCCGGGTGGCGCAGCGCACCATCGAACAGCGTCAGATTTTTATCAACAATCTTTCCATCCGCCGGGCCGCGGAGGAACTAAAAGTCAGCGTCGATTGCGAACAGGTCTGTCGAATACTTTTGGCGGCGTTTGGCAGCAATGACTTCGATGCTTTTGATCTGAACTTGAATGTTTTTCCCGCGGAAACCCCGGAAGTCGAAAGCCTGCAAGTCATCGCGGATCGAGCTGCCGGACTCTATCGCCTGTGTTGGCGGAAGCCGGGCACGGCCTTTGCACGCGAGAAAGCAACTGCGTGGAGTCTGAATCTCGATCTGGTCACAACCAACCACCGCCGGCGCGGGTCTTTGACTCTCTATCGCCTCTACAGCACGCGCGACTTGCAATTGGACGTGAATCTTCTGACCTCGGTATTCCCCGGCACCTTGGCGGATGCGTTGGATCGCTCTCTCAGTCATGTGGTGGAAGTGGTTCCACACGTCGAGGAACGTCCCGGCTTTGCCGCCGCCCAGGCCGGCTGATCCTCGCTCGCGTAAGCGAAAGCAAGTACAATCCCCCGGAGAACTGATCCCTTCGCATGCATATTCTTCACGTGGTTGGCGCCCGTCCTAACTTCATGAAGGCCGCTCCGGTGCGGGCGGCGCTGGCGAATCTCCCAGGAATGCGCCAGACCCTGGTCCACACTGGCCAGCACTACGATGCCAACATGTCGGACGTCTTCTTCCAGCAACTGGAGATGCCCGAGCCCGATGTAAATCTCGGAGTAGGTTCGGGCACACATGCGCGTCAGACCGCCGATATCATCGCCGGCTTCGAACCGGTGGTCGCCGATCGTAAGCCCGATCTCGTGCTGGTCTATGGTGACGTGAATTCCACGATGGCAGCTGCGCTGGTCTGTTCCAAGTTGCAGCTGCGAGTGGGACACGTCGAGGCGGGATTGCGCTCTCGCGATCGCTCCATGCCCGAAGAGATTAACCGCTTGCTCACGGACCAGCTTTCGGACTTGCTGTTTACGCCCTCGGAGGACGCTGACGAGAACCTCTTGCGCGAAGGAATTCCGCAAGGCCGGATCCACCGCGTAGGAAACGTCATGATCGACACGCTGGTGCGACTGCTTCCGCGCAGCGCGTCGCACAAGCCGGCGAATCTCCCGCCTGCATACGCGCTGGTCACGCTCCACCGTCCCTCGAACGTCGATGACCTTCCCTGGATGCGCGGTTTGCTGCTCGCCTTATCGGATATCAGTCACGACCTGCCAGTCGTGTTCCCCGTGCATCCGCGCACCCGCCAAAGAATTCACGATCTGGGTCTCGACGCGCTCAGCGACGGGAAGCTGCTCCTGCTCGATCCCCAGCCGTACCTGGCATTTCTCGCTCTCGAGCGAGCGGCAAAGGTCGTGATCACCGACTCGGGAGGAATGCAGGAAGAAAGCAGTTTTCTCGGCGTTCCATGTCTGACCATGCGCGAGAACACCGAGCGTCCGATTACGCTCACCCTGGGAACCAACGTCCTTGTGGGACGTGACATCTCGCGGATGAAGAGCGAAGTGAAACGAATTCTGTCCACTCAAACGAAGCCGGCGCAGGCGATCCCTCTGTGGGATGGGCACGCTGCCGAGCGAATCGCCCAAGTCATTGCAGGATCCATTTAAAGGATCGTGGAGTGCGACAGAATGCGATGCCCGGCAGAAGACGCGCGTCGGCAAGACGCCGCTGCCTGATCAACCGCCCAACTCGCGGCGCTGCTGTGCCTTGGCCGATGTGCTCAACGATGTTCGAAGCGAATCGCGTTCGGGTGCGGAGCAGC